>NZ_PIOB01000001.1 GCF_002909255.1 Arenibacter hampyeongensis
ACACCGTACCTTGGTTATTCAGCCCTGGTCGTTTTTTGGGCGATGCAAAAAATGAACAGAACACAAACTCTGGGCAAGTCTATCCTATCTTTTTCTAATTCACACACAACTTTTAGGATTGGTCCTGTACTATACTTCTCTTTGCAGTCTTCTATAGGATTTGGGCGTATAACCAGTAAACTTCTTAAAAGTGGTGGCAAAATACTGGGAAGAACCAAAACCCAAGCCAAATGCCACTTCTGTAACCGTTTTAGTGGTCAAAAGATCCATTTTTGCCTGGTCAATCTTCAGTCGGTTCACATATTCCTTTGGAGGCATCCCGGATTCCTTCTTAAACCAAGCCTTAAAGTACCCTGTGGACATTCCCATGAAATTGGCCATTTCATCAACATATACAATCCTAAATAGATTTTTCTGAATAAACTTATCCAAGGAATTTAATTTTATGGATGGTGGACTTTGTTGGACTTTTTTGGACAAGATGACGGTTTCCAACAATATTTGGGTAATCAATTGATCTACCATAATTCTGGACAATATGGAATCTACATTTCCCAAATAATCTACCAGTTTCTCCAAAATCAATTTTAATTGAAACGAACCCTTAAATATACATTGGGATTTATCCAGTAGTGCACTAAGTAAAAAGTCCGATTGCTTTGTAGACATGTTGCAAAGCTTACCAACTGAGCTATCCAAAATTATCTGAAGCCAAAACAACTCCCCTTTATCTTCAGGAAATTCTCCCGTACTGTGAATAGTATCGGGGGGCACTACAAAAATATCATTTCCACTAAGTTCATATAAATGGTCCCCGATTTTATAATATTGTTTGCCCTTCATGCAAAAACATATTTCCAAAGCCCCAGGATGTTGGTGACCCGAGAGGCCAGGTTTTACTTCTTTGTATCGATAATGACCAAAGAACAATGCCCTTTTTATTCCAAAGTCCTGTAGATTGTATACCCTTCTATCCTGTGATGCTAAATCCATAAAAAATGTATAAAAAAGTAATATAGTATAAAATTAGAAGACTTTTGTATATTTAAATTACATATTTGGAGCCAGCAAACTTGAAATATGGAATCAAAAAAAACAAAGTTCCTTAAAGACGGATATATTAAAATTGAAAGCTTACTTTCCCTTACTGAAGTCGAAGGCCTTAGGACTTTTTACGATGAATTATTAAAGGACAAAGTCAAAACCGCCCATTTGAGGAGCGACCTCGCCGGGGTAGAAGTCAATCCCAACAAAAAGGTTGAACGTATTACCCAAATAATGAGACCCAGTAGTCTCGTTCCGGAATTGTTAAAAACCAGCGCATATAAAAAAGCTTTACAATGGGCCAAAGACCTTTTAGGTAAAGACATGGAACTTGATTTTGATATGATGATCAATAAGGCACCAAACACCAATACCCCTACCCCTTGGCATCAGGACGCGGCCTATTGGATCAACATGCCGGACCAAAGATCGGCTAGTTGTTGGATAGCATTGGATAAAGTGTTTGAAGAAAATGGTTGTATGTGGTTTATTCCCAAAACGGAAGGGAAACCAATCCTTCCCCATAAAAACATGCCTAATGGAGGAGCTCTATTTTGCGAAACCGACACCTCACAGGCGGAAAGTATTCCCTTATTGCCTGGCGGATGCACTTTTCATGATGGACATACCCTTCATTTTAGTCAGGGCAACACCACGGACACCCAACGTAGGGCCCTGATTTTAAATTTTAGGCCAAAAAAAATGATCGATTATGAGAGGGAACAGGGGGTAGACCATACTGGGGAAAGAAAGCAGAGAAATTGAATTAATATTAAATATGCTTCTTAAATTTATATATCCTCGATGGGGAAGTTCAGATTTGGCTTGGCCGGTATTTTTAAATAAGGTTAAGAAGGCCGGTTATCATGGTGTTGAAATAGACCTTCCACTAAATAGCACAGAAAAGAAAGAGATTTGTTCCATGTTGAAGGATATGGAATTGGATTTCGTTGCCCAACATTGGGAAACGAAGGAAGTAAATTTTGAAAAGCACCGGGAAAAATATAAAAGGCATTTATACAACCTGGGGGAAGCTAACCCCCTATTTGTGAATTCGCATACCGGCATGGATTTCTTTACCTATTCTCAAAATGCCACTTTGATTGAATTGGCCCATGAAATTGAATTGGAAACAGGGGTTATAATTACCCATGAAACCCATCGCTCCCGGTTTTCATTTGCTGCCCATGCCTGTTTATCATATTTGAAGGAATATCCCTTTCTTAAACTAACCTCCGACTTATCACATTGGTGTTGCGTTGCTGAATCCTTGTTGGAAAATCAACCCAGGGCTGTACAAAAAGCCATTGAACATACCTATCATATCCATGCTAGGGTAGGTTCGGCCCAAAGTCCACAGGTCATTGATCCTCGGGACGAAAACTATAAAAATGAGCTGGATCTATTTGGTAAATGGTGGAGCTTAATGATCGAGAATGCTTTAAAACAAAAACGCCCCTTTATCACCATTACACCTGAATATGGTCCACATCCCTATGCTCCATTTAAACCCAATACTCAAATCCCAATGAACGACCAATGGGAAATTAATGAGTTTATTCGAAAAGAAATAATAGAAAACTACACCAAAAAGGTATTTATTTCTTAACACTTAAGATCAACACAATTTTTATGAAGTATACATTACAAATTTTATTTCTCCTCTTAATAAATATTTCCTGTATTCCTTCATCACAACGGGAAACTTCAGAAGCAAAAGCCGCCCAAGATGTTCTTAGTAGAGCCTTGGGTCCTGAAAACGCCTCCAACTTTATTTTTAATTTCACTCGAAAAGATACCTTGGATACTTATTCCGTACAGGTAGAAAACAATAAGATAGTGGTAACTGGAACATCGCCCACGGCATTGACTAGAGGAGCTTATGATTATTTGAAAAATGCCACACATTCCATAGTTAGTTGGTCTGGAAACAAAGTTCATATTCCAGAAATATTACCCAAATACAACAAGACAACGACCACACCCTTTAAATATCGTTATTACTTAAACACAGTTACCCATGGTTACACGACACCGTATTGGGATTGGGAACGTTGGGAAAAGGAGTTGGATTGGATGGCCCTACACGGAATGAATATGCCCATAATAGCGGGTGCACATGAGGCAATTTTACTGCGAACCTTTAAAAAATTGGGGTTAACGGAAGAGGAAGCTTTGGAATATTTCTCGGGACCAGCTCATTTCCCTTGGAACAGAATGGGAAATATTGGAAATTGGGACGGTCCCCCTCCCCTTTCTTTCTTTGAAAAGCAAATAGGACTGGCCCATAAAATGCAAGACCGTATGAAGGAATTGGACATGCATCCCATTGTTCATGCCTTTGCCGGTTTTGTGCCCAAAGGATTGCAAAGAATATATCCAAATGAAGAATTAAGGGAATTAGGTTGGGGTGGTTTTGATGAAAAAGTGCAGATTCTATCCCCAAAAAGTGAACTTTTTAAAAAAATTGGAAAACTATACATCCAAGAATGGGAGAATGAATTTGGGAAGGGTGAATTCTATTTGGCAGATAGCTTTAATGAAATGGATGTCCCCTTGTCCGATGATCCAGAAATGGCCAACGAAGAACTGGCCAGCTATGGAAAGGCGGTCTACGAACCCATAGCAGAAGCCAATCCGGAAGCCGTCTGGGTAATGCAGGGATGGACCTTTCCCTATCACAGGGACAAGAAGGGAAATCTTTTCTGGACTCCAGAAAGATTGAAGGCAATGATGAGCGGAATACCGGATGATAAATTGTTAATATTGGATATGGCCAATGAATACAATGCCCTCTACTGGAAAATTCCCTATTCATGGGAAATGTACGATGGCTTTTTTGGCAAACAATGGATATATTCCTTTATCCCAAATATGGGCGGCAAGGTACCTTTGAACGGGGTACTGGATTTTTACGCCGAAGCCCCGGAGGAAGCCATTAATTTTAAGGGTAAAAAAAATCTTGTAGGCTTTGGGTTTGCTCCAGAGGGAATTGAAAACAACGAAATAATCTATGAGCTATTGGCCGATTGGGGTTGGAGGGAAAAAGCAATAAATCTGGACGAGTGGATAAAAAACTACTGTCTGGACCGTTATGGAAAATACCCTGAATCTTTAAAAGGAGCCTATAATCTTCTTCGCAAGTCCGCCTTAGGAACGTTTACCGACCATCCAAGATTTAAATATCAATTTAGGCCCGATCAAGGTTCGGCCACGGTTCATAACTCAGGTGATTTCCTTGAGGCAGCAAAGCTTTTTTTGGAAGCCTCCAATGACATTGATGATAAGGAATTATACAATTATGATGCTATAGAAATTGGGGCCCAGGCCATTGGACTTAAAATCGACTCCTTATTTAATGAGGCCGAAGGTGAAACCAACGAAAATTTAAAGTACCAAACCTATCAGAATGCCATAGATTTAATGTTAAAGTTGGATAGGGTTCTAGCTTCGCACTCCAAGCACAAATTAAGTAATTGGGTTGACCTAGCTAGGAATTTTGGGGACACGCCAGAGGAAAAATTGTATTACGAAAGCAATGCCAAAAGATTGATTACGACTTGGGGAGGTGGCGTAAACGAATATGCGGCACGCACCTGGAGTGGATTGATTGGGGATTACTATGCCCAAAGGTGGCAATTGTGGTTGGACGCCAATAAACATGGTAAGGATTTTGATACGTTGAAATGGGAAGAAGGATGGATAACTTCAGAATGGAAAAATAACACCGTGCCATATGAAGACCCAATTGCCGAGATAAAAGCAATACTACTTAATTCAAAATAATTGGACTATTGAGAATGGACCCATACCAGGCATTTCAACAATCTCATCCTTATCATTAAAAAAGTTAAGATAAAAAATACCCAGACTCAAATTATTGATAAATATAGGGTCAAAATAGTATCTTAATTGGGTAAAATATTACAACCTAAAATCGCATATTATTTTCGAAAAGCCATTCACATCAGTCATTTAGGTATTCCCCATAGTTGTTTGTCGATAATCTTATAGTGTTTAACATATAGTTAAGAAATTTAATACCAAATACGGTCTAAACTCAAGCTGTAATTACTAACAAATAACTAAAATCATATGAACAAGAAGATTCATTTCTTTTTAATGGCTTTAACCTTTCTCTGTCTTAATGGAGTTATGGCACAAAGCAAAACAATATCCGGAAGTGTTACGGATGCAAACGATGGAGCTCCTTTACCTGGAGTAAGCATTGTGGTCCAAGGGACCACAATTGGCACACAAACAGATTTCGATGGAAATTTTAATATTGAGGCTTCTACAGGTGACATACTTGTCTTTTCTTATTTAGGAATGAAAACACAAAATGTAACCATTGGCAATTCCACTAGCGTTAATGTTTCTATGCAAGAAGATGCCAGTCAACTGGAGGAGGTCGTAGTAACGGCTTTGGGTATAAAAAGAGAGGAAAGAGCTCTAGGATATGCCGTATCTGAAATTAAAGGTGACGATATCGCCCAAGTGGCGCAGATTAATCCAATAAATGCCATGCAAGGAAAGACAGCTGGGGTACAAATAAGCACCACTTCTGGAGGAACTTTTGGCGGTACTAGGATAACGATTAGAGGTAATTCAACATTTGATCAGAATACTCAACCGATCTTCGTTGTGGATGGAGTAATCTTGGACAATGATATAAGTGGTGAAAGTGGAGCAGATTGGGGTAACCAACTAAAAAATCTTAACCCTGATGATTTTGAATCTTTTTCTATTTTAAAAGGAGCTGCAGCCTCGGCACTTTATGGTTCCCGTGCACTTAACGGAGTTGTAATCGTAACTACAAAATCTGGGAAAAAAAGCAAGGGACTTGGAGTTAGTGTTAACCAGACCGTTGGGGTAAGAACTGTTTATGATACCCCAAATTTTCAAAATCAGTATGGTTCCGGCCTTACTGCAGGAGGGTTTAGCTTTGTAACCAACGGCCCCAATACAAGAACAAGGGACGATGCACATGACACTGGCCAGTTCTTTACCTATGATTTGGACACTGGTCTACCATCTATGGCTTTTGATTCTTATGAAGAACATGCAGCCAGTTGGGGACCCCGTTTTGACGGCCAGGAAATTATAGACTATGATGGTTCTAGAGCTACATGGTCTGCCCAGCCAAATAATTACAAGGACTCTTTTGATACTGGTTTTATAAGGAATACCAATGTGGCCATTGATGGAGGTAGCGAAACAAGTAGTTTCCGATTATCATTTTCCAATTTTTCCGAATCAGGGGTAGAGTTAAGGAACGATTTTGACAAGAATTCTTTAAGTTTCAAAGGATCTCATGATTTGATAAAAGACAAACTTACTGTTAATGCCGTAATGCACTACACTCGCTCCAAAGCAAAGAATCCTTTGCAACCAGGAGGACTTACTTCATGGTTTCACGACGGTTTCCCAAGAAACTATGATGTGAACAAGTGGAAGAATAACTATTTGGACGTTGACGGTGGAGTTCCACACCCAAATGGAGACAACTATAATTTTACCAGAATGAGCAGAATTTGGGCCCATGCTCTTGAAGACGATAATATCCGTACAGAGGGTTCATTTATCTCGAATATTAACTTGAATTATAAGATTTCGGACAATATTACAGCAACTCTTGATGGAAATATTAACCAATATACCTATAATCAAGAAACTAAGACCTTTGCAGACAATAGAGATAGACTGAACGGGTCCTACTACTTTGGAAACGGAGAAAAATTTCAACACAGTTTTTCCGCCAAGTTGTTTTTCGACAAACAGATCAATGATGATATAAGAATGGATTTGTTGTTGGGAGGAGAATTGTGGACTTCTAAGGAACAAGGCCAATATAGCAACACTACGGGTGGATTTAAAATTCGTGATTTCTATTCTTTGGCCAACTCAAAGGATGCACTTAGAGCCGGTGGCGGAATTGGACCAAGAAAAAAGATCAATTCAGTTTACGCCTTTTTCAATACCAGCTACAAAAGAGAACTTTATTTTAGTGCCACTGCTAGAAATGACTGGTCTTCTGCTTTGGTTTACCCAAATGGTAAAGGCAACAACTCTTATTTCTATCCATCAGCCAGCTTAGGCTGGGTAAGCTCGGAAACCTTTGAACTACCTGATTTTATATCCTTTGCCAAATTAAGGGCCTCCTACGCCATTGTTGGTAATGACACGGACCCATACAGGTTATCAACCGGATTTGTAGCTGATAATTTCAGTCAAAACCCCGACTTAAATATGTTTAGGTTCGAAGATAATACGGCTGTCTCGGTAAATTTGAAACCTGAAAAGAAATATTCCTTTGAAACAGGTTTGGATCTAAGATTCTGGAATAACCGTATTGGTTTGGACGTTGCCTATTACAAGGACAACACAAAAAATCAAATTATTCCATTACAGGTTCCTTCAGAATCTGGAATAGATAATCAATTGATCAATGCCGGTAACCTACAAAATCAAGGTATAGAAGCAGCCTTAAATTTAAAGATTGTAGACAACCCGGATTTTAGCTGGGATATAGGTGCAAATTACACCCATAACCGCGATAAAATTATTGAATTGGCCCCAGGTATAAACGAGTTTAGATTATTCGGGAATCCAGATGACTCCAACTCGGCTACCGCTTCTTATGCCTATGTTGGAGGTAACTATGGTGACTTGGTCACCAGAAGAGGTTACGATTATTATGACGGTACTAACAGTGCTAACCAAGGTATTCCAGTTTTGGCAAATAGAAACGGTTGGTCTGTTGCATATCCAATTGGCATCCAGAACAAGGATTCCTTATTCGTAATGGGTAACATGCAGGCAGATTGGTATGGTGGCATGAACACCTCTGTAAGATATAAAAGAGTGCGATTGAGTGCGATTGTAGACGCTAAATTTGGCGGCGAAATTTATTCAGCTGATGCCAGATACGGTCTACATCAAGGTGTTTTGGAAAGTTCTTTGCCCAATAGGGATGCTTCCCAAGGCGGTATTACATGGACAAGCGAAGGACAGGGACAAAACTTTTTCGGTAAGACCTACGAAGACGGGTATATTCCCAATGGAGTCTTTCCTGATGGCACAACCGTTACCTCAGGGCCTTCCGACAATAGAACCAACGTAGATGTTGGTGGCTTAACATATCAACAAGCATACGACCAAGGTCTGGTAGAACCAACACATTGGTCGGGATACGTTTACAGATGGACTTCAGCCAGTACTGGTACTCCAATTACCGGTGTTTATACCTCTAGCTGGGTAGCCTTAAGAGAGGTAACCTTAACATATGATGTTCCTTCGGAAATTTTGGACAAACTTCTAGTGAAAAGTGCTTCATTGGCATTGACTGGAAGGGATTTAGGGTTCCTTTATAATTCCTTACCGGATAATATAAACCCTACCCTAAGTAGTAATGCAGCGGCGAACCCACTTCAACAAAAGTCATCACCCTACATTAGATCTGTTTCATTTTCGTTAAAACTCAATTTCTAAATTTGAAAATTTACAACATGAAAAAAGTAATATATATTTTAATCGGCCTGGTTATTTTTACAGGTTGTGACGACGATTTTGCAGAAATCAATACGAATCCTGACATAGGGGTGCCACCACCAGAAACTTTGTTCACCTATGTTCAAAAGGAAATGGTTACCTATAAAAATGGCGGTGAATGGTATCACGAAAACCATCAAAAAATGACCTGGGCCCAGTACTTGGTGCAGGGAAAAGCCAATGATAGTGATATAAATACCATTCTACCTGGAAGTAAATATGGCACATTCTATGTGAAAATAATGAACCATTTAACTGAGATGAGACTTCAGATTTCTGAACTATCTGAAGAAGAACAAAAATTCTATCAAAAAATGGTGGCTGCATCTGATATCCTTCAGGCCTTTTTTGCACTTAGAATTACGGACCAGTATGGTGATATTCCTTACTCTGAAGCAGCCGATGGCCGTAGGGAAGGTAAATTAGATCCCAATTATGACAAACAGGAAGCGGTTTTATTACAGCTTGTAGATGAATTAAATTTGGCCATTCAAAAAATGGACGAAAATATTACTAGCAGCTATAATTTTGCTTCCAATGATATCGCTTATAAAGGTGATATCGCGAAATGGATTAAATGTGCAAATGCGGTTAAATTGAGAATTGCAACACGTTTATTAAGTCAAAATGAATCCAAAGCCCAAGAAATTATTACCAGCGTAGTGGCCGATGGTAGATTGATCGAAAGTGACGATGACCAATTCACATTTGATCTAGGAGGTACCTACAGAGGTTCTCCAGGTGCCGATTTTGAATGGAAAGGTGTAATGTGGTCTGCAGAACCAATGGTGGAATTCATGAAAACCACTTCCGACCCCAGGTTGAGAATATTTTACGAGCCCAATGGATATACCCAAGAGACCATTGATGCTTTTGCCGATCCTTCAGCTATTTCACCTGCGGTAGACATCACCAATGACAATGCTGTATTATACACCACTGCTGAAGGCGAGGATGTATTAGGATATCGCTTTATTGGATTACCTGCTTTTAGAAATGATCCCAATATTGGAGTACCCGATTACTATTTATTTGCAGATCAACCAAATACAGTTGGACCTAATGCTACAATGCTATCCAAATATAACAGAAGATTGATTCAGGAATGCAATTTTCGCTATGGAGGATTGCCACAACCAGAAGGTAATTATGTGGACGTAATGATATCCTATTCCGAAGTATGTTTTATGATGTCCGAATTCATTCTAAAAGGCTATACCTCAGGTGATGCGGCGGACTGGTACAGAAAAGGAATTGAATCTTCCCTGAGAACCTATAATATGTTGGGTGAAAAGCAAGATCTGATCATGCGGGTAGCAAATAAAGAATATCCTTATTTGTCCATAAGTGAAGATGAAATATCCAATTATCTTACCAACCCATCCTTACAATTGAATGGAACGGATGATTTGGAAAAGGTATACATTCAACAGTTTCTAAATTTTTATCGTCTTCCGGAAGAAGGATGGATACTTTCCATGCGCACTGGATATCCAAAATATGGTTCTTCATTGTTAGCAAGATCGGCCACCGATAACCCCGAAATTCCTTTTCCAAGAAGAATTCCTTCTCCTGAACCAGGTGACCTCAATGTCGCTAAATGGTTGCAATCCAATGCTGATCAAGGATTTACCAGCCCTAGGGATGAAACACCAAGTGTATTAAATTCCCAAAGGCTTTGGTGGGATAAAAACAACCCTACCATTGGTAGTGGAGGAAATTAAATTGAATCATTGACAATAATGTCTGTGTTTATTTTTTAAAATGGTTGGCCAACATGTTTGGTCAACCATTTTTTTGTAATTTAAACCCAATTAGGTCCTTTCACACTGCACAAAAGCATCAATAACACATTGCATTCAGCAAAAATAATATCAATATTAGTCTAGGTATTGGTTGCCTTGAACTAAGAACCAAGTTATCTTGGTAAAACCAAAAAACGCCAAAATTTCCGAAACAATATCCATGAAATACCTAACAATATATTTACCACTATTCCTGTTATTCACTATGGCCTCGTATTCGCAGCAATCGGCCTCGGGTATTCTATCCATATCCGAATTGGATATAGAAAAACCAGAACAACCTTGGTGGTCTGCCCAAAAAAACAAGGCGATCACCGGAGTCCCGATTCAAATTGGGGGAGAATCATTTAAAAATGGTATTGGCACCTTGTCCGGAAGCAAGTTATTTCTTTTCCTGGACGGTGAGGGTAAAAAATTCAAGGCCCAGGTCGGGATTCAGGACAAACATGAATTTCCGCCCAAAGTGAAATTTAATACACTAAGCGATGGCAATAAATTATTCTATTCCCAACACGAAGAGGATAAAACATTTGTAGGCATTGGCAACGCTGAAGACAACATGGGCAATGGAAGTGTTAGATTCGTAATTAAGGGAGATGGAATATTATTGTGGAAAAGCAAAAAAATTACTGGTGGAAGCAAGGCCATCAAAGTAAATTTAGACTTAAGTGGGATTCAAGTCATGGAACTCAGCGTAGAGGATAGCGGTGATGGTGTCTCTGGTGACCATGCCGTTTGGGCGAATGCAACCATCAACTATTCCAATTTTAAACCACAATTGGTAGATGCCAATTATCTTAATAAATTAAAAACTGTTGATGCCAATTTTAATAACAGCATTAAACCCATAATACAAAAATTACCTCTTGGCCAAGACATCTATAAAGATGGGGTAAGGACAGATTGGCTGATTGAAAAAATTAGCTTGCCATCAACGGTTTACCAACAGGCCAGTGGAAAGGAAATTGTAATTTCCAACGGATTGATCAGTAGGACTTTCCGACTAACCCCTAACTGTGCCACAGTTGGTTTTAACAATCTTGTATCTGGAGAATCGCTGCTCCGCGGTGTTAGTCCGGAGGCCATGCTTACCATAGACGGACAGGAATATGCGGTTGGTGGTCTGGACGGACAGATAGAATATGGCTATTTAAAAGAGGAATGGCTGGAACAGATGTGGAGTCCGGCAGGATCGTTTCAACTTACCGATTTTAAGATTGATGATATTCAAGAGCGTATAAACTGGCCAAACAAAAGATGGTCTTCCAAACCTAAAAGTCCGACCAAAGGAAAACACATTATTTTTTCTTATACACATCCGGAATTTAAATACCTATCAGTGAAGGTGCATTATGAAATCTATGATGGCATTCCTTTGATCAGCAAATGGTTCACCGTTAAGAACAACAGATCAGAATCCATTGTTTTAAACAATTTTAAGAGTGAAATCCTCGCCATGGTGGAGGCCGAAAGTGCCGTGGAAAAACAAAAAGGATGGGAGACCCCCAACATTCATGTGGAAAGCGATTTTGAATTTCATTCCATGTCCATGAAAAATGCCAACAAAGTGGTTCACTGGGAAAAAGATGCGCGGTATACTTCGCAGGCAAGTTATTTATTATCCACCCCTTGTTTGTTGGAATGCAAACTTCCTATTGGTCCAAATGAAACCATTGAAAAAGATGCTACCTTCGAATCCTTTAGAGTTTGGGAAATGCCCTTTGATAGTTATGATAAACAGCGTAAAGGCCTATATACCAACGCCATGTATTCCTTAATAGCCCCATGGACAACGGAAAACCCCTTATTTTTACATTTGACAACAACAGATGATACCAAAGTAAAGGCAGCTATTGACCAATGTGCCGAAACGGGTTATGAAATGGTCATACTTAGTTTTGGAAGTGGCCTGAACATGGAGGACCTATCCGATAGCAATATTAATAAATTTAAGTCCTTGGCAGATTATGCCCATTCCAAAGGCATAGAGCTTGGTGGATATTCCCTTTTATCGAGCCGATGGATCAGTGAGGAGGTAGATGTTATTAATCCGGAAACGGGAAAAAGGGGTGGCGTAATTCATGGTAGCTCTCCTTGCTTAAATAGTGAGTGGGGAATTGACTATTTTGAAAAATTAACAGCCTTCTTCGAAAAAACCGGTTTTGATCTTTTGGAACATGATGGTTCCTACCCCGGTCAATTATGTTCCTCCACCTTACATGTAGGTCATAAGGGACTGGAGGATTCCCAATGGAAATCTTGGAAACGAATTACCAATTTCTACAAATGGTGCAACGAAAAAGGAATTTCCCTAAATATTCCGGATTGGTATTATCTTAGTGGCAGCACTAAAAATGGAATTGGTTATCGTGAGGTGAACTGGTCCTTACCACGTGAACGACAATTGGTGCTAGGCAGACAGAATATGTATGACGGAACCTACGACAGGCTTCCCAGCATGAGTTGGACCTTTGTTCCCCTAACGGAATACCACGGTGGTGGAGCAGAAGCCACTATAGAGCCTCTGGACACCCATTTAAAGGCCTATAAGGCCCATATGGTGCAAAACTATGGCATGGGAGTTCAGGCCTGTTATAGGGGTCCCCGATTGTACGATACCGAGAAAACAAAGTCGACCGTAATAGAAGTGGTTGATTGGTACAAAAAATACCGCCAGATACTCAATGCACCCATTGTACACCTAAAAAGAGCCAATGGAAGGGAAATTGATGGTGTTATGCACGTTGATCCCGACTTAAACGAAAAGGGACTGGCCATGTTCTTTAACCCTACTAACGAGACCTTGTCCCAAACCATAAAACTCCCCCTTTATTACACAGGACACTCCAATGAAGTTAGCATTAAGGAGAAGGAAGGTGAAAAAATAAGCTATGAATTGGCAAGGGATTATTCCGTAGAATTAAAAGTGGAAATTCCCGCCAACGACAGTACTTGGTTTGTTATTTATTGAGCAATAAAATAAAACATATGAAGACTAAAATAATGTACATCCTAGCCATAATTCTCATGATGGCCAGTTGTAATTCTGAACCAAAAAAAGTGGAACTCGACCGAATTCCCAAATATAAACTTAAATTCGATCAATTGGCCACTACTTGGGATGAAGCCATTCCTTTAGGAAATGGTACAGTAGGGGCCTTGGTATGGCAAAAAGACGGAAAACTGCGATTATCCCTGGACAGAGCTGACCTTTGGGACCTGCGCCCCATGGAAAATTTGAATTTTAAGGATTTCGGATTTGACTGGGTAAAGGATCAATGGGAGAAGAATACTTACAACAAGGTTCAGGAACGCTATGATGTTCCATATGACAATTTACCGGCACCTTCCAAAATTCCTGGAGGAGCCTTGGAATTTAATGTCAGTGGCTTTGGAGAAGTGGAATCGGTAATACTGAATTTGGATTCGGCAATTTGCGAGGTAAAATGGAAAAATGGAGCCCTGCTAAAAACCTTTGTGCATGCTTCAGAACCCATAGGCTGGTATTCCTTTGAAAATGTATCGGGAGATCTAGACCCTTCCATAATTCCACCCGCATATGTTTCAGTAAAGCAGGCCGGCGCAGATAATCCAGTAACAGGACAGGACCTTAGAAGACTGAATTATGATGGTGGAAAGGTTACCCAAAAGGACCATTTTATCACCTATGACCAAAAGGGTTGGTCCGACTTTAAATTTCAAGTGCACACCCAGTGGAAACCTACCCCTTCAGGTATACAAGGTAGTTGGAGCATCAGCTCCCAATCCTCGGAAAAGGAAACTAAAGAAACTGCTGAACAGGTGGTAACAAAATCGCTTCAACAGGGAATTGAATCCTCCATGAAAAGTCATAATGATTGGTGGAATTCCTTCTGGAACCAGTCTACCATTAAGATCCCAGATTCTGTTTTGCAAAACCAATGGTATATGGAAATGTACAAATTGGGGTCGGCAGCCAGACAAGGGGCGCCACCAATATCGCTTCAAAGTGTTTGGACCGCGGATAATGGCAAATTGCCGCCTTGGAAAGGCGATTTTCACCATGATCTAAACACACAACTAAGTTATTGGCCAACCTATTCCGGCAATCATTTGGATTTGGAACAAGGGTTTATCGATTGGCTCACCCAATACAAACCTACATTTAAAAAGTATACCAAAGATTTCTATGGTACTAACGGACTTAACGTTCCGGGCGTTACCACTCTAACAGGAGACCCAATGGGCGGTTGGATCCAATATTCCTTTGGACCTACTGTCGGGGCTTGGCTGGGGCAACATTTTTATCTACATTGGCGCTATTCCATGGATCGCGATTTTCTAAAGAATGAGGCATATCCTTGGATCAAAGAGGTTGCCATTCATTTTGACGAATTGTCCGTTTTGGGTGAAGATGGAAAAAGAAAACTACCCCTTAGTTCCAGTCCCGAAATCCATAATAATTCACGTGAAGCCTGGTTTGGCGAGATGACCAATTTTGACCTGGCATTAATTAAATGGACATATTCACATGCGTCTGAACTAGCCTTGGAGCTTGGGCTGAAAGAAGAAGCACAAAAATGGAATGCAAGCCTTAAAGAGTGGCCGGATTATGCTGTGGATGAAACGGGACTTATGTTTTCCCCTAGCTTGCCTTTTAATGAATCGCACCGCCACTTCTCCCATTTAATGGCAATACATCCCTTAGGGTTAATCGATTTTGCAAACGGTGCAAAGGACATTGGGATTATAGAAAAGACCATTGCCAATTTGGACGCAACCGGCTCTAGCCAATGGGTAGGATATTCCTTTAGCTGGTTGGCCAACTTAAAGGCAAGGGCCCATGATGGGGAAGGTGCAGCAAAAGCCTTAAAAGACTTTGCCAGTTCCTTTGTACTGCCCAATAGTTTTCACGTCAATGGAGATCAGTCGGGGTCGGGAAAATCCAATTTCACCTATAGACCGTTCACCCTGGAAGGCAACTTTGCCTATGCCGCAGGACTACAGGAAATGCTGATACAAAGTCACACCGGAACGGTACTACTATTTCCAGCCATTCCCTCTGAGTGGAAAAATGTAAGCTTTAGTAAACTAAGGACAGAAGGTGCCTTTCTGGTATCCGCACAAAAAGAAGCCGGGGTTGTGAAATGGGTAAAAATCATCTCCGAAAAAGGAGGGGAAATTAAGCTTAAGAACCCCTTTCAGAAAGAAGAAATTACCATCGAAGATAAAACAATCCATACCTGGGATGGCGATACACTGATCCTACAAACCGATCCAGGTCAAGAAATATGGCTTAAACCTTAGCGAAAAAGAACCTCGCCCTGGGTATGCAAAATAATTTGATGCTTCAAATTATAACTGAAAGGGATATCAAAAACGGCCAGAAATATGAAAAGAGAATCGCGACTTAAAATACTTTTTTTTACAGTCCTTATTTTGATGGCCAAACTTACTTTGGCACAGGAAATTAGAGAAATCTATGTTTCACCATCTGGCTATGATTCCAACCCTGGGACTTTTGAAAAACCGATAAAAACACTTCATAAGGCCACTGCAATATTGGGAAACATGGATTCCTCCAAACTGCCCAAAATAGTGGTTTGGCTTAATGATGGAATCTACCGTATAAGTAATCCCATTGTTATAGATTCAACCGTAAAGAATAGTGGTATTCCCTTTGAATTTAAGGCGGTTAAAGGCTCAAAGCCTACAATTTCCGGGGCATTGGAACTTAGGGAATGGACTAATTTAGGGGATGGGATTTGGGTTTCGAAAATACCCAAAAATCTTGTTGGTTTTCGTGAGCTGTTCGTTAAAGGCAAACGCGCTGTGCGTGCCAGGCATCCAAACAATGAATACCTGAGGGTAAATGAAGTTGGGGCTGATAGACGAACCAATTTTACTTATCGTACGGGCGACTTTCCACATCCAAAAAACCCTAAAGAAGTAGAACTGGTTGTATTACACGATTGGTCCATTACCCGAATTCCCATTAAAAACATTGACAAGAACATAAATTCAATCAGTGCCGCGGATTGGATCGGTGCCAAAGGCTTGGACTTTTTTAATCTTGACAATTGGGAGCCACACCCACGGTATTATTTGGAAAATGATATCGAATTTTTGGATATGGAATACGAATGGTATTTGGACAGCCACGCATCTAAAGTTTACCTTAAATTACCATTAAATATTGACCCGGTACAACTATACATAGAGGTGCCAATCGCGGAATCCCTTTTGATAGTATTGGGCAGTGAACAGCGCCACATTTCCAATGTTAGTTTTGAAGGAATTAACTTCCAACATTGTAAATGGGATATCCCTAACCAGACCTATGCGGGAATTCAGGCCTGTCATTTTGATACGCAAAAGGGCGATAAAGAATGGGCGGTGGTTCCAGCCGCTATCCGGACCAGCTGGGGGACCAATATTCGATTTGAAAACTGTGAATTCTCCTCCTTGGGTGGAAGCGGCATTTGGCTGGGAACCGGCAGTAGTAATTGCACCATTAAAAATTGCAAGCTTCAGGATATTTCTGGAAATGGGATTATGATAGGCGAAGGGCAAGATAGACTCGTTTCAGGTGAACCTTGGTGGAAAGTGGCCCCTCAACAAGCTGTCCTTGGGAATACGGTGGAGGACTGCGATATTTCCAATTGCGGAGTGCAATTCTATGGTGCCGTTGGTATATGGTGCGGACTAACTGCTAAAACAGTGTTGAAGAAGAATGAGATATACAATTTACCCTACACGGGCATTTCGATAGGTTGGATGTGGAGTCCGGAACCTACCCCCTGTAGGGACAACACCATAGAAAACAATCATATTCACCATGTAATGCAAAGCCTCAGTGACGGTGGGGGAATTTATATGTTGGGATTACAACCGGGAAGCAAATTGATTGGCAACCATATACACGATATCTCGGTCAACGCTGGGAGAGCGGAAAGTAATGGGATGTTTTTGGATGAAGGAACCAAAGATGTATTGGTAGAAAACAACCTAATCTATAATATTGCCAAATCCCCCTTACGGTTTCATAGAGCTTCGACCAATATGGTAAAGGACAACTATTTATTTTCACATTCAACAATACCGGGAATTGCCTACAATAGCACCATGGAGGAAGATATTGAAAAGGTGGGAAACCAAGTAATTAATAGTGAAAAAGAGGATTTTGATAAAATCCTCAATAAAACGATTTCGAAATTTCGGAAGTCCCTAATAAACCTCTCAACAATTCCAAAATAAGGTTAAATAAAAGTATCCAAGGATTAGATTTTATTAGAAAAGTACCATCTTTGAAAACCAATAAATTAATTAAAACGCAAAAATCTCCCTTAAGGCATGTATCTAAAAAGACAAGTACTTTCCATTGTAATTGTAAGTACGCTAAGTATCTTTAATACCAACGCACAAATCCAGGAATTAAAAAACTGGCTGTCCACGCCTACAATGAATAGAGTACCCTTGGAAAACATAAGTTTTTCCCAGATACCCCTAACAAAAAGTGAGGCAGCATCTGCCACAGCCCTTCTATTGGCCGACAAGAAAACAGAAATGTTGGACAACTTTGATCAACAATGGGATAACAGATTATTATCCAGCAATGGATTAACAATGCCTTTTTATTATCAAATTTTTGGCAGTGAACCAATTGACGGAAGAAGCCTATTTATATCATTGCACGGAGGTGGCGGAGCTCCACCGGCAGTAAACGACCGACAATATGAAAACCAAAAGCATCTATATGACTCCACTATTAAGAATATGGAAGGAGTGTACATGGCCCTCCGTGCCCCCACCAATACATGGGATCTATGGCATCAGGAGCATATCGATGACTTTCTGAACATTATTATTCAAATGGCTGTTATTAAGGAAAATGTAAATCCCAATAAGATCTATATCCTAGGGTATTCCGCTGGCGGGGATGGTCTTTTTCAATTGGCACCTAGAATGGCCGATAGATGGGCGGCAGCTTCAATGATGGCAGGTCATCCAGGGGACGCATCCGCATTAAGCTTAAGGAACATTCCTTTTTCAATCCACATGGGCGCATTGGACAAGGCCTATAAAAGAAACGAACTCGCCAAACAATGGGGAATAAAATTGGACAGCTTAAAAAGTAACGATCCCGAAGCTTATATACACGATGTACAAGTACATGAGGGATTAGGGCATTGGATGAAACTTAATGATTCCGTGGCCCTGCACTGGATGAAAAAATATACCCGTAACCCCATTCCCGAAAAAGTAGTCTGGGTTCAGGACAATAGGCATCATAATAGATTTTATTGGCTTGGCACACCAGACGATTATATTGTAGAAAAAGGTAAAATTACTGCTGAATACAATAAGTCGACCAACGAAATTGAGATAATGGATAACTATAGTGACCGTATTCAACTTTTCGTAAATGATAACATGCTTGATCTGGACCAACCCATAATCGTAAAATATAAAGGCAATATTATTCATAATGAATTGATAGCCCGAACCATACATAATATATACACCACACTGTCTGAAAAGGGAGACATATACCTTTCATTCCCAAGTGTAATATCAATTAATGAAAATACAATCGGCAAATAGTAAAAATGAAACCAATTCAATTGGTTTATTAAAATTTGTCCAACATAAAACTGTACCAATACATTTAAATCAATACACTATGCCACAATTTAAACTCCTTCTGATTTCCCTGTTGTTCGTTTTTAGTTCCAATGCCCAACGTACAGAAAACCCGTATAACCCTGAGCCAAAAATGGATCAATTAAGGGCTAGAAAAGGTAAGAAGCCTACACAAATGCACTTCTTGGTATTTGGGGATTCCAAGGGATCGGAACATTTTCCGGGTGTTTTAAAAAGGGCAGATATGTTGCAGCCCGATTTCTGTATTACCACTGCCGACCTAGTGAACCGAGGTGCTGGTGATCAAGGCAAGATAGACTACAAAACCTTGGACGAGGATGGGGGCTGGTTTATGCGAAAATATCCTATGTGGCCTACCGTAGGCAACCATGAAGAATCTGGCGGGGAAGATGGCATAGAAAATTTCAGCAATTTCTTCGGGATGAAAAAGGCGATGTATAGTTTCACCTATGGCAACGCCAAATTTATTGCCTTGCCATGGCCAAAAGTAAAAGACGACCCAAAAAAATTGAAATGGCTTAAAAGGGAGTTAAGGAAGGCAAAAGGAAAACACATTTTTGTATACAAGCACCGTCCACATTATACCATGGGCAACAAATCCTATGAAGATGTGGAAGGCGCCGAAACAGAGACCACCAAACTATTTGACAAATACAATGTCACCGCTGTTTTTAGTGGACATGACCATATTTATTACCGAACTAAAAGAAATGGCACCAATTACATTATTTCTGCCGGTGCTGGCGCCAGTATCTACTCACTGAAAAGGGAAAAGGATGCTATTGAAGGAGATGTTTATTACGGTAAAAAAGTGGATGAGGAACAAGGTGAAGGAATTGCCCCTTTTAAATTCCACGCTGCGGATGGTACGGAAACCGATATCCCTGAATCTATGTTTTACGTATTGTCCGTTAAGATTGACGGAGAACAGGTAGCAATTCAAATGATAGATGCAAAAACAGGTAAGGTCTGGGACGAGGCCGATATTAATTGATAATTTACCAAAAGGGGACCTTACTTTAGGACAGAAACACTATGGCTATTGCAGACTTTCCATAATCCCTGAAGTATAGGATGTAATTGGTAACTAAATTTTAAGCACACGAAATAGAAATAAGAGAAGGTTATGAAAGCAATAAAAAATGGTGTCACTGCCAATCCCGATCGAAGAAAATTTTTAGGCACAGCATTACTGGGAAGCAGCGCCTTGGCCTTAGCCCCTCATTTTGCTTATGCTAACATACCCGTCGTAAATAAAAAGGTTAGAATAGGTATTGTTGGAGGAAGGTTTGGTGCCAGTTTTTATTTCCATGAACACCCCAATTGCATTGTAGAAGCAGTAAGTGATCTTCGTTCCGATCGCCGTAACCATCTTATGGAGGTATATTCATGCAAAAAAAGTTATGAATCCTTGGAAAAATTGCTGCAGGACCCTAAAGTTGAAGCCGTATTTATTGCCACTCCAGCTCCGGATCACGCTAAGCATGTTTTGGCCAGCCTAAACGCGGGGAAGCATGTTTTGTGCGCTGTGCCCGCCGCTTGGACCTTGGAGGAATGTTATGAATTAAAGGAGGCGGTGAACCGAACTGGACTTACGTACATGATGGCCGAAACCAGCGTTTATAGACAGGCTACCATATCGGTTAAAAAGTTTTATAAGGAGGGAGCTTTCGGGCAGGTGTTCAGTGCCGCTGCCGAATATAATCATCCAGGACTGGAGGAGCTATATTTTGAGGATGGCAAAGCCACTTGGAGACACGGGGTACCACCTATGTTATACCCTACCCATTGCACCTCGTTCTTAATTTCCGTAACAGGGGAGCGGCTAACCCAAGTTAGCGCTATGGGCTGGGGAGATGATAGTCCATTATTGAAAAACAATCCATACAATAACCCCTTCTGGAACGAAACTGCCTTTTTCAAGACCAACAGAGGAACACCCTTTCGTGTAGAAGTCAACTGGAAAGGTGCATTGCGCGAGGTCGAAAGAGGAGAATGGCGGGGCGATAAAATGAGTTTTTATATGTCCGAGCATGGAGGAGGGGATTCAACTTTGGTAAGGGCATCCAGTGAAATTGGCAAGGATGACGCAGGTTTTAAAAACAATAAAAGTAGGGTAGAAAAATATGATCAGCCTTTGTGGTGGAAGACGGATATGCTACCTGCGGAACTTAGGCATGGGAGTGGACATGACGGTTCCCATTCTTTTATAACCCACGAATTTATTGATGCAATTGTAAACAACCGTGATCCAGAAATCAATATTTACGAATCACTGGCGTATACTGCGCCAGGAATTGTTGCGCACAAATCCGCACTACAGGGAGGTGAGTCTATGAATATCCCCAGTTTTGACTAGTATACAAAACCTTGATCACAACCCCGGTTATATGATTATTTTTATCCTGCTTTAAGGATAGGAATGAAAAACTGGCAGTTCTGGAATCTAAACCTGGACTTTTAGGTTTGATCCTGTGCTACATGAAAAATGGCATCGCCCTGATTTACGATCGGAGATTGGTTGATGCATATGATATATCCATCGGTCAACGCATTTACTCTCCGTTCAAAGTTGCCAAACGGATCGGATATATTCCCTAAAAGATCTCCCTTTGACACTTTACTGCCTAAAGAAATGGAGGGGTGAAACATGCCAGAATATTTTGCCCTGATCCATTGGGATGACCCAATGGTCACAGGGTGTGGAGACCTAGCCTCCATGAGCTTTAACTCTCCGGTAAAATTCCTCATTCCCAAATGATCCATTACCCTAAGCGCACCTGCAATCCCCATCTTTGTAATCTGGTTGTTTATATCCAAGGATTTTCCCCCTTCAAAAAGCAATACTTTTTTACCCATTTTGGCCAAAGCTTCCCGAAACGACTTCTCCCTAGTTTTAGCCAATACAACAAATGGTGCGCCAAATACCTTTGCCAATTCCATGCATTGTTCATCGTCTTTATTTATCCTGGTCTGTGGTACATTAAATCGGCTTTCAGCTCCTGTATGATAATCGATACAATAATCTACCTTTGGCGCAATTTCTTTCATAAGGTGATAGGCGAACCTACTGGCCAAGGAACCTCGGGGACTCCCTGGAAACACTCTATTTAGATCGCGCCCATCGGGGAACTGCCTTGACTGGTTCAGAAAACCGAATATATTTACCACAGGGATACATATGACCGTTCCACAATCCGGCCTGTTATATTTTTTGGAAATCAATTTGCGAATGATCTCTACCCCATTAACTTCATTCCCATGGATGCCGCCCGTTATCAATAAAATAGGTCCTGGTTTTTTCCCCCGTTGTACAATGATAGGAACTTCAATTTTTGTCCCGGTATGCAATTTTGCAATATCCAGATTAAGCAGCATCCCCTTTCCAGGCAAAATGGTTTGGCCCAATAATACATTTTTCCTATTCGGCATGTCTTTCCACATATTTAATCATAAGACCCGCAATATCCTTTCCGGTAGCAGCTTCTATTCCCTCTAGACCGGGAGATGAATTTACTTCCAAAATCAATGGCCCTCTGGCGGATTGAAGCATATCTACCCCGGCAACTCCTAGTCCCATAACCCTGGCCGCTTTTATAGCCGCATTTTCCTCTTCATCTGTCAATTCTATAATATTGGCCGAACCACCGCGATGTAGGTTGGACCTGAACTCTCCCTCTTTGCCTTGTCTCTTCATGGCTCCGACCACCACACCATCTATCACAAATGCCCTGATATCCGCACCTTTGGCCTCTTTTATAAATTCCTGTACAATTACCCTTGCCTTTAAGCCGTTAAAAGCCTCCAATATGGATTCTGCGGAATTTCTGTTGTCCGCCAGCACCACTCCCAATCCCTGGGTACCTTCCAGTAATTTTATGACCACCGGCGCGCCCCCGGCATTATCTATAATGGTTCCCACATCCCTGGAATAATTACTGAATACTGTCTTAGGAAGACCCAAACCGGCACGCGATAAAATTTGCAGGCTTCGCAATTTGTCCCGTGAACGGACCAAGGCCTGTGACTCTACGGCGGTAAAGATTTTCATCATCTCAAATTGCCTTACCACAGCGGTACCATAGAAAGTTATGGATGCCCCTATCCTAGGTATTACCCCTGAAACACCGGTGATTTCCTTCCCTTGGTAAATAAGTCCAGGTTTTTTCTTTTCAATGACCAAGTCGCACTTGCCATGATCTACAACCAACATTTCATGGCCTTTCTTTTCTCCTGCTTCCACTAAGCGACTGGTAGAATAAAGATTTGGGTTCTGGGAGAGAATTACGATTTTCATATTATTTTAATTGATTAATGAAATATAGTTTAGGGGATAAAACAAGCTTATATCTGATTGCCATACCAAAAAATTAATATACACCATTTATTTTGGATTGGACTATAGCGGACAATTATTAATTATGTATCTAATACCATGGTATTACTAAATTTGTAGTTGTTTAACTATTTTTATAGTTGCATAACTAAAAAAATAGTTTTATGTTTGGCTTGCGTTAAGGATTGGAGCGAAAAGCCCGCAGTTCTGGAAGCCAGAACGAGGACTTGTAACAAAAAGCCTGACGGCTTTTGCCGTAACGCCCAACAAGTATATAATTCAACAGCAATGAAGAAACTGACCAATAAAGAGGAAGAAGTAATGAAAATTTTATGGGGATTGGATAGGGCTTTTGTTAAGGATGTCCTTGCCAAGTTCACCGAGGACAAACCCCATTACAACACCCTTTCCACCATTATTCGAAATTTGGAAGAAAAGGGATATGTAGCACACGAGGCCTATGGAAACACACACCAATATTATCCTGTGGTAGCCAAGGAGGATTATAGAAAACAATTTATAAGTGGAGCCATTGAGGATTATTTTAATAATTCCTATAAAAATCTGGTCTCGCATTTTGCTACAGAGGACAAGATCAGTGTGGAAGAATTGAAAGAAATTATAAAACATATAGAAAAACGCAACTAATGGAAGAATTCCTTATTTACTTGGTAAAAAGCAGTGGTATTCTAGCCCTTTTCTGGTGCTGCTTTAAACTTTTTCTAGAAAAAGAGACCCTTTTTACCTTACACAGAGTGTTCCTGATTTCAGGGATTTTATTGGCCCTACTTTTTCCATTATGGACACTTACCGAAATTGTTCTGATAGAACCCCTTCACTTTACTTTGGCCGAATCCACGACTATGGAATCCACTCCTATAAGTGCTCCTACATTTGATTGGTGGAACCTAGTTGCCATCCTTTACGCCTGTGGAGTTCTCGTTTTCCTTGGACGACTTGGAATGCAACTACTATCCTTAAGGCAATTGATAAAAAAGGGAACAATCGTTAATGGCAAAGGCTTTAGATTTATAGAGTCCAAAGCTGATACTTCTCCCTTTTCCTTTTTTAATCTCATAGTTTACAATCCGGCCATTCACCAGCCCGATGAACTGGAAAAAATAATTGCCCATGAAAAAATACACGCGCTGCAATGGCATTCTTTGGATATATTGTTGATCCATATATTTTCTGCGTTTCAATGGGCAAATCCCTTCGTTTGGCTTTACAAAAAATCGCTTTCACAGAATTTGGAATACATAGCAGACCAGGGTGTTACGAAAAACATGGAAGGCTCTAAGGAATATCAATACCTATTGCTGAAAAACGCCTCAACAGACCAACAATACTTATCGATCATTAATCCATTTTTTACTTCATCAATCAAAAAACGAATCGTCATGTTAAACAAAAACAGATCAAACAAACACCAGGCTTGGAAATTTAGCCTTGTAGTGCCCTTCCTTGCCTTCTTTTTAGTGGCCTTTAATACCAAAACGATAACACGGGTAAATACGGCAACAAACGCACAGGAATCCCCTTTAGAAAATGGTAGCACAGATACCACCAAAATTGAATTTACCATCTACAAGACTAGTACAGAGGAAGACCTTGACAACATCTCCAGCACACTTAAAAATGACTATAACGTGGAATTATCATTCATAAACATATCGCGCAATTCCCATGGTCTCATTACAGACATACACTCCTTTTTTAGGTCTGAAGCTGGATCAGGCTCAAGTACTACCTCCCATGAAGATGGCATAAAACCATTTAGTTTTAGTATGGAAATCGATAAAGAGGGGAAGTTTATGTCTGTAGGTTACACCATGCGAACAAAAGAACTAAGCGATACTGAAAAAATAGTAAATGATCAGAAGAAGACCAACGAGGCAACAACTACGACCAAAGTTATTGGCCCTATTAACCCGATTTATGTTGTAGATGGAGTTGAAGTAGCCGTTGCCTCCAAAGCTACTGGAATAGATCCGTCCAATATTCATAGTGTTAATGTCCTAAAGGGAGCTGCCGCCACCAATACATATGGAGAAAAAGCAAAAGATGGGGTAATAGAGATTACGACTAAAAGTTATCATAACGCGATGGTGGCCGACAAATCCCTAGTCAATACCCAAAACAATGCATACACCTACATTAAATCCGACAAGGAACCCTTATTTGTTATAGACGGAGTTGAAAAAGATGCAGATTTTAATTTTGGCACCATCCCCCCAAGTTCCATAGAAAGCATGAACGTTTTTAAAGGGGAATTAGCCCTAAATAAATATGGTAAAAAAGGAGAAAAAAATGGAGTAATAGAGATCATTACCAAAAAAAGTGAGTGGAAGGTCCAATCGAGTAGCAACATCAATGTCCAAGAACACAACGCCAATGGAAACAATAATACAACAGCTTCCTTGGAAAGTATCGCTATACCTCAGAGTAAAGTGGCCAATACTACAAATAGTAAATGGAAAGTTGGTTATCGAATTAACATGGATGACCCCAATGACATTTATGATTTAACACCATTCAGACAGAATGGAATGGACAAAGCCATAATTTTTGTAAATGGGGTAAGCAAAGGAAAGAACTATGTGCCCACCATGAAATATTCGCAAATTGAGAGCACCGCTACTTTTCTACCAAGTGCAGAAACCACAAAGAAATTTGGAAAACAAGGCAAACATGGGGTAATAGAGATAACTACAAAGAAAGAGTAGAGAAGTTAAAGCTCACAAAGAACCTCATAAGTCACTTCGAAATGAGTTGCCCTTTTGCAACTCAAGATAGCTATAGGGAGAGAAGTCGCACATATTTGACTTTTCTGTAGAATTTGAATAAGCCTTAGATTTGAAGGTAGCCAGTTGTGTGATTTTGATAAGGGATTATTTATCTTAAGGGTATTCATGAAACTGCATATTAGCTACTTGTGTGATTTCTCCCTCTGGTCGAAATGACTGCAGGGGTCACTTCGAAATGAGTTGCCCTTTTGCAACTCAAGATAGCTACCTTAGGGAGAGAAGTCGTACATATTTTACTTTTCTGTAGGATTTGAATAAGCCTTAGATTTGAAGGTAGCCAGTTGTGTGATTTTGATAAGGGATTATTTATCTTAAGGGTATTCATGAAACTGCATATTAGCTACTTGTGTGATTTCTCCCTCTGGTCGCAATGACTGCAGGGGTCACTTCGAAATGAGTTGCCCTTTTGCAACAATTATAAAGTCGCAAATACTTTGGTTGCTATAGTCCGCTTAAACTAGTTAGGCCTAATCTTTGCTTTTGAGCTAGATGTGTGATTTCTCCTCCCTACAGGTCGTTCGAAATGACTGTTGGAGTCACTTCGACAGAGTCCCTTTTTTGGGACGACGAGAAGTCGCACATATTGGGGGCACAGTGCTTGTGAGATTTAGCTCTAGACATTTCTATTTTACGGGTATTCGTGAACCTTCGGTTTCTCTCTAT
Source organism: Arenibacter hampyeongensis (assembly GCF_002909255.1). Classification (GTDB taxonomy): domain Bacteria; phylum Bacteroidota; class Bacteroidia; order Flavobacteriales; family Flavobacteriaceae; genus Arenibacter; species Arenibacter hampyeongensis. Next base: position 26,850 of record NZ_PIOB01000001.1, read on the forward strand.
CGTTCGAAATGACTGAGGAGGCCAATTGGACATCAATATTTTTAAAAACCCCATTATCGTTTTAGAGTCAGAACAATTAAAAAAAACCTACTAACTTCATTACCAATTATTTAAAATAACAACTATAATCAAAATGCATCAAAATTAAACTTTCAATAATCTTCAGGCATTAACATTCTAAGCCCTGCAGCGGCAAAATTGCCATTTTAAGGACTCTTTTTGGAACTATAGATGCCCTTGAAAACAAAAAACCACTTGTTTAACGATATTTTTTATCTTTAGCCAAATCAACCTATTTCCAAAATATAATGAAATTATTTATTTTCCTTTTTAGCTGTTTAATTACTATGACCACTTACGCCCAAAGCTCCGTACTCCCGATTTGGCCCAACGATATTCCCAACTCCATAAAAACCGATGAAAAGGAGGAAGTCGTAAGTGCGGACATTATTAGAATAGCCAAGGTCCAGGTACCACAAATAGAAGTATATCTACCAGCTAAAAAAACGGCGACCGGACAGGCGGTATTAATTTTTCCTGGTGGTGGCTATGGAATTCTAGCCTATGATTGGGAAGGAACCGACTTTGCCAAATTACTGAACTCCAAAGGAATTGCAGGCATTGTAGTAAAATATCGTTTGCCCAGTTTAAAATCACAAACAGAAATACACAAAGTACCGCTGCAGGATGCACAACGCGCCTTAAGGACGGTTCGGTCCAAAGCGGCTGAATGGAATATTGATCCCAACAACATTGGAATAATAGGTTTCTCCGCAGGGGGACATTTGGCTTCTACTTTGGGCACCCACTATAATGAAGACGTGTATCCCAAAAAAGATGCCATTGATAACCTAAGTGCGCGACCCGACTTTATGACTCTTGCCTATCCCGTAATTACGATGGGGGAACCTAACACCCATGGTGGTTCCAGAAAAAACTTATTGGGAGAAAATCCTGCCCAAAAAATGGTAGATCATTTTTCCAACGAATTGCAGGTTACCGCCGATACGCCACCTACTTTTTTGGTGCACGCCACTGACGACCCGGGAGTACCCGTTGAAAACAGTCTTATGTTCTATGCGGCATTAAGGAAAAATAAGGTTCCGACAGAAATGCATATCTACCCGATTGGCGGTCATGGTTTTGCGTTGGGACTGCAGGACCCGCATTTGGCTACTTGGACGAATCAATGGATCGGCTGGCTCAAAAGTTTAAATAATTAATTCCAAAAGTTTTTGGAATTAATCGTTCCTAATAAAGCAACGACAATACTTACAGAAAGAAATAGTCCAATGGTCTGTAAGGAATTATCTTATACCCGACAATATCCAAGTACAGATATTATAACTTGACATGCCCAAAAAACTTTACCTTTATCACTAAAACATTTTGGAATGAGGAAGTGGACATTAATTATGGCTCTTTTATTCTCTGGTCTCATTACGGCCCAAAAATGGGAAAGCGATTGGACAACTGCAGCGGCCCTTGCCAAACAAAATCAACAAAATGTGCTGTTGGTTTTTTCAGGTTCCGATTGGTGCGCCCCTTGTATTAAACTGGATAAAAGCATTTGGCAGTCCTCTGAATTTCAAGAGTACGCCCAGGATCATTGGACCATGCTCAAGGCTGATTTTCCCAGAAAAAAAGCCAATCAGCTACCTGATGACCAAAAGGATAAAAATGCCCAACTCGCAGAAAAATATAATAAAAATGGATATTTTCCTTTGGTCCTGCTTTTAGATCCAAATGGCAATATTCTCGGCCAAACCGGATTCAAAAATATATCCGTTAAAGAATACATTGAACTTTTAAAATCGTTTGAAGGTTGAAAAACCCAATTTTAATTGCGATTGCCTTTTTGGTTCATTGTGTCATTTTTTCCCAAGAATCGGCACATAGACGGACCACAAAATTAATGGGAAGTAGGTTCGATATAACAGTGGTTGCACAGAATGAAGTTACCGCCAACGATTATATAGATCTCGCCATTGAAGAAATTAGCAGGATTGAAAAATTGATTTCCTCATGGAATCCTTCCTCACAAACCTCTGAAATAAATAAAAATGCCGGCATATCCCCAGTAAAAGTCGATCAAGAATTAATAGACCTTATTGAGCGATGCATCACCGTCTCAAAAATTACGGATGGTGCGTTCGATATTAGTTATGCTTCCATTGATAAGGTTTGGAGATATGATGGCACTATGACGGAAATGCCCACCAAGGAAGCCATAGAAAATTCTGTTGCCAAGATCGGTTACCAAAACATTGTCCTGGATCGGAAAGCACAAACTGTATTTTTAAAACTGGAAGGTATGAAAATAGGTTTCGGGGCTATTGGTAAAGGATATGCGGCAGATAAAGTGAGGACCTTTTTAAAAGCGGAAGGCGTAAAATCCGGAATTATAAATGCCTCGGGAGATCTGACCACTTGGGGAAAACAGCCTGATGGTTCGGATTGGATGGTAGGCATAACCAACCCTCTTAATAAAGACAACATATTCTCCTGGTTCCCTGTGTATAATGCCGCTGTTGCCACATCGGGTAATTATGAAAAGTATGTTACCTTTAATGGGGTAAAATATAGTCATATTATAGACCCAAGAACGGGATATCCTTCCACTGGTATCCTAAGTGTTACTATATTTGCTCCCAGTGCTGAATTATGTGACGCCCTTGCGACCTCTGTTTTTATTACCGGAGTGGAAACGGGCCTTAATATCGTAAATCAAATAAAAGGGGTGGAGTGCATTATTATCGACGATGAGAGCAACATCCACACTTCCAAAAATATTGAATTCAACAAAACCCAATAGCATTATGCGACAATTGATCATACTTATTATTGGCATGTTATCACTATCCTCCTGCGTTGCCGTGAGAGAATATGACAAAGTGTACCTCAATGACGAAGAAATGAGCTTGTCTTCCAAAAGTTTGGAGCGCTTTGAAACTAATTTTCAGATATATCGAGAAGCTGCTGCTGGGGCCAATGGGGGCAAAACAGGTGGTGGATGTGGATGTAATTAAAATAGAAATGAAGAGATTAGCATTTATATTGTTTTTTGGGCTGATTTCATTGGCGGGATATTCCCAAGGTAACAATCTGGAATACGTGAAGAAAGTCTTGGAAACTCCTGAAGTGGAACTGCTATATAGCTATTACAGCCAGGATGGAGACAATGCTGCCGTAACCGGTGGGGAGGGAACAGAAAAATTAACGGATATGACCCCGACCATTATTGTAAGCATCCCTTTAGGTGAAGATAATGTTTTGACTCTGGATGCCGGAATATCTGCCTATACCTCAGCCTCGTCCAGCAATGTAAATCCGTTTGATGGAAACAAAACAGCTAGTCCTTGGGTAGCCTCTTCGGGCGCCTCCAAAAGTGATGCCCTAACCTATTTTCACCCAACCTTTACCCATAGTTCCAAGGACCGAAATAATATCGTTAGCGGTAACATTGCGGTGTCGGCCGAATACGATTACTTTTCATTGGGCTTCGGTGGCGGATATACCCATCTTATGAACGAAAAAAATACGGAATTGGGAATAAGTGGACAGGTATATTTGGACACCTATAAACCCCAATATCCTATTGAACTGCGTGATGGTTTTTTCGATAACCGTATTACGGGTACAGGTACCTATTCGCCCTTATTTAATGAGTTTAATGGCCTTAATAGAAATTCCTATTCCCTTTCCCTTAATTTCTCACAGATTGTCACTAAACGTTTCCAGGCATCGCTGTCTTTGGATTTTGTTCTTCAGGACGGGTTGCTTTCCACTCCACACCAAAGGGTCTATTTACAGGATCGGAACGATTTTTTTATAGAGGATTTTCAATTGGCGGACAATGTTGAATTATTGCCTACTTCCAGGTTTAAATTACCCATTGGAGGAAGGCTTTCATACTACATAAACGATCAGTTTAGCCTTCGTACCTATTTTAGATATTATTATGACGACTGGGGGGTTACCGCTTATACCGGAAGTTTGGAAGTACCTATAAAAGTATCGGAGAAGTTTACGGTATTTCCTATGTACCGCTATTATACCCAAACTGCCTCCGATTATTTTTACCCCAAGGAATCGGCTTTATCCACATATCAATTCTATACCTCGGATTATGACCTTTCGGCTTTCAACAGCAACCAATACGGCTTTGGTATTACCTATAAGGACATTTTTACCCAGTCCAAAGTGTGGAAGTTTGGCTTAAAGAGCATTAGTTTTAGGTTTAACCAATACGAAAGAACTACCGGATTAAGTGCCAGTATTTTTGAATTGGGTGCCAAGTTTATAATGGATTAGGATTTACAGGTATCGAAGATTACAATTTTGAATATCCGTAGTTGATCATATTGCACAGTCTCCTCGAGACTTCCTTGTCGGAAGACAGGCCATGTCGAGAGGGTTTAGACAATTATATTCTTAAAATGAGGCTCTCCCGATAGCCATTGGGATGAGCCGACCTGACAATGATGATGTTTATATGGTTAATTCCGTACAATCAGTTACAATTTCATAAAATCTTCTCCCAAAATTTTTCTTAGGTAAAAAACAAGTTCCTCGGCATTTTCTTGGCTAAAGACCATAGGGGGCTTGATCTTTAGAACGTTATGGTCCGGGCCATCCGTGCTCATAAGGATACCATGGTCTTTCATACGGTTGGCCAAGTAATCGGTCTGTTCCGCCAAAGGCTCCATTTGGCCATTTACCAACTCGATCCCCAAGAAAAGTCCCTGGCCCCTTATATCACCAATAATGGGAAACTCCTGCGCCAGAGTTCCTAGTTCCTTTTTTAGATAGGTCCCGACCGCCAATGCATGTGCCTGTAGCTTCTCCCGTTTCACCACCCTCAAGACCTCGGCACCTATGGCACATGAAACTGGATTGCCCCCAAAGGTGTTGAAATATTCCATTCCATTGGCAAATTTTTCCGCTACCTCCTGTGTACAGGCCACGGCAGCCAGGGGATGTCCGTTGCCCAGTGGTTTCCCTATGGTCACGATATCGGGTACCACCGCGTGCAATTGGAAACCCCAAAATGTAGTGCCCATACGGCCACAGCCCACCTGCACCTCATCGGAAATACAGAGTCCGCCCGCTTCCCTAACGTATTGATAGGCCTTGGCCAAGAATCCCTCCGGCAATTCTATCTGTCCCCCACAGCTAATGATCGGCTCTATGATAAAGGCCCCTACTCTTCTTCCCTTGGCCTGTACAGTGTCTATCTGCTTTTTGACCTCCAAGGCATATGGCTCCCCTGTATCCTTCCCCCTGTACTTGCCCCTAAAGGCATCGGGAAGGGGAAAAATATGGGTGTGTTCCGGAGCGCCCTGACCTCCCTTTCCGTCAAACTTATACGAGCTGATATCGATACACATATTGGTATTGCCGTGGTAGCCCACCTCCGAGGCAATTATATCGCGCTGTCCGGTAACGGCCTTTACCATCCGGATCGCCAACTCGTTGGCCTCACTACCGGAATTTACAAAATGGAGCAAACTTAATTCTGGCGGCAGGGTCTCCAACAGCTCCTTGGCCAGCTCATTGATATTTTCGTGCAGATACCGACTATTGGTATTGATCAGTGCCATCTGTTCCTGCCCTGCCCTTACCACGGCCGGATGTTCATGTCCCACATGGGCCACATTGTTTACGGTATCCAGGTACTTTCTACCGTATTGGTCCATTAGGTACTGCCCTGCTCCCCTTACCATTTTAATGGGCACCTTGTACTGCAGGCTTAGACTTTTTCCCAAATGTTGTTTCCTATAGTCTATGATGTCTGAATTGGAAGTAGCTTGCTTTCCCTCCAGCCCCTTGGCCTTAAACAAAAGGTTTGGATCCGGACAAAGGCTTTTCCATACGGATATCTGGCTATGATATGCTACTCCTGGAAAATCAACCTTGTAATGTAGCATGGAAAGCATGATCTGAAAATGCAGATGTGGGGACCAATTGCCGTTCTCCTCCCTACTGCCCAGGACACCAATTTCATCGCCTGCCTTTAAATGAACGCCAACCTTATGCCGGGTGGCACTGCCCACCGATAAGTGCCCGTAAAGGGTATAAAACTCCAATCCTTCCTCCCGGTGCCTTATAATTACAAGTCCGCCGTATTCCTTGTCCCCTGCATCATTTACAGCTGTGACCACTTCCCCGTCAAAAAGGGCATGTACCGGTGTTGCAGCCGGCAACCAAAAATCGACCCCCAAGTGAATGCTCCTACTCTCCCTCCCTTTGTTCCCTATCTTATCATAGGACGAAGTGGTGTAGATCGGGCGGGGCTCAAGATAGCCTCCGGCCAATATTTTGGAAGGATGTTCTCCCTGCAGTTTATTGAGTCTATACTGAAAATGGTCCAGATCGTTAAAGTCCTTTTCATGCCCCAACCATTTACTGGACACACTTAAATCTAGGGGCTGTATTGTGTTACAGCCTATACTAGGAAAAAGCTTTTCCAGAGAAAAGGAACGCCTATTGGTCCACTTCGAGAATTTTTCTTCCTTGGGATGGGCGGTATAGCCGCAGGCCTCCCTAAAGCTATAATGGGCAAAATCCGCATTGATGTCCCTCCATTTCCGGAGCAGCTCCCAAGCCGATTTCTCACTAATTAGGAGATAGGTATTGTCCGGCTCCTCCTTTTTATTGATGGCCGATTTGGTTACGGATATCACCAAGCGCATGGCGATGGCGATGTACAAATGTTCCAGTTCCGTTTCTTCCAAAGGAAAGGCTTTGTGATAGCCCCGTACAATGGGCAAAGCGGCCTCCAATGGATCATTGTGCCCCATGATGGCATAGGCACAGGCCACGGCCAGGTCGTTAATGATCTGTGTATGAACCGAATCCCCGAAATCTATGGCAGAGACCACTTTGGGATCTATAAGGTCCCCGGAAACTATAACATTGTTGTCGTTGGCATCATTGTGTACCACGGCTTTCCGTAACAGGGAATAACTGGACCCTGCCTGTTTGAACTGGTCCTGAAAGTAGGAGACGATCTCTCTTTCCCCAACGTCGAAGAGCTGGAGATGCGTAGTGGTCCAATCGCCCTGGGCCACATCCCAGACAAATTCCCGATGGGCCTCGGGATGGTCAAAACCTTGCAGGGCCCGGGTCAGTCTCCCACATTGTTCCCCCAGACTATACCGAAGATCATCCAATTGCGGGTTCACCCCGCTCCAGACCCTCCCTGATATCCAGGACAGAAGGCGCACCTTCCTGATCTGCCCGAAATCGTCATTTATTTCAGAAATCAGATTCCCCTGGCTATCCGGAATGACCTCGGGGGACGTTAGATCCTTGGCGTGTTCGCTGGCGTAGAGCAGCAATTTCTGTTGAAAGTCCAGATAATCCCCTTTCTCGTTGGGTCGGGAGACTTTCAATATGTACTGCTTTCCGTCCGATGCATCGATCTTAAAATTAAAATCGATTTCCCCGGGCAACGTTTTTGCCCTGCCCTGAACATTGAAGTTTTCAGCGGCAATTTTTATCGCCTGATCTGCAGTTATTTTAATCTTGCTATATTCCATTGATTTTGACCTACAATAATGAACCCTCCCATGAACCAATAAACCAACTACCAAAATAAGGATATTAAAGTCATGCGTCCTTGGACTTAAAAATATAAATACTATAACAATTAAGAGAGTGTTTTAAATTTTTCACTTAAAAATAATATTGATATGCTATCTTTAGAGCTTTATCAAACTTTACCAAACCATATTTATGAAAAACTTCATTTCCCGCACCCTATTACCATTTTTGTCAATGATTGTTATTTTGGGCCTAACCACTCAATGCAAGCAGAAATCTCCAAAAAAAGCTGAACCCATCAATGAAACCGAGATAGTAATCCCCGAAGGATTTTCACTTGAAGTTGTTGCGAAAGATTTGGGAAATCTAAGGCATATGACCGTTTCAAAAAATGGCGACATTTATGTTAATAGATCTAAACTAAAGGATGAAAAAGCCATTGTGCTTTTAAGGGATAACGACAAAGACGGAAAAATAGATGAACAAAAACAATTTGGCAATCTCCCCGGCACAGGAGTATTGATCAAGGATGGATACTTATATTCCTCTTCCAATTCTGGTGTCTACCGCTATAAATTGAATGGAAAGGATGAAATTATCGATATTGAAAATCCTGAGAATATTGTAGACGGATTAGCGGACATGGGACGTGACAATGCAAAATCGTTTGTTATGGACGACAATTCCAACCTGTATGTCACTATTGGCTCCTGGAACGATTCCTGTAGGGAGGAAGGTACCGGAAACGGCATTATGCCCTGTGCTATCCTGGATTCTGCCGGAGGAATTTGGCAATTCAAGGCCGATAAATTAAATCAGTCCATTGCCGATGGTAAACGGTATGCCACCGGGGTTAAAAATGCTGTTGCCACTGCTTGGAACTATAAAACCAATTCCTTATTTGCTGCTGTTCATGGGCGCGGTGCTTTCCATGATTTTTATTCAGATTACTATACCCCCAAGCACAGCGCAGAGTTGCCGGCCGAAACTTTATATGAACTACATGATGGTGATGATGCCGGATGGCCTTATATCTATTACGATCAGTTTAAGAACAAGAAAATGCTTTCTCCTGAATATGGGGGCGATGGGGAAAAAACAGCCGGTGAAAACGCTATAGACCCCATATTGGCTTTCCCTGCTCATTTAGCGCCAAATGATCTTCTTTTTTATACTGGAAATATGTTCCCTGAAAAATATAAAAATGGCGCTTTTATTGCCTTCCATGGTCAGTCTCCAGAGTTAAAAAAGGGTTATTTCGTGGCCTTTGTCCCCTTTAAGGATGGTAAACCGAATGGAAATTGGGAGATTTTTGCGGATAACTTTTCCGGAATCGACTTGGCAAACCCCAGTGGTCCAATACAAAATAGACCATGTGGTTTGGCACAGGGACCCAACGGCGAGCTCTATGTAACCGAAGATCTAAAAGGCACTATTTACAAAATATCCTATTGATCATAACTAGCCTAGTTAAGGTTTATAAAATTAAATCCCTTCAGACGTGGTTCTTTAGGGATTTAATTTACCTAATAATTTGAATTTATTCTACTCTTTCAAATCCCAAGGAATAATATTTTTAAGAAAACCTTAGGATGGAGATTTATGGATTATTTATTATTTTTCCAGTGTAAAAATGCATTATCAATTAAATTATTTCAAAAAAATCAACAATTACTATGAAAACAACTATTGCACTTCTTTCTATTTTTTGTTCACTGAATTTGGCTCAGGCCACAAATACACCAAAATTTGATGATATAGTAGTAGGCACGGAATTAATGATCGGAAGTCCTTCATCCAATTTATATGAGCATATAAAAGTGCCCAGGATGAACTTTATCATAAAAAAAGGGGGCATCCCCAATTATAAAACATTATTCAAAAGCAAAGTGGTCGTTTCCGATAAGAGGGAGTTGCCCGATGGCAGTATAGAAGTCTATTTAAAGCGTACAAACGGAAAGCCATTTTTTAATAGCCACCACCGAATAAAGGCTAAACTCAAGGAAGCTATAAATACAGAGGAATTGGTGAAACTTTAGATAGCTTCAATTTAGTTCCAGGCACCTTTAGTCCTAGGTAAGGCCCAGCTAAACATAAATTATTACTTAGTTCAAAAAAACCCTTATAATTAAGGGTTTTTTTATTATCGATTTTTAAAATAGATGAGTTAAAATTCCTCCAGGCCCATTCCGAAGCCAATAATATTACTTATCCCTGCTATTGCATAATATTAGGGCATTTTTGTATCTTACTATAAATGCATTAAGTATATAATATTGTTAGGCCTGGAAAGTGGAAGCAATAGACTTCTACTTATAATTAAATGTGAACACAAACTTCAACACTGGTTCTACTTGTTGAGGGAAAGTATATAGGATATTTACAATACAGATCAAAATTTATTTATTGAACATAAATTTTGACAACAATTGCTTAATAAGGGCAACAAAATACCAGTTCACTTTTTCGATTCTATTATGCGGAAAGTAAGGGAACTAGGAAATAATAGACAACTTAAAAAAATTAAAATGTTTAAGGACAGAAAGGACGCTGGACAACAACTGGCCAAAAAATTAAGCTCATACAAAGGCAAAGAAAATGTAGTGGTTTTGGCCATTCCTCGCGGTGGATTACCTTTAGGTGCCATTGTTGCGAAATCTTTGAATGCTCAATTGGATGTTGCCCTTTCAAAAAAAATTGGGCATCCTTTCAACAAGGAATTTGCCATTGGTGCGGTTAGTCTCAAAAACGTTATCCTAGATGATAACACTGAAATTTCTATTGGTTATATTGAAAAAGAGAAGAAACGGCTTAGGGAAAAACTAAAAAAAAGGCAAAACCAATATTTCAAAAATAGGTCCCCCCTAGGTCTAAAGGACAAAATCGTAATCATACTGGATGATGGCATAGCCACCGGAAATACCATTCGTGTTACAGCACAGTTGGTTTATGAACAAAAACCTGAAAAAATAGTGGTAGCAATACCCGTGGCCCCCAAATCGACCGTACGACAATTAAGGGCTACTGCATATATTGACGAAGTGGTTTGTTTGGAAATACCTTTCAATTTTCAGGCAGTAGGTCAGTTCTATATGAATTTCGATCAAGTATCGGACGAGGAGGCCATTAAAATTTTGGATGATTTCCACGCCCAATTGGAGTGATAGGCTTTAACCTAGGCAATTGTTTTTGATATATCTGCTATCTATTAAGGCCTCAAATTAAATATCTCCTAAAATTGCGAGCGCATTCCTTCTATTTTCGTTTACATTATTTTTCCCTTTCTAAAAAACTATTTCTTTAGACAGTATTACCAACCTTGGTGTACTCTTATAACATTCATGGCTGTTAAAACTAAATAGCTATATTTATAATGAATAAATTTATCAGGACCAAACCATGAAAAATCCACTTCGGATGGCCTCTTTCTCTGCGACAATAATTGTGTCCATATTCTCCATATTCCTATTCAGCAGTTGCGAACCTAAAAAGAAGGAACCCGAATTTTTGATGCGAGCTGCACTTTTGGTCAATGAAGACCATGCATGGTACAAGGCCTTTGCTTATTTCGGAGAAATTGTGGGGGAACGCTCTAAAGGACGCATCAAGATGGAGATTTACCCTTCTGAACAGTTGGCCAAAGAAATTGAAGCCATTCGCCTCATACAGGCCGAGGTAATAGACATGACCACCACGGGATCGACCTTGACCAATTGGTTTGAAGTAGCTACCTTCTGCGAATTGCCCTTTCTAATGCAGGACTCCACGGATATGAACCGCTATATTAATGGTCCGGTTGGGAAATTAATGGAAGAGGAAATGATCAAAAAGGCAGGGTTACGCTCCCTAGGCCATTTTGAAAGGGGACCACGGCACTTAACATCGAATAGACCAATACGACATCCCGATGATCTAAAAGGGCTGATCGTTAGGGTACCCAATGTCCCGGCATTTGTTACAACTTGGAGCGCACTAGGTGCCAAACCAACCCCTATGGCCTTTTCCGAAGTGTTTACGTCCCTACAGCAAGGCACAATCGAAGCGCAGGAAAATCCATTTGCCATGATACATAACGCCGGTTTCTCAGAAGTACAGAAATACCTCAACCTAACCGGTCATGTCATAAGTTGGGTGTACCCTGTTGTGGGCGAAAAGCAATTTCAAAAGCTGCCCACGGACCTACAGGAAATCTTGCTACAGGCGGGCAAAGAAATGCAGGCCTATGAACACCATCTCTATCTAGAAAACGAAAAGAATGTACAGGAGAAATTAAAGGCTCAGGGCATGCAATTTATTGAAGTGGACAAAGAAGCCTTTGCCAAGAAAAGTGAAAGGGCTATTTATGAAAGCCTCTCTCCTGCAATGCAGCAAATTTACCACCAACTTAAAAAAGAAAAAGACGATGCTAAATAAAATTATTGGGCGCCTCCTCAAATATGGGACCTTAATAAGTACATGGGGTCTCTTATCTACTGTACTACTTCAGATATTTTGTCGTTTTTCACCTTTCAATACCCCCTCTTGGACGGAGGAAGCTTCCCGTATTTTCTTTATCTATGCCATGTCGTTCGCTGCAGGTCTGGCCATGAAAAATGAATTTTACGTCCATTTGGATATGTTCTACAATCGATTTCCGGAAAGGATCAAAAAAATATTAAACTTGGCGATACCCCTTATTACTTTGTTTCTATTTGTCGTTATGGCCGTATATTCCATTAAATTCATTCTCTTGGGAATACCAGAAAAATCACCCAGTATGGGCTTTAATATGGGCGTAGCATTCTTTAGTATGTTTATAATGTCGTCCTCCATAAGCTTCTACCTCTGGAGAAAAATTCAAAAAATTATAAAAAATTCTAGACTATGATTTGGATACTCGTTATTGTTTTTATCATTGGTCTAGTACTTCGCTTTCCTATTGCCTTCGCACTTGGACTTGCCTGTCTAAGTTATTTAATCGTCAAAGGGGTGCCTTTGATCATAGTTCCCATGAAAATGTACTCGGGCATAGATGTTTTTGTTCTACTTAGTGTCCCTGGATTCATTCTGGCAGGCAATCTAATGAACCGAGGTGGACTAACAGAAAAAATTATTAAATTCTGCAACCATCTTTTGGGGCACATTCGTGGAGGGCTTTCATTGGTGAACATTGGAGCTTCCATGCTCTTTGCCGGAATTTCGGGAACTGCCATTTCGGATACGGCCAGTATGGGATCTATAATGATACCTGCCATGAAAAAAGAAGGATACGACACTGATTTTTCCTGTGCGGTTACCGCGGCCTCCTCAACAATTGGCCCTATAATTCCCCCAAGTGTACCCATGATCATTGCAGCAACCTTGAGCGGCCTGTCTGTGGGCAAGTTGTTTTTGGCTGGGGCGCTTCCTGGCTTGTTATTGGGGGTTGGACTTTTGTTTACGGCTTATTTTATATCCAAACGAAAAAAATATCCGAAACATAAGCGCAGTAATTTTAAGGATGTAGCACGCAGCTTTGTAGACACCTTTTGGTCGTTGTTGATGACCTTTATCATCCTTTATGGCATCGTAGGAGGTATCTTCACACCAACAGAAGCTTCCATTATTGCTGTAGTTTACGCCATGATCATTGGCAAATTCGTGTATAAAAAATTAAATTGGAAAAATACACAGGTCATTATCCTGGATAGTATGAAGACCTCGGCTTCCCTTATGGTCTTGGTGGGTTTCGCCAACCTTTTTGGCTATATATTGATTACGGAGCAAATTCCGCAGAATATCTCCAATGAAATCCTGGGCTTTTCAGATAATAAATATGTGGTTTTGTTACTGATCAACCTACTATTGATCATAGTGGGCACTTTTATGGAGACCATTGCTGCCCTGCTTATACTTTTTCCAATCTTGTTAAAGGTGGCAGTTGCCGTGGATGTGGACCCTATTCACTTTGCAGTAATCGCGGTCTTGAATTTAATAATAGGATTAACCACTCCGCCTGTGGGGGTCTGTCTTTTTGTGGCATCGAGTATTGGAAAAATTTCCATTGGGGAAGTTAGTAAGGCCGGGCTACCTTTTCTCTTGGTAAGCTTTTTGGTGCTGATTTTGGTCACCTTATTTCCGTGGTTCTCCTTGGCATTGCCAAACCTGTTTATCGATTGATTTGGGAACAGAGGGTTCAGGTTTAAGCCCTGTTTTGAAATTGCAGGAAAATTGATATTCCACTCCCCTAAATGAAACATAAAAAATTTACAAAGGATAATTTCCTAGTTGATTGTTATCTAAAACCTATAAATTAGTATTCTTAAATTAAGCCTATGAAACCAATAAATACAGCCTTATGCTCTTTTGGAATGAGTGGATTCGTTTTCCACGCCCCCTTCATTGATGTACATCCTGGATTTAATTTATACGGGGTTTGGGAAAGAACAAAAAATAACGCCCAAGCCAAATATCCCAATATAAAAACCTTCCGCCACTTGGAAGATATGTTGGCAGATAAAAATATAGAATTGGTAGTTGTGAACACACCAAGTGTAACGCATTACGATTTTACCAAACAGGCTATAAATTCAGGGAAAAACGTAATTGTAGAAAAACCTTTTACGGCTACCGTGGCACAAGCGGAAGAATTGATCCAATTGGCCAAGGAGAAAAAATTAACACTTTCTGTGTATCACAATAGAAGATATGACAGTGATTTTAGGACGGTGAAAAAAATATTGGATGAGGGCTTGCTAGGAAAAATTGTGGAGGCAGAAATCCATTATGATCGCTATGACCCTGGGCTGAGTTACAAGTTGCATAAGGAAATACCCACGGCCGCCGTTGGAAGTATATATGACCTGGGTTCACATTTGATTGATCAGGCTTTAATGTTGTTTGGTATGCCAAATGCCGTCTTCGGCGATCTGGACACCTTTCGCCCCGATTCCAAGGTAGGGGATTATTTTGATGTAAAATTGTTCTATAGCAACCATAGGGTAATATTGAAATCCAGCTATTACGTCCGTGAGATTTTACCGGGAAATATACTGCACGGAACCAAAGGTTCATTTATAAAATCCAAAGCCGATGTACAGGAGGCTGCCCTTCAGGCGGGAAAAATACCGGGCACTCAGGACTGGGGTGCAGAATTGGACAAAGAAAAAGGATTGTTGCATACGGAGAAGGATGGTAAAATTATCAGGGAACACGTCCCTACCTTAAATGGGGACTATATGGCATATTATGAAGGTATATACCAAGCTTTAAGAAATAATAAGTCGGTCCCAGTATCGGCAACAGAAGGCATGAACGTAATAAAAGTAATTGAGGCGGCTATCCAAAGCAATAAGGAGAAGAGGGTCGTGGAGTTATAGATTGGAACTAATGCATAAATTTGGACTCAATGAATTGAAATACATTAGTGTTGAAAAGACCCAACAGTGACCATCAAACCTTTTAGACAATAGGTATCAGTGAAGTGCCACAAGCGGAATACTTTTTATTTTCTTGATTCTTATAACCATTAATCAAAATAAAAAGATAAGAACCAAGATGGAAAAATTGGATATAGAATAATTTATACTACATTTGTGCAATCGATTACATTATTGCATTGGAATGACCATAAAAGCATTTAGATATATCCCTTAGGAGAAAATCCGTTCACGCCATAATAACATTATAAAAAAGTAATATGCAACCATTAAACAGAAAAAACACCAATTTAGAGTCGACCTCACCAATCAAGATCCTACAATTTGGAGAAGGAAACTTTTTAAGGGCATTTGTGGATTATGCTTTCCAAAAATTAAATCAGGAAGCTAATTTTGGTGCCGGCATTGCGGTGGTCCAACCTATTGAAAGAGGTTTGATAAAAATGCTTAATGAGCAAGACGGACTTTACACCCTGTTTTTGAAAGGAATTCAGAAAGGCAAGGAAATTCAGCATAAAGAGCTTATTACCAATATTGTAAAAGGAATTGACCCTTACAGCAATTACAAGGACTACTTGAGTTTGGCCAAGGAAGAGGAACTTCAGTTTATTATTTCCAATACTACGGAAGCCGGCATTGCCTATGTTGCCACGGACACATTGGATATGCAGCCACCAAGTTCATTTCCGGCTAAATTAACGGTGCTATTGTATGAACGCTTTAAACATTTCAAAGGTGAGGCCAAAAAAGGCCTAACCATAATTCCCTGTGAGCTGATAAATCATAATTCGGACACACTAAAGGAAATAATATTAAAATATTCCGATGACTGGAAACTGGGCGAAGACTTCAAAAATTGGCTTACCGCACACTCCTCATTTCACAACACCCTGGTAGATCGTATAGTTCCCGGATATCCGAAAGACGAAATTGCGGAATACAATGCCCAACTCTCCTATAAGGACAATTTAATAGTAGCTGCAGAAACATTCTTACTTTGGGTCATTGAAGGTGATGAAAAACTTAAGGAAAAACTTCCCTTTCATAAAACGGATCTTGATGTTAAGATTGTAAAGGATATGCAGCCCTATAGAACTAGGAAGGTCCGAATATTGAACGGTGCGCATACCTCCATGGTGCCATTTTCCATTTTATATGGAAACACCACGGTAAAGCAAACCGTAGACAACGACTTTACCGGCAAATTTGTAAACAATGCCATTTTTAATGAAATAAACCACACACTTCCAATGGGCAAGGAAGAACTCGACAGCTTTGCGGAAGAGGTTTTGGACCGATTTAGGAATCCGTTTATTATTCATAACTTATCCAGTATCGCATTAAATTCAATTTCAAAATTTAAAGTGAGGGTATTGCCAAGCTTATTGGAATACATAGACATCCATAAAAAGATACCTACCAATTTAACCTTCTCCTTTGCTGCCCTAATACGTTTTTATAAAGGAACTTGGAAGGGAGAAAATTTACCAGTAAATGATAGTGATGAAATAGTGGAGGCATTTGCCCAAATCTGGAAATCCAATAATTATATGGAAATCGCTACAAAAACCTTGAGCAATACATCATATTGGGGGGAGGATTTAACCCAGGATAAAAACCTCACCGAGGCAGTTGCCCTAGCTTTGGAAGAAATTGAAGCGAATGGCATTGAAGCAGGGTTTGCCAATTACAGTAAAAGGTTTTAAGCCTTAGAGTAAAAAAAATTAGAGGTAGATAAAATGAAAAGTAAAATCATAAAGGTAAATTCATCGGACAACGTTGCCGTTGCTTTGGTTAATTTAAAGGCAGGGGAAGTAATTTCATTTGAAGGTGAGGAAATTACAGTGATATCCGATATCAAATCCAAGCATAAAATTGCCTTGCACAAATTTGAATCCGGAGATCGCATTATCATGTACAGTGTTCTCGTGGGAAGCGCCAATGGCGTCATAGAAAAAGGAGATGTTTTAACTACGGAAAATGTTAAGCACCAAAGCGAAAAAGTTTTTGGAAAAACCGAAACCATAGGTTGGACCGCCCCTAATGTGGAGAAGTGGAAGGACCGAACATTCTTAGGATACCATCGGGAGGACGGACAGGTAGGTACCGAAAACGTATGGCTGTTTTTCCCCTTGGTTTTTTGTGAAAACAGGAATATCGAAATCTTAAAGGAAGTTTTTGAAAAGGAGCTTTTAAAACATAAAGTAAACCCGCACCAAATGTTACTTAGGTCTTTGGTGAACAATACTGCGGAAGAAGCTTCGGTTGAAAACAATTCCACTAATGTATTTGACAATATTGATGTAAAGTTTATAACCCACCCAGGGGGCTGTGGCGGTATAAGACAAGATTCAGAAAGTTTGGCCAAATTATTGGCGGGCTATGTTAACAACCCCAATGTTGCAGGAGCCACCGTATTGAGTTTGGGTTGCCAAAACCTCCAAATAAGTGTTTTTAAGGAGGCCTTGAAATCCATTAATCCCAACCTAAACAAACCAGTTCTTATTTTTGAGCAACAACAAATGGGAACAGTGGATGAGATGTTATCGG
Organism: Arenibacter hampyeongensis; assembly: GCF_002909255.1. Classification (GTDB taxonomy): domain Bacteria; phylum Bacteroidota; class Bacteroidia; order Flavobacteriales; family Flavobacteriaceae; genus Arenibacter; species Arenibacter hampyeongensis. The sequence continues at coordinate 44,345 of NZ_PIOB01000001.1, forward strand.
CCATTGTCAAGGAGTCCTTTGCAGCTATTAAAAAAGCTAATAATGCTGAACGCAGACCCGCTCCATTGTCCAAATTACGGGTTGGTCTGGAATGTGGGGGATCGGATGGATTTTCAGGAATATCGGCCAATCCCACTTTAGGTGCCGTTTCAGATTTATTGGCAGCCTTGAATGGTACGGCCATACTATCCGAATTTCCGGAACTATGTGGTGTAGAACAGGAATTGGTGAACAGATGTGTTGAAGACGATAAGGGCCAAAAGTTTTTAAAGTTAATGAAAGCCTATGAAAAGTCGGTTGTTGATGCCGGTTCTGGTTTTGACATGAACCCTTCGCCAGGAAATATTAAAGACGGCTTAATTACCGATGCCATGAAATCTGCAGGAGCTGCGAAAAAAGGAGGTACCTCTCCTATTCAAGATGTTCTGGATTATGGGGAATACATTACCAAACCCGGACTTAATTTATTATGTACTCCTGGAAACGATGTGGAAAGTACTACGGCCATGGTAGGTTCGGGAGCCAACGTTGTACTGTTTACTACAGGATTGGGTACCCCAACAGGAAATCCTATTGCTCCAATTATAAAAGTATCTTCCAATACGGAACTAATGGAAAGAATGCCCGATATTATTGATATTGAAACCGGAGCGGTAATACGTGGTGAAAAAACGATCGAGGAAATGGCAGGAGAAATGTTGGACTTTATAATCCAGGTAGCCAGTGGAAAAATTCAGACCAAGGCCAAATTGTTAAATCAAAATGATTTCATTCCTTGGCGTAGAGGGGTGTCTTTGTAATATTTGTTATCCATTTACCTTAATTATTAAATAATGGAAGGTTGAAGAATTGAGATAATTCCTTTAAGCTTCCTTATGTTTTAATGAAGATTTTCTAATAATCAGTTGGGGTGTCAACACCACGTTTTTGGTTATTTTAGTGTCCTCAGTATTGCTTACTTCCTCCAAAAAAACCTGAGCGGCTGTTCTTCCCATTTCCAGGGGAAATTGATCAACAGTCGAAATAGTCGTAAGTTCCATAAATCTGGTAAAGGGTTCATTGGAAAAACCTACCACGCAAATATCCTCTGGAATTTTAAATCCACTTTCCTTTATTTCCTGAATAGCTCCCAAAGCAGCGAAATCGCTGGAAGAGAATATAGCGTCTGGCGGTGTTTCCATATCCAATAGTAACCGCGCGGCTCTTCTTCCATCTAGAACGCTACTCTGTGTTTCAATGACCAATCTTTCGTCAAATTCAATTCCATTATCGGACAAGGCCTGCTTATAACCCAAGTATCTATTCCTAAATATTTCAAAATTACGATCGTTGGACAAATGTGCTATACGCTTGCAACCTTGGTCCAACAAATGTTTGGTAGCGTCGTAACCACCTTTAAAATCATCTATGGTTACAGAACTGATACCTTTTATATCCTTCTTCCTATCAAAAAAAACCAATGGCGTTTTTTTATTTTTTAGAAGTTTATTAAACCCTTTATTTTCCTCCAGATTGGCATTGGAAATAGACATTAAAATGCCATCCACCTGTACATTTACAAGCGAATTTATTTTTTCATTTTCTATATTTTCCTGGTTGTGGGTCTGGCAGATTATTACGTGGTAACCCATGGGATACAATTCTTCTTCAATGCCACGTATAACCGATGAAAAGAAATTACTATCTATTCTAGGCACAATGACGCCTACATTAAAACTCTTGCCGCTTTTTAGTGCCAATGCCAACTTGTTCTGCTCATAATTCATTTCCAAGGCAGTCTCCAGAACAAGCTTGCGCGTATTTAAACTTATTTTAGTATTGTTGTTTAGTGCCCTAGAGACGGTTGCAGCAGTAAGACCAAGTTTTGCCGCTATGTCATATATGGTCGTTTTCTTTTTCATTAATTATATCACTTGGTTTTTATATCAGTTAGCCACTGTGCAAATGGCATACTTAGATCTATTCTTTGCAAGTATACTATTTTATCCATACAATTGTAATCGATTGCATATTAATATGGAATAATAATTCGAAAACGATTGGCTTGCCGGATCTTGGAAGGTATTGTCCATCCACAAATGAAAGTATTATTCCCCTTTACTTCAAATACTTTTCTACAAAATCTTCCTTGAAAGCCCGCCCAATAGGCACATTTGTTTCTTGGTCAAAAAAGATACGGTTACCCGATACTTTTTCGATTTGTAGCGTATTCACAATATAGGATTTATGTACCTGAGTAAATTGATCTGTCGGCAAGGTCTGCAGCCAATGTCTTAAGGAAAGGGAGGTTAAATGTTTTTTTTCAGTAGTATAAATTTCGGTGTAGTCCGCTTCGGATTGGATATAAAAAATATCCGCAAGAGCAATTTTAAGATGCTCGTAGCCCGACTTAATAAAAATAACCTCTGGAACAGTCTTCCTTTCGAACTCCATTTCTATGGAAGACCTTTGTAAATTAGGCGACGGAATTTTGGAAACGGCCATTACAAATCGTTCAAAAGAAAATGGCTTTAACAAATAATCCAACACATGGTATTCATAACTTTCCAGCGCGTATTCTGAAAAGGCCGTTGTTAATATCACATGAGGTTTCTTGGTCAGAGCCTTTAAAAAATCCATCCCCGAAATCTTTGGTAAATGGATATCCAAAAAAATAAGGTCCACCTCTTCGGTTTTTAAATAATCCATGGCCTTGAGGGCATCCGCGAAAGTAGCCTTAAGTTCCAAACTTTTCATCTCACCTATATACTTTTGTAGTACTCGCTGAGCTGGTGGCTGGTCCTCGATAATGATGCAACGGATCATGTCCTTTCCTGATTAAGATCAATGTTCAACCTAACGGAATACGTGGTATCAGTTTCTTCAATTGATAAACTATGGGCTCCAGGATAGATAAGTCCAAGACGTTTTTTAACGTTCTGAAGACCTATCCCATGGGAAAGATCATCCGTATTGGTTTCACGCCGAAAAGAGTTGGCGCATTCAAATTGCAATAGGCCATTTTCCGATACTTTGATATCTACACTAATAAAAATATCCTCCGATTGACTAGCTGTACTATGCTTAAATGCATTTTCCACGAACACGGTCAAAATTAATGGTGCAATACGGTATCCGGACCCTATAATATCCGTTTTAAAATCTACGTTTCCCCGATTTTCAATTTGCAGTTCACTTAATTGTGTATAGTTTTTCAGGTGCTCTATTTCCTTGGACAAGGGAACATATTTTTCCTTACAGTCATATAGCATATAGCGCAATACCGAGGATAGTTCTAAAATGATGGTAGGCGTTTTAGGGGAATTATCAATGGCATATGAGTAAAGGTTGTTCAGGTTGTTAAACAAAAAATGGGGGTTGATCTGCGATTTTAAAAATTGCAGTTCATTTTCCTGAGCCGACATTTTTAATTTTTCCACTTCACTCTGAGAACTTATCGCATCCCAAGCAAACTTAAATCCCGACAAAATTCCAATTACCGGCAAAACATCGAAGATGGCATAATAGATCCCAGGAACAATTCTTGCTCTTTTGGTTCCTGGATAAAAAACCAGTTCCAAAAGTTCTTCGGCCCAAATTACACCAAACAACACCAAAACGACCATTCCCAAAAATTGCCAATATTTCTTACGGTATAAAAATCTGGGCATTAGAAAGTAGGTGATAAAAGCGGCAAAAATGGTATAGACCAAAAAGAAAACCAGTTGGGCGACCGTAATCCCCGGATTGTTCTTGTCGAAAGAATAGAAAAGCAGCACCAAGATATGGAGCACGACTTGAAAGAACAGTTCCTCTCTGGAAATCATGGCTTTTTTCATACTCCAAATCTAAGCTATTGCCCCCGTTTCAAAAAATTGCGGTACGCCAACGGCAAAATTAAACCCCCAAACAGCGTATGCTCTACAAAAAAACTACAGGCTGTCGTTCATTGGAATACTTTTGTCGTTCACAGAAAATACCCATCCCTTCTCGATAAAAAAATGAATCTTTGTTATTCCTAAAGTTCCTATTTAACGTAATAAAGGAAGTCATGAAAAAAATATTGGTACAAGTGTTGATTGTCGGTTCGCTAATTCTATTCAGCACCAATGTCATGGCACAGAATGTTACCCTAACTATAAAGGGAACCGTAGTGGAGGAATCCACCGGGCAGCCTATTTCCTTTGCCACCGTAATGATTGCAGACAACGAGACCAAAAAGCCAATTGAAGGCACTACTACATTGGAGGACGGTAGTTTTTCGTTGGAAACCAACGCCTCCGATTTTTATATTGAAGTGAGTTTTCTAGGCTTCAAAACCAAAACCTTTGGATCACCCCCTACCCCCGGTAAAACTATAAATTTAGGTACCGTGACCCTTTCGGAAGATGCGGAACAGTTACAGGAAGTAGTGGTGCAAGGCGAAGTTTCCCGTACCGAATTTAGGTTGGACAAACGCGTATTCAATGTGGGCAAAGACCTCAGTACTACTGGGGCAAGTGCCTTGGAGGTTTTAAATAACGTGCCATCCGTTAACGTTAACATTGAGGGAAGGATAAGCCTGCGTGGCAGTCAGGGCGTACAGATACTCATCAATGGAAAACCATCCATAATTGCAAGTGAGGAGGGCAACGCCCTTGGTACTATAACTGCTGATATGATAGACAGGATCGAGGTAATGACCAACCCTTCCGCAAAATACGATGCCGAAGGGACTTCCGGTATAATCAATATTGTTCTTAAAAAAGAGGAGCGCAAAGGACTCAATGGCTCCATCTCCGTGAATACAGGGGCACCCGATAGCCATAGTGTGGGAGTAAGTCTAAATAGACGAACAGAAAATTTCAACCTTTTCACTCAACTAGGAATAGGTCTTCGCGATATGCCCAACGATATTGAAACCCGAAACGTAGATTTGGAAAACAACACCACCATTCTTAGCAACGGTACCGAGTACCGCAATGAAACCTATTATAATATTGTACTGGGAACAGACTATCACATTAATGATAACAACGTACTAACCCTCTCTGGCAACTTTGCCATGGAAATAGAGGAGCAACCCTCCAACACCAGTTTTGTGTCCCTAGACTCCAACAATGCCATTAGCTCGGAATGGGAACGCAACGAAGTTACTGATGCAAAAAATCCCAAATTTCAGTATGAATTGCAGTACAAAAAGGAATTTAAAAATAATGAGGAACATACCTTACTTTTTAGTGGTTTGGGAAATTTCTTTGGTAAAGACCAATCCTCGGAATTCTTGAACAACACTATTGCCGGAGAGGATAAAGACAGCAGACAACAGACTCGAACCGATTTCAAAGAGGCTATATTTACATTCAAACTGGATTATACCAATCCACTAACGGAGGAATGGACCATAGAAACAGGGGCCCAATATGTCTTTAACGATGTAAGCAATGATTACGAAGTAAATAATTTTGTAAACGGATCATTTATCAATGACGCAGGTTTGACCAATGTTTTTGAATTTGACCAAAAGGTTCTTGGACTATATGGTACTGGCTCGTACGAAGGAAAAAAATGGGGCATTAAAGGAGGATTACGCTTGGAACAGACCGATCAGAACACATTTTTGATTACTACAAGTGCCGCCAATGATCAAAACTATTCCAATTTTTTTCCAAGTCTTCATACTTCCTACAAATTTAGTGACAAAGTATCCCTACAGGCCGGGTACTCTAAGCGAATATATAGACCAAGAATGTGGGATCTAAACCCCTTTTTCAATATCCGAAACAATTATAGCGTACGCCAAGGTAACCCTGAACTACAGCCCGAATTTACCGATTCTTATGAAATTACCAGTATATACATTTTAGGTCCGGCAAGTATAAATTTTGGGGTGTATCATCGCTATACCACAGACGTAATAGAGCGTATAACTACCTTCGAGAACAATGTCAGCACCTTTAGACCCGAAAATATCGGGGTCAACAAGGCAACAGGCGTAGAGTTCAACGCCAAATACAGTCCGGCCAAATGGCTTACCTTTAATAGTGACCTTAATTACAATCAATTTAAAAGGGATGGTATCTACGAAACCACCGTTTTTGATTTTGGCAGCGACCAATGGTCCTCCAAATTAATGGCCAAATTCAAATTTCCGGCGGATATCGATTTGGAGATGACCGGCAACTACCAATCCAGTTACCAAACCGTACAGAGCACGGTAAGCGACAATCTCTTTTTGGATTTGGGAATTAGAAAGAGTATGCTTAAAGGCAAAGCAGTACTAAACCTAAGCATAAGGGACGTATTCGCCTCCAGGGTAGATGAGAGCCAAATTGCCCAAGCCGGTTACGAAGTCTACAATCGCCGTCAACGGGGAAGGTTTATAGCTTTTGGTTTTAGCTATGGATTTGGAAAGGGAGAAGCCATGCAATATTCTGGACAGCGTAGGAGATAGAATGGGTTGATTTTGGGCCTTGGAATTACTTCATTTCAAATCGAACAAGGTAAGTAACTCTTTTTTTACGGATCATAGATATACCCCAACCCTGAATTTCATAGGCAATGTTCCCATCCTCCAAATGTAGACGATAAAGACCAAGAGCCATTGGAATGTCTGTTATATTTTCATGTTTTGGAGAAAAATATTTTCCATCATCGGCCCAATGAAAAGACAAATCGTTTATTGGAACTTTATTAAAGAATTGCTAAGGTAACCTCCGTTCATATTTGATGAACTACCGCCTTTGGTAGGTCGGTATCCAATACCAAATAAGTTGCCGGAATATCAGCTAGCTTTCCTCCATGATACCCCATGATGGCCCCTGGGTTGATCAGAAGGGTGTCCCCAACCATTTCATCGTTCACCACCATATGATTATGTCCATAGCACACAATGTCGAACCCTCCATTCTCCGCAATTTCCCTAGCCTTATCCGGGTAGTGATTCATGGCGAAAGAACGCCCACCTAAGAGACTTCTAAAATATTCTCCATGAATGTGAATATTCGAATATTTCTTTGAGTTCCCTATGATAGCCGATACATCCCCATCGTTATTGCCAAATACAATATGAACCGGTCTGGAATACGCACGCCCCAATAAATGTATGACAAAAGGCGAACAAAGGTCACCACAGAACAGCATCGCCTCTGTAGCCTGTAGCTCCGGCATGGCCAAGGCTTTTTGCAGGTTCCAGACGTTGTCGTGGATATCGGAAATTATGGCGATTTTCATTTGCGGTTTCTATTATTAGCTTAAATGCCCTTAAAGAAGCAACTCGGCTATTGATCTATCTTTTATTCAATCTTTCAAAGAAGATAATAAAAATTCTGTAACACCATTAACTCTTTCCAAAAAAGTACATTTTGTAAAGAGTTTAGGTTAAATGATTTCTTTAGCTGCTTATTCCTATTTTTACAAAAACATTAACCCATGCTCCATTTAAAATTGGCAACAGACCCACGTTGGGTCAATATTGTTGAAAAAAACATAGAAGAAATACTAACAGACCATGCGTGGTGTGAACAAAAGGCCGCTACCAATGCGATCACTATTATTACACTTAATTCTGAATACCCTGATTTAGTTACCGATTTACTCCTTTTGGCCCAAGAAGAATTACAACATTTTCAAATGGTACATGATATCATTAAAAAGCGCGGTTACACCTTAGGCAGAGAGCGTAAGGACAGCTATGTTAACGAGCTTTATAAGTTTATGAATAAAGGTGGCAGCAGGCTTAAATCGATGGTAGATAGACTCTTATTTTCCGCTATGATCGAAGCGAGAAGCTGTGAACGTTTTAAACTACTTTCAAAAGAAATAAAAGACCCTGAACTTTCTAAATTCTATCACGATTTAATGATTAGCGAAGCAGGCCATTACACCACTTTTATTGGATTTGCCCGCAAATACGGCCAGAATATTGATGTAGACCAACGCTGGCAAGAGCTTGTTGAATTTGAAGCTGAAGTGATAAAAAACTACGGAAAAGAAGAAACAATACACGGATAAAACGAATGTTGCGCTTCAAAATTTACTAATTCATAGCTTTTAACTACTTTCCTCTATTTCTTTTTATTTCCCTTCTGGTTGGGTAGGCTTTTTCTCATCGACAAATTCATCATTCAATTGTTTATTTTCCTCAAGGTCAACCGCATGGTACATTGAGGCAAAAGCAGCGCAAATCCATATAATGGAGAATACAATACCAACAATAAAACAGATGAGTCCACCAATTACTATAGGAATTACGAGCAATCCCATTCCAAAAATCTGCCAACCGTGCCCCTTGGTCATTTCCCAGCTTTTTTCAACAGCAGCAATGGGTTCCATATTTTTATCCATAACCAGGTAGGAAACGAATGCCAACCTACAGGCCAGAATAATACCGGGTACAATTAGAAAAACAAACCCTAATCCTACTATGGCCAAGGTGAGTAAATTAGCAAGGATGATATTGATGTAATTCTTTCTAAAGCCATCGAACATCTCACTGATTTCAAATTTTTGATTTCGAATGGCACGTAGGTACATTAAATTGCCCCCATATTTGACCACGGAAAAGAAAAACAACCAATAGGCGGCGCCCAAAATCTGTAAAATTATCATTCCCGGGGAATTATCGGCATCGGAATCCCGAACAATGGAAGCCGGAGATTCAGCAATACCCACAATGATCATCACTAAAAATAAATACAAAAAGTGTTTCCACATTTGCTGCCAGCCATAAGCATAAGATCCAGAAATGGTAGCTTCGGGTCTTCTTTCTTCTTTTATTATTTCCATGAGCTTGAAATTTATATTCACACAAATTTAAGTGTGTCCTATTAAAATACATTCCAACTTAAGTAGTGAATTTTAAATCACTACTAAGGTAGGGGTAGGTATTACCTACATTTTTATACTTTTAACCTATAACAAACAAAAACTTGCTCAGTTTAATCTTCATAGTCGTATTTGTATTTTGTGCCGCTACAGCATCGGCATGTATATTAGTGGGCCACCAATTCATCACCACTTACAATACTGAATTTCATCGCAACTACTTTTATTTTTTGGTCACTTTTTTTTCATTTGCTTTTTATGGCATTTGGGCACCGATCATTATGAGGGTTATACTCACTTCAATTGAGGTTGATGGTAATACCGTTGAAACGGTAACCAATTTTTTACCGGTACTTGGTGTGCCCTTTTTGCTTATTTCTTGGTTCATGTTGGTAAAAATGGGGTTTTCGCTGATTGACGTGAAGTCAAAGAACAGAGCGATTCGTATCTATCTGATTTTTTTGGCAATAGTATTCGTTGTCGTGTCTGGAATTTTCTTTTTAACTGATAACTTTCTAGCTTTCATTACAGAAAATCTCATTTATACTGAAATGGGAATTTTTGTTGGTTTGGAACTTGGTTATATGCTCATATTTGCTGGGATTGTCCGGCACTATTCAAAAAGACAGAAACGAGCTGATAAAAAAATATTGATCCGCTTCATGATATTGATGCTTTTGGCCCTTGTATTAAGACTGGCGGTATTGCCCTTTGCCTTTTCCAGCCCATGGATCGTTGCCCCATTGATATTGGTGTATTTCATTTCAAATTTGGTACCCTTGTTTTATCTAAAACTCTATTCCCATTTGGTATTTGCACCTTTGCATTCCGAAAACCCGAATCAAGAGAAAAAGGAATTAATTTATAACAAATATGAAATTTCGAAGCGCGAAAAAGAAGTTATTGAGCAAATCTGCCTAGGTAAGACCAACCAACAAATAGCGGACGAATTGTTCATTAGCCTACAGACCGTAAAAGACCATACACATCGGATTTATACCAAAATAGGTATAAAAAGTCGAATGAAATTGGTTCAAATGATGAATGACTAGCGTTGAGATTCATTAAAACCATTTTCCTGAAATGGTTAAAGAAAATAGTATGATAAAAGTTACTCCAGAATAAATCCAAAAAGCTAAAGATTCATGATACAGGTCAGGGCTTTGAGCTAGTAATATTCAATTTGTAAAAAATTTTGGTTCAGGTAACTACTTTTTTTGGCATTGCACTTTTTAACCTACTATGGTATAAGCCTGTACAAAATAAAAAATCCAACCTATTTGCATAAGTTGGATTTCTCTTTTGCCAGACCCTTCTTGAGCTCCCTTCGACTCCGCTCAGGGTAAACTTCTCGCTCCAAACGGTAAAAACTAAAAAAAGACAGTCTTTATGACTGCCTTTTCAGATAAATGTCACGTAGAGTGTTATTGCAAAAGAAACCTTTATGAGATATCCTCAACTGAAGCCTCAGGTGCGTTTTTCTTAACCGAAGCAATACCATTTTCCATGGCCGTTGAACTTGAATACATTTCGCTTTTGCCGATTACTTGACCATTGGATGCCTTTAGGTTAAAGTAAGGGCTGCCATCCTTAGCCGTATTGCGATCATATCTTCCATCATCTTGCGAATTTTTTCTTACGGATGATATCCCATTATCACAAGCAACTTTGGTGGTATACGCCTCACTTCCCAAAATGATCTGTCCATTGGATGCCTTTAGATTAAACCTAAACTGTCCGGATTTGTCCTTTTTAATTTCAAATTTTCCCATTAGTAATATTTAATATTAAGACTTAAATATAATAATTTTTTTTGACGGTCATTTGAATAAATGACCTAGCCTCCACGATAAGATCTGTTATAAAGCATATTAAAAACTCAGTTTATATTATAGAAGACATCGGACCATTTTTGCATAAACACAACAATTGGTCATAATCCTTTGATGCTACAGAATATGCACTAAACAAAAAAATCCAACCTATTTCCATAAGTTGGATTTCCATTTTTGCTCCCTCTTGGGCTTAAGTCTTCTAAGGTATTAATGAGACAAACTCTTTACAAATCGCCCCTTTTTTAAAGAGTTTTTTGAGTGAGGCAAAATTTAGTATCTATCTATAAAGTTCAAATTAAGGATTATTAAATGGCAAAAATTGGGATAAATGGTTCCCTTAAATAATTTGAAAGAATTGTTACGCTTCTAAAAAAGAATAACCTATATCATGGTATTAAAGATGATTGTGAAAATTATTCAATATAAGAATTAGAACAGTATCTTGAATTGATTTCAAAACATAATAGTATAGATAAAGGATACGAATCCCAATCATTTAAGACCTGTCAAAATATCGGACTATTTCAAAGCAAGAAAAGTGTATATTATATACATAATATATTTATTGTATATTTGTTTAATAAAATATTGATCATGAAAAAAAACATAGACATTGACGAAACAATTTTGACTAAACTTAAAATCTTATCGGCATTCGAGAATATGAGCGTAAAGGCTCTTATGGAAAAGGCAGTATCATTTTTCGTGGAACAAAAGGAGAAAGAACGCTTAAATGCTCTTTCGGATGAAGAAAAAGAAGATTTAGGACTTCTCCTACTAATGCAACAAGTAGATAGAACTGAAACAGTGAGTAGAGAAGAAGTAATGAATGCCTTAGACGAATGAAAGTTATCTTCCTAAAGAGTTTTCTTATTGACATTAAGAAAGTCAAGGACAAGGGACTAAAATCAAGAATAAAGAAATTGATTCTTGAAATTGAAGCTGCCCAAAGTTTAGAAGAAATGACTGGCGTAAAAAAAATGAGGGGCTACTCCATAGCTTACCGAATAAGAATGGGCGATTATAGATTAGGACTGTATAAAGAAACCGATTGTGTCGAATTAGCAAGGTTTCTAAAACGCAATGAAATTTATAAAGTTTTTCCCAAGTAATATTCTATTTAAAGTTTAAATATAGGACATATTAGAAGATGGTTTTACGTCGCATTGATATAGTGATTTAGGAGCAACCTAAGGGATAATGGTTTTCTGACCGCTGAGGATGTCAGAAAGCTGCTAAAAGAGTATATAACCACCCAAAAAATTACTTTTGATTGTATAGACGATGAAAAAGCCAAATTCGTATCGGAAGCGTTAATTGATAATTATAATCGGTCAAAGTCTTAATGAACGATGAATTGGATTCTGTGAGGAATCTACCCTGTCTTGCTTTCAAATTAAGGAAAAGAATACCGCTCACTTTCCCGCCTTTTAGTAAATACATACAGAATTGAAAAAATCCGTTTCAAAAAAGCACGCTGAAAATTAAAAAAGGCAGCTACATTTTCATGTTACTGCCTGATTATTAAGCCCCTCTTGGGCTCGAACCAAGGACCCTCTGATTAACAGCCTCAAAAGTGGTGGTTTCATGTAACGTCATTTGTCTTCTTATAGTCTGATTATCAATATTTTATGAAAAATTGTTTTGTATTTGGTAATATAATTTTTACATTTAATAGCCCATTTGTTGTACCTATGTTGTACCCAAATCAAGTCAAATGATAACTATTAAGATTGTTCAACGGAAGAAAAAATTAACTGATGGATTGTATCCCATCTTTTTGCGAATTACTAAAGATAGACAATCGAAATTTTATAAAACTCCGTTTAGCTCAACTATTTCAGAATGGACAACCTCCACCGGCACATTTAATAAAAAGAAAAATAATCATTTTCAAAATAACAGATTGCTGGTAAAAATTAAAGATCGCGCTTATAAGATTGCCACTGACCTTGAAGTAGAAAATCCTGACTATACCTTGCAGGATTTCGATAAGCGATATAGAATTACTTTCAACCCTGTTAGTAATGATGTTTTTGCCTTTTTTGATGAGATCATTGAGGAGATGACGTTTGCAGGACGTATCGGAAATGCGAAGTCCTATAAAGATGCGAAAACTTCAATTCAAATTTTTCATAAAATCAAGAAACTAAATTTTAGAGAGGTAAATTCTGCTTTTTTAAGTAAGTATGATGCCTTTCTTCGCTCCCGCGGTGGCACGGATGGTGGCGTCGGTGTAAAAATGCGTGCCATAAGGGCGTTGTTTAACAAAGCTATAGCGCGTGGTGTAATCAAGGAAAATCTATATCCATTTAAAACCTATAAAATATCAAGGCTAAGAGGCAAAGGTTTTAAACGTGCATTGGATTATGAAGAGATCATCCGTATTATCAATTTAGATTTGTCTGACCACCCACATTTAATCAATACCAGAAATTACTTTGTTTTTAGCTTCTATACCAGGGGAATGAACTTTGCGGATATGATGTGCTTGGAATGGAAAGATGTTGAAGCTAATGTCATCTATTACACCAGAGCGAAGACCAAAGGAAACTTCTCTATAGCCATTATGCCCCCTGTTCAGAAAATATTGGATTATTATCGGATACATGGCTATGGCAACAAATATGTATTTCCCCTGTTGTTTCGCGAAGACTATACCCCTACCCAACTTGCAGATCGGAAACATAAAATGTTGGGCATTTACAATATAGAGCTAAAGGAAGTGGCCAAATTATGCAATATCACCAAAAACGTAAGCAGTTATGTGGCCCGGCATAGTTTTGCTAACTGCCTTAAACAAAAAGGAGTGGCTACCGATGTCATTAGCGAATCCTTGGGGCACCAAAATCTAGGCGTTACCCAAGCTTATCTCAAAGAACTGGATACTGATATTGTGGACAAAGCACTTGAAGTGCTGTTACAACCATCAAGGTAAATAATCAGAATAAGTTCTCAGCTCATATTTATTTCATTTTATGTGATTTAATGTTAATTTGTTGTGCTACAATTGGCAGACCTTTTTCCCAAATTAAATCGTAAAATGCTTTTCTTGTAATTGCTTTAGTCCTCATATTCTATTTTCAATTAATTAGCTTTTTCATGTAACATGAAAATAGAGCAAAAATGAAAATGGAGGTAGTCGGGGAACAATGAAAAAGCAAATTTATTCTCGTAATTGTACAAGTCGAATGCACATTCTCAACTAACAAAAAATACCATACAACAGATATTATCGATCTTTATCGATTAAGCAAATACAAAAACCAATAATTGCTAACTTAGAAGGTTAGAATCAAATACTTGGTTGTAATATTCCCCCTCTTTACACCAGCGAAAATTTTATAGAATTACAAGACTTCACACACATGTTAATGTGTTATAATGAAGTCTTGGTTACTTCAATAGATAGTCGGAAGTTATTATAGTATAAAGTTGCAAAACATTTTAATGAAACCAAAAAATTAAAAAAGTCAGTAGAAAGCTACTGAACAAAATTAAGTGGGGTACGGAAAACCGCAATGAAAATAAGAACTAATTCTGGAAATTTGACACGCTAAAAATCTGCTAAAAGAATGGATGTATAGATACAAGTTACTATATCCTTCATTGTCAGTAAGGCAAAAAAACAATGAAAATTGTTAAAATGTCAAAAATTTTAAACGGTTTAAAATTGTTAATTATTCATTAAAATCAATATTTCATGGCCAATTTAAATTATTCCAGACGACTTCAGAATTTACAAGACAGAAAATTTGACAGAGAACTAAATGAATCTTTAATTTCTAAATCTTTTAGTTCTAAAGATATTCCTGATAATGTAAAGTATTTAGTGGAATCAATGCGACCAATTGATCAAAAATATGATGCGCGAACTTATGACGCTGCCGCAAGAGTGCAGAAGCACTTGGAAAGTGGATTTGATTTACATTTCAAAAGAGCATACGAAAATCAGGGGTCTGTTATGACAAAAACTAACATTAAAGTTCATAGCGATTTTGATCTTTTAACAATTGTAGAGGGCTACTACTATTCAGAAAATCCAGATCCTGCAAACTCTTATATAAGGTCCAATCCGAATGACGATATAATTGAACTTAGACAACAGGCTTTAAAAATATTAAAAAACATATATGACGAGGTAGATGATAAAGGAGAAAAAAGTATATCAATTTTTAATAAATCATTAAATAGAAAAGTAGATATTGTCTTTTGCTTTTGGTTCCACTCTGATAAATATAAGGAGACTAACAATAAATTTTATAAAGGTGTCTATTTATTCAAATTCCCTACCAAAATAAAGAAAAAGGATTTCCCCTTTGCAACAATCACAAACGTCAATAATAAAGGTGACCGAACGGAAGATGGTTCGCGAAGAGGAATAAGGCTTCTGAAAAACTTAAAAGCTGATTCAGACCCTAAAATTAAATTATCTAGTTTTCAGTTAACTTCTATAGTGCACGCTATTGATGATAACCTAATTAACTATTCAGCAGGTGAAGAATTGAAAATAGCACAGGCTATATCGGGAGAATTACAGATGCTAATTAATGATGGTTTTTATCGCAAAAGAATAAAAAGTCCTAATGGATTGGAAAATCCACTTGAAAATGAAGGTGTTGTATCTGAGCTGAGAAAATTAAAAGTAGACTTAGATGCCCTTATTGAGGACTCTGCAAGAGAAATATTAAGTAGTTCTATTATTAAAAAAGCAATTCTAACATATTAATAAAATGACTGACTTAAAACCTAAAATCTTTATTGGATCTTCTGGAGCAGGAATTCCGGTTGCGAAAAAAGTCAAGAGATATCTTTCGAGTGTAGGTGATTGTTTTCTCTGGCAAGATCCAAATATGTGGGAGACAAATAATAGCACATTCGACAGCTTATTAAAAATGGCTTCACATTTCGATTTTGGAGTTTTTGTAGCCACAGCTGATGATCTAACTTTAACTAAAGATAAAATCGTAATAGAGCCTCGAGATAATGTCATTTTAGAAATGGCACTTTTTTTAGGAGCGATGGGAAGACATAAATCTTTTTTATTAGTTGAAGACGGCATAAAACTACCCTCAGATTTTAGTGGAATTTATATGCCACGTTTTAAAAGTGAAGATAAAAAGACGATAAAAGCTGGTTGTGAAGAATTTAAGTCAAAAATAGAAGAACATTATAGATTAGGGCATTTAAGTTTATATCCTACAACAGCCTTGGCAATAGGATATTTTAAAAATTTTGTACAAGGATTAGTGAACGGAGCAAAAAATTCAGAACCATTAACCATAAATAATATAAAATATTCAGACTTCAAATTAAAAATAGTCATTCCAAAAGATTTAAAAGGTAAGATTAAAGAGAAGGCTTCTTTGTTCTATGAAAGACATGGTTTTGAAGAAAACGCCTTAAAAACCGAATTCAGAAAACATCCAGCTTGGTTCCAATTAGACCCCACTAAGGCACCAACAGCTGTTCTTTATGATATGCCAACTACATTGACAGGAATCGATGATGCTATCGAATTAATCTTGGGGAAAAGTTACAAGGGCAGAACAAAACTTCAAGAAGTTGTTGAACAAAGAGAGCTAAACAATTTTAGAAGGGTTCTACAAATGCAAATTGATGAAAGTCCTTATGCTCAGGCTACTGTTGAGATTATAGATGAATATTGATAATTCAAAATAACCCAACTGCCAACTCATTATAAGATATGGCTTGGTCAGTACGCACTTGGAAAATCCTACGGCTTTTCCAAAGCTAGTTTTTATCTGGAGAGGCTAGAGTAGAGACACATCACTGCTCATATACAAACAAGTTGTCAATAAAATCAATCACCTATGACTGATGAAACTAAAAAATGTCCATTTTGTGCTGAAGAAATCAGAAAAGAGGCTATAAAATGTAAATTCTGTGGTGAGATACTAGACCCTCAGTTAAAAAAGAATCGTGAAATTGAACGGCAACGCTTGCAACCAAAAATTAAGAAATGGAGTCCTGGTATAGCAGCACTTCTTAGTTTTATTATACCGGGGGCTGGACAAATGTATAAAGGAAATGTGGGCTCTGGTTTATTATGGTTAGTATTTGTAGTAATAGGCTATGCCTTCTTATTAGTGCCAGGACTATTTTTACATCTTATTTGTATAATTGCAGCAACTGTTGGTGATCCTTATGAATAGTTTATAGGCTTTAATACACCTTTATAGAATTTTTGCTAAAACAATATTGCACTCAAAGGTTTGTGAAAGGTTTATTACCGGTTTTCGAAGGACATATCCGTCCAAATTAAAGACAAAAAAGAAAAGAAGGATTAACCCATTTTAAGCGTATTTCATGAGTAACATACAAACAGTTGGCATTCACTAAAAAACTTAAAAAATAAATGGCATTATTCAAAATAGAAAAATCATTAGAGTATATAAAAGAAAAACCTTTCCGACTTGAAAAGGAAATTCAATACATGACAGAAAGTAATCTAAAGACAATTCTCGGACTCGACTTTGTAAAATCTGAATTTGCCTTAAACAATTTTCGAATTGATACACTTGCTTTTGACAAGGAGGCAAATGCTTTTGTAATAATTGAATACAAAAGAGATAAAAATTACAGTGTAATTGATCAAGGATATGCCTACCTATCCTTAATGCTAAATAATAAAGCCGACTTTATTTTGGAATTTAATGAAAATCTTGACAAAACACTAAAACGGAATGATGTAGATTGGTCACAATCACGAGTTATTTTTGTGTCACCTGCATTTACAAACTATCAGCGTGAAGCGATAAATTTTAAGGACTTGCCAATTGAACTTTGGGAGGTGAAAAGGTTTGAAAACAATACCGTGTCATTCGAACAAATTCAAAAAGCAGGTGCACAAGAAAGTATAAAAACAATTTCCAAAACAGACCAAACAATTGATTCAGTTACCAAAGAAATTAAAGTGTACTCAGAACAAGAACATTTGGATAATGTAACTGAAGAAATAAAGGAGCTTTACGAAAAATTGAGAAGTGCAATTCTGAATCTCGACAACATTGAAGTAAAACCTAAAAAGAAATATATCGCATTTGTTTCAGGACGCAATGTAATTGATATTAACCCACAACGAAAAGCTTTGAAATTATGGTTGAATCTGAATATTGGTGAACTTGATGACCCAAAGAATTTAATGAGAGACGTTTCAACAACAGGTCATTGGGGAAATGGTGATTATGAATTGCAGATTAATTCAGACGAAGACTTGGAATATATTTTAAGCTTGGTGAAGCAATCGATTAAAAAGAATAAAAAATAACGAATTTGCAACAAGAACTGTAGTGCAATAACTTCGGGTTATGATATAGTCTAAATGTTAAACCCATTAAAGCCCATGATAGAAAAAATTAGAACATTAATTGACGATAACACCACCAGGAGTGGGAAAATATTTGATTATTTCATTCAGTTTCTAATTCTTATCTCATTAATATCTTTCTCTGTAGAGACACTCCCCAATAACAGCGCAAATACAATACGTATTCTCAACCTAATTGAAATAAGCTGCGTGGTGATATTTTCTGCTGAGTATTTGTTACGAATTTTTGTTGCTAAAAACCCGCTTAAATACATTTTCAGTTTTTATGGTATAATTGATTTACTAGCAATTTTACCATTTTATTTGAGAGCTGCTATTGATTTAAGGGCGCTGCGAGCTTTCCGTATTTTTAGAATATTTCGAGCCTTAAAATTGATTCGATACAATAAAGCATTAAAACGGTTTCACATTGCAGCAGGCATAGTTAAAGAAGAAATAATCCTGTTCTTTATGGTAACATCAATTTTAATATTCTTGTCGGCCTCGGGAATCTATTTCCTTGAAAATGAGGAACAACCTGAAGTTTTTAGTTCAATTTTTCATAGCCTATGGTGGGCGGTCGTAACACTTACCACTGTAGGTTATGGTGATGTGTTGCCGATGACCACGGGCGGAAGAATATTCACATTCTTTGTTCTAATAATTGGCATAGGAATAGTAACAGTGCCAGCTGGACTTGTTGCTACAGCACTCACAAAAGCTAGACAAATCGAGGAGGAAGAAAGACAAGAGAAAATTGAAAAGGTGCGAAATAATTATTAATAAAAAAAGTAATAAATAATGGCCAATTTCATTTTAAAAGATCTCAAAAGACCGTCTTTAGTCCAAAAACTACTTAAAAGGATACCAAAAGAAAATGCAGTAATTGAAATAAATAATTTGATTGCAAAAAACCAAGACAACCTTACCAAAATTTCGCTAGAGGAAATTGAGCAAATAACAAAAAAATATAAAATCAATCTCAATAAAAAGTTTAAGATTTTCAGACTGGACTTATTCCATAAATACTTGGATTATTGCCTAACTGACCAAACATTAGATGAAGATGAAATAGCATCAATTGGTCATTTAAGCAAATTATTGTACTTAAGCGATTCGGAAATAAAAAATATACTTAGCGCAAAAACACAGCGGATTTTTAATCAAGAAGTTCAAAAGGCAGTAGCGGATGGACAACTCGATAAGAATGAAATAGAAAATCTTGAAAAAATTAAAGAGAACTTATTGATTTCAAATGATGTGGCTGACTCCATTTTAGAAAAGGAATCCAGAGTTATACTTCAAAAATTTATAGATGAGGCAACTTCAGACGAGAGGTTGAGCGTCAAGGAAGAAAGAAGGATGGAGGAAATTGCCAAAAACCTCAATATTGATATTAAACATAGCGACAAAACCCAAGCCCAATTAGACAAATTTAAGTTGTATTGGCAAATTGAGAACGGTAATTTACCAACCATTGTACCTTCAATTAACATACAAAAATCTGAAAACCTTCACTTTCAAACTCAATTAAAATGGCTGGAACAAAGAACAATTACTAAACGTGTGGATTACGGTGGCCCAACAGCACGAATTAAACTTGCCAAAGGAATTTATTATAGAGTTGGTAGTATTCAAGCGAAACGCATTACTGAGGATGTTTGGAAAACAATAGATTCAGGAACACTTTATTTAACAAACAAGCGAATTATTTTTATGGGTAGTAAAGGGAACAAAACAATCCCGATAAACAAAATACTAACCTTTAAACCGTTTAAGGATGGGGTGGATTTGCAAAAAGAAACAGGAAAAAGTCCATTTTTGCAATTTGGCTTGAATGTGGACATTTTCTCTATGATGTTAGCGCGACTAATGAACGAAGGGTAGAAAAAACTGCAAATAAAAATAGTGCGTAAATTTCTAATTATTAAAGACTTCTTCATGTTTTTGACGTCCACCAAGGTATCATGAACATAGGTATTGACTGCATAAAAATAACCTACCTATAATCCCAGGGCGCTATAGGATTGGGGTCACTCCACAAACCCACTTTGGCCGCTCGTGCTTCCCTTTCCAGTGCGTCATAGCTCATATCATCTGAATATTTTTTAAAGTGCCAAGCCATACCCAGTCGCACCATTTCTTTATTCACATTTAAGCTGTCCTTATTGAAAATAACTCCGATTAATCTTCCGTTGCGGTCAAATTTACCATCAGATGAAACACTTACCATTTGGCCAAAACATAAGTCGGAAAGTGCTATTTTAGCCCTATTCCCAAACGGTTGTTTTCCTCTTTTTTCAGGACAATCTATATGTTCTAATCTCAGTTTAATTGGCAATTGACCATATAATATTTCTGCAGTATCACCATCCAATATTCTAATGATTTTGGCCTGTAAATGCTTCATTTTGGTGGAATCGGATTCAGAAAATGAAACAAAATTTTCCTTTCCATGATTCTTCAAATTGAAGTTCTCACTTAATAGTGTTTCATTTTTTGGTGTATTATCCCTACAACTTGAAATAAGTGCAAGTAGTATTACTATAGTAATGTATTTACCTATTTCCTTTATTAGCTTCCCCATAAAACAATTCTACTGTTTCAAAATTTTACTTATAAAATATCAAAGTTACTCGATATAAATTCAATGTCCATATTTCACAAACAAAACTAAAAAATATGGATATCCCTTGCGACTTTCCGTAGTATAACGATTCCAATTTTTACAATATTTCTCGGAATATAAACAATTCATCAAAGAATATCTCAGATTGCGGAAAACCGCAATACACTCTCAAGTATTTTGACTTATTTCATACTCCATAATATTACCAATTAACAATATATAGAGCAACAATAATTAATTATAAACTTCTTATAAAGAGTACTTATAATTTAGTATCATTACCATGATTTAACATTTCAAACTGTAAGCTTAAAAAATATAGCATTGAAAATAATATTTCAAAATTGGAATTTAATCAGCTTCTATAGATGCCGTCTAAAGGTTATTGACGCAACTCCATTTTCCAATAATCAAAATCAACTAAGATCGCTATATGTAGAAATAGAAAATTGCCTTTTTCTATATGTAAATAACCAACGTATTCCCAAAAGTACTTTAATCAGGGTGGCACCCTTGGAAAACCAAAATACAATACCTGTTAGAGCTGTTGGTATTTTCCAATCAAAAACAATTGATGTACCAGTGGGTGATCAAAGAATAGCTATCCACTCAAAACGATTTGTAAAAACCAAATCACTATTATTAAATCCACGAAAAATACAGATCAAAAACCCTCAAAGGCCTATTATAAAATCTAGAGAAGTACTAAATAAAATAACAGAAATAAGTTGGAAGAAAGGTAACCTTTCTTCAAAACCTAAAAATTATCATTTAAAATCGCAGTGCACCACTTTAAATACACTAACAAACCAATAATCAACCACATAAAAAATGCAAAAACTAACTTACCAACCGCCTAAACCATCACGTATCATGAAGCTTTTCTGGAAAGCCGCTGGAGGTGATGCATACATTTTGAGTCAGGCAACCTACAGTGATCAAATTAAATATTTCTGCCTAGGAGGAATAGTCGTAGCCACTGCAATAATGGCAGGCCTTTCAGGTGGTTATGCATTCTATGTTATTTTTAGGCCAAAAGACATTACGGAAAATAGGTATACTGAGAAATTAGCTGAGACTGCCGTAAATTCAATGGATACCGTTTCAACAGCAATACAGGAAGTCACCCATTATCCAACAATTGCTACCGCTATAATTTTTGGTTTAGTTTGGGGCCTAATAATATATAATATAGACCGCTTTATTGTCACGAGCACTGGAAAGGGTGATGGAACGGAAGCAATTACTTGGGGCGAACTTAAAGGAGCGTTACCACGAATTATTATGGGGTGCATCATAGCAATCTCAATATCGAAACCGCTTGAGATACGCATATTAAAAGGTGAAATAGATAGGCATTTGAGTTCTATCCAAAAGGATTTCATTACCGATGAAATAGAAAAAGTTAGAAAAACAGATAAAGTAATTCTGACCCAACTAGAGGAAGACATATCAACTTATACGAAAAGAGTAAACGATTATCAGGAGGACTATGACAGGCTTCAAGTACAAATAGAATATGAAAATGCAAATGGTGGTTGTAGGGGTAAATGCGAAGAATTCAAAAGACAACAAGAAAAAATTCAAAGTAAAATAGATGAAATCAAGGAAGATGGAAATTATCTTTCATTAATTAATCAAAGGAAATCAATATTTAGTAAAGAGAATAGTGAGCTCGAAACCATTACTAAAGAAGCAAAGCTTTTAGATGGTCTTGCTATAAGGGTTACCTTGGCTGAAGAACACTATCCTGCAGTTTCACTTTTTCTTACGTTATTGTTCCTTGCCATTGAGCTAACTCCCATCTTTTTTAAACTGATGCTTATTAAATCACCTTATGATTATCTATCTGATAATTATAAACAATTGGAACTTGCTGAAAATGGAATTTACATAGACGAGGATTATTACGAAGATAAGGAGGGTATACAACGTGAACTTGTAAGATACCTCGCTGCTGAAAAGTTAATTGAGGAGCAAAAGGAATTTCATGACGCTCAATTGCGCATTACGAAGCATGCCATTGCAAAATTTGAAGAACGGGAAAAGAAAAAAATAGACGAGAATCCCGATGAATATATCACATACTCTTCAAATGCATAGATTTCTTGATAATAAGAAACTTTGGTGGTTTGCAGGAGAGGATCCCTATATTTTAGGACAGTGCTCAAAATCCTTGCGAAGAACATTCAGCATTGTTGGTATTCTAGTTGTTATAATTAGCCTTCTTTCTGCCGCTAGTCTAGCTTATGGGGTACATCAGATTCTTGAATCCACCTCTGCAGATATAATAATTGGCATCTATTGCGGCTTATTTGTTTTTGTGCTCTACTTATTCCTACTGCACACATTGAGCAGAAATGTATTACCAACTGACGGTACAAATTGGAGAGGCAATCTAGCTTCCTATATTATACGGATAGGGTTTTTAATTTTTTTAGGTTTTTTGGTTGCCCAACCAGTGAGTTATCTCTTGTTCGAAAAATCTGTGGAAAACGAACTCGTAGCCTTTAAGACCCAAGAAATACTTAATGTTAATAGACAACTTAATATAAAATATGCCAAGACACTCTCTGAAAGAAAATCTGAATTAAAGTCTAAAAATCAGATTTTAAGTGAAATTGAAAATAACAACCGCCTTAAAAATAGAGAATTACGGTCTTTTATAAGGAGACAAGAAGAAAGCAACTTTTTTATTCGAAAAATCTTAATTCTGAATACCCTTTTTCACTTTGACAAAGAGGAACATGCAGATATTAATGTTCCCTTAGTTATTTCCTCTTGGGCACTTAGTTTATTCTTGATTTTCATATTTATTACTCCTGCTATTTTGAAAATTTTAATTAGTATTTCATCAGAATATTACATAATCAAAAAAACAATCGAGACTAAACTAATTGATACCCATTTCAATAAGTTTCTTAATTCCTATAATGGCATTTTACAGGAACGATATCCAGAAAAAAACCTAAGTTATTCTTCTCAATTTATAGACCCCCCATACAATACTCGATTAAAATCGAAACCGGAGCTTAAAAATAGAAATGATTTTTTAAAATGGCTTCTGGATGAAAGTAATTGAAAAGATCATAAAATATGATGATTACAATTACGTTGAAGGCATTCTTCAATTTAAGGCCTATGGAAAAAAAACACAGGATTTTACTCATGCAGAACATTTTTCGATCGATAGTATTTCAAGTGTAAGGCTAGAGGTAGAACAAAAGTACCTTGCCCCAGAAATACCTCCTGGAATAAATAAGTATAAAGTATCAACACTAAGCTTACCAGAAAAAATTCCAACGATTGTAAATGGCGATTATAGTAGGCCTTTTGGAGTCTCCTATGATGAAATAATAGTAGATGATTCTTTTGTAGATGGCAATCAGAATATCATAGGTCCACGATTCAATAGTACTAAAAATGGCAGTGAATTGAATTCTACCGTAGAGATTAAAGTCTACGGGCTAATTAAAATTGCAAAAGAGCGTATTGAAACCGAAGTGCAATTTGAAGTAAATACCATAGCACATGGCCCTGGTAGCATTGAAGTAGTGCCAAATCAAGAAAGTTACAGATCAGGGGATAAAATAACCATTAAAGCTATTCCCAATCAGAAAGGAGTATTCTTAAGTTGGCGTGACAATTTTGAAGTTTATCCAAAGGCATTTGATGTAACTATTTCAGACTACGACATTACCGTTGAAGCTAACTTCCTGGAAGACGATAAATCTTCAAAAAATGCTCGAAGTTCTATACAAAGAGGACAGGATTTTTGGAAAAACACTTCCTATAAAAGTAAATCACTTGGTTTTGAAGCAAATGGTTGTTGGGAGTTTATTGGTTGGCTCTTTACCGCCATTTTTTATATTTTCATACTAGTAGTTCTCATCAGCATTTTTGGAAAATCCTTATTTATAGTAGCGGGGATAGTTTTGTTCTTTTGGCTGTTAAGCCTTATTCCTACAGAAGTTTTTTCATGGCGTATTTTTCATTGGCTGCTAGGTTTTGGATTACTAATTTTATTTATAGCCGGAGCCACAAATTTCATGAACAATTTTGGTAGATATCGAAGCGATCGTATAAAGGAGAATGTAAAACCTGTTTTCCAGACCAAGGAAATAGAAAACGAAAATACATCTATTGATTATACACATCATTTGGAATGGAAAGATTACGATAGCATTCCTTATGAATTAGATGTGGTTATAAATAGCGATTTGGTAAAAAACGCAACAATTTTCAAAAATTCCCAGCCAAACATTACTACCGAAACTTCTTATAATAGGTTGTTGAGTAATTTATACAATAAGGCCAAAAAAGATGATTATGTGCGTTTGTTGGAACAACTAGATAGCATACAGCTTGCACATAGCATAGGTCCACAACAATTTGCAGAAGTTATGGTGAGTATGGTTCAATCTATTCCTTATTATGCAGTTGTTGAGAATAGCTGCAATCCATTTTCATATCAGGACCCGGTGATTAGAGCTTTGTTAAGCGAAACTCCCTGCGAGCCAAATATCCGCCATGGCATTAAAGCTCCCGCTGAGTTCTTGATGAACCTTAAAGGTGACTGTGACACTAGAACACTTTTTCTATATGGACTTTTGAAATCCAGGGGCTATGATGTAGCCATTTTTGGGAGTAAAAAATACAAGCACTCATTGCTTGGGATTGCCTTGCCTTTAGATAAACCACATTTTAAAATAATCAATAATAAAAAATACTATTTATGGGAGGTAACTGGAAAAAACTTTACACCAGGTGTCATACCTGTGGAGGTTGCAGACTTAAAGTATTGGGAATTAAACTTAAACTAAAACTAAAATACAACTTATGAAACCAATTTTATATACCACAATTATTACCTTGTTCTATTACATCGTTCTAATTTTTGCTGCGAATAAGATAGTCCTCAAAAAGCACAAACAAGTAAACCCTGAAGAAGATAATATTGTAAACTTATCCAATCAGATGTTATTTGCTGTAAATTTAAATATCATCTTTTTGCTTTTTCTGACACATGATTCTGTCATGAATTATGTAACCTATTTAATAGGTGATGAATCTGGATTTTTCAATATTTTTTCATCTGGATCTGTACTTATATTAGTTTATGGAGCAATGCTGTTCATCAGCTTTTACATTTCTAAACTGTTGTCCGGGGCAATTGGGAAAAATGCTCCATCATTCCTACTCCCTATCCTATGGATAACAATTAACTTGATTCTTTTAAAACTAACCTCTCTCTATTATGAAGCATATATCAGCACACAGAGTTTCACAATACTTTAGTTTCCTATTCCTTGTTATAGCTTTGCAATCCTGTAAATATGAAGCTAAAAAGGAATTTAGCCTTGAAGAAACACGCACACTTGAAAAAAATTCAATCCTTAGTCTTTTAAACCAGGCTAAACAGGAAATTGAAGACAAAAATTTTGAAGATGCTATTGTATTGTTGGATTCTATCATCAACAATTATGGAACATATAATGAAGTGGAAGATGCCTATTCGTTAAAAGAGGGTGCCCAACAACATTATGTACTTAATAAAATTATCAATAGTAATAATATAGATAGTCTAATTGTCTTTATAACAGATTATGAATCCAACGAAATAAAAGATCAGGCGAAAAACCGAATTAAAGAAGTAATTGAAACCACCCAAAATCCGAAAACACTGCAGGATTTTTTGGATAGCAATCGCTTGCCCGAATATCGTTCAGCTGCCAAAAGAAGGCAAAAAGATCTTCTAGAACAAAAGGAAAACGAATTGTATGCTGAAGCACTAAAGGCCAATGATGCCAAGACATGGAAAAATTTTGTTGCCATGTATCCAGACCATCCAAAAAACAAACAGATTGAGGATAAAATTATAGAATTGGAAGTAAATGAAATTTTTGCTGGAACCTATGGTGAAATTCCTAGTTCCGACCAGTCAGGAGTAGCTAATTATGTAAGTTCAGATATCAATATTAAAAACGACACACCCTACACTTTAACCATTAGATATAGTGGTAAGGAAAATAAACGAATTATAATATCTTCTGGAGAATCCCAAAAACTGATACTGAAAAGTGGTGAATATCGTGTTACAGCGTCGGTAAGTGCATCAAGAGTTTCTAACTATGCTGGAAGAGAATCTCTAAATGGCAGCTATTCTAGTAGTTATTTTCTAGCAAATTAATCCACATCGCTATGAACAATTTAGAAAAAAGTATTAAGATCGTCTTGGCCGTTGCATTCTTTCTATGTCTTCTTAATATGCCCTACGGATATTACGAATTGGTAAGATTTGCGGCACTAGTTGGCTTTGGCATTTTAGCCTATGACGCGCACAAGAAAAACAATATGACCCTCGTAGTTGTATATGCTGCCCTTGCCCTACTTTTTCAGCCGTTTATTAAAATTGCATTGGGACGCATGCTGTGGAATATAGTGGATGTCGTAGTTGGGCTTTTTTTACTGATCAGTCTAATCATAAAGAGGGAGAACAAAAGCTAGATAAGAAGAAATCTCCTTCTTTAATAAAGTTAAATAAAAACACTATTAATATCCCTATGCGGAAAGCCACAATTGCATTTTAGAAACTTTAACCTTATTTGTTGAGTTCAATCCAAATAGACGTATAAACCAATTCATTTTAACGAAACAATATAATATGAACTTACCCAGCTTTTTTATCGATGATTCCGAATCCTTGAAATATGAAGAAACCATTGATTTCTTTATGTCTTGGACCATACGTTGTGCTGATGAAAAATACTGAAATGGAAACAAAAAGGTTTATGAAAGTTCCCGAAAAATTGTATGTAAATTAATAGGTGAAGAATACTCTGATAAGCATCAATTTTCAAATATAGAAGTTTGGAAGCAACATCAGAATATTGACTTGTGGGTGGAGTTCAATTTTAATAGCCAGGAGTATGCACTTATAATCGAAGATAAAATGTATTCGGGTGTCCGACATAATAAATTAGTTGACAATCAATTAAGTAGATATAAAGGAATAGTGAAAGACCACTATTTGAATAGTCCATCAAGAATTGATAAATACGTTCTTTTACGACCAGACTATGAATCGGAAAAAAAAGATGAACAATTTATTGAAGCATCTAGTTTTAAGTATCTCAATTTAGAACAAATTGCCGATGTCCTGGATTCTGAAAAGACAGGCAACGAATTGTTCGATGAGTTTTGGTTTAATTGGACCAAGGACAGCCAAGCCAAAAGAGAAAAAATTAAAGGATAGGACAATATGAAAAACTAAATGTAAATTAATAGATTGGAGTTGGTAGCAATTCAGAATTAGACAACTATGGAAAACCACCAATCCAAGTCAAAAATTTTCCCCTTTTTAGCAGCTAAATTAGGCAAGAGTTTTATTCTAAATGGATATCTTTAAAACCAAATTGAATTAGTAAACCCAATTAATGACAGAACAAAAAGCACAACTGGAACAACAACTCTGGAACATTGCCAATACCCTTCGCGGTAAAATGGATGCCGATGATTTTAGGGATTATATATTAGGTTTTATTTTCTACAAGTACCTAAGTACAAAAATGGATCTGTACGCTAACCGTATTCTTAAACCCGATGGATTAACCTTTCAGCAAGTAGAAGGTCATGCGCAAGAGGCTGCGTTCATGGAGGCCATTAAAGATGCCGCCTTGGATAAACTCGGTTATTTCCTATTACCCTCAGAATTGTTTAGCGAACTCGCACGAAGGGGAAATGGTGGAGGAAAGCACCAATTTATTTTGGGAGACCTTGCCAAAGTACTGAACCATATAGAACAAAGTACCATGGGTACCGATAGCGAAGATGACTTTGGCAACCTGTTCGAAGATCTGGATCTTACTAGTTCCAAGCTGGGTAAATCTGAAAACGACAAAAACGAACTTATTGTAAAAGTCCTTACCCATCTCGATGAAATAGATTTTGATCTGGAAAATACTGAAAGTGATGTCTTAGGAGATGCTTATGAATATCTAATAGGGCAATTTGCCAGCGGCGCAGGTAAAAAAGCAGGAGAGTTTTACACCCCACAACAAGTATCCAATGTGTTGGCACAATTGGTAACCCTGGGCAAAGACAAATTAAAATCTGTTTACGATCCCACCTGTGGATCAGGTTCCTTGTTATTGCGCGTGGCCAAACAGGTAAAGGAAGTAAGTGGATTTTACGGGCAAGAAATGAACCCAACTACGTACAACTTGTGTAGAATGAACATGATCATGCACGATGTACATTACAAGCGGTTCGATATTAAAAATGAAGACACCCTAGAGCGACCACAACATATAGACCAACGTTTTGAAGCCATAGTAGCCAACCCGCCATTCTCTGCCAAGTGGAGTGCTAGTCCCTTGTTTATGAGCGACGACCGTTTTGCTGCATATGGCAAACTGGCTCCGAGTTCTAAAGCCGATTTTGCCTTTGTACAACACATGGTACACCAGTTGGATGATAACGGCACCATGGCTGTAGTGTTGCCACACGGGGTATTGTTTAGAGGAGCTGCCGAAGGGCACATCCGTAAATTCCTTATAAAAGACCGTAACTATTTAGACGCCATCATAGGCCTCCCGGCCAATATTTTTTACGGTACCAGCATACCTACTTGTATATTAGTATTAAAAAAGAATAGGTCCCAGAGTGGAGCCGAAGGGAACATCTTGTTTATAGATGCCAGCCAGCATTTTGAAAAGGTGAAGACGCAGAACATGCTACGCGAAGAAGACATTGCCAAGTTAATTGACACTTACAAGCTTTATTCCAACGGGGACTTTAGGGAAGCCCAAATAGAAAAATACAGCCATGTAGCCCCCTTAAAAGAAGTAAAAGAAAACGACTACAACCTTAACATCCCGCGATATGTGGACACTTTTGAGGAAGAAGAACCAGTAGACCTGGCAGCCGTTTCTAAAGAACTTAAGGCCATAGATTCTGACATGGCAACTACCGATGCCACCATAACTGATTACTGTAACCAATTAGGAATAGACACCCCGTTTTAATGGCAGTACAAAACACAAATAATACAGTTATCGTGATGAGGAACGACGACGCAAT
The DNA here is from genome assembly GCF_002909255.1 of Arenibacter hampyeongensis. Taxonomy (GTDB): domain Bacteria; phylum Bacteroidota; class Bacteroidia; order Flavobacteriales; family Flavobacteriaceae; genus Arenibacter; species Arenibacter hampyeongensis. Next base: position 74,004 of record NZ_PIOB01000001.1, read on the forward strand.
CATACCAAACCAAGCGTCATTGCATGATACAAAGCAATCTGCTTCACTAACCCCAAAACTACGTTTTAAGGAGTTTGAACGGGAAGCCAGATATAATTCATATAAAAAATATATATTCAATGAAATTTTTCTCTTTGCTACAGGTAAAAATATAAAGCAGAGAGAAGCTGCTCCAGAATTCAAAATTCCTTGTGTTAGATATGGAGAACTATATCATATGTATAATGAGGTGATTTATGAAATTATTAATAGAACTAATCTAGATAAATCAGAACTGCACTTTAGTAAGGGAGATGAAATTTTACTCCCTTCAGCAGGTGAAGACCCTTTGGATATTGGCTCAGCTTCGGCTTTAACTATTGCAAATGTAGCTATTGGTAGAACTATTAATATATTAAAACCTAAGAAAGATAACATTTATTCACAAATCTATGCATCATACTATATCAATGAAAAGTTAAGAAAGAAAATATCTACTCTGGCTAAAGGTTCTAGTATAAGTAATGTATATAATTCTGATTTAAAAAATTTAGAAATAATACTTCCTAATCTCCCCGAACAACAAAAAATAGCGACCTTTTTATCTGCAGTAGATCAAAAAATAAATCAGCTAAGCAAAAAGAAAGAATTGTTGGAGCAGTACAAAAAAGGTTTAATGCAACGACTCTTCTCTGGTAAATTAAGATTTAAGGATGACGAGGGGAAGGAATATCCGGTTTGGGAAGAGAAGAAGTTAGGAGAGGTAATGCAAATACCCAAAAAAGTGAAGCCAAAAAACTTTGACATCAACAAATTGCTTACTGTTAAGCTACATACTAAAGGATTGTTTAAGAACAATAACACTGAAAGTTTAAAACTAGGAGCTACTATTTATTTTGTAAGAAAGAAAGGCCAATTTATTTATGGTAAGCAAAATTTATTTAACGGTGCTTTTGGTATAATACCTGATAAATTCGATGGATTCTGTTCATCAGGTGATATTCCGTCAATTGAGTTTAAACAAAAAAAAGTGATTCCGAAATTTGTCTTGCTTTTTTTAAGTCGGAAAAATTACTACTCTAAACTAGAAAATATAGCTAGTGGTTCAGGAAGCAAGCGTATTCATGAAAATACTTTTCTTGAAGTTGAAATTAATTTCCCTTGTATAGAAGAACAACAAAAGATATCCAATTATTTATCGGCCATAGACACCAAAATAGAAAGTGTCAACCAACAAATAACCCAAACCCAAACCTTTAAAAAAGGGCTATTGCAGCAGATGTTTGTGTAGTCATTGTAAGCGAAACAGCGTGGCAATCTGCTGGTTGAGAACATCAAAGGAACAGATTGCTTCGGCCAAAGAGCCTCGTAATGAAGAATAAGAGAAACAGTAATAAAATGACTTCGACCATATTTTTAATTTGTTTTAATTGTTTGCATTTCAATGAAATTGAAGGTGGTTGTAAGGCATTTGGCGAAAATATTCCTGATAGGATTCTACGAACAAATAAACATGCCAAACCACTAAAAGAACAAACAACCTTGTATACACACCAAAAGACCAAACACTATAATTAAATAATCCAGCAACTAGAAGCACTAATAAATTATGCTAAAAAAATATGAAAAATACCTTTATTAATAACGAAATATGGATGCTCACCTATGGGGCCTCTTTTCAAAGAGCATATGCCTATACTGAGAATGCTTCTGAAGTAACAAAAGGATATTTTAAGAACATGACCTCTGGTCTTATCAATAATATGTTGGATCAATATAAAAAAGGGAACGTTTCTGATGATCAGCATATTGAAAACATAGAAGCTGTTAGAGATAATAGCAGGAATTTTTCTGAAATATTTACTGGAGGGGAAATCAACTTTGGTATATCCCAAAAAATTCTCAACCTCTATTTAAAATACCAATGGTGCTTGGGAAACATTCCTGAGCCACCTCATTTTCCAGTAGACAGGATTATTCAACAAAAATTGAACAGACATGTTGAAAACACTACAATGGTCTCTCTTCAAATAGAACCTTGGACACGTTTTAAAGATGAAACACATTATTTAAAGGTCATCAATTTTTCTAGAGAGTTGGCAAAACTAGATTCCTCCGTTCATAACCTAACACCAGCCAATATAGAATTAACCTTATTCCAAAGAAGATAAATGACACAGACAACGGAAGCTGTTTATAAAAACGCAAAGAGAATTCTAGGTAGTGCCAATCAGATACTGAAACATCAACAGGAAATAGCTGTACTTAAAGGAGAAACCTTCAATCTGTTTTCTATCCTAAAAATGGAAAGTAAAGAAAACGACACCCATTCCGCCTTTCTTGGGGAATTGCTAAATCCTAATGGTTCGCATAATTTTGGTGCTTCCTTTCTTCAATTGTTTTTAAATCAAATTGATGACGAAACTTTAGATGCTGATTCATCAAAGGTGATTCTAGAATACCACATTGGATTAAATAATCACGATGAAAAAACCGGAGGTAGAGTTGATATTTATATTAAGGATGGCTCAGAGAATACAATTTGCATTGAGAATAAAATTTATGCCAATGATCAGCCAAACCAACTAAAGCGGTATGCCAACCATAATAAAACAAAAAATAAGGTGTATTACCTCACACTTAACGGAGATGATGCCTCTAATGGAAGCAAAGATGATTTAAAGATAAATGAAGATTATACATGTATATCATATCATACAACTATCATTGATTGGCTAGAAGCATGTTCTAAAGAAGCTTCTGACCAACCTATATTAAGGGAGACTATTAAACAGTATATTATTTTACTTAAAAAACTAACCAATCAACTTTCAGACGCTAAGATGGAAAAAGAAATTAAGGACCTAATTATTACGAATTATACTGCTGCAAAGACTATAAGTAGCAACATTGAATCCGTTGAGCTGGAATATACCAGGTTGTTTTTAATCGAAATAGAGCAAAAATTAAATGAAACTTTAAATGACAGACATAAGGATTGGACTATAGAAGTAAGTGAAGATTTAAATGTGATATGGAGTGGTATTAAAATTTTCCACAAAAATTGGCGTCAAAATATCTATGTGCAACTACAAGGCAACAACAAAATACATTCTTCAGATACTGGATATGGCCTAGTTACGCACAAAAGTTCTATTCATAGATTGGAGATTGAAAGTGAATTAAAAAATAACATCATATTTGAAACTGGTTTCAAAAGCAAAGAGTATTGGCCTTTTTATAAATTGATTTTGTGGTTTGGTAGTACAGAGGAAAGAGCTAAATTATTCGACAAAAATCTGCGAAGTGAACTTGTCACATTTACCGTTGATAAATTGGTTGAAATATCCAGAGTTTGCGAAAGACCACTTTCAGAGCTTAAATAAAGTAAACCTTTAAAAAAGTACTGCAGCAGATAAAAACGTTAATTTCAAAAAGGGTACTACTTTAGCAATAGTGTCAAATTAAAAGGTATGCAAGAGATTATCATATATGAGGCAATAGGCAACCAAATTGAAGTTCAGGTTCAGTTTGATGGTGAAACAATGTGGTTAACCCAAAGCCAATTATGCGAATTATTTGAGCAAACCAAACAAAATATTAGCTTACATATTAATAACTGTTTTAAAGAGGGGGAGCTGGATGCCGATTCAGTTGTCAAGGAATCCTTGATAACTGCTTCAGATGGTAAAAAGTATAGAACAAAAAGTTACAACCTAGATGTAATTATATCTGTTGGTTACAGGGTTAAATCGAAAAGAGGAACACAATTCAGGATATGGGCCAACCAGGTCTTAAAAAACTATTTGGTACAGGGGTATGCCATAAATGAAAAACGTCTTCAGCAAAAAACCCATCAACTGGAAGCACTTAAAAAAGTAGTGGCCCTACAAGAAAGGGTACTAACAGATTATACCTTGGACACCAATGAAACCCAAGGATTAATACATGTTATAAGTCAATACAGTAAGGCACTGGATATACTTGATGATTACGACCACCAGCGCTTAGAAATCCCTAAATCAAAGCAAAAGGAAGTCTTCAAAATTAGTTATGATGAAGCAAGAAAAGCCATTGACCAATTAGGAAAACAAACTCATTTTAAAGGATTGTTTGGCAAAGAAAAAGATGACTCCTTTAAAGGGTCGCTAGCCAATATTTATCAAACATTTGATGGAAAAGACCTATATCCTTCTTTAGAAGAAAAGGCTGCACATTTACTCTATTTTGTAGTTAAGAACCATTCCTTTACCGATGGCAATAAAAGAATAGCCGCATTCTTATTTGTTTGGTTCCTGGAACGAAATAAACTGCTTATTAACAAACAAGGTTTTAAATGCATAAGCGATAATACATTGGTAGCATTAACATTGATGATCGCCGAAAGCCATCCAGGCGATAAGGATATGATGGTAAAAGTCATAACTAATCTATTAATTGAAAATTAGCTATGACCAAACAACCCGAAACCCTGTTAGAATACAACTTAATCCAACAACTGCTTGGCTTGGGGTATACTTCCGTAAAAGTACCAGATGGCGAAGCATTGGTGACCAATCTTAAATCGCAACTCGAAGCCTTTAATAAGGCAACCTATACCGATAAAGAGTTTGATGCCATCCTTAATCATTTGGCCAAAGGCAATGTGTTTGAAAAAGCAAAGACCCTAAGAGACCGTTTTAGCTTTACCCAAGAAAATGGGGAGGTGTGTTATGTGCGCTTTTTCAATTCAGAGAATTGGAACAACAACCTGTTCCAGGTCACCAATCAAGTTACCCAGGACGGTTCCTTCAAAAATAGGTATGATGTTACGCTATTGGTCAATGGCCTGCCGCTGGTCCAAATAGAACTAAAACGTAGAGGGCTGGAAATTAAGGAAGCATTCAACCAAATAAATCGCTATCAACTACATTCGTTCTGGAGCAATCATGGTCTGTTTCAATATGTGCAGTTGTTTGTTATTAGCAATGGGGCAAATACCAAATATTTGGCCAATAACAAATTACAGTCGGTAAAGCAAACCTTCTATTGGGCCGATAAAAACAATAGAAACATTACCGAGCTTCCCCATTTTACTTCCGATTTTCTAAACCCCAATCATCTGGGCAAAATGATTGCCCAATATGTAGTAATGAACGAAACCTACAAAAACATGATGGTGCTTCGCCCCTATCAATACTTTGCGACGGAAGCCATTATTAATCACGTAAAAACGAGCACAGACAATGCCTATATATGGCATACCACGGGATCCGGGAAAACCTTGACCTCCTTTAAGGCGAGTCAGATCCTAATGGATGTTCCAGAGGTATACAAAGTAGTATTTGTAGTAGACCGTAAAGATTTGGATTACCAAACCATGAAGGAATTCAACGCATTTAAGGATGGCAGTGTAGATTCTACGGATAACACCAGTAGTTTGGCAAAGCAGTTTCTTGGAAAATTCAAGGATAAAAAGGGCGTACGCAAAGATTCGGACTTGATCATCACCACCATTCAAAAACTGAACAACGCTATAACCGGTCACCACGGAACCAAGTTGGAACATTTAAAGAATGAACGTTTTGTGTTTATTTTTGATGAGTGTCACCGTAGTCAGTTTGGGGATACGCATGCCAGAATAACCGAGTTCTTTGCCAAAAGTCAGTTGTTTGGCTTTACCGGCACCCCTATTTTTGCGGATAATGCTTCCAAAAACGATTTGGGTAAACGCACTACAAAAGATCTGTTTGGTTCCTGTTTGCATAAATACGTAATCACAGATGCTATAAGGGATGAAAATGTATTGCGATTTGGTATTGAGTATGTCGGAAAATACAAAAACAAGAGTCAAACATTTGTTGATATTGAAGTAGAGGACATCGATAAAAAGGAGGTGCTGGATTCCACTAAGCGTTTGACCACAATTGTAGATTACATTATTGCGCACCACAATCAAAAAACATTTAATAAGGATTACTCTGCCCTATTTGCTGTCAGTGGAATAGATAACGTTATTAAGTATTACGACATCTTCCAACAAAAAAAGGAAGCTGGAGAGCACGATCTGCGTATAGCCACCATATTTACCTATGGAGCCAATGAAGACAATGAAGATGCCCAAGATTTTTTACCAGGTGATGAAATTCTTGCGGCTGCAGAACCAAAACTGTCCTATAGGGCCAGCCATACCCGGGATAAACTGGAAGGCTATATCGGGGATTACAATAAAATGTATAATACCAGCTTTACCACAAAGGACAGTCAGCAGTTTGAAAACTACTTTAAGGATATTAGTAAGAGGCTAAAGGAACGGGAGAAAGAAACCTTTAATGACGAAAAGGACAGATTGGATATTGTTTTGGTGGTAAACATGATGCTTACCGGTTTTGATGCAAAAAAGGTAAACACCTTATATGTGGACAAGAATCTAAAACAGCACGGTTTAATACAGGCCTTCTCACGTACCAATAGAATTTTAGGGGAGCAGAAGTCGCAAGGAAACATATTATGCTTCCGCAACCTTAAAAATGCGACGGATGATGCCATCACCTTGTTTTCGAACAAGGATGCTATAGAAGTAGTTATCATGCCGGATTATGAGGCCATTGCCGAAAAATTTGATGAAGCATTAAAAAATCTAAGGGAAATTGCACCAACCTTCCTGAGTGTTGACGATTTGAAAAGCGAGGAGGACGAAGCAGCATTTGTGCAGGCCTTTAGAAAGCTTATGAGGAATATGAACGTTTTGCAATCCTACACTGATTTTGATTGGAACGATCTACCGATAGGGGAGCAAGAATTTGAAGATTACAAAAGCAAGTACCTTGATCTTTATGAAAAAGTAAAACGGGATACAGCAAAAGAAAAAACATCTATTCTGGATGATATAGATTTCGAATTAGAACTCATCCACCGTGATAGAGTCAATGTCGCCTATATTCTAAAACTGCTGGCCAAACTGAAGGACACAAATACCTCAGAGGCCAAAGCTCAGAAAAAGGCTATTATTGATTTGTTAGGTGGCGACATCATGCTGCGCAGTAAGCGAGAATTGATTGAAAAATTCATTGAAGAAAACCTACCCAAGATTGACAATGTTGATAACATTCAGGAGGAGTTTGAAACCTATTGGCAGGAACAAAAAGTACTTGCACTGGGCAAGATTTGCGAAGAGGAACACTTGGACAAAGCACAGTTTAAATCACTCATCGATACCTATATTTATAGCGGTCAGGAACCCATTAAGGATGACGTTTTTAAATGTTTGGACAATAGGCCAAGTATTTTAAAAGCAAGGGAAATAGGCGAACGAATCCTGTCCAAAATGAAGGAGTTTGTCCAAGTCTTTATTGAAGGGATGACTGGGTAAAATCGAATTGAAACAACCCTTGTCAGTTATTCCCATCATTCCCCCCATCAAATTATCTAGACCACCTCATTGCATTAGGGCTTTTTCCAAGTTCTACAAATGAAAAATTTTTCTTCCTACTAATCACCACACTTCACAACATTTCTTGTATTGCGGTTAACCGCAATGCTTTTTTCGTTTTTACCTCTACATTGCCTTTTTAAAAACAACAAGGTATCATTAATGTTCCCTGTTTATGATAGTTGGCTACACTTTGCGAAACTGAGGTTGGTCGCAATTATATATTCCGAACTTAATATTTATAATAAGATATGGACAAAATAACTGTAAAAAAACTAATTGACTTTCGTAATAAATCTGAACGATCAAAGAAGACCTTTGCAAATAACCTTAAACAAGATAAGAAATCTGAAAACGCCTCTGGAGGAGATTATTGGATAAGTAGTTTAAGCACAATCAGTAATATTTTTAAAACTAATAATACCGACCTATTCGCTGATAAGATTGAATTATTATACAATAAAATTGAAAATTCTGAAGACAAAAGAACCAAATTGATGTTCCAACGGAATATTGATATTTTATACAGCTTTGAGGATTTTGATTTTCATAATATCAAACCAAATTTGGATTTGGAATTTCTAAAAAAACCAGAATCTAAATCAATAATTGATATTCAAGGTTTTCCTATCCATGTAAAACCCAATCACGTTTTTACATTTCACAATAATGGTAATTATGAAATCGGGGCTATATGGTTTATAGCAAAATTACAAGGGTATAAAAGAGTTGAGTTAGGAATGTTCGCCGATGTCCTATATAGGTATTTAACTAAAAACTACTCGAAAGATTATAGTGTTAATCTCTCTTATTGTTGTGCAGTAGATGTTTCTAATGGCCATGATGTTAACTACACAAATATCCAAAAAGGTGAAATTCCAATCCTAATAGACCAAACAATAGAAGATATAAAAACAACTAAATAAATTATGGATGCATTTTTAGGATTTTTAACTTTTGTTCTTTTCATTGCTTTAATAGTTGGTCTAATTAAACCTTCAATTATACTAAGATGGTCAAAAAAACCTACAAGAATAAAACTCTTTGGATTTTGGATTCTGGCAATAATTACTATAGCAATAATTGATGCTCTTAGCGCAAGTGCTGATGATCGTGCTAAATCGAATATTACATCTGCGCATAAGCATATTGTTAAAGGTTTATATGAAAACGCTATATCAGATTTAAAAAATATCAAAAAAGAAAATTCGTTTTATGAAGAGGCGCAACAGCTTCTCAAAAAGACCGATAGTTTAATAAAAATAACCGAGGAAAATAAATTACTGGCAAAAGAAGCGGAAAGAGCAAAATTAAAGGAGGATGCGCTAACAAACCAAAAGGAACAGCTTGAACGTGAGCTAAATTCCGTTAACGCGGGCGTAGATTTTTCGAGCTATCGAGAAACAGTGGAATCATTACAAATTGAACTTATTTTATTTGGTACTTGGGCCAGAATTATAACTGATGGAGAAAAATCAGAAAATTCTGAAATTCAAAAATTGGCTAAACAACTTAAACCAAAAGTGGTGAAAATGCAGTTAAAAGAATTTCCGATTTTAAGAAAAGAATATTCGAAAATAGTTGCTGCAAAATTATGGGAAAATGACATCGAAGTTTCAGTTAGCGGCAGTGGGAATAAGCACATAAATTTTTCAGGTGGAATCTTTGCTGCAAATAAGAACAAACAAGAATTTCAGAAACAAATAAACGAAGTAGTAACTATGTTCAGATTTAATCAAGCTAGGTACAGATGGTACAAGGGAGCGGATGAATATACCTATTATACTATGTATGTGGGCAAGGATTCTGATTTATATCTTAATGAGAAATAAAAGCAAGCATAAGAAATTAAAATGATATGACCAGAACCTAATTCACATAGCTACCAATTTCGATAATTTTTATTATTACTGAATCCAATTACCGATTATTATGAAAAAAATTACCTTACTATTTTTACTTGTCATCACTTTTTTAGTCCCAAAGAATACACAAGCCCAAGATAACGGAGCTGCTATAGCAGCTGGAGCGGGAGCTTTGTTAGCCATTGGTGCAGGTATAGCAGCGGTGGAGCAGATGAAGGAACGCGCCGAGTTAACGGCAACCGAATGGATTCTATCCAATAATCCGGAATTGGTAAATTTTTCCTTACAAACCCTTGATTTCAATGGTAAAAAATTAAAGGACATGTCAGAAACATCGGTAATCTCCTTTAAAATCCAAGAATTTGTTCCACAGGACAAACCAGAGTTGGATGGAAAAAAACAAATTTTGCTTGGCTTTACCAGCTATGGTTGGATAAATGAATTCGGTATCGACTTTGATAAAGTCCGCTGGTTTTTAATAGATTCCAAAGAATGGATCAAAATGATGACTTCCTATACCAAGGTTGCCTCGGGAGAAAAAAATGACAATTTTGTTAAAGAACAATTGACCAATGGGAAAATTGTAAATAAAGGAATAAAAGTAAAAAGCAAAACTATAATCCCATTTTATGAACTCTCGGGTGACATGTATGTAACTACCGATTACAATGAAGACATGAAATTTATTTATAATGAAAAATCCCTGGGTATTTATTTGAAGGAAACCAAAAATTTAATTCAAATTAAAAGGGGTAATATTATAGAAATACATGATTTCTTTTTTGATGAATAATTGAATATTTTCAAAACTTAAAAAGCATTAGTTCAGTTTGAACTAATGCTTTTTTACGGTAATTAACTAATTATGACTTTGGTCGGCGGCATAATACTTTTAGGGATAGTCATAGGAATAGCCCGTGCCTATCCCAAAACCAGTATTTTAATTGCCTTCGTACTCCTTATTTGCTACGTAAACAGTGATGCTGAACCTACTCCGGAAAAGCAAACCAACATTTCCAAATCCATAGAAAGTCCTAGCAGTTCCAGCCGTATCCAAGAAAATCCGGGCAATTACTACAGGCCCAATACCCTAGAGAATAAAAATGATTTTAATTATACGCCCTCGATTGAAACTTCAACCAAGACAAAAACCAATACTACAAAAATAAGAATCGGAGCGGTTTGCAACGATGGAACAACTTCTAGGGCAACGGGAAGAGGTGCCTGTTCACATCACGGAGGGGTTTCTTATTGGCTTTATGAATAAACTTGGCCCAATGCAAAGTCCAACTACCTAATCTGAGAGCCCAATCTCCAGGGAATCCTTGCTTTTATCCAAAGCATAGGTCTGAAAGATATGGTCCGTTACATTTTTTAAGGCTTTCTTATTTTCAGGATGATAGCCGTGATAAGTGAAAAACTCTACTTTACCATTCGATTTGTCATACCAAAGCTCTTTACGTTTCTCCTTTCTTTCCAATAAGGAATCAATTTCTGTAATTCTTCTAAGATTTTTTAAAATTAATGCATTAATAGGTATTTCCATGGGATCCCCTGTGCATACGGTTTGCTCATAATGATTCTCTCTCCATATCATGCAATTTTGCTCCTCCTTTACAAATCCAAAATAAGTTAAACAAGTAATAGTGATTGCCGAAAAAACTAATATTAAAGCCTCTTTATATTTTTTAAATACTCCTACATCATTTACTTCCACTTTTTCTTCATTCTTTTCTTCAGTTGAGACTTCTATCTCCGATGGATGCTCTGCAATAAAATGGGCATAATCCTTAAATCCCAAATATTGACAAAAACACTTGATCAGTTGAGGTTTCAGATCTTCATTATTAGCCTCTTCTTTTTCAATATAATTCGTGTAATAGTCCCGAAGTGTCCTTTCATTCAAGGAGTATTTATAATTCTCCTGAAGCATATCCGAAAGATGTGTCGCCAATCTCGTTTTCACTGGAGACCCAATTTCTCCTTCAGCTTTTTCAAAAACAAGTGTTATTAATTTTTTAGACATAGCTACTATTACCAATACCCTCTAAAACTACTACAAATTTGGAAATTCCATGGAAAAAAACTGCTGGAATTTCTTTTCCACATGATCTCCATTCCTTCTGACGCAAACCTTATTTCTTTGTCTTGTAATTGATTATGTACTCATGATAGCATACCAATTACTATAAAGGAAAACAGTTACAGTAGGCGAATAGCCATTGGGAAGTAGCTCCTAGCTTCTGTAAATGTTTTCCACTTCCCAACCTAAAAAAAGGAGTACTCCAACACACTTAATGTGTTGCTGAAAAATATTTGGACCAGTCCGAACAGCAACACCTATGTCTAATTTTTAACAATAGAAAACATGAAAAAAATAGCTTTATTACTCGTTCTTGTAATTTCAAATCTGTCCTTTATTTCGTGCGACAAAGATAACGTAGCAGATACTGACGCTTTGTATCAAAATCTTTCAGCCACGGAAGGGGATGATGGTGATGTGAAAAAAAATCCTGATGAAGATTAATCTTCCTTTCCCATTATTGGGTATTTAATTAAAAGCGTTCCTATAATGTGAACGCTTTTTGTATTTTGGAGGGATGAAACTTAAGTTTGGTTTGTCCCTCTTTTTTGTACTCATTTTCAGTTGCTGCCAGGCAGGGTTTTCCACTGAATATGTTGTGCATAATTATGACCACAATTATGCTGTTACCTTAAAAAAATCAACGGATTCAATAGCCCAACTAAAAAAACAAATTGGTGCTTTTGCAAAAAACAAAGACTATGGGAAGGCCATTATCCATTCCAAAAAATTACTCGAACAAGCCCAATTTCTAGCCGATAGCAATCATATAAGTAATGCCTATTGGAGACAAGGTTACTATTTTAAAATAATAGACCAATTAGATTCTGCTTATTACTATTTAGACAGATCATTTACCATAAATTTAAAATTAATGGATAGTATCGGTGCCGGTGACCGATTATTGGATATGGCCAATATTCAGAAAAGCTTAGGCGATTATAATGGAGGCATGATAACGGCTACGGAGGGTTTACAATATTTGGAAGGCTCCCAAGAAATAGAATCCATTACTGGTCTGTACCAAACTATTTCAGTCTGCCAGAAAGAATTGGGTAACTACCAAGAAGCCCTCCGATGGAACAATAAAATTTTTAGTTTGTTAAACCAGCATCCTTCTCCGGACATATCTACAGAAAATGTGTATGCCATGAGAATTACAAGAGCAAATATATTAGCGCTACTAGGTGAATTTAATACCAGTTTTGGCATTTTAGATAGTATTGCCAATAGCACCCAAGAAAACAATCAAGAACAATATTCACGCGCCATATGCAATAAGGGGCATTATAAGTGGATGGAAAATAAGAGCAACCCGGATAGTGAGTCCCTCCTTTTAAACTCCTTACAAATACGTCAAGAATTAAATACCGTTTCTGGACTAATATCAAGTAACGTTCATTTGGCAGAATATTATTTTGATTCCAATCCACCCAAGGCCTTGGCTTACGCTCAAGAAGCCATGAACAACTCAAAAAAACTAAATAATTCTGTCGCCATATTGGAATCTTTGGATCTTATATTACCCTTAAAAAAAGCCCTTGCCCAAGATGTATCCGAAGAGGCTATATTTTACTCGAATGTGCAAAATAAGCTCGAAAAAACAAAACAGGGAGTGCGTTCTATTTATGCTGCAACAAAATATGATAATGATTACTTAGAAAGAAAGAACCTTATCCTATTGGCCCAAGTTGCCATTAAAGAGAAACAGAAAATTATGGCGTTTTCAGTTGCTTTATTTTTATTGGCACTGATAGGCTTCGTTATATATTTTAAAAATCAGCAGAAAAAAAAGGAACAGTTGGAGACAGCTTATAAGACTGAACTACGCTTGTCTAAAAAATTACATGATGAGCTCGGCAATGATATTTTTTACTTAATGACCCAGGTACAAAAAGACTCTCCCGAAATGCCGGCTTCTAAAAACACAATAATTTTGCAAGGTTTGGATAGCATTTATAAAAGAGTAAGGGATATTTCCAAAGAATTTACGGCCATTAATACTGGAGAAAATTTTGGAAAGGAATTTTTTGCCCTGCTTAATTCCTATAGCTCCATTACAACCAAATTAATAACCAAAGAACTTGATCCCAATTTTTGGGACGATATCTCCGCAAAAGCTAAGATTGAAGTGTATAGGGTATTGCAAGAATTATTGGTAAACATGAAAAAACATAGTCAGGCTTCATTGGTTGCCATTACTTGTACAAAGACCAAAAAACAAGTTACCATTAACTATAAAGACAATGGGGTAGGCTTTTCCGTGAAGGAGAATTATTCTGGAAACGGTCTTAAGAATGTGGAAAACCGTATGAACGGTTTAAAAGGAAATATTAATTTCGATTCAAAACCAAACGAAGGTGTCACCGCCACCATTACGTTTGCCATTTAAAATACATATGCAATTCAACAGGATATTTGTTTCGGAGGATATAGACAGTAACAATCTAGGGGTCATTACCATGCTTCAATCTTTGGGATATACCAATATAGGACATTCCCAGTACTGTGATGAAGCCCTTTTGAAACTAAAAAAGGCAATAATGGATGGCAGTCCATATGAGCTTTTAATAACCGACTTATCCTTCGATAATCCTAGGGATAAAAAAAACCTCCTAAGTGGGCAAGAGCTTATTTCGGCAATAAAAGAAATTTATCCAGAAGTCAGAGTAGTGGTCTTTTCTGTGGAAGACGATCACAACACCATAAAATCTTTGTTTGAGGACCAAAAAATTGATGGGTATGTATGTAAGGGATTGAACGGTCTAAAAGAACTCAAGAATAGTCTTGAAGCCATTTCCCAAAACAAACAATTTACCTGCCCTATCGCCACAGCCGTTTTACAACGAAAAAATGTACTGGAACTGGATGCCTATGAACAGCAGCTCCTCCTGTTTTTGGCCCAAGGTCACAAACAAAATGAAATAAGTACGTTGCTAAAAGAAAAGGGAATAACTCCCAACAGCATACGATCTATTGAAGCCAACATCAGTAAATTGAAAGATTATTTCAATGCCTCCAACACTACACAATTGGTTTATGTAGCTTCGAGTATGGGGCTGATTTAGTAAATGATTAACTTCAAATTTGAGTGTCCCGCAAAACGAACTTTAAAAAACGGACACAACCCCAAATCCTTACCATAACTTACCTGCGCCTGGATCCTGCCCGATTTTTGTAGTGTTCGGGAAGATAATCGTAAAGCAAAAATCGGACAGGGCGCACTTGCCTAGGTAAATTTGGAACATCATTTTTTTTGATTCGTGGCAATAACCGTGCGTTGGCAAAGATAAAGGCCAAGGGCGTTCTTTCTACGCCCTTGGCTTTTATGAGTGGTTCCGAGGGGGTTGGAAAATCCAGAGGTTTTTCAACTTCCACAGGAAATTGGATGTATTTTGTCCAATCGCCCCTCTCAAATTCTCTTTGCCCATACTGATATTCCTAGTGCAATTCTTTTTCTATCTTTATTTTAAGCTTTTCGAAATCTTCAGGGCTCATGTCCAATTGCAATCTGGACTTTCCAAAACTGCTCTTTACGAATTGTACCTTGTTCAAAAGAGCAATAAATTCTGCCCTGTTCTGCCTTAGGTCTCGTTTTAGATTGGTATATTTTCTTTCCATCACAAGGGCCTCCTCCACCTTTTTAAAGAACCTATCCCTTTCTGGGTCGTCTTCCCCACCCTCCATCAATAAGGGTGCTTGACCACGTTTTTTTCGGGGCGAGTGTTCAAATAAAAGTTCTATCATTGCCTTGGTCGGAAGTACCCCATTCTTTTCCATATTATTCATCATGGCCGCCATTGCATTGAACCTTTTCTTGATCAGGTTTGTTATGGTCCTCACATTGGGACCAAGGGATTCCCTAGGGGAAATCTCGTTATAGATAAAAAAATCCAGCATCGTCTGCAGTGCTTCCGTATGGGTCTTGAAAGACCGCCTCGAAAATTTTTGGAAATGCTTAGCTGTTTCACTCTTAAAGCGTATACTTTTAAATGAGTTCATAATTTTCTGATTTGTCGCAAATTCTTCCCTAAGAATGGGTGTTTACAGGGCATTTGTCGCAAATTTATAAAATGTAAAAAATCAAAATATACATAACCATCTATAAATCAATATGTTATGAGCTTAAATAAATACGTAACGTGGCTTTGCCCGTTACCCTCTTGCTATTCCTTTGCTCCGTTTTACTTCGCAGCGGAAGACCTTCTTTAAAACTTCTAAAAAGCTTCTCCCTAGTTATGATTTTTTTAATGTCCCCTCCAAACGGTACATAAACTCCAATAAGTCCTCTTTTTTCTTTCACCAGCTATTTTCTTCGGCTCGGGCCGTCCAACTTTAGCCGGTTGAACATCCTTATGAACCTATCCGAGATCTGTGTTCCGTAGCGATTCCCAATCTGGGAAAGGCTTAAATTCGTCGTGACATGTGTTTTTGTCCCAAGGCTTTCAAAATTCCGATAACGGTTTAAAAGTATCCTAACAAATATTTCCTCCTTCCCGTACTGGTAAACATTGTTCCCCACAGTTTCCGATCCCAGATCATCGAATAGAAATGTCCCCTTGGAATAGTAATCTATAATGTGGTCCTTGTTCTTTTCAGCATTGTATTTTGCAACTACCTCTTGTGCCGCAATAGAGGGAAACCACAATTCCCGCAACCCATATTGTTTGGACATGTTCTGGATGATCTTAAAACTAGATGTTTTTCCCGTTCCATAGGAGCCAAAAACTATCAGGCCTTTCCTAAGCGATATGTTGTCCACATTTTCGAATTCGGGGTCACGGTTCCAATACCGACAGAAATGTCCCAAGAAAGTCTTGTTAGTATCGTCCACCTCGAAATCGAGATCCATCCGGGCATAAAATTCCTGTGCAGCCCTAAAAAAAACTTTTTTAAAAAGTTCTGGGGCGCATAACGGTTTAAGTTCCGTTTGCTTTTTTAAAAACTCGTCTGACCATCCTTTTTCCATATCGCCTATTCCAATATTGGACTTCTATTATCTTCTTCTTCTTCTTTTAAAAAGGTAAATTCTTTTTTTTCTTGTTTTATCACTTGTTTATTATACCCGACACTTTTGACCATACTGGCCTGACAAAAGTGTCCAGGCTGCACCGATAATACTGTCCGGGCCGGGTCGCCAGTTTTAAACCCAAAACTCAACAAACTTTTGAGGTAGCGTTTTCTTCCATTAAAGGAAGTCTCCTCTATCCAGCCCAATGACTTTAGTTGGGAAATGTACCTGGTGACCTGTCGTTCGGAAATATTTAGAAAGGAAGCGATGTACTTATTGGACATGTAGCACTCCATACCGTTTTCGGTAAAGCTGTGTATCTCCAGGAACAAGATCTTGGCATACCAGTTCACCTCCGTGTTCAGGTAGATCGATCTGGGTATCCAGATCCCCTGAAAATTTCTCTCCGTAGTTTTCATACCAGAGAAATTATCTCTTGTTCTTGATTAGGGACTCATTGAAACGGTGCTCCAAGGTCTCGTCCGATAGATCTGGTTCCCCCAATAGCCAAGCATCTATGGTATCCTTGTCAAAAAATTTCTGGCGGATATGGGGATTGTTGCCCATGGGAATCAACTTTAGCTGGGTCAGCTTGTAGATCTTGCTTTTGGAGAGTCCTGTGTAAAGCGCCAGGTCTTCCACGTTCATTGATTTCTTGTTGTGGGAAAGTAGCCCCTTAATTTCCGTTAAGAGGTCCACCACTTTTTCTTGTTCTTCCATGATATTTGCTTTATGATTTTCTTCAAATTAGAAAAGCAGATAGCACCAAAAGAAGAACCAGAAAATTTTAACTAAAAAAAACAATATTATTTGAGGGATTGATAACGATTATTGAAAATCTGCTAGAATAACGCAACACGCAATTATCATCTGGAAGTATATGATAGTGGAAGCTATCCATGATTTACATTAATCGCATGGTGGTGATTAATGCTGTAGGAGCTTAATCAAGAATAAATTGGGGAGTTTTTGATATAAAATCAAACGGAAAAAAAATGTTGTACCTATGTTGTACCCATGAAAAGAAAAAGGCCTCACGATTTCTCGCAAGGCCTATTCTCATTAAGCTCCCCCTCTTGGGCTCGAACCAAGGACCCTCTGATTAACAGTCAGATGCTCTAACCAACTGAGCTAAGGAGGAGTGTATTTTTATCGCCTAAGCGGGTGCAAATATAAAATGTTTTTTCAAATACGCCAAACAAAAAATGGCCGTTTTACACCTAAAATTTAAAAATATTTATTTCTCCTATAAAAACTTCTTGATGATATTCCAGATATCGTTCCCGAATACCACTGCCATAAGCCCCATAAGTATAACAAAACCAATTATTTGGCCTGTTTCCAATACTTTCTCGCTTGGCTTTCTGCCAGAAATTATTTCGTACAATAAAAACATTACATGCCCTCCGTCCAATGCCGGAATAGGAAGAATATTCAAAAATGCCAACCATACCGAGAACATGGCCATAAAATTCCAAAAGAAAATCCAATTCCATTTTTCAGGCATCAATTCTACTATTCCAATGGGCCCTTTTACCTGTTTGTAAGCTCCGGTCTTAGTGTTGAAGATTACCTTAAATTGCCTTATTTGATCCGTCAATACCTGTATAGTCCTGTTATAACCTGCCGGTATAGCTTCAAAAATGCTATAATTATCGGTTACCCGTAAATCGGTATCATCCAATTCAATTCCTATCACCGCCTCTTCGGGAACTGTTAATTGTAACTGCTGGGTGACCCCATCCCTAAGAACGTTCAGGGTCAACTTCTGATTGGCAGAGCTCCGTATTTTCGGAACCAATTCATCCCAAAACACAGTGGATACCTCATTTACCCCTATAATTTCATCTCCTGACAATAGACCTGCTTTTTCGGCTACCGAATTGGGAACCACTTTGGCAATAATCGCTTTTTTTCTATAATCCAAGAAATTTTTACCCTGGGTAGCAAAAACGGTCTCCTTGCCTTCATCCGACAAAGGAAAAGTAATTTCCTGGCCGTCCCTATTCACCGTTACCTCATCTCCGAGAATGATATCCAAAACAGCCTCCCTAAATTTCCTGGTTTTCTTATCGTCCACCATCAAAATTTGATCGCCTGTCTTTAATCCCAATTGTTCGCCAATAGAATCTACTACAATACCGTATTTTAGGCTATCTGAAGGAATATAGGTATCCCCATTACTTGCCAACATGGTAGTATATATTACCCAAGCCAACAAAAAGTTTACGATTACCCCGCCTGTCATTATAATAAGTCGTTGCCAAGCCGGCTTGCTTCTAAATTCCCACGGTTGTGGTTCTTGCTTCATTTGCTCGGTGTCCATGCTCTCATCGATCATCCCGGCTATCTTTACATAGCCTCCCAATGGCAACCAGCCAATTCCATATTCCGTATCCCCTATTTTCTTCTTGAACAGGGAAAACTTTACATCAAAAAACAAATAAAATTTCTCCACTTTGGTCTTGAAATATTTCGCGGGAAGAAAATGGCCCAATTCATGGAGAATCACCAAAATGGATATGATAAGTACAAACTGTACAATCTGTATTGCTAACGTCATTAAGTATTTTTTTTAAACTATAAAAGCGCACAAAAGTACATTATTACGCGGTCTTAAAAAAAAACTATTCCGCCCAAGGGTTTTTTTTAAGAAAGATTTAGTAGCGTTCCACCTAAAGAATCTTGAATTATCTTGGCATCTACACTACCTTTGCCAAAAAAACATGCGTTCGTTTTTTGCCAAATTTAAATTCTTGGGAATTGTTCTTCTCCTCATTTCCGGGGTCATCGTTTCCCTTTTCTACAATGCCCTTCAACCCAAAAAATTATTGCCCGTTTACCAACCTGCCATGGTAAATTTCGAATTGGTGGACAGCACCCTACAGCATGTTAAAAAATACCATACTATTGCTGATTTCGCATTGACCAATCAAAATGGGGAATTGGTGACCCAAGAGGACTACCACAACAAAATTTATATTGCCGATTTTTTCTTTACCACCTGCCCCACAATTTGTCCCATAATGACAAAAAATATGGTCGGTATTCAAGATAAAATTATAAATGACCATGACGTATTACTGCTTTCCCATTCCGTGACCCCGGACATTGACTCGGTTCCACAGTTAAAAAAATACGCCTTGGAAAAAGGGGTCAATGATAGTAAATGGAATCTTGTTACCGGAGACAAAGGGCAGATATATGAATTGGCCAGGAAATCCTATTTAGCCGTTAAGACCGATGGTGATGGAGGCCCTTACGATATGATCCATACAGAAAACTTTATTCTAGTGGATAAAGAACGTAGAATTAGAGGATTCTACGACGGTACCAACTCGGACGAAATGGAGAAATTGCTGAGCGACTTGGAAATATTGAGATCTTCTTATAAGGACTAATATTTTATAGCGCTCCTGACCATTGAAGGGGCCGGGCAATATTTGGCCTTTCCAATTCCAAAACCCCAATTACCTGCTTTGTTTCAATAAAAAAACAGTTACTACCCATCAATCGGAAGCAACAGCCATTCAAAGCGTCAACTTTTTATGGTTTTACCTGAATACTTCATCTTTTTCTTTTATTTTTGTGCTTAATTAAAATCAATCTAAATAAAAATTGACTACAACAGTAGCACATTTAAGGCGAGGGCAAAAGGGTATCATCAAGGAATTTGCTGATGGAATTCTTCCTATTAAACTATTGGAATTAGGTTGCCTCCCTGGCAATGAAATAGAATTGGTACAGGTGGCCCCTCTGAAAGATCCCATATACATTAACGTTAACGGCACACATATCGCTATTAGGCGTTCCATGGCCGCCTTAATTGAGTTAGAAATTATTGAAGATTCCCCACTATGAGCAAACAGATCAAGGTTGCTCTTATAGGCAATCCCAATACTGGTAAAACTTCGGTTTTTAACCAACTTACCGGTTTAAAACAAAAAGTTGGGAATTACCCAGGTATTACCGTAGAGAAAAAGGAAGGGATCTGTAAACTGCCCCGTGGCGTAAAGGCGCATATATTGGATTTACCCGGCACCTATAGCCTTAACACTACTTCCTTGGATGAAAGTGTAGTGGTAGAACTTTTGCTCAATAAAAATGATAAGGATTTCCCAGATGTTGCCGTTGTCATCAGCGATGTTGAAAACTTAAAAAGAAACCTTCTTCTTTTTACCCAAATAAAGGACCTTAAAATTCCGGTTATCCTGGTCATCAATATGGCAGATCGTATGTCCAGAACTGGAATTTCCTTGGATATAGCGCTACTGGAAGAAAAGCTGGATACCAAAATTGCATTGGTAAGTACTAGAAAGGGAACGGGTATAGACCGAATTAAGGAATTGATCGCCGACTATAAAAACCTATCTATTTCTCCCAATGTTGATACAACGGTAATTGCTCCGGATTATTTCGAAAAATTGAAAGCAACATTTCCTAAGGAAGATCAATATAAACTATGGCTTGTAATTACCCAGGATGTAAATTTTATGCCCATAGAGAAGAACCCGATCACCATTACGGCCTCTTTTGCCACCAAATCCAAATCGGAACTAAAAAGGCTGCAACAAAAGGAAACCATTCTTAGATATCAATTTATAAATGGTATCCTAAAACAGGCATATAAGGTAGATATTAACGCTGCCAAAGGTCTCAGGGCTACCTTGGACAAGATCTTGACGCACAAAATATTTGGATATGCTATCTTTTTTATTATCCTACTCACAATTTTTCAAGCCATTTACGACTGGAGCAGTTACCCAATGGATTTCATTGACGAATCCTTTGCTTCTGCCAGTGAATGGGTCAAAGACACTTTACCCCCAGGAGTATTTACCAATTTAATTGCCGAAGGAATCCTTGCCGGGATAGGCGGAATTGTCATTTTTATTCCCCAAATAGCCTTTTTGTTCCTTTTTATTGCCCTCTTGGAGGAATCTGGCTATATGAGCCGGGTTGTATTTTTAATGGACAAATTGATGCGTCCTTTTGGCTTAAGCGGCAAGAGCGTAGTGCCATTGATTTCGGGAACGGCATGTGCAATTCCAGCTATTATGGCCACTAGGACCATTGAAAACTGGAAGGAGCGACTTATTACCATTTTGGTTACCCCCTTTACTACCTGCTCTGCCCGCTTACCGGTTTATCTGATCATTATTGCCTTGGTTATTCCTGAAGGTAGATTTCTGGGGCTTAGCTATCAGGCATTGACCTTAATGCTCCTTTATCTGATGGGATTTGGAGCCGCTATATTTTCGGCGATGATCTTGAACAAGATCATGAAGATCAAGAGCAAGACCTTCTTTGTCATGGAAATGCCCAATTATAAACTCCCTCTCATTAAGAATGTTGTTTATACCGTTTGGGAAAAAACTAAAAGTTTTGTGCTAGGGGCCGGAAAGATTATTTTGGCCATCTCCATAATACTTTGGTTTTTGGGATCGAACGGATTTTCGGATGATTTTGCCAATGCAGACGAAATTGTTAGTGAGCAAATTGAAGAACAAGGATTTTCGGAATTTAATAAAACCAATATTGAAAGTTCGATGACTGCCTACAAACAGGCACTTCAGGATAGCATTGGGAAAAAAACATATGTTTTGGACCCTGTTGCAATAAGCGACTCCCTAAGACTGAAAGAAATGGCTCTAATTGAAAAAGCTACCAATCAGGAAATTGCAAGTTACAAACTGGAAAACTCCTATATGGGCTATATGGGCAAGGCTATAGAACCTGTTGTGCGCCCACTGGGGTACGATTGGAAAATTGGTATTGCCGTCCTAACTTCCTTTGCGGCCAGAGAGGTCTTTGTGGGTACCTTAGCCACTATATATAGTGTGGGTAGCGATGAAGAGGACACCATAAAGAACAGAATGGCGGCCGAAATAGACCCTAGAACCAAAAAGCCCCTATTTAATTTGGCCTCAGGTATTTCCTTACTGCTTTTCTACGCCTTCGCCATGCAATGCATGAGTACGCTCGCAATAGTAAAACGGGAGACAAATACCTGGAAATGGCCAGCTGCACAACTGGTATTTATGAGTCTTTTTGCGTATATTGTAGCATTGATTGCATACCAGATTCTAAAGTAATCCGGACAATCAAAAAAGAAAAAATGTAACGGATTTTGGTTCCTATAAGTAAATAAGCGGCATTAAACCTTTTTCCTTTCAACACCCAAAGCGGATAATAAAAATGAGCATTCTTCAACACATATTGGTCTATATCACAGTGGCCTTGGCCTTAGGGTATCTAGTAAAGAAATTCCTATTGCCAAAATCTTTGTTTGCAGGAAAGAAACGCAGCTCCAAATCTTGTGGTGATGGGGATTGTGGCTGTCATTGATCTTAGTAGAAAGCATTTATTTCTTCCATCCATGCTTAAAAATACTTTTTATAAAGTATAATAAATCTGTCTTAAAATAATCACAAGTCCATTGCTTTAAGAAATCCAATTCCTTAATTTGGTGTTCATTAGATGACCTGTATGCTCAATTTTAAAGCCCTATTTCCCATTTTTATAGTTGCATTCGGATTCAACTTTAATCAGGCCCAAGTAATCTCCTCTGTGGTAAGGGACTCTGCCACGCAACAGCCCATTCCCTACGCCACTATTCTTCTATCCAATAAAAAAGGGGTTATTACCAATGAAGAAGGCCGATTTAGTTTGCTATTAGATCAAAATAGTAGAGATACCGACTCCCTTTTTATTTCGTGTATAGGCTATGAGGGTTTACGCAAGCCATTGAATCAATTTACGGAAGCTGTCATTTTCCTAAGTGCCAAACCCATAGCACTAAATCCTGTAATTGTAAGTAACAAACAATATACCGCGGAAGAGCTTATAGAGCAGGTAAAAGAACATATCAATAAAAATTACAGTACAGCCCTCACCAAAAAACGCTTGTTCTTTAGGGACTCCTATCATCAAAACCTTACCAAATCCAATTATACTTTCAAAGAATCTACCATAGATGCCCTCAACGAGAAATTCTTGGACAGTGTCCTGAATACCATTCCAAAAAAATCGAGCCGATACACCGAAATATTGGGCGACTTTTATGGCAATTATGAAAAGGACAATCAAAAACTAATGTTGATAAAGGCTTCAGATCTTTATGATAAGCAAAGCGAATTGGACCTAACGGCTTTGGAAGAAAAGTTCAATGATATTCTAAAGGAAAATATAAAGCCCGATTCCTATTTCAAAATTAAATCGGGCCTATTCGGCACAAAAGTGGATGCCGACGAAATAATTACCACCGAGAGTGAAGGTGCAGATGCCGAGGCCTTGAAAAAAGAATTGGAAGAAAAGAAAAAAAAGGAAGAAAACCGAAAGAAGAATTTCGCTTCCTTTAAAAAAGGAAGCCTAGCCAAGATTTTGGAAAAACAGTTCTTTCTAAAAGATTCGGACCTCAATTTCATCCATAAAGACAATAGGTACAATTTTACATTGGTAGATTTTACCTATATAGGGAATGATGCAGTTTATATCCTTGATTTTGAGCCCAAAAGGTCTGCGGACTACCAGGGTAGGCTGTATATCCATGCCGATGATTTTGCTGTAATCCGATTGGATTACAGCAATGTTAAATCCCTGAGGACCTTTAAGCTTTTGGGAGTCTCTTTGGACCAATATTTGGATAAGGGGAAGATGATATTCTCCAAGAATGAAGCAGGAGTTTACCATTTACGCTATTTTGAAGAAGAACTGGGCGCGAAGGTGGCCATAAAAAGGCCTTTGAAAATCATTGAACTAAACAAGCGCGTAAAGGGAAGGAACAAACAGAACGAGCTTTCCTTAAAAATAGATATGGCTAGCAGTGGGGTAAACAGGCACGAAGTGATCCTTTTTGACTCTGAAGCCATAACTACCCAACAATTCAATGCCGTTCTGGAAAACAATACCGTTCTTCCTACCTATATGCCCAACTACGATCCTGAATTTTGGAAGGGGTATAACATCATAGAACCCAACCAGGCAATAAAGGATTTTACGGCCCAAGTGGAGGTTAAATAGACACTATACCAAATTTTGAATAAAGGAATAGAACAATAATCCCCAACCTATTGCCAAAAGTAATCCGCCCAATGGCGTAATAGGTCCTAAAAATCTGAGTTTTTTACCTTTGGCCGCACTTATGGATAGTCCATAAATACTAAAGGAAAATAGAAATACCCCAATTATAAGGCAATAAATCATATAACGTTCCAAAGCTGTTTCCAGATTTAAATTAAATCCCAAAACAAGCAATAAAATGGCATGGTACATTTGATACTTTACCCCCGTTTCAAAACTTTTCAACTGCTGTTCGTTCAAGGTTTTCTTAAGTGCATGCGCTCCAAAAGCACCGAAAACCACTGCCAAAAGACCGTAAAGCGAACCCAGAACATGCGCTAAAAGTACCATATTTCTATTCTTTGGGGGGATTAATTTTATTGGATAAAAACCGATACATAGTTTCCGTTTCCGTACTATCGGGCATGTTCAAAAATAATTTCATGGAATCTTGATAGACCAACCTTATTTTGGGTTGGGAAAGTCGATCCACGTAAACATATACCTTATTCAAACTTAAGCTATCTTCTTTAAAAACACCTTTTTCCCTTTCCTTAACAGAAAATCCGTTGATACGTTCCATGGAAGGAATCTTTTCCACCATAGTAACACTGTCCATGTCGGAAAATGGAATCTCGACGAAATAGATTCCAGATAATATTTCCAATTCCTCATTTTCGGTCTTGATCCAATTTTTGTAATGCGCCGTAAATGCCAGGGCAACTACAATTATTGTGACCACAATAAGCAAGTTTAAAAACCAATGCCTTTTTTCAGTATTTCCCATAATTTAAATGAAGATAAATGATTACACCAACAAACCAAAATAATTCAACTAAGCCCCACATCGAGCATCATCATAATTATAAATCCTCCTATAAAACCCATGGTTGCTATGTCCGTATACTTATCCTGTTGGGTTTCCGGGATTACCTCTTCCACCACTACAAATATCATAGCTCCTGCCGCAAAAGACAGCGCATAGGGCAAAATTGGCTGAAAAGTAAGGACCGCCCAAGCACCCAATACCGCAGCAACAGGTTCTACCAAAGCTGAGGCCTGACCGTACATAAAGCTCTTTCTTCTACTTAAGCCCTGCCGCCTTAATGGCATGGCAACTGCGAAACCTTCGGGGAAATTCTGAAGCCCAATTCCAAGTGCCAGGGCAACGGCCCCTCCAATAGTTGCTCCGTCAAATCCTGCGGCCACCCCCCCAAACAAAACCCCAACGGCAAGTCCTTCGGGAATATTGTGCAAAGTAATTGCCAAAGTTAATAAAGTGGTTCTATGCCATGGTGTTTTAATACCTTCCTTTTCATTCTCCTTAAAGTTAATATGTAAATGGGGCAATACCTTATCCAAGCCAAAAAGGAACAAAGCGCCCATGAGAAATCCAACCGCGGCCGGAATCACCTTTACAAATCCTTCCCCGGGGCTCATTTCTATACCTGGCGCCAACAAACTCCAAAAACTAGCGGCCACCATGACCCCGCCCGTAAAACCCAACATGCCATCCAAAACAGCACGGTTCATGGTCTTAAAGAAAAATACCAATGAGGCTCCCAAGGCCGTAAGTCCCCAGGTAAACAAAGTGGCATAAAATGCAGCTAAAATTGGGTCGATAGATTCAAAATAGTCTATAATCTCGTTCATATGCCATCATTGGTTTTAATGTACAAATTAGAAGCAATGACATGTGAAATTTGCATGTTCCTCCCGTCTATTTCAATATTTAAGGAACCATCAAACTCCTCTCTTTCCATCACCTTTATTTGGTTTCCCAGGGCTATCCCGTTCTTGTCCAAAAATTTTAAAAACGTGGCCGATGAGTCCTTTACCCCAACACATACCCCAACAGTTCTTATTGGAACTTCACTTAATAAATCCCTATCCCTTTCTTTAAACCCTCCGTTCTTATCGGGTATGGGATCTCCGTGTGGATCGAACTTGGGGAAAGCCAATAGACGATCTAGACTATCTATTAGTTTGTCACTTTTAATGTGCTCCAACTGTTCCGCCACCTCATGAACCTCATCCCAGGAAAAATCGAGCTTCTCCACTAGGAAAACCTCCCATAGCCTATGTTTTCTGATAATGCTCAACGCCGTCTTATTACCTAAAGAAGTTAAAGAAACTCCTTGGTATCGTTTGTAATTCACCAAATCTTTTTCGGACAGTTTTTTAATCATATCGGTAACTGAAGAAGGCTTGGTTTCCATTAGCTCCGCTATGGCATTGGTAGCTACATCCTGTGTCCCCTGTCTGCCTAAATGAAAAATAGTCTTAATATAATTCTCTTCTGAACGCGTCATTAAATACAATTTATGCAAAAATACATTTTTATTTGTACAAACAAATTTTTAGATTTGCCTAAATTTTAATTTAAATAGATGAAAAATATAATCTGGATATTTCTTTTTTTGCCACTGTCCCATCTTCTTTCCCAAACCGGAACACTGGAAGGAGCGGTTATATCCAACGGAGATGTATTAGCCTGGGCCACCATACAACTTAAGGGAACCCAAATTGGCACCACTACCGATGAATCAGGAAAGTATAGCCTTAACGCCCCATTTGGAACCTATACCGTGGTTTGCCAAAGCATAGGATATAAATCCACCCTAAAAGAAATTACCCTGGAAAATACCCGTCCCCTAAAATTAAATTTTGAATTAAGGGAGGACGTTATGGGACTTGAACAAGTAGTGGTAACCGGTACCCGGACAGACAAAAGACGTACGGATTCCCCTGTAATCGTAAATTTGATCAATAGCAAAACATTGGATAACGTAGTGGCGACCAATCTTTCCGAGGGCTTAAGATTTCAACCAGGCCTGCGGGTAGAAACCGATTGCCAGACCTGTAATTATACCCAATTACGTATAAACGGGCTACAAGGTGGCTATTCACAAATATTGATCAATGGCCGACCCATATTTAGTCCCCTTACCGGCTTATACGGTATGGAGCAAATACCCACCAATATGATCGAGCGTATAGAAATTGTTCGCGGCGGCGTATCGGCACTCTATGGATCCAGTGCCATAGGGGGCACCGTGAACGTAATGACCAAGATCCCGAGGCAAAACGACTATTCCCTTACCTATACCTATCAAAATGTGGGGAACAATGGGAACGACCATCTTCTGGTAGGTAACGCCACCGTAGTTAACCCAAAACGAAATGCCGGGGCCACTTTTTTTGTCAGCAAGAGGGACCGTGACACCTATGACGCCAACGGTGATAATTTTTCAGAGCTCCCACAGCTCATAAACAATTCCTTTGGTACCAACTTTTTTTATCTACCTCAGGAAAACCAAAAGCTCGAGGTAAGCCTCAGTAGTATCAATGAATATAGATATGGTGGTGAAATAGTTGATAAACCCGCCTACTTGGCACAACAATCCGAAGAACGGACCCATAATGTACTTATGGGCAGTTTGGATTATCAGATAAATTTTAACGAAGAAAAAAGTGCCCTAATCCTTTATTATGGAGGTCAATATACCGACCGTGACCATTATACGGGCATAATTCCGGATGATGAACCCCAATTGGGGGAATTTTTGGCCGACCCACCCTATGGCATATCAAATGTTACCACACATCAGGGTGGCACTCAATACAATCACAGATTTAAGGAGTTTCTTGGAGGCAAAACCGTATTGACACTTGGGTCCGAATTCGTATATGACCAGGTGTTGGATGTTATTGAACCCTATAATTACAAAATAGACCAGACAACAAGGAATTTGAGCGGTTTTGTACAGAACGACTGGGATATTAACGACAAATTAAATTTTCTTTCCGGTTTTAGAATCGATGACCACAATCTAGTGGATAAAACCATTATAAGTCCTAGGCTCTCACTGCTCTACAAGTGGAATAAGGAGACTCAATTGAGATTGGGCTGGGGTACAGGTTTTAGGGCGCCTCAAGCTTTTGACACCGACTTGCATATTGCCTTCGCCGGCGGAGGCATCTCCCGTATCTCTCTTTCAGACGCCCTAAAAGAGGAACGTTCCAACAGTTTTACCGGATCTATTAATTATGATAAGGCCTCCGAACATTTCATTGCCGGTTTCACCCTAGAGGGATTTTATACCCAATTAAATGACGCCTTCTATCTTTTCCCTTTGGGAGAGGACGAATTTGGACAGCGCTTTGAAAAGCGAAATGGCAGTGGTGCCACTGTAAGTGGTGTTACCCTGGAAACAAGGGCCAATTTTGATTATTTGCTTCAGATCGAAGCTGGCTTTACACTACAGTCAAGCCTATTCAATGATGCCGTGGAGAATATTGGGGGCCTGGAGGCAAAAAGGGCATTTTTAAGAACCCCAAACGACTATGGCTATGCTACTTTTACTTATACACCCACTAAAAAACTAAGTGCAAGTGCCAATATATTATATACCGGGCCAATGGAAATTGCCCATTTTAGTGGTGAAGGAACAGGGCAGGACGTAGATGAATACTCTAAATCTCCATCGTTTACGGAACTCAGTCTACGCCTGGGTTACAACCACAGCTTTCCCGGAATTGACACAGGAATAGAGATATTCGGAGGGGTCAAAAACTTAACCAATGCCTACCAGGACGATTTTGATTTGGGCAAAAATAGGGATAGTAACTACGTCTACGGCCCTGGAGCCCCAAGAACTGTTTTTATAGGACTAAGGATAAAATCTTTATAGGAATAATGGGAACTAAGACAACAATTTTAATATTGATGGTTTATTTAATGCTGCCCTGCTCAAATGCCCATGCCCAAGAAAAGACACAAGTTAATTGGATCAGTTTTGAACAATTGTATGATTCCCTTCAAGTAAACCCCAAAAAAGTATTCATCGATTTTTATGCGGATTGGTGTGCTCCCTGCTTAAAAATGGATGAAGCAGCTTTCAAAGACCCTAGGGTGGTCCATTTACTAAATAAGGATTTTTACGCTGTAAAATTTAATGTGGAAACTACAGATACCATTGTTTTTGGGCAACAAAGCTTTTCCAATCCAAGAGCCAACAGACGTAATCCCGTACATGAAATACCCCTTCTATTGGCCAGTAGAAAGAATGCACCCTTTACCCTACCTGCCTTAGTATTACTGGATTCTACCTTTACTGCCCAAGCACGTTATTTCCAATATCTGGATGCCGAACAATTACTGGGGATACTGGAAAAAACACCCTAAACATACTTGATAGTTCCCTCTTATTGGATTTATAAATGCTACCAATAGAATTTGTACTTTTGGATTGCATCCTTAAAACAGACTCAGAACCATTTCTAAACTTGGTATAAACCCTTGACACTAGAGACCATTAGCATGGCAACCTACGATTATATTATTATTGGCGCAGGTGCCTCTGGCTTGTTATTGGCCGATGCTTTGGGCAAGGATAATTTTTTTGCACAGAAATCAATTCTTTTACTGGACAAAAATTTGAATAGACAAAATGACCGTACCTGGTGTTATTGGGAAATTGGCCAGGGAGATTTTGATGCTATCCTTCACAAAACTTGGGACCATATTTTTGTCGCAGATGACAGATTTTCCAAACGTACACCAATAGCCCCATATCAGTATAAAATGATCCGGGCAGAGGATTTTTACCATACTTACCGCAACAAAATAAATGAACATACCAATATCACTTTTTTGGAAGGGCACGTAAAAGACATTCAGGATATGGGTCACGAAGTATTGGTCTGTACCGATTCCGAGACTTTTAAGGGCAAAAGGATATTCAATAGTATTTTTGACTATAAGCCTCTGTTAAAACAAAAAAGATATCCCGTCTTACAGCAACATTTTATAGGCTGGTTTATAAAAACCGGCAAACCTATATTTGATAAAGATCAGGCTACTTTTATGGATTTTTCCGTCCCACAAAATGGAAACACCCGCTTTATGTATGTTTTGCCATTTTCACAAACAGAAGCCTTGGTGGAATACACCTTATTCTCTGAAAATGTGCTCCCCGATCAAGAATATGAAGCGGCTCTAAAATCCTACCTAAATAATCTGGATTGCAAAGAATACGAAATATTGGAAAAAGAAAAAGGAAGCATCCCCATGAGCTGTTATAATTTTAACGTCCACAACAGCAAAAACATTTTGCATATTGGGGTTGCCGGAGGATGGGCAAAACCAAGTTCTGGCTATACCTTTATGCGGACACATCAAAAAACAGGGGCTTTAATCCCATTTTTAAAAAAGGACAAACCGCTAAATACTTTTTTCAAAAAGGATCGATATTGGTTTTATGACCTCCTATTATTGGATATACTATATAGGAACAACAGTAAGGGTAGGTTAATTTTTGGCCAATTGTTCAAGCGTCGTAGGGCTCAAAATATTCTTAAATTTTTGGATGAAAAAACCGGTATCCTAGAAGACTTAAAAATAATAGCCGCCTGCCCCAAAAAAGAATTTATTCAGGCCTTCATTCGTAGGGTTTTTTTAATTTAACAAGCAATATTTTATAATACTGTTATATACCCGTATATTTTACTCTTTTTAAAACCAATTATTCCCATGCAAACCATATCTACCTTCAGAACCGTCTTAGTTCTATCCCTTATTGGCATTTTTGCCATATCCTGTGACACAAAACCCAAGCAACCACAGGAACCCTTATTGGTAATAAAAGAAGATACCACAACTGCCTTAAACAGGTTTAAGGAAATAAGAGAAAATGTTCCCGCCCAAGTTGCAGAAGGCCTAACATTGTCTTTATGGGCTTCTGATTCCTTGGCTCCGGATCCGGTGGCCATGTCCGTGGACGATGAGGGAAACATATACCTAACTAGGACCAACCGTCAAAAAAACTCTGAATTTGATATCAGAGGGTTCAGACATTGGATGACCCCATCCATTGCCCTACAATCGGTAGAGGATAGAAAAAACTTTTTACATGAAACATTCGCTACAGAAAAAAGCGAAGAAAACGAATGGCTGAAGGACCTAAATCATGATAGCATCCACGATTGGAAAGACCTTACGGTACAAAAGGAGGAAATATGGAAATTGGAGGACCAAAATGCTAGTGGTTATGCCAATGTTGCCACAAGAATTGTGAATGATTTTCATGAAGAAAAATCGGATGTTGCCGGAGCCCTATTGGTCAGAAAAAATGATATGTTCGTAGGTATTGCCCCGGATATGTGGAGAATTACCGATGAGGATGGCGATGGCATTATGAACGATAAAACTTCCATATCCCATGGTTACGGGGTACATATCGGTTTTGGGGGACATGGAATGTCCGGAGCTATAGAAGGTCCTGACGGAAGAATCTATTGGGGAATTGGAGATATAGGGGCCAATATTACCACCGCAGACGGAACACATCACAAATACCCAAATCAAGGGGTTATTGTTAGATCAAATCCCGATGGTAGCGATTTTGAGGTTTTTGCCGCCGGTGTGCGCAATACCCACGAATTTGTATTTGACGAGTACGGCAATATTATTACCGCGGATAATGATGGGGATCACCGTGGAGAAAGCGAACGATTGGTATATATTGTGGAAGGATCTGACGCAGGTTGGCGCTCCAATTGGCAATATGGCAAGTACACCGACCCAAAAAACAATGGGTACAACGTTTGGATGGATGAAAAACTTTTTGTCCCCCGTTGGGAAAACCAAGCTGCCTACATTATACCGCCCATTATGAACTTTCATAATGGTCCAACAGGAATGGCCTACAACCCTGGCACTGCCCTGGGAAAGGAATGGAAAAACAAATTCTTTCTGGTAGAGTTTGTTGGTAATCCAAGTAGATCGCACATATGGAGTTTCGACCTTAAACCAAAAGGGGCCTCCTTTGAACTAAATAAGGAACAAGATATACTCAGCGGAATTCTCCCCACAGGAATTCGTTTTGCTCCGGATGGGGCACTTTATATTGCAGATTGGATGAACGGCTGGGATACCAAAAATTACGGCCGGGTATGGAAGTTGGATGTTGCAGCGAACAAAAACGACCTGAAGTTGGAAAGAAAGGAAACGGAGCGATTAATGACCTTGGACTATACAGATCAAAATGTTGACAAATTAATCCAATTCCTTTCATATCCCGATATGCGAATTCGCCAAAAGGCCCAGTTCGAATTGGCAAATAGGGACAATAAAGGCCAAAAGGCTTTTACCTCAGCCATTGCACAAAAGGAAAACCAATTGGCCAGGGTCCACGGAATTTGGGGTATAGGGCAATTGGCAAGGCTAAAATCGGAAAGGGCCGAGCCATTAATGAATCTTTTAAAGGACAGCGACTCCGAAATTGTAGCCCAGGCTGCCAAAACCTTGGGAGATGTTAAATATAGTAATGCCGGCAACGACTTAATATCCTTACTGGAACACCATAATGCTCGGGTTAGGTTCTTCGCCGCCCAAGCTATAGGTAGAATTGCGGAAAAAAATGCGGTTCAGCCGCTTTTGACAATGTTGGAGGCCAATAATGACGAAGATCTTTATTTAAGACATGCCGCTGTTTTGGCGCTTGCGAGAATTGGGGAAACTGCCCCGATAATTGCCTTGGCCGACAGCGAAAACAGAAGTTTACGTATTGCCGCTGTTTTGGTATTGAGACGATTGCAAAATGAACAGTTGGCACTATTTTTAAAGGACCAGGATGAATATATAGTTACCGAAGCGGCCAGGGCAATCAATGATGATTGGTCTATTGAAGCCGCCTTGCCAGCTTTAGCCTCCTTGTTGAAAGAGGAAAGATTTACCTCTGAACCATTGTTGCGTAGAAGTATCAATGCCGCACTTAGGGTTGGTGGGGATAAGGAGTTGGACCTACTTATCGACTTTGCACGGAGAACAACTGTTTCCAGCACACTTAGAGGTGAAGCATTGGCCGCCATAGGTACTTGGGCCTCCCCTTCTGTCCTGGACAGGGTAGATGGGCGTTATAGGGGCGAAATTAAAAGGGATGCCATTGCAGTAAAACAGAAAATAGAAAAGTATATTCCCGACTTTTTGAAGGATGAAAACCCGGATATTTTAGTGGCAGCAGCGAAGGCCATAAGCGCCCTCAAAATAGATGGATACAATGCCCAATTGGCAACTATAATGAAAAACAATTCTTCTCCTGTAGTGCGCTCGGCCATGTTAATGGCACTTGGAGATCTAAATTATGCCAATATTGAAGAAGCCATGAGAATTGGTATGGCAGATAAAGATCGGGATGTTCGTACCGTTGCTGTTGGATTAGTAACCCAAGTAGATATTCCCAAAGAAAAATTGCCCGCTATTGTAGAGCCTATATTTAAAAGTGGATCCATTGTTGAACAACAAAAAATGCTAAGCGTTTTGGGGGAAATGCCCCTTGAAAAAAGTAAAGATGTCCTAAGTTCCCTAATAAAACAAGGAAATAACAAGAAGCTATCCAACGGTGTTATCTTGGACCTAACGGAAGCTGTTGAGGCTACCAAATCCGAAGAATTGATTGCACAATTGGGTAATCTAAAGGCCCATGGAGATGGTTTGGCCGCCTATACGGAAACCTTAAACGGCGGAAACATACGGGCAGGTTATGAGTATTTCAATACCAATTCCGCTGGGCAGTGCGTTCGATGTCATGCCGTTCGAGGTGCTGGTGGAACCGTGGGTCCTGCACTGGACAATATTGGAAATATATTGAGCAGGGAACAAATTCTAGAGGCATTGATTAACCCAAGTGCCCGTTTATCTCCAGGTTACGGAATGGTTACCGTTACCCTTAAGGATGGACAAACCATAACAGGAATTTTGGAAGAAGAAACCAAGGATGAGCTTATTCTTAAAACTTCAGATGCAGAGCCCATGGAAATTGCCCTATCAAGAATTGATAAAAGACAAAATATAGCTTCAGGTATGCCCCCAATGGGAACCATTATGTCCAAAAGGGAAATAAGGGATGTAATAGAATTTTTGTCCGTTTTGAAAAAAGAATAGCTTTTAAAACCAAGGCTGGCCAACAAGGTGCTACAAAGGTAATTTAGACCTCGCGGTTCATTAAGGCAGTTCCAAACTGCCTTAATATTTCCTTTTTCCTTGGTTCTAGGCTAAGCATTTCCAAAGTTTTAAATGCCTTATCGGTGTAACTTTCCATCTCTTTTAAAGTAAGGGAAAGGGCTCCGGTTTCCTGAAACAATTCTTTAACCGTGTTTATTTTGTTGGCGGCATCCATTGGCTTAATAGAAAAGAGATGCTCCAACTCCTGAGCCTGATTTGGACTTCCCAATTCCAGTGCCTTTAGGTACAAATAGGTCTTTTTGTTTTCAATAATATCGCCCCCAAGCTGTTTCCCAAAGCTCTGAGGGTCTCCAAAAGCGTCTAAATAATCGTCCTGTAATTGAAAGGCGATCCCGAGGTTCTTCCCAAAATCATATATCAAATCTTGGACTTCGTCCGATTCATCGGCAATGATAGCTCCCATTTTCATGGCCGCAGCCACTAAAACAGCCGTCTTGTTTTGAATCATAACCAGATATTCGGGAATGCTTACCTCTTCCCGGTTCTCAAAGTCCACATCATACTGTTGTCCTTCACAAACCTCTAGGGCAGTTTTACTGAACAATTTCATCAATTTCTTATAAGTGGCTGCAGGATAACTTTCCAACAACTGATAACTATATATCAACATAGCATCGCCCGAAAGAATCCCGGTATTCATATCCCACTTTTTGTGCAATGTCTGTTTCCCCCTTCTCAATGGCGCAGCATCCATTATGTCATCATGAACCAAGGAAAAATTATGAAATACTTCAATGGCCAATGAAGCATCCAAGGCCTTTTTATAATCTCCCCCAAAAATATCGGTGGTCATTAAAGTTAAAACAGGCCTAAGTCGTTTTCCTCCCAAATTAAGAATATAGGAAATAGGCTCATATAGATTTATGGGCTCTTTAATTTTGAACCTGTCCTTCATATGGGCCATAAAATCCAACCTGTATTGTTCAATGCTCTGCATAATGGCAATTTTTTTCAAAAATACATTAAAAGAAATCACTTACCATAAAGAAACAATTCCCAATACAGAATGAAGGAAATCGACTGAAATGTTAAGAAAACGTAAAACTTAGGAAACTTTTTTTGTTTTATAAGTTTCCTGGTTTATCTTTGCCGACTCTATGAAGGAAAAAATTTTAGAAAAGGCAACAGATATGTTTTTGAACTTAGGGTTCAAAAGTGTTACCATGGACGATTTGGCAAATGAAATGGGAATTTCCAAAAAAACGATTTACACCCATTTTGAAAATAAGACGAAGTTGGTACAGGAGTGCACTTTTAGTCTTTTTAATCAAATTAATACAGGAATAGATTTCATATGTGCCAATGTCAAAAATCCTATTGAGGAATTGTACGACATTAAAAAATTTGTCATTTCCCATTTAAAGGATGAAAAGTCTTCCCCCCAATACCAGTTACAGAAATATTATCCAAAAATTTTTGCCAACCTTAGGGAAAAGCAATATGAATTAATGCAGGAATGCACTGTAAACAATATAAAAAGAGGTTTGGAACTTGGAATCTACAGGGAAAATTTGAACATCGAATTCGTATCGCGCATCTATATATCGGGTGTGGCCAGTATCAAGGACGAACGCTTTTTTCCGGAGGGCAATTTCGTGGCAAAAGAATTACAGGATTATTTTCTTGAATATCATTTGCGTGGAATTGTAACACCAAAGGGCAGAAAGATACTAAATGATATCATCGATTCCACACACGAATAAAAAACAGCTAAATGACCCAATTAAAAAACATTAAATCCAATTTTATGAAATACAGCTTTTTAGCACTTATGATGCTATTTACAGTTACTTGGACCTACGCCCAAGAACAGACATATAGCTACTCCCTTGAGGAAGCTATAGCCTTTGCTTTGGAAAACAATTACAGCTCCATAAATGCGGATAGGGATTTGTTGGACGCCAAAAAACAAAAATGGGAAACTATCGCAACTGGACTTCCGCAAATAGACGGGGCCGTAAGCTATCAAAACCAATTAAAGCAACCAGTATCCCTGTTGCCCGGTGAATTGGCAGGCCAAGAGCCCGGAACCTTTATTCCCGTTGTGTTTGGACAACCCCAAACAGCCAATGCTACTGCTACCCTTAAACAACAGATTTTTGACGGGTCCTACCTCGTTGGCATTCAAGCGGCAAAAACCTTTATAGCCTATAGCAACAACAGTAAGGAGAAGACTGAACTGGAGGTGCGCAAATCTGTTGTTGAGGCATATGGCAATGTTCTATTGTCGCAGGAAAGCGTTGCCATTTTGGAAAAAAACAAGGTGAATTTGGAAAAAAATCTATTTGAAACCCAAAAGCTTTTCGAAAATGGGCTTGGAGATGAAGAAAGCGTGGAACAATTGCAGATTACCTTATCCTCTGTTGACAATCAATTAAAAAACTCACTCCGTTTACAGTCGATTACCCTTCAAATGTTAAATCTAATCATGGGACTGGACATTGATGTTCCCACAAAATTGAAGGAAAAACTATCCGATTTGGCCCAAGCACAAATACGTTTGGATCTGTTGGAGGAAGATTTGGTGATAGACAATAACATCGATTTTAAAATAGTGAACAATCTGAACCAACAGAGGGAATTGGAACTTAAGCTACAAAAAAGTATGGCCTTGCCAACCTTGAATGCCTTTGTAAATTACGGAAGCACCTCCTATAGCGATAAGTTCAACTTTCTAAGCAACGATACTGATTGGTTCGATTCATCGGTGTTGGGTTTAGACCTGCATATTCCAATTTTTAGTTCCTTTGGGAGAAGCGCCAAGACCGCTAGGGTAAAAATTGCACTTGAAAAAGCCAAGACTCAAATGTCCGAAACGGAACAGAGCATTCGCCTTCAACATAAAACAGCCAAGAGCAACTACCTCTTTTCTATAGAAGAGTACAACACTGCAAGCGAAAATTTGGGCTTAGCGGAACGAATTGAATATAAGAACCAGCTTAAATATAAGGAAGGACTTGCCTCCAGCTTCGAGTTAAGGCAGGCACAAACACAGTTGTATGGGGCACAACAGGAATACTTACAATCCATGGTAGAAGTAATAAATAAGAAAACGGAATTGGAAACGGTACTTAACAGAAAACTTTAAACATAAAACGTCAACCTATCAATAAAAAATTATGAAAAATATACTTCAAATATTCGCTCTTGGTGCCATTCTGGTCTCATGCGGTTCCGACAATCAACAAACAGTAGATCAACTAATTTCCGGTGGAGACCTCAACGCATTGCGCGTCAAAAAAAGTGAACTTTTCGAAAAACAAAAAGTCATGGAATCCGAACTAAAAAAGTTGGATTCTGTAATAGGGTCTATGAGCGGAAATGAAAATCTTCCCCTAGTTACTACAGTTGTTGCCAATCCTAAAAAATTTGACCATTACCTGGACCTACAAGGCGATGTTAAAACGAAACAAAATGTACTTATCTATCCAGAAATGCAAGGTGTTTTGCAAAAAGTATATGTGAAAGAGGGTCAAAAGGTGAGTAAAGGTCAAATTCTGGCTAGCATAGATGATGGTGGAATGGGCAGTCAATTGGAGCAATTCAAAACTCAAGCACAATTGGCTAAAACCACTTTTGAGCGTCAAAAAAGATTATGGGATCAAAAAATAGGTTCCGAAATCCAGTATCTGCAGGCCAAGACCAATTATGAAGCCACTGAAAATAACGTTAAGCAAATGCAGAGTCAATTAGGGAAGTCGAACATTAGAGCCCCATTTTCCGGAATTATAGACGACGTTATAAAGGACCAAGGTACCGTAGTTGCCCCTGGTCCCGGATCGGAGGTATTCCGAATTGTAAACCTATCGGATATGTACATAGTAG
Organism: Arenibacter hampyeongensis; assembly: GCF_002909255.1. GTDB lineage: Bacteria > Bacteroidota > Bacteroidia > Flavobacteriales > Flavobacteriaceae > Arenibacter > Arenibacter hampyeongensis. The sequence continues at coordinate 112,266 of NZ_PIOB01000001.1, forward strand.
TAGAAGTACCTGAAACCTATTTGGGCAGTATAAAAAATGGAAAGGAAGCTAAGGTATATTTTCCTGTATTGGGAGATAGTATAATCACCAATATAAGACAGACAGGAAACTTTATAAACCCTGGTAACAGATCTTTTACCGTAGAAATACCCGTGCCCAATGAGACAGGAAGCATTAAGCCAAACCTGAGCGCCAAGGTACAATTAAACGATTATACCAGTGAAAATGCCATTCTTATTCCTCAGAGCATTGTTTCCGAAAATGCCGATGGAGAACAGTATGCCTATGTGGCCGAAGAACTGAACGCCGACAACGAGGCGGTGGTCAAAAAGATGATAATCACCACTGGCAAGACCCAAAACGGCTATGTGGAAGTACTTTCCGGCATCAGTAATGGCAATCACATCATAAAGGAAGGTGCCAGAAGCGTTAAGGATGGTCAAAAAGTTAAAGTTTTAAACTAAAAAGTCCATGAGCAAACTACAAAAAAACGCAGACAAAGAATTTAGTTTATCGTCCTGGGCCATAGACAACCCCTCCGTTATTTATGTAATGATAGGTATCTTTTTATGGATTGGATTATCATCCTATTTTGCCATGCCAAGGGAAGACTTTCCAGAGATCATAGAAACGAAAATATATATCAGCACCCCTTATCCAGGTAATACCGCCGAAGATATTGAAAGGTTGATAACGGACCCTCTGGAAGATGAATTGAAGAATATAAGCAATGTGGTAGAGATTGTATCTACTTCACAAGAGGACTATTCCATTATCACTGTTGAATTCAATGAAGAGATTTCGGTAGAATCGGCAAAACAAAGGGTAAAGGATGAAGTTGATGGTGAAAAAGCCAGCGAGGACTGGCCTACTTTTAACGGCGCCAAAGTAGAACCAAATGTATTCGACCTCAATTTTTCTGAAGAAGTCCCGATCATGAACATCAACTTTACCGGGGATTATCCAGTGGAAAAGTTAAAGGAATATGCCGAATACCTGCAGGATGAAATTGAAAATCTTCCAGAGGTAAAAAAAGCCGACATTCGTGGAGCGCAGGAAAAAGAAGTAGAGGTAGCTGTTGATGTCTATAAAATGATGGCGGCCAAGGTAAGTTTTGACGATGTTATGCAGGCCATAGGCAACGGTAACATGACCATGTCTGCTGGAAATTTAAAGATTGGTGGACAAAGACGTACCATCCGTATATTGGGTGAGGTAGAAAATCCAAGCCTGCTAAACGATTTTGTAGTAAAATCAGAAAACGGGGCCGTATATCTAAAAGATATTGCCGAAGTACATTTTGATGAAAAGGACAAAACTACCTATGCCAGGGAATTTGGGGAAAGTGTAGTGATGTTGGACGTAAAAAAGCGGGCAGGTCAAAATTCCATATCGGCCTCCGATCAAATTAAGGAAATAGTAAAAACCACCAAAGCCAACTATTTTCCTCCCGATCTGCACATTTCCATAGCCAACGATTCATCCACAAGAACTCTTAACCAAGTGGATGACCTGGTCAACAATATTATTTTTGGAATTATTTTGGTAGTAGGTGTCCTAATGTTCTTTTTAGGCTTCCGCAATGCCCTATTTGTTGGTTTTGCAATACCAATGTCGATGTTTATGTCCTTTATGATCCTGTCATGGTTAGGCTATACCCTGAATACCATGATTCTTTTTGGAATGATCATGGGATTGGGAATGTTGGTGGATAACGGAATTGTGGTAGTGGAAAATGTCTATCGTTTAATGGATGAGGGCATGCCACGTATTGAGGCGGCGAAAAAAGGTATTGGTGAGATTGCCTTTCCAATTATCATTTCCACAGCCACCACTGTTGCAGCCTTTGTTCCCTTAGGATTATGGCCGGGGATATTTGGACAGTTTATGATCTATTTCCCGATTACCTTATCCGTGGTATTGGGGTCGTCCTTGTTTGTAGCCATATTTATGAACTCCATGTTAGTGTCCAATTTTATGGATACCGATGAAAAGGAACTAACGGTAAGGCAGTTGGTACGAATTAGTATCATTATGGGTGGAATTGGATTTTTGATCCTATTCTTCGGCGGAGCCATGAGAGGCTTTGGCTCGGTAATGATCCTAACGGCGGGCATGTTCTGGATATACAAATATGCCGTGAAAAAATGGGCCGTGCGTTTTCAAAAAAACACTATGACACGCTTTGAAAACTGGTACGAAAAAAGATTGGTACATGCCTTAAGGGGTAAAAATGTATACTGGTATTTTGGAATTACGGCAATGTTATTGGTAGTTGTTTTTATGCTATTCGGAATGTCTGTAGGAAGTGGAAGAACCAAAATTGAATTCTTCCCCGACAATAAACCCAATGAAATTTATGTATACATTGAATATCCCGAGGGAACAGCCATAGAAAAGACCAATGACATTACCCTTGATATTGAAAAAAGGGTCTATGCCATTGTAAATGACAAGGCATATATGGACAATGGTAAAAACTTTATGATGACCACTGCAGTATCTCAAGTAGGTGAAGGAGCTGGCAATCCTTTGGCCGATGGAGGTTCTGCAGCCGAAATGCCCCATAAAGGAAAAATCACTGTTAACTTTAGTGAGTTCAAATATAGGAGAGGATTGAACACGGAAGACATCCGTGCCAAAGTGCAGTCCGGACTTAGCGGTATTTATCCCGGTGTTGCCATATCTGTGGAAAAAGAGGCCAATGGCCCACCAGCAGGTTATCCCATCAATATTGAATTGGAAGGGAAGGATTACGACCAATTGATCAATACTGCCGAGGATATAAGAAACTTTATAAATACCAAAAACATCGCGGGTATTGAAGAAATAAAAATCGATGTAAATAAAAGCAAACCTTCCATGCAAGTCGTGGTAGACCGTAAAAAAGCGGGTGAACTTGGGGTCTCGGTAGGGCAGGTCGGAAACCAATTGCGCAGGTCCTTATTTGGGGAAAAAGCCGGTATTTTTAAGGAAGACGGTGAGGATTACGATATAAATGTTCGTTTTAATGAGGATTTAAGGTACAACAAAAGTGCCCTATTCAATCAAAACATCATTTTTAGGGACCAGGCCACTGGAAAAGTCAAGGAAATTCCTGTTTCCGCAGTGGCAACCGAGAGAAATACGTCTGGTTTTAGTGCTATAAAGCACAGGGACAATAAACGTGTGGTTACCGTTTATTCCGGCCTGCAACCTGGTTTTACGGATGCCGCCGCAATTGTGGCCGAAATTCAGAAGGAAATGGAGGAATTTAAGAACCTTCCACAAGGCATAAAAATAGATTATACAGGGCAAATAGAAGAGCAAAACAAACAGATGATGTTCTTGGTAGGAGCATTTTTTACCGGATTGGGACTTATCATGCTCATATTGATATTTCAGTTTGGCGGTATTTCAAAACCACTCATTATTATGATTGCCATTTTCCTGAGTTTTATAGGGGTATTTGGAGGGCTAATGATTACCGGATGGTCGTTTGTTATTATGATGACAATGATGGGTATAATTTCCCTGGCGGGAATTGTTGTAAACAATGGAGTGGTGCTTTTGGATTATACCCAGATTCTTATTGACCGTAGGAAGGTAAAACTTGGAATGGATGATAAGGCCCTATTGACAAAGGAAGATGCTACGGAAGCCATCATTAAAGGCGGAAAGGCAAGGCTTAGGCCGGTTATTCTAACCGCGATTACCACTGTTTTAGGATTAATTCCATTGGCAATAGGTTTAAACATCGACTTCTTTGCGTTATTTTCGGAATTTAACCCCCACATTTACATGGGAGGAGACAATGTGGTATTCTGGGGTCCTTTGGCTTGGACCGTAATTTTTGGTTTGATCGTTGCCACCTTTCTTACTTTGATTATTGTACCAGTGCTATTTAATATTACCTATAGGATGAAAATTGCCCTTAGAGGAAGCAGCAAGATCAAAAATGAGGCTGTAACCACAGCTTAAGATATTTTTAACCAAATAGAAAAGTGCCTATTTAATAATAGGCACTTTTTTTGTGCGCTATTTTGACTTTAGAGATAACCTGTAAAACTACACCTCATTTTCATACAGAAATCGTTAGATCATAAACTAAAAACCCGGCGAATATCGCCGGGTTCCTATTTGTACAATTATGTCCTATTGTTTGTGAATTGCCAATTCTCCAACTCCGTTCCATTGGGTAACATTGGCGATTTTACCATCCACAAAATCAACCTCCTTTAGCATCTTAGTATCCCAGAAGAACCATTTTCCAGTTTTCTTTCCTTGGGTATATTCACCCATGGCAATTTTCTTTCCATCTTCACCAAACATCTTCCATTCACCATGAAGTTTTCCATTTAGAAAATGACCCTCCTGGGAAACTACACCATTGTCGTGGAAATAAGTGGCCTTCAACACATCACCATCTTGTTCAAAAACAGGTTTTATGTCCTGTGCATTAATTACAACTGAAAATATAAGTGCGAAAATTAGGGTAATTCCTTTCATTTTATTCGGGATTTTAATTTGTTTATAAACTATCGACTTAATAAATATACCTATTATTTTACGAAAAATATACATTTAATTAACATTAAATTTACATTGGAAAGTTATTTTTCTGTTTTACAGTTACTTACAAATAAAAAAACTCCCCGAAATAGGGAGTTTAATTTCAATTCATTTAAATGGTACTTTAAACCTTATATTTATTGGCCTTCATTCTGCGGAATAGGAAATTGGGTAACTCGGTTATCCCCGGTCCTATCTATCACCAGCTCGTCCAATCTGTTGAATCTTCTTAAATCTATCCAACGATGCCCTTCAGCAAACAAAGAATATCTTCTTTCGTATAGAAGCCTATCCTCGTCTACAGTGCCCGAAAGAACAGGACCAAGTCCTGCAGCATCTCTCACTACGTTGATCGCCATTTCCGCTTCACCTGGATTATCCGCCATATTCGCTTCTGCATATAACAATATAAGCTCCTCATTCCTAATCATGGCAACTGGGTCCGTGCTGGATTGATAAATATATACATCATGTGTTCCTGGAGTCAATCCTGCAATATTAAGTGCCCCGTCCGTTCTCAGAACCGCTTTTCCCAATCGGCCATCTCCTGCCTCAGCAGAATTAACAAAATCAGGATGTGCAATTCTCGCATTGGCCCCAGTGGAATTTAAGGCAAAAAATAACTGATTCAGCTCATCCGATCCTGCGGCAGAAAACCTGTAATATGCTCCTAAATACATATCGCCCGCAAAATCCATAAAGGAGTCGTCCAATGCACTTAAAACAAGTGGGTAATTCCCCTGATATGCTGCCGCTCTTGCTGTTATGGCCCTATTGAATTCCAAATAGGAGACTCCCAAAGTATTTGGGGATACATCCCCTCCGGTTGCCAAATCAGTAGCTGCGGTATTCAATAATCCTATAATGGTTGTCAAAGCGGCATCATAGCCTTCGAAGCTACCTAAATTATCAGGATCGGCCACATCGGTCCGTATTCCATTTTGATACAACAAATTGAGAACTGTCAGCAATTGATGGGCCTTAATGGTGTTTGCAAACCCCCTAATCGATGCCTTTTCAGCCTCCGAAAAATCTGTTGTCGTATTCTCCAATCCTTCCAACAAAAGATTACATTCCTTGACTACGGCATAACGAGCTGCATAAGGTGTAGTAAGATAAAAGGCGTTATCATCCAAAACCCCGGTCATAAGATCTCCAGTCCATCTGGGGTCAGAGCTCTGATGCCTCCAATAGTCCCGTCCAACTACCGAAATAACATCTTCTTGGGTATTTAAACGATCTCTCATATCGGCCAATATTCCAGACACCACCTGAGGAAGTTCTGGTCTGGAAAGTCCCCCTGAAATTGATACGGTTTCCGGACCGTTTAAATCTTTCCCGTCTTCAATAGTACAACCAAAAATCAGCAATCCGATTAAGGTCATAAATAGAACTTTTAATTTATTTGTGATTTTCATATTATTTTTTTTAAATGTTATAGTCCAATAGATAAGTGAAACATAAATCTTTTGGACGATGGAAATGGTGCCACTTCAATTCCTATCCCTGCAGCTCCTGAACCAAAATTTGATACTTCCGGGTCATAACTGTTGTAATCAAAAATGCTAATGATATTGTGGCCTGAAAGACCAATCTTTACATTGGAAACAGTCCCTTTAAAAAGTTTTTGAAGTGTATTTTCCGGAAGATTGTAATACAATCCTACTTCCCTTAATTTTAAATAAGAAGCATCTTCCACAAAGGGCCCGGCGAAACCTGCACCAAATGCACTTTTTCTATAATCTCCATTGTTCAATGCGCCTGAAGGGTCTAGCGACACCTCATCATAATCGGCACTTGTGTTACCAAAATCCGAAAGTAGCCTACTTAGGTTTACGTTGTCGCCACCTTTCTTCCAGTGCCATAAAAAGGATAGAGTGAAATCCTTGTATTTAAAATTATTGTTAAATGACATTTGAAAATCCGGTTCGGCATCTCCTAATGCCACTACATTACCATTTTCGTCATTCCCAACAATTTGGGTAGCACTTTTGCCTTCTTCAATTCTAAATGTTCCCAAGCCCGTACCAAAACCTTGTGTATCAAATGAAGCTACCGTTAATTCGGTGATTTCAGATTTGTTTTTAAACCAACTGATTCCAGATTCCCAAGAAAAGTCCTCTGTGTCAAAGGCATTTACATTTATGCCAAGTTCGGCACCCTTATTCTCCAAAGCACCGGCATTGGCCCAACGAAAGGTATGACCTGAAGAGGGTTCGTTATCCGCTTGGAGAATCAAGTCTTCCACTTTTTTGTTATACCAAGTAAATTCCAGGGTTACCTTGTTGTTAAAAAATCCCGCATCCATACCAATTTCAAACTCCTTTTGTCTTTCTGGCTGAATGGAAGGATCTCCAAGAGTTGCTGGGGTAATTATCCCAACATTCCCATCTATCAAGGAGTTTATATAAGTAGTAAAAAGTGCTCCATTTGGAGCGAAGTTGCCAGCTTCCCCATAAGCGGCACGCAACTTAACCTGATTTACCTGCTCCAGATTCCAAAAGTCGAAATTGTGAATATTCACTGCAGCGGAAGCCTTAGGGTAATAAAATAGCTTATTGGCATCACCGTTGTTGGAGGACTTATCTCCTCTTATCCCAAGTGTTCCAACTATTTTATCTTGAAAGTTAACCTCTTCCTGAACGAAAAAACCGGCATCTTCCTGTTCCAACCTAAATTGATCCACCTTAACATTGGCCGCTTGATCCACATTTTGTTCAGAGGCTATTAAACCCGTTGAGGTAACCCTAACCGTATTTTGGGAAAACTGCTCATTGGTCACCCCCGCCTGGGTAGTAAAGCTGAGTTCATTATCTGTTCGAAAATTATGCACCAAAAAACCCGAAAAATTGGCATCGGTGTTCTGCGTTGTACCATCAGATGACAATCCGTCCACTCCGCCAACAGCCGGACTCATAAACTGTAATTCCCGAGGGAAAAAAACCGTTGTTTTAAGAGTGTAGGTATCCAATCCTGCTTTTAAAATCATTTTTAAACTTTGATTTTCATTGCTGAACAAATTCACATCCAAGGATCCACCAGCAATTAAACGGCTAACCGATTCATTGTTCGTCATAATATCACGAGTATGTATCTGATTGGAGGAATTAGCTGGATGATCGGGATAATTGCCGTCAGCATCTGGCAACAAATAGTCCCAAGGCCTGGTAAATAATAGGGAAACCCCTATTGTGGTATTGGAATTATCATTATTGAAGAACCCCCTATCCGCACTTGACTCCAAATAATTTCCAGTTAAAGACAATTTAATATTGTCTGTTATCCTGTGATCGACATTTAACCGAAGCGATTGTTTGGATGCCCCGGTCCTTTTTACAATACCATCCTCCTCGTTGTTGGTAAAGCTTCCAAAAAAAGAGGTTTTATCGGACCCACCTGATATACTTAAATTTGTATTGGTAAGAAAGCCCTTTTCCCCATATATCTCCTTCTCATAATCCCTTAGTCTACCTGCAGATTCAGCTGCCGTGTAAAGTGCACCTTCGCCATAAACATCCTCTGCCAATGCTGCGGTCCAATTTCTTTGACCCAATAAGTTGACTGCCTCGTTAAATCCTACGGCTTGGGAAAAATTAATTTTTGTTTTTCCTGCTTTACCTTTTTTGGTCGTAATAATGATTACACCAGCGGCTGCCCTAGAACCGTAAATTGCTGAAGCTGAAGCTCCTTTCAATATCTCAATATTTTGAATATCGTCCGGATTAATATCCGCAATCCTATTGGATGCGTTGTCCTGAGAATCGGTGGAGGAAGCACCACCACCAGCGGCATTGGAAATCTCATTTAGACCCCCAGCATAAACACTGTTGTTATTCACGTACACGCCATCAATAATATATAATGGCTGACCTTGTCCATTAATAGAAGTTACCCCCCTTAATTTTACAGACATACCACCACCCGGAGCTCCGGAGGCTGCTGTAATTTGTGCTCCTGCAAATTTACCGGCCAAGGCACCATCCAAAGTTTGTGGCGGCGTCCTCCCCGTTAACTCGTCTGCCGATACAGAGGCAACAGAGTTCGCAGAATTACTTCGTTTAACTGATGTTGCCAATCCAGTTACTACTACTTCTTCCAAACCTGTTGCCGATTCCTCCATGGCAACATTTAAAGTGGTAGGACCAGTCACTTGCATTTCCTTTGGGGCATATCCCAATGAAGAAAAAACCAAGGTAGCGGGGAAATTATCCACGGAAATTTCGTAATTACCGTCAAAATCCGAGGTGGTACCCGTTGTGGTTCCTTTAATTACCACATTTACGCCTGGAAGCGGATCGCCAAGGCCAGTGTCTGTTATCTTTCCCTTAACAACATCCTGAGCCAATAATAGCAGAGGTGTCACTAAAAAAAATAAGAACATGTTTGTCTTAATAAATTTCTGTTTCATATTAGTGAGTTTCGTTAGAATTATATACTAAAATAGTTAAGTTTTGTTAATATTCTCTAAAAATTACAAGAATTTGACAAAATATAGTAGTCAAATTTTCTAATTTCTCAATTGCAGATATTTTTTTCAGCTTACCCTATTACTTCTTACATTTGCCTTTTCATAGATGAAACAAAATGATGTATAGAAGTCATAATTGCGGTGAATTGCGGGAAGCCCATCAACAGGTACAAGTTACCCTATCTGGATGGGTACAAACGGTTAGGGACAAAGGTTTTGTGATATGGGCCGATTTACGCGACCGATACGGAATTACCCAACTCATTTTTGATGAGGAACGCTCCTCAAAAGAGATTATGGAAATTGCAAGGTCCCTAGGTCGTGAATTTGTGATACAGGTTAAGGGAACCGTAATTGAAAGGACCTCCAAAAATCCAAATATTCCTACCGGAAATGTGGAAGTACTGGTCTCAGAGATCAAAATACTCAATAAATCCTTAACCCCCCCTTTTACCATTGAAGACCAAACAGACGGTGGGGAAGACATCCGAATGAAATTCCGATATCTGGACATTCGAAGAAATCCCGTCAAAAACAACCTTATTTTTCGACATAAAGTAACCATGGAAGTTAGAAAACATCTCTCCGACCAAGGTTTCATTGAAGTTGAAACGCCATATTTGATCAAATCCACCCCAGAGGGTGCCCGTGATTTTGTGGTGCCCAGTAGAATGAACGAAGGTCAATTTTATGCCTTGCCGCAATCACCGCAGACTTTTAAACAGTTATTGATGGTAGGGGGAATGGATAAGTACTTCCAGATCGTTAAATGCTTTAGGGACGAAGATCTTAGGGCCGATAGACAACCCGAATTCACCCAAATAGATTGTGAGATGGCCTTTGTGGAACAGGAAGATATTTTAAATGTCTTTGAAGGTCTTACCAGACATCTTTTAAAGGCAATAAAAGGGGTTGACGTGGACAAATTCCCCAGAATGACCTACGATGAAGCCATGAAGAAATATGGCAACGACAAGCCCGATATCCGTTTTGGAATGGAATTTGGCGAGCTTAATGCCTGTGCCCAACATAAGGATTTTGGCATTTTCAACGATGCCGAATTAGTAGTGGGTATTGCCATTCCAGGAGCAGCTACCTATACCAGAAAAGAAATTGACGCGCTTGTAGACTGGGTACGCCGGCCACAGGTCGGTGCCAAAGGTATGGTCTATGCCAAGTATAATGAAGATGGCTCGTTTAAATCTTCCGTTGACAAATTTTATGACGAGGAAGATCTTGCCAAATGGGCAGAAACCACGAAAGCAAAACCTGGCGACTTAATATGCGTACTGTCTGGGGACGCCAATAAAACCAGGACTCAGTTAAGTGCCCTAAGAATGGAAATGGCAGAACGGTTGGGACTGCGCAAAAAGGATGAATTTGCACCACTTTGGGTAATAGATTTTCCACTTTTGGAACTGGACGAGGAAACGGGTCATTACCACGCTATGCACCATCCATTTACCTCACCAAAACCTGGACAGTTGGAGTTGTTGGATACCGACCCAGGGGCAGTAAAGGCCAATGCGTACGATTTGGTGTTAAATGGCAATGAAATTGGTGGAGGCTCCATACGTATTCACGATAAACAAATACAGGCCACAATGTTCAGACATCTTGGCTTCAGCCCAGAGGAGGCCAAGGCACAATTTGGGTTTTTAATGGACGCCTTTCAATATGGCGCCCCGCCACATGGAGGTTTGGCATTTGGCCTTGACAGATTGGTGGCCATTTTGGGCGGACAAGAAACTATTCGGGATTTTATTGCTTTTCCAAAAAACAACAGTGGCCGTGATGTCATGATCGATGCCCCTGCCCCTATAGATGGCACACAGTTAAAGGAACTTCACCTAAAATTGGATTTATAATCATATCTTTAAAATCCTGCTATATAATAATGTAGCAGGATTTTTTTCAAAATCATGGCAGCATTAAAAAAATCCTGGCTAAACAACTTTTTGGTTTGGCGCGCAAAACATATATCCCAAAGGCAGTTTATTTATATCCTTAGTATTTTGGTTGGGTTTACCTCCGGGATAGGTGCTGTTGTCCTAAAAAATTTAACCCACTTCTTTCAACATCTATTGGAAGGTAATCTGGTAAAATATTACCACAACGCCTTTTATTTTGTTTTCCCTATAATTGGCCTTACCCTTGTTTATTTGATCATTAAATATGTGATTCGGAACAAAGTGAGCCATGGTATTCCTTCCACCCTCTTTGCCATTTCCAAAATGAAGGGAATAATGCGGAAATATCAGATGTTCGGATCAATTCTAACAGCTCCCATAACAGTTGGTTTCGGGGGATCGGTTGGTTTGGAGGGGCCTACGGTGGCAACAGGGGCAGCAATAAGCTCCAATATTTCAAGAATGTTCCACGTAAACCAGACGACTAGGAATTTACTTATCGGCTGTGCCGCTGCGGGGGCCATGTCTTCCATATTTAAAGCTCCTATTGCGGCCATTATTTTTGCCATTGAAGTCTTCAGCCTGGATCTAACCATTGCCTCCATGTTACCCTTGCTTTTAGCTTCCCTTTCCGGAATCATTACTTCCTATTTTTTCTTTGGCAGCGATATACTTTTGCCTTTCAAAATTGAGGACAATTTTATTATATCAGACATCCCCTTCTTTATAATCCTGGGCTTGTTTGCAGGTCTAACTTCCATTTATTTCACCGAAATATATGAGCGTGTCCAAAAAATATTCGACAAAATAGATTCTCCTATTAAAAGATTGCTCTATGGGGGTATTGCTATTGGCATTTTGGTCTACTTAGTACCTCCACTATACGGCGAAGGTTTTGATGTTATCAACAACCTCATCAAAGGAAGCCCTGAAAAAGTATTGGAAAACAACATTTTTAATCTAGACCTTTCGCAGGTGTGGGTAGTAATAGGCCTGCTAGCCGGATTGGTTTTTTTCAAAATTATAGCCTGCGCCCTTACATTTGGAGCGGGAGGGGTTGGGGGAATCTTTGCCCCAACACTTTTTATGGGTAGTATAATGGGCAATTGCATTGCCAAAATAATCAACAGTATAGGAATATTTCCATACCAAGTTTCTGAAAGCAATTTTACATTGGTGGGTATGGCTGGACTTATGGCCGGCGTTCTCCACGCTCCGCTTACCGCAATATTCCTCATAGCCGAAGTTACAGGGGGATATGAATTATTTATCCCACTAATGGTAACCTCTGCAATCTCTTATTCAATTACCAAATATGTACATCCTCATTCTGTTTACAACATGGAGTTGGGCCGAAAAGGAGAATTAATTACACATGATAAGGACCATGCCGTATTGACCTTGATGGATATTGATAAAGTAATTGAAGATAATTTTGCCCCTATTTATCCTGAAATGAATCTAGGGGAAATTGTGCACGAAGCAGTCGTAAAATCCAATAGAAATATATTCCCTGTAATTGACAGGGAAGACAACACACTGCTTGGGATAATTTTATTGGATGATATACGCCCCATAATGTTCAATCAGAAATTGTACAAAGAAGTGATGGCAATAGACATTATGAATACCCCCCCGGATATTATTGAATTGGATAAAGATAAAATGACCGATATCATGGAGAAATTTCAAAGTAGTGGCGCTTGGAACCTACCGGTTATTAAGAATGAAAAATATATTGGTTTTATTTCCAAATCAAAACTGTTGACCGCATACCGAAGGAAATTAATAAATTTAACCTCTTAAATCCGCTTTTCAGCATGAAGTATATCATCTCCTTAATTCTTTTGGCTTCCTTGGCTTCAATTATTTATGGGTTTAGCATAAATGAGGAAAATAAGGCCTTATCCGACAAATGTATTGGTTTTGGGACAGTAGGAATTTTTTTGGTGGCCATGCCCCTATTTCTTATTAAAGTTAGTAAAGGCAAAAAAATGAAGGATTATATGCTAACGGAGGAAAACATTAGAAAAATGCAAGGAAAAGAAAAGGAAACCACTGATAATCAATGATTTTGATATTTTTTTAAATCGATTACATTCAATTTTGCCCAAAAAAACATAAATTAGTAATCTAAACGATTATTATTTTAATTTCATTGGAATGACTGGAACAGTAAAATTTTTTAATGAATCCAAGGGATTTGGCTTCATTACCAACGATGACACAGGTAAAGACATTTTTGTTCATGCAACCGCATTAAACGGAACTGAACTTAACGAAGGTGACAAAGTAGAATACCAGGAAGAAGAAGGCCGAAAAGGAATAGTTGCTGCGCAAGTGCAAGTTATTGGCTAATAATATTTTATTTTGAAAGCATTGAAAACCCTTGGTTCGTCCAGGGTTTTTTGTTTTTATGCCCTTAGTGATACATGATGCCTATCTTTCCAAAACAAGTACAAATCCATCTGCCCCACTACCGGACGTGGTACTATTTTGGTCCAGGACCAATTTTGTTTCGTCCACCAAAATTCCACCCATCTCCTTGTCATTTACCAATAAATAAAATTTGTCTTTCTCCTGTAGAACGGAATAGGTATAGGTTCCTGTTGGCAAGCCATTATATATTGAATTGGACTCGTCATTATTGACAACTACCAATGTCTCACCCTTGCTATCAAATTTCCAAACAATTTTACCTTTAAGAAAATCATCATCAATCCCTGCGAATCCGCCACTTATATTGGTCAGGTTCCAACTCCCGTTGACTAGATTATCATTACCATGGGTATTCTCCTTTGTGCATCCCAGTAAAATGAGCATAAAACCCAAATACAATATTAGACCGCGAACCTTCATATTCCAAAAAGATTATATATAAATAGACCCCAATTCCCTAAAATGGTTGCGTAACGTTTAACATTAAAATAAATAACTAGTTCAAATTTCGTTTTTGAATAAAAAAGCGCTTTAGAATTTCAGCAGCTTCCTCTTCCAAAACCCCACTAAGTAATTCTGTTTTGGGATGTATTTTGGTCCCCATGGCTACAAAGCCCCTATCCACATCCTTTGCGGCATAGACAATCTTCGAAATTTGACTCCAATACAGGGCACCAGCGCACATTTGACATGGTTCCAAGGTTACATATAGGGTACAGTTGTGTAGATATTTCCCACCCAAAAAATTAGCTGCAGCGGTTATGGCCTGCATTTCGGCATGTGCAGTAACATCATTCAACCGTTCGGTTAAATTGTGAGCCCTTGCTATTATTCTATTCTCAACAACGATAACCGCCCCTACGGGAACCTCCCCTTTTTCAAAAGCGGCCTCTGCCTCTTGCAAGGCCTTTTTCATAAAATAAGTATCGTCGAAGGGGTTGATCATAAAAATCATTTTAAGTCACAATAGTAACAAATATTGGCATAGGGTCAAAAAAAATACAATTTGTTTAAGATTTCCGGAAAAACCATTAATGATACCCCAAGAAATATACAATTCAACATTTAAATAACTTAGTTTTGCCTAATATTTTAAGTATGCCTAGCGGAATTCTCCAACATATTAACTACCCTAAGGATATTCGAACCTTAGAAATTGTCGATTTAATACAACTCGCCCAAGAATTACGGGCGTTCATAATAGACATTGTAGCTACCAAGGAAGGACATTTAGGAGCTAGCTTGGGAGTGGTGGAACTAACAATTGCCCTGCACTATGTATTTGACACCCCTAACGACAAGTTAATTTGGGATGTGGGCCATCAGGCTTACGGTCATAAAATATTAACCGGTAGAAGGGAAGTATTTAATACCAACAGACAAATGGGAGGTATTAGTGGATTCCCAAAACGTACAGAAAGCCCATATGACGATTTTGGTACAGGACATAGCTCTACTTCTATTTCAGCTATTTTAGGGATGGCCTTGGCTTCACAGCTAAAGGGCGAAAAGAAGAGACAGCATATTGCAGTAATTGGCGATGCATCCATTGCCAGTGGCATGGCCTTCGAAGGGCTTAACCACGCAGGGGACACCAATGCCAACATTCTTATAATACTCAATGACAACGCTATAGGAATAGACCCAAGCGTAGGAGCCCTAAAAAGATACCTTACCAATGTTAAAAAAGGGACTGCCAAAGATGAAAACATTTTTGAATGTTTAAATTTTAACTATTCAGGCCCTCTGGATGGCCATGACTTGGCCGCCCTGATTAAGGAATTGAACAGGCTTAAATCTATTGAAGGCCCCAAACTACTTCATATCATAACCACCAAAGGCAAAGGCCTCAGAAAAGCGGAGGAAAATCAAGTAGTGTATCACGCCCCAGGAAAATTCAACAAGGAAACGGGTGACCTTTTGCCCCAAACTTTTGAAAAGCAGCCTCCTAAGTACCAAGATGTATTTGGACAAACCTTAGTGGAGTTGGCTAAAAAAAATAAAAACATCGTGGGTATAACTCCGGCCATGCCTACTGGTAGCTCCTTAAAGTACATGATGGAACAATTACCGGAAAGGGCTTTTGATGTTGGCATAGCTGAGCAACATGCAGTAACCATGGCAGCTGGTATGGCCGCGGAAGGATTGGTGCCTTTTTGCAATATCTACTCTACTTTTTTACAACGTGCATATGATCAGATTATCCACGATGTGGCACTACAGGATCTCCCTGTTATCTTCTGTTTGGATCGTGCAGGTATCGTGGGGCAGGACGGTGCAACCCATCATGGCATCTATGATATGGCCTATTTACGCTGTATTCCAAATCTTATTATTTTTGCACCGATGAATGAAATTGAGCTCAGGGACATAATGTATACAGCTCAACTGGGATTAGGGCATCCTATAGCAATAAGATACCCAAGAGGAACTGGCGCAATCCTGGATTGGAAACAAAATTTTAATAAAATACCAATAGGAATATCGCAAGAATTAAAAAAAGGAACGAAAATTGCGGTACTTTCGATCGGTCATATAGGAAATATGGTCAGCAGTTTGCTGAAAAATCTTAAAGATAATAGCCTTATTGGTCATTACAACATGCGTTTTGTAAAACCTTTGGACACTGTTATGTTGAGGAAAATATTCACTACCTATGAGCAGGTCATCACCATAGAGGATGGTTGCAAAATAGGTGGATTTGGAAGTGCAATTTTGGAATATGCCAATGAGATCCATAGTTTTGTGCCCATAAAGATTTTTGGTGTTGAAGATGTTTTTATAGAGCATGGCACAGTGGAAGAGCTCCAAAAATTGGCTAAAATAGATATGTCGACCTTTAAAAAATATATTAACAACCTTTTGAATTCTGATTAGCATGTACGGTAAAATTTTCATTATTGTCCTTCTGTTTCTAAATTTTAATTTCTTATTTGCCCAAGATACTATACCGGCTCCACAAGTTCCCGATTCTACTCAGGTAGACTCCATGCGAGTCGATTCTATGCGAATAGACACCATAGTGATAAGGACCTTGCAGGACAAAATAAAATATATTCCAAGGGGTGCCGACCTTACCAATCCAGTAGTTTCCTTTAAGCGCACCAAACCTTTGGAAGAAAAATATAGGCGCTTTAGTATTCCTTCCTTCTGGGATAAGGAAAATAAACTTGGATTTAATTTTAGTGAAGTAGCCTTTGTAAACTGGAATGCAGGGGGTAACAATTCCATTTCCGGTTTAGCCAGTGCAAAATTTGTACGTAATTACAAGTTTCGATATATACAATTAAATAACAATCTTGACATCCGATATGGCCTTAATGCACAGGAAGGTTTTAAATTAAGAAAATCTGACGATGCACTTCGGTTTTCATCCACTTTTGCTTTTAGAAGGGATACCATCAGCAATTGGTACTATTCCGCCAGTGCCGAATTTAGAACGCAATTCTCCAATGGTTACAAATACCCCAATAGAGATAAACCAATTTCCAGATTTATGGCTCCTGGTTATGCCCTTTTGGGTGCTGGTACTTCCTACATTCCGGAAGGCAAGAAGTTCAACCTGCGTTTGGCACCGCTTACCTTCAAGTCTACTTTTGTAATGGACCAAACCTTAGCAAACGGTGGTGCTTTTGGGGTACAAAAAGCATTGGTAGATGTGGAGGGTAACATCATAAAAGAGGGCGAAAACGTTTATCTGGAATTTGGTTTTCTGGTCTCCAATAGTTGGGAAACCATGGTTTATGAAAATATAAAATTAAATCATAGGCTACAATTATATTCGGACTACGTAAAGAATTTCGGAAATATTGATGTGGACTGGGAATTAAACCTGGACCTGGCAGTAAACAAATACGTAAAGGCCTCCATTGGTACCCATGTTTTATACGACCACGATATTATATTCGACGAGGTAAAAGCTGCAGATGGCACCGTTACAACCCCGGGCAAACGCAAAATTCAATTCAAACAATTGCTTGGTGTTGGTTTAATATATGATTTTTAAAGCTGTTTTCCCATAATCTTATTATGGATATGTACCGCCGCACTATCCGATAAACTGGCAACATAACAGCACGTATTCAAGAGAATTGAATATGTAGAATTTGTTATTTCCCTATAGGATTCGGGCAAAGTGGATATCATTAGTCGGTCGTAATTGGAACTATTTCCTTCCTTTTCCCTTATCAAA
Organism: Arenibacter hampyeongensis; assembly: GCF_002909255.1. Lineage (GTDB taxonomy): Bacteria > Bacteroidota > Bacteroidia > Flavobacteriales > Flavobacteriaceae > Arenibacter > Arenibacter hampyeongensis. The sequence continues at coordinate 129,826 of NZ_PIOB01000001.1, forward strand.
GCCGTGGTGTACACATCCAAAATATCCGAGATGATCTTATAACCGGCTATTTCCTTTTCTATTACTTCCTGGGACTGGTAGATCTTCTGCACACTTAATTTAATAATGTCCTCGATCTGCGCCTTGAATCTACTTTTTTCCAATAAGGACACCGAAAACTCGCCTTTTAGGATAGCTTCCTCATTTTCAATAAAAATAGCAATGGCATCCGTAATCAAGGTGTTGATCGCCAAAGCCCTTAAATAGCTAAGTCGATCTTCCATATAGACCAAATCGTTATACTTCTTTATATTGATGCTGTCCTTTACCAACTTAATTAAATATTCCAAGGCGAAATCCTCTGAAATAAGCCCCAAATTGATTCCGTCCTCAAAATCGATTATAGTATAACAAATATCATCCGCCGCTTCCACCAAGAAGGTAAGTGGGTGTCTGCAAAAGCCAACATCCTTTCCATTTCCCCTGGGTTCCAAGCCCAATTCCACCGCTACTTCCCGAAAAGAAACAACGTCTTGTTGAAAAATCCCAAATTTCTTATCTGCAATATGTTGGGTCGGTTTTTTGGGCAACGATTCTTTTGGGTATTTCATAAAAGCGCCCAAGGTGGCATAACTTAGTCGCAAACCACCTTCTACCCCCTTTCGGGTCTCCGTCAATAACTTGTAACCATTGGCATTGCCTTCGAAATCTATGATATCCTGGTATTCCTTTTGGGTCAAAACATCTTTAAATTGTTGGCCTTTCCCCGTTTTAAAATATTCGCCTATAGCCTTCTCACCACTATGTCCGAAAGGCGGGTTTCCTATATCGTGGGCCAGGGCCGCAGCAGCCACTATGGCACCGAAATCATTAAATCTATAGCCGTGTACTTCACCTAGGTAAGGGTGTATTTCAAGAATTTTCTTTCCGGCAATTCTACCAAGGCTCCTCCCCACTACCGAGACTTCCAAGCTATGGGTTAGGCGGGTATGCACAAAATCGGTTTTGGATAGAGGTATTACCTGGGTCTTGTCCTGTAGACTCCTAAAGGCAGTAGAAAATATTACTCTATCGTAATCCACCTCAAAACCCAATCGAGTTTCATCCTGTTCCTTCCGTAATCTTTTGTGGGTATCACCAAAGCGTTTTAATGAAAGGAGTTGTTCCCAATTCATAATCTATATTTAGTTGCCGCAAGATACATTTTTAGCCATTCAACACATAATAAAACCCCAATCCACATTGCACAAACAAAATTCGTTTGCTCCATTTTTAACGATTAATTAAACTTAAGATTACAATAGGGTTATTAGTAATCCCCATCTTAGCACTTGTCTTTAGACTATTTTGGTTTCATTTTAATTATTGGTTTTTGTCGACTATAGAATTGAAATCAGAAGCTACCTCTGGCCAAGGTAGCTTTTTTATTTAAAGTAATATTGTTTCTAAATTAACCTTAAATTAACACTTATGTAAGTTCTTTGTGCTCGACAAAAACTAATATAAAATGAAAATGAAATGCTTAGCCCTCGGGCTAATATTATGCTCATTTTTTAACTCTTATTCCCAGGAAACCAATGCCCCTGAATTTGGCAAAGGCCTTTTTAACTTGATGGGTAAGGACAGTACCTGGAGTGCGAAGATCTCTGCTAGAATGCAACTTTTGAGTGGCACAACTTGGACGGAAAATTCGGATGGGAACTTTGCAGACCCTCATTTCAATGCGCTCATCAGGAGGGCCAGGTTAAAATTTGATGGCTTTGTTTATTCACCTAAACTCAGCTACAAACTGGAATTGGGATTATCCAATAGGGATATCTCCGGTGGCTCCCAATACACGAGTGACGCTCCCCGATATATATTGGATGCCGTAATAATGTGGAATTTTTATCAAAATTTTGAACTTTGGGTAGGCCAAACCAAACTCCCTGGCAACATGGAGCGGGTAATTTCCTCTGGCAACCTTCAAATGGTAGATCGTTCTCTACTAAATAGCCAATTTACCCTGGACAGGGATATGGGCATACAACTTAGACACCATTCCAACATAACGGATACATTTCTTATAAGGGAAATAATTGCCATTTCTCAAGGCGAAGGCAGAAACGTTACCACTGGAAACTTAGGTGGGCATCAGTACAGCGGACGTTTGGAACTACTCCCCTTTGGCGAATTCACGGGCGGCGGTGAATATAGCGGTGCCGATTTAAAAAGGGAAAAATCCCCAAAACTGATGTTGGCAGCTACCTACAACCTTAATCTTAATGCTGTTAAGACCAGAGGTAGTCAAGGAACTTATATGGTAACCGATTACGGATTTCACAAAACCAATATCAACACCCTTTTCCTGGATGCTATGTTTAAATACAACGGGTTCTCATTTATGGCAGAATACGCCCATAGGGATGCCGATGACCCATTTGCCACAAATATGGATGGATCCCTTACCGGGGATGTGGTTCAAGTTGGCCATGGAATAAATCTGCAAACAGGATATCTTTTTAACAGGAATTGGGAGATTTCAGGGAGATACACAAACGTAGAATTAAACAATAACATTACTGGTGCAAACCCGGAAAATCAATATACCCTGGGGCTTTCCAAATACATTGTAGGCCACAAATTAAAGGTACAAACAGATATTAGTTACCTTTCTGTTGGGAATGGCCCTGATGAATTGATGTATAGACTACAACTGGACGTTCATTTTTAGCAAAAAATATAACCTTAAGATAACGTTACGAACCTAGAGACTTTAGATATTTACAAACTATTTTTATAAGATAATGGACAATTTATATTTATTAATGATTATTGCCCTTGCCTTCTTGGCAATAGCAGATTTAGTAGTTGGGGTTAGTAATGACGCCGTAAACTTTTTAAACTCCGCAATTGGCTCCAAAGCCATTTCATTTAGGACCATAATGATTGTTGCCAGTTTGGGTATTGCCATAGGTGCCATTTTTTCCAGCGGTATGATGGAGGTGGCCCGAAAGGGTATCTTTCATCCCGGCGAGTTCATGTTCAGTGAGATCATGATAATTTTCATGGCTGTTATGATAACCGATATCCTGTTGCTGGATTTTTTCAATACGGTTGGGATGCCCACCTCCACCACAGTATCCATTGTATTTGAACTTTTGGGAGCCTCGGTTGCTATGTCCTTTATTAAAATAGCTTCAAGTGGGGGGGATTATATTGATATATATAACTACATAAACACTTCAAAGGCTACGGAAATAATTCTGGGCATATTGCTTTCGGTCGTTATTGCCTTTTCCATTGGGGCCCTGGTGCAATATTTGTCGAGGATTCTACTTTCTTTCGACTTTAGAAAAAAAGCTAAGATCATAGGGGCACTCTTCGGAGGTATTGCCTTGAGCGCAATCACTTATTTCATTCTAATAAAGGGTTTAAAAGGGGCCACTTTCGTAAGTGGTGATGTGCTGGATTATATTCAAAATAATACCCGTACCATTATCATTGGAAGTCTAGTTCTTTGGACCTTGGTATCTTATTTAATTTCGGTGGTATTGAAATACGACGTGTATAAACTCATTATTATCGTAGGAACTTTTGCCTTGGCACTTGCTTTTGCAGGGAACGACCTTGTTAATTTTATAGGAGTCCCCATAGCCGCATGGCAGTCTTTTGAAGCCTGGCAGGCCTCAGGTATTCCAGCCAATGAATTTAGTATGACCGTATTGGCCGAAAAGGTTCCTACCCCAACAATTTTGTTGTTCGTAGCGGGAATGGTCATGGTGCTCACCTTATGGTTTTCCAAAAAAGCACGCTATGTAACCCAAACAGAAATTAACCTATCCAGGGAAGGTGAATCCAAGGAGCGCTTTCAGCCAAATTTTCTATCTAGAGGAATAGTACGATCAGCTATGGCTCTGTCATCTGTTACCTCCGCCCTGTTACCAAAATCTTTGCAGGAAAGAATAGATTCCAATTTTAAAAAGCCTGTCATAGCACTTTCCAAGGATAAAACTTTTGAAATGCCTGCTTTTGATATGGTTAGGGCTTCTGTTAACCTAATGGTTGCCGGTATATTGATTTCCTTGGCCACGTCCTATAAATTACCATTATCTACCACGTATGTTACCTTCATGGTGGCAATGGGTTCATCATTGGCCGATAGGGCCTGGGGAGCAGAAAGTGCCGTGTACCGTGTTGCAGGGGTATTGAATGTTATTGGAGGTTGGTTCTTTACAGCCATTATCGCTTTTGTTTCCGCTGCAGTTATTGTTTCCCTTATCAATATTCATGTTCCGTCCATGGTGGCAATCCTATTATTGCTTGCAGTGCTATTGCTGGTGAGAAATTATATTTCACACAACCAAAAGTCCAAGGAAATAAAAGCGGAAGACAGTTTACGAAAGGCAGAAAGCAGTTCTATCCAAGGGGTGATCGAGGAAAGTGCCGACAATATTTCCAACGTTGCAAAAAGAAGTAACAAAATATACACAAACATCATAGACGGACTTGCAAAGCAAGATTTGGAACTTCTGAAAAAGAATAAGAAAGGTGTTGGTAAGCTTTCGGATGAAATAGACGAATTAAGAGATCATATTTTCTATTTTATAAAGAATTTGGACGAGGCCAGTGTAGGTGCAAGTAACCTATACATTAACATTTTAGGGTATTTGCAGGATATGGCCCAATCATTGGAATATCTAAACAAAATAAGCCATAAGCACATCCACAATAACCATAAAAAATTAAAATACAATCAAATTAAAGAGCTCAAAGAAATAGATCTTGAATTACAGAAATTGCTCAGTGCAACAAAATCGGCCTTTGGAAGTAGATCATTTCATCTAATAGGTGACATTTTTTCAAGCAAACAGGAACTTTTGGATATGGTTTCACAAAAAATTGAAAAACAAATTGCTAGGACACGTACCGAAGAATCCAGCCCAAAAAACACCACCTTGTACTTTACCTTTCTTTTGGAAACAAAAGATTTTATTAACGCCACTATGAACCTTCTGGAGCTTTACTACAAGGAGCACGATAGCACGGTTAAACCTGCAAAGCTTGAAGTGTAATAAGATCAATGACTATATAAAGAGTATATGAAATATGTATTCCTAATTGTCTTTTTTGGTTGTATTTCATGTTGTATTGGGCAAAATATAGGAGGAACGGAGCTTCTGGAAAAGGCCATTTCCTATCATGACCCCAATGGCCGTTGGAGTTCGTTTAAGGGTAACTTTAGTGTCACTATGGAATCCCCAAAAGGGGACAAAAGAAAAAGCCACATAGCAATTGATCTGCCGGCCTCCAGTTTTAAATTGACCACAAATAGGGACAACAATGCCATAGAACAAACTGTGGACAAGGGTGAATGTCTTGTAACTCTTAACGGCATTACAAATATTTCAGATGCTGATAAGGCCGCTCATAATATCTCTTGTGAACGGACAAAAAAAATGAAGGACTATTACACCTATCTCTATGGACTTCCCATGAAATTAAGAGATCCCGGTACCATTATTGAATCCCGTGTGGAGACCAAAACCTTTAAGGGCAAGAAATACCTGAGACTTAAAGCAACATACTCAAAAGAAGTTGGGACTGATACTTGGTATTTTTATTTTGACCCAACGTCCTATGCCATGGAGGTCTATCAGTTTTTTCATGATGAATCCCAAAATGATGGGGAGTACATTTTACTGTCAGGCGTAGAAATCATAAATGGCATTAAAATGCCCAAGACCAGGGCATGGTATTACAACAAAAATGATCAATATCTGGGGACGGATGTCCTAGACCAAAACTCCAATTAAACTATCTATAAAAATTCATTTCATCCATATACTTCCACACGCCTTCTGGCAATAAGGGTCTAATATTTTTGCCCATTTTATGTTGTGCCCTTATAAAAGTAGATGATATTTCCATGATAGGGGCCGCAACATGATGTATCTTGGCATGGTCTCTAAATCTTTGTTCTACTTCCCCTTCCGAAATCCTGGGGTAGACGTAAATGGAATGATTTTCCAGAATAACCTCAAAGTTCTTCCATTTGTGCAAGCCTTTTAAATTGTCCTCCCCCATAATCAAACAGAAATCATGATCAACTTCATATTTTTCCTGCAAATACGCCAGGGTATTTACGGTATAATTGGGTTGTGGTAGGTCGAACTCAATTTTGCTCGGTTTTAATTTTGGATAATCATGGGTGGCTTCAACTACCAATTGATAACGATGATGATTGTCCAGCAGGGTCTTTTTGGTTTTAAAGGGACTTTGAGGGGTTACTACAAACCAGACCTCATCCAAGTCGGAAAATTCCACCATATGATTGGCAATCACCAAATGCCCAATATGAATTGGATTAAAAGTACCGAAATAAAGCCCTATTTTCTTAATCATGCGAAACTTGATTCAGCATCATTTTTCAATGAATTATTTTAATTTTAATTTGGCGGAATAGATTTGTAACGGTTAACATCGTCCTAAATTTTATTCTTAATTTCAGTGCCTACAAAATCTGCTACCAACTTATGTGCCTGGTTTAGGGCAGTATCCAAATCATAATTCTTTATTACAGTATCAAATTGCGGGGCAGTGGCCAGTTCTACAGAGGCCTTGGCTATTCGCATATTTATTTTATCGTCCGATTCCGTACTTCGCTTTTTCAGCCTAATCTTAAGTTCATCTACACTGGGAGGCTTTACAAAGACGGCAAGGGTCTGCTCCGGAAACTTCTTTTTTATTCGCAAACCTCCCACAACATCTATATCAAAAATTACATTCTTCCCCTCGGCCCAAAGGCGGTCTACCTCACTTTTTAAAGTCCCGTAGAAATTATCCCTGTAGACTTCCTCCCATTCAAGAAAATCATCGTCCTTTATATGCTGCTTAAATTCGGACAAGCTCATAAAATAATAATGCTCGCCGTGTTTCTCCTTGCCACGTCTGGGCCTTGAAGTAGCCGAAATGGAAAAAGCCAAATTGAGCTCGGGCTGGTTTAATAAATGTTTGACTATGGTTGTTTTTCCACTACCTGAAGGGGCAGAAAAAATTATTAGTTTTCCTCCTTCCATTATAAAACATTAAGCATTTGTTCTTTAATCTTTTCCAATTCGTCCTTCATCTGTACCACTAACTGCTGCATTGGGGCAAAATTTGCCTTGGAACCTATGGTATTGATCTCCCTTCCAATTTCCTGACTGATGAATCCCAATTTCTTACCGTTGGAGTCATCCGATTTCAACGTACTGGCAAAATAATCCAAGTGATTTAGCAAACGGACTTTTTCCTCGGTAATATCATATTTCTCAAGATAATAAATAAGCTCTTGTTCAAAGCGATTGGCATCCAGGTTAGTCTTAAGGTCTGCAACAGCCTTTTCCAGACGCTCCCTTATCGTTAAAAGCCTATCGGGGTCCATTTGTGCAACCTTGTCCAATAAATCCTTTAAAACGTCTATTCTAGCCTCAAAATCTGCTTCCAAGACCTTACCTTCTTCCGTTCTGAAAATATTTATTTCCTTGAGTGCCTCCTCCAGCGTTTCCTTTATTACCTTATATTCCTCTTCGTCAATGTCCTCACGTTCAGTTTTCATGGTATCGGGCATACGCATAGCTATTTCCAAGAGGCCCATTTCATTTCCAGAAACAATATGTCCCAATTGCTTCATATATTGCCTTACCACAACTTCGTTGACTTCGGAAGAGGTCTCAGCTCCCGTATTTTCAATATAGAGACTAAAATCTATTTTTCCCCTAACCAAAGAACCGGCAATGGTCCTGCGTAATTCCAATTCCTTTTCCCTATAGGTGGAAGGTATACGTGCATTTAAATCAAGACTTTTACTGTTGAGCGATTTGATTTCAATGGTAATTTTTTTCGAAGGAAGTTGAATAACATGCTTCCCAAACCCTGTCATTGATTGGATCATAAAATATTTTTAAATTTTGTCAAAGGTAAATAAAATTGGGGTTTGTATAGCTTAATGGCCAAGACCCGTGTAAAGCCATTAATAAACGTGATCTAATACCATTTAGATCTCTTCCCTAATTGATTGGGCTCCCACTATTTAACCGTTTACCGCTTTTGTCAAAATGAAACCTGAATTGCCTCTCGCACCAAAATATACCCACAAACATGGCAACAACCAGGAAAAAAAGGGAAACACCCAAGGCCCAATTTGGAGAAATGAAATAGGTGGCAGTACCGACCGTTAGGGTGGACACACCCACAAAAAACATCATTTTGGCTCCAATTTTGTTGCCAAAATCCCAAGTCTCCTGGTTCCTCATGCTTTTCCAGGTGCGATAGCCATAAATAAAATTTATATTTTTGGGAGGGTATGCTCTATAGAACAAGGCAAAAATCATTAATAGCAGGCTGGGAGCTGTGGCTCCAATGAATAACGCCCATTCCATCTAAAGCTCCCGCACCCAAATATTCCTATAACTCACCCTGCTATTGTCCCCATGGTCCTGTAGTTTTAAAGGACCCTTGCCATGGGCTGGATTCTTGGGCCAGCCTATATAAGGTGTTGTTCCCTTAATTTCAACATGGTCCTGTACCAGAACACCATTATGCAAAACCGTTACTGTTCCCGATCTAATTTTATTCCCATCCTTATCGAACTCGGGCGCATGATAAATGATATCATAGGTATTCCATTCCCCGGTTGGTACGGAGGCCTTGGCAAGAGGAGTATGTTGCTTGTATATGGAACCCACTTGGCCATTAACATAGGTATCGTTATCGTTATTGTCCAAAACCTGAACCTCGTACAGGCCTTGTAGAAAAACGCCGCTATTGCCCCTACTTTGCCCTTTGCCCTGAATTTCCGCAGGAGACTTCCATTCCAGGTGCAATTGCATACTGCCAAAATTTTGAACAGTTTGTATATCCCCAGTCTTGTTATTGACCGTCATACTACCGTCATTGTTTACAAACCATTTGGCCGCAGTGCTATCCCTTGAAGATATCCAATTGTCCAGATTTCCTCCTCTAAAGAGTACAATGGCATCACTTGGAGCTCCTTTTATTGGGTCATGTGGATTTACGACAGGCGGCACCGGCTTATAGAATTCGGTCTCCTCAGGAGTAGTAGGCTCTGTACCGGAGTATTCACCAGGAACCTCAGTATCTTTCTCAATTGCCTTTGGCTCCAATGGGTCCACGGTAATCTTTTCCTTACAGGCGAACGCCAATATCAATATAAAAGTGATATAAATAGATCTCATTTTCATAGACTTATCTAGTATTGGATCAGTCCAATGATTTTATCTTAATATTTCTGTAGGACACAATGTCCCCATGATCTTGCAATCCAATCCTGCCGGTCTTATATTTTCCAAAATGCTCCGACCCTTTAAATTTAGACTTGTCGATCATTGCCTCCCATTCCTCTCCATGTACCGGGAAAGAAGCTATTTCCGTACCATTCAACACTACATTCCCTTTATTGGTTTTATGATTTACCGTAATAACACAGGTGTTCCATTCCCCAACAGGTTTGGTTACGTCCTCACTAGGACCAACCATATCGTACAAAGCCCCTGCCTGTCTTACAGGTCCATTTTTTGCGTCAGGGTGTTTTTCATTGTCCAATACCTGTATTTCCGGTCCGGAATGGTAGGCCTCCGGAAGACTTTCCACCTCTTTAACGCCCCAAAAAATACCGCTATTTCCGCCTTCTGAAATTTTCCAATCTACGGATAGTACAAAGTTGGTAAAATCCTCCTTGGTCACCAAGTTGTATTTCTCCCCTTTTTTACGCTCTTTTGGTGGATAGTATACCATGGCACCATCCTCGATTTTCCATGCATCCCCAACACCATCTTCCAAATACCGCTTCCAGGCATCGAAGTTGGTTCCGTCAAAAAGTACTTGCCATTCCCCTGCAATTGGAGCTGGTGGAGGTGGGGGTGGAGTTACTTTTTCGGAATTTGCCAAAGGATCGGAGTCTATGTCCATGTTTTTCTTATCCGTTTTATCCTTGCAGCCCATAACCATAACGGCTATCAAGGCACTAAATATCAATTTTTTCATTTCCTTATTTATTTATTTTAAAGTCCTAATATTTTCTTTAATACTGTTTTATCTATAGCTGCCCCTGCAAAATCGTCAAAGGTCTTTTCCGTAGCCTCAATGATATGATCCTGGATGAACTTGGCACCTTCCCTAGCCCCCTGTTCCGGACTCTTAATGCAACACTCCCATTCCATTACCGCCCAAACATCACAGCCATATTGGGTTAATTTGGAGAAAATGGACTTAAAATCTATCTGTCCATCACCCAACGATCGATATCTACCTGCGCGGTCACCCCAATCATTAAAACCACCAAAGGCTCCTTTTTTGCCAGTTGGGTTAAATTCCGAATCCTTAACGTGAAACGATTTTATAAACTCGTGGTAATGGTCTATATAAGTAATATAATCCAACTGCTGAAGTACAAAATGACTTGGGTCGTACAAAATATTAACTCGTTTATGGTTCCCGGTAGCGGCCAAGAATCGCTCAAAGGTATCCCCGTCATGAAGATCCTCGCCTGGGTGGATTTCATAACATACATCCACACCTTCCTTGTCAAAGTGATTTAGAATGGGCAACCATCTTTTTGCCAATTCTTCGAAGCCCATCTCTACCAATCCCGCAGGTCTCTGCGGCCATGGGTGGGCGGTATGCCATAGTAGTGATCCCGAGAAAGTGGCATGTGCATTTAGTCCGAGCCTACGACTCGCCGTGGCTCCTTTTTTAACAACATCAATGGCCCATTCGGTACGTGCCTTTGGATTGTTCTTCACCTTGTCCGGCGCAAAATTATCGAACATAAGGTCGTAAGCAGGGTTCACCGCCACCAATTGTCCTTGCAAATGAGTAGACAACTCGGTTATTTCCAAACCATAAGAATTTATCTTTCCCTTTAACTCGTCACAGTAGGTCTGACTCTCGGCAGCCTTATCCAAATCGATTAAAAAATCTACCCAAGTTGGAATTTGTATTCCTTTATATCCCAGATCGGATGCCCATTTACACATGCCATCCAACGAATTGAATGGTGCTTTTTCATCTACAAATTGTGCTAAAAATACTGCCGGCCCTTTAATTGTCTTCATTTTAAATTTTTATTAAGTGTAATTGAAAATAACCCTTGTTAACATTTAGGATAAAAATCCTATATTTAAAGTTTGTAGCATATGCCTACAAATGCGAAGTCATAAATATAGGAAAAGCATCAGAATTAATACAAGAAATATAGAATGAATCAAAGCGAAATGTTTGATGCCATTGTTGTAGGTACCGGTATTAGTGGAGGTTGGGCAGCTAAAGAACTTTGCGAGAATGGGTTAAAGACTTTGGTGCTGGAAAGAGGACCAATGGTAAAGCATATCGAGGATTACCCCACAATGAACGATGACCCATGGGATTATCCATTAAAGGGTAAATTATCCAAAGCCGATAAAGAAAAATATCACATACAAAGTAGGTTGAATTGGGCACCGGATGAGAGCAATAAGCATTTCTTTGTAAACGATTTGGAGCATCCTTATGTTCAAACCAAACGATTCGATTGGATAAGAGGATATCAGGTAGGCGGGCGTTCCTTAACATGGGGAAGACAGAGTTACCGTTGGGGCGATATTGATTTTGAAGCCAATAAAAAAGAGGGCATCAGTGTTGATTGGCCTGTTCGTTACAAGGATATTGCGCCATGGTATGACAAAGTTGAAGAATACATAGGGGTCAGTGGTCAAGCCCTCGGGCTAAAACAATTGCCAGACGGTAAATTTCAACCCCCCATGAAATTGAATTGTGTAGAGGAAGACTTTCAAAAATCCATAGCAGAAAAATTTGATGATGGCCGTTTGGTGACCATTGGCCGTACGGCACACATTACAGATCCAAATGCAGATTTTGAAGGTCGCGGAGTGTGTCAAAATCGAGATAGATGCTCGCGTGGATGCCCTTTCGGAGGCTATTTTAGCAGCAATTCATCCACTTTGCCGGCCGCAGAAAGAACAGGTAATATGACGCTCAGACCCAATTCCATAGTATGCGAAGTCGTCTATGATGATAAAACAAAAAGAGCGACCGGAGTAAAAGTGATAGATGCGGAAACCAACGAAAAAATTGAGTTCAAGGCCCGTATTATTTTTCTTTGTGCTTCAGCCATGGCTTCCGTAGGTATATTATTGCAATCAAAAAGTGAACGCTTCCCGAATGGTCTTGGAAATGACTCTGATGCCTTGGGTAGAGGGATCATGGACCATCATTATAAATTAGGGGCAACCGCTAAAGTGGATGGATATTTGGACAAATATTATAAAGGTCGCCGTGCCAATGGTTTTTATATTCCCCGATTCGTAAATATGGACGAAAAGACCAAACGCGATGGGTATATTCGAGGATTCGGTTTTCAAGGTACGGCCAGTAGAGGCGATTGGTCTGAAGCCATTGGGGAATTGGGATTTGGAAAAGAACTCAAAGAAAGCATTCTAAAGCCAGGTCATTGGACGATCGGTGTCACCGGATTTGGAGAATTCCTCCCATATGACGATAACAGGGTTTCTTTAAGCCCTACAGAAAAAGATAAATGGGGGCTTCCACAATTGGCATTTGATGTTGAATTCAAGGAGAACGAGCTGAATATGCGCATGGATATCAAAAAAGTTATTGTAGAGATGTTTGAAGCGGCAGGGTTTAAAGATGTACAATCCTATGAGGAACCTTCCGGGCCTGGATTGGGAATACATGAAATGGGCGGTGCCCGCATGGGACATGATTCCAAAACCTCAATCTTGAATAAAAATAATCAAGTGCATCTGGTTCCCAATGTATATGTCACCGATGGTGCTTTTATGACCTCCTCCAATTGTGTAAATCCGTCGTTGACCTATATGGCATTTACGGCTAGGGCAGCAAATCATGCTGCCAAACAATTGAAAGAGGGTAAATTTTCATAACATCCTTCGAGAAATAATTAATGTATTTTACCGTTACTGTTAAAACTTAGACCTAATTAGAATGGACAATGCTTCGGCTAGAAATATGTGGGGTGATTTTTTAGACGCCCACTTGGAATTTGCTTTTGAGGAAGCACCTAAAGTGTTTCACTTTAGCGACAATGAACAAGATGCAGACCAGGTAGTGAATCTAGTCATCAAAAACCTTAAGAAAGCGGCCTCTTTTTCCCTATTGGGCCTTCAATACCGAAAAGAGCCACTTCCTAAAATAGGTGCCTTTATGATTATTACAGATTGGAACGGCAAAGCCAAGTGCATCATAAGGACCAAATCCGTAAAATTGAAGCCATTTTTTAGTATTAGCACGGATTATGTACAATTGGAGGGCTTAGGGGACAAAAGTCTAGAGCACTGGAAAAAATACCATTGGAATTATTTCACCCGTGAATTGGCCCCTTATGAACGTGTTCCCAGAGACAGCATGATCGTTGTTTGTGTAGAGTTCGACAAAGTTTACGGGTAATCCTCGGGACTTATAATATATTAATAAGAAATGGCCGCTATTGCGGCCATTTCCATATCAAATTCATCTCCATTTATTTCAAATCGATCCAAATATTGCCTTTTTTGTTGGACTCCACCGTACTTTCAATAAAATCCAGACCGCGAACCCCATCCAGCATAGTTGGGAATTCACCATCGTTATATTTTTCACCTCTAATTGCCCTTGCAACACCTAAATAAATATTGGCCATAGAATCAAAAATTCCTTCAGGATGTCCTGGAGGTAATTTAGTTCCTGCCAAGGATAACTTAGAATTATACGCATGGCCAGGCTTGTAGACCTGAAGAGGTTTATCATCACTTAAGACATACAGAGAATTGGGATTCTCCTGCTCCCATCTAAGGCCACCCTTCTCTCCGTAAATAGCAATGGAAAGTCCGTTTTCTTCCCCAGTAGCCACCTGACTAGATCGAATAACCCCTTTCACATGCTTGTCCATACGGATCAATACCGTACCGTCTACATCCATTTGATTATCCTCATATAAATAATTGAAATCTGCCAAAATGGACTTTATTGTCAAACCGGTCGTATACTCGATCATATTGAAGGCATGAACCCCAATATCCCCCATACATGAACTGATTCCGGCTTTTTTGGGATCTAATCTCCAAACGGTTGAACGTTTGGCCTTATCATGGATAATGGAGTTGATCCAACCTTGATAATATTGTGCATCTACCTTGTGTATTTTTCCAATAGCCCCGGCCTTTATCATCTCGCGCATTTGTCTAACCATGGGATACCCGGTATAGGTATGGGTAACCGCAAAAACGGTTTTTGACTTTTCCAAGGTTGCCTGTAAAATTTTAGCTTCCTCATAGGTGGTGGTCATAGGCTTTTCACAAATGACATGGAACCCGTTTTCCAGTAACTTTTTGGCCATAGGAAAATGCAAAAAGTTAGGAGTAAGTACAGAACATACCTGAATACGTTCTTCCTTGGGAAGTTTCAATTCCTCCTCTACCAAGGTGTCAAAATCCTTATAGATCCTATTGGTAGGCACGTCTATTTCCTCGGCAAAAGCAACATTCGCTTCAAAGTCCGGATTAAAAACTGCGCCAACAATTTCGTAATTATCATTAATCTGTGATGCCACTCTGTGCAACACTCCAATAAGGGAGTCTCCTCCACCCCCTAAAATTCCTAGTTTAATTTTTTTACCCATAATATAATTGTTCCTAATTACTCTTTATATTCTACTTCTTCGTTTTTAAAAAATATTGCGAACAGTACCATTGCCCCAAATGCAAAAATAGCTGGAAAAGTCCAAATATCCGTCCAGTTGTGAACACCTTCACTTAACAAATAACTATCCGTTATTCTTCCGGCCACCCAAAAACCTATCAGCATTCCAACGCCATAGGTCGCCAAGGTAATTAAACCTTGGGCCGCGCTTTTAAATTTATCACCCGCCTTTGAATCCGTATAAATCTGCCCGGATACAAAGAAAAAATCATAGCAAATACCGTGTAGTGCAATCCCCAATATTAACATAAAAGCCAAATCTCCACCATTTCCATATGCAAAAAGGAGATATCTAATGGTCCAAGCCAGCATCCCGGCGATCATGGTCTTTTTAAATCCAAATTTCTTAAAGAAATACGGCAATAACAACATAAACAAGACTTCTGAAACTTGGCCAAGCGTCATTATTCCCGTGGGATTTTCCATTCCAATCTCCGATAAAAATGGATTTGCGTTTTGATAATAAAAGGCCAGTGGAATACAAATCAAAATGGATGAGACAAAGAATATAAAGAAATTTCTATCCTTTACAAGTTTTAGTGCATCCAGTCCCAAAATTTCTGAAATGGACACCTTTTCATTTGTTTTAACCTTTGGAGGTGTTTTAGGTAAGGTAAAACTAAAAAGCCCCAGAATGGCCGAAGCGATCACCACCATTAAAAAGGTATTTCTCAATAGGCCTTCGCCCCTAGAGGCTTCGGAATCCCACAGGAATACATAACTAATTATTAAACCGGCGGCTATCCAACCTATGGTACCAAAAACCCTCACAAATGAAAATTCCTTGGCCGGATTCTTCATCTGACTAAAGGAAATTGAATTGACCAAGGCCAAAGTAGGCATATATAGAATCATGTATCCAAGTACATAGGGATAAAAACCTGCAAAGTCGACGGCTGTATACATCTGGTACATCATAACGGCACCCAGTAGATGCAACACCCCTAAAATGCGCTCCGCATTAAAATATCTATCGGCGATCAATCCTATAATAAAAGGGGCTATAATTGCACCCCAGGATTGCGTTGAATACGCCATTGCCGATTCCGCTCCCGTAGCCCTGAGGTTTTGCCCCAAGAACGTGCCAAGCGTCACGAACCATCCCCCCCAAATAAAGAATTCAAGGAACATCATTATGGACAACTGTACTTTGGTTTTAACATTCACGGTTCAAAAGGGTATTTATCGCTTATAAAAAGCATAATCCAAGACCAGGGGTTCAATGGAGTTATTTCTAAAATCAACGGAAATTTGGGCCCTATGATGGGTTGAGTGGTTTATGATATGAAATAACATATCCTGAATGGTATTGGTAAACAACCTACCTTGGGTATTCTCATAGTCCAATCGCTTTTCAAAACTATCCACATTGGTAATTATCTCAAAAGAGCTTCTTTGATTTTCGTAATGTATATCTCCCCAATCCTTTAGCGGCTGTAACTGAAAAACGCCATACTCTATTTTTTTACCAAGAATCCTGGCATTCCATATATGGTGGGCATTTAAAATATGACTAAAGAGCTCCGTTGTCCTATCTGGAACCTGTTCCAGCTTTTGGCACTCTTCAATCAATTTCTTATTGCAGTAAAAGTTATAATCGAAAAGCTGATTGAAAAAAGCCTTCATAGGATATAATGCTAATTTAGTTCCTTACCGGCCTTTATCAATAAATCCCTTGTAGCAAGAATTCCTTGCTCCTCACTCAAAACACTACCTTCATATTCCACACCTATGAAACCAGTATAACCTGCGTCCTTAACCATTTTAAGTATTCTAGGGTAGTCCAATTTCGTTTCATTGCCGTCCGCATCAAAATCATGGGATTTGGCACTTACCGCCTTGGCATAAGGCATTAATTCCGCTATGCCTTTATAATTGTCATACTCCTCCGCACAGCCATTCTCGGATCTTGTTATGCAGAAGTTTCCAAAATCCGGAAGGCTTCCGCAATTATCCATATTTACAGCTTTCATCACTTCAGCGTGCAATACCCCATTGGATGACAATCCCCCGTGATTTTCGACCAAAACATTAATATTCTTGGTTGCCGCATAAGTTGCCAACTTGGTAAGTCCGTCCACGGCATTCACTTTCCATTCCTCGGGAACGCTACTTCCGTTCAGATTTACCCGAATCGCATGGCATCCCATTGCCGCAGCAGCGTCCACCCATTTCTTATGTTTTTCTACAGTTTCATTTCTTTCTTTCTCATCGCTAACCGCCAAATTCCCTTGGCCGTCAATCATGATCAATACATTTTGCAAACCATATTTTTTTGCCTCTGCATTGGATTTCTCAACAAATGCGGCCATGGCCTCCTCTGAATAGTTGGCCTTTTCCAACTCAGGGTTATATAATTGACTAACATACTCCAGCCCGGTAAAGCCCCAGTTCTTGGCCTTTTCCGCAAAAGTATAGGGATCAACACCATCTTCACGTATCATCTTATGTATGGACCACTGGGCCAACGACAATTTAAAAAATGGATCTGCAGTCTTCATGGCTACCTCTGAGGCCTCCATATCCTTTGGCTGCTCCTTAGGAGCGTCCTTACAGGAAAAGACACCCATAAATAAGGCTATTAAAACTACCTTAGTTCCATTGATTTTTAAATTTTTACACTTCATAATACGTTTTGAGATTAAATCCAAGAATTAACAATTACTATAACGTTATAGTGTCATAGTATTAATAAATATAGGGTTTAAATGTAGAAAATTAATTTTATATTTAATAAATTTATTAAATAAACAATTTCATAAATGAGCAAGATTTATAGCAATGAAGTGCAGGATTCTTATGATGCAATTGTCGTAGGTACGGGGATTAGCGGAGGGTGGGCCGCCAAGGAGTTATGTGAAAAAGGACTCAAAACCCTAGTTTTGGAGCGTGGAAGAATGGTAAAACACATCGAAGACTACGAAACTGCCAATTTAGACCCCTGGGACTTTCCGAACGCCGGAGAACCTACCAAGGAAGATGTTGCAAAACAACCTAAACAGAACAGAACAGGTTATACCACAAATGCTGCCAGTAAAATGTGGTTTGTAAATGACCTGGAGCACCCCTATAATGAAATAAGGCGATTTGATTGGATGAGAGGTTACCACTTAGGTGGGCGTTCATTACAATGGGGACGGCAAAGTTACCGATGGAGCGACATCGATTTTACCGCCAACCAAAAGGACGGTATTGCAGTTGATTGGCCGGTACGCTATAAGGATATTGCACCATGGTACTCTTTGGTGGAAAACTATATTGGAGTTAGTGGAGAGGCACTTAACCTACCTCAACTACCGGATAGTGATTTTTTGCCTCCCATGGAAATGAATTGTGTTGAAGAACATTTTAAGAATAAAGTTACAGAAGGTTTTGACGACCGTGCCGTTACCATAGGCCGTGTGGCGCATATTACCGGGACCAAAAATTTTGACGGACGCACCAAATGTCAATACAGAAACCGCTGTATAAGAGGGTGTCCTTTTGGAGGCTACTTCAGCAGTTTGTCATCTACCCTGCCAGCGGCAGAAGCAACAGGAAACATGACCTTACGAACAGACTCTATTGTTCATGAAGTAATATATGATCCCAATACCAAGAAAGCTACAGGGGTAAAGGTTATAGATAGGTTGACCAAGGAAACTTTTGAATTTAAGGCAAAGGTTATTTTCTTATGTGCCTCATCCATAGCTTCCACTTCCATATTAATGCAATCCAAATCTGACCGATTCCCAAATGGTATGGGCAATGATTCAGATCAACTGGGCCGCAATATTATGGACCACCATTTAGGTGTAGGTGCTTCCGGTAAATTCGATGGTTTCGAAGACAAATATTACAAGGGCAGAAGACCTAATGGAATATATATTCCAAGATTTAGAAACCTTGGTGGAGATTCCGATAGAAAAGATTATAAACGTGGATTTGGTTATCAGGGTGGAGCCAGTAGGGGCAATTGGGAAGAAACGGTTGCAGAACTTTCTTACGGAAAAGACCTTAAGGACAATATACTTAACCCTGGAGGCTGGAGAATGGGCATCGGTGGATTTGGCGAAGTGCTCCCTTATGAGGATAACAGAATGACCTTGGATTACGATAAATTGGATGGCTGGGGACTTCCTACTGTAACCTTCGATGCCGATTTACAGGAAAACGAATTCAACATGCGTAAAGATATGCAGCAATCTGCAATAGAAATGCTGGAAAAAGCAGGATTACGAGATGTCAAAGGGCATGATGGACCAACAGGTTTAGGTTTGGGAATTCATGAAATGGGCACGGCCAGGATGGGGCGCAATAGAAAAACCTCCGTGCTTAATGGGAACAATCAATTACATGATGTACCAAATGTTTATGTAACTGATGGGTCATTTATGACTTCGGCCAGTTGTGTTAACCCATCATTGACTTATATGGCCTTCACAGCTAGGGCCGCTGACCATGCGGTCAAAGAACTTAAAAAAGGAAATATATAATGGATAGAAGAAAAGCACTTAAAAATATGGGGCTGGCGTTAGGATACACCGTAGCCACCCCAACCCTGATCAGCATCGTTCAAAGTTGTAAAAAGGACGCTGCAATTGTATGGACCCCAGATTTTCTAACATCTGCTGAAGGATCTGTTCTAACCCATTTGGTAGATATTATACTTCCAAAAACCGATACTCCTTCTGCCTCCGAGGTACAGGTGCATATCTTCATAGATCGCTTTGCCGACCAGGTAATGGAAAAGGAACAGCAGGATCTGTTAAGGATGACCATGGGGAAATTTATGGACAAGGCCTTGCAGGACTCAGGCAAGAAGGAAATTGCTGACCTAACTCCAAAAGAACTGGAACCAGTCCTTGCCAATGCGCTAAAAGTTTCGAAAGAAGATGAGGCCAAAAACTTCAAAGCAATAAACACTTATACGGAGGCTGTAAAGGCTGGTAAAACGGCCACCTTGGATGACGGACTATCCAGGTTTTCCTTCACCAATAATTTGAGAGGTCTAACAATTTGGGGCTATAAGTCATCAGAATTTGTCGGCGAGAATGTATTACCTTATTTACCTGTACCAGGAGAATACATTGGATGCGGAGATCTTCAAGAATTAACTGGGGGAAAGACCTGGTCACTGTAAATTAACAACTAATCATGAGCTATTAGAGCAAGGTTGGTCCATAGACCACTTAGTTCTATTAGCATTATTTTATAACAAAATTCCAACCTTATCCTAAAATGAAAAGAAGAGATTTTATTCAAAAAACAGCCCTTACCAGTAGTGCAGTTACATTGGGAGGCTCCTTAGCTTATGGAGCCGGACCTATAATGAAAACAAAACACTCGTTCAACTTAAAATATGCCCCTCATTTTGGGATGTTTAAAAACCTTGCAAGTGATGACCTTATTGACCAAATAAACTTCATGGCCGATCAAGGGTTTACGGCGTTTGAAGACAACGGCATGATGGGCAGGGACGTGGCAATGCAGACCAAAATAGGAGAAACCTTAGCCAAACGCAATATGACCATGGGTGTTTTTGTTATAGACAAAGGAGGAAATATGGCAAACACCCTTGCTGCGGGAAAACAGGAATATATTGACATTTTTTTGGATGGTTGTAAGCGAGCTGTTGAAGTGGCCAAACGTGTAAATGCCAAATGGATGACCGTTGTTCCGGGCGGATTTGAAAGAAAACTACCGATCGGTATTCAGGATGGAAACGTAATTGAAGCATTAAAAAGAGGTGCCGAGATTCTAGAACCCCATGGCTTGGTCATGGTATTGGAACCTTTATCCGATTCTCCCGATCTATATTTGCAGAATTCAGATCAGACTTATATGATTTGTAAAGGCGTAAATAGCCCTTCCTGCAAAATATTGTTTGACATCTACCATATGCAGAAAACCGAGGGTCATTTGATTCACAATATGGAACTTACCTGGGATGAAATAGACTATATTCAAATAGGGGATAATCCAGGAAGAAAAGAACCCACTACCGGGGAAATTAATTACAAAAATGTCTTCAAGTTTATACATAACAAAGGATTTAAAGGAGTCTTGGGTATGGAACACGGCAATTCCAGACCCGACAAGGAAGGGGAACTGGCGGTTATAAACGCTTATAAGTCCGAGGACAATTTTTTGTAGTTTCTAATACCTTTCAGGACTTTTAGTCCTGGATTTTAACGTTGCATTTAGAAAGTTTCCATCTTGTTTCTTCGTCTTAAGGGTAAGATGGAACTTTACATTTACACCATAACAATTTACCTTATATTATTGGTCCTAGGGCGAATAATATATTACCATCATTTTAAAAAATGACAAGGATATGTTATGTTAAATTATTGTTTTGGAGATAATTATAATCCATTTACCCATTTCCTTCGTATATAATTTTAAATAAGTTATTTAATACGGGGCAAAATGGATAAGTACATCACAATTCTAGTAATTTATTGTATAGCGTTCCTGTGTGCGTTTATACTAAAACCCTATATATTCAATAGACGGGCAGCTTCTAAATAGTTCGGAAGAACAACCATTAAGGCTATTCTTGTTAACTATATGAAATAAAAAATCCCCAAAGATTTTACTTTGGGGATTTTTTATTGATTGATTCCGGTAATTTGAGCCCTTTAGGAGCCACACATTAAACAATCGTCATCTGCCTGACCTTCCTTAGCCTGAGCTATCAATTCCTTCATCTCAGCTGCTGTCATTGGCTGTACCTCAACTTCCTGTTGGTTGGGCGAAGTGGCTTCAACATTTATAGTCTTTGTAACTTCCGGAGCCACTATACTAGCCTCCATTGGCACATCAGCTACAGGCGTCTCCTGTTTCTTTGTATTGTCCAAAGTAAATTTAATGGCATCCGCCGCGGCTTTAGTCCTTAGATAGTACATTCCCGTTTTAAGCCCACTTTTCCATGCGTAGAAATGCATTGAGGTCAACTTGGAATAATTGGCGTTCTCCATGAACAAGTTTAGGGACTGGCTCTGATCAATGAAATAGCCACGTTGTCTGGACATGTCAATAATATCTTTCATACTCAATTCCCAAACCGTCTTATATAACTCCTTAATTTCAGCAGGTATATTTTCAATATGTTGTACGGAACCATTGGCGCGCATCAATTCCTGTTTCATATTTTCGTTCCAAAGGCCAAGACCTACCAAATCCTCCAATAAATGCTTATTCACTACAATAAACTCCCCGGACAACACTCTACGGGTATAAATATTGGAAGTATAAGGCTCAAAACATTCATTGTTACCCAATATTTGCGAGGTAGAGGCTGTAGGCATAGGAGCTACCAATAAGGAATTTCGGACTCCGTTCTTTTTTACTTCTTTACGCAATTTTGCCCAATCCCATCTACCGGATAACTCTTCATCCTTAACACTCCACAAATTATGCTGAAATTCTCCTTTGGAAATTGGCGAACCTTCAAAGGACGAGTAAGCCCCCTCCTCTTTTGCCATTTCCATGGAAGCCGTAACCGCAGCAAAATATAAAGTCTCAAAAATCTCTTGGTTCAATTCCTTGGCAGCATCGCTGGTAAAAGGCAATCTCAACATAATAAACGCATCGGCCAAACCTTGAACCCCCAAACCAATAGGTCTGTGACGCAGATTGGAATTTTCAGCCTCCTTGATTGGATAATAATTACGATCTATTACCTTATTTAAATTTCTAGTAACCCGTTTTGTGACCCTAAACAACTCCTTGTGATCAAACTCTCCATTCTTAATGAACATGGGAAGCGCAATGGAAGCCAAATTACATACTGCCACCTCATCGGGGGAAGTATATTCCATAATTTCGGTACAAAGGTTGGAGGAGCGAATGGTACCTAAATTCTGTTGGTTACTTTTCCTATTTGCTGCATCCTTATAAAGCATGTACGGAGTACCTGTCTCTATTTGTGACTCCAAAATTTTCTCCCAAAGTTCGCGGGCCTTAACCGTTTTACGTCCTTTGTTTTCAGCTTCGTACTTAAGGTATAAATTCTCAAAATCCTCACTGTGATGGTTAAAGAGTCCTGGACATTCATTAGGACACATCAGGGTCCAATTTTCATTGCCCTCAACTCTTTTCATAAATAAATCTGGAATCCACATGGCATAAAATAGGTCTCTTGCCCTCATTTCTTCCTTGCCGTGATTTTTCTTCAGATCCAAAAATTCATATATGTCCGCATGCCATGGCTCAACATAAATGGCAAAACTGCCTTTGCGCTTTCCACCACCTTGATCCACGTAGCGTGCTGTATCGTTAAAAACCTGAAGCATTGGCACAATACCATTGGAGGTACCATTGGTCCCTGCAATATAGGAACCCGTAGCCCTAACATTGTGGATAGAAAGACCTATTCCACCAGCCGATTGCGAAATTTTTGCTGTTTGCTTTAGTGTATCATATATACCATCAATACTATCATCTTTCATTGCCAATAAGAAACAGGAAGACATTTGAGGTTTTGGGGTACCGGAATTAAATAAAGTAGGTGTAGCGTGGGTAAAATATTTTTTGGACATCAACTCATAGGTCTCCAAAGCCGAATCCAAATCGTTTAGATGTATTCCTATGGAAACCCTCATTAGCATATGCTGCGGCCTTTCTGCGATCTTTCCGTTCAATTTTAAAAGATAGGAACGTTCCAAAGTCTTAAATCCGAAATAATCGTAGCCAAAATCCCGGTTATAAATAATGGTAGAGTCCAGTTTATCCGCATTCTCAGAAACTACATCATAAACCTCATCGGACAGCAATGGCGCTTTTTTTCCGGTTCTTGGATTTACGTATTCATATAGATCCTTCATGGTTTCCGAAAAGGATTTCTTGGTATTTTTATGAAGGTTGGAAACGGAAATACGTGCAGCCAACTTGGCATAATCTGGGTGCGAAGTGGTCATTGTAGCCGCAATCTCCGCTGCCAAATTATCCAGCTCCGAGGTTGTTACCCCATCATAAAGCCCTTCAATTACTCGCATGGCCACCTTTAATGGATCTACCAGATCATTAAGGCCATAACACAATTTTCTTACTCTGGCCGTGATCTTATCGAACATCATCAGCTCTTTTCTGCCATCTCTTTTTACTACATACATGTTGCTACAATTTTTTTAAATGATACATAAGTTTGGGTTATGGGGCAATATGTTAAAAACATTAACATATTAAAATCGACGCATAAAAATCCCCTTATAACCCAAAGGGGATATTAATTGTACCACTATATCTTAAAAATCAGCGTCGAAACTAATTTTCTGAGAATCGCCGTCCTTATCTTTGTTGTTCGAGACCCCTGCCTTTTGATATTCCGCAACTCTTTTTTCAAAGAAATTGGTTTTGCCTTGCAGGGAAATCATGTCCATAAAGTCGAACGGATTGGTTGAATTGTAGACCTTGTCACATTCCAACTCCACCAACAAACGGTCAGTTACAAACTCAAGGTACTGTGTCATCAACTTAGAGTTCATCCCTATTAAGCTGGCAGGAAGGGATTCTGTGATAAATTCCCTCTCAATATCCAAAGCGTTTACCAGAATCTCAGTTATACGTGCCTTGGGCACTTTGTTGATAAGGTGTTTGTTATGGAGATGAACGGCATAATCACAATGCATGCCCTCATCCCTTGATATTAATTCATTGGAAAAAGTAAGTCCCGGCATCAAGCCTCTTTTCTTTAGCCAAAAAATTGAACAAAACGCACCAGAGAAGAAAATACCCTCAACTGCAGCAAATGCAATAAGCCGTTCTGCAAAACTTGGCGAGTCTATCCATTTTAAGGCCCAATCGGCCTTTTTCTTTATAGCTGGAAAATTCTCAATAGCGTTAAAAAGCAAATCCTTTTCCTTTTCATCCTTTACATAAGTATCAATTAGCAGCGAATAGGTTTCGGAATGAATGTTTTCCATCATTATTTGAAAACCATAGAAGAACTTCGCCTCGGCATATTGTACTTCACTGACAAAATTTTCAGCAAGGTTTTCGTTCACAATGCCATCGGAAGCTGCAAAAAAGGCAAGAATGTGTTTTATAAAATAGCGTTCGTCACTATTCAGCTTGTTGCTCCAATCGTTAAGATCCGTGTGCAGATCAATTTCTTCAGCCGTCCAAAAACTAGCCTCACATTTTTTGTACCAATCCCATAAATCATGATGCTTTATAGGAAAAATAACAAATCGGTTAGGATTTTCTTTCAGAATCGGCTCTATAGCTGCTGACATATCTTATTTAGATTTTATTGGGTTTCTTTAACTTAGGCGAAAAATTGCCCTCGATCGGAGATAACAAAGATTGCAAAATACCCCCAATAACTAAAGCCCAATATGCATTATTAACCACAAAGTTTTTAACACTAAATGTTGAAATGTATGTTCGCAAGTGATGTTCATTACCTTTATAGAACAAAGGCAATTCCAATAAATTGGATATGTCCTGTTGAAAAAATTAGAGCAAAAAAAATAAACCAAAAAGTATATAAAAACATACTATTTGGTTTATGTTAGCAATACCCACTACCATCCATGGATTTGGATGAAAAGGTATCCATTTATCCTTAATTTACTATTTCAAATTAAATTTGAAAATCTAAAGGGACAATGCTGCAAAAATCATAAATACGGAAATAGCTATCATAGCCAAAAAAACTACGCTTATAGCTTTAATATTTGTAGTAATCATAGTGGTGGAGTTAGAGTTAATTTAGTTTATGTTGATCATACCATTGTTTTTTTTGCAATGGAAATTATTATTATCGAGCAGTACCTCTGCGAAAGCATCCAAATTTCTTAATATAAATCTCCTGAATTAAGTCATCATCAGGAAACCAAATTTAATGGAAGGAACTTTAAGTATATGCCTTATATGTAACAAAGTGTGCAAGAAATGTAACACGGATACACCTTATTCCAGTTCGGTCGATTCCAAGTATTCTGTTGGGGTTTTCTTATACACTTCCTTAAAGCATTTAATAAAATAAGAAGGTGTGTTAAAGCCAACGGAATAAGCAATCTCATTGACCGAGGCATCTGAGGTTTTTAAAATATGAATAGCTCTTTTTAGGCGCTGCGACCTTATAAATGCTGTTGTTGAGAGACCAGTATATGCCAAAAGCTTTCTATGTAATTGCATTCTGCTCATCCCTAATTTTGAACAAAAGGCGGCGGCATTAAATTGGGAATCCAACAGGCATTCATCCAGAACCTTTTCTAATTTATTAAGAAATACTTCGTCGGTTGGGGTAATTGCAATATCCTTTGCCTCCAAAATCAATTCGTGGCTGTATCTTTTGCGAAGCTTTTTTCTGGTTCCTATTAAATTTTCCACTCGTGTTTCCAGACTACGTACCTTAAAGGGTTTGGTGATAAAATCATCTGCCCCGGACAATAATCCCTGCAGCTCCTGATCCTCGCCCATACCCGCTGTAAGCAGAATAATGGGAACGTGGCTAGTACGCTCATCGGTCTTTAATGTATTACAAAGTTCTATCCCGTCGCAAACTGGCATGCGGACATCAGAAATAATGAGGTCCGGAACCACTTCCAGGGCAATTTTTATGCCTTCCAGACCATTTCGCGCTTGCAGTATTCTATACTTCGTACTCCAAACAGCATATAGAAATCCCCTTATTTCTTCATGATCCTCTACAATCAATAAAATAGGCAAGTCCTTTACCTCCTCTTTATTCGCCTTTGAATTTTTGGGCACCATTAAACCGACTTCTTGATTGTTTAAAACCAGATCACCAATTTCCTCGTCTACCTCTATTATTTCCAAATTTTTAAATTCTGACCTTACTATCGGCAAGCTTACCATAAAATGAATTATCCCCCCTTCTTCCATTTGTACCGATATATTGCCTTGATATATATTTACTAATTCCTTCACCAAGGAAAGACCAACACCTGCACCATCCGAATATTCATCCTTTTGGTAAAAGCGTGTGAAAAGTAGGTCTATATCCATATCTGAATAATTATCTACGGTGTTTTTGACACTTAACACCACTGTGCCTTCTTTTTTAATGGCAATAAACTGACACAAACCCCCTTCACTCACATATTTAAAGGCATTGGAAAGAAGGTTGACAATAATTTTCTCCATTGCATCCTCATCGAACCAAACATTGGGTAAGGGGTCAATTTCAACCTTATAATCAATCTTACCCATCAATGCCCTATGTCTAAAGGAAGAGGTTAACATACCCAAAAAAAGGCTTAGGTCACCTTTAGCAATCCTCAGTTTCAATTTTCCCTTTTCCAATTTTGCCAGATGTAAGAGTTGATCAACCAAGGCTATTAATCTATTAATATTCCGCTTTATCATAGAGAAATTTGCGAAATCCGCCTCGGTAAGATTGCCTTGCCCCAATTTCACATCCACTGGTCCCGATATTAAGGTCAACGGGGTACGGAATTCATGGGAAATATCGGTATATAGTTTGGACTTAAATTCATTAAGTTCTTTAAATCGTTCTGTCTCCTCACTTTTTAAACGTAGGTTAAGCTGCATACGCCATCTCCACTTCAGGTAAGCATAAACCCCATAAAGCATCATAAAAAACAGTAGTATATAGACCACTTTGGCCGGAAGTGTTAAATACCAAGGCGCCAATATTGAAAATGAATAGGTGACGGGTTCGTTGTTCCAGACTCCGTCATAATTACTACTCTTCACTTGAAATTTATAGTCCCCAGGTGGTAACCGCGTGTAGCGGGCAAAGTTCTTGTTCCCGGAAAAAACCCATTCATCATCAAAATTAACCAGCCTGTATTGGTATTGATTTTTTTGGGGAAGTGAATATTGAAGGCTGGAAAAGGTAAAGGAAATGGTATTTTGTTTGGCTTCCAGGGCTAGTCCATTCTCCAATGGAACAGGTGTATTAAATACATCGAAGCCTGTAATCATGGTTTTTGGCAAGACATTATTCTCCTTCAATTCATTAGGCCTAAACCAGTAAAATCCGTCCAAACCACCAAAATAAAGATTGCCTTCTGAGTCCTTATAAGCTGCCCCAGTATTAAATTCAGTGGCCAACCCCTCGTAATTTGTGTAGTTTACTACATCTGGAGCCTTATCCAGGAATTCACCTACTGTAAATTTCGTAATTCCCTTGTTGGAGCTCAACCATAAATTACCTTCATTATCGGGCAATATCCCATATATGACATTATTGGCCATGCCATCCTTTTCACTATATTGGTAAAATAGCTTATTCTTAACATCATAGGCATTGAGACCATCGCCGTTAGTGCCGATCCATAGGATTCCATTAGGTGCATAATACAGGGATTTTACGCTATTTGATGATAGGGAATTTGCATTGGTCAAATATTGAAATGCCTTAAATGTTCCCTTTTTTACATCAAAAAAAGCTATTCCATGACTCTCTGTCGCAATCCACAAATTGCCTTCCCCATCTTTCGTGATGGCCCTGATGTTATTACTTGGAATCCCATTCTTTTTGTGTGAATCATAATTATACTTGCTTATGACCCCTTTTTTTTTATCAAATAAAATTAAGCCCTGGTCACGTGTTCCCAACCAGACCCTATTGTCCATATCTCCTAAAATATACCAAATGGTATTTGAATTTAATTTGATTTCTGAACTATTGGAAAAATGTAAAATATTACCCCCGGGCTCCATAATATTTAAGCCTCCCTCCTGGGTTCCTATCCACAAATTATTGTCCCCGTCCACATAAAGGCTCATGATCCGATCTGAAGAAATTGTTTTATTATCTCCCGGCAAGGACTTATAGGTCTTCCAATTATTGGTTTTTGGATTGTACTGTGTAAGCCCCTTGCCAGAGGTACCTATCCAAACAGATTTTTCCCTGTCCACTGCAATAGACCTCACCACATCTATACTTACGTTCTCCGGGGTCTGATAATCTGTGAAAGAATTGAATTTTTCCAAATACTCATCGTAATAGCTCATTCCCGCCCCATCCGTACCAAACCACAAAGTGCCGGTATAATCTTCATATATGCTGAGTATATCATTGTAATGAAGAGCGGTTGGGTTGTGTTTTTCGGTAATAAAATTTACTATTGACAACTGCTGAAAATTAACCATATATAGGCCTTGACCATAGGTAGCAATCCACAGCCTATCTTTGGAATCCATATACAAATCGGTAATATTCAGATCAGTTGGCAATGGATCTGCAATAGATAAATCATGGATACGATTCAGTGGCCCTCCTGCCGAAGATCTAAAATAAAGTCCGTCACCAAAAGTCCCAATCCATTCCCTTGCCAAACCATCCACCACAATATCACTGAAATTGGCATTAACCCTGCTACCATCCTCCGTACGTGCCCTTACGTATCCAAATATATTGTTACGGGCATCGTATTCGGCAATTTCATTTTCCATAGCCAACAATAAGTCACCTTTATCATTTTGGGTCAAATTGTAAATGGTATTATTGAGAACTGTTGGGGGAATTACTTGTTTTACTTTCTCCTGACCATTTTTTAAGGCATACAGCCCATTTGAATAGGTCCCTATCCAAAGATTATACTCCCTATCCATAAAAATGGCACTGGCATCGGCCACGCCCTCAAAGGGAGCAAAACTGTTTGTTTTTGTGTTTAGTTTATATAGTTGGCGATTTATGGGGATTATCCAAACATCTCCCCGTTTATCTGTAAAGACTTTTCCTAAATTACTGTAGTTTGATCGTGTAATATCCACGAAAGCAAAAGGATAGGTAGTAAACATTCTACCGTCATATTTGTTTAGTCCATCTTGGGTAGCAATCCACAGATATCCTATACTATCTTGGGTAATGGATATAGCACTATTTTGTGAAAGTCCATCCTGTACGGAGCGTTGTCTAAACTTAATTTGGGATTGCGATTGGGCCGTAAATATGGTATTGAAATACATCAATCCCAATAATATAAGTCCCAATAGTGGTGAAGTAATTTTTTTGTCTACAGCCATCCCCTTCTGTTATAAAACCTATAACAAGATATGCTTTATTCGAGTAGAAATCAATCCTAACCTAATATTGATACTTCTTAAACAGAATATAGGAAATTAAAAACTAGGGACAATTTGTATTTCTTAATTAAAAAAAAAGATGTCAGATGGTAATAGCGGCCCATACCAATAAAAAAACTACCAAATAAAGTGCGATCCAACCGATGTAAAGAGATTATGAATTACGAGAATCGGATTCACATGTTTAGGTAGTTCCCCCGAAACCTAAATACTATGCGAATTCCAAAACCTACAAGTTGATTGCGTTTTTCAAATTTACATTTACATCCTTCGGATTGATTTTAAATAATGACATGTTCATATTAAAAACTAAATCCTGCAGGACCACACTTTATTTGATAGTTAATTATAGTTATTTATTATTATGGTCATTGAATTCAATTAATATTTATCCAATTTAAGTTGTTTAAACCGGACCTCTCTAAATCCCTAATATCTCCTGTCAGCTTCGGCCTTATTTTCTACAAGGGTCCTATTCATATTCGTATCCATCTTGTGTTCCACTAAGTTGTTGTCTAGGGAAGTAGTGCTCTTATTATCCGTAATTACGGCTACAACAAGAACTAAAACTAAAACGATAAAAAAAACTATACATTTATTCATCACCAGGATTTTTGCACTGTAGGTTATACATTATCTCTATTCAGGGAAACAAATATGTCTTCCAAATGTAGATGAAATGCATAAGTTGATGTTACGTAATTGTGTAAATGGTAAATTATCCTGTGTAAATGACATTGGGCAAATTCAAGATGTCTTTTCATCCAATCCTTATTTTGAAAACCAATAGCCCGTAACCCCCAATCCCTAAAGATCCAATCTTAAACCATTTTTCACCAACTATACTCAATTCATTTCCATTGATACAAAATATAGGAAGCTTAACAAACAATAGTTTTAATTTTGAGTATCTTTCCTAAACTATGTTAGAAGCGGTATTAGTAGACGACGAAATTAAAGCCCTCCAAAGTCTTTCTTGGGAGTTGACCAACTTTAGTGATGAAATAAAGGTAGTTGCTTCTTTTACGGACCCTGTTGAGGCATTAAAATATTTGGAACAGCACCCTCCGGATTGTTTGTTTCTGGATATAGAAATGCCCACTATGGATGGTTTTCAATTTATTCAGAAATTACAGAAAAAGGAATTTCCAGTGGTTATCACCACAGCTTATAACCAATACGCAATAAAGGCCCTTAAAAATGAGGCCATAGATTATCTTCTAAAACCAATAGATACGGACGATTTAAATGCCACCATTGCCAAAATAAAAAAGTTCAACAATAAGAATTACACTGCCGAAAAACTGGAGAAAATTTTATTGAAATTCAATTCAGATTCACTTCAAAAAAAGATTACTATCAATACCGACGGGAAATTATTATTTTTACAGAGTGATGAAATTCTTTTTGCGGAATCCGACGGAAATTACAGTACCTTATTTTTAAGTGATGGTCAAAAAATATTGCTTACCAAAAAATTAAAGGAAGTAAATCAAATACTGCCGAAGGATACTTTTTTTAGAATTCATAACTCCTTTATCATCAACCTAAATAAAATAAAGGAATTTCTTAAAACAGATGGTTATGTAATTTTACAATCCAACCATAAAATACCTGTTTCAAGACAAAAAAAATCCGACTTTTTAGATTTAATATAATCTATCATCAAAACATGAAATTTCCCTCCTGCATATTTCCATTTATACGGAGATCTTTATTATATAAATCGAGGAAATTCCTTCTATTCTTAATTCTTGTCTTTATTTCTGTAAGCCTAGGCCATTCCCAGGAAGTTTCCGAAGAATTTAAAAGAGTTGCGGATAGCCTTATAAAAATGGCCCCAGAAACTTACCAGGAGTTGGATTCAATTCTTCATTCCAAAAGAGGCGATACTATTTATATGCACTTTTTTAACAAGGAGTCTGCCAGAAAACAGTATTTCATAGGGCAGTCCTACGCCTTAAATCAGCTCGGGAGAAAATATAGGGATATTTCGCAGAACGCCATGGCCATTACATTTCACGAACAGGCACTACAGGCGGCAGAATTGGCCAAAAACCTCGAATTCAGGGTTTATAGCCTAAATATGCTGGGCGTGGTTTATCGAAGAAGTGACGCTATTAAAATAGCTTTGGATTACAATCAGGAAGCCCTGGAGCTGGCACAGACCGAGGAGAATCCCTCGGACGGCCTTAAACGAAGTATAAACGTTTCCCTTAACAGCATTGGCAATCTTTATTTAACCCTTAAACAGTACGATATTGCCATTGCGCAATTTAAAAAGTCAATGGAATTGGAAAAAGAGCTTGACAATAAGTTAGGTCTCGCCATTAACTATCAAAATATCGGGGAATGTTTGGAATATAAGGGAGAATTGGAAGAAGCACTGCACTACTATAGAACCTCCTTGGATTACAATAATGAAATAAACAGTGATAAAGGTAGGATCATTTGCAAAAATAGCATAGCCCAGGTATACATTAAACAAAACAAACTGGATGAAGCCATAGAAATTCTTGAACCCAATCTCTTGGCAGCGGAGACGCTGGGAGATAAATCCATTATCACAGCTATCAACATAAATATGGGCTGGGCATTAATGGAATTAAAACAATACGATGAAGCCCAAAAATTTCTAACTTCTGGATTGGAAATGTCCAAGAAAAAACACCTTCCTAGTTCCATTGCACAGGCCTACACCTTCCTTTCCAAATTATTCACCTACAAGGCAGATTATAAGAATGCCCTGGAATATTACCAATTGGCGGAAAAATTTAACGAAGAAATCAATAGTGAGGTCAATCGCCGTTATATTACAGACTTGATCATTAAATATGAAACCGAGAAAAAAAGCAATCAAATAGAAGCGCTGGCCAGGGAAAACGAGTTTATAAACCTTCGGCTGCGCAAAAAAACCAATACCTTAATTATTGGCGCATTGGGTATGGCCCTTCTGACTTTTATATTGTACATTCTCTATAGGCAGAAAGAGCTTAAGAACGAAAAACAGATACTGACCTTGGAACAAAGCATGTTGCGCAGCCAAATGAATCCGCATTTTTTGTTCAATTCTTTAAATTCCATTAAGCTCTATATCATAAATAATGAAAAGAAGAATGCCGTGCACTACCTCAATAAATTCTCAAAGTTGGTGCGCAAAATTCTTGAATCTTCTTCCTTAAAAGAGATATCCTTGGCCGACGAATTGGAAACCATTGACCTTTACATGAACATTGAGAATATTAGATTCTCAAATGAAATAAATTTTAAGGTGCGTGTGGAAGAACCCATAGATGAGCACACCGTCAAGATTCCTTCATTAATTCTTCAACCATTTCTAGAAAATGCCTTGTGGCATGGGCTTTCTTCCAAAGAGGGGGAAAAGAATATACTGCTTCACGTAAGCCGGGCCAACGATAAATTTATTCAAATAAGTATTACCGATAACGGTGTTGGGAGGGAAGCCTCCGAAAGGATAAAGGAGAGTAAGATTTTGAAACGAAAATCCATTGGCATTGATATCACTAAGGAAAGGTTGGCGAATTTCTCCAAAGACTTCGAAAATTCCTTTCAGGTAGAAATAATAGACCTTTATGACGTTAATAAAGTGGCATTGGGCACTAAGGTCGTACTGCACATCCCTACCCATTAGTAGTATGCTCTTGTGCAATTTGCTCCAATTCGGCATACCATTTTTTCCCAAACTTGCGGATCAATGCCTCCTTAACAAATTTATAAATAGGAACTTTAAGTTCATTTCCCAATGAACATGCTGGATCACAAATTTCCCATTTATGATAGTTGACTGCCGTAAGTTCCGAATACTCACGTACACGGATGGGATATAAATGACAGGATACAGGCTTCTTCCATTTGGTAACCCCTTGATTATAAGCTTCCTCGAGTCCACATTTGGTTATTCCCTTGTCGTCAAAAACCACATAGGCACATTCACTGCCATTTACCAAAGGGGTTTCCCATTCGCCATCTTCACCGCGAATAAAGGCACCTTGCTTTTCTATTTCAGCAATGCCCTCGGCCCGCAAGAAAGGTTTTACCCTGCTATAGATGTCCACTAATATCTCTGTTTCCCGATCTTCAAGGGGTGCACCAGCCTCCCCATCAACACAGCAGGCCCCTTTACAGGCACTTAGATTACAAACGAAATCGTTTTCAATAATTTCCTCGGATACTATTGTTTTCCCTAGTTGGAACATACTATTTTATTAGGCAGCAAATATAATTCTTTAAGGGGATATATTTTCGCTTAATTAAATCCAAATACCCCTAATTAAACGTAAATTTGCCGCGTCTTTGGAGGAAAGGGATAAACAAACACCTTTTGGACTAAGATTATATTTTTAAGCTATGGAATTCAATTTTAATTTTAGGGAAATTGTTACTGCAAGTATGGTCCTTTTTGCAGTAATTGATATTATTGGGAGCATTCCTATCATCATTAGCCTGAGGAAGAAAGTTGGGCA
Organism: Arenibacter hampyeongensis; assembly: GCF_002909255.1. Classification (GTDB taxonomy): domain Bacteria; phylum Bacteroidota; class Bacteroidia; order Flavobacteriales; family Flavobacteriaceae; genus Arenibacter; species Arenibacter hampyeongensis. The sequence continues at coordinate 164,058 of NZ_PIOB01000001.1, forward strand.
CATACAATCTGGAAAAGCATCGTTTGCCTCGGCCTGCATTATGGTGGCTTTCTTGTTTGTGGGAGAAGAAATCCTAAATCTCATAGGGATAGACGTCAACTCATTTGCTGTCGCAGGGGCTTTTGTAATTTTCTTTTTGGCAATAGAGATGATTTTGGGGATTACCCTTTACAGGGACGAACAACCGGAAAGCGCATCCATTGTTCCAATTGCCTTTCCTTTAATTGCCGGTGCCGGTACGGTAACCACTCTTCTTTCCCTAAGGGCGGAATACTACGTAGAGAATATCATTGTCGCCATAATAATAAATGTTATTTTTGTATACCTAGTCCTTAAATCCTCTAGTAGAATAGAGCGAATTTTAGGTAAAAATGGGCTCAATGTGATCCGAAAAATATTTGGAGTTATTCTTTTGGCCATTGCGGTCAAACTATTTACCTCAAATATCAACCAGTTGTTTTAAAGAATTAAGAAAGAAGGTAACATGAACAGAATACTAATAGTAATACTTATTGTATTGGGATTGGCCCTGATGGCCTATAACGTAACTTTGGTGGATTTTAAAGACCCTTTTCAGGGAAATAGTATAATAGCCCTAATAGGAATAGTGGCTTCCTTATGTGCCATTGCGCTATTGTTAATTTACAGTACCTCTAAAAAAATTCAGAAAAAAATAGAACAAGATTAATTCTTAGCTTCAATTTTATCTACCACCTTTTGGCTTATGGTTGGTTTATCCAATTCCAAAACTTTTTTCAGCATATCATCTTCCCCGCTTTTTATTTTAGCATAGGTATTGGGGTCGAACAATTGCTCTGCCAAAGTTGCCTTTATATATAATTTTATTTTTTCCTCAAAGGCATAAAAGTCCATTTTAATATTTCTGGCCAAGCAATAGTCTATAAATACCTCAAAGAGGATATCATCTACCCTAAAGTTATGTACAAATTCTTCCTTTGAATAGTCTTTGTACTGTGCCCTATTTTCATCTAAATGCTCAAATACAAAATAAGACAAAAAGCCTACACTTTCCATACTCTCAAAATATTCGGATTCGTTTGTACCAATAGGCACAAAAACATCCGGTATTATGCCGCCCCCGCCATAGACAACCTTGCCTTTGGGAGTCTTAAACTTTAGCGAATCGGCCACTTTAATGCTGTCTACCGAGATTAGTTCCCCGCTATGGTAGCGATCTGTAAATTTCTGATAATAATCCTTGTTCCCCTTGTCATAAGATTTCTGTATGGAACGTCCCGTTGGGGTGTAATATCTGGACACCGTTAAGCGCACTGCGGAGCCGTCTCCCAGATCCATCTCACGCTGCACCAGCCCTTTGCCAAAAGACCTACGTCCTATTATAGTACCTATATCATTGTCCTGTAAGGATCCTGCAATGATTTCGCTGGCAGATGCGGAACGCTCATTGATTAAAACGTACACGGGTTTATCCTCAAAATCCCCTTTTTTTGTAGCAAATACCTTATCTATCTTGCCCTTTTTGTTTTTGGTAAACAAAATCAACTTACCATCCGACAGAAATTCATCAGCCATCTGTTCGGCAATGCCCAAATAACCCCCGGGGTTATCCCTTAGGTCCAAAGTTAATTTTTTAGCTCCCTGGGCCTCTAGCTTCCTTAGGGCCGTTCTAAACTCTTTATAGGTAGATTCGGCAAAACGATTTATTTTGATATATCCCATATCCTTGGTAAGCATATAATACGCCTCCACACTTTTTATGGGCACCACATCTCTTTTTATGTTTACATTAAAGGTGGATTTATTGTCCTTTCTATATACCTGCAACTTAACCGGTGATCCTTTTTCCCCTTTAAGTTTACTGACAATAACATCATTTTCAATATTTTGACCAAATAGCGTGTCACCATCTGCCATAAGAATTTTGTCCCCTGCCTGTAGACCTTTCCGGTCGCTTGGGCCGTCCTCAATAGCCCTAATTACTGATAAAGTATCTCTATACATTCGAAAACTAACCCCAATCCCTACAAAATCCCCTTTCATATTTTCGGAAACCTTATCCATTTCCTGTTTTGGGATATATACTGAATGGGGATCCAATTTTTCGAGAATATTGTTTACCGTAACATCTACAATGCTATCCGTATTAATCTCATCCACATACTCATAGTCTATATAATCTATTAGTCTATTGAGTTTGTCCTTTTTTGAATTGGTTGTGAAAAGCTTTTCCGGAGAATCATTAAAGTTCAATTTTCCACCTACAAATATTCCCATGGCAATTGCCAGAGCTATTACGGTGGGCCATATGTAGGTATTTATTTTCTTCATGATTCAAATTAGCATTTTACACGTTCACAATAATGGGCAGGTGAACTAGTTGGACTCCAGCCTTTTCAAGAAATTGCAGCCCAGAGTCATCCTTATAAGCTGTCTGATATACTACACGTTTTATGCCAGACTGATGTATTAACTTACTACATTCCTTACAAGGAGACAATGTAATGTACAATGTGGCCCCTTCACAGGATTGGGTGGAGGAGGCTACCTTTGATATGGCATTGGCTTCGGCATGCAAAACATACCATTTGGTATAACCCTCTTCGTCCTCACATATATTTTCAAAACCAGTTGGAGTTCCATTATAACCATCAGAAATAATCATCCTATCCTTTACAATGATGGCCCCGACCTGTTTTCGCTTGCAAAAAGAGAGCTTTCCCCATTCACTAGCCATACGTAAATACGCTTTATCGTACTTTTCTTGTTTACGTTCTTTCATTCAATAATTTTTCCCGTTACCGCATAGGACCATTTCCGAGTATTGTGCCTATAGCCCCCTATTTATCTATCCCAATGGTTTGTTTCCACAAAGGTACGGCAACTTTGTTTTGAAAATAATGGCTATATGGGATTAAATCAACATTGTATTCACTAAGATAGACCCTACTTATAATTCTCACAATCCTGAAAGGTTAAGATTTAGCCAAACTCTACCAAGGAAACGTAGTAATCAACATAGGTATTGTAATGCATAGAACAATAATCGACATTATTTGTATAAAAGAAGATTGTTTCACCTTAAACAAGGATTTTACGATATAGTTCCCTGAAAGTACAGCAAGTAGAATTAATAATTGGGAAATTTCTATCCCGGCCGCAAAGCCCAATAAAGGTGAAATTTTCTCCTCTTCCCCTGCCATCAACATCTTAAAGTAATTGGAGAACCCAAAACCATGAACGAGTCCAAAAAAACCAGTAGCTATTAGGTATGCCACCATATTTTTTTGATCGGTGGCTTTCTTGGAACCAATTAAATTATATATACCTGTAAAAAATATGGTGACCGGAATCAAAAATTCAATCAGACCAACATCCACTACCACCACTTCATATACGGAAAGACCCAGTGAAAAACAATGTGCTATCGTAAATACCGTAGCCAGCACCAATACTTTTTTCCAATCCACAAATGTAAAAGGTAGTGTTAGGGCCGCCAAAAACAAAATATGATCATAGGCATCCAAATCCAAAACATGTTCCAATCCCAACTGAATATAAAACCCAAAATCTCCCATACTCAATAATTAATGTAATTATATTTACTTTCCATGAGCCGAATTATTACAAACCCCTCTCTTGCTGGATAATTTCATAGGCTTTCTGAACCTCTTTAAATTTTTCCTCAGCTCCTTTCTTAATCGCTTCGTTTTCTGTATTCACCCTATCTGGATGATACTTTTTGGCCATGGTCCTGTATGCCTTCTTAACCTCCTCGTCCGAAACCGATTTCTCAATTTCCAAAATTTTATAGGCATTATCGGCCGATTTGATAAACATGGCCTTAATACTTTCAAAATCGATAAGGCTTACCCTAAAGTATCCAGCTATTTCCCAAATTTTATCTATTTCCGCAGGGCGCAAAGTCCCATCAGCTTGTGCAATACCGAATAAAAAATGCAATAATTGAAGCCTAACTTCATATCTCGTACGTTGATTAAGATAGTTGCATATACGTTCCGCAGACACTTCCCTTTTTTTAACAACCTCATTAAAGGTCCTGAAAATAGCATTTGCCTTGTCCTTGCCATAGGTACTGACAAAATAACGCCTTACATAATCCATTTCTGTCTGGCTAACGGAACCATCCGCCTTTATGACAATGGAACAAAGGGAAAGCAGATTAATCTCAAAATCGGCAGGGGATACATTCTGCTGGGTAATATCCCTAAAAACAGACCGTGCACCTCCCCCACCCGAGCTTTTTAGATTATCAAAAAAACTACCAATTATAAATCCTAGAATAGCCCCGGGAAACCTAAATGTGTAATATCCTAATATTGCGGCAAACCATTTAATCATCTTATATCCAAATTTTGGCAAAGATATAATTTTACAGTACAACCTAAGGTCTAATGAAAAGTTAAGTATTTCATTGGAATGACCTAAAATGGTTATCTTTGAAAACTTATATTAATAATCGAAAAAAATTAATACTATGTATCCTGCAGAATTAGTAAAACCTATGAGACAAGACTTGGCAATTGCCGGTTTTGAAGAATTATATACAGCCGATGCGGTTGAAAGTGCACTGAGTAAAGAAGGAACTACTTTGGTAGTGGTAAACTCGGTTTGCGGTTGTGCCGCAGCCAATGCGAGACCAGCAGCCAAAATGAGCCTACAAAACCCTAAAAAACCAAGTCATTTGGTTACCGTATTTGCGGGCGTGGATACTGAGGCCGTTAATGCGGCAAGGAACGCAATGATTCCTTTTCCACCATCTTCACCGAGCATGGCATTGTTTAAGGATGGAGAATTGGTTCATATGATAGAACGTCATCATATTGAAGGTAGACCTGCAGAAGTTATTGCAGAAAATTTGATGGAAGCCTACAACGAATTTTGTTAATGAATTGAGAACTCATTAATATTTGGAAATATTCTTGAATGAAACCGCTTTGTAAAAGAGCGGTTTTTTATTTTTGTAGCATGCGAAAAGTATTGGCATTTCCTTTGTCCACCCTTTACCTCATATTATTTGGGCTTACCTTGTTCCTGTTCCATCCCATTCAATGGGTCTGTTTTAATTGGTTTGGTTATAATGCCCACAGAATGAGCGTGGCTATTTTGAACCTAACCCTAATGAGGTGCACCCATATACTTGGCACCCGTTATTCCTTTAATAATACCCAAGATATACCAACAGATAGACCGGCAATTATGGTGCTCAATCATCAAAGTATGCACGATATTCCACCTATTATTTGGTTCATGAGGAAACATCATCCCAAGTTCGTAAGTAAAATGGAACTGGGCAAGGGCATACCAAGTGTATCCTATAATCTCAGACACGGTGGTTCGGTGCTAATAAATAGAAAGGACAGCAGGCAGTCCTTGACTGAAATAGCAAAGCTGGGGAGTTATATTGAAAAACATAAACGTTCAGCTGTGATCTTCCCTGAGGGTACAAGAAGTAAGACGGGCCAACCTAAAAAATTCCATACCACCGGATTAAAAGTTCTTTTAAAAAAGTCACCCTCTGCTATAATAATCCCCATTAGCATCAACAATTCCTGGAAAATGTTGAAATATGGCAAATTTCCTTACGGATTATGTAACCACATTACATTTGAGGTGCACAAGCCATTGGAAAATACTGGGGAAGCGGAATTACTCATAGAAAAAGTTGAAATGACCATAACACAGGCCATAATTCCATCTTCATGACCAACACACAGATAATAGAAGAAACAATTGCCTTTGTAAAAGAAACGTTGAAGGGTGCAGAAGGGGGGCACGATTGGTTTCATATCCAACGTGTCTTTAAGAACACGCTGCTTATAGCCAAGGATGAAAAGGCAGATGTGCTTGTAGTTAGTTTAGGAGCACTTTTACACGATATTGCCGATGCAAAGTTCAATGGCGGGGACGAAACCATAGGCCCAAAAATGGCTACTGACTTTTTAAATTCCTTACAGGTAGAAAAAAAGGTATTGGACCATGTGGTGAAAATTATTGAAAACATCTCCTATAAATCCAGTTTGGGTTCCAAAAAGTTATTTACATCCAAAGAACTCATGGTGGTACAGGATGCCGACCGTTTGGATGCCATTGGCGCCATTGGAATTGCCCGTGCCTTTAACTATGGAGGGTTTAAGAACAGGGAACTTTACAACCCGGAAATTGCCCCCAACCTGCAAATGACCAAGGAGGAGTACAAAAAATCCGACGCACCCACCATAAATCATTTTTACGAAAAATTACTGCTCCTTAAAGATAAAATGAATACGAAAACAGGTACTGAACTGGCGGAAAAAAGGCATCAATTTATGCTGGATTATTTGGAGCAATTCTATATGGAATGGAATGGCACTGCCTAATGTCCCTGAATTAATAAAAATCACCACTGGCATATAAACCTGGGAGCTACCAAAGGAATTCAAAAATGGAGCTTTCAAAAACTAGGTGAATTCCGGAAGACACATATTAAAAAATCGTTGGTAAATGATACCAGGTAATTTATAAGGTGATCGCCTCAACTACCATACGTAGAAAGTACAACTTATTGTGGAAAACTAATTGCGGTCCGCGGTTATTGATCATCCAACATTACTTTTCTCAATTCCACCATTTTTTTTAGAAAATGTTTTTGTTCCATTTCATTCTCTGTTAGGTCGATGGCAGCTTTTAATGCCCCCAATGTTTCCTCTTTACTTCCCAATCGTAATAAAAGCTCCGCTTTAATGGCATAATAGAGGACACTAACCTTGAAATAGGTACTGCTTTCAAATTCAAGAAGCTTGCCCATTGCCTTTTTAGCCCCATTTACCTTATAATATGGCACTATCCTGTTCAATTCCACTACAGGGGAATATTGCCTTTTTAACTGTAAATTATATAAATTCAAAATACTATTCCAATTTGTTAATTCGAATGTCTTTGCAATGCAATGATAATATGAGACAGCTGCTTCCAAGTGGTAATTGGATGGTTCAAGAACAGCTTTGGAGGCCTTTTCCAAATGCTCTATGCCTATGGCAATAAGGTCGTTGTCATATTTTGTTCTATCCTGATGTTCCAAATCCACCAATTCCCCATTTTCATTTACCCTGGCATCAAATCTGGAGGTATGAAAACACATCAAAGCGAGCAGGGCGTTAACATTGGGTCTATTGCAATATTCATTTTCACTCAACAAAAGAGCCAATCGGATGGCTTCCAAACATATGTCTCTTTTAATAATTTCTGAGCCAGTGCTTGAGGCATAGCCCTCTGAAAAAAGCAGATAAATTACCCTTAAAACTATGGAAAGCCTTGATTGCAACCCTATTTCAATGGGAATGTCCAATGTGGTGATATTCGACTTCAACTGCCTTTTGGCCCTAGTATAGGATTTTGCCACAGAATCCTCCTTTTTCAGTAAAGCCTTGGCTATTTCCCCATTACCAAAACCGCCTATTAACTTTAGGCTTAAAATAATTTGATAATCAACGGAGAGTGAAGGGTGACAACATGCAAAAATCATTTTTAATTGACTGTCCGAAATAGCACTTTCCAAAACAATCTCTGGAATCCTGACGTGATTTTCCGTTAAAATAGTAGTGTCATCTCCTTTTAGCAATATTTTCTTATCTCTTCGGAGTACATCAATAAGATTGTTGGTGGCCACACGGTAAAGCCATGACGTGGGATTGTCTGGAAGGTTCTTATATCCCCATACCTGCATAGCCTTTAAAAGGGCATCCTGCACTGCATCCTCAATTCTTTCTAAATTGCTTGGTCCAAATTTATTTATAAGTACGCCTATAATCTTTCCATATTCATAACGAAATAAGTTTTCTACCTGTTTCTTTGTTTCGGTCATATCCAAAAAATTAAAAGCCGTTAAAAGCAAGTGGTTGTCAAAGCATTGATTCTTTCAACTTTGATCAAGAAATCCTAAAATCAGTGTTATTCACATTTCCAGAACATAGATTTTATACTTAAACGCCCAATAACCCTACTTTTAAAACGGCTTTTAAATCAATTTTAATCGTACTACATGTCCATGGACATTATCTGTCTTACCTCAACATTTCCACCATGCTCAAATATTGGACATCCCCTGGAAATTTCTACGGCACCTTTTTGATCATTGGCCGTTACAATAAGATACCCCCCAACAACTTCTGTCCCCTCAGCGAAGGGACCATCGGTAATCACTTCCCCTCCTTTTTTAACAACGTTACCTTCCTTTGCCAATGGCAGACCATCCACTAATTGTCCTTTTTCCTTTAATCCGCCCATCCAGGCTCCCCATTTCTGCATATGTTCCTGCATTTCTTCCGGTGTTTGATTAGTTCTTGCTGCATCACCGCCCCTAAATAAAAATAAAAAATTGCTCATAGTATTAAATTTAAATTAATAAAATAGTTTTTATGTTCGCTTTAAAGACGAACAGCAACCTTCGCTTTGGACATATCTTACTATTATTTTCAAAATAATTTCATCTGCCCTAATTTATATTGTTCATGAAGGCATGTATTAAGTTTGGGAAAGGATTTGCCCTTAAAATACTTTTGTCGCGCCAAATGGGCCATATCATTGATTTGTTGTGCTATTTTGCCCTCACCTTTGTTGCGAATTCCAAAACGACTATCGTTTAAAGTTCCCCCATGGCATTCAGCTATCTGCTGCAATACTTTATTTGCCCTATGTGGCAGGGTCTTTTTTATCCAATCCTCAAAAATCTGGCCTATAGCCCCGTTTAACCGAACCACTGTAAACCCAAAGGAAAGTGCCCCATTGTCCGCTACTGCTTTGGCCAAATTAAGTACTTCATGACTATTTATACCCGGAATAATTGGAGCCAGCATGGCATTCACCGGAATATTATTTTCGGATAATATCCGAATGGTCTCCAGTCTCTTTTTAATGGTAGTCGTCCTGGGCTCCAATATACGTCTGGTTTCTTCAGATAAAGAAGTTACCGAGATATTTACCCCGATCAAATTCTCATCAGCCAATTGGGTCAGGATATCCAGATCCCTTAATACCAGCGAATTCTTAGTAATTATGCCTACTGGATGACGATATCTCAGGAAAACTTCCAAACAAGCCCTAGTAATTTTAAATTGATGCTCTGCAGGTTGATAACAATCCGTATTTCCGGAAAGTACTATGGTAGCTGCTTTCCAATTTTTACTTTTCAATTTGGCCTCCAATAAGACCGGAGCATCCTTTTTTATCAGAATTTTTCGTTCAAAATCGAGCCCCGCGCTATAACCCCAGTATTCATGACTATTCCTCGCATAACAATAAATGCAACCGTGCTCACAACCTTGGTAAGGATTCAAGGAAAAGTTCATGCCCACATCCGGGCTATTGACCTTGTTGACTATAGATTTTGGAAAGATGGGAAGATACTGCGTCTTATTATGGTCCGCAGTTTCCCCTTCCAAACGACAGAACTCCAAAAAATCGTCCCTTACTTCATTGGAGAATTGAGCAAACCTATTGTTGGAATTCTGTTGGGCACCACGACCTTTGATATAATCATTTGGTTTCAAAATAAATGGATTTAATCCAAAATTATGGAATAAATCCAAATATAGTGTACCTAAATATGTTAATTAACTAAAAAGTCTAGAAGACCCTATTAATTATTTTGGAGGGAAACCAACATAAAAAGTTATGGATTATGGAGTGTTAATTTCAACACTCACCAATTGCTTTTTGGAACCTCTTTTGGCATAGTAGAGCATTCGGCTATTCTCCCTATCAATTAACGGCATGGAAACCATTAACGGAAGGCGTGCTTCATGGTCATCAATGACCTTTTCATAACTGATCTTCCCATCCTTGTCCAACCTAATCATAAAAACATTTCTGTTACGGCTAAGGCCCTGCCTAAAAATTAACCTTTCACCACTTAACAATTGTGGGTTTTCCGAAGCCGTGCTAATTACATAATAAGTATTGTCACCCTTTGCGCAGGAACTATAGGAAGCATAAGCCCCGTCACCCTGGGTGACCTCCGACTTATTAATATTCCTAGCCCAGATGATATCTCCTGCCTCATTTAATTTGGCACTGACAATGTCATTGTGGTGAAACCTTTCAATTTTCACCCTGGACCCAGTTGGATCTTGCTGTATACTGGAGGTAACAAAATATTCCTCAGCATTGAACAGAATGGAATTATCCTTGGTGACACTAACATCCTTAAATACTAAATTCTTAATCTCTATATCGTCTTCCCTACCAAACTTATCCGCCATAAATTGCTGTGAAAAGGGATTGTATTTTTTGGCATTAAGGGCCAAGGTGTTTCTATCAAGCTCAAAATAGGCCAAGCCATTATATCTATTATCCTTTCGATCTGCATAAAATCCGACACAGATTAGTTTATTATTAACAATGATCGGTTTTAAAGCTTCCGAAAATTTACCAGGATCGTCAAAAGTTTGGATCACGGCCCCGTTTTTGGCCACCTTAAGCAATTCATATTGGAATTTGCGATCTGTGGCAGCAAATCGTTTCTTTTTATAATAGGCCTTGCCTACCAGATATAATTGACTTAAATCCTTGGAGGTAACCATATTTTCAAAAGCATAGTTCTTTTCTTCTATCTGCTCCGAGAAATCGTATTCGATAAGTTTGCTTAAGCTACTATTGAAGAGGTATACAAAATGCTTTTCATCCTTGCCTTTTTTAAAGTGGGTGCTAATGGCAAAGGCCGATTTGTCCTCGTTAAAAAAAGTGGTGGTGGTAAAACCAGATGAAAAATTCCTCTTGTAGTAATTATGATCTAATGGCTCGGTTACTTGTTGGGAAGAAATGGATAGAATGGTCTCCTCCGTAAAATTAAAATTGCTAATTGGACTTCTATGTACTACGTAATCATATGATCCCCTACTAAGATTGTACTCCAACAACAGTATATTCAATTGTCCGTTCTTAACAAAGGCATTTACAAAATCGAGACCCTTTATCTTGTAATTATATTCCGAAACCAACTCTAAATCCTTATTGTAGTGCTCTATATAATATCCCCGTGGTTTTAATATAATTCCAGTATAATAGGAGCGTACCAGAACTGTACCTCCCATACCATCATCTGAAATTTCCAACAGGTTGGAATATTTATACCTATCATTATATTTTTCTCCAAAACTATATTTCACAGGCATTTCCTGCGCCTGAGACGAGCAGAAAAAGGACAGAAACAAGAATAATAATCCAAGATTTTTTCCGATATTCATAACAAGCTATTTAGGGTATCATTTAAGCACCCGGAAAATTGGCCTTTCTTTTTTCCATAAAGGCAGTGGTTCCTTCCTTAAAATCCGAAGTACCAAAGCAACTGCCAAAAGCCTCTATTTCCGTTTTGAACCCATTAATACTATTGTTAAAACCAGCATTTACCGCTTTTATTGCATAACCAATGGCCACAGGCGAATTATTCGATATCTTACCTGCAAATTTCATACATAAATCCATTAAGTGTTCCTGTTCAACAACATAGTTGACCAAACCGAACTCCAATGCTTTAGACGCATCTATCATTCCTGCCGTCAGAATCATTTCCATGGCCCTGCCCCTACCAATTAACTGCGGTAGGCGCTGTGTACCTCCATAACCTGGTATAACACCCAAGGAAACTTCAGGAAGCCCCATTCTTGCATTGTGACTGGCTACACGGAAATGGCAGGCCATGGCCAATTCCAAACCACCTCCCAAGGCGAATCCGTTAACCGCAGCTATAACCGGGGTGGATAGGTTTTCCACATAATCAAACAATTGCTTTTGACCTTTTGCTGCCAGTTTTCCACCCTCCTTCTCCGAAAAATTGGCGAACTCGGAAATATCGGCTCCGGCCACAAAGGCCTTTTCACCACTTCCCGTTAAAATTATAACCTTTATCCTTTTTTCCTTTGCCAATTCCTTAAAGGCATAGTGAAGTTCTTCTATAGTTGCCTTATTAAGGGCATTCAACTTAGTAGGCCTATTAATGGTGATGACAGCTACATTCGTCTCTGAATTAATTAGTAAATTTTCGTATTGCATTGCTTTAATATTAAGTTACACCTCGTTTTATTGGTTACTCAGTATCTACTTTAATGTACGATCCGGTCCATTATATTTTCCCTCGCATTGGCAATAGGAAAACGAACGGTAAATATGGTTCCTTTACTGGATTCTGATGTAAAATTGATAGTCCCTCTATAGTTTTCCACAATATTTTTGACCATCCCCAGCCCAAGGCCCATTCCACTGGTCTTGGTAGTGAATTTAGGTTCAAATACCTTGTCCTTCACTTCCAGAGGTATCCCGAGACCATTATCTTCCACGGTCAGTTTTACAAAATCCCCATCCTTGGAAACCGTTACCATAACATAGGGGGACTCTACATCCACAATTGCTTGGGTGGCGTTTTTAACAAGATTGGTAACCACTCTAATTAGTTGGGTCCGATCTAATTTTGCGATTATTTCCTCTTCATCGGACGCAAAGTGAATATAGTTTTCATCAAATATGTCCACCGCCATCTTTACTATCCTCACCACATTTAAAGTCTCGTTCTGCTGGGCCGGCATATTTGCAAAGTTGGAAAATGCTGATGCAATACTACTCATGGTATCAATCTGCTGAATCAATGTTTTTGAATATTCTGAAACCTTTAAGGTAATATCCGGATCTTTGGGGTCGAACCTCCGTTCAAAATTCTGTACGCTCAGTCGCATGGGAGTTAGTGGATTTTTAATTTCATGTGCCACCTGTTTTGCCATTTCGCGCCATGCTTGTTCCCGTTCCCCTTTAGCCAATTTTGCTGCACTAATCTCCAACTCATCGATCATTTCGTTATAGGAGGTAATCAATTTCCCAATTTCCTCACTAGGATTCTCCACAATGATCTTTTCGTTACGTTTGGTCAAATCTGTTTGATTTAATCTGTCCGAAATAGTCTGTAAAGATCTGGTGATATATTTGGAAATAAAATAGGCAAGGCCAATGGCCAAAAACAACAAAAGAAGATAAGCTCCCGTAAGCCTTAACAGTATTTCCTTTAGTTCCTTATCATTAAATGAATTGTCCTCAAAATAGGGCAGGTTTAATATCCCTACATTTTTAAATCTTTTGTCGCTTATATACGTATAGGAAGCCTGATAATTAAAGCCGGCGGCGGTTTTTTGCTCCACATACCTCTTGGTGGGCGTGGAAGCCAAACTGTTCAACACTTCTGCATCCAAACATGTAGAAATGGAATCAATTTCAAACTTGGGCCTAGAACTTTTGATCAATTGACCTTGCAAGTCATAAATATTAAAATTAATATTCTGTACCAAGGCAATCTCATATATTTCATCCCTGAAGATGTAGCCCAAATTTTCTGTAGTTACAGGATAGGTCGTTTTTTGGAGCACTAAATCTATACTTTGTTTTATCTGTTCCTCCTTACGCTCCATACGTTCAGCATGGTAATCCCTATTCTGTTCGCTGTACTGGTACACGGTAACAGATGCGATCAATACAAAGGCAATCACCACCCAAAAAATCATGGAGATAAAAATTCGGGAACGCAAGGAAAAGTTTGTAAGCAACTGAAATCTAATTTTAGATTTTAAAGGTAACAATTATCACGCCAAAATTAACAGCAACTAAGGGTCAAATGGTGTCTAAGCTTCAGGATTTTTATCGCGGATACGCTTATAAAGTCTAATCCCCAACATTAGCAGTACTCCTAGCACAATAATTCCAACAACACCAAATATCCAATTAAAAGTACCCTTTAATATAACTAAAAAGACCACCGCGAACAGAATCAGGGTGGCTCCCTCGTTCCAAATACGCATAAACCTGGAGGTATATTTTACCTCATCCCGCTGCAATTGTTTATAAATCTGATGATTCTTTAGGTGGTAGACAAATAGCAACACCACAAAAGTGAGTTTTATATGCATCCACGGTTGTTGCATCCAAACCGGATATAATACCAGTAACCAAATGGCAAAGATAGTGGCCAAAATAGCGGAGGGCCAGGTAATGATAAGCCATAAACGTTTGGTCATCAACTTTAATTGATGGGTAAGTATTTCCCTTTCGGGTGATGCTTTTTGATCGGCCTCAATATGGTAGATAAACAATCGAGGTATATAAAACAATCCCGCAAACCAGGTAACCACAAAAATGAGGTGCAAGGCTTTAATATAATTGTAATAGTCGGTCATTTAATAGCTATTGTTCCGTAAAGATAGTAGACGGTTTTCTGAAAAACTAATCTTTAAGGTCCAGACCAATTCATTTACCTTTCAAGGTTCTACATTTACTTGTCTGCGATCAATGTTGCCCTCACCTCTTTCCTTAAAAAATAACCAGTAACCAGCGTGGCCAGGACATCTGCAATGGGAAAAGAGATCCAAACCCCCAGCTCTCCCAAGTAATTGGGTAAAATTAAAATGAGCGGTATAAAAAAGAATCCCTGTCTGCTTAAGGTCAGCAATAGTGCTGGTACAGCTTTTCCGATGGCCTGAAAATAAGCTGCACCAATCAATTGAATGGCAATTATAGGTGTTGCCGCAAAGACCAAACGCATGGCCGAGGGGGTGTGTTCCAACACAAAGGCATTCATGGCCAATTCGTCTGCAGACATATCAGGCCTATTACTCAAGAACAAGGCAGCAATCTCCGCCGGGAAAATCATGAGCCCCACAAACACTATAAACGCCAGGCCAGCGGCATAAAGGATTGCGGTATTTATAGATTCTCGTACCCTTTGGTATTTTTTGGCCCCATAATTAAAGCCCGCAATAGGCAAAAATCCCTGAGTTACCCCAAATACAGGGAAAAAGGCAAACATAAGCATCCGAGCAATAATGGCATAGACTGCAATCATGGCCTCTCCTCCCAAACCAAAGAGGATGTTGTTCATCAATAAATAGATTAAGCTAATTACCGCCTGCCTAGACAAGGTAACGAAACCCAAAGCCCCTATTTCACTTAGAATAGAACGATCTAACCCAAAATGGGACCATTTTAATTTAAGCTCGGAATTTTTGGAAAGAAAAAAATAAAGGATATAGACAAAACAAAGAAAATAGCCAATGGTGGTGGCCCAAGCCGCCCCTTCCATACCCCAGTCAAAGACGTAAATGAAGATATAATCCATCAACAGATTTCCTACCGAGGGAATTATCATGGCGTTCATGGCAAATCTGGGTTTGCCTTCCGCTCTAATAACCGTATTTCCCATCATACAAAGGGCCAAAAACGGCACCCCGTACAAAACAATGGTATAATATATCTTTGCCGGTCCAAAAATATCCCCCTTACCTCCAAAGGCCGGGATAAGACTATTTACATAATACAGCCCCAATATCACCATAACTATGGTGACCAAAAGTGTTAGGGTGATTTGATTTCCAAAGGTTTTTAATGCCTTTTCCCTATTATTTTCGCCCAAGGCACGAGAAATAATACTGGAACCCCCTATACCTATGGCCATTCCTAGGGCCGCTATAAAAAAGGATACCGGAAGCACTACATTGATTGCCGCTATGGCAATGGAACCTATCCAATTCCCCACAAAAATAGAATCGACCAGAACGTTCAAGGACATGACCAAAATGCCGATGGAGGCCGGAACCGCCTGTTTTACCAGCAATTTACCTATAGGCTCGCTACCCAACTGTTCTGAGGACACTTTAGCCATTACACCGGAAGTGTTTCCTTAATCTCCCAATCCCCGATCCATTTTGCCATTAAGTTCACCCATGCCTCGTTATCGTTTAGGCAAGGTATATGTTTATAGTCCTCTCCTCCTGCTTCTTGGAACTGATGTTTTCCTTCCATGGCAATTTCCTCCAAAGTTTCAAGGCAATCCGCAACAAAGGCAGGGGTAATTACCGCCAAACGCTTAATTCCCTCCTTTCCAAAACGCTCAAACTCAAAGTCGGTATAAGGTTTTAACCATGGGTCGTTGGGCAATCTGGACTGAAAGGAAAGACTCACTTTTTCATTGGATAGACCAAGATTTTCCTTTACTTTTTCTGTCATCTCATAACACTGATGGCGATAGCAGGTATGATGCGCTACAGAATTGGTCTTACAACAGTTGTCATCTATCTTGCAATGGAATTTAGTGGGGTCGGACTTTCTAATATGTCTTTCGGGAATACCGTGGTAGGAAAATAAAATATGGTCATAATCAAATCCTTTCAATCCCTCAGCAATACTTTTTGAAAGTACGTCAATATAGTCGGTATTTTTATAAAAGGCCGGAAGGGTCGTAATTTCAATTTTGGGAAAAAATTCCTCCTGTACCTCCATGGTCTTTACCACCACTGTTTCATAGGAAGACATGGCATAATGCGGATATAATGGAACCAATAGTACCTCATCCACTCCTTTTTCATGAAGTTGATCAAGGGCTTTTTTAATGGTCATACTTCCATAACGCATGCCCAAGGCAACCGGAATTTCACTTTGTTCGTTTACCTTGTCCGCAAAGCGTTCGGAAATCACGACTAAAGGAGAACCCTCTTCCCACCATATCTTTTTGTAGGCCTCGGCAGATTTTTTGGGTCTTGTCTGTAAAATAATCCCTCGCACAATAATATTCCTTAACCACCTGGGAACATCAATAACCCTTTCATCCATTAAAAATTCGTCCAAATAAGGCTTAACATCCTTGGGCGTGGGACTATCCGGGGAACCTAGGTTTACCAACAAAACTCCTTTCATTATTCCTTTTATATTAATTTGCTTGAACAGCAAAAATAACACTTGCTTTGTAACTATAATTTAATTCCATTAAATAGTTTCCTTATACTGGAATAGACAAGACTAATTAAGGGTGAAAATAAAAAACGTTGTGTTTAAATACCAAATAGTATTTTATTTACAATACCCATTTTCCATTAGTCTTCCAGGCCTAGGGCTTGCCACACCTATATTAATGGTGCATAAGAAAATTCGGATAAGGGTTTAAAATATGATAAAGGCTTTCAAAATCTATATATTGCATAGATTTTAGTATGTTACGGTTATTATTGAATAATAATTTTATCAAAATGGGAAATATTTTAAAAAACGTAGACAACCAGACGCTAATATACGCAACAAGTACGTTTGTCCTTTTGGCCATACTATATATAGTCACCTACTTTACCCTTCGAAAATTGGGAAGCAATCCTAAATATTTGATCCCCAAGGATGCCATGAAAAAAGTGAGTCTGCCTCTTTTTATCTTATTCCTTTCATTATTGATCCGTTCAAAATCGCTCCATTCCCTATTCTATTTAAACGATTTTAGTTTTGTTATAAAAAAGACCAGTACCCTTCTTATCATATTTTCTATTTCATGGTTGATTTTGGTAGCCTTGAAATTTGCCAAAACATTAATTATCCAAAATTATGATGTAAGGACATCCGACAATCTTAAGGCCCGAAAAATATATACCCAATTCAACATTCTTGAGCGGATTTTTATAGTCGTGGTGGCGGTATTGGCTTTGGGGGCGGCACTAATGAGTTTCGACAGTATCCGGGAAATTGGTGTAAGTCTTTTTGCGTCTGCCGGGGTGGCGGGTATTATTATTGGTTTCTCCGCCCAGAAACTAATTGGAAGTATTCTTGCTGGCATTCAGATTGCCATTACCCAACCCATTAAGTTTGATGATGTAGTTGTGGTGGAAGGCGAATGGGGCAGGATAGAAGAAATTACATTGACCTATGTCGTAATCAATATTTGGGATAAAAGGCGACTGATCGTCCCCACCACCTATTTTATAGAAAATCCTTTTCAGAATTGGACCAAAACATCCGCGGATATAATGGGAACTGTTTTTATTCACACAGATTATCGCGTTCCCTTCGATAAACTAAGGGAGGAACTCACCAGAGTATTGTCTTCCACAGATCTATGGGATGGAAAAGTAAATGTGCTTCAGGTAACGGATGCCAAGGCCCAGAGTGTAGAGGTTAGAGCGCTAATGAGCGCCGTTGACTCCTCCACGGCCTGGGATTTAAGGGTTTTGGTACGGGAAAAACTGATTGGCTTTTTACAGGAACATTATCCCGAAAGCCTTCCACACACCCGTTTATACCTTACCGATAATGCACAACTCGATAATTATAAAAAGTAGTAGGCTTTCCCTTTTGATTGGCATGAAAAATGATGCACTAATACAAAAAAAACGTTAATTATGCTCCAAGCCTTTATTCCTATATATTTTTGGAGCATTTTTAACAAAAATTTGGATTGGGTATGCGCTTCTGCCTAGGTTTTCTTCTTCTATTCTTATCCTATGTCATTTCTGCCCAGGAAGAGAACAGTCTTCTATGGGAGATATCCGGCAATAACCTAAAGCAGTCGTCCTATTTGTACGGTACCATGCACGTAAGTCAAAAAATTGCATTCAGATTGGACGACGTTTTTTACGAAGCTTTGGACAAAAGTGAAATAGTGGCCTTGGAATCGGATCCGGACAGTTGGCTGGAAGACTATGGAAAAATGCGAAGCGGCGGAGCTGGCTATGGAACCGGCTTTATTACCAAGGGCTATTATATATACCCTTTTGCGATTAAAAACCCTACCAAGGAAATTGTATCCTCCTATCTCTCATTGGATGATCGATTAGTGAACAATATTCTCTACCGCACCAATGAAACATCCCAAAACTTTGAAGAGGAAACCTATTTGGATATGTTTATATATCAGGCTGGCAAAAAGTTCTCCAAACCTATAGTGGCCTTGGAAGATCTGGAAGAATCAAGCGCTTTGGTAGGTAGGGCCAACATGAATGCCATGAAACCCAAGCCAGATGAATGGCTTCAGAAAAAAATGCAGACGCAGGAGGTCATGTCACTTTTGCAGGACGCTTATAGGGCACGCAATATAAATCTTATAGATTCCCTTGACCAGGCTATGTATACAGAGCATTATTTGCAAAATATGCTCTATGTGCGTAATAACAATATGGTGCAGCGGATGGATTCCCTAATGCAAACAGCAAAGGTTTTTAGCGGTATTGGGGCAGCCCACCTCCCAGGAAAAAATGGGGTTATACAACTTCTAAGGAACAAGGGGTATGAGGTCAAAGCCCTTACTTCCCGATTTTCTTATAAAGGACGGGCTTTAAAAGATTCGTTGGAAACCAAAATCCTAAACAATGAATATCTTAAAAGAACCCCTGATGATGCCCTTTTTAGTATTCTCCTTCCCAACAAGCTCTACCCCATAGCAGAATATACCAATACTACCTACGTATCTCCAGATTTGGCCAATGGCAGCTATCTTATGGTGAACCGCATCCCGACTTTTTCCCAATTAAAAAAAGATTACTCCTACACCTTGGAAGATGTGGACAAATTGTTGTTTGAAAATATTCCGGGAAAAATTCTTGAAAAGACTAAGATCGATAACGGCCAGTACCCTGGTTTGGATATAAAAAATCAATTGAAAAATGGTGATTTTCAACGATACCATATCTATATTACCCCCTTGGAAATACTGATTTTTAAAATGAGTGGACACGGCGATTATGTGGAAAAACATTCGGATACCATTTTTAACAGCATTATTTTCAAATCCATAGAAAAAAAACGAACGGTACTTTTTTCGGAATTCGATGACTTTGAAATAGAAATGCCCTCCATTTACAATTTTACCAATCGAAAACGGAAAGGCAATCGATTTATAGAAGGAGTTGATCCGGAAACCTCTTCCTATTACTTTCTAAAAAAAGCGACATTAAATGATTTCAATTTTATTGAAGAGGATACCTTTGAACTGAAACAAATTCAAACCCGATTTTATGAAGATCTTAAGCTAAATCCCGAATATGGACCTTTGGACAACCAGAGTCTGACCTCCTCGGCCAACTTTAACCCTAACGGATCACAAAAGTTGTATTTAAGGACGCTTATCAGAAACAACAACTACTATCTCTTGGGCAGTATCGCCAATGATAGCACCAATGCCAAGAATTTTTTCGATTCCTTTAAGGTAAGGCAGCAAAATTATACCGAAGAGTTTAAAAAAATACAGGATACTGCTTTGTTTTTTTCTACAATCAGTCCCATTGAACCTCCAAAGTTTGCTGAAAACAGTAATAATTATTACGAACGTCACAAAAAACCAAAACCTTATAGCGCATACACCAAGAAGTCCGTTTATCAAACCAAAAATAATGAGGCAGTATTGGTAACCATAAATAAAGCCCATGATTTTCTAATGTTTCCCAATATCGATTCGGTATGGACGCTTAGAAGAAAATTGTACGCTCAAAATACGTTTAATATTATTCGGGAACAAAGGCCCCAATACAACAATAAATATCACGAAATGAACCTAACCTTGGTGGATACCGGCAGCACAAGGGGAATAATGATCAAAAACATAGTTAAGGGGGGTTTGCTTTATGAAGTAAAAGCACTGATAGATACCGTTTTACCTCCAAGTAAGTTTGTCGCCGATTTCTTTGCACATTTCAGTCCCAAAGATACCCTGATAGGTGAATCCATTTTAAGCGATAAAACAGCCAATTTTTTTAAGGCCGTTAGACAGAACGATAGTATAGTCCTAGATGGTTACCCATTTGTGCAATTTTATAAAAAACACGAGGATTCACTTAAATACTATATATCCGAGTTCAACTTTAAGGACAATCAAAAATATTTACAGGCACATTTAATCCAAAAATTGGCACAAATGCAGGATGTGGATGCCACAAGGTTCTTTGAGACCTACTATACCAAATCCTATAACAACTCCAAGGCTCAAACAAAGATATTACAAGCCATAAGCAAAAAGCAAAATGAAAGTTCCTTAGCATTGCTCCTACGACTTATGTCGACCGATTTGCCCTTGGTCTCAAGCAAACAAGAAATACAGAATATATTCCAGCCCTATCTGGATAGCCTGCCGCTTGCCAATAAATTGTTCCCAGAAATCTTGGATTATAGTGCCATAGAAGAATATAAATCCCCTATCTTCTCCATACTTGCAAAACTCAAGGCCCGTGGATTAATTAAGCCAAAAAGCTACAAGAAACATAAAAACCAAATATTAAATGATGCTAAGATCCAGCTAAAAAGACAGTTAAGCCTTTCTATGGATCAATTAACCGAGGAAACATCCTCCAATTCGGACAACAATTACGACATACTGGAAAATTATGCAATACTTCTTTATCCCTTTATTAAAGAAATAGAGGTGGCTGCATTCTTCCGACGCCTATCTATGGTAGAGGACCCAGAAATTCAAACATCCTATATTGCTTTAATGCTTAAAAATGAAGAAAATCCATTCACCGGGGAAAATAAAATACCAAACAGTTTAATTATATCCCTTGCTGAAAACCCTGAAACACGATTAACATTATTCCAGAAACTACAACAAATTGGCAAATTACTTTATTTTCCTTCCAAATTCCGAAATCAAAAAGCCATTGCGGAATCCATACTCTATAATAAACTGGAATTAAATCCGGAACAACACACAATTGAATATATCCAAGATCAAAAATTGTATTATCCAAGTAACAATTACCACGGATATTATTTTAAAGTAAAAGATAAAGACAAGTATGCCAATAATTTAAAAATGTATCTATTAGTATTCAAAAAAACGAATCATATTGAATCTAAACCCTATTATATAAACAAAGGCTTTAACATTGCAGACATTAGCACTGAAAAAGAAGTATTGGAGTTAACTACCGAAGAGTATAATTTAAAGGACAGACAACGTGCCATTGTGAACAACCCTTCTGCATATTCAGGATTTATGCATTAAATATTTAACCTATTGTTATGTAAATAATACTTTGCAAGGTTCATCAGCCCCTTAAGGATGTAAATTACAAAAAAGCTGGACCCGGCCAACTGAAACCATCATATACATACTTATAGGTATTAAAAAAGTGTAAATAACTTGTATATAACTATATAGATACATTTGAATTAACTAAGTATTCAATAAGACTTCCATGAAAAATTTACTCTATTTTCTAATATTTGTTTGTATTAATCTCCATGGATCTGCCCAAAATCTAATTTGTTCACCTCAAGATAGGGATGCCTTTAGCACTAAGATTAAGGCAATCTCCAATATTAAAACCCAAGATATTGGAACAAATATGGTTGCAGTGGGCAAAACCTTTATTGGAATACCCTATGTGGCCAAAACTCTGGAAATAGGAGAAACCGAATCCTTGGTCATTAATTTACAAGGGTTGGACTGTACCACCTTTGTCGAGAATGTTTTGGCTTTCAGTCTAATGTTAAAATATAACGAAAAGGACTTCGATTCCTTTATAGAGCACTTAGAAACCATTCGGTATAAGGATGGAAACCTCAATGGTTACGCCTCACGGCTGCATTATTTTTCAGAATGGATCGCCAATAATGAGCATAAGGGCCTATTAAAGGATATGACCTCCCAATTAGGAGGTGTGGAAAGCAGTAAGGCCATCAATTTTATGAGTACACATCGGGAACTGTACCCTTTTCTCAAAGATGCTGAGAACTATGAGAAAATACAGGCTTCAGAGGAATTTCTTAAATCGCAGTCCATCTGTATCCTACCTCAGGACCAGATCAAAGCGAATGAGCATTTAATCCAATCTGGCGATATAATAGCACTGACCACATCCATAAAAGGACTTGATATTACCCATACCGGAATTGCAAGTCGGGAAGCCACGGGTAGAATACACTTGTTACATGCTTCCACTGGATCCATGGAGGTAGAAGTCTCCAAAATACCCCTAGCCGATTACGTAAAGGGCATAAAAAGTAATACGGGGATTATGGTGGCACGCCCCTTATAAAGCTACCAATTATTTTCCTTGAACTGGAAAACGTTAAAGGGAACGGCTTTACCTTTAATCTTTAGAACTACAATCCCGTGACCGGAAACTTCCATCCGAATTGTTTCTTCAGTGGTGGGCTTATAGTCTTTATCTGCCCATATATCCCGAATGGTATATCCTTCAGAGGCCTTAATTCCAATATCCGAGAGATTAAAAGTTATGGCCGCCGGGCTATCGGACCTATTAAGCAATCCTACGGCTATTTCCCCACTCATAGTATCTATAAGTGGTTTCGCCCAAACTTCCAATTCCCCGTAATCTATCAAACGCCTTGCCTGATAAACATAGGGACTTTGATTGAGTGCTATCATTTCACGATTACCTACCAATTTCAAAGTTTCGTTGGACATAGTAGTTAGGTCATTGCCCAACAAAAGTGGGGAATGCATTAAGCACCACATGGAAAAATGGGTCCTATCCTCCTCCAGGGTCATTCCTCTTCCAACTTGAAGCATATCCATATCATTATAATGTCCGGCAGAACTGTAGGACCACAAATCGGCATTTAAATCAATAATCCTAAGTATAGATTCGAACCTATTGTTGATGTCTCCGGAAATTCTCCAAGAATCTGCCACCTGTGTCACCCATTTCCCAGGGAACTTCCATCTACAGACATTAAAAATTACGTTGGGGTTAATAGCCCTTATCCTTTTAGCTATCTCGGAATATCGTGTTTCCTCGTCCAATCCCAACCATTCTCCGCCACACCAATCCACTTTAATAAAGTCGTACTTCCATTCCTTAAGGTATAAGGTCAAGTCCTTCCGATCATGTCCATAAAGCCCCATTCCGGAGCCAATGGTATCTTTATCCCAGTAAGAAGCGCAGGTATTGACTCCCGCGTCGGAATAGATTCCTGCTTTTAGCCCTTTTGCATGAATATACTCTGCCAAAGACTTCATCCCGGAAGGAAAACGTTCCTTATGTACTAAGAGGTTACCATTTTCATCCCGTCCCCCATAAAAGCCATCGTCTACATTAATGAAGGAATAACCGGAATCCATTAAACCTGAAGTTACCATCGCATCTGCCTGGGATTTAATTATTACTTCATTAATATTCACCCGATAATTGTTCCAGCTGGCCCAGCCCATAATCGGTGGCTTGGGAAGTCTTGTGGCTTCCTTTATTTCAGGCTTATCCAGAGTTGTATTTGAAGAGTTTTGGTCAGTCTTTAAACTGCAGGACAATAACAATACGCTCAACAGAATGGGAACGCTACTTCTCAAATTTTTAATTCGCATTTTTCTCTAAGGTTTGTTTTAGTATTTTGCCCACTTTTCGGTAGCCTTTTGCGTTGGGATGCAAGCCATCCGAAAAAAGACTGGCATCAATTTTATTGTCCTTGTCCAAAAGCACCACTCCAATATCCGCATAATCCACATTGTTGGAAGTCGCCAATGCTGCTATTCCAGTATTTAAATTACGCATACGCTCCTCCTTGTCTACCCTTGGAAACAGCCCTAAAAGTAAAAGTCGCGCTTTAGGCTGCCGTTCTTTAATTGCATTAATTAACAATTCCAATCCTCTGAGAATTTCCTCATCCGTATTCAGATGTTCATTATTGGTGCCGATCATCAGGACTATTTGATCGGCTTCAAAGCCATCCAATTCATCGTGATATATTCTCCAGAGCACGTTTTCCACCCTATCCCAACCAAAGCCAAAATTTCTTATCTGAAAATCCTCCAAGTAGGTTTTCCAGGAATCAGCTCCATTGCTTAGGGTGGCTTTCGGAGTACCGCCCCAGTAATGCGTAATACTATTTCCAAAGAAACATATTTTTGGAGGAGTTTCCCGATTCATTTTCAATAACTCCTGATGGCGACCCTCCCAAGGATACATTTCGGGCTCCCTGGCCTGGGTTACAGGAATCGTTGTTGAAAGGGTACCTATAGGTTCCTTTATTATCTGGCGAATCGATCTTTCATAGGCCACGGCATATTCCATCATCCCCAAATCGGTGGGATGGGTGCCATCTACAAAACTCTCCATGGACAGATTCAGTTCTTCGTTGGTCAATAGAAAAATATCCTTTATTCCCTCGTCCTGCAATTGACCAAAAGCCTCCTTGGCAATTCTATTTAAATCGGTGTAGGTTTTAAAACGTTCACTGTCTACGGCACCATCAGAATATCCGTCGTGCTCCACCACCAAAATTGGGGTAGTGGGACGTCTTTTCTTTATTTGTTGAACAGCCGAAACAATAAGCTGCCGCACCTCGTCCAGCGAACGATCCTTTGTGGCCCCCAAATTGGGCAAACAGTCCAATACATATAATTTGGCATCAATTTCCGTAATATAATTGAGTACCTCTTCCTCCAGTCGCCCATTTCCCGAAAAGGCCAAATTAATAAGTGGCCTATCCAATTGTCTCCCCAAGATAGAGGTCCATGCCATTCCCGGGCGAGAAGCACAGGCCCCATGTGCAATGGAGGTGCCATAAACAACCACAGGTTTCTCCCGTCTTAAAGGCAGAGGTTCCAAAACAGCATCCACTGGCACTCCAATTTCCAACCACTCCACTTCATTGTACAACGGCAAATACAACTGATACTCCCTACCCTTAGTATGGTATTTCTCTTTTGGATCTATGTTGGAATAGCGATATTGTATGGTATCGGCAAAGGAATACTTTCCTCTATACCATCTCCAATCCCCATCACTGGTCTTGGAATATAGATCCACCCCACTAACCCCGGTTGCCGGCATATGGGGCATGGCATGATTTCCATTCACCTTATAACGTACCGTAATGGATTCGGCATCACTTCTAAACCTGAGAGAGAGGCCTGCTGAATGTTTGGACAGGTTCCAAACAGCAGCCCGAACTATTCCCTCGGCCTGCTTTGGCAATCTGTGATATCTAGAAGCCACTTGATCCGGCCAAGCTTGTCCTTCAACGGCCAGGGAATTGTCGTCCGCTGGATTCCACCATTTAATATTCTTATCCTCCTGGGCATAGGTAAACTGAATCAGAAAAATAATTGTCAAAAAACCAATAAGCGACTTTGTCCTCATATAACCTTATTTTAATTTCATCTTTTAATAGGCACCCAGATTTCCTCTTCCGAACTAGGGTCATTATTCTTGTATTTCTGGCCCAAAACCTCAAAATGTTCCCTATGATCCAGTTCATAGTCTGATTGTGGTAACCAAACCTCATGTATATATTGAGCCGTCTTTGGAAAGTCACTGGGCAAACCCTTATGAATAAAAACAGCGTATAAACCTCCAAACAATGTATATGACCTCATGCCTTTAGGCATGGATAAGAAATTTTTCACCTCCACCACGGCCCATTTTTCGAATATGGTAGTTTCTTTGAATTCATAAAAACTCATTCGACTATCGTAGACTTGCATACTTATAAAATCGGAGGTAATCGCATTACTTATTTCATTTCTTCTGGTCATAAATCCCTGCCAGAGTTCCTTTGTCCTATCCTCGGACAAGCTCATGACCAATCGGTTTCCTATCAATTTTTTTTCCGATACCTCCTCAATTCGTGGCTCTATGTTTATTTCCATTTTATATAATCACCTCATTTATTAATCCATTTGTGAACCTATAAAAGGTATTCTAGGAGCCAAAAAATATCCGGTTAGACTGGCAAAAAGGATGGGGATAAAATACCCAAATCCGGTCAAAGTAGCTAACAGAATAGTGGTACTCATAGGTGTTCGGGTGACGCAGGCATTTATGGCCGCCATACAACTTATTATAGCCAAAATTGGGTTGATGTACGGAAATAGAATAGAAAGTATCAGTCCTAAAGTAACTCCAACAAAAAACAAGGGTATAATAAAACCTCCCCGCCATCCGGAGGTAACCGTAATGGCAATGGCAAAGATTTTAAATACCAAGAGCGCTACAAGTGCATTTAGTGATAAATCCTGCGTAAGCAATTCGTTAATTTCATGATGGCCAAAATATCTCGTCAACGGAAAATAATAAGCTATAATACCCAATAGGAATCCCCCGATCAAAGTTTTTATATAAATAGGAATCGGTCGCTTTTCAAAAATCAATTTAAAGCCTTTGGTGCAGTATATAAATGACCAAGCCACGAGTGTGCCAACCACTGCAAAAATTACGGCATAGAGGAAATCGAACACCCCTGAGTATTCGTATTCGGATAAATTCCAAATGGGACCAATACCCAAATGAATGACCAAAGCGAAAACTACGTAACTAAAACTACTTGCTACCAGGGCGGGAATAATGGCCTTATAATATTCTACAGCATGTTTATGATGCAGAATTTCCAGAGAGAATAGACTGCCTCCCAACGGAGCGCCAAACAAGGCCGTAAAACCGGATGCCATGCCCGCTATACTCAAGGAACGCAATTCTTCCCCCTTTAGCCGAAATATTTTTCCAAGCCAACTCCCAGTTGACCCGGTTACCTGCACCAAAGGAGCTTCTGGACCCAGACTACCCCCAGAGGCGACACAGAGCAAGGACGATAATATCATTGATGGATTGTTCTTGGGGTCTAACTTCCCCTTGTTAAAGCGAATGTTGTTTACAATGAGGTGGATTTCACCCGGATCGCCAATAAAATGAATCACCAAACCGGCCAATAAACCGGCAATCGACATAAGGGGGATTACTTGCCAACCTTCAAAAAATGCTATTTTATGCGTCAAGAATTCCAGAACAATCCAATATAAGCCAGCAATCAATCCCCCTAATAAACCGAGGAAGGCCCATAATAAAAAGTTACGACTGAATACAAAAGGATTGAACCGAATTGGCTGGTCCAATATATTTAGGTAAGTAATAAGTTTTCTTCTACGTTTTAGCTTCACTATTCCGCCAACTTGTTAGATAGGGAGGCCAACGCCATCCAATAATTATAAGAATCTTTAAATATAGGGACAAGTTGTATAAAGACAAAGTATTTTTAAGAAGCCTACCTAATTAAGCATAGCTATTGATTGGGAAATACCGCAGATCCGATTACCAATGTTTTGCCTGAAAGTCTATCTCCCCTTATCTTTTTAAGCTTCCCTTATGTTCAAATCAAAATAAGCCCGCACAAGACAATGAAGCCATATCGGCATTTAAAGTCTGAGCCCTAATCTTGCTTAAAATACCCAAAGGCCAAGACACAATTTCGTGACTCCCAAAATATACACCTTCGGGGAAGTGTCCATGTCAGTCGGACATCAAACTTTCTAGGGCAATCACAAACTGATTAGTCGGTAAATGTATTAATTAAAAGGTTTTTAAGCGCCAAAAGTGTATTTCACCGATTATCAATGTATCTAATCTCAAATTCCAATAAAAAATAAAAATCGATAAAAAGCAAAAACCAACCTATCGGTTGGTTTTAAAGCATTTTCCTACAACTGGGCAAATACCATGGTAAACTGAAAAATAATGGTTTATCCCCTAGTTTACGGCAATCAAAGAGACCTCAAAAATAAGTACAGATCCACCAGGAATCCCTCTATAATCTCTACTGCCATATCCTAAATGGGCAGGTACTAAAAGTATTCCATTACCACCTTCCTTAAAATACGCAATACCTTCTGTCCACCCCGCTATAACTTGATTTAAACCAAAAGTAACTCCCTCTGCATCACTTTGATCGAAGACCGATCCATTTAAAAAATACCCTTTATAGGCCACTGTAACACTGGAGCTAGCCACGGCTTGGGTTCCAGTACCTTCCTCCTCTATTACGTAATAAAGTCCTGAATTACTCCGTACAGCAGTTAAGTTGTTCTCCTCGACATACGCCTGTATATCCGACTCGTTCTTGGCAACATAATCAATATCTTCCTCAGTTTTCTTATCATTATCACAAGAGATAAAAAGCACTAGGGCCAAGGCAAAAAGTGTATTCTTCATAGTTATCAATTTTTAAGGGGCAAATATAACAAATTACAATAACCGGCTAAGATGAATGTTAATAGGGACTTTATAAATTTTAGTTAATTATCACAAACAAAACACCCTTAAAACCTCAAATTGAAAGGTTCTAAGGGTGTTTAATTCCCTGTTATTACAACTTAACTTATACTACAAATCCAGGTCTGTAATTTCTGGTTACAAACTGGTTTGCCTCCTCAAGGTTGGTAATACGCATGTTCTCTCCGTCCCAAAGTAATTTTTTACGGGCAAAGAACTCCATCTTACCTTTGTCGTTTTCCCTTTGCAACAAATAGCTGCGAATGGCCAAGTTCCCCATAAGAACAGTTTCCGTCATAGGTCCGGCATAATCAAAGGAAGAAGTTAGACCAAGATGTTCCTTGCTGCCAAAGCCAGCTTTACAGGCTTCTACCCAAAGACGCTGATGTCCGTATTCCGGTTCATCATTGGGCTCTACTTCCGGACCAAAATCCGTTGAGCCATCGTTCATATACAATTTTGGCATCAATGGGGAGCTATCATTAATATTGGTAGAGATAATTCCCTTTTCCCCGATAATCAAAACCCCATTTTGGCTTCCCTTACCACCAATTTCGTGATCGGCAGGTATAATTTCTGGATGTGCAGGTCTAATCCCACCATCGCTCCAGCTCATTTCTATAGGTGACTGACTCTTTTCCGTAGCTCCAAAATGTAAGGTTATATAGGAGGAAGCCGGACAACCTTCAGGATGATAATCTGCATTCCACATATTGGTGTAAACCGCGCCTACACTGCATTCAGCATCTGTTGGATACTTTAGCCCCAAAGTTCTGAAAGGAATATCGATCAGGTGACATCCTACATCTCCCAAAGCCCCTGTACCGTATTCCCACCATCCTCTCCATCCAAATGGATGCAAATTTGGAGTGTAAGGCTTAAATTCCGATGGTCCCAACCATAGGTCCCAATTAAGGTCTTTTGGTTTGGCACTTGGATCTGGTTTAGGAAATGCTCCTCCCTGTGGCCAAACTGGCCTATTGGTCCACACCTGTACCTTGGAAATTTTACCAAGATCCCCGGAATCTACCCATTTTTGAACCATGCCCAACAACGGATTGGAACCTCCTTGATTCCCCATTTGCGTCACGATTTTTTTACTTCTTGCCATTTCGGTCAGCATTCTGGCCTCCCGTATATTGTGGGTCATGGGCTTTTGAACATATACATTTACCCCACGCTCCATGGCATAGGCCGCAGCCGGTCCGTGAACATGATCAGGTGTCGAAATTGTAACAGCGTCAATACCTTTTTCCTTATCCAACATCTCCCTGAAATCAGCATAAAGCTTTGCTTTAGGAAACAGTTCCACGGATTTCTTGGCGGACCCTGAGAAATCCACATCACACAGGGCTACCACCTTTTCCCTTCCTCCCACAGAGGCATTGCGAATATCACTGGCTCCTTTACCTCCAGCGCCAATGGCCGCTATATTCAATCGGTCACTCGGAGCTGTATAACCAACACCTCCAAGTACGTGCCTAGGCACAAAAAAGATAGAGGAAGCCATGGCTCCTTTTTTGATAAATGATCTGCGTGAATCGACAGACTTTTTAGGTTTTTCTTTTTTCATAATTATTGATTTTTACATTTTTACATTGTCAATTATATCCATCAAAAAATTCTCTTTAACCGGAGCCACTACAATAGCACTATTATAGCCCCAGATATAATCGCCTTAGGGACATAGCAATATATAACATAATAATAGACCTTATCTCCGAGATTTTCTCAAATACTACTACAATTTTAACCCTAATTAAACCACTGACCCTCTGAAAATGAAAAGTTTATAAAATGAAGGATAAAATTCCGCCAATTTGATGGCACCTTACATATGAAGCTGTTCAATTGACAACTGGACTGTAGTTGTGCCAGAGGTTTAAACGATACAACCAAATTGGCAGGTTTGCTCATAGTAATAAACAATCTGCCCACAGAATGGGGCATGGTTGCCCTAGCCATTGCAATGGCAATTGGGGGGCTATTGAACGTAAAAAAAGTAGGCGAAACCCTAAGTCAATTACCTCAGGGCAAGCCCATGAGGCATTGGATGGAAGCTACCGATAACATTTGGACGCAACCGTCGGAGCATTCAAATCTCACTTAGTGAGTAAAAAAAACGCCAATGAATCATGGGCAAGGATTTACGGCCACTCTAATTACAGATCTTTTGGAAACCACCGCAAGTATACCTGGACTGCCCATTTCCACGACCCATGTCTCCGTGGGCTTAATTTTAGGAATTGGCGGTGTAACTATAAAGACGGATATAAAAGTCGTCCTCAATATTGTTCTTTCCTGGATATTGACGTTACCTAAAGCAGCTCTAATAAGTGCAAGGGTCTATTCTTTGTTATACAATGTATTTTAACCCTTCTTTATCAAAGCCTCGGTTTTAAGAACATAAATACGACTTTCTTTTTCCTTAAAGCCTAAACTTTTGTATAGATTAATAGCCTCAATCCTCTTGTCGGCACTGAAAAGAAGGATTTCGGTAAGGCCCTTTTCCTTTCCCACGGTCACCAATTTTTCCATGAGCTTCCTGCCAATGCCTTGGCCCCTGTGCTCTATATCCACAACCACATCCTCAACCCAACCTTTAATACCAGATATAACAGTATAGGTACACATTAAGGCCATTCCCAAAACCTTTTTGCCTTCCTGACAATACACCAGGCATATGGGGTTTTCTGGATCAAGCACATGTTTAAGGTCTATTTGTTTTATATCGGCATTCAACTGGCGGAACAGTCCGGCCAATTGTTGTTCCATATCAGGGTTTACTTCTGACTCTTGTAGTAGGGCTATTTTCATGGGTTCTTATTTAATATTTAAAACTTAGGATTATGATAATTTGCAAATTTAATTAAACTTATTTTGTCATACTTAATAGCCCTCCTTCTTTTGATAAACCTTAACATAGTCTACCATAAAAACATCCGGGAAAATTGTTTTTAATATCTCTTCCTTTTTACCGGGATATTCCATACTCAAGATCATATATTCCTCTATATTGGAAATACCGGTAGTGACCTCATAATACTTAAGGCCATCCACATAAAAAATATATTTGTCCGGGAACCATTCCAAACCAAAGGTGTGAAAACCTAAACTAACCCCCCTGCGATAACTCTGCATTCCCTTGGTGGATTGCTGGTTGGGTCCGTAGGCCCAATGCACATTGTGAGACACTATATCGGTCCCCAATTTTTTAAAAAACTCCATCACATCTATTTCGGCCCCAAATTTGGCCGGATCCTCCCCTTGACTAATTCCTGGGGATTGCAACCAAAAGGCTGCCCAAACGCCCTCTGACTTCTGTAATTTGGCCCTACATTCATAATAGCCATATTTGGACATAAACTTCCCCTGGGTACCCACAGCGGAGCCCAACAGGGAATCCCCCTTTTTAAGGGCAAATAATTTAAGGTATCCCTTTTCCACTTTTACCGCTTCTTTGGAAACATAGGCAATTGCCCTAGGACCTATACCTCTAACCGCCCATTTCGTAGTATCCAAAACCTTTCCCTTAAACTGATCTTCCCATACCAATTTATATCCCTCTTTCTCCGGATTAAACCGCTTTTTGGACATAGGCCCTTGTGCAGGACGCTGCGCCATGGCAAAATTTACAATAAACAGGAAGCACAATAGAGGTGTTAATTTCATTTTCTCTGATTTATTACTTTTACTTTCTTGGAGGCAAAAACTATTCGTGGCCTTTATTTCAACTTCAAACGGCATAAATGATCGATGACGTATTACCATTATTGGAAGATGGCTGATATAGCCAAGTATACAAGAGTATTAGACCAATACCAAGATAACAAAACTGAAACTGCATCTTCTGGCAGATTCTATCAAAAACTGCCATAATCTTAACCCTAAGGCATATTATTTGGGTGTGTCCCTATCGAGCCGGGCTATCCGTTACAAGTCCTCGGCATTCTGTCTGTGGGCTTTTCACTACTATCCCTAACACAAGCATCCGAATTGTATTCGCAATTAAATTTTGAAGGCTAACCATAAATGGATAAAAAGGAATTATTATCTTCCTTTTTTAAAAGTCCAATTAATCTTACACCACCAAAATAACTGCCATATGAAATTACCGTTACTTCTTCTTGCATCCTTTTTTGTTCTGCTTCAAGCTTGCAAAGACAACCAAAAATCCAAGGAAAATGTAAAGGAAGATAAGTTGAGTGTTAAATCATTCACTGACTCCGTGCCCTTCCCTGCCGAATTGGTGCAATTTAAAACCCCTGCAGAAAATCCTGTTTTTACCGGGACCGGTCCGGATTCCTGGGATCAAAAAATTAGGGAAAGAGGGTATATCTTAAAAGAAGGGGATACCTACCATATGTGGTATACCGGCTTCCGCACGGAAATGGAGTCGCTCTCCCTTGGTTATGCCACCTCCCCGGACGGAATTACATGGACACCTTATCCTAACAATCCAGTTTTTAATAAAAGTTGGACGGAGGACATGATGGTAATTAAGGTGGATGGCACATATCATATGTTTGCCGAAGGGAAAAACGACGTGGCCCATAGACTATCTTCTACAGATCGCATACAGTGGACGGACCATGGCTCCCTAGATATGCGTAATGCCAATGGCACCCCTTTGAGCGCAGGACCGTATGGCACCCCAACGGTTTGGTGGGAAAACGACACCTGGTATCTGTTCTATGAGCGAAATGACTTAGGCATATGGCTCGCCACTTCAAAAGATTTAAAAGTATGGACCAATGAACAAGATGAACCTGTAATAAAAATGGGGCCCGAAGAATATGATCAATATGGCCTGGCCGTAAACCAGATTATCAAATACAAAGGATGGTACTATGCATATTACCATGGCACCCCTTTTGAAGACTGGAGCCTTTGGTCCACCAATGTGGCTGCATCAAAAGACTTGGTACATTGGAAAAAATACCCCCAAAATCCGATAATGGAAGAGAACAGATCCAGTGGTATCCTAGTCCCGGATGGAAACCTTTTTAGATTATATACCATGCACAATAAGGTGGAGGTTCATTTTCCAAATAGCACAGAAAACAAATAAAAACTACATCATTATTAGACCATTTTATTCCTTTAAAAGAGCGCTTCCTAACAATTCTTTGAAACCAAGAATTAAACCGCTTGGTTGGTTTTAATTATAAAACTGGCCGAAGTGAACTATATAGTTTCGTTATAAAACGACACAAGATCTATGAAACACCTATATTTTACCGTTAAAGTGAAGAATTAAAGGGGAAAACGACTACCCAGTCTAATTGGACTGTGTAAAATGATTAATTTTTTAGGGTGTTCATACCTATTTTTTTTTCGATTGGAAGTTATTTCAAGTACCCAAACCAGCTATTATCACCCAACCTTAATTATTTGCCAGCCGCTACCCTGTTCTGCTCTACTTGGCGCACCAACTTTAAACAAGTTTCATTAAAATCTAAACAAAAAAAGTCCTGCGAGGTTGTTACCGACACACTAAAATGAATTTTAGGTTGGTTAATTCGGTGTCGATTAAACCTTGCAGGACTACAGTAAAGGTTGGTGGTTATTAAAAATTACAAAGCATTGGTATTGAACTTTGTGCTGTATTTGCCTGAGAGTTATTTTCTCTTCAAACAATATTCGATCCCGCCGACCAAATGTTGACGGAAATTAAGATCGTCATAGGCTTCATCCGTATGTCCCAAGCCTGTATAGAAGGCTCGGCCCCCGTCATACTCATGGTACCATGCTATGGGGTGATTGTCCCCATTTTTTCCTCCTTCATAGGAGCTTTCGTCCAGCTTCATGAGCACATGAAGGTCAGGATTTATATTTTTGTAATTGTACCATTCATCAAAATGGGTCCAAATATTGGCCAAATGTTTGGTAGCAGGATGGTTATGGTCCACCACGTCTATTGTGGCAGTTTGTTGCTTAGGATGACTCAAAAAATAAGCTCCTACCAATTTACCGTACCATGGCCATTCATATTCTGTATCAGCCGCAGCATGCACCCCCATATAACTGCCGCCATTTTGTATGTATTTCTCAAAAGCAGTCTGCTCCGCATCACCCAATACATCCATGGTAGTACTTAAAAATACCACCAATTTGAACTTCTTAAGATTATCACTATGAAATTGAAGTGAATCCTCAGTATGTGTAACTGCAAAATTATTGGCCACTCCCAATTTTACGAAAGTAGCTACCCCTTTTTCTATAGACTTATGGCGAAATCCGTTGGTTTTAGTAAATACCAACACTCGATCTTTGGCCAATGTGTTGGCCGATATTATTTTTTCAGGGATTTGAACGGTTTGAGTATGTAGATTCGGATTCAAGGTCACCTCTTCCTGAATCTTGGTACTGCCACAACCAACCACAAAAACTAGTGCTATTAATGTAATAGTACATTTATATAAGCGCATAAAATTTATTGATTATCAATTTGAAGTTCTAAATATCTAAAATTTACGGCTACCAAACACAAAATTTACCATTAATTCCAAAATAAATTACAGTTTTCACAATAAGACCGCTACTTGTTAGAAATAAAATTAACAATAGCATGAATTATCTACAACACTATAACACTGATAAACCGAAGGGTAGAGTACCGTTTGCATAAACTCCGTACAATTAAATTAGACCGGGAGACCTAATAAACCTTATTTAAGTAACCTAACCGTTAGCCAAAGACATTAGGTACTTTTTAGGTGTGGTACTATACTTTTTCTTAAAGGCCGCTATAAAGTGACTGGAGGTACTATAACCTACTTTTAGGCCCACCTCGTTTACATTATGCTTCCCGGATTCCAACATTTTACGGGCATATTCCATTTTGTAATCGAATAAAAAACTATACACAGAGTCCCCATATATTTGTTTGAAGCCTTCTTTCAATTTTTTTAGACTTAGTCCAATTTCTTCGGATAACTCTTGTAAACTTGGGGGTTCCGCCATTCTAGCAATAATTATTTCCTTGGCATTCCTAATTCGCTTAACGTTGTCCTCATCCACCAAAAAAGGACATTGTTCCACATCGGCATCCTGACTTTTATTAAAATAAAGCGAAATTAATTCGTAAACCTTACCTTTTATATACAACTCCTTAATGGATCGATGCAGGTTATAATTCATAACCTGACTCAAAACTACCGCTATTGCCGGTGATACGGCTTCCTGTGAATAATACTTCTTATCTTTATTGTCGGAACTTAAGAAAGGAATATAGTCGGCCTCCCTGGAAAATAAAGAGTGGAACTTACGAATGGTCATGACAATAGAGACCATCCAAGAATTGGCGTTTAGGACAAGATTAAGTGGTAAGTCTACCTGGGTATTGTACAACAAGAGGGAGTTGTCTTCCATAACTTCCAAGGCATATCTACCCTCATTAAAAATAAACTTGGCCGCGCCCTTTAAACAGAAATGGAACTGTATAAAAGAACTGTCAATCTCTCTCGTAACCGTCTGATTGTAAATACTATCGTTCTGAATTTTCATTACATAGAATCCATCTTCAATAAATACTTCCTCAAAAGACCCTTGAGCGATATTTTCTTCCTCCATGTCGACTTTATATTAAAATTAACTATTTAGAAACATTCTAAATTAACCAAAGTGTAATTCCTCTTAACACCGCTAAAATATAGTATTTCAAGCGTTTTGATATATAAAATAGCGTTAAAAAACCACAAACGATACTTATTGTTCCTCTAGCGTTATTTTTATTTGGTAGTTGACCCTAAATTTGTGGCGCTCTCAAGAGTACTTATGAAAGATTACCATATTTCCAAACATAGTTCGTTATATACCATTGGCCTTAACTACAAAAAGGCCGATGCCGAAGTACGTGGTAAATTTAGCTTGGATGAGAACGCTATTAACCGACTTTTGGAACAAGCGAAACTCATTGGGATAGACGGACTATTGGTGACTTCTACATGTAATCGTACCGAATTACATGGGTTTGCCCAACATCCCTTTCAACTTATAAAATTATTATGCGACAATACCCAAGGCACCGTGGAGGAATTCCAAGAGGTAGCCTATGTGTATAAGAATAATGACGCTATCAACCATCTTTTTAGAATGGGTACGGGATTGGACAGTCAAATCCTGGGCGATTTTGAAATTATCAGTCAATTACGACAAAGTTTCAATCGATCCAAAAAACTAAATATTGCCAATCCGTTCTTGGAACGTTTGTGCAATTCCGTAATCCAAGCCAGTAAAAGAATAAAAAACGAAACCGATATTTCTTCTGGTGCCACATCAGTAGCCTTTGCCTCGGTACAATACATCATAAATAATATCCACGATATTTCAGAAAAGAATATTCTGTTGTTCGGGACAGGGAAAATAGGCAGAAATACCTGTGAGAATTTAATTAAGCATACTAAAAATTCGCACATCACCTTAATAAACCGTACCAAGGATAAGGCGGAGCGTATAGCTGGTAAATTTAATTTAATAGTGAAGAACTACGGGGACCTACAGACAGAAATTCGAAATACTGACGTCCTTATAGTGGCCACGGGTGCCCAATCTCCCACGATTTCTAAAGAATTGATCTACACTAAAAAACCTTTGTTGATCTTGGACCTGTCCATTCCCAAAAATGTATCGGACGATGTATCAGATCTGGAAAATGTAACTGTAATTCATCTGGATCACCTATCGCAAATGACCGATGATACACTTGAGAAAAGAAAAGAATCCGTACCCCGCGCCGAAGTGATTATTGAAGAAGTAAAGGAAGAATTTATTAAATGGTTGGAAACTAGGAAATTTGCTCCCGTCATCAAGGCTTTAAAGAAAAAATTAAAGACTATGAAGGATGAGGAATTGGACTTCCAAAGCAAAAAGCTAAGCGATTTCAACTCCGTTCAAGCCGATATTATCTCGGAACGCATCATTCAGAAAATTACCAAACAATTTGCCAATCACCTTAAAGATACCGAAATAGATTCCGATACCAGTTTAGAGCTTATACAACGAGTTTTTCAACTAGAATTGGAGTCTAAATGATTAAAACAATACGAATTGGTACCCGTGATAGTCAGTTGGCACTCTGGCAAGCCCACACCGTTCAGGACCAATTGAAGGCTTTAGGCTTTAACACCGAAATAATTTCAGTTAAATCTACCGGAGATCTGCTTTTGGATAAGCCGTTGTACGAACTTGGCATCACCGGAATATTTACCAAAACACTGGATATCGCCATGATCAATGGCACTGTCGATATCGCCGTGCACTCCATGAAAGACGTACCTACCCGTCTTCCCAAAGGAATTGTACAGAGTGCGGTACTACCAAGGGCAAATACCCAAGATATATTAGTATACAAGGATCTGGATTTTTTAAATTCCAACGGCACAATTGCCACCGGAAGCTTACGAAGACAGGCACAATGGTTGCATAAATACCCATCACACAAAGTTGTGGATATACGGGGAAACGTAAACACCCGGCTTCAAAAACTTCAGGACAATCCTTGGAACGGGGCCATATTTGCAAAGGCGGGTTTGGAGCGTATTGAGGTTCTGCCTCAAAACCATATAGATTTGGATTGGATGGTTCCTGCACCGGCCCAAGGAGCCATGGTTGTTGTTAGCATGGACAACGACACGTTTTCAACAGAGGCAGTTCGAAGGTTGAACGACACAGCTACGGATATATGTACCCATGTGGAGCGAGAATTTCTACAAGTATTGGAGGGAGGCTGCACTGCACCTATAGGGGCTTTGGCCAAAATAGAACAAAACAAACTCTATTTTGATGGTATACTACTTTCTTTGGATGGAAAACGGAAATTAATGGTCAAAAAATCTATTCCCGCCCAAGACTATATCAACTTTGGCAAGTTGTGTGCCCAAGAAATATTGGACAATGGAGGCAAAGAATTGATGGTGGAGATAAAAAAGCAATTGGCATGACCCCATCTTGGGAATTACAAACCATAGTAACATGAGCATGACCGTTCTTTCTACGAAAATCCTAACTGCCTCCCAAAAAGCAATACTGACCAATGCCAATATTACAGTGGAAGATTATGATGCCACTAATATTGAATTCATAACACCCAAAATAGACCCAGTTTTTAAAAATATCATATTTACTAGCCAAAATACGATAAAGGCTTTTCTGAATATAGTAAGTCCCAAAAACCTCAAAAAAAATTCCTATTCTGCTTTTTGCGTTGGGGAAAAAACAAAGTTGGTTTTAGAAAAAAATGGCATAAATGTCTTGGAAATGGCCAATTATGGAGCAGAATTGGCCGAAATTTTGGTAAATAAGCACTCAAATGAAACTTTCTTGTTTTTGTGCGGTGATAAACGTCGGAATGAAATTCCCTCCTATTTAACAAAGCACAAGGTGGCATTTAAGGAGCAGACCGTATATCAAAATACCCCAAACCATCTTACCTTTGACACCAATTTCGATGGTATTCTGTTTTTTAGTCCCAGCGGCATTGAAAGCTTTGTAGCCAGAAATAATTTAAAGAATAGTGTTGCATTTTGTATTGGAACCACCACCGCCTCAGAAGCCCAAAAACACACCAAAAATATAATCATTGCCCAAAAGCCAACGATAGAAAGTGTCTTGGAAAGGGTTATAGGCACATTAAAAATAAAAAGCAATTAAACCGGCACACCCAACAACTGTCGCTTGATGGTATACCATCAAGCGACAGTTTAAAAATGGGTAGGCAAGAAGAACACCTAAAAATTATGAGCATTAAAAACGATTTATTCTTAAGAGCATTAAAAGGAGAAACCGTAGAGCGCCCACCAGTTTGGATGATGCGCCAGGCAGGAAGATATCTACCGGAATTTATGGCAATCCGTGACAAGTACGACTTCTTTACCCGATGCCGTACGCCGGAATTGGCCAGTGAAATTACGGTACAACCCATACGCCGCTACGGAATGGATGCTGCAATTTTGTTCAGCGATATTTTGGTGATTCCCCAGGCGATGAACATAGAGGTTCAGATGAAACCTAATTTTGGCCCTTATTTGCCAAATCCGGTAACGGACCAAAAAGGAGTGGACGAAGTTATTGTCCCTGATGTGAACGTGGAATTGGATTATGTAATGCAGGCCATTAAAGCTACAAAGGAACTTTTGAACAATGATATTCCCTTAATCGGGTTTGCCGGCTCACCTTGGACCATATTATGCTATGTAGTACAAGGCCAGGGTAGCAAAACCTTTGACAAGGCCAAGGAATTCTGTTTTACCAATCCAGTTGCGGCACATCAGCTACTGCAAAAAATCACCGATACTACCATTGCCTATCTAAAGGCAAAGGTGAAGGCCGGTGTCGATGCCGTACAGGTGTTCGATTCCTGGGGCGGTATGCTGTCCCCAGTGGATTACCAAGAATTTTCATTCCAATATATGCAACAGATTATAGATGCCCTAAAGGACGAGGCTCCCGTAATCATTTTTGGTAAAGGATGCTGGTTCGCCTTGGGCGATATGGCCAAATCAGGAGCTGCTGCCCTAGGAGTGGACTGGACCTGTTCCGCGCGCAATGCACGTTACCTTTCAGGAGGCAATATAACCCTTCAGGGTAATTTTGACCCGGCAAGATTGCTTTCTCCACCAGCAGTAATCAAAAAAATGGTAACTCAAATGATCAATGAGTTCGGCAAGGATAAATATGTAGTAAATCTTGGTCACGGTATTTTGCCCAATGTTCCCTTGGACAACGCCAAGGCCTTTATAGACGCGGTAAAGGAGTACCGACAGAATTAGAAGGGCGTATCCCTTTTTTATTCCTTTCAGGAAAAAAGGGTCGCGCTTTCCGTTATATCTTTTATTTTTATTGAAGCATAATTTCGTGGCACCGTTTAAAACATTAAAGTTACGCCCCTAACCGCATTCTTTCAGATAAAAATAAAAGGATGTCACTACAATCGCTTACGCAAAACCAATAGTATGACCAAACATATACTGAGCGGTATTAAAGCCTATTTTGGCACCTTTAAAATCATTTCCCAATTGGGACTCTGGAGGTATTTTTTCATTCCCATATTGATCAGTTTAGTAATAGCCGTTATAATTTTCACCTCTGCTTATGGGCTATCCGACAATATTGGCGGATTTCTTTCACAATGGTGGATTTGGGACTGGGGAAAGCAAACAGTAAACTTGATCAGTGAAATCTTTGGTGGTCTTATAATTATTGTGTTTGGCTTTATTTTGTACAAACATATTGTCATGGCACTATCCGCGCCTTTTATGAGCCCAGTTTCAGAAAAAATAGAAACACACTTATTGGGAAACACGGCAAAAAAACATAGAGATACTACTTTCGGGGAACAATTATGGCGCGGAATCCGTATCAACCTAAGAAATCTGATTATGGAAATTTTGTTGACCATCCCTATTTTATTAATCGGTCTAATTCCAGTTATTGGATTGGTTTCAACTGTGCTTATATTTATAATACAGGCCTATTATGCTGGTTTTGGCAATATGGACTATACTTTGGAACGACATTTTAAATACGCAGAAAGTCTAAATTTTGTTCGAAAGAACAAAGGCATTGCCATAGGCAACGGAATTGTGTTTATGTTCTTTCTTTTTATTCCTGTAATTGGTGTAATCTTGGTGCTGCCACTATCGGTTACAGCGGCAACCATAAGGACGGTAGAACTATTGAACGTGGAAAAAGAAATTGGTTAACCGAGGACCTGCAAGGTTTCAAAAACCTTGTAGGTCTGAAAACTGAAAAAATGATTGTTCCAAGGCAAAGGAGCAAAACCTACAAGGTCTCAAAGACCTTGCAGGTTAGGTAACCAAAAGAAAGCAACACAGGACCTGCAAGGTTTCAAAAACCTTGTAGGTCTAAGGACAAGAAACCGAAAAAATAATTGCCCGTCGGCAAAGGAACAAAACCTACAAGGTCGGATAGACCTTGCAGGTGTAGCCATCAACAGGATTCGATCGCAAAACCAGGACTGGCAAAATCCCGAAACCCGGGACCTACAAGGTTTAAAAACCTTGTAGGTCTAAAACATGAAAAAAATGAAACTCGAAAAACTCGAAAAAGACCACTACTATCATATTTACAATCGGGGAATAAACGGTGACCTAATATTTAAATCCAACGAAAACAAAAGCTACTTTCTAAAGTTGATTAATAAGTATTTGTCCAACAAAATTACTATTCTAGCCTATTGTTTAATGGACAACCATTACCATTTGGCAATCCAGGTAATTGAAGAAGAAAAAAAGGTTACCCAATCATTTTCAAATCTTTTCAATGCCTATGCCAAAGCATTTAATAAGATGCACAATAGAACGGGTAGTCTCTTTGAAAAACATTTTAGAAGGATTAAAATTGGTGACACTAATTATTTGCGGAACCTGATAATCTATATCAATACCAACCCGGAAAGTCATGGAATCACGGAAGATTATAAAACATACAAATATTCATCTTATCAGACCACTATTTCCATTCAGAACAGCACCGATTCAGTGCCAATAGCAAAGGAAGAGGTAATAAATCTTCTTGATGATCTAGGGAATTTTGAATATTTGCATGAGCAAAAAAGAAGCTTAGGTCTTGACAATTTGAATTGGGATTCATGACATGCCAGTCAATAGGCTGTCAAGACCTGCAAGGTTTCAAAAACCTTGTAGGTCTAAGGACAAGAAACCGAAAAAATAATTGACCGTTGGCAAAGGAACAAAACCTACAAGGTCGGATAGACCTTGCAGGTTGAGAAGAGCTGCCTCAAAGACCTGCAAGGTTTAAAAACCTTGTAGGTCTAAGACTAAGAAGGGAAAAGAAAAAATAAACATGAAAGAAAAATTTTACACATACATTCAACAACTACAGGATAGGATTACTGCCAAATTGGAAACCGTAGACGGCGAAGCCAAGTTCAGGGAAGACCTATGGGAAAGACCAGAAGGTGGCGGTGGACGATCAAGGGTCATAGAAAATGGAGCTGTTTTTGAAAAAGGCGGTGTTAACATTTCTGCTGTTCACGGAGCCTTGCCACAAAGCATGCAAAATTATTTTGGCGTTAAGGATGCCGATTTTTTTGCCTGCGGACTCAGTCTTGTCATACACCCAATAAATCCTATGGTTCCCACCGTTCATGCCAATTGGCGCTATTTTGAAATGTACGACAAGCAAGGCAAATTGGTAGATCAATGGTTTGGTGGCGGACAAGATCTTACCCCTTACTATTT
Source organism: Arenibacter hampyeongensis (assembly GCF_002909255.1). Taxonomy (GTDB): domain Bacteria; phylum Bacteroidota; class Bacteroidia; order Flavobacteriales; family Flavobacteriaceae; genus Arenibacter; species Arenibacter hampyeongensis. Next base: position 207,043 of record NZ_PIOB01000001.1, read on the forward strand.
GTTTGATGAGGATGCCAAGCATTTCCATACAATTTGCAAAAAGGCCTGTGATAAGCACAATCCAGAATTCTATACTACCTATAAGGCTAAGTGCGACAATTATTTTTGGAATGCACATAGGAACGAAGCCCGGGGCATAGGCGGATTGTTTTATGATTACTGTAAGGCCAACGCAGGGATGTCCATGGAAGATTGGTACCATTTTGAAACCGAAGTGGGCAATAGTTTTTTAGAGGCCTATATCCCCATTGTAGAAAAACGAAAAGACTTGTCCTATACAAAAGAGCAGCGGGATTGGCAAGAAATTCGGAGAGGGCGTTATGTGGAATTTAACTTGGTGCATGACAAGGGTACACTCTTTGGCTTAAAGACCAATGGCCGTATTGAAAGCATACTCATGAGCCTACCTCCCCATGTGCAATGGGTATATGACCATCAACCAGAAAAGGGAAGTGAGGAAGAGCGTTTATTGAATGTTCTTGCCAAACCCAAAGACTGGGTATAGCAATCCTAATCCTAAGATTATGAGTAAAAAAGGCAAAGAAAAAAATACGGCCAACAAGGCAAAACATACCAAGCTCCTTAACAGAAAGAAAAACAAGCTTAAGAAAGAAAAGGAAACCCGGAAGGAGCGGCTTAAAGCTATTTTTGCACAGCATCGGGAAAATGACAATAAAGAGAATATGAATTAGTCTAATTAAGGCATTGGAACCATAATTACCAACGGAAAAAACCAAATTAACAAATGCTATGAATTGTCCCTGTGGATCCAATAATTCCTACGCCCAATGCTGTGAAACAGCTCATAAGGACCTGTCCAAGATTACCACTGCAGAACAAATGATGCGTTCCCGCTATTCGGCCTTTGTACTGGCAAATGGCAACTATTTAATGGATAGTCACCACTCCTCTACTAGGCCCATTAAAGAAAGGAAGTCGATTGAAGCTTGGACAAGATCCGTAAGCTGGATCAGATTGGAGATTTTGAACCGTGAAAAAGGAGGAATAAACGACCAAAGGGGTACCGTTACTTTTAACGCTTACTTTTTTGAAAATGGCAAAGTTGAAGTCATTCATGAAAAGTCGGACTTTGTAAAAGAAAACGGACTCTGGATGTATTTGGGGTTGGCGGAATAATAGTTAGGATTAACCTATTCGAATTATAGAATATAGGCCATGTTCCCTTATCTTTGAATTTTAAAATAAACTAGCAATGTACCCACTTAGAAGAAACAGAAGGCTCCGTACCAATGAGGCCATAAGGGCACTGGTCCGTGAAACCATTATCTCTCCAAATGATTTTTTAGTGCCAATTTTTGTGGTAGAAGGCCAAGGAATAAAGGAAGAAATTGCATCCATGCCCAATTACTACCGCTATAGCCTGGATTTATTGGAAAAAGAAGTCAAAGAACTTTGGGCTATGGGCTTAAAATCTGTGCTTCTCTTTGTTAAGGTGCCAGACCATTTAAAGGACAATAAAGGCAAAGAGGCAGTAAACCCCAAGGGTTTAATGCAAAGGGCAATTAAAACGGTTAAAAATGCCTGTCCAGAGATGTTGGTAATGACAGATGTAGCCTTGGATCCCTACTCCTCATACGGACATGACGGAATTGTGGTAGACGGAAAGATCGTTAATGACGACACGGTCGAGGTTTTGGCCAATATGAGTATAAGCCATGCCCAAGCTGGGGCCGATTTTGTTGCGCCCAGTGATATGATGGACGGTAGGATATTGAGCATTCGTGAAGCCTTGGAGGATGAAGGGTTTTTAGACACAGGAATTATGAGTTATAGCGCCAAATATGCCAGTGCATTTTATGGCCCCTTTAGGGATGCTTTGGATTCCGCTCCCGGTTTCGGCGATAAAAAAACCTATCAAATGGATTATGCCAATAGGTTTGAAGCCATTATGGAAACGGAAATGGATATCGATGAAGGTGCAGATATCGTAATGGTAAAACCAGGTCTTTGCTATTTGGATATTGTAAGGGAAATAAAAAACGAAGTTGATGTTCCCGTAGCTGTGTATCAGGTTTCAGGGGAATACGCCATGATAAAGGCGGCTGCCGAAAAAGGCTGGTTAGATCATGATGCAGTAATGATGGAACAGTTAACCGCCATAAAAAGAGCCGGCGCCAATATCATTGCCAGTTACTTTGCCAAGGATGTAGTCCGTGTATTGGGACAATGAACCATTCAGGCCATGACCTATCATTATTTTCAAAGGGATATTATGGAACCTCAAACTATCTTCTACCAAAAATGAAAAACTTACTTTTTATATTTATTGGTCTTTTTATGAATTCTGTACATTCCCAGGACATTACCATCCCCACCTTTTTAGAAAAATGGGACAACTCCAAAACCTATTTAGTGGCTTTGGCAGAGGCCATGCCCCATGAAAAATTTGATTTTAGGCCTACGGAAAGACAAATGGGGTTTCAAGATCAATTGCTGCATATAAAAAGCAATATGGAATGGCTTGGCAGCACTTATTTCGGAGGCCAAAAACAAGATAAAACCAAACCGAACACATCTAAATTAACAAAAGAAGAAACGATTAAATCGCTGATTGAAGGATTTGATGAGGTTAGTACTATTCTAAAAAATACCCCATCTTCTGCACTTTTGGAAAAAGTTGAATTCTTTGCAGGCAAAAAAACTAAATTGCAAATATTAAATTTGTTGCAGGACCATGTAACCCATCATAGGGGCCAATTAATAGTTTATCTAAATCTCAATAATATAGAACCCCCAAAATATGTGGGTTGGTAACTAGTCAGTAATGAAAAAAAGTACTTCCGCATCAATTATTATACTAATTAGTATATTTTTTAATATACAACTGGCAGCCTCTCAAGTTGGGAATTCTGAGGTACTTGGATACGCAAATCCGTCAGAGGTAGGAATGGATTCTTTACTTATTTACCCCAAAATAGACTCCATAATGACCTTTGCCATTAAGGGAGAAGCCTTCCCGGGAGCAACGGTTTTGGTAGCCAAGGACAACAAGATCATCTTTCACAAGGCCTACGGATTTCATACCTATGACAGTATACAACCCGTAGGTTTAACGGATATATATGATCTGGCATCAGTTACCAAAATAATGGGGCCTCTTCCCGCCTTAATGAAATTGCACGATGAGGGGAAATTTGATTTGGACACACCCTTTAGCAGCTTATGGCCAAAATGGAAAAATAGAAAAGATAAAAAAGACATTACGATAAGGGAAGTTTTTGCGCATCAAGCAGGGTTGGTCCCTTATATTATCTTCCTACAGGAAGTGATGAAAAAAAATGGCTCCTTAAAAACAAGATTTGTCAGAACATCAGCCAACCATCGATTCGGTACCAGGGCCTATGAAAATATTTATATCAAGGATAGGTTTAAAAACAAAATATATCGCCAGATCAATCGCTCCAAGGTATCTGATATAAAAAAGTACAAGTATTCCGGGCTTACTTTTTTACTCTATCCCGAAATAATTTCAAGATTGACCAATACGGATTACGAAACCTATTTGACCCAAAATTTTTATGCGCCTTTGGGGGCAACTACTTTGGGATTCAATCCCAAAACCAAAAACTATCCTAATAAAATTGTTCCTACTGAAATTGACACCTTGTTTAGACATGAACTGACCAAAGACTGGGTCCATGACGAAAACGCTGCACTTTTGGGTGGGGTCTCAGGAAACGCAGGTCTATTTGCATCGGCCACGGATTTGGCGAAAATGATGCAGATGTATATGAATTATGGTTCTTATGGAGGTAAGCGATATTTATCCGAAGCCACAGTGAAGGAATTTATCAAAGTTCAATATCCTGAAAATGATAACCGGAGGGGATTGGTTTTCGATAAACCCGATCTTAATAATCATGAACTTACTTTAGCGGATTCCTATCCTGCTCCCAGTGCCAGTCCTGACAGTTTTGGACATAGTGGGTTTACCGGCACATTTGTATGGGCCGATCCCCAAACCCAATTAGTTTACATATTTTTATCCAATCGGGTATACCCCAGCAGAGCCCATGCCAATATTTATAAATTTAATATTCGCTCCGCGGTGCAGCAGGTGTTTTACGACGCCATAATCGATTGAGTTAAGAATATCTTATTTTATTAGTACATTAGTATTTAATACATTTTTATGGGGTTACTTATATTTTATGCACTTATATCCATCCTAGTATCCTTTCTATGCTCTATTTTGGAGGCGGTATTGTTAAGTGTTCCACAAACTTTTATCAATCTTATGAAAAAGGAAGGCAAATCCTTTGCCCAGGAGCTGGAAACCTTAAAAAAAGATGTGGATAAGCCCCTCATTGCCATTCTCACCTTAAACACCATAGCGCACACTGTTGGTGCAATTTTAGTGGGAGTGCAGGCAAAAGTTGCTTATGGTGAATTATATGGAAATGCCACAAAATCCATTTTAGGTATAGAATTTACAGAGGCTGCCATGGTGGGGTTGGTTTCCACTATCATGACCATTCTTATCCTGGTGGCCTCTGAAATAATCCCAAAGACCATAGGTGCTACCTATTGGAAGCAATTGGCACACGCTGCAACAACTTCCCTAAAAATAATGGTGTGGGCCCTTCGCTGGACCGGAATTCTCTGGGTACTGCAGCTTTTTACAAGACTTGTCGGAAAAAAAGGTGTTCATGGAAGTGTATTTAGCCGGGAAGATTTTAGTGCCATGACCGATATTGCCCACGAGGAAGGGGTATTTCAAGAATCGGAATCCACCATAATTAGAAACCTCCTGAACTTTGACGAAATTAAGGTAAAGGACGTCATGACCCCTAGGGCGGTGGTAAAAATTGCCTCGGAATCTACCACCATCAAGGAATTTTATAATGCCAATCCCAATATGCCATTTTCCAGAATTCCCGTTTTCAGCAAAAAAATGGATAATATCACGGGGTTCGTTTTAAAGGACATGATTTTGGAGGAAATAATACAAAAAAATGGCAGCGCACCTCTCTCGAGCATTAAAAGGGAAATATTGGTAAGTCACCGACAAACTCCGATTCCTGAGTTATTTGAAACCTTTATTTCCAAAAGGGAGCACATTGCCCTAGTTGTGGATGAATACGGTTCCATTAGTGGGGTTGTAACTATGGAAGACATATTGGAGACCCTATTGGGCCTTGAAATAATGGACGAAAGCGATAATGTGGAAAACCTACAACACCTGGCACGTAAAAATTGGAACGAAAGAGCCAAACGTTTAGGTATAATTCAAGGAAAGAAAAATCAGGAATAATGGAGACCGTGTATATAAATACGCCTTTGGGTATTGCAAAAATTGAAGGTGATGAAAATGGTTTGATCTCCATCACCGTTTTTGATACTGAAGAAAAAGTGTCGGATATCATTCCGGAATTGCTCGAAGATGCTGTGTATCAATTACAGGAATATTTTGAAGGCTCCCGAACCGAATTTAGTTTAGCACTTAACCCTGAAGGAACAGATTTTCAAATTAAGGTCTGGCAAGCGCTACAACAAATTCCATATGGGAAAACAGTTTCTTACCTTGAATTGTCCAAGGCCTTGGGCGATGTAAAAGCGATTAGGGCCGTAGCTGCTGCAAATGGTCGTAATCCATTATGGATTGTTGTGCCATGCCATAGAGTCATTGGCAGTGATGGATCCCTTACGGGATATGCCGGCGGATTGCATCGTAAAAAATGGCTTTTGGAACACGAGAGCCCCTTAAAACAACAATCACTTTTTTAATTTTTACAGACCCTCTAGTTTGTACTAAGACCATTTTATTGAGTTTTTGGGGACAATGAGGTCCTACATCGATAAAGTTATGTTCTTTATGGAAGCTTCCCTAAACTGGATTTAGGATTCATGGCCGAACACCAACCAAGTGGTCGGTTCCGGTATTGTTAACTCTCCTAAAGACCCGGTCAAAAAATACATCTATTTCATTCGTAGAATATTAGAAATATGAGTTCTAAATTTGTTTGTATATTTATATCTCTAGGTTCTATTATGGAAATTATGTTTTAAAAAACATTGGATGTTACACAAAATTAACTTGGAGCACATACTCTTCTTGGACATAGAAACAGTCCCTGAAGAGGAGAATTTTAATGAGTTGGACGAGACCAAAAAAGAACTTTGGGAATATAAGTCCCGTTACCAAAGAAAAGGCGAATTTTCGGCTGAAGAATACTACGACCGGGCCGGAATTTGGGCAGAATTTGGAAAGATCGTTACAATTTCCGTGGGGTATTTTAATTTTAAAGGAGACAACCGGTACTTTAGGGTAACCTCATTTTATGGGGAGGAGCCCAAGATTCTCAAAGATTTCAAAAATTTATTGGATACCCATTTCAATCGCCCGCACCATCTTTTGTGCGGCCACAATGGAAAAGAATTCGATTTTCCCTATATCGCCAGACGTATGATCATACACAAAATAGATTTGCCCAATAAGCTGGACCTTTTTGGCAAAAAACCATGGGAAATAGCACATTTGGACACTATGGAGCTTTGGAAATTTGGGGACTATAAGCATTATACCTCACTTAAGTTAATGGCCAATATATTAGGGATTCCTTCGCCAAAAGAGGACATAGACGGCAGTATGGTAAAAGCTGTTTATTATGAGGAGAAGGACTTGAATCGCATAGTTAAATATTGCGAATTGGATGTAATAACAACGGCCCAAGTGTTCTTGAGGTTGCGCAATGAGGAACTACTGAATGACGATGAAGTTAAAAGAATTTAAAAAAGTCGAAATTGATCCATTATAGATTAGGACTTATAGAACTTAATGGATTTTGACCCTTCCAGATCGGCCAATGTCAACACATATAAACCAGCGGTTAAATCTGCGATATAAATTTGCTTTTGTTCCGCTTTCCCTGATCTTACCACTGTACCGTTAAGGGAAACTATTTTATACATGGCATCCTCGGAGACATCCCCATTTATGGTCATCGAAGTCTGTACCGGATTGGGGAAAATAGAAAACTGCACTTCTAAGGTCAAGGTTTCATATTCCATATAATCAACAAGTTCGGTTTCTGTTCCTTTGAAGGTAAAGTACAACTCATTGCTATATTCGGAACTAATATTCTCGGAACAATACGTTTTCACCCTAAGAGAATAGTCCATTCCATCAACCAAATTTTGTAGCTTAATAAACGAATCAAAGGTGGTTTCTACATTCCATTGGTCCGCACCTTTCTTTTTGTATTCTACTTGGAACAGTGCATCCGTGTTCGCTGACCAGTTAAATGTTGCCCCAGTTTCATCGGAATTGGTCAATTCAATATCATCTGGTGTACTAAGAACACAATCCGTAAGGGCAATCCCAGTAACAATAATGGAAAAATTCTGAGGGCCTTGGTCCAAGTTGTTTTTATGGGTTATAGTAAGGGTGTATTCACCCTTGGCATTCTGAATGTCTATTTTTTCAAATGGATCCACTTTATTGTCGCCGTTAACAGCTGGTGCATCTGCCTTGGCCGCATTAAGTTTCCAAGGCAAAAAAGTCTTGCCGTCCTTAGTGATTTTAATGTCCAAATCATTCACCAGGGCAGCTGACATATCGTTTAAAGTACCGGAATTAACCGCTCCTGTAGCAGGATCAGTCCAAGAAATAGAAGCCGATAACGGCTCTATTCCATTAGCAAGTAATTGATAGGACTTGGTTTCACCTTGCGAAAGAGTCTCTTCTGAAATCATGGCTGAAAATCCTATGTTGGCTATTACCTCTACAGCAGATTTTGAGTTAATTACACCCCAACCCATTTTGTAATCGGGACCTGGAGCATCCACATCGTCAGCACTGTGCAATACCAATCCTTTTAAAGTAGCTGCCCTCATAAAACTACCTTCCATTTGTTCGTGATATTCTTGGATCAAAAGCATAGAACCGGTTACGCCAGGTGCAGCTACCGAAGTTCCATTAGCGGTCTCATAGCTTGTGTCATTATCATTACCGGTAGTGTAGATATTGGTGCCATATGCAGCAATGTCCGGCTTAATACGACCATCATCAACAGGTCCAAAACTGGAATAGGAAGTTACTGAGGCTCTTAACAATTTCCCCTGATCATTGGTTTCAATATCGGCTGCGGCAACTGTAACACCGTTTTTAGAAGTTGCAAAACCCAACATCAAATCAAAACCATTGGATACCGAACCAAAAATAGGAGCTTCATTATCTTTACTCCTTTGAGAATTACCGGCAGCAGTCACCATTAAATAATAAGGAGCATTGTACATAATCTTATCCCAATCCCTAGAAACTTGGATATAAGATCCAAAATACCAATCCGGCACACGGCTGGACATAATTCCATAAGAGTGGTTGGATAATAGCAAACCGTTGGCTGCCATTTCCGCAACTTCAATTTTATCTCTTCTCCAGTCATTGGAAACAGCCTTAGCCTTATACGCTACCCCTTTTGATTTCTTATCCAATCCCGAGGCTACCATAATACCGGTAACCCTGGTAGCGTGTGAATCTACTATTTCACTCTGATCCAAAATCTGCACCCTATTGTCAAATTCTTTATGATTTGTTAATACAGCTCCGGCGTCCCATACTCCGACCAACATGTTCTCTCCATTAATACCTAAATCCAATAAACCATTATCATGTAAGGCGTTTGCCCTTGTAGCGTTATTTATTTCTGTACTGAAGGTACTGTAATAGAGGGGAGCTCCATCATCTCCAATGGAGGTAAGTTCACTAAAATTTCCGTCTTCCAATCTTTCAGTTAATTTCCAACCATTGGCTTTGGCCGCCTGTAGCAAGGTATTGTTCTCTTTGGTGAAATTGCTTTTTAGGTCATTTGTAAACACCCCTAATTTTGAGCTACGGTACTTATCCTTTATAATATGGATTTGTTTCTCTGTTTGTGCAAACGAAATATTTGCAACAAAGCCAAGAGCAACTAAAAGAAGCCACTTGCGAATCTTAAACGATGTTGGAGGTACGTAAGACATTTTATTTAGTTAGGTAAGATTTGGACTACAAATATACCGTAACGAAAAAATATAATCGATTAACACACCTTTTTATTCGATGAAACACACTGTTTTGTTGTGAACAGCTAAAAAAACGACATGAACGCTTCCCTTTTAAATGAAAACAAATTAGGAATTGTACTTAAATTGTACGTAAACGGGGAAATGATCACTAAATCCGCCCATATATCTTCTGCCAACATAGGTCCTATGAGGATTGCCCTTGTACTTGCCTTTGAACTCGGTCAAGAAGGATTCATCAAAAATATTGGCCTCACAAAAACTATGGGTACCTTTTTCATAATTGAAAAAATTATGGGAAACGATAATTTGATCAAAAAGACTCCATGACCTTCTGTAATTGGCACTCCCCCTATCTGGAGACTTCAATGTTTCCATGGGATTATGTAGCTTATTGCTACTCATCAAGGTTTGAATACTGGCGGAGGAGGGACCGTCATTAAAATCGCCCATTATAATATAATTGGGATTTTCAACACCTACTTCGATCTGCACCATATAGTCATTAATGGTTTTGGCCGCGGCAATACGCTTATAATCCGTTTCCACCTCGCCATTCCTTCTGGATGGCCAATGATTTACAAAAACATGCACCTCTTCCCCATTGAGAATACCATAAACATATAAAATATCCCTTGTTGTATCTCTTTGCCCGGTTTGGCTATAAACAATCAAAGGAATGGCTTCCGAGCTTATAACTTCAAAATTATCCTTATTGTAAAGTAAGGCATTATCTATCCCCCTTTCATCTGGAGAATCATAATGAACATAATGATAGTTGTACCCGTTTAATGGATCTGTTGCCAATAAATCCTGGACTACCTTTTCATTCTCAACCTCGGCCACCCCAACCAAGACCGGCGGAAGTCCGGTGGATTCACGCCCAATTTCCCCAATAGTTTTTGCTAGTTTGGATAGTTTATTTTGATAGCGCCTTGGGGTCCACTTTCTAGATCCGTTGGGAGTAAAGTCATCGTCCAAAGTATCTGGATCACCTACGGTGTCGAATAGATTCTCTAAGTTATAGAAAGCTATAGTGTGCAGGCTATTTACCGATTTCTTCTTAAAAAATGAAAAATTCATTCAAAATTTTTAACCGTTTGCTAAAATACAAAAATCCCTTGGCAAGTATTGATTAGATTTGTACTTTAAATAAGCATATGCTAGAGAAGAAGAACATAGAATACGAAAAAGTGGTACTCATTGGAGTAATGAATAAGGACCAGAATGAGGAAAAGGTAACTGAATATTTGGATGAACTTGAATTCCTTACCTACACTGCCGGTGGAGAGGTTTGCAAACGCTTTGTACAACGAATAGACTTGCCCAACCCGAAAACCTATATTGGAAGTGGTAAAATATTGGAAGTGGAAGCCTATGTTAAGAGCAATGACATTGGGTCTGTTATTTTTGATGACGAACTTACCCCAGGACAACAGCGTAACATTGAAAGGCTATTGAAATGTAAGATTCTAGACCGTACCAGCCTAATCCTGGATATTTTTGCCCAAAGGGCACAGACGAGCTATGCGCGCACCCAAGTAGAATTGGCCCAATATGAATATTTACTCCCTAGACTTACTGGTTTATGGACTCACTTGGAGCGACAAAAAGGGGGTATTGGCATGCGTGGACCTGGTGAAACTGAAATAGAGACCGATAGGCGTATTGTTCGTGACCGAATTACCCTCTTGAAGAAAAAGTTGCTGAAGGTAGATAAACAGATGGAGACCCAAAGGGGAAATCGCGGGGCACTGGTCCGTGTTGCCTTGGTAGGGTATACCAACGTTGGCAAATCTACCCTGATGAACGTTATAAGCAAGAGTGATGTCTTTGCAGAAAACAAGCTGTTCGCAACCTTGGACACTACCGTTAGGAAAGTAGTTATAGGTAACCTCCCTTTTCTCTTAAGTGATACGGTTGGATTTATAAGAAAACTGCCAACACAATTGGTAGAAAGTTTTAAAAGTACATTGGATGAAGTGCGTGAAGCGGATCTTTTATTACATATTGTTGATATTTCCCATCCAAATTTCGAAGAGCACATTGATTCAGTAAACCAAATTCTGACGGAAATAAAAAGTTCGGACAAAAAAACCATTATGGTCTTTAATAAAATAGATCAATTTGAACATAAAACCATAGATGATGACGATTTGATTACGGAAAGAACCAACAAACACTTCACCATAGAAGAATGGAAAAATACCTGGATGCGGCGTGTAGGTGATAGGGCCTTATTTATTTCGGCATTAAATAAAGAGAATTTGGAGGAATTTAGAAAACGTGTTTATGATGAGGTTAGGGACATTCACATTACACGATTTCCATATAACAACTTCCTTTATCCAGAACATTTGGATGAATATTAATATAGGCCACCTCGCTAATTCCATCTAAATATTATTTTTATAAATTATTTATTGTCATGGCAGCAAGTAGATAAAGGTATTGAATATCAATACCTTTTGAATATTTTCCTTAAACTGGATGGACAAGCAAAACTTACCCATATCCTAAAGTACTGGTCATTACATAAAAGAGTTTTGTTGGAGTCATAATTTTGGCTAACTTTAAGACAAGGAGATACTTCCCCGACCATTAACAACTACATATTGGAAGAGAACTATCATAAATGGTATTCACCTAATCTGGGCAAAGAAATGGAAATGATGGTTTATGGCCATTGGGGCTATCCTTTGTTAATTTTTCCAACTACCAGGGGAAGGTATTACGAAAGCAAGGATTTTCACTTAATAGAATCCATTTCTTGGTTCATTGAACAAGGTAAGGTAAAGGTTTATTGCTTGGACAGTATTGATGAATTCAGTTGGTATAATAGATCTATACACCCCGCAGACCGCGTTAAAAACCATATCTGGTACGATAAGATGATATTAGAGGAAGTAGTTGCCAAAGTACAGCATGAATCCCCTATAGGCAAGGTGGCCGTTTCCGGATGTAGTTTCGGAGGTTACCAAGCTGGTAATTTTGCCTTTAGGCATCCAGAAAAGGTAAGTCATCTCTTTACTATGAGCGCAGCCTTTGATATAAGGGACCAAATGGACGGATACTATGACGATAATGTGTATTTTAATAATCCCGTTGATTATTTGCCAGGCACGTCCAATCCTGAGCTTTATAACATGAAAATCATTTTAGGCACCAGTGAACATGATATTTGTTTGGGAGCAAACCTTAAAATGTCGGAAATTTTAAAAAATAAAGGTATCGACCATTGGTTGGACAATAGACCCAATGCCAGTCATGATTGGCCCATATGGAGAGAAATGCTTCCCCACTATTTATCGCTAATGTAAAATTTAACACCATAAAAACTATGAAAAAAATTGGAATACTCTTCGGTCAGGAAAATACCTTTCCTCAAGCCTTTATAGATAGAATAAACGAAAAAAATATAAAAGGCATCATGGCCGAGGCCGTGATGATAGATATGGTAATGCAGGCAGACCCTACGGAATATGCCGTTATCATTGATCGTATTTCTCAGGACGTTCCCTTCTATAGGGCATATTTAAAAAATGCGGCCATATCCGGCACAGCAGTACTTAACAATCCTTTTTGGTGGAGTGCGGATGAAAAATTTTTCAATAATTCCTTAGCCATAAAAACTGGAGTCCCGGTACCAAAAACAGTGCTTCTACCTTCGAAGGATAGGCCGGACGATACGAACGAGAATTCTTTCAGGAATCTAAAATACCCCTTGGACTGGGAAAGTATTTTTGAACATATTGGTTTTCCCGCCTATATGAAACCTTTTGCAGGTGGTGGCTGGAAAAATGTGTATAAACTGAACAATTCCGATGAATTTTTTAAGAGTCACAGCGAAACTGGGCAACTCATTATGATGTTGCAGGAAGAAATCGTGTTTAGCGAATATTTCCGTTGCTATTGCCTTGGTGGCAATGAGGTACGTATTATGCAATATGAGCCGCGCAATCCACATCACTTAAGATATGTACATGACGGTCCTCCATTGAGTAAAAAACTTTTGGATACGGTTAAGGACTATACGATAAAATTGAATGCCGCTCTAGGCTATGATTTCAACACAGTGGAGTTTGCGGTTAGGGACGGAATTCCTTACGCCATAGATTTTTGCAATCCCGCGCCGGATGCAGATGTTAATTCCGTTGGCCAGGAAAATTTTGATTGGGTGGTAGAGACTGCAGCAAATATGGCCATTAAAAGGGCTCAAGCGCATAAACCAGGTCAAGTGAATTTAACCTGGGGAACATTTGTTAAGAATGCCGCCGCCCCCAATTCTCCCAAACCAGCAGTTAAAAAGTCCCCTGCGGTGTTAAAAGCGAAAAACACTCCCGCAAAAGTAGCAACACCTGCAGCAAAACCCCCAGCTGCAAAAAAAGCTCCGGTAAAGGCAGCAGCGACTAAAGCGAAAACGGCAAGTCCTACGGCCAAAAAACCGATCAAAAAAGCCACAACTAAAAAAACAACGGCAACAAAATCAAAAACCACAACGCCGACAACCAAAAAACCGGTTAAAAAGGCCACAACAACCAAAAGCAAATCAAAATAATTTTGAAATTGTCCAAACTCTAATACGAGGACACCAATGGATTTTACATTAGGAGTAGAAGAAGAATATCAGGTAATAGATCCCAAGACCCGTGAGTTGACCTCGCATGAGCAAAAAATTGTTGAAATTGCCGATGAAATATTGGAAGGCCAAGTAAAGGCGGAAATGCATCAGGCGGTAGTTGAGGTGGGTACGGTCATTTGCAAGGATATTAAAGAAGTTAGATCGCAAGTAACACATTTGCGTAAAACCATATCCGAGGTGGCTGCCAGTCTAGACCTTCGAATAGCTGCAGCTGGCACTCACCCTTTCTCGGAATGGGAGAAACAATTGATTACTGTGCACCCCCGATATGATGAAATTGTACAGGAATTACAGGATGCCGCCAGGTCCAATCTTATCTTTGGCCTGCATGTTCATGTAGGCATAGAGGATAGGGAAATGGCAATACACATTTATAATTCTGTTCGCTACTTTTTGCCCCATATTTACGCACTTTCAACCAACTCCCCATTTTGGGAGGGTAGAAACACAGGCTTTAAATCTTTCCGTACCAAAGTCTTTGATAAATTTCCACGTACAGGTATCCCAGATTTCTTTACCGGTGCTGGGGAATATGAGAGATATGTTAATCTCTTGGTACAGACGAAGTGTATTGACAACGCCAAAAAAATATGGTGGGATGTAAGGGTGCACCCTTTTTTCCCGACAATCGAATTTAGGATTTGTGATGTGCCTTTAACAGTGGATGAAACCGTAACCATAACGGCATTAATACAGGCCTTGGTAGCCAAACTTTATATTTTAAGAAGGAGCAACCTAAACTTCATTATTTACAAAAGGGCATTGATCAACGAAAACAAATGGCGGGCCTCAAGATATGGAATTGAAGGCAAGATGATCGACTTTGGAAAATCTATTGAAGTTCCTACAAAAGAATTAATTTTGGAGCTGCTAGAGTTTGTAGATGATGTGGTAGATGACTTGGGAAGTAGGGATGAAATCAATAAGGTCCATAAAATTTTAAAAGAAGGGACTGGGGCGGACAGACAACTGGCCGTTTTTGAAAAAACCAAAAACCTTAATGATGTGGTCGATTTTATTTTGAAGGAGACGGTTTCAGGGATTTAAATGAACAAGAGAAATGTTGGATAGAAAGAAAAAGATTGCAGTTTTAGATTTATACAATGGTATTCCCAATCAAGGGTTGAGATGCATTCGGGAAATATTGGAGAAATTTAGCCAAGAGGCCGATTACCAATTTTTTGATGTTAGGACCAAAAATGAAGTTCCCGATACCAGCTATGATATCTATATATCCTCAGGTGGTCCAGGAAATCCTCTGGAAGGGAATGGAATATGGGATAAAAAGTATTATTCCCTTATTGACGAACTATGGGATCATAATAAAAATGGGCACTATCCAAAAAAATACGTGTTCTTTATTTGTCATTCATATCAAATGGTCTGTCATCATTTTGGTCTTGGAGAAATTACAAAACGCAAATCTCCCTCTTTCGGCATCCTGCCCATCCATAAGACCAAAAATGGAATAGCAGATGAATTGTTCTCCAAATTGCCCGATCCTTTCTTTGCCGTGGATTCGAGGGATTGGCAACTTATCCAACCCCGATTGAAAGTTTTTGAGGAAAAAGGAGCTAAAATATTGGCTTTGGAAAAAATAAGGACACATGTGGAATACGAAAGGGCCATTATGGCCGTACGTTTTTCCAAGGAATTTGTCGGAGTACAATTTCATCCCGAGGCTGAACCTGTTAGTATGGAAGTGCACTTTGCCAAACCTGAAAACGAAGAGAAAGTAATTGCCACTTATGGGAAAAGAAAATATAACAATATGATGACCCATATTAGGGATACCGATAAATTGGAATCTACCTACAATTCCATAATACCTGGATTCATTGAAAATGCCATTAAAAAAATTGGATTATCCAAGCAACTCTCTTAATATAGGATTTCATGGTAGAACATCTTCGTCAGCAATACAATGCAGCATTCACAGATGGGAAATACAAGGCATTTTTAGAAAGTATTTCCACCGCCTATAACCATAAACCGCCGTTTCGTATTGCCGAAACCCCTATCTTCATTCCCAAATACCTTAAAAAAAGATTGTTGGAGGCCTGCGATCAGGTCAACAATGTAATCTGTCAGCCAAATTTTAAGGAACTGACCAAAAATGCCCTTCAAGATGCATCGCAATTGGTTCCGGGGGAAGATGGGCACACTACTTTTCTACAAATGGACTTTGGCATATGTTTGGATGAAAATGGGAAACTAATGCCACAAATGGTAGAAGTACAAGGATTTCCTACCCTTTATTTTTTTCAAGAGCTAATGGCCAAAGGCTATCGCGATCACTTCAATATACCTTCCAACTATCATCATTTAAACAATATAACTTCTACAGAATATGTAGAGAAATTAAGGGAAATTATTGTTGGCGACTGTCCTCCAGAAAATGTGATTCTTTTGGAAATAGAACCCCATAAACAGGCCACACAAATAGACTTTTTGGCTACTGCCCATCATTTGGGAATAAAAGTAGTTTGCATAAGTGAGTTGATCACGGAAGGGAAAAATGTATTTTACACCAATGACAAAGGCCAAAAAATCCAGGTACATAGGATATATAATCGGGTTATTTTTGATGAACTTTTTAAAAGGGACGATCTTCAGAGGGAATTCGATTTTACAAAGGAATACAATGTGGAATGGATAGGGCACCCCAATTGGTTTTTTAGGATAAGTAAGTTTACCATGCCATTGATCAACAGCCCTTATGTTCCTCCCTGCCATTTCTTGCACCAATTGGAACAGTATCCAGAGGACTTGGAAAATTATGTACTTAAACCTTTGTTCTCTTTTGCAGGGTCGGGTGTACTGATCAATGTCACCAAAAAAGATCTTGATACCGTACAAAATAGGGAGAACTATATCTTACAGAAAAAAGTTGCCTATGCGCCTGCAATAAAGACTCCAACGGAACCGGCAAAATGTGAAATCAGGATGTTGATGATATGGGAAAAGGGAGAAAAAAGGGCCAGAGTAGTCAATAATCTTGTGCGTATAAGCAAAGGGGAAATGGTTGGGGTACGCTTTAATAAGGATAAGGACTGGGTAGGTGCCAGCGTAGGGTTTTTTGAGGACTAGAATTACATTCTTATTTTTTTACCTCTTTTCCATTTTTTACACAAAAAATCAGGTACTTGCGTGAAAGTCGATTTGGATACGTCTGGTATGCGTGTTAAGTAATTCCAATACTCTTTCCTGACACTCAGATTTTACGATATGCCCTATATGGTAGTCCTTTTGTAGTTGCCAACAAATTTCATGGTCTGTAAAACAGGATGTATCAGGATATTGGAATCTACAAAGAGACACTACAATACCAGCATATTCATTTTTCACCTGGGGCAGTTTATATTTCTTTCCCTTGGCCATAGCATCTTCAATTAATGCCCATTCTTTCCACAAATTAATACCGGTAGCAAAGTATACCATTTCTGCCAAATGGGCCCCACCGACTCGTGAGGCGGTTTCCAGAAAATAAAATTTCCTAGTTTCCCGAGATTTAATATACTCGCTATGGGAGGCACTAAAACGCATCCCGAAAGCCTTTAGGACTTCCTCATTGATAGCCATTAGGCCAATGGCATCAGGAGATTCCATTTTGAGGGTAATAGATCTAAAAATACCATGTCCATGTGCCACATCCATTGGCGTGCTTAAATACTGGGAAGCCTGCGTAAAGACAACTTTACCGTCCACGGATAAAGAATCCACGTGGTAAACGTCCCCAGGTGCAAATTTCTCCAATAAGTACTCGTGACGCCGATCGCCCAAGGATTCCAATACAGGCCATAACTCTTCGCTGGAAAATATCTTTCGTATTCCTGTTGCAGAAGCCTCGGATCTGGGCTTAATTAACCAAGGGGCCGGCACCCTCTTGGTATATTCATCTATTTCACTATTGTTAAACAATGACGTGAATGCCGGAACGGGAATATTGGATTCCGCCGCCTTCACTCTCATCGCCAATTTATCCCTAAAATACCTGCCAGTGGTTTGTCCCATACCAGATATTCTAAAATGTTCCCTTACCAAGGTGGCCTTCTCCACATCAAAATCATCCAATGCCACAATCCTATCTATTTTTTGATTTCGCATTAGAAAAGCAAGGCCAGAAATTAAATCGTCCATATCCCATACCCCTTCCCTCTTTTCCTGCATATAGAAAATTTCATCGATAGATTCGCGAGGCCAGTTCTTGTGCTCCAATCCCTTGGAAGTAATAAGTAGCACCTTGTTTCCCAAAGCTTTACACGATTTCAAAAAGTCTTCTCCCTTAAAAAAACTGGTAATACATAAAAAGGTGGTTTGATCGGCTTTTCCTGTCATGTTCGTGAGGTATAACTTATTAGCTGTAAAATACCTATTAATCCCTAATAAGTAGCAAAAACAATGAAAAAAAATGCCTATGTGTTTTGGGTTATCCTTGTTCTTATATTGGCACCGTAATTACATCGTCATCGCCCTTTTGGAGTTCTATGGAGCATTTATCTTGAAAAGTGCCTAAAGTTAAACCAGACAAAAAGAACCTAAAATAATTAGACCATCCATAAATTTACCTTAAGCAACTTGAAAGTGATGGTCCTATAAGCTATTTGATCAAAGATTATTTCACCAAACCTGCAATAAAATCGGTCAGTAGTCTTACCCCAAAGGCGGTAGCCGTTTTTTGGGTATAGAATTCCGCATCTCCAAAGGCCACCCCAGCTATGTCCAAATGGGCCCATTTTGGATGTTTATCCGTAAAAAATTCCAAGAATTTAGCGGCACTTATAGCTCCAGCGATAGGCTTACCACTGTAATTCTTTACATCGGCAATATCAGATTTAATATCTCCCTCATAGGAATCCCACAAAGGTAATCTCCACAGACGTTCTCCGCTTTGATCTCCTGCGCTTATCAATTTATGGGCCAGATCATCATTATTGGTGAACAATCCACCTGCTTCATAACCCAAGGTTTGTACGCAACTTCCCGTTAAAGTAGCGGCATCTATTATTATATCCGGGTGATAATTTTTATTAAGATAGGAAATTCCATCTGCCAAAATTAAGCGCCCTTCTGCATCCGTATCTATAATCTCAATAGTTTTCCCAGCGTAAGACCCAATTACATCACCTGGTTTAAGAGCTTTGGCATCTACACAGTTTTCGGTGGTTGGGATTACAGCAATTAGATGTACTGGCAATTTAAGCTTGGCGGTCAACTCAATGGCCCCTAATACTGCCGCTGCTCCCCCCATATCGCTTTTCATATAATGCATATTGGAAGAACCTTTGATCGATAACCCACCGGTGTCGAAAGTAACACCTTTGCCCACCAAACCCACAGTAGGAGTTTCCGTAGCACTTTTAACCGGCCTATATTCCATTACAATGAACCTAGCAGGTTCCTCACTCCCCTGACTTACCGCCATCAGTGCTTTCAGACCCAGTTTTTCAATTGATTTTTGATCATGGACTTCCACATGGTAACCAAATTCCTTCCCAGAATTTAAAGCAGTTTCAGCCAATTTTTTAGGGGTAAGTTTATTGCTCGGGGCATTGACCAACCCTAAAATCTTAAGTTGGGTCTCCGAAGTAGCCTTGCCCTTGGCAGCTGCCTTAATAACAACTTTATCAAAACCTTTGGGTGCAAAAAAACCGAATTGCAATTGCTCCGTTATCCATTTCTTAGTTGATATATCCGATGTTTGATACAGGCCCTTTTTGTAGGTGCCCAATATCAAGCCACTTAAAATACCTTCGGCCAATACAGGAATAAGTTCGGGATTAAAATTTCCACTCCTTAAATCAATACTCAAATTGGTTGGTAATTTGGCCGCCTCCATTTGCATAAAGCGCTTAAGGGCATCAATAATACCTTTAATAGTGGGGTTTGTTCCCAAGCCCAAACAGTAAACCTTCATTAAATTTTTCTGATCAATTGGATAAAACAGGGATAATTCCTTTTTCTCAGCCTTTATTTGCTCGGTCAAAAGTTCTACTGGAAGATTTAAATCTCCAGCCATTTTAATAATGTTCGCCTCTAAATTGTCGCCTTGTTCAAAAGGTATAATCAGTACTTCCGAAAAAAGATTCCTTTCTTCTGTAATTGTAATCATAAAAGTGCTTTTTAATTAGTTCCTAAAATAAAGGAATTCCAAAGCCGTGGGAAATTCTTGACTCCAAAACCATTCCTCATGTTTGCCATCGGGATCAATATGGAGTTCAATATTTACCTTGGTGCCTTCTTTATTCTTTTCTTCCAGAATTTGCTTTAATTTTTCCACATTCCGGACCATATGAACACTTTCATCGCCACCGGCATAAAGATAGATATCGGTTGGGTAGGGTTGATGGAAATTTATGGCATCAAAATAAATTTTGGGGGTAATCCACAGTGAAGGTGAAAAAATCATCAATTTCCCAAAAACTGAAGGATACCTTAACCCTGCATAAATACTTATTAGTCCGCCCATGGAACTCCCTCCTACTCCGGTAAACTCCCTTTCTTTTAAGGTCCTAAAATTTTTGTCGATATGAGGTTTTAGTGTTTCCACCAAAAACTTGAGATATTTCTTTCCGTCCCCTTTACCCCATTTGGTTTCTTTGAAGGGAGAAAATTCCAATACTCTTTCCTCCTCTGCATGGTCTATGGCCACAACAATAATATCTCCCATTCCATTTTTGGACAGCTCGGAAAGCTTTTCATCTATGGCCCAGTTGCCATAAGGTCCGCCGCCATCAAATAGATTTTGGCCATCGTGTAAATATAAAACCGGATAGCTTATAGAACTGGACTCATAGCCATGAGGAAGGAGTACCGATATCCTTCTTTTCCTTTTCAACTGGGGTATTTCATAATCATCCGCTATAATCCGAATCTCAGGGTAATGGGAAATAGGATTTTCCAGTTGACTTCCATCCCCATCAATATTATTCTCCAACATACTCTTTTCCATAATTTTTAACCGAACAAATGCGGACAAAGATAGTTGGTTTTAAAACAACAGAATAATCTAAGTAAACCTAATGTATTGTGTACCTGAGTATTTTGATTACATTTTGCTATTTATACAGGTCAAATTGTCCTATTAAAGGATTTTTAAATCTTAAAAAAGTTCCCAATGGGAATAAACTTATTGCCGTTTATCGAAGAAACGATACCGTTGGTTTTTTTCACAACATTCTCGAGTGCGTTCACAACAAAAATTGAGCAGAACTGCCTATTCCTTATATCTTTACATTGTATTTAAGTGATAGTGTTTAACCCCAAATTGAACGCAAAACTTAATTCGAAGTGCTTTTTCCCCAAATCAGCACTTAACCTTAAAATAAAAGTTTTAGATAAAAGACCAAATTTTACAGAAAGACCTACTTAACTAAAAGAACACCCCTCGAATGAGGGGTTTTTTTTTCTCTTTTTGTTGGAAATACTGCTGGATTGGGTTGCAGTAAAAATAGAAATCACCTCTGTACCTCTTTTACTGCAATCCTAATTTGAAAAGGTATAGTTAACAGCCTCAAAAGATTCCGAGACAGTTTGATTGCCGTCCGACGATGCAATTTTGATCAATAATTGATCCACAACCACGGAATTAGTGCCAGATGTAATGGAAACCATAACCGTTCTAGTCCCCTTTCCAGTGAGTAAAGGTGAAGAGGTATAACTATATTTAGGGGAAATACCTCCATTGGTATAAGGCTGAATCCATATTCTGCCACCATTGGGGTCTGCGATTTCGTAATCATAAATAAGGATAACCTCTTCATCGAATTTTAAGGAAGCAGGGGTATTGGGCGATTTACTTTTAATGATAACTTTACTAATGGCAGTCACTGTGACTCCATCATCACTTTTACTGCAGCCCATGGCAGTTGCCAGAAAAATTAATGGTATTGCAAACACCAATATCCCCACAACTATATCTCCAATTTTGTTTTTTTTAATCTTACACTTTGCTTTCATAATTTCTATGTTTTTATATTAACGTCCTTTATTTGGGGAAACATGTTATAAATCCAGTTAAAAATTGGGCGTTTTATAAAAGCAATGGTGTTCACAATATGCTTTGATTTTGGACACCATCGCTTATACCTTAACAAGACCAAGCAACTATTTTTCTAATTGGCTCCATTGGGTTTGTTTAACCTTCCTTTGGTTGTGTTGCTCATCTTTCCATCCTCTGATTCCAATTGTACTTCATAATCTTGCCATGTAATATTGTCAAAAACAATACATTCCATAAATTCGATGTTACTCCCATTGTCCTGAAAGGTAGTGTCGGTGTAATTGGAGACCATTCCATTGGACAATGTTGTTTTTAATCTCAATTTTTTAATCTTGAGAGGCTGCGATAAGGTATAGGGCACCTTAAGGGTTATAATGGTCCCTCCTTGACAATTATTGACCCCATCAACAGAAATACTCAATTTTCCGGCAGTAATCGGACCGTCCAATGCAGTGTCATCACTTTTACTACAGCCTGTTACAGCTATTAGGAGGGTTACAACTATTGCAACACTATAAAGCTTTTGAATTGCCCGTCCAATTGTTCCATTTAAAGGCTTAAATCTTGTTCTCATAACTTTTCATTTGAATTATCATCCTATATATTGGGGAACATTTTATGAAGCTAAGTTTATTGCTATTGGAAATAAACCAACATATGGACCATTTCCTCAGGATCTGGAACGTGCCCACCTCCAAAAGTCTTTCCATTGATATGATATAGCACAGGTATCACCAGACCTACTTCATCTGTGAGGATACAGGAACCATGTTCCAAAGTAACATTCAGATCTCCCTCTTCGTTAGCCACTGCAATATTTCCTTCACCAGATTCTGGTCCAATAGGTGGATTATTGAAATTCACAAAATCGTTCATAAAATCTATTTGTTCGCCTACCTTCCTAGTTGTATTGAGATAGGCCAACCAAAAAGTATAGGTACCTTTGGGAATCATTCCCTTAAGAGCTACTTCGACCTTGGAGGAATTGCCATTACAGTGAACAATCATATTCCCATTTGCGGCTTGAAATTCCGATAAAGTTATTTGATGTTCATCCAGAGCCTTTATTGGAGTTAATAGACCAATTGGGTCATCAAAAATATTGGCAGCAAAAAGGAGTTCATTGGGGTCTATTGGGGTATTACCATCCTGGTCTACTATCTCCTCCAATAACTGAACACTTCCAAAATTTAAGTGAGCTACCACAGGCTTGGGCTCAATCACAAAATGAACAGTTGCATCCCGATGTGGCCTAAGATTAACCGAAATTGGCATGGCCGTCACCAATTCTGAGGACAATGGCGGCACAATACTAGCACTGTAAACCCCTAAACTCTTTGTCTCAACAGAAAATTTACCCTCCACATTGGAGAGCATTTCTATTTTATCCGATCCCTTGGTAAAGGTTACTAAAGTATTGGGATATGGATTACCCAGTTTATCCTTTACTGTTCCGTTTATTTTGCCAGTATGATACATTGCGGTATCCGCATCTGATTTTATGCAGCTTAATGCCGTTAAAATTAGAATTGCCACCAACATGACCTGTATAACCCAAACGGTTCTAATTAATTTTACAATTCTTCGAAGTCCAATTTCCCTAAAGTTTCTTGTTGTTTCCATAATATGAGTTTTAAAATCTTATAAACTTGAGGGGGGAAATCCAGGTACAACCCAAAGCTATTCCAACGATGCTTGGAAAACTAACAACCTGGTTCCATATCCTAACACCTTAGTTCCAGAATAGAATTTGAGGTTGATGTTATAGATGGAAATAAAAATATGATAAATGGAAATTTTTCAGGAATGGATGGTAAAAAATGGGGATTTTCGTGCTGAAAATAGGAGATTCCCAAGGTGCTAAAAAGAAAAACAATACTTGTAACAATTACAACTTATACCATCCGGCAACTTAATTTAATAAGCCGACGGTGGAACACCGTACAATTCTTTAAAACACTTAGCAAAATAAGAGAGGTTGTTAAAACCTACCCTGTACGCTATTTGGGTAACACTATCCGCTTTTTGCAGGAGTAATTGCGCCGCTCTTTTTAACCTGAAGTTCCGAAGAAGCTCCCCTGGCGCTTCGTTGGTCAAGGCCTTTAATTTACGGTGCAATTGTGTTTTGCTCATTGCCAATGCCCCCTGCATTTGAGGTACCCCAAAACTAGAGTCGGCAAATTTTTGCTCCAACAAAGACAATACATCTTCCAAAAATTTTTGATCGATAGAAGTGACCGTTACTTTTTTGGGGTCTATCTGTACTTCCTTATTGGTGAAAAGTTCTCTAAGTTTTTGCCGCTGGTTTATCAGGTTCTTAATTCGGACCAACAATTCCTTACCGTCAAAGGGTTTGGTCAAATAATCGTCAGCCCCTGTTTCCAAGCCCTCAATTTTATTATCCATACCGGCCTTGGCCGTCAACATAATCACTGGGATGTGACTAGTGTTCAAATGTGTCTTTAATTTTCTACAGAGCTCTATGCCATCCATTTTGGGCATCATCAGATCCGTAATAATAAGATCTGGTGGGTTCTTAATAGCCAATTGTAGGCCAAGCTCTCCATTAACCGCCTCTTTTACCTTGTAGAGAGGGCTGAGTTGTCCTTTTATATAATTTCGCATATCGGGATTATCCTCTACCAATAATATATTGGGCATATCCCGATTGTCACTGCTTACAAGCTCATAGGTCCTGGGGCTCAATTCAAAAATCTCATTTTCCAGTTTTAATTCCTCTGCTTTTTTAGAGGTTATCCTTATCTTTTGCAAAGGCAATCGCACAATAAAGTAAGTGCCTTTATTCTCATCACTGGATACTGTAATAGTTCCTTCCATTAGCTCAACAAGATCCTTGGAGAGGGATAGTCCTATCCCTGAACCTTCTTTCTCCTTGGTAGTACTATTATCCACCTGATAAAAGCGATCAAAAATAAAGGGGAGTTGCTCCTTAGGAATCCCTTTTCCCGAATCTGACACCTTAAATTGCAGCCGCTGCTCACTGTATTCGGCGGCAAAAGCTATATCAGAACCGTCCTCACTAAATTTAAAAGCGTTACCAAGTAGATTATAAACTATGTTTTCCAATTTATCACGATCAAAGGAAGCCCATAGCACGGTACTGGGTATTTCCACTCGGTAATCCATATCTCTTTGTGCTGCAAGTGAATTAAATGAAGAGGTAGCAGCTCTTAGGCATTTAAATATATCCCCCTCAGTTGGCGATAATTTTAAACTTCCATCATCAATTTTTGAAAGATCCAGTAGTTGATTTACCATATGTAGCAAACGGTTGGTATTCCGGCGGATCATTTTTACAGTTTCTATATTAAGTTTTTGATTAAAATTCTTTTCCAAATTCTCTATAGGTCCCTTTATTAGAGTGAGGGGGGTACGAAACTCATGCGAAATATTGGCAAAGAATCGGGATTTAGCCTTGTCCAATTCCTGTAACTTTTCAGCTTGGACCTTTAATTGGTTTGCTTGATGCCTAACTTCTGAAGTTCTAAGTGCAATGAGCTTTTCCAGCGCAATGTTTTTTGCTTTTAACTGTCTAGAACGCAATTTTAGCATAGCCCATAAAAATATTATAAATGCGAGCAGATAGAATAGATATGCCACCCATGTCCGGTACCAGGGAGGAAGTATTTCAAAATAAAACGATCCAGCCGCACTTAGACCGCCATAAATATCGTGTGCTCTTGCCCTAAAAAGATAATCACCTTCCCTAAGATTGGTGTAATCCTTCTTTGTCTCATTGGACCATTCGGACCATTTCTCATCAAAACCTACAAGTTGATATTGATATTTATTCTCCTCAGAACTCATTGCGGCAAATTCGAAACGGAGGCTATTATTGGAATATTTTAATTGTGGTCTTAATGCAATATTACTGCTTCCACCAAAAATAGCCGAATCCTGCCCTAAGGTTACCTGTCGTATATGGGTCTTGAATGGCAACTGAAAATCAAAAGTGCTTTTTAGGTCATACTTGGTTATTTCTTCCCCTCCTAGCCAAAGAACATTATCGGAATCCCAAAAAGCATTGAATTCCGTGGTACTTCTAAAGCGCTCATCATAAATTCTGCTAACCGAGTATTGGCCATGGCCAATGGGTGAAGCAGAAAATCGATATCGCCTACCTTCTACTGGATTGGATTCCAAAATAACATGCCCGCCATTTTTCTGATAAGCTCTTGGATATAGATAAAGCGAATCCAGGCCAAACTTTTTTCCGAAATGTGCCTCAGGCAAAAATAATTCTGAATCAACATTCAATTTAAATAATGGTCCACTCGCCCCGTTGGAAGTGACCAATATTTCATTTTCAATTAGATACATATTAATGGGCCCTTCAGGAAGGCCATCCTGATATCGATGAACCTTAATTTCAACCAAACTCAGTTCAGCCGGAGAGACTGAAATCGGAAAAGTAAGTTTAATAACCTTATTCAAGGTTGTTCCGAGCCAAATGGCACCACTATTATCTTCATCAATATACTTTATGTCTTCTACAATTTGATCAATATCCATTTCCTTCTGCCATTGTCCATTTTTATTATAAATGGTGGAAAGACCATACATCTGGCCTGCAAAAACCCTATTGGGATCGGTTGTGGATTGATGCAATACACGTGTTCCGGGCAAATGGGCAATCTTAGTCACCGTATTATCCGAAATTAAAAATGTCCCGTCTGCGGTACCAGCCAAAAGTTCGTTTCCTAAAGAAAGTAAAGAAAAACAACCTGTTCCTATTTCTTCTATTCTCTTAAATTCAAGAGAGCGGTTTTCCATATTCTGACCTAGCTTAAAAAGTCCGTTATAGGTGCCAACGTACAATTCACCTTTATAACTTGTTATGGCAGAAACCGTGCCCTCCAGACCCAATCTTTTGTCATAAAAAACATATGGCAAATGAGGTTCAATTTTTGAAATTCCAGTTTGCAGGGCCAGCCATAGGGCTTTACGATTGTCGACTACCATTCCGTGGACCTGATTATTTAAAATTCCCTCGTCCTCTGTTATCGTCCCAATCCGTTTACCATACCGATCCATTAAGACCACACCTCCCTTTAAAGTCGCAAAGGCGTATGTAGAATCGGGCATTTGCTGACCTGCGTATAATAGATTTTCTTTGAGATATTGGTCTATTTCACTTTCCATTTTTAATATTTCCTTTCCAGTGTAGATAAATAGACCGGCGCTCCTTGTTGCAAAAAGCACCATATCTCTTTTATAGGGCAATGCAACCAGTACCTTTAAATCCTTGAAAAATGTTCCGCTGGGTATTAACTCCAAGGAATCTCCCTGAAGTTCATAGATTCCTTGATCCGAAATCCTTATATAGACTTTTCCGTTCACCTGAAACTCCCTATGGATTACACCTGGGTGAGGTATTATTTTCATTTCATCATCTTGCCAACTATAAATTTCGTCGTCGGACACAAATAGTATTCGCCCCACATCTGGGAATATTCGCCAAACTGTGGCATTTAAAGGATGGGTTGAAGGAATTTTTGCAGCTAATGAACGATACACGAGAAATCCTAAGGAATCGGATTCCAGATAACCCATTTCCCTATCTCCCCCTACCCACTTTGTATTATTCCCATCCACCACTACGGCACGTACGGCGTTTAATCCAGGTGATGTAATAAACCTCCAAGTAGCCCCGTCATACTCCAGGATTCCCTCTCCATTTGCAGCATAAATAAGACCCTCCCTATCCTGGGTAATAAACCAATTTTGATGGTGAGCCTGATAATCCTCGTGGCTATAATTTTTAACTGAGAAAAAACCCAATTCAAATGTATCCTCATTCCTTTGGGAAAGAAGTAAAGAAGTAAGAAGTAAACAAAGGGGGAGAATGAATGCTTTCATCTCCAAGGGTTTATACCTACAAGATATCCAATTCTGATGTAATTACAATCTACCTAAAAGAAAATATCAATATTTCTATGGCCCTGGCACTCAAATATTGGAGGTTTAGCAATCCTTTGAAATCCAGTTGCAAAAGCAATTGCTTCACTTCAACGCAAATTAAATATCCTCCCATGGAATCCCCAAAAGCCAAAAATAATTTTCTAACTCCATCAACAGCGTAGTATACCACAAGTTCCACACTATTCACAACATATATTTATCTATAAATTTACTCCCCACTATATTGGCCTTATCGTTTTATGATGATGTGCCC
This sequence comes from Arenibacter hampyeongensis, assembly GCF_002909255.1. Classification (GTDB taxonomy): domain Bacteria; phylum Bacteroidota; class Bacteroidia; order Flavobacteriales; family Flavobacteriaceae; genus Arenibacter; species Arenibacter hampyeongensis. The sequence goes on from NZ_PIOB01000001.1 coordinate 234,910, forward strand.
AAAAGCAGGTGAAATTCATCTAAAGGCAACTAGAAAAAAGACCTTCCAATTGCACAGGAATAAAATATATATCGCTTAACCAAAATTGACAAACCCTACTTAGCAAAAAAGGCCCTCATAAAGGGCCTTTAATTATTTTATACTAAACATTTGAAAACGTTTTTAGAACGAATAGTTGAGACCGAACAGCCAATAGGTTTGCAAATCGTTATCAATAGAATCAAAAGTAGGTGTTGGATCCGCTAAATCATCACCTATAGCATAGTTTAATGCTTCCTGTTTATTATTTCTCAGGCCAAATTCAAACCCCAGGCCAATACCCTTCCAAAAGGTATATCCAAAAGAGTTGGTCCAGGTCCAGTTGGAATAATCAGCACTTTTATAACTCTGAAATAGGGACAAATTGGTCTTAAAATTAACCTTACCCAATTGTCTGGTGTAGTCGGCCACAATTTTTGCTCCTAAGGAAGATTCAAAAACACTTTCCCCAGAACTGAAAACAAAGTTGTAGTTTAATGGGTGAATGACCACCACCAAATCAGTAATGGGCGTCCAAGTTGCCCCAACCCCAATGTCCAAATAGCCCGGATCATTAAAATTATCTATAATTGTGGTCCTGTACTCCCCCAAAGTAGATATGGCGAACTTATCGCTCAATTTCTGACCGTACAAAGATGTTATATTAAAAACATCTGTTGCCGAGCGAAAACTATCGTCATCGGTATCAATATCCTTATCATCAATTTTTACCCACCCAAGATTAATATTCAATGAATTTCTCCAGAAAAATTTGGGTTGAATAAGATTTGCAAAAGCATTTGTGGTAATACCTATATTTCCAGCACTGGAATTTGGAGCACCTTTAGCATACCAATTGTTAAAACCTGAAAGACTGGCTCCTATGGTTCCAAAAGCGCCCTTTTTCCAACCGGGTATGGCATTAATTTTACCTTGAATGGCGTCTACCCTTCCCTGTATAGCTGTAATGGAGTCCTTTTTGCTTGCTTTTTCAGCTTTTAACTCATCTAAAGTTTGGGCAACGGTAATGTTCATAGCCAACAAAGTGACTATTGCTAGTACAATTTTCTTCATAATAGTTAGTGTTTTATGTATAGTAACACAAAAATAAGTAATGTTGGCTAAAATGAAGGAACGATATTGGTCGTTATTTTGCCTTAAACAAGGGTACCGAAGAACAGGCTTCCCCGTACATAACACTTTTGGCCACGGTCTGAATTTTGGTCGTGGCCCATAAATAGGCGTTGGGCGGAACCGGTTTATTGGAGCATCCCTTGATGATAACCGGTTTATCCACATATTCGGAAACGTCCATATTTTCCAATATGGATTGATAAAGAGAGGATTCCAACATCTCCAAATCGCCAATAATTATTTTCTGGGCATAAGGTTGCAGTTTGGTAGAAATGAGCATGTAAGCCCAACCCGGGATAATGGCATCCGAAGAGCAGGTTAATGCTAAATATGCATCTTTGTATACACTCCAATCATGTTCCTCCAATTGTGCCCGAAATTCCTTTTCCCGCAGTATTAAACCCTCGTACAACCAATCCTTAATATCCATAAGTATCCTAGTACCCTTAGGGTATAAGTCCTCTAGGTTAAAGGTCACCAATTTACTTTGGGAGACACGATTTATAATTTCAGACATAATTTTTTGAGTTTTTCAATATCAAATTTAACCGGCCGATAAAATGGTAATAAAAATATTCCACCAATCAATATTTGGGTTTGGAGACCCAAACTATAGCATTCCCAGTTCCAATTTGGCCTCTTCACTCATCAATTCCTGAGTCCAAGGTGGGTCAAAAGTAATTTCTACCTCAACGTCCTTTAATTCGTCTATAGATTTTACCTTTTCCTCTACTTCCATAGGTAGGGACTCGGCAACAGGACAGTTAGGGGAGGTTAATGTCATTAAAATTTTAACTTCATAATCCTCATTCACAAAAACATCATAAATCAACCCTAATTCATAGATGTCTACAGGTATTTCGGGGTCATAAATTGTTTTAAGGACCCTTACGATCTTTTCTCCCAATTCCTGTGTGTCTATAGTTTCTATTTCTTCGCTCATTCTTTTAAATGTTTATGGTCTGCAAAAAAGATTTGTCCAACAATTTCCTGTTGGCCAGACCAATTAATTTAATTGTGTTTGGTATGCGACAGCATACAATTTCAATTGTTTTATCATACTTACCAGGCCGTTTGCCCTAGTGGGTGATAAATGCTCCTTTAATCCAATCTCATCTATGAAACTGGTCTCTGCCTCAATAATATCCATAGGTTTTTGATTGCTGAAGGCTCTTATTAAAATGGCGATGATACCTTTGGTAATAATGGCATCACTATCCGCCGTAAAAACTAACCTTTCACCTTCCAATTCTGCATGTACCCACACTTTGCTCTGACAGCCCTTAATGATATTATCATCGGTTTTATACTGCTCCTTGATCATTGGAAGCGATTTTCCAAGCTCTATCATATACTCATACCGCTGCATCCAATCCTCAAACATAGAGAACTCATCAACTATCTCTTCCTGAATTTCTTTTATACCCATATCCAAATTTTGTGCCCATTGTATAATGGTAACAATTCCATACAAAAATACAATAAGTAATTTTGCATATCAACTATTTAAAAGACTGAAAATAAACCAAATGAAGTTATGACAGCATTGATTTTGCCCGCTGCACGCTTGCCACCAATATATCTACTTCTTCCTTGGTATTGTAAAAACTAAAACTTGCCCTTACAGTGCCTGGTATTTTATAAAAATCCATGATGGGTTGGGCACAATGATGACCTGTTCTTACAGCAACCCCCAATTTATCCAAAATACTCCCTATATCGTAAGGATGAAGACCATCGATATTAAACGAAATCACGGCTGTTTTTTCCCTGGTATCCCCGTAAATTTTTAAACCATCTATGGTTAGGAGTTCTTTGGTTGCATATTCCAAAAGTCCGTGTTCGTATTGGGCTATGGCATCAAATCCTATGGCATTCATATAATCCAGAGCAGCACCAAAGGCAATACCTCCACAAATATTTGGAGTCCCAGCTTCGAATTTATGGGGAAGATCGGCATAGGTAGTCTTTTCAAAAGTTACTTCTGCAATCATTTCGCCCCCACCTTGGTAAGGTGGCAATTTATTTAACCACTTCTCTTTGCCGTAAAGCATTCCTACTCCAGTAGGACCGCACATTTTATGGGCTGAAACCACATAGAAATCTACATCCAATTTCTGTACATCAGCTTTTATATGGGGTGCAGCCTGAGCGCCATCCACTAAGACGGCAGCACCTACATTATGGGCCGCTGCTATAATTTCCTCTATTGGATTAATGGTCCCCAAGGCATTGGAAACATGGTTACAGAATACCAATTTGGTACGGTGGGACAATAATTTATGGTATTCCTCCATAATCAATTTGCCCTCCAAACTCATGGGAATCACTTTTAATACAGCTCCTGTCCGTTCACAGAGCATTTGCCATGGAACTATGTTGGAATGGTGCTCCAAGGCCGAAACAACAATTTCATCCCCCTTTTTCAAAAAAGAGGTAAAACCATTGGCCACTAAATTTATACCATGTGTAGTACCAGAAGTAAAAATAATTTCATGGGACTTTGCGGCATTAAAATGCTTTTGTATTTTCTGCCGTGCCTGTTCATAAACATCTGTTGCCTCTTGGGACAGCGTATGTACCCCTCTGTGGATATTTGCATTATAGTTACTGTAATAATCCACAATCGCGTCTATAACCTTCTGGGGAGTCTGGGAAGTAGCAGCATTGTCTAGATACACCAAGGGATAGCCATTAACTTTCCTATTTAAGATTGGAAAGTCACAACGTATGCTCAATATATCGAAAACAGTTTGTATCATGGCAAAAATTCAATGCTGGGAATTACGTTGAATAGAAACTTTCTAAAGGTCAAATCCTAAACGAACGCCCAATTTATTGGCAATTAATTTGTTGATCCTAACCTTTAATTCCGGGATTCGGACACTTTCCAAAACGTTATTGGCAAAAGCGTACATTAACAATGCCCTTGCTTCTTTTTTTGGAATTCCCCTAGACTGAAGATAAAATAAGGCCTCCTCGTCCAATTGCCCAATGGTACAACCGTGGGAGCATTTTACATCGTCTGCAAAAATCTCCAATTGAGGTTTTGTATTAATGGTAGCCTTGTCACTCATTAGAATATTATTGTTCTGTTGAAAGGCATTCGTCTTTTGGGCAATTTTGTCCACAATAATTTTACCGTTGAAAACCCCAGTAGAGTTTTCACCATAAATCCCTTTATAATCCTGATGACTTTCACAATTGGGCTGTATATGATGCACCAATGTATGGTGGTCTATATGTTGTTTTTCCTCAATAATGGTAACCCCTTTCATTGTAGAATCTATCCTTTCCCCATTTTGATAGAAATTAAGGTTGTTTCGGGTTAATTTACCTCCAAAAGAAAACGTATGAACCTTTACAACACTACCGTCTTTCTGATCTATATAAGTATTGTCAATCAAGGAGGCAGTTGTTAAATCGTTCTGTACCTTATAATAATCAACATTGGAATTCTTGGCAGCATAAATCTCTGTAACCGAATTGGTTAATACTTCATTTGCCGTTAAACTCTGATGGCGTTCAATAATTTGCATCTCCGCATTTTCTTCAGCAATTATCAAATTTCTAGGCTGCAATAATAGTGCAGCTTCATTCCCAGTTGAAAAATGAACGATTTCAATAGGCTTTTTCGGAATCTTATTCTTGGGAATGTAAATATAGGCTCCTTCCCTGCTAAAAGCAGTATTCAAGGTAGTTAATGAATCGTCCTTAGAAGCTATTTTATTAAAATAAACATCTATTATTTGCTTGTACATGGGTTTGTTCAAGGCCGAACTCATTAGACATACATCCACTCCGTCATGGGTAGTCTCCGATAAAAAAGAACTATAAACCCCATCTACAAAGACAATTTTGAAGGTATCTATTTCATGTATAAAGTATTTTTTTACATCCCTGTATTCCAACATATTCTCCTTCTTTGGAAAGATGCTGTAATCTATTTTCTGCAATGTATTTAAGGAAGTATATTTCCATGCCTCCTCTTTTTTAGTAGGAAATCCCTTTGCCTCAAAATTTTTAATGGCCTCTGTCCGTATATCGTGAACAGGATTATCTACATCCACACCATTTTCAAATACCAAGAATGAGGAAACCAATTTTTCTTTTAAATCCATCTTTACAAGTTGTAATGTCTAAATGTCAAATGTTATAAAGTGCCTTGATTACTTATCCAAATACTTTATAAACCCACTTAACATTATAGATATATTTTCAATTTTTTCCTTTAATAAAATAAACTCCTTCTCCTCCAAATATCCCAAATCCAATGCTAAATACTACTGAGATCTCACCTCTCCCGCAGAGGCTTTTGAAATGTATAGAAAGTGAATAAATTCCCTATTTGTATTCCTTTCAAACCCTTCCGCAATATTGGAACTTATAGTTACCGAAGCCCTTCTAATTTGTCTTTTTAAATCAAAGTCCTTTTCAAACTCTCATTTATTCGTCAAGCCATAAATTGCTTTATTGAAATCCCTGCTCTCTTTCCAAGCATTTATTTCTTCAAACGAATTTATTTTGGCCATCTCTAATGTACAATTAGAACGCAATTTTGACTTTTAAACTTTCAACATTGAACATTAAAACTAGACAACCGTTTCCTGTTTCAACCAATCGTATCCTTTTTCCTCCAATTCCAGTGCAAGATCTTTAGTTCCGGATTTTACGATTTTTCCGTTGTGCAATACATGAACAAAATCCGGAACTATATATTCCAATAGACGCTGATAGTGGGTAATCACAATAACCGCGTTGTCCTTGCTCTTTAATTTATTTACACCATTGGCCACAATACGCAGGGCATCAATGTCCAAACCGGAATCCGTTTCATCCAAAATCGCCAATTTAGGCTCCAACATAGCCATTTGAAATATTTCGTTCCTTTTCTTCTCACCACCGGAGAAACCTTCATTCAAGGAACGTGATAAAAATTTCCTGTCTATTTCCAACATTTCTGATTTCTCACGAATCAATTTCAACATATCCTTAGCAGGCATATCGTCCAATCCCTTAGCTTTTCTGGATTCGTTTATGGCCGTCTTCATGAAATTTGTAACGGAAACCCCAGGAATTTCAACGGGATATTGAAAGGAAAGAAATATTCCTTTGTGAGCCCTATCTTCAGGCGAAGTCTCATCTAGATTTTCACCTTCCAAATAAACCTCTCCCTCTGTAATTTCAAATTCTTCCTTTCCGGCTATAACTGCCGCCAAGGTACTTTTACCTGAGCCGTTAGGGCCCATTATAGCATGTACTTCACCTGCATTCACCGTTAGGTTTATTCCCCTTAATATCTCCTTATCCTCTACTCTAGCGTGTAAGTTGTTAATTTTCAGCATTGTTCTAAATTCTAATTATTTTAAATAATTGTGCACCTACGGCATTTTATTAAAATCTTCTTTTTTTTGATGTTGTTTTGAGCCTGCAATAGTATTCATCCCTATCGGCTTATGAATCTTCCTCGAAGAAGACTGGCCTTCAGAGCTTAATTCCCCTATCCTACAGACCCCTCTAAACTTATTTCCAACAATTTTTGGGCCTCTACGGCAAATTCCATCGGCAACTTATTAAGTACTTCTTTACTGAAGCCGTTTACGATCAAGGCAATTGCCTTTTCTGTATTAATCCCACGCTGATTGCAATAGAATATCTGATCCTCCCCAATTTTACTGGTAGTGGCCTCGTGTTCTATTTGTGCGGACTTGTTCCTAACTTCAATATAAGGAAAGGTATGTGCTCCACATTCGTTCCCCATCAGCAAGGAATCACATTGGGAGAAGTTCCTGGCATTGTCTGCCCTACTATTAACCTGTACCAATCCACGGTAGCTGTTTTGGGATTTCCCGGCAGAGATACCTTTAGAAATAATGGTACTTCTGGTATTCTTTCCTAAATGGATCATTTTAGTACCTGTATCCGCCTGTTGATAATTATTGGTTACGGCAATGGAATAAAATTCCCCTATGGAATTATCTCCTTTAAGGATACATGATGGATACTTCCAAGTAACCGCCGATCCAGTTTCAACCTGTGTCCAAGAGATTTTGGCATTTTTTTCGCACAATCCCCTTTTGGTCACAAAATTGAAAACTCCACCTACGCCCTCTTTATTTCCTGGAAACCAGTTTTGGACGGTCGAGTACTTAATTTCGGAATCATCCAAAGCAATCAATTCTACCACAGCGGCATGTAATTGATTTTCATCACGGGAAGGTGCAGTACATCCTTCCAAATAACTTACATAACTACCTTCATCGGCAATTACCAAGGTTCTTTCGAATTGTCCGGTACCAGCCTGATTAATTCTAAAATAAGTTGAAAGTTCCATAGGACAGCGCACTCCTTTTGGTATGTAACAAAAAGACCCGTCCGAAAAAACGGCCGAGTTTAGGGCTGCATAAAAATTGTCCTTTTGGGGAACAACGGAACCTAAGTATTTCTTTACCAGTTCAGGGTGCTCTCTAATGGCCTCGGAAATGGAACAAAAGATTATTCCCTTTTCGGCAAGCGTCTTTTTAAAAGTGGTAGCTACGGATACTGAATCCATTACGATATCCACGGCTACTCCCGCCAACTTCTTCTGCTCGTCCAAGGAAATACCCAATTTCTTGAAGGTGTCCAGCAATTCTGGATCCACCTCGTCCAAACTATCATATTTGGGTTTCTTGTTAGGTGCGGAATAGTAGGAAATAGCCTGAAAATCAGGTTTTTTATATTTAACATTTGCCCATTCGGGCTCCACCATTTCCTTCCAGATTTTAAAAGATTCCAATCGCCATAATGTCATCCACTCGGGTTCTTCCTTCTTTTTGGAAATAGCGATCACAATTTCCTCGTTTAAACCATTTGGAAACGTATCTGATTCTATATCTGTGTAGAAACCATACTCATACTCCTTGGTTTCCAACTCTTTTTTTAATTCTTCCTCTGTATATGCCATTCTTCCTAATTTATCAATTGTTTACTGTAACAATTGGCTAATTATTTATCATCTCCAACGCAAGCATTGGTACATTTTTTATTCCCGCCAGTGTTTCGTTAAAGAGAGAAACTCTCTCCACAACCACAAGTTCTTTGGGCGTTTGGATTATTAAAAACAAACCCTTTGCCATTAAGTCCCCCGGAATATTCCAGTACCGTACCTACCAGATAAAGAAAACTCTTTTTATCCACTATAATACGCACTGCGTTGTCCTCGAAAATTTTATCGGTTTCTGTGGTTTTATTATCAAAATCGAGTTCATAGGACAATCCACTGCAACCTCCGCTTTTAACGCCTACCCGCACATAATCCTTGCTGGCATCAAAGCCTCCTTCGGCCATTAGGGCCATTACCCTCTGCTTAGCTGTTTCAGATACTTTAATCATTCTTAATTGGATTTAATCTAAATAGTTTACAAATATAGTACATAAGTAGGGTTTTACCATACTTCCTAACATTAATATAACGAATAGCCCAATTGGATATTTCTATCCTAAAAGTTCTCAAAAAAAAAATGGCCAACAAATTGCTTTACACAATTATATGGCCATATTTAAAATCTTATAAAGTATACTTAAGGCTGTAATTTAATTATCGTCACCAATCTTTTCGATAGCATCATCTATTTTCTCATTGACTTCCTTGTCGGCCTTTTCTCCTGCTTTTTCAAGGATTCCTTTATCTTTCTCTACTTCCTTCTCAATTATTACAGTTTTCTCTTTGGTTTCCCTACACGAGGTCATTGTAAAAAAAGGCAATCCCAAAACCAATATTGTTAAAACAATTTTTTTCATGAAATTTTTTTTAATTCGCACAAATATACCATTTACTTAAAGAATACTTGAATTTTACTTTTTTCCCTTATTCCTTAAATTTATTTTTAACTTTTCCTTGTTTTTCGGATTTTTAGATGATAATTAGCCCTCAACCAATATCCCTAAATATTCCCTACCTAATAGATGTACCCCTTTCTATAATCAAAGATCAAAATTGCTTAAAACCTGGATTATTTATTGGTTTTTTGGTCATGGTATACCAAGCTTCCGTTGACCAAAGAGAATGATTCTTTTCGCTTTTAAAGGGTTTCTTTATGTGAATATAGATAACCTTATTTTCCTGAATCCCTTCAATTTCCAAAAATACTTTCTTCCGATCCCCTGAAAGGTTCACCGATTTTATCTTAAGCTCCTGCTCTCCCAATTTTGGCCCCCCATAATCCTCAGTAGCCTCGTAATAATACTGTTCTACCTCAAAATTTTCCTTATTCAATAACTCCTTCGAATTTATTGGTTCTGTAAATTCGATTTCCATTCCGTTGGTTTTCGCCCTTACCGCCAACATTTCAAAGGTTGATTTTTCATTGTAATGAAATCGGTGCAAAGCATACCAAAGTCGACCCTCATGCCTCCAATTGCCGCCAGATCCAACACCACCGGCATATAGATCTCCATCAGGACCCCAAACGGTTCTATTTATTCCGGCATCCAACCCCTGGATAAAACGAAAAACTACACCCTGTTTTACGCCGTCGACTTCATCAATAAAGACTCTTTTTATGCCACCATGGGTAACATCCCCATGAATCATTTGGTCCTTATATGGTCCAATATTAAAAATTGCCGGTTGACTGGGGGAATTACTGATTTCTTCATGCGGCAGCCAAACTAGTGGGGGATCTTCCTTATAATCCTTTACTCGCTCCCAATCCGCATGTTTAAACCCATAGAATTTACCCTTTTCCACTCGGACAATTTTACTGGTAGGTATCCAATTTCCTTGATTGTCCGCAACATACAGTGCGCCATCCGGTCCCTCCGCAATGCCATTGGGTGTTCTAAAACCTTCAGCTATAATCTCAACGTCACTACCGTCCTTACTAATTCTCACCACTTTACCCCTATCCTTAACCTCTTTAAATTCTGAACCTAAATCCGTAGCCAGGGTAGCATAAAAGCTCCCTTCCTTGTAAACAAGACCAAACGCAAACTCGTGATAATGGGAGGTTACATTCCAAGAATCACAAACTTTTTTGTATTCATCAATTATCCCGTCACCATCATTATCTATCAATTTGGTAAGTTCCTGCTTTTGCAATACATATAGTTCCCCGTCCACCATTTTTATTCCCAAAGGTTCGGCCAATCCTTTAGCTATCTGTTTGACTTCTATGGACTCAGGATCTTCAGTGTTATAGTTTTTTAGAATATAGACAGAACCTGTTGAATCCCAGGTACAGATGACCATCCTCTCCTCATCTATAAAATCTATTCCTCCTATCCTTGGATGAAATTCCGAGGGTTTGGCCTGAAACATATCAAAGGACGGGTGTACCGCATTCAAAGACATTTGATCACCGGGAGTGGTACTGGCCACTTTTGGAAAATACGGCAACAGTTTTCTAAAGGCACGCGGCTCATGGTAAAATACGGTATCCGGTACGACCGTAAACAATTCCCCATCATCTGACCATTGTAAAGAAAGGCCATAGCCACCACCACCTTGCTGAAACTGCAATAAAAATCCATTCCATCCCTTTTCCAATACAGCTAAGGCATCAACGGCCTCTGCGCCATGATCTCCTCTGTTATCGATAATTTCGGAACCATTAAGCTTTAATACCGAACCATCATCGCTTATAAGTCTGAATGTTTTGTTTACCTTTTTATCAGATTTTATAAACCCTTTAAACTCCATATAAAAATGCTCCTTGATTTCTCCCAACGCCCCTGAGGTAGGTATATGAATAGCAGGTGCTACCCCATTCAAAATGGGCAATGTGCTTTGGGTAAGATCTTCATATAGATCACCGCTGTCATTTATCAAATATAAACTTACTGCCGCCCCGGGCTGTTTTACCTTATTTTCGCCGCCCCTTCGATCGTCGTTATCCAAGGCAAATGTTATGTCGGGTGTGTTCAAGGCAATATCCACAACCCTTTCCTGAGGTTCGGGTTCATCATCCAAGGACAAAATATAATAGGCCATATTCTGAGCATCCGACCGTGATAAATCGGGATGTGCAGACATTAAAGCAGCACCCCAATTACCTGTTCCGCCCAGTCTGATCTTATCAGCCAACATATCAAGAGTGGCCCAATCAAAAACGTATCTCTTGGCTATGGAATCATAAGCAGGCCCTACCAAGTTTTCATGTTGCAGATGACAGGCATTGCAATCGCTTTGTTCAACCAATTTCCTTCCCTCTGCAATAATTCCCGTATCGTCCGTAATAGGCTCTTTCCAGTCTGCCGGTACAGGGTTAAAATATGTTTCAACTTTAGTGTTTTTACCCATTTCCAACTGATTGGTATTATCCCCCCTTTTACCGCCATCAAGAGCCTCCTTAAAAACCAGTCCATCATCAGGACCATAATCCAATACGGGTACCAAGTCCTTGGACCAACCTTCCATAATTGAAAAAGTCCTGATCAATCCTGAATGATCGTCTTCCAATCCGTACTCAGGAATTTCACGAATCTTAACCGATTTTCCTGTTTTGGATATAAGCTCAAAGTCGATACCTACTTGACCTTTGATCAAGGAATAACCCAAAAAGTTCACTTTGGGAATTTCCATTCCCTCATTTGACTTTAGCCTCCACTGCGTTTGTTCTGAATCATCCTCTACATAGGCAAAACCAAAACTGGAAGGTTGAATTCCATGGGCCGTAGTATAAACCGCACCCTCGTAATTAACCCCACCTTTCCATACTTTATACAGGTTTCCGGACTGAAGGTTGTAACAAGTATACAAATCCTTATGAAGTGCAATGGTCAACATTCTTGGCTGTTTATCCATAACCGATCGGAATACCCAAGTATCTATTGGCCGAATATTGACAGCGCTAGGTTCACATGAGAAATTGAGACCAATCAAAAATAGGAGAATGGGCAAGAGGAGAGATTTAGTATATTTCATTTTTTAATTATGTAAGGCTTTTGAGTAAAAATACGAAATTTTGGGCCATTGCTTAAACGATTAATTATTTCAGATATTTGTAATCTAAATAACAGGTTTTAAAGCTCTTTATACCTTTTGAACAAAAATATTTTGATCAAAAATTTAATAAATTAACAAAATAAATAGAAATAACTTTATGCTGATTACAAAAATTTAATTTAAATTCAAATCCATTTTTAAATATTAGAAAACTTTCAAAAATTATGTCCAAAAAAAAGACCGCATTTAGTAACAATTCACGAAGAGATTTTATTAAAGGTACCGGCTTGGCAACCGCCGGCTTTATGATCGTACCAAGACATGTATTGGGAGGTCCGGGTTATGTTGCCCCTAGTGACAAATTAAATATTGCTGGTATTGGTGCAGGTGGTAAAGGTAGAAGTGATATTGCTTCCTTCGCGGAAAGCCCCAATGTTAATATAGTAGGACTTTGTGATGTGGATGACAGACAAGCCGTTGAATCCAGGAAGTCTTTCCCAAAGGCAAAATATTATGCCGATTTTAGGAAAATGCTGGAAAATGAAAAGGACAATATTGATGCCGTTTCGGTATCCACTCCAGACCACAACCACGCGGTAGCTGCCTATATGGCCATGTCAATGGGCAAGCATGTCTACGTTCAAAAGCCTTTAACACATGATATCTGGGAGGCTAGAATGCTTACCGAGGCAGCAAAAAAATTCAAGGTAGTTACCCAAATGGGGAACCAAGGTGGCTCAGGTGATGGCGTACGAAAAATGAAAGAACTTTATGATACTGGTATCATAGGGGATGTACATACCGTAAAATGTTGGACCAATAGAGCTATTTGGCCACAAGCACTTCAAACACCGACCAAAAAAGACAAAATACCAAAAGGCTTAAATTGGGACCTGTGGTTAGGAACCGCGGAAATGCGCGATTATAACGATGCCTACCTTCCTTTTGATTGGAGAGGCTGGTCCGATTTCGGAACAGGTGCACTAGGTGATATGGCTTGCCATATTATGGATCCAGTATATAGAATACTGCCTATACTTTACCCTAACCAAGTAGAGTGTAGTGTTTCGGATTCCTTTAAAGGGAAATTTGAAACTGCCGATTACCCCAAGAGTTTCCCTAATTCAAGTAAAATACACCTAAGCTATCCAAAAACGGATGGTAAAGGCACTGTTAAGGTTACTTGGATGGACGGTGGACTTCTGCCGGAAAGACCAGATGAAATGGGTGATGACGAAGCTTTGGGCAACTGGGATGGTGGCGTACTATTTATTGGTACAAAAGGTAAATTGTTGGCTGACTGTTATGGCGCCAACCCAAGATTGCTTCCATTATCGTTAAACGAGCAATTTGAAGTTGCAGAAACCATAGCTAGAGTTCCAGAAGGACACTACCTACAATGGGTAAATGCCTGTATGGCAGGTTATGGCAATGCCGAAACCAGTTCTTCATTTGACTATGCCGGTCCTTTTACCGAAAGTATCCTGATTGGTAACTTGGCGCTTAAGGCCTATTTTGAAGTAGACCCCAGTGCCGATAAAGGCAGCTTCTGGGGAGGCTCAAAATACAATGGCAGAAAACGTTTGCTATGGGATGCAGAAAACATGAGGGTTACCAACTTTGAGGCCGCAAACAAGTATGTAAAACGCAATTATAGAGCGGGATATTCTTTGGGATAGACCTCATAATTATACATTGAATTAAAAAGCCGGACTTTGTAAGTATCATAAAGAATACTTATTTAGGTCCGGCTTTTTAATTGTTTACTTATAGATTCTTTATTTAGTCCAAAAAAAGGATATAATGGATATACTCCTTATTTTTGCGGCATGATAGAAGATAAGAATCAAGAAAAGACAGGATTAGATCAATTGGGAGAATTTGAATTGATAAAACATCTCACCAAAGATTTTACAATACAGCACAAATCTACCCTAAAAGGTATTGGTGATGATGCTGCCGTCTTGGATTTCAAGGACAAAAAGGCCATAATATCTACTGATCTATTGATAGAGGGCGTACATTTCGACCTTAGCTATATGCCCTTAAAACACTTGGGTTATAAATCCGTCATGGTAAATTTATCGGACATCTATGCCATGAACGCCACTGCTACCCAAATAACCGTTTCCATTGCGGTTTCCAATAGATTTCCATTGGAAGCCTTAGAAGAATTTTATAGTGGGGTGGCCTTGGCCTGCGAAGTCTACAAGATAGATCTAGTAGGAGGAGATACTACCTCCTCTACCAAAGGAATGTTGGTGAGCGTTACCGTTATAGGTGAGGCTGCGGAAGAAAACATTGTTTACCGAAGCGGGGCCAAACCAAATGATCTTTTAGTAGTTTCAGGAGATTTAGGTGCTGCCTATTGTGGGCTACAGGTGCTGGAAAGGGAAAAGGAAGTATTCAAAGTAAATCCAAACAATCAACCCGATCTATCCCCTTACACCTATATTGTGGAACGACAATTAAAACCTGAAGCCAGAAGGGATGTTAAAGAATTATTGGATAAATTGGAAATCCGTCCAACTTCCATGATCGATATTAGTGATGGACTTTCCTCTGAAATTTTACATTTATGTGATAAAAGTGAAGTGGGATGTAATTTATTCGAAGATAAAATTCCGTTGGATCCCACCGTAATTTCGGCATGTGAGGAATTTAAAATGGACAGTACGCTCGTAGCCCTAAGTGGGGGTGAAGACTACGAACTTTTATTCACAATAGATCAGAAAGATTTTCTAAAAATAAAAGGAAATCCCCATTTCACAGTAGTGGGACATATGACCGATAAAAACGAAGGTGTTAATTTAATCTCAAGGAGCAATACCAAAATTCCTATTACCGCACAGGGATGGAATTCTTTTTCATAAAGAAAGGGAAACAAATTTGATAATTCAGTTAAAAAAGAATTCCCGAAAACCAAGGACATTCCTTACTTAACTGTCGTGGGGCGCAGGACAGCCAAGAATATGGGCGTGCTTATAATTTACGGGAATAACTTCAAAAACTCCGATACCGCTTAAGGTCGGAATTCATTTGCCAAAGCATAGTTTAGGCTACCTGTTGTGTGGCCCTATGTCTTTTCTGATAAATATCTTGTAAAGTATTGTTGATGTCCTGTAATTCCGGAGTTAAAACGGAAAGATTTCCACTAACATCCGTAGTTACCTCCTTACCACAGTGTACACATTGATATTCCTTGATGTGCAAGGTAACCTTTTTGGATACTGAATAATGGTGTCCGAAAATGCTGCAGCAGATTGCGCTGAGTCTTGTTCCATAGTCTGTGATAACTTTCTTCATAATGCAGGTTTTAGAGTGGCATTGGTAAGGTTTAGGGACCGTAAAATGCAAAAATTAAACTTAGGGTTAATTGGTAATCGTCACTTACTAAATGACTTTCAAATAATTAACGCATACACCCTTCCTTTTATTGAGTACAACCTGTTTTTTTTTCGTTTTTTTTTAGTAAAATTTGTTTTTTTCGACCAACTGCACCTATAGGGTGTCTAAATGCCCATTTAAACTGATCGGTTTTTAAACTATCTTTCGCCCAAAATTGCCTTAAATGCCCAACGCTAAGGAAACCCTTGTCACTTCTTTTGCTTTATTCTCCTTATTCTTTGGAGCAGGGAATTTGATCCTCCCTCCACTGTTAGGGTTTCAATCGGGAAGTTGGTGGTGGCTGGTGGCCCTGGGTTTTGCAGTATCGGCAGTTTTGGTACCCATATTGGGAATTTTGGCCCATGCCAAATTACAGGGCACTATTTATGACTTTGGAAAAAAGGTCTCCCCTACATTTAGTTTGGTTTATTCCATCCTAATTTATACCATTTCCATTGGCCTGCCTTCGCCACGCACCGCTGCCGTTACCCATGAAATTGCCGTGCAACCCTTTTTTAATACTTCACCACTTGTTACCAGTATAATCTACTTTTCCTTGGTTTTTGTCTTTGTCATAAACCGTTCGAAATTATTGGATGTACTGGGTAAAGTCCTGACTCCCGCAATTATTTTAATATTGGTATTGATAATTGGCATAACCGTATTCGCTTTGGACTTCAATTTTGGAGAGACCGATATAGTTAACCCGTTCAGTGATGGTATTTTAGAAGGATATCAGACCTTTGACGCAATTGGAGCAGTTGTAGTTGGTGGTGTAATCATTGTCTCTATCAACCTAAAGTCGAAAGCACCCTATAAAGACAAAAGAACTTTAATCCGCAATGCTGCATGGTTGGCCGGTCTAAGTCTCTTTATAATATATATGGGCCTTATCCTTACGGGGGCCTTGAACCATAATAATTTTGAATCCGGTATTACCAGAATAGAATTGCTTTCAGGGATAAGCAAATTAAGCTTGGGCAATACCGCCAATATGTTTTTAAGCATCTTGGTAAGTTTGGCCTGTTTTACGACTGCCATAGGTATTGTGACAGGGACCGCCGATTTTATGAAGGACCGACTCCCCAATTCAAGACACGCCTACCTTATAACCGCCATAATGGGTTGCCTTCTCGGGATTGCTATAGGACAGTTTAATGTGGCCTATATTATTACAGTAGCCATTCCCGCCCTAATGTTTATTTACCCCATTACTATCATATTAATACTCCTGAACGTTGTTCCGGATAAATGGGCCTCGCCAATGGTCTTTAAGGCTGTGATAATCACCACCATTATTTTCAGTATTCCTGATTTTATGGGGAGTTTAGGAGACCTGGTTCCCCAAATGGGAATCTTCGCATGGATCCCCCTAAGTGAATACCGTCTGGGATGGGTACTACCTGCTTTGGTTGCTTTTGTAGTTTTAAATGTAATTGGAAGGAAAAAAGTGGTAGTTATTTAATGGCGATATTTGTACTAGTTAATTGAAAGTGCAGTGTTTGAAACAGTAATTTTATCTAATTTAAAATTATAAATTAGCTAAATCTTCCTGTGGTTATCCAGAATTAGGCAATATTTGAGTTCGCCCTTATTTTTTAATCTATCTATTCGATTTTTTTTTCAACCACTAATGTCTTAGTCAATTTGTCATATAAATTTTGATTTTTATCATCCCAAAGAATCCAGATCATTGGAAATATAAGAATGCTTAACATCCACTTTAAAAATTCTCTAATAGCTCCCTCGTGCGCTTTGCCATAATCATTTCCTGATTCCGACGAAATAACCTTTAAGTTATAAATCTTGTGCCCTAAATTTCCTGTAAAAATTGGATAGAATACGGCTCCTATAAATATTGAAAAAATGGCAATATGTTCAGGTGATGCATATTTTGGGCCATTGGGATTAAAGTCTTTGGTGGTTATTTTGAAAATAATCAGCGGGACACCAATAATTATGAAAAAGATGAAAAATTCAGTTAGATTGGCTAAAAGTCTAGTTCCTTTTGAAGCTAATTTATATCCGTGAAATAAATTTGAATTTGTTATATCTTCTTGTTTCTGTCTATTAAAAACATCTTCCATATTTATTTCCAGTACATCACAAATTAGATTTAATGTTTTACCACGTGGTTCGTTTTCATTATTTTCAATCCGTTGAATTGTTCTTAAATTAATCTTTGTTAATTCAGCTAACTCCTCTTGAGTTAAACCTTTGGACTTTCTCGCTTCACAAATTGTTCTCCCAATAATACTCATTCCTATTTTTTTAATTCCCTTCAAAGATATTTAAGAAATCATGTTTTGATAGCGGTTTCTTTACGGCATATTTACGACATTTATAAAAATTCAGTTTGTCCTATAAAAATAGTTCCTCATATTCACATTAATAATCAGAATCAATTAGCCCTTCCTGAAAAGAAGTAATTATTAGGACAGAAAAAAGAGAAAATCCACTGATCACCTCATCCGAAACTGCCCGAAAAGGCAGTTCCAACCTCCCCCAAGGAGAGGTATTGGAGGCTCAAAATAAAATCGTCAATTCGCCATTAAAAAACCTCTTATTAACAAAACTTACTTCCTGGCATTCATCAACTCCTCAATCTCCCCTACTTCAATGGGAATATTGGCCATAAGGTTAAAGGGAGCCCCTTTTTCTTGGATAACCACATCATCTTCCAATCTAATGCCCATCTTTTCTTCAGGAATATAGATTCCAGGTTCCACGGTATAAACCATATTGGCCACCATAGGTGTTTTAAGTGCCCCGTAATCGTGGGTATTTAAGCCAATATGATGGCTGGTGCCGTGCATAAAGTACTTTTTATAGGCTGGCCAATCCTTATCCTCATTTTGCACATCGGCCTTGTCCAATAGCCCCAATCCCAATAGTTCGGAGGTCATTAACTTACCCACTTCTTTATGGTATTCGGCCCACATGGTTCCGGGCACCAACATATCAGTAGCATCATTCTTAACCCGCAGCACAGCTTCATAAACCGCTTTCTGCCTTGGGGTAAACCTACCGTTTACTGGAATGGTACGCGTAAGGTCGCTGGAATAGTTGGCGTACTCTGCCGCAACATCCATCAATAACATATCCCCATCCTTACATTCACGGTTATTTTCTACATAATGCAATACATTGGCATTATTGCCGGAAGCAATGATAGGTGTATAGGCAAATCCCTTGGACCTATTACGGATGAACTCGTGCAAAAGCTCTGCCTCGATCTCATATTCCCAGATCCCTGGCTTTACAAATCCCAGTAAGCGTCTAAATCCTTTTTCAGTGATATTACAGGCTGTTTGCATAATAGCAATTTCCTCTGCTTCCTTTACGCCCCTTATTTCTTGCAAAATTGGACTGCTTTTGGCCCATTGGTGCGCTGGGAAATCTTGCTTGCACTTTATAATAAAACGATCCTCCCTTGTTTGGGTCTCTACCGCCTGACGGTAGTGTTCGTTGGTATTAAAGTATACCGTATCCGTTTCGGTCATTAGATCAAAGAAAATCTTATCAAAATCGGTCAACCAATAAATTGTTTCGATCCCGGATACTTCTGTGGCCTTTTCCTTGGTCAACTTTTCCCCTTCCCAAACCGCAATATGTGCATTGGTCTCCCTTACAAATAAAACTTCTCTGTGCTTTTTGTCCACAGCATCTGGGAACAATAACAAAATGGTTTCCTCCTGATCGGCTCCGCTTAAATAAAATAAATCCCTGTTCTGTTCAAAGGGCATGGTGCTAT
Source organism: Arenibacter hampyeongensis (assembly GCF_002909255.1). GTDB lineage: Bacteria > Bacteroidota > Bacteroidia > Flavobacteriales > Flavobacteriaceae > Arenibacter > Arenibacter hampyeongensis. The sequence continues at coordinate 254,130 of NZ_PIOB01000001.1, forward strand.
CGGCACCAATAGGATATATGTCGTTGGAATTAAAAACGGCAATACTCTTTGGCTTCATCTGGGCCGTAAATTTCTTGCGGTTCTTTATAAACAAGTTATTATCTATTTGCTGATATTTCATTTTTTATTGTTTTGCAGACAAATTTAATAAATAGGAGGCGCATAGCCCCAATTAGCATAAAATCATTTTTAAACACAGCTGTACCTAGTCCTAAAATTCTAAATTATCCTATCTTCGTCCCATCAAATAGTGCTACAAAATATGGTTCGCCAAATTATGTAAAGTCCCTAAATATTGTCTATAGTTATGACTAAAAATCTAGTTCTTTTATTTATAAGTGCGGTTACCCTAAGCTGGGGCCAGGTAAAAAATTCAGCCGTTACAACAGATGACTATTTAAATATCCTTAGGAGAAATATTAGTGGGGAGATTGCCTACGAGACTACCGCTTTCGTTGAACAGTTTTGGCGCGTGGCAGGCAATGAAGGTTTTAACAAAAGTATCCATAAAATTGCCGATGGACTGGAGGCCGCAGGTTATGTCCAGGAGAAAAACGCATCCAATATGGACCGATTCACCTTTAGAATTGAAAAAAGACCCTTGCAGCATCCTACATGGGAAATTGCGGATGCCGAGATTACCCTTGTAGGTGATAATAAACCTCTTCTGTCCCACAGTTCCAACAGAAACATGGTTTATCTAAATTCAATTTCAACCCCTAAAAACGGAACCACCGCTGAAATAATATTGGTTAGGGATTTAGAGGAACTCCGAAAAATTTCGGTCGGAGGTAAAATTATTTTTACGGAACGCAATATCATTGAAATTTACAAGGAAGGAGTTTTAAAAAAAGGTGCCATGGGAATTGTCAGCTATGATAATCCTGCGTATTTACAACCCGAGAAAAACGTAAATTCCATTCAATTCAGAAGTTTTCCATACGATTCAAAAAATACTTGGGGTATTGCCCTTTCCTTCCAGGCCAAAGAGAAGTTGAAAGCGGCTTTGGAAAAAGGAAAAGTATTTGCCAAAGTGAATATTTCCAGTAAAATGTATCCTTCTGAAGAACTAACAATCGTAGCCAACATAAAGGGATCGGCAATACCTGAGGAACGTATTGTGTTTAGTGCCCATATACAGGAACCGGGAGCCAATGATAATGCCAGCGGCGTGGGAGCACAATTGGAAATAGCTACCATGGCCGCCAAATTAATTAAGAAAGACAGTTTTGATGCCCAAAGGACGATGACCTTCCTCTGGGGAGATGAGATAATATCCACAAACAGGTATCTTCAAGAAAATGAGAAAAGGGCAGCAACTATAAAATGGGGACTTAGTCTGGATATGGTAGGAGAAAACACGGCCATTACCGGAGGATCCTTTTTAATCGAAAAAATGCCGGATCCCAGTGCCATTTGGACCAGAGGAAAAGATAAGCATACCGAATGGGGCGGTACATTGCTCACCTTGGAGGATATGAAGCCCCATTACTTAAACGACTTTATAATCCATACCTTCATGAATCAAGGAAAAGCCGCACAATGGTCTGTAAATACCAACCCTTATGAAGGGGGCAGTGATCATACCCCATTTTTGGACAACCAAATTCCCGGATTGTTGCTGTGGCATTTTACCGATCAGTTCTATCATACCGACAGCGATAGAATGGATAAGGTATCACAAGAAACACTTAAAAATGTATGTATTGCCGCATTGGCCAGTGCATTGACCCTAGTAAATGGTGATTCCTATACGGCAATGGATATTGTTGAAATAGTAAAGGAAGCTGCAACCAAACGACTTGCTGAGGAATTTTTACTAAGTGAGAAATGTGTCAAGGCGGGCAAACCTGTGAAAAATGAGGTAGACATCATAAAAGCTTGGGAAGATTGGTATTTAAAAGCCATTACTTCCTCAAGGGATTTGGCCTCGCCGGAGAATACGGTAATTTTGGACAAGGCAATTTTACAGGCCCAGGCCATTATAGAATCCCAGTCCAGAATTTTTGTTACGGAATTGGAGAAATGATGCTATCGGGATATTCCCTAGCGTTTAAAAGATTATAATCTTGAATTGCCTTTGGGCAATGTATGTGGGAAACACCTAGGTTAATTGTTTTATATTGACCATGATCATCCCAGTCCAGAGTAAGGCCGCCCATAACCAAAGTATGGCCACATATACGGAAATTAGCAGCACTTTGGAATCTGATATTTTATTGAGGTAGTACCACGCCACAGCAGCAAATACAAAACCAAAGGACCATAACATGCCCACCATAATAAGGGTTGGCCATACCCAATCGCCATGCCAATCATTTATATTAGGATAAGGTGCGAATAGGAAAGAGACCGGATAATATAATATTCCTCCCAAGGCACCCATACTCAATAGACCTAGTATTGCAGTAACAAAAAAAGCAATTAAAGAGAATTTAATATTAAAAGTCCAGGATTTCCAGATTATCATGCAATCATCTTTTTTTTTACCGTTGAGTTAGTTACTAACGCCAGGAATCCAATAAAAGTATGGTCACACCAAACGGTATTATAAATAAATGTAAGAAAATCCCTTCTAAATTTACACCGGCCAAATTGAAATTTTACAGCAAAAAAATTGTCCAAATCATCTATCCAATAAAATATAACAACCTGAATATTAGTTATTTGTAAAGCGCAATTCAAAAAATACATTACCTCATTCAACTTTTTTTATAGTTTGAGCGAAAAGATTTTCTTGATATTTCCGAACTATAATTATGGAATTCTTTAAATTGGTTCTAAATACCGTACATAAATTCAACAAAGTTTGTTAATAACTCGATTCTAGAGTAAATTTGCAATCAAAACAAATAACCAATGAGTGGATTTTTAAACTCTTCAATAGGCAGGAAGTACACCATGGCCCTTTCCGCCTTTTTCTTAATGATTTTTATCCTTCAACATTTTGCCATTAATATCCTATCCGTTTTAAGTCCGGATACTTTTAATGAAACCTCGCATTTTATGGGCACCAATGCACTAGTTCAATATGGGTTGCAACCTGTATTGCTTTTTGGTGTTGTTTATCATTTTGTGATGGGGTTTATTCTGGAAATTAAAAACAGGAATGCGCGTGCCATTAGTTATGCCAAAAACAATGGAGCGGCCAATTCCACTTGGATGAGTAGGAATATGATCTGGAGCGGTGGCTTCATCCTTGTTTTCCTAATTATTCATTTCTTGGATTTTTGGTTTCCTGAAATCAATACAAAATATATTCAAGGAGATATGTCGGGCCTTTTAGCCGATGGCGAGGGTTATCGCTATTACGAAGAACTTACCCATAAATTTGAGCCTATTTGGAGGGTTGCCCTTTATTGTTTAGGTTTTGTTTTTCTTTCATTGCACCTTCTTCACGGCTTTAGTTCAGCATTTCAATCTGTTGGTGCCAACAATAAATATACAAAAGGGTTAAAAGGATTTGGAAAGGCTTACGCTGTTTTAATTCCGTTGGGATTTATTTTCATTGCACTTTTTCACCATTTTAACCATTAATAATACAATTCTATGTCTGTATTGGATTCTAAAGTACCAAAAGGCCCATTAAAGGATAAATGGACGACCTATAAGGATAAAATAAACTTAGTAAATCCCGCCAACAAACGAAACATCGATGTTATTGTTGTTGGTACAGGTCTTGCTGGAGGTTCCGCTGCAGCAACCTTGGCCGAACTTGGCTATAGGGTAAAAGCATTCTGTTATCAGGATTCTCCGCGTAGGGCACATTCCATTGCGGCACAAGGTGGTATAAATGCAGCAAAAAATTATCAGGGGGATGGGGATTCTACTTATCGCTTGTTTTACGACACTGTAAAGGGAGGGGATTACCGTTCACGTGAGGCCAACGTATATCGTTTGGCAGAGGTTTCGGCCAATATCATTGATCAGTGTGTAGCGCAAGGGGTCCCTTTTGCTCGGGATTATGGTGGATTATTGGACAACCGTTCTTTTGGAGGTGTTTTGGTTTCCCGTACGTTTTACGCCAAAGGACAAACAGGACAACAATTGTTGTTAGGGGCATATTCTGCCATGAACAGACAGATTGCCCGTGGGAAAATAGAAATGTACAACAGGCACGAAATGCTCGATGTTGTAAAGGTTAATGGCAAGGCACGCGGTATTATAGCGCGCAACCTGGTTACTGGTGAAATAGAACGCCATTCCGCACACGCAGTAGTAATTGCATCCGGGGGTTATGGAAACGTATATTTCCTTTCTACCAATGCCATGGGATCTAACGCCACAGCAGCTTGGAAAATACATAAAAAGGGTGCCTTTTTCGCAAACCCATGCTATACCCAAATTCACCCTACCTGTATCCCACGCTCGGGAGACTATCAATCCAAATTGACATTAATGTCCGAGTCATTGAGAAATGACGGACGTATTTGGGTTCCTAAAAATATGGAAGATGTGTTGGCCATTAGGGAAGGAAAATTAAAACCAACCCAATTGAGCGAGGAGCAAAGGGACTATTATTTGGAAAGAAGATATCCTGCCTTTGGAAACTTGGTGCCACGTGACGTGGCTTCCAGGGCAGCAAAAGAAAGATGTGATGCCGGTTACGGTGTTAACGCTACTGGAGAAGCCGTATATCTGGATTTTAAATCCGCAATTGAAAGATACGGTTTGGAACAGGCCAAAATTCAAGGAATACAAGATGCGTCCAAAGAAAAAATTACCGCATTGGGCGAAGCAGTAGTAGAGGAAAAATATGGTAACCTATTTCAGATGTACGAAAAAATCGTAGATGAAAATCCATATAAGACCCCAATGATGATCTATCCTGCAACCCACTATACCATGGGCGGCGTTTGGGTAGATTACAACCTAATGACTACCGTGGAAGGTTTGTATTGTATTGGCGAGGCCAATTTCTCCGATCACGGTGCCAACCGTTTGGGAGCATCTGCATTAATGCAGGGTCTGGCCGATGGTTATTTTGTACTACCATACACTATAGGTGATTACCTTTCCCATGAAATTAGGACTGGTAAAATTCCAACGGACTCTCCCGAATTTGACACAGCGGAAAAAGAAGTAACCGAAAGAATTAATTTCTTTGTCAATAATAAAGGAACCCATTCGGTAGATTACTTTCACAAACGCTTAGGTAAAGTAATGTGGGACAAATGTGGTATGTCACGTAACGCAGACGGCCTAAAAGAAGCCATTGCAGAGATTAAGGCTATTCGCGAAGAGTTTTATAAAGAAGTAAAGGTCCCAGGTTCAGCCAATGAGATGAATCCGGAATTGGAGAAAGCAGGAAGAGTGGCCGATTTCTTGGAATTGGGCGAATTGTTTGCCAAGGATGCCTTAATGAGAGAGGAATCGTGCGGAGGACATTTCCGCGAAGAGTCGGTGGAAATAGATGGAGAGCAAAAAGGAGAGGCAAAACGTAACGATAAGGATTATGCTTTTGTAGCCGCCTGGGAATATAAAGGAGAACCTTCAGATGCCGTTTTGCACAAGGAACAATTGGAATTTAAGGATATTGAATTAAAACAAAGAAGTTATAAATAAATGGTATTGAGATATTAGAAATGAGATTTTAGAATTTAGAAAACTCATTACTTAGTACTCATTACTCAATACTTAAAATATGAATCTTACATTAAAAATTTGGAGACAGAAAGGACCACAGTCAAAAGGTAAAATGGTCGAATATAAGGTGACTGAGATTTCAGAACATATGTCTTTTTTAGAAATGATGGATGTTTTAAATGAACAGCTCACCAACAAAGACGAAGAACCTGTTGCTTTTGATCATGACTGTCGCGAAGGTATTTGCGGTATGTGCTCTATGTACATCAATGGGGAAGCCCATGGTCCGGATAGAGGGGTTACTACCTGCCAGTTACATATGCGAATGTTCAAGGATGGCGACACCATTACTATTGAGCCGTTTAGGGCCAAAGCATTTCCGGTAATTAAAGATTTGGTCATAGATCGCAGTTCTTTTGAACGTATTCAACAGGCCGGTGGTTTTATCTCCGTCAACACCTCCGGAAATACTCAGGATGCAAATGCCATTCCTATAGATAAGCACGCAGCCGATACGGCCATGGATGCCGCTACTTGTATTGGTTGTGGGGCATGCGTAGCTAGTTGCAAAAATTCTTCAGCCATGCTATTCGTTGGAGCTAAAGTTTCACAATATGCTTTACTACCACAAGGTCAGGTTGAGGCCACGGATCGAGTTAAAAATATGGTAGCTCAAATGGATTTGGAAGGATTTGGAAACTGTACCAATACAGGGGCTTGTGAGGTGGAATGTCCTAAAGGAATTTCCCTGGAAAACATTGCCCGTATGAACAGGGAATTCTTTGCTGCCAGCATAAAAGGATAGTCCAGACCAAAATATAATTTGTGTTTCACAAAAATAGGCCCCATTCCCATTCAGGAATGGGGTTTTTGTTTACCCAGATCCCAAAATTCCAGTATCTTTAAATATGAACAAGGAATATAAGGAAGAACGGATAATAGTCCCGCGTTTCAATGAAGAGTCGGGTTTTTACACCACCCCTGAACGTTCTAAGATTATGGGAAAGATCAGAGGTAAAAACACCATTCCCGAACTAAAATTTAGAAAAGCCCTGTGGGCGGCAGGATATAGATATAGGATAGATTATAAAAAATTGATAGGCAAACCGGATATTGTCCTAAATAAATATAAAACCGTTATCTTCATTGACGGCGAATATTGGCACGGGTATAATTGGGAAGAGCGGAAAAATAAAATTAAAACCAATAGAGAATTTTGGATACCAAAAATTGAGCGTAATATTCAGCGGGACAAAGAAGTAAACCTAGAACTACAAAATTTGGGCTTTACCGTATTCCGATTTTGGGAGCGGGAAATTAAAAAAGAATTGGATCAATGTTTAAACCAAGTAATTGTCCATTTACGATTACAGCAATCCTAATCTACCTTTGCTAAAAATAATTACTCCCAAATGCCAAATTATAGACACAAAATATCCTCCAAATTACCCAAGGTAAAGACTACGATCTTTACCACCATGGGGCAACAGGCACTAAAACACAGCGCAATAAATCTCTCCCAGGGCTTTCCTAATTTTGAACCTGACCCTGTCTTAATAGATTTGGTAACCCAAGCCATGAAACAGGGTTACAACCAATATGCCCCTATGGCAGGGGTAATGGAACTTCGTGAAGAGATTTCCAAGAAGATAGGGCAATTATATGGTAGGCGCTACAACCCGGATAGCGAAATAACAATAACCATCGGTGCCACACAGGCTATTTTTACCATCATTACGGCATTCATTGGCCATGGTGATGAGGTCATAGTCATTAAGCCCGCATACGACTGTTATGAGCCCGCCATTGAAGTCAATGGGGGCATTCCTGTATTTGTTCAACTAAGCAATACGGATTTTAAGGTAGACTGGAAGGAATTCCGTTCCAAGATTACTTCCAAAACCCAAATGGTCATAATTAACACACCTCACAATCCTAGCGGCACCATATTCTCCAAGGAAGATATGCTTCAATTACAGCAAAGTCTGGAAAAAACAGATATAATTGTCATTAGCGATGAAGTATACGAGCATATTGTCTTTGATGGCCTTGAGCATGAAAGCGCTTCAAAATATGAGGCCCTTGCCACCCGCACTTTTGTATGTGGTTCCTTTGGAAAATCATTCCATATTACAGGTTGGAAAATGGGATATTGCGCAGGCCCGGCCGAACTAATGCACGAATTTCGCAAAACCCATCAGTTTAATGTGTTTAGTGCGGACCATGCCGTTCAAAAAGCTTTGGCCACCTATTTAAAAGACCCTGAACACTATCTTAGTCTCAACAAGTTTTATCAGGATAAGCGCGACCTCTTCCTCTCCGGATTAAGCAATTCAAGATTTAAAATACATCCCTCCCGGGGAACCTACTTTCAATTGGTGGATTTTAGTGATATTACCCAGGAACCGGATGAAGTCTTTGCGGAACGTTTGGTAAAGGAATACCAAATAGCCAGTATTCCAATATCAGGGTTTAATACCAATGGAATTGATATAAGCCTTGTGCGATTCTGTTTCGCCAAAACTAACGAAACTCTTGAAAAAGCCACAGAAATTCTTTGTAAGCTATAGTATTTGAGGTTTATATTGACACACCATTTTGGAGGTCCAATCTCATTAACGAATCTGTTTGTTTATCCTCGCCTATGTAGTAAGGATGGCTACCAAACTTATAAAACCCCAATTTTTCATAAAACTTTATGGCTTTAGTGTTCAGTTCCCAAACACCGAGCCACACATAATATTTGTTTTTGGCCCTTGCCATTGAAATTACCTGTGTCAACAACCAGGCTCCAATTCCCCGACCTTGAAATTCGCCCAAAACATAAATACGTTCCAACTCCATGGAATTATTATCCTTAATATCGGATTGAGATCCATTTTCATTCATTTTAATATACCCCACTAAAATGGCATCGTTGTAGGCAAAATAAAAAGATGAATTGTTGTCAAGAAGCTCCTTGTTGAGTGCTTTCTCGCCAAAGGCAGAATTAAGATAAGCCTTAAAATCTTCGGGATTATTATCTTTTTCAAAAGCTTCTATAAAAGTCCTTCTGCTTAGATTAGCCAAAACCTCCAAATCGGCAATGGAGCAAGGCTCCAAATATAGTTTCATTTCTAAATTTTTGTTACCTAAAAATACAATTTTCAACTCGGCTAAACACCAAAAAAAAGGGAGCAATACTTGGTAGTATTGCTCCCTTTAAAAATTTTGATTTATGCCTACAGCATAAATAATTTTTTTGTCAATCGTACAATGCCTCTGAAAAAGTCATTTCGATAAACTTGAATTTCTTCCTGCGAAGGGGCGTGGCTCATTTGGGCTTCCATAGTAAAAGAGGTTTAAAGGTTTAGTAGTTGTTAAATTTGGGGTTTAACTTCCGTTATTAATGCAATATAATTCAGATTAACGCAATATTTAAAAAATTGTTGTGAAATAAGCCTTAATTGTTGTATGCGTATAAAAATAGTTATTTACATCGAAATATGACCACTACCAAAATGTTAAATTTCCATTTCAGGAATATCCCCCTCAACAATTAAATTGCCTTCTGTGGCCTTGATAATTTCTTCAACACTTATGCCCGGGGCCCTTTCCAACAATTGAAATCCTTTTGGGGTTACGTCAAGTACAGCAAGGTTTGTCACAATCTTTTTTACACATCCCACACCGGTCAAGGGTAAGGAGCATTTCTTCAACAATTTGGATTCACCCTCCCGGTTGGTGTGCATCATAGCAACAATGATATTCTCAGCAGAAGCCACAAGATCCATAGCCCCTCCCATTCCCTTTACCATTTTTCCCGGAATTTTCCAATTGGCAATATCACCATTTTCAGAAACCTCCATTGCGCCTAAAATGGTAAGGTCTACATGTTGACCGCGAATCATCCCAAAACTCGTTACAGAGTCGAAAAACGAGGCTCCCGGTAGTGTTGTAATGGTTTGCTTGCCAGCATTTATGATATCGGCATCCTCTTCCCCTTCAAACGGGAACGGTCCCATTCCCAACACCCCATTTTCACTTTGAAATTCCACACTTATATCGTCCCTTACAAAATTGGCCACCAAGGTAGGTATTCCAATTCCAAGGTTTACGTAATACCCGTCCTTCACTTCCTTTGCAATGCGTTTTGCTATTCCGTTTTTATCCAACATTATTGTTGATTTGATAATTAGTTAATTTGATAATTTGGCACGTTTGCTTGTACCTATAATTTTCGAGATAATTCTAATGAGAGATTTTAACTCTGAAAAAAGTGCTTCTTGCGGATTTGGATAATGCCTTGAGGCTTGGCAAAGTTCGATCCAATATAAAGTTTCATCAGCCTCTTTAGCAGCAATCTTAAATTTATGTACAAAATCGGCAGTACTTTCTCCATTTTGAGCCTCCCAAGTATTTGCTCCTATAGATGTTCCACTTTTAAACAATTGAGATGCCATTTCATATTTATTTAATGCTCTTAATTCTTCACAATATTCAATAATTTGCAAGGAGAAATCGAAAGTTTTCTTAACTATTAAATTTTCCTTATCATTCCTCATATTATCAAATTTTCAAATCAGATAACTTTCAAATCAATTAACTTTCCGTACTGTCAACTGCTCAATTCTTTTCTCGTAATTTTCTCCTTGAAAAATACGTTGAATAAAAATTCCTGGAACGTGAATTTGGTTGGGGTCCAGCTGCCCTGCAGGTACCAGTTCCTCCACCTCAGCCACTGTAATCTTGGCAGCGCCACACATGGCCGGATTAAAGTTTCGGGCAGTTCCCTTAAATATTAGATTCCCCGCCTCATCGCCCTTCCAAGCCTTGACAAAGGAAAAATCTGCCTTAAAGGCTTCTTCCAATACATACATTTTTCCATTAAACTCCCTAGTTTCCTTTCCTTCGGCCACTTCGGTTCCATAACCGGCAGGAGTATAAAAAGCCGGAAAACCAGCCTGGGCGGCCCTACATTTCTCCGCTAAAGTACCTTGAGGCGTTAATTCCACCTCCAACTCCCCGCTTAACATTTGTCGCTCAAACTCATCATTTTCACCCACGTAGGAAGATATCATTTTATTGATCTGGCGTTTGTGCAACAATAAGCCAAGGCCAAAATCGTCCACTCCGGCATTATTGGAGATGCAGGTTAAATCCTTTACCCCCAGCTTCACTAAATGCGTAATTGCATTCTCTGGAATTCCACATAATCCAAATCCTCCGAGCATAAAAGTCATACCGTCCTTAACCCCTTGTAATGCCTCTTCAACGTTGGCTACTCTTTTACGTATCATAAAAATCGACTTAGTTAAACCTAATCCTTGATATCTCTAAAATACGGGTTTTTAACGAAAAATGCCCTTAACTTTTGAATAAAAGTAAGGGCATTCTTGGCTATGATTTTTTAATATACTAAAAATCCAAATCGTCTTCTATATCTATTTTATTATCCTCCTCCATTGATGCCTTGGAACAATCCACATTTATGGATAAATTCTCAGGCTTTTCAAATTCTCCTTCGGAAACGCCCAATTCCTTGTTGGCATAGTTCTTTTTCATATACAATCCCCAAATTGGCAAAGCCATGGAAGCTCCTTGTCCGTAGGTAATAGTCCTAAAATGGACCGCTTTGTCATCTCCACCTACCCACACTCCGGTGACCAGGTTGGGTACCATCCCCATAAACCAACCATCACTTTGGTTTTGGGTAGTACCTGTTTTACCGGCAATTGGGTTTTTAAATTCATAAGGATAACCAGTAATGACCTCCTTAAATTCCGCTCTATATTTCTCTGCTCCTGTAGTCCTTAATCTAGTTCCCGATCCGCCTTGGGTTACCCCGGACATAAGATCTACCATGGCATAGGACACATCCTTACTAAGAACATCTTTTGTTTCCGGCACATACTCGTAAAGTACCGTACCATTTTTGTCCTCTATTCTGGTTACCATAACGGGTTTAACATATACCCCTTGGTTGGCAAAGGTGCCATAGGCGCCTACCATCTCATAAACATTAAGGTCCGCAGTTCCCAAGGCAATGGAAGGTACCTCTGGGATTTCTCCGGTAATTCCCAAATTTTTGGCAATGGAAACCACCGCTTTGGGACCAACCCTGTCTATTAATTGAGCGGTTACGGTATTCACTGAATTTGCCAATGCATTTTTAAGTGTAAGCATTTCCCCGGAATATTTTCCATCGGAATTCTTTGGGCACCATGGATCTGGGTTTCCGTGTTTATTGGCCTCAATACAATATTGATTGTCCGGAAGGACATCACAGGGCGAAAGACGCAATTGATCTATGGCCGCGGCATACACAAAGGGCTTAAAAGTAGACCCAACCTGCCTAGCTCCTTGAATAACATTATCATACTGAAAATGCTTGTAGTCTATACCTCCAACCCACGCCTTAACGTGCCCTGATTGGGGTTCCATGGACATCATCGCGGTCTTAAGAAAGGATTTATAATATTTAATGGAATCCATTGGGGTCAATACCGTATCCTTTTCCTTGGTCTCGCTATTCCAATCAAAAACCGTCATCTCCACTGGCTCGTTAAAGGAAGCCCTTATTTCCTTTTCATTTTTCCCTTGATCCTTTAGGTTGTGCCACCTATGTGAAGATTTTATAGCCCTCTCCATAATCCCATCTATTTCGCCAGGAATCTGTTCAATAAAGGGAGCAGTTTTATTTCGATCAGGGGTGTTTTGATGAAAAAACTCGGCTTGCAATCTTTTCATATGTTCGACAACAGCGTCCTCCGCATTTTGCTGCATGCGGGAATCTATGGTGGTGTAAATGCGCAGCCCATCCTTATATATATCCCATTTATCCCTTTCTCCCTTTAAGGCCGGCTTGGGATTTTTCTTAGCCCATTGGTTCATAAAACCCTGAAGGTACATTCTAAAATACGTGGCAATACCCTCACGATGCGATTCTGGATTATAATTGATATCCATTTTTAAGGCCAGTAGCGAATCTTTTTCAGCCTCACTGATAAATTCAAATTTCCCCATCTGGCTTAATACCAGATTTCTCTTTTTTCTAGTTAATTCTTCACGCCTTAATGGATTGTAGTACGAAGAATTCTGAAGCATGCCTACAAGCATGGCGGATTCTTCTATTTTTAGATTTTTGGGCTCTTTCCCGAAATAAATTCGCGAGGCCGAACGGATACCATCCGCATTATTACCAAAATCATAAATGTTGAGGTACATTTTGATTATTTCTTCTTTGGTATAACTACGCTCCAGTTGTGTGGCAATAACCCACTCCTTAGCTTTCTGTTTTATGGTCTCGAATTTGTTCCTCGATCGTACCCCTACAAAAAGCTGACGCGCCAATTGTTGTGAAATGGTACTCGCTCCCCCCCGTTTTCCCAAAAAGACAACAGCGCGTAGTACTCCAATGGCATCAATCCCGGAATGTTCGTAATAACGCACATCCTCACTGGCGACCAAAGCGTCGACCAAATTCTTAGGCAAATCTCTGTAATCAACATCGGTACGGTTGTCATCCAAGTAATACTTCCCTAGTGTCTCTCCATCGGAAGAAATAACCTCGGAGGCCAGTTTGGTTTGGGGGTTTTCCAAAGTCTCAAAAGTTGGCAGTTCCCCGAAAAAACCCCATGAAGCCGATAGGAACAGTAAAGCGATTGCGAAAATTCCGGTCGCAAATAGGATCCAAAACCACTTAATGAATTTAAAAAAATTGTTGTTGCTTTTCTTTTTCTTCTTGGTAGCTGTTGCCATAAGCCTACTGATTACTTTTTTCGATTAGATATCCCACATCGGTGACACCTTCCAGTTCGACAATTCCATCTACTTGGCCATTTTTACGCATGGCATGGGAAATTTCTAATTTATATACGCCTGAAGTCGGGAAAACGACGTTTTCCTTGTACCATAATTTGTTTTCCTTTAAACTACCATAACCTGTTCCCAACCATTTTCCATCCGCCTCGGACATTTCATATTCCAGGGTATCGCGCTGCATATCCCCGTTTGGAAACTGTAATTCTGCAATTAAAAAGAGGTTGCTATAGGGGTAGGTTCCATCATTCCTGACGTTGATGAACATGTTGTACTTTTGAAGGGTATCCAATTCATTAAAAGAGAACGCTATAGTACTATCCTTGTTCCAACTTCCATTCTGTGTTGGACTGTAAACAGATTTTACAGTTTTCCCATCGCAAGAAACCATAAAAACTACTAACAAAAATGCACCTAAACTTTTAAGCATTATTGGCAGGTCTTTTTTTATAATTTGTTCTCTTCTTTTTCTTGTTGTTCCTATTGGACCTCTTTTTCTTAGGGGTATCAAAACGGGTTAAACTGTCCTGACCTACCACATTCTCAAATACCTTTTCCTCTTCTAGAACATTTTCCACGGCGTATTCCTCCAAACTGGCTACTTTCTCCCTCTTCTTGTTCTTTTCCAAAACCTCAATTACCTGGTCCTTGGATAAGATATGCCAATTAGCTGGTTCGTCCTTATACGAAAACCAAAGAGAAGCTTTAAAAATATCTACTTTCTGACAAAAAGCCATTCCTTTTTCAGTGAAAAGCTTGGTGTCTTGACCAGGAAAATCCTTTAACGCATCCAAATAAACATCCAGTTCGTAATTTAGACAACATTTTAGTTTTCCACATTGTCCGGCAAGTTTTTGTGGATTAAGGGAAAGTTGCTGATAACGGGCGGCAGAGGTACTTACGGATCTAAAATCCGTTAACCAGGTAGAGCAGCACAATTCCCTGCCACAAGAACCTATCCCACCCAAACGTTGGGCTTCTTGTCGGTAACCGATTTGTCTCATTTCTATACGGATTCCAAAAGCTTTGGCCATATCCTTGATCAACTGACGGAAATCAACACGCTCTTCTGCGGTGTAATAAAATGTAGCCTTGGAACCATCACCTTGAAATTCCACATCGGAGATTTTCATCTGCAATTTTAGAACTATGGCTATTTCCCTGGCCCTCTTTTTAATTTCCTCTTCCCTATCCCTGCATTTTTGCCAAATATCGATATCCTTTTGGGAGGCCTTTCGGTAAAGTTTGGGAAGTTCAGGATTATTGTAATCCTCCTTTTTCTTCTTCATTTGTACCCTTACCAATTCCCCAGTAAGTGTAACCATACCCACATCATGACCGGAAGTAGCCTGTGAAGCCACTATGTCACCAATGGAAAGTGAAAGATTTTCGGAATTTCTAAAGAATTCTTTTCTGCTATTTTTAAAACGGACTTCCACACAATCAAATGGTTTTTCACCATTTGGCAGTGACATATTGGAAAGCCAATCAAATACCGTCAATTTATTACAGCCGTCAGTGCCACAAGTACCATTGTTCTTGCACCCTTTAGGCTGTCCGTCCTTACCGGTTGAACAACTGCTACAACCCATATTTCGTATCTTGGTTTAGTAAAAATGTAACACTTTTACTAAAAAAGGTTCATAAAATTATTAAACGTAAAGATAGTGTTTTTTTAATGCGATGAAAAGAAAGAGTACCGTTGTCAGCGTTAAGCTTTACTTAAACCATGAAAAATAACCCCTAACAGAAGTATTAATTATTAAACCCTGCCTTAAGATGACAAAATATACCGGCCATTTTTTGAAGGCTCCTAGTTCAGAAATAATTGCTTAAGCATCCTAAAAAACAAACCTTCCGTCATTATTAAAAAATCCTATTTGCAATAGAACCTCAACAAAAGACCTACTTCTTGTACTTTAGTACTGCCGATCTGCCCTTTTTAAAAATTTTGTTGCTCACCACTTTTCCCTTTCTTAGTCGTTTTTGTTCTTCAAAAGGCAATTCATGAATTTCCTTACATTCCAAGGAACAGCATTCGTTCATGGCCTTGGCACAAGCAACACATTGAATAAAAAGAAGATGGCAGGCCTCATTGGCACAATTTACGTGATTGTCACATGGGTTGCCGCATTGATGGCAATGGGCAATGACATCGTCTGTAATCCGTTCTCCCCTACGGTGATCAAAAACAAAATTCTTCCCAAGAAATTTATTCTCCAGATTAAGATCATTTACCTGACGGGTATATTCTATAATACCGCCTTCCAATTGATAAACATTCTTAAAACCCTTGTGTTTGTAATAGGCACTGGCCTTTTCGCACCTAATACCGCCAGTACAGTACATTACCAATTTTTTATCCTCTTTATGGTCTGCAAGATCTTTTTCTATAATATCCAGCGAATCCCTAAACGTATCAACATCTGGGGTAATGGCATTCTTAAAATGTCCTATTTCACTCTCGTAATGATTCCGCATGTCCACCAAAATAGTATCGGAATCTTCAATAAGTTCGTTAAATTTTATTGCATCTACATGAATTCCTTTATTGGTAACATCAAATGAGTCATCATTTAATCCATCCGCCACGATTTTTTCACGAACCTTCACCTTTAATTTTAAAAATGATTTGTTGTCCTGTTCAATGGCTACATTCAATCTAACATTTTCCAAAAAGGTGATGCTGTCCAAATGGGCCTTAAATGACCTGAAATTTTCAGCAGGAACGGACAACTGCGCATTAATACCTTCATGGGCCACATAAATACGGCCTAGAACATCCAGTTCGTTCCAGTGAATAAATAAATGATTTCGAAAAATTGACGGATTGCCAATACGTGCATATTGATAGAAAGAAATGGTTAGGCGTTCCAATCCCGCCTCCTCTATAAGGGCCTCCCTTTCCTTTGCACTTAAGGTATTGTACAGTTGCATGCTATACCAATATTTTAAGTTAAAGAATTATTTAAGAGCGCAAAAATAGGATTTATACACCGGGATTAAAAGGATTAATGTCAGTTTTTACATTTCGGACGACTCAGAATCAACTATATAAACCCAGAGAAATATTACGGGGGTGGAATCTATTTAGGGTCCCATAAAAGTAAAAAAGGATCTTGAAGATATCAAGACCCTTTTTAAGGTCAATATTGCTTTTTCTTTTTCATAGAATTACAATAAAATATTGACCCACAACCCTTATTGTTTTACCAGAACAATAAGCAACCTAATTTGAGTTAGTTATTTTTTAGATGCGATAAATAAAAAAAGGTTGCGTCCAAGGCCACGATTAATTAAGGTCAATCGTAAAAAAACGAATAAAACTGAAGTCGCACATTCCACAAATGCCTTTAAAATATAGTATTGACAAATATTTTGTACTGTTCAATAAAAAATTTTCAATTTAAATAATCTCCCATTTTCTTCGCATAAAATCCTTGCCATTGGTGGTATTATGCAAAAAGAATTGGTATTTTAGCGTCCCTAATATGATATGAAAATGAGTTCCGAAAAAGAAGCAAAATTAAAAGCACTTAAACTTACCCTAGATAAATTGGATAAAACTTACGGAAAAGGTGCCGTAATGAAGATGGGCGATAGTATAGTACAGGACGTAGAAGTGATTTCCTCCGGTTCCTTGGGATTGGATGTAGCACTCGGTGTAGGTGGATATCCACGTGGTAGGGTAATAGAAATATATGGACCTGAATCCTCTGGTAAGACCACACTTACGCTCCACGCCATGGCTGAGGCACAAAAAAACGGGGGTATTGCTGCTTTTATTGATGCGGAACATGCATTTGACCGTTTTTATGCCCAAAAACTGGGAGTGGATATTGACAACCTGATCATTTCCCAACCTGATAACGGGGAACAAGCCTTGGAAATAGCAGATAACCTTATTCGTTCTGGCGCTATTGATATCGTGGTTATCGACTCCGTTGCCGCCTTGACTCCAAAAAGTGAAATAGAAGGCGAAATGGGCGACTCCAAAATGGGTCTTCATGCCCGATTAATGTCACAAGCCCTTAGAAAGCTTACAGGTTCTATTAGCAAAACAAATTGTACCGTAATCTTCATTAACCAATTAAGGGAAAAAATAGGAGTAATGTTCGGTAACCCGGAAACAACCACTGGTGGTAACGCCCTCAAGTTTTACGCCTCGGTGAGACTGGATATTAGACGATCTACCCAGATTAAGGATACCGATGGTGCCGTGCAAGGTAACAAGACACGTGTTAAGGTGGTAAAAAATAAGGTTGCCCCTCCATTCAGGACCGCCGAATTTGATATTATGTACGGTGAAGGAATTTCAAAGGTTGGGGAGATAATTGACTTGGGAGTCGAATTCGAAATAATTAAGAAAAGTGGGTCATGGTTCAGCTATGGTGACACCAAGCTTGGACAGGGTAGGGATGCCGTAAAAAGTTTACTTCTGGATAATCCCGAACTACTCGAAGAACTCGAAGGCAAAATAAAAGAAGCCATCAAAACAGTAAAAGCATAAATTTAAAATCCCGATCTAATCGGGATTTTTTTTTTCTACACGCAACCTTTATTTCCTATTTACATCTTATAGCAAAAAGAAATTGCTATGAAATTGACTTGCCTTTAAAGATTCTGGAATATCTCGGATTTTTTTAAGGTAGAAATTTCTAAAACCATTTAAAACAAACTAAATATTAAAAACATGAAACGAGTATTCTTTTTGCTGCTTGTTGCCTCTTTTACACTAATAACATCTTGTGACATAGATGATGATGTTAACTATCATTTTGAAGCTTTACAGGTGAAATCTGTAGAAATGCCAGAGGCATTTGATTACGGTGAAATCTATAAAATAAAAGTTACTTACTTTAGACCTAATAATTGTACCTTTTTCGAAGGTTTTGATGTGGTCAAGGAGGATATAACCACCAGAAAAGTAGTTACGATTGGCACCGTGATCGAAGATGAGGACGAATGTACCGGGGCTGGCGAGGACTTAGTTGCCACGTTTAACTTTGAGGTTTTATATGATCAGCCATATTTATTTAGATATTGGACAGGTGAAGATGCAAACGGAGAGCCAACCTATTTAGAGATTACCGTACCGGTCAATGAAGACAGTTCGGCCATAGTGTTGCCGGCCAATGAAAACGGGTCGACCATAATTAAGAATTAGTTATTAACCCAATCCATATTTTGAGTAATCCGGTAGAGCTCATTAATAGTTGCAAAAAGGGGGATAGACAAGCACAAGAACAGTTATACCGTGATTATTCCCGGGTACTGTTCGGTATTTGTCTTAAATACTCACGCAATAAAACGGAGGCGGAAGATAACCTACATGATAGTTTTATGACTATCTATAGTAAAATAGAACAGTTTAAGCATCAAGGTTCTTTTGAAGGCTGGATAAAGCGTATTACAGTAAATACAGTACTTCAAAAATATAGAAAAGAGGAAAACTTAACAGTGGTTTCCGAAAATATAGAGGAGGAGGCACCAGAGGATTCAGGTTATGTAAATCTAGATTTGGCCACCTTGTTAAGTTATATACAAGAGCTTCCAAACAAATATCGCTTGACCTTCAATCTATATGTACTGGATGGTTATAGTCATAAGGAAATAAGTGAAATGCTAGGAACGTCCTTGGGGACTTCCAAATCCAATCTTGCCCGGGCAAGAATGATATTAAAAGAAAAAATTGAGGCAAATAAGGCAGGGATCATTATGGAAGGGTAAACCCTCCCCGTCATGATTACTGTTGAACAATTGAAAACATGAGTGAGAATAATTTAGACAAATTATTTCAAGAGAAGTTGGCACACTTCCAAGAAGTTCCGGACGAAAAAATCTGGAATTCGATTGCCGCTTCCTTGGATAGAAAGAAACGATCCCGCATGCTTATCCCGCTATGGTGGAAAGTTGGAGGAGTGGCAGCAATACTTACCATCCTCTTTTTTGCGATCAATCCTTTTTCTACCTCCAATTCGGTAGTACCAATCATTACGGATGTAGAAAACAACACCCCCAATGCAAAGGATGACAACACCTTAAAGGACTCAACACCTGGAGCATCTGGCATCACGGTCATTGAGGAGAAATCCACAGAGGAAAATAAGATTAAATCGACCAAACAAACAGAACAAGAAAAAATTACCAAACCTTTTGGCAGTCAGGAAAGTATTGTTGCTAGCGGTAAAACCAAAAACAATACCCCGGCAATAGACCAAAAAATCGTACCTGAAAACGACGCTGTGGCCAATAGCTTGGCCGAAAATCGAAAGGACAATGTTGGGTTTGATAAAAATGATGGCAAGGAAATTCCCGACACCTTAGAAAATGAGCCATCGGATAACAAATTAGGCCCAAAGAATCTTCCCACTATTGTTGAAGAAAAATTGGTTAATCAGGAAGTTGACAAGGCAAACAAAAAGGCAAACAAAAAAGAAGGGAATAACCCAGAGGTCGCCCCTGAGACCGTTCCAGCCAATAAAAAATCCATTTTGGAGGCTATTGAAGAAAATGAGGTTGTTGATGTTGATGAAACCCCTAATGGAAAATGGTCCGCCGGGCCCAGTGTAGCCCCTGTTTACTTTAATGGTATGGGTGAGGGATCCCCCATCAACTCTATATTGGCCTCCAATACAAAGACTGGCAATGTAACGCTAAGCTACGGTATTACTGTAGCCTATGAGATTTCCAAAAAACTAAGTGTACGCTCCGGTGTACATAAGGTAGATTACGGCTATGACACCAATGATGTTTCCTTTACGTCTTCATTCAACGCCTCTTCTGGCAACCAACTAAGGAATATTGATTATTCCAATGACTCCCAATCCATTATTTTGAATAATTCAAATAGTGAAAATGTAATTCCTAAACCAGGTTCTGTATTTGCTCAGGATGTTACCGGCAAAAACCCTACCCGCTTAGGAACTATGGGACAACAATTTGGTTATCTGGAAGTACCTTTGGAATTAAATTACGCCCTCTTGGACCGTAAATTTGGGGTTAACATCATAGGAGGTGTAAGTTCTCTTTTTCTTACGGATAATTCAGTGATTTTGGAATCCAATGGACAGACAACTGATGTGGGGGAAGCCAACAATATCAACTCCGTCAATTTTAGCACCAACTTTGGACTTGGACTTAATTATAAATTCACCCCGAAGCTTAAATTTAATGTGGAGCCAGTCTTCAAATATCAATTGAATACCTTTTCCAACTCTTCTGGAAATTTTAACCCTTATTCATTGGGAGTTTACAGTGGGTTTAGTTTTAAGTTTTAATGCCAAGTCTTGTTTATTACCTGGAAATGGCCTTGGTTGCGCATTTAATGTCCGGAGCCTGAATGTTGGAGTTCTTTCAAAATTACGTTTCTAACCTTCTCCCGAAGTTTTATTTTTTCCTGCCCGTTTAGTTGATCGGTAGCAAAAAATCTGTGTACCTTAACCCTTAACCTACCTGGACCTCCACTATAAAATGTAAAGGAAAAACGTTTTTTATTGTCGTAGAAGGTCATAGGAACAATGGGGATATTGTGTGCAATGGCCATTTTAAAGGCCCCGTCCTTAAACTCATCCAAAAGTATATTTTCATCAGGCACACCTCCTTCAGGAAAAATGCAGATACTCAACCCTTGATGCAACCTTTTCTGCGCCCGCCTATAAACAGCCGTTCTACTTTTAGAGCTTTCCCTATCCACCATAATACACACCCTCCTATAGAAAAACCCAAATAGCGGAATATTCCCCAATTCCTTCTTGCCGATAAAAACGAATGGATTTTTGCTTACTCTTAGCATCAACATTATATCCAACATACTGGTATGGTTGGCTACCAACATATAACTTCCCCCTTTTTTCATTCTTTGTTCCCTCTGTATTTGTGGGAAACAGCCCATACCGTACAGAATAACGCTGGCCCATATATTACGCGCCATCCAAAAAAACTGCCGATAAGTTTTTTCGGAAATGGTAAAAAGAACTAGAAAGGGAAACATTAACAGGATCGGGAATACCACCAAAATATAGAACCAAATTCTGTATAATGTATGGCCTATTTTCTTAGAGTTCAAAAGCATGAGATCAAAAGTAATAATTTTAGTCCTTTTTTAAGATTTCTTTTACCTTTGTCCTTCGTTGAAAATAAAATAATGGCAAGAATCTTAACAGGTATACAAAGTACAGGGACCCCTCATCTTGGGAATATCTTGGGAGCAATTATCCCAGCGATAGAAATGGCAAACAATCCAGAAAACGAGTCCTTTCTCTTTATTGCGGATATGCACTCGCTTACCCAAATCAAGAATGGGAAGGAGCTACGGCACAATACCTACGCAGTGGCCGCTACCTGGCTGGCATTTGGTCTGGATATAAATAAAACTGCCTTTTATCGCCAAAGTGATATTCCACAGACCGCAGAACTTGCCTGGTACCTAAGTTGCTTTTTTCCATACCAACGATTAACACTTGCCCACTCTTTTAAAGATAAGGCAGATCGATTGGATGATGTTAATGCCGGCTTATTTTTCTATCCTATGTTAATGGCAGCGGACATACTTTTATACGATGCACATATAGTTCCTGTTGGCAAGGACCAAATGCAGCATTTGGAAATGACCCGTGACGTGGCCTCTAGGTTTCACGCCCAACTGGGGGAAACCTTTGTAATGCCAGATGGAAAGGTACAGGAAGATACTATGTATATCCCAGGTACCGATGGCACAAAAATGAGCAAAAGCAAAGGGAATTTAATAAGTCTTTTTCAAACCGATAAACAATTGCGTAAACAAATTATGGGTATACAAACGGACAGCACTCCCATGGAAGAACCTAAAGACCCGGAAACCGATAACGTTTTTGCCCTGTATAAAATTCTGGCTTCTGAAAATCAGGTTTCAGAAATGAGGTCAAACTATACAAATGGCAATTATGGCTACGGACATGCCAAACAAGCGCTATATGAAGTAGTACTGGAGCGGTTTGGTGAGGCTAGGGAAAAATTCGATTATTATATGAACAACTTAAATGAATTGGATGAAGCCTTGGCCGTTGGCGCGGAAAAAGCCAAAAAAGTGGCCGATGAGGTCTTGAATAGGGTAAGAACTAAAGTGGGGTATTGATTTTTCACCGGCTTCCAACCATTTAAATATTTACTTCGTAAATTGAGGCTTCTATCCATGAACCGATGGCACGAATTAAATGTAATATTCTAATTTCCGTTATTTGGCTATATACTGCTGTACTATTTGCCGTTCCCAAGAATTATCCAGGGAATAATTACCCCAATATATCTTCTTCAAGCCTAAACCAACAACTGGAAATTAACGGCATAGTGATTGACCAAGTGACAGGGAAAGCAATCCCTTTTTGCAATATAGGAATTGCATCTTCCCCATGGGGAACTGCAAGCAACGAGTTGGGAGAGTTTGTAATTAAGTTAGACTCCTTACCTGCCAAACTAATTTTTACACATATAAATTATAACAAATACATAGTTGAAGTTGACCAAACCAAAAACCTTATTGTTGAGTTAACCCCTTCTTCCAATGTATTGGAAGAGGTTACCGTAACAGCATCCAAAAAGGACGCCTATGCCTTGGAGCTAGCTAAAAAGGCCTTTCAAAAAGCCAATAATCAATCTCCTAAATCCAATTACGGCAGAGCCTTCTATAGACAGAAATCAAAAAATGGCGATCAATATTCCGAGTTTTCGGAAATTATTTATGACATACGCTATAATGCGCTAGGAATAGAAGATTGGGACATTATTGAAGGCCGATATGCATTAAAACCAGGAGGCCTTCACAATAGGAACTATACTCTTTTAACGCGATTGATCTCTCCATTTCAACCTGACACTGAAGAGGTTATTTTTCCTATGCACCCTGCTTTGGAAGTCTTTTACGACATCTATGTTAAAGAATATATAGAATCCAATAGCGACAAAATTGCCGTATTAAAGTTCAAGCCCATAAAAACCAACAAAACGCCAACTTTCGAGGCGGAAGTGTACATCAACAGTAAAACCTACGACATCCTAAAAATTACAGGCAATCTTTCCAGTGACGACTTAAAATTTGTTCAGCTTGTGAATAACAACAATAACTCATGGCAAAACTATAATATCTCATTTGAAATGGCTTACAGCCTAGAAAATACAAACAATTCCGCTATAGATTATATTAATATTGCCCAAGAATTTGACTACTATATAAACGACAATTTTGAGTTTCATACAACGTCCTCCTCAAACCTAACTTTTTTTGAAAATTACGTCCCCACATCTAGAAAAAAATTGGGAGGGCAGTTCGGGAAGAACAAAACTGACTGGCAAAAACTCGACGAAATAGGTTACAACGAAAAATTTTGGGAAGACAATCCCATTGTAAAAAGAACACCGGTAGAGGAAGAAGTAATAGCTTCCTTTGCAAAGGTAGGTGCATTTGGCTCCATTTTCCTCAACAGCAAAGATCAGGTGGCATTGATGCAATCCAATTTAACCAATGATCCATTTATTGGAGATTTGGGAACATCCGTTAACCAATATAATAATTACAACCCGGTGGAAAAGGTTTTTCTGCATACGGACAAAGAATTATTTGCAACAGGTGAAACCATATGGTTCAGCGGGTATGCTGTTTTGGGGCCCTATCATCATTTTTCTCTCGGCAGCAGGGTACTTCATGTGGATCTAATTGGTCCGCAAAATGAAATCGTGCTTTCCCAAACCCATGAAATTATCAATGGTAAGGCCATTGGCTCCATGGATTTACCCAGCAACCTTAATGCGGGCAATTATCAATTGCGTGCCTATAGCAATTGGATGCGAAATTCCGATCATGATTTCTTTTTTACCAAAACAATACAGGTCTTCAATAATGATAGTACTCCGATAGTTGCCATGCCGAAAGAGGATAAAATTGATTTGCAAATCTTCCCTGAAGGTGGGCACCTGGTTGCCAATTTAGTTGGACAAGTAGCATTTAAAGCAATTGGAAATGATGGTCTAGACAGGAATATTAAAGGGCAAATTGTTGATTCGAACGGAAAATTCATTGCCGCCTTGGCCACAATAGATAGAGGTTCCGGTTTTTTCAATCTTAAACCACAAGTAGGAGAAAAATATTCGGTCATCCTCGACGATGGCAGCAAATTCCCACTACCTGAAGTAATGAGTGAGGGATATGCATTGACGGCATATAACGTAAGTCCAAAAAGCATTCAAGTAAAAATTCAGGCCTCGGAAACTCTGAAAGAGCAATCATTTTATGTAGTTGGCCATATAAACAATAAAAAATACTATCAAGGCAAATTTAATTTTGAAGGTGAACCGGCCGTAAATTTTGAAATTCCCAAAAGTAAAATGCCTAGCGGAATCATGACAATTACCCTATTTGATTCACAAAAAAAACCGTGGAGTGAACGTATCGTATTTATCAACAATCAGGATGAATTGGTAATTAATGCCAATTTAAGTCCTAAAAATTTTAAGGATAGAAGTGAAATTACCATAGATGTACATGTATCTGACACCGATGGCAGGCCTGTTATGGCCGAACTTTCCATGGCCGCAACAGACGCAGATCAAGGCTTAAAAAGTCCAAATTCTTCCAACATTTTAACGCATCTTTTAATACAATCTGACATTAAGGGCCATATTTCCGATCCCGGAATTCTATTTCTCAACCAGAAAAAAGCAACACTGCACGCCCTGGATTTGGTAATGCTGACCCATGGCTGGCGAAAAATTCCATGGCCTGAAATTAAAACTGTGTCCAATTCATCCAAAGAATACATTTTTGCAAAAGGGCTTACCATATCGGGTATGGCTACAGATTTAAACAACAAGCCTTTGGCCAACACCCATTTGACCGTAATTGCGAAATCAGGGGAGCAATTGGGAATGCTTTCGGCAAGGACCGCTTTGGATGGAAGTTTTGCCATACCAGATTTTAACTTTAAGGACTCGACCCATATTGCATTTAACGCATTTGATTCCTCTGACAGCCCTATTGACGTAAAAATTACCTTGGACAAACAGCAAAATACTCTTCCACGACCCCAGTTTAAGACTTTACATTTCCAAACCGGAAAATATGAGCAAATTCCCCATCCACAAAGAAATCCCGTTCCGGCGTTCGATTTAAGTAAAACAACAAAACTTGACGAAGTCATTATTACTGAGAAAAAGGCCGAGAAATCTAGAAATGCCTCTCCATCGGTATATGGACAAAACCCCGATGCTACTTTATATATGGAAGATAACGGCTCTGCCCAAACGGTACTTGATCTGGTAAGAAGATTTGCAGGAGTAAGCGTAAATGGTAATACAGTAAGTATAAGAAATGGAGGCACCCCATTATGGGTGCTAAACGGAGTGCCGGTGAACAATGATAATCCTTCGGCATCCTCCCAAGCCAGGTCTGCCCAGAGACAAGGAACTTCCACTGACCAAGGTGCAGGAAGTGCCGTACCGGTAAACCTCTCCTTATCCATACAGCAATCCATTACCCCTGGGCCCGTACCTACATATATTGCTACCATGGACACTTATACCGTTGAAAGAGTGGAAATCCTAAAAGGCCCATCAGCAGCCATTTATGGGTCTAGAGGGGGCAATGGGGTCATCCTAATCTACACAAAAAGAGGGGGGGCTAAAACTATTGCTCCAGCAGTATCCCCAGATTTTACCGTTTTAGGCCATGCCCCAGAGCGAGAATTTTACTCCCCAAAATACAATGTTCAATTAGACGAAAATAGTGCTCCTGATAACCGTGCCATCCTCTATTGGAATCCATCATTTACTACTGATAAATATGGAAAGGCAAGACTCATATTCTACAATTCGGATAAAGCCAAAAAAATTCAGGTGCACTTAGAGGGGTTATCCCTGTACGGAACTCCCGGGAATTATCTTCAATCCTTTGGTGTAAAGGATTAATATTCAATAGTAAATCTTTAGTCCTCTCGAATAAACAAAAAACCACCTAGTCGGTTTAGGTCTCCCATCGACCGAGCATTTCATTAAAAACCAAGTTCTCTAGTGGTCTTTTATCGGTAAAAAACCTCATTTTAAGAATTAAAGCAACAATTATTAATTTTAGAAACCAATGAGTCGGTCAAATCTTAAATGGCCTCGAACAATTTACCTGGAAGTGGCCTTACTACTCCCTTCATTTCCATATTCAAAAGGGTTGAAGAAACCTTAAAAATTGGAAGCTTACAGTCCAAGGCAATACTGTCCAACATTTGTTTACCTCCCTGCTGTAAATAGTCATATATTTCCTTTTCGGTATCATCCAGATCTACAAATAATTGTTTTTGAATGCTTGCTGGCTCTTTTTCTTCCAATTGCCATCCCAGCATATATATCAGATCTGCTACAGAAGTAAGCATATGAGCCTTCTGTTGCTTAATTAGGTTATTACAACCACTGCTGTATTTATCCTGGGTTCGCCCTGGAACGGCAAAAACATCCCGATTATAACTGTTGGCAATATCGGCCGTTACCAAACTGCCTCCTTTTTCAGCAGATTCCACTACAATGGTAGCTTCGCTCATTCCAGCGATAATCCTATTTCGCTTTAAGAAATTTTCCCTGTCGGGCTGACTTGTACTCCAAAATTCAGTAAAAAAACCACCATTTTTGCTCACCTCTGAAACATATTTTTCGTGAATTTTTGGATAGATACGATTTAAGCCATGTGCCAAGCATCCTATTGTTTGCAAGCCGTGTTTTACCGCGGCCTTTTGTACACAAATATCCACTCCGTAGGCAAATCCACTAACAATAATGGGATTCAAGGGCGCCAATTCCTCAATTAGCTGTTCGCAAAAAGCCATTCCATAACTGGTAATATTCCTGGTTCCTACAACACTTATTATTTTTTGGCGGTTGAGGTTTATATTCCCCTGGCTGAAAAGTAAAATAGGACTGTCTATACAATGTTTTAAATAGGCCGGGTAACTATCATCCATGAAATAATGTAGCTCTATTTCCTGCGTCCCTAAAAATTCGAACTCTGCTTCGGCAGCCTCCAAATGTTCCAAGTCCATTAATCCCTTAAGGGTAAATGAGCCTATTCCGTCTATTTTAAGTAAATGACGCATTTTATCCTCAAATATTACCGATGGACTACCACATTTTGAAATCAATTTTTTCGCGGTTATGTCACCAATATTCGGGACGTTCTGTAAACGTAGAATAGCAATTATTTCATCTCTAGACATTTAAGGAATGTGCTTAGTTGTTCACAAAATACATAAATTATAATGTTAATAAAAAGTTATGCCAAGAGTTTTGAACTTGTGTTATTTTTCCAATCTTTGTTCCCATGGGAACCGAACATTACATAGCGGAGCTGCTTTATAGATACAATTGTGTTATGGTGCCAGAATTTGGTGCTTTCTTGACGCAAATGAAATCTGCCGTTATCAATGATGGTACGAATTCATTTTACCCTCCTTCGAAAATACTATCATTCAACGAACAACTTAGTTCCAATGATGGATTGCTGGTTTCTTATATGGCCGATGCCGAAAAGATGTCATATGAAGACATGCAGAAGCAAGTAGCCGCCGTATCCCTGAAATGGAAAAAACTTTTAAAGGAAGGAAATCGTTTAAGTCTTCCCAACATTGGCGAACTATGGTTGAACAAGGAAGGGAAAACCCAGTTTCAACCTTCCTATCAAGTAAATTACCTAACATCGTCCTTTGGTCTCTCTACCTTTGTTTCTACCCCAATTTCCAGGGAAGTTTTAAAGGAGGAAGTAATTGAACTGGAAGAAAGGATTCCTTTTATGATTACTCCCGAAACTCGTAAGGAATCTACCATCAGACCGTATTTAAAGTATGCAGCGGTAGTATTGCTTGCCATTGCTACCGGATTTACAGGGTATCGCCTTTATAATGAGAATGCGTCCAACCAAGAATTGGTAAGACAAGAGGCACATCAACAAGTTTCCAAAAACATTCAAGAAGCAACTTTTTTCAATACGGCTCCCTTGGAATTGCCGGCGATTTCATTAAATGTAATTTCAATCAAAAAAACCGGTATCCACCAAGTTATTGCCGGCGCCTATAGAATTCAGGAGAATGCCGAAAAAAAGGTACTACAATTAATAGAAAAAGGATTCGATGCCTCTTATTTGGGGGTCAACCAATATGGTTTACATATGGTTGCCTATGGCAGTTTTGATGATGCCAACGAAGCCTTAATATACTTGAGGAAAATTAAACTTTCAGAATCTCCCGACGCCTGGTTGAATTCGGTAAAATAATTCCTTCCCTACTTTTTACCTTAACAATACCAATGTATCTTTGCCCAAAATAAATTTATGGAGCCCAAGACGCCCACTGAATCGCGTACCTTAATGACCGATATGGTCCTACCAAGTGAAACAAATCCTTTGAACAACCTGTTTGGAGGGGAACTGTTGGCCAGAATGGACCGTGCAGCCAGTATTGCTGCCAGGCGACACAGCAGACGAATTACTGTTACCGCCTCCGTGAACCACGTAGCCTTTAACCAAGCCGTACCCGTTGGAAGTGTCGTAACGGTCGAAGCAGCCGTTTCTAGAGCGTTCAGGACCTCTATGGAAGTATTTATAGACGTTTGGATGGAAGACCGGTTTAATGGCGAGAAATCTAAAGTAAATGAGGCCATCTATACCTTTGTTGCTGTAGACGATAGTGGAAAGCCAACCGCTGTTCCTGAATTAAAACCCGAGTCTGCATTGGAAATACAGCGATTTGAAGCTGCACTTCGAAGAAAACAGCTTAGCTTGGTGCTAGCTGGCAAGATGAAGCCCAAAGATGCCACTGAACTCAAGGCCCTTTTTATGGACTAAAAGTCGAAATTATTGGGGTCGGGACCAAAGCGTTTTCCGCGATCCAACCGGTCTAATTTATTTATATCCGTAAGGGCGAGTTCGAAATTAAAAATATCGGCATTCGCCTCTATTCGGTCCTTTTTTGATGATTTTGGAATAGTGACCACTCCTTTTTGCAAACTCCAGCGCAATACGATCTGAGCAATGGTCTTATGGTATTTTTCGGCCAGACTTTTCATAATATCCAATTCAAAAATATGCCCTTGCATCAAAGGAGACCAAGCTTCATACTGAATGGTATTTTTATTGCAAAAATCAATTAACTCCTGCTGCACCAAGTAGGGGTGAAATTCCATTTGGTTAACCATAGGCACAATTTTCGCCGTTTTAAGCAAATCCTCAAGTTGATGTTGCATAAAATTACTTACTCCAATGGCCCTCACCCGCTTCTGCCCGTACAAATATTCCAAAGCTCGCCATGTATCCTTGTATTTCCCCTTTACCGGCCAATGCACTAGGTAAAGATCCAGATAATCCAAATTTAACCGCTTTAAACTGGCTTCGAAAGCCTTTAAAGTACTATCATAGCCCTGATCGCCATTCCAAACCTTACTCACTACAAAGATCTCTTTGCGATCAATACTACTTTCCCTTATCCCTTTACCAACCCCTTCTTCATTTTCGTAGATGGAAGCAGTATCAATATGTCGATATCCTTCTTCCAACGCCCATTTTACGGCATTGGTCACTTCTTTACCATCCTCGCTCAAATAAACACCCAAACCAAGATATGGCATTTTAACACCATTGTTTAAAGTAAATGTTCCTTTTAAATCGGTTAAAGTTTTCAATTTCAAATTATTTTACAATTGATATATCCACTCTTCAGGATTAAGTCGAGTAGTATCCTTGTACAGATAAAACTTTAATTGGGTCGTGCCACTGGATTTGCTGGTATATATATCTCCCAAATCCGACTTGATATTAACTTTATCCCCCTTCTTCACATAAACCCTGGAGAGGTTGTAATAGGTGCTTATATAATTTCCATGTTTTATTTGCACCCCTTTATTTCCGCCAGGTACCGAAAGTATGGCGATAACTTCCCCTTCAAAAATAGACCTCGCCTTGGAACCCTCATCCGTAGCAATAATAACTCCGTTACTTTCGTGCTTGATCCCCGGGTAAACCGCATCGTTATAAACGCCAAAACCCTGCCTTTTAATTCCTTTTTCTACCGGCCAGATTAGTTTTCCCTTGTTCGCCGAAAAATTATTGGCCACAATGGTGGCCTCAGGGGTTAAAACAAACTTACTACTACTTGCCGAGCTGGTATTGGTGGTTTTCCCCACCGCCTTATTGGATGCCGCAATAGCACTTCGAATCAAGCTTTCTATCTGTTGATCGATCCTCTTGGCCTCCTGCTTTTTCTTATCAATGGCCGCTGCATATTTGCTTTCGTTTTGTCGTATACTTTTAAGCAATTCCTTTTGGGATTGAATCTCCTTGTACAATTGATTCTTGATCTGTGTATTTTCCGTAACCAATTTGTCTTTCTCCTTACGTTGGTCCGAAAGATCCTTGTTCAGCTGGGTAAGCTCGTCAGTTTTAGCTACAATTTGCTCACCCTGCTCCTTTCTATACTGGGTGTACTGCTTCATATACTGAAAACGCTTGAACGCCTGAAGGAAATTCTCTGAGGATAAAAGAAACATTAATCGACTTTGTCCAGATTTGTTCTGATAGGATTTTTGGATCATATTACCGTATTCTTCCTTAAGAAAGGCAAGGTCATTACGTAGTTTTCCAATGTTCCTGATATTGGTATTTATTTGTCTGTTAAGTAAGTTGGACTGTTGATTGGTAACCCTGATCAATTGTTGGCGAACGTTAATTTTTTGGTCCATTGCCTCCATTTGTTCCAAGACATTTCCCTTTTCCTTTTTCTCAGCGAACAATAATCGGTTGATTTCAGATATTTCCTTTTGAAGTTGTTCCCGTTTGGATTCCAAGGCCTTTTGTTCATTGGTTTGGGCCAAGGTAAAATTACCCAATAGAAGTAACATAACTAAAAGAAAATAACCTATATAAGAATTCTTACTTCCCATATTAATTTAAGACTATTTCTTTGAAACCATTTGGTATACTATAAGGAAAATTCAAGGCTCTATTAAACTCCATATTTCTAAATTCAACAGTAATATTATTGGTATGGTCGCCATCCAGCGCCAATATATCTATCTCACCGGGTAAAATCCATTTGTTTATTTTTTGATAATTCTTGTAGCTAATTTCCAGCATACGTTTTTCCCAGGGTTGGGACAACTGCTGGGTGACCATTTTGTAATTCAATGGTTCAATTTGAAACAGCGTTTTAAACAACTCCCCTGCCTTTTTTGGTTTTAACTGATAATTGTCATTGGCGATAGCCATCGTATATTTTTCATCCCTCAGATCAAATAGAGCCTCCCCCAAAAGCAGGTTTTGAACTTTTTGAAAATCGAGATCGGTTCCCAACAATTGACTTAAATACGAGAAATTTCCGTCAAAATATTCGTTGTCCATTTTATTATAAAACGACACACGCTCGGGGGTAATGTACGCTTTTACGATTCCCAATGGGGCACTTAGCCATATCGCCTTATCCTTTTCCATTCTGAGGCTTACACTTACACTCTGGGTAGTCTCGCCGTCTGAATAGTCTATTCTCATCTTGCCACTTAAAGTTTTAAAACTTAAATGGGAGTAATAATGGTTCCTTATAACGGCCTTTGCAGTTAAATTTTCATCTACTGCTCCACTTTTGATTACACTACTGGACTTACACGAAAATACAAAAACGGCCAAAATACAAAGCAAGGCCCATTTGTGAAGTTTATTTAAACTGTATATCATAATTTTACGACCCCGATTTAATTTTACTAAGATACATATTTGCCTTGGAAGAATTTCCCAAAGCATTGTTAGCATCAACTAATTCTTTATACATTTTATTTGCCAGTTCAGGGTCCTCCAATAAATAATCCAAGCCCGACTCCAAAATGGCAATGGCCTCCTTATATTTCTTGGCCCTGTTTAGAGCAAGTCCAAAGGTGTAATAAAAGTAGGGCTGGGTCGGAAAGCTTTCCATAGCCTCCTCACTTACGGATGCAGCACTCTTAAATTCGCTCTTTGCCAAAAATTCTGAAATAATGGATTCGTAGTTCTTTATGGGGTTTTCCTTTTCAACTTTTATTACCAACGTATCCTCTTGATTTTCAACCAACTCCTTGGCTTTAATGGAATCATTGATTTTTAAAGTCAGCTGTTTTGAAAATGATGACATTTTAATACCGTTTAGTATTTTTAAGGCATCATCATAGTTTTGCTGCCCATAATAGATAAGTGCTAAATTCTCTTTGAACTTGGGTTCATTATAAGGAATTTTATCCTTCACCATATCTATTGTATAGCCTTGACGTTGCAATATCTCCATCAAGGTATTCAACACCCAAAAATTATGCGGTCTGGCGACAATAGCGGAAATTCCATATTGCTGTGCCTGAACAAACTGTTTTGAGGCCAAATAAACTTTTGATAGCTCATGGTCGATTACTGAATTATTTGGATCCAACAGCTTACATTCCAACAGGAGGTTTACTGCCCTATCATAGTTCTCTATTCCTTTATGCTTTAATGCCTCAAAGAATTTTTCCTGAAAATCATCGGTATATTCTTCTAAAAAAACCTCCGAACTTTCTTCCACCTTCAACTCATTTTCCTGGGCGCAAATAAGTTCTGGGATCAAAATTAACCCCATGGCAAAAAGTAATATGCGAAAGTTTCTAATCATACCTATATATTGCGCATAATGGAAAACAGACCGAAATCTAAATGAAAAAATATACGCTTCAAGCCTGGGCTATTCCAAAATCACGATTTTCCCAACTGCTATCAATCCTAAAACTAGGATAAGGGATTGGGTTCATTAAAATTAATGATAAAGCTAGATTCCACCTTGTTTTGCCAAAGAGATTTTATTTTACCCCTGTACTGCCAAAGCCACCTTCGCCCCTTGAAGTTTCCGAAAGCTCCTCAACCTCATTCCACTCAGCTCTTTCATGTTTGGCAATGACCAACTGGGCTATTCTCTCTCCATTTTCAATGGTAAATGCTTCATTGGAAAGATTTATCAGGATTACCCCAACCTCCCCTCTATAGTCCGCATCAACCGTGCCAGGTGCATTTAGCACGGTAATACCTTTTTTTGCTGCCAACCCACTCCGTGGCCTTACCTGGGCCTCAAAACCCATTGGAAGTTCAAGGAAAAGTCCTGTCTTAACAATAGTTCTGTCCATGGGTTGTAATACTATGGGTTCGGTAAGATTGGCCCTTAAATCCATCCCAGCAGAAGACAAGGTTTCATAACTAGGTAATGCGTGAGCCGATTTATTGATGATTTTTATTGTCATTTCCTTAAAAATATTTGTTTGAGTTTATCACTTTCAAGCCGATATACGATGCCCAAAAATAAAATAAAAAATATACTGCCAATTATTAAATTACGATCGAAAACGTAAAAGGACAACATGGAAAATAAGATGGAGACCCCTAGGTAAAAAACTATTTTTCTATGATTGTACGGAATAGGGTAGTACATTCTACCAAAAAAGAAGGAAAGGATTACCATAGTACCATAGGCAACCAAAGTAGCCACGGCGGAAGCAACATACCCAAAATGAGGAATAAAGGCATAATTAATAATTATCGTCAGTACGGCCCCGATCAAGGAGATGTAGGCCCCAAATTTTGTCCGGTCCGTTACCTTGTACCACACTGAAAGATTGTGATAGATTCCCAAACAAAAACTAGCCAAGATTATAATTGGCACCACAGACATTGCCTCCCAGTAATCCGAATTGGGAACTATAATCAGTTTGAGTAAATCTGCAAAGACCACTACAGAAAGTAAAATAACACTTCCCAGGATTACAAAATAATTTGTTATCTGAGCATATGCCCTTTGAGGGTTATCACTTTTGGAGTGACTAAAAAAGAAAGGCTCAATGCCCATCCTAAAGGCCGTTGCAAATAACGTCATGAACAAG
This sequence comes from Arenibacter hampyeongensis, assembly GCF_002909255.1. GTDB lineage: Bacteria > Bacteroidota > Bacteroidia > Flavobacteriales > Flavobacteriaceae > Arenibacter > Arenibacter hampyeongensis. The sequence goes on from NZ_PIOB01000001.1 coordinate 288,432, forward strand.
GTAAGTTTATAACATGCAGAATATTTCCCAATCTCGCTCTCGGCAATATCGTTCGGCAAAAGCCAATCCAACATAATTCGATCAAATACTTCATTAATGGTAAAGGCAATACCTGCAATTAAAACAGGAGCAGCGTATTTGATCATACTGGACCATATGACCCTATCGAAAGTGTAGGGCCTTCGCAGATAGAGGCGCAACATTAATAAGAGCGTTGTGCCACTAGCTATTAACATAGAAATAAAGATGTAGGAGATTTCAAAGTTAGGCCTGTAAAGACTACTTAAAAACGATTCTGGATTGTTTTCCGCTATTATCGGAAGCACAATTAGAAAAAAACAATTCAATCCTAGGTTGATCACTACATTGGCAATCTTGACCAAAGCATAGCGCATTGGTTTTTCATTGGCCCTTAGCCACGAAAACGGAATGATTACCAAAGCATCCAACACAAGAATCAATATCGCATATGTGATAAATTGTGGATCTATATCACTTACGGTTGAAATAGGCCCTTTAAATATAAAAGCCAATAGCATGAAAACAAATGAAGATGCCCCAATGGATATTAAGGAGGTGGTGACAACTGTTTTCTTGTTTAGAGCGGTATCGTGATAAAAACGGAAAAATGCGGTTTCCATACCATAAGCAAGTAATACATTAAAAATAGCAAACCAGGCAAAAATAATGGAAACCTCCCCGTACCCATCCGTAGGGAGAACAGTGACATATAGAGGCGTTAAAAGAAACGATAGCATTCTGGGCAATACCGTAGCTAAGCCATAGATAAAGGTCTGTTTAAATAATTTTTTAATTGGATTCAAAGGAATCTATGAATTAGCTTTAAAATTAGGCATTTAATCAATGCGGGCAAAGTTAGTTAATTAGCTTATTCGGTAAATAGCGATTCCAAATTCTTTATAAATATAAAAGCCCCACATTCCTGTGAGGCCTTATATAATTTTCCTTCCCCAAAAAAAAATGGAAAAATAGATACTACTTAGTTGTTCAACGCTTCCGCCCCACCAACAATTTCTAAAATTTCACCGGTTATAGCGGCTTGTCTTGCTTTGTTGTAAGTAAGTTTTAACTGATTTCTTAAGTCAGTTGCGTTGTCCGTTGCCTTGTGCATAGCGGTCATACGGGCGCCGTGCTCACTAGCGAAAGAATCGCGTATACCCTTATACAATTGTGTCTTTAACGATTTAGGAATCAATTGCTCTACAATCTCCGCCTTGGAAGGCTCAAAGATATAATCGGCAGCCGAATTGGCTTCACCTGCTACAGGTACAATTGGTAAAAATTGCTCTGTCATCACTATTTGTGTAGCCGCATTCTTGAATTTGTTATAAACAATATCAATTTTGTCATAGGCTCCTGTAGTAAACAGATCCATTAATTCCTCGGCAATGACAGCAACATTATCGAAAGTTAAATCATCGTAAACCGCACTATGGTTGGCAATAACCTTATTCTTTTTCTTTAAAATATCATTTGCCTTTTTACCAATGGCAACAAAATCCACTTGTTTGCCCGCATAGGTGCTATTGGCCAAAAGAACACTCTGTTTTAAGATGTTCGTATTAAAGGCGCCACATAAACCACGGTTAGAATTTATCGCAACGATCAAAACCTTTTTTACTTCACGGTTATCTGCAAATTTGCTGCCAGAATCTGAATCAAGACTAGCGCTTAAACTTTGCAATAGCTCCGATAATTTATCAGAATAAGGACGCATTGCGGTAATGGCATCCTGGGCCTTCTTCAACTTAGCGGCAGACACCATTTTCATGGCACTGGTAATCTGCATAGTTGAAGATACCGAAGCAATTCTATTTCGTATTTCTTTTAAATTGGCCATAGGCTCCACTTAAGCTCCCCAAGGAGAGGAATACTGTGTTATACAATCATTTATTCAATTCTTTACAGTTTTCCTATTCTGGAAAACTGTAAAGATTACTTTATTAATATTTTGCGGATAGATCTTTGGCCACAGAGGACAAAACATCTATTACTTCATCCGTTAACTTACCGGCCTTAAGTTGATCCAACACGTCTCTGTGCTTAGCGTTCAAGAACTCGATATAATCCCTTTCAAATTCCTTAATTTTCTCAACAGGAACTTTGTTCAATAGGTTTTTGGAACCAGCGTAAATAATAGCAACCTGATCTTCCACCGTAAAAGGATCGTTCTGCGCCTGCTTAAGAATTTCAACGTTTCTACGTCCCTTTTCAATAACATTCAATGTAGCGGCATCCAAATCTGAACCGAACTTGGCAAAAGCTTCCAATTCACGGAATTGTGCCTGATCCAATTTCAAGGTACCAGCTACCTTTTTCATCGATTTTATCTGGGCATTACCTCCAACACGCGATACGGAAATACCTACATTGATCGCTGGACGAACCCCTTGGTTGAAAAGATCTTGGGTTAAGAAAATCTGTCCATCCGTAATAGAAATTACGTTAGTAGGAATATAAGCGGAAACGTCACCAGCCTGAGTTTCAATAATCGGCAAAGCCGTTAAAGATCCACCACCTTTTACCATTGGTTTCAATACATCTGGCAAATCGTTCATATTCTTGGCGATAGTATCATCTGCAATTACTTTTGCAGCACGCTCCAATAATCTGGAGTGAAGGTAAAATACATCACCAGGATAAGCCTCACGTCCCGGTGGGCGTCTTAGCAATAAAGATATCTCACGATAGGCAACTGCTTGTTTTGATAAATCATCATAGATAATCAATGCTGGTCTACCAGTATCCCTAAAATATTCACCAATGGCAGCTCCTGCGAATGGCGCGTATACCTGCATGGAAGCAGGATCGGAAGCATTTGCGGCAACAATGGTAGTATACGCCAAAGCACCGGCATCTTCCAATGTTTTTGCAATGTTTGCTACCGTAGAGGCCTTTTGGCCTATGGCAACATATATACAATATACAGGTTCCCCTGCATCGTAAAATTCTTTTTGATTCAAAATGGTATCCACACAAACGGTAGTCTTACCCGTCTGACGGTCACCAATAACCAACTCACGTTGCCCTCTACCTACAGGAATCATGGCATCGATAGCTTTTATCCCGGTTTGCAATGGCTCTGTCACCGGCTGACGGAAAATTACCCCAGGTGCCTTACGCTCCAATGGCAATTCATATAATTCACCAGTTATTGGTCCTTTACCATCTATAGGAGCTCCCAATGTATCTACAACACGACCTACAATACCTTCACCAACTTTAATGGAGGCAATAGTCTGGGTACGTTTTACAACCGATCCTTCCTTTATATTTCTGGATGGGCTCAACAATACCACACCAACATTATCCTCTTCCAAGTTAAGAACGATCCCCTGAAGTCCACCTTCAAATTCTACCAATTCTCCGTATTGGACATTGGATAATCCATAAACCCTAGCGATACCATCACCTACTTGTAAAACGGTACCTACTTCGTTTAATGAAGCTGATGCTTCAAACCCCGATAACTGCTTCTTTAATATTGCTGATACTTCAGCGGCTTTTACTCCTGCCATTTGTTATAGATATAAGATTAGGACCACATTGAAAACCAACATCGTCCAAAAAAATTATTTATAGACTATTTGTAAACTCTCTTTTCAAATTACTTAATTTGTTAGCTATACTTGCATCATACTGCAAATCCCCAACTCGCAAAATAAACCCTCCAATAATGCTCTCATCCACTTTGTTCTCTATGGTACATTCATTACCGGTAAGTTGAACTACTTTGCTCAATATTTTTTTCTCAAGTTCACTGCTTAGGGGAACCGCGGTAGTAACCATCGCCACACCCTGACCCTTTCTTGCTTCATTTAAAATGATGAACTTCTCGGCTACTTCTTTCAGAATTGAAATCCTCTTATTATCCACCAGTGTGGAAATAAGTCCCTCAGTAACTGAATTACTACCCTTAAAGATTTCGGATAAGGCATTCTTTTTAAGTTCGCCTTTTAAAACAGGGCTTCCCAACATTTCCTGAAGTTCGGTACTGTCGGCTATAGTAGATATTATAGATCGAAAATCCTTTTCCACCTGTTCGGTAGCCTTATTCTCTACCGCCAAATCCAATATTGCTTTTGCGTAACGTACGGCTGCTCTAGCTTCGTTCATATCCAAATCCCTAATTTAACTTGATATCCCCGATCATTTCCTCGACCAACTTTAATTGCTTGGCTTTGTCGGAAAACTGACCCTTAATTAACTTTTCCGCAATTTCCAGGGATAGGGTAGCCACTTCATTCTTTATATCGGCTACAGCAGCTTTCTTTTCGCTTTCAATAGCAAGTTGAGCTTGCTTGATCATTTTGTCAGCCTCAGCCTGTGCCAACTCTTTGGCATCAGAAACCATCTTCTCTTTCATTTCGCGGGCCTCTTTGATCATGGCCTCACGCTCACCCCGTGCCTCTTGTAAAAGACGCTCACTATCGGCAGTAACATTTTGCATTTCCTTTTTGGCATTTTCCGCAGCGGCCAAGGCATCCTTAATTCCCGATTCGCGATCTTCAACGGCATCTAGAATAGGTTTCCACGCAAATTTACGCAGCAAAAGAAGCACTGCTATAAATAATAACAATTGCCAAAAAAACAATCCAAATGAAAACTGCTCTATTAATTTTTCCATGTCCTAATATATGAAATGTAAACGTTTAATTTTTAATTGTAAAAGAACAGCTATAACCAACCGTTATAGCTGTTGCTTTATTGTTTGACTAAGATGCGAAAAGCGCAGCAAAACCAATACCTTCGATAAGTGCAGCAGCAATCAACATTGCCGTTTGAATCTTACCTGAAGCTTCTGGTTGACGAGCGATGGCGTCCATAGCAGAACCACCAATTTTACCAATACCTAAACCAGCACCGATAACGATCAAACCAGCTCCTACAATAGTTGGGATTTCCATAATATATATATAATTAATTATTAAACATTCTACTTATTAATGATCATGATGTTCTTCAACGGCCGACCCAAAATATAGCGCGGACAACATCGTAAAAATATAGGCCTGTAAGGCCGCTACCAACAACTCCAACAAAGCAAGTGCAAATGCCAAACCAAATGACAATGGACTTCCAATCCAGTTTTTGAAGATAAACATCATTCCCAAAATACTCATTAGGACCACATGACCTGCAGTAATGTTCGCATACAAACGAATCATTAAGGAAAATGGCTTAATAAAAGTTCCCAACAGTTCAATCGGAGCCAAGACTATCTTCATAAAGACAGGGACATCCGGCATCCAAAAAATATGCTTCCAGTAATTCTTATTGGCGGTAAACGTAGTTATCAGATAGGTAATGATGGCCAAAGCAAAAGTAACCGCGATATTGTTGGTAACATTTACCCCTAGCGGAGTAAGCCCTAAAAGGTTAATGATCCATATAAAGAAAAACACCGTTAACAAATAACTCATGTACTTCTTATAATGCTTTTTTCCAATATTGGGAATAGCAATATCATCACGTATATAAAGAATAATAGGCTCCAACATACGCCCTATACCTTTTGGCATGGAATTGGTTTTATAGGAATTGGCCATTCTTGCGAATAAGAACAACATCAATGCTGCTACTAAAAATATAAACACTACATTTTTGGTAATGGAAAAATCCAATGGTTTTGCATTGGTAGCATGGTGGGCCTCATCGTAATTGATCGTCCCTTCGGCATCGGTCTTTACAATTTTACCATGATAAAGAGCGTAATAATTTCCGTCCACTTCTGCCACGGATTCCCCATGATGAAATTTAGACGAAGAGAACATTTTTAAGCCATTATCCCATAAAATAACTGGCAACGGAAAACCAACGTGCTCATTATTTTCCTCATCTATGGTAAAAAGGGTAAAATCGTGGGAATCCAACAAGTGATGTCCAATAAATTCCTTGATTTCGGATTTTAGGCTTCCTTTTTCTTCGCTGGGTGAATGGTCCTTTTCCTGTGCGAAAACGTTGATACCCAGAAGAAGTGTAACAACTAAAAGAACTTTAACGTAAAATGGTTTTTGCATATCGCTTAAAATATCGGTCTCAAAAAATCCGTGCAAATGTACGCTTTTATCTCAAAAAGAAAAAAGCATTAAACGGTTTATTTTAAACCAAAATTGAAAAGCAATTCGGAAAACAAAATTGAGGCTAACTATTTAGCATTCTGGCAGTAAACAAGGTTTCCAATAGAAGGCATACGAAATAGGGCACAAAAAAAGATGTAAACTCCAAGGATTCCATGTGGCCATCCTCATTATAGAAGGGATAAAAAACGATAAAGAAAAATAAAAACTTGAGCATACTTCCGCCTAGAAAAAGAAATCCAATTTGGTCTCTATATTTAACCCGGTACCAGTAAAGAGCAGAAAATATAATCAAGGCCAGTACCATGTTGAGCAAATAGGCCAAAACTATCATATGGTCGAACAAGGGAAAACCGATTAAATAGAGGACCAGGATGTGAAGGCAAAACACCAAAAAGCTCAAAAGCACCAAGGAAAGGTAAAAAGTAAATAGAAATTTATGCTTGGACATTAATACTTTATGCGTTTCAACTGCTGTAAAACCAAATAAATTGCAATGGCGACCCCCAATAAAGTAAGCACAATAAGGAAGGTCCTGGACTCCATTTCAAAATAGTCGTCCAACCATTTTCCTCCCTTGGCCGACAGGAAAATAATTCCACCCATTTCCAAGGCAATGCCAGAAAGCAGGGCGGCATTTTTTAAACCGTTGTTATTTTTAGGAGGCTTTTGCTGGCTCATTAGTGGTTACTGAATGTTTTGTTGGGGTATTTAAAGAGCCTTTGCCCTCTTTACCCTTCATTGTACAGGCGGCGTTAAAGGTAGCTCCGGGTTCAACGGCCAATTTGGATACTGTTACAGTACCTTCAATAACCGCGGAAGACTTAAGGGACAATAGATCGGAAACGATCAACTCTCCATTAAAATTACCCTCAATATCGGCATTGACACACTCCACTTTCCCATGAATATAACCATCGATGCCGATGACCACTTTTCCTGAAGTTTTTACATTGCCGTCCAATTTTCCATCGATCCTAAAATCCGCTTCAGAGACAATGTCTCCTTTAATTTTAGTGTTTTTTTCAATTCTGTTGGGTTGTCCGCCTAATTCTGTCATAACACGAGGTTTTTTGTTATCTGAAAACATTTTTGTTAAGGTTTTGGGGTTTACTGTTGAGCTTTATAATCTGCTATATTCTTATGTACTTGTATTATTTTATAGTTGTTAGATAAAATTACGAAATTCTCATCACCGATCCGGTAATCCTTGTTGTTTTTTATCAATTCCGCGTAACCTAACGCAAAGTCCTTGGATTTAAACCCATGAACCACCACAAACTGATTTTCAAGATTATAGATATCTTTTGAAACCTTATTCTTGTATTTTAGATCGCTTATGGATTTTTCCAAAAGTTCCATTAGCCTAAGGGCCTTTTTATCGTCCCTAATTTTAAGGGGGAAGACCACTTTCCAATTTCCGGAACCCGTTGATGCGGTTTCGGCAGAAAAAACCTTAGGCTCCAACTTTGGCAATTGTTCGGCCACCATTGTCTGGGCTTTTTTCCCCTCCGGATTGTTGGGATAGTTGAGGGCAACATAATTTAATGCTTCCTTAAAATCATCGAACCCCTGTAGCCTACCAATGGCGTTTGCCTTTAGCATTTCAAATTTTGGAACAATGGGATCGCCGGTGTACGTACTTATATTTTCCTCAGCTCCAGTAATTACCTGTAAAAACTCCTGATCTTGGAATAATTTATACAATCGTTGATACTTGGCATCCGGACTATCCACGCTTCCTGCAAGTACGGCCTGAGGGTTAAGAAGGATTTCCGCATATCTGGATTCGGGATGGTTCTTAATAATATTATACTTCATATCGGTTGCCAAAGAACTACCAGATTGCTCATATATCTTGTAAAGATTGTATTTCGATGGAATTACCAACCTTTCTTCCGGATTGGATGCTAGAACACTCTCCAATTTACCGGCCGCCAGAAGATTCTCCTTAAATTTTTCTTTATAGATCAAGCCTAATTGATAATTGGCAAAGTTCCGTTCAGTTTTTAAACTATCTATCACTTTAGGGTCTGTAGGTATTTGATCCAAGTAGAATTCAACACTGTATTTTTGCTCCTCCCCGACGGGAGCTACATTTTTCACCCCAGAATTGGCCAAATTACCATCACTAACTTCAAGATTTTGAGATTTAACCTTATTGGACCATCGCCAATCATCCTCTAAGTTTCTCTTCCCCCATCTAGTTTTAAAATCGTTCTTGCCATATCCCAATGCAGTTATATTATAAAAATAAAACTTGCCCTTGTTTTCCTTGCCTCCCTTGCTTTTACTAAAAGCTGCAAATCCGGCATTGGCCATATTTTCTTCCTTCTTTTTATTTTTTTCGGCAACCTCCTTTAATTGGGCAATATAATCCTCAAAATACTTTACCCTATCGTCAATTGAAAACTCATAAAGGGTAATAACACTATCCGTGTATTGGGCCACCTCTTCATACTTTATAACATCTTCCAAATTGTCCAGCTTTTTTTTAACTTCCCTAAACTTTTTGGTATTCTCTTTTAAATTCTGCAACACGCTATCATAATATGCTCCGGAAGCCTTGTAACCATTTTGGTCAAAATTATAAATTGCCAAATTTTCATAGTTCAGCGCGTTCAATTGCGGCATATTCTGAGTGGCACGTATGGATTTGTTGTAATAGACCAAGGCCAGACTATCGGATTTAGTGGCCAAATGAAACTCAGCAACCTGACGGTATATTTTATTCAAGAAAGGTCTATTCTCCCTATCTTCCTCCAATTCCGTAAGGTACTCATACATTTCTTCCCTATTATCATCGTTAAGTTCGGTGTTCTGAATCTTTTGAAGATGGGCGTTGATCATATATACCCTGGGCGATTTTCTATTTAGGGCAATTACCTTGTCAAAGGCATAATTGGCACTGTCCTTATGCCCCAATTGATTGAACAATTGACCTATAATATATAAATAGCGGCCCTTTTCGGGATTTTTTTTGGTGTAGACCGAAGCAATCTTTAATTGCTGAATGGCCGTATCCTTTATTTTAAGGTTGATGTAGGCTTGACCCATCATGGCACGGGTATCGGCATATTCCTGATCACTTAAACGCTCCTGTTTTATTAATCGCTTTAAATTCTTAAGTGCCAATTCCTCATTTTCGAGACGAATATTTACCTTCTCTCTCCAAATAGTTGCTTCGTTCAGCTTATCGCTTTGCGTATATTTATTTAGGATATAATTGAAGGATTCCAAGGCAGGCATATACCGCTGGTCAAAATACCTGGCCTTCCCTAAAAGCAAAAAAGCTTCATCCGTCTGAGGGTTGCGCTCCTCATCCTTAATATCCATACTGCGTTTTTGTATGGCTTTGGTAGCCTTTTCCTCGGCAATAAGAAAATTAGGGTTATTGTCTTCGGAATCCAACTTAATATCCTCCTTGACCTCCAGCCGCTCTACGGGCAATATTTCCCAGTAGTTGTCCTGATAAACCGCATTGAGTCCCTCGCGCCCTTCCTCAAAAGCCAAATTACCGTTGTACAAGGTGTTGTATTTGGTATTTAGCGCATGCCAATTACGGTTTAATAAGGCGTCTTTCTTGGTGGAACAGGCATTAAAAACCAATCCTCCAAAAACAACTGAAAATATAAGTCTATTGCGAAGCTTCAAAATTCTATGTATTCGTACGTATCCTAAACTTAAAAACAACCAAATTATTATGCAGTTGGTCGATTATAACCAGATTATTTTTAGTTGATGGAGAATTCCGGACCAGATCCCAGAAATCGAAAGAAGTAATATATCACCAAAAAAAGATAACTGCCTAAGTCATTCTAAAAAGGAATTTAAACAAATATCATACGGATGATAATAAAACCGGAGTATAAAATAAAATCCTCAAAGCCAGAAACGGATTTATCCTCCAAAAAAAACCTCCAACTCATTGAGGGTCTCATTAGACGTCTGGATATCCTTCACCAGCTCACCTTTACTGAGCACCACAATTCGTTCACATACCTCCGTAACGTGTATTAGGTCATGACTGGATACCAAAACGGTCACCTCTCTACTAGCGGCCAATTCTTTAATAATTCCCTTTAGCCTTATTTGGGTAGTAGGGTCCAAATTGGCAAAAGGTTCATCCAAAATGATTACTTCCGGATTGCCTATGAAGGAGGCAACAATACCGGCCTTTTTTTGATTTCCTTTGGACAGGTCCCTAAGATATTTCTTCTGCCCCAAGATTTCCCCATGAAAAAAATCTGCGAACCCGGCCAACAGATTGTCCACATCCGCCTTGTTCTGACCCCGTATTTCCCCGATAAAATAGAAATATTCCTCCGGTGTTAAATACCCAATCAAAAAAGTCTCATCAATAAAGGCTGATGTAAAAGGTTTCCATGCCTCGCTCGCATCTACCTGAACCCCGTTATTATTGATTTGCCCAGTAGTCGGCTGAATTAAATCGAGCATTAAACTAAAAAAAGTTGTTTTTCCGGCCCCATTGTTTCCAACCAATCCAAAGCTCTGTCCTTTGGGAATTTCCAAATTTTCTATATCCAGTACAATGGATTCACCGTACCTCTTTGTTAAATTTTGGACTGTAATCATAGATATCTTTCCTTTTATGATTTTTGTTTGTATGCCGCAAGGGTCTTATATTTTTCCTTCTTGTAAATGGACTCTATCATGGCAAACACCTTATTTCTAAATCCGAATCCTATAATGCCTGCCATAGCCACAAAAATATAGCCTGCAGTTGGACTAATTAAATAATGTCCCAGAGCATACACCCCCATGGGTAAAATTAACTTGGGCAAGGTCAACAATAAGGTTTTTGTATTAAAAGCCTGCTTATCCCCAAACGCCTTTTTATTGGATGTTAAATCGATAGGTGTTTTAATATAGGCCCCGCCCCAGAGTACCAAATAGGAGTTAACACCAACATTATAAATAGCCCCCACAATGACCGCCAAATAGGCATCCCATCCAAAATAAATATAAAAGGACGCCAAAATGGTGCTTAGGACGGTGGCTATAATTATCAAATACCATTTGGAGCTTAAGTATTCCCGATACCTTATATTCTGACTCATCATTAGGGGATAGTATGAACTGTCCCAGCTGGGCACAAACTGACCAAAACTAAACAAGAAACCCCCAGAAATAAAAATACCTGCAAATATCTTCCATATTGGTCCGTCATATGCCTCTATGCCGCCCGTAAAGAAGAGCAGTCCGTAAAAAATAAAGAAAAAACTCATAATTACGGAGGTTTTGGACCGCTTGTTCCTTCTGATCAATTTTATATCATTCTTTAAAAATGTACCCAAATTACCAAAACGGTTTAGCCAGGCATAGTCCTCTGTTTTGGCCAAAGATTTCTTACCGGCCAGACCGGCATCCAGATACATATGCCTCTTAAAATAAAAAAAGGCGGAAGAAGCCAGTGATATTAGCAATCCCCATGTTAACAAGGCCACCCACGGCAACTCATAAAGAACATTGAAAAATGGAGAAGTGTACACCGTGATATTGAAAAGTTCATAATACTGACATATGACCAAAATTAGAACTACTCCAAGAAGGGAATAAAAAACACTGTCTTTATTGTTTACCAGTACATTTATAAAATTATTACAATAAAACAGTGCCATGATGCCCAAATGCCAACCAATGACACCTATGGGGGAGTAACCCTCTATCAACAGCACTATTGAAAAGGGAACATAGAAAAAAGCATGGGACCAATTAAAAAAAGAAACTACCGTCTTTCCCAGGGAATATGCTACCACTTTACTTTTATTTATCGGAAGGTAAAGCAAGGGCTTAATATTGGTAATGGGCATTTTCTGCAGCATATACCTAATGTACAGATCTCCCACCAAATAATATATCATGAAACGGTTGACAACCTGAAGCGGATCGCCCCAACCTTGCCTTTCAATGATATAAAAGGCACCTATTCCCAGGCCAAGGAATACGGCCATAAAATAGAGTGCCCCAAAAATCATAAAAATCTTAATAGCAAGATTGGCTTTAAAGGAGGCGGATCTAAAAAAAGATTTCCATTCAAGCGTTAGAAAGTGTTTTAACATGCTATTGGATAATTAAATCTGCTGGGTTGGTGCCTAAATTAGGGTATTTGTTACAAACAGCCCGCATTTTTTTGAAATCCCGTTTTAAATCCTGCTTGCTTTGTTTAATTTTGCACCAAAGATTTAATATGGCCCACTTTCATTCGCTTACGGTTCAAAAAATTAAACCGCTTACACCAAACTCAGTTGCAATTACTTTTGCCATTCCCAAGGAATTGATTCAGACCTTTGCTTTTATCGCTGGGCAATACATTACCATTAAAAAGGAAATAAAGGGCAAGGAATTGCGCCGGGCCTATTCCATTAGTTCTTCTCCCAAATGCGATGGTATCACGATAGGTGTTAAAAAAGTAGATAAGGGGGGCTTTTCAGATTTTGCACACAACAAACTTAAAGTTGGGGATGTATTGGAAGTAATGCCGCCGGAAGGCAGATTTGTTTTTAAACCTTCTCCAAGCGCCAAAAATGTTGTGGCATTTGCCGCTGGTAGTGGTATTACTCCAATTATGAGTATTGCCAAAACTGTATTGGAGTCCAATTCAAAGAATAATTTTGTGCTGGTTTATGGGAATAAGTCCTATAAAGAAACCATGTTCTATACAGATTTGGTAAAACTTCAATTGGAATTCACCAATAGATTTCACATCTATTTTATCTTGAGTCAGACCCAGGAGGATGAATCTATTTTTGGTCGTATAGAGGCCTCCACGGTGAATTACGTGCTTAAGAACAAACACAAAAATCTGGATTTTAACGATTACTATTTATGTGGTCCCGAATCTATGATCCAGTTGGTAACCGAGAATTTAAAGGACAAGGGCATTTCAGATGATAAAATACATTTTGAATTATTCACCTCAACGGAAATCATGGATGAACTGCCAGAAAAGCTGGAAGGGAAAACCCAGCTCAAGGTTATTGTGGATGATGAGGAATTTTCCATATCGATGGACAAAGGAACCTTGGTTCTTGATGCCGTTTTAAAAGAGAATATCGATGCACCTTATTCCTGTCAAGGTGGAGTATGTAGTAGTTGTATTGCCCGCATTAAAGAAGGTAAAGCAGATATGGTAAAAAATCAAATACTAACGGATAGCGAAATAGCCGAAGGCTTGATCTTAACTTGTCAGGCTCACCCAACCACACCTACACTAACGGTAGATTATGATGATGTGTAAATAGGGAAAATCACGCAATATTGCTTACGGATCAGAACTGAGAATATGGCAGTAGGCAGTAGGCAGTAGGCAGTAGGCAGTAGGCAGTAGGCAGTAGGCAAAATTAAATTTTTAAAATCTCGACTTAGATAAGCAATAAAATTTTCTCAAAAGATTACCCATTTAAGAGCCCTGTTAAACTTAATTCATCTTTGACTTACACTTTCCATAAAATACTTAGAATAGAAAAATAATCACAGGGTCTTACAAGTTTAGGAGTCACTAAAAGTGCGCTGGATTACTTTTACCGCATGTTCATACCCTATATTGTAAGCCTTTTCAATTCCTTTTTTGTCAAATATACCTATAAGTTCCAGGGCCTGGGGTTCAAATATTAAATCGCATTTTTTCACTTTATTCCTATTGATCGCGTATATCATTAAGGAAGTAGTTCTATTTGCCAATTGCAAGGATGATTTTATTCCTTCCCTAGGAATTTCCTTGATTCCGGACACATTGCTCCCAATGACAAAATCTGATGAATCTGCAACTTCGTCATAGGGGAAATTGTTCATAATACCCCCATCGGCATATAAGCGTCCATTAATACCGACCGGACTAAAAACAGGTGGCAATGCGGCAGAGGCCAACAAAGGTTTAATCAATTCCCCTTCAGAAAATATTTTCTCATCACCTTTTTGCAGATCGGTGGCTACTACATAAAGCTTGCGCTTTAAAGTCTCAAAGGAATTATCCGGTAAATATTTCGCCAAAAGATCAAAATATCTTTCGGTGTCCAAAAGACCAGGTTTTAAAATCGTCATAAAATGATACCGGAAGAGAGGTGTTTCCTTAAAAAATTGCAGCATTTCCTTAACCGAGTTGCCATTGGCATATAAAGCTCCTATCAAGGCCCCTACACTAGTGCCAGAAACCGCATGGGAACTAATTCCAAATTCATTCAGCGCTTGAATCATACCTATATGCGCCATTCCCTTTACACCCCCTCCGGACAATACCAGTCCAACCGATTTTGATTCAATTTCCGATAAATTCATTGATGTCGTATTTTATCAGATCTGTATAAAACAAATAACCCTCAACTGATATGTTCAAAATTACCCATAACCCCTCGATTTTAAAAAAAAATCTTAATTAAGCCCTATTTTACAAACCGCTTGGTACGTAATCTCCATATTACCTAGTTGCATTGTCCATTTTATGGCTTTTCATCGATACCATATGCCCTTATACCCGATTGCCATCATCCAATTCCCAATGGCTGTAGACAAATGACCGACTGGCCAGTATGTTTGGCCTTTTGGCCAGAAATTTAATGCCAATTCGGAATCAAATAGAATCTGTCACCGAAATAAAGAAAAGGTTGTGGTTTTGGAATAGATATATTGGTTTTCCGTTCGCCATGAAGGCTATAGGAACAAACCCCACCTCTGAAAATCGTTTTTAGGAATGCAACAAAAAAACTAAAAAAATAGCCGGCACAAAATAAATGGCAATAGTTCTTGCCCCATCATAATCCTTGGCTATTCGCTGGCCCAATAGCAACATTAACAGAGCAAGGCAAGCCAAAATGGCTCCCGCCAAGGCAATTGAGCTTTCCCCGGCCGCACAAAGTCGATAGAACCCTATGGTACACAGGAGTCCTGCGACAATTTCTGTCACCAGCACAGTCCCCAATAGCAAGGGCACGATATTCTTAAACGGTGTTTTGGAAAAATGCCCTTTTAACCAGGCCAAATTACCCTTCCAATCTAAAATTTTGTCAACAGCACTCTGTAGAAAAGTTATGATTACAAAAAGTAACAAAAGTAATTCAGTGGTATAAGTCATTATGTTGGCCATAGCAAATATGTTTAGTGTTATACAGTTCCTTTAGGCGGCTTTTTTATGCAGTAATCGCGTTAATTTTATGGATAGATCCATCAATATTAATTTGGAATTACCATTTCTTTCAATATGATAAATGGCATCCTCCAATTCCTTCACAATTAAAACTATATTGTTTTCATGTACGAAGGGTGCAAATTTTTCCAGTTCAAATCCCTCAACATGTATCCTCATAAAAGCCAATTCGCGGGTGCTGAAGTTTATTAAAAGGGCTTGCCGCATAACGGACATACAATAATTTAGAAATTTTTTCTGTGTTTCCCTTCCCGTTTTGGCCACCACTTCGCTCCAGGAAATAAGGTCATGTATAGCTGCCTTGTTCCCTTTGGCCTTAAATGCGCTTCTTACCCACTGCACAAACCATTTTTCAAAAACCAAATCCTCAGAATCGTTATTCATGAAATCCAGTGCCTTATTAAAATTGCCATTGGCCTCATGCGATATCCTTAGGGCATCCTCCTTAGAAATCCCCTTATTTACAAGTGCTTGTGAAATTGCTTCTTCGGCTAAAGGAGGAAAATGTAATATTTGGCACCTGGACCGTATTGTTTGTATTATTTGCTCTTCGTCCTCAGCAATTAGAATCAATACTGTTTTGTCCGGTGGTTCCTCAATCAACTTGAGGAGTTTATTGGCTGTAGAGATATTCATTTTCTCGGCCATCCAAATTATCAGGGCCTTATATCCTCCTTCATATGATTTTAAGGAAAGTTTTTTAACAACATCAAGTGCCTCGTCCACACCAATCTGGCCTTGTTTATTGTCGATCCCAATTAATTTATACCAATCAAAAAGATTTCCGTAAGGTTGTTCCTTAATAAATTGACGCCATTCCTCCAAATAATGATCGCTAACGGCATGACTTTTAACTTTGTCCGAATTGGCAACTGGAAAGGCAAAATGAACATCAGGATGGGACAGGGAGTTAAATTTGGTATTACAGGCACTATTACCATTATTATTTTCCCCTTCACTATTCCCACAAAGCAAGTACTGCACGTAACAAAGGGCCATAGGCAAGGTGCCACAGCCTTCTGGACCAACAAACAATTGTGCATGTGGAATGCGGCCCGCATCAGCGCTGGAAACCAAATGCTTCTTTATATGGGAAAGTCCTAAAATATCCTTGAATAGCATGGTTCAAATATAGCGGTTTTTATCTGAAAACTATATTTTCAAGGGGCATAGGAAAATATGGAAACCGAGTTATTTTCTTTTCCGGAAAGCAACTTGAAAACCAATCTGACCTACAACCATTTATAATATAAAAACCCTACTCAGAAAATGAACCACATAAATAATTGGAACAGTCTCTTTAATCGCTACCTATAAATCTTTACATTTGTCACTCTCTAAAACAAAATGGCTAATGAAAACCATCAAGGATTTTAATTTTAAAGGTAAAAAAGCATTAATAAGGGTAGATTTTAACGTTCCATTGGATGCAGATTTTAATGTAACCGATGACAATAGAATTGAAGCTGCAAAGCCTACCATCATAAAAATATTGGAAGATGGTGGAAGCGCCGTGTTAATGAGCCATTTAGGACGGCCTGACGGAAAGGTAAATCCCGATTTATCCCTTAAGCATATATGTAGCCAGGTATCGGAAGTACTTGGTGTGACTGTGAAATTCGCTGCGGAAAGTATTGGACCGGTTGCAGAGAAGGCGGTGTCGGAATTAAAGACTGGCGAAGTTCTTTTGTTGGAAAACCTAAGATTTCATGCTGAAGAGGAAAAAGGAGATAAAAATTTCGCAGAACAATTATCCAAATTAGGGGATATATATGTCAATGATGCATTTGGAACTGCCCATAGGGCCCATGCCTCCACAACCATTGTTGCCCAATTTTATCCAGAAAAGAAATGTTTTGGGTTCTTGTTGGCAAAAGAAATAGAAGCCATAGAAAAAGTAATGCGAACAGGTGAAAAACCTGTGACCGCCATCTTGGGTGGGGCCAAGGTCTCCTCAAAAATTACTATTATTGAAAATATTCTTGATAAGGTGGACCATCTTATTATTGGTGGTGGAATGACCTATACCTTCGTTAAAGCCAAGGGCGGGAAGGTTGGCGATTCCATCTGTGAGGATGACAAAATGGAATTGGCCTTGGAAATTCTTGAGCAAGCCAAGAAAAAAGGGGTAGAAGTACATATTCCTGTGGATGTTCTGGCTGCAGACGACTTTAACAACAATGCCAATACAAAACTGGTCAATTCCAACGAGATTCCAGATGGTTGGCAAGGTTTGGATGCAGGCCCAAAAACCCTGGAAATCTTTAAGGAAGTAATCTTAAAGTCGAAAACCATTCTATGGAATGGTCCCATTGGTGTATTTGAAATGGAAAACTTTGCAAAGGGTACCATTGCCATTGGCAATTATATAGATGAAGCAACCCAAAAAGGAGCCTTTTCATTAGTTGGTGGCGGAGACTCGGTTGCCGCTGTAAAGCAATTCGGTTTTGAAAACAAGGTAAGCTATGTTTCTACTGGTGGAGGAGCGATGTTAGAGAGCCTTGAGGGTAAGACACTACCGGGAATAGCAGCAATATTGGCCTAAAAATAACGTTAAATAATATGGGTTAATTGATTTTTGATGAGCTAACGAAAATTAAATTTCATAGTTCAGAAAAAAATCACGATTTTTAGTCTGCCCCGCTTTAAAAACAAACCTTATGAATATATCCAAAAATATATTATTGGGCGTTTTGTCCATGGGTTTCTTGGTTACAGGCGTAGCACAGGAAATAGATTCAATTCCTTCCAATAAAATTCCCCTTGGCATTCTAAAAGCCAAAGAAATTCCAGTGGATACCACTGCCATGGATTTGGAGGGTGCAGAGCAGATGGAAACCATGGAGGCCAAAGATGACATCCAGGACAATCCGTTACTTTTGGTCAAAGGACAAAAAAAATATGACCTAAAGGATCATCCAGAAGCTGCAAAGTTCGATAGCCTATGGATGAAGGAATTGTATGACAGTTCCTCACTTTTCGATTCCATTTATCAGGAAATTACCGCCCTTGAAATTGATTCGGTATATCATTTCAATGTAGACACGGATACCTTAAAGGCAAGATTGGAAATCTTGAACCAAAAAACACCTTTCAATATTGTTTATAATCCATCTTTGGAAAATGTTATACGATATTTTCTGACGCGTAAAAGGGATATGATGAGTAGGATGTTGACTATAAGTCAATTCTATTTTCCCTTGTTCGAACAGGAATTGGACAACCAAAATGTACCTTTGGAACTGAAATATTTGGCAATTGTTGAGTCGGCCCTAAATCCAAGGGCACGTTCCAGAGTGGGTGCTACCGGGCTCTGGCAATTTATGTACGGTACCGGAAAAATGTACGATCTGGATGTGAGCAGTTATGTGGACGAACGTAGCGACCCCATTAATTCAACCAAGGCAGCCAGTTTATATCTTAAAAAACTACACGGTATTTTTAATGACTGGGATTTGGCCCTGGCAGCATATAATTCTGGGCCTGGCAATGTAAACAAGGCTATTAGAAGATCAGGAGGGTATAAAAATTACTGGAATATAAGAAGAAATCTTCCCAGGGAAACCGCGGGGTACGTACCTGCATTTTTAGCTACCATGTATATTTTTGAATATGCGGAGGAACATGGATTTACCACGCAAATCGCCGAACGTCCCTATTTTGAAACGGACACCGTACATGTGAAGAGTACGATTACTTTCAATCAAATTTCAGAATTGGTAGATGTAAGCGAAGAAGAGTTACAGTTATTGAATCCCGCCTATAAATTAAAGGTTATACCCTATGTCAAGGATAAGAATTATGCACTTAGACTCCCGGTGGATGCAATGGGAAAATTTGTCGCCAATGAGGCTGCAATATATGCCCATGTGCAAAATCAAATAAAATCCAAGGAAGAACCTTTACCTCAGGTAGTTCAATCCCAAGATCAGATAAGATACAAGGTTCGGAGTGGTGATTTTCTGGGGAAAATTGCCGAAAGATACGGTGTAGGTGTTAGCCAGATTAAAAATTGGAACGGCCTAAGAAGCAATAACCTAAGAATAGGACAACGGTTGACTATTTATCCAAGAAAAATTCCTTCCTCTTCAACCTCGACAAGTACAAGCACTAGCTCAACAAATTCAGTGGCTGCAGCAGGTGCTAAGGTCCATACGGTTAAAAGCGGAGACTCCCTTTGGACCATTTCCAAAAAATATCCTGGAATTAGTATAGATAATTTACGAAAATGGAACGGTATTAGTGGTAACGACATTAAACCGGGCACAAGACTAAAATTGTGCGATTGTTCATCGTAAATAAATAACTGTATGAAAAAAATTGGGACACTTGTATTGCTAATTTCATTGATTCTTGGATCGTGTGGTGAAAAGGAGAAAAAGAAATACCTTCCAGAATCCATTGGTGCCATTAATTCCTTGGCCGTAGTAATGGACAATGAGTTATGGGAAGGAAAAGTGGGAGACCGGGTAAGGCAGCATTTTGCAGCCCCAGTTTTGGGTCTTTCCTGGGAGGAACCCCTTTTTACCATTAACCAAATGCCCCCAAAGGTTTTTTCTGGATCCATTTTACAAACCCGATCTATACTTTTTGTTGCCCAGGATACCTTAAGTCTTGCCCACATTAAATCCGATGTTTATGCCACTCCTCAAAAGGTGGGTGTAATTAAGGGAAGTACCGATGAGGAAATTATTTCAAATTTGGATTCCAAGGCTTCTGAGATCATTAAAGCCTTCAAAGAGGTTGAAATTCAAGAATCCCAAAAACGTTTTTTAAAATCGCTTAGCAAGGAAACGGTATTGAACGAAAAATTGGGCATTACCTTGTCCTTGCCGTCCATATACAAAGTAGGAAAACAGGAGAATAATTTTATTTGGATAGATAGACAGATTCAAAAAGGAAGTATGAATATTGTTGCCTACGACATTCCCAACGACTACTTTAAAAACGACTCAACCTTTGTTAAAGAAATAATGGCCATGCGGGATTCTATTGGAAAACAATATATTCCAGGACCTGATGTACCAGGGAAAACGACGTTTATGATAACCGAAAAAGCCTTTGCCCCTTATGTTTTTCCAGTGGAAATTTCTGAAAGAAAGGCCGCTGAAGTTAGAGGAATATGGGAAATAAGTGGCTATCCCATGGCCGGACCTTTTCTGACCTATATCATCAACGACGATAAAAATAACAGGAAAGTCGTCATTGAAGGTTTTGTATTTGCTCCCGCTACTGAAAAAAGAGACGATATGTTCCAACTTGAAGCCATTTTAAAAACAGTGAAGTTCACGGAAAATAAATAATTGCAACTTCAATTATAGATACAACTTATTGGGCCTTTTAAGAGGCCCTATTTTTTTTGCATAATCCACTCATGGTTATTGGATAAATGTGCGTTAAAACTCTTGAAAATAGATTTGGAATTAGATTTCGTTTACGGTCTAAAAGCGACTTACAGGAATAGCGAAAAACTCGCTTCGACAAATCTTCCAATTCGCTAATATTAAAGTGTATATAATTTTGGCCCTAGTAGGCTTACCCATTCAATTTTGGGGAATTAATCGGATTGACGGGAATTCTGGAAAGTTTAAGGCCACAAAAAAACGCCCACTCGGGCGTTTCTTGGTTTTGGTTGGTTAATGGTTTAATCAAAGGCGAAGCCTGTGGTAATCCTGAATACAAAAGCATAGAGCACGATTATGAAGCTAGCAAAACAAAACCAGCTCATTAACTTAAAATAGGATTTAACAAAGGCATGACCCATATTTCTAAATGCCTCTAAATAAATTTCTCGGATTAAATGAACGTTTTTCATGATATTTGGTTTGGTTATTTGGTTGATTATTATACTTATATAACTCAAAATCGGATAGTTAGGTATTTCGTCGGACTTTTTTGTTGTAAAGAGACTCCAATATGTTGTGAAAATGAATTTGACTATTTATCCTCGGCATTATTTTGAATACCAATGGCTTTATACACTCAACCATGCATAAAATTAAAATGGAATAAATGTGTCGGAAGAAACCTCTTTGTTAAATACCAAGCTGGAAATACAATAACGAAAATACTATAAAGACATAACATCGTTCTAAAAAAAAATCGAATTGATTGGGAACAACGTCACTTAACTGTATGTCCGTGTCAATTATTATACCTAACGGTATATTACTGAGATTAATTGGACTGGTAGTAATAAAAAAACCACCTATTCCATTTAAGAAAGGCGGTTTTGGTTATAGTAATTTCGTGTGTGTATTAATTTTACATCTTTACAATTATAAACTCTGATCGTCTATTAAGTTCGTGTTTTGCACTGCTACAGCGGACACCGTTGCCACATTCATTGATCAAACGTTCCTCACCATATCCAATGGCACTTTCAATCCGGTCAGCAGAAATACCCTTGGAAATAAGATAGGCTCTTGTTGATTTGGCCCTCTTATCCGATAAATATTTGTTGTATACATCCGGACCCCTTGAATCGGTATGGGATTCAATCTTGATAACCATGTCTTGGTACTCCGTCATCACCTGCACCAATTTATCAAGCTCCAACGACGCATCCTTCCTAATGTAGGATTTATCGAAATCGAAGAAAATCATGTCTGTTTTAAGCTTTTTAATACCGTCTTCGATTACAATTAGCTCTTTTAACTTTTTCATGGTAACGTCCACATTTACTACTTCATTTTCCTTGGTTTCTGCCGTCATCACATGTTCAAAGAATTCACTCCTAGTAGTCTTAATCGTATATTTGGTATTGGAATCCAAATCTTCAAATACAAAGGAACCGTCATCTTCGGTAACCATTTCCTTTAATTTAATATTGTTTTCATCCAATAGGGTTACCAGGGCCTTAGGCATAAGGTCGCCTGTAATTAGTTCCGTAACTACCCCAGATATGGCATTCTTTACCACCTCTTCCAGTACTAACCTTTCAAATGAGTATATATCATCGTCCCCTTTACCGCCACGTCTGTTGGAAGCAAAATATCCTTTTTGGTCTTTATCATTAACGATATAAGAGAAATCATCCTTATTACTGTTAATAGGTTGTCCCATATTTACTACTTCCTTGAATCCGTCCTCATCATAGGCCACTTCGTATACATCCAAGCCGCCAAGTCCTACATGGCCATTGGAAGCGAAGTACAACTTCTTATCATTAATAAATGGGAACATTTCCTTTTGTTCCGTATTTATTTCAGGGCCCAGATTTTTAGGCTCGGA
This sequence comes from Arenibacter hampyeongensis, assembly GCF_002909255.1. Lineage (GTDB taxonomy): Bacteria > Bacteroidota > Bacteroidia > Flavobacteriales > Flavobacteriaceae > Arenibacter > Arenibacter hampyeongensis. Next base: position 310,929 of record NZ_PIOB01000001.1, read on the forward strand.
ATACTTCCCGTCTCCCAAAACATCAACCACAAAAATATCGGTTTCCCCTACGGTTCCCGGCATGTCAGAAACAAAATATAACCTCTTGCCATCCGGACTCAATGCAGGATGCCCCGTAGAATAGTCATCACTATTAAAGGGCACTTCCTCAGCCTCGGTCCATTCGCCATCAATTTTTTTGGAAGTATATATTTTTAAATGATTAACCCCATTTTTATCCCTTTTTAATTTTTTGCCGTAATTGTTTCGAGTGAAAAACATGGTTGAATTGTCCGGAGTAAAAGTCACCGATGCCTCGTGATATTTGGAATTTATTTTCTTTGAGAACCTTATTGCCTCCTTAAGGTCTTGGGATTCCTTATTCACCTTTGATACATACAAGTCCAAGTATGGTTGATTGTTCCATTTATACCTCCTGGTATTAAAAATAGAGGAGTCTTTGGCAGAGGCAAATACAATCTCATCCTCATTGTAGAACATGGGCGCAAATTCGGAATACTTGGTGTTTATAGCCAAGTTTTTAAGTCCAAATTTGAGCTCCATATTTAAAATATTATCCAAGATGGCCTCTTTTTGGTTTGCATTGAATTCCAATTTAGAACCTGCATTGCCATTCTTAACCTCTTTGTCATAAAGACGCATCATCCGTTTGGACTTTCCGTACTTCCCTGTACCTTTCAAGGTATGGGCATATTTAAAAATTTGGTCCGGGGAAACCTCATTCTCATATCTCTCAAAAATAATATTATAGTAGTAATAGGCTTTTGCCATATCGGTATTGTAGTAATGGGCATCCCCAGCTTTTTGAAGAATATCAAAAGAATAATTATTGGCATCTTTTTTTATGGCTTCTTCATATAACTCGGCAGCCTCAGCGTACCACATCTTCTCAAAATATTGATCTGCTTTTTGAATGAGCCTTGTTGCATTCGGGTTTCCTTTATCTTTTGAAATATTTTCCTTGGCCTTATTGTTTGCCAAATCGGGTTCCTCTAAGGGGCTAAGCATATCATAGGTAACTTCGTCTATGGACAATTCTTCATCGGGAGAGGACTTCTTGGCCTTTGGAGAAGGTTTTTCATCTTGATCTGGAGACTGAGCTCCTTTCGGATAATCTTTCACATCCTGAAAAGACGAGTTATCTGTGGTTGGGGTAGAGGAAGGTAAATTGGAAATCGACCCATTCCCATTTATATCTATTTTTTTGGTTTTCCCTCCATTATCAACATTCATTAACCAAAATGAATCAGAATAAGTTCCGTTCAATTTAGTATTACAGGCCGCTATAGCCTTGTCTAAATTATCGTACTTTCCCAAATAGACATAGTTTAAACCATTGTTGGAGTTACTTATATATCCCGCATCAAAACCCTGCCCTTTTAATTTTTTGGCCAGCTTTTGAGCGTTTTCCAAATCTGAAAATACACCGGAGACAATATAGAAGCCTTCATCTGCCCCCTTAAGATTTTTAAAAGTCCTGCTTTTAACATGGTTATCAGTGGCCCTTCTTTTAAAAATTTCAGGGGAAACGGTACTTGTGTAAGTCAATGTGGATCTAGACTCACTATTACCGCTTATATCTATATCCGAAAATCGCTCCTCCAAATTGGACGGAACGTTTTTCCTAATTCCTTGGGCACTGCCAATTAAAGCAAGAGTAAGCAAGCAGGCTGTTAGAAGTTGTTTCATGGTTGTTCAATTAGAAAAATCTAGGGAATCTATTTTTTTAAATATCCCGGTATCTGTAAAGTTCAAAACATAACTTCCGTACGAATCCACAAATACTATATATATTATTACCAACGCTAAAACTAGATCGGTTAGTGCCATAAAAAAATTATTTGTTGTGAATGCTCTGTTTTCATTGGTGTAAGCCCTATTTAAAGAGATGTGTATAACATTTATCCTCAAAGGACCAAAGGGCTGTAAAGCAATAGCCCAAAACAAAATTGCCAATTAAAGTCATTAAAATCAATCCAAAAATTACTTTTTTAGATGACTACCCAAGTAATTAAAAACCCTTAAGCACAACTAAAAGCCAATAAACCTTAACAATATTCCAATTGGTATTTTATGTTAAAATACATAAAATGGGCTTTATACCTCCTTAATTTATGCCTAAAAGAAACGGCAAGCTTTAAATTATTGAAGTTTAATATAATTTATTGCTGCAATGTATAATGTAGTAAAGTGTATAAACGAAAAAACATCTACGCAGTGGTAGATGTCTTTTGTATATATATAAAATATTCTATTTTTCCTTTTTCTCTTCCAATTTATCGTCTTCCTTGGAAGCATCTTTAAATTCTTTGATCCCGCTTCCCAATCCACGCATCAATTCTGGAATCTTCTTTCCTCCAAATAATAATAAGACAATCGCCACAACCAAGGCTATTTGCATTGGACCAATGACTAAAAATGTGTTTAAAGTTATCATAGTATAATGATTTAAGAGTAACAAATGTACTAAAAAAGATGTTAGAATGCTGTTAATATTAACGACAAAAATATGTTTTAATTATTCTAAATTTAGAATATATTCTCCTAATGGATACTTTTGCATCGAAATAAGTGCTGAATATCAAATTTAATAATAAAGGAATTAAATTTAAATACTAACCTTATCTTTGTTCATTATGGCCAAAAAGGTAAAGAAAAGAAAAGAAATTAAGCAGAAACTTTTACACAAGTATCGTCTTGTGATTTTGAATGAAAGTACCTTTGAGGAAAAACTATCATTCAAATTAAGTAGGATGAATGTTTTTGTTACCGGATCTCTTTTCATTATCGGATTGATAGGTTTTACCATTTTACTTATCGCTTTTACCCCCTTAAGGGAATATATCCCGGGATACTCATCCACAAAATTAAAGCGGCAGGCCACAGAATTGACCTATAGGACTGATTCCCTTGTGGCAACGCTAAATTATACCAATAGGTATTTAGATAACATAAGAAAGGTATTGCGTGGCGATATTGAGAATAATGAAATTAATAGAGATTCGCTATTTGAACAGTACAAATTAGATCCATCCACTATAGATTTAACCCCAATAAAAGAAGATTCCTTATTAAGGGCACAGGTGGCTTTGGAGGATAAATATAATTTGTTTGAAAGAAACATTAATAATCCAGGGCAAGTCCTCTTTTCTCCCTTAAGTGGATCCCTTTCCCAAGGATTTGATGCGGAAAATAAACATTTTGCCGTAGATGTTGTAGCCCCAAAGGACAGTCCCATCAAAGCTGTGGCCAATGGCACCGTAGTTTTTGCCGAATGGACAGCAGAAACGGGTTATGTTATTATACTGGAACATGTGGACGGATTATTAAGTGTATACAAACACAACGGGGCATTAAATAAAGGCCAAGGCGATGTCGTCCGATCTGGTGAGGTAATCGCCTCTGTCGGAAATACAGGTGAGTTAACCACTGGACCGCATCTACACTTTGAGCTTTGGAGCAATGGCAGCCCAATCAATCCCTTGGATTTTATAGATTTTAAATAAAATTAAATGAGTATAAAATCTTTTGCTGCAAAATTATTTGCCAAAAACATCGCTAGAAAAACTGCCCAATGGGCCAATAACCCTATTGAAACCCAAGAAAAAGTATTCAAGTCCCTCATAGCCAAGGCAACAAATACAAATTTTGGTCAAGATCACCATTTTTCGCAGATACAAACCCATTCCGACTTTGTGGAACTTGTTCCCATAAGGGATTATGAAGAATTAAAGCGATATGTTGAAAAGGTGGTTGCCGGTGAAAAAGATGTCTTATGGCCTGGTAAACCCGCCTACTTTGCCAAAACTTCGGGTACCACTTCCGGAGTAAAATATATCCCAATTACCCACGAATCCATAAAATACCAGATTGAAGCTTCACGAAATGCCATTTTAAACTACATCCATGAGACGGGAAATGCAAATTTTGTGGATGGAAAAATGATATTTCTACAAGGCAGTCCGGAAATGACCGAAAAAAACGGGATTAAAGTTGGCAGATTATCAGGAATATCCGCACACTATGTCCCCAACTACCTCCAACAAAATAGATTGCCAAGCTGGGAGACCAATTGTTTGGAAGATTGGGACACTAAGGTGAATAAAATTGTAGACGAAACCGTCAACGAGAATATGACTGTCATTGCCGGTATACCGTCTTGGGTACAAATGTATTTTGAAAAGCTAAACGCAAAGACGGATAAAAAAATTGGAGACCTTTTTAGAAATTTTCAACTCTTTATCTATGGTGGGGTCAATTACGAACCTTATCGGGCCAAGTTTGAAAACCTCATCGGGCGAAGAGTAGACAGCATAGAATTATTTCCGGCCAGTGAGGGGTTTTTCGCCTATCAAAATTCGCAAAAAGAAAAGGGAATGCTTCTCCTATTAAATTCCGGTATCTTTTATGAGTTTGTCAAAGCTGATGAATTTTTTGTAAAGAGCCCCAAACGGATTACGCTTAAGGAGGTGGAACTGGGAGTGAACTATGTAATGATTATTTCCACCAATGCAGGGCTATGGGGCTACAACCTCGGAGATACCGTTCAGTTTATTTCATTAAAACCCTATAAAATTATAGTTTCAGGTAGAATAAAGCATTTTATTTCTGCCTTTGGCGAGCACGTAATAGGGAAGGAAGTGGAGGAAGCTATGAGACAGGCCATAGAGAGCACCGATGCCAGGATAAACGAATTTACCGTAGCACCACAGATTAATCCGGATGAAAAGGAACTTCCCTATCACGAATGGTTGATAGAATTTGAACACCCTCCATCGGACATTAAAAAATTCATTGAATTATTGGATAATTCCTTACAGAAGCAGAACAGTTATTATTTTGATTTAATAAAAGGAAAAATACTCCAAACACTAAAGATTACCCAAATAAAAAATGGTGGTTTTCAGGATTATATGCAGTCGATCGGTAAACTAGGAGGTCAGAACAAAGTTCAAAGATTATCCAATGACCGAAAAGTGGCGGATGCCTTGAGGAGTAATTTTATAAAATAATTTGTTATAAACTCTAGATTAAATCTTGATTTATAAATCAACCATTCTTTTAATTAAAAAAGTCTAATTTTATTAAGTAAGTTCCCATTAGAATATAGAGAAAAAACCCTCAAGGAAAAAATAAACAATTTAAATTGTAGTTTTGCACGAATTCCGCTTATGAGTAAGACCGTTAACACGACTAGGGCACAAGAATCCACCAATGCCATTGAGCGCTTGTATATTACAATGCGTCATCTTTTTAATCGTGGATTTTACAAGCCTTCAGGTGTTTCCGGAGCTGCTTTAAGACAATCCCTATTACAACTACGTCCGGAAATATATGGCTCCATTGCCGATGAAAAATCGGAACTGAACGGGCTTATGTATGTTTTGGAAAGATTACCGGAAGGCATAGAACAATGCCGATTTATAAACTTAACTTCGGATGAAGGATACGCCGGGTCCCAATTTAAACCCATTATACCTCCTAAAAGACGTAGAAACTGTTACAGGATCGATGATGAACAGATGAATATTGAAATCACAAGAGGCAGGTCCGATATTTATGACATTCTTACACATCTCACCTTTTTGTTTATAGAATCGGAAAAGCTCAGTAAAAAGGTACTTATAGAAGACACGGACAGAACAGTTAGGGACTGGGTAAAATTGGAGGAGGCGGCCCAAAAGGAGGAACTTACACAACTGGAAAGAGAGGTTGCCTTGATTCATGTAGCCAATATTTTGGGAAGGCCATTCATAGAAATTATGGCAGTTCATAAACAGTTATCCACCGCAAAGGAACCTGAACGCTTTTTAAAAATTATCTATTGGTTGGGCAAGCTGGCCATTGAGGAAGAAACGACGGGCAATAAAAGAGCAATTACTTTCAGCCCCATGTTAAGGGAGCGTCTGGGACACCATATTCATGGAGAGCGTTGGGCCAATAGGATTAAAGAAACCTTTATGGAGCATGGACTTATGAAACGTCCAATACACATTATAAGTGCCAATATGCACAGTGTAATGAATTCTTTGTTTGCGCAAAAAGCATTGTCAAAAGCGTTCAAGAGCAAATCAAAGTTAGAAATATATGAAGCTTTAAGCATCCACAAAAATTCCAACTTAAGGGAAAAAGTTATTGCCCATGCAAAAAAGAACGGGATGATCTCTATTGATGACGTTTCCGGAACAAATATAGATGTACAAATTTTCGACATGGCCAAATTGGCCGAAAACACTTGTTGTTATGAATTGCCCAAGAACTGCCCAGAAAGTGAAAAACCTATTATCTTTGTAATGGATTACGCCTTCGGGGAACAAGCCTATGAAACCATTGATGAATTATTAAAACCATACAGAATCAAAAAAAACCAAGAGGTATTTTTGAATGTGGCTTCAATCAATATTATGGGAAAAGCAGGTATTTTGGAGGGTGGAAAAGGAGATATCATGATTCCGGATGCCCATATTTTTGAAGGCACGGCGGACAATTACCCATTTGTAAATGAATTAAGTAAAGAAGATTTCGAAGGCAATGGACTTAAGGTGCTTCAAGGAGCAATGGTCACCGTTTTAGGAACCTCTTTGCAGAATAGGGACATCCTTAAATTTTTCCATGAGTCCACTTGGAATGTGATCGGTTTGGAAATGGAGGGAGTACATTATCAAAAGGCCATACAATCCGCTTCCAAAATTAGAAAAAGCATTCGGGAAGATGTAAAAGTACGTTACGCGTATTACGCTTCCGATAATCCTCTGGAAACAGGAAGTACCTTGGCTTCAGGAGGTTTGGGTACTACAGGGGTAAAACCCACTTATTTAATCACGGACAAAATACTAACACAAATATTTAATTCTTAAATTTATATGGCCAATCAGCAACCATCTCCTAACAATTCTTCCTCCGAGGAGGTTGATTTGGGGCAACTATTCCAATTAATTGGAAACGGATTCAGGAAATTTTTCCGTTTTATAGGAAAAATATTCAACGGGATTTTTCATACAATTATCCTATTCCTCCTCTTTCTACAAAAGCATTTTATAAAATTTGTGATTGCTGCTGTAGTAGGTTTGGCCTTAGGCATCTATTTGGACATGGTGAAAGAGCCAAAATATATCTCCACCATGGTTGTTGAACCCAATTTTAACAGTGTACAGCAGTTGTACAACAATGTCAATTTTTATAATGAGTTAGCGCAAGCAGAAGACTCTACAGCATTAGCTGAAGCCCTGGATGTCAGTGTTACTGAGGCATCTAAACTAAAAAAGTTTGAAGTGGAGTCCTATTCGGATGAAAACCAAAAGGTACAATTGTTCGATAAATTTGTACGTAGTTTGGATTCGACCACCAAAAAGGCCATTGATATGGAGAATTATTTGAAAAACTTTAATTCCATGGATGCTCGTTTCCACACGATTTCCGTTGCTGCCTCAAATAACACCGTGGCCAAAAAGATACAGCCTTCTATTATTAAGTCAATTTCACGAAACGAATACTTTCAGTTACAACAGAGTATTAGTGACCAGAATATAAGTTTACAGGACAGTCTTTACAAAAAACAGTTAATGGAGGTGGATTCCCTACAGCATTTGTACAAACGCGTCATGGAAAAAGAGGCGGAAAAACCTCAACAGGGCACCAATATCAGTTTAGGTGAAAATGGTGGTCAGGAAAACAAGGAATTGGCCTTGATAAACCAGGTTGACAAATTAAAACAGAGCCTAGTAATGTTAAACGAAGAAAGGGCCAATAAATCGAGCATTTTAAATGTTATCTCTGCCTTCCCTAGAAGGGGTGTAGAGGTAAAGGGAATACTGAATAGCTATAAATTTTGGATTCCCCTTGGATTTATCGGTATTACGTTGTTATTTTTAAGTCTGTTGGAGTTAAACAGCTATTTAAAGAACTATAAAAAAGAATAGTTATGAATATATTAGTTACCGGAGGGGCCGGATTTATAGGTTCCCATGTGGTTAGAAGATTAGTAAACAAATATCCAGAATATCAGATTTATAATTTGGACGCCCTTACATATGCCGGGAATTTAGAAAATTTAAAAGATGTTGAGAGTGCTAAGAATTACACTTTCATAAAAGGAGATATTACCAATGCAGATTATATTGATTCACTTTTTTTAAAGCATCAATTTGAAGGTGTAATCCATTTGGCCGCCGAATCCCATGTAGATCGATCAATAACCGATCCCTTAGCGTTTGTAAGGACTAATGTAATTGGCACCGTAAATTTATTAAACTCCTTCAAATCAATTTGGAAAGATGATTTTGTTGGTAAGCGTTTTTATCATGTAAGCACAGATGAAGTATATGGATCTTTAGGGAAAACTGGACTGTTTACAGAAACTACTGCCTATGACCCCAACTCCCCATATTCCGCTTCCAAGGCCAGTTCAGATCATTTTGTAAGGGCCTATGGGGAAACCTATGGCTTACCCTATGTAATAAGTAATTGTTCCAACAACTATGGTCCCAACCACTTCCCGGAAAAATTAATTCCATTATTTTTAAACAATATAATAAAGAAACAACCTTTACCTGTTTATGGCGATGGCAACTATACAAGGGATTGGTTATATGTGTTGGACCACGCAAGAGCGATAGACCTAATTTTTCACAAAGGGGAAAATACCGAAACGTATAATATTGGTGGGTTTAATGAATGGAAAAACATCGATTTGGTAAAATTACTTTGCAAACAAATGGACGAAAAATTGGGAAGGTCCACTGGGGAAAGCGAAAGACTCATCACTTATGTTAAGGACAGGCCTGGTCACGACTTACGTTATGCTATTGATGCATCTAAAATAAACAAGGAATTGGGATGGGAACCATCTGTTACCTTTGAAGAAGGATTAGCGAAGACAATTGAATGGTATTTAGAAAATGAAGATTGGCTTTCCAATGTTACTTCAGGGGAATATCAAACCTATTATGCAAAGCAATACCAGTAAAACATTTAATATGAAAGGAATAATTTTAGCTGGTGGATCCGGCACCAGACTACATCCCCTTACCTTAAGCGTTAGTAAGCAATTGATGCCGATTTATGATAAACCTATGATCTATTATCCGTTATCGACATTAATGTATTCAGGAATCAGGGAAATATTGATTATTTCCACTCCTAAGGACCTACCTTTATTTAAGGAACTTTTAGGTGACGGCAAAAAATTTGGCTGTACATTCGAATATGCGGTTCAAGCTGAACCTAATGGGCTTGCTGAAGCCTTTATAATTGGCGAGAAATTTATTGGAAAAGATAAAGTAGCTTTAATCTTAGGTGATAATATTTTCTACGGTTCCGGCTTGGCAAAATTGTTACAGGCTAATAACGATCCAGATGGCGGAATTATTTACGCCTATCGAGTCCATGATCCAGAACGTTATGGCGTGGTTGAATTTGATGAAAACGGAAAAGCCATAAGTATTGAAGAAAAACCCACCGATCCAAAATCCAATTACGCTGTTCCAGGGATTTATTTTTATGATAATGATGTTGTCGAAATAGCCAAAAACATAAAACCAAGCCATAGAGGTGAAATAGAAATTACTGATGTGAACAAGGTATATTTGGAAAACAATAAATTAAATGTAAGCATACTAGATAGGGGTACGGCGTGGTTAGATACCGGTACTTTTGCCTCGTTAATGCAAGCAAGCCAGTTTGTAGAGGTTATAGAAGAACGTCAGGGACTAAAAATAGGGGCCATAGAAGGCGCCGCATACGAAATGGGCTATATAGACAAAGCACAATTTAAAACACTCGCAGAACCTCTTATGAAAAGCGGCTATGGTAAAAATTTATTGGGAATTTTGAACAAGGATAAATGAAAGTTACTGAAACCAAGTTAAAGGGTTGTTATATATTAGAACCCACAATATTTAAGGATTCGAGAGGTTATTTTTTTGAAAGTTTTAATGCCGATAGATTTAATCGCGAAACCGGTCAGCAAGTTAATTTTGTCCAGGACAATCAATCCTATTCATCTTATGGAGTGGTACGAGCCCTACACTACCAAATAGGAAATTTTGCTCAGGCAAAGTTAGTCCGGGTTCTTAGCGGCAAGGTTTTGGACGTTGCTGTAGATTTAAGAGAAGATTCCTCTACCTACGGACAATATTTTTCTATAGAACTTTCTGCGGAAAATAAAAAACAACTATTTATCCCTAGAGGTTTTGGGCATGGCTTTTCCGTTTTAAGTGAAACTGCGGAGTTCTTTTATAAATGTGATAATTTTTATAATAAAGAGGCTGAAGGCGGAATTATATATAATGATCCAATTATTAATATTGATTGGAAATTACCAATTGACCAAATGAAAGTATCCGAAAAAGATTTGGTGCTTCCAACCTTAGAACATGCTATCCTCTAATGGAAGCTTTAAAAAACAAAAGATTGAAATTATTAATCACAGGAGCCAATGGGCAGTTGGGAAGATGTTTGCAGGATCTCGCAGAGAAATACCCGAACTATCAATTCCATTTTAAAACCTCAAAAGAATTAGATATAACCAAAAAAAATCGAATAAATAAACTATTTGCCCTTGAAAAATATGACTATTGCATAAACTGTGCTGCTTATACTGCAGTGGACAAAGCAGAAACGGATCAGGAAAACGCATTTCTAGTGAATGCCGAAGCCGTTAAGTATTTGGCCGAAGCCTGCAAGACCCACAATACTACTTTCATACATATCTCCACCGATTTTGTATTCGATGGTTCTAAAAATACTCCCTATGTGGAGGAAGATGTTCCTAGCCCTATTAATGTGTATGGAGCATCCAAATTAAAAGGGGAACAATACGTCCAGGATATCTTAGCACAATTTTTTATCATCCGCACTTCTTGGGTATATTCAGAATACGGGAATAATTTTGTGAAAACAATGTTGCGTCTTGGCGCAGAAAGAGATGAACTTAGTGTGGTAAATGACCAATTAGGATCACCCACCAATGCCAGTGATTTAGCAGAAGCAATTTTGAAAATAATCATTTTAAAAGGAACCAATTATGGCCTTTATCATTTTAGTAATGAAGGAGCTATTAGTTGGTTTGATTTCGCTAAGGCTATTTTTGAAATTAAGGGATTAGATGTTAAGTTGAAGCCTATCCCATCAAGAGCTTTTCCCCTTCCTGCCATGAGACCAATTTATAGTGTATTGGACACAACAAAAGTCAAAGATGGTGGCATGACCATTCGATTTTGGAAAGATAGTTTAACTGGGTGTTTATCTAAAAAACTCAAATTATTATAAACTTGGCATACCAATTAATTGAGATTTGTGATTTTTATTAAGTAGATTGTGGGAATTAACTATATATTTCTAGAATTTTCATGATCAACATAATTTTTATATATCATGGTGCGGAAAACGTTTATAGTACTTTTAAACAATTAGCCAATAACAAATTTAAATTTTAGATTTGAATATTAATTTTAAGGTTGAAAAATGAGTTTAAATGAACATTACAATTAGTACTGTTTTATACTGATAGGAGCAGTATAGAATTGTTGTAAAATTGTTGTAAATTTGCTCCAATTAAAAATGAAAAAAATATGAGTGAAGTTTATGTCGGAATGAGTGCGGATTTAATTCATCCAGGACACCTGAATATTTTGAATGAAGCATCCAAATTAGGGAATGTTACGGTTGGTCTGTTGACTGATAAGGCTATTGCAAGTTATAAAAGATTGCCTTATTTGAAGTATGATCAAAGAAAGGTAATTCTGGAAAACTTAAAATCTGTAAACAAGGTAATTCCACAAGAAACATTGGATTATAGACCAAATCTTGAAAAATTAAGACCTGATTTTGTGGTCCATGGCGATGATTGGAAGGAAGGAATACAAAAAAATACTAGGCAGCAGGTGTTGGACACCTTAGACAAATGGAACGGGAAATTGATCGAAGTACCGTATACTGAGGGAATTTCTTCCACTCAATTAAGTAAAGCACTTAAAGAAATAGGTACAACACCTGATATCCGTAGAGCGAGATTAAGAAGATTGATACAATCAAAGAAGATTGTCCGTATTATTGAAGCACATAATGGACTTACCGGATTAATAGTGGAAAATATTAATGTAGAGGTAAATGGAGAAATAAGAGAATTTGATGGCATGTGGGCAAGTAGTTTAACAGATTCCACTTCCATGGGAAAACCGGATATCGAGGCAGTAGACATAACTTCAAGAGTAAACAATATCAACAATCTAGTTGAAGTTACCACCAAACCTATTATTTTTGATGGGGATACGGGTGGAAAAATAGAGCATTTTGTTTTTACTGTTCGCACATTGGAAAGATTAGGAGTTTCTGCAGTAATTATAGAGGATAAAATTGGATTAAAGAAAAATTCATTATTTGGAACGGATGTTCAACAATTTCAGGACTCCATAGAAGATTTTTCCAAAAAAATAGAAGCAGGAAGAGCCGCTAGAATAACGGATGATTTTATGGTAATTGCCCGGATTGAAAGTTTAATACTTAAAGCGGGGATGGAAGATGCCCTAAAAAGAGCCAAAGCATATATTGAAGCCGGGGCTGATGCAATAATGATCCATTCTAAAGAAAAATCTCCAAATGAGATTTTAGAGTTCTGTCATAAATACCAGAAATTTGATAGAAAGGTTCCTATCATCGCGGTTCCATCAAGTTATAATACTATAACAGAAGATGAGCTGGCCGATGCAGGGGTAAATGTTGTTATTTATGCAAACCAATTATTAAGAAGCGCATATCCAGCGATGCTCGATACTGCTAAATCAATTCTTACCCATAGGCGTTCCTATGAATCTAGGGATAATTGTATCTCTATTAAAGAGATATTGGAATTGATTCCTGGAACCAAATAATCTATTATTGAATGATCGATCCATCTAAATTTTATAATGCCCTTTTGGTTAGGGGCATTAATTTTTTCACAGGAGTACCCGACTCCTTGCTCAAAGATATATGTGCGTATATATCAGATAGGGCACCTGAGGAACGACATATAATTTCTGCCAATGAAGGAACCTCGGTGGGGTTGGCTGTCGGAAATTATTTGGCAAGCGGCAATATTCCATTGGTATACATGCAGAATTCCGGGTTTGGAAATACCGTTAACCCCATTCTCTCAATAGCGGATAATGATGTTTATGGGATTCCAATGATTTTGTTGATTGGTTGGAGGGGCGAGCCTGGCATAAAAGATGAACCCCAGCACATAAAGCAGGGAATGGTAAGTGAAGATCTACTTAATGCGATGAAGTTACCCTATTTAGTAGTTGATGGCTATAGTGATATCGAACTGGTCTTGGATAAAGCAATTCATACCGCAAAATCCGAAATGAAACCTTTTGCTTTATTGGTTCGTAAGAATTCTTTTGAAAAATATTCACTAAAAAAAAGTAATTCTACCAGATATCCATTAAATAGAGAGGGAGCGGTAAAACTTATTATTGATCAATTAGGAGAAAACGATATTGTTGTTTCTACCACTGGAAAAACATCCAGAGAGGTTTTTGAATATAGAAAAGCTCTTCAGCAAACGCATGAAAAGGATTTTTTAACAGTCGGGGCCATGGGACATACCTCTTCAATTGCTATGGGAATAGCTATAGAAAAAGAAGATCGAAGCATAATTTGTATAGATGGTGACGGTTCAGTAATTATGCATATGGGAAGCCTTACCATAAATGGATCCATGAAAAAATTGAAAAATTTTAAACATATTGTCATCAATAATGGAGCACATGATTCAGTCGGAGGACAACCCACAGTCGCTCTTGCCATAGATTTACCAAATATTGCTGCCGCTAGTGGTTATTCCTTTGTGGAATCAGCAACGGAAGTTGATGATATCAAGAATAAATTGAGTTCCTTGATGAGCCATCACGGAAGGGCGTTTTTGGAAATAAAAGTTAATATAGGAGCTAGAGAAAATTTAGGAAGACCCACCACCAGTCCTAAGGAAAATAAATACGCTTTTGAAAAATTTCTTAAAAAAAATGACCCAAACACTAATTAAAAACATATCAAGCACAGATATTAAGAATCTTGTTCGCAAATATTCCGCTAACAAGATTTTTCTAGTTACTGGAAAAAGTTCATTTATCGATTCTGGATCTAACAGATTTATTGAAGAAGGTTTGAATGGAGAGGAATATGTTAGATTTTCCGATTTTCAACAAAATCCGAAGTATGAAGATGTATTAAGGGGGTTAGAAATATTTCGTCAATCAAAGTCTAATTTAATCATTGCAATAGGAGGTGGCAGTGTAATAGATATGGCGAAATTAATAAACATATTTTCAGCAAACGATCAAATAAATAGTTTACAGATAGTTAATGACTCTAAATTAATCAGCAAAAAAGGCGAACCTCTTATTGCCATTCCGACTACGGCTGGAACAGGTAGTGAGGCAACTCATTTTGCAGTGATATATCATGATAATAAAAAATATTCTGTTGCCCATCAATTTATACTTCCTGATGCCGTAGGTTTAAATACTATGTTTTCTGTCACACAGCCATCATATTTAACCGCCTGCACAGGGTTGGACGCCCTTTCCCAAGCAATAGAATCTTATTGGAGCGTTGGGGCTAATGCGGAGTCGAAAGCTTATGCAAAGGAGGCTATTCATTTATTACTCGAAGATTTGCCCAATGTCACCAAGGATCCAACAAACGAAAAAAGCAGGGAAACGGTAATGCTAGGGTCATATTTAGCTGGAAAAGCAATAAACATATCCAAGACCACTGCCGCACATGCCGTTTCATATGCCTTTACTACTTATTATTCAATACCGCACGGACATGCAGTATTTTTAACACTACCAGAATTTTTTGAATTTAATTTTGGGGTAACTATTACAAATGCGAATGACCCTAGAGGAGTTGAATTTATTAAAAATAATATAAACGATCTTTGCAGTTTATTTAAAATTAACAATCCTAACGAAGGAAAATTCTTCCTAAAGGAATTTGCTCGTAAATTGGGGATTGAAGTTTCCATAGCCAAGCTTGGAATTACAGATTATGAAGATATCATTGTTAATAACGTGAATACGGAACGACTTGGTAATAATCCCAGAAAAATATCCGAGGATGAACTGAGGAAACTTCTAAAAAACCAATCAAATTAATGTTCCGAATTGTTAAGTATTTGGGTTATATTTTATTTCTACCCATTTGGTGGATTCAAATTTTTTTCCCCAGAAATAAGAAAATATGGGTATTTGGCGCATGGTATGGAAAAAGATTTTCAGATAACAGCAAGTATTTGTATTTATACATTTTAAAAAATCATCCTGAAATAAAAGTCATATGGCTTACCAGGGATATGGCTGTATATGATAAGGCCAAAATTTATACCCCTAAAAATGTTTTTATGACCAACAGCATAAGGGGTATTTATTATAGTCTTCAGGCAAAAAATATTATAGTAAGTTCTGGTAAAAGAGATGTTAATTATTTATTTACCAATGGCGCCAATTGTATTCAACTTTGGCATGGCAATCCAATGAAAAAAATTGGCATGGATGATAAATTTTCCAATGTAAATTCCTTTTTTCAGCAAGTAATCGTTCCAAAATTATTTCCCTTTGTTTGTGAATTTAATTATGACTATGTGGTTTCGAATTCTAGTGCATTTACAGATAAAATGTCAACCGCTTTCAACATCTCAACAAATAAAGTTTTAGAAACAGGATGCCCTAGAAATGATGCTTTTTATAACCCTATTAAGGATACTTTTAATGAGGAGTTAAGAGCTAAGTTCAAAGATTGTAAATTGGTGTACTATTTGCCTACTTTTAGAAATCATTTTGAAGCTAAAAGTATTTTTACATTAACGGATTACAACCCAATAGAACTGCAGTCCTTTTTAATTAAGCACAATATAGTTCTCGTCAGTAAGGGGCATTTTGTCGATAATAAATTAGATTTGGAAAAAAATAACCCTCACAGTCGAATAATTCATTTATCTGATAATCAGACAGATGACATCAATTTCATGTTAAAGGATGCTGATTTGCTAATAACCGATTACTCTGGTGCTTACTTCGATTTTTTATTGGCTCTTAAACCGATTATTTTTGCGGCATTTGATTTAAAGGAATATTTAAAAGGTTCAAGGGAAATGTATTTTAATTATAATGATGTGGTAGCCGGACCAATTGTGCAAAATTGGGAAGAATTAATGAATGCATTAAAAACCATTTGGACAGATACTGATTATAAAGACCTTATAATTGAGAAAAATAATATATTTAATAAGTACCATGATTCTAATAACTCTAAAAGGGCCTTTGAAAAAATTAAAACATTAACCTAGCTGATATGCAATGAAGATTAAATTAATCTGTTCCCTTTTACTGCTTACATTGCTGAATTCATGTGAGGATATAGATGATATAACGCCTATTTTAAACATTACCTCTTTCCCAAATAGAGTTCAAGATTTTTCGTTATGGCAACTGGATGGATTAGATCAAGTTCAAATGGCGTATATTATTAGAACCGATGATAATAATATAATAGTCGTAGACGGTGGTTTGCCAGAATTTGACAATTTTTTAATACAACATTTGAAACAATTTGGAGGCAAGGTAGATACTTGGATTATTACTCACCCACATATCGATCATGCAGGGGCGTTATTGAGAATTATCCCTGACAATCAGGTAAAAATCAAAAAAATCCTTCATGTTGCTTTGGAGGAGGATTGGGTAAAGGTAAATGAAGAGAAGGCATTGGATTTTTATAAGCATTATAGTGCAATAATCAATTCTTCTAATATCCCATTAGTTAATGTTCGGAACAACGATATGTTTGAAATAGGGAATGGTGTAACCATGAATGTATTTGGTGCAATTAACGATAAAATTACGGTAAATGCCATAAATAACTCGTCAATGGTTTTTAAAATTGAAAGTAAGTCTAAATCCGTACTTTTTTTAGGAGATTTAGGGGTTGAAGGAGGAAATGTAATTCTTAATGGACAAAATGTCAACAAAATACAAGCCAATTATGTGCAAATGGCACATCATGGACAGGATGGAGTAGATCAAAAATTCTATCAAAAGGTAAGCCCACATTATGCGATATGGCCGACACCTATATGGCTATGGGATAACAATTTAGATAATAAAGGATTAAATTCAGGTAACTGGAAAACTTTAATAGTTCGTGAATGGATTTCATATTTACAAGTAAAGAAAAATTATGTAGCGGGAATCGACGGGACTGTTCAGATAGATTGACTTAAATAAAATGGCTACAGTATCTAAAAATATTTTTTGGTCATTGGCCACTTCTTTACTTCAAGTTTATACCGGTAGTATAGTTTTTATTGTCCTGGCTAAACTAATGCCTGTTGAAGATTTTGGGATTTTGAGTTTTGGATTTTCCTTAGCTACAATTCTATGGGTTTGCGCCGATTTTGGCCTCTCTTTGATGATTATGAAAGAATACCCGGAGAATAAATTTAATCCTGGAGATTACGTTTCCAATGGCTTGTACGTAAAGTTATCCATATCTCTTATTGTTGGTACAATTTCATTCATATATCTTTATTTACTATATGATGGAAGTTGGGTTTTCGTTGGAGGTATTTTCATTTTATTTGCTTTGGCTTCATCTTATATACTATTCCTTCAAGCCTTATTGAAAGTTAAAAATAAGTTCGGGAAATATACAGAAACGACAATAGTTTATGCCATAGGTATTACAATTTTGATAATAATGTATAGTTTATTGGATTTCTCTTTGGGGATGCTTTCAATAAGTCTTTTAGTTTGTAAATTATTGCAATTGACTTGGATATTATTCGTTTGTCGTGAATCAATCCGTATTAAAGCATACAATATTCAAATTCAAAAACATTTTTTTAAGCGTAGCTGGTCATATGGTTTCCATACAATATTAGGGATATTATATTTTATGATTGATACCCAAATAATTTCCTATTATTTAGGTGCTACACAAGTTGCATTATATCAATCCGTTTTTAGAATAATTTTAGTGCTTTTGATTGCATCCGAAACATTGTCCAACGTTTTGTTACCTTATATGTCCTTTAAATTTTCAAGGGGAGAAAATATATCGGAACTCTCCTCGAAATTACTTTTTTATCTTATAATAATAGGATGCTCATTATTTCTTTTATTTACAACATTTAACAAGTCCATAATAGCCACATTATATACAAGCGAATATCTGGCGGCAATCCCTTTGGTAGCGCCATTATCCCTAGTCGTCGTTTTAAGAACGATAAGTTCTTTGCTAGGAAATATTATGACCATATCCAATAAACAAATTTATCGTGTTCTGACAGTTTCCATTTCTTTATCAATAAGCTTGGTCCTTAATTTCATATTTATCCCAGAACACGGAATTATAGCTGCCGCCTGGATAAATGTTATTGCGCATATAAGTCTATTTGTTTTGTACTTTTATTATAGTAAAAAAGTGGTAGCTAATTTAACATTTTTTACTTCCGATATTGTATTGGTCCTTTTGGGAACATTGTTGATTTTTATGGGCTTGAAAATGTTTTCAATCTTTAACGTACCTATGGTTTTAATAAGTATAATAATCTGGGTGGCCTTTATTTGTTATATGATGACAAGAAATGAAAATTATACATTCTTGCTTAAATTGTTAAATGATAGAGGTATTTAAATTTTTTTAATATGAATTGTTTCTTTCAGGACTTGTTGGCAGTGTTAGTGCTATATAATGAAAAATTAGAAAATTCCAATACCTTTAAATCTCTTTCAAAGGCAATTCCTAAAGGGGCTTATGTTGATTTGGTGGTTTACGACAATTCTCCCGAAACCCATAATTTAGAAAATGTAGAATCTATATCTTTTAAAATACATTATATTCATGATGAAATGAATTCTGGCGTAAGCGCAGCATATAACTATGGTGCTAAATTCGCTGAGACAGAGAATAAAACGTGGATGTTAATTCTTGATCAAGATACTACATTCCGTAACAATATATTTAATAGTTATCATGAAGCTATAGAATAAAATAAGAACATATTTTTATTTGCACCAATTTTAAAAATTAGCACGGGAATAATATTATCGCCATGTAGCTTTAACTGTTACGGAAAACATTTAAAGAATATTGATACTGGGTTAAATTCTTTGAAAATCAATTCTCCTATAAATAGTGGAATTCTGATAAAAGTATCAGAATTTCATGCTGTTGGGGGGTATAATGAGAAAGTGGGGCTTGTTATTAGTGATCACCAATTCATTGAAAATTACAGGAAACGTAATGATAATTATTTCGTGATTGACTCTATTGGATTATAGAACTTTTCTGCTATTGAGGATAATTTGGAAAAACAGCTGGTAAGATTTAAGTACTATTGATAATAAATTCTATTTTGAAAATAATTATTTCGAGAAGAGCTAAATTATTAATCTATTAAAAGAAGGTTAATTATACTATGAGAATTCTTTTGAAATTACTTTTTACTGGTGTCCTCTTAGAACTTTTTTTAGGTGGGGGAGGGAGGGTCTTTGAATTTGGTAATACAACGCTTAGAATACTACTTTTTTTCTTTAACATAGCTTTAGTTGGGGCTATTTATATTTTCCGCTCTAAAATACCTACCTATGTAATACAGCTTTCATTGGCGGTTATTTCCCTATTAGCCTTTTACGTTATTTTAGGTTGGTTAAACGGAGCTCCATTTGCCTTGATCGCCGAGGATGTAAAGCCACTGACCTATTTTTTCAGCGTCATTTTCTTTAGTTATTATATAGATTCCGAACAAAGGGTTAGATTATTAGTTTCCTTAATAAAAAGGACAAGCTTTTTAATGGCAATCGCCTATATATTCATTCAAATTCTATTTTATTTTGAAAAAATCGATTTTACCATATTTTACAATTACGTAAACACCCAAATCGCCTCCTCTGAATTTTACTTTAGAGGGACCAATGGACTTTTCTTTTACAAAGGTTTTCTTTACATGGTAGTTGGCCTAATATTCTGGATTCATACTGATAAATCCAAATTTAAGGGATTGGCCATTTTTATAATCACTTCTGCGATGATACTTTCGGGCACCCGTGGACTGATTCTTATGTTCGTTATCTTGTATGCTCTCTTCTATGGGATTCCGCTTCTATTAAAACTAAACTTTAAAATACTGATTATAACAGTAGTACTTATTTTTGGAAGCTTATATTTTTTTAAAAATATAGAGTTGGGAAATAAGAATCAAAGCGATTCAGTTAGATTACAGCAAATCCAGCAAGTTATAGAACGCATTGACCCCATTTCTTTTTTTATAGGTCATGGATTTGGAAATGGAGTGCCCATAAGAACGGTACATATGGAAATAGGTTATTTGGAAGTCTTCCATAAACAAGGAATTTTAGGATTGGTCATATGGTTTATTTTTTTTACCGTCCTATATAATGCTTATACTCGCAACAAAAATAGTTTAGCTATTCGCAAGGCATTTTTTCTAAGTATTCTCTTCGTTATACTCATTTCCCTTACGAACCCTTTCTTTAACAACCCTATTGGAATTTCATTATTCGTCATATCCATGTCCGTTTTTTGGACCCTAAATAAGACAGCGGAAAATCAAAATAATTTCAAACTGATTAAATAATCTATGTATGTACAGAATTAGGAAACTATCTTTTGTGCCCCGCTTATGTATTTGCATGGCTATATCTCTAATTATAAATTCCCTATTAAATTATGAGCTTTCCTTAGAATTATCTCAAAAATCATATACCCTCCTAGCCGAAATCACTTATCCAGATGAAGGTAGTATTGAGCTTCATTACGACACTGGTGCTGGATTTAATCCAATTCAGGAAGTTAAAAGAGAAGCCAATACAACTGGAAATACCATTGACTTTCCTTTCAAATTAGAAAAAAATGAACAGTTAAAGTTCTTACGCTTGGATTTTGGTTCTAATGAAAATATAAAAAATGTTGTAATTAATTCTGTTGAACTTGTAGCCAATGGCAAAAGCCTATTTAAAATCGCATCTGGCGAATTTAAAAAAAACATTGTTTTTTTTAAACATATAATGGAAGTTGACCACTTACGCTCCGCTTTTATTCTAGATACCTCAAAACCTTCCTTCGATCCTTATATTGTTTTAAAACCTATTAATGAATTAATCTATCCTTTATGGCTACGTACATTATTCTTATTACTTCCCTGGCTTGTTCTCTTTGTTTTTCCCTTAGTAAACTGGATAAAACGCCAAACGGATGAGAAAGATTTAGTCTTGATCTTTGTAGCATTTTTTATTGCAACCATTCCGCTAAAAATAGCTTGGGTTACATTTTCTACACTTTTGTTATTGGCTTACGGACTGTTTAATTCTTATAAAAAAAGGACATTTAAAATTAATTCGATACAAGTGTCAGTGTCTATATTCTTTATAATTCCCTTTTTATTAATTGGAAGTGGAGATATTTCCAAATTATCAATTCCAATGGGTTTTTTATTGTTCACGTTAATTGGTGGGACAATTGACTTCTCCCGACGTAACTCTGATGTAAAAATTATCTATTTAAATGTCTTCCTTGTTTTGTCCTCCATTCTAATAGTGAGCTGGTTGCTACTTATTTTTTGCAGTGGATATTATTACAATATTAATTTCTACAATTACTTTAGCGACATTAAAACCAATGCTCACTTAAGTATATATTGGCTGTTTTATGATCACACCACTTTTATTTCATTTTTCATTTTAATTGGTAATGTTTTTTGTGCAGATTTACTTAGTAAAAAACTAATATCCTACCGTTATATTACTATATATTTTATATTTAGCTTTTTAGCAATTTTAATATTGGGGTCTAGACTTTCAATTGTCCTATTACTTATATTACCCATCCTATTTTCTCTTTCCATAAAAAATATAGCGCGGTATATCTTCCCTTCCATTATTATTGTTTTTGCAACAATAATTTATTTTATAGGTACATTGGATGGCCCTAGAAGTCAATTATGGAAAATGTCATGGAAAGCCATTAAAGACAATCCATGGGCAGGCTATGGCACCGGAAAATCGGATGTTATTCTCCAAAATATAGAAATAGCACATAGAGCTGGGTTTAACTCTATCCTCGCAATGAATCACTCCCATAACCAGTACCTTACTTATTTATTGGAAAATGGAACAATTGGTCTATTTATATTTCTTTTAGCCCTTTCAAATATTCTCTATAATTTTTACAATTCCAACAACAAATGCATGCTGATAATATGTTCAATGATTTTATTATTGATGATATTTGAATCTCCTTTTAAAACGGCAACTCCCCTTTATATGATATCTTTTTTATTGGTTGTTTTCTCTGAAAAAGAAAAGATGAATAGTAAAAAAACACAGGACCAGAACTTTAATAAGCATATATAAGTGTATTTTTGTGAATCATTTGATAATCAGTCATACTTTATGAAGAATATCTTAATTACTGGAGGAGCTGGTTTTATTGGCTCTAATTTAGCTTTAAAGTTAAATGAAAAGGGATATAATGTTACCGTCTTAGATAACCTTTCTGAACAAATTCACGGAAAAGACCCTATAAATACTTCCCCATTATATAATTCTATTAGAAATAAAGTAGTTTTTATTAAAGGTGATGTCATAAATATTCAGGATTGGAAAAAAGCAATATATAACCAAGATATAATTGTACATTTTGCAGCTGAGACTGGAACAGGACAATCCATGTATGAAATAAAAAAATACACTCAGGTCAACGTCCAAGGAACAGCAATTATGTTGGATTTGTTAGTTAATACTCCCAACACGGTTAAAAAAGTTGTAATAGCTTCATCCAGGTCCATTTACGGGGAAGGTAAATATTTGAGCAAGGAATTAGGATATGTATATCCAAAACATCGCATTGAGGAAGATATGGATATTAGTGATTTTGAGGTAAAATATCCAAATTCTTCTCCTCTCCAATTAGTGGCTACTGATGAAAATTCTAAAATCCATCCAACCTCTGTTTACGGAATAACTAAGCAGAATCAAGAACAAATGGTAATGACGGTCTGTCCAACAAAAGGCATTGCACCCGTGGCATTCCGTTATCAAAATGTGTATGGCCCGGGACAATCGTTGTCCAATCCATATACGGGGATATTATCTATTTTTTCTACTCAAATAAAAAATGGAAATGGTATAAACATTTTTGAAGATGGTAAGGAAACAAGAGATTTCGTATACATAGATGATATTGTTGATGCAACTATTCTGGGAATAGAGAAGGAGGAGGCCAATGGAGAAATTTTTAATGTTGGGACAGGTGTCCCTACAGATGTAATAACCGTAGCCAATACTTTAATCAAAAATTTCAATACTTCAGTGCCCTTAACCATAACTGGAAATTATAGACTTGGAGATATCCGTCATAATTATGCAGACCTTACAAAGATAAAAGCAACATTAGGGTTTAATCCAAAAATTGAATTTCAACAAGGTATTAAGAATTTCACTGATTGGGTAAATACACAAGAAATCAAAGAAGACAAGTACGAAAAGTCCATTTCCGAAATGAAGGAAAAGGGAATGTATAAATAACTGGGATGAACAATTTTTTAGAATCTCTTTTAATTATAATAGTTATTTACAACAGAGCTTTGGAAGATTGTGAATCGTTTCAATCGGTACTGCAAATGACAGAAAAGGAGTCAGATATAAACCTCTATATCTACGACAATTCCAAACTCCCACAAAAAATTAACGATACGCAAGGAGTCTCAATGGTTTACAACCATGATTCCAATAATTCCGGCGTTAGTAGAGCTTATAATCAGGGCGCATTTCACGCGCAGAAAACAAATAAAAAATGGATACTATTGCTAGATCAAGACACAACACTTCCAAGCAATATCCTCAAAGAATACAAATCTTCTATTGACAGGCACCCAGACATTAAATTATTTGTTCCTATTTTACTTTTAGAGAATAATAGAATTTTTTCACCATGCGTCTATAAATTCAAAAGAGGCTTTCACCCAAAGTCAATTAATGTGGGTGTAAATTCTTTAAATCAACTGACTCCTGTGAATAGTGGAATGTTAATAAATTTGGACTCCTTTTTGAACGTTGGGGGTTATAACGATAAAATAAAATTGGATTTTAGTGATTTTCAATTCATAGAACGCTTTCGCCAAAAGTATTCAGATTTTTATGTGTTGAATACCACATGTAGGCAAGATTTTTCCAATGACGAAGTTTCTTATTCAAGCCAGATAAATCGATTCAGATACTATTGTAATGGAGCACGAAATATAGATAAGCCTAGTTTCATAGATAAGTGTCAATATGGCACTATCGTGTTTTTGAGAGCTATTATGTTAACCATCAAATATAGAAAATTAAGGTTTTTATTAATTTTTATCAATTCTTATTTGAAAATTAATTAAGCCCTAAGTTTAAATTTTCTTAAAATAATAAAACACAAAGCTTCATGAAGATATCAGTTTGTATGGCTACCTATAACGGAGAAAGGTTTTTAAAAGAACAAATTGACTCCATATTACATCAAATATCCCCAGATGACGAGCTTATTATTTCGGATGACGGTTCAACGGATAACACCATTGAAATTATTAGTTCCTATAAGGATGAGCGAATAAAATTATATCATTCGACAAAAGGCAATTTAATATATAATTTTGAAAATGCCTTAAAGCAGGCTTCCGGAGATATTATTTTTTTATCTGATCAAGATGATATTTGGTTCCATGACAAAGTCGAGAAATCTGTTTGGCATTTACAGGGTAATGGCTTAGTTTTTTCAAATGCTCTAATGTTCCATGATACGGAAAAGGTTAACGGCAGTTTGTTTTTCAAAAATTCGAAAAATAAAACTGGGGTACTTTCCAATCTATTAAAAGTAAAATATCTTGGAGCAACATTGGCATTTAAATCTTCTATTTTACAAAAAGCCTTACCATTTCCCACCAAACTTCCTATGCATGACGTGTGGATAGGACTGATTGCCGAAATTACTTCATCTACTTACTATATTGATGAACCCTTAATATATTATAGAAGACATGAAAACACTGCTTCCAGAACAGGAGAAAAAAGTACAAATTCGTTATTTCGTATGTTAAAAATAAGATATGGGCTTATTTTTAATCTATGTAAAAGAATGGCAACAAGTTGAATTGATTGGCTTTTAGTAATGTATAATTAATAATTTTTAGAATAAAAAATGCTATTTAACTCATTTAGTTTTTTATATTTTTTCCCTGTAGTAGTAATCCTATATTTTGTTTTTCCATATAAATTAAGGTGGTTTTGGTTGTTGATAACCAGCTATTATTTCTATATGAGTTGGAATCCAAAATATGCATTATTGATTTTAACTTCCACCGTTATTACATATGTTAGTGGTATCCTCATTGAGAAAGCAAATAAGGATGGATTTGGAAATAAAAAAATATATGTAGCAATTAGCTTTATTTCCAATCTGGCAATCTTAATTGGTTTTAAATATTTTAATTTTTTAAATGAAAATTTCGCAATTCTGTTCAATAAAATTGGAATAGAATGGAAATTATCAAATTTTGATATTATGCTTCCAGTTGGTATTTCTTTCTATACATTTCAGGCTCTTAGCTACACTATGGATGTATACCGAAATAAAATTAAAGCTACTCAACATTTTGGAAAATATGCCTTATTTGTTTCATTCTTCCCTCAATTAGTTGCTGGTCCGATTGAAAAATCCGTTAATTTATTACCTCAATTTGACCGTGAGAATAAGTTAAACTATGACAGAATTAAAGATGGATTAATTTTGATGCTGTGGGGCTTTTTTAAAAAGTTGGTCATAGCAGATAGATTAGCTATTCTAGTGAATACCGTTTTCAATAACCCCCATAATTTTACCGGTTTTGAGCTAGTAATTGCAATAGTATTTTTTTCATTTCAAATATTATGTGATTTTTCGGCTTATACCGATATAGCAATCGGTGCTGCCAAAGTCTTGGGTTATGATTTGATGAAAAACTTTGACAGACCTTATTTTTCAAAATCCATTCCCGAGTTTTGGAGAAGATGGCATATTTCCCTTGGAGGATGGTTTAGAGATTACCTGTACTTTCCATTAGGAGGCAGCCGTGTTAAAAAATGGAAGAAGAACAGAAATATTATGGTGGTATTCCTAGTTAGCGGAATATGGCATGGTGCCAGTTGGAATTTCCTCATATGGGGATTCCTGCACGGAATATATCAGATAATAGATTTAAGCATAACCCCATTTATCTTTAAATTTTATCGTTCAGTTAAAATCAATTTCAATACAGTTGGTTATAAGTTGTATAAAATATTGCTTACTTTTTCATTAGTTTCTTTAGCCTGGGTATTTTTTAGAGCCAATAAACTTACAGATGCCATATACATAATAAAAAATATTTTCGTTTTCAATCCTGAAGTACTTTTTGGTGATGCTATTTATAAGTTAGGATTGGAAAGAGGAGAATTTAAAATTGCCATTATTTCAATTATAGTGCTTATAGGATTTGATTTACTAGAAAGAAAATTTGACATATTGGCTTTATTAAAGAATCAAAACATTATTTTGAGATGGGGTCTATATGTTTTCTTTATACTGTACATACTCTTTTATGGAATATATGGGAGTAATGAAAAGGCAGCATTTATTTATTTTCAATTCTAAAGATAAAGAATAATGTTATTAAAGTTAATAAGTCGGTTGGTGATTTTTATTTCAATTATATTGTTAATATCCTATGCCACGCTACATATTTATCCTGACTACAAAAAGGAATATGTGGCCGGAATTATTCCCAAAATCAATAAGCTTAAAAAAGTCAAAACAAGGAAAATTGTGATTATCGGGGGGAGCAATGCTTCTTTTGGAATCGACAGTGATTTGATGGAAAGGCAGTTGGGTATTCCAGTTGTTAATATGGCGTTGCATGGTGGTTTGCCTTTATACTATCTTCTAGAACAGGTCAAACCATTTATGAATAAAGGAGATATTTTAATACTGTCTAGGGAATATGATGGTTTAGTGGGGGATAATCGCTGGGCTCATATGACGGGCACAGAACTTCCGAAAATTATTACATATGATTTATCAGGCCTAAGTACTCTGCTAAGTAGTCGTACCTTTTTTGAAACAACAACTTCGTCCCTTTTTAACACTCTAAAGTTATATATTAAGCGATATCCCATGAAAGCGCAAAAAGATACTACATCGGTGTACTCTTCACGTGCATTCAAAAATGACAATATATTCTCAGATTTTTTGCAAGGTAAATATGGAAGTGATATCGAGGAACACCCTCTTCCTAAACCAGGGATAAATTCACTAATAATAGATGGTCTTAGAAAAAATCTTCAGTATTTTAGGAACAAAGGAATCAATTTTTATCTAACACCTCCAGTCATTGTCAAAGGGTATTACAAGGAAGAAGACATGAAATCCTTTTGGGAATTTATTAGTGAAGGAACCAAAATACCAATGTTAAACGAAAAAAAAATGTATTCTTACAATAAGAGTTATTTTTTAAATTCACATTATCATAACAACGCTACTGGAAGAAGAATTAGAACAATTTCAATTATTGATGATATTAATAATAAAAAACTATTAAAATTAAAATATCATAATTTTAAAAGTATTTATGTTTCAAATAAAGAAATTTTATCCAATGCAAGTTTAATGGATTTTAATTCTCTTCATAATTTTAAAATAATTCGGAGAGATAATAATGAAATAGAGATCATACAAAATGGTAGTTTGGAACACAACTATTTTAGAATAAAATTTGACCTCAAAGACTATAAAGGTTACAATTTTTATATCCAATTGGAATGTAACAAGGATGTAATTGATCAAATTAGGTTTAGAGGGACCGGAGCGCTAATGAAATTCGATACAATAATTCCTTTAGGGAATAACAATTATGGGGCGTGGAAAAAAATGGAAAAGGTCCTTTGGACAGATAATAATTCCTATTTAGGCATTTCGTTTCCAAACAATGAAATCTTAAAGGACGCTCGTTTTAAGGTAAAAAATGTTGGGGTATATAAATATATTGGAAAAGATGATCTATTTGTTAATGAATATCTTTTGTCCTTTAATAATAAAACCCCAATATTTTTCGAGGTTAAGTCTAAAAATACTTACGTAAAACTAATGGACATTATTGATTCCGAGGATATTAAAGCAAATATAAAATTGGAAGCTAATCTTCTCTATAAAATGGAATATGCTGATAATAAAATCAGGTTAAAGGACTTCTATTCAGGAAAAATACTTTATGAAACAAAAAAAGAAATCAGATTTAAAAAATCTGATAGTGATTTAGTACATATTTATGAATAAAATGAGTTGTTTTGAAAATTCACGATAGGACGACTCGAAGAAGGTTTTATAAAATTATAAACACCAAATTATCCTAAAAATAAGGTAAGCTAATAATTAATGTTGCCAATGAATGCATTGCACCAAAAAAGAATCCTATTCATTTCGCCGAAATTCTTCGGGTATGAAATAGATATTAAAAATAAATTGGAAAGCCTGGGCGCTAAAGTAGATTTTTATGATGAGAGACCTACCAACACTTTTATAGTGAAAGCGCTTGTTAGAATAAACAAAAAGCTGCTATCAAAAAAAATAAATAAGTATTATACCGATATATTACACAAAACTAAAGGAATTAAATACGATTTCATTTTCTTTAATAGTCCTGAATCTATTTCTAAGCAGCTTTTTCTAAAACTGAAAAAAGAACATGAATCCTCTCGGTTTATATTATATATGTGGGATTCTTTGAAGAATAAAAATGCCAATGAACTGCTAGAATATTTTGATGTCCGTTTTTCTTTCGATCAACAAGATTGTATAAATCGTAAAATAGATATTAAATATCGCCCCTTATTTTATGTAGATGATTACTCCAATTTATCCGGCATAAGCATTCAAAAGGAATATGACCTGTTATTTATCGGCACTCTTCACAGCGATAGAAACAAAATTCTAAATCAAATAAGAACAGAATGCCAAAAACAAGGGTTGAACTATTTTTTTTATTTGTATTTTCCAAGTAAAATATTGTACCTAATAAAACGCATTTATGATAGAACTTTATGGGGCACCAAATTAAAAGATTTTAAATTTGTCCCTTTAAGTAAAAATGAACTAGTAAATTATGTAGAAAAAAGTAACGCTATTCTCGATATCCAGCATCCTAAACAAAATGGTCTAACTATAAGAACAATCGAAATGCTAGGAGCAAGTAGAAAATTAATTACTACTAACCAGGATATTGTCAATTATGATTTTTATAATCCAACAAACATTAAAGTAATAGACCGGAATCAAATTCAACTTGAGAAAAAGTTTTTTGATAAAGCTTTTGAAAAAGGTGATAAAGAAATTATCCATAAATACTCCTTAGAGGGTTGGATAACTGAAATATTTAACCCAGTAAATATGTGATGGATTTTATAAAGTTAGGCTTTATGCGATTAAAAGAATAAACATCCTAGAATTAACAACCAAATAATATTTATATCAGTTAAATTTGGAACATGCCAAGACCTTCAATATTAAACTCCGTTGAAAGAAAATTTATTCTCCTTGTGGGTGATACCCTCATAATTTTGGCATCCCTAAATTTATTGGTAAATCACGCAATAGATGAAAAATATGTTTCTTTAAAACTTAAATTTAGCGTCTTCGCCATTGGCATAACCTCTTACATGGTTTTGGCTTATATCCTGGATTTTTACAATCTGGAAAAAGTATCTGAGAGGCGATTCTTTCTACCACAATCCGCCTACATATCATCCTTGTACGTCTTTGTTGTATTTCTGTCTTGTGTTATTATCTACGATATCAGCTTTTGGAGGGGGCCTTTATTGATGTTTCTAATATTAACCCCTGTAGAAATTGGGTTGTGGCGACTATTTTTCAGTAACGTTTTTAAAATTATTCCTGTTACTAAAAATGTCATTTATATTTATGAGGACGCTACCTATGATAGTTTGCGAGAGGACATGGCTGCAATAAACGGGAAAGATATGGAAACTTTTTACAAGGTGAAACTTACTTTTTCTTTAGACCAAAACACCTTGATCAATAAGAAATACTTTTTAGCGGCAGCTGAAAAAATAGATACATGGATAATTAACACCAAAAGTTATAATAATTTACCGAAAGAGCTCGAAAAAATAATTTTACGTTCAATGCTTAAGGGTAAGGAAGTTATTTCCTTTACTTCCTTTTACGAAAATACTTATGAAGCATTACCCATAAAATCACATAATGATAGCTTCTATGAGATACTTCAATTCAAGAATGTAAAAATCAGATATTTAATTAAAATCTTTAATTTCTTGGTCAATTTTTCTTTGGCGCTATTTGTTGGAATTATTTTCGCCCTCGTTACTCCTTTCGTATTTCTGTTAAATCTGCAATTTAACCGTGGCCCACTATTTTATACCCAAAAAAGAGTAGGACAATATGGAAAGGAATTCAGTATTTATAAGTTTCGCTCCATGGTTGTAGATGCCGAAAAATCAGGAGCGATAATGGCAACTAAGAATGACAAAAGAATTACGCCGTTTGGAAGAATTCTACGTTTATTTCGTATTGATGAACTTCCGCAGATAATTTCTGTGATTAATGGGAACATGCAATTTATTGGTCCAAGACCAGAACGGAAAATATTTGTCAAACAATTAAATGAAATTACACCGTTTTATAACACCAGACATCTTGTAAAACCAGGAATTACAGGTTGGGCCCAAGTCAAATACAAGTACGGTGAGAATTTGGAAGATTCCATTAAAAAATTGGAATATGATCTCTACTATATAAAAAACAAATCACTGACATTGGATTTAAGAATAATTTTTAAGACCGTAACTACGGTCTTGTTCTCGAGAGGAGTATAAACAACAACAAATGAAAAAAGTACTTATCACCGGCGCAGCCGGATTTTTGGGATCGCATTTATGCGATCGCTTTATAAAGGAAGGTTATTACGTCATTGCTATGGATAACCTGATTACTGGCGACCTTAAGAATATTGAACATCTTTTCCCCTTGGAACAATTTGAGTTTCAACACCACGACGTATCCAAATTTGTGCATATTCCTGGAAAGCTCGACTATATACTGCATTTTGCCTCTCCGGCAAGTCCTATTGATTATTTAAAGATTCCTATTGAAACCCTAAAAGTAGGTTCCCTGGGTACATTAAACCTTTTGGGACTGGCCAAAGAAAAAAGTGCAAGGATTTTAGTGGCATCTACCTCTGAGGTTTACGGAGATCCATTGGTTCATCCGCAAAATGAGGATTACTATGGCAACGTAAGTCCGGTAGGACCCCGTGGGGTTTACGATGAGGCCAAGCGCTTTATGGAGTCCATTACCATGGCTTACCATCGTCACCACGGTTTGGATACGCGGATTGTCCGTATTTTTAACACCTATGGTTCCAGAATGCGATTGAACGATGGGAGGGTGGTTCCTGCCTTTATGGGACAGGCTTTGAGGGGTGAAGATCTTACAGTTTTTGGGGATGGTTCCCAGACCAGGTCTTTTTGTTATATAGACGATCAGGTGGAGGGAATCTACCGTTTACTGATGAGCGAATATACCGATCCCGTAAATATTGGCAATCCCCATGAAACGACAATCAAGGAATTTGCAGAGGAAATCATTAAACTCACTGGTACGGACCAGAAAATAATATACAAA
Source organism: Arenibacter hampyeongensis (assembly GCF_002909255.1). Classification (GTDB taxonomy): domain Bacteria; phylum Bacteroidota; class Bacteroidia; order Flavobacteriales; family Flavobacteriaceae; genus Arenibacter; species Arenibacter hampyeongensis. The sequence goes on from NZ_PIOB01000001.1 coordinate 342,696, forward strand.
CCTTTGCCTCAGGATGATCCCATGCAACGTGAACCTGATATTAGTCGGGCAAAGGAAATTTTGGGCTGGGAACCAAAAGTGGCCCGAGCCGAGGGACTTAAAAAAGTATACCAATATTTTAAATCCCTATCCCCAGATGAACTTCAGAAAAAAGAACACCGGGATTTCACGGCCAAATAAAGAACCGGTTTAACTTTTTGGCAGTGAAGCAATAATTTATGTTTTTGTGTCTGCTTGAAGCCGCTTTTAAGGCACATAGCAGATCTACGAAAGGAAAAAAGACAAAAAGTAGGTGCTAAAAGGCAATTTTTTAACCAATTCAAAAAGTTTAAACCAGTTCAAATAGATATTTCCACCTCAAACCGTATTTTTGGGGAAATTTTGTAAGAATGAATATCTTGATCCTTGGTGCCGGTGGGCGCGAACATACCTTAGCTTGGAAATTAAAACAAAGTCCAAAACTTAAAAATCTTTATGTGGCACCCGGAAATGCGGGAACCGCTACCATAGCGAAAAATGTACCCATAGGTGTAAACGATTTTGAAGCCATTAAAAAATGTGTGCTCTTTGAAAAAGTCGATATGGTTATTGTAGGCCCTGAGGACCCACTGGTCAATGGGGTGCACGACTTTTTTCTTAACGATAATGCCTTAAAAAATATCCCGGTCATTGGCCCTCAAAAGGCTGCTGCTACTTTGGAAGGAAGCAAGCAATTTGCCAAAGAGTTTATGATGAGGCACAACATTCCTACTGCGGCCTATGAGAGTTTTACGGCTGAAACCTTGGAAAGGGGATATGCCTTTTTAGAAACCCTAAAACCACCTTATGTACTTAAGGCAGACGGATTGGCTGCTGGTAAAGGGGTTTTGATTTTGAACGACCTGCAAGAAGCCAAGGACGAACTGAAAACCATGTTGATCGACTCCAAATTTGGAGCAGCCAGTACTACTGTGGTCATTGAGGAATTTTTGGACGGAATTGAACTGAGCTGTTTTGTGCTTACCGATGGAAAAGGATTTAAGATCCTGCCAACGGCCAAAGACTACAAAAGAATTGGTGAAGGGGATACCGGATTGAATACAGGTGGTATGGGGGCCATTTCCCCTGTTCCTTTCGCAGATAAAACCTTTATGGCAAAAGTACTTGAGAGAATCGTAAAACCTACCGTAGAAGGCTTTAAATTGGATAATTTGCCATATAAGGGATTTGTATTTATTGGATTGATAAAAGTTGGGGACGAACCAAAAGTAATTGAATACAACGTACGACTGGGCGATCCGGAGACCGAAGTGGTAATACCACGAATAAAGAACGACTTGGTTACGGTTTTTGAAGCAGTGGCAAACCAAACACTGGACAGTATAGACCTGGAAATAGATGAACGAGCAGCTACAACGGTTATGGCCGTTTCCGGGGGATATCCGGAAGCCTATAAAAAAGGAATGGAAATAACTGGCTTTGACAAAATTGAGGATGCCGTTGTATTCCATGCCGGCACCGAATTAAAAGACGGCAAGGTCTTGACCAATGGGGGCAGGGTTTTGGCAGTTACCGCATACGGTTCCAACTTCAACGAGGCGCTAAAAAAATCCTATAAAAACATTGAAAAACTACAATTCGATAAGATGTACTATCGCAAAGACCTAGGATTCGATCTTAAATAAAAAGAATTACTGCAAATACTTGGCTTAGGACAAAAACAAAGAAAGGGATAGCAAAAGCTATCCCTTTCTTTATAGTTGTTATAGTCGTTAAATAAAGTTTAGGTAAAACCACAGCTTCAAAAAGAAGCCTTAATCCAAACAGAAATCCGAAAAACGATTAAAGGTAGGAGTGTGCAGTTGCTTCCTTGTCTTCCTCGCCGCTATCATTGTATTTTTTCAACTCCAACATCCAATACACGAAGGCTGCAGCGCCGATAAGCATAAAAATCCAATTCAATGTATTTGCTCCCCACCAATTCTCCATACTACGCAAAGCGTCAAAGGGGGCAAATAACACATTTACAAATAAATCCTCAATACCGTAAAAAAATGAATCCATCTTAATTATATTTACCATGCAAAAATATAAAAACCTAGGATGATTTCAAGCATTTTTGGAAGAACAAAACCAATAAATTATATAATACTTCTGGTATTTCTATTTTTCTTCTATTGGTTTGTCCACTTTTTCCTGTTCCAAAAATCGTATTCACCAGAACAAATATTGGGTCAAACAGTCATTTTAGGATTTTTATCCTTTAGTATTTTTGTAGTTAATTTTATCACTTTAAGAAATAAGATAACGGGCGGAAATTCATTGGCCATCCTTTTTTATACCTTGCTGATCGTACTGTTCCCGGAAGTGTTGACCGATTCCAACGCCATTCTATGCAGCTTTTTTTTGTTACTTGCCATTCGTCGTATCCTAAGTTTCAGGTCTCTAAAAAATATTAAACTAAAAATTTTTGATGCCACCTTTTGGATATTGATTGCCAGTTTGTTTTACGACTGGGCCATTTTATACCTTATAATGGTTGTCATTGCCATATACTTTTATGATCCAAAAAACATAAAAAATTGGTTGGTACCTTTTGCCGCAATTATAGCTATGTTCCTAATTATGTTGGCTGTTCTGGTGCTGAGCAACAATATGGACTTTTTATGGAATCATTATTTTTTCGATTTTAAGTTCAATGCCGTTTATTTTTATGATTGGAGCAATAGCACCCTTTTGTTTCTTTATGTTTTTACCGTTTTACTCTGCGGCTTTTTGGCTTTTCTGAAATTAGGCAACGTTGGGGTAGGTAAATTGGTGACTATGCGTCTGGTCCTAGTTCTGTTCATTATTGGATCGTTGGTAAAGGTCCTTAAGTCCTCCCCGGATACTCACCCAATTCTGATTACATTCTTTCCCGCAGTAGTCTTTATTACCACTTATGTGCAGTCCATTAAAAAGGATAGTATCAGGGAAATAGTACTCATGGCCTCCGTAATTATTCCTTTTATTGTACTGCTGACCAACATCATAATGAATTAAAAAGGCTATCTATAAATGAAACCGAAGTTTCTTATGATTACCTTTCAAAACTTGCGATTTTTCTGTAAAACATCATCATTTCCTTAAGTCTTCAACCCACAAAATAGCTTATAAATAAATAAAATGCGTTTTTTAAATAAACGGTATCTTTGTTTTAAAACAATGTCGTTATGTTTAGTGATTTTGCCTATAAAATATTTGAAGAAAGCATCGAAAAATATCATCTAGTGGATGATGTTGCCCAATCCTTCAGCAATCCATATCCAAAAGAAGAAATTGCCCACTTGCTATATCGTAAAAATTGGATCGACACCGTGCAATGGCATTATGAAGATATTATCAGGGACCCCAATATTGAACCGGTTGCAGCACTTCAACTCAAAAGAAAAATCGATTCCAGCAACCAGGATAGAACAGATTTGGTTGAATTTATTGATAGTTATTTTCTAAATAAATACCAATCGGTAGAAAAATTCGAAACTGCTACCATAAATACGGAAAGTCCGGCTTGGGCCATAGACCGACTATCCATTTTGGCCTTAAAGATATATCATATGCAGGAAGAAGTAGATCGACAGGACGCCACCCAAGATCATATTCAAAAATGCAGCACCAAGCTTAACATTTTATTGGAACAGAAGAAAGATCTATGTTCTGCAATAGATCAACTATTATTGGATATTGAATCTGGCAAGAAATACATGAAAGTCTATAAGCAGATGAAAATGTACAATGACAACGAACTTAACCCTGTTCTTCGCAAAGCGCCCTAATCCCAAATAATGGATAGCTTATCTTAGCCCAGCAACAAAAGAATTGATGGTAAAAGACAAAAATACTTCAAAGTATGCTGAGGGGAAAGTAAGGGGTGTAACTAATACAACCCTCCTTGAAGCTGACCAAAAAAAGCATATACTGGTCATTCGTTTATCCGCAATGGGCGATGTGGCCATGACGGTTCCTGTCCTATCCGCCTTGGTTAAGGAATATCCAGGATTGAAAGTCACGGTACTGACCAGAAGTTTCTTCAAGCCTATTTTTCAAAACCTTGACAATGTAAGCATTTACGAGGCGGATGTAAAGGGAAAACACAAAGGCATATTTGGTCTTTGGAAGCTATATAAGGAACTTAAAAACTTAAACATAGATGCAGTTGCCGATTTGCACAATGTATTGCGCAGTAATATCCTAAAAGGGTATTTTAAGTTCGGTTCTACTCCCTTTGTTCAGATAGACAAAGGCCGGGCAGAAAAAAAAGCTTTGACTGCTTGGCGTTCAAAGGAATTTCGACAGCTTAAAACTACCCACCAGCGTTATGCGGATGTTTTTGGGAAACTTGGAATGCCCATAGATTTGCAAACAGCCACTGTACTTCCTAAAAGATCCATTGCACCTGCTACAAGTAATTTGGTGGATGGCAAAGATAAAACATGGATCGGCATAGCTCCTTTTGCCGCTTTCGACGGCAAAATGTACCCTTTGGATTTAATGGAAAAAATAGTAGATGAATTAAGTAAAACCGATAAATACAAAATACTACTCTTCGGAGGCGGAAAAAACGAGCAGGAACAGCTGGAAAAATGGGAAACCGAATTCAGTAATTGTATCAACCTGGTGGGCAAATTACCATTCCATGAGGAGTTGGCCTTAATTTCCCAACTGGATTTAATGGTGGCTATGGATAGTGGAAATGCGCATTTAGCGGCCTTGTTTGGAATACCCACCATAACGCTATGGGGAGTTACCCATCCTTATGCGGGATTTTATCCCTTTGGACAAAATTCCAACTATGCAATGTTGGCAGATAGGGAACAATTTCCTCTGATTCCAACCTCGGTTTATGGAAACAAATACCCTCCTGGTTATGAAAACGCAATGCGCAGCATTTCTCCAGAGGATGTTATTTTAAAAATTGAGGAAATTATAAATAGTAAATTATCACGTTAATTAGTCGGGTGATTTTGCACAGCGGGGTTGACTGGCCTGGTCACTTCGACAGAGCGAAGCATGAGCGACGAGAAGTCGCACAAGAAGCTTTTTAACTTGATGTATAAACAAACTTATTAATGGGAAATAGATAATACTGGTTTACAAAGCTTCACGAAAATTCTAACCGCTTTGTAAAGTTGGAGAGCGCCAAGTCGGGAGACCTTGAGCAGATGTGGAATTCTATCCTAAATGAACTGAGCCACAAGTGTGATTTCTCCCGTTGGTCGAAATGACCTTAGTAGTCACTTCGACAGAGCGAAACATAAACGACAAGAAGTCGCACTAATGGGTTTTCAATGTGATATTTAAATAAACTGATAATGGGAAGTTGATCATGGTAAGCTTAAACTTCACCTCTATTTTTAATCGCTTTGTAAAACTGGAAATCTCCAAATCACTGAACTTTGCGCCGCGGGATCTAATCGCTTCGGAAAAACAACAAACTACACGGACTCCTTGTGCTCTATTAATTTAAAGTAATTCCGAAGCTGTTGTATATACTTATAGCGTAACATTTTACCATTTCCTTCAACCATTAAGGTACGAATACCAATATAGGATGATATTAAATAAGTGGCCACTGCCTCACTATCGATATGCCTATTTACATACCCGTCCGTTTTTCCCTTCTGTAGGGCGGTAACCAAATTAACCTCCCACACTTTTAAAATGTCCTGAAGATAATTCATGATATCAGGGTTCTTCCCGTTAAATTCGGTAATGAAATTACTCAGCACAAATCCGTAATCCAGAAAATTATGCTCAGCGGTTTCCAATGCATTATCAAAACAAGCGGCAATCTTGTTCAAGGGGTCTTCTTCGCCCTCTATGGGTTCTATTAGACTACTGTAAACCTTTCTAAATAAAAGGTTTTGTACAATGCTAATGAAATATTCTTCCTTGGATTGAAAGTGGTAGTAAAACGCTCCTTTAGAGAGGGAGAGTTCCTTTAAAATGTCATCAATGCTGGTGTTATGATATCCCTTTTGGTAAAAAATCTCCAAGCCGGTAGTTTGTATGCGTTGCATGGTAGCCATGCGCTTCAATTGTTTGTCCATAAGATTTGGTTTTCTATAAACAGACCTATAAGTCTGTTATCCTAACTCCATTTTTGGTCTTTTATTTAAAAAATAAAGCTAAAAATAACTTTAAATCGATAAAACACACACAAAAAGCAATCCTAATGACAATCTTTAACCCCTACAAACCGAATGGTCCATTTATTTTAGAATTTGCAAATTGACTTTTAAGCAGAAAAATGCGATGGATTCTAAGTAACGGAACCTTGGCAGCTGCTCCCCGCCCCTGCCGTACATCCATAACAATGTTGTGAAATTATGATGTTCCTATCATTTAGGATATCTTCATTGTAATCCCTAATATGTCTAATTTTACTGGCCACCTTTAATCCCAACATCTGATTAAAGTCGCAATCGTAAAGCCATCCATCCCAACTTACTGAAATGGTATTAGTGCACATTACATTGGCAACGGCTGAAGGATTATAGGCCTCTACTAGGGAATACATATAATCTTCATAATTCCCGGAGGCGATCAAATAATCCAAAAAACGGGCAATAGGTAGATTTGTAATGGAAAAAAGGTTGTGAAAATTAATCTCAAAATCTTCCTTTAGCGCCTTTTTAAAGTCGCGCTCCATTGCTACCTGATCTCCGGGCAAAAAGGCCCCAGATGGATTATAGACAAGATCCAATCTTAAAGAACTGCCAGGCATACCATAACCAACCGCATTTAACTCCTGAAGCGCTTTTATGGACAGATCAAAAACTCCTTCTCCCCGCTGTTTATCTGTTTTACCACGTGTGTAGTGGGGCATGGAGGAAATAACATGGATATTGTGTTTTTTAAAAAATTGTGGAAGATCATAATATTTCTTGTTCGCCCTAATAATCGTAAGATTGGAGCGCACTATAAAATCCTTTATTCCAGCTTTGGCGGCTTCCTCTACAAACCACCTAAAATCCGGGTTCATTTCTGGCGCACCGCCAGTCAAATCCAAGGTGTGCGCTGCAGTATTACGGATAACCTCCAAACACATTTCCATAGTTTCCCTCGTCATAATTTCCTTACGGTCCGGTCCGGCGTCTACATGGCAATGTTCGCAAACCTGGTTGCACATATAACCTACATTGATCTGCAGAATTTCCAATTGTTTTGGTCGCAATGGAAACTGTCCTGTCTGGGCAATTTTATCCTTGAAATAGGGCAGCTCCCCATCTTCAAAAATCCCTCCGTTAAGGATTTCCATTTGTTTATTGTCCATTACAAGGGCTTCGTGCCTTGCCTTTAAAGATTTTGTTGCCATTATTATCGTATTCTGTAATTAGTACGCCATATATCCGAAAGTTTACAGAAAGTTGGGAATTTCGGCCCACACTTTTCCTAAAATCCATATATGGACACTACGCCTTTAATTTATCTAGTAAGCTATTTGAGCTACATGGATAGCTTATTATATTTATTCATCATTTGAACCCCATGTACCAAGGTGGCACCGCTTTCAATAGCTGCGCCAGCATGTACTGCTTCCATCATTTCCTCCTTGGTTATCCCCTTTTGCAAACCGTCCTTTGTATAAGCATCTATGCAATAAGGACACTTGACCACATGGGCCACCGCCAAAGCTATAAGGGATTTCTCCCTAGCACTCAGGGCACCTTCCTCAAATACTTTTCCATAGTATTCAAAGAACTTGGTTCCCAATTCCTCGCTCCAGTCGGTTATATTTCCAAACTTGCGTAAATCTGCTGGGTCATAATAAGAATCTGCCATTATAAATTTTTTATTATAGTTATGTATTTTGGAAGCCATTTGTTATGTGGATTTCCATTATTAGGGATTTAATGTGTTTTAGGACCACTTCCAGTACAACAATATTAAATAGGTATAGAGAGTAACAATACAATTGTAAAGTCCTGCTATTAAAATTTTGATCGAAAAAGGCGAAAGTGATTTGGAAATAAATTTCCTCAACTAAGAATAGATGATAGAAGCGGAAGGGGAACCTTTATTGAAATAATTACTTACAAAGTAAAAGTTTATGAATATGCTCCGATGATGAATATATTTTTTCATCGGTTCGGTTAAGGATTTGATTGTGTGAAAGATTTTTGCCGAATACCTCCTAAAGCCATTTAGAATCCTTTTTAGATCGGTATAATTATCCAGATCCAACAGGGTTTGAAGTTGAATTATTTGAATATTCGAAACTTCTATAAGTTCAGTGATTTTTTTGGTGAGTGAATTCGTTTTCCAAGGTAAGTCCCTAAAAGCAGTATCATCAAATTGAGATTTATTAAGTCCCATTAAATAAAAACCTCCATCCTTTGAGGGTCCCAAAACAAACTTATTTGCATTCAAATATCCCGAAGCTTTCAGGATATCGGAGACCTTTAGTTGGGGCGTATCGTTACCTATGGTTATGACATTATCAAATCCCTTTTCGAAAATGGATTTGATTGCATTTACAAACCTTTCCCCAAAAGCTTTTCCATATTGCTCCTTTTCAGTAATAAGAAAAAAGGGAAGTCCAGTTTTTTTTGCAGTACTTATTGCATGTTCCGTTAAACCTTGAAACAATACACTGCCCTTGGGGATGGCCTTATGTTTCAATTCTTCCTTAGAGGAATTGGCAAACACCAAAATTGCAGTTGTAAATATTTTTATAGTTTCGGGCATTGCTCTTGTTATTTCATAAACATACAATAAAATCCTAGAATTGTTTGGTCGATTGCCCAACCATTTCATTACAAGATCGGGCCATAACAATGTCTGCTTATTCCAAATTAAACTAATTGGTTGGTTATACTATTGAAATACCCGACCAACCTTTGAATAAGGATGGATAAAAGGCTTAATAAATCGGTTAAGGACAGAAAAGGGCCTGTTGATTAGGTTTAATATGTTAGTGACCGACTCCTTGGTTTAGAAATGAATTGGATTTAATGCGTTGCGGACAGAGATAAAAGATCTCTTGGGTTAATACCCATTGACGTTTTATGTCCTATAGACCACCATAAATATAAATCTGTGCTCATCAATTCTGTAGCTTTTAAACCAATGGAAACCATTCTTGTCAGGCTTGTTAATTTTTTAGCAAGATTTGGAAAATGAAATTCAATATTCATGTTTTATAACCAACCTAAAATACAAAGTCCTATAGTTTTGTTAAAGTCAATCATAAAGTGAATGAACATTCATTTTCTCGTATCTTTGCATTGTTACTAAATAAATGTTCAACCTTTTACGCCATTAATATGAATAATTTCAAATATAAAAATCCGACCAAAATATTGTTCGGTAAAGGACAAATAGAAAATCTGAAAGAAGAGATTCCCGCCCATGCCAAAATATTAATGCTATATGGTGGAGGAAGCATTAAAAAGAATGGTATTTACGACCAAGTAAAAAAAGCACTGAAAAATTATGAGGTAATTGAATTTGGAGGTATTCCCGCAAATCCGGAATATGACATTCTTTTGCGTGCCCTGCAGTTGATAAAATCGGAGAACATTACTTTTATGCTGGCCGTAGGTGGGGGTTCTGTAATAGATGGCACCAAATTTTTATCCGCAGCTGCACTGTATAAAGGTGACACTCCTTGGGATCTATTAACCCAAAAAACACCAACATTGGAAGGCCTAGCTTTTGGAACGGTATTGACCTTACCTGCAACAGGTTCTGAAATGAATTCAGGAGCGGTGATTACTAGGGCAGAAACCAAGGAAAAGCTGGCCATGGGCGGACCTGGATTGTTCCCAGTATTTTCCATACTAGATCCACAAGTAATTGCCTCCATTCCAGAGCGCCAATTAGCAAATGGAATAGCGGATGCCTTTACCCATGTACTGGAGCAATATATGACCTATCCCATAGGAGCCTCCCTACAAGATCGCATGGCCGAGAGTGTTTTACAGACCTTGATAGAGGTGGCACCAATTATCATTAAAAATCCCGAGGATTATACAGCGGCATCCAATTTCATGTGGAGCTGCACCATGGCCCTTAACGGTCTTTTGCCTTTGGGCGTACCTACTGACTGGGCAGTGCATGCCATTGGGCATGAATTAACGGCGCTCTACGGTATAGATCATGCCAGAACTTTGGCCGTGATTGCTCCAAGCCATTATCGCTATAATTTTGACGGTAAAAAGGAAAAATTGGCCCAATATGCAGAGAGAATTTGGAATATCGGGGAAGGAACTTTGGAGGAGAAAGCCAATTTGGGTATAGAAAAAACGGAGTCCTTTTTTCATGAATTGGGAATAAAAACCAAGCTTTCCGATTATACCCGGGAATTTGAGGGAAGCGCAAAACTCATTTCCAATAGATTTACAGATAGAGGTTGGTTGGGCCTAGGTGAGCATAAAGCTCTCACACCCTCCGATGTAGCTAAAATTGTAGAAATGGCCTATTAGGCCTTTGCAAACGCAAATAACTAGCTACTGCGCACAATCTAGCTGGAACAAAAAAACCTTCGAACATAAGCTCGAAGGTTTTTTTATGATACATCCTCCTCCAGGAGGTTTCTTTGATATGTTACTTCTTATAACTATCGTTCAAAATTTTAACGATAGCATCGGTTACGTTATGGTTTTCCGTTCCGTAAAGAACGCTACCCCCGTCCCCACCGGTTAAGATAAAAGAGTATCCATTTGATTCCCCATAAGCTTTAATTTCCTTTTTTACTTTGGAAACAAGGCTATCCATCTCTGTCTGACCCAGCATTTGCAATTGCTGCTCTTCCTGTTGCAACTGTTGACCAATAAACTGACTACGTTGTTGTAACTGACCATACTCCTCTTGCGCCTTGTCCTGAGCCATTTTTTGAGCTTTAGCCTGGAAAGCTTGGGCCTCAATTTGAAAAGCCTGGGAAATACTATCCCTTTTTTTACCAAAAGTTTCAGTTCTCGTCTTAAATTTAGCTTCAATATCAATTTTCTCTTGATAGGTATCCATCAACTTTACATTATCCACAAAAGCTATCTTTTCCTGTTGGCAAGATATTGTTCCGATAAATACCAGCGCCAAAACTAATTTTTTCATTTTTCTCTTTAATTTAAATTTGGGCAAAAATAGAAAAGGTTTTTTAGATTAAGTCAAAAATTGTTGTCAAACATTAGAACACAAGATTTTAGACGAACACCTCCCCCGTTCTTCCAATACTAAACACCAAAACCCAATTTTAGCAACTATAAATAAAATCTATATAAAATTGTATATACATACTTTTTTTCTATTATAAATAGAGCGATTAATAAGGCTACCAGCGTTTTTCTCAAAGGAGCCATATTAGCAGAAGGTAAAGGGCGTCAAACCCGCTGAGAATGCCTTAAAACAAGTATTATTGCCTTTTAATTATGTAGATCAAGGAAGAATACTCTTTAGACCTTAGGGCAAATAAATTGGATATAAATCCAGACCAAAGAGACTTAACAAAATTCTGATTACCGGTTTTATACTTTTCGGAAAGTAGAGAAACATAAAAAGCGTCAAATATCATTGGCTTTGTCATTACCACTTTCATCCCATGTTTTCCAAAGATGCTTTGAACACTATTTCTCGAAAAATGCCAAAGGTGTCTGGGCACGTCATAAGCAGCCCAATATTGTTTGTAGTAAACCGCATCATAGGATTTAAAATTAGGAACGGCCACAATAAGGGTCCCTGAATCAGATAGGAGTCCTACCAACTTGGATATCTGTTGATCCAGATCTGGTAAATGCTCCAACACATGCCACAGGGTGATAACCTCAAACTTTCTCTGCGGCAGCGCATCCAAATCTTCAAATAGCTCAATGTCCTTTTCACTAGCCTTGCGTTTTGCCACTACACTAGGTTCAACCCCAAAAATTTCCCAACCCTGCCTTCCCGCTACCGCCAAAAAATCACCAGTACCTGCTCCTACATCCAACAGTGTTTTATCTCCAGAAGTATAAGAATCAATAAGTGTAAGTTTGCTTTTTAGATTATATCCCTTTACAGTTTGGTAGATCTTATCCACGAAGGATTTCTTAGAATCCGTATGTGAAATATAATCTTCACTTTCATAATACTTACCCATACTTTCCGGTTGTGGATTAGTCACCAACATATCCAAGACAGGATCGTGCAACAATTGAAACGACTCTCCTGTTAGGGTGTAATCTTTAGTCTCTAAGTACAGCTTCATGGTATAAGATGCGGATTATTATAAATACACGAAGCAACGAAGATACTTCAAAACAGCTGTTCATGAAAGTGAATTTTAAATTACATTATTCTTTAAGCACAACCATCCTCCAAATCAATAATAGTATTCAATACGTCATATTTCCATTTCTACATTATAAAAAGTAGTGTCCACATATTAGGTCCAGGAGGATTAAAAGTTTAACACAGAAATCATTCATCTTGGATACAAGCAATACAATATTTGCAAATAAGAATTTACAAAATACAGCAAAACTTCAGGCAGCCATTAAATAATTAAACCTATTAAAATAGATACTTTTAAAAAGTAAATTTTCCGACGCAGATAAAATTAAAAAGCACACTAATAGTCGATTTTCCAAGCTTTCGAAAATTGATTTAACTGACCTATTTCGAATCTGAAAACAAATGGAAGTTTTGTTTTAAAGGAACAAAATTCAGTCCTGATTTGTCAAACTTCCGCCAATCGATTTAATATTCGGCCACAAAAACTAAGCCATAAAAAAGGGTGTCTGCCTATTAAATAGTGCAAACACCCTCTACATAAAATTAAATTAATAGCCCTTAAAAAGCCCTAAGATCACATTCTGTTTGCTAATGTTCCACGTGGAACATTAAACGGGACCAATAAATTATCGTCCCATATAAACCAGCAAAACGCTAATATCACTTGGAGAAACACCGCTTATTCTGGAAGCCTGTGAAATAGTAACTGGCTGTATTGCCTTAAGCTTTTCACGCGCTTCATAGGAAAGGGAATTTAGCTTACTATAATCAAATCCCTTCGGAATTTTAATATTTTCAAGTCGTTGCAATTTATCAGCATTGTTCTTTTCCTTAGCGATATAACCAGAATATTTCACCTGGATTTCTGCCTGTTCCAAGATCTCCCTATCCAAATTGTTATCGGAAATAAATTCGGAAACACCTTCCAATTGCATCATATGATCCATGGTTACTTTGGGTCTTGAAAACACTTTAAACATCTTATCAGGTTGCTTAACTGTAGACGAATCCAACTCTTCCAAAATAGGATTTATCTGTTCAGGCTTAAAACTGGTCTCTCTAAAAAACTCAATAAAGGCATTGGATTTACGCTCCTTCTCCTCCATCTTTTCAAGCCTATCTTTTGTAGCCAAGCCCATTTCAAAACTTCTAGGAGTAAGTCTTAAATCTGCATTATCCTGACGCAATAAAGTCCTATATTCTGCCCTGGAAGTAAACATTCGATATGGCTCCTCCGTACCCTTTGTAATAAGATCATCTACCAAAACTCCAATATAAGCTTCGTCCCTATTAAGAATAAAAGCATCCTTTTCATTGATTTTTAAATGCGCATTTATCCCAGCCATTAATCCTTGGGAGGCAGCCTCCTCATATCCTGTAGTTCCATTAATTTGACCTGCAAAATACAAGTTCTCAATAAGCTTTGTTTCCAAGGTATGCTTTAATTGAGTAGGCGGAAAATAATCGTATTCAATGGCATAACCAGGTCTAAAAAACTTTACCTTTTCAAATCCCTTTACAGATTTTAAAGCCCTATATTGAACATCCTCCGGCAAGGAAGTAGAAAACCCATTCACATACACCTCAACCGTATTCCAGCCCTCGGGCTCAACAAAAAGCTGATGACTATCCTTGTCTGCAAAACGGTTGATCTTATCCTCAATAGAGGGACAGTATCTTGGCCCCAAACTCTTAATCCGACCATTGAACATTGGAGAACGATCGAATCCTTCCCTGAGCAAATCGTGAACCAAAAGACTCGTATGAGACATATAACAATCCCTTTGTTTAGTAAGTGCTTTTGTGTCCGAATAAGAAAACTTCTCCGGAATTTCATCACCTGGCTGGGGAATCATTAAAGAATAATCCAAGGACCGACCATCCACCCTAGGTGGCGTTCCAGTCTTCATTCTTCCACTTTCAAAACCTAGTCCAACCAATTGTTCGGTAATTCCGGTCGCAGCCTTTTCACCTGCTCTACCACCACCAAATTGTTTGTCCCCTATATGAATTAAGCCGTTTAAGAAAGTACCGTTGGTAAGCACAACAGACTTAGACCTAATGTCAATTCCCAAGGATGTTTTAACACCAACGGCACGGCCATTCTCTACCAAAAGTCCCGACACCATTTCCTGATAAAAATCAACATTAGATGTGTTTTCCAAAGCCATTCTCCATTCTTCAGCAAAACGCATCCTATCATTTTGGGTCCTAGGACTCCACATAGCTGGACCCTTGCTTTTATTAAGCATCTTAAATTGAATGGCACTTTTATCACTTACTATACCACTATAACCCCCAAGTGCATCGATCTCCCGTACAATCTGCCCCTTTGCAATTCCGCCCATGGCCGGATTGCAAGACATTTGCCCTATAGTCTGTAAGTTCATTGTAACCAAAAGAGTCTTAGACCCAAGGTTAGCAGCAGCAGCAGCAGCTTCGGCACCAGCATGACCAGCGCCTACTACAATAACATCATATTCCTTTTCAAACATAGTTTCTAATGTTCCACGTGGAACAATTTAATTTTTTCATCTTCCTTTGACCTCATCAACAAAACCTCTTCCTCTTTCTTGTCGCCATACCCAATAAGGTGTAACACACCATGAGCCATTACGCGTTTTAATTCAGTAATAAAATCAACGCCATAATCAGTAGCATTATCCCTAACACGCTCAACAGAGATGAAAATATCTCCAGCGAGTCCATTTAAATCCTCATAAGGGAAAGTAATAATATCGGTATATGTATCATGATTTAAATAGTCCTGATTTATCTTTAAGAGATACTCATCATCACAAAAGATAAAATCCAATTGGCCATGACATCGGCCCTCAGAAACTATTAACCTACCAATCCAATCGGAAAACTTGGTTTCATCCTCTATTACAAAATCAGACTCGTAGTGAAAATCAATCATCAATTCTAAAATATTCCTTAACCTTAATTTGAAAATTTTGCTGCAAAGGTAATGCTTGTCTGTATAAAATCTCCACTTCATTCCGATAATTATCTAATATTGAGGGTTTAGTAAGTATCGGGTTCTGAAACACATCAATGGCTCTATTGCTCTCCCTTTTCTCTGACTTCCCTTGCTTAAGAGCCGCATTTTCCAATTTCAGCATTTCTCGGTTAATATTATTCATTTTATTAAGGCTTTGCTGGGTAACACCATTCCTTAATAATTCATTCTGAAAATCTTCCATCTGCTTAATCAATTTCTCTCCTATCCTACGATCATCCTTATTAATTAGGTCCTTCAATTGATTCTCAAGTTGTTCCCGTAAAGCTTGTTGCTCCTTGTAAATTTCATAAATTTCATTCAACTCCTCCTCACTAGGTCCTCCTTGCTTACTACTAGAACCACCTTCTCCTCCAACTCCACCTTCTTCACCTTTGGAACCACCAGAACCCTTGCCCTTACCTTCACCTCCCTTACCTTCACCTCCCTGACCATCACCTTCCTTGCCACTACTACCATCCTTCCCCTGCTTATCTCCACTACCTTCACCTTCCTTACCCTCTCCAGGACTCTCTCCTTTTGATCCCTTCATACCCATTTCTCCCAACTTCTCACCCAATTTTTCCTGACCCATAATAATATCAGGTAATTGAAATCCTTGCCCTTTTCCTTTACCGGAACCCATACTCATATTCTGTTGCATATTCTCCAAAACATTGGCCAAAAAGTCCGAAAGACTATTGGAAGCATTTAAAACATACTTCTGATATGAAGCCCCCTGGTACATCTCACTCTCTGCCATACTTTCAAGGGCCTTATCCAAATTATAATACACCTCACCTATCTGTTCATTTACGAACTCGGTCATCTCTGCTTGTCTTAAGGACAAAGCAAACAAACTATCATCCACATGTTTAAACAATTCCCTTAATTCCCGTTGCTTCCTAATACTCCCAGAATTCACAGTACTGGAAATATCGGATTGACCTAAACTATTGTACAAAGCCTCCTGCTTAAAGGAAAAAGTAATTAAATTATCCAACAACTGTCGCAGGACCTCGGCATCCTCAGCTTCCGAAGAACCCCCTCCTGAACCAGAAGCAGATTGCATTAATTCTTCCGCCATTTCACTCATCTTTTTAGCAGCTGACTTCTGATTGGATTTGCCCTTGTCTGAAAGCTTTTTACCTTCTTGAGATTTAAGCTGTTTATCAATCTCTTCCAATGCCACCTCAAGTTCACGCCTGATTGCATCTATCTTGTTTTGATCAATCTTCAAACCCATTGGCTTCTTTAAACTAGCATTATCCTTCCTCAACTCATCCAATTCCTTAGAAACCCGATCAAAATCAGAGCCCAATTTATTTTGTTCATCCTTCAACAAACTCCTTTTCCTTTCAAATTCCTCTGAAATCAAGGACAGTTGCTTATCTGCCAACTTTTTTAATTCGTTGCCCAACTGTTCAGATTTCTGTTGAATATAATACCGTTTGGTAAGTTCCAAAATCTGTTCCAAATTACGGTCACCATTCTTCTGCCGCTTACCCAACTCCTCCAAACGCCTGGCCAAATCTTCCTTGTCCAACTTCTCGGCTATCCCATTTAACTCCTCCAATAATTTTTCATTCTTTTTAGCCTCCAGTTCCTGTCGTTCAATCCGCTCCTGCAGCAATTTATTCAACTTACTATCATCATCGGCCTTTTTAAGATTATCCTTTAGCCGACTACTGAACTTTTTCATTAACTCATCCTGCTGCTCCTGCTGTTTCAAAAAATCCTTAATCCTATTCTGATCGGAAAAACTTAAACTACTTTTCTCCCTTTGTTCCTTGGTTAATTCTTTCAAGGTCTGCTGTTGATTTTTAGATTTCTCCAAAGACTTATCCAAATTACTCAATACCGACCTTTGGAATTCTAACTCTCTATCCTTCAACATATTATCGTCCAACAAAGCTGAGCTAAACACCTGACTCTTAGTTACTTTACCCTTGTGAATGGCATCATTATCCACAACCTCGAAATAAAAATCATAAGTAACTCCTTCAACCAAATCCAAACCAGAAGGAAAAGTGTAATAAAATTTATCGTAATTCAAAATTGGACTGGACAAAACAAGGACCCTCCTATCTTCCTCCCCTTTTTTATAATACACCAATTTAACAGTCCTTAGTTGATAATCATCGGTAGCCTCCCCAAGGTAATACGACACATTTGGATTCAGGGAATCCAAAACCTGATCAACACGCAAACTAGGATAAGCATCCTTAACCACCTTCAACTTATAACCCAATCTTTCATACTCCTTTATATTACCATTGGAAGTAGCCAACTCATAATTAAAATCAGAAAAAACTCTTTTAGAGAAAGTGAAAGTATCCCGTGACTTAATAAAGGTGTCTGAACTATCATTGGCATGAAAAATTACCTCCTCAGTGGCTCTGGTATTTATTCTCCACATCACCTCAGTACCTTCGGGAAAAACAGCGTTTCCAGTACTACTAATAACTTCATCCTTTTTGTTCGTATAGTCAGGATAATCCAAGACCATATCAAAATCGATAATTGCCGGAGTTTCAAGAACATTCAAAAAATATTCCTTTGATCTTACACCATTTGCCAAGAAATAAAAAGAAGTACTACGTAGTGGTGGTGAAAAAACGTATTGATAAAAACCATCCTTAAAACGTAATAGAAATTCATTGTCATTAACAACAATAGACACAGTTTCCGGCTTAATACGACCCTCAGTAGTCACCAAAAGAGTCAAGGAATTATTATCCAATACATCTAGATCAGAATTGACCAATGTAAATCTAAAAGGCGATGGAGGCTCATAGGCCAAATCATAATTAACCACCCTTTTATAAGAACTGAAATATGAAACTATATCACCTGAAACCCATATAAACCCAAAAATACCGATAGGAACTAACAAATACTTTAGGTATTTGGCATTTTCCCTAAAATTAATCGCCTTAACAAAAGGAACTGTACCAAGCTTTGTTGACCGCTGCTGCATACTAGCCAACAATAGCTCGGATCTTGAGTCATTTTCGGCCAAATCCAACAAATTATATAGCTTATCATCAACTTCTGGGAAATACTTCCCTATAAGTACAGAAGCTTCTTTATTACTTAATCCTCGTCTCCATTTAAACAAAAAGGACAAAGGAATAATGATAAAATGCCAAGCCAAATAAAACTCTGTCAAAACGAACAAAAGAAATAGGATAAACCGTCCTGTAGAATTTAACCACAAATAATATTCTATACCGAGTACGACAAAAAAGAAAAGGAAACCAAAGGTTAAAAAAAGAAGTAAACCCTTTAGCAACATCTTGGTATAGAACTTTGCAATGAAGGCACTAAGTTTGTCCAATATATTCTTATAATTCTCCAAAGTCAATCATATTTAGAACCAAGATACAAAAAAGCCAAATAGGACCTATGCCGCAAAACCCCTTAACCAAATAGAACGCTTTATGTATCTTTGGGAAAAAATAAATACAATGACCAAGAAAGTGCGAGTTCGTTTTGCTCCTAGCCCAACAGGACCATTACATATAGGTGGTGTTCGTACCGCCCTCTTCAATTATTTATTCGCCAAAAAACACCATGGGGATTTTATATTGAGAATAGAGGACACAGATCAAAACCGTTATGTTGAAGGTGCCGAACAATATATAATAGATGCGCTCAACTGGTGCAATATACCTTACGATGAAGGTCCAGGAAAAGATGGCGGATATGGTCCATACCGACAGAGCAATAGAAAAGATCTATATAGAAAATATGCCGATAAACTAATTTCCGGCGGTCATGCCTATTATGCATTTGACAAAAGTGAAAAACTGGATTTTCATAGAAAGGACCACGAAGAAAAGGGCAAGACATTTATCTATAACTATCACAACAGGCTAAAACTCTCCAACTCCCTGTCATTAAGTACTGCGGAAACAAAGGCCAAGTTGGAAGCAGGTGAGGATTTTGTTATTCGTTTTAAAACTCCCCAGGATTCCGAATTACAGCTTCACGATATCATAAGGGGTGAAATAAAAATAGATACCAATACGCTGGATGACAAGGTTTTGTTTAAGAGCGATGGAATGCCAACCTATCATTTAGCCAACATAGTGGATGACCATTTAATGCAGATAAGCCACGTTATACGAGGTGAAGAATGGTTGCCTTCATTGGCCCTTCACCAGCAATTATACGACGCTTTTGGATGGGAAGCACCACAATTTGCCCATTTACCCTTAATAATGAAACCGGTAGGAAAAGGCAAGCTAAGTAAAAGGGATGGAGCAAAAATGGGCTTTCCTGTGTTTCCACTTACTTGGGAAGATTCCGTTGGATACCGAGAAGAGGGCTATTTTCCAGAAGCAGTTACCAACTTCCTGGCTTTACTAGGGTGGAATCCAGGTACGGAACAAGAAATCTTTTCACTGGATGAACTGGTAGCCGCATTCAGTTTGGAAAGAGTTAACAAATCGGGAGCCCGATTTGATCCGGACAAAACCAAATGGTATAATCAACACTATATGCAGACGCAGGACAATGCCCAACTGGCCAATGCGTTTATGTTGAACATGAAAGACAGAGGTATTCCCTTACCACAGGAAAAGGATAATGCCAACTATATAAAGGAAGTAATTTCCTTAATAAAAGAACGTGCCACCTTTGTAAACGAATTTTGGGATTTGGGTGATTATTTCTTTGTTGCACCAACCAACTACGATGAAAAGGCGGTTAAAAAGCAATGGAAGGAAGACAGTGCTTCCGTAATGACCCAATTATTAACCCTAATTGAAGTTATCGATGATTTTTCTTCTGAAAACCTTGAAAATGTAGTAAAAGAATGGATTACAGACAATGAACTATCCTTTGGAAAGGTAATGCCCCCCTTACGTTTAGTTATTGTGGGTGAGATGAAGGGACCTCATATTTTCGATATTATAGCATTAATTGGCAAGAAGGATTGCGTGGATAGGATTAAAACAGCTATTTCCGTTTTGTAGACCCTTTGTTTCCAAAATAGGGTAAGATTTGAATTCCCAAGAAGAACGGGAATCTAAGGCTCCAGAAATCGGAAATGTAACATCATGGACTAAAAAGCGACATATCTGCAAAGTCTTTTGTAAATTCATTCACTAATTTTAAACACTTAATCATGGGTTCATTTTTGCTAATTCCGTTACTATTAATCGGTCTTATTGTACTTTTTTCTTCATTCTTCACTGTTAAGCAACAAACTGCCGTTATTATAGAGCGTTTTGGGAAATTCAATAGTGTACGTACCTCCGGTTTAGGGATGAAAATTCCGTTGGTAGACCGCATTGTGGCCCGTGTGGGCCTCAAAATTCAACAATTGGATGTAATTGTTGAGACCAAGACCCTGGACGATGTCTTTGTAAAGCTTAAAATTTCCGTACAATACGTTGTATTAAAAAATAAAGTCTATGAAGCCTTTTATCAATTGGAATATCCTCATGATCAAATTACCTCTTATGTATTTGATGTAGTACGTGCCGAAGTTCCTAAAATGAAATTGGATGATGTATTCGTAAAAAAAGATGATATCGCTATTGCCGTAAAAACCGAGCTTCAAGATGCGATGTTGGATTACGGATATGATATTATTAAAACCCTGGTAACGGATATAGATCCGGATGCCCAGGTAAAAGAAGCCATGAACCGTATCAACGCTTCTGAAAGGGAAAAAATTGCCGCCCAGTTTGAAGGGGATGCTGCACGTATCCTAATCGTAGAAAAAGCAAAGGCCGAAGCAGAAAGCAAAAGGCTACAGGGACAAGGTATTGCCGATCAGCGAAGAGAAATTGCCCGTGGATTGGAGGAATCTGTAGAAGTATTGAACAAAGTCGGTATAAATTCACAAGAAGCCTCAGCCTTAATCGTTGTTACACAACATTATGACACTTTACAATCTATAGGTGAAGCTACCAACACCAATTTAATACTGTTGCCAAACTCACCCCAGGCTGGAAGCGACATGTTAAACAACATGGTAGCCTCCTTTACCGCCAGTAATATGATAGGGGAATCTATGAAAACGCAAAATAAAAAGAAAGACACTAAATAGTCTACTATTTGACTTTTAAAGCAAAGACCTTTTACACTTGTTCAACACAAGTAGTAAAAGGTCTTTGCCTTTGATAAACAGCGAAACTAACCAAGTTTCTTTAAAATCTTATTGGCTACAAAGGAAATAAGCAATTTTTTGGTAATCCCTGCGAACCCTCCCAATAATCTCGTAGGATACAAACTGGACTTTGCATTATTAAGGTGGCCTTTTAACTGCTCCTTATCAATGGCTCTCTGTAATTTTAAAATTCTCAACTTTTGATCTATTTCCTCAAAAGAATTAAATGAAGGTATTGCCATAATTTATTAATCAAAATAATATTTAGAAAAATTCTTCAACATGGGTCTATCCAATTTATGTCTGTACAAATAACAAATTGATCCCATAACAACATAAAATAGCCCCATAAAGAAAAACCCCAAGAAGGTATTTTCCAACCAAAGGCCAATGCCATATGCGACTGCAAAGGATAACATAAACAAAGCAAGTAAAGCTATGCTTCCAACCATCAAGAGCTTTGCAAAGGTAGTAATGCTACGCATTGTTATTTTGAACACCTGAAGTTTATAATACTCACCAGTATTTTCCAAATACGACCTAACATCACTATCAACCTCTATAAAACTTTCCTTTAAATCCTCTAAAGCCATTTAACTCTCTTTTACTTCTGCAATTGTGCATTCT
The DNA here is from genome assembly GCF_002909255.1 of Arenibacter hampyeongensis. Taxonomy (GTDB): domain Bacteria; phylum Bacteroidota; class Bacteroidia; order Flavobacteriales; family Flavobacteriaceae; genus Arenibacter; species Arenibacter hampyeongensis. The sequence goes on from NZ_PIOB01000001.1 coordinate 364,676, forward strand.
TTACTTTCAGGTCGGCCAACTTATTTTCCAGTGCGGATATAATATCGTCTGCCTTATAGCTCATATTGGAAATGGTCTCCTCCAGTTTTTGATCAAAGTCAATCTTTTTGGCCTCGGCAGTTTTTGTCAGTTCCTCTTTTGCCTGGGAAATTCTACTGCTTATTTCATCCGTTGTTTCCATTGCCTTTTTCTTAATCCTTTTCCTGGTCTTGGTTCCCTTATCGGGAGCGTATAAAATACCTATTCCGGCACCAATTGCCGCACCCGTTAGCAAAGCCAACAAAGTATTTCCACTGTCGTTTGTCATAACTTATCGTATTTAATGTTATTACTTCCTATTTTAATTGATTTACGTCCCAATACAATCCATTTACCGTTAATATCCAGTTAAATAATAAAGACTAAGCAGCCCCTGGAAATTATTTGGGCACTGGTTTCCAACTTGGAGTAAATTCTTCTATAAAATATAAAGTAGTTGTTAATGCTTCAAAATTAAGGGGAAGGAGAACTTTGTATTGCCACTATCCAACAAACTTTTGACCTAAATAGCCAAGACGGCCAAGATTTCTATCAAAAACCGATTTAAGGCCCTATAACAAACAAAATAATCCTAAAGATGTATTTGCCTTGATTCAAAAAAAAACCACAGCAAATAAAAGCTGTGGAATCCGTTTTTTATAGAAAATACCAATTGTTATATCAAAAGGCATCAACTTAATTTATGCTATTTCTTTTCCTGAATTTTGGCCCAGGTATCCCTTAGTCCCACTGTTCTATTAAAGACCAATTTATTGGGTAGGCTGTCCTTATCGATATTGAAATATCCCATACGTTGAAATTGAAAGATATCACCAATATTTCCTTCAGCCAAACTTGGCTCCACGTAAGCAGAAATTATTTGCAAGGAATCTGGATTAATAAAATCCAAGAAATTCTTATCCTTATGGGAATCTGGAGTTTCATCGGTAAAGAGACGATCGTATAACCTAACCTCAGCTGTCAAGGCATGCTTGGCAGAAACCCAATGTAAGGTACCCTTTACTTTTCTTAAACTTTCTTCCGTACCACTTCCACTCTTACTTTTGGGGTCATAAGTACATTGTACCTCAATAATATTCCCATCGGTATCTTTAGTGCAGGATTCCGCCTTTATAATATAACCATTCTTAAGGCGTACTTCTCCTCCTAACTTCAATCTAAAGAATTTTCTATTGGCCTCCTCCAAAAAATCTTCCTGTTCAATATACAATTCCCTTGAAAATGGAAGTTGTCTATACCCTGCTGCCTCATCTTCCGGGTTGTTCTCCGCTTCCAACCATTCCTCTTGAACATCAGGATAATTGGTCAAAACAACTTTTAACGGGTTCAACACGCCCATTACCCTTGGGGCAATCTTATTCAAGTGTTCCCGTACATGAAATTCCAATAAGGAAACGTCCACAACATTATCTCTTTTGGCGATACCAATGGTATCTGCAAAATTCCTAATCGACTCCGGTGTATACCCTCTTCTTCTCAAACCAGAAATTGTTGGCATCCTCGGGTCATCCCAACCGCTTACAAAACCTTGTTCAACCAATTGTAGCAACTTCCGTTTACTCACAACGGTGTGACTAAAATTTCTCCTTGCAAATTCCCTTTGTTTTGGTCGCACTAAATCCTTGTCAACCACTTGATCCAAAAACCAGTCATAAAGTTCCCTGTGCATGGCAAATTCCAAAGTACACAACGAATGCGATACTTGTTCTATATAATCGCTCTCCCCATGCGTCCAATCATACATCGGATAAATACACCAATCGGTATTTGTTCTGTGATGAGCCCTATATAACACCCTGTACATAATTGGATCACGCATCAACATATTGGAAGAGGACATATCCACTTTAGCCCTTAAAACATGTTCTCCCTCCTTATACTTTCCATTCCGCATACCCTCAAACAACTCCAAATTCTCTTCAACAGTACGTTCCCTGTAAGGGCTAGGTGTCCCTGTCTCTGTAGGCGTCCCTTTTTGGGCCGCAATTTCCTCGGAAGTCTGGCTATCAACATAGGCCTTTCCCTGTCTTATCAGCACTATGGCCCAATCGTAAAGCTGTTGAAAATAATCGGAAGCAAAACATTCAGTATCCCATTCGTAACCAAGCCATTTAACATCCTCTTTAATGGCATCTACATATTCCTGCTCCTCCTTGGCTGGGTTGGTGTCATCAAAACGCAAATTAACAGGTGCCTGATATCTCAATCCCAAACCGAAATTAAGGCATATAGAACTTGCATGGCCAATATGGAGATAACCATTTGGCTCAGGTGGAAATCTAAAACGAAGCTTATCCTTGGGAAAACCACTGCCTAAATCCTCTTCCACAATATGCTCAATAAAATTTAGCGATTTTGATGCTTCACTCATATTCTCTTTTTTGATGCGCAAATGTACGGAAAATGCAGGGAAAGCAGACTATAATTTAAGCATACCATACAATAAAGTGGGTTTCACAACAGATTTAAATGTCCTTACAACTTTAAATTTCCAGTATTATAATTATATGACATATTTGTGGTTGGATACTTTGTAACTCAAGGTATTGCCAAATTTTAAAATAAGTTATCTGATAATTATCAACAATATATGCTGGTAGTAACCCCTAACTACAACATCTTATGAACCCGAACAAGAAGAATAACCTACTGATTTTCGTTCTAACATTTATGATGTTGGGTATAAACACTATTTCTGCCCAGACATTGAACAAACCTACACCGGCCGATAACCCAAATTTAGCGGGAAATTCGGTTTGGACCGCTGCCTGTGCATCAGCAAGTTTTAACGAGTACTTTATAAATTTTACTTGGCTACCCTCGGTTAATAGTGACAATAAATTTGTTTTGGAGCTATCGGATGCCAATGGTTCATTTTCAGCCCCCAAGGAACTAAGTAGTGTATCGGACAAGAATTCGGATTTTGACTTCGAATTTAAATTTTCATTGCCCACAGATACTAGGGGAGATGCCTACAGATTTAGGGTAAGAAGCACCAGTCCCGCAAAAACCAGTCCCGTATCAGACGCTTTTGAAATGTACTATATAGATTTTAATTCAACCCTGGCCATAAGGGAAGTAGGAGACACCGGTGCACCGCCGTCACAAAAAATACAACTGTGCAATGGTGGTACAACTACATTGGAAGTATACAATGTTGGCAATCCAGAAACCTATCGGTATAATTGGTATAAAAATACATCCCCGTTCACCAGTAGCGGAAGTGGATCTTCCATTGAAGTTACTGAAAGCGGTTATTATGTTGTAGAATTGGATTACGGTTCAACCTGTTCCGGTTCTGCGAATACCCAGTCACTATCCATTGAGGTTGAAATTGGGACCAGTGTTGGCTTGGCCTTAAACCCACCTGCCGAAACCGCCTTGTGCTCCGGTCAAAGTTATGCGCCCCTAGAGGCCAACATGAACTATCCAGACCTTTACTATACCTGGTACAAGGGAACCACAATTATCCAAGCAAGTACCTTAGGTGCCTATACCTATAACATAGATACCAATGACGCCAATTTTCCTGGTGACTACTCCGTAAAAATACAGGGAGCTGGTATATGTACAGAAACCTCCAATACGGTAAGCATTAGTAATGCCGGACTCTTTACTGTTTCCAGGGATAACCCTGCCAACATGGTTATTTTGCCCGGAGCAACTGCAAATTTAGCTGCTTCATCAGATGTTGGATCTGTCACCTATCAATGGTATAGGGACAGTGCCGCCATATCAGGTGCAACAAACAACACGCTAGTCGCAAATGCAGTAGGTGTCTACTACGCGGAAGTTACGCTAAGCGGTGGCGCCTGTACCTCAGCTACCAAGAATACCGAAACCACAACCCTGGTCAACCCTGATTCTTTTGAGATAATTACGGATTACACAACAGAATATACCAATTGTGTTAATACCAGTATAGCCATAGAGGTCAATAAGATTAACGCAGTACTATCAGATGGTTCCAAAACAGATGTTACGGCAGATTTAATAGCTAACTTCTCCTATCAGTGGACCAAAGACGGGACCAACGTTCCCAGTGCCAATGGCAGTAGTATAAGTTTAACAAATACAGATGAAAATGGTGAATATAAGGTTCAGGGAACATTGGACAGTTTCAATTCCAACTCCAATGCCCTACCAGTACGATTGTTGACCAATGAAACTCTAACTATTTCTGGGAGCGGAAGTGTTATCTGTAATTCAAACGAAACTATCGATATTTCTACCACAACCGTGTTGACCGGTGAAAGCTTTGATTGGTTCAAAGATGGCGTAAATTTAAATTCGGCCAGCGAATCCTTATCGGCTACGACACCAGGTACATATCAATTGATAATACAGAAAAATGGATGCGACCTACAGTCCAATGAAATAATTATTTCACCGCTGGACGCTTCTTTGATTGCCCTAAGCACGACCAATAACGAAGTAGTATTTCCAGAAGGTGGTAGCAAAATAATTTCCGCCAGTGGAGCTATAAGCTATAAATGGTACGACCAAAATAACATTCTTATCAGTGATACGGACACGGTTTCCATTACTCAGGAAGGAAGTTATTTGGTAACGGCGACAATTAACAATTGTGAAGTCTCAAAGTCGTTTACCGCCTCGTTTCAGGATACATTTGGTGTGCCAAATGTAATTACTGCCAATGGAGATGGCTTTAACGATCAATGGATTATTCCCAATACATATACTAAAGACCCCAATATTTCAGTTATAATCTATAATGATAAGGGAGAGGAAGTGCTTAACCAGCAACAGTACCAGAACAATTGGCCAGAGGCTACCACGAAATTCCCCAAGCAGAATATGGTCTTTTATTATACCATAAAAAATGCCAAAGAAACCTTGAAAAAGGGAACTATTACAGTAATACGATAATATACCATGTTTAATAAAAACTATATATTTATACTTTTCTTTTTTCTCTGCCTTACCAAGGTAACAGGGCAGGAAGAAAGTCCGTTTGTTTCTTATGACGTTCCTTCACAGAATCTCCTAAAATTCAACAGATTCTTAATTAACCCTACGTTTTCCACCGTAAGGGAAGACAAATCATATATAAACTTATTACACAGAAACCAAGCGGTATCTTTTAATGATAACAACCAGGATTATTTCCTAAGTTATAGTGGTCGTGTTAATGACCGTAGTGGTCTAGGCCTAAGCCTATATACCCAGAGAGAAGGTTTAATATCCAACTACGGGGTTATGGCCAACTATGCCTATGGTATAAAACTAAGTGATAAAAGTAATTTTACCTTTGGGGCAAACCTTGCCTATTACAATAGTGGCTTTGACAGGAACCGGGCAAACGCATTAGATCCCAACGATCCAGCATTAAACGGCCTACAGGATTCAAATCTTTTATCTTTTCAACCAGGGTTCAATCTTTCCTATGGAAAGTTTGATTTTGGAGTATTTGCCGAAAACCTATTTGATTATAACTTAAAAACCAGTGAAACAATAACCCAATTCGGAGATAAAACATTTTCCGGTCATTTACAATATACCCATCAGTTTGAAAACAGTGATGGTATCTTGGAACAAGGCCGTCTAATGCCATTGGCCCGAGTACGTAAAATAGGAACTGAAGAAGTAGTATTGGGAGGAAGTCTAATCCTTGACCTGCCAAAATTAGGATGGTTACAAGGTGGTTATGATAGTTTTTATGGCGCCTCGGCCGGTATCGGTTTTAACATAAATCGTAGGCTTTCTTTAGGCTACACAATGGAGAAAGGATTGTCCAACAATTTTGACAATTTTGGACTAACCCATGAAATATCCTTTGCCTACTCTATAACCCCGACACTTACAGAAGATCGGGTAATGTTGGAAGAAGGTTACGAGGAACTGGCACAGAACGAAGAAGTGCCTGAAGAAAAGTTGACGGCACAGCAACTGGAAATAGAAAAACTTAAAAAGGCATTGGCCGAAAATGATGAAATTTTGGCCGAGTTAATGTTCCGTCAGGATTCATCCGAAACCAACCGTCAAAAAGATCTGGAACGCAGGTTTGAAATGGTTATGCGAATGGTTCGGGAAGAAACACAGGGCAAGCGACCGGACGTTGAGGAAAAAGCCAAAAAGATGTATCTGGTAAATAATGAAAACGGAGGCTTGGTCGCCAATTCAAAACCAACTAAAAAAGAAAATAAACCGAATGTTATAAATTCAGTTTCCAAACCCAAAGACGCCATAGCCACTAGGGAGGTAGAGACTAAAATTACCCCTAAAACCAAGAAAGAGGACACCCAAGAAAATGATGAGTTTACAAGGGTTGCCCAACAAAACAATATTAAGAGTAGAAAATTCAGGAACTTGGATGGTGTGGCCGACGGATACTATATAGTAGCCAATGTTTATAAAGGTGAGAAGTATCTTAACAAGTTCGTAGAAGAACTTGCCAAGTCCGGAGTAAGGGCAGACCATTTCGAAAATTCGAACAATGGCCTTAAATATGTATATCTAGAAAGGTATGATACATGGCAGGAAGCCATGACAGCCCATAAATCCAACTTAAACGGTTCCTATAACAAGGACATGTGGATTATGAATGTGGACAACACCCGTTATACCGACGCAGATAAAGCCTATGTGGAGAACGTAAACAAAATCAAGGAAAAATCGTCCAAATATGGGGTGGACCAATTACAGAAAAATGTGGTTGTCAAAGATAATGTTACCTCCAATGACCCAACTGCCAAAGTATACAAAATAAATGGCTTGGGAAGTGGTTACTATATTATCGCAAATGTATTTGCCAATGCCAACAATGCCAATCGGTTTGTGAAAATGTTAAATGCACAGGGACTTAGTGCCAGCTACTTTATAAACCCCGAAAATAATTATCGGTATGTTTACTTAAAAAGACATGAATCATGGAACAATGCATTGGTTTCCTATTACTCAAAGATCAACGATACATATAATGAAAAAATGTGGATAATGAGGGTAGCACCAAATCAGGTCACCTAAACTAAAAAGTAGTTTAAAAGTTTCATTCCCATATTCAATAACAGTATTCAACAGAGAACAGGCAATTCTTAATGATAAAAATTCTTATTGGGAAAAGCACATTCACATAAAGACAAACTATTGGTATCGAGCTAATCTTCTATACATTTTAAAAGTTTGTGAACTAGCCTAATCTTTTGTTTAACTGCATATATACAAATATCTTTTAATTTCTCCACACAAATAAGTTATCCGAATATTTTCCAAATTAAGGAGGAAGAAGAATTTTCCAATGTGGTTCAAAAGTTGGATAGCCAAATTACCAATATTGAAGAATGCCAATTTCCATTGTCCTTCATAATTTGTAAATACTTGGTACTTAAATACATAAATTGACCAATCACTAAGCGCTCTTTTGTTGGGTTTGACAACCACTATTTATTAAAATTCCATTCCTTTTCTAGCGGATAAAATTTTCCTTATAAAACAATCTGAACTCATTTTATTTACAATAACCCCAACAATTCCCAGTGATACCTTTAAACAAGAATGAACAATCCCACATTGCTACTTGGCAATATCAGCCCCTCATTTAATCGGGGATACCATACAATAAAAGCGTTTCACAACAGAATCTAACGCTGCTACAACATTAAATTTCCCAGCTCAGGATTAAGATTAATATTTGTTATGAATGTCAGGTTTTTAGAAAATTATCAAGAACGTTTTCAACAACTTAAATTTTAATCTCCAAAAACCTCCCATTCAAAGTAAACACTATTTGGGGCCCCAGGGTCCAAATGATGAATGCCATACCAAACTAATTTACCTGATGGGATCAAAAAATATTAAAAAATTACTACTGACTTGTTTTTTACTCTTAGGCGGATTCTCTGCCTATTCACAAGTAAAAAATACTTTTGATGTTCGTTACGAAAATGAACTCCGTGGTGATATAACCTTTATTGCAAATAACATAGTCAACCGCAAAACGGATGGTTATTGGACAGGGAAAAAAAATAATAGAGTATGGGTCCCAGGTAAAGATCCCAACGAAGCCTACGACGATACAGGAAATTCTTCGGAATACAACGATGACCTGGATATGCAATACATAGATATCGACGGGGACTCTTCCACTTTTAGTTCCAGTAGTGCTATATTAACCGTTCCCAATCCGGATTGCGCCAAAGTACGCTACGCGGGATTATACTGGTCGGCCGTATTTAAACAAAATAACCGAAGTGGTTTTGACCAACTAAAATTTAAGATTCCGGGAGGTACCTATCAGGACTTAACAGCGGATGAAATTTTATTCGACGGAGCTGGAGATACTGATTTTGATTATTACAGCCCATATGCCTGTTATAAGGATATTACCTCTATAGTGGCGGGTATGACAGATCCAAACGGAGAATTTTTTGCAGCCAATATTAGGGCCAGTTCGGGAAGCAGTATTTCAGGGGGTGTTTCTGGAGGTTGGAAAATGGTGGTAGTCTATGAAGACCCCAATTTGCCAGGAAAATATATTACCACTTTTGATGGTTATGCCGGAATAAAGTCAGGAGAAACAGTAGATATACCAGTTAACGGATTTACAACACTCCCAGCACCATTCCCTGTAATTGCACAACTTGGGGTAGGTACCCTTGAAGGAGATAACAGAATAGGTGGTGACGGACTTTCTATTAAAGCCAATAGCAACTTAACCTATACAGCATTAGGAAATACTGTTAACCCAACCAACAATTTTTTTAATAGTAATATTACCAGGGCCAATGCCATAGTAATGGACAGAAACCCCAACTCCATAAATACCTTGGGTTGGGACGTTGACTTTTTTAACATCAACAACCCCCTTAACGGAGTAATACCCAACAATGAAACTGGTGCAGTATTTAGAGCTAGTTCCTCACAGGATAAATACGATATCTTCTTTACCTCTTTCGATGTTGAAATTATTGAGCCTATCATAAATTTGATAAAAACCGTAGAAGATATTGCCGGAAACGACATTACCGGACAAGGTGTACATCTGGGACAAACCTTGGATTATGTATTGGAATTTCAAAATGTAGGTAATGATAGTGCGGACAACTATACAATCAAAGATATCCTCCCTATTAATGTTACCCTTGACGAAACCAATTTTACCTTACCAGCGGGGGTCACTTATACCTATGACGAGCCTAGCCGAACAGTATTGTTTAGTATCCCTAATAACTTGGTAGAAAAAAATGACCCACAGTATGCTATTCGCATGCGTGTTAGGGTTGCAGAAAACTGTTACGATTTTATTGATGCCTGTTCGGACCTTATTCAAAACCTAGCCTATTCTACTTATAACGGTGTATTGAACAGTAATATAATTAGTGATGACCCCAGTGTAACGGACTTTGATAATTGTGGTTTTGTAACCCCTGGTGCTACCAACTTTTTATTGGATGACCTTGATGATTGTAACTTCACAAGAACAGTCCAACTTTGTGGAGATCAGGTGCTTTTGGATGCTGGTGATGGTTTTGACGAATACATATGGTATAAGGATGAAAATAACAACCAACAGTTGGATGCCGCAGATACCGTTATTACGGATGGTGATTCCGATAATGATCCAAGTACGTTTGTAGTAAGTGCCATTGGTACTTATATAGTGGATAAAATAGTCGCTGACCCTTGTAAGGGTTTTAAGGAAATTTTGACCGTGGAGCGTTTTGGTTCCACCCAGACCAATCCCATTGTGGATTTTTTTAACAATAGTAACAACGATGCGGACCCTACCAATGATGTGCAGGGCGAAATTGTTATTTGCTCTGTTGATGGAAGTCCCTTGCCCAAGATTTTTCTTTGTGGTGTAAACGATACCCAGTTAATACAAGTTAATATTGCAGATGCCCTAAGCATGAATTGGGAGCAATTGGTGGAGGGTAGCTGTACAGATGCCGGTGACGACTGTGGTAACAAAAATGCCACTTGTACCTGGAATCAAGTATCCACAGGTTCGAGTTATACGGCGAATAGTGTTGGTAAATTCCGTTTGGTGGTCAATTACCAAAATGGATGTTTTAGCCGATTCTATTTTAACGTCTTTCGAAACAATTTGGATGTACAATATAATTCAAATGATATAATATGTAACACTCCTGGAAATATCACCATTACCAACCTAGGCTTGGGATATGGGTACCAATTATATGATATTGCAAATAACACAATTGTGGTTCCCTATAGCGCCAATAACGGACCCAGCTTTACCATTAACACCAATGGCGCCTACAGAGTTGGAATTATGCAATTGGATAATATTACTGGGGAACCAATAGACGGTTCTTGTGAATTCACAACCCCAGATATTGGTATTAGAGATCGAAATTTTCAAGTTAATACTACAACAACTGCAGCCACATGTAGCACTTTAGGAAGCATAAACATTCAGGCGTTAAATGTTGAGGCTAATTATGAATATGAAATTCGGTTGGATGATGGCAGCAATGGTGGCAACGGTACACTCTTGGATAATGAGACAGCCCAGCCTGATAATAATTTTACATTTCAAAATTTAAATGCAGGCAATTACATTATTCGGGTACGCACAGACGACGGTTGTTTCCGCGAGGAAAAGGTAACCGTTCTTAGTGAAGCCGATCTAGCACTTACAGCAAGAATTTCACAACATATTAGTTGTAAGGAAGGAAATATTCTAATGGATTCAAGTGGAGGCAAAACACCACATACTTATGCCATTTGGTCTTACGTAGATGAGGGAGGAAGCACCGTTACCTCCTATCCCGATGTGACTTCAATACCTCCCGGTAATTTTCAAACCAGCCAAATATTCGATATACTAGATCCAGGAGATTATACTTTTGTAGTAGTAGATCGAAATAATTGCTATTCTTTTTCAAATACCGTTACCATAATTTTAGTACCTGCAGTGGAATTCACTACAGCGGTAACGGATGAGAGTTGTTTTGGCGCAGAAGACGGTAGTATTGTCTACAATATGACAGCCACCAACGGCTACAAGGTAGATTACACATTAACCTTTTCTGATCCAGATGAAGATAGCATAACGAATAGCTCCGGAACATTTACCAATCTACCCCAGGGCAATTATACGGTAACCCTAACTCAATCCAAAGGAGGGGCAAGTTGTGATTTCGTACAGGATTTCACCATAGGTGGTCCCACAGACGGCGTCACGGGTGATGCAACCCTAATACAGGATTATACCTGTCTGCAAGACGGGATAATCGAGGCCCAAAATGTTTCGGGCGGAACGGCTCCCTACTCCTATAGTATTGATGGAGTAAACTTTGTTTCAGGACCAGGTGCGGAAACATTTTCGAATCTTACCAACGGGAATTATTCTATTACAGTAAGGGATGCCACGCTTTGTACTTTTGTCACAAATTCTATTGTAATTGACCCGCTTGATGAGCCAACGGACCTCACCTTTACATCAACAGCGCCAAACTGTCCTACACAAACCTCCAATGTAACGGTAACTGCAGTAAATGGTATTGACCCATTGACTATAGAGATCATTGCCCCTGCGGCTATTCCATCAAATTCCTTAGTCGGTAAAACGGCAACCTTTAATAACCTTAGTCCGGACACCTATACCTTTAGGGTTACAGATAGTAAGGGATGTTCTTATGATGAAACCTATACAATAACTCCGGTTGATCCAATTCAGGTCATTGGTACTTTGATCAACGACGTAACTTGTATAGGAAGTGCCGATGGAGCCATAGACTTTGATATAAACGATTTTAGCACCACGTATAGCTATTCTGTTAACGGTGCAACCGCCATTACTGGACAGTCTGCCAGCACGATTAATTTAACTGGTCTGGTAGCCGGTGATTATACCATTGTGGTTACCGATCAAACCACCAACTGTACCGATACCAGCACGATTACCGTAAGTGAACCGGCAACTGCCTTAGGAATTACTTTTAGCACAACCCCTTTAACCTGTAACGCCGATGGATCGGTTACCATTACTGCAACCAATGGTTGGGGAGGATACTCCTATGAACTTGAACAGCCCGATAATAGTATTTTAGGCCCTCAGGGAAGCAATGTTTTCTCAGGTCTTAGTCAAACAGGCACCTATACCATCAGCGTTACAGATGCTGGTGGATGTACAGTTATCGATACCTTTGATATTGTTGCCCCTACGAACCCTACTGCAACTTTGGCGGCTACAACCAACCTTTGTTATGTTCCTGGAACCGGCGTTAGCCTAACGGCCACCGCTGCGGGGGGAATTGCACCCTATACCTATAGCCTTAACGGCGCACCAGCACAAAACGGCAATGTGTTTAACAACCTAGCTCCAGGCGCTTATTCCGTTGTGGTAAGGGATGCCTATGGCTGTAACGTTACCACTAATACGATAACCATTGAGCCGCAACTGACTGTGTCCAATGCCATTACTAAGGAACTGGATTGTTCCGCTTCTCCTGATGCAATAATTGATATTACCATAAATGGAGGTTATGCCGCCTATAGCTATCAAATTAATGGTGGAACAAGTACGGCTGTATTGGGAAATACTATTACCTATACCACGGCAGTAGATGGAAGTTTCACTTTCCTAATCACCGATAGTGAAGGCTGTACAGCACAAACCACCGTTGTAATTGACCCCATTACCAATCCCGTTGCAACAAATAATACTACTGATCCAAATTGTGATAGTGCAGCCAACGGCAATGTCGAAATTGTAATAGATCCAAATTTTGGAACTGCACCTTTCCAAGTAAACTTCAATGGTGGAGGACTCAGCAATCAGACAACCTACTCTGGCCTTGCTTCAGGAACTTACAACTATATAATTCAAGACAGTAAAGGCTGTGTTTTCAATGGTAGTGCAACCTTGACAGCGCCCAATGCCATTACTGCAGATGCCGTATTAACACAGCCCTATACCTGTTTACAAACTGCCAGTATACAAGCACAAAATATCACTGGGGGAACACCTGGATATACCTACAGTATAGACGGAATAAATTATGTTGCAGGGGATACCTTCACAGGGCTAACTGATGGAGATTATACGATTACCGTTCGTGACGCCAGTGGATGTACTTTTACGACTATTCCGGTAAACGTTCCGGCCTTAGATCCACCTACCGATATTACTTTTAATAGTACGGCAGCCAACTGTCCGTCCGAGACATCAAATGTGACCTTAACAGCGATAGGAGGGAGTGGAGCCATAACTTATGAAATTATTGCCCCCGCTGCTTCAATAGTATCAAATCTAACAGGAGTATTCAATAATCTTGCTCCAGACACCTATACTTTTAGAGTTACAGATGCAAAAGGATGCTCGTACAACGAAAACTATACCGTTAACCCTGTAATAAAAATAGATGCATTGGGCACTTTGACCCAAAATGTTTCTTGCCAGGGAAGTGCCGATGGCGCCATACAATACAACGTAACCGGATTTACCGGTAATTATAGTTTTACCGTAACAGGACCAACTGCCATCCCTGCACAGAGCGGAATTACTACCAACCCATTAAACTTTAGTGGTCTTTTGGCCGGTGATTACACCATTACGGTTACAGACGATACCACCAATTGCACCGATACCGCAATAGTAACCGTGAACGAACCAGCAGCTCCATTGGCCTTTACCTTTGCGTTGAGCCCATTGACCTGTGCCACGGATGGATCGGTAACCATTACCGCTACCAACGGATGGGGAGGTTATAGTTATCAACTTACCGAACCCGATACAAATGTTCTAGGGCCACAAGCCGTTAATGTTTTTTCAGGTCTTAGTCAAACAGGAACCTATACCATCAGCGTTACCGATGCCGGAGGTTGTATTGTAACGAATACATTTGATATTGTTACTCCTGTAAATCCTACAGCTACCTTAGCTGCAACTACCGACCTTTGTTATGTTCCCGGAACAGGCGTTAGCCTAACGGCCACCGCTGCAGGGGGAATTGCACCCTATACCTATAGCCTTAACGGCGCACCTGCACAAAATGGCAATGTGTTTAACAACCTTGCCCCTGGCGCTTATTCCGTTGTGGTAAGGGATGCCTACGGCTGTAATGTTACCACGAATACGATAACCATTGAGCCACAGCTTACCGCTTCCGGTGTATTGACAAAGGAATTGGATTGTACTGGTTCTCCGGATGCTATATTGGACATAACCATCAACGGAGGTTATGCCGATTACAGCTATGGGGTAAGCATAAATGGAGCGGCATACGGGGCTTCTACAGCCTTAGGTGCAGGAATAACAACATTTAGTTATACAGCTACAAGTGCAGGAACCTATAGGTTTGAGATTACGGACAGTGAAGGTTGTACTTCACAAACAACAATTATTACCGTTGACCCGATCAGCAACCCACAGGCTTCAGAAACAGTTACCGATGTTAGTTGTAACGGTGGAAGTGATGGAATAGTAGCAATCATATTGGATACAAATTTTGGAACTGCACCCTACCAAGTAAATTTTGACGGAGGTGGACTAAGCAACAATACCACCTATTCTGGATTGGTCGCGGGAACATATTCCTATACAGTTCAAGATAGCAAGGGGTGTACAGTAACCAATTCGGTTACCGTAGGAGAACCAGCGGCAATCACTTTTGATGCCACTATCATACAAGGATATACCTGTCTACAAGATGCAAGTGTGGAAGCACAGAACGTAATTGGAGGTACTTCTCCTTATACCTATAGCATTGACGGCATTAATTTTGGTGCCAACAGCTTTACAGGTCTTAAGGACGGAAATTATACCCTTACCGTAAAGGATGACAATGGTTGTACCGCCACAAGGCCTATCACCATTGATCCATTGACGCCTCCCACAGACATATCATTCAGTGCCACGGCAGCCAACTGTCCAGCCGAGACTTCGGACATTACCTTGACTTCAACGGGAGGAAGCGGAGCGATTACTTATGAAATCATTGCACCCTTAGCCGCAGTGGCCACCAATGCTACAGGAATATTTACAGGACTTGCTCCAGATACCTATTCCTTTAGAATCACCGATGCAAAAGGCTGCTCGTACGATGAAAACTATACCCTAAACCCAGTTGCTAAAATAAATGTTCTGGGCACTCTGACCCAAAACGTGTCTTGTGTAGGAAATGCTGATGGTGCCATAGAATACAACGTAACTGGATTTACCGGTAATTATAGTTTTACCGTAACAGGACCAACTGCCATCCCTGCACAGAGCGGAATTACTACCAACCCATTAAACTTTAGTGGTCTTTTGGCCGGTGATTATACCATTACCGTTACAGACGATACCACCAATTGTACGGATACAGCAACAGTAACCGTGAACGAACCAGCAGCTCCATTGGCCTTTACCTTTGCGTTAAGCCCTTTGACCTGTGCCACGGATGGATCGGTAACCATTACCGCTACCGACGGATGGGGAGGTTATAGTTATCAACTTACCGAACCCGATACAAATGTTCTAGGGCCACAAGCCGGCAATGTTTTTAACGGCCTCAATAAATTAGGAACCTATACTATCAGCGTTACCGATGCTGGCGGATGTACCGTTACCGATACCTTTGACATTGTTACTCCTACAAATCCTACAGCTAGTATTGATATTGCTGCGTCCACTTTATGCTATACCTCAACAGGTCTGGCAACTATTGTAGTTGGTGCAACAGGAGGATTAGCTCCTTATTACTATAGTTTAAACACCGGACCAACACAGACTTCCAATACGTTTGTGGATTTAACACCTGCCGTTTATGACTTTACGGTAATGGATAGTAATGGATGTACTGATACAGTGCAGTTCACCATAGAACCCGAACTTACCGCCAATGCCGTTCTAACCAAGGACCTTGATTGTTCGGTTAGTCCGGATGCAGTAATAAATGTAACGGTCAATGGTGGGTATCCTGCCTATACCTATGAAGTGTCCTTCAATAGTGGTGCTTATGCACCCTATGCCGGGGCCTTCCCTTATACCACATCCAATGCAGGCACGTATAGATTTAGAATAACAGATTCCCAAGGCTGTATTACGGAGAGCAATATTGTAAATGTTACTCCTGCCGATACACCCGCC
Source organism: Arenibacter hampyeongensis (assembly GCF_002909255.1). GTDB lineage: Bacteria > Bacteroidota > Bacteroidia > Flavobacteriales > Flavobacteriaceae > Arenibacter > Arenibacter hampyeongensis. Next base: position 380,775 of record NZ_PIOB01000001.1, read on the forward strand.
TTTACAAGTGTTACTCCTACCCATGTACTATGTTTTGGAGATTCCTCCGGGTCTTTGGATATTGTCATAGACACTAGTGTAGGAATTGCTCCCTATACCATTGGTATTGTGGAAACCGGATCTGGCACCAATTATGGAAGTCAGACCACTGGATTGCCAGCAGGGGATTATTTGATTACTTTGACTGACGACAAAGGTTGTTTTGTAACAACTACTGAAACCATTACAGAACCCACAGCCATAAATCCGAATATAAGTCATACCAATTTATCCTGTTCGGCTTCTACAAATGTAATGGGTACTATAACTGTAGATGCCAGTGGAGGCACATCTACCTATATTTATGAATTAAACAACAATGATTATTCCTTTACGGATTCCTATGATACATCATCGGGTACCAACGACCATACCTTTACGGGATTAAACTTTGGAGATTATACCGTTAGGGTAATTGACAATAACGGTTGTGAAAGTATTTCCACCGTTACCATTACTACAGGCCCTGACGTCCTTATTACGACTTCACCAGTGGCTGGATGTGCTCCTGGAAGTGGTGAAATGCTGGTGGAAGCGGCAGCAAGTAATGGAACATTGGGTACAGGCACCTTCTACTTTGCCCTTTACCCTGCAACACCATGGACCCTTGTAAATCCCGAATGGTCACTTCAGGACCCTCGCCCTTTGCCAACCGACCCTTACACTCACAACTTTACAGGACTTAACCCTGGAGTTACCTATAGTTTTATAGTATATGATGCGTCAACAGGTTGTGAATATATTCAGGAAGCAACAGTTCCTGTTTCAACAAATTCGTCCTTAACCTCTACCATTGATACGACTACCAACATAAGTTGTTTTGGAGCAGTTGATGGTTCCGTAGACTTTACGTATAGCGGCTATGGAGGAACCCAAGTAGATTATGAAATCTTTACTCAAACAACCAATATTAGCACTGGAATTACCGGTAGCTCTACCGTGTTGATTGCAGGAAGTTCACAAAGCAGAAGCTTATCAGGTCTTTCACCAGGGGAATACTATATACTATTTACAGAGGTCGATGGTGCAAATGCAGGTTGCGTCAACGCATCGGCTAGTTTTGTTATACAACAATCCCCAGCCTTATTGGAGATTACAGCCACGGCTACCAATGCCAATAGCTGTACCAATAACTCTGGAACCATTACCGCTGCCGCCAGATATGGGAACGGTCCATATTTATTCCAGTTGGAATTGGCATCTACTGCAGCACCTGATGCTACCACCTGGACAGGTATTAATACTACCGGTATATTTAATGCCAATGCAGAAGATTATATTGTATATGTTAAGGACGCCAATGATTGTATTCGATCGGTGGCAGTAACTATTGCGGAAGATCCAACTCCAGTTATTAGCTTAACGGTGCCCGATCAATGTGCTACTACCGAAGGGAATTTCACCATCCAAGTCACCTTGGACACTCCTGGCGTGCAGCCTTATTTCTTAAGTTTGGACGGAGGGGCATTCCAAGCAGTGAGCTTCTCCGGAGCCCCATCTACATTTGATTTTACTGGATTAAGTTCTGGAAACCATACTGTAGAAATAAGGGATTCCAATGGTTGTGGTAATACCCAAAATATTGACATCTATACCCCAACTTCCTTATCGGCAGAGGTAACGGCAACACCATCATGTAATGCCCTACTTCAGGATGATGGAGAGATTAGGGTAAATGCCTACGGAGGTACCCTGTTCAACTATAGGTATGAGCTTAGGGATACCTCGGACAATATCATTAGACCAAAGCAGATATCGGATACATTCAGTGGCCTAACTCCAGGGGCCTATAGAGTCTACCTATATGATAATGTTGCCACCGGTTGTGATGCATTTATAGAGATCACCTTGGAAATTCCCACTGCAGTTCTTGGTGCAATAGGGGAGATAAATGACATTAGTTGTAATGGTGCCAGTAATGGATCTATAGTGGTAACACTGGACTCAGGTATGGACAATCCACCTTATACCTATCAATTATTTGACAGTGCAGGTATTATTCCAATGACGGCATTTCCACAGTTCTCCAACGTATTTACTGGATTAGACCAAGGGGATTATATTGTAAGGGTTAGATCTGCAAGATTTTGTAAAATCGATATTCCATTTACGATCAACGAACCTAGTGCACTAGTGGCCAACGCAACTGCCACCAGTTTTGCCTGTGCCGCAGATAACTCTGTAGCCCAAGCTGTAATAACGGTGGATATTCCAACTACCGGAACTGCACCTTATACATACAGTATAAATGGAGTAAACTTCTTTAATACCAATACATTCAACATCAACGATACCGGTGCAGTTCAAAATTTCACCGTAACTGTTCGTGATGCCAACGGTTGTACTGATACCGATAATTTAACTATAAACCCCTTACCGACCATCACGGATGTAACCGTTGGTCAGATCACGGCAATTACCTGTACCAATGACGAGCTGGCCAGGGTGACTGTAACGGGAGGTTCCGGCGACTTCAGCTTCGAACTCTTGCCTACGGGAAGTGCCCCGGTACAGACTCCGGGAGCAGCTACCTATACGGCCGACTTTACATTGACCGCTCCGGGGGACTATACCTTCAGGGTGACCGACAACGTTACCGGTTGCTATTTCACTTCCGCACCGTATACCGTTGCGCCATATGACCTGATCGAAGTGGTGGCCACAGCCATTACTCCGGTGACCTGTTATGGCGACTCCGACGGAGCGCTGCAGATCCAGGTCAACAATTATCTGGGCAATTACGACTATCAGGTATTCGATAGCAGTGGGGCAAGCGTTACGGCAGTTATAAGTTCGGATACCTCCGCCAACCCAAGAACCATTTCGGGATTGCCGGCAGGGAATTTCTATGTGGTCCTTACCGCTACCGATACCCCGTTCTGCGACGATACAACCAACACCGTGACCATTGCGTCACCGGCCGCGGACCTGAATCTGGTAGTGGCAAACAATATCAACGCCAACTGTAACATCGGCGCTCAGGTGACCGTTACCGCCAGCGGCGGGAACGGCGGGTATACCTATGCCTTTGTACAGGACGGTGCGGCCGTGAACCCAGGAGATTATACCGCAAGTGCCAGTGCCATACTTGATCCAGCCACCAACCTTAACTGGGACGTTTGGGTGAAGGATGCCATGGACTGTACCTTTATGATCGATGTGGCCATTGCCGCAGATCCTTTGCCTACAGTTAGCCTGCCTGTCTACGCGGACGACCAATGTACCTCCAACGGAACATCTTATACCTTTACCGCAACAGGTACCGGTGTAGCACCAATTAGATACAGCATCGGGAACGGATTCCAGAGCAGCGGCATATTTACCGTATCCGCTCCGGGAACCTATACCGTGACCGTACGTGACGCCAACGGCTGTACCATTACCGATACCATTACCATACTGCCCCCATTGGCCGCAGCGGCCGTGGCCACTGCACAGCCTTCATGTCCCGTGGACGACGGCGTGATCACCATCACTGCCTCTGGCGGTGCCGGTGCCGGAAACTACGAGTACGACCTATTGGATAATGGTGGAATAAGTGTTATCGGAGGAACCCCACAGGCTTCCAATGTCTTCAGCGGGCTTGCCCCGGGAACCTATACCGCCGTGGTATACGATACCTCGGGATCAGGTTGTGACGCCCAGGTGCCCGTTTCCCTGGAAACGCCAACACCGGTCGTATTTACATATACCAAAGAGGACGTATCCTGTAACGGTGGCGCCGACGGTTCCATTCAGGTCATCCTGGACGCTTCCAACGACAACCCGCCATATACCTATACCATAAACGACGGCGTAAATCCGCCGACAACACAGAACGGCAACCTGTTCACAGGTCTGGCCGCAGGCAACTACGACATCACTGTTACCTCGGACAGGGGCTGCTTTACCACACAAAATATAACCATTGATGAACCAAATGCTTTAGATGCCGCTATCACCAATGTAACCGATTTCGCCTGTAATATGAACAATGGCGTCCAATCCGCTTCTATTGAAGTTACTATTACTGCTGGTACAGGAACACCTAGCTATACCTACAGTGTTAATGGTGGTGCCTTTATACCCACAGCTGGGAATGTGTTTACATACACGGTTACAACAGCTGGCAATTATGATATAATTGTAAAAGATAGCAATGGCTGTACTTTTACAATTCCAACCCAAACCATAAACCCCTTACCGACCATCACGGATGTAACCGTTGGTCAGATCACGGCAATTACCTGTACCAATGACGAGCTGGCCAGGGTGACCGTAACGGGAGGTTCCGGCGACTTCAGCTTCGAACTCTTGCCTACGGGAAGTGCCCCGGTACAGACTCCGGGAGCAGCTACCTATACGGCCGACTTTACATTGACCGCTCCGGGGGACTATACCTTCAGGGTGACCGACAACGTTACCGGTTGCTATTTCACTTCCGCACCGTATACCGTTGCGCCATATGACCTGATCGAAGTGGTGGCCACAGCCATTACTCCGGTGACCTGTTATGGCGACTCCGACGGAGCGCTGCAGATCCAGGTCAACAATTATCTGGGCAATTACGACTATCAGGTATTCGATAGCAGTGGGGCAAGCGTTACGGCAGTTATAAGTTCGGATACCTCCGCCAACCCAAGAACCATTTCGGGATTGCCGGCAGGGAATTTCTATGTGGTCCTTACCGCTACCGATACCCCGTTCTGCGACGATACAACCAACACCGTGACCATTGCGTCACCGGCCGCGGACCTGAATCTGGTAGTGGCAAACAATATCAACGCCAACTGTAACATCGGCGCTCAGGTGACCGTTACCGCCAGCGGCGGGAACGGCGGGTATACCTATGCCTTTGTACAGGACGGTGCGGCCGTGAACCCAGGAGATTATACCGCAAGTGCCAGTGCCATACTTGATCCAGCCACCAACCTTAACTGGGACGTTTGGGTGAAGGATGCCATGGACTGTACCTTTATGATCGATGTGGCCATTGCCGCAGATCCTTTGCCTACAGTTAGCCTGCCTGTCTACGCGGACGACCAATGTACCTCCAACGGAACATCTTATACCTTTACCGCAACAGGTACCGGTGTAGCACCAATTAGATACAGCATCGGGAACGGATTCCAGAGCAGCGGCATATTTACCGTATCCGCTCCGGGAACCTATACCGTGACCGTACGTGACGCCAACGGCTGTACCATTACCGATACCATTACCATACTGCCCCCATTGGCCGCAGCGGCCGTGGCCACTGCACAGCCTTCATGTCCCGTGGACGACGGCGTGATCACCATCACTGCCTCTGGCGGTGCCGGTGCCGGAAACTACGAGTACGACCTATTGGATAATGGTGGAATAAGTGTTATCGGAGGAACCCCACAGGCTTCCAATGTCTTCAGCGGGCTTGCCCCGGGAACCTATACCGCCGTGGTATACGATACCTCGGGATCAGGTTGTGACGCCCAGGTGCCCGTTTCCCTGGAAACGCCAACACCGGTCGTATTTACATATACCAAAGAGGACGTATCCTGTAACGGTGGCGCCGACGGTTCCATTCAGGTCATCCTGGACGCTTCCAACGACAACCCGCCATATACCTATACCATAAACGACGGCGTAAATCCGCCGACAACACAGAACGGCAACCTGTTCACAGGTCTGGCCGCAGGCAACTACGACATCACTGTTACCTCGGACAGGGGCTGCTTTACCACACAAAATATAACCATTGATGAACCAAATCCAGTGGATGTAACCGCTACTGCTACCAGTTTTGCATGTAATGCCAACAACCAGCCCTCACAGGCTGTAATAACTGCGGTGGGAACAAATGGCACAGCTCCGTATACCTATAGCATTAACGGAGTGAACTTCTTTACTTCCAATACCTTTAATATTACCGATAATGGATCAGATAGAACTATTACCGTTACTATAAAAGATGATAACGGATGTACCGATGTAACCACTGTGAACATTACTGCCTTAAACAAGTTTACAGCCACATTGACCCAGGATGCTGCAATATCTTGTGCAGGACCGGAAGAAGTAACCATTACTGTTAACGATAATGGCAATGTAGCCAATATTTATACCTATCAGTTGTTACCTATTGGCAATACCAATGCCACATTGACTGGAAATCCGACCTATAACAGCGCCACCTTTAATTTAACCAATGTGGGAAGTTATACCTTTAGGGTTACCGATACCTCAACCGGATGTTATGTGGATACCGCTGCCTATAATATTGCTCCTTATGATTTGATCAAAGTAAACGCTACGGCTATTACGCCTGTTACCTGTTTTGGGGATAATAATGGTGCTTTGCAAATAAATGTAAGCGGCTATTCCGGGCCTTATAATTACACGGTATATACCAGTACAGGTGTAGCCACGGCCATTACAGGATCGGCCAATACATCTACCAACCCACTTACCATAAACGGTTTAACTGGAGGAAATTACTATGTTAGGGTAACCGAGACCAATGTTCCATTGTGTTTTGAGAACTCCAATACGGTTAGAATAATTTCTCCTGATAGGGCATTGATCGCTATAGTTGATCCAATTGCCAATGTTACCTGTTCCAATGATCAAGGTGAAATAATCGTAGACCCAAGCGGCGGATTTGCTCCTTATGATATAGTACTTACCAATACTACAACCTCACAGGTATACAATGCCACAGATGTTAATGTAATGGTATTCAACGGACTTTCCGCTGGGAACTATACAATACAGATTACCGATGCCAATGGCTGTATCCTAAACGATACGGAAACTTTAGTACAACCAGCTCCTATTACGGCAGATATTACTCCGCTTTCCACAACTTTGGATTGCTATGGGGACAGTGATGGTGCATTGACCGCTATTAATATGGCCGGTGGTCAAGGAATCTACCAATACCAATTGAACGTTTACGATTCCACTGGTAGCAGCATTGTGTATACTTCTGGAGGTCAAGTTAGCCCTGTCTTCAACAATCTGAAAGCCGGTATCTACACGATTACCGTATCCGATGGCTGGGGATGTGACATTGAAACCGTACAGGCGACAATAATTGATCCTACGGAAGTTTATGCCTCTTTGATAAGGACAAGTCCATTAACCTGTTTAAATGACGCAGAATTGCTGTTAACGGCTTTTGGTGGAACAGGTCCTTATGAATATAGCATGGATGGAATCAATTACTTCCCAATGAGTGGAGGTAATACACACAGCTTTACAGTTACTGCTGGAACTTATAGGTATTACGTACAGGATTCATTTGGATGTAAATCAATCCTATCCAACGAAATAAAGGAGGATGCCATTGTACCATTAACGGTAACTCTGGATACTTCTGCAGCAGTCATCAATTGTAATGGTGATAATACCGCCATCTTGATTGCCAAAGCAGACGGAGGATTGGGTAATTACCTTTATGAATTGTTTACCGATGCAGCATTAACAAATAGTATTGCTGGACCTCAAACAAACAGACAATTTAGTAACCTTACGGTTGGTAGCTACTATGTTAGGGTAACCAGCGACGACTGTGTTGTGGTATCCAACGAAACACAAATAATGGAACCAACACCTTTGGTGGTAGATGATTCCTTTACCAATGTCACTTGTAACAGTGCCAATGATGGTAGCATAACGGTTTTATTAAGTGGAGGATCAGGAGGTTATCAATTTGCAATTTCACCTAACCTGGATAAATTTGATACGGTAAATACCTTTACCAACCTGGCACCTGGCAACTATACCGTTATAGCACAGGATATCAATGGCTGTTTTGAACAATTACAATACACCATTATAGAACCTACGGTTATTACAGCTGTACCAACAACCACACCCGAAATTTGCATTGGAAGTGAGGACGGAACCATATCCTTGGCTATATCTGGAGGAACAGCACCTTATAGTACGAGTATAAATTCGACTGCAGACATTGACTTTGTCATGGACAGAACCATGTTTGGCAATCTTGCTGCAGGTACATACGCCATTTTTGTAAAAGACTCACAAGGATGTATTATCAACTTGGCAGTAACTATTGATCCAGGTGTAAATCTGAATGCAACGGTAACACCAATGTATGAATGTACGGGGAACATCCCCAACAATTCAATTGATCTTGTTTTGGAAGATGCAACGGTTGGCCCGGACGTAATGTATGCACTGGACTCTACAGATCCAAATGACATGGTCCTAGATCCGAATTTTACCAATATAGCTCCTGGGAACCACTACATTGCCATAGCCCACGCCAATGGTTGTGTTTTGACCATAGATTTTGAAATAGAGAACTTTGAACCCTTGGTTCTTACCTTGGCACCAGGTAACATCAACGAAATAACGGCTGTCGCCACAGGAGGGCAACAAGAGTACACCTTCTATTTCAACGACAAGGACAATGGTACTGATAACACCCATTACATTACAGAAACAAAAACCCATACCGTAAGGGTTGTTGATGAGAACGGATGTGAAGCCATTGCGGAAATCTTTATGGAGTTCATTGATATAGAAATTCCAAATTTCTTTACCCCTGACGGTGATGGTAATAATGATTACTGGAGACCTAAAAATCAAGAAGGCTTCCCAAAAATACTAACCATAATATTTGACCGTTATGGTAGGGAGGTTTACAGAATGGGTATGAATGACCAAGGATGGGACGGACTATACCACAATACTGAGCTTCCGACCGGGGATTATTGGTACGTCATAAAACTTAAAGGTGAGGAAGATGACAGGGAATTTGTTGGACATTTTACCCTTTATAGATGAAGAACTTAACCAAATATACAATGCGCAGTAAACTATTAATCTATGTGTTGCTTTTAGGTACTCTGGCCACTAATGCCCAAGAACTTAATTCGCCTCAACTTTCACAATATTTGGCAGATAATCCTTTCGTGCTCTCGCCAACTTACGCCGGTATTGGCGATCACGTGAAAATTAGGTTGAACGGCCTTGCACAATGGGTTGGAATAAAGGACGCACCTAGAACCCAATCCTTGGCCGCGGATATGAGGATAGGGGAAAAATCAGGGATAGGTGCCTTTCTATATAACGACTCCAACGGTTATACCAAACAACAGGGAGCACGGATTTCCTTCGCACACCATTTAACTTTGAATCGTTATGAGGACGAGTTTTTGTCATTTGGTATCTCTTATAATTTTAACCAATTTAGATTGGATGTTCAGGAATTTGTAGATGCAGGTTTTGATCCCGGGGTTACCAATGACAGGTCCACATCCAACCACAATTTTGATGTAGGCCTTTTGTACAGAAAAAATGCCTTTTACTTCAGTGCAAATGCCTCCAACGTTATTAATAAGGATGTGTACATATTCGATCCCATCTATGAGCCCAGTAAACTTAGAAACTTCTATGTATATTCTGGATACAGATACAAAAAGTCCAGAAACAGTGATATGGAAATAGAACCTTCCATTTTATACAAGATATTTGAAAGTGATGGCAGATCGGAGGCCGACTTAAACCTGAAATTCAGGTGGTACGATTTTGAGGATTACTATTATGCAGGTATAACATACCGTTTCTTAAATGACCAAATTGGAAGGCCCTTATATATAGCTCCCTTGGCCGGACTTAAAAAAAGCAATTTTTATTTCGGTTATTCCTATCAGATCATTCTGAACGAAATTTTGGGATATAGTACGGGTACCCACGTAGTAACCATTGGGGTAGACCTTTTCCAAGGAATTAGTAATTGCAGATGTACCTACTAAATAAATATCTTAGGAATATCAAATTAAATCCATAAAATACGTCCGTTACGTCAGCTCTTGTTCAATCTTACCACTTAAAATTTACTTAATATCTGTTCTTTTGCGCTGCGATTGATTTAATTTTGTAGAAATTATAGATATGGTGGGGAAAGTAAGGGTCAGCAATATAAAAGTTTATGCCAATCACGGTTGTCTTAAAGAGGAGACCATTATTGGAAGCGATTATCAGGTAAATGTTGAGGTAGATGCCGATTTAAAAAAGGCATCCGAATCGGATAATCTTAGTGAAACTGTAGATTACGTTCACATAAACCATATTGTAAAAGAAGAAATGGCTATTCCTTCAAAACTATTGGAACACGTAGCACAACGTATCCTTCATAGAATCTTTGCTGAAATATCAATAGCAAAAAAAGTAAAAGTTGCCGTCTCCAAAATCAACCCTCCCATTGGTGGTGATGTAAAAGAAGTAACCATAATACTTAAATCCAAAAGATCAGGATTTTAGTTTTTGAAACATAAAAAAAGTATTACCTTTGCACTGCAAAAAGGCATTGTGGCCGAGTGGCTAGGCAGAGCTCTGCAAAAGCTTGTACAGCGGTTCGAATCCGCTCGATGCCTCTAAACCTTCATCTTAATTGATGAAGGTTTTTTGTTTTAAACAGTGTTTATATTCCTAAATATAGGTATGAAAAAACAACGGGCTACTCCCTAATAAGCTCTATCCCTTTTTCAATATTCAATTGATCTTTAGGAAGAAAGCCCTTTACTATTAAAACCAAGCCACAAATAACAAGGATAATACCAAGTCCTTTTTTAACCAATAGAATTCGCCTTTTGGTCAGTTTTCTTCTCAATTGCTTAGCCAATAATATTTTAAATATATCGGTAACAAAATAAGCCCCGATCATAGCCGAAAAGAAAAGTATTATTCTATTTGAATCATTATCCAAACTAGGCCCTACTACAATAATAATACCTAGCCAAAATACCAATACCCCAATGTTGATAAAATTCAATAGGAAACCTTTAACACACAAACTAAGGTAGTCGCCCTTGGTAATCCTAATTTTAGTTTCCTGTTTATGGGATTCCCTCTTAAAAACATTGGTAAGTCCGTAAACCAATAAGATGGTACCTCCAAAAACATATAATCCAGGATGATTACTGAGGTTTTCCAATAGTTGAAAACTACTAAAATATGCTAAGGATATAAAAATAATATCGGCAACAATCACACCTATATCAAAACATAAGGCCGCTCTAAATCCTTTAATGGCACTGGTTTCCAGAAGAACAAAAAAAACAGGTCCAATCATAAAGCTTAATAAAAAGCCCAATGGAATTGCCGCCTGTATGTCCTCAATCATAAAGTTCCTTTACTTACATTCTGGTAATTTTACCACCAAAAACCGTTTTTTCTTCCATTTTTGTAGGATTACCATATACCATTACCTCTCCACCCGCCTTTACGGCAGCCTTAACATAATCTGTTGCATATACCTCTGCCCTAGAACCCGCATTTACATTAATGGTACTGAATTTAGTTTTGAAATCCTTTCCTTTATATATACCTCCCGTATTTATCTGTACATCTTGAATGTTGGATGCACCGGATGCAGAAATAATACCCCCTGTGACACTTTTTATAAGCATTTGATCTACCTGGGCACTAATAATCAATTCTCCACCTTCCTGTGCCTTAAGTTCCAAAATATCTTGCTTTATAGGATCTTTAGATGAAATTCTAGCATCTTCATTAGTATCAATAACAATAAGTTTTTCTGTATAATGCAAATCTACAAAAGTTCTATAGCCGCTAAATAGCTTATTAACTTCCATACGAATCTTCAGTATACCATCATTGTTAACAATGGCAACATTACTAGTATTGGCACCAGTAATTACAGCTTTGTTAACATCTGATTTTATAAGATTAACGGATAAACCATCAAAAGCCTTCACTTCTTTGAAGGGCTGTAAATTCTGAGTTACCTTTTCGTTTTGCGACCATAACGAATGTGTCGCAATCACAAACAAAAGCATCACTATTAATTTTTGATCCATTATCATAGGGCTATAGTTTTTAGGTCAATATTCATCAACCCAAAAACATTTTTTCCGGACAAATTCCGTAACACATATTTATGTACTGGCAATAATTCTTCCAACTTTATCGAGCTAACTCAATTAGTTAAACAAATTCCATTCCAAAACAAAAATTTAGTCGTTTTTTCCCAATAAGGAAAAATCCAAATGGCGCTTAATTAAATCTGTACTCTTAACCATTACTACAACCTCATCTCCCAATTGATAGGATTTCTTGGTTTTTTCACCAACAATGGCGTATTCCTTTTCATCAAAGGTATAATAATCATCCTTTATATCCCTAATCCTGACCATTCCTTCACACTTATTCTCAATAATCTCAACATATAGGCCCCATTCTGTAACCCCTGAAATTACACCTACAAACTCCTGGTCCTGATGATCTTCCATAAATTTTATCTGCATATATTTAATGGAATCCCGTTCAGCATTAGCTGCCAGACTTTCCATATCAGAGGAATGCTTGCATTTTTCTTCGTAAGACTCAGCCTTAGGGCTATCACCACCGTCCAAATAATGTTGTAACAATCGGTGTACCATCACATCAGGATACCTTCTAATAGGTGAGGTAAAATGAGTGTAATAATCAAAAGCCAACCCATAATGGCCAATATTGTCCACTGTATAAATGGCCTTGCTCATGCTACGTATCGCCAGGGTATCGACCAAGTTCTGCTCCTTTTTACCCTTTACGTCCTCCAAAAGTTGATTTAGGGAATTACTTATAGATTTTTTATCCTTAAAGTTTAACTGATGTCCAAAACGGGAAATAATACCATTAAGAGCCATTAATTTATCTTCATTAGGTTCATCATGGACCCTATAAACAAAGGTTTTAACAGGTTTTTGTTTCCCTATAAAACGGGCCACTTTTCTATTCGCCAATAACATAAATTCCTCAATTAGTTTATTGGCATCCTTGGATTCCTTAAAATAAACACCTTCCGGTTCCATTTTATCATTAAGGTTAAAACGTACTTCTATTTTATCAAATGAAATAGCCCCTTCGCGCATCCGTTGATCACGCATTATTTTAGCAAGTCGGTCCATGTTCAAGGTGGCATTAACTACCTCATCACTAACGGTATATGCTTTGTCCCTAATGGATAATTCCTCCGGAATATTCCCATTACCAGTCTCTATAATATGCTGGGCTTCTTCATAGGCAAATCGTTCATCAGAATTTATTACAGTACGTCCAAACCACTCATTTTTAATAACGGCTTTGTCATCAATTTCAAAAATGGCGGAAAAGGTATATTTTTCCTCATTAGGACGTAGGGAACATGCATTATTGGATAATACCTCCGGTAACATGGGAACCACCCTATCCACTAAATAAACAGATGTTGCCCTATTATAGGCTTCGTCATCCAAAATAGTATCTGTTTCCAAGTAATGGGAAACATCGGCTATGTGAATACCTATCTCATAATTGCCATTTTCCAATTTCTTAAAAGAAAGGGCATCATCAAAATCCTTGGCATCCTTGGGATCAATAGTAAAGGTAAGAGTATCCCTAAGATCTCTTCTCTTCGCTATCTCTTCCGCTTTAATACTGGTATCCAAAGTGTCTGCGTACATTTCCACCTCTGTAGGAAACTCGTAGGGCAGTCCGTATTGTGCTAAAATGGAATGTATTTCTGTATTGTGCTCCCCTGGTTTCCCCAATACTTGGGTTATAGTACCAAAGGGGGAATCTGCATTATCTGGCCATTCACTTATTTCTGCAATTACCTTATCCCCATCTTGAGCCGTGGAAATTTTATTTTTTGGTATAAAAATATCGGTGTACATTCTATAGTCCGTAGGACGTACAAATGCAAAATCCTTTTGCATATCTACTATACCAACAAAAGCGTTCTTATTTCTGGATATTACCTTAGTAATTTCCCCTTCCAATTTTTTTCCTTTTCTTCTAGGAAAAATATAAACCTCTACTTCATCCTTGTGGAAAGCCTTTTTTAATTTATTGAACGGAACAAAAACATCATCATCCAAACCTTCAACAACAATATAGGCATTTCCCCTACCTGTTATATCTACCGTTCCAGTATGGTAAGTCTTATTTGAGGCTATAGCCTTATAAGCACCCCTATCCTCTTCCAAAATTCGCTTCTTTTCCTTTAATTCTACCAATCTTTTAATAAGAGTGTTCCTATCATTGGCATCTACAACCCCAATTTTAGCAGCAATTTGCTTATAGTTAAAAGATTTTTCCGGCTCCTTTTCCAGAACTGTGAATATCCCTCGGGTTATTTCGTTTTTCCTTTGATTTTTGTTTCTTTTATTATTCTTTGACATTAACACTTTTATTTTTGGAAAATTACGAATTATAATCCATTGTCTTTAAATTCCCATTTTAAGTTTCCATCTTCTTTAATTAATATTGTTATCAACATCTATTATATATATATGTTTTCTTTTTTCTTAAATTTAAAATAAAATGGTGATTATAATGGTCTGTTTATAGTGGATATAAAAAAGCAGTGATTAATTTGCTTTGAACCATTAAATAAGTTTATTGACAATTTATACAGTAAGTAATTATTATAAATCAATGACTTAAATGGGTTATTAATATTTGTTGACAACCTATATCAACATAAAATTATTGAAAAGTTAATGTAATGGGAATGTTAATTACTTCGATTAATTATTTAATATCTTTCTATTAGATTCTAAGAAGTAAATTATTCATTTAGGATAACATTTTGTAAAGCAAAATTAAAGCGGATAATAAAAATTTAATATTTACTTTTTATAAGTAGTTTGTTAACAATAAGCCATTGTTACTAAACGACTAAATAACAACGGTTTTCTTTATTATTATAATTTATGTTGTTAATAACCTGGTTTCTGTGGTGAAACCATAGGTATTTGTACATTTGTGTGTATAGGAGTACGTATTTAATAAAATTATTATTTTACTTTATTCATTAATAACTAACCTAAAACAATGAAAATAGCAATTGGTAATGATCATGCTGGAACAGAGTATAAGCTTGCAATAATTGGGTTACTAAAATCTATGGGTGTTGAAGTAGTAAACCATGGTACCGATGGTACTGATAGTGTTGATTATGCCGATTTTGTACATCCTGTGGCCAATGAAGTGGAGCAAGGAAATGTAGATTTGGGAATTATAATATGTGGAAGTGGCAACGGAGTTTCCATGACGGCGAACAAACATCAGAAAATTAGGGCGGCATTATGTTGGACCACCGAGATTGTACAGTTGGCCAAAGAACATAACGATGCAAATATATTAAGCTTGCCTGCCAGATTTATTTCCTTGCCACAGGCGTTGGAAATGGTTAAAACATTTTTGAATACCTCCTTTGAAGGTGGTCGTCATGAAAGAAGAATAGAGAAGATACCCTGTAAGTAAAGAATTGGCATTATAATATTGTACTTATTAATGAAGTTAGAAATAAAAAAGTTTCATGAACTTGGGGTACAGGAACTATATGATATTTTACAGTTACGAAGTGAAGTATTTGTATTGGAACAGGACTGTGTATACCAGGATCTGGACGGAAAAGATGAACATGCCCTTCATGTAATAGGGTATAAAAATAGAAAAGTTGTAGCTTATACCCGAGTTTTTAAGGCTGGTGACTATTTTAAAGAAGCAAGTATAGGTAGGGTAGTTGTAAGAAAATCTGAACGTCAGTTTGGGTTTGGACTGCAAATTATGCAAGCTTCAATTGCTGTTATAGAACAAAATTTTGGGCCTACTCCTATACATATTTCTGCTCAAAAATATTTAACCAAATTCTATTCTTCGCTTGGTTTTAAGAAAATTGGTGAGGAATATTTGGAGGACGGCATACCCCATCTTGCAATGTTAAAGGAGTAGTTTCATTTAATCCTCTTTCTTACCTTATTTCGATTCAGTCCATAAAAAAGAGCTGAAATTTCAGCTCTTATGAAATATAGTCTAGCTATGTCAAATTAAATTTTAATGGGTGTTTTGTCGCTCAAATTTATATCCTCCAACATACTGTCCGTAAATTTATAGTGTCCTTTTGTGGTTATAATTTTAAAGCGATTGGAATTCATTCTGCTTAGCGTATCCAAAAACAACCATTTGGATTTTAGCAATAGGGGTCGATCAGATTTCAAACTGATTTCAAAATAATACTTTTTACCATTTTTTAAAGCCACAATATCCGGGGTAATTTTGGTGTCACTTCCTTTTTTTAAATAGGATTTTGGACAATCATAACCTTCTAAATCCGCCTTGATTTTTTCAAAACCGTGCGCTTCCAAATGGGTAATGGACTTCTTAATGAACTCCTGGTTTGCTGACTTTTCAATTTTTATCATAGTCGTAATTTACGCAAAAAATCGACAAAAAGCAAATAAATACGCTGATTAACAGTTATTTAAGTAGAGTTTAACAAAAAGGTGGTTTGAGACAAATTATAGGAAAAGGAATACTACAATTGTAGTTTGGAACAATTATTAAATTGCTGTGGTTTACATGTTAATTTTAGTGAAGAGGGTTTCTCCAATTTGCTCCACAACTCCTACAACAAGTGCATTTCCCATAAAAAAAGCGCGTTTGGCATCACTTATTCCCTGCAACTTGGTGTGATTGTCCGGAAACATATTTAATCGTTCCAGTTCCACTGGGGTCAACCTTCTTAATCCCTTACGGGTTTGGACTACATGTTTAAATCGTGAGGGACTTCTTCCTCCTTCACCAGTAATTATGGTTCTGGAAGCATTGTCAAGATTATCTGGAAACAACATTTTCCCTTCACCATATTGGTATTGAAATCCATTTTTAGCCTGGCGTAATTCTTTTTTTGCACCTTTTAGATACTCCCATTTGGTTATATCCTCGGGAGCAATTATAAAGTCATCGGTTATTTCTCCATTATGAAGAATATCACCAAGAGTTGTTTTTGGTCCTTTGTAATTGGCAGTTGTCCTTGTGGTGGTTATAGTTCCATCCATACAGATTCCAGTGTTTTGAAAAGGGGATAACTTCCCTTCCAAATTGAAATTATTGGAAATAGCAACCAAATCGCCTTCCAAGTTTAAATTTGTTACTTGAGAGGATAATCCATTAATAGCGAAGGATTGGGCAATAGTTCCATTTTTAATAAGCCATGCCAATGGATCTAATGATTTAAGGGATTTGTAAATTGCTGTAGATTTATGATAAGCTAAAATAAACACCCTTCGTCTGCGTTGTGGCATTCCATAATCTGCGGCATTTATTACGCGCCACTCTACGGCATAGCCCAACTCGTCCAAACTTTTCAACATTACAGCGAAGTCCCTGCCTCTTTGGTTTGAGGGTGATTTTAATAATCGATCTACATTTTCTAAAAAAAGGTATTTTGGTTTGTTTTTTTTCTCCTTCAAAATATTATGTATACTCCACCATAGCACCCCTTTTTTTCCAATTAGACCTTTGGAATTCTTTAGTGAGGTGGCCACGGAATAGTCCTGGCAGGGAAATCCGCCTACCAAAATGTCGTGATCTGGGATTTCTGTGACAGGAACCTCGGAAATATCTTTATTGGAGTGGTTCTCCTTACCAAAGTTATGTTCATATACCAAAGAGGCGTGTTGGATTTTGGTAGAGGGCTCCCATTGATTGGACCAAATTATATCGAAGTTTTTGGTTCTTTCCAATCCCAATCTAAAGCCACCAACCCCGGCAAATAATTCTATGGTTTTTAATTTTTTCGTCATTCCAGTGTCTAAAATTAGACAAAAAATAAGTCATAAATTTAATTTTAGGAATTGTAGTACCCCACAATCCTTAAATTTTTATAATTTTCCAGATTCCGAAATAATTTTAGTTTCACAACCCTAAAATAATGTACATGAATCGCTGCCAAAGGGGAATATTTTTTCTATTGATTTCAGGAGTTTTATTATTCCTTTCCTGTGAGCCCAAAGTTGACCAAGGAGAGCTTGTTATTAATACCTTGTTGGAAGATATTAAACAGGAATTTGCTCCGGACAAAAGGGTGGCCCTTTTTAAGGTTGAAATTGTTAAAAGTGGAAATGAAAACATATTGAAGGGGGAGTCCAATCTGCCAGAGGCTGTTGCTACATTTAAAGAAAAGCTTATAGATAATAAAATAAACTTCATAGATAGTATTCAATTATTGCCTGCAACCAATTTAGAGGGGCCTACCCAAGGATTAATCACCATATCCGTGGCCAATTTACGGGCTAAGCCAGCACATTCGTCAGAATTGGTGACCCAGGCCACTTTGGGAACACCCGTAAAGATATTGAAGGAGGAGGATGCCTGGTATTTGATTCAAACCCCGGATAAATATTTGTCATGGGTAGACGGGGGAGGAATAGAGGCACTTTCCAGTGAGAGGTATACAGCCTGGAAATCCACCCCAAAGGTTATTTACACCAACACAATAGGACATTCCTATTCAGAGCCGGAAAAGGATACACAAGTGGTTTCGGATATGGTGGCTGGAGGCGTATTGGAGCGTATTGGGGAAGAAGGGGAGTTTTATTTTGTTGCTTATCCAGACGGCAGAAAAGCTTATATTTCTAAAATTGAAGCTATGGACTATGATACTTGGTTGGCCGATTTGGACCCCAATCAGGAATCTTTGGTGCAAACTTCCAAAACCTTAATGGGTGTACCGTATTTATGGGGAGGTACTTCTACCAAAGGAGTAGACTGTAGTGGATTCACAAAAACAATATATTTTTTAAACGGTATTGTTTTACCTAGGGATGCCTCGCAACAAATACACACCGGTAAACAGGTGGATACTGAGAGGGATTTTGATAAGTTGGTTCCCGGCGATTTATTGTTTTTTGGCAAACCGGCAACAGATAAGACCAAGGAACGTGTAATCCATGTGGGTATGTGGATAGGGAACAATGAATTTATCCACTCCGCCGGAAGGGTGCATATTAGCAGTATGGACAAAAATGCCCCTAATTATGACGAGTATAATTTAAATAGATATTTGCGTACCAATCGTTATCTGGAGGAATCCAAAGACGGATTAATTGAGCTGTCCAAAACCCCTGTTTTTAAGGACTAAGCCCAGATTATTTTAAGTTTACCGCCAAAATATAGTCATCGGCTGTTATGTAGAGTCTTTTTTCGTCCGCATCAAAAGCGCAATTTGCGGTGGCCTGTCCCGTGTGGATTCTTGCCAAAGCTTTCCCCATGGGATCAAAGACCCAAATACCGCCCGGGCCAGTAGCAAATATGAATCCCCTACTATTTATTTTTAACCCGTCCGGCAATCCCTGTTCCCCTATTTCTCCTATAAGATGGGTTACGTCATGGAAAAGTTTTTTATCGCTTACTTTTCCTGGTGCTATAATGTTATATTGGTACCAAGCAGCATGTTCCTCGTCAGAATTTGCAACATATAGTGTGTTGCCATCGCCAGATATTCCAATTCCGTTAGGTCGGGAAAGGGAGTCCAATAACATTAATTCCCCCGACGACAGCAGGCAATAAATTCCTTGAAATTTTAACTCTTTGGCTGGATCATTCATTCTTTTTGGTAAGCCATAAGGGGGATCGGTAAAATAAAGGTTGCCCTTATTATCAAATGTTCCGTCATTTGGACTATTCAATTTTTTGCCCAAATAAGTAGAAACCAAGGCAGTAAAGTCAGACTTGGGCGATTTTATGGGTGCATTCATTTTGGCCACCTGACGGTTACCGTGTTGCATAAGCACTAAATCACCGTCCTTATTAAGCATTAAACCATTGGAGCCCGGTTCTTCCCCCGTGAAGCTGGTTCCCGAAAATCCTGAGGGATGCAGGTAGGTAACTGTATCATTGTTAATGGGGTCTAGCTTATAGACCTTATTATTTGGGATGTCCGAAAACAACAAATAGTTGCCCTCTTTAATCCAAAGTGGTCCTTCGGTCCAGGCAAAGCCGCTGGCAAGTACCTCAATTTTCGATTTTGGGTCAATGATTTGCAGCGCTTGGTCGTCAAGTATTTCTATTGAAAATGATGAAGAAATATCTTCAGCGGGCATTGATTTTTTACTCACTTCTTTGCAAGACCCCAATAGGAGTACTGAGCCTATGATAGCACATGTTGTCTTATTCATTTTCATTTTAGGTCATTATTTTAACGATTATAGTGATAACGGTCATGGCAGTGACACCTAATACAAAAGTTCCGGCAGATTGAATCTGATAGCCTTGTTTTACATTCATTCCTGTAAGTTGGGTAAGGACCCAAAAGAAACTGTCATTTACATGTGATACCACTGAAGCTCCGGCACCTATTGCCAAAACGGTCATGGTAGCCATAAAAGGCTCGTCAAGGCCCAATGCGGGCATTAAAGGGGCTATTATGGAGGCGGTGGTTACCAAGGCCACAGTTGAGGATCCCTGGGTAGTCTTAAGACAGGCGGCCAACAGAAAAGGCAGGAACAAACCTAACTCCATACCGGTAAATTCTGAGGTAATGGTATCGGCAATGCCTGAATTTTGCAACATCTTTCCAAAAATACCACCGGCACCGGTAATAAAAATAATGGGAGCGGCCTCCCTCAATGATTCTCCAAACCAGCCTGTGGAGGAGAAAATCTTTTCATCCAACTTCTTAGGCAATACCAAAGACAATAACACTCCTACCAAAAGAGCAATCACAGGAGTACCTAGGAATGATATAATTGTTTTAAATATTGAAGGTTGAAAAGTGAATTCCGGATAATCCATGACCGACTTAAAGATGATTAGCAATATCGGAATTACAATGGCCAATAGGGATTTCCAAAGGGCCGGTTGTTCCTGTTTGGTAGTTACGGCCTCGAGGATTATAGGAACATGAATTCTGGATGCTAACTTGGTAGCAAAGAAATAACAGGCAATTAAGGAAATACTGCTGATCAGCAAGCCCCAAATCATAACACTGCCCAAATCCGCCCCCAAAATACCAGCAGCGGCAATAGGTCCGGGGGTAGGTGGCACCATGGTATGCGAAGCGGTTAAACCCAATGCCAGGGCCGCGGTGGTACCCGCAAATGAAACCCCGGCCTTATGGGAAAGGACTTTGTTCAAGGGGTTCATGATGAGCAGGGCACTATCTGCAAATACAGGAATTGAAAGGATATACCCAGTAAGCAGCATGGCCAAATGAATGGATTTGGCCCCAATAACCTTTAAAATTTTAGAGGCTATGACAAATGCTCCGCCCGATTTTTCCAAGACTTTACCAATGGTAACTCCGAACAATATAATGAGTCCTATTTTGCCCATTATATCACCAAATCCGTTATTGATGGAATTGATTATGGCTTCAATATCCATTCCTGTCATAAACCCGTAAGCGATGGCCGAGAAAAGGAGCACAAAAAAGGGATGTACTTTAAATTTGATGATGCCAATGATCAATAAGGCAAGGGATAGTACTAAAGCAATAAGGTAAGTCATGGTTTTTTGGTTGTTTATTGGTGTTAGTCAATTATATATTCTTACCATTCGGTAAAGTTTCCATCTTGGCCACGCCATATCGGGTTGGCCCAATTATGACCTATTTTTTGACCTTCCCTTATTTTTTCTTCATTCATTTCAACGCCTAGTCCTGGTTTTTGAAACAATTCAATATATCCATCCTTGATATCGAATATCTCTGGGTTCAATACATAGTCCAATAGATCAAAGCCCTGATTGTAATGGATTCCTATACTGTTTTCCTGAATAAAGGCATTGGCGGAGACAAAATCCACATGTAATGCAGAAGCCAATGATATAGGCCCTAATGGACAATGGGGAGCCAAAGCTACATCATAGGCTTCGGCCATAGTTGCTATTCTCCTTACCTCTGAAATGCCTCCAGCGTGACTAAGGTCGGGCTGAATAATGTCCACAACACCTTCTTCCAGAATTTTCTTAAAATCCCAACGGGAAAACATACGCTCTCCTGTGGCAATAGGGATACTGGTGTAAGGGTAAATATGTTTTAAGGCATCGTTATTTTCGCTTAGGACAGGTTCTTCAATAAACATGGGTTCATATGGGGCCAGCTCATCTATAAGTCGCTTTACCATGCCTT
This sequence comes from Arenibacter hampyeongensis, assembly GCF_002909255.1. GTDB lineage: Bacteria > Bacteroidota > Bacteroidia > Flavobacteriales > Flavobacteriaceae > Arenibacter > Arenibacter hampyeongensis. Next base: position 402,706 of record NZ_PIOB01000001.1, read on the forward strand.
TGTGTACACGGCCATGAAAATCCAATCCTATGTCCAAATCGGTTCCAAATTCCTCCCTTAATAATTTAATGTTGTTGGCAACCTGTTTAACATCCTTTAAGGTGGAAATCCAGTCCATTCCCCCAGTGGCGTTCATTTTTACAGCCTGGAACCCGGTCTTTACCTTTTCATGTGCCTGTTCCAATAACACTTCGGGATGGTCTCCACCTATCCAGCAGTACATTTTCATTTTATGTCGCACCGCCCCTCCCAATAAATCGTAAACGGGAACTCCTAGAAACTTGCCCTTTATATCCCAAAGGGCTTGGTCTATACCGGAAAGAGCACTCATTAGAATAGGGCCACCACGGTAAAACCCTCCCCTATAGAGGACTTGCCATATGTCTTCAATATTTGATGCCGACCTTCCGATGAGGTATTGTTGCAGTTCCATTACGCAGGCGGCTACTGTATCCGCTTTACCTTCCACCACCGGTTCGCCCCAGCCAATAATCCCTTCTCTTGTGGTTACCTTAACAAAAAGCCATCTTGGCGGGACTTTAAAAAGTTCAATTTTTTCAATAATAAGTTGTTCCTTCATAATGCTTTTACAATTTCTTTTATCCCTTGTAGGGTGTTCTAAAAATCGTATTTATTTATAGTGGTTGAAACTATTTCGATACATTCCTTTTCGTAAATCAATGACTTTAAAAGTATTAAAGAATTAAATGTAACCAATAGTTATGAATATTTAGAATATTGAAGTTTTTCAACAAATTAAACTAAAGTATAACAGTTTGTCCTGTCCTTACCGACTCATCGGCGGCAAGTACAATTTTAAGGCTACTAATGGCATCCAGCAAGTGGGATGAAAGATCGTGGTCGTTTACAATCGCATTCAATAAAAATTCTTGTTCCAGTAAACAAAGTCCGTCATGATCGGGTTCTTCCTCCGTGGTAATAAGGTCGTCCTTTTTAATAAAATGTCCTTCCTTATCCAATTGGCTATAGTGAATTTTTAGGCTACCGGTTTTTGTATGTCCTTCAATATCCTGGGAATCGTCTTTTGGTTTGTCCGCGATGGAAACAGCTCCTTTTGGGCCAATCACATCTTTGATAAAAACGGCTGTTTCGCTCATCATAGGTCCCCAACCAGCCTCGTACCATCCAACGGACCCATCTTTAAAACGCACTTGTAATTGACCGTAATTATACATTTTTGCATCAATTTCTTCGGTTAAATTAACTCCAATGGCACTGACACTAATGGGTGTGGATTGGGTCATTAAACACATAATGTCCACATAGTGTACCCCACAATCCACTATTGGCGACATGGAATTCATCAATTGTTTATGGGTATACCATTTATCTCCAGAGCTTTGTTGGTTTAAGTTCATTCTCATTACCAAGGGTTTTCCAAGGGTACGGGCAATCTCCACAAACTTGGTCCATGAAGGATGTACCCTAAGGATATAACCGACCACCATTTTCCTATTTTTTGCCTTTGCCAAAGCCACCAATTCTTCAGCCTCAGCAACCGTGAGGGCAAGTGGTTTTTCAACAAAAACATGGGCGCCAGCGTTTAGACTTTTTCTAACATAGTCGGCATGGGTGTCCGGATAGGTATTAATGGACACTACATCTGGTTTGGATTCCCTTAAGGCAGTATCAAAATTACCATAGGTGGGCAAGCCTCCCAATTCCCTGGATAATTTCTCCCTACTTTGGGGCTTACGGCTAACAAGTCCCACTATTTCAAATTCAGGAAGTAGGTGATAGGCCCTGGCATGGGAAATTCCCATATTTCCACAACCTACAACAAGCGTTTTTAGTTTGTTCATAATCTTTTTATATAGTTTCTTAATTTATTATTCCAAAGCAAAGGCAATAATTTGGTTTCCTTTTTCGGTTCCTAATTTTTCGCCACCACAAGCAATGGCTATATACTGCTTGCCGTCTACTTCATACATGGCGGGAGTGGCAAATGCTGCTGCTGGGAGTTTGTACTCCCAAAGTAACTTACCGCTATATTTATTAAAAGCTCTAAAATATCCATCCTTTGTGGCTCCTATAAACAAAAGGCCGTTTTTGGTTACTATCGCACCGCCGTAATTTTCTGTACCTGTCTGTGGAAATCCCTTTTCTTTTAGGGTCAAAGTTTCTCCAAAGGGAACGGACCAAAGGTAATCACCAGTATTTAGGTCAATGGCATGTAATGTGCCCCATGGGGGGGAAATTGCAGGTAGGCCATTACTGTCCAAGAATTTTTTATATCCGGTATGTTTATAGGTAGTTTCTATAGGTTTTTCCTCATTCTTGTCTTTATTTTTAACTAGCTCTTCTCCATACAAAAATTGAAGCAATGCGTCCATTTCATCTTTCTTAATCTGAGGAAATCCGGTCATCATTCCTTTTCCCTTTTGTATGGTCAAGGCAACGTCGACTTTTTCATGCGTCGATTTTAGATTTAGGAGTGATGGATATCCACTTGTTTCGAGGCCATTACGATTTTTTTGATGGCATACAACACAATATTTGTTGTAGGTACTTTCCCCTAAAGGCAAGCTTGTATCCAAGCTGTCTTTTTTCATTTGAAGGAACCAGGCCATTTCATTGGAGTTTACATACATAATCCCCTCCTCTGGATCGGCCGCGGCACCTCCCCATTCCGCTGCTCCGTCATATCCCGGCAAAAGGAGAACCGGATTCAATCCTGGAGGGGCATAGATTCTTTTATCCGATTCATTGAACTGGATCAATAATTCCTCCTTGTTTTCGGCATATTGACTTATGTCTTTTTCCGTCAAAAGATTGGATTGCCTTGCAAAAGGCTTGGGTTTTGTTGGAAATGGTTGGGTATCCCAAGTTTTTTCTCCTTCTAAAGTAGAGGAGGGCACGGTGATTTCCTCTATATCGAACAATGGGGTTCCCGTGGCCCTGTTGAAAAGAAACACATATCCCTGTTTGGTCACTTGGGCCACGGCAGGAATCTTTTTTCCCGCTCTGGTAACCGTCAAAAGGTTGGGGGGTGCAGGCGGATCTCTATCCCACAGGTCGTGGTGGGTGAATTGATAATGCCAAAGGAGTTTTCCAGATTGGGCCTCCAAAGCCAGTAAAGAATTGGCATAAAGATTACTACCTTTTCTGTTGCCACCATAAAAATCGGGAGCTGCAGACCCTGTTGGCACGTACAGGATTCCAGTTTCCTCATCCAAGGCCATACCGGCCCAGTTGTTGGCCGCACCAACAATGTCGCTTTTATAGGCATTGGGATCTTCCCAGGTTTCATTACCAGGTTCACCAGGATAGGGTATGGTATGAAATGCCCATTCCAAGGCCCCCGTTATCACATTAAAAGCCATAATGTCTCCCGGAGCTGCGCCTCTTCCCTCAGACAGCCTAATCGGCATAACAATTAAATCCTTGTAAATTGTTCCCGGAGTGTTGGATACTACAAATTTATCTTTTGCATTTGATGGTAAACCGGAGTGAAGGTCAATTTTTCCATTTTCCCCGAATGAAGTAATTGGTTCACCTGTCTTGGCATTTAAGGCAAAAAGATTGGCTCCTTGGGTAAACAGTATTCGGGCATCATCATTTTTTTCCCAGTATGCTACGCCGCGGCTGGTGGAATTCTCCTGATTTAATGAATCGGCAAATATCCATATTTGCGATCCAGTTCGGGCGTCGAGTGCCACAGCCCTTACTGCTGCTGTAACGCCGTATAAAACGGTGTCCACTACAATGGGGTTCATTTGCATCTGACCGCTATCAGGAGCGCAGTAAGACCAGGCTACTTTAAGTTGGGTAACATTTTCAAGGGTTATTTGTGAAAGGGTGGAATAATGGTTACGGTCCGGCCCGCCCAAATAGGAGGACCAAGTGATATACTTACTGGAATCCTTAAAAGTAGTATCCTGGCAAGCTGTTAAACAAAGTGCCGCTGTGGTTAGGAGCGATAAATATTTGGCAATTTGAAGCGACATTGGTTGTGGTTTTATCGCTTAAATTAATTAATTTTTAAAGAACATAGGTGTTATTTCTTGGTTGTACCAAATTCTTTTATTTGGTCAGGGATAAGATGGTTCTTTTCCCATTGGTTCAAAAATAAAGAAAGCCGAGATGCTATTTATGGGTTTGAAAGTACATATTTATTTGTACTATAATTTTTTCATCGTTTTTTGAAGGACGGGAACAATTAGTTTTCCGAGGTCTTTATATCCTTCCTTATTATAGTGGACATCCTTATCCCCCAAGCCATTTTTACGATGTATGGCAATGGATTTTTTATAGATATCGTTGATAATAACACCATTTTTTTTCATTACGGATTTTGCTGCTTCATTGTATTTGATAACATCTGCAGAATGTCTTCCTGCTTCATTTAAAGGGACATAAGTGGTGGTTACAAAGATTAATTTTGCTGAGGTATTGGTCTTAAGGAAACTAACCAACTCTTCCAGATTTTGCCTATAGGTATTCAGGTCGTAGGTTATGGTACCCTTAATTTTGTCCCTATTGCCATAGACTTTGGAATCTGGGTGCCTATAACAAAGATCCCATAATCCCCAATTAAACTGGATAATATCCCAATCCTCCTGACCTATCCAGGCCTTAATTTTTTCCAATCCCGTTCCTGTATGTTGTGCATTTCCAGGATTGTGCAAAACCATAGCCCTTGAGGCCAGGGTTACTTTTACTTGAGGAAAATAACCTATAGAAATCGAGTCTCCTATGATCAGTATTTTCGGCTCTTTTGGTTTGTAGCCTAGACAAAGAAAAAGACTTAAGGAAATTAGAAGAAAAAACTTGTTTTTCATAGGTTTGATCTTTATAAATGGGAAAATTAATTAAAATATTTAGAAGGTGTGTGGCGGCAGTACTATAAAGCCGAAACTTTTTGGTAAGCGGAAAAAATCCTTGCTTATGCTCTTTAGTTTGGGATGTGACAATTTACAAACATTCATAATATTTTATGAATGTCTTTAGAAAATCACTACATTGTTATTGCCAAATAATCAACCACATACAAAATGACCAACGAAGCTACCAACCTTTCCAAAAGGTTATTTTCCCTGGACGTATTTCGAGGATTAACCATGTTTTTACTCATTGCAGAGGCCGCAGGGTTTCACGGAAGCTTTGGGGAATATACAGAAAACAATGCCATTTTGCACCCATTGGCGGAACAGTTGCACCATCATCCTTGGAATGGTTTGCGGTTTTGGGACCTTATTCAACCTTTTTTTATGTTTATTGTGGGGGTGGCCATGCCATTTTCACTTAGAAAAAGGTTGGCTAACGGAAGCAGAAAAGAAGCTACCAAACATATTTTGAGAAGATGTTTTTTGCTTTTTGCTTTTGGAGTACTGCTGCACTGCGTATATAGCCATGCATTGGTTTGGGAACTATGGAACGTATTGGTCCAATTGGCCTTCACTATTCTTATCGCCTACGCTATCATGAATCTTCCACATCGTACCCAGATCATTATTTGTATTGGGATTTTAGTACTTACCGAAATTCTTTATAGGGTTTATAATCCACAGGACCCTTTCAATAAAGGACAAAGTTTTGGGTCTTGGATAGATATGTTGGTGATGGGAAAAATTAACGGCGGAGGATGGGTTTTCATCAACTTTCTGCCTACTGCAGTCCATACGGTAATGGGCGTCCTTTGTGGCCAATTACTGCTTTCCAATAAATCGGCCAAGGAAAAGTTAAGTCCCATATTAATGTGGGGAGCATCCTTACTTGTAGTGGGCTATGGTATGGATTTATTGGGAATAACACCAATCATTAAAAGAATAGCGACTACCTCATTTACCCTGGCTTCAGGAGGATGGGCATTGCTGGCATTGGCATTATTTTACTGGTGGATAGACATTAAGGACCATAAGAGCAATTGGTTGAAGATCTTTTCTGTCGTGGGGACCAATTCTATTTTTATTTATTTATTTGCCGAAACAGTAGGGTCTCAATGGTTTAGGGATTTTGGGCATATTTTTACCGAAGGAATATTGGCTCCATTAGGTGTACAGGAAGGATTAATATGGGTAATAAATTCCTTATTTGTCCTATTTATGTTTTGGTATATAACCTACTTTTTGGATCAAAAGAAGGTATATTTTAAGATATAAGGAACATTGGCTCTCGGACCAGCAATTATTTTAGGATATCCCTATACTTACCGTTATCATTTAAAAGGGCAGAAGCAGTCATTATGGCTTCGTCATTTTGTAGATGATAATCATAAAGTCCTTCCCTATAGAAATAACGCTTAAGAATCTCATCCTCCAAATTCTTTTGTATTTCCGCTTTATATTTATCCAAGGCCATAATTTTGCTTTTGTCCATCTCCAGCAAAAGCGATTTATAGTTCTCGGTTACCGAGTTGCCATAGAGGGAACTATCCTCTCCTGCCATGGCCTCCTTCAGTGCTTTTTCGGCTTTGGTTTCAAAGTCAAAATTACTCTTGGAAACATAACTCTTAAATGATGAGAAATCACTGATATTAAAGTTGAAATCCAACACATTGGCCACTTTGTTGTTATAATAATAATCCGTGGCGTAATCAAAAATAACATTACCTGATAAAAGGGCTTGGGTAAGGGTATTGGTTTTGGCGGCAGCAATTTCTATATCGGGCAAAACACCGCCTCCATCCTGTACTTTACGTCCATTTTTGGTTTTGAAATCCCTAAATTGGGTATTTTTAACTGCATTTCCATTCTCGTCCCTATTCCAATAATCCAAAGATTGAATACATCTTCCGGATGCCGTATAATATCTGGAGATGGTTACTTTTAACTGGGTGCCATAAGTAAGTTTTAAAGGACGTTGTACCAATCCCTTCCCAAAGCTTCTTGCCCCTACTATGACGGCACGGTCCAAATCCTGTAGACTCCCCGAGACAATTTCACTTGCAGAGGCACTTCTGCCATTAACCAAGACCACCAAAGGTATTTCTACATCCACTGGCTGGTTTGTAGTTTTATACTCCCTATTGAATTTCTTTACCTTGGACTTGGTGGTTACCACCAGTTCCCCTTTAGGAATAAAAAGATTGGTTACATTTATGGCTTCGCTCAAAAGGCCTCCTGGATTATCCCTTAAGTCCAAAATAATCTTCTTGGCGCCATCGTTCTTAAGATCAAGGAGTGCTTTTTTTGTTTGTTCCGTGGCTTTCTTATTAAATTTTAATAGAACAATATAACCGGTATTATCATTTATCATTTTATAATAAGGAACAGCGTCTACTTCTATGGATTCCCTATTTACTGTGGTCGATTTGGTTTCACCCTGCCTAACATAGGTAATGCCAACGCTTGTGTTGTTTGCTCCCTTTAAAAGTTCGTCCGCATCATCCTTAACGTCGGCAATTGCAATATCACCGATTTTAATGATTTCGTCCCCAGCTTTCAGTCCGGCCTTATCGGCCGGATAGCCCTTGTAAGGCTCAACAATAACTATTTTATCCTTATAACTTCGCACTACAGCACCAATACCCGAATATTCACCGGCATTGTTAATTTTGAAGGATTCTACATCTTGTTCGTTAAGAAATTTGGTATAGGGATCAAGCTCTTCCAACATGTTTTTTATGGCCGTATCCATTAGTTCTGCAGGATTGGTTTCATCCACATAGTTCATGTTCAACTCCTTGAATAAGGTGGTAAAAATTTCGATTTGTTTGGCAATCTCAAAAAAATCGCCCTTAAAACTACTCCCTGCGATCAATAGGGTAAGAGCGATAATGGGAATAAGTACCCTCTTCTTTAATATCTCTTTCATCAGTATAAATTTATTTGCTACCCTTAGTTATTTCATCAACAAATTTTCGCATCAAAGGTATCATGGTATCCGTTATTTTGGATTGCGAGGGCATCTCCTTACCAAGATATAAAAACATAAACGCAAACTCGCCTTCTATGTTGTTAAAAATTAGATGTTTGTTTAGCCTATAGCTTTCTCGCATCAATCTTTTTATACGATTCCTTTTTACGGCACTTTTAAAATTTCTTTTGGAAACTGTTACCCCTGCCTGGTACTTGGAATCATCTTCATATTTGGTTTTAAGGTAAACAAGTTTAATGGGATAATTGGTAATACCAACCCCTTCGGCAAACAACTGCTCAATTAGTTTTTTGCTCTTTAGCTTTTCTTTTTTTGGGAATGTAAACGACATGCTCCGCAAAAGTAAAAATAAAAACCACAGTTATGGGATATGACAAACATCATAGTACAAAATCTCCTTAGCCCTTATCTTAGGTTACATTTTTAACAAAACGCTAAATATGGATATATGGGAGAACTGCAGGTTGAAAAATTAAGGAACAATCCTCATAAGGCTAGGTATATTAAACTGTTGTTGGCTGACATCTCGGCCTTGGAACAAATACTGGAAAACAAGTGGTTTGAACTGAGTCCGATTAGAATTGGTGCCGAACAGGAGTTTTGTTTGGTAGATCGATCATGGCAGCCGTCCAATAAGGCTTTGGAAATTCTTAGAAATATAGATGACCCTCATTTTACTACCGAATTGGCCCTGTACAATCTGGAAATTAATTTAGATCCAATTCCGTTGACCGGGAATTGTTTTTCGGAAATGCACTTACAGTTAAATCATTTATTGACTAAAGCTGACAAAGCAGCTGAGGAATATGCCAATAAGATAATACTCTGCGGAATTTTGCCGACCATTTCCAAAAGGCATTTGGATATTGGGTATATGACTCCAATTGCCCGTTACCAGGTACTGAACGAGGTTATTAAGGAAATGAGAAACAAGGATATAGAACTTCATATTAAAGGGGTAGATGAGTTGAACATTCGCCATGATTCCGTGCTGTACGAAGGATGCAATACCAGTTTTCAATCGCATCTGCAGATAGACCCATATGATTTTAAGGATACCTATAATTGGTCCCAGGCTATTGCGGGGCCCATCCTGTCCATTTGTACCAACTCCCCCATGCTTTTTGGCCGGGAATTGTGGGAAGAAACCAGAATTGCCCTTTTTACGCAAAGTGTGGATACTAGGGCTAGTAATTTTCTATTGAATGAAAGTGAACCTCGGGTGAACTTTGGAAATAATTGGGCAAGGGGAACAGTTGTGGATTATTTTAAAGATTCCATTACAGGATTTAGGAGCCTTCTTACTTCCAATGCCGAAATGGATAGCTTAAGCGAATTGAAACTGGGAAAAACACCGAAGTTAAAAGCGTTGGCACTCCATAACGGTACGGTGTATACATGGAACCGTATTTGCTATGGCATTACAAACGGTAAGCCTCACATTAGAATTGAGAATAGGTATATCCCATCAGGACCCACTACGGAAGACGAAATTGCGAATATGATGCTCTGGGTAGGCGTTATGATGGGTAGGCCTAAAAAATACGGTGCCATTCATACCAAGATGGATTTCAACGATGTAAAAAGCAATTTTTTCAGTGCCGCCAGATATGGTATGGCAGCCCAATTTTATTGGGATGGACAACTAATATCCAGCCAACAATTATTGTTGGATCACTTTTTACCAATGGCTTTTAAAGGCTTGTATAGTATGGGAGTGGCTCCAAAGGATGCTGAACACTATCTGAAGATTATTGAAAAAAGAATCGGATCGGCCAATGGTTCCAGATGGATGGTTAAAAGTTATAGAAAAATTAGAAAGGAATATAAGCCACCCGAGGCGTTGACCATCTTAACGGCCAAAATGTATGAAGGTCAACAAAAGGGATATCCCATAGATGCTTGGCAATTGCCAAGAGGAGATGAATTTGTTCTAAATAAAAAGGATAAAAAAGTTTACCAATACATGAACACAAAGACCATAACCGCGCAAGATAGCGATAGTTCGGAATTGGTACTGAAAATGATGCAGTGGAAAAATATTCATCATATACCCATACTCAATGATGATTTGGATCTGGTTGGATTGTTAACTTGGACCGATCTTAAGGAGTATTTGAAGAATCCGAATAAAGTTGAAGACCGTATAAGGGACATGATGAAAACAGAACTCATTACCATAACAGAAGATGAAAGCATGAACAGGGCAAGGACCTTAATGGAAGCGAATGGTATAAATTGTTTACCTGTTGTCCACGGTAAAAAATTAGTGGGTATTATTACTACAAAGGACTTATGACCTACTTGGCACACCAAACTGGCAACAACCGGATCATAGGTCAATTAAACGGTAGCAACAATGGTCCTACCTTGGTATTCTTTGGGGGTATTCATGGCAATGAGCCTTCTGGGGAAAAGGCGATACAAGAGGTTTTCCTTAGAATTGAGGAAGAAAAAATACCTGTAAATGGTAACATTTATGGTATTCGTGGAAATATCGAGGCTCTTTTGGCAGGGAAAAGATTCTTGGATTATGACCTCAACCGATTATGGACCGTTGAAAATATTGAAAAAATTAAACACAGGTCCGAAGAGGAACTTTTTAAAGAGGACAAGGAGTTATTATCCCTATTTCAAGTTTTGCGGGGCATACTTGAGACGGAACCTGGCCCTTTTTATTTTATTGATTTCCATACTACCTCCAGTAAAACCCTACCTTTTATTACCATCAATGATGCCTTGATCAACAGGAAATTTTCCAAGCTTTTTCCTGTGCCTATAATTTTGGGGATAGAGGAATATCTAGAGGGACCTTTACTTAGTTATATCAACGAACAAGGTTACCTGGCAGTGGGTTTTGAATCCGGTCAGCACACAGCAAGGGAATCGGTAGACAATAGTATTGCTTTTATGTGGTTGACCCTCGTTTATAGTGATGCATTAAAAAGGGTAGATGTAAAGGGGTTTGAAGGATATTACCTTCAACTTCAAAATTCTGCCATGAAAAACTCCAGTTTTTATGATATAATTTACAGACATCCAATTGGTTCCAAGGACAAATTCTCCATGTTGCCCGGATTTAAAAGTTTTGATATCGTAAACAAAGGAAAATTATTGGCCGAGCATAATAAGAAAGCAGTATTGGCACTGCAAAAATCCAACATTTTTATGCCTTTGTACCAAAGTCAGGGAGAGGATGGATTTTTTCTGATACGAAGGGTTCCCAAATTGGCCCTATGGTTATCCGCGGTATTGCGAAAAATAAGAATACCGGCCTTGCTTCCAATTTTACCCGGGGTTTCGTGGGCAGATAAGAAAAAGGGAAACTTGTTGGTAAATGAAAGAACTGCCAGATTTTTGGCAAAACCATTATTTCACTTACTGGGTTATAGGAATAGGCAGATCAATAAAAATGAAATCTTAATGAGCAGCAGGGAAGCTACCGCCAAGAATAAGATGTACAGTGGAACACAGTGGTATTAAAAATAAAAAATCCGTTCAAGATGTCTATTAAAAGTCATTTTAAACGGATTTAGCACTTTATTGATTTTTACTCCTGTCCTTGCCAAACATTGTTTTCGGGATCTACATCGGCCATTAGTTGGGAGGGATCCAATACAACGGCCTTAATGTTGTTGAGCGATTTATCCAAGATAAAGTCATAGTTGGTATACGCCCAAGGCCAATCAGGCAATACGGTTCTCTTTAAATTGGTATATGGGTTCTCTTTTTCACCGTACATCATGCGCAAGGGAGCGTAAAACGTTTCCTGTGTACCATCATTGTACAGTACCAAAACATCTATGGGCATGGGCATAAGACCAATGCGCTCCAGGCTTACCTTTGTTTTTTCACCTTCTGCCTCTACGGCCTTAATGCCATAATCTATGGTATTGGTCGTTTGCGTCCAATCTGTAAGGTACCAGTCCAACTCCATACCGGATACTTTTTCAGCGGTTCTTTTTATATCGTTCGGAGTAGGGTGTTTAAATTTAAAGTCTTGATAATATTTTCTAATGGTTTCCATAAGCTTATCCTGCCCAATGATATAGCCCAATTGCGATAAGAATACTGCACCCTTGTTATAGGCGGCTACCACATAGGCAAAATTTAATTCATATCTATCCGCATGGGTAGTTTGGGCCTGTTCTTTACCGGAAGCCACCAAATTGTAGTATCCTTGATAGGAGCTTTCAAAAGGATTATCCTTGTTCTGGTTCGTGATTTGGTCCTTACATAAGGCCGAGATAAAGCTTGTAAAGCCTTCATCCATCCATTCGTGTTTGGATTCGTTGCTTGCCAGTACATGCTGAAACCAGGAATGGGCCATTTCGTGGACCATAACGCTTAACAGACTTCCAAAATTTCTACCTCCGGTGATCAGGGTACTCATAGCGTATTCCATGCCACCATCGCCTCCTTGTATTATCGAGTATTGCTCATAAGGATAATCGCCAATATTTTTATTAAAAAACTGCATGGCCTCGGCCGTTTTGGGCTGTAGTTTTTGCCAATTTTCTATGATTTCCTTGTCGTTCTTGTAGAAAAAATGGAGCATTGGGCCATTTTCTACTTGAAGTGTATCATGAATGTAATCGGGGTCCGCAGCCCACATAAAGTCGTGAACCATTGGGGCCTTAAAATGCCAAGTAAGTGTTTTTCCCTTGGTTTTTTTTACTTCCGATCCCGGAGATTCATAACCATGACCTATTTCTTGGGCATTTTGTAAATATCCAGTTCCACCTACTACATATTTTTTGTCCAAGGTCAGTTTCACATCAAAATTACCCCATACCCCATGGAATTCACGGGCTATATAGGGATCGGCATGCCAGCCTTCAAAGTCGTATTCGGCCATTTTTGGATACCACTGACTCATGGATAGCGCTACGCCCTCACTGCTGTTTCTTCCGGCGCGTCTTATTTGTACGGGTATTTGTCCATTAAAGGTCATTTCAAAGGTGGTTTTTCCGCCTGCTGGAATAGGTTTGTTTAATTCAACTACTAAAACCGTACCCTCTTCCACAAAGGAAACCGCTTGGTTGTCCTGAGTAAGGGATGTAACTCGGAGATATCCAATTTCATCAGGGGAGAGGCTTGCTATTCTACTTTTCCCTTCCTCCATCATTCTACCGTCAGGATCAGCGATACTTTGTAAGCGCATGTCCATTTCACTACCTGGCTTAAAGGCATTGAAGAATAGATGATAATATACTCGGCTTAGTTCATCTGGTGAGTTATTGGTATAGACTAATTTTTGTGTACCGCTGTATTGGTAATTTTTAACGTCCACATCTACTTCCATTGCATAATCTACATGTTGCTGCCAGTAAGTAGTATTGTTTTGTGCTTCCAAAGTAGATGACAAGCTTAGGATCGCTACAACTAAACCTATAAAAAGTCCTTTATTATATTTCATACGTTTACAACTATATAATTATAAAAAAGGGAACGTTGATAACCACTGTGCTCCCCATTAAGAATTTAATTTTGATGACCAAAACTATCGTACATTAGGATTGTTTTGGCCCTGTCCGTTGTATTAAAGGTTTATTTTACCTCTAGTTACTGCTTCTGCCATTATTAAGGCATTATAAGCATTGACCATTTTACCGGATTTCGATATTTTTTGAAAATCCATTGACTTGGATGAATCACCGGCAACCACTACTTTGGATTTTGTAGTAAGTCCGGAATTCAACAATATGGCCTTAACCTGTGAGGCGGTTAGTTTTGGATAATACGATCTAACCAATGCAGCTACTCCTGCAACTGCTGGTGCAGCCATGGAGGTACCTCCCTGAAAATCGTATTCATTGTTCGGCATGGTAGAATAGATATCATCACCAGGGGCAAAAATATCTACATTTATAAGGCCATAATTGGAAAAGGTAGCTACCATTTCTGATCCATACTGGCTTGCCAAAGCTCCTACGGTTATAACATTATCGGCCATTTCAGGACCGTTATTAATTTGGTCGTTTGGAAAATTCGGGTTGTTTGGGTCATCAAGATCTTCGCCCGAGTTTCCTGCCGCATGCACAAAGATTACATCATTATCGGCCGCATATTTAAGGGCATCATATACCCATTGGGCATTTGGAGAGAAGGCTTTTCCAAAACTTCCGTTAATAATTTTTGCTCCGTTATCCACGGCATACCGGATACCCAAGGCAATATCCTTGTCATACTCATCCCCATTGGGAACTGCCCTGATACTCATTATTTCAACATTGTTTGCAACCCCATTGGCACCAAGACCATTATTTCTTTTAGCTGCGATTATGCCGGCTACGTGGGTACCATGACTTTCATCCTCAACCCTATTATTGGGATTGCCATTACCGTAACCTCTATCGTCAAAATTATATGGATCATCCCCAACTATTTTTCTGCCATCAAAATCTACATTTAGATTATAATTAAGTTGGTCTGTAAAATGTTTGATGCCATCCTTAAGTTCTGAAAGTACTTCAGGTATAGTGTCCTTGATACTTAACATTTGCATCAAAATACCTACATTTCTTTGCATAGTTTCGTCCTGCGCCTTAATTTCGGTCAGGTCTTTTTTACTATAGGTATCCTTCCCTAAATGCTCTTTTACTTCTTTATCCGCATTTTGTACTGCTTGAAGTATTTGTTCGTATTGTCCCTTATTTTGAAGTGCTTTCTGATAATCTTTGTCCAAGTTACTTTTGGCCTTGGCCTGTAAGGACGCGTCCCCTATTTTCTTGCTTACAATACGGGCCATTTCCAACTGTTCGTTGTAAGATTCCCCTAAAAAGTTGTAGCCATGTATGTCGTCTATATAGCCATTATTATCATCATCCTTGTTGTTACCGGCAATTTCCCCTTTGTTGGTCCAAAGCACATCTACCAAATCCTCATGTGTCAGATCCATTCCGGAATCCAACACTGCTACTATTACTTTTTCACCTTTTTTATTCCCAATTATCTCTGCATAAGCTTTATCTATGCTCATTCCAGGAATAGTATCCGTAATCAAATCCGCATGGCCCCAATTCTTTTTTTGTGTATCGGTTAATTCCGATATTTTAAGAGGAAGAGTATCAATATTTTCAATTGGGGTGGAAACTAGAGCGGTACTACCACACCCATAAAGTAAAATAGAGACCGAAATGGCCAAAAAAGTTCTGTTTAATGTTAGTGTCATTTACTTGCAGTGTTAAAATTAGAATGTCTTATTCAATGTATTTCAGGGTTATTTAGCTTCAAAGCTTGCTAGGCAATAATGGTTTGCCGTTTATAGGAGTCTATAATTGATCATTTTATTCAAAAAGCTGGGCAAAGGTATGTATTTCTTTTAAACGTATACCTTTTTCGGTTGTTTGTAGGGTACAGACCTGGTTATGGGCATCGTGCTCCAATAACAGGTAATGATTGTTTTTCTCAGCATTTTCCAAGAACAGGGCCTTTTCTTTAAGAGTTAATAAGGGTCTTGTATCATATCCCATAATATAGGGTAGCGGAATATGGCCAGCGGTAGGGAGCAGGTCCGCAGCAAAGACCAAGGTCTTTTCCTTATATTGAATGTGGGGAATCATTTGTTTTTCGGTATGCCCGTCAACGAATAGAATTCCAAAGTCCATTTCCGATTGGTCTTTGTAGGAATTGTTGTCCCTGGCAATAAATCGCAGCTGACCGCTTTCTTGCATAGGCAGTAGATTTTCTTTTAGAAAAGAAGCTTTTTCCCGTTCATTAGGTTCGGTGGCCCATTTCCAATGGGCCTCATTGGTCCAAAAAACAGCATTTTTAAATGCAGGTTCATATCCGGTTCTATCTTTGTTCCATTGTATGCTTCCTCCACAGTGGTCAAAATGCAGATGGGTCAGAAATACGTCTGTAATATCATCTCTATGAAAGCCGTATTTGTTTAGGGATTTGTCCAGTGAATGTTCGCCCCATCTGTAATAATATCCAAAGAATTTATCGGACTGTTTATTGCCCATCCCGGTATCTATTAAAGTCAGCCGATCACCATTCTCAATTAAAAGACACCTGGCGGCCATATCTATCAAATTGTTGGAATCCGCGGGATTGGTTCTGTTCCATATCGATTTTGGTACCACGCCAAACATAGCTCCTCCATCCAATTTAAAATTTCCTGATTCTATAGGGTATAATTTCATAAATAACCTAGCCTAAAGTAGGTGCAAATTAAGAAAAGCACTAAGGATATTTCTTGAAACTTGGGTTTATTAGAGGTTTTTTAACACTTTGTCAATATTTTTTCGTCCAAACCTGTCTATTGTAGGTAAATGACACTTTCCTTGGGCTTAATAATCTCTTTGTAATGAAATGGACGTAAAAGACCGGTTTCACCAAGAATTAATATCGGTAGGATATCCTTGTTTTTGGAATTTTTCTTGACCCAGTTGCGAGTGGTAGTTTCCTTATCTACCTTTTCTATTTTTTTCTTAAAATCATTGGTCGAAATTTTATAGGACCAAGGAACCATATCGGTCTTATTGGCAAACATGGAAGAGGCATCCATGTGATCCAGTAGATTTGGCCCCGCCCCATCTTCAACTGGTGAAACCAGGACTATTCTGTTGGGGATATAAAATGAGTTGAAGGCCAATTGTGCGGATAGGAGATTTATTTCACTATTGCCGGTCAGGGCTATAAATGTATTTTTGGATAGGGCGTTGGCTTCATCGAATGCATCTACCTTAAGTCCGTTTCCATAGATTGCTTTGACGCCCTGGGCATTGGCTTCAAGCACCAAATCTTTATTGGAATCTATCAGGATTACTTCGTTCTGTTCGGCAAGTTGCTTTGCAATGTATAGTCCCAACGGATTTGCCCCAAGTATCAGATATCCATTACGCGCATCCTGTTTTACAAGTTCTCCCCGTCTTTTAAGCCAATTTGTGGTCCATGTTAGGAATATTGGCACTGTTAAGGTCGTAGAAATGGCCATAAATACCAATATTGAGAAAATCTCTTGGGAAATAATGTTCATTTGGAGGCCAATACCGGCGATAATTATCTCTACAGCTCCCCTTCCGTTCATTCCGGTACCTATAGTGAATCCTTCACGCCAACCATAACCACTTGGCAGGTAAAATAAGGTGGTACCCAAAATTTTACCAACAACCGCTCCCAAAATTATCCATATCAACAGGGCCAGATCTGTTTGAAATACTTCCAGAGTAACGTGAAAACCTGCGGTAACAAAAAATATGGGCGCTAGAAATCCGATGGAAATATCGTGGAAGACTCCGGTAACCTCTTTGAGTACCTGTCTGGTAAATATGCCATCCCTTATGAAAAGTCCGGCCATAAATGCCCCCAAAATACCGTGAAGTCCAGCAAGTTCGGCCAATTCGGAAAATACCAACACAATAATGACCAAAATGCTAAAAAGAAATGTCCGGCCCGTTAGCTTAGTTTTTACGAGTAATCTTCCCAACAGTGGAAATATATAAATACCGATCAAGCCTGCGAAGGAGAAAAATAGAATGGCCTTGCCCGCCACCCAGACAAGACCAAAGGAATCAACGCTGCCAGCATCGACAAAACCAATAATTCCAGCAAAAATAATAAGCGCCAAGGTATCTGAAATGAGGGCGCCGGCCATAAGTACATATGCTATTCGTGTATCCAAGAGCTTTAGGTCTACTAAAATCCGACTTTTTGTGGCCAAGGAAGTAACCCCTACGGCAATACCAACAAAGAGACCGGCAAGATGTGTACCATCAAAAAACAGGATAGTATAATAGCCCAATGCAAAAGGGACCACGAAACCGCCAATTGCTGCTAGAAAACCAGCCCATGATGCTTTTCCCAGATCTTTAAAATTGATTTCCATCCCAATGTAGGCCATTAGAAAAAGGATACCAACTTCCGCCAAAATGTTCAGTGCATCGGAAGTTTCCAATATTCCCAACAAAGCTGGGCCCAACATGATTCCTATAAGTAGTTCACCTAAAATGGACGGGAAACCTATTCGTTTGGCCAATATTCCCCCAAGCCATGCGGCCAACAATACCATTAGCAGGTTTACTATATTCAATTCTACCATAGGTTTAAATTTGTTTGTGGGGAACCAGATGAAAAAATAACTAAATATTAGTTATTTGGCAAGTAAGAGCCTTATAATATTCACTGGTTTAAAAAAGGGGTGTTTCCCAATATTATACGCAATGAATAAGTTTCTTTTGGATAGGATAAGTAGGCAATTTTAAAGCCGACCCCAAGGTTTTTTTAACATAGATGGATTTTTTCTATATTAAAACTTATATTGCTTCAAATTTTTTTATGGTAGAACTTGCGGGAATAATCGTTCTTGGGATCATTGCACAATGGGTTGCATGGCGGTTTAAATTACCGGCCATTTTGCCACTTATACTTATAGGGCTATTGGTAGGTCCAATATCTACTTTGTTTACAGAGGACGGCACCAAATTGATCAGACCTATCTGGAATAAGACAGAGGGTTTGTTTTTAGGGGAGAGCCTATATCATTTTGTATCCCTGGCTATTGGCGTAATCCTATTTGAGGGCGGACTTACCCTGAAACGTTCCGAGGTGGCAAGAGTAGGGCCTGTAATTACAAAGCTAATTACTGTCGGCAGTGCGGTAACCTTCTTTTTGGCGGGAACGGCCGCTCATTTTATTTTTGAGCTTCCATGGCAAATTTCTTTTTTGTTTTCTGCACTTATAATTGTAACTGGACCAACAGTTATTACCCCCATTCTTAGGAATATTCCATTAAAGAAAGATTTATCCGCGGTATTAAAATGGGAGGGTATATTAATTGATCCCATTGGTGCACTAGTGGCGGTTCTGGTCTTTGAGTTTATAAGTATTGGGGAAGGGCAAGGCTATACGCAAACTGGACTTTTAGAGTTTGTAAAGGTGCTTTTATTGGGGTTTACCTTTGGTTTCAGCTTTGCACATGCCTTGACTTTGGCCATTAAAAAAAATTATGTGCCCCATTATTTGTTAAATGTGGTATCGTTATCCGTAGTACTTTCGGTTTTTGTCATCTCAGAACTTTTTGCACATGAATCGGGGCTGTTGGCAGTGGTAGTCATGGGTATGGTCATGGGAAATACACAATTGCCCAATATCAAGGAACTACTCTATTTTAAGGAGTCACTTAGTATACTATTAATCTCTATGCTTTTCATACTTCTTTCGGCCAGTATGAATTTACCCGAACTGGAATTGTTGTATAGTCCCAAAACGCTGGTACTTTTTGCTATAGTGGTTTTTGTGGTAAGACCGTTGGGGGTATTTATGAGCACCATTGGCTCTAAACTTAACTTCAGGGAAAAGCTGTTTATTAGTTGGGTTGGCCCTAGAGGTATTGTGGCTGCCGGTATTGCTTCCCTCTTTGGTTCTAAATTGATTTTACGTGGAGAACCGGGGGCTGAATATATTACACCCTTGGTCTTTATGATCGTATTGGGCACCGTACTGCTAAATGCCTCTACCGCCCGGATCATGGCAAAATTGCTGGGGGTGTTTTTAGAAAAGTCCGAAGGTATTCTCATCGTTGGAGCTTCTAAGGTACCTAGATTAATAGCCAGCTATCTTAAAAAGAATAACAGACACGTTGTGCTGATAGATAACAACTCAAATAATATTGAAAAAGCCAAAAACCTAGGCCTGGAAAGCTTTGTCGCCAACATTTATTCCGATAATTTAACGGACAATATAGAACTGAACGATGTTGGTTACCTTATGGCACTGACAGGTAACTCGGATATAAATGAATACGCTATAGACACCTTCAAGAAAGAATTTGGGGAACACGGTTCATTTAGATTGGTTAATACCGATGAGATGAACGACCCTGACAATAATCCTCAAGAAGGTCTTTTTTCGCATACCGATGATTTTATTACATTGACCGAAGCCGCTAGAAGTAATCCTGTGATTCATGAAATAGAATTAAAGGGCAAGGAACATTATGAAGGCCTCATTGAAATTACGAAAGCAGATAAGGATATTATTCCCCTTTTTGTTAAGAGCTTGGATGGGGACCTCAAAATTATTTCATCTTTTAGCAAGAATTTTGAAGATATTCAGGAAGGATCTAAGTTAGTATATCTTGGTAAGTTGTTGGATGCTGATAACAAGGAAAAAAAGCCTAAAAAATAAATTCTCAAGCCAATATTTAATAGAGCATTTCTAATATTTACTTACATGGGTCGTCTAAAAATTGTAATAATAGGCACGGTACTTTAAGTTAAATTAAAATCCAACTGCATTGAATCCACTTTTAGTTTTAGCCATAATTTCCATTTATTTTGTCTTATTGATGACCATTTCATATTTCACTTCAAGAAATAGAAGTGATGAATCTTATTTTACCGGTGACCGACAATCGCCTTGGTTTTTAGTAGCTTTTGGAATGGTGGGGGCCGGACTTTCAGGAGTTACCTTTGTCTCCTTGCCAGGGATGGTCGGCAACAATAATTTCTACTTCTACCAATTTATTTTGGGGAATGTTGTGGGCTATTTGTTCATTACCTTCGTTTTGATTCCGCTGTACTACAGGTTAAGATTGGTCTCTATTTATGGTTATTTGGATCAGCGTTACGGTGTTAAAACGTATAAGACAGGGTCTTTGTTCTTTTTGGTTTCCCAATCTTTTGGTGCTGCCCTGAGGTTATTGTTGGCCTCAAAAATTCTTCAGTTCGCACTTTTCGACAAGCTTAGCATCCCATTTCCCATTACGGTGATAATTATCCTTCTTTTGGTTTGGTTATATACCAATAAGTCTGGCATTAAGACCATTGTTTGGACAGATACTTTACAGACGACCTTTTTGGTTTTGGGCGCTATAATTACCATATATACAATTACTACTTCCTTAAATCTAACATTTTCAGGGGCTTTACAACATGTTACTGAGCATAAGTATTTTGAAGTCTTTAATTGGGAAAGTAAATCGAGCAATAATTTTTTCAAACAGTTTATAGCGGGGATTTTAGTTGCTATAGCCATGATCGGATTAGATCAGAATATGATGCAAAAAACCTTGACCTGTAAAAATCAATGGGATGCACAGAAAAACACCTTGACCTACAGTTTAATTTTAGCTCTCACACAATTCTTGTTTTTAGGATTGGGAATCCTATTGTACAGTTATGCAGAAAAAAATGGGATTAGCTTGCCTGTAGGGGAAAACGGCGCACTTTTGGATACGGATAACCTGTTTCCCGATTTGGCATTGAACCACTTGGGGGTTTTTGCTGGAATCAGTTTTCTGTTGGGTATCGTAGCAGCCTCATTTTCCAGTGTAGATTCTTCCCTGACCGCCCTTACTACGTCTTTTACCTATGATTTTCTGGATATTTCACATAAGTCCAGTGCTGACAAAAAAAGGCTTAAGAATTGGGTTTTACTTGGTTTTTCTGGTGTACTATTTTTAATAATTATGTTGTTTTCCAACAGTAGGGGCGATGTAGTATCCCTTATTTTTAAAGTTGCCGGGTACACTTATGGGCCACTTTTGGGACTTTATATGTTGGGTATGTTTACCAAGATTATGGTTAAGGATAAATGGGTGCCAATTATCTGTCTGATGGCACCTATACTTACTTATCTACTGAGCGTCTTTTTTGCCCAAGTCTATAATTTCGACTTTGGCTTTATTAATATAGCAGTCAATGCCGGGCTTACCATATTGGGATTACTATTGGTAAGACGCAAGGGAGAAACTTCTACATCCTTATAAGGTTGTAATAGGGAAGGAACTAGAAATAATCTTTAGAAATGGTCCAGGAAAAGAGGTTCTAATACCATCTTAACCAAGGTTAATATGCATTATAGAAACGTGTTCTAGTCGTTCAGTTTAAGTACAGCCATAAATGCCTGCTGGGGTATTTCTACATTTCCAACTTGGCGCATACGTTTTTTACCTTTCTTTTGTTTTTCCAACAATTTTCTCTTTCTTGAGATATCACCACCATAACATTTGGCAGTTACATCCTTTCTCAACGCTTTTATGGTTTCCCTGGATATTATCTTGGCTCCAATAGCAGCTTGGATAGGAATATCAAATTGTTGCCTTGGTATAAGTTCCCGAAGCTTTTCGCACATTTTCTTTCCAATATTGGCGGCGTTGTCGGCATGTATCAATGCGGACAGAGCATCTACCGGTTGCGCATTCAGAAGTATGTCTACCCTTACCAGTTTGGAGGTACGTAGACCTATTGGGGTATAATCAAAAGAGGCGTATCCTTTGGATACTGTTTTTAACCTATCGTAAAAGTCGAATACAATTTCTGCCAGTGGCATATCAAAATTTAATTCAACCCTTTCTGTGGTTAAATAAGTTTGATTCGTAATCTGCCCTCTTTTATCTATACATAAGGACATAACGTTCCCCACAAAATCGGCTTTTGTAATAATTGTGGCCTTGATGTACGGTTCCTCTACGTGATCTAGAGTAGAGGGGTCGGGTAAATCCGATGGATTGTTAACAATAATGGGCACATCCGGATTCTTTCGGGTAAAGGCATGGTAACTTACGTTGGGTACGGTTGTAATTACCGTCATATCAAATTCGCGTTCCAAGCGTTCTTGGATGATCTCCATATGTAGCATCCCTAGGAATCCACAACGAAATCCAAATCCAAGAGCAGCACTACTTTCTGGGGTAAATACCAAAGAAGCATCATTTAGCTGCAATTTTTCCATGGAAGAACGAAGTTCTTCGTAATCTTCGGTATCTACTGGGTATATACCTGCAAATACCATTGGCTTAACATCTTCAAAGCCTCCAATAGGATTTTTGGTTGGGCTGGCGGCATCCGTAATGGTATCGCCTACTTTTACCTCCCGCGCATCTTTAATCCCGGTTATAAGATAGCCAACATCTCCGGCTTTTATACTTTGTTTAGGGTGTTGTACCAATTTTAGGGTACCTACCTCATCGGCGTAATAGTTTTTGTCTGTAGCAACAAATTTAATTTTTTGTCCTTTTTTTATTTCTCCGTTAATAACCCTAAAATAGGTTTCTACCCCTCTGAAAGGATTATAAACAGAATCGAATACCAAGGCTTGCAAGGATTCATCAAGATTACCTTTGGGCGCAGGAATACGCTCTATAATGGCGGTTAAAATTTCCTGAATGCCCAAACCAGTTTTAGCACTTGCAGGGATAACGTCCTCTGCCTTACAACCTAAGAGATCAACTATATCATCGGTAACCTCTTCCGGGTTGGCACTCGGCAGGTCCACCTTATTTAAAATAGGAATTATTTCCAAATCATTTTCCAAGGCCAAATAAAGGTTGGAGATGGTCTGTGCCTGTATGCTCTGTGCTGCATCTACGATCAATAAAGCTCCTTCGCAAGCGGCTATGGACCGTGATACTTCATAGGAAAAATCCACGTGTCCCGGAGTATCTATAAGATTAAGTACATATTTTTCGCCATTATACTCATAATCCATTTGGATTGCGTGGCTCTTAATGGTAATACCACGTTCCCTTTCAAGATCCATGCTGTCCAATAGTTGATCTTGCTTTTCCCGATCGGTCACCGAACCTGTAAATTCCAATAACCTATCGGCCAAAGTACTTTTACCATGATCAATATGTGCAATAATGCAGAAATTCCTTATGTTTTTCATTTATGCTGTATTTACTTGGACTGTAATTCCCTGGACAAATTTAATTGATGCATAAGGCAATTCAGTTTCCCATTTTCTTTGATTTGCGCTTCAATGAACCATCATTGCTAACCAAAGCAACTGCAAAGATAGGCTTTATCCATGATTTTTAGAGTAAAAATCTCCGGTGTCGATTATATGCATCAACGGGGATTTAATTTGGTAGACAACAAAAGGGGATTTCTAGCGTCTAATTCCCAGTTGGTAGATTTTTACTACAAATTTTGGAGAAAACATTGTGGGTCGTTAATAAAAAGTTAACTTTAAAAATTTTTATAACGAATATGCCACTGTTTGTGACAATGTTAAAGGTTTTAGCCCCATTCCTACTACTATTATGCATCCCTGTCATGGGGCAAGAATACAAGGTTTCAGGCCAAGTTAAGCAAACCGACGGCACAGAGGTTGCCTTTGCGAATATACTACTTTATAAAGTGTCGGATTCCAGTTTTGTCAAGGGTACCGCTTCTGACGAAAGTGGTTTTTTTTATTTCGATAATGTAATCCGCAACCAATACTTAATTCAAGCTAGTTATATAGGGAACCAATCCGGCTATAAATTGGTGGATGTTAATTCCGATTTGGACGTAGGGCCACTTTTTATAGACGTCACAGGGCAGGAATTGAATGAGGTGGTTGTAGTGTCAAAAAAACCGACCTTGGAACAAAAGGTAGATCGTTTGGTGTTTAACATAGAAAATACTGCGCTTTCCGATTCCGATTTATGGGATGTTCTAAAAAGTACTCCGACCGTATTTGTAAAGAATAATGAGATTACCGTAAAGGGTGAAGGTGGGGTCCTTATAATGATCAACGACAAGAAAGTGAACCTTCCTCCGGAAGACGTATTAAATCTTCTAAGTGGAACCTCCGCCAAAGGAGTGCAATCTATTGAGGTCATTACTACACCACCAGCAAAATATGATGCCGAGGGCGGGACCTTGATCAATATAAAAATGAAAAAGAATTTAATTGCCGGGTATAATGGTGCCTTATATAACAGATATAGTCAGGGTGTATTTCCGCGTCAAATGCTAGGTACCAGTCACTATTTTAAAGGAAGGCGTTTGGAGACCTCTTTTAATTACAGTTATACCCAGAACAAGATATTAACGAATTATACGGATATCACCAATTTTATTGAAGATGCCCAAATAACGGATACCTGGACTTCCGATTTGGAGGTTATCTACAGAAGCAAGAAACACAATACCAGTGCTTTTTTGGATTATGCTCTAGACGACAAAAATACCCTCAGTTTTTCTTCCATGGGCACCTTTACTCCATCTTATTTGACCAGAGATTTTTCCGATACAAAAATACAGAATGCCAATAATGGCAATACCTCTGGTTTTTTAACTTTGAACGATGCCAAGTTTGAATCGATCAACGTGGCATTTTATTTGGATTATGTACACAAATTCAATGATATAGGGTCCAAGTTGGGGGTTAATGCACATTTCACCTACTACGATTATGATAAAAATCAGGCGTTGGAAACCGATTTTTACGACGGGAACGGGTCCACGATAGGAGAGAACGACTTTAGCACCTTTAATCAGCAGCAGACCAAATTATTTAGTGTTCAAGCAGATTATTCGTCGCCCATAGGAGAAAATGCCAATTTTGAATCTGGTATAAAATATGCACTTATAGATTCTGAAAGTTATATTGCCCAGGAGGGTTTTGACCGGGACCAGGAAGGTATAGAACCAACCGAGGATGGTACATTCTTTTACGATGAAGAAATTTTTGCCGGCTACGCCAGCTTTGATGCCAATTGGAACAATTGGACAATAAAATCTGGAATAAGGGCCGAGTATACCGAAACCCAAGGGGATTTCAGTAATAGTGTGGACAAGATTAAAAATCATTATTTGGAATTGTTTCCAACCTTATTTCTTCAATTTAACCCAAATAGAAAACATAGATTCGGGGCCAGCTACAAAAGAAGTATCATTAGGCCCAGTTACAATAAGATCAATCCTTTTCAAGTTTTTCAAAGTAATAATTCTGTGGTGGAGGGCAATGTAAACCTGCAGCCATCCTTTAAGAATTCGGTGATCCTCTCCTATACCTATAACAGGGATTACACCTTTGAACTTTTTTATAGATATCATAGGAATATCATGAGATTGTTGACCTTTCAAGACAATGAAAGTAAACTTCTCAGATTTATTACGGATAATACTGATAGGGAATTGGCCTATGGACTGGATTTTATTTATAGAAAGGAGATATCCAATTCCTGGGACACCTATTTCCTTTCTTCCTATTATTATGGTACGGAGCGTTTTACCGATATTCTATCACAGCAAACCTTGGACCAAGGACTTTGGACCCTTTTGTTACAATTCAACAATAATGTTACCATGTTGGAAGACCGATCTCTAACGGCCAGCCTCAACTATACCTATGTTTCTCCGATCGTTATTGGGAATTCCAGACAGGAGTACTACAATGAATGGGGGATTTCCCTAAAAAAGAATATTTGGGGTAAAAAGGGAACCATTACTATGGGTTTGACCGATATTTTTAAGCAGTTTAAACTAAAAAATACCCGTAAATACGGCAACCAGGATAATATATCGATTTACAGGCCGAACGGCAGAATATTTTCCGTTGGATTTAGGTATAATTTTGGAAATATGAAGATAAGGGACAATTATAAATCCAAGGAAACGGATGAACGGGATCGACTCTAAGATATATAATTAAAGCCACGTGGATACCGGGCTATGAAAGGTATAATCTTCTGCCCTAACGGGATTTAAAACTTACATGGAAAGGGTCGAGCTTGCCGATTATCGTTTTTTTATGCATTTCATCGATACATCCTTAAATAAGACTTAAATTTGTAATTATAACTGGACTACAATTATCTACCCCTTGCGAAAGTATAAGTTTCTTCTTTTTTGCTTACTAATAAGTCCGCTAGCCGCACTGGGACAAAACTTTGAAATAAAGGGAAAAGTCAGGAATGAGCTAAACCAGTCCATTCCCTATTCGAGCATTTTACTTTTACAAGTTTCGGATTCAACGACTATAATGGGTACCTCTGCCGATGAAAACGGGGCGTTCCATTTACAGAATATACCATCCAATACCTACTTTATTAGAGCAAGTTATATTGGGAACCTTTCAGATCTAATAGCGGTGGATATTAAGGACGATATAAATATAGGATCTATAATCATAAAGGAGCGCATCAACGAATTGGATGAAGTGGAAGTACTTTATAAAAGACCCACAATGGAACGTAAATCAGACCGACTTGTTTTTAATGTTGCCAATACCAACCTATCACAAGAAAGTGCGTATTCCATAATAACCAAAACCCCAGGAGTGATCATAGTAGGTAATCAAATCTCCATCAAAAATTCACCAACCCTTATATATATAAATAATAGAAGGGTGTATCTCTCCAATGAGGAACTAAAGGATTTGTTGGAGAATTATGCAGGGGAAAATATTAGTTCCATTGAAGTAATAACCAATCCATCCGCCAAGTATGATGCCGAGGGAGGTGCAGTTCTAAATATCTTGGCTTCAAAGAATTTGTCCATTGGGTATAAGGGCGAACTTAACGGTAAAATTACGCAGGCCATTTATCCGAAATATGAGCTGAGCAGCAGTCATTATTATAAGACGGAGACCATTAATTTGTTCGCCAACTATGGATTTAATCCTAAAAAGACGGACAAAATGGATGAGAGCTATATAAATTTTTTTAATGGAAATCTCAGGGGGGTTAGAAGGGAAACCACATTTGGAAGTACAGCGAAATCCAATGCCCACTCACTTAATACCATAATGGATTTTAAATTGGCCGGGGATCAACAATTGGGTTTGGCGGCAAACATTTTGTATTCCCCCAATAAGGCGAACAATAATCTAGTACAGACCAAGGATTTTGATCAAGCTTTGGTACTGGAATCCTATTCCAATACATCTAGTAATCTAAAAAATGACAACAGTAATATTGCTCTAAATGTGGATTACGGCATGGACCTGGGCAATAAAGGTTCCAATTTAAAATTTATTGGTAATTATCTTTATTTTGATGATGAACTATACCAAGATCTAAATTCGGATTACTACAATGGCGACCAAACATTAAACGACAGTAACAGCTTTAATTCCTTTTCCCAACAACGAAACAATATTGCTACGGGACAAATAGATTTTTCATCTTCATTGGGTCATAGTCAAACCGATTTGGGAATCAAGTACTCCTCCATAAGAAGTAATAGTAGTATTGTTTTTAATGGCCCGGATTTACCGCCATCCACCACCGATGATAAATTTCATTACGATGAGGAGATTTATGCGGCTTACACCAATCTTGCCCAAGATTGGGATCCATGGAGTTTGGTGTTGGGATTAAGAGGGGAATATATAGATGTAAAAGCCAATTCCCTGACTTTGGGAAAGCTCAATGTAGATAGTTACTTTGAACTTTTTCCAAGTTTCAGCCTCCAGCATAGTAGTGGAGAGGAGCACATATTTGGGCTTAGTTATAAGAGGGCCATTGAGCGGCCAAGGTATCAAAGCCTAAATCCATATCGCTATTTTTTAAATGAACAGCAGTACAACACGGGCAACCCAATGCTTGGACCCGCAATAGAAAATAAACTTACCCTTGATTATACCTTAAGGGGCAAGTATATTTTTTCCTTGTATTATCAGCATATGGATAATGCCATTGAACAACTCATTTTCCAGGACAATACCAATAAAACCTTAAATACCACGGAATTTAATATCGAGGAGAATTTTCAATATAGTGCGGATTTTATTTATTTCGATTACCTTAAGGATTGGTGGTATATAAGCACCTATATGTCCGGATATTATTTGGAAAATTCCTTTTTAGCCCAACAGAGCGGGGGAATTCTTCAAAAGAACAATACTCTTGGTTATTTGGGGCAAGTCTACAATCAGTTTACCCTTTCCGAAGACAGTAGTTTTGTTTCGGACCTTTCGCTGCTGTATTTATCCAACTATATAGTAGGATCTTTTGGCTATAAGAACCAGTTTACTGCCGATCTCAGTTTTAGAAAGGCGTTCAGTAAAAAACGCTTTTATGTTACCCTTGCAATCAACGATATTTTTAATACAACCAATATTCCCTTAAAATCTTCTTACCTAAATCAGGACAATGGTTTTTTCTCCAAACCGGAAAGTAGGAGTATTTCTTTGGGATTGCGATATAAATTCGGCAACTACAGGTTGCAGGATAACCATAGGGATACCGCCCCAGCGGAGCAGAAAAGACTGGAAGGCAAGAAGTCATTTTAGGAATAATTAGGGATTTAATTTATTCTTATCCCCTGAAATTTAGGATTATATAATTTTTCAGTAATTTTGCAGTCCCAAAATTTAAAGGATATATACTGTGCCTAAAATAGGAGACATTCAATTACCGGATTTCCCGTTGTTGCTTGCACCAATGGAAGATGTTAGTGATCCACCCTTCCGCGCCTTGTGCAAGGAACAGGGAGCAGATGTGGTGTATACCGAATTTATTTCTTCGGAAGGCCTTATTCGCGATGCTGCCAAGAGTGTCATGAAATTGGATATTTATGAAAAGGAGCGTCCGGTGGGGATACAAATTTTTGGGGCCAATCTGGACTCCATGCTACAATCTGTGGAGATTGTGGAAAAGTCTGGTCCGGATATTATAGATATCAATTTTGGATGTCCGGTAAAAAAAGTGGTATGCAAAGGAGCTGGGGCGGGAATTCTGAAGAATATAGACTTAATGGTGTCCTTGACCAAGGCCATGGTAGAGCATACGAAATTGCCAGTTACCGTAAAGACCCGTTTGGGTTGGGATTCCGATTCCATTAAAATAGTTGAGGTAGCGGAACGCTTACAGGATGTTGGCTGCAAGGCCCTATCCATTCACGGGAGAACCCGGGTACAAATGTACAAGGGAGAAGCCGATTGGAGGCCTATTGCTGAGGTAAAGAACAACCAGCGCATGCATATTCCGATTTTTGGTAATGGTGACGTGGATACTCCTGAAATGGCCATGAAAATGAGGGATGAATATGGATTGGATGGTGCCATGATAGGACGTGCCAGTATTGGGTATCCCTGGTTCTTTAAAGAGGTAAAGCATTATTTTAGAACTGGGACACATGCCGACCCGCCTACCATGGAGGAGCGCGTACAGGCTGCCCGTAGGCATTTACAAATGGCCATTGATTGGAAAGGTGAGCAATTGGGAGTTTTTGAAACCCGTAGGCA
Organism: Arenibacter hampyeongensis; assembly: GCF_002909255.1. GTDB lineage: Bacteria > Bacteroidota > Bacteroidia > Flavobacteriales > Flavobacteriaceae > Arenibacter > Arenibacter hampyeongensis. The sequence goes on from NZ_PIOB01000001.1 coordinate 432,457, forward strand.
TTATACCAACTATTTCAAGGGAATTCCCAATTTTAAGGAGTACCGTATGAAAATGGTCACAAGTGATCATTCGGTAGATGTGTTTGAAGCTTTTGATGAGGTAATGGAAAAGTTCGGGGATTTCGAATTTGTAGGTTAATGCGCTATTAATTTTTTATTAATTCTACTACTGGCAATTAGGGAAGCAATTATCCCCAATACAATAATAGTGGCCAATACTACAATTACGTTGATCAAACTGTATTCCACGGGATAGGACAGGCTAGGCGTTATTTTTAACCATCCAAAGACCAATTGGGACCATATTAGCAAAGAACCCAAAAACACGCCGATTAGGCCTCCCAGGCCAGTTACCAATATGCCTTGTACAAAGTAAATTTTTCGAAGTGCCCTTATGGTAGCGCCCAAATTATACAAGGTTTTGGAATTCTGCTGTTTGTCCAGGATCATCATGATGATGGCACCAACCACATTGAATAGGGCTATGATAAGTACTAGGGTGAAGATAAGATAGGTCGCTAGGTTCTCCGTATTTAACATCCGGTGAAGGGTACTATTCAATTCCCTGCGGTCCTTTAGCACTATTTGACCAGAAAAAATAGCTTCGATTTGTTGTCTCAGATCAGAATTATCGGCGTCTTTGGTCAATTTAAAGTTTATGCCCGATATCTGGGTACTATCTTTTTCCAGTAAAGCCTGGACCAATGGCAGATCTGCAAAAATATATTTTCGATCCAACTCCTCTTCAATTTGATATATGCCACTGATGATAAGGGAAGTTTCATTATAGCTGTCCTTTAATAAGCGCTGTCCCAGTAGTCCCTTACCTGGTTTGGGGACACGAATAATCAACGGACTCCTAAAATTGTTGATACTCAATCCCAAAAGATTAACAATGCCTTGGCCGGCAATCCCTTGCAATCCGTTAATGGCCCAATCTCCGTAAAAATACAGGCTACTATCAATTGGGGTGGTTTTTATAAAGGTTGAATCTATTCCTTTTATATAGGCAATATGGGCTTTTTGATCGTGTGTCAGGTAGACCTTTTCCTCAATTTCCTTGGAATAGGCAACAACCCCCTGTAGTTGCTGAATTTTGTTGTTCTGGGATTCCGAAACGCTAAAAAATTTACCATTTAACGGTAAAGCCTTTAGATCCGGGTCTACCATATTGGTATAGGAAAGACTAAATGTTTTTAGTCCTGCGAAACCGGAGAGCACAATAAATAATGCTGCCGATCCAATAACGATCACCAGAAAAGTAATAAAATTTATAATGTTTACGGCATTTTGGCTACTCTTGGAACGTAGGTACCGCTTTGCTATGTATAAAGGGAAGTTCAATCCTATGATTTTTTCCTTTTCTCCAACAGATCTGGATTCTTAACCGGGTTTTCTTCGCCCTTAAGCGATTTTTCAATACCGTCTATATACTCCAAGGAATCATCCAAAAAGAATAAAAGTTCAGGAACCCTTCTTAACTGATGCCTAGTTCGTTGAGCCAGTTCGTGCTTAATCATGGGCTGATTGGATTTAATTCCTTCCATTAATTCCTTGCCTTTGGTAGCTGGAAAAATGCTCACATATATTTTGGCAATGGAAAGGTCAGAGGTGACCGACACTTTGGATACCGAAAGAAGCGTACCTCTTAGTCCACCATCGGTTGCCGCACGTTGTAAAATATCCGCGATATCTTTTTGTATTACCCCGCCTATTTTCTTCTGTCGTTGTGTTTCCATAGGGCAAAAATACGATATATTTATATAGATTCTATGATTGGGACCGGATTAGCTTTAGATTATGAGGAATGTAGTATTTTTGAAAGAATAGGTCGATAAGTCCTTTAGGAAATCCAATTAATTGATGTGGAGGGGGCAAAAACAAACCAGACCCAAGTAAATAGTTATGGGCTAAATATGGTAAAAATGAACAAAATTGAACATTTGGGAATAGCAGTACATGATCTGGAGGCCTCCAATGCTTTGTTTGAAAAATTATTGGGAGTGCCACACTATAAAATTGAAGAGGTGGCTTCTGAAGGAGTGAAAACGTCCTTTTTTAAGGCTGGTCCCAATAAGATCGAACTGTTACAAGCGACTGATGACAATAGTACTATAGCAAAATTTTTACAGAAAAGGGGGGAGGGTGTGCACCATATTGCCTTTGCAGTAGATGATATAGAAGCTGAAATTGATCGTTTAACCAGGGCGGGATTTACGGTTTTAAACACAACTCCAAAAAAGGGTGCAGACAACAAACTGGTAGCCTTTTTACACCCCAAGGGTACCAATGGGGTGTTGATAGAGCTTTGCCAGGAAGATACCTCGGCAACTCGCCAAAGTGGAGAGGAATGATATTTGTTGGGTCAGGGGTTACTTAAGTCCAATTAAGCTTGTAATTTTGTTTGCAGTGTTGAAAAATAAGTAGTAATATTGCATCCGCAATTTGCGGTTCCCGAATGCTTTTTCAGATAAGCGTATTTGAAAACGGAAGCAAAAAGGAAATGGTCCTATAGCTCAGTTGGTTAGAGCACCTGACTCATAATCAGGTGGTCCCTGGTTCGAGCCCAGGTGGGACCACTTAGAAATCAGACAGTTACATAGTTTTGTAGCTGTCTTTTTTATTTATCGGCGTGCTTTCGGCGTGCTTTTTTAATTTTGATTTTCTTTGATTTCACTACTTAATACAATTTTGATTTGCAATAGATTGCCACATCGTCTTTAGTAATTCATTAAGTACTACCTCGATTCGCTATGTTTTATTTAAAACCATTCTAATATTTCGGTTCCACAATTCTCTTTTAAAACGCCATTCTCTAAAATATTCAATCTTCCAATAGCACACTTTTGTTTTTCTCCATTGAAGGATATAAAATCTGGCTTTTCAGTTTCCAATGAGGGATAGAGCAACAAAGCTTTAAACGAATCCCAATATTTGTTATATACATACATTTGTCGCAAATCGTTGGTCGAAGGCTTACTGTTACCGATATTCTTCCATTTTGTATCTATCACATAAGTTTGGCCGTTCTTGTGAAGAACAATATCGGGTCTAATCTTAATGCCATTCCAAAAAGGTTTGGAATTTTGCCCTTTTATAATAAGACCGTTAGTTGGAACGACTTTTAATTTTGCCAATATATATTCTTCCCACAAACTGTTCATATCGAAAAGTAGGGCCAACATCTTTTCCTTTCCGCTTGAGATATTCGGGGCAAAATTTAAAATGATTAACCTAGCAATTACGAGAGCTGTCTCGTAAGGTTTGGTTTTTCTGTTGCTGACCAGTCTATCGAACGTATGGGCATTAGAAGAAATATAAGAGACATCAGGAAAATCAGCTTGAACTTTTTTGCATTTGGAATACAAATAAGTTCCTGATGAAAATTGGCTGATAATGCCAAGTGCTAGTGATAAAATTTGATGGATTTGATGGTCATAATCATACACTTGATGTGCGGTATAGAACCTTTCTTTGTGAATCAGATTACGATTTAGATGTGTTGCAAATTCCAATTTCCCTTTTAGCGCTTTTACATTTCCTTTCTTAGTGCGGTACTGTTTTATAAGACCTTGTCGTATTAATAGTTGTGTTTCGTTCAGAAACCATTCAAAATAAATATCCAACAAATGAATTTGCTGCTTGCTGACTTTGGCTTGACCCACCTTATTGACTTTTAAACCTCTAGTAGCCCTAAGCATATTAATCAATACTTTTTGCCAAAGCAATTCGTCGTCTGAACCACCGTCAATTTTTGGTAAAATTTCAATGGTAAGGCCATCAATTTGAATTACACCTACGTATTGAGAGAATTTTATGCCTTTATGTAGTAGTGTAAAATATTCTTTGTTGTGCAGTTGGTTTAATTTAGCTAAGGCATTTAGGTGCTTTTCTTCGAAAAGAATATCATTATATTCCCGACCAACTTGTAGCTTGCCATGTTCAAAAACCTGAAGTACGTTTTTCGGTTTAGTCATTAGGTCTATTCAGCAATAAACCAACAGCAACTTCAATATTTTCAATCTGAGTGAGTAACTCGTAAACCGTATTGGTTTCAGGTATTTCTATGTTTTTAAATTTTGCGAATTTAATTTTCTCGGCAGCTTTTTCTGTTACAAAACCCTCGCCAAGTACCAAAGCAATTTTTTCATAGTCGTTGTAAAAATACTCTTGTAATAAAGGGATTATGTTATTCTTAAAGACATGTGAAAGTCCCTTTTTATCGCCGCTTTCCAATTTAATAAAGTACGAATGCCCAATTTTATGATCTCTATCTAACAATGCTTCAATACGCCCGTTTATCGTCTCTAATACTTCCCGAAGATTAAAGCCCTCATATGTAATCTTTTCCAACAAATGTGGTTTGGGCATAACCTCTTCAAAGACAAATCGTCTTCTTAGGGCAGTGTCCAAAGCTTCTACACTTCTATCCGCCGTGTTCATCGTGCCAATGATAGAGATATTTGGTGGCACACCAAATTCAATCTTTGAATAGGGAAGTTTGGTTCTTAGTTCTTGAGGATTACCAATTCTCTTGTCTTCCTCAATTAACGTTATAAGTTCGCCAAATATAGCGGAAACATTACCTCGGTTGATTTCGTCGATAAATATAGCGTAGTAATTTTCTATATCGTTTTCGGCCCTTTGGCATAGTTTTTTAAAGACACCATCTGTAATTTCATATTCCAATTTTGTATTTCCTTCGTCCAATCTAGGCTTTATGCCCTCTACAAAATCTTCGTAGCTAAACGATTGATGAAAAGTAACTAACTCATAATTTTTTATGGGCTCATCCTTATTTGTTTGAAAGCTTTTTACTTTTTTTAAAAGTTCAATTCCTTCAGGATATAATTCTTCTACTAGTTCTGGAATTATTCGCCACTCCGAATCACTTTCCTTAACGAATAGCATGGGTTCATTTCTATCTGTAACATTCACATTAGGACAATCCATTACTGTATGTGCCTGCATTCGACTCCAAGCGATAGGTCTGATATTTTTTGCTTTGGACATACTTTCTTTCGCCATAACAATCTCATGTTGCAGCAAATTATTTACCGATGTTTTGCCAGAATCATACAATGCAATTGCAAATGTTTGCCACCAAGTTAATTCAGAAACTAGATTGATGATATATTGTTCTTTGGTAAGTGATGATTCGCTTATCGTAAACCTTTCAAAATACTCATTCTTTAGCCTATATGTCTTTCCGGTACCCGGAGGCCCATAGAGAATAATGTTAAGAGCTTTATTTTCCATAGTAGTTTGATTTTTATTTGGTGTATTGGCATATCTATATTCGTTAATTTTCAGAAGCATTTGTTCAAATTTCTTATCACTTACAAGAACCGACTGCTTACCCCGTTTTTTAAATTCATTTAAAAGGAGTTCGTAGTTCTTATCCAGGAAAGTATATAACTGTGAAAAATCATTATCAGTCAAATCCCCAATGCGAGCATTATATTTAGTGTCTCCAACAGATTTAATTCCGGGGATTTTTTTAGCCAAGGCCTCGTAACAAGATATAAGTTCTTTGTCTTTTTCTTCATTAAACACAATCTCCAAATAACAACTATAGCTTTTTGCTGTGGGATTAATGGAAATGCCAACGCTTCTGGTTCTATTGCTTCCCCCACTTGCATTTATAAGCCCTACAAAGGCATAATCATCATTGCCTTGAAACCAATGCCCACTTTCAAAACGTTTACCCGCACCGGAACGTTGGCGAGTTAGAAATTTAAAATCAGGATTCGCTTCCCGATATTCCAATAGTTTTTTTAAGATTGTTTCGTGGAAGGTCATTGTTTATAATTGTTTTGTCCCCAAACTTCTTGAAACTCTTTTTGATTAAGGCTCTTATAACCCTTTTCAACATATTTTTCTAAAGTTTTAATTGTATTTACAATTTTATCTTTTTCATTGCCTTGAGTCTTCGTAAGCATAATCTTTAAAAAAGCTACCAAGTTGTTCATTCCATCTTTTTCAAAATCGTTAAAAGCTTCGGGATTGTTAATTTGTTCAATTAGTTTGTTATAAGAACCTTCAGAAGCGAAGATTTGTTTCAAAAAATCATTGGGTTTATAACCTCTAAATTCTGCTTCTCGCTTATCTGCCTTATCCGAAATCATCTGAAAAAGAGGTGTATCGTAGTACTTTAAGAAGTCCTCCACTATTTCTTTCCTTAACAAATTATTTGCTTCAAAAGGTCTTATTATTGATTGCTGGGGAGTAATTTTTTCTGTAATTAAATGATATGCCTCCAAAATCTCATTCGTTTCGGCTTTTTTATTGATTAAGACCTTAAGTTTGTGAAGAAGTAATGATTTTAACTCATCTGAAAAGAAGTTATTATTATACTTGGTATAACCACCAGGATAGTTTTCCCCTACTTCCTTTCTTTTCAAATTATGGTTTATACTACTTAACAATCTGTCAAGATATCCGATGGAACTAATGCTCAAAACATTACTCAAAAATTCAATAAAATCTTTTCCCTGATTAGGATAAAAAGTTTCGACACCGTTCTTAAGAATTGCCAAAACTTTTTCATCATCAGAGTGAGTTCCATCTGACATGAAAATGTTTAAGGATAGCACTAAATCTTCAAATTGTTCACGAGTTTGGGGTTTAGCTCTGAAAGCAAAATATTTTAACTCATTCTGAATCGAAAACTCTTTATAATCGGGGCTAGTACCTATCTTATCCACCAATTCATAAAGTTTGCTAGTTTCAAATGCTTTTTGAATTTCAGAAAGTGTAATATTACCTGCGGCAATATTATTTCTCAGATAAAGATCTGTGTAGTAAATTTTGGAAATACTAGTAGGATTATCCGTATAAAACTCTATCCCTTTTTCTCCGAATAATTGACATAGAACTGAATTTATGACTTCGAAGTCTCCTAATTTTCCTAAGTTTTCAAGCATTGAACGCAGTATTTCTTGTTCTTTTGGATTATAGCTTTCAGAGCCATCTAATGGCTTCCATTTATACAGCCATATGTCATTATAGAACCCAGTTCCTATTACTATTTTATTATTAACCGAGTCTATCTTTCCTTTGGAGAAGAATGTTTCCATTCTATTTAGAACTAAATCTTGAACGTATCTGAATTTATAGGTTAAAAGCCTAAGAAGTATATACTGGGATAAATTAACATCAGTAAGAGAATCTAAAAAACCAATATTAAATTTAAATTCATTTACAAATCGTTTAACATCCCTTGGAGTTTCTAAAAAGTCCGAATATGATAATGATTTTTGAGTGCACGGCGTTGACACCAAACCTTCAATGTTAATCACGAATTGGCGATTATCGAACAATTCTTTAAATGAATTTATTAGGCTAGTATCAAATTCACTATTAGCTTGTTGAGAAGATATTTTTTCTATTTCCACCAACAATTCTTGAAGAATAAAGTTTTCATCAAATGGTAACAAATTGATTTCCACATTAAAAACTTTATCGATATAATTATCTTTCGGTTTGGAAATACTTTCTATTACATATTGTCTGTCATAACCGGCTATAAATATAATGTTATTGAAATCGGACAGGGTACGCATCAATTTCATGGTATTTAAAATCTCCTCCCCTTCAAGTCGATCAAGGTCATCTAAAAGGACAATAATTTGTCTATCTATTTTTTTTAAAATTCTATTAATCGAGTTATAGTGTTCCTCAAGGGACTTGTTACCGGTAATCATTTCCCCTCCCAAAGCCAATGCTTTTCCCAACTCATGATGTGGCAGTTTTAATATCGCATCAACATAGCCCTTAAATTCTGTATCGAGTTCCCCTGATAACGGCCTTAAAGCTGTACCCAGTTCGTGAAAGAAGTTTTCAATAATCGCATTTACTCCTTTGTTTTTCCATACCCTATACCAAAAAACCACGGCTTTTGGTTCTTTTTTCTCATATTCGGCCTTAAAACGTCTTAAGAATGTGCTTTTCCCATAACCCCAAACAGCATTGATTCCAACCGAAAAGGCAGAGCTAGGCCAAAAATCTTTTAAACTGATTATTAATTTTTGAAGAATTTTCTCATTGGCTATTTCTCCTTCTTCATAGAGGTTATCCTCTAAAAAGAAAGGTAAGCTTTTCTGCCTGCTTTTTTTGAATAGGGTAAGACTTAAAAGTATGGTATAGAGTACGCCTATAGGAATTAAGATATCAAAATATTTTAGAAGCTTGTTCAATGGTAATAATGCTATTTCATCAACTCCATCAAGTCGCAGAAATAAGTAAAAACAAAGTACAATACAAATTACGTAGGTTAGGTTCTTGTGAGGAATATATTCTCTCCTAATCGCAATAATCAAGAAAACAATAGCCACTAAACAGACAGTTCCGTAGCCAATCCAAAAACCGATAGATTCATAATTAATATGACTTCCAATTTTTGTGAAAAGGTTACTAACGGGGTATGCAAAAAGAAGCAAAAGAGCCATTGAAATTATCAACAAAAGAATATATCTAGTAGTGTATGTTGGATTACTATTTTCGCTCATCTTAATTTAATTCTTGATATATGGTTTAACAAACCCAATCATATGCAACGTCTCATTCTCCGAAAATTTTTCAGCCTTAGTCTTGTTATATTCTTCCTCCATTTTCCACATTGCCATTTTATCACGGATGGCTTGTAAATTATCAGTTTCTATAACTTTCATACATTCAAGAACTGTGTTTAGCAATTCTATGCGATCCATATCCCTATTGATAAGGGGTTTTTCGTAGAGGTCGAGCATTTGATTTACCTGAGTAACAAAATCTTTATTTTCAGGTGCTCCCATCCAAGTCATAATTTCTTTTGTGGCGTTGGGTCTTACTTTTAGTACTTCTGCGCCATGGTCTAAGCGATGAAAATAGATGAATTTTTGGGTATCTATTGTTTTGGCAATGGCTTTGGAGAACATGCCCCAGCCTTTTTCTTTAAAGGCCAATTCCTTGAATTTTGGCATGGTATTCAGCAATTCGATATTGCTGAACATTTTGTGGGTGTATTTTTTACCGTAGGTAAAACCAAAACGCCGTTGGGTCAATACTTGTATAGCGGCTACTTCATAATCCCAATTAAGAGTTTCGAATAGGGTATCAATCGCCGTTTGTTCTTTTTCATAAACGATTTCAGGCTCCGCCGCAACCCTTAACTGCTCTTCTTCATTTTTATAAGTAGTACCCACCGTAACCTGCCCATTCATCAACATGGGCAATAGCCAATCTCTTAGTTTGGATAGTTCTTTGTTTTCCTTTTCAGCAATTTTTATTCTTTCTGATAGTGGATTGATTTTTGAGATGAATAATTCAAGTACTTTCTTGTCTGGGATTACCGTTTTTACATTTGAAAAAACTTCTTTTGATATTTCTTTAAATGTTGAGCCAACACCTATTTTTTGAAGATGTGGAACATTAAACTTTACCGTATAGTAAACGTATTCCACACCAAACCTGTCAAATGGCACAATGGACTTGAACCCTTGATTTGTGCATACTTCATTAAGAGATACGCCTATGTATCCAATAGGAGCACGAGTTGTAAGTAAAATTGAATTTTCAGGCATCAGCTTAGCTGAACTATTATTAAGTCCCAATTCCGTTATATCCGTTGCACCTTTGTCGATGTATTTGTTTTTACTAATTGATAAATCTTTTGGGCTAATCCAAGCGATTCCATCTTCGGTAAAGTAATCTCTATTTTTTGTTGATGGAGTTCCTCCAGTCACTATTTCTCCTAAATCTCCAAAAAAACCATCTTCCCAACCCACCGGAATCTCCCTTTTCAACTCGGCATTAAATTCCATCTTCCCACCAGACGATTTATAAGGCTTGCCATTTTCTCTGGGCTTGCCTTGAGCGAAGTCGAAGGGAAAATCAAACTGCACAAACCAATAGTCATAAATCAACTTGGCCATCGCCTCTAGCTCTGTATTGATTTTGTTATTGAGTTCTATTTTGGTGTCTAAGTCGGAAAGAACCCTAACAATTCTATCCTGATTTTTTTTCGAGGGGAATTTAAATTTTAGATTGCCAATATCATATGGGGAAATAGAGGGATATGCAGATACGCCACTAGTGCCTAAGATTTGTAAATACTCTGTTATGCTGTTTTGAGTTAAGAGATAGTACAAATATTTGGGACTGATACTTTTGTCAAAAACATCGATAGTTGTAAAACCTGTCGATACTACTAAGCCGTCAATTTCCTTTTCAATGTAACCGTAATGCTCTTGATTAGGTCGAACGGTAGAATATAAAATAGTATCTCTTTTAGTCTTTCTTTGCGCTCTACTGGGTATTTTATCTTTAGCAGTATCTAAGATTTGGAAAGAATCGATTTTATTTTTAGTCAGATTACCTGTATCTAGATATTTAATGAACCTTGGAAAACTACCTTTCTTATAGGTTTCCTTATTCAAAAATGCAATGTCAGACACCCTCAAAACTTTATTCATATCTGAATGTCTTCAAATTTTCCTTGATTTGCCTTTCCAAATGCCCACTTTTTTCAAATAGCATATCGAGCTTATAAGAAAAACTGTTCATTTTCTCCTTAAACTCCTCTTTAGAAACATCAACATACTCGATCTTAACCTCAAAATACTGCCCTGCACTCAGCGATAGATTTTTTGCCTTAATATCATCATAACCGACCACCACCGAAAAATCATCAACTGCTTCTTTGGCATTAAACGTATTGATTATCAAATCTTCCTCTTCTTCCGATAAGACAGTTTTTTGGTTTTTACCTTCCTTGACCTTAGTACCCAGGTTAGAGGCATCGATCAAGACAACATCCTCTTTATTTTCCTTGTCCAAAAACAAAATGGAGACATTGGTGCCGGTAGTAGCGAAAATATTGCTGGGCATACTGACCACACCGGCCAACATTTTTTCCTTGACCAGTTTTTGGCGTATTTTTTTGTCGATACCGCTCTGGGCGGTAATAAAACCCGTGGGTACTACAATGGCCGCCTTGCCTTTATCTTTTAGCGAATACATGATGTGCTGAATAAACAACAAGTAAATCGCCATAGCTTCTTTTTTCTTGGCCGGTATGTTGGGAATGCCCGCAAAAAAGCGTTCGTGGTTTTCCTTGGTATCCAAATCTTCGCTGTAATCGGAAAAATCGAGTTTAAACGGCGGGTTGGAGACGATGTAATCAAACTTTTCCAACCGGCCTAAATCGTCTTTATGATAGGGTTCTAAAATGGTATTGCCCTTGACGATATTGGGAATGGAGTGTACCAAATCGTTTAGTATCAAATTCAGGCGTAAAAGTCCCGATGATTTTTGTGAAATATCTTGGGAGTAAATGGTACAGTTTTGCTCCCCAATTTGGTGGGCGAGATTCATGAGCAGGGTGCCGCTGCCCGCCGACGGATCATAGCAGGTGGCATCTTCTACCTCTCCTTGGACTAAACAGCGCGCCATAATTTTTGATACGGCATGGGGCGTAAAGTATTCCGCATATTTTCCGCCGCTATTGGTGTTGTAATCTTTGATCAGGTATTCGAAAATCGTCGCATAAAAATCGAACTTCTCCTCAAAAATATGCTCAAAACTAAAATTGATGAGTTTGTTGATGATTGCCTTGCAGAATTCGTCGCGTTTGTCGGTCACATATTTGCTGATGTTTTCGAACAGCACTATTTTTTCGCCACCTTCGGTAATTACGGAGAAAATATTACTGTTTTCTTTGGCAATGTCCAATAGGGTATTATCAAAGGTTTCGGCGAACTTGGGCTTGTCTTGCCCTCTGAACAGATGAGGAATAAAGTGTTCCGGCCGCATCCGTGCCGTACTTTCCGGCAATAGTGCCATGAGCATTTCGTAGTCCTCATCTGATTTTGCCCTTAAGGTAGCTTCCCAATCATCGGCCTTCGCCACTTCTTTATCTTTCTTTTTTGCCTCGTATACGAACTTGTCGTTCAAAAACTTGTACAGGAAAACCTGTGTAATGATCTTAAACTCATTACCATCGTTTCCCAAGCCATAATTGGCGCATACACTTTTAAGGTCGTCGATGAGTTTTTTCGTTTTTGTTTCAAATGTTACTACTGCCGTCATGCTACCCTACCATTATATTCGTTCATATATTCACGTACGATCATTGCGTTGATTCGTTTTGCGTTGGCCATATCCAACGGAATGTGGTGTTCATTTTTTAATTGTTCCAATACCAACCGCATGGTCATACGCTCTACAAAGCTTTCGTTATCCAATATTTTTGAGTTTTTGACAATCTGGTTGTCCACTTCGCCCTTTAATGCGTTCAAGGCCTCGAAGAGCTTCAATTCGCTATCCGTTAGCGGGTCTTTCTCCATAAGGCGTTTGTGCAGGCGGGCGTATTTTTCGTCATTTTGGTATTTGGCGCGCAATAGTTGGTTTTTGCGTTCCAGCTCACGTGCTCTATCGTATATTTTCTGGAGTTCCTTGATGTTGTTTTCCATTTCAGCTTTGGTCACTTCGCTCAGGTTTTTCTTTTTGAAGAGACGTTCTAATTCTTCCTTCAGGGAAATGAAAAATGGATCTTTTTGGTCGAAATTGCCGCCTAATGCTTCCCTTGTTCGTTGTAGGATGTTTTTCAATTCATCCGCCAATACCATTTCCTCCTCCTTGACTTTAACAAAGGCAAATAGAACATCCTCCAAAGCCACATTCAAAAGATTTGTAGTATCGACGTTACTTTCCAAGGCCTCTTTGGTATTTATCAGGGCCAAATGGTTATTGGCTTCACGGGAAAGCACGGTCAACAGCTTAAAATCCAGTTTTTCCAATAACTCGTAGTTACCTGAAAGTCGAATCAAGTTATACAGACTTTTGGCGTTGTTCAAAGCTCTGGTAATCTTTAACATTACCCCACGGTCTTTAATCTGCGTAATCTGCTGCGAAAAAACTTCGGCATTCTTCGTATCGAAATGAAAAAGCACCTCTTTAATTTCATTAATTTCAGTGGCAATCTCTTCTTCGGATTTGAAGATATTAGTGTAGTGTTCCAACTCATCGCCCAATTCGGACTGTAGTTCATTGAAGTAATCCCGATTAGTCTTATCGAATTCCTTTTGTATGTCGGCAAAATCGACTACATAGCCGTACTTGAAATCCTTATAGGTTCTATTGACACGTGTCAGTGTCTGCAGTAAGTTATGCGCTTTGATTACCCGCCCTATATACAATTTTTTAAGTCGTTTGGCATCAAAACCAGTCAACAGCATGTTGAACACAAAGAGCAGATCTATTTTGCCTTCTTTAAAATCATCCACAAAATCCTTTCGGTCTTGTTTGGTTCCTATATCGTGTAGAATGACCGCTGCGGAGGTAACCTTGCTCCCTTTTTTCTTGTTTTCTCCATAGCTGCTATTCGGCTCTGCCACCATCAATAACGGAGTGCTTTCGCTTTGAGCATATTTGTATTGAAATATTTCGTACATCTTTTTGGCCTGGTCCGCCGAATCGCAGACCACCATACCCCCAATGGTATTGTCGCCCATGGCTACCCTTGCCTTTTCAAAATCAGAAACGATATAGTCGAGCATCGGTTCTACGAATTTATGGTGGGCATATACCGTCTTTTTATCCGCATTCCCTTTCAGGATTTCGATTTCTTCCAAGGCTTGCTGTAAAGTGAGTTTGTAACTCGTTTCGATTTCCTCTCGAATCAATCTCAGCGTATAGCCGTCGGCAATGGAAGCGTTATAATAATATTTGTGGATGTAACCGCCAAATAGGGATTTCGAATTATAGTCGGACCCCAATAGTGGCGTTCCGGTCAATCCGATTTTTACCGAATTGGGATCTGCTTGTTGTAAATTGGCCAAAAAACTTCCCTTGGGATTGTAACTTCTATGTACTTCATCCAAAAAGAAAACCCGCTGAATGTTCAGTTTATAGTCGGTATTTTTAACCACATCGTGGTCGTCCTTAAATTTTTGGATGTTGACCACCGTGATCTCGGCCTTACCGGAATTGTTATGGATAACGCTGGTGGATTTGATATCCCTTGAAAATTCCTCCCGTGAGTTTATGTTATGTACGACCAAACCTCGGCTCTTAAACTCTCGACCCGCCTGAATCAACAGATCGAGCCTATCGACAATGAAATAAAACTTGGGAACAACCCCTTTTTTCAGGTAATAATGGGTCAAGTATTTGACATTGTAAAAAGTCAAGGCCGTTTTTCCGCTTCCTTGGGTATGCCAAATAATCCCTCTATTTATACCATTATCAAGTTTCTGTTCGATAGCCTTTGTAGCAAAGAGCTGCGGATACCGCATGAGGTGTTTTTGCAGACCGTTTTTTTCCTTGACGTAGGCAAATGCATATTGCAAGATGAACTTCAACCTCTCTGGTTGGAACAGAGAAGTGAGAATTTTGTTTGTTGGCGTATCGGGTTTTTTGTTGGTAATGAATTCTTCGGAATTTCTTATACCTACTAAATTGTTGTCCTTCAAAACAGCCAATTCGGTTGCTTCGGAAATGTTTGATAGTAGTTTTTCCAATTCAAAGTTTTCTTCCTCCCGAAAATAATTGAATACTGGTTTTTCATAGGAAGAAGTCGCATAGAAAGCTCCCTCTATAGGCATCGGGGAACTGTCATCATATTCCATATTGTTTGAAAACACCATCATTTGGGTAATGTTCACAAACTTTCTGAATTTGGTATTCTGAAATCGGGTTTGAATACGTTTATGTTCCGCAACAATTCCATCTCGATTATTCGGTTTTTTCACCTCGATAAAGACCAGCGGCATGCCATTGATCAATAGAATAACATCCGGTCGAAACTCTTCATCATCTTTTTTATAGGTAAGTTCGGTAACGACATGCAGGTCGTTGTTGTTGAAATTTTCAAAATCGATTAGTTTGATACCCGACTGTTCTGTAAGTTTTTCGTAGAAAGCCTTGCCCAAATCCTCGTTTTCAAGACAAAGCGAAACTTCTGTATAAAATCTAGAAACGGTATCCGGATCTAATTCAGGATTCAACCGCTGAACACTTTTCTCAAAAATATCGGTAAAGATGTTCGTTGATACGTCCCACTGATTATTCGCCAAGGATAGGTAATTGTATCCCAATCGAATAAGATGCAATATGGAAGGTATTTTTACCCTTGAGTCTTCGTTGAAAATCATTAATGGATGGTAGTGCTGTTCAGCGGCCTAAAATAGGGCATTTTTTCTGATTACGGGAAAAATTAATAAGAAACTCTTGGTTATAAATCTTACTTTATGATTGGGTTTAGGCTTAACGAATATAGGCTCAACAATAAATTATACCTAGTTTTGTGATACAACACATCCTCATTAAAAGTGCTTATAGAAAGGGTAAAACATATCATAGGGAAGGGCGAGGGAATAAGATCCGAGTTCAAGGAGTCACGTTCAAAACTGCCTAAAAACCTCTTCGAGTCCATTTGTGCCATGCTCAATAGAGACGGTGGGGATATTATTTTGGGAGTAGATGATAGAGGTATTATCACTGGTGTAGATAAAAATATAGTTTACGAACTCACAAGCAATCTAATTACGCTCTCCAATAACCCTAATAAGTTAGACCCTCCTTTTATTCTTTTTCCTCAGATATATGAAATTGGGGATGAAACAGTAATTCATTTACAAGTACCAGCAAGTTCTCAAATGCACAAAAGCGCAGGTCATATTTATGACAGAAGTAGCGATGGGGACTTTAAGGTAGGCGAACCGCAACTTATCGCCGATATCTACAATAGAAAAAGAAACCATTATTCCGAGGGAACCATTTATCCTATGGTGCAGCTATCCGATTTCAATACAGATCTGTTCCGAACAGCTAGGAATTTGATTCGGGGCAATAACCAAAACCATCCGTGGTTGTCGCTCTCCGACGAACAATTATTACAGAAAGCAGGGCTTTGGAAGAAAGATTATGCCTCTGGGCAAGTGGGGTACACTTTGGCGGCCGTATTGTTGTTTGGGAAAGACGAAACAATTCAGCAAATTTTACCACACTATAAAATCGATGCCTTAGTGCGGAAGTATAATGTTGAGCGTTTTGACGATAGGTTGTACTGTACAACCAATCTTATAGATGCCTATGACCAGTTAATGGATTTTGTTGCCAAACATCTTTCGGATCCTTTCTTTTTAGATGGAACACAACGAAGAAGTCTACGGGGTATCATTTTCCGGGAAATCATTGTAAATATGATCGTACATAGGGAATACAGCAATGCCCAGCCTGCCACCTTTATTATTTATAGGGACAGGGTCGAGACTGAAAATGCGAACAACCCACATGGGGAAGGCCTATTATCACCGACAAATTTTTCTCCCTTTCCAAAAAACCCGTCAATCGCCAAGTTCTTTATGCAATTGGGCAGGTTTGATGAATTGGGTTCGGGTATCCTGAATGTAAACAAATATATTAAAGCTTATTCTGGTAAAGACAATCCCCAATTTATTGAAGGAGCTACTTTTAAGACTATCATTCCTACCGGTGGAGTAGATGATGGAGGAACTAGTGGAGTTAATGAGGGAGCAATTGAGGGAGCAATTGAGGGAGCAATTGAGGGAGTAACTGACGGAGTAAAAGAAAGACTTGTTCTACTTCTAACCGCTATAGCCGATGATGAAGGTAAAAGAGTTCCTGAATATAGAGAAAAGACAAAACTTGCCGAAAGTTCAATAGAAAGATACATTGCTCAGCTGCGTACTGCTGGTCTAATTGAATTTAAAGGGGATGCGCCTCAGACCGGGGGGTATTTTTTAAAAGATACTGTTAGACAATTGATAGATAACGTGAAATCGTAGTATTGGATAAATTGCAGGATAAAGTGTGGGCTTGAATTTTTATTACTAGGATTTTTATTTTTTGATATTCAACCGTAACCTATAGGAATGACTTGTAAAATCTGGGGTATACATACTTTGAATGGTGGTGATGCCGTTTGAAATAGTCACTTTTATTTCAACTTTTTCTAAAAAATAAAAAAGGAGAGCGTTAACTCTCCTCCATTCTAGGATAAATCTTCAATAGGTGCTGTTGGCGCCGTACTTTTGACAGCCCCAATGCCATTTTCTCGGGCCGCAGTCGTAGTATACGTTTCACTTACTCCAATAGGTTCTCCATTAGAAGCTTTCAAAACAAAGTAATATTGGCCATTAACAGCGGTTTTTCGCTCATAACGCTCATCGTGTGGCGAGTTCCGCTTGACGGAGTCAATGCCGTTTAAACAACTTTGTTTTGTTGTATATCCTTCTCCGTGAAGGATAATCTCGCCATTTCTCGCTCTTAATCGATAGCGATACTCTGTACCAGATCTATATATCTGGAATTTTGGGTTTGTTACTGTACTCATGATTTGAGGTTTAGTATTAATAAAAAACAGTTTTCGAATCTTTTAAAGTCTTTTTCAGGACCTGAATTATTTTTCTTTCGTCACTCCTCTAAATGGTTTGTTACTTGATGTTTTTACATCCATGAAACGTCCCGTGTCACCATCTCTTTTGACCCACTGATTCGTTTTCGGATTTTTTACTTGAGAACGGTTCTTAACTGCTCCATGTCTTCTATTATCTCCTGATTTTCCATTAGTTGCCATAATTATCGGGTTTTAAATCGTTTACAATTTCATATATAAAAAACCGTGACCGAAATACACTTGTCACGGTTTTTTATATATCTTATTAAAAACAAGTATTAACCTATCAAGTTTAACGACATGAAAATTATGAAAACAACCAAAATCGAGACCCAACCACTTAAACATGAACACTTTGAAAAAAGAAGAACTTGAAGAGATATTATTAAAATTCTCTTACCAGGAAGAAAATGAGCAAGAAGCTCAAAAAGCATTTACTATTTTTTACCGTGAGTATTCGAAGTATCTCTACAAGGTCATTTATGAAGCCAAAAAATCGGCTACATATTTTTATAATGACCTCATTGATATTGTGGTACAAAACACTTTTTTAAAAATCTACGAAAAACCATTGGACTTTATCATCGAGGAAGATGAAACTGATATTGAAGTAGATAAAAAACTGAAAGGTTATTTATCTGTAGTGGCAAAAAATGAATTAAAAGGTCTTTTAAACAAGAAATACTGCGCACAAGAACATCATTTAATCATCGACGATGATGAATCCTTTTTCGACCCACCAGACATTAAAATAAGTGAGATGGAAGAATTAAGCCATAATCAAAAGGTTCTTCAGGAAGTCTTGCTGACGTTTTCCGAAAGAGACCGTTTAATCCTTTTATCCCTATATGATTGCCATGAAGAAGGTAAAAAAACACCAAAGAATACCATGGCATGGCTCATCAAAACCCATAGAACAAGCGACGTGAATATTAGAAAAATCAAGTCCAGATGTGAAAAGAAAATCAGGGAATACTTTGAGAAGAACACCACACTTAAACCCATAAAGAGGTGACACAAATTGACAACATATTAAAATTGCTGGAATCTTTGGGATATTTATTTCCAACTACTCCAGAAACAGTAACAGAATTCGAGAAGCGATATATGAAAGAGATTGCGCAAATAAAACCTAAGCATTGGGATAATCCTTTAGAGATATTGAAGAAAGGTAGAACGGAAAACATAAGGACTATTCGGAAAGTTGAAAACCCTAGCTATGAAGGTTTAGCGCAAGCTGCAAGACATGGTAAAGCTATTTCTGCCGAGATGAAAAAGAAGATGCTAGAAGATCGTAAAAATGTTAAAAACTAAAGAGAAATATTTATCAGGCTATAGAAAAAAGGAAATCTCTGAACTTGCCGAATTTATTGCTGAAACTTATTGCCCAAAAAATCTCGTAAACCCAGAGTTAATTGCCGAAAAGAGAGGAATTTCTTTTAGTCAAAATGATTATGGCGATTATTTTGATGGTTTAATCGAACACCTTAATGATAGATTCCATATTTATATCAATACATGGAGATTAGGACATTCATACACCACAAGAGCTAGATATACCTTTGGCCATGAACTTGGGCATTATTTTCTGGATGGGCATCGAAATGCTCTTGCTTCTGGCGAAGCTCCATCTCACTCTTCATTTACTAATTTCAAATCAGAAATTTATACTGAATGGGAAGCTGATTATTTCTCCGCGTGTCTTCTAATGCCTGAAAATCGTTTCAAAAAAGACTGTGTTCGTCGAAAATTTAGCTTTGACTTCCTCGATGAGCTATCAAAAAAATATCAAACAAGTTTAACTTCCACTGCAATTAGGTTTGCCGATATCGGCAATCATCCTTTGATGATTGTCTATTGCGAAAATAATCGAATCAAATGGTACTGGTATAGCGAGGATTTCCCATATATTCAATTACTACATGGGAGATTAAAAATTCCCAATGATACTGCTATGGGTGAATATTTCAATGATGGGAGAAAGCACGAAAGAACACAAGAAGTATGGGCTATTGATTGGTTTAATTATGTTCCCAATTATAGAACCAATCAAAAATTCAAAGAACATTGCATTCCTTTTAAAAATAAGGCTTTGAGCATTATTTGGAAAGATTGAAACTTTAATTAAGTATCTGCCAACGATATTCTTGCCTTTCCTGCGGAAGTCGCACAACCCTTCCACTACAATCCTCCCCAACCGGACACCCTTCGCCAGTCCCGCTTGTGAAGTCTTTCCGTTCCAGTTTTGCACTACACCCTTGGAGCCGTGCAAAAGAACAAGCGGCAAAAAAGCCGCTCGATCTTTCTTCACCCTACCCACAAAAAAAAAGGATTTTTCCATGATTCCTTAATTTTTTCAATACCATATTGGACCAGATAAATTTTCTTTCTTTACCCATTTGAACTCAAATGATTCCATATGATTTATAAGGTTAAATTATTGATTATTAGTCTTTTATATTTCAAATTCATCGACTATATTTATCCTTGGAAAGGATAGCAAGTTGTATTCTAAGTAACTTAGAATTGTCTACTTCTGACGAAGTGTTTGCCTAAAGATCAAAGGAAATGGAACAACGGAAAAGAGGCCGGAAACGATTGGGAAACAGGAAGCGGTACCATAATGTAATGCTCCGGTTCAACGATACCGAATATGATAAATTGAGGCGGATCTGCGAATCTTATCACTTGGATATTTCCGAAAGGGGCGTGATAAGTCCCTTTCTGAGAAGGCTGGTATTGGACCGGGAATCGGAGGAAAAGGAAAAGCTCCCGAACACCTTTGACCTTGCCCACCATATCAACAGGATAGGCAGCAACATCAACCAACTGGTGAAACTGGCACACTTCAAGAACCAGAGAAGTCCCAACAGTGGTTTGATGGACGAGGTACGAAGGACCAATGAACTGCTTGGCGCACTTATTGAAATTACATTACAAGAACAATTGGGATGATAGGAAGGATAGGATATGGGGAAAGCTGTCAGGGAATGCTGAAGTATGTCTTCGGCAAGGAGGGCATGTGCATACTCGGCTATGGGAACATGTACTCCCAGGACATATCGCAAAAATTCTTCGGGAGGGTACTCCACTTTCAGGGGCAGCGCAATGCCACCAAGAACCGCTATGTCCATATTACCCTAAATCTTCCCCTGGGGGAACACCTGGATGACAAAACCTTCCAAGCAGTATCAAGGGAATACATGGCGCAAATGGGCTATGGCGGACAGCCCTATGCAATGGTAAGGCACACCGATACCGGGCACGAGCATGTCCATATCATTACGACCAATGTGGACGATGATGGAAAGGTCCTCGGGATCTTCAACAGCTACAGAAGGAACGTGGCCACCCAAAGGTACCTTGAAAAAAAGTTCGGACTATCGCCCTCGCCACGTACAAAACAACAAAGGGAGCTCCCGATCCTCAGGTCGCCAGAACTACCGTTCGGCACGGACCCTGCCCAAGGGACGAAGTTCTATTTACAGGATGTGCTCAATGGCATCCTGCAAAAACACAAAGTGCGGAGTTTTGGGGAACTGGCCAAACTGGTAAAGCCCTATCACATACAGGTAAGGCAAACAAAAAACATATCGGGAAGGCTAGGGGTGGCCTATGGCCTGGACAATCAAAAGGGCTATAGGACCAGGTTCATCAACGGCTCCACCGTACACCGAAGCTTGAGCGGCCCGAAACTGCAAAAGGTATTCGAGGCCAATTCAAAATCGAAACTGCTTCCGATGCACCGCAAGCGTTTGCTGAAACAAATAGAAACTACCTATGGACTTTTCAAAACAATACAGCCTAACGAACTGGCAGAAGTGCTCAAAGAATATCAGGACATCGATATCAAACTGGACAGAAAAGGGGATGCCGTCAAGGGATATACCATCCATGACAGATCGGGTTATGTGTTCAGGGAAAGGGAGCTGGGACAAAATATCCGAATAGAGAATCAAGCGGATATTTTTGGAAACGACGACGAACCCACGGAAATCGATACCAATAGCAGGCAATTCGGCATAGAGATCCAAAAACTGATAAAGGAGGCATTCCGAACATCCCATCTTAAATCTCCGAAACGGGAGGGACTATTCTCGGAAGATATCATGACCAAAAACCTAATGGACATCCTTCCGTTTATTATAGACTCAAAAAGCTACATTTTCCTTGAACGGTATATACCAGGGAATCAAAAAAAAATAATACTGGAAATACTTAAACGAGAATTCACAACGGTCAGGGATAGATTGTTCCAATTGGAGACCAAGAAGGAAATGGAAACCTTGAAAGGTAAGTTCAACCTTATCGGCAAGGTCTTGGAAAAGGGCATATTCGATGTCGGGATGGAAAAGGGAAGCGTCCGGCTATTGTTCCAGGCTTTGGGGGTAAAGTATCACGACAACCAGTTGTCCTTTGCCAATTCGAACAGGCATACGGTCCCAGTCCGTTTGGGAAATTTACCTTTCTCTAAGGCCATGGAGGAATATGTATCCACAGGATTCGTAAGTCAGAATCATTCGGTGCTGGAACTATTGGCCGAAAAGAATTCGGAGAACGGCCCGAAGCTGGCGGCATCCGCTTTTTTCCTGCCCATGATCTTTCCAAAGCTTTATGAAAAAATGGATCCTGTATACCAAAAGCAATATGAAAGTGTCGCCTTGGGTTCCTATGTGAAATACGCCGAACGGATGCACGCCCCATATGAAAAATCCCCAAGGGATTACATTGCATTTTTCAATGCCAAAGGGTTCTATTTTACCAGAACGGAAAAAGGATTCGAGGTCAAATCCATTTATACGGACAAAGGAACAGGTTGCACGCTGTCTAAAAGGACGGGCCTTTATTTGAATTCCATTCCCGATCTGTCTAAAACATTAAATGAACAACAGTCGATCATCAACGGACTTGTTAAAGACGGCAGGGACCATCTGAAGAACCTATGGGCGGGCCATTTAATAGAAAGGGAGATGTACCATAGGGTTGCTTTTATGTTAACGGAGGAAAAGGTTTATCCGAATCTATATCCAGAGATGGTGCACCACCACATGGACAACGGGCTTCGTAGAATTGTGGGCGAAGCGATCAAAAGACAATCAAATATCCAACAGAACCGCTTATTGCGGAAAGGCGTCTATGCCATAAGTTCGTTGTTGGGCAATAGGGGCAAAGGGCAAGAAGAGGTCTATAACGGGTTCAAGGATGAATTCACGGATTATTCAATGTACAAGGGCAGGGGGATCTCGTTGTAGACTTCAAAAAATTCGTTTCGTTATTGGAATTAACACTCTATGGTCCTTTTGTTTGTGATTAGGGGAAAGTGGATAAAGTGGACAAAACACTTTGGATTTCCCATTGGGCTGTATCTATCTAAACGTTAATGATATTCAATAGAAGGAGATATGACA
Organism: Arenibacter hampyeongensis; assembly: GCF_002909255.1. Classification (GTDB taxonomy): domain Bacteria; phylum Bacteroidota; class Bacteroidia; order Flavobacteriales; family Flavobacteriaceae; genus Arenibacter; species Arenibacter hampyeongensis. Next base: position 455,266 of record NZ_PIOB01000001.1, read on the forward strand.
TTAAGTTATGGGTCGATGTGTCTCCAAAAGCTTAAACAAGAAGCTAGTTATTTAAGTTTTTATACAAAAACCTTAAATAAGAATATTGGTATTTAAGAAAAATTGTAATTTTGTTAATTAAGGATGATTTAAGTAAAGGAAAAAAATGAAGGAATTTAAAGCAGGGAAATCGATCAATCAAGGATATTATAAAAGTTTCCAACCCAACCATATAAATAAAGAATGGAAGGTTGACGATATGGAAGTACTTTCCCTCTTAAGTAAAGCAGACCGACATTTGGGGCGATTGGATATGTACTCGGAGTATGTGAACATCGACTTATTCATAAGCATGCACATTGCTAAAGAAGCAACACAATCTTCAAAGATAGAAGGGACACAAACCAATATGGAAGAAGCCTTTTTGAAAAAAGATGAAATTTCTGTAGAAAAAAGGGATGATTGGGAAGAAGTACAAAATTATATTGCGGCAATGAACGAGGCGGTAAAAATGCTCCACAGATTACCGTTTTCGTCAAGACTTATCAGGCAGACCCATAACATTCTCTCACAAGGTGTAAGGGGACAGAACAAATTGCCGGGAGAATACCGGACCAGCCAAAATTGGATCGGCGGAGCAACCATAAACGATGCTGTTTTTATTCCTCCAGCACATACTTCAATAAACGACCTAATGTCGGACATCGAAAAATTTGCCAATGATGAGTTGAACCACCTTCCGGACCTATTAAAAATTGCTTTAATACATTATCAATTTGAAACTATACATCCTTTTTTAGACGGTAACGGAAGGGTCGGAAGGTTATTAATAACGTTATATCTTGTAAGTAAAGGAATTCTAAAACAGCCTATATTGTACCTATCTGACTTTTTTGAGAAGAACAGAACCTTTTATTACGATAATTTGATGAGGGTAAGGACACATAATGACCTTTCTCAATGGTTTAAGTTTTTCCTTACCGGAGTTGTGGAAACTGCTAAATCAGGTGTAACGACGTTCGATAGCATTATGCAATTACAAAAGGCCTTAGAGGTTAAATTAAAGACATTGGGAAATAGGAGCGTTGATGCTCGAAAAGTTATCGAGAGCCTTTATATAAGGCCCGTCATCGATGTGAATAGGATTGAAAGTATAATTGAAAAATCGAATGTTTCCGCCTATAAACTAATAACATCAATGGTGCAATTGGAAATTCTACATGAAATAACAGGTTCTCAAAGAGATAGGCTATATGTCTTTAAGGATTATATAGATTTGTTTAAGAATAGCCTTTGATGATTGGCAATGTAGGAAAGGAATAACCAACTGGCTTCATTCAAAAAGGAACTATCCGATTATTATTTACGAACTCTGCACTTTTGTAATTTTAGCATTAATTTCATCTAGTATTTTTGCTGTAACGCTTTTGCCGTAGTGTTTTTCAGTTACTTGGACACTCGAATGACCTAATCCAGATGATATTTTTCGAATATCTATACCCATATCAAGGCCAATATTGGTCCATGTGTCTCGAAGAGTGTACGTAGTAATCTTTTTTTCTATTCCCAACAAAGTGGCAATTCTCGCCGCATACTCATTAAAAATTTTTGCTTTTGCTTTGTTTACTTTATGCAAGCGTTCAGGTGAAGTATTTTCAGGTATGATAGGAAATAGGTATTCGTTATCTTTTTGACCGTTTAAATAATGATTTATAATTTTTAATGATTCATCACTTTGCAGTACGCTAAAATAATCCCCTTCATAATGAGTTTTTTTTCGAAAATACTTGATTCGATTATCCTCAAACTGGAAACGTTTTAATATTGCCATATCAAAAAAATTCATTCCCATATTATTGAACATGAACAATAGATAATTTCGATTGTCCCAAATCGGGGTTCTAGGCTCTAATTCCAACATTCTAATTTTATGAATATCTTCCAAATCAAGTGGGGCAGGAGCATTCGCATGGCTCTTCTTTTTGATGTTCGATAATGGCTTATGGCTTCTTAGATCCTCAAAAGTCTTACTTGCATCGTTCATAATAGCTTGTAAACTTCTTAGGAATATTGCCGGCGTATTTTTTGATTTATAGCGGTTACTTAAATAGGCTTTAAAGTCCTTCGCAAAACCATAGTCTATGGCCTTGATTTCCATGTCCAAATCCTTGAATTCATCAAGAGGCACCAATTTGTCTTCTTTGATTTCATAAAGAGTTTTTATTTTAGTGTCCGTCATACCTTTTAAATGTCTCCTAAATTTAATCAGGGACTTTAATGCATCTTCGTAAGAACTGGCGGTGGAAAAGCGTTGTTCCAGGCGCAAGCGAGAAAGATATTTCCCTCCATGGTTTAAGATGGTTCGGGACGGTGAAATTTTAAAAAAGCGTTCTTCAATTTCTGATTTCAAACGATCCATTTCCCATTTCTTGATTTCGCCCTGGTTTTCATGGACCCATAAATCCACATCCGAATAGATTTTATGGGTTCGCTTGGTATGGCGCACGGCATTCAATATACCTGTTATTTTTCCAGTGTTAAAATTGTATTGATTTTCTTTTAAGTGTAAATTGAATGGAATATCTCGTGTTTTTCCGGCGTGCCCTATGCGTAAAACCAACGGGTGTTTATTATCTTTGGTAGTGTGGTCTGCCCGTTTATCAAGGGCTATCTTAATAGTGGCCATAAAAAGTGAGTGTTTTTTTCGGCGTGCTTTCGGCGTGCTTTTTTTGATTTATGATGGTTTAATTTGATATTGAAGATACTAAAAATACCCGTAAAATGGGCATTTAAAGCCATATTAAGTTATATGAGACCATATTTGGACTGACTCATAATCAGGTGGTCCCTGGTTCGAGCCCAGGTGGGACCACAACGTGGTAACAAAAAGTCCTAGTGAAAGCTAGGACTTTTTTTGTGGAGCAAAACCTGGTCGAGAAGTCCATGTCGACCAAGGAGGTAAGACAGGTGGAACCGAATCTACAAAAATACGGCTTCCCAGAAATCGGAGGGTTTTTAAATTTAAGGAGGGTTTCGCCAATCACGTTTATTTTACATTTCTTCACGCTTGTATAAATTATTTATTAAAGGATGGAATTTTTTAGGGGGATATCGTCCGACCCGCATTAATTAAACAGTCAAAAGGGTACTGCGTCCAGCGGTTTTAGAATAAGTAGTCTGGATGAAAAAAGTGAAACAAAATCCTTTTCCCAATTTCCCTATATTTAAATATTAGTAAGTCCGTGATTTAGAATGATCAAGGAGTATAATTAATGCTACAACCCCTATGGGGAGGGAAGTGGATGATTTTATCCAGATGGTCATAGTTTGGCATTTTAAGTTTAAACATATAAATACTTACCATATATGAAGACTAATTTAGACCATAGTAATCTTTATCAATTTGCCATCTTCATTATTGGGCTCAATATTGTCCTTTCCATAGTCCACATTGTCGTTAGCTCCCTTTTGGGACCCTCGTTCTTCTATTTTAACGATCATTTTGTTCCTTGGTTCATCTTGGTAATGATAAGCGCAGTTGCGCTTCATTTGGTGTTAATCTGGTATTATCATATAAAAAATTTCAAGTTTGCCTTATTGGCCATTATGATTTCCCTTGTTGCCACTTTGGGGTATAGCCTATTTTTTTATCTGGCATTGACCAATAGGTTTTTGCAAAATATGGTTGCTGGGGCGTATGTAATGGTGCTATTTGTTGGTTCTATATATTCGGCATGCCTTTTTACCTCTAGGACGAAGCAAAGACTTTGGTTATATTGGGCAGGAATCAGCGGATTTTTAGTGCAGGGGATTTTAATTGGGCTGTATCTCTGGGCCATGAACACCAAGAATATTACCATTCTCGGTGGCATTGAAATGGCCATACCCTGGATATCGTTGGTAGGAAGCGCAACACTTATTTTCTATAGCCTGAATTTCAAAGTTGAGTTGAAATCCCTGGACACAAAGGACATGCCTATTCCTTCCAAATTATTGACCGGAACAAGTAACGGGCTTGGGGTAATTTCGGCAATCGCTATTTTTTTGGTTTTGAATCAAGGAATCAAAGGGTATGCATGGCAAAAGGGAAAAGCGGCAAGATCTCTGAAAATGGCGGAACTTTTTGAGGCCAGAATTTACGTGAACAGGCAAAATGATACCCTTAGATATCGTTTATTAAAACCTAAAGATTATAATGGCAACAAAGAGTACCCCATAGTAGTTGACCTACACCATGGGGGAGGAATGGGGAATGACAATCTGATTCAATTGGACGCGGCTGATCCGTCCAAGTTATTATCGACCGATGAAAACCGGGAAAAATATCCGACTTTTATTATAGTACCTCAATGTCCTATGTACTCTAGTTTTAGGGCACTTCCCGATCATGAGGGTATTTCTTCCTTGATTTTTGAAGCCATGGATACCTTGGAGGAGGAGTTTAATATAGATGAAAAGCGGCGCTATGTAATGGGAATATCACTTGGAGGTTATGGCACATGGTATTTTATTGGGTCCCGACCGGAGAAGTTTGCAGCAGCCATACCCATATGCGGGGGAGGTGATTCGGGTATGGCCAATAATATGATCAACGTTCCCATTTGGGCCTTTCATGGTAAAAATGACAAAAGTGTTCCTGTAAATTTAACAAGGGACGTGATCAAGGCCGTTAGGACTTTTGGCGGAAGTCCAAAGTATACTGAATATTCTGCGGGCCACGACATTTGGAATCAGGTTTATAAAACTCCTGGATTGCTGGAATGGCTTTTTGCCCAAAAAAAGGATTGAGCTGTTCTTTGTATTTGGTAACAGGGTTGTTGGCCTCAATGAAATAAGATTGACTCCTGAGGGAAGTATGGAATAAAACCAATAATTTAGAGGAATGACTAAAAAGCCATACATTTTAGTACAACTTGTTTTTCTATTACTCAATAGTTCAATTGCATATTCCCAAGAATTAAAGCCGTCCAGTTTATTCTGCAATAATATGGTATTGCAACGTGGCACTGAGGTTCCCGTATGGGGAGTTGCAGCGCCGAAGGAAAGGATAACGGTAAAATTTGCCGATCAGACCTCCACAACAAAAGCAGGGAAAGATGGTAGGTGGATGGTTGAATTGGCTCCCTTAAAAGCTTCAAAAATTCCTCGTGAAATGACTATTGGCGGAAAAACGGAAATAGTCTTGTCCAATGTGGTAGTTGGTGATGTTTGGATATGTTCAGGACAGTCCAACATGCAATTTTCGGTAGACAATGTCCCTGAAACAAAAGCACTGTTGGCTTCTTCAAAAAATATTAGAAGTTTTGAGGTGAAGAGAACGGTTTCCTTTAAAGAAGTGGACAATGTCATCGGAAAATGGGAAGATGTTCCCCCGAGCAGTGCGGTGGCATTTGGTTTTGCATACTTCCTTGAGAAGTCCGAAGACATTCCTATTGGAATAATACATGCCTCTTGGGGAAGTTCTTCCCTTGAAGCTTGGATGCCACGTGATATGGCAGAAGAGTTTCCCTATTTCAAAGATATAATGGACGATTTTGATGCCGATACCTTAACTAGGAATAGAATAAACACCTCGATTTCTTCCTCTCAAGGTTGGTCTATCCAAGAGGATATTTTTATGCGCAGGCAACCCAATATTCTTTATAATGCCATGATGAAGCCTTTGGCTCCTTATGCTTGTAGTGGCTTGGTTTGGTACCAAGGGGAACGCAATACGCGCTACTTTTCCGGGGTACCGGAAGTAACGGAGGACAACTGGTACCATAGGGTCATAGGAATGAATGAATATGGAGATGTTCTTAAATCATGGATCAAGCGGTGCAGAAAAGAATGGAAAAACAATAAAATGCATTTCTCCGTAGTAATGCTTCCGGGGTATGGCAAAGGCACTAACAACAATCCGGATATAGACCCTAAAAGTCCTACCGCCTTATCTTGGGCATGGATGCGTGAATCGCAATTAAAAGTATTGGACCTTCCCCATACCAGTGTTGTCAACACCATAGATCTAGGTGATGAAAAGAATATTCATCCCAAGGATAAACTTCCCATTGGCATTAGATTGGCACTGCTTGCAGAAAAACAAACCCTTAATAAGGATGTGGTTGCTATAGGCCCTATACTAGAAGAAGTAAAGGCACAAAATAATACACTTGTAGTTCATTTTAATAATGCGCATGGTTTAAAAACTATCGATGGAAAAGCACCTTTAGGATTCTGGATTGCAGATGAGTCATTGCAATGGCAAGTTGCGGATTCAAAATTGGAGGGAGAAACGGTAGTACTGTCGAATGATAAAATAATGAAGCCTATTTATGTTCGCTATGCCTTTGCCGGAAAACCGGATGTAAACTTGGTCAATGGCGCGGACTTGCCTGCATATCCCTTTAGAACTGATAATGAAATTCCTAAAGATGAATAAATTTTATGGAATTTTGACTTTATTTGGAAAACACGATTTATAGAAAGTACGGTTCATTATCGCCAGAGTCTAGGAGATCATTGCTCAAAGTTAGTAAGGGTATCCGTCAGAAATAGATTTTATATAAATTAATTTAAAAGCGTTTATGCATTTATCCAAACAGATTCTTAAAGTTTTATTGTTATTATTTTCGGTAACGACTGGGGCTCAAAATGTACAGAAACCAAATATAATCATCATTTATACCGATGACCAAGGTTGTGGCGATGTGGGAGCTATAAATCCTGAGGCTAAATTTAGGACCCCAAACATGGACAAGTTGGCCAATGAGGGTATAATTTTTTTAGACGGTCATAGTAGTGATGCTGTGTGCACCCCCTCCAGATACTCCTTATTAACAGGGCGGTACAGCTGGAGGACATCTTTAAAAAAAGGGGTTCTTGGTGCGGATGGCCCCTGTTTGATAGAAAAGGATAGGATGACCATTGCCTCCTTGCTGAGGGATAATGGCTATAGTACTGCTATGGTAGGGAAATGGCATCTACAGATGGAATTCCAGGGAAGTTTGGGCAAGGATCGCGACTGGTCCAAACCCTTTACCGATGGTCCTATTGAAAAGGGGTTCGACTTTTTTTTCGGGATTCCCGCATCCATGAACTACGGCATTCTTACCTATTTGGAAAATGATAGGGTTTTGGATCCCCCGGTCTTATGGACTAAAAAGAAAGATGATGATAAGCCAAGGTCTTACGGAAACCGGATAAACCCGGCAGCCTACAGAATGATGCCCCCATATGAAAAAGAGGGAGGTAAAGGCTGGATAGAGGCAGCACCATCGTTTAATGATGAGTTGGTACTTGAAACTCTGGCAAATAGAGCAGTGCAGTATATTGATGAATCGTCCAAGGAGGCAAAAAATGGCAAGCCCTTCTTTTTATATCTGCCATTGACCAGTCCACATTTACCACATAGTACCCACCCCGATTTTCAAGGTCGTAGTAACTGTGGCAATTATGGCGATTTTATGGAAGAAACGGATTATAGGGTTGGACAGGTACTGGATGCCTTGAAAGCCAACGGTATTGAAGACAATACTTTGGTGATTTTTTCTTCGGATAATGGTGCGGAAACCAATTACGTTATTCAACGGGATGACCATGATCATTATAGTAGTTTGAATTTTAAGGGTGGCAAACGCGACATTTATGAAGGCGGTCATCGCGTACCTTTCCTAATGCGTTGGCCGGCACTGATCAAGGCCGGTGTAAAATCGGATGTCCCAGTGTGCCAGACAGATTATCTGGCGACTATTGCTGATATCATTGGAGTAAAGCTGCCCGATAATGCGGGTGAAGATAGTTATAGCCTGTTGCCGATATTAAAAGGGGAGACTTACAATGAAAAAATAAGAGGGCCGGTAATCCATCATTCCGTAACGGGTGCCTTTGCCATACGCGATGGAAAATGGAAATTGAACATGCTGCGTGGTTCAGGGGGTTCCTTGGAACCTAGATTTATTCAACCCAAAGAAGGGGAAGCGGTATTTGAACTTTATAATATGGAGGAAGACCCGGGAGAAACCACCAACCTCTATTTTGAGCACCCTGATCAGGTTAAAAAGCTGACCAAAAAAATAATCAATATCATAAAGGACGGAAGAACAACTGCCGGTACACCCCAGGCTTATGTAAAAGAGAATTGGGTGTTGCCCAATTGGATCAAATCGTAGGTCTGATCTAAACGAAATGTTGCGATAATTCAATTCCCGCCATATTGATAGAAATGAGAAAAAGAAAGGGCGAACTGAGAAATCGTATTATAAGGGTAACCCTTAGGTTTGCCCAAAGCCCAATTTCCTTTTTCATATTTATAACCCATGCTTAAAAATAAAAATTAAGAAATGAAAATAAGAACTATAATCTTGTCCTTTAGCTCCCTACTGATCCTATCATGTGCTGGCAAGCAAGAAGCTAAAAAAGAATCAATTTCCAAGGAAGAAACCCGACCGAATATCATATTCATTTTCGCGGATGATTGGGGATATGGCGATTTGGGAATTCACGGAAGTAGCTTTTGCAAAACACCACACCTGGATAAAATGGCAGCAGAAGGTATCGATTTTCAAAACTTCTCCGTTGTTAATCCTGTTTGCTCACCTAGCCGGGTGGCTGTAATGACAGGTCAATACCCTGCACGACAAAGTGTGCATGGGCATTTTGCTTCAGTTGAATCACATATTGATAGAGATATGCCGGATTGGTTAAACCCCCAAGCGCCTTTACTTCCCAAAATGTTAAAGAAAGCGGGTTACACCACAGCTCATTTTGGTAAATGGCATTTGTCCAACACCCATGTTGAAGATGCACCTTCTCCATTGGAATATGGATACGATGAGTACGGTGCATTTAATTTACCGAGCAATTTACATCAAATGCAGGCGGATTCTACCTTGTATAAAACTATTGATTTTGTGAAACGCAATAAGGATAAACCATTTTTTGTAAATGCTTGGATACATGCAACGCATACTCCGCATTACCCCAAGGAGGAGTACATGCAACAATTTGCACATTTAGGAGAACAGGAACAAGTCTATGCCGCCGTTGTAGCGGAATATGATGCCCGCATAGGAGAATTGTTTGCCATTCTAAAAACTTTGGGAATCGATGAGAATACACTGGTTGTCTTCTCCTCTGACAATGGGCCCGAAATAACAGGTAAAAATAAAATAACGGAGGACAATTCTACTGGCCCAGGTTTGGGAACCTATTATTCGGTAGGGGAAACTGGCGGACTAAAAGGGCGCAAGCGTTCCCTTTTCGCAGGCGGTGTGCGTATACCGTTTTTGGTGCGCTGGCCGAGTGTAGTGCCAGTTGGTAGGATAGATAAAACTACCGAATTGGCTACGGTAGATCTGCTACCAACATTTTTGGATCTGGCAGGCGCAAAATATCCCGAGAATTACCAAGCTGATGGAGTAAGTATTGTATCTGCTATTATGGGAAACGCTTTTAACCGACAAAAGTCCATCTTTTGGGATTGGCGTTTTTCCAATGATCGACCTGGTTTTTGGCCCAGTGCCGCTGTACAAGAAGGCAACTGGAAGTTATTGACGAATAATAATTTAGGAAGGGCCGAACTATATAATATTGGTTTGGATTGGGCGGAGAAGAAGGATGTGTCCACTGAAAATCCTGAAAAGCTCAAGGAATTAATGAAAAAACTCCAGGCCTTTCAAGAGACCCTACCTAAATTGGCGCCTGAAAATAGTTTTTCAAATGCAAGAACAGCCCTTAATGTTGGGGAATAGATGAGGATTATCTACCACTGAAGAAAACAAGACATTTTTATAAGGTGATGGGCTGAATTTACACCTAGGATTTTTCGCTGCGATATTTTTCTGGGAACAGGTCCTATTCTGCGGCTGCCAACCTAAAAACTTGAAAATTATCTATGGTCATATGGTTGTTTACTGTTCTAAAACCAAAGTATCCGCTTGTGTATGGAGAATGGTCATAAAAGTCTATGATCAGATTCCCATCCCTATAGTACTGAATGATGCCTTTATAAGCGATGATTTTTATTTGTGTAATTTGATTGGACTGGATAAGAAATTTTGGTTCCGAAAGATCATGCTCTGGCAATAGGGGCCTATCCCCGGTTCCCATATAGCGTCTGAACCGGGTTTTTGTATTGTCATGTCCACCAACCCCCATATAATAAAGTCTTAGGCTGTCATAATTGCTAAATTTTCCTCCGCGCTTTTCTGAATTGGCAAAGATGTTATTTAGGTTTTCGAGGTCTTTGGCCATCCAAAAACAATTAAGATCGGAAACGCGGTCTTGAGATCCCCCTTGGTCTATTACATAGGCATCATATTGGATCATAATAGGGCCTTCCAATTGTTTTTTGAACCAAATGGTACAACCTGCCACATCTGTAATTTCCAGTTTTCCATCGGTATTGGCAACGATACCACCTGGCATCTGCTCCACCTTCCAACTATCAAGTCCGTTTTTGAAATTATCTTTATGGAGCAATTTTGCTTTCACGATTAGGGTATCGTTAATCACCACATCCTTTACCATTTGGGGATAGGCCTCCAAGAACAACATAATCAACATAAATGTTAGGATTGCTTGTTTCATAAATTTTTATAGTTATCGGTTTTAGGTTTTAAGCATTTTGGAATTATTTGTGTCCAATATCCCAATGAGACCTATTGTTCTAATTAGATTTTATATTCCACAAACTATGTGGAACATTATGGCTACAATTTGTTCTAACAATAGTTCCCAGAAAGGTTTCCTAATGCCACGTAATTTTGGCCTTCTTTATTTCGGTATTGACCCAAATACTTGCATGCTCAAATTCACGTGTAAAAATCCATCCATCAGGTTTTTCTCGTTTATAGGCTCCTTTTGGGCTTCCCAGTGGCTTTTGTAAGGCAGGATAGTCTATTAGGTTTCCATCCTCTAAATTCCAACCCCAATTCCATTGAAAATACGAATAAGGCTGTGCCCCAATAAGGAAACAAGCATGGTAATATTCCAATTGTTCCTTAGACCTTTGTTCTATGCCAACTGTTTCCGTAGCTCCCATTGTGATATCGTTTCGCCCTTTTCCTTTAGCACCGAAACGATAAATTGATATTTTTCCAGCCTTGGCAATCCGGACCATATCTCCCCATTCTTTGAGTAGATTTTCCTTATTGGTAACTGTAGCATTATAATGCTCGAACATAAAAGCATCACAGTGAGGAAAAACATCGTTAGTAGTGGCCGCATTGTTACCGACCAATATTTTATCGGGACCCATTTGTTCTTTCAATGTGGCCATCATTTCTCCTTTGGCCTTGGCTAATTCGGTTAAATCATCCATAGGGTAATTTGCATTTTCGTCCACATTCATACGATCGATAAAAATTCCATCGGCACCTGAAATTTTAACCCCTTCAACGGCAGATGCCACCCACCATTTACGAAATTCAGGATTTAAAGCATCAAAATAGTATGAAAATGTCGGTCCATTCGTTTTTTCCAAGAGTTTTCCGGTCTTTGGATCAACGGCCAAAAATTTGGCCAATTCTTTGTTCTGGGCAATGCCCTCAGGGGTAAGTTCTTTATTGAATTGGGTGAAGGGCCATGCAACGTACGAATTGTAATAGAATAATATTTTAGAATCAGGTTTTATTTTATGAAATGCTTCCACTTCGTGCTTTGTTCCAAGGACAGCGTCACCAAGCATGTTGAATGCATGTGATTTTTCTATGCATATAAAATCTGTTCTTTCTGCAATAAATTTAACCTCTTCCGGTAACAAAACCCGGTCAATATCACCAAAATGATAGTACATAGGTGTTGTTTCCCAACTAAATTTTGGAAAATAGGTCTTTGACTTAAAATTGGAACCATCACTAATAGCCAGTAATGATTTTTGTTGTCCGTAGGAACAAAGGCTTAGTGTCATTAAACAACATATAATGCTCAGTGTTTTAAAAGACCAAATCCACAAAAGTACTTTTTCTCCCATTTTTATAATTTATTCCAAAACAATATTACGCAATGCCCCGGCATTGAATTTCTTTACTGAATTTTTGTGTGTGATAGTCACAGCTACTTCGTTATGTAATTGAAGTTGACCTTCTTTAAACTCCAACACCACATTAGTTACTTCAGGAGCTGAAATAGTGTATCCTTTGGCAGTAACATCTTTTCCATTACCTATAAAAATTACCCAATCCCCGTTCTTTTCGTTGGCTATCAATGCATATGTGGCATCGGTTGTTACCTCTTTGTATTTTACATTTTGATGGTTGGCTGAAGAAAAAACCAAATCTTCACGGCCCGATTTATGGGTAATGTTAAGACCCACAAATTCCGTATTTCCATTTTCGTCTTCAAAACTTATAATCTGCCTTATGCTTTTTCCTTCGGTCGAGGTAAAAGGTTCGTAAACAGAAACGAATGGATATTCCCAAGCCGGCCCATGTTGTCTTGCTGCAAAGGTTAAATAGGGTGCCTTGTCAACGTCATAGGGCAAGCCATGGTCTCCCTTAAAAGCTTTGTTGGGAGGTGATTTGATGGAGAACACTTCACGGCCTTCTGTTCCTTTCATCCATAAATTCATAAAAACATCATCTTGCCCTTCCGGCATATCTATCTTCCATTCCGCCTGATAATCATCTTCTAGCTTTACCGATTTTTTATCCCACATATAATCCAAGGCATACAAGTGGCCACCAGCAAAAGCCATTTCTTCACTTGGAGCAAGTTCCAACGAACTCCCATCGGCATCCATGATTTTCATGCTCTGCCCCAGATTGTGGTAATAATAATCGTGGAATTTATCACCCTTGCGCTGTTTTTTCGAACGGAAAATATCTATATAATAGCCCGTTTCTTCTCCAGTTTTTACAATACTCACCAAACGGGATTGGTCACTACGGGTTTCAGGCTCCAAAAAATAAACATCAGAATAGGTAATGTCCGGATAATAACCTTCTTTTTGTCCGGATTTTGGGTATTGCCCCATGAGATCAAAAGCATGGTAACTCAACATTTCGGTATAGGATGATACGCCATCGACCATCACCGTATTATGAGCTGGAAACTGCGAGTAATACTCTAAATAAATTGGTTGTAGATATCCTGCGCCTTTTCCGGGGTCGGCACCTTGTACAAAACCCTTTCCGTACAGTTCCAAGTTTATTCCGTTGGCATGCATATGGTTGCCCAATGAGGCGTTCAAAGAAGCCATCATGCCATTTTTACCATTGCCCATACGTTGTACATGCCAACTTACATTGGGGGCGTAAAAGGTTTGGGTGATGTAATCATCTAGAACGCCTTTTTGGTACTTTGAATTTAAGGATAATGGCTTACTAGCAAAGAATGATTTGATATCTGCCCTGGGTTGTCTGTTTTGTTCGGTCTGTTCACCATCCGCGAACAAGCCATACAAAGGGGTAAAGTCTTCCTCAAGCTCTTTATTATTGTTTTTCTGGGCGATACGAATCATGTCGCTTATGGGTTCCGGGCTTAATGGGCCATAATAGCTATCCCCAAATGCTACCGTGTGCCCGTTGGGAAATAAATATTGCGGTAACATTTTAATGGCCTTTTCCATTACCGGCATATAAGGCAGGATGTTGTGGTTGAAAGTGTTGTTAAAATCCTCTATAAAATTTGTGAGATCCTTGGTAACTCCTATGGAATAGCCTGGACATTCTGCCCAAACGCCATTGGTTTTGTCATAGCCATAATCCATAAATTTAGTTAGTGACCATTGGCGGGCCGAGGTGACATTTAAAATATAATCGATGTAATATTCCCGCCCTTTTTTGTCCTCATAATACTTATTATCCTGCAATACCATTGCCGCTTTAAGAATAATTTTGGCTTGATGTAGGTTCCAGTTGTTTTGTGGTACGCCATTTTTAATGATTTGATCCGTCCATCGCTTGATGGTGGTATCGTACTTAGCAATGTGCTGTGGATAATTTTCTTCGATATAAGGGTGTAAAAAATCATATAGTTCGGCTATATCGATAAGCACATTCTCATGGATCACCTGAAAATTGGTAAATCCGATCAAGGTTTGAATGTGGCCGTTGAGCAAGTCGATAGGTTCGCTTCTATACGACATGCCTTCCATATAAGTATGAAAAATATCGAATGAAAATTTGGCATATTCCTTTTCATTTTCCAGCCAATAAACGAAGGCGGCATCACGGGCAAGGCCAATTATCTCTTCGTTAATGGAATATACTATTCGTCCCGTTTTAGACGGTTCCGCCCATTCAAAAGGGTTGCCTTCTTTGGAACGGTTCGGCAAATACAACCCTCTGGGGTCATCCATATATGGCAAAATATCTTCCAATTTTGGTTTACCATAGGGTGTGGTATAATCCCTGGACCCCACAAAGCGAACCGTGGGAACCGGGGCCTCGCCATCGGCGTGGGAATAATGAATACCTTTAACATAAATGTTGGTCGCCTTGGTTTTCCAGTGCATTTGTAGGCGGGAAACCATCCACTCTGGATCTGCAATATGGCGTTCTACATGCTTGTCTAGACGCTCATGAATGCCCTGTAAAACCTCCTTTGCCCACTGCTCTTTTTGGATGGTTTTTTGTAGATCTTTTTTCCCGGATTCCGTGATATACAGCCGTGGATACCCTTGTTCCAAATTGGTTGGCAAGGGAATTTCAGAACTATCTTGTGCCTTGGTCAAAGAAGATAGCAGACATAAACCGAATGCAAGAACATATGATTTTGCTGAATATGTAATTGCGCTATAAGTTTTTTTAAACATGCTAGTTCTAATGTTTATAGTAATATATAATTAATAATGCCACATAGATAATATCGGTTTATCGCAATTCCAATTTAATTACGCTTACCGATTGGTCCGGTGCTTCTTTTGGCAGTTGTAGCACAGTACCATTAGCTATTTTGTTGGAACTGATTTCGGTTTGGGGTGCCAGCAATAAAGTAGCCTTTTTTAATTTAATGTTTTTATTGATAACCAATTGGCCATCCTCAGGCCAATCAAAAACATGGGCATAGACAACCCCATCCTTTTTAGTATATCTGCCCCATTCGGGCATATCGTACGGACTGGCCGTGGCGCCATAAATTGCATTTCCGTTGGCATCGGTCCAATCCCCCATGGCCTTTAACCTTCTAATACTTTGTGCGGGAAACCTACCAAATCCATCGGGACCTATATTCAATAAAAAATTACCGCCTTTAGAAACAATATCTACCAATTTTTGAATAAGGTCTTCACTGCTTTTCCACTTGGTGTCGTCCGGTTTATATCCCCAAGTACCGTTCATGGTCATACAAGCTTCCCAATCTGAGTCGATTCCTGTAGCCGGGATTTCTTGTTCAGGAGTACCAAAATCCCCAGCAAAATTGCCTTCCATATCCATACCTTCCATTCCCTTTCTACCTTTGTCGACCCTATTATTGATAATGGTGTTAGGCTGTAACTCCCTAATGTAACTATACATCTCCTTGCCCATTTCAGTGGTATAATCGGCAATCCAATCCCCATCAAACCAAACCACGTCTATATCCCCATAATTGGTCAACAATTCTTTTACCTGTGGTTTTAGATAGTTTTTGTAATATTCCGGAAATTCGGGATTTACCACAGTCTGGTCTTTTTGACCCGCATTGTAATTGGGGAATAGATTTCCCTGTGCCTGGGGATGGTGCCAATCTACGATAGAATGGTACACTCCGAATTTAATACCTTGTTTTCTTGACGCTTCGGCCAACTCTTTAATAATATCACGTTTAATTGGAGCGGTGTCCATGATATCATAGTCTGTAACTTCTGAATCCCAAAGACAAAAGCCATCATGGTGTTTGGAGGTAATTACAATATACTTCATGCCCGCATCCTTGGCCATTTTTACCCAATCATCCGCGTTGAATAATTGGGGATCGAACATTTTTGGAAATTTTTCATACTCTTCAATGGTAAAATCCAATTTGTCCATTGCCCATTCCGCACCGCCCCCGGCAATTCGCTCTCCGCGTTCACCACCTATTATGGAGTATGCTCCCCAGTGAATGAACAATCCAAATTTGGCATCACGCCACCATTCCATCCGTTCGTCATCCGATAATTTTTTTATGTGGGATGTATTCTGGGAATAGCCCGTGTTAAGTGCTGTCATAAATATTAGGATAACGACTATAGATTTTTTTAAGGATTTCATTTTCAACGGTTTAATTTTATGTATTATTTCAGTATAGTTTCCTGTAGTTCTTCCAAGGTTTTTCCTTTGGTTTCCGGCATCATGAAAATCACGAACAATAATTGTAGCACCATCATGGCTGCAAAAAACAAGAACACATATCCGGGACTGGAAAGACCTGCCATGGCCAAAGGCATAAAAAGGGTTATTAAGGCAGCTAGGACCCAATGGGTGGAACTTCCAAACGACTGCCCTTGAGCCCTTACTTCTGTTGGAAATATCTCTGATATGAACACCCAAATTACGGAGCCTTGGCCAATGGCGTGGGCGGCTATAAACAGAAATAGGAAAATGGGGACCATTATTCCTTCCCAATCCAATAAAAAGGCCATGGCAACCAGGGATAAGGAAACAATATATCCAAATGAGCCAATATACATCAGTGTTTTTCTACCTAATCTGTCTATTAAGTAAAGGCCTAAAAGGGTAAATACCAAATTGGTTACACCAATTCCAATACTGCTCAATAAGGAGGCACTGGATTCCAGACCAGCAGATTCAAATATTCTAGGGGCATAGTATAGGAAAGCATTTATGCCCGAGAGTTGGTTGAAAAAAGCGATAAAAAAGGCCAAGAGTAAGGGAAATCGGTATTTTTTATCAAAGAGAGGTTTTTTCGGGTTTTGTTTATGCTCGGGTGTTGACCACAAGGCAAGGTCCATTTCCGTACCTGTGAGCTCCAGATATTTTTCCTTTGCCTTTTCCACATCCCCTTTTTTATCCAAAAGCCATCTCGGACTTTCGGGAATGCGGCTAATGGCTATAACATAAATTAATGCCGGTAGAGCTTCTATTCCTACCATCCATCGCCACGGCTGTATTCCTACATCTTTCAATAAATAATTGGAAATAAAGGCGATCAAGATGCCCAAAACAATGTTTAATTGGTAAAGCACTACCAGTTTTCCCCGATTTTTAGCAGGAGCAATCTCAGAAACATAGGTGGGTGCTGCCACTGTAGAGGCCCCTACTCCTAGGCCTCCCAAAAATCGGAAGAAGGAGAAAGTATAGGGGTCGGATGCAAGCCCGGAACCCAAAGCGGATATTAGATAAAGTACCCCAATCCAGAACAGGGTTTTTTTTCTCCCGAGCCCGTTGCAGGGTATGTGAGCAAATATGGCACCGATTACGGTTCCCCATAGGGCCATTGACATCACAAAGGTACCATGAAACAAATCAGATGTTTTCCATAAATTCTGTAATTGTTGGTCGGCACCGGAAATAACAACGGTATCAAAACCAAATAGAAAACCGGCCATGGCCACCACAAAGGCAGTATACAATAGTTTATTGTTCATATGTTTGGTTTTGAACTTTAATCTTTTTGTTTGATAGTGGTTGGTAGAGGTTTGGTCAAAGGAATACCTGCCTTAAGCTTTTTTAACCTTAGCAATGCTTCCACGTAATAGTAATCTGCGTAGTTGATGGAATAGTCAATTTCACTGCCATTGGGTTTATGGCCTGTGGAATGCAGTAAAAAGGCAGAATTGGCATCTCCGCTTTGATAGTTTTGGGATAGTTCTGCAAGCATTTTTTCTGCTTTGTCCATGTAATTTTTAGCTAATAGTTTATCTTTTGTAAATGTAGAAAGTTCCAAAAGCGCTGATGAAACCAATGCCGCAGCCGAGGCATCCCTTGGTTCGTTGGGGATGTTGGGCGCATTAAAATCCCAATAGGGAATAAAATCATTAGGTAGACGTTCCAAATATACTTTGGCAGTCTTATGCGCATAATCCAGATACTTGGCATCACCCGTTTCTCTGTATACCATGGTATACCCATAAATGGCCCATCCTTGTCCACGGGCCCACATACTATCGTCGGCATATCCTTGATGTGTAACCCCTTTAATTTTTTCCCCCGTTTCCCGGTCGTATACTACTACATGATACGAAGTGTAATCTGGTCTAAAATGATTTTTCATAGTTACATCGGCATGGCTCACTGCAATATCATAAAGGGATTTATCCCCTCCATTTTTTGACGCCCAGAACAAGAGTTCCAAGTTGATCATGTTGTCCATAATGGTATTGTGCTGTGGCCATTCCATATTGGGTACCTCACGGGGCCAAGAAAGGATGGTACCTACTTTTGGATTGAACAAAGTAGCCAAGGTGTCCGCGGTTTTAAGTATAATTTCCTTGTATTCAGGATTTCCGGTTAGCCTGTATCCGTTTCCAAAACTGTTGAAGACCTGAAAGCCTAGATCATGGTCCAGGGCGGGAGTAACCGAAAGAGGGGTAAGATACCTACTGAAGGCGTCAGCTTGTTCTTTCCATTTTGCATCATTGGTATTTTCATATAGATACCACAGGGTTCCTGGCCAAAATCCGCTTGTCCAGTCTTTATAATTGATAAAACGCCATTCCTGACTTTCTGGGGCGATATTTCTCGGAATACTCTTGTTATCGTTTGGAATAAGTTTTAAGGTCTTGGTGGCCTGATGCTCGCAATATGCCAGTTGCCCATCTATATCAAAACTGGGGAAATTGCTTTTTTGAGGTTTTTTATTGCCGCAGCCAATAGCAAGGGATATTAAAAATAAGGAAGCTAAAACTTGTAATTTATTTGTCATTATTTAATGGTTAGTCATTTGTGATGTTCAGTTGATAGGTGTTACCCATTGGGGCATTACCTTATGATATTGATTTGCCAATTGTTTTTATTGGGATTATTTTTGTTTGATTATTCTTTTATTAATACTTCTAAAGGGTTGGCAATAATTTTGGCTTGTTGTGAGAGTATGTTATCCCAGTCTTCAACGTTTGAAATCTGTCCGCTTTTTGCCCAGGAAAACCCAGCATAATAAGTCAAACTACCTTTGGGTTTGGCGATGACCAACAAATTGCTTTGATCTGTTATTTTGCTTTCGCGCACAAAGGCTGTATCTACGACCGAAGTGTCAATTACAATACCTTCGCCCAAATAGGTGCCGTCCATGGTCTCCCAATAACGGAACCAACCCTCCTTTTGGTTGAGTTTGGCTTCCCCTTCGTTTTCATGAAGAGTGACGCCTATTGCAATATTGGGGACTTCTTTTTCAGGTGATAAAACAATTTCAAATTTTGAAAAGTTGCTTCCTAGGTCCAAACTTATTCTTTTGGTTTCCCTCAGGCCATATTCGCTCCAAGGGGCATAATCCAGTTCAAATACTGTACGAAGAGGGCCATCTGCTATGGTCCTGGCTTCGGTAAAATTTTGGGAAACATATAGGCTGTCGTTTTTATAGATGCCGATTCCTCCCGTACCCCGACTTGCGCCCACATGGTAGGGGTCGTATCCTTCTCCGTGATCTATGTGGTAGTAACCGGGTGTTTTTAAGTGTTCGGAATACCACTTATTAATTACTGACTGTTTGGTTCGTTTTAGCCAAAGATCAATTCCACTGGAAAGCGTACTGCCCGGTACACCTTCCAAAGCCTCTTTCTGACCAGCTGGGCCGTAGGTGCGGAAGGCCACTTTGTCGTTTTCCCAGGTATAATCGTCCGTCCGCTCAGGTACCAATCGTGAATATGCAACAACATCAGATTCTGGGACCATTTTGGTACTATCCAAGGTAATTATGTATTTGGATACTGAATTGGCAGCCACTTCGGCCTCAAACAATAATTCATCCTCAGTGCCATCTTGATCGTAATCGATCCATTGGGTTCTCTGATAGTCATTGGAATCTTCTTTACGTATTCTAAGGTGTTCCTTTTTTTCGTTTTCCAGAAAATTTTTCAATTTTTGGGTGGATAATGAAACCACTTCGGTTCGGGGAATATTGAGCCCATTTGTGACCTGTAAAGTCAATTTTTCTTTTTCAGTTGGATTATTACAGGAAACGGCTACCATAGCTACCAACAAATAGCCCTTTATCAATATTGTTCCAATGCTTAATTTCATATATTTCATCGTCTTTGTTCTATTTCTAGAATCTTGGTTCCATGGAGTGCAATCATCCGAGGTTCTCGTTTTTTACATTATTAGCTGTTGGGGACATGCACATAAACATCTAGTACAAGATTAGCCAGAATGTGAATTGGATAACATAAAATATAGTTCAAAGGGTATAAATTATGATTCTTTATGGGGTCCTTTGATAAACTTTATGGCCATTTCGCCCCTATTTACAAAACAGTGACCCTTTTTGGGAAACTACCTGCTCTTTTTTTGTACTTACGCCATTTTTTTTGACTTTAAAGAAACCATTCCTATTGCTTGCAAAAGGGACAGCAATTTCAAGTGGGATATTTTACTCATCGGGTTAATTTTGATTATAACTTAGTGATATGTACAACAAAACCATTGTTGCTTTTCAGGTCTATGTTTAATTTTGAACTGTTTGTGACTTCAATTTCTTCAATTTTAACTTGAGTTCTGGTTTTAACCGCTTCATCATCTGTATACACTTTGGCTTCATATGTAGTACCAGACTCTAAAAATGAAAAATTCAGTTCTACTTGCCGTGCGGTTTTGCCATTGATGCCTCCCACAAACCAATCGTTTCCTTTTCTCCGGGCTATCACACCAATTTCTCCAATTTCAGCTTGAAATACCTTTGTTTCGTCCCAAGTGGTTGGCACATTATTGAAGAACTCCAACTCCGGCTCATTTCCAATAGTCTTGGTATCGCCCCAAAGCCCATCGTCTTTAACCGGGGCTGCCGGAGCTTTATCGTACCAGTATAAAAACTGCAGCGGACTAAAAATGCATACCGTTTTCGCTAATTGAGATGCGTGCGAGCCCATTTTATCGACACGTGTATTAAAATAGCACACCGTGTTATCGGCTGCTCCTGCCAACATTCTGGTAAACATAGTAATTAACGTATGTTCATTGGGTACGGTTTCCTCGTCGCCGCGAATACCTTCTTGGGTCAGCAGGTTGGGATAGGTTCTAGAAAATCCCGTGGGTCTATATTCATCGTGCACATCTACAACCATTTCAAACTCGGCCGCTTTTTTTATGGCTTCATGCATCCAGGTAGTTGCATCTTGGTCTCCCACCCGCACAAAACCAAATTTAATCCCGGAAACGCCCCATTCTTTAAACAATGGTAATATCTCGTCCAATTGTTTTTCCAAAGCTCTACGGTTTACATATAGCATAACCTTAACGCCGTTTTCTTTGGCGTACTTACAAATAGCAACAATATCAAAAGGACCTTTGGAACGTTTGGGGTCTAAAGTAACCGTTGTGGCATCGGAAGCATTGTCCATCTCGTTGCCATACCAACCGGCATCAAAATGCACATATTGCATATTATGGCTGGCTACAAAATCGATGGCTGCGAAACCGCCTTGAGTGGTTAAGGTGCTTTCACGAAGTACCTTTCCAGGGGTAATCCATGATTCGTCTTCAATTTCCGTAGGAGGATTTAAATTTTGAATTATATAATTATTTTCAAGTAATTGTCCATAACTACTGCCGATCATGACTACACGCCATGGTGATTGAAAAGGTAGCTTTTTATGCACCATAGCGCCTTCAATTTTACTTTCGCCAATCACAGCTCCCGTTATGGTGTCTTGTTTTTGCTCCCCTGTTTTACCATCAGGCGAAGACACTATACTGTATTTGGATGACTTGCCTTTATTAAAACTCAATCGGCCATAATCTACCAATCCTGCTTCCGCTAAGGCAATTTTTACACTATCACCAATTTCAATCAACAATGGACGGTCTGCCCCTTCTTGTAAATCCGTTATGGGAATTTTTCTGTATTCCCCTTGCGCCGTAAGTACTCCTTTTTCACGTTTTGGGGTGGACCAAACCGGAAAATCTTCAGAAAAATTGTAGTGAACATTTTCACTTAAACCTATTTCTTCCAATCCCTTTTGCTCAGGAATTTCATAAGCGAAAGCTATCCCTTCATCGTAAGCTCTTGCTATTATATTGACTTTCGCCTCACCCTGTCTTAAATGTATTTTTGTTTGATTGTAATGATTTGGAATGGTACTCAATTCATTAAACCTTGAATTCCAAATAGCGTTTTCCGAAGTATGTTCTATTTTTTCTACAGAGACTTTTCCTATAAAATGCAATTCTTCTGAAAGTAATTCCAAAACTGAGGTTTGAATAATTTTCTTATTATCATAATAAACCGAAAAAGTAAGGTCGTTTTGATTTTGATTGTCCAAGAACTCTATTTTTTTAGTTCCGTCCGGTGAGGTCAATGCAATGACTTCTGTTTGTTTACAACTACTGAAACTTAATAATAGCAAGAGTGCTACCCTACACTTTTTTAAAAATAGGTTCATTAATTTATTGTTTTAGTTCAATTGAAATATTTTGAAAATTTGTTGGTGGTACTTTAAACTGTACTACTTTTTCACCGTTTATATTCCTTCTTCCGCCTCGCAACTCTTTAAAACCGAAATTTAGAACCACTTCGCCTTCTTTATAATTATCGGGTACGGTCAATAAAAGTGCGTCGTTACAAGTTAACTTTAATTGCTGCCCTGTAACCAAGGTGGCCGAGCTCGAGTTTTTCCCTAGTATTTCAATGGTATAACCATCAAAACCCATTTCTTTTCCAGCCCCAATAAAAAGTGTTGCCGAATTGCCATCTTGGGTCAACACCCCAAAAGTTCCTGTAAATTCAATTGATTTATGTTGATACGAATCATAGACCTCGGAAGAAAACACATAATCCGTTCTATCTGTTTTACTATCGATTTGTAGTCCTACAAAATTTGGCTTATCATTAGAGACAGCAAAAGGTTTTACCGCTTTGATGGTTGCTGGTTCTTTGGTAGTAGAAGGCTCGAAAACGGCAACAAAAGGACTTTTCCAAGCTTCGCCATATTGCCTAAGCACGGTGGTCAGCAAGGGTGCTTTCTCTATTTTTTCTGGAAGTATGTTTCTGAAGGCCTCGGAATGGGGCGATTTTACCTTAAAAAGTTCGCGGTTTTCATTCCCGTTCATCCACATATTCATCTTTATGTTCTCCTCGTTGATAGATAAATTGTATGTTGCCTTAAACGGACTATCTATTCTTGTGGATGACTCATCAAACAAATAATCATATGCTTTTATGTTGCCCAATTTTGAGTTTAATTTTGATGATGGCTTTAATGTTATTGGTTGATTATCTGCTGTTGTGAAGTGTAATTCTTGCCCCAAATTATGGTAGAAATAGTCGTGATAATCAGCATTATTGGCTTTGGTTCTAGATCTGAAAATATCAATATAGTAGCCCGTCTTCTCCCCTGTCCTAACAATAGCCATTACCCGGTTTTGATCAGATTTGGTACTGGGTTCGTTGAAATAAAGATTGGAAAAGCCGATATAAGGGTAGTACCCTGTTTTCCTTTCGCTCTTTGGGTATAGGTCATTCACCTGAAAGGGGTAATAGCTCCGCATTTTTTCGTATTGCGATTTTCCATTTACGGAAACCGTGTTGTGGGCAGGAAATTGGGAATAGTATTCGCGATAGTCGGGCTGAAAATAACTGGAGCCCCTACCGCCTTCAGGTCCCAGGATATAGCCTTTGCCATAAAGTTCCATGGCCATACCGTTGGAGTGCGCATGGTTGCCCAAGGATGCTACCTGGGATATCATTAGGCCGTGTTCGGCGTCGTGGCCGTTTCGCATGGCCAGCCAACTAACATTAGGAGCATAAAAGGTTTGGGTCATAAAATCATCTTGCTTTGCAGCGGCGATGCCCGTATCCAGCAATACTTCCGTATTAAATAGAAAATCAAAAAACGGATCTTTTCTCCTTTTTTCCTTCAGCAAGTCCTGCTTGCCGTTGAGCATATACATCAAGGCAGTAAATTTTTCCTCTTGCTGGGATTTACCAAACATTTGGGCATTGGCCACTAGATCTATAATGGGTTCTGATTCCAAGGTTCCATAGTGCGAGTCGCCAAAGGCCACTATATGTTTGTTGGGGAACAAATATTGTGGCATGACCTCCACTGCTTTTGGAATTATTGACATGGCCGGAATAATATCTACCCCAACGGCTTCTTGGATTATCCTTGCCATATGGGTATAGCCTTTGGCAACACTTAAGGCATAGCCGGCACTTTCATTCCAAACTCCATTATCCTGATCGTAACCATAGGCCAAAACATCGGCAACCGACCATTGTCTGGCTTCTGTCTCGTTAAATACGCGATGCAAGTAGTATTGACAGCCCTTACCGTCTTCATAATCCTTATCATCATTCAAAGCCAGGGCCAGTTGTATTACAAAATTTGCCTGATGGAGGTTCCAGTTATTATCGGGAACCCCATTTTTTATGATTATTTCAGCCAATTTTTTTAGAGACCCCGTATATATGGAAACCATAGGCTTTTTCTTCTCCTGAATATATTCATAGAGAAATCCATAGGTTTCCGCCAGTTCGTCTACAATGTTTTCTTTGATGACCTGGAAAGATGTGAGACCAATGATTCGCTGTACATTCCCATGCTGAAGATCTACAACCTCTTTCCTGTAATACAACCCCTGCATGTACACATCAAAGAGATGGGCCGCTAATTGGGCATAATCTTCATCGCGTTCAATAAAGTACACGATGGCCGCATTGCGGGCTATTTTCATGATGTTCTCATTGGTGTTTTCTATGATCCTTCCCGTTTTGGATGGGGGCACCCATTCCCAATCATTTGTATTTTTGTTTTGTAAATACAAGCCTCTTTCGTCCTCCAAATAGGGTTTTATATCCTGTAGCTCGGGAGATTTATAGGCCGTAACATAATCTCTCTGCCCTGTAAACCTTACAGTAGGTACCGGGGCACGACCTGTGGCGTGGGAATATAATTCCCCCTCCACGAACACATCGGTGGCATGCGATTTCCAATACATTTGAAAACGGGAAGACAACCACTCCGGATTCTTCTTATATTGGTCCACATACTTTATTAGTCCACTTTTAAATGCCGTATAGGCCGACTTAATTTCTTCTGAATTTTCAATTTTCTGTAGGATGTTGTCCTTGTTTAAATGCGGGACCAACATTCGGGGATGCGCCCTTTCTATGGAATCGGGAAAAAGGAATTGTGCAAATGCCCAATCACAATTACATAGGAAGACGATTGTCGCAAAAACAAAAATTTTATTTCTCATATATTTTATTTGCTGTCCTGCTTCCTTTCCCAAATGTGACTATCGTTTAAAAGGGCCTTATATTCCTGGCGAAGCTCTTTTTTCAGCCGTTCAAGAACCTCAGGATGTTTTGTTGAAAGGTCCTGCGTTTCCGCGATATCTTGCTTTAGGTTATACAGGACAAAATCGGTAAGTGTGGCATTTTTCACCAAAGCCTCGTTGCCGCGATGTATATTTAGGATTTTAGGGAGATACCCATCTTCGTTCTTTAGTCGGGCCATTATTTTCCAATCACCACTGCGCATGGCGATTACATGTTGGTTGAGTGCATTGTAAAAACCCCATAGCAAGGGTTTGCTTCGTGCAACAGTTCCCGTGTTTAAAAATGATGTGATCGATTGACCATTCAATTCCTTCTTTGGTAAACCGGCTCTGGCCAATTCCGAAAAAGTGGGTAGAAAATCCAAAGCGGACACTACTGCATCCGAAGTTCCGATATAGGTCTCTTTGCCCAACCAATTTATAATACAGGGTACTCGAAAACCGGCTTCGCTGGTCCATAATTTCATTCCTTTTAAATTGCCGGGGGAACCATAGGAACGTTTTGCCCGGTTATACCTCAACAGGGTTTCAGGGCCGTTGTCCGAAGTAAATACTACAAGGGTGTTTTTATCCAAGCCATTATTTTTTAAATAGGCCATTAATCTGCCTACAGCAATATCTACGTTTTCCACGTTTGCGAAATATTCCGCTTCTTCAACCGTATCAGTAAATTCAAGGTATTTTTCTACCAAGGCTTCCGGTGATGCGATAGGTTCGTGGGGCTCATGAAAGGCAACCTCCAGAAAGAAAGGATTGTCTCCCTCTTTTTTGTCGAGCCAATGTTTAGCCTCATCAACGATAAGCTGACTGCTAAATCCTTCCAATTTGCCCACCTGGGCCCCATTACGGACAAAGTTCTTTGGATCTTTATGACTGGGAGATGCATTGTTATGGGTAGCAAACCAGTGCTGGAAACCAAAGTGGTCCGGTTGTGGCTGTTCTTCGGAATTGAACAAAGAACTGCCGTGCCACTTACCTACCAAACAAGTGCTATATCCAGCAGAATTAAGTAGCTGTGGAATGGTTTCCTCATCGGCTTGCAAATGAACCAGATCCTTTAAATCGTCACTTTCCTTATGACCGCCAACAATAAAATCGTACAAGCCTGCCCTATTCGGGCTTCTACCCGTTAATAACCCTACCCTTGAAGGGGAACATACAGGAGCGGCGGAATAAAAATTGGTAAGCTTTATTCCAGTCTCGGCCAATTTATCAAGGTTGGGTGTTTTAATAACGGGGTGGCCATAGGAGGCAAGGTCTCCATAACCTAGATCGTCGCAAAGCAGTACAATAATGTTGGGTCGGGACTTGTCAACCACCTTCACGGAATTGGGGGTAGATTTGCACGATGTTACTATCAGGCAACATATCCCCAAAACAAATACAAAAACTCTCATATAATAAAGTTTAAATTTCTCCATAGTTGGAAGCCTCGTATTTCATTTTTCTTTGGCAGTAACTAATGGTGCAAAAAGCAAAATTCCGTTGTTTAAGGCATATTATTTCTACAGTGTTGAGTTCATAATAAAACTGGACTTTCCTGTATTACAATTTTAGTTAGAGTTTTATTAAGGAAGCATAAAGTATGGTTCAAAGGGTATAAATTATGATTCCTTATGCACCTATTTGTCCGCTAGGTGGGCCTTTCTACAAGATTAAAGAATTATTCTTCCATTTACTTACCAATATTCAGTATCCTTAAATACGGCTTAAAATATAAGTTTTCCAATCCTAAAGATTCTTCGGGAACACCAATAAAATCCACACTATTGGTACTGGGGTACAATATGTGATTTGTTAAGTGCATTTTTAAATGCTGATCAAAGGTTGATTTTGGGGACACTTTTAAATTACAGAAATGGGGGTGATTTTACACTAATGAACGCTTCAGGGTAATGATTTTGCCATTTTAGGCGGTAAAGGAGTGATAATTTATACCCTTTGAATCATAATTTAAACCTTGGACCTAGAATTCTTTTTAACATTGCCTTAACAAATATTAACGCCAAGAACGTGGTATTAAATTGTTGGCAAATTCATTCACAATTAACCAATAAACAACCATTTAAATGAAACTTTTATGATTACGGAAAAAAACAAACAATTTAGTTTAAAGTACGTTACCGGATTTATGGTAATAGTAGGGTTATTGCTCGGTGGATCAACTGGGTTAATGGCAGCCGGCACAAATAGTGTTTTGGGAGTGCCAATTTTAGAATTGGAAATGGATCAGGAGTTGACTATCACCGGTACGGTGACCAGTTCCGAAGACGGGATGCCAATTCCGGCGGTCAATGTAATAGTAAAGGGTACCAATAGTGGTACTACCTCCGATTTTGATGGAAATTACGCAATTACCGTTCCCTCGGGCAATAGTGTACTTGTGTTTTCCTCCATGGGTTATGCTACCAAAGAAATTGTGGTAGGGTCCAATAGGGTAATAAACATATCATTGGATACCGATGTAAGTGCTCTTGATGAGGTAGTGGTAGTAGGTTATGGTTCGGCAAAAAAGGAAACGCTAACTGGTTCTATTGAACAGGTTAAAGCTGAAGCTTTTGAAGATTTGGCAGTAGGTAGTCCAGCTTTGGCACTACAGGGTAGAACTCCTGGTCTGGTTGTTACTCGTACATCTTCAAGACCAGGAGACGAAGGTGTTAATTTTCTTATTAGAGGTGCCTCTTCTATAAATGGAATAGATCCTCTTATTGTTATAGATGGTATTCCGGCAATAAATTCATCCTCTTTTAATGATATGAACCCAAATGATATTGAAAGCATAAGTGTTTTAAAAGGTGGTTCTGCATCTGTATACGGTTCTCGTGCCGCTGGTGGGGTAATTTTGGTAACCACTAAAAAAGGAAAAGGAGATGTTAAGGTCGATATTAGTACCATAACCCGTATGGGTACCATAGGGATTCGTCCACCATCACCAACGATGTCTCAATATGGACAACTATTTGCAGCTGCAGCTCGTGAAGATTTAGCTTCTGGAAAACCACCACGTTATTTCTTTTGGAATGACCTTGAAACTGTAGACAGAATCGCTTCAGGAGAGGAAGGATATTATGATTTACCTATAAATGGAAATATATGGTTGGGTAATGCTCCTAGATTTGATGAAATGTTTGGCAACTCTTACTCTAGCCAGCACAATATAAGTGTATCCGGAGGTACTGAAAAAAGTAATTTCCGTATTTCAGCAGGCTATGATGAAAATGTCGGTGGTTTGAAAGTAGCGGATGATAGTGCCGATAGATATAATTTCTCCATAAATTATGGTGTTGATATTAGTGATAAGCTAAGTTTAAATACCAATATCAATTATTTACATAATAAGTTTTCAGGACCAACGTCTGGTTTGGCCAGGGAAGCAGCTACATGGGATGCACCTTTATTCCCTACCTATAACCCTGATGGACAATATTACGCCAATTTTGGTGGTGTTAATATTACAGGTGATAGAAACGCAATAGCGCAAGTTAAAGATGGAGGCCGAGAAAATAAAGCTGTTGAGCAGTTTAAAATAGCTGCACAGGCAACCTATAAATTTACGGACAATTTAAATTTTACGGGATCTTATGCCATAAGTAGGCAAAACAGCGAATATCAAGCATATGCGGTTTCAGTTCCTCTTTATAGTTGGGACGGAGGATTCTCCAATAATATAAATAATACAAGTTATATCCAGGAAGGAACTGGGCCAGATAACAATGACGGTAACATTACCTATAAGAACTATAAAGGGGCTTTAAATTACACAGATAGCTTTGGTGACCATAATATTTCTGGATTATTAGCCATAGAAGGAGAGAAAAATGAACTAAATGAGTACAATGTTAGGAGAAATGGCTTTGTTGATTATGGTGTGTACGATTTAAATTTAGGAGCCACAGATCAACTTGTGACAACCTCTGGAGGAGGTAACACATGGGGATTTTTTGGTTATATCGGACGTATAAATTATGATTATAAAGGGAAATATCTATTGGAATTCCAAGGCAGAAGGGATGGATCTTCAAGGTTTGCAGATGGCGCTAAATGGTCTAACTACGGCAGTGTATCCGGCGGTTGGGTCTTAAGTGCGGAAGAATTTCTTAAAGACAGTGATGTCGTATCATTTTTAAAAATAAGAGGTGGTTATGGTGAATTAGGTAGTACTTCCGGTATTGGTAATTTTGGGTATTTATCAACAGTTGGCTTTGGTACTACTGTTTTTGGCGAAACAAATGCAAATCAACAAGCAACTTCAAGAGCCAGTAGTTTATTTAGTAGTACTACAACATGGGAACGTATTGTTTCAAAAGAAATTGGTTTGGACTTTAGATTATTTAATAACAAGGTATTCGGTTCATTGGACCTTTATCAAAAAGATAATGTAGGGATGCTCGTTAGAGGGATTACGCCAGATGTGCTTGGAACGGCAACTCCATTTACCAATATAGGTACTTTAGAGACCAAAGGTTGGGAAGCAATGTTAGGTTGGCAGGGTAAAGTTGGTGATTTGGACTTCACTATAAGTGCAAATATGAGTGATTCTAGAAATGAAATTACAGAATATGATGGAGCTCAAACAATTTTTGAAAACCTAAATGATACAGATAGATCTAGAAACATTTTAGGAAAACCAATTAACTCGTTTTATTTATGGGAAACGGATGGTTATTTTGATTCTCAGGCCCAAGTTGACGCCTATTATGCAAGTCTTGACCCAGGAGGCATATTGCCATCACAAAGCTCAAACGATGCTTTGCGTCCTGGAGATATGATTGTTGTAGATTCCAATGGTGATGGGAGTCTTGATAATGATGATTTAACGTACCAAGGAGATGCTGCTCCCCATTATGTTTACGGACTAAATTTTGATATAAAATACAAGAATTTTGATGTAAGTGCATTTTTTCAAGGCGCTCTAGATCATCAAATATATAGGGAAGGTTATTTTGCACAACCTTTTCAGGCAGAATGGCAGAACCAATCCAATACATGGTTAGGCAGAACATGGACTGAGGATAACCGCAATGCAGAGTTTCCTAGGTTAACTACCCAACGCGGGCTATCTGCTTGGAACTATAGAAGTAAGGACCATATTTTACAAAATAATAGATATGTTAGATTAAAATCCCTTATTGTGGGCTATAATTTTAAAGGATTACAAATAGGAAATACACCCATTAATACAGTACGTATTTATTTTTCAGGAAATGATTTGTTTGAGTCTACAAGCGTAAAAGATGGTTATGACCCTGAATTTCAGCGTAGTTCAAATAACAGTGCATATCCATTCATGCGTACATGGGCCTTGGGTTTAAAAGTGTCGCTGTAAGGTATTGTAGCTATTTAATATTTAAATTAAAAAACATTCAAATGAAAAAAGTAATATATAAAGTTTTACCATGTATTATGGTACTCTTTGCATCATGTGCAGACGAATTTATAGATTTAACACCACCAGCATCAATAACGGACGAAGTTTATTATACGGAAGCTGAGCATTTTTTAACGGGCTCCAACAGGTTTTATACTAACCTAATAGGGTGGGGAGACCAAGGTATTTATGCAGATCACGGTTCCGATTTGGTCGGTTATACTGAAGACGGTGGGATGCAGGAATATAGTAGGGGAGACACCCAGGCACCGGAGACCGATGCTTATTATTCCAATGCTTATTCGGCTATTAGAGACATGAACCTTTTACTTGCAAGAGCTGAAGCTTATGATGGAGAAGGAAGCATAGGAGAATATGTGGCAGCAACTAAATTTCATAGGGCTTGGCAGTATTTCTTTTTGGTACAACGTTTTGGAGGTGTTACTTTGGTAACCGAACCTCTAGATGTTGATTCTGAAGAATTATATGGACCGCGCAATAGTAGATATGAAGTGGTTGCCCAAATTTTAGCAGATCTGGATGATGCTATAGCCGGGTTACCTACAGAACAGGAAATTAGTTCTTCTGATAAAGGTAAGATTAGTAAATGGGCTGCCATGGCATTTAAAGCGGAAGTTTTATTACATGAAGCAACTTGGATGAAATATGTTGGTGACAGTACGGATGGTGATGGCTTAAGTACTGGAGCTGGAAGTGCTGGATACGATACAGGTAAAATAAATACTTATTTACAGGAAGTTGCCACTTTAACGAAAACGGTTATGGATCAAGGCGGTTATGAGCTTTGGAATAATAACGATGTTCTTGATAATTTGAGTTCAAATTTCTTATTTAACCTGGAAGATGGTGGATCCAATCCAGGTGGATTGGACAAGGCGTCAAATAAAGAGTTCATTTTTTATAATAAATACGATTTTACTTTTAGACAAGCTGGCACACTAGTAAGTCACGTTTTTGAAGGAAGAGTAAAACCCAGTAGAAAGATGATGGATATGTTTTTATGTGATGACGGACTACCAATAGATCAGTCATTAAAATTTATGGGATATGCAAATACGGAGGATGAGTTCCAAAACAGGGATTTAAGAATGAGGGCTTATTTTACCTATCATAAAAATCTTGGTGAGATTCCTGAAACTGGAGACGTGCTTTTAAATGGAACAAATAATTTCGGCTACTTCAATTCTAAGTTCATGAGTTGGAACTGGGGAACCGATATTGCTTATAGAGCCACAACGACTGAAGCCTATGATATGCCTTTTTTACGACTGGCAGAAGTGTATTTAATGTATGCTGAAGCTTTGTACGAGTTAAACGGAAGTTTAACTGACGCTGAAATGAATGAATCTATCAATTTAGTTAAAGCTAGGGCTGGATTACCGCCTATAAGCAATGTTTTCTTAACGGCTAACGGCATGGATATAGGTACAGAAATTCGTAGAGAACGTACCATTGAACTTTATGCGGAAAGCGCAACAAGATTTAACGATTTAAAAAGATGGGGCATTGCCGAAGAAGAATTAGGTGAAACCATTTACGGCGCAGTTATAGAGGGTACTGCATATGAAGGAAACACGGCCTTATATAATCCGGCTGCCTATGGTTTTGGAGAAGCAACCACCACAACAGGTGTTGGCGAAAGAAGATGTCTCATAGTACAGCCATCTTCTATTCGTAACTTTACCAGAGATAATTACTTATTCCCTCTACCTACATCCCAGACGGGTTTAAATGATAATTTGCTTCAAAATCCCGGGTACTAAAAAATAGTAGTTTTAGTTAGTTTGTTAATGGCAGCCAAAGCTTTATGTTTTGGCTGCTCCTTTTTTTGGAATGGATTGGGCTAAAAGCTCCTAAGACGAAAATGCGTCTGTACGTTGACCGAGCTATTCGCCTGGTTTAATTCTGTTTAACATTGGATTTCTGTTCCATAAATTCGGTAGGGGTCATGTTAAATAATTCCCGAAAGGTCTTGCTAAAATAGGCAGTAGAATTAAATCCACTCATATAGGTTACCTCTTTTATGGTGTATTGGCTGTTTTGCAGCAACTCCGAAGCGTACCTTAACCTAATGGTACGTATAAAGTGGCTAGGGTTTTTGCCTGTGAGCGAATTTATTTTTCGGTAAAGTTGTGATCTGCCGATCCCCAATTCCTTTGAGAGGTCCTCTTGCTTGAAGTCTACATTACTAATGTTTTGAATGATGTTCCTGGTAGCTTTATCCAAAAACACCTCGTCCAAATTGTTTGATGTTATCTCACTGGACGAAAATATACCTCCTATTTCTGAAAACCGTTCCCTTAGCCTATTTTTTGTTGTTAGCAAATTACTGATTCGGGCTTTGAGGACACTTGTGACAAAAGGTTTGGCCAGGTAGCCGTCTGCTCCGCTTTTGTACCCTTCAACTCTATCATAATCCAAGCTTCTGGCTGTAAGCAACAATACAGGTATATGACAGGTATCAAAGTCGGCCTTTATTTCCTTGCACAGTTCAAAGCCATCCATTTTGGGCATCATTACATCGCTAATAATTAAATCTGGGAAGATTTTTTTTGCCATTTTCAACCCTTTGCTGCCATTGGCGGCTTCCTTAATGATATAGTCACTTTGAAGATCGGATGCAAGGTGTCTCCTCAATTCATTATTGTCTTCTATGATTAATACAGTAGGTAATTTTTTATTGGTGTCGTGATCTTTTTTTATGGATGGGATTGGTTCCTCATTTGCTATACTCATTTCATAGTCTACCGCGGTCATAGAGTTGATAAGGAATTCATTTTTTACATTTTCAACATCTTCAGGCTCAGAATCAAAGTTCATAGGCAGTTTAACGGTAAACGTACTTCCCTTCTTACGTTGGCTTTCAACCATTATTTCTCCTTTGTGGATTCCTACTAGTGCCTTCGTAAAATTTAATCCTATTCCGGTACCCGATGTTGTGCTATCT
The DNA here is from genome assembly GCF_002909255.1 of Arenibacter hampyeongensis. Classification (GTDB taxonomy): domain Bacteria; phylum Bacteroidota; class Bacteroidia; order Flavobacteriales; family Flavobacteriaceae; genus Arenibacter; species Arenibacter hampyeongensis. The sequence goes on from NZ_PIOB01000001.1 coordinate 488,921, forward strand.
GGGTGATAAAACCGGCTAAAAATATTCTTTAGTTGCTCTTTGTCCAATCCCACACCACTGTCGGTAATCACTATTTCTACATATTCGTTTAAGCTCTCCTTCTTTGCCCAAAATCCGGGTTTTCCATTGCCTTTAGCTAACTTTTTGTGGACCGAAACACCAATGGCCCCCCCCCTTTCTGTAAATTTAATGGCATTGGAAATTAGGTTGGTAATTATTTTTTCAACTTTGTCAAAATCAAAAAGGGTGGTAATATTTTTAGTATCGGCTTCAAATTTATATTGCAGTTCTTTTTTCGTGGCTATTGGCTCGAATAGGGAAAAAATATCCTCACAGAATTTGACTATATTTCCTTTCTCCAATTGTAAGGGGGACATTCCCACATCCATTTTTCTATAATCCAATAATTGGTTTACGAGGTGCAACAGTCTTCTTGCACTTCTTTGAATTGTAATTGCCGAAGATTTAATTTGATCGGAATCCGTGATACTCGATAAAATTTTATCTACCGGGTTGAGTATTAATGTTAATGGAGTTCTGAACTCATGGGAGACATTCACAAAGAACTCCAGTTTCATTTGGTCAAGTTCACGACGTTGGGAGGCTTTTACCCTTAGTGTGTAAAAATTAATTAGTGCCCATAATATTAATCCCCCCACGATCAAGTAAATAATCTTCATCCACCACGTTTTCCAGAAAGGAGGCAATATTTTAATATCAATTCTTGAAGAACTGGCATCTGACCATTGGCCGTCCAAGGTCGCCTTTACCTCAAAAATATAATTCCCGGGTTTTAAATTGGAAAGGTTAACCACCCTATTATTGCCGGCATCAATAAAATTATCATCCAAACCATGCATTTTATATGCATATTGTACCAGTTCGGGATTTTCATAATGTAGCGCTACAAATTCAAAAGAGATATAATTTTCATCGTGTTTTAAGAGCAAATTTTGGATTTCGTTGATCGGCTTGTTGAGAAGTATTCTTCCGTTAACAGAATCGTTGGGGTTGATTTTGGAATTGTTTAACTTAAAACTGGTAATGTTCGGCCTTAACTTGGGTACAGAATCCAATTCAAAATTATTGGGGTCGAATATATTGAAGCCGTTGATGCCACCAATAATTATACGTCCATCTTTGGTTTTTTCAATGGACTTGCTTTGATATTCCGGCCCTTGCAGGCCATCATGAACGTTGAAATTTCTAAATTGATGTGTAATGGGATTCAATAGGGAAAGACCGCTTTTTGTTGTTACCCATAGATTATGGTTGTTGTCTTCTTTTATTCCTACCACTAGATTATTGGGAAGTTCGTTTTTGGTGGTATACGATCTTATAACCTTCAGGTTGCTATCAAGTTTAAAAATTCCGTTGTCTGTTCCCAACCAAATATTCCCAAGATGATCCTCTTTAATATAATTTATGCCATTGCCTTCTAAACCATTTTCTTTTATTTGCTGGAATTGGATTTGTTCTGGTACAAATTCTTCCAGTTTATTTAATTCTAAATAATTTAAACCCAGTGATGTACCTATTAGCAAACGATTTTTGGAATCTATATATAGAAAGAACACAAAATTACTGGCCAAGCCATTATCATTTTGAATAGTATTTTTGTAGTTTTTAAATCGTCCGGTATTTTGGTCAAACAAACTTAGTCCCTCGGTTCTAAGCCCAAACCAAAGCCTATTTTTGTCGTCTTCCACGCCTGTCCACACAGAACTTTCACCAATAGAGTAGGAATTTGCGGGATTATGTACAAACCGTTTAAACGTTTTAAGTTCGGGGTCAAATTTATTTACGCCACCATCTAAAGTGCAAATCCAAATATGGCCGCTGGAAGATTCATAAGTATATAGTATTTTGTTGGAACTTAAGGAATTGGGATTTTTTGGGTCATGGCTAAAATGTTTATAGGAAATATTCTCCTCATCAAATAGATTAAGTCCGCCATTGTAGGCACTGATCCAAATTCTTTCCTTGGAATCCTCTAAAACCGACTGCACTATTTTTTCATTGAGACCATTGGGATTATTTGGTTGGTAATAATAATGTCCGAAAAAATATTTTAATGGGTCCAACTTGCTTACACCCTTATCATAACTTCCGATCCATAAAATGCCGCTTTCGTCCTCGTATATGACCGAGGGTTTGTCATTGGGGATGGAAAACGGATCAAAAGGATCATTTAAAATATTTTGGACTGCCTTTTTTTCTTCCCTGTTGAAAAGGAAAAGGCCATGGCCATCTGTAGACACCCAAACTGTTCCATTTTTATCTAGGTGGAAATCCCTAATCGGAATATCGCCATCAACCAATGAAAGGGGTGTAAATTTGTTGTCATTTCTGGTCCACAAAATTATATTCGACAAATTATTTCCTATCCAGAAATCGTCATTGGAGTCGATATAAACGTTTTTTGGTAAATGGTTAAGTTCATAGGGAACGGAGACATTAATGTGCACTCTATTAAAATTATCCTTATCGGGATCGTATCTATTTAGATATTGGCCATTGGTCACAAACCAAAGGGCACTTTTACTATCCTTTAATATAAAATTTACGCCGTTGTTGTCCAAGGAATTGCTATTGGCCGCTTCATTGTAATAATTGGATATGTCCAACTTTTGGTTATCGCTTGGATTGTCCTGCAGATCAATTTTAATTACCCCGTTATTGGTTGCTATCCAAAGTTTGTTGTTCGCCGAATCATACAATAAATTATTTATTATTTTTCTGGGACTCTTGGAAAGGGTTTGTTCCCCATATAAGTTGATACGATGAAATCTATTGGTATTTTTATCCAAAAAATTAAGCCCATTGCTCGTTCCAACCCAAAGATTGCCAAATTTGTCCTCAACTATCGCGTTAATTCTATTATTGCTAATTGAGGTGGAATCGTTTAGAATTGATCGGTAAATTTCAAACCCATAGCCGTCATATTTATTTAGACCATCTATAGTGCCAAACCACATAAAACCATCACTATCTTGAAAAATCGCCGTACAGGTACTGCTGGACAGACCGTCTATGGTATTTAAATTTTCAAATTTGAGATTGTTGAATTGCCCCAATACCGGATTGGATAAAAAACAAGCCATAATGATTGCACATATGCGTATGATCATTGCTTATAATTTGTGTTTTAAAAAACTATTGGTTAAGCCCATAAATTCGAGAAATTTTTATTGTAATAACTTGGAAGTTGCTATAAGCTCATTTGTGCACAATATAAGCACAAAAAAATAAACCTAAAATTAATTAACTCCCTTGAGGCCATGGTATACGGGGATTGTTTAAGCAAAGGGTTGAAAAGCTTTACTAATTTATGGCCGTAACTATAGTAGCAAGCCGAAGGGTGTGGTAACCAAAAAGTGTAATGCAAGTAAACAATTTTTCAAAAAAATTATTGTGATTCACATCTTGATTCCAATATTATTTAGTGCCAATTGAGAAATTAACTTGTACTTTATTTTAATGTGTCTTAGGCCGTTTTTCCCGAAATAAAATTCTATTGTGGCTATGTTACTTTAATATGTATATTTAAAAGTGAATTTTCTCTGGATCTTCGCCGGCTTGGCCAGCATGTAACGGGATGGCCAGTGATTGTGTCTCCTTAAGCTCTTTATGGTCCGAAATTCGGCACTTTAAATAGCCGAAAAATTTAATAGTAACAGTTATTCTTTATCCAAATGAAAATGAATTATAGGTCAATCTCTTTTATTAAATACCAACTAATCGCCTTATGTTTTGCACTTTTTATAATAGGATGTAAAGAAAAACAGGGAAATACCTCAAAAGAAGAATCTGAGGATAATGGGATTGAACAAAAACAGGAATTGTACCAGAGCAAGGTATTTACCAAACCTTCCCTCTTTCCATCTGGAATTGAAGGCCCTGCAGTGGATGTCAATGGAATCTTATATGCTGTTAATTTCGACAGTACAGGAACCATAGGACAGGTAGACTCCAATGGTGAAGCCTCCTTATTTGTGAAGCTCCCTGAAGGCAGTATTGGAAATGGGATTCGTTTTAATAGCAAGGGCGAAATGTTCATAGCAGATTATACCAAGCACAATATTTTAAAGGTGGATATGGATACCAAAGAAATCAGTGTGTATGCCCATAATGATAAAATGAACCAACCGAATGATGTTGCAATAATGGACAACGACATACTTTTCGCCAGTGATCCCGACTGGAAAAATTCCAAAGGGCAAATATGGAGAATAGATACCGATGGTGCTGTTACTTTGCTGGAAGGGGATATGGGTACTACCAATGGTATAGAGGTTAGTCCGGACAACAAAACACTTTATGTCAACGAATCGGTGCAGCGCAACGTTTGGGCATATGACCTTTCCCCAAATGGGGAAATAAGCAATAAACGGCTGCTTATTAAATTTGAAGATTTTGGAATGGACGGCATGCGTACAGACATCAAGGGAAATCTATACATCACCCGTCACGGAAAGGGTACAGTGGTTCAAGTTTCGCCTGATGGTAAAATTCTAAAGGAAATTGAATTAAAGGGCAAAACACCGTCCAACATAGCGTTTGGCGGAAGTGAAGGCACAAAGGCCTTTATTACGCTGCAGGACAACGGTAATTTTGAAAGCTTTGATACGGAACATCCTGGAAGGGAATTTGTAATGAAAAAGTAGCTTTAAATATCCAAACCCAAGAGCACTACATTTATGTACAGCTATGTTGTGGGAGTAGTTACTTGGCGTTTGGAAATTTTGGCTTACTGGAACACCTAAAACAATAATATGGTCGAATATTTCAAGGTGGTGAAAATTTCATATATTCATGATGTGGGCAATTGACGGTTAAAGACAAATCTTTAAAGGTTTTAGAGTGTCATTGGTCAATCAATTTAAATAATAACATATCCTTTTAAGAGGGGGAGGTTTAGACTACCTAAAACAGGCAAATAGAGTGGAATTCGATTTTTTACATAATACAAATAATCATAATTTAAATTGGCATGGAAAACAAAACAACAAGAAGAGCATCTTTTAAGAAACTAGGAATGGGATTGGCAGCCATGTTTGGCCTAGGTGCCGCCGCCAAGGCAATGGACGGTGGATCAAAACCAAAAAAAGAAGTCGTAGGCGAAATCGTCATGGATCAGGATATTCCATTATTTTCAGGAGGCGTGAAACACGGGAATACCCTTTACATTGCTGGGAAAGGCGCGCATGTGGAACCTTATGAGATCAAGGCACATACCGAAATTGTATTGCAAGAGCTGGAAAAGGAGCTGAAAAAACATGGTTCTTCCATGGAAAAGGTACTCAAGGTAAATGTTTATTTGGCAGATTTGGCCGACTACAAAGGCATGAACGAAGTGTTCAGGGGCCGTTTTGGACCTAACCCTCCAGTAAGGACTACCGTTGCTACCTATGGTGGCGTTCCAGGGAATTCGCTGGTGGAAATGGACTGTATAGCCGCTTTGGACTAGATAACCGATCAACATCTTATAAACCTTTTTGCATAATGAAGTTCAATATAATTGCACTATTTCTTTTCTCGTTTTTACTCACTTTTAATGTTTTTGGACAGACGCTCCCCAAAGAGGAACTTATTTTTTTGACCTCCGAATGGAAAGGGGAACGATTTAACGACGGGCGTCCAAAAATACCGGACGATCTTTTGGAACGGGCAAAAAAAATTGGTATCGATGATGCATGGACGGTCCTTGAAAATGAAGGATATAAGAATCAGTTCGAGGGCAATTGGAAAATGGTACATGATGATGTTCCCGTTGTAGGAAGGGCACTTACAGCCCTCTTCATGCCGAGCCGCCCCGATGTGGAGAAGAGCGTTAAGGAAAGGGGAATAAATTCGCAGGGTAGGAAGGGAAATACCAATTCATGGCCCATTGAGGTACTCACTAAAGGCGACGTATATGTGGCCGATAGTTTTGGCAAGATCGATGCGGGTACCCTAATGGGGGCAACCCTGGCAACATCCATTTACAGCAAGTCCGGCAACGGAGTGGTCTTTAATGGAAGTGCAAGGGATCTGGAGAGTATAAGCCAGATGGAAGGATTCAATGCCTTTGTACGCGATTTTCACCCCTCCTTTCTTGAGGAGGAAGTGCTAATGGGACTTAATACCCCGATTCGGATAGGCCAGGTAATGGTATTGCCCGGGGATCTTGTCCTCGCCAAAAGGGAAGGCGTACTTTTTATCCCTGCGCATTTGGCCGAACAGGTAGTGGGCACTGCAGAGTTTGTGGCCCTTAAGGACCAGTTTGGATTTGAGATGGTAAGGACCAAAAAATATTCTACCGGTGAAATAGACAGTCAATGGACCGAACAGCTAAAAAAGGAATTTTTGGTGTGGTTGGACAAACATCCCGAATTGGGAAAGATGTCTAAGGAGACTTTGGACAAGGTCTTGAGCAAAAGGACATGGTAATGGGACAACGTAAATTTATGAAAATGATAAACCTAAACGGCACTTGCCAAATAAGCAGCAGTTGGATCATTGCAATGTTCGCCCTGTTTGTTTTGATAGGGTGCAGGCAAAACGAAAAGCAGGCAGAGGATGAAACCATGGCCGTTTCCGCGGAGTTTGAACAGGATACTCCCACGATCGAGGAAGTTCAACAGGTCGTTGCGGCTTTCAATAAGGCCATGGTAGACCCGACCGCGGAACTCATGGAAACGCTTTGCGCTGAGGAACTCACCTATGGTCATTCGAGCGGACTGATTCAGGACAGGGCGGCGTTTATAGATGATTTAGTGAACGGCCCGTTCGATTTTTTGTCTTTGGAAGCTGCCGATCAGACTATCCATATTTCAGGGAATACAGCAATTGTTAGACATATTTTTTTGGCCAAGGGCACCAATGCCGGGGAGCCTGCGGATGTTCGTATCGGCAATATGCAGGTATATCAAAAAGGGAAGGACGGTAAGCTTAGACTTTTGGCCAGACAGGCCTATAAATTGCCCAACTAGAACCATAATAACCTAAACCAAACTATTTTGAAAAAATTGAATATTTATTCCATTAGCCTTGGCGTGGCTGCCATATTGCTGTTGGTAGTTTTGGGTATGATCTTTACCCATAATATTGAACATGCCGGACTTTTTATAATGGCCTTTTTTGCATTTCTTGCCCTTGGCTTCAGTGGCTTTAAGTCCCTTAACAGTTATGTTTTTACAGCCTCCATATTTGCCGGTGTAGCACTGGCGCTATATTACCCCCAATACTTTTTGCAGATTGGCAATTTTAAACTTACCGCACTGATCATACCCTTGATCCAACTCATTATGTTCGGCATGGGCACCTCCATGAAACTGGGCGATTTTGCAGAAGTTATCAAGTCGCCCAAAGGGGTGTTGGTGGGTGTCAGTGCACAGTTGGGTATAATGCCGATCATGGGCTTTGTCCTGGCAAAATATAGCAATTTTCCACCGGAGATTGCGGCGGGGATTGTCCTCATCGGTTGTTCCCCCAGTGGGGTGGCATCCAATGTAATGGCATATTTGGCGAAGGCCAACCTAGCGCTTTCCATCACAATTACCTCCATTTCCACAATTCTTGCACCTTTTGTAACACCACTTCTTATGAAGTTTTTGGCAGGAGAATTTATTGAGATTGATGTGTTGGACATGATGTGGAGTATTGTAAAGATGATTATTTTGCCTCTCGGTGTTGGACTTCTCTTTAACCGTTTGCGGGGAGATAGGGCAAAATGGATGGACAAGGCACTGCCTGTAATTTCCATGTTGGGCATTGGCCTTATAATTGTAGTGATAACGGCTGCGGGTAGGGATAGTCTTTTGGACATTGGCGGAATCTTAATGTTATTGGTACTTATCCATAACTTATTTGGCTACATGCTGGGATATTGGTACGCCCGATTATTGCGATTGAATGAGCAGGATTCTCGCACGATTGCACTGGAAGTGGGGATGCAAAATGGAGGACTCGCCTCTGGAATTGCAAACTCCTTGGGCAAGATAGCCACCATGGGCCTGGCACCGGCTGTTTTTGGACCCTTGATGAACATAACGGGCTCTATTCTCGCTTCTTATTGGCACAAAAGACCTCCAAAAGACAGCAATTAATGGGTATTAAAAGTTAAATTTGATCAAACCAAAAGCACTGATATAGTAATATGCTGAAATTGAATAGATTAAAAGTGACCCTGCTTCTTCTGGTCATTGTAAGTTGTGGAAAAAAAGAATACAAGGATAAAATTTATGAAAAACCGGAAATTGTGAGGGAAGCGCCATCGGATTTTCTTTCTCCTGAAGAAAGTCTGAAAACGTTTTACCTGCCGGAAGGATATAGGATAGAATTGGTAGCAAGTGAACCTATGGTCAACGAGCCGGTAGCCATAGCATGGGACGGCAATGGCAAGATGTATGTGGCTGAAATGAGTACCTATATGCAAAACGTAGATGGTGTTGGTGAAGACGAACCTACCAGTCAGATAAAACTCTTGGTAGATTTGGATGGGGATGGAAAAATGGACAAGAGCACAGTGTTTATTGATAGTCTTCTTCTCCCTAGGATGATTTTACCCTTGGATGACCGACTTATAGTGAATGAAACTTATTCCTACGATTTATGGAGCTATAGGGATACAGATGATGACGGTGTGGCCGACGAAAAAATTAGGGTTTATGAAAATCCAAAAAGGAGGGGAGGTAACCTAGAGCACCAACAGAGTGGTCTTGTATGGAACTTGGATAATTGGGTGTATACAACCTACAATCCATTACGGTTCAGGTTTAATAAGGATGGTATACAAGTAGATTCCCTGGTAGATGGTTCCAGTGGACAATGGGGGCTAACCCAGGACGATTTAGGAAATATGTATTATTCTTCTGCAGGTGGAGAAACTGCGGCCTATGGTTTTCAGGTACCGCCAATATACGGGGAAGTGGACTTGGAAGGGCAGATCTCGGAAGGATTTATGGAACCTTGGCCAATTGTTGGCACCCCTGACGTACAGGGTGGTGCAGAATTAAGATTGAAGGAAGATGGTACCCTGAATAAATTTACCGGGGTAGCCGGACAGGAAATATTTAGAGGTGATAAATTGCCCCCATCCACTTATGGCGATCTATTTATTCCGGAACCAGTGGGCAGGTTGATTCGCAGGGCGAAAATAAAAAATGAGAATGGTAAAAAAGTGTTGTACAATGCCTACGACCAAGCTGAGTTTTTAGCTTCCACGGATTTGAACTTTAGACCTGTACAGGCACAAACAGGACCTGATGGGAGTCTTTACATTGTTGATATGTACCGTGGCATTATCCAGGAAGGCAACTGGACAAGGGAAGGAAGTCATTTAAGACCGGTCATTCTACGTAAAGGTTTGGACAAGAACATTGGGAGAGGTAGGATATATCGTATAGTCCATGAAGAGATCAAACCTGATGGAAAACCCAACCTTTTGGACAAGTCTGCTGAGGAGCTAGTGGAGTATTTGGGACATCCCAACGGATGGTATAGGAATACGGCCCAAAAGCTGATCATATTAAAGGGAGATATGGACATTGTCCCTAAATTGACGGAAATAGCAAGCGATAATGAGTCTTTTTGGACCAAAAACTTTGGAGATAAGGATTATCCCCGCGAAAGGGTTCATGCGCTTTGGACTTTGGAAGGACTGGGTGTTTTGGATAAGTCTCTTATTCTTGAAAAGCTAAATGATGTGGACCCCAGGGTCCGTATTACGGCTATAAGATTAAGTGAGGAATTTTTGAAGAAAGACGATCAAGACATAACGCAAGCCATAGCGAAATTGCAAAAAGACACCGATATTAATGTAGTAAATCAATTGGTATTGAGTTTAAGGTATTCCACAAATACTGTAGTCTCCGATGCCCTGAGTGCCATCTCAGAACAATACGGAGATAATGAGCTGGTAGCGGCTTCAGTGGCACTGGGTTTAAAGGCAAAAGATTCAGATTTACTAAAATTAAAGCATAGGCTGGCCAGTAAAAGCAATGGCCATAAATGGAGGGCTTTGGATGGATATGATATTTATAAACAGACCTGCGTTACCTGTCATGGATCTGATTTGAAGGGTGTTCCCACTGGAGAAAATTCCCTAATAGCACCTTCCTTAATTGGTTCACCAAGAGTTCTTGGTGATAAAGAAGTGCTTGTAAAAATTCTTTTAAATGGACTCACAGGACCCATAGATGGAAAGGAATACGGCATTATGCTACCAATGGGCTCCAATGACGATGATTGGATTGGCCATGTAGCTACTTATATTCGTTCCATGAACGATACTACTATGGTCCATGAAAATGAGGTAAGGGATATCCGTGCCAATAATCAGGAGAGGAAAAGCTATTGGACTTTAAAGGAGCTAATGAAATAATATAAAAAGGGGCAACCAGATGTTTACAGTTGTATGCGTTGTCCCTTTAAATTGCTTTCCTCCAACTTTTCAATGACGACCATATTCTTAACGGCATCCTCTAGTGGAGTAGGCACTGGAGTATTATTCTTTATGGCCTGCGCAAAAAGATCTGCCTGAATCGTGTATTGATTACAGATATCAAATTCTATGGTTTGGCACTCTTCGTCAATTGTGAGCCATATTTTTGCTGGCCGATCTATAGGGGGGTTAAAGGGCAGTTCAAATTTTATATTTCCTTTGGTTCCGAAAATTTGTGCCTGTTGATTGTATGCCATTTGTGTTGAGCTGAAGAATACCGAAGTTCCAGTTTCAAACTCCAATATTCCAGAGGTTAAAACGTCTACCTTGAAATCTGGGTGATAGTCTATTACCGCGGAAATACTTTTGGGTTCCGAATTGAACAAAAAACGGGAGAGGGAAATAGGGTAGCATCCAATATCCATTAAACTACCACCCCCGAACTCCTTGCTGTTTACAATGCTATTGGGGTCATCTTCATAAAAGGAGAAAGAAGATTGAATGGTTTTAATGTCACCTATAACCTTTTGGTCCACTAATTCCTTAACCTTTATCCATTGGGGGTGATGCCTGTACATAAAGGCTTCCATAACCTTTAAATGTGGATGGTTTTGGGAGGCCTTCAACAATTTTTCAGCCTCCTTACTGGATAGTCCCACTGGTTTTTCAACCAACACATGCTTGTCAGCTTCCAAGGCCTTTATAGCCCAGTCTACGTGAAGATGATTGGGAAGTGGAATATAGAGAGCATCTACCTCCTTATCGTTTAGTAATTCCTCGTAGGAACCGTAAAATTTTGGAATTTTAAATCGCTTGGATATATTTTTCGCCTTGTCCAAATTTCTTGAGGCAATTGCATGAACATCCCCATGTAGGCAGTTGAGCATTGCCGGAATTACTTGCTCCGTAGCAATATGGGCAGTGCCCAAAATACCCCATTTAAGTTTTTCGTTCATATTTATATTTAAAGGACCTTTGATCTCTCGAACTGGTCTATAAATTGTTTTACCTTCTGGCGTTCCCTATTTTCAAATTTTCGTAACGGTAGTGCCATATGGTCCTCACAAATGTCCATCACGGATAGGGCACATTTTATTCCTTTTGTAATTCTGGAGGAATTCTTGCCTACACAATAAATTGTGCTGTTTACAAAGGCGACTTTGTTACGCAGTATTTTTATATCTTCTAAATTATTTGCCACCGAGGCGTTGTAAAGATCAACAAATAATTCCGGTAAGAAATTTGCCCCACCAGCTACGGCCCCATGACCACCATATAGTATGGTCTCCGGTAAAAACATTTCCGTCCCCACAATAATAGAAAACTCCGGGGTCTCTTTAAACGTTTCAATTAGCGAGTAGAAATAGGACATATCACCAGAACTGTCTTTAATCCCAATGGCACCTAATTCCTTGGCCTTTTTTACGGTCTCCAAAGAGAGGTGTAATTTGGTACAGCTCGGCATATTGTACATCATGACCGGCAAGGACAATTGAGGAATTAAGCGCTCCAAATAGTCGATCATTTCTTCTTGGGAAATGGGTAGATAATAAGGAGGGGCAACCACCACTGCATCTGCACCCGCTTCTTTGGAGTGGGCTGCAATTTCTAAAGAGCCATTAAAAGAGGTGTCCGTTATTCCCACTAGTACGGGAACCCTACCGCGGATATATCCACAAGCCTTGGTTATAAGTTCTTTTCGCAATGCATAACTAAGACTAGGGGCTTCCCCATTGGTTCCTAAAAGGAAAATACCGTGTACGCCACCGGTAATTAAGTGCTCTATCAGTTTTTCCAATCCTTTTTCATCCAATCCGCCGTCTGCGGTAAGAGGGGTAACCATTGGGGGAATAATCCCTTTTAACTCTAATGCCATATATTTTCTTTTGTTGAGAACAAAGTAAATTTAAAAGGCAGGGGTGTACCACAACTATATTATTTAAAACAGATAATATATTGACCATTGTGCCTTTTATCCCACAGCCATGTAAGAACCTTAGCTGAGATTGCCTGTGGGGCACTCTGCAATGTCAGGATTTATCTTCCCTCTGTGTCTTCAGTTCGTTTTCAAGTTGTAGTATCCTATCTATATGCCTGTCTGCCAATTTTTGATGCAAGGCATCAAAGGGCAGAATGGGATTACGTACGTTGGGGGTGTTATAAATTCCTTGACGATACAATAAGCGTTTAAAAAAATGTATGGAGATATCCAGATTTTGATTGGAAAATGCCAATACGGGAATTATTTTATCGAACAAGGCTTCTGCCTCCATAATCTTCCCTTCTTCAAACAGACGATATATTGTGGTGTAAATTAAATGCATCCCTGTAGGCATGAAGGCGTGTACTCCCCTTTGAAGCCCTTCCATCATTTGTGTAACGGCCCAACCTCCACTTAGGTTTAATTTGCCTTGGGTCAGTTCCAAAATACGTGAATATTTTGGGCCAGCCGGAACGGTTTCGATTTTTAAACATCGGAATGCAGACACTTTTTCGAACAAATCACATATAATTTTATCCGATAGGCCGTATCCGGTAGCATCCCAATCCTGTAGCATGATCATTTCTGGGTCAAGTGCCGCCAATTCCATAAAATGATTTCTAAATTGATAATCGTCAACATATGGAATTTGGAACAATACATTTTTGCAACCTAATTCCATATATGCTTTTAGGAGTTCCTTGCTTTTGGATAAATCCTGTTCCCCTGCACCACCTATAACGGGAATCCTATCATTTACGGTTTCCACGACCAGGCCAAGTATTCTTATCCTTTCCGTTTTGGATAATTTATATACTTCTGCAGCCATGGCAGGTACCAAAATACCGGCGACCCCTGCCTCCATCGCCTCCATTACATTGTTTTTCAATGCTAAAAAGTCAATGCCGTCCGCTTTTGTAAACGGAGTGTTAAGAACAGTAACAATTCCTTTTAAGGGATAAAGCTCTTTTTTGGCCAGCATATTATTCTTTTTTAATAAGCCAAACATCGGTTACCCGGGATTGCTTTCTCCAGTTTAGGTGTTCCTCATCGGGTTTGTCAAAAGTGACTTTTAAATTGCCGTCCTTGATTAGATTTTTGGATAGGGGAAATTCTTTAAATTCCTCAAAGCCTTTTTCATATTTGGTAGGTTTTAGCCGTTCTCCGTTTGCCCTTAAAAGTGCTTCGCCATAACCTGAAACACGAATTAGGTAATTGGAATTTGTATCAAGCCCAGTATACTCCAATGCGGGGGTAAATTGGAATAATTGGGTAGACAAACGTTTTCTACTTAAACCATCGTTTTCCCATAGAAAGTCTATGGCATCATCTGTTTTTGAGGTTACATGTTTGGCATCCGCACTGGATATATTGTCGTAAAAGCTTCCCTCTCCTGGTTTTTCGTAGTTTCTGATAAACTCCAATCGCGCTAACTTTTCGGATTCAGACTTAAAAGCTTCAATTTGTTTGAATTCGTCTTCCAACCACCATCTATTGTTTAGGGGGTAATCTATAAAATCCAATATTGCGCCCCTTTCTGAACCACTTGCTTGATACTTTTTTACACTGGTCTGAGCTCCAACAGATTTAAATAGTTTTTCGCCATATTCAAAAACCTTTTCCTTCAACTCTTGTGAAACCAATTCGGTATCTGCCTTATTAATGTGTTGCAGGGCATCGTTCATAGCCTTATCTGCCCCAATAGCCTTTGCCTCGGCCAGTATTTCATAAGCTTCAGCTTCCAGACCTTTTTCATAGGCCAGACGGTCTTGGATATAAGCGTCGTAATAGGCGCGCATAATTAATTGTTGCCATCTCCAATTATCTGCCAGATCAGGATTGTTAACCTCCAAATTTTTCCAAAGCGCCAAGGTTTCTTTGATCGACTTGTTTTCCAAAATGGGTCCATCCCAGTTCTTTTCCAAGTCAAATATGCCTTTGGCCGCTTCTTCTGCCACCTCTGGACCAAAGAAAAATTGCGCGTATTCATGGATTATGGTTTTGGGATCTTTCTTGGAATCCCAACCCAATTGGCTCCATAGAACTTTATTTACATCATCATGGGAACCATCGGAATAGGTAATAAAACCATCGGTGTATTTGGTGTCCCTATTAAAAAGTTCTGTGTACATGAGTGGTTGTGGGTTAGAAGGTTCCCTGCCCAAGGTCAAGGCATATGCCTGGTCCCAATTGTCCACGGGATAATGGCATCTAACGGTATGGGTTATATCCGGATAAAAGCGATGCATGTATTTTTTTGGCAACATTTCGCGCTCCAGGTCAATTGGTGGGCTACTTGGTCCGTAAACAACGCCTTTTAACCAATTTGGACCCTCTTTGTCCAGGTAATCAAAAAAATAATCTACTTTTTCCTTATTAAAACCTTGTAAGGAAACCCAAATGCTGGCATTTGGATGGTATTTGTGCAATATCTCCGACAGGTCATTTAAATAGGGTATTAGCTGCTCAGGATGGTTTTCTCCCGGGTCACCACCAGGAACAAACACTCCATCCAATCTAGGACATTTTGCGTAAAAGGCCTCTTGCTCCGCAAGCCCATCCTGATGGGCGTTTTTTATGGTCAGATCATGTGGTGCCGGTGTCCAGACCCAATACTCGGCATCGTATTTTTCACATATTTTGCTTAATTCCACCTCCATGACCTGTGGATCCACTTTAAAGTGGGGACTTGAAGTGGCTTTCTGAAATGGAATGTTTTCAAAACTATTGGCGCCAAAAAGTACCTGTTCCCTAAAATGTTGATCAAATTGTTCCACTGTCCAGGAGTCCCATGAATTGGCGGTATTGCGATAGCCAAACTGATGTCCGCGTAGGGCGTATTCCGGGGCTTCGGAAAAATCAATGTTAGGGATAAGTGATATTTGGTCCTTACTCATTTTGGCGGTTCGCAAAAGTTTGCCAATTCCATATAGTATTCCTCTTTCATCCGCCCCAATGACCCATAGGGTGTTATTATTGCCATTGGTCTCATGGAAAATACGATAGCCTTCCTTCTTGAGCTCTTGCCCATCGTGACCATCCCTGGAAGGAACCTTTTCCCCAAAGAGTTCCTTTTCATTGGCCAAGGTAAGGGCAATGGTGGTCTTGGAATCCCAATTATTGTGTAATCCTAGTTGCAGATCGGTTCGTTTTGCAATTTCTTCCACAAGAATGTTTCCAGCTGTTGTCTGTACGGGAGAATTAATTTGGGGCGAGATCATGATATTTGCTTGGGAGAGATCCAAGCTTTTTTGGACTTCCTCAGTACAGGACAGCATTGTTCCCGTAATAAATAATACCAGCCAGATTTTTAGTTTAGTGTTCATTTTGTGCAACTTATTTTGATAATATCATTTGAGATAATGGGTAATTTTCTAATCTATGTCCTTTACACATCGTATTCCTACGGGATACACGTGTATTTTTTCCGGCAATACATAGTATCGTTGTGAGGTACGGATAAAGGAGTGGTTATTAAAGTTGGATCCCCCACGCATTACCTTGTAGGTTTCCCCATATTGTTCCATGGGGACCTTATTGCCGGGGTAGGGTTTATACCAATCTGCAGTCCACTCCCAAACACTGCCCGCCATGTCATAGCAGCCATAGGGACTAGCAGGTTTGGCAATAGATGTACCCCTGGTTTCTTTTTGGTCCCAAACAACATAGGTGTTGTCATAGGTATTTCCCCATGGAAATACCCGACCATCGATACCCCTTGCCGCTTTTTCCCATTCTTTTTCTGTGGGCAATCTTTTACCGGCCCATTGGGCATAGGCGTTGGCTTTGGACCAGGTCACTATTACGGCATTGTTCTTTTTTTCCGGAGAGAATTTAAAAGTGGGGTCAAATTTGGCAAATTCTGCATTGCTTACTTCGTACTTATCTATAAAGAATGCCTTTGTGCTGGCAATTTGTTGAGGGCGCTCATCGGGGTCACCATAAGTGCTGCCCATTACGAATTCTCCAGCAGGAACATAAACCATTCCTTCGGGTGGTGACGGTTTTTCTTGTCCAATCACATTTTGCAGGCTTATGATCAAAACTAGAAATGATAAAAAGGCTTTCATAGGCTTCATATTATTTGTGTTTACCATTTTTCATCAATTATACCGTAATACCTGCCAAACCAATAATTACGGATCATGGCAGCCGCGGTGCGTTCTTCCTCCGAGCGCACCATTTTGAAACTACCATCTTTTTGGGGGATTTTAAATTCTTTGGTGTTGCGCTCAAATCCCCACATGTCTTTGATACCTTGTTTTTTTTCTTCGGTAAAAATATCCTCCCCTGTGAGTACCTTATAGACCATCAAAAACCAAATATTACTTTCCCATGTAAATTCTATATCCTTCCAATCGTACCAATGGCGGTTTAAATTCATTCGGTATTTATTTAAAAGGCTGGGGTCGGTCTCTAATCGCATTATCATATAAAGGGAACGTGCTGCATGGTAGTCGTCACCAACATTGCGCCATTCTTTTGGAAAAAGTATTTTGGAATTAATTTGGTGGTCGTCATAATGATAACGGTCTATAAGCATATGATAAGCAGCATTGTAGCGTTCCTTGCCGGTAATATGATGTGTTACCTTAAGTGCGGCCAACATTTCCAATGAATTAAGTTCTTGGTGCGGTAGGTTAGGACAAAAATTGCCCCATAAGGTCATTTTACCGTCTAGGTCCGTAAGTTTAAAATTATTGTCCACTACCCGACCAATAAACCGGTCCAGGAGGGCCGCTGCTTTCTCTTTGTATTCCGCATCTGCACATAGCTCCCAGAAAGTTCCCACACCATAGAAAATGGAAGTGAATTTATCGGCACTTAGATCGCCCAGCCATCGGTAACCAGGCATGGAGGACGATTGGTGCCATTCATGGTACCAAAAAACTTCTTCGTGCCAAAGGGGTTCGTTGGTCCTATTGAAACTGCGGGCAACGAGTCCTTCAACACCGGTTACTTTTTCCAGTTTTAGGATGGCCTCGAAGATATCATTGGCTATTTTTCTGTCCTTTGGGTCGCCGGTAATTGCGTACTTATGGGAGTAAGCGGCCAACATTTCAGAAGTGGGATCAAGACAATCGGCCTGGGAACCTACTATAGGTTCCTCTAGTCCGGCCGGTGGAAAAATGACGTGTTGCATTATTGCCCCCTCGTTCCAATGGTTTCCCAGCATCAATCTATCAAACATTTCCACTTTTTTATACAAAGGGTCTGTTTTTTTGGGAAACTCATTCACTTTTTGTGCAAATATGTTAGGGATCGCAAAAATGGTGCAAACCGTAACCAAGGTCAATAAATGATATTTATGCATGGCCATTTCCTGTTTGTGAGCAATATAAAAAAGGGGTCATTATGCTTTCTGGTTTTATCTACATTTTATAAGTACAATAATATTAACTTATTTTAATCAATAAAACCAATAAAATATTTGTTTGGGTTAATATATAATGTACATTAAGTAATATATATTATGTGGTTATTAATAGGGGTGGTTCTTATGGAGGTCTTACAACTGTAGTATAATGGTTTCCAAGTTTTTCCAATTTTTAAAAATTGCTATTTTGGGGATGAAGAAGAAGGTTATGCAGCCTTAAATCGCTTTAAAAGTTCATGTGATTTTTTATGTATTCAGTAGCGGTATATTAATTCTTTACTTTTTTTTAAAAAAATGCCATGTGTAACAAAAGTTGCTGTGGACAATATATACCTAGCTTATCTTTACAGTATAAATGTTTTGGTTGGTTGTATGAGGAAACGGTCGTTGTAAAAGATGGCGGTTTCCTTTTTTAACATTCACGTATCAAAAATTCTAAATAAAATAATATGTCCATTTTTAGCACTCTTTTCGGAACAAGTAGAGATAAATCCGATAAAATAGAAATATTGGATCCGTCCAAATTTTCAGAAGCGATCACTGACAATAAGGTCCTCTTGGTAGATGTACGTACTGCCAATGAATACGGGTCTGGCCACATAAAAAACGCCATAAATATTGATTTTTTTAATTCGGGAAATTTTGAAAGATCCTTTGAAAAAATGTCCAAGGAAAATCCCGTTTACATTTATTGCCGATCGGGTGCAAGGAGTCAGAAAGCAGCCTATAAATTGGTAGGGATGGGATTTAAAAAAGTATATGACCTGAAAGGTGGTTTTATGAATTGGAGTTAACATAACCTTGGCCAATAGGATCATTAAAATTTGGGTTAAATGGAATCTATGAAATTTACACTTAGTGTTCAGAATATAAAATGTGGGGGTTGTGCCAAAACAATTACCACCAAATTATCTGAATTGGAGAATATCACAGATGTTGCGGTGGATGTAAACTCCGGAACGGTAACTTATGAATCCAAAGATGCTACTGCCAAACAGGATTTAAGGGATAAACTTAAAGCTCTGGGTTATCCAACAGTGGACGCCAAGAATGGCTTGGGAGATAGGGCCAAATCCTTACTTAGCTGTGCGACTGGTAGGTTGATGAAGGAATAAATTCGAAAAAATAGGCTTTATGAGATATCTATCTTTCTTGATAATACTTTTAATGACGCTGGCGAGTTGCAGGGATGTCAAAAAAACGGAGTATAAACCTGTTGAAATGACTACTGAAAATGGGAATGTTGATCAGGCAAAGATACATCCAGGTAAAAAGATAATTGAGGCAGAGTGCT
This sequence comes from Arenibacter hampyeongensis, assembly GCF_002909255.1. Lineage (GTDB taxonomy): Bacteria > Bacteroidota > Bacteroidia > Flavobacteriales > Flavobacteriaceae > Arenibacter > Arenibacter hampyeongensis. Next base: position 507,999 of record NZ_PIOB01000001.1, read on the forward strand.
ATTTATGCCACAATCCTAAAGCATCCGAGGCCAGCATGATTGCCCCTCCCATGGCAGCCATTAAGAAACACTACATTGGCCCTACAACGACCAAGGATCAGTTCACAGAAGCTATAGTGGGTTGGATCAACGACCCACAGGAGGAAAAATCCAAAATGCCTGGTGCGCTAAACAGGTTTGGTATAATGCCCTATCAACCTTATCCCGAAGAAACCATAAGCTTGATAGCGGAATATATGTATGATAATGAAATTGCACAGCCGGATTGGTTCGATGAACATTTTCAGCGGGAGCATGGTAAAAGAATGGGCAAAGGTATGGGAAATGGAATGGGCCCAGGTTCCAAACATGGATTACAAACGGATTATGGCGATATAGGACTTGGTTATGCCTTGGCCACAAAAGCTGCGCTGGGGAAAAATCTAATGAAAGCCATACAGGAAAAAGGTGCAGATGGGGCGGTAGAATTTTGTAAGCTTCGAGCCATAGAATTAACAGATAGTATTTCTGTTATGAACAATGCCCAGATCAAACGGGTTTCCGATAAACCTAGAAATCCACTTAACAAGGCCAATAAAGAGGAACTGGGATATATAGCTTCCTTTAAGGAGCAGTTGGCTTCAGGCATGGAAGTGGAACCTCTGGTTATCCCGGGAAACGAAGAAGTAACGGTTTATTATCCTATAACTACAAACACCATGTGCCTCCAATGTCATGGAAAACCCAACGAACAGATCAAGCCTACAACCTTGGCCACTTTAAGAAAATTATACCCAGAGGATAAGGCTGTTGGGTATGATGTAAATGAGGTTCGCGGAATTTGGAGTGTGGTTTTTGATAAAAATAAGTAGGCCAATCCCAAATTCGCTAATATATTATCTACAAGGTTCATTTCCCACTTGAAAAAGGAAGATTTAAAGCCTACTTTTTGTTGAACGCAAAAAAATTTGTACATTTATTAACCATATGGTTAAACTATTTAGTTAATGAAAGATCAGAGTACAGAAGAAAATATATTAAATGCCGCGATAAGTGTATTCCAAAAGAAAGGTATGGCGGGTGCGCGTATGCAGGAAATTGCGGATGAAGCAAAAATCAACAAGGCCATGTTGCACTACTACTACAAAAACAAGCAAAAATTGTTCGAGGCGGTCTTTAGGCAGGCCTTTGAAAAATTTGCTCCCCATATCAACGAGGTTTTTAATTCCGACAAAAGCGTTTTTGAAAAAATAATAAAATTTACAGATAGCTATATTTCCTTTGTCATGGAGAACCCATACCTGCCCAACTTTCTGATTCAGGAAATTAATAACAATACGGAGTTTGCCAATTTATTTTTTGGCTCCGAAATCGCACCCAACCCTATTCGCTTTGAAAAGCAGATAGAAGAGGAAATAGAGAAGGGAATTATAAAACCCATAGACCCAAAACAATTATTGTTAAACCTTTTTTCCTTGACCGCATTTTCCTTTGTAGGAACTGGCCTGGTCCGCGGAATATTGAATTTGGATGAAAAAAAATTTAAAACCATGATGGAGGAACGTAAGATTATGATTCCCGAGCTTTTAATTAATTCAATTAAAAAATGAAAAGACTTTTTTTAATCTTAATATTCGCTATACCTATTGCCACTTTGGCCCAACAAACGCTTAGGTTGGAGCAATGTTTTGATCTTGTTACCGATAATTATCCATTGGCAAAACAGTCTGGCTTATTGGAAAACCAAGTGCAACTCGACATTGATGCCCTAAGAACGGGAAATTTGCCTAAACTGGATTTGAATGCACAGGCCACCTACCAGTCCGATGTAACAAGTTTGCCAATCCAACTGCCCAATATAACCGTAGAACCTCCCAATAAGGACCAATATCGGGCTACGTTGGATGTAAACCAAATCATTTACAATGGAGGTTTGATCAATGCCACATCCAAGGTAAAAGAGGCAGCGTTCAAGGTAAACCAACAACAGTTGGAAGTAAGCTTATACGGACTAAAAAGCCAGGTCAATTCCATCTACCTTTCGGTCTTATTGCTTCAGGAAAACCAGGATTTGCTTCGGGCCAAAGAGGAGCAATTAAAAGCGCGTATTGAAGATGTGAGGGCCGGCGTAAAATACGGCACTTTGTTGGCATCTTCAGAAAAGACACTGGAAGCAGAACTCCTAAAATTAGAACAACAAAACATCGAGTTGAGCTATAGTAAATCAGATTTGTTACAGCGCCTGTCCTTGCTTATTGGAAGGGAATTATCTTCAGATGTAAACCTTTTAAGGCCAGAGGTTTTTATACCAGAGGTAAATTCCCAACGACCTGAAATTCAGCTTTTCGACCTTCAAAAGGAACAGATCGATTACTCCTCAAAACTGATTTCAAAATCAAATCTCCCTAAAATAAATGCCTTTGCCCAAGGTGGTTATGGCAATCCAGGCCTGAATATGTTGGACAACTCTTTTAGGACTTTTTATATGGCTGGTCTAAAACTGAATTTGAACATTTTGGATTGGAACAAGACCAGGACAGAGAAACAATCCCTTGAAATAAACAAGGAAATAATAGATACCCAAAAGGAGACTTTTGAACTGAACAATAATTTGGAATTGGTGAGCCTTAAGTCTGAAATAGATAAGATAGATGCTTTGATTTCCACGGACAATGAGATTATTCTTCTTCGGGAAGATATCCTTAAAACAGTGGAATCACAATTGAAAAACGGTGTAATTACAGCCTCGGACTATTTAACCGAATTCACAAATCTATATGAAGCCAAAAGCAATCTGAATCTACACGAAACACAATTGCTGTTGCACAAAATTCAATATGAAATTAAGAAAGGAAGCTACTATAATAACGCATTTAAAACTGTACCCAATTAAAATGAAAAATCTGCAAATTATACTGATAAGCCAGTTAGTAATTCTTTTGGGGTCCTGTACCGGCAATGGGGATAAGGCCGATGGTTATGGTAATTTTGAGGCTACCGAAATTACCATTTCTGCTGAGGCCAATGGCAAAATTCTATTCTTGGATGCTGAAGAAGGAAGTCTGCTTGACCAAAATAAGGTGGTTGGGGCTATAGACACCGTTCAACTCTCCTTAAAGCGAGACCAACTATTGGCTTCAAAAAACACTATTTTCTCAAAATCCAGAAACGTGTTATCACAACGCGAAGTTCTTAAGGAACAATTAAAAGTGGCCCAAAATGATAAATCTAGGGTGGAGAACCTAGTAAAGGCAAATGCCGCAACTACCAAACAATTGGACGATATTAATGGGCAGATCGGTATAATTAAAGAACAGATTAAAAGTGTGGAAACCCAAAATTCACCTATAGTTAATGAGGTGAAAAGTATAGAAATACAGATACGGCAAATAGAGGATCAGATAAACAAAAGCATAGTTCAAAACCCTTTGAAGGGTACGGTCTTGGTGAAATATGCCGAACCTCACGAAATAACCACTTTTGGAAAACCCTTGTTTAAAATTGCGGATCTGGAACATATGATACTTAGGGTCTATATCAGTGAAAACCAGTTGGCAAACCTGCACATTGGACAGGAAGTAAGTGTAAAAATCGATGCTGGTGACGATATGAAATCATACCCCGGCGAGATTAGCTGGATTTCTGAAAGTGCCGAATTTACCCCTAAAATTATTCAAACTAAGGAAGAACGTGTAAACCTAGTGTATGCGGTCAAGGTAAGCGTTAAAAATGATGGCAGTTTAAAAATCGGGATGCCCGCTGAAATGTGGATCGGTACAAATACTAATGACAAATGAAAATAACTTTGATTATCGCGACAATTCTAGCCATCTTGATAGGAATCCTATCCATAATCTCAGGATCCATGGTACTTTTAGGGCTACGATCAGTGGATTATACGGTATTGATCTGGTTGGTGGTCTATAACGTGGCCCTTGGAATTATATCCATTTTGGTAGCCTATCAAATAGGTAAACAACATAGAAAGTCTAAAATAATGATAATGCTCATCCTCATATTGCACTTATTGGTGTTGGGCTATTTGTACTTTTTTAACGAAAGCGTAGCGGTAGAAAGTATCAAGGCAATGTCTTTTAGGGTGAGTATATGGGTAGCAATTCTCCTTTTGATCCTAATCAAAAATCCAAAAACAGTACATAACAATATCAAAAAGTGAGCTATGAAAACGAAAATCATCCTTTTTGCCATCCTATCCATAGGCTATTTAAGTTGCAAACAAGCGGTGAAGGAGGATTCCAAGTCCCCTGGAACCATTATAACTAAAACTGCATCGTGCAGTGAATTACAATTTAATGCAGATTGGGAAAAGGAAATGGCCATGAATAACGGACTTAAGTGGCAGGCAAATTTGGAAACCACTATGGGGATTGCTGCCATGTCCAAACTTATGGCTGAAACCAAAACCCTGTACATGGAAGATTACAGAAACTTGGGAAACGCTTTAAACGAGGTTAAAAATAGCATTGTCAAGGAATGCACCATGACGGGAGCATCGCACGATAATCTGCATGTTTTTCTACATCCATTGATCCAAAAGATTGAACTACTGCAAAAAACTGATAACACGGACACGGCCGCAAAAATCAAGGAAAGTATAAATGGGCAATTAAAAAGCTATTACACCTATTTTGATTAAGATATAACAGTAATTATTATTCAACGGTAAATAAAATGAGCATCATTCTAAACAATATCAGTAAATCGTACGACAAAGTAAAAGCTTTGGACGATATTTCCTTTGAGGTAAAACCAGGGGAACTGTTTGGTTTGATCGGGCCGGACGGTGCCGGAAAGACGACCCTTTTTAGAATATTGACAACATTGCTGATTCAGGATGAGGGAAGTGCTTCAGTAGCTGGCTATGATGTACTAAAACACTATAAGGACATTAGGAACCACGTGGGCTATATGCCGGGCAGGTTTTCTTTGTACCAAGACCTCACCGTTGAAGAGAATCTAAACTTTTTCGCAACTATATTTGGAACGACCATAGCGGAGAACTATGAATTGATCAAGGATATATATGTCCAAATAGAACCTTTTAAAAATCGTAGGGCTGGAAAGTTATCGGGAGGGATGAAACAAAAATTGGCGCTTTGCTGTGCCTTGATCCACAAGCCCAAGGTCTTGTTTCTGGACGAGCCTACCACAGGTGTTGATCCTGTTTCGCGGAAAGAATTTTGGGAGATGTTAAAACGGTTACAGCAAAAAGACATTACAATTTTAGTATCTACACCGTATATGGATGAAGCCGAGCTTTGTGATAGGATTGCCCTGATCAGTGACGGGAAAATACTCGAGATCAATACACCCGAGGCAATAAGGACCTTATTTCCAAAGAAAATTTATAAGGTGCGTACTTCCCAGATCTATCAATTAATTATGGACTTAAGAAGTTACCCGGAAACCCATAGTGCATATCCTTTTGGGGAATACCTGCATTTTACACCAAAGACGGCATCCTTTGTAGCTGAGGATTTGGAAAAATATTTAATACAACGAGAACACAGGGATATTGAGGTTATGGAGACCGTGGCAACCATTGAGGATACCTTTATGGATCTATCGCGGGCAAATGAATTGGTAAATAGATAGGCGACATCGCTTTAAAAACTTAAGAGCTCCTTAGAAGAAATATGAAAAAGGAAAATGTGATACAAGTTGAGAATCTGACCAAGATGTTTGGTGACTTCACCGCTGTAAAAAACATCTCTTTTGAGGTGGGTAGGGGTGAGGTCTTTGGGTTTTTGGGAGCCAATGGAGCCGGTAAGACCACCGCTATGAAAATGTTGATCGGAATTTCCAAACCTACACATGGCAAAGCCACTGTGGCTGGATATGATGTGCTTACACATGCCGAAAAGGTAAAAAGGAATATTGGGTATATGAGCCAACGCTTTTCCTTGTATAACGATTTAACCATAAAGGAAAACATCGTCTTTTTTGGTGGTATATATGGATTGAGCTCATCCACTATTAAAGAAAAATCCCAGACCCTGATCAATGAGTTGGGACTGCATGATAAAGCTAATTCCCTAGTAGGTTCCCTTCCCTTGGGATGGAAACAAAAAGTAGCTTTTTCTGTTGCACTCCTACATAATCCAAAAATTATTTTTTTGGATGAACCAACAGGAGGGGTCGATCCCATTACCAGACGCCAATTTTGGGAAATGATATATAGGGAGGCCAGCAAAGGGGTCACCATTTTTGTGACCACCCACTACATGGACGAGGCCGAATATTGTGATCGGGTATCCATTATGGTAGCGGGGAAAATTGAGGCTTTGGACACACCAAAGAACCTCAAAGGACAGTTTCAAGTGGATTCCATGAACAAGGTATTCTTAAAATTAGCTAGGAACATAGAATAATAATGATGAAATGAAGAGATTTATAGGATTCATCACAAAGGAATTTTACCACATTTTAAGGGACCGGCGTTCGTTGTTTATCCTTTTTGGGATGCCCATTGTACAAGTGATGCTTTTTGGTTTTGCCATTACCAACGAGATCAATAATGTGGATATCGCCATTTTAGATCATTCCAAAGATGTTAATACCAAGGAGATCATTAATAAAATAGCAGCTTCAAAATATTTTAGTATTAAGGGGTTTATAAGCCATGAAGATGAGATCGAATCTACTTTTAAAAAAGGGAAAATAAAGGCAGTACTCAATTTTGAAAAGGATTTTAGTAAAAATTTGGTCACCCAAAAAAAAGCCACCGTTCAAATTCTTACCGATGCTACGGACCCCAATACGGCGAATACCATAAGCAATTATGTAGGGTCCATTTTACAGAAATACCAACAGGAATTAAATAGAGGTTTAAACATACCTTACCAAATAGCACCAAAAACAAGAATGGTATTTAATCCGGAATTAAAAAGTGTTTATATGTTTGTTCCAGGGGTTATGACTATAATATTGATGTTGGTATCTGCTATGATGACCTCGATATCCATTACCAAGGAGAAAGAGTTGGGAACCATGGAAATTTTATTGGTTTCTCCTTTAAATCCATTTCAAGTTATTGTGGGCAAGGTGGTTCCATATATTTTACTTTCCATTATAAATGCTACGGTTATTATTCTTTTGAGCATTTTTGTTTTTAAAATGCCGGTGCAGGGCAGTCTGTTTTTATTAGGGATGGAGAGTACCTTATTTATAGTAAATGCCCTGTCGCTCGGGATTTTGATTTCCACTATTTCTTCCACACAACAGGCAGCTATGATGATTTCTTTAATGGGGCTAATGCTCCCCGTTATATTACTATCGGGATTTATTTTTCCCATCTCCAGTATGCCCTTGCCCTTGCAAATGATCAGTAATATAATCCCTGCCAAATGGTTTATAATGATCCTAAAAGGCATTATGCTCAAAGGAGTGGGATTGGCTTATGTTTGGAAAGAAACCTTAATATTAATTGGGATGACCATATTTTTTATTGGCTTGAGCGTAAAAAAATATAAAATAAGATTGGAGTGAAAGAAATTTGGCAGGTAGTTAAGGCTTTAAAAATCATTTTAAATTTCTTAATCTCAATACTAACTTCTCAATTCTTAATGCTAAAAAGAATATGAACATCATCCGCTATATCATCCAAAAGGAATTTAAACAGATCTTTAGAAATAAGGCAATGCTCCCTATTATTTTTGTTTTGCCGTTGATTCAACTTATCATCTTATCCAATGCGGCCACTTTTGAAGTGAAAAATATAAAGCTTGCCTTTGTTGATAACGATAAGACTTCCGGTTCAAGGGAGTTGGTGGAAAAATTTGAAGCGTCCTCTTATTTTAATGTGATGGGCGACTTTCCATCGGAAAAACTGGCAAGTAAGGCAATGTTGAAGGGCAATGTGGATGTAATTTTAGAGATTCCACCTTATTTTGAAAGGCAACTGCTTAAAAATGAAAAAGCGGATCTGTCCGTTATAATCAATGCAATAGATGGTGCTGCTGCCGGGGTCGAAAATGTATATATCAATCAGATTGTCCAGCAATATAATAAAAAGGCACAGCTAGAATTATTATTCACTAACAGTTCGGGCAAGCAGTTGCAAAATATTGAGACCATTCCTTCCTTTTGGTATAATGAAACCCTAAATTATAAAACTTTTATGGTGCCTGGAATATTGGTGTTATTGGTAACCATGGTTACCCTTTTCCTATCTGGGATGAACATTGTTAGGGAGAAGGAAATTGGTACTCTGGAGCAAATAAACGTTACCCCCATAAAAAAACACCAGTTCATCATTGGAAAATTATTTCCTTTTTTGGTTTTGGGCATGGTATTGTTGACCGTGGGCCTTATTATCTCCAAACTATTGTTCCAAATTCCAATTGTGGGCAGTCTAGGTTTAATGTATTTATACACTACCATATATATTTTGGTAATTCTGGGTATGGGTCTGTTTATTTCCAATTTTACGGATACCCAACAGCAAGCTATGTTCATTGCTTGGTTTTTCATGGTTATTTTTATTTTGATGAGTGGTTTGTTTACTCCTATCGAAAGTATGCCCCAATGGGCGCAGGTTTTAACGGAATTTAACCCGATCAAATATTTTGTACAGGTCATGAGAATGGTCATGCTAAAAGGTGCCGGACTTTCCGATATTTACCCACAAGTTTTAAAAACATTGGTATTTGCCATTGCCATGAATGCTTTGGCGGTGATGAGTTATAAAAAAATAAGCTGATGGAAAATAACCATAACAACAATAGGTTACAGCCCGAAGAATTTCATTTTCTAAGTGGTCCGCTCTCTAGGTTTAAGGAACTGCTATTTACTTTTCGGGTACAATCTAGTTTTATCAGGGCTTTTAGGAAAATGCACTTTATTGGTCCATGTGTAACGGTTTTTGGTTCGGCCAGATTTGATGAAACCAATCCGTTTTACTTAAAGGCGGAACAAGTTGGAGCCGCCTTGGCCAACTTGGGGTTTACTGTTATGACTGGGGGAGGTCCTGGAATTATGGAAGCCGCCAACAAAGGAGCATACGAAGCCGGAGGTTATTCCGTAGGCTGCAATATAATATTGCCCTTTGAGCAAAAACCTAATCCCTATTTGCACAAATGGATCAACATCAGGTATTTTTTCGTGAGAAAATTTATGTTGATCAAATATTCCTATGCCTTTGTGGTCATGCCAGGGGGTATGGGAACATTGGACGAGCTATTTGAATCCATTACCCTGATACAGACGAAAATGATCCAAAATTTTCCAGTGGTCATTTTTGGGTCCGAATACCACAAGGAACTATGTGAACATATCCAGATTATGGCCAAGAATGAAAGTATTAGCCCAAAAGATATGGAGTTGTTGTTCGTTACAGATTCTGTTGAAGAGATGGCCAATCATATTAAAACCCATTCCATAAAAAAGTTTAATCTGGTAAAAAAACCTCAAAAGCCCAGTCGGTGGTTTGGGGAACAATAAGAAGATTTCTTATTTCAATTTTACCTTCACTTCAATACCGTTTTGTGAATATAATTGCTCAGGATGTTAAGGTTTCTGTCCTTGGCCTAATTGGGACTCCAAAGAAATGGTTTGTCAAAAATAAGTATCATCCAACAGATCCAAAAAGGTACTTCGCGCCCAGAAGTACCTTTTTTTGTTGGTAACATTAGTTACTGTGCAATCCTTTCTCTCCCCGTAATTTTGTCCTAAATAAATTGAAACATGAAGAATATCATATATATACTATCATTTTTGGGAACCATGTTCTTTGTTCACGCACAGGAAAAGGTGTTGATCAGCAAAGAGGAAGTGATGACCAAAGTGAGGGAAAACAACAATACTATAAAAATGTCCCAACAGGATGTGTTGGTCGCCAAGGGAGATTTCAATCAGTCCAATGCGTTGATTTTGCCCAATATAAGCCTATCCCATACGGCTATAGCTACTACCAACCCCCTGATGGCATTTGGTTCTAAATTGAACCAGGAAATTTTGACCCAGGCCGATTTTAATCCTCTTTTATTGAACAATCCCAGTCAGATAGAGGATTATGCCACCCTTATCCAAGTGCAGCAGCCTTTGGTGAATATGGATGGCATTTATCAACGTAAGGCGGCTAAAGCCAAATTAAACGCCATAGAGTTGAAAGCGGATAGGACCAATGACTATATGGACTTGGAGGTGGAGAAAACCTATATGCAATTGCAATTGGCGTATAAGTCGGTCACGGTTTTGGAACAGGCAAAAAAGGCAGCCCTAGAAAATAAGCGTTTGGCGGATAATAGTTTTAAGCAGGGGTATCTTCAAAAATCGGATATCCTAGCAGTTGAAGTTAGAGTGACCGAAATAGAGAATCAGTTGCAATACGCCAAGAGCAATGTCCATAATGTCTCCAATTATCTATCCGTTTTAATGAATGATGACAGCTATGTCCTTTTACAACCAACGGACTCCTTGACCTTTGTGTTCAGTGATATGAATGCTGAAGGATTACCGGAAAATAGAAAGGATTTACAAGCCATGTCCTTGTCCAGTGAGGCATACCAACAAATGTACAGGGCAGATAAAATGAGTTTCCTTCCTAGCTTAAATGCCTTTGGAACCTATGAATTGCACGATGATCAAGTTTTTCAGGGAAAGGCCAATGGATATTTGATCGGGGCAGAATTAAAATGGAACATTTTTGAAGGCAGCAAACGTTTTGGAAAGGTCCAAAAAAGTAGGGCCGAATATGAAAAATCCAAATTGGAACTACATCAATATAAGGCTGAGAGTCAAGTAGAATTGAATAGGGCAATACGGTTGTTACAAGATGCCAAAAATAATTTGGAGCTTACTTCCCTGGCCTTACAACAGTCCAAAGAATCCCTTCGCATAAGAACCAACAGGTTTAAACAAGGCTTGGAAAAAACGACGGATCTATTAAATACCGAAACACAATTCTCACAAAAGAGATTGGAATATTACACTACCATTTTTAACTATAACTATGCCTTGGCCTATGTTAAGTTCTTGACCAAGGAATAATACGCCTAAGGCATTCAATATAAGAAACCATAAAAAGGAAGTTTTGCTTCCAGCACTAAAAATTAAAAGAAAAACATGCAAACAAAATTATACCTAGTAGCACTCATTACCCTAGTCATAACTATTTCCAGTTGTGGGAACGAGGACAAAAAGGCGATGCCGGATAATTCTCCCGCTGTTGTCGTTAAAGTGAATACGGTTTCTGAACAGAGCGGGGGCACGTTCCTTTCCGCCAGCGGCAAAATAGAGGCGGTGAACAGTGCCAACCTCAGTACCCGAATGATGGGGTATGTAGATAAAATATATGTTCAAGTGGGGGATAAAGTTAATAGTGGTCAGCTATTGATAAGCATAAACAATGCCGATATATCTGCTAAACTGGCTCAGGTAAATGCGGGTATTACAGAAGCAACCGCTGCTTTTAACAACGCCGAAAAGGATTACAATAGGTTTACGGCCTTGTTTAAGGAGAACAGTGCTTCCCAAAAGGAACTGGACGATATTACAGCCAACTATAACATGGCCAAGGCGCGCTTGGAAGGAGCCAAACAAATGAAGAACGAGGTAAACGCGCAGTTTTCATATAGCAATATACGCGCCCCTTTTAATGGGGTTGTAACCAATAAATTTATTAAGGTTGGGGATATGGCAAATCCGGGAATGCCCTTATTGGAAGTGGAAAGTCCCGGAGATTTTCAAGTATTGGCCATGATACCCGAGTCTGAAATCCTTCATATCAAGACCGATTCAGAAGTTCTTGTCCTGATCAAGACCCTTAACGAATCTGTAAAGGGAAAAGTGGTGGAAGTGAGTACATCGGCTAAAAATACAGGAGGTCAATATATGGTTAAGGTAATGCTGGACAAATCCGAGTATAATTTGCTTTCCGGAATGTATGCTACTGTGCAATTTCCAACGGCAAAAAAGAAGAATACCAATAAAGTACTTATTCCTTTGGATGCCGTGGTTCACAATGGCCAGTTATCCGGGGTATATACGGTAAGCGAAAGCAATACGGCACTTTTGCGCTGGTTGCGGTTGGGTAGGACTTATGGCGATAGTGTTGAAGTATTGTCCGGACTTTCCGCAGAGGAAGATTACATAATATCTGCTGAGGGGAAGTTGTACAATGGAGCCAGAATTAGTATCCAATAATTGAAGATTGATAAAACAGATTTGCGTTAGGCCTGCCTGCCGGTTGGCGGGGATTGCAGAGGTTACCCCAGTATTTTTTAGCGGATTAAGGCTAAAAATGAGATGGAGTAAAAACGGAAAGCCCCGACCTGAGCATTTCTGCCTGATGTTCCCGCTAGGTCTTTAATCCTGCAAGGTTTTCAAAACCTTGTAGGTATAAGAAAAGACCTTGCCGATATGATTGTCATGCGAAGGAAACGCCCAAATACAAAAACAATAAGAAAAAGATGAAAGAAGGATTAGCAGGCAAGATTGCCAAAGCGTTTATAGGTTCCAAGTTAACGGTCCTTTTAATGATTGTATTCATGGTCATTGGGGTGTACAGTTCGTTCCTGATTCCACGGGAGGAAGAGCCTCAGATAGATGTGCCCATGGCCGATATCTTTGTGGGTTACCCAGGGGCCAGTCCTACCGAAGTGGAAAGCAGGGTTACCAAACCCCTTGAAAAGTTAATTTCCAATATTAAGGGAGTGGAATATGTCTACTCTACCTCCATGGAAGAACAGGGAATGGTTATAGTGCAGTTTTATGTAGGAGAGGATATTGAGCGTTCGTTTGTTAAACTCCAGAACGAGATCAATAAGCATATGGATGAAATGCCGCAAGGCGTTACTTTCCCTTTGATAAAAACCAGGGCAATAGATGATGTTCCCATGCTTGGACTTACCTTATGGAGCGAGAATTACGACGATTACCAATTAAAGCAAATTTCGCAGGAACTTACGGATGAAATTGAAAAGATAAACGATGTGTCCGCCACCCAAAAAATTGGTGGCCGAAATCGTCAATTGAGGGTGGTGTTGGACAAGGATAAATTGGCGGAAAGCGGATTGGATTTTCTGTCCGTTGCCCAAATGATCCAGGCCAATAACCAACAAATTAGCGGAGGTACCTTTGATAAGAACGATACGGAATTTATGGTAACCACAGGTAAGTTCCTGGAAACTGCTACCGATGTGGAAAATTTGGTGGTAGGCGTACAACAGAACCGTCCCATTTATTTGAAGCAAATTGCCAGTATACAGGATGGCCCCGAAATTCCCAAGGAATACGTTTCATTAGGTTTTGGCACGGGAAGTGAAAAAGGGGAAACCTATAAGTCCGAATATCCTGCCGTAACCATTTCCATTGCCAAGCGCAAAGGGGCGGACGCCATGAATATTTCGGATATTATTTTAGAGAAAGTAGATCATTTAAAAAAGAATCTTATCCCGGATGATGTGCATGTGGAGGTGACCCGAAACTACGGGGAAACAGCTTCCCATAAGGTATCGGAATTATTGATGCACCTGATTGGTGCCATAATCGCGGTAACCTTTGTTGTAATGTTGGCCATGGGGTGGCGTGGAGGATTGGTGGTGTTTCTTTCTGTACCCATCACCTTTGCCCTCACCTTGTTGAGCTATTATTTATTGGACTACACCTTGAACCGTATCACCTTATTTGCATTGGTTTTTGTAACGGGTATTGTGGTGGATGACTCCATTATTATTGCGGAAAACATGCACCGGCATTTTAAAATGAAACGCTTGCCGTTTAAACAGGCTGCCTTGTATGCCATAAATGAAGTGGGAAACCCTACTATTTTGGCCACTTTTACGGTAATTGCTTCCGTATTGCCCATGGCTTTTGTTTCCGGTCTAATGGGACCTTATATGTCGCCAATGCCAATTGGCGCTTCCATTGCCATGTTGTTGTCCCTTTTTGTGGCCTTGACGATTACGCCTTATTTAGGGTATATATTTCTTAGGGAGAAGGATAAAAAAGGAGAGGAAAAGGTAGAGAAACCTTTGGAGGAAACTTTTATCTATAGGATGTACCATAAGTTTGAAAGTCCTTTGATCGAGAACAAGAAGAAACGTTGGTTGTTTTTAGGAATTACATTTTTGTTGTTATTGGGGTCCATTGGGATGTTCTTTACCAAATCGGTAGCGGTTAAAATGTTGCCGTTCGACAACAAAAACGAATTTCAGGTGGTAATAGACATGCCCGAGGGGACTACTTTAGAACGTACGGGGGTGGTAGCTAGGGAGATTGCCCAGTATTTAAATACCCGTCCCGAAGTGGTAAACTACCAAAGTTATGTGGGGACATCGGCTCCGATAACCTTCAACGGTCTGGTCCGTCATTACGATTTGCGTGGTGGCAGCAATACAGCCGATATTCAAGTAAACCTTATAGACAAAGGTGACCGAAGTGCCCAAAGCCATGATATAGCCAGTTTATTACGTCCAGAGATTCAACGTATTGGGGAAAAGTTTAATGCCAATGTTAAGATTGTTGAGGTACCACCTGGACCGCCGGTGCTATCTACCATTGTTGGGGAAATATATGGCCCCGATTACGATACACAGATCGATATTGCGAACCAGGTACTGCAGATTTTGAAAAACACTCCTGACGTGGTGGACGTGGATTGGATGGTAGAAGCCGACCAGGTAGAATATGAGCTTATCATAGACAAGGAAAAGGCAATGCTTTATGGGGTGGCACCCGCGCAAATTGCCCAAACTATGAATATGGCCCTTTCGGAGAGGGCGGTTACCAATCTGTACGATGAAAATGCCTCCAATCAAATTGGGTTGATATTGGCTTTGGACGAAAAGGAAAAATCTACCATTCAGGACATTGTCCAATTGAAGGTGAAATCTGAACAAGGCAATGGGAATATGGTTCCTATAGCGGATTTGGTAAGCATTGAGCAAACCACTAGGGCAAAGAGCATCTATAGAAAAAACCAGAAAAGAGTGGTTTATGTACTGGCTGATATGGCAGGGGAACTGGAAAGTCCGGTCTATGCCATATTGGGAATGAGCGATAAGTTGAAGGCCATGAATTTGCCAAAAGGTTATTCCATTGATGAACTCTACATAAAGCAACCCGACTTTGAGGATAATTACACCGTAAAATGGGATGGGGAATGGCAGATTACCTTGGAGGTATTCCGGGATTTGGGATTGGCCTTCCTAGGGGTAATTTTCATTATTTATATTTTGATTGTGGGTTGGTTCCAGAACTTTAAAGCGCCAATTGTGATGATGGTGGCCATACCGCTTTCCCTGATCGGGATAGTATTGGGCCATTGGATGCTGGATGCCTTTTTTACCGCCACTTCCTTCATCGGCATGATTGCCTTGGCAGGGATAATGGTACGGAACTCGGTGTTATTGATCGATTTTATCAATATACGGCTGGCAGACGGGGTACCGTTAAAGTTAGCGGTAATTGAAGCCGGAGCCGTAAGGACCACCCCCATTTTATTAACCGCAGGTACAGTGGTCATAGGGGCATTTGTAATCCTGTTCGATCCCATTTTTCAAGGGCTGGCCATATCCTTAATGGGCGGTACTATTGTATCTACAGTGCTTACTTTACTTGTGGTTCCATTGGTGTATTACATGATAGAAAGGAAGAACTATAAGTAACTGAGAGGTTAAATGAGATTCTTATGCAGGTCCCTGAGCGGAGTCGAAGGGAGCGTTCTAGGAAATTAATTTAGTCCATGTTGGAAATGGGTATTAAAGTACAATTCATAAAAATGAAACTAAAAAACTAAAGTAATGAAACTACTTATAGTAACCGTTGTGGAGGAGTACGGAAAGGAAATGCTACAACTTTTTAAAAAAGCCAATATTGAGAGCTTTAGTGGTTCCGAAATTGATGGGTATATGAATCCGGCGACGGTTCTAATGTCATCAAACTGGTTCCCAAGTGAAAAGGCGGGTATAGAATCTAATATGTTCTTTTCCTTTACTACGGAAGAAAATATTGAAATTCTTTTTGAACTTATTTCATCGTTCAATACTAATTTGGAAACCAATAATCCCATAAGGGCTGCAGTGGTTCCAATAGAAAAATTCATTTAATAACCTTAAAAAAATAATACTATGATCAACAGATATATTAGGGCAATTGCCGGGGCTTTTATCATTATAAGTGTGGTATTGGCTATGTACGTAAATATAAACTGGCTGTGGTTTACCCTTTTTGTAGGGGCCAACCTTTTACAATCCGCCTTTACCCAATGGTGCCTTATGGAGAAGATTTTATTTAAATTGGGGGTGAAGAAAGAAGGAGACAGCTGTACAGTATAAGGGTCCAAATTCAATCAATTGTGAACTGTCCTTGACTTAGGGGGTATGCTTCTTTACAACGTGAATTGTTATAATTGTAATCTCTGTATAGATGCCATAATTTACCTCTGGCGAGAATCCCTTATGATGTGCTTTAACCCTACGATTTGGTGCCGGTAAAAGACTAAGTTGAGAGGAAGGAACTACTATCTTAATCCGTTTTAGGCGGGGTGTAATAAAAAATGCCCTGGTAAACCAGGGCATTTTAAAAACTAACTCAAAACTCAATAAATAAAAAACTCAATTTTTTTACCAAGGCTTAGTTACTCCTTGTACAATCCAAGGTTTGGACCAAGGAGTGTCGTTTTCGAATTTTCCAGGCACATCGTTTGTGTGGCTGGTGGTTTCCAATGAAGATAATGCCGCATTGTAATTATCTTCATTAATATTCCTTTCTTCATCAGGATACTGAAAACGAACCGGGATTACTGACGAAAGGGCAAAAGGTCCTGTCTGTAGATCTGGAAGGCCAGTACGTCTCCAATCCAAATAGGATTCAGAAGCGGTAGCAAAGTTGGCAATCCATTTTTGTTCCATGATTTGCGCCAAAGTACCATTATACGCTACGTCAGTGGTAGTTATATAACTATCATATTCTCCACCAATTCCCCATGTTTCCAAGGAGGCTCGTACTCCTTTGTTATAATTTCCTTCTGCATCAGAGCCCCAACCTTTTAAAGCGGCCTCTGCTTTTAAGAAACAAACTTCTGCATAGGACAGAACCCTAGCTTTTAAGAAATCACCACTAGCGTCTTTAAACTGATCGTTCATTAATGAAACATGTACATTGCCTCCACCTTGTACCGGGTTAGGGTTCAAGTTATACGTATATGGCTCCGATCCTTGATACGATACTGGGATACCCACATAGGTACTACTGGTATCTACTAAACTTAATCCAGCCAAACGATCGGCTTTCCAGGTAGTTTTGTCATATATCTTTAAACCATTACCTGCAAGAGTTTCTTCGTTGATATAACGTACTCCATCTACAACTACATCATCTTCTCCCCCAGGAACGTCTGCGGCAGCTACAACTTTAATTGGAATTGCCACAGGTGCAAACCAAACGGTGGCTCTTGGGTCATTAAGTTCCCTTAATCTATCAGTAAAAGTAGTACAAGGCTTAACACGATTGAAGGCAGATGCTCCTCCTGTTGAGCTGTTACTTGGCTGAGCAGTTCCATCAGATGTACCTGTATAGGCCAAAGCACACTCCTCATCCACACTGCTGATCAAAGGTTTCGCCAATGTGGCTGTTACCCCAGCCTGCGCATAAGATGGGTCTTTCTCTGACAATCGCATGTAATATCGCAGGGCCAATGAGTTGGCATATTTCATCCATTTTTCAGCATCGCCTCCAAAGAAAATATCTTGGCTGGCACCAAAGGCCTCTAGGTTACCCATATTGCTGGATATTGAAGCTGCAGCGGCCACAAAATCAGCAATAGCCCCTTTATAAACTGCTTCTTGAGAATCGTATCTTGGTAGAATAACATCCTCGTCAGCTTGTACGGCGTCAGAATAAGGTACGTCTCCATAGTAATCTGCCAAAGTAACAAAGTTCTGAGCCATTAATATTTTGGCAATAGCTTCATGTAAGGTATAACCTAATTCCTGAGACCGTTGTAATGCTAATTTAGCACTACGCAAGTTGCCGTAGTAGGTGTTCCATCCATTGCCATCCCAATCGTAATTGTTGTTACCCCAAGCATCTTTTTGGGTGTATTGAACAAAGGCAGATAGTTCTCCACTATAACCTTTATTACCCACGTCCAAAGCAGTATTCACCATCACTTGCGTTAATAGAAAACTTGGATTGCCTTGGCTAGGATCTACCCCGTTGGGGTTTTGGTTAATTTCTGTAAGGTCATTGTCGCACGAAGTAGCGGACAGTAGACAAACTACGAGAAATAGTTTAAATATCTTATTTATTTTACTCATGATTTTTTGTTTTTTGTTTAAAGTGCCTAATTAGAAACTTACGTTAAGTTTGAAACCTATTGGAATGGTAAATGGACTTATGTTAAAGCGCTCAATACCTTGCTTAAATTGGATACCACTTCCTCCTTGTGTACTTGATTCGTGCTGGAAAGCCATCTCAGGGTCGATTCCTATATCGGCCTTGGTCCATAGGATAATATTTCGGCTAAATAAAGAGATATTTAGATTTTGAAGTCCTATTTGCTTAATATGTTTACTTGGCACGGAATAAGTAAGTGAAATTTCCCTTAATTTTAAGAAATCAGAATCAAAAGTTGCATTTCTTGTAAAGTCCCATCCGTAGTGATCTTGGTATCTTGTAATTACTGTTTCAGGACCACCTAAGTTTTCGGCTGTTGCTATAAAGTTGCCATTATCGTCATAATCGCCTTGTACCCCTGGCATAAATACACCATCGTTCAATGTAATTCCACCTTCAGTTAATGGATACCCGCCATCGGCAGCTGTAGGTCCACCTACCAATACATAGAATTCACCATTTTCTGATAAGAATTGGTCTGCATTGTCTCTTAAATAGGTAGGAACATCCGTAATGTCATTAAAATTATGCAATTTATCGATCCATCGCTGGGTATGTAAATCGGATTCCCCGTATCTGTGAGTTTGCGAAACAAACTGTCCGCCTTTTCTCCAGTCAAAATTCATGGAGATGCTCCAGTTCTTATAGGATGCAGATGTTGTCATACCCAATGTGAAATCTGGGTTAAAGTTTCCAATAATCGGGGCAACTCTGTTTCCGTCTGCATCTTCCCTAGTACGGTCACTGTTTTCAAAACCAGAATCGTCAATAATTGGCCAACCATGGTAGGGAGAGCTGGGATCATCAACACGCACTAGAGCGGCATCAAAAATATTTCCTATTTCTTCACCAACCCAAGTTATAGCACCACCCCGGGCATCAGTCCAAAACTGGATGGAATTCATACCTTCAGCCAATTCAACCACTTTGGTTCGGTTTCTGTTAAATACGAAGCCCATATCCCAACGCCAATCGTTGCTATTTATTATGTTGGCGTTTAAACCAGCCTCTATACCAGTACTTGTCAATAGACCGGCATTGGTGTTTTTAGAGCTGTATCCTGAAGAGATAGGAAGGGCAATTCCAAAAATTTGATTTTCGTTATCTGCAGAGTAATAAGTGAAATCCATACTTAGCCTATTGTTAAAGAAGGCCAAATCTGTTCCTACTTCCCAAGATGTAATACTTTCTGGTTTTAAATCTGGGTTAAGTAGTGTAGAACCCACAGACAACAAAGATCCTGATCCCCATGAAGTTCCACCGCTTAAAGTGGGTTGTAGGTTGTATGCCCCGGTATCGTTACCTACTTCAGCATAACCTGCACGAAGCTTAAATAAGGATACTCCATTGCCAAAGCCAAGAAGCCTATTAACCAATAAACTAGTAGATACAGAAGGGTAAAAATAGGAATTGTTATTATCTGGCAAGGTGCTAGACCAGTCATTTCTACCTGTAACGTCTACATAGAACATATCTTTAATACCAATACTTGCCATTCCGTACAAGCTGTTTACTTGTTTTTCGGAAGTACTATAAGAGTAAACTAAATTGTCGTTAGCAATATTGGACAAGGTGAACAAACCTGGTGTTAAAAGGCCAGATCCCCTGCTTATTGTGGAATTTAACAAATTGTTTCCTTTTATAACTCTTTTGTTACCACCACCAGATATAGAGAAATCCCATCCATCCAGTCTTTTGGCATACGTTAATAAGAAATCGATGTTAGTTTCGTTTGCGAAAATTTTATTGATCCCGTAGGCACCATTCATGTCTCCGGTATAACCTTTAGACAATTTGGTTTCCCGTACTTCGTTAATTTCATCCATGTTGTAACGAACCATACCCGTTAGATCATCGGTGATTTTGTATTCTCCTTTTACATTGCCATAAAACCTGTTTCTTTCAAAACCATTGTTATTCTCGTAAGCTAAGAAATAAGGGTTGTTCCACTCAGTCTCTGTAGGATCGTCCCCAAAGTTATAAGGTGAATTTTGAAAGATGCCTTCGTATCCTGGCAACCAATAATCCTTCATTTGGCGCACATCTATATGCGGGTTCAATTCGTAAACAGCCTGCATTGCGTTAGCACCACGGTTACCAACAGGTCTGTTGTCCGCACCAGATTTTGTATAGTTAAGACTAGTACTAACCGTAAATTTCTCATTTAACTTTAATGATGAATTTAAACTGATGCTATGTTTGTTTAAATCTGTATTTGGGATGTTTCCCTTGTTCTTTAAATCCGAATAGGACAACCTGTAATTAATTTTTTCATTACTATCCTGGATAGAAATGTTATTGGTTGTTGTAACGGCCGTTTGAAAGAAATTCTTTGGATTGTTGTACGACTTCAATTCCCTTGCAACAGGAACACCACTAGCAATTTCAGAAGCACTATAAGGCCATTGGATTGCCATGATGCCTTTGTCCAGTTCGGGACCTGCCCATGCTGAAGCAGTTTCGCCGATGACAATTGCACCATAGGAATTTGTTGGGAAATTATCTTCGGTATAAGGTCTGGAACCTGTGGCAAACCTTCTATGAGTATCTAAGAAACGACTAGGAATATCAAAAACAGTACTGGAATTAATAGTTACTCCCATTCCTTTTTTTGATTTTCCAGACTTGGTTGTAATTAATATAACCCCGTTACCAGCCCTAGAGCCATAAAGTGCTGCTGCACTGGCACCTTTTAGAACAGTAACACTGGCAATATCGTCTGCATTGATATCTGAAATAGCATTTCCATAATCCACTTTATTATCTCTACCTATCTCTGTAATGTTGTTAGCTGTATTGATAACAGGAGAACCATCGATTACAAATAATGGTTGGTTGTCACTGGATAGTGAAGCTGCACCCCTAACATTAATGTTTACAGTTGAACCTGCACCACCAGTAGAGTTTATATTCACCCCAGACACTTTACCGGAAAGAGCGTTTAAAACGTTCTCTTGTGGCACATTGTCCAAAGCATCACCACCTACCTCGCTGACAGAATACCCTAGAGATTTCTTTTCCCTAGTAATACCAAGTGCCGTTACGACTACTTCGTCCAATTGTTCGGAAGATGCTGCCATAGTTACGTTGAGGGTGGTTTGATTGCCTACCGCTACTTCTTTAGTTTCCATTCCCAAATAGGAAAATACTAAAACAGCACTACTGTTAGGAACAGTAATACTGTAAATTCCATCAAAATCCGAGGTTACACCAGTAGTAGTTCCTTTAACCACCACGGATACCCCTGGGAGCAATTCGCCATCATCACTACTGACGACTCCCGTTACTCCTTGTTGTGCCAACATGATTCCTGAAACCATACTGAACAAAAGGAAAGTCAAAAACTTAAAACTTCTTTTTTTCATATTCATTTTTATTAATTGGTTGAGTAATTAGCATTTCGTTAACAAATCTATTGTAAAATTATCGGCAAAAAGCATGGTATTTTATTAGATACCTATTAAATCTTAACCCTAATGTATTAAATATTAAGATATTGAAAATTTTAGGTTAAGATATGATTGATTTTAAGCAAGAATATTTCTTAAACCTAAAAAGGACCCTTTTTGGAACCTGAAGAAATGAGACGGTTTTTATCGTTTTTATTGGTAAGGATATTACCTATAATAGTATATGTTATTCATACCAATATTAATGGAGTGGTATTTCATAATTTACACAAACTGCTATAATTTTAACTTAATAATCATTAAATAAGTTAAAAAACTAGTACTTATGGTAATATACCATGTAAAGACAATAAGATTTACTTAATCAATCACCTCTATTTGAATTTAATTTGTAGGTAATTAATCAAAATACCAAACAATGCTAGCAGGGATAGATTATTTTATAGTAATAGCATATATAATAGGAATGTTGTTACTAGGGCTATATTTTAAAAAATTTGTCAATAGCTCCGAAGATTATTTTCTAGGAGGTAAAAGCCTGCCCTTTTGGGCCATTGGGATGTCTATCGTGGTATCGGATATAGGAGCCTTGGATTTTGTAGGCGTGTCCGGACAAGCATATCGATATGGTATTTCTGTCGGCAACTTTGATTGGGTAGGTTCTGTTCCGGCCATGTTATTGGCGGCATTTATTTTTATTCCTTATTTCTGGCGTGGGGGTATGTATACTATACCTGAATATCTGGGTAGAAGATATAACCAAAAGGTAAGAACCATAGCTTCGGTAACCTGGATTTTGTTTTTTGCATTGGATTTGGGTGTACTTTTTTGGGCCAGTGCGGTACTCTTAAATGTACTTATGGGTTGGCCCATTTGGATTTCTATTATTTCCACTGCCGGTGTAGTTGGGCTATATACTTATTTTGGTGGGATTACCGCAGTAATAATGACCGATGTAGTGCAATTCATTATAATGTTCATAGGTGGTTTTGCCCTAGTTTTCCTTAGTCTTTACGAAGTTGGAGGTTGGGATAATATGGTAGATAAAATCGCAACAATGGGACCTGAGTATAGGAACCATTTCGACATCATTCAACCACAGAATACGAAATCGCCCTTTCCATGGACAGGAATTTTATTTGGTCTAACCTTCGTTATGGCCAATGCTTATATGATAGGCAACCAGTCTATTGTTCAGCGCTGCCTTACCGCCAAGAACGAGTGGCACGCAAAAGCCAGTATGATATTTGGTTCTGCCTTAAAAATGTTTATTCCTATTTTGGTATTGTTCCCTGGCCTTATGGCAGTAGTAGTTCACCCTGGATTGTTAGATGGTGATCAAGCACTGCCAATGATGATCAAATCCATTCTGCCTCCAGGTTTGGTCGGACTTATGTTCGCTGCCTTTTTCGCCGGGCTAATGTCCAGTGTGGATTCATTATTAAATTCCACGGCTACCTTATTTACCAAGGATATATATGAACCCTTTATTAAAAAAGGTGCGGATGATAAGCATTATTTAAAAGTTGGACAGATCACTACCTTGGTTTTATTGGTTATTGGAGTGGCTACCTCTCCCATTAGTAGCGATTTCCCTGGTATTTATGTGGCCATACAAACCTTTATGTCCTATTTCCAAGGGCCGATATTCGCCATTCTACTTTTGGGGATTTTCTGGAAAAGAACTACCGAATGGGGCGGACTTTCCGCATTGGTCATAGGAATTGGATTTGCCGTTTACTTAAATGTATTTAAAGAGCAGTTCTTCACCATAGAAGATCCTTTTCTTTATATTTCATGGTGGTCTTTTCTATTGGGTGTTATTATAAATGTATCGGTTAGTCTGATGACGAAAAAACATACCGAGGAACAACTTAAGGGATTGGTGTTTAGTTCTAAAATATTGGTAAAAAATAAAAACGTGTAATATGTTCAATTTTGACTGGCTTTCCGGTGTTTCGCAAGAAACTGCAAAAATGGTATTTCTTTCTTTGTATGGAGTAATAGGCCTTTTGGTGCTATTGCTGCCCACAGAGTATATTTACGAGGGTATAGCAAAGGAAGATCGTCATTGGTGGAACAATTTAAAACTATGGTCTATTAGTGTTCTGGCCATATTGGCATCTATCTATTATCATTTTTAACCCTTTAATCCTAAAAATATGGAAACAAATGAAATAAATGCGGGGATAAAGGCCGCCCAAATTAATAACGCCCTAGGGTTTTTCATAATAACATTTGGGGTTATTGTACTTTTTGCTATGATTTTCACCGAAACCTTTGTTGAACATATGACCGATATGGTTGCTGGCTTGATACTTATATCTATCGGAGGAGGAATGATGTGGAAGGCAAAAAGCACCATCAAGAAATTAAAAGCAAAGAAGGAATAATAAAATATATAGAATGCATAGATCCGTCAAAATAGCATTATCGGATAATTGGAGAATCCAGAGTTCAAGTAAAGTGTCGGAAAAAGGGGATGAAATTTCTACCAAGTCCTCAATTTCCAATAATTGGTTAACCGCTAAAGTTCCATCTACCGTTTTGAGCACTTTGGTAGCGAATAAGGTTTATGAAGATCCCTATTTTGGGGAAAATCTGAAGTCGATCCCAACCGAATTGTTTAAAGTGCCATGGTGGTATGCCACTAATTTTGAACTTTCTCAGGACCAAGCTGATAATTTTGCAAGTTTAACTTTTGATGGCATTAATTATAAGGCCAATGTATGGTTGAATGGCAAGCTTGTAGCGGATTCCACGGCTATAGACGGGGCTTTTCGCATAACAGCTTTTGATGTAAGTAAATACCTTGTCAGAGGAATCAACCTTCTGGCCATTGAGGTAGTTCCTCCCAAACCAGGCGATTTTAGTATAGGCTTTGTAGATTGGAACCCCGCCCCTCCAGATGGGGATATGGGTGTTTTTAGACCCGTAACCTTGCATCTTCATGGTGGGGTACATATTGAAAAACCATTCGTACAGACCAAAGTAAATCTTGAAACTTTAAAAGAAGCCGATCTAACCGTTTCAACGGAATTGGTTAACCATTCAGATTCTACTATTTCAGGAGATCTTATCGGAACCATAGGGGCCGTAGTATTTAGGAAAAAAATAAGCCTTTCCCCCAAGGAGAGGAAGCTGGTCGTCTTTACAAGCCAAGAGTTTTCGGAACTTAGTTTTAAGGAGCCAAAACTTTGGTGGCCTATTCATTTGGGTAATCCTGACCTATATGATTTGGATTTAAAATTTGTGGCCAAAGATGCGATTTTGGATGGGTCCCAAGTGAGATTTGGAATCCGCCAAATTGAGGATTATTGGTTAAATGATATTCATCGTGGTTATAAAGTAAACGGTCAAAAGGTATTGATCAAAGGTGGCGGTTGGACAGATGATATGCTTTTGATGGATACAGATGAAAGCATTGAAGCACAGGTGAAGTACGTAAAACAAATGAATCTCAATTGTATTCGTTTGGAAGGTTTTTGGGGGAAAGACCATAAACTGTACGACCTATGTGATGAACATGGAATCTTGTTAATGGTAGGATGGAGCTGTCATTGGGAACATGAAATCCATATGGGCGTCCCTGTAAATGAACGTTTTGGAGGCGTGTATAAGCCCAAGGATATAGCGCACGTTGCCCAAGCCTGGGAGGATCAGGTGGTGTGGTTGCGCAACCATCCCAGCATCTTTGTCTGGACAGTTGCCAGTGACAAAGTTCCCATTACAGAATTGGAGCAAAAATATATAGATTCCTTCGCCAAATATGATCCCACAAGACCCTATTTAAATTCTACAGGTGGTGTTGGCAGTGACCAGCATGTTATAGGGAGTGAAGATGTCATTAGTGAGATAAGTGGTTCATCCGGAGTAAAGATGTTGGGCCCCTATGCCTATACTGCACCGGTATACTGGTTTACGGATACCAAATTTGGTGGAGCCTATGGTTTTAATACCGAAACTGGCCCTGGAGCTCAAGTCCCCCAATTGGAAAGTTTAAAAAAGATGATTCCCGAGGAGCAATTATGGCCTATTGGGGAGGCTTGGAACTATCATTGTGGGCGGTATGAATTTGCGGATATTAGTAGATTTACCAAGGCCATTGAAGAAAAATATGGTACGCCAAGTTCTTTGGAAGAGTTCGATAAAAAGGCACAGGCTATGAACTTTGAGCTTATGCGCCCAATGTTCGAAGCTTTTCAGGTTTACAAAGAGAGATCAACAGGCATAATCCAATGGATGTTGAACGCGGCTTGGCCAAAGATGTATTGGCAATTGTATGATTATTATTTAAATCCTACAGCGGCATTATATGCTACCCAAAAGGCCTGTTTGCCTTTAAGCCTGATATATAATTATGGGGATAAACATATTTATGCCGTTAATGACCATATAAGTCCAATAGAAAATTTGACGGCCCATATTCGGGTTTATTCCATAGAATCGGAGATACTCCTTGAATCAAAGGTCGCCTTTGATATGGAACGGGATTCTTCCAAATCTATCATGGCATTGAATAAATTGAAAGGTCTAACAACTACCTATTTTGTAGATCTACGTTTGTTGGATAAGAAAGGCGTCGAAATCAGCAATAATTTTTATTGGCTCTCCACAAAAGAAGAGGTTTTGGATTATGAGGCCGATTTGGGACCATTTGCGTTTCACACCCCTAGTAAGGAATATGCAGACTTTAAGCAGTTGAATGAGCTGCCCAAGATCAAGTTGGAAGAGTCACATTATTTTGATCAGGATGGAGAACATCAAAATATTAAGGTGGAACTTAAGAACAACAGCGAACATATAGCGTTCTTGATCAACCTAAAAGTGGTGGATAAAAAGAGCGGGGAACTTATACTCCCTATATTCTGGGAGGATAATTTTATTAATTTACTTCCTGGGGAAGAACGTATGGTTTGTGCTAATTTTAAAGGGACTTCGGCCGCCGATCTAAAGGTGGAAGGCTGGAATATATAATAGCCCCTATTAATTGCCCATTTCCTAGTTTGGATTACTTAATTTTTAATAATTGTTATTATGCTAATTTGGACAAAATATGTGCTTGCCTGTACCCTTCTAATATCAGGTTGGTCCTGTAAGGAAAAGGCTAAGGAAAGCAAATTGGAAACAACAGCCAGGCACCCTGCAATTGTAGTTGAAGATTACATTTATGAAATAGGCCATGGGCTAACACCCCAATGCCATGCGCCAACCATTGAATTCAGCAATGGAACACTGGTTGCTTCCTGGTTTGGGGGAACAGAAGAAAAAAACAATGATGTTGGCATTTGGGTTTCTAGAAAAAAGAATGGCATTTGGACAACCCCGGTTGAAGTGGCCGATGGCGTAGAGGAGGATGGAGTTAGGTATCCATCTTGGAATCCGGTACTATTTAAGCCTAAAAACAAACCATTGATTCTCTATTACAAAGTAGGGCCTGATCCATTGTATTGGTGGGGAATGTATAAAACCTCCGAGGATGATGGTCTTAGTTGGTCTGCCCCAATCAGATTGGCCGAAGGTATTTTAGGTCCTATAAAGAATAGGCCCGTTACTTTGTCCAATGGGGATATTTTATCTCCTTCAAGTACGGAGAGTGAAACAGAGGGCAATAAGATTTATTTGGAAAGGAGCGTAGATTTTGGCAAAACATGGACAAAAACTGCGCCTTTGAACGATGGTAAAACATTTAAGGCCATACAACCGGCGATCTTGGACCATGGTAATGATACCATCCAATTATTAAGTAGAACCTATCAGGGTGTTATTGGGGAAAATTGGTCTTATGACGGAGGACTGACTTGGAGTGAAATGACAGCTACAGCACTTCCCAATCCTGACTCGGGAATAGATGCCATTACTATGAAAGATGGAAGGCATTTAGTTATCTACAATCCGACCACAATAGAATCTGAGGACAGGGTTCCTTTGAGCGTGGGCGTTTCCATAAACGGAAAGACCTGGGAAAGAGTGTTGGATTTGGAGCCACTAACGGCCAAAACCGATAAAAAGGGAGAGGAATATTCATACCCTACCTTGATTCAAACCCCAGACGGAATGATACATATTGTGTATACATGGAATAGAAAGACCGTAAAACATGTGGTATTGGACCCTGAAAAATTATAAACGAATTCATTCTATAACAACCTTTAAAAAATGAAAAAATTAGCAATAAATGGAGGCTTAGCTAGTCGGGATACCAATAAAAGCCCATGGCCAAAATGGCCGGTATGGGGGAAAGAGGAGGAAGTTGCCTTGATCGAGGTTCTTAACAGTGGAGTATGGTCCTATAATGGACCAAAGGAAATGGAATTTAATAAATTATTTGCGGAATATACTGGAGTTAAACATGCTATTTGTGCTGTTAACGGTACCATAACCTTGCAAATTGCAATGGAAGCCTTGGGTATAGGTGTGGGTGATGAGGTTATTGTCCCTGGCCTCACTTGGCAAGCCACTGCCGCCACCGTAATCGACGTAAATGCCACTCCTATATTGGTAGATATTTGTGAGGATACCTGGTGTATAGATCCAAAAGAAATTGAAAAGGCCATAACTCCAAGAACCAAAGCCATTATCCCGGTACATCTGTACGGTGCATTTGCGGATATGGATGCAATCATGGCCATTGCCAAAAAACATAATCTCTATGTCATTGAGGATTGTGCCCATAAGCACGGTGGGGAATGGAAAGGTAAAAAGGCAGGAAGTATCGGCAATGTCGGTAGTTTTAGTTTTCAATTATCAAAACATTTAACAGCTGGGGAAGGTGGATCCGTTACTACCAATGACACTGATTTGGCCGAGAAATTGGATGCCCTGAGAAATGTTGGACGAAGACCTGAGGGTGATTCGCTTATAGGAGCGGACAAAGGGATAGGTGATTATGGTGATGACGGCAATTTTATTCAGTCTGGGAACTATCGAATTACCGAATTTCAAGCAGCCATATTGGTAGAGGGCTTAAAAAGGTTGCCAGAACAAAATGCAACTAGAGATGCCAATGGAGCTTATTTAAATACGCTTCTGAAGGAAATTGAAGGGGTGACACCTTTAAAAAGAGATGAAAGGGAAACAAAAAAGGCTTATTTCAATTTTGCTTTTCGATACGATTCAAGTAAGTTTAAAAATTTGCCTGTAGAGAAGTTTAGAGCTGCTCTCGAAGCTGAATTGGGAATAATTGTAGATGCTTGTTATGAGCCTTTAAATAATTGCTCATTATATGTGCCGCATACAAAACCTTCAAGACACAAATTAAACGATGCCTATTGGAAGGCCATTGACCCAAAAAGATTTTCATTACCGGTTTGTGAACGTATTTTTAAGGAAGAATCGGTCTGTTTGCACCACAAGGTGTTGATGGGGTCAAAGGCGGATATGGAAATGGTTGCCAGGGCGATAGAAAAGGTTTATGCCCATGCGGGAGAATTGATGGATTAAGCATATTTAATAGCCTTAAGGCAGATTCAATTTTTCAGAAAACATTAGATTAAAATAATGAAATTACCTATAGGTCTTCTTATTCTTTTCACCTGGTCCAACCTTGTTTTATCCCAAGGTTCCTCGATTGACCTGGAAAATAATAGTTTACCGCAAAATGGTATTTGTGCCCATAGGGGTGCCAACGAAACCCACCCAGAGAATACTTTGGCGGCGTTTACCGAGGCAATTCGATTGGGAGCGCAAATGATCGAATTTGATGTCCAGATGACCAAGGACAATCAATTGGTGATTATGCACGATGAAAAGGTCAACAGGACCACTAATGGCCGGGGGCTGGTGGGGAATCTTAGCCTGAGAAAAATTAAAAGACTGGACGCGGGTAAATGGAAATCCAGAAAGTTTAAGAGGGAAAGGGTACCTACTTTAAAGGAAGCACTGGATATAATGCCAAAAAATATCTGGCTTAATATCCATCTAAAGGGGAATGAACGTTTGGGAGCCGCAACGGCAGAAGCTGTGATAGCCGCCAATAGAATCCATCAGGCTGTTATTGCTTGTAATAATGAGGCATCCAAAGGGGTAAGACGGGTAAATTCAAACATTATGATGTGCAACATGGAGCGATTATCCAGTAGAACCGAGTATGTTAATGGAACCATAGAAAATGGCTTTGCATTTCTTCAGTTGAAAAGTAGTCGCGACGATGAAAATTTGCCAGCAGATTTGACGAAACTAAAGGAAAATGGGATTCGAATTAATTATTTTCATTCCGAAGAAGAAGGTCGCGTGAAGGAATTATTGGATGCAGGGGTCAATTTTATTTTGACAGATCGTTTATCTAAAATGCTTGAGGCCTTTGACAAATTCAATTCAGCTCCATCCGTGGAACCAAAATAATATTAGTAATTCAAAAAATGGAAAAAATAAAAATAGCCCTTATTGGTGCAGGATTTATATCTGATTATCATGCCCGCGGACTTCAAACACTGTCCAATGTTGAAATAGTGGCCGTAGTGTCAAAAAACCTGGAAAATGCCAAAAAGTTTGCCCTTAAGTACAACATCAAAGAGGCGCTGAACGATATTTCATCCCTTGTCAACAGAGAGGATTTGGATGCCGTAATTATTAGTACCCCAAACCAATTTCATGCCCCTTATGCCATAAGGTTCTTACAAAATGGCAAAGATGTTTTTCTTGAAAAGCCTATGGGAATCAGCGGTGATGAAGGTAGGCAAATAGCTGAGGTAGCTAAAAAGTATAACCAATTGGTGATGGTGGGGCATATGTGGCGTTTTGATGTAGATACCCGTTATATCAGGGATACCGTAGATTCTGGAACTCTAGGGAAAGTTTTTAAGACCAAAGGCTATGGGATACATGAAAATTGGGGCCCCTCCGGCTGGTTTACCAAAAAGGAACTGGCAGGTGGAGGAGCCTTGGCGGATATGGGGGTACATGCTATAGACGCTGTAAGGTATATTTTGGGTGATCCCAAACCAGCTAAGGTATATGCCAGAATTTCTACAGAATTTGGCGATTATGATGTGGACGACACAAGTATTTTGGTCATTACATGGGACAATGGCACGGAAAGTATAATAGAAAGTGGATGGTGGCATCCCCATATGGACGGACCTGAAGCCAGTACAAGCTTGTTCGGGACTAAGGGTTATGCCAATCTGTTTCCCACATTTTTAAAAATGAAAGATGGGGAAGGCTCAGTAACCACGGTGCCCGAGCTTCCAAAAAGGGATGATCATTGCGATCAAATAATATATACCCGTCAAATGGAATATTTTGTAGACTGTATTAAAACCAGACAACAACCCGTGCCAGGAATTGTGGAAGGGCAAATGGTACTGGACATTGTTGATGCGGCCTATAAATCGGCCGAAACTGGCGAAGTAGTAAATTTAATATAGGACCCAGTTTAATCTAAACCTCAAAATAATGGCGCTGAGTGGATTAAAGAACAATATTGAAAACATCATTTTTGATCTGGATGGTACCCTTTGGAATCCAATGCCCATGAGTATCAAGGCGTGGCATACGGCCCTGAATGGGTTCGACTGTATTAAAAATCCGATTTCCAGGGAAGATATACAGGGTATTTTGGGTATGCAGCACGACCTGGTAGGAAAAAAACTGTTTCCATATCTTTCCAAAGAGCAGCAAGACGAGGTCATGAACAGTTGCTATAAACAGGAGGTAAATGATATTAAGGAATCTGGAGGTGTTTTGTACCAAGGATTGGAAGCCACTTTGCGGACCTTAGGGAAAATTTTTGATCTGTATATAGTCAGTAATTGTCAGGCTGGTTATATCGAGGCCTTTTTTGATTACCATGGTTTGGGTGCCTATTTTAAAGATTTTGAATGTTCAGGAAATACAGGTAAGTCCAAGACCGAAAATGTAAAAATGGTCATTGAAAGAAATACACTTTCCAAACCAATCTATATTGGGGATACCATGGGGGATTATACCGCTGCCGTAGGGAACGGAATACCATTTGTTTACGCCAATTATGGTTTTGGCGAGGTACCCAAAGCGGAATACAACATTAATACCATAGAAGATTTAAAGGAGTTGCTTTAATTCTCCAATGTGTAAGGCATGCTCCATGCGATGGAGTCCCTTATTGGGAGGAGTCCAGTGGTCAACGGTTTTTTCATAAGTTTTTTCAGTTTTATTACTTGCGGAGAAGTTAAATGTCCAATTAATATATTGGCTAAGCTATACGTGCGATTTCTCCCTATCGGGCGAAATGACTTGTGTGGTCACTTCGACATGAGCCTTTTTTGGAAGTCCGGATAACAATCGGAAGAGAAGTCGCACATAATGGTTGTCATTATTGGAATCTCAATTTTATGTTAGGAATAAAATGGTGATTCACGATTATCTTTTAAAATTACGATGAGTTACTAGTGTGATTTCTCACGATGTTCGAAATGACTTATGTGGTCACTTCGACAAAGTCCCTTTTCGGGGCCGACGAGAAGTCGCACAAGCTGGGTTTTCATTTTTGGAAACGTGATTTTATGTTTTCATGGGAATAGTTGCTTCAAGATTAGCTTTCAAAACGACTAATAGCCACTAGTGTGATTTCTCGCGAGGTTAGGTCTAGAAATGACTGTTGTGGTCACCGCGACATGAGCCTTTTTTGGAAGTCCGGATAACAATTGGAAGAGAAGTCGCACATAATGGTTGTCATTATTGGAATCTCAATTTTATGTTAGGAATAAAATGGTGCTTCACGATTATCTTTTAAAACTACGATGAGTTACTAGTGTGATTTCTCACGATGTTCGAAATGACTGGTGTGGTCACTTCGACATGAGCCTTTTTTGGGCGATTGAGAAGTCGCTCAAGCTAGGTATTCGATATTAGGTTACTAATTTTATTCTATTAGTAGGCAGTAACATCGCGGTTAAATTTTAAAATTTCGTTGACCTACCAATGAGATTACTCCTCCCTGTTGAGCGGTACCGATGACTATAGTGGTCATTTGGACAAGGGTCTTTTTTCGGTCATTTGGCTCATGGCATTTCTATTTTAGGGGTATTCCATAGCCCTTAGTGTCCCAAATTCTTGATCTATGATCTAGGAAAAGGGCTCCTTCCCTTGACCTGTGTGGAGCGAAGTCCAAGTATAATGGAAGGTGGATCTTCAGGTTTCGGCCTTGCCCAGGGCGCGAAGCTGAAGTTATTCGTTCTTAAACCCCTTTAACTTAAAACTTAGCATTTTAACAACAATGTATTATTTTTGGATGAAGTCAAAAACATTACCTTTCAAGGGGCTTATATAATAGTTTAGCACATTGTTTTAATAGTTGGTTTTAAACTATTGGATCTGTATATTTGACAATGAGTATAAAATTTTAACAATGTTTTTCAACAGAATAAAGGTTCTGATTTTAATATGTACCCTTGGCGGCTTGAGTATTTCCTGTGACAGATCACAACAGTTCTCTGAACCTCTGCCCAAGGTGGTCGATTTTAATTTTCATGTAAAACCCATATTGGTACAGAATTGTTATTTGTGCCACGGCCCAGACCCAAGTAGCAGAAAAGCGGAGTTGCGATTGGATACTTACGAAGGTGCCACCGCTGCGCTAAAAGAAGGGGGTCATGCCATTGTGCCTGGGAAGACTTCCAAAAGCCAAATGGTACAGCGGATTTATAATGAAGACCCTGGTATGGTAATGCCCCCACCGGAGACCAATCTAAAACTTACCGAGAGGGAGAAGGCTTTATTGAACAAATGGATAGATCAGGGAGCCGAATGGAAAGATCATTGGTCCTTCATTAAGCCGGAGACGAAAATTGCGTTATCGGACCCCAAGGCCATCGATTTTATAATAGACAAGAAACTGGATGAAAAAGGGTTGGAAAAAGTAGCTCTTGCCAACAAAAATTCACTTATCCGAAGAGTATCCTATTTACTTACAGGCTTACCCCCCAACCCTAAGGAGGTTCAAGAATTCCTATCGGATACCAGTGGTGTGGCTTACGAAAAATTGGTTGATCGTTATCTTAATTCACCTGCCTATGGAGAAAGATGGGCAAGACATTGGATGGATTTGGTGAGGTATGCGGAAACAAAGGGCCACGAGTTTGATTATGCAATAACAGGTGCTTGGAAATATAGGGACTACTTGATCAGGGCGTTTAACGAAGATGTGCCCTATGATCAATTCCTTAAGGAACACATTGCTGGGGATTTAATGCAAACTACGAGGGAAAATAAGGAAACCGGAGTTTCGGAATCTAGGCTCGGCACTACTTTCTATGTAATGGGTGAAGGCACCCATAGTCCAGTGGATGTTCGCCAGGACGAGGCAGATCGCATTGATAATATGATCGACGTTACCACCAAGACTTTTCAGGGGTTAACGGTTTCATGTGCCAAATGTCACGACCATAAATTTGACCCCATAACTGCAGCGGACTATTATGCCCTTTATGGGGTAATGGAGAGCACAAGGTTTTCTCCGGTTCCTGCCGATGTAGGCAAGGATAAGAAATTGGCGGCCAAGGAAATAGAAAATCTTAATTCCTATATGCGAAAGCTGGTGGCCGGAAAATGGGACAGAGCCAAAAACAGCTATGAAAATACTAACCACGCCCAGAATATAGGAGTGGCCACTAAGGAAAAGGCCTATACCGTTATTGGCGATTTTAGGGGCCGGGATTTTGATGGATGGACAAGTAATGGCTTTGCTTTTGGACAGAGGACCACTCTGGCTAATCCCATAGTGGATCCCGCCACAGGTACATTGCTTGGATTGGACGAAGGGAAAGCTTCTAGTAGGGCAATAGGTGTAGGTGTTTTTGGAGCTTTGCGATCTCCCAATATTATCTTGGACAAAGATTTTATTGGAGTTAGGGCACTTGGAAAAAACAGCAGCATTAGAATAATAATAGACAATTTTCAATTGATCCAAAATCCAATTTATGGTGGAATAGACCATAAGGTGAATACGGGGGAATGGAATAATTTTGTATTTAACGTAGCGGCCTGGAAGGGCAGAAAGGCATATATTGAAATTTTGACCGGAGCTTATGACCGCCATAATTATAATCTGCCGGAGGATGCTTTTATTGAGGCAGAATATGCAATGACTTATGATGGGGAATGGCCGTCGGATTTGGAGAAGAATATTACAGCTCAACAACCTCAGGATAATTGGGCGAGCCTGGATATATCTCCCTCCAAGGTAACAAGGCTTAATGATGATTTGAAGAAGGGAAAATTGCCTGCGCATTTCCCTGAATTGAAATCGGTTGTGGATAGCAGTCAACAACTTGCAAAAAGTTTAAAAACCGAATCCTTTGTTAATGGTATTTATGATGGTTACGGAATTGATAGCCCCGTTTTCAATAGAGGTAATTATAAGGAACCATCGGAAGAACATATTCCTCGGAGATTTTTATCGGTATTGTCTTTGGGGGATACCGTATTTAAATCTAAGGGAAGTGGACGTATGGAGTTGGCCGAGGTAATGTTGAACAAGGATAATCCCTTGACTTCTAGAGTTATGGTAAACCGGATTTGGCACCATTTGTTCGGCAAGGGAATTGTAGAGACCGTTGATAATTTTGGTCTACAAGGAAAATTGCCAACCCACCCGGAACTGTTGGATTACTTGGCTGTTAAGTTTCAAAAAGAAGGATGGTCCGTTAAAAAATTGATCAGGGCAATTATTACCTCAGAGACTTTTAAAAGGAGTACTTTGAAAAGTGAGGCGCTGGCCAATAAGGACCCCAACAATATTTATTTAGCTTCTTTTCCCGTACGAAGACTGGAGGCTGAAGCTATTAGAGATGGAATATTGGCTGTTTCCGAAAGTTTGGATTCCACCATGTACGGAACACCTGTGGCCACCCATTTAACGGCATTTATGCAGGGACGGGGTAGGCCGCGGAAATCAGGACCCATAGATGGGGAAGGCCGAAGGAGTATTTATTTGGAGGTAAGGAGAAATTTTCTGGAGCCTATGATGACGACCTTTGATCGTCCTATTCCGTTTAGTACTTTTGGTAGTAGGAACGTTACCAATGTGCCTTCACAATCCTTGATTTTAATGAACGACCCATTGGTTGCAGAACAGGCCGAAATTATGGCTGGGAAATTAATGGAAAAGGGACTGGTCGGTTTTGAGGAAAAAGTACAGTGGATCTATTTGCAGGCTTTTTCTCGTTTGGCAAGTTCGGAAGAACTAAAAAAAGCTTCACACTTTTTTGAGATGCTGCAGAAAATGGAAGAAAAAAGGGATGACAGGGAGAATCAAGAAATGGAACTATGGAAAGAGTATTGTCATAGTATTTTTAATTTAAAAGAATTTATATACCTTATTTAAATGGGCCATCATCACAATACTAAACCAAGAGTTATTTCTCGTCGGGAAATGTTGGGACTATCGGCTGGGGGCTTCGGTTCATTGGCATTAATGAGTCTGTTTGGCACTATGCCATTGGGCTGCAAGAGGGCAGGAGCCCTTGAATCAGCTTCCAATCTTTATTTGGGGCCACATTATTTGCCCAAGGCGAAAAATGTCATCTTTCTGTATATGGATGGCGGTGTCTCACAAGTGGACTCCTTTGACCCCAAACCACGACTAGCCAAGGAGAACGGTGAGGATCCAAGAAAGAAATTTAAGGTAGATGCCACTCAGTTCGACAATGTGGGCAAGATATTAAAAAGCCCTTGGGATTTTAAACAATACGGTGAATGTGGTATGCCGGTGAGCGATCTGTTTCCGCATATTGCCACCTGCGTAGACGACATTGCTTTAATACGATCCATGGTTTCCAATTTTCCGGAGCATACCAATGCCAATTATTTTTTACATACCGGAAGTGGTTTGCAGGGACGCCCAAGTATGGGCGCTTGGATGAACTATGGCTTGGGGAGCGAGAATAAAAATATACCTGGATATGTTGTTTTGGACGGAGGGTTGGTTCCTCCAGGTGGATTGGATAATTTTAAGAATGGGTTTTTGCCGGCATCCTATCAAGCCTCTGTTTTTAAAGCCGGTCCAGAACCTGTAGCCAATATCAATCCAAGGGAGGGCATTAAAAATCTTCAGGAGGAGAAACTCCAATTTATTAAACAATTGGATAATAGTTTAATTGGGAAAATTGGAGAAGCCGATGCAGTAGAATCTGCCATTTCCAACTATGAACTTGCCTATAAAATGCAATCGTCCATCCCAGAACTTACCGAGTTTAAGGAAGAAACTGAGGCCACCAAAAAATTGTATGGCATGGATTCCGATGACCCTAATTTGAGGGGATATGCCTCTCAATGCATCTTGGCCAGAAGGCTGATAGAGCGTGGCGTTAGGTTTGTTGAGCTGACCTGTCCAAACGTTGGTCCAGGCGTTGACAGGTGGGACCAGCACAGTAATTTAAAAAGTGGCCATGAAAAAAATGCCCATGCAGTAGATCAACCCATTGCCGGGCTCCTTAAGGATCTTAAATCACGGGGATTGTTGGAGGAAACATTGGTGGTCTGGACTGGAGAGTTTGGCCGTACTCCTTTTGCACAGGGATCTGACGGGCGCGACCATAATCCGTCCGCCTTTAGTATGTGGATGGCCGGAGCAGGAGTAAAGGGAGGAACTATTTTTGGCAAGACCGATGAATATGGCTATCGGGTAATAGAAAACGAAGTAAGCGTACATGACCTACATGCTACCATTATGCATTTGCTGGGATTGGACCACAAACAATTGACCTTTCGTTTTGGAGGTCGTGATATGAGGTTGACAGATGTTCATGGTAACGTAGTAAAGGATATTTTAACCTAAATAAATTTTTAATTGGAATACTCGCATATGAAAATTTTTGGCAAAGGACTACTGTTTTTAATGATGTCGCCGCTTTTTTTGGTAGGACAAGCTACTGTCTTAACACCCCAAAATCAGTCGACAAATAAAAATGAAATTAAGCATTCATTCTTTATAGCAGGACCAAATTTTACTGGGATTATTGGTGAAAATGGAGAGGAACTCTGGGATTCCGGCAAAAATGGCGCCAGGGACGGTTATGTTTTAAAGAACGGGAACATACTTATTTGTTGGGGTGATGAAGTCCGCGAGTACAACAAGAAGAAAGAGGTAATATTTACCTATTCCAAAACTGAGAAATCAATGGAATTGGGAACGGCGGTAAGGCTACCCAACGGCAATACCATGATCACCGAATCCGGATCGGAACCAAGAATAGTTGAGGTCAATAAAAAGGGAACAGTGGTAAGTAGCGTACCACTTAAGCCTGATACGGATAATATACATATGCAGACTAGAATGGCCAGGAAATTATCCAATGGCAATTATTTAGTGCCCCATTTATTGGCATTTGCCGTTAAGGAATACCAACCGGATGGGAGAGTGGTAAATATTTTTAATACGGATTTGGAAGATTTGGGAGGAAGGGAGGCTGAAAATTGGCCTTTTACCGCTATTCGCCTGAATAATGGAAATACCGTGGTTACTTTAACCCATGGGAACAAGGTTGTAGAATTTGATTCCAAGGGCAAGGTAGTCTGGAAAGTATCCAATTCAGATATACAGGAAGCCCCTTTTGTTGATCCCTGCGGGGCACAAAGATTACCCAATGGCAATACAGTGATTGCTAGCTACGGGGCTCAAAAAGGAATTAAATTGTTTGAGTTGGCACCTGATAAATCTATGGTTTGGAATTATGAAGGGCATAGGGTGCATCACTTTCAAATATTGACCACCAATGGAAAACCCATAAAAGGCACTCCACTTAAATAGTATAAATGGGATTTATCTTCTTGATGAATGGTGGTATTTTGGATAACCCGCCAGATGTTGTTTTGTTTTTTGGGCGGTTTCATCCTGTAGTTGTACATCTTCCCATAGGCTTCCTAATTATGGCCATTTTGGCACAACTGGCTACGCGCTGGCCCAAATTCAAGCCTTTGGAGTTGTTTCTCCCGCTGCTGTGGCTGCTGGGTGCGTTTAGTGCGCTTTTGGCTGTAATTTTTGGCTATTTCCTGTCCCTAAGTGGTGGTTATGATGAGGATACGCTCTTCTGGCATCAGTGGGGAGGAATTGCCGTAATGTTATTGTCTTTTGGGTGTTACTTTATCAATAAAAAATCCAGTAACCCACTCTCCATTTCCAAATGGATATTGGTTATCATAGTGGGTCTTTTGCTTATGTTTACAGGTCACATGGGCGGTAACCTGACCCATGGTTCTACCTATTTACTGGAATACGCACCAAATCCCGTAAGGAATATGGCGGGATTGCCTTCCAAGGTGGAACCGCGTAAAAAAGTCACGGTATTGGATTCCGCAGATGTGTTTCTGGATCTGGTGCTGCCAATGATGCAAACTAAATGTGTTAGCTGCCATAACGAGGGGAAAAATAAAGGAGGTCTTTTGCTTACCTCTTATGGTAATATGATGCTTGGAGGGGAAAGTGAACATACCATTATCCCAGGTGATGCCTTGAAAAGCGAATTGGTTCGTAGGATTACCCTACCAACAGAACATGACGATTTTATGCCGTCTGAAGGAAAGTTGCCGCTTACAGATCTAGAAGTGTTACTGATCAAATGGTGGATTAAAATTGGTGCCCCACCGAACGGTTTTGTAACAGCGTTGGATACGGAAAAGGCAGTTAGTGTTTTGGTAAGCAATTATTTGGGATTGGATAAAAACAATCTTTTTAATAAAAATGTTCCAGCGCCAAATCAGGCCATAATCGATTCCCTAATTCACCATGGATTTGTAATCAATCCTTTGATGAAGGACAATAATTTTTTGGAGGCCAACTTTAGTTTAAGTGAATATGATCTTGAAGCTTCCGATATAGACGCCCTAGTGGAACTGAAGGAGCAATTGGTTTGGCTTAACTTGGGAAATTCACACCTCCAGGACAGCTATCTTGAAAAAATTGGATTATTGCAAAACCTGGTAAAGTTGGATCTTAGGGGAAATGAAATTACCGATAACGGGATAAAACACTTATCTAAATTGGAGAATTTGGAGTCGCTAAACCTTTATGGAACTAAGGTTTCAAAAGGTGTTTTGGACCTTGTTCCTAAATTAACTAGGTTAAAGAGTATCTATCTTTGGCAATCTGAAGTATCCAAAGAATCCATTTCTCAATTAAAAGAACAAAATCCAGGTCTTACCGTAATTTTTGAACGGGAATAAGTAGTTCACTTTTATCAAATTAGAGAGGGTCCGTTATGGTTAAGGTGTAGAACCATTCAATTAAAGGATGTTTTTTTACTGATTCTAGACTTCCTAAATTTGATTTAAGTAATTAAATCATTTTTCGACTAAGCCTTACTATCACATCAAGAAAATATCGGTATAATGCAGGATAAAATCAACAATAATTTAAGGAACACAAAGCTTTCAGTTTTGGATTTGGTCCCTGTAGCTCAGGGATCAACGCCCTTACAGTCTATTCAAAAGAGCCTGGAATTGGCACAACATGTAGAATCTTTGGGTTTTGAACGATTTTGGATTTCCGAACACCACAATATGGAAAGTTTGGTTAGTTCGGCCACGCCAATATTAATAGGACATATTGCCCAAGGAACCAAAACCATAAGGGTAGGCTCCGGGGGAATTATGTTGCCCAATCACGCTCCCTTAATTGTAGCGGAACAATTTGGCACCTTGGAGACACTTTATCCAGGGAGAATAGATCTGGGCTTGGGTAGGGCGCCGGGAACAGATCAACTAACGGCCAAGGCTTTAAGAAGAAATAGAACCGAAACTGTGCACGATTTTCCAAATGATATAACGGAATTACAGACGTATTTTTCCAAGGAGAATAAAAATGCAGCCGTGAGGGCGATTCCTGGGGAGGGATTAAACCTTCCCTTGTATTTATTGGGTTCCAGTACCTTTAGTGCACAATTGGCGGGATCAAAAGGGTTGCCGTATGCTTTTGCAAGTCATTTTGCCCCTACACACTTGCATGAAGCCCTTAGATTATACCATCAAAATTTTGAGCCTTCAGAACAGTGTAAAACTCCCTATACTATAGCCTGTGTTAACGTGATTGCTGCAGAAACCGATGAAAAGGCAAGGAATTTGGAGACAAGTCTTCAGCAATTGGCTTTGGGGATTATTAGAAATACCAGAAAACCATTGCCGCCACCGGTGAAGAGTATGGAAGGCTTATGGCATGAGGTGGAAAAAGCTCAAATACAAAATATGATGCACTATAGCTTTGTTGGATCTAAGGAAACAATAAAGGCACAACTTTCGGATTTTGTTGCAAATACCCGGGTCAATGAAATAATGGTCGTATCCCATATTTATGACCATAATGACCGACTAAGATCCTATGAAATATTGAGTAGTCTTCATACTGGAGATTAGTTTAGCCATCCAATGAATAATTATTTGCTTTAACGAGGCTATATTTTTAATATCTTTTAGTTGGGATGACAAATTTTAGCTAATTTGTACTTCTATTGGATATGTCATAAATGTGGAAGAGAATACATTTAGTAATATTGTTCATCGGGCTAATGTTGGCCTGCAAATCTGAATTACATAGTCAGGATAAAGTGCTTAAGGTCAAGGAAATTAAATATAACGGACAAGTTGGTTTGGAGCAGGTGTCCCAACTTTTGGAACAGCATGTAGCATTGGAGCATGTGGATTTAATTAACTGGGATAAGTTTTCTTACCGTCCCGATGTTGCCTTTAGGATTGCACATAGCAATAATGCTATTTGGCTAAAATATTATGTCAAGGAAAAAAACATTCTGGCCAGTGTTGGGGACACTAATGGACCTGTGGCCCGTGATAGTTGTGTGGAATTTTTTTTAGACCCCTTGGGGAACGGGAATTATTATAATTTTGAATTCAATTGTATTGGCACCGTTCATTTGGCTTATGGACCTGGAAGAGGGCAGCGTCAATTTGTTGACCCCAAGACCATTAGAAATTTAATTGAAGTGGAAAGCTCTTTGGGATCACAAACTTTCACAGAAAGAACGGGCGACTTCACTTGGGAAATGACCATAATAATACCCGCTGAGATCCTGACCAATAATCCCGAAATTAAATTAAAAGGCTTAAAAAGCACTGCAAATTTTTATAAATGTGGTGACGCTACTTCCCAACGCCATTATTTAACCTGGAATCCGGTTGGAACTGAAAAGCCGGATTATCACAGACCAGAGTTTTTTGGTAAACTTATTTTTCAATAATCACTAAAGGGGTGATTCTATCACACTTCGGGAACTAGATATTTAAGAGGGATATTTTTTATAATCTTTCAATAGAAATCGCACTTTTCTTTCAATTGGGCAATATAATTGTTAAATATTGGAAATAAAAGGAGCATTTTCTCCAAAGTATTATTAAATTTAAGTTGTGTTCGAACACATCTTATAGCGTTAACGACAGGATCTACATGCAGGCTGAGAATATTATTGTAGGGTAAAACAACAATTTCAAACCATATAATATTAATGGATTAAAAGGGATTGGACAAAATTGCCCACAATGGAGAGTCTATCACTGGTTTATTAAATTTATAATCAATGCCCATTTCCCCTTGTATCAAAAAATTAATTATTTGTGTTGTGCCTATTTTGACTCTAGTGCAATGTGAGGTACAATCATCTAATGGAGGCCTTTTTCTACCTGAAGGTTTTAAAGCTATTGTGGTCGTAGACAGTATTGAGGAAAGGGTGAGGCATATGGCGGTGACAGATGAAGGCATACTATATGGCAAACTTAGAAATTCCAATGAAAAGGGAGGGATAGTTGTACTTCAGGATAAAAATAATGATGGCAGGGCAGATGTGATAGAAAAATTTGGGGCATACCGTTCGCTTCAGAAATGGAGTTATTCCACTGCCATGAGAATCTATAATGGCTATCTTTATTTTAGTTCGGAATTGGTCATTTATCGCTATAAATTAAAGCCGGGAACACTAATACCTGAAGGGGAAATGGAAATTGTAATGACCGATGATCACGAACATGGCAAGCACGAGCATATAGGCAAGCCCATTGCTTTTGATAACGAGGGTCATATGTATGTCCCTTTTGGGGCTCCATCCAACGCCTGTCAAAACCCCAAAAGAACACCTAGGGCACCGGGTATGGACCCATGTCCCCAACTGGAGGATCATGGAGGTGTTTGGCGCTTTGATGCCAACAAGCTGGGTCAGACCCAAAAGGATGGATACAAATATGCCACTGGTATACGCAGTGTAGTGGCAATGGATTGGAATTCGGAGGATGAAAATCTGTATATCGTTATGCACGGGCGTGACGATTTACTTAGACTGTTTTCAAATATATATTCCGGCTGGGATAGTGCCATGCTCCCATCCGAGGAATTTATAAAGGTAACGGAAGGTTCAAATTTTGGTTGGCCTTATTGTTATTATGATCAAATGCAGGAAAAGAAAGTGCTGGCACCCGAATATGGAGGTGATGGTAAAATTGTTGGGCGATGTAAGGATTTCGATGATCCCATAATGGGCTTTCCAGGGCACTGGGCACCCAACGATTTAGTATTTTATGAAGGGGATAAGTTGCCGAACAGATATAAAAATGGTGCATTTATCGCATTCCATGGGTCTACCAATAGGGCACCCTATCCCCA
This sequence comes from Arenibacter hampyeongensis, assembly GCF_002909255.1. Lineage (GTDB taxonomy): Bacteria > Bacteroidota > Bacteroidia > Flavobacteriales > Flavobacteriaceae > Arenibacter > Arenibacter hampyeongensis. The sequence goes on from NZ_PIOB01000001.1 coordinate 551,325, forward strand.
ATCGGGGTATTTTGTTGGATTTGTTCCGTTCAAAGATGGTAAGCCTGCTGGCAATTGGGAGGTTTTTGCGGATGGTTTTGCAGTGGTTGATCCCATTGTGAGTGTTAAGGATGCTGAATTTCGGCCTATGGGCCTAGCCTTTGGCCCCGACGATAGCATGTATATTTCTGATTCCGTTAAAGGTAAAATATGGAAGATAATTTTTGATGGAGATAAAGATAACTTTGGTCAGGAACAATTGGCAGAAATGGAAAAAAGAAAATTGTTGTCGCACATTAGAACACCTGATGAAACCAAGGATAACCTTATGGTTGGGGAATTTACGGGTGGACAAAAAACTTATTACACCTATTGCAGTCCATGTCATCAAAAGGATGGAAAAGGGGCAACGGGTAGGTTTCCAACATTAAACGGAACGGAATGGGTAATTGGTGACAAGGAAAGGCTAATAAATATTGTTTTAAAAGGCATGGAAGGTTCTATAGTAGTTAATGACGAGGTTTTTAATGGGGTAATGCCACAGCACAGTTTTTTAAGTGATACTGAGATTGCAGATTTACTTACTTATATAAGAACAAATTTTGGGAATGATGCTGGGGAGGTAAAAGCAGAAGAAGTAAAGAAGTTAAGAGTCAGTTTATAGAATTTACATACTAGGAGTTTAGATCAACCAATACTTTTGAAAAATGAAAAATTTATTAAAAAATCGGATTTGGGTTATTATTTTATTGTTAATAACAACTGTATCAATATCGGCGCAGGACTACGACATCCTGATTATGGGCGGACATGTAATCGACAAAAAAAACAATTTGAACCAAGTAATGGATGTAGCCATAAAGGATGGAAAAATAGCGAAAGTTGATTCCAGAATTCCTGAGAATCAGGCTAAAATGGTCATCGATGCAAAGGGGTTTATAGTGGCGCCTGGACTGCTTGATATTCATGGTCATAATTTTTTTGGGACCGAGGAAGATGCCTATCTAAGTAACAGTTTTAGTAGTTTACCTCCCGATGGGTTTACCCTTAGAAATGGGGTTACCACAATAGTTGATGTTGGGGGAGCTGGATGGAAAAATTTTAGGACTTTTAAGGAACAGACGATCGATCGATCAAAAACAAGGGTATTATCATTCCTCAATATCATTGGATCGGGTATGAAGGGTGGTGCCATTGAGCAAAATATAGAGGACATGAACCCCAAAATGACCGCCTTGGTAGCCAATCAGTATAAAGGCACTATAGTGGGTGTAAAATTGGCCCACTATAATGGTTTTGAATGGGAGCCCGTAAATAGGGCGGTTGCGGCAGGCACCTTGGCAGATATCCCGGTTATGATCGATTTTGGAGGAAGTGAACCCGAGTTGTCTTTGGAAACATTGCTCATGGAAAAACTGAGACCGGGAGATATTTTTACCCATGCCTATGCCCATGTAAAAGGAAGAACTCCGGTCGTGGATGAAAAAGGTAAGGTAAGGAAGTATGTTTTTGACGCTCAAAAAAGAGGGGTTGTTTTTGATGTTGGCCATGGAGGCGGAAGCTTTGTTTTTGAGCAAGCCATTCCTGCCATAAAACAAGGCTTTTTACCTAATTCCATTAGCACAGATCTACATACGGGAAGTATGAATGGAGGAATGAAGGATGTCCTTAATATAATGTCTAAATTTATAAATATGGGGATGCCTGTAGAGCAGGTAATTGAATGCGCCACATGGAATCCGGCAAAATATATTAAACGTACAGATTTGGGGCACCTAACTGTTGGGGCTGTGGCCGACTTGACTATTCTTAATCTGAGAAAAGGAAACTTTGGGTATATTGATACACAGGGAAAAAGAATGTTGGGCGATCAAAAATTGGAATGTGAACTTACCCTAAGGGAGGGTGACGTGGTATGGGACCTTAACGGAATTTCCAGACCAATGTGGGATGCCAAATAAAGGGCTGTAAAAAATGCCATTGTTCCCTAACAAGGGTTTGTGGGGAATTACCTAGTGCAAATACATTGTATTGTTATTTTGGATTAATCTATAAAAAATGAATTATGTTAAGTAGGAGAAAATTATTAAAAACCTTATCCAGCGTACCAGTGGTGGGCGGCTTGGTGGGTACGGGACTATTAGCACCACAATTGTTGAGTGCCGCAGTAACCAAACCGGCAACACGGAATTTTTTCAAGGAATTAGGGATACGAACGTTTATAAATGCAGCGGGTACTTATACTTCCATGACCGGTTCTTTAATGGCCGAAGAAGTTACCTCGGCGATAGTATTTGGAGCTTCGGAATATGTGGATTTGGATGATCTTCAGGACAAGGTTGGGGAAAGAATAGCGGAATTGCTGGATTGTGAATATGCAACGGTATCCTCTGGGGCGTTCGGTGCAATGTCCATTGGTCTTGCAGGAGTAATTTCGGGAATGGATTCCGATATAGCCGCCCAATTACCGGATACTACTGGGCTAAAGCATGAGGTAATAATTCAGGAAGGCCATAATATTGGTTATACCCATGCCCTTTTAAATGTTGGGGCCAAAATAGTCACCGTAAAAACAAAGAAGGAAATGGAGAAGGCCATTAATAAAAATACGGCAATGCTCTGGTTTTTAAATGCCAGTACGGATAATGGGGAAGTTAAGTATGAGGAATTTATTGCCTTGGGCAAAAAACACAACATTCCTACTTTTATAGATTGTGCAGCGGACGTGCCACCCGTTGATAATCTCTTTAAGTTTACCAAGATGGGCTTCGATTTAGTGGCATTTTCTGGCGGAAAAGGTATTAGAGGCCCTCAGAGTGCTGGATTATTACTGGGTAGAAAAGATCTTATCAAAGCGGCTCGAATTCATACTCCACCACGAGGAACCACTATTGGTAGAGGGATGAAAGTAAATAAAGAGGAAGTTTTGGGAATGCTGGTGGCCTTGGAAATGTATTTGGCAAAAGACCATGGGAAGGAATGGAAGCTGTGGGAGAACCAAATAAAACTTATCAGCGATAGTGCTTTATCCGTTAAAGGGGTGGAAACAGAAATTCATGTCCCACCATATGCCAATCATGTTCCATCCCTACGAATTTCATGGGACAACAAAATAGTCAAGATTAGCCCGGAGGAGGCCAGAAAAAGGCTAATGGAAGGGCATCCTGCAATAGCTACAGTTGGCGATAAGGAAACTATTGGGATTACTACTTGGATGATGGATCCGGGACAGGAAAGGATAGTGGCCAAACGAGTAAGGGAAGTATTGGAAAATGTATAATGAATTAAACTAGTTTAAAAAGTACGCTTATGAATTTCAAGTATTTTTTAGTCCCCTTATTGGTCGCAATGGCCATTTCCTGTAATACAAAAAAGGAAGATGTGGTAAAGTCGGTAAACAAAGAAACTCCAATGATTCCGGCCGATTATAACCCAGAGGATAACCTTAAGGAACTGGGCGTAACCTTAATGGAGGCCAGTGCTCCGGTAGCCAATTATGTAAATGCTGTTCGCTCTGGAAATCTAATTTTTTTATCAGGAAAAGGACCACTTCAGAGTAATGGGGAAAATATTGAGGGCAGGGTCGGGACAGATTTAACCATAGAGGAGGGATATGAGGCCGCCCGAATTACAGGAATTAATCAATTGTCGGTCTTAAAATCGGAGTTGGGTAATTTAAATAAAGTAGTTAGAGTGGTCAAGGTTTTGGGAATGGTAAATGCGTCTCCGGAATTCACGGATCATCCAAAAGTGATCAATGGTTATTCGGACTTAATGGTCGCCGTGTTTGGAGAAAGGGGGAAACATGCCAGGGCCGCAGTAGGGATGGGATCCCTTCCAGGTAATATTGCCGTGGAAATTGAAATGATTGTAGAGGTATTGCCGGACTAAATTTATCCAATAACGCTTTTTTGATCCCTTTTTTGCGATCCAAAAAATGAACAATACACCAAAGGGAAGTTGTATTATTCTACCCTTTTTTAGTTGGTGCACAATTGTAGGAATTGATTTCCTCTTAGGATGGTGATACATAGCGAAAACGGGATGTAGAAAAGTAGGCTTGGAAACTTCCCGTGTTTAGATATTTGATAAAATATTCATAGCTTTTATTATTTAATCTTCCCATAACAATCATATAACCGTAAAAAATTCATTTAAATTTAAAAAGGACGCAATTTTGCCTTTTAATATTTATCTTTTGTAAAAATTTACAACCAAACTACCAACATTTTTGAAGCTAGTAAAAAAAGATATTTCGTTTTTGCTATATGGGGCTTTTGCCTCTTTTGGCACTTATTTCTGCATGTATGCTTTTCGCAAACCTTTTACGGTAGCCACATTTGAAGACCTGTCCTTCGCTGGTGTCGATTACAAGATAATTTTGATTATAGCGCAAGTATTGGGGTACATGCTTTCCAAATTTATTGGGATTAAGGTAATTTCGGAACTACAGCCCAATAAAAGAATATTTTATCTCTTGGGCCTTATTCTTGCGGCTGAGGCAAGTCTTCTCATGTTCGCCATTACCCCCGCCCCATATAATATTGGGTTTATGTTTTTAAACGGACTCCCCTTGGGGATGGTGTGGGGAATAGTGTTTTCATATTTGGAGGGAAGAAAGTTTACTGAATTTTTGGGAGTGGCTTTATGTTCAAGTTTTATTGTTTCCAGTGGGGCGGTAAAATCGGTCGGTCTATTGGTTATGGATAATTGGCAGGTGTCCCAATTTTGGATGCCCTCGGTCACAGGGGCCATTTTTTTTGTCCCCTTTGTATTTTTTGCCTGGATGTTGAATAAAATGCCGCAACCTACAGAGGAAGATAAGGAGCTTAGAACAGAACGGAAACCTATGACCGGAAAGGATAGAAAAAAGGTTTTACTTACCTTCCTATTTCCTATTATAATTTTGGTATTTTTCTACACCTTTTTAACGGCATTGCGCGATTTTAGGGATAATTTTTCAAGAGAAATATGGGATACTTTGGGTTTTGAAGGAGATGCAGCCATATATACCATATCCGAACTGCCTATTGCTATATTGGTACTGGTAATCATAGGGTTTTTAGGAGTGATTAAAAATAATTACAAGGCCTTTGTTTCCTATCATTATTTATTGCTATTTGGAACTGTTGCCATTGGTCTGTCTACCCTGTTGTTTCAAATGGCTATTATTTCCCCAATACTCTGGATGATCAGCGTTGGATTTGGACTCTATATTTGTTACGTACCTTTTAACTGCATCTTTTTCGACCGCATGATCGCCACCTTTCGTATACAGGGCAATGCTGGTTACCTTATTTATATCGCGGATGCCTTTGGCTATTTAGGTAGCATGGGAGTATTGCTTTACAAGAATTTTGGACATAGCAAGCTTTCATGGCTCAATTTTTTTATGGCCAGTACCTACTTAATCGCTGTTTTGGGGACCCTAATTACTATTGTCTCACTTATTTACTTTAAAAGAAAATATAGGAAGAGTTTAATTGTGGAAAAACAGGAAGTTCATTTAGCGGAAGCATAAGTTGGTCAAATTCCATTTTAATGGGGTGCAATTTTCAAGAAATAAGTAAGTGTCCTTGTTGGTATTAGGCCAATACTAAACGGCACATCCTACCATAATACATTTTTAATTTGTCCGATGCCTTAGCGGATCAACCACTATGGCATTGTTATGTATAAACTGGACAAGGACTGGAGATTACTAAAGTTGAGAGGATTTAATAGTGTATTGTGATTGGTAATTCATTTCAAAAAATTATAGTTATAGTTACAAAAATTTAATATTATTAACTATTTAACTTAACTTAGTCATATGATATTTACACTACACTAATAATCCTATACAACTTGAGAAAATGGCTAAAATCAATTTTGTACTGAAACCCAATTTTTTGTCTTCAATAGCGGGCACTTTGCGTGGCATAATCCTTAAAAAATCATTGTTAAACGCTTTTGTAATGTTCGCGGTCTTTTGTTCTGTATGGTCTTGCGCCACTACTGAAAAGGAACAATCACCCATGGTAAAACACGTGGTTGTTATTGGTTTTGACGGATTAAGTCCCAATGGATTGAAAAACGCTGCTACCCCAACCTTTGATAGGATAAAAAGTGAAGGGGCTTCAACTATGCATGCCAGGGCGGTTCTGCCTACCAGTTCCAGTACCAACTGGGCATCAATGATTATGGGTGCCGGGCCAGAGCAACATGGGATTACATCTAACAGCTGGGAGAAAAATAATTTTGTTTTACCTGCTGTTACACAAAGCGAAGACTTCTTGTTCCCTACCATCTTTCAATTGATAAATGACAATTTTGAAAACGCTGAAATTGGCGCTATTTATCATTGGACCGGATTTGGTAGGCTGTTTGAAAAAGCTGCTGTTGATTATGATATTAGCCCTGACTCCGAAGATGAAACTGCGGCCTTGGCGAGCACTTATATTAAAGATAAAAAACCAACCTTCACTTTTATCCATTTTGATCATGTGGACCATGGTGGACATGAATATGGCCATGGAAGTTCTGAATATTACAAATCTGTGGAAAAAGCGGATGAATTGCTTGCCGAGGTAATGGAAGCTATAGAGGCATCCGGAATGGCAGATGAAACTTTGGTCATCATAAGTGCCGATCATGGTGGATTGGGTAAAGGACACGGAGGGGAATCATTACAGGAAATAGAAATACCTTTTATTCTTTGGGGAAAATCGGTTAAAAAGAACCATGTGCTTAAATATCCGGTATACCAATACGATAATGCGGCCACAGTTGCCTTTGCTTTGGGAATAAAAACACCTTTGGCATGTATCGGCAAACCTGTAAAAAATGCCTTTGTAGGTTTTGACCTAAGTGACGATTATCCAACTTCGGAAAGGCTTAAGGAGCCTATTATACTTCCCGCGGCCGAATTCAACAAAAAGGCCGGTGGCTTGTTTGATGAATCCGCAACCGTTATCATGGAGAATCCCAATAACGCAGGCGAGATAAGGTATACCTTGGATGGTTCCATGCCCAATGCAAATTCCACCCTATATTCCGAGGCGGTAAAGACTTCGGAAAATGTAGTTGCCAAAAGTGCTATTTTTAACAATGGGAAAATTGCTAGTACCGTTTCTGAAGCTTTTTTTAGAATAAAAAAGGAGACGATGGTTCCACCCATAAAGTATGAAGTGTTTTATTTGGAAAACTTAACGAGTATTCCCAGTCTGGAAAATAAAAGACCGGATGCCAGAGGAACTTGTTTTGAAATAACCTCGGATGAGGTTAAGGAGGAGATCCGAAGCAACACCGTGGTAAAATTCGCCACACAAATTCACATTGAAAAGGAAGATACCTATACATTCTATACCAATTCCGATGATGGTAGTAAATTATGGGTAGATAATAAATTGATCGTGGACAATGATGGGGACCACGGCGTAGTGGAAAAAAACGGCAGTATAGTTTTAATGCCAGGGACCTATCCTTTACAAGTGGTATGGTTTAACGGAGGAGGTAGTGGTTGGTTAAATGTGGATTATCAAACTAAGTCCATTCCTAAACAAGTGCTACCTACATCAATATTAAAGTAATTGGTAATAGAAATAAAAAGATTGTCAATGAAGCTGATATTCTTTCTTTTGTCCATTATGGTGGTAACGGCCCAAGACAAAGGAGGGCAATTGCCCCAATGGGAAGAGGGGATTCTGGATATTCATCACATTAATACAGGCCGTGGGGATGCCGCTTTTTTTATTTTTCCGGATGCCACCACCCTCTTGGTGGACGCAGGCGACATGTCCGAAACCCATCCCAGAACTTTGTCTGCAAGAAATGCGGTACAAAAACCAGATAACTCCAAATCTGCTCCCCAATGGATCGTGGATTATATACATCAATTTTTTCCAAAGAATCAACCCATCCAACTGGATTATGGATTAATCACCCATTTCCATGACGACCATTTTGGGGAAATGGATGTTAACAGGAAAAGGCATCCAAAAGGGAACTATGCCTTGACGGGAATGATGGAGGTGGGAAGTTTGTTGCCCATCAAAACCCATTTAGACCGGGGAAGTAGTAACCCCATCGATCTAAAAAACCCTGTGGTACAGAAGGAAATAAAAGCGAACGATTCCTATAGCATTATAGAAACATTGCAGGAGTATTGGAGTTATATGGATTATCACGCCAAGAAGAATGGCTTGCTTTATGAAACCCTAGAACCAGGGGCTATAAACCAAATCAATCTAAAAAAAAGCCCTAATAATTTCCCCAATTTTTCAGTGCGTAATATTGCAGTAAATGGAAATGTCTGGACCGGTGAAAATGAGGATTATTATTCTTTATTTTCCAAAGGGGAGTATCTTGGCGAAAACCCTTTAAGCACATGCCTAAAAATCACCTATGGGGAGTTCGATTATTTTACCGGAGGGGATATTAGCGGTATCGATGCCTTTGGACAAACAGATTTAAATTCCTTGGAATCGCATGTAGCGCCAGTAATAGGGCCAGTGGATGTTGCCACACTGAACCATCACGGGAACAGGGATTCCCAAAACGTATTCTTTGTAAGAACACTTAGACCCAGGGTATGGATTCAACAAAATTGGTCATCGGACCACCCAGGTGAGGAAGTGCTAAGGAGAATCGCATCAAAAGAGCTCTATCCCGGGGAGCGGGATATGTTTTCTACGGTTATGTTGCAACCCCTTAAAGATGTGATAGGCGATAGGCTGAATCAATATAAAAGTCAGAACGGACATATAGTAGTCCGCGTATATAACCAAGGCAGTAGATATGATATTTACATCCTAAATGATGACTCAAAAAAACGAGAAATAATAGCAAAATATGGACCTTATGAAGCAAGATAATTCAGGTATTGGTGCCCAGAACAAAAAGACAGAAGGAGATATTAATTTTACTCCGGCACGTGCTGCATGGATGGACTCTGAGATTAGCGAGGAAACCAAACAAATTTTGGATCGGGATGCCCGATATTTTCTTCACCAATCCATGTCCACTCCATGTCTGGATGTTTTACAGAGTTGTGAGGGGCCCTATATTGAAAACATATCCGGGAAAAAGTACCTGGATTTCCATGGCAATAACGTGCATCAAGTGGGGTATGCCAATCCACAACTTATTGAAAAAATTATTGAACAATTAAAAGTTTTGCCTTTTTCCCCAAGACGGTATACCAATGTCCCTGCCATTGATTTTGCAGAAAAATTGGCCTCCTTGGCGCCTTCAGATTTAAATAGGGTTCTCTTGACCCCCAATGGAAGTTCTTCCATAGGTATTGCCCTAAAATTAGCGAGGGCGGTCACGGGCAGGTTTAAAGTGGTTTCTTTTTGGGATTCTTTCCATGGGGCCTCCTTGGATGCCATCAGCGTAGGCGGGGAAGCGGTCTTCAGGGAGTCTATGGGGCCGTTGATGCCCGGTGTGGAACGCATTCCTCCCCCAGTAACCTATCGTGGAATTTTTGAGGATAATGAGGAAAAATGTCTGGAATATTTGGAGTACGTATTCGCAAAGGAGGGAGATATTGGCGCCTTTATTGCTGAAACTATCAGGAATACGGATGTGCAATTGCCTTCCAAAGCATTTTGGAAGAAGGCTAGGGAGCTTTGCACCAAATATGGGGTGTTACTTATTTTGGATGAAATCCCAATTGCGCTTGGCAGAACAGGCAAGATGTTCGTTTTTGAACATTATGGAATTGAACCCGATATATTGTGTATTGGGAAAGGATTGGGCGGCGGGATATTTCCACAGGCCGCAATCATTACTAGGGATGAATACAACAAGTTTGGGGATATTTCCCTAGGACATTATACCCATGAAAAAAGCCCATTAGGTGCCGTAGCAGCGCTTGGTACCATTGCCTTTTTGGAAAATGAAAAAATATTGGACAAGGTCAAGGCAGATGAAAGATACCTTAAAACGTCACTGGCCGCATTACAGTTAAAATATCCTATTATTGGGGATGTTAGGGGAATGGGACTATTGTGGGGTGTAGAATTGGTAAAGGATAAGAAAACCAAGGAAAAGGCCATAGATGAAGCTGAGGTGGTCATGTACGAATGTTTAAAACGAGGCCTTAGCTTTAAGGTTTCTGCGGGCAACGTGCTGCAATTGTCACCAGCACTTACCATAAGTAGAAGAGAACTGGATTCGGCCTTAAATATACTGGATGAAAGCTTGGCAATGGTGAATTCCTAATTAAAATAGCCACTGGACTGTGCTTGTCTGCCTACACAGATTCGAGGGGGGACATTTGTGGACCTTGTCTGGTCGGGAGGAGTCCAGACCTTTATGACCCCGAATGAATTAAATACTATCATTTTTGACAAAAGAGTCTATTAAATTTTAAACAAACAGATGAACATTAAGAGTACAGCAGTGTTGTTTTTTGCCATGGCATTCCATTTATTTGGAGGTGCCCAAAATGCAAAGGAAGAAATTTTAATTCAGCCCTATCTTCAGGATGCAGAGCCCAATTCCATCAAAATTATGTGGGAAACTTCAATGGGAGAGGAAAGCATTGTAGAATGGGGATCAACATCTAAGCTGGGAAAAAAGACCAAGGGTATTGCCTATGATATCAATTTTAGTGAATCCCGTATTCACGAGGTTAGATTGGAAGGATTAAAGCGTTTTACCGAATACTACTATCGTGTTAAAACTGGAAAGATAGTTTCGGACATTTTTCAATTTAAAACCCCACCCTTTTCCAGTGACCATGAGTCCTTTAAAATTGTGGCTATGAGTGATATGCAGATAGACCATAATAATCCCAATAAATTCTCCGAGGTGGTCAATGATGGCATATTGCAATATTTAAAAAAGGAGTTTAAGGGGAATCTCCCCAACAATTTGGCCATGGTGATGATTCCTGGCGATCTGGTGGAGAATGGCACAAAGTATTACCAATGGAAAGAACACTTTTTTAATCCCGCTGAAAAATTATTTGCCGAGGTGCCGGTCTACCCGGTTTTGGGGAATCATGAAAAAAATTCTGTATTCTACTTTAAGTACTTCAGTCTTCCTGAAAACGGTACACATGCCTATGCGGAACATTGGTGGTTTAAGGATTATGGCAATACCAGGATAATAGGGCTTAACTCCAATGACGGATACAACAATAGTAGAGATCAGTATGAGTGGCTGCAAAAACTCTTGGACGAAACGGCCAAGAACGAGGAGGTGGATTTTGTTTTTGCTCAACTGCACCATCCCCATAAATCGGAACTTTGGATTCCAGGGGAAGAGGATTTTACAGGAAAAGTGGTAGCCCTATTGGAAGCATTTACCACCAAGACCGGCAAACCCAGTATTCACTTTTTTGGGCATACCCACGGCTATTCAAGAGGACAGTCCAAAGACCATAAACACTTGTGGATCAATGTAGCTTCTGCAGGAGGGGCCATTGACAATTGGGGCGAATTTGAAGGCAGGGATTATGATGAATTTACGGTAACCCAGGACGAGTATGGTTTTGTGATGGTTGAGGTAGATGGTAGCCAGGAAGACCCTAAATTTACCATTAAGAGAATTAGTCAGGGCAATGAAGAGCTGGAGCGTAAAAATGAACTCCGGGACAGCATAGTCATTTATAAGAAGGAAAGAAAGCCCATTGCTCCAACCGCCATCTCACCCAAGGATGAAACAGTAAGTTTTACAGGGACAACATTAAAAGCAGGGCAATTCAATACTACATTTAACAATGCATTTCACGCCGCCTCCCACTGGCAAATTGCCGAAAGCAATGATTTTGAAAAGCCAATTTTTGATAGCTGGAAGCAATTTGAAAATTGGTACTACAAGGAAAACAGGCAAAAGGATGATGACCTTACCGATGAAAAAACGAATAGATTGAAACCAAATACCACTTATTTTTGGAGAGTTCGTTACCGTGATCAAAATTTGAATTGGAGCGACTGGTCCAATACGGCTTCCTTTAACACCAATAATGAATAATTTAATAAGACCAAAAGGCATGAAGAATTCCATTAACTCCGTACTTGTCCTAATTTTATTGGGACTTTTTGGCTCCCTTACTGCCCAGACCAATGATGCTCCCAATGTGGTTCTAATAACCTTGGACGGCTTTAGGTGGCAGGAACTATTTTCAGGTGCCGATTCCCTATTGGTAACCAACAAGGATTATGTACGGGATACTACTGCTTTAAAATCCCATTATTGGAAAGCAACTCCAGAAGAAAGACGATCGCTGTTATTGCCTTTTTTTTGGAATGAAGTTGTTAAAATGGGTCAATTTCATGGTGATAGATCTAAAGGTAGCAAGGTAAATTTAACGAATACCATGTGGTTCTCCTATCCCGGATACAACGAGATTTTAACCGGTGCGGCGGACGATAAGCGCCTTACCAGCAATGAGAAGATAAATAATCCCAATAAGACCATTTTGGAACGAATCAATAATATACCAATGTATAAGGGAAAAGTAGCAGCTTTTGGCAGTTGGGACGTTTTTCCCTTTATCATAAATGAGGAGCGTTCCGGAGTTCCCGTCAATGCTGGTTTTGAGATTGCCAAGGGTGCTAATTTAACGGATCGCGAAATATTCCTGAATCAGCTTCAACCGCAAGTGCCGAGCCCCTGGGAGTCGGTGCGGTTGGATGCATTTACGCATTATTATGCGTTGGAATATATGAAAAAAGAGCATCCAAAATTCGTGTATATCTCCTATGGGGAAACAGATGATTTTGCCCATGATGGGGATTATGAAGCTTATTTAAAATCCGCCAATAATACGGACGGTTTAATTAAGGAATTGTGGCAATTCGTGCAACAGGACAACTTTTATAAAAACAATACCACTTTTATCATTACCACGGACCACGGTCGAGGTACCCAACCCTTGGAAACATGGAAAAGTCACGGTGGGGATATTAATGGAGCAGACCAAGTATGGATAGTTGCTTTTGGTAAAGGGGTGAGCCCCTTGGGGGAAATCACTTCTCAGAAACAATTATATTCAAATCAGATAGCCCCAACAGTATTAAGGTCCTTGGGGGTGGAATTAAATGACCATAGTTTTGAAGGGGAGCCTATTTTACTTTCGAGGAAAACAGTTACAAAAAGATTCATTCCTTTTCATAAATAGCCCATTTTAATTATAACCTGGAATCATTAAATATTTCAGGTTATAATTAAAATAAAGTTCCTTAAACCTCAGATAAAGAAAGTGCCTCAATTTCTAGTTTAAAGCCTTCCAATGTTTTTAGGCCATGGGTCAATTCCGCTAGAATAGAACCTTTTAATTGTTCAAATTGTCCTTTAAGACCTGCAAATAATTGTTGGTAATAGCCGATGCCATCATTTAAATTATGGGTAAATGTCAACAGGTATTTCTCTTGTTTCTTATTCATGGAATACCGCGATTCTTCAATTTTATTTTTAAGATAATCAAGGTAAATTCCAAGTTCCTTAATAAACATATGGGGTCTATCGGTTCTGGAAATCACATTTCCACGCCCGTAAATATGGTCTACCATTTCCTTTAAGGTCATTATTTTGGAATAATAGGCCATATTGGGTCCGGGGCATATAGATACGCCTGGTCCTTCGGTTTTGGTATCCAGGCCATAGGCCAAAAGGGCAGAGGTACCGAGTCCAACACAGGTACATGATTTCTCTGTAATTTTATTCAATCTTCCCGCGTATTCCTTTTCTGTTAAATTTTGGTCATCCAGCTCCTTAATTTTTAAATGTTGGTATTGCCTTGACGCTGTACAGAGCCCTTTTTCCGAGTAGTCCTTGTTCAAGGCCACAAATTTCTTTGGGCAGGAGCTTCCAGGTCTATCCTTATCTATATTTTTTAATTTTTCCAAATCCTTGGTGTTTCCACGAAGGTTATGGAAGGGTACTCCCAATGGGGAAATATCACTTAAGTACAAATCTTCTTCTTTCGCCGCAACCAATTTCTCCAGTGTTGCCTTATCCACTGTAGTGGCCTCCGGGACCAATAGAAATGGCGTTCCCCAACCAACAGAGTCTACCTTGTAATGATCCAATAGAAATTCGTGTTCCTCAACGGTGCCTACACCGCCTTGGGCAGTTATTTTTAGGGATAGATTTTGTTTTGGTACTGTCCGGTCCTTGTTGACCAGTGCAGGAATTAAAATTTCATGTATTTCCTCTATATAAGCTCGTTTGTTGTCCCTGAACTCGGCCATTATAGGCCCCATTAAATACCCGTCGGTAGCAAAGGCATGTCCGCCACAATTAAGACCGGATTCTATTCTATACTCCGACACCCAAATTCCTTTTTTGGCCAAGAACTTACCTTGAATAAGTGCAGACCTATAATCGCTTACCTTTAAAACTATCTTCTTTTTAATATTTCCGTTTTCATCGGGAAAAAAATCATCGAAATTTTCCAGGTAACTATAAAGTCGGGGGTTCATTCCCGCAGAAAGAATAACGGAGGAATTTAGTTCGCTATTGGCATATCCGCGCAGTGCGGCATGGGCATCATTAAATTCGGTAGGCAGCTTAACTTTTTTGATAAAATTCTCCTTGTCCACCTTGGTCATAATATTTACGTCTATACTGCCCATGGTCAAATTCTCCTTCAACCATTTTTTAATTTCCGCAGCACTGAAATCGCCGGTAGTCAGTTTTTCAAATTCTAGCTGGAGAGAAAAGGCGTTTGGTAAAAGGCCTAAATATTCCTTTATTTCATTTCCTGTTTCTTGCACACAATTTTTTAAGTCCTCAAATTTTTTGTGTGCCGCGTCATTTATCAGGTTGAGATAACTGGTAATTCTTTTCGCTCTAAAATCATCCAGCTTGTCTGAAATCTCTTGATAAGGGAGCTCCAATTTTTCACAGTACATTTTCCTTAATTTTTCGATAAGGATGTCATCGACCAAAGAAATAACGGAATCTATACCTAAGTGGGAAACTTTTAAGGGAGTATCTATGGTAAACCCAATTCCCATAACCGGGATATGAAAGCTATGTTTATTCATTTTAGCATTTTTTGTTGGGCTGTTCAAGTTTTTCAACTAAATGTTTACACTAGAGGTATCCAATCATAGGATAACTACCTGGCATTGTACAGTCCAAATATGAATCGACAAATTTTATACGAAATGAGTTCTTAGAATATGATAATTATCAGGAAATGCATAAAATATCTGGCTGAGAATTAAGGTGTTGGAATTATACTGATCCTTAAGGGGTAGAGGCAATACTTTTGGTAATGTAAGCTTGAAGTTTACTTAACTTTTAGTCGGTTTTTTAAAGCGATTTTTGTTTCGAAAAGTTTGAGTTAGTATTAGTTTGAGTTAGTCTGGTTGAAGAGCTGGTGCATTGCACCAGCTTTTTTAATTGCTTATTACCTGAAAAGAATTAGAAAGGCCCCAATAGCGGTAAGGATCAAAATCATCTTCCGGTAGAATTGTTCTTTTATGATTCTCACCAATCTTACGCCGACAATGATCCCCAAAATAATTCCTGGAACCAATTTTAGATTAATTAACAGGGTTTCTGGTGTTATGGTCTTCCAAATAAATATATGAAAGGGCAGTTTAAAGATGTTCACAATAAAAAAAAGCCAGGCCGCTGTTCCAATAAACTCATTTTTAGGCAGTCTCATAGCCAAAAAATAAATGTTTGAAAAAGCCCCGGCCAAATTGCCTATCATGGTAGTAATACCTGCCATGGTGCCAATAAAACCAGCAAAGGCCCAATGAGTAGGAACGTTTTTGGATTTTTTTCTATCCCACCAGTACATCATTATGACCGTACCCAATATAATGACGGCCATGCTGATCTTAAAAGTGGTTTCCGGTAAATCTTTTCCAATAGCAGTGCCAATAAATATGCCTAGAATCATCCAAGGTAAAAAGGCAACTATATACTTCCACTGTGCGTGTCTGTTGTAGTATATAACGGCAAAGGCATCTCCTACTAAAAGTAAGGGGACTATCAGTCCTGTTGATTCTTTTGCTCCAAAGGCCAATGCCATTAGAGTCACATTTATGATGGCGATCCCCTTAATACCGGCTTTTGAAATTCCAATTACAAATGCGGCAGTTAAGGCAAGCGCCCAAGCCGTTGTGGTGATATCTAGTGCTGTTGAGAGAATCATATGTGACATTTAGCGAACAAAGGGCAAAAGTATCCCAAAAAAATTTATCTTTAGTTCTTATTCTCAAACCAAAACCAAACTGATGGAATTAAGTACTCTTGACTACAGTTTTATAGTTGTTTTTTTCTCGATTGTTTTATTTATCGGAATCTATGTCTCCAAAAAATCTGGAGCAAGTTCTTCGGAATATTTTCTTTCCGGCAGAACCATGCCATGGTGGCTGTTAGGTCTTTCCATGGTGGCCACGACCTTTTCTACCGATACGCCCAATTTGGTTACCGATATTGTTCGTACCAATGGAGTTTCTGGAAACTGGGTTTGGTGGGCCTTTCTATTGACAGGTTTATTGACTGTCTTTGTCTATGCAAAACTTTGGAGGAAATCCAATGTTAATACGGATTTGGAATTCTATGAACTGCGTTACGGCGGTAAACCGGCAAGCTTTTTAAGAAAATTCAGGGCTGTTTATTTGGGAGTAATATTTAATGTGATAACCATGTCTGCCGTTACTTTGGCGGCAATCAAAATTGGGGGTATTATGTTGGGACTGGAACCATGGGTAACCGT
Source organism: Arenibacter hampyeongensis (assembly GCF_002909255.1). GTDB lineage: Bacteria > Bacteroidota > Bacteroidia > Flavobacteriales > Flavobacteriaceae > Arenibacter > Arenibacter hampyeongensis. The sequence continues at coordinate 567,979 of NZ_PIOB01000001.1, forward strand.
GGTGAGCGCCGGATTAATTACTGTGACCTTTAGCGCCTTGGGAGGATTTAAAGGAGTAGTATATACCGATTTCCTACTGTTCTTTGTTGCGATGGGTGGTGCCATAGGAGCAGCGTATTATTTGGTCAATATTCCAGAAGTGGGAGGAATTGAAGCCCTAATGGCCAACGAACATGTGGCGGACAAACTCTCCATACTACCTGATTTTAGTAATAAAAAAGCATTAATTACCCTATTTATAATTCCCTTGGCAGTACAGTGGTGGAGTTCATGGTACCCTGGAGCAGAACCAGGTGGTGGAGGGTATATAGCCCAACGTATGTTGGCGGCCAAAAATGAAAACCATGCCATTGGAGCCACTTTCTTCTTCAACATTATGCACTACGCCTTACGCCCTTGGCCATGGATTTTGGTGGCATTGGCATCATTGGTAGTATACCCGGACATAGCAAGTATTCATGAGGCCTTCCCTAATGTTGCTGTTGATAAATTGGGTCATGATTTGGCCTATTCTGCTATGTTGACCAAATTGCCCAGCGGATTATTGGGCTTGGTATTGGCCTCTTTGATCGCTGCTTATATGAGTACCATATCCACGCAATTAAATTGGGGCTCCTCTTATATTGTTTATGACTTCTATAAACAACAGATAAATCCAAACGCCTCTGAGAAAAGATTGGTTGCCGTTGGTAGAATATCTACGGTTATATTAATGGTCTTCAGTGCTGCATTGGCCTTGCTTTTGCAAAATGCCTTACAGTTATTTGAAGTACTCTTGGTATTTGGCGCGGGTACCGGACTTATCTTTATTTTAAGATGGTTCTGGTGGAGAATCAATGCCTGGAGCGAGATTACGGCTATGTTTGCTTCAGGAATTATATCCATCATATTAAAATTAACGGCTGTAGGACCTTTGTTGTTTGCTGCGGAAACAGGTGTTTTCCCAGATTGGGCGGAGTATCCGTTCGTGGTATTGGTTACCACCATTATTTGGTTGGGAGCGACCTTTATGACCCAACCGGAATCCAAGCAGGTATTGCAGGATTTTTACAAAAAAATACAACCGGGAGGACCTGGTTGGTCCAAGGTGATCAAGGAGGCTAAAGATGAAAATGTAGAGATTGTAAACACCAAGGAAAAATGGAGTGTTCCTGCTGGTATTACAGCCATGTTATTGGGTTGTATATTAATATATTCCTGTATGTTCGCTACCGGCTATTGGATATATGGAAAAACCACCAATGCCATTATTTTGACCGTTGTGGCCATTGTATCCGGATTATTGTTGGCACGGGCTTGGAACAAAATGAAAGATCATATTCTATAGTACTTAATGATTTATAATATATAGCTGGTCAGCCACCAAGCAGGAATGAATATACAGAATAGAATAATTTCCGTAGATATCTTTAGGGGACTTACCATTGTTCTTATGATTTTGGTAAATACTCCAGGGACATGGTCACATGTGTACGCTCCATTTTTACATGCCCCTTGGCACGGATATACTCCTACAGATCTGGTTTTTCCATTCTTTCTGTTTATTGTCGGCTGTTCCATTGTATTCTCTTATCAAAATAAGGCTGTAGATTCAAGTACTTATAAGAAAATTACGATTAGGGCACTGAAACTTGTAGGGCTGGGCTTGTTCTTGGGAGCTTTTACCATTCACTTTCCTTTCTTCAAGAATTTCGAAAGCATTCGTTTTCCCGGGGTTCTTCAACGCATTGGCGTAGTATTTTTCTTTGCTTCAATTTTGTTCATCAATTTTAATTGGAAATCCCTAGTTGGTATTTGTTCATTTCTGTTGATAGGATATTGGTTAGTGATGGGCTTTCTGCCGGTCAACGGAATGGAATCTACCTTTGAACGTGCCCCGAACAATTTGGCCAATTATTTGGATGTACTTGTTTTTGGAACCCATAGCTATAAGACGGATTATGATCCAGAAGGCTTATTAAGTACTTTACCATCAATAGCTACCGCGTTAATGGGGATCTTTTCGGGCCTTATTTTGCGTTCCAAAAGAGCTAAAAAGGAAGTGGTTCTGTTCGGTCTTGGAATTGTAATGTTGCTTGTAGGTTATGTGTGGGATTTATTTTTTCCCATAAACAAGGCGCTGTGGAGCAGTAGTTTTGTAATGGTAACATCTGGTTGGGCCAATATAGTTTTGGCCCTAATATATTATATCTCCGATGTAAAGGGAATTAAGTTTGGAAGTATTTTTAAATATGCCGGGGCCAATGCCATTGTCCTGTATTTTCTTTCCAGTTTTATCGGCAAAATTATGGGTATGATAAAGGTAGATGGGGATACATCCCTGCATGGCTGGCTTTTTAATACCGTTTATGTTCAGGATTTTTTGGCAATGGAAACTTCTTCATTGCTATATGGGCTCTCGGTAGTCACTTTTTATGTGTTACTGGGATATATACTCTATAGAAAAAAGATATTTATAAAGGTATAATTCAATCCATTTGGAAGGACCATTTAAAGAATTGTGGCAAGACAGCGCTCCAAGTGCTGAGATCGTGCTTTCCTCCATCAATCTCTTTATAGTAAATATCCCCAGGATAGGAATATCCCTTTAACTGCAATTCGCTTATGACATCCATGGTATCGTCTATGACGTCTATAATACCATTGTTGTTGCGGTCTTCTGTCTCTTCCTCGGTGCCACATTGGAAAAAGTATTGTATGGGGGCCTTATGATCTGCGTTCTTGATCATCTCCAAGGTTATTCGGCTTCTATCCTTTTTATCGTTCTTCTGATACGGTTTCTTTCGCCACCAAAAGGAGCCGCTAAAAACACCAACTTTACCAAAAAACTGGGAATTGTTGAATACAATATCAAAAGCGGAAAGACCTCCTAGGGAAAAGCCGCAATAGACCCAATTCTGAGCTGGAGGGGAGACTTTAAATTCTTGGCATAGGAAGGGAACAAATTCTTCTATAATAAATTTGGAGTATTGGAGTGCCTTGTTCCCCCTACCTTTAAAATCTGCAGAAATTGAAGTTCCATACTCGTAAAGTCTATTTTTGTCGGCTTCTATACCAACATAAACAAACGGATTGGTTGCCTTGTCCCTGTATGCTTCAGAAAGTATTTTTTCCAGATTTAACCCCACGTAATCTTGGCCATCATTCATTAATAATACGGGAAACGGGCTTGGGGATTCCTTGTAGTTGGGAGGAGCTACCAATCTAAAGGCTACGTTTCTATCCAAATGGATAGAAAAAACGTTTCCTTTTAAACTAATATAATCACTTTTAAACTGCATATTAAAACTTCAAATCTTGCAAGTATAACGATTCTTGAAAATAATATTGTATTTAAAACAGGTATTTAACCTCTCCGATAGTGGCTGTCATCATTTGGACGGCAGGTAATCCTCTACTATTCAATGTGCTTTGGGAAGGCATTTTTTAATTCATTATAGATGTCAATGCTAGGTTTTTCCTTTGCACTGAAGTAAATCTTATCTCCCGTTGCTTTTGTAATAAGCAAGTACGCCTTGCTATCGGAGTTCAGTATCAATTTTACTTTCTCTCCTGCACTGGTATTAAAATATCCTTTCCTGATATTTCCTATGGCAAATCCGTTGGATTTTGATGTAATTTTTGGAAGTTCATTTACTAGTGAGACAGATTTTATTTCTGACGGACCTAGGGATTCCCCATAGCTGCCCTGAAATTGGATAGAATTCGATGAAATGATTATATGATTTTCCTTAAATCCCATGGCAAAAAGTCCAACTACAAGGATCAAAGTTGACACAAGAACGTAAATGCCAATTTTATTCCATTTATTGCTGGAACCTTGCCAATATTTACTGCTTCCCCACATGAAGTACACATAGGCGAGAATAGGATAAACACCCATAAATATTCCGCTTGCGGTTTCGCCGATGACAAAATGTAGTAGCAGGCCAAGAAGAATAAAGGAACTTCCCAGAAACAGGTGAAATTTTTTAAAATACGGGATGTAGGATCTTAGGTCGACCTTTTCTCTTTCTACTTCATTCATGCTGTTATATCCGGAAAGAAGATATTTTGCATTGTTTTTGGTAACTAGAAATGCCATGGCGATGAACAGAAGGCCTGTTCCAATTAGTACGTAAAGCATAAGAATTAATCCGTATAATATTGTAGATGATTAAATTACTATAATTTTTTAAAAACTCCCTTAAGTGATCTGAGAATTTTGAGATTGTGTTCTACGGTTTTTAACTTCTAAGCTCCAATAATCTGGAAACGTACTTCCCTATTACATCAAACTCGAGATTTATCCTTGTTCCTATCTTATAACTTCCAAATCGGGTATGCTCATAGGTATAAGGAATTATGGCAACACTAAAGCTGTCTTTCCTAGACCCAACTACGGTCAAGCTAGTCCCATCTATGGTTATGGACCCCTTTTCTATGGTAACATTGTTTTGTTTGGAATCATAGCTAAAGGTAAAGAACCAGCTGCCATCTTTTTCTTCAATCTTAATGCATTGCCCGGTTTGGTCTACATGTCCCTGCACTATATGACCGTCCAATCTGGCCCCTAGGACCATGGCACGTTCTAGATTTACAAGATCGCCCTCAACAAGATCGTTCAAGTTGGTTTTGTTCAAGGTCTCTTCAATAGCGGTTACGGTATATTGATCTGCTTCTATTTTTACGACAGTTAGGCATACTCCGTTATGGGCAACACTTTGGTCTATTTTTAGTTCTGGGGTAACCTTAGATCTTAAGGTAATATGAAGATTGCCTCCCTCTTTTTCCAATTTTTTTACTTCTCCCAAAGTTTCAATAATCCCAGTAAACATGTGTCGTTTAAATTAAGTAGTTTTGTGTTGTAAATTTAGGGGTTTATTTCCTATTAAACGAAAACGCAAAATGCAGGAAACTGGAAAGATAAAATTGGGGATATCCATTGGGGATTTAAATGGGATTGGGTGCGAAGTAGTGCTTAAGACGTTTGAAGATTCCCGTATGTTGGATTTCTGCACACCGGTTATTTTTGCATCCAACAAAACCCTCTCACATCAAAAAACAGACCTGGGATTTGAGATCAATTACAATGGAATCAGCGATGCCTCCAAGGCTATAGATGGTAAGATTAATGTAGTAAATGTTTGGAAAGAAACACCTGAAATAAAGTTTGGGGAGCCTAGCCCGGAGAGCGGAAAATATGCCATACAATCGCTTAAAGCGGCTGTAGCGGCCCTAAAAAATGATGAGATAGACGTTTTGGTCACCGCGCCAATAAACAAAAACAACATACAGGCAGATGATTTTAAATTTCCAGGGCATACGGATTATTTGGCCCAGGAATTGGACGGTGAAAGCCTAATGTTCATGATATCGGATGGTTTAAGGGTAGGTTTACTTACGGATCATGTTGCGGTAAAGGATGTTGCCGCCAGTATTACACCACAATTGATTCGCTCTAAAATCACCACTATTTCCAATTCACTAAAGATGGATTTTGGGATAAGAAAACCTAAAATTGCCCTTTTGGGAATAAACCCCCACAGTGGCGATAATGGGGTAATAGGTAAAGAAGATGATGAGGTATTAAAGCCCGTGATCAAAGAAATGTCGGAAAAGGGGCATATGGTATTTGGGCCTTATTCAGCTGATAGTTTTTTTGGGTCTGACAATTATAAGAATTTTGATGCTATTTTGGCGGCTTATCATGACCAGGGACTTATACCTTTCAAAACCTTATCTTTTGGCAAAGGGGTAAACTATACGGCAGGTCTGAATAAAATTCGTACTTCCCCCGACCATGGAACGGCTTATGAAATTGCCGGTAAAGGCAAGGCGGACCATAGCTCTTTTAAGGAAGCGGTTTTTATGGCCATACTTATTTTTAAGAATAGGGAGGAATATAAGGGGTTAATAGCCAATCCCTTAAAAAAACATAAATTAAAAAGGCAGGCTTAGTAATGCTTTAATATGGGTGCCTACGGGGCATTAGATCAATGATTTATGGAAATTTGATCGTGTAATATTTATTTCGCTCTATTTGTTGGCTTTTTACAAAATAATAGTATCTTTGCACCCGCCTTTATTACGGCGAGTACGTTAAAACCAGTGTGATCATGATGCAGCATAAGGAGTTTATTATTCCTTTTTCGGGACTGAAACAGGGAAAACACGAATTTGAGTACACTTTTGATAATACGTTCTTTGAGTCTTTTGAGTATAATGAGTTTAACGGTGCGGATATTAAATTAAACGTAACCTTGAACAAAATGAGTACGATGATGGAGTTGGAAATGAAGGCACGGGGAACGGTAAACGTTAATTGTGACCTCACCAGCGAAGCTTATGATCAAAAAATTAAGGCCGATTTGGAATTGGTTGTTAAGTTTGGTGATGAGTACAACAATGACAATGATGAAATATTGATTATTCCCCACAGCGAATACCAAATCAATATTGCACAATATGTTTATGAAATGTTGGTGTTGTCGGTTCCACTTAAAAAAGTTCATCCAGGAGTTTTGGACGGCACCCTGCAATCGGAAGTGTTGGACAAGCTGGAAGAACTCCAACCAAAAGAAACAAAGGAAAACAAAGAAGAAATTGATCCCCGTTGGGACGCACTAAAAAAATTATTAACGGATAAATAAGTTTCATAATGGCACATCCTAAAAGAAAAATTTCCAAAACCAGAAGGGACAAGAGAAGAACGCATTATAAGGCGGTTGCTCCTACTGTAGCAAAAGACCCAACCACTGGAGAAATGCATTTGTTTCACAGAGCTCATTGGCATGAGGGCAAATTATACTACCGTGGAGAGGTTTTGATAGATAAAACTGAGGAAGCAGTAGCATAATTTACGCTAGCACATTATAATTTGGACTCCCACTTCTTAAGAGTGGGAGTTTTTTTATGAGGGTGATGTAAAATTCAAAAACAAGGTATTTTTGGACTTAAAGTCACAGAAAATCACTAATTTTCACAAATTTTCAATTGTTTTTGAAGATTTATTGATAAAAATCAGATTTAGATGAGCAAAATAACAGCTGCTATTACTGCTGTAGGGTCTTATGTGCCAGACTTTGTAATGACTAATAAGATTTTGGAAACGCTGGTGGATACCAATGATGAATGGATTACGACCAGGACTGGTATAAAGGAAAGAAGGATCTTAAAGGGAGAAGGTTTGGGAACATCCTATCTTGCCATAAAAGCTGCAGAGCAACTTCTGGAGAAAAGGAAATTGGATCCCAAGGAGATTGATCTTATTATTGTTGCCACTGCAACTCCGGATATGATGGTTGCGGCAACTGCGGCCTATGTAGCCTCGGAAATAGGAGCAACAAACGCCTTTGCCTATGATCTACAAGCTGCATGTTCCAGTTTTTTATATGGAATGTCCACGGCGGCAAGTTATATTGAAGCCGGACGATATAAAAAAGTATTGCTTATTGGGGCGGATAAGATGTCCTCTATAATAGATTACACTGATAGAACTACCTGCATAATTTTTGGTGATGGAGCCGGTGCGGCGCTTTTTGAACCTAACACAGAAGGTCTAGGTCTTCAGGACGAATATTTAAGATCTGATGGCGTGGGAAGAAATTTCCTTAAAATGGATGCCGGTGGCTCGTTACTTCCCGCTTCGGAGGAAACGGTTAAAAACCGTCAGCATTTCATTTATCAGGACGGAAAATCGGTTTTCAAATTTGCGGTGACCAATATGGCAGATTCCGCAGCTAAAATAATGGAGCGCAATAACTTGTCGCACGATGATGTTGATTGGTTGATTCCCCATCAGGCGAACAAAAGAATTATTGACGCTACATCCAATAGAATGGGATTGGAAGATTCCAAAGTAATGATGAATATACAGAGGTACGGCAATACCACATCCGCTACCCTTCCACTTTTATTGAGCGACTATGAAAGTCAGCTTAAAAAAGGTGATAATTTGGTTTTTGCAGCCTTCGGTGGTGGATTCACCTGGGGCTCCATATATTTGAAATGGGCATACAATTCATAAATCTGACGCAACCTATAAACTAAAACGAACTCTATGGATATTAAAGAAATTCAAAGCTTAATTAAATTTGTGGCCAAATCTGGGGCTAGCGAAGTAAAATTGGAGATGAAGGATTTAAAGATCACCATCCGGACCGGAGCTGCCGGTCATGCACATGAACCAACTTATGTTCAGCAATTTCCTATGGGAAACCCTATGGCACAACAGATGGCTGCGGCACCTACAGGCTCTCCTTCAGTTGAAGTTGAGGTAAAAAAGGAAGCTGATGAAAATTCCAAATATATTACCATAAAATCACCTATCATTGGAACCTTCTATAGAAAACCTTCACCGGACAAACCCACTTTTGTAGAAGTAGGAGATACTATAAATAAAGGTGACGTATTATGTGTTATTGAAGCAATGAAATTATTTAACGATATTGAATCGGAAATATCAGGTACAATTGTGAAGGTTCTTGTGGATGATAGTTCCCCTGTAGAATTTGATCAACCATTGTTTTTGGTAGATCCATCATAAGAAGTTTTAAATGTTAAATGTTGAATGACACCTATTTTTGGTCGTTCAGAATCATTTAAAATTTAGAATACAAAATTTAAAATTTCAAAAGATGTTTAAAAAGATACTTATTGCAAATAGGGGAGAAATAGCGCTACGTATTATCAGGACCTGTAAGGAAATGGGTATTAAAACGGTAGCGGTATATTCTAAAGCTGATGAGGAAAGCCTGCACGTTCGTTTTGCGGACGAGGCGGTTTGTATTGGCCCCCCTCCAAGTAGTCAATCATATCTAAAGATTCCGAATATTATTGCTGCTGCCGAAATTACCAATGCCGATGCCATTCACCCAGGGTATGGTTTTCTTTCTGAAAACTCCAAATTTTCCAGAATTTGTGCTGAGCACGATATAAAATTCATTGGTGCTACAGGCGATCATATAGACAAGATGGGGGATAAGGCAACGGCCAAGGAGACCATGAAAAAAGCTGGTGTACCTTGTGTGCCGGGTTCTGAAGGCTTGCTTAAAGATGTAGCCGATGCTAAAAAAGTGGCCAAAAAGATGGGTTATCCAGTTATGATCAAAGCCACTGCTGGTGGTGGAGGTAAGGGAATGCGTGCCGTAATGTCCGAGGAGAAAATGGAGAGTCTTTTTGAAAGTGCTGTTCAAGAGGCAACTGCAGCTTTTGGTAATGGGGGCATGTATATGGAAAAGTTGATAGAAGAACCGCGCCATATAGAAATCCAGATTGTTGGAGACCAATACGGCAAGGCATGTCACCTTTCGGAAAGGGACTGCTCCATTCAACGGCGCCATCAAAAATTAACCGAAGAGACTCCTTCACCCTTTATGACGGATAAATTGAGGGAGGATATGGGGAAAGCAGCGGTAAAGGCTGCGGAATATATTAAATACGAAGGCGCTGGTACAATAGAATTTCTAGTGGACAAACACCGGAACTTTTATTTTATGGAAATGAACACCCGGATTCAGGTAGAGCATCCCATAACAGAGCAGGTAATAGATTATGACCTTATAAGGGAGCAAATATTGGTTGCAGGTGGAGTACCTATTTCTGGGAAAAATTATCTTCCAAAGCTACACTCCATAGAATGCAGAATTAATGCCGAAGATCCTTACAACGGATTTAGGCCTTCACCTGGAAAAATAACTACCTTACATACTCCAGGGGGTCATGGGATTAGATTGGATACACACGTCTATAGCGGTTATACCATTCCTCCACATTATGACTCTATGATCGCCAAGCTAATTACAACGGCTCAAACAAGGGAGGAAGCCATCAATAAAATGAAGCGTGCCTTGGATGAGTTTGTAATAGAAGGAATTAAGACAACCATTCCCTTTCATAGACAGCTTATGGATCACCCAGATTACTTGGCGGGCAATTACACGACCAAGTTTATGGAAGACTTTGTTATGGCACCACAGCCAGTGGAATAAGGGTTAGAAGTAAAAGAAAATTAATTTATTGTAAAGGCGAAGTAAACTGTATCATACCTGCAGATTACTTCGCCTTCTTTGTATAAAGGATTATGTCATTAAGCTTTTAATGTTGTCCCTTTATATCCCCAAAGAAATAATACCTTTATTCTACAATTGTTATATTGATCATAAAAGCACCTGCCATCTATGAATCTAAGTTATTGGGAATATAAAACGTGGTTGTCCAACATAGACTTCACTATTGTAGGAAGTGGGATAGTAGGGCTTAATTGTGCGTTGTATTTAAAGAAACAATTTCCTAAGGCTAAGGTTTTAGTACTGGAAAGAGGCCTGCTGCCCCAAGGGGCAAGTACAAAAAATGCGGGATTTGCGTGCTTCGGCAGTATTTCGGAGATTTTGTCGGATTTGCGGAAGCATTCCGAGGATGAAGTCCTGCAATTGGTAAAAAAACGCTGGGAGGGAGTACAATTACTTCGGGAGAATATTGGGGATAAAGAAATGGATTTTCAGAGCTACGGAGGGCATGAGGTTTTTTTAAAAGAACAAGAGAATCTTTATGAGCATTGTCTGGATAGTTTGGAAAAGGTGAATGCCCTTTTGAAACCTGTATTTAAGGCCGACACTTTTCAAGTGCACCCAAACAGCTTTGGTTTTAGGGGTATACAGGAGAACTATATCTCCAGTCCGTTCGAAGGGCAGATCAATACCGGTAAAATGATGAAAACCCTGCTAGAAAAGGTACAAAATAGCGGTGTAACGATCCTAAATGCCATTGGTGTGGACAGTTATGTGGAAAACGAAGGCCATGTTACGATTAAAACCGATCATTTCGAATTTAGGACCAACAAACTTTTCATTGCAACCAATGGTTTTGCATCCCAATTAATTACAGAAACAGTAAAACCAGCCCGAGCACAGGTACTGATTACCAAACCAATAGAAAACCTAACCATCAAGGGAACTTTTCATTTGGATGAAGGGTATTATTATTTTAGGAATATTGATGACCGAATTCTATTTGGAGGGGGAAGGAATTTGGATTTTAGGGGTGAGGAAACTACATCTTTTGGGGAAACCACTTTGATTCAGGATAGGCTTGAGAAGATACTGCGAACCATTATTTTACCAAATACTCCCTTTGAAATAGACCAAAGATGGAGCGGTATAATGGGAATGGGCAAACAAAAAAAACCCATTGTAAAACAACTCAGTAATCAGGTTTATTGCGGGGTAAGAATGGGGGGGATGGGTATTGCCATCGGCAGTTTGATAGGAAAGGAATTGGCCAATTTGGCCAAGTAGGCCAAAAGTTAAAAATGGCAAAAATTGTATAAATTTAAATTAATGTATTCTGAATGGACCAACCGCTTAAACAACAATTATATGGATTTTGTCAATTATTTGTTGAGAGTCGGTTAAAGCGGATTCAAAATAATATTGATTCCTTGCAGGAGGCCTTGGGTTCTGAGACGAAAAGTAGTGCTGGGGACAAGCATGAAACCGGTCGGGCAATGATTCAGTTGGAGCGTGAAAAATTGGGCAAACAGCTTGCCGAAGTAAATTTACTTCAAGAGTTGTTCAAGAAGATTCCCCTAAAAACCAATTTGTCCCATATTGGACTGGGAAGTGTTGTATATACCAACCATCAGAATTTCTATATAGGAATCAGCGCAGGTGAAATAAGGGTAGACGGAGTTTCCTTCTATGCCATTGCACCAAATACTCCGGTTGGGAAATTGTTAATGGGGAAAGTAGTAGGTGACATTGTTTTTTTTAATGCAAAGGAGATTCAACTACGGCAAATAGAATAATCTTTACTTGCTTATAGAGACCGAAGTTTTAAATATTAATCCTGTTTTTTAATCTAATTATGTCTGAAATCATTGACCTAAGCCAAGATATTTTTCCCGGGATGCCCGTTTATAAGAGCCTTCCGGAGATAAAGATGGAGATGTATGCCTCGCATGAACAATGGGACGGGATTGCCGATAGCAATATGGTTTCCCCCAGTGTATACAAATTGGAAATGAGTGAGCACACTGGAACCCATGTGGATGCCCTGAACCATATGGCTAAAGAATTTAGGGGCCAATCCATAGACACTATGCCCCTCTCCATGTTCTACACGGAGGGGATTTGTTTGGATTTGTCGCACAAGGCGCCAAAAGAATTAATTGAGCCCATGGATTTGATGTCTGCTTGTTCCTCGGCCAATATGACGATAAAAAAGGGGGACACGGTCTTATTGTACACAGATCACTATAGAAGAACGTATGGCAGCTTGGATTGGTCCAGTGGACCAGGATTGAGTGCCTCGGCAGCCAGGTGGTTGGGAGAACAGGCGATTTCCGCATTTGGCGTAGAAATGATGTCGCCCGGAATTCCAGGCATTTCCAATAGGGAAGTACATCAAATTTGTGGCGAGTTGTGCTTTACCCACTATGAAAATATGATCAATTTACACCTTTTAATTGGTCGTGGGCGATTTCGATTTATTGGATTGCCTTTAAAAATTCGGGGGGGTACCGGGTCGCCCGTCCGAGCTGTTGCGGTTTTTGAGGATTAGAAGGAATGGCTGATTTTTAAAGGGATTAATCCAATTTAGGCTTACTGCGGTTTACTTTTTTTAGGGCGGCCCGCTTTTTACTTTTTAGTCGCTTTTCAATAGCTGACCTAGTGGGTTTGGTCTTTTTTCTTCTTTTTGGGACAACCAAATTTACTTGGATCGTCTCAAGGAATTTTTGAATGACCAGTTCCTTGTTTTTGTGTTGACTGCGGGTTTCCTCGCATTGCATTAAAAGAAGGTTTTCTTTACTCAGCTTGGAGGACAGTTTTTTGAGGAGTCTATTTTTCTCCAATTCAGTCAGGGCATCGGAGTTTTCCAGATCGAAGGTCAGTTCCACTTTGGATGAAACTTTGTTTACATTCTGTCCCCCTGCACCACTGCTCCGCACGGCTTTAAATTTTAGCTCCTGAATAATGCCTTCCTTGTTCAATGGCCTATAAGGGTTTTAGACGTTGGTTAATGGTTTCAAGAGCAATGTTTAGAAAGACCTGCCTTCCTTCGGTTAGGGATTCATCGGAATTAAACCTAATTCTGTGCTCTCCAGATAGCCCTTCAATTAGAAAGTGACTTCCCATAAAATAACATTTTTCTACTGTTGTTGGAATTCCGGATTTATGTGAGACCCTAAATTCATGGGCGTAAACAATAATATTTCGTTCTACATCGCCATAAGATTTTATGATGTTTATAGGAATAAGGTTGGCCTCCCCGAACAAGGTGGCTGTATAAATATTTTTTGGGTTACTATATAGATCTTTGGTATTTGCATCTACCATTATTTCCTGATCTTTAAGAACAATGATCCTATTGGCATATGGAAGAATATCTAGGGAGTCATGGGTGGCCGTTATGCAACTGATCCCTTCCTTTTTTAAGTATGCAAAGAGATTTCTTCTCAGTTGATTTTTTCTGAAATTGTCTATATGGCCAAATGGCTCATCCAGTAGCAGTAATTCCGGTTTTTGTGCCAAAACCCTAGCCAGTGCTACTCTCTGTTGCTGGCCACCGCTAAGGTTTTTAACCTTTACCTTGGCAAAGGGAACCATGTCAATCATTTCCAACAATTCAGCTGTTCTTGTATTTAATTCCTCAGGATAGAAAACGGATAGAAATTGACTTACATTTTCTGCCACCGTTGTGAAAGGCATTAGATCAAAATCCTGCGAGAGGTATTTCATGTAGGATTCACCGGGAACAAGATTAAAATTAGGGCCCATCACCTCTTTCTCTCCCCAGAATATATCGCCCTGATTGGGTTGTAGTAGGCCGTAAATAATTTTGAGCAAGGTACTTTTTCCACAGCCACTTTCCCCTACTATGGAAATGTGTTCACCTTTGGCTACCTTAAAACCAATATCGGTCAATACCGGTATTTTAGCATAAGCGAACGAAAGGGAATTGACTTGTAACATGGGCTAAAACTATAAAAAATGTAACTTTAGGCGATAAAAAAAGTCCATTTCTAAAAGAAACGGACTTTAGAACAAAATTATTGATTTTTTTTATAATAATCTTTAAAATCTTTTAAAACTCCCTTGTTCGGGAGTTCCTTAAAGCCCATATTGAACAAGGTGAATCCAAATATATCCACGTTTTGCTCAATGGTCTTGCTCACTGGCGTTCCTGCTCCATGGCCGGCATTGACTTCAATACGTATTATGGTTGGGTTGTTCCCTGTTTGCTTTTGCTGCAGTTCCGCCGCAAACTTAAAACTATGTGCGGGTACTACCCTGTCGTCATGATCGCCAGTGGTAATAAGGGTTGCAGGGTATTGTACACCTGTCCTAACATTATGAACGGGGGAATATCCTTTTAGGTAATTAAACATTTCCTCGTTGTCTTCAGAAGTCCCATAGTCATAGGCCCATCCCGCACCTGCAGTAAAGGTGTGGTATCTGAGCATATCCAAAACGCCTACGGCTGGTAAGGCTACCTTCATTAAATCTGGTCTTTGGGTCATGACAGTGCCCACCAACAGACCACCATTGGATCCCCCTTTAATGGCCAAATAGTCTCTTGAGGTATATTTTTGGTCGATTAAATACTCAGCGGCAGCTATAAAATCGTCAAAGACGTTTTGTTTTTTGATTGTGATACCGGCATCGTGCCATTTTTTGCCATATTCGCCACCACCTCGTAGATTAGGTACGGCAAAGATTCCGCCTTGTTCCATCCAAACCGCATTGGTAACGCTAAAGGTGGGGGTTAGGCTAATATTGAATCCTCCATAACCGTACAGTATGGTCGGATTTTTGCCGTTTAATTCCAAACCTTTTTTATGGGTAATGACCATTGGTATTTTGGTGCCGTCCTTGGAGGAATAGAAGACTTGTTTGGATTCGTATCCTTCCGGATTGAAATCCAATTCAGGTTTCCAGTAAAGCGAATATTCACCGGTATTGATATTGTATTTATAGGAGGACCCAGGGGTATTATAGTTGGTAAACGTAAAGTAGAGTTCGGTTTCCTTGTTTTTGCCACTAAAACCGCCGGCGCTTCCCAGTCCTGGAAGTATAAGTTCGCGTATCATGCGACCTTCGTGGTCATATTGGTACACTTTGGAAATGGCATCTACCATATATTCCGTAAAGAAATAACCTCCGCCAGTACTAACGGAAAGCACATTTTGTGCTTCAGGAATTAAATCGATCCAATGTTCGGGTGTGGGCTTATCGGCTTCTACAATTACAACTTTCTTATTGGGGGCATTTCTATTGGTCAAAATAAACAGCTTGGACCCCACATTGTGTATTACTTGGCTATCGGTGTCCGTTGAATCCAGAATTGTGGTTAGATTGCTTCCGGATTGCCTCAGGTCTTTAATATATAATCGGTTCCCCGAAGTAGAAACTGCGGCTGAAATAATCAAATAGCGATCATCTTCTGTAACATAGCCGGCAACATATCTGTGTTTTTCTGCTGGAATACCACCAAATACCACTTCATCCTCATTCTGGGAGGTGCCCAGTTTATGATAGTAAAGTTTGTGTTGGTCGGTTTTTGCCGATAGTTCACTGCCTTTGGGTTTGTCATAACTGGAGTAATAGAAACCCTCGTTTCCTTTCCATGAGACCCCACTAAATTTTACGTCAACCAAAGTGTCTTCAACAATGGACTTATTTTCGGCATTTATTACGAGTACTTTTCGCCAATCACTTCCGCCTTCCGAAATGGAATAAGCCGCTATGGAGCCATCCTTGGAAAAATTTATCCCCGCTAAAGAGGTTGTGGCATCATCTGAAAAGGAATTGGGATCCAAGAAAATCTCTGCCTCCTCCTTCTCCCCCTTCTTACGGTATAGCACATTTTGATTTTGCAGGCCATCGTTCTTGAAGAAATAGGTATAATTGCCTTCTTTAAAAGGCGACCCCAGCTTCTCGTAATTCCATAATTGTTCCAGGCGTTTTTTCAAATCTTTGCGAAACGGAATTTTGTTCAGATAGCCATAGGTAGTCCTATTTTGTTGCTTTACCCAATTTTCGGTTTCGGGGCTTCTATCATCCTCCAACCAACGGAAAGGGTCATTGACCTTGGTGCCAAAATAGGTGTCTACGGAATCAACTTTTTTAGAAATGGGATAATTCAAAACGATTGCTTCTTTTTTTTTGGGAGTGGGCTCACAGGCAAAAACGAGTATTGCCGTTAACGGGATTAATATTGATTTGTTCATGTAATTAATACTATTGAGCCAAAAATAGCATAAAAAAAACCTTTGTAAATGGTTGTTACAAAGGTTTTAACATCTTATCTTCTACTCTTGGCACCCTTAGGGAAGAGTTGTATTTTCGACGATGATATTAGGTGAATAAATTACACTAATTGGTTCTGAACCAAATATTCTGCAATTTGTACTGCGTTCGTAGCTGCTCCTTTTCTTAGGTTGTCCGCGACTATCCACATGTTCAAGGTATTGGGTTGTGTTTCATCCCTTCTAATCCTTCCTACAAAAACATCATCCTTACCATGTGCATAAATAGGCATTGGGTAAGTATTCGTATCTGTATTGTCCTGAACAACAATCCCTGGGGTCTCACTTAATAACCTCCTTACTTCAGATAGTTCAAAATCGTTCTCAAATTCTACGTTGACCGACTCCGAATGACCCCCGGCAGTTGGGATGCGCACAGCTGTAGCAGTTACGGAAAATGATCTGTCATTGAATATTTTTTGTGGCTCCCTGGCCAACTTCATTTCTTCTTTGGTATAGCCATTGTCCAAGAACACGTCGCAATGAGGCAAAGCATTTTTTCCTATGGGATATGGATAGGCCATTTCTCCCTGTATTCCGGCAATTTCATTTTCCAATTGCTGAACGGCTTTTACCCCTGTTCCGGAAACCGACTGGTAGGTAGAGACGACCACCCTCTTCATTTTGTAGGTTTTATGAAGGGAAGACAATGCCAATACCATCTGAATAGTGGAACAGTTTGGGTTTGCTATTATTTTATCATCCTTGGTGAGTTCGGTCGCGTTTATTTCGGGAACCACCAATTTTTTGGTGGAATCCATACGCCAGGCTGAAGAATTATCTATTACTGTGGTACCAACGGCTGCAAATTTTGGGGCCCACTCCAAAGAAGTGTCTCCTCCCGCAGAGAAAATGGCAATGTCCGGTTTGGCGGCTACCGCAGTTTCTAGGCCAATTAGAGTATGTTCCTTACCTTGGAAGGTTAATTTTTTGCCCACAGATCTTTCAGAGGCTACCACCAATAATTCAGTTATTGGAAAATTACGTTCTGCCAATACTTTTAGCATCACTTCCCCTACCATCCCTGTTGCACCAACTACAGCTACTTTCATTACGATTAAATTAATATTTCAGTTGGCAAATGTACAGATAATAGGGTATTAAACAATACATAAATCAGAATGTATTAAAAATATAACAAATTGTTACAAAAAACACATCCTTTCAAAAAAGAACCGTCAACTTGGATAGCGAATCTTAGTTGACGGTTTTTGTTGGTTAGTTGGTAGTGAAGCGGTTAGACCATGAAAAGACTTCAAGGCCCAATACTTTTATAATGACATTATTTTTTTAATAAATCCCTGATTTGAGTCAAAAGCTCTTCCTGACTTGGACCTTTTGGCGCTTCTGGAGCAGGAGGTGCCGGTGGAGTTTTGGTTTTATTGTAGGCCTTTACAATAATGAATAAAACAAAACCAACAATAATCAAGTTAATTATAGAATTTACCCAAGCCCCATAACGGATGGCGCTTGCCGGTTTTTCAACCGTACCGTCAGCTGCCAAGACGGCATCTGCAAGAACAATTTGCATATCGGAGAAATCTACACCTCCTGTAAAATACCCTACGATAGGCATCATTATATCGTTGACAAATCCGCTGACAACCAAGCCCGCAGCTCCCGCCAACAGTACTGCAACGGCCAAATCAATGACATTGCCGGTCATAATAAAATTCTTAAATTCTTTAAACATAATTACTGTTTTATTTGATTATTAGTATGTGCAATTTAGCTAAAAAAAGAATTCACAACAAAATGTTAAAATAAAAATGCTATGTCCAAATGATAAATCTGTTAATTGTCAATCCCTTTTATGGATATACAAGGAAGTAGATTTTGAATAAATCTAATCGATATAAATTCGTTTTACCCGTTGCGAAATTCCGGTAAGGAGCTCGTAAGTTATCGTTTTTGCAGAAGAGGCTAAAAACTCTGCAGTAGGTTTCTTGCCAAAAACAATGACCTCGTCACCTTCCTTACAATCAATTCCTGTGACATCTACCATAATCATATCCATACATACGTTCCCAATAATGGGCGCCAACTTTCCCTTTACGGAAACCTGTCCAACGCGATTGCCGTATTGACGGCCAATTCCATCAGCGTGGCCCAAAGGAAGTGTTGCAGTTACTATGGACTTATTGGAAACAAATGCCCTATTATAACCTACACTTTCATTTGGTGCAATTTTATGAATCTGTGATATGATCGTTTTAAGGGTGGCCACGGGAATTAATTTCTCATCTTCGGAGGCTTCGTTGCCAAAACCGTAGAGGCCAATTCCACTTCTTACCATATCATACTGTGCTTCAGGATAATTTATTATACCCGAAGTGTTCAGTATATGCCTCCAGGTTTTGCAATTCAAATTGGCAATAAGTTGAGAACTAATATTTTCGAAAAGTTGTATCTGTGCCAATGTAAACTCCTTTTCACTCAAATCTTCGGAGGCCGCTAAATGTGAAAACATAGAGCTGATTTTAATCTGTTCTGATCCCTCAAGTGTTTTAACAATAAATTCCAAATCCTCTTCTCCAAAGCCCAACCGGTTTAAACCGGTGTTGAATTTGATATGGACGGGGTAATTCTTTTGGTCGAGTTGCTTTGCCAATTTTAAAAAAGAACTTAAAATAGCAGGGGAATATAGACTTGGTTCCAGACATTTTTCTATCATTGTGGCAAAACTCACCTGCTGGGGGTGAAGTACCAAAATAGGCAATTTTATACCTGCGTTCCTCAATGCCACTCCTTCAGAAGTATAGGCTACAGCTAGGTAATCTGCACCAAGGGACTCCAATTTTTGGGCAATGGCAATGGAATCACTGCCATAGGCAAATGCCTTCACCACTCCTAGAAATTTAGTTTTGGGATCAATTTTCGATCTTAAATAATGATAATTGTGTTCCAGTGCCCTCAGGTCGATTTCCAGAACGGTTTCTCCAACCTTAGTCATTCGATTTTTTTTGAGGAGGTAGTACTTGTTCGGAATTAACTTCAATGGCATTCACTTTTTCCTTTAACATGGCTTTGTAGTATGCAGCCCGACTAAGGGGTTCATATTCATCGGTTTCTCCAAGAAATACCAATTTATTATTGTTGGCTTTTCTAAAACTATAGTTGGCCAGATTGCCGGTTCGCGTACAAACGGCATGTACTTTGGTAACATATTCCGCAGTTGCCATAAGGGCAGGCATGGGCCCAAAAGGATTGCCTTTGAAATCCATATCCAACCCGGCCACGACCACTCGGATACCCTTGTTGGCCAGATCGTTACATACGGTTACGATTTCATCATCGAAAAATTGGGCTTCATCAATCCCGACAACGTCACAACCGTCTGCCAAGAGACGTATATTTGCAGCTGCGGGTACCGGAGTAGACCTTATTTCGTTGGCATCGTGGGAAACTACCATTTCCTCGTGATATCTTTTGTCTACCATGGGCTTAAAAATTTCCACTTTTTGCTTGGCAAATGTGGCTCTTTTCAGCCTCCGGATCAGTTCCTCGGTCTTGCCAGAGAACATAGAACCGCAGATTACTTCGATCCAACCGAATTGTTCTTTAGGGTTAACAGTATTTTCGAGAAACATTTTGTAATTTTAGACTAAAGTAATTTGTTTTCCGTTTGATTTTTAGGAGGGATAAAATTATTAAAAAAATAATCCTTCCAGTATTAATATTGGTAAAAGTTGGTAATCTTGGTTACTTCATTTTATAACCCAGTGTTATTACCTTTAAGGAATTGTTATTTTTGGCACTCAAATTGAGCTCCAACTAATTAAAAATATATTCAGATGAAAAAGAGACTTAAAGAGGAATTGAGAAAATTATCCACAGAAATAATAACCTCGAGAAACTTAAACGATTTCTCTGCCTTATATGAAACTGCAAGGGAGCTATATGAAAAGTTGGCAGTTCTAAAATATATTGAGGAGAAATTAAATGAAGTTGAGATAGATGTTTCCAAGAATGCTATTGCGGCCAAATTTGAAACAATGGCCAATTCGGTATTAAACGCGAATTCATCTGTACCTGAAAGTAACCCTCATAAAGAGGATATTATTATTCCAGGTATCGATACTATTAAGGATATGATATCGGAAATGCCCGGTGCCACGACCATAGATGAAGTTTTGTCCCAGTTCACCAACAAACCAGATCTGATAAAGAACGATAAGGACTTATTTATGCCCAAAGAAGTGAAAACCGTAAAAGTTGGTGGTACCGCCCAATCCGTGGAGCACGGTTCTAAAAAAACGCTGAAAGTGGATTTAAATGATCGTTTGGCATTTGTAAAGCATCTCTTTAACAATAATATGGAGGATTACAACAGGGTACTGTCCCAGTTGAGTACTATAGACAGTGAGGAACGTTCCATTTCATTTATTACCAATATGGTAAAACCGGACTATAACCATTGGGAGGGCAAAGAGGATTACGAACAGCGGTTTATGAATGTAATTGCCCGTAAATTTGCGTAAATCGGTATTATTGGCATTTAATGGAACTTATGCGTAATGATTTTCATTATTTTTGCCGTCTCTTGCCCGCAATTTCAAGCCATGTGGGTGTTTAATAGAATTAATGGGGAAATTATATATAGTACCTACTCCTATAGGTAATTTGGAGGATATTACATTCCGCGCTATCAGGGTGCTCAAGGAAGTAGACCTTATTTTGGCCGAGGATACCCGAACCAGCGGCAAATTATTGCACCATTACAGTATTGAAACCCCTATGCAAAGTCACCATATGCACAATGAGCATAGGACGGTAGATGGTATAGTTAAGAGATTGCAGTCTGGTGATAATATTGCATTGATATCGGATGCCGGGACCCCGGCCATATCCGACCCTGGTTTTTTACTTACACGTGCCTGTGTAGAAAATAACATTGAGGTAGATTGTCTGCCCGGGGCAACGGCTTTTGTGCCTGCTTTGGTAAATAGTGGCCTGCCCAACGATAAATTTGTTTTTGAAGGCTTCTTGCCCGTAAAAAAAGGAAGACAAACTAGGCTTACTTTATTGGCCGAGGAACCCAGGACGATCATATTTTACGAATCCCCACATAAGTTGGTTAAGACATTGTCCCATTTTGAGACCTTTTTTGGAAAGGACCGACAGGTTTCGGTTTCACGGGAGTTGTCAAAAATGTATGAAGAAACCATTAGGGGAACGGTAAAGGAGGTTTTGCAGCATTATACGGATAATCCGCCCAAAGGTGAGATCGTTATTGTGGTGTCAGGAAAAAAGTAATGGAATTACTATTATCAGAAATAAGGAGTTGCCAAGTTTGTAAGTCTTATTTGCCCTTGGGTCCCAGACCCATAGTGGCGGCACACCCCACAGCCAGGATTATCATTATTGGCCAAGCTCCTGGAACCAAGGTCCACCAAACCGGAATTCCGTGGGATGATCCCAGCGGTAGGCAGCTGAGGAAATGGCTCAATATTTCGGATTCTGTTTTTTATGATGAAAGTAAAGTAGCTCTTATGCCCATGGGCTTTTGCTATCCGGGGAAGGGTAAAGGGGGAGACTTGCCTCCTAGACAGGAATGCGCCCCTTTATGGCACAGTGCATTGCTGGAAAATATGCCCCATTTGAAATTGATTATTCTTATTGGTACCCATGCCCAGAATTATTATTTGGAAAAGAGCGCAAAAGGAACCTTGACCGAAACGGTAAAGAACTATCGGGATTTTTTGCCTAAATACATTCCGCTGCCCCATCCATCTCCCAGAAATAGGTTTTGGCAGACAAAGAATCCCTGGTTTCAAACTGAGGTGGTACCTGTATTACAAGCAAAGGTTGCCCAGATTTTACATATTGGGTAATATCTTCTTAATTTATTATTGCATACACTTCCTGGTAATATGTGCAGAACCCAATTATAAAAAGTATTTCAACCTATAATTGGGAAGTTTGTCTAAAACCTTTTTTACGCAACTACCTTTAGGTTACTTTTGGAGGACCATAGCATAAGTAGGTTAAGTTCATGGTAAGATTTGGGGAAAAAAGGCGGAGCTTAGCTTCGCCTTTTTTATTACTGAATATCAGTATTTTAACCTTAATCGGACAACATTATTTTGTTAATAACCTCCATTGGCAAAAAAAATATATAGATAATATTTCGTAAATATTTTTGTTATTTCTCACAATACCAGTATTTTAGTATCGCCATAGCATAAGTAGGTTAAGTTTATGGTAAGATTTGGGACGAAAAGGGTGGAGGCTTCTCCACCCTTTTCTATTTATTGAAAACAAAAAAGTCCGCTCATTAAAATTTTAATGAGCGGACTTTTAATTAAAGAGTGATTTGCCTTAATAAAGGAACTAAAAATTATCCCTGGACAGCATTAAAAATGTTGTTTATTGCCCAAAATATTTTCCGGTTCCTTCATGCAATCACTTACTATTGTAACCACTATTTCTTTGCCTTGTACGAAGCGGCTACTTTATCCCAATTAACCACATTAAAAAAAGCATTGATGTAGTCCGGTCTTCTATTCTGATAATTTAGATAATACGCGTGTTCCCATACATCCAAGCCTAAAATTGGAAAACCGCCACAGCCTGTATCCGGCATAAGTGGATTGTCCTGGTTTGGAGTGGAGCATATTTCCAGTTTCCCACCTTTATGAACACATAACCAAGCCCAGCCTGAGCCAAATCTTGTTGCCGCAGCCTTGGCGAAGGCATCCTTAAATGAATCGAAAGAACCAAATGCTGATTTTATAGCATCTGCAAGCTCTCCGGAAGGTTGTCCGCCACCATTTGGCGACATGATTTCCCAAAACAAGGAGTGGTTAAAGAATCCTCCTCCATTGTTTCTTACAGCAGCATTGGACATGTCCAAGTTGGCCAAAATATCCAAGATGGATTTTTTTGCCAGATCAGTTCCGTCTATAGCGTTGTTTAAATTGGTAGTATAACCGTTGTGATGCTTGGTATGGTGTATTTCCATGGTCCTGGCATCAATATGTGGTTCCAAAGCGTCGTACGCATAAGGTAATTTAGGTAATTCGAAAGCCATAATGTTCTAGTTTTTATGTTAAAAAATGTTGTTTCCCAAAATTACGGTTTTATGATATAAATTCACCTAATAATTTGTTAAGAACTGTTTATTATTGCTTATTTTGCGACTAAAATAACGTGCAGGACGCTCCTTACAAAATATATAACGCCTCTGCTGGCTCTGGTAAGACCTACACCCTTGCAAAAGAGTATTTGAAAATAATCCTCTCCTCGGATTTCAATAAGAACTATCGTAGTATTCTGGCCATTACGTTTACCAATAAGGCTGTAAACGAGATGAAACAGCGAATTTTGGGCAATCTTTTTACTTTTGGCAAACAGTCGGATAATAATGAAATTCCTCCAATGCTGGTCGATATATCCCGGGAATTAGGGGTAGATATAGGCACACTACGCAATAGATCCAAGAAGGTGCTTAAAGAGATCCTTCATAATTATGCCTTTTTTGATGTTTCCACCATTGATAAATTTACCCATAGGCTGATCAGAACATTTGCAAAGGATTTAAAACTACCCCAAAATTTTGAGGTGGTCCTGGATACCAAATTATTGTTGGATGAAGCTGTTGCCAAACTCATCAATAAGGCCGGTGCCAATGCTCAATTGACCAAGGTGTTGATTGATTTTGCATTGGAAAAAATTGATGGTGATAAAAGTTGGGATATTGCTTTTGACCTACAAAAAATAGGTACTTTATTGTTCAATGAGAATCAGGCTCCTCATTTAAAGAAACTGGAAGGTAAGAGTATAGAGGATTTTGTGGATTTAAAAAAGGAATTGGTACTGCAAATCCAGGTCCATGAAACGAAAATAACGGACTGGGCCGCAGAAGGCCTAACAATAATTGAGGATAATAATCTGGAATTCAATAATTTTAAAGCGGGCTACTTTCCAAAGTTTATGGCAAAAATAGCCGCGGGGGACTTAAATATAGATTTCAATTCAGGGTGGAAACAAAATTTTGAAACAGACCCTTTATACTCCAAGGCCTGCCGCCAGGACATCAAAGATATATTGGACGGTCTTCATCCGAGGTTTATAAGTCTGTTTAATGAAATAAAGGAAAACTCCATTGTTTTGTCCCTGCTCAGGAACGGCTATAACAACATTGTTCCACTTACCGTTCTGAGCGCTATTCAACATGAAATTAAGAACCTGGAACGGGAGCGTGATCTTTTGCCCATATCTTCGTTCAATAGTATTATTTCCAAGGAAATTAAGGATCAGCCTGCCCCTTTTATTTATGAGCGTATTGGGGAAAAGTACCGTCATTATTTTGTGGATGAGTTTCAGGATACTTCCGAAATGCAATGGAATAATCTAATACCATTGATCGGCAATGCTTTGGAAAGTGTGGACGATCAAGGAAAAATAGGTTCATTGCTTTTGGTGGGAGATGCCAAACAGGCCATATACCGTTGGAGAGGTGGAAAGGCCGAACAGTTTTTAAATCTAATCAATCTAAAGGAAAATCCCTTTGTAATTCCACCAGCTACATCAAATCTCCCTTCCAATTACCGGAGTCATGAGGAGGTAATAAAATTTAATAACGATTTTTTCACACTTACCAGCCCCTTTCTGGAGAACGGTATTTATAATAAATTGTTCTTGGAGGGCAATAGTCAAAACTACAATAGTAAAAAGGGAGGTTTGGTACAGCTTTCCTTTATTGATGTGGAGGATTCCAGTGACGAAGACGGGGAATACTGCAATTCAGTATTGAACACATTGGATGAAGTTTTAAAAAAGAACTACTCATTAAGGGATATATGCATCCTTACCCGCAAGAAAAAACACGGTATTTTGTTGGCAGATTTCCTAATGCAAAATAAGATCCCCATCATTTCGTCCGAAACACTGCTTTTGAACAGTAATCCCAGTGTAAGGTTCTTGGTTAACTTATTACATTATAGTCTTCAGCCCAAAGAGCAGGAGAGGAGTTATGAAATCTTAAGTTTTCTTTCCAAGGACCAGGAAAACAGACATCAATTTATATATTCAAATATTACTGGTGTAGCCCAGTTGCTGAATGAGACCTATGGGTTTAATGTAAAAACTCTAGGGCAATCCTCCGTTTATGACGGTTTGGAATATGCTATTAAAAGATTTGGATTGGCAGATACCTCTGATGCCTATATCACTTATTTTTTGGATGTTGCCTTGGAAGTGGAACAAAAGGAAGGTGCTAATACACAGGTTTTTTTGGCCCATTGGGAAAAGAAAAAGGAAAGCTTAAGTATAACCGCACCGGAAAATGTGGATGCCGTTCAGATAATGACCGTTCATAAATCCAAAGGTTTGGAATTTCCTATTGTAATCTTTCCTTTTGCCAATACCAATATATATGAAGAAAGGGATGCCAAATTGTGGTTGCCCGTTGATCCTATTGCCTTTAATGGTTTTGAAGAGCTTCTAATCAATAAAAAACAGGAAGTAATTACCTATGGTGCAAAAGCGGAGGCCCTTTTTAATGAGGAACAGCATAAATTGGAATTGGATGCCTTTAATCTATTGTACGTAGCCTTGACCAGGGCGATTAAGGGGCTTTATGTGATTTCTAAAAAAGACCTTACGCCAAAAGGTGAGCACAAAACAAATGTCTACTCCGGATTATTCATACACTATATAAAGGAAAGGGGACTTTGGGATGAAACCAAGACTTGTTATCAATTTGGTAATCTTGAAATTCAGGATGAACCCTTTAACCAGGCAGAACATCAGGAAAAAATATCCCATTTATACACTTTTAAGGAGCGACCAGAGTTTAGGATTTTGACCAAGTCGGGCGCTCTATGGGATACCGAAAGGGGAATTGCCATAAGCAAGGGAAATTTACTGCATTTTGCAATGGGACTTATAGAGACCACTGCGGATATTGATGGTGTCATAGATGAACTTATTGGAAATGGGGACCTTTCCCAAGAGGATAGTTTGGGAATGGGACAAAGGATAAAGGGCATTGCTGACCATCCAAAGCTGTTTAGCTACTTTGAAAAGGGATACCTTATAAAGAACGAACAGGATATTTTGACCAAAAACGGGAAGGTTCTTCGCCCGGATAGGATAGTAATAAAGGATAACAGGGCGACAATAATTGATTATAAGACCGGGAAAAGGAATCCCGCATATCACGAACAAATATATGCGTATGCAGATGCTTTGGAAGCAATGGGATATGAAATTGAGGGCAAAATCCTTATATATATCAATGAGGATATTACCCTAGACTTTATTTAGGTGATCATTTCGGACATTACCTTAAGGATGTGCAAGAAAAAATATGGCACTTGAGTAGTTGATCAGCAATATGATTGATTGGGACTATGCCATTGTTCCCATACTGTTGTATAATGAAGAGTTATCGTAGAAAATGGGCAATTTACTGCGGCAAAAAGGTATTAATGTTATAGGATCTTCTATAATGTACCCTTTAAAATAAACTAAAGAATTGGGGTATAACTGTCAGCTGCCCACGGTATTGAACACATAAATAGCGCAATAACCGCATTCGCCAGGGTAGGCAAAGTATTAAATCTCGTTTAAATGCGACTTTTTTCGCATGAAATACGTTAAAAAAATTAAGAAAATGATTTTGTTAATAATTTTTAACAACTTACATTTGCAGCTAATAAACACTTAAACTTAAAAAATTGAACATGAAACATCTTAGCAAATTATTGGTTGTTGCCTTACTTATTGTAGGTTTTAACAACGTACAAGCGCAAGACGAGAATAACCCTTGGCAAGTAAGTTTCGGAGCTAACGCAATTGACGTTTACCCTACCGGAGACATGAGCACTTTTGGGAATGAATTCTTTAATGCAACAGACCATTGGAACATCCTTCCATCCATTTCTTATGTAGGAGTATCTAAATACGTAGGTAGTGGTTTCTCAATTGGAGCAAGAGGTTCTTTGAACCGTATTGACAAATTAGGGGATGTAAGCGTAGACGATTTGTCTCACTATGCTCTTGATGGTACAATAAAATATAATTTCTTAAAAAGTACAGTAATTGATCCATTCATCGAAATTGGTGGTGGTTATACTTGGATAGACGAAGTTGGTGCTGGTACCGTAAATGGTGGTATTGGACTTAACCTTTGGTTTACTGAGAACATTGGTTTAACTCTACAGTCTTCTTACAAGCATGCTTTTGAAGATTATTTAGCTAAGCATTTCCAACATATGGCAGGTATTGCTATCAAATTTGGTGGTACTGACACAGATGGTGATGGTATCTACGACAAAGATGATGCTTGTCCAGAAGTTGCTGGTTTGGAGATTTTCAACGGATGTCCAGATGCTGACGGTGATGGTATCGAGGATAGCAAAGATGCTTGTCCTAACGAAGCTGGTTCTAAAGAAATGAACGGATGTCCAGATGCTGATGGTGACGGTGTTGCCGATAAGGATGATGCTTGTCCTAACGAAGCTGGTCTTGCTGCTTTAGCTGGTTGTCCAGATGCTGACGGTGACGGTGTTGCCGATAAAGATGATGCTTGTCCTAACGAAGCTGGTCCTGCCGCTAACAAAGGATGTCCTTACCAAGATAAAGATGGTGACGGTGTATTGGATAAAGATGATAAATGTCCAGATGTTGCCGGAACTGTAGCTAACCAAGGTTGTCCTGAAGTTACTGAAGAAGTTCAGAAGCAATTGAACGACTACGCTAGAACAATCTTGTTCGATACTGGTAAATCTTCTATTAAAGCAGAATCTACTTCTGTAATGGTTGATATTATTACTATCCTTAAAGAGTATCCTACTGCTAAATTTACTGTAGAAGGTCATACTGATAGTGTAGGTAGTGCTTCTTTGAACCAGAAATTATCTGAGTCAAGAGCGCTTTCTGTAAAGGATTTCTTAGTAGAAAAAGGTATTGAGCAATTTAGATTATCTGCTGTAGGTTACGGTGAGGATAAGCCAATCGCTACTAACAATAATTCTAAAGGTAGAGCACAAAACAGAAGAGTTGAGATTAACTTGGTAAAGTAATTTCCAAGTAGTTTTAAAACTATAAATAAGAGCCCCGCTAAATAGCGGGGCTTTTTTTGTTTTTAAAAGAACAAGGATAAATGTCTAAAATATATTCCCTAACCATAAATTATTATATTTTCCTTGATAGAACAGAGTGCATGCCCAAGTTCTATTTTTTATAATTAAATTACCCCATATTTACAGAAATATAAATTTCTAAAATGAATCCAGGTATTGAAGTTAAATTGGATATTTTGAAGAAATTCTTAGGAAAGAATCCAGTTGGTTTGGCGGAGGTAGATTCAGCTGATTATTGGGACCAAAACTTGATTGGCGACTTGCACATAGCTCTTAACTTGCAGGTTCCAACTTTAAAAATATGATGATTTAACCAATGAAAAGCTTTCTCCAACAGGTAGTTGACGATTTATTACAAACCTATGATTCCTTAGACAATCTAATAATAATATTGCCAAGTAAAAGGGCAGGGACAATTTTGAGGACAACCTTGGCAAATACGGCCAATAAAACTATTTTTTCTCCTAAAATTTATAGTATTGAAGGCTTTGTAGAACACATATCCAATTTGCAGGCGGCCTCAAATATGGAGCAACTTTTTACACTGTATAAGGCATATTCAGCAATGGAATATGGTGAAAAGGATAATTTCTCCACCTTCGCCAAATGGGGGCAGACCTTATTACAGGATTTTAATGAGATCGATAGATATTTAATAGATGCCAAAGATATATTTTCTTACTTGGCCAACATTCAGGAAATAAACCATTGGTCCTTACAGAAGGAAAAATCGGAAATAATAACGAATTACATTAAATTCTGGAATAATCTTGAACCGCTATATAACACTTTTAATGATTTACTAATAGCGAAGAAATTGGGTCATCAGGGTCTCATTTATCGTACGGCCTGTGAACAGTTGAATGACTATTTGTCGAAAAATGAAAACAAGACGCACATATTCCTTGGTTTTAATGCCCTAAATACGGCAGAATCCTATATTATTCAGGAAATATTGGCCAAATCCAAAGCGGACATTTTTTGGGATAGTGACACTTATTTTGTGGAAGATCCCATACATGATGCCGGCTATTTTATAAGACAGCATCAAAATACTTGGCCCTATCTTAAAGGGAAAAAGCTAAAAGGAGTTGAAAGCAACTATTTGTCAAAAAAGAACATTAAAATAATAGGTGTGCCTAAAAACGTATCCCAAACCAAATATGTCGGGAACCTGTTGTTGAAACTTAAAGAAGAGGACGACAACATTCTAAAGAACACGGCAATAGTTTTGGGAGATGAAACTTTATTGAACCCCCTTTTGAACGCTATACCCTCTGAATTGGATACCGTAAATATTACTATGGGATATCCTTTGAAAAGTACTCCTTTGGCCAGTTTGTTCTCTCAGTATATTTCCCTACACTTAAAAAAGGATTCCCAAGGGTGGTATTTCCAACAGGTGTTGGATTTTTTGTCACATCCTTATATACAAATTCTATGTACTGAAAAGGAGCAAAATATTGCTGCCATTATAAGTGAGGCCATTAGATTGAAGAATTGGGCATTTATAAACTCAAATAATTTACGTTCCGCAATTGAAGGAAATGACCACTTACTAAGTCTATTGTTTTTTCAGGAGGAGATTTCTGGAACCAATTTTATACATAAATGCGATCAAATTATCCAAATTCTTAGGGAGAAGTTTGTACTATCCAAAGATTCCCTTGGTTTGGAGTATTTGTATAAGTTTTACTCCTTGTTCAACCAACTTCAGGACATGGTGGCGCAATATGCCTTTGCCAACGACCTACAATCCTTGGAAAGCCTTTATTCGGAAATTGTACGGCACGAAACCCTGGATTTCCAGGGGGAACCCTTGGAAGGAATGCAAATAATGGGAATGTTGGAAAGTAGGGTGTTGGACTTTGAAACCGTTATTCTAACTTCGGTCAACGAAGGAATACTTCCTTCAGGCAAGTCCAATAATTCCTTTATCCCCTTTGATCTAAAAAAATATTACAAACTTCCTACATATAAAGAGAAGGATGCAGTGTACACTTATCACTTTTATCGCTTGTTACAGCGGGCCAAAAATATATATTTGGTGTACAATACGGAGCCCGATGTTCTGGAAGGGGGAGAAAAAAGTAGGTTAATTACCCAAATCCTTACAGATGAAAATAAATTGGCGGATATAACTGAAATTATTGCTGCTCCTGAAATAAATCCAACAGTTAGGGTTTTACAGACCATAACCAAGGATGAGGACTTAATGGAATTGATCAAGGAGCATGCTTCCAAAGGTTTTTCACCCACCTCCTTGAGTAATTATATTAGAAATCCCATAGATTTTTATAAAAGAAATCTGTTGGGAATAGACGACGTTTTGGAAGTGGAGGAAACCGTTGCCAACAATACTTTTGGAACTATTGTACACGACACCTTGGAGGACCTATACAAACCTTATTTGAACACCTATTTGGAAGTGTCCATGCTCCAGGAAATGAAAAAGAAAATAAAGGCCACCGTAATTGGTCATTTTGCAAAAAGCTTTGCCGAAGGTGATATTTCCAGAGGAAAAAACCTGATTGCATTTAATGTGGTAGTTAGGTATATAGAAAATTTTCTAAGGATGGAGTTGGCAGAAGTGAAACAACACAAAATAAGGATATTGGGGGTGGAGGAAAAACTCCGAATGAATATTGAGGTTTCCGGACTGGATTTTCCCGTAGTCCTAAAAGGAAAATTGGACCGGATAGATGAAAAGGACGGGCGTATAAGAATAATCGACTACAAAACCGGAAACGTGACAAGTTCCCAGGTTGAAATTGTGGAATGGGAAGATGCCATACAGGACTACAACTACAGCAAAGCCTTTCAATTGTTATGCTATGCCATTATGTACAACAGCACTCATCCTATTGGCACAATAGAAGCAGGAATAATTTCGTTTAAAAATTTAGGTTCCGGTCTGCTTCAATTTGCGGTAAAGGAAAAAAAAGGCAGCAGAAACAAGGATAATTCCATTACCCAAGAAACTATAGCCCATTTTATGCAGTCTATTAAAACCTTAATTTCAGAAATTGGCAACCCTCTTGTACCAATTACAGAAAAAGAAGTATAGCACTATTTTTTATCAGGTCGAGAAGGCCTTACCTCGATCTTACTGGGTAAGGTCCTTGGATTCATCTTCAAAAGATCCAAAACCAACTCGCCAATATCTTCTGGCTGTATCTTCCAAGCATCCTCTTTGGACGGTTCATGACCATTAAAATTGGTGGCCACAGAACCGGGCATTATGGTAGATACTTTAATATCATAGGGCCTTAAATCCAACATTGCAGCTTGGGTAAATCCAACCACTCCAAATTTGGTGGCATTGTATCCTGCCCCATTGGCAAAAAAATTGGTGCCAGCCAAACTGGCCAGAGTTATATAATACCCCTTGGATTGCTTTAGGGCCTCCACCGAAGCCTTCAGGGAGTGATAAACTCCATTTAGGTTAGTGTTTACCATCTCGTGCCAAAGGGTGTCTGAAATTTGATCTACGGGAGCAAAATGTCCAACTCCTGCATTGGCCACCACAACATCCAACTTCCCCCATTTATCCAAAATCTTTTTAACCGCCGACTTTTCATCCCCAATTTTTGAAACATCCGAGGCAATGGCAAGTACATTGTCTTCCGAGCCAAGGCTTTTTGCTGCTTTTTGGGCATTTTCCAATAGCCTGCTACTGATGGCTACTTTCATTCCCGCCTCCAATAATTTGGAGGCAACGCCAAATCCTATTCCCTTGGAACCTCCTGTAATATAAACCACTTTATTTTTTAAATTATTCATGTTGTTTAGTTTTAAGTGAAATTATAATTATAAGGGCAGATAATGAAAAACTGAGCGTTATTATTTTCTTAAACTCCGGCCAAATTAAGTTTCATAAAAACATAAATATTTTGATTAAAAAGGGGAGGTGACTGGGTATTACCAGAGTCCGGTATTATCCTTGGGTTACCTTAGTAATTGTATTGGTCCTAAAGGGGGTCACTATAAATTAAGCTCGTTATAACTAAGCAGCGGGATAGCGATATGTTCTTCCATTTTAGCGACCAGGCTTTTATGGAAAATTTTTTGGAAAAAGCCCTTTTCTTCCCTTTCCAGTAGAACCAATAAGTCGGCCGCCATGGTATCTATGTGGACTTTAAGTTTTTCTTCAACCATATCCGAGAAAATCAATGTAAAGTCTATGGCCTCATAGTCCACTTCTTGCCGAAGCATGTCTTTAAACCACTCCATCTGTTCTTTTCCGGCATATTCTTTTTCTTTTGAAATATGTACAACATGTATTTTAGCTCCAAGCACCTTTGCTATTGGGCTCAATTTTTTAATGGCTAAAACATCTGCTTCCTCAAAATCGGTTGCATACAATATAGTTTTTATGGACTTGTCCTTAATCGCATTAGGGATAATAAGTAAGGGGCAGGGAACCTTTTCTTGAAGCCCTTTGCCAATATTGCCCACAATGAGACCGCGGTCTGTGTGCTTATCCTTTCTTCCTATAATAATGATATCAGTTGTAAAATCCTTGGTTTTCTCAAGAATGGCATTGGAAACCGAGTCGTTGAGCAGTACTTCGACCTGTAATTTATTTCCATCTACGGATACGCCCAAATGTTTTTCACAGTAGGTTTCCAAAATTTCTGTCTGTTCCTTGATTACGTGGTATTCAATTTGGGCCGCTGGACGCGAAACAGAAACACGTAAAGAATCCATTTCATGAACATAAAGCACCAATAGTCTTGCGTTTAATTTGTTACTTAAATTATAAGCATATTTTAATGCCGGTATCGAGTTTTCGGTACGGTCGGTGGCGTAGAGTATCGTCATCATGGTAGCTTTATTTGAACGTTAAATCTATAAGCTATAGTTTGTAATAAATATGATATTGGTCATAACTTCCGGCTTGCTGCGCTTTTAGGAAACTATGTTTACCCCTAAAAACCATGAATAAAATGTTTTTTAAACAATTCGGTTTAATGAGGAATCAACAAACTAACAACTAATCTTAAATTTAACTAAACTGATCTGAATCATTCCAAAAGGCAATTTGTTGGTGTATTTTAGTAACAATTGGAATCTTATAAATCCAATACTTCATGAAAGCTATAGCTAAAATCGGGAACCTAATTTCCAATAAGGACAAAATTGTAATCCTCCGTAACCTGAGTCGCATTATGGATATTAGAATAATAGACCTTGAGGTTGACACGGGTAGACTCATTTTTCTTTACTATAGCCCAATAGCCTTGGAACAGGTGAAGCAAGAACTTTGGAGAATTGGATATCCCATAAGGCATTTTAAATTCCTTTCCCCATTAAATCCAAATTTGCAGAACGATGGGAGGAATGAAACTGCCCTTGCCTAATTATTCCTTAATAATTTATTTCGTTGAACGCTAATTTGCCAACTCTATCACAGGGGGAACCTAAATTGGCTGTTAATAATTCTTGGGTTAATGTTGGCTGGGGGTAACCATTGTAAATTTCCACTATTCCAGTAGAATTGGCTATAATTGGAAGTCGCTTCTGATGATAATTATGATGATCTTTATCATAAAATAACAGATAAAAGAAGTTTACTTTTGGTGAAATGGGCTTATTGGCCATAGGGAGCATTACCAACAAGATTTACGTTTACAAATGCAATTTGAAAATTTTATAGACCATACTTTATTAATACCTATAGCAACAGAGGAAGATATTAAGCGCCTTTGCTTGGAAGCCTTGGAGTATAAGTTTTATGCCGTATGTATCAACGGTTGCTACATATCCCTTGCAAAAGAATTGCTAAGAGGTTCTAAGATAAAGCTGGTCGCGGTAGTAGGATTTCCCTTAGGGGCAATGACCACTTGGGCGAAAGTACAAGAAGCTAAGGATTACATTAAAAAAGGAGCCCATGAATTGGATATGGTCCTGAATATCGGATGGCTTAAATCCGGTAATTTTTTAGCCATTCAAAATGAAATAACACAAGTAAAAAAAGTTCTGGGGGGCGGTGTATTAAAAGTTATTTTGGAAACCTGTTATTTAACAGATGAGGAAAAAAGGATGGCCTGTACATTGGCGGTAAATGCCAAAGCAGATTATGTTAAGACTTCAACTGGTTTTGGTTCTGGCGGGGCAACTTTCGAAGATGTGGTTCTAATGAAGTCTATGGTTGAAAACAAGATCAAAATAAAGGCATCTGGAGGAATTAAAGATGCCGCTACAGCTAAAAGATATATAGATTTAGGTGTTTCCCGAATAGGGACTTCCTCTGGAGTTGCCATTGTGACCAACCTATAAATTGGGTTTCCCTAAGGCACACCCTTGTTTATAAAAATTGAAGTAAAAATGAGCGTACATATTGATGCTAAAAAGGGTGAAATTGCAGAAACCGTATTATTGCCAGGGGATCCGTTAAGAGCCAAATGGATAGCGAATACCTTTCTTGAAAATCCTATTTGTTATAATCAGGTTCGCGGTATGTTGGGTTATACTGGAACCCATAAGGGAAAACGCGTGTCAGTTCAAGGAAGTGGGATGGGCATACCTTCCGCACTGATCTACTATCAGGAGTTGATCAATGATTATGGGGTTAAGAATCTAATTCGTGTAGGTACTGCCGGTTCATATCAAAAAGAGGTTAAGATACGTGATATTGTCTTGGCCATGGCAGCTTCTACGACCTCGGGAATCAATAATTCAAGATTTATTAATGCTGACTATGCCCCAACCGCTGATTTTGATTTGCTTTTGAAAGCTGCACTTTACGCCAGTGAAAAAGGTATTGCCATTAAAGCGGGGAATGTACTTTCTTCGGATGAATTTTATGAGGATGACCCCAATTCCTATAAATTATGGGCAAAATTCGGAGTCCTTTGTGTGGAAATGGAGGCGGCCGGATTATATACCATAGCTGCCAAATTTAATATTAAGGCCCTTACCATATTGACTATTTCGGATTCTTTGGTGACGGGTCAAAAATCAAATTCCATAGAAAGGGAAACCACCTTTAAGGAGATGATAGATATTGCACTTAATATTGCCTAAGATAAAGATACGACTATCCTTTTTTTAATTCTCCGTACCTTATTTATGCCATCTTTTTTAAAGCAAAAGGAGAATTTTTGACCACCTGGAAGAGCATTTCAAGGAAAAACGCAATTAACTTAGGTTACCAATATGACCCAGGTCATTTTACAAGCCAATAGATAAAGCCATTTTTGTATATATCCCAAAATTAAGCAATCATGGCACTCAATTTTAATCAGTATGCTACAGAGGGACATACCTTCTTAAAAGATTACACAAAACAAATGGATATGGGCAAGGATACCGACAAAGCTGGTCGGATTCTTACTTCCATACTTCATGCCTTAAGGGAAATTATTCCGGTTGCGGAGTCGCTGCAATTTATTGCGCAGTTACCCATGTTTTTAAAAGGGGTCTATGTAACGGGATGGACCCTAAAACAGCAAAAACCCAAAATTAAGAATATGAGCGAATTCTTGGACTTGGTTAGACAATTTGACGGGCCGGCCGCTGTAAACGATTTTGAATATAGTGATGAAGTGGCAGAAGAATATGTAAACACTACCTTTCTCTATTTACGAAAATATGTCTCCCAGGGAGAAATGGCCGACATCCGTGATAGCCTACCAAAAAATCTAAAAGGAATGATTTTTAATAATTTAATATTCTAATAACCAATATTATGACCTTATACTTAGCACTTTTTATTTATGCCAGTATTTATGTATTATCCTTTAAGTTAAAAAGACATTCAATAGCTTAAAAAAACATGGGTATATAAGGTCCTAATTGGAGTATGACAATCTATATTATTTCCACGAACTACCTATATTCATTAATATTTATATTTAATCTGATATTTCATGAAATCAAAAACACAGTTGTTTATCGAGTTGTGGGAGGAAGCCAGAACCCGGTTTTCGAATCAATTATCCAAATTAACGGAACACGATTTAAGCAAAAGGTTATTTCCCGCTCCCAATAGTATAGGCTTTCTTATCCGACATATAGGCGATGTTGAACTACTTTTTGCAAAAAATGTATTTGGCGCGCAGGATATAAAGGTTATTGCAAAAACGGTTATCGCACAAAAGGATACGGGGGAGTGGACCAATTTGGGGGAATTATTGGAATATGTACAATATTCATTTTTAATGATAAAGGCGATAATGGAAAAGCAGGAAGATAAGGACTGGGAAACTACCATTACCACCAAAGAATTTGGAACAAAGACCAAGGCGGAGGCATTTGGAAGAATTGTTTCCCACACCACCCATCATTCTGGTCAAATGGCAATCATTATGAAATATGGATCTTAGAATTTAATGGATCTTCTCTACCACCTTCTTTAATTTTTCGCCTACTTCATCCGCAATATTCATTAAATCCAAGTTAATTACGGCCTGCATGGACGCCATAGGGTTTACAGCTGCTATTTCTACTAGTCCAGCTTCCTTTTCCATAACAATTACATTACAGGGCAACATGGTGCCAATTTTATCTTCGGCCTGTAGAGCTTTATGTGCAAAGGGGGCGTTACAGGCACCCAAAACGGTATAATTATAGAAATCCACGTCCAGTTTTTTCTTCAGGGTAGCTTTCATGTCTATTTCCGTCAATACCCCAAAGCCCTCTTCCTGTAGGGCCAATTTGGTTTTTTCCACTGCTTTTTCAAAAGGGGTATTTCCAATTGTTTTGTTAAAATAGTATTCCATAATAAGATTATTAATGTGTTTTTAATATAGTAATTAATGTACTATTCTTTTAATCCATTTAAATTGGTCTTTACCGCATATAAGGTAAAGTGGACTTTTAAATAACAAGGGCTACAAATAATAAAAAGGATTGGGATATCTAAATATCCCAATCCTTCAGGTCCGGGGCAAGTAGCCCATTTAACTAATCCAAGTCCTGGACGGCGCGTTGCAGTTGCAACATCCGTACAAGTTGATAGGGTGATTAGGCTCAAGAAGTTACTTGTGTACCGGTTTATGGTCCCTAAGGCATTACTGCTTAGAAACTTTATTGTTATATCTATCAAAGAACGATTGCTTTTATGATGGAATCAATTTACAATAATTCAATTGGACTTAAAATGATTTAAATCATATAGTCAATCACATTCTTCATTTTTTCTAAAGTGAAAGGTGATTTTAATCAATTCATTTGGATATAACCGATTATTACAAAGCCCAAGGTATTTTGTTCTTTTAAATTATATCCTAGTCCATTCACCTCCCTTGACGTCTAGGGCACCCATAACTGACAAAGGTCATAGGGTGGCATAATGTTAAGGAATAGCTTTATAATTTAAAGCTCTGGTAAAAGATTATTGCCAATTCACAAAATATTTGTATGTGCATTGGATTGTAATACGATGTACGTATCGCATCAAATCTTCTGGATATAATATGTACGTAAGTAGAATTATGAAAAAGGCTAAAAAGATATTGCTCACATTTTTATCCATTGTAGTGGTGTTCTCGGTGTTCATGCTATGGTATCAAAATGAATATTCCATGGACATTGCCGAGGAGTATGAGGTAAATTCTCCCATGGAGAATTCCAAATTACTTATCGCAACCCAGGGAAGTAAGTTTAAAAATACAATTACTACCGCTATTGTAGAGTATTATAGATCGGAGTCCATTTATATTAAAATAATAGATGTTTCTTCATTGGCAGATGTGAACCCTACCAACTACAATGCACTGTTAATTATTCATACCTGGGAGATGTGGAAACCACCGGCATCTGTTAAATCTTTTATCGACAGAATCATGGAGGATAGGGACAAAATGGTTGTGCTGACCACTTCGGGAGAAGGGACTTACAAAATGGAAGGAATAGACGCAATTACAGGAGAATCCATTTTGGATGAAACTCCCATGTATGTGGGTAAAATCATCAATGACTTAAATCTGTTACTAAAATTGAACAAGTCGCAGTAGTCTTTATACAATCGGATTCCATAATGCTAATTACCAAATATGTACAATTTTAAAAATTTCAATATTGCAGATTGGTTTTCCTTCTATCGCATTATGGCCGTTCCACTATTACTTGGTCTAATATGGGTTGGGGAACGTGAATGGTTTAGTTGGATGTTGCTTATAAGTTATAGTACGGATGTCATTGATGGTTTTTTGGCCAGAAGGTTAAAAATTACAAGTGCCAGGGGCTCACAACTCGATTCACTTGGAGATCAAATAACCTTGATAATTGGGTTGATCGGTCTAGTCTTTTTTGAAATCACCTTCATTAAGGAGAACCTTATTCTTATAATAATTGCATTTGTACCTTACCTGATTCAGATGTCCATTGCCTTTGCTAAATACGGTAAAGCGACTGCCTTTCATACCTATTTGGCCAAGTTATCTGCCATTGCCCAAGGGATATTTATATTATGGTTGATGTTCCTTGGACCTGTATATTGGTTATTTTATACCATGATTGTTTTGGGCATTTTGGAAACTATTGAGGAAATTACACTTATCTTTATGTATGATCAGTGGGTAGAAGATGTAAAAGGCTATTTCTGGGCCCTGAGAGATAAAAGAAGGCCAAAGAATACGAATTCCCAATAGTAAAACCCCTATCAATGCGATCCTACACCTTTTTTGCAATAGTCCTATTATGTTTGGCCATTTTATTGATCGATGCCTTGGCCTTCTACTGGCTTAAATCTATCATGGAGCCTATTGAATCTTCCAACATTAAGAATACTATTTATATTGTCTTTTGGTTTTTCACAATAGGACTTATTATTTCCATATTGGTGTTAAAAATTAGATTGGAGAGCATAGCTCCCAAAAGAAAGCAACTACTTATTTCATCTTTATATGGATTGACTGTTTCTTCCTTTATTCCCAAATTATTATTTATTGTTGTTATCTCAATACTCTATTTCTCCAACTATTTGATTTCGGGGGAGAAATCCTTGCTCATCATTCCTTTGGTGGGCGTTTTTTTTGGTTTTTTGCCTTTTTTCGTCATCGTGTATGCCATTTTTAGGGCGGTATATAAATTTAAGGTTCATCACGTTAAGATAAAATCCGAATTGGTCCCGAAAAATTTTAGCGGCTTGCGAATAGTTCAAATATCCGATCTTCATTTGGGAAGTTTTAACTATCGCTACCATATACTGGACCGTGCCATTAAAACGATAAACCAATTAAATCCTGATTTTATTTTTTTTACGGGCGATTTGGTGAACAATTATGCTTGGGAATTGAATGGTTGGGAGAATGTTTTAAAGCAGCTTGTCGCCAAACAAGGTAAATATTCCGTGCTCGGGAATCATGATTACGGGGATTACAGCAAATGGGAATCTGAGGAGGAGCGGAAAAGCAATTTTGAGGATATCAAAGATTTTCACAACAAAATAGGTTTTAAGCTTTTGCTGAATGAAGCGGAATGTATTGAAAATAATGGGGAGGAAATTGCAATTGTGGGAGTAGAGAATTGGGGCAATCCACCTTTTAAACAATATGGGGACCTTAAGAAATCCCTGCTGGATGTAAACGAAATTGGGTTTAAGATTTTATTGTCCCACGATCCATCGCATTGGAGTGGGGAAGTGGTGGATCTGACCAATATAGCCCTTACACTTTCCGGTCATACGCATGGTATGCAAGCCGGAATCAATATCAGAAATAAAAAATGGAGTCCCATAAAATACAAATACGAGCATTGGGCCGGATTATACCAGTTGGGACAGCAGTATCTTTATGTGACACGAGGATTGGGATGGATGGGATTTCCTGGTCGTCTGGGCATGCGCCCTGAAATTACTTTAATAGAATTGGAGAAGGCATAGTAATGGCACTAAATTTCATGTGGTAGAACTAATTAATAATTGGGTATAGGAGCTTATTCATTTATTTTCTCCTGCTCCTTTATTTGCTCTTTTTCTTTCTTTTTAAAATATCGCCGAGTTAAGAAATTATGTTTTAGAGCTTCCGTAATTTCATTGAAATTTTTAACCCCTTTCGTAACATTTTCCATGGTAGTTTCCAATTGCTGTACGAGTAGGGTGTCCGATGACAAATAGTTAATGGCCCCCTTCCCTTTTTTAATATCCCCGATAACAGAATTTAAATCCGTGGACATTTTTTCGATTTCGATGCTGGAATTTTCCAGATGCGAAATTACATTCCTCATTTTATTGCCGGAAATGGAATCCTTAAGGAGAACTCCTGCAGCGCTATTCTCAAAATCGAGCTGTTTTACAATTTTGTTCATTTCCCCAATCATTTTGTTGGCTTCACTACTGCTAAGTTTCAAATTGGTAATGGTTTGGTGAAGCTCCGAGGCCATCAGGGAATCGTTGAGCAACATGCCAAAGGTACCTTTGCCCTGAGTCAAGGATCGAGTGACATTAAGAAGATCTTGTGTCAGCAAAGCAGCATTTTCATTGGTCTGGTTTAGGGTGTTAAGCATATCTTGGGTGGCAACCCTACTATAGGATTGCAATTCATCCTCAGGGGCAATATGGTTTGTTTTCCCTTCCCCAGGTACTATATTGATGAGCATACTACCCACAAGCCCATCGGAGCCAATGGTGGCTACAGCATCCTTTTTAATATGGTATTGCATTTTTTCCTCAATAATCATACGCACGCGAATGGTGGTGTCGTTTATCATTTCTATTTTATTGACCGTGCCCACATTTATCCCTGAAAAACGCACATTATTCCCATTTTGAAGTCCGTTTGCATTCTTGAAAATGGCACTTATAGGTATGGTTTTGCTAAACATATTCTGCCTGTTCCCAATTAAATAGGCCGCAGTAACCAGTAGTAATGTGCCGAGGACGACGAATATCCCAAGTTTCAAATTTTCCAATTTAGTCTTTGCCATATGCTTATTTTTTAAAAAATGCTTCTACTTTTGAATCGGCAGATTGCGATAATTGTGAATAGGTGCCTTCTGCGTAATTAATGCCATCTACCAAGAGGATCATCCGTTCTGAAATTACTCTGGCGCAATCCACATCATGGGTTATTATTAAGGAGGAAGTGCCGTATTTCTTTTGTATGGAACGCATTAATTCTATAATCTCCTTGGAGGTAATGGGGTCTAAGCCGCTAGTAGGCTCATCATATAGGATAACCTTTGGTTTTAGGATCAATGTACGTGCCAAGGCTATCCTTCTTTTCATTCCTCCCGATAATTCTACGGGCATTAAATCCATAGTATGGGCCAAGCCAACATTTTCCATCGCTTCCCGAACCAAGGGTTCGGTATCCGTAACCACTCCCAATTTTTCTTTGTGCCTACGCATAGGAAATTCCAGATTTTCACGGACCGTCATAGAATCGTATAGCGCACTTCCCTGAAAAAGAAATCCGATATCCGAACGCAATTCGTCCAAAGTTTGCTGGTCTAAAGTGTTTATTTCCTTGCCCAAGACTTTAACCGTTCCACTATCGGGTTTTTCCAATCCTACAAGGCATTTGATCATTACTGATTTGCCAGAGCCCGACTTCCCCATGACCACAAGATTTTCGCCCTCCAATAGTGTCATATTAAATCCGTTCAATACGTGATTGTCACCAAAGCTTTTATAAAGGTCTTTGATTTCTATAACCGCTTTTCCACTTTTTGAAGCTTGTTCTGAAGGTGCTATTTGGTCTGGGTTTGTCATATTAAAGTTCATAAAAAATATCGGAAATAAATACCGCTATAAAGTCTACCACAAATAAAAGTAAGGATGCCATTACCACAGCCGTATTTGCTGCGACCCCAACACCT
This sequence comes from Arenibacter hampyeongensis, assembly GCF_002909255.1. GTDB lineage: Bacteria > Bacteroidota > Bacteroidia > Flavobacteriales > Flavobacteriaceae > Arenibacter > Arenibacter hampyeongensis. The sequence goes on from NZ_PIOB01000001.1 coordinate 610,126, forward strand.
GCAGTTCCTTTTTTACAATAATACCCTTTATAACACCCAACCAAACCTATTGTAAACCCAAAAAAGACCGATTTTATCGTGGCCGGTATCAAGTCGGCAAAGGACAAAGCATCAAAAACCGTATTAAAGTAGAGTTGAAAGGAAACATCTCCCTTTAAATTCTCTACTAGAGCAGATCCATATAGCGCAACCAAATCTCCGTAAACAACTAAAATTGGCAGCATTAGAGTGGTGGCCATTATCCGTGTAATCACCAAATATTTAAAAGGGTTGGTACCGGAGACTTCCATGGCATCAATTTGCTCGGTTACCCTCATAGAGCCTAATTCTGCCCCTATCCCCGACGCAATTCTGCCTGCACAGATAAGCGCTGTAATAACGGGTCCTATTTCCCTTACTATGGAGATACCGACCATATTCGGCATCCAGGAAACGGCACCGAATTGAATCAGGGTGGGTCGGGATTGCAGGGTGAGTACCAATCCAATGATAAACCCCGTTACAGTTACCAAAACTAGGGACCTGTTCCCCATTTGATAGCATTGGCGTAGGAGCTCCTTAAATTCGAAAGGAGGTTTTAATACCTCCTTAAAAAATCGGGCAGTAAAATATGAGAGATCACCGATCTCTATAAAAAATTCTTTTATTCCTTTAAATATCGTAGTTGTATTGCCCATACCCAAATCCCTTAGTAAGGACCTATAACATCAAAGATACCATGAAAGACAAGGGTTTAAAATGAGGAATGTCATGTGTTGCCGGGACTTATGTAATTTTAATTGATTTATAGGATTATACATTGATTAGTAATATTTATTCTAATTTATTGTTGTTTATCAATAAATATTTGTTCTTTTACAATATAAAAATTAAATTATATGGCATTGCACAACAAACTTAACAGCCGAGATTTAATCAATTTCCTGCTCATTGTCTTTCAGATAGGCTTTTTGCTTATGGGAATTGGCCTTGGATTATTTATTCTTTTGGCAATTGTTGCTTTTTTTACGGAATCCACTATTTTCCCAGCGGGTTTTACTGTCATGTTCTCCCTTAGTCAGGATGGGATTGTGAACATCCCAAATGAAATAACAGGAACGACATTCAATATCGAGAACGCCATGGGGATTATTGGGGTGGATCAACTTCCCAAGGTTTTTCTGCTTGCTCATAGCAGTATTTCGGTACTTGCCAATTTTTGTATATTATACAGTTTAAGATGGACGATTAAGATTCTGGAAGCGGCAAAACAGGGAGACTTTCTAATTATCGAAAACGCAATTCGTCTGCGATGGATAGCGCTTCTGGGAATTGGCTGTATTTTTTTCGATAGATTGGCTACTATCTTTGCTTCCTCTTATCTTTACGATAAATTGGAGTATCCGGGCCTGGAATTTACAAATATCAATTTTTTCTCATTTATGACCATACAGTCCGTATTCTCCTTTCTTTTTCTTTGGGTGATTGCCGAGGCGTTTCGTATTGGCTCGCAAATGAAACAAGAGAATGACTTGACTATTTAAATATATCCAATGCCGATAATTATTAATCTTGATGTAATGCTTGCAAAACGCAAAATGTCCCTTACCGATCTGTCGGATAAAGTGGGTATTACTATGTCCAATCTTTCCATTCTTAAAAATGGGAAGGCAAAAGCCATTCGGTTCAGTACGCTTACCTCCATTTGCGAGGTTTTGGATTGTCAGCCAGGCGATATTTTGGAATTTAGTCCTGAAGGATAATTAATTGGAAATCAGAATCGATTTGTTTTGACTTTTAAACTATTGCCATCGTGAAGGCTTATTGTGGCGCTGCGGGCAACATATTTCTTATTGCAGAAATCTGCCACCTATTATCCTCGTAAACTACAATAAAAGTACTCCACATATTTCTAAGGGTACCATCGGGATTCTGTATTTGATATTTGGCATCTGTTATTGCGATCTCCGCATTAAGAAAACGTATTTTATCAATTTTGAGGGTTCGTGTCCCTGGGTTACCAGCCGAGCTTTGGAGCATCCCGTCCATGGATTCCTTTTTACCCGTTCTCCAAATCCCCGATGAAACCAGTTGATCTACATCTGACGTTAAAATATTTTTGAGCAATAGGGTGTCTTTCTTTTCCCTTGCCTGGGCATAGGCTTCTATCAAGGTATAAATTCCTTGCCTTTGTTCAGAATTACCCGTATTGCCTTGGGGATATAACAATTGTATGGCCAGAAAAGTGCCAAGGATTAATAGGAAGCTCTTTTTCATTTTTTTCTAGTTTTAATGTTACTTGGGTTACCACCTGAAAAACACAAAAAGGATTATGTGCTTTATAAATTTAAGCTTTAATTTAATTGTTTTGCTTTAGTTCTCCAACCATTTTCCTTGCACATGTAGACTATTTGACCTGTGACCCACATCATAAGTACAAGATTGGGTTATTTATTACCACGGTACTCCAAATACCATTGTCCAAATACGAGTTGATCTAATTATTTTGGATGATAATGGTGAAAAACAGGTACTACAGGATATCAATGGTTATAAGTAGCCTTCCCAATTTATTGGTAATTTTCTATTTCTGGTTGTTCGTAGATCTTACTTTTTGTTAGTTTGCAGGACAAATAATGTTTTATGGGTAATTTACAAGACTTTCAAAAGTTGGTTATAGCCAATGCCTCTCGGGCTGTAGGTCTGTCCAAAGGGGATATTGCTCCTGATTTTTCGTTACTTAATGCCTTTGGCAAAAAAGTATCACTAACTGAAGCCTTAAAATCAGGTATGGTAATCATAAAATTCTATCGCGGTGAATGGTGTCCTATCTGCAATCTAGATCTTAGGGAAATACAGAAGTATTTGCCACAAATTAAGTCCTTTGGGGCCACTTTATTGGCCATTAGTCCCCAAAAACCGGATGATGCACTAACCGCCGCACAAAAAAACGAACTGGAATTTGAAGTGCTTAGTGACGCAGATCAGGATGTGATAAAAGCGTATAATCTTCAGTTCGATCCAGGGGAGGATTATCACCAACGTCGCGATTTAACTCTTTTGAATGGCGGGGGTTTAAAAACCTTACCAGTTCCAGCTACTTTCATAGTCAATACCAACCAGATCATTGAAGCAGCACATGTTGAGGCAAATTATACCGAAAGGATGGGCCCATTGGAAATAATCAAGGTTCTTCAAAAGATGGTTGAAAAGGAGTAAAAACTTAGGCATTGGGGTATTAGTGGCTTCCAAGTTAATTTTATTTAAATATACCTTGCATAGGGGATTTGCACTTCCATAATCCTAGTTAGTTCCATAGCTTTTCCCAGCAAGGTCCAGGAGAGGAGTTTACCAAGTGCGTTGGGAGGATAGTAGGTTTATCGAACATAAATTCTGGTGTTGGAATATTTCAAAATATTTAGTAGTCTTCCTCTACAACAGAATATTTTTTTTCAAGGTAGCCAATACGCCCATCTGAGGAAATAGCTTCCACAATGATTATATATTCCCCTGCAATATCCCCATTGTAAAAGCTAACCGATGTCTTTCCGTTTTGATCGGTCCGTATACTGGGCGCCCAATGGATCACAGATCTTAAATCCGGTTTTTGGCTGTCGGCCGGAAGCTTTCTATCGTATTTAGGGGCATAAAATTCCTTTTCCGGGCTAAAGACCTCTATTGTTGATTCGAGTGTGCCAGGTGCAGGTCGATGGGTACCATGAATGCCAACTCCTCCCTTGGTATAGACAGAAATAATATGGCCTAAAGTAGGAGCTTCCAAGGGATCTGTCTCGGGAAAAACGGTCAGGTACTGTTTTACGAAAAATTTGGCATATTTAATAAGTTCCACACTTTCGACGATACCTGGGGGCATATGGGGAACAAATTCATATTCCTCTTTAGTGAGTAATCTGCCATCCACCACCAACAAGGTCGGTTCACCCCGGCCTCCTCTAATATTGGCCAGCATAAAGCCATCGGAAAATTGCTCTATTTCTACCTGGTCCCCATATTCGAACATTAGGATGCTGTACAAGCCGTAGGACCATTTCCTTTCTTTGGAACGTATGATGTCCCCTTCTATGACCATGTCCGGCTCCCCGAATTGCTTATAGGCCTTTTGTCGTTCAGGTGTCAATCGATAACCCTCCACCACAACCTCGTCCAACTGTGTTACCCCATTCAGGGAGTCGAATATCGCCTCTGTTTTTTGTCTGTTTTGTTGGGCCAGTACCACGGACCGTGCTACAGGATGTACTTTTTGAACAGAAATAATCGGTTCAAATTCTACTTTTGGACTATTCAGGGTATCCATAAAAATGGTGTAGTTGGTTTTTTTGCCCTCTTGGTCCTTGCTATCGAGCAATATCTTCATCCGTTTGCCATAGGCGTCGTCCAATAAAAAATGGAACCTTCCCATACTATCCGTTTCCTGTGTATAAATAGAAGGTGACTTACCAAAAGTGACCAAGGAGATATCAGCATCGCTGACAAGCTGTCTTTTTGGAAAGCCCGAACGCACTGTACCCTTGACTACAAGTGCTGGTTGGGGCCAATAGAACTTAGGCCCCTGCCTTTTTACCGGATATTTGTAACGTCGCCATCCTTGCGTAAGCATTAGGGCATCCAGATCGTAGGAACTGTTTGGTCGATCTTCCCTGAAGTAAAAATCGGGTTCTTCCACTTCTCCCTTTAGTTCGGAGGTCAATAAAAAATAGGAGCGAATGGTCTCTCCCTTCCCCTGATGCCAATGTTCCTTGTTTATGGCCAAAATGGATAGATCGGTGGTTGTTGGCGCCAAACCTTTTCCAGAAACCTCAATATCGAGTTTGGTCGATTCCTTCCGCCTATATTGTTTTTTGTTCGTAGACAAGGAAATATCCAACCGGTCCTGTTCGGATTCGTTAAAGTACAAGCGTTCGGCTATAGGAATCCGTTGTCCGTCAATGAGGGTAAATACTATGATTCCTTCTGGCAATTTGCTAGAAGGTAAATGGTAAACCAAGCGACCTTCCCGTAAGGCCCCCTCCATTAAATAATAATCCGTTCCCCTGCAACTAGCCTTGATAAATACACGGTCGTTCAAATAATTGGATTCCACTTGGATACGGATCTTATCCTTGGCCCTGCCCACTGAAAGGATGCTTCCCTTGGATACTGCTTTGGGCAAGGGATAGGTTACCTCGGTTTCGAGCTTGTCCGAATTAACAATGTTTGCACTATAGGTGGAACTACTATCGGCCTCCAAAAAGAAAAAACCCATACCCAAATTGTTGCTCATAAAAGAGGCTACCTTTTGGCCTTTGGCATCCAATACCTTGCCTTGGACTGCTATTCCCTTTCCATCCAAACCTACTGCCTTAAAACCGATTTTGTTGCGGAACCCATGGATTATTTCACCACCTTCGGGAAAGAACTGTAAATCCAATGGGGGATTGTTCAGAACTATTGTTCTGGTATGGCGAAGACCTTGTCCAGCGTCCAAAGTGAGGTTAATCCAATCTAATTTTTCTGGAATTTCGTAATCCAGTGTATATAGATTTTTGCCCTTTCTGTTGACCTTGATAGTATCTTTGCCCTTGCCCCAGTCCAGATATACCAGAACCTGACGTTCATACACACTTCCCATTCTTTGTGGCCAGAGCTGGCCAGTTAAGGTCCAACGCCCATGCTCTTTTTCTACTACGGACATGGCCTCGATAGGGTCCTTATCATTATTTTGGATTGGGGCAAATAGATCAATATTGGCCTTGAACATAAAATCATCACCGAAATTACGGTTCCATTGGGTATAGGCGCGGATCAAATAACGCCCTTGTGTCATGTTCTTATTGAGTTCAAAGGCTCCCCTGCCAATACCCTGGGTAAGTTTCACTAGTCTATGTGATACAATTTGCTCATTGGGTCCTATCAGGTCTACATAGAGCAAACGACTTAGGTTGGATGGAATATGGTTTTCAGTTCCGGTGACAATAGCCTTGAACCAAATGTCCTGATCTAGGGCATAGGCGTTGGAAGGGAGCTGCAGGTATATCTTTTCAGCTACTGATGTATTTATAGAGGTATTAAAATCTTGAGAAAAAATGGGGAAGGATAGCAAAATAAAATAAATCAATGTATACCCATTTCTCATTGTGAACAACTGTTTTGTTAAAAATGTCTTGCTGTTATTCAGGATTACAATTTAGTGATTTTTGGAACAATATGTTGTAAACGATATATTATCAAGCAGTTATACTGAAATAAATATATCAAAGAGGCGACCTTTTTTATCATTGGAAGAAAATGGCGAAAAGCAGGAACTTGAGGATATCTGCGATTATAGGCAGCCTTCCCAAATTATTGGCAAATAATTATTTAAAGCCTGTCATAGTTCCAATATCAATTTTCATTTCCTTGGGTGTGAGAAGTGTCCATTATTTTCAATGCTTTGCGCCATTTTTATTGTTCGGTTTCCATTAATTAATGTTAAGTCCCCATTTATTGACCAAGTTCATGGCAGCCCTATAATTGTATTGATTGCGATCTAAAGTTTTCATTCGCTTTAGCGTATTCACTACCTCTTCTTTCAATAATTTGCTATTGTCATCGATTAAGTAAATAGAATTCATGGCCTGTGTTTGTGCAAATTCCCTGTCGGTTTTTAATGCCCTTATGAATCCTTTATAAGCTGCTTGTTTCTCACCAAGTTTGTATAGCGATTCGGCAGCTACCACTGCCACGCTCACCGAAGGGTCGTTGATAGCCTTTTTTAAGGCAGAAATTTCAGATTTACCTTTTTCTCCGAGAAGGAGTAAACCCGTTGCCCCCCAATAACGAATTGCCGATTCTTTGGATTTAAGGAACTCTAACATCTTTCGTTTATTTTCAACTTTCCCAAATGAGGCAAGCTCTGCTGCTTCAATGATTTCCTCAATATTTACCTTACCACTTTGAAAGTAATCGAATATTGTCTGATCTTTTGCCCTTATTGTGCGCTCATCCTCGGGCATAAACCCGGTATCTTTAATTTTTATTACCCATTCACGGTTGGCCGTCCGCATTTTCTTTAAAATAGTTGCGTAGTCGGGATTATCGGCCAGGTTGCTTGTTTCCCAGGGATCATTTTCTGTATCGTACAATTCCTCTACTGGCTTTGTATTCCAATAGACGCTTTGAATTTCGTTGCATTCACCATTTTCATAGGCTGTTTGCCATGATTGCAAAGACTTGGCACGGAACAAATACTCTATTGGCAAGGCATAAATTCTGTGTGGCATGTAATTGTGGATGTAACGGTATTTTTTACTTCTAACGGCCCTGCTCATATCGTACCACTCGTCCATACGGTCACGGAACATATAGGCATATTTTGGATCTGGGCTTATATTTTCACCTAAAAACGCCTCACCTTGTAATTGCTCAGGCACTTCAGCACCAACCAAACTTAGTAGGGTAGGATATAGATCAACAAAGCTGATCAAGCGGTCTACTTTTGAGTCGGGCTCCTTGGCAGGCCAGAATTTTTTATATTTTTCTGGGATGCGCACAATAAAGGGTACATGGGTTCCAGTTTCGTATACATATCGCTTGCTGCGTGCCAATACACCGCCATGGTCGGCGTAATAAATGACGATTGTATTATCGGCCATTCCCGATTCCTCCAATTCTTTTAATCGTTCGCCCACAAAAGCATCCATTTGTTGAATACGGTCATAATACTGTGCCCAGTCGCGTTCCATATCTGGGGTACGGGGATGGTAAGGAGCTATAGGGACTTTTTTGGGATCGTGACCCAACTCATTTACGGGCAACTGCTCATGAATTTTACTTTCATGGGTTATGGTGGTATTAAAAATGGCAAACCAAGGCTTTCCCTGTGGTGCATTTTTATAGTGGGCATCCGAACTGCATTCATCCCATACTTCCTTATCAACATTGGTGTTATAGTCGGTTTTGACAGCATTGGTGGAATAATAGCCCAATTCCCGCATGGCTTCTACATGGAATTTTACTTGTTTACCCCTAGGGTAATTACTTCTCATATTGGAGTGGCCTCCAGAATTGGCGTAGATTCCCGAAATAATGGTGTTACGTGCCGGAGCACAAACGGGGGCATTGGCATAGGCATGTGTGTACAAAAAACCTTCGCTGGCCAGTTGGTCAAGATTTGGCGTATTGGCAAATTCATCGCCGTAACACCCTAGAAATGCGCTGTTGTCCTCGCTCGTAATCCAAAGTATATTAGGTAGGTCCTGGGAATGTAGTTGATTCGTACTGGCCAACGTACAAATACAGGCTACTAAAAGGTAAAGGGAATGTTTTTTCATTGGTAATGGGATGATGGAGTTGGAAATTATGGCATTAAATTAAGAAATAAAGTTTAGAGTAGCTTGGGGCCAAGGTCTGTCCTAAACGTGGTGGGACAAATTGCGTTCAAATAAAAAAGATTCAGAAGCTAAAAACTCTTGAAGCCTTGTGTTTACTTTGTGGAGAATAGCGGAGTAACCATGCTGTACATCTTTTATGCAAATCTATAGTGAACAATTAATTATCATGCGATTTTTATTTTTGAAATGGGACATTTGAGAAATATGCATCATCTTTGTTTCCGTGATGAGCACAGTGATTTTTTCCAATAATCCAATTCCGGATGCCTAAAGAAGCTTTTGTTCATAATTTGTAAGCCGGATATTCAACATTAATATTAAATACATGAAAGTCTTCGAGTGTGGTCATTGTAATTATCCCTTGTTTTTTGAAAACGACCAATGCGAAAATTGTGGACATGCATGTGGTTATCGAGACAGCGACCGTAAAATGCTCACTTTTGATCCTTTGATTACTTCTTTGATTTCTGACCGCGAAAAAATCGAGTTCAAGTACTGTAAAAACAAGGAACATGAAGTTTGCAATTGGCTACTTGACAAGAACGATCAACATGATTATTGTCCAGCATGCCAGCTCAATCGAACGATACCCAATCTGTCGGATAAAGAGAACTTTCCGAAATGGAAAAATTTGGAAGTAGCCAAACATAGACTGGTTTATCAGCTTCAAAAAATGGGTCTGGAATTGCTAAGCAAAATGGTCAATAATGAAGGGTTTTGTTTTGACTTTATCGTTAAAATGAACAATCCTAATATCATGACCGGTCATGCCAGCGGCGTAATAACCATCTTACTCCAAGAGGCAGATTCCGTTATGAGGGAGCAAATAAGAAAACAACTGCAAGAGCCTTATCGTACACTAATTGGTCATTTGAGACATGAAGTTGGTCATTACTTCTGGGAACGTTTAATTTCAAACAATAAAGAGGTGCTGCCAGTTTTTAGGGCAATATTTGGAAATGAGGAGGTGGACTATAGCAATGCGCTTCAAATCTACTACAAGGTTGGCGCACCGGATAATTGGCAGGACTCATACATCAGCAAGTATGCAACGTCACACCCTTGGGAAGATTGGGCCGAGACCTGGGCTCATTATCTTCATATTATGGACATGGTTGAGACCGCTCATTTTTTTGGTTTGAAGGTTAATTCCAATGAGATCTCAAAAAACATGCGGATAGAAGCAACATTCGACCCTTACCATGTAAAAGACTTTGAAACTATTATCAATACCTGCATACCATTATCTTTTGCAGTCAATAGCATCAATCGGGCCATGGGAGTCCCGGATGTCTATCCATTTGTGATTACACCAGGAGTAGTAAAAAAAATGACGTTTATTCACGAGTTGTTATGGCCTAAAAGATAGTTTAAGACCATTATGAATTTTTTTATCCTTTAGCGAAAAGAAAAATTATGATTACCACCACTTTTTGATACCAACCGCAACATCTTAATTCCTAAAATAGTTTGAAAGGAATTATGGAGATACCTCAATTTTATTAGGAGGATTCAATGCCTTTAGATAAGCCACTAAATTTACGACCTCATCATCGGTCAGGTTGTTCAAGAGACCTTCTGGCATCATTGACTTGGTAGTTACTTCACGATTTTGAATCTTGGAGGTACTTATGAAAATCGCCTCCTGACCTACAACTCTCAAAGTTACACTTCTATCATTTTCTGAAATGACATTGCCGCTATAGGTTCTTCCGTCATTGGTAGTAACAACTACAGTTTTATAATCATCTTGAATGTCCCCGTTGGGGTCTAAAATATTACTTAAAAGATAAGTGGTATTCGTTCTGTTTGACCCGGTCAAATCTGGCCCTATGACTCCACCCTTACCGTGCATGGTATGGCAGGCAAAACAAGTGCGTTGATACACCAGTTCACCTTCATGACGATCTGCCTTTGAGATGGCCTCGTCTGTTAATAGTCTATGGTATTTACTAAACTGCCCTTGTTTATCGCCTGAAATCTCATCAATCGGCCCCCAAATTTCAACAAAACCATTACCCACTACTCGCTTTAACTGTAAGGCCACATATGCTGGAATATCTTTTTTGGGCATGGACCCATCCTTTATGGCAAGTGCCAAAGGCCAACCATAAACAGGTCTTGAGGCCAAGGTCTGAATGACTTCCTGTTTTTCTAAATTTGAATAGTTGGGATACTCCTTTAGCAAGTATTTGCCCAATCCTTCGTTGCTATATGCAGCGATTGCCCTTATCGCATCCAATCTCAATTTTGGATTTCGGAGCAATTGGGGCAAAATGGTTTCCAATTCTTTGCGCTGTTGCACTGCCAAATTTTTGATGGCATTTTGCTGTTGCTCTATTTTCGCGTTTGGGTCATTAACAATGTCCATCATTTTGATTGCTGCTTCAACACTGCCAAATCGCTGGGCGATTTCATCAGAAATTGCAGCCAAATTGGACTCTGTTCGCAACTCCTTATACACAGCCGACCAGTTGTTCGGCTCTTTCAAATCGGCTCTACTCTCCAAGCCCGACAACATCCCGTTTAAAAGATAAATTCTCTCACCCGATTTTTTAGCTATCCCGGCTACCAGTTGTTCCAATTTTTCAGCATCTACAAGTCTTCGTCCGATTTTTTCCACGATGGAGGGAATTTTACTTTGACCCGCCAATGCTAATGCCTTTTCAGGATTTTTAGCTACCAGAGGCTCAATTCCAAACCATAACATAAATGGAATATTGGGATCATCAATATCATCTTGGTATTTTACCAACGAAGTTGCAATAGTCCATCGGTCGTCTTCACGGATACGTTGCAATGCTGAGGCCAAATACAATCTAACTATAGGAGAGGGCTCGTTTTTGCCCAAAGCGGTCAAGGCTTCAATTCCTTTTTTGGAGGGATAACCGTCTTCGACCATAAATTGTATTGCCCATGCTCTAATATACTCCTGCTGGTCATTTGTAAGTTGGATCAACTCGTCTGCGGATATGTTGTTGGTAACATGTAATGTCCACAATGCGCGAAGTCTGATGTCCTGATCCTTAATATCTTTTAAAATTGATCTTGCTTTTGACACTGCAGCGTCATCCAACGCCACCTTGTTGGCCCTGTTTTGTAAAATTACCCTTGCTCTTTGCGCATGCCAATTGCTTTTACTTAGCTGCAAATCAACGAGTTCCGTATCGCCTTTTTTGCCAAGGTCATCATATCGTCCAGGCCAATTTTCGGCCAATGACGTTTCGGGCATAATTCGAAAAACCCTGCCCGTATCTTTATTTACTACATCATTTCCGCAGATATCGGCATCGTGCCAGTCTAAGACATAAAGTCCGCCTTCAGGTCCAACCTCCATGCTAAAACCAATCCATTGGGCATTGTTGGCCAACATAAAATCTTCCCCATGACTTGCACTAAATCCAGAACCGTTCGCCTTTAAAACATCCGACAAAACGGCGTGTTCATGAATGTTCGCCATGAAAATCCTTCCTTGTTGATCCGCTGGAAAAGCGTCGGATTGATAAATACGGGCACCTCCATGGGCGGATCTATGCCGATGGTCAACAATGGTCTGAATATCTTCATAGATATACGGATTGAAATGTTGACCTCCTTGGCGATGGTAAATGCCTCCCGGAATGATATGGAACAAGTGTGGAATTACACATGCGGAAATGATCATTTGCCCTTTGGCATCATAGTCGATACCCCAGGGATTGCTAAATCCATGGGCCACTACTTCAAATCGTTTCTTTATAGGATGATAGCGCCAAACCCCGCCATTGATATCAACTCCCTCCTCATCCAACAAATCTTCCGGGAAGGCTTCGCGGTGTTTGTAAATCTTTCCCTTCCCCTTTGGTTTACGAATTACGGAAGGGGTAGCAAAGCCTTCAAGACCATACAGCCATCCATCTGGCCCCCAATGGAAACTATTGATGGTTTCATGGCGATCGCGAATTCCCCAGCCCGTTAACAAAACCTCAATGTTTTTTATATCTGCTTTATCGTCCCCGTCCTTATCCGGTACGAAAAGCAAATTAGGTGGCGCTCCAAGAAACAAGCCATCATGACCAACGGCAATTGCCGATGGAAAAGGGATTCCTTCCAAAAAAATCTTTCTGCTATCGACGATTCCGTCATGATCGGTATCCTCCAAAATCAAAATACGGCTGTCACCTGAATTGGAAAAACCGTCTTGGCGATTTTCGTAATCCCTATTTTCGGCAATCCACATCCGTCCACGATCATCCCAACAGAAAGCCATGGGTTGTGTTATCATGGGTTCCGAAGTATAAACATTAACTTTATAACCTGCTTTAACGGTCATGGCCTCAACCGCTTCCTGAGGGTTTAAAAACTTGGCATCCCTCCCCTCTTGTCGCGCAATATTCCATAAGGAAGCAATATTATACATGCCTTTATCCCCCACATAATCGCCCCATAGGTCGTTCATTTTAACCGGATCCAGTTTGCCCGAATAGGCCACTATCTGATGTTGAATAGTCTTAATTTCCCCTTTTTTAATGTGCCAATCCCCCATTCTGGACCTTACGGGTCCTATGCCCAATTGCCCATCTACGCGCCAAGTTTGTGGAAAATTATCGTTATCGGGATGGTCAAAAATGGCGATATGTCCCCATTCATCAAGGCCATCTATTTTCATACCCGCATCGACCCACATGGCTCTTTTACCTTCGGCCTTTTCGTTTTTCTGGCGAGCGGCATTCTCAACTTCCCCTTCAATGCCTTTTTCCCAAGGCATGCGCAGAAATAAACCGCCATAATCGAATTCGTTAATTGTGATATCGGTCAGAGCCTCACCTTGCCATTCCAAGCCCAATATATATTTGCCTTCTTTCTCCTTGAATGTCCAAATCTGTGTCTCTTTTAAAATTGGTGTTTTCGAGGCATCGAGCATGTTATAAACAGCCTGCCATTTCACTTCAGCGCCTTCAGCGATTAGGATTTGGGTCGATACCCTTTGCCAATAATCGGGCCCGGGATTATGAAAAAAATCACGTCCAATTTTCTTTTGAATATCCTCAGGTTTGTTTTTATCGTAGAACCATTTTTTTAGCTCTTCGGGCTTGGCCCCGGTACCGTTTACCCTAGTAAAACCCCAATACAGGCCTGTTTGATGAGGATGATGACCCGGGCTGTATTGTGTCAACGCCACTTCACTACCAGGAGCGATTATGGGATGGATGAAAGGGCGGAAATCAGATTTTATGTTCTGGGTCACAAGGGCAGTTGAACCATTTTGCCCAAAAACCCGAATGACGTCCTCTCCCTGTTCAACTTTGAAAAGGGATACCGATCCACTCAGCAGTACAGTATCCTTTTCCGTTTTGGATTTGCAGGCTAGTAGGCAGACAATTCCAATGAGCGCAATTCCTATTTTTTTCATCCTATAATATTCTTAAAAAGAATCCAATAAAAAAAGTTTTAGACCAAGGAAACCAGCGACATAGCTGTTATCTAGGGGGAAATATTTTTCGATTCTGTATCAGTTGGTTTAGGACCCATTTCAAAAATCAATACCGCGCCCTATCCTGTGAAGATGTAATTTCTTGAGTTCCCCAAGCCTTTGCGGCCAATAGCATCTATCTGGTGATGGGAGACCTAGGTGATCATCAACTTGTTTTAATTGTCATAGCTATCTTTCATTGTATCATTTTTTTCGTGGAAGCTTAAGACTTAAAAACTTTAGATTTAGCTTTTATAAATTATTTACCCTATCTTTAAAAGGAACGCTATTCAAACAGGTTTAATTGAATTCCACCTTAAAACCTGATACACTTTTCAACTTCACTGCCGATTATATGCCTAAAATAAATTTTAACGATTATGAAATTAAGGGTTTTTATGATGAGATGTTCAACGATACTCATGTTGTGCGCCCTAGTTATGAACTATTCAAGAAACGCCTGGAGAAAGTAAGTTGGAACAAACTTAATTTTCTTCAGCATTCAACTGATCGAGCGCAGCTATCCCTCGGCATGACATTTAACGTGTATAGTGATAATCAAGGTGTTGAACGCATTCTACATTTAGACATCATTCCAAGAATAGTGAGCGGTTCGGATTGGGACTACCTATCCAAGGGTCTTCAGCAAAGAATTGTGGCCCTGAATTTATTTATCAATGATATTTATAATGACCAAAAAGTCTTAAAGGATAAAATTATTCCTAAAGAATTGGTGCTTTCGAGTGCCAGTTATCTTAAGGAATGTATTGGCCTGAAACCACCTGAAAATGTTTGGAGCCATATTTCCGGAACAGACCTTATACGCGGCGGCGATGGAAAGTTTTACGTGTTGGAAGATAATCTAAGATGTCCTTCAGGGGTATCCTATATGTTGGAAAACAGGGAGATCTTGAAACGTACATTCCCAGAAATGTTCGAGCAATTAAATGTGAGACCTGTACATGATTATTCGCACTATTTAAGGGATATGCTGGAATCGCTTACCAAAGTAAATAAGCCCTCTATTGTTGTATTAACGCCAGGAATCTATAATTCGGCCTATTTTGAACATGCTTATCTGGCCCAACAAATGGGTGCCGAATTAGTGGAAGGAGGGGATTTGGTAGTGAAAGGCGATTTTGTTTATATGATGACCACAAATGGCCTACAAAAGGTCGATGTTATCTACCGCCGTGTGGATGATGAATTTATTGACCCTTTGGTATTCAACAAAGATTCCCTTTTAGGAACTCCTGGGCTGTTTAATGCCTATTTAAAGGGTAATGTGGTACTTGTCAATGCACCCGGAGCTGGCGTTGCAGACGACAAGGCTGTGTATGCCTATATTCCAAGGTTGATTAAATATTATTTGGGAGAGGAGGCACTAATACCCAACATTAAAACATATATCTGCGCTGAAGAGGAAGATTGCAAATATGTTGTTGAAAACATTGCCGAATTAGTGGTTAAACAAACAGATGGTTCTGGAGGGTATGGTATGTTGATAGGGCCACATGCTACAAAAGCCGAGCATAACGAGTTTGTGAAGAAGATTAAAAACAACCCTAGGAATTATATTGCACAACCCATGATCAACCTTTCCCGAGTACCAACACTCTGTGATAATAGTATAGAGGGGAGGCATGTAGATTTACGCCCTTATATTCTCTATGGGAAAGAAATCAAGGTAATACCAGGTGCATTGACCAGGGTAGCATTGAAAAAAGGGTCGTTGGTCGTAAATTCTTCACAAGGCGGAGGCAGCAAGGATACTTGGGTCTTGGATAATAAATAAAACAGAACTATGTTAAGTAGAATCGCAAATACCATGTATTGGATGAATAGGTACGTTGAACGGGCCGAAAACTATGCCAGATTCATGGATGTAAATTTCAATCTTTCTTTGGAATCAACCCCTGATGCCATTCAGCAATGGAAACCTTTGGTGGTAATTACTGGGGATTGGGATTTGTATGAGTCTCTCTATAAGACTGTGGAAAAGGAAAAAGTCATATACTTTTTGGGATTCGATCCCCAAAACCCGAATTCGGTATACAACTCTATTTGCCACGCAAGGGAAAACGCAAGGGCCATTAGACCGGAATTGACCAAGGAAGTATGGGAACAAATCAATTACCTGTATTATTTTGTGAAAGAAGAATTGGAAAAAAAGAGTTGGAAAGAGAACGACCCACGTTTATTTTTTAAGAAAGTGAAGGAAGGTTGTCAACTCCTATACGGTATTTTGGCCATCTCCATATCGCGTAACGATGGGTGGCATTTTGGTAAAATTGGTCAATTGATAGAACGTGCAGATAAAACTTCGCGTGTTTTAGATGTAAAATATCACATTTTACTCACAACACCACAATCTGTTGGCACTCCCTTCGATTTAGCTCAATGGGCGGCTTTGCTTAAATCGGTATCCGCATATGATATGTACCGAAAAAAATACGGGAAACTTACCGCTTTGAATATTTCTGGATTTTTGATTTTAGATAAGGTTTTTCCCCGCTCCATCAACTTCTGTTTGATTGAGGCGGAAAAATCCTTAAAAGCAATAACCGGCAATGAAGGAGGATTTACCAATAGTGCCGAAAAACAGTTGGGTAAACTTAGGTCACAATTAGAGTTTACAGATGTAAATGACATTTTTGATAGTGGTTTACATGAGTACATTGATACTTTCCAGAAAAAGCTAAATGAAGTATCGACTGCGATATACGACTCCTTTTTTGCTAATACAAACGAACAAACAAGTCAAAAAACAGAAAACCAATGACTCTCTGCTTTAGCGCTATGCGGAAAAGAGGGTATACGGGATGTCAAATCTATAACTGAACTATAAGGTTTTATGGAAGTTGAAATTATACACGAAACCGAGTATGAGTATCAATCGGAAGTTTTTTTGGAACCGCATTGTTTTAGGTTTAAGCCTAGGGAAACATCGTATGCAGAACTGAAAAACTTCACTTTACAAGTGTCTCCGAAGGTGGCCGGGATTTCTCAACAGATGGACGCCGAAAATAATACCATACATTTTAGTTGGTATGAAGGTATGCACACCAAACTTAGTATCAAGGCGACATCCGTGTTGACTATAAAACCATATAATCCCTTTAATTTTCTCTTGCATCCTTCTAGCCATAATCAATTACCATTTGCCTATGCCGAGGACTTAAGGAAACTATTAAGTCCAGATTTGGAAAAAATTTCAATTGGCCAACCCTTGAAAGAATACGGGGACCTTATTTTATCACGTGTAAATGGCAATACACTTGCTTTTTTAAGTGAACTCACCAAGCGAATTCACAAGGATTTTGTCTTGGAAATACGTGAAATAGGAGAACCGTATCAGCCGGTGGAAACATTTGAATTAAAAAAAGGGTCATGTAGGGATTTTGCCTGGATGCAAATTCAACTACTGCGGCACCTTGGTATTGCGGCACGTTTTGTAAGCGGGTATTTTTATGTTGAGGTGGATGATCCTAAATACGAGCTTCATGGTTGGACAGAGGTGTTCCTTCCTGGTGCAGGGTGGATAGGCTATGATCCAAGCAACGGTATTAGAACATCCAATATGTACTTTCCGGTATCCTCAAGCGCCACTTATTTGAATACCATGCCAGTTTCAGGTTCGGTAAGAGGAAATGCAACTTCAATACTTACTACAAGCTTGGAGATTAATGTGCTCCCTTAAATCCACATAGCCTTTTAGGGATATATTTGAAAGATATTATACCTTCACAAATCAGCAAGTTTTGAAGGCTATAATATGCATATCTGAAATATTATGGATTGATTTCATGAGACTTTTTAGGTTGGCAATTTGTAAAATACATTGCTGAATAGATATGGCGATAATGCCTTTGGGTAAATAACTAAGTATATCTTTTGTGTACGCTTACCTACCCTTTGACACCCTAAAAGTCCAGGACCATTTGCTGTGTTCGAGACCCATTAAAATGTAACCATAAAAAGAGGATTTGCCGTAACATATTTTATATTTTTGACAGTAACCAAAACCAGATTATGGGCAAGTCCTATTTGTTTACTATAATCTTTCTTTCTTCTCAATGTATTGTGTTCGCTCAAGACACTTTAAAGACGATTGACAAGATTCCCAAGAGGACCTATGTAACGAGGAGTATTGGTTATGAGGAACCTCCAACAATAGATGGTGACCTCAGTGATGCAGTATGGAACTTGGTCGAATGGTCGGGTGATTTTACAGAAAATGAACCCAATAACGGAGCGACTCCGAGCCAGCAAACTAAATTTAGAATTCTTTACGATGACAAATTCTTATATGTAGGAGTTCGATGTTTTGATTCCGATAGCAATAATGTTGAGCGTAGATTGGCACGTAGAGACAAGTTTGCCGGAGACTGGATCGATGTTGATATCGATAGTTATGGAGATAAGAGAACCGCCTTTGCTTTCAATATGACTGCAGCGGGGGTAAAAGGGGATGGATTTTTGGCAGAAAACGGTAAAAACTGGGACCCTAGTTGGAACCCCGTGTGGTTTGGGGATGCCAAAATAGATGAAGAAGGTTGGACCGCTGAAATGAAAATACCTTTTAGCCAAGTAAAATTCGGCAAGGCCAAAGAACAGATATGGGGTCTTCAGATCAACAGAAAAATTTTCGCTCAAGATGAACAGGCTGTATGGCAGGCGATGTCTCAAGATGCACCGGGCTGGGTGAGTGAAATGGGCATTCTTAGGGGACTAGTTGATATACAGCCCCAAAAACAACTGGAGATACAGCCTTTTATTGTCACACAATTGGATACTTACCCAAAAATAGAAGACAATCCTTTTCGTGATGGGAGCGACCTTAAGTTTAATGGCGGCTTGGATGCCAAGATTGGAATAACCAATGATCTGACCTTAGATCTTACGGTAAACCCCGATTTTGGTCAGGTTGATGCTGATCCCGGTGCAATTGCCTTGGACGGATTTCAGATCTTCTTTGAAGAGAGACGGCCATTTTTCGTTGAGAACAAGAATATTTTCAATTATCAATTATCAGATGGCAACGATAATGTTTTTTATAGTCGGCGTATAGGTCGAAGCCCACATGGTACGGCCAATATTTCAGACTTGGAGTTCGCCGAGTCACCCATAAATACAACCATTCTAGGAGCGGCCAAATTTTCGGGAAAAACCAAAAAAGGATGGTCTATCGGCCTGCTTGAAAGTGTTACTGGAAAAATGTTCGCCGAGATTGATAATAATGGAGACAGAAGAAAAGAGATGGTTGAACCCTTGACGAATTATCTTGTAGGCCGTTTACAAAAAGATTTTAACCATCGTAATTCATATTTCGGCGGAATTTTTACAGCAACCAATAGAAACTTACCGGATAATCTGGAATTTCTTCACAAGTCAGCTTATACAGGCGGAATCGACTTTAGACACAATTGGGGGAATAGGAATTATTACATTGAAGGAAATTTCGTGACTAGTATGGTAAATGGCAGTAAGGAGGCCATTGCCATTACGCAGAACAGCATTACCCATCTTTTTCAGCGGGTAGATGCAAGTCATGTAGCAGTCGAAACTGACCGGACCTCACTTACGGGTACAGGTGGAAAATTGAAGGTAGGCAAGGCCGGAGGGGGCAACTGGCGTTACAATGGTGGTTTTATTTGGAAATCTCCCGAACTCGAACTAAACGATGTGGGTTTTCTTAGGCAGGCCGATGAGATTCGGCAATTTGCCCAAATTCAACACCTTTTTTTAAGGCCCAATAGTTTCTATAGAAGGGCCCAAATCGGTATTGAACAATATACGACTTATGATTATGAGGGAAATTATAACCGTATGCTATACGAATTGGCGGGTTATATAAACTATAAAAATAATTGGTCTACTGAGTTCTTGGCAGCCCACAAACCTCGTATTTTTTCAAATACGGCTTTAAGAGGTGGACCAAGATGGCGTTGGTCCGATGAGAACTTTTTTTCATTGCAGGTCGGTTCTGATCGAAGAAAAAAGTTCAATTATACTTTGGGATATGTCAACAGTCAGTCAAAACAGAACAATTTTTCATTGGTACATTATAGTATCGAATTTAACTACCAACCCTTTGACGCGTTTAGTTTCTCCACAGAAATAGAGTATGAGGAGAACCCCAATAAAACACAATATGTAACCGAAACAAGTTTTGAAGGTGCTCCTAGGTACATTATGGCACATATTGATAACCGTACTTTTAGTACTTCCATCCGGTTTAATTACAGTATCAATCCCAATTTATCTATTCAATACTATGGCCAGCCTTTTATTGCCAGAGGTATATATTCTGACTTCAATTTTGTGAACAATTCCATTGCTGATGATTTGGATCAAAGGGTAACTTGGTACGATTCAAATCAGATTGCAAGACCATTGGGCGCTGGTAATTATTTGATTGACGAAAATCTTGATGGTACTACCGACTATGAAATTAGCGATCCCGATTTTGCTTTCGTGCAATTTCGTTCGAATTTGGTAGTGCGTTTGGAGTACGTTCCAGGATCCGAAATTTTCTTGGTTTGGTCTCAAGGGGTTACTGGGAATGGTGATCCAATAGACTCTCTGGGAAGAAATCTTGATGCCCAGATATTTGGAAACAAAAAAGACAATACCTTTTTGATCAAGGCCACCTATCGTTTTTTTTAAAGCCAAAAATTCACCGATCGTTATTATTGTCATTCAGGAAAAAACAGTCCCCGAAATTAGACTCCATTATTTTAAGAGAACAAGAATGCTTGATTAATCGATGAATTTTCCAGATTCATCGCAAACTTTTTCGGGTTCATCGCATTTTTAAAAAATGCCTGATTTAGTGGCGTAAGTTTGTCCTGTAAATCAGTAATAACCCTCTGTAATAAAGCAGACTTAAAATTATAATAGCATGAAAAAGTTTTTAAAGAGTATAGCAGTATTGTCCGTTATGTTCATAACAATGACAAGCATGGCAAACAATCCTAAAATCAGTTTGACATCTGGAATCGATTCAAAAAGCCTAATATTTGAAATGGATGGCCAATCAATGGAATCCAAAATCAGAATGACCGATGAGAATGCAAAGACCATTTTTTCGGAGAATATTCTCAATGCGAATTATGCCAAAAAGTTCAACCTTAAAGACCTTGAGATCGGCACTTATTATTTTACCATTGAGAATTCCTTTTCATCCGTAGTCTATACTTTCGTTATTGATAGTAATGAAATTAGGATCAGGAACAAGGAGGAGAACACAGCCAAACCAATTTTCAGAAAAACAGGTGACAAAATAGCTATAAACCTGTTCAATGGCGATCAGCAAAAAGTGGATATTGAAATAGTGGATAGCCGTAACAATACCGTTTTCAAGGAATCTACAAAAGGCGAATTGGTTATTGGGAAAGTAATCAATTTTGAAAACGCAATAAACGGCAACTATACCATTATCGTAAAAGACGGTGAAGAAACTCATTATCAAAATATCTTCATTGGTTAGGCCATAATATGTGTTCAAATAAAAGCCTAATATTTAATAGAAAACGGTCCTTCGGTGAATCAAAGGGCCGTTTTCTTGTTTTCTCAACTAGTCCCATTAGCCTGAATTTTGTAAAGTCATTGCAATGTTCTGTTATGCGCTTATCTACGTTTTGATTATCTTGTCAATCATCATCAAAAATTATTAATGAAACTTGATTTTACTTCTTTAAAAAAATATCAAAAAGTCATCGTACACATATTGGTTTGGACGGCACTTTTCTTTTTACCCTATATTTTAGCGTTACAGGTCGAAGAAGGTGGCCCCAGATCGGAATTAACAAGAAGGATTCTTCATTTGAACAGTATTATGAACATATTTTGGGCGACGACGTTCTACTTGAACACCCTCGTTCTTGTTCCCAGATTATTGTTTCAAAAAAAGATTTTTCTATTTTTTCTTGGCAATATCACTTTTTTTGCGGGAATTTTGTTGCTCAACCGATGGTTGTACGGGGTTCTAATAACGGAACAACCTTATTCTTTTTTCAAGGGGATTGTATTCAACGGGCTTCCTTTCCTGTTTTTTGTCTTAATAGGCACCGTTTTCAAGTCGGTTTCCGACAGGGTCAGAATGGAACGTATTGCCCAAGAGCGTGAAAGCGAGAACTTAAAAACGGAACTCTCTTTTTTGCGTTCCCAGATCAGTCCCCATTTTTTGTTCAACGTGCTCAATAATATTGTGGCCTTGGTGCGACTTAAAAGTGAAGAACTGGAGCCTACCATCATCAAACTCTCCTCCTTGATGCAATACATGCTATATGATACAGACGAGGACAAAGTATTGCTGAGAAGCGAGGTGGATTACCTACAAAGCTATATAGACTTACAAAAGCTTCGTTTTGGCGATCGACTTGCCCTAGTCGTCGATTTGAAACCTAAGGAAGATTGGCACGCTATTGAACCCATGCTCCTGATTCCCTTTGTGGAAAATGCCTTTAAACATGGTACGGGATTGACAAAAGACCCTGAAATCAATATTTCATTACAGACCTTTAACAACAGGCTTATTTTTAGAGTGAAAAATAAATACCTCGAGAAAGATAAAGTAAAGGACAAAGTCTCGGGGATCGGCCTTACCAATGTTCAGCGACGGTTACAGCTTTTATATGGAAAGAACCATAGTCTCGCTATCGATAAGACCGATGATTGGTTTAGCGTTACCCTTGAATTAACATTTGAACCATGATAAACTGTATCGCCATAGATGACGAGCCCCTGGCATTGGAGCTGCTAAAGGACAACATAAGTAAAGTGCCTTTCTTGAATCTGGTTGCTACTTGCAACAATGCTTTTATGGCCATGGAAACTTTGGCGCAGCACCCTGTAGACCTTGTATTTATCGATATTCAAATGCCTGGCCTGACCGGACTCCAATTTATTGCCAGCCTTGAAAAAAAGCCGCTCGTAATATTTGTCACTGCCTACAAACAATATGCTGTGGAAAGCTATGATCTGGACGTTGTGGATTATCTTGTAAAACCTGTGGGGTTGGAACGTTTTATAAAAGCCTGCCATCGCGCCAAGGAACTCTTTGACTTAAAATCCACGAAACATACTGCGCCGATCAAGACGGTAAAAGACCATTTTTACGTAAATGTCGATTACAGCCAGGTAAAAATAGTCTTCGATGAAATTATTTGGATGAAGGGCTATGGAGATTATATCAAGTTTCATTTAAAGAGTGCCGAACATCCATTAGTAGTGCGAACAAGTTTCAAGGAACTGGACAGGGAACTGCCTCCTAACAAATTTATTAGGATCCATAAATCCTATTCGGTGGCTATTGATGCAATCACGGCCATTCGCAAAAACAGTATTTTTTTGGCGGACAGGGAACTTTCCGTTGGGGAGACTTTCCGGGAAGATGTCGAAAAATTGCTGCGAAGGGAAAGCTAGATATTTGCCAAAATTTGACATCCAATGAAATCATTTGATGTCAAAATAATTTTTAACATGTTTCGCGTGCAAATAAAAAAACTTCAAAAGTTAAAAACTCTTGAAGCTCTGTATTTATTGGTGGAGAATACCGGAGTAACTGCGTTGCTCCGCAAGATATCCAATCCTGCAAATGCAATTGGTTAGGCCTATTGGCATAGGCCCTTTAAAACACGAAAGTCACTCAAATAAACTTGAGTGACTTTCCTAAGTTTTAAAACGCAAAACCAATTGCGCTTGATCGTGGAGAATACCGGAGTCGAACCGGTGACCTCTTGCCTGCCAGGCAAGCGCTCTAGCCAGCTGAGCTAATCCCCCAATTTTGGCTGCCGCAAAGAAAATACTTTTTCTAACACTATCAAAGTACAATTCAAGCTTATTCCAAATTTATTAATCTTTTTTCACACTAAGCACCAAAACGGGGACTGGGGCGTAAAATTCCGATTTGGGAATGGTGTTTTTTTCCCACAGTTTCTTAAAGAACCCCCTTTTTTTTCTAAAAACACATAACAAGTCTGGGTGTTTTGCCTCAAAATGCTGTAATACCCCTAAGTATGTAGAAGGATTTTCAGATTGGGTAAGTTCAGAACTGAGGCCCATTAAGGACATGTTTATTTTAAGGTCTTCTTTGGTGTAGCCGGGCGTTTTTACAAAAAGTAGGCTCACCTTGGAATCGAACTTTTTCTTAATTTCTATCAATGGGTATAAAATGCTTTTTTGCTTTAATACCCCGGATTTAAAGGCTGTCAAAATTGTTTTAAACGGCTTAAAAACAGTCCCCTTCGGTACTATTAGGGTGGGTATATCTGTTTGTTTTACGATTTTCCCTGAAGTGTGCCCTAAGTACAATTCCTCCTGTATGTCGTTACTTCTGGGAGCCAAAATAATTAAATCTATACCCAGGTCCTTATCAATATCCTTTAGTCCGTCTACGATGTCACCGTTATAAGTGGCCATCTTAATGTTTATGTTTTTAGAATCCACCTTTTCTATGACGGCTTTTATGTGTTCCTTACTGCTTTCGGCAAGTTTTTCCCTGATATTTGCCAAGGTACTTGCACTTGCACTGACACTAAATACTTCCATTACATAAATATTGGAATCAAATTCGGTGGCGAAGTCCACCGCATATTGTAATGTTTCGTGCGCATTCTCAGAGGTTCCAATGGGAACAAGGATATTTTTCATCTGTTTGTATTTATTTTAATATTGGTCATCCCGATGACTATAGGGAGTTATTCGCCATAATAATCATTAGGGTTAACAACTGGAATTGTTATGGATCATTTCCTAAGTTCAGTTTTAATTACATCTTACACCAATACTAGTTTGCTGGTCAGGTATGGCATAATTGAATTTATTGGTTATTGTCAATAAAAGGGAAAGCCCCTTTCATGATTCGATTCTTCATGAATAGTATAAATTTACAAATTAAATTTAACCGTGCATGATTCGATTGGCAAAGATATTGGAAATTCCGGTTATTCTTAATATTAGTAAGACCTGAGCTAAAAATAGTCTTGCGAATGTCATTTGTCAATGGAGAATGTCCCTTTCATTATTAAGAATTAATTTGATAAAGCATTTATTTTGAAGACAGTGATAAATTTTAAAACTATTAATAATCTTGCTATTCCGGCTACCATAGCGGGTATTGCGGAACCATTGCTGTCCATTACCGATACAGCCATAGTGGGCAACATACCCCAAGATGGAATGGAGTCCTTGGCAGCAGCAGGAATAGTGGGCGCGTTTTTATCTATGTTGATATGGATTTTAGGCCAAACCCGTAGCGCTATTTCCGCGATATTGTCACAGTACTTGGGCGCGGGGAAGTTGGATAGGGTTAAAACACTCCCGGCACAGGCTATCTTTTTAAACATTCTTTTGAGTATTGTTATCCTCCTTTCCACCATTTTTGTTGTTGAGGAAATATTTGTCTTGCTCAACGCCAAAGGTAGAATCTTGGAACTCTGTATTTCTTACTACTCTATTCGGGTTTGGGGATTTCCCTTGACCTTATTCGTATTTGCCGTAATGGGTATTTTTCGAGGTTTACAGAATACTTTCTATCCTATGTTGATTGCTATCACAGGGGCGGTTATGAATATAGGCCTTGACTTTGTACTCGTATATGGGGTGGAAGGGATTATTTCCCCTATGTTCTTGGAAGGAGCTGCTTGGGCCAGTTTAATTGCTCAGGGTATAATGGCTGTAATGGCATTTATTCTTCTTATTTTAAAAACAAATATCAGCTTGGCCCTTAAATTCCCATTACACCCTGAATTGGGTAGATTGGTGGTCATGAGCCTAAACCTATTTGTAAGGGCTATAGCCTTAAACACTGCCTTAATTTTGGCGGTAAGGGAGGCAACGGCCTTGGGCGACAAGTATATTGGGGCCCATACCATCGCCATAAATCTTTGGCTTTTTTCGGCCTTTTTTATTGATGGCTATGGAGCAGCGGGGAATATTTTGGGCGGTAAGTTATTGGGTGCCAAGAACTACGATGGTCTATGGGAATTGGCCAAAAAAATTATGCTCTACGGCTTTGTAATAAGCTTAATTCTTGTTGTTGCGGGTTTCGTGTTCTACAGACCAATAGGGAGTATATTTTCCAACGATATTTCGGTATTACAAACCTTCTACTCCATATTTTTTATTGTAATCCTTGGTGTACCGATGAATATGGTCGCTTTTGTTTTCGACGGACTTTTTAAAGGTTTGGGAGAAATGAAATATCTTAGGAATGTTTTGCTGGTCGCCACCTTCCTAGGTTTTGTTCCTTTGCTCTTTCTAGGAAAATATCTTGATTGGGGGCTTTATGGTATTTGGCTTGCTTTTACCCTTTGGATGTTTATTAGGGGAGGCGCATTGGTTTGGAAATTTAGAAGAAAGTTTCGTCCGCTTCTTCAAAACGTTTAATTTTGAAATGCTACCTAAAACTTTCGGCCTTCTATATTAAGTGTCGGCCGAAATTTAGGAAAGATAACAATTAACAAGAATAATATGGGCACTACCCGATCAAACGGAAGTTTATATACCAACATTGTAAATAGGGTCGCCACTGTAGAGTTTGGACATCCTGCCAGTAATTCCTTTGTTGCGGAACTATTGGAAAGGCTGACCGCAACCTTAGGTGAGTTATCAGTTAATGATGAGGTAACCCTTATAGTATTAAAATCCGAAGGGGACAGGGCTTTTTGTGCTGGTGCATCATTTGATGAATTGGTGGCAGTAAGTACTTTATCCGAAGGAAAAGTTTTCTTTAACGGATTTGCCCATTTGATCAATGCCATGAGGACTTGTAAAAAGCTTATCGTTGGAAGGGTTCAGGGCAAGGCAGTAGGAGGTGGGGTAGGAATTATATCGGCATGTGACTATGTGTTTGCCTGCGAAGCTGCTGCTATACGTTTGTCCGAACTTACCATAGGCATAGCACCTATGGTTATTGCCCCAGCGGTACAGCGAAAAATAGGTCTTGCCGGCATTTCGGAATTGTCGCTCTCGCCCAATGAATGGAAAAATGCCTACTGGGCACTGGAAAAGGGACTGTTTTCCAAGGTCTATGATAAACTGGAGGAAATGGACAAAGAATTGGAAATTTTCACTGAAAAATTAGCTGGATACAATCTTGAAGCCTTGCAAGAATGGAAGAAAGTGCTCTGGGAAGGAACTGGTCATTGGGACACCCTATTGACGAACAGGGCGGAAATTACAGGGCGATTGGCCATTTCTGAAGAAACCAAATCCGCACTCTCAAAATTTAAGAAATAGTAAGTATTATGAAAAAGTTTCGTATTGAAATAAAATGGGCCGTGATTTTTTCATTGGCGACGCTACTTTGGATGGCCTTTGAGAAATCTATGGGTTGGCATGACCAACTTATAGAAAAGCACGCCATCTATACCAATTTTTTTGCGGTCATAGCCATCGCCGTTTACGTTTTGGCACTATTGGACAAAAGAAAGCTGGATTTTAATGGTAAAATGAACTGGAAGCAGGGATTTATCAGCGGTATAATCTTAAGCGTAATCATTGCTTTGGTAAGTCCGCTTACCCAATATATAACCAGCACCATTATTACCCCTGAATACTTCACAAATATTATAAAGTTTGCGGTGGATTCGGGTAAAATGAGCCAAGAGGCCGCCGAAAGTTATTTTAGTCTGAAAAGTTATGTGATTCAGAGTGTTTTTGGTGCCTTGACCATGGGAATCGTCACCTCGGCCATTGTGGCTTTTTTTGTGAGGAAACAATAACCGACAATGTTGATCGTTTTGTTTTTTTAAACTTTAGAAATGGATATTTTATCGTTCTTAAACGGGAACTTCGTTTTCCCTCTACTAGCCCTGGTTTTATTGGTAGTTTATTTCGTTAATCGAATTAAAAACAATAGAAAATTTAAAAGGTAAGCTACTTATCTTGTTTTTAACCAACCTGTAATGCTCAGGCGTTCACGATGGGCTGGTTTTACCTCATGCTCCAGTTCCTGACTTTCAAAAATGACGACCCTACCAGGAAAGGGGGTGATATGTTTTGCCACTTCGCCATTTTCCGATGGGAGGTAAAGTACCAATTCACCACCATCTTTTTCCGGCACCCAGTCTGATTCATTCAAATAACAGACCATGGAAAGCTTGCGACGGTCATCGTTTTGAAAAGTATCCAAATGTCTCCTATAAAAAGTTCCTTCCGGATAAATGGCATAGTGGAATTCCTTGAACATTATTCCCATAAAACAGGTCCTGTTCAAATAATTGGCCATTTCATTGATTTTTAAAAAAAACTGTTGTTCCAGTACATCATTGCTTTTTTCATCCATCCATAGAATAAAATCGCCACGTATCGCCTTCACAATCAATTCGTTGACCCGATTCCCGATAGCTGCTTTTTTAAACTCGTCCTCTTCATATTTGGCGAGTAGGGAATCCCGTAATTGAGCAACTTCTGCCACAGAGAAAAAATCGTCGACAATACTGTATTTCTGAATTAGGATATCCTCGATCACTTTTTCGAAAAGGGGATTCTCCTTAAATTCCAATTGCTCAAAAAGCTCTACCAAGGTTGTAAGATTTTAAAATTCGTGTAAAAATAGCGGAAAATGTAATTGGTATTACACCTAGTGGTATATGCGTATCAACTTTTGGATCAATGAATTATTTATTTGTGATTTTGGCTTATTGTCTGGTTTCTAATACTTTTTCACTAACTTTTGTGATTCAATTACTAAATAACACTATATATGAAATACGTTTTACCCTCTATATTGTTGACTATGGCTTTAGTACTGGGAAGCTGTGGAGATAGAACTAAAAACTCTGAAGAAGCTGTAAAGAAAAGGTGGTATAAAGGGAATTTACATACCCATTCATTTTGGAGCGATGGGGACGAGTTTCCTGAGCCTATATTGGATTGGTACAAGTCGAACGATTATCAATTTATAGCCCTATCTGATCATAATACCATTTCTATGGAAGAAAAGTGGATACAGGTTCGGGAAGATTCCATTTATCAAAATAGCTTTAAGAAGTATTTGGAAACCTATGGAGAAGATTGGGTAGATTATAAAATGGACTCCGGAAAAGTGGAGGTGAAATTAAAGACCTATGCCGAGTATAGTAAATTATTTGAAAGGGCCGGAGAATTTTTGGTAATTCATTCAGAGGAAATTACGGACAGATATGAGGATAAGCATGTTCACATGAATGCCACCAATATTCAGCAAAAGATAGATCCCAAGGGGGGCAATAGTATTTCAGAAGTCATGCAAAACAATTTGAACGCAGTACTTGAGCAACGAAGAGAAACAGGTGTTCCCATTATGCCACATATAAATCACCCTAACTTTTTTTACAGTATAAGCTTGGAAGATATGAAATCTTTAAGGGGAGAACGATTTTTTGAAGTGTATAATGGCCATCCCATGGTTCACAATATGGGAGATTCTACCCATATTTCCATAGAAGAAATGTGGGACCAGATCAATATTTCCTATATCAATAATCAAAAACCCATTATGTATGGGTTGGCAACGGATGATTCACACAATTACCATAAAATGGGACATAAATGGAGTAATTCCGGTAGAGGATGGGTTATGGTACAGGCGGACACATTATCGGCACCATCGCTAATCGAAGCTATGGAAAGGGGCGATTTCTATTCCACCACCGGAGTAACGCTAAAGGCTGTGGATTATGACAATAAGAATTTAACGGTGGAAGTTGAACCTGAAGCTGGTATTAATTATACCATTACTTTCCTTGGTTGCCTAAAAGGGGAAACCGAAGTCAAGGTGTTGAAATCTGTTGATGGTATTGAGGCCAATTTGGATATAACGGACGATATTCTTTTTGTTAGAAGTAAAATTACTTCGACGAAACTTCAGGAAAACCCTATTGAGGATATAAAATACGAAGCGGCTTGGACACAGCCAGTACTCTACAAATAGTTTCACAGAATAAATTACCTTTGCAGTCCAAATAAATATTATGGGCAACATTCGTATTACCAAACAGTTTAATTTCGAAACTGGACATGCATTGTACGGTTATGACGGGAAATGTAGAAATGTACATGGCCACAGTTATAAACTTTCCGTTACCGTAATTGGACGGCCAATTACCGATACGGCCCATGTTAAATTGGGAATGGTTATCGATTTTGGGGATTTAAAGAAAATAGTTAAAGAGGAGATTGTAGATGAATTTGATCATGCCACCGTTTTTAATAAAAATACTCCCCATATTGAACTGGCACAGGAATTAACGGATAGGGGCCACAATGTAATATTGGCCGATTACCAGCCGACCAGTGAAAATATGGTTATGGATTTTGCTGAGAAAATTAAGGCCAGATTGCCCAAAAATATCAGCTTACATTCTTTAAGACTACAAGAAACCGATACCTCCTTTGCGGAATGGTATGCTTCTGACAATTAAAAACGCCCAGCATGAAAACTATTGACGTTCCCAAGGGCAAAAAGATTTACTTCTCCAGTGATAATCATTTAGGAGCTCCTACCAAGGACCTTAGTTTTCCTCGTGAAAAAAGGTTTGTGGCATGGTTGGATACTATAAAACAGGATGCGGCCGCTATTTTTCTTCTAGGGGATCTGTTCGATTTTTGGTTCGAATATAAAACGGTAGTGCCCAAAGGCTTTACCCGTACTTTGGGAAAACTGGCAGAAATTACAGATTCTGGGATTCCGGTTTACTATTTTGTGGGCAACCATGATTTATGGATGAACGGATATTTTGAAGATGAGTTGAACATTCCTGTATTTCATGGACCTGAATCCTTTCTTTTAAACGGGACTTCTTTTTTAATAGGGCATGGAGATGGACTAGGTCCTGGTGACAAGGGATATAAGCGGATGAAAAAGGTATTCACCAATCCAGTCTCCAAATGGCTTTATAATTGGTTACATCCGGATTTTGGTGTAAAATTGGCCCAATATCTTTCCGTTAAGAACAAGATGATTTCCGGAGATGGGGATATTAAATTTTTGGGTGAGGAGAACGAATGGTTGGTTCAATATTGCAAGCGAAAATTGGAACAACAGCACTATGATTATTTTGTTTTTGGACATCGGCACCTGCCTTTGGAAATCACCCTAAACGACCAATCTACCTATGTAAACTTGGGGGATTGGATTTCTTATTTTACCTATGGGGAATTTGATGGATCTGCCTTGTCCTTGAAAAAATTTGAGGCCACTGTGAGCTGAAATGGGAGGTATATTTTTTTTAACTCCTACTGAATTTGAAAAAATAATGAAGATGGGTCAAACGAAATATAAATGTAGCTGTATTCTTACCGTGTTTTGTAATCAGAGCCTATTAATGTCTTAAATTATCAATAATCTATGGTTATTAATAATTTAATATTGATAACTAAGATGTTCTTTTATATCCCTAAGCTTCATTTGAATTGATATATTACCCTGCCATTCGTTCTCTTCCAAAGAAAATACGGCACTTACCGATTTGTTTAAAATTGTAGGCAAATTCTTACCTAAATTAAATCCAATCGCATCAATAGCCATCCTTTTTGATCCATTAACTTTATCAAAAAGCTTACATTTTAGATGTTTTCCCTCCTGGCCAACCACTTTTGCATAACCAGTATCATTCAGATTTTCTGCCATGAAGACGGGAGTTAAATTTCCCGGCCCAAAAGGAGCAAATTGTTTAATGATCCGCATTAATTTAGGGGTAATTTGATCTAAGCTAATTATGGCGTCCACCATAATTTCGGGAGATAGTAAATTAGGGTCCATGGTACTTGAAACCACTTCCTCAAATTTGGTTTTAAATGCTTCGTAATTTTCTTCAAGAAGTGTAAGTCCTGCGGCATACATATGTCCTCCAAACTGTTCAATGGTATCCGAACAACCTTCCAAGGCTTCATATACGTCGAAACCTTTGATGGATCGTGCAGAAGCCGCCAATTTATCACCACTCTTTGTAAAAACCAAAGTGGGTCTGTAATAGGTTTCAATTAGTCTCGAGGCAACAATTCCGATTACTCCCTTATGCCAAGTTTCTTTATAGACTACGGAAGTAAATCCTTCTTCTTCCTTATTTTCCTGAATCTGTAGCAGCGCTTCTTTGGCTATTTCCTGATCTAGATTTCGTCTGTCCGTATTGTACTTCTCAATTTCGGAGGCAAAAAATTCCGCTTGTTCCAAATTGGTTTCCTTAAGGAGATTTACTGCATGCTGCCCATGCTCCATTCGCCCGGCGGCATTAATTCTCGGTGCAATTATAAAAACTACATCTGTGATGGTAAGGACTTGTTTTTTTATCTGATTGATAATGGCCTTAAATCCAACCCTTGGTTTTTGGTTAATTACCTGAAGTCCCCAATAGGCTAGAACCCTGTTCTCTCCAGTAATAGGCACAATATCTGCCCCAATGGCGGTGGCTACCAAATCTAGATATGGAATTAAATCCTCCGTGGTCTGCCCTTTTTTACTACCTAGCGCCTGTATCAATTTAAATCCCACCCCGCAGCCGCACAGTTCATCATAGGGATAGGAACAATCTGCTCTTTTTGGATCCAATACGGCTACCGCATCGGGCAATGAACTTCCAGGTCTATGGTGGTCGCAAATAATAAAATCGATGCCTTTTTCCTTTGCATAAGCAACCTTGTCTATTGCTTTTACCCCGCAATCCAAGGCTATTATTAAGGTAAATCCATTATCCTCGGCAAAATCAATTCCTTGGTAGGACACTCCATAGCCCTCGTTGTACCGGTCTGGGATATAGGTGGCCACATTAGGGTAGGTGCTTTCCAAATAGGATGAGACCAAGGCCACAGCGGTGGTGCCATCAACATCATAGTCTCCAAACACCAATATATTTTCCTCTAGGGAAATAGCCTTTTCGATCCGTTCTACGGCCTTGTCCATATCCTTCATCAGGAAGGGGTCGTGTAAATGCGAAAGCTGAGGTCTGAAAAACTTTTTGGCATCTTCATAGTTGGTAATGCCCCGCTGCAATAATAGTTGGGCTACCAATTCCTCTACACATAGCGAAGTCGCCATTGCATCTATATGTTGTTGTTCGGGTCTTGGTTTTATGGTCCAGCGCATTGCAATTATTCCTTAAGCCTAATTCTATTTTTAAACACTTCCTCGCCATCAATAACTACTTTTATATAGTATCGCATTTTAGGCAAATAGGAGAGGTCGAAAGACAAGGTACCCTTTCTAAAATTCAAGTAGGAATGGGTTTCCACTATTATGTTCTCATCTTCCTGTTGGGTAATGATGACCTCCACATCTTTTGTGTCGTTGGCAAAATAATCCAGAGTAATAGGGCCCTCGGTCCGTGCCGGGAATACAGTTATGGACGGCTCGTTGTCCAAATGATAACTAGCCTCTGGTTTTACATTAAAGTTATAAATTATATTGCTCCCGAAATCGGAGTTGAAATGTTTTATGGCCTGTCCTAAAGTATCCAATAGTTTAACATCGCCCCGTCCGTCTTTTGTCTTGTACCAAAACTCAAGTCCATCTCCCCCTTTATCTTCTACCTTAAAAGTATAGTTGCCTTCCTGAAGCGTTAGGGTATCCAAATAAACGGTATTGGGCTTAAGGTCTAAACTATCCCTTTTAAATATCACCTTGCCATTGCCATCAGTAACCGAGTATGTATTCTGTCCCGGTTTGTTATTTGTTTTAAAATAAATAATACTGGATTCCGGCAAAATATTGGATGTGGTGTAGACCGAATTCTTGGCGTTATCCCGCTCAAATCCATCCCTTTTGCCATTCGGTCTTTTTAATTCCACAAAAAAAGTAGTGGACTCTTTTACACTATATATTTCCTCAGGCAATGTCAACAGTGCTGTTTCCCCATAAGGGACGTTTCCTTTCCAACCAAATTTTTTAGGTTTTTGTCCCTCCAAATAATAATGGACTTCAAAAGATTTTAAATTGTTCTTGCCATTATTTTTGAAGCGAACAAGTGGTAAGGCTCCCGTTTCAATTTGGCGGCTATGGATTTTTTCAGTGGAAGGGGAGATGATATCCACCAAAGTCACATCATGATCAGAATTTATTTTCCCATATTCCAGTACATAGGCAACGAGAAGTTCCTTGGCACTCGGTTTTTCCGTTTCATAGGGCTC
Source organism: Arenibacter hampyeongensis (assembly GCF_002909255.1). Taxonomy (GTDB): domain Bacteria; phylum Bacteroidota; class Bacteroidia; order Flavobacteriales; family Flavobacteriaceae; genus Arenibacter; species Arenibacter hampyeongensis. The sequence continues at coordinate 644,038 of NZ_PIOB01000001.1, forward strand.
CATATTTAGGTCAATGGTAAATTCTTGTCCTGGATTTATATCGAAACCTACCTCGTCCGGTTGTAATAAATAGCCTGGGCACCAATTGGCCCGATCAAAGATCCAGGTGCCTGCTTGGGGGTATAGGGGGTTGTCGCCACATTCCATCCACAATTGTTTGGTATCTATAATATTGCCGTTGTACTGTATTTCCCTATATTTATCACAAAATTCCCCGCAACCATTGGCATCCATACCGTGCCCGGTCTGGTGGATCTTTACCTTTCCGAAAGTCGATCTGGTATTGGCTTTTAGCGTTATGGGTATCAAATGATCTTCAATGGGATCGGTTTTATCGCCATAACTGTAATTGCCGTCGTAAATTTTATACAATGCGAGTGGCTCCGCAACAGGTTTACCGTAAGTTATTTCAAAATCTACGGTAACCTTCCATCCTCGAGTTTTGTTATCTTCGTAACCGGTATGGATGTAATCTACCTCCAAACTGTCCCTTAAAATCGGGCTAAAATCTGATATGTCAACGTTCCAATCAAAGCGCCAGTCTTCCTGAAATCTGCCGCCATATGGTGTTAGCATTCTGGCAATCTCATAGCTCACCGTATCATTTTTTGGCCGCACTTTAATATGGTCGACATAATCCCAATCTGCACAGCGCATATTATCCGGGCACTCAAAAGTAAGATTAAGCACTATCTGCCGTATTTCCTTGTCTTTGGAAGGAAAGGTGGCCCAGCGCTTATAACTATTTTCTCCTTTTGATGGATCTGTAACTATAGTTTCCTGTTTATGGGATATAATATTTTCTGTAAACTGGGCCTGTAAACTATGAATGGTCCATAAGAAACCACATAGCAGAAATAAAACTCTTTTGATCATGGGCAAGTAGAAGTGGTAATTATTGTTTATTGAAATATGTTTTAATCTCCATTTTCGAGAATTGTCTGAACATTTCCATCACTCCGCAATATTTTTCAACTGAAAGATCTACTGCCCGTTGCAATTTTTTTTCGTTTAGGTTACTGCCCTTAAAATGATATTCTATTAATACATTATCATAATACTTGGGGTCCTCTTCCGTTAGGTTGGCAATAGTTTCAATTCTAAACTCTTCAACTTCCAGTTTCATTTTTTTAATAAGTGAAGCTACATCGAGTCCGGAACAACCGGCCAATGCAGTTAACATGAGGGCTTTTGGTCTATATCCCATGCCTTCTCCCCCATTTTCAGGTGCTACATCTATAACAAGGTTATTGCCTGAGGGATTGTTGCTTTCAAAGGCCATATTACCAAGCCATTTGGTAGTGATTTGATTTGTCATGTAGGTGTTTTTTTCGTTACTTGTATAGGTCAAAAATACACATAATTCACGAACCATGTCCCTAGTAGATCCTTTAGATGCCGATCATGATTCAGAGACCAAAAAGTTGTCTGAATTTTTCAATGAAACTCTGGGATTCTGTCCCAATTCTGTATTAACAATGCAACATAGACCAGCTATTTCCAAGGCCTTTATTAGCCTCAACATGGCCGTTATGGCAAATGAAGGCAGGGTTAGTTCTGCTTTGAAACGAATGATGGCCTGGGTAAGTAGTAATGCCACTGGTTGTCGTTATTGCCAAGCACATGCCATTCGTGCTGCAGAGCGTTATGGGGCAGATCAGGTACAATTGGATAATATTTGGGAGTATAGAACACATGAGGCATTCTCTGAGGCGGAACGTGCAGCATTGGACTTTGCCTTGGCGGCTTCACAAGTACCCAATACCATGAACCAAAAAATAAAGAAACAATTGTACAAGCATTGGAATGAAGGCGAAATTGTGGAAATGTTGGGAGTTATATCTCTCTTTGGATTTCTAAATAGGTGGAATGATACCATGGCCACCAACTTGGAGGACGGGGCTATTGAGAGTGGAAAACAATATTTGGAAAAATATGGTTGGGAAAAAGGGAAACATGTTTAGAAGTATGATTTTGGATTGGACCATGTTTGCCTGCAATATTGACAATCATTTTACACTATAAGAAGTCCTTGCTTGGTCCTATTTGCTTCCGAAATAATTTCTATAATTTGGTTTCTAGTCATGCACTTGGAATTCGGAAATAATGTTTCGGATCGCTACCTTATTCCCATAATCCCATTCAGACTTGTGCAAAAATAAAAAGGCAGAGCATAGCTCTACCTTTTTCCCCAAATCTTACCATGAACTTAACCTACTTATGCTATGGTCCTCCAAAAGTATAGTAAACCAAGCCGCAGGAAAAAGGTTTTAGATGAATGTCTCTTTAATAAGTTGAAATACAGCTTATTCGGTAAACAGTAGGAATTATAGGATATAATACAACTGGGATAAGAAGCCTGAATTAGGTCCAATAAAAAAGGTGGAGAAGTCTCCACCTTTTTTGCCCCAAATCTTACCATGAACTTAACCTACTTATGCTATGGCAATACTAAAGTACAGGTGCGCAGTAGGTTTTTGATCAAAAAGACGTTAAAGAGTGTATTTCATCGATGAAGTGCATAAAAACATACACTTCATCGATGAAATTATTAATATGCCCGTTCGTTCTTGCCTTCGAAAAAGTTGATAAACGCCCTATTTACAACCCTGTTGCCCCCTGGAGTGGGGTAATTACCGGTAAAGTACCAATCCCCCAAGTTTTTTGGGCAGGCTTCATGAAGGTTTTCAATATTTTGATATATAATCTGTACCTCTGCTTTAATGTCTGGTGGACTTAATAATTGACCAATTTTATCGGAAATCTCATCGGCTGTAAAAGGTGCATAGAATTCCTTCACATAATTTACAACTTCAGAATCATGTGTATTGGTTTGTTTCAAGCATTTTTTGTAGATTTCCTCCACATGGTGCATTGTATTTCTTTCTTCATGTAGGGCCAATGCAGCCTTAAAGGCAACAAAATCTTCCAGTTTGGCCATATCAATTCCGTAGCAATCAGGATAACGGATTTGAGGTGCGGAAGAAACCACAATTATTTTTTTGGGTAATAGACGGTCAAGTATTCTGAGAATACTTTTTTGCAAGGTCGTTCCACGAACTATACTGTCATCTATAATTACCAAATTGTCATTTTCATTCACAGATCCATAGGAAATGTCGTAGACATGGGCAACCAAATCGTCCCTACTACTGTCTTGTGTTATAAAGGTCCTAAGTTTGGCGTCTTTTATGGCCACTTTCTCTATCCTTGGCCTTACCTCTAAGATTTCGTGTAGTTCTTCCCTTGTTATTTTCCTACCAATAGAAAGTATTTGTTCCTCTTTCTTTTTGTTCATGTAGTTCTGTGCAGCGATTACCATTCCGAAAAAGGAGGTTTCCGCAGTGTTGGGAATATATGAAAATACGGTATTTTTTATATCGTTGTCTATGGATTTCAGGATTAATGGGAAAAGCAATTTACCCAACATTTTTCTTTCCTGATAGATTTCCTTATCACTTCCTCTGGAGAAATAAATACGTTCAAACGAACAGGCTTTTCTTTCAGTAGGTTCTAAAATTTTCTTGAATTTAATCTTACCATTTTTTTTGATGATTATGGCATGTCCTGGATCAAGTTCTTTAACATCATTGAAGCTAACATTGAAAACCGTCTGTATAGCGGGCCTTTCAGAGGCTACTACTGCAATCTCTTCATCTTGATAGTAATAGACAGGTCTAATTCCGGCTGGGTCCCGGAGAACAAACGAATCGCCATGCCCCAACATACCTGCCATGGCATAACCACCATCAAAGTTTTTTGCCGCTCTTCTCAAAATTTTGGCAACATTTAATCTTTCGGCAATTATTGGAGAGGCCTCCCTTTTATTAAAACCTTCTTTCTTTATGTCCTTATAGAGTTGGGCTACGGCATCATCCAAGAAATGTCCAATTTTCTCCATTACCGTTACGGTATCCGCCTTTTCCTTGGGGTGCTGACCTATTTGAATAAGATTATCAAAAAGTTCATTAACATTGGTCATGTTAAAATTACCGGCAACGATCAAGTTACGGTGCATCCAGTTGTTCTGTCTTAAAAAAGGATGTACGCTTTCTATACTGTTTTTGCCAAAAGTTCCATACCGTACGTGGCCCAAAAGTACTTCCCCAATATAGGGAATATGCTTTTTTTGTTTGGCTACGTCATTTACATACTCTGGATTTTCCTTGAACGAAGTGTTTATTCGTTGGTTTATTTGTGCAAAAATGTCCTGTATGGGCTGTTGGTCAATGGATCTTACCCGACTCATATACCTTTCGCCAGCTTCCATATCCAATTTAATACTAGCAAAACCGGCACCATCCTGGCCTCGGTTGTGTTGCTTTTCCATCATCAAGTACATCTTGTTTACACCGTAAAAGGCAGACCCGTACTTCTCTTGATAATATTCCAACGGTTTTAATAACCGAATCAGGGAAATTCCACATTCATGCTTAATAGCGTCGCTCATGGTAACTTTAAATTAAAAATGCCCCGTTAGACCAGGGCACATATTTATTGTAATTCAATATCAAATTGGGTAAGCTCCTTAAACTGGACCAACCTATCGTTTGCTTCTTTCTTTTCCAATCTCTCCATTCTCTGCGTACCAAAACGCTCCACGCAAAATGAAGCTAAATTGGAACCATGGATTACCGCACTCTTTAAGTTATTAAAACTTATGTTTTCGGATTCTGCCAAATATCCTGCAAAACCACCAGCGAAGGTGTCGCCTGCACCTGTTGGATCAAACACTTCTTCCAGGGGCAAGGCAGGTGCAAAAAATACCTTCGATTTGTGAAATAACAAGGCTCCGTGCTCCCCTTTTTTAATTACTACAAATTTAGGGCCCATTTCATGAATTTTCTCGGCAGCTTTTACCAAGGAATGCTCACTGGTAAGTTGTCTGGCCTCTTCATCGTTAATGGTGATAACATCTATATGTCGTATAACTTCCTTCAATTCGTCAAGGGCATTATCCATCCAAAAGTTCATGGTATCCAAAATTATTAACTTTGGTCGTTCTTCCATCTGATTAATTACACTCAATTGAGTGTCTGGGTGTAAATTTCCCAACATTAATACGTCGGCATCTTTAAAGTTGTTTGGAACTATAGGGTTGAAGTCGGCCAGAACATTTAATTCGGTGGATAAGGTATCCCTGGAATTTAGATCGTTGTGATATTTGCCTCTCCAAAAGAAAGTTTTGCCCCCTTTTATAACCTGCAAGGCAGAAATGTCAATATTTTTATCGGTCAATAAATCTAAATATTCCTGTGGAAAATCTTCGCCAACAACGGATACAATAGCAGATTTTACTTTAAACTGCGAAGCGGCCAAACCTATAAAAGTGGCAGCCCCTCCCAAGATTTTATCGGTTTTGCCAAAAGGGGTTTCTATAGCGTCAAAGGCAACGGTGCCTACAATTAAAAGTTTGCCCATTAAATTTTGAAATTTGCTGCAAAGATAGGTTTTTGAACGGCCAATTCAATAGCATTGGAAATCAAATTTCAAAAAATGATAATATGGCTATTTCCTGCCGAAATCTGCCGGAATTTCACCCCAGGCCTTTGTTTCCCATTTAACAATAGTAGTGTTGTAGGTGTTTTTTTCCAACCAGGTAATGGCTCTCCGGACCAAATCGAATACAACTTTGTTTTCAGCTGTCTCCGGCAATTTGGAATTACAGCTTTTTTTTCGGACCCAACTCATAGCGGTTTTGGAATCCGTATATAGTATTCTATCGCTATTCTGTTGTTTTAAAAAGGCCAATCCGTGAACCAATGCCAGAAATTCACCTATATTGTTCGTGCCTTGTTTAAATGGGCCTTGTTTAAACAATTCTTTCTTGGTTTTTGTGTCCACCCCTCGGTATTCCATAATACCGGGATTTCCACTAGAGGCGGCATCTACGGAAATGGAATTATAATTGGGTTCTCCAATTTTTTGTAGTTGTTCTTTACTAAGTGGTGAGGTATTAATTTTCTTGCCCTTGTAATCGTCGTAATTGCCATTGAAGGCTTTTTTTGCGGCCTCAAAGGTGGGAAAGGATTTATACTGTGCGCCTTTATAGTTGGTTATTGCCGCTTTACAGTCTTTCCAACTAGTGTATATACCTGGACGGCTCCCTTTCCAGACTGTATAAAATTTTTCTTTTTTGGCCATTAGATTCCCATTAATACCTTTTCTATAACTTTTGGGAAATACTCATATTCCAGTTGATGAACCTTTTCCGCAATCATTTCTGGGGTGTCATTAGGATCCAATGCAACTTTTGCCTGCTTAATTATGGCGCCTTCGTCGTAATTTTCGTTTACATAGTGGATGGTTATGCCAGTTTCCAATTCTTTATTGTCCTTTACCGATTCATGGACATGCATGCCGTACATTCCTTTCCCACCATATTTGGGAAGCAATGCAGGATGAATATTAATAATTTTATTGGGATAGTTGCTAATGAGGTTATCGGGAATTTTCCATAGAAATCCTGCCAAAACAATAAGGTCTGGACTAAGGGATTTTAGGACATTTAATATACAGTCCGAATTATAAAAAGAAGGTTTATTAAAATATAAGGCGCTAATATTTAATCTGTTGCATCTTTCAAATACCTTGGCGTCCCTTTTGTTGGATAGTACACAGCTAATGGAAACATCGGGATCGGCGCTAAAATAATGTACTATGTTTTCAACGTTGGAACCAGAGCCAGAAGCAAATAGGACAATACTTTTCATGTATTATTTTGGGGTTAGGACAGAAAATTATTTTGGGCTAAAATAGCACTCTTGTATTTAATTTTATTAAATTACATCACATTTTAACGACAAATAGTGTTATTAAACCAAAGTTTTTTATTTTTGCCATCAATTTAAATTTTTAAAACCGATATTATTATGTCAGACATTGCATCAAGAGTAAAAGCTATCATCGTAGATAAATTAGGTGTTGACGAGAACGAAGTTGTAACCGAAGCTAGCTTTACCAACGACCTAGGGGCAGATTCATTGGATACTGTTGAGTTGATTATGGAGTTCGAAAAGGAATTCGATATTCAAATTCCGGACGATCAAGCAGAAAACATTGCTACAGTTGGTCAAGCTATAAGTTATATAGAAGAAGCCAAGTAATTTTATGATTTCTTGAACAAGTTTCAAAATTATCCATGTGGTAAAGACGCTGCATGGATAATTTTTTTTAATTTACACCTAACTTATTAAGTTAAACAAAAATTTAGTTCAATGCAATTAAAGCGAGTTGTAGTTACTGGTCTAGGTGCTTTGACACCTATTGGCAATAATATTGATGAGTATTGGGAAGGCTTAAAGAACGGAAAAAGTGGTTCTGCACCCATTACCTATTATGATACGGAGAAGTTTAAAGTAAAATTTGCATGCGAATTAAAAAACTATAATGCGGAAGATTATTTTGATAGAAAAGAGGCCAGAAAATTGGACAGGTTTGCCCAATATGCGCTAATTTCTTCTGATGAGGCCATTAAGGATTCAGGACTAGATCTTGATAAAATAGACAAATTTAGAGTTGGAGTAATTTGGGGAGCTGGTATAGGCGGATTGGAAACGTTTCAGAACGAAGTTCTAAATTTTGCCGCTGGAGACGGTACTCCAAGGTTTAATCCATTCTTTATCCCAAAAATGATTGCCGATATTGCACCGGGCAATATTTCCATAAAACACGGTTTTATGGGTCCCAATTATACTACAGTATCTGCTTGTGCATCTTCTGCCAATGCCATAATTGATGCCTTGAACACTATTCGTTTAGGGTATTGTGATGTTGTTGTTACAGGAGGGAGTGAGGCGGCCGTTACTATAGCTGGAATGGGAGGATTTGGAGCAATGCATGCACTTTCCACACGGAATGAAAGCCCAGAGACAGCTTCTAGGCCATTTGACGCCACTAGAGACGGATTTGTGCTTGGAGAAGGGGCAGGAGCTTTAATACTTGAGGAATATGAGCATGCCAAGGCAAGAGGGGCGAAAATTTACGCCGAAGTTGCTGGCGGTGGCTTATCCAGTGATGCCTACCATATGACAGCGCCTCATCCAGAAGGTATTGGGGTGGTACGTGTTATGGAGAATTGCCTAAAGGATGCGGGACTAAAACCCGAAGATGTGGATGCCATAAATACGCATGGTACTTCTACACCATTGGGGGATGTTGCCGAACTAAAGGCCATTTCCAAGGTTTTTGGCAAACATGCACCGGACATAAATATAAATTCTACCAAATCTATGACAGGGCACCTATTGGGTGCTGCAGGAGCTATTGAGGCCATAGCCTCAATTTTGGCCATGGAGCATGGTTTGGTGCCTCCGACCATAAACCATACCACTGTAGATGAAAATATTGACCCTAAATTAAACCTGACCCTTAACAAGGCACAGAAAAGAGAGGTAAATGTTGCCCTAAGCAATACTTTTGGATTTGGAGGACATAATGCATGTGTGATATTTAAAAAAATCAGCTAATTCAAAATATGAACGCTTTTTCCAATTTATTTAATTCCCATTCAAAACAGGATGGGGATTTTTTTTTGGGAATGAAAAAAATTCTGGGATTTAAGCCTAAAAACCTGGAAATCTATCAAAAAGCGTTCGTTCATCGTTCTGCCAACAGAAAGGATAAAGATGGCTTCCCTATGAATTACGAGCGCTTGGAATTTCTGGGCGATGCCATGTTGGGAACAATAATCTCCAAACATTTGTACAGCAAGGTGCCGGATGGCGACGAGGGATATTTGACCAAAATGAGGTCTAAAATCGTGAGTAGGGAACATCTCAATGAGTTGGGAAAAGATCTTAACCTAATCGATTTCGTTGAGAGTAGGATTCCTAAATCCCGATTTGGCGACAATATTCACGGCAATGTTTTTGAAGCCCTGGTAGGAGCTATATATTTGGACAGAGGGTATAAATATTGCGAAAAATTTATAAGTAAAAGAATTATAGATCCCTATGTGGATATAGAACAACTGGAAGGTAAGGTTATAAGCTACAAGAGCCTGGTCATTGAATGGTGCCAAAAGCAAAAGAAAACCTTTAATTACGATATATACGAGGATACGGGGAATGATGTAATTAAACATTTTGCAGTGAAATTATCCATTGGCGGTAAAATTGTAGCCAAGGCTAGGGCAACCTCGAAAAAGAAGGCCGAAGAGAGGGCATCCAAGAGGGCGTACTTCGCCCTACAGGACAAAATGGATAAATCCAAAGACTAAAGATTCTGAAATTTACGTAATATTGTTAAAATTGGTAAAGCAAACTTGGCAATCGCCATGTTGGCAATAATAATTGTCTAACTCCAACGTTTTCGTAGGTTTCACAACGTTTTATAGCTAGAATGGATAGGCTGGTTTCGTTATTAATCCTATATTTACGCCTTTCACGGAAAGTATGGCAGCGATACACAAAATTTCGGAAGATTTTTATGAAGAAACTTTTACTTTAATCGCTTTGCACAGTACTATTGAAGATTTTATGCTGGTATACGCACTTAATTTTTGTCTAAAAACTAAGTTGAAGAGGTGCGTGAACGATTTGGAAATATCACAAAGTGGCTCGTTCCCGATATTTGAATGGAGAGACGAGGTAAATGATCGCTATTTCACACTTGTCAGCAATAATGTTGTAAAGGAAGAGGAATTAAGTATAGGAAATCTTTTTCAAGACCAACCATCCTTTACAAAATATCATTTGGTTCCAGAATATAGAGATGTGGATTACTTTTTAAAGATAGAACACGATGAATTCGACGTGGAAGAAAAAATTTTGAAGTCAGTACTTACTATCCCAAAGGTCATAACGGCCTATTTAGTGGATGCCAGTAAGCTAAAATCTAAGAATAATTTAATTTTTTAAATAATGTCAACAAACAAAAAGACAAAAATAGTAGCAACCTTAGGACCAGCTACTAGTACGAAGAGTGTTCTTAAGGACATGATTGAGGCTGGAGTGGATGTCTTTAGGGTAAACTTTTCCCATGCCGATTATAAAGACGTTGCAGAGCGTATAAAGATGATTCGGGAATTAAACGACGAATTGGGTACAAACACTTCAATTCTTGCAGATTTGCAGGGACCAAAATTAAGGGTCGGTGTAATGGCCGGTGAAGTCGTTGTTGCTCCTGGAGATGAAATAACCTTTGTCACCGGTAAGCCTTTTGAAGGAAATGCAGAGAAAGTGTATATGAATTATGCCAATTTCCCGAAAGATGTAAAAGCGGGTGAGCGTATCCTTTTGGATGATGGAAAGTTGATGTTCGAAGTAATTTCTACCAATTCTAAGGATGAAGTCAAGGCAAAAGTAATCCAAGGAGGACCTTTGAAGTCCAAAAAGGGCGTTAACTTACCAAACACCAACATCTCCTTACCTGCACTAACTGAAAAGGATATTAAGGATGCTATTTTCGCAATTTCCCAAGATGTGGATTGGATCGCACTTTCCTTTGTGAGATTTAGCCAGGATCTAATAGACCTTCAAAATATTATTAAGGAACATTCCGCGCATAAGATTCCAATTATTGCAAAAATTGAGAAGCCAGAGGCAGTAGAAAACATCGATAAGATTGTGGCCTATTGTGACGGGTTAATGGTTGCCAGGGGCGATTTGGGTGTTGAAGTTCCGGCTCAGGAAGTGCCACTTATTCAAAAACAATTGGTGTTAAGGGCCAAAAAAGCAAGAATACCTGTAATTATTGCTACCCAGATGATGGAAACAATGATTACAAGCCTTACTCCTACCCGTGCAGAGGTGAACGACGTAGCCAATTCCGTAATGGATGGGGCCGATGCAGTAATGCTTTCTGGAGAGACTTCTGTTGGTAATTATCCTGTTCAGGTTATAGAGAAAATGGCCAGTATCCTGGTAAGTGTGGAGAATTCAGAGTTGATTAAGGTTCCTCATGAACCACCACAGGTTAGGACCAATAGATATATTACAAAATCCATTTGTTACCATGCTGCCAATATGGCCAATGAAATTAAGGCCAAGGCAATATCTACCTTGACCAATAGTGGTTATACTGCTTTTCAAATATCCGCTTGGAGACCAAAGGCGCATATCTTGGTGTTTACATCCAATAAAAGAATTCTTACCCAGCTAAACCTGCTGTGGGGAGTAAAGGCATTTTATTACGATAAATATGTATCCACGGACGAGACCATAGAGGACGTAAATAAAATCGCCTGTCAGAAGGGGTTTTTAGAGGTAGGTGATATGTTGATCAGTTTGGCGGCAATGCCTATAAAAGATAAAGGTATGGTGAATACCCTGAGAGTTTCGCAAATAGAAAGTTGTGATTTTTAGAAACGCATTTCACTAAATATATTTAATTGGACCTGTGGGATTTTCTAAATCGTACAGGTCCTTTTAATTTGTAAGACCCGTATTTCGACAATTTTATACGTAGGGAAATACGATGGTCGAACTAACCCCGCCTTGTCGGAGGAGACTACAGTTCATTGTTTTGGGACTTGCCAAAAGGTTCATTTTTCAAAAGTCGAACCTTAACTGAACCGTGAGTATTTTTTGTGCCAGAGGTTCGTTCTTTTCCGTATTTAAATTAGAGAGGGATATCCCTAATAGCCGAACAGAATTTTCCATTTTATCCTGGTACAGTAATTCTTTGGTAGTTTCCAGGATCAGAGATTTTTCAGCAATAAAATAGGGGAGGGTCTTACTTCGTGTTTGCAGGGAGAAATCGCTATATTTTATTTTCAAGGTTACCGTTTTACCAGAAATCTTTGCTTTTTTTAGCCTCTTCTCCAGTTCCACGGCAATGCTTTCCAATCGCTGTAGCATAAAGATTTCACTGCTTAGGTTTTCGTCAAAAGTACGTTCCGCTCCTACAGATTTAGGGATCCTGTTGGGCTTTACCTCACTGTTGTGAATTCCCCTTACCACATTATAATAGTATTCGCCACTTTTTCCAAAATTCTCCTTTAGAAATTCTATGGATTTACCCTTAAGGTCTTTACCGGTAAAAATACCCAGTTGATACATTTTATCTGCCGTAACTTTCCCTACGCCATAGAATTTCCGAATTTCCAATTCTTCCAAAAAGGAAATAACTTCCTCAGGATTAACTGTTTTTTGGCCATTGGGCTTATTGTAATCACTGGCTACCTTGGCAATAAATTTATTAATGGAAATACCGGCGGAGGCTGTTAATCCCACTTCTTCAAAAATACGTTGTCTTATTTCCTCTGCTATGAGGGAAGCAGAGGGATTGCCTTTTTTGTTGATGGTAACGTCCAAATAGGCCTCGTCCAAAGAAAGAGGTTCCACCAGATCCGTATAATCATAGAAAATGTTTCTGATTTTAAGGGAAATCTCCTTGTAACGTGCAAAACGGGGAGGCACAAAGATTAAATTGGGGCAGTTTTTTTTGGCCATATAGCCGCTCATGGCACTACGTACCCCAAATTTTCTAGCTTCGTAACTGGCAGCAGAAACCACACCCCTTTTTTCGGCCCCACCAACCGCTAAGGGCTTACCTTTTAGATCAGGATTATCCATTTGTTCTACGGAGGCGTAAAACGCGTCCATGTCTACATGAATTATTTTTCGTTGTGGGAAATCCGATTTCATAGCGTAAATTTATAATAAGTTAGCGCTAGTGGGGTCCAATAAAAATGTTAAACATTATAAATGGTTAAGGAACAGGTTAAATTAGAAAAAAAATCGGCCATAATATTGGGGGCTACAGGGCTTACGGGCGGATTTCTTTTACAGAAGCTGTTACAAGACGATCGTTATGATAAAATAAGGATTTTTTCCAGGACCCAGATTGGATTTTCGCACCCTAAGTTGGAGGAACATGTAGGTAACCTTTTCAAATTGGAAAGTTTTAAGATCCATTTCCTAGCGGATGAGGTATACTGTTGTATTGGAACTACCAAAGCAAAAACTCCCGATACCGAAATGTATAAAGATATAGATTTTGGGATACCGGTCTCTGCAGCCAAAATGTGTCGATCCAATGGAATAAAAACGTTTTTGGTTATTTCGGCTATGGGAGCCAATTCCAAAAGTGGCGTTGCCTACAATAGGTTAAAAGGAGAAATGGAAGAGGCGGTCTTAAATTTTAACATTCACAAGATTCACATTTTACAACCTTCCTTAATAGACGGAAATAGGAAAGAGAAACGTACCGGGGAGTGGATAGCCAAAAAGTTCATGAAGTTATTTAATTTTGTCCTGGTCGGACCTTTGGAGAAGTTTAGGTCTATCCACCCAGAGGTAATTGCGGACACTATGGTTTGGTTGGCCAACAATAATTATGACAAGGTTAGAATCCAGTCCGATGAAATTAAGAATATTTGCTATAAGCATTCGAACAATACTTTTTAACCAACTTTAATAAATGATAGAAATAGAGCGTAAATTTTTAGTGAAGTCGGAAGCTTTTAAAACAGACGCTATTCAAAAGGAAAGAATTGTACAAGGTTTTTTAAATACAGATCCCTTGAGGACAGTAAGGGTAAGGATCAAGGGAGACAAAGGATATATGACCGTAAAGGGAAAGGGCAACCATAATGGTACCACGCGCTTTGAATGGGAAAAGGAAATTTCCATTAAGGAGGCGGATGCCTTGATTAAATTGTCTGAGCCCGGGGTAATAGATAAGCTGAGATACTATATTGAGGTGGGGAAACATATATTTGAGGTGGACGAATTTTTTGGAGATAATTCGGGATTGATAGTAGCGGAAATTGAATTGGAACACGAAGAGGAGGATTTTTTAAAGCCTCAATGGTTGGGGGATGAAGTAACTGCAGATATCAAATATTACAATTCGCAGTTGAGTAAAAACCCTTTTAAGACATGGAAAAAATAAGAATTTTATTTGTATTTCTATTGTGGGGGCTGTTATGGTCCTGTAAGGATTCGGAAGCGGTACCGGTTGTAACAGTAAGGCAACAGGATGTTGTTAAGGCAATTTCTATGGCCGAATTAAAAAAGAGTTTGGAAGAAAAGGGATTTCAAACCTTCGATTATGTAGATGAAAAGACCAAGGATACCATTTTGATGCAGCAATATTTTATCGCCTTTTTAAAGAGTGGTCCTAATCGCTCACAATCCAAGGCGGAGGCAGATAGTCTACAGGCCTTGCATTTGGCCCATTTGGGCAGAATGTACGAGGAGGGATTTGCGGATATTTCTGGTCCTTTTGGGGATGATGGTGATATTCGCGGTATTACGATCTACAACGTGCCTACCCAAAAAATGGCGGATAGTTTGGCCAATATGGATCCAATGGCAAAATCGGGAAGGCTGGTTATAGAAATCCATCCATGGTGGGCGGCAAAAGGGTTTATGTTAAGATAGCTTGGAATTCAAAATTATCCATTGCAACCCCACTGATATTTTCCAACCCCATTTAAAAAGGGGAATAATTCCACTTTCCCTTCAAGCTGGGTAAAACCTTGTATTTATTGCCACCCACCGCCCAAGGAACGATACAATTCCACTACGGATTGAAGTTGTTGCAATTTATTATCTATAACATTTAGTTCGGCATTCAATGCATTCTGCCTTGCGGTCAACAAATCCAAATAGGTGCCAAATCCATTGTTTAAAAGTATCTCGGAATTAAGTTCTGCAGTGCGTAAGGATTCGACCTCATTTTGTCTGAATTCATATTTTTTGGTTTCAGCTTCATATTCATAAAGTGCATTGGATACTTCCTGCCCCGCGGCCAAAAGCGTTTTCTTAAAGTTTAATAGGCTTTCTTCCTGTTGGGCTTTGGCCACTTCATATTGGGTCTTTATCCTTCTTTTGTTGAAAATAGGCTGTGTTATTCCACTAACCAAGGTAGCAAACAAAGATCCGGAACTGAACCACTCTTGAAATTCCAAACTTTGGAATCCTCCGGTTCCAGTCAAGGTTAGAGAAGGATAAAAATTGCTTTTGGCTACATTCGAAAGTTCAAAGGCATTGGTCAAATCGTATTCCGCGGCAAGTACGTCCGGTCTATTGGCCAATAGTAGTGCGGGCAGACCTAAATCCAAATTCTTGGTTAATTTTTGTTGTTCCAAAGAACCGCGGGCTATGGAAATGACCGGTTTTCCTAAAAGGATGGATAGGACGTTTTCGGTTCTAAAAATGTTTTTTTCTATATCTATGAGCAAGGCTTGTGTATTATACAACTGTGCAGCCGTTTGATCTACTGCAACTTGTGTTACAGTGCCCGCTTCCTTTAAAGCATTTATAGTTTCCAAGCTTCTTTTTCTGTTCTCAATGGTTTCTTCAGCAACCCTGTGTTGATCATCCAAAGCCATTAATAGATAATAGTTGGAAGCAATTTTGGCTATAAGCTGTGTTTTAACCGCTTGGTGGGCTGCATTGGATTGTAAATAGGTCGCATTCGTGGCTCTTTGGTTACTGCGTATCTTTCCCCAAATATCGGCTTCCCAGGATAAACCGCCGGAAAGCTCAAATTGCTCCAAAGATCCACTAAAAACAGAGCCAAACTGACTGTTTTTGGATAATTCCTGGTGAGTCATCGAGGCTTTTAGGTCCAAAGAGGGTAGATACCCATTTCTTCCCTGTTTCATATAAGCTTCGGCCATGGTTACCTGTTGAAGGGCAATTCTAATATCAAGATTATTTTGAAGCCCCTCTTCAATTATCTGCAATAATTGAGGGTCGGAAAATAGTTCTTTCCAGGATATGGAAGCCAATGACGTACTGTCCAGGGAATGTTGTTGTTCCGTACGGTACAAATCATCTAACTCCTCCAAGTTGGGCCGTTCGTAATTCTTGGCCACAAAACAGGATTGCAAAGTCAATGCAAGGAGCAACAACACTGAAAGTTTATAGGGAAATATTTTTTTCATCAACTGATATTTATTGTTTTTAAGGTCAATTTCCTATGATAATGGATAAACCTAAAATTATATAAGCCTCATGTTTTACTTATTTAAAAATTCTTTTTGCAATTGTCCGTCATGTCCCGTTTCTTTAAGGGCAACAGGTACGCCCGTAATTCTCTCTTGTAACCACTGAAAGACAATAAACAATACGGGGATAATAAAGACGCCAAATACGGTTCCAATTAACATGCCTCCGGCTGCACCTGTTCCAATGGCGTTGTTACCGGCAGCTCCTACACCTTTGGCCAATACCAAGGGCATTAGACCAAGTATAAAGGCAAAGGAGGTCATTAAAATTGGCCTTAATCTGGCTTTGGCTCCCTGGATGGCCGATTCGGATAATGAGAGTCCCTGTCTCCTTCTCTGAAGCGCGAACTCCACAATAAGGATGGCATTTTTTGCCAGTAGCCCAATCAACATAATTAAGGCAATTTGGAAGTAGATATTGTTTTCCAACCCGGCAAATTTGGTCGATAAAAAGGCACCCATAACCCCTATTGGCAAAGACAACAATACCGAAAGTGGCAATAAATAACTTTCATACTGCGCTGCTAGAAAGAAATACACAAATACGATACTCAATAGAAATATTACACCAGATTGACCTGCTGAGGCAATTTCCTCACGGGTAATACCTGAAAAAGCAACTTCATAATTGTTAGGAAGATGTTCTTTGGCCACTTCGTTTACGGCCTTTATGGCGTCACCAGAACTGAATCCTTTTGCTGTTGAACCATTGATGGTTACGGAATTGAACAGGTTGAAACGGCTTACTGTTTGTGGGCCGTAGACCCTATTTAAGGTAACAAACTCTGAAACTGGGGCCATTTCCCCATTGTCGTTCTTTACGAACATACTATTTAGACTGGCAATATCCTTTCTGTCCTCGGGGTCAGCTTGTACAAACACTCTAAATTGCTTCCCGAACCTGCTAAAGTCAGCGGCGTAAAATCCACCTATATAGCCTTGGAGCGTTGTAAGTATATTGCTCACACTAACTCCGGCTTCCTTGGCTTTTGGGATATTAATATCCATTTGAAGTTGGGGAAAATTGGTGCTAAATGAATTGGACGCAAAACTTACTTCCGGACGTTGTGTTAATGAAGATATAAATTCATTGGCTGCATTGTCCAAATCCTTTAAACTACCCGAAGATCGATCTAGTAATCGCATTTCAAACCCTTCTACAGCCCCAAATCCGGGAATACTTGGTGGGGTAAAAAATATAATTTTGGCATCGGGCGTCAGGGCTGCTTTAGCGTTTAACTGACCTAAAATGGCATCTATGGTAGTATCTTCAGTGGTCCTATCTTCCCAGTCCTCGAGAATAATAAAGCCCATTCCATAGGAACTTCCTGAGCCTGAGAAAAAGTTTCTTCCGTTAATGAGCGATGCCGTTCGTATCCCCTTAATGCTACTTATTTGGGTGTATAATTCCTGGGTAGCGCTATAAGTCCTATCCAATGATGCTGCCTGGGGTAGTTCTAGGTTCATAAATACTACGCCCCTGTCCTCGGTGGGGACAAAACCGGTCCTCGTAGTTTCATTGGCCCACCAAATGGCGGCACTGGCTATTACGAGTATTACCGCGGTGATCCACTTGTGCTTTACCAAGAAGCCCAGGGATTTTATATATTTATCGGAAGTGGCCTTAAATGCTATGTTAAATGCAGTAAAGAAGCGCTGTAAGACGCCTTTCTTTTTATCCTTTTCTGTGTGTGGTTTTAAAAAAATTGCACATAAAGCTGGACTTAAGGTCAAGGCGTTTACCGCTGATATAAGAATGGCGACGATTAGGGTTACACCAAATTGTTCATAAAATACACCGGAGGGACCTTTAATAAAGGTAATTGGAATAAAAACCGCTGCCATTACCAAGGTAATGGAGATAATAGCCCCACTAATTTCACTCATTGCGGAAACTGTTGCTTTTTTGGCATCATCGTATCCATCTTCCAACTTGGCGTGGACGGCTTCCACTACCACTATGGCATCGTCGACTACAATTCCGATGGCTAGAATAAGTGCGAATAGGGTAAGTAGATTTATGGAATAACCCAACACCCCTAGAAAGAAAAATGTTCCAATAATGGAAACAGGAACGGAGATCGCTGGAATAAGCGTGGATTTAAAATCCTGTAAGAAAATAAATACCACCAAAAACACTAGAATAAAGGCCTCGATCAGAGTTGACTTTACCTTGTTGATCGACGCAGTAAGAAATTTGTTGGTATCATAGTTTATTAGATACTCCACACCTTCGGGGAAATTCTCCTGTAATCGATCTAGTTCAACATAAAGGTTTTCAATAATTTCCTGGGCATTGGAACCTGGGGTTTGGAAAACTCCAAAATTGATTCCAGGATAACCCTTTGACCGAGATGTAGAGCTATAGGAAAAAGCTTCAAGTTCAACTTTTGCCACATCCTTTAAACGTAAAAATTGGCCGTTATCAAGCGCTTTAATAATGATGTCCTGATATTCTTCCGCGGACTTGTATCTACCCTTGTATTTAATTACATATTCAAAGGATTGCCCTGCATTTTGGCCTAGAGATCCTGCGGCAGCTTCCAGACTTTGTTCATTAATGGCTTGGACCACCTCGGTGGTAGTAAGGCCATAGGAAGCCAATTTTACTGGGTCTATCCATACCCTCATGGAGTAATCTTTTGCGCCGAAAACATTCACGGCACCTACCCCATTAATTCGTTGAATTTCAGGTTTAACATTTATATTCAGGTAGTTCTGTACAAAAGTATCATCGTAATCCGGATTGGTGGAGTACAACGCTACGTACATAAGGGCCGAACTCTGCTGCTTTTGGGTAATTACACCTGATCTTATTACCTCTGACGGTAAAAGCGCATTTGCCCTGGAAACCCTGTTTTGAACGTTTACCGCCGCTATGTCCGGGTCAACACCTTGTTCAAAAAATACAGTTATGTTGGCACTCCCGTCATTACTTGCAGAAGAGGTCAAGTAGGTCATTCCTTCCACCCCGTTGATCTGTTCCTCGATCGGGACAATTACACTTTCCAAAATGGTCTCTGCATTGGCACCGGGGTAGTTGGCGGAAACCTGAACAGTAGGTGGCGCTATATCCGGATATTGTGTGACCGGTAAGCTAGATAGGCCTAAAATACCCAACAGCATTATAATAATTGATATGACTGTTGAAAGGACTGGCCTTTCAATAAATGTTTTAAGCATATTACGTTATTTAAAAACTTTATTGAACGAGTTTAAAATGCTATCCAAGCTTGTTAATTGGGGAATAATTTTTGTTCCCGGACGGGCAGAGCCCACACCTTTGGCCAAGATTTGATCGCCTTCGTTCAATCCCTCCAAAATCGTTAATCCATTTATCGTGGCAAGTGGAGTTATGGCTTTGGTGACCAGGGAATCTCCTTGTACTAGATATACAAAATTTTTGTTTTGTTGCTCAAAGGTGGAAAGTGCCGGCACAGCCAATACATTTTCCAATTTTTCAGATAAAAGTAGGGTGGCACTACTGCCGTTCCTCAGAAGTCCCTGCGGATTTGGAAAGGTTGCTCTAAATTGTACGGTACCGGTATTGGGATTTATTTCGCCGCCAATGGTCTCTATTACACCCATCTCGTCATAAACCGACCCATCGGCCAATTTTAGTTGAACTTTGGGAAGGTTTTTGGCTTTTTCTTCCAAGGAGTTGCCATCTATTCTTTTGATAAAACCTATGAGGTCTTTTTCATTCATAGAGAAAAATGCATACACCTGTTCAATGCTGGAAACAGTGGTCAAAGGTTGGGAATCCTGCCCACTTACCAAATTTCCCTTTCTAAAGGCGATAGAACCTACTACTCCGTTTACGGGACTTTTTATGTTGGCATAATCTATATTCGCCGAAATGCTCTGGTAATTACTTTTGGCTTGCTCTAAATTGGCCATGGCGGTTTGCAATTGTACCTTGCTTATAATATCCTTCTCCACCAAGGGTTTTAATTTGTCCACTTCTACCTGGGCTAAATTAATTCGGGCCTTTGCTGCTCCTGCGTCCTGTGATAAGGTCTGGGTTTCCAACCTGAACAAGGGCTGTCCCTTTTTAACCATTTCTCCTTCATCAACAAATACTTCCTGTACATAACCAGCGACTTTGGCCCTTATTTGACTGTTGACGATCCCTTCTATACTCGCTGGATAGCTAACAAAGTTATCGACGGATGTCCTAACAACTTTAATAGTTGGATAAGGCATTGCCGATAGAGGCTTTTGAGTGGTTTCGCCTTCACCGCAATTGACGAATAAAAGGAGGCATAGGGGCACAATTAGAAAAAAAACTTTTTTCATATGGTATCGGAATTAAATGTTTTTTGAAGGTTTTCTTTAAGTTGAATTAGATTTTTAATAAAATCGTCTATAAATAGGGCGTAATTTTTAGTGTATTGCAGGCCTCGATTATTTTCAGCAGTAATATCCTTTTTTTGATAAAGCTTCTTTTTAAAATCATAAACCTTTAAGTGAATGTTCTTCTCTTTTTCCCACTGCTCGATCTTTTTGTCCAACTGTACAAAAATATCATCGGGAGCAATTTTGAAATAACGCTTTCGGTTACCTGGTTTTGTAAAGTAAACAACTCTTCCTTGGGTTTGTAATAATTGTAAATTGGTGGATACCGAGCTTTTACAGGATTCCAATCCTTCGATAATCTCATCGAAGGCAAGACCTTCCTTGTCTGTCAAGATCAACATAGAAAATATTCTTGCTGATAAAGGCGATAATATCTTGTTTTGTTCAAAATAAACCCCCAACTCTTCGGTAAGATTTTGTATTTCGGTATTGGGTTCCACAAAAAGTACGTTTAAATAAGGAGGCAAAAGTACAATTGGTTCGGTAAAAAACGAACCAGCATTGGGTTAATGTTTTGTTAATTTGAACAATGAGGCATCTTTGGGGTTATTTGGCCAGTACACCTTCCAATTCCATTACAGGGATTGGACTTAGATTGGATTCGCTAATAGTGTATTTTTCGAAGAAAAATCGCTTTTCATAAAGTTTGTCATCTGCAAAAAAAGTAACGAAAAATTCATTGTTAAAAGCTAAAATATCTTCCTGCAACACCTCTATCTTTCGGTACTCCTTAGGGGGGATGTCTCCCAGACCGTGGCGCATAGTTGATGTTTTTCTATCTCCTTCGTAGCCGTTGGAGACGGCTATTACCGCTACAATTACAGTATCCCTGTCGTTAATAATATAGGCATTCCAATTTTTTTCCAAGAACTCCTTGTTCCATTCAGGGATAATGGCCACATGTACATTTTTTGCAATCGGAATTTCTATATCTTTTTTCACTTGGGCGATAAATGTTTCCTCCTCCTTCCAATTGTCATTGTTGGGGGAATTTTGTTAATCTATTCTTTAAAACCGGCCCACTTTCAATAAACCAATTTATTGCCAACTCTTCCTAGCTCTATTGGAAAATTAAAAGGCGCTCTTAAATTGCTCCAAAAACCGCACGTCATTTTCACTTAATAGTCTAATATCGGATATTTGGTGTAGTAATAGCGCAATTCGATCTATGCCCATACCAAAAGCGAAGCCTGAATATTCATTGGCGTCGATCCCACAATTAGTAAGTACATTGGGGTCTACCATACCACAACCCATGATTTCCAACCAACCTGTTCCCTTGGTCATTTTGTAATCAGTTTCTGTTTCCAATCCCCAATAAACATCTACTTCCGCACTGGGCTCCGTAAATGGGAAGTAGGATGGTCTAAGCCTTATTTTGGATTTACCGAATAGCTCGGTGGTAAAAAATTGTAGCGTTTGCTTTAAATCCGCAAAAGACACGTCCTTATCTATATAAAGTCCTTCTACCTGGTGGAAAAAGCAATGAGAGCGTGCGGATATAGCCTCGTTCCTATAAACCCTACCAGGTGATATGGTCCTGATCGGGGGTTTGTTATTTTCCATATAGCGCACTTGTACCGATGAGGTATGCGTTCGCAATAAAATGTCAGGATTGGTCTGTATAAAAAAGGTGTCCTGCATATCCCTGGCCGGATGGTATTCCGGAAGGTTTAGGGCGGTAAAGTTGTGCCAATCATCCTCTATTTCAGGACCTTCCGAGACATTGAACCCAATTCGGGAAAAGATGTCGATGATCTGATTTTTAACGATGGAGATAGGATGACGCGTTCCGAGTCCCAAGGGCTCTCCCGGTCTGGTAAGGTCCCCATAAATTCCTTTTTCCTCCCTCTTGTTTTCAATGGCCTCCCTGAGGGCGTTTACCTTTTCGGCGGCAACAGATTTTAGTAGGTTTACCGTTTGACCAAACTCCTTCTTTTGGTCGGTGGGAACGTTTTTGAAATTTGAAAAAAAATGATTGAACAACCCTTTTTTTCCTAAGTATTTAATTCGGAATGCCTCAATGGCCTCTTTATCGGTAGAATTAAACTTTTCTACCTCCAATATATGTTCCTTTATTTCCTCTATCATGGTAACTGCTTGGCTTGTCTTTCCTAAAGATAGGAACCACAAATTTAAAACTTTTATGCCACGCGGCGAATAGATTTTGCTGAAATAAAAAACGAGCCCCTTAGGTGAGTGGGGCTCGTTTAATTTTAGGCAGGTACACGTTCACTTAGTACCTTTTCCTTTTGTTTGATATAATTGGTACAATCTTGAAAATTATTGAATATATTCTCTTTGGATACCAAATCGGGAATGATGTCAATTCGTTCCATCATATATCTTGGCTGATCAAGGACATCCACGAATAGCACTTCAATGTTATCGCGGCGTAAATCTACTAGAATATCCTCCATAGCATATAGTCCGGATTGATCCATATATTGCATTCTATCCATTCTAATGATAACTGTGGACGCCGTCTTTGGTATTTGCTTGGCAAGTTGTTGAAAATCACTTGTAGAACCAAAAAATAAGGGGCCTTTGACGTGTTTAATAAATACACTTTCCTTAAGGTTCTCAGGGAAGGTTCCCTCGTCAGCCCAGGCTTTTTCCTTTAGTAGGGGCTTCACATCGGAACGTTCCGCTGTTAGATCGCCCATTTTCTTCATAAAGATTAGTGATGCAATGACAAGACCTATACCAACTGCACTTACCAAGTCCCAAAAAACAGAAAGTAACAATACCAAAATCATAATGGCAACTTCACTTTTTGGCATGGCCGGCATAGCCTTTAATCCTTTGTAATCCATAACACCAATACCTACGGTTACCAAAATACCGGCTAAAACAGCTGCTGGAATTTGCGAAGCAACCGGTCCTAAGGCCAGTAAGATAATTAATAGTAATATCGCCGCAATAGCTCCGGACAAACGTGTTTTACCTCCTGCATTAATATTTACAACGGTACGAATTGTTGCTCCGGCTCCTGGTATACCTCCAAAAATGGAGGCTATACTATTTCCTATACCTTGACCCAATAATTCCTTATTGGGATTATGCTTTGTTTTGGTCATGTTATCGGCAACAACCGAGGTTAATAGGGAATCTATAGCTCCAAGTACTGCCAAGGATAGGGCTGCAAATAAGTATGGGGATATCTGGGCGAATTTAAAATCGGTAAACATTTCGAAATGTGGCATAGGAAAGCCACTTGGTATT
The DNA here is from genome assembly GCF_002909255.1 of Arenibacter hampyeongensis. Classification (GTDB taxonomy): domain Bacteria; phylum Bacteroidota; class Bacteroidia; order Flavobacteriales; family Flavobacteriaceae; genus Arenibacter; species Arenibacter hampyeongensis. Next base: position 667,526 of record NZ_PIOB01000001.1, read on the forward strand.
TCTGCAATAGGCCTGTAATCCAGATTAAAGGCAAAAGCCACACCGGAGACAGCCAATAAGGCCACCAAAGTACTTGGCACTGCTGTTGTTATTTTTTTGAAGCCAAAGATTATAATTATGGTCGCTAGTGCAAGGATCAATTCCAGCCAATCTATATTGGCCAAGGCCCTTGGCAATATTTTCACTGTGCCCAATACGGACTTGGCCTCTGTACCGGCCAAACTCTGGGCCTCCATCAGAATATTGTCAGCACTAACTTCTCCTGCTCTTTTTTGGGTTTCTGTGAAGTCTTCCAACACCAAGTAACCTTCCCCGGCCTCGTCTTTAAGGATTTTTTCCAGTATTACTTCTTCCGCCAATGGTGTATATTGGGAAACGTAGTCTTTATCCTCTTTAGGATAATAACCAATAGCTGGTAAAATTTGGGTAATGATGATGATGACCCCAATGGCAGTCATAAATCCTGAAACAACGGGGTAGGGAATGTATTTAATGTATTTTCCTATACCTATAACACCCAATAGAATTTGAAGTATACCTGCCAACAAGAAAACCAAAAGGATAGAGGGCAACGCCTTTTCCACATCCCCGTTGTTCACTGCCACAATACCTGCAATGACCACTAAACTAACTGCTGTCATAGGAGCAGTGGGGCCACTAATTTGAGAGGGGGTGCCCCCAAATAAGGCAGCAAAGAAGCCTATGAATATGGCTCCGTATAATCCGGCGTCCGGTCCAAGTCCTGAAGAAACCCCAAAGGCAAGTGCCAAGGGTAAGGCAACGATACCGGCGGTAATTCCCCCGAATAGATCGCCCCTTAAATTTGAAAATATATTTTTCATTTTAATTTTTTATTTTGATTATAGTTATTGACAATTCACAGCACAGAGCCAATAGGCGGTAAACCGTATTGGAGTTGTGCAATGAACGGGATATCTTTAAATTAATGTCCAGTGAGCTGAAATCGGTGTACCCAATTGCTAGCGCTGACCTAATCGAGATGGTAGATTTCCATTATGTTTTTTAGAATACCCTTGAAATCTATTTTAAGGTCTACGAGTTTTCCGGTATGTATGTCGAAAACCCAGCCATGTACCGTAAGGTCGCGATCTCTGGCAGCTTTTTGTACGGCTGCAGTCTTAATGAGATTAATGCATTGTTCCTGTACGTTCAATTCTACTAGGCGATCATATCTTTTGTCTTCGTCGTTTATGGCGTTTAGTTCTTTGGCATGTATTCTATATACATCCCTTATGTTTCTTAACCATGGATTTAGAATACCCAAATCGGCAGATTGCATAGCTGCTTTTACACCTCCACAGGAATAATGTCCGCATACAACAACATGGTTCACTTTTAGGTGTTCAACTGCATAATTTACCACGGACATAACATTTAGGTCTATGCTTATGACCATATTGGCAATGTTACGGTGTACAAAGACCTCTCCAGGACCCATACCCATAAGCTCTTCGGCAGTTACTCTACTGTCCGAGCATCCTATATAAAGTATTTCCGGACTCTGTCCTTTGCCCATATCGCTGAAAAATTCCGGACTTACCGATAATTTTTCTTGAATCCATTTTTCGTTATTTTTAAAAACTTGATCTAGTTTTTTCATCTTTTATATGTTTTTTAAAGTCATAGTTAAATTGCCATTTGAAGGGTGTACACCTTGTTATCTTTGATAACCCGGCGAATCTTTTGTTACATGAGTATTTGGGACCTAGTCAAAAGACAATGACTTAATTTATATGCTTATGTATTTTCGTTTAGCTAATTGTTTATTCAAATTTAAAGCGAACATTGTTTCTACAATCAATTACACTGCCTTCTAATGAGGTGTAAATAATTATAAATCATTTTGGGAATGTGCTTTTGGCAGGGCTGTAAGCCCAGTTAAACACCTCCTTTAAATTTCCGCTTGTTAAATTAGTGGATATATCGGTATTGGGCACATGTTTCCTTGAAAATTATGCCTCCAAATATATCCAATGTAAAGTAATGAATATTAGGAAAGAAGTTCCGGAGGAGGAAGATTAATATCCAATATATAATTGGAGGAGCCCAGTAGGTATCTGGAATGGGCCACCTTTTTTTTATTCAGGAAGGATGAAAAAAAATCTTCCGTATTATTATTTAAAATGTGTTTTTCAGCAACGTATTTATTGACGGAATTTTGATTTTCCTCTTCATTTAAGTTGGATACCACAATAACCGTATTATCCCCAACGATGGTGATAATAGCCGGGGCCATAATGGCAAAAATCCAATAAAACAAAAGTATGTAGAGGAAACTTTTCTTCATAAAAAAATTCAATGTTGCGAAGATAATGGTAATACTGTTATAAGACTGTTAAATAATTTCTAAAAGTCTTTTAGTTCCTTAATGTCATCAGCCAACAGCCAGCCTGTTTTACCATCGGCTATTTGAATTTTTTTCCAGTCATTTAATTCTTCCAGCACATGTACCTTGGCACCGGCATGCAGATTGAAAATGGCTTGACTCCTGTTGTTAGGTTCTGATTTAATACCAACTTCTTCCGCGAAAACAATAGCTGGTTGATCGGATTTAAATTTAGAAAATTCTAGATAGGCCAGTAATGAGGCAAGGACTGAAAATAAAAGAAATATGAAGCTACTGATAAATGCTATTCGCTTTTGAGTAGAAAATTTGAAATAATAAAATGCAATATAACAGCACACGAAGAGCATCATGAATCCCACTGCGACGTAGGCCCATTGATCAAATGAGAGATATGCGGTTAGTTTATTGTATATTTTGGAAATAGTAGTTTGTGGCAAGGGTTCAATGGCATCCAAAGTCATATTTTGTGCATATGCCAAGTTGGTCCTAATGTCTTGGTCACTGGGTTTTAGCAACAATGCCTTTTCATAATAATAAATGCTCGGAGCAATATTATTTAGCTTGTAATAGGTGTTGCCCAGATTGAAATAAAGTTCGGCGGAATGTTCCCCGCTCTCCAATATTTTTAAGTAGTTGTTTGCCGCCTTGGTATATTCCCCTTCGTTATAGGATGTTGTAGCTTGGTCAAATAGCTGTTCGTTTTGGGTATATCCCAAGGTACATACCAAAAAGGCTAAAATAGTTAATACACGTACCATTGCTTAAATTTGTTTGTCCAATTGTGAAATAACCTCACTGGCTTTGTTGTAATCCTGTTGCATCTGTACATCTGAGAAGGGGCTATACCTAGCCATTTCGCAATTTTTAAGTAATCCAACAAATCCTTCTTGAGTTGCGTTGTCTACATTTTTTTCGCTTAATAAAGTGGCGATCTTATCCTTGCTAAATTCGGAAGTCTCTATTTTTAGCTTGGCCTTTAAATAATTGTGCAATGCTTTCTCCAGAGCCACATAAAAGGATTCCTTGGAGCCTAGGGCTTTTTTGGCGGCAGAGAGATACTTTCTAGCCAGTTTATTGGCGCGCTTTATTTTATTTCCCTCAACGTCACTTGCAATTGCTTCTCTTTTTTTGCCAAATAGTATTGCAATGGGGATCAACAATAGAGGAAGGAGCCACCAAAGTAAAAAGCTAGTTGAACCAAAAAAGTAATTACTGCCTATAGCTTTTAGATTTGGCTGTAATTTGTTGAATACAAATTGATTTCCTATAGCCACGACCTTTTGTTTATTGCCGGAAATGGGCCCCGTATTGTCCGCATTCGCACTAGTTGGACCTTCCAATACATTGATCAGAATTTCCCCAGAATTCAAAGTTTGATATTTTTCAGTTTTCGGATTAAAAAAACTAAACGCTATACTGGGAATAGGATATTTTCCCCTAAAGGTTGGGACAACAGTATAGCTATTACTTACATTGCCTTCCATTCCGGATAGTGTGGTTCTAACACTTTCGTTAAACTCTGGCTCATAAACCTCCAAGGAACTAGGTAGGTTTAATCCTGGAATCTCGAAAAGCTTTAGATTTCCCTTTCCATTAATGGCCACTTTAGCCTGGAGGGATTCGGATGCGTTTAAATGGGTTTTACTGGTGGTTACCGTAAATTGAAATTCTCCAACAGCACCACTAAAATCTGCTGGTTTCCCTTCGCTTGGCAATGGTTTAACATTTATAGTTCTGTTACCTGCTGATACCGTCTTGTTGGTTTGGGCAAATATTCTTCCTCCAAAAAAATCACGTTTGTTAGTGGGGATCTGTAGGCTTACATCCAAAGAAAGGGGTTCTATTTCCAATTCTCCCGTTTTCTGTGGGTATAGGACTACTCTTTTTAAAATTACCGATCTATAGGATTTGCCATTATAAGTGGTATTCTGAATATCGTATTTGGTAACTGGAATATCCTGGCTCCAGAAATTGTTATATTTTGGGTTGTCCAAGGCCCGAAAATTGGTTACGTCTATTGTGGGGCTGGCATATAGTTTATATACCACTGTAACAGCTTCATTGAGATACGGACTGGTTTTGGATATTTCTGCTACCAGATGTAGGCTTTCATCGGCCACGTCATCTACGGTTTTTTCCCCATCCGGCCTTTCAACTGCGGCAGTAACCTCCACTTCTTTAGGGAGTGATTTATAGGTTTCGCCTTTGATGACAATAGTAGACTGTTTAATAGTAAATTTCCCTCTGGCCGTTGGGGCAAGGGTATAGCTGTATGTTTTGGAAAAGCTCCTTACTCCGTTGACCCATGAAGAGCTAATGGACTGTGATGGTCCCATAAGTACCCTGAACCCCTCAAAATCCGGGGGAACAAAATTATCTCCATCCCTGTTCATGGTAAAGTCGACCCGTAAGCGTTCGTTAATGCCCAACACATCTTTGCTGAGATTCATTTCGAAGGTTACGGACTCGTCATCCTGGGCATTTAATACCATGCCGAGAATAAAAAGGGAAAATAACGATATGTAGCTTTTAATATTCACTTGAGTTACCAGTCTTTTTCATTTTTGGTCTTTACACCTTTCACTTTTTGTGCATCAATTTTTTCCTGTACTTTTTTCTCTTCGTTTTGCATTGCCTCCAACAAATTTTTTACCTGTTGTGGAGATAATTGGTTGGGCCTTGGCTGCTGTTGCTTTTGCTCCTCTGCCTTATACGGTTCGTCGTTTTCCTCCTCATTATCTCCTTCTCCTTCTTTATTGTCTTCTTTCTTTTCCTCTCCTTCATCCCCGTCTTCCTTCTTGTCGTCCTGGTCCTCTTTTTGGTCGCCTTTATCGTCTTCGTTCTTATCCCCTTCCTTTTTATCTTCGTTTTGATCCTTCTGGTCATCCTTGTCCTGGTCGTCCTTATTTTGATCATTTTTTTGCTCTTCCTCCTGCTGCTTTTTTAGCATTTCTTTGGCCAAAGCCAAATTATAGCGGGTCTCCTCATCTGTAGGGTCATTTCTAAGGGCCTCTTTATAGGCGTCTACAGCTTTTTGATATTCTTTGTTTTTCATAAAGACATTACCCATATTGTGGTAGGCCTTATGTTTGTCTTTTTTATTGGAAGCATTTTCGCCCGCCTGCTTAAACCGTCCAAATGCCTCGCTATAAGTTTCGTTCTCATAATAGGCATTTCCCAAATTATAGGGGGCAATACTACTTTCGGCACTCTTGGAGATTGCTCTTCTATAATTGGCCTCGGCATTAACAAAATTGCTTTCAGAGAGTTCTTTATTTCCCTCCCAAGTGTAATTGGTGGCAATTTTAATTGCCTTTTCTTTTTCCTTATCCACTTCCTGGGCATGGGCCAGGCCTCCGATCAAAATGATGATAAATACTATCTTTCCCATATTCCTTCTTCGTTTATCGCTCGTTAAACAGATTCAGTTTTTTCAACCATTTGGTTTTTCTATCCAAGACAAAAACGTCTAAAAATAAGAATAAAAGGCCTGCTCCCAAAAACCATTGAAATTGATCTTTGTATTCGGCAAATTGTTTTGCCTCAAATTCCTTCTTGTCCATCTGGTTCAATTGCTCCTTAATAATAGCAACAGCATCTTCCGTATTATCCCCATTTATATAAAGTCCGTTGCCTTCGTCGGCAATTTCCTGCAGCACTTCTTCATTTAATTTTGTAATGACGACTTCCCCTTGGTTATCTTTTTTAAGGCTTTCAACAATGCCGTTTCTTTTAAGGGGTATAGGTGCTCCTTTGGTTTTTCCTACCCCAATGGTAAATACCCTTATTCCTTCATTGATCGCCTCCTCAACAGCATTGGCCACTTTACCTTCAGAATGGTCCTCTCCGTCCGAGATTATAAATAGGACCCGATTGGTTTGTTCTTCATCGTCATAATAAGTAGAAGCCAATTCTATAGCTTGATCTATAGCCGTTCCTTGGGAGGAGAGCATATCGGTATTCATATTCTGCAAGAACATTTTGGCAGCACCATAATCGGTGGTTATGGGCAATTGTGGAAACGCCTGGCCTGCATAGGCAATGATCCCAATCCTGTCGCTTGCCAATTGATTGATAATTTCTGAGACCAAGCGTTTTGCCTTTTCCAGCCTATTGGGTGCAATATCCTCGGCCAACATACTTTTGGAAACGTCTACTGCAAACACAATATCTACCCCTTCCCTTTTCACCGTTTCCAATTTGGTGCCAATTTTTGGATTGACCAAGGCCATGGTTAAAGATGCGATTCCCAATAGAATAAAAATTAATTTAAGGCTGGATTTAAAATTGGACCTGTCCGGGGTCAATCGCTTTAGTAGAGTAAGGTCTGCAAATTTTCTTTGTGTTCTTTTTTTCCAAAATTGAAGCAGCACAAAAAGGACAACCATCACCGGAATGATGGATAACAGGTATAAATATGATTTTTCGTCTAACTGAATCATTTTGTATTCTTCATTTTTGAATCAAACCCCTTGGAGCCCAGCTTGCTTTTATTTAGATAAAACTCCTAAAGAGGGTAATCCTTGCCAGCCACTCCAACAGGAGCAAAACCCCTGCCAAATAGACCCATGGTCTAAATTTTTCTTCGTATTTATAATACTTAAATTCTTCTACCTCGGTTTTTTCCAATTTATTTATTTCTTCGTATATGGCTTCCAATTTTTTGTTATCGGTAGCCCTAAAATACTGCCCTCCCGTTGTTTCTGCGATCGATTTTAACAGACTTTCTTCTATTTCTACCTCCCGCATTCCGTATCTGAAGGATCCGTCGGCATTATAGGCTATGGGCGTCATGGCGTTTCCGTTGGTGCCAATACCAATAGTGTAGGTTTTTATGCCGAACTCCACTGCCAGATCTGCGGCAGTTTGGGGCTCTATAAATCCCATATTGTTAACTCCGTCGGTGAGAAGTATAATTACTTTGCTCAGAGCCTTACTTTCCTTAAGCCTATTTACTGCTGTGGCCAGGCCCATGCCAATAGCGGTTCCATCATTTAATTGCCCATAGGTTATTTCTTCCAAGGCCCTTAAAACTATGGATTTATCACTTGTAATGGGCGTCTTGGTGTAACTTTCCCCCGCATATGCCACTAAACCAATCCTATCGTTTGGTCTTTCGTTAATAAAATCGGCCGCCACCTTTTTAAGTGCCGCCAATCTGTATGGTTTTAAATCCTTTGCCAACATACTCGAGGAAACATCGATGGCCATTACAATATCTATACCTTTTGTGGTCTTGGTCCTGGTAGAGATATCCTCCGTTTGTGGTCTCGCCAGGGCAATAATTATTGCTGCCAAAGCCAATAAACGCATGAGGAAGAGAGCAGGTTTTAATTTGGGTAATATGCTGCCTTTGGGAAATCCCTTAATACTGGATATTTTTAAGGAAGCCGTTTGTTCCCTTCTTTTAAAGAAATACCAAAGCATTGCCACTGGGAGTAGTAGTAACAACCAGAAAAACTGTGGGTTCGCAAAGGAAATATTCTCAAACATCTATAAGGTCGTTTTTACTTCTACTGAGTTCAAAATTCGTTCTACTATATGATCTGCATAGGTATCATCTGCCAACCATGTCAAGATTACATTTTGTTGAAAGCCTTTGCCACCAAAAAATAGGACAACATAATTCCCGGATATCAATTCTTTGGATTCCGGTACGGCAAATTTTCCACTTCCGTATAGTTTAATTCCTTTGACCCCTGTCAAGGTAGTAAACTCCTCTTGTTTGGTAGTGATGTTCTTTGCGCCTTGTGCCTCAAAATTTTTCAAGATCTGTTCGGAAGCCTTATCAAGATCTGGATCCTCTGGTTGTGCCAAGGTAATAGAGGTGGTGGCTATCGTAAATAGTCCAATGGAACTCCTATAAGCAAAAGCCTGCATTTCCTTTACGGAGGCCTGGGCTTCAGGCGGTAGTTTTACTGCCTGGCGTAATAAAACCTTAGGGGTCTGTAAACTAACTGGAGGGAAACCATAATCGCTCTGCACCCATTCCCCTTCCAATAATTCTTTGGTCGGATGGCCCAAAACAGTGTCCTTCACATATCCAAATCCGTAATAACCTATGGCAGCGGCGGTAGAAAATAACAGTACAAGTACAGCGGTTACTGCCACAATTATTATTTTTTTCCTGTGTTTCTTTCTTTCCAATTCCTCCAAATACTCTTCCCGCAGCAATAATTCCTCCTCTGTAGGTTCTGGAATGGCTTCTTTGGTTTTTATGACAATTTGCTCCACAGATTTTCTATCCTGTTCGGCTACCGAATTTTCAGGTTTGGATTTTGCAAATTTCACCAAATCTGAGGTTTGTAGAACTTTTTTGAACTGTTGAATGGTTTCATGATCCAGTTTTAATTGGCCCGCATCCTTCATCATTTCCAATTTATCTATTAATTGGTCTGTGGTGCTTTCTAGCGCGGTTACATGAACATCTTCCTCTAAATAGGAGCGGACAATGTCCGTGAGTTCGGAATAGTAGGATTTATAGTCATCCTGTATTAAATATTTTGATTTTTCCAATTCTCTCAACCCTAAAATTGCTCGGTCAAAAGGTGGTAAAAGAGCTACTTTTTCCTCTTCGCTCAACGGTTTTTTTCTGAACACGAACCAATATGCCGCTACACCGGCCAACAATAATACGACTAATGCCCATAAAAGAATTTTCCAGAGAGACCCATTGGATTTTTCTACATTGATCAAAGGTTTTATGTCATACATTTTCTGAGCCAAGGTATCCACCGGAACCGTAGCCACATCAATTTTAACGGAATCTGTGAAAAACGGTTTTCCATTTACCATGATCTGTTGTCTTGGTAGGGTGTAAGATCCGGAATCAAATTGGGTGAGGGCGTAGATTTTTTGAAGGGTAATCCGATCCAATTTTTTGACGGTATCGGTCTTTAAGGCTTCAACGGTTTCCAAAGGGGAAAAGGTTTGTCCTTCCGGGAAAATTACCTGTGAGGTAGAATCCGTTTCTACGGTGACTTTAAAATTTAACTGTTCGCCAATCTTTATATATGTGGTATCCACCTCCGACCTAATAGTGGGAGTATTCTGGGAAAAACCATTTGCAGTGGCAAATAGTAGGCACAATGTTATATATCGTAATATATACGAACAACTATTCTTAATGCTAAAATCTAAGTTCCTCATTTAAATCAACCTCTTCTCTTAAAATAGCCCAATAATTTTTTAACATAACTTTCATCAACCCTACAACTTAATACTCCACAGCCAGATTTGGTAAAAGTATCCTGAAAATATGCAACGCGCTCACTGTAGTGTTTGCCATAGGCCATCCTAACTTTTTTGGACTGGGTATTTACCAATTGAATATCCCCTGTTTCCACATCCTGCATTTGTACCATCCCTAAATTGGGAATGTTTTCCTCTCTTTCATCATATACTCTAATTCCCGTAAGGTCATGTTTTTTACCTGTGATGCGTAAAGTTTGAAGGTAATCCTCAGTAATAAAATCGGAGAGTACAAAAACAATGGCTTTTTTCTTCATTACGTTGGTAAGAAATTTTAAAGCGGCACCAACATTGGTCTCGGTACTTTTTGGAGAAAATTCCAACAATTCCCGTATTATTCTAAGGGCGTGACTTTTGCCTTTTTTTGGTGGGATATAGAGTTCCACTACGTTGGTAAACAATAGAAGGCCAACTTTGTCATTGTTCTGAAGTGCCGAAAAGGCCAGGGTAGCGGATATTTCGGTTATAATTTCCTTCTTAAACTGATTGCTGGTTCCAAAAAGCTCTGAACCACTCACGTCTACCATTAGCATCATGGTAAGTTCCCTTTCCTCCTCAAAAACCTTTACGTAGGGTTCATTATAGCGTGCGGTAACATTCCAATCTATGGACCTTACATCATCGCCAAATTGATATTGGCGCACCTCACTAAAAGTCATACCCCTTCCTTTAAAAGTCGAGTGGTACTCCCCTCCAAAAATATGGTCGGAAAGACGCCTCGTCTTTATCTCAATCTTGCGAACTTTTTTTAATAATTCCTTGGTATCCATTTTCAGTTTGCAGTTTGCAGTAAAAAGTATTCAGGCACAATTTTAAGGACTAAAAAGCCATAGCTGTGGACCGATAACTGTAGACTGATTAAGGTACTTCAATTTCGTTTACGATCTTATTAATAATTTCTTCCGAAGTAATGTTTTCTGCCTCCGCCTCATACGTAATGCCGATTCTGTGGCGCAATACGTCATGAATCACAGCCCTTACGTCCTCTGGAACTACATAGCCCCGTCTTTTAATAAAGGCATAACATTTGGCTGCTACGGCTAAATTAATACTTCCCCTTGGAGAAGCTCCGAAACTTATTAAAGGCTTTAGACTTTCTAAATTGTATTTTTCTGGGTATCGGGTAGCAAAAACGATGTCGAGAATATATTTTTCAATCTTCTCGTCCATATATACATCCCTTACCGCCTTTTGGGCACTTAAAATCTGCTTAACACTCACCACCGGTTTTACCTCTTCGTACTCCCCTTTTAGGTTTTGGCGAATTATTAGTTGCTCTTCACTGAGTTTGGGATAATCTATAACGGTCTTTAACATGAAACGATCCACCTGGGCTTCCGGTAATGGATAAGTTCCTTCTTGCTCCACCGGGTTTTGGGTGGCCATAACCAAGAAAGGCTTATCCAAGATAAAGGTTTCGTCGCCAATGGTCACCTGTTTTTCCTGCATGGCCTCCAACAGAGCGGATTGCACTTTTGCAGGAGCACGGTTAATCTCATCCGCCAAAACAAAATTGGCAAATATGGGACCTTTCTTGATTGAGAAATCATTTAGCTTCATGTTGTAAATCATGGTTCCTACCACATCAGCTGGCAACAGATCTGGTGTAAATTGAATTCTACTAAAACTTCCTTGAACAGCTTTGGCCAAGGTATTTATGGCTAAAGTTTTTGCTAGACCGGGAACACCTTCGAGCAGAATATGGCCCTGACCAAGAAGTCCAATCAGCAATCGTTCTACCATATGTTTTTGACCAACGATTACCTTATTCATTTCTAAAATAAGTAGGTCTATAAAAGCACTCTCTTTGGCAATTTTCTCGTTCACGGCGCTGATATCTACCGAAGTATTTTCTTCCATATAATCCTTTGTTTTTTTTTGTTTAAAGTGGTTAACTCCAAAAGTGGGTGCAAATTGAAAATTTATTTAGTTATTGGCTGTTAATGTATGGTTAAAAGTTAAGCAATGGGTCTAGTTTTGTGAACTATTTAAGGGAATTATTCATAATTTCACAAACATATGAAAAATAAAAGATCTTATTCTAAAATCATTGCTGGGACAATGACTTGGGGTAATTGGGGGAAAAAGCTATCTGTTGGGGAGGGAGCAAAATTAATTGGTCATTGTTTGGACCAAGGAATTACCACTTTTGACCATGCGGATATTTACGGGTCCTATAACAACGAATTATTTTTTGGAAATGCCTTTACATCGACCAATATAAGCCGTGATGAAATTCAGCTGATCAGTAAATGTGGTATTCAAATGGTTTGTGAGGAGCGGAAGAACAGAGTCAAGCATTATAACTATACCAAGGATTATATTGTTTGGTCTGTAGAGCAGTCCCTTAAAAATTTAAAAACGGATTATCTGGATATGTTGCTCTTGCATAGGCCTAGTCCGTTGATGCGTCCAGAGGAAATTGGGGTGGCTGTTCAGCAATTGAAAGAAGAGGGAAAAATACTTGATTTTGGCGTGTCCAATTTTACACCTTCCCAGATAGGGTTGTTGGAGACTACTGTAGAGGTACAATCCAATCAACTGGAATTTTCCTTAACTGCCAATGAAGTCATGAATAATGGGGGTTGGGACGATTGTATTGTTCATAAAAGAATGGCAATGGCCTGGAGCCCCCTGGGGAGTTATTATCGTGATAGGGATAAGCGTTCCAAGCGAATAAAAAAAGTATTAAAACAATTAAAGAAGAAGTACCAGGTAAACGCAAGTCAACTTTTATTGGCTTGGATTTTAACACATCCAGCAGGGATACACCCAGTGGTAGGGACCACAAGTTCCAAACGGTTGACAGCTGCAACGAACGCCATAAATATTGACCTTGAGCTGGAAGATTGGTTTTTGTTGTTAGCAGCCAGTATGGGGGAGGATGTGCCTTAATATTAGGCTACCGGTATAAATAGAAACAGTATTAAGAACAAATTTTTATGAATATTTCCAACAATGAGAAACCAATTGCATTTATAACGGGGGCTACCAGTGGAATAGGCCTTGCAACGGCCAAACTTTTCGCTACCAACAAGATAAATCTAGTCCTTTGTGGGAGGCGAAAAAAGCGATTGGCTGAGCTGAAAAAGGAACTGTCCAGACATACCAAGGTTTTTACATTGTCATTTGATGTGCAGGACAAAAAGGCGGTTTTCAAGGCAATTGACTCCCTTCCAAAGGAGTTTTCCAAAATAGACATTCTAATCAATAATGCAGGGAACGCCCATGGTCTGGATTCTATTGAGGACGGCAATCTGGACGATTGGGAAGCAATGCTGGATATAAATGTAAAGGGGCTGTTGTACGTTTCCAAGGCCATAATGCCTAATATGATAAAAAACAAAGCCGGACATATTATAAATATTGGCTCCATTGCCGGGAAGGAAGTGTACCCGATGGGGAATGTATATTGTGCCAGTAAATATGCTGTAGATGCCTTAAACCAAGGGATGAGAATAGATTTAAACAAGTATGGGATTCGCGTTGGGGCCATAAATCCGGGTTTGGTGGAAACAGAATTTAGTAAAGTGCGCTTTAAGGGGGATAATGGCAGGGCCATTGACACCTATAAGGGATATATGCCGTTACAGCCGGAAGACATCGCAGATATTATCCATTTTATGGTCACAAGACCTTCACATGTCAACATTGCAGATTTATTGGTTATGCCAACGGCACAAGCAAGTGCAACTATTGTCAACAAGAAATTATGATCAATAAACGCTTACTCGTAAAAAACCTTCTTGCCCATAATGACGAGAACAGCTTTTATGATAAAAAGCGGTTTATAGATATTGGAAAAAGGGAGGGAAAGGCGAAATTTTTAAAGCATGTTTGTGCACTTGCCAATAGCAATCCGCAAAACAATTCCTTTATTGTCATTGGAGTAGAGGATGAGGATAACGAAATTGTAGGGGTCGATTTTTTCGATGACAGTAAAATTCAAAATTTGGTAAACGCCTATTTGGACAATCCGCCACGGATTACCTATGAAAATATTCCCTTCCCACATTTGCCCATTGGCAAGGTGGTCGGTCTGGTAACCATAAAATCCAATGGAAAGGTATGTTCTTTACGAAAGAATATATGGAAGTATTATGGGGGTGCGGTATTCTTTAGGGATGGAAGTATCAGTATGCCAAAGGCTTACGGAATTGAGTTGACCGATGTAAATGCTGAAGCCGTAGCTACCATAGAACAACACGCTAAAAATAATATTGAACTTACTTTGGATGGGGTGGTCGACTTTCTAAATGAAAGGCATAAGGACCTGACAAGTCATTACAAGGTGTTTAAGGAACAATTTGTGGTTTGTTGGGCAGGACATCAAAAAAAAGTAAAAAATGAAATCTATTACTCCCGTGTTGATATTGAATTGATCAATGAACAAGTGAAGTTGTTTTTTTCTGAGTTCGATGAAATCACTATAACTTATGATGAAAACTCCTTTACTACTATCGAATATGTACAGTTGGGATTAAGTAGTCAACAAAAATATTATCCTTTGGAAAAAGTGGTCATTACCTTTTCCGATAATGGTACCTATACCATTAATTCGGATTTAATATTTGAACCTCCCCTTTATGACAAAAAAACACTTCATCATATATATAATACCAATATCGCCGTACTTAAAAAAATTGAAAAGGGAATACCCTTGTCCCCACACGAAAAAAAGGATTTATCCCTGTTGTCCGACACCTTGTTAATTTGCTATGTTAACGGCTTTGAAGAGGCCAAGGATATTATGGAAAACGCGAAGCCCGTAATAAAGAATTACGATATTCATGTGTATCAATCCATTAAAGAATCGCTTCGGATTATTAGAAAGATGAAATATAATTAGGGAAGGCATTATATTGCATTTATAGCTGATTTAATTGCTCCTGAGTGGGCAAGGATTCTATTGCCCCATAATTTGTGGTGGTAATTGCACCCGCCTTATTGGCGTGTTGAATCATAATTTCCAAAGGTGCAGAATGGTCCATGAGGGTGTTCAAGTTGGTGGTCAGGGCAATCTGTTTCAACAAACATCCGATAAAGGCATCTCCTGCGCCGGTGGTATCAATAGGATTTACCTTTATGCTTGGTATTATTTTTTTGATTGATGAAGTGCTTAAATAGGTGCCCTCCCCACCTAATGTAACAGTTATTATTTTGGTGCCAAGCTGATGTAAAAAAGCACATGCCTCTTCTAAATTTTCTTTTCCAGAGAGTAATTGCGCCTCCTCCAGGCTAAATTTGCACAAATGGGATTTTTCTATGTAAGGAATACATTTTTGGATAAAGACGGCTTCCGTTCCTTTCCAAAGATCCGCCCTATAATTGGGATCAAAGGAAATAAAACTATTATTGGCAATGGCTTCCTGTAGATAAAGTGAATACGCTTCTTCCAAATTGCCCCCCAAAAATGAGGTAGCTGCCCCAAAATGGACTATTTGATCTTTAAACAGATTCTTTAGTCTGCGATCATGTGTCAATTCTTTGTCGGCACCGCGGCTAAAAACAAAATCACGCTCCCCATCCGCTGCTAGGGAAACAAAAGCCAAGGTGGTGAAGGTGTCCGACCTCTGTGCCAGGGAAACATCTACTTGCCCTTCTGTCAGGGTATTGATGAGAAATGTACCAAAGGGATCTTTGCCCACACAACCAATAAAAAAACTTTTACCTCCCAATTTTGCAATTGCCGAGGCAACATTTGCCGGAGCACCTCCTGCTTTTTTTGTAAAATCATTGGCTTTTGAAAGGTCTTTGCCCTGTTTTTCGGCCACAAAATCTATTAATAATTCCCCTATACAGAAAACATTTTTCATACCCTGGATTTATTTGATTAGTCTAAAATAAACAGAAATATGTAGTAATACTACAAATGCCCCTAAATGCTTAGAACTAGGGGCGTGGTTTTCTTAAGTAATTGATGTAAACCTTTCAGACTTATCCACATTTGGACGAGCCACAATCCTTACAGGTAAGGCATCCTTCCTGGTAGATCAGATTCTTGGAATTGCAGGCATCACATTTTTGCCCCTTGGCCTCTGTGCCGTCTTCCACATATCTTTTTAATGCCCTTGCTACGCCATTTTTCCAGGTATTTATGGATTCGCTATCCAGTTGCAGACTATTGATTAGGTCTACAACCTTTACAATGGGCATGCCGTGGCGCAAGGTGCTGGAAATTAATTTGGCATAATTCCAATATTCCGGGTTAAATTTATGCGATAGCCCTTCAATGGTGGTTTTGTAGCCTCTTTTGTTTTTGTACTGAAAATCATATCGCGAAGAACCGTCTTCGTTCCTGCTTTTAAGGATTACCCCGTCATTGACCCATCTAGGAATTAATATACCGTCCTCATCATCGGCCATACCGGTAAAGATTTCATAGGGCTGGTCGTTTATTAATCCAATAAAGGCAATCCATTTTTCTTTATTGTTTTGTAGCCTTACCACATCCGCTTCCAAGATTTGGGGGCGTTTAGTGGGGAAATTTGTTAGGGATTCATCATTTTCGGACTTATTGGATTCATTGGAGATCAAAACACCGGACCTAGAGCCGTCACGGTAAACAGTAACACCCTTACAGCCTGCTTTCCATGCTTCCAGATAAAGTTTTCCTACCAATTCTTCAGAAACATCGTTCGGAAGGTTTATAGTGACACTTATGGAATGGTCTACCCATTTTTGAACCGCTCCTTGCAAACGGACTTTGCTCAACCAATCCACGTCATTGGAAGTGGCTTTGTAATAGGGTGATTGTTCTACAATTTTCTGGAGTTCCTCTTGGGTATAATTTTTTTCTGTATCAATACCCTTAACGGACATCCATTGTTTAAATTTGTGATGGAAGACCACATACTCTTCCCAAGAATCGCCAACTTCATCTACAAAATCAATTCTGGCGTCCTTATCATTCGGATTCACCTTTCTTCGGCGCTTATATACCGGTAGGAAAACAGGTTCTATGCCAGATGTGGTTTGGGTCATTAAACTGGTAGTGCCCGTAGGAGCAATGGTCAGTAACGCAATATTTCTACGCCCATATTCCAGCATTTCATAATAAAGTTTATCATCTGCTTCCTTCAGGCGCAGGATAAAAGGATTGTTTTTTTCCCTTTCGGCATCAAAAATTTGAAATGCCCCCCGATCTTTTGCGGTATGTACTGAGGCCCTGTAGGCTTCCAAGGCTATCGTTTTATGCACCTCGATTGAAAATTTGTTGGCCTTATCGCTTCCGTAGCGAAGACCTAGTGCTGCCAGCATATCTCCTTCTGCGGTAATGCCTATTCCTGTCCTGCGCCCATTCTCGGCCTTGTCCTTTATGTTCTTCCATAAATTGTATTCCACAGCTTTGGTTTCTTCCAGTTCTGGATCTGCCTTTATTTTTTCGAGAATAACATCGACCTTTTCCAATTCAAGGTCAATAATGTCGTCCATAATCCGTTGAGCTGCAGCAATATGTTCTTTGAAAAGCTTAAAATTAAAACTGGCCTTATCCGTAAAAGGCTGCTCTACATATGAGAAAAGATTAATGGCCAGTAAGCGACAAGAATCATATGGACAAAGTGGAATTTCCCCGCAGGGATTGGTGGACACTGTTTTGTATCCTAAATCTGAATAACAATCCGGTACGGATTCCCTAATAATGGTATCCCAGAAAAGTATACCTGGTTCTGCGGATTGCCAGGCGTTATGGACAATTTTCCCCCATAGTTTTTTGGCATCAATGGTCTTGGACAGTTTGGGTTCGGGACTGTGAACGGGAAATTTTTGAGTATATGGTAGGCCGCTTTCAATAGCCTTCATAAAATCATCGTCCATTCTAACGGAAACATTGGCTCCGGTAACTTTTCCCTGCTCCATTTTGGCATCAATAAAATCTTCGGCATCTGGATGGTTTATGGAAACCGATAACATTAAAGCCCCCCTTCTGCCATCTTGGGCTACTTCCCTAGTCGTATTGGAATATCTTTCCATAAAGGGAACAAGTCCGGTAGAAGTCAATGCTGAATTTTTTACCGGTGATTTTTTTGGTCTAATATGCGATAGGTCGTGACCAACTCCGCCACGGCGTTTCATTAGTTGTACCTGTTCCTGATCAATTTTCAAGATTCCCCCATACGAATCGGAATTGCCGTCTGTGCCAATT
The DNA here is from genome assembly GCF_002909255.1 of Arenibacter hampyeongensis. GTDB lineage: Bacteria > Bacteroidota > Bacteroidia > Flavobacteriales > Flavobacteriaceae > Arenibacter > Arenibacter hampyeongensis. The sequence continues at coordinate 685,291 of NZ_PIOB01000001.1, forward strand.
ACAAAGCAATTGGAAAGGGAGGCTATCTGAAAAGGATTGCCAATGCCGGCCATAGGGCTGCCTTGAGGGACTATATATTTAAAATTCTTTATCAGGTCAAAAACCTGTCCTTCATTTAGAGGGTTTGGGTATTTTTGTTCTATTCTGGCTATCTCCTTGGCTATCCTGCGGTGCATATCGTCTGGAGTCAGCTCATAAATATTGCCTTCAGAGTCCTTTAGGGCATATTTATTTACCCATACCTTGGCCGCAAGGTCATCACCTTTAAAATATTTTAACGAAGCCTCATTGGCTTCCTCCTGACTGTAGGTCTTTTTGGGTCCTTGCGCAATTTTTGTGGGCATAGAATAGTTTTTAGTGGTTAGTGTGTTTAAATGAAAGAACAAAAGTATTAAAATATTTAGGAAAGTAAATATGATAATTATCATAAAAGTTTGCAAATAATATGAACTAAAATATTGACAATCAATAATATAGTGAATTGTTAACAATAAAAAGTTAACAAATAAATTATCTTTTGTCTTAGTCCAATATTTATAAACATCGATTCATGCCAATTTCATCCGGTAGAATAATTGTGAACTTTTTATGAACACATTAATACTATCACTTTATTTGACGCGAGGTATTGGGGTGGCTTTTTTGATAGACTAAGTTGATAGGATTTGGTTGGTTCCCCTATTATTGAGTATTATTTAATTTTAGTTCTATTTGCCATTGATATTAATGCAGTATTTGCGATTTTTGCCAAATGAGAACTTTGGTAATTGGAGATCTACATTCGGGCTTAAAAGCCTTGAAGCAAGTTTTGACAAGGGCAAATGTAACCATTGGGGACCATCTTGTTTTTTTGGGCGACTATGTGGATGGCTGGAGTGAGGCTGTTAATACAGTAAATTTTTTATTGGAACTCAGGGCTACCCATAGGTGTACTTTTATTAGGGGTAACCACGATGAACTTTGTAATGATTGGTTGAAAAGTGGAGATCATAATCCCCTTTGGCTACAGCATGGGGGTAGTGCCACTCAAAATTCTTATCGCCAAGTTGGCGATGAAATTAAAAAAACCCATATACAATTTTATGATAATTTGGAAAATTATGTTATAGACAGTGAAAATCGCTTGTATATCCATGCAGGATTTACTAACTTAAGGGGTGTGTCCCACGAGTATTTTACCAAAACCTATTATTGGGATAGAACCCTTTGGGAATTGGCACTCTCTTTGGACCCATCGCTAACCGAAGAGGATCAATTTTATCCTCAAAGGTTAACGCATTACAGGGAGATTTTTATTGGCCATACCCCGGTAACGAGGATTGGAAGGACAACGCCAAAAAATGCGGCCAATATTTGGAATGTTGATACTGGGGCGGCTTTTAGAGGCCCGTTGACAATTATGGATGTGGAATCAAAACAATATTGGCAAAGTGATCCAGTATATTTGTTTTATCCTTCCGAAATGGGAAGGAACTAAAATTTACTGCCCTTTGGGGGCAGATTATCAAGATTATTAAGGATATTTACATAAAATTTGAAGAATGTCTAATAAGAACGTTAGAATAGAAGTGATGAAATCCATTGAGGGTAAGGTGGATGGTTTTATAGACCAATACCTTATTCCAATACAGGATATTTGGCAACCCACAGATTTTTTACCCGATACCCAAAGCGAGGGGTTTATGGATCATGTAAATCAGATACGTGAAGAAGCCAAGGAATTGGGGTATGACCTTTGGGTTACATTGGTTGCAGATACCATAACCGAGGAGGCACTGCCAACCTATGAATCCTGGCTTATGGATGTAGAAGGAATAGACCAACACGGAGAAAATAAAAATGGTTGGTCCAAATGGGTACGCCATTGGACGGCTGAGGAAAATAGGCATGGTGATGTGCTCAATAAATATCTTTATTTGGCCGGAAGGGTCAATATGAGGGAAGTGGAAATAACCACACAGCATTTAATAGCCGATGGTTTCGACATAGGAACGGATAGGGACCCCTATAAAAACTTTGTATATACCTCTTTTCAAGAATTGGCAACTAATATTTCGCATAAAAGGGTAGGTCAAATGTGTAAAAAAGGAGGTAATATCCTTCTAGGTAAAATGTGTACCATAATTGCTGGAGACGAAATGCGTCACCATTTGGCATATAGGGAGTTTGTTAAAGTAATTTTTGAAAATGACCCAAGCCAAATGATGTTGGCCTTTGCCGATATGATGAAGAAAAAAATTGTTATGCCGGCACATTTTCTAAGGGAATCTGGGGGAAGTATAGGAACGGCTTTTGAAAACTTTTCCAATTGTGCCCAGAGACTTGGAGTATACACCGCTCAGGATTATATAGAAATTTTGAAAAAATTGAACAGCTATTGGGAATTGGATAGCATAAGAAGTCTTAACGATGATGCGGAAAGGGCTAGAGATTATTTAATGAAATTGCCCGATAGATTGGAGCGAATCGCTACCAGGATGAAATTCCCAGAAGACAACTATAGGTTTAAATGGGTAGAGGCCAACGGTAGAATGGTGTAATATTATTAAATTTTATAAAAATTGAAACTTGTTATTAAGAAAAAAGTGAAGCGTTCAACGCTTCACTTTTTTTATTCGATTTATCCTCTCGGCAGATTAACCTTTATTTGGTTAATAATAGTAGGGAAATGGACACGAAAATGCTATAGCTTGCCTCTTTTGTGTTCTTCTTGCCATTTTTGCAGTTCTTTCCATTTGCCTTCATAGGCCATTTTGGCCTGCATAGGCCAAGAGGCAGGGTCATGAATTTTATATCGGGCGCCTCCAGAATCCAATACCTCTTGACATTTGGCGACTGCGGTTTCAGACAAATCTTTCCAAGTCTTGATATCAAAGGAATTAAATAGTTGCTGTATTTTAGGGCCAATGCCTTCCACAATCTTTAAATCGTCCTTTTTTATGGATTTGCCTAAAACCGCTTTAGCAGCTTGGGCATTAAAGGGAAGCAGTTCTTCAGTAGCCGCAATTGGAGCGACCGGTTTTGAAGGAAGGGCTACATCGACTTTTTGGGATAGTTGTTTGTTGCACGATGCCAAATCGGCTTGTAGTTGAATGTTTTTGTCCTTAAGTATTCTTAATTCTGAAGACTGGTCAATTTCTGGGGTTTTTCCTTTACCGATCAAATAGCCAAATAGGGCGCAGACTATACCCACTATGGCCGGAATTAACCAGCACCAGATATTCATGTTTTCCATAAACTTTATAAATTAAGGTTAGTTAAATTAATTAGGGTTTTGTTCATGCTTTTTCTCCTCTCCCTTGTTATACTTATCAATGGCTTCAGTGGTTTCTATAGAAGCAGTATCTACTGTTTCACTTGAGCAGTTATTGCACAACATGATGTTAAAATAAGTTCCAGCAATAATTGCGATTACTATTCCCAATAAATTGGTTCTTCTTTTAGACATTTTTAATAACAGTTTGGGTTTAGCTTAAATATATTAAAAAATTCCCTTAAATGTTAAAATAAAGGATCTTAAATATTATCTGTCAAATAGTTAGCTGTATTGGACGATGTTTTTCAATCGAATTCTACATCCCTAGTGGATTTAGTTGGATAGTTGGGGTAGGTATTTGTTCATTTAATTTTCGACTGCCTTTGTATTGGGGATTTTGGGTTCTGTTTTACCACAATTATTTAGTGCAATTCCCTGAAAACTTACCGATTATACAAATTTTAGTACCATCTATATAATTTTACTTTTAAACACGATATGGAATGCAGACTTTAGCGGAAATATTAAAATTACAAAGACCTTATTTCTCCCGACTAAGTTCCGGCATTGAGATAGGTCTTTACCACAATAATTATTTGAGTTAGTTTGGTTAAACCCGCAGCTATTTCTAATGGACCTATTCGGGGGGAGGGGAAATTTTCAAGTGGCTACGGGTTTATTATTTTCTAATCATTCAAAGCGCAAGTTATTGTCTTGAAGCACTACAAAACTAAACTTCAGGATATTATTGGGTTAGTTAGTTTAAAACCCGCTATGCACTGGTCTATATCCAGTACATAGCGGGTTTTTTATTGGTCTTTGGTTCTAAAGATCAAACTTTATACCTTGGGCCAGAGGCAATTCAGTTGTATAGTTAATGGTATTGGTTTGCCTTCTCATATAGATTTTCCAGGCATCCGAGCCAGATTCACGGCCTCCACCTGTTTCCTTTTCCCCTCCAAAGGCACCTCCAATCTCGGCGCCGGAAGTTCCAATATTTACATTGGCTATGCCACAATCACTACCTTGGGTAGATAAAAAACGCTCTGCCTCCCTTAGGTTATTGGTCATTATTGCAGAAGATAGTCCCTGAACCACTCCATTTTGAAGGGTGATGGCATTTTCAACATCTCCGGAATATTTTAAAAGATATAATACGGGGGCGAAAGTTTCGTGTTGTACAATTTCAAAAGTATTGGTGGCTTCGGCAATGGCAGGTTTTACATAACAACCACTTTCATATCCAGTGCCTTGCAACACCCCCCCTTCAACAATAAGCTTTCCTCCTTCTTCAACTACCTTATAAAGCGCTTGCTGGTACATCTTTACGGCATCGGTATCTATCAACGGACCTACATGATTCTTTTGGTCCAACGGATTTCCTATACGCAGTTGCTTATAAGCGGTAACAACAGCTGCTTTTACCTTGTCGTAAATGGATTCGTGTATAATTAATCTACGCGTTGAGGTACAGCGCTGCCCTGCAGTGCCTACCGCCCCAAATACAGCTCCGATAACCGTCATTTTTATGTCCGCGTCCGGGGTTACTATAATTGCGTTATTGCCTCCAAGCTCCAAAAGTGATTTTCCCAATCGCGCGGCCACTGCCTGTGCTACAATTTTTCCCATGCGTATAGAGCCTGTTGCGGAGACTAATGGAACTCTTTTGTCATGTGTCATGAATTCACCTACCTTATAGTCTCCATTGATCAAACAGGAAATACCTTCAGGAAGATTATTCTCCTTGAAAACAGCAGCTGCAATATTTTGGCATGCTACTCCGCAGAGCGGTGTTTTTTCACTGGGCTTCCAAACACATACGTCGCCGGAGATCCAAGCCAATGCAGTGTTCCATGCCCATACGGCAACTGGAAAATTAAAGGCTGAAATAATACCTACTACTCCTAGAGGATGATACTGTTCGTACATTCTATGGCCAGGCCTTTCGGAATGCATTGTAAGACCGTGCAATTGTCTGGACAGACCTACAGCAAAATCACAGATATCTATCATTTCCTGCACTTCTCCCAAACCTTCTTGGTAAGACTTCCCCATTTCATAAGAAACCAACTTACCCAAGGGTTCCTTAAGTTCACGGAGTTTATCCCCGAACTGGCGGACAACTTCTCCCCGTTGAGGTGCGGGTTTTGTTCTCCATATTTTAAATGCGCTGGTGGCGGCATCCATCACTTTTTCATAATCTTCTTTCGTAGTTGTCCTTACTTTTCCAATTAAAGCTCCATCTACAGGAGAATAAGATGCTAATTCCTCCCCGGAAGAAAAATTATTGGAACCGGTTGATGTTCCATTGTTTAAAGATTTGATACCTAATCTATCCAAGGCTTCTTGGATTCCGAAATCCTGCGCAATTTTTGACATTTATAACTTTTTTAGCGATTATTGTTATATTTTTTCAAATTTACAAATTATTGTGTTGACTAAGGCATTAGCGGGCACAAATGTTATCAAAAACCTATTTAATGATTTTGGTGCTTTACAGCTTTTTAAACTACTTTAGAACTGTAAGGAACAACTGAATTAATAAAGTGACTATTGGTCTTCCTTTGCAACAAACCTTTCATCTACGGGCATTACTGTACCACAGTTACTACAGGTCCTTAGTTCCTCCGAACCGTAGAAAGTTTTAAAGTGACCCAAAAAGTCTTTTTCAATATTATTTAGGGTGAAGTAAACTTCATGCAGTTTGTTGTTGCAATTATAGCAGAACCAAAGCAAGCCATCCTTGACATCCATTTGCGCCCTTTTGCGTTCAATGACCAGACCTATGGAACCAACTTGCCTAACTGGGGAATGAGGTACTTTGGCCGGGTGAAGGTACATGTCCCCTGGACCCAATTGCATGGTCTTTTTTTGACCGTTTTCTTGAATATGTACTTCAATATTTCCTTCCAATTGATAAAAAAGCTCCTCTGTTTCGTTGTAATGATAGTCTTTTCGGGCATTGGGGCCGGCAACGACCATTACAATATAGTCTCCGGATTCTGTGTAAAGGTTTTTATTTCCTACCGGAGGTTTTAAGGTCGCCCTATTTTCAGAAATCCATTTATTTAGGTTGAATGGTTGTTTTATGGACATAGCAGTAACTTATTACAATTAGATTTATAAGGCCTTGCTATTCTTGACAGGACATAAAAGTGTGCCGTCAATTATTAACACAGGCATTAATATCAAAAATAAGAAAAGTAAACTGCTTTAAGGAGGACTATCTGTAGAAGAGTTGTGTAAAATATAGTTTACCGCCGGAGTTTCTCTTTACACTTACAGCTGTATGGGTGAAGTCGCCTTCCATGGTTTTTCTGTGGTCGGAACTGGCTAGCCAGTTTTGAAAAGCTTCAACGGCCGAATCATAGTCTTTTGCCACATTTTCGGAAACAAAAGAGGCATTTACGGCCTGGGAGATATCGGAGGCCCTTGCGCTAAAATTATCATGGTTAATAGAACCTTTAGCTATCATATAGTCGGTATGTTTGTTGGCATACTCATACGCTACGGCACTATAGTCCAAATCTGTATACCCCAAGGATATACGGTGGTCGTTGACGATACCAAGTAATTCCTGCTCCACTTCAACGGCGTTTTCTGCCACGGGACCAATTGCCGACTCTATAGGCTCTGTGCTACAGGAGACTACTACAAATGTGAACAATAGCATTATAAAATAATGCACTTTCGTTTTCATACAGTGTTCTAATTGTAAGTAGGAAGAAAAGGAAGAATGGGGAATTCTTGTATTCTCGTAATTGGCTTCTCGAGACCAACATTGTAATATTAAAAAAATTATTGAGTAAGGAGCATCATTAAGTGATTTATTCGACGAAATGCATAGTTAACTAAAATCTTGTAATACAAGGATTACTTATAGAACGATTTTCCGCTAGCAATAAATACCAATATGGTTGGCAGTAAGTGGAAAAATTGTCTACAATTGTAATGATATCGCAAATTATCCTATAAGGACCTTTATTCGATTAAAAAATATTCCCCAAAAGGAAAACCTTTTATCTTTACAGTACTAAATCGGTTCCTTTCATGAAATTAATTGTCCGTACCCTATTATTTCTTTTCATTTTTAGTTGCAACTCCAAAAAAGACACTGCCAAAACTCCAATAGATAACTTAAATCTTTATCAGGATTTTATAACAGAAGTGTCCCATGGGATAATTTCTGTAAAAGCTGATGTACGGGTAGTTTTGAATAGGCCCGTTGATTCGTGGGAAAGTGGACAGGTACTGGGTAGCGATTTGTTACAGGTAATTCCAAAGACCAAAGGTAAGGTCGTTGCATTGGATCGAAGAACTATAGCTTTTATACCCGAAGTCAGTTTTCAACAAGATAGCACCTACGGTTTTACTTTGGACCTAGGGGCAATTATTCCCGAGGCCCCAAAGGATTTGCAGCATTTTAATTTCAGCGTAAAAACATTGAAACAACAGTTCAGTGTATATGCCCAGACCGTACAATCCTACTCCAAGGATTACCAATATATTGAGGGGCAACTCAAAAGTGCGGACCAATTGAGTTTAAAAAATGCCAAACAGTTGTTGGTGGTAAAACAGAAAGGGAAAAATGTTCCCGTAAAATTCGATTCCTCCATTGCGGAAGGCACACAATTTCATTTTAAAATTGATAGTATCCAGCGATTTACGGAGGATACGGAATTGGAGGTTGTTTGGGAGGGTAAGGTTTTAAATATAGATAGTTCAGGAAAGAATTTTATAAAGATTCCGGGGAAGAGCAATTTTAGTATTCTGGAAGTCAACGTGGAAACCGGGGATAAGCAAATTATAAACATTAATTTTTCAGATCCTTTAAAAAAAGGACAGAACTTTAAGGGTCTTGTGGTGCTGGAAGGCGATAACAACCCTAAATACAATGTTGTTGGGAATACCTTAAAAGTATATCCTTCCAAGGAGGTGACTGGCACAATTCAGCTCGAGGTATTTGATGGTATAGAAAGTATTGATGGCTACAAGTTAAAAACGAAGCTTGCGGAGATGGTAGCTTTCGAACAAATAAAACCGGAAGTCAGGCTATTATCCAACGGGACAATTTTACCATCCTCCAATAACTTAAAAATAAATTTTGAAGCCGTAAATCTGAAGTCGGTCAACGTAACCGTTCTTAAAATATTTGAAACTAATGTTTTGCAGTTTTTACAAGGAAATAATCTTAACGGGAACTATAACTTAAAAACAGTAGCTAGGCCTATTGCAACAAAGAAATTGGACTTGGAAAGCAACCTTAGTGGTAATAGTGGGAAATGGTCGGCACATGCCCTAGATTTAAAATCGCTCATTACTCCCGAAGCAGGTGCCATGTACAGGGTAGAGCTTAGTTTTAAGCCATCGTATAGCCTTTTTAAATGTGAAGACACCAATTTTGACCAGGAAACAACATCTGACGATGATTTTGATCAAGAATCAGAAAACAGCTCATGGGACGGAGTAGAATCCTATTACGAAGACTACTATTTTAATTACGATTGGAACCAACGTGATAATCCCTGCCATACCACCTATTATTACGATAAAACAGTTGGGGCCAATATTTTGGCTTCGGACTTAGGAGTAACCGTAAAACAAGGGGTTAACAAAAGCTATTTTGTAGCGGTCAATGATATTTTGAGTACCAATCCCATAGCTGGAGCCAAGGTAACCTTCTACAATTATCAGCAACAGGTTATTGGGCAGGTCATAACCGAGGTGGATGGCACCTCTATCTTTGACTCGGATAATATGGCATACTTTGCGATTGCGGAGAGCAATGGTCAAAAAACCTACGTTAAACTAAATGACGGCAATGCCTTGTCCGTAAGTAAGTTTAATGTTGATGGCGTTGCTCTGCAAAAGGGAATCAAAGGTTTTATTTTCGGTGAAAGAGGAGTTTGGCGACCAGGGGATAAGCTTTTTGTTTCTTTTCTATTGAACGATAATGCCAATAAACTTCCAGCAGGACATCCGGTAAAGTTGGAATTAATGGACCCCTACAACAAAGTGGTTCTTCGCGAAGTAAAGAACACTTCCCTGAACAATTTTTACAATTTTGTTTTAAGGACAGATGAAAATGCACCTACCGGTAATTGGCTGGCCAAGGTTTCTGTAGGCGGGGCATCCTTTACCAAAACCGTTAAGATAGAAACGATCAAACCTAATCGATTGAAGATTAAAACTGAGTTTGAAGATGAGGTGTTGTCCGGTGGTAAACCTATCAAAGGTTCGTTGCAGGTAGCTTGGCTCCATGGGGCACCGGCAAAAAACCTCAAAGCTGATATTACGGCAAAGTTTAATGTACAGACAACAACTTTTAAGAATTTTCCAAGTTATGTATTTGATGACCCAACAAGGGCCTTTTCCACTGAAGACCAAGTAGTTTTTAATAGCGCTGTTAATGCCGATGGCAAGGCGTCCTTTTCGCTTAGTCCACAAATAAATAGTCTGGCTCCAGGAATGCTAACAACGGCATTTATGACCAAAGTATATGAAAATGGGGGTGATTTCAGTACAGACGTCTTCACAAAACAGTTTTCGCCATTCAAAACTTATATAGGCTTAAATGTGCCCAAAGGTGATAAGATTAGGGGAATGTTGCTTACAGATCAATCCCATAAATTTGAAGTTGTTTCGGTGGATGAAAAGGGCAATGCCAAAGCGGCCAATAATCTAAAGGTTACCATATATAAAGTTAACTGGAGATGGTGGTGGGAGACTTCATCGGACAATCTATCCAATTTTAGCAACAGTGAGTATCAGGAAAAGGTATTTGAACAAAACATCAGCACTAATACAAGTGGTAAGGCTTCCTTTAATTTTGAATTAAAATATCCTGAATGGGGCCGATATTTGGTTAGGGTGGAGGATCCAATGGGTGGACATGCCACTGGTAAAACAATCTATGTGGATTGGCCGGGATGGGCAGGGAAGTCAATGAAAAATGACCCTTCTGCCGCTACAATGTTAATGTTCTCCACGGACAAGGAAGATTATAAAGTTGGAGAAACGGCCACCGTTACCTTTCCAGGTTCCGTAGGCGGCAGGGCATTGGTTACCATTGAAAATGGCAGTGAGGTACTCCATTCACTCTGGGTGGAATCGGAAAAAGGGGAAACAAAATTTGAAATCCCGATAACTGAGTTGTATACCCCAAATGTTTACATTAACATTAGTCTTTTGCAGCCTCATGCCTCAACTTTAAACGATTCCCCAATTCGGATGTATGGGGTAGTTCCTATATCGGTGGAAGATCCTACAACCAAACTGCTCCCGGAAATATCTATGCCGGATGTTTTGAGGCCGGAAGAAAATATAACGGTCAAGGTAAATGAGAAAAAAGGTAGGGCCATGACCTATAGTATTGCCATAGTGGATGAAGGATTGCTAGATCTAACTCGTTATAAAACTCCAAATCCTTGGGATTCTTTTTATGCACGTGAGGCTTTGGGGGTAAAGAGTTGGGATGTGTACGATGATGTAATAGGAGCCTATGGGGGAAGAATAAATCAGGTCTTCGCTATTGGTGGGGATGGGGAATTGGCCGGAGCTAAAAATAAAAAGGCAAATCGTTTTGAACCCATGGTGGTTTATCTAGGTCCATTTGTCCTAAAGGAGGGGGAAACAAAATCACATAAAATAGACATACCCAAATATGTTGGATCTGTACGCACTATGGTCATAGCAGGAAATTCTGGAGATGCTGCTTATGGTGTCGCAGAAAAATCAACGCCTGTGCGCAAGCCCCTGATGGTATTGGCGTCCTTGCCAAGGAAAATTACCCCAGGGGAGAGTGTAACACTGCCCGTTACTGTCTTTGCCATGGAAAATAAAGTAAAAGAAGTGACTCTGAAAATTAAACCAGATCCGTCCTTTAGCATAGAAGGTAATGCCATACAAAGCGTTTCATTTTCCCAGCCAGATGAAAAAATGGCTTATTTTCAATTGAAGGTAGCCGACTATAGTGGTGTAGGTAGGGTAGTGGTCGAAGCTTCAGGGAATGGTGAAAGGGCCTCTTTTGAAATACCTATAGATGTGGTTAACCCAAATCCTTTAACCACAGTGACCGAGGAGGTTGTTTTGGAGGGCAATAGTAACAGGACCCTAGATTTTAAAACTTTTGGGATTACAGGAAGTAACCAGGCAGAGGTTGAACTTTCTACCCTTCCACCATTGAATTTTAATGGAAGGATGCAATATTTAATCCAATATCCACATGGATGTTTGGAGCAGACCACCTCCACTGCCTTTCCCCAATTGTTTATGGCAGATATCTTTGATATTAGTTCGACTAGGAAAAAGGAGATTCAACAAAATGTGGAAAATGCCATAAAAAGAATTGGCAGTTATCAAATGCCTAGCGGTGGATTCTCCTATTGGCCAGGACAAAATAATGCCGATGATTGGAGTTCTTCCTATGTGGGTCACTTTTTATTGGAAGCGGAGAAAAAGGGATACGTTATGCCTTTAGGGTTTAAGTCGAATTGGATAACTTATCAGCAAAATATAGCTCGACAATGGCGGGCAGGGGCTTCCTTTTCAGATTTGGCGCAGGCATATCGCTTATATACCCTGGCCCTTTCCGGAAATGCTGATATTGCTTCAATGAATAGACTAAGGGAAACTCCCAATTTGTCCGCTAATGGGAAATTCCGCCTTGCGGCCACATATGCACTTATTGGTCAAGAGAGTGTTGCCCAACAGTTGATCAAATCTTCAAATCTTGATTTTGTGGCCACTAAAAATGATTATTATACCTATGGGTCCCCTGAACGGAACAGGGCCATGGCTTTGGAAACTTATGTGCTTTTAAAGGATAAGATGAAAGCTCAGGAAATGGCCAAGAACTTGGCGCAGCGATTAAGCAACGATGAATGGATGAGCACCCAAAGTACTTCCTATTGTCTTTTGGCCTTGGCTAAGTTTGCCAATTTAGTTGGAGGTAAGGGGATTAAGGCCAGTATATCGCTTAATGGAGGAGATAGTACTGTTGATACACAAAAAACCTTGGCCAATATAGGATTGGCAATTAAAACTGGGACCAATTCCATCAACATAAAAAATGAGGGTGCCAATTTGATTTACGTCAGCATCATTAATAGTGGTATACTTCCTGTTGGAGAGGAGAAGGAGATACAACGAAATTTAATCGCCAATGTGGTTTTTAAAGGACGGAATGGCACTAAATTGGACGCTTCCTCCATAATGCAGGGTACGGATTTTGTTGCTGAGGTATCACTTACCAATACCAAGGCAGAATTGATCAAAAATGTGGCATTGTCAGAAATATTCCCCAGTGGTTGGGAAATAGTAAATACACGATTCACAGATTTTGGGGATTTTGCTGAAAATGAGGTGACCTATACGGATTTACGGGATGATAGGGCGAATTTTTATTTTGATATGAAAAAGAACGAAACAAAAATATTTAGGGTATTGTTGAATGCATCTTATTTGGGTAGGTATTATCTGCCCGGGATACAAGCTGAAGCCATGTACGACAATGATTACGTTGTACGCACTAAGGGTCAATGGGTAGAGGTTGTGCAGTAGTTGTATTCATAGGAGACAAAAATAAATATCAATATCGCGCAACCATTTTGTCTTTTTTGCATTCTTATTAAAAAAATAGAAATGATGAAAAAAGGATTTTGTTTTATGCTCATTGTAACTATGGCACTGAGCACTTTATTTGTGGGTTGTAGTACGGATAATACCATTGAATGTCCTGCTGATTTTGAGGGAGCACTGGCCGAGGAGGAAAACAGTTTAATCGGAACTTGGCAGCTAACGGCAATACTTGCGGAAAAAGAAGTGGATATAACCAATGATAACGAAGAAAACCCCAAAAAAGATATTTTTGTTCAATATTCGGCCTGCGAGAAGGATTCCGACTATACCTTCGGTCCAGGTCGGGCCTATGAATTTTCACAAGGGGAAAATGCTTCAACTTGCAGTAATAAAATTAAAATTGCAGGGACTTGGAAGCTTTCGAGTGGTACTCTAGGTTTAATTGGCAATTGTTCGGCCCAGAATTTGAATATTGTTTTCAATACCGATAAATCGGCTTTTTCCGTTACTTCCAATTATAATATTACAGATGTTAAAGGATTAACCATACAAACGGATGTAAAATTCACCTATACCAAAGTGGGTGCAACCCAATAATTGGTTTTAAGGTAGAGAACTATACCATCCTATGGTCACCACATTTTTTTGTATCATAGGATGTTATATTTATCCACCAACCTTAATATAGGTGTCTTGTTCCTTATTCTTAGGTGGTTCTACTTCAAGCGCTTTGTTTTCCTTAAGTACCTTGCTAAAAACAAAGGCACCAATTTCCATTACAGGGCTATAAAGTTTGGACTCGTCAATTAATTCTTGCTTAACAAACCCCAATTGGTTATTGCTTCTGTCGAAAAAAATCAATAATGCACCGAGTATGACCGCTACTTTGAGAGCACCGAAAATTCCTCCCGCTATTTTGTTTAGCAATCCCAGCATGGCAAAATCAGCGATCTTAGTCAACAATTTCCCAGCCATATTCACTACCAGGACAATAATGATAAAGGTGATCAAAAACGAAGCAGTGTTCATATATCGTTCGTTCCACTCCATATTTTTAGAAAGATATTCCCCTACAATATAGGAAAAGTGAATGGCACCATATAAACCGGTCACAAGGGCTACTAGAGATGCCAATTCAACGAATAGACCATTTCTAATTCCTTTGTATAGACCGTAAAGCAATAATAGTCCTAAAATAATATCCAATACACCCATTCCGAAAAGTCTTTTGACAAATATAAAACTTTGATTTGTACCTTTGGATAATTCTACAAAGCTTGGATAACTTAGTCCGGCATTAGAACTAAATTACTATGTCTAGAGATACACAATTAAAAGATAGATGGGAGATTTTGGTTAAGAAACTATCGTCACAATTTGCAGATAGCGATCCCTTGGAATTGGATGCAATTATATATTTGGTGGGTGTTCAGGAATTGGGACAGATTCATAAAACCTACAAGAAAGATGAAAAGTTAAATCTAATGCATATTGCAATATGTAGGTTGTTGGAACCCTATGGGTATTATGAGTTCGATTTTTTTGATGAAGATGGCTGGCCACATTATACCATTAAGGAAGAATTGCCACCCCTAAAGGCTGGTGAACAATCCGTATTGATGAAAGAGGCCTTGGTAAGCTACTTTTTGGAAAGGGATTACATTTCTTAAATATGGAACCTCCAAAACCCTGTTATGCCATAATTTTTACTTCGACCAGAATGGAAGATGATCACAGTTATGATGGAATTGCCGAGCAGATGGAGTTATTGGATAAAAGGCTGGGGTTTCTAGGCTTTGAAAGTGCCAGAGCCCAAATAGGGGTCACCTCAAGATATTGGGATAATTTGGGGGCTATTACAGATCCGAAAAGAATTGCGAATAATTTATTTGCCCAAAAAAAGGGAGGGAAGAGTGGTGCAAATGGCATAAAGTCCGAATTTGTTCGGTAGAAAGGGAATATGAATTTGGGAACGGATAAGAATCCAGTTAAGCGAGTTACAGTTTTAAAATGGCTGAAAGGGCTAATCGGAAAGCATCCTAAAAAGTTACTGATTCTTATACTGTTATTGACGGCCTATTATTTCTGTTTGCCCAGACAACTATTCAACACCCCACAGGCAACTGTTGTTGAGAGTAGATCAGGAAAGCTTTTGGGAGCGCTTATTGCCGAGGATGGGCAATGGAGGTTTCCTGTTGTTGATAGCGTACCCTATAAATTTGAGACTTGTATTTTAAATTTTGAGGACGCCCATTTTTATCATCATCCTGGTTTTAATCCTGTTTCCATAAGTAAGGCGTTCATAGCAAATATTCTTGCCGGGGAAACGGTGAGGGGTGGGAGTACACTTACCCAGCAAGTGATTCGATTGTCCCGTAACCATAAAAAACGGTCTTATTGGGAAAAAGTCAAGGAATTGGTTTTGGCCACTAGGCTGGAATTTCGCTATTCCAAAAAAGACATTTTAAAATTGTATGCAAGCCATGCCCCTTTTGGCGGAAATGTGGTTGGACTGGAGGTAGCGGCTTGGCGTTATTTTGGCATGCAACCAAGTCAGTTATCATGGGCGGAAGCAGCTACTTTGGCCGTACTGCCCAATGCCCCAAGCTTGATATATCCTGGAAAAAATCAAATTAAATTACGGAATAAGAGAAACAAACTACTTCAAAAATTGTTACTAAACCATCATATTGATAGCACTACGTACCAATTATCGCTGCTGGAAGAATTGCCTAATAAGCCATTTTCACTACCTGATACAGCACCTCATTTAGTACAGTATTTGGCAAAAAAAGGCAAAGGGAAAAGAATTTTGACCCATTTGGATGAAAATCTTCAGACCAATATAAATGCTATTGTGAAAAAGCATTATAATACCTTGAAACAGAATCAGGTCTATAATGCGGCTGTACTGGTAATGGACGTACAAACCCGCAAGGTACTTGCATATATAGGCAACACACCAACGGATAATGAACATGAGAAGGATGTGGATATGGTGCAGGCCAATCGCAGTACTGGCAGTGTTTTAAAACCGTTATTGTTTACTGCCATGATGGATGCGGGAGAATTGTTGCCCAACATGCTGGTACCTGATGTTCCTACCCAAATAGCGGGTTATACACCTGAAAATTTCAATGAAAGTTATAGTGGTGCCATACAGGCAGACAAGGCATTGGCAAAGTCACTCAATATTCCGGCTGTACGCTTGTTGCAATCCTATGGTCTTGAAAAATTTAGGGATCAGTTAGATCTATTTAACCTAAGGGGGCTTAACAGGTCTGCCGATCATTACGGACTTATACTGATACTTGGAGGAGCAGAAACTAATCTATGGGATTTGTGCAAGACTTATGCCTCCTTGGCATCAACGGTAAACCATTTTAACGAAACTTCCAGTGAGTATTACACAAAAGAATTTGTAGAGCCAATAATAAGTGCGGATTCAATAGCCGATTTTGGGGCGAAATCCACCGTAAAAACTATTTTTGATGCGGCCAGTATCTACCTCACTTTTGAGGCGATGAAAAAAGTTAACCGACCTGAGGGAAGCGAATCTTGGGAGTTTTTTGATTCCTCCAAGCAGATAGCATGGAAAACAGGTACAAGTTTTGGTAATAAGGATGCATGGGCCATTGGAATTACCAAAGACCATGTGGTAGGGGTATGGACTGGCAATGCGGATGGAGAAGGAAGACCAAATGTTTCTGGACTCACTAGTGCGGCCCCAATTTTATTCGATGTTTTTAATGTTTTGCCACAATCTGCCTGGTTTCAAAAACCTGAGGATGAGTTTACCGAAATTAGAGTATGCTCCAAAAGCGGTTTCTTGGCTACCGAAATATGCCCCAGTGAGGTTATCTCTATCCCCAACAAACAAAATTATGTAAAAGCCTGTGCCTATCATCAACTGGTACATTTAGATCCTCAAAAACAGTATAGGGTTAATTCCTCTTGCGCGAGCCTGTCCGAAATGCGGAGCGAGTCTTGGTTCGTGCTACCTCCATTAATGGAATTCTACTATAAAAAGAGTCATCCAACCTATAAATCTCTGCCGGTTTTCTTAGAGGGTTGCAAAGAAACCAACACTGCGGTTATGGAGTTTATTTATCCAAGGAACGGAAGTAGAATAACACTGCCCAAAAATTTTGAAGGAAAAAAGAACGAATTAATAGTGAAGTTGGCCCATTCAAAACCTGAAACTCCTGTGTATTGGTATTTGGATGAGAAATTTGTTGGGGAAACCACAAACTTTCATGAAAAAGGATTGATACCTGAACCGGGAAATCATAGGATTATCGCTGTGGATGCTTTGGGCAATGAAGTTGTTATAACGATAACGTTGGAGTAACATTTGTCCTTTGATTTAGGAGTATAATCAGTTACCTTTAAGGGCATTAGTTGAAGTAAGATAAATCCACCTCATAACTAACCGATATATATTAAGATGACAAAAAATATTCGATTTTCTAATTTGGACAGAAAAAAAACCGTTGCCAAACTAACGGAAGAATCATTTGATCTTGTTGTGATCGGTGGCGGAATTACGGGAGGAGGGATTGCCTTGGATGCTGCATCCAGAGGTCTAAAGGTGGCCTTGGTTGAAAAAAATGATTTTGCATCAGGAACCAGTAGCAAGTCAACAAAATTGATACACGGTGGCCTGCGTTATCTAAAGCAATTTGATTTCTGGCTGGTAAAAGAGGTTGGTTCCGAAAGGGCCATAGTTCATAAATTGGCGCCACATTTGGTGTTGCCAGAGAAAATGTTATTGCCCTTAATAGAAAATGGATCTTATGGCAAATGGCTCACCTCCATAGGTTTAAAAGTCTATGATATTTTGGCACAGGTTACAGGGGATGACAAACGTAAAATGCTGGAGAAAAAAGAAGCCCTGAAATTGGAGCCTTTGTTGCCCAAAAAAATATTGAAGGGAGCAGGGTATTATGCGGAATATAGGACGGATGATGCGAGACTGACCATGGAGACCATTAAGACTAGTTTGCACCATGGAGCCATAGCTATTAACTACGTTGAAGTGAAGGACTTTATTTATGATGAGGGCATAGTGGCAGGGGTAAAAGTGAAAGACACAGTCTCGGATACGGAATTTTCAATAAAGTCGAAATATGTAATTAGCGCCGCAGGGCCTTGGGTAGATGAACTCAGGGGGATTAATAATTCAAAAAAGGGAAAGCGTCTACATCTTACCAAAGGAGTGCATTTGGTTTTTCCCTACGATAAATTGCCTATAAAGCAATCGGTGTATTTTGATATTCCGGATGGTAGAATGATGTTTGCAATTCCAAGGGGCAAGATTACCTATATAGGTACAACGGATACAAATTTCAACGAGAATAAGGACGACGTAAAAACGGATGTCGCCGATGCCATTTATTTAATATCTGCCGTGAATAATATGTTTCCAAAGATTAATTTGGAAATGGAAGATATTATATCTTCTTGGGCAGGACTACGCCCGCTCATACACGAAGAAGGCAAATCCGCCTCTGAATTATCACGAAAGGATGAGATTTTTACTTCAGAATCTGGGCTTATCAGTATTGCCGGGGGCAAGCTTACGGGTTATCGTAAAATGGCGGAGAGAGTGGTGAACAGGGTCGGAAAAAAATTGGAGGAGGATTATGGGAGTTTAGTAAAACCTTCAGATACCGAGCATATTCCATTATGTGGTAACGAATTTAAAAAGTATAAATACGTCAAGAAATATATTGCAGAAATTCATGAGAGATTAACCCCTGAAGGATTTTCACAATATGATGCCTGGTATTTGGTTACCAATTACGGGAAACAAACTGAAACTATTTTGGAATACTATGCCAAACAAAAAGATGATGATCATGAATTGGGCATGGCCAAAGCCGAATTAAAGTTTACCATTGAAAATGAAATGGTGCAAACTCCCATGGATTTCTTTATTCGAAGGACTGGAAGGTTATACTTTGATATTGACAGTATTAGAAAATTGATGGAACCCATATTGGCCGAATTCAAAACTATATTTAAACTGGAGGATGAGATCATTAACTCCTATAGGGCAACCTTGGAGGAAGAATTGGAAGAGCACTCCAATTTTTCACTGGACAGAATTTAGAGAGTGCCATTATATTAATATTCGCTTGATCGTACAGAGGTAACATTTATAAGTTAATCCAGTTTTTCGGTCAGGTCCTTGAATACTTTTTTCGGACTTTTATTTTCATAAAGGACCTCGTAAACAGCGTTTAAAATAGGAGTTTTCGATTTTTTCTTGTGTTTTGAAACTATTAAATGGGCACTATTGGTGGCATAATAGCCTTCGGCCACCATTTTCATTTCCATCATGGCGCTTTTTACGGTATACCCTTTGCCTATCATATTGCCAAACATACGGTTACGGCTAAAAACGGAGTAGCCGGTTACCAAAAGATCTCCTAAATAGGCAGAATCATTTATGTTGCGTTTCATTTTATGTACCCGTTTTATAAACCGTTTCATTTCTCTGATGGAGTTGCTCATGAGTACACTTTGAAAATTATCACCGTAGCCCAATCCGTGAGCGATACCTGCAGCAATGGCATAAATATTCTTAAGCATGGCTGCATATTCCGTCCCGATAATATCGTCGGATATTTTAGTTTTTATATAATCGCTGCTCAAGTGTTTGGCCACCAATTTGGCTTTTTCGGTATCTGCGCAGGCAATGGTTAAATAGGACAATCGTTCCAAAGCAACTTCTTCGGCATGGCAAGGCCCGGTAATGACCCCTATGTTTTCGAAGGGAATATTATAATTAACATGAAAATGTTCCCCAACAATTAAACTGGTTTCCGGTACAATGCCTTTAATGGCCGAAAAAATTATTTTGTCCTTAATGTCAACCGTCAGTTGCTTCAATTCGTTTTCCAAGAAAGCAGAGGGAATAGCAAATATTAGTACATCGGCATCGGTAACGGCTTCGTTAATGTCGTTTGTAAGGTTTAATTGCTCTGTATGAAACTCTACAGAACTGAGGTAATTGGGATTGTGTTTTTGTGTTCTAATGTGTTCAATGGCATCCGTATTTCGCATATACCAATTTACCACATCGGCATTCTCTGTCAACATCTTAACAATGGCAGTTGCCCAGCTACCACCTCCCAACATAGCAAATTTTACATTGTTTTTCATCTATTTTAAAATTTTGTATTAACCTGGAAATGAACTTAATAAAAATTATCTGCCATAATCAACCAATTCTCTTTCGCATAAAACATTAAACAATTAGGTTGGTAAGCTAATAAATAATTTTTTTTATCAATTCATTCTTTACATCTTCTTGTTGTATTTTTTGTGCCATAATTTAGGCGTCAGATTACTAAAAAAGTATCCATGGCCTGTATATTTTCTTTAACAATTTGGAAGAGTGTATTGTTTAATAAAATCCATGGCAATGTAGGACTGTTTTTTGGAGATTCAAAACAAGAATTCGAGACAAGTGGCATTATGATTTAAGTTTTGCTGTGCAGTCAGATATTCAGCTCCTTAGGTATTGTTATATTTTGGCATAAGGCAATGAATTGATTATCAACAAGTAGCATTACTGGCACAATGATTGTTTTTACAGTATATAGTAACAGCAATCTTTAAAAAAATGAGAACTATTAAACTACTACTCACGTCTTTAACCCTTGGCATTCTAGCAAGCGGTTGTTACACGGAAGTTATTATCGAGGATGAATATATAGAGGACCCTATTTTAAATATTAATGCAGTATTACAATCCTATGACCTTTGGTACGTGGATATAAATGAGACCACTGGCAATGGGGAAGTTCCTTTTTTGCAAGGAGCGTTTACCGTCTCCTTTATTGGTAAAACTTTTTATGCCAATAACAATTTAGTGGGAATTGGAAAAACAGGGAACGGCCTTGGATTGGATGTTGGCTATTTCAATATAGTCAATGAAAGTTTGCA
The DNA here is from genome assembly GCF_002909255.1 of Arenibacter hampyeongensis. Taxonomy (GTDB): domain Bacteria; phylum Bacteroidota; class Bacteroidia; order Flavobacteriales; family Flavobacteriaceae; genus Arenibacter; species Arenibacter hampyeongensis. The sequence goes on from NZ_PIOB01000001.1 coordinate 706,082, forward strand.
AATAAACCATGTTGTTGACGGTTATTGGAATTTGGAGGTATTTGTAGTTGATAATAATACCATTGAATTATATGATGTCAATAGCCGAACATCGTATTTTTTGGAGGGTTATCAAATAAATAACTTTGATTACAACATGGTATTTTATGACAATTTACAATACCTACTTCAGGAATATGATATTTGGGAAAAGATAGCCACAAGTGAAGAGGGAGTCGTAAACGATTTTGATTCGGAAAATTACCTGCAGTTCTATAATGAAGGAAATAAAACTATGTTTAATTCCTCCGTAGACCCCAACGGGATGCATTTCAACGATATTTTATGGGATTATCAAGGGGAGTATTCCCTGTTTAATGTTTATAACGATGAAACGCTTAAAACTTTAACACTGGATTATGAATTCATGGACAATGATTACTTTGAGTTGTACGTTATTAATGATAGTACAATAGAGCTCTATCATTCCTCTAGTGGAACGGTTTATAAGTTTAGGGGAAAGGGACTTATTACCTATTTGAAATCTGGAAAATCCCAATTGGATAAGAAAAGGGAGAAAACCGAGTTGGGGACCATGAAAGTGGCCAGAAAAAGAAAGATATAATTATTGACGTAAGGTTTTACGGTACCGATATAAAGAAGTTTTTGGTTGGTTATTTAGTTAAAGACCGCCTTGGAGTAATTACCCAGGGCGGTTTTTTGTTTGCCATAATTAAAGAGTTATTCCGCCAATAATTGGCTGTTCAACAAAAGGGCTATTTTCAATTTAATTTCTTAAATTAAGGTGTTGTTCGTGGCTATAAAAAATCCAGCGTATGAGATCCAAATATAATAAGGTAACCAACAAAAACCCACATGCAGAGATTCCGGGGAATCCTTCCACTTCCACTACCAGTAAAATAGTCTTGAACGACCGAAGTAACGGAATACCATTGCGAATCCTGAGTGAGGAGGATTGGCAATTTTGGTTGTACAACGGGTATATTGTGGTCAAAAATGCTATTACTAAGTCCCAAGCACAGGAAACCGCCCACTTTTTATGGGAATTTGAAGAGAAAGACCCCAAGAATCCCAACAGTTGGTATACGCCTCCAAGGGCAGAAATGCAAATGAAGGAATTAACGGGTACAGGAATGGTGGAGGTGTATAACCATCAGTATCTATGGAACAATAGGCAACAGGAAAAAATTTACGATGCTTTTGTGGATATTTGGGGGACGGAAAAACTTTGGGTAACAATCGATAGGGCCAACCTAAATTTCCCTATTCGGCCAGGATTCGAGCAAAAGGGGTTTATACATTGGGACTACGACCCGGAAACCAGACCTCAGAATGTACAGGGCGTATTAGCTTTGGCAGACCAGACCGATGAAAATATGGGTGGATTTCAATGTATTCCCTGGCTCTACCGGAATTATGATTCATGGAAACTTGATCAGCCGGAGGATAGGGACCGTTTTAAACCAGATGTTAGCGATTTACAAGATAAAATCGTAAAGGTGAAGATGGAAACGGGCGATCTTTTAATTTTTAATAGTACACAACCGCATGGGATAAGGCCAAATCATTCAAAAAACAAAGTGCGAATTGCCCAATATATCTCAATGATGCCGGCTGAAGAGGATAATGTGCCCCTTAAAACTTGGCGCATCAATTCTTGGAAAAATAGATTGGCACCAGAGGGATATGCTTTTCCAGGTGACCCCAGAAATTGGGAACAGACCAAGTACAAATCGGCCAAATTAAATGATTTGGGCAAGAAATTATTAGGGCTTCAATCTTGGTAATTTGTTGTAAATGTCACATTTAGGCATATCGAAGCCTATAAAACAAGAAAATCCCCTACTTTTGCGCCCTTAAAAACAAAGACGTGAAGAAGTATTTGAATCTATTCGATTTTAAGCAGAAAGTAGATTATAAGACGGAGATTTTATCCGGTTTAACCGTAGCCCTAGCTTTGGTTCCTGAAGCAATAGCTTTTGCCTTGATCCCTGGGTTTTCACCACTAACAGGATTATATGCAGCCTTTGTATTGGCCTTGGTAACTTCTATTTTAGGGGGTAGGCCAGGAATGATTTCCGGTGCTACAGGGGCCGTGGCAGTTATATTTATCGGGCTAATATTGGAATTAAAGAATACCTTTCCCGGTATCACTCCGGAAACCATTTTGAATTATGTTTTTGCCACCGTTATCATTGCAGGGCTTTTACAAATTATGGCAGGAGTTTTAAGATTGGGTAAATTCATACGCCTGGTTCCACATCCTGTAATGTTTGGGTTTGTAAACGGACTGGCCATTATTATTTTTATGGCCCAGTTCCCCAATTTCTATGTGAAGGGCACCACGGATCTGTTATCCGGTTCGGCATTTTGGACTATGCTGGGTTTAACGCTTTTAACCATGTTGATCATTTGGGGCCTTCCAAAATTAACCAAGGCCGTGCCCTCTTCCTTATTGGCAATCGTAGTGGTATCTGGCTTGGTTTTAGGTTTTGGTATAGAAACACTCACAGTGGCCGATACCATGGCTGAAGGGCAGAGTATTAGTGGCGGATTTCCACCTTTATCCATTCCGAATATTCCTTTTACCCTGGAAACCTTTAAAATAATCTTTCCTTTTGCGGCTATTGTTGCAGGAGTTGGTTTAATAGAGAGTTTGCTTACCTTGAATATTATAGACGAAATTACCGACACGCGCGGAAGTGGCAACAAAGAGTGCATAGCTCAAGGAACTGCAAATATTTTCTCAGGATTTCTATCCGGTATGGGCGGATGTGCTATGATCGGACAAAGTTTGATCAATACTTCAGCTGGCGCTAGAGCCCGTTTATCGGGGATTACGGCTGCCGTAATGTTATTGGTATTTATAATGTTTGGATCTAAATTAATTGAACAATTGCCAATGGCCGCTTTGGTTGGACTTATGTTTATGGTGGCAATTGGAACATTTGAGTGGGCAAGTTTTAAGACTTTTAGAAAAATGCCTTCTTCCGATGTGGTAGTAATGGTTTTGGTTACCTTGATTACAGCCATTACCCATAATTTGGCCATCGCCGTTTTGTTTGGGGTAATTATTTCTGCATTGGCCTATTCTTGGGAAAATGCCAAACGAATTAGGGCTAGAAAGACCATCGATGAAAATGGGGTAAAACATTACGAAATATACGGGCCATTGTTTTTTGGTTCTACTACCGCTTTTGCTGAGAAGTTTGACATACAGAACGATCCCAAAGAGGTGATTATCGATTTTAAGGAAAGTAGGGTGGCAGATATGTCGGGAATTGAGGCCTTGAACAAATTAACCGAACGTTACGCCAAGGTGGGTAAAAAAGTGCATCTAAAACATTTAAGTCGTGACTGTATAAGGTTGTTGGAGAATGCCGACGAAATTATAGATGTTAATGTAATTGAGGATCCGACCTATAAAGTTGTAGTGGATAAGGTGTAGAATTATCCTCAATCTGTATTACACTTAGCAATATTACACAAAAAGAAAAGCGTTTATAGCAACCCAAAAGTTGCTGCAAACGCTTTTTGATATTTAGTAGTTGAGTACTATAAAGTCCTTAAATACTCCGCTACCGCACGGGCATCATCTTCGGAAAGATTCTGGTTTAGCATAATCGCATTGTTATATTCCTTTAACAAGGCTTTGGCTATAGGATCTTCCTTGAGCATACCATCAGGGTTTAGAATCATATTCATTACCCATTCTGGACTTCTTCTCTCAAAAACACCTTTTAAGGCAGGACCAATTAAACGTTGCTCCGCCATATGGCAAGCCACGCAAATAGTGCTAAATGTTTTTTGCCCTTTTGCAGCCAGTTCGGTATCTATTGCATCAGCAAATTTTACGGATTTAATAGGTCCAACACCTTTATTGTCCATATCTACTGGTACTCCTTCACTTACGGGCTCCGCTTTAACTTCTTTTTTGGCTCGGTTCATTTCAAAACCTTCCTTCTTTTCTTCTTTTTTTTCACCGCAGCTAAGAATCAATCCAGCTATGGCCAAAGGGATAAATAATTTTTTCATCGTTAGTTATAATATATTATTTCACGAATATAGCAAATAGATTATTTTAATGTAATTCTTCAACGAATTTTAATGCTCTTTTTTCAGTATAAGTGATATTTTTTTGGTCATAAAACCCTACATGACCCCCGTACAATGGCTGTTCAAATTGTACGGATTTATTTTGCTCGGCTTCCTTGGACGGGTAACATTCTTCACCCAAAAAGGAATCATTTTTGGCGTTGATAATTAATGTAGGGGTCGTAATCGCAGGGATAAATTGTAGAGAGCTCGACTTTTGGTAATAATCAATGGCATTTTTAAATCCATGTGCCCTGCTGGTATAAATGTCATCAAAATCTTTTAAGGTGTTTATTTTTGCAATATCCGCATTGCTTATCATCTTTGGGAACAGCAATTGTTTTGCCCGCAGTTTGGCTATAAGGCGCTTTTTAAAACGTTGGGCATACATTATATTTTTCGGTTTTAAAAGTTCTATCAAGGAACTGTGTAAATTAACGGGGACAGATACGGCGATCGCCCCTTTTATTTCTTCGGGAAGCGATCTTCCTTCTCCCAAGTACTTTAAGGCCATATTGCCACCTAAGCTAAATCCTTTTATATATATACGGTTATATTTTTTTTCTTTTAGAATGTGGTTTATTACTGCTTCCAAATCTTCAGTTGCTCCGGAATGATAGGATCTGTAAAGTCGATTGGTTTCACCACTACATCCTCTGTAATTAACAGCACAGGCATCTATGCCAGAGGCATTCATCAGCTTGGCGCTACCTGTAATATAAGGGCGTTGGGCATTGCCTTCCAAACCGTGCAAAAGTATGACTACCTCAGAGGATGGGCGGTCCGTATAGCTCCAATCCAAGTCCATAAAATCCCCATCGCCAAGTTCTACCCGTTCGCGTTCTTGGTTAAGGCCAATTACCTTGCGTATCATCCCTGAATAAATAGTGGAGAAATGACCACTTCTAAATGGAAATGGGGGGTTGTAATTAGAGGGAATTATAGGCATTTGGGATGTTCTATAAATGAATATTGATTTTTAAAAGGGTATAACAATGTAAGATAATCCGTCAAGTTTTAAAAATGATAATGGCTGGTCTTTATACGGAAGGTATTATGTTGCTCTAAAGTATTGAATTTGTCATTAATTATCATTTAATTCTATTCTATTCACGATTAATGTAAGCAATTTATACATATTAGTTAATTTGTCAGTTGGAGTTTCAGCATATTTTTATATTTTCGTTAACGTTAACGAAAATTAATTATCTAAAATTATGGCTAATAGAAAATCAACCAACCTGTGCTTGGTATTGCTACTTCATTTTACGTTCTTCTTTACCTCCGCCCAGGATGGTTGGGAAACGCTATTCAATGGAAAGGACTTTTCCAATTTTGAACAATTGAATGGGAATGCAAAATATAAGATTGAAAAAGGGGAAATGATCGGTACTTCCAGATTGAACACCCCCAATAGTTTTATGGCTACAAAAAAGGCCTATGGCGATTTCATTCTGGAATTTGATGTATTTGTAGAAAATGGGCTTAATTCAGGAGTACAATTTAGAAGTTTGAGTCTTGCCGAATACATGGACGGAAGGGTACATGGATACCAATGTGAAATTGAAACCAGTGACAGGAAATGGGCAGGTGGGGTCTATGATGAGGCCAGAAGAGGTTGGCTTTATCCCCTTTCCAGAAACATCAAAGGGCAAAATGCTTTTAAGCCCGGCGAATGGAACTATTACAGAATAGAGGCCATTGGTCAAAACATTAGGACCTGGGTGAATGGAATCCAATGCGCCAACCTAGTGGATGATCATACTGCAAAGGGATTTATTGCATTTCAGGTGCATTCCATCCATGACGAAAGTTTGGAAGGCAAAATAGTAAAATGGAAGAATATTAGGATCAAGACCTCCGATTTGGAGAAGGAGCGTAATCAGGTAGCCGCATATGCCCCTGAAATAAGCTATTTGCAAAATCAGCTCACCTCGGATGAGATTAGAAAGGGCTGGAGATTATTATGGGACGGCAAAACATCGGAAGGATGGCGAGGTGCCAAACTGAATGCGTTTCCGGAGAAAGGCTGGAATATGGAAGACGGCGCGCTAAGTGTGCTGTCATCTGATGGGGCCGAATCCAGGAACGGTGGGGACATTGTAACCACATCGGCTTTTAGCAATTTTGAGTTAAGTATTGATTTTAAGTTGACAAAAGGAGCCAATAGCGGCATTAAATATTTTGTTGACCCAGGTCTTAATATGGGTGAAGGTTCGGCCATAGGTCTGGAGTTTCAGGTGTTGGATGATAAGGAACATCCAGATGCTAAAATGGGAAAAAATGGCAATAGGACTGTAGGGTCTTTATACGATTTGATTCGGGCAGAGAACTTTGAAAATTCCAGAGGGAAGAACTTTAATGGGGTAGATAAGTGGAACAATGCCCGTATCGTTGTTAGGGGCGGCCATGTTGAACATTGGCTTAATAATGTGAAGGTGGTTGAATACGACCGGTTTAGCCAGACATTCAAAGCCCTTGTGGAAAAAAGTAAATACGAGAAGTGGGAAAATTTTGGTACGATTCCGGCCGGTAGGATCCTTTTGCAGGACCATGGTGACCATGTTTCCTTTAGAAGTATAAAAGTTCGGGAGTTTTAAATTTGGTTTAATTTTAAAATATTGATTATGAGCGAAGGACGCAGAAATTTTATCAAAAAAACGGCATTGGCCTCGGGTGGTATCGTCTTGGGCGTTAATTCCATGAGTGCCAAAAGCTATAATAAGATCATAGGTGCCAACGATCGGGTAAGGGTAGGCATTGCAGGGTTTTCCAATAGGGCCAAAGGGGCGTTGATTCCGGCATTTTTAGGGCATCACAAGAAACAGAACTTCGAAATTGTAGGGGTTTCTGACATCTGGAACCGTAGAAGGGACGAAGGAGCCGCTTACCTGAAGGAGAAAACCGGGGAGAAGATGAAGGTTTGGAGAAACCATGATGAAATGTATGAGGAAAATAAAATAGATGCGGTCATAATTTCCACTCCAGATTTCCAACATGCCCTGCACACAGTACAAGCTGCCAATGCCAAAAAGGATATATACGTGGAAAAACCATTTGCCGAAACCATGGACGATGCAAGGGTAGGCAAAAAAGCAGTTCAGGAATCGGGAATCGTGTTTCAAATTGGTTCCCAAAGACGAAGTGGCAGTAACTACCATGCGGCCAACGACTATATTAAATCCGGTAAATTTGGGGATATAGTAATGGTTGAAATGAGTTGGAACGTTAACCAGCCGGATAGATGGCGCTTGCCTCAATTGACCAGTGAAATTAAGGAGTCGGATACCGACTGGAAACGTTATCTAATGAACAGACCTTATGAGGTCTGGGATCCTAGAAAGTATTTGGAATATAGATTGTTTTGGCCTTTTTCTTCTGGGATTCCCGGACAATGGATGTCCCATCAGATTGATACGGTACACTGGTTTACAGGATTGAACCATCCAAGAAGTGTTGCCGCCAATGGTGGAATTTATCTATGGAAAGATGGAAGAAAGAATTACGATACCATGACGGCAGTATTTGATTACGGCCCATTGGACGATATGTCCAAAGGTTTCCAAGTGGTATATTCCTCAAGGTTTACAAATTCTGCAGGGGGAACCAAGGAAATCTATTATTCCAATGGCGGAGAATTAAACCTGGATACCAATAAGGTTAGTCCAAACGGAGGATTGAAGGCTTCCCATGCCAATAAAATGGGCATGGAGGCGAATCAATTACAGGAATTTGATTTGTCAGAAAGTGCAACACAGGTCGTTACCTCTGCCGATACGGGCGCTGATAATATGACTTCATTGCATATGCTGAATTGGATGGAATGTGTAAGGAGTAGAAAGGAAACTAATGGACCAATTGACGCGGCCTACAATCATTCTATTGCCAACATTATGACCACAGCAGCCCTTAGGACAGGATTGAAAGCCACTTTCGATGATAAGGCTCAAGATGTTTTTGCAGGAGACAAAGTGTTCAAGTATTAATAACAAGATCTGGAATAGTAAAAAAAATAAATATGGGTCCTTTTGATCAATGTCCAGAAATTTTCATGTAATGGAAATATCAGAAAGGTCCATTTTATGAGGATATCCTTTAAGTTGGACCAGGTCAGTTTGTAAACGGATAAAGAAGATAGTATTTTTATGGTATTAAATGTTAGTGATTTGTGGCCGGTTAAATGGATTGGTGTGCAAGACCGAAACTGTTATACTTCCTAATATTAGGCACCTTCGTTGATGGAAATGAAAATACACTTAGGTAAAATACTTTTGGGCAGGCATTGGATAGATACAAATCGTAATTTTACCGTTATTTTTTGCACTTTTATTATTAATCTCTGATATCCCCTGTATATGGATAACCTTATTGGAATTAAGCAAATTGCCAAGTTGGCCAATGTTTCCATTGGAACCGTAGATAGGGTGTTGCATAATAGGGACGGAGTTTCTAAGGCAACGCGTGAAAAGATTAAGGCTATAATAAAGGAAACGGGATATAAGAAAAATACAGTTGCCAGCCGACTTAATTTGGCGGCACGTAAGAAATTGAAAATTGCCGTACTCATACCTGAGGTTTCAAAGAATTGGAGCTATTGGGATCTTCCTAAAAAAGGTATAGACAAGGCGGTGGAGGAATTGAGTGAAATGGGCATATTGGTTACCTACTATTACTTTACGGATCCCTTTTCCTTTATAAAAATGGGCGATGTCATTTTGAACAAAAAATATGACGCCTTGGTTACCGTTCCGTTTTTTATGGTTGAAAGCAATAATCTTTTGAGTAAGGCCAAAGACAATAATATTCCCATAGTTTTTTTGGATACCGAAGTAAAACTGGATTATCCATCATTTTTTATTCGCCAGGATTCAAATATTGCAGGTAAAGTGGCCGGTAGGCTCTTGCATGGGCTTGTTGGTAACGAAGGACTTTATTTTGTTGTCAATATTGTGACCGAAAGGGGCTTACATGCCAATAATCAACAAAGGGAAAATGGTTTCAGGGAATTTTTTAGGACAAATTTCAAGGATAGTCAAATTTCCATAATGACCATTAACCATCCTGTGGATAGACCTTTTGAAATCAATGCCGAAATAGAAAGTTGGTTTAAAGATCAGAGGCCAAAGGGCATTTTTGTTACCAATGCAAGGTCTTACCTAATACCTGATATTCTTAAGGCCAATAATGTTTCCAATGTGTCGGTAGTTGGTTTCGATTTACACGAAGACAACATTAAATGTCTAAAGAACAAGGAAATAAATTTTTTGATAAATCAAAAACCGGAATTCCAAGGCTATACAGCCATTAAGGGGATGTTCAAATATCTTACCGAACAGGATTCTTCGGATTTGAATATGGATGTTCCAGTTGAAATCATTGTGCCGGAAAATTGCATATCCAATTAGACCAAATCACTTGGTATGATTTGGGTTGACCAAAAGAATGGTTTTAGGATTATTCATATGAATAATAAAATCAATTGTTGAAACAATTCTCACTTTGGATAGATTTCCAGGATCTTTATCTGTTCTTCAATGGCCGATTTAAATTCAGATTTGAGGTTTGCCACCAAGGCTGAAACCGGTTCAACGTTATCTATGGTTGTGACTCCCTGACCAGCCGACCATATTGTTTTCCAAGCTTTGGCTTCCGTGTTCAACTCCTTGCCAAAATCTATCTTCCTGTCTTTTTTTAAATCTTCTTCCGTGATTCCGGCTGCCTTTAAACTAGCGCCCAAAAAGTTGGCGTGTACTCCGGATATTGCCGAGGTATAGACCACATCGCTTGCTCCGGAGTCGATGATCATTTTACGATATTCCTCAGGCGCCCTGCTCTCTTTGGTATTTATAAAGCGAGTGCCCATATAGGCTAAATCCGCCCCCATTTGTAATGCTGAGGCTATATCCCTTCCCGTGCTGATACAGCCAGAAAGCAATATAGTTTTGTTGTAAAATTTCTTTATCTCGGCAATTAAGGACATTGGGTTTATAGTGCCGGCGTGTCCTCCAGCACCAGCGGCAACCAAAATTAATCCGTCCACTCCGGCTTCTGCCGCTTTTTCCGCATGTCTTTTTTTAATAATATCATGAAATACAAGTCCACCATAGCTATGGATGGCATCGACCACCTGGGCCACAGCGCCCAAGGAGGTAATAATTAAAGGAACTTTATGTTTTATGCAAATTTTTAAATCGGCTTCCAATCGTGGATTGGTTGGGTGGACAATTAGATTTACGCCATAAGGCGCGGCCTTTTTTCCAGTTTCCGCTTCATATCTCTTTAATTCGGTTTTAATCTCCATCAACCATTCCTCAAAGCCTTCAGTGGTACGTTGATTTAATGCAGGGAAAGTCCCCACTATTCCATTCTTGCAGCATTCAATGACCAATTGTGGGCCAGATATCAGAAACATGGGCGCTGCTACCGCAGGAAGTGAAAGATCTGTTATAAAGGCTGCTTTGTTGCTCATTTCGGTAAAGGATTTAAAGAATTAAAAATAATCGGATACGCCAAAATTGGAAACAAAAATATCTATTGTTTATAAAAAATAGTACTTTTGAAATTATTATGCATGCATAATAATTTCAAAAGTACAAAAATAAAAGAATGTATATAAAAGAATTTGAAATTCGCTGGAGCGACGTGGATGCCAATCGTCATATGGCTAATTCAGCCTATTTAAATTTCATGAGCCATACAAGGATGTCCTTCTTATTGGAACTTGGATTTAACCAAAAGACCATGTCACAGAACAATATTGGACCAGTGGTTTTCCATGAACATGTCTATTATTTTAAGGAAGCCTTTTTAGGAAAGCCTGTAAAGGTTTCCTTGGATCTGGTGGGTTTGAGTGCTGATGGTATGTTCTTTGAATTTCATCATAATTTTTACGATGGAAATGGAAAAAATTTTGCCCACTGTCAGATTATGGGAGCATGGATCGATCTTAAGAAAAGAAGTTTGACAGGTTTAGGAACGGAGTTGTTGGAGGCCTTTAACAAGGTTCCGAAGGGAGACGGGTTTAAAGTACTTACCAAGGAGGATACCCGTAAGTTTTCTGTACGCCCTAAGGACTTGGCCTAACTTGTTTACTTACCAGGTACACCCCGATCAATACCAAAACTATTGCAAGTAATTTAATTAAAGTTAGGTTGTCTTTTCCAGCAGCAATGGCAAAGATGATGCCTATCAATGGTTGTAGGTACATAAAAACACCTACGGTAGAAGCTTTTAATTGGGTCAAGGCAAAAACATTGAACAAATAGGTTAAAAAGGTTGTCCCAACGATTACAAAGGCGATGGCTCCAATAGCTTCCACAGGAAGCTGGCCCCATTGTATCTCCGTAAATTCGGAATATGTTATTGGAAGTGTTATGATAAGCCCTATTCCGAACATCCATTTCATGAGGGTAAAGGGATGATATTTTTCCAGTAATTTCTTTACCAAAATAAGGTATAGTCCGTAGGAAGTGGCATTGACAATAAATAGCAGGTTTCCCAAAGGTATATTGGTGGCATCCTGTCTAATTTCAGCCCCGAATAAAATCAAAGCCAATGCCCCTACTAGACCCAAGAAAACACCAATGCCCCTCTGAACGGTAATTTTTTCCTTGATAAACAGTGCTGATAAAACTACAACTAGAATGGGTGTAATGGTGATGAGCACGGCGCTATTTATAGGCGTGGAAAGGTCTAAGCCTTTAAAGAACGATAGCATATTGATGCCCATACCGAAGAAGGCACACACAAACAATCTGCCCCAATCCCGTCGTTCCAATTTTTCCTTAGGGCCAAAAAATGAAATTCCCCAAAAGAGCAATGTCGCCCCAAAAAGCCTAAGGAAAATAAATCCGAAGGGTTTAACAAAGGTAGGCATAACACCCTTGGCGATAGTGTGGTTTATGCCGTATATGGTAGTGGCCCCCAAGGCAGCCAAGATGGCCAGGGTTCGTCTGCTCACGAATTCAATTTTGCTTTGGCGGCAGCCACAACAGCTTTGCTATTACCAACAAAAATATGATCGTCGATGAGGATAACCGGTCGTTTCAAAAAGGTATAATGTTCTAGAATTAACGCTTTAAAGTCGGATTCCGTTAAGTTTTGTTCCTTCAGATTTCGCTCTTTATAAAGTCGGGCACGCTTGCTGAACAAGCTCTCATAACCTCCGGACAAATTAGCCATATTTTCCAATTGTTCCGGTGTAATGGCTTCGGTTTTTATGTCTTGAAGTGTAAAATCGTTGAGGGGTTCCAATTCTTTCAAAATCCTTTGGCAGGTATCACAAGTACTCAGGTGAAATATCTTTTTCATTTTTGTAAATCTGTTCCTCTGTATATTATTTAGACTACAAAGAAACCCAATTACATTGAATTGTACTATTTTTAGCGACAATTGTAAAAATTAATAACAGAAAACATACAGCCTTGGAAAACGCATTCAACATTACCCTGCAGAACAGGAAAATACTTTATAAATTTTTAAAAGAAACTCCAAAAGAGTTATTGCTGCAAATTCCTAATGGATTCCGTAACAACATATGGTGGAATATTGCACATGTGGTGGTTACCCAACAACTTTTGATCTACAAGCTTAGCGGGCAACCTATGCGTTTGGATGATGCCCTGGTAGAAAAGTTTAAAAAGGGTACCGTGCCCGATGGCACAGCAACTGATGAAGAATTGCAACTAGTGGAAGAATTATTATTGCCTACCATAACATGGATGCAGGAAGACTATGAGAAAGGAATATTTATAGGGTATAATGAATACACAACCAGCGCAAACGTTACATTAAGCACGGTTGAAGATGCCGTTATGTTCAATATTTTTCATGAAGGTATACACCTTGGATCTATTTTAGCACTTTTAAAGGTTGTGGCTAAAGATTAAGATGGAACTTTAATTTTTAAATAGGGTTTTATTTCCTCCAATGACAATGTTAATGTTATTGGGCCGTCCGCATATGAGGCCACCTCATACTGCTCATAGAGCAGTTGTAAGCCTTCCTGTGTAAAACCAATATTTTGGGGAAGGTAAAATTCGTCGTTCTCAAACATAAAGCCTGTGGCATTGACCGATCCTGTGGCCGGAATCTTTTCTTGCTCCCTAAATTTGCCCTCAGCAAAATTTTGAAATTCCAAGGGATCCTTAAACATTTCCAAAGTTTCCAATTCCAACCCTTTTGCCTTGTCAAAATTTAAGAATCGGGTCGAGGAAAAACCATGGGCCCCACCTGTAAAGGAGTAGGAATTAATTTGAACCGTCAATATATTTTTGTCTTCATAGGTCACTTTTCCTTCAATATCCGCTTCCCATCCCACCGGTTCATCAGGATAGATTTTTTTTAATTCCAAATATCCATTTTTAAAAGATAAAATGGCCTCTTCAATGTTGGTAGCCTCAATTTCATCATCGTATATAAGCATGGCAATCACCTCTTCTTGGAGTGAGTTATTTATAGTAGCGCTTATTGGACTTTCATCCAATGCCTTAGGAATACGGATACTTGCCTTTGGGCAATTGCTGCAATTTTCTGAAGTAAATTCAATGGGTTCAAAGGTAATCCGTTCGTCATTTTTACAATTCCATAAAAATAAAACGATAAATATAAGGGTCAATTTAATCTTCATAAAAGCAGTGTTATTAGTACGGTGTAAAGCTACAAGATCATTGTAATCCCCGAAAGATAAAGGTACATTTGTGTATAGATATTTACATCATGGGTAAAAAAGAATTAAAATTCAATAGCAAAACTATTCATGGAGGACAGTTCCCGGACGAGGCATATGGAGCGGTAATGCCCCCGATCTACCAAACTTCGACTTACGCTCAGAGTACACCAGGAGGTCATAAGGGGTATGAGTATTCCAGAAGTGCCAATCCAACGAGGACGGCCTTGGAGAATTCCTTGGCCAGTATTGAAAATGGAAAATATGGTTTGGCTTTTGGCAGTGGATTGGCGGCCATTGATGCTGTAATTAAGCTATTGAATCCAGGGGACGAGGTTATTTCTACAAGTGATCTTTATGGAGGTAGCTATCGTATTTTTAAGAAGATATTTGAAAAATACGGTATCGTTTTCCACTTTGTTGGAATGCAGGATACCAATGAAATAAGCAAATACATTAATCTAAGGACCAAACTAATTTGGGTAGAGACCCCTACCAACCCAATGATGAATATCATTGATATAAAAAAGGTTTCCCAACTAGCCAAAGAACATAAAATACTTTTGGCGGTGGACAATACCTTTGCAACGCCGTATTTACAGCTTCCATTAGATTTGGGCGCCGACATTGTAATGCATTCAGCCACTAAATACCTAGGTGGGCATAGCGATGTAGTCTTAGGGGCCTTGGTTGTAAAAGATAAGGCCCTGGCGGACGAATTGTATTTTATACAAAATGCAAGCGGTGCCATTTGTGGGCCAATGGATAGCTTTTTGGTACTAAGAGGAATAAAAACCCTGCATGTAAGGATGCAACGCCATTGCGAAAATGGCAAGGCAGTGGCCGAATTCTTGGCAAATCACCCGAAAATTGAAAAAGTATATTGGCCAGGATTTCCAACTCACCCCAATTATGAAGTAGCAAAAGGTCAAATGAAAGATTTTGGAGGAATGATTTCCTTTGTCCCAAAGGGGAGTAATTATGACGATGCCATAAAAATTGTTGAAAAATTACAAATTTTTACACTTGCCGAATCCTTAGGGGGAGTAGAGAGTTTGGCAGGTCATCCGGCGAGCATGACCCATGCCAGTATACCTAAGAAAGAAAGGGAAAAAAGTGGGGTAGTAGATGCTTTAATAAGACTTAGTGTAGGTATTGAGGATAAGGATGATTTAATTGATGACCTGCGACAGGCTATTGAATAAATAATTTATCAAATTTTTAAAAAAATAGGGTTTAAATTATAGAAATAATATAATTTTGCCTTCAAACTCAATATTTATCAACAATTAGCAATTAATCAGATTTTATGGAAGACAAAATAGATGCCTTTATGGAGGAGGTAAAAGGTCGCAATAGCCACGAGCCAGAATTCATACAAGCTGTGCAAGAAGTAGCAGAAACAGTTATACCCTACATTAGTAATCATCAGATTTATAATGGAAAGAATATTTTATTAAGGATGGTGGAACCGGAAAGGTTAATTTCATTTAGGGTTTCATGGGTGGATGATGATGGTGAAATACATGTAAACAGGGGTTATAGAATTCAAATGAATTCGGCTATTGGCCCATATAAGGGAGGACTTAGGTTCCATCCTACCGTAAACGCAAGTGTTTTAAAATTCTTGGCTTTTGAACAGGTTTTTAAAAATAGCTTAACCACGCTGCCAATGGGCGGTGGAAAGGGAGGGTCAGATTTTGATCCGAAAGGAAAATCGGATGATGAGGTAATGCGTTTTTGCCATGCCTTTATGACGGAACTTTGTAGGCACATTGGACCCAACACGGACGTACCTGCCGGCGATATTGGCGTTGGCGCAAGAGAGATAGGTTTTCTGTTCGGGATGTATAAAAAAATCAGAAATGAGTTTACCGGGGTGTTAACCGGTAAAGGTCTTTCATGGGGTGGGTCTAAAATAAGACCCGAGGCTACAGGTTATGGCACCGTATACTTCGCCCAAAGCATGTTGCAATCCAAAAAGAAGGATGTTAAGGGTAAAACCGTCGTAATCTCAGGTTCTGGAAACGTGGCGCAATATGCTGCCGAAAAAGTAATCCAATTGGGAGGAAAAGTAGTTACGCTTTCCGATTCCAGTGGCTATATTTACGATAAGGCAGGTATTGATGCGGAAAGGCTGGCCTTCGTAATGGATATTAAAAACAATAAGCGGGGAAGAATATCAGATTATATTAAAAAGTATAAATCTGCGGAATTCCACGAAGGTAAGACACCTTGGAATGTTCCCTGTGAAATCGCCTTACCTTGCGCCACACAAAATGAGTTGGACGGCAAAGATGCCAAGATGTTGCTAAAAAATGGTTGTATTTGTGTTGCCGAAGGAGCTAATATGCCTTCTACCCCAGAAGCAATTCACGCTTTCCACGAAGCAAAAATACTATTCGCCCCGGGAAAGGCATCCAATGCAGGGGGTGTGGCCACTTCTGGTTTGGAAATGTCACAGAATTCACTTCGTATAAGTTGGACTAGGGAAGAGGTAGATGAGCGATTGCAAAAAATAATGAAGGATATTCATGATTCTTGCATAGAATATGGAATGGACGAAGATGGCTATTGCAATTATGTAAAAGGTGCAAATATTGCCGGTTTCGTTAAAGTTGCTGATGCCATGTTGGCACAGGGAGTTATATAACGTTTTACAAGTCGGTATTAACTCCTGGAATCTTAACAGGATAGATTGGATTTTAAAGCAGTTTCCGAGACCCGTAAGGTTTTTAAAGCCTTACGGGTCTCTTTGTACTATCTTTGTTCCAAGATTTAGATCAGAATGCAGGTTACCACTAAAGCCATTGTTTTAACGTCAATTAAATATGGGGATACCAGTTTAATCGTTAAAATATTTACCTTATCGGACGGAATAAAATCTTATCTGTTGAGAGGCGTACTTGCCTCAAAAAAGGGGAAGCTAAAAACGGCCTATTTTCAGCCTTTGCTACAATTGGATTTGGTAGCCTCCCATAAGAACAAGGGAACCTTGGAAAGGGTTATTGAAGCTAGGGTTTGTTATCACTATCAGACCCTGCACACCGATATTTCCAAAAATGCCATTACTTTTTTTTTGGCAGAAATGCTGGGCAACAGCATACATGAGGAAGAGCGCAATGAAGGCCTGTTCAACTTTATTGAGGCTTCCCTGCAGTGGTTGGACACCCACGATGAATTTGCTAATTTTCACCTCTACTTTTTATTGTCCTTGACCAAGTATTTTGGGTTTTATCCGGACACCAATAATAAGGATTTATTATACTTTGATCTTTTGGAAGGGGAGTTTGTAAAAAGCCCATCCCTAAATCCCATCCTTAGCGGGGAGAATTTAAAATACTTTAAGGCGCTTTTGGGCATAAATTTTGATACCATACATACTATTAAACTTAACAAAAAGAACCGTCAGGAGCTCTTAAAATCCCTTGTCCTTTATTTTGAATTACATTTGCAGGGATTTAGAAAACCAAAGTCATTGGCAGTTTTAAATGAAGTTTTTAGCTAATATGCAAAAGATAGTTTTCATAATTGTTCTCTTTTTATATCAGGGGCTAATGGGACAGGATATTGTTATTTTGGACGAGGTGGATCATCAACCAATTCCCAATGTAATAGTTTACAATTGGGATAAATCCAAGACAACCCTTTCCGACTTTGATGGCAAATGTGACCTTTCCAAATTTGATCGTGGCGAACGGATTACTTTTACTCACATTGGTTACCAAAATTATAGAAGTACAAAGGCTCATGTACTAAGAAAAGGAAAACTCTATTTGGTATTGAATGCCGAGCAGTTGGATGAAGTAGTGATGTCCATTTCGAAGTGGGAACAACAGAAAAAGGATATACCTCAGAAAATAGCGCTAATAAACGCCAAAACTATCGATTTCACTGCTCCTCAAACTTCGGCTGATCTACTTGAAAACAGTGGAAAAGTATTTGTGCAGAAAAGCCAACTTGGAGGCGGAAGCCCAATGATCAGGGGATTTGCGACAAATAGACTTTTGCTTTCCGTTGATGGGGTTCGCATGAACAATGCTATATTTAGGGGGGGTAACATACAAAATGTAATTTCCATTGATCCCTTTTCAATTAAAAGTACAGAAGTAATTTTTGGGCCTGGTTCTGTAATCTATGGTTCCGATGCCATAGGTGGAGTTATGAATTTTTATACTTTTAATCCACAATTTTCCAAGACGGATAGTTTATATTTTTCCGGCAAGGCAAACTATAGGTATTCCTCAGCTAATAACGAGAATACCTTTCATTTCGATTTCAATTTGGGCAAAAAGGAATGGGCTTTTTTGAGCAGTGTAACCTATAACGACTTTGACGATCTTAAAATGGGTTCCCATGGTCCTACATCCTACTTAAGAAATAATTATGTGGTAAGGGAGAACGGACAGGATGAGCTTCGGAAAAATAAAAATTCCCAAAAACAGCTGCCCACAGGATATGATCAAATTAATTTAATGCAAAAAGTGGTTTTTAAACCGAATAATAATTGGAATATTAACTTAAGTGCCTATTATTCCGAAACCTCTGATTACTCCAGATATGACAGACTTATCAGGCCATCCAGTGACGGTCTTGGCCTACGCTCTGCGGAGTGGTTTTATGGGCCTCAAAAATGGTTCATGGGGAACCTTCAATTTTATAAAAATGGTAAGGGAAAATTTTATGATGGGCTAAAAATATCTACCGCTTATCAATATTTTGAGGAAAGTAGGAACGACAGGGGTTTTCAGAACCCCATAAGGTATATGACCAAGGAGAATGTAGATGCTATTTCCACGAACATCGATTTTGAAAACAAACGTATAGGAAATCTTAGACTTTACTATGGAGCGGAGTACGTAATTAATAAAATTGGCTCCAGTGGAAATCAGTTGAACGTAGAGACCCTTGATTTGTCGCCTTCAGCATCAAGATATCCTGACAATTCTACTTGGCAGACCCTTGCAGGCTATATAAGCGGTGAGTTAAGGGCCAAGCCCAACTTTACGTTCTTATCTGGACTGCGTTACAGTCATGTATGGATTGATGCCGTTTTTGACCAGACTTATTATGCCTTCCCTTTTAATGATGCCGATCTAAGCACAGGGGCATTAACCGGGAGTATAGGCTTTAGTTGGTTTCCAAAAGCGGATTTGCAGGTGACTTTCAATGGGTCTACCGGGTTTAGAGCCCCAAATATTGATGATGTAGGTAAGATATTTGATTCCGAACCGGGGTCTGTGGTCGTTCCAAATCCCAAATTGGAACCCGAATATGCCTATAATTTAGATGTGGGAATCCAGAAAAATTTCAATGATAAATTAATGCTAAAGGGAGCTACCTTTTATACTTATTTGGTAGATGCCCTGGTCCGAAGGGATTTTCAATTTAATGGAAACAATGAAATAGATTATAACGGCGAGTTAAGTAAAGTCCAAGCCATACAGAACGCGGCTAAAGCTTATGTATACGGTTTTGAATTTGGATTGGATGCCTTTTTAACGGAAAGCCTTTCAGTGAATTCGAATCTTACCCTTACCAAAGGTATAGAGGAAGAGCAGGATGGCACGGATACTTCTGGTAGACATGTGGCTCCCACCTTTGGGGATTTTCATATAATATGGAAGATTCAAAAATTGAAAACCGACCTCTTTGTCAACTTTAATGGAGAAATCAGCTATGATGACATGGCAATGTCAGAAAAAACCAAGGACTATATATATGCGGTCGATCCAAATGGTTCTCCCTACTCACCGTCATGGTACACTTTAAACCTTCGTTCACAATATCAATTTTCGCAGGCTTTAAAGGTTACTGTAAATCTTGAAAATATTACCGATCAGAGGTATCGTTCCTATTCTTCCGGAATCGTTGCCCCAGGAATTAATTTGGTTTTGGGATTGGGATATACCTTTTAAATAAATAAAAGCTCGGTATTTTAATACCGAGCTTAAGTTTAAAGGTAAATAGGAATATCCATTATTCCTCGATTTCCTCTTTTACTTCCTTGGCAGCAGCCTTAGTTTTGTCAGCAGCCTTATTAGCGGCATCTTTTACGTCGTCACTAACTTTCTTGGCGGCGTCCCCTGCCTTATCCAAAGCTTCGGAACCAGCTTCTTTCATATCCTCGCCCATTTCTTTGGCGGCATCCATGGCTTTGGTTGCAACTCCTTTGGCATCCTCACCAACTTTTTTCATATCCTCACCCACATCTTTTAACGCTTCATTTGTTTCTTCCATAGCATCCTTGGCTTCATCCTTGGTCTCTCTACAGGAAATAAATGAAATGCTCAGGGCAATCATCAAAATAGAACTTAAAATTAATTTTTTCATGTGCTTAGTTTTTAGAGTTCAAATAGCTCGTGACATATATACGATAGAATTGGTGTTTCAGCCTATATGGGAGCTATAGGGAAATTAGGAGAAGGGATAAATTGTAATAGCTAAATATTGGGATTTTCAGAATTTCTGATGTCAAAACCGTAAATAAAATGTAAGAAAATTAATCATTTAGACTTCTGTGAATCAGGAGTCTAAATGGAAATGGATTTTTACTGTATTTTTTTTTGGTAGGGTAATAGTGGCCTTAAGTGTTATATAGGCAAATGTTTAAAACTAAATTATTATGAAGAATTATTTAAAGATTTCAGGATTTGCTTTAATAGCGTTGGTAGGGATGATGTCATGTGATAAAAACGATGATTCTGCAATGGAGGGGGAATCGTATAATACAACTTTTGAAGTCACGGATGCACCCATAGATAACGCTGAAGTAGAGGCTGTTTTTGTTACCATTGCCAATGTTTCGGTAGACGGAAAGTCATTGGAAGGTTTTAATGCAACAACTATAAACTTAGCGGCATTGGTCAATGGTAAGACAGAAGCTTTAGGCAACTTGGACTTGCAGGCTAAATCGTATACAAGTATCGTTTTCGAATTGGATTTTGATAAGGATGTGAATGGTGATGCCCCAGGTTGTTACGTGGAAAAGGCTAACGGAGAAAAAGATGCCTTGGTTGCCTCATCCAACAAAATTACTGTAAATGATTCCTTTGAGGTGCTGGCAAATGCCACCAATGTTATCGTAGTGGATTTTGACCTTAGAAAAACCATTAAGGAAGAGAAGGACGGATTGTCAAGTGACTTTAATTTTGTAACCATGGGCGAGCTTTCGACAGGGATTAGAACTGTAAATGCAGAATTGACAGGCAAAATTTCAGGAAGTGTGAACGACGCTAACAACACGTCAGACAAGATTATTGTTTACGCCTATGAAAAAGGTACTTTCAATGCCGATGTTGAAACCAAGGGAAAAGGGGACAGTGGAGTAACTTTTGCCAATGCAGTAACCAGTGCGGAAGCAAAAGGTCTTAACGGTTCCTATAGTTTGGATTTCTTGGAAGAAGGGGAGTACGAATTAATTTTTGCTTCTTATAAGGAAGGTGAGGGTAATGGCTTTTCTTTCAACGCTTTGTTGAATGTGGAGTCGACCACAGGGATTAATTTGGATGCTATCACGATAAGTTCGACCATCCAAATAAGTGCAAATGTTACCGTAACCGGGACAAAATAATTTGATCTATTAATATAAATTATAAAAAGCCCCTTTTCGAGGGGCTTTTTGCTTGTAACAGAATCATTTTACGCTAAAAATCATTAGTTTTGCAAACTTAAAATGTAGCATTAGAAGCTGTTATTATGAAGTTTGCAGAATACAAGGGTTTAGATTTACCGAAAGTTGCGGAGGAGGTATTACACTATTGGAAAGAGAACAATGTTTTTGAGAAAAGTGTAAGCAGTAGGGAAGGCAAAGATAGTTTTGTTTTTTACGAAGGACCACCTTCAGCAAATGGATTGCCTGGTATTCACCATGTAATGGCACGAACCATAAAAGATATTTTTCCGCGCTATAAGACCATGAAAGGTTTTCAAGTGAAGCGCAAGGCCGGATGGGATACCCATGGACTTCCAATAGAGTTGGGGGTTGAAAAGGAATTGGGTATCACTAAAGAAGATATTGGCACCAAAATATCCGTTGAAGAATACAACGCTGCCTGTAAGAAGGCGGTAATGCGGTATACCGATGTTTGGAACGCCATGACCGAAAGAGTTGGCTATTGGGTAGACATGGAGGATCCCTATATTACCTACAAATCCAAGTATATGGAATCTGTTTGGTGGTTACTTAAACAGATATATGAAAAGGGGCTTATTTATAAGGGGTATACCATTCAACCCTATTCCCCAAAGGCGGGTACTGGATTAAGTTCCCACGAGCTAAATCAGCCGGGCACCTATCAAGATGTTACGGATACTACTGTAGTGGCTCAGTTTAAGACCATTAAAGAAACGCTTCCACAAAATTTTGGGGACGCCAAAGGTGATGTGTTCTTTCTGGCATGGACGACGACTCCATGGACATTACCATCGAATACAGCACTTACTGTGGGTTCCAAGATCGAATATGTTCTTGTAAAAACCTTCAATCAATATACTTTTGAACCAATGCACGTTGTGCTTGCCAAATCCTTGGTGGGAAAACAATTTAGCGGTAAGTTTTTTGAAGTGGAAAGTGATACCGATTTTGAGAATTATACTTCCACGGACAAGAAAATTCCTTATCAAATTATTACCAGCACAAAAGGACAGGACCTGGTAGGGGTTAAATATGAACAACTACTTAATTATGTACTTCCGTACCAAAATCCAGAAAATGCCTTTAGGATCATAACAGGTGATTTTGTTACCACAGAAGATGGTACCGGTATTGTACATACCGCACCTACTTTTGGGGCAGATGATGCCTTGGTGGCAAAATTGGCGGAACCTGAAATACCACCCATGTTGGTTATGGATGAAAATAACAATCCAGTTCCTTTGGTAGATCTTCAGGGGAGATTTAGACCCGAAATGGGAGAGTTTGCCGGTAAATATGTAAAGAACGAGTACTACGACGATGGTGAGGCTCCGGAGCGGTCGGTGGATGTAGAGATTGCCATTAAGCTGAAAGAAGAAAACAGGGCCTTTAAGGTGGAAAAATACGTTCACAGTTATCCTAACTGCTGGCGAACGGATAAGCCTATACTTTATTACCCCTTGGACTCCTGGTTTATTAAGGTTACCGATGTAAAAGATAGGATGTTCCAATTAAATCAATCAATCAATTGGAAACCTAAAGCTACTGGGGAAGGAAGATTTGGCAATTGGTTGGCAAATGCCAATGATTGGAATCTTTCACGCTCACGTTATTGGGGAATTCCGTTGCCTATATGGCGCACTGATGATGGTAAGGAAGAGCTGATGATAGGTTCTGTTGCCGAACTAAAGGAGGAAATGAAAAAGGCGGTGTCTGCAGGAGTTTTGGAGGATGATATCTTTGATGAATTTGTTGTAGGCGATATGACTGAGGGCAATTACGATAAAATAGACCTACACAAGAATATCGTAGATCAAATAATTTTGGTGTCTGCCTCTGGAAAACCAATGAGGAGGGAAAGCGATTTGATAGATGTTTGGTTCGATAGTGGTTCTATGCCCTATGCCCAATGGCACTACCCTTTTGAGAATAAGGATTTAATTGATGAAGGAAAGACTTTCCCCGCCGATTTTATAGCCGAAGGTGTAGATCAAACCCGAGGTTGGTTTTATACATTGCATGCCATATCCACTATGGTATTCGATTCAGTTGCCTATAAAAATGTAGTTTCCAATGGTCTGGTATTGGATAAGGAAGGTAAGAAAATGTCCAAACGCCTTGGCAATGCGGCAGATCCTTTTGAAACTATGGATGAATTTGGGGCCGATGCCACTCGTTGGTATATGATATCCAACGCAAACCCATGGGACAATCTCAAGTTTGATCTAGAGGGCATTGCAGAGGTAAAAAGAAAGTTTTTTGGTACCTTGTACAACACCTATTCATTTTTTGCGCTGTATACCAATATAGATGGCTTTAATTATAGCGAAGATGAAATACCATTAAATGAAAGACCGGAAATAGATCAATGGATTTTATCCGAACTACATTCCTTGATCAAAGTTGTGGATGAGGCATATGGTGAATATGAACCCACTAGGGCCACTAGGGCCATATCGGATTATGTTCAGGAGAACCTTAGTAATTGGTATGTGCGGTTGAGTAGAAGGCGTTTCTGGAAAGGTGACTATCAAAAAGATAAAATATCGGCCTACCAAACGCTGTATACTTGTTTAACCACTGTGGCAAAACTTTCCGCACCGGTTGCGCCATTTTATATGGATAGATTATACAAAGATTTAACGATTACAACGCAGAAAGAGCCTTTTGAAAGTGTACATTTGGCCGATTTTCCCATATATGATGCCTCATTGGTAAATAGGGAATTGGAAAGTAAAATGGCAAAGGCCCAGACCATATCATCCTTGGTCTTGTCCATTCGCCAGAAGGAGAAGATCAAAGTGCGCCAACCATTGCAAAAAATTATGATTCCGGTATTGGACCATAGACAAAGGTTGGAAATTGAAGCTGTTGCCGATTTGATAAAGTCCGAAGTGAACGTGAAGGAGATAGAATTGTTGGATGACGCTTCTGGAATTTTGGTAAAACAAATTAAGCCAAATTTTAAAACCTTGGGGCCAAAGTTTGGAAAGGATATGAAGTTGATTGCCAGTGCCATAGCCCAGTTAAATCAGGATGATATCCAAAAAATTGAACAGGAAAGCGAAATTTTACTCCATTTTGATAATAAAAGTATTACTTTACAGTTACAGGATGTAGAAGTTTCCTCTCAAGATATAGAAGGTTGGTTGGTAGCAAGTTCAGGACCACTTACGGTAGCCCTGGATATTTCTATCAATGAGGATCTAAGAAAGGAAGGTATTGCTAGGGAACTAGTCAATAGAATTCAAAACCTGAGAAAGGAATCAGGATTTGAAGTGACAGATAAAATAGATATTAAATTATTGAAAAATGGATTTGTCCAGGAAGCGGTAGAAAGTAATATTGCATATATTAAAACCGAAACCTTGGCAGCAGAACTTAACTTTGAAGAGAGCTTGGATATGGGAATAGAAATAGCTTTCGATGAAGTTAATACCAGATTGTTTATAGTAAAACACTAAGATTATGGCCGAAGAATTAAAAGTAAGGTACGCGGATAAGGATTTAAACGAGTTTAAAGTCCTGATCGAAGAGAAAATTGAAAAAGCAAAAAGTCACTTGGAACTTTTAAAGAGTTCTTATATGAATGATGGTAACAACGGTACGGATGATACTTCACCAACGTTCAAGGCTTTTGAGGAAGGCTCTGAAACAATGAGCAAGGAAGCAAATACCCAATTGGCCATTCGTCAGGAGAAATTTATTAGAGATCTAAAAAACGCCTTGTTGCGCATAGAGAACAAAACCTATGGCATATGCCGTGTTACAGGAAAGCTGATCAGTAAAGAGCGACTTAAGTTAGTACCGCATGCAACGCTGAGCATTGAAGCAAAAAATATGCAATCCTAAAATTTAAAAACGCCTAACAGGGCGTTTTTTTATTATGAGACTAATTGTAGTTCTTGTCTTCCTATTGGGTACTTGTTTTTTATCTGCCCAAAAAATGGTTGTTAAAACCATTGAGGATTCCAGTTTTCCGTATATTCAGATCGATACCAAGAATTGTTATTCCGTTGTTTTGGAAACAGTGGATATTCCCAAGATAACCGTGGTGGGGACATTGGATGGCGAGTATGTACAAAATTTATTGGTAAATGTAAACCAAGAAGGAAGTACAGTATTGGTCAGTGCGGGATTTCAGCCCAATTTTATTTTGCCAAACGACAAGTTAAGTGCACATAAGGTGGTCTCCGTCTCACTAAAAATTTCAATCCCAAAATACCTCAATGTCCTGTTGCACGGTACCAGTAGCAATGTTAAGGTAACCGGGGAATATTCAGGTCTAAAGATCACCTTGTCCGATGGCGGATGCACCTTTGAGGGAGGGGGAGAAAATGTTTCCATAACGACCCAAAGTGGAAATATTAATCTTATTACCAAAAATGCACGTATTATGGTATCTACAAAATATGGCCAAATTAATCGGGAACCAATGTCTTCTGGAGATGATCATTTTACGCTTAATTCTGTGAGCGGAAATATCAACATAAGGAAAACCGAATAATATGTTTATTTTTGCCGAACCTATTTTCAAGAAATGAGTTTAAAAAAATCCCTAATTATCATAGTAGTAATTCTGGCCATCGACCAGATAAGTAAAGTTTATATTAAAACTCACTTTGTTTTAGGTGAATCGGTGGATGTTTTTAGTTGGTTCAAGATTTTGTTTATAGAGAACGAAGGTGCTGCATGGGGGACTAAACTTAGTGATTTACTGCCGATATCCGATGTTGTAGGGAAACTGGTACTGACCATATTTCGATTGTTCGCTATTGTCGGAATTGGATATTGGTTGTTTGATACGATAAAAAAGAATTCTTCCAAAACCTTAATCCTGGCCGTATCGCTCATATTCGCCGGGGCATTGGGCAATATTTTGGATTCTGTATTTTACGGAATGATCTTTAACGATAGCTATTCCCAAGTGGCGACAGCCTTCTCTTCGGAACCTTATGGCAGTATATTTCACGGAAAGGTAGTGGATATGCTTTATTTTCCCATGATAGACTCAGTGTGGCCGGAGTGGGTGCCCATGGTGGGCGGAAATAATTTTCGTTTTTTCGAACCTGTCTTTAATATTGCTGATACGGCGATAAGTACTGGAGTGGGGATTTTAATTGTTTTTAATAAAAAAGCTTTTGGGGAAAGTTCCGAGGAAGTTAAAACGAATATATCCGATCAGGAGTAACGCAATAGTTTAAGGGTATATCGTACGGATTTATATCCGTTATCTTTTCCTCTGCCTCAAAAAGGGAAAGGCCTACCTTAATAACATCGGTTCTGCACTTTTGCAATAGCACATCGTAAAAACCCTTTCCATAACCAACTCTGTGGCCCTCAAGGTCAAAAGCCATTAAAGGGAGAAATACGACTTCTATTTTCTCAGGAGGCACTTCAATTCCATCCACTGGTTCCGGGATGTTCAAGTGATTTTTTTTGATAGGGGTATTATCGGTAAGTAAAAAGTTGATTAGATTTTGGTCATCCAACATTTTAGGAAGTAGAATGTTTTTGTCCTTACCCTGCAAAATAGACATTATATAGCTGGTGTCGACTTCTTTTTTTTCAGTAATGGAAAGGAATAAATGATAGTAGGAATAATTCCAAATAGGTAATTTAAGTAGCTGGTTGGCCAATGATAAACTTAAATCTGATATTAATTGTGGAGTAAGATTTTTACGGCGTTCAGAGTAGATTAAACGCAAATCTTTTTTCAACATATCTGGGGGTTATACTTTAGGCTTTCGGGGGATAGATACGTCAGGATAACTATTCCTTGGAAGCCACTGCATAATAAATTTTGAAAAAAAGCATAAGTATTAAGTATGTTCCCAAAGTTATTATATAGTTGTCCATGCGTTAAATAATTTTAATTTGTCTAAATATAGGTAAAAAAATAATAAATCATCCACCAAGGGTATCATTTTATCGATGAAATACATGTTTTTTAACAATTATTTTGGTTTTTGAATTATTAGCCATGCTAATTTTTTAACTTTTTAAAGTTAATTACCTGAAAAACAATTAGTTGCAAAATAGTGTACGATAACGATTATTTTGGGTCAAAGTGCATTTAATCGATAATAATTTTTGCCTTGTCGAGTTTAATTGGATTTTTTATAAAAAGTAGATCTGTAATTTCAGAATTGTGTATCCCGGGGTTACATTAATTATCTCCCAATTTATTCTATGAAATTCTGATGAAGGGAGTTAAAAAGCTATAATTTTTGTGTCCTTTGGGAAAAACACAGTAATTTTCCTAAGTCAAGTAAAAAAGAAAACCTCCTTAAAATACATGTCCCAAATTCCTATAGAAGTTCAATTGAGTTCGCTTCCTACCAATCCCGGGGTATATCAATTTTATGACATGGAAGATAAGATTCTATATGTGGGCAAAGCTAAGAACTTAAAAAAAAGGGTTAGCTCATATTTTAGTAAGAATCACGAGATAGGAAAAACCCGGGTACTTGTAAAGAAAATAAGGTCTATTAGACATATCGTGGTACCTACCGAGTCCGATGCGCTATTATTGGAAAATAATCTAATAAAGAAATACCGACCAAGGTATAATGTATTGCTTAAGGACGATAAAACATTTCCATGGGTTTGCATCAAAAATGAAAAGTTTCCCAGAATCTTTCCTACCAGAAAATTTATCAAGGATGGGTCGGAATATTTTGGGCCGTATACCAGCATGAAAACCGTTCATACGCTATTGGACCTGATCAAAAGTGTATATCCTTTACGCACATGTAACTATGATCTTTCTTCAGAAAAAGTAGCGGCAGGTAAGTATAAGGTTTGTTTGGAGTATCATTTGGGAAATTGTAAGGGTCCCTGTGAAGGTTTCCAGTTGGAGGAGGATTACAATAGGCAGATACAGGAGATACGGGAAATCATTAAAGGTAATTTTAAATCATCCCTTCACTATTTCAAAACGCAGATGACTTCTTTGGCACAGGATATGAAGTTTGAGGAAGCTCAATTAATAAAGGATAAGATAGAAGTTTTGGAAAATTATCAAGTAAAGACCACTATAGTAAATCCTAAGATCAATAATGTTGATGTGTTTACTATTATTTCCGATGAGGTTTTTGCCTACGTTAATTTCCTGCAACTTTCCCATGGTTCTATCATACGTTCCCATACCATGGAAATAAAAAAGAAATTGGATGAAACGGATAGTGATTTGCTACAATTGGCGATAGTAGAAATTAGACAGCGATTCAATTCACAATCAAATGAGATATATGTCCCTTTCGCTGTTGCCTTGGAAGCGCATCTAAAAGTCATTGTTCCCAAATTGGGAGATAAAAAAAAGATATTGGAACTTTCAGAACGCAATGCCAAATTTTTTAGACAGGACAGGTTTAAGCAAATAATGATTATAGATCCGGACAGACATACCAATAGAATAATGGGGCAAATGAAAAAGGATTTGCGACTGTCTGCGGAACCAAGATATATTGAGTGTTTTGATAATTCCAACATCCAAGGAAGCAATCCGGTTGCGGCCTGTGTAGTTTTTAAGGACGGGAAACCTTCCAAAAAGGAGTATAGGCATTATAATATTAAAACTGTTGAAGGCCCAGATGACTTTGCTTCAATGGAGGAGGTTGTTTATAGGCGTTATAAGCGACTATTGGAGGAGCAACAGCCTTTGCCCCAACTTATTGTCATAGATGGAGGAAAGGGTCAACTGTCATCCGCGCTAAAAAGTTTGGATATGTTGGGATTAAGAGGAAAGATAGCCATAATAGGAATTGCGAAAAGATTGGAGGAAATTTACTTCCCAGAAGATCCTATTCCTTTATATTTGGATAAAAAGTCCGAATCGTTGAAAATAATTCAACAACTGCGAAATGAAGCCCACAGATTTGGGATTACGTTTCACAGAAACAAACGAAGCAAGGCAGCCATTAATTCAGAATTGGAAAGCATAGAAGGCATAGGGGAAAAAACTGTGGAGGAATTGCTGAAAAATTATAAATCGGTTAAAAGGATAAAGGAAGCCAGTTTGGAGAATTTGGCCCAAACCATTGGAATGTCAAAAGCCAAGAAAATCTACGAAAATTTTCATTAAAGAGCTATCTTAACTACATGCTAAAGTCACTGTACATATTTTGTTTACTAATTTTTCCACAACTATTCCATGCACAGGTACAGACGGAAAGGAAGGATGTGAAAGTAGGACTGGTCCTGAGTGGTGGTGGAGCAAAAGGTTTGGCCCATATTGGAGCCTTAAAAGTAATTGAAGAGGCTGGGGTAAAAATTGACTATATAGCGGGTACCAGTATGGGGGCCATTGTTGGTGCACTATACGCATCAGGGTATTCCGCCAAGGAGTTGGATTCCATTTTCAAAAGCACGGATTTCCAGGCATTAATACAGGACAATGTGCCCAGAAGCGCCAAAACATTTTATGAGAAAGAGGATTCGGAAAGATATGCGTTGACACTTCCGTTCAACAATTTTAAAATCACCATTCCACAGGCCATATCGGGAGGGCAAAGTATCTATAACGAGTTTGTAAGATTATTATACCATGTCAAGGACATTAATGATTTTAGTAAACTTCAAATCCCATTTGTATGCGTTGCCACAGATGTAGAAACTGGGGACGAGGTACTGTTAAATAAAGGGTATTTGCCTGAGGCCATTTTGGCCAGCGGTACATTTCCGTCACTTTTTAGACCCGTGGAGATAAACGGGAGAGTATTGATAGATGGTGGAGTGGTAAATAATTATCCAATCGGGGAATTAAAGAAAATGGGCGCCGATATTATTATAGGTGTAGATGTACAGCATGGATTGTCGGACAGGGAATCTTTGTTGAGCGCTACGGAAATTCTGCTACAGATCAACAATTATAGAACGGTACGTGACATGGAAAAAAAATCGGCCCAAACCGATATTTATATCACCCCTGATATCAAAGGCTACTCTGTGATAGATTTTGACATGGGAAAAATAATAATAGATAAAGGGGAGGAAGCAGCCAAATTACATATTCCGGAATTGCTGAAGGTTGCCTCGCAGCACTATGCACAAAGACCAAAGGTATCGGCGGCGAATATAAAAGATACCTTATTGATCAATGATCTGGTGATAAACGGGAACTATAACTATTCCAGGGCCTATATCAAGGGTAAATTAAGATTTAATGTAGACGACAAGGTTACCTTTGAGAAACTTCAACAGGGTATAAACAATTTGTCCGCTACTGGGAACTTCAGGTCCATTAAGTACGAATTGCTCAACAACGGTCCTGGGGTAGGTTTGTTGTTGAATGTCAGAGAGAATCCAGATAAAATGTTCATTCGTTTAGGGGTGCATTTTGATGATCTCTACAAAAGTGCAGGAATAATAAACCTAACCCGAAAGAATTTTCTAATGGATGATGATGTGGCCTCAGTCGATTTGATTATTGGTGACAATCTTAGGTACAATTTGGAATATTATGTGGATAAAGGTTTTTATTGGAGTTTCGGGATTAATTCCAGGTTCGATGATTTTAATAAGGAAATCGATTTTGATTTGATAAAATCCAATTTTGATGTCGAAAATAATTCCAATATTAGAAAAATAAACTTAAGCGCAACGGATTTAACCAATCAAGTTTATGTGCAAACTGTTATTGAGGAAGAATTTTCTTTTACACTTGGTTTGGAACATAAATTATTGAAATTTAGCACTAAAACTTTAGGGCAGTTGGATACCATTTCCAACCCGATTACCACGGGAAATAACAGAACTTATTTTGAGAAAAGCCACTATTACAGTTCCTATGGGCAACTTACCTATGACACATATGATGATGTTTATTTTCCTACCAAGGGTTTGTTTTTTGATGGAGACTTTCATTTTTATGTGCTATCCTCCGATTTTAACGATAATTTTAAGGAGTTTTCCATCGGTAAAGCCAGAATGGGAGGGGCATTTTCCCTGGCAAGAAATTTATACTTAAATCTGGAAACCGAGGGAGGTTTTAAATGGGGCATATCACCTGTTACATCTCTAGATTTTGTGTTAGGCGGTTATGGAAACCATTTAATAAACAATTTTACCCCGTTTTACGGATATGATTTTTTAAGTTTAGTGGGAAACAGCTATGTTAAAGCGTATGCCAGAATCGATTATGAGTTTGTTTCCAAGAACCATATGTTGTTTGCAGCAAATTTTGCCAATGTGGGCGATGACCTGTTTAGAACGGCAGATTGGTTTAAAGCACCGGAGTATTCCGGTTATGCACTTGGCTATGGCCTTGAATCTTTTATAGGGCCCATTCAGGTATTCTATTCCTATTCCCCGGAAATTAAGCAGAATCACATCTTTTTTAGTATTGGTTATTGGTTTTAGGAGTTGCTTAGACAGCCATTTAGGGAAATTAAAAAGGAATGCCCTTAACAGTTAATGCCAAGATTTATTACGATATTTGTTAAACAGGATTTTGATCATGCTGCAATTTAGGATTGATATTACTGCCCATCTTAGGGCCATGTGGTGATTTGCCGCAACATATTGGTTATCTGAGCATTGGCTCGTAGGATAACGGCAACTTTCATTTTTTTAGCTGAGGATTTGGCTACGTACGTTACAATTCAATTCAAAAATTTATTACTATGGCAACAACGGATAAATCATCTTTAAAATTAACAAAGGAAAACTTGGAGGCTGAAGATTTTCTTCCGCTTTTGGGTACCGATTTTGTAGAACTATATGTGGGAAATGCCAAGCAGGCCGCTTATTACTATATGGCGGCATGGGGTTTTCAGCCCTTGGCTTATTCCGGTTTGGAAACGGGGCTCAAAGATCGGGTTTCCTACGTAGTACAACAAGATAAAATAAGATTGGTATTAACCTCTCCCTTAAAATCTGGAGGGGATATCAATAGACATATAGACGCGCATGGAGATGGAGTAAAGGTTATAGCATTGTGGGTAGATGATGCTAGGGAGAGTTATGTGGAAACAATGAAACGTGGGGCAGAAAGTTATTTTGAGCCCAGGGCCAAAAGAGATGCTGATGGAGAGGTCGTCCTATCCGGAATCCATACCTATGGAGAAACGGTACATGTCTTTGTGGAGCGCAAAAACTATAAGGGCACTTTCATGCCTGGATATCGGCCATGGAAGCCCTTTTATAAACCAACGGATGTAGGACTTAAGTATATAGACCATATGGTGGGCAATGTGGGCTGGAACGAAATGAACAAATGGTGCCAGTTCTACGCAAAGGTTATGGGATTTGCCCAGTTGGTCTCCTTTGACGATAAGGATATTTCAACGGAGTATACGGCTCTAATGAGCAAAGTAATGAGTAATGGTAACGGAAGAATTAAATTTCCAATAAATGAACCTGCGGACGGAAGAAAAAAATCACAAATAGAAGAGTATATAGAATTTTATAATGGAGCCGGGGTACAGCATATGGCAATGGCCACGGACAATATTATAGAAACGGTTACCGCGCTTAAGAATAGAGGGGTGGAGTTCCTTACCGTACCCTCCAGTTATTATGAAGATGTGTTGGATAGGGTGGGCACTATAGATGAGGATTTAGTGCCCTTGAGTGAGCTTGGGATACTTATAGATAGGGATGATGAGGGGTATTTGCTGCAGATCTTTACCAAGCCCATTTTGGATAGGCCTACCATGTTTATCGAAATAATTCAGAGGAAGGGTGCAAAATCCTTTGGAAAGGGAAATTTTAAGGCATTGTTTGAAGCAATAGAGCGGGAACAAGAGTCGCGAGGAACGTTATAAAAAGGGCTTTTTCTTAACTTTTTGCCAATTTTGGGCAGCTAATTATTAAATAGTGTTAATAGAATCGTTAAAGTAAGTTAAATCTTATTTTTAAAGTAAATCTTGTATTAAATTTGTTCTTGTAAGGGGTGGTTCCCTTACAACTTTAAGTATTGGTTTTTCATAATTTAAAGTTTGGTTGGTTATTTAGGAAAAGCCCAGTTTTGCGACTGGGCTTTTTTTTGTGGGTTTATTTTTGGAACAAATTTTGTTTAAGTAATATCAAATAAAAGAATAGTAAAATCGTTTTTATTAATTTTACAACACTAAAGAGGTGTTATTTAGACTTTTGCAAAATATCAACCTTGCCAATTACGTTAAATATATCCTCTTATGTTGATGGGCGAAAAGTATTTCTTGCCCTTTTGTAATAGATCAAATTAAACAGATGAAAAAGATTTGCATTGTACTGGTTTTAATTTTTGGATTTACTATTAATTCCCAAGTTCAGCAGCTGGAAAATGAGGGGGGGGCACATATGCCTGAAGATTCAGAAAGTACGTCTGCTTTTAAAATAGGAGAATGGTTAAAATTTAGAATCCATTATGGATTTCTGAATGCCAGTTACGCTACACTACAGGTAAAATCCCATAATTTGGACGGAGTTCCTGTCTATCATGTGGTAGGCAACGGTAAAACAACTGGTTTCGCCAGTATATTTTTTAAGGTGGACGACACCTATGAAAGCTATTTTGATAAGCGGGATGGAAGGCCTTATAAATTTATTAGAAAAATTGATGAAGGTGGATATACCAAAGATATTGAAGTAAATTTTGACCACAACAAGGATATTGCGGTGCTAAACGATAAAAAAAAGGATAAAAAGTTTAATTTTACCATCCAAGAGGGCATACAGGATTTAGTTTCGGCCTTTTATTTTCTCCGAAACAACTACAAAGTTGAAGAATTGGTTGAAGGAGAGTCCATCGAATTAAACTTGCTTTATGATGATGACGGAGTATTTAAGTTTAAGCTTAAATATTTGGGAATGGAGGTTTTAAAGACAAAATATGGCAAGGTCGAATGTTTAAGGTTTAGGCCGTATGTGCAATCTGGAAGGGTATTCAAGGAACAGGAAAGTTTGTCGCTTTGGGTATCCAATGATAATAATAGAATTCCTGTTAGAATACAGGCCGATTTGAGTGTTGGGTCTATAAAGGCCGATTTGGATGGCTACAACGGACTCAAACATCAATTTAAAATAATAATGGATTAAAATGAATAAAGAGCATATTGATTCCCAGATTTCCAAACTAGAAGAAAAATACAAGGATTCTGGGCAAGACCTAAGCTCTTATTTGGATGGCCTTCTATATCAGCGCTATCTCACCTATTGGGATTACATTCATTTGGATACCTTGTTAAGTATCCAAGTGCCCAGGACACATTTCCCGGACGAGGAGATATTTATAATGTACCATCAGATTACCGAATTGTATTTTAAGCTTATCCTCCACGAACAAAAGCAAATAGTGGATGATAAGACCCAGGATGTGGATTTTTTTATTGAAAAAGCTAACCGTATCAATAGTTACTACCAAGTTTTGATCTCTTCGTTTAGTGTTATGATCAAGGGGATGCAACGCGAGCAATTTATGCAGTACAGAATGGCATTGCTCCCGGCAAGTGGATTTCAATCTGCCCAATATAGGATGATTGAGCTGTATGCAACACCATTGGAGAACCTGGTGTACTTCTCGGAAAGGCATAATTTTTCATCCAAAAATAGCATTGAGGATTTATACGAACATATATATTGGAAAAAAGGAGCTACCGATGTTGTTACAGGTGAGAAAACCTTGACTCTAAAGCAATTTGAATACCGTTATACGCCAAGATTGATACGAATTGCCAACCAAGTGAATAACAGTACTATATATCACAAATACCAACAATTGCCACAGCAGAGTAAGGATAATAAAACCCTGGTTGAAGCGTTAAAAGCTTTGGACATCAATGCCAACGTAAATTGGCCCTTGATGCATATGGGGTCGGCATATCGTTACTTGACAAAGGACAATGCACAGATCGATGCCACAGGAGGGACAAATTGGAAGGAATATTTGCCTCCAAATTTCCAGAAAGTTGTATTTTTTCCGGAACTGTATACAAAACAAGAGTTAAATAATTGGGGAAAACAGTGGGTAGACCATATCTTTAACCCAGAAAAAGTATAGAATAACAATGCAAAAATATTGGGGCCTAGTTTTAAGTTTAGTTTTTATAATTTCATGTAAGGAGGACAAACCTGTATCGCACGAAATAGCAGAGGTGGTAACTATAGAAAAACCTGTCGTTGTTAAAGAGTTTGGGTTTGATATGAACGATTTTGAGGTTCTGCGCGATACCGTAAAAAACGGCGACAGTTTTGGAGAGTTAATGTTAAAAAATAGTGTTGATTATCCTAAAATTGCCAGGGTTTCCGAGCACTTCAGGGATACTTTCGATGTCCGTAAAATAGTTGTAGGAAAACCTTATCTAATTTTAAAATCCAAGGATACGGCTAATCATGCCCAGGTTTTTATTTATCAGAATGATCCCATTAACTATACCGTGGTCGATTTTAGGGATAGTGTAATGGCCTATAAGAAAAAGCAAAAGGTTAAATATGTGGAGCGCGAAGCTTCAGGTGTTATTGAATCTTCTTTGTCCGAAGCTATTTTGCAACAGGGCATAGACTACAACGTTACCAATAATTTATCCGAAATTTATGCTTGGACCATTGATTTTTTCAGACTTCAGAAGGGAGATAGGTTTAAGGTAATCTACAAGGAAAAGTATATCAACGACACCATTTATGCAGGTGCCAGCGGAATTGAGGCCGCTTATTTTGAACATAATGGTGAGCCCTTTTATGCCTTTAATTTTGTTGCTGATTCTACAAAAAACATTAATGATTATTATGACGATCAAGCCAAAAACCTAAGACGTACGTTTTTGCAATCCCCAGTTCAATTCAGTAGAATATCCTCTAGGTATAATTTAAATAGAAGAATTGCCTATTATGGTTATAAGGTTAGGCCGCATAAGGGAACGGATTATGCAGCTCCTATTGGGACTCCAATTTTAGCTACCGCCAATGGTACCGTTACAGAATCCACAAGAAAAGGTGGCAACGGTAAGTATG
This sequence comes from Arenibacter hampyeongensis, assembly GCF_002909255.1. Lineage (GTDB taxonomy): Bacteria > Bacteroidota > Bacteroidia > Flavobacteriales > Flavobacteriaceae > Arenibacter > Arenibacter hampyeongensis. The sequence continues at coordinate 742,414 of NZ_PIOB01000001.1, forward strand.
TAAAGATCCAGCACAATGGTACTTATAGCACCCAGTATCTCCATATGAGGAAACAGAATGTGAAGAAAGGTGATTTTGTGAAGCAGGGAGATGTAATAGGTGAGATCGGAATGACAGGCAATACCGGTGGTCCCCATGTATGTTATAGATTTTGGAAAAATGGCCATCAAGTAGATCCCCTTAGGGAAAAATTACCGGCAGCCGAGCCTATAGCAGATAGCCTAAAAATAGAGTACTTGGATTTTGTGGGACCAAGAAAAAGTCAATTGGATTGTATAGAATATATAGAATTGCCAGAAGAAGATTTGCTAACACTCAATTAATAAAATGGCCTTACAGAACACTGACCCAACCAAAACCGACGCCTGGAAAAAACTTGTAGAACATTTTAAAAAGAATTCCAGTACAACTTTAAAAGACTTGTTTGCTCAAGATTCCGATCGGGCAAAAAAGCACAGTATTCGTTGGAACGACTTTCTGGTCGACTATTCAAAGAATAGGATTACCCAAGAAACCTTGGAACTTCTTTTGCAATTGGCCAATGAAGTAGGATTAAAGGACGCAATCCGAAAGCAGTTTGAAGGAGAAATAATAAATAATACTGAGGGGAGGGAAGTTCTTCACACAGCCCTTAGGGCAAAAGAATCAGATATAATCAAAGTTGATGGGGTTAACATTGTTCCAGAGATTTATGATGTAAAACAAAAAATAAAGTCATTCACGGATTCAGTTATTTCTGGATCTAAAAAGGGCTATACCGGAAAGACCTTTACCGATGTGGTGAATATAGGTATTGGGGGTTCGGATCTAGGACCTGCCATGGTGGTGGAAGCTTTAAAATTTTATGGTAACCATTTAAAAATGCATTTTGTCAGCAATGTGGATGGGGATCATGTTTATGAAACCCTAAAAGGGTTAGATCCCGAAACAACATTGTTCGTCGTGGTTTCCAAGACGTTTACCACTCAGGAAACCTTGAGCAATGCTACAACTATAAAGAAATGGTTCCTTAAGCACGCAACCCAAAAGGATGTAGCCAAGCATTTCGCTGCAGTGTCTACCAATACCGAGAAAATATCCGAATTTGGAATTGTTCCGGAGAATGTATTTCCTATGTGGGACTGGGTCGGAGGTAGGTTTTCTTTATGGAGCGCCGTTGGACTTTCCATTGCATTGGCAGTAGGCTACAAGAATTTTGATAATATGTTGGTTGGGGCCAATGAAATGGATGACCATTTTAAGAAGGCCAATTTTTCTGAGAATATTCCTGTTATTTTAGCACTTATTAGTATTTGGTACAATAATTTTTATGGAGCAGAGACCGAGGCTATTATTCCTTATACCCAATATTTAAGTAGGTTTTCCGCCTATTTGCAACAGGGTATCATGGAGAGCAATGGAAAAAGTGTGGATAGGAACGGTAATAAGGTAACCTATGAAACAGGTACCATAATCTGGGGTGAGCCAGGAACAAATTCACAGCATGCCTTTTTTCAATTGATCCATCAAGGCACCAAATTGATTCCAACCGATTTTATTGGTTTTAAGGATTCTTTGCATGGAGATAAAGACCACCACAATAAATTAATGGCCAACTTTTTCGCTCAAACGGAGGCGCTTATGAATGGCAAGACTTCTGAAGAGGTTAGGAAAGAGTTGGAGGATAAAAAGGTGCCGGAAAAAGAAATTGCGGGAATTTTGCCATTCAAGGTCTTTGAGGGGAACAAACCTACCAATACCCTTTTTATTAATAAACTGACACCCAAGAGCCTGGGGTCGCTTATAGCACTATATGAGCATAAAATATACGTACAAGGGATCGTATGGAATATTTATAGTTACGATCAATGGGGTGTAGAGTTGGGTAAACAGTTGGCTACTGCCATTTTGAACGACATTGAGGGTTCGGAAATTGCGAATCATGATGCTTCTACGTTAAATCTTTTGGATTTATTTAAGAAATAAAAGACATTTTTGCCAATGCCTAACAAATGGCAATAACAACCTGTTTTTCAGGAGTTTTTAGGTTTATAATGTTAAATTTGCACCGACTAATTTAACATTATGGTAATATATTGTTGTAAAAATTAAATCACTTTTGCAGCAATTATTTAAAACTAATTAACTCTAAGAAAAATGAAAAAAATGTACTTTGTTATTGCCGCAGTTTTATTAACGGCAGTTGGGTTTGCCCAAGGAACTATTACCGGTTCTGTAGTGGATGGTGATTTTGGAGACCCCCTACCAGGAGCTAATATTTTGGTTCAAGGAACTACAAATGGGGTTGCCGCAGACTTTGATGGTAACTTTACCATAGACGTTGCCCAAAGTTCGGGAACTTTGGTAATCTCCTATATTGGATTTATTAGTAAGAAAGTAAATTTTACTTCAGTAGGTAATATAGGGGCCATTTCCCTAAATCCAGATGCTCAGGAATTGGAAGGAGTGGTAATTGTTGGTTCAGGGATTATAGATTTAGCGGACGATAGACAAACACCAATCGCCGTTTCTACAATAAAGGCCAACGAAATAAGGGAAAAAACCGGGAATTGGGATCTACCAGAGGTTTTAAAGTCTACCCCTTCTGTGCAAAATGTAAAAGGTGGTGGGTTTGGAGATGGTCAAATGTTCTTAAGAGGATTTGATCAGACCAATACGGCCTTCTTATTAAACGGACAGCCAATTAACGGAATGGAAGATGGTAAAATGTACTGGTCCAACTGGTCCGGTGTTTTGGATATTGCCAATGCAATTCAGGTGCAAAGGGGATTGGGGTCTTCCAAATTGGCAATTTCTTCTGTTGGAGGAACGGTGAATATAGTAACCAAAACATTGGATAAACGTGAAGGAGGTTTTGTCCAATCTATGATCGGCAATGATAATTATATCAAGACGACAGGATATTATTCTACAGGTTTAATGGAAAATGGCTTGTCTGTAGCTGCAATGCTGGGGCACTGGCAAGGTGATGGTTATGTTGATAATACAGGAGGTCAAGGACAAACCTATTTCCTGTCCTTTGGATATGTACCCAACGAGAATAATATTTTCAACTTTATTTTAACAGGAGCTCCACAATGGCATGCTGCCGCCGGTTCCGACAATCTAAGGACTTTTTTGGATAATGGAAGAAAATATAATTCCTGGAATACTGCCAATGTAAATAGCCCTAATACATTGAATGGTGGAGCCTACCCTGGAGGTAGAAATATCTATCACAAACCAGTGGCCAATTTAAGTTGGGATTTGACTTTTAATGACACCTCCTCTTTATCTACAGTTTTGTACGGGTCTGTCGGTAGGGGTAGTTTTGCCCAATTAATTACGGATAGGAATACTGGCGATGCCCTTTACGCAAGAGGTTCAAATAACAATCATAACTGGTCAGGTCTAGTTTCCAATTTCAACAAAAAGATTAACGAAAATCTGGATTTTAATTTTGGTGCAGATGTGCGTCTATATAAAGGAATCCACTTTAGGGATGTAAGGGAGTTTATTGGGGTTAATTCAGTATCTGCTTCCAGTAATTATAACGGAGGTGCCTATGAACTGACCAATGCCTATGGAGGTATTAATCCTTGGAATATTACTTTTAACCCAAATGATGATCATTCACAAAGATTTGGTTATGACTATGAGGAAGTAATTAACTATGCTGGGGTATTTGGCCAGTTGGAGTATTCCAAAGATGCTTTTTCCGCTTTCTTTCAAGGATCGGCATCTACCCAAAGCCATGTTAGAACGGAATTTTTAAATGCAGCGAACGAAGGACAGGCAGACGAATCTGAAAAGGTCAACAACCCAGGTTTTAACGTTAAGGCAGGTACCGCATATAGTCTGTCTGAACAGAACATTGTATTTGTAAATGCAGGTTATTACTCACGTCAGCCTTATCACAGCGATTTATATGTTGACGATAGAAATTCCAACCAACTAAATCCTTTGAGCAAGGAAAATCAGAAAATTACAGGTCTAGAGGGGGGATATAAATTTTTGGGTGATGTTATCTCTGCCAATTTAAACGTTTACTATACCATTTGGGACAATAGAATAGTTTACAGTTCAAATGATACGGATGATGATAATATTGTGGATGAATTTACACAATCCAGCCCATTAAAGCAGGTACATTCCGGGGTGGAATTGGAAGTATTTGCTCGTCCTGCAGACGGATTGAATTTTCAAGGATTTGTGTCCGTGGGTGATTGGAAGTACGACGGAGACGTTACAACAACCACTTCGGATGAAAATGGAAATATATTGTCCACTGGTGATGCAAGTTATATTGATGGAGTAAAGATTGGTCAGGCCGCTCAATTTACTGCCGGAATCAGCGGTAATTATGAAATTTTACCAAGATTAAAAGTGGACGCCAACTGGAATTTATACGATAATCTATATGGAACCACAAATTTTGGCGACTCGGAATTTAGAAGCCAGGATAATAGGGGGGCTATTAAATTACCATCATACAATACTATTGATACTGGGTTGTCTTATAGATTATTGGTAGGGAAAGAGGATAATAGATCCATACAGTTCCGTCTGAATATAAATAACCTTCTTGATGAAGAGTATTTGGAGAGTTCTCAGGATAACAGACATGTTGAAGCTGGAGATGACGTTTGGAACGGGGTAAACACCGACAACCGGGTTAGGTTTGGTTATGGAAGAACTTGGAACGTTAGCATGCGCTATAACTTCTAATATAATTACAGTTCAAAAATTAAGGACCCCGCTTAACGGCGGGGTTTTTTTATTCCCAAAATTCATTACATTTATAAATTAAAACAAAATTATGGAAGATTACGGATTAGCACATCAATGGATACTCTCCTTACACTCTTTATTTGCCTATGTTGTATTGGCTGTTCTATTTTTGGCAGTGGCCAACGGTATTTTGGGGTGGGCGGGAAAAAAGGATTTCACCTTGAAGAAGGATTTTAGGATTAGCCTGTTTGCGCTCATTTTATCGCATTTACAACTCTTGGTGGGGCTGATGCTCTTTTTTGTTTCTTCCAACGGGCTTAACGCCATTAAAACATTGGGTATGGGCGGTTTAAACTCGGCTTCCCGATTACTGGCAGTAGAGCATCCTTTTATCAATATCATTGCGGTTGTGTTCATTACCGTTGGTTGGTCCAAACACAAAAAAGTAATGGAAGGGAAGAGAAAGTTTAAGACCATTGCCATTTTTTATGGATTGGGATTGATACTTATCCTAAGTAGAATTCCGTGGGGTCAATGGCTCAATTAAATTATTACAAGCATTCTTTGCAGCGCTCTAAACAGATTTAAGCGATGCCGGAATTGACTAATGAAAAAATTATAATCCAGTATAAATCTTATCAATTTTAAAATGAAAAATCTATTAGTTGTTGTTTTGGCTCTTATGGCCTTACCTACGGTGTCCCAAGAATTATCCCTATTTAATGGAGAAGATCTTAGTGGATGGACGGTCTACGGAACCGAAAAATGGTATGTGGAAGATGGATTGCTCGTGTCTGAAAGTGGACCGGACAAACAATACGGATATTTGGCTACAGATAAACATTATGATGATTTTGAACTTACGTTGGAATTTAAACAGGAAGCAAATGGCAACAGTGGTGTATTTATCCGATCAACCATTGATGGCACCAAGGTTAGTGGTTGGCAGGTAGAAGTTGCGCCTCCAGGGCATGATACAGGTGGGGTTTACGAGTCTTACGGTAGAGGTTGGTTAATAAAACCGGACGCAGAAAAAGATAAGGTCCTCAAGGAAGGTGAATGGAATACGATGAAAATTAAGCTTTCCGGGAACAAATTAACTTCTTGGCTCAATGGCACGGAAATGGTGAGCATTACCGATGATAAGATTGGTGAAGGTAAAGGGTCCATTGCACTTCAAATCCATGATGGAGGGGGTATAAAGGTGAAATGGAGAAATATCAAAATTGCATTACCGCAATAAGTTTCTAGTCAATTTTCTTAATTAGGTGGATATAAACCGGAAAATGGTCACTATATCCACCAATATAGTTCCCTCCTGCATAGGTGCGAAACGGATAGCCTTTAAATTGTCCTTTTTTTGTAACCAAATAGTGTGCATTAAAAACACCCGCTTTCCAAAATCGGTAATTACCGTTTATTGGGTTTACCAAGTTTTCTGTAAAATAAATCTGATCAAAAAGGTTCCATTTATCGCGATAGGCCAGTGATCCCACTCCCTTTTTATATAGCTTTTCCATGGGATTGAACAGGTCGTTGGGTTTCAACGCATCAACTTTTCCTTTAGTTTTTAATATATTCTTAAAACTATGGTCTACTGGGTCGTCATTAAAATCGCCCATACTAATAATTTTGGCCCCTGGATTAAATTTCGAAATAGAATCTATTATTTTTTTGTTTAATCTGGCTGCTGCTATTCTATTGGGTTTACTTCGGGCTTCACCTCCACTTCTGGAAGGCCAATGGTTAACAATGAAGTGTATTTCCTCGCCATCCATGAGTCCGCCAACAACCAATTGATCTCTAGTATAATCGCGGAAATCCTCATGATCAGTGAGCATTAATCGCAGGCTGCTAAATGACGAGGGAATGAAGACTGTCTTTTTATATAAAAGTGCAACATCAATTCCACGTTCATCAGGGGAATCAAAATGTATTATTCCATAGTCTTTCTCCCGCAAATTGAGATGATTGATGAGGTCCGTAATTACATGTCTATTTTCCACTTCGCACAGGCCAATAATGTCTGGGGAAGTTTGGGCTTCCAGGCTGCCTATTTCCGATAGCACCTTGGACATATTGTCGATTTTTTGAACATAACGCTCATTGGTCCAATTGTCTTTTCCCATTGGGGTTCTGTCATCATCAAAAGTCAGGGAGTCGTTGACCGTATCAAATAGGTTTTCCAAATTGTAAAAGGCCACAGTCCTTATTTTATAGGTCTTACTTTCCTGCGCTAAAGTGCCGTTAATTATAAAAAGGGACACAATAAATGTGAAGAAGATGCCCATAGATTACATAATTGATTGGAATATTGTAAGAATAATTATTAAATTTCTTGGAATAAATTAAGAATAAACTGTCAATTATTAATATCTTAATAATCATTTTGTTAAAATATTTCATCTTCATCAATGAAAAGTGGTTTGGCAATATCCTTTTTTATACTGAATGGCATCTGGGGGTATGCACAGGAACACTACCGTGTTATGGGCATTGTAAAAGATATGGTTACACAGGAAAATATTGTGTTTTCCGAAATCGAAATTTCAGGGTTTACGGCTGTAAAACCTAATCCCATCGATGGAAGATTTAACATTTCATCGATTCGATCTGGCGATTATATATTAACCATCTATGCCCAAGATTACCTAAGCAAAATAATGCCCGTATCCATAGGAAATCAAGATTTGGATTTGGGAATTATTTACTTGGAACGCGATATTGCCCAAGAGAAAACAGATAATTTAATAACATTGACGGATTCCGATTTGGTGGAGGATGAAAGTATTTCAATGACCTCGGGCATGTTACAGGCCACCAAGGACATTTTCCTTAACAGGGCGGCCTTCGATTTTGGTCAGGCGTTTTTTCGTGTTCGTGGATATGGATCGGAAAATGGCAGAGTCCTTCTAAACGGTATACCAATGAACAAATTGGTGGACGGACGACCCCAATGGAATAATTGGGGCGGCCTTAATGATATAACCCGTAATCAGGTATTTACCCATGGATTGCAGGCATCGGACTTTTCCTTTGGAGGTATTTTGGGGACTACCAATATTAGTACCAGGCCATCCGCTTTTAGGAAAGGTATGCGATTATCTACTTCGGCTTCCAATAGAACATATGCTGGGCGATTTATGGCCACCTATACTTCCGTAGTCCCGCAAAAGGATATTTATTATAGTGTTTCAGCCTCAAGAAGATGGGCCAAGGAAGGTTACATTGATGGTACCTTATACGATGCGTACTCCTTTTTTGGTGCTTTGGAATATCAATTAAACGATAAACACAGTATTGGTTTAACAAGTATTATGGCTTCCAATCGCCGGGGAAGGTCTTCGGCCGTTACTGAGGAAGTTTTTCAATTGGCCGGCAAACGGTATAATCCCTATTGGGGAAATCAAAATGGTAAAATCAGGAACTCTAGGGAAAGAAAAATTGTAGAGCCTATTTTCATGTTGAACCACTATTACAACTCTAGAAGTTTCAATCTTAATACTGGAATATCCTATCAGGTTGGATCTAACTCCAAAAGCAGATTGGGATATTACAATGCCCCCAACCCAGACCCGACATACTACCGATATTTGCCCAGTTTTTATATCAATAGTCCAATTGGCGCCAATTTTATAGGTGCCAATACGGCCAAAGAAGGGTTTTTGGAAAATCCACAATTGAACTGGAACAACCTATATAATGCAAATGCCAGTGTATCTACCCAAGGTAAAGCAGTGTATATTGCCTATGAAGATACTGAGAATGACCAACAGTTTAATGTTGCCACCATTGGTAATTACGACATAAATAGTCACTTAAAACTCGATTTTGGCGGGTATTATACCCATTTGGAATCGGATAATTATGCGGAAATAAATGATTTGTTGGGTGCGGATTACCATGAGGATATAGACCCGTTTTCCAATACAAAAAACGACGTGGATGGAAATCTAAATAAGACCAATGGCAACCAATTCAACTACCTATATAATATTAAGGCTGGGGTGTTTGATGCATTTTCCCAATGGAGCGTTACATATCCCAAATGGGGTGGATTTTTGGGCATAAATTATACATCCACCAAATACCAGAGAGACGGCAAATTTAAGAATGAACGTTTTTTGAATGCCTCTTTCGGAAAGGGTGATGAGGTTACCTTTTCAAACTTTGGCGCAAAAGGAGGAATAACCTATAAATTTAATGGGCGACATTGGGTGATTTTAAATGGGGCGTATTTAAATAAACCTCCAGTTTATCAGAATGTTTTTATAAACCCTAGGGAAAACAACCAGATTGTAAAGAGTATACAAAGTGAAAAAATCACCACTACTGATCTTAACTATTTTATAAGGCTACCTAATTTAATGGGTCGGGTAACAGGCTATTATACGCGATTTCAGAATACCACCGATATTAATTTTTTCTTTGTAGATGCAGGTGTCGGAAGTGATTTTGTCCAGGAAGTCCTTACAGATTTGGACAAGCTTCATTTGGGTACGGAATTGGGCTTGGAGTATCAGCTTTCGTCCGCAGTAAAACTATCCCTAGTAGCTGCAGTCGGGAAGTTTCTTTATGCCAGCGATCCTTTGGTGTCCATAAATTTTGATACCGCAGGAGCTGAGGAGGAAATACTTAATCCTATAGGCAATATAGATTTGGGCATAGCCGAAATTAAGGACTACAAATTGGCACAGGGTCCACAGAAGGCATTGGCATTTGGCGTGGAATACAGAGATCCCAAATATTGGTGGGTGGGTACCACTGCCAATTTCTTGGGGAACAATTATGCGGGCATTTCTGCCATTACCAGAACACAAAGTTTTTATCTGGATCCAGAAACCGGCGTCCCATTTCCAAATGCCACCGATGAAAATGTAAAAAAATTATTGTCCCAGAATAAATTGGATGATTTCTATTTATTGAATATGGTTGGTGGTAAATCCTGGTTAAAAGGTGGCAGGTATATTAGCGTTTTTGCCAGCGTAAATAATGTTTTTGATGCTATTTTTAGAACTGGGGGATATGAACAAAGCAGGAATGGGAATTTTGGACAGTTACAACAGGATAATTTAAGTGGTAACCCATCGTTTGCACCCAAATATTGGTACGGCTATGGACGTACCTATTTTATAAATTTTGCAATTAGTTTTTGATTTTTTTCCATTTAAATGAAAATGGTTGAACAGCAACAATTTGGTTAGATGGAAAGGATATATAATTTGTTCCCCGCACACGGAAAAGGATAAATAATACAACAATGAACTTTAGGATCAGCAATATCGTAAGCATTGTGGCTCTGTTGGCGTTATATCTTGTAATGGCCTGTGTTAAGGATAGGAATTTCGAGCCCCCCAAAGCTAATTGCCCATCGGATATTTCGGCCAATATTACTATATCTGAGCTAAAATCGCTTTACGTTGACGAGTTGATACGGATCCAAGAAGATTTGGTTATAGAGGGTTATGTGGTTTCATCCGATCTAGCGGGCAATTTTTTCGGTACCCTTCATATACAGGACAATCCAACGAACCCCACTCAAGGCTTGCAATTGGAAGTTGACCTTAGGGATTCGCACTTATTTTATGAAGTTGGGTCAAAAATCCTTTTAAAAACTAAGGGACTTTATTTGGGTATGAGTAAAGGGGTAATTAAATTGGGGGGTGTTTTTAGTGCTTTTGGCAACCCTTCCGTGGGGCGTTTGCCAGCAGCAAAAGTAGGGCAACATTTATTTAATTCGTGCGATCCAATGCAAGAGTTGGAACCTGCCAAAACTTCCATTAATGAGCTGGAGGACTCCATGATCAGCACTTTGATTCAGCTTAACAATATGGAAGTTTCATTAATCCAAGTAGGTCAATCCTTTGCTGAAAAAGAGGAAGAAACTATAAGGACCTTGATCAATTGTGAAGATTTGGAACTCGAACTGCTCAATAGTGGGTATTCAGATTTTCAGGCCAGTCCATTGCCAGAAGGTAATGGAACCATAACTGGGGTCTTAATAAAGGAGAATAAGGACTATCAATTGGTAATTAGGGATACCTCGGATATTGACTTTACTGCAATGCGTTGTGAGGATTTGGTAGATGAATTTACCTCAACTAAATTATTTATTTCCGAATTGGCCGATCCTGATAACGATGCTGGAGCACGGTTCGTGGAACTTTATAATTCAGATTCTGAAATGCTGGATTTAAAGGGTTGGACTTTAAGGAGATACACTAACGATAACACTGAAGTAAGTTCTATCATAGATTTGTCCGGATATGTGGTTCAGGGGGAAAGCACTTTTGTTATTTCGCCTAATGCTTCGCAGTTTCATTTAGTTTATGGTTTCCCGCCCGATCACAGTGTTTCTTCAAATAGCCCAGCAGATTCCAATGGTGATGATAATTTGCAATTGGTAGACCCTTTTGGTAATGTAATGGATAGTTTCGGTGTTGTGGGCGAAGATGGCTCAGGTACGAACCACGAATTTGAGGATGGCAGGGCCTTCAGGAACGAAAATGTCACCGAGGCCAACCCGTTATTTACGTTCAGTGAATGGACCTTATTTAATGATTCCGGCGAGGCTGGGACCATTAATCGACCACAAAATGCGCCAGAGGATTTCAATCCAGGAATCCGTTGACCCCATTAAATCCCTATATCAGATAGTAATTGGACCAGATCTTTTTTAAAAATGGGTTTAAAGACTTGGCAATTAAACTCTCCAAGGCATTTGACCCTAAGAATATCCCGGAGAAACATCGATTCATGAAATTTTTTATTGATTATAGTGATGGTTTTTTTATACATTTAACTAACGGGAATTAATTATGAACGAATTTTTCTTTAACGAAATTAGAAACGGGAACTTTGATGAGGTAAGTGCCATGTTGAAGAAGAATCCCATACTACTGGACAGTAAGGATCAAAGGGGGTCTACACCACTTATTTTGTCCACCTACTACGACCAGGAGGATATTACGGATCTTTTGTTGGAAAGCGGTGCTAAAATCGATGCCAAAGATGCAACAGGTAATACGGCCCTAATGGGTGTCTGCTTTAAAGGATATACGGATGTGGCCAAAAAATTGATAGACAAGGGTGCCAATGTAAACGAACGTAATACTATGGGAGCTACCTGTCTTATTTATGCCGCAACATTCAATAGGGAAGAGATTGCAAAAATGCTTTTGGACAAAGGTGCAGATACCGCCATCAAAGATGTACGCGGCCTTTCTGCCTTGGATTATGCAAAAGAACAGGGGGCGCCATCACTAATTGCTTTATTGGAAAAGGCCTAAAATAAATTCATGGATCTACGGGAGCATCTGTTCAAACTGGCCGCCCAGAATCATCCGGAGGTGTATTTTAATCGGAGCAATATAAAATGGAACTCAAAGTAGCAATTATTCAATCTTCCCTTGTTTGGGAAAATCCTGAAAAGAATAGGGAAAACTTTTCAAATAAACTGGATTCGATTACTTCTGATGTCGATTTGATCGTGCTCCCAGAAATGTTCACAACCGCCTTTACCATGGATCCCCAACATATAGCTAAGGAAGAAGGGGATAAAACGGTTAGGTGGATGCAAAAGGAAGCACAAAAAAAAAATGTGGCCATAACCGGTAGTATGGTCTTTTTTGCGGATGGTCATTATTACAACAGACTTTGGTTTGTGGAGCCCAATGGTAAATCCAGTTATTATGATAAGCGACATACCTTTACCCTAGCTGGTGAGGATAAGATTTATAACAGAGGGAGAAAGAGGATTATCATTGATTATAAGGGGTTTAGGATTTGTCCCCTTATTTGTTATGATCTTCGCTTTCCAGTATGGGCAAGAAACTCCGAGAATTATGATGTGCTTATTTTTGTTGCCAATTGGCCAAAACCAAGAATAAATGCCTGGGACGCTCTCCTAAAGGCACGTGCCATTGAAAACATGGCATATGTTATTGGGGTCAATAGGACTGGTAGTGATAATAGCGGACATATTTATCCTGGCCATTCCACTGTAATTGATGTTTTGGGTAACCTCGTAGTTTTTTCGGAAGAGGATACCGTACTTTATGCTACCTTAAATAAGAAACATATTTCCGAAGCACGGGAGAAACTAAAGTTCTTGGACGATCGCGACCATTTTAGTTTGAAAGGGTAAAGGTTTGTTCCAATTCCCAATTGGCCCTTACTTCCAAAGGATTGGGGTAATAGATTACTCTTTCTGGCTGTATTTGTTGAAGATAGTTTCCCGTATCCCATTTTTGGTTACCATTGTTATCGAGAATCAATCGAATAAGATATTTTGATGGATCAATATTGCTGAATTCGAAGGTTTGGGGCTCAGTGGCGAACAACTCTTTTTTTGTTATCCCTTTCTCATCGGTTAATTGCACTATTAAGGGATATGTAACGGGTCCCTCCAAGGTAAGTCTTAAATTTCCAAAATCCGCATAGCTTTTGGTTGTCAATTTAAAGGATAGTGTATCGTTTTCAGTGCCAAAAAAATCCATTATCGCTCCTGGGAGTAAGTCTAGAGCGTAATTTTCATTGGGCTCTACTTCAAAATCAAGATCAATTTTATTGCCCAAAGTATCCAATGCCAAAGCAAATTTCACCATGGAGGAATCTTTTCGAATCATACTTATTTTTGAACTATCGATACTTGAAATAGGGGTATTGGCCCCAATATAAAAAGGTCTTCCAAATTCTAGCGATCCTCTTTGGTTGGCCTGTAGTAATAGGGTGTCCAAGGCTACTTTTTTAGTTTTTACAGTAAAGGTATCTATTAGCCTTTCCTTCTCATTGGACACTGTAAAAACGAGCGAGTCAACTTGAAAGGGAGTAAACCAATAGTTTAAGGTATCTTTTTCCCGCTCTTTGGTAATTTTAGTTTTAACCGTATCTGGTATGGTGCTCAAGGGTTTAATGGAAATATCCCTGCCATTGCCTTGATACCCAAAAATGATTTTGTTTTTCGCCGCAAAATTTGGGACAGAAATACTATAATCCGGTATTTCCTTGAACATTGTTAGAAGATAAACAGAATCTGTAGGCAGACTAATAGTGTCCTTTATGAACGCAATTTTATCTACCTTTTGATTAAAGATGTTGTTTTTGGCTTCGTCTTTCACCCCGAACATGGCATATTTCCCCTCTTTTAGATTTTTTAAGTGAAAAATAGGGGTACTGTCCAAGGTGTTCGTAATATAATTTGGGGGTTGCCTATAAATAGTAGAATCAGTGTAGGCACTATCTATCTCATAAAGCATAATACTTATAAAAGTATCGGCATTTTTGTTAAAGGCATCTTTTACCACCCCAGAAACTGTAAGGGAATCTATATAATCCCCCGTAGAAAATACATAAGTCAAATTTCGATTAGGGTTGCCTTCGTTATTGTCAATAATACTTTGACCAAAATTGAAGGTGTAGGTAGTATTTTCTTTTAGGGTATCTTTTAGGATAATCTCCACATATTTATTGGCCGATCCCTGGGGTGTAATCACAGGGGTGTACTTCAAAGGCGGAGAAACTATGAGCTGCTTTTCAATGTCCTTAAGTTTAACATACTCGTCAAAATACAATCGAATTTTATTGGCCTTAAAATTTATGGACATATTCTTTGGCTCCGCCTTTATCAACTTCGGAGGGGTAATATCCTTATCACCTCCAGTAGGCGTGCCTCTACGGGCACACTGTACGAGGGCCGAGACCGTTAAAAGCAAAAATAAAAATCCTAAAATACGTTGGATCATAGCAGTCATGAAAATGTTCAACAAAGAAACAACTAATTTGTAGAATTGTAAAATTATGGTACAATGGCCATTGAGGCAATATAAATATTAATGTTCTTGGTTCCAGATAATGCTTTGGCACAGGCCTCCATGGTTGCCCCTGTGGTAATAACATCGTCCAGTAATAGTACGTTCTTATTCTCGAATATTTCTTGATCCGTTAAAATGTAGAGTGCTTGTTTGTTTTGCCACCTAAGTATTCTGGATTTTTTGGTCTGGGTCTTGGTATTGGCAGTTTTGATCAGTACCTCGTCCAAGTATTGGGCATTGATATGTGCTGCGATCGATTTGGCAAATAGAGCTACTTGGTTGTAACCTCTTTTCCTTAATTTTATTCGGTGCAGGGGTACGGGGATTACATAATCAATTTTGTTCAGGAAATTATTTTCCTTGAGTATATGGCCATACCAATTCCCTAATAATGATCCAATTTGTTCCTGATTTTTATATTTTAAATAGTGGATAATACTCTTTACGATTCCTTTTTCAGTAAAAAACAGGAATGCACTGGCCTTGATTATGTTAATTCTTCCGTAAAAAATACGGTCAACAGGGTTTTCCGCGTTAAATGTATAATCGGTGAGTGGTAATTGATTCCGACAAACGGTACAAACCTGTTCTTCTCCTCTATATAATGGAGCATTACATCCAAAACATAGCCTTGGCACGAGGATTGTGTTGATATCGTTTAGTATATTTGAAATCTTGGAATACACAAATCTTAATTACTATTAACCTACTTAATACGCATGCTTTTAGATGGATACTGAAGATAACAAATTTAATTATAAGATAATACTTGCCGCTTTGGCAGCTATTATATTAGGTATTCTCATTGCCTTCTATTATAGTTATGCCCAATCCAAAAGTAGAATTAGTTTTTTGGAGCAAGAGAAAGAATTGTTGGTTAAGGACCTTACTTTAATGAAATCTGATGTGGATCGACTTTCAGCTCTTAATGAGGTAAATGAAATTGAATTACAAGATTCCAAATATAGAGTGCAACAATTATTGGATTCGGTTGGCCGTTTAAATTTTACGGTTGAAAAACTAAAGGAATACAAAACCGAACTTAGAAAACTCGAAGCCAAGAATGATAGCCTTAAGCTAAAGAACAATTTCCTAAAATATAACAACATGCTCCTTGGTAACAAATATGAGGAAACCAGGAAGATGATAGAAGAACTTAGGGGAAAGAGCAGTTCATTGGCAGAAGCCGAGGCATTACTAAGAAGGAAGAACAAAGAGCTTAGTCAAGAACTTAAGACAAAAAGCTACCTTAAATTGGAAAATTCCGAAGGTAGTGGATTTAGGTTTCGATCGGGAAAACACATTAAGACCAATAAGGCCAACATCATTTCCAAATTAAGAGGTTGTGTTACCATCATGGGAAATCCCAATTCCAAAAATGAAGAACGGGTAATTTACTTTCAGTTTTTAGGGCCTAATATGGGGGTAATCGAGGATAACGCCAATACCATTTCTGTAAATGGAAATGTTTACAGCAAACGCGTGGAACTGGTTTTTATGGGCCAGGAGTTCAGTGTTTGCGATGCAATTTCAGTACCCGAGGGATCTTTGGGCGAAGGAACCTATACCCTTAATGTTTTCGAGAATGAAAAATTATTGGCGACTTCGGAATTTCAATTAAAATAAATCACCACCTTTTCTACTATTATTATATTTTTGCCAAATGTTGAAACAAGAAGACGATTTTAAAAAAGTAATCTCGCATGCAAAGGAGTATGGATACGTTTTCCAGTCCAGCGAAATTTACGACGGACTTAGTGCCGTATACGATTATGCCCAAAACGGTGCGGAGTTAAAAAAGAACATCCGTGAATATTGGTGGAAGGCCATGGTTCAGATGAACGATAATATTGTGGGATTGGATACGGCAATATTTATGCACCCTACAGTATGGAAGGCCTCTGGCCATGTGGATGCGTTTAATGATCCACTAATTGACAACAAAGATTCCAAAAAAAGATATCGTGCCGATGTTTTGGTGGAGGATTATACCGCTAAAATTGAAGCCAAAATAGATAAGGAAGTAGCCAAGGCAGAAAAGCGATTTGGCGATTCTTTCGATAAAAAGCAATTTTTGGAAACCAATCCAAGAGTGGTAGGTTACCAAGAGCAAATAACGACCATTTTAAAGCGATTGGGTAAATCCTTGGAGAATGAGGATTTGGTAGATGTAAAAAATTTGATTGAAGAATTGGAAATTGCCTGTCCATTATCGGGTTCAAGGAATTGGACCGATGTAAAGCAATTTAATCTAATGTTCGGTACTAAATTGGGAGCTTCCGCCGATAGTGCAATGGATCTTTACCTTAGACCCGAAACTGCCCAAGGAATTTTTGTCAACTTCCTAAATGTTCAAAAGACAGGAAGAATGAAAATTCCATTCGGTATTGCTCAAGTTGGTAAGGCCTTTAGGAACGAAATCGTTGCAAGACAGTTTATCTTTCGTCAAAGGGAGTTCGAACAAATGGAAATGCAATTCTTTATCCGTCCAGGCACCCAACAGGAATGGTATGAAACCTGGAAGGAAAAAAGGATGGCCTGGCATTTGTCCTTGGGGTTAGGTGGGGAAAACTACCGGTTCCACGACCATGAGAAATTGGCACATTACGCTGATGCAGCGGCCGATATAGAATTTAAATTTCCATTTGGATTTAAAGAGTTGGAAGGAATCCATTCCAGGACAGATTTTGACCTCAGTAGCCACGAAAAATTCTCTGGTAAAAAATTACAATATTTTGATCCTGAACTTAATGAAAGTTATGTGCCTTATGTGGTCGAAACTTCTATAGGTTTGGATCGTATGTTCTTGGCGGTATTTTCAAACTCCTTGGTAGAAGAGGAATTGGAGAACAATACCACAAGAACGGTTCTTAAATTACCTGCAGTTTTGGCACCTAACAAGGCGGCAGTTTTTCCATTGGTGAAAAAGGACGGTTTACCGGAATTGGCCCAAGAGATTATAGATGATCTTAAATGGGAATTTAATGTTGTATATGATGAAAAGGATGCTGTAGGACGCCGTTACAGAAGGCAGGATGCCAATGGAACCCCATTTTGCATTACAGTGGATCACCAATCCTTGGAAGATAATACGGTTACCATTCGTCACAGGGATACTATGGAACAACAACGTGTTGCAATCGCTGATGTAAAGTCAATTATCCATAAAGAGGTTGATATGAAGAGCTGGTTGAAAAGA
Source organism: Arenibacter hampyeongensis (assembly GCF_002909255.1). GTDB lineage: Bacteria > Bacteroidota > Bacteroidia > Flavobacteriales > Flavobacteriaceae > Arenibacter > Arenibacter hampyeongensis. The sequence continues at coordinate 760,135 of NZ_PIOB01000001.1, forward strand.
ATGGAGTAGTAACGCAATATATAAGAAGTTAAAGGTCCGATAATTAAACTATTGGGCCTTTTTTCGTTTATAGTGAATACCCTAAGCGTAAACTGCTGTAAAAATTTCTGTCGTTTCCAGGATAGTAATACCTAGGCTCGGCACCTCCAAATCCGGTTGTGTTTATAAGTACGGATTGGGCATAGTTGACATCGAAGATATTGTTGATGCCAAATGCAATGTCCATAGATAGATTTTTCCCTAATTGATTCTTATACCCCACTTTACTATTGATTACATTAAATGGGGAACTTGCAAGGCTATTGGCATCCGTTAAGGGTATATCCCCTACATATTGATGGGTGGAATACCAATAGAACCTATTGTTGAGTTGGGCCTGTAAACCAGAATTCAATCTGTGTTTGGGAACCCCTGTCAATGGATTGCCGGAGTAATTGTTGTCCTCGTCCACAAAGGTCACAAAACTGTGGTCGTTAAAAGTATAGCTAATAAAGGGGGTCATCCTAAGTTTTGAGGTAACATCCAGATTATATTCTGCCTCCAATTCCAAACCCTGATGTTGGGTCCTGCCTGCATTTTTGCCAACATATTGATCTTCGCCAACCCTTTGTGCCACGAGTAGATTTTTGATATCCATTCTGTAAATGGCTATGTTCATGTTCAATTTTCTATCCAGCAAAAGCAATCTAGTGCCAATTTCGTAATTCGTACCCGTTTCCTGGGCAATATCTGGGTTAATTACCCCGTCTGGAGTAAGTGTTTCTTCCAAAGTGGGGTTGGAAAATCCTCTACTAATGTTTGCGTAAAGTGAATTTAATTCCGAAAAACTATAGTTGAGGTTCAGGCTTGGCAAAATAATGGCATCAAAATCCCTTTCTGCGCTTCTATTGGCGGCCCCTTGATTAAATAAATCCCGAAAATCGTAATAGGTCTTGTTAACGTTCAATCCAATTTGGGTAGAAAAGTCCTTTCCTAGCGGAATAAGAATATTTCCAAAAGCATTGAACTGTCGTCTGTATTCCTTGTTTTTGGCAAATTGATCGCCTTGCAGGCTACCCTTTCCATTATTATCTTGATATAGATTTTCGAATTCGCTCCAATGGTATTCATCTTTGTATAATTCCGCACCAAAATTGTAGTCAATTTTGGATTTATTGGTAACCCATTGGCCAGCGAATTTCGTCCTAAAACCGTAACCATGGGTGTATTCATCCAAAATTCCAAAAGGTCTGGGTTCGTAGTGATCCAGATAGGTATAGAAAATACTGTTGGTGTTTTTTAATTTGTCCGTAATGGCGTGATTTATTGTCAACCCTGCCAGGCTATATTTGTTATCCTCGTATCCTTTGGCAGATTTCCAGGTAAATGCAGCCTTTGTTGGGCTTTCCTTAAAATCGGTTTCTCCCAAAGAACTTGGAATCTGGGCGTTATAATCAACATGGTTAAAGAGAAGGCCAATATTGGTTTTGGAACTAATTTTGTAATTAAGATCCAGTAGAACACCTTCACGTTTAAATCTATTGTTTTCACGATAGCCATCTGTCTCTAAAAAGCCATAATGTATGTTAAGGGCAATATTATTCTCCTTAAGACTAAATTGCAGGTTGTTCTTTAAAAGGTTGTAGGAGCCTATGGTAAAGTTATTCCTAAAATAGGTGGCCCCATCATTGGGCTGCTTGGAATTCAACAGAATAGCCCCTCCCAAATTAGCTCCAAAACTAGTGGCTTTTGGTCCTTTGATTACCTCTAACGAACTTAGATTTTCCAGGTCGAAGGATTCTATAGTGGAGAAGCCCGACCCGTTTGTAATCGGGATATCATTGTAGTACAATCGCAATTTATCTGTCCCGAATAGTGTTCTTGCGCCTACTCCACGGATGGTAATCCTATTGGTGTTTAAGGCCCCGGACAATATGTAAACTCCGGATATTTGATTAATGGCAGAAACCATATCTATTGGACTGTAATTCTGAAAAACCTTGGCACCTATAATTTTGGTTGCTATAATCCCATTATCTGTAGAGGATTGTAGGGAATCCAAAAGGATGACTTCGTCCAATTCGGTAATGCTGTCCTTTTTTACAGGTTCTTGAGCGTGGGATGTCAAGACAAAAAGAATGATTAATAAAAAACTAAGGGAGAATTTCATCGAATAATAATAAGCTTCAAACTTAAGTATTATTATCTAATTTTTTTGTGATTTTCATGGAATCTATAGAACAGGTATATTAAACATGGATTTAATTCTTAATAATATGGTTAGCCCTTTTTGGTTACAAAAAAGATTGGCTATTTTTAACACGATTATGGTTAATATCTAGCTACACTATCCACCAAAAATTGGTTTGGGTTAGCTGGAAAAAAATTAGTTAAATGAAAATTGTTTCTTATAATGTAAACGGAATTAGGGCGGCAGTGAGCAAAGGTTTTTTGGATTGGCTGAAAAGCGTAGACCCGGATGTAGTCTGTTTGCAGGAGATAAAGGCCAATCAAGATCAATTGGATCTTTCAATTTTTGAGGCTTTGGGATACCACTACCACTACTGGTACAGTGCTCAAAAGAAGGGTTACAGTGGTGTGGCCATACTGGCCAAAACAGAACCCGACCATGTGGAATTTGGTACCGGAATAGAATATATGGATTTTGAGGGGCGAAATATTAGAGCCGATTTTAACGGAGTCTCGGTTATGAGCCTTTACTTGCCATCGGGTACCAATATTGCCAGATTGGATCATAAACTACAATATATGGCCGATTTCCACGAGTATGTGGATAAGTTGAAAAAGGAAAAACCGAACCTTGTAATTTGCGGGGATTACAATATATGTCATGAAGCAATAGATATTCATGACCCCGTTAGAAATAAAAATGTTTCTGGGTTTTTACCTGTGGAAAGGGAGTGGATAGGCAATTTTATGGACAGTGGGTTTATAGATAGTTTCCGTCATTTTAATAAAGATCCCGATAATTACACATGGTGGAGCTATAGGGCCAATTCCCGGGCCAACAATAAGGGCTGGCGACTGGATTACGGACTGGTGAGTAGACCATTATTGAGTAGATTAAAACGGTCCGTTATTTTATCCAAGGCCGTGCATAGTGATCATTGTCCAATTTTGGTAGAATTGGAGTAGCGTCATTGACAAGTATTGGAATTTGGTTCAAATAATTTGGGGGAGCTTTTTGCTGACCTAATTAACCATTAGCGTATTGGGTAAATTGTGGAATTCAGTTAAATTGTAGCAACATAATAATTCACTTTTTTTTTGGTAATTGCATTCAATAATTCAGTTTTAGTTTGAGTAATGGAATTGGCTATGAAAGTAGAAGGAGTTTATAAAATAATATATACCCTAGGGCTGGCATTTCTATGTTACGCAATTTTTCTTCAAGGGAAGGATGCATTACCTGCCATTAAACAAAAACCCGCATTGGACAATTCAGGTAAGGAATTGGCTGAGCGGTATTGCCAAATGTGCCATTTGTTTCCGGATCCGAGCTTATTGGACAAGAATACTTGGAGACAGAGTGTTTTGCCCAATATGGGCATGCGCATGGGAATAAAGACAAAAGGTCTTGATCCGTTTGAAGATCTGGATTCCGAGGATGAAAGAATTGTACGGAATCTAAATATTTACCCTGAGCAACCGTTGATTTCAGAAGCGGATTGGTCCAAAATCGTCGATTTTTATGTGTCAAATGCTCCTAATAACTTGGAGATGCAGCCAAAAACCGTTGCTCTTGCGAAAGGGATTATGCCTTTTAAGGCCCAGTTTATCACTATAGGGGAAAGTAAATTACCGAAAGTATCAATGTTGGGCTATAACAAGATTACTTCTGAGCTATATATTGGGGATAACGATAATCTTTACACATTAAAAAATACTGGTGAAATTGGAAATAGTTGGAAATTGAACAGTCCGGCAGCCCATATTGAGTTTGAAGGGAATTCCGATCCATTGTTGCTGACTCTGGGAAAATTTAGGCCATCCGATCAAGAATTGGGAAGGCTTTCCAATTTAAAAATAAAGGAGAATAACCTAAGTTCCGGAGTAGATATCTCGAAACTGCGAAGGCCGGTGTATTTTGCTTCGGGAGATTTAAATGGGGATAAAAGAAGGGATGTAGTGGTATGTAGTTTTGGAAATTATGGGGGAAAATTGTCATGGTTTGATGGTTTTGAGACTTCCAAAGAGCATGTCTTGAGTAATTTGCCAGGAGCCAGAATGGTAGCGATTTCAGACCTTAATGGTGATCAAAGACCGGACATTGTAGCTTTAATGGCCCAGGCTTATGAGCAAATTTCAATTTATTACAATAGGGGGCAAGGAGACTTTGAAGAAGATAAAGTACTGGAATTTTCCCCGGTCCATGGGGTGAGTTATTTTGAATTGGCAGATTTTAATAATGATGGATTTCAAGATATTTTATTGACCAATGGTGATAATTGGGATTATTCCAACGTGGATAAACCTTATCAGGGATTAAGAATATATTTGAATGATGGGCAGAATCAATTTAAGGAGACTTTTTTTTATCCAATGTACGGGTGTAGTAAGGCCATGGCCAGGGATTTTGACAATGATGGGGATTTGGATATTGTAGCCGCTTCATTCTATGCGGATCTTGAAAATCCTGGGGAAAGCTTTGTATATTTATTAAACAATGGAAATTTAAAGTTTACCGCTTCATTTCATCCAGACGCATTATACGGTAAATGGTTAACTATGGAAGTGGCAGATTTTAATGGAGATAATAGACCAGATGTTATGCTGGGTTCCTTTATTTTTAATTTTAATGAAATGGCCAAGGTAGTGGCTACCACTGGCATATCTACTTTCCCACAAGTATTGTTGTTGACTCAAATGGAATAAGGTTAAGAGCCTAGGAATATTTATTTATATGAAGTAATAATATAGGGAATGAAAATAATAAGTATTTCGCGATTGATTTTTATTCTGGGTTTATCATTTCTTTGTTGTGCCATTTTTTTTCAAGGGACGAATATTTTTCCCCCTATTAAACAAAAAACCAAACAGCAGTATACGGGAAAGGAATTGGCGGAGCGGTATTGTCAAATGTGCCATGTGTTTCCAGAACCAAGTTTATTGGATAAAGAAACCTGGGTTAATAGTGTTCTTCCCGATATGGGCATGCGTTTAGGAATCAGAAATAACGATAAAGATCCATATAATGGAATGGATCCCACTACTGCGAATGTCGCAAGATATTTGAACATCTATCCCGATTCGGCCTTAGTTTCATTGGACGAATGGCAAAAGATAGTTAGTTATTATCAAATGTACGCGCCCCAAAAGTTACCCAAACAGATAAGGACCTTCCAAAAAGAAAAAGCAGATTTTCCCTTCGAGGCAAAATATATGAATATTGGCGATAATTCTTTGCCACAAATAACGCTTTTAAAATTTGACCCAAAGGCTTCTGAGCTGTATGTTGGGGATTATTTGGATTTATATGTTATTAACAGTAAGGGTGAAATTAGAAAAAGTTGGAAACTGACTAGTCCAGGTAGTCATATTGAATTTGGTGAAGATACATTACCATTAGTAATGACGCTTGGCAAATTGGGACCCAGCGATCAGCGATCAGGTACCTTGTTCAGATTAGGAGAAGGGCGCAACAATAAAGATGAGGTGGCCTTTTCCAATCTTGGCAGACCAGTTAATTTTGCGACAGCAGATTTAAATATGGATGATACGAAGGATATCCTGATCTGCAGTTTTGGTAATTACGGAGGTAAATTATCTTGGTATGAGGATTTGAATCAATCAAAGGAACATATTTTGAAAAATTTGCCTGGTGCTACTAAGGTTGAAATTAGGGATCTTAATGGGGACAATAAGCCAGATATAGTGGCTTTAATGGCGCAAGCCTATGAGCAGATAATAATATTTTACAATAAGGGAAATGGCGTGTTTGAAGAAATGCCTGTAATGCAATTTAATCCTGTTCATGGTTCCAATTATTTTGAGATGGTGGACTTTAATCAGGATGGATTTGAAGATTTACTAGTGACCAATGGGGACAATCGGGATAATTCCCCAATAGATAAGCCTTATCATGGTGTACGGGTTTATTTGAACGATACTAAAAATAATTTTATAGAGAGCTACTTCTACCCAATGTATGAGTGTAGCAAGGCCATGGCCAGGGATTTTGACAATGATGGGGATTTGGATATTGTGGCCATATCTTTTTATAATGGCTATAATGATTTGAAGGATCCAAAGGAAAGCTTTGTATTTCTTTCCAATAACGGAGGTTTAAATTTTACTCCTTCATTCATTCCAGAGAAGATTCATGGTAAGTGGTTGACCATGGAGGTTGGTGATTTTAATCAGGACAGTCTTTTGGATGTAGTATTGGGTACATGCGTTTTTAACTTTGCCGAATTAGGGAATATTATGGCTGCTACCGGAATATACTCATTTCCTCAACTTATGTTCCTTACACAAACTAAATGAGAGGATAATTTTTTGTTTCCAATTTTTAAAATTAAGCTAAAACTTAGTGGGTGTTTTTATTTGTATTGTTAATCCTTTTTTTTAGAACCCAAGAGTTATATTTTTGACAAACTTTAATTAAATAAATGAAGTACACCAATCTCCCCCATACCGATATTGAAGTTAGTAAAATATGCCTTGGCACCATGACCTGGGGAAGGCAAAATAGGGAGGAGGAAGGTCACGAACAAATGGATTATGCCCTTGAACAGGGGATTAATTTTTTTGATACTGCAGAATTATATCCCATTCCGGCGACCAAGGAGCGCTATGCGGATACCGAGAGAATTATCGGAAATTGGTTTAAAAAGAAAAGAAATCGCGATAAGGTGATTTTGGCATCCAAAATCGCCGGAAAGTCAGAAATGACGAAGTTTATTAGAAGTACGGGAATAAACCGGGAAACTATAAGATCGGCTGTTGAGGGAAGCCTCACTCGTTTACAGACAGACTACCTTGACTTATATCAGTTACACTGGCCCGACCGTGCAACCAATTATTTTGGAAAGAGAGGATATAAGCATAGTATTTCGGATTATTGGGAGGACAATATACATCAGATATTGGAAACATTAAGAGACCTTGTCCGAGAGGGGAAAATTAGACATGTGGGCATATCCAATGAAACTCCCTGGGGAGCCATGAGGTACTTGGAGGAAAGCAAGGTGCATACTAGTTTGCCTAGAATGATTACCATACAGAATCCGTTTAGCCTTTTAAACCGACTTTTTGAAGTTGGATTGGCTGAAATATCACATCGGGAGAAATTAGGGTTATTGGCTTATTCGCCTTTGGGTTTTGGTACTTTGAGCGGCAAATATTTGGGAGGTAGGAAACCAGAGAATACCAGGGTTACCCTTTTTCCAAATTACAATAGATACAGTAGTGATACGGCCGTTATGGCAACCCAAAAATATTTTGAATTGGCCCAGGCAAATGATTTGTCATTGGCGCAAATGGCGCTTGCCTATGTAAATTCGCGACCATTTCTAACATCCACTATAATTGGCGCTACCAATATGAATCAGTTAAAGGAAAATATTGGGAGTATTGATGTGGAATTGAGCGAAGAGCTGCTTAAAGGTATTGAGGCGATACATAATGAATTTCCAAATCCAGCTCCATAGCAGTATGATAGCAATCAATTTTTTAAAAGTAGGTTTCTGGCAATTGGGCTTAATTGTTATTGTTGTTGTATTAATGCTGGTTTTGGCGAGAATTTTTAATTCAAAGAATTAGAACGGGTTCAAGAGAAAAGGCTATTGGCAACATCCTCGATCCTTGCAGCCAATTGAATTCGGATTTGGGTATTTTTTAAGGTAATCTTGTTGTTTTTGGAAACATAGATAGTGCTGAAGCCTAATTTTTCTGCTTCCAAAATGCGCTGATCTATTCTTTGTACCGGCCTTATTTCCCCTGCAAGACCTACTTCGGCCGCAAAACATACCCCTTTTTCTATGGCAATGTCCTCGTTACTGGAGAGTATGGCGGCAATTACCGCCAGATCAATGGCGGGGTCATCTACCGATATACCACCTGTGATATTGAGAAATACATCTTTTGCTGCCAATTTAAATCCTGCTCTTTTTTCCAGGACCGCCAGTAGCATATTTAAGCGCTTGGCATTATAACCGGTTGTGGAACGTTGGGGCGTACCATAAACCGCCGTGCTTACCAAGGCCTGTATTTCGATCATTAGTGGGCGCATACCCTCTACAGTAGACGCTATGGCCGTACCGCTTAATCCTTCGTCGTTTTTGGAAATCAAAATTTCGGACGGATTGTTTACCTCTCGCAACCCACTGCCCTGCATTTCATAAATTCCCAATTCTGAAGTAGAACCAAACCTATTTTTAAGGGATCTTAGGATGCGGTACACATAATTTCTATCGCCTTCAAATTGCAAAACGGTATCTACCATATGCTCCAAAATTTTTGGACCGGCAATAGTGCCATCTTTTGTAATATGGCCAATAAGGATGACCGGAGTATTGGTTTCCTTTGCAAATTTTATGAGCTCGGCAGTGCATTCCCTAATTTGGGAAATACTACCTGCAGAAGACTCAATATAATCGGTATGAAGTGTTTGTATGGAATCTATAACTACGATATCGGGCTCAGTGGCCTCGATCTGGCGAAAAATATTTTGTGTTTTAGTCTCCGTCAGGATAAAACATGTTTCACTTTCGGGATGGATGCGATCAGCCCTCATCTTAATTTGTTTTTGACTTTCCTCACCTGAAACGTAAAGGGTTTTATACGGAAGTTTAAGTGCTATTTGCAACATTAAGGTGCTTTTTCCCACGCCGGGCTCTCCGCCCAAAAGAGTTAATGAGCCAGGCACCAAACCTCCGCCAAGAACTCTATTAAACTCTAGATCTAAGGTGTCCAGTCTTATTTCCTTGTCGGTACTAATTTCGTTGACCCTTAGTGGTTTTACAACTTTCTTGGAGGGTTGGGAAGAGATTTTCCAAGATACTTTTTCCTCTTTCTGAATAACTTCCTCCACTATGGTATTCCATTCCTTGCAGGATCCACATTGCCCTACCCACTTGGCATATTGGGTTCCACAGTTCTGACAAAAAAATGCCGTTTTCGTTTTGGCCATTATTTACTTTAAGCTTTGCGCTAAGGTAGTAAGAAGTTTGAAAAGGAATGTGGGATTTGCAGACTTAGATTAAAATGATACCAATAACATTTTGCCTTTAACAATTGGGACACTTATTATTGGACCTCCAAGGATTTTTAAACCTTATTCTTGACCAAATAAGCAAATTTAGCCTTCTGTTGTTTTAAACCCTTAGCACCTTTTTAGTAACCAAAATCGGCCTTAAGGGCGTCAATTTTTTCCAAAGCCATCTCTTTGGTAAGGAAATCTATTTCTTCCATGCCAAAAGCTTTTTCAAAGGTCCTGAGTGCTTTTTTGGGTTCCCCCAATTGTTCGTAATACTCGCCTTCAAAATAGAAGCCCAACATGGTATTTGGATACTCTTTTTTACACAGATCTGACAATGGCTTCAAGGATTCAAAATCCTCTTTTTTTCTGGAAGCAGCGTAAATGGCCATAATGTCGTTTAGACTTGTTGTTTTTCTAAAACCAAATAAGTTTTCAATGGAAGATTGTTTGTCCGCCAAATAGTTAAATACAGGCCCTTCCGAAGTTAAAATCTTTTCTTTGTATTCCTTTGGACTAATGGGTTTGAACATGCCAAAGATGTTGTCAAAGGCTTTCCCGATTCCGTAGGTGGCTACTGAAATATGGTCCGCATTCTCGTATTTATCAAAGAAATAGTGCAAATTTTCAGTGTCCATGCCTTTTAAATTTTGATCTAGTACCAAAACCCTATTGCTATTTTCACTTTTTTCCCCTTCCAAGATCAATTGATAGAATATTTTCTTCTTCATAACCGATAATCTGGAAGGCACTCTAGTTTCCATTTCTGGCGCCATGGTGGGTGAAATGCTAACATAGGCATTGAACAAGGATTCGTCCTTAAAAAGGTAAAAATTCCCAAAATTAGCGGTTATATCATACCCTACGAACATTTTAAAAGGAGCGGTGCTGAATTTTGTATCCAAATAAGGAAGGAGTTCCATACCCAAAAATTCGAAAAACAATTTACCTTTTTCTGAAGGTAGTCCGTTATCTGGCTCAAAGCCACAATCTTGATTTCTTAAATTATTTTTGGATTGATGTACGCCTACTATTATAGCTTCCGGCATACCATGAAAATTACTGTAAAATTTTGCATTCGCTACCACTTGATCAAATAGATATTCCGCATCCAGAACTAAAATAACCGGATATTTTTTATCTGCTGTGTAGCTTTCTGGGAAGTAGTATTGCACATCCCGACGTTCCTGTAATTTGAAGGATTCGAATATTTCCTGTGTTACTTGGGCGTTGCTGCCAAAGTACACAAACAAGGCCAATAAGGTAAAAAAACGTTGCATAGAACAGTATTTGGGAAATAGAAGACTATTTGTTTCTGTTCCATAACGGTAAAATCAGAAAAGATATTGCGCCAAAAACCACTACCATTAAAGTTTGTGAAATCCACATAATCCATCCAAAAGCATCTCCTGATACCTTGCTGATGCCAAAAATTGCCAAAGCACTGCTTACGGCGATGGGATAAATTCCTATTCCCCCATTGGTTGCAGACATGGCGAAGGCTCCGGCAACAAAGGCAACCAGTAACTGACTAACACTAAGGTCTATAGTTTCCAAGACCGTATATTTTATCACCCAGAACATTGCAATATAGGCTAGCCATATAAAGAGGGTATGAAAAACAAAACTCCATTTATTCTTCATTTTAAAGATACTTAGGATGCCATCCAATAGACCTTTTAAAAATGTTTTCAGTTTGGTGGCCAATTTCGATTTCGATTTTTTCACCACATACATCATTAAGGCCATGCCTAGTATTGCGGATCCCAGAAGTACGGATAGCAGTATAAGATTAAACCCTTTTTGCTCCAGGAAACCCCAGATAATGTCAGTTTGTAAAAATAGGGCTATTCCAACTATGAGGAATAGCATAACCAGGTCAATGACCCGCTCCGTAACTATGGTTCCAAACCCTTTTTCGAAAGGTACATGCTCGTAAGTGGCCAAGGCCGTTGCCCTTAGGATTTCACCGGACCTTGGTATTCCCAAGTTTGTAAAATAGGCCGTTAATATGATCAATATATTGTTGAACAATTTAGGTTTATAGCCCAGGGGTTCCAATAAATAGTTCCATCTTATAGCTCTTGAAAGGTGGGTAAGGATACCTAAAAAAACGGATATGCCGACCCAAAATAGATCAGCATTTTTTATGTAATGTATTATTTCCACTCTATCCTCTTCAGAGGTAATGTAATAAGAATACCAAACTAAAAACACACCCAATAAGATAGGGAGAAATGTTTTTAAGGATTTCTTTAGGGAAGACTTCAAAACTAGGTCAATAGATTGGTTTCCTCATTTGGGAAGACCAAGGAAGGGTTGAATTTTTTTGCCAATTCAATATCCATGGTGGCGTAGGTTATCAAAATTAAAACATCGCCTACGGCAACTTTTCTTGCGGCTGCACCGTTCAAGGTTACCTCACCACTACCTCTGGTTCCCGGTATGGCATAGGTTTCCAGTCTTTCGCCATTGTCGTTATTTACAATTTGCACCTTTTCGCCTCTAATAATATTGGCCGCATCCATCAAATCTTCATCAATGGTAATACTGCCTATATAGTTGAGGTCAGCACCCGTTACTTTTACGCGGTGTATTTTAGATTTTACTACTTCTATTTGCATGGGACAAAGTTAATCATTTATGCCAATTATATTTCCAATTCTATTTATTGGTGGCATTAAGCAACAAGATTATAAAATTAAAGGGCAATGTTATCAATAAGCCTAACATCTCCGGAATAAACAGCAATAAAGACCCTGTATTTTAATTTTCTATTTTTTCTTATTACAGGCTTTAATTGATTTACATCTGCAATTTTAACATATTCCAGTTTTAATTTCGGATGGGTTTCAAATTGTTTTTTAACCCAATTCACTACAAAATTAGCACTTTTCGTGCCAAATTTTTGTTTGGCAGCTTTGAGGGTTTTGTAGATATAGGCAGCCTCTTTTCTTTGGGCCTTGGACAAGCGTTCGTTTCTAGAACTCATGGCAAGTCCGTTGGCCTCCCGGACTATGGGGCACCCTACGATTTCTATAGGTAAATTAGTGATTTTTATCAGTTTTTTGATAATCTGGAGTTGTTGAAAATCCTTTTCCCCAAAGTACGCCCTGGTTGGTGAAATTAAGCTCAGTAATTTTTCAACAATAGTACCCACACCGTCAAAATGTCCTTCTCTAAACTCCCCCTCCATTACATTGTCAAGTCCCTCAAAATCATATGTTTTGGAGGTTATTCCACCAGAATACATTTCCGAGGCAGATGGCGCAAAGACGATGATCTTATCAGAAGCGGTTTTTAAAAGGGACATGTCGGCGTTCAAGGTAATTGGGTACTTCTCTAAATCTGCCTTGTTATTAAATTGGGTGGGGTTCACAAAAATACTTACAACGGTAATGTCATTTTCTTTAACCGATTTGTTGACTAGGGAAATATGACCCAAATGCAAAGCTCCCATGGTGGGGACCAAACCTATAGTTTTGGTTTTCGTTTGGGACGATAGATAGGATTTGAGCTCCTTTTTAGTGTTAATTAACTGCATGCGTTTTACTTAAAAGAGAGCAAACTTACTATAATTACTGCTAATCTGTATAATTTTTGTAATTTTGCACTTTCTCTTACACTATAAATAAAATATTGCTTTTATGAATGGCAAAAAGATATTGTTTGTATCTTCAGAATTAGTACCCTATCTACCAGAGAACGAAGTTTCCTTAATGTCTTACGAAACCCCAAGAATGGTCAATAGCAATGGTGGCCAGATAAGGATTTTTATGCCAAGGTTTGGGAATATTAATGAGCGTAGACATCAATTGCACGAGGTAATTAGATTATCCGGGATGAATTTGGTGATCAACGATATGGATATGCCATTGATAATTAAAGTGGCATCAATCCCCAGAGAGCGCATTCAGGTTTATTTCATTGATAATGATGAATATTTTAAAAGGAAGGCAACTTTTACGGATGAGGATGGAAAAGCTTTTCCTGACAATGACGAAAGGGCTATTTTCTTTGCCAAGGGTGTGGTAGAGACTGTAAAGAAGTTAAACTGGTCCCCAGATATTATCCATGTTCATGGTTGGATGGCATCTTTGCTTCCCCTTTATCTTAAAAAATTATACTCCGATGAGCCTTTGTTCGCCGAAAGCCAGATTGTTATGTCCGTCTATGGGCAGGGCTTCGATGGTACATTGGATAAAGATCTCATCAAAAAGATTGCATTTGACGGTGTTCCTGAAGAAAGTATAGAAGCACTTGCAGATCCCAATTATAATAATTTGTTAAAAGTTGCTGTTGATTATGCCGATGCTGTTATTTTAGCGGCCGAAGATATTCCAGCTGATTTGGAAGACTACATATCCAAGCTTGAAAAACCTGTTTTGCCATTTGTTCCTTTACAGGAGTTTGAAGAGGCGTACATGAACTTTTATAACACCAAAGTATTAAAATAATCTAAATGAACTTACTGAACAGATTAAAATTACCTGCTTTGGCAGGTATATTGCTTGTTTTGGTTTTAGGGTCCTGTGAGGAGGATCTGACGACTATAGGCAGTGGTGTAGTTGGGGGCGAACCATTTACTGCCAGCAAGGCAGTTTATGATGTTTTTGCCTACAATAAAAAAATAGAGGCAGTTAGGACCAATAAACTACCAGTTTATCAAATAGGTAACTATAATGACCCGGTATATGGGAAAACCGAAGCTAGCATTACGACTCAGCTTCAATTGTCATCTGGGAATCCTGTTTTTGGGAGTTATTCTGCACTAGTGGAGGAAACGGCCGATACAGATTCCAGTACCTTGACCATAAATGAGAATGAAACGGTGAAGGAAGTTTTTCTTTTTATTCCGTTTTTGACAAATCCTAAGGGTGACCGTGACCTGGATGGTGTTGCGGATGAGTTTGATGCTGACCCTGAGGATGCCAATAGTGATAGTGACGGGGATACCTTAACCGATATTCAGGAAAAATCCCTAGGAACCGATCCGCTAAATAAGGATACGGATGGAGATGGGACGAATGATAACTTGGACGATGATACTGCCGCAAATAGATTTCCTGTAAAATATGACCTTGATAGTATTTTTGATGGCAACGGAGATATACCGGAATCTTTTAATATTAAGGTAGAACGATCTACCTATTTTTTAAGGGATTTGGATCCCACTACCAATTTTCAGGAAGCGCAACAATATTATTCATCCCAACAGTTTTCACCGACCTTTGTATCTGACCTATTGTTCGAGGGCCCGGTAGAGGTAAATAATGTGGAGGAATTAATCTTTCAGGAAGACGATCCCGAAACGGAGGATGTGGACGAATCGGAAGAAGCTCCTACCCGTATTGCTCCGGGGATAAGGGTACAATTAAATTCGGCATTTTTTCAGCAGAATATTTTAAATATGGAAGGTTCTTCCGAGTTGTTGAGTCAGGCCAACTTTGCTGAATTTCTAAGGGGGGTTCATTTATCGGTTTCTGACGATGTTTTGGTGTTATTAGATCTAACTCGAGGAAATATTACCATAGATTATACGTATGACGGTGTAACCAGTTCAACAGATGCCACCGTTGTTGAAAAGGAAAGTCAATATGTGTTGAATTTTATAAGAAGAGACAGTAGTACCGGCGCAGTAATTGGTAATGCGGTCAACACTTTTATAAATGAGGATTATCCCGCTGAAATAACAAATGGCTTGGACAACGGCGAAAATGCCTCTAAAATTTACTTAAAAGGTGGTGCAGGGAGTTATGCCCAGATTAAACTTTTTGATGAGATCAACGGCTATGAAATTATCAACCAGATCAAAAACCAGAATTGGATCATAAATGAAGCCAATTTGGTATTTTATGTAGATAGAAATACCTTGGATGCCGCTGGGACAATTATTGAACCGTCAAAATTGTATTTGAATAAGGACAATACAAATGGACCTGTTTATAATCAATTTCTGGAATCCGAAGACGACTTTAATGCAGGTAACATAACCAACTATGATGGGGCCCTGAATAAGTCGAACAATAAAGGGCAGAGCTATAAAATTAAGATTACCAACTATATTAATGACCTAATAGTAAGGGACTCTACCAATGCTACCCTGAACTTGTCCCTGACTTCCGATATAAGGGTTACAGCTACCGGAAAAGCAATGCTGGCCAATAGTACTGAAGGGGAAGTACCGGTAATGTCTTCTGTGAATCCATTTGGGACAGTACTTTATGGCAGTAATAATGTACCAAGTGACCAGGCGGTTAAAAAATTAAAATTGGAAATATTTTATACCAAGGCCAATTAAAGCAAGAAAAGTACCACTTAAAGTATATTTAGGTTTTTTAACTAAAAGATAAAAGGTTTTACGCAACAAGGAGCTAAATTTGTTGTGTTAAACCTTTTTTAATTGCTAATCATTAAACTTTAAATTATGTGTGGAATTGTAGGATATATTGGGCATAGGGATGCTTATCCCATTATTATAAAGGGACTTCAGCGTTTAGAGTACAGAGGTTACGACAGTGCAGGTATAGCATTATACGATGGCAAGGATATAAATTTATCAAAGACGAAGGGAAAAGTAGAGGATTTAAAAAATAAGTCCCAAAAATCAATTTCCCTTGAAGGTAAACTGGGGATAGGCCATACCAGATGGGCTACCCATGGTGTGCCCAATGATGTTAATTCCCACCCACATTATTCCAATTCTGGGGATTTGGTAATTATCCACAATGGTATTATTGAAAATTATGATTCACTTAAAAAGGAATTAATTAAAAGGGGCTACACTTTTTCCTCGGAAACCGATACGGAAGTATTGGTGAACCTTATAGAGGAAGTGAAACGCAAAGAAGGGGTTAAGCTTGGAAAGGCGGTTCAAATTGCTTTAAACCAAGTAGTAGGGGCGTATGCCATTGCAGTTTTCGACAAGCAGAAACCGGATGAAATTGTAGTAGCCAAATTAGGTAGTCCGTTGGCTATCGGAGTTGGGGAGAACGAATTCTTTATAGCTTCGGATGCATCCCCTTTTATAGAATTCACCAACAATGCCATTTATTTGGAGGATGAGGAAATGGCCGTCATTAGGTTGGGCAAGGAAATAAAATTGAGAAAAATAAAGGATGATGCCATTGCATATCCATCCATTCAGGAATTAAAACTTAATCTAGAGGAGATTGAAAAAGGTGGTTTTGATCACTTTATGCTTAAGGAGATCTATGAACAACCAAGAGCAATATTGGATACTTATCGGGGACGTCTTTTGGCCAAGGAAGGGATTATTAAAATGGCGGGCATAGATGATAATCTGGAAAAGTTTTTGAATGCCAATCGTATAATTATAGTGGCCTGTGGTACTTCTTGGCATGCCGGTTTGGTTGCCGAGTATATATTTGAGGATTTGGCCAGGATTCCGGTAGAAGTGGAATATGCTTCCGAGTTCAGATATAGAAACCCGGTTATAACGGATAAGGATGTACTTATTGCCATTTCACAGTCCGGAGAAACCGCAGATACCCTGGCCGCCATTAAATTGGCCAAGGAAAAGGGAGCTTTTGTTTTTGGGGTCTGTAATGTGGTGGGTTCATCCATAGCAAGGGAAACAGATGCAGGCGCTTATACCCATGCCGGTCCAGAAATTGGAGTGGCCTCGACCAAGGCCTTTACGACGCAAATCACGGTATTGACCTTATTGGCATTAAAATTGGCCAAGGAAAAAGGAATTTTCAATAATACCCGATTCCATGAGCATTTGACCGAATTGGAGAATATACCAGCCAAGGTTGAAAAAGCCCTACTTACCAATCCACTGGTAGAAATAATTGCCGATGTTTATAAAAATTCTACCAATTGCTTGTATTTGGGAAGAGGCTATAACTTTCCGGTAGCTTTGGAAGGTGCTTTGAAATTAAAGGAAATAAGTTACATACATGCCGAGGGGTACCCTGCCGCAGAAATGAAACATGGGCCAATTGCACTAATAGATGAACATATGCCTGTTGTGGTCATAGCTACCAATAAAGGTCATTATGAAAAGGTAGTTAGTAATATACAGGAAATTAAATCCAGAAAAGGTAAGATTATAGCTGTGGTTACGGAAGGGGATGAGCAGGTTAGGGATTTGGCGGACCATGTCATTGAAATTCCTGAAACATTGGAGAGTCTTACACCATTATTAACTACTATTCCCCTACAGTTATTATCGTATCACATAGCGGTCATGCGAGGTTGTAATGTGGATCAACCCCGAAATTTGGCAAAGTCGGTTACAGTAGAGTAAAAAATTAACAAATTTTATTTGTAAAATCCATGAGTATTGGTCTTTTAAGGCGATTATTCATGGATTTTTTATGTTATATTTTGTCCTTAATTTGAATAAAACTGTTAAATTTTGAACAAAAAATACTATGCATGCATAATTTATTTGATTTTGTTATTGTTAAATTTAAATTTAGTGTATATTGGCCATTAGATGATATCTTACCAATAACTAATACTAATTTAACTCAAAATTTTATGAGATCAATTCTTCTATTATTCTTTTTCATGTTCGGAATGCTGACGTATTCACAAACGATCATAAAAGGAAATGTGGTGGACCAAAACAGCGATCCCGTGCCTGGGGCCAACATTGTAATTGTAGGCAAAGCCATTGGAACGGTAACCGATTTTGATGGGAATTTCTTGTTGAACACTACTGAAAATCCTCCATTTACATTGAATATTACCAGTATTGGATTTGTTGCCTCCCAGGCCAATATTACTCAAAATAATCAAACTATTTCCGTTACCTTAAACGAGGAACAGACAAGTTTGGACGAGGTGGTAATTTCTGCTTCAAGAACTCCAGAGCGTGTTTTTGAATCTCCGGTTACTGTGGAACGTTTTGGATTGGAAGATATTAAAAACACTACAGCTGCAGATTTTTACGGCGGATTGGAAAATTTAAAGGGTGTAGATGTAAACACTAACAGTTTAACTTTTAAATCCGTAAACACTAGGGGTTTTGCTTCTTTTGCCAATACTCGATTTATGCAATTGGTTGATGGTATGGATAATTCTACTCCGGCGTTAAACTTTCCAATTGGAAACTTAGTGGGGATGATAGAGACAGATGTTCTAAGTGTTGAATTACTTCCTGGGGCATCCTCAGCACTTTATGGTGCCAATGCCTTTAACGGGATACTTTTTATGCGTAGTAAAAGCCCTTTTGACCATGAAGGAATTAGTGTTTCCATAAAAAGAGGTGTCACCTCTCAAGAGTCAGCAGGAACTAATCCGTATACTGACTTTGGTATTCGCGCGGCGCATAAATTTTCTGATAAATTTGCTGGTAAAGTAAACTTCGGATATTTAAAAGGGACAGATTGGGCCGCAACCAGTGAGGTTGATAAATTTGATCCAACTAGAACAAGAGCCAATTATAACTATGATGGAATTAATATATACGGGGATGAAGTTTCCACGAACATTAGATCTGCATCTGGTTTGGGAATTATTCCAAATGTTGAGGTAAGTAGAACAGGTTACAATGAGCGGGATTTAACCAACTATAACGCTGAAAGTATTAAAGCGGATTGGGGATTATACTATCGTCCAATTGAAGACAACAGCCTAGAGTTCTCTTATGTGGGTAAGGTGGGTACCGGTACTACTATCTATCAAGGAACAAACCGTTACAATATCAATGGTTTTTTTCAAGAGCAACATAAACTAGAAATTAAAAATGACAATTTCTTTTTACGAGGATATGTTGTAGGGGATAAAGCAGGAGACTCTTATGATATGGTGTTTACGGGGATTAACATTAACAGATCCTGGAAATCCGACGAAGACTGGTTTGGAGATTATATAGCAACTTATGCTGGAATAGAATTGTCTGGCAATCCTTCTGGTTTAACGGATGATCAAAAGCATGCACGGGCGAGAGCTGTTGCAGATACGGGCCGTTACCTGCCAGGAACACCGCAATTCGAGGCTGCATTTAATAAAAGTATAAATGATCCTGATTTATCAACAGGTTCTAAGTTTCAAGATGCCTCTAAATATTACCATGCTGATGGTAATTATAATTTTAGCCATTTGATTGATATTGCTGAAATTCAAATTGGAGGATCCTATAGAAAATACAGTTTAAATTCTGGCGGTACAATATATACTGATACTGATGGTCCAATTGATTATTCTGAATATGGTATTTATACCCAAATTCAAAAAAAGATTGAACTCTCTGATGTGAAAAGCATAAAATTAACAGGATCAGCGCGTTATGACAAATCAGAATTTTTTGATGGCTTCTTATCGCCACGTATTTCAGCTGGTTTCACACTTAATAGAAATCACAACATTAGAGCTTCCGTGCAAACTGGATTTAGAAACCCGACCACCCAAGATTTATTTATTGGTTTGGATGCAGGTAGAGCAATTTTAGTTGGTTCCGCACCTGATAATTTGAATCGTTATTCTGATACCTATGATGTAAGTTCAACTGGTCAATTGTCAGGCCAGCCTGCATCAGTAGTACAAACAGGAAGAGCAGCTTATGAAAATGCCTATTCAGCGCAGTCAGTGGAGACCTTTAAGCTTACTAATAACGTGGCTGATTTAAAGGTTTCAAATCCGGATTTGGTAAAACCCGAACAGGTTACCTCAATTGAGGTTGGGTACAGAGGAAAGATAGATAAACTAGTAGTTGATTTTAGTGCCTATTACAATAGTTATAAAGACTTCATTTCTCAAGAAGTTGTTGATGCACCTTATTATGGTATTGCCGGCGATGGCAATCTATCTGTAGATGCTGTCAGAAACGATGATGTACAGCGCTATAGTGCCTATACCAATACTGATGCTGATGTTAACTCTTACGGAGCTTCTATTGGTTTAGACATGAAAATACTTGGTAATTTTGATTTAGGGGGTAGTTATACTTTTACAAAGTTGGATTTTGATCGAGAAGCAAATCCAGATGTTATGTTGAATTTTAATACTCCAGAACATAAGTTTAAAGCCAATTTTGGGAATGAAGAGTTATTCAAAAACTTTGGCTTTAATCTAGCATACAGATTTAGTGATGATTATTTTTGGGAAGCTACTTTTGGCGATGGTGTTGTGCCGGAATTCCATACACTTGATGCTCAAATTAGCTACGCTGTTCCAAGCATCAAATCTTCCTTTAAGTTAGGTGGAACCAACATTACGGGCAATGAGTATTTTACTGCCTTCGGTACAGGCTTTATTGGGTCTATGTACTACCTATCTTGGACAATTAATAACTAATCGGAAATCAAATCATAATTTGACATGAAAAATTTAAAATATATATTCTTAGCTTCTTCACTGTTTTTGTTTACAAATTGTAACGATCCTGAAGATGTAGATTTGAACCTTGTTGTGGAAGAGGAAGCAAAACCCGCATTGACTGCTGGTTCTGCTGATTTTTCCAAATATGTAGCTATAGGAAATTCATTTACTGCTGGCTTCAGTGATAATGCGTTATTTATTGCATCACAACAAAATTCTTTTCCTAATCTATTATCACAAAAATTTTCATTGGTTGGTGGTGGTAATTTTTCCCAACCATTAATGAATGATAATTTTGGAGGATTATTATTAGGAGGAAATCCTGTTTTAAATCCACTATCTGGAAATAATCTTTTCGCTCCAAGACTGTATTTTTATTCTGATTCTAATTCAGCATGCCCGGACTTTACCGGCCCTGTTGTTCTTGGAATTGACCCTAACGATACCAATACACAGGTTGCTAGTTCTACAACAGATTTTTTATTAAATAATCCAACAGGACCATTTAATAATATGGGAGTTCCTGGCGCAAAAAGTTTTCATTTATTAGCTCCAGGTTATGGAGCCTTGGCCAACTTTTCCTTAGGCCTAGCAAATCCTTATTTTATAAGAATGGCTTCAGAACCTAGCGCTAGCGTTTTAGGTGATGTTCTTGCACAATCACCAACCTTTTTTACACTTTGGGTTGGGATTAATGATGTTTTAGGTTATGCCCTTTCTGGCGGAGACGGATCTAGTGCGATCACCCCAATAGATGGAGCACCTGGAGTTGGTTTCAACCAAACATATGCAACTTTGATCGGAGCAGTAACGGCAGGTGGTGCACAAGGTGTTGTGGCAAATATTCCAGATGTAACAAGTATTCCACATTTTACAACCGTACCCTATAATCCCTTGGATCCTAATGATGAATGTTTACAAGCTTATACCGATCAAATACCTACCTTAAACGGGGTATTTGGTCAGTTGAATCAGGTGTTTGCCTATTTGGAGAGTCAAGGAGTTCCAAACGCAACAGATCGACAAATTGTTTTTTCAACAACTGAGGCAAGTGCGGTTGTGGTTAACGATGAATCCTTAATTAATTTATCAGCTCAAATTGCCGGAGTATTGAAGTTAAGTCCTACGTTTCCTGCGTTTGTACAATCATTTGGTTTGCCAGTTGAAGCCGCGCCAACGGTAGCCGATCTTTTTGGTTTAGCTTACGGACAAGCAAGGCAGGCTACAGCTGACGATTTGTTTGTATTGCCTAGTTCATCTATTATTGGTACGGTAAACACCAGTTCAGTGGAATTTTTAATGTCCCAAGGACTATCCCAAGCATTGGCTGGGCAATTTTCAGTAGAAGGGGTGTCTTTACCATTAGCTGATAAATGGGTTTTATTGCCAAGTGAACAAGCAGAGATTGCAGCAGCAACGACTGCATTCAATGCAACTATCGCAGCAAGTGCTACTCAAGCAGGTTTGGGTTTGGTGGACGCCAATGGTTTAATGAACAAAATAGCGGATGGAGGATTGACTAGTGGTAATTTTATCTTAACGGATGTATTGGTCAGGGGAGGTGCATTTTCTTTAGATGGTGTTCATCCAACAGCTAGAGGTTATGCTTTGATAGCCAATGAATTTATGAAAGCGATAGATGTTACTTATGGTTCAAATTTTGAGGCATCTGGTTCTTTATTGGATATAGGCGCCTATCCAACAAATTATTCTTCAACGCTTCAATAAAATAAAGTTGATTTAAACAGAGATATAGCACCTTATTATAGGGTGCTTTTTTGTATAACTGATTTTATTTTTTTGTGTTTAAGTGAATATTAGTCATTATTTGAAAACTTTTTCATGTTGAATAGCCTTGGCTTAGAAAGAAGGAAAAGGTAATAAAGGGGTGGAAAGGAAGATTTTTTAGCAAATGAAAAAAGTATACATCAGTTCTTCCATAAAAATTAAAAAAACAATTTCTTTTTAAGAATGGAAAACATATCTTTGCAGCCTTAAAAACAAAGCGGTAGGTTGCGCTGTTTTTAATTTAAAGATATCAGTAAAACGTAAATACTCAAGTAATGTCTAAAGTTACAGGTAAAGTTTCTCAAATCATCGGCCCGGTAGTTGATGTTGAATTTCAGTCCGGAGCGGACCTTCCCAGAATTTATGATTCTTTGGAAATCCAAAATGAAGATGGATCACTATTAGTATTGGAAGTTCAATCCCATGTTGGTGAAAGTACCGTAAGGACAATTTCTATGGACTCAACGGATGGTTTAAGCCGAGGTGTTGAGGTAAAAGCAACAGGAAACGCAATCCAGATGCCAATAGGCGATGCTGTTTACGGTCGTCTATTTAATGTAATTGGAGATGCCATCGATGGACTTGGAAATTTGCCAAAAGCAGGTAAAGACGGACTTCCAATTCACAGGGATGCCCCTAAATTTGAGGATTTATCCACTTCTACGGAAGTTTTGTTCACTGGTATTAAAGTAATCGATTTGATCGAGCCTTATGCAAAGGGTGGTAAAATTGGTTTGTTCGGTGGAGCTGGTGTTGGTAAAACAGTACTTATCCAGGAATTGATCAACAACATCGCAAAAGGACATGGTGGACTTTCTGTATTTGCTGGAGTAGGAGAGCGTACTCGTGAGGGTAACGATTTACTTCGTGAGATGTTGGAGTCAGGAATTATAAAATACGGAGATGATTTCTTGCACTCTATGGAAGAAGGCGGATGGGATCTATCCAAAGTTGATAAAAAAGTAATGAAGGATTCCAAAGCGACATTCGTTTTTGGACAAATGAACGAACCTCCTGGAGCACGTGCACGTGTTGCCTTGTCTGGATTAACTATTGCAGAATACTTCCGTGATGGTGCAGGAGAAGGTCAAGGGAAAGACGTTTTATTCTTCGTAGATAACATTTTCCGTTTTACTCAGGCGGGTTCTGAGGTATCGGCCCTTTTGGGACGTATGCCTTCAGCGGTAGGTTACCAACCAACTTTGGCAACGGAGATGGGTGCTATGCAAGAACGTATTACATCAACCAAAAGAGGTTCCATTACCTCGGTACAGGCGGTTTACGTACCTGCGGATGATTTAACAGATCCAGCACCGGCGACAACATTTGCCCACTTGGATGCTACTACCGTATTGTCTCGTAAGATTGCCGAGTTGGGTATTTACCCAGCGGTAGATCCTTTGGATTCAACTTCAAGGATTTTGACTGCCGAGATATTAGGAAAAGATCATTATGCATGTGCTCAAAATGTAAAAGAGTTATTGCAACGTTATAAAGAACTTCAGGATATTATTGCCATATTGGGTATGGAGGAATTATCCGAAGAGGATAAATTGGCAGTAGGTAGGGCTAGACGTGTACAACGTTTCCTTTCCCAACCGTTCCACGTAGCAGAGCAATTTACCGGTATCCCGGGAGTTTTGGTAGATATTAAGGAAACTATTAAAGGATTTAATATGATTATGGATGGGGAGTTAGATCATCTTCCAGAATCTGCCTTTAACCTTAAGGGTACCATTGAAGAAGCTATAGAAGCTGGAGAGAAAATGCTTGCTGAAGCGTAAATGAGTAGGCAGTAATAAGTTGGCAATTGACAAGAAGCGATTGAATACTGAATACTGAATACCGAATACTTATAAATATGTATCTAGAAATTGTATCACCAGAGGCCACTTTGTTTGCCGGAGAAGTTACTGCAGTAACTGTTCCTGGAGTTGATGGTGAATTTCAAATGTTGGACAATCACGCCCCTATCGTTTCCCTATTACAGGAAGGAAAGGTAAGGTTTAAAGGAAACGTTGTTTTGGACGAAGCTAACGGAAACAAATTTTCCAAAGCTCCCAATGGCGATACTATCCTTGAAATTAGCAGTGGAACTGTTGAAATGAAGAACAATAAAGTAATTGTATTGGCGGATTAACAAAGATTAATGCCATTGACAAATAATCAAAAGCCATACGTTTCGTATGGCTTTTGTCGTTTTATAGCATATGGATAGGCGTAAAATTATCATTTCAGAAGGTGTTAGGCCCATGTGGCAAACCTTAGTGGCTTCGGCTTTTTATACCTTGACCCTTATTTTGCTGGTTATGTTCTTCTTTGGTTATGAAATATTCCCGGAAGTAGGATTGAATAACAGGTGGAATTTTAGGGTATTCTATATTGCCATTGCCTGTGCGGCCCAGGGAATTTTATTTTCGAGTGTAAAAAGTATTTATTTTGATTTGGAGCATCAAAAATATAAGGAAGAATATCGTGTGGGTCCTTTAGGTGTTGGTAGATGGAAAGCTCTTCCCGCCATAGAATACGTATCCGTTTTTAGGCAATTAAAAGCCAATGGTTCCTATACCTATGAGGTAAATTTGTGGATGAAAGGGAATAGAAATTTTACCATTTATGAAACCGGGGATTTGGCAACGACCTTTGCTTTGGGCGAGAGGACCGCCAAGGCTTTAAAAGTGGATTTATTGGATGCTACGGTGCCCAATGATTTTAAGTGGGTAGATCTTTAGTTTTTCTGTATTCTCTCCAATAGGCATACAACTTCCCAGCGGACATATTTGAATCTTTTGAAATGCGTTAGGGACCGCGGCGGCATCCCCGCAGCAACGCCAGGGATATAGCCAAGGGCCCGACCGACGAAGGAGGGAACGCCCAAAAAGAAGATAACATTTGGCAGTATATAGTTGTTTGGTTTTTAAAGATATGATCCCTTGTTTATTGTAATTTCCTCATTTCTATGTGCTTTAGAATATAATAATACAATGGATGTAAAAGGGTAATTTATGCTTGCCGGGAAGAGAGTGTTATGTATATGGGCCTAATATACAGTGAGATACGAAATTTTTTTATTTTTCCGTTATCCTTATTATGAGGACAACTAGTTTTTGAGCTGAATGGTGCGCTGCGATTTTGAACTTTGAACGGCAGCCTCTAATATTTCCATGGTGATCATATTGTTTTCCAAGGAATAGGGGTCGTAAGATCCAAGGGTAGTTTCCTCCCTAATAACGGATGCAAACAAGGCAAAGGGCTCATCATAGGGAGCATCCCTTTCCCCTAGTTTAAAAACTTCCTCTTTATAACCACCATAGCCTTCAGAAATCCGAACTCTCAGGTCATGGCGGTTATCGGCATAAATAGCACCTTTTACTCCATAGATTTCCATATCCTTACGGCCAATGGGCCAGTTCCATGAGGGTTCCAATATGGCCATGGCACCGTCATAGGTAAGTATTATAGTAGCATCATCGTCTACCTTGGGGTTGTTTTCGGGCTGTAACTGTTGGGTCACTGCAGTAACCGAATTTGGTCTTTTACCCTGTTGCAACCAGGTCATAAGGTTGGCCCCGTAGCATCCAAAGTCCATTATGGCCCCACCACCATTGAGTTTGGGATCGGTTAGGAATTCTAAAAACTCGGCACTTACCCCAATTTTTTTAGGCCCTTTATGTCCATCTCGCACAATAACCTTTCTAAGATCGCCTATTGTACCTTCATGGAGCAGTTCAAAGGCCTTTAGATTTGTAGGATACCAAGAGGTCTCATAATTGGTGAGCAAATGAATATTGTGTTTTTTGGCCAATGCCTCCATTTTTTTGGCATGTTCCAAGCTTACGGCCAAGGGTTTTTCTACCATAACGTGGATGCCTTTTGGTGCACAAGTCTCTACAATAGCCAAGTGATCGTAAATATTTCCAAAGCCTGCAACCGCTTCGGGCTTTACGGCGGCTATCATTTCCTCCATGGTATTGAACACCATTTCCATAGGAAAACCGTGCTTGTTGGATAGTCGCTGTGCCAAATCACGATTGGTCTCCACAATACCTACCATGATCACATCCTCTTTTGCCTCCCTGTTTAAAATCCACCCAACATGTCCATGGGACAGGCCAACGACTCCCAATTTAACCGGTTTTTTCTGTGCGAATGTGCTTGTAAGCGTTAACAAAATAACACAAAGCGATAGTGAAAGGGCGTTTTTCATGGTTATATAGTTACAAGCGACCACTTTAATTAGGCTTACCGTGGTCTTTGAAAGATACTACAATTTTAAATATAAAATGTTTAACTAACAGGGGATAATTGCCCTATAACTACCTCTGCTACGGCGCCTTCGGTAGCCTTTTTGTGCGCTGCGATATGCGCACTGTTGTTATGTTTTTGCCAATGATCATAACTGGTCCAATTTTCATAGAAGAAAAAACGATCAGGGTTTTCATTGTCTTGGTGCAGATCGTAGTTTAAGCAGCCCTCTTCCTTTAGTGTAGGTGGTATAAGTTTCAATAAGGCTTGTTTTACAAATTCCCTTTTATCCGATTTGGCCAGAATACTGGCAGTGATGGTCAATTGCTTGTTGCTCATTTTGTTTTAAATTTATTCTTTAAATATAAGGAACTCCTTTGGCTTGCCCATGAATATATTTTGTGACCTCAAGGCCGGTACATATCTTAATCCGCTTTCTTAAGTGTTCCCATTAGGCGTTTGCCAAGGTTATCTATATTCATACTATTTTTGTGAAAAGCCGAGATATTGGAGAGAATAATCACTCCATTTTTGTTCGCAATATCAAGTACCATGTTGGATCTATAGCCCCCAGTACCACCACTATGCATAACGTGTTCCTCTCCCGGGTTTTTTTTAATGGCCCATCCCAATCCCATATCGGCTTTATTGACCTGGAGGTTAAAGGTTGGTTTTCTGGTCAATGCCAGCGCTTGGTTTGAATCATTGAATTGTGCCCCGGCAAATTTTGACAGGTCGGCAACAGAGGACAAAATTCCACCGGCCCCAGCCAAGACATTTAAATCCCAGTTTGGAGTTTCCTTACCTGTAATATCCAGTCCCTTGACCAGTTTGTTTGAAATAAGGCTTCTATTGGTGGTAGTATTTGTCATTTGGTACTTTGTACAAATTTTAGTCTGGAGTAGGTTTTCATAGGAAGTACGCTCTATTTCACTCAAAACAAAACCCAACAATCCTACGCCTAGGTTTGAATATTCCGATTTCTCACCTGGATTTTGGTTCAGTTGTAGCTCTTTGGTCAAATAATGTTTTAACTTATTCTCGTCATAATCTTTATATGGGTTTTGCATGTCCACGGAATCCGGGAAAAGGTTGGTGGGCAGCCTTGGAAGCCCTGAGGTGTGATTGGACAGCTGTTTAAAGGTTAATGCTACACCATCTTTTAAAGGCCATTCCAAATGATCATTGATATTGTCATCCAGGCCAAGTTGATTGTTCACCACCAAATTTGCCAATAGGGAAGCAGTGAATACTTTGGAAATAGAGCCAATTTCAAAAACACCATCATGATTATCAACAGTGAAAATGGTATCGTTCTTACGTTCAATACCATAAAATTTAGTAGTCCCGTTCTTAATAATGGCAAAGGACAGCTGGGTATTGTTTGGGAAATCTTTGGCCTCCGCATAAATATTTTTGGATTGAAGTTCGGTTATGCTTTGGTCGAAATCTTTTTGACCGTTAATCGCGACCTTTTCTTGTGTACACCCACCAACAGTAATTAAGAGTAGAATTAATATGAAATACTTTTTCATGGGATGTTTATAAGCCATTTACGGCTATGGAATACATTCTTATAAATTGCATTGAGGGCTTAAACTATGCATTTGTCAACTGCTGGGAATTGGTGTTGCTTAAAATAAGGAACAATTCCAATTGGCCCAATTTTCAAATTAAACATGTTGGTCTATCAATATTTGGTTGCCATCGGGGTCGGTCAACATAATACTTGCGGGTCCTGTTGTTTTTAGGTCCGCCTCTTGTTCCAACTTTAGGTTATTGCTTTTTAAATGAGTTTGAATTTTTCTAACATCATCAAAGGAGCTCAGCGCATTGGCATTCTCGTCCCAACCCGGATTAAAGGTAAGGATGTTCTTGGGGAACATTCCTTGGAACAAACCAACGAGGGCATTGCCATTTTTCATGATCAGATAATTCATTTTTAGGTCACCCGCAAACACGGTAAACCCCAGTTTTTCGTAAAATTCTTTGGATATGGTTAGATCCTTGACGGCTAGACTAATTGAAAAAGCTCCTAGTTTCATAATTGTTTTTTAGGTGTTGATGTTCTACAATTCGATTGAAATATGGCTGGGGGATTACGGCGGGAAATTGCCGACTACACTAAGATAGTTATTTTCGGGGATTTATAGTAATACAAATCCTTACCGGTCAATAATCGGCTGACAGCGGTGTTTAGGCAGTTTTATTACCTAGGAAATAAAACTTGTTAATTTTTACCCCTAGTTTTAACAATTTACATTGTTTGTTAACATTTAATTCACTTATCTTAACAAAAGTTTAATATTTTTTATACATTTGCTTAGTAAGTGTTATTCTTACGGTTATTAATATGTTAAAATAGAATTGAAGTTGGAATTGGTAGCTTTAGTTTTAATATTCGATTTGGAATAGTGAATTCCCATAAACACTTTTAGAAAAGTACCTTTATTTAAATGGTTGTTAGACAGATTGTTTAGGGTGTTCCAGTGCCAAATTTAAAAAATAAGACATGTTAATACACTTTTTGGTACCGCTTATATTAACTAACTAACTAAACTTTTAACATTATGGAGAAAAAGACTTGGTTTTCTGTTCAACCAGAAATCATTCAAAGAAGGAAGCTCAAAATGAAGCTTTCGGTTTTGATGTTTGCCATGGCATTGTGTAGTGTGCATGCCTTCGCAAATCCTAAAATCGAAGCGATTAATTCAGTTTGGGCCCAACAAACCATTTCAGGAATGGTATCCGATGCTAACGGACCATTACCAGGGGCAAGTATTGTGGTCAAAGGGACTACAAACGGGACCCAAACCGATTTTGATGGTAACTATACCCTTTCAAGTGTTGCCAACAATGCGGTATTGTTGTTTAGCTACATAGGTTATAAATCTGTGGAAATACCTGTAAATGGTCAAACCACAGTTAACATTACCATGGAAGAAGATGCCAGTCAGCTTGAGGAAGTGGTAGTAGTGGGTTATGGTACCCAGAAAAAAGCAACTTTAACTGGATCCGTGGCTACAGTAGGCGGGGAGGCACTTGAAAAATCTTCTTCTCCCAACTTAGGTACTGCCCTTGCCGGTAAGGTTGCCGGGTTGTATATAGATACTGGTAATGCGGCTCCCGGTGCTGAAAATACTGGAATTAGGGTTCGTGGTACCAATACTTTTAACAACTCTTCTGCCTTGGTAGTAATTGACGGTATCCCTGACAGAGCTGGTGGTATTACAAGGATCAATCCTGCGGACATTGAAAGTATATCTGTACTTAAGGATGCCTCAGCTGCAATATATGGAGCTAGGGCTGCGAATGGGGTTATTTTGGTAACTACCAAACGCGGTAAAGTAGGTGCGCCGGAAGTAAAGATTACCAGTAATTATGGTTTGCAAAATTTCACCACAACCCCAGATATGTTAACGGGTGCGGAGTATATGGATTTAGTGAACCTTCTTAATGTTTATAAGCTTCCAACGGCTGAGTGGGCAGATGCCAATGCAGTTAGGGGAGCACCTTTCACCCGTCCTAATGGGGAGGTGTTAAACCCAACCTATTCTACAGATAGAATCCAAAAAACTGCCGCGGGTAATGATCCCTGGGCGTATCCCGATACGGATTGGATGAAGGAAGTAACCACTAGAGGGGCTCCTATTCAGCGTCAAAACTTACAAGTTTCCGGAGGTACGGAACATGTTAGATATCTTGCTTCTTTAGGTCACTTGAGACAGGATGTAAACTTTAAAAATGCTCCCAAGGGTTATACACAGTATGACCTAAGACTTAATCTTGATGCAAAAATTAACGAGCATTTGAGTATTAATGTGGGGCTTTATTCTCGACAAGAAGAAAATTATACGGCCACCAATGAACCAGGAAACGTATTTAATGATCTGGTAAGGCAATATCCTTGGTTTCCGGCATTCTGGCCTTCAGGCGAATATGGACCAGATATAGAAAATGGAAACAACCCGGCCATTCGGGTTACCGATGGCCCTGGTTACACTGACAGGAATACTAATTTCGTTCAGAGTAACATCGGAATCAACTTTGAAGTTCCAGGAGTAGAGGGTCTTCAATTGATGAGTACTATTTCCTATGATAAAATGAATTTCGATTACAAAAACTGGAATCGCCCATGGACACTTTACACTTGGGATGGGGTCAATAGAAATTCTTCAGGTCTTACAGCGGCACAACGTGGTCCAGGTGATCCAAGTTTGAATCAGCAACATACGACATTGACCGATTTTACTGCTTCTTTAAATGCCTCTTACGAAAAGGAATTTGGCGATCATTACTTTAAATTGCTTGCTGGGGTTACCCGTGAAGAATCTGAGCAAAGTTTCTTTGGGGCCTTTAGAAGGTTTTTCCTTTCCAGTGATCTTGCACAATTGGACCTAGGGGGTAATGAGGGGCAAAATAGCTTTGGTAGTGGTTATGAGACCGCTCGTTTAAACTATTATGGTCGTTTAAATTACACCTACAAGGATAAGTATTTACTGGAAGGTCTATTTAGATATGATGGTTCTTACCTATTCCCTAAAAACAATCGTTTTGGGTTTTTCCCAGGAGTATCTGCAGGTTGGGTGGTATCAGAGGAATCCTTCTTTAAAAAGGGCTTGCCATTTATTAATTTCTTGAAGTTCAGAGGTTCTTGGGGTGAGTTGGGTAATGATAATGTTGAACCTTTTCAGTATATTGCAACATATGAATTGTCGGCTACAGGTTTAGGTCCTGTATATACAACTGCATACGAGAACAAAGTGGCTAATCCCAATATTTCATGGGAAACCGCTACCTCAAGAAACGCAGGTTTTGATTTAAGAACCTTGAATAACAAGTTATCACTTGGGTTCGATATTTACAAAAACTCAAGATCCGATATTTTGACCACGCCACAAAAGACCTTACCACAGTACAGTGGTATTGCTGCACCGGCGATAAATATAGGGGAATTTGAAAATACTGGTTATGAAATTACTATGGGACTAAATGGAGCAAATGATTCTGGTTTCAGTTATAACCTAACGTTTAACTTTAGTGATTCCGACAATAAATTGGTGTTCTTTGATGAGCCTGATTTGGCGGATCGTCCTTGGCAGCGTGAAACTGGTGGGGAGATTGGACGACCACTTCGTTATAAATTCGACGGGGTTTTTCGTTCCCAAGCTGAAATTGATTCCGAATCCTTGGATTACAGTGGGGTAACACCCGCCCTTAAACCAGGTGATGCCCGAGTGTTGGATATTAGTGGCGATGGAAAAATAGGTCCTGAAGATAGAACTAGGGTTGGGGGAAGTGCTTTTGCAGATACCCAATTTGGATGGAATACTGCCATAAATTATAAGAACTTGGACTTTAATATGTACTGGACAGGTTCGGCAGGAGGATATAATACCTATGAGTGGAGTTTTATGTCAGGTACCCTTGCCAATGTTCAACGAGATGTTCGTGATCGTGCATGGTCTATTGATAATCCAAATGCTTATGGTCCAAGATTGGCGGATCGTGGAGATCAATGGTATTCCGGACAAACGGATGCCTTTCTTATTACAAGGGATTTTGTGAGATTAAAAACTTTGGAATTAGGTTATAGTCTGGATAAAGATCTGATTAGTCAATTTGGGGTAAAAAGTTTACGTATTTCTGTGTCAGGTACCAACTTGATAACGATTACCGACTTTCCTTTTGATCCAGAGGTATCCCAGGGCGGGGTTGACGTGGGTAATACCCGAGAAGCCAGTGGTGGAGCGGTCAATAATGGTGGTGCATACCCTATGTTGAGAACAATTATGACTGGATTGCAATTAACTTTTTAAAAAATACTGAAATGAAGAAGAATATTTTAAAAATTACAGCCATTTTGGCCTTCGGATTTCTGCTTGTGGGTTGTAACGAGGATTTCCTGGAAACTACACCACTAGGTGAAGTAGCGGAAGGCAATGTATGGTCAGATCCAAAACTTGCCGAAGCAGCTGTTTTAGATTTGTACCAAGGTACATGGGCAGGTACACTTACCCGTGAGGAGACTACAGATGCCTTTACCGATCAGGCCGTTTTTACACATCCAGGTAGGGGTGTGGATGGTTATACGGAAGGTAAAATGAACCCTGCTGGTAACTTTATGGACATGCAGTGGTTTAGTTGGCCGGAATTATATCCGTTCATAAGAAGCGCCAATATCGCTATTGCAAGACTTACCGTCAATGAGGCGGGAATGGAAGCAACTTTGGTAAATCGCTTGCTTGGGGACGCGTATTTTATGAGAGGCTACTATTATGCCCAATTGATGAGACAATTCGGAGGGGTAGTTTTGTTAACGGACCCTTTAACATTGGATAGTGAAGCCAACAATCCACGAGGCACATTTGCGGAAACGGTAGATTTAATTTTATCGGATTTGGATAGAGCAATTGATTTGCTTGAAGATGCGCCTAGAGATCCTTCTAGAGCGGATAAGATTACCGCTTTGGCGATGAAGTCTAGGGTATTGACCCATGTGGCAAGTGATTTGTACGAGCCCTCCAAAAATTCTGGTGTACCCACTATTGCCAGTTATAGTAATCCGGAATTGATCGGATGGACAAGTGGTTCACAATTGCAACGATGGGAAGCAGCCAAGGTTGCCTCCAAAGCATTATTGGATGCCACTACTGGTTACAAATTGGATTATACTTCTCCAGCTTCTCAAGCAGAAGCCATTCAAAATTATGAAGATATCTGGCTTCAGGGAGATCAGAACCAAGATTTTATTTGGGGAAGATTAGTTGAGGAATTTGGCTTTGGTTCCAGGACTTATCCAGGTGGTAATGAATGGTCCCAAGGACCAGGAATGGTGGCCTTGTACCATGGTCCCAACGGGTATCATGAATGGGCGGGAACTACGCCTACTGAGGCATTGGTTTCCAAATACGATTTTGCGGACGGGACCAAGTTCGATTGGAACAATCCTGCACATGCAGCAGCTCCTTACGATAACCGTGAGGCCCGTTTTTATTCCACTTTCCTTTACGATGGTGGAGGTTGGAAGAACAGGACCGATGACGTTGTTAAATTTGATAAATTCAATGAAATCCAAACTGGCTATTATACTTTGACAGATGGTACCATTATAAATGGTGTTGACACTCGTCAAGGTCCTATAGAGGATTGGAACGGTTCCAGAACAGGGTATTACTTCAGAAAATTTTCGGATCCCAGGACTCCTGCTTCATGGCCCAATGACCTTCAAAAGGTAGATGCTCCGTATATACGTTATACCGAGGTACTGCTAAACTATGTGGAGGCCAATATCAATACCAATGACGAAGGGGAAGCCATTACCTGGTTGAATAAACTCCGTTTTAGAAATGGCCTTCCGGCAGTAACGGCATCGGGTTCAGCACTATTGGAACTCTACAAAAGAGAACGTGACAAGGAATTGGTCAATGAAGACGCTAGACTATTTGATATGAAGCGATGGTTGGAAGGTCCACAATCCTTGAACAAGCAGGTGCAACAAATATTGATTCAGGCTACACAAAAGCCGGGTACTACTGTAACGGATTACAGAAAGGATACTGCTAAATTTGACTATCTTTATAGGCCGACTGATATTGTTTTTGAGAATAGAATTTGGCAGAACCACGTTTATTTTATGCCTATTAAACAGGAAGAGATCGACAAAGATCCTTCTATAATCCAGAATCCAGGCTATTAATAATTACAAATATTAATTAACATTTAAATTGAATAACCCTTAGCGCTTATGTGCGGGGTTATTCTTATTTTAGGGATGTTATGTCAATACCGATTTATGATGCAAAGATTTAGTTTTTTTATTTTATTGGCACTGTCATTATTATCATGTGAGCCACAGCCAACCCAATTATTCTCCAAGCTTGATGCGGCCAAGACCGGAGTGGACTTTAAAAATAAACTCACAGAAACACATAAGTATAACTACTTTACCTATCCTTATATGTATTTGGGGGGTGGCGTTTCTTTGGGAGACGTGAACAATGATGGTTTGGAAGATATTTTTTTTACCGGGAATATGGTGGCCAATAAACTCTATTTAAACAAGGGCGATCTAAAATTCGAGGATATTTCAGAAAGTGCAGGAATAACTGGTGACGAACGCTGGTATTCCGGGACTACCTTCGTAGATATAAATCAGGATGGATTTTTGGATATCTATTGCTCTGTAGGCGGAAAAAATGGCCCCAACAATAATGTGCTCTACATTAATAATCAAGATAATACATTTACGGAAAAAGCTGCAGAATACGGAATAGACTGTGACGGTATAAGTATGCAGTCAACCTTTTTTGATTATGATAAGGACGGTGATCTGGACTTGTATGTAATTAATTATCCCCCTACCAGTTTTACGGCCCCTGTTGAATACTACCAGTATATGCTGGACAATCATGAAATAAAGGATTCGGATAGACTTTATCGCAATGATGATGGTCATTTTACGGACGTAACGGTGGAGGCAGGCTTAAGTTCCTTTGGCCTTAGTTTGGGAGTTGTGGCCTCTGATGTTAATAATGATGGTTACACAGATATATTTGTTTCCAACGATTT
This sequence comes from Arenibacter hampyeongensis, assembly GCF_002909255.1. Classification (GTDB taxonomy): domain Bacteria; phylum Bacteroidota; class Bacteroidia; order Flavobacteriales; family Flavobacteriaceae; genus Arenibacter; species Arenibacter hampyeongensis. The sequence continues at coordinate 795,233 of NZ_PIOB01000001.1, forward strand.
TAATGCGCCCGACTTTTTATTTATAAATAATCAGGATGGGACCTTTACCAATCAGATCAATACCAGTTTACAGCAAATCTCCTTTTTTGGGATGGGCGCTGATATTGCGGATTTCAATAACGATGGTCTTATGGATATCTTTCAGTTGGATATGTCCGCCGAGGACAATTTCCGATCCAAGGCCAATATGTCCTCCATGGATCCGGCTGCATTTTATAAGTCGGTAAATGTTGGTCTGCACCATCAATACATGCAGAATTCCATGCAAATGAATAATGGAAATGAGGAGGGCGAGCTTCCTTTGTTCAGTAATGTTTCCCGCTTGGCAGGGGTTTCCTCTACGGACTGGAGTTGGGGAGGCCTAATGGCCGATTTTGATAATGATGGATGGAAAGATCTCTTTATTACCAATGGCATCCGCAGGGATGTCAACAACAAGGATTTTTATGCAAAGTATAGGGAGTTTTTTAATAAGATGGAAAAAGATCCCAATTACAAAAACAAGGAAGAAGAGGTTGAACTGTTAAAGTATTTGGAAGAGTTGCCCTCGGAAAAATTGAGCAATTATATGTTCCAGAACAACAAGGACCTTACTTTTACCAAGAAAACCGATGAATGGGGCTTTCAGGAAAAAACATTCTCCAATGGCGTAGCCTATTCCGACTTGGATAATGACGGTGATCTGGACCTGGTTATCAATAATTTGGAAGATACGGCGAGTATTTATCGCAACAATTCCACTGGCAGTAATCAATTGACCCTGGATCTTAAGGGGCAAGGAAAAGTTTTGCCCAATGGAAGTAAGGTTTCCCTTTATACATCAGATGGATTACAGGTTCAGGAATACAACACGGTTAGAGGCTATTTGTCATCCGTTTCGCCATTACTCCATTTTGGCCTTGGAACGGTGCAGCAGGTGGACAGTATCTTGGTGGCTTGGCCTAATGGATCAACCACCAAACTGGATGAAATTAAGGCGAATCAAAGGCTAACCATAAACTACCATGATGCGAAGTTGGTAAGTTCCCATAAATCCGGAAATAGGGCTGTAAAGCAATTTGAAACCGTTGATACCCCGGATATATTTAAGCACAATGAGAATGTCTTTAACGATTTTGGGGTGGAGGTGTTATTGCCCCACAAGAATTCTACTTTGGGACCTGCACTTGCTACCGGGGATTTAAATGGAGATGGATTGGACGATTATATTGTTGGGGGAGCAGTAGGACAGAATGTAGCGGTGTTCCTGCAAAATGCTTCCGGGGAATTCTCCGAACTTGTTATTCCGGATCTAATGGAAGATAAGTACTATGAAGACCTAGGGATATTAATTTTTGATGCGGACAAGGATGGGGATAACGACTTTTACATTGCCAGTGGCGGTAACGAGTTTAAGCCCAATTCCTTGGGATATGAAGATCGTTTTTATGAGAACATGGGCAATAATAAATTTCGACGCAATAAGGAGGCCATTCCGGATACCAAAATAAGTGGTTTAAATGTTTCTGCCTCCGATTTTGATAAGGATGGGGATTTGGATCTCTTTATAGGAGGTAGGCTTGTTCCCAAAAAATACCCATATCCTGCGGATTCTTATATTTTGGAAAATGTGAGCACGCCAGAGGGTGTGAAATTTGTGGATGTTACGGATAAAATTTTTCCAGATTTAAAATCTTTGGGCCTAGTAACCTCCTCCAGTTGGATCGACTTTGATAAGGACGGCTGGGAAGACTTGGTAATTGTAGGGGAGTGGATGCCGATCAAATTCTTTAAGAATGTAAAAGGCGTTTTTGAAGATGTATCTGACCAACTATTGCAAGGCAATACCTCAGGCTGGTGGTTCTCGGTTGAAAAGGGAGACTTTGACAATGATGGGGACCAAGATTTAGTGGTTGGTAATTTGGGCAAAAATTATAAGTATCAAGCCAGTGAAAAATCGCCATTTAAAGTGTATTTGAATGATTTTGACAGCAATGAAACTTCAGATATAGTACTGAGCTACAAAAAGGGGGACAAGGAATTTCCATTACGGGGGCGCCAGTGTTCTTCCCAACAAATGCCAGCAATAAAGGTGAAGTTCCAAGATTACAATTCGTTCGCAAGCGCAACATTGAATCAAATTTATACCGATAAATTACTTGGGGAATCACTGAGTTATGAAATTACTTCGTTCGCCAGTATTTACTTGGAGAACAATAATGGAAAATTTACGGCAAGGCAATTGCCCCAGATGGCACAGATATCCAGTATAAATAAATTTGTTGTAGACGACCTCAATGAAGATGGTAAATTGGACATTGTTTTGGCAGGTAACTTGTATAATAGCGAGGTGGAAACCCCTAGGAACGATTCCAGTTTTGGCCTTTACCTCCAAGGTGACGGCAGCGGAAATTTTATACCTAAATCCATGATGGAATCAGGTTTAAAAATTGTGGGTGATGTTCGCGGTATGGAACTGTTATCCGTAAAAGGTCAGAAACATATTTTGGTGGCCAAAAATGATGATTTATTACAGATGATAAAAGTGAATTAAGGGTCGGCATTTCAACTAATGCCGACCACTAATAAAATGGTGTTCGGATTATTATAGTATACCAAAGAAAGGTGTAGGGTTTCATATGGCTACAATCAATAGAAAGTTCTTTAAGAATTCCATAATGGTCATAATGCTGTTGGGCCTTGCCACTTTTGTATATTATTGCAAGAATGTGAAAACGGAATCGGATTATTATAATCCCCAGACTTTGGCAACCCATGACAATGGGGAGCATTTTGTAGGTTCTAAAACTTGTATGGAGTGCCATGCCGATATTTACAATACCCATTTAGAGACAGCACATTTTAATAGTGGATCCATGGCGGATTCATCCAATATTAAGGGTAGTTTCAAGGAAGGTTCCAATATATTGGACCTGAAGTCTGTAGAGTTTGTAATGAGGTCGGATGGGGAGTACTTTTATCAGCATACCAGGATTAAAAATAGGAGTACAGAGATTCCACCCTCAAAATTTGATATTGTAATTGGATCAGGTGTCAGGGGACAGTCCTATCTCACTTGGGACAAGGACGATTTATATCAATTACAGGCTTCTTATTATACCCCTACGGACAGCTGGGTGAACAGTCCGGGATATCCAACCTATTACGATGAGCCAAGGCCCATAAGGGATGCCTGTCTAAAATGCCATATCACCTATGCCAAAACTGTGGAAACATCCCCTAATGGAAACCGTTTTGACAGGTCGCAGATGATTTATGGAATAGATTGTGAACGCTGCCATGGTCCGTCTGCCAAGCATGTCGTGTATCACAGGGAGAATCCTGAAGCAATAGAGTCTAAATTTACCTTAAAAATTGAAGACCTTTCGCGACAACAGCGTTTGGATTTATGTGCCCAATGCCATTCTGGGCCAAGAAACATAGTGTTGAAGGGGAATTCCTTTTCCTACGCCACGGGAGAAGATTTGAAACAATATACCAAAAATGTGGATAATGAAAGTTCTGAACGTAAATTGGATGTCCACGGAAACCAATATGGGCTGCTAACCAGAAGTGAATGTTTTAAGCAGACGGCAACAATGGACTGTAGTACCTGTCATGATCCCCATAGGAAGGAGAGGGGGAATACCGCTTATTTTAATGGTAAATGCATTGGCTGTCACAATGATGGTGCAAAGATGTGTTCCAATAAAGCCCATGGCAGTGATATAATGACAAGTAATTGCATTACATGTCATATGCCCACCACCCCTTCCCAAGCAATGATGGTGCAATTAACCAAGGATAGTCTTGAAACCTCCTTTAATATAAGGACTCATTTGATCGGTATTTATGAACAGGAATTGTGGCGGGATTAAATAGTCTTTTTATGCCAAAACAAGTGATGTGGACAGACTATTGATTCGCTATTTCAGGATTACTTTCCGTAGCGAATTTCCATAGGGGGTTTCGAGCAGTACGGCATATACCCCCGATGGAAGACCGGAGATATCAAAGGGAATGGAATAAGAGGCTTCTCCCCTGTCTTTTTTAGAGGCCATAAAGGCGTTGTTGGCAAAGTTGAATATTTTAATGCTGATATTTCCCCGTTCCGAAAGAGCTATATCGGCTGTAAATTTCCCATCTGTGGGATTGGGATAAATAATAAAATCTTGGATAAGCTTTCTCGGATCTGCCTGCCCATCGCCTTCAGTTAATACTTCATTCTCTATGACCAGTACTTTTTTGGTCTGATTTGCGAAACATTCACCAATCCGCGTCATGATTCCTATTTCGTATTCACCAGGTGTATTGAATACCATTTCGGCCTCATCCGAATCTTGCTTTAGAATAGTTGCACCTTCAGGCAATATCCATTCTTGTGTTTCCGGCAGTGGATAGCTAATATCAACAGCGATAAGTGACTCCCCAACAAATACTTGGCTAGAAACTGCAAATTCTGCGTTTATTTCATCATCAGAGACATCAACAAAAACACTTCCTGTTGCTGAGCACCCATTTTGGTTGGAAACTATTACGGAATAATTGCCACTTTCATTAATAGTAACGCTTGGTTTCGAACTGGAAAATCCATTATCGGAAGTCCAGTTGTAAGTAGCATTGGTATGGTCTACAGTTGCATTCAACACTAATTCCTGTCCTGCACAAAGGGTCCTATCCTGGCCCAGATTGACTTCTAAAGGAATCGGTTCCTCAACTACATAAGTTCTGGTTAAAGCGCCATTTCCAAAACCATTGATAATTACCGAATAATTACCTGGAGCCAGATTTGTAATATTGTTTGTTGAGGCTCCATTATTCCAACTATAGGTAAATGTTCCATTACCTTGATTTACAACTATTTCTATACTGCCATCATTTTCTCCTGAACAGCTAGGTTGTGTGATTGTCTCCTGCACTATATCAGGTTGAGCCACTTCATAGATTTCGGTAGCCGTACATCCATTGGCATCGGTAATCAAAACTTCATACGAATCGGTGGCTAAATTGGAGATAGTAGATTGATCTCCCATATTCTGGCCATCCGAGATTCTGGTCCATGCGATAGTATAGGGCTCGGAACCTCCAGAAATCTCCAAGGCAATGCTTCCGTCATTGGCTTGATATTCACTAACATCCATCAAGGTTGTATCGACAATCTGTAAGGGATCAGCAGGAGTTCCCACAATATAAGTGCTTTCCGCCAGACAACCATTGTCATCAAAAATTAGTACGGAATATTCCCCAGCTGCAATATTGGATAGATCTTCCGTAACCGCACCATTACTCCATTCATAGGTATATGGTAATGTTCCCCCTTGTACCGAAATAGCAATGCTTCCGGTTTCCGCTCCGTTGCAGAGAACATCAGTAATACTATTCTCCGTTATTTCCAATAGATCTGGTTGGTCAATGATAACCGATGTCGCATCAACGTTAATGGTATTTGTATCGGTAACCCTTACAAAATAGGCTCCTGCCGTTAGATTTCCGATAATTTCAGTATCCTCTACAAGCTGTATATCGTTTCCATTTTCTGTTCTAAACCATTCAAAGGTATAAGGCGCTACACCGCCTTGCACGTTGGCAGTGATTTCGGCAAAGTCATCATCGTTACATTCCAAGAATACGGTTTGGTTTAGCGACACAATGAGTTGCCCTGGTTCAGCTATGGTAATAGGCTGCTGGGAGACCAAGATACAACCAGCGCCATTGTTGAGGGCATAGTTTTCATCGATAATGGTTACGAGATAATCGCCGCCAGGAAGGTTTTCCAATACATTACTGTTTATTGGCGTAAAGTTTGTAGGCCCTGTCCAACTATAGGATAAAGTTCCTGTTCCTCCAAATGCCGTTATAGTTATGGCACCATCCGCTGCATTTGCAGCAGAAAGTGGTTGTTGTAGGTCGATGACGAAACTTAACTCCTGGGGTTCATTGATCATTACTGGATTAGGAGATATGAAATCGCAATTATTACTATCCCTTACATAGGCTGTAAAGTTACCTTGGGCCAAGCCATTAAAGATAGGGGAGTTCCGATAGGTAATGCCATCCAGGGAATAGGTATAGTCGCCTGTTCCACCAAGGGCCTCTATTTGAATACTGCCACTAACACCTTCAAAACAGCTTATATCCGTAGTGATTACATTGGTAATACTAAGTGCTTCTGTGGGTTGGTTGATTATAATTGGGGCCGATGAGGTCGTTGTATTGATATCGGTAACGGTCAACATATAACCTCCGGCTACAATACCAGAAATATTTGGCCCATCGGTACCATTGCCTATTAAAATCTGGCTTCCATCAGCAAAGGTCCATTCATAGGTAATGGTCCCCTCCCCGGTTACCGTTGTGGCAATGCTTCCGCTTGCTTCGCCAAAACAGCTTACATCAGTGGGAGTAATATTGTTAATTGACAATGGTCCAGGTTCTGGCAAGAAAAAGGTTTGGGAATGATAGCAACCGTCTATACCACCCAGATTCCCTGGAGAGGTGATTTCCACAGTGTAGTTACCAGTTACTAATACATCAATATCCTTAGTGGTTCTTGGGATGGTAATTCCAGGTCCGGTCCAACTGTAGGCATAAGGTTCTGTTCCTCCTGACACCTCAAGGATAATGCTGCCATCTGAACCTCCGGTAGATGAAACGTCTGAAATGGTTTCAGTTACTGAAATTTGTAATGGTTCAATAATTTCTACTGTGGTAGTGAATTCACATAAGTTATAATCACGAATAGTAACTACATAAGTTCTTGGGGCTAAATCATTAAAAGTATCACTTACTTGAAATCCGAAGCCACCATCAATGGCATATTCATAAGGAGCAGTGCCTCCCAGAGCGGTAATCTGTATATTCCCGTCATTACCACCATAACAAGAAACTACAGTAGATACTACTGTTGCATCCAAGGTCTCCAGAGGTTCTGTTATGGTAACGGTATCGGTAACTTCCGGATCCCCAGAGGCATCTGTTAGCCTAAGGAAATAAATGCCCTCGGCCAAATTAGCAATAGTCGCGGCATTTGGTGATGTTATGGGCTGCCCATCCTGTCGTTCCCAAATGTAATTGAATGGCGCTACACCAGTCACCACTGCGGTTATACTGCCTGTTGCCTGGCCCCTACAAAGAACGGGCGTTGGGGTAAGACTTGTAATTCCTAATGGCCCCGGCTGGTCTATTACAATTGGAGGGTTACTAAGAGGCGAGCAGTCATTGACATCGGTAATTTGGGCAATGTATTCCCCGGCTTCCAAATTAACAAGATTGGTACTCGTAGATCCGGTTGAAAGTGTAAAAGGCTGACCTTCCCTGGTCCAAGTAATTGTATATGGATCGGCGGGTTCGGAAAATGGTGTTCCTCCAACTATGGTAAGCGTTATACTTCCTTGGTTTCCACCATTTGTAGTTGCGTTTTGGGTAGTGGTTGAGACTGTAAGTTCATCCGGTTCCGATATCAATATGCCCAGGACTGGGTCTGACTCGCAATTATTCTGGTTTCTTATATAAATATCATAGAAGCCTCCGCGAGTTATTGGAATTGTGCCATTATTAAGTGGGGTCCAAGGGCCAAAAAAATCCAATTTGTATTCGTAGCTTGAGCCTCCGGAGGCAGTCACCGATATGCTTCCATCATGAGCCCCTAAACAGCTAATATTATTTGGGGTGGCAGAATTTATTATAACCTCTTCAGGGGTATTTAAGGTGATGGTGGTACTGTCGTAACCTGAGGGGTCATCAAATTCGGTAAAGCCAGTTGAAGCGACCTTTAGAATATATTCTCCAGGCTCGGATAGGTTGTTTAGAGAGATTGTTTGATTTCCTGTGGTTTGAATGGGTGACACTACCCCGTTAATTGTCCATTGGTAGTTATAATTAAGCACCCCTCCAGAAATCGTTATGGTTATACTTCCATCATTTCCATTTGGACATACTATTTGATTTAACTGCTGATCAGCTATCTGTGGGGGAGGGATTGTCGTAACTGCAATATTTTCAGAAGTGAGATTACAACCGTTACTGTCTGTTATAGTTATCCTGTAGGTGCCAATTCCTAATTCTTGAAATTCAACTGTTTTGTTTAGACTGCTCTGGATTAAATTTGGGTTTGCAATAGTTTCAAATTCGAGGGTAGTTTCATTTTCCTTGACCAATCCAAAAGTATAATTGGGTGTTCCCCCGTTATATAATATACTAATGACCCCATCATTCGAGTTGCTTGATGAAGTAATGCCAGGGTTGGGATCTTCAAAACTTAGACTTGGCGGTGCTGTAATTGTAATCTGTTCAGAGGGTAGACTTAAACAACCAGTTGGACTGCGCGCTAAAAAGGTATAATTGCCGGGTTCTAGATTAAAAAATGTGGGATTTGAATCCCAGCTATTATCATCTCCTTGAATACCATATTCCAAGGATATATTTTCATTGGTAGGGAATCCTCCGCCCTGTCCAACTAACGTAACAGACCCTTTTTCTCCAGCACAACTGGGCTGTGTAATGTTCTGTGGAGGGATGGAAATTGAAATTTCACTTGGCCTAGAAATTCTAAAAGTATTGGGCGTTATCCCTCCGCTTTTAATTTCAACGGGATTTTTAGAATAGTCTACTTCTTGATAAACTATGAAATAATCGGCATAATTTAAAGTAGAGCCGTTAGAAGCGATACTGCTTCCACTCAAATCAGTTGCAGTTCCACTGTACCCATTTGCATTTGAAGTAAGCGTCAATAATGGATCAGATATAGTCTGCTTGGTGGTTCCAGGAAAAGTTGGGTCATTGGCCTTAAGTTCAGTTTCGTTTGGATTTCCTGGATGTGTACCTTGGTAAAGAAAATAACGCATTAGAAAACCTTCGGCTACATCATCTTCGAAAGTTAAAGTAACGCTGCCGTCATTGTCACCATGGCAGGTTTCGTTATAAGTTATTGTTAATTCGGGGATAAGGTTTGGGGAACAATCTATGATGTCATATGTAACTATGCCCCCCACATAATCCGAAGGAATTTGAGATTGAAATTCTGCTTTTCTAATTTTTATGTAAATCTGTCCATCTGGATTTAGTCCTGGAATATTGGAAGGTGTAAAACTAAAGTTTGTGTCATGCTCACCATAGGGCAATAATTCTTTATAGAGGCCGATATTTGATAATGAATATTCTATTGCATATTTAATTTTACCTAAACTGCAGGAAGTTGTTTCTTCAAAAAAATCAATACTTTGAGGCTTACAAAATGGACTAGGAGAACTCTGGTTAGTTACTGACTTAAAGGCACCAAGCTTTACAAATGCAATTCCAGCTGTTAAATCAGTGCAATCATCTATGTATCTTTCTGTAAAAGCAAGATAAGGGCTGCATACATCTCCCAAATCAATATATTTTGTCGTCGCAAGGTTGCAAAAAGGATTATTGATTCCTGCCCTGCCATAACGTAATTCAATCCTGTCTAAATTATAATCTGATGAAAAATAGATTTGGCTATTATCGTAAAATGTTGAGCCATAATGAAAAAAGTAGGAATTATTTCCGTCGGCTAATTCATAAATTAAATTACCTGAAGTGTTAGTGCCATATGACATATTTACATTTTGATGAATATAGTACCAATTTTGACCCTCAACTTGAGTATAAATGAATAAAAACAAAATGATTAAAAAATATTTATTGGTTTTCCTCATAACCTAATACTTTAAATTAATCTTTGATATTAAAGATGTGCGACCACCATTAAGGACCAATTGCAGTCCGTAATTGTAATTGGTGTTCACTTCAAGGTCAACATCATTAAAACCCTTGCTTGTCCCTTCCAAAGTTTTATACAACTTTAAAGGGTGATTATCGGTGCCTCGATACAGTCGGTATTCCAAAACATGAAAATTCTTGACTTTCCATGTTAGGTTAATAAATCGCAATTCGCGATTTACGGTTCCTGAGAACTTTACATCCTCATCTGTAACCGCCTTTCCGTTCCATGTAACCGAAACTGGTTTGGCAGGTGTACTTTCCAATCCAACCGAATCTATGGCCACTACGGTATAATAGAATACATTCGGATCTTGCAGTGTAACATCATAAAAAGTGGAATCTTGTAATGACTTGGATTCAAATAATTTCTCCCATTGGATATCATGTTCCCCTCCAGTTTTTCGATATACTATATGGGAGCTAATATCGGGACTGCTACTGGGAACCCAATAAATTCTAATCCCGTCAGAAGTCACTACATAATTGTTCAGAATTGGGGTAGAGGGCGGAATAATATCCGGTTTGTCCATGATCAATACCTCCGAAAATTTTGAACGATTAAAGCGCTGGTCCTCTGCCAATATCTTATAGTATATTTTTTTATTTAAATTGGCTATTGATAATGTATCCGTATAGTTTTCGTGTTTAAAAGTAGTCTGTGTGACTTCACTAAACTCCGCCTGTGGATTATTTGACCTGTAGATTCGATATCCTCCCAAATCTTCTTCCAGATTTTTTGACCAAGATAATTTAACGACTCCAGTAGTATCCATTGTTCCTATAAGGCCAATTGGGTTAGTGGGAGGTAGGGAATCAACAGGTTGGACCAAGGTGGAATAAGATTCGCTTTCCAACTTATTTTTTCCCATAGCAACAATGGTAAAATAATTTACCCTGTCCAAACCTTCATAGGTTATTTCCCTTGCCGTATTTGGAATATTATCTACTACTGTTAGAAAAGGACCTTTGTTGTTGTTCGCCTTGCGCAGTTGAAACTTATCAATTAAGCTGTTATCTTCTTCCTTAAATTCCCACCGGAGAATTACCTTATTATCAGTAGGCAGTTCTTTTTGATAAATTCGGGGAACAAAACCCAATGTTTCTTCCGCCTTACCCTCTACTATTTCAGAACTTGGTCCAGTTTCCCCAAAAGCAGTTTTACCTATAACGCGATAATAGAAATTCGTGTTATTGGGTATCGAATCCATATAGAACATTGATATTTCGGAGGCTTCCTTGGGTTGTTGGGCATTGAATATAGGGACCCCGTTTAAGGGCTCAAAAGAAATATTGTCTCGAGATCTTTCAATTTGGTAATTGGAATATACATGTTGTAGCAAATTGAAGTTCCATCTCAATGTAACTTTTTTATCAGTAAAGACACCAGCTAAACCTATAGGTTTCGGAAGGGCTTCGTGCATATCTGGGCTAGCATATACCGTTCCATTGTTAGTGGGAATATTACTTTGTTGTGGAAACGCTACCGATACAGAATAAACATATTTTTCGCCAGCAATAACCGAAGGGTCCTCTATGGCCCAGCCCGCCAATTTGGAAGCCTCATAGTTTTGTTCTGCAGCTACCAAGGCAATAGTAAAACGCTGTTCCAATTCATCGTTTATAGCATAGACAGCACCCATCTGATTTCCAGGAGGACTAACTTCAAAGGTGTCACCATATAAAGCCTGGGCCAATATAGCTACATTCTGATCTTGTAAGGCCAGTGCTTCCCATTCTTCCAAAGGTTTTGGTCTTAGTGGTTGTGTAACTAATTGTTTCCTTTCTATGGGTACCACAGCCTCGCCGTTCCTTGAAATGGTTGCTCTTTCTATCCAAAAACCTAATTCATTGGCATTCTTCCATGCCAAGGGCTGGTCCACTGCCCATCGCAATATTACCTTGTTGGGCAAGGAGCGAGCTATAACCTTGACCGAAGCGGTATCTTGAGCCCAGAGGCTTGAGGTTAATAAGAGTAATATAACGAGTCCTTTCACTGTTTATTAGTTTTTTTTCAATGAGTTGTGAGCTAGTCGTTCACATATTTTATTTCATATCCTTTTTGATAAATATCACCTGGTGTTCGGTAAATCAGCTGTGCCTTAAAATTACCTAGGGGCAAGGGAGGAAAGGGGCTTTCAATTAAATATTTGTACCTTTCATACTGAGAAATATTGCCATCACTTCCATAATATCTATTTAGGATTTTATCTCTTAAATAGACCATATCCACTTTATACTGATACGGTAAATTATATACAAAGGGAATTCTGTTTTTTACCCATGATGAATTAGGGTTGTTCTCTAGATTAGCCAAATATTCATTGCCTATATAAAAGGAACGGACAGGGGGTAATCCAAGTAGAGCTTCGTCCCGATTCACACTAATGTCACCATCAAGAGGGTAATTTTCATAAATAAGAGGGTATATTTTCTTTTTATAATAGGAATCGTCCAATATTGCTTGGGGGTATACCAAGGGTTTCGAATTGGTATATTTTCCTCCCAAGACTTCTAATTTTTCCAAATATTCATAGTCGGCCACCTTAACGGATAAGGAATGAACATCTGCAAAGATGTAGTTAGTAAGGTTATTGGTAACCGTTAATTCCTTCACTTTATCCTTAAAGCTAGGATACTTGCTAGTTTTGAAGCCATAATTCAAAATGGATTTGGGTGCTCCGTTGGAAATGGTAATATTGGCAGCTTTTTTGTTGGAAACTACGGCACTACCGGAGACGTTTCTCGTATCTTGGTTTCCGGTGGAAGGGTCAAACCAATTTGTATCCCCACTTTCTTGATCGGCAAGGGTTTCTGTATTTTCTATAATTATTTCGGTCTTAATATCCGACCCTGGTGGGAAAGTCAGCAAATTTATATTGTAATTGGAATTTAGGGACATGCCTTCTGGCACTTCATAAAATACCATTGCTTTTGATTTGTCGTAAGACAAATTTGTTCGGATGCCCTTATTATTAACAGTAGAAACAAACTCTGCCCTTGTTTTAAATCCGCTGTCGAAGAGATAATTCTGGGGAGTTTTCATTTTAACATATCCCTTGTTATATTCTTCCGGATAAAAACTTTGTTGATCAATGACGGGATACATATAGGCTATATTTTCCAATGGAATATAATCCGGGGCACGATCTGTTTTAAAAGTGATTTCTTTTTTTTCTATAACTGGTTTGCCATTTTCAACCATAGTTTGGTAACTACCCCCTATTTTTTCATCAAAGCTAACTTCGACCACCACCTTAACTTCCTTTTCGGAGGGTAGGGTTTCAGTTGGTTTAAAAGTTACGGCATCATTTGTATCGTTCCATTCCAAATCTCCTTTCAGTTGTTCTCCTTCCGAAGTAACGGTAAAGTTCTTCAATCGTAATTTGAAAGTACGGACCCCATCATCAAACTCAACCTTAAAATCTGAATTGGCGGCATAATTGAAAACTGCTTGTGGAGCGGTAAAAACCGAAATATTGTCGCTATTATCCTTGGGTGTCACATCCGATATCATGGGAACACCCACTGCATTATTAATATTTTCCAGCTCACATTCCTCACCCACTTCAACTTTTAATCGCAATCGACCAGAAACGAGTCCGCCTAAAATTTTGTAGTACATACCTACATAGCCTTGAAAATAAGCCGGATTGGGAAATTGACCCCGTAACATTGCGGCAACACCTGCCTCAGCGATAGGGAATTTACCCTTGATGAAGGCCAGGTCTACCTTCACTCCAAATTCTCCATATAGATAGGCATAAACTTGCCCCATAGAGTACCATCCATTGTTTCCAATGGGGCCTGGACGACCTACACATTTTGCATTCGGGTAGTAAGCGTGCATGACGTCAAAGCCTGCTCCCAGCTCTACAAAGGCGTAGAAAATTAAATAATCAAAATTATAGCCATAACCAAAATTTAGTCCAAATGCAAAACCTTTGCCCGATTGTAGCTGGTTTTCTTGACGATTGCTGTTGAGCATATCATCCCCTAAAATTTTAACGACCATTGGATGGGGATCCAATTGCGAAGGCAGTTGTGTGCCCGTCATAAAATAGCCCCCTATCCGAAGTTGTACTCCTACCTGAAACAAAAGTTCTATTCTTTTTTGAGGAGTACCAATATAAATGTACCAATCCTCAGGACCTGTGTGCATTTTGGCATATCCTGCAAGGTTGTTTTCCCCGCCGCCTTTAACGCCCTCCAAATCCAGATATAGTTCAAACTCACCATCAAAGGTCTGGTTTACAAAATCTTTTTCAATGCCCACATAGACACCGATTTTTCCGGAGGCTGCAACATCGTGGACGGGAATTGATTCTTTGGCCAGTCCCATAAAGTTGCCATATTTGGACAGTTGATCTGCTATTCCTTTATTATTCTCTACAAAATCGTTTACCTTTTCAAATGTTTTGTTTAAGGCACCAAAATCCGAGCTGTCAAGGCCACCACTAGTCTTGTCGCCCATGAAGGCACCTTCTCCAGTAAAGCCTATTCTATTTAATCCACCATGACTGTTGAAAGCCATATCCAAATAAGCCTTTCCACTAAAAGTATCCGAATTTTGAGTGCTTATATCCACTCCGGCACGAACGCTTAAACCATAATCCAAATTTGGACGGTATACGGCTGAAGATGGCGAAAAACCATCCTCATTACCGCGAATCTTTTTCATACGATAGGATATACCTCCTACCATAGAATTGATTATAAATTTTGTACTACTTTTTTCGTCGTTTTTGGCCCAAACATCCACGTTCCAATATCTAAAATCTTTCACTCCAAAAATGGCTTTACCCTTTACTTCTATGTTGACACTTTTAATGGTTGCCGTAACATTACCGCGAAATCCATCACCATACCAACTGTGGTCTTCCATTATTTCCAAGCCTCCTTTTATGGTGATTCCACTTTTTTCATAATCAATATCAATTCCATTCACCTTAACCCTTTCAAATTGCCATTTCTGTATTTTAGCACCGTCCTCCAATTTCCCCATTACTTGCATACTAGTCGTGGCATGGGATCCTTCACCGTCCAAATTAATTTTTAGGTCAAAAGAAAGTCCAACTTGGTTGCTGGGTGTAACCAGCTCTAATTTTTCCACGGAAGCCGGGAAATTCATCAGCCTCATTTCACCCTCAAATCCAAAGCTTTTGGCACTGATGGGTTTTTCGCCCGGTTCTGTTTCCAACTTTAATCCCTCGAAAACAATACCCGGAAAACTAAATCCTTTGCCACTATTTGTGGCCGTTTCTGCGGAGGGCGACTCCTCTCCTTCTTTTTGGCCAATTTTGCCAACTATGGACAGTTGTCCGGATAGGTTGGCAGAAGGATATACATTGCCGTCTTTTATATCTATGGCTACACTGGAATTTTTCTCCAATTGCATTTCACCCAAAAAAACGGGAGTTTTATAATTGCTGTTTAAGCCAACTGCCAGACCGTAGCCGTCTTGTTGTATATATCCAGTATAGTCCATTGGCTTCTCAAAAATAGGCACGGCAATATCCCCCGCAATGGATCCTCCGGTCAGGGAATTTCTGGAGAGTGAAAGGCTCACATCGGCAATAGTAAAGGCCCATTTACCGGCAGACCCATCCCCAGTCTTCAAAACATTTTCGGCAAAGAAGGTGCCCGATACCCCTTGACTATCCAATATGAGATTCTCTGCCCCAAATTGTACCCTTTTGTCGGATGTGTTGGTATTTTCAATTCCCTTGGGTAACATAATACTTAGTTCCTTGGCATAAAATCCACGCCAAAGGTTTCGCTCCCCATGCACCAATACCTCGCTGTAATCTTTTGGGAACTTTATCCCAGATACATTGCGACTGTCACTTAAGTCCAATACCACCTGTTTTATATTAAATCCCCAACCTTTTAATCCCCTAACTTCAAATTGGGGGAGTGACACATCTACCAATAGGTCGTTCCAACCATTGGCTTTAACGCTAAAGGATGCCCCTACATAGCACTTGTTGTTTACAACATCAGAATCCTTAAGGTATTTATTGTCCTTACTCTCACCACATACATAATTTCCACCACTGGTAATGGGAAGGAGAATGTTTCTTGAAATCCTTAGGTCGGCCTCCAATCCAATGGACTTTAGCCCGGCACAGTCGAACTCCACGAAGGATTGGTCTCCAAAGGCCCCATTTTCAAGGTCTATTCCTCCTTTCAGGGTAAGTAGCCAGTTGTCACCATAAAGGGGAATGGCCTGGTCGCCCAAAAGCACTAATTTCATATCACCCAAAAGAGCCCCGTCATGGGAGAGTTTAATGCCTTCACCCCCAAAATATATTTCACGACTAGGTTCTCCGTTGTTTCCTTTGACGGGAATGATCATTTTTGCCCAGGCCTTGAATTCTGCATATTGTGGTGTAAATTTTACTTGGGTAATGGCCAGTTCTACCCGGTTGCCAGAGGTCGAGTCTTTTTTACTTAGTCCAACCGGGAGCTCCAATAATTCCTTTCCTGTAATAATATCGACAAAATTGCCCAATTCCTTTACCGCCTCAAAAGCTCTTATGGCCTGGGCCACCAAGGTGTCCGCTTTGGGATTTCTGGAAAAATTAGTAGAAATATAATCTGAGGTAAACTCAGGTTTAAGGTTGGCAAAGGAAACATTGAAATCTTCTTTTTGTACTAGTTTTTGGTCAAGTGAGGGAAAGGAGCGGAAGGCTTTTTCTACTTCTGTAGTTGCCATTGAGCTATTGTGCCTTCGGCTACGCTCAGGCAACGTTGGTATAGGGAAAACGGATCTTTCACCAGCATTGTCCATTCTTGCCATGGCCATCTGCTGTAATTGGGCCAAATGATTTGGGTCTACTTTCTTAAGTTTGGTGGTGTCTTTTGCTTTTGAAAGTAGAGAGTCTTTTGAGATAATAATAATGGTTTCAGAAAGACACACCCCGGCTTCGCCACCCCTACTTCGACTGGGCTCAGCACAGGTCTCAAGAGGCGAGTTGGTTGGGTCTGCCCAAAGCAGGCTGCACCAAAAAGATAGGATGATATTTATGTGGATTCTTTTCATATTTCTGAATCTTTATTTTCTGATTTAAAACCTCTAAGTACATATTTAAACCCTTCAAGTTTTGCAGCTATTAAACTGGTAATCTCAAGTGTTTCACCAGTTTTTTGAAAATGTTCTATATGAAGTTTTACCGAACCTACAACAAGCCATATGCCAAATAAACCTATGACACTGAAAACTAAGGTTAGCAAAAAATATAAAGCCCTTTCGATTATTGATATTTTTTTGCCCTTTAAAAAAAGGTCGTTAATTTTAATTTTCTCAATACTTTTATTTTGATAGGTAACCTCTACCGTACTATATTTTTCAAGTTGGTCATTACTAAAAGATAGCGGAATTATTTTTCTTATGTTGTCTTCTTTTAAAACACCCAATTGAAACAGAAATATTTCTATTTTTTTATGTTCTTGATCAGGTATATAAAAATTCTTTATATATGTCGTTGCACTATCGAACCTAACAAGCAATTTTAGATATCGTTTGTCAAACGAATTACCATTTGGTAAATAGGTAAGATTGAACTCAAGTAAGGGGTTTAATGAAACAAACACATCTTGTTTTTGAGCTTTACTATAAAATTCCGGTACAAGCATGAATAGTATGCCAAGCGTTACGCCTATCATAAAACCAAATGTTACTATGTAGTTTAAAGTTTTCACTTTTCTAAGAACTGTGTTTTTTAAAGTTATAATTCATTTTCGGCTAATTGTTTCTTTATTTTTACTCCTGCCCCTCTTTCTCTGGACGGCACGAGCCTGTCTTCCGCAGGCAGTAGTGAAGCTTGCGCTTGCGAGGTTTTGGTATAGGTGGCTTTTTCTCCTGATAAAATATTATTAGAAGTAAAAAAAATAAATAATTTAGTTGTTTTAAAAGCATTTATTCTTGGATCAATTTTTGAACTTCTGAGACAAAAGAATAAATTTTCTCTTTTAAATAACCATTTGCTTCAAGAAGTCTATCATCAATCGATAAAATCTCTAAGTTTGCAGGCTGAAAGTTTGGTTTTTCAAATTGATTCAAGTCATTAATTAGGGTGGAATAGATTCTATCATTTAATAGAAATTTTTCTTGAATGTGTTTTATTTTTTCAGCTTTACTTTTTGAGCTAAAATTTGATGAATACTGGTCCAATTTCCATTCAGGTAAACTTTCTAACTTTTCTTTTGATTCAGCATGTAATTCACTTAGATATTTTTCATATAACTTTTTTAATTTGTCCATGGTGCAGAAGTTATGCTTTTAGTTATTGATGATATATTTTGCTGATTTTGGGCAAAACTGATAATTACTTGTTCTTCGCCTCCTTTTAAATAAAAACTAGTTGTATTACTAGAGGCTGGTTGTTTGGCAGCTCTCACCGCTAGCGCGAGCGTCACGCTCGTGCCCATATGCCTGATTATTTATAACATCGTCCTTCATAGTTCCATCATTCCCAAATGCAAACCTTCATTATCTATTTTTAAAACCGAGTGGTCATCCTCATAGTTCCTTGCACTACTGTATTTCCAATCCACTGGGTCCGTAACAAATCCTTGTTCTACGGGGTTGTTGTGGATATAATCTATTTTTTGTTTTATAACTTTTCCACTCCATAGTTCAATAGGTTTATTATGCTGTTGCCAAAATTGTCTTCTACTCACATTGCTGTTTTTTTTACCCGCTCGCTCCATCATTGATAGTAGCCACTCTTTTCTGCTTTCTTGTCGATTTTCTTGGATTGCTTTAATCATTTTTCTTGCGGTAAAACCTTTAAAATCCCTTAAAAGTTCCGAAGGATTATCATTCCCGGACCTAAAAATCAAATGAACGTGGCTTGGCATAAAACAATAGGCAAAGACTTCCATCCCTTTTTCTGCTCTACAATATTCTACAGCTTTTTCTAAAATTGAAAAATAAATCTGTCTCGTAAACACATCCATCCAATACACGGTTGCGAAGCTTACGAAGTAGGCTGCTGAGGGGTTTTGGAATTTGTATTTTCTGCTCATTCTTTTTTATTGACTACTATTTTTTTTTCTGATCTTGAGCCGTTCTGCTCACTGTTGACGGCACGAGCGAGACGCTCGCGCTAGCGGGGGGGTTTTGGAATTTGTATTTTCTGCTCATTCTTTTTTATTGACTACTATTTTTTTTCTGCTCTTGAACCGTTCTGCTCACTATTGACGGCACGAGCCTGCCTGGCCGTCAGACAGGCGTGACGCTCGCGCTAGCGGGGGAGTTGGTTATCACTTAAATAAGCATTTAGTTCCTCTCTGATTTCATAAATTCCAATACTTACTTCTCTAAAATTTTCATTAAGGTTGTCGTTATTAAATCCCTCCACACCTCTGGTCACTGAATTAAAACCATTATCTAATAGTTTAAGAAGTTTGTTTTGTGGTTTTTCCATATATTTATTAAGAGTAATTTTCATATTTCTTATGGTATTTAAACCATAAGAAGCACCCGCCCCATAACTACTGATATCAATTTGTGATGTATTATCTAGAGTATATTCAAAAAAGCATTCTAACTCTAGGAGTTTATTTTCTATTCTTTTTAGATTTACCATTTGGCTTTTGTGGATTTAACTGTTAACCGAAAATTTGAATCTTGTTTTTCTATATAATTGATGTATAGTTGCTCGGCGCCACCTGGGAGACGCTCGCGCTAGCGGGGAATTATCTTAATGGGCTAGTTCCAAAAACATCTGATAGAGTTCTTCAATTTTTTGATTTACTTCTGGTTGTTTATAAACTTTTAAACTGGGTATTTTGTTAGGTTGTATCATTTCTTTGTAACTCCTAAATGCCTCATTAATTTCTAACTTAGTAGGAAATATTATTTTCTTCTTATATGGAGATGCATCAATTATCTCCATTTGATTTTCGCAAAATAGGAGTAAATCTTCTGTGAGGTGTTTTTGCTCATTGTTGATTTTATAACTCGCAGCTTGGATATAAGGGATTACTTCTCTTATTTTTGAGTATAAATTAATTTCGTGCAATGGCTGGGAGACGTCAAAACTTTCTTCACGATATTTAGCTATTTGAAGAATTCGATTTGATTGTTTGTTATCTTCCTCGGCCAATCCCCAATCGAAAGCTCTCCTGATTTCCTGCACAATTTCAAGTCTCATTTCCATTTTTTCCTTTTCTCTTGCATTTGCAATTTCCATTTCTTTTCTTAAATGTTTTTTTAAATTGACGATAACAGAATCGATATACTTTAATATTTGTTTATCTTTCATTAGTCTATTAGTTTTAGAGTTATTTTAGTAAAGGGATTTTTTTGGGAGAATGACGGATCATTAATAGGAAAATCGTCAACAATATTGATCACCTTAAAGTTTTGACCACTCAACAATAATACTTCCATTTCGCCAGGAAGACAGGATATTTTGCATATGTTAGAACCATTTGCATTTATTATTTCCAAAACAACATCATACCCATAGCGATAGCTGAACCTATATGCTGCAATTTCAATGCTTGTAGAAGTAGATTTAAAATCTTTAAAAATTATATTATCCCCTATTTTCCAGTTGTTAATGTTTTTAACTTCTTCTCCTGTAATGCCCCTATACACTTGATTATGAAAACTGTTGGAAAGTTTAGATAATCCTGAACTTAATAGTTCATTTAATGCCTTGTTATAATCGTCCAACTTACCATCTCTTAATTGAGAATTTAGGTCATAATGAATCTTAACTCCCTTTCTCGACATATCACTTGTATATACTTTAATAGCAGTCAATTCGTCGATTGACAGGTTTGGGAACTTAGAGGTTAGTTCACTGGATATAACCTCTGTTCTTTGTGTAATAACAAAAGTATCATTTAGAAATATCGATAAGTTGGAACTGGGATTATCCAATATTTCAGCCCATTTGGAATATCCTCCAGAATGCATAATATCTTGGACTATATCATCTACACTCTTTCGCAGGTTATTATCAAGATATTTGCTCAGCAGTTTGAGTTCTCCGTTTTTTCCAATCCTAATGGTGCCATCCACATTGACCCTTCTCAATACTTCCCAGGCCTCTAGTAATTTGGGATTATTGGCAACAGCCTTTGCAAAGTCAATATTGGCTAAATCCGTATCTAGAACTTTAAAAACTGTTTCATCAAATTTCAATTTTTTTATGATTTCTCCTATTTGTTTGGTAGCGTTGTCGGAGAATTTCAATAACGAATAGTTTCCAGTACCAATTTTTATTATTTTACCAATGTTTTTAACACTTGTGACATATACAAGAGGTATGGTGGATGCAAAAGAGATAGCTGCATTTTGCCCGTCTCCTTCCCATGTGTACCATGCACCGTTTATGGCATCAAAGAGTTCACCTGCAACTGGTGTCATACCTGCTGTATCCAATAATAAATGTCCAGCTTCGGAAGAATAAAGCTTACCGAAAAGATATTTAAGGTCTTCGGTGGTATTCACATCATAAAAGGGTTCTTTTATCAACTGCCATAATCCATTGCCCTTGTTATATTGATATGTTTGAACTTGACCATTTTCACCATCAGCAATAGTGTATATATATGCCAAACCTCCATTTGTAGATTGCGACAATCTTAAAAACCCACCACTTCCGTAGTAATTATAGTAACCAAAAATGTACTCCGTAAATGAGGAATAATCAATTTTGCGAAGGCATGTTTCGTAGTTTTGATCTTGTATTTTTAAAAGATCTGCAGGCCCATCAAAATCCCATTTGGTAACAAGAGGCCCAGTCCCCGTTTTATTAATATCAATGGGAATAAATTTACCTTCGAACATTAAGTGGGAGCAGCCCAAGCCACTATCTATAGATCTTACTATTATATTATTATTGTCCGGAAGTTCCGGAAACTGATATGGCTCATCTTCCTTTGCCCTTTTATATCCTGTAAAATTAGATTCTCGATTGTATCCAAGATAAATTCCTTTAGCAGGCCCATCTGGAATTGAGAAACTAGCTAAAACTCCATAAGCCGTTATAGGTTTGCTTTTAACTTTATAAAATGCAGGAATTGCCTCCTTAGGCAATGCAACAGGTATGCCAGCGGGGGAAACATATACTAAAGAGTTATTCTTATTTGAAACATTATCGATTTGTATTAAATCGGTGTGTTCGAAAGCTATATCTGAGGAGGTAATATCCCCATCCTCATCATCTTGGAAAACATAAAACTTCAACTTAGGATTGTGTAATTGTTTCCAGTCCATATGACTGAGCAGCGAACCGTTGGCATAGTCCATCAGCCATCCGGTTTTGCCTTCGATCTCCTTTCCATATAGATCAAAAGGATGTTGTAGTGCAAAAACCCCGTGACCAATTTCATGAGCTATGGTTTTAGCTAACTCTCCTTTACCCTCTTCATCGGCATTTTGATTGTCGTTACTGGTAAATACAAAACCAAACTGTCGTTGTAAAGGCATAAATCCGCCTATAGGTTTGGAAGGTTTGACTCCGCTACCAAAAACAAATACATAGTATTTATTAATATTGTAATCGATTTTATTTTTGAGGTCTGCAATGACTGCTTGTTGTTCGGCATTGTAATTGGTAAGCCAACCACTATCGCCAATATCCAAACGGGCATTATCTCCCAATACTGCTAGGTCTAGTTCGGCACTCGCGGTCTGCGTTTCTATGTTAATCGTTGCAACTCCCTTTTTAAAGATTTTAGCTACCTCATTTGCCAATCCGTTCACGTTCCCTCCGCTCACGGAAACTAAAACAACATCTACGGGTCTGTCCGTCAAATGCCAAAGGGTAAAGGCCCCGGCGGTTAGTTGTTTGGTCCTGTCCGCTTTGGAGGGCACTACGGCATAGATGATTTCATTCTCGAAAGTGTAACGACCTTTGAGGGTTAGCCGAATAGTATTACTGCCTCTAATTTCAACAGGGATTTTTTCACCCTGTTTTGTTTTAAATACAATACTATCCAATACATATTGGTTGCTGCCTGTTTGTTCTATTATGGCATCAACATAAGCTGTCTGGCCTTTTTCAACGGCCTGATGAGCCAAAGTGTAATTATTACCACCGGCATCTAGTATGGTGGTGTATTCCTTTTTTATACTGGCATTTGCGGTACTAGGTATCTCGTCAAAACCAAAATCGCCCGGCACTTCTTTGAATATAATCTGGATATCTTTTGCCGTTAAGCGTTCCAGTTGCCCGTTCGTGGATATGCCTTCCACATTGTTGGAAGTTACAGCACCTCCAGCATCAATCTGACCTCCTTCTCTAATCTCGCCGCTGGCATCAATATGATAGACCTGGCCTTCACCATCAACGACTACCTTGTCATCACCCAAAGGTTCCGAAATAGAGGCTCCATTTTCCGGATTGGTTATGGTCACCATTCCGTCCTTTATTTTAATGTAATTTCCAACACTGTCTCTTGGAATCATAAAGTTGACCCGCATTTCATCAAGGTCATTATCTCCTTCGAAAGGTTCGGCAACTAAATCACTTATGGTATCCATCGTCTCCACTACCTCATCCACATCCAGAATACTCGCTAAGTTGGGGTCATAGACCGTAACCACGGTACCCTCGGACATTTGCTTATCGGTATTGATCAGCACATTGGTAAATTTTACGCCTACTCTTATACTATTCAAATAAGGGATGGTGACATAGCCTTTGCCCGTAAACCGTCCGTTACTTCCACTAACCTCCAAAACATGTATAGGGAAATCTCCGGCTACAAAACTTTCTCCTGTACTTAATTTAGGTAGAGGTTCTTTATTCGTCAGGCTAAAATTGGGGGTTATGCCACATTGGTATACACTGGCTTCATTATCGGCTAAAAAGGTGGTGAACTGCTTGGTCACACTCCATTCGCTACCTGTAACAACACATTTTTTCTGCAATTGGTATTCATAGGTTGCACCTGCTTTTAGGTCCCAAAGGGTAAGCTGGTTAGTAGTGGTCTTGGAAAGAAACCATTCGGCATCTTGTACATTTTTTTGCCGATACCGAACCGTAAATTCGGGCACTTCGGTCGTAAAATCATCCCAAAAAATATTGGCATTGGTGCTGCCTTTTACTTCATGGTTTATACCTACTGGCAAATCGCATGACCCTGCATAGCTAAAAGAGAAAATTTCACTATATCCCTGATTTTTAAATAGTCCAATTTCTTCGGCACCCTGTTTGGCTTTTGCTTGTATCCGCCAAGCATAGTTTTTGCCAGATAGCAAAAGAGGGTCGGACGGACCATATACGTAGGTGGTGGAGGTAGTGGTAGTTTGAAAAACGGGAGGGGAACTTAAAAAAGCGGCTTGCGGGTCTATTTGGGTGTCCCAAATCTCTACCAAGCTTAGCTCATATTCCACATTGCTAACGTTAATACTTCTGGGTGTCCATTGAAATACAATGTTTTGCGGATTGTTCTCGGCAACAAGGGTCTTGTTCCTTGGGGATATTAGAAAAGGAGGTTCGTTCTGGAAGACTACACTTATGGCACAGCTTTTTTGGGAAAGGCGGTTGCCGGTAAGAACTTCATACACCTCATAACAAAACTGATATGCCCCTTCGGGAATAACTTGTCCATAGACATTGGGCGAAATACCCGTAATATTTTCAAAGCGAAAATATGGCGCCAATTCTACGTTGGTCAATACCAGGGGAACACCGCCTTCTAAAAACAAGGGACTTGAGCCAACTACTACATCATTGCTCTGGAATGAAATTCCATTTCCTTGAAAATAGGCCTTTAGCCGTATTTCACGATTGTTGATTTCTAAATCGTTTAGTATAATTTGAAGCCGTAACGGGCTGTTTGTTGTACTGGCATCGGCATATTGCGAAAAGTATATGGGCGGTGGTGGGGCTACCTGGGGAATTAATTGTACAGGAAAAGATTGTGCGCTAGCCAGTAAGCAGTTGGCTATTAACAGAAGCCACAAGAAAACCCTCCCAAATCCACTACATTTTAGGGCTAAAATTTTATAAGGGTCAAAGGAATTATTTTTGGCAAAAGAAATATATATTATATGCCATATGTTCGCACACCACCTTTTAAAGGGATAATCCCCTTTAAAAACGGAAAAAATAAAAACATACAATCGTAATAGTTTTGCCATACAATATTAATATCCGGTTGGATAATAAATTTCTGGCCTTTAGGGGGGTAAGGGCCTTAGTTTTTGTTAATATAATTCAATTCAAAATCATCAGGATTTACAAGGCCCAAGGATTTTTTGTAATAAAAATCAATAATCCCGTTTTCTAAATAATCTTCCAATTCATCCACATCTTGGCTATTATCAAATATCTCGAATGATTTTACTGATGCAAATTGTTTAAAATCCCTTAGATATCCAGCTGGTTCCTGAACAACATCAATAGAATTAAATTCAATGAAAATCCTCTGCATCCAGCGGTGGCCAACTAATTTTTGTAAGCGTTCTTCCTGTTCTGCCAAAAGGGCCTTAAAAGTTGATTTTTCTTCTTCAGGGACCTCTATTTCCCAGTCTTTTTTGTTCAACGGGTGTTCGTCCACTTTCACCTTGGTCTCCACAAAGCTATTTTCCAGAGTGAGGTCTATTTTGCGCATATCAAACTTAATTTTTTGTATAACGGCAAATAATGCATCATTATAAGTGGCCAAGAAATCTTCAAAAGAGTAAAGTTCTTTTAAAAAGGTAATAGCATTTTCTTTGTAGGGCTGCTCTTGTTTTTGATCTTTCACCAAAGCCAATAAAAGCGTTAGTTCATTTTTTTTGAATTGAGGGATATCCTCAAATTGAGAACTTTGGAAAACTGTAGTAAGTTGTCGGTTCAGCTCTGGAATTGTACCACTATAGGTTACATTTCTGTAGCGGAAACTCAAGATGTTTTCGCTGATACCAAGTGGGTTAACCCGAGGGGCGCGCTCTCCAGGCTCCAAATTCAGTTTGAAGTTATCAAAGGCATAACTATAACCAAAGGTTACGGTGAGGTCGCGTCCCGTATTTAAGGTGGAATTGCGAAATAGTGCCAAGAAATTTAGGCTGAGGTTATGTTTTTCCAATAGGGCATAATTGCTACCCAATCTAAAATTGTATATATTATTTTGTTGCTGGCCATTGGTATAGGAAGTGTTGAAAGAGGTAGAGAGATGCGTGCGGAGTTGTTTTTCAAAGAATTGTTTCCCTATTGTCAATGTTGGGCCCAAGGTAAGGCTATTGTCTGTTTCACCAATTGCATTGTAGGAGGTGTTAGCGGCTAAGGTAACGGTCAGGTTTTGTTTGGGATAACCAAGAGTATACCCGGCCATACCGTTATAAAAGGCATTGTTGCCTCCGGCTATATTTTCACCCTCTTGTTGGTTATTGGAATTTTGGTAGACCAAATTTAGGTTAGTACTATGCTGTTTGTTCTCCGTCTTTTTTAGAATATAATTTATACCGAGATTGGCATTTTGCGATATCTGTCTATAATTTAGGGTGTCTATATTATCGAATTCCCCAACTTGGTTGATATAATCGAATTGGTCTCGAATATTGGTGTAGGATTGAAAGTTGGAGTATCCCGCATTGATGCCCAAACGTTCCGATGCTGTATAATTGAGGGTAACAACACTTACAATTCGTTGTTGGTCAGATGTCTTGGCATTGTCCAGATTGTCTTGTTGAATTCCAGCATTTATGCTGAGGTTTACTTTGTTATTAAAGAGGGTCTGACTTGCATTAAGGGTAATGTTCTCCAAATCATTGTTAAAGTAATAGGCGCCCAGCGTCTTGTATTCCGGATCTATACGCTCATAACCGGCGCCCACGGTGCCGTTACCCGCAGGATAAGAAAAAGAAGCATTTAAGGCATTGTAATAATTGGTGCTAATATTCTCATTTAGCATAAAAGAGAGCAGACCATTGGATGTAGGGGTATCGGTTAGCCTAGCATCTTCGGTTACCCCAGATATGGCATACTCAATTCTTATTTGGGCCTTGTCCAAAAATCGGAATTCAGATTCGAATGAGAGTACGGCATTGTCTTTTGGGGAAAGCCCAAGTTCTGCCGGGAAATTATTTTCCAAGGAATATTCATCATCGGAGGCCTTAAAAAGAATAATTCCCAATTTCATAAAATCGAAATCGTATGCTGTTTTAATCCCGTATCCCATTCGTTTATATGCAGTAAGTGATCTAGGTTCTTCGGGGTCATATTCCGTTGCTTTCAAGAAGCGACCGTACATGGCACTTATCTGGAATTTTCCTTCGGGATTCAACTCGAACCCGCCCCCGCTAAATTGGTGCCCACTTAAGGTGTAAGGGGAGAAGGTCATACTAACATCCCCAATATGTGCGGTAGCCCATTTGTAGGAAGGGTGAAGACTTAAACGATTGAATTTAAAAGGATTTGGGAAATTGAAATTTTGATTGGAGTAGGTGAACGAAAGTGGAATATTATAAAGTCCGGCTAAATTGAAATTGAGATTACCCGTTAAATAATAGGTGAAATCCTGTCGGTTCGTGGAACCATCATAGTAAACCGCGTTTGCGGCGATCCCTCCATTGTACCGCACCCATTTTTCTTTGCCCAATTGGTCAAAATTGATACTCTGGGAAAAACCAAACGTACAGCACATAACAAAGGGGCATATAAGTTTGAACAATGGCGTGTTCTTAGAGTTTTAAAAATAAGTTAAAATTTTAATTTTAACATAATTTTTTCGATGAAATACCTCCTATTTTTTGTAGTATTCTAATTTTTTTATTATCAGATTATTCTTGTTATATGGTGGTATTGAAAGATGTTTATTATTTTTTGAAGGAATTTGGCCGGAATTTAACATCAAAGGGATAGGCAAAAATGACATGTTATGAAAGCCCAGGACTGTTCATTGTTGGTTTAGATAATTGCAATTGGCTTTCATTTTTTTAGTAGATCTAAAGCTATAATGAATACAGCCTATGATTAGTTGTTCTTAAATATATCATATCTAT
Organism: Arenibacter hampyeongensis; assembly: GCF_002909255.1. GTDB lineage: Bacteria > Bacteroidota > Bacteroidia > Flavobacteriales > Flavobacteriaceae > Arenibacter > Arenibacter hampyeongensis. Next base: position 822,912 of record NZ_PIOB01000001.1, read on the forward strand.
TATCAAGAATACTCAAGTAGGATTCTTTCATTTTCGCAGATAGAAATGATTTATTTATCCATTCAACCGCTTTGGGCTTATTTTTGATTATTCGATTAAATGCGTTTTTAATTTGCTTAGGATTTAGCCCCATGCCTTTTCCTAATTGCGTAAAATCTTCCTGTTTAAACTTTTTCTTTTTCCCGGCAAGTGTAAGTGCAAGTTCTTCCTCATCTTCAGGATTTAAAATAGCCACATTAAGTAAGTCGTAGGCCGGTGCAAGTTCCCATCTCGAAGCATTTTCCATCATTGAAAAGTTCTTCAAGTGCATATCATTATTACCTGTTAAAAAGCTAAATAAAGCCAATTCAAAATAAAAGATCTTGTCCAGTAAGGTGTTACTCGAATAATTGTGAAGGGCCTTTCCAACTTTTTCCATCGAGCCTTTGTATTTATCAAATGCCTCGGTAATCTGAAACATATCTATCATGTGAATCTTTTCTCCCGTTTCCGTCCTGTCAACACGTTTCGTTATATATGAGAGTTCTCCGGAAGCAAGTCGGATCAATGAGGCTGGTACTACCCTAATTCCGAAGGATTCGGCTATTCGCATTGTTACATGTTCGTTTTCAGGCATTTCAGGAAAGCGATCAGATGGGGGCTTAAAAATGTATTGTCCTCCCAAAGCACCTACAACAGTAAGGCGGTAGTCTGATCTTCCTTTAGTTTCATTCACTAAGGTCATTGATAATTTCGCCTGAACACCTGGTACTGAGACACTTCGTTCAACCACATTTTTGGCTAGTACACTCATTTGATTCAACGAGTACTCTATTAATGGAGGAGTTGGCGTTCCAAAGAATGCTAACGAACATTTCTCATGAAAATCATTCCCTTTCTCTACAGATTTGTAACAATATAGACATCTATTCTCCATCTATTTCAGAAATTGGTTCAACACTTACAGCACCAATGCAATTCTGACAACAAGCCAGTAATAATCCCATGCGATCATTCCGATTGATTTTCCAGTTTTCGGAGGCAATATCTAATAGCCAGCCTTCGGGAATCAATCCTTCAAAAAACGGAAAGAGCCGCTTATCTTTATAGGGTTTGTTGGTTACTGGCATGGTGAATGTGATGAAATCGCTGTGATGATCTTTCACATATTGTTTCTCATACTCAAAAACATACTCCCCTTCATTTGTTTCTGTAATGATACCGGCCATGCGATCTTTATAATATACCCTTCCACGTCTCATTTACTCAATTCTTTATTATTCACAGGAGCTAATACATGTCCAAACATGCGGAGTACCAAGTTCACTTTTTCCAGATTCAAATTTGTTTTACCCTGTTCAATTTTACGGATTACAGTCAGCGCAACACCTGCACGTTCGGCAAATTCCTCTTGTGTAAGACTAACTTCTTTTCTGCGTTCCTTTACAAATTCAGCCAATTGTACCATTATATGCAATTAAATATAAAATCAAGTAAATATATAAAATTATATGTAATTAGATATAAAAATAGCAAAAATATGAAATTTATATGTCTTTACATATAGTGTGTGTATTCAGTGAATAAGCCATCACTTTTCACCTTTGTCGAGATTGTACCCTTGCCCCAAAACAATCAATTTCCAATCCTGTCCGCCTGCGCTATAGGTTTTTAGATCTTTAAACCCCACCGCATAATGCGCCTCCAATGAACGCAGGTTGGTGGCATCCACCTCTGTGATGATGCTGGTGAACTGGGGTTGAAGGGTGTTTTTCATGGTATCGTACAGCTTTCTAAAAATGCCCTGCCGCCGATACTCCTTGTCTATACATATTTGCCCCATTACCATATAGGGTTCCGCTTTGGGCACTACAGAAGTTATTTCCTTGAACATGGGTTTTAATACCTCTATATAGTTCCCAAAACGTGGATGCATACATAGTGCATAGCCCACCACTTTATCTTGGTCCTTGGCTAGGATATGTGGACAGGCGGTATTCATATCTGTCAGGAGTTCCAAAGTATGGGATACTGTCACAAAACCTTCTTTTTCCTTTTCGCCAGGACCTAGGTTAGTGATCAGGTTCTTTTGTTGTAGTTCTAGTATTTGTTGTAATTCGCTGTCCTTGGTACAGCTCTTAAAGACTACCTCCATCTTATTCCACTTTTAGCCAATCCTTTCTATTTTTTAGTACTTGTTTACTGGGTTTTTCACCATCCTTTTCCATTAGTTCTATCGTATAGGTAGGATCCGCAGATAAAACAACAGTGGTGGATTTTGGAATGCCAAATCGGGTGTAGGCTACTTGTACACTTTCCCCTACCTTAAATGATCCAATTAATTCCCCAAAACTCTGGTTAGAAGTGAGGGGGAAATTGTTTATTGAGGTAATCACATCCCCATACTCCAGCCCTGCGGTATAAGCCGGACTTCCCATGACGGTATTCCGTTGAATATTGCCCGCCCCAAATTGGTTGAAGTTGATACTTGCTCCAAAATAAGGTTTGTCAGTGGCACGCTTTAGTACTATGCCAACAGATTTGAACAGCTCCTCATAATTTGGCATTTCACTGTTATGGATATATTGATCAAAAAAGCGATTTCCAAATTCCTTTCCGGCGTATTGTACCAAAGTTTGACGCAGATCGGACAGCGTATAGGGAATTTCTTGTTTCCCATAGGTCTGCCAGACCAATTTCATGTAATCATCCAAGTTCAGTTTATTTTGTCGCAACGATAGGTCCAAGGCCAATCCCAAAACACTGCCGTAGGAATAATAGGAGATAAAGGTGTTGTCCCTATTTACAGGATCTACGGAAGTGGCGGCGTCCACAAAGGGTGCCTGATAGCTCATTTCTATGGGATTAAAGAATTGTCTGGCCGGAGAGTTCCAAACATAGTTGAAAGTGCTCGTAAGGCCCTCTACATATTCCTTAGGAGTAATGATGCCTGTGCGACAAAGGATAAAATTGGTGTAGTAACTGGTAAAACCTTCCGCAAACCAAAGTTCTCCGCTCATATTGGCTTCGGCAAAATTAAAGGGTTCCAGAGCCTGGGGCCGAATACGTTCCACGTTCCAGCAATGAAAAAATTCATGGGCAACGGTGCCTATATTGTTCTTCATTCCACCTTGGGCCAAACCTTCTATATCGGTAAGAATGGTAGAATTCCTATGTTCCATACCATCGCCGGAAGCGTTGGGAATATAGCAGGCTAAAAAGGTGTAGGTCCCATAATCGTAGGAGGGAAGTTCGCCAAAAACGTCTTTTTCGGCCAAAACCACTTTTTTTACCTGCTCAAAATAGGTGTCCAGTTCCGCTTCCGTACCGTTGTGGTGCAATACAAATTCTATGGTTTGTTGCTGGCCATTAGTATCCACAGTAAATTGGCGTAGTCCATAATTGCTGATTTCCGTAGGGCTGTCCATAAAGTACTGTAAATTGGGCGAAGTATAGGTATTGCCCATAACCTTGGGCATTTGAGTGGCCACTTTCCAGTTGAGGTCTTCCCGGACCCTAAAGTCCACTTCTATTTTCCGATCTTCCAAATTGGTCACATACATAAAGGTAGCCGGGATATTTAAATGGGCATGGGTCTCATCAATTTGCGCATAGGTGCCATCCCCACGATTGGCAAAAAGGGTATAACTTATCTTCACTTCCCCATCATGGCCGCTAATATCCCATTGGTAGGGATTGGGTCTGTTGATTTCCAAGGTTTTTCCCTTGCTATCGGTTGCCTTAAAATTATATACATTTTTAGCAAACTCGTGCAGGGCATAACGGCCGGGGGAGGAACGGCCCATACGTACCGATAGTACCCCGGGATCCAGCTGTGGAAAGGATGCTGTTATTTCCGCTTCGTGATGTACGGCATTTTCAAAGGAAATGGTATAGCGGTTGGTCTGACTTTGTAGGCCTATACAACTGGCAATAAATAAAAGGCTTAGGATTCTATATTTCATACTTTTCAAGATCGATAAATATTTTTAAAATTGAGAACGCAGCTGATTGCAACGCTCCTAAATTATTATTTTTCCAAGTCATTATTATCACGAATATACTATTTAAATACAGGATATGCTACATTTGTAATATGACGGAATTCCCAAAAAAATTGTCGGCAAAACTCACCGAAAGACAGGCTAACAATGCCCTTCGGAAGTTGCCCATACCCAATGGTTTGATCGATTTTTCCTCGAATGATTATTTGGGATTTGCCAGAAATGAGGCCATATTCAAAAATGCCTCCAACATCTTGCAAAAGAAGGGTGTCCTTGCCAACGGGGCTACTGGATCAAGACTTTTAACGGGTAATAACGGACTATATAGCGAATTGGAAGATTTTTTGACAGATTTTTTTGGTTCAGAGTCGTCACTGGTTTTCAATTCTGGTTACGATGCCAATATCGGATTTTTTAGTGCCGTACCCCAACGGACAGATGTTGTTTTTTATGACGAACTGTCCCACGCTAGTATTCGAGATGGCATAGGTTTGGGCCGTGCACAAAGTTATAAGTTTAAACACAATTCGGTGGAGGATTTAAATCGACAGATAGACCGTTTGCGGGAAGGCAAAACAGATAGTGATATTTACGTGGTTACGGAGTCGGTTTTTTCCATGGATGGGGATTCACCGGATTTGGAGGCTTTGGTAGCGACATGCAAGGCCAAAGGAGCCAATTTGGTAATTGATGAAGCCCATGCCGTTGGAGTGTTTGGTAAAAAGGGAGAGGGTCTATTGAATGAACTGCAATTGCAGGACAAGGTATTTGCCAGGATAGTCACATTTGGGAAAGCAATGGGCTGCCATGGTGCGGCCATCTTGGGGAGTGATGCCCTTAAGAGCTATTTGGTGAATTTTGCACGCAGTTTTATCTATACAACGGGTATGCCACCGCATTCCTTGGCGACGATACTGTCGGCCTGCGAACATATAGCCGCAACAAAAGGGGGGCAAAATCAGCTTAGGACCAATATTGATTTTTTTAAAAATGAATTGAAGGCCCATAACCTTCAATCCTATTTTATTCCAAGTAATTCTGCCGTACATTGTTGTTTGGTGGAAGGCAATGAAAAGCTGAAAAAATGGTCGCAGCAATTACAGGAAAACGGATTTGATGTAAAACCTATAATGTCGCCCACCGTTCCAAAAGGGAAGGAGCGTTTGAGATTTTGTTTGCATAGTTTTAATACAGAAAAAGAAATTAGCAAGGTGCTTTTACAATTGTCCAACTTATTTTAACAGCATGGCGAATCAAGAATTTTATACCGTAGCCGCTTTTGAATATGTTGCCGATGTGCAAATATTAAAAGGGCGCTTGGTGTCGGACGGTATTCCGGTTTTCCTTCGGGATGAGAACACCCTTAATTCCGATCCGCTGATCAGTAATGCCATAGGTGGAGTAAAGTTACAAGTGTATTATTCCGACAAAGAAAGAGCTACTGAAATTTACAATGAAATAAGGTCTTATGCTATGGACGATCATGGTAATTTAAGAAGCTGCCCCAATTGCAAGGCCCAAAGAATGGAGATATATTTTAACAGGAGAGGGCTATTTTATAAACTTTTCCCTTTTTTTGAAAAAAGAAAGTATAAATGTCTAAATTGTGAGTTTATAACAGAACCAAACTAGAATGAAGCAGTTTTTTGTAACAGGCATATCCACAGATGTGGGAAAAACAATAACCTCTGCCGTTATGGTAGAGGCCTTGGAGGCAGATTATTGGAAACCCGTCCAAACTGGAGACGACTCCGATAGTGAAAGGATTTCCGAATTAATTTCAAATACCAAAACTGTAATACATAAGAGTAGCTATTCCCTAAAGGCGCCTATAAGCCCACATGCGGCCGCGGCTTTGGAGGGTGTTTTTATAGACCACAATAAGATAAATGAGCCCAAAACTGAGAACCATATGGTAATCGAAGGGGCAGGTGGTGTATTGGTACCCCTAAACGATTCGGATACCATGCTGGATATTATTATGCCGACCTATTACGTGATCGTAGTGGTAAAGCATTATTTGGGAAGTATAAATCATTCCCTTTTGACCATTAAATGGCTTTTGTTAAAAGGTTATGATGTGGCAGTCCTTTTTAATGGGGAACCTAATGCCGCATCCGAGGATATAATTACCAAGATTACAGGAGTCCCTGTGCTGGGCAGAATTGGGCAAGAAGCATCCTTGACCAAGGAAATTGTTAAGAAGTACGCTGCAGAATTGCGTCCTGCACTTATGGCATTGTAATTTCAATGGACAATAAAATAATTCTTAGGAATTATTAGGGATTATCGTTTCGTTTTTCCCTTTAATGAAATGGAATCGGGATAGTGTTTTTAGTCATTATTCCCCATCTTTGCACTTCTATTTAAAAAGGATATTCAATTGAAAAATCTTTCGGAAAGGGATCAAAAGCACCTATGGCACCCACTTACGCAACATAAGCTACATCCTAAAATGCTTGGCATTGTCAAGGCTAAGGGAGCTGTATTGTATGATGAACAGGGCAAGGAATACATAGATGGGATATCCTCTTGGTATACCTGTATGTACGGTCATTGCAATGATGCCATAATAGCTAAGGTCTACGCTCAAATGCAACAGTTAGATCAGGTAGTCTTTAGTGGATTTACACACGAACCGGCCATTGCGCTTTCTGAGGCGTTGATATCTTTATTGCCATCCAATCAAGAAAAATTATTTTTTTCGGACAACGGTTCCACTTCAACTGAAATAGGCATAAAGATGGCCTTGCAGTATCATCATAATCTAGGGAAAAAGCGATCTGTTTTATTGGCATTTGAAGATGGTTTCCATGGGGATACTTTTGGTGCGATGTCCGTCTCGGGTTTATCCGTATATAACGGCCCTTTTGAAGATTATTTTATTGATGTAAAAAGGATTCCTGTTCCTACGGATGAAAATATTGGAAGCCTGTTGCATGAATTGGAAAATACCATAGCGCTTGATGCTATTGCCGGATTTATCTATGAGCCTTTGGTCCAGGGAGCTGCAGCCATGAAAATGCACAAGGCAGAACATTTGGAGAGTATTTTAAAAGTGATAAAATCCCATGGCGTATTGGCCATCGCTGATGAGGTTATGACGGGATTTGGAAAGACGGGGAAACACTTTGCTTCAGATTATATGCAGGTAAAGCCAGATATTATATGCATGTCGAAGGCGTTGACGGCAGGAATGCTGCCCATGGCGGTGACCAGTTGTACCCAGGAAGTTTACGATGCTTTTTACAGTGATGATATTGCGAAAGGGCTATTCCATGGCCATACTTATACAGCAAATCCACTGGCATGTGCTGCAGCCTTGGCGGGAATTGAATTGTTGACATCAGATGAAATTCAAAAAAATATAGGACAAATTACTCAATGGCACCAAGAGTTTAATGCCGAGATAAAGGATCATCCAAAAGTAGCTGCCACAAGGCAATCTGGGATTATCTACGCCCTGGACCTTAATATTGTCATGGAGCGCTATGGAAATGTAAGGGACAAACTTTTTAGGCATTTTATGGATTCGGGTGTTTTTCTTAGACCTCTTGGAAATACCATTTACATACTGGCCCCCTATATTACCACCAAGGAACAAATGCAAAAAATCTACGACAGTATAAAGGAAGTTCTTAATTCTTTTTAACCTATGCAGAACGAACCTGTTTATATCACGGCAATATCGTCCATCTCACCCCTAGGCATTTCCTTGGTGGAGACTTGGGAAAATTATAAACGCCAAGACCATTTTCTACAGCTAAAAAATTATGGAACGGTATGGGCTTGGGGATCTTCCTTAACGGAGGATGCAAGACAGAATATAGAAGTATTGAAAAATTCCGATTCCAAGTATAAAAACTTGGATCTATCCGTGCTGTTTGCCATTTATGCCTCTAGGGGAGCCATAAGTCAGGCGGGTTGGAAGGATGGTGATTTTGGAGTAAACATTGGATCATCTAGAGGGGCTACCGGACTTTTTGAAAAGTACCATAGCGAATTTATCCAAAATGGCGAGGCCTCAACCTTATCTTCACCAACTACCACTTTGGGGAATATTTCTTCCTGGGTGGCCCATGATCTGCAGACACAGGGCCCCGAAATATCACATTCCATTACCTGTTCCACTGCCCTGCATTCCCTCTTGAATGGGGTTGCCTGGCTTAAAAGTGGTATGGCCAATAAATTTTTGGTGGGAGGTAGCGAGGCACCGTTGACGCCTTTTACCATTGCACAGATGAAGGCCTTAAAAGTCTATTCGCGGTTTGCAACCAACGACCCCGAGGGTTATCCTTGTCGCGCCTTGGATTTGGACAAGAAACAGAACAGTATGGTTTTAGGCGAAGCGGCCTCCATGGCCTGTTTGGAGAAAGGTAACCCGGGTAATGCCCTTGCCCGTATTGAAGGTCTGGGGTACGCCACCGAAATACTGGAACACAATATTAGCATTTCCTCCGATGCCGTCTGTTTTCAAAGATCCATGAAAATGGCCTTGGGAGGGATGGATCCCAAGGAAGTGGATGTGATAGTATTACATGCCCCTGGCACCATTAAAGGCGATCTGTCCGAAGTAAGGGCCATAAGTAAAGTATTTGGAGCAGATGTGCCGGCAATGACCACCAATAAATGGAAACTGGGGCATTCTTTTGGCGCTTCCGGGATGTTGAGTTTGGAATTGGCGGTTTTAATGTTGCAGCACCAAGAGTTTATAGGAGTGCCCTTTGTAAAGTACGATGCTATGCCAAAACAGATCAATAAAGTAATGATCAATGCGGTGGGTTTTGGAGGCAATGCGGTGAGTATTCTCCTAAGAACGGTTTAACAAACCACTCATGTTGAAGTAGCGCTAAAATGAATACCATTTGTTTTGGTCCAGCGGATATTTTGTATGCAAAATGTACCTAGGTTTTTTATGATAATCCATAAAAGTTACTATCTTAACCCAACTAACCAAGACTATAATTTACCATGGAAGAATGGTTTGAACCATTATCGTTATTCGAGAAAATTTATTGGGCAGTGGCTGGAATATCATCGGTTATATTCATAGTTCTGTTGGTGCTAACTTTTTTAGGAGGCGACTCCGATACCTTGGAGGGTGATGTTGATGTAGAGATAGAAGGAGATACGGGTATTGGGTTTCAATTTTTATCTTTTAAAAACCTAATTGGGTTTTTGACCATTTTTGGTTGGTCCGGAATTGCCTGTCTCGAAGGAGGCTTGTCCAAAGGGTTGACCGTATTGATCTCTGTAATTTGTGGTTTATTGATGATGTTGGCCATGGCCGGACTTTTTTATTATTTGGGAAAACTTCAAAGTAGTGGTACCCTTATATTAAAAAATGCCCTGAACCAGACTGGGGAAGTGTATCTTACTTTGGGTGCTAACAGATCGAAAATAGGGAAGGTAAGTATTACCGTGCAGGGATCACTACGAGAATTGGACGCTTTGACCGACGAGGATAAGGATTTGGTGATGGGTAATGTTATCAGGGTGAAGGAAGTTACGGATAACGGAATATTAATTGTTGAATTACTAAATAAATAACCATATGCTATCATTGCCATTACAGATGGGCGGAAGTGCCTCATTGCTTGCCATAGGTTTTGCAATTCTATTCTTTTTTATCATCGTTATATCCTTTATAAGAAGGTATAAAAGATGTCCGTCCGACCGAATTTTGGTGGTGTATGGAAAAGTGGGCACAGGAAATTCTGCCCGCTGTATCCACGGGGGGGCCGCCTTTATATGGCCTGTTATCCAAGACTACCAATTTTTGGATCTTACCCCAATTTCCATTGAGGTAAATTTGGTGAATGCCTTGAGTAAACAGAATATTAGGGTGAATGTCCCTTCTAGATTTACCATTGGAATTTCTACGGAACCCGGAATTATGCAAAATGCCGCGGAGCGATTATTGGGACAAGGGATGCAGGAAGTTCAGGATTTGGCCAAAGAGATAATTTTTGGACAATTGCGTTTGGTGGTAGCGTCTATGGACATTGAAGAAATTAACTCTGACCGTGATAAATTTTTGACCAATATTTCCCAAAGTGTCGAGTCCGAACTTAAGAAAGTAGGTCTTAAATTGATCAATGTAAACATCACCGATATTGTAGATGAATCGGGATATATAGAGGCACTGGGAAAAGAGGCTGCGGCACATGCTATTAACGCCGCACGTAAATCGGTGGCCGAGAAAAACAGGGATGGTTCCATTGGCGAGGCCAATGCAGTACAGGACGAACGTACCCAGGTGGCTGCTGCCAACGCTCAGGCCGTGGAAGGTGAGAATACGGCAAAGATTGCAGTCGCCAATTCGGATTCATTACGTCGACAAAGGGAAGCTGAGGCCGAGAGAACAGCGATTGCATCGGAAAAAGTACAATCGGCCAAGGCATTGGAGGAATCCTATGCCGCTGAAAAGGATGCGGAATTGGCAAGGGCGGAAAGGGTCCGTAGCTCTCAAATGGCCGATATTGTGGTGCCTGCGGAGATAGATAAGAAAAAAGTGGAAATAGATGCGGAAGCCGAAGCCGAAAGAATTCGAAGAAGGGCGAAAGGAGAGGCAGATGCCATTCTCTTCAAGGCACAGGCAGAGGCGCAGGGACTTTTGGAAGTGCTTACAAAACAGGCACGGGGTCTGGATGAAATAGTAAAAGCTGCAGGCAATAATCCTAAGGATGCGGTGCTTTTATTGATTGCCGATAAATTACCGGAATTGGTTAGGATACAGGCAGAGGCCATTAAAAATATTAAGATCGATAAGGTTACCGTCTGGGATTCGGGCGCGAAAACAGAAGAGGGCAAGAGTTCCACCGCCAATTTTATTTCGGGAATGTACAAATCCGTTCCTCCCTTACAAGAGATGTTCAATATGGCGGGGATGCAATTGCCGGAATATTTAAAAGGCAAGGAAGTTGGGGAAGTTGATGAAAAACCGGAGGCAAAGAAGACAGATAAAACGGAATAAGATCTATAAGGCGCTACTCTTTGCCGAAGTTCAAAGTAGTACAGCCCATGTATGGCCTGTTTTCAACTAATCAAAGATAATTTAAGATCTGTTTAAATAATCTTATCTAAGAATTTAGGAATCGATTTTTGCAATTTCTGCAGATTATAGGTTATTTTTGACGCTTAAATCGATGTTGGCTTAGGGATTGAAGCGACATCCTTTTTATGTTTACCGCGCTTGGCGATGGTAAACTGAAAAAGATATAGCGAATAAGCCCGACCCCGACTTCCTTCTCCTGCAAGGTGTAGACCTACAAGGTCGTGAAGACCTTGCAGGTCCTCCTTGTAGGTGTCAGAGGAAGTCGGGGTAAGCCCCAAGAACTAATAAGTATGAGCGAAGTAAGACATAACTGGACCAAACAGGAAATACTGGACATTTACAACAAACCTTTTATGGAGCTGCTTTATGAGGCGGCTACCGTGCACAGGGAAAACCATGATCCCAATACTGTGCAAGTATCTACCTTGCTGTCCATTAAAACGGGTGGCTGTCCTGAGGATTGTGGATATTGTCCACAGGCCGCACGCTACCACACCAACCTTGAGGGCAACGATCTTATGAGCGTTTCCCAAGTTAAGGCCCAGGCATTACGCGCTAAAACTGCAGGAAGCTCTAGGGTGTGCATGGGAGCTGCATGGAGAAATGTTAAGGACGGTCCCGAGTTTGATCAGGTGTTGGAGATGGTGCGTACCATTAACAAACTGGATATGGAAGTGTGCTGTACCCTGGGAATGATTACTGAAAATCAGGCGCATCGTTTGGCCGAGGCCGGACTTTATGCTTACAACCATAATTTGGACACATCGGAGGACTACTATAAAGATGTTATCTCTACCCGTGCTTTTAAAGATCGTTTAGATACCATAGACAACGTGCGTAAGAGTAATGTTACCGTTTGTAGCGGTGGTATTATTGGTATGGGCGAAGCATTGGAAGATAGGGCGGGAATGTTGGTGGCCCTTTCAACGTTGGACCCACAACCGGAATCCGTTCCGATCAATGCTTTGGTGGCCGTTGAAGGTACGCCTATGGCGGATCTACCCCCTATTCCAATTTGGGATATGGTGCGTATGGTGGCCACTACCAGAATTATTATGCCCGAAACCCAGGTCCGCTTATCCGCCGGCCGTACTCAAATGAGTAGGGAAGGGCAAGCCATGTGTTTCTTTGCTGGTGCCAATTCTATTTTTGCCGGGGATAAGTTGCTTACTACTCCCAATCCTGATGTAAATGAGGATATGGCTATGTTTAAGCTGTTGGGATTAAACCCACAAAAGGCTTTTACCAAGGTTTCCCAGCCCCAAACTGTTGAAGCTGAGGATTCCCAATTTGCAGCCAAGGGCGAAAAGCCAAAATGGACCAGGCCAGGACATACCATTGATCGAAATGAAGCCGCAAAAAAGAAGGCCAATCTAACGGAGTAAGCCAGCGTTGGAATAAATTGCCAAGAACCTTATTTTTGGGTTTTTTAACTTTGCTAGATTAATCAATCAAGTTATATTGAACTTAAAGGAGATTCCAAGGGTAGCGAATATTACCAAAGAAGAGTTTCTCAATAACTATTTTAGGCCACAGAAACCCGTGGTTATAGAAAAGTGTATTGAGGATTGGCCTGCCTATACCAAATGGAATTTTGACTATATGCGGCAAGTGGCCGGCAATAAAACAGTCCCACTTTATGATGATCGTCCGGTGCATTTCAAGGACGGCTTTAACGAGCCACACGCTAGAATGAAAATGTCCGAATATCTTGAGCTTTTGCGAAACGAACCTACAAAATATCGGATCTTTCTATGGAATATTCTTAAAGAGGTTCCAGAGCTGCAAAAGGATTATTCCTTTCCTGATTTTGGACTGAACCTAATGAAGGGTCTGCCCATGCTTTTTTTTGGAGGGACCAATTCCCATACCTTTATGCATTACGATATTGATCTTGCCAATATCTTTCATTTTCATTTCGCAGGGAAGAAAGAGATTATCCTGTTCTCCCAGTCACAAAATAAATACTTGTATAAAGTTCCGCATTCCTTGATTACCCATGAAAGCATAGATTTTTCCAATCCTGATTATGAAAAGTGGCCTGCCTTAAAAAATGCCTCCGGATATAAAACGCATTTGGAGCACGGGGAAGTGTTGTATATGCCTGAAGGGTATTGGCACTATATGAAGTATCTTAGTCCCGGCTTCTCCATGAGTTTACGTGCCATTGCCAGAAACCCTGTGAATTTGGGAAAGGCTTTTTACAATGTGTTGGTAATGCGGTATTACGATAATATAATGAGAAGGCTAAAAGGGCAGGAGTGGATCGATTGGAAGAATGAACAGGCCATTGAAAGAACAAATAAGCAGTTGTCTTAGGGCTTTTATTTACGGAAAGGAATATCTTTGTCCCCTTTAATTAAAAAAATAATTGTAAGATAACTATGAGAAAATTATTGATTGCATTGGTATTTATATTAGCTGTGGCATCTGTTAATGCACAGGCATTTGAGGGTAGGGAAGATATGAAATTTCAGATAGGGACCAATTTTCAGGATAATGGTACTGGAATTGTCGTGACCTATGATTATGGTTTGGGTGAAAACTTTTCCCTTGGCCTTTCTTCCTCCTATGTTTTAGGGGTTGCGGAACTGATTAATGCCGATTTTGGAGACAGAATAGACTTAAAGGCAAGATTCAATGCCAATTTGGGTAGTGTTTTTCAGTTAGGTGACAATGTGGATATTTATCCTGGATTGGACCTTGGTCTTAAGAATTTTGGTGGTCATTTAGGTATTCGCTACTTTTTTAGCGATGGCTTTGGTGTATTTTCTGAAATAGGAGCGCCATTGGCAAAATACAAATCGGGAACCTTGACTCCGGCCGAAAAATTGCATAATCAGTTTGTCTTCAGCATAGGAGCTTCCTTTAACCTTAATTAAGTTATATACGGCCCTTCGCCCTTTCCAATAGGAAGGGGTGGAAGATCAGCCGTTAATTGTTGGGGACAAGTTCGTATACTTTCTCATATACCATTCCACTTTCCCAACCCCGGTATAAGAGGTAGTCCGCTAATTTCTTTCGACGTTTTTGAAGGTCTTTCTCCCTTATTTCGGCCAATCGTTTTTTGGCAATGGAGTTAAAGGTTTTGAGGTATTTTGTGGGTTCTATTTCCTCCATAGCCAATCTTATATTGTATTTGGAGATTTCCCTAAACTTCAATTCATTTTCAATTCTATTTTTCCCCCATTTTTTAATGTTGAATTTGCCTCTGGCAAAACTTCTGGCAAAGCGTTCCTCGTTCAGGAAATTTTCTTTAATAAGATGTCCCACAATCACGTCTATGGCTTCGGGAATCATATGCATTGTCCTTAGCTTGGAAATCACTTCTTTGTGGCAACGATCCTGATAGGCACAATACCCTTCCAGTTTCTTGGTAGCTTCGTCTACGGAATAGGAATTTTGGAGTGGTGTCATTGGATAAATATGCCTCTAGTTTGTCAATTTCTCCCAAAGGTTTTGCAGGAGTAGGTCTGTAAATATACGGTGGTTTATTGTATTGGTATAGCTGCGCTGTTATTTTTAAATTCTTGGATGGGCTAGATTATAAGTCAAGTTATTTAGGGGCTATTTAATTGGTGAACTGGGTATAATGTAATTATATTTACGATTCGCAAAAAAAAATCTTTGAAATGAGCTATAACAATCTTGGATACCTCCCGATAGTTGGAGAGTCGAAATGATTATTGGCGAATTCCACCTGTCTGTCTGGTTAGGCGGGCCTGACAATTTAAAGCAATAAATATAATTAGATGAAAATGAATAACAAATTTAAAATGTGTTTAGTGGCACTAAGCCTTCTGCTGGCCTTTAATACTTTATCCTATGCCCAGCAAATAAACCCTATTGAGGGGCGTTGGAATATGGTTATTTCCCAAGAGGGGGAAGAGCTTCCTTCCTGGTTGGAAATCCGTCACTCAGGCACCCAGACCTTGGTAGGAAGGTTTGTTTACGCCATGGGTAGTGCCCGTCCTATAGCTGAGGTAAAGATGAATGATGGGAAATTTAGTTTCGCCATTCCCCCGCAATGGGAAGATGGAAATACCGATATGGAATTCGAAGGAAGCATGCACGGTGATGTCTTAAAAGGCACCATGTTATATACTAATGGACAAACCTATGATTGGGTAGCTACACGGGCCCCTAAATTGGACCATACAAAAAGCCCAAAATGGGGCAAGCCCATTAATTTATTCAATGGGAAGGATTTAAGTGGATGGCAGGCCATGGGGGAAAATCAGTGGATTGTTGATGGGGGTGAGTTAAAAAGTCCTAAATCCGGTTCCAATTTGGTATCTGAGCAAAAATTCGACGATTTTAAATTGCATTTGGAATTCAAGTATCCCAAGGGTAGTAATAGTGGAGTTTATCTGCGGGGACGCTATGAGGTGCAGATAACCGATAGTCAAGGAGCAGAACCTTCAGATGTGGAATACAGTGGTGTATATGGCTTTCTAACCCCTAGTGAGGTCGTAGCCAAGGCAGCCGGAGAATGGCAGGAATATGATATTACCTTGATAGGAAGAAGGGTTACTGTTGTGGCCAACGGAACTACGGTGATCAGCGATCAAATAATCCCCGGAATTACCGGTGGTGCTTTGGATAGTAATGAGGCTGAACCAGGGCCATTATACTTTCAGGGCGATCACGGTCCCATAGAATTTAGAAATATTGTGGTTACGCCTATGGTAAAGTAATTTGAGATTTGCAAACAACAATGTCTTTTTGTCTCCTGAAAACTTTTGCCATTTAAGATTATAGCGTCTTGTGGGCTGATCTCCTTCTGTAGTGTAGGAGGCGTGGTCGTGAAGAATTATTGAAGTCTTGGAGATAATTTAGGCCGGGCCACCGGTCACAAAAATCCCTGGATTTTTGGGGACATATAATGAAGGAGTGTCTTTTCTCCGGCCCGACGGCAAGGCGGGTTTGTTTCGTTTTATTCATTGCCTGTTTATTTTGGAATAAGGTATTCATGAACCTCCTGCGTCGGTTTCTTTGGACAAGCAAAGAAATCGAAGATTCACGAAATCCAATTAAAAACAATAAAAACCACTTGAGTAAAATGAAAGAATAATTTTAACAATAATTTCATTCGATTTTGCCCAATAAATAAAGCTAAAATCAAAAAACACGAAATTTTATGTTCATCCTAATTTTTGAAGAAACACAACAAATAAGCAGGATCCAGGATAACCACAATCAATAAATATTAAAACAAAAAAGCGACTCCGTTTTGGAAGTCGCTTTTTCTTTAATATATGGTTTTACCGTCTTTGTTCTTAAAACGATATTCAAGATAAGTATAGGCATCCCTGGGTTGAATTTTAACCCATTTTTTATGTTCCAAAAACCATTTGGAACGTATGGATGGAAACCCTTTGGTTAAATAAGCGGCAATAAATGGATGAATGTTTAAGAAAATACCATCATCTTTTGCCGGACCTTTTAAGAGTTTTTCCAGATCTGAATTTATCTTGTCGATCAAAACAATTGGGGCTTCTACCTCTTGGCCAGAGCCATTGGGGTTTTCCTCACTTGTTTTAATGTTCATTTCGGGTCTAACCCGTTGTCTTGTAATTTGTATTAGTCCAAACTTACTAGGGGGCAGTATTTTGTGTTTGGCCCTGTCGTCTTTCATCTCATCCCTAAGGTGATCAAAAAGGCGTCTTCTGTGTTCGCCTTTACCCATGTCGATAAAGTCTACGACGATGATCCCTCCCATATCGCGCAGGCGTAATTGCCTTGCGATTTCTGAGGCGGCCAATAAATTTACTTCCAGGGCTGTGTCTTCCTGATTTTTGGCTTTATTGGAACGATTACCACTGTTAACGTCTATAACGTGAAGTGCTTCTGTATGTTCAATAATTAAATAAGCACCTTTGCTCATGGAAGCCGTCCGGCCAAATGAAGTTTTTATTTGTCTTTCAATCCCAAATTTTTCAAAAATGGGCACAGTAGAATTATACAGCTTTACAATAGATTCTTTTTCTGGTGCAATTTCATGCACATAATCTTTTACTTGTTCAAAAAGCGTTTCATCATCAACTTGAATTCCTGTAAAGGAATCATTAAAAACATCCCTAAGAATGGAGGAAGCTCTTGTAAGCTCGACCAAAACTTTGGACGGATGTGGGGCTCTTTGAATTTTGTCGCACATTACTGACCATTTGTTCAGTAAATTTTGTAAGTCTTTATCTAGTTCTGCAACTTTTTTACCTTCTGCTACTGTTCGGATAATAACGCCAAACCCTTTAGGCTTAATACTCCTGACGAGTCTTTTTAACCTATCTTTTTCTTCTTTGCTCTCGATTTTTTGAGAAACCGATACGCGATCGGAAAAAGGGACCATGACCAAGTAACGGCCAGCTATGGAAAGTTCAGAGCTTATTCTGGGTCCTTTTGTGGAAATGGGTTCCTTTACTATTTGTACCAGTAAAGATTGATTGGCTTTAATAACATCAGTGATGCTACCATTTTTGTCAATATCTTCTTCAAACTGAAAATTGTTTAAGGAATAATCCTTAAGTTTTCCAGTGCTAACTTTTTTAATGAATTTCAACATAGAAGCTAGTTGTGGCCCTAAATCGTGATAATGTAGAAAGGCATCTTTCTCGTACCCTACATTTACGAAGGCTGCATTTAGTCCAGTTACCGGCTTTCTTACCTTGGCAATTAAAATATCGCCTACGGCAAAGTCGTTACTGTCTTCTTCTTTGTGCAATTCAGTGAGTTTTCCATCCTTTAGCAAGGCAAAATCAATGGCATTGGAACTAGATCTTACGATTAATTCTCTATTCACCTGAATTAATTTATATTCATCCAACCACTCAATAATTCTCGAGCGGGGACAAATGATTAAACAATAATTTGTACAGGTTGTGTAAACCCGTCGAAATTCATTTACGAATTTCTATGTCAAGGAACGTACAAAAGGAAAAAGTAGTTGATACAACTACTTTTTCTTGTGTCGGTTAGCTCTCCTGCGTTTCTTACGCTTATGGGTAGCTACCTTATGTCTTTTTCTTTTTTTACCACTAGGCATAGAGGTCTATTTTTTTAGATTAATAATATTTTATTTGACTTGTACATTACTTTTAACACCTTCTACAAAAACCTTGGCCGGTTTAAAGGCAGGGATGTTGTGCGCAGGGATTTTAATGGTAGTATTTTTGGATATGTTCCTACCTGTTTTTTCAGCTCTTGTTTTAATGATAAAACTGCCGAAACCTCTTAAGTATACGTTGTCTCCGCTTTCTAAAGATGTTTTCACTTCATCCATGAAAGATTCCACAGTTGCTTGCACATCTCCTTTTTCAATTCCCAGTTTTTCTGAGATTTTCGTTACAATTTCCGCTTTCGTCATTTTAACTAAATAAATTTCTAAAGAATTTTTTTTCGGGATGCAAATATATGAATTAAATTGAATCTTTCATTGCTAAGGAACTTAATTTTAAGTTAGTAAACCGTTACTTTTGTAAATTATTCCCTGATAGATGAATTTTTCCAGAATAATTTTAGAGTGGTACCAAGTTAATAAAAGACCTCTACCTTGGCGAAATACCAATGAACCCTATCTTATTTGGCTTTCGGAAATAATGCTTCAACAGACCCGTGTGGCTCAAGGTATACCCTTTTATTTGAAGTTTGTGGAGGCCTTCCCTAAAGTGCAGGATTTGGCAGGGGCATCAGAGGAAATGGTTCTTAAGTTATGGCAAGGATTGGGGTATTATTCGAGGGCAAGAAATTTGCATGCCACAGCAAAAATAATTTCGGAGAAATATAATGGTAGGTTTCCAAATACCTATAATGAGCTTTTGGAACTAAAAGGAATTGGCGATTATACGGCCAGTGCAATTGCTTCTATCTGTTTCGGGAAGCCAGAGGCTGTAGTGGACGGGAATGTATATAGGGTTTTGGCCCGTTATTATGGTGTGGACCTGCCCACAAATAGTTCCGAGGGCATTCTACATTTTAAGGAATTGGCCAAAAAAGTTATGGATATCCAGAATATTAGGGACTACAATCAGGGGATTATGGAATTTGGCGCCCTACAATGTACCCCAAAGAGTCCGGAATGTGTTATTTGTCCTTTGCAGCAAAGCTGTGTGGCCTATTCAACCAACAATATTGATGGCTTACCTGTAAAAATTAAAAAGAATAAAGTCCGTAATCGTTATTTTAATTATTTGGTACTGGTAGATGAGAATAAGCAAACTTTATTGCAACAAAGAAAAGGGAGGGGTATTTGGCAAAATTTGTACGAATTCCCATTGTTGGAAACGGAAAAGTACATAGGTCAAACAGAGGTGGCTCAAAATCTTGGGGAATACATTGCGGTGGAAGAGCCCTCTGAAATATATTTATACAATGAAAATAAAATAGTTCATAAACTTTCCCATCAACATTTGCACACCAGGTTTTGGATCATCACCTTTGACTCCAATCTAAAAAATGGAATACAGATAGCTGAACTTCATAAATATCCAGTTCCAGTTTTAATTGCAGATTTTATAAAAACGTTTAAAATTTAGTACTTTTGAGGTATAATTTGAGTTATGAGCGGAACACTAAATAAGGTTATGCTGATCGGGCATTTGGGAGACGAGGTTAAGATTCACTTTTTTGAAGGTGGTAACTGTATCGGAAGATTTCCTTTGGCTACCAATGAAACGTATACCAATAAGCAGACAGGAGAACGGGTTACCAATACGGATTGGCATAATATTGTAATTAGGAACAAGGCTGCAGAGATATGCGAAAAGTACCTAAGTAAAGGGGATAAAATTTATGTGGAAGGCCGGCTGAAAAACCGTCAATGGCAGGGAGAAGATGGGAATACCAGGTATACCACCGAGGTGCATGTTCAGGATTTTACTTTTTTGACCACCAAAAAAGAGAGTATGGCCAATTCCCAGGCAAGTAACCAGAATCAACCGCAGCAAGGATCATCCGCAACAACAAATACAACAAACAAGGTTAATGAGCCCCAAGGTGGCAACGGACCCGAAGAAGAAGATGATCTACCTTTTTAGACTAATTAAATTTAAAGACTGACTATTGGACCCAGACCCCCTTAGTTTATTATTGAATTTTATTGCAATCGATAGCGTTTTTACCCTAAAAATCGCAATACTCCTAATTTTGTTGTTTTGTTCTGCCCTTATTTCTGGTGCCGAGGTTGCTTTTTTTGGTCTATCCCAAACCGATGTCAATGAAATTGAGGAAAAAAAGACTGCAAAAGGTAAGATTATTGTCCAACTTTTAGATCGTCCAAAGAAATTATTGGCCACAATATTAATTGCAAATAATGCCATAAATATTGGGGTCGTATTGTTGTTCAATAACATAGGCGACACCTTATTTGCTTCAATTACCTATACTATCCTAGGACTTATACCTGTACGTTTCCTTTTGGAGGTAGTTGTGGTCACCTTTTTAATATTGATGTTTGGGGAGATTTTGCCAAAAGTGTACGCCAATCGCAATAGATTTAAATTTGCTTATTTCATGACCTTTCCCCTTAAGGTGTTGGATTTTTTGTTTTCTCCTTTGAGTTTACCTATGAGATCTGCCACCATTTACCTGTACAATAAATTGGGCAAGCAGAAATCTAGTTTGAACGTTGGTCATTTATCCCAGGCATTGGAGCTTACCTCTGAAGGAGATACCACCATGGAAGAGCAAAAAATACTCGAGGGCATCGTCTCTTTTGGAAATACCGACACTAAACAGGTGATGCGTCCTAGAATCGATATTTTTGCCCTTAATGAGGAAATGAAATTTTTGGAAGTATTGGCAGAGATAAAGACACATGGCTATTCCAGGATACCCGTTTTTTCGCAAAATTTGGATAATGTCTTGGGAGTTTTATATGTTAAAGACCTTTTGCCCTACATAGACAGAAAATCTTTTAATTGGATGGCCTTGATCAGAGAGCCCTACTTTGTTCCTGAGAATAAAAAATTGGACAACCTACTGCTCGAATTCCAGTCTAAGAAAAATCATTTGGCCATTGTTGTAGATGAATACGGGGGCACTTCCGGGATAGTAACCTTAGAGGATATTATAGAGGAAATTGTAGGGGATATAAGTGATGAATTTGATGATGAGGATTTAGTTTTCTCAAAACTGGACGATTTTAACTATGTCTTTGATGGCAAAACGGCCTTGAAGGATTTCTATAGAGTGGCCAAAATTGAGGATGAAGATGATTTTGAGGAGAAAAAGGGAGAATCTGAAACGGTGGCCGGTTTTGTCTTGGAGATAGCCGGAAGCTTTCCGAAAAGGGGAGAGGTGGTAATATTCAAGGATTATCAATTTATAGTGGAGAGCCTGGACAAGAAACGATTGAAACAGATAAAAATAACGTTGCCACATGAAGCTTAATATCGGACTTTTAATTTTTTTGGTTTGTTTTATGTCGGCTTGTGAAGAAGATGTGCTGCCCAAGCCCAAGGCTATGCTTAGGTTGGAATACCCATCGGGTAAGGAGGGACTTTTGCAATCGAAGCACTTTTTGATCAAGTACAATGAAGCGGCCAGACTAAAATCCGAATCCAATACTTCCTTTGTTTTGGACTATCCACTTATGAAGGGTTCTATTTTTGTTAATTACAAGGAGGTGAACGGTAATTTGGACAAGCTTCTTACTGATGCCCAAAAACTAAGCTATGAGCACGTATTGAAGGCCGAGGGAATTTATGAGGAACCCATAGTGAATGAACCCCACAAGGTTTATGGAATGTATTATGAAATAAAGGGCGATGCTGCTTCCCAGTCCCAGTTTTATGTCACGGACAGCACAAAACACTTTGTAACCGGGTCCTTGTATTTTTATGCCAAGCCCAATTATGATTCTATTTTGCCCGCAGCCGTATACTTACAGAAAGATATGCGTAAGATTATTGAATCCTTGAGATGGAAGGAATAAATAAGGGATTAATTACTTTTTAACAAATCCTCTGCCGTTTTAATGCTGGAATTTATTTGATCCCTGAGGGCTTTGACTTTGGCTTCTTCTTCATCCAACCATTTCTGTTTTTCTTCGGTCAATACTTTTGCCTTTAAGATCTCATCACCATCAAAGCGATCACCAAACCCTTTCATCCAATCCATCATGGCCTTATGTGCCGCCTTCAAATCCTCCCTTGCTGCTGCATGGCTGTTGGAAGAAGCATCGTTGGTTATTTCTTCATCCAATTGTGATATCAATTTACCTATAGTACCCATTTTGGGCATTAGTTCGTCATGAATGGCCATTACCGCTTTCATTTGGGAACCCTCATTATTTTTATCCTTACAGGAGTATGTAACTGCGATTAAAACGGATAGAATAAGAATTAATTTTTTTTTTGTCATCGGGTAGGTTTTAAAAATACAAAGGGTCTAAAAGAATTTTTTAAGTCAAATTTTGTGGGCCGACCCTTTTTTCAATGCTCAACACCACACTTTTTTTCTAGATCAAAGATACTGAATTGGGACTCTTGTACGCTGCAAATGGATTCCATTTTTACTAAAATTGAAGGATATTATCTTTTTTCTAGTATATATTTCCTAAAGAAACGACCTGTGTGTTGGTTTCAAATTTAAAAAAATCAGTTAAATTAATTCTGCGTTGAGAAGAGAGGAATGTGTATGCCCATTAAATACGGATCCTACAAATGGCTAATCGAGGATGTGATGCTAAAACTAACTTCAAAATCAATTCCTTGTTAATATATGTGCATAAATCATTAAAATTCTGTAAATTAAATGCATAACCTAAAAATTCTCTACAATGAAACAATTTGCGCTTCCTATTAGGTTTGGCATAGCAGTAAGTGGCTCATTAATCGCCTATTTCCTTTTATTGTCACTTTTTAACTTACATACCAATATATTTTACAGCCTTTTTAATGGTGTAATAACTGGATTTGGGATATATGAGGCCATAAAATACTTTAGGATAAAAGAAGGACCTGCCTTTAATTATGGTAAGGGTTTTACGGCGGGAATTGTTACGGGTTTTGTAGGTACATTGATTTTTACATTTTTTTTCGCTTTTTACGCCACGGAGATAAATCTTGGATTTTTGGATGAACTGTCCAAGGTATGGTTTAAGGATTATAATACTTCCGAGGGTATAGTGTTCTTTACCGTAGCCATTATGGGTTTTGCTACTTCCCTGGTGTTGACCCTTTCATTTATGCAATTGTTTAAGTCTTCCAACAACCTTAAAAGAAAATCGGTTTAAAAATCTTAAAAATCACTTGTGGGTTAAGGATTTAGGAGTATATTTGCACCCGCCTAAGTAAATATTAGGCTTGTTCTTAAATTTATAAATAACACAAGCTATGTACGCAATTGTAGAGATAGCAGGGCAGCAATTTAAAGTTGCGAAAGACCAAAAAGTGTATGTTCACCGTTTACAAGACGAAGAAGGTAGCAAAGTAACCTTTGATAACGTTCTTTTGTTGGAAGATGGTAGTAACATTACGATTGGCGCCCCAGCTATAGACGGAGCCGCTGTTGAGGCAAAAGTCATTAAGCACCTAAAAGGTGACAAGGTAATTGTCTTTAAAAAGAAAAGACGTAAAGGTTACAAAAAGAAAAACGGTCATCGTCAATATTTGACAGAATTGGTAATAGAAGGTATCATTGCCTCTGGAGCTAAAAAATCTGAGAAAAAGGCGGAACCAAAAAAGGAAGCTAAACCTGCCGCTAAAAAAGCAGAGGTAAAAGCTGAAGCACCCAAGAAGGTGGAAGCAAAAGCTACTGTGGATTTGAGTAAAAATACAGTTGCTGAGCTAAGGGAAATGGCAAAGGCTAAGGGAGTTGAAGGTTATTCTTCAATGAAAAAAGCAGAATTAATTGCCGCTTTAAGTTAATAACAAGAATTAAAACATTATATCATGGCACATAAGAAAGGTGTAGGTAGTTCTAAAAACGGTAGGGAATCAGAATCGAAACGTTTGGGCGTTAAGATTTATGGTGGACAAGCTGCCATTGCAGGAAACATCATTGTAAGACAACGTGGTACTAAGCATAACCCAGGTGAGAATGTTTACGCTGGAAAAGATCATACTTTGCACGCAAGGATAGATGGTCTAGTTAAGTTCCAAAAGAAAGCTGGAGGTAAATCTTATGTTTCTATTGAACCATTTGAAGCTTAATCAGCAAGTCTTTTAAGATTTAAAAACCCTCTTTGGAAACAAAGAGGGTTTTTTGTTTTAGTTATTTCTAGACCATCTTTTGGGCTCAATCTCAAAAGTTGTGTGTGAATTGAAAAAGGAATCCCACCTTTAAATGAACACGCTCGGTATTGGAATTATCTATACAAATTTAAAGAATATATAACCTACCCCTTTATTTTAAACAGTTAAAAAAGCAATTGTTTTTTTGCTGTGAACTCCTCCCGTAAAGTGGCACCTTCCATGACCGGAAACAATGGGCTATGTTCATTTACCTCAGCTATTGATTATGGGCATACCCCTTGATCGTACTTCGCACTAATGTTCGAATTAAAACAGGTGCAATTCCGTTTCCAGGTATTAAATTTTTTGTATTTTTAGAAAGAAAGAATGCATCTATAATTAGGCAATCGTTCTAAAAAAAAGCCGCTGATACTTTCGAAATTAGGATTGTTAGACAGTTTAGATTTATTTGATCAAGTTCCTCAATGATAATAACATTTTTCTTTTAAATCTAATTAGATGACACCATCATCCCAAGCCCATTTCAAAAAAGTATTTTTCTTGCTCGCCCTCCTATTGGTAATAAGTTCAATGTGTTTTGGACAGATTAAAATCATTTATGAAACGGATATGGAAACTGACTGTGATGATGCAGGGGCTCTTGCCATGTTACATGCGCTTCAAGACAATGGTGAGGTAGATTTACTCGCCGTGATGCACAACACCTCCGACGATTTTAGTGTGGGCTATATCGATGCGGTAAACACATATTATGGTCACCCTGATTTGCCAATTGGATCATATAAAAAAGATGATACTTATTCTAGGGATATTGCTATCCTATTAAAATGTTGCACGGATTATACACAGCAAATTGTCAAGGATATTCGCTTCGTACATGATGTTGACACAAGAAAGGATGTACCTGATGCTGTGGACCTGTACAAAGAAATATTACAACAACAACCCGACAGCTCGGTAGTTATCGTTTCCGTTGGTTATCTTCTAAATCTAAAAAATCTCATCAAAGATGATTGGGTGTTGCAATTGGTTAGAAAAAAAGTAAAGGAATTAATAATTATTGGTAGGACTTGGTTTCCCAAAGACACCATGTTACCGCTTAGCATGAACTTAGGCGGTCAGCAGATTAACCATACTGCCGGCATGGCTTCCATGGAAGTTTTTGAACATTGGCCTACCCCGATCCATGTCGCCGGTAATTTTATCACTAAACCCTATCATAGGGGAAAGGAATTGATAAATACGCCTGAAAATAACCCTGTTAGGGAGGCGTATAGAATTTATCGGGAAAGATATGGAGATTGGGACCATCATCTAGCCGATTTGGAAACGGTGTACTATGCCATTTACAGGGATCAAAAAGCAGAATATTTTTCTTTGGGAACAGCAGGAACTCCAAAAATAGGGTTGCATAGTGAGCCGAACGGAATCCGGTATTTTTACAATCTATGGGATACCTCCGAAGATTCCCACCATGTATATTGGTTGACCAAAGAAGATAAATTCGCCGAAATTTCGGAGCGAATTGGTGAGTTGATGGTTCAAACTCCAAAACAATAAGAACCGCACAGTGAACGACCTATTTCTGAAGGTATATACCCATCTCGGTTTAGTAATAGTTCAATGCATCTAAATCCCTATTAGGCACTGAACTAGGATCAATGCCAAAAGTTGTGATTGAATTGAAATAGGAGTCCGATCTTTGCAATAAAACGATCAGCCTTGGAATTATCTATTGACCTATTAAAGCTTATACTACCTGAACTATTAATTACCCACTTCGACCTGGTCTCCCATAAAAAGGAGGATGGTACACTCCATTTGTATTTTGAGGAAAAAAAAGATACCCCCAAAGAGGAAAGGCATCGCATCTTAATAGCCCATGGCTTTCATAAAGAGATTGTCGTCCAGGACTTTCCGTTGCGTGGAAAGTCGGTCTTTCTCCACATCAAGCGGCGCCGTTGGTTGGACAAGGCCACAGGCCAGGCCGTGCAAAGAGATTGGGGTCTGGTGGCACAGGGGACTCGTATGACCGTAGAGTTCGCTGCTTTTTTAAAAGTACTTGGTCAGTACCAAAGCTAATGACTGCCATACCATTGGCGGATTTTATGGGGTCAACGGCAAAAAATTACAGCGACAGTTTCGGGATTACCTGAGCGAATTCAAGCAATGGGAAGAGAGACCACATGCCAAACAGTGGCTCATATTCCCAGAGAATATAGGGCCTTACCTGTCCATTGACGAAACGGCACTCTCCAAGGGGGAACTCTACACCATAATCACGAACAAAAAGGCCAAGGGCAAGAAAGGATCTATAGTGTCCATATTCTCCGGCACCAAGGTGGAACCGATCATAGAACAGCTGCTCGGTATACCCGCCAAGAAAAGGGCCAGGGTCAAGGAAATCACCTTGGATATGGCGAACTCCATGAAGACCATTGCAAAAAAGTGCTTCCCTAAGGCCATACAGGTGACGGACAGGTTCCATGTACAAAAGCTGGCACTGGAAGCTCTTCAGGACATCCGCATCAAACACAGCTGGGACGCCATAGACCGGGAAAACCAACAGATAAAACAGACAAGGGCAAAGAACGGGACATTCGTGCCAAAAGAATTCAGCAATGGGGACACAAGAAAGCAACTCTTGGCCAGAAGTAGGTACCTGCTTTATAAATCGTCCAACAACTGGACGCAAAACCAATCCGAGAGAAGTAAGATATTGTTCGCCCAATATCCCGATATAAAGATTGCCTTTGAACTGGTTCAGGGACTCAGGAACATATTCAATACGGCAACGTCCAAAGAGTCCGCCTACACAAAACTGGCACATTGGTACAAGGATGTAGAAAATACTGGATTTAGGGCGTTCAACACCATCGCAAACACGATATCGCTCAACTATAGATCAATTCTGAACTATTTTATAAACAGAAGTACAAATGCATCGGCGGAATCATTCAATGCAAAAATAAAAGCGTTCAGAGCACAGTTCAGAGGAGTCAAAAACGTAGAATTCTTCCTTTATAGATTGACCACAATATTTGCATATACACAACAATTGTTCTTGATCCATCTTTTGCCTTTTACCATCTGTAATTGGGATTTAACATGCCCATAGCAACCATTTAATTTGATTAATAAATCCTGTCCAGGATTCATAGGCTGTTCATTCTTACCACGGCTGACTCCTGAAATTGTTCAACTTTGCGAATGCAACTGTTTCTGACAAATAATCCACTAGGTTATAGCTTGGCATAGGTAGGATACTTTCCAATAGTTGGGTATCCCATTCATTGGGCATGGAAATCATATACGGGTGTAGATGTACCCCAATGGTTTCATAGTAAAACTCTTCCAATTTAGAGGAGAACCCCGTTGATGTATTAATTTGGTCTTCGGTAAAACTAAAGTTGGAGAACCCCACCACCTTTAATATTCTGGAGATTCCTTTTATCATATTGGTCTCCTTGGAATGAACAATGTTTAATTGTTGAATATCCTTTGAAATCACCCTTACAATTACTTCAGCGGCATAATCGGTTGGAATTATATTTAAGCCGGTACTTGCTTTGGTGGTAATTCTTATCGCCTCTTTGGAGTTGTTGTTGTGAAAAAACTTCGCAAAAAGGTAAAAAACCATATATTTTGATATAAAGTAGTTCGGACTTTCATGAATATTCCCTCCAAGGACGCTAGGGCGTAAAATTTGAATGGGAATATTACAGTCTTCACCAGCTTTTAGGAGGAACTTTTCGGAAGCGTGTTTGGAGGCCTCGTAATAATTGCGATAATTGTCGTGGTTTATGTTGGAATAGTCATTATCCAATAGTCCGCCAATATTTCCGGCGGCAAATGCAGTGCTTATATATACGAATTTTACAATATGCTTTTGATAGGTATTGAAAATATCTTTTGTAAACTGAAGGTTTCGGTTAAAGATTTCCTCTTTGGCCGCAGGGTCGGTGGAAAGATTAACAAAACCAGCGGAATGTATAAAATAATCTATTTTATTGTTCCCTAGGAAGGAAGTAGGGATTAAAAGGTATTCGGCATCGACCGTAACAATTTTTTTTAGGATTTCAGACTGATTGTTTTTTACAAAATCAGTGGTAAAGTCACTTGATATTACTTTTGCGATGCGTTCCTTTGCACTAACCGAAGTTTTATTCCGAACAGGAAGGTATATGGTTTCAACACTTTGAAAGTGAAATTCCAAAAGTGAAAATAGCACCCTAGAACCTAAGGTTCCTGTAGCTCCTGTTAAGAGTATGTTCATTGATTTTGTGTAGAATTATAAAAATCAAAATCCTTATCTGTTTAAGTAAGATAAGGATTTTGATCAAACATTATTAGGGTGCTTTGAATCTTTCTATATAAGAATAAAATCTAGTACCTGTAATAATCGGGTTTAAACGGACCTTTTACGGTTACCCCGATGTATTCTGCCTGTTCTGGTCTTAAAGTTTCCAATTCCACTCCCAATCTGGACAAGTGCAAGGCGGCCACCTTTTCGTCCAAATGTTTCGGAAGCATATAAACGTCATTGTTGTATTTGTCAGTGTGGTTCCAAAGTTCCATCTGAGCCAAAGTCTGGTTGGTGAACGAGTTGCTCATCACAAAACTTGGATGACCTGTAGCGCACCCTAAGTTGACCAATCTACCTTCGGCCAAAACAATAATATCCTTACCATCAATAGTATATTTATCTACTTGTGGTTTTATCTCGTCCTTAGTATGACCGTAATTTTTGTTCAACCACGCCATGTCTATTTCATTGTCAAAATGGCCAATATTACAAACGATGACCTTGTCTTTCATCGCCTCAAAATGTTGTGACTGAATAATATCCTTATTTCCTGTTGTGGTTATAACAATATCGGCATTGCCAACAACGGCAGCCATTCTTTTTACCTCAAAACCGTCCATTGCTGCCTGTAGGGCACAAATGGGGTCAATTTCGGTAACGGTAACAATGGAGCCAGCACCTTTAAAAGATGCGGCAGTTCCTTTTCCAACATCACCATATCCGGCAACTACTACCCTTTTGCCAGCAAGCATTGTATCTGTTGC
The DNA here is from genome assembly GCF_002909255.1 of Arenibacter hampyeongensis. GTDB lineage: Bacteria > Bacteroidota > Bacteroidia > Flavobacteriales > Flavobacteriaceae > Arenibacter > Arenibacter hampyeongensis. The sequence continues at coordinate 852,215 of NZ_PIOB01000001.1, forward strand.
CCTGCGAATGGCATCTACGGCACTTTCCCTACATCCGTATTTGTTGTCGAATTTGGATTTGGTAACAGAGTCATTAACATTGATGGCGGGCATAGGCAAGGTTCCATTTTTTACACGCTCGTAAAGCCTATGGACACCAGTGGTGGTCTCTTCCGAAAGTCCTTTAATACCTGCGGCCAATTCTGGATATTTGTCGAGCACCATATTGGTAAGGTCGCCACCATCATCCAATATCATGTTTAAAGGTTGGCGATCTTCACCAAAAAACAACGTCTGTTCAATGGCCCAGTTAAATTCCTCTTCGCTCATTCCCTTCCAGGCATATACAGGCACTCCGGAAGCCGCAATGGCTGCAGCAGCTTGGTCTTGGGTAGAGAAAATATTGCAGGAACTCCACGTAACATCCGCACCCAGGGCAACCAAAGTTTCGATAAGAACGGCAGTTTGTATGGTCATATGCAAACATCCTGCAATACGGGCGCCTTTTAACGGCTGATCTTTTCCGTATTCTGCCCTTAAGGACATTAAGCCTGGCATTTCAGCTTCGGCCAGTTCAATTTCTTTTCTTCCCCATTTGGCCAAGCCAATATCTTTTACTTTATAGGGTACGTAAGGAATGGTTTTAGTACTCATATATTTATCTTTGTTATTGTTAAATGGTCCTAATCGCCAAAATAGAACAGGGAGAAATTAATTAAAAATAATATAAATTAAGAATATCTTCGATTAGCTTATTTCTTCTCCGTTTTTATTTTTACTTTAGTAATAGAACAATTATCTTATTTTTTGCAGTTGCAAAGGTAGTAATAACTTAAATAACCTAATGCCTCTTTACAAAACAATAACAGTAGACGAAAACGCTAAAGTCTTGATTTGGAAAGTTCAGGAAACGGAATTCCAACTTTCCGAGGGGATTGTGTTAACTCCACATTGCCAAAAACGAATGATGGGCATGAAATCGGAATTGCATAGAAGGGGGTTTTTGAGTATTAGGCATTTGTTGGCAGCAGAAGGCTATGTTGATCATGATCTGTTTTACGATGATGCCGGAAAACCGCATTTAAAGGATGGTAAGTTCATCTCCATTACCCATTCACACGAATTTACCGGTATAATAATTTCCGATTCCAAAGAGGTTGGAATTGATATAGAAATGCAGCGCGATAAAATTCTCAGCATTGCCAATAAATACACTCCTTTGGAGGAATATAAAACCGTGGCAAATGCAGATGCTTTGGTAAGAAAACTTACTATTGTTTGGGGAGCCAAGGAATCGTTGTACAAGATATATGCACAACACGGTCTTAGTTTTTTACACCATATAGATATTACCGATTTTTCGTTATCGGATACTGAAACTACGGGTACCATACTGTATAAGGGCAAAACTACGCACTACAATATTATATTTTTGGAGTTTGAGGGATACACCTGCGTATACGCTATTAAAAATTAGTGCTTGATCCAAAATCCAGGAGCGCTCTGTCCATAGTTCCGATTAATATCCCTAGATAAATTCTAAAACTTTTAACGTGAAGGGTTATTTTTGGCCCATATTTAATGCCATTAATCCTAGGGGATTACCCCCAATAAGATAAGTTAACTCATGAATATATCAGTAGAGCTTACCCTTTCCCCTTTGCAGGACGACTTCGAGGAACATATCATAAATTTTATTAAAAAACTTAGGGTCTCTGGCCTTACGGTTCTTGAAAACCCTTTAAGTACCCAGATTTACGGAGAATACGACCAGGTGATGAAAGTCCTCAATACTGAGCTTAAGGCTTCCTTTGAATTAATGGATAGGGGATTATTATTCATGAAAATTGTAAAATCTGACCGAAGCGACTATGAACCTCATTTTTGATTGGATTTTTGCCCAGTACCAAGAAACGCCCACACATTTAATTATTTTGGAAATGATAGGGGTGGTTTTTGGATTTTTAAGTGTTTGGTATTCCATGCGCGAGAATATCTTGGTATTCCCTACAGGAATTCTAAGTACCGGAGTATTTGTATATATACTTTTGATTTTTGGCCTATTGGGAGATATGCTGATCAATGCCTACTATTTTGCAATGAGTATCTATGGTTGGTATGTATGGACTAGAAAGATAGATGAGGTCCATTTTATTCCCATAACCCGTACGACCTCAAAGGAAAAGAACTGGTCGCTTGTTCTTTTCGGTGCTACAGTCTTATTTGTTGCTTTGGTGTACTTGGTTTTTGACAAATTTGATAGCTGGACCGCATATGTAGACACTTTGACAACAGCAATTTTCTTTGTTGGAATGTGGCTTATGGCAAAGAAGAAACTTGAAAATTGGGTATATTGGATTATAGGTGATGTAATTTCGGTGCCCCTATATTTATATAAAGGACTTATCTTTACATCTCTACAATATTTTTTGTTCACCATTATTGCCATTTTCGGATACCTTGCATGGAAGAAAAGTTTAAACAAGAGCCCTCAAGTATTATTAAAGTAGTCTTATTTGGTCCTGAATCTACGGGAAAAACAACTTTGGCCCGTGAATTGGCAATACATTACAATACTGTTTGGGTACCAGAATACGCACGTGATTACCTTCAGGAAAAATGGGACAAAGAAAAGAAGCCTTGTGAGCCTAAAGATTTACTTCCTATAGCTGAAGGGCAGATGAAATTAGAAAATTCCCTGACCAAAAATGCCAAAGAAGTTTTAATATGCGATACGGATCTCCTAGAGACCAAGGTGTATTCCGAGGCATATTATTTAGGGTACTGCGATCCAGTATTGGAGACTTACGCATTACGAAATACTTACGATATTTATTTTTTGACCTATATAGACATTCCGTGGGAAAAGGACGACTTAAGGGATAAGCCAAATGACCGTGAACGAATGTTTATTTATTTCAAGGATACTTTGGAAAAATATAACAGGAATTTTATTATATTAAAGGGTGATAAAAAAACAAGGCTCACAACGGCCAAGAACTACATTAACCAACTACTGAGAAAATAATGGAATTAACGGAAGAAGACAAAAAGCAATTAGAAAAGAAAGGAATTTCCAAGGAAAAAGTTCAAGGGCAAATAGAAACGTTTAAGGAGGGTATTCCTTTTGTTCGTTTGGAAAAGGCAGCAATAGTAACTGATGGAATTTCAAAATTTTCCGATGCCCAGGAAGAAACATTAATTAAAAAATTTGAGGAAGCAAAAAAGAAAATTTCACTTTTGAAATTTGTGCCGGCTTCCGGTGCCGCATCCCGAATGTTTAAGGCGATGTTTAATTTTTTGGATACTTACGACCCAAAATCCGAAAAATTCGAGGCCTATTTGGATAGGACCAAAGATAAGGACGTGAAAACTTTTTTTGAAGGCTATGGGAAATTTGCCTTTTACGATATTATACAAAAACGCATAGCTGGCAAAACAAAGTCGAAAGACGAGGAAAAGTACCTTTTTGTAAAGGAGATGTTGATGCCGGAAGGTTTAAATTTCGGATTTTACCCAAAAGGCCTATTGAATTTTCATAATTATGGTAAGTACAGTGCAACCCCGTTTGAAGAACATTTAAAGGAAGCTGTTGCCTATGCCCAGGTGAATAACCAGGCTAAGCTACATTTTACCATTTCGGAACAGCACGGTGAAATGTTCAATAAGGAATTTAAGATTGCAGGGGAAAGGGTGTCAAAAGAGTCTTCAACCTCATTTACAGTAAATTATTCCTTTCAAAAACCTTCTACGGATACCATTGCGGTGACCTTGGACAATAAACCGTTCAGAAATTCCGATGGCACCTTACTATTTAGGCCGGCAGGACATGGTTCATTAATAGAGAATTTAAATGAGCAGGATGCGGATATTATTTTTATTAAGAATATTGATAATGTTGTAGCCCCAAGACTGTCCGGGGAAGTTGCAAGAAGCAAAAAAATATTGGCCGGATTACTCTTGGAATTGCAATCCAAAGCTTTTGGATATGCAGAGGCCTTGGAGGGGGATAATCTTTCTTCGGAAAAACTCGAGACCATAAAATTGTTTTTGGAAAAAGACCTCAATGTACGTTTCTTGGATAAATATAATGGGTTTAGTATTGGCCAGCAAATAGAAATTTTGAAGGATAAGATCAACCGCCCCATACGTATTTGTGGAATGGTCAAGAATGAAGGCGAACCTGGCGGTGGGCCGTTTTGGATAAGGGATGCCCACGATCATATTTCACTTCAAATAATTGAATCCGCCCAAGTTGATATGTCCAATCCGGAGCAGGTAGATATATTAAAGAACTCTACCCATTTTAATCCGGTAGATTTGGTATGTGGTGTAAGAAATTACAAAGGGGAAAAATTTAATTTATTGAATTTTGTGGACGCTAAACAAGGCTTTATTACACAAAAAACTAAAGAAGGTAAGGATTTAAAAGCCCTGGAGTTGCCTGGGCTCTGGAATGGAGCGATGGCCTTTTGGAATACCATTTTTGTGGAAGTTCCGTTGGCAACCTTTAATCCGGTAAAAACGGTAAACGACTTGTTAAAACCTGCACATCAGGTAAAATAGGATTGCGGCAAATATGTTGAATTAATTTCCATCTGCATTGGATGGGACAATAAGCATGTTCAAAGCTTAGGTAATGTAATTGGTCCCTGAAAAGGTGTGTATTTTTTATACACTTTTTTGGGGGCTATACATTTTTATACATTCTATGTTTTACACTATAACTATTTAATTAATTGAAAATCAATTAATTAAGAATATAATTTTTCATATTTTAATGTTGGCACAATTTTCCTTCTATCATTTGAAAAAAATAGGTACTCACACTAAATATTAGAGATATGAAAAATGATATGAAAAATTTAGTTTTCGCAACAGCTTTGGCAATGGGAAGTTTAAGTCCTGTATTGGCTACTCCTCCAATTTTTCACGATGGAATTATGGAAGTAATTATGGCCCAAGATTTTACTGAAATCGACCTGGATAATTTACCGGATACAATTACTAAAGCCTTGGAGAAAGATCATGCCGGAGCCGTTATAAATAAAGCATATGTTAACGACGAAGATGAATACAAGTTAGAGGTTACTTTTTCTGATGGAACCAATTCCGAATTGTATGTTGATGCTGAAGGCAACTGGATCGATATGTAATCCATTAAAGTATTGAGTTATTTTAGTTATTTGAATTAGTAGGGCTGCTTTTTGGCAGCCCTTTTTTTGTGATAATTCTCAAGCTGCTGTTTATTTTATGCCCATATGAAAAGACTTTATTATGATTTTAGATTAGATTCAGATCACGCAAAGACCAATTCATTAACTGTGGCGTTTTTAACTCTTTTTGGTATGGTTCAAGAGTTTATTAATGGAAGTAGTAGTCTCTCCTTAATGAAAAGGTGTGTAATTTTAACACAGTTCCATAGCAAAATACCCAGTATTACCCAAATTCGATAAAACGTTATTATTGATGTAAATACCTGGTAGTCAGATTTTTGTAAGATATTCTCGATTTCGGTATCGTTTTTCCATTGGTAATGGTAATAATTGTTAAAATTAGAATCATGAGAAAGTTATTTTTTGGAATTGCATTATCACTAACAGGTCTAACTGCCTGTGCGCAGGAGAATAAAATGGTTAAGGGAGACAATACCGAAATAAGCGTTGTCCAAGATAAATTCTCTGAAATAGGGACTACGAAATTGCCGGCAGCAGTAACAAAGGCTATCGACACCTATTATCCTTCGGCGGTAATTAATAAGGCCTTTGTGAACAGTTCCCAACAATTTAGACTGGAGATAGTAATGGAGAAGGGAAAAAGGGGTACGGTCTATGCCGATAAGGATGGAGATTGGATTGAAAGATAGGAGGCATTATTTAAATTAATAAGGTAGGCAAAGTCCACCGGGATGGGATCGTTTTTTAACGATCCCATTTTTTTATGGCTAGTTTATAAAGAAGAACAATTTTCTATTGATAAAAGCTGAGCAACATGAATACATAGTTTAGAAAATGGGAAGACAATCAATAGGGGAACCTACAAGTGTAATTTAGAAAGAAAATTAACACGAAAAGTGTTTAGTTTTTACCCACTAAAGCTAGGAGGTACCCAAAAATACACAGTGCATAGATCAATGAAAATATTGTAACTAATGCAATAACAGTGTGTTGTGTTTAAATTGGGCAGAAAATTATTTCTGGTATTATATTTTCAATAGGTAAAGCAAGTTTAACTATTAAAATGAAAATCATGAAAAAATTATTTTTTGTAGCAGTAATGTCAATAGGAAGTCTAACAGCATTTGCCCAAGCTGGGGAAGAGGTAGTAGAAGTAGCTACGGAAGTTGCCGTAACTCAGGATGACTTCTCTGAAATAGAAACCAGTAATTTACCTGACGCGGTTGCAACGGCGGTTTCTACTGACTATCCTTCAGGGACCATCAGTAAGGCCTATGTAAATAAGCAGGAGCAATATAAGTTGGAAGTAACCTTGGAAGATGGTACAACTGGAACTTTATATGCTGACAAAGATGGTAATTGGATAGAACTATAATATAACTTGAATTATTTGTTTTGTATCAAGTTGGTTTGGTAAGAAGGGGATTGCTCAATGCAATCCCCTTCTTTTTTTATGATAATTTATGGGAATGAATAACTTTCTTATGGTATTTTTACTATTCATTGTAAATAGTAATAAAATTGTATGCCCAAACTGCTTATCATTGAAGATGACGCCGCTTTTTGTCAAATGCTTCAAAAGTTTTTGATCAGAAATGACTATGATGTTGATGTTAGTTTTACGGCCCAGGATGCCAAGATCAAAATTAAGGAAACGACTTATAAACTGGTTTTGACGGATTTACGTCTCCCCAATTATGACGGGTTACAACTGTTGTCCGATATTAAGGAGGAAAATCCCAAAACACAGGTAATTGTGATGACTGGCTATGCCGAGGTAGGCTCTGCAGTAGAGGCCATGAAAAAAGGTGCCTATGACTATATTTCCAAACCTTTTACTCCAGAGGAAATATTAATGCAGATTAAGAGCGCATTAAGTCAGGAAGTTAAGCAGCAGACTAAAAATTCGCCAAACAAAAACAATACGATAGAGAGTTCTGAAGGAGAATCTAGGGAAAATAAGGTAGTGTCAGGAATTAGTGAGGCCTCCAAAAAATTAACAGAGTATATAAAGCTGGTGGCCCCAACGGACATGTCCGTTTTAATTACCGGTGAAAGTGGAACAGGAAAGGAAGTTACTGCGCGGGCAATACACGATAATAGCAAGCGTAAGGACTACGGTTTTGTTGCCGTAGATTGTGGAGCTATTCCCAAAGAAATTGCGACAAGTGAATTTTTTGGACATGTCAAAGGTAGTTTTACTGGTGCTGTGGAGGATAAAATAGGACATTTTGAAGCCGCAAATGGGGGTACTTTGTTCTTGGACGAAATAGGGAACCTTTCCTATGAAAACCAAATACAGTTGCTAAGGGCGCTACAGGAAAGAAAGATTAAAAGAGTTGGCAGTACTAAAGAATTGGATGTTGATGTCCGCATCGTTACTGCAACCAACGAAGACCTGACGGAGGCCGTTGAAAATGGGACTTTCAGGGAAGATTTGTTTCATAGGATAAACGAATTTTCGGTGGAGATTCCATCTCTGGAGGAGCGCTTTGAAGATTTGCCTCTATTTGCCGATTTCTTTTTAAGTAAGGCCAATCGATCCTTAGGTAAAAATGTAGAAGGTTTTTCGGAAGATGTTGGGAATATATTTAAGCAATACCATTGGCCCGGAAATCTACGCGAATTACAGAACGTAATAAAAAGAGCTGTGTTGTTGACCAACGGTGATTTTGTGGAGAAGGAGGCTTTGCCCAAAGAAGTTTATAAAAGCAAGGTAAGTAATGTAAAAACCGACAACTTTTCCAAGGCCGATTATGAGAAGGAACAAATAGTCAAGGCTTTAAAACAATCTAATTTTAACAAATCCAAAGCTGCCAAATTGCTTCAGATTACCAGAAAAACCCTATATAACAAAATCAATCACTATAATTTGGACTTGTAGCCAAATAGGATTTAATGGCCAAAATTAAAACGGTGGATTTATTGTAGAGGTTCCTGTAGGTGTGCTTTAAAATCTTAGGGTCATTTTGGCTAATTTCCAAAATTTCCAATTCCTCTAAAATTGGAACTATCTCAGTACTATTTAATTGCCTGAACATAGGTAGCATTCTATGTGAGACTAGTTTGATTTTATTGATGTCCATTTTATCTACCGCTTCTTTCAATTTTTCCATGTTTGAGGCAGTATCGGTGAGGAATGTCTGTAATACTTCGGCTATGGCTTCCTCGTCATCCCCTAAAAAGGACGAGATGACTCCCAAACTAAATAGGTTGGAACCAGAGGAGATATTTGATTGGATTTTACTTTCGGGCTTTTCATGAACTGCTTGGGGGAACAGCTTACTCAAGACTTGCAAGAACATTTCTTTGGTAAAAGGCTTCTGAAGGATATCTGAAAAACCTGCTTCAAAATAATGCTCCTTTTTTAAGTCCTTTCTTCCGGTCATGGCCACTATGGGTTGGCCGCTATAATGCGAATACTTGCCATTTTGTAAAAGACTTAATACTTCAAAACCTGTAATATCCGGCATTTGAATATCAGTCAAGACTATGTCATAGTGAAGCTCCCCATTTTTTGAAATATCATAAAAATTATTGTAGGTATGGGTAGATAGGTCCAAATATTGACAGACTTCCTTTAGTAGTTTTAACATTGCTTGGTCATCATCTATGATAAGGAGGGTTAGTCCCAATTTTGGTCGAATTTCAATTTTTTTGGGAGACATCAAGGGTTTTTTTGATATTTCGAAAGGAATTTCTATAGTGAATGAGCTTCCTTTATTCTCTTCGCTCTGTAGACTAATTTCTCCTCCCAAAAGTTCAGTTAGTTTCTTGGAAATAGTGAGACCCAGCCCATAACCGCCATATTTTTTATCGGTATGGTCCTCTGCCTGGGTAAACTCCTTAAAAATGTGCTCCTGCTTTTCTTTTTTAATACCAATACCAGAATCTGTGACCTTGATTACTGTTTGGTAGTTTCCATTGGTCTCATTGACTATGGTGGCTTCCACTTCTATATGGCCTTCTTTTGTAAATTTATAGGCATTGCCAATAAGGTTCGTCAATATTTGTCTAATCCGAAAAGGATCTCCTAAAACAGGATTTTCCAATTTGTCGTCTATTCTCACAATGAGTTCAATAGGTTTCTTGGAATGTATTTCCTTAAGGTTTTCTGCAGTTTCCCTAATTAGGTCCGAGAGAATAAAGGCAGTCTTGTCCACTTTTATTTTTCCAGCTTCGAGTTTGGAAAAATCCAATAGATCGTTGACCAAGCTATCTACATATTTAGATGCGGATTTTACATTTTTTAAATAGGAAACTTGCTTACCTGTAAGTCCTGTATTTTCCATAAGTTCAGAATAACCGGTAATCGTATTCAGGGGGGTGCGCAGGTCATGGCTTACCGTGGAAATCAATTGTTCACGACTTTTTAATAGGGATTCGGAAAACTTTTTTTCCTTTTCCAACTGCTGCCTGTACAGTTGAACCTTCCAATAATCTTTGCTGATCAAAAAAGTAAATAATCCCACAATGGCAAGGCCCAATAAACTGGCAAAACCAGCGAGCCGTATGCTTCTTTTTAGTGCGGTTTGTTTTTTAAGGTTGTCATTGTAGGATTTTGCTATCACCTCCTGTTCAAAGGCCGAAATAATACTGCGCAACTGCTGCGAAATTTCCAAATCTGCCGTACTTAATTGAAATTCTTTTTGAGCTACAGAACGTAGGGTCTTGGTATTACTTTGTTTTGCCTCGGCCAAAAGCGATTTGGAAACCGTTAACACCGAATCTACCCTTTGGGAAACTGGAATCGCACTGGTGTCCTTAGGAACATTCTCACTAAGATATTCGGCCCATTTTTTTATAGTATTCTGTGTACCTGTAGGTAGGTTTGCATAATTTGGATTAAGGCTCTCAGGGGTTATTTTGCCAAGAGACTCCTCTATTTTACTAAACTCCTTTAATGCATTGTCTATAGAGCTATTGGACTCGTTTTTTCTTTTTAATCGGAGCAGCTCGTTGCTGTTGAACACCTTTTTTTTAAGAAGCCCTTGCACACTATCCAACATTTTTTTGTGGTAGTCATTGTCGGTCAGTAATTTAAGTGAATCAATAGTAACAAAAATGGAATCAATTTTTTGGGCATAAGCAGTAAAACTTTTTGGAGTTTTTTTTTGTAGGGCCAATTTAGAAAGACTTTCGGCTTCGTACAATTCCGTAAGTAAGGAACCTGTTTTAAGTAGTTTAATATCGTTTTCAGAAGATGTATCGGTGGAGACCAATACTTTTATTTCGGTAAATATAAAATAGGCCACTACTAGGGTCAAGATCCCTAGCATCATATAGCTAAAAATTATTTTGAAAGTAAACTTGTTTTTGGTTTTGTTCATCAATACATCTAGTATTTACTGGTGTTATTCTAAAATACGTATTTCAGGTTCCACTGGGCTATAAATTAAAGTTAATTATTTATCTCTTTTTATTATGAAATTAGATTGGGCGTATGTAAATTTGCGCCCGTCTCAAAGGGGTGCTTGTTAAGTCAGGCTGAGATTATACCCAAGGAACCTGGGCAGGTAATGCTGCCAAGGGATGCGAAAATCGCGTTTTGGAATTTCCAAGGTTTTATTTTCGATGCAATTATGTAATCGGGAAAAAACAAAAATCAATTTTTAACAAGAATAATAGCCCCTTTTATTCGTAACACATGTATTACGGATGAAAACTATGTTCACAACGGTCGCTGTATTTGCGACTGCACTCTCGGCCTTTGGCCAAGAGAAACCCAAAGATTCTTTGGAAGGAAAAGAAATTGCCTTGGATGAGGTATTGGTATCCGCTGTTAGGGTTACCAGGCAATCTCCGGTAACGTTCTCAAACTTGACCAAGGAACAAATCAAACCTAGAAATTTAGGACAGGATATTCCTATTCTTTTAAATTTTTTACCGGCGGTGGTAACCACTTCCGATGCTGGTGCAGGTGTTGGCTACACTGGTATCCGGGTTCGTGGTAGTGACGGTACAAGGGTAAACGTAACCATAAATGGTATCCCCTACAACGATTCTGAATCGCATGGTTCTTTTTGGGTAAACATGCCAGATTTTGCCTCTTCCACAGAGAGTTTGCAACTACAACGTGGAGTGGGAACATCAACAAATGGATCAGGAGCATTTGGTGCCAGTTTAAATTTGCTGACCGATGTCGTTTCCAACGAGGCCTATGGACAGATTTCGTCTTCTATTGGCAGTTTTGGCACGCTAAGGAACAATTTAAAATTTAGTACTGGCCTGCTCAACGATCATGTAGAGATAGCAGGACGATTGTCTAGAATAACTTCGGATGGTTATATAGATAGGGCTTCTTCCGACCTGAATTCTTACTTCTTGCAAGGGTCATATGTTGATGGCAATACCTTGATTAAAGCATTGTTGTTTGGCGGCCATGAGATTACTTACCAAGCATGGAACGGAATAGATGCGGCGACCTTGGAATCTGACAGAACCTTTAATTCTGCGGGTATCTTTACAGATGATAATGGCAACACCCAATTCTACGATAATGAGGTGGATAATTATAAACAAAATCATTTTCAGTTGCATTGGAACGAACGAATTTCCGATGATTGGAGCTCAAATTTGGCACTGCACTATACTAAAGGAAGAGGGTTTTTTGAACAGTATAAGGAAGACGATGACTTCAGCACCTATGGAATTCAGCCTATATTTATAGATGGGGAAGAAGTGGATAAGACGGACCTCATAAGGAGACGATGGTTGGTGAATGATTTCTATGGCACTACTTTCTCCCTAAATTATGATCGTGATAATTTTAATTTGATTCTTGGAGGAGGTTGGAACAAATATGAAGGAGCCCATTTTGGGGAAATTATTTGGGCCCGTTTTTCAAATAATCGGGATTACGAGGACAGATATTATGATGACAGTTCCACAAAAACAGACCTCAATCTTTTTGCCAAGGCAAACTACAAGTTCAACGCCCAATGGAGTGCCTATGGAGATTTACAGTACCGGACAATAGGTTATGAGGCGAACGGGGAGGACACTGGCTTGGTAGATGACACCTTTAATTTTTTTAACCCCAAGCTAGGGGTTACCTACGATTTAAATATGAATAATAATTTTTATCTCTCCTATGCCAGGGCCAATCGCGAACCCAACAGAAACGATTATGAAAGTGGAAGTCCCAAGCCCGAAAAGTTGAACGATTATGAGTTGGGATGGAGGTATATTTCTCCCGATGTACAAATCAATACCAATGTGTACTTTATGGGGTATAAGGATCAATTGGTACTCACTGGCGAGTTAAATGATGTTGGAGCCCCTTTACGTGCCAATGTAGGGGACAGTTACCGTTTAGGTCTTGAAGTGGATGCCACCATAGCCTTGGGGCATCAATTTAAAATACGGCCCAATGTGGCATTGAGCAGAAACAGAAATAAAGATTTTGTGTTTCAAAGGGATGGTGAACTGCAAGAACTTGGTGATACCCATATTTCATTTTCGCCAGATATTATTGTGGGAAATGTTTTGACCTATCAGCCTGAAGAAAATTTACAAGTCAGTCTATTGACCAAGTTCGTTGGAGAGCAATACATGGGCAATATAGATTCTGAAGGCTCAAAATTGGATTCGTATTCCCAAACCGATTTTAATGTGCAGTATGGGATAAATACCAATAGCTTTATCAAGAGTATTGTGATTTCCGGATTGATCAATAATATTTTTGATACATTGAATGTGTCAAACGGATACTTTTATACTTTTGATGATGACTATTCCGTGCCAGATACGGTTACTACCATTGAAGGTGCCGGTTACTATCCACAATCCGGAATTAATTTCCTCCTTGGGGCAACTATTAGTTTTTAGCGTTTGATTGTAATTTTATAAAGTGTATAAAGACTAAAACCCCGATGTTGGCCAATTCAGCTAACATCGGGGTTTGTTAATTTTACAATGTATTTCCGTTATTGGAATTTTACAATTCCAAGTCACTTATTATACTGGCAGTAGATTATACGTTTTCAGGAACTATATATGGATATCTATATTTTCTGGTAAGCATAAGATCTGCTTCTTCATTACCAATAAACTTTTCGAACTCCCCATTAAATTTTAGGGTGTCTCCAAGTTTGTAGGCAATATTTGCTATTAGTGGCAGAACTGTGGACATGTGTCCTTTCTCAACATCGCAATTTAAATCATGACGATTGCCAGAGCGTACCCCGTCAATAAAATTGCCATAATGTCCTTTGCTATCCGGTGCGGTCAGAAATGAGGTGTCTCCCCCAACTGCAGCACTTCCGGCCATTTCAGAACCTGCAAAGGGTTCTGTGTCTTTGCCTTTGTAAGCCTTCCAGGTAGAGCCATTTACTTCCATCCATCCTTCTGTTCCGTAAAACATATTTCCAATCTTGATGCCTAAATTGGCCTCATGGTTGGTATACCTGCCTCGGGTTTCAAATTCCAATATTTTTCCATCCTCATATTCAAATACGGAAGTTTGTGTATTGGGTGTTTCCTGAGAACATTCTTGTGGCGAAAATCCAAAAATCCCGCCCATGGATTGTACTTTTACTGGATGCACTTTTTTGTTAAGTCCCCAGCGTGCAACATCAAATTGATGCGGACCTTGATTGCCGGTGTCGCCGTTGCCGGTATCCCAATGCCAATGCCAATTGTAGTGTCCCCTTTTTTCATTATAAGGCCTATACGAGGCTGGACCTAGCCAAAGATCGTAGTTCAAATTTGGCGGTGAAACGCTATCTGGGGAAATTCCGAAGGAATCTCTAGGCTTGAAACAAGTGCCTCTAGAAAGGAACACCTCGCCAATACCGCCACGGTGTAAGAAATCCATAGCCTGCATTACATTGCTTATAGATCGGTTTTGAAATCCGACCTGGACCACTCTATTATATTTTCTTGCCGCCTCTACCATTTTTCTGCCTTCCCATACATTATGTGAACTAGGTTTTTCTACATATACATGTTTTCCAGCTTGGCAGGCCCATATAGTGGATAGTGCATGCCAATGATTGGGAACTGCTATAACTACAGCATCTATTTCCTTGTCCTCGAATACACGGCGCATATCTTCTTCTGTGCCTGGCTTGTTGCCTTTTTGGTTTTTGGTGGCAGTTTGTACATTTTCGCTCAAAACGGAAGAGTCCACGTCACAAACGGTTTTAATTCTCACTCCATCATTGTACATACTGGAAAAATTGTCCAATAGATTACTTCCGCGACCTCTTACGCCAATTGATCCCAATATTACACGATCATTAGCTCCAAGAATATTCCCGTAAGATTTAGCGGAAAATGCGGATGCCCCAACAACAACCCCTGTACTGGCAAGGGTGGTTTTTTTGATAAAATTTCTTCGGTTGCCCATATTTATATTTAATAATTTCTGTAATTAATTCTATAGGAAAAAGTTAATTGGTAAAATGTTTACTGTTTCGAAAAATCGGAAAACTCCGAATCCAGCTCTACTTTTCCTAAATTCTTGCTGGCTACTACAATTCTATGTTTAAAAGTCACGTCCTCTCCTTGGTTAAGGGTAAGGTTCAAAGTTTCCTTACCGTCACTAAAGACTTCCTGGCCTAAAGGATTGGCAGCAAAAAGACCGTAGCCACGAGTATGCCAGTAGGTAGGGTAACCAGCATTTGAAGTGTGGTCCAAAATAGCCAATGAAATTTTTTCCTCTCCAATGTTAGATCTTAAATTTACCCAGTTTGATCTTTTTCCCCAGCAGTCATCTCCTTCAATATTTTCACTGTTTATATAGTTTCCATTTACACCTTCATTGTTAAGCACGGGAACACCGGTAGGGATTCCATTCGAATCGGTAAAAATATCAGGTTTATTGGAGGGGTGTTCCAATTCCCTTGTAACCCTGATTCCCAATACCCCTTCTTTATTGTCCTTAAAAACTACTTTTTCGTTAGGGGCCGAAAGATTGGTGATACGATCAATGGAATATTCATCCTGATCGCCTCTAAATACAAAAGTGGTATTTTCTTTTAATAAAACCTTTCCTTCTGCAGAAATCCAATCCATAGCTACCTTAAGACGGGCTTCTTCATTACCATCTTCCATGTCCACAATTTCTTTGTGCACAATGGTCCCATAACTTCCCCTCTTTTCTACTTTTATGGAATCTGAATTGTTCCAAAAATCCAATCCGTTAACATCCCCATAATTAAACCAAACGCCCACATGATGTGGATGATCAACTCTTTCTCCCACAGATGGTTCCAACGGATATTTTCTGGTAATCTTTGTTCCTTTTGGGGTGATTAATGGATATAGTACAGGCTTTTTAATATTGGTGGGATAGATATAGGAAGTAAATAGATTGCCATCTATAAAGACGTCCACTTTTTTTTCCAGGTAGTTACTTACCAGTTTTATTCTTTTCTCTGCCTTGGTTTCATTGTTGCTATCAGCTGTTTTATCGGTCTTTGCCTGTTTGCAGGATGCCATAAAGACTAGGGCCAATGCACCGCATAATCCAGATTTAAGTCGAATTGATTGTGTGTTCATATTTGTTAATCGATATTGAATTAGATTTACTTTTTCCTGAAATTGGATTTGAAATTCTATAATAGACTACATTTTCCCAATCTTGATATTACGGAAACTAGTGGTCATCTCAGTGTTAGGATGTAGTTGTAGCCCTATAGGTCCTGTTTTAATATAATTGTCAGAGGTGTAGCTCATAACGTGCTTGCTGTTGAGCCAAACTTCGTAATATCCGGCAATAGCTATAACTTTAATGGTATTCCAGTCATTGGGCTTTAGAATTTCCTTTACATTAAGTGCTTCTACGGGATACCCTTTCCCTGCAATATAGGGAGAGCCGGTCATATCGCGCTTTAAAGAACCCGAAATACCCATTTGAATCTGTTGAGAGTCGTTTCTAATGAAGATACCGGTATCTACGGTTCCTTCATCATATCTAAAATCCGTTTCAAATACAAAATCGGTATATTCCTTGTCCGTCCATAATATGGAACCTTTTTTCTCCGGACCACTTTTCGCCCTTAGTATCCCGTTGTCTACGGTCCACCAACTATTGTTTTCAGGAACAATCCAGCCCTTTAGATTTTTACCGTTAAAAGCGCTTTTAAGTACTGGTTCCTGAGCAAACATGGTTAGTGAAAATAAACTCATTATAAAAAACGTAAATACAATTTTTGCTTTCATATTAGCTGGGTTATAAAGTGATGTTATTAAAAAGAGTACGTGCGATCACTACTGAGAAAAAAGATTTTGAAGTGATTATGCTGCACATAAAATAATGGTTAAAATACAACCGTTTTTTATAAAACTATCCAAAATTTATATCATTTTCCAAATTTATTGGCAAAAATTGGAGGTAAATGCACCGATTGGTAAAATACTATTAAGTTGAGTTAAGAAACATGCATTTAGGAGCTGTTGATTCTTCGTATTGCCTGTGCTCTTTATGGATTGTGCCGTTAAACCTTCTTTCATCCCAAGGGGTTTGGACTCCCTTGGAATTCCGCCTTCAGATTTTTTATAAAGGCTTGTTAAAATGAATATGTGCCATATGGGCAGGTTCACTTCAATCGATCCCAGATTTAGGGTGAACGCCTTAGTTTGCGGAATTTCCTAAATGCCAAAAAAGCGGAGTGTTTATTCACCTTTTCAATCAATTGCAACTATAATACGCTCTTTTTAACTTTATTTGTTAAAAGGTTGATATATTCTTGAAATATTTTGGGAATTGCTGCGGAACTGGAATATATATTTCTGTATTCAACCAGATTATTAAATTATAATATTTTCAAAGAATGAATAATATGAATTACCCTAAACCCATTCGTTGGGGAATAATTGGTTGCGGGGCTGTTACCGAAGTAAAAAGCGGACCACCTTATCAACAGACGCCAGATTTTCAGCTAATAGCCGTTATGCGGAGGGATTTAAAAAAAGCGGAAGACTATGCCAAAAGACATGGGGTACCTAAATTTTACGGCAATGCAGCGGATTTAATTATGGATCCAGAGGTAGATGCGGTTTATGTTGCTACCCCTCCGGACACACATAAACATTACGCCCTGATGGTGGCGGAGGCCGGCAAGCCTTGTTGTGTGGAAAAGCCCATGGCGCCAACCTATGGGGATAGCTTGGAAATATATAATGCTTTTAAGAAAAAAAAATTACCACTATTTGTTGCTTATTATAGACGCTCCTTACCTAGATTTCTAAAAATTAAGGCATGGCTGGACAATAATGAAATTGGGGAAATAAGACATATTAAATGGCATCTTTCAAAACCGCCAAGTGTCGAAGATCTACAAAAAACATATAATTGGAGGACAGATGGAGAAGTTGCACCGGGCGGTTATTTCGATGATTTGGCCAGCCACGGGCTGGACTTATTTTCGTTTTATCTAGGCGATATTGAAAATGTTTATGGGGTGTGCACCAATCAACAAAAATTATATACAGCAAAAGATGCCATTGCTGCTTGCTGGATCTACAAAAATGGGGTGACTGGTGAGGGTAGTTGGAATTTTGGTACCGCTGAAAGGGAAGATAGGGTGGAAATTGTAGGGAGTAAAGGCAAAATAATATTTTCTGTGTTTAATGAGGAGGATATCACCCTATCCAACGAAAATGGCATCGAAAATCTTTTTATTGCCCACCCCAAGCACGTTCAACAGTTCCACGTAGAAAATTTAAGGGACCATTTACTTGAAAATAAGGAGCATCCTTCTATCGGGAAAACCGGATTACATACCAGTTGGATAATGGATAAAATCTTAGGACAGATCTAATATTTCTTAATTGGAGATGATCACAGTATTGCCGCTAAAGGTAGAGCGATAAAATAGTAGATCGTGATAGCGTTTGCCATCTTTGGGCTTGTTCATTAGTTGTCCCGTAAACAAATTGTATTCATAATCCTCGCAGGAGCAGGTTACCAATTGGCCCTTTAATATCATCGTGGAACAATCATTGGGTGCGTGATTGGGGCAACTTGCTTCCCAGGCCATAAAGGAATTAAATCCAGTATTGATGACAAATGCACCTCGGGTTCCTACGGCTGCGTTGCCCACATATATGGCACTTCCCGTATTGGTCAAGGGGCTGTAACTAGGGAGGTTCAAATTTAGGTCGAACCTAAAGCTAACTTCCTGTAAGTAAGGGTTTCTGTTGGATGTGTTTTTGTCACAAGCCAATAAAAGAAAGAAAAGTAATATCCCCAATATGCGTTTCATGCGGCTTTGTCTATTTAAAATACTTGAACAAAATTGAACAAAATTTATGTATATTTGTCTTAAATCCTCTTTAAAAAAAGAGGATTTTCCTATTTATTAAATGTAGAACTCATGAGCAAGGTATCTTATTATACAGCAGAAGGGCTAAAAAAATTGAGAGAGGAACTAAATTATCTTAAGGACGTTGAGCGTCCAAAAGCTTCACAGGCTATAGGTGAAGCAAGGGATAAAGGGGATTTGTCAGAAAATGCCGAGTATGATGCAGCCAAGGAGGCACAAGGTCTTTTGGAGATGAAAATTTCCAGGATGGAAGAGATTGTGGCCAATGCCAGATTGATAGATGAATCGCAATTGGACACTTCCAAAGTGTTGGTATTGTCTACGGTTAAATTGAAAAATATGAACAACGGAATGGAAATGAAATATACCCTAGTGGCAGAAAGTGAAGCCGACCTAAAAACGGCAAAAATTTCTGTGAGCTCACCCATTGGTAAGGGGCTTTTAGGTAAGAAAGTAGGGGAAACTGCGGAAATCACCGTACCAAACGGAACTTTAAAATTTGAAATATTGGAAATTTCCAGATAATCCAATTTACAAGATGGGATAAGACCTCAATTGATATATTCGATTGGGGTTTTTACTTTTAATGGGATTCCGAATTGTAGAAAAATACGGCTGCTCTTTGGCTCACAAAGATATTATTTCAGAAGGGGTTTAATATATTTACAGTATCTTTTATTTTGATTTAAAGTTCAAAATTATGTCATCAATATTTACAAAAATCATTAACGGTGAAATCCCCTCCTATAAAATTGCCGAGGACGATGATTATTATGCCTTCCTGGATATTAATCCCAACGCTGTGGGTCACACTTTGTGCGTCCCTAAAAAAGAGGTGGACAAACTCCTGGACCTGGACGAGGAAACCTATTTGGGGCTTATGGCCTTTTCAAGGAAAATAGGCTTGGCCATTGAAGCTAGTGTACCTTGCAATAGGGTGGGGCTAACTGTTATAGGTCTCGAAGTTCCCCATGTTCACGTACATTTAATTCCATTGAACGGAATGCGGGATGCCACCTTTCAGCATAAAGCATCACTTAGTCCCAAGGATTTTACGGATATTGCTGAAAAAATTAGGGCGAATATTAAATAATACCTTCTAAATAAATATAGACTCCAGCGGCGACCACGATTATCATTAATAGCATTAAAATATAAAAAAGGCTAGTAAAACTGATGGACGCACGATCTGGGGCAATCATTTTTTGGTAGTATTCATAAACGCGCTCTATATCTTCGGTCCAGGTTACCGGATAAATTGTAGAATTACATTTCTTGCATTTAATTTCATGGGAAACATCCTTAGTAGTCCTGTCAAATAGTCGCCCATAGGTATGTCTTTGAAAAAAAGTCAATTTTAAACCCTGATTAAAACATTCGGGACAATTGTTCGTTAAATCGGCCTCTTTTATTACAACTAATTTCTCCTTTGCCATCGCCTTAATTTTTGACTTTAAACATAATTTGCATTATAGTACCCTCTTTTGTGGATGTCAGTACTTTTATTTTGCCTTTGTGGTATTCTTCCACAATTCTTTTTACCAAGGACAGCCCTAGGCCCCATCCTCTTTTTTTTGTGGTAACCCCGGGGTTGAATATTGTCTGAAAATTCTTTTTGGGTATTCCGGAACCAGTATCGGAAATTAAAACTTTAACCCAATTCCCGTTGGGAACTATTTCAATGGCAATACTCCCTTTGCCCCTCATAGCATCTATACCGTTCTTCACCAAGTTTTCAATGGTCCAATTGTAAAGGGCCTTGTTTAAAAGTACCGGAACATGGGTTACTTGGGATTTAAATGAAAAATGAATGAGTTTGGAACTCCTTAGTTTTAAATAATCAAATGCACTTCTCGTCTCCTCAACAATATCGTGCTCATTAAGGATAGGTAGGGATCCGATTTTTGAAAAGCGTTCGGTTATGGTTTCCAACCTAGTTATATCCTTTTCAATTTCCTTGGTAATTTCGGGATTAATTTTTTCTGACCTTAATAACTCGTTCCATCCCAAAAGTGAAGAAAGTGGGGTACCAATTTGGTGGGCGGTCTCCTTGGCCATACCCGCCCATAGTTTATTTTGTTCAGATGTTTTATTGGTTTTAAACAAGAAATAGAGAACCGTTCCGAATAGGAAAATTATTAATAAAAGGGCTATAGGGTAATATTTTAGCTTATTTAGAACCTCAGAATTCCCATAATACAAGGTGGCCAGGTTTTCTCCCTTATATTCAATGGATATTGGCTTGTTCTCCCCTTTAAACTTATTTATTTTTCCATGGATAAAAGAGGTGTCCGTTTTTTGGATGCCGGGCATATTGTTCATTTTTATGGTACTGTCCTTGTTTACCAGTATCATGGGTGTGGAGGTGTTGTTCTGAAAGATTTTGATGTGCAGATTACCGGGGTCGGCATCAACTGGTAACGATAAAAATTCGGATTGTGCCGTGGCCCAAATTTCCATTTTATGGCGTTCTTCCTCCTTGAACTTCTTAAAAAAACTGTTAGTGTTCCACAGTATTAAACTCACAATAGCAAAAGAAGCTATTAATAACAGAAGGTTCGAAGTTTTCTTTTTAGGACTAAAATCCATCAAACTATAAAATTATACTTAAAGATAACGCAATTTGGACAAAGATATTCTATTTTCATATCTACCTCATTATTTCATTTTGCCTACAAATTGTGTACCTTTGCCCACTATGAAAAAAATGGTTTCCATCACCGCATCAGAAGTACCTACCGCCAAATTACATGGGTATTTGTTAGGCGCGGTTGGACCCAGACCCATTGCTTTTGCGAGTACTATTGATGGCAAGGGGAGACCTAATTTATCGCCCTTTAGTTTTTTCAATGTCTTCAGTTCCAACCCTCCCATTTTAATATTTTCACCCTCCCGAAGGGTCCGTGACAATAGCACAAAGCATACCTTGGCGAATGTGCTAATAAATATGGAAGTGGTGATCAACGTGGTCAACTATAGTATGGTTCAGCAAATGTCCTTGGCAAGCTCGGAGTACAAAGAAGGTGAAAACGAATTTATAAAGTCTGGATTAACTATGTTGCCTTCAGAATTGGTAAAACCTTTTAGGGTAGCCGAATCACCTGTGCAATTTGAGTGCAAGGTGATTAAAGTGGAACCTCTCGGAGAAGACGGGGGTGCCGGCAACCTTATCTTTTCCGAGGTGCTTAAAATACATGTGGATACAGATATTTTGGATGAAAATGGAAGTATTGATCAATATAAAATTGATCAAGTGGCCAGGATGGGGGGTAATTGGTACAGCAGGGCCAATTTGGGTTTGTTTGAAGTGCCAAAGCCAGTTTCCAGTTTAGGTATTGGAGTGGACCAAATACCAGAACATATTAAGTTAAGCAATGTCCTTACAGGAAACGATCTGGGAATGTTGGGGAATATAGAAAAACTGCCTTCCATAGAAGAGGTTAAGCTGTATGTTGAAAATAATCTGGAGTTAAGGGCTATTTTAAGTTCAGGTGATTCGGCTTTACAGCATGCAAAGGCCCAAGAGCTGCTAAAGATAAAGGATGTGCTGTCTGCTTGGAAAATTTTATTGGCTGATATTCCAACCAAATAAAATGATTATAGGATGAAACGTATTCAGCTTTTCGAATTCGAAGACTTGCCTTGGTTCCCAAGCTGGTTAAGGGCGTGTATGACCAAATTAATAGTGGTGCTCCAAAAAATGATGGGAGTTACCAGTGTATTGTCCAATTTGATAGCAGATATATTAAGATCAAACAAGATTGGTCATATAGTAGATTTGGGTTCAGGAGCAGGGGGGGTTATGCCAGATGTATTAAGAACCTTACATCAGGATTACGGCTTGGAAGAAGTGGATTTAACAATGACCGATCAATATCCAGATAGAAAAGTTATAGCATCTTTTAATACGCTGGGTGAAAATGGTATTCGTTATGCTGAAAAGCCATTGGATGCCAAGAATTTGCAAAATGCACCAGAGGGACTCAAAACTATGGTTAATTGCTTTCATCATATGTCTCCTAAGCAGGCAAGGTCTATTTTGAAATCGGCCGAAAGAAATAATCAATCACTATTGATCTATGAAATAGCGGAAAACAATATTCCTTTACTCATATGGTGGTTATTGCTGCCACTTTCATTGGTGATATTAATGGTTATGGTCTTTTTTATGACCCCATTTGTAAAACCGCTTACCTGGAAGCAATTGGTTTTTACCTATGTTATCCCTATAATTCCAATATGCTATGCATGGGATGGGCAAGCTTCATTGCCCAGAATGTATACGTTGAAAGACATGGATATTTTACTGGAAGGACTAGGTTCTGAAAGGTATGGATGGGAAAAGGGATTTGTAAAAAAGGCGAATAATAAAAAGTTGGGAACTTTTGTTTTAGGTGTTCCTATTCAAATTGCTTAATATTGACAAAAAAAGAATACAAAGTAGAATTATATAAATAGTAAAATGGAAATACAAGGGAAAATTAAAATGGTAGGTGAGACCCAAACATTTGGGAGTAACGGATTTAGAAAGAGGGAAGTAGTGATAACTACTGAGGAACAATATCCACAGCATATTATGGTCGAGTTTGTACAGGATAAATGTGACCTGTTAAATAATTTTGGGGATGGCCAAGCGGTAAAAATAAGTATAAACCTTAGAGGTAGGGAATGGGTTAACCCACAAGGTGAGACCAAGTATTTTAACTCTATCCAGGGTTGGAGGATTGAAAGTTTACAGGAGGAAGCAAGTGCTGCTGGGATGCCCCCGGTACCACCGATGGACGCTTTTGAACCTGCAGATGATGTAAATGACGAGGACCACGACGATTTACCATTCTAACAAGAGCAGCCAAAAAATCTTGGGAACAGAATAATTAGTGTTCCCAAAGATTGTGTAAAGGAAATATGAGAAAACCTATTCTGGTCATTACCGAATAGGTTTTCTTAATTTTAGGGACCATAAATTAGCTTCAAAATGTTTCTCTTGGACCATCGTTTACAGTTTCCAAATGTAGAAAATGCCGATGATGACGGATTATTGGCTGTGGGTGGTGATTTGTCCCCTGATCGATTGCTGTTGGCATATAGGAATGGGATATTTCCATGGTTTAATGAAGATTCCATGATTCTTTGGTGGAGTCCAGATCCACGGATGGTCTTGTTCCCCGAGAAAATAAAGATCTCCAATAGCATGCGACAAGTCATAAAATCCAATAGGTTTAGGATTTCATGGAATTCCCAATTTGAAAAAGTTATTGATGCCTGTTCAGCTATAAAACGAAAAGACCAAAAAGGAACTTGGATTACTCCTGAAATGAAAAGTGCCTACTTGCGCTTACATCAAATGGGAATTGCAAAGTCTATTGAGGTATGGGAAAATAATCTTTTGGTGGGAGGACTTTACGGGATAGATCTTGGGAGTGTATTCTGTGGGGAGAGTATGTTCAGTAAAACTACCAATGCCTCCAAATTTGCTTTTATAAGCCTGGCCAAAGAGTTGCAACAAAAAGAGTATAAACTAATAGACTGTCAGGTGTACACCGCCCATTTGAAAAGTCTTGGGGCGGAAGAAATCCCAAGAAAACAGTTTATCAAAATTCTTAAAGAGTAGCGATTTTAATTCCTATCCACACTTTCAATATAGCACATGGTCATAGTTGGCAGGCAAGGCCATTGTAATTTTTATCAAATTTCCCTCGGCATCGAATATTGCAATGAAGTCCTCCCTTTTATCCGCTTTTTTTCCGCGAAGCATAAGTTTATAGGTGTTGTTGGGCAATATCAGATTTTGAAAAGTATTTTTTAGTACATTTTCCAAGGAACCGGGGTAGCGCTGCTGGATATATTTAATTTTTATTTTTTTAAAATTCTCTTTTAGAAATGAATATATATTGGAATAGGTATCTGTTGGGATGTCCACTTCCTTTACGCCGAATCCTGTATTTTGTATCGCCCCCTTTTCGTTAAAATCAATATGATAATGCATTTTCCCTTTCCTAAATCTTAAGGTATAGGTAATCTGAGAGGAATCAACTTCTTTGTAGTACCTTAAGTTTTTAGCATCTTCCAAGGGAAGAGCTTCGAATTCTAAGGAAGGAAATTGTGATTTTTTAATACGATGTTCCCGTTCCAGTTTAGTTTGGGAATAACTTTTTAGGCTAAACATTATTAATAGCACTAAGATAATGTAGCTATACTTCATTATATCTAAAACAGTTTACCTCATGATCGTTTACCATACCCGTCGCTTGCATATGTGCATATATTACCGTGCTCCCCACAAATTTAAAACCACGTTTTTTTAAATCTTTACTTATGGCATCGGACAGAGGGGTATTGGCTGGCGCGCTTTTATAATCCTTATGTTTGTTTTTTATGGGCCGGCCATTGACAAATCCCCATACATACTTACTAAAACTCCCAAATTCCTTTTGTAATTTAATAAACTCTTGGGCATTGGTTACAGTGGCCCTTATCTTGAGCTTATTCCTGATAATTCCCTCATCCTGCAGCAGGCCTTCAATTTTATCTTCTCCATATTTGGCTATTTTTTTGTAATCAAAGCGGTCGAATGCCTTCCTAAAATTCTCCCTTTTTCTAAGTATGGTAATCCAGCTCAATCCGGCCTGAAAGGTTTCCAAAATCAAAAATTCAAAAAGAAGGGCATCATCCTTAACGGGGACACCCCATTCTTCGTCGTGGTACTTCTCGTAGAGGACATCTCCTTTGCACCAACCGCATCTATGTTTTTCCATTGTTGAAAATTAAACTTTCTTTAAAGATAAAGAAACCATGATTCTAACAAAGTACAGTAACTATTTTTTGTTTTTAGGTTTCTTTTTTGGGTTTCTGGGCAAAACCTCTTCTGGGAAGGGAAATAGGATGGTGGAGTTCTTTTCAGCAGCTATATTGGACAGGGTTTGGTAGAGTCTTAATTTTATTGCTGAGGGCGATTGATCGATTAACTTACCGGCTTCCAATAACTTTCCTGCGGCCTGTTCCTCGGCAAGTGCCAATATAATTCTCGCCCTTCGGGACCGTTCGGCTTCAGCCTGATTGGCCATCATACGCTTCATGTTTTCAGGTAGTTGAATGTCCTTAATTTTCACGTCAATAATTTCAATGCCCCATTCCTTGGTTTCCAGTTCAACAATGGCCTTTATATTCTTTCCCATTTCCTCGCGTTTGGACAGTATGGTGTCCAGTTCCACCTTTCCACAGACATCCCTCAATGCCGCCTGGGATAATTGTGTAATGGCAAACCTGTATTCTTCCACTTCCAGTACAGCTTTTTCGGGATTGTTTATTTTGAAGAAAACTACTCCATCTATACTACAGGGGACATTGTCCTCGGTCATTACTTCCTGGGAAATGATATTTATGGTGATAACCCGAATATCCACGGTTTGTATCGTCTCCACTAAGGGAATAATCCATCTAAAACCTGGCTGCAACGTTTTCACGTACTTTCCGAACCTAAATTTAAGGGCTCTTTTATATTCAAAAATAATACGTATTCCAGCTAACAAAAACAATACTAAAATGATGATGAACATAAAAGGTGCTGCCATGATATTTGCGATTTAAAATTGAAAAAAATTACTAATAATTTATTTGGACCAGAGAGAAATAAGTTACGTTTTATTTGGTCCAACAGTGGGCATCAGATTGGAATTTTACTGCTCCAATACTGTAAATGGCGATTCTCTTAAAATTACGAAAATTACGCAGGGGGTGAAAATATAATCGACCTTAAATTGAACAGTGTAATTTGGTATTGGATATTTTTTTATCTTCAAGCGTATAAAAGGGCCAATTGGTTATGGGGTTAATGGATTGTGGTAAGGTGCAATGGACAATTAGGTGGCCCTCGTGGATACCCTTTTTATTTAACTAACATTGTGCATAATCGTGATCAGATGTAAATTTTGTTTTAATAATGTATTTCTATAAAAATTGTACATGGGAAAGTGGTCGTTAAGGCTCATTTGTGCCTTCATTATTTTATGCGTTAAAAGTTATTCCCAGGACACTGAGGGGGGTCATGAAAAGTGGGAGTTCGTATTGGAAGACACTGGGGACGTTTTGCAACTGGCCCTTCCCATTACCGCAGGTATCATGACCTTGATTCACAAAGATTACAAGGGTGCCAAAAAATTGGCTTTTTCGTATGGCACTACCATGGCATTGACATACTCCTTAAAACATTTTACCAAAAAAGAAAGGCCTGAGGGTAGAAAGCTTTATGATTCCTTCCCTTCCGGTCATACTTCATCCGCCTTTTCGGGGGCATCATTTATTCAGCGCAGGTATGGTTGGAACTATGGTATTCCGGCCTATCTTCTGGCAAGTGTCGTTGCCGTAAGTAGAACGGAAGGCCCAGACGGATACCATGATTTCTGGGATGTATTTGCCGGTGCCGCTATAGGAATTGGCAGCACTTATATTTTTACCAAACCCTATAAAAAAGAGCAGATGAAACTGGGCTTTGCTAGTTATCGAGACACCTATTCCTTGACCTTTAGTTACCAATTCTAAATTTTTTCCAAAGGGATGACAATTTTATAGAGTGATATAGTATATTTAAGAATTGTATATAATTAACTACCAAACCATAATATGCCTTTACTAATTGTTGTACTAGGATTAATTCTTCTCTTTTTACTTATTGCAAAATTCAAACTGAACGCCTTTATTTCATTTATTATCGTGTCGCTTGCGGTGGGTATTGCCGAGGGAATGGAATTGCAGGGAGTAATACAATCCATTCAAAATGGAATTGGGAATACTCTAGGTTTCCTGGTAATTATTCTGGGTTTGGGGGCAATGTTGGGCAAATTGGTTGCAGACAGTGGTGCGGCACAACAAATAACGACCAAATTGGTGGCCAAATTTGGGGTCAAGAATATTCAATGGGCTTTGGTGTTGACCGGTTTTATTGTGGGCATTCCCATGTTCTATTCCGTAGGTTTTGTAATATTGATTCCCTTGATTTTTACAATTGCGGCTTCAACTGGGTTGCCATTATTATATGTGGGCCTACCAATGATCGCATCACTTTCCGTAACACATGGTTTTCTTCCGCCCCATCCTGCACCTACGGCGATAGCTTTAATGTTTAATGCCGATATAGGCAAGACCCTTTTATATGGTACCATCATTGCAATTCCGGCCATTGTATTGGCAGGTCCGGTTTTTTCGCGTACCATTAAAAATATTACGGCCACTCCAATAAAGGAATTTGTAAACCCGACAATTCTAAAAGAGGAAGAAATGCCAGGAATAAATATCAGTATTTTTACCGCACTTCTACCGGTTATATTGATTATGTTGGCCACTGCTGCCGATCTTTTATTGCCCAAGGATGCCGCAGTTTTACCTGTTGTCAATTTTATAGGTAACCCGGTAATTGCGATGTTGATTGCCGTATTGGTGGCCATTTATACACTGGGTCTTGCCAGGGGGAAAGAAATGACCGAAATAATGGGGTCTGTTGCAAGTTCCATTTCAGGGATAACCATGGTACTCTTAATTATTGCAGGTGCAGGAGCACTAAAGGAGGTATTGGTGGACAGTGGAGTTAGTGATTATATTGCCAATATCTTAAAGGATTCCAGTTTTTCCCCTTTGCTCTTGGCATGGCTCGTAGCAACTGTGATAAGGGTATGTGTAGGTTCGGCTACTGTTGCGGGACTGACTACGGCAGGTATCGTAATGCCGCTTATAGGCGCTACCGGGGTAAGTGCGGAATTAATGGTGTTGGCCATAGGGTCGGGGAGTTTAATGCTTTCCCATGTAAACGATGGCGGATTCTGGTTGTTTAAGGAATATTTCAACCTATCCATAAAGGACACCTTAAAAACCTGGACGGTTATGGAAACCACCGTGGGCGTAATGGGGTTGATAGGAGTAATGATTTTAAGTTTGTTTGTTTAACTAAAGTAAATATTATGAGCAATTCAACTACCGATAGAATTATGGAATTGGGCTTGGTTTTTCCTCCAGCCCCTAAGCCGGCCGGAGTATACAGGCCTATTTTGGTAGTGGATAAATTTTTATATGTTTCTGGCCAGGGTCCAATTCAGAACGATGGTTCTTTAATAATCGGGATAGCAGGATTTGATATGAATGCGGACGAAGCCAAACTAGCTGCCAGACAGGTTGGCCTAACCATGCTTTCCACGATTCAGACACATTTTGGTAGTCTGGACAAAATAAAGCGGGTAGTGAAAGTTTTGGGAATGGTAAATTCAACCCCGGATTTTGGAAAGCAACCCTATGTTATTAATGGCTTTAGTGAATTGATGGCCGATGTTTTCGGAAAAGAAAATGGAATAGGGGTGCGCAGTGCTGTGGGGATGATGCTACCCGATAACATCCCAGTAGAAGTAGAGGCCATGTTTGAGCTTCATTGATACTAAACACAAAGTTATGATGAACAATGATTGGTATAAAATTACCGACCCAGAAAATATTATTACTCCCGCACTTTTGGTTTATCCAGATCGGATAGAAAAAAACATTGCAACCATGATTGCTATGGCCGGTGGCACCCAATACCTTAGACCTCATATAAAAACACATAAAACTTCCGAAATTGTTCACCTACAAATGAAGCATGGCATTAAAAAATTTAAGTGTGCCACCATTGCTGAAGCCGAACTTTTGGGTAAATGCGGGGTAAAAGACATCCTTCTGGCAATGCAACCGGTAGGGCCCAATATAGACCGATTTTTCGGTTTGATTGCGGAATATCCAAACAGTACATTTTCCACTATTGTCGATGATCTGGAAATTATTGAACAAATTGCAGGAATTGCTGATGGCAAGGGTATTCAAGTGCCACTGTGGTTGGATATAAACAATGGGATGAACAGAACAGGAATTCAGCCCAATGCACAAGCTGTGGAATTGTGCAAACACATATATAAGAAACCCAACCTACTTGCTGCAGGATTACATGTTTATGACGGGCATATCCACAATAAAGATCTATCTGAAAGAGAGGAAAAATGCAATGAAGATTTTGAAGCGGTTCTGGATTTGAGAAGAACTTTGGAGGAACTAGATATTCATGTTCCTTGTATTGTGGCAGGCGGCTCCCCAACATTTCCCATTCATCTAAAGCGTGAGGGGGTGGAGACCAGTCCAGGAACAACACTATTATGGGATGCTGGCTATGCCGCTTCATACAAAGACATGGATTTCATTCCAGCTGCGGTTTTGTTGACCAGGGCAATAAGCAAGCCTAAACCCAATTTGGTCTGCTTTGACCTAGGTCATAAACACATGGCTCCTGAAATGACTTTTCCGAGGGTATTGCTGTTGGAAGGGGAAGGGTGTACGCAAATAGGGCAGAGCGAGGAACATTTGGTGGTACAATGCCTTGATGAAGACAAGTTTAAAGTGGGAGATGTGGCCTATGCCATCCCGGTACATATTTGCCCAACTGTGGCCAAATATAATGAAGTCCTAACGGTAGTTGATGGGAGCTTAACCAGCTCTTGGAAGGTAGCCGCAAGAAATTTAAAAATAAATATATAAACCTTCCGGTAAAAGCTGCCTTGATCAAAGGATAGCCTGCAAACAGGATAAAATTAAAAAACATGTTCGTATTTGATGCCCATTTAGACCTTGCTATGAATGCCATGGAATGGAATAGGGATTTAACCTGGACCGTAGCCGATATTAGGGAAAGTGAAGTGGGCATGCGAGATAAACCGGATAGGGCAAGGAATACGGTCTCTTTTGAGGCTTTGCGGAAGGGAAATATTGGCCTATGTGTGGCTACCCAAATAGCGAGATTTGTAAAGAGGGAAAATCACTTGCCTGGATGGAAATCTCCCCACCAGGCCTGGGCACAGACCCAGGGACAGTTGGCTTGGTACAGGGCTATGGAGGAAATTGGGGAACTGGTCCAAATTAGGAATTTGTCCGAGTTGGAAGCACATTTGGACTTATGGAAAAATGGCAAGGACAAAAATCCCATTGGCTATATACTTAGTTTGGAAGGTGCCGATTCCATAATTTCTTTGGAACATCTGGAACGATCATATGAACAAGGTCTCAGGGCTATTGGTCCTGCGCATTATGGCCCGGGCACCTATGCACATGGTACGGATTCAGTTGGAGGGATTGGCCAAAAGGGTAAGGAGTTATTAAAGGAGATAGAACGATTAAACCTAATTCTGGATGCCACTCATTTATGCGATGTTAGTTTTTGGGAAACCATGAAGGCCTACAATGGTCCGGTCTGGGCAAGCCACAACAATTGTCGGAAATTTGTTGACCATAATAGACAATTCTCGGATGAGCAAATTGGGGAACTTATTGGTAGGAATTCTGTAATTGGCATAGCACTGGATGCTTGGATGATGGTTCCCAATTGGGTACGAGGGGTTTCAACACCTGAGGGAATGGGTGTAACCCTTGCACAAATGATAAACAACATTGATCATATTTGCCAGTTATCTGGAAATTCCCTGCATGTTGGGATAGGAACCGATCTTGATGGCGGCTTTGGGAAAGAGCAATGTCCGTCCGATCTAGATACGATAGCGGACCTTCAAAAGGTTCCTAAGCTACTTTCCGAAAGAGGCTATTCGGAAACGGATATTGAAAATATAATGAGCAAAAATTTTATAGGGTTTTTAAAAAAAGTGTGGAATTGATCGGTGTTTTTTTAAATTGCCCATATTTAACAGCATTTTAGATACACATGGCAAGGTATTTGATATTTTTGTAGCTGATTCGTACCTTAATCGGCCATATGAGAATTGTATTTTTATTTTGCATTCTGTTTTTATTTTCCCAGCTGGGTATGGGGCAGACTGATCTTCCTACGACCAATCCTTTAAAAATTGAAGGAGACAAAGGAGTTAGGGAAAACCCCAACCAAGGAACTGCATTGAATTTTCCTTCCGTTATTACCTTAAAACCTACTGCCAATCTTAAGGACTCCCTTACGGCCAGAAATATTAAAATGCTTCCGGACAGGGAGTTGGTACAGGCAGGCTATGGTTTAAAGATAGACCCTAAAGTTGGTGTAAAGGAAAAGGAAGGCTCTTCCACCTTTTTTGGAAATATGTATTTGGGCGATATTAAAAGCAAT
This sequence comes from Arenibacter hampyeongensis, assembly GCF_002909255.1. Taxonomy (GTDB): domain Bacteria; phylum Bacteroidota; class Bacteroidia; order Flavobacteriales; family Flavobacteriaceae; genus Arenibacter; species Arenibacter hampyeongensis. The sequence goes on from NZ_PIOB01000001.1 coordinate 883,756, forward strand.
GGAAAATTTGTGGGTATTGTTTGCCGAGATCACGAATATGTAGATGGTGACAGGGTTAGGATATTGCTCAATGATAAAGTGGTAGAACCTAATATTTTTCTAACAGGTTCCTTTAAGGGCATCAACCTGGATTTACAAAAAGGTTTTAATAAAATTGATTTTGAGGCATTGAACCAGGGTACTTCCGGACCTAATACGGCTCAAGTTAATGTATATGACGATGAAGGTAAAATGATACATTCCAATATGTGGAATTTATCCACCGGCTCCAAAGCCACCATTATAATTATAAAGGAATAGCCTAAGAAAAAACGTAAACACTTACCAATATGAAAGGATATTACTATTTGTTGATTATTAACCTATTGCTTATTCTTATCCCATATTCCTTAAGAATCTTTAGAAATTTTAAACGTAACAAGAACTGATGGTTTGGATACAAATCGATTTTTTATTGATTTAGCAATCTTAATAGTCAGGTGAATAAACCGTATCCATCCTTTTAAATCAATTCCATTCTTATTGGAATAAAGATCATGGGATTATAATTGATTTCGGTGGTTTGGATTGCTTAAAACCTCGGGACCCTATTTTACGTAAATAATGTAAAACATTTATGATGCGGTTGACTTTCTTGTTTGTATTGGCCATTATCTTCTCCAGTTGTTCCCAAGAAAAGGACATGCTTCCTTATGAACCCTCCATAGACATGATATTGGATCCTGGGTCCTCTACTACCATCCCCAACGAAATACCCGGACCACATTTAAACGAATCAGGGGTCTATAACTATTTGGCCTTGGGCGATAGTTATACTATTGGCGCAAGTGTTGAAAGAGCTGAAAGCTTCCCTATTCAGTTAAAAGATAGATTGGAACAGGGACTTAAGCTGAAAGTCAATACCGAGATTATTGCCGTCACCGGATGGCGTACCGATAATTTATTGGATGTAGTAAATAGAGGAACCAAGCTGCCGTCCTACGATTTGGTAACGCTTTTAATTGGGGTGAACAACCAATACCAGGGTAAACCATTTAGGACATATACCAAGGAGTTTCCCCAACTTCTGGAAAGGGCAATTGCATTGGCTTATGGCAATCCAAAAAATGTAGTTGTTATTTCCATTCCAGATTATTCCTTTACTCCTTTTGGGGAGGGTAGAAATACAGATAAAATCACCAAGGAAATTGATGAATACAATTCCTTTGCGGAAGCTACTGCCCTTCAAAACGGAGTGCCATTTATAAATATTACGGATATAACACGTAACGGCCTGTCCAATCCCGAATTGGTGGCTGGCGATGGGCTGCATCCATCAAAAGAAGCATATAAGAGATTCGTGGATGAATTATATCCGGTAGTACTTCCTATTTTTGAATAATACCCATTTCATTTTTAAAGTAACCTGGCTAGCTTGGAGCCGGAAACAGGAGATGAAGTTTTCCTAATTCAATTAGGGATAACTTTAAGTACATTTACACCTTGGAAATATCTTCAATAAAAATATAATTCAAAATGTCCGATAAAAAAGTTAGTATTCTTACCGCCTTTAAAACTATAATTTGGCCACGACGCAATATGGTTTTTATTGGGCTGTTCTTGATCGTAATAAGTAATGCCGCCAATTTCGTAGGCCCTATCTCCTTGAAATATTTTATGGACGATGTTATACCCAATAAAAATATGGATATGCTCAAAATTTTGGTAGGCGTGGTAATCCTGTCTATTTTGGTACGGGCCGTAACCTCCTTTATGTTGACAAGAATTTTAAGTGTTCAGGCCCAATACCTTATCTCGGAGTTAAGGGCTCAAGTACAGAAAAAAGTGCTTTCACTCCCGATCCGCTTTTTTGACAATGCTAAATCCGGAGCCTTGGTTTCCCGTATAATGTCTGATGTAGAGGGGGTTCGGAATCTTATTGGTACAGGACTGGTCCAATTGGTAGGTGGAAGTATTACAGCAATTGGAGCCCTGGTGTACATGTTGTATATAAGTCCGTCCATGACCTTATTTACGTTTATACCATTGGCTATTTTTGCCTTTATCGCGTTGAAGGCATTCAAGATTATTAGACCTATATTTAGAAATCGAGGCAAAATAAATGCTGAGGTTACAGGTAGGCTCACCGAAACGCTCGGTGGTATAAGGGTGATTAAAGGCTTTAATGCAGAGGAGCAGGAGACCAAGGTTTTTGAGAATGGCGTGGAGCTGTTGTTTCAAAATGTAAAAAAGAGCCTTACGGCAACCGCTTTTATGACCAGTTCGGCCACTTTTTTAATCGGTATCGCCACTACAGGAATTATGGGGATTGGGGGGTATAAAATCATGTATGAAGGACTGAGTATTGGGGATTTTTTGTCTTTCACCTTTGTTTTGGCAATTATGATTGCACCCATCGTGCAAATGAGCAATATTGGTAGTCAACTTACAGAGGCACTTGCCGGTCTTGACCGGACGGAAGAGCTAATGAATATGACCCCAGAAGCCAATGATGAGGAGAGAACAATTGTGCTGGATAAAATAAAAGGGGATATAGCCTTTAAGGATGTGTCCTTTGCCTACGAAGAGGATAAGGATGTATTGCACAATGTTAGTTTTGAAGTGAAGTCCGGCAATGTGGTTGCTCTTGTGGGTAGTTCCGGTTCAGGGAAATCAACGATTGCCGGTTTGGCAGCAACATTTCTAAATCCCTTATCAGGGACCATTACTGTGGATGATCAAGATCTTTCTAAAGTGGATCTGAGTAGCTATCGCAGAAATTTAGGGGTTGTGCTGCAGGACGAATTTTTGTTTGAAGGTACAATTAGGGACAATATTATGTTCCCTAGACCCAATGCCACTGAGGAAGAAGTTCTAATGGCCGTTAAGGCAGCGTACGTGGATGAATTTACAGATAGGTTCGAAAAAGGTTTGGATACTTTGATCGGGGAGCGGGGAGTGAAGCTGTCAGGTGGACAAAGGCAGCGAATCGCCATAGCCAGGGCGGTCTTGGCCAATCCTAAAATTTTAATATTAGACGAGGCTACTTCCAATTTGGATACGGAAAGTGAGGCTTTGATACAGAAAAGTTTGGCCGCTCTAACCGAAGGACGAACTACCTTTGTCATCGCCCACAGATTGAGTACCATTAGGAAAGCCAATCAGATTCTTGTAATAGAAGATGGTCGTATTGCGGAAAAAGGCACGCATGACGAACTTATTGCAAAAGAAGGACGATATTATAACCTATTTACCTATCAGGCGAGGATATAATAACATTGTTGTAAATCATGAATCCATGTTTGTTTTTGGGATACACGGCAATTGTTCCCAATTATATGTATTGGCAACAAAGTAAATCGATAATAAGGCTATAAGTTTTCCCTTTTACAAAGGGTTGAGGAAAAATTTAGCTTTCCGGAGCCAACTCTACTTCCAGTCCTTCCAAATCCTCGGTGATATGTATTTGGCAACCCAAGCGGCTGTTGTCCTTTACATTGAAGGCCTCTGCAAGCATGGCATCCTCATCATCGGACATTTCTGGTAGTTGGTGGTCAGACGCTACATAGCACTGGCAGGAAGCACACATGGCCATACCGCCACATATACCAATGGTTCCTTCTGGAGCAAGTTCGTAGGAACGAACTATTTCCATAAGGTTCATATTCATATCAGTGGGCGCATCTACCTCGTGTACAACCCCATCCCTATCCTTAATCTTTATTTTAACATCGCTCATGCCAGAAATATTCTTTTTTGGTAATAGGCAGCAAATTTAAGGGATTTACTTTAGGAAATAGTTGTTTTTTTTAATCAATGGACTTTACCACAGCTTTAGGCGCTTCCTTTTTACTTCCATCGAAACCGGATACACCGCCTACGGTGGTATATTTCATAACATATTTTTTGTCCGGGAAAATACGTTGATAGGCGCTTTGGCACATTAGGGTTGCCTCATGAAAACCACAAAGAATCAATTTTAATTTACCGGGATAAGTGTTTACATCTCCTATGGCATAAATGCCAGGGATATTGGTTTGATAGTCGAAAGTATTTACTTTAATGGCGTTTTTCTCAATTTCCAATCCCCAATTCCCAATGGGGCCAAGCTTTGGGGAAAGCCCGAACAAGGGAATAAATTCGTCTATTTCCTTAATAATTTCCTCTTCCCGTTCACCGGACTTATTGATTACCACTGCCTCTAGTTTTCCGGCACCTCTTAAATCCACTACTTCTGCGGGAGTAATGAGATTTATTTTTCCTAGATTTTTTAGGGTCTGTACTTTTTCTACAGAATCCAATGCACCTCTAAATTCATTTCTCCTGTGCACCAAAGTTACCTCGGAGGCCACATCGGCCAAAAAGATACTCCAGTCCAAGGCAGAATCCCCTCCACCTGCGATCAGTACTTTTTTATTGCGATAAACTTCAGGATCCTTAATAAAATAAGCAACACCTTTATCCTCAAAAGCACTAAGATTATTTATTAAGGGTTTCCTTGGCTCAAAACTGCCAAGGCCACCGGCAATGGCAATAATAGGAGCATTGTGTTTGGTGCCTTTGTTGGTGGTTACCAAAAAAGTACCGTCATCCAATTTTTCTATGGTATTGGCGCGTTCGCCCAAAGTAAATCCCGGTTGAAATGCCTTGATCTGTTCCATAAGGTTATTTACCAGATCACCTGCCAAAACCTCTGGAAAGCCTGGAATATCGTAAATGGGTTTTTTGGGATATATTTCGGAACACTGCCCTCCTGCCTGTGGCAATGCGTCTATTAGATGGCACTTAAGTTGTAAAAGACCTGCTTCAAATACTGCAAAAAGACCTGTTGGGCCGGCACCAATAATTAGAATGTCTGTTTTAATCATGGAGAAATGAACTTAAAATAGCTACAAAGCTAAAAAAGGAGTTGATAATTGTTTATGATAAAAGTCAGGTGCTTAGTCAACATTAATAACCTCCATTATTTGTGGAGCATATTTTTTTATGGTCATTTCAACACCACTTTTAAGGGTCATCTGGTTTACGGTACAGCCTACACACGCCCCTTCCAACCGTACCTTAACGGAAATGTCGTTATCTATGGAAATAAGGGAAATGTCCCCTCCATCACTTTGTAAAAAAGGGCGGATTTCCTCCAAAGCTTTTTCCACGTTATTTTTAAGTTCAATCGATGTCATAATTACTTCTTTTTAACAGCTGCACAACCCGCCATTGTAGTTATTTTAATAGCCTCTGTTGGAGGTAAATTTTTGTTTCTTCCCACCACTTCCTGAACTACATTTTTCGTAATTTCCTCAAAAGCGATTTCAATTGCAGTTGCTGTTTGTAGTGCCGCCGGCCTTCCTACATCACCTGCTTCCCTAATACTTTGTATAAGTGGAATCTCCCCTAAAAACGGTACATTTAAATCTTCGGCCAAATGTTTGGCACCTTCTTTTCCAAAAATGTAATATTTATTATTGGGCAATTCTTCAGGTGTAAAGTACGCCATATTTTCCACGATTCCCAGTACTGGAACATTTATGGAATCTTGTTGAAACATCGCTACTCCCTTGCGGGCATCTGCCAAGGCCACTTCCTGTGGGGTACTTACTACCACTGCACCTGTAATTGGTAAGGATTGCATTATGCTTAAATGTATATCCCCTGTTCCCGGAGGAAGATCTAACAACATAAAATCCAATTCTCCCCAATGCGCATCGAATATCATTTGATTTAACGCTTTGGCAGCCATTGGCCCACGCCAAATTACGGCCTGATTGGGTTGGGTGAAAAAGCCAATGGATAAAATCTTGACCCCATAATTCTCTACGGGCTTCATTTTCGATTTTCCTTCGATTTTGACGGCCAAGGGCTTTTCTAGAGTTACATCGAACATGATAGGCATTGAAGGGCCATAAATATCAGCATCCAACAGACCTACTTTAAATCCCATTTTTGCTAAGGTTACCGCCAAATTTGCCGTAACTGTAGATTTTCCAACTCCTCCTTTTCCGGAAGCAACTGCAATTATATTTTTGATACCGGGAATGGCTTTGCCCTTGATCTCATTTACCTTAGGCTTGGCAGCCGGGGCATCAACCTTTACATTTACGGTAATTTTAGCCTTGTTATACACTTTGTCGTGAATAACCTTTAAAATTTCAACCTCGGTTTTCTTTCTTGCCTGCAAACTGGGGTTGGAAATGGTGAGATCCACAACAACCTCGTCCCCAAAAACCATAATATTTTTTACGGCGCCACTTTCAACCATATTTTGTCCTTCTCCTGGGACAGTAATATTTTCGAGCGCTTTCAGTATGTCTTTCTTGTCTAATTTCATCCTAAACCATTCTTATTCAGTTATTATTAAAACTGATTCTAAATTACAAAGATAGGGCTTAGGAGCGAGATTATGAAGGAAGGGAATTGAAAAGTAAAATAAGGTAATAAGTATCCTCTATATGGCAGTATCTATTCAAAATTATTGGCAAATCACCTTAATTCCAGCCAAGGGTCCCAAAAGTGATCTTCGAAATCCACGATTTGATTATCCACCACTTTTATTCCCTCATTTTCCAATAACTGCTGCATTAAATTTGTGCCGTCAAAATGATGTTTCCCTGTTAATAGTCCCTTTCTATTTACTACCCTGTGGGCGGGGATATCCCCTATTTTATGTGCTCCGTTCATGGCCCAACCAACCATTCTGGCACTTCTTGCAGTTCCTAAATATTTGGCTATGGCCCCATACGAAGTAACCCGTCCATATGGTATTTGTCTGGACACTGCATAGACCTTTTCAAAAAAGTTCTGATTTTCGGGTTTCATCAGGTATAAAATATTCGAATTAAAGTAATTACTAATAGTACCAGCATTAATGCACTCAAAATGTAATTGGAGTTTTTTGAAAATCCATTGTTTTTGGTTTCCAATTTGGTGAAATAGACCGTATACAGATAGAGTACCGTAAAAGTGCCGCATCCTGCTGCAAGTATGAAGGTTGCTATATCGCGAAATTGAAATTTTATCCAGCCGGAGGCATTCCACATGGCATTTAAACCACTGTAATATGGAATGGTAAGTAAATTTACTGCTGCCAACAATATCCCTTTAAAGAAACTATTTCTCTTGCTTACCTTTACTATTTTGGGTCTTTCCAGTTTGTTTTTCTTACCCTTTAGAAAGAAATAGATGGTAAAAAAAGCAAAGACAATAAGGGCTATTTTTAAAAGTAGGTCTATAATCTCCGGATGTTTGAAAAGAAATTTGGAAATCAACACGGAAATATAGGCTTGGATAATAATCATGGTAGAAACCCCAAGACTAAAAATAATACCATTGGTCTTACCCTTTTCCACACTAATTTTTGCAGCATTCATGTTCAATAAACCTGGTGGAACAGTGGCCATGAAGGCTGCCGAAAAGGTGACAAAAAAAAGGATTAGTAAGTGTTCCATGGTTTAACTTATTCTAAACTTGATATAAGTGATCGGTTTTCCTTTTTCAAGATACTGTTTTTCGTAGAAAGTCTGTATTTCCAAAACCTCTTTTGGGCTACCTTCATTTTTGTATACATCGTGATTGGCATAAAGGACTTCCAATCCTTTTCCGTGTAAAAGGCCCAAGGTATAGCCGTGCATAAATTCACTATCGGTTTTCAGATTAACTACACCATCTTCCTTTAGAATCAATTTGTATTTCTCCAAAAAAACCTCGTTGGTAAGTCGGTGCTTGGTACGCTTATATTTAATTTGGGGATCTGGAAAGGTAATCCAGATTTCGGAAACTTCGTTGGCGGCAAAAAGTCCGTCTATCAGTTCTATCTGGGTACGCAAAAAGGCAACATTGCTTATTTTTTCATCTATGGCCGTTTTTGCCCCTCGCCAAAATCGAGCGCCCTTTATATCAATTCCGATAAAGTTTTTATTTTTGTTTTGCTGGGCCATCCCAATGGTATACTCCCCTTTACCGCAGCCCAGTTCCAAAACTAAAGGATTGTCATTGCCAAAAAATTCGTTCCATTTGCCTCTTAAGGAGAAAGTACCATTTGTAATTTCCTCCCTGTTGGGTTGAACTACATTCTTAAAAGTTTCATTCTCCTTGAATCGCTTCAGCTTATTTTTACTTCCCACGGGTACTATTCATTTAAATATTTGGCAAAGCTAATGAAATCTACGTTTGTTCCTAATATAGAGTGCTTGGCATTGGGAATTGTTGATACTACTTTTTCGGATTTTTTTAATCAAAGCCGAATATGTGTCATGATGCCCTAGATAAAAACTAACTTAAAAAAATATTTTGTAATAAATATGTGATACTTTTTAAAGACTTTTATACCAATTAGGAAAATCTACCAGTGGGCCATCTTTTTAAAGCTAGATTTGAAAGTTTTTTGGCCTTTAATGGATTTTATTGGCAATTTTCCGATTATCTATTGAAGATAAAAGATATATTTTATCCCAATGTGCGTATTTTGGAAATTCGATGGCCTTTTATAATTAACGAACCAAAACACAGTATAGAAATGAAAAACGTTCAAAACAAATGGCCTTTAATGGTGACTTTCTTTGTTTTTACCATGGGCATATCCCAAGATTTCGATCAGGATGCGGATAGTAATATTCAACAGTACACCCCCTCAAAATTAATGGGAAAGGGGCAATGGGACTTAAAGTGGTTTAATAATCTTTATACAGAAACGAAAAGTACTTTTTCCAGTGGTACGGAGGCGAGAAAAACATTTTTCACCTCTACAATTGAAGTGTACACGGGCATGGCTGAAAATAATAGATGGAATCTTGGTGCTATTGTAGAGCTAAGATCCAATGTTGTCGGTGGGAGGAACGCATTGGATGTTTTTAAGTTTGATGGTGAAAATACTACGGCCAGGTCTGGGATAACATCGATAGCCCCTTCGGTAAAATTTGTTCCTATTGAATCACTGAATAATTTTTCGGTACAGAGCTCCTTTTTTATTCCCCTTGTGGATAATGAAACCGAAAATGGGGTGTTTTTGGATCAGAAGGGATATATATGGCAGAACCGATTTTTTTATGACCTTACATTTTCCAATAGAAAATGGCAATTATTTACAGAACTTAACTCCGAATTAAGTTTCGGAAAGGGCGGCGAAAGCTTTGCCAATAATAGCTTAAACTTGTCGCCAGGAGTATTTCTAAGTTATTTTCCAAGTTCCAGTTTCACCATTTTAGCTTTGGCGCAACATTCCCAAAGGTTGGATTTGGGTAATAATTTTGCCCAAAATTATACGGCCTTAGGAGGTGGGGTGAAATATCAGTTAACAAATGCGATAAATATTGAAGCCTTATACACCAATTTTGTTAGAGGTGGAAACACAGGTTTAGGGCAGACATTTAACTTAGGACTTCGGGCTATTTTTTAGAATGATCAATATAAATAGTCTATTTTAGAGTTTAAAATCTTTAGGGATGCGAAACCTGGGCCTACTTATCTTATTTTTTTTACAGCTCGGCTGTAGTGGTCAGGCCGTTGAAAAATTTAATGGGGTAAGTTTTGTGGCCTCAAGGGACAAGGTTTCCCAAGAACACGTAGATGCAGTAAGAAATGTCAATGCCAAGTGTGCAGCGGTAATGCCTTTTGGATTTATTAGGGATAAAGACTCACCTGAAATAATTTTTGATACTTCGAGACAATGGTTCGGGGAAACAAGAACAGGCGCTAGGCAGTATATAGATATCCTGCACCAGAACGGCTTAAAGGTAATGCTAAAGCCACAAATATGGATTTCCAGGGGTGAGTTTACGGGTAATTTAAAAATGAATTCCGAGGAAAACTGGCAGGCCTTGGAGATAGCGTATGCCAACTTTATTATGGCTTATGCCACGCTGGCCCAGGAAACCCAGGCCGATGCATTTTGCATAGGAACTGAGCTGGAGCAATTTGTTAATCACCGGCCGGCGTATTGGACCGGACTGATCAAAAAAATCAGAAGTGTTTACAAGGGAAAACTTACCTATGCGGCCAATTGGGACGAATATGGAAGGACCCCTTTTTGGGATGATCTGGATTTTATAGGTATAGATGCTTATTTTCCTTTAAGTGATGAGAAAACCCCTACGGTAGAACAATTACGAAGGGGATGGCAACCTCATAAAGAAAAAATAAAATCGTTGGCCTTGATGAAAAACAAACCTATAATTTTCACGGAATATGGCTATAGAAGTAATAATTATGCTGCAAAGAAACCTTGGTTGGTGGATCACAGTCAGGATGATGTAAACCTAGAAGCACAGGCCAATGCTACCAAAGCTATTTTCGAGGAATTTTGGAAAGAAGAGTGGTTTGCAGGGGGATTTGTCTGGAAATGGTTTATTGATCATGAAAATGCGGGAGGGATAAATGACAACAGGTTTACCCCGCAAAATAAGCCGGCCCAAGAGGTGATCAAGAGTTTCTATAAGATATATTAGGTTTTTTTTACCAGGTTTCCGACTCATTAACCTTGGGTTATTTGGTTTTTGGAGTCTTTTCATCTTTAATTCATGAATACTTTTCCCATATAATTGCGTATTGATAATGAAAATCAGCTTAAGGGTATTATTGTTTTTTTCATTTTTAGCAGGATACACCCAGCAATCTACCGTAACCGTAGTGAATATTGAAGGCGCCAAAAGGACCAAAGTTTCTTTCTTAGAAAATCTTATTAAGGTTAAGGCAGCCAGTATATTGGATTCCGTGGCATTGAATGAAGACGTTCAACGCTTAAAGCAATTGCCGTCCATTGCCAATGCCAATTTTCGCGTGGAGGCAAATAAGGAAAATCAATATTCCGTTATTTATACTGTTGAAGAACATTTTACCCTGATCCCCTATGCCAATATTTATACCTCGACCAATGATGAATTTGCATTTAAAATAGGGTTGCAGGAATACAATCTATTTGGCAGGAACATGATATTGGGAGGATTTTATCAAAGGGATATTTTCAATTCTTATGGAATAAATTTTAGGATGCCTTATATCATCGGAGGCAACTTGGGATTTGCTCTTAGTTATAATAATATTACTACCCAAGAACCAGTTTTTATCAACGAGAATACTGCAGATTACAGATATAACAACAAGGCCTTTGAAGTTTTGGGCTTGTATAACATAAACAATAAAAACAGGATAGACTTTGGAATTAATCTGTTTACGGAAGATTATAATTATATCGCCGGTGCTACCAATCCAAATGTTCCCCAAGAATTGAAGGTGGATAAGTATTTGTATAAGTTTATCTACTATTATGAAAATATAAAATATGATTATCATTATCGTTCAGGTTTTGGCAGCACTTTAAATTTTCAATATGTCAAGAGTCCGGATGAAAATTTACCGGAATTTTTAATTGTGATCAATGACTTTGTCCATTTTAATAGGATTGGTTATCGGGGTAATTGGGCCAATCGATTACGACTGGGTATTGCCAGCAACATAGATACCCCTTTTGCTCCCTTTTCTGTAGATAATAATGTTAACATACGGGGTGTGGGAAATAAAATAGATAGGGGGACTGCCACCATCGTATTCAATACAGAATATAGGTATAGTTTTGTTGATAAGGACTGGTTTGCACTACAAGGCAATTTTTTTATAGATTCAGGGACTTGGCGAAACCCCGGGGGAGATTTTAGTGATTTTACGGATAGGGAAAGTATAAGGGTTTATCCGGGGATTGGTTTAAGGTTTATTCATAAGCGAATATTTAACGCAATTTTCCGAATAGATTATGGCTATGGCATTACAAAAAACGCATCTCATGGGATTGTTTTTGGAATTGGGCAGTATTTTTGATAATATTTGTGTAAAATTAGTATTGTGTTGGTCATGAAACCTTTTGTAATATTTTGTATAATCGCCTTATGGTCGCTTCCCGCTTTTTCCCAAACCTCGGTTAAAACCGTAATTGCTGAAAAAGGGGACGGAATTTATTCCATCCTTAGGAAACAGGGGATTAATCCTGTTAGGCACTACGGGCACTTTGTTGATCTTAATCATGATAATTTAAGGGATAGTATACACCTTTATGAGGGGAGGGAGTACATTATTCCTCCCGTACCCTTGGATACTATAGCTATTACGGAATTCGTTGAGAATAAAACAACGGAAATCAAGTCCGTGTCGAATATCATAACAGATGACATATTTGGAAAAAAATATGCTACTACGGAGATAAAGAGCAATAAGTTGCAGGGAAACGTTTATTATTTAATATCAGGTCATGGTGGGCCCGATCCCGGTGCCATTGAAAAATATGAGGGCAAAATAATTGCGGAAGACGAGTATGCCTATGATATTACGCTGCGCTTGGCCAAAGAACTTATATCCCATGGAGCCAAGACCTATATTATAATTAGGGATTTGAACGATGGGATAAGGGATCAGCGAGTGCTGGAAATAGATAGGGATGAGGTGGCCTATCCCAATGAAGAAATTCCATTAAACCAATTATTGCGATTAAAACAGCGTGTTGATGCAGTGAACAAACTGTATTTGGAAAATTCTGGCAAATACCAGCGGTTGATCGTTACACACGTGGATAGCCGAAGTAGGGGGCAAAATATTGATGTGTTCTTCTATCATCATGAGAGCAGTAAGAATGGCAAGCGTTTAGCTGAAAGTATCCATGAAACTTTTTTAAAAAAATACAGACAATATCAGCCAAACAGGAATTATGAGGGGACCTTCGCAGATCGTAGTGGTTTGTATTTGGTAAAAAATACCTTACCGGCCATGGCTTATATTGAAGTTGGGAATATAAAAAACAAAAAGGACCAAAAGCGAATCTTGGATCCAGATAATAGGCAGGCCCTTGCCAAGTGGATCTCAGAAGGAGTATTGTTGGATTATGAAGCTAGTAAATAAGGTGGTTTAAGAGATAATGTTTTTCTTGTAATACTTATACAATTGATCAGGGCCAAAACCCAATAAATTTTTCAAGTGAATTATTCCGAAGTGATATTGAAGTCTAATAGAGCCATACTGTTCGTATTTTCTTGCAGAGGTTATAACGTGTTGTGGCAAGACTTTAAAATTTGATATTTTGTAAAGGCGTCCAATAAATTCTGTATCCTCGTATATGATATAATTCTCATTAAAGCCGCCCGTTTTTTGGAATAGGTCATTGAGAATAAAAAGCGATTGATCACCGCCCCTACATAACTTGTGGTTAATTCTGCTGAACCATGCAAAGAATTGCAAAAACTTTTTGGAGGTGTTAAATTTCATCCTGAAGCATCCGGAAGATATGTTGTTATTATGCGCATTTAGGATAAACAGATCAAAGTTATTGGGCGGGAACGTATCGGCATGTAAAAAGTAAAGAAGTGCGCCAGATGCAGCCTTGGCGCCTGTATTCATTTGTTTGGCACGTCCTTTTTCAGAAGATATAACTATTGCCCCCTTAGCTTTTGCCATGGCAACTGTATTGTCCGTACTGCCCCCATCAACCACAATTATTTCCTTAATATTCCCTAAACTGTTATTCGCTTGCAAGTGATCCAATAAAGTGCTAATGTGTACAGATTCATTTAGGACCGGTATTATAATACTTATGTCTATGGAATTACTCAATTTCATTTAAAGCCCAATTATAGTTTAGATAACTTATTTTGGTGTTTGATGTCAGTTTTTGGAAGGAGTATTTATTAATATAATCTATCAAAGATTCTTTTTCAGTGAAGTCTTTTTTGTACCAGTTAAAAATTTCGGACAAAGAGGCTTTTTCCTTGGTCAGAACATTTCTTTTTGGGTCATTGATAAAATCTACGGCCGTCTGTTCCAATAGTTTTTCAATATTAACGGAATTAAAGGCGGTGTTCAATAATTTGGGACAGGAATAGGACGCACAGTTGATGGCAAAATGGATTCTAGGTTCATCCATTTTTCGCAATATTTTGTGCTCCAAATCGCCCAAGGAAATTTTTTCATTTCCCATATGAACAATATTTTTCCCCCACGGGTTTTTTATGTTCTTTATGCTTTTTGTGGGATAGTTGTCCAAAATGAGTTTTACCGTAGCAGCATTATAAAGGTTTATATAATAAGCCAGCCTTTCGGGTTTAGGTGCTTTGTCTGTTGGACGGTTCTTCGCCAAATAATCCAAGTAATTTTGCAATGCTGTGACATCCTTGGTGAAACCTTTGTAGTCAACATTTCCCTTATTGTCTACATGCTTTTTCAGTAATTTATCCCAACTGGAATGATCTAATTTCAAATCAATTTCCTGAGCACAATTATTATTTTGCCATAGTGTATGCGTAACACTATGACCGCTGATGGTCAAAAGCAGGATTATTACAAATGATAATTTAAGTTGCATGGAATTTTATTTACCTCCAATTAGTGTTGCCAAACACATAAACCTTACATCAAATTAATGATTAACAGCAACCCCCGCCATTATAATGCCAAGTACTGTTGCTTATATGGATTTCGGAATTACTTTTTTGCAGTGCCGATGCTGTTTTGTCACACACCGCCAAAGGCTGATTTTGCATTAGAACATGGCCGTTTTTATCATCAAAATATTCTTCATTACCGTAATAGATGGCAGTTTTTCCGGTAAAAATGCAAGGGCCATCCTGGGGCATTGGGTCTTTAATGGCAGCTATTTCAATAGATTCGATAAAGATCAATTCATCTGTGGGATAGTGATTGGGAGAGAGTACCCGGTATGATTTTCGTGCTCTAATTTCTATGGTACCAAAACCTGCATCAGTTAAAACCTTTACATAATCTCTTATCGGGATACTGCCACTTAAACAAAGGGCTCTAAGTCGATCATCATTACGTAAGGTTTCATTCATAGGCTGTTCGCATGTAGGATCGCTCATAACCAATCGGCCATTGGGTTTTAATACACGATACATCTCGGCCACCGCCTTTTTTAAATCATCGGTCTTAAAAATGTTGAACAGGCAGTTCTGTGCAGCCACATCTATACTGTTGTCTGCTATTGGTAGATTTAGTGCATCCCCTTTTACAAGGTTTATATACTCGCTTTTAAACCAAGAGTTTTCCTTTTCCGCTATTTTGAAATTTTCTCTTGAAGCTTCCAACATTTCATCCACAACATCAACTCCGGTAACCCCTCCCTTTTGTCTAGAGAAATAAGAAAATTGTAAGAGTTCCATGCCGCCACCAACTCCCACATATAGGACTTTAGGGTTGTTTACCAAATCTTGGGCCGATACTGTGCTCCCACAACCATAATTCATCTCCTGCATGATTTTAGGAATGGATAATCCGGGAAACTGCCAGATAGGATTTGTGGTGCAACACAATCCAACATCGGGGGTCAATGCTGCATTCTTATATAATTCATTTGTGGCTTCTAAATAACTCATGTCTTTATGCTTAAAAGTTTGTCATCAGGTTTATAATTGTCTTTCTTCAATACTCAATACTCAATACTCAATACTCAATACTTATAATTAAACTTCCCTAATTAATTCCCTAAATAACTTTATCATTTTTGGTTCGGTTTTTCCGGCAATTTCAATTATTTCGTCAATATTGACGGGTTTTAGGTTATCCGGATCGCATTCGTCTGTTAGGACAGATACGGCCACTATTGGCAATCGTAAATGATTGGCAACAATTACTTCAGGTACGGTGCTCATTCCCACGGCATCGGCACCAATGATTTTTAGCATTCGGTATTCTGCCTTTGTTTCCAGTTGAGGCCCTACTACTGAGGCGTAAACTCCCTTCCGTAGGGTTATATTTTCTTTTTTTGCTATTTTCTCCAAGCTTTTGCGCATAGGAGCATCATATGGCTCACTCATATCCGTAAAACGATCTCCAAATTGGCTTACGTTTTTAAATGCCAAAGGAGATCCTCCTTGGAGGTTGATGTGATCCTCGATGAGCATGATGTCACCTTTCTTAAATTCGGGATTTATGGCTCCCGCTGCATTGGATATAAATAGTTTTTTAATACCTAGCATATGCATTACCCGAATTGGGTAGGTTACGTCCACTAGGTCGTAGCCTTCATAAAAATGAAACCTTCCCTGCATAACAACAACTTTTTTGCCTTCCAAAATACCGTAAATCAATTTACCGGAATGAAATTCCACGGTAGCCAGAGGAAAATAGGGGATATGGTTGTAATGGGCTTCTATTGGATTTTCAATATCGTCTGCCAATTTGCCTAAACCAGTTCCTAGTACTATTCCAATTTCAGGGGCCTCAAATCCCTTTTCTATTAAATATTCAGTAGATTCCTGAAGTAATTTACTCGTCATATATTTTCAATTTTTTAAAAAGCTGCGAAAGATTTCAATATCCTTAATGTCTTCAAAATAGTCAATGTCATTTTTGGGTGCCAACAAGGCGTAGTTTTCATCTTTTAGGTCTTGTACAGTAGCCTCCAATACTGTGTCCATACCCCAATTTTTTTTATCAAAAAGTAAGGGGTTAAAGACTTTCATCCCCAACAAATAATAACCGCCATCAATGGCAGGCCCTATCACATAATCATGATGATCTAGGGAGCAAAAAGCCTCCTTTAAATCATTTTCGGTCAAGTCGTACATGTCACTTCCAATGATAATAATTTTTTCATGACCTGCCTCAAATCCGTTCATAAAAGCATTGGCCATACGCTGCCCCAAATCGTTTCCAAATTGTATTTTTTTTTGGTATACAGGGTTGTCCCATATATCGTTTTCCCAAATATGATCGGAATAACACACCCATTTGTTGATATTTAAGCCCTTCGTAAAATTTTTGGTATGGTTAAGTAAAAATTTATATATGTCCAAGGCAACCTCATCACCTACTGTTGCGGCCAATCTAGTTTTACACTTTCCAAGTTCAGGGTTACGGGTAAAAATTATTAATAAGTCCTTGGGGTGGGTCATAGTATCTCTGAAATGTTTAGCCAATTAATAGGGCATGGTCTTAATGGTCGTTTTAGGGTTGTATTCATTACTTTGTGTAGTATGTAAATTTAGAATTTACTGGCCAGCCTTATTTCTTGCATTTTATTGGATGTAGTGTGCTGGCTTAAGGTAATGTTGACATTTAGTTATTTTGTTTTTTAGGGTCGTATACTTTTGTGGCATTGGTCAACATTTTACCCCAATGCTTGTTAAAGGCATGAACCCTATCGGTTTCTTGTCCGTTGGAATCATATACTTTGAAACCCTTATTTTTCCATTCAAAAATACCGCCGTATAAATTGTAAACCTGTTTATAGCCTTTTTTTATAAGTTTTTCTCCCACCTCTTCAGAGCGCACCCCTATGGAACAATAGACTACAATTGGTGTGTTTTTATAACTAAGGATTGTGGAAACGGTGTCCATATCAAATACGATATCTCCAAGCCATACCGCGTTGTTAAGATGGCTTACCTCAAATTCCACTTTTTCCCTGGTATCCAGGAGTACGAACTGGTTATTAGGTGTTAACTCCTCCACCTTTATATAGGGTACAGTGTTATCGTTGAACTTTCTTATTGCCTCGTCAATGGTACGTTGGCCATAGAGGCCATAAAGGCAAAAGAGACTTATAAAAAATTGGAGTAGAAATTTCATTATAAAATGTAAATCGTAAAGCAAAGATAGTATATTGGCACTATAACCTTAAATGTCAATTAAAAGGGTGTAAATTAATTGTAATAATCAAGGAGTGGATTTCAGTTTTTAAAAATTGATTTTTTAATTTCACAGACTAGTAACTTCGTAATTCAATTGTTCATAACGCATTGAAAATGTTTTGTTGGAATAAGATGGTAATAGGTCCTAGATGTTAATAAAACCTATTTTAAGAAAGAATCAAATATGCCGGAAAGAAAGAAAAAAAGTCATGATTTTAAAACTAACCTGTATTCCTATTGGAAAAAATCCAGAAGGTTTAGGGTTGGAATATTTGCAGATATTCATGATGCTTTATTTATTATAGCCGGAATTTTTTCCGCTGCTTTTGGTTTGGAGAGTTTTCTGTTGCCCAATAGCTTTATTGATGGTGGGGCCACTGGAATTTCTCTCTTAATTTCTGAAATCACATCAACGCCCTTATATGTACTGATCATACTGGTTAATATTCCCTTCATTTATCTTGGTTTTAAGGTGATAGGCAAACAATTTGCCATTAAGGCCTCTTTGGCAATTGTTGGCTTGGCAATAGTGTTGGCTACGGTACACTTTCCGGAAGTGACCGAGGACAAACTTTTGGTTGCAGTTTTTGGTGGATTTTTTCTAGGTGCCGGTATTGGTCTTTCCATTAGGGGGGGCGGTGTATTGGATGGTACCGAGGTGCTGGCCATTTATCTGAGCAGGAAATTAAGGACTAAAATTGGGGATAATATAATCGTCATTAATGTTATTATATTCTTGGCAGCTGCATATTTTCTTTCTTTGGAAACGGCACTTTATTCAATGTTAACCTATTTGTCGGCTTCAAAAACTTTAGATTTTGTCGTTGATGGGATCGAGGAGTATACCGGGGTTACCATTATATCGTCACGAAGTGAAGAGATTAGACTTATGATCACGGAAAAACTGGGTAGGGGGCTAACCATCTATAAAGGTCATGGTGGTTACGGAAAGAGCGGTGTGCACAATGAGTATGACATTATATACGCCGTAATTACCAGATTGGAGATTAGTAAATTAAATACAGAACTGGAAAAGATAGACCCCAACGCCTTTGTTGTTATGAACAGCATAAACGATACTAAAGGCGGAATGATCAAAAAAAGAGCGATGAACCACTAGAATTTTCACTTATTTAAGAGTTGCGTAAGTATTGCGGAAGTAATGCTACCAATGTAACTATTGTTACCCATTATTGATTATGGATGGGTTAATTTTGGCTTAAATATTTTGAATATTATGGAACAAACAGTTCAGAAAACTAGAATTCAGGTTGTCCAAGAGGGTTTAATGGGGTCTATGGGTTATGAGGATTACAGGCTTATGGTGGGCAATTTGGCACTGGAAGGTAAATCTACGGGATCAATACAGAGCCAGGAACTTGGTAATTATACCCTTCTTAATGATCAAAGGATGAAACGTTTGGACAAGACTATCAAGATAGACGCTGATTCCGACTCAAAAATTAAAGAGGTCGATCAAAAAATTACATGGTTGGTACTTACGGAAAGCTGGTGTGGCGATGCCGCCCAAACCATACCGGTAATGAACAAAATAGCAGGTTTAAATAAGAATATTTCCTTACGACTTGTGTTGCGTGATGAAAATTTGGAATTGATGGAGCAATTTTTATCCAATGGCGCTATGGCTATTCCAAAATTGATTTCCATTGATGATGCTACCGGTAGAATTATTGGGGAATGGGGTTCACGGCCAAGTACAGCCACCAATATGGTTCTTGACTACAAAAAGAAACATGGAAATTTGACTCCGGAATTCAAGCAAGATTTACAACTCTGGTATAACAAGGACAAAGGTCAAAATACGGTGTGCGACTTATTATCTTTGCTTCTCCTGGAATAGATAGGTAATGGTGCCCATTTGTTCTACCTTTTCTCCAGCATTAAATTTAGATTTTAATGCATATTCAATGGCGTTGTCTACCAAACAGCCATTGAGGGTGCTGGAACTCTTTTTGTTAACATCGGCCTCTATGACCTTTCCTAATACGTCAACTTTAATATTAATGACCACTTTACCACCTTCAATACAGGTGTAAATGGGTATGGGAAGGCTGGTATGCCTTCTGTCAACCAAAGAGTAGGAAATAGATGTCCTTCTTTTGGCCAAATTGTTGGTCATTACTTCTTTGCTAGCTTCTTTTTCCCCCAAAAGCTCTTGCTTTTCCCTTCTTCTTTTAGCCAGTTCTTTTACTCTTGTAGCGTATTCGGAGTCGGAACTAAGAAAGTCCGTTGGGTCATCACTATCAGAGGTCAATTCCTGCTCCTCCATTATTTCCTCGAGAGTTCTAAGTGGCTCTGGGTTGCCAAAACTAGGTTTGTTGGCTTCGTTAAAGGCCATATGACTTTTAACGGGTTCGGACTTGGCCATTTCTTCCTCCATCTCCTTAATTTCCTCCTCTAATTCCTTTACTAGGTCTTCCTCATCCAACAAACTTAATTCAATAACATACTCCTCTTTTTCCTTTTGTCCCAAGTGGATATTGTACAAGCTTAGTACAACCAAGGACATGGAAAAGAAAGTTATTAAAAAAGAAAGTTGTTTCCGGCTCAAATTCATAGTGTTATAACCACGTTTAATCAAAAATATTTTAAATTATCGACGAACGGTTAGGTTACCACTATAAATTTCGAAGTTTTTTTAACTATCGATCTGCAGTAAATTACCAAATTCCTCGGGGGTTATGGCTTTATTTACGTTGTAATCACCTATTTTGGTTCTTTTCAGGGAGGATAAATGGGCGCCGGATTGCAGAGCTTTCCCAAAATCATTCGCCAATGACCTAATATAGGTACCTTTGCTACACACTACTCTAAAATGAACCTTTGGCAATTGTATCTGCGTTATTTCAAATTGGGTAATAGTGACCGCTCTTTTTTTAATTTCCACCTCTTTGCCTTCCCTTGCGTATTCATATAGTCTTTTCCCGTCTTTTTTTAGTGCCGAGAATACCGGTGGAACCTGTTCAATATTACCTATAAATTGTGTGGTAGTAATATGTATCAATTCCTCTGTAATATGATTTATAGGGAAGCTTTGGTTTATTTCCGTTTCCAGATCAAAAGAAGGGGTTGTCCCGCCTAAAGTAAAAGTGCCGGTATATTCTTTTTCCTGACCTTGGAGTTCGTTTATTGTTTTGGTAAATTTTCCAGTACAGATAAGCAATAATCCGGTGGCCAATGGATCAAGAGTCCCAGCATGGCCTATCTTAAATTTTTTTAATTCAAATTTTTTTCTAATATTCCATTTTAAGGAATTCACTGCCTGAAAAGATGTCCAACCCAAAGGTTTGTTTATCAGCAGTACCTGTCCCTCCAAGAAGTCCTCTTTAGTCATTATATTACGGTTAGTGGCCAAATAAAATAATGAATTACAATGATGGCAATTCCTACTACGATTCTATAGTAACCGAAGATTTTAAAGCCATGTTTACTTAAATATCCAATAAAGGTTTTTATAGCAAATAAGGCCACTACAAATCCAACAACGTTTCCTATGATCAATAAATTTATCTGTTCGGAGGTTAGGGTGAAGCCTGAACTGTAATAGTCATAGCTCTTTTTAAGGGTAGCACCCAACATGGTTGGCACGGCCAGGAAAAATGAAAATTCGGCCGCTGCGGTCCGAGATAGCTTTTGGGTCATACCCCCAACAATACTTGCACCACTTCTGGATACCCCTGGAATCATGGCCAGGCATTGAAAGAGTCCAATTTTAAAGGCGGTAGCATATGAAATATCAGTGTTGTCCGAATTTCCGAATAACTCGTCAACTCTAAGTAGAATAATTCCCCCAATTACCAAAGAAAAAGCAACTACCAGAGGGCTTTCCAACAACGAATCTATAACATCACTTAAAAGAAGGCCAAAAACAACAGCCGGAATAAATGCAATAAGGAGTTTAAAATAGAAATCAATAGTTTGGAAAAATCGCTTGAAATACAGTACCACAACCGAAAAGATGGTTCCCAATTGTATAACGATGGTGAATAACTTGGTAAAATCTTCCTGGGCAATTCCAAAAAAGGAAGATACAATGATCATGTGTCCTGTTGAAGAAACCGGTAAATATTCGGTTATACCTTCAATAATGGCAAGAATAATAGCCTCTAATATGTCCAAATTTATTTTTTCTTATGCGGATTCAACAGAATGGCGTAGACTTCTATCCCAAGACCTATCAATACCAAAGTAGGCGCCAAGCGTATTCTTCTAAAATTATAAATCTCAGGGTTAAATACGTTGGGGTCGTCACTTCCACCACCGCTCATAAGGATAAATCCTAAGGTTATAAAGGCCAGGCCAACAAACATAAACAGATAGTTCCTTTTCTGAAAGATAAATTCTTGTCTAGGCTTTTGCTGTTGATTATTATTTTGTTTTTTACTCATGCCGCAAATTTAATAATATAAATCGTCTGTCCTAAGATTTAAGAAGCGTTGTGTCGCAAAAAAAGTGCTTATGTATGAAATCAGGACTCCTAATCCAAAGACACTCGCAAACAGAAATACCAAAATTGTAGGGTCTTGAAAAAGGTTTAACTCGGGAAAATTAATGTTTACATAGTATACAACAAAGCCCAAGGCAATTAAGGCCAAAATAGCCCCTAGAACGCCCAATTTAATATTGGTCCATATAAATGGCCTACGGATAAATGTTTTGGTAGCCCCCACCATCTGCATGGTCTTAATAATAAAACGTTTGGAGTAAATAGAAAGACGGATGGAACTATTGATCAATAATACTGCGATGAATGTAAATATACCACTGGCCACTAAAATCCAAAAACTTAGCTTCTTTACATTATCGTTTAACAGCGTGATCAAGGGTTTGTCGTAACTTACCTCCTCTATGTAATCCTTGGTGGCAATCTCCTCTGCGATCTCAGCAATTTTATCTGTGGAAACATAATCGGCCTTGAGTTGTACATCAATGGAATTTTTAAGGGGATTATACCCTAAGAAATCCAAAAAATTCTCTCCTATCTCCACACTGTGTTGTTCAGCAGCCTGTTCTTTAGAAACATAGGTGGCTTTTTTTGTGTATTCGGCCATGGCCAGACTTTTTTGCAATTGATCTACTTCTACCTCCTTGGCATTGTCCTTAAGAAAAACGGAGATCGTAATCTGCTCTTTAAAATGATCGGCCAACTTTTTTGTGTTCAATACCAAAAGACCCAAAATTCCCAATAAAAAAAGCACCAGCCCAATGCTTAGGACTACAGAAAAATAGGAGGAAATCAGTTTTCTTTTTTGAAAACGTTCAAAAGATGTGCTCATAGTACAAAATCAATATGTAAAAATAGGAAAGTAAATTGAATTAAAAATAATAGTGTTCTCTTTCATCCTTAATTTATGGATATCGAAAATTATAAAGTTGTATTTGTCTTAAAAATCATCTTTTTAAGGCAAAATGACCTTTTTTTAGGGTGTCTTCTATATTAATTTGAAACCAATAATCGGTGGCCGGTAAGGGCTGGCCGCGATGTGTTCCGTCCCATTCGAACGGATTATTTTGTGAGGTTTTTATAAGGGTGCCAAAGCGATCAAAAATACTTATTTGTGAAAATTGAAAATTTTCAAGGCCTTTAATAACAAAGTTGTCATTAATGCCATCACCATTGGGAGTAAAAAATTTGGGGATTGCCAGATGAACGTAATCAAAGGTTACTAGGCCACAGTTGTTCTTTTCACGGACATAAACCTTATATAGCCCCCCTTCAATATTATAGAACGTATTTTCGTCCTGATAGCTAAATCCATCCAAAGAATATTCAAATTCACCATGGATTGCTGTAATTATGGTGATAGCGTGCTCGTTGGAAGTAGCGGTTTGCACCTTTGGAGCATCGATCTGTTCCAGAGCGATCGTTTTAAGGCTGGAACAGCCGTTGCTGTTGGTTACTTTAACAGTATAAATTCCAGGGGTATTTACGTTGATACTGGAACTGGTTTCACCCGTATTCCATTCATAGGCCACATTGCTTATTTGTGCGGATAAGGTGATGGTTGTATTTTCACAGAAGCTCAAGGTTTCATCGCTTACTTCGGGCAAGTCGAATAAAATGATGGATACTGGTGTTCTTTGGTAGGAAGTACAGGGGGTATATATAGAGTCGGTATCACGAATGGTTGTACCAGGGACCGGCGGCTCCAGAGGGGCAAGTAAAGCACGTGCTTCGGCATAGTAGGTTCCAGATTTCTGAGTCAAAAAGGTGGTACTATTTGCAAGCAACAGTTGACCGCCAGATGGTGCGTCATACCAATCCACTTCAACATCTTTATCCACAGTTACAGACAGCGCCCGGTTTTCGGAAATACAAGCTTCAATATTTCCCGGATTCAGGGGGGGACTGGGTCGGGGTACTGTAAAAATCTCGAACACTTGGTAATCAAAAGTACATAAAGGGTATAGGAATTCTTCATCGATTAATACATACCTATAAAAGCGATAATTGGTCGACGACGATGGAATAATATATTGATTACTGAGTCCTGTTACATTACTAATAGCGTCTTCCCAATCTTTACCATCTGTACTTTGCTGCCATTTATTGGCGTAATTAAAATTTTCTGTTTGTTGAGGGTTTGAGCGAAGGATTGTAGAATGTACTCGAAGTTTTATACTGGTAGGAGGCGCTGTTTCACAGCGGGGAAAACTAGTATTACCCCATTGATCGTACACGACAGTCTGAACACGGCAATTTAGGGCAACAGTATTCACCGTTTTTGGGATTGTCATTGTTTGCTCTTTATTAGGGGAATATGCGAGTGCGTGTGGAGAAATGCTGCCTTGGCTGTTTTCGGTGTTGTCCCATACCGAAAATAGGGGTAGGCCGGTTTGTATTGTGCTAAACCCAAATTCTCCAAGAACAGAATTGCTGAAAAAGCAAACAACTAAAAGGCATATAGTAAATAGTCGTCCTGAGTAATGGTTCATAAATGAAAGATAAATGTTTTGTGCCAAATGTGCAATATGTACAGTTGGCAGGTCATTTAACAGCTTTTAATTCCTTGTAAAAAGTTTAATTCCCAAGGCTTGTCTACCTGTTCCGTTCAGGCGGGCCTTGTAATGGAGCATATTTTTTCAGTAACATACCTTGTACCCTTGGGCCAAGGGTATTGTATAGATATTTTTTAGGGTGTAACAATAGCTGGAAGGATGTTGATGCAGCTACTTGGAGCAATTCTCAATTTACATATTTTCACCATTATAATCAAGATCTTAGGCCCTATTGTGATAGTTCATTTCATAGATTAAACTTATTTTTGCGCTAAATTAATAAAAGCACGGGTGTGCAGTAGGTACACTGGATTAAAATACAAGAGATTAGGATGACTTACGATTTCAGGAAGATTGAAGAAAAGTGGCAGAAATTTTGGGCGGAAAACCAAACCTTTAAAGCAGAAAATGATTCCCAAAAAGAAAAGTTTTATGTGTTGGATATGTTTCCGTACCCTTCCGGAGCTGGTTTGCACGTAGGGCATCCGCTAGGCTATATTGCCAGTGATATTTATGCACGTTATAAGAGACACAAGGGATTTAACGTTCTGCATCCAATGGGATACGATTCTTTTGGACTTCCTGCAGAACAATACGCAATTCAAACAGGACAACATCCTGCAATAACTACCGAGACCAACATCAGTAGATATCGGGAACAATTGGATAAAATTGGTTTTTCTTTTGATTGGAGCAGAGAGGTACGTACCTCCGATCCCAACTATTACAAATGGACCCAATGGATCTTTATCCAACTATTTAATTCATGGTACAATAAGGAGGCCGATAAGGCAGAAGATATTTCAAATCTGATTGCCAAATTTGAAAAAGAAGGCAATCAAAATGTTAATGCGGTGTGTGACGAGGAAGTGTTGGATTTCTCGGCAACCGAATGGAAGGCTTTTTCCCCAAAACAACAGCAAGAGATTTTATTAAAATATAGGTTAACATATTTGGCGGAAACTGAAGTCAATTGGTGTCCTGCCTTAGGGACAGTTTTGGCCAACGACGAGATAGTCAACGGGGTTTCGGAGCGTGGTGGCCACCCTGTGATCCGTAAAAAAATGACCCAATGGAGTATGCGCATTTCTGCCTATGCCCAGCGATTATTGGATGATTTGGCAACGGTAGATTGGCCGCAACCATTAAAGGATTCCCAGACCAATTGGATCGGAAGGTCTGAGGGTGCTGAGGTGACATTTAAGGTGAACGGGCATGAAGAGGTCATTGATGTTTTCACCACCCGTCCAGACACCATTTTTGGAGTAAGTTTTATGACTTTGGCCCCAGAGCATGAATTGGTTTCCAAAATTACCACCCCTGAGCAAAAGGTGGAAGTTGAGTCTTATATAGAGGCCACGGCCAAACGCAGTGAGCGCGATCGTATGGCAGACGTAAAGACCATATCCGGTGCGTTTACGGGGGCGTATGCAGAACATCCTTTCAGTAAAGAGCCAATTCCTATTTGGATAGGGGATTATGTTTTGGCAGGTTACGGTACAGGGGCGGTAATGTCCGTTCCCTGTGGAGATCAGCGCGATCATGACTTTGCAAAGCATTTTAATATTCCTATTCCCAATATTTTCGAGGGTGTGGATATTTCAGAAGAGGCCTATGCCGATAAGGAAAAGACTATAATTGCCAATTCCGATTTTTTAAATGGACTTCCATATAAAAAAGCGGTTAAGCATGTCATTTATGAATTGGAAAAATTAGGACAAGGGGAAGGAAAAATAAACTATAGGTTACGCGATGCGGTTTTTAGTCGCCAACGTTATTGGGGAGAGCCTTTTCCGGTCTATTATATAGACGGAATGCCGCAAATGATCGATCAGGAACATTTGCCCATTGTACTTCCGGAGGTAGTAAAATACCTGCCTACGGAAACTGGTGAACCACCTTTGGGCAATGCCACGGTCTGGGCTTGGGACGTTAAAAAGTCGGCGGTAGTCAGTAATCAGTTAATAGATCATAAATCCGTATTTCCATTGGAGTTGAATACCATGCCTGGTTGGGCGGGGAGTTCGTACTACTTTAACCGCTATATGGATCCGACTAATGAGAACGAAATATTCTCTAAGGGTGCAATTGACTATTGGCAGGATGTAGATTTATACATAGGTGGTAGCGAGCATGCTACCGGCCACTTGCTATACTCCCGATTTTGGCAAAAGTTTTTGTTCGATAAAGGGGTGGTGCCCAAACCCGAGTTTGCCAAAAAACTGATCAACCAAGGGATGATTACCGGGACCAGTGCTTTTGTTTATTTTGTTGTTGCCCGTTTTGCAAAAGACAAACAATTTTACATTGCAATATCGAAAAGTGCTTGGGGTAAAGTTGATGAGGTTATTAAAAAATGGAGAAACACTCCCCCAGTTAACGAAAAGCCTTTTAGATTTAGTGTTTTAAATAGAACTCATTCCAATGTAAAATATGTTAATGGTTCTGATGAATTAGATATTGAATCATTTAGGAATGACGTGATGAATCCTGAATTTAAGGATGCTATTTTTATAGGTGAAAAAGGAAAAGTAATTGAAGATAATGACGATGTTTATATCGTAGGTCGCGAGGTAGAAAAAATGTCCAAATCCAAGTACAATGTAGTGAGTCCGGATAGTATTTGCGAGGAGTATGGGGCAGATTCCCTTCGTTTGTACGAGATGTTCCTAGGTCCCTTGGAGCAGTCCAAGCCGTGGAATACGGCAGGAATCAGTGGGGTCTATAGTTTCCTAAAAAAAATGTGGCGTTTATACCACGGAGGGGTGGAAGGTGCGTTTATGGTTACCGATACCGAACCAACTGCAGATAATTTAAAGACCCTGCATAAGACCATCAAGAAAGTGGAGGAGGATATTGAAAATTTTTCCTTTAATACCTCGGTAGCTACCTTTATGATCTGTGTAAACGAATTGGCAACCCAAAAATGTAATAGCAGGGAAGTATTGGAGCCCTTAGCAGTATTGGTCTCGTCTTACGCTCCACATATTGCAGAAGAGCTTTGGAATCAATTGGGGCATACCACCTCAATTGCCACTGCTCCCTTTCCAAAGTTTGATGAAAAATATTTGGTAGAGAGCAGCAAGGAATACCCCATATCGTTCAACGGAAAAATGCGCTTTAAAATTGAGTTGCCGGTAGATCTTTCCAAAGAGGAAATTGAAGCTGCCGTTATGGCCCATGATAAAACCCAGGAGCAGTTGCAGGGCCGTACCCCTAAAAAGGTAATTATAGTTCCCGGAAAGATTGTAAACATTGTAGGTTAAAAGTAGTACTGTACAAGGCAGACTTTATAACTGATTGTCATAGCTTTTGGTGTGCTAAATCAACTGGGTGAATCTCAATGGTTATAGGGACAAAGAATTAAAAATTAGGATCCGGTGTTATGGAAAATATAGAAATCATGGGCTTGGTGGCAGCCGTACTTACTACCTCTTCATTGATGCCACAGGTACATAAAACCTGGAGCAATAAGTCTACCAAGGATATTTCATTGACCATGTATTTGGCCATGTTTCTCGGGGTGGTGCTTTGGTTGATCTACGGCATTTACCACGAAAGTGTCCCCATGATGTTGGCCAATTTTATAACTGCAGTATTAATTTTAATTATGATTGTCCTGAAGCTAAAATATAAGTAGGAAGGGACAATTTGTCAGATAATTATCTGATTAGGCTTTCTAATTTTGGTTCGGATAATTTGGCGAGCTTTTTGCTATATTTATTAGAAATTGAATAAAGGAAACTTTAGTATATTGGATTAATTTTAAAAAAGAAATCGTTATGATGATGTATTATATATTACTGGGTGCAATAGCTTTGGTAAGTTGGTTGGTAAGTAATAAGCTGAAAAGTAAATTTAAGCACTATTCCAAAGTGCATTTGCGCAATGGCATGAGTGGTGCCGAGATTGCAGAAAAAATGTTGGCCGATCACGGGATCAGGGACGTAAAGGTTATTTCCACTCCTGGGATGCTAACAGATCACTACAATCCGGTGAATAAAACAGTAAATTTAAGTGAGGGAGTCTATAACCAAAGAAATGCTTCGGCGGCTGCGGTTGCGGCCCACGAATGTGGACATGCGGTACAGCACGCTACGGCCTATGAATGGTTGACTTTACGTTCCAAATTGGTACCTGTGGTAAGTGTTACCTCAGGAATGTCCATGTGGGTAGTTTTCGGTGGTATTATGCTTGGAGCGGCAGCCGGTGTTGGAATGGGATATTGGGTGGCAGTAGCGGGGCTAATAATGATGGGCCTTGCTACCTTATTTAGTTTTATCACTTTACCAGTGGAATACGATGCCAGTAACAGGGCATTGGCGTGGTTAAAGAATAAGAATATAGTATCTCCTGAGGAATATAAGGGTTCTGAAGATGCCTTAAAATGGGCGGCCAGGACATACTTGGTAGCTGCAATTGGCTCGTTGGCTACCCTGGTCTATTGGGCTATGCAGGTTCTGGGAAGTAGGGACTAAGGACAAAAATGGATAAAGTAACAAAGGACATCAAACGATGTCCTTTTTTTATATTGTAATTTGCCGGTCTATCTGTTGGTCCAAGGAAATAAAGGTCTCTGTTCTGGAGACCCCTTCTATCTGCTGTATGTCCCTGTTAAGTACATGCATGAGATGTTCATTGTCCCTGCAAAGTACTTTTATGAGAATGGACCAGTTGCCTGTAGTGTAGTGGCATTCCAGGACCTCCGGAATTTTTTCAAGTTCCTTAACCGCTACAGGATTGCTCATTGCCTTATCCAAATAGATGCCTATGTAGGCCATGGTGGTAAAGCCTAAAACCTTGGGATTAATAATAAATTTGGACCCTGCAATTAAACCTGAAGCTTCCAATTTCCGTAACCTCTGATGAATGGCAGCACCTGAAATCCCAATTTTCCGGGCGATTTCCAAAACAGGCTTTCTGGCATCGGCCATTAAAAATCTTAGGATCTTTTTATCGATACCATCAATTTTAACGTTTTCGTTGTTGGATTTCATGGTTAATACTTCAATTACATTATAAAGATACCAAAATGGTTTTATATTTTAACTGGCAACGGAATCGGGATTATATCCCAAGTAGGGCACTTTGTATTCCTTAAAGTGAATGCCAAAGCCTTTTAATTCATTTAAAATGGGTTCATATACTTCTCTCCTTATGGGCAATTGTACCCCTGGAGTGGTTATTTTTTTGTTTAAAATTTGTAAAGTGGCAATGGCGACCGGTAATCCAACTGTCTTGGCCATGGCAGTGTAGGTGCGATCTTCTCCTGTGACCACCATATTGGAATCTATCTGTTCCTTTTTGCCATTAATTTCGTAACCAAATTTGTGGTACATGACGATCATATCCTTGTCCGTCTCCGCCAAGGTCCAGCTATCTTCCAGGATTCTTTGCAATATTTCTGCAGGGGTAGCATTTTTTAATTCAATTATTCGTTGGGAATCAAATAGGTGGAGTTCCATTAATTTTTCCCACATTATATCATCCTGATCGATTTTAAGGTAATGCCTCATTTTCAGTTCTACCGTATTGGTAGGGGAATAGGGTAGAAAGAGGTTTACAAATTGGCGGTAAGACATGCCTTCAGAATTCTCTATGGTGTAACTATCATCTGTCATGCCCAATTGTACAAACATATTCCATGCCTTGGAAAAACCGACCCTTCGCATAGTTCCACGGTATAAAGTAAGCACATTTTGAAGTCCATAGGCTTCTCTATATTTTAAGGAATCCCTATTGGCGTATACTTCAAATTTCCCGTAGCCTTCAACATCCAAAAATTCGGTACGTCTAAAAAGTTTGTGGTAGGGAATGTATTTATAGGTACCTTCTTGAATAAATTTTGCTACACCGCCCTGGCCGGCCACAACAACATTTCTAGGGTTCCAGGTAAATTTATAATTCCATAGGTTGTTGTCGCTTTCAGGAGCCACCAAACCTCCGGTGAAGGATTCGAATAGGATCATTTTGCCACCTTGATCCCTAATGTTATCTATAACCTGCATGGCACTCATATGATCAATCCCTGGGTCCAATCCAATTTCGTTCATAAAAACAAGGCCTTTTTCTTTTGCCTGTTGATCTAAAGCCATTATTTCATCACTTATATAAGAGGCCGTAACCAAATGTTTCCCAAATTGTATACAGTCAACGGCAACCTTAAAATGAAAACGGGCAGGAAGCATGGAGATCACTATGTCAGATTCTTGGATTACCTTACTTCTCTCCACATCATTAAAAATGTCTAATTTTAAGGTGGTACATGCTGGATGTAATTTTATTTTGTCAGGTATGGCATCTGCATTTAAGTCACAAATAGTAAGATGTAAATTTTCTTCTTCTGCTTTTTGCAGTAAATAATCCAACAAATAAGAGGTGGATTTTCCTGTGCCCACAACAAGTATTTTTCGTCTCATTGGTTTTTTACTTTTTTATTTAACGGATACTAAGGTATCAAATTGTTATATTTGTAAGGAATAAGCACTAATAAGTTATGAACAAAACAATTTTTGTAACTGGGATATTTTTCGGTCTTACGGCAGTTCTTTTGGGAGCTTTTGGGGCACATGGTCTGGAAAATTTGTTGGACGGCAAGGCTATCAGTACATTTGAGACCGGTGTAAAATACCAGATGTACCATGCTTTGTTCCTAATGATATTGGGCGGCTTTAACTTATTGGTTGAAGAGCGAAAAAAGGCGGTTTACTATTTAATTGTAGCAGGGGTAATATGTTTTTCCTTTTCAATTTATCTTTTGTCAACCAATGAACTATCAATTTTTGATTTTAAGAAAATAGCCTTATTGACTCCCATTGGAGGTGTTCTGTTGGTCTCGGGCTGGATACTTTTGGGAATTAGGGTCCATAAACAAAATCAATCAAATTAAAACTAACAAGCTCTTAGAGCCTTTATATATATTCTAATAAAACGCGACTATTATGACTTCATCAACCCCATCAACGCAATCGATTTCGTTGAAAGCGTATGGCATTTCAACAACAAAAATCCACTATCAATTATCACCTTCCAAACTGCATGAAATTACTGTAGAAAAGGGTATGGGTGTAACCTCTTCCACCGGGGCGTTGGCCATAAATACCGGTGAATTTACAGGTAGGTCACCATTGGATAGGTTTATAGTTAAGGATGCTATTACCGCCGATAAAATTTGGTGGGGAAATGTGAATATACCTTTTGAAAGTGAAAAGTTTGATGCCCTTTACACTAAGGTCATACAGTACCTTAATGAAAAGGAGCTTTATGTTAGGGACTGTTTTGCATGTGCAGATGATGAATATAAAACCAATATCAGGGTTATTAATGAATACCCATGGTCCAATATGTTTGCCTACAATATGTTTTTAAGGCCCACAGATGACGAATTGGTAGGTTTTGATCCTGAATGGACAGTGATTAATGCACCTGGTTTTATGGCGAAAGTTGAAGAGGATGGGACCAGAAAGCACAATTTTGCCATATTAAATTTCACCCGAAAAATAGCCCTTATTGGCGGTACTGGTTATACCGGGGAAATTAAAAAGGGAATATTTTCAGCACTCAATTTTATTCTACCGGTTTATAAAGAATGTCTTCCCATGCATTGTTCTGCCAATGTGGGTGATGATGGTGATACAGCTATCTTTTTTGGACTTTCCGGAACGGGGAAGACCACTTTGTCTGCGGACCCATATAGAAAATTGATCGGGGACGATGAACATGGCTGGACTAAGGAAAATACCGTGTTTAATTTCGAGGGGGGCTGTTATGCTAAGGTCATTAATCTTTCGGAAGAAAATGAGCCGGAAATTTACGGAGCCATAAAGAAAGGTGCACTTTTGGAAAATGTGGTCCTGGATGCCAATGGTGTGGTCGATTTTGAAAATACTTCCATTACCCAAAATACTAGGGTAAGTTATCCAATTTATAATATAGACAATATTCAGGAGCCTTCTATTGGAAAGAATCCAAAGAATATTTTCTTTCTTACAGCCGATGCCTTTGGGGTGTTGCCCCCTATATCTAAACTAACCCCAAGTCAGGCTGCCTATCACTTTATTTCGGGATACACCGCCAAGGTGGCTGGTACAGAGGCAGGAGTTGTTGAGCCCGTACCTAGTTTTTCGGCCTGTTTTGGAGCCCCATTTATGCCATTGCACCCCACAAAATACGCGGAAATGCTAAGTAAAAAAATGTTGGATGCAGGGGTCAACGTTTGGTTGGTGAATACGGGATGGACCGGAGGTCCTTATGGGGTGGGTACCAGAATGAAATTAAAATATACCCGAGCCATGATCCATGCGGCCCTTAGTGGCGAATTGGGGTTGTACAGTTATGACAAATACCATATCCATTCTGTTTTTGGGGTAGCACAACCTAGGGAATGCCCAGGTGTCCCAACAAGTGTGCTGAGCCCACGGGCAACTTGGAACAATGACGAGGCGTACTATAAGACCGCGTTTAAATTAACGAATGCCTTTCGTGAAAATTTTAAGAAATTTGAAGCTTATGCCAATGAGGAAATTAGGCGGGGCGGACCACAGCGATACGCTTTTTAACAGAATAACCCCGAGGCCTGCCTCGGGGTTATTTATATAGGTCTATTGCCCAATTAATTATCTTTGCAATAATAAAATCTCGCCTTATTTCTTGTTTACAGTAGTAATGTACCTCTGTAGTGCCATTGTCATGGAAGGCGTTTCAGGGGTTGGAGCTTGAATGTCTATTCTAAGTCCAGCATCTGTAGCTGCCTTTACCGTAGAATTCCCAAAAACCGCAATTCTGGTTTCGTTTTGTTTAAAATCAGGAAAGTTCTTTAAAAGTGATTCTATTCCAGAAGGACTAAAGAATACTAAAACATCATAATAAACATCCCTTAAATCTGAAAGATCGCTTATTACCGTCTTGTAGAATATTCCCCTGGTCCAATCTATTCCTAAGCTATCCAATGTTTCGGGAACAATAGGTTTTAGAACATCCGAGGAGGGCAATAAAAATTTTTCGTCCTTGTATTTTTTAAACAGTGCATTTAAATCTGGAAAATTCATTTTCCCCACGTAAATTTTACGCTTGCGATACACAACGTACTTTTGCAGGTAGTAGGCCACTGCCTCCGACTGACAAAAATATTTCATCGAATCAGGTACTTTAAACCTCATTTCTTCGGCAATCCTGAAATAATGATCAACTGCATTTCTGCTCGTAAGAATAATCGCGGTAAAATTTTTAAGATCAATTTTTTGCTGTCGGACCATTTTCGCATCAACACCTTCCACGTGGATAAAAGGCCTAAAATCTACCTTTATTTTCTCCTTATCAATAAGCTTGGAATAGGGGGAATTTTCCATCTTTGGTTCTGGCTGTGAAACCAAAATAGTTTTAACTTTCATAGGCTTCGGTCTATTAGATAGTTACCAACTATAATAATTGGTGCTATTTCAAGAGCGCAAAGGTACAAAATAAAATATACAAAATTACTGGCAAGGAAATTTTGATGATTTCTCAATGTTGTTATCCAACCAATGGTGTTTATAATGAAAACCAACAAAATACTTATGAAAACCACTGCTTTTGATTCCTGTAAAACATAATTCAATATAAGATTGGCAAATAACATTACAATACCACTGTAGTTGAGGTAGGAAAGTTTTTTAAAAACGATTTCCGAAATGGTCTTGTTGGCATTAAAAATAAAACCGTTGCCAAATTGTAAAAGTATTTTAATGACCAAAAATAAAAAAAGTGAAGTACAAATAATCAGATAGACCTCGAATTGGTGTTCTACTGGAGATTGGAAAAAGATTTTGTTTATAAAATAGATGAAAAGTGAAAAATTAAGTAATTGGAAAATACTGAAAAAAATACTGAACCAATTAAAGAGTTTGTCCTTCTTCTGGTAAAGAAAAATATACTTATTGTTGAACGGAAGGATTATATAATTTAAAAACCGGCTATAATATGTGGTTTTGGCGAGCACCATAAAAAAGATACTGCAAAATAGGATAACGGTAATCCAATCTACAGCGTACTGATTTCTTAAAATAGCTTCCATTTGACCTGCCTATTGTTTATTTCCTTGGAAATCCTAAATATAAATCATTTTCCGAAAAGACCCCGCTCTTATCTATTAAGTTGACAGTTTATGCTTTGGGATGGAAAGGTGTAATAACGTCTTCTCCATTCCATTTAGTGTCAACCCACAGTAATGCTACCTTACATGTTGGATGCGGGCTACTTTCCAATCCCTAAGGGTGATTCTTAAATTTTGCCCAAACCTAAGCTTTTTTAGGCCCAAATCCATGGTAAAAATATAAGAAGCCAAATAGGGAGGTGTTTATCTTTTTGTAGATACATTTTAACGTATAGTTTCATTCTCCTATCAATAGTTGTAAATCCACCCCATAAACCCACTTTGTACTAATTAAGTTTAGAAATGGGTTGATAAGAATGCTTCAATGATTATCTGAGAATGATGAATTATCAGGCATACCAAATCTTTAAAAAAATCATAAATCTGCCATGATATTTCGCTACAGTTTTTAAAATACTATTTTTGCTAAAATTGCAATACCTAGATGGCGGATAGCTTGGTCATTATTCCTACCTTCAATGAAATTGAAAACATTGAGCTTATTATACATTCCGTCTTTGCTTTGGAGCAGGACTTCCATGTCCTGGTGGTAGATGATAATTCTCCAGACGGTACGTCCAATGCGGTAGGAAATTTGCAGGGACAATATTTAGATCGCTTGTTTTTAGAGGTGAGACAGGATAAGTTTGGATTGGGAACTGCCTACATTCATGGGTTTAAGTGGGCAATCGAAAGAAAATATGAATTTATTTTTGAGATGGACGCAGACTTTTCACACGCCCCTTCAGACCTTATCAAACTGCGGCAAGCCTGTTTAGATGGAGCGGATGTGGCTGTGGGGTCCAGATACAAAAAGGGCATTAATGTCGTAAATTGGCCCTTGCACAGGATCTTGTTGTCCTATGGAGCTTCGTTCTATGTGAAATTAATAACTGGAATGAAGGTTCATGATCCCACAGCAGGGTTTGTCTGTTATAAAAGGAAGGTTCTGGAAACCATTAATTTGGATTCCATTAAATTCATTGGCTATGCGTTTCAAATAGAAATGAAATTCAGGGCCCATCTACAAAAATATATCATTGAAGAGGTGCCTATTATTTTTACCGATAGAATAAGAGGTAAGTCAAAGATGAGTGCTTCCATCATCAATGAGGCCGTTTTTGGGGTAATACAGATGAAAGTGAGCAGTTTATTTCAAAAAAAGAAATTTTAGAATGGGAAGAATACTAATAAAAAACGCCACAATTGTCAATGATAATAGTGTGTTTCCTAGTGATATCTTGCTGGAAGATGATATTATTCTTGAAATAGGGGCAAATATTTCTGCGGATACAGCCACAAAGGTCATAAATGTTGAAGGAAAATATGTAATTCCTGGGGTCATAGACGATCAGGTGCACTTTAGGGAGCCAGGTCTAACCCATAAGGGTACCATTGGCACGGAGAGTAGAGCAGCTGTCGCAGGCGGCATAACTTCCTTTATGGAGCAGCCCAATACCAGTCCCCAAACAACTACCATTGAAGCATTGGAGGCTAAGTTTGAAATGGCAAGAAACTCTGCCTTTGCCAATTATTCCTTTTTATTCGGGGGGACCAATGATAATTTGGAGGAGATCAAGAAATTGGATAAGAATGCCTGTTCGGGAGTTAAACTCTTTTTAGGTTCCTCAACGGGTAATATGTTGGTGGATAATGAGGAGGTAATAGAAAAGATATTTAGAAATACCGAGATGGTAATTTCCGCACATTGTGAGGACGAGGCTACCATTAAGGCCAATTTTGCAAAATACAAGGCCCAATTTGGAGATGATATTCCCATTAAATACCACCCATTGATCAGGAGTGCAGAGGCCTGTTATCTTTCTTCCTCAAGGGCCATAGCCCTGGCAAAAAAAACAGGGGCCCGATTTCATGTTTTTCATGTTTCCACGGGAAAGGAAACAGAGCTTTTTAGAAATGACATTCCTTTAGAGGATAAAAAGATTACAGCTGAAGTCTGTATACATCATCTTTGGTTTTCAGAAGAGGATTACGATACTAAAGGAACTCTGATAAAATGGAATCCGGCCGTAAAAACTGCGGCAGATAGAGATCAGCTTTGGGAAGCCTTATTGGACGACCGTATAGATGTTGTAGCCACAGACCACGCACCCCATACTTTGGAGGAAAAAAACAATGTCTATACTTCGGCACCTTCCGGAGGGCCTTTAGTGCAACATGCATTACCTGCAATGCTGGAATATTATCATTCCGGAAAGATAAGTTTGGAGAAAATTGTTGAGAAAATGTGCCATAATCCAGCAAAACTATTCCAAGTAAAAAAGCGCGGATTTATTAAGGAAGGTTATTATGCAGATTTGGTGGTGTTGGATCTTAATGAATCCTGGAAGGTGACCAAGGAAAATATTGCTTATAAATGTGGATGGTCCCCGTTTGAAGGGCACTCGTTTAAGTCCAAGATAACACATACTTTTGTAAATGGTCATTTGGCTTATGAAAGAGGCAATTTTTCGCAAGAGAGAAAGGCTATGAGGTTAACTTTTAATAGATAGCAATGATAAAATATGTAGTCGCCATTTTTCTAGGCTTGTTGTTGTCCTGTAATGAAAAGGTGGTGGAAAAACCGGAAAATCTTATTCCAGAGGATAAAATGGCTACCATTTTATACGACATTTCTTTATTAAACGCGGGCAAGATAATTAATGAAAGCATACTGAACGAATATGAAATTGAACCTATGGGGTATATCTATACCAAATATGGAATCGATAGTATTCAATTTGTAGGGAGTGATACCTATTATGCTTCTATTCCCACGGTGTATGAGTCTATTTATACCAAAGTGAAGGAGAAATTGGAAGAGGATGAAAAGTTTTTTGAAGAGGAAAGGCAGAAGAAGCAGGATTCTTTAGTGCAGGCCAAAGAAAAATTGAATCCAAATCTGAAAAAAAAGCCGGTTGAGACTAAGGATTCCGTTCAATAAACTTTTGGCAGGACATTTCAATGGTTCTGTCCAAGGCCTCAAAGGAATACCCTAATTGTTTTTGGATTTTGTCATTATTGAACTTTTGGTTTTTTCGCAAGGAAGAAACCGAGATTTTGGTGAGTTTTCTTCCCCTATTCCAAAAAATGTTTCTAAGCCAATCCAATCGCCAAAGGATTTCCAATTCCCAAAACTTAAGCTCCCTGTTGGGGCTAGGTTTACCAAAGCCCTTTGTTACTTTATAAAGAATTTCTTTATAAGAAAGTTGATCTGCTACAATGATATATTTTTCATTGGTTATGGAAGACTCCATTAGTTGGGACATTATATTTACCACATCGCTAACCGTAACAAAGCCAGTTCCTCCTGGCGGATAGAATTTACGAGCTTTAAAAGAAGTTTTAAACAAAAGTCCGGTCCCAGTATTCCAAAAACCGGGGCCCAAAATTACGCCAGGATTTATGATTACAACAGGAAGACCTTCTTGAGCACCTCTCCAAACTTCCAGTTCGGCATCCATCTTGGTCATGGCATAGACATTGCTCTGCTGGGAATTCCATTCGGTTTCCTCCGTAGCCTCTTGGTTGTCCAAGGTTCTCCCAATGGCGCCAATGGAACTAGTGTAACACAATTTTTTAATAGCATTGGCAATACAGAGATTTACAATATTCTTTGTGCCTTCAATATTTACGGTACGTAAGAGTTCATAATCATTGGGGTCAAAAGAAATTAAGGCCGCACAATGATAAACATGGGTAACGTTTTCAAAAGCAATTTCCAACGCTGGAAGGTCGTTAAGGTCTGCCTCTATCCATGAGATTTTTTGAAAAAGTTCTTGGGATTTGTCGGTATAATAACCGAAAACCTTTTCGACTTCTTTTAAGTTGCTCTTTTTTCTATGAATGGCTTTAACAGAGGCGCCAGTTTGCAATAAGTGCAAAAGAAGGTGCGCTCCTACCAAACCAGTACCGCCTGTGACTAAAATCATGGCGTAAATTTACTCAATTGACTCCAATTTATTCCGTTTTCATCAAGACTTAAGCAACCTATTTATTTTATATTTGCAGCTATTATTGAATTAGAATATTTAAAGCATGACAATAAACTTTGTAGAAGAATTAACTTGGAGAGGAATGTTGCACGATGCAATGCCCGGTACGGAAGAACATTTGCTAAGTGGAATGCAATCCTCCTATGTGGGGATTGATCCAACTGCAGACTCGCTTCATATAGGACATTTGGTAGGTGTTATGATGCTGCGCCACTTTCAATTGGCAGGTCACAAACCCTATGCATTGATCGGCGGGGCAACTGGGATGATCGGTGATCCTTCTGGAAAATCTACGGAGCGAAACTTGCTGGATGAAGCTACATTGGCACATAATCAGGCTGCCATAAAAGCACAACTTTCACGTTTTTTGGATTTCAACAGTGGAAAGGACAATAGTGCCATCTTAGTGAATAACTATGATTGGATGAAGGATTTTTCCTTTCTGGAATTCATTCGAGATGTCGGGAAGCACATTACGGTAAATTATATGATGGCCAAGGATTCCGTTAAAAAACGGCTATCGGCTGAAGCCAAGGAAGGGATGTCCTTTACGGAATTCACTTATCAATTGGTACAGGGATATGATTTTTTACATCTTTATAGAGAGTTTAACTGTACACTTCAAATGGGGGGTAGTGATCAATGGGGGAATATTACTACTGGTACCGAGCTAATCAGACGTATTGGAGGCGGAAAGGGATTTGCCCTTACCTGTCCCTTGATTACAAAGGCAGATGGCACCAAATTCGGGAAGTCTGAAGGTGGGAATATTTGGTTGGATTCTGAAAGAACCTCACCTTATAAGTTTTATCAATATTGGCTAAATACCTCAGATGAGGATGCCGAAAAATATATCAAAATCTTTACTTTTTTACCGAAGCAGCAAATAGAAGATTTGGTAAAAAAACATCAGGAAGCGCCACATTTAAGGGTGCTTCAAAAGCGTTTGGCAGATGAGGTCACCGTAATGGTGCACTCCCAGGAAGATTTGGACAACGCCATAAAGGCCAGTGATATTCTTTTCGGAAAATCGACCTCCGACGATCTGAAAAAACTGAATGAAAAGACGTTTTTGGATGTTTTTGAAGGTGTACCCCAGGCTGAGGTGTCCAAGGAGGATATTGAAAAAGGCTTGGATATAATTGCAGCCCTGGCGGCAAAAACGGGCTTTTTAGGGTCTAATGGAGAAGCTAGGCGCGAGTTGAAACAAAATTCCATTTCCGTAAACAAGGAAAAGGTCAAGGAAGATTATATTATTACCACGGAGGACCTTATCAATAATAAATTTGTTTTGCTGCAGCGCGGGAAGAAGAATTATTTTGTGCTGTTGATTAAATAAATACCTTATCTATAGATTCCCCGAATTAAGCCTTCGGGGTTTATAATTCATTGCTTCCTAAAAGAGTTAAGGCTTGTAGTTTTTGAAGTTTTGTTGTAGTATAATACATTCTCTAGATCTAATCAAGACAGTTTTTGGTTTTCAGACAAGAATGATGACAATAACTAATGTAAAGTTCCCTATGGCTTGTATCGGATACAGTCTTCTTCAATAAATTTTCTCAAAAAAAACAATTATTATTATTGCGGGATAAAAGAGTTAACATCTCTACCGATTGCATTAAGTTTAGTGGTTAGGGTGATGTATTTTGGAATATTCAAAATAAACAGGAATATGACCAGAAAACAAGGGGAAGAAAACACCCAGATCTTAAAAGATGAAAATGATCCTAGCGATAATTATATTTTTCAGGATAATAAAAAGA
This sequence comes from Arenibacter hampyeongensis, assembly GCF_002909255.1. Lineage (GTDB taxonomy): Bacteria > Bacteroidota > Bacteroidia > Flavobacteriales > Flavobacteriaceae > Arenibacter > Arenibacter hampyeongensis. Next base: position 924,257 of record NZ_PIOB01000001.1, read on the forward strand.
CTAAAATAGGCGCAGCAATTATTACCGCTGTCTTGTTAATTATCCTTGCCGGGCTTATTTTATCAGGGCTTATTTTTGAAAATTGACGGTATTCAGGGGTCTAATTACCAGTGGGAATTAGGGCATTTAAAGGAGTGCGGTAACTGCTTGGCAAAGTCGCTCGACTTAGTATAGGCGTTCCTTAAAAAACGGATATAGCTTTATTCTCCATTGTGGACGCTAAGATCTTGGGATTATAATACCATTAAATTACAGCCGCGAACATCGGAATGATCAAACCTACCTAGTATTTCGAAACTACCGTTGCCATATACCTTACCCAAATCCTGTGTGGCTATAAAGGAGCAGGAGTGTACATTGGCCAGGTCAATGACATTTACGCCACCTGTCTTCCCCACTTCCTGTAAAGTTAAAGGGTCTTCCGTTTCGCGTGTCATGACTTTCATCCACTTAGGTGTTAAGAAAAGTCCATTCCCTTGTGAATAGGCTTGGGACAATAGCTCTGTCATCCCGTATTCGGAATGGATATTAGGTACCCCAAAACCAGATTTTAGCAATTGGTGCAATTCCTCACGAATCAATTCTTTTTTCCGTCCTTTCATTCCTCCGGTTTCCATAATTATGGTATTCTTAAGGTTTAATTGGTACGCTTCCGCCATGTCCAAAAGGGCAAAGGAGACACCCAATAGCAGTATTTTGGTACCGCTGCCATTCAATCTAACCATGGTCTTTTGTAATCGATCAATATCATCCAAATAAAAGCCGCTATCAGGATGCGTGCTTTTAAGGATAAGATCATTGGCCATATAAATTAATGATGAACCCTCCCTTTCCAGATAAGAAGGTAATAATGCCAGTACACAGTAGTCCTCTATATCCCCATAAAATTGTTTAAAAGCCTTTAGATAGCTATTTTCATATAGTTCCGTATTGCGGACATAATGTTTGCTTACTTCGCTTCGTGTGGTTCCACTGCTTGTAAATATAACTTGGGGAGTAAAGGAGCCGGTAATTACTTTTTTGGTCTTAAAAAATTCTATCGGAAGAAAGGGTATATCCACAAGGCTTTTCACATTGGATTCATCTTTTCCCAAGTGCCTGCAAAACTCCTGATAGACCAAATTTCCATGATACTGTATCCCAAAAGTTTTCAATGCCACGGCATTGAACTCAGTTTCAGTGGAAATATTAAAAATAGTATCAGTGGGCATATTCTAATTTACTACCGCAAAAGTAAGGATAACAACAGAGTGGAAAACCTATTTTGTGGTTTTATTGAGAATTGATAATGTGAAAAATTTACTTCGCGCTATAATTAGGCAGAACAGGCATTGGCCGTGGAAAAAGAATGTGGAGAGGATTTGTTATGAGGAGGTGTTCAGAAAAAAAATGTGTTGACAAGACGGATTATTTCACAACCAACTTTCTGGTCATGCTTTCGCGGTTTTCGGTAACTTGCAGAACATATACCCCGGGCGCCAGTTTGGATATGTTTAAAAGACTGGTCTTAATACGGTCCTGTAACACTATGGTGCCAAAAACATCATAGATTATTACATCCTTTACACCATTATGCTTGGTGGTAATATAAACTACCTCCTGATAGGCAGGATTGGGATATAACTTAAATGTATTGGGCTCGGCAGCTCTGTCCTCAGGTTCTTCAACAAATTCCTGTGCAGAAATCGCCATAGAAAATACCATGAACAGTAGGGTGTAAAATATTTTCATAGGTTAGTATTGATTTGGGATCAATACAGTAAATGTAGCAAAATTGGGGAGTAGGCGGTATTAAATGTTGTAAACACGCTGTTTTTGTATGTGAATCCTAATTTTAGGTATTTCACGATGCTCCTAAAGGCTAAAAATGAGATAATTATAAGGGCGGGAGAAGTAGAAAAAGTTGCGAAGCACTATTTAATTATTAGCTTACGGGTAGCTACTTTGTTTTTTTCGTTAACCCTTAACATGTAGACACCTGCATCCAAATCATTAACATTGAGTTCCGTTCCAATAATGGTAGTTTCCAAAACTTGAGATCCAAAAATATCGAAAATTAGAATTTGTTTCGGGGCGTTCAGGGAAGTACTAATATATACCCTGCCGTTGGTAACCGGATTGGGGTATATCTTAAAACCGGGTATATCCCCACCTCCGCTATTTCCTTTGGAATCCTGTCCATAGGAAATTGAGATAAAAAGTAAGGCTATAACTAGGTAGAGTTGCTTCATAGAAACTTTAACAACAAATAATATACCGTAAATGTAATAATTTTAAGCGCAGCACGTTAGCGCCATCTAAATTTATACGGGAATATTCGATGAAATGCAAAAAGAGGCCAAATTCTATGTAAAAAAACAATTAATTGGGCCTCTTTTTTATTCAGAATGAAATAGGCTTCTAGAATTTTAGATTATATCCCAAGGAGATAGACCTTCCGGGACTTCTTATGGAGAAAGTCTGATTTTGAGCCTTGTAGGATTCATACTCGCTTTCGACATCATCGTCCAAAAGATTACTTATTTTAAAACTTACGGTCTGATTTTGGTTTTCGCCAAAACTCTTGGAGAAGTTTAAGTTTAAATTGTGAAAAGGCATGGTATATACATCCGGTACAAAACCGTTACCAACCACCTGTAATGTTTTTCCCTGTACATTGTAGTTCATGCCGATTTGGATGCCATTTTCGGAACCCTCATAATTTAAACCGGAATTGATAAGAAAAGGCGACTGTCCCTGTAACTCCCTATCGTTGCCCAAGGTTTCCCCATCCCTAAGTCCAAGCGTCCTTAGATTACGCTCACTGTCACTATAGATTTGAGTCGATTTTATGATGGAGGTATTTACATTAAAGCTGAAATTGGTAAGAAAATGGGCTATGAAACCTAGATTCTTTCTTAATTCAAATTCCAATCCAACCACGTCGGCATCACCCAAGTTTTTAGGGGTGAAGTTATCCGAAGAAGACTCAAAGTAAGTTAGTTCTATGGGGTCCGTGAATTTTTTATAAAAGCTGCTCAACGCGATCATCTCGGCACTTTCACCAAACCATTCCACCCTAAAATCGAAATTGTTGATATAGGTTGGGTCCAAATCAATATTACCAATGAAGGTATTGTTGGATAATGGGTCAAAAATTTTGGCAATGGAAGCTTCCTTAAAGGAAGGTCTTGCCGTTGTTCTGGAAAAGGACCCCCTTAAATTAATATCTTCCGTTAGTTCATAAATTAAATTGGCCGTGGGAAAAAGGTCGAACTTATCTATAATGGTTTCGTCGTCATAAGTAACCTTTTGAGGGTCATTAACGTCCTTATTGTCTTCCCCGGTATATCGGGATTCGAACTTTTCAACTCTTAAGCCAAGGATGGTACGTAATTTTTTACCCAATTTAAATTCATTTGATACATAGCCTGCAATATTTTGTTGTACTGCTTCAAAGGTATTAGCTGGTTCTGCTATAGAGATGTCAGGATCAATATAAGAGCCAGAGTTGTTGTTCACCGTCCACAGGTTTTCATCCAAGAGAATGTTGTCTGCAACACCATTGAATTTAGTGGTTTGGGCGTTGTTCTCTATTTCAAAGTTTAAAATGCTAAAATCTCTGGTCTTGTAGGAGCTGTAGGCACCAAATTTTAATTTGGCATCTTTTTCCAGGAAGTCATATTTTTTGGTAAGATCTAGTTTCGCAACGGCATTGATCTCTTCCAAATCTCTCCATATCCTTTTTGGCTGATTGTTCTGAGGAATGGAATAAACTCCGTCCTCTACCCTGAAAGAAGTTGTTCTAATGTCTTTGTCTTGAATTTTGGATAAGGTAGGGGAAAGTGCCCATTCCGTAGTCCATGAGGCATCCTCGCTGGAATGTATTCCAGATAACAATACATTGGATATGGCTCGTTGGGTATATTCCAAGTTGTCTTTGGAGAAATTTACAAAGTCCGAAAAGTTAAGGGTTTGACTAAAATAACCTGCTGTAGATTCCCCGTTCTGAAGATGAAGTATATTTAGTTTGTATTTGGATTTTTCGGTCTTAAAAGAAGTGCCCAGTAACCCACTTACCAAAACATTATTTCTACCTAAATCCCCCGTTTGGGTCCTGTCGGTTTCCAGTTCAAAAACGGAAGTGTCGGAATTTCTTCTGTAGAAGTTATTCTCTGCACCTTCGTAGAAAGTGGTGGTGTTTTTATATGAAACAGATGCTAAAAATCCCAATCTGTTTTCACCTTCGCCCAGGTTGTATTGGTTGCCTGTTGTGAATCCAAAGCTGTAGTCCATGGCACTATTTGCCTTCATTGCCGATAATACCGGATTAAACTTTTTGGTAATGGCCGTTAATAGTGGATTGTACTCAAAAGTGTTGGGGATATCCTGATTGCGGTTAATGGGAACAGCGCGGTTACCATTGTCAAATCCTAGGAAATCTGTGGAACTGCCTTTGTAGTCCAAGTAGTTTTCATTAAAGTGCATGTCCGGATTATAACTACCACTCAAGGAAATGCTGTGTTCTTTTTTAGTGGGGTAATCCTTGGTTACAATGTTTACGATACCACCGGTAAAATCGGCGGGTAGATCTGCAGACGCAGATTTAAGGACCAAGATATTGTCTATGATATTGGTTGGAAAAATATCCAACTGAATAGTATTTCTATCTGGATCCAGACCAGGAATGTCCACTCCATTCAAAATGGATTTGGTATAGCGATCCCCTAGCCCCCTAACATAGACATATTTACCGCCTTGTACAGATACTCCGGGTACAGATTTTATGGCACTGGCCACATCACTTGAGCCAGTTTTTTTGAAGGCTTCGGCAGATAGACCGTCCAAAAGGTTGACGGCTTTTTTCTGTATACCCAAAACAGCCGTTTCCGTATTTTTTTTAACGCTTACGGTTATCACTACTTCGTCTAGGCCTTCGGCCAGGGTTTCCATAGTAACGTTTACATTGGTTACCTCGTTGGCCTTAATGACCACATTGGTAATTTCCACGGTTTTATAACCTAGGAATGAAAAAGAAAGGGTGTGGGTGCCTTCTTCAAGGCTAAGTTTGTAATTACCATCAAAATCCGAGGTGGTTCCTTTGGTCGTGCCTTTAACTAAAATATTGGCAAAGGGTACGGGGTCTTGAAAATCGGCATCGATCAATGATCCCGTTACCTCGCCAGTTTGTGAAAAAATGAGTTGAAAAATAAAAAAAGTAAAAGTTGAAAGTCTAAGTGAATATTTCATAAGTAATTGATAGTTAAATCGTAATAAACCAAATGCCCGCCATTAAATTTGGGCGAGCACGGTTGTTATTTTAAAGGGGTTTTTTGTATCTATTAGAAACCCAAGCCTGCATTAGCACTTGCATATGTCCAGGAAAATACGATAAGGTCTGCACCTACAGTTTGGGCACCAGCGGTAACTTGTGTAGTCCAGTCAGCAGCTCTTTCGGTAAATGTTGGAGTTAAGATTATTTTTGATTCCACATCGTTTCCGGCGTCATCCTTTTTAACCTTTTCAGCGAAAATGCTGTTGTTAAAACCTACCACTTGCCAAGCTTCGAAGGTCAATTTGCCATCCAAGAAGTTTTGGGCTACATCATTGGCGTCCAATTCCACATCTTTTCCATCCTGGAATCCAATGGCGTAAATGTTCTTGGTAGTTCCCATGGCATTGCTTCTGTAATCTGCATATTCACCATCAGCGGCTGTTGCGCTTCCAAAAATAGTTGCGTTCTTAAGGGTGAAAGAACCTGTTATGGAACCTTCCGGGCCATCTATTTCAAAAGCGTGATCAGAAGCTTCACCTGAAATTACGACGGCATTGTCTATGGTTCCGGAATAGGCTTGATCAATATCCAAAGCATCGTCACCTTGGGCCCATACCAATAAATTCTTTGTGTTTACAGTTCCTCCAAAAAATTCTATACCATCATCAACATTGGCAACAACTTCAATATTTTCAATCTTAGTGCCACTTCCCACAGAACCTAAAGTAAGGCCATTGATCTCGTTACCTTCACCGATCAAGGCACCTCCGTGACGTATGGAGATAAACTCCAATTCTCCTGAGTTATCAGTATCGTTCAAAGCATCTCCAGGTCCGTAAAGTCCAAAAGTATCATCGGCAGGAATTCCTTCGATCTGTACTTGGGTAACATCACCTTTAAAAGACCCGGTAGCTCTTCCCAGAACAATTAGTCCGCCCCAAAGTCCTCTTTGATTGTGGTCCAAATTGGTTCCTGATGTCTGTCCAACACCTATGTTATCGGCCTCGGCAGTAAATATAATCGGCTTTGCAGCAGTACCGTTGGCCATAATGGTAGATCCTCTTTGTACAATTAGTGCAGATGCCAAGGATCCTGAACCTGGCTTACCTTTTATAATGGTACCTGGCTCAATGGTCAATGTTTTTCCAACTCCAACAACCACTTTTCCCGCCAATACATATATATTGTCCGCAGACCATGTTGTATCGGCGCTTATTTCTCCGGAAACTGTAATGATTTCTGCACAAGAACCCCCTATGTCCACTCCTGTCTCATCTCCATTTTGGATACCGTCTTCACATGTTGCAGAGGCTACAGTACATGGCTGACAGTTAGGTCCTCCACAATCGACACCAGTTTCTCCTTGGTTTTGAATTCCGTCATTACAGTTGGCAACGACATCGGCTATTGGCGGTTCGTCATCGTTGGTGCAAGATGTAAAGGCCAATGCGCTTATGGCCAATGCGGATAATAAAAATCTTTTCATTTCAACTGAATTTTTTGTTTTCATTTTTGTTTTCACTTGTTATTCTTAAACATGGCAAATTAATTACCTAACTGTAAAAGTCCTGTTACCCTCAGATTAATAGTTTGTTGGCTTAACGTTATCTAATGGTTACTATATTAAATCCATGTTAAGAGGTTTCATGTAATAGTATTATCTTTACTTTTGGCTCGGAAAACCAATAAATATTAAGGTTTGGCAGGCATGTTGTAAATGATCATAAATTGTATTGGAATTGCGTATTTTCAATTGAAGCATTACTTCCAATACAGACATTCTTAAAAGCAGACCACATAAAGACCATAAAAATTAAGGCATGAAAAAAAAAGACATTAAGATACTTTTGGTTGATGATGAACCGGATATTCTGGAAATTGTAGGTTACAATTTATCCGCAGAGGGGTATGAGGTTTTTACCGCCAAGAACGGGATGGAAGGAGTTGCGAAGGCTAAAAAGAAAAAGCCCCACTTAATTATTTTGGACGTAATGATGCCCGAAATGGACGGAATTGAAGCCTGTGAGATTATCCGCAGAACAGAAGGTCTTGAGGACACTTTAATTACTTTTCTAACGGCAAGGGGTGAGGACTATTCGCAAATGGCAGGATTTGATGCGGGTGCCGATGATTACATTACAAAGCCTATTAAACCAAAGGTTTTGGTAAGCAAAGTAAAAGCTTTGCTAAGAAGACTAAAGAACGAAGAAAAGGAAGTAGAGGATATCTTTAAGGTTGGTGAAATCATAATAAACAGGGAGGAGTACAAAATTATTAATAAGGGCGAGGAAATTATTCTTCCCAGAAAAGAGTTTGAGCTTCTGTCACTATTGACTTCCAAGCCAAATAAGGTTTTTAAAAGGGAAGTGATCCTGGATAAAGTTTGGGGCAATGAAGTAGTTGTAGGGGGTAGAACCATCGATGTCCATATTAGAAAACTTCGCGAAAAAATTGGGGATGATCACTTTAAAACTGTAAAAGGGGTAGGGTATAAGTTCGTATTGTAATGACCACTAGGATAAAAAAATCTTATCGATTTGCCCATCGTTCCGCAATTCTTATTTCATTTCTACTGAGTTCTGTTTTAGGGGTATTTTTGTGGAACAGAGGTTCTATTGATTGGTTGCTTTTGGTTGTTGTAGCGCTAACTTCCTACTTGGTTTCTTTTCTAGTGGTGCAGTTGAGGGTGGAAAAATTCATCTATCGTAAAATTGAGCGCATATACAACGATGTAGCCCTCCTAGAGTCCACCTCCTTGGCTTCCAAGACCATTACTACGGACATGAGGACCTTGACAGATGAAATAGAAAAGTTTGCAAAGGATAAAAAGATTGAAATAGACACCTTAAAGATCCGTGAAGAGTATAGAAAGGATTTTTTGGGTAACGTTTCCCATGAATTGAGAACACCATTGTTTACGGTCCAAGGCTATATTTTAACTTTGTTGGATGGTGCCATGGAGGATAAAGGTCTAAGAAAAAAGTATCTTCAAAGGGCCAGTAAAGGTGTGGAGCGACTTATTTATATTGTAAAGGACCTTGATCTAATTACCAAATTGGAAGTAGGGGACCTGAATTTGGAGATAGAAGATTTTAATATTTTGGAACTTTTCCAGAATGTTTTTGATCTTTTGGAAATGAAGGCAGCTAAGAAGAATATTACCTTAACTTTCGACATGGACTATAGAAATCCTATCTATGTAAAGGCCGATAAGGAAAAAATACAACAAGTGATAACCAATCTGCTGGTCAATTCCATTAAATATGGACAGCAGAACGGAACCACGGAGGTTAGTGTGGAAAACCTAATTAAAAATAAGGTTATTGTCCGGGTGACCGACAATGGGGAGGGAATTTCCAAACAAAACCTTGCCCGAATATTCGAACGGTTTTACAGGGTCGATAAAAGTGGGAGTAGGGCCGAAGGTGGGTCCGGCTTGGGATTGGCAATTGTAAAACATATTATTGAGGCACACAACGAAAAGATTTATGTGGAGAGCGTACTGGATATAGGTTCGGAATTCTCCTTTACTTTAGAAAAGGCAAGCAAGTAATATTTTTCCAGATTCTAATTGATTTTGCGGCATTCGGGCTCCGTGTAAATTTGTATATTCCATATAGTCAACTTCCGAATGTATCCTTCATTTTCTGCCCGTGGACATGGAGCCTTCCTTATGTTAAATAAATCTAAATTAGGGGCAAACCATTAAGTTATTATCTTTAGGTGCGACAGATTACGCAACAACCAAGGACCTATGGAACACATTGTTATTATTGGTAATGGAATTTCGGGTATTACGGCAGCACGCCATATTCGAAAACTATCCGACAAAAAAATCACCATTATTTCCCCGGAGAGCAATTATTTTTTTTCTAGAACTGCATTAATGTATGTCTATATGGGACATATGAAGTTTGAGCATACCCAACCCTATGAGAATTGGTTCTGGAAAAAAAATAGATTGGATTTGGTGCACGGTTATGTTGCTAAGGTAGATACTGCCAATAAAAGGTTACTGTTAAAAGGTTCTGAGGAAATTGGATACGATAAACTGATAATTGCCACTGGTTCCAAATCCAATAAATTTGGATGGCCCGGCCAGGATTTGAAAGGTGTACAGGGGCTGTATTCCAAACAGGATTTGGAATTATTGGAAGCCAATGCGCCCAACAGGGAAGTTTGCAAAAGAGCGGTAATCGTTGGAGGAGGGTTAATAGGCATAGAGTTGGCGGAAATGCTTGGAAGTAGGGATATCCCGGTTACTTTTTTAGTGCGTGAAAAGAGTTTTTGGGATGGAGTCCTGCCCAAGGGTGAATCGCAAATGATCAATGAGCACATTTTGGAGCACCATATAGACCTAAAGTTGGATACCAATCTCAAGGAAATAGTTTCGGATGAAAATGGTTGGGCAAAGGCTGTGATTACCGATAAGGGCGAAACAATTCCTTGTAATGTGGTAGGGCTAACTGCTGGTGTTACTCCAAACATCGATTTTCTGGAAGGATCTGGTATAGAGGTAGGCAAAGGAGTTAAGGTCAATAATTTTTTGGAAACCAACATAACTGATGTCTATGCCATTGGGGATTGTGCTGAGCAACATGAGGCCATTGGCAATCGCAGGCCGATTGAGGCCGTATGGTATACGGGTAGAATGATGGGCGAGGCTTTGGCGCAGACCATATGTGGTAGGAAAAGGGCTTATAAGCCAGGGCATTGGTTTAATTCAGCAAAGTTTTTGGATATAGAATACCAAACCTATGGATGGGTGTTTACAGATAGGTCCAAAAAGGACCATGAACTGCATTTTCACTGGAGGCATCCGAGCGAAAAAATATGCGTTACAATTGCCTTTCATAAGGACACCAAGCAGCTCTTGGGGATCAATACCTTCGGAATTCGGATGCGTCATGAAATTTTAGATCGCTGGCTTACAGAGGAAAGAACAATGGATTACGTTTTGGAATATTTGAAGGATGCCAATTTTGATCCGGAATTTTACGCCAAATACGAAAAGGCCATTATATCCCATTATAACACCCAATTTGGTACGAACATTACTCCCAAAAAGAAAAGTTGGAAACGAATTTTTAGCAACGTATAAGATTTTAAGATGCAAATAATAAAAAAAATTGGGCTTTTCACTTTTCTAATTGGTCTAATCATATTTACAATTCTTCCATTCGTAGGTGAGTTTGAAGTAAGCTCCACAACCTTCGATAAAGTACTTCGGGAAAAAGGTATTTCCAGTGAAATTTTCGTTCAGGAAATGGAGAGAAATGTGGTAGGTAAAGAGTTTAGCGGTATGCTTTCATTATCACCTAAAATCTCCAATGCTCTTGAGACTGCCAATACCCAACATAGAAAGAATAAGGAGTACAAAAAGGTCATCTATACTGGTCCGCATGACATGGCCGCCGCGGTGGGAAAAGTTGGAGGAAGTGGTTTTGTGGTGGATAATAAAGGGCTAATGTGGTTCCTGACCTTTGGCCTGGGAATATTGGGGGCTTTACTTTTTATTGTTCCCGATGTAGTATTGTTGGGTCTAAAAGGAATTAAAAATAATGGTATTTACCATGAGAATGCCACAAATAGGGGATGGATTGCCTGGATGGTCTTCGTTTTTCTGGTTTCTTTTTATTTAGTGCTGTACTTTAGATCGGAATATGCTGTAAATTGGACGTATCTCGTAGATCCCATCAGTGAATTTTTAAGTGGTAATCCTGCCGGGCATTGGTTTGTTTATGGATTTATGTATTGTACGGTAATGTCGGTTATGGCCGTTCGCATGTATATTAAATACAGGCACAATATGTACCAAATGGTGCGCACAACATCTGTATTGTTCTTTCAGATTGTCTTTGCCTTTCTGATTCCGGAAATAATGGTGAGACTCCAAATGCCGTATTATGATTTTAAAAACGCCTTTCCTTTGGATTACGATTTCTTTTTCCAATGGAATCTAAAGTCCCTGTTGAACAGTGGTGGAATAGGTCTCTTTATTTTGGTTTGGGGAATTGTACTTACTTTGGTAATCGTTCCCGTTATGGTCTACTTTTTTGGGAAGCGATGGTATTGTTCCTGGGTCTGTGGTTGCGGCGGATTGGCCGAGACCTTGGGTGATCCATACAGACAGCATTCCAGTAAATCCTTATTTTCTTGGAAGGTAGAAAGGTGGTTGGTGCACAGTGTATTGGTCTTTGCCGTGGGAATGACCTTGATGACGCTCTACAGTTTTTTTACGGAATCCAGTACCGTCTTGGGGTTAAAAACACAGAGTGTACAAAGTGCCTATAGCCTGTTGATAGGTGCATTTTTCGCGGGAGTGATCGGTACAGGGTTCTATCCAATTTTTGGAAACAGGGTATGGTGTAGATTTGGCTGTCCCTTAGCGGCATATTTAGGTTTTGTACAACGGTTTAAGTCGCGCTTTAGGATTACCACCAATGGGGGTCAATGTATTTCCTGTGGTAATTGCTCTACTTATTGTGAACAAGGTATAGATGTTAGGGCCTATGCACAAAAGGGAGAAAATATAATTAGATCCAGCTGCGTAGGTTGTGGTATTTGTTCTGCAGTTTGCCCAAGAGGGGTCTTAAAGTTGGAAAACGGACCTCTAAAAGGAAGAATTAACCCTACGGAAATTCTTTTGGGGAATGATGTTGATCTAATGGAATTGGTAAATAAAAAATAAGTCTGCGCTGGGGCCAATATTATTATGCCATACAAAACTTGAAGATTTATAAATTGTTAAAAGTATTGATACCTTTGCGCTTTTAACGGGGCTATGGGTATTTAGGATGCCTCAGGTAAGTATCTATGGACAAATAAGAATCATTCTTCACATACACTAATGACCGATATCAAAGTAATAATTCCTGCCTATAATGAAGCTGATTCCATTGCAAGCGTAATAAAAGAAATCCCTAAAATTGTTTCTGAAATAATTGTCGTAAACAATAATTCTACGGACAATACAGCCCTTAATGCAAGGGATGCCGGAGCAACCGTTCTCACGGAAAATAGAATGGGTTATGGTTATGCCTGTCTTCTAGGAATTAATTATATATCCAAACAATCCAAAACACCCGATGTTATCGTATTTATGGACGGAGACTATTCGGATTTCCCCGAAGAGCTTTCCAAAGTGGTAAAACCCATAGTGGAAAACAATATGGATTTCGTTATTGGGGCCAGAACAAAGGAGTTGAGGGAAATGGGATCCATGACCCCGCAGCAGGTTTTTGGAAATGCATTGGCCACCACTTTAATGAAATGGTTCTTTGGAGCTTCTTTTACAGATCTGGGTCCATTTAGAGCCATAAAGTACAACAAGCTAATGGCGCTGGAAATGCAGGATAAGACCTACGGTTGGACCGTGGAAATGCAGTTGAAGGTTCTAAAAAAGGGATTTACATATGTCGAAGTACCAGTGCGTTATAAAAAAAGAATTGGCATATCAAAAGTATCAGGTACGGTAAAAGGTACTATATTTGCAGGCGCAAAAATTCTAGGTTGGATTTTTAAATACAGTTTAAAATAAAATGGGACTAACAATTACTTACTTTATCATTACAATTTACAGTATTTCTTTACTATTAATATTCTTTTATAGCTTGGCACAGCTTAATTTACTGGTCAACTATTTAGGTTATAAAAGGAGAAATCAGGTTGCTCCAAAATACAATTTACTTGATCCAAAAGAAATACCATTTGTAACCATACAACTTCCTATTTATAATGAAGAGTATGTAATGGAGCGTTTGTTGGACAATATCGCCAAAATAGAATACCCTAAAAGTAAGTTGGAGATTCAGGTTTTGGATGATTCCACTGACGATTCCGTATTGGATACTGCAAAGCGTATCCAAGCCCTTCAAGAGGCAGGACTTGATATTACACATATAAGAAGAACTAATAGACAAGGATATAAGGCAGGAGCCCTAAAGGAAGGTCTAGTTTTGGCCAAGGGAGAGTTTATTGCCATTTTTGATGCAGATTTCTTGCCATCCAGTGATTGGTTGAAGAAAACTGTTATCTACTTTAAGGATCAGGAAATAGGTGTTGTTCAAACAAGATGGGGGCATATCAATAGGGAATATTCTACTTTGACACGTATTCAGGCTTTTGCTTTGGACGCCCACTTTACATTGGAACAAGTAGGACGTAATGCCAAAGGGCATTTTATAAACTTCAATGGTACTGCTGGTATCTGGAGAAAGGAATGTATTTTGGATGCAGGAAACTGGGAAGGTGATACCTTGACCGAGGACTTGGATCTTAGTTACCGTGCACAATTGAAAAACTGGAAATTTAAGTATTTGGAGGATGTAGAGACTCCGGCAGAACTTCCAGTGGTAATTAGTGCTGCTCGTTCACAACAGTTTCGTTGGAACAAAGGTGGAGCTGAAAACTTTAGAAAAACCGTTTGGAGTGTTGTTTCTGCCAAGAACATTTCGTTTAAGACAAAGTTTCACGGCGTTATGCACTTGTTAAATAGCTCTATGTTCCTTTGCGTATTTTTGGTAGCCCTGTTGAGTATACCAATGATGTACATAAAAAATACGTTTGACCATTTGGGTTGGATTTTCGAAGCTACCAAATTCTTTATTCTAAGTACCGTTATACTTTTCGTCTGCTATTGGTTTACGTATAAGAGTATTCAGGGAAGTAGTTTTGATAATTTTGTTGACTACATTAAAATCTTCTTTACCTTTTTCTCGGTTGCACTTGGATTTTCTTTGCATAATTCCATTGCCGTATTGGAAGGCCATATGGGTAAAAGAAGTGAGTTCGTCAGGACACCAAAATTCAATTTGAACAGTATAAAGGACAGTTGGAAAGGAAATAAATACTTGGCTACCAAACTTTCTCCCAACATGATTTTGGAAGCGGCCTTAATGCTTTACTTCCTGTTTGGAATGTACAGTGCCATTCCCTTAAACGATTTTGGACTTTTTCCATTTCATTTTATGTTGTTTTTGGGATTCGGTTATGTCTTCTTTAAATCGCTTATGGCGAGGGCCTAATTCAATTAAAACACAGTATTTAAAAGCCCTGTTCTGTAAAAGGAACAGGGCTTTTTGCTTTCAAAATTAATAATCCACCCTATTCCCTTGAAACTGAAGTTAGACGTGAACCGGATTCCCCCCAATGCAAGGCAATGTGGGGTTCTACAGAGGTGTATTCTTTCTAAATAATAAAAAGACTATAGTTTCATTGCCAAAATCAAAACTAGACCAGTTGTTATTTGATAATTTCATTTAAATTTGGAGATTGCTCAACTAATTAAGTGACCAAAAACTACCAGACCATTATGATCCAAAGGACCGTTTCTTATTGGAAACTTCACAAAATTCCAATGTTAATGGTGCTTTTTAGTATTCTATTTTATATGGCTTTTGGGTACGATTTGGATCGTGCAGATTTTATAAAATTATTAAGCCTTTATTCGGTCCTGTTTTTTTTGTGCTATAAGCTAATTCAGTTTGAAAAATGGAATTTTAAGTTTCTGGCCATTTCCGGAACGCTTTTCCGATTGATGCTACTTTTTGCCGAACCCAACCTATCCCAAGATTTTTATAGATTTATTTGGGATGGTCAATTGATCAACAATGGCATAAGCCCCTACCTTCACATGCCTAAAGATCTGATTATTGGGGGTGGGCAAATAATGCACAATGCCGGAGAGTTGGTAAGTGGAATGGGAAGTTTGAGTGCTTCAAATTATAGCAATTATCCACCTTTAAACCAGATTATTTTTGCACTGTCCACGTGGTTGGCCGGAAAAAGTATAGTTGGGAGTGTACTGGTTATGCGGACCATTATAATTCTGTCCGATCTGGGAATTCTGTATTTCGGCCGTAAGTTGTTACAAAAACTCAATAAATCCACGCATCTGATCTTTTGGTATTTTCTAAATCCCATGGTAATTTTGGAACTGACGGGAAACCTTCATTTTGAAGGGGTAATGTTGTTCTTTTTTATATGGTCCATTTATCTTTTGTTCATTAATAAATGGCTGTTGGCCGCTATTGTGTATGCATTTTCTATCTCTATAAAATTGGTGCCCTTACTATTTCTGCCATTGTTCTTAAAATATTTCGGAATCAAGAAAAGCTTGCTCTTTTATGGGGTTGTGGGTATAACATTGGTCCTATTGGTACTCCCATTCCATTCCCCGGAATTGGCGGATAATTATTTACAGACGGTTGGACTTTGGTTCTCCAATTTTGAATTCAATGCCGGACTGTACAACCTCATTAAAAAAGTGGCCTTAAATTTTGATGCCAAACCATGGGAGCTTATTAAGGATTATGGAAAAATAACGCCCATCGTCGTCATTGCCTTGGTAGCCCTGTTTGCGTTTGTACGAAACAATAAAAAAATATCAAGCTTGATGACCTCTATGCTTTGGGTCTTAACGCTGTACTATTTTTTGTCGGCGACCGTGCACCCATGGTATATTATTTTTCTATTGGTTCTATGCCTTTTTACCGAATTTAGATTTCCCATTGTATGGTCCTTTAGTGTTATATTTAGCTACTGGGCCTATTCCAATGAGGGGTTTAAGGAGAATTATTGGTTGTTGTCTATTGAATATATTTCAGTATATGGTTTCATGATCTATGAAATTGTTAGATTACATAACAAAAAACTACTTTTTAGTAATAATTAGCACTTCAAATACAAAAATTCATTTTTATTTGTACTTTTGATGGTATAATGAATAACTCATATTACATACTTAATGCTAACAAGGTGTCTGACCTTGCTTATTCATTTACGCCTACACGTCGTCGCCCGTAAGGGTGCGCTTCTTTTATGGAAATAGGTGAGTCCATTTCCCTCTCAAAAAAAATAAATCATAATTTTAATTCTAAAAGCAACATTCAATGAAGATTGTTATTGCTAACGATTCCCATTTTAAATATGCCGAGATCATCTGCGAAACCATTGCAGAGTCGGCCAAAGTGCGCGGCACCGGGATTGCTAAGCGTACTCCTGAATATATTCAAAAGAGACTGCATAATGGTAACGCTATTATCGCCTTGGATGGAGATAAATTTGCAGGTTTCTGCTATATAGAGGTCTGGGGACATGAGAAGTTTGTCGCCAATTCGGGCCTTATCGTACATCCGGATTATAGAAACCAGGGTTTGGCAAAGCAAATAAAAAAGGAAATTTTTGACCTATCCAGGAGTAAATTTCCCAATGCCAAAATATTTGGGATCACAACGGGATTGGCAGTGATGAAGATGAACTATGAACTGGGCTATAAACCGGTTACTTTTTCTGAACTCACTACAGATCCCGAGTTTTGGAAAGGCTGTCAGACTTGTAAAAATTTTGATATCCTTACCAGGACAGAACAAAAGATGTGTCTTTGTACCGGTATGCTGTACGACCCGGAAACTAAAGCAAAGGAAATCAAACAGGAGCCCAAGGAAAAATTAAATTCCAAGGCATTTCAAAGATTAAAAAGTATTAAGGAAAGTTTATTCCTAAACAAGAAAACAAAGTAGTGGATCAATACTACTATGAATAAATAATAAGATAAGTTTAGCATGAAGAAATTAGTTTTAGCATATAGTGGTGGATTGGACACTTCCTATTGTGCAAAGTATTTATCAAAGGATCAAGGATTTGAAGTACATGCCGTAAGTGTAAACACTGGTGGGTTTTCAAAGGAGGAAATAGATAGCATTCATAAAAAGGCCTTGGAGTTGGGGGCCACCTCATACACTTCTATAGATGCAGTACAAACCTTTTATGAAAAGGTAGTAAAGTATTTAATTTTTGGGAATGTATTAAAAAACAACACCTATCCTTTATCGGTAAGTGCGGAACGAATTGTTCAGGCCATTGAAATTGTAAACTACGCCAAAAAGGTAGGCGCCAAATATATTGCCCACGGTAGTACCGGGGCAGGGAACGATCAGGTAAGGTTTGATATGATCTTTCAGATTATCGCTCCAGAAATTGAAATCATTACCCCTATAAGGGATAACAAATTGGCTAGGGAAGCTGAAATCGCATATTTAAAACAGAATGGGGTTGATTACCCTTGGGAAAAGGCCAAATACTCTATTAATAGGGGTCTATGGGGTACCTCGGTTGGAGGTGAGGAAACACTTACCTCACATAAGTCTTTGCCCGATTCTGCTTATCCAAGTCAACTTCAAGAAACAGAACCCAAACAATTGAAACTTACTTTTCACAAGGGAGAATTAATTGCTTTGGACGGTGATAACGATACTCCTGTGAACAATATCGTAAAATTGGAGGCTATTGCGTCCAAATATGCTATTGGTAGGGACATCCACGTTGGGGATACCATTATTGGCATCAAAGGTAGGGTAGGATTTGAAGCACCTGCTTCCTTGATCATAATCAAGGCCCACCATTTGTTGGAAAAACACACCCTTACCAAATGGCAACAGTACCAAAAGGAACAACAAGGTAATTTCTATGGCATGTTGTTGCACGAAGGAAATTATTTGGATGAGGTAATGCGCAATATTGAGGCCTTCTTGACCGATACTCAAAAGAACGTTAGTGGTGATGTCTTTGTAAGTCTGCACCCTTATCGATTTGAATTGGACGGGATATCCTCTTCGCACGATTTAATGAACGCCTCTTTTGGAAGCTATGGTGAGATGAACAAAGGATGGACCGCGGATGACGCCAAAGGATTTATTAAAATACTTTCCAATTCCGGAAAAATATATAACCACGTAAATCAGAATAATGATTAAAGTAGGTATTATTGGTGGTTCGGGGTATACTGGAGGGGAACTCATTAGAATTCTCCTGAACCATCCCAGTGCAACTATAGATTTTGTTTTTAGTACTACCAGGGCGGGCAAAAAGGTTACCACGGCCCATCCGGACCTATTGGGGGTTACCGATCTGGCATTTACAGGTGAGGTTAACAAGGATGTAGATGTGGTATTTCTTTGTCTTGGGCATGGGAACTCCACTAGTTTTTTAAAGGAAAATGAGTTTTCCAAAAATACCAAGATCATAGATTTGAGTAATGACTTTAGGCTGGAGGCCGATGCCGTTCTAGACGGAAAAGCTTTTGTCTACGGTTTGCCCGAACTTAAGAAGGAAGAAATTAGGAAGGCGAAATACATTGCCAACCCAGGTTGCTTTGCCACCGCCATCCAGTTGGGATTATTGCCATTGGCAAAGGCCCATAAACTGGATAAACCGGTACATGTCAATGCCGTTACCGGAAGTACAGGAGCAGGAGTAAGCCTTTCGTCAACCTCACATTTTAGCTGGAGGAACAACAACGTATCCTGGTATAAGCCTTTTACACACCAGCACCTTGGGGAGATAAATGAAAGCTTGCACAGTCTTCAAGAAAATACGGGGGAACTTTTTTTCCTACCTAATAGGGGTAATTTTACTAGAGGGATATTGGCCACGGCCTATACAGATTTTGATGGGAGTTTGGTAGAAGCCTATGAACTTTACAACGATTTTTATAAGGATGCGGTCTTTACACAGGTGACGGAAGAGGACATCAACCTAAAGCAGGTGGTGAATACCAACCAATGCCATATTCATTTGCACAAGCACAACAATACCCTACTGATTACCTCTGCCATAGATAATTTATTGAAAGGGGCTTCAGGGCAGGCAGTACAAAATATGAATTTGGCCTTCGGATTTAAGGAAACAGAAGGCCTGCAATTAAAAGCCGGTGTATTTTAGTATTGTTGGCCCTTGAATGGTAATGGCAATATTTAAACCGATCAACAATCATTTAAACCAATCAACAGCTTCCCACGGTTTTGGGAAGGTGATAAATAACTATTAAAGAATGAAAATAGCCATAATTGGAACAGGTAATTTAGGGTTGTCCATAGCAAAAGGCATTTTGAACACTAACGGCGCCACATCCATGGTCCTTACCAAGAGAAATCTAAGTGGGCTTAAGGAAATTGAGAAATTTGGAATTGTGACCACTACCACTGATAATAGGGAAGCAGTGTCCAAATCGGATATTCTAATATTTGCAGTTCAGCCAAACCAATTTGTAAAGATATTGGGGGAGGTTAAGGACATTCTTACAGATAAACATGTTATTATTTCCACCATTACCGGTTTTAGTATTGCCAAAATGGAAGAAGTTATTGGCCCTGATCACTATATTATTCGTGCCATGCCCAATACCGCTATTTCTGTAGGGAAATCCATGACTTGTATCTGCTGCAATGAGAAGGGTGCCAAAAGGATCGACTTGGCCAAGGCCATCTTTAACCGTATGGGGCATTCCATGCAAATTCCGGAAGACCAGATGCAGGCCGCTACCGTTATTTGTGCCAGTGGAATTGCGTTTTGGATGCGATTGATACGTGCCACCACACAAGGGGCCATTCAATTGGGATTCGATGCCAAGGAAGCACAGGAATTGGCCATGCATACCTGTAATGGGGCTGCTAGTTTGTTGATAGAATCTGACAGTCACCCAGAAAATGAAATAGATAAGGTAACTACCCCAAGGGGATGCACCATTTCCGGATTGAACGAAATGGAACACCAGGGACTTAGTTCTTCCTTGATAAGAGGTATAGTTGCTTCATTCGACAAAATAAACGAGATTAAAAAAGGTTAACCTTGTCATTAAACCTACATGGTTTTTAGGCATAAGAGGTTCAAAATATAAGATATAAGATGGAATTATTTGATGTATACCCATTATATAACGTAACCCCTGTTTCGGCAAAGGGAATCGTGGTCACCGATGATAAAGGACAGGATTATTTGGATTTTTACGGTGGACATGCCGTAATCTCCATAGGACATTCCCACCCACATTATGTGCAAAGATTAAAGGAACAGTTGGACAAAATAGGTTTTTATAGCAATGCCATCCAGAACCCTGTTCAAGAAGCCTTGGCGCATAAATTGGGGAAACTTTCGGGCTGTGAAAATTACAATCTCTTCCTGTGCAATTCAGGGGCGGAGGCCAACGAAAATGCCTTAAAATTGGCATCTTTCCAAACAGGTAAATCTAGGGTAATCGCTTTTAAACACGGATTCCATGGGAGGACTTCTGCCGCTGTGGCCGCCACTGACAATGAAAAAATAAATGCCCCTATAAACAAGCAACAAAAGGTAACCATACTTCCCTTCGAGGATTTGGCAGCGTTTAAAACCGAAATCTCCAAAGGAGATGTTTGTAGTGTGATCATAGAAACCATTCAAGGGGTAGGAGGTTTAGATCAACCTTCCCAAGAATTTTATCAAAATATAGCTTCCCTTAGTAAGGAAAATGGTGCCTTGCTTATTGCAGATGAGGTGCAATGTGGCTATGGTAGAAGCGGTAAGTTCTTTGCCTTTCAGCATTACGGAATCAAACCGGACATTATTACAGTAGCCAAGGGAATGGGTAACGGATTTCCTATTGGTGGAGTCCTGATCCATGAAAGTATTAAAGCTTCCTACGGAATGTTGGGAACCACTTTTGGCGGGAATCATTTGGCCTGTGCCGCAGGACTGGCGGTATTGGAAGTAATCGAGAAAGAGAATTTAATAGAAAATGCCGCCGAACTTTTTGAATATTTCAAGGCAAAGGCAGCTGCTATCCCCCAGGTAAAAAGAGTAAAGGGAATGGGGCTTATGCTAGGGTTGGAATTTGATTTTGACGTGGCTGAGCTAAGAAAGAAATTGATCCATAACCAACATATGTTTACCGGTGGCGCAAGCGATAAACACGTTTTGAGGGTATTGCCGGCATTGAATATTACCAAAGGAAATTTGGATCAATTTTTTGATGCCTTAAAAAAAGAATTGGCATGAGTTTATATTTAGACATATCCCAAAGAAATGCGGTGCTCAATACCATGGCACAACTGATCGATGGGGAACGAAATACCATTCTTGAGGTCAATAAGAAGGACCTGGAGGCCTATAATGGTGATGATTTGGCCATGTACGACCGACTAAAGGTTGACGATGCCAAGATTGAAGGTATGATCTTATCCCTTCAGCAGTTGGCGGGCCAGGAAGATCCTTTGGGATTGGAGCGCTTTAATTTTACCCATGAAAATGGGATGCACGTCAGTAATAAAACGGCCCCTTTTGGCACGGTCCTGATCATTTATGAATCCAGGCCCGATGTTACCATAGAAGCGGCGGCCATTGCCTTTAAATCTGGCAACAAAATTTTGTTGAAAGGCGGAAAAGAATCGCTTCAAAGCAATTTGGTACTGGTAAATTTTTGGCATAAATCCTTGGAGCAACACGACATTTCCAAGGATTGGGTAACTTATTTGGAATTCAATAGGGAGCAGACCCAGGCCTTTTTGGAAAAGCCTACCCAAAAGCTGGATCTTATTGTACCTAGGGGAGGGGAAAAATTGATTGCGTTTACCAAAAAGCATGCTACATGCCCGGTAATCGTCAGTGGTAGAGGAAATAATTTCCTATACGTACATCCTAAGGCGGACCTTAAAAAGGCAATGTCTATTATTCTGAATGGGAAGACCACAAAGATTTCGGCATGTAATGCTTTGGATAAGGTGTTGATAGACAGTGAATTGCCCAACAAAGCAGCTTTTATAAAGGATTTGATAGCTGAATTAAAAGCGAAAAATGTAGAGATTTTAGTGGATAATAGTCTGGTTGGCACAACAGACACTTCAGCAATTATGGGAGAATGCATCTGGTTTGAGGAATTTTTGGATTATAAGATTCTCATCGGGGAAGTAGGAAACACGGAGGAAGCTGTTGAAAAGATAAATACCTATGGCGGAGGCCATTCCGCGGTAATCGTTACTGAGGAGGAGCAGGAGGCCAACCTATTTATGAATTCTGTGGATTCTGCGGCAGTATACCATAATGTATCCACCCGTTTTACGGATGGAGGACAATTTGGACTGGGCGGGGAACTGGCCATAAGTACGGATAAATTACACCAAAGGGGGCCCATAGGACTGCAACATTTGGTGACCAACAAATGGTATGTTAAAGGTGATGGTCAAATAAGGTAGTACCCAGACCTAACAATAGGTCTAAAAAAAAGAGCATGCAGAAGAAAAGAATATTATTAAAAATAGGATCCAACACCCTTACCAAGGAAACAGACCATATTTCTAGGGGAAAAATTGAGGATATTGGTAGGCAGATTGCTAAACTTAAGGATAAGTACGAATTTATCATTGTAAGTTCAGGAGCCATAGCCGCCGCCAAACAGTTTGTAAAATTGGAACACAACGGGCAGGAGATTACCGTTAAGCAGGCCTTGGCCTCCATTGGGCAGCCCCATTTAATGCGTATTTTCCAGGAGAATTTTAGAGAATTGGGATTATTTACCTCCCAATGTCTTTTATCATATTCCGATTTTGAAAGGGAAGTTTCCAAGGAAAATATCTGCAATACCATCAATGTCCTGGTGGCCAATAACTTCATCCCGATTATTAACGAGAACGACACTGTTGCTACCGATGAGATTCAGTTTGGGGACAATGATAAATTAGCAGCGTTGACAGCCGCCTTGATGAAGGTTGATCTATTGGTCATAGCGACCAACACTGATGGTATTTACACCAAGGAATCATTTGCCGATAAGGATCCAAAAACCATTAGATTGGTAAGTAATTTAATCGATTTGCAAAAAGAGATAAGCAATTCCAAATCTTCCCATGGTACGGGGGGAATGGAATCCAAGATCGAGGCCGCCAATATAGCGAGAAAAGCAAATATTGAAACCTGGATCGTGAATGGCCTAAAAGACAATTTTATTATTGATGCCCTCGAAAACAAAACCGCTTTTACAACCATAAAATAAAGAAATGCAACACTATTTATCCTTAAAAGATATCGATTCCCTACCGCAATGGGTGGAAGAAGCTAGATCATTAAAGGCGAATCCGCTTCAATTCAAAGCTTTGGGACAGACCAAGACCATATGTTTATTATTCTTCAACAACAGCCTTAGAACCCGTTTAAGCACACAAAAAGCGGCCATGAACTTAGGGATGGAAGTTATTGTGATGAACTTTGGAAGCGAAGGATGGGCGTTGGAATATGGAGACGGTACCATCATGGACCAAGGCACTTCCGAACACATCAAGGAAGCTGCTCAAGTAGTGGCCCAATATTGTGATATAGTAGCTATTAGGGCCTTTGCCTCTTTGACCCATAAGGAACAGGACGAGGCTGAGGTGGTCATGAATGGTTTTAAAAAATATGCCGGTATTCCGGTGGTGAATATGGAAAGCTCTGTGGGGCATCCTTTACAGGCTTTGGCTGATGCTATTACCCTTGCGGAAAACAATACAAAGAAAAGACCCAAGGTGGTCTTGTCCTGGGCACCACATCCAAAGGCATTGCCACATGCAGTGGCCAATTCCTTTGTGGAAATGATGCATTTGCAGGAGGCCGATTTTGTTATCACCCATCCCAAAGGATACGATTTAAATCCGGAGGTGACCAAGGGCGCCAAAATAGAATTCGATCAGGACAAGGCTCTGGAAGATGCCGATTTTGTTTATGTAAAAAACTGGAGCAGCTATCAGGATTATGGTAAGGTGGTAAACCAGGATAAGAATTGGACCATGACCAATAAAAAATTAGGCCATGCCAAGTTCATGCACTGTTTGCCCGTAAGACGAAATGTGGTAGTAGCCGATGAGGTTTTGGACGGCAATAACTCCTTGACCATTCAACAGGCCAATAATAGGACCTATTCTGCACAGATCGTGTTGAAGAAGTTGTTGGAGAGCTTGTAGGGGTAGGCTTTTGGAAGTTGGCAGTAATCAGTATACAATTGGAAGTTGACAGTGAACAGTGGGCAGTATACAGTTATCAGTAAACAGTATTCAGTGAGCAATAGCAATGTCTTATGCTCGTCACTTCGAGTGGTTTTATGGAGTGAAACGAAATAAAATTGTATCGAGAAGTTAAAGGTGTAAAGTAAACAGTGAGCAGTAACTAGTAAACAGATTTTTTTGCTGCGCTACGCTTGCCTGACGGCTGGGCAGGCTCGCAATGACCAAAATAGGTGGCTCCTTCCCTTGGTTAAGGAAAGGTGGATTCTCCGACCATAGGAGGAGAAGACGGAAGGGATTGAAACTAAAGGTTAATTCTTTTGCTCGAATAGTATTAATTAGTGCCACGTCAGTAGACTTTACTCTGCAAGGAGTGTTAGGCATTTGGCAGTTAACTGTAATGGGAAACAGTGAAAAGTAATAAGTAAACAGATTTTTGCCGCGCTATTCCTGCCTGATGGCTAGGCAGACTCGCAATGACGAAAATTAAGCGCTCCTTCCCTTAGCAAGGGAAGGTGGATTCTCCGACCATAGGAGGAGAAGACGGAAGGGATTGAAACCGTAGGCTGGTTAATTTGAGCAAAAAGATCAATTACACCCCAAGCGGGTAGTAAAAAAAGAACATGAAACAAAAACTATCTATAATAAAAATTGGTGGGAACGTAATTGAGAATGAAGGGGAACTCAACAAGTTTCTGGATTCCTTTTCCGCCATGGAAGGCCCTAAAATTTTGGTGCACGGTGGTGGCAAACTGGCTACCCAAATCGCAGAAAAGTTGGGAATCGAATCCAAATTGGTAGGAGGAAGACGTATTACCGATGAAGAGGGACTAAAGGTAATTACAATGGTCTACGGCGGGTTGGCCAACAAGAATATTGTGGCACAATTACAGGCCAGAGGAGCAAACGCCATTGGCCTTAGTGGTGCCGATGGGAATACCATTCGGGCCGTGAAAAGACCGGTACGGGAAATAGACTACGGATTTGCGGGAGATGTGGAGGAAGTAAATGCAGCGGCAATTGACAAATTGTTGCAGGCCGAATTTGTTCCGGTCTTTTGTGCCATCACCCATAACAAAGAAGGGCAGTTGCTGAACACCAATGCCGATACCATTGCCTCGGAAGTGGCCATTGGGATGAGCGGGAACTATGACACCACTCTTTACTATTGTTTTGAAAAGAAAGGGGTATTGTTGGATATTGCGGACGAGACCTCGGTTGTAAAACACCTGGAGCCTAAGAACTACCAGGATTTATTGGAAAAGAAAATTATAGCGGATGGCATGCTTCCAAAATTGGAAAATTGCTTCCATGCGCTTCATAAAAATGTGGGCAAGGTCTGTATTGGGGACTTGGATATGCTAAACCCTAAAACCACCTTATTTACCACGATTACCTTATAAACATGGATCAACAAAAACTTACGGAAAAGGCTATTGCATTGTTACAGGAACTGATTTCAATTCAGTCGTTTTCCTCCGAAGAAGATAAAACGGCAAATGCCATTGAAGCATGGTTTACACACTTCAACATCCCTTTTAAACGGGAGAAGAACAATGTGTATGCCTTTAATAAATACTATGATGAGAACAAGCCGTTATTATTATTAAACTCGCACCACGATACGGTAAAGCCCAATTCGGCCTATACCAAAGACCCTTTTCATCCACATATTGAGGATGGAAAATTATTTGGTTTGGGCAGTAATGACGCCGGAGGATGTCTGGTATCATTGATCGCTACCTTTACCCATTTTTACGCCCAGGAAAACCTAAACCATAACATGGTAATCGTGGCCTCTGCAGAAGAGGAAAGTTCAGGGCCCAATGGTCTAAACAGTATGTTGCTCATCCTTCCAAAAATAGATGTGGCCATAGTAGGGGAACCTACTTTGATGAATTTGGCCATTGCCGAAAAAGGCTTGGTGGTTTTTGAGGGCAAGGTAAGTGGAACACCCTCGCATGCCGCCCACCCGAACGATAATAACGCCATTTACAATACCATTGAGGTACTACAGTGGTTTAAGGACTATAAGTTTCCCAAAGTATCCGAAGTGTTGGGCGAAGTAAAGCTTACGGTAACCCAGATAAGTGCCGGTAACCAGCACAATGTTGTGCCCGGACATGTGGATCTGGTAATAGACGTGCGTGTAAACGACTGTTATACCAACAAGGAAATCGCGGATATGCTCACTGCGGAAGCACCCTGCGAGGTAAAACCCCGTTCTTTACGCTTAAACTCTTCTTCCATCAATAGGGAACATCCTTTGGTTAAATCGGGCTTGGCCTTGGGCAGAAGCAGCTATGGTTCACCTACCCTTTCGGATCAGGCGGCCTTATACTGTCAGTCATTAAAATTGGGACCTGGAGATAGCACCCGTAGTCACTCCGCGGATGAATTTATTTATGTAGCGGAAATTGAAGAAGGAATAGATTTGTATATTCAGATCTTGCAAGGATTCTTGAAACAATGAACAATTAGCAATTAACAATTAAAAATGTAGATTTTTCATTGTAATTGACCATTAATAAACAAACAAAAACGACAAATGAAACTTTGGGACAAAGGATTTAGCACCGACAAAAAAATAGACCATTTCACGGTGGGCAATGATAGGGAACTGGATTTGCTTTTGGCAAAATACGACGTAATCGCCTCCAAGGCACATGCAAAAATGCTGGGTAAAATTGGTCTGTTGACCCTTAAGGAAACCGATTCCCTGGTACATGAGTTGGACAATATAGCCAAGACCATAGAGAACGGCACCTTTACCATAGAGGATAGTTTTGAGGACATGCATTCCAAGATTGAATTCCTGCTAACCCTAAGGTTGGGCGATGCCGGTAAAAAGATCCACACCGCCCGATCTAGGAACGATCAAGTTTTGGTGGCCATGCATTTGTACCTAAAGAACGAATTATCAGAGATCAAGGAACTGACCAAGGATTTGTTCCACCTCTTATTAATTTTGGCCGATAAGCATAAAAAAGTGATGTTGCCGGGCTATACCCACTTGCAGATTGCCATGCCCTCCTCCTTTGGACTATGGTTCTCCGCCTATGCCGAAAGTTTGGTAGACGATCTTTATTTTGTGGATGCCGCCTATAAGGTAGCCGATCAAAACCCCTTGGGAAGTGCTGCGGGTTATGGAAGTTCTTTCCCTATAGACCGTAGTTTTACTACTGAGGAAATGGGCTTTGAAACCATGAAATACAATGTAGTGGCCGCACAAATGGGCCGTGGCAAGGTAGAAAAAGCAGCAGCCTTTGGGATGAGTAGTATTGCCTCCACCCTGTCCAAAATGGCGATGGATATCTGCCTGTATATGAGCCAGAACTTTAATTTTGTCTCCTTCCCGGATGAGCTTACAACAGGTTCCAGCATTATGCCCCATAAGAAAAACCCTGATGTTTTTGAATTGGTGCGGGGTAAGTGTAACCGACTTCAAACCGTGCCCAACCAATTGGTATTGATCACCAACAACCTGCCCAGTGGCTATCACCGGGACCTGCAATTGGTAAAAGAGGTAATCGTACCTGCCATACAGGACCTAAAGGCCTGTTTGGAAATCCTGACCTTTAGTTTAAAGGAGATACGGGTCAACGAAAATATTTTGGACGATCCCAAATACGACTATTTGTTTAGTGTGGATACTTTGAACGAATTGGTATTGACTGGCACTCCTTTCCGTGATGCCTATAAGAAAATGGGCAAGGAGATCAATGAAGGTACCTTTACTCCCAAAAGGGATATACGCCACACCCACGAAGGCAGTTTTGGCAACCTTTGCTTGGCAGAGATCAGAAAGAAAATGGATAAGATTTCCTGATCAGCAATCAGTAAACAGTTTCCAGCGAACAGAGGGTTAAAGTCCAAAGTTCAAAGTCCGTCACTTCGAGTGATTTTATGAAGTGAAATGAAATAAAATTGTATCGAGAAGTAGACGATGAACAGTAAAAAGTGAACAGTTTTCACCGGTCAGTGAGCAGTTGATTTACAAACTAATTCATAAAATAAAGAGCTCCTCCCTTTAGGCCTGTACTGAGCGGAGTCGAAGTGCGAAGGGAGGTGGCTTCGACGTAGGAGAAGACGGAGGGTTCTGATTGCTCGAGCCTAGGGGCTTTGCGCAGTAAAAGGTATAGGCACGAGCGTGACACTCGCTCCAGCGGGGCTTATTATGTTATTCTAGTTGATTAATTTCTGTATTTACTCTCTTATTTAAATCTATGGCTCTTTTTAAAGTGGCTGAAAAATAGCGATTATAAATATATTTGAACAAAGAGGAATTCTTTGAAACTATTTCCCTAAAATGAGTGTCTTCAATTAGTAATTCATAATTCTTTGGAACAGTTTTAGAATTTTTAGTCAGAAATTTTGAGAATTCCTCTTTGTATACATAAATATTAATAAAGTCTAATATTTCTCTCTCCCAAGTTTTCATTAATTCATAATCATTATCATATAGATACGTTATTTCAGTTCTTAAAATTTCATTGGAGATAGTTTCAAGTCCTCGCGATTTAAGCATTTCAAAACCGCTTGTATTTTGCCAAAAATGTGGGAATAAAGAAAAACTTTGAAGATGGAGTTCTAAAGTATCATCATACGGTCTTTTATTGTCTAAATAATCTAATATTATTTTCATATGATTTATAGATTTGGCAAGAAGTCTGTCATTTTCCTGTAGGTCTAGTACATCTAATTCGAGGTTTTAATGTATTTCTTTAAGAATATAGAGTTCAATTTTTCTTGCTTTTTTCGCTTCATTCCAATTGTTTATTTGCAGAGCAATTAGAATACCTATAACTAAGAGAAATATTTCTCCAACCGCATATAACATGTATTTTTTCAGGCTACCTTCATACAACAGTTTTTGCCTTATTCTCCGAAGTAATTTTAACATGGTTTCCACATTTTATTTTGCTTCAATGACCACCTACATAAGAATATGGTAACAAGTACCTATATTCCTATTTTAGATAAACTGTTTTTTAATACATTTCTGTGTATAAAAAATCCTATTAATTCTTAAAAATTTTCGTGGATGTGCAGCGGAGGGAATACTTCAACCAAAAGATGGCTACTAACTTTCTAAGGTAGTGAATATATGGTTTCGGATTGGAGTAATCGATAAAGTTCAAAATTCTTCGGTGAACGACCTTTTTCAGTAAACAGTTCACAGTAGTCAGTTTTCAGTAAATGGGAATCAGCGATGTTGGCTTACAGTGAAAAGTGGGCGTAGCAGCCAATTCAATATGAGCCCAATTTCAGGGATTCCCAAGGATAACAAAAATATAATCATGATTTTGTGTCAAAGGGAATTACTTTCTTATTATTGTAAACTGTTAACCATAATAACGGCAGTACTTATGAAATCCAGATTTGTTTTTTTGTTTGCAATAATTTTATCTTTCTCAGTCCATTCCCAAGACATTTCCCAGTTACATTTTAACGGAAACAAAGAATTTAAGGTGGTACAGTTTACGGATACCCATATTAATGTGGAACGTGGCAAAAACTTGGATGCCTTTACTACCATTAAAAAAATATTGGCCATAGAAAAACCGGATTTGGTGGTTTTAACGGGGGATATTGCTACTGATGGCAATCCTGAAAAAACATATAAAGAATTTGAAGCTATTTTTACCGAAGCCAAAATGCCCTGGATCGTCACCCTTGGTAATCATGATTCCCAAGCTGATCTTTCCAGGAAAGAAGTGGCAGATTTCCTTCGGAAATTAAATTACTGTTTAAATGATGACCAGGGCGATACCTATGGTAACTCCAATTTTGTATATCCTGTCCTTAGTACTGATAATAGGAACGAAGCGCTTATTTACATTATGGATTCCAATGCCTATAGCACCTTAAAACCTGAAGTGGATGGTTGGGGCTGGTTTGATAATAGTCAAGTAAGCTGGTACAAGGAAAAAAGCAAGGAATTTACCCAACTAAATAATAACGAACCCCTACCTGCCATTGCCTTTTTTCATATTCCGTTGCCGGAGTATTACCAGGCATGGAAGAATAAAAAAGTAAAGGCCATTGGGAAGCGAAAAGAGCAGGAATGTGGACCGGAAATTAATACGGGCATGTTTGCGGCCATGCTGGAAGGCAAGGATGTGATGGGCACTTTTGTGGGCCATGATCACAATAACGATTATATAGGGGTGCACTTTAATATGGCCTTGGCCTATGGTAGGGTTACCAAAACAAAAACCTATAACAAAGCGCCGATCGAAGGGGCAAGAATAATTGTTTTAAAAGAGGGGGAACGTAGCTTTGATACCTGGATCCGAGAGGTAAACGGCAAAAAAGTCTACACTTGTTCATGGCCGGATTCTTTTCTGGAATAAAGTTGTTGTAAAAAGGGTGGGACGGACCTCCCCCACTCCCAAGGTAGGGGAGCAACGGGAAATAGACCTTCCCTGCATAATAGAAATGTTATTACTTTTTGAATAGACTCCTAGCTAAATTTCTTCAAGAAGAACCAAGGCTCGCGCTCGCGGTGGTTGTAACTGGCATAATAGGCCCTAAACCTTAAAATTGAACCCCGTGCTCGGCAGGAAATTGCAAGGGGATGTCCTCCTTGTTTTCTCCAAGGTTTTGCCTTAGGTCGATTTCAATTCCCCTTGCAATGGTAGAAATGGGAACGTCATTGGCAGTGCCTTCAAACGGATTTTCTCCCGTACGGCCGATTCTTTCCATGGTATGGAACATCCAGGCCACAGCGGTATAAACGGGGATTGAGAACAAGATAAATAAGTCGCCCAATAGGGAGTGTTTATCTGCGAATCCCTGGCCAATTTCTACAAATTGTGGCACCAATGCCATAGGAAGAAGGAGTAATAAAAGCCACATAAAATAATGGTTGAGGGAAGCATATTGTCTGGGGTATGGGAAATTCTTGATGCGTTCCGTTTGCCCTTGAACCGTTAGAAGCTCTTGGACAAGTCCTTCCAGTTCAAGAAACGAGAACTCCCAAAGCATGCCGTTTTCCTTAAGTTTTTTCAGGTGATGGGATTGTAAATATAAAATGGCGGTCTGATGATTATCCTTGTTCATTACATACTCCAAATCGGTTGCGGACAAATACAGTTGTAAATCCGCTTCCAAGGGAAATTTCTTTTCTGGTGGCTGTACGCCCCATTCGCGATTTGTCTTATTATTGCTGGTGGTTTCCCATGGCTTTGGCTGCCGCATGGCATGTCTTAATGCCGTCATCCATGCAATATGCCGGTGGGTGAGTACTTTCACCTCTGCTTGGATAGTTTCTTCTGATATAGCCTCCTTAGCATGCTCATTGGAGAGCATGTCTTGAACAAATACACCAAAGGTGCGGGAGGTGTTGACAATTCCGCCCCAAATTTTTCTAGCTTCCCATATACGGTCATAAACAGCATTATTTTGAAATCCGATGACGAACGCCACTGCTGTACCGATCAAGGCCATTGGTGTCCATGGAATTCTAAACCAATCCATATCTAGGAAATAATAGCCCAGAACCCACAAAACAATTATGAAAATGAACCAAAGGGTTTCAAACCGTGTCCATTTGGCCATAGTTAGTATTCGATAAACTTTTCCTGTGTACATAGGTGGTTAAGGGTATTGGTTCTGTTATAAATAGTGGTCAATAGTGGTGTAAAGGTTGTAATACACTACCCCTAAATATAGTAAATCCATTTTTTATTGGGGGTGGTTATATCAGTAAACAGTTATAAGTTAATAGGAGTCAGTAATGAGTAAGCAGTGCATAATGTCGAAAGTGGAATGTCGAAATATTCAAAAATCAGATTGTCGCGCTACACCTGCCCGACGGATAGGCGGGCTCGCAATGACGTAATGCTGCATGGTGGTAGACCGGCGGAGTCGAGACTTATAAAGAGAGACCAATGGTGTGCGACTTCTCGTCGTCCCAGAAAAAGGGACTCTGTCGAAGTGACTAATTAGGTAATTACGAGGAGCTTTGGTAACGAAGCAATCTATTCACTCAAAAAACCGACTGCCGCGTTTCACTCGCAATGACGAAAATAGATAGGCTCCTTCCCTTGGTTAAGCCTGTCCCGCGTTTTTCTCGGGAGGACAAGGTGGGTTCTCCGACCAAAGAAGAAGAAGATGGAAGGGATTGAAAGCCCAAGACTTTTGACATTTCACAATTGGCCTCCGCTAGCGTGAGGGTCACACTTGCCCGCAAAAGGCAGGCTCTTGCTAAATCCTTTTCAATGAAAACCAAATAATTCTCAGATAAAGTGGGCCTGCCTAGCCGTTAGTTTGGAGCGGCGTGGCAATCTGTTTCTTTAATATAGAGATTGCTTCGTCGTCAAAAACTCCTCGTAATAACGGTAAAATGTCAGGTCGAGCGCAGTCGAGACCTATAAGGTGATACCTCGATTCTTTCTTTCTAATCAGATGACCTGCTGCCAGCCTCCTTCAAGACCCTTTCCGCCTGGACCAAGTGGCGCTGATTGTGATAGATGACCACCCTAAACGTATCTCCCAATCTGAGTTTG
Source organism: Arenibacter hampyeongensis (assembly GCF_002909255.1). Classification (GTDB taxonomy): domain Bacteria; phylum Bacteroidota; class Bacteroidia; order Flavobacteriales; family Flavobacteriaceae; genus Arenibacter; species Arenibacter hampyeongensis. Next base: position 956,809 of record NZ_PIOB01000001.1, read on the forward strand.
ATCCATTTGGAAATGGAGATAGCGGTTTCGGTTTTAACAAGGTCTGCCCGTGAGGCCAGTTTCAGGACATTGATCAAACCTTGTTGTTGGGCAATAAATGTGATGAGTACCGTCTTATCCAGAGAACTGCCCATGGGATTCATGTTGCTAAAGGTTTTCATCTTGTTCAACTTTTCCTTGGGAAGCATAGTATTGGCAAAATAGTTGCCCAACCAGCCGCTTTTGAATTTTTCTGAAGGCCGGTGTCGAGAGGCTTTTAGCTGCTTTTCAATTTCAGGAATATAAAAATCTCCATATCGGTTTAAATGTTCCAAACATTCCAAAATACTCCAGCTTTCAGGAGAGGCTTTCCAGTTTAAAGTTTCCAAAGGCAGGGTTTTAAATTGTTCTGCCTTGGCCTTATATTCCTGGCTGCGCTCCAACAAATCCTCCAATAAGTCCTTAGATGCTATTTCCATTGTTTTTTAGGGCAAAATTGGCTGCTTTTAGCAATTAAAACATTGATTTGAATTAAGATTTTTTAATCCTTGAAAGCGTTTCAGGAGTCATTCTTAAATAGGAAGCTATGTATTTATGTGGTATTTCCTGAAAGAGTTGGGGACTGCGCTTTAGGACTCTTTTATACCTTTCCAAGGGGGACACGGTTAAGATATCCCGTTCCCGTTCCATCTGTTGTAAGACCAGATGCTCCAATATAAGTTGCCATCTTCCCATATTTTCTGGGGAGGACCTAATATAATTAGTAAAGACCGACTTGCCAATGACTTTAAGTTTGGTTTTTTTTAGTACCTGTATATATAAATCGGAAGGCGCTTCATTTAGAAAAGAATCCAACGCCGCTATAAAATTGTCCTTATAGCCAAATCTTATGGTGTGTTCCTCATTTTCCTCCACCACAAAAATTCTTAAACTGCCCTCTACCACCCAGTAGAGGTTAGTGTCTAAGATTCCCTGGACCTTTACATATTCGTTCCTACCCAGTTCCAGTTCTGCGCTCCATAAGCCTTCCCTGTCTATTTGTTCCTTTAGGTGGGTAACGGGATTCATTTTTTTATTTGATTATTATTAATGCGAATTACAATTTTCCCTTTATGTTTTCCCTCACCAAAATACTGGATCAATCGCCCTGCATCTTCCAGGGGATATGGGCCGTCTATTTGGCATTTGATCTTCTGCTGAGCCATCAGGTCACAGATATAATCCAACCCAATATTTGATTTTAGGGCAAGTATTTTTAAACTTTTAGAGCTTAACAGGGGTACAAGTTTGCCCCAAAGCAACAATCCAATTAGATTGAAAGGCTTGCCGCCTATACTTACATAACGCCCATTGGGGTTTAAGGCTTTGAGATAGGTTAGTGGAGCTTTGTTGGACTTACAGTCCAAGATAAGGTCGTACCGCTCTCCGGCCTGTGTGAAATTCACCTTTTTATAGTCGATCACCTGATCATAACCAATGGCTGTCATCATAGCCAGTTTTTCTTGGGCATCTACTCCTGTTACTTGACAGTTATGAAGTTTGGCCAACTGTAGCCCAATGGTGCCCACACCGCCACCGCCACCGTTGATCAAAATTTTTTGTCCGTCTTCTATGTGTCCTATGTCCCGCAATGCCTGTAAAGCCAGACAGGAGGCATGCGGAACGGCTGCTGCTTCCTCAAAATTTAGGGCTTGGGGTTTCTGTATAACCGCATTTTCGCTAATACTTATATATTCTGCAAAGGTGCCAAAGCCATATTCCGAGGTATCGCCCATAACCGCATCCCCAATTTTAAACTTCGTGGACTTTGCCCCAACGGCTACAACGGTACCTGATAATTCCATTCCCAAAAGGCCATTTTTGGGTTTAAAAAGTCCGAACATTAAACGGTATAAATATGGTTTTCCCGAGACGAGAAACCAGTCGTAGTCGTTTACGGTAGTGGCATGGATCTTTATCAGCACCTCATTGTCCTTTGGGGAGGGTATTGCAGCTTCTTTTACCCTAACCCCCTTTTCTGGCGAGCCATATGCTTCACATTTAATAACTTTCATTTGGATCTATTGATGTCCTAATTTAATCATTTGATTTTAATGGGTTTTTGAAAATCTTCGGTCATATTATAGGGCAATTTCCAAATTTCACCCTTGAAATTTCCAAAATATAGTTCGGACTTACTTAGCTGGTGCGAATCTCCATCGGCCCAGAAAAATGAAAACGGGGCCTTGTAATTAACGGGCCTTCTCACATAGGAATGGCTAAAGGAACTAAACTGCGTTATGGTATTTATCTTTTTCCAGGTTTCTCCTTTATCCTTGGATTGCCAAATGGCCAGTTCACCGCCAACGCCCCATTCCTGGGGTCCTATTTCTGTGGGCCCAACAATTTTCCAGTCGTCTTCTCCAATAAAAAGGCTCCCCATATCATAATTGTGGTCGGAGGTGGTGATTAAAGTTGTTTGCCATTCTGCACCGTTCCATTTGGTAATGCACCATTCGTATGGGGCACTTTTGGGGCCGGGTTCATGGCCATTGCTTCTTATGTATAGGCAGGCGGGATCGCCTTCAGCTGTAAAACCCATATCTTTTAAATACAGGTTTTTGTTTTGGGAGGCATAATCCATCACTCTGGCGGGACTGGCTAGGTCCACAAGAGGGACTGGGGTATTTATGCCGTTTACAGTGGTCCAAGTGGTGCCAAAGTCGGCCGATTGTATATAGTACAGATCTGTCCTTTTATCTACGTTGCCATTGGGATGTCGGTTAAAAAAAGTTCCCAACACCTTGCCCTTATATAGATCAGAGGTCTGATAATGCCCTGATTTTTGACCTTCCTTTTCAGGGATAGCAGCGAGCAATTTATCTTCGGTCCAGGAGATGCCGTCCTTACTGGTTTCAAAATAGAGTTGACGGACTCCGGTATATTTTGTGAAAAATTGAAAGAAGCCAAAATCGGTATACCTGGGTTGTGGGTAGGTCATTTCCTCTTCTGTAATCTGAACAAATTCTTCAATGGAATATGGTGTCTTGCTTTTGTATTTATAACCTGGCCTTTGAGCACCCCGCCCACTAATGAATATCCAAATATACCCAGAGCCATCGATTAGAATGGAGGGATTGTCATGTGGATCGTCTATCCCATTTTTGTCATAGACGACCGTGGGTTTTGAGACCATTTCAGTTTTATGGTCGAACTCTCCGATCATACAAAGAAGGTGACGTTGGTCCTCTGCGGGAGTTCCTCCATACACGAAAAATGTTTTTTCAACTTCGGGGGCGTAAATAGCCAAGGGAACGTGTTTTGCGGTGTAGGTTCCCAGTGCTCCTGAGTATTTGTCCCCATATTCGTACTTCTGATTAAGTTCGAACCAAATACCCCTGTAACCGTTGATCTTTGTATTGGTCAAATCTTGGCCGAAGGCATTTCCACCTCCGAAAATAGTAAAAACCAGTACTAATAATTTGAGATTTCTTCCAGTGGTGTTGCTTATCATTTGTCTTATTTCGATTTGCTAAAACATATTTTTTTGATGTCCCCCTCACTGATGTATTCCCTTGTCTCCTGAAACCCAAACTTTTTATACAAGGCAATAGCAGGTGCATTTGCCCAACCTGTTTCTACAATAATAGTTTCCGAATTGTCATAATTTTCAAGAAAGTGTAACAGTTTACGGGCTATTCCCTGCCTGAAATAGTTGGGATGTACAACCAGGCTACAGATATCAAGAGTGTTTCTAGGTTGGTCTATTTCAGCTGCAGCGGCCAATACATCATCCTTCCACAAACCAAAAAATTGGGTGTTGCTATTTTGAAAATCGGTAGTAGTCCTTCTTAATGGAGGAAAATCCGACACACCCAGTAATTCAGCCTCAATGCGATAGGAAACTTGAAAAAGCTCATGAAGTTTTTTTGCATAGGAAATTTCGGAATGGGCTATTTTTTCGATCATTGACGTTTAAGTATGGCCTTAATTATGGAATACTGATCCCAATGAAATCTCTAATATAGCAATTCTTTGTTTCACGTTCGGGGTTCAAGGTTCAAAGATCAAAGTTGAATGTTCAAGGTTTAAAGTTGAATATTGTACGTCCCTGATATAGGTTGAACACTTTAAAGTTGAACGAAATAAAATTGTATTCAGTAGTATGAGGTGAATAGTAAACAGTGAACATTGAGTAAACAATTGCAACGCTGCACCGGCCTTGTGGAAGGTAAACTTACCTGACGGCTACGGCAGGTCCCTTCTAATATTAATTGGGACTTCCCAGATTGACCTCCCCCCGGCCCCCTCCCAAGGAGGGGGAGTGGAGGTTCTGAAAATCGTTTAAAGGATAGATTTGTTCCCATTCTTTGGGAGGAGGCTAGGGGGTGGACTTTATAGCAGGATGATTATCGTCATTGACTTTGCAATCTCTTAAATCACATAACAGATTGCCTCACTTTGATTAATTGACAAAAGTTTGGCCGGTTACCGGTTATCTTTTTATTTGAAAATTTTCAGTGCAGGTATATAGCTGTGTTTTTTATTTTTATAGACTCTAATAGTGCTTAATATTATTATTGTAATGTTATAAATGTAAAGGACAATTACTGGAAGGTATAATTTTAAGATACCTGCCGGTCCTACAATGGTATCTAAATATCCCATTATTACCCCCAACAATCCTGAGAATATTATAATGAAATATGAGAAAAGAAGGAGGCACCAAGTGATTTCGAAATTTAATATGGACTTTCCTAGCTCATTTACATCCTTGTATTTATCCTTCTTTAGAATCCAGAAAATTAAGGGAAGAATAATCCCTAAAATTGGGAAGAACAATAACCCCAATGCCGATAAACACATAAGGGTCAAATATCCTTTATCCTCGAGAATTATCCAGTCCAAAATTTCATCGGGAGAAGTATCCAATGCAATTGCCAGTCTTTTTAAAGTATCCCCCCGAGGTTCTGATTCGTTATTCTCTATTCTTTGAATAGTTCTTAGACTCAAACCGGACTCTTCGGCCAATAATTCTTGGGACAAACCTTTTCTACATCTCAATTCCTTAACTCGTTGCGATAAATTCATATTACTGTCTTTATTGTTTTAATTTGATGTAAAAGTAATCCCGGGTTATAATTTTAATAGCGTCGCTTGTATGACATATTTACGTCATTAATGTCAGACCCTTATTTGAGAGGCATTAAGAGGGAATGGTAAATAGTATTTCTCCAAAATCCAAAAATAGTCAATTACATTTTTTTTTGGACTACTTATTATAGACCCTAGTCTTGTTAAACTCGAAATGAAATGGATGGTATGTTAGTGCAATCGAGACCTATAAGGAAAGACCAATGGTTTGCGACTACCCGTCGTCCCATAAAAATGAGACTCTGTCGAATTGACTACAACGGACAATGAGGGTGGAGTCGTAACGAAGCATCTTCCACTACAAAAAAAGCAGATTGCTGCGCTGGACCTATTTAGAGGTTAGACAGGCCTCCCTATAGGCAGGCAAACTCGCAATGAAGGTAAAATGTCAGGTCGATCGCCGTTTCCAATAGGATAGATTTCTCCCAAGTCGTACCCTGATTTCGCGCCATGTTATCCTAGCGGATAAGGTGTGGAAAATATTGTGGTTATTTTTTTGGATAAACCATTCCGAAATCAAATTCAATGCCTTTTTGGAAATAACAAATGTATTTGATTCAATTAGCGTCCTAGATCGAGTATGGCCTTGATGGCTATAAACTATCCGAACTATTATGATTCCAAAGTGTTATTTCTTATTCACAGTATAGACACCCCCAGCAACCAAAAGTATACCCAATCCTAAATAGATATATCCCTGTTCTTTGCTCCCTTTATCTGAAACATCGAGTTCTATATCCAACACCTTTACAGAGGCCCCACTATTTTCTATTTTATTCAAACCTACATACCCTAAGGCGAGGCCACCAATAATTAGAAGGATCCCTATTACTTTTTTAGTATTCATAGTGGGTTATTTAATATTAAATATCAACAAAATTTTACGAACCGTAAAATAATGTCAACAACAAAATGCATTTACTATCGGGGTGATATGGAATTTGTTGCCAATGGGAGAAGTCGAATAATGGTTGAAATTAAAATAGGTATTAGACGCTATTTGATCATTCCTAAATTAATGACTTCCTGTTCGGTAAGGTGTCTCCAGTGTCCTCTTGGAAGGTCTTTTTTGGTGAGTCCGGCATAGACCACTCGATCCAATTTTACGACCTCGTACTCCAATTCTTCAAAAATACGGCGAACAATTTTGTTTCGGGTGCTCTTTAGTTCTATTCCTACTTCCCTTTTGGGAGCATTTTCAATAAAACTAATATCATCTACCCGTACAACACTGTCTTCAATTGAAATGCCTTCCTTGATCTTTAGGAGGTCTTCGCCCCTAAGATTTTTGTTAAGCTCTACGTGATATATTTTCCGAAGTCCGTTTTTAGGCTTTGTAAGTCGCTTCGTCATCTCGCCATCATTGGTAAACAATAAAAGACCTGTGGTACTTTTGTCCATTTTACCCACAACGGTAAGTTTGGATTTGGAGGCACTTGAAATAAGGGAGGCTACAGTTCTTCTTCCGTGCTCATCCTTGGGAGTGGTAACAAAATCCTTAGGCTTATTTAAAAGTACGTATTCCTTTTTCTCAGGATTCAGTAAACGACCGTCAAATTTTACTTCATCGGTCAGTTTTACTTTGTAGCCCATTTCGGTGATTGGCTTGCCGTTGACGGTGATGTTCCCTGCTGAGATGTAAATATCGGCATCCCTACGCGAACAAACTCCCGAATTGGCCACATAACGATTTAGTCGCATTACATTGGGGTCCGAAGGTGGCTGAACTTCCGTTTTCTTTCTTACCGGTGCGTTGCCCCTTGCATAACTTTTCTTTCTAAAAGTGCCACCCTGCCTTCCTGATGCCTTTTTGTCGTTATTGGAATCTGACCTACTCATAAGTACTATAATTTTTTGCAAAGGTAGCAAAGGAAATCATATGTATACGCTATTGTAGTGCTTATTAGTGATTCTTAGAAAATTCTGTTCAGTACAAGATCAACATTGATCAATAAAATACTAAATACTCCAAGTATGATGATCAATTTTAGAATGTTATGCAGCCAAACGTAGTGTTTTTTACTGTTGGATACTACCAAAAGAATTAAAAACCCCAAAAGTAAAAAGATACTGAATATAAAATAGAGGTACATATAGCCAACATCAAAATATTCGATCAAGAGAAACGAAGGGACCAAGGTAAGGCCTATCAAGATAGAAATACAGATCTTGGAAAATTTTGCACCATACAATATGGGGATGGTTTTATAGTTTTGGGCCATGTCCCCGGCCATATTTTCCAGATCTTTGATCATTTCCCTGGCCAATATCAACAGAAAAAGAAAAAGGGCATGGACAAAAATCACGGTATCAAAATTCTTGTAATACACAAAAACGGCAAAAAAGGGGGCAATGGCCAAGGTTGAGGAAACAAAATTGCCTAAAAACCGCACTCGCTTTAATTTGTGGGAATAGAACCAGATGCCAAAAATATAGGCAGAAAAGAATACTACGGCCTTAAAGGAAACATAACTGGCAAAGAATACCGAAAGAAAATTTAATACAAAATAGGTGGTGAGTTTGGTGCGCTGACTTACCAAGCGATCTAACATACTCTTTCGAGGCTTGTTGATAAGGTCTTTTTCTGCGTCGTAAAAATTATTGATGATATAACCTGCAGCTATTACCAAAGCCGAACTGAGTACGATAACGAACAGGTTGCCATCAAAAACAACTTTCCGGAGAGGTAAATGGGGCGCTAAAATATATATGGAGGCTAAGTACTGTGCCAAGGTGATCATAAGAATGTTGTACCCTCTAACCACAGAAAACAGGCTCAGGAACTTTAATAGCAAGAGCTTGTTTTTTCTACTAAGCATAGAGATTGCGTTTAGAAGTTATAAACCACTTCTAAATTATAGCCTTTCAGGGCTTTTTTTGCCTTATTGATGTCTTCGGTAAATCCTAGAATATAGCCGCCGCCGCCAGAGCCGCAGAGTTTTAAATAGTAGTCGTTGGTATCTATTCCCTGCTTCCATAGTTTATGGAATTCTACAGGAATCATAGGTTTAAAATTATCCAAGACCACATGCGATAACTGCTTTAAATTCCCAAAAAGGGATTTTACGTTCCCATTTATAAAATCTTCCACACAGGCATCGGTATGCTTAATAAACTGATCTTTCAGCATGGCCCGGAATCCTTCGTGTTTCATTTGCTCCATGAACAAATGTACCATTGGTGCGGTTTCCCCTGTGCTACCACTGTCCAACAGGAATACAGCTCCTTTGCCATCCATATTTTGGGATGGAATGCTGGTAGATTCTATATTGTCCTTGGAATTTATAAGAATAGGTAGGCTTAAATAACTGTTTAATGGATCGAGTCCGGAGGATTTACCATGGAAAAACGATTCCATTTTTCCGAAAATAGTCTTCAGTTTTAGAAGTTTTTCCCTAGTAAGATTCTCTAAAACGGTAATTTTTTCAATAGCATATTTGTCGTAGATGGCGGCTACCAAAGCGCCACTGCTCCCTACTCCATATCCTTGTGGAATGGAACTGTCAAAATACATTCCGTCGGATAGATCCCTATTTAGGGCCTCCAAATCAAAAGACACCAATTTGTGGTCTTTTAGTTGCAGGTTTTTTAAATATACAGCAAAGGCCTTAAGGCTAGCATTGGAATTCTTTGCTTCTTCAGAATCCTTGTTCTTGGATTTTAATGCGCCCTTAAAAAAATTATAAGGTATAGAAAGTCCTTTAGAATCTTTAATGATTCCATATTCCCCGAAAAGTAGGATTTTAGAGTAAAATAATGGTCCTTTCATTTCTTTAAGTTAAGAATAAATATTTAAAAATTAATATTTAAAAATTTATAATTATAGTTTCGATGATTACACAATACTCACCAATAACCTTAATATTTTTTCAATTTTTTCTTTAATAACCAAATACTCATCGGACTCTATATAGTCTGATTTGTATAAAAGTTCCAACCAATAATCCGTTTCATTCGCTTCTTTTAAGCCAATCGTCATTTTATTGGGGAAATCTACTTTACTGGTAGCAAATTCCGCCTCTCTTACATTAGCTACAATTGATGTGCCTTATTTTAATAGTTGTCTGGACATCACATATTCCTTATGGCCTGACACCAATTTTTTGTAGAGCACTACTACATCAATGGCAAAATCAAAACTTTTGGTTCTAATTGTATTTTCTTTCATTAATAATTAACGTAATATCTCACTATTAATTATTCATTTTCCATTTGGAAATTACAGCTTTTCCGCTCCTTTTCCAATTTGATCGCAAATATACTGACCGTTTTCGCAATATGCAACCAACTCATTACTAATAAATTGGTAAACCTTTTCTTTTTCATTTTCAGGATATAGTATATGCACATTGGCCCCGGCGTCCAATGTAAAACAGACATGGGTTTTGGAAGAGGTCCTGAAGGCCCATATTTTATTGATAATCTCCAGAGTATTGGGTTTCATCAACATAAAATAGGGCATGCTGGTCATCATCATCGCGTGCAAGGTAAGGGCTTCACTTTCCACGATTTTAATAAATTCCAATAAATTTCCTTCTTCAAAAATCGATTTTAATTTAGACAGATTTTTATGCGCTTGGTCGAACCGTTGTTCTGCAAAAGGATGATCGTGCATTAAATTATGGCCAAGGCTACTGCTCACCTGTTTGGATCCCTTGTCTACCAAAAGGATGGTATCCTGATAGTTCTTAAAGATCGGATGTATCTTGTACGGATATTTTATGGCATACAGATCGGAGCTGTTCAAAGTGTCCTTATGTACACCCCATTGCATTAAATCGCCTTCAATACTCCTGCAAGCGCTACCAGACCCCAATCGAGCCAAAAAGGAGGCTTTCTTTTTAAAAAAAATGGGGTTCATTTCTGGGTTTAACTCCTTTTCCAGTTCCATTAAACACAGCGCTAGGGCAGACATGCCACTGGCCGATGAGGCTATGCCACTGCTGTGGGGAAAGGAATTTGAGGTTTCTATGGTGAAATGATAGGCTTTTAAAAAGGGGAGATAAGGCTCGGCCCTTTTTAAAAACGCATTTATTTTAGGTTTAAAATCTTCTTTTGGTTTGCCCTCAAATAGGAGGTCGAACGAAAAGTCGGAAGTTTGGTTGTCCAATTTCTTATAGATAACCGTTGTTGTGGTGGCACAGGTATCCAAGGTAAAGCTGATGGATGGGTTGGCGGGAATTTGATGTTCCCTCTTTCCCCAGTACTTTACCAAGGCAATATTGCTGGGAGATCTATATGTAACTTTTCCTTCGGTTTTGTCTATGGTATACCCGGAAGGGATAAAGTCTTTATCGGTCATAACGGAATCAATTTGTGCAAAGATAGTTTTTAAGGAGTTTTGCTGTAGATCCTGTTAAAATAAATTGTTAATTTAGGGGATCAACAACCAACCTTTGAAAAAGCAACTTACTTATATCGGAATTTCTGTAGCAGTGTGCTTAACGATTGGATTTTTATCCAGTTTTGCTACGCAGTCCTCGGTAAATGGTTGGTATTTGGAATTGAATAAGCCTAGTTTTAATCCACCAAATTGGATTTTTGCCCCGGTATGGACCATACTCTATATTATGATGGGCATTGCCGCGGGGATTGTCTGGGCAAAGGGGTTTTATCATATTTGGGTGAAAACGGCCTTGTACCATTTCGGCATTCAATTGTTGTTCAATGCCCTTTGGAGTATAATTTTCTTTGGATTCAAAAATACGTTTGGGGCCTTGCTTGTGATTCTTACCTTATTAGTGTTATTGATCTTTACCATAAAATGGTTTAAAGTAGTAAGTAAAACGGCCGCTTATCTATTAATTCCTTATCTACTTTGGGTTTGCTTTGCTACTGCCTTGAACTATAAAATTTGGGAATTGAATTAATTTTTTTCTGCCATTTCCAGCAATTTCATCATAGTCCTGTGATTTCTGGTCGTGGCCTGCACTTTTAGTCTTTTTTCAAAGAAATTATTGTTGCATTTTGTATTGCCATAACCCTGGTCACAGCTGAGGTAGACGCAGTTATTTGAAATCACAAACCTTTCGTTCGGAAATTGTTCTTGTTGTAAAATATTGGTAAGTTCGTTGTTCGGGGCTTCCTGTAATAGCACATAATACCATTTTTTGGTCTCTAGGTCGCTGTGTTCCACAAAAGGGGATTGTTCTATAATTTCTTTCAATTCTATAAATGTCTTAGCCATTACGGGAACATCAAAGCCGAAAGTGGCTTTAATACCTTCTTTGATTATTTGCGATACTTTTATGGGCGAGGTTATATCACTGTTTATAACAATATTACCGCTTTGTATATAGCTACGCACCGAATAGAAATCCAAATTATCCAGCATCGTCCTTAAGTCGGACATTATAATTTTCTTCTGGCCGCTTACATTGATTCCCCTTAGTAAAATAATAAACGTTGTCATGATGTTCCAATTTTAAGAGCAGTCAATAAAAATAAGAATTTATGGACTGGGACGAAATTACTTTTTTAGGTAAAATACCTAGTGGCCTTTGTTGTTTTTAGGCCGTATTTATTTAAGCTCTTTGATCTGTATCCCGAAGAATTGGGAATAGGATTATTGTTGAAATCTTAGGGGGTCTATTTATTAATTTTTCAAAATTAGTGTCCATATTTTGTTATCTTGATACCCATTTCAAAAATTCACCACCCATATGGAAAAATATATACTAGCGTTAGATCAAGGTACAACCAGTTCCCGTTCAGTTGTTTTTGATAAAAAAGGCAATATTGTTTCGGTCTCTCAAAAAGAATTTACACAGTATTTTCCAAAACCGGGTTGGGTAGAGCATGACCCCTTGGAAATATGGTCGTCCCAAGTAAGTACGGCCGCAGAGGCGACAACCAAAAAGGGGATTTACGGGGCTGATATTGCAGCTATAGGGATTACCAACCAACGGGAAACAGTTGTTGTTTGGGAAAAGAAAACAGGAAAACCAGTATATAATGCCATTGTTTGGCAGGATAAGCGGACTTCCAATTATTGTGATGAATTAAAGAAGCAAGGAAAATCCAAGCTTATAAGGGAAAAGACCGGTCTCGTGATCGACTCCTACTTTTCAGGTACCAAGGTGAAATGGATCTTGGATAATGTGGAAGGTGCCAGAAAAAAGGCGGAAGCAGGAGACTTGATCATGGGAACCATAGATTCGTGGTTAATTTGGAATATGACCAAGGGGGAACTACATATTACAGATGTTACCAATGCCTCTAGAACATTGCTCTTTAATATAAACACCCTGGAATGGGATGATGAGTTATTGGAGCTTTTTACTATTCCAAAGAGCATGTTGCCCAAAGTGAAACAGTCCAGTGAAGTATACGGTAATACCAATCCCAATTTTTTTGCCAGTAAAATTCCCATTGCGGGAATTGCTGGTGATCAACAGGCGGCACTTTTCGGCCAAATGTGTACCAAACCGGGAATGGTTAAAAACACTTATGGTACCGGTTGTTTTATGTTGATGAACATTGGGGAAAAACCCATTGTTTCTGAAAACAATCTTTTAACCACCGTAGCGTGGACCATTAATGGAAAAACCCAATATGCTTTGGAGGGCAGTATTTTTATCGCGGGTGCCGTAGTTCAATGGTTGAGGGATAGCTTAAAGATCATTAAAAAATCTGAAGACGTAGAAAAATTGGCGGGATCTGTAAGCAGCACCGAAGGCGTTTATTTTGTGCCGGCCTTTGCAGGTTTAGGTGCGCCTTACTGGAACCAACATGCACAGGGAAGTATATTTGGGCTTACAAGAGGAAGTACGGATGCCCATATTGCTAGAGCGGCTGTAGAATCCATTGCCTTTCAGACCATGGATGTTTTAAAGGCTATGGAAGCAGATTCAAAAATTTCCATTAAGGAATTAAGGGTAGATGGAGGAGCAACCGTAAATAATATGTTGATGCAATTTCAGGCCGATGTCCTTAATACGGCAACGGTGCGCCCAAAAGTAATAGAGACCACTGTTATGGGGGCGGCTTATTTAGCTGGTTTGGCGGTCGGATTCTGGGAAAGTTTGGAAGAAATTCAGGAAATATGGCAAACCGATGTTAATTTTAACCCTACGACAGAGAGAAAAGATATTGAAAAAAATATCAAAGGCTGGTACCGGGCGATCGATGCTGTAGAATATTGGTCCAAACTAAACAATTAAATAAAAAACCAACTAAATATGACTCCATTTATTGCTGAAATCATGGGCACTTTTTTCCTGATCCTTTTAGGAGGCGGGGTAGTTGCCAACGTAATCCTTAATAAAACAAAATCTAATGATCTGGGCTGGATGGTGATATCTACCGGATGGGCACTGGCCGTGTACATTGGGGTGGTGGTAGCTGCACCATTTAGTGGCGCACATTTAAACCCGGCTGTGAGCATAGGCCTTGCTGTTGCCGAGAAATTTGATTGGGCATTGGTGCCCTGCTATGTATTGGCGCAATTTATTGGGGCCATGTTGGGTGCCTTGATAGTTTGGCTCTTCTATAAAGATCATTTTGATGTAACGGAAAACCAAGACACTAAAAAAGCGGTCTTTTGTACTGCTCCGGCCATAAGAAATCCCATTTCCAATCTTTTCAGTGAGGTGGTAGGTACTTTTACCTTGGTTTTTGTTGTGCTTTATTTTACGGACGCTACTATAACCGATACGGAAACGGTTATTGGCCTGGGGTCTTTAGGGGCACTGCCAGTAGCATTTTTGGTTTGGGCAATAGGGCTTTCCTTGGGAGGGACCACAGGCTATGCCATTAATCCGGCAAGGGATCTTGGCCCCCGAATAATGCACGCTATAATGCCCATTAAAGATAAGGGCGGAAGTGATTGGGGCTATGCTTGGATTCCCGTTTTAGGTCCAGTTATTGGAGCTATATTGGCCGCGTTGCTGATGTTGTTGTTGTCCTAAAGTTATTTGCTCTATGCAGCGAATGTACCTTATTTGTTTTAGTTTACTAATTGGCCTTCTGACAAGGTGTAATGAGGGGAAATTGGAAATTGAACAGTTGTCGGATGAACCGTATAAGTTGGTGTGGTCAGATGAATTTGATTTAGAAGGAAGCCCCGATCCTACTAAATGGAAACTTGAAAAAGGACTGCTTCGTAACCAGGAAGAACAATACTATACCGATAGCATTAAGAATGCCTACGTGGCCGGCGGTAATTTAATATTGCAGGGTCTGAATGAAGAAATTGCCAACGATAGTTTTGTGTCTGAGGAGGCTGAGGACTGGAGGGAAAATCAAGAATTTGCGAATTATACTTCTGCCAGCCTCACAACACAGGGCTTAGCTCAGTGGACTTATGGTAAAATTGATGTCAGGGCGAAACTGCCAAAAGGGGTGGGCGTATGGCCGGCCATTTGGATGTTGGGAGATAATGTTAGTGAGGTAGGCTGGCCCAAATGCGGGGAATTGGATATTATGGAACATGTCGGCTTTAACAAGGATTCCATATTTGGTTCTGTACATACAGAAACTTACAACCATACCAAGGGCACGGCTAAGGGGAAAGCAGTTTTTATTACAAAGCCCTACGATGAATTCCATATTTATTCCATTGAATGGACACCCGAGAGAATAGATTTCTTATTGGATGGCGAAGTATACCACTATTTTACCAATGAGGACGGAAACCTTGACGAATGGCCGTTTGACCAACCCTTTCATTTAAAATTGAATTTTGCCATTGGAGGAACTTGGGGCGGACAGCAAGGTGTGGATTCATCCATATTTCCACAGCAAATGATCGTAGATTATGTTAGGGTATATGAGTTTACTCAATAGCTATGGCTTGGGCGGCAATATATGCTCCAGTCCAAGCATTCTGAAAATTAAATCCGCCGGTAATGGCATCTATATTGATTACTTCCCCGGCAAAGAAGAGGTTGGGAAGAATTTTACTTTCGTAAGTTTTAAAATTGATTTCTTTCAGGTCTACCCCTCCGGCAGTGACAAATTCTTCCTTAAAGGTGCTTTTCCCATCTACATTAAACTTGGAATTCGTTAATTGCTTGGCTAAATTCTGTAATTGGTTTTTGGAAATATCTGCCCATTTATCGGTATCTGAAATGTCCGATGCTTTTACTAGGCTGATCCATAATCGCTTTGGAAGTTCGAACGCTTTGGTGCGAAGTACTGTTTTCTTACCTTCAATTTCCTTTATCTCATGAAGTTGACTAAGTACTCCTTCCTCATGATAGGCAGGAAGCCAATTTATTTTTATTGAAAATTTATAATTCAACTCATTAAGCAATTGAGCTCCCCAAGCCGATAGCCTTAAAATTCCAGGACCGCTCATCCCCCAATGGGTTATTAATAGGGGGCCTTCAGATTCTAGGTCCGATGGGTGGATGGCATATTTTTTTAGGGCCGCATTATATTTTCCATTATTTACCTTGGTTGGAATTATTTTGATACTGGCATTGGTGCTCACCCCCTGTATACCGGTAATTCTTTCATCCTTAATATTGAAGGTGAAAAGTGAAGGTACTGGTGGGATTATGGTATGCCCCATTCGTCTTAATAGCTCCCAAATTTTAGGATTGCTACCTGTGGCAACCAATATTTTTTTAGCTTTGTAGGTGTTTCGAATCGATTTAATTTCCCAGGAGTAATCGTCCTTCCCTTTATTCTTGTCCAGTGGTGTTATCTCAATAACGGAACTGTTCTTGAGCACTTTAATTCCAAGTCGCTCCGTTTCCCCAACAAAGCAGTCTATAATAGTTTGGGAAGAATTGGTCGAGGGGAACATTCTACCATCAGCTTCAATGTTCAATGTCACTCCCCGTTTTTCAAAGAAGGTCATGGTATCACCTGTACAATAGTTGTGGAACGGACCTAATAGTTCCCTTTCCCCCCTGGGATAATTTTTGGAAAGTTCTTTGGGGTCAAATTCGGCATGGGTAACGTTACAGCGCCCACCACCTGACACCTTAACTTTGCCCAGTACATCTTTGCCGCGTTCCAAGATTGCGACTTGTAATTTGGGGTTGGACTCCGCAATGTGTATGGCACCATAAAAACCTGCGGCACCTCCTCCTAGTACAATTACATCGAACATTAATTAATGCGTTCTGGGAAATTGGTGATGATGCCATCCACTCCCAATCGCTCTACCGCTTCAATTTCTTCTGGTTCATTAACGGTCCATGGGTAGATTTTGAATCCTGCTTTTTTCATCTCGTGAACGTTCTCCAAGGTCAAATCCTCAAAATAAGGGTTAATGGCGACTGCTCCCAATTCTTTGGCAATGTCCAAGGCTTCAAGCGGATCACCACTAATTAGGATGGCGATGGGCACTTGGGCATTCAGCTTTCGCATGGCCTGAAGTTCATCCCATCTAAAACTGGAAATAATGAATTTGTCGATAGGCCAACCTTTTTCCTTTATGTAGTAATTCATTATAAAGTTTACCCTGTCAGCCGTGTTGGATCCCTTTAGCTCAATATTTAATTGTACTTTTTTATCAATCACGTTCAAAACCTCTTGAAGGGTAGGAATTTTATGGTTGCCGACAAGCGTCAATTTCTGCAAGTCTTCAAAATTATAGTCCTCTATTTTTCCAATACTATCCGTAAGTCTTTCTACCTCGTTATCATGGAACACTACAGTTTCTCCACTTTTTATTTTAAAAACGTCGATCTCTATCATGTCCACACCAAGATCTATAGCTTTTTGTATGGATGCCAAGGTGTTTTCCGTTTCATGCCCCATGGCACCTCTATGGCCAATAACCAAGGGTTTGTTCATATTGTCACAACTTAAAATTAATAGTAAGAGGAATAATGATCCAACTAGTGATGGTGTTTTCATAATATAATGTGCTAATCTATTTTAAACTTAAAATTAAGGATTCCAATGGTTGTATATCTATTCTTATATGGCCAATTTCATTTATAACGATTAAGGATAGCTCCTTTTCTCTGAACAATTCGTCCTTTGTCTGGTAGGTTTTATTCTGCAGACCCCATTCCTGCACAATTTCCCTAGGCAATTTTAAATCGAATCCAAATGCCTGATGTGCATCAAAATTAGAAATAATTATTAGTTTTTCGTTTTTGGACCATCTTACAAAGGACAGGACGCGGTGATTGTAATATTCTGTATGCTCCTTGTTGTAAAAATGAATATCCCTATAGTTGCCCATCAAAGCACTACTGTTAACGGTGAATTTGAGCAAGTTCTTGTAAAATGTTCTAAGTTCTTTCTCTTTTGCCGATAATTGCCCTCCGTCAAATTTTTTATTGTTTACCCAGCGTTGAAAGTGGGGTACCCCAATATAATCGAAAATGGAAGTTCTACCGGGTGACCCAAATCCAGGACTTTCGGCGGCCGGTTCTCCTACCTCTTGTCCAAAGTAGATCATTGTAGGTGAGGTACTTATGGTTGTGGAAACCACCATGCCCGGTTTGGCATTATCGGCATTTCCTAAAAATTCCGGGCAGGAAAGGCGCTGCTCGTCATGATTCTCTAGAAAATGAAGCATCTGGTGCTCAATATCCATGAGTCCGTTTTGCACTACCGGTATATGGTCTGTCCACCCATGGCCCTGCATAATATGTTTTAAGGAATCATAAAATTCCACCTTGTCATATAAATAGTCCATTTTCCCTTTAAAGATATAATCCCGGTATAACTGTGGATTATATACTTCTGCCATTAAAAATGCATTTGGATTTTTCATTTTTATGGACGAATTCATAAAGCTCCAGAATTCAACTGGAACCATTTCAGCCATATCATAACGAAATCCATCCACTCCCAGGTCCAACCAGTAGAGGGCAATATCCCTAAATTTTATCCAGGAATCGGGTACAACTCTATTTTTCCAGAACTCAAAATGTTCAGAAAAGTCTTTATGGCCAAAGTCTTCTGGTAGCGATTCAAAATCCCTATGTCCGTCGGGGCTAATTCCGTAATTTATTTTTACAGTCTCATACCAATCATTAAAATCGGGCTTGGGTAAACGGGACCCATTTCCAGTCCATTTGGCGGGAGTTTCGGTAAATTTGTTGTCGGCCAACTTATTTTGCGCTCCACCTAATGGCAAGTAGCCGTCTCTCCAATCCGGGACTGTAAAGGACTTTCCGGGATTGTAATAGAAATTGTTGTTCTTGTCATAGACCACATTTGTATTGTCTTTGGCCCCAAAATCTACCACCCCTTTGGGATTATTTTTTCCATCGTATTTTCTGGCGACATGATTTGGAACAATATCTATGATAACTTTTAAATCCGCTTTATGGCTCCTCGTAATTAAGGATTTGAACTCCGCTAATCTATTTTTGGGATTATGTGCCAAATCTGGATTAACACTGTAATAATCCTTAACGGCATAAGGTGAACCCGCTCTGCCCTTAACAATGTCCGGGTCGTCGTTGGAGATGTCGTACGCGGTATAATCCCTAACTAGGGCGTGATGTGGAATACCGGTATACCAGATATGGGTTACTCCCAAATCCTTAATTTCATTTAAGGCTTTTTGCGTGAAGTCACGAAATTTGCCCACTCCATTTTCTTCTATGGTGCCCCAAGGTTTATTGGTGGTATTGGTATTGCCGAATAATCTGGTAAATACTTGATAAACTACTGCTTTTCGAATTTCAGTGGTCTGTTTCATTTTATGCTTCTTTTCTGGAATAAAAGCTACTTAGGTGTTATTAGGCTTTTCTATGCAATAATGATACATGTTTTTGGAATTAGTGTTAATTTTTTAATAATTTTTTTCCGGTGACCTCCTTTTGTCACAATTTATTTAAGTTTTCTGTAAAACAATCCCAATAGTGCATTTTTTGAATCATTCTTGGGATTGGTTTTTATTGCTAAAGGACTAAGTAGCGGATGAATGGTTTTTTTTACCTGCAGTTAATACCACCCGCTTTCCATTCACCCGAATAGACATTTCGTCCGTGCCTTCGAGGTCGAAGGTAGTTTCGTTTTCAGTAACCATGACCTTTAAAATTCTATTCCTAAAATTCACCTTGAAAGAGTAGGATTTCCATTCCTTTGGTATTCTTGGGGTAAAGGATAATTTATCATCAGAAATTCTCATGCCCCCAAAACCTTCCACTATGCTCATCCATGTACCTGCCATTGAAGTAATATGGAGTCCTTCTTCTACTTCCTTGTTATAATCGTCCAAATCCAATCTGGAAGTGCGTAGATAGAAAGTATATGCTTGGTCCATTCTGTTCAATTTTGCTGCCTGAATGCTGTGAACGCATGGGGATAAGGAAGATTCGTGAACCGTAAAGGGTTCGTAAAAATCGAAATGCTTTTCCAGTTCTTCGGTGGTAAAATGGTCTTCAAAGAAATAGAATCCTTGTAGGGTATCTGCCTGTTTAATATATGGTGATCTTAGTATTCGGTCCCAACTCCATTTCTGATTAATGGGGCGATTTTTTTTGTTCAATTCCTTGACTGGGATAAGTTCTTTGTCCAAAAAGCCATCTTGTTGCAAATAAATACCCAATTTTTCATCATAGGGGAAGTACATTTTTTTTGCAACCTTGCTCCAGGCTTTGGTCTCCTTTTCTGAAAGTTTGGTTACCCCTATGATTCTATGATAATCATCCGGGTAGCCCTCTTTTACCCTTTGTAGTTCCTGTAGCGCATAATTAATGCACCATTTTGCAATATAATTTGTGTACCAGTTGTTGTTTACATTGTTCTCGTATTCATTGGGACCGGTGACCCCTAGAATTACATATTTGTTTTTTTGGGTAGAAAAGGTAGCTCTTTGATGCCAAAATCGGGCTATCCCTATCAAGACTTCCAGTCCCATTTCAGGGATGTAGGTATAATCTCCCGTAAACCGGTAATAATTGTATATAGCAAAGGCTATGGCACCATTTCGATGTATTTCCTCAAAGGTTATTTCCCACTCGTTATGGCATTCTTCACCGTTCATGGTGACCATGGGGTATAGGGCCGCCCCATCTACAAACCCTAATTTACGGGCATTTTCAATGGCCTTTTCCAAATGGTTGTACCTATACGTAAGTAAGTTTCTTGCCACTTTTTTATTTTTGGTGGCCATGTAAAATGGAATGCAATAGGCTTCCGTATCCCAGTAAGTACTACCGCCATATTTTTCCCCTGTGAATCCCTTTGGCCCAATATTGAGTCTGGAATCCTTCCCCAAATAGGTTTGGTTTAAATGAAAAATATTAAATCGGATTCCCTGTTGTGCCCTTACATCCCCTGCGATCATAATATCGCTCATCTCCCATATTTTGGACCATGATTTTTTTTGTAGCTCCAATAGGGCTTCAAAACCTAATTCAATGACCTTTAGCAAAACTTTTTTGGCAGCTGAGATCAATTCACTGGACTTATGGTTTGTGGAGACGGTATAACCGCCAAATTTAATCAGCGTAAGGGTTTCACCTTTTTTAATATCCTTCTTAAAGTGATGTACTATAGTAGTCTCTGAAGTTGCTTCTAAAGGTTTCTCCTTTACCATTTTATTATTATGGTACAACCTGGACTCCATAAAAGTGCAGGTAGCGAAATTGGTCTTCATGGTATGGGCCTCAATAAACGCCTGAAAACCTTCCGATGAAACGCCGGTAGTGTTCCAAAATTGATCATCCCAATTGGTGTCCTCATTGGTAATTCCACTATCTATATAAGGGTGAAAAGCTATGGATGCATCTTGATGAATAGGAGTAATTTCATATTTAATGGCACCCACTTCATCATGGTCCAAACTTAGGAATCGGGTAATCTTTACCTCCAAAACGGCATCATTGGGCAAGGTTGCCCTAAAACTCCGTGTATACCATCCTTCCTGCATATTTAATTCCCTACGAAAATTCGCTACATTTTTACAAGTATTTAGATCCAGAGTTTCCCCATTGATAAGAACATTTATTCCGATCCAATTTGGAGCGTTCAAAACCTTTGCAAAATACTCGGGATAACCATTTTTCCACCAGCCTACCCTTGTTTTGTCTGGGTAATATACTCCGCCGATATAGCTTCCTTGAAAAGTGGGGCCCGTATATTTTTCTTCAAAATTGGCACGTTGACCCATGGCACCGTTCCCAAGACTGAATAAACTTTCTGAGGATTTTACCCTGTCCTTTTCAAATCCTTCTTCAATAATAGACCAGTTGTCCGGCTTTATATAATCTTGATTCATTATAGTGGTATTTCTACGTTATAGTAATAGGTGTATGGTCGTTTTCTGTTGTTTTCAATCCAGAAATTACCAAATTAACCAAATATTGTCAATGTTCACCCCAATCTTTATTCCAGAAGACGATTTATGAATGTAACATCCATTTCCGTAAAATTTGAAAACACGAATTTTGCCTTGGAAAGCACCTTTTCCTGCCCTATACCAATGCTCAACATTCCCGCATTATTGGCGGCCTCAATTCCTGCAACTGCGTCTTCAAAAACTACGCAATCTTTGGGGCGTACCCCCAATTGTTCTGCGGCTATTAAAAAAACTTCTGGATCGGGCTTGGCTTTGGTTACATGGGTACCGTCAACAATGACATCAAAATAATCCATTAATTTTACCTTTTCCAAAATAGGTATGGCATTTTTACTTGCCGATCCTAGGGCAATGGGCATGTTATTCTTTTTGAGAAGCGTAAGTACTTTTTGGACATCTGGCAAGATTTCCGATTCATCCATTTTTTCAATAAGGGACAAGTAATCCTCATTTTTTTCTACCAACCATCTGTTAAATTGTTCCTGCGAAGTTTTGATGCCTCCAATTTCAAGAAGGATTTCCAGGCATCTTTTTCGACTTACCCCTTTAAAAAGTTCGTTTTGTTCTTGGGTAAATTCAAAGCCCAATGCATTGGCCAATTTTCTCCAGGCCAGATAATGATATTTGGCAGTATCCACAATAACTCCATCCAAATCAAATATAAATCCTGTTTTTTTCATCATTTAAGTTATCAATTGCAACTGGGCAGGGCTAAAAAATAAATTTTTAGATTGTGGAATTTTCGATTATTGGGGGTCAAATTATTGTTAACCAGTTATAGGTGTGCTTCAATAATTGGGCGATGCTTTTTTTACTTCCAACTTCCAAATGTAATATTGTAAAATCTAATTTATAGTAGATCCCCGTTCTATTAAGGTGGGCTCCAAAACCCTTGTGATGTAGGTTTCCTCCTCCAACTCACTTTCGACTTTTTCAATGAGCATTTCCGCCGCTATTTCTCCCATATGTTCGCCATGTTGGGCCACAGCTGTTAAACCGGGTGAGGCGTATTTGGACAAAAGGCCATCCGTAAAACCAATAAAGGAGATATCTTCAGGTATTTTCAAGCCTTTGCTTTGCACCAACCGCATACTGTGAATGGCAAAAATTTCATTCACACTCAATACGGCGTCTACTTTTTCGCGATTAAAAAAATCTTCGATCACATTTTCGTCAATCGTCATGGAAGGAAATTTCAGGATCAAATCTTCGTTATAGGCAATGCCATTATCGGACAAGGCCTCCCGATACCCTGCAGCTCTCTCCCTACTAACACTAAAATAGTCCTCTGTAGTGATCAAGGCTATTCTTTTTCTGCCGTCTTTTATAAATTTGGTTACTGCGTTGTAGGCGCCTTTTTTATCATTTATAATTACCTTGTCACATTTTATATCTTCCGTGACACGGTCAAATAAGACCAATGGAATTCCCTGTTCGGTAACTTCCTTTAAATGGTTATAGTCGTTCTTTAATTGTGTGCCTGCAGAGAGGGCCATTATAAATCCGTCTATGCTTCCATTGGCCAACAATTCCATATTGATGACTTCCCTGTCGAAAGATTCGTCGGAGACACATACAATGACATTATAACCTTTGGCATTGGCGTATTTTTCGATACCTCTAAACACCGTAGTAAAAAAGTGATGGACGATATCCGGAATAATTACCCCAATATTTTTGGTGCGCTTGTTCTTTAAGCTGATGGCAATATTGTTGGGCTTGTAATTATATAATTTTGCAAAAGCCTGGACTTTCTCCTTGGTGTCCGATCCAATTTCCTCACTATTTTTTAATGCTTTGGAAACCGTAGAAATGGAAACCCCTAATTCCCGTGCAATGTGTTTGAGGGTTATTTTCTTTTTCAAAGGTGAATTTTTTTCAAGGTGAATATACTACTAAAAATCCAAATGCATTTGGACCTTTTTGGCTCAAATATGAATTATTAAAATTAAAAGTGTAAAAATAATACAATGATTTTAGGAGTAAGGCCAAATACAGATAAAAGTTAAAATAGTATTGAATTTAGTCAAAATACCATTATATTTAAAAAAGATGTATATTCGTACAAAGTTTGGCAATTGCGATAATGAAAAAATTGAAAGCTACTAAAACGTTTTCGGTATTATTTCGGCGTTAAAAACAGGAATATAACAAAATATTGGAATTAGAACATTTATCTTCGAAACAGGAACTTTAAACTCAATTTATTAACTAACTCAATTAAATCTATTAATTTATGAAGCTTAAATTACTCAAAAGCCTTTTGCTTTTTGGAACATTTTTATGTTTTGGGATTGCATCGGCGCAAGAGGTGTCAGGTACGGTATCTGATGCTACTGGGCCCTTACCGGGAGCCAGTGTAGTGGTTAAAGGAACCACAAACGGAGCACAAACAGATTTTGATGGCAATTTCACTATTAGTGATGTGGCCGCAGGCTCAACCCTAGTATTTAGCTATATTGGCTATAAAACACAAGAGGTGGCGGTAAGTAACCAAACCACTCTTAATATTATAATGGAGGAAGATGCTCAGGCATTGGCCGAAGTTGTGATTATTGGTTATGGTACTACGACTATAAAGGATGCTACAGGTGCTGTTTCAGCAGTAACCTCAGAAGACTTTAACGGAGGCGTTATTTCCTCCCCCGAACAATTAATTCAAGGTAAAACGGCCGGTGTTCAGATTTCCCAAGGTAGTGGGGAACCAGGTTCAGGAGTTTCTATCAGGATTAGGGGTACATCCTCTGTTAGGTCCAACAACGATCCATTATTTGTGGTTGATGGAGTCCCACTTCCTTCGGGAGGTAGTTCCTCTGAAGGAACCGACATAGGCGTAGGTTCTAGTTCTGCTAGAAACCCACTTAGCTTTTTGAATCCAAATGATATAGAAAGCATGAGTATCCTAAAGGATGCTTCCTCAACGGCCATTTATGGTTCTAGAGGTGCCAATGGAGTAGTTATCATTACTACCAAGAGTGGTAAGGGTGGTGCTCAGGGAGGTACTTGGGAGTTTTCTTCAGATCTAAGTTTTTCATCACCGTCCAATGAATTTGATTTATTGAATAGGAGCGAATTCCTATCTGCTGTTTCTGCCTTTGGTGGATCTGCCACAGATTTAGGGAATGATACGGATTGGCAATCATTGGTCACCAGAAATTCATCTTCGACCAATAATAACCTTGCCTATTCCCAGAATTATGGTTCAGGTAACGTACGGGCAACTTTTAACTACGGTAAGCAGTTTGGGATAGTACCAAAATCCTCTCAGGAGAGGGTCACTGGTAGAATTAATCTTACCCAAAGATTGTTTGATGATAAGTTAAGGTTGGATTTGCAAAGTACCATTTCCCGTGTAAATGACGAGGCACCACCTTTAAGTGGTAGTGCAGGGTCTACTGGGGATATGTTGGGTTCTGCCTACTCCGCCAACCCTACTTGGCCAGCTAATAGCACATTCAACCCGGGAGATAGAATCAACCCTTTGAATTTGCTGCAAAACTGGCAAAGTTTAACTTACACCGATCGATTTCTGATCAATTTTTCGGCCTCCTACGATATTGTGGAAGACTTAACGGCTAAGGTTACCGTGGGGTATGATAAATCCGAATCAACACGTGAGGCTGAATTGGGGAGTAAATCCTTTAATGTGGGCCGTGGTGCTGGTGGTAATGGTAGAGGTGCACTTAACGATCTTAACCTAGAGAATAGGTTACTGGAACTAACCTTGAACTACAAAAAAGACTTTGGTAATTCAGTATTGGAGGCATTAGGTGGTTTTTCTTACCAAGATTTTAATACCCAAGGTAGAAATGTCGAAGGTTGGGGTTATGGAACTTCAAATTTGAACAATATGGCCAGGGACTTAACAAACGCGGCCAGTAAGTTGGAATCTATGATTACAGGCTCCTACCAGCAGTATGGGTATTCTTCTGGAGGTGATGCCGATCTTTTTGTAAACAGACTTTTCCCAACACCGGTTTCAGATCGTCTTGGAGAAGTAAGTATTCCAGTAAAATCTGTTTTCACCAATACTTTTGATAATACAGATGAACTGCAATCCTTTTTTGCCCGTGCCAATTACAGCATAGCAAGTAAGTATCTATTTACTGCAACAGTTAGGGCCGATGGTTCGTCCCGTTTTGGTGAAAATAACCGTTATGGTATTTTCCCTTCTGCAGCTTTTGCATGGAAAATCAATGAGGAAGATTTCATGGGCGATGCCATGTCTACCCTAAAGCTTAGGTTAAGCTACGGTATTACTGGTAACCAGGATGGTTTAGGTTATGGTAGGTTTGCGAGAAGGGAGCGATATTCCACAACTACAAATGGAGACCCAAACATTGGTGATGGTGGGGCAGTAAGTGTGCCTGGAATTACGACAGTGGAATTTGCGAATCCCGATTTAAAATGGGAAGAAACTACACAGTATAATGCAGGTCTGGATTTTGGATTTGGCAATGATCGCTTTAGTGGGTCAATTGATGTATACCGAAAGGAAACGCGGGATTTGTTGCTGAATATAGAAGCAGCACAACCTTCGCCACAGCCTACTTTTTTCCAAAATTTGGATGCAGTAGTATTAAACCAAGGAGCTGAATTTTCCCTTAACTATGATATTTTACAGGGTGATGATTTTGGTTGGAATGCTGGTTTTAATGTTTCCTACAACAAAAACGAAATCACCGATTTTGATGGGGAGATTGCCGCGGGAACTATTCGAGGTGCGGGATTGTCCAACGCCTTTGCGCAGCGCTTGGCTTCGGGACAACCTTTGTATTCCTTTTACTTAAGGAAGTTTACGGGCTTCGATGCTAACGGGAACCCTGTTCATGAAGGTGGTGTTGATAATCAACAGTTTGTGGGTAAGAGTGCCCTTCCGGATATCACAGGTGGTTTCTCTACTTCTGCCAATTATAAAAATTGGTCTGCATCAATGTACTTCAATGGTCAGTTTGGAAACTATATATACAACAATACTGCCAACGCCTTTTTTACTGGAGGTGCTATTGGTAGTGGAAATAACGTAACACAGAATGTTGTGGAATTGGCGGGACAGGAAGGTAGATTTGCTGAAGCCTCGGTTTCAACAAGATTCTTGGAAAAAGGAGATTTTGTAAGATTGCAGACTGCATCCATTTCCTATGACGTTCCATTAAAGGAAGGTTTGTTCAAGTCTATGAGACTAAGTCTTACAGGTCAGAACCTTTTCGTGATTACCGATTATAGTGGTCTTGACCCAGAAGTTAGTGTTGCGCCAGCAAGTGCAGCCCTGCTCAATGGTTTGCCTATTGCCGGGATCGACTATAGCGCATTTCCAAGACCAAGAACATATACATTAGGATTTAACGTAACTTTTTAATCATAGCATTATGAACATACAAAAATATATGAAACCCGTTTTCGGCTCCATATTTGTATTGGTAGGCCTTGTAGCCTGTACCAATTTGGAGATAGAAGAAACGGATTCGATCATAACTAAGGCAACCAGTGGTGGTTTTACACCAGTGGCCGATCCGGCATCTTCGCTGGGTGACCTTTATAACAAAGTTGGCAGCGATTTTCAAAACCAGGAAAATATGTACGCCATGTCTGAAGTAACTACGGATGAGTTATTAATTCCAACTCGGGGAACCGACTGGGGTGATAACGGAATTTGGCGGCAGTTGCATACCCATACCTGGACTCCTGCACATTTATTTATTAAGAATGCATGGAACAATTTAAATCAGAATGTTTTTCGCGCCTCGGAAATTATTGAAAGTAATCCTAGTGCAGCCGTATTGGCAGAGGCTAAATTTCTCAGAGCATTCAATATGTTTTTTCTAGTGGACTTTTTTGGTTCCGTACCTTTTAGGGAAGTCGATGAAGGACCTGAAATTAATCCAAAGGTATTGTCCAGAAGCGAGGCATTTAGTTTGGTAGAGAGCGATTTGTTGGCTGCATTACCAGGCCTACCGGACGGTAGTCCGGGAACGGCCAATACTGGAACAGCAACAAAGGCAGCCGTAAATTTTCTTTTGGCTAAATTATATCTAAACGCCCATATCTATAATGGTGGCACCGTGGATAACGCAAATATGCAAAAGGTTATCGATGCCGTAGATGCTATTGCAGCTCAAGGTTTTGCCATAGAAACGGGTTATTTTCAAATATTCGAATCCTCGGATGATAACGAGACCATTCTCTATTTAAAGAGTGAAGTTGCGGCCAGAATTTGGAATAGTCTGCATTACAATATGAACTCTCCCGATAACACCGGTGGAGGATGGAACGGATTTTCCACATTGGCCGAATTCTATGACTCTTTTGAGGGTGCCGCCAACTCCAATTATGTGGGAGATGGCCAAGAAGAGCGTAGAGGATGGGTTCCAGATGCGTCAAATGCCAACAATATTAATTTGGGACTTGGTTATGGTTTTTTAATTAACCAACAGTACAACGAAGATGGTACTAAATTGAAAAACAGACAGGGCGGTGACCTAATATTAACCAAGGAATTAACCTCTATGGTAGGTAATGGTGAAGCCGCTGGTATGCGAATTCTTAAATACCATCCAAATGACGGAGGAGAAATAAACTCCTTTAGAAAGCACCAGATTCTTTTTAGATATTCGGATGCCCATTTAATGAAGGCCGAGGCAATGATGCGTATGGGTGAAAACGTTACCACAATGGTGAATGAATTGCGCCAGGCTAGGACCAATACTCCAGATTTGCCCAGTGTAACCGAGGATGTATTACTGGCAGAAAGAGGAAGAGAGTTGTTTATAGAATTTTGGAGAAGGAACGATTTGGTAAGATTTGATAAATTCACCGCACCTTGGAGCTTAAAGGAGGTAAGTGGAGATCCGAATTTAAATCTTTTCCCAATTCCAGAAACTGCATTGCTTTCCAATCCCAATTTGGTTCAGAACCCAGGTTACTAAGAATTTTGGTTTAAGTATATTATATATTGTAAAAGAGGGCTGTTCATTTGAACAGCCCTCTTTTTATTGTGATCGGTTACCTAATGTTGTGTCGACTTCAATAAATAGTTTTCTTTATGTTAAAGTCGATACTAAAGGATAAGTAGGTATCAAAATTGTGCTATAACTACCTCGAATTGATTCCCAATCTTTTATTTCGCGAAATAGATATAGATTCCAATTACAATAACACATACGGCGATTCCAACTTGATTTACATATCTATAGGGTTCAATGGAAACTTGCTTGGTATATTCCAATTCAAATGCTTCTTTTCTAGGGTAAAACTTTCCAATGACAATCATGATCGCCGCATTTAATAAAAATAGAATGGCGTTTACATGTAAAAAGTGAGGGTAGGCATCTGCCTCTATTATTTTTAATGCGGCTGGGTCCGTAATCCCAGATGCTTTGGCTGCTTCCAAGGCCTTTTCCACAAACTGTCCCTTTAGAAAAAATTGACTTATAATATATAAAATAGAGCCGGAAAAAATGGCTATTTTGGCGGCAATGGCGGGCACCCTTTTTGTAAAATAACCTACTACTATAATGGTAAAAATAGGAATGCTGTATATGCCGTTTATTTCTTGTAAATAATTAAACAAACTTCCGGCATTTGCAATCATCGGTGCTATAAACATGGCGCCCAAGGCTAAACAAATGCCGAAAATCTTACCGTATTTAACCACTGTTTTTTCAGGGGCCTCTTTATTAATATGCTGCTTGTAGATATCTATACCGAATAAGGTCACCGAACTGTTTAGAACACTATTAAAGGAACTTAAAATAGCCCCAAAAAGTACAGCGGCAAAAAATCCGACCAAGGGTTTGGGTAAAACGGCCCGTACCAGTTCTGGGTAGGCAAGGTCGCTAGACGCCAGTCCGCCATCAAAATAATGATAGGCAATCATTCCTGGCAATACCAAAATTAAGGGTCCCAGAATCTTTAAAAAAGAGGCCAATAGCAAACCTTTTTGCCCCTCTGCCAAATTCTTGGCTCCCAAAGCCCTTTGAATGATCTGTTGGTTGGTACCCCAATAAAAAAGTTGAACCAGCATCATACCAGTAAAAATTGTGGAAAACGGCACTTCCTGTCCCGTTTCACCGGTTGAGTCGAATCTTGCGGCATCCGAGGTAATTAGATTATCAAGACCAGTAAACACATTCCCGTCCCCGATAGCCATCAATCCAAAAATAGGGATAAGGATTCCACCAACGATAAGACCAACAGCATTGATACTATCTGAAACAGCTACTGCTTTTAATCCTCCAAAAACCGCATAAATAGAACCTATGATTCCGATTCCCCAAATACAAA
Organism: Arenibacter hampyeongensis; assembly: GCF_002909255.1. Taxonomy (GTDB): domain Bacteria; phylum Bacteroidota; class Bacteroidia; order Flavobacteriales; family Flavobacteriaceae; genus Arenibacter; species Arenibacter hampyeongensis. The sequence goes on from NZ_PIOB01000001.1 coordinate 986,432, forward strand.
GTACCAAGGCCGTAGTTTCAGAAACACCCAAAAGTTCAGGAACATTGAACATGCCACTGATCGCCACGGATCCGGAATATAGGATTACCGGCAAAAGTACCACCACATATCCTGTAAGAAACAGCCCTGAGGTAATGGTTTTTGTGGTAACATCAAATCTCTTTGCTAGAAATTGGGGAATTGTGGTTAGTCCTCCTTTTAAATACCTGGGCAATAAAAAAACGGCAGTTACTACCATGGCAATTGCCGCCAATGTTTCCCATGCCATAACAGATAAACCATCGGTATAGGCACTTCCGTTAAGACCAACTATTTGTTCTGTGGAAAGGTTGGTAAGTAATAATGAACCCGCAATTACTCCTGCAGTGAGACTTCTGCCTCCCAAAAAATAACCGTCAGAGGAACTTTCATCAGTTTTTCGGGTAGCTAGATAGGCAATAAGGGCAACCAAAAGGGTAAAGCCCACAAAAGAAAAAATTCCTAACATTATGAGTAAAGTTTAATTGATTGGTCTAAATATATTGGATTATTTATAATATCCGGCAAGCTTAATAAATTTATCACAAAATCACCGATTCTAAAATATCAATTTAATATCAGTAAAACGCAAATAAATATCATTTATTAACAGTGCTTACAATGTAATTTATTGAACTTTAGTTATCTTGGTCTCAAATTTAAAAAGTTGATTTCCCACACTTTAAATACCAGTATGTTTAACCATTTTAAATCTTATAAATTGTGGTCAATAATGGAGATTTTTATGTAAAAACTTCTATCCATTGTTGGTAGTAGATAAAAATTGTAGGGAAATAAAATAATTCTTTAAAATGGTGAAAAGGCATGGAATACCGTTATGGTAAATTAAGGCTGTCTTAAAAAAAAATCACGAATATATCTATGGGAAAACTAAATATAAGGGTAAGCCTTATTTTATTGATATTGATAGTGCTTTCGTTGGGTTCTTGTTCCCCAAAAAAAGAAGTTGATAAATCGTCAGTGCTTCAAGAGGAAACCTTATTCTCCTTATTGGCTTCTGAAAATACGGGAATCGACTTTGTAAACAAGGTGGTAAATCAGAAAAATTTCAACATTTTTAAATACAGAAATTTCTACAATGGAGGTGGGGTTGCTATTGGAGATATCAATAACGATGGTCTGCCTGACATATATCTTACCGGAAATATGGTCCCCAATAAGTTGTACTTGAACAAAGGGGGATTAAAATTCGAGGATATTACGGAAGCAGCTGGAGTACAGGGTAATAAGCCTTGGTCTACCGGGGTGACCATGGTTGATATTAATAATGACGGTTTATTGGACCTATATGTAAGTAATGCCGGAAATATGGAGGGCAATAACCATGACAATGACCTATATATAAACAATGGGGATCTTACTTTTATCGAAAAGGCAGCCGAATACAATTTGGCAAAGACCGGATTTTCAACTCATGCCTCATTCTTTGATTACGATAAGGATGGCGACCTGGATGCCTATATATTAAATAACAGCAATGTGCCGGTCAGTAGTTTGGGCTATGCGGAACAACGCGAGGTAAGGGCTCAGGATTGGGCCGGGGTTCCCGATATATTTAAGGGTGTGGGGGATATGCTCCTAAGAAATGACGACGGCAAATTTGTGGATGTAAGCGAAAAAGCCGGTATTTTTGGCAGTTTAATTGGTTTTGGACTAGGGGTAATGGTGAGTGATATCAATGGAGATCTTTATCCGGACATCTATGTTTCAAATGATTTTTACGAAAGGGATTACCTCTACATTAATCAAAAAAATGGCACCTTCAAGGAAGAAATAGAACAATGGACCTCCCATTTAAGTTTATCGGCTATGGGAATAGATATGGCCGATATAAACAATGACGGCTTTGCCGATATCTTTATTACGGACATGCTTCCAGAGGGAGATCAAAGGGTAAAATCGGTTATGGAGTTTGAGGGGTACAATGTTTTCAAATTAAAGCAGAGTAAGGATTTTTACCAACAGTACATTCAAAATACATTGCAGTTGAACAATGGAAACAATTCATTTTCCGAAGTAGCCTATTACAGCGGGGTAGCCAAGACCGATTGGAGCTGGGCAGGTCTTTTGTTTGATATGGACAACGACGGATTAAAGGATATTTACATTACCAATGGCATAAATCACGATTTGACAGATTTGGATTTTGTGGACTTTTTTGCCAATGAAATTATCCAGAAAATGGCCCTTACCGGTGAGAAACAATCCATAGACTCCATCATTGCCAAAATGCCCATTGCGCCCCAACCCAACTACGCTTATAGGAACAATGGAGATATTACATTTTCCAATGAAACCAAAAAGTGGGGACTGGAATTGCCCAGTATGTCAAACGGTGCGGCATATGGAGATTTGGACAATGACGGGGATATGGATATTGTGGTCAATAATGTTAATATGGAAGCCTTTCTATATGAGAACCACAGCGATAAAAAATCGGAAAACAATTATCTTAAATTAAAATTCGAAGGTAGCGGTGCCAATAAATTTGCCATTGGAACCACTGTAAAACTATTTTTTGACAATCAAGTCATAGTCCAGGAATTGATGCCTTCCAGAGGGTTCCAGTCCTCAGTGGATTATGTTATGACCATTGGTTTGGGCAAGAATGCCACTATAGATTCCATGCAGGTAATTTGGCCGGATGATCGTACCCAAAAATTCAATAATATTAAGGCAAATCAATTCTTGACCCTTAAAAATTCTGAAGCCCAGGATATTTTTGTTCCCAATAAAAAAACAATTGCGAATCCACTTCTCAGAGAATTGGGAAACTCCAAACTCCTGGTGCATAAAGAGAATAATTACAACGACTTTGATTACGAGGGTCTTATCTCTAAAATGCTTTCCCAAGAAGGACCGGCTCTATCGGTGGCCGACGTAAATGGTGACGGTAATGAAGATGTTTTTATTGGAGGGGGAGCCAACCAGGCCGGCGTTCTCTATCTTCATGATGGCAAGGGGGCTTTAACGCCCACCAGACAAAAAGCTTTTGAAAAGGATGTGGCCATGGAGGATACCGCTGCAGCATTTTTGGACATAGATGGTGATGGGGATATGGATCTTATGGTAGGAAATGGAGGAAACCAGGTAGGCGATGAAAAACTGTACAAGGTTAGGCTTTATATTAATAATGGAAAGGGAATTTTTGAAGCTTCAAATGAAACTTTACCCAGTACCTATAAGAATATCGCTGTAATCGCTCCCCAGGATTTTGATAATGACGGCGACATGGACGTATTTGTCGGGTCCAGAAGTGTTGTAGGAAATTATGGCTTGGATCCGGACCATTTATTTCTGGAAAATAACGGTGACGGCACTTTTGGGGACGCCACAGAACGTTTGGCATACGACACCAAACAAGCAGGTATGATAACGGATGCGATTTGGGTAGATATCGATGGTGATGAAAAGAAGGATTTAATAACCGTTGCCGATTGGGGTAAGCCAATCATCTATAAAAATTCCGGAAAACGATTAACAAAAATAAACACCGCATTGGATAGCCTAAGTGGATGGTGGAATGCTATAAGTGCCGAGGATTTGGACAATGATGGTGATTATGATTTAATTCTGGGAAATCAGGGCAGCAATGTACCTTATTCCAGTTCCAAAGCCAATCCCATGAAATTGTGGGTAAATGATTTTGATAACAATGGAACCATTGAGCAGATTACCACTCGCAATTTTGAAGGAAAGGACTATCCCATTCATCAAAAGAAGGAACTAACTACACAAATGGTAGCTTTAAAGAAGCAGAACCTAAAATCCTCCGAATATGCCAAAAGAACTATTGATGAATTATTTTCAAATGACAACTTTAACAATACTATTGTCAAGGAAGGTTCCGTACAGGAATCCGTAATTGCGATAAATGAAGGGGATGGAAAATTCACAATAAAGAAATTGCCCGGGCGAGTACAATTGTCCTGTGTTTGTGGTATTACATGTGCCGATGTTAACAATGATGGCTATTTGGATCTAATAATGGGCGGTAATAATTTTGAGTTCAAACCTCAGTATTCACGCCTTGATGCCAATTTTGGAAGTATACTTTTAGGAAATGATAAGCTCGACTTTGAATGGCAAGATTACGATGAAAGTGGATTTTTTATAAAAGAGGAGGTGAAAAATATTGAACAGTTCAAGGATAAATATGGAAAACGATTCGTCATTGTTGCCATTAATGATAACAAACCAAAAGTATTTGCGCTGGATGAGTAGAGTTACATTAAACATTTTATGTGCAGTGCTTCTATATGGTTGCGGCTCTAAGGAAGGTGAGATTTTTAGGAATCCATTGCCAAATGAAACGGGAATCGACTTTCAAAATACCATAACAGAAACCGATGACCTGAACATTCTGGATTACCTATATTTCTACAATGGCGGAGGAGTGGCCACTGGTGATATTAATGGGGATGGGCTGCCCGATATTTTCCTATCCGGGAATCAGGTAAATAACAGATTATACCTAAATGAAGGGAACTTAAAATTTAAGGACATATCCGAAACTGCGGGTGTCTCTGGGAATAGTACTTGGAACACCGGGGCCATAATGGGCGATATAAATGGGGACGGACTATTGGATATCTACGTTTGCTCGGTGGTTGGTATAAATGGATTTAATGGGCAAAATGAGCTTTATATAAACAACGGTGATACTACTTTTACGGAAAGTGCAGCCGAATATGGTCTCGATTTTGACACTTACAGCAGTTCAGCCGCTTTGCTGGATTTTGATTTGGATGGGGATCTGGATATGTATCTACTGAACCATGCCGTACATACACAGCAATCCTATGGGAAGGCCGAACTAAGAGAAAAAAGAAATGCACAGTCCGGAGATAAGCTATTGCGCAATGATGTGGGAAAATTTGTGGATGTTAGTGAAGAGGCTGGGATTTACGGTGGCGCCAACGGATATGGATTGGGCATTGCCGTGGCGGATTTTAATCAGGATGGTTATCCGGATATCTATGTTGGGAACGATTTTCACGAGGATGACTATTACTATATCAACAATGGCAACGGTACATTTTCTGAACAATTGCGCAACTTTTTTGGACATACCACCAAGTTTTCCATGGGAAACGATGTTGCCGATATAAACCATGACGGATGGCCAGATCTTATTTCTTTGGACATGCTTCCTGAAGATGAAAGAGTTCTAAAATCTTCCGAAGGGGATGACCTTACCCAAACTCAAATATTAAGGGTAGACCGATTTGGTTATCACTACCAATATTCGAGGAACATGTTGTTTGTAAATCAACATAATACTCCATATACTGAAACGGCGATCCAAAGTGGCATTGCTGCGACCGACTGGAGTTGGAGTGCTCTCTTTGGGGATTACGACCAGGACGGGGAACAGGATATCTTTATTTCCAACGGAATTCCAAAAAGGCCCAACGATCTGGACTTTATAAAATTCGCCTCCGACGAGCAAATTAAAAATAAACTTAGCAACACCAAATTGGTAGATCAGCAGGCTCTGAACATGATGCCTTCCGGAGTCACCCATAATTATGTTTTTAAGGGAGGGGAAGATTTGAAATATAAGGATATGTCGGGGGTTTGGACAGTAAAGGATACGCTGATTTCAGGAGCTACTGCCATGGCCGATCTGGACAATGACGGCGATATGGACTTGATAATCAATACCCTTAACAGTCCTGCCGCGTTGTATATTAACAAAACGGACGACAAGGCCAACTATTTAAAATTGAGGTTTAATTATATCGCTAAGAATGAGTTTGGTATTGGTACCAAAGTCTATGCTTATCTGAATGGGGAATTACAGTACAAGGAATTATATACCGTTCGGGGATTCCAAGCCTCATCGGAACCAATGGTTCATTTTGGTTTTGGAAAGCAGGAGAAGATTGATTCCTTAAAAATAGTTTGGCCAAATAGGACCTATCAGGTTTTAAAAGAGGTTGCAGTAAACCAAACCTTGATTGTTTCCCCGGAAAACGCCCGGCCTTTCAATTATAATTCGCTAAGGCCATTTTCAAAAAGGATATTTAATAAAGTTGAAGGAAACTTGGGCATCAATTTCACACATGAAGAAGATAATTATTTGGATATCAATAGACAAAAACTAATTCCCTATCAAATATCTGACCGTGGTCCTGCCTTGGCTATAGGTGATATGAACGCTGATGGAAAAAATGATATATTTTTTGGAGGCTCCAAATACATTCCGTCAAGAATATTTCTACAGGGAGATTCCACCTATTTGGAAAAAAGGATTGCAAATATTGCAAACGACTCCATAAAGGAAGATGTTGTCGCCATTATAGCGGACCTGAATAATGATGGGAAGGACGACCTTTTTATAGGTAGTGGAGGGGCTGATTTTTACAATGAGATGGCTCCCTTAACGGATAGCTATTATCTTCAAAATAAATCGGGTTTTGAGGCAAGTGAATTACCTGAGTTTTTTGAAAATGCGGCAGTAATAAGGGAATGCGATTTTGACAATGATGGTGATCTGGATTTATTTGTTGGCAATAATGCCATAACCAACGATTTTGGCAATATCCCAAATTCCTATTTGCTGAGGAACGATCAAGGTAGGTTCTCCATCGTGGAAAATAGGGAACTGCAAAAGGCCGGAATGGTTACGGATGCGGTCTGGAGCGATTTTGATAATGACGGAATACTGGATTTAATAGTTGTGGGGGAGTGGATGTCGCCAAAATTCTATAAAAACAACAAGGGTCAGTTAACGGAGCAAATGCTATTGGATAATTCCTATAGTGGATTATGGGAATGCATAATACCCTTTGATATTGACAAGGACGGAGATCTGGATTATCTACTGGGAAACTGGGGGAACAACACCAAGTTCAAGGCCTCACATGATTATCCCATGAAAATGTTTTATTCGGACTTCGATCAGAACGGGAGTACCGAGACCATTGTGGCCACCGAAAAAAATGGCATGTATTATCCTTTGGAAGGTCTGGACGAACTTTCCGCCCAAATGGTAGGCCTGAGAAAGAAGTTTACCACCTATAAAGCCTTTGCAGGAAAACCCATAACCGGGATTTTAGATCAAAAGGCCTTTAAAGGTAGCACTGTCCTAGAAGTTAATACCCTACAATCCGGTTATTTACAGAATAATGGTGACAAATATTCCTTTGTTCCCTTTAAGGCGGAACTGCAGGTTGCTCCTATAAGAGCCTTTTTAGAGTATGACTTTGATAAGGACGGAAGTACAGAGATTTTGGCAGCAGGAAACTATTTTGGAATCAAACCCTATCACGGGAGGTTGGATTCTTTTTCAGGAGCCTTGATAAAAAATGAAAATGATGTAATTTTGGGCAACAAAATAGGCCTGGATCTGCAATTGAAGTCGGTAAGACATTTAAATATAATAGATTTGAACGGTAGACCCTATTTGTTGGTCACCTACAATAACGATCGGACCCAGGTATATGACATTGGCGAATAGGAGTCCTAATATGGCTATTCTATTCTAAAAGGGATATTTTGGAGTTAAAATGAGGTGAAGAATTATTTGAATAATAAATTTAAAATGAAATGGACCATTCCTATTCTTGATATCTACTAAGGGGTTTAAGAGTAAAATCCCAAATTCATGAACACGGTATAAAAACAATACAAAAGGTTATAATTAATTACATCTGCCTTTTATAAGCAAATAAGTATAAACTGATGAAACAATATTTAAGATTAATTCTATTATTTGCAATAATAGTCTCCTGTGATAAAAAGGAGGAGCCAATTGTTATTGCTCCCCAGGATCTGCACAATTCCATACACAAGGTTACCGAAGTTATGATCCATGATATTTTTTCGCCTCCAGTGGCAAGTAGAATTTTTGCATATCCCAATATTGCGGCTTATGAGATTATAGCGCTTAACAATGAGGAATACAAGTCTTTGGTTGGACAGGTAACGGATTTGACACCTATCCCGGCACCTGGGATGGACAAACCTATCAATTATCAAATGGCTGCCCTAATTGCGCATATGGAAATAAGCAAGCGTTTAATTTTTTCGGAAGACAAGATTGAGGTATATCGAGATAGTTTGTACGCTAATTGGCAGGATAAAAATTTGACCCTATTCAATAATTCCAAGGAATATGGTCTAGAGGTTGCAAAGCATATAGGGGACTGGTTGGATAAGGATAATTACAAACAGACGAGAACGATGCCCAAATTTACCATCAATACGGACGACACCTCGCGTTGGCAGCCAACACCGCCAGCTTATATGGATGGTATAGAACCACATTGGAGCAAAATTAGACCTTTCGTTATAGACTCGGCCAATCAATTTGTACCTGCTCCACCGCCAATATTTTCCATGGAATTGGGTTCCGATTTCTATAAAGAGGTAAAAGAGGTCTATGATATAAGCAACGAGATTACCTCAAAAGGGGATACTTCCGAAGAAATTGCCATTGCAAAGTTTTGGGATTGTAACCCTTATGTCTCCGTAACAAGGGGTCATTTAATGTTTGCAACCAAAAAAATTACTCCAGGGGCACACTGGATCGGGATTACCAAAATTGCTTGTGAAAAAACAAATTCCGATTTTGATCAAACGGTATTTGCCTATACCAAGACCTCAATGGCCATAGCCGATGCCTTTATAAGTTGTTGGGATGAAAAATACCGATCTAATCTTATACGTCCCGAAACGGTAATAAATCAGTATATAGATGAGAATTGGCAGCCAGTATTGCAAACACCGCCTTTTCCGGAATACACAAGTGGACATTCTGTGGTTTCCGGTGCTGCGGCCACTGCCTTGACCAGTATTTTTGGGGATAATTTTTCTTTTGATGATGATACGGAAATACCTTATGGCTTGCCAATAAGAAGTTTTACATCATTTAATCAGGCTGCAGATGAAGCGGCTATTAGCCGCATGTATGGTGGGATCCATTATAGGGCTGCTGTGGAAATTGGGGTAGGACAGGGTAGAAACTTGGGTAAATTTATTGTGGAGAAACTTGAAATGAAAGCAGAAAAATCCCTGGTATCCAAATAACACCAAGAATCAAATACATTAGTGCTCCTGTAATATTCAAGATTCATATAGCCGGATAAAATTATAATTCGTGAGAAACAAAACTATTTACTTTGTCGCTTTCCTTCTTCTGATATCCTTGGTTTGGTATCTTTTTTTAAAACCCTATGATTATTCGGTCTCCATTAGATCCAAGACATTCCCAGGAACCATAAATCAAAGTATAAAATTATGGGGCAATGCGAATAAAAATACGATGTTGTTGAAACAAAAGGATTTTTTGAATATTGACCAGCAGCTGTCATTTAATGATACCATTCTCCAATATCAGTGGAGAATCACTCCCATTAATGACTCTACCTCCAATATAAATGTATACATAAAGGATGTTAATCATAGTTTAATGAATAAATTGAGCATTCCTTTTTCCGACACCAATTTTGAAAAAAGGACCAAAAGGACCATTATTGACTTTAACAATTTGTTGAATGATCATATTGAAAAGTTCAGGGTTACCGTGTTGGATTCCATGCAACAATTGCCTGAAACCTATTGTGCCTATATCCCTTTAAAAGCTTCCCAGCTTTCCAAAGCACAGGGAATGATGCAAAATTATCCGATGCTCAGTACTGTCCTCGTTAATAATAATGTGGAATTAAATGGAAGACCATTTTTGGAAATCACCGATTGGAATAGGGAGGTGGACAGTATTTCCTTTAATTTTTGTTATCCAATAATAAAAAGTGATAGCCTGCCACAAAATGGAATCATAAAGTACAAAAAGGTTAATAGTTTTAGAGCCTTAAAAGCAATATACAATGGAAATTATATTACTTCTGACCGCGCCTGGTACGCTTTGTTGGACTATGCCCAGATGAACGGGATAAAAGTCTTGGAAACACCAGTTGAGGTGTTTTTTAATAACCCAAATATTGGGGGAAATGAAATAGAATGGATAGCAGAGATATATATGCCTTTAAAAGAATAAAATGAAAAAATACTTTTTTTTGCTGCTCTGGGTCATTGTTGTGGGGTGTACCCATAATTATGGACAATTGACATATGTCACCAAACTTCCCCATAAACTAACGGAGAATTCGGGAATGTTCCCAGCCAAGGATTCTACACTTTGGTTCGTTATGGATAGAGGTAATCCCAATAAAATTTATCAGGCAAATTATGAAGGTGATCTTTTAAAGGAACTAAGGGTAAAAAATGCCAAAAATCACGATTGGGAAGATTTGGCCAGCGATGGCAATAATGTATTTATAGGGGATTTTGGAAATAATAGTAACGACCGGAAAAATTTGGCCATCTATAAGATACCAAATCCCAATACTGCAAAAGGAGATGATATTGAGGCGATAAAGATTGAATTTAATTATCCTGAACAGAAGGATTTTCCTCCAAAAAAGAAAAAATTGCTTTTTGATGCCGAGGCCTTTTTTTATCATCAAAATAATTTCTACATAGTAACAAAAAATAGGACACAACCCTTTAATGGGGAAGCGTTGCTATATAAAGTTCCGGCCATAAAGGGGAAACACCAGGCCCAATATTTGGGTTCGTTTGTTCCGCCTAAAGGAAAGATAAATGGGCAAGTGACATCAGCAGATATTTCCCCTGATGGTAAAACCATAGTGCTCTTGGGTAATGGCACCTTATGGGTGTTCAGGGATTTTACCATGGATAATTTCCTTTCTACGGGAACCTTAAAAACCATAGACTTAGGGGTGTATACGCAATTGGAATCCGTTTGCTTTACCGATAACAATACCTTATTGCTTTCGGATGAGGAGTCCGCAAAAACGGGAAGAAATCTATATTCTTTTGTGTTGGGCAATTAAGGTACTGCAAAAAGTGTGCAGATTGATATCAGAATCCAAAACCTACACCGATGGAAAATCTTGGGCCATCAACACTATTGAACATGGCTACCCTCGCAGTCATCACATCCGCCCCGTTAAGGAAAAAACCTCCTCCATATGAGTTGTGCCACTGATCGGAATTTTCGTTGGGAGTCCAGACCCTTCCGTAATCAAAACCTCCATATATCCCAACTGTAACCGGCAATAATCCTGTTTTTAAGCTTTTTAGACTATACCTAAGGTCTGTATTCTGGTAATAACTGGTCTTTCCGGAAAATCGCTGATTTCTAAAGCCTCTAAGGCCATCTATCCCACCTATACTGGCTGCCTGGTAAAATTCGTAATCGTCCCCTATATTAAAATTGGCCTTCCATTTTGTAGCGAGGACCAACCTGCCATTGGACACCAATTTATAATCAAAGGAAAGACTCGGAACTATATAGGCATAGGCCTCTCCCTGGTTCTCCAAACTGGCCTTGTATCCTATGAGTAGTCCAGTTGTCATTCCCATGGTAGGGAAGGCGGCATTGTCCAAATTTTCGTAGGTGTATTCGGCGTCCAGCCCAATAAAACTGTTTCTGCTCTCTTCTCCGTTGGCCAGGTAGAAGGTATTCACGAACCTATCTTCGGTTTCTTCCACTTCCAAGCTTTCATAAGAAATTCCAGTTCTGAATTTTGCCCCCAGCTGTCCACGCCAAACCAAAGAGGGAGTAAAACTTAAGTTTTGAATTTTCACCCTATTGTAATCCATCTCCAATGTATCGTCAAAATTTTCGGTCTCATTCCCAATTCCAAAAAAGTTAATGCTAAAATTGGGGCTGGTAAAACGGGCAGTAAGCTCCAAGTTCCAGTTGTCCAGAATATGGGCAAACTCTCCTTTGTAGCCCAACTCAAAGCCATTAGTGGCAAAATAATAGGCGGCATTGTAATTGTGTTGGGTTGTATAAGGGTTTTGCCGTAGTCCATAAAAAGTATTTGTAGCATTAAATCCAAGCTTCATGCCGTCATCGGGATTGAATCCTATGGTCGGGATTATCTGGCGTGTACTGTTCCTGAGTTTAAGCGGTTGATAAGTGTTGGTTTCGTAATCGTTGGTAAGTCTTAACTTTGCTCCCTTTATTTTCTTGAACGTGTTTTTTTTGGACCTATGGTCATAAATCCAAGTATTGCTACCTTCGGATATATCATAAACATCGTTGTTCTGTCCGCCAATAAGTCTAATTTTTATTTTATTGCCCTTACCGCCTGCCACTTCGAAGATATCATCATCGTCCAAACCATAGACCCATATTTCTTGGGTGATATTACGGTTAAATTTCTTCTGAAAGAATAGCTTTTCCTTTTTTCCACCTATGTTTCTATAAGCTTTTATTTCTACTTCTTGGTCGGACAAATTGTTGATTTGAAACCAATCGTCCTTATCGGTTCCTTTTATGACAGCATATTTATTGATTGCCAAAAAGTAATCATCGGCAATTTTGGAAAGGTCTTTGATCCGGGATATAAGTATCGTCTTTAAGTTAAGGATATTTTCGTCCAAAATTTCTTGGGGGAAAGCCCTAAAGGCCTCGTCTATTACGGCTGGGGTTAGGTTTTGCTGTATATAATATACCTCCTTCTCCCAATCCTCCTTTGTAGTTTGGGCCAATAAGGTTACATCCAGGCCATAAGCACTCTTATTAAAGGCCGCCACATTTCTAATGTCATTATTAAATCCTTCCATCATTTGAAGGGCAGGAATTATTCTTGTTGCAATACCCATTAAGGCCCCATCTCCCCAAATGGAATACACCTGGTCCCGATCTCGAGGAATGGCCTCAAAAACAATCTTTCCGGTTTCCTTGTCCTTGACTTCGCCCCAGCGCCATTGATCGTCATGTCTATCCCAATCGCCTATGACCATGTCAAACAAGCGCGTCCTTAAGTATCTATCCGTATTGACAATATATTTTTCGTCCTGTTTTAATTTATCGATCATATCCCAGGTACTTTCAATCTTATTGGTATAGCCAAAACTGCCCAATTCCCCATGGCCGTCGCCCACCTGTTCTTCAAAAATGTAAAGCTCATCCCCAAATTCTCCATTAAATTCTGCCAAGGCTTGTTGTTTTGGGATATAATATAATTTTGGATTGGTATGGTAGAGGTCTATTGCGTCGGAGAGGGTTCCCACGGTTAGAAGGCCGTATGGCAGGGCCCCGGTATAAAAATCCATTAGAAGTTTCTCCGTATACGTATCCTCGAATTCTCCAATTACATATTTATCTTTAAAAGCCATGGCCTGTAGGTATACCTCCGCACTTTTTTTAACCGCTCTCATTACGTATTCCTTTCCATTCTTATCGGATAACCGCAAGGATTTGGATTGGTTGCCCCCTCCTTTACGGACGGGTTTTAAACCGCCATAAAGCGTATCCAGGCGAAGGGTGGGGGCTTTTACTTCCATGCCGTAGTATTTCCTATACCTTTCGCCCCAAATAGTTTTGAAAAAATTACTTTTTTCAATATCGTGCTTAGAGTAAACAGATGCTTTTACCTCTTTTGGGAAATCTTTGTAGTTATATGTGTAATTTTCGTTTCTATCCGGCGGCAGTACTTGTGTACAAAATAGAAGGTCAGAATCATTATTTTGCCCAACCCCATAATATCTTACTTGGGAGGAACCGTCATTGTACACCTTTAGTTCTGCAAAACCCATTCTTCCCGTAGAGAATTTAGTGCCGTTCAACAATCTAGTAGCTCCTTCCTTGGCCCCAGAGCCACTTACGATCTGGGGGATATTGTCCTCCACGATGTATTGTAGGGAATGTTCGTGTCCTGAGGTCAATATAACCTTCTCAGAATACTGCGCTATGGTTACCAGACGATTCCTTAATTCCGTATATCTTTTATTTTGGAGATCGGCGTAGGATGCGCCACTTGTTTTTCTTAAAAGATTTACAAAAGAACCTATAATAGGGAGGGGAAAATTGCCGCCAACAGGGTTTAAATGAAGTTTTGCCGAATACTGACCACCATGTGGCCCATAGCTGAACATGGGATGGTGTAAGGCCAATATGGTAGTTCTGTCACGGTTTTTTTTGATAAGGCTTTCAAGTTCCTCAAAAAAGGTTGCGCGATCTTTTATTTCGCATTTATCGTTCATGCTAGGGTGCTTGTCCCAATTGGTCAAGTACCATTCCGTATCAATGGCGATAAGTACCAATTCATCATTGATATCTATTTTCTCAATAGGGCAACCATCTTCAGGAAAAAAGACATCTTTGCTATTCAATTGTTTCTGGATGTATTTTTGTTGTCTTTCCAGCCCTTCCTGCCCTTCATTGTACCAATCATGGTTTCCAGGAATAAATATGGGATTGCCCTTAAACCGGGCGAGGGTCACAAGTTGCGCATCCAGATTGTTTTTAGCTTCCAGATAGGCCTGGGTGGAATCCTTTTTGTTTGGCATTCCGGCTGGGTAGATATTATCGCCCAAAAAGAGGGCAGTGCTATTCTTATCGGCTTTTTCCAAAGCCTTTTGGAAAGCTTTAAGCGCTTCACTTTGATCATTCATGGGGGATTTCCCCGCATCCCCTATCAAATAAAAAGTGTGCAGTAAATCACTATCGCTTGGCATGTCCACAACTGTAGTACCTTCTGCATATTTTGTTTTATTGGTGGCACAGCCTACCAAAAAAACAAGGATCAGTATAAGTTGGTAATGTTTCCTCATGTACATCAGTTTAGACATCAAAATTTTGTAATTTGTGGGTCATAATTAACTCTTATGTCGGAAATCCTCGAAAAAACTGAAAATTTTGTTGTCGATTTATTATCTAATAAACTAGATTCCAGTTATTTGTACCACAATTTAAGCCATACGCAGCGGGTTGTTAAAAGTACTAAAGAATTATTGAATTTTTATAATTTGGGAGAGGTGGAATATGAAATTGCCCTATTGGCAGCTTGGTTGCATGATACCGGATATACCGAAGGTTCGGAGAATCACGAGGAGACAAGTTGTGATATAACCCGGGAATTTTTAGGTAGGCAGGAATACGATGAACAAAAAATAGACCGTGTATGTGGTCTAATTATGGCCACAAAAAGGTTCTATGAGCCCCAAAACCTCGTGGAAGAAATTATTAGGGACGCGGATTGTTCCCATTTCGGAAAGAAGAGTTATATGGAAACTGCGGAGCTGCTTAGAGAGGAGTTGGATATTTTGGGATTGGCAACATATACCCAAAAGGAATGGCGAGAGGCCAACCTCAAGATGTTTCAAACGGAACAGCGTTTTTATACCGATTATGCCCTCCAAAATTGGCAAGAAGAAAAGGATAAAAATATAAGAAGGCTGATCAAGGGAAAAAAAGCGGAAGAAAAATTAGTAAAAAAGGAGAAATTGAAGGCCAAATATAAGAGTGAAAGCCCCGATCGCGGCATACAGACCTTATTTCGGGTAACTTTAAAAAATCATTTAATGCTCAGTGATATTGCTGATACCAAAGCGAATATACTACTCTCCGTAAATGCCATTATTATTTCTTTGGTCTTGTCCAATCTTATGACAAAATTGGACAATCCGTCCAACAATTACCTGGTCTACCCCACCTTATTATTTGTTATTTTTAGTGTGGTGTCAATGGTTTTGGCTGTTCTGGCAACAAGACCAAATGTTACCCAGGGCGAGTTTACCAAGGAGGATGTAAGACAACGAAAAGTAAACTTGTTGTTCTTTGGAAATTTTCATAAAATGAAATTGGAAGATTACCAATGGGCCATCAACGAGTTGGTGCAGGATAAAGATTATATCTATTCCTCCTTGACTAAGGATTTATATTATCTTGGTTTGGTATTGAACCGGAAATATAAAATATTACGGTGGACCTATACTATTTTTATTATTGGAATGGTAGTTTCCGTAATAGCTTTTGCTGTTGCCTTTAAGTATTTTGGCCCGGATCGGGGTATCTAAGTAAAAGTATAAACTTATTTCTTGAGTTCGTCCATTAAATCCTCATAGGAATAGGTCTTGCCCATTTCATTTTTGGGATTGTAGCTAACCGATGCCCTTATGGCCTTTAAACCGGACACCCCTTGGAGACCTTCCAATTCTACTATTTCAACCTTGCCATCAAAATAACCTTTGGATTTCAGGAATTTTATATACCTAAGGTACTCCAGTTCATCTTTCTTTTGTGAATAGACGATGGCAATCTTTCCAGGTTGGGTAAGACGTTGATTGGTGCCTTTAATGTATGATTTGTCTATGCGTTTTTTAATGATTTCATATCTGGCATTGTAGGTGCCGTCCACATCAAAACGTTTCTCATCCATTCTAAATCGGATAGATAAAGAACCATTATAGACAAGGATAAGGGAGGCTACATCTAGTTGAACCTGGAGCTTTGATTTCAGGGCGTAGTGTTTATTTTCCATTTCGCACATTACCTGTAATTGCCATAACCTAAGATTGCTTAGATAAAGGAGGTCAAATTCCCTCGCTCCCGTAATGGAGTCTCCAATATACATATTGTGTTCCACACCGTCTGTCTTATACCGTTCAAAGTAATGAGGGTACATATTCTGCGCTTCTTCCTGTTTTTTGTCGATGACAGATGCCAGTTTTTTGTTGA
Organism: Arenibacter hampyeongensis; assembly: GCF_002909255.1. Classification (GTDB taxonomy): domain Bacteria; phylum Bacteroidota; class Bacteroidia; order Flavobacteriales; family Flavobacteriaceae; genus Arenibacter; species Arenibacter hampyeongensis. The sequence goes on from NZ_PIOB01000001.1 coordinate 1,002,975, forward strand.
TCAAGGTTACACTTTCGTCATAATTTTTCCTGTGATCATAGTAGGATCCAGTTCCCATATCAATTTTGGACTCATATGACAATAATAAGTCCTGATAGTATTTGGACGATTTTTTCAGATGTGCGAATACGGGATTAATTTCTTCATTTACAAAATCGAAAATAGCCTGTTCACTGTTGGTGTGCAACACCTCCTTTATATCGTCTATATGGTTGTTTACCCTAAAAATAAGTTCTTCATATATGGGTAATTTATTTTTCTCCAAAGCCTGGGAAAGCACATTGTTTATCTCGGACAATTGGATCATGAGGTCTCTTTGAATGGCAGTATTTCTTGCTTGGGAAGAATCTTTAATATCTGTTTGACCGTATAAGGGGTAAACTTCATCAAAAACAATTTCCCTAAAAGATGGCTGCAAACCTTCCTGGTCTTCCAAAATAAATCGTTTGGCTTCCTCTTTAAATTTCCAATACACGGATGAATGTACAGAGGTACATTCATTTTGGATGACGGCATCAATTAAATTCTCTTCCTCCTCCAAAGAACGCAAAACGGCGGAGACGATATAGGGTATTACATCTTCCAGTTTCTTGGCATTAACACTATTGAGGTCATTTGCTTTGTCCGACACCAGTTCCAGTACCCCTAATAATCGCCCATCTTTGGCAATGGGCGCCAAAAGTGCACTTTTTATTTTTTGGTCATGTAAACCCTTATAAGGGGGCAAACCACCTGAGAGTTTATAATATTTTTCTACATCGCTGATTACAAAGTAATTATTTTGATCGATTAATTTACTGTACGATGCTTGGCAAAGGGACTCATTGCAAGTTTCAATTTTCTTATCCTGTAAAATAAAGCTGTTTATGCCGTTGGCAGAAACCCTCTCAAATTGTTGGTCTTTGGAATTGTATACAGCGAACCCAATACGCATATTTGGCAACCCAAATAACGATTTAAAGGTATTCTCCACACCTTTAACGAAATTGCCTCCAGTCTTGTCATTAATGATTAAATTGGATTTTATTTCGGATATGGAATGTTCAGCCGTAACATCGAACATGTTCGATATTACAAAGCCTTTACTGATAAAACTATTGGGAGGGATCTTCTCTTTCCAGAGTTCCACATTGTCAATGTTTTCCAAAAGCTCGTCAACATCCTTTTGGGTGATTATCAATGGGTTGCCTTTGGGTAGGATTTCTATGAAATCCGCATTGTACAAAATGCGATAATGTCTCATAACCCCATTGGCATCGGGGATATCATAGAAAAAGGGCCTCTTAAAATCAAGATTAAATCCGTAGTAAAAGTTTAGGATAACCACACAGGCCATTATATAGCTTATTTCATCTTCCTGGTTCCTAATTTCGGGTTCGAAATTTGGTCCTGCCGCTTCCAAAATTCGCTCAAAGCGCTTGCTGGAGTTAAATGTTATGTTTGTATAAGGCGTTGATGCCGTTTTTATTTCATTGGTGGTAAGTACAGTGGAAAACAAATCCTGTAAGATGATTTGTATTACTTCTTTGTGTTCTTGCAGCAAGGCTATATCGGTGAATCCTTCACGGAGTTCGGGAAAGGGGGCTTGGGCATTTACAATATAACGTGCCTTGGAAGCCAAGAACGAATCCTCGCTCCCTGCCATTTCATCATATTGTCTTAATAATTTATTAAAGCTTATATGATGCTCCAAAGGTGATATTTTATCCGTGAATCCCTTCATTGACTGTATTAGTCTTATTTTGTACCGTAAAATTACAAAAGAAAATGCTTTCTTGCATTTTTGGGTCGATAATGGAACAACCTACTTTTTTCTAATATTAATTCCACTAAGGTCTTTTTGGGGTTTACCAAAACTATTTGTCCTTTATAAAAAAGGGGATATTAGTGCCAAACCAAAAAAAGTACTAACTTTTAACCTAAAACCAATGTCCTCATTTACCAGATTGACCAGGGCTTACAACAATGCCAAAACCCTGCCCTTTGATGATACCTCTAAAATTATCCTGTTCAGTGATTGCCATAGGGGGGATAGTAGTTTTGCGGACGAATTTGCCAACAATCGCAATATTTATTTCCATGCTTTGAGGCATTACCTTAATGAGGGATTTACTTATTGTGAATTGGGCGATGGAGATGAGCTATGGGAAAATCATTCCTTCGATTCCATTTTTACCGCCCATAAAAACGTTTACAAACTTTTGAAGCAGTTCCATTTGGAAAAAAGACTTCATATGATCTGGGGGAATCATGACATGGTTTATAAAGACCCGGAATATGTAAGGAATAATTTATCGCACTATTTTGAACCTATCGATGATTGCAATAAGGAATTATTTGAGGACATTAACTATCACGAGGCCATAATTTTAAAGCACAAACTAAGTGGGCAGGAATTATTTTTGACCCATGGACACCAAGCGGATTGGTGGAACTATACCTTTTGGCGTTGGGGTCGATTCCTGGTGCGTGTTCTTTGGAAACCATTACAGGTATGGGGCATTGCAGATCCTACGAGTCCTGCCAAAAATTACAAGGAGCTTATTAAAATTGAAAGGCGTATTAAAAAATGGATCATGGCCAATAATGAATTGTTGACCATTGTGGGCCATACCCACAGACCACGCTTTCCAGTACCTGGGGAAATACCTTTTTTTAATGATGGTAGTTGCGTGCATCCACGCAGTATTACTGGAATTGAAATTCAAAAAGGGACCATAGCCCTAATTAAATGGGAAATAGCCACAAAGGACGATGGCACCCTGCAGATTGTTAGAATTTTGTTGGAGGGGCCACAGCAACTAATAAGTTATAAGAAAGCTAAATCTTAGGTCTGCAATCCAAAGAAGATTGAATGTACAACAATAAAGTGGGCTATTATAGTTTAGTTATTGCAGCCTAAAAGTTATAGGAATGGTATAGGGAACCTTTACGGCCCTTCCACGTTGTTTGCCCGGCGTCATTTGGGGTAAAGCCGCTATAATGCGGTTGGCTTCCTTTTCCAATAATTTGTCAGGACCCCTAGTTCTTATATTGGTAATATAGCCGGTATTATCTATAATAAATTGCACATATACTTTGCCTTCAATACCCAATTCAACCGCTACATCGGGATAGGTAAACTGTTTCATGATATGTTCCTGGATTTTTTTCTGAAAGCAGGCTTTCTGGGCCTCGTTGCTGGTTTCCTCGCAACCGGGAAAAACAGGTACGTTTTCTATTACGGCAAAGGGGACCTCAATATCTTCCTCTTCCTCCTCTGTAACGGATATATCTTCTACTTTAAGCGTAGCCTCTTCCACTACTGTTTCCTGGTTGATTTCAGTACTTTGAATCACCGTTTCTTCAATTTCGGCAACATCTTCAACAATTTCTATAATTTCTGGGGCTGCTGGCGGGGGAGGCGGGGGAGGTACGTTTAAAGCCTCCGTAACAGGTACCTTTTCCTCCAAATAATCTGTTACTGTCAATTGTTCAATAGCCACATTTTCTTTAGGGTACGTTTTTAGCTCCAACGCCCCCCAAACCAGGAAGAGTACTATTGTTAGGCCTATTACAAAGAAAAGTCCGCTTTTTTTGTTTAAATCTGCCCTTGGATATTTTTTTGGTTCCATGATACAGCATTTTAAACTTTAAATTAGGAAGTATTTAAACCAATTCATATGACTTAAATCAGTTTTTGAACTTTTCTTTCAGTAAATTAGACACTTATTTAATCGATTAAACAAGCAATGAAACCAAATTTTTGGGAAAATATAATGGGCATTATTCCTTAAAGTTTTAAGCATAAGGGCCATTCCAATTTAAATGTCCAGAGTTTTAAATGTTGGTCATATACCCTCAACGCCTTTTTTTGCAAAGTGGGGGCAATTGGATGAAGACCCCTGTAATGTGGTGGATATGGATTTTTGTTATATTGAGGTGCAATGGCTTTTGTTGTACATCCTTTTATAAACAGAGACTTTTTTTAGAGGTTTAATTTGCGTTTTAATTAGTTATACGGCACAACGGACGAGCCTTATTATAAGTTGATGATGATTTGGTTTTGGGCCATTAGTCTTAAAACCTTACATCCAAGGTTTTAAACGGGGTATATTTTTCCTATTTTTAATAAAAACTAAGACTTTGAAAAAATACAATGTAAAAATATTAGGGATAGTTCTTTGCATGATACTTTTGTCATGTAAAGACGGGGTAAAGGTTAAACCAATAAATACCGTTGGTGAAAAGCAGAACCTTTATCAAGAGGCATACCGCCCACAGTTTCATTTTTCACCTCCTGAAAAATGGATGAACGACCCTAATGGTCTGGTCTATAACCAAGGGGTGTACCATCTTTTTTATCAATATTATCCTGAAGATATTGTTTGGGGGCCCATGCATTGGGGTCATGCTATAAGTAAGGATATGGTGCATTGGGAAAATAAGCCCATTGCCTTATTTCCTGACGAACATGGCTATATTTTTTCGGGAAGTGCGGTTCTCGATACCGATAATTCCTCAGGTTTCGGGAGTGTTGATAACCCTCCTCTGGTGGCTATATTTACCTATCACAAGGCAGAAGGGGCAGAAGAAGGTAGAAACGACTTCCAAACTCAAGGAATTGCCTATAGTTTGGATAATGGGGATACTTGGGTTAAATATGAAGACAATCCCGTCATAAAAAATGAAGGAATAAAGGATTTTAGAGATCCCAAAGTTTTTTGGAACGATAAGGCCAATAATTGGACTATGTTATTGGTGGCAGGAGACCACCTTCAAATTTGGCAATCCCAGGACTTGAAGGATTGGGATAAGGTCAGCGAGTTTGGAAAGGACCAAGGGGCACATGGAGGTGTTTGGGAATGTCCGGATCTTTTTCCATTAAAGGTGGAAGGTACCGATTTGGAAAGGTGGGTGCTCTTGATAAGTATTAATCCAGGCGCTCCTAACGGAGGCAGTGGAACTCAATATTTTATCGGTGATTTCGATGGTAAGACATTTACGAGCGACCAAAAGGAGCATAAATGGATAGATTGGGGAACAGATAATTATGCAGGGGTAACCTATAACAATGTTCCCAATAACGACCGAATTTTTATCGGTTGGATGAGCAATTGGGCCTATGCCCAGGAGACTCCAACGGAAAAATGGCGTAGTGCCATGACATTGCCAACAAAATTGACATTACGCCAGGTAAACAACAATCTTGAATTGTTCAATTATCCCTTGGATAGTGTTGATAAAATTCGGAATTCAGGCGCTCAAGAAGATATATCTATAGATCCACAATCGGTTAAGTCGTTAACTTTTGATCATTTTAATAGCTCCGAAGTTAAATTCAAGACGAGCTCTCGGGCATTCAGTCTTGACTTTCATAATAGTTTGGGCGAGATTTTGAATTTAAATTTGGATGCTGAAAATCAACAATTTGTTTTGGATAGGTCACGATCGGGAAAAGTTTCCTTTGATGATGACTTCATTAAAAATGTGCAGACCATGCCCGTGCCCAACTTGCCCAGTGGGGAATATGAAGTGCGCATCTTTATGGATTGGTCCTCGGTGGAGATTTTTATCAATGGTGGGCAATATGTAATGACCGCCCAGATTTTCCCCAACGAGTATTACAAGACCTTGGTAATTACTAATCCAGAGGATGATAAATTGGAAATGGAAAAATTTTCAATTAGTCCTATCAAATCCATTTGGTAATTCTCATAATCATTTTTAACCCCATTAAGACAGAAAAACTAATAAATGAAACGCCGATTATTTTTTAAAAATGCCGCTTCAGCATCACTAGGGCTTGGACTAACCAAGTTTTCAACAAATAAAATCGCTTCAAATCGCTCCCAAACGGACATTCAGTTCTGTGTTACGGTAGAGGAAAACAAGCTTCAATTTTATTCGGATGTCATTAAAGAGCCTATAAAGATTGTTCATATCGCCGATACCCATCTGTTCAGGGACGATGAGCGCGGTATTCCATATAAAAAATACAGTGGGCGTATGGCCAAGGCCTACAATCAGACCAAACACTTTAAAACGGATGAATCAACCAATCCTGAATTGGCATTTGAAGCTGCTTTAAATTTTGCAAAGGAGTCCCAGGCCGATTTAATTACCCTGATCGGTGATATTTTTAGTTTTCCATCCGAAGCTGCCATCGAGTGGGTACAAGCCAAATTGGAAGAAGTGAAAATCCCCTATATTTATGTTGCCGGCAATCATGATTGGCATTATGAGGGTATGGAAGGGTCGCTCGAAGATCTTAGGGACAAATGGATCAATAATAGACTACTACCTTTATATCAAGGCAATCATCCATTAATGGCGGCTTATGATGTGAAGGGAATCCGATTCTTGGCCATCGACAACTCCACCTATCAAATAAATGAAGATCAATTGGCCTTCTTTAAAAAACATGTTAAAAGCAACGTTCCTATAGTTCTTTTGGTACATATACCCATGTATGTCCCAGGGAAATCCATTGGTTTTGGATGTGGAAATCCGGATTGGGGGGCAACTACCGATAAAAATTTTGAATTGGAAGGACGCTTAAGATGGCCAGAAACTGGGCATACGCCAGCGACCATTAATTTTCATAAGGCGGCGTTTTCTGCACCAAATCTTATGGGTGTATTTGCGGGTCATATACATCGTTTTTCAATAGAATCAATAAAGGGAAAACCGCAAATAGTAACGGATGATAATGCTAGTGGAGGATACTTGGATGTTAATTTTATGCCATTGGAACCCAAGGACCAATCCCTTATTTTTTAGGTAGTTGAGTATTAAAAAGGAAGTTGTGTTGTGTAATCTATAAAAGTTAAAAATTGAAAATATTTAGAGTTGATCGTTTAGGAAATGTAAAATGTTATTTTATAAAATTGATCGGGTGTTTGTCGTTAGGCTTATTGACCCTCGGAGCATACGGTCAGACCAAGAAGTACGATATTGTTATATACGGTGGAACTTCCGCCGGGGTTGCGGCTGCGCTGCAAAGTAGTAGGATGGGCAAGTCCGTGGTGCTCATAGAGCCAACAAACCGAATAGGGGGATTGACCACCGGAGGGCTGGGCCAGACCGATATAGGCAACAAGCAGGCCATTGGGGGGATTTCCAGGGAGTTCTACGAAAACATCAAAAAATATTACGATGACCCCAATAATTGGAAATGGGAGAAAAAATCGGAATATATGGATAGTGGCCAGACCCGCACGGAGGAAGGGGAGGCTACCATGTGGACCTTTGAGCCTTCCGCTGCCCTTGCTGTCTATAAGTCCATGATGGACAAGGAGAAAATTAAAATGGTCTACAACGAAAAGTTGAACAGAGAATCTGGGGTGAAAAAAGTAGATGGAAAAATAGAGTCGATCACCATGGAAAGTGGCAAGACCTACAAGGGAAAGGTATTTCTGGACGCCACTTATGAGGGCGATCTAATGGCCTCGGCCGGAGTTTCCTATGCCGTGGGCAGGGAAAGTAATGAGGAATATGGGGAAACCTTGAACGGGGTGCAGGCCAATAGCATAAATAGGGCCTTGACGGGATTTGTTTCCAAAAATGCATTTAACCATAATTTTATCCCAGGGGTGGATCCCTATGTTAAAAAGGGCGATCCATCATCTGGACTGTTGCCAAATGTTAATGAAAAACCGGGACTTGAAGGGGAAGGGGATAAAAAAATACAGGCCTATTGTTTTAGGATGTGCCTAACGGATCATCCGGAAAACCGTATTCCCTTTCAGAAACCCTCAAACTATGATGAGATCAACTATGAACTGTTGTTCCGGAACTATGAGGCAAGAAAAGGGACTATAAGTGATATGTACAGTTATAGCAATACACTGATGCCCTGGATCAATTCCAGCATGCCCAATAGAAAGACGGATACGAACAACAAGTTTGGTTTTTCAACCGACTATATCGGCAGGAACTATGACTACCCCGAGGCCAGCTATGCGGAACGTGAAAGGATCATAGAGGATCATAGGAACTACCAAATGGGATTGATGTGGTCCTTGGCCAATCATCCGAGGATTCCCGCTGAGGTCCGCGAGGAAGCTTCCAGATGGGGCACTTCCAAGGATGAATTTGAAAGGGCCGATGGTTGGCAGCAACAGCTTTATATCCGCGAGGCCAGGAGAATGATCAGTGATTATGTTATGACCCAAAAAAATTGTGAGGCATTGATAGTGGCCGAGGATGCCATTGGTATGGCGGCCTATGGTATGGATTCCCATAACGTGCAGCGTTATGTCGATGCCAATGGATATGTCCAAAATGAGGGCAATGTAGAGGCCCATGGCTTTAAGCCCTATCCCATTAGCTACAGGTCCTTGGTGCCCAAAAAGGAGGAATGCAACAATCTTATTGTCCCTATCTGTGTAAGTTCAACCCATATCGCCTTTGGTTCCATAAGGATGGAGCCGGTGTTTATGGTTTTGGGACAATCTGCGGCCACGGCAGCAGTACTCGCTATAGATGGTGATACCAATGTTCAGGATGTGCCTTACGCCAATTTAAAGGAGCAACTTTTAAAAGATAGTCAAAGGCTAAAATAAATTACAATTTTCTTAGAGATCAATTTCAACCACCAAACTAAATGAAGCAAAAAAGAAAGGCAATTGAATTAACCCTAATCCTGGTTATAGCTGGAATGATGGGACTAACAGGCTACAAGGAGTCCAAGGAAAAAAGTAACTTGGCAGCTACTGCCGACATCATTATTTATGGAGGTACCTCCGCGGCTATTTCAGCCGCAGTAGAAGCAAAGCGTTCGGGAAAATCTGTAATAGTAGTATCCCCTGACATCCATTTGGGGGGGTTATCATCAGGAGGTTTGGGGTTTACGGATACGGGGGATAAGAGTGTTATTGGCGGGCTGGCCAGAGAATTTTATCATAGGGTTTGGCAACATTACAATACGGAAGAGGCCTGGATTTGGCAAAAAAAAGAGGAATACGGTAACAAAGGACAGGGTACCCCTGCTATGGATGGTGAAAATAGGACCATGTGGATCTTTGAGCCACATGTTGCGGAAAAGGTGTTCGAGGATTTGGTTAAGGAAGAGCAGATCCGTGTAGAACGCGATGAATGGTTGGATAGGGAAAATGGGGTAGAGATGAAGGATGGGAAAATAGTTTCCATTACCACCTTGTCAGGAAGGACGTATTCTGGGAAAATGTTTTTGGACGCGACTTATGAAGGGGACCTTATGGCTTCGGCGGGCGTAAGATATCATGTGGGGAGAGAGGGCAAGGAAGTATACGGTGAAGAATGGAATGGGGTACAGACAGGGGTCTTGCATCATAAACATTGGTTTCAATCGGATATTTCCCCATATGTAGTGCCTGGAGATGCCTCCAGTGGTCTTTTGCCTAAGATATCGGAAGAAGATCCCGGGGAAAGGCACAGCGGTGACGATAAGATCCAAGCCTATTGCTTTAGGTTGTGTATGAGCAATTTTCCAGAAAATAGAATTCCTTTTCCAAAACCTGAGGATTATGACCCCATGAACTACGAATTATTGGCAAGGTCCTTGGAAACAGGAAGGAAGGATTGGTTCGAAAAGTTCGATCCCATACCAAACCATAAAACCGATACTAACAACCACGGTCCACTGAGTAGTGATAATATTGGGATGAATTACGATTATCCGGAGGCCACATATGATAGAAGAAAAGAGATTATTAAGGAACACGAGAATTATCAAAAGGGACTGCTATGGTTCGTAGCCAACGACCCTAGGGTTCCTGAAGATATACAGGCGGAAATGCAAAAATGGGGCCTGGCCAAGGATGAATTTACGGACAATGGAAACTGGCCGCATCAAATCTATGTCAGGGAGGCCCGGAGAATGATAGGAGAATTCGTTATGACCGAAAATGAACTTTTAAAGAAAAGTCCAACTCCTGATCCAATTGGATTGGGATCGTACACCATGGATTCCCATAATGTTCAACGCTATGTGAAACCAGATGGATTTGTGCAAAATGAAGGGGATATAGGGGTTAGTACCAAGGGTCCCTACACCATTTCCTATGGGTCTTTGGTACCCAAAAAGAAAGAGTGCAAAAACCTGTTGGTGCCAGTTTGTGTTTCTTCAAGTCATATTGCCTTTGGTTCCATTAGAATGGAACCCGTATTTATGATTTTGGGACAATCAGCGGCTGCGGCGGCTGTTTTGGCAATCGATGAAAAAACTGCCGTACAGGAAGTGGATTACAATAAGTTAAAGAATGTTTTGTTGTCCAAAGGGCAAATTGTAGAATGATGATGATTCTTATTTTTATTAATGATCCCAAATTTTAGTGGTAAATTCTCCAATCCAAAGAATTAATAAATGGTTGAATACAAAATATTTTTGAAGCGAATTTTCGTTTTTGTCATTTTTGCCTTGCTGGCAGTTCCACTTGTGTCCCAAACCCTAAAAGGGGAAAAGGAGCAGGAAAGAATATTGAATTATATTTTTGAGGGAGGAAAAGAGGGTTATCAATGTTTTCGTATTCCGGCCGTGGTTGCAACAAAGAAAGGTGCTTTACTGGCATTTGCCGAAGGAAGGAAAAATGGCTGTAGCGATACTGGAAGTATCGACTTGGTGATGAAGAAGTCAACAGATGGTGGTAAAACATGGGGGCAATTGGAATTGCTCTGGCACGATGAGGGAAATACCTGTGGAAATCCTTCTCCAGTGGTAGACCGTACAACGGGAGATATTTTTTTATTGTCCACCTGGAATTTAGGAACGGACCATGAGTCAGATATTATTGCACAGAAGAGTAAGGACACCCGAAGGGTATTTGTAATAAAATCGGAAAATGATGGTGATAGTTGGAGTTCGCCAAAAGAAATCACATCAGAAGTAAAATTGCCCAATTGGACTTGGTATGCCACAGGACCTGGGTCGGGGATCCAAATTCTTGGTGGGAAATATAAGGATAGGTTGGTTATAGCCAGCGATCATATTGAGGCGGTAACCAAAAAGTATTATTCACATACCATTTATTCCGATGATCACGGTGCCACTTGGGAGTTGGGGGGAAGCACTCCTTTTGATCAGGTAAATGAATGTGAGGTTGTGGAGCTTTCCAACCATAGACTTATGCTGAACATGCGCAATTATGATCGGCAGATGAGCAGCAGGCAACTTGCCTATAGCGATGATGGGGGTGAATCGTGGAGAGATATGCATCATAATGAAACCTTGATCGAACCCATTTGTCAGGCCAGTACCTTGCGATTGGATTTTGAAGATCAGGTATATGTTCTTTTTGCAAATCCGGCAGATACTAAAGAAAGGGTAAATATGACGATCAGGGGAAGCTCGGATGACGGTAAGTCTTGGCCAATGGTAAAACAAATCTTTGCTGGGCCTTCTGCCTATTCAGATTTAACCCCTATAGACGGGAAAAATATTGGTATATTATATGAAGGTGGATATAAAAGTGCATACCAAGGAATTATTTGGGAGTCGGTAGGCATAATAGAACTCCTAGGAATGTAAAAAATATTAGGTCAAGATTTATTTTATTTTAAAATGGACCCTTGGAGGGGCGGCCGCTTACTATTTTAGAGACATTAAAAAGTGGGTAAAAATAAAAAAGCCCTTGAAAAACAAGGGCTTTTGAGGTGGTGCCTCCAGGAATCGAACCAGGGACACATGGATTTTCAGTCCATTGCTCTACCAACTGAGCTAAGGCACCAAACGCTGTAAGCGGGTGCAAATATAAATTCAAATTTATGATATACAAACAAAAATGAAAAAAAAGGCCTTTGTTTTTTTATGTTTTTTGATCTTTGTAGTATGAACTTGATCATAGATGTGGGAAATACCCTAGTAAAAATGGCGGTTTTCGATAATGAAAAAATAATTTCTTATCGAAAGATTTCCAAGGCAGATTTTGCAAAAAGCGTGAAATCTATCTTTGCAGAGTATGTTCGCATTCAAAACGCCATTGTTTCCAACGTGGGAGGAATTAGTCATGAGGAAATTACCATGTTATGTGTATTTTGCAAAGTTCATGTGTTAAGTCACGCCTCCAAAACCCCTTTTAAAAATTCCTATGCAACGCCCCAGACCCTGGGAGTAGATCGTATTGCCCTGGCAACAGCGGCCTTTTATCATAATCCAAAAGGAAATACCTTGGTCATAGACGCCGGCACCTGTGTTACCTATGATGCCATTAACGATTATGGGGAGTATTTGGGCGGTGCCATTTCACCTGGAATTGCCATGAGATATAGGGCCATGCACGAACATACTTCCAAATTGCCTTTATTGAAAAAGAAACCAATTATCGATTTTATTGGAAACACTACTGAAACTAGTATGCACAGCGGTGTAGTGAACGGCATTTGTAATGAAATAGACGGCATTATTGGGCAATATAAAAGTAGATTTGTCGATTTAACAGTTATTTTAACAGGAGGTGATGCTCAATTTTTGTCAAAACGATTAAAAAATACCATATTTGCGCATTCTAAATTTCTCCTGTTGGGGTTATATCATTTGTTAGAATACAACAAGCGCTAGATGATCAAAAATTTTATTATTGCAATATTATGCGTAACTTCGGTAGGCATATATGCTCAGAATAGTACTGCTTCTCCATATTCATATTTTGGTATTGGCGATTTAAAGGCTGTCAGTACCGTGGAGAATCAAATGATGGGTGGGTTAAGTGTATATGCCGACAGTATACACATTAATCTTAGTAATCCCGCAGCTTATAGCAAGTTAGGTTTAACAACCTACTCGGCTGGGTTATCACGTAAAGAGTACCGGTTTGAAAGTAATGTTGCCAAAGAAAGCGCATCAATTTCAAATTTGGACTATTTATCGTTAGGATTTAACTTGGGCAAAGGATTTGGTTTGGGATTTGGAATTATGCCCTATTCTTCAATAGGCTACAATTTTCAATCAGAAAGAACTTCTTCTAGCCAGGGTACAATATTGGAATCCTTTAATGGTGAAGGGGGATTAAACCGTGTGTATTTTTCTGTAGGCTATGAACTTTTTAAAGACTTTAGTCTAGGAGTTACCAGTAATTTTAATTTTGGAAACCAAAAGACCAATAGTTTTCAGACCATTGAAGATGTACAATTGGGTTCATTCAATAGGATAGAATCCAGGATCAAAGGCTTTGATTTTAATTTTGGAGCCAGTTTTACACCAACCCTCAACGAAAAACACACTCTTTTTACCAGCATAGTGGTTAATACACAGGCCAATTTGGTATCCGAAAACACAAGGACCATAGGTTCTTTTTCAACTGACAGTGGTAGGGATATAGAGGTGCTGGAAGTAGATTTGGAAGCTCAGGGTTTGGCGCGGACCGGAGTGCAGATTCCGACTACGGCCACTTTAGGAGTTGGCTATGGAATTGACAAAAAATGGTTTTTAGGGGCGGAGTACAGTTTTCAGGGGTTAAGCAGTTTTGAAAACGAACTTACTCCATCAAGCAATTTGGAATATCAGAATGCCGAGACATTTAGGCTTGGTGGATATTTTATCCCCGAGTATACTTCTTTTACAAGTTATATGAAAAGGGTTACCTATAGGGCCGGAGCAAAGGTTTCCAAATCGGGAATAGTGGTAGATAATAAGGAGATAAACGATTTTGGCATAACTTTTGGATTAGGTTTACCACTGGGACGTAATCTTTCTAATATTAACCTTGGTTTTGAACTTGGAAAAAGAGGAACAAAATATGGAGATCTAGTGGAGGAAAGTTATTTCAAAGTTAATGTGGGCCTATCTTTAAACGATAAATGGTTCATACCAAGAAAAATTAATTAAAAATTATTACTTTAACCACCTTAAAATAAACAGACAGATGAAAAAGAAACTCTACATCACAGCGATAGCCGCCATGGGATTTGTGGGTTTAGGGTATTCCCAAGCTCAAAATCCGGAGTGTATGACCAATCTTTCCATTTACACAGAACATGTGAAAGTTAAGAATTACGAGGCTGCCTATACACCTTGGAAAATGGTTTATGAAAATTGTCCAACATTAAATTGGGCCAATATTTTATATGGGGAGCGAATTTTAAAGGATAGGTTGGAGAAAGCTACAGGTGCAGATAAGACCGCCAATATAAATGCCCTAATGGAATTGTATGATAATAGGGCAAAATACTTCCCTGCCAAGACAGATGTAGCTGAGACCATTATTGATAAGGTGTTGTTGAAGTATGATGAGAAGATGATAAACGATGAGGAAATCTACACTCAACTTGACAAAGCTTTTACAGAGGATAAGGCAAATTTTAAAAATCCTAAGGCATTGTATTTGTATTTTTCCAGTTTGGTGGATCTAAATAGTGCTGGTAAAAGGGATTTGGAGGAAGTATTTGAAAAATATGACAACGTTACCGAAAAGATTGATGAAGAAAACGATAAGCTTACAGAAGTAATCAATAAACTTCTTCCCAAGGAAGATGCCGGTACCTTGACATCAAAGGAGAAAAAACAGTTGAGTTCTTATAATAGTTATTCTGAAAGCTATGGTAAGATAGCTGAAAGTATAGACAGTAAATTGGGTGCCTTGGCGAATTGTGAAAACTTAATTCCCTTGTACCAAAAGAATTTTGACTCCAAAAAGGGAGATATAACTTGGATCAAGAGAGCTGTAGGAAGAATGTATAGTAAAGAATGTACTGAAGATCCCATGTTCAAAAAACTTTTTGAAGTACAGTTGGCTATGGAGCCTTCAGCCAGTGCTTATATGTATGGTGGTGCCCTTAAGAACAATGCTGGGGATACCAAAGGAGCACTTGAAGATTTCAACAAGGCATTGGATTTGGAAACTGATTCTAAGAAGAAATCCAATATTGCCTATAAGATAGCTACAAGTTATAGAAGAGGTAGTAAGTCTACCGCTAGGAGCTATGCCCAAAAGGCAATAGATGCAAATTCTTCCAATGGTAAGGCTTATTTATTGATTGCAAGCTTGTATGCAGGTAGCGCCAATGAATGCGGTAGTACCCCTTTCGAGAAGAGGGCTATTTATTGGAAAGCCGCAGAAATGGCTCGCCAAGCTGGACGTGTGGATCCTGCATTAAGTGGCAGGGCAGGGCAGGCAGCTGCAAGTTACAGCGCCAAGGCTCCGTCCAAAACGGATATATTTAATTCCGGTATGGCAGGTAAAACAGTAAGTTTCTCATGTTGGGTAGGTGGTAGTGTAAAAGTGCCTAACCTATAGGATGATAAAAAAATCTTTATATAATTTAAGGAGCATTGCCATAGTTTTTTCTATGGCAATGCTTTTTTATTCCTGTGCCGATAATTACGAAAGAGTAGGGGATGAAGCTATAAAAAAGATTTTTCCAGGTGCTGTTGCGGAGGATTTTACCTTAACGTATACTGAGACCGATGAGCTCGAAAAAAATGAAGGTGTAGTTTCTGCCCATGTAGTAGCCGTATTAACAGGTCCCGTTTGCAATGATTTTACCACCTTGGATTTTCCTCATTACACCTTTCCTGATGGACTTATGGTAGAGTTTTTTGATGAAAAGGGAGAAAAAAGTACGGTTACCGCAGATTATGGGATTATTTATTCCAGTACTAATTTAATAGATTTGCAAGGCAATGTGGTTATAGAAACCAGCGATGGTAAAATGTTGGAGGCTCCCCAATTATATTGGGATAGAAACAATGATTGGATTTTTACACAACAGAAGTTTAAATATACCAATCCAGAGGAAGGAACTATAATGGATGGTGAAGGAATGGACTTTAATAGGGATTTTAGCTTTTTTAATGCTAATAAGACCTATGGCTATATGAGTATAAAAGAAAAGAAGATAGAAGAATGATTAAGATTTTAAGATATACGGAATACCTATATTTGGCAGTGGCCGTAGTGTCCGCCTTTGAAATATATGAGCAATGGAACATAGACAGACAGCGAGCCTACTTGTTTGTCTTCTTTGGAATAGTTGCTATAGGGATGTTCATTTTTAAAAAAACCTACAGAAAGAGGTTCGAAGAACGTCAGAAAAATAATAAACAATAATCTTGGAGGCATATATTGTCATTATCATTGTTATTTCATTACTATTTTCGGCTTTTTTTTCAGGAATGGAAATAGCCTTTATTTCTGCGAATAAAATTCACATAGAAATAGAGAAAAAGCAGGATGGTTTTATGCCTAAAGTATTGGCCCTCCTAACCAAAAAACCTTCCAAGTTCATTGCTACCATGCTAATTGGGAACAATATAGCCTTGGTGGTTTACGGTCTTTTTATGGGCGACCTTCTAATGGGGCTCTTTGCCGGTGTGGAGTCGTCCCCAGGTAGCGTTTTAACCTTATTGATAACTGACTTCAGTCTGGTGACCCAAACTATTATCTCTACTTTGATAATACTTTTGACCGCAGAATTTTTGCCTAAAGTATTATTTCAGATTTATAGCAATACCTTATTAAGATTGTTGGCCATACCTGCTTATGTTTTTTACGTATTGTTTTCGGTGATTTCAGATTTTATTATTTGGATATCCGATATCATTCTTAAAGTGCTCTTTAAAACAGATGGGGATGAGGTGCAATTGGCCTTTAGTAAAATAGAATTGGGAGATTACATTACAGAACAGATGGAAGCTGTAGAGAAGGAAGATGAGGTGGATTCGGAAATACAAATTTTCCAAAATGCACTCGAGTTTTCTGGTGTTAAGGCCAGGGAGGTAATGGTGCCTAGAACCGAGATTGCAGCGGTAGAACTTCACGAAACCCCTAAAAATCTGGCTAAGCTTTTTACGGAGACTGGGTACTCAAAAATTTTGGTATTCAAGGACACCATAGACAATATAATAGGATACGTACATTCCTATGAGCTTTTTAAGAAACCTAAGACGATAAAAAGTATCCTGCTTCCGGTAGAATTTGTCCCTGAAACAATGCTCATTAACGATATATTAAATATTTTGACCAAGAAGAGGAAAAGTATTGCCGTTGTGCTGGATGAGTATGGGGGCACCTCTGGCGTTATGACGGTAGAGGATATTGTGGAGGTGCTTTTTGGCGATATAGAGGATGAACATGATTCCACGGATTTGCATGAGGAGCAGATAAATCAGAATAATTTTAAGTTTTCTGGTAGATTGGAAGTGGATTATGTTAACGAACAATATAAATTGGAACTTCCTGAGAGTGATGAATACGAAACATTGGGGGGATTGATCATTAACGTAACAGGGGAAATCCCAGAAAAGGACTCGGAAATTAAGATTGATAACTTCCTTTTTGTGGTGTTGGAGGTTTCCAGTAATAAAATAGATATGGTGTCCTTGGTTGTCCTTGATGATGAGTAGGGAATTTGATGTTTTTTTTTGATGTTTTTTAGTTTTTATTATTTCAAAAGAAAGTAGTAATTTGGCCTCCCGATAGTAACGGGATAAATTTAAACAGTTTACATAATGGCAATTTTAGAGAATATAAGGAAACGAACTACCGTTTTAATTTTAATCATTGGTTTGGCTTTGTTCGCATTCGTAATTTCAGGTGTGTTCAGCAGCAATGATTTGGGCGGTGGAAAAGTTGGTTCTTCCGTGGCAGAGATTAATGGGGATGAGATTTCCATAGATCAGTTTAGAAGAGAGGTGGAGGCTTATTCCAGAATGGCCGGTCCTACTGCTTCTTCAATGCAATTGGTTAATCAGGTATGGGATAGGGAAGTTAGAAATACGATTCTAAATCAGCAGTTTGAGGAGTTAGGGATAGAAATAGAACAGGATCAGATAATAAACTACATAAAAACGATTCCTTCCTATGTCCAAAATCCTGAATTTCACAATGCTAGTGGTGTTTTTGATGATAATAAGTTTAGGGAAGCTGTAGCTGATTGGAAAGCGAATAATCCCAGTCGATATGCATTGTGGCTGCAAGATGAGCAGGCCATTATTCAGAATGCAAAGGAGCAAACCTATTTTAACCTTATCAGGGCAGGTGTTGGTTCTACCTTGAAGGAGGGTGAATTGGATTATAAATTGGCCAATGACAAAGTGGATATTAAATATGTTCGTTTGCCTTTTTCTTCAATACCGGATTCTACCATAGCAGTTTCAAAGAAGGAAATTGAGACATATATAAATAACCATAAAAAAGATTATAAGCAGGACAGGTCTAGAGATATTCAATTTGTCTATTTCGAGGAAAAGGCGTCTTTGGAAGACGAGAACGCTGTAAAGGAAGAGATTGCAAAACTTTTGGAGGACCGTGTGGAGTATAATGCCCAGAATGATACCAATGACACCATTAAGGGTTTTGGTCATACCAATGATATGGCTGCATTTTTGGATAGAAATTCAGATATAAAATTCGATACTATTTATAAGGCTAAAAAGGATCTGCCCGCGAAATTTGCAGATACCCTTATGACCTTGGAAAATGGTGGTTTGTTCGGTCCATATCGTGACGGTGATTATTTTAAGGTTTCCAAAATGATGGATAGAAAAGCAAATGGTACCGTAAAATCCAGTCACATCCTAATTCAGTATGAAGGGGCTCAGCGTGCCAATCCGGAGGTTACCCGTACCAAGGAGGAAGCCGAGAAGAAAGCTAAGGAATTGTTGGTTGAGGCGAAGCAGACGAATACTGTTTTTGCTGAATTGGCCAGAGACAATTCAGATGGTCCTTCTGCACCTAAAGGTGGTGACCTTGGTTATAATCAAGAAGGGGTAATGGTAGCGCCATTTAACGACTTTACTTTTAGCAATCCTGTTGGGGCCATCGGATTGGTCGAGACTGATTTTGGTTTTCATATTGTTAAGATAGATGACAAGCAGGATATTGTTCAATTGGCCACATTGGCAAGAGAAATCGAGCCTTCTGAGGAAACTGTCAACACGTTGTTTACCGAAGCTACCAAATTTGAAATGGAAACTACTTCGGATAAAGATTTTACGGCAGCAGCTAAAGAAAGTAATTTTGTGGTTAGACCCGTAAACAAAATTAAGGAGATGGATGAAAACCTTCCCGGTCTTTCTGCCCAGCGTTCCATTGTTCAATGGGCCTTTAACGGCGAAACCAAATTGGGAGAGGTTAAAAGGTTTAATATAAACAATGGCTATGCTGTAGTACAATTGACTGCAAAGTATGCTGAAGGACTTATGAGTGTTGAAGATGCATCGGCCATAGTGCTTCCAAAATTAAGAAAGGAAAAAAAGGCAGCTAAAATTATAGAGGCCAATAAAGGTAAATCCATGGATAGTTTTGCCAAGGATAATAATGTTATGGCCTCAACGGCTTCTGCTTTGACCATGAAATCGCCAATCATCCCGGGTGCCGGGTCGGAAGCCTTTGTAGTTGGTACTGCATTTGCCATGGAGCAAGGAGCTACCTCAGAATTGTTAACCGGTGATAGCGGTGTGTATATGGTAAGCGTGACCAAAAAAGAAGAGGCTCCAAAATTGGATAACTATAGTACGTATGCCAGTAGCTTACAGGCTTCGGCAGCAGGTATGGTAAACTTCGCTGTTTACAATGCCTTAAAGGAATCTTCCACTATTGAGGACAAAAGAGCAACATTCTATTAGTATCAAAGAAGTTCATTAAAACAATAAAGCCTCCCAATTGGGAGGTTTTATTGTTTTTGGTAAAAATTGTTACACTTTAATGGTGACAATCCAATGTTGGTGGTGTATGGTTACCTAACCATTTTTGAAAAGGGAACTACAGTTTTATACCCTTTATTCTTAAAGTAATCGGGAGTGGTTTTGTTACCAGTGGCAAGGATAAAATCGCCTCCCCAGGCCCCTAGGCTCTTAATGGCTCCCTTGTAGTCCGGAAATAAACGTTCTGTTACCGTTGGTACTTCAAGGATATCGGATAGGATTGCTTCGTGTTTTTTGATCAGCTTTTCAAATTGGGACAAGCGTGTACAAGTCAATACTCGTTGGGTAATACTACCAATTTGGGATAGCGGGGTAAAAGTGTTATAATTTTTTTCGCGATAATGGGCAATGCCTTCCCCGCTGTTTTGTTTTTGATTTAGATACACAAAGTACAGATCATTTTTAAAGTTTGGATTAAAGGCAACCGGTATGGCAATTGGTATTGAGTTTTTTAATTGATAGGTAATTGGGCCATTATGTTGCGCACAGGCTATATCGTACCCACTTCCTGATAAGGTGTTCCACAGTAGGTTGTAGGCATCTATATTTGCCCATTGGGCAATGTTGTTGACTAGGGTGGATGAGGATCCCAAGCCCCAAGTCCTAGGAAAGTTTAATGCCGTAGAAATTTCCATACCTTGATTGGATGACAAAAAATTTGGATTTAACCTCTTCGCCTCCAAAAGCAGTTTTATGAGCCTGTCCGAAACGGATTTTGATTCGGGTGAAAATGTGTTTTCTGAAACTTCTGTAAGTGTGTCGAGGTCATAAACACCTTCAAACCAAATCTTTCCCTTGTCGTCCAAACTTTTCCAAACTAGACGAATACCCTTGGTCTCTTTTACCGTCAAAGATTGCCCATATAAAGTAGGAACGGCCAAACTTAGGGCGCCATCCAGGACTAGATACTCGCCTGTTATCAAGAGTTTCCCGTTGCTATAATATTGTTTTGTCATTTCTTGTTTCTCAATTCTTCAAAGGCAACCACCACAGCGCTGTGTGATGCTGTATGTTTTTTGAAATAATCCACCAAGCTTAGTTTTTCAGCTTCTGTTGCCCCCAATTGGTTTAAAATATTTAATAGATGCATCTTCATGTGTCCTTGTTGAATGCCAGTGGTTACTAGCGAACGTACGGCACCAAAGTTTTGTGCCAGCCCGGCCACTGCAACTATTTGCATTAATTCTTTTGCTGTAGGATTTTGCAAAATTTCCAAAGCAATTTTTACCAAAGGATGTAATGTTGTTAACCCGCCAACCGTTCCTAAGGCCAATGGAATCTCTATCCAAAATTTAAAAACCCCCTTTTCAACACAGGCGTGTGTAAGACTGGTGTATTTCCCGTTTTTGGATGCATAGGCATGCGCTCCCGCCTCTATTGCCCTAAAATCATTGCCAGTTGCCAAGACGACTGCATCTATTCCATTCATGATTCCTTTGTTATGGGTAACGGCCCTATAGGGTTCCACTTTTGCAATATTTACGGCGCGTACCATCTTTTTAGCAAAATCTTCGGCCGTAATACCATGGTGGGCCTTCAAATCGGATACCGGGCAACTAACCTCGGCCTTTACCACACAATTGGGGATGTAATTGGAGAGAATACTCATGACTATTTCGATATCTTTCTCCTGGTCTGTAAATGGATCGTATACCTGAGCCTCATCCTTAAGTGCCTGAGCGAACCCTTCTAAACAGGAGTTTATGAAATTGGCCCCCATGGCATCTATTGTTTCAAAAGTACAATGCAATTGGAAATAACCTTCCAAATCCAAGGTTTTATCCCTTAATTCGATATTCTTGATACCTCCTCCGCGTTTCTCCATATTTTTAACAATGGGAGCAACACTGTCTGTCAATTTTGGCTTTACAATATTGAAAAATTTCGTTAGTTTTTCCGAATCGCCCTGGTATATAAAATGTACCTGCCCTACTTTTTCGGTGCCTAAGACAGTGGTCTTAAATCCGCCTCGAGTCTGCCAAAATTTTGCGGCTTTACTGGCTGCGGCCACTACCGAGCTTTCTTCAATGGCCATTGGTATGGCATAAAGTTTGTCGTTAATTAAGAAATTGGGGGCAATGCCCAATGGCAAATAGAAGTTGGTAATCGTATTTTCAATAAACTCATCATGTAAACTTTGCAGTTTTGCATCATTGTTCCAATACTGTTTTAAGATGGCAACGGTTTCCTCCCTATTTTTGGTATAATGTTGGGCGATCCAGTTAATTTTGTCCTCTTTGGTCAGTTTGGAAAATCCTTCTATCGGAGTGGTCATTGAGCTTTTGGTTTCTTGGGGTAAAGATAGTAATAAGGTGTCAAAACATTTAATATCTTAAAACTGGTTTACTGGCACGACTGATTGTTATTTTTTTAGCATAAAACACCTGTTTTTGTTATTTTTTTAGTAAACTTGGAGATTTGAATCAATTTTGATAATCCTGAAATTCCTTTAATAGTTTTTCAGTAATAATATGACTTTTAAATTTTTGTTCTCGTGAGAAATTCCCCCTTCCTATTGTTATTACTGTTTTTTATATGCCATTTTTCAATTCTAATAGCCCAAAACAAACAAATCTCCTTAGAAGAAATTTACCAAGATGACTTCAGGGTCGAGGGTTTGGATAAGTTGCATTCCATGAAAAATGGAAAACAATATTCTATTTTAAATATTGATCCCGTTACAGGAATATCGTCTATTGAGAAGTATGATTATAAGACCTTGAACAAGGTAGAAACCATCCTAACTTCTTCAAATTTTGATTCGATACCTTTTTTTACTTCTTACGAATTTAGTAAGGACGAATCCAAGATATTATTGGCAACGGAAATCCAATCCATTTTCAGAAGGTCTACTTTAGGCGTTTTCTATGTGTACGACCTTAATTCTAAATCAATTTTAAAAGTTTCGGATTCCAAGATTCAAGAGCCAAGCCTATCACCAGACGGGAGCAAGGTTGCATATGTGCAAAACAATAATATTTATGTTTTTGATATTACCAGCAAACTTACGGATCAACTTACCTTTGATGGGGAGAAGAATAGGATAATCAACGGGATAACGGACTGGGTCTACGAAGAGGAATTTGCTTTCGTAAGGGCTTTTGAGTGGAATTCGGATGGTTCTAAATTGGCTTTTATACGTTTTGATGAAATCGAAGTTCCTGAATTTTCCATGGATGTTTACGGTTCCAGTCTTTACCAGACCCAATCTGCTTTTAAATATCCTAAGGCCGGAGAAAATAATTCAGAGGTTTCCCTGCATATTGTGGATGTTGGTACCAACGGGATATCGGAGGTGGATCTGAACAACCCCTACTATATCCCTAGAATCCAATGGATGCACCATTCCAATTTTCTTAGTGTTCAGACCCTGAACCGTCACCAGAACAAATTAAATTTATTTAAGGTAAACGCTACTGAACATAATACCCGCGTTTTATTGGAAGAAACTGATGATGCTTATGTGAATGTTAAGGATGACCTTACCTTTTTAGAGGATGATAGCTTTATTTGGACAAGTGAGAAAGATGGATTTAACCATATTTACCTGTACAATGCGGAGGGGAAATTAATGAATCAAGTGACCAAAGGTCCTTGGGAGATAACCAAATATTACGGGTACGACCAAAAGAAAGATCTTATTTATTATCAATCCACCGAAAGCGGATCAATAAATCGCGATGTTTACAGCGTGCGGAGTAATGGGAAGAATAAAAAAAGGATGACAGCCAAGGAGGGGACTAATGCTGCCGATTTTAGTGCTGATTTTACCTATTTCATAAATACCTTTTCCAGCGCAACCACTCCTCCGGAATACACCCTTCATAATTCCTTGAGTGGAAAAAAAGTAAAGGACATTTTAAATAACCGGGAAGTATTGTCTAAATTGGGCAATTACAGGATAAGTCCTAAGGAATTTTCCACAATCGCGATTAATGGAAATGAATTGAATATGTGGATGATAAAACCAAAGGATTTTGACCCAACTAAAAAATATCCCCTTTTTATGAACCAATACAGTGGTCCAGGTTCACAATCCGTTTCCAACTCTTGGATGGGCACCAACGATTATTGGTTTCAAATGTTGGCAAATGAAGGTTACATTGTTGCTTGTGTAGACGGTAGGGGAACCGGATACATGGGAGCGGAATTTAAAAAGGTGACCTATAGGGAATTGGGAAAATATGAAGTAGAGGATCAGATAGCTGCGGCCAAAAAATTAAGCGAATTGCCATTTGTTGACCAATCAAGGACAGGAATTTGGGGATGGAGTTATGGCGGGTTTATGTCTACCAATTGCTTGTTAAAAGGGAATGATACCTTTGAAATGGCCATTGCGGTGGCACCGGTAACTTCATGGCGATTTTACGACTCCATTTATACAGAGCGGTTTATGCGGACACCGCAGGAAAATCCAAGTGGTTACGATGAAAACTCTCCATTTAATTATCCAGAACTTTTGAAGGGAAAGTATTTATTGGTACATGGTTCTGCCGATGATAATGTGCACTTACAAAATACGATGCGCATGGTAGAAGCTTTGGTACAAGCCAATAAACAATTCGATTGGGCCGTATATCCCGATAAAAATCACAGTATCCGGGGAGGAAATACCCGCCTACACCTTTTCACAAAAATGACCAATTTTATAAAAGAAAATCTATAATACATAAATCATACTTATGCAGACTACTGTTAAAGCAGCACATCAAAAGGAATTATTAGGTCATCCGGTAGGATTATATATCCTCTTTTTTACGGAAATGTGGGAACGATTTTCCTATTATGGGATGCGAGCTATTTTGGTTTTATATTTAATTACCGAAACTACGGATAGAAATCCAGGCTTGGGCTGGACCAATATTGAGGCTCTGGGATTATATGGTTGGTATACCATGTTGGTTTATGTGGCGTCTATTCCCGGTGGGATTATTGCAGATAGGCTTCTTGGACAGAAAAAGGCAGTCATAGTTGGAGCGGTTCTCTTGGTTATAGGCCACAGTATATTGGCTATAGAACAGATGTGGGCATTTTACACTGGTCTCGGCTTTATAATTTCCGGGGTTGGTATGTTAAAGCCCAATATATCTACCATGGTCGGCGGGCTTTATCCTAAAGGAGATATTAGAAGGGATAAGGGATTTACCATATTTTATATCGGTATTAATATTGGGGCATTTCTTTCCAGTTTAATTGTAGGGTATGTAGGTGAGGTTTACGGCTGGCATTATGGATTTGGCTTGGCCGGTATCTGTATGCTTTTGGGACTTGTGCAATTTATTCTTGGTCAAAAATATCTGGTTGGTGTGGGCGACTTTCTAGGGAAATCTGAGAATAAGGAAGATCAGGAAGCTTTAAAGAGACCACTTAATAAAATTGAAAAGGATAGGGTAATTGTTTTAATTCTATCTTTTCTAATGGTAATCGTTTTCTTTGGTGCCTTTGAACAAGCAGGTGGATTAATGAATATTTACGCTTCCGAAAAGACCAATAGAATGTTGATGGGTTGGGAGGTTCCAGCTTCTTGGTTCCAATCCTTGAATGCCTTTTTTATTATTGTTCTAGGGGCTGTGGTAGCCAACTTTTGGGCCAGTCGAAAACTTAGAGGAAAGGAAGCTTCCTCCCTTTTTAAAATGATAGTGGGACTGATTATCATGGGTACGGGATTTTTATTTATGACGGCTGCGACCGCTCAATTTGAAAGCTCGGGATCATCTGCCATGTATTGGTTGGTGTTGGCATATATGTTCCATACTGTGGGAGAGTTGAGTCTTTCTCCGGTGTCCTTATCATTTGTTACCAAATTGGCGCCGGCCAAATACGCCTCCTTAATGATGGGCCTATATTTTGCAACAACAGGTTTGGGTAATAAAGTAGCAGGATTATTGGGGGAATCCGCTTCCCATTTAGGGGAGTATACGGTATTTACCGGGATAGCCATTTTCTGTATTCTTTTTGGATTGCTCATTGGAGTTTTCTTGAAAAAATTAAAAACATTGACGCATGGCGCGGAAGATAATGAGCACAAAATTACACACTAAAGCTTTTGGCGGGCAATTTGTATTATGACCAAATGAATTTTTGTACCACCCATGATGATCGTTAAGTTCAGTGCCGGAGGCAGTAGGCTTCTGGTTATTCTGAAATAAATAATAAGTAAACTGTCTTGATATGAATACCGATATTGAAAACCTTTTTAAGGACAAGGTCCTTGGTCATCCTGCGGGACTTTTTGTTTTATTTTTCACAGAAATGTGGGAACGATTCTCATTTTATGGGATGCGTATTTTATTGGTATTGTTCCTAACGGCGCCCATTATTAGCGACAACCCTGGTTGGGATTGGCCTAGGGAAAATGCATTGGCTCTAATAGGAACCTATGCCTCTCTTTTGTATTTAACCCCAATAGTTGGGGGGTGGATTGCCGATAAAATAACTGGGTATAGAGTGGCGGTGGTTATAGGGTGTTTGATAATGACCTTGGGCCATGCCGCCATGGCCTTGGAAACCACAGCCACTTTTTATCTTGGACTGGCCCTGTTGGTAATCGGCACCGGTTTCTTTAAGCCCAATATAACGTCTATAATTTCAGAGATGTATCACGGTAAGGAATCCAAAAAAGATGGTGCCTACACCATATTTTACATGGGCGTAAATGCCGGGGCCTTTTTTGGAATGATGCTTTGTGGATATTTGGCCGAAAATTATGGTTGGTCTTGGGGATTTGGCTTGGCTGGAATCTTCATGCTTTTCGGGATGCTCCAGTTTTGGCTGGCAAAGGACTTGTTTGGGAATATTGGAGGTAAGCCCTTGAAGCAAGGGGAAGTCAAAGTCGATATAGGAGAAGATCTAGAAGTTGAGACCAAATTGAACCCTTTTAGCCTTTTCGATAAGATTTTGATTGTTTTATCCTCCGTTGGAGGGCTAATATATCTCTTTAATGATCCTTTGGAAAAAATTCAGGGTACCAGTTTGGCTCCCTTTAGCCTCGGAGATCTCAGCGGTACCAATGTAGTTATCTTATGTTCCTTGGTCTTGTTTTTAATTTTATTGGTTACCAGAATTGCCAGATACCTACCTGTGGTAAGGGACCGAATTATAGCTGTATCGATCTTCGGGTTTTTTACGGTCTTCTTTTTCGCCTTTTTTGAACAGTCTCTCGGTTCTATGACAATTTTCGCAAGGGATTATACCAATAGGGATCTCGTTGGGCAATCGGCGACCATCTTTAAGGTAATAGATGCATTGTTAACAACAGTTCCGCTGGCCATTATAAGTTGGGTCTTGGTGCTATTGGCTAAAAAGACTTATAAGCGTATAGGTTTTTCCAATATCACTTTGGCGATCGCTTTTGTCGGTCTTTGGATTTTAGTGATCTTTAGATTAATGGATAAGTTTTCCCAAGAGGGTAATCAGGTAGATGCAACCTGGTTCGGCATTCTTAATTCATTTTTTATCATTACACTAGCACCATTTTTTTCCAGATGGTGGGAAAGCAAATATAACCCAAGTGCCGCCATGAAGTACGGTATTGGCCTTATTTTATTGGGATTGGGATTCGCAGTACTGTCCTTTGGTGCATCGGGAATACCCTCTGGGGCGCAGACCGCTTCGGTAAGTATGATATTTTTAATTTTGGCCTATTTGTTACATACCATGGGAGAGTTGTGCATCTCTCCAGTTGGACTTTCTTATCTGAGTAAACTTGTTCCAGCGCGCATGATCGGTTTTATGTTTGGGGTATGGTACTTGGCCATAGCCATTGGTCAAAAGGCAGCAGGAACTATGGGAGGAATGATCGATAAAATTTCCGAGCAATATTCTATGGGGACCTTTTTTCTAATTTTCACCCTAGTGCCCGTGGGTGTTGGAATTATATCCATTGTTTTAAATCCACTGCTTAAAAAACTTATGCATGGGGTT
The DNA here is from genome assembly GCF_002909255.1 of Arenibacter hampyeongensis. Taxonomy (GTDB): domain Bacteria; phylum Bacteroidota; class Bacteroidia; order Flavobacteriales; family Flavobacteriaceae; genus Arenibacter; species Arenibacter hampyeongensis. Next base: position 1,030,498 of record NZ_PIOB01000001.1, read on the forward strand.
AGGTAATTATTGTAAATTATAAATCAAAGCTCCTTTTTCGCCTGTGGAATGGAAAGGGAGCTTTTTCTTTCTGCAAGTGGCCTTCCATCGCTCTATATAACTTGTGTAATTGCTACCATCGGCAATAACAATTTTTGGTTTTACGGAATCCAAAAACCTTTCCAAATTAATCTTTGGGGATTGAGTTAGTAATAGGGTTGAGATAGCACTTTCCTTAGGAAGTTGAACAATGGTACTGTCCAGGATCAATAGTCTGTCATCGCCTATTAGAAAACTATTGTTTAAAGGTCGATGCTCCACTTTTGTGATGTTTTGGGCAATGGCATAATCGTTGGCCATTCTTTCCGACACCGCTGGATTGTTGGTAAATACAGTAGCTTTTTGCCCTGTTTGATGGATCAATGTCGTATTTTTAGTAAGATGCCCTATTACCAGGGTCTCCTTCTGTTTTGTAAGCTGCCTATTCCCCAAGATATACGCTTGAAAGCATAAAATCAATACTAGGAATGCCATGACCCTTTTATAGGATGCTTTTGTAAAGGCCATTACCATGGAAATGATAATGCCATAACTGAGAATTAATTGAATGGCGTCAAAAGAAATATTCCGGAAAAGAAAATTTTCCTGCTTGGCTACGGTCCCAATAATGGTATTCATCCAACGGATTATAGTGTCGTAGATTGTAGCTAGTAATGGAGGCAAACTATTTGCCAAGGAAAGTGCAATAACGAGAATTCCAAATCCTAAAATAAAGGTTAAAGAAGGTAGAATCAGCAAACTTGAAACCAAAAACAACCCTGGGAATTGATGAAAATAATAAAGACTTATTGGCAGAACGCCCAATTGTGCGGCTATACTCACCGAAACCAACTCCCAGGCTTTCCTAAGGAACCAATATGGTGGAACCCAGAGTTGTTGCAATAGAGGGAAAATCCAAACAATAGCAAAAACTGCGGCGTAACTTAGTTGAAACCCAACTTGAAAAAGTAATAGGGGATCTAGTAGCAATAGAATAAAAAACAGGGACAATGCCAGTATATTAAAATTGCTTGTTGGCCGGTTTAGGTAGAGTGCATAAGCTACGAAACTAAACATGGCCACTGCCCTAAGGATAGAGGCAGAAAGACCGGCCAGGAGGGCAAAACCCCACAATAACAATACAATTACAACCAGTTTTATGGTTCTCCCTTTTGGAAGTAGCTCCAATGGCTTCAACAAAAAATGGAGTAGTCCCAAAAGAATTCCAATATGTAAGCCGGACAATGCCAATATATGATAGGCACCGGCATTTTTGTAATCTGAATCTATTTCCGTTGTAATTTCATTTCGTTGGCCAAGTAGGAGGGCTTGGATTACTCCCAATTCTTCAGTGCCAAAATGCTCTTTTCTTAATTTTTCGATGATGTGGTTCCTTATATTGGACGCCAAACCCAATATGGTCTTTTTGGGGAAGGGATGTACAATGTAATTGTCCTGGGCAAGCCGAACCTGATGCTCTATTCCTAGATTCTCAAGGTATTTTCTATAGTTGAATTGATGTGGGTTTAAGGGAGGTTTAATGGGTTGGAGTGTAGTGAGGGCCACTATTTCATCATCCACCAGCAGGGTTCCCTTGGTTGAATCTACGCCTATATTAAGAAGTACTTTTCCAGAAACCCTTATACAATCCATATATTTAACATGCGCCACATACCTATCTGAAAAATCGTTGGATTTTAATACTTCGCGGATTTTTAAAGTATAGGCCCTTTTCCCGTCCAGGGAATGATGGGTGTAATGTGACCCAATATTTTTGGATTCACTTAGGGTAAGGCTGAGTATGCCAATGGCCACCGTCAAAAATCCGGTCAGAAGGCCGAAAAGTGATGGGGGTGCTTTGTGGTTATATGCAAATACACCGTCAAGGGCGATTAATAAAATTAGGGTTAAGCTAAAGGATAAGGCAAGTGATGGTTGTAAAAAATATCCAATTAAAATTCCACAAATAAGAAATAGGGTAAGTTTTATAGTTGTAAACCTTAGCAACTGCATGCTACAGGATCCGTGTAGCCTTTATAAAGGCATAATTCCAATAACCCTCCCGCAGTGAGGAAACTATTACTCCCCTGGATGAGGTGGAGTGAATGAATTTTATTTCATCGCCGTCAACCTGGACCACTAAACCTACGTGGTTTATATTGTTTTTTCTTCTAGAGGTTCCAAAGAATAGGAGGTCGCCCTTACTAATGTTTTTTAAATTTATCTTTTCACCTTCCTCCGCCATTTGATAAGAGGATCTCGGGAGTTGAATGTCGTGTTCACCAAAGGCTACAAAGAGCAAGCCAGAGCAATCCATACCCCGATCGGTGGTACCTCCAAATTTATAACGCACACCTGAAAATGTTAGGGCGGTATTTACGATTTGTTCGGTTATTCTTGTGACAGGTCTATTAATGGACTCATTGCCACGGGGCGCTTCTACGTTGGTCTCAGTTGGTATTTCGGAGGCTTCAACAGTTATTTTTCTATCTTCGCGATGGACTGTTTTTTTCTTGGCCGCACCGCAGCCGACTAGTGAAATAATTAAGAATAAAGAAAAAATTCTTTGAATCATCCAAGTAAAAGTTAGTGCTCTTGGATATCAAATTTAAATAATTAATTTAAAATCCGTTATTTTTTTGGGAAAACCCCTATGAATGTTTCAGGATAAATCGCCAAAATGTGTTCATTCCAACAACGTATTACTGTTGTAGTTATTGTTCCAACGGGAGCCTAAATGTAATTCAACCAATGGATTTCTGTGTAGAATTAAAAACAAAAGTTAAGCGATACTTGCCAAGATTGGGGTTCATGAAATTTTTATTGGGCAATTTTGGCACTCTCCACAATTAGTGAGGCAGCTTTTTCACTGGCGCCCTTGCCTCCTAGTTTTTTTTCCAATTCGTAGTAGGCTTCAAACTGGTTTTTTCTCTCGGGTCCGTCCAATATCTTGGTGAGTTCTGTGGTAATGTTTTTGGTATTTAAATCGTTTTGGATCAATTCTTTTACAACCTCCTTGTCCATTATTAAATTTACCAGGGAGATAAATTTAAGGGTTATGATCCGCTTTGCAATTTGAAAGGATATCCAGTTGGCACGGTAGCAGACCACTTGCGGAATCTTAAAAAGTGCCGTCTCCAAAGTGGCTGTTCCGCTGGTTACCAAGGCGGCATAGGACAGACTTAATAGATCATAGGTTTTGTTGGAAATTAAGCTTACTTGGGAAGATTTTAAAAAAGGCTGGTAGAACTCCAAGTCCAAACTGGGTGCCCCGGCAATCACAAATTGATATTTTGGAAAGGATGTTGTTACCGATAGCATTAAGGTAAGCATTTTTTGAACCTCTTGTTTCCTACTCCCTGGTAACAGGGCAATAATGGGCTTTTTTAAATCCAAATTATTCTCTTCCCTAAATTTTTTATCGGAGGTCCTGGGAATGTCCCCAATAGCATCAATAAGGGGATGGCCAACGAAATTTACAGGATAGTGGTGTTTTTTTTCATAAAATTCCTTTTCAAAAGGAAGAATTACGTGCATAGCATCAACATCTCTTTTTATTTTATGGATCCGTCCTTCCCTAGAGGCCCATATTTGGGGAGAAATATAATAATTGGTCTTAAAATGGTTCTTTTTGGCCCAGGAGGCAATTCTAAGATTAAAGCCGGAATAATCGATAAAGACAATTACGTCAGGATTAAAATTAGCGATATCCGCTTTACAGAGGGCAATGTTTTTAAAGATCTGGTTAATGTTCGTGATAACTTCAAGGAAACCCATAAACGCCATTTCCTTGTAATGTTTCACCAAGGTGCCACCTGCAGCCTTCATTAAATCGCCCCCCCAACAACGAACGTCGGCTTCAAAATCCTTTATTTTAAGGGCTTTTATCAAGTTTGAGCCGTGAAGGTCGCCAGAGGCCTCACCAGCGATGATGTAATATTTCATCCGTTTAGTTTGTGTGGTTTATTACCAGTTCTCCCGTTCAATATATTTAATTATCCGTGTTCCGAGTCTAAAAAACCTTGTAGTAAAGTATTAACATAGCCGTTACCAGGGTGGCAATCATTACACCCCTTGCCCTATAATCCCTACGTATTTTTAAAAAACCAAAAAAGGCAAACAAGTTTAGAATGGCTCCAAGCGCCAATAAACTACCTATATGCCCTTGTTGAACTGCTACATTATATGTTTCTACAATACCAAAGTCCGAGAAGATAAGAATATACAATAATGTTCCGACCGTGTTGGCAATGAGACCTACTATAAATCCTATGAGTATTTCTTTTTTAATCATTTAATTTCCAGTTATTAATGTGTTGAATGGAATGGTGTGCGGTTAAATCAAATTGGGTCGGGACTACGGAGACATAGTCTTGGGACAGGGCATATTCATCCGTATCCTCTCCTTTGTCCAGCAGTTCAAACTCTCCCGTTAGCCAGTAGTATTCCTTGCCATTTGGACTGGTTCTTTTATCAAATTTTTCTTTCCAATTGGCCCTTGCCTGTCTACAAATTTTTATGCCTTTGGGAGGTTTGTTATCAGTTTTGGGAATATTTACGTTGAGTACAACACCATTTGGGATGCCATTTTTTAATGCCTCTTTGACTATTTTTTGAATGGCCTCCTTGGAAGCCTCAAAATTGGCATTCCAGGAATAATCACAAAGCGAAAATCCAATGGCCGGAATGCCTTCAATTCCTGCTTCTATTGCCGCACTCATGGTTCCCGAGTAAATTACATTGATAGACGAATTGGACCCATGGTTTATTCCACTTACACAAAGGTCTGGCCTTCTGTCCAATAGTTCCTGTAGACCAAGCTTTACACAGTCTGCCGGCGTTCCACTGCAGCTGTATTCTTCTTTTGCACCATTTTCCAAATCTATGCTTAGCTTTTTTATATACAGGGTATTGTCTATGGTAATGGCATGGCCCATTCCCGATTGCGGACTGTCCGGAGCCACTACAACGACTTCCCCTATATCCTTTAAAAATCGTATCAATGCTCTTAGGCCGGGAGCTGTAATGCCGTCGTCGTTCGTGACTAGGATCAAAGGTTTTGCCATGGTATATAATTTATGCTGCAAAAATACGTTTTTAATCTATTATCCGATTTGCCTATATGAAGCGTAAACAATGAAATTTTGTCCTGAATTTAGAGAATTCCCTAACCGGTCCAACCTTTGTCAGTGTCCAATTCAATTGAGATATTAACAAAAGATTAATGTCGTATTGGTATAATATGGCACGATTTTTTCGTTATCTTAGAGTAATTGCCACTAAAGGTTACAAATAAATGGCAAAACTTGGATTGCAGTCATCGTTTGATTAATTTTAGATGTTTGCTTTAATACCTTCAGGGAGGGGTTGATTTATACTTTAGAATTTACTCCAAATGTGGATTAATAAAATAAAATAGATGAAAAGAAATTTAGCCTACGCCTTAATAGTAATGCTTGTTGCGGTAGCTTCATGCAGTTTTACGAACAAATCTTTTGAAACTGATGATAAGGATAAGTTGTTGTTGGACCTTATTACTTATGTATTGGAACGTGGTCATTATCAGCCGAAGGCTATTAACGATGACTTTTCCGTTAATGTTTTCGAAGGTTTTTTGGATATCTTAGATCCTACAAAGCGATATTTTCTGGAAAGTGATATCCAGGAATTCGAGAAATACAAGTTTCAGATAGATGATCAGATCAAGAATACGGATATTTCTTTTTTTGATATCGTATATCAGCGTTTATTGAAGCGAATGGAGGATGCCAAAGTGATTTATAAAGAGGTTTTAGAGGAACCTTTTGATTACAACGTAGATGAAACCATTGAAATAAATTATGATGGGCAAGGCTATGTAGACTCTCGTAAAGAATTAAAAGAGCGCTGGAGAAAGCAGTTAAAGTATGCTACATTGGGCACTTATGATTCCAAATTGGAATTCAATAAAGAATCCAACACAGGTAATATTGATGGATCCAAAAGCGAAGATGGGACTAAAGCCTTTGCTGACGAAAAGGCTTCCTCCAAGCCATTAACCCCAACTGAAGCCGAAAAGGCCGCTAGGGATTTAACAAAAAGTACCTTGGATGATTATTTCGATTTTGTGGATGATTTGGAACGCAAAGATTGGTTTGTACAGTACTTAAATACTATAGTTGAAGTTTTCGATCCACATACTTTTTATTTTGCGCCGGATGACAAGGAAAAATTCGATACCAGTATGTCAGGTAAATTTGAAGGTATTGGTGCCCGATTACAAAAGAAAAAGGATCAAACTAAAATTGTAGAGATTATTTCTGGAGGTCCAGTTTGGAGAGATCAGCAATTGGAAGTTGGCGATGAAATTCTAAAAGTAGGACAAAACGGGGAAACCCCGGTTGATATTGTTGGAATGCGTTTGGATGATGCCATCAAATTTATAAAAGGACCTAAAGGCACTAGGGTGGATCTAACGGTTAAAAAAGTGGATGGTTCTATGGTAGTTATTTCCCTGACCAGGGATGTAGTTGAATTGGAAGAGTCATATGCGAAATCCGCAACCATAATCAAGGGCAGTCAAAAGTATGGCCTTATTAATTTGCCAAAATTTTATGTAGATTTTGAGGACTACAATGAAAGAAACGCAGCTACGGATGTGGCTCAGGAAGTGGAAAGATTAAAAGAAGCTGGAGCGGAAGGACTAATTTTAGATCTTCGCGATAATGGCGGTGGATCACTTAAAACAGTGGTTGAAATGGCTGGCCTATTTATAAAGGACGGTCCAATTGTTCAGGTAAGGTCTACCGATAAAAAACCAGAGGTGTATAACGACAAGGATGAGCGCATTCAGTGGGATGGTCCTTTGGTAATATTGGTAAATGAATTATCGGCCTCCGCTTCTGAGATATTGGCGGCAGCTATGCAAGATTATAAAAGAGGGGTGGTTATTGGCAGTAAGCAAACTTTTGGTAAAGGTACGGTTCAAAATGTAATCCCATTAGAGAATATAGTCAGAAGCAATGAGCATGGAGATTTAGGTGCAATAAAACTTACGACTCAAAAATTCTATAGAATTAATGGTGGGTCTACCCAATTGGAAGGTGTTAAAAGTGATGTGGTTGTGCCAGATCGTTATAGTTACATCGACCTTGGGGAAAGAGATCAGGAAAACCCGTTGACATGGGATAAGATTTCCCCAGCAGAATTTACACCTTGGGATGGCTATATAGACTACGAGTCCACCATTGCGAGCAGCACTAAAAGGATGGACCAGAATTCTCAAATAAAATTGATCGAGGAAAATGCGCAATGGATTAAGAAGGCACAAGATGAAACTGTGGTTTCTTTAAAATACGCCGATTATAAGAAGGGCTTGGAAGCGGATAAGGAAAAAGCCAAATATTTTAAAACTATATCGGATTATGATTCACATCTAACATTTGAGTCTTTAAAATACGAAAAAGAACTATTTACCCAAGATTCGATTTTAAGGGAAAAGCGTGACCGTTGGCACAAGGATTTAGCCAAGGATGTCTATGTAGAGGAGGCTGTTAATGTTTTGGAGGATCTAAAAATGAATAATATAAAGAATTCCAAATTGGCCAGCGTAAAAGGATAATTTTGGAAATGGATAAGATGTTAAAACCTGCTCATAGAGCAGGTTTTTTTATGGCATTAATTAGTCTGATGCCTATTCCAATAAAAGGAAATTGTTTATAAAGTTGATTACCTTGACTTCTGCCATCTCACATGGTTTTAACTGCTCCATCTTCTCCGTAATATAAAAGTTAAAACTGATAAAATCGTTGCCGCCCAACTCTTCGGCGTATACCTTTATGCTTTTGCCCATATTAAAATTGGACCGCGTTACTGCGTATTTTTTGTTTTGAAATAGTACATTGGAGTAACCCAAAGGAATGGCTTTTATTCTTTCTGTTAACATGGAAACAAGACAATTTGTTTGTGGTTATGTGAGAAGGATGCATGCTTATGAACTGCAGGAGAGCATAGAACATCCTACTTTGTTCCTGGCCCAATCCGGACGTTTGGCAAACCACTTTTCAGCTTGGATTTGTTCGTCATAGGGATGCTTTAAAAGTTGAAAAAATTCATCGATCAAGGTATAATCCCCTTTGTCAGCCTGGTCTATGGCCAATTGTGCCATATAATTTCTTAGAACATATTTGGGGTTCACTTTATTCATTTTTTCGCTTCTCCGCTCGTCAGTCAGGTTTTCTTTTTGCAATCTTAATTGGTAATCAGTAAACCATGTTTTCCATATTTCAAGAATGTCGACATCAACTTCTGCATGGGTATAGAAGGCATTCTTAATCGGGTCCAAAAAGTCATCATCAATAGGGCTGTCTTTTTTGATTTTATTCAAGCTTCGGAAAAAGATGGTCATATCGGTTTCTGTTAATTGTAAATTGTCTTCCAACCTTCCTAAAAGTTCACCATCCTTTTTATCGGTTTCAAAAAGTCCGATTTTGGATTTCATCATTGATAAATATTTGGTCTGATAATTTTTCCTGTATTCCTTTAATATGCCTTCCAGTACTACTGAATCCTCTATTAAAGGAAATAGGGCATTAGCCAATTGATATAGGTTCCAAAGGCCTATATTTATTTGATTGCCAAATCTATAGCGCTTATGCTGGCGGTCGGTAGTATTTGGGGTCCAGCCTTCATCATAGCCTTCCAGCCATCCGTAAGGTCCGTAGTCTATGGTGAGTCCAAGAATGGACATATTGTCTGTGTTCATAACCCCATGTACAAATCCTACCCGCTGCCAGTGTATGATCAGATCGAGGGTACTGTTGGCGACTTCCCTAAAAAACTGGATATAAGATTCCTTTGAATCTTCACTCAAATTAGGAAAGAAATGCCGAATAGTGTAATCGGTGAGATCTTTTAAAGTTTTTTTATCCTGTCTTGCAGAAAAAATTTCGAAATTCCCAAAGCGTAAGAATGAAGGTGCCACCCGGCATACCACCGCTCCCTTTTCATAAGCTGGATTGCCATTATAAAGTACGTCACGAAGTACTTGGTCGCCCGTTAGCGCCAAGGAAAGGGCTCTTGTGGTGGGCACTCCCAGGTGGTACATGGCCTCACTGCATAAATATTCCCTAATGGAAGACCGCAATACTGCCAAGCCATCGGCCGTTCTGGAATAAGGTGTTTCCCCGGCCCCTTTAAGTTGTAGCGCCCATTGTTTTTTGTTGTGGTTAACTTCAAATAAATTTATAGCTCTGCCATCCCCTAACTGTCCGGCCCAATTGCCAAATTGATGGCCACCGTAGCACATGGCATAGGGATGCGTGTCTGGTAAAACGGCGTTTCCTGAAAAAATATTCTGGAACTCAGCGGACTTAAGGTCGTTCTTAGTTAATCCCAAGTCTAATGCCAATTCACTTGATGTGTGGATCATTCCCGGTTTGGCAGTTGATTTTGGAGTTACAAATGAGTAGCATGCCTGCATGACCTGCCTTCTAGTGTTTTCCAAAACTGGGTCTGCTGGGAGTTCTATATTAAAAGTATCCTTAATATTTAAATTCATACGATTCCTAATCTATTATTGAGTTCCATTTTTTACTTCTTCTGGCAACGGCCTTGATATAAGAACAAACGGCTACCGCCTTGTATCCTTCGCTGGTCAATTGCTCAAAAGTACCTTCCACAAGTTCCTTGCCATATCCTTTGCCCCTTAGCTTAAAGGGTACTTCGGAATAGGTCAAATACATCTTCCCATCAACTAGCTTGTAGGTTACCACGGCCGTTGCATCATTTATAACCATGGTAAATTTCTTGTTTTCTTTATCGTGATGCACCTTTAAATTACCTGTTGTTAAATTGTTATCCATTTATTTGGTTCTTTTTCGATAGAATTTATCAATTTTTTAAGCCACCGGTAGCGTAGGAAAATTAAGTTTTCTTGATTTATTCAAATTATGCAAATCTTTGGCTTGGCAATAATTGACTGTCACTACCAAAAAAGTGGAAGAAAATTACGCCATTTTAGTCAACCCTTATAGAACTTGGTTGTATGGCATCCTTTGGTACCATAAAGGTATAGGTGCCCGCCTATTAAATCGACTTTAAAAAATCAATGGCATTGGTTACGTTAAGATGAAAGTCGGCAAAAACCACACTATCATTTTGATCTATTAAAATAAACCAAGGTGTTCCTCCCGTTCGGTAATTTACCATGACCTTCGAAATATTGTTGGAACTTTCATCACCGGGATCATGGCCAAAGGGGATTTTTAAATCGTATTGCTTTTGGGTTTCCAATATCTTGTCATAGGTGTTGGAATCGTGTCCTTCAAAAACGGTCTGAATGCCCATAAAAACAATATTTTTGTTGTCTTTTAAAGCGGTAACCATTTCCTTAAGCGCGGGAAATCCTCTACTATGACATCCTTGGCACCAACTTTGAAAACAATAGACAACCTTGAATTTTCCCTGAAAATCGGACAATTTAATGGCCTTTGTGATATTTCCATTGGCATCGATCCATTGTTCTACCCCTAATTCACGAGCTTTAAAAATATTCTTGTCATTTGAGGTGCTATCAGTCATATATTGGGTCCTTTCCAGTTTTGTTCAACACAAATTCTATAGTTGTAGGGATGTGTTTTTATAATCTGTTTAATTCTTAACGGTACACCCGATTATTTTAAGGCACAATTACACTTTTACTTTTTTAAGTTTATCGGCATGCATTTTTCGTAGCTTGCTCAACTTTGGGGTAATAACGGCACTGCAGTAACCCTGGGACTGATTGTTTCTATAGTAATCCTGGTGATACTCTTCAGCTTCGTAAAATGTGCCCAACGGACTAATTTCTGTTACAATTGGTTTGTCGAAGTATGGTGCCACTTCCTTTAATACCAGGCCTGCGTTTTCCTTTTGGGCATTATCGTGATAATAAATTACCGAACGATATTGTGTGCCGGCGTCAGCCCCCTGACGGTTTAGGGTAGTTGGATCGTGGCTGGTCATGAAAACTAAAAGGATGTCCTCGTAGGGAATAATATTGGCGTCAAAGGTCAATTGAACTACTTCGGCGTGGCCAGTAAGTCCAGAACACACTTCCCTATAAGTTGGTTTTCCTGGGGCATTTCCACCTGTATATCCGGAAATAACTTTTTCTACACCATTCACTTCCTGAAATATGGCTTCAACACACCAGAAACATCCACCACCAAAAGTAGCGGTTTCTAATTTTTTATTTTTCATCGGTCACCCTTTCTTTAATTATTTTCATGGATTCTGAATTTATGCAATAACGTAGCCCACTGGGTTCCGGTCCGTCCGGGAATACATGCCCCAAATGGGCATCACAGGTATTGCACATTACTTCTACCCTGACCATACCATAAGAAGTGTCCTTATGGTATTTAATGGCATTGTCTTTAATAGGCTGTGTAAAACTGGGCCAACCGGTCCCGGAATTAAATTTTATAGTAGAGTCGAACAAAGGTGTGTCGCAACAAATACAACTATATTTTCCTGCATCATGGGTGCTGCAAAGCGCTCCACTATGCGCTGCTTCCGTACCTTTATTTCTGGCGATTCTAAATTGTTCAGGAGTTAGCAGTTGTTTCCATTCCTCCTCAGTTTTTTCAACCCTTTTATCAGGTTGTGGATTTCCCTTAACACTGAAGTTGATGATGTCTTTCCATGTCAACATAAAAATTTTCCTTTCTTTAATAATTTTTAAATAGTATTCGGTATTGATCTAATTGGGATGCTTGAAGACTATTGGGGTGTCGGAATTTTTTGGTCCAATAACCTTTTCAATTCCCATATTTCGTCGTTCCAACACCTCTAAACTTACAAGGGCCTTAAATCCCAATTGACAACTTTAATTTATATTTACACTATGAATAAATATAACAAAAATAGGGTCATTTATACTACGCTGTTACTGGTTTGTGTGGTTCTATTTTGGATGTTTGAAAATTTCTACACTCCTGCCCCATATACACTTCCTAAAGGGGAAGGAAGTAGGACTGAAATCCCAGAGCTACTGTGGCCAAGTTCTACCACTGGTGATATAGTGCAACATGCCCATTTTGCCTTATCCTATAATGAGGCCTATGAACAGGCCGAGTGGGTGGTTTATGTTTTGGATAAATCGCATTTGACCCAGGATGATAGAAAAAGACCTTTTTTTTTAGAAGACCCCATGGTTAGGACCAAGTCTGCAGACTGGAGAAACTATAAGGGTTCTGGATATGATAGGGGCCATCTATGTCCTGCTGGTGATCGCAGATTCTCGGAATTTGCATATAATGAAACCTTTTACACCAGTAATATTAGCCCTCAGGATAGGGATTTTAACGGAGGAATCTGGAATAGGCTAGAACAGCAGCTACGCTTTTGGGCCAAAAAAGACGGACCTTTGTTTGTTGCGACTGCCGGAGTTTTGGAGAAAGGTTTGCCCAGTATTGGTGAAGAGGAGGTAGCGGTTCCAAATTTTTATTATAAAATTATTGCAAAAGGCAAGGGTAAGAATCTCAGGATTATAGCTTTTCTTTTCCCCCACAGGGAAGATAACGGAAAATTGAATCAATTTGTAGTCTCGGTCGACAATCTGGAAAAAATGACCGGAATAGATTTCTTCCCAAATTTGCCAGATGATCAAGAAGATTTATTGGAAGCCAGCTTAAGTACCGAAGGTTGGAAATTTTAGGTCAATTCATTTAGTCTATTCGCATCCAATTTTAGAAAAATAAACAATAAGGCGGTGAAAAATAGTAGTCCGGAACCTCCATAACTAAAGAAGGGTAGTGGTATACCTATGGTGGGCAGAACTCCGATAACCATTCCTATGTTTATGAAATAATGTATGAATAAAATGGAGATAACGCCATAGCCATACATACGACTGAAGGCATTTTTCTGTCGCTCTGCCAAATGTACCAGTCTTAAAAGCATTAATGTAAAGAGAATAACAACAGTTGCCGTACCAATAAATCCCCATTCCTCACCTACCGTGCTAAATATGTAATCTGTATGTTGTTCCGGAACAAAGTCGCCCTTGGTTCTCGTTCCCTCCAAAAATCCCTTACCGTATTTTCCGCCCGATTCAATGGCTTTTTCAGATTGATAGGTATTGTACCCTATTGTTTTTCTGATTTCCTCCAATTTCTTGGGGTCTTTTTCCAATCGAAGCCAAAGACCGAACCGGTCTCTATGGCGTTGTTCAAAAACCGAATTATAAACGAAATTAACCGAAAGTGAAAATAAAACGACAGCTACATATATAAGGGTAACCGGGATTACGGGTACTTTGAATGATGGCTTTTTCAATAACAGGAACAAAGCTAATAAGAGTCCTAGGATTATGGCTACCCAGATGGTACCGAACATAAGTGTTAAAATAAAAATAAGGATCACCATAACTCCTATACTCAGATAATAAAGAGGGAGACCTTCCCTAAATATTACAAAGATCAAGGCAAAGAAGACCAAGGCGCTTCCTGGATCTGGTTGTGGAATGATCAAGAAAGCAGGAATCAAAATTATCAATATGGAGACCATTTGATCTTTCTGGCGCTTAATGTCGGTCTGTATATCGCTTAAATATTTGGCTAATGCCAGGGCGGTGGCAACTTTTGCGAATTCTGATGGTTGTAGGTTGAAAAATCCAAGGTCGTACCAAGAGGTAGCCCCGGCAATAGTTTTTCCAAACACAAAGAGGCCCAAGAGCAGTGCAAGGGATATAATGTAGAACAGACTTGAAAATCGTTCGTAAAAATTTGCTTCCAAGGCCAGGATAATAATAATTGCAACTGCACTGGTTCCTATAAAAAACAATTGCTTTCCATGCAATGAAGCAAAATTGAATATAGAAGGGTTGTCCTCTGTGAAGGTGCTTGAATAGATATTTATCCAACCTATAAAAACTAAGGAAATGTATATAAGAACGCTAAACCAGTCTAAGCGTTTAAGGACACTTTTACCAGACACGCTCATTTATTTTAAAGGGTTGTCCACTATAGGGCTTTGCATATTCCTCCTCCAAAGTTTTTTCCAACATTCTTTTTTCCAGATCTACCCGGGTTATTTCGCCTTTTAGATATTTTTCAATCATTAGGGAGGCGATATGCCCGGCAAAACGGGATCCAAAGTATCCATTTTCTATATATACCGCAATGGCGATCTTTGGATTGTCAACTGGGGCAAAGGCAACAAAAACGGAGTTATCCGTGAGTTGGGTACGTACCCCATCAATTCTTGTGAAGTTTTCAACGGTTCCTGTTTTACCTGCAATTTCGATACCTTCAATTTGTAGGCGACTTGCTGTTCCTTTTTTATAAACTTCGGCCATTCCATGGGCTACCGGTTCAAAATGTTTTTTGTCAATGGTGGTATGTTTGGCCTTGGTGAATTCTGGAATGCTAATATTTTCACCGCCGATTTTTTTCAGCACATGTGGTGTAAAATAATGTCCTCTATTGGCAATGGCTGCAGTCATGTTGGCCAGTTGGATAGGGGTAACCTCTACTTCTCCCTGACCTATGGAATTTGAAATAATGGTAGAGGAAGACCATCTTTTTTCCCCGTAAATTCGGTTATAATATTCCTTGTTTGGAATTCTCCCCGGTCTTCCGGTAGGCAGGTCGTAACCCAAAAATGTGCCCAAACCAAAACTTTTCATATGCTTTTCCCAGACATCCATGGCTTCGGCAGAGGTCGGAAATTGGTCATATATTTTGCGAAAAGTTCCAGCAAAATATGCATTACAGGATAGGTATATCCCAGAATTTAAATTTCTGCTTCCTCCTCCGCAATGGCAGCCTCTTTTCCTTTTTCCCACATAGAATCCGTTGTAGCAATGAATAGTGGTTTCAGGTGTAATTGCCCCTTCCTGAAGTGCTACGAGGGCATTTAGGGTCTTAAATGGCGATCCAGGCGATTGTGATGCCAATATGGAACGGTCAAAAGTTGGTTTTGAAATAGTGTCGTAGTGTAATTTACTGTAGTTCTTGGATCTTTCCCTACCCACCAAAAGGGCGGGGTCATAGGTTGGACCAGAAATTAAGGCCAATATTTCACCGGTGGCCGGTTCAATGGCAACTACCCCTCCGTGTTTACCTGTCATTAACTTTTCTCCGTATTCCTGGAGCAATTTGTCTATTGTGACGGTTATTTGTTTGCCTTGTTCCGGAAGTGTATCCAAAGTACCGTCCTTATAAGGGCCAATATCCCTATTAAATCGATCCTTCTGTATGTGTTTTACTCCTTTACGTCCCCTAAGGATTGATTCGTATTCCTTTTCAATGCCCGTGGTCCCCTTTAGTTCTCCAGCAGCATAGGAAGGATTTCGTTCCAAGTCCCATTCGTTTACCTCACTTATGTACCCTAAAACGTTGGCGCCACTATTGGTGTCATAATATCTCAATGATCTTTTTTGAATATAAAACCCTTCAAATCGTCTCATTTTTTCTTGAAGCCGTCCGTAGTCCTCTTTTGAAAGCTGAGGTACCAACACGGAAGGAAGTCTAGGGGAATACACTCTCGCCTTCTTTAGCTGGGATACAAACCTTTCTTTATCAATTCCAAGAAGATTACAAAATGCAAGGGTGTCCAACGGTTTTACCTCCCTTGGAATAACCATAACGTCATATGCCGGCTGGTTTGCTACCAGGAGTTCTCCATTTCTATCGTATATATAGCCCCTTTCCGGATAGTCATAAACTTTTTTAATGGCGGGATCTTCCAATATTTGATTGGGGGAAAAACTAAAAATCTGGAGATATGACAATCTACCGATAAAAGTTATTCCAACCAGCAATATAATAGAGGATAATAAGATTTTTCTCATTCTTTTTTAACACTAAAAAGTGAACTTAACAATAAGCACAATATTAATGTGGCTGTACTGATAGATAAAACTTTCTTCAAAATTAACAGTGTATTTGCTAAACTGAAAATTTCTAGAGTGAAGAAAACCAAATGGTGTATTATTATTAATAACGCTAAAAATGTAATTTGTTGTGCCCTAGTGGTGTTGGTTAGTTTAAAATTTTGAAATTCATAATTCACCCCAAAACAAAAGCGCATTATGGTTGGTCTTAAATAAGCAATGGTTACGGTGGCGGCGGCGTGTAAGGCAACGGTATCCGAAAACAGATCAACCATAAAGCCAAGTAAAAAACTTAAAAGAAGAAACAGTTGCCTTTTTTCCTTAATGGGATACCAGTACAGGAATAGAATATACACCATTGGATTGATATATCCAAAAAAATTGAGCTTATTAAAGACCAATACCTGCACCAAAATTAATAGTACAAATCTAATTATATTAATAAAGTAGCTATTGCGAATCATTATTGGTTTTGGCTTCTAATTCAATTATTTCTTCCCTCTGCACATTGTCCAAAACATAGATGCTTTTAACGGCAGCCATATTGTTAAAAAGCTTAATATCCAAGCTATAGGAGCTTTGCGAGTTGTTCAGATCAAATTTCTTGATAACACCTATCGGAATATTCTCAGGAAAGATGCTGGAACTTGCACCCGTAACAATGGTGTCCCCGATCTTAAGTGGTACCAACCTTTCAATGTCGACAAGTTGCACCGTATTAAAGTCTTTTGTGTCCCATACCAATGAGCCATAATGGTTGGTGTTTTTGATTTTGGCGTTGACCCTGGATTTAGTGTTCAGGATGCTTTGTACCGTTGCAAAATTTTTGGAGGTATTTTCTACTATTCCAAGGATGCCATTGGAGGTAATTACCCCCATATCGGGTTTAATCCCATTTATGGTCCCTTTGTTGATCGTAATATAATTACGGGGCAGTCCGTAGCTGTTCTTAATTACTTGGGAGGCAATGACTTTGTAAATAGTATTGGCAGTGTCCAATTGCATGGAATCTTCCTTTTTTTGATTAAAAAGAAGGGTGCGCAAACGCTTATTCTCCTCCACCAACTTTTTATTTTCCTCGCCTAATCCAAAATAGGTGGTTATACTACTCGTGGTTTTATAAATATTTCCCGTTATCCAGTTGGAGGAATTAAAATACTTGGAATGGTGATAGGAATGGGATTGTACAGTAAGCGCTAAGGATATAGTCAACAAGAAAAGATATAGCAAGAAATTTTTATATCTTAATATAAAGTTGATAATCTGCTGCATTCACTTAAATTGTTTTGTAAATCCTAAATCGATCAATTGCCAATTAAGGAATTAATGCCTATTTGCTAATTGTTGCCATGATAAAAGGTAGTTCTAAGTGCAGGGGATTATATGAACTATTTAATTAAAATACTCTTATATCGCTCCAAATTTTTTAAAGCAATACCGGTCCCCCTTACAACCGCCCTTAATGGATCTTCCGCAATATAAACGGGCAAATCCGTTTTTTGGGACAAACGTCGGTCAAGACCCCTAAGCATAGAACCACCACCAGCTAAATATATACCTGTATTATAGATATCCGCAGCCAGTTCGGGAGGCGTTTGTGATAGCGTTTCCATTACCGCATCTTCTACCCTTAAAATGGATTTGTCAAGGGCTTTGGCTATTTCTCTGTAGGAAATGGAGACTTGTTTTGGTTTTCCGGTTAAAAGGTCTCTACCCTGAACCGACATTTCGTCCGGCGGGGTCTGTAGATCTTCTGTGGCCGAACCAATCGTGATCTTTATATTCTCGGCAGTACTCTCCCCAACATATAGGTTGTGCTGCGTACGCATGTAATAGATTATATCGTTGGTAAATACATCACCAGCAATCTTAACCGATTTATCGCAAACGATTCCACCCAAGGCAATTACCGCAATTTCGGTAGTACCACCCCCTATATCAACGATCATGTTTCCTTTAGGCTGCATTATATCCAAGCCAATACCAATGGCCGCAGCCATTGGTTCATGAATAAGGTAAACTTCCTTTCCATTTACACGTTCTGCCGACTCCTTAACGGCGCGCATTTCCACCTCCGTAATTCCGGAAGGGATGCAAATTACCAATCTAAGCGCTGGTGGAAACCATTTTTTCTTTAATGCAGGAATGTTCTTTATAAACATCATTAGCATCTTTTCAGAGGCATCAAAATCTGCAATTACGCCATCTTTTAGAGGGCGTATGGTTTTAATATTTTCATGGGTCTTGCCTTGCATCATATTGGCTTCCTTGCCTACGGCAATGATTTTTCCACTTATTCTGTCCCTGGCCACAATAGATGGACTGTCTACCACCACTTTGTCGTTGTGAATGATGAGGGTGTTGGCAGTACCTAAGTCTATTGCAATCTCCTCGGTTAAGAAATCAAAGAATCCCATTTTATGTTGTTATATTTCGGTTTAAAAGTCAATTTGATCGTTAAATGTAATAAAATTAATGTTTAAAATGACGTGTACCAGTCATTACCATGGCAATTCCATTTTCGTTACAGTAATCTACACTAAGTTGGTCCTTGATAGACCCACCAGGTTGTATAACGCTGGTCACTCCACTTTTATGCGCAATCTCTACACAATCCGGAAAAGGAAAAAAGGCGTCACTCGCCAATACGGCACCATTAAGGTCAAAATTAAAGGACTGAGCCTTGTGTATAGCTTGGTTTAGTGCATCAACACGAGAAGTTTGCCCTGTACCACTGGCACATAATTGTTTGTTTTTTGCCAGAACAATGGTATTGCTTTTTGTGTGTTTGCATAATTTAGAGGCAAATATTAAATCTTCCAATTCCCTGTCCGTAGGTTTTTTGTCAGTGGCATTGCTTAGGTCTGAAATTTGATCTGTTTTTTCATCCTTTTCCTGTACCAAAACCCCGTTTAAACATGTTCTAACGGTCATTTTAGGGAGTTCAACCTCATTTTGAACCAGGATTATTCTATTTTTCTTTCCCTTCAGAATATCTAGGGCAACAGGAGTGTAGCTTGGAGCAATAACTACTTCGCAAAATAGATTGTGAATTTCTTCCGCAGTAGATTTGTCAATTTCAACGTTGCTGATCAAGATTCCTCCGAATGCGGATACTGGATCACCGGCCAAAGCATCTACATATGCCTGGTGAATAGTTGGTCTGGTTGCAAGACCACAGGCATTGTTGTGCTTTAAAATAGCGAAGGTAGGTTCGTCATTCTTAAATTCTTGAATAAGGTTTACGGCAGCATCCACATCCAGCAAATTATTGTAAGAAAGTTCCTTGCCGTGAAGTTTGTTGAACATAGCGTCGAAATCACCAAAGAAAAACCCTTTTTGATGGGGGTTTTCACCATAGCGTAGCACTTGTCCGTCAACTGCACTTAATTTAAACGAAGCCTCTTCATGATTCTTGTTGAAATAATTAAATATCGCTGAATCATAATGTGATGAAACATTGAAAGATTTTGTAGCAAAACGTCTGCGGTCTTCCAAAGTAGTACTTCCATTACCTTTGGTTATCAATTCCAGGACTTCGTCGTAGTCGTTCATGGAAGAAACACAAAGTGTATCCTTGTAATTTTTGGCGGCCGCACGTATCAATGAAATTCCACCAATATCTATTTTTTCAATAATATCTTGTTCAGAAGCACCACTTGCAACTGTTTTTTCAAAGGGATATAGGTCTACAATAACAATATCCAACTGCGGAATTTCAAACTCCTTCAATTGGTCCTGATCACTCTTATTGTCCTGACGGTTCAAAATCCCACCAAATACCTTGGGGTGCAATGTTTTAACCCTGCCGCCCAAAATGGATGGATAGCTGGTGACGTCCTCTACTGGCACTACATCAATACCTAAATTCTTAATGAATACTTCGGTGCCACCGGTAGAATAGATGGTAATTCCCAATTCATTAAACTTTTTTACCAATGGCTCTAAACCATCTTTATGAAATACAGAAATTAAGGCTGATGAAGCTTTTTTAGTGGTACTCATTTTGTTGTGATTGTTGTTTTGGATTATAAGGACACAAATGTAATTTTTTTGTACTTAAAAAGCAGTACGTTTATTAACAATCGCCCTAAAGTTTTAAAGAATTTTTGCTACCTCTTGGTTCACATATTCCAAAAATCGTTCATCATCTTCGGAAAATGGGTCTGGAGTATTGGAATCTATGTCTATTTGTCCAATATTTTCACCATTTAGAAAAAGAGGGACAACAATTTCCGCTTTAACGGTTATACTGCAAGCTATATAATTATCCTGGGCATGTACATCGGGAACCACAAAGTTTTGATTGGATACTGCCACCTGTCCACAAATGCCTTTTCCAAATGGAATTATGGTGTGGTCTGTTGGTGCACCGGCGTAGGGACCCAATATTAACTCATCTTTGTCCCCATTTTTAAAATAGAACCCTACCCAGTTATAATAGGGGACATTGTCTTTTAGTAAATCGCAAATGCCCTGCATTTTTTGGGTATTACTTTTTTGATCATTACTTGTAATTGCTGAAACCTTTGCCCTTAATGTAGTAAGCATAAAATTATTTTTTGCAAAAGTAGGGCTATTTCCAATTTTGCTCTCTATTGGGGTTTAAACTTTTGTTTCAGTTTTAGTACAGACAATTTTATCCTTAATTTTCAGTTAATATCTTATAGGTAAATCATAGAGTTCCAACTTTTGATTATTTTTGCATTCATGAAACCAATGATCCAAAAAATACTAGCTATGTTGATGGCATTTTTTATGCTGGCTTCTACTGTTTCTTGGACGATAGAGAAGCACTATTGCTTTGGTTCTTTGGTCGATATTGCTTTTTTTCATGAGGCGGACACCTGCGGGATGGATGTAGGGTTGGTAAATGCCACCTTTGATAAAAAAGGTAATCCCTGCTGTGCCCTTGAAGTTATTACTATCCCGGGGCAGGACGATTTAAAAATATCCTACCATGACATTGATCTGGGCCATCAATTATTCTTGGTGGCCTATGTAGCTTACCATATAAGCCTATTTCAGCCCAAGGCTCAGCCACTTGTTCCCCATGCCGATTATCCACCGCCCATTTTGGTAAAGGATATTCATATCCTGGATCAGGTTTTTCTAATTTGATTTTATGTAGTTCGTAGTCTTGTTTCTTTTCCAGTCATCGATTTGGGAAAGGACGATTGTGTTTGTGTGTTGAATACTGAACTAATATTAAAAAGATCAAGTGAAGAATTTTATTATAAGTATTTTATTGTGGATTCCGTTTTTGGCTATTTCCCAAAATAATATGGCGGGTATGGTCATGGAAGCCAACCCTGAAAACAACCACCTAGGGTTGGCAGGTGCCAATGTGTATTGGTTAAATTCCCAGACTGGCACCATTACCAAAGAGGATGGTAGCTTTGTTATACCGTTTAAAAAGGAGTTTAACCGGTTAGTGATAAGCTATGTGGGATTTGAGTCCGACACTTTGTTGGTCAATTCCCCTAAAGCGATTCATCATTGGTTAAAGCCATCCAATGAGTTAAATGAGGTGGTGGTCCGGAAAAAGCGGGAATCTGTACAGAAGTCGTTTTTTAGCCCACAGAATGTGGTCACTATAAACAGTGCCGAATTATTAAAGGCAGCTTGTTGCAATCTCTCCGAAAGCTTTGAGACCAATCCGGCGATTGATGTTAATTTTTCCGATGCCCTCACAGGTACCAAGCAAATTCAAATGTTGGGACTTACCAGTCCTTATTTATTGATAACCCAAGAAAACATTCCTATGGTTCGGGGGGCTTCACAGGCCTATGGACTTACCTTTACACCTGGAACTTGGGTAGAAAGTATACAGATTACAAAAGGGGCCGGGAGTGTAGTTAACGGTTACGAAAGTATTTCCGGTCAAATTAATACGGAATTGGTAAAACCCTTAACGGACAATCCCCTATTTGTTAATGGCTATGCCAATTTGAATGGCCGTTTGGAATTAAATACCCACTTAAACAAGAACTTGACCGATAAATGGAGTACTGGGCTATATCTCCATGCCAACCGACGGGATGTGAAGGAGGATGATAATGCAGACGGGTTTTTGGATGCTCCCTTGGGCAATCAAATAAATGTTTTGAACAGATGGCAATACCAAAACCCAAGTACCGGATGGGTGAGTTTTATTAATCTTCGTTTTTTAAATGATGACAAACAAGTAGGGCAAACAAATTTTGTACCTAGTATAGATAAATTCACTGCCAATTCTTGGGGAGGTGAAATAAATACCAGAAGGTTTGATACATCGTTGAAATTGGGTTATGTATTTCCGGAGCTACCTTTTCAGAGCATTGGTTTTCAAACGGCCTACAATATCCATAAACAGGATTCTTATTTTGGCTTTAATGAATATAATATAGATCATGAAAGCATCTATTCCAATCTGCTGTTCAATTCCATTATAGGGGATACCAAAAGTAAATTTAAAACAGGTCTGACCTTTGCTTATGACGGCTATGGGGAAATGGTAAATACCTTGGATTATTCCAGAGTGGATAAATCTATTGGTGCCTTTTTTGAGTATAGTTACGATAATTTAAAGGAATTGAGTTTTACTGCTGGCATTAGGGTGGACAACCACAATAAATTAGGGACTTTTGTTACTCCCAGATTGCATGTGCGCTATATGCCCTGGGAAAGAGGAAGCTTCAGGGCGTCTTTCGGCCGTGGAAAACGGGCAGCCAACATCTTTGCCGAAAACCAACAATTGTTTGCCTCTTCAAGACAGATAAGGATTCTAGGGGATAATAGCAGTATTTATGGCCTGGATCCCGAAGATGCCTGGAATTATGGTGCTAGTTTTATTCAGGGATTTAATTTGATGGGTAGAACAGGTGACATAACATTGGATTATTACATTACCAATTTTAAAAATCAAGTGGTAGTGGATTGGGAGAATCCCTTGGAGGTATCGTTTTATAATTTGGTGGGAAAAAGTTTGGCCAAAAGCTTTCAATTTGAAATAAATTATAAGGTTTTAAAGAATTTTGAATTAAGGACGGCCTATAAATATTACGATGTAGAAACCGACTACCTAAGCGGCACCTTACAAAAACCTTTGCAGGCCCAACATCGATTTTTTGCTAACTTGGGTTATACTTCCGTTCCTAAGGAGAATGGTTCCTCATGGCGTATGGATTATACCGTTCATTCGCAGGGAAGGCAGCGTTTGCCAAATACCTCCAACAATCCTGAAGAATTTAGATTGGCAGAATTTTCTCCCTCCCATAGTATGATGATTGCCCAGGTGACAAGAGTGTTTAATGATAATTTCGAAATATATATTGGTGGTGAGAATCTGGCAGATTATACTCAAGATGACCCTGTATTAAGCGCAGACAATCCATTTGGTCCAAATTTTGATACTACAATAATACATGGTCCTATAATGGGCAGAATGTTTTATGCAGGATTTAGATATAAATTATAACTTTATGAGATATTAATTATTCAACATGAAAAGTATAACAATGAAAAATTTATTTATAGGAGCCATATTTGGAGTATTGACCGTTGCTGGCTATGGTCAGGAGAAAAACAAGAAAATGAGTTTTGAGGTCAATGGAAAATGTGTCATGTGCAAGGAAAGGATCGAGGAGGCCGCCTTAGGGGTAAAAGGGGTTAAATATGCGCTTTGGGATATTCCAACGCATCAATTATCTGTTATTATTGATGAGCGAAAAACAAATTCGATGGCCATAAAAACTGCTATTGTAGGGGTAGGTCATGATACCAAGGAATTAAAGGCAACTGATGAAGCTTATGAAAGTGTACATCCTTGTTGCAAGTATCGTGAGGATAATTCGGACGACGGTCAACACCATGAATAAAAGTGGAGCGATCTAGATATTCTTTCCATCGTTCGATGTCAATAAACAAAAAACCGCATTTGGAATTCCAAATGCGGTTTTTTTATTGTTGTAAATTTTAAAACTTACATCATTCCTGGCATACCGCCACCATGGCCATGTCCGCCGCCAGCAGGAGCTTCCTCTTTAATGTCGGTCAAGGCACATTCAGTAGTCAAGATCATTCCGGCTACAGAAGCTGCATTTTCCAATGCAATTCTAGTTACTTTAGTTGGATCAATAATACCGGCTTTGATCATATCAACATAGGTTTCTGATTTGGCATCATAACCAAAATCCCCTTTGCCGTCCAATACTTTGGCCACTACTACAGAACCTTCTCCACCAGCGTTTTCAACGATGGTTCTCAACGGAGATTCTATAGCTCTAGCAACTATTTGTACGCCTGTTTCTTCGTCGGCATTTTCAGTCTTTATTTTAACAAGTGCAGATTTGGCTCTTAATAAAGCAACACCTCCACCGGCTACAATACCTTCTTCAACAGCTGCTCTTGTAGCATGAAGGGCATCATCAACCCTATCTTTTTTCTCTTTCATTTCTACTTCGGAAGGAGCGCCAATGTAAAGAACAGCAACACCACCGGCTAATTTGGCCAAACGTTCCTGTAATTTTTCCTTGTCGTAATCAGAGGTAGTTGATTCGATTTGAGATTTAATCTGGTTTACCCTAGTTTTAATAGTTTTAGGAACACCGGCACCATTTACAATGGTCGTATTATCCTTGTCTATGGTGATCTTCTCACAGGTACCTAGCATATCCAAGGTTGCATTTTCCATAGTAAAGCCTCTTTCTTCGGCTATTACGGTACCACCTGTTAGGATAGCAATATCTTCCAACATTGCCTTTCTTCTGTCTCCAAATCCTGGAGCTTTTACAGCGGCAATTTTTAAAGATCCTCTCAATTTATTTACTACCAATGTAGCCAAGGCTTCACCATCAACATCTTCTGCAATGATCAAAAGAGGTTTTCCTGATTGTGCTACTGGCTCCAATACTGGTAACAAATCCTTCATAGAAGAAATCTTCTTATCATATAATAATATGTAAGGATTCTCTAAATCGGCTGTCATTTTTTCTGAATCGGTGACGAAGTATGGGGAAAGATATCCTCTGTCGAATTGCATACCTTCTACAACATCGACATAAGTATCTGTTCCTTTTGCTTCCTCCACAGTGATAACACCTTCTTTACCTACTTTTCCAAAAGCCTGGGCAATAAGGTCACCAATAGTTTCATCATTATTGGATGAAATAGCGGCAACTTGTTTGATCTTATCTGAAGAGTCACCTACTTTTTTGGTTTGTTTGGCCAAGTCCGCAACAATAGCTTCTACAGCTTTGTCTATACCTCTTTTAAGGTCCATAGGATTAGCACCTGCTGCTACGTTCTTCAAGCCTTCTTTTACGATCGCTTGTGCAAGAACTGTTGCGGTAGTTGTACCATCACCTGCCAAATCATTGGTTTTGGAAGCAACTTCCTTTACCATTTGAGCACCCATATTCTCAAGAGCATCTGCCAATTCAATTTCTTTGGCCACGGTAACCCCATCCTTGGTAATGGTCGGAGCACCAAACGATTTGCTGATGATTACGTTTCTACCCTTGGGTCCCAAGGTTACTTTTACTGCGTTTGCCAATGCATCAACACCTCTTTTCAGGCCGTCTCTTGCATCGATATCGAATTTTATATCTTTTGCCATAATTTAATTTCATTTATCATTCCAAATAAAACGGAATGAAATTAGTTATACTCTTTAGTTTGTTGTTTGGAATATTCCCAGCTTTTAGGGAATAATAGCAATGTTATATGATTGCCAAAATGTCGCTTTCGCGCATCATAAGATATTCGGTGCCCTCAAGCTTTAACTCGGTACCTGCATACTTACCGTATAAAACCGTATCCCCAACTTTAACGGTTATTTTTTCATCCTTGGTTCCAGGACCAACGGCAACTACTTTACCTTTTTGTGGTTTTTCTTTTGCGGTATCTGGGATGTAAAGACCTGATGCAGTCTTTGTTTCGGCAGCCATAGGTTCTATTAGAACTCTATCCGCTAATGGTTTAATGCTAACTTTAGCCATATTATTTAGATTTTATGTTTTTAAGTTTGATTATAGTAGGCAGAAATTATGCCATTGCCTTAAAACTGACACTTTGTTAAATAAAAATGCCAGCTTGTCACGTAAGCTGGCATTTTTGATATTTTAAAGGTGTTTTCTCTTATTATTGAACACTGTCGGTATTGTTTGTACCGTTAGTGGCAGGTGCTGAGATAGGTGTGTCTGGTAAAGCATCGGGTGCTGTGGTTTCAATTGGGTCCCCATTAAGTAATTTTGAATCGGAATCACTAAAACTTCCCTTTATTGCTACGTTGGAAAGCAAAATTAAAACAACCAATATAGTTGCCAAAGTCCAAGTACTCTTATCCAAAAAGTCTCCAGTTTTCTTTACTCCTCCTACAATTTGGGTTCCGCCTCCACCGAAGGAAGAAGACAATCCGCCACCTTTAGGGTTTTGCACCATAATAACAAGCATCAATAGGATGCAAACTAGGATGATCAGTACCAAGAATATTGTAAATGTTGTATTCATTATTTAATTATTTTCTTGTTGTATCTTTTCTACCGCTTTAATTCGGTCTGCAAAGAAACTACTTTTTTCTGGATATTTCAAACTTAAAATTTTGTAAGCCTGAATGGCCTTTTTATACTTCTTTTGTTCCAAATAAACTTTGGCTAAAGTCGCCGTCATTAATTCATTTTTATCAAAGGTAAGGGAGTCCTTGATAGCTACTTTGGTCGCATTGGCCGTGGGAACAATTTTGGGGTTTGTTTCAATAAATTTGTCGATCTGATCAAATTTCTTCTTCTTTAGCTTGTCTTCTTTTGGTGTTGATTTAGACTGCTTATTGTGAACTGCCTTTTTTGCAGAATCCGATCCCGACTTTGGTTTTTGTGCCTTTTGCGAGGTTAACTGAAGCCATTCCCCGAATGAATATTTTTCTTTTTTGGTAAAATTCAGCGGTTTCCCGATTTCCAGTGCCTCTTCAGCTTTTTTTTTATCGTCCGAGATGGATTTGTCTATATCCGGGTCTTTGGAAGAAAAAAGGGAGGGGTCCAAAATATTGTCAGCATCCTTTACCGTCCTGGGCAAGGGCTCGTCTTCCGATTCTTCAATTAGTGCACTCTCTTTTTTAAATTCCGAAACTATCTCTTCCGAAATTGTTGGCGTATCATTTAATGTGGTGGCCTTCCCCAAAATAGAATCGGCGATTGTGTTCTGTAGAAAATCTTTGGAGGTAATAAAATCGAAAAGAATATCCCTATCCGCTGTATATGCCGCAGCAACCTTAAGGGCGTTGTTGTATTTGAAACTGTTGAGGTTCTTTAGACCTTTAAGGTGCATGGCCCTGGCTGCTTGGAAATAGGGGTACTCGGCCAATACATCTTCCAGTTGATTGGTCTGCACGGGGGAAACCACCTTGTCCGGGTTTTGCAATAGATATGTAAAGTCCTGTACATTCATAAATTACCAATCAGCCAACGATTTATTAAAAATATCCTGGGTAATACGTTCAAAAATTATTTGATGTGCCTCATCCTTAACACTGGCCAATTGCGAATTGGCAGGATAGTCGTAAAAGAAGGAAAACCGTTGTTCAAAGTCAACATCTTCCTTGGTATTGTTAAAGAATCTTACGTTTACCCCAATACTCAGCCTGTTTTGAGCAGCTGTTTGTTGGGAGGTGGCCGACATGGGAGAAATTCGGTATTCCACAATTTCGCCTTCGTACAGCAAATCCCCATTGGACTTGACAAGGTCCAGACTCGTCTGGTTTAATATTAGATCCTGCAGTGACAAGGTAAAATCCCTATCCATCCCCGGTTCAAAAGTAGATCCTGGATTTTGGGAGGCATAGTTTTGAAAATAATTCACCTGAAAGGTCTTTGCCGTTCCCACATCTCCCCCGGTAAAGTTATAGATACCACATCCAGAAATACTTGCCACTACAACCAGCATCAAAATAATATGTTTACTCCGGATCATTAATTTATTTTTTTTAATTTTTGCCTACTGCCTACTGCCTACTGCCTACTGCCTACTGCCTACTGCCTACTGCCTACTGCCTACTGCCTACTGCCTACTGTTATAGGTCGTACTGTTTTATTTTACGGTAAAGGGTGCGTTCCGAGATGCCCAATTCTGCAGAGGCCGCTTTTCTTTTTCCCTTATTTCGTTCCAAGGATTTTTTTATGAGCTCAATTTCCTTATCCTGTAAAGATAAGGTTTCTTCCTCTTGTATTTCCTCCGCAAAATCATACTTATCCACCTGGGGAGTTTTAATTATTGGTTTTTCGGTATACGGCTCGGGAAGCTGCAAAATTTTATTGCGGCTTTCCTCTTGTTCCGTGTAATCCTCCTCATCGTCACCATAGATTTTTCGGATAAGATTTTCGTTTTCTTCCTGTACTTTCTCGCTGTCGTTGTGTTTAAGCAGCTCCAATGTTAATTTCTTTAAATCGTTTAAATCGCCTTTCATGTCAAAAAGCACTTTGTACAATATCTCCCTTTCCGTACTAAAATCGCCTTCTTTTTTTTCTTTTCCTACAACGGCCGGCAAATTGGTATTGCTTGAACTGGGTAGGT
Organism: Arenibacter hampyeongensis; assembly: GCF_002909255.1. Lineage (GTDB taxonomy): Bacteria > Bacteroidota > Bacteroidia > Flavobacteriales > Flavobacteriaceae > Arenibacter > Arenibacter hampyeongensis. The sequence goes on from NZ_PIOB01000001.1 coordinate 1,058,921, forward strand.
AACCATTTAAGGTAGCTAGGTTGATAATCCTGCTTTCCTCCAGGACAGATACCTGTTCTGCAATATTCCTTAACTGTCTAATGTTTCCCGGCCATCTGTATTTTAATAGTAATTGTACCGCATCATCATCCAAGCGAATCGTGGGCATTTTATATTTCTGGCCAAAATCCGAAGCAAATTTCCTAAACAATAAGTGTATGTCCTCCTTGCGCTCGCGCAAAGGGGGTATGTTAATTTCAACAGTACTTAGGCGATAATATAGGTCTTCCCGGAATTTTTCCTTTTTAATGGCTTCGAACATGTTGATATTGGTCGCAGCTACTATTCTTACGTCTGTTTTTTGGACTTGGGAGGAACCTACTTTTAAAAACTCTCCATTTTCCAGAACCCTCAAAAGTCGTACTTGGGTGGTCAAAGGCAATTCCCCAACTTCATCCAAAAAAATAGTTCCACCGTCGGCCACCTCAAAATAACCACTCCTGGTGGCGGTGGCTCCTGTAAAGGCCCCTTTTTCATGTCCAAAAAGTTCGCTGTCTATGGTGCCTTCGGGAATAGCCCCACAGTTGACCGCTATATATTTGGCGTGTTTTCTATGTGAAAGGGAGTGTATAATTTTAGGAATGGCTTCTTTTCCAACACCACTTTCCCCAGTGACCAATACGGAGATATCCGTCGGTGATACTTGGATGGACTTTTCAATGGCGCGATTAAGTTTTACATCGTTGCCAATTATTTCAAAGCGCTGTTTAATTGATTGAATCGATTCCATCTTCTAATTGTTATTGGAATATCCTACAGGTCTTCCTATTAATGTACCCGAGGTGCAATCTATAATTTCGACCTTTACAAAATCGCCTTTTTTATAGTTTTCCTTAGGAAATACCACAACAAAACTTTGTGAGTTTCTGCCCATCCAATCCAAATCTGATTTTTTGGAAGGTCCCTCAATTAAAACTTCTACGGTTTTTCCAAGTTGTTGTTTGCTCCGGATATGACTATGTTCCCTTTGTAGGGCAATGATCTCTGTTAATCTTCTATTTTTCACCTCTTGAGGCACATCGTCTACCATATTCCTAGCTGCAGCAGTGCCAGGTCTTTCGGAATAGGCATACATATATCCATAGTCATATTGTATTTCCCTCATCAAGGAAAGGGTGTCTTGATGGTCTTCTTCCGTTTCGGACGGAAAACCGGTAATCATGTCCTGGGAAATGGTACAATCCGGAATTATTTCCTTAATGTTTTTAACCAGTTTCAAATATTCCTCCCTGGTATGTAATCTGTTCATTTCCTTTAAAATGCGATCGCTGCCGCTTTGTACCGGTAAATGAATGTAATTACAGATATTTTGGTGTTTTGCTACAATTCTTACCACATCCAGGGTCATGTCCTGTGGATTGGAAGTGGAAAAGCGGATACGTATTTTTGGTTGTGCCAATGCCACCATCTCCAATAAATTGGAAAAATCAACAGCGGTTGCTTTTTGCATTTCAGTGGCCTTTTCAAACCCCTTTTTCAACCCTCCACCGTACCATAGGTAGCTGTCCACATTTTGGCCTAACAGCGTAATTTCCTTATATCCTTTATGGGCAAGGTCGTTCACTTCTTCTAAAATAGATTGTGGATCCCTGCTACGTTCCCTCCCACGGGTAAAGGGTACTACGCAAAAGGTACACATATTGTCACAACCACGGGTAATGGATACAAAGGCGGTAACGCCATTGGTATTGAGACGTACCGGGGAAATATCCCCATAGGTTTCCTCTTTGGATAGGATTACGTTTACGGCATTTCTGCCATCATCTACTTCTTGAATAAGATTGGGTAAGTCCTTATATGCATCCGGGCCTACCACCATATCTACAATTTTTTCTTCCTCCAGTAATTTGGTTTTTAGCCTTTCCGCCATGCAACCAAGAACACCCACCTTCATATGGGGCCGATGTCTTTTTACAGCATTAAACTTTTCCAAGCGCTTGCGAATGGTGAGTTCAGCTTTTTCTCGAATTGAACAGGTATTCACCAAGACTAAGTCTGCATCTTCCAGATCCTGGGTAGTGCTAAAGCCTTCATTGGACAAAATGGAGGCAACAATTTCACTATCAGAAAAGTTCATGGCGCAACCATAGCTTTCTATGTATAGTTTTCTAGTGCTATTTTCTTTTTCCGCAATGGTTATGGCAGTTCCTTGAACAGATTCGTCTATAGTCTTCTCCATTTTATTATGCATTCATCGTCATCTTTAAGAGTTTGCAAAGATAGTATTATATAGGTAAATATGACATATTGACAGTTAAAAATTTCTCAAAGTTCCACGCAACTTTTTGAGCGCAATCGTATCTCTTAAGGGTAAACCCAATAACTTTAAAAAAAATGAGAACCACAATAATACTATTCTTAGCGCTGGCAACCCTTGGGTTTGTGTCCTGTAATGATGAGGATGATGGTAAATATGCAGAGTACCTGGTGGCCAAACCAATAAAGATGAGCATAGCCGATTTTAAGAAGGATGTAGATGTAATAGCTCCCGTTCCTTTGAACGAATCCGGAAAGATTTATGTTTATGGAGAATTTATATTTGTCAATGACAAATATAAAGGGGTTCACGTTATAGATAATAGTAATCCCAAAGCCCCCAAGAAAATAGCCTTCATAAAAATACCAGGAAACGTTGATGTCTCGGTAAAGGGAGATTATTTATATGCCGATAGTATTACGGATTTGATCGTTTTGGATATTTCCGACATCAATAATGTTAAAATGGTTAACCGTTTGGAGAATGTTCTAAGGGATAATGTGGTTTTCCCTTTTGAGGTTGATATTTTTGAATGGCAGGATATAGATTACCAGAACGACATTGTGATTGGCTGGGAAACGGTAAAGGAAAGAAGGCTGATAGAAGATGTGGAAGTTCAGTTTTCACGTGAGTTTGATGTTATGTTGGCCAATGCCGCCCAAAATTCGTCACCAACGGGGCAAGGTGGATCCTTGGCTCGCTTTAAGATTGTAAACGATTATTTATATGCCGTTGATAGTCATAGTATCAATGTATTCAATATTCAAGATTTGGAAAATCCCAAGGATTTGGAGGACGTATATGCAGGTTTCGATATTGAAACTATCTTTAATAGAGGTGACCAATTATTTTTAGGGAGTATGCGAGGTATGTACATCTATGATATCTCCTCTCCGGCCACGCCTACATTGATTTCGGAATTTCAGCACGGTACAGCCTGTGACCCCGTAGTGGTCGATGGTGATTATGCCTATGTTACCTTAAGGGGAGGCAATATGTGTGGCGCTACGGAAAGTGGACTTTTTATTGTGGACATTTCAGATATGACCAATCCTGAATTGGTTAAGACCTATCCAATGGATGGCCCTTATGGCTTGGGGGTAAAAGGTGAAAAACTATTTGTTTGCGATGGGACTTCGGGGTTAAAAGTCTTTGATAAGACCGATGTTCAGAATTTGGTACAGCTTAATCATTTTAAGGATATCAATACTTTTGATGTTATTCCCATGGAGGATAATTTGTTAATGATCGGGGAAGAAGTCATTTATCAATATGAATATTTGGAAAACAAAATAAAGCTGATAAGCACATTTAAGCTTAATTAAAGGCTGCAAAATAATTTAAAACACCCCTTGAAATAGGGGTGTTTTTTTATGGGGGTACAAATGAAAATCCGTTAAATAAAAAAATTGATATACTTTTGTGTCACCAAAAACTAGTTAATGGCAAAGAATTTAGTAATAGTAGAGTCCCCGGCTAAAGCAAAAACAATTGAAAAATTTTTAGGAAAAGATTATAAGGTAGAGTCCAGTTTTGGGCATATTGCCGATCTACCTTCCAAAGAATTGGGAGTGGATGTGGATAATAATTTTGCCCCTAAATATATTGTTGACAAGGATAAAAAGGCCTTGGTAAAAAAACTTAGGGATTTAGCGGACAAAGCGGAAACTATATGGCTTGCCAGTGATGAGGACCGGGAGGGTGAGGCTATTTCCTGGCACTTGGCCGAAGAGTTGAAGTTGGATAAGAAAAAAACGAAGAGGATAGTCTTTAACTCCATTACCAAATCTGCCATTCAGAAGGCCATTGAAAATCCCAGGGAAATTAATTATAATTTGGTAAACGCCCAACAGGCCAGACGCGTGTTGGATAGATTGGTGGGTTACGAACTTTCTCCAGTGTTGTGGAAAAAAATTAAACCGGGATTATCTGCAGGTAGGGTTCAATCTGTAGCGGTTCGATTGATTGTAGAAAGAGAAAGGGATATAGAAGCCTTTAATCCTGAGGCGGCTTTTAGGATATCGGCCGAATTCAAAACCATTGAGGGCAGTATTTTTACCGCCAAATTAAATAAGACCTATTCCAGCCAGAAAGAGGCTGAAGCTTTCCTCAAGGAAAATATAGGAGCTAATTTTTCGGTTGCCACTTTAGATAAGAAGCCTGCCAAAAAATCGCCAGCTGCTCCATTTACAACTTCAACATTACAGCAGGAAGCCTCACGAAAATTGTATTTTTCTGTTTCAAGGACTATGCAGGTGGCACAACGCTTGTACGAGGCAGGGTTAATAACGTATATGAGAACGGATAGTGTTAACCTTTCCAAGGATGCATTGGATGCGGCCAAGGATGCCATTATAAGTAATTATGGCAAAGAATATAGCAAGGTTAGGAATTTCACTGGAAAATCCAAGGGAGCTCAAGAGGCCCATGAGGCCATTCGTCCTACGGAGATGACCAATCAGTCCCCTTCTTTGGAAAGGGATCAATCCAAATTATACGAACTTATCTGGAAACGTACCCTAGCTTCACAAATGAGTGATGCCGAATTGGAGCGTACCAATGTTAAAATAAAGTCCAATACCCATAAGGAAGAATTTACCGCCAACGGGGAAGTGATCAAATTCGATGGTTTCCTAAAGGTGTATTTGGAAGGAACCGATGAAGAAGATATAAGTGAAGAGCAGGAAGGAATGCTTCCGGCCATGAAGGAGGGTGAAAAGCTCATTAATAATTATATATCCGCAACAGAGCGTTTTTCCAGGGCCCCATATAGGTTTACGGAAGCGTCTTTGGTAAAGAAACTGGAAGAACTTGGCATAGGAAGACCATCTACCTATGCACCTACCATTTCCACTATTCAAAATAGAGGTTATGTAGAGAAGGGCACCATTGAGGGTACGGAAAGGAATTACGTGCAGTTGATGTTGAGATCGGATAAACTTACAGCTAAGAATTTATCTGAAAATGTGGGATCTGACAAAGGCAAATTGGTCCCGACAGATATTGGAATGATTGTAACCGATTTCTTGGTCAGTCACTTCGAAACAATTTTGGATTATCATTTCACGGCCAAAGTGGAAGAGGATTTTGATGAAATTGCCTCAGGAGATGAGGATTGGCAAAAAGTAATGAAGGATTTTTACGCGGATTTTCATCCCAAGGTACTGGATGTGGAAGAAAATGCCGATAGGGCAAGTGGTGAACGCGTTTTGGGGACCGACCCCAAGACAGGAAGGCAGGTGTCCGTTAGATTGGGCCGCTTTGGACCCATGGTACAGGTTGGGACTGTGGATGATGAGGAAAAACCGTTGTTTGCCAGTCTGTTACCGGACCAGTCCTTAAACACAATTAGCTACGAAGAAGCCATGGACCTGTTTAAATTACCAAGAAAACTTGGAGTTTATGAAGGGGAGGAAGTAGAGGCAAATGTAGGTAGGTTTGGGCCCTATATAAGGTTTGGGAAAAAGTTTGTTTCTTTGGGCAAGGATGAAAATGCCATGGAGATAGATATGGATCGCGCTGTGGAGCTCATTAAGGAAAAACAGGAAGCTGATGCCCCAATAGCCATATACGACAATAAGGATGTAACCAAAGGAGTGGGTAGGTTTGGCCCATTTATTAAATGGGACGGAATGTTTATCAATGTAAGTAAGAAATACGACTTTGATAATCTTGCAAAACAGGATATAGAAGAGATTATTGAGGCCAAAAAACAAAAAGAAATTGATAAATTGGTCCAGGAATGGAAAGAGGAAGGTATTCGTATAGAAAAGGCGAGATGGGGAAGGCATACCATTATTAAGGGTAAAATAAAAGTGGAGGTTTCCAAGGATGTGGATGCAACCAAGATTTCCCTTAAAGAGGCACAGGAATTAATAGAGAAAAAAGCACCAAAGAAAAAAACCAAGGCAAAACCTAAGGCTAAAAAATAATATGGCGTTCGATTTTTTAGTGCCCGTTAGTGATAGGGTATTGGCCCACTGCGAATTACTACCGGCCCAAGCATTGGGAAAACACGTATACATGCACACTAAACGGCATGGCCTTCCGGTATTGGCAAATGTTAGCGTGGCCATATTGGGGGTTAACGAATCCAGGAATGCCTTCGAGAAAAAACCGGAGCGTTTGGATATCTCGGAGATCAGGCTTCAGCTTTATAATTTAATGCTGGGGAATTGGAACTCATCCATTGTAGATTTGGGCGATATTGAGGAAGGTGAGACGGTAGAGGACACCTATTTCGTAGTCAAGGAAATAGTTGCCGGATTATTGGAAGAAAATATCATTCCCATTGTAATTGGAGCTACCCAAGACTTGACATATCCCACTTATAGAGCTTTTGACGGACTTAAAAATATGGTCAATTTGGTGTCCATTGACAGTAGGTTCGATTTTGGGATGGACGAAGAACTTATTTCTTCCCACTCCTATATGAGTAAAATAATTACCGACAAGCCAAACAATCTTTTTAATTTCTCGAATATAGGCTATCAAAGCTATTTTAATTCCCAGGAAGAATTGGACCTTATGGAGCGTCTTTTCTTTGATTCCTATAGGTTGGGGGAATTAATTTCGAATATAACCTTGGCAGAACCCGTGCTTAGGAATGCCCATGTGGTAAGTTTGGACGCACGTGCCATACGTGCCGCCGATATAGGGTATTCCCGGAATTTTTCCCCCAACGGCTTTAACGGAAGGGAAATTTGTGCCATAGCAAGATATGCCGGAATAAGCGATAATGTATCCGTTTTTGGGATTTATGAATGCGAGAACAGCAATCAATCCTTTCAACTTGTCGCCCAAATAATATGGTATTTTATAGAGGGGCTGAATTTTAGGATTCAAGAATTGCCCAATAGTAATAGTAACGACTTCACCAAGTATACCGTACCTACAGAAGATGAGTCCCTTGTCTTCTATAAAAGTCATCTTAGCGAAAGATGGTGGGTAGAGGTACCTTCAATTTTAACTTCACATACTAAAACAAATTCACCTGCGTTATTACCATGCACCGAATTGGATTATCTAGATGCATGTAATCAAAATATTCCTGAGCGGTGGTTTAAAGCCTACAAAAAAGGGTTTAATTGAAATAATAATTTTAGGGTATAAAACAAATTTTATACAATAAATTATTTAAAAATAAGTTTTAGAGAATAATACTTGTGTTTGCATTTATAATCATAATCGAAATTTAACCTAACGTATGAAGAAGCTATTGTTGTCATCTATAGCATTTGTTTTTTTACTCTCAAGTTGTGGGTCCAAAACAAAAGGAGAGCTAGTCGGAGCTCAAGGAAAAAAGTGGTATCCAGAAAAACCCTATGGTATGGAATTGATTCCTAGAGGAGCATTCATCATGGGTAAGAGTGAGGAGGATCAGGCTCAGGCACAAAATGCCCCGACAAAGACTGTTACTGTTCGATCCTTTTACATGGATGATACCGAAATTACAAATAGTGAATATCGCCAATTTGTAGAATGGGTCAAAGATTCCATTGCAAGAACAAAATTGGCCATTTTGGCCGATGAGTTGGGATTGGGTCCAGATGATGGCGGTATTGGCGAATATGCGTTTAAGGATGCCGATACCACAAAATTATCTGCCTACGATAAGTATATGCTGAACAACTATTCCGGCATGGGCGAAACAGGCTACGAAGGAAGGGCATTGAACAGAAGGGTTGATCTAATATGGGATATATCAAAGTATCCTGATGAGTATTATACCGAGGTCATGGTAGATTCTATGTATCTGCCAGAAGAAGAATCCTATAACGGTCAACGTAATATTGATGTTACCAAATTGAAATACAAATACACCTGGATGGATATTGAAGCAGCAGCTCGTGCCAAAAAAGGAAGTAGAAAAGATTTCATAAAACAGGAAGAATTGGAAATATATCCTGATACTACGGTCTGGATAAAGGATTTCTCATATTCCTATAACGAACCAATGCACAATGATTACTTCTGGCACGATGCTTATAGTGATTATCCTGTAGTGGGTGTTTCTTGGCAACAAGCCCAGGCTTTTTGTAACTGGAGAACAAAATTCAAGAACGATGATCAAAAAAGTAGGAGCAAGCAATTTGTCAACCGCTTTAGATTACCAACAGAAGCGGAATGGGAATATGCTGCTAGGGGAGGTATAGAAGGTGGAACATACCCATGGGGTGGTCCTTATGTAATCAGTGATACTGGTTGTTTCATGGCCAACTTTAAGCCACAGCGAGGGGATTACGCAGCTGATCAAGCCTTGTATACAGTAGAGGCTAAGGCTTATGAGCCCAACGATTATAACTTGTACAACATGGCCGGTAACGTTTCAGAATGGACGAATAGTAGTTATGACCCAAATTCATATGAATATGTGTCCACTATGAACCCAAATGCAGAATCGACCAATAATGCAAGAAAAGTTATTAGAGGTGGATCTTGGAAAGATGTTGCTTATTTCCTACAGGTAAGCACCAGGGATTACGAATACCAAGATTCTGCACGTAGTTACATCGGTTTTAGAACCGTACAGGATTACATGGGAGAAGAGGATTCTACCAATTAAAATATAAAATAAAGAAGACCTTTATATTAAATCAAACGTTAAACCAAATACTTATTATTAACATTACTTAATTAAATTTAAAATTATGGCACAGTCAAAATCAACTAAGAAATTATTTAACATGGCCTACGGCCTTGGTGCATCTGTAGTAATTATAGGAGCATTATTTAAGATCCTTCACTGGCAATTTGGCCCACTTACGGGAGGATTGTTATTGGCAATCGGACTTATTACCGAAGCATTAATTTTTGCTATTAGTGCATTTGAACCAGTAGATGACGAATACGATTGGTCATTGGTGTATCCAGAATTAGGTGGAGGAGCAGCTTCAGGAAAATCGAATAACGAATTAAAGGAAGCAGAAGCCTCTTTATCCAAAAAATTGGATGATTTGTTAAAAGAAGCTGGTGTAGATGCCAGTCTTATGGAAAGTCTTGGATCTAGCATTAGAAACTTTGAAGGTGCTGCCAAGGGTATTGCTCCAACTGTTGATGCTATGGAGTCTACCAAAAAGTATTCTGATGAAATGGTACAAGCTGCCTCTCAAATGGAATCTTTAAACAGTCTTTACAAAGTTCAGTTGGAAAGTGCAAGCAGACAAGCGTCTATCAACGAGGAAGTGGTACAGAATTCAAGTGCCTTAAAAGATCAAATGGAATCTTTGGCAACCAACCTTTCTTCTTTGAATGGAGTATACGGTGGTATGTTATCTGCAATGAATAGAAACTAATTAGTTATAATTCAATAACCAAACCCAAATCGATTAATAATTAAAACTAATTAGAAAAATGGCAGGAGGAAAAGCAACACCACGTCAGAAGATGATCAACCTAATGTATTTGATCTTCATTGCGATGCTGGCCTTAAATATGGGAAAAGAAGTTCTATCGGCTTTCGGTCTTATGAACGAAAAGTTAGAAGCTTCTAACATAAAAACCACGGAAAACAATACGGCTTTCCTAAGTGGTCTTGAAACTAAAGCATCTGAAAATGCTGAGAAATTTGGTCCTCTTTTGGAAGATGCCAAGAAAATAAAGGAATTGTCCGTAGAGTATTACCAGTACTTGGAAAACTTGAAAAAGGAGATGATGGCCGATGTTAAGGATCCCAAAGATTATCAAGTAATGGACAAGACCGATTATTTAGATCAAAAGTTTTTCCAAGGAGATCAACTTGGAGCAGATGGTAAGGAATTCTTGGATCGCTTGGTAAATTATCGTTCACAAATTACAGCGGTAATGCCTAAAGAACTGGAGTCTGTAAAGTCTTCTGTTAAAAGTAGGTTCGAAACAGGTGATGAAAACGGTAAAGTTGAAAAAAGGGATGGTTCCAAACAAGATTGGTTGAACTATAACTTTGAAGGATATCCTTTGGTAGCATCATTGACTAAAATCACTTCGCTTCAGGCGGATATTAAAGCTACTGAAGAAGATGCATTAAAAGCTATGCTTCAAGGTCAACTGAGCAGTGAGGTTTCCATGACCAACTATACCACTTTATTGGAGCAAGAAAAGTCTGCCTTTTATGCAGGTGAAAAATTTGCTGGAAATATAGTTTTGGGTCGTAAGGATGCCACTACAAAACCAAATGAAGTTAACTTGACCATAGATGGTAGAAAGTTGACCGAAGGTACTGATTATGTTATAGAGGATGGTAAGGTTAGATTAACAGTAAGTGCTGGAAGTGCTGGTGATCATAAGATCGAAGGTAGTTTAGTATTTATGCAGGATGGGGAGCGTACAGAAGTGCCAGTATCCTCAACATTTGCAACTATTACCAAGCCTAATGCCGCTGTAATTTCAGCCGATAAAATGAATGTGGTATATCGTGGGGTTTCCAACCCTATCACCATATCCATTCCTGGTATTCCTGATAACAATGTTTCTGCATCTGCTCCTGGACTTAGTAAGCAAAGCGGAAGTAAATATGCTATGAATCCTGGTACAGGAAGAACAGTTTCCATTACAGCCTCAGGTAAGTTGCCCGATGGCCAAATGATCAAAACTTCTTCTGAGTTTAGAATTAAGGATATTCCTAGACCTTCAGGCTCTGTGAGAGGAGAATCCGGAAGTGCTAAAATGGGTAAAAACAACCTAGAAATTTCTACTATAGGTGCCTTGTTGGAAGATTTTGATTTCGATCTTAACCTTGCGGTCAGTGGATTTAAATTTAAAGTTCCAGGACAGCCAACTGTAGATGTAAATGGTAACAAATTGGATGATAGAGCCAAGTCTGCCCTTAAAAGAGCAGGTCGTGGGGATGCCGTTCAGATATTTGATATTGAGGCCTATATTACAAACAACAAAGGCTATAAGCTTAAAAAAGTATCTCCAGTTGTTGTGGAGATAACAAACTAGTAAAAAATGTTGTGAAGTGGCCATGGCAAACTATGAATGTTTTCCATGGCTAATTCACCAGTCTGCTGAAAAGCTGGACTGAAGATTAAAAACAATAAATTTAAACTGATGAATTGGAAAAATGTTTTATTAATTGGAGTAGTGGTTCTGTTGCCATTGTCTATTTCCGCACAGGCAAATATTTTAAATGCCAAATTACCGGAAGAGATTGGTAAGAAGACTCAGGCGCAGATCGAGAAAGATAACGACGCCCCTCTGCCCTATGCTTATGTGGACGATAGGGACATACTCTGGTCCAAGACCATTTGGGAAGTGATCGACTTGGACGAGCGTATTAATTTTCCACTGTATTATCCTTTGGATACCATTGATATAGGTCCGGACAGAAGGTCTTTGTACGATGTGTTGATCAAAAACATCAAAAACGGAACATTGGAAGATGTATATGTGGATTCCTATTTTACTGAAAAAAGAAAGTTCAGTGATTTAGCAGCGACTCTAAGAAAACGGGATACTACCGATTTTGGTTACGAACAATATAACGCAGGAGAACCAATTTCTCCGGAGTATATTAACGAAAGAAACCTTGTTGCTGCCGATTTGGAGGAGTACCTTGTTAAAGGAATCTGGTATTTCGACAAAAGACAGGGAGAGCTTAAGTACAGATTGTTGGGTATTGCCCCTGTAGCTCCGGATGTTAACTTTATAGATGATGAGTCTATGGATTTGGCTGAGGCAAAAGTTCCATTGTTCTGGGTATGGTATCCTAGTGCAAGACAAATATTACATGAGGCTAAAGTATTTAATCAGCGAAATTCCGCACAGCCTATTTCCTTTGATATGTTGTTGAATGCCAGAAGATTCAATGCAACCATATATAAAGAGGATAACGTGCATGGAGATCGTGAGGTTAAGGATTATATAGCTGATAATGCCTTGTTCCAATTATTGGAATCCAAACGAATCAAGGAGGTTATCCGAGATAGGGAACAAGATATGTGGGCATACTAGCCTTAATAAAATTCCAATTCACATATAAAGCAGAGCGCCACATCATATGATGTGGCGCTTCCTTTTTTTTACTATTTTACCAAAGATTTAGAATTCCTTCTCTACTTTTGCGCAATGGTAGACTATTTAATTGTGGGCCTCGGATTGGCCGGCATTTCCTTTTGCGAAGTATTGGAAAGGAATAAGAAGTCGTTTATAGTAATAAGTGATGATTCCCAAACCTCTTCCGTAGTGGCGGGGGGCTTGTACAACCCGGTAACCCTTAAACGATTTACCTTGGCCTGGAATGCCAAAGAGCAGTTGGATTTGGCGATTCCCTTTTATGCCGAATTGGAAAAAAAACTTAATATCCAATTGGATTATAAAATTCCCATCCTTAGGCGTTTTGCCAGTATAAATGAACAAAATCTTTGGTTTGAAGCTTCAGACAAGCCTAATTTAAGTCGCTTTATAGCCCCAAAAATACTATCCAACCATAACCCAAACATCGAAGCCCCCAATGGCTATGGGGAAGTGTTACATACCGGCAGGATAGATACCTCCGTTTTAGTATCACATTATAAGAGGTATTTGGCGGAACAAAACTTAATATTTAAGGAATCTTTTGATTTTGAAGCCTTAAAGCTACAGCATGCCTATTTGGAATACCGTGGATTAAAAGCTAAAAGGATTGTATTCGCAACGGGATTTGGTATAAAAATTAATCCGTATTTTAATTATTTGCCACTAAACGGTACCAAAGGAGAGTTGCTTACCATTAAGGCACCAGCTTTAAAAGAGGAAAGGGTTATAAAATCCTCTGTGTTTATAATTCCCATGGGTGACGATCTGTATAGGGTGGGTGCCACCTATAAATGGAAAGATAAAAGCAATACTCCTACTGAGGAATGCAAGCAGGAACTTCTGCAAAAGTTGAACACCTTTTTAAAATGTCCTTATGAGGTTATTGATCACGTAGCAGGAATAAGGCCAACGGTAAGTGATAGGAAGCCACTTGTAGGGAGGCATCCCAAGCATGAAAATATGTTTTTACTCAATGGATTGGGATCCCGAGGGGTAATGATCGCCCCAATGGCTTCCAAACAGCTTTACGGCTTTATAGAAAACAGTGAGGCCTTGGAACCTGAAATGGATCTATCCCGTTTTACCACAAAACATTTTAAGAATTAATCTTTGCAGCCTTGGGATCGAATTTTACGAAAAAATTAATCCAGATATTCCGCGAAACCCTAATAATAAAGGGCATAAAAACTATCATTGTAGCAATTATGGCAATAAAAGTGTTTATCAATGAGGCCTTGAACATTAAAAAGGCAATAATAAAAGTGGCTACTGCAAAAGCTACGCCTACAGCATAACTAACATACATGGCTCCATAAAAAAAAGAGGGTTCTATTTTATATTTGGTGCCACAATGGGAACAGCGTTCGTGCATTTTAAAAATATTTCCAATATTATATGGATTTTTATCCTCATACATACTCTCTTCATGACATTTAGGACAAGTTCCTGTTAAAATGCTGTAGAGTTTGTTTCCTTTTTTTAACATTTGCAAAAAGTTTCTGCAAAAGTACATTTTTGTAGATGTAATCAGTGTAACATTAGTAACGAAATATGCTCAATATCCATAACCTCTCCGTTTCATTTGGCGGAGAATACTTATTTGAAGAAATATCTTTCCGTTTAAATTCCGGAGACCGGGTTGGTCTTATAGGAAAAAACGGGGCAGGTAAATCTACCCTGTTGAAAATTTTATCAAAGGATATGCCCATAGATTCGGGAACTATAGCTTCTGATAAAGACATTAAAATGGGTTTCTTACGGCAGGATATCGATTTTGAACAGGGTAGAACAGTGTTGGAAGAAGCCCATCAGGCTTTTGAGGAAATAAAGGCTTTGGAGCTTAGGTTGGACGATATCAATCACCAACTGGCAGAACGTACAGATTATGAAAGTGAGGGGTACAATCAATTGATTATTGATTTAAATGATGTAAGCCATCATTATGAGATATTGGGCGGATACAACTATCAGGGTGAAACTGAAAAGGTACTATTGGGCCTTGGATTCAGACGAGAGGATTTTGATCGTAAAACAGAAACCTTTTCAGGAGGATGGAGGATGCGGATAGAGTTGGCCAAACTTTTATTGCAGAGCAATGATGTGTTGTTGTTGGATGAGCCAACCAACCACTTGGATATAGAATCTATTATTTGGTTGGAGAATTTTTTAAAAAATTATTCAGGGGGTGTAATGATCGTATCCCACGATAAAATGTTTTTGGACAATGTTACCAACCGGACCATTGAAATATCCTTGGGAAGGATCTATGACTATAACAAGCCCTATTCCAAGTACTTGGTGCTGCGGAACGAAATAAAGGAACAACAGTTGAATGCCCAGAAGAATCAGGAGAAGGAGATACAGCAGGCAGAAAGGTTGATTGAAAAATTTAGGGCCAAGTCCACAAAGGCATCCATGGCACAGTCCCTGATCAAGAAGCTCGATAAAATGGAGCGCATAGAGGTTGATGAGGATGATAATAGCGTAATGAATTTGAGGTTTCAAATTTCAGTAACTCCAGGTAAGGTAGTAACGGAAATTGAAGGTTTGGCCAAAAGCTATGGTGACAACCATGTGTTGCAAGGCATAGATCTTTTAATAGAACGGGACTCCAAGACTGCTTTTGTGGGTCAGAATGGACAAGGTAAATCCACTTTGGCTAAAATAATGGTGGGGGATTTGGACCATAAGGGGCATTTAAAACTGGGTCATAATGTTCAGATAGGATACTTTGCACAAAATCAGGCGGAGTATTTGGATGGGGAAAAGACTATTTTGGATACTATGATAGATGCGGCGAATGAGAAGAACAGAAGTAAGGTAAGGGATATTTTAGGATCTTTCCTCTTTAGGGGCGATGAGGTGGATAAATATGTAAAAGTACTTTCTGGTGGTGAGCGGAACAGATTGGCCCTTGCCAAAATGCTTCTACAGCCTTTTAATGTTTTGGTAATGGATGAGCCAACCAACCACCTTGACATCAAATCTAAAAACGTACTAAAACAGGCGCTTCAAAATTTTGACGGAACTTTGATCCTGGTGAGTCACGATAGGGATTTTTTACAGGGCCTTACCAATAAGGTATATGAATTTAAAGATGGCAAAATTAAAGAATATCTAGGGGATATCGATTTCTATCTGGAACAGCGGAAGGTCGAGGATTTTCGGGCAATTGAAAAGAAACAAACAGTAGTTCAAAAAAAGGAAAAGCCCAAGGAAAAAAATGTTGATTTTGAAGATCAAAAAAAGATAAAATCCCTAAAGAACAGACTGAGCTCAGCGGAAAGCGATATATCCAAGTTAGAAAAGGAAATAGCAAATATTGACCATGAGCTACTTATGAATTATGATGCAACCATTGCGAAGTCCAATTTCTTCGACGCTTATCAGAAGAAAAAAAAGAACCTGGAAATTCTGATGAAAACTTGGGAAAATATCACTTTGGAGCTTGAAGAATTCTCTTTGTAGGAAAAGTAATCTAAAGGGGCAAATTTCTTTCACCACAACTTTTCACACTTTCACAACAAAAATGGCGTTTTCAGACGTTTTTCATCGAATAATTTTGTTGTTTATCGAACAATAATCTTATTTTGTAGGGTAATTCTTAATCCTTAAGTGGAAAATATGAAAAAAAGCATACTCATGCTATTTATGGTTGTTGTAGGGCAAATTTTGTCTGGACAGGTTTCTGATCTGGAAAAAAATGCTTTAATAGACCTTTATAACAGTGCTAATGGTGATTCTTGGACCAAGAGTTGGGATCTGAACACAGCTGTTTCTTCTTGGGAGGGTGTCAATATTGAGAACAATAAAGTGGTTTCCATTAATTTAATGAATAATAATCTTAGGGGGAACTTACCTAATTCTATTGGTGACTTGGTTAATTTGAAGATATTGAATCTGGCTTTGAATGAGATTGGTGGGGACATTCCTTCAAGTATAACCAAATTAGAAAAATTGGTGGTGCTAAGGTTGGGAAAAAATAAAATTACCGGTTTAATTCCAGAAAATATTGGAAATCTTGAAAAGCTTGTGGTTTTGGACCTTTTTTACAACAACCTTTCTGGAGAATTGCCAATTGGTATGGGAGATATTAAAAAGCTAAAGGTAGTATTACTTTCACATAACGGGTTAAGTGGTGCAATCCCTGCAACATTTGGAAATTTAAAATATTTGGAGAGGTTGGAGTTGGCCGATAACGATTTTAGTGGTGTAGTGCCCGAAAACTTGGATAAGCTTACCCATTTGAAAATGCTGGTTTTGGCAGAAAATAATTTTAGGGGAGACTTTCCAGAGGATATCTTAAGCCTACCCAATCTGCAATTGGTACAACTTCAAAATAACAAATTTGGTAAACATGATTTTAAAAGTGATGCCGCTAAAGATAGGTTGGCTCTTTTTGATTTTGATGGGAATAAGCTTAGAAATTTTGATATAAATAAATTGAATACCGATAAGGATATTAGAACCGCTGAAACGCGTTTTGAGGATGGAGTTAACTAAAAAATATATGGATATGTTAAAACGAAAATTGCAAAATGCCGGATTTCTGGTGCTGCTTATGTTTTGTATAGTATTTACTAGTGTGGTTAATGCCATGGTTCCAAAAAGCGAGACAAATGTGTTATTGGAACTTTACAAAAGTACAAATGGGCAAAAATGGAATACCACTTGGGATGTCAATGCCCCGGTAAACACTTGGTACGGTGTAACCGTGCAAAATGGCCATGTGGTGGAAATTAACCTTTTTAGGAACAACCTGGAGGGTAGCCTACCTGAAAGTATAGGGGATTTAAAACACTTGGTACATCTAAACCTGGCCTTCAATACTATTAGTGGAGAGATTCCAAAAAGTCTTGCAGAGCTTAGTAAGTTGGAAGTTTTAAAATTGGAAATGAACAGGATAGAGGGCGAAATACCTTCTGAAATTGGAAATATGAAATCGTTGGTGAAGCTGTCCGCTTTCAACAATTTCTTATCTGGAAAAATACCCGAAAGCCTAGGGAATATTCAAACTTTAAAAGAGCTGAATTTGTCTAGCAATAACCTTACGGGGCGCATACCAAATTCTTTGGGAGAGTTATCCCAACTGGAGAGCTTGGGACTTTTTGAGAATAAACTGTACGGTTCCATTCCTGGAGAATTGGGAAAATTGGGTCAATTGAAGGAGTTGGTCTTGGCCAATAACGATCTTGGCGGAGAAATTCCAAAGGAGTTTGGACAATTGTCCAGCCTTCAGATTCTTCAAATTCAGAACAACAATATATTCTCATTTGATAACATGGACAATATGAATTCAAGTCAGTTCCTTGTTTTCGACTACGATAAGGTAGAAAAAGAGAATAAGTATAAAGATTTTGATGTTATTAAGACTAGAATGGCGGATACGAAGTTTGAGGACGAAATGGAAGAATAGTAAATATTTATAAATAAGTTGGTTTGGTTAGAGGGAATACAATTTGTATTCCCTTTTTTTATGCAATTATGTTAATTCGGAACTTTAAGATACATTTAACAAAAGGCCCTTAAACTTATAGATAGTTTTGCAGTCAAACCAACTTACAGCCCTTTTATGAATTCAAGAAAAATTGTTTTATCTATTGTTGGGGTCGTCCTTATAATAGGCTCCATTTTTGGCGCAAAATATATTATCAACAGTAAAAATACCCCAAAGCCGCGACCAGAAAAAGTGGTAAAAACGGTCGTTGTTGAAACTGTCATAAATGGTAATGTCCCGATTATTGTTCCCGCAAACGGAAATCTTGTGGCCAAAAGAAGGGTGGAACTCTACGCAGAGGTACAAGGGGTTTTTAAGCCAGGTAAAAAATTGTTTAAACCGGGGCAGGAATTTAGGGCTGGGGAAATGTTGATTCAAATTGATGCTGCCGAATATTATGCCAATGTCCAATCTTCCAAAAGTAATTTATACAATTTAATAACCTCCATAATGCCAGACCTTCGTTTGGACTATCCGGAGGTATTTGGTAAATGGCAAACATTTCTTGCCAATTTTGACATAAATAAAAGTATACCCCCTCTCCCGGAAATGTCCACGGAAAAGGAGAAATATTTTATATCCGGAAGAGGTATTTTGACCAATTACTATTCCACAAAGAATTTGGAACAACGTTTGGCCAAATATGCTATAGCGGCACCTTTTACCGGAGTACTTACAGAGGCCCTGGTCACAGAAGGCACCTTGGTTCGTTCCGGTCAAAAATTGGGGGAATTTATCAATACCAATGATTATGAGCTGGAAGTTGCGATAAGCAAGACCTACAGTGATTTACTAAAGGTAGGTGAAGTGGTTGAGCTGAAAAGTATAGACCAGGCCAAAACCTACAAAGGAAAAGTTGCCAGAATCAATGGGCGTGTAGATTTAACTTCCCAAACCATAACGGCCTTTATTGAAGTCAAAGACCCGGACCTTAGGGAAGGAATGTACCTAGAGGCCAATCTCACCGCAAGGGAAGAGGTTGATGCTATTGAAATAAACAGAAGTTTGCTATTGGAGAACGACCAAATTTTTATTGTTAGGGACTCGGTTTTGGATTTGATACCGGTTAACCCTGTCTATTTTTCGAATAATAAGGTAGTGCTCAAAGATGTCCCGAATGGCTTGACGATTTTATCCAAACCGGTAATGGGGGCCTATTCCGGAATGTTGGTGAAAGTATTTAAAGATCAAGAAACCAACAATCAAAAATAATGAGGAATATTATAGCCTATTTTATTAAGTACCATGTAGCCGTAAATGTAATAATTGTGGCTTTCCTTATTTTTGGTATCGTTGGGGCACTTTCACTTAAATCGTCATATTTTCCATTAACAGACTCCAAGAACATCACTATAAATGTTACCTATCCAGGTGCTTCTCCCCAAGAGGTGGAAGAGGGTATTGTACTCAAGATAGAGGATAACCTAAAAGGTCTGGAAGGGGTAGACAGGGTTACTTCCACTTCAAGGGAAAATAGTGGTATTATTAATGTGGAGATCGAGAAGGGCAGGGATATAGATTTTATGCTCTTGGAAGTAAAAAATGCCGTAGACAGGGTGCCTTCATTTCCAACAGGTATGGAGCCGTTGGTGGTCTCCAAACTGGAGACCGTGAGGCAAACTATTAGTTTTGCCATAAGCGGTGAAAATATAAGTTTATCGGCCTTAAAACAAATCGGTAGGCAGATAGAGAATGATATAAGGGCCATGGAGGGTATTTCCCAAATAAGTATAACAGGATACCCGGCAGAGGAAATAGAGATTGCCGTGAACGAAAATAATCTTTTGGCCTATAATGTTTCGTTTGAAGAGGTGGCGCAGGCGGTCTCCAACGCTAATATTTTGGTTACGGGGGGTAATATAAAGACCAATGCAGAAGAGTTTCTGATTAGGGCCAATAATCGGTCGTATTATGGAAGCGAGTTATCCAATTTAGTGGTAAGGGCAAATTCTTCAGGGCAAACGGTACGTTTAAAAGATGTGGCCGAACTTCGGGATCGGTTTTCAGAAACTCCCAACACTACATATTTTAATGGGAATCTTGCTGTAAGCGTTTCTATCACCAGTACCAATACGGAGGATCTTATAACCTCATCTGAAATGGTCAAGGCCTATATTGAAGAATATAACCAGAAACATAACAATGTACAATTAAGTGTTGTAAGTGATCAATCGGTCACATTGAACCAACGGACCCAACTGTTGACGGAAAATGCTATAATGGGAATGATTTTGGTGCTTATTTTTCTTTCCTTATTTCTTAACACACGCCTGGCATTTTGGGTGGCATTCGGATTGCCAGTGGCTTTTTTGGGAATGTTCGTCTTTGCGGGGTTCTTTGATGTAACCATTAATGTTTTGTCGCTTTTTGGAATGATTATCGTTATTGGGATTCTGGTGGATGACGGTATTGTAATTGCCGAAAATATTTATCAGAACTACGAAAAAGGCAAACCCCCTATACAGGCAGCGGTCGACGGTGTTATGGAGGTGTTGCCTCCAATAATATCAGCTATTATTACCACGATTTTGGCTTTTTCAATTTTCCTTTTCTTGGATAGTAGGATCGGTGAATTTTTTGGGGAGGTTTCAGTGATCGTAATACTTACCCTGGTGGTTTCCTTGGTAGAGGCCCTTATCATATTACCGGCGCATTTGGCCCATTCAAAGGCACTGCAGCCCATGGATAATAAGCCCAAAAAAGGATTGGCAAAGATTTTTGCAAAATTAAGGGTGATTAACGAGTGGGGCGATAGTTTTATGGTGTGGATGCGCGATAAGTTATATGGTCCCTTATTGCGATTTTCTCTTCGCTATAAATTGCTGATGTTTTCCATATTTGTAATGCTACTGTTTTTAAGTTTTGGCTCCATTGGTGGGGGTATCATCCGAACTGCCTTTTTTCCACGGGTGGCCAGTGATAGGGTATCTGTAGATTTGCTAATGCCCAATGGGACAAATGAAAGGGTAACCGATTCAATTATCAGATTGATAGAGGAAAAGGCAAAAATTGTGGATCAAGAGCTTAGCGAAAAATATTTAAAGGGCACTGGCAAACAGCTGTTTGAAAACATGATAAGAAAAGTAGGGCCGGGATCCTCTACAGCTTCATTGGATATAAATCTCTTGCCAGGGGAAGAGCGGCCCGATGCAATAATTTCGGATTTGATAACCAACAGATTACGGGAATTGGTGGGTCCGGTTATTGGCGTGGAAAGCCTTATTTATGGCTCTGGGGGCAATTTTGGGGGTAGCCCCGTTTCTGTCTCACTGCTGGGAAATAATATAGAGGAACTAAAAGCAGCAAAAAAAGAGCTTAAGGCCATTTTGGAAAATAATGCCTTGTTAAAGGATGTGGCAGACAATGATCCTGCAGGAATAAAAGAAATACGGTTGGAACTGAAGGAAAATGCCTATTTAATGGGGTTGGACCTAAGAAGCGTAATGAATCAGGTTCGAGCCGGTTTTTTTGGAGCACAGGCGCAGCGATTTCAACGTGGCCAGGACGAAATACGGGTGTGGGTCAGGTATGACCGTGCCAGTCGTTCGTCTATCAATGATTTGGACGATATGAGGATTACCACTCCAAACGGAAGTAAGGTGCCTCTAAAGGAAATTGCCACATACGTCATAGAGCGGGGAGATGTTGCCATTAACCATTTGGAAGGGCAGCGTGAAATTCAAGTCTCTGCAGATATTAAGGATGAGAAGACAACCAGTGCCACAGATATAATGAATGATATTAGGACTGTAATAATGCCAGATATCCATTCTAAATATCCCACGGTAACTGCCTCCTATGAAGGACAGAACAGAGAAACCAATAAACTGTTTGGGTCACTAAAATTTGTTGGGCTTACTGTTTTGATGTTGATCTATATTACCATAGCCTTTACCTTCCGAAGTTTTAGTCAACCCCTAATGTTAATTGTTCTAGTTCCTTTTAGTATCACTGCTGTTGCATGGGGCCATTGGATTCACGATTTCCCCATTAACGTTTTATCCATGTTGGGAATAATAGCCCTTATAGGTATAATGGTGAATGACGGTTTGGTGCTTATTGGGAAATTTAATGGCAATCTGAGGGAGGGAATGAAATTTGATGACGCCATTTACGAGGCTGGTAAATCGAGATTTAGAGCTATATTTTTAACCTCCATAACCACTATTGCAGGATTGGCTCCCTTGCTAATGGAAAAAAGCCGTCAGGCCCAATTCCTTAAGCCTATGGCTATATCCATTGCTTATGGTATTGGATATGCAACGGTTCTGACCTTATTGATGTTGCCACTTTTCCTAGCATTTAGCAACAAGATTAAAGTAGGTTCCAAATGGTTGCTTACCGGTAAAAAAGTGACCAAAGAGGAGGTGGAAAGGGCCATAAAGGAACAAGAGGAAGAAAGTCATATGCAAAATTTTGAAAAACATGAGCAGAATGGCCAGTCACCTGAATTTACAACATCGTTAGAGGATGAAATTGTAATATCTAACGAATTGGAAGACAATAAATAATGGGATATAGATATTTAATTGCAGCCTTACTAATGGGAATTTGTGGGGATTTAAGCGCACAAGATAAATTATTGTCCAAGGATGCTGCAGTGTCATTGGCCTTGGAAAACAATTTTGGCATTAAGGTAGCCAAGAATCAATTGGCCATAGCCGACAATAACTCGGGCATCTTGAACTCGGGTTATTTGCCCCGACTTACTGGAACGGCCGGAGCCACTTATAACGATTTCAATAGTACTACAGAGTATCCTGGACAATTTGAATCCAATGGAGATCCCAGACAGGATCTGGAAATTAAAAATGCAGAGTCACAAGTGTATAATGCAGCACTTAGTTTAAACTATACCCTCTTCGACGGAATGGGCAGGCTTTACAATTTTAGACGTTTAAAAGAACAGTATCAGTTAACAGAGCTGCAAGCCAGGGAAACAATTGAGAATACCGTTCTTCAGCTATTTAGTGTCTATTACGAAATTGCTAGGTTGACCGAAAATGAGAATGTGTTGCGGCAGGCCCTGGAAATCTCCAAGGACAGGATTAAAAGAGCTGAATATTCTTTTGAATATGGCCAAAACACAAAATTGGACATCCTTAATGCGCAGGTAGATGTAACCAACGACAGCATTAGTTTAATGAACGTGCAACAGAACTTGGCCAATACCAAGCGGGATTTAAATGTAGTGCTAAATCAAAACCTCAATGAAACCTTTGTGGTGGATACCTTGGTGGGTTTTATCCCAAAATTACAGTTGGAGGATTATATTGCCCAATCAAAAGAAAACAATATAGCCATACTTCAGAGCGATAGGAATTTGGCTATAAACGAGTACGATGTTAAAGTGAACAGATCGGGATATTTGCCAACCTTAGGGTTGACTGGTTCCTACGGTTGGAATTTAAACCAAAGTGCGGCAACTTCATTTCTCCCTGGACAAATTATTCCTGGAAGCAATAGGAATAGTTTAAATCTAGCATTGGGCGCCAACCTCACATGGAATTTATTCGATGGTGGCGGGACAACAGTGAGGGTAAAAAATGCTAAAATAGCCTATGAAAATCAAGAACTGTTCAAGGAACAGGTAACACTTGAAGTTGACAGGGATATTTTAAACGCCCTGGGAATCTATGAAAATAGGTTGCAGATATTTAAAATTCAGGAACAGAATGTGCTTACCAATCAGAATAATTTTGAACGTTCCAAGGAACAGTTTCAATTGGGAAGGATAACATCCATAGAATTTAGGCAGGCCCAAATAAACCTGCTGAATGCACAGACCAATAAGAATTTGGCCAAATACGACGCCAAATTGGCAGAATTGCAACTGTTACAATTAACGGGGCAGTTGTTATCCGTGGAATTCTAGAGGTGCTGCGTCTCCGGTCCTATGGGAAGAAAGCTAGTTTTTGTAGCTACTAGGATTAAGTAATTAAACAACTGGCCCATGTACGAACATTTCTTTCAATGTCCCTATTGTTGGGAAGAAATATCTATGTTATTGGACCCGTCCATAACAAGGCAGACTTATGTGGAAGATTGTGAGGTTTGTTGTAATCCCATATCGGTTTCCCCGGTTTTCAATGATGGGGAGCTTATTGGGTTTGACGCAATGGATCTTGGCCAATAAGAGTTAACTATGTATCAATAAAAAACAGCCTAAAATAACTACTTTTAGGCTGTTTTTTGGTCTAAAGGGGTATTGGGTTAGATTTATTTCTTAAAATCCCCAGCGTTTATCACTGTCCAATTTTTATAAGGTTTAATATATTTTGTGATGGCCTTGTTTACGTCGTTTACGGTCAAATTTTTCACCTTTTCTTCCAAAGTTTTTTGGAAGTCCATGGTGCGGTTATAATAAATGTTGTTGTTTATTAGGCCAGCTAGTTCGGCATCTTTGGCTCTGGAAACATTTTCCTCCTGAATCCAACCGTTTACGGCATTCTTCAATTCTTCCTCGGTAATACCGTCTTTTATAAAACGCTCC
Organism: Arenibacter hampyeongensis; assembly: GCF_002909255.1. Lineage (GTDB taxonomy): Bacteria > Bacteroidota > Bacteroidia > Flavobacteriales > Flavobacteriaceae > Arenibacter > Arenibacter hampyeongensis. The sequence goes on from NZ_PIOB01000001.1 coordinate 1,083,203, forward strand.
AATTCCTCCATAAATCCCTGTTGTACCTTGGTATAGTTCTCAGGTGCATAAATGGCGTATATGTACATGGCCGAATTTTGGTCATCGGCATTGAAATCGGCTTGGAATCCAGCACCTGCACCATAACTAACACCATCCTTCTGTCGCAACCTATCGGCAATCCTTGAATTTAGAAAACCACCACCCAATATGGTAGCCGCCATGTTCAATGCAGCATAATCCTCATCGTCCTGACTAATGTTAATATTCAGGTTTCCAAGGGTCATTGCATTTTTTTTGTCAGGGGTAAGTATGTCCTCGTTAATATCCCTAGAATCACTAAAGGGATCCTTAATTCGCTCGTAGGCTTTTTTACTCTTGTAGTTTGCAAATTCTTTTTCCATATAGGTTTTTAGCTGCATGGGTTGCATATCCCCTATGCTTACCAAAATAGACTTGCCCAGGCCGTAGAAATCTTTATGAAACTTCCTTATGTCTTCAATGTTTGTTGCTTTAATGGCAGCTTCTTCCTCTTCCACGGACATGGAGTATAAGGGGTGGCCTTTAGGAAAGGTGTTATTTATTTCGGACAATCTTTTGGAAGCCAAAAATTGTGGTTCTGTCTTATTACTTTCCAGATAAGCCAAGGATTCGGTTTTTAATTTCTCCAATTCCGCTGCCTCAAAGGATGGGCTTTTTAGCATTTCGGTCATTAAGGCCAAGGTAGCCATGAGGTTTTCTTCGGTGGAAATGACATTGGCATAAACATTACCGTTACTGGCTCTAAAGGATATCGAAGATTTTAATTTGCTCAATTCGTCCTCTATCTGTTGCCTTTTTTTGGCGAGGGTACCCTTGTTCAGCATACTGGCCGTAAAGGACGGAACAACGCCTTTGTTGGTCAAGGATTCTGCGTTGCCATTTCTAGTGCTAAAACTAACCCTTACTGTTTTGCCTCGATTACCCTTTTTGATAATTCCATACTCAATTCCGTTGGAAAGCTTGCCCATATCCAATCTGGATTGAATGGCATCATAGGAAACATCGAAGGCTTCACCTGTGCCCATATCTTCTTTTCCCTTGTATTCGGCTACCAAGGCATCCAGATTTTGAGTATGCTCTATCTCTGCTCTTTCAGGTTGTTTGGTAGGATTAAATCTGCCAACGGTTCTATTCGTGTTGATCAAGTATTTTTTGGCGACCTCATTTACTTTTTCCAGGCTAGCATTTTCAATTCTATCCCGTTGAATAAATGCCAATCGCCAATCGCCTGCCCCGATAAATTCGCTCATATAAGTCCCTAAATAGGATGAGTTTCTAAGAATTTGATCTGTTTGCTTTAATAGATTGGCCTTGGCACGATCTAATTCATCCTGGGTAATGGGTGTAGTTTTTATGGCGTCCAAAGTTTCTCTTAGTACTTTTTCAGCTTCGTCCGCATTCTTATCCGATGGCACATCTACATTAATATATAAAAAACCTGGCTCCTTGGTAAAAGGCGAAAAAGACCATATGGAAGAAGCCTTATTGGTTTCGACCAGTGCCTTATAGAGTCGGCCCGAAGGTTCATCCGCCAAGGCATTTTCTATTATGGATATGGCGGCATAATCCTCATGGGAGCCCGCTGGGGTATGGTACATGGCAGCAACGATTTGCAGATCGCCAACACGGTTGAGATGTACGGTCTTTTCCCCATCCTGCGCAGGTTCTTCGGTATACGAATCTCTTATTGGAATAGCGGGTTTCTCAATTTCACCAAACTTCTTTTCAATAAGGGCCAATGTTTTATTTTCGTCGAACTTGCCGGTGACCATTAGAATGGCATTGTCCGGACGGTAGAATTTTTTATAAAAGGCCTTAAGATTATCAATGGGAACACGTTCAATGTCGGACCTGTTTCCAATGGTGCTATTGCCGTAGTTATGCCATAGATAAGCTGCACTGATTACCTTCTGCATAAGTACCCTGGAGGGATCGTTTTCCCCACTTTCAAATTCATTGCGGACCACACTGAATTCCGAATCCAGGTCTTTTTTGGCAATATAGGAATTCACCATTCGATCGGCTTCCAGGTCCAAAGCCCAATCCAGGTTTTCATCGGTTGCATTAAAGGTTTCAAAATAGTTGGTTCTATCAAACCAAGTTGTGCCGTTTGGTCTGGCTCCATGGGAGCTTAACTCTTTGGGGATGTCAGGATGGTTAGGGGTGCCTTTGAAAACCATGTGCTCCAATAAATGGGCCATTCCCTTTTCTCCGTAACCTTCGTGTCTAGATCCTACAAGATAGGTGATGTTAACCGTGATGGTCTGTGAAGAATTGTCCGGGAATAGAAGCACTTTAAGTCCGTTATCCATTCTATATTCGGTTATTCCTTCTACCGAAGCAACTTTCTTTAATTGTCCATAGGATATACCGCTAATTATTAACCCGATCCAAATAAGCGATAAGATTTTCTTTTTCATGCTATTGTAATTTTATGTTGTTCAATAATACAAAAATTACAGGGTGTTTTAGGAGTTAAAACCGTAGAAATTTTGAGTTTTGTAGTTATAAATAAGACTTTGGGATGGCTCTTTTAAAAAATAGTAATATTTTTATGCGATCAACCTAAACTGATATTATCAATGCTTAGAATTACCTCCAGAGTATTTAATTTTCTCTTAGCTGCCTTTTTGCTAATTTCCTTGGGATCTTGTAAGTCAGGAAAAGCAGTTACAGCTGGGCCCGATAAACAAACACATACTGCAGAAGTATTTACAGAAAATATTCCGGTCACGGATATTTCCTTTGAAATGGTGCTGATTCCCCAAGGGAAATTTACCATGGGAAGTCCAGAGAGCCAAGTCAATAGAAAGGCTGATGAAGGCCCATTGAAAGACGTTGAGTTGGACGCCTTTTATATGGGCAAATATGAACTTGGTTGGGAGGTTTTTGAGTTGTTCTTTAAACAAAACAAAGAATTGTTCCAGACCTTGGACGCCGATAAGTTAAATAATATAGATGCCATTACGAGGCCTAGTCCTCCTTATGAGGATCCTTCCTATGGTATGGGCAAGGTTGGTTATCCGGCAATAAGTATGTCCGCTTATTCCGCTTTAGTATTCTGTAAGTGGTTAAGTACCGTTACGGGCAGGTTTTATAGATTGCCAACAGAAGCGGAATGGGAGTATGCCGCCAAGGCCGGGACCAATACCGCTTATTCCTTTGGAGATGATCTTACAAAATTGGACGAATATGCTGTGTATTATAAAAACTCCAATAATCAGTATGCCAAGGTGGGAACCAAAATGCCCAACCCTTGGGGACTATATGACATGCACGGTAATGTCTCCGAATGGACCCTGGATGAGTATAAAGAAAATGCCTTTGCCATTACCGAATCCAAGAACCCTTGGGTAAAACCGACCGTAATTCACCCGCGAGTGATCAAAGGTGGTTCATGGGACGATGATGCAAAGACACTGAGGTCTTCCGCGAGAATCGCATCCAGCTTAAAATTGCAAAAGAGGGACCCACAGATTCCAAAAAGCTTTTGGTGGAACACCGATTCCAACTTTATTGGGTTTAGATTGGTGAGTCCAAAAGTACAACCCTCAAAGGAGGAACAAAAACAGTTTTGGCAGACCGTATTGGATGAGTAGGTAAATCCTAATAAAGCACTTTGTAATTAGAACAATAAATTTAACAGATGAAAAATAGACTGTCCTTAATAGCATTATTATTCCTCGTTTTTGCTGGCTATGCACAAGAATCTTACACCTTGGCCAAGGAAAGTGTCCTAAAAATTAATGGTAGTTCTTCAATTCATGATTGGACGGTGACGGCCAATTCAATGAAGGGATCTATTAAAATGGATGCTGGGGCACTTATAAATTTGCTGTTCCAGGTTGAGGTAGCTCAAATAAAAAGTGAACGTGGTGCAGCTATGGACAAGAAAATGCATGCTGCCCTAAAGATGGAAGAACATCCAGAAGTATCTTTTAAATTTCAAGAAATAAAGAAGGACGCTGGTATGGAAAATTCTTTTCATATTGTGGGCATGCTCAGTATTGCTGGAGCTGAAAAAGAAGTGGACATTACATCGAAATTCGAAGAAGTAGGTGGGAATTATGTTTTTAAAGGTAACAAAGAAATAAGGTTGCAAGATTTTAACATGGAACCGCCAACAGCAATGTTTGGACAGATTATAGTTGGCGATAATGTCACTATCGATTTTGATTTGGTTTTTACCAAGGGATAGTGCTGTCTTGGTTGTAGTGGCTTTAAGCCAGGGATGGTGTACTATTCAATTGTTGTAGGCAGCCCTTATTTCTTCAACTGTTCTTCCCGGAAACTTCCTGGAGTTTTCCCAGTGTGATTCTTAAAGATTCTTGCAAAATAGGACAGATTCTCCAATCCCACTTTTTCCGCAATTTGTTTAAGGGAATTATTTGTTGAAAGTAAGAGTAGTTTTGCCCGTTCAATACGTTTGGACTGTATATATTTGTTGGGACGCATGCCAAAATTTTCATTGAAAACCCTGGAAAAATAATCGGTGTTCAAGTGGCAAAAGTGTGCCAGTTGTTTTACCGTTAAATTTTTGTGCAGATTTTCGTGAATGTGGTTTAAGACCATTCCAAATTCCTTCTTCACATTACTTTTTGGGGATTGCGAATGGGCTTCCTTTATAAATCTGGAGAGGAGTATCTCCAATATAGCATGGGTTTCCATATATGCGGAAAGCCCCAATTCTTCGTTTTTCTTTTCAAAATCCATTAAGGTTGGCCTGTTGTCATACACTTTTGGGTTGTTGTTTTCCAACTGCCTATTGGGATTTAATGCTAATATGCGCTTAAAGTAATACAAGTCCATAGGGGTTGCTTCTAGCTCGTAAATAAAGCTGCTAAAATTAAATATGGAATAACCATTTTTTATCTCTTCCAAACAGCTGATATAATATTGCTCGTGGTATTCATCGCATTTATACCTGCCAAAGGTATAACTGGGTATGAGGTATATATGTCCCGACTTTAATTCCATGGCCTCATTGCTGTGATAAACCATGGCACTGCCCTGGGTAATGTAATAAAGCCGGAGAAACGGACTAATAACATCGTCATAGTCCCACAGAGGGTCCAACTTTGCATAACCTACATTTAATAAGTCTAATTTTAAAGATTGAAGTAATTTAGACATAATTAATAATTTGTCGGATTTGGAGTAATGATTAAAATTTAATTATTCAATAAAAATAAAGATTCAACGTCCTAAATTAGTGTAAAAGTTAGGAATTATTATCTAACAATAAAATGACAATGTCGGAAATGTACCATACTTAAACTGATTTGGATGTGAATTATGAATCCTTAAATTTTATCTTTGAAAAAGTATTAAATAGCATGGTGTTATATGGCAATTATTAAGAATCTTTTAGTTTATTCTTGGGTTTTATTGGTTTTATCTTGTAGAGGCCCCGAATTGCCCGAGTTGGTATCTATGCAATATGATAAATTACCAAAGCAGATAGATTTTAATCTGCACGTTAAACCCATCCTTTCTGATAAGTGTTTTATATGTCATGGACCGGACAAGGCTAAAATAAAGGCAGATCTTCAGTTGCATAACCCTAAAACAGCCTTTAAGGAATTATCGGAATCTCCAGGAAAGTTTGCTTTGACTCCTGGGAATCTAAATAAGAGTGAAGTTTTCCATAGAATTCTTTCTGAGGATCCCAACTTTGTAATGCCAGAACCTGATTCCCATCTTACTTTATCCGATCATGAGAAGGCAGTCTTGATCAAATGGATAGAACAGGGCGCCGAATATAAAGATCACTGGGCCTTTATTAAACCAAAGGCCTATGATATGCCCAAAGTTAAGGGCAAGGACCTAGTAGAAAATTCTATCGATAATTTTGTACTGGCCCGCTTGGAACAGGATAAATTACAATTCTCCCCTAAGGCGGACAAGGAATTATTATTGAGAAGATTGTATCTGGATCTAACAGGATTGCCACCAACTTTGGAGGATATGGATTCGTTTATAAAGGACCCATCGCAAGAATCCTACGAGAAAGTAGTGGATAAATTGTTAGACTCGCCCCACTACGGCGAACAAATGGCATTGGATTGGATGGATTTGGCCCGTTTTGCCGATACCCACGGTTACAGTGTAGATCGTTATCGGGACATGTCACCTTGGAGGGATTGGGTGATAGATGCCTTTAACAAAAATATGTCCTATGAGCAGTTTTTAACATGGCAACTGGCCGGAGATCTTATTGGGAATCCAACTCGGGAATCAATTTTGGCTACGGCTTTTAACCGAGTTCATCCTCAAAACATGGAGGGTGGTATTGTAAGTGAAGAGTTTTTGGTGGAGTATGCTGTGGATAGGGCTAGTACAGTAGGACAAGCATTTATGGGGCTTACTGTGGCCTGCGCCAGATGTCATGATCATAAATATGATCCCATATCACATAGGAATTTTTATGAGCTCACCAGTTTTTTCAACAATGTGAACGAGTCGGGACAAATTTCCTGGAACAGTGCTACACCGGTACCCACCTTGATGTTGACTACTGAGGAGGAGGAAAAGGTGCTTTCCTATATGAATAAACTCGTTCAGGAGACGGAAGAGGAGATTAAAAAAGTGGAACAAAAGGAGCTAGCTACCAATTTTGATAAATGGCTTTCCGAAAAACAATATAGATCCATTGAGTCGGAAGGCCCTTCGAACGGACTTACAGCCTACTATGACCTCAATGATCGGAGTTTACGAAATGCCATCGATCCAAATCAAAAGGGAACCATGAAGCGGGAGGGCACCGAAGGGCAAAAAATACATCTTTCGGACGGAAAACGGGACAAAGGAGTTCTGTTGGATGGAGATACATGGTTGGATTTAAGAAAAACCGGTGTTTTTGGGCGTAATGAAGCCTTTAGCGTAAGTCTATGGGCCAATATACCTTCGAATATAGAGAATGGTAATATTTTCCATAAAGGAGATGGCGCCATATTGTACAATTGGCGTGGTTATCATCTTAAGATTGTGGACAACAAGTTGGAACTGATGATGGCTCATACAGCACCGAACAATGCCATTGTAGAGATTGCTAAAAATGTATTTCCAAGGGACCAATGGGTTCATTTCACCATTACCTATGATGGGTCTAGCAAAGCGGACGGCTACAAACTATTTGTCAATGGCAAGGAGATGGAGACCATCGTACAAATCGATAACCTCTACAAGGACATCCTCTTTAGAAACAATAATGAACCGGGTCTACAATTGGGCGCCAGATTAAGGGGAAAAGGAATAAAGGGTTCCGTGGTCGATGAGATACGGGTTTATAAAAGGGATTTATCTGCCTTAGAGGTAATGCAATTGGCAAATGATTCCCAATTGACTGACTTGATAAATAAAGAGGTTGCAAGCCTTGGGGGCAGTGATAAAAAATTATTACAAGAATACTATTTGAAGATGGTCTCTAAGGAAGCCAAATTGCAACAGCGTAAATTAGCCGAACTGCGCAAGAGTTATGTGGATAGTGTGGAAAAGGTAAAGGAGGTAATGGTCATGGAGGAGACCCCGGAACCGGTACCGTCCTATATATTAGATAGAGGGGTTTATAACGCCAAGGGGGAAGAAGTGTTCCCGAATACTCCTGAAGCTATTTTATCCCTGCCAGAAGACTATCCAAAAAACCGATTGGGATTTGCAAAATGGTTATTTCATAAGGACCATCCATTGACTGCGCGAGTTGCAGTGAACAGGTTTTGGCAGCATTATTTTGGCAATGGCTTGGTGAAGACTTCAGAGGATTTCGGGAATCAGGGTGAAATGCCCAGTCACCCGAAATTATTGGATTGGTTGGCTTTGGAGTTTAGGAATTCCGGATGGGACGTTAAGGCATTGCAGAAATTGATCGTTATGTCTCACACCTATCAACAGTCATCATTGGTCAGTGAAGAATTGATGGAAATGGATATTGAAAATAGACTCTTGGCAAGAGGCCCTTCAAAAAGGTTATCGGGAGAGATGCTGCGTGATAATGCCTTGGCCAGTTCAGGATTGTTGAACAAAACCATAGGAGGGGAAAGTGTAAGTCCTTATCAACCAGAAGGATTGTGGAGGGTAAACAATGCTACCTATAAGGAGGATACTGGAGATAAACTATATAGAAGAAGTATGTATACCATCTGGAAGCGTTCGGTGCCACATCCTACCTTAGCTACTTTTGATGCCCCTGCACGTGACGTGTGTACCATTAGGCGACAGGAAACCAATACCCCATTGCAGGCATTGGTGTTGCTCAACGATCCCACTTACATTGAAGCATCCAGAGTTTTGGGCAAAGCTATGAGCAGTACCGAGGATATAGAATTGGCCATTTCCAATGTTTTTAGACAGCTTACTGGACGAAGAATCAAAGGAAACGAGCTACAATTATTGGTGGAACTTCAGCAGAATGAATACAAAAAATTCTCGACCAACATAGACAATGCCAAGGGATGGCTAAATACGGGGGAATTTAAATTGAATAGTGGGGATGATAAAGCATTGGTAGCAGCAAATGCCGTGGTGGCCAATGCCATTATGAATGCTGATCCATGTATCACTAAACGGTAATGTTTTGGGAAAACTAGAATTAAAAAGGAAACTATGTGCGATCATCATGATAAATTAAGATCTAACAACAGGGATCTTCAAAGTTTGGAAAGGCAATTGGATCGGAGGGAGTTTTTTAAAAAAACTTCACTTGGGATTGGGGCCATTGCGCTTAGTTCTTTATTGAATACGGAGAAGGTTTGGAGTGCCGTTGACCCATTCGCCGATCAACAGAATTCCTTGAATTCTTTCGCTAAAAATAAATTGGGATTGCCACATCATTTGCCCAAGGCAAAGCGCATTGTGTACCTTTTTCAAAGCGGTGGCCCTTCACAATTGGATCTGTTCGATTATAAGCCCAAACTCAAGGATATGTTCGGTCAGGATTTACCGGATTCTATAAGGGCAGGTCAGCGTTTAACGGGGATGAGTGCGGATCAAACGGCTTTTCCCATTGCAGCATCCACTTTAAATTTTAAGCAGTATGGGGAATCCAGGGCTTGGGTCAGTGATGCTATGCCTTATTTGTCAGAGGTGGTAGATGATCTGTGTTTTATTAAGGGGATGCATACCGATGCCATTAACCACGATCCGGCCATAACCTTTTTTCAAACAGGGAGCCAACAACCGGGTAGACCGTCCATAGGATCTTGGATCAGTTACGGGCTGGGGTCCGACAATAATAATTTACCAACCTTTATTTCCTTAGTCTCCAAAAACGGTTCGGGGCAACCCTTGTATTCCCGTTTGTGGGGCAATGGATTCTTGCCAACAGAGCATCAAGGGGTACAGTTCCGTTCCGGAAAAGACCCCGTACTTTATTTGGGAGACCCTGAAAATTATGACGGAAATGACCGTAGACAGATGCTGGACTATTTAAAAAAGTTGAATGGGATAGCATATGATGCCTATGGGGATCCAGAAATAAATGCAAGGATAGCACAATATGAAATGGCCTATAGGATGCAAACTTCCGTACCCGAGGTTACGGATACTTCCGACGAACCAGATTATATTTTTGACATGTACGGTCCAGATAGTCGAAACCCGGGTACTTACGCGGCAAATTGTTTAATGGCCCGTAAACTATTGGAAAAGGATGTAAAATTTGTGCAATTATATCATCAGGGCTGGGATCAACACGGCAATTGCCCAGGGGGCGTAAAACATCAGAGCAAGAATACAGATCAGGGAACTGCTGCACTGATCAAAGATCTTAAGCAACGGGGTATGCTCGAGGATACATTGGTAGTTTGGGGGGGAGAGTTTGGACGAACGGTATATTCCCAAGGGCAGTTAACGGATACCAACTACGGAAGGGATCACCACCCGAAAGCTTTTACCATGTTTATGGCGGGGGCAGGGGTGAAACCCGGATTTACCTATGGTGAAACAGATGATTTTGGGTATAATATCATAAAAGATCCAGTACATACCCATGATTTTCAGGCTACTTTATTGCATCTTTTTGGGATAGATCATGAAAGATTGACCTATAAACATCAGGGAAGGCGTTTTAGACTTACCGATGTACATGGAGATGTAGTGAAAGACATCCTAAGTTAATTCAAAAGGAATAAATATGTTACAATTGGTTTAAAAAGTTAGGAATGGATAGTAGTGTGCCAGATTTTGTATTGTTTTTAGGTCGATTTCACCCACTTGTGGTTCATCTGCCTATTGGTTTTTTATTCTTTGCGTTTATTTTGGAATTATACGGGCGTTGGAACAAGAACCCCACGCTGTCCATGGCCATTTCATTGGCCTTGTTCGGTGGTGCTATAAGTGCCTTGGGGGCCAGTGTTCTTGGCTATATGCTTTCCTTAAGCGGGGACTATGACAAGAGCATGTTGGACACCCATTTTTGGTTTGGAATAGCCACAACCTTAATAACTTTTTTTGCTTGGGCCATACGTTCCGGCAAGCTTAATATCGCAAAATTAAACGGCCTAAAATCCAATATGGCCGCCCTGACCTTAGTAGTGGTTTTGGTAAGTGTTACAGGTCATTATGGAGGTAATTTAACCCATGGAAGTGATTATTTGGTAAAATACGCTCCCTTCGGGAGAACGGAAAAGCTAGTGCTGCCACCTATTGCCAATTTGGAGGAGGCTGCTGTTTATGATTATTTGGTAAACCCTATTCTTGAAACCAAGTGCACCAGTTGCCATAATTCCAGTAAGAAAAAGGGTGGGCTCTCCTTTCAGGATACCATTGCCATAAAAAAAGGAGGTAAAAACGGAGAAGCCTATATTGCCGGGGATGTTACCAAGTCGGAAATGATAAGACGCGTTATGTTGGATCCACATGATGAGGATTACATGCCTCCGGAAGGAAAGACCCCACTTACCGAGGAAGAGAAATCTATTTTGGCCTTTTGGATAGATAAGGGCAATGCCAATTTTAAAGTGAAGCTGGCCGATCTGGAAACCCCTGAGGAAATAGCAAGTATAGCTTCCACAATGTTGGGTCTGGAAGATGCCACGGGCAAGAGTGGAATACCCTTGCCAAAAGTGCAGGCTGTAAGTGTGGAGGTACTGAAGGATATCGAGGACACAGGATTTAAGTTAAGGGAATTAATTTTTGAATCCGGATTGTACGAACTTGTTCTTCCCCCCCAGTCAATTACATCCAAGAATTCCAGTGAATTGGAAATGAAGCTGGAAAAGCTTATTCCTATTAAGGATAATATTATATGGCTTTCCCTAAAGGACAACTATGTCCAGGACAAGCATTTAAAAACCATCAGTCAATTTGTAAACCTTCAAAAGCTGGTGATTGAAAAAAATCCGATCACTGATGCTGGCATTGGCGAAATAGAGGCCAACGAAAGCATAACTGGCCTCAATTTATATCAAACTAAAATAACGGCATTGAGCTTTGAAAACTTTATCAAAATGAAGGGATTGAAGCGAGTGTATGCGTGGGGGACGGCCATAACAAAGGAGGAGGTAGATCGTTTTGCGACAAATGAAAATAGTCCGGCAATAATTTTGGGTATGTAAAATTGAAGCATGGTCAGGCATACGAAAAATCATATTGGGTTAGGGATAAAGTAAATTTTATCGACTTTCTCACCTAAGAAATTTAATCAAATACAAAAGTAGTTCCCTAATGAAACAAAAAGTTGTAATAGTATTTATTTTATTAGGCTTGGTTGCCCTGCTTTTTGCGTTTAAATCGGGTTTTTTTAAAACTTCCCAAGGTGTATATGCCAATCAGAAACTGCCGGAGGTAGTGGACTATAATTTCCATATAAAACCTATACTTTCGGATAATTGTTATACCTGTCACGGCCCTGATGCCAATAAGCGGAAAGCGGGCCTGCGCCTGGATCTGGAGCAAGGGGCGCTTTCGGAACTTCCGGAGAATCCCGGCAAATATGCCGTTGTAGCGGGGAAACCCGGTAACAGTATGCTTTACCTTCACGTGGTCTCCGATGACCCGAAACAGTTGATGCCTCCAGCGGATTCACAATTGAAATTGAATTCCTACGAAAAGAGATTGTTAAAAAAATGGATAGAGCAGGGCGCCAAATTTGAAAAGCACTGGGCCTTTATCCCGCCCAAGAAGGCGGATCTGCCAAAAACAGAAACGGAGGACTGGGCCCAAAACGAGATAGATGCCTTTATTTTGGAAAAGATGGAGGAGAACGATTTGGCCCCCGCCCATAAAGCTGAAAAGCCCACCCTTATCAGAAGAATGAGTTTGGATCTTACGGGTTTGCCGCCAAATGCAAAACAGGTACAACATTATCTATCCAATACCTCGGAGGAAATTTTGGAACAGGCCATAGATGAGTTTCTGGCTTCTCCGACATATGGGGAACGAATGACCCAAGTCTGGTTGGATGTGGCGAGATATGCTGATTCCCATGGCTATCAAGATGACAGCTATAGGAGTATGTGGCCCTGGCGCGACTGGGTGATCCACGCTTTTAACAACAACCTTCCCTATGATGAGTTTTTGACCATGCAACTCGCGGGCGATCTATTGCCGGATGCCAATAAGGAAGAGATTCTGGCCTCTGGATTCAACAGGAACCACCCTATAACTCAGGAGGGGGGAATCATACAGGAGGAATACCGTTCCTATTATGTAGTGGACCGTACCAATACCTTGGGGAAAGGAATCTTGGGTCTTACTTTGGAATGCGCCAAATGCCATGACCATAAATACGACCAGTTGACACAAAGGGATTATTTTGAAATCTATTCCTTCTTCAACAAGGTGGATGAAAAGGGATTGCAAAAGACGGCCGGTGATGCTTTTAGAAAGGAATATTTTGCTGATGCACCCTTTTTAACAATTACCGATGAGGAGACAGAAGGCGTTTTATCCTTTATTAATAAAGCTGAGGGAAAAGATGTCAAGGTGATGGTGATGAACGATTCCATCCCTAGAAAAACGTATATTTTCAACCGTGGCGAGTATGACAGCCCTGGAGAAGAAGTGTTCCCCAATGCACCGGAAATAATACTTCCCTTTTCCGAAAAACTACCAAAAAATAGATTGGGATTGGCCCAATGGATGACCGATGAAAACAATCCGTTGACCTCGAGGGTCTTTGTGAACAGGGTCTGGGGGATGTTGTTCGGGAACGGGCTTGTGGAAACCTCGGAGGATTTCGGTGTCCAGGGGAGCCTGCCCACCCATCCGCAATTGTTGGACTGGCTGGCAAAGGATTTTATGGAGCATAATTGGGATATTAAATATCTATTAAAAAAAATAATGCTTTCCGCCACTTACCAGCAAAGTTCGGTAGCCTCTGAGGAGTCCAAAAAGGCCGACCCGGACAACAAATGGCTTTCCAGGGCACCCAGGTTCAGGATGAGCGGGGAAATCATCAGGGACTATGTCCTGGCCACAAGTGGGCTGTTGAACAAAGGAATAGGTGGACCCAGTGTAAAACCGTACCAGCCTCCGGGACTGTGGGAGGAGACCACGGCCGGAAGTAACAGAGGAGGCTTAACCAGTTATGTTCAGGATGAAGGAGATAAATTGTACAGGCGCTCCCTGTACACGCTTTGGAAAAGGACCCTGCCACCACCTAGCATGTCGATTTTCGATGCGCCAAATAGGGATATTTGCGAGGTAAGGAGGCAGAAGACCAATACCCCACTTCAGGCACTGGCTCTTCAGAACGACGTCCAGATGTTGGAGGCAGCAAGGGTATTGGCAGAAAATATTATTGTAGAAACCAATGATCCCCAGCAATGGGTCACCACTGTTTTTCAGCGAATTTTGGTGAGGAACCCTAAAGAGGATGAAAAAAAGGTCTTGGAAGAATACTATACCGATGCCTTGAACAATTTTATGAGCAACCAGGAAAATGCCGAAAAATTGATTGCCCAAGGAGAATATAAAAGGTTGGAAACAGATCCAGCTAGGACAGCAGCACTTATGTTAACGGCTCAAGTGATATACAATCTTGATGAAACAATTACCAGGGAATAGGGACTATGGAAGTAATAATAATATGTCATTTGAAAAGATTGGATAAGCTATTTCCATGAAAATTGTTCGGGAATAAATTTTGGGAAGGAAGGCCCTTTGTATTTCGGCTATTTTTTTTGTCATATCATACTAATATCTATATTCATTAATGGATAGTTATGTACTATCAATTTCTCTCGAGATTGATAAGGTCATTATACTCTTAGTTACAACTCCCATATCTACTATTCTCTTGAATAGGATACTGTTATTTAGGGTAATATATTTAAACATGATTGGGGTTTTGTTCAACTCCAATCTTAAAATATACGCAAGCGTGTAATTCAATTGTGCCTCACAGTCTATGCTAGGAACGAAAATAGTCTTAATGTTTCTAGGGGTAAACAGATTTTTTAAATATGTGCATACATATAAACATATATGCACATATTTATTATATTTGAAAAACTGAATTATTGAATACTTCTAAATGAAAAGAAAAACGGATCAATATATTATCCCGGTAAAAAAGAAGAAGCTCAAACATAAAACTTATGATATTTTACCAGTGCATCCAATATTTGATGGGAAAATCGGTCTAGGTTATGATGGCTTAGCCACAAAGTTAGTAATGGAAAGGACCGTTATTTTGGATGGCTATATAGGTGTTGATTGGGAGGAGGTTGTTTCGTCGCTAGTTATTTCTCTCCAGAAATTGGGACGGTCCGTGTTAACCTTTGATATAGGGAATTGCCTAAAACCTGAGCACGATATTGAAAGTATGGTTGAACCCTTTTTAGGTGGAAATGATCCTATCTTCGGGTTCAAAACCAATTTGAGGTTGCAAGATTATTTTGACCTAAATAAGATAAACGCTATTGAGCCGGATGGAGCCACAGATATATTCATTGTATATGGTACAGGATCTTGTCAATCCAATTTAAAAGGGTGCATGGTTTACTTTGATTTACCAAAAAATGAATTGCAATTTAGAATGCGGGCTAAGAAAGTCCATAATCTGGGAATTAGCACAATTAAGAATGAAAAGCAGATTTATAAGCATTTCTATTTCGTAGATTGGGTGATTCTAAATGATGAAAAAAAGAAATTACTTCCAAAAATATCTTGGATAGTTGATCAGCAAAGGCCGGGTGAGCCTACTTGGATGGAAGGCTCGGCATTGAGAAAAAGTTTGTTAAAAATGTCCAGTTCCTATTTTAGGGTAAGACCATGGTTCGAACCGGGAATTTGGGGAGGACAATGGATGAAAGAGCGCTTTGAGGGATTAAATCAGGATGTTCCTAATTACGCTTGGTCTTTTGAGATGATTGTACCAGAAAATGGGCTGTTGTTTGAAGATGAAGGCAGACTTTTGGAAGTCTCTTTTGATATGTTGATGTTTCAGGAAAACAAAAATGTTTTGGGGAAAGCGGCCAATAGGTTTAAGGACGAATTTCCAATTAGGTTTGATTTTCTTGATACTTTTCAAGGGGGAAATCTTTCTGTACAATGTCATCCTAAACCAGATTACATTAAAAGTGAGTTTGGAGAAAATTTCACACAGGACGAGACTTACTATATACTTGATGCAGGGGAGGATGCCAATGTTTATTTGGGGTTTCAAGACGAAATTGACCCAATGGAATTCAAGCAAGATTTAGAACATTCCTATAATACCAAAGAAGTCTTGGATGTAGAAAAATATGTAATGAAACTTCCAGCAAAAAAACATGACCTATTTTTAATCCCTCATGGTACGGTACATTGTTCCGGTATCAACAATATGGTTTTGGAAATAAGTGCCACTCCATATATTTTCACTTTTAAAATGTACGATTGGCAGCGACTTGATATGGATGGTCAACCAAGACCTTTGAATATTGAACATGCCTTTAAAAATTTGGATTTCAGTAGAAAAGGAAGTGTTGTTAAAGAAACCTTGGTGTCCAAACCAAGGGTCGTTGAATTTGGAAATTCGTGGGAGAAAGTTCATTTGCCTACACATAAAGATCATTTTTATGATATCTATAGATATGAATTCAACAAAGAGGTTATCATTGAAAATTTAGGTCAATGTCATATTTTAATGCTCGTAGAAGGCTGTACTATAGAGCTGGAAATTGTTGATGCAACCCAAGAATTCCATTATGCTGAAACATTTGCAATTCCTGCAGCGACCAAAAGTTATAAATTGATTAATAGAGGAGATTCTACGGCAAAGGTTATTGTCTCCTTTGTAAAGGATGAAGCATGTTAAGTTATAATCTATTTTACATTAAAACTGTAGTTATACACTTGTTAATTGCATTAATATCAGGTAGTGGCTTTTGTCAACAATCTGAAATTTGGCAAATAGGTATTTCCGATAATAGTAGTGCAGAATTTGCTTTGGCTTCCAATGAGTACGATAAATTCTTAGAAAAGGACTTTGGTTGGGAAGATAGGTTTTATGTAATTGGGTATTCGGTAGAGAGGAAGGACTTTCCATTTGTGCTGCCTGGAACTGTAGATTATTGGGGTGGTACTTCGGGATTGGCAGGGATTAGGCCGCACGAAATTAATATTTTATTTGGTATTGATTCAAAACCAAAAATAGGGGACTGGCAATTAATTGTGGATATTCTGGATTGCAATCCAGTAACACCCCCTTATCTTAAAATTTCTGTCAATGGAAAATCTTGGAAATATAAACTGGAAAACGGACGCAATCCTGAAGCACTCAAAGGGGAGATTATAAATACTAAAGAACAGAAAATAATTATACCGATAGATGCTAAAATGCTAAAAAATGGAGGTAACAGTATCCAGTTGACCACTTTGGAAGGTAGTTGGTTGGTTTTTGACCAAGTTCGATTGAATGGACCTCAAAATGTCATCCTGTTACAACCTGAGAAGGCATTTGTCAGAAATGTTGCCCCTGCAGATTATGAATTGGATAAAAATGGTACTCGGTTTCAACCTCTCTTGTTGGATGTGCAATATCTTCAAGGAAGTCCAAAAGTGAGTGTTATATTGGATGGGAAAACCATTTTTGAAGAGATCGTAGAACATGGCAGAAATATCTATGAAGTTCCGATGATGGCCGTAAGCAGTTCAGTAACGAACAGTTATTCCGTATCTGTAGATGGAAAAATAATTGATAAGGGCGAAATTCTACGAAGTCCGCAAAAACTAAATCTCCTTTCGGATTATGTGGATACCAAGATTGGTACAGGACATTCAAGATGGATGATTGCTCCAGGTCCGTGGATGCCTTTTAGTATGGTCAAAATTAGTCCCGACAACCAAAATGAAGGATGGCAAGCCGGGTATCAACCTACTTTTGAGAGTGTAGGCGCCTTTAGTCATATTCACGAATGGACTATGGCAGGTCTGGGTACATTCCCCACCAATGGGCCACTAATTACGGAGGTTGGAAATCAAGGGGAACCAGATAATGGCTATCGTTCGCGAGTCGAAAAGTCTACTGAAGAGACACCCTTAGGATATTACTCTGTTTTTCTGAGCGATTATAATATTAAGGCAGAGCTTACAGCTACTACAAGAGCTAGTTTTCAGAGATATACGTATCCAAAGGACTCCCAGGACTCAAGAATTCTAATCGATTTAAAGGTTCCATCAGAATATGCATATGATATTCAAGAAGCTTACTTTGAGAAAATAAGCGACCATAAACTTGCGGGTTATAGCAAACAAAAGTCGTCGTCCATTTGGGGAGAACAATACTACCGCAGCCAAATGGTTGAGGATGGGGATAAAAAAATGGAATGGGATGATGTTGATCAAGAATACACGGTGCATTTTGTGATGGAATTTGATCAACCCATAAAAAATTTTGGAGTTTGGGTCAACGGACCTGCAAAAGGGAATAATGATGCTTATATATCCGAGGAGACGTCCAAGATAACTGTTTCAGATCCAGAGGACATTGTAGCCTTTGTGGAATTCGAAACATCTAAGAACCAAGTAGTACAGACAAGAACAGGCATATCATATGTAAGTGTTGAAAATGCAGGATTGAATTTAGAAGAAGAAATTTCGCAGCCATTCGGTTGGAGTTTTGAAAAAGTGCGGGAGAATCAAGAAAAGACCTGGAACGATTTATTCAACAGGGTCAAGGTTACCTCCAATAACATATTGGAAAAGACCAGATTCTATTCCAATATGTACCGTGCCTTGGTAAGCAGAAATATTTTTAGTGATGTGGATGGCAGTTGGGTCGATGCTGAGGAACATGTACAGAAATTCTCAAATCCTGATGATGTCGCCTTGGGGTGCGATGCCTTCTGGAATACCTTTTGGAACCTCAATCAGTTCTGGAATTTGGTAACTCCAGAATGGTCTTCAAAATGGGTAAAATCTCAATTGGCTATGTACGATGCTAGTGGTTGGCTAGCCAAAGGCCCAGCTGGAATGGAATATATACCTGTAATGGTGGCGGAACACGAAATTCCTCTAATCGTGGGTGCCTATCAAATGGGGATTCGCGATTTTGATGCCGAAAAAGCTTTTGAGGCTGTCTATAAAATGCAAACAACAAAAGGGGAGCAAGTGGGTAATGGCTATGCAGGCAACAGGGATCTCGAAACCTATCTCAAACATAAATATGTGCCATACAATAAGGGGCGATTTTCCAACACTTTGGAATATTCTTTTGACGATTTTACTGTTTCACAATTCGCCAAATCCTTAGGCAAGATTAACGAATATAATGAATTCATCGATAGGGCATACTGGTGGAAAAATGCTATTGATCCTGAAATTGGCTTTGCTCGATTAAAACATTCGGATGGTTCTTGGGTTAAAGATTTTGATCCTATTGAAACCGGTGGCAATCATCAATTTGCTGAGGGCAATGCTTGGCAGCTTACCTTTTTTGTGCCCCAGGATATTCCTGAATTGGCCAAAATAATAGGGGAGGACTTATTAGCAAAACGTTTGGATGAAGGTTTCAAGGTGAGCAGTAATTGGCGCTATAATGCCCCGAACGAAAAGTATTGGGATTTTCCTGTTATCCAAGGCAACCAACAATCCATGCATTTCTCATTTATGTTCAATTGGGTAAAAAGACCATGGTTGACGCAAGAATGGAACCGAGATATTTTATCGCGTTTTTACGGCTACGGAGTTTCAAATGCTTATCTGGGCGATGAAGACCAAGGACAGATGAGTGCGTGGTTTATGATGTCGGCCATAGGTCTTTTTCAGACAGACGGAGGCACAAGAGCAGAACCTATATATGAGATAGGAAGTCCATTGTTCGAGAAAATTGAAATAGATCTTGGCTATCAATATGATAGGGGAAATAACTTTGTCATTGAAGCTAAAAACACTTCTTTCAATAATAAATATGTGCAAAGTGCGACACTGAACGGAAAGAAACTGACAAACTTTTGGTTTCCTGCAAAAGAGTTGTTAAAGGGAGGCAGCTTAATATTAGAAATGGGCCCTATACCTAATGTAAATTGGGGAATTGGAAGTATGCCTATGCCTCCAAGTAGTGCAGATTTTAATACCAAAATCCAAGATAATGAATAAGTACTTTATTTTATTTATGGCATTCTGTGTTGGTATAGGCACAGCGCAAAATAAGGACAATGAATTGGCCGATAGGATACTTGCCAATATAGAATTTGGGCAAGTACAAAAAAGGGCTTTGGAAGTGGTAAAGACAGGCTTCAATGCTGGCGATGGCTATGGTGAGGTCTGGATAAGGGATTACAATACTTTTATTGAATTATCTGCCGAAGTTTTTGAGGCAAAGGAATTGGAGGAGAATTTATTGGTGTTCTTTAGGTTGCAAGGTGACGATGGAAACATCATTGACGGATTTATACCTAAAGAAAAAGCAGTTAAGATTGATGGGGGATATCAATACATTTATAACGATTTGGAGCCTACCTATTGTGGACACAAAAATACCGTAGAGACTGATCATGAAAGTTCCTTGGTACAGGCTGTCTATAAATATATCAAGAAGACTGGCAACAAAAACTTCCTAAGAATAAAAGTTGGAAATGAAACCGTTGCGGATCGAATGGAAAAGGCAATGCAATTTCTTATGGAGTACCGATGGGCCAATAAATTCGGCTTAATATATGGAGCCACCACGGCAGACTGGGGCGACGTGCAACACACACATCCGTGGGGTGTTTATATTACCGACGACACCAAATATTGTGTTGATATTTATGATAATGCCATGATGTTGATTGCGTTGGACAATTTGATGGAACTTCTTCCCGATACAAAAGTGAAATGGCAGATAATACGTAACAATATAGCTAGGAACACCATGGAGGTGTTATGGGACGAAAAAAATGAGAAATTCATTCCTCATGTATATCTCGATGGATCGCCCTATCCTGAAGAATTTAACGAAAATGAAATCTATTATCACGGAGGAACGGCGGTTGCCATTGAAGCTGGACTCTTGAACAAAGAGCAAATCAAAACTTCCTTGAATAAGATGATGGCCAATGTAAAAGCTTCAGGCGCAGGTTCGATTGGCCTGACCTTGTACCCTACCTATCCTGAATGGGCATTTGAAAATAAAGGAATGTACCCATACGGCTATCAAAATGGTGGAGATTGGACATGGTTTGGGGGTCGAATGATTCAACAATTAATAAAATATGGCTTCGTAGAGGAAGCTTTTGAACAAATAGAGCCGATGACTAATCGTGTGATAGTGAACAATGGTTTCTATGAGTGGTATACTGTCAATAATAAACCGGAAGGCTCGGGGACATTCCGGGGATCTGCTGGGGTATTGTATATTGCAATTGAAATGTTTAAGGATTGGGCCAAAAAAATAAAATAGTTTGGCGATCAGGATAGCTGTATTCAATTATTCTGCCATATTCTAAAAATTAATATAAAGTAAATAGTGTTATCTTAGAGGGTTAATTAATTGGAAGAATCCATTTAGAATATGAATTTTAAGTTAGATCAAAACAGCCCCGTGCCCTTACATGCTCAAATTGAAGAATATTTACGAGGACTCATTATTAAGAAGGATTACAAAAGCGGAAAAAAGTTTTTGCCAAAGGAGGTCGCCATGTCCAATAAATTGGGGGTCTCCAGGAATACGATTAGACAGGCCATAAATAAATTGGTTCATGAGGGACTAATTGAGCGCAAAAAGGGAGTTGGGACCAAAGTGGTAACAAAGAAAATATCTACTCGGTTGGACAATTGGATCAGCTTTACAAAAGAAATGCGAAATCAAGGCATTGAGGTTGTTAATTATTTAGTTAACATTGCTTTGGTTGAAGTCCAAGATGAGGTAGCGGAGGCACTATCCATTGCCAAAACAAAAAAGGTTTGGAAACTTGAAAAAATAAGGGGTTCAAAGGAAGCGAAATACCTTTACTCAGTATCATATTTTCATCCCAGAATTGGGATTACCGGAGATGAAAATTTTATGATCCCTTTGTACGAGTTATTGGAAAAGGAGCATGATATTATAGTTTCTACTTCTAAAGAAAAATTAAGGGCTATAAAGGCTGACAGTAAAATAGCAGCTTTGCTTGACATTGGCAAGGATGTGGCTATTTTAAAAAGGGAAAGATTAGTTTTAGATATTGGCGATAGGCCTGTTGAATACAATATGGTTTACTATCATACGGATTATTTCACCTACGATATAGACATTAAAAGGGAAGTTTAATTTTATTAATTGATTTCGTAAGTGTCCATTTTGATTTTGTTATATATGTTTAAATGTACTTACATTATATAAGATTTTTGTACCTATAATTTTCGTAAGTCCAAAAACCCAAATTAAAATTTACTCAACTTATGATTTCAATACTAATTAATCTATAAAAAATTTTACATGAATTACCGAATAGCCATTGGGGTCGATGTGGGGGGGAGCCATATAACCTCTGCCGCGGTGAACATAAACAAACTTACAATAGTTGAGGGGTCTACCTTTTCCGTCAAGGTAGACAATAAGGCCACTAAAGATGCCATATTGGAAAACTGGAGCAGTGCCATTAACAAAACCTTGGATAGTATTTCTTTGAATAGTAATGTGGACATCGCATGCGCAATGCCAGGTCCTTTTCATTATAAAACCGGATTGGCGTTGTTCGTTGGAAATAATCAAAAATATGAAAGCCTTTACAATGTTTCCATACCCGATGAATTGGGGAAATACATTAAAGGCACTAATTTGGATTTCAGATTCATTAATGACGCCACTGCTTTTGGAGTCGGGGTGGCATCTATGGGCAAGGCAAAAAATTACAGCAAAGTTGTAGCTATTACTTTGGGCACTGGTTTTGGATCCGCATTCATCAAAGACGGTGAGCCCCAAGTAATTTCACATGATGTACCAAAGGGAGGGTTTATGTGGGACAAACCGTATAAGGATGGTCTAGGCGATGATTATTTCTCAACCCGTTGGTGCATAAAAAGGTATAAGGATATTACTGGAGTCGAGACAACTGGAGTCAAGCAAATAGCCAATGCTAACAATGATAATTCACGAAAAGTTTTTGTTGAATTCGGTTCGAACATGGCAGAATTTATGTTGCCTTTTCTCAAAAATTACCAACCCGACCTTATAATTCTAGGAGGTAATGTGTCTAAGGCCAGTGAACTTTTTCTCCCTGCTTTTAAAAACAAGATCAAAGATGCCGGAATGCGTGTTGATTTTGAAATATCCGATGTATTGGAAGAAGCGGCCATTATTGGAAGCGCCAAATTATATAACTCCCATTTTTGGGAACAAGTACAAAACACAATTTATTAGGAAGATGAAACAAATGAATATGAAAACACCTTTGAGTCATCAGTTTTTTAACGCCTATCTAATGCTGTTTTTATGCACAACGATTACGGCACAATCGCCATCACAGCAGGTGATTTGGCACATAGGACAGTCAGATCGATCTTATTCGGAATTTGCTTTGGCTCCAAATGGCTATGCCGAGTTTGCTCCTGAAGGATTTGGCGGTACCAATAGGTATTATGTGGTCGGCAAATCGAATCCTGGGAATGATTGGCCCTTTATTCTTCCTGGACCTAAAGATGATTTTGCCGGTTATGGTTATTGGGCCGGACGTGCGCTTCATCAATTGCCCATCTACTTTGTACTGGAACAAACCACCGAGGGGGATACTTGTGTACTTCTGATCGATATATTGGAGGCGAGTTCGAAAAATGCACCTTTGTTCAGGGCCTATATTAACGGAAAAGTGTACGAACAACAATTACGGCCTGGTAAATCAGGCGACCTTCCGGAACGGTTACAGTCCAATACCCAAACGGTCTCGTTTTCAATTCCATCCGTGGAATTGAAACGAGGGGTGAACGAGATTATCTTCCAAAATATGACAGGGGGTTGGTGCGTGTTTGATGGTATCAAGTTGATCGGCCCTAATGAATTATCCTTAGGAGTGATTGATAACACTGTTTTAAAGTCCGTTGCCTTCGCTGATTTTGAAATGAATAAAAAAAATAAAAAATTTCAACCCCTTTTAGTGGATATACTACAGCAAGAAAACAGTTCGGAGATAAAGGTATTTGTGGACGGACAGGAGATTATTAAAAAAAGTGAGGTGGGTCACAGTATTCTTGAATTTTATGTACCGGCTGTATCCTTAAAAAAAATGTCCGAGGTTAAAATATACGTGGATGGAAAACTGAAGTATGAGCAACAACTACAAAGAATGCCAATGGAACAAATTGCACTTTCCGATTATGTGGATCAATTTATGGGCACTAGTGGATCTCGTTGGATGATTACCCCCGGGCCCCGTAACCCAATGCCCATGGTACAACTTGGTCCAAATAATGAAGAAACGGTGTGGAAGGCAGGCTATGAATATCAAATAGAAAGTTTAACCGGTTTCAACCATACCCAGGAATGGACCATGGCCGGATTTCTAATGATGCCGACCGTTGGAGCATTGCAAACAAACCCGGGCCCTGAGAATAGTCCTGATTTGGGGTATCGTTCCCGAATCGATAAATCGTCAGAAAAAGCTAAGATTGGAAAATACAGTGTAGACCTGACGGACTACAATATTCATGTAGATCTTACCGCTACCACCCGAGCGGCTTTTCAAAGATATGTTTTTCCCAAATCGGACGCTTCGCGTGTCTTATTGGATGCTTACCCGGATGCTGAATATGGCTATCAAAATGTGGAGACCGAGATAACCAGAATAGACGATAAAAGAATAGAAGGTTACGTACATCATATTTGCGATAAGACGGGTTATATGATGACCCAAGATTACAAATTGTATTTTGCATTGGAGTTCAACAAACCTTTTGAAAGTATGGGAGGGTGGACGGACAAGTCCAAGGCCTTGGAAAAAATGAACCATGGCCTAACCTATGAATCGGTTCAAAATGATACCAGGACAATCAAAGGTTCAGGAAGTGTTGGTGCATTTGTCAATTTCAAAACAACAGAAAATGATACGCTTTTAGTAAGAAGTTCCATTTCTTTGGTAAGTGCTGAAAATGCATGGTTGAATTTAAAAAAGGAAATCACTGAGCCGTTCGACTGGAATTTTGAACAGGTGGTCAAAAACCAACAGGACCTTTGGGATAAATACTTGGGCAGGATAGAAATAGAGACCGATGATTATCTTCAAAAAGTAAAATTCTATACCAATCTATATAGAGCGTTGTCTGGAAGAATGGCATGGGGCGATGTAAATGGTGAATGGAGGGACATGAACGAAGAGATTCAAACATTTGAAGATCGCGACCAAAGGTTGTGCTCTGGAGAATTTTGGAATACATTTTGGAACGTTCAACAGTTGAATCAACTGATTGCCCCCGAGTTTTCTTCGATGCAGGTTAAAAGTTTGCTCGCGTTCTATGATAAGGGAGGCTGGCTATCCAAAGGCATTTTTGCCGGGGAATATTCCAGCGTTATGGTCGCGGAACATGGTATTCCCTGGATTGTAGGCGCATGGAATAGTGGCATCAAAGACTTTGATTTTGAAAATGCATACAAGGTTATGCGCCATGTGCAGACCACTCTACCTATGGACTCCCATCCCGGAGGTGGAAGAGTGGGCAATGAAAGCCTTGAGCCCTATTTGAAATATGGGTACGTACCACTAAATACGAATCTTTACCAAAGTTATGTCTCCAATACCCTTGAATATGCTTTTGACGATTGGTGTTTGGCCCAGGCCGCCAAGGTCCTAAAGGAGGAAAAGGACTATAAGTTATTTATGAACCGTGCGAGGAACTGGCAGAATATCTTTGATTCCAAATCTGGCTTTATGCGGCCAAAAAAAGCTGACGGAACATGGTACGAGCCATTTGACCCCTATCATACGCCAGGTTTTGTCGAGGGTAATGCTTGGCAATTTAGCTGGTTCGTTCCACACAATATGAACGGCTTGGTTGACGCTATTGGCAAGGAACGCTTTGTTGCCCGTTTGGACAGTGCAATGCACCGTTCGCAAAAAGTGAATTTTAATGCTTTAGGCGATAATTTTTCAAAATATCCCATCAACCATGGTAATCAGCCAAATATGCAATCCTGTTACCTCTTTAATTATGCGGGCGCTCCTTGGTTGACGCAAAAGTGGGCAAGGGAAATACAGGATAAATATTATGGAACAGGCCCTAGGGACGCCTATCCTGGAGATGAGGATCAAGGCCAAATGAGTGCTTGGTATGTGATGAGTACCCTAGGATTATTTCAGATGGATGGGGGCGCGGCGATCCATCCACAGTACGAATTAGGTAGTCCAAGATTTGAAAAGATTACCATTCATTTAAGTGATGAGTATTATGGTGGAAATACTTTTGTTATCAAAGCCAAGAATGCATCCCGAGATAATAAATATATTAATGCAGCCAAGCTGAATGGGAAAAAATGGGATTCATGGAAAATTCCACAAAAAGAGATAATAAAGGGCGGGGAATTGATATTGGAAATGAAGGATGTTCCCAATAAAGAAGTATTCAATAAGTAATCCTGGGTGATTATGTCCCTAATGGCAATAATGAAGGTTGTATTTGGCGCCATCTGGGAGGAGAATTTTAAAAATGCCATTAGATAATTGTTAAAATAATTTAATTATGACATCTGCGGATAATTTAGAAGTGAATGATTTAGCCAACTTTGGTAAACCTGTAACTGAAATGTTCAAACAACCTCAAAGTCCTGAGGAATGGGAGCAATATGCACTGACCGAAGAACAACTTGAATTTTTTCAAGAGTACGGTTTTCTTTCAGGAATTAAAATTTTAACGGGAGAACAGGTAAATTGGCTGAACGAGGAATTGGCCGAATTCAACCCCATAGATAAGGAGCGCAAGAAATTGTTCTATCATTACGAGAGCAATGAATCCGAAGACCCCAATAGGGTTCTTTTTCATGCCATCGGAGGATGGCGGGCAGCAAAGGGGTTCCATGATCTTCTTTGGGCCCCGGCCTACCGCATGGCTGCTTACCAGCTGATGGGAGGCTCATTTAAGCTCTTTCATGATCAGCTTTTTTGTAAACCCTCAAAGCACGGCGGTGTGGTAGCTTGGCATCAAGATTTTTCATATTGGACTTTTACCAAGCCTATGAACCATCTGACCTGCTGGATAGGCCTTGATAATGCCAACGATGACAATGGCTGTTTGTATTATATTCCCGGAAGTCATAAATGGGGTCTATTGCCAGTTACCGGATTAGCAGGCGACATGGATGCCGTTCAAAAAATTCTAAACCAGGAGCAGTTGGCCAGTTTTAACAAAAGGAAAGCGAATGAATTGCCAAAGGGATATGCCAGTTTTCATCATCCTCTTACTTTACATGGCTCTTATGCCAATACTTCGGATCGCTCGAGAAGGGCGGTAGTCATCAATGCAATGGGGCCAAATACCGTTTCGAACATTGCAAACTACGACCGTCTTGATGCATTGAAACATTTTCCTCCACTTGGTAAGGATGGACAGTTATTGGAGAGCAAATTTTTCCCATTGCTTTTTGATGCGGACAAAGAACTGGGAAGCTTAAAGAAGACTATTCCGATACTGGCCAAAACCAAAAGAAATAATTGAATTTTGTTTTAAAAAGACCAATAAAAATGAAAATATGATAGTGAAAGACAAAGAGGCCGTGAAGACTAATATGAAGTATGTGTATTTGGTGACCGCGGTGGCCGCCTTGGGTGGACTTTTATTTGGGTATGATACTGCTGTAATTGCCGGTGCCATAGGGTTCTTGCAAACCAAATTTGAACTGTCTTCCGCAATGACCGGGTGGGCGGCATCAAGTGCCATATGGGGTTGTTTGTTTGGGGCCATGTTCGCAGGTTATGCCAGTGACAGGTTGGGAAGGAAAAAAGTGCTATTGGCAACTGCCGTACTTTTTTCGCTATCGGCAATAGGCTCGGCCATCCCAAATTCCCTTACACAATTTGTAGCTGCCAGATTCGTTGGAGGTTTGGGAGTGGGGGCGGCCTCCATGCTTTCACCTTTGTATATTTCCGAAATTGCACCTGCAAAGATGAGGGGAATGTTAGTCTCGTTGTACCAATTGGCAATTGTGTTGGGAATCAACTTTGTCTATTTCGTTAACTTGAAAATAGCCAATGTAGGAACCGAAGCCTGGAATATAGAAATGGGATGGCGGTATATGCTTGGATCGGAGATTATACCTGCACTTATTTTCTTTTTATTGCTTTTTAAAGTGCCTGAAAGTCCACGCTGGCTTACTTTGAAGGGTAGAGAAAAGGAAGCGGCCACCATTCTGGAAAAAGTAAATGGGAAGGAAAAGGGGATGCAAGTTTTAAATGAGATCAAAGAAGCTATCATGGCCGAAAAAGGAACGTTGAAAGAGCTATTCGCCACAAAGTTAAGAAGGACACTGATAATCGGTTTGGTTCTAGCTTTGTTCTCACAGATTACGGGTATAAATGCAATCATATATTATGCTCCTGAAATATTCAAGAATATTGGCTTCGGTACCGATTCGGCCTTACAGCAGACCGTAATTATCGGGTTTATTAATACCATTTTCACCTTTGTGGCCATTTACTTTATTGATAGAATGGGAAGAAGGACTCTATTGTTATGGGGGTTATCAGGCATGATTGTTTGTCTTTTCGGAACGGGCCTTGTTTTCTATTTAGGGCAAAGTTCCAGTATATGGACGTTAATTTTCATATTGGGCTTTACTGCAAGTTTTTCCTCTTCA
This sequence comes from Arenibacter hampyeongensis, assembly GCF_002909255.1. Taxonomy (GTDB): domain Bacteria; phylum Bacteroidota; class Bacteroidia; order Flavobacteriales; family Flavobacteriaceae; genus Arenibacter; species Arenibacter hampyeongensis. The sequence continues at coordinate 1,111,386 of NZ_PIOB01000001.1, forward strand.
CTTGGGCCGATTCCATGGGTGATAATGTCAGAAATATTCCCAACGAAAATCAGAGGCTTGGCTATGTCCTTTGCGACCATGACCCTTTGGTTGGGGGTGGTGGCCATCACACAATTTACCCCTATAATGCTCGAAAATTTGGGTGGGGCATATACCTTTTGGATATTTATGGGTAACGCAATTTTTCTATTGATTTTCACCTACAATATGATTCCCGAAACCAAGGGAAAGACTTTGGAAGAAATAGAAAAGAGTTGGAGCAAGAAATAGGGGACGACTTTTTGAGCGAACGCAAAAGAGTATAATAACTTAGTATGAATAAAAGCTAGAATAGCTTATGAAAAAATTATCATATAAAATAACTTAAAATTATGTCTTTTCCATCTCACCAACGAACCGTGATATTTACTTTTCTATTCATGATATTGCTGAACAAAGTGCAGGCAGGTCCTGGAAATATTGCCATTAATGCCAGAGCTACTGTTAGTGCTGCCATTAATGACCAATTGGGAGCTATTAATGTAAATGATGGGATGGTTTATTTTGAGGATATGGGCGAATGGGTCTCTGATAGTAAGATGAATTTTTGGGGCGGTATTAATTATCCATGGGCAAAATTAGATTGGGACCATCCACAAACAATTAATAAGGTAATTGTTTATGATAGACCTAACAGCCAATCACATACGGCAGGAGGAACCCTTTTCTTTAGTGATGGAACAGAAATAAGTGTAACGGCAATTCCAAACAATGGCGCTCCAAAAGTTATTTCGTTTCCCGATAAAACAATAAAGTGGTTACGCTTTGAGGTTACTGATGGGAATGGGAATAATTTAGGTTTGTCGGAGATTGAAGTGTTTCCTGCACCCTCTGACTACAAAGACCCTGTTTCTTGGGTGGATCCTTATATAGAAACTACAAGAGGTAGATATTTTTTCTTTGTAACTGGGAGTCGTCCTTTTGGAATGGTCAGTTCTGCCCCCATGACGCGAAACAAAAATCAAATGGGAGGAGGTTACAACTACAATTCGACAGAGATTTTAGGGTTTCCTCAGGTACATGGCTGGATGCTTTCCGGAGTAAATATAATGCCCACAACTGGGTTGATAAACCCTTCAAATGGGGAGGAGAACTGGAAATCATCTTTTTCACATGAGGATGAAATTGTGCAACCCGGCTATCATAAGGTTTTTTTGGAAAAGTATAGGACCTGGGTAGAACAAACTAGTACGGATAGGGTAAGTTTTTATCGTTTTAAGTATACACAAGACTCCAAATCCAATATTTTGGTGAATTTGGGGGGATATCTTAGTACGACTACAATGACAGATGCCCAAGTAAAGAAAATCAGTAACAAGGAAATCGAAGGTTCGGTGAACACAACAGGACGATTATGGGGTGGACCAGATAATGTAAAGATTTTTTATGTGATTCAATTTGATCGCCCTTTTGAAACTTTAGATGGTTGGGTAGGGGAAAAGAACTATTCGGATATATCAAGTTTGCAAGGTGACAAAGAGGTGGTGCCAAAAAATTCAGGACAAAGTTATTACGACTCAAAGACCTCGGGAGTCAATGCTATTTACCAGGTAAGAAAAGGAGATGAGATTCAAATGAAAATTGCAATCTCTTATACCAGTATTGAAAATGCCCGTAATAATTTGGTTCAAGAATGTAGCGATTGGGATTTTGATAAAGTGAGACTGGATTCAAAAATGGAATGGAACGACTGGTTGGGGAAAATTCAGGTCAAGGGAGGTACAAATGAACATAAAATTAAATTTTATACTGATTTGTGGCACGTACTATTGGGTAGGCACAAGATTGATGATTTTACCGGTGATTATCCAGATTACACCAAAGGGTTAAGAAAAGGGAACCATACCATAAATGCTGAGCTAAAAATTAGAACTGTTCCAAAAGATGAAAAAGGTAAATCAAAATTTCATATGTACAATTCGGATGCATTTTGGTTAACTCAATGGAATTTAAATATTCTTTGGGGATTGGCATGGCCAGAGATGTTGGATGAATTTTCTTCGTCACTAGTTCAATATGCTGATAATGGGGGGTTATTGCCCCGAGGTCCCAACGCTGGGGGGTATTCCTATATTATGACTGGTTGCCCAGCAACTCCATTAATCGTTTCCGCCTACACCAAAGGAATTTTAACTAAGGTAGATAGTGAGCATGCCTATAATGTCATGAAGTTAAATCATATGCCTGGGGGAATGTTGGAAGCCGACGACCATTATATTGAAAAAGGCTACTTTGCAGGAAATGCGGGAAGGACTTTGGAAGCGGCGTTTCAAGATTGGTCCTTGGCCCAGATGGCCGAAGGATTGGAAAAGAAAAATGATGCCCATTATTTTTTGAAACGCTCCGAAGGTTGGAAAAAGTTATACAACAAGGAGCAAGGTCTTATTTTTCCCAAGGACCAAAATGGAAAATGGTCCCACGGCGACCCGCTTAGCGGTAAAGGCTGGATCGAAGCAAACGCCTGGCAGGCTACATGGTCGGTATCACACGACATCCAAGGGTTATCGGCATTAATGGGCGGTAATGACAAGCTAAGCGAAAAGCTGAATTTTGCCTTTGAGCAGGCAGAACCTACCGATTTTGTTTTTGCCTATGGGAATGGTTACGTGAGTTATGCCAACCAACCAGGCTGTTCCAATGCACATGTATTTAATTATGCTGGCAAGCCATGGCTAAGTCAATATTGGGTGCGTAAGGTAAAAGAACAAGCCTATGGAGCGATAACCCCTGACAAGGGCTATGGTGGCCATGACGAAGATCAAGGACAAATGGGGGCCGTAAGTGCCTTAATGTCCATTGGGCTTTTTAGCCTAAACGGAACCTCATCCTTAGACCCGGTGTATGATATTACCAGCCCTGTTTTTGATGAAATAATCATTAAGCTTGATCAGAATTATTACCAAGGTGAGAAGTTCGTTATTAAGGCATATAACAACTCTGAAGATAACATGTATATCCAAAAAGCTAACTTGAACGGTAAACTACATGAAGAATTCTATTTTGACCATAAGGAATTTAGTAATGGTGGAATCCTAGAATTATGGTTGGGACCAAATCCAAATAAAAAATGGGGCGTTAAAGAATTGCCGAATTGAATGCCAATAATATGAATTTTTGATAATTCAAAATATTTCATCTTAATTATATTTTAAAAATATGATGTATGTCATATTTTTTTTATTATATTTGATTATGTCTATACATATAAACATGGTCTGTTTTTTGTGCTAATTGGCACGAAAAGTCCGCATAGGTTCCGTTTTAATTAGAAGGACAGATAGCCAAAAAAATTGAAATTCCGAGTTGTAACAGGTGTTAATATGAAACTCGTTATTTTTTATAATGCACTTTGAAATAGAATAACTGACATCTTAATCGATTTATCATAATCTCAAACTTTACATTTCTTAAAAAAGTAGAATCTTTTGAGTAAGGCCAATGTGAAGGGATTTAGGAGCACAAGCTTAATTATTAACCAATCAATTAAACCTAAAATGAAAAGCAAACTATTCTTACGTGGCCGGCCATGGGCCAATTACAATGCGTACTTCTTTATTTTATCTTTTCTCCTATGCACTGGTTTATGGGCAAATGATAATATTCTAAACAAAAACAAGGAATCTAAACTCCTTGAGGAAGTAGAGAGTATCACTTTTAATGCTGTTTATCAGCAAAGTGTATCCGGGCAAGTCGTAGATGAAAACGGAGTGCCTCTTCCAGGTGTTAGTGTATTGGAAAAAGGCACCACTAATGGTGTGGCGGCCGATTTCGACGGAAACTACAGTATTACAGTCGGTAGTGAAAACAGTGTCCTGGTTTTTTCATATATAGGATATTCGAGCAAGGAGGTAATAGTTGGTGCGTCATCGACAGTTGATGTGAATATGGAGTTGGATGCCAGCCAGTTGGACGAAGTTATCGTTGTGGGATATGGAACTCAGATAAAGGCAAAGGTTACCAATGCCGTTGTTCAGGTATCTGGTGAGACAATTAATAAATCACCCTCTGTTTCTATGGCGAATTCCCTGGCAGGTCGTATGTCCGGAGTTTTTATTACTCAGAACAGCTCAACACCAGGTAGGGATGATGCAACAATTCAGGTAAGAGGAACAAATACCTATCGCAATAGTGGTGCACTTATCGTCATTGACGGGGTTGCCAATGCAGATGGGATAGATAGATTGGACCCCAATGATATTGAGACAGTCACTGTATTAAAGGATGCCTCTGCAGCAATTTATGGGGCACAATCTGCTGGTGGTGTTATATTGATTACCACAAAAAGAGGTAAAACCGGGAAAATGCAGGTTGATTATAATTCTTCGTTAAGTTTCCAGAGTTTGGCAAAACAAAGGGAATATGCAAATGCGGTGGATTATATGAATATCGTAAATTCGGCTGATATACTGAATGGGGCTGACCCTTCTTTTCCTAATGAGACCATAGATAACTTTAAATCCGGGGCGAGAAAATCCGAGAACTGGTTGGAAGCCTTTTACGGAGGTCGATCTGCTTTACAGAAGAGGCAGTCTTTGACAATGTCTGGAGGATCTGAGCGGATCAGGTATTTTACGTCTTTGGGAACATCGTCTCAAGGGGGACTTTTGGTGGGAGACAACAAAACAAAAAACAGACAATACAATGTAAGGATGAATCTGGATGTCAAGGCTAATGATAATCTGGATATAGGCTTGGATATTGCTCTACGTCAAAAAAACTCCCAATATCCTCAAGGTGGTGGTGCTGGCGGTAGTGGTAATACCAGCCCCCTTGTAGAAGCATTTGTTGATGGAGACACCCGTTACCCGACCCAAGGATGGTCCCATTTAAATCAGGCTGCCAGGGTCAGAGGTGTTGGATACCAGAGGGAGGCGGATCATGTGTTGACCTCGAGATTAACCTATAAATATAAAATTCCGGGTGTGGAAGGCCTATCTTTGGAAGGCTTTGCCGCCTTTAACAGAACCTGGCAATATGATAAGGCATTCAATTGGCCATGGGACTATTGGGAGAAAAATTTGGAGGGTGAAATTATTAAAGTCAAGGCAAGGGATATAGATCCTGAAGGACTGACAGAAAGATTTGAACAAGAAGAGGCCATAACATTAAATGCAAGAATTGCCTATTCTACGATTATAGGCGAGGACCATAGGTTGGATGCCTTCGTAGCCTATGAACAAAGCGAAGGTAAAGGTAATTACTTTTGGACGTCACGATTGGGGTTTGCTTCTAAATCGATCGATCAACTTTTTGCGGGCAGCGAAGACACTGCAAATTTCAGGAATTTTGGTTCCGGAAGTGTAAATGCGAGAAGAAATTATTTTGGTCGCTTGTCGTATGACTATAAATCAAAATATCTGTTCGGATTTAATTTTAGATATGATGGGTCCATAACCTTTCCAAAAGATTCGCGATTTGGTTTTTTCCCTGGCGTATCTGCGGGTTGGGTGATTTCTGAGGAATCCTTTTTCAAGAATAATCTAGTGAACCATTTAAAGCTTAGGAGCTCTTGGGGGCAGTTAGGTAACGATAGGGTGGATCAATTTCAATACTTAGCTGTTTATAAGTACAGTGAACCACCCGGTTTCGGTATAATCGGAGATGGATATGTTTGGGGCAACCAAGATGTAAAAGGGGTGGTGCCAGATGGTGTTGCCAATCCAAATATTACTTGGGAGGTATCAGACAATCTAGATATTGGGCTCGAAATGGGCTTGTTTGAGGGCGCGCTGAACTTTGAATTGGATTACTTTATAATTAAGACCACTAACATATTGGGTCGAAGAATAGCGTCTATTCCGGCATATACCGGTCTAGATCTGCCCGATGAGAATATTGGGGAAATGGAAAATAAGGGAATCGATTTTTCATTTAGATATAATCAAAAATTGGGTGAATTGGGCCTTGGTCTGGGAGGGACTTTGACCTATGCCAAAAACAAGATCATATATTTTGACGAAACGCCTACCGATTTTAAATATCAGAAATTGGAAGGGCAACCTTTTGGTTCGAATTTGGTATATGAATCTATTGGCATTTACAGGACCCAAGCAGATTTGGACAGTAACGTGAATTATCCCAATGCTGGTCTTGGCCAATTGATTTTTGCAGACCTAAGTGGGGATGGTCAGATCAATGGCGATGACAGATATCGCTATGACCCACTTCAAACTCCAAGACTTCAATTTGGTTTAAATTTGGATCTGAATTATAAGAATTTTGATTTTACGGTATTATTCCAAGGTGCCACCAAGGTACAAAGAGCATTGAGCAACGGTTTCAATTCAGGGGCCGGAGGGAATTCATTTGATTATGCTGCACAAAATAGCTATACTTTAGATCGTACGGATGCCTTGCTCCCCAGGGTAGGGACAACAACTTTAGGAAATTCCGCTAGTGATTTTTGGTACCGGGATGCATCTTATGTTCGTTTAAAATCTATGGAATTCGGATATAGTTTTCCAAAAGATATTATGAATAAATTTGGTATTGATCAATTAAGATTCTTTGCCAGTGGTTATAATTTGTTGACATTCTCAAAATTGGATAAATACGGTTATGGAGATCCCGAGCAAGACAATGGGGGTTATCCTCCTTTAAAAACAATAAGTTTTGGTTTAAATCTAGCTTTTTAAAAAGATAACTATGAGAAATTTAATAAACATCAATAAATTGAAGAATATAAAGAACGCCATTCCCATTCTCTTAGTTGTGATTATGGGTGCCACATTGGTATTGTCATGTAATGATGATTTGTTGGACAAAAGTCCATTGTACGCCATTCCAGAGGAAGACGTTTTTAACGACCCCATTTTTTTGAATGGCTATGTTGCTTCCACCTATAATGGCATTAAAGTTCATTATCGGCCGTCTGCTGGAGGGCTTATAGGTTTAACGGATCTGGCCTTTATACAAACACAAACAAATGATATAGGGGGGCCGGGAGAGGAATATCTTCAAGGTGGGATGACTCCAGAAAATGTGGACGCCCTTACAAATGGGTTATGGGCCCATCAATACAAGTATATTACCAATGTGAATGTTTTTTTCGAAAAAGTAGAGGGTTCAACTATGGATAAGGATATTCTAGATCCTCTAGTAGGCCAGATGCTCTTTTTAAGGGCCTATATGTATTTTGAATTAAGCAGGCATTTTGGAGGTGTTCCGTTAATTACCGAAACTTTTAGTTTGACAGAAGAGTCCTATAGTGTTCCACGAAACACCTACGATGAGGTTGCCGCATTTGTAATTTCAGAAGCTGAAAAGGCCATTCCGCTTCTTAAGAATCATGGGGATGCACCCTCAGGGGCTGCCTCCAAACAGGCGGCAATGGCTTTAAAGGCCAGAATGCTATTGTATATGGCAAGCCCTTTGAACAACCCTAACAATGACTTATCCAAATGGCAAGCTGCTGAGGTGGCCACAAAAGCGGTCATTGAATCTGGGTTTACGTTACATCCCGATTATATGGAATTATTTCATGATCCAGTTGCGGAGGACGAAATCATACTTGCCAGAAGTTATACGAGTCTAAACAGAGTGGCATCACAAGGCGGATGGGGGTATAATTATGATTTCTGGCCCAGTGGCTTTGATGCGAACCAGAGAGTTACGCCTACTCAGAATTTTGTAAACACATTTCAGATGACAAATGGGGAATACCCATATCTTGAAGATGGAATCACCATAAATCCGACTTCCGGTTATGACGATCAGCTCCCAAATTTGAACAGAGATCCGCGATATTATGTAAATGTTCTCTATTCGGGAGCTGTTGTTCAAATTTTTGATGGATCCAAGAGCGCAGAGCGGGCTTATGAATATTGGGAGGATGCAAACCCAGATATTCCTATGGAGAATCCTGATTGGAATGGTGAAACTATTTTTGATTTCGGAAAAGACTCCAAGTCATTCTGGGTTGCTGGAAAAACGCCTTTCCATTGGAACATACAAACCGGGTATGCGTTTAGAAAGTTGACTGATTTTACCAGCCCTAGGGCCAGTTGGGACCATGACTATGATAATGTGACCTCCTATTTTAGATTGGGAGAATTCTTGTTGAATTATGCCGAAATTCAAATGGCACTAGGCAATGAACCTCTAGCGCGTGACTACATTAATAGGGTGCGTAAAAGGGAATCGGTCAATATGCCCGATGTTACAGAGAGTGGTGCTGATCTGGTCCGTGTATATAGAAGTGAACGCGTAGTAGAATTAAACTTGGAAGACTCACGTTTTTATGACCTTATGAGATGGAAAGCGGCACCTGGATTGGTGGATCTTAATCCTGCCAGAGGAATTACAAGTCTTAAAAAGGACTGGTCCGATGGAGGCAAACTAAGTTATGAGTATGGCAAAATTACTACGGCTACAACAAGAGCACCCTGGCCCGGAGATTACTATTATTTAATGCCAATACCTATTGATGAAATAAATAAAAGTGACGGAGCACTGGAGCAAAATCCGGGGTATTAATGACCGGTAACGTTAGTTGTTGGATGGTGATTAGTTCTAAAGCAGTCATTATGTAGCTAACTTGCCACATAACTTAAATGTCAAATATTAAATTATTTGTCTATTTCTGTAAACTTATAATTTGAATTGAATCCGTCTAGTTTTACATGAATTAGACGGGTTTCGTTCTATTCAATCGGAAATTAATTGTTTGTTGATGAGAGTGGTATGGATAAATGTAGGAATTATGTTAGTTTAGTTAAAAAAAATTAATAATGTCAAAATTTGTTTTAGGCCTTATGAACTGTTTTAAGAGGGTTAGAGTATTTCTTTTACCCCTTCTTATAGTGGTCCTATTTACTAGTTGTGAAACTTCAACAGATGATAATTCAATAGGCCTATTTGAAAAATTATCATCGGAACGTTCGGGAATCGATTTTTCAAACAACATAACGGAGAACGATTCGATCAACTATTTTAGCTACCTCTATCTTTATATGGGTGGCGGCGTAGCCATAGGAGATTTTAACAATGATGGCCTTCAGGATATTTATCTTACCGGAAATATGGTGGAGAATAAAATGTATCTCAACAAAGGGAATTTGCAGTTTGAGGATATTTCCAAAGAAGCAGGGGTTGTCGCGGATAATAGGTGGGTAACTGGCGTTACTTTAGGAGATGCCAATCAGGACGGATGGCTGGATATATATGTTAGTGTTTCAGGAAAATGGGTTACTAGAAAAAATTTATTATTTATTAATGATGCCAAGGTTGGCGCCAACCCCACTTTCACCGAATCGGCAGAAAATTATGGCTTGGCGGATACTGGAAATACTACCCAGGCCGTATTTTTTGATTATGATCTTGATGGTGATCAAGATCTGTATGTAGCAAACTACCCAATGACCTCTCCTGGCCAGAACATGGAGAAATATTTGAACTACACCAATTTGGGTACTCCTTATGATCAAAGCGATCGACTATACAGGAATGATGGTAATGGGAAATTTGCTGATGTGACCCAGGAGGCAAATTTGGCGAAATACGGACTCTCCTTGGGAATTTCCGTAGGCGATTTTAATCAAGATGGTTGGCCCGACCTTTATGTGTGCAATGACTTTGTTACACCCGATTATTTTTTGATCAATAACAAGGATGGTTCCTTTTCCGATCAAAATTTAAAGCTAACCAATCATACTTCTTATTTTTCCATGGGTTCAGATGTTGCCGATTTTAACAATGATGGTTTATTGGACCTGCTGCAAGTGGATATGTTACCCAAAAGTAACAGCAGGATCAAAGAAAACATGGCTAGTATGGATACCGATAGATTCAATGATATCGTAAGAAATGGACTGCATCATCAGTACTCGACGAACACCCTGCAATTGAATATGGGCAATGACAAGGATGGATTGCCACGATTTGGGGATGTTGCCCGAATGTCTGGATTGTCTTCAACGGATTGGAGTTGGGCTGCTTTATTTGCCGATTTTGATAATGATGGTTTTAAGGACGTTTATGTGACGAACGGAGTTAGACGAGACATAAACAATCAAGATTTTTTTGCCGTTCCTAAAGAGGAAACAGACAAATTGAATGATTTGGAACTAACAAAGAGATTACCTTTTGAAAAAATCAGGAACTTTGCCTTCAAAAATAAAGCAGATCTTTCTTTTGAGGATATAGGGCAACAATGGGGGATCGATTATGAAGGATTTTCCAATGGAGTGGCCTATGCCGACCTTGACAATGACGGTGATTTGGATTTGGTAGTAAACAATCTGGACGATAAAAGTATACTCTATGAAAATAAGGCGAGCGACCGGAAATTGAATAATTTTTTAAGAGTTAAAATGAATGGCCCTAAAGACAATGCTTTTGGTTTAGGCTGTAAAATATGGTTGGAAGACAATGGGGAGACTCAATTTCAGGAATTGACTTTGACCCGAGGATTTCAATCATCGGTAGAACCAATATTGCATTTTGGAATAGGAAAAAAGAATACCATAGATAAAGTCAGGATACTTTGGCAAGATGGGAAAGAACAGCTTTTAACCAATGTTAAGGCCAATCAACTCCTTGCAGTTGATTATAATGATGCGAAAACAAAAGGTAAATTTCAAAAAGAAGTGGCAAAACCCCTTTTTGAGGACATAACGGAGCAAGTTCAGTTGAAGTTTAAGCACGAAGAAAATCCATTTAACGATTTTACATACCAGGTTCTACTTCCTCATAAAACATCGGAGTACGGCCCGGCAATGGCAGTAGGTGATATTGATAACAATGGTTTGGACGATATTTATATTGGAGGAGCGTATGGACAGGCCGCAAAGATGTTTTATCAGAATGAAGAAGGCATTTTTATTGAAATTTTAGATGAGGTTTGGGAATCGGATAAAAAACAAGAGGATGTAGGTGCAACCTTTTTTGACGCCAATGGTGATGGATTACAAGACCTTTATGTAGTAAGCGGGGGCAATGAAGCTGAAGCTGAAAGTGATTATTATCAAGACCGTTTGTATATAAATGAGGGCCAAGGGAAATTTAGAAAAAATAGTACTGCCCTTCCGAAAACGAACAGTAGTGGATCCTGTGTAGTTGCTGGAGATTTTGACAATGACGGAGATATGGACCTCTTTGTGGGTGGAAGGTTGACCCCAAGAAATTACCCAGTTGCCCCCAGAAGTTATATCCTTAGGAATGAGAGTTCTACATCGGGTATAAAATTTGTGGATGTTACCGAAGAAATTTCGCCTGGGCTGGCAAATATTGGAATGGTTACCAAGGCTGAATGGGTAGATTTTGATGATGATAGTTATTTGGATTTAATGGTTGTAGGGGAATGGATGCCTATTTCCTATTTTAATAATAATAAAGGGAAATTTGTAAATGAAACCGAAAAAATGGGGTTTTCTGGAACTAATGGTTGGTGGTTTGGTATGACCAGTGAAGATTTTGATCATGACGGAGATCTTGATTTTGTACTGGGAAATCTTGGTCTAAATTACAAATATCAGGCTACTGAAAAAGAACCATTTGGTATCTATATGAGAGATTTTGATCGGAACAATAAGAACGATATTGTCTTAAGTTATTTTGAAAGTGGAACAGAATATCCTGTTAGAGGTAAAGGGTGCTCATCGGAACAGATTCCTGTTATAAGTTATAAATTCAAAGATTATAAGTCTTTTGCAGCTGCAAGCTTGGCAGACGTATATACTACTGATGAATTGAATGAATCCTTGCAATTTAAAGTGGGTAGCTTTGCAAGTGTATACATGGAGAATCTAGGCGGTCACAAATTTAAAATTAGTCCATTGGACAATTTAGCACAGATATCTTCTATTAACACGATCTTGGCTGAAGATTTTGACAATGACGGAAATATGGATTTGGTAATAGGAGGCAACTTGTATGGTTCCGAAGTGGAAACACCGAGAAATGATTCCAGTTTTGGCGCTTTGATGGTTGGTAACGGGAAAGGTTCTTTTAGTAGCAGAATGCCCTATGAAAGTGGTATAATGGCGAAGGGTGAGGTAAAAGCCATAGAAAAAATTAGGTTGACAGGGGGTCAAGAAGGGATACTTTTTGCCAAAAACAATGATTATTTGCAGCTGCTTAAAATTTCAAATTAGTTGGCCGATGCAGGAATCGTTTTCCCAATGTAATAATGTTCATTAGCTTCTAATGAGAATTATGGATACTGTGGGGCAAAACGTATCCCTGTAATAAAGTATAATAGAAGTTGAGTTAGTTTAGTTTTTTGACCACAGATTCAATTATGATAATAAATAGATGGGTCTGTGGTTTTTATCGACTAAATATTTTCTAAAGTGGATTCTTTGAATTCCTTTAAGTTTTTTCATTTAAAAAGGAATCTTAATAACGGCCTATTTGGGTAGGATAGCATTATCAATGAATTAATTTTCCCCTAATGAAAAAAGCAATTCTATGTTCATTTGGCATTCTTGCATTGACATGTGTTTCCATAGATAATAAAATTTCGTATTTGGCAGTAAAATTACTGACTGATCGTAATGAACAATCCTCTATTTTTGAAATTTTAGAAGTATACTTGGAAAATATACTCCTGCAACCTTTGTTTTACTCCCATGATTTTTAGTAGTGTACGTATTACGAAACGATTGATATTGATGAAAAACCTATAAAACCTAAAGCCATAAAAAAATGACCTTAAAGACCAACCTGAACAATCTTTATTTAGTCATTTCCACAATTAGGTTGTACGTTCTATTTTTGGGATAACATGAGGTAGTAATCGCGATTTGAACCTAATTTGCAAAGTTGAGCGCGTGGAAATAAAGACCTTCCAATTATTTTATTGGCTCCAGTTATTCCAAAATCATTTCCATGGGGACCCAGATGAATTTTGGTCGGTAGTAATCGGTATTTACTTCATGGATTTTTTTGACGTCAAAGCTGTTGACGCAGTAGGAAATCAATAATTTATTATCCGTTATGTATTGAGGGTGGGCCATAGCATTATACGTAAAAATCTGATCTTTAACATTCTCCTGTTCAGTGGTATGGTACAATAATTTTTCATTACGCCAAGGTCCCCAAGGGGCGTCGGCAACGTATGAGTATATATTTCCGTTTCCCAGTTCCCTTGCTTGTAGAATCAAAACATATATATCTCCTTGCTTAAAGACGGAAAATTGTTCTGGTACTGGTTTATGGATTCCAATCAAAGGTTTACTTGTCAAGGGGTCTGAGACCCAGGTCTTGCCATCAAAAAATTTAACCCTGTTTATTTCATTTTTTTCTAGGTCAAAAGTTGCTCTTGCAACATGCAGGGCAGTAGAATCCTTATCACTCCAAGACCCGTATATATAGATTTCATTCCCTTCAGTCAATATGGAATGTCCATAATGCACATTATTTTGGTTTGAATAGGGAAAGTTTTCTTGGCTGTTAACCTCTAAAGTGTTTTTATCCAAACGAATATAATCGGTTCCTGAAAATTTAAAGCCCCAATCATAATCCCCATGTAGAAACCGGGACATAAAAATATGGATTATTCCATTTTTTTGAAAACCATGTCCTGGCCAATAGTATTCCTTTGGATTTCCATTGGTTGGCTTTAATAGTGCATCCGGCACTATTGATGCATCATTATACAATGCCTTGTGGGTGTCTTTTTTTTTGTTGATTAAAATAAAGGTATTGTTGATCATAGGACTATTAACATCCCTTTTCTTGTTTCGGACAGGGGTTAAAAAAGAATCTCCCATCATGAATATAGATTTGTTATCATCCAAGGGAAAAGAAATTACACCATCAGCACCAGTAATTCCTAAACTATCTACTGTGACCAGATTATTGAAAGAATCAGCTTTGGTCACAAGTCGTGCGTCAGTTTTGTCTTGGTGCTTAGGATTGATATTGTGGCTACTGCGACAGTTGGTATTTAAAATAACCAAAATCACAATAGAAATTTGTTGAAAGAATTTCTTAGTTAAATATATTTTTATTGGAATTGCCACTTTTGTGATTTTTTTTAAAGGTATTAATAAAAATCAATTTGTTCATATGTATGAACATGATAAATATATTATTATTATATTTGACATTGGTGACGTTAATTATGAAAAATTTACGCCTTTTATCCAAAATATGTTGTTATTTTAGTATAAATAATATCATATATGTAAATTGAGCGGCAGTATCCTCTCATAGGAGAATGGATAATTTTACAGTTCTTCCCTCCTAGAACTTAAACAATTGAAAATGTAGTTCCCTAATGAAACAAAAAGTTGGTATAGTAGTTATTTTATTGGGCTTGGTTGCTTTATTGTTTGCATTTAAATCGGGATTTTTTAAAACTTCCCAGGATGGGTACATCAATCAAAAGCTGCCAGAAGTCGTGGACTATAATTTCCATATAAAGCCTATTCTTTCGGATAATTGCTATACCTGTCATGGCCCTGATGCCAATAAGCGAAAAGCGGGCCTACGTCTGGACCTGGAGGAGGCCGCATTGTCACAATTGCCGGAGAATCCCGGTAAGTTTGCCATTGTAGCCGGAAAGCCTGGTCATAGTCTTTTGTACCAGCATGTGGTTTCCGATGACCCAAAGCAGTTGATGCCTCCGCCGGATTCCCAATTGGCACTGAATTCCTATGAAAAGAAACTTTTAAAAAAATGGATAGAACAAGGCGCCAAGTTTGAAAAACATTGGGCCTTTATCCCGCCCAAGAAAGCGGACCTGCCAAAAACGGAACTGGCGGATTGGGTCCAAAATGAAATCGATGCCTTTATTTTGGAAAAGATGGAGGAGAACGATCTGGTTCCGTCCCAAAAAGCGGAAGAACACACACTGATCAGACGAATGAGTTTGGACCTTACTGGGCTGCCGCCAAATGCCAAACAGGTCCAGCACTATCTTTCCAATTCCAAGGTGGATGTTTTGGAACAGGCCATAGATGAGTTTTTAGCCTCCCCCGCATATGGGGAGCGAATGACCCAAGTCTGGTTGGATGTGGCGAGATATGCGGATTCACATGGCTATCAAGATGACAGCTATAGGAGTATGTGGCCCTGGCGCGATTGGGTGA
This sequence comes from Arenibacter hampyeongensis, assembly GCF_002909255.1. Classification (GTDB taxonomy): domain Bacteria; phylum Bacteroidota; class Bacteroidia; order Flavobacteriales; family Flavobacteriaceae; genus Arenibacter; species Arenibacter hampyeongensis. The sequence continues at coordinate 1,126,460 of NZ_PIOB01000001.1, forward strand.
TCCATGCTTTTAACAACAACCTGCCCTATGATGAGTTCTTGACCATGCAAATGGCTGGCGATCTGATGCCCAATGCGAATAAGGAGCAAATTTTGGCTACCGGATTCAATAGGAACCACCCTATAACCCAAGAGGGCGGTGTAATCCAGGATGAATACCAATCCTATTATGTGGTGGATCGTACCAATACCTTAGGGAAGGGCATTTTGGGCCTTACCCTGGAATGCGCCAAATGTCACGACCATAAATACGATCAGTTATCCCAACAAAATTATTTTGAAATCTATTCCTTCTTCAACAATGTTAATGAAAAAGGCCTGCGTATGGATGCGGTACAAGCTGCCAATCAGAAATATTTTGCAGACGCACCATTCATGACCATTACCGATAAAGAGTCCAAAGGGGTTCTATCCTTTATCAATAAGGCTGAAGGAGAAGCGGTCAAGGTGATGGTCATGAACGACTCCACACCTAGAAAGACATATATTTTCAATCGTGGCGAATATGACAGTCCAGGAGAGGAAGTGACCCCCAGTGCTCCTGAAATAATATTTCCCTTTTCCGACAAACTTCCAAAAAACAGATTGGGATTGGCCCAATGGATGACCGATGAGAACAATCCATTGACCTCAAGGGTCTTTGTGAACAGGGTCTGGGGGATGTTGTTCGGGAACGGACTTGTAGTTACTGCAGAGGATTTTGGGGTACAGGGAAGTCTGCCCACCCATCCACAATTGTTGGATTGGTTGGCGAGAGATTTTATGGATAATAATTGGGACATTAAATATTTATTAAAAAAAATAATGCTTTCCGCCACTTACCAACAAAGTTCCATTGCCACTGAAGAGTCCAAAAAGGCGGACCCTGACAACAAGTGGCTTTCAAGATCCCCAAGATTTAGGATGAGCGGGGAGATCATTCGCGATTATGTTTTGGCTACAAGCGGGCTGTTGAACAAAGAAATTGGTGGACCCAGTGTAAAACCTTATCAGCCCCCTGGCCTTTGGGAAGAGACCAATGCTGGTGGAAATAGAGGAGTCCTTACTACCTATGTTGCCGATGAAGGCGACAAATTGTACAGACGATCCTTGTATACTTTATGGAAAAGGACATTGCCACCGCCAAGTATGTCCATTTTTGATGCGCCAAATAGGGACATTTGCGAAGTAAGGAGACAGAAGACCAATACTCCCTTACAGGCACTGGCACTTCAGAACGACGTCCAGATGTTGGAGTCGGCTAGAGTATTGGCGGAAAATACCATTACTGATACTAAAGATGCCAAGCAATGGGTCACCACTGTTTTTCAGCGCATATTGGTTCGTAATCCCAAAGAGGAAGAAAAAAAGGTTTTGGAGGAATATTATACCGATGCCTTGGATAATTTCTTGAAGAACAAGGAAAATGCTGAAAAATTGATTGCCCAAGGCGAATATAAGAGATTGGATACCGATCCGGCAAAAACAGCCGCACTTATGTTAACAGCACAGGTGATATATAATCTAGATGAAACAATTACCAAAGAATAACGATTATGGAAGAAGACAAATCAAAATCTGAAAATCCACTTAAAGTAAACCGTAGGCACTTCTTTTCTCAATTGAGTGTTGGGATCGGTTCTTTGGCTTTAGGGTCATTGTTGATTCCAGATCTGTTTAAAGGAGGTAAGGGGCCATTGGCCAGTCAGCCACTTGGTATTCCCCATTTTGCACCAAAGGCCAAACGGGTAATCTATTTGTTTCAATCAGGGGCCCCGTCACAATTGGAGTCGTTCGATTATAAACCTACCTTAACCAAACGGATGGGGGAGGATTTACCGGAATCCATACGAAATGGCCAACGACTTACTGGTATGACCTCTGGTCAGGATAAATTTCCATTGATGCCTTCAGCTGCCAAATTTGCCCAACATGGTAAAAGTGGTGCTTGGGTAAGCGAATTTTTTCCTCATATTGCCAAAATTGCGGACGAGATATGTATTGTAAGGAGTATGCACACCGAGGCTATCAATCACGATCCGGCCATCACCTTTTTTCAGACGGGTAGTCAACAATCCGGAAGGCCCAGTATGGGTTCCTGGATGAGTTATGGTTTGGGCAGTGAAAATCAAAATTTACCTTCCTTTGTGGTGCTTACCTCTAGGGGAAAAGGTAATAGTCAAGGCCTATATTCCAAGTTATGGTCCAGTGGCTTTCTGGATTCCAAGCATCAAGGGGTACTGTTGCGCTCTGGAAAAGATCCAGTTTTATATTTAAACGACCCGGACGGACTATCGCGTTCAGATAAGCGTCATTTATTAGATCATGTATCCTCACTTAATAAAATACATCATGTTGAAACTGGGGACGATGAGATAGAATCAAGGATTGCCCAGTATGAAATGGCCTATAGAATGCAAATGTCCGTACCGGATGTTATGGATATTAAGAAAGAACCAGAATCCATTATAAAATTATATGGAGAAGATTCCCAAGTTCCTGGGACCTATGCCGCCAATTGTCTTCAGGCCCGTAGGCTTGCAGAGAGTGGAGTGCGTTTTATTCAATTGTACCATCAGGGTTGGGATCAGCATGGCAATCTGCCCAATGAAATGGCAGGACAGGCCAAGGATGTAGATCAGGCTTCGGCCGCACTTATCCTGGATCTAAAGCAACGTGGAATGTTGGAGGATACCTTGGTTATTTGGGGTGGAGAGTTTGGAAGGACCAACTATTGCCAAGGAAATTTTGATCCTAAAAATTACGGTAGGGACCATCACCCTAGAGCCTTTAGTATATGGATGGCCGGTGGTGGTATAAAACCTGGCATTACCTATGGTGAAACCGATGAATTTGGATATAATATTGTAAAGAATCCGGTTCATATCAACGATTTTCACGCTACTATAATGAATAATTTGGGACTGGATCACGAACAATTAATTTATAAATACCAAGGCCGTCGCTTTAGGCTTACAGATGTTGCCGGTAATGTTGTAAATGATATCTTAACATAGTATATGGCTCAAAAAAATAGTTCTCCATGGGTCGATTATGTTATTTTCGGTCTTACTGTATTTCTTGTATTCTGTTTAATTTTCGAATCTTTTATTGATCTTCCCAGTCTTGTGGCATGGTTGGGGCGCTGGCATCCCCTAATTCTACATTTTCCCATAGTGCTTTTGTTAATGGCTGCTGCAATTGGCCTATTCAATAGAATAGTGCCCAAACTATTGCTAACGATTGCCACATTGTCCGCCTTGGTTACGGCCATTACAGGATTCTTTTTGGGAACAGAAACGGTACCTAAGGGAGACCTTATTTTATGGCATCAATGGATGGGGGCGGGCGTTGCATTTTTGGCGGTTTTGTGGTATTGGTTGAGTACTAATCATTTACAACAAACTTATTTGGTCAAAGGTATTCAGGTGATATTGATTCTCTTGGTTGGTTTCACTGGCCATTTTGGAGGAATGATTACCCATGGCGAGGACTTTCTCGCCATGCCGCGAAGTAAGAAATTGGAAAAAATTCCCGAAAATCCATTGATATATGAACATATAGTTCACAGGGTGTTGGACAATAGTTGTATAGGTTGCCATAATCCCAACAAGTCAAAAGGAGAGCTTTTAATGACAAGTATTGGAGAACTAATTAAAGGGGGTGAAAGTGGTCCCGCTTTGGTTGTTGGCGACCCAGTTAATAGTGAATTAATTAGGCGCTTGCATTTGCCCATGGAGGATGAGGAACATATGCCCCCTGATGGCAAGAAACCATTATCCGACAACGAAATACAGATCTTGGAACGCTGGATAGCCTTGGGCGCCTCGGACACCTTAAAGTTAAGTGATTTGGACAACAGTGAACCTCTAGCGGGGATGGTCAAAAAAATGATGGAGGAAGGAACATCGAATTCATGGGCAAAACTTCCAAAAGTAGCGGATAGTACCTTGCAGAATTTGGCGTCGGATTACGTTACTATACAAAGGATTAGCAGTAATTCACAAGCATTGAGTATATCCGTGTTTTTGCCGCCGGATTACGATCCGAAAAATATAACGGACTTAAAACGGATTTCTAATAATATCATTGAATTAGATCTGAGCGGAATCCCCATTGGAGAAAAGGAAATGGAATTTGTGGCAATGTGCAAAAATTTGGAATGGTTGGAAGTGGACCGTACTCCTCTCACCGATACGGAGTTTGATAAATTAAAGGGTCTTGCCCAGCTAAGAGTTCTAAAGGCTTATGAAACTGGTATTACCGATAAAAGTGTCGCCGTTCTAAAGGATTTTAAAGGGCTAAAAAGTCTTTACTTATGGGAGACACAAATTTCTGAAGTGGGATTCACCGAGCTAAAGGAAGCATTGCCCAATCTAATATTAGACCACGGAATTGATCCAGAGCTCAAAAGGGAATTTATCGAGAAAGACACTATTGTGGATAGTATACAGTAATTTCGTAAGTAGATTAATAATTACTTAGGATGTATATTACTTTTCGTATTCCAATTGTCATTTTACTATTTGTCTTTCATTCCATATCGATCGCCCAAACCAGGTATGAGTATGCCCATCAACAAATGGGTACCCAAATTGGGTTGGTATTCTATCAAAATGAAAGCGATGCGGGAAGGGCAGATTCAATAGCTGAATTGGTATTCAAGAGAATAGATGAACTGAATGGCACTTTAAGCAATTATCTGCCAGAAAGTGAAATTAACAGGCTTAGCAGTAGTCCAAATATAAACGTCACGGTTAGCGATGACCTGTTTCGACTAATGCAGATTTCTGTCGTCTATGCCGCAAGGACCAATGGAGCCTTCGATATTACTCTTGGACCATTAATTGAACTTTGGAGAAAAGCCAGGCAAAACAAGGAAGTACCTTTAATTGGAGAAATGCAGCTTGCCATAAAAAGTATAGGTTATGGCAATTTGGAATTCCCCGCTGGGAATATCATAAAACTTAGTAAGGAAGGCATGCGATTGGATGTTGGCGGGATAGGCAAGGGGTTTGCCGCAGATGAGGCGATCAATTTATTAAAAAGGCATGGTATAACAGCTGCCTTGGTGGATATGGGTGGCGATATCACGGTTAGCGATGCCCCGCCCAATAAGAAGTTTTGGGTTTTAGGCTTTAGTTATATCGATAAAAATGGGGGTGAAGTCTTCCAAAAAATAAAGTTGAAAAATCAGGCAGTGGCCACTTCGGGAGATTTATATCAGTATGCCATGATTGATGGAAAACGATATTCCCACATTATAGACCCTTACAGTGGTAAGGCGCTGAACAATAATATTCAGGTAACGACAATTGCTCCCAATGGAACTATGGCCGATGCCTATGCCTCTGCTTTAAGTGTCCTAGGTGTTGTGAATGGTAAGCAATTTATTCAAGAAACCCCTAATTTAGAGGTCTTCATGGTCGAGGATGTCCCTGGGGCATACCAGCAGTGGAATAGTTCTGGATTTTTGAATTATATAATGGAGGATTGAAATAAGATTGTAAATAATTAAAGGTTCCTTTCACTAGAAGTGGAACGGAAGGGGTGATTATGGTGGGTATTTGGTGTTCTGAGCTGGATCCCTTCCGACTTTTGTCCCTGAGAAAGGTCCAAAAGCCACCTTCCCTTGCCAAGGGAAGGAGCATGTTGAATGGTATATTGAGGAAATTAGGGATATCTTTAAGAATAGTGAAGTGGAACGAAAGGGGTGATTTGTTAAATTCGATTGGTGTTCTGGGCTGGATCCCTTCCTACTTTTGTCCCCGAAAAGGATCCAAAAGTCATATTCCCTTACCGAGGGAATGAGCAAATATTTTAGTTGTTATAATGTGGTCCAACACTAGTTATACATGAAGTTAGAAGTTATATGAATACAATTGAAAAAATAAAACAACTGGCAAAAACATATTCTTCAGAATTCATTGGAATCCGAAGGTTTCTTCACCAGCACCCGGAACTGTCGTTTAAAGAGTATGAGACTTGCTCTTATGTACGGCAGCAGCTTATGGCAATTGGTATTCACAAAATAGAATCTGTGGCAAAAACTGGGTTATTGGCCACTATTAATGGTACCGATAAAGGAAAAACCATCCTTCTTAGGGCGGATATGGATGCTCTGCCCATTAATGAAGAAAATACTGTGGAATACGCTTCCCAAAATAAAGGGGTTATGCATGCCTGCGGGCATGATGTGCATATGACTTCTTTGTTGTTGACCGCTAAAATTCTATTTGAGCTTAGGAATGAATTTTCTGGAACTATAAAATTATTATTTCAACCAGGTGAGGAACTAATGCCGGGAGGGGCAACCTTGGTCATGAAAGAGGTCGCTTATAAGACATTGGGTTCCATTCCCCATTTGGGACAGCATGTAATGCCAAACCTTCCCGTTGGCAAGGTGGGTTTTAGACCTGGACTATTTATGGCCAGTATGGATGAGATTTATATTACAGTGATAGGGAAGGGAGGGCATGCCGCAGTGCCGGAAGAATGTATAGATCCCATTCTAATTGCTTCCCATATTATTGTAGCTGCCCAACAAGTGGTCAGTAGAATGGCATCGCCAAAAACTCCCAGTGTATTGTCTTTTGGGCGTATTATTGGCGATGGAGCCAATAACGTTATTCCGGACAAGGTAACTATTGAAGGTACTTTTAGGACTTATGATGAAGTTTGGAGAACGGAAGCCATAGAAAAACTCACCAAGATGGTAAAATCCATTGCAGAGGGGATGGGTGCGGAATGCTTAGTGGATATTCCAAGGGGATATCCCCACCTTAAAAATGACCTAACCCTGACCAACTCCATGAAACAGGGTGCTATATCTTTCCTTGGGGAGGATAATGTGGAAGACCTGGATTTATGGATGGCCGCCGAAGATTTTGCCTACTACACCCAAAAAAATCAGGCCTGCTTTTATTTATTGGGCGTAGGGAATACAGAAATCGGCATTACTTCCGGATTACATACCCCAACCTTTAATATAGATGAAACGGCTCTGGAAACAGGAGGTGGATTAATGGCATGGCTGGCTATGGAGTCTCTGGCATAGACCGTTATTGTTCATGTAGATTACGGACAGGTTATTCTACGGTTAGGCCCTCAGTCAGGACCGATTGAACTTCCTTTTGGTCCAACTCCTCGTCCAAACGATGTTAATGTTGTGCATTAAATCCAATTTTACTTTAAACATGTTTATGGGCAATAAAAAGGATATGTACTTATTATCCAATTAAGTGGTACGGATATGAAAAAATTGTTTTAAAACAACAAGGTAAAGGTGGTGTACTTGTCAGGAATTGAATTCACCTTTAAATTGCCGCCGTGCATCCGTAATATCTGTTTGGATAGACTTAACCCGACCCCCGTTCCGGAATTTTTAGTGGTGAAAAATGGGACAAAGATTTCGTTTATCAATTCTGCAGGTATACCAGGGCCATTGTCCTTTACCTCAATATATTTATGCCCTGATTTATTGATTCCGGCCATCAATTTTATGGAACTGTTTTTTTGCTGTTCCAGGGATTGGAGTGCATTTCTACACAAATTGATCAAGACCTGGGTTATTTGTTTTTCATCAATAAAAAGTTCCAAGTCCTGGGTGTGCATTCGCATTTCAATGGACGTATTTGAAAATTCTTTGTCTTGCCCTACCAATAATATTACTTTCTCCAATAAATTATGTACACGAACAATTTTTTTATCCGGCATAGGAACATTTAAAAAACTGCGGTATGATTGCACGAAACTCATTAAATTAGTTCCTTGATCTTTTATCACTTCCAGGCCCTTTATGGTGTTTTCCAAACGTTTTTGATATACAGTTTCATCCACAAGGTTTTTGTCTGCCATCGTGTTATATTTTAAAATGGAATCGGAAATGGAAGTTATTGGAGTGATGGAATTCATTATTTCATGGGTCAGAACCCTAATTAGCCTGGTCCAGGATTCGGTCTCTTTTTCGTCCAATTCCTGATGAATATCTTGGATGACCACCAATAACAATTCTTGTCCATCCATATTAAAGGAAGAGGACTTTATGGCCAAATCTATTTTCTCCCGTTCATTGGTCAATTGGAGCATTCGACGTTCAAATGGCTTTAATTCACTAAATATTTGATACAAATCCTCATCTACTTGCGTTAGTTGCTTAATGTGGTTAAGGGGTGTGTAATTCAGCATTTGTTCAATTCTGGGATTGGCAAAAAGAATATGTCCTTTACTATTGATAGCTAAAATACCTATATCCGCCTGTTTTAATATTTCTTGGTAGAACCGTTCTTGGGTCTGATTTTTTAAATGAATTTTTTGAATCATTTCATTGAGCATGTTAAGACTGTGATTTAGTTCTTCTAGAGACTTAACACTCAATTTTTCTGGAAATCTAAGGGTGAAATCCTCATTTTTTATGGCATCAAAGAAATAGGCAATTTTTCTATTGGTTTCGTTAACATATCTGATTAAATGGTAGGTTTGAAATACAAGGATGGCCAGTGATAGGGCCGCAAGGACATACTTTTCCCTGTACAGGAGAAAGGCAATTAAAACTGCTGTAATGCTTATGAGCAGCACTCTGCCAATAGTCTGGAAATAGAAGTTTTTACTCACCATTTTTTTCCTGCTTTTTAATTTTATTGTACAGTGTTTGCCGAGAAATTCCCAATTGGGCAGCGGCGGCACTATAATTGCCATCATTGTTGTGCAGAGCGTTCAATATCATTATTTCCTCCATTTCCTCCAAAGTTTTTGGTAAGACCTCTGTTGTTGTCGAAGATTTGATATTCAATATAAAATCGGTAGGTTTTAGAATATTTCCTTCGCACAGGATCACTGCCCTTTCTAAGGTATGTTGTAGTTCCCGTACATTTCCCGGCCATGAATATTGTTTCAGCTTTTCTATGGCTACATCGTTTATTCGAATCCCATGTTTTGCATATTTGGCACTATATTTCTTTAAATAAAAGTCAGCCAAGGTCAATATATCATCACCTCTGTCCCGAAGTGCGGGAACCTCTATATGGATGGTGTTAATGCGATACAGTAGATCTTCCCTAAACAGCCCATCCATTACCATTTGCTTTAAATTGCCATTGGTGGCGCAGACCAACCGTATATCTACGGGAATGGATTTGTTGGAACCTACACGTACAATTACCTTATTTTGAATGGCCGAAAGCAATTTGGCCTGCATTTGTAGGGAAAGATTTCCAATTTCATCCAGAAACAGGGTGCCTCCATTAGCTGCTTCAAATTTGCCAATTCTATCTTCCTTAGCGTCCGTAAAGGAACCTTTTAAGTGGCCAAATAGCTCGCTCTCAAATAGATTTTCTGAAATGGAACCCATATCTACCGCAATAAAAACTTCATTCTGTCTAGGGGATAATTTGTGGAGTTGTCGGGCAATAAGTTCTTTGCCAGTGCCATTTTCACCTGTGATCAGAACATTTACATCCGTTTTGGCTACTTTTTGGGTTAGATTTAATACGGAAGTCAAGGCCTTTGAATTTCCTATTATATAATTTTTGTCTTGGTTAATGACCTGTTTTAAGTTGCTTTCCTTTTGTTTTAAATGATTTATTTCTTTTTGGGATTTACGAAGCAAATAGGCAGCTTTCACAGTGGCCAAGAATTTATCGTTGTTCCAAGGTTTTAGGATAAAATCTGATGCGCCTTCTTTCAGGGCCTTGACCGCTAATTCTACGTCTCCGTAGGCGGTCATCATAATAACAGCGGTCAGTGGTGTTTTTTTCTTGATTTCCTTTAACCAAAAGAGACCTTCATTTCCGGAATTCACTCCGGCGGAAAAATTCATATCCAACAGAACAACATCAATTTTGTTTAAATCCGGAAAGGACGATATTTGATTGGGATTGGAAATTGTACTTATGTTCTTGTATTCAAACTGTAATAATATTTCCAGTGCACTCAAGACACTTTTGTTATCATCTATTACTAAAATCTGCGCATCTACCATGATTATATCAAAATTGGTCATGTTAAAACTACAAAACCTGTTCTTTAAAATGTAAATAGTGTCCAACTATTGGACATTTATTGTACAACTATTTTACATCAATATTTATTTAGTTTTAATATTAAGATGTAAATACGTGTAAATCAATTAATTGAGTATATGGCACGAACTTGGAATATGGTTGTAGGTCGACAGTTAATTCAATTATCAATATGAAGCCCTTTTTAATCGCATTTGCATTATGAATTTTAAGAAAGGAAAATTATTTTTTATCCTATTTTTCATCACCTTGAATGGTTTTGGTCAAGAGAACTGGACTTTGGACAATTGCATTTCCTATGCCTTAGATCATAATCTTACACTGAAGGATTATCAATATTTGGAAAATTCCGGCAAGGAAAGTTATAATCAGTCCCTAAGGGACCTTCTTCCTAGAGTGAACGGATTCGCCGATTATAATATTCGGTATGGCCGATCTACCGATCCCAATACCAATGATATAATAAATACCGATTTCTTTTCCAATGGCTATTCCATGAGTGCTTCCATTGATCTTTTTGAAGGATTCCAAAAGATCAACACTATCAAGGCAAGAAAACTATTGTTTAAAGCAAGCAAGGAAGCAGCACAACAACAAAGGTTCTTACTGGCTCTTAGGGTAATGACAGCTTACCATGACATTCAGTTTTATGAAGGTATATTGGCCATTTCAAAAGAGCAACTTTCCATTTCCGAGGCCAATTTTAAGCTTGCCAAAAAGCAAATTGAACTGGGGCTGAAGGCCGGGGCTGATTTGTATGAGGCGGAATCCATTCTGTACACGGATCAGTTGGATGTTACCCAAAGTGAAAACCAATTGCAGGCGGCCAAGCTAACCTTGATTCAGGAAATGAATTTGGATAATGCCCAAACCATCCAGTTAAACCCTGTTGTACCCAAAACGATTTCTGAAAACGAAATTGAAACGGATAGTATCTACGGAAAAGCAAAGGAATTTGTACCCCTTTTAAAGGCACAACATCTTAGAACGGAGGCGGCAAAAAAGGAACTGGGAATTGTTAGAGGAAGGCTTTACCCTTCACTTTCCTTTGCCACTGGCTATGGTACCGGATATTACGAAACTACTAGGGATACTTTGGGCGTCACCATTCCATTTAAAACTCAAATTGAGGACAATGCCTCCAGATTTATAGGTTTTTCCCTTAATGTTCCCATTTTTAATGCCTGGTCCACGCGGTCTGCCATAAAGCAGCAGAAAATAGCCTTGGGAAGGGAACAAAATAATCTAAAAATACAGGAACAGGAAATATATAAGGCCATACAACAATTGGTACAGGAAAATAAGGCCTTAAATGTTGAAATTATACAAAGTGAAAAACAAATTATGGCCCAGGAACAGGCTTTTGGAGTGGCACAAAAAAAATATGAAAAGGGATTGTTTACCATTATGGAGCTGAATCTTGCAAAATCGATGTACGCCACTTCCCAAAATAAAAATTTACAGGTAAAACTGCAACTTCAAATTAACCAAAATACACTGTCTTTTTACCAAGGCTTACCTATTTTTAACATTAACAGCACCAATTAAAATGGATATACAATTAGAAAAGAAGAAAGGATTGAGACCAAAACACTATGGGTACATCGCCCTTGGCGTTTTGTTGCTCTTTGTGGGATGGAAAATGTTAACGGCAAGTGTGGGCAACACTTTTAGAACCGAAAAGGACAAACTGTCCATTGCTGAGGTTGTTCAGGGGAAATTTGACGATTATATAACCATCAATGGTACCGTGGCGCCGATTGCTACCATTTATATGGATGCTTATGAAGGCGGGCGTGTAACCGAAAAACTAATTGAGGAAGGAGCTATGGTACAAAAGGGCGATATCATTCTTAAGTTGGATAACATTGGCCTTTATGAGCAAATATTGAATAGTGAAAGCAATTTGGCCTTAAAGCAGAACGACCTTAGGTCTACCAAATTAACCTTCGATTCCAGACAGGTAGAAGGCAGAAAATCCTTGGCTACTGCTAGGACGGAATTGCAACGTTTGAAAAGAAATTTTGAGCAGAACCAAGCGCTTTATGACGATGAATTAATTTCTAAGGAAGTGTATTTGACCTCAAAAGAGAACTATGAACTTTCAGAAAAACAATATGATATTGTAAAAGTACAAACAGACAATGATGACGAACTGAGAAAAACTTCCTTGCCTGTCTTGGAGGCCGATTTAAACCGTATGCAAAAAACTTTGGGCATGGTCTATCAGCGCTTAGACCATTTGAACGTAAGGGCACCGGCAGATGGACAACTGGGGTTTTTGGATGCCGAAATAGGTCAGAATATTAGTCAAGGTCAACGAATTGGGCAAGTAAATGTGCTAACAGATTATAAGATCGAAGCGGATATAGATGAACATTATATAGATCGTGTAAAACGAGACTTAAATGCAAGTTTTGAGCGCAATGGAACGGAACATAGGCTAAGGTTGAGAAAGGTATATCCGGAAGTGCGAAATGGCAAGTTCAAGATAGATTTGGTTTTCACTGGTGAAAAGCCACAAAACATTCGGGCCGGGCAAAGTTATAATATAAAACTTCAGTTGGGGGAATCCAGTGATGCGCTCTTGCTGCCCAAGGGAAGTTTTTTCCAAAGTACCGGCGGACAATGGATTTTTGTGGTTAGCCCTGATGGTGACCAGGCATTGAAGCGAAATATAAAAATAGGAAAACAAAACTCCAGATTTTATGAAGTGTTGGAAGGATTGGAAAATGGTGAAAAAGTAATTACATCCAACTATGATAGTTTTGGAGATGCGGATAATATAGTGCTGAAATAGCTTCGGCTAGGCTCAGCTACCCAATTTGAAAAAAAGAACCCTGAGTGGAACGGAAGGGTGGTCTAGCAGAAAGAATAACATTAAAAAACTGTAACTAAAACGAAATACAGAAGTCTTTAATTATAACACTTAAAATCCAATCGAAGAATGATACAAATACAAAATCTTAACAAAAGCTTTAGGACCGAAGAGGTAGAAACTTTGGCACTGAACAATGTGAACCTTAAAGTTCAAGAAGGGGAATTCGTAGCCATAATGGGGCCATCTGGCTGTGGCAAATCCACTTTATTGAATATTATAGGTATGTTGGACAACCCTACTTCCGGGAGTTATCAATTCGCTGGCCACGAAGTTGGGCATTTAAAAGAAAATCAACGTACCCAACTGCGAAAAGGGAATCTAGGCTTCGTCTTCCAGAGTTTTAATTTGATTGATGAACTCACCGTCTTCGAAAATGTGGAATTGCCTTTGATCTACCTTAAAATGAATAAAAATGAGCGAAAGCAAAAGGTGATGGCCGTATTGGAACGGATGAAAATAGCACATCGTGAAAAGCACTTTCCACAACAACTCTCAGGAGGTCAGCAACAACGTGTTGCAATTTCAAGGGCCGTTGTCACAAATCCAAAGTTGATTTTGGCGGATGAGCCCACGGGAAATCTGGATTCCAAAAACGGAATCGAAGTGATGAACCTGTTGACAGAACTAAATCAGGAAGGTACCACTATAGTGATGGTAACCCACTCGGATCGGGATTCCCACTATGCACATCGCATTGTGAATCTCTTTGATGGTCAGATTGCCACCGAAAGCCATAATAGGGCTATGGGGGCATTGATGTAGAAGACCAAGTAGCGATAGGAAAGTGAAACCTGCAAGGTGTAGTCCGCTCTTTTTACGGACCTCCTAGTAGGCCTGGAAAAGATTTGGAAGGGAAACCTTGCAGGTTGGGATGGAAATAAAAGAAAGAGGTTTTGGAAACCTTGCAGGTTTATAAGAAAAAGGAGTTTATGCATCAATCTATGCTGAACTTGTTTCAGTATCAAAATCAATCGGAACTGAACCGGTTTCAGTGCCAAAAAACACTAATCATGTTTAAAAATCACATCAAAATTGCGTGGAGAAGTCTTAAAAGACAGCCCTTTTTCGCATTCCTAAATACGTTTGGCCTGGCCATTGGCATGGCCGGAGGACTGCTCATATCTTTATACATCTACGATGAAATGAATTTTGATACGATGTTCAAAGATGCCGATCGTATTTATAGAATAAATGCAGATATAAAATTTGGTGGAACGGAGAGTAAATCCGCACAAGTTTCAGCACCAATGGCTGCAGCAATGGAAAGCGATTTTTCACAGGTGGAACTAACTACTAGATTTAGGAATTTGGGCGGTATGCTCCTCAGAAAGAGTAATACGGAAGCCAACATAAAGGAAGAAGGTGCAACCTTTGTGGATGCTACTTTCTTTGAGATGTTCGGTCTTGACCTGTTGGTAGGGGATATGCAAACCGCCCTAAAAGAACCCAACACCTTGGTCCTGACCAGGACGGCAGCCCTGAAACATTTCGGTTTAAAAAAAGCTATAGGTCAAAGTTTGGTATTGAACAATACCGATACCTATACGGTAACCGGGGTAATAGAGGATATGCCAGAGCGATCATTTCTAAGAAATCACAACGTTTTTATGGCAATGGCAGGGAATGAAGACGCACAAAAGCAGGAATGGACCAGCCATAATTTCTTTACTTTTATTAAACTAATACCGGGTGCCGATATTGCCGATTTTCAGACACCCTTACAGTCCATGCTCGGCACATATATAATGCCGTATGTACAGACATTTCTGCCAGGTGCAACCGAAGAACAGTTGGAGGCCTCTGGTAATTATCTGTATTATGGCACTATAGCTTTGAAGGATATACATCTGTATTCTGCCAAAGACCATGAACTTAGCCCGAACAGCAGTATCCAAAATGTCTACATTCTTTCATTTATAGGTTTGTTCCTGATTTTATTGGCCAGCGTTAATTTTATGAACTTGTCAACGGCACAGTCCCTTAAACGGGCAAAAGAAGTGGGTATTCGTAAAACCTTGGGGTCGGATAAACCTGCCTTGATACGACAATTTTTGACCGAATCGGGTTTAATTTCCTTCATCTCCCTTTTGTTTTCCTTGGGCATAGCAGTAGTGGCCATCCCTTATTTTAATGCACTTTCCGGGAAGTCCATTTCCATACCATTTACCGAACCTGTTTTCTGGATGGCCTTATTTATTGGGGCTACGGTTTTAGCTCTCTTTTCTGGAATGTATCCTGCATTCTTTATGTCGCGTTTTGCGCCGGTGAAGGTGCTAAAGGGAGCAGGAGCAACTAGTACCGGAGGAGGAAATATTAGAAGTTTGCTTGTGGTATTCCAATTTGCTATTTCCGTGTTTTTAATAGTAAGTACTTTGGTCGTCTTTATGCAATTGAAGTTCATTCAAAGTAAAGATCTGGGTTTTACAAAAGATCAGGTTTTGATTGTTGACGATGTATATACATTGGGAGAAAAGGCCACGGCTTTTAAGGAGCAGGTAGAGCAACTTGGCCAAGTGCAAAGTGCAACATTGAGTAGTTTTTTACCAACACCATCCGTCCGAAGTAATACCTCTTTTTTTAAGGAAGGGGGGGCAACGGCGGAAAATTCCATCAATATGCAGATATGGAATGTTGACGATAATTATATCCCCACTTTGAATATGGAAATCCTGGAGGGCAGGAATTTTGATAGACAGTTTGGTACCGACTCTACGGCTATGCTCATCAACGAGTCGGCGGTCGCCATTTTGGGAGTGCAGGCCAAAGAGGCCTTGGGAATGCGAATTATTCGCAATTTTGAAAATGGGAGTTCCAATAATTTTACAATTATTGGTGTAATCAAAAATTTTAATTATGAATCGCTCAGGGAAAATATTGGTGCCGTGAGCATGACTTTGGGAAGGTCTACCGGTTCTTTGGCTGTAAAACTTGAGGCTGGGAATTTTTCAAACTCAATTTCAAGTATTGAAGGGATATGGAACAAAGTGGCACCGGGACAACCTTTCAGCTATCGATTTATGGAGGACTCCTTTAATACCACCTATGAAGCAGAGCAGCAGTTAGGACGTATTTTCGTGACCTTTACTATACTGTCCATTTTAATCGCATGCCTTGGATTGTTTGGCCTAGCGGCCTTCAATGCTCAAAAACGCACCAAGGAGATAGGCATCCGAAAAGTGTTGGGCGCCAGTATCGGCCAAATAACTTATCGCCTCACGACCGACTTTTTAAAAATGGTAGGGGTAGCCATTATTGTTTCGCTGCCCGTTGGCTGGTACTTAATGAACAAGTGGCTCGAGGACTTTACCTATAGAATAGAAATTAGTTGGTGGGTGTTTGCCTTTGCAGCGCTAATTGCACTCACCATAGCGGTACTAACTGTAAGCTACCAAAGTATTAAGGCGGCCATCGTAAATCCGGTAAAAAGTTTACGAACCTAGTGAGAAAGTGATCAGTAAACAGTGTTCAGTGATCAGTAAACAATAAGTAAAAAGTGAGCAGTTGGCAGTGAGCAGTAAACAGTTTCCAGTGAGCAGTATACAGTTGGCAGTGCACAATGAGCAATTAACAATGAATTGGGAGCAGTGAACAGCTAAGAATTGAAACGCATATCATCAATCAAATCAAAAAACGCAAATCATGTTTAAGAACTATCTAAAAATCGCTTGGAGGAACTTATGGAAAAATAAGGGCTATTCCGTAATAAATGTTGGCGGGCTTGCCTTGGGAATGGCGGTTACGCTCATAATTGGTCTCTGGATCCAAGATGAACTTAGCCATAACAGTTATTTTAAAAACAAAGACAGTATTGCACAAGTGTTCCAATCACAAACGTTTAACCAAGAAACGGGTACGGGCCCCGCTATACCCAGACCCTTGGAAAAAGCGTTACGGGACGGTTATGCAGATAACTTTAAGCATTTGGTAATGTCTTCGTGGAACATTTCCAGATATCTTCGATACAAAGAGAAAAGTCTTTCCAAAAAAGGAAATTTTATGCAGCGGGAAGCTCCTGAAATGTTGGATTTAAAAATTGTAAAAGGGGAGAAAGATGGCTTGCGAGAACTAAATTCCGTAATGCTGTCCGAATCGGTCGCCTATGCGCTTTTTGGTAATGAGGAACCTATTGGTAAAACCTTACAAGTAAACAATCAATATGATGTAATGGTGAGTGCGGTATATGAGGATATTCCTTTTAATAATTCATTTCATGATGTCGAATTCCTAATGCCATGGGACAAAATGATAGCGACCCAAGAATGGATGAAAAATGCTGAAGATCAATGGGGAAACAACTCCTTTCAGATGTTCGTTCAGATTGCTGACAATTCCACAATGGAAAAAGTTACCGAGGCCATTCTGAATGTGAAAAAGAATTTAAACGAGGATACGGCGGAATTCAATCCACAAATATTTCTTTTTCCAATGAAAGATTGGTACTTACGAGGCAATTTCGAAAACGGGGAGCAAGTTGGTGGCCGTATAAAATATGTGTGGCTATTCGGAATAATTGGAGCCTTTGTTTTGCTATTGGCTTGTATAAATTTCATGAACCTGAGTACGGCCAGGTCCGAAAAAAGGGCCAAGGAAGTGGGGATTCGAAAATCCATTGGCTCACAAAGAAATCAATTGATCAACCAGTTTTTGAGCGAATCTTTCTTAGTGGTATTGTTTGCGTTTATTATTGCTGTGATGATTGTTTTATTGTCCATGAACGGATTCAACGATTTATCCAAAAAGGAAATTTCGTTCCCATGGAATAGCACTGTTTTTTGGGTTGTCTCATGGGTGTTTATAACGATTACGGCTTTGGTGGCAGGTAGCTATCCGGCACTTTACCTGTCTTCTTTTAGACCGGTAGATGTATTAAAAGGAACCTTCAAATCTGGAAAATATGCCGGATTGCCCAGAAAAATTTTGGTAGTACTACAGTTTACCGTTTCCGTGGCCTTTATTATTGGAACCGTCATAGTAATGCAACAGATCAATTATGCCAAAAACCGACCAGTGGGGTATGATAAAGCTGGCCTTGTTCAGATACCTACCTTCAGTCAAGATTTTGAAGGTAAATATGACTTAATGCGAAGCGAATTTTTAAATTCAGGTGCGGTAATCGAAATGTCGGCTTCCAGCAGCCCAACCACGCAGATTTGGTCCAACCGCAGTGGATTTGATTGGGAAGGCAAGCCCGAAGGTTTTCAAGAGGATTTGGCATGGACCGAAGTAACTCCGGAATACGCTAAGTCTTTAGGTATGGAAATTGTTGAAGGCCGAGATTTTTCAAGGGAGTTCGCTACCGATTCAAACGCTGTGTTGATCAATCGGACCGCAGTAAAATACATGGGGATCAAGGATCCCGTTGGCAAGTTTTTAAAAGACGATGATGAAGAAGATCCAGGTCCACCCTTAAAAATTATTGGTGTTGTAGAAGACATGATTACGCAATCGCCCTATGAACCTGTAAAGCAGGGTGTTTATGTTTTTGATAAACACGGCAATTCCAGTTTCTATAATTTAAGATTGAATCCAAATCAAAGTGTAGGTCAGAACATGGGAACTATTGAAAGTGTGTTCAAAGAACATTTTCCTGGCCTTCCTTTTCAATATGATTTTGTAGATGATGAATACGGCGAAAAATTTGCTGCTGAAGAACGCATTGGAACCTTATCTGGGATTTTTACGGCACTGGCCATTTTAATAAGTTGTCTTGGCCTATTCGGACTTACCTCATTTGTAGCGGAACAGCGTACCAAGGAAATAGGGGTCCGGAAGGTTCTGGGAGCCACTGTATTCAATGTGTGGAACATGCTTTCCAAAGATTTTTTAAAACTGGTAATCATTTCTTGTTTTATAGCCATACCTATTTCGTACTACGTTATGAACGGCTGGCTGCAAGACTATCCATACCATGTAATCTTGGAGTGGTGGATCTTCGCTTTGGCCGTTATTGGATCGTTGGCGATTACCATTCTAACCGTGAGTTTTCAGGCCATTAAAGCGGCTAATGCCAATCCGGTAAAAAGCTTGCGAACGGAGTGAGAAAGTAAACTGTTGGCAGTAAGCAGTTGACAGTAAACAGTAAACAGTTGGCAGTTGCCAGTGGGCAGTGAACAATTAACAATGAATTGGGGGCAGTGGACAGTTGGCAGTAAGCAGTTAACATTATCGTAGAACAAAGAATAACTATCAATGTGCAATGAATACGAAAGATATTAAAATTTAAACCATAAATCGAACCTGTTCCCCCTTCTTGGGTGGGGGTTTGGGGGAGGACCAAAAAAACAGGGATCATGCTAAAAAATCATCTAAAAATTGCCTTACGATTCTTTTTAAGGAACAAATTGTTTACGGGTATCAATGTCTTAGGCCTTTCCATTGGAATTACGGCATTTATCCTGTTGACGCAGTACATCACATTCGAAAAAAGCTATGATACCTTTATCCCTGATGTAGATGACCTATATAGGGTTACCCTGACTACAAATTTGGGCGATAATGGATTTGTTACTTCAGCAACAAATCATCCTATGACAGGCCGGGCAATGCTATCAGATTTTCCGGAAGTTGAAAGTTATACCCGTATTGCTGATAAACCAATGGCATTTTCAGGCACTATGAATATTTCATATACCAATACACTAGGTGACGAAATAAAATCTGATGCCAATGATGATCATATTTATTTTGCTGATAATGCAATTATCAATCTTTTCGATTTACAATTCATTCAAGGTGATGCCGCAACTGCACTCAATGAACCTACCTCTGTAATTCTGAGTGAGAAAATAGCCCATCGCTTTTTCGGGAATGAAGACCCAATTGAAAAAATGATAGAGGTCAATGATAATTTTAAATTGAAGGTAACCGGTGTTTTTAAAGAACGGCCAGACAATACGCACTTACCTATGGGTATGATTGTTTCCTATAACATCTTCGGACCAAATGGCGATCATGCGAACAGTTGGGTATGGCCAGAATTTTACAATTATATTAAGCTAAAACCGGGAACAAGTCAGAAGACCGTAGAAGCTAAGTTTCCGGGATTCGTAAAAAAATATTTGGGGGATATTATGATCGAGCACGGGTTTGAAGCAAAAATGGCATTGCAACCTGTTAAGGACATTCATTTAAAATCACACTTATTAAAAGAGATTTCTGCCAACAACAGTGAAGGTACCTTGTACTTTTTATTGATCGTAGCAGGTTTTATAATTGCAATCGCTATGATTAATTTCATCAACCTATCTACTGCCAAATCAATGGAGCGCGCTAAAGAAGTCGGTATTAAAAAGGTGGTTGGCGCCCCTAGATCGATACTTATACATCAATTTCTATTTGAATCGCTCCTCATTAATTTTTTTGCAGTTATCATAGCATTTGTACTGATCAATTTGTTGATTCCCTCTTTTAATTCATTGGTCGGAATAGAGGTTTTAAACTTTGGAATGTGGGGTGAATGGCAAGTCTGGTTGGCCATGATAGGTATATTTCTTATAGGAGGAGTATTAGCAGGCCTTTACCCGGCCTTTGTATTGTCCGGTTTTGTACCTATTGAAGTTCTTCGAGGTAAGTTTCATAAAACAACAAAAGGAAATACACTTCAAAAGACTTTGGTAGTTTCTCAATTTGCCATTTCAATAGCGCTTATTGCGGGAACTTACATTGTTTATAACCAATTCTCATACATGCAAAACCAGGACCTTGGTTTCAACGCTGAGCAAAATCTTGTCTTTGCTGCACCAACTTATGCTGATTCAACCACCCAACTGAAAGTTGAATCTTTTAAGCGGGAACTGATTCAAAACCCAAGAATCAATAGTGTCGCCTTGTCTGATGAAATACCAGGAAAGCCAATTGTACAAGGGAATACCATAAGACAGGTGCATAAACCAATAGAGTTGGGGGTCAGTGCCAATTTCGTAATTATAGATCAAGATTTTATAAAAACCTACAACATTGATCTCTTGGCAGGAAGAGATTTTGTGAAGGAAGATACCAGCTCACTGTATACGAGGGAAGGTCCAGTTCCGTCCGGTCATAGGGTCCTGATCAACCGTTCGGCGGCAAGAATATTGGGGTTTTCGGACCCTGAAGCGGCTATCAACAAAAAGATGATTTTTAAGTATGGCCCAATTGATAGAACAGCCGACATAATCGGAGTGGTGGAAGACCATCATCAACAATCGCTTCAAAAAGGGTACGATCCAATTGTCTTCATGAATCTCATGGGCTACGGAGTCTCGTTTGTAACTGTAAATATTGCAGCTGGTAATATTCCTGAAACCACAGGCCAAATAGAGTCCAAATTCAAAGAGTTTTTTCCAAACGATTTGTACAACTCCTTTTTTATGGATGACTATTTTAATCGGCAGTACCAGGCCGAATCGAAATTCGGGATTATCTGTTTGGTGTTTTCATTGTTGGCAATTTTTATTGCGGCATTGGGACTATTCGGTCTGGGATCGCATATGGCCATGCAAAAGACCAAAGAGATAAGTATACGGAAAGTTATGGGTGCCACTGTGGTACAGGCCTTGGCAATAATTCCAAGTAAATTGCTTAGCCTGGTGCTGCTATCGGGGGCAATTGCCTTACCGATCATCTATTTTGTCACTAAAAAATGGTTGGAAAAATATGCCTTCAAAATTGAACTTAATATATGGATGTTCGCATTGCCACTCTTGGTAGTGCTACTGGTAGCAGCATTGTCCATCCTCTCTCAATCATTTAAAACGGCAATGGTCAACCCGGCAGAATCCTTGAGAAACGAATGATTATCAATCCATAAAATCGACCATAATGATTAAAAATTATCTAAAAATAGCGTGGCGAAGCATTAAAAGTGATAAGCTCTTCACCTTTATTAAGGTCGGTGGTTTTGCCATGGGCATTGCAGCATGTCTGTTAATAGCCTTATTCATCGGCGATGAACTTGGTTATGATCAACAATACAAAAACAAGGACCGTATTTATCGGGTTGTTTTGCAGGGTTTTATGGACGGTGAAATTAGAAAGAGTGTCCATTTTCAATTGCCTTTTGCGGATGCCCTACAATCCGATTTTCCAGAAATTGAGAAGGCTGGTAAAATAAACATGAGCGAGCTCTTTGGCGCTGGCAAACGAGGATTGCGTTTGGTAGGTGAATCGCAAAACAATTTTGAGGACGGATTTGTATTTGCCAACCAGAACATCCTTGAGATTCTTGAGATTTCCTTGGAGCAGGGAAACTCGAAAGAAGCATTATTGCAACCTGGGAATATTGTGATTTCCAAATCCAAGGCAGATAAATACTTCCCAAATGGGGATGCCTTGGGCAAGTCCATTGTGTTGGATGACAATACGTCAAGGCCTTATACTATTACCGGCGTAATGCCGGATTTTCCCAAAAATTCCCATCTCCAGTTTAATTTTCTGTTACCCATAGAGGATACCAATATGAGCTGGACCAATCAGAATTATTTCACCTATGTTCTCGTGGACGAAAATGCCAGTATTCCGGCATTGGAGAAAAAAATGTTTTCCATTATGGAAAACTACATAATCCCAGCCCAATTGGCTTATGGTCGTGACCCAGCTTTTATCCAAGTCCTGAAAACAATTGAATATAAGTTGCAACCAATTGCCGATATACATTTACGATCAGATCTTGCCATGGGGGATGGTCTAAAACATGGTGATATTAGGTTTGTTTGGCTATTTGGAGCCATAGCAGGGTTTATTTTATTATTGGCCTGTATCAATTTCATTAACCTTACTACCGCCAAATCGGCCAATAGGGCAAAGGAAGTGGGATTGCGTAAAACGGTTGGGGCTTATAAAAGTAATCTGGTTGCACAATTCCTTACCGAATCGGTACTGTACAGTCTAATCTCTTTTTTATTGGGGTTGATGTTGGCTTGGGCCTTGCTCCCTACCTTTAATGAAATTGCAGCAAAGTCCATTTTATTTCCCTGGGAGGTTGGGTGGTTTGTGCCCCTTATGGTAGCCTCCGCCCTGCTAATTGGGATTTTGGCAGGAATGTACCCTGCATTTTATCTCTCTTCCTTTAGACCTGTAAATGTGCTGAAAGGGAGCCTTAGTGTCGGCAGTAAAAGCGGAAATCTTAGAAGCGGATTGGTCGTGTTTCAGTTTGCTGCATCGGTAATCCTCATTATAGGGACACTGATCATCTACAAGCAAATGGATTATATCCTGAAAAAAGAACTGGGTTATGACAAAGAACAAGTGGTGATTTTGGAAGGGGCCAATATCTTGGGAAATAATTCGGAAAGCTTTAAGGCTCAATTGTTACAGCTTCCTCATGTACAAAATGTAACAAAAAGTGATTATTTGCCGATCGATGGCGCAAAGAGAAATGGCAATACTTTTAAAAAGGTGGGTGAGGGAATTGAAGATCGTGGGATTCCTGCCCAAGTTTGGCGAGTGGATTATGATTACATAAAAACATTGGGAGTGAAGGTAAAGGAGGGTAGGGATTTTTCCAGGGAATTTGCTTCCGACTCCATTAACTCGATGATTGTCAATGCTAAAATGGCCAAAGATCTCGGTTATGATAATCCTATAGGAAAGCATATAAACAATGGCAAGGACTGGAATATTGTGGGGGTGGTACAGGACTTTCACTTTAAATCCTTGAAAGAAGATATAAGCGCGCTTACCCTAGTTGTTGCAAACAATGACGTGGGTGCAATTTCCGTAAAACTTAAGACTGATAATATTGGGGAGACCTTGACATCCATGGAAACCATTTGGAACAAAAATGTTCCCAACCAAGCTTTTGCTTATTCTTTTTTAGACCAGAAATTTACTCAAATGCACGAGGATGTGCAGCGTATGGGAAAAATATTCAACAGTTTTGCCTTGTTTGCTATTCTAGTAGCTTGTTTAGGACTGTTTGCACTTTCCGCCTTTATGGTGGAACAGCGAAAAAAGGAAATAAGTATTCGGTTGGTTTTAGGGGCTCCTTTTGAAAGTATCTATAAACTATTGACATTGGATTTTTTAAAGTTGATTGTTATTGCCATACTTATTGCGATACCTATAGGATGGTATATGATGAACCGATGGTTGGAGGATTTTGCCTATAAGGTAGATATTGGATGGGAGATATTCCTGAGTGCAGGTGGGATTGCCTTGGTCATTGCGGTAGCGACCATTAGCTACCAATCTATAGGGGCGGCATTGATCAAACCCTTGAAAAGTCTAAGGACGGAGTAATCCTCAAGGAATAACCAAGGTTCAGTTTGTGGCTATGGTGAACTTTGGAAAAGGAAGAAATTGATTTTCCTAATTGAAGCCAACGGGAATCAATTACTTATCCTTGAAAGGAGTTAGGGGAAGGATATCAACTAATTAAATAGATAATATGCTACTACAACTTAATAACATTTTTAAATGGGTAAACTCAGGGGGGCAACGTATCTTCCTCTTAAAGGATATTAACCTCAATGTGGAAGAAGGGGAGTTTATTTCGATTATGGGACCCTCAGGTTCGGGTAAATCCACACTGCTCAATGTCATTGGCATGTTGGATAATTTTGATGAAGGGGAATACAGTTTTTTGGATGAGCCCGTTCACACCTTAAAAGAAAAACATCGCGCCAATTTGTACAAACAATATATTGGCTTTGTTTTTCAATCCTACCATCTATTGGATGACCTTACAGTAAAGGAAAATCTGGAAATGCCCTTGCTGTATAAGAAAGTGGGCAGCTCTGAACGTAAATCCTTGGTGGCCGATACTTTGGACCGTTTTAATATTGTTGGAAAGAAAGACCTTTTTCCTTCACAGCTGAGTGGTGGACAGCAGCAATTGGTAGGCGTTGCACGTGCACTGATCTCATCTCCTAAGCTTATTCTTGCAGATGAACCTACAGGGAATTTAAACTCCAAGCAAGGGGAGGAAATCATGGGTCTTTTTAAACAATTGAATAGTGAAGGGGTCACTATAATTCAGGTGACACACTCAGAAAAAAATGCTACCTATGGCTCGCGTATAATAGATTTGTTGGATGGGAGAAAAATATAGTTTTAGACATCCGTAAATTCATGAGAGTTGTTCTCTGAGTATAATGGGAAGAATAGAGTGATTTTTCCTTACTTTTGGGTATTCCATCGGTGAGTATAATATGAAAAACTATTTGCAGTATTTTATTAGTTTTCTGTTTGTGCTACTGATCTATGGTATACATATGTTGCCGGTGTCGGACAGTATGCTGAATGAAAACAACACCGAACTTTCCCATGTTTTTTTAGCTTCCCAAATTAGATATCATCAAGAATTCGCGCCTTTTGCAAGACGCCCGTTGACCTCATTGTTGATTGAGGGCAATTCCGGCATTTTTGGAGTTACCTTAGGGGAGTCTTTCGTTATAGTAAACCTAATATTGTTATTTATCAGTGGAATATTGATATATGCAATCTCATTAAAACTTAATGCTTCAAAGGGCCAGGCAATGTTTAACCAAGTGGCCTATTTTCTAACATTTTCAATTTTATTTGCTTTTTTTCCTCCGGTATTTAGTTATGATGAGCCACTTCAATATTGTTTGATTATGCTCAGTATTCTTGCTCTGATGCATGAAAAGTGGCAGTATTATGTTCCCTTATTTTTAATGGCGACCATAGCTAGGGAAAGCACTGTTTTCCTATGGCCCGGCTTGGTAATTATATTTTCTGGCCTAAGTTTGAAATCCAAAAATATGTGGTCCCCAACAGTTAGAAGAAAACTGCTGCTACTTTTTATGCCACTTCCCCTTTATGGTATTTATTTGGGGGTATTTTTATGGATTACCGGTATTTGGAAGGAGACCTCCGAAATTGCAGCTAACAGGCTCAGCTGTTACTTCCAAAACTTTGGAACTTATGCCAGTTCCATTGAAACCATGGTTTCCTTTTTCATAGTATTGGGCCCCAGTCTATATTTGCTTTATATAAATCTAAAGCCTAAGGTATTTACCATTTTGGAAAAAAAGTATGTATTGGCCTTTCTTCTTGCAGTGGTGATAAATACACCTATTGTAATGGCAGCAACTTTGGCCAGGGAAACAAGGTTATTTGCATTGCCCCTTTTTTTTATATGGCCTTTGGCCGGACAATTGTTTGGAAAGGAATTGACCTTGTTATTGAGGCCTGGCCTGTATCTTGATTGCTTCAGGAATTGGCGATATAGTCTGTTTTTATTGACTTTGTTCCTAGTAAGTTATTCAGTCGCGTTTAAACTGTATGTTCCCAGTTTTCCTGCAAAGGATAATTTTTTTAATGAATATCTTTTAATACTTCTTTTAATGATATCATTGCATTTTGTGCTTTTTACTTTTAAGAGAAAAGGAGGGGCGTTGTAGGAAAGAATTGATTAAAGCCAAAAACCGTTATGATGATCAATCTTTAGTCAGCTCTTGTTGCCCCAAGTTTACTGACTGTGCTTTGTAATTTAAGGATCATCAAACTCCCACTTACTCTTTTACCTTACGATGTAATACAGGAGCCACCAAATTGGGGTCGCGAGGTAATGTGGATTGTTCAAATTCCAGTTTGTGTTCATTTCCCATGTTATCATAGGATTCCAATACTAAATCTAAATAGCCTTTTTCAATAATACTTTTGTCTTTGTCATTAAAGGCATCATATTCATATGCCGGCAGTGCCTTGTATGCATAGACTTTACCATTTTCAAAATCGTATTCTTCAACACGATCTGTGACATCAATTCTTGAGTACCCTAATTCAAATTCATCAAACAATGCTAATTCCTCATGGGTTAGAAAATACAAAGTACAGTTTAATCGAATATCCTTATTCTCTATAATATTTAAAAAAATGGATTTTTCGTAAGGTATGGCACTGTTGTTTTTAAGACAAAGGGACTCATATTTTATATATTCCGCCGGAAAATTAGGGTCGCTATTTGGGGCTACAAAATTCCAAGCGCGTTGCAGACCGTTAAGATGTATCCAATAAATGGGATCTTGATATTTCCTCCCTAGAATTTCCTCAAGACTCTCCAAAGAGGATAGCATGCCGTAGCCGATCATTCCTACTTTGCCTTCTTGGATTTTTATTGTGGATTTGTCTTTCATTTTCATGCAACCTACTTAAGTGATAATAGCCAATTTCCCTGCTGTTTTCATAACCTTATTGATCCGACCAAACCGCAAGTTCATTACCTGAAGGGTCTTTAAAGTGGAATCTGTGCCCCCCGGGGAAAGAGAAAATATTTTTTGAGATTTGCCCCCCTGCCTCGATAATTTTAGTTTTAATGACCTCAAGATCGGTATGAAACAAAACAATTAAAGCACCATTTACAATTTCGTTTTCAGTCTTTTCGAATCCACCTTCAAGTCCACTTTCCGAAAAAGCGATATAAGTCGGTCCATAATCCGTAAAAGTCCATTCAAAGGACGAAGTGTAGAACTTCTTAATTGCTTCCAGGTCCTTGGCTTTGAACTCAACATAGTTGATATGACTGTCTTTGGTGCTCATATAATTTAATTTATGATTGGCTACAATTCGAATACCAATTTATTACCTTCAATTGTCATTTGGACACCGATATTTGTCGGCATCACTCCCCGTGATTTTTGATGATTTTCAGTATACTTCGGTCCAACATTTTAAACATTAATTCCATTGGTCAAAAGCCAAAAGCATAAGCTTTACAGCTAATGTTGAAGTTGGCGCAATAATTTTCATAAAAGCAAAGCAGCCTTGAATATGATTGGGGACAAGTACATAAAGCTACCCTTTTTTATTTATTTTTCGGCAAGTTTTTCATGCATTTTTTTGCCTTGCTTAACGATTACTTCAATGATTTCCTCAATATCTTTTTTTGAAGTCCTAAAATTTACAATACATCCCCGCAGGCAATATTTATGCTGAACTATGGCATTCGATAAGAATACCTCTCCACCTTGTTGCAACTCATCCAATAAGGCTTCATTTAGGGTGTTTAAATAGGCTTCGTTCTCTTCTGTTTTTCCGTCATAACCACCTGGGACATATCTCAAGGTAGCAATACTCAAGTTTTGCGTTATAGCTTCCAACTCAGTATGATTATCAGCTAGTTGGAAAAGGAATTGGGATAATTCAATATCTTCCCTTATCGTTTTCAAATATCCATTTCTTCCTATTTGCTTTAATGCCATCCAAACTTTAAGAGCTCTAAATCCACGCGAGTTTTGAAGCCCATATTCATAAAAATTATGAGTGAGCCCATGGTCATTTTTACTAAAATTATAGTATTCTGGATGAGAACTAAAGGTATCGGTAAGGTGTTTCGGGTTTTTTACCAAGGTACACCCTGCCTCCAATGGACTATAAAGCCATTTATGAGGGTCAAGGGCGATGGAATCTGCTTCTTTAATGCCTTCGAACATCTGTTGTAATTCGGGAATAACAGCAGCAGGTATACCATATGCTCCATCAATATGGAACCATAAATTGTATGTTTTGCTTATGGATGCGATAACCTTTAGGTCATCTACAACTCCTGTACTTACATCTCCTGCTGTTCCAACAATCATAAACGGTTGGTGGCCATCTTTCAAATCCTTTTTAATGGCTTGTTCCAAGAGATTATTATCCATTTTATTACAGCTGTCGGTAGGGATCCATCTAGTGGATTTTGAACCGTGACCAAAGAGAATAGTGGCTTTTTCTACCCACGTATGTGTAGTTTTTGAACAATAGACAATTAATTTTTTTGAAGAAGCAGTTAGGCCATCTACCTTAATATTTTTTGGTGCCTTGGCCGTTCGGGCCGCTAAAAAGGCCGTGAAATTGGCCATATTTCCACCACTGACCAGGATTCCACTACAGTCTGGCGAGACCCCAATAAATTCGGCCAACCATTTTACGGTTTGTTTTTCAATTTCTGTAGCAATGGGGCTAAGTATTTGTGCGCCAACATTGGAATTCACGGAGGCCGCCAATAAATCGGCAAACATGCCAATAGGTGCTGGCGATGAAGTAATATAGCCCATGAATTTTGGATGACCGTTGAGCAAGGAATGGTTCATCAATAGTTCGGAGGCATTGGAGATTATATCAGCCGCTGGACTTCCATTTTCGGGTAGTGATGAAGCTCCTAATATTTTTTGAAGTTCTTCTGGAGATTCTCCCGAGGTAACCGCTTTTTCATCAATGGAGTCCAGAAATCCGGCAATCTTATCAATTAGCTGATATCCAATTTTTTTAAACTCCTCCTTACTTATTTCCAGTGATGAATCTCGTTTATTTATCATATCGTTCAAGGATTTAACAATTGGTCAATTCAATTTTAGCAGGGCATGGAAAAGTAACTAGGCCAATTAAAAGGTATTATCATGTTAATTCTTTTTATGATGTCATTTGAAACTTTCTCCCTAAACCATATTTGCTGGCTATTGAAAATACTTATAAATTTCATCGGCAATAATTCCATGCCCTTCTGCATTGGGATGATTTACTTGGGACATATATTTGGAAATGCTATCTCCTGCAACAACTTTTTCCTTAAATAATGCGTAGCTATCCACAAGTCCAACCCCGTTTTCTTTTGCTAATTGCCTAATCTGATTTTTGTGCTGTTCCAAAACATTATTGGTTTCCATAATGCTTATTCTTTGGTCTGGGGAAGGGGTTAAAAGGATTATTTGAATTTTCTTCTTCAATGCTTTTCCAATCATATTATTCCATGCTTCATATGATTTCTCAAGCCCAACTCCTGTATCATTTAAGGCATAATCCAAGAAAAGAACATCAGGTTCATGGTTTAGAACTTCAGTCTCAAAACGTTGGGCTCCACGTACTGAATTTTCACCGCCAATGGAAGTATTTATAATGTTGACTACTGCAAATGGATATTGTTCCTTTATTCTCTTTAATACCTGGTAAGGATAGGAGTCAAAGGTATTGACCATAGGTGTCTTAAAATATCCTGCAGGTACCGAATGCCCATGAAAAACCAGATTGATCGTTCTGTTTTCCGGCCATTTTTTAACCAGTTCTGCTTTAATATCATTTAAATAATTAGAAGGAGGGGCAATCTTGTTTTGCGCATTTGTAGACCAAAAACATAATATCATTAGAAATATGGCAAATTTTATTTTTTTCATTTTCACTAGTTTTTTATCGGTTTTGGTCACAAGGGATATAAAATAGGTTCGAAACCACACAATGCCAAGCTAAAAAGTCTTGGGCAATGGCAATGGTTTAGGATATCTCTTTAGCATTGGATACATTTCTTGTAAATAAAAGTTATAGCAGCTCCATTTTTATCCAAATGGACCAAATAAAAAATAAAGTAATGCACATGGTGATTCCATATAATAAAAGAATTGCAAGCATTCTTAAAAGAGTCTTTCCCCAACTGCGTTTGTAGAGATGCAACTTTCCGAAAAATAAGTAAATAGGTATGGATGCGATCAAGTAGTTCTCGGGATAATAAGTACGAATTGGGAATATAAGTTTTAAGCAAATTATTACAATAAACAATAGGAAAACAAAGGTATGTTGATTTATGGCGAGGACCAGGTGACTATAATAATATTTTTTACTTTTTCTAAATATCATCCACAGGAAGAATGCGTAAACTGGCATAAGAAAGAATAAGGACCAGGAAACGAATTTTAGGAAGCTGTCCATATACATTTTAGGGTCGTTTAAAACCCTTGTCAGGGCATTGGACAATTTCTCTGGAGCGATGGAGGTAGTGTCAAAATTTAATTGGTTTGTACTTAAGGAATCGGCAGAAGTATTAGTAGGGTTCAACTGTTCATTAATAGATAGGTTTATTTCCTGTCTGTCTTTTTCACTAATTTGTATTTTTCTTCCAGCATAGATGGACAACAATAAAAAGAATATGAAACTCATAAATATATAAAGCCTAAAAGGTGACATATACCTTGCCCTATAACCACTTAAATATTCTTGTGCAAATTTTCCAGGACGGAAAATAAGGGATGTCATGGATTTCCATATCCTTGTATCAAAGGCAAATATATTCCCGGCAAGATCAACAATTAAAAAGCGAAAGGGTTTTTCAAACTCATATACAGACTGTCCGCAATTAGGGCAGTATTTACCTGTAAATTGAGTTTTACAGTTCTTGCATTCGGCATTTTCCAGTTTTACCTGAGACTCTTCTGAATTCATTTTGATTTGATCGGTCATTTCTGGAGGTCTATTATTTTAAGTGATTGGCAATATGGGTAAAATGGAGCACTGCGTATTGAGCAATATTTGGCTTTATCAGGTTTGGATCTTACAGTTGGGGAAAGTAGTAATCCCTAGTTCTAAATCGGCCCATACATTATACCCACTGGTTTTATCAAATTTACATCATTTCTTAGAAAGTTTTCAATGTCAATTTTATCTTTCAGTTCTAGGCAAAAATAGATGCTTCAATTTTTATGATTCAACCGTAATCTGTACGAGCAGTTTTTCTGCCATTGTGGGGAGATTTTGTTATTGGACAGGAATTTTGCCTTATAGACAGCAGGTATGGGAATGATAAATATATCGACCTTTTCTACGAAGGGCATTTATAAAACTTGCACATTTCTTTTATCTTTAGAAAAAAGTAAGTGAATGGATGTTTTAAAAAGGAATAATGTAAATGTAATTGGCAAGGGGACCCAAGTTATTATGTTCGCCCACGGTTTTGGATGCGATCAGGTCATGTGGAGATTTATAACTCCTGCTTTTGAAGCGGATTTTAGGTTGGTGCTGTTTGATTATGTTGGCTGTGGTAATTCGGATACAGCGCAATATAATGAAGATCGCTACGGTTCGCTTCAAGGATACGCACAGGATGTTCTTGAAATATGTGATGCCCTAAACCTAGAAAACGTAATATTTGTGGGGCATTCCGTGAGTTCCATGATAGGGGTAATCGCCTCCATACAACAACCGGAATTGTTCCGTTCATTGATTCTGGTGTGTCCATCCCCTTGTTATATTAATAAGCCAGGATATACTGGAGGCTTTGAAGAAAAGGATTTAAAAGAACTTATGGAAGTCATGGAGAATAATTATGTTGGCTGGGCAAGTTTTCTGGCTCCAGTGGTTATGAAAAATACAGAAAGACCAGAACTTACTCAGGAACTTGAAAAAAGTTTTTGTTCTATGGACAAGGAGATTACGGGCAATTTTGCCAAAGTAACTTTTTTTTCGGACAACAGGGAAGACCTTCCCAAGGTGAATGTTCCCAGCCTAATTCTTCAATGTACGAAAGATGATATTGCAAGTGACAAGGTGGGCGACTTTGTGCACGATAAATTAAGAAAAAGTGTAATGTACCATATGAAGGCCACTGGACATTGCCCGCATATGAGTCATCCAGCAGAAACGATTAAATGTATCCAGCAATTTTTACAGCCTGAAGATATCCTTACCTAGTTTAACCTTTGAAGTAAAGATCAGTGAATAATAATCACCCATGTTATATTTTTTCTTTTTCAGTAGATGGCTATCTAACACATATAAACCAGAGGATGCTCCATCATTTGGAATATGAAGAAAAGGATGTTATAGGCCAGATACGCTTTGAAGAATTGCTAACCGGTGGAAGCCGGATTTTTTATAAGACCCATTTCCTGCCAATGTTGATGATGCAGGGCAATGTCGATGAAATGTTCCTCTCCATGAGTTCTAAATCTGGCAAGGAATATCCTGTTTTAATGAATATGGTCCTAACCAACGATTTGGGAATGCCGATTGTAAATGCAGTAGGTCTTCACATGGCAAAGCGCAATAAGTACGAGAAAGGAATTCTTGAGGCCAAGCAGGCGGCAGAAAAGGCACTTAAGGAGAACGATTTGTTATTGAAAATGAAGGCAGAACTGGAAAGGCATCAGAAGTTATTGGAACAACAATTACGGGAATTAAAACGCATTAATCAGGAGCATGTGGATTTCAATAAAGTGCTTTCCCATGATATGCAGGAACCTTTGCGTAAAATACAACTATTTGCAGGTCTCCTTGAAGGGAAAACGGTAAAAGAGGGAGTTGGGAAGGAATTTGGATCATATCTTAAAAAACTTCAAGGCCTATCAGAATATTCCCGTGACTTATTGATGCGGTTACAGCGCTATCACTCCTTGGAAAATAGGATGAACGAATTTACAATAGGAAACCTGGAAGAAATGACCCATGCTGCCACCTCAAAATTGAATATCCCGGAAATTCAGCCAGTCTTAACCCACTTAGGGGTCAAGGAGGTACGTGGAGATATTCCTAGATTGACTTGGGTTTTGAGGGAATTATTGTCCAACGCATACCAGTTTCGAACCGAGGATAAACCCTTGCATATCGAAATTTCATCTGACCTGATCAAGGATAATTACTATAAGGCCGTACAGGACGCCTACCGCTATACGGACTTTATTCAGATACGGATCAAGGACAATTCGAAGGGATTTCCCAATAGTGATCAGGATAAGATTTTTGGACTTCTACAAAAATTTCATGTTGAAAGTGGTACAGGCTTAGGACTGGCTTACTGTAAAAAGATAGTGGAACTCCACTACGGCCATATTTTATCAAAAGCAATTGTTGGAGGAGGGTCACAATTTACGATTTTGTTGCCTTATATTCCTTGAGAAATTATTAAGGCGAAATGAAGCATTATTTCAAGGCGTTAGGAATTTATTATTCTAAATCTATTTTTTTTGAATAAATATAGGTTCTGAAGCAATTGATCAAATTATTTAAATAAATAATGATATTGAGCCTAATTAGGTCAGGAATATCAAAATTCTGAACTTCCTTTCTTTATATTTGCGGCCTATCAATAAAAAGAAAATTTATGATATTGAGTAACGCATATTTTGATGGAACTGTAAAATCCCTAGGATACACTTCAGCTACTGGAAAGTCTACCATTGGGGTAATGGAACCAGGAGAGTATGAATTTGGAACCTCTGCCAAGGAAACCATGATAGTCGTTGAAGGCGAATTAATAGCCCTATTGCCAGGTGAATCCGAATGGAAATCGTTTAAGGCTGGCACTTCTTTTAAAGTCGGAGCCAATACATCTTTTAAAGTAAAATCAGTAGGACAAACATCCTATTTGTGTCAATACGCTTAAGGGAGATTTTCTGATCTTAGGGCATTAAGCTTTAAAACCAGGAATAATTTCTGTTTTCTTATGACCATTTTGATTAATGGCGAACGGAGTTGAGTTTTAGTTTATTGTAGGTTTTATTGGGCTACATAATCTGGTTAAATTCCAATTTTTCGCCATCCAGTCCCCTTATTGCAAAATATTTACAACCTTTGTCCCAGAAATTTAGGAATACGGGTTTCTCTTCTACCATTGTAAAGCCCGCTTCCTTTAGTTCGCGAAAGGCTTTTTCAACATCGTCCACATCGAAGGCAATATGGTCCACATGGCCATCCTTGCGCGATTTTAATTCCAATAGGTCGTTTTTGGTAACCTGGTATAGCTCAATAATTACTCCCTTTTGTTCCATCATGGCCACGAGTATGGTGTCGTTTTCCTCAGGAACATCTACATGGGAATCCATGACCCTCTTAAAACCAAGGGACTTGTAAAATTCCAATGAATCCTTTAAGTTGGAAACCGGTAGTCCAAGGTGCTGAAGTCCGTTGAAGTTGTCCTGGAGAAAGATTTTGCTTGGGCTCATAAATATGGATTTGATTCTTTTATTGTAAGATAACAATTTAATTTCATTGCTATTGTGTTCAAAAAATAGGGCTTGAACTTTTTAAGGAGTAGGCTGCGAATTCTTCTTAATTGTGAAGTTAAATCCATTTCCAATAATTCCCAATATTTTGTAAGATGGAAGATTTTCAGATGTGCCAGGTCTAATGCCTATTTCAAAACTTTTGGAGTAGGCTATTTCTTATAATCCGATTTAATGATTTCTTTAATCCCTTCCAAATAAGGGGTGGTTTTAAAATCGAAATGACTATTGAATTTGTCCGAGTTGAAGACATAATCCCTGTCATATTGATACATCATTTCCGGCATTTCCCTCATAATCGGCATAAAAAGGCCAAGTAGCTTTACCATTAATCTGCTGGCAACCTGTATTCTAGGTTTTACACCCATTTCTCTAGCAATGGCCTCTATCCATTCCTTGCCTGTATACGGGTTTTTCGCTGTTGGTAAATGCCATATCTGATTGTACGCTTTTGCTGAATTGCCAAGCAAGGCGGTTGCCCTGCCGGCATCTGGAGTATAAGTAAAGGAATGTTCAAAATTTACGGAGGATAGCCAATTTGCTTTTTTTCCACTACTTAACGGTTTAAAAACCATCTCTGTCAACATGCTCGAACTTTTAATATTTGGGCCATAAAAATCTGCAGAACGGGCGATTAAGGCTTCAAGTTGTCCCTCTTTGACTTTATTCATGATCATGCCGGCTACCTCCGAACGTATTGCGCCTTTCTTGCTTGGAGGATCAATGGGTGTTTTCTCATTCATACCATTTAAATAATTGGGGTCGTACATGTATATATTGTCAAAAAACACCAATTTGCAGTTGTACTCAATGCAGGCATCAAGTACATTTTTTATGAATTTTGGCCAGTTATTTTGCCATACCAAAAGATTATAGGGAAAACCAAGGGTGACATATGCAATACTCGAGCCTTGGATTGCTTCAAAAACCTTCGTTCTAGCTGTAAGGTCAGCGGAAAAAAGTTGATCTGTTTCATTTATCTTTTGCGGATTTCTACTTACCAACCTAATATCGGTAGTATACTCTTTTAAAGCCTTGGCGAGTTCAATGCCAATTGCCCCGCCAGAACCCAATATCGTTTGCATAGCTGTTTCTTTTGTTGATTAATTAGATATTTCAGATCTTGTCTTTGTTGTTATAGGTTGTAATAGAGGTGCAAAAGTTACAGTGATTGCAAGCCAATATTTTTCCACTATCAAAATATCCTTTTTAAAATTAAGAAAATTCCTTATTCTTTAGTGGTTTTATAAAGTTTTAATCGGCATATATGCAAGGCTTTAAATCAGTATTTTAGGTTTAGTACTATGTCAAATATAAAATCGTAATTTAGGCCTACCACTATATCTCACAGAACCATTATATTAATTTTGAAGTCCCTAATGAATTTTAAGAAGAAATCCATTTTAACCTTATTTTCCATTGTCATTACGGCCTCTGCTATTGGGCAATCCAGGACAGTAGCTACGAATCGTATTTTAAGTGCCAATGATTTTCAATTTCTGGAAATACTTACAGCAACAATAATTGATAGTTCCCGTATTTATCCTGGACAGAAGGTTGCTGACCAAATGGGGAACAACAATACGGGTATGACACTTGTAAAGCCGGGAGGCAGGGGCAGTTATCCTGCTTTTTGGATACGTGATTATGCCATGTCTTTGGAATCTGGATTTATTACGAAGGAGGAACAAAGAAATATGTTGATGTTGACGGCTTCTGCCCAAGCCGATAGAACATGGATTACCAAAAATGGGTCCTTGATTCCTTTTGGTGCTATTGCCGATCATATTCGTATGGACGATAGCTTACCAATCTACTTTCCTGGGACTTATAGTTTCGAGGAACAGGGAACTCCACAATTTGGCAGGACTCCGCCCTATGGCGATCAGTTTTTCTTTGTTCAAATGGCCCATTATTATATAAAAAGTTCAGCAGACTTATCCATTTTGGAACGGGAAATAAATGGCACCAGGCTTATAGATCGACTTGAAATTGCGTTCCATGTGCCTCCATCGAGATTGGATAATCATATTGTTACTACCACGGACCATTTTAGGGGTATCGATTTTGGTTTTAGGGATGTAATGACCATTACAGGAGATCTTTGCTATCCGTCCATATTAAAATTTAGGGCAGCCTTGGATCTTGCCGACTTGTTTGAAAAACTGAACAACACAACTAAAGCGGAAAAATACAATTCGATAGCCCAAAAAATCAAGGAGGCTTTACCGTTGGTGTTTTTGGATGAAAGAGGTATGCTTAAGGCTTCGAATGGAAAAGGTAGTCAGGCGGATGTTTGGTCAACTGCCTTAGCGATTTATTACGATATTTTAAATAAGGAAAATACGGATAGAACAAGCCGCTTCTTGTCCAAGGCCTACGAAAATGGCCATTTATCCTATAAAGGCAATATTAGGCACATTTTAACCACGGATGATTTTAACGGGTCTACAGCCTGGGAATTTTCATTGGCGCAGAAAAATACATACCAGAACGGGGCATATTGGGGAACACCAACGGGATGGGTGTGCTATGCCATAGCCAAGACCAATTATAAACTTTCGCAGAAATTGGCCAAAGAATTCGTAGATGATCTGCGTGAAAACG
This sequence comes from Arenibacter hampyeongensis, assembly GCF_002909255.1. Classification (GTDB taxonomy): domain Bacteria; phylum Bacteroidota; class Bacteroidia; order Flavobacteriales; family Flavobacteriaceae; genus Arenibacter; species Arenibacter hampyeongensis. The sequence goes on from NZ_PIOB01000001.1 coordinate 1,163,631, forward strand.
ATTTTAGAAAAGGGTTGGAATATGGAGCTCCCTTTGAATGTTTTCATCCTTCCGGACACACACAAAACCCATTGTATATGACCACAGTAAGTTGTCCCTTGGCTGCGTTTAGGGCAATTGTTGAACATTGATAGTGCCTAAATGTTTTTCCTCTCTTTAGGAATTGTAGCCCTGTTTATTGATGTTGGATAGTACTAAATAATATTGAGGTATTTCAATCTGAGCTGTACCTCTGAATCTTCAGCAACCGTTTTGGCTAGTTTATCCAACTTAATATCAAATTTATAGTTGTAATTGCCAGAATTCATGAGCACGATCGAATTTAAAATTAAAAGCGCCTCACTTGGTTTTTCCGACTCGTACAGGGAATTTGTCATTATTGCCGAAGGGTCCAATTTCTTTACAATACCTAGAAATTCGGCAGCGCGTACCCTGTTAATTAGCTCTGTGTCCTGGGAGGCCATTTCCCTGATATGGGATTCCATTCCATTGGCTTGCTGCCCGAAAGTACTACAAGCGATAATTGCCCAATATCTTTCCCGTGGGTCGGATGATTTTAGGGCAGTTGTAAGGGAATTCTTGGCATCATCAAAATGCTGTAGGTTTAAATCGGCAATCTCGATATATTTTTGAATTTCGTTACTGTGAATTTTTCCGAATTCCACAGGATTTTCGAATGCCTTCTCAATCAGGAAGTGTTCGGGATAGAAAGATAGATCAGGCATTCCTTTTACCCAGCTAGCGAGTTTTTCTCGCATATTGATAAGTGTAGAGCTATACGCTGGATCATCTGCCAAGTTCTTTGTTTCATAGGGATCCGCATCAATATCAAAAAGCATTTCTGGGGCACGTTTTTCGAAAAAAACGGATTGCACCTCATTGAGTTTTCCATCGTGGTACAAGGTCTGCCATTCCTGATAGGCCAATTGCTTGTAACGATAGTTGTTCATTAATCCGTCATAATTAAATGGCTGATAGCTCCTAATGTATTTATACTTTCCTTTTCGTACGGCCCGTACCACATCATATTTTTCATCAAATCTATCGGCATAACTATAGGTCTCGTCACGGGAATTTAATTCCTCGATCTCTATATCCTTGCCTAAAAATGCTGTTCCATCTATTTCTTTAGGGATATCAATTCCGGCGAGATTTAACACGGTTGGTGCCAAATCTATAAAACTCACAAAACCATTTATAGTGCTACCAATCTTATCTCTTACCAGATGTCTATAATTTTTGGGAACATGGACCACCATTGGCACATGCAATCCGGTTTCATACAGATATCCCTTGCTTCCCGGCAAAACGCCACCATGATCGCCGAAGTAAAAAATGAAGGTGTCATCCAGGCGACCCTCTTCTTTAAGTTCCTTTATAATTTCCCCGACCTGACGGTCCATTTCCCTGATTTTATCGCGGTATAGAGCATTGGTGTATTTAAATAATTGGGTATTGGGATGATTGGGTTGAATCTTAAAAGAGTTTATATCTGTTTCAGTAGGATTGGACTCCATGTCCTGAGCAGTAAAGTGCATACTGGATTCATGGGAAACCCCAATGTTAAAGACATGGAAAAATGGCTGTTTTTCAGACCTGTTTTTCCAACTGGCCTTCTTTGAAGATTCGTCCCAAACATCATCACTTTTTATTATATTGTAATCTTCCTTGCTATTATTGGTGGTGTAATAACCGGCCCGTCTTAAATAGGCAGGAAACATTTTGAGTGAATCGGGCATGGGGACAACGGCCATCTTTCTATGAAATTGGGCCCCAATACGTGGTCCGTAGCAACCGGATATTATTGCCGAACGGGCAACACTACAGACGGGGGCATTGGAAAATGCACGATTAAAGATCAAACCTTCTTTGGCTAGCGATTCAATATTCGGGGTAGGAATTCCATTGTCATCAAAAAGCTTTTGGTAGTGCTTGGAATTGTCCTCGGAGGTAATCCATACAATATTAGGGGGCAACTCCTCTTTTTGTTTTGTTTGGCAACTAATTATAGTAATGGCACATAGAAGGATGGCGCAAGTATTGAAAATTAGGCTATGATTAATTTTAACCATTGTATATGTTTTGAATTTATGGGCCAATATTTGGCACATGTCTGTTGTTAACAGTTCCCAATATAGTAAATCTTCTATATCCTTAGGACCTAATTAGCAATTTTAGAGTCCTTGTATGCAGTACTTTTATTTTTGGAAATTATAAGCAAAAAAATATTTAAAACCTTGAAAATAAGCACTTTAATGCCATAAACTTTTTTCGTTTAGTATGTTAAAAAGGCGTAATTGTTTGGTGGTATTCACATCCCGAAGGTTTTGACTCTTAATTATACCCATAAAACCCTTATTTTTATTGAAATAGATGTTAAGTATACCTGTACTTAATTCGAAGGAATAATAATTACTAATTATGAAAAGCAAAAGAGCCCAAATTGTTTCAACCATCCTTTTATCGTTATTGTTTTTATCCACCTATTCATTAATTGCCCAAGAGCATCTTGATGTTGACCATCAAAAGAAAATGCATGAGCGCAATGCCATGGGAGACGGAGCAACATTGAAGGTTTTACTTTTTTCAGGTACTGGTTGGTTCCGACATCCTGACATCCCCATCGTAAATGGATGGATCGTACGGTTGGGTGCCGAACACAATATGCAGGTAGATGTAAGTGAAACTGGAAACGATATTTCAAAGGAAAAACTGAGCTATTATGATGTATTACTGTTCAACAATGCAAACGTCCTGGATAAAGTATTTAATGAAGACCAGCGCAAAGCCATAGAGGAATGGTATAGAGCAGGGGGAGCAATTGTTGGTTTACATGCATTGTTGGTGCATCAGGAAAATTGGCCTTGGATAATGGAATTGGGAGGTTGTGATTTTAATAGTGATTCTGAGTTTCTAAAGGCTAAACTTGTGGTTGATCCCATGGCAATGGATCATCCTGCCGTTAAGGGGATGGGAAAAGAGTTTTGGTATGAAGCAGATTGGACCAATCACACCAAGTCTGTTACAGGCTTGCCAGGTGTACAGGTATTAATCAGGGTAGACGAATCAACATACCAGCCAGTAAGAGAATATTTCCAGACTAGAGGTGGCGTAGCAATGGGAAAGGATCATCCCATAGCCTGGACCAGGGTTTGGGGTGGAGGAAGATTCTTCTATACAGAATTGGGTCATGACATTCGCTCATTGAATACGGATTTTGGAAGACAACATCTAATAGAAGGCATAAAATGGGTAGTGAAAAAGGAATGATAGGACATTTACCTTTAAATGATCTAAATCTGAAAATTAGTAATTCTATAAACCACAATTAAAGATGGCGAAATCTATTTGTACAAATAGTATATATAGACTTTTTTGGGTTTTGAGTATTCTATTTTTGGGTTCATGCTATGACTCATCAGATACTGAAATAAGTTTCAATAGGGATGTTCGCCCTATCCTAAATAGCAAATGTTTAAGATGTCACGGAGGAGTTAAAGCCAACGGGGAGTTTAGTTTATTATTTGAAGAAGACGCTTTTAATAAAACTCAATCTGGTAAACCCGCCATTGTCCGTGGGAATCATGAAAAAAGTGAACTATATAGGAGATTGGTGTCCAAAAATCCTGAGATTAGGATGCCATATGAGTCTCCAGAACTCTCCCAGAAGGAAATCGAAATCTTGGCGAAGTGGATCGATCAGGGTGCAAAATGGGAAAAACACTGGGCGTATATTCCTCCTAAGGAAGACATCATACCACCTGTGGTAGCCGATAGCGGTTGGGTCAAGAATCCAATAGATCAGTTTATATTTTACAAGTTAAAGGAGAAGGGATTGTCTCCCTCTACAAAGGCGGATAATAATACCCTAATGAGAAGACTTTATTTGGACCTTACGGGATTACCACCGACCGTTGAAGAGGCCAAGGCTTTTTTGGAAGATAATTCTACCGAGGCTTACGAAAATTTGGTAGATCAATTACTGGCGTCTTCCCATTTCGGGGAAAGATGGGCCAGTATGTGGTTGGATCTGGCACGTTATGCGGATTCCAAGGGGTTTGAAAAGGATACCAACAGGGAAATTTGGAAATTTCGGGATTGGGTAATAGCGGCCTTTAATAAGGATATGCCCTTTGATCAATTTTCCATTGAACAATTGGCGGGAGATCTACTGCCAGAACCAACGGAGGAACAGTTGATTGCAACCGCCTTTCATAGAAATACCCTTGCCAACGATGAAGGAGGAACCGATAATGAAGAATTTAGAGTGGCTTCTGTTGTGGAAAGGGTAGCAACTACCTACGAAGTCTGGCAAGGAACCACAATGGCCTGTGTTCAATGTCACAGTCACCCATATGACCCTTTTAGGCACAAGGAGTTTTATGAATCCATGGCTTTCTTTAATAATGCGGCCGATGACGATTCTTATTATGAAAAACCTAAACTTTTCACCTATTCCAAGGAGAACAAAAAAGAAGTGGAAAAGCTTTTGGAGTACATTAATGGGCGTTTGCTCCCTAGTGACGGACAAATAACAAAGTCACGTTTTTTATACGACCAAAAAGGGGCCTTGTTAACGCATCTGGGATATCGCTTCACGGAAGCTGAAGCATTTGATAAGACCAGTCCGTTTATAGAGTTGGACGGGGGTTTGAATTTTTTATGGCAGATTCAAGATAGTTCATGGGCCAGCTACAATGATGTTGATTTGAAGAAAGTTAATAAGATGGGCTTTGTGGTGTCGGCTTCGCTGAAATATGCAGGTGATATTTCCATTCATTTGGATTCCCTTAATGGAAGAAAAATTGGAGAAGTACGCATCAGTAGCACCGAAGGTTCCAAGCTTGTGGAAAACGGATTGAAACTTAAAGAGTTTAGTACCAATATACCCGATATTACAGACGAGCACGATATTTTTTTGCAGTTCCATAAAGGCGAGATTTATGTGCCCCATCTTTTCTATTTGGATAAGATCTTCTATTATGAAAAGGAACCTCTAAAGGATAATTTCGACAAGGAATTTAAGCAAAAATTGGAGGAACTTGCCCAGATTCCAACTACAAGTACTCCCATAATCCAAGAATTACAAAAAGATAAGGCTCGTAAAACCAATGTTTTTGATCGGGGAAGCTGGCTAAATTTAGGAGAAGAAGTACAAGTAGGTATTCCGAATATTTACGCTTTGGACGAATCCAAGGAGCCTAGCAATAGGTTGGAATTTGCGAAGTGGATGGTAAGTGATGAAAATCCTCTTTCCGCCCGTGTCGTGGTAAATCGTTTTTGGGAGCAAATCTTTGGAAGGGGTTTGGTGGAATCCATGGAGGAATTTGGTTCACAGGGCAAAAACCCAAGCCACCCGGAGTTGTTGGATTGGATGGCAGTGAAATTAATGAAGGAATACAATTGGAAGATAAAGCCTTTGTTGCGCGACTTTGTCCTTTCGGCTACCTATCAACAATCATCGATTGTGGGCGACGATCTATTAGAACTGGATCCCAATAATAACTGGTTATCGAGAGGATCCCGTAAACGTCTTTCAGCGGAGCAGATTCGGGATGAAATTTTGTTGGTCAGCGGTTTGTTGAATAAAACGATCGGGGGACCAAGTGTCATAAATTCGGATGTTGAAATTGCTGGCGGATGGAACACCCTTCCGGATTATGTCATAAAAGGTGATGAAGCTTTGTATAGACGTTCGTTGTATACATTTTGGAAACGTGTAAACCCACCTATGAACATGATCGTATTCGATAGCCCGGATAGGTCAGCTTGTGTTTCAAGTCGGGTACTGACCAACACGCCCTTACAGGCCCTTAGTCTACTTAACGACAAAACTTTCTTTGAGGCATCGCAATTGTTGGCCAAACAAATGTTTGAGGCTGATAATCAAATGGAGAATCAAATAAAATTTGGATATTTTAAGGTGATGGGAAAAAATATTGATAAGGACAAATTGATGCAATTGACCCAGCTCTATAAAGAGGCACTATCACATTATGAAAATAACACGGCTCATTTGGAATTTCCAGATGTGGCCTTGCAGTATTCAGGAAAAAATAAGCCAATGTTGGCGGCACTGACCATGGTGGCCAATGTATTCCTAAATCTGGATGAATTTATAGTAAAAGGATAATATATTAGTATGGATATTTTCAATGAGGCACATTACCGTGAGAGCGAATATAATACCCGGAGGCACTTTTTAAAAAATTGTATTTCCGGTATGGGGGCCTTAACTCTTGGTTCTATGTTGGGCGGAGATTTGTTTGCCAACAATTTGCCCCGACCAATGGCAGGACATGATATCCCACATTTTTTACCCAAGGCAAAGCATGTTATCTATTTGCACATGGCTGGGGCACCATCGCAATTGGAGCTTTTTGATCATAAACCAGTTCTAAATAAATTAAACGGACAGGATTGTCCTCCATCCTTACTGGAAGGCAAACGATTTGCGTTTATTAGGGGCACTCCTAAAATGCTTGGCTCGCAGGCCACTTTTAAACAGTACGGAGAATCCCGAACTTGGATATCCAATTATTTGCCAAAATTTGCCAGCGTAGTCGATGAAATTAGTTTTCTAAAGGCAGTTTCCACGGAAGAATTTAATCATGCCCCGGCCCAGTTTTTAATGCAGACGGGATCACCAAGACAAGGTAGGCCTTCCTTGGGAAGTTGGGCAACTTACGGGCTCGGCTCGTCCAATGAAAATCTGCCCGGTTTTATTGTTTTACTTTCCGGAGGGGTTGTCACTGGGGGAAAACGTCTTTGGGGAAGTGGTTTTTTACCTACCGTTTATCAAGGTGTACAATGTCAGTCGAAAGGGCCGGCAGTAAGGAATCTACAAAACCCTAAAGGTGTGGATGCTACCTTGAGAAAACAAACTGTTGAAGTTATAAATAAAATAAACGAACAGGAGTATCAAGAATCCCGTGATCCTGAAATTCTAACGCGAATGTCACAATATGAGTTGGCCTTTAAAATGCAAACTTCAGTACCTGGTGTTATGAGTATTGATGATGAACCAGATTACATTAAAAATCTATATGGTGCAACTCCTGGGGAAGGTTCCTTTGCTAATAATTGCCTTCTAGCGAGAAGGTTGGTTGAAAATGGGGTGCGGTTTGTTCAGCTTTATGATGAAGGTTGGGATACACATGGGGTAAGTCCTGGTAGTGGGGTAGATGTTGGCCTAAAGGATAAATGTAGTCGTATTGATCAAGGCATGACAGCACTTCTTACGGATTTAAAGCAAAGAGGGCTTTTGGAAGAAACGCTAATTGTTTGGGGAGGAGAGTTTGGACGAACCCCAATGATGGAAGCAAGGTCGGGCCAAGGTTTTTTTGGGCGAGATCATCACGGGGAAGCCTTTACCATGTGGATGGCCGGTGGAGGAATTAAAAAGGGATTTACTTTTGGAGAAACGGATGAAATAGGTTATTCGGGAATTCTGGGTAAGGTTCATGTACATGATATACAGGCCACAATTCTGAACCAATTGGGATTGGATCACGAAAGACTTACCTTCCATTTTCAAGGAAGGGACTTTAGACTAACGGATGTAAGCGGCAACGTAATAAAGGATATTTTAACACAGCAGTATTGAATATGGAAATAGATTTATTTTTAGGGCGATTTCACCCATTATTGGTGCACTTACCTATAGGTTTTATTGTATTGACAGTGGTTATTGAAATAATTGGCCTGTTTAAGAATGATAAGAAGATTTACGATCGTATTGTTCAATACTCGCTGATAGCGGTAATGGTGTCCGGCCTTATTACCATTGCCACGGGACTTTTACTCTCTCAAGGAGGGGACTATGCTGCGGATACCCTTTGGCAACATAAGTGGCTTGGGATCGGAGTAGTGGTATTTTCCGCCTTGGCCTACGTACTTAAAATAAAAATCCGCACCTATAATAACAAGCACTCTATTTTTATCTCGTCCGTATTAATAATCCTTGTTGGCTTAACCGGGCATCAAGGTGGTGTACTTACCCATGGTCAAGATTACCTTCTGGCCTATGCGCCTGATGCATTAAAGAAGCTCGCAGGAATGGATGTGGTAGACTCAAACAAAGGAATCCAACATAAGAATCAGGACTCTGTGCTTATTTATCGGGATATTATTCAACCTATGTTCGAACAAAAATGTACCACCTGCCATAATAATGAGAAACAAAAGGGGGGCCTTGATCTTACGGCGTATAGACATTTATTTATCGAGACGGAAAGTGGATATCCAATTGTACAAAGCGTTCTAGAGGAAAGTGAACTATTTAAGCGTATCAGCTTACCATTGGACAATAAAAAATTTATGCCCACCAAGGGAAAACCTTTGAGTTATAGTGAAATTAAAATTCTTGATTATTGGATAAATATGGGAGCGGATAGTCTGGCAGTCTTTGACCATAAAAATATGACGCCAGAATTATTGCAGCTAATGATCCGGGATTATAATTTGGACTATAACCCTAAACCCTATATAGAAACTATTGTAGTTGAAGAGATTGGGGAACAAAAAGTAGGTATTTTGATCGAAAATGGATTTTCTGTTGACAGGTTGGGAGAAGATAACTTTTTATTTGATGTAAGTTATGACAGGGCGACCATAGGAGAGGAACAGATTAGTTTATTGAAAGAAATAGGTGATAATATTACCACTTTGAACCTTTCCAATTGCGGTTTAACAAATGAGTTGCTTGCCCAGTTGCCCGAGTTAAAAAATTTAACTAAAATTGATTTACATTCAAATCCAATTTCTGATGATGCTATCCAGCAATTGCATAGATACAAGCACCTTGAAGTAATTAATCTTTATGATACGGAGGTTTCCAATGACGGTTTAAAATTATTATTGGATATAGACTCCTTGAGAAGGTTGTATTTGTGGAAAACCAAGGTAACCCAGGAGATGGTAGATGAAAGTAGTAATACGGCCAATGTAATAATTGATCTTGGGGGTGCCATCTAAACCGTATAACCAAGGGATAAGCAGAACTTTGAAGCTTACCCAGCTTCACTGGTTTTTTCTATTTTGAGATAGAGTGCCATTATTTTGCCCTAATGATTTTCAAAAGGTGCATAAGGCACAAATATTTGAAGTTTATCCTTAAACCGTTTATATTTAATGATTCTCTTTAAAAGGAGTTTTATCAATTCAAGCAAACTATATGAAAGCATTACCATTATTTACACTATTTACACTATGCCTTTTGTTGTTTCACAGCTGTGCAGAGAAGGAGGACAAAAAACCTAAGAAACCCAACATCCTGTTCATCATGTCCGATGACCATGCCTATCAGGCCATAAGTTCATATAGTGACCACCTAATTCAGACCCCAAATATTGATCGTTTGGCCAAGGAAGGAATTCTGTTCAGAAATGCCAGTGTCACCAATTCTATCTGTGCCCCGTCCAGGGCCACTATTCTCACAGGGAAGCACACCCACATTAACGGAAAAATTGATAACCACAATCCATTTGATACCACTCAGGTTACTTTTCCTCAACTATTTCAGAAAGCGGGGTACCAAACTGCGATGTTCGGGAAGTTACACTTTGGAAACAATCCCAAGGGAGTGGACGAATTTATGATCCTGCCGGGACAGGGGCATTATATTAATCCGGATTTTATCACCCAGAAAGGAGATACTACCATTACAGGGTATGTAACCGATATTATTACGGATATGAGCCTTGAATGGTTGGATAAAAAAAGAGACCCCAATAAGCCATTTCTTTTAATGTACCTGCATAAGGCGCCCCATAGACCTTGGTGGCCAAGAGCAGATAAATTTATGGAGTATACCCAAAAAACCTTTCCCTTGCCAGAGACCCTTTTTGACGATTATAAAAATAGGGGCACTGCGGCCAAAACGGCCGAGATGAATTTATTGTACCATATGCAGTATAGCCATGATAGCAAGATTTGGCCCGAAACTTTGGAAACCATGGGAGGCGTAGAACCATTTGTGGAAGGTTCCCAGGCAGACGTTTATAACGAATTCAATCGTGGAAATGAAAAACAAAGGCAAGAATACAAGCCTATTATAGATGCCATTAATCTAGATTTTAAGGAAAAGTGGCCCTCCATGACCGACAAGGAAAAAATGACCTGGAAATACCAACGGTATATGCAGGATTATTTGGGTAGTATTTCTTCCGTGGATGATAATGTAGGAAGAGTATTGGATTATTTGGATGACAACGGCCTGGCAGAAAATACCATAGTGGTCTACACTTCGGACCAAGGGTTTTATTTAGGGGAACACGGTTGGTTCGACAAGCGTTTTATTTATGATGAATCGTTTAAAACGCCCTTGTTGATTCGCTGGCCCAATGAAATTAAACCAGGAACCACTGAGGAAGAAATGGTGCAGAACCTCGATTTTGCCCAGACATTTTTGGAGGCGGCACAAATAGAGGCCCCTGCTGATATGCAGGGTGAAAGCCTAATGCCATTGTTAAAGGGGCAAAGCGACCAATGGAAAAGGGAGGCGGTTTATTACCACTATTATGAGTATCCCAGTGTGCATATGGTAAAACGTCACTATGGCATTGTTACCAAGGAGTACAAATTGGCACATTTTTATTATGATGTGGATGAATGGGAATTATACGACCGTAAAAAAGACCCCAGGGAGATGAACAATGTATATGATGATCCAGCCTATGCAGAGGTTGTAAAGGAACTAAGGGAAAAACTGGCCCAACTACGGACAAAATACAAGGATTCCAAGGAACTGGATGATAAGTACATTGAACAATCCAAGAAGTACTAGAGGGTTCCATTTAATGAAATGGTTATTAAAAAATTAGCGGGTATTATATCCCGCTTTTTTTGTCAAATTATTATAAGGTGGCGAGGGAAAAGAAGAAGTATTTTATTTCTTCTGATAAGCCTAACGTGGAAATCTATAACAATCAGATTTTTTAATTGGTATAGGATAATGAATCCAAAGTTTGTCATTTTGATTTTTCTATAGAGATAAAAGGTGGGAGTCACTTCGACAGAGTCCCTTTTTTGGGACGACGAGAAGTCGCACAAGTTGGGTTTTGGCGAAGGCTATTTACTTTTCGGGTTTCGAGAATTTGTGTACGCAATTGATGTTTTGGTTGCGCTACTTGTGTGATTTCTCCCTCCGGTCGAAATGACTGAGGAGGTCACTTCGAAATGAGTTGTTTTTTTTTGCAACGATTAAGAAGTAGCACAAGCTGGGTTTTTGATTTTTGGCATCTTTAATTTATTTTTATGGATGAATGGGTTCCTCCCGTGTAAACCTAAGTAACTTTTTTAAGCTGCTAGTGTAATTTGCATATGCTGAAACTTGGATTTCTCGTCGCTCATACTTCGCTCTGTCGAAATGACCTATTCTATTATAATTTGTATGACCGTATGGGATCTTAGAATATTGGGTTTATGCATTCAAAATTTTCTCTGGCGTAATCGGCAGATCATTCACCCGTTTTCCGCAAGCCTTAAAGATGGCATTGGCAATTGCCGCAGCGGTTGGAGGCATAGGCACTTCTCCCACACCCTTGGCATCCTCCTCAGGGCGATTGATAATGGCAACCTCCACTTCAGGTATTTGTGAAAATCGTAGAATGGGGTATTTTAACCAGTCTGTACTAGTTATTTCCTTCGTATTGAAGGTCACCTGCTCCTTTAGGGTCCAGCTGGCCGCCTGGATCATGCCTCCTTCAACTTGATTGGTAATCCCATCCATATTGATCACTTCGCCTACATCTACTGCCGCCCACATTTTAATAAGTTCAATATTGCCCATGACCTTATTTACGGCAACTTTGGCAGCCATAGCAATATAGGCGTCCGTATTCTTATACCTCATAAAGGCATAGCCAACACCTTGATCATCGGCTATATTTTGGGAAGCGGTTAGTTCTTTCACCTTCTGGATGACGGCAACGGCCCTTTCGTCTTCCAAATGATTTAGACGGAAATCCAAGGGGTCTTGTCCAGCCTTTTCGGCCAAGGCATCCATAAATGATTCTATGGCAAATATATTGGTGAAAGACCCCAAACTGCGCAATGAGGAAACACGAAATGGCCCTTTGTAGTAATGGGCATTAACCTTCATGTTGGGAATGTTGTAGTAAGGATCGGCGTTTCTATGGCCTCCTCCCAAGTACCCTCTCGAGTTCATTTCGAAAGGCGTTTCCAAATGTCGTGCTGCCAATACCGTCCCAGCATCCTTATTGGGACGTTGGCTATGGGAGTCCGTCCACACCTCGGCCTTCCAATAATTTATTCTATTATTTTCATCCAAGCTGGCTTCCAATTCGGCAATCATAGCCGGACCGTAGGGGTCCCACGCATGTTCATCATGTCTGGACCATTGCACCCGAACATGTATATTGGGGTGTTCCAATGCCATAAGGGCGGCGTCGGTTGCAGCATCATCAGCCGTGCTATGACCAAAACAACCTGCCCCCGGAACAGCTATAATATGTATTTTATCGGCCTCCATAGACAACATGGCCGCCAATGCCTCCCGCAAAGGATATATACCCTGACTATGGGACCAGATGTGCAATACTTCACCATCAAACATGGCCAACCCACATGCCGGGCCTAAAGAAGCGTGCTTTATATAAGGTTTGGTATATCTCGCTTTAATAGTTTTTACATCTTTAATCGCTAACTCCACATTACCTTCATTCCTAATCGTTTCGGGATCATCGGAAATCCCTTTGATATGTGTAAACAGATTTTTTGGTTCCGGAAAAGGTGTCGAAGTAGTCCATTCAGAGTGGTTCTTAAGGTATTGTTCTGCTTTAATTGCTTGATGTTCCCTTTCGGTAATTACACCCACAAAACTTCCTTTTATTACTGTTTTAATGACCCCTGGAACTTCCGCTTTTAAGCCATTCCCATCAAGAGTAATCAGTTTTGATTCATATCCAGGTGGTCTTACCACCCTGGCATGTACCATGCCGGGAAAGCGCAAATCTTGAATATAGCCCCCCTGCCCTCGAACCATTTCTCCTATATCAGTTCTTGGTATCGCTTTTCCAACGTAGCGGTGTTCAGCCTTGTTTTTAATGGGTACGGGAATGCTCACTTCCCTTTTTATTTGTTCACCTTCGAGGATTTCGGCAAAAGTGAGGGATTTGTTGCTCAGTTTCGATTTAACAACGCCATTGAATAGAAGCAGGTCGGCAATGGGAGTATTTAGTTTTTTACGCGCCAACTCCAGTAATTCCTGTCTTGCGGTAGCCGCTGCAAAACGTACGGACATAGCACTGTATTGAATGGAAGCACTGGCGCCGGTATAGCCTTCATTTGGCGTTAGCCCGGTCTCTGCCAAATGCACTTGAACTTTGTTCAAATCCATATCCAATTCTTCTGCCGCAACTTGCTGGATGGCGGTGCGTATTCCCTGTCCCAATTCTACTTTTCCCGATAATACCCTAATTCTTCCATCTTCCAATATTTCCAACCAGGCGTTAACGGTATTGGTACGTCCTATACTGCCCGGAAGTTTGCCGTCATAAGTAACACGGGAAGCTATGGTAGGGTCTTCCGCACCTATGCAAGCCCCAAGGAGTGAGAACCCTACACTGATATAACCCATGTTTTTGATAAATTTTCTTCTGGATTGAAGGGGTAGCGCTGTCATAGTGTAGGTATGGTTTAGAGGCTTTTGGCCGCGGTTTTAACAGCCTTGATTATTCTGGTATGGCTTCCACAACGGCATAGGTTGCCTTGCAGGGCATTTTTAATTTCCGCATCATCTGGACTAGGGTTTTTGTTTAGCAGGCTTATAGTAGCCATCACCATCCCATTGAGGCAATAACCGCACTGGGCGGCTTGCTCCTGTACAAATGCCTGCTGAACGGGATGAAGATTTCCGTCATCACTTACAAGACCTTCCATGGTGGTTATTTCAGCTTCCCCAATAGACGATACCGGTAGCATACAACTGGTAGTAGCACTGCCATTTACCAACACTGTACAGCTTCCGCATTGAGCAAGGCCACACCCATACGTAGGTCCGTTCAGTTCCAGATAATCCCTCAAAACATAGAGTAAGGGGGTATCGGATTCTGTCTCGATCCTTTTTTGGGAGCCATTGATGTTGAGGTGGTAGGTTGGCATGCTAACAAGTTTAGCTTCTAAGATAATGAATTGCTTTTCTAAAACAAATGCAGGGGCAGTTCTAGTAGGCAGGAATTAGCGGATTGGTGAATTTTTAGCCAAACATTGGAAATTGTCCCTACAATTATAATACAGGAACGTTTTTATTGAAAATCTGGAATCAGAGGATTGTTATGCACTAATGCCTAATACTTTAAAATCAAGGGTTTAAGCAAAAAAATGTTTAATTTTAATTTAATTAATTTAATATCCAATAATTTTTGATATTACGGAGTATTTATGAAATTCTATGGGAAAACTACACGTTTATATTATCTTGGTTTTTGTGATTTTGTATTTTCAATCGGTTGCCGGGCAGTCCTTGGAAATAAGCGAAAATGGAAGGCACATTGTAAAGGCCGATGGCACGCCTTTTTTCTATTTGGGCGATACGGCTTGGGAGCTATTCCACAGACTGGACATTAAGGAGGCGGACTATTATCTTAAAAATCGTGCTGATAAGGGTTTTACCGTTATTCAAGCAGTTGTTTTGTCTGAACTGAACGGTATAACCGACCCCAATGCCAATGGTGACCTGCCTTTATTTAACAAGGACCCTAAAAGACCCAATGAGGCTTATTTTAAACATGTGGATGCCATAGTGGATAAGGCCAGTTCGCTGGGGCTGGTCATTGGAATGCTTCCCACATGGGGTAGTTATTGGAGTTCCCTGAGTGAAAAGGATATTATTTTTAACCCTGAAAGTGCCAAGGAATTTGGATTGTTTTTAGGGAAAAGATATAAGGGAAAGCCTATTATTTGGATCTTAGGTGGGGATCGGAATATTAGAACGGACAATGATAGGAAAATCGTGGAAGCAATGGCAGAGGGAATTAGGCAGGGGTGTAATGGACAACAGCTTATCACCTTCCATCCCAGGGGTCCTGGAATGTCTTCGGAATATTTTCATGATGCCGAATGGCTGGATTTTAATATGTATCAATCCTCACACGGTCAACATGGGCATGACAACGGACTTTATGCAGAGCATGATTATGCCCTAGAGACCACAAAACCAACCTTAGACGGGGAACCGAGATATGAAGGCATACCGGTGGGGTTTTATTTTAAAGGGACCGACCCTATGGATCGTTTTGACGATTACGATGTTAGGCAGGCTGCCTATTGGTCTGTTTTTTCCGGGGCTTGCGGACATACCTATGGGAACAATAATATTTGGCAGATGTACACACCCGATCATAGGCCAATTATTGGGGCCACAATACCTTGGAAAGATGCCTTGGATCATCCTGGGGCATATCAAATGAAACATCTTAGAACCTTAATGGAGGCGCGTTCCTTTTCCAAATTGGCACCTAAACCGGAGATGATCATGAATAGTATGGAAAAAAATGGCGAACCCGTTAGGGCAGTATTGGCCTCTGATTCATCTTTTGCGATGATCTATTCGCCCAGAGGAAAGGCCTTTGCTGTTGACAAAGGAATGGTTTCGGGATCAAATAAAAAGGCCATTTGGTACGACCCAAGATATGGAGTGTCATATCATTTGAGCACCTCGGACACGGATGGTATCCAGACCTATAAGCCTCCCACTTCGGGAAGAGGTCAGGATTGGATCCTCATCTTGGAAAACGCTGACCTTAATTTATCCATGCCAGGTTTCCATTGATGCTTGGTGAAGTTTATTGGGAGTCCCTGGAATTTACCAAGGAGAACAGATGATGGTGTAGTTTTTTAGATTGAGAGTTAAGGGTCTTTTACCTTCCATTTATTAGTGTTGTCGGCTAGACCGTTAGCCTAGAAATGATCGTCACTTTTGATTCTGAAATAAAAAATGTACGGTTGCCACAATCTGGTGCTTAGTCATTCGCTCAGGATTTCAAAGGCACGGATAATGTAGCTATCCACTGTTTTTATTCAGATGTTGCGGTATTCTGAGATTTCGGTACAGGTAAGACCTTCCTTAACATCCACTACTGTTAGCAACCTTACTTTGTCGACTACGGCCGGCTCAGGCCTAATAAGCAGCCTAAGAAACCATGGTCACGCTAAGTTTGAGGGTTTATTGCATCAATGTCCAATTTCACAAGAGCATCCCGAATGGGTTTCTCCATGCCAGTCAAAAGCAGGGGCATAGTCGTTCATTTCCCAATAAAAGGCGCTTCTAGGTTTCTCATAATTTCCAACCTCGTTCATGGTTGCCGTATCGTATAATCTACCGTTGATCATGGTATATCTTACCGAGTTGGAATTTCGAATATTTTCAAGGGGATTTTCGTCCAAAACTATCAGATCTGCCAACATTCCTACTTTTAAGGAGCCGAGCTGATCGTCCATCCCTAAATAATCTGCCCCATTTATGGTCGCTGCTTTTAAGGCCTCCATATTTGTCATTCCGCCCTGCGCCAGCATCCAAAGCTCCCAATGCGCCCCAAGACCTTGTATTTGGCCATGTGCACCCAAATTTACCTTTATGCCTGCGTCCGACAATTTTTTGGCATTTTTGGAGACAAGGATATGACCGTTTTCATATTCTTCTAGGGGGGCCATAGTACGGTGTCTGGACCGGGAGTCTATGACACCTCTTGGTGTATATTTTAAGAGTTTTTCATCTTCCCAAACGTTGGTGGTTTGGTACCAGTAGTATTCTCCGTTCAATCCACCGTAATTAACGATCAAGGTAGGGGTGTACCCAGTTTGGCTAGCGGCCCACAATTGTACAACGTCCTTATGCAAATTGGCGACCGAGATATTGTGCTCTATTCCGGTATGTCCGTCCAAAATCATGGACATATTATGAAAGAATGTGGAGCCCCCTTCAGGCACAACCTGAATTTCATTTTCATGTGCGGCCTTTATAATTTGCTGCCTTTGATCTCTTCTAGGTTGGTTATAACTTTTTACTGAAAAAGCTCCGAACGCTTTGGTTCTTAAAATGGCCGAACGCGCATCCTCCAAATTGTTTACGGTAGCCTTAAAATCACCATCCGCTCCATATAAAATAGCACCAGTCGAAAAAATCCTGGGACCCACCATATTTCCTGTGCGTACCATTTCAGATTGTGAGAACACCATCTCGGTGTTTGCCGATGGATCATGTGTTGTAGTGACACCATAGGCTAGATTTGTGTAATATTGCCAGTGTTTTTGAGGGCTTAGGCCAAATCTAAAATGCCCAAGGTGTGCGTGTACATCTATTAAACCGGGCATAATGGTTTTGCCACTAACATCAATAATTTTGGCATCTGCAGGTATGCTGACAGTGTTCTTGGAACCAATGCCCGTTATTTTATTATCCTTGATGAGAATGGTACCATTTTCCAATACTTCATCATCATTCATGGTAATGATCCTTGCTCCTGTAAAAGCAATAGTGCCCTTAGGTTTGTCCGACGCAAGGCTGAGGTTTATTTTAATGCCCAAGGTATCCATCTTAGGAATGGAATCCGGTGCACCTTCCAAAAATAAAAACCTTTGGTTAATGGGCGTATTAAAATAGGCATCTCCAAGGGTCCAATTGAGTTTGCTGCTATTGGCGGACCAATGCAAATTAATTCCTGCATCACGTGCTACTTGGGCCACGGGGACATTGGTCGCTTTTCCGTCCAATTCAATCGTGTTCCCTGTCATTGGCAATGCTGCGATGTAGACCTTATATAAATTGGTAAACGCTATCCAATTATCATCCGGACTTGGAATCATTCTTTGCGCATATTTGGATTTTACCAATTCTCGAGCCTCCTTACCTTCGAGGTTTACGGATTTCAGGGTTTTGGTCAGCTCTCCAAAAAGATATCCACCGGTTTGGTAATAGATCCTGCTTGCATCCTTATTGAACGCCGGAAATTCACCTTCTTTTATGACCAATTTTTTGTTGGATTTCGAACCTGATTTTTTGAAATTACTTACTTCCAACAAATAAATTCCGGGTTCTTTTGTATTTACATAACCCTGATGCCCGTTGCCTGCTTCTTCCCGATACACAATGAGGTTGATATCTTTAGGCGAAAAAGAAGGCTCTCTGTATATGGCTTTTTCTTCGGTTATCTGTATAGGTTTGCTTTTGGGAGAAGTTAAATCAAGCCTTTGTATAGCTCCCATTTTTTCATCGTTCCAAGTAACATAAACCAGGTATTTGCCGTCTTTGGAAAAGGTAGGTTCAAATTCAAGGTCTGTTCCAGAAGTGAGACGCATCGCTGTGCCATTTGGAAGCGACTTTTTCCATAAGTATCCAGCGGCATTGAAAACCAAAGTTTTACCATCGGGAGAAGTTACAGCGTTCCGAATTGCTTTTGGATTAAAGGTATCCGGGGCTGCATTGTTTTTAAATTTTAAGGCGTTTACGATTTTATGGTTGGCGGTTGCTTCAAAAGGTATGTCGGTAACCTGAAGGGAATTAACATCAATTTTTTGGATTTTTCCTTGTGCCCAGATAATGATTGATCTATCATCGGGGGTAAAATTGAACCCAGTGTAGGGTCCAAAGACAGCCCAGGTTTCCTGTTGGTCTTTACTCAGTTGATCGTTTATTGGCCATTCTTTTCCAGATTTAAGATCATGAAGGTAGAGTACAGTTTTCTCCCTTACCCTTTTCACAAAGGCCATTAGCTTGCCATCATGGGAAATTACGGGGCGTATTGCCCCTCCGGAGCCACCTGTTACCATTTCGGTTTCCCCATCCTCCAAGTTATATCTATTTATGACATATATCTGGCTGTTCGGGTCTTTGTTGTATTGAAAAGCACCACCCGGATATATGTCTTCACTGTAGTATACATATTTACCATCAGGGGACGCCCAAGGTTCCCCAACATCTTGTTGGTCATTTTTCTTTTTGGTAAGTTGAATGCCCTTGCCGCCAGATTTGTGGTACATCCAAATTTCGCCTGCTCCTAGTGAACGCGTTGAGGTAAAATGTTTTTTGCAAAAAATATAGTTTCCATCAACGGACCATACGGCATTATTTACCAACCTAAAATCTTCCTTGGTAATTTGTTTCGCTTCAGTACCATCCGTATTCATGATCCATATATTATCTCCCCCGCCGGCATCACTGGTAAAGCTTATACTCTTGCCATCCGGGCTATATCTTGGTTGTACTTCAAACGCATGTCCCTCCCGTATCAAGGTAGCGGTGCCCCCGGTGATGGGCATGGTGTAAATATCGCCCAGCATGTCAAAAACAATTTGGGTACCTTCAGGACTTACATCCAGACTCATCCAGGAACCTTCGTCCGAAGTGATGGACACATTTTTAAATGATAGAGCGGGGTTGGACACATCCCATTTGTCTTTCTTGGTTTCTTCTTTATCCTGTGAATGGGAGGTTTGGCAAACTAGTAATAAAAGGGCGAATAGGATACTATTTTTCATGGGAGGTAGTTCTTGTAAAATAATGTTCTGAGATTAGGTTGATAATAAAAATTTAAAGATAGCACTTTGAATTACATTGCCATATGCCAATGCGGCTCTGATCTTGTGGAGGGGAAAGTTTGAATAGGTACTCCGAGGTTGGAGATTTAGTGAAAAATGTTCCTGAATATTGGAATCCTTTTCATTTTAGCCATAACTAAATTACAGCATCCCCTTTGGTGAAAAATTGCTCTTTTGTTTATATTGGCTGGCAAAATATATGATGGAGTGTGGCCAGTTATTGGCTTGATTCAAAATTTAACACCCCAATTATTCCAATAAGAGGTGGGTTACTATATTTGGAGTAAAACCTTATCATTGCAGTTTATGAATCAAAAATTTAAACTTCCCCCGATTTTGAATCCCATAAGGTATTTAGTTCATTCAATTACACTCATAAAACAGGATAATTATTAAATAGAAATCTGATTCTTACAAAATGAATTTGGCATATTGGAAAGTACAAATATCAAAATTCGAAGTATCTTACCACCCAAATAAAAACAAAACCATTTGAATATATTCGAAATTATTGGGTGGACAGGTTCTGCGCTTTTTATTATTTCTTACTTCCTTTTAAGTATTAATAGGCTTAATGCAAATAGTGCTATTTACCAATTGATGAATGTGGCAGGAGGTTTATGTTTGGTTATTTGTGCATACGACACGCAGGACAGGCCTAACCTTTTTACCAACCTTATCTGGATGTTTATTGGGGTTTATGCTACCATCAAAATTATAAATAGGAAAAAGGGTTAAAATTAGGATTTGATTGGGCTATTAAATTGGAGCATTTCAATGGCAGCCTCCTTGTACTTTTTCAGCTTATAATCATACTCGTCGTTAGGTTCAAAAAGGGATAGATAGTAATAGGCCCCTTCTACCATAACAAATATTAAATCTGCCGTTTCCTTGGAACATTGGATATTGACCTCTCCATTTCTTTTGGTTTCTTCTATAACCTCCGTGAGTAATAATCTTAAATAATCATGTAATTCCTTATAGGCCAATTTTATTTTTTCATCACGAAAAATCAATGCAAAACAGCTGTAAAACACACCGTCATCTACAAGTTCGTTCCATTCCCTGGAAAACAAATTATTTATAATGCTCACCAATCGGGATCCACTTCTTTCTTTGTTGTATTCTGAGGTGTAGAGCTTTTTATACCGTTCCAGGATAAAACTGATCAGCCCGAATAGAAGTTCGTCCTTGGATTTGAAATAATGGAGTACCAGACTCGTGTTTACATCCATTTCAGTGGCCACCTTGGCCAAAGAAACATTCTCCAATCCTTCCTTTTGTGCCACCTTATAAAAGGCTTCGATAATTTCCGATTGCCTTTCTTTCTTTAAGCTTTTTCTTCCCATTAGCTGCCCAAGTTAATATAATCTTAACAATAATAATACAAAAATTTTAAATTGATTGGTCAATCAATCAATTTATTTTGTTACTTTGGCTTTTTGTTATTCCGTATCAGGGGAATAGACGATTATTTAACCAAAACCAAATAGTTTAAATTTTTAATTCGTTTTTATGAAAAAAGAAAAAAACCAACGCTTTCCCGAATGCAAGCCATTTATCAAAATCTTGATAGGTTTTGTATTTATGCTATTTATGGGACAGCACTCATTTGCCCAAAATCGGGCTATTACCGGAGTAGTATTGGACTCTGAGACCAATCAACCTTTACCTGGAGCAAGTATATTGGTGAAAGGAACAACGACAGGAGTAGTTACCGATTTTGATGGTAATTTCAGTATTGAGGTTCAGTCAGGGGAAGCCGTTCTAATTATTTCCTATGTTGGTTTTCAGCCACAGGAGGTATCGACCAGAGGCAAATCTACAGTCAATGTTTCATTGGTTCCGGATTCCCAGTCCCTGAATGAAGTAGTTGTAGTGGGGTACGGAACGCAGAAGAAAATTAATCTTTCCGGCTCAGTAGCGGTTGTGGACATGAAAAAATTGGAGGACAGGCCAATTGCAAATGTTTCACAAGGATTACAGGGCACAGTAGCCAATTTGAATATCTCCTTTGCCAATGGCGCTCCTGGAGGTACAGCTAGCATTAATATTCGGGGCTTTACCTCGATAAACGGAGGGAGCCCCTTGATCATGATTGATGGTGTGCCCTCATCGGAAGGAGATCTTACCCGTATGAATCCTAATGACATAGCCTCAATTTCGGTCTTAAAAGATGCTTCTTCTGCAGCAATTTATGGTGCTAGGGCCGCTTTTGGGGTTGTGCTCGTAACAACCAAAGAAGGAGGGCAAAGTAAGGTTACCTATTCCAATTCCTTTATATGGGGAAAACCTACCATTACGCCAGACCCGATAACAGATCCCTACATCTTTTCTAGGTTGTTGGATACAGCAACCAATAATACGCCGTGGGATTATGTAAATTATTCAGATGAAACCTACGCATGGGCAAGAGACCGGTCCAACGATCCAACTGTACCTAATGTAAGATTGGATCCTCAAAACCCTAATAGGTGGCAATATATGGGCGATACGAATTGGAACGAGTACTTTTTTAATAGTTCTGCTTTTTCCCAAAACCACAATATTTCTATAAGCGGGAAAAAGGAAATAGTGGACCCCAATAGCGAGAAAAAGGAAGTGATAAGTTACTATGTTTCCGGAAACCACACTCTGGAAAACGGATTAAATAGGTTGGCGGAAGATTCATGGGAGCGAAACGCCCTTAGATCAAAAGTCTCGATAACTCCTTATAAATGGATGGATTTTGAAAACAATACCTTCTTGTCCTTTACCAATAGAAACCTACCTACCTATGGTATAACAAATATTTACAATATTCGGCCAACCGATGTTGTGAAAAATCCGGATGGCACCTGGGCCAATTCGGATGCAGGTAGAGCCGCTGCGCGAATGATAGATGGTGGCAAAACTGCCATTACCGAAACGGGGATTCAGACCACGAACAAATTGAATCTTTATTTATTTGACAAAGCCTTAACCCTTACTGCGGAGCATACCTTTAAAAAAGATTTTGATCGTAGACATTGGGATGGCACTAAGTATAAAATAGGATTTGGCCCCAACGATATTAGGGAACAGGTGAGCGAGGATTATGCTTATGAGGCATTGGGAGAGAACAAATACAATGTAATTAACCTTTATGCCACGTATGCTAAAGAATTAAACAAACACAATTTTACGGCTATTGTAGGTTACAATAAGGAGGTCAATGAATTTGAATGGTTCTCGGCCAATAGGGATGATCTAATTTCATCGGATCTTCCCAACCTTGCTTTGGCTACTGGCGAGCAAACCGTTGGATGGGCCTATTCCGATTGGGCATTGAACGGTGTTTTTGGAAGGTTGAACTACATCTATAATGATCGGTATATTCTAGAGCTGAATGGTAGATATGACGGATCTTCAAGGTTCCCAAAAGAGGATAGATATGGCTTTTTTCCATCGGTTTCGCTAGCATGGATTGCAAGCAAGGGTTTTAGTGAAGAAGTAAGCGATGTGATAAATCATTTAAAATTTAGGATATCCAGAGGCTCCTTGGGAAATCAAAATGTGGGTAATTATGGGCATATCAACACTATGTCCACAGGACAATCTGGGTATTTGATAGATGGAGAATATCCAAAAACGGTTTTCGCACCTGGATTGGGGATAAATCCAAATACCTATACTTGGGAAAAGGTGGTGACCACCAATTTCGGAGTGGACCTAGGATTCTTTGATAATTCCCTGAACCTTTCATTGGATAATTATATAAGAAATACGATAGGGATGCTCACCCCAAGCCAGGAATTACCTGGGGTGTTGGGTACAGATCCTCCTAGTGCCAATGTTGCCGACCTTCAAACCTATGGTTGGGAATTTACCCTTGGATATAAGAACAGTCTAATTTTAGGAGGTAGCGCCTTTGATTTTGGCACTTCCTTGATTCTTTCCGACAATGAAACTACGATTACTAGATTTGACAATGACGGACAACTTTTTTCACAATGGAGAAAGGGAGCTAAAGTTGGAGAAATCTGGGGATTGGAAAATGACGGCTTCTTTAAGAACGAGGAGGAGATAGCAGCACTCGATGAATCCGCTATTGTACCCTGGGGAGCCTTATCCATTGTACCCGGATGGCCCAAATATGTGGACCAAGACGGTGACGGCAAAATATTACGTGGTGAATCTGCGAATGACCCCAAAGACCTAAAATTAATTGGGAATTCGAGTCCAAGGTACCAAATAGGTTTTAATATGGATATGGCCTGGAAAGGTTTTGATGTCAGCGGATTTTTACAAGGTGTTGGTAAAAGGGATTATTATCCTACCAATTACCTATTCTGGGGACCATATCAACAACCATATGCCAATATGTACGACCATCTCTTGGATTTTTACAGAGGTACTGCTGATAGCGATGCCCTAAGGGCCCAACATTCTCAATCCTATATAGATGCCGGCTTGGCGGATGCGAATACCGATGCGGAATATCCTGTTTTACAGAGTTGGTTGGCCGATTCCAATTATGGCGCAGGGTTGGATATTCCACAAACCAAATATTTAAAAAGTGCTGCGTACTTAAGGCTTAAGAATATTACTGTAGGCTATTCATTGCCAAATAATTTACTTGAGAAAATGCATATATCCAAATTGAGATTTTTCATAACAGGTGAAAATATATATGAATGGTCCTCTATTAAAAAACATATAGATCCAGAGGCTACCGGCAGTAGGGGATACGCTTATCCCTTTCATCGTAAGTTGTCGGTGGGTATGAATCTTACTTTTTAAATGGTTGAAACAAAAAAATAATACAATGAAAAATACGTACAAAATAATAGTGATTTCTTTACTGGCACTTGTGGGTTGCAACGATGATTTTTTGGATACCAATCCAGAATCCTCATTAGCCAAAGAGAATTTCTTTAATTCGGAATCGGACCTACAATTGTATATCAATGGCTTACATTCATTACCAGGTTTTGGCATGTTTTTAAGTGACCAGGGAACAGATGACATGGCCACCACGGGTGCAGTGGAAATAAAGAATATAACCATTGGTAGTCCCAGTTCGGAAAATATTGGATCAGGCTGGTCCTGGAGCCGTTTAAGGAGTGTCAATTTTTTTCTTGAAAATTTTGAAAAGGCCGAAATAGAGGCGGATGCGAAAATGCATTTCGAAGGACTTGGCAAATATTACCGGGCAGAATTTTACTTTGATAAAGTTAAAAGGTTTTCAGATGTTCCCTGGTATTCACAAACTTTGGACCCAGAGGATGAATCCTTGTATAAACCAAGAGACCCAAGGGCGTTGGTAGTGGATAGTATTATTAGCGATATTCAATTTGCTTCCCAGCATATCAGGGAAGATGTTGCATATGGGAACATTGACAAGTGGTCCGCTATAATGTTGCAGGCACGGATTGCATTGTATGAGGGGACCTTTAGGAAATATCATTCTGAGCTAAATTTACAAGGTACCGCAAATGAATATCTTGAAATGGCCATGAATGCGGCAAAGGAACTAATGGATTCAGGAAATTTTGATATCTATAATACCGGAAACCCTGGACAGGATTATTCGGCTATGTTTACTTCAGATGATCTGTCGGGCATTTCCGAAGCAATCCTGGTCAACGTTTATGATGTTGATAAAAAGAAAACCAGTGGAAATGGCAATGTCTTCGGAAATTATGAGCAAAGTGCCTCCAAGGCCCTGATGGACTCTTACTTAATGTCCGATGGTACCCGATTTAGCGAACAAGCTGGTTCCAACAACTTTAGTTTTGTTCAGGAATTTCAAAATAGAGACCCAAGGCTTTCCCAAACTTTTGTTTATCCGGGCTGGATATCTGCTGGAAGTACAAATCCATATGTATTGGAATTGAACAAAAATTTTACGGGATATCACCAAATAAAAGGTTATAACAATACCGTGGAAAGTGCTGGGGTAGACGTTGCTGTATACAGATATGCAGAAGCACTATTAATATATGCAGAAGCAAAGGCTGAGATAGGAACTATTGAGCAGGGCGATTTGGATATCAGCGTTAATAAGTTGAGGGCTAGGGCAGGTCTGCCTAATGTAGATTTGGCCCTGGCCAATAACAATATAGACCCAATCCTTGAAAATATTTATCCCAATGTTTCAGGTAGCAACAAAGGGGTTATAATGGAAATCCGACGGGAAAGACGTGTGGAATTCGCCGTAGAATCCTTCAGATTTGACGACCTTATGAGGTGGCATGCCGGGAAGGTTTTGGAAGAAATCCCGCAAGGCATGTATTTTCCAGGTCTTGGGAAATACGATATGACAGGTGATGGTGTTGTGGACATCAGTATTATTTCCAGTAGTGAAGATATTCCTTCACCAAAAGAAACCAATTCCCTAGGTACTGATTTAATTTATTACAAAGCCGGTTTCTTCGGGGATAGTAGCGCAAGCTTATTTTTATCCAATGGAACTTCTGGGAATATGGTCACCTCGGTAGATCAACCAAGCTTTGTGGAACCCAAATACTATTACCGCCCAATACCGGCGCACCAAGTAGCACTTAACCCACAATTGAAACAAATAATGGGATGGTAAACAATGATCCAAAAATCAATATTAACAACGAACCAATGAAGACTATAAAATCCATAATATTTCTATTTTTTGTCCTTTTAAGCGTGGGGTGTGAGGAAGACGTAACCCACTATGACTTTGAAAAATACAAGTTTGTATCCTTCATAGCAACTCAGATAACCGTGCAGGAAACCTATACCACTGACAATGGAGAAGCCTATCCTATTTACCTTAGGTATGATGGAAGCGTGTTGGAGGAGGATTTCACTGTAAGCGTCAAGATCACGGAAAATAATGCCCAAAAGGACATTGATTATAATGTAGAAAGTACAACGGTCTCCTTTAAAGCCGGTGAAATAAAATCGGAGCCGCTACTTATTAATATTGTAGACAATTTACTGAACAGTGATCAGGAAAGGAGTTTGACCATTGATATTGAAAGTGTAAGTAATCCCAAGATTGATATAGGTGTTGGGATTGTCAATCAATCCAATAAATCGGTTAGCTTAAAAATCATCGATGACGAATGTAGTGAGACGATAAGTATTTTCAATGCTCCGAATTTAATTAGTTCGGCAGGTAACAAAACTGTGACGGGTTCAGTGACGGATTCTATGGTTACTTTAACGGGCAACCTAATTGATTACGGTGCATTTCCAAATGCCAATCTTGGAATAACCCTTACTCCAACGGTTGAAGGTGGCACGGCTGGGGCGGCGACTTTTGATAACTACCCGGCAGGGACCGATAATGACGGATATGTTTATGAATTTAGGCAAAATGGACAGGGGACATATAATATTTGCGCTGGAGAAATTACAGTATCTATTGATGTTTATTATGAATCCGGAGGTTCCTGGGTTTATTGGTATACTTCCCAAAATGTAATCTCCATTCCTTAAAAAAAATTGAGTTGATTGAGTTAGTTTTTGTTTTTAGGAGATGTGGTTTCCCAAGAAACCACATCTTTACCATTCATTAATAATTTCATAACACCAAGAAATCCCTTGATACAATAACGATCTGAAAATGATAAAAACAATACAATACATTGCAATAATAACTTGTTTCAGTTTTATTGGAATTGCCCAAACCAAAAAAGCACCAAAAGTACTCTTTGTAATTGTGGATGGAATCCCCGCAGATGTTATTGAAAAGATTCCGACCGCCAATTTGGATGCCATATCGCAAGAAGGTGGCTATACCCGTGCATATGTAGGGGGCGAAAAAGACGGATATTCCCAAACACCAACTATATCCGCAGTTGGGTACAACAGTTTGCTTACTGGTACTTGGGCGAATAAACACAATGTATGGGGAAATGGAATTAAAGATCCCAATTATAATTATTGGACTGTTTTTAGGTATGCAAAGGAATACAGCCCTGAGTTGAAAACTGCCGTGTTCTCCACTTGGGAGGACAATCGAACCAAATTGGTAGGGGAAAACCTGGTTGGGACAGGGAATATTAAACTGGACTATTATTTTGATGGTTTTGAGCTCGATACTATAAATTTTCCACATGATGAAGACCGTTCTTATATCAATAAGATAGATGAACATGTTGTGGCGGAAGCTGCCCGATATATTAAAGATAAAGCCCCAGACCTATCATGGGTATATTTGGAATATACAGATGACATGGGGCATAAATTTGGTGATAGTGATCAATTTTATAGTGCCGTTGGAACTATGGACAATCAAATTGGTCATTTGTGGAAAGCCATGCAGTACAGGAAGGAAAATTATAAAGAAGACTGGCTAATCTATATTACTACGGACCATGGAAGAAATAAGGAAACAGGAAAAGGACATGGTGGGCAAAGTCATAGAGAGCGCCTTACATGGATTGTTACCAACACGAAAGGTTTAAACCTATATTTTAATAAAACTGAACCAGGTGTTGTGGATATTTTGCCTACGATGTTACGAAATCTGGACATCCATCCAAAAAAAGATCAATTATGGGAAATCGATGGTGTGCCATTGACTGGCCCTGTCTCAATTGCGAATGCCAAAGGTGTTCTGGGTGACAATAAAATTCAGCTTACTTGGGACGCTTATGAGAAGAGGGGAAAGCTTAAAATTTGGATTTCTTTGACAAACAATTATAGCCAAGGAGGTCAGGATGAATACCTATTACTGAAAAAAGTTAAAACTAAATCACAAAAGGCTTTTATAGACCTATCTGGATATTCCTCAAATTTTTATAAAATTATTCTAGAAGGAAAAAATAATACCATAAATTCATGGGTGATTAAAAAATAACAGGGACATTAAAAAATTTACAGAGAAGATGGGAAATAGGCACGATCCTAATAGAAGGCATCTTATTAAAAGTATGGGTCTAGCAACCGGTGCTGCTGCCTTGAGTGGTATTGCAATTGCCCAAGGGAACAAATTAGAAAGCAAACCCAAACGGGTTCTTCGAATTGCCCATATAACTGATGTTCACATTCGACCGGAACACAATGCCCCGAGGCGTTTTACAAATTGCCTTGAAGAAATAAAGAAACACAAAGTTGACTTCTTCCTAAACGGTGGGGATACCATTTACGCTGCTGATTATGACAATATCACTAGGGAGCGTGTTATGGCGCAATGGGAGATATGGAAAGAGTTGCGTTCAGGGTTTTTGGAATATAAACTTTATAGCTGTTTGGGCAATCATGATATGTGGTGGGCCGCTCCGGTAAAAACGGATGCCATGTATGGCAAGAATTATGTTGTTCAGCAATTGGATATGCCTTCACGGTACTATAGTTTTGACGAAAAAGGATGGCACTTCGTTGTTTTGGACAGTAACAATGGTAACGGTGGCACTTTGGACGAGGAGCAGTTTAGTTGGTTGGAAAAAGACTTGAACGGGCTTCTTCAAGGAACGCCTATTTTGATAATGTCCCACTATCCGATTCTTGGTGTTTGTACACATATTGATGGCGGTAATCACACAGACAGTAAGTCCATTACAAAGCTATTCCACAACCACCCCGATAAAATAATAAGCTGTATAAGTGGACATGTGCATTTGCTAGACCGAGCCGTTTACAATAATGTAAACTACTTCTGCAATGGTGCGCTTAGTGGATTTTGGTGGGAAGAAGGAAATAAGGATTCTGCCGGTAAAAGTTGGTACCATGAGACACCACCAGGATATGCCATAATCGACCTATTTGACGACGGATCTTTAGACAACACGTATCATCCCCATTCTTATTAAGTTCCCAATTTTTTGAATCATGGAGTATTTTTAAAATTATCCGTTGTGACATTTTGAACCCGCGAATATTCATTCAAAAACAACATCAACAATATGTTGAAAATCAATAAAACTATTAACTATAGCATCTTTTTTATTTTTATTGGACTTGCGTATTCCTGTAAAGTGCAGCAAAAATTTGAAAAGACTGAACAGGAGGCACCAATTGTTTTACAAGGCCCTGGTTGGGCAGCGGCATGGCAGCAAAAGGCCGGCGAATATAAGGCATTGTGCTACCAAGCATATAATTTGGCCCGCTTACGATTGGATTTTTTGGTGCAACAGACATCTGAAAAACCATTGGCAATAGTAACGGATATTGATGAAACGGTGCTGGACAATAGCCCATATCAGGTACACCAGGCATTGCGCAATGCAGAGTACAGTGATTCTTCTTGGATGGAATGGACGGCAAGGGTAGAATGTGATACAATTCCCGGGGCATTATCTTTTTTGCGCTATGCCAAGAGCAAAGGAATTGCTGTTTTTTATATAACTAACCGTCTTGAAAAAGAAAGGACTTCAACCCTAAAGGATTTGCAACGCTGGGGCTTCCCCGACGCTACCGATGATCATCTAACTATGAAAACCAATACTTCTGGAAAAGAGCTCAGAAGAAGTAAAGTTGCTGATAAATACGAAATCCTTCTTCTGCTAGGTGATAACCTTAGCGATTTTAGCGCTGTTTTTGATAAAAAACCCATGGTAGAACGCAATAACCAAGTTCAGGATAATGCGGCTATGTTCGGGAGAAGATTTATTGTACTTCCCAATCCTATGTATGGGGATTGGGACGGTGCAATTTATAATTACCAATACAATTTGCCGCCAAAAGAAAAAGAAAAAATTATTATAGGGTCATTGAAAAAATATTAATAATGAAGAGGAATTTTTTTGCATTTTGGGTTTGCTAATTATTAAACCTTTAAAGACTACTATAAATGGAAATGAATAATAGGGTGCTAAGTATTGCCTTTATGATTTTTATCGGTATGGCAGGTTACAGATGTCATGAGCCTAAACAGAATTTAGAAAGAACGCTTTTTAATGTATCCGACTATGGTGCTTTCCCAGATGATGGTAAGGACGATACCGAATCTTTGAGAAATGTTGTTGCCCTTGCTCGTACCACACCTGGGTCAATATTATTCTTTCCTCCAGGGCGTTATCTTATCTCCGACCCCCTCGCTCTTAAAATTCAAGAGAACGCCATGGCTGGAAAACTAGGTAAAAACCCTCAAGATCAATTATTTGTTCCCAATGAGGAGTACGCTATTGGACTGGATTTTATGGGCGCTAAGAATTTGGAAATACAAGCAAAAGGTGTTCAACTAATTTGTGACGGTTGGATGGAGCCCTTATCCTTTAGAAATGCTCAAAATATTATACTCAATGGCATCACCCTAGACTATAAACGTCGCCCAAACAATGAAGGAAAGGTTATAAATCTAGGACAGGATTTTGTTGATGTAAAATACACACAGGATGAGGTTTTGGCAAAAGATCAAATTGTATTACGCATTATGATTTATGATAAGGCTAAAAAATCCTTTTCAGGGGCAGGTGTTTATCAAAAGGGAATTGAATGGATCGACTCACAGACCATAAGATTTTATGGGGACGGAATTCGGGAACAGGCCAAAATTGGAGATATACTCATTACCTATTCCGGCTTCCATTATCGCCCTGCCATCCTGATCTACAAAACAAAAAACATCGTACTAAACGATGTTACCATCAACTCACAAGCAGGTATGGGCATAGTTGGACATTTGAGCGAGGATATTACCATGAATCGACTGAAAATTGTGCCAAGCAAAGGAAGATATACATCTACTAACACAGATGCCACCCATTTTGCTTCAAATAGAGGCTTAATTCGCTTCAATGAATGTGAATTTGGAGGACAGGGCGATGATTCTACCAATGTACATACCTATTATACCACCATTGCCAATAATACAATAGATGGCTATTGTGATATTTTCGTGGACAGAAAAAATTACACCCATTCCACCTATCTGGACGAACCTCAAGAGGGGGATATTTTGGCAGTAATCGATAAAGGAAATATGGCAGAAGTTGGGTATATTAGGGTACGTAGATTTTGGAGTTTTCCATTGGAATCCAAAGTGAAAATAGAATATGATGGTCAGCTGCCCAAAGAAATTAGTAATTACAAGCTAATAAATATATCTATGACCCCTGGATTGGAGTTTGTCAACTGTACTGTTCGATCTCATCGGGCAAGATCGGTATTGGTAAAAACTAGAAAAGTACTTATCAAGGATAACTATTTTGAAAATACTACTGGCACCGCTATCCACGTAGGCGTAGAAGGCGATTGGGGAGAAGGGCCGTCTTCAGAGGATGTGGTTATCGAAAACAATGAATTTGTAAATTGTGGTCTGGGTGGCCCAGAAGACGGCACCATGGATGGAGCGTCGGCCATTGCACTTCATGTTAAAGCGCCAAATACCAATACTCCCGGACTGCACAAACGTATTCTCATACAGGGGAACACTATTAGTGGTGGCAAGCACGCCATAGCAGTTAAAGGTTCTGAAGATGTTACGATTAGGGATAATATATTCACCAATATTTTCCAAGAACCTATTATAATCGGTGCTTCGGAAAGAGTAAAAGCTTATGAAAATAACGGTGGTAATGCGATAAGTAAGGGTGAAAAAGATCCTATATTGCCAAATATTATGTACTAATTTATAATATTTAAATATGGGTTTTTACAGTGAATGGACTCCATTAAGCATTTTGCTGATTATGTCCGTCAATTCCAAGAATAATGCGTTTCAACATAAAACCATATTTAATACACGATAGATTAATTTAAGAACTACAAATGATGAAATTATTTAGGAAACCGCTGGCAATAATCTCTTTTTTAACAATTATGGTCGGTTTAACGGGTATGGCACAAGATAACAAGAACGCCAAATCAAATCAATTAAAGGACCGTTGGACCATTGTTGGCGACAAAATAATGTGGCAGGTTAATGACGACCATACAGATAAAATAGAAATGAGTGGTCTTAAAATTTCTAACATCATATCGTATGGTTCAAAAAACAATGGAGACCTTTATTTGAGCCGCAAGATTGTCTGGCCAATGTTAAGGACCATTCCCAATAATACTCATGCAAGTTTAACACATACCTTCGAAATGTCACCTTCATATACAATTGATGGCGAACAAATAAGCACAGAGCATTTAGATAAGGTAGAATTGGATGGCACCTTGAATCTTTATACTACGATAAGCGAAGGAATAACTGCTCATCACTTCATATTCCCAAGTACGGACAAGCCGATTTATATTGAAAGGATTACAATATCGAACACCTCCAAGAAGGAAAAGGAAATAACTGTAAGTTTTCCAATTTATGAGCACCGAACTGAAGCTGGTAAAGGGGTAGATGGGGTGTACTTCCTGGATGCAAAAATGGATCGCCCCGGCACATACAAGCTAAGTCCCGGGGAGTCGGTAAAAGTTGCAATTCAGATTACCGGACGGAAAGACAAGGAGCTGTACATACAATGCAATCCTGTCAAAGAAGAGGGTATGAGACTAGATTTTACCAATGAAATGAGGGAATCGCTTGTTTTCGAATCCCCAGATCCCATATTAGATCACATGTTCTCCTTTGCAAAAATCAGGGCCACGGAGAGCATCTATGCCACCAAGGGAGGACTGATGCACGGACCAGGTGGCGGAGCCTATTATGCGGCTATTTGGGCCAACGATCAGGCAGAATATGTAAACCCGTTTTTTCCTTTCTTGGGCAATAAAAACGGTAACGAATCTGCCATCAATAGTTTTAGGCATTTTGCAAGGTTTATGAACGATGAATTCAAGCCCATTCCTTCTTCCATTATTGCTGAGGGGACCGATATTTGGAACGGTGCTGGAGACCGTGGGGATATGGCCATGATTGCTTATGGGGCATCTAGGTTTTCCCTGGCATATGGCAATAAAAAAGTGGCCAAAGAATTATTTCCATTAATAAAATGGTCGCTGGAATATTGTGAAAAACACAAGACAAAAGATGGGGTTATTGCTTCGGACACCGATGAACTGGAAGGCCGTTTTCCGACAGGGAAGGTCAATCTCACCACTTCAACATTAACCTATGGGGCATTAATAAGCGCCTCCCATCTTGCAGACGAGTTGAATAAGCCCGAACTCGCCCTACAATATAGGGAGAGGGCCGTGGCCTTGCGAGAGGCCATAGATAAATATTTTGGGGATACTATGGAGGGATTTGAAACCTACCGCTATTTCGATGGAAACCAAAAACTGCGCTCCTGGATATCCATCCCATTGACCATGGGAATCTTTGAACGTAAAGAGGGGACAATACAGGCCCTTTTGTCTCCTTATCTTTGGAGCGAAAATGGGGTTTATACGGAAGCTGGCAAGGAAACTTTCTGGGACAGAGCTACCCTATATACCTTAAGGGGTATTTTTAATGCAGGAGAGGTGAATACCGCCTATAGGGCATTGGAAAATTATTCTAGAAAAAGGTTATTGGGAGACCACGTGCCTTATGCCGTGGAGGCCTGGCCCGAAGGTGACCAGCAGCACCTTTCTGCTGAAAGTGGATTGTACTGCAGGGTTATAACAGAGGGCCTTTTCGGAATTGAGCCCATAGGATTCAACAAATTCCTATGTTCCCCAAGATTACCTGAAAACTGGGACAAAATGGCCTTGAAGAATATCAAGGCCTTTGGGCATAGTTTCGATATCGATGTGGTAAGGGGAAAAACAGGCACGAATGTGAAAATAATGAAAAATGGAAAGCTGATCGATCAAAAAACCTGGAATGGAGAAGAACCGTTATTATTTAAATTATAATAAAATGAGGAAAAAGAGACTCACTTTATTGCTCTGCGTTTCACTTTTGATGATATCCAATATTCAATCAACACTGGCCCAACAAATAATCGATCTCAAAGACTACGGCGTTAGGGCCAATTCTTTTCAGGATGCAGTACCGGCAATCACCAAAGCTTTGGCAGATGCCGCAAAATATGAATCTGCTGTAGTAAGGTTTCCAAAAGGGCGCATAGACCTATGGCCTGCAGAGGCTGCCAAAAGAGAGCTCTATGTTTCCAATGCTACCGAATCCGACACCCTGAGCAAGGTTAAAAATGTGGGAATTTTATTGGAGAATATGAGTAACATTACATTGGCAGGCGATGAAACTATAATAATGAGCCATGGCAAAATGGTACATCTGGCCAATATTAATAGCAGGAATATTACGGTAAAAAATATGGGATTCGACTATGAACGGCCTTCCATGTCCGAATTCACAATATTGGAGGTGACAGATGATTTTGCTTTGGTGAAAGTACATCGAGATTCGCGTTATTCGGTTATCGATCAAAAAGTGGTATGGTATGGCGAGGGTTGGAAATCAGGCCATTTACATACTATCAAGTTTAATCCGGAACAAGAGAGCATGTATTATTTTAGAAATCCGGCTTTTGAAAATGCTATAGCTACTGCCCAAGGGGATAATCAAATTCTGTTTACGGGAGATTTTTCCAAGGCGGGATTGGTTAAGGAAGATGTTTTAACAATGCGGGATACGTACCGGGATTGTTTGGGGGTACTCAATCATTTTTCAGAGAATTTGACCTTTGAGAACATAGGATTCCACTATATGCATGGCTTGGGAATGGTGAGCCAATTTTCAAAGAATATTTCCGTTGAAGGCCTTATAGCGAAACCTCGGCAGGAAACGGGAAGGATTATTGCCGGTTTTGCAGATTTTCTGCATTTTTCGGGATGCTATGGCAGGATTACCATAGAGAATAGCCTTTTTTCAGGATCTCATGACGATCCCATAAATGTACATGGGACGCATTTACGAGTGGTTGGCCATGAAGGGGATAAGATAAAAGTGCGTTTTATGCACCATCAGACATGGAACTTAATGGCTTTTGAAGAAGGGGATTCCATTGGGTATGTGGACAATGAGAACCTTTTGGTTTACCATAATGCTGTAGTAAAAAAGGTGACAAAATTGTCGGACCGGGAGCTAGAACTGCAATTGGACCGCCCGTTACCCAGGCAATTGAAGGAGAAGCATTGTGTAGAAAACTTGACCAAAACTCCTGAATTGGTAGTGAAGAATAATAGATTTGAACATACCAATACGCGAGGACTATTGGTGACCACAAGAAAAAAAGTGTTGATAGAGGGAAATACTTTTTTTAGAACGGGCATGCATGCCATTCTTATTGCCAACGACTGTAATTCGTGGTATGAATCGGGTGCGGTAAAGGACCTTACGATCAGGAACAATAAATTTATTGAGTGTGGGTATAATTCTTTTCCAAATACTTATCCGATTGCTATTATGCCGGAGGCCCATAATTTTGTAAAGAATCAATATGTACATTCCAATATTAGTATTGTAGACAATGAGTTTACGCTTTTTGGTCCCCCATTATTGTTTGCCAGGGCCACAGAGAATCTTACTTTTGAACGCAACAAGGTGCGGAAAGGGGACCAGGAAAACTTCCCTGTTAGCAATCAGCCCATGTTTTTTTTAGAACATTGTAAGGATGTAAGTATCCAGTCCAATGTAATGGATATTGAAGGAATGGAAACTAAGATTCAGATCAAGGCTATGAAAAGGTCCCAATTGGACTATGATGCCAAATATGAATTGCAACTGATTACAAAATAGACTACTGTTTAAAAACAGGGCTTAGCGTTGGAAAAGGACAAAGAGCGGAAAGAACTGCCCAGATAAATTCAACTATATTAAACCACAATATTCAATAACAACCCCTATTATGAAGCTTACCACAGGAGTACTCAGTATTTTAGTATTGATCACATCATGTAGCACCGAAAAAAAGGAATCCAACCAGGAGCACCTCAAAATATGGTATGATCAACCGGCCTTGGCAACTGCGAAGGACGATCCAAATGGTTGGAAAGACGATGCGGAATGGCTAAAGGCACTGCCCTTGGGCAATGGATCCTTTGGGGCAATGGTGTTTGGGGATGTTAATTTGGAGCGAATCCAATTAAATGAAGAAAGCATGTGGTCCGGTAGTCCGGATGATAATGATAACCCTGAGGCATTTGCTGCCCAGGCCGAAATTCGTGAACTATTGTTCAATGGTAAATATAAAGAAGCTACCGAACTCACCAATAGTACCCAGGTCTGCAAGGGGGAAGGCTCTGGGCATGGCAATGGGGCCGAAGTTCCCTTTGGATGCTTTCAAACCTTGGGAGACCTTTGGATAGATAATGGACAAAAAGAGCCTTATGAAAACTACCATAGGGAGCTGGATCTTGATGAGGCGATAGTACGCATAAGTTATACCCAAAATGGAGTAAACTACAAAAGGGAAATCTTTACCAGCTATCCCGATCAGGTTATGATAGTGCGATTTACGGCCAATAAACCAGGCCAAATTTCCTTCAGCGCCAAAATGGACCGGCCTGAGAATTATAAAACCTATTCCGAAGATGGGCAGTTGATCATGTCAGGGGCATTGCCCAATGGCAAGGGACAAGATGGCTTGCAATATATGACCCGACTAAAAGGCGCCAATAAAGGAGGTGCTTTGCAATATGTAGGCGATAGATTAGTTGTGGAAAATGCGAATGAGGTTACCTTATATTTATCGGCCTCAACAGATTATGTTTTAGATCCCCCAAATTATATTGGCCGGGATTATATAAATATTACTGAAGCCAATATAAATAAGGCCTTGGTCAAATCTTTTGATGAGCTATTATCAGATCATACCCAGGAATATCAAAACTACTTTAAGCGAGTAAGTTTGGATATTACTCCAGACCCTATAACTCCTTTGCCGACAGGAACCAGATTGGAAAGGTACAAGGAGACCAAAAATGACCCACACTTGGAGGAACTAATGTTTCAGTACGGTAGATACCTTTTGATCTCCTCTTCCAGACCCGGTACACTACCCGCCAATTTGCAGGGAATCTGGGCCAATAAAATTCAAACTCCATGGAATGGGGACTACCATACCGATATAAATGTACAGATGAACTATTGGTTGGCAGAAACCACCAATTTATCGGAATTGCATATGCCATTGTTCAATTTACTTACCTCCTTGGTGCCTTCGGGAGAGCGGACCGCAGAAGTACAATATCACAACAAGGGTTGGGTGCTACACCCCATCACCAATGTATGGGGCTATACTTCTCCTGGGGAAAGCGCTTCCTGGGGAATGCATACCGGAGGCGGCGCATGGCTAAGTACCCATATCGCAGAGCATTATGCCTTTTCCAAGGACAAAGATTTTTTAAAACAGATGTATCCAGTTTTAAAAGGCTCCGTTGATTTCTATATGGACTGGTTGGTAAAAGATCCCAAAACAGGGAAGTTGGTATCCGGACCAGCAGTTTCCCCTGAAAATACATTTATCGCGCCAGATGGCAGTCGAAGTCAGATCAGTATGGGGCCTGCCCATGATCAACAAGTGATCTGGCAACTTTTTACCGATTTTCTTAATTCTTCCAAAGAACTTGGAATAAGCGATTCCTATGTACAAAAGGTAAGCGAAGCCAAGAATTCCCTTTTAGGTCCAAAGATAGGCAGTGATGGACGTTTAATGGAATGGGCAGAGGAATTTGAGGAAGTAGAACCAGGGCATAGGCACATTTCACACTTGTTTGCACTTCATCCAGGAAATGAAATCAGTAGGATAGAGACTCCCGGCCTTGCAGCCGCCGCAGGTAAGTCCTTGGACCATAGAATTGGCAATGGTGGTGGAGGTACCGGATGGAGCGCAGCCTGGCTCATTAACCAATACGCGCGTTTAGGCGATGGTGATAAAGCCAAGAGTAGTTTGGAAACCGTCCTCAGCAAAAGTACCGCTGTGAATTTATTCGGACTGCATCCGCCTTTTCAAATGGACGCTAATTTTGGAACCACCGCAGGAGTAGCTGAAATGCTTTTGCAAAGTCATGCCGGGGCCATAGAATTATTACCGGCCTTACCTAAGGCTTGGCCAACGGGTAGTGTAAATGGGCTTAAGGCAAGGGGAAATATAACGGTAGATATGAAATGGGAAAATGGACAACTGCTTTATGCCAATATCGTGGCACCCGTGGGAAAAGAAATCACTGTTTCATACGGGGCATTGAAAAAAACCGTTCAGTTAAAGGAAAATGAAATATTCAAGTTTGTTACGGACAATGCCAACTAATTAAGAAAGCCGATGTTAGTTGAGTTTAAAAGGAACAATAGTAGACTATTGTTCCTTTTTTGTTGCTAGATTTAGCTACTTTGATAGTATTCAAAAAACGGTAGGCCAAAAATGATGGATACTGTCCTAATTTTTAACCTAAATCGCAACAATATCGCCTTTTAAGGATTCAAGAATTGCGATAACTTCATTTTTTTCTGCCTGTCCAATTCCATTAGTGTCCAGAGCCCATACTGTGTCGTCCGTGGCACTGGCCCATTCGGTTTCATTAATGTGCATGCCTGTATGTGAAGTACGCATATCCCTGCCGGAATATTTATGAGGCCCCCCAGTTCCCATGGAGAAGAACTCAAAAACCAATTGCTTAAGCTTATCCATATCGATATTATTAAAATGGTGGCCTATAAGTGGATTGTTAGCATTTTTGTCCAATACATCATTGACAATTTTCCTAACACCAAGTTCTGAACCCAATCTTTCATATAGGGAAGTCTTTTGCGTGGTGATTGCAGTTTTGTCCATAACTCGAATGATTTTGAAGTGAATAAAATTGGTTACAAACTCTTAAGATTTTCGATGAAATCGTTCTATTGTGAATGTTGTTGGGGGTATCACAATTTGTGCCATTGAATTGGCCAAGGCTCAATAGGGGACATGTACAGAAGTTCTTAAAGTTAGCATTTTTCTATAGATTTTCCCAATTTAAAAATACAATACCTGCTCTCTATAGTGAAAAATTATTACTATACTTTTCTTGTTGATATTGTTGGTGGCCCAATCTATTGTCGGATTAAAATAGGTGAAGGATAAAGATTTTGACTAGACCGGGTAATTGGAGTCTATGCTGGTAAAAGTTCAAGAATTCCGTGTACGGAATATGAATTAAGAAGTATATTGGGAAAAAATAGACTAATTAAGGTGATTTAAAAATAGTAATAGGTTATGAGTGTAAAATTAGGACTACGGGCTGTTGTGGCTTTAAGTATTTTAACAATGTCATGTAAGGCACTAACAGCCGATAACAATACTCCAATTGTTGATTCTTTACAAAATAACACTATAAATATTTATTGTAATGAAGATAATAATTTGTACCAATTGCTATTATCCAGGGCATATAAGGTGAACCGTTATGAAAATATTAATAATGCTCTAGAAGGTAGCTTAAAGGGTGATAGACTATTAGTATTGGCCAAAAACTATCCGGCCGAAAAGACTGCGCTCCCAGAGGGTTTCTATAACATGGTCAAGGAAAAGGATCTGAAGGTCTATGTAGAGTTTCCTGATCGTTTGTCCAGCGGTGTAACCGGAGAAATAAAGTCCACCGAAAAAGAAAGATTGGTGGTTACCTCGGATTTTTTTGGAGAGCGATTGGAACGATCAATGATTTTGGATGCGGGGCTTTATAAGTATGTAAATGTTCCTGAAAGAGCCTCCCACCTAAAAGGAGCTAAGGTAGCGGGGTTTAAAAAGGCCGTTTATGGTCTTGAAAACACCCCGAATTTCCCCATTCTATTTGAGGATGGCGATGTACTGGTATCGACCACCAAGTTGAGCGATTTCAACAGAAGTCGGTATTCCCCCCATAATGCGTGGAGGAATGCGATAGGGGGTATTCTGTCCCATATGTCCATAGACATGGACGAAGAAGCCATAAAATGGGAACCCATTGTACGGCCCACCTTCGATGCGTCGACGGCCATTTCCAAAGAAGATTATCGCACAGCTGTTGATCGTGGTGCGGAGTGGTACGATAAGGCCAAGTTTCTAATCCATCCAGAATGGAGGGATCACTGGCGCAGTATTGACACCTTAAAATTACCGGTTGGTTCACCTATGGATCTTAATCTGCCCTCTGGGGATGGTTCATTGGGCGTTATGGAAGGCCACTACTCCTATATCAACCCCGATGGGAGCCAACAATACCGATATTGGCTCCGTGCCGATTGTGTAGCCGAGACCGCCATGACTTTGGCAACCGCGAACGGGATAAAACAAAATTCCAAATATTTGGAAACGGCCACTAATCTAATGGATTTTGTATATAATTCGGAAACCTTTAAAACTACCAATAGTATAGATCCAAAGCAATCGTCCTATGGACTGATAGGATGGGCAGATACGAATAAACATCGATATTATGGTGATGACAATGCCCGGGTAATCCTTGGTTCTGTACTGGCATCGCAGACGATGATGAATCCCAAATGGGACAA
Source organism: Arenibacter hampyeongensis (assembly GCF_002909255.1). Taxonomy (GTDB): domain Bacteria; phylum Bacteroidota; class Bacteroidia; order Flavobacteriales; family Flavobacteriaceae; genus Arenibacter; species Arenibacter hampyeongensis. Next base: position 1,204,432 of record NZ_PIOB01000001.1, read on the forward strand.
GCAGATATTGGAACTGATCTTGGCCAATTTTCGGACCTCTGGCTATAAAGGGTTTCGAAAAGGAGCACTAAATGGTAAAGATATAGACCAAACCACTTGGCAGGTACTCATGGCAAGGGATCTGGAAAATATTGCCCCACACTACGAGTCATGGATATGGGCAACCTATCTCTGGTTGTACGATAAGACAGGCTACAAACCCTTGTTGGACAAAGCCAAGAGAGCCATTTCCATTACCATGGAAAACTACCCTACAAATTGGTTATGGACCAATGGGCTCCAGCAGGAACGTGCTCGGATGATTCTTCCACTTGCGTGGCTGGTGCGAGCCGAAGATACACAACAACACAGGGATTGGCTACATTTAATATGCGATGATCTATTGGAACATCAGGTGGACTCTGGGGCATTTAGGGAAGAATTGGGAATTGGTGATAATGGAAGATACGGTGCACCAAAGTCCAACGAAAGCTATGGGCATGCTGAAGCTCCCGTAATTCATATTAATGGAGACCCAGTGGCAGATATGCTCTATACAACAAACTTTGCATTTTTTGCCTTGAACGAAGCTGCACAGGCAACCCAGGAACCAAGATATCTGACAGCCATCGACAAACTGGCAGATTTTCTGGTTCGTATTCAAAGCACCTCCTCTGGAAGGGCCGATCTGGATGGCTGTTGGTTCCGTGCCTTCGATTTCGAAGACTGGGAATATTATGGTTCCAACGCCGACCATGGCTGGGGCGCTTGGGGAACCTTAACAGGATGGACACAAAGCTTTATCACCACAACTTTGGCACTAAAACTTGAAAATACGAGCTATTGGGAAAAGACCAAGGAATCTACGGTAGGAACCGAAATTGAAGAAGTTTGGCAACAAATGTTGCCGGGAGTGGAACATTAATTGGTACACGAATTATATAAAAAAACTTAGATTTTCAATTAATGCACCTAGTCAAATTTACAAAACAGTATACAGTGGCTTTGTTAAACGATAAGGTTTCCTTTTGGGGAAAATATTCGCCAGGCAAGGAGTCGCGATTCAGTTTTTGCTGCTTTGACCGATAAGGAAAAGATATTTTCAAACGCCCTGTTTTAGGTATCGAGCATGGAAATCATTGCAGGAAATAAACAAGTACAACTGGAATAAAACTATGGATACAACGGTAATGAACATAAATAAGGGAAATAAAAGATATCTGGCACTGATCTGTTTTGTGGCTTCATTGGGGGGTGTACTCTTTGGGTTTGACACGGCGGTCATTTCAGGAACCTTCGGGTTTGTGGAAACATTTTTCACCCTGGATAAATTAGAAGTGGGTTGGTTTGCCAGTTCCGCTTTGGTAGGGGCCATTGGGGGAGCAGCCATTTCCGGAGTCTTAAGTGATAAATTTGGCAGAAAACCTGTGCTCATGATTGCGGCATTGTTGTTCTTTGTTTCAGCATTGGGGTCAATGGTACCCCCGAACTTTATCTTTCTTATTGTTGCCAGGCTTATTGGGGGAGTCGGTGTCGGAATGGCATCGGTACTGGCACCGCTTTACATTTCCGAGGTTGCACCACCCAAAATCAGGGGAAGGCTAGTAGCCTTATACCAACTCTCTATAGTCATAGGTATATTGCTGGCCTATTTTTCCAATTGGTCCCTGTTAGGGTTTTCACATGGAAATATGGAGGCTTTCGGTGGAACAGGAATTTTCCATAGGGCTATGGTATCGGAGGTATGGCGAGGTATGTTTGGATCAGAGATGATCCCCTCGGGACTGTTCATTTTGTTATTGTTCCTTATCCCGGAAAGTCCCCGTTGGTTGATAAAAAATGGACAAGCGGATAAGGGCTATACTATATTGTCCAAGATCAGTGGTGCAACCGTGGCCAAGAATGAACTGGAGGAAATAAAAAAGACGGTTACGCATATTAAAGGAAAGATCAGTGAACTTTTAAAGCCAGGATTACGTCTGGCCTTGATCGTAGGGGTCGGGCTTTCTGTCTTCGGGCAGTTCACTGGGGTTAACATTATCGTGTATTACGGGCCCACCATCCTCGAAGATGCTGGGTTCCAATTGGACAGTGCGTTACAGTTCCAAGTGGCCATCGGAATCATCAACCTGATATTCACCATAATCGCTTTATGGAAAATAGATAGTTGGGGCCGACGCCCATTGTTGATCTGGGGTATGTCCGCAGTCTTTATTTCCCTGATAATTATAGCGACGCTATTCATCACAGGACAGACATCGGGCATTTGGATCGTTGTCATGTTATGCGTGTATATGGCTTCTCTGGCCATTTCCATCAATGCGGTGATATGGGTGCTGATTGGAGAGATATTCCCCACCCGTATCCGGGGTCGTGCCATGTCCATTGCCACCTTCGCCAACTGGGGCATCAATTTCCTGACGGCCTTTCTGTTTCCATGGTATGTTGAGAAGATAGGTGTGGGTGCCGGCTTTTATACCTTTGCGTTCATGTGTCTGATAGCGACTTTTTTCTTTTACAAATATGTACCCGAGACCAAAGGAAAAAGTCTAGAGGAAATCGAGCAATATTGGAAAGAAATAAGTAATCAATAAAAACGAGTTATTTTTTGATATTTATTAATTACCACATGATTCATATTCCAAATTCGATCTATCGAACTGAAAGGCCAAAAAGAACAAGAATAATTTAAAGAAAAATCATCATGGAATTTTTGTATTATCCAACAGTTAAAAATTAGATTTGGGTTGGTTTGGTCGGCAAATGAACAATAGTAAACTATTGTTCATTTTTTGTTTCTGAAAATGGGAATGCGACCTTAAAATATAAGCTTAAGGATTTTGCTTAAAAAGCAAACACCACATCTAGACCACAGGAATTCACAACGCCTGCATCCTAAGATGAAAAATTGTTATTTTAGTTTTCTGTTGATACTGTTCCCAGCCCAATCTATGGTGGGGCGTTTATTATTGTAATTTAATACCTATGAAAAGAAGAAACTTTTTAGCCAATGTGGCCGCAGGAAGTGGATTGGTGGTTTTAAACCCAATTTATGCATCCAATGGAAAAAAGAATACTGAAAAGGTCAACAGTATTAATAAAGAAGGGAAGATCTTAAATGCAGATTTAGTAATTATCGGTGGGGGAACAGGGGGGTGTGCCACTGCATTAGGGGCACTTCGCAATGGTTTGACGGTGATCATGACCGAAGAAACAGATTGGATAGGCGGACAATTAACACAACAGGGGGTACCCCCAGATGAGCATAAATGGATCAACGACTTTGGTGCTACGGCATTATATCGGGAATTTAGAAAAAAAGTCAGGACTTATTATCGCGATAACTATCCACTAAAGGCGGAGTTTGCCGAAAATGAAAGGTTTAATCCGGGTAATGCCTCTGTTTCAGAAATAAGTCATGAGCCGAAAGTTTCGTTACGGGTGTTGGAAACTATGTTCGATCCCTATATCAGTGCCGGTAAACTGGTCCTATTAAAAGAAACGGTGGCTTTGAAGGCTTCTGTTCTTGGAAACAAGGTGCAATCTGTGAGTGTTAAAACCCTTTCCTCCGGTGAGATATGGAATTTAGTAGCACCCTACTTTGCGGATGCAACGGAACTGGGCGATTTATTGCCCATGACGGGAACCGAATATGTTTGTGGGGCCGAAGCTAAATCGGATACGGGCGAATTGCACGCCGCGGAAATAGCAGATCCCACAAATAATCAAGCCTTTACAGTCTGTTTTGCTATGGACTATAGGCCTAATGAGGATTGGACCATAAACAAACCTGAGGAGTATATGTTTTGGCGCGACTTTACTCCAGAAATGAAAACGCCATGGGCTGGAAAATTACTAGAGCTCAACTATTCCAACCCACGTACCCTCTTGCCAAAGAATTTGGGCTTTGATCCTAGGGGAAATCATATGAAGGAGGTATTGAACCTGTGGATCTATCGCCGAATATTGGCCAAGGATAATTTTGAAGACGGTTTTCTTAGCGGCGATATCACCTTGGTAAACTACCCCCAAAACGATTATTTTTTAGGGAATATCGTGGATGTTAGTGATAATGAGCTAAAACATCACATTAATAGGGCAAAACAATTAAGTCTGTCCCTATTGTATTGGTTGCAAACGGAAGCCCCTAGGTCCGATGGAGGGAAAGGCTGGCCAGGAATTAGATTAAGGCATGATGTTATGGGAACCAATGATGGACTGGCAAAATATCCTTATATAAGGGAGGCTAGAAGAATTAAGCCCTTATTTAGAATCACCGAACATCATGTGGGAGCAACCCAAAGAGCAACTATTCAAGGAGTTTCGGAAGCTGAAGCCCGTGCCAAAAATTTTGAGGATAGTGTGGGGTTAGGATATTACCATATTGATCTGCATCCAAGTAGTGGTGGAGATAATTACATTGACTTTTCTTCCCTTCCCTTTCAAATACCATTGGGAGCGTTAATTCCAGAGCGGATGGAAAATATATTTCCGGTGAATAAAAATATTGGAACCACGCATCTTACCAATGGCTGTTATAGACTGCACCCTGTGGAATGGAGTATAGGTGAAGCCATAGGGATGTTTGTACCTTTTTTAATGGGAACGGGTAGAAGCCCTCAAGAGGTTTACAAGGATGCCGCTGCAGTGCGGAAATTTCAAAGTCTCATTCGTAGTCAAGGGGTAGATACCCATTGGCCTTACGAAAAAATGTAAAAGATATGGGTGTAATTTTTCATTCTATTTCTGAACATTTTGGGCCCTGGCCCTATATTTGGGGATTGTCCAACAGTAAGAAAAATTGAGTTGATATCTCGTAGGGAACATTGTGAAACCATTCTTCCTTTTTTTATTCTAGACCCATGGGTATGTGGCTCCTAAAAGCAAAAGGTCGGTTTAACTTTATTTTTTATTACACACTAAACGGATATAAGCCTGGAGATAATGAGTTAGATCGGGTGGAGGCAAACAATATAATTTGAAAAATTCCAGATAAATGACTGCAATAAAAATTGCTTTGACTTAGCTGTAAAAGATTTTTTAACGCTATTACAAACAATTTGATGTTTAGGTTGAAAAAACATTTCTGAGCGTATCGAAAAAGAACTCTTGAAGAACATTTTATTTCGGACTTTTATTTCTCTCTCAATGTTTCAATGATTTTTCGTGTTTCGGCAATTCTTTTTTGTAGAGGGTCACGATACCACCAGGCGCGTTTATCTACCCGATCGTTGGGTTCCTCCAACTCCGCTTCCAGTTCATCCAGATACTTTTCGTTTAATGACAAATAGTCATCGCATGTTTCTGGGTTATGAAAACCGCCGTCATTTACAGTAATATAAATAGGTGTGGTATGGGCAACTTGATTTGGGCCTGCATAACAGCGTGCGGCTATCCAAGTCCCTTTTTCTACTTCTAGATCAAAGTTCAATTCCATTTTTTCCAAAGATTGATCATCGCCATCAGGCGTTATTTGTTTCAACACTTTTCCATGGGCTATTATCTCTAGCTTTGAAAGTGGAATTTGGTCTTTGTTTCCTAAAGCTTTTGCCTTAATAGAGACTTTTTGCGGGGCCGACAATTTAATTTCATCACCTGGGAGATTATCATCGATACTAAAAACAAGCATAGGGCCGGACGAGACAAAGGTGTGTCCTTCCTTTAGATTTTTTTTCCAAGATGCATACTCAAATTTCCCATCTATCCAAGTATAAAACCTGACATTGCCAATTCGGGCATTCCAACTTGGATCATCGGTACCAAATGAAGGACCAAGGCCACACCAGGGAAAGTCAGATCCTGCCGTTGCTGTAAGTTTATAGCCCAAATCCAGAAAGTGGTAGTAATTTTGGGTAAGCAGAGGGCCCCCATTGACACAAAATTGGAGCAGTTCAAGAAAGTCCACTTTGCCACTGAGCACGTCCAACGTCATACCCCTTGAACCATTAAAGGACATACCTTGGTGGGCATATCCGGTTATCCCGTTCAATTCATGAACCTTATCGAATATCTTATCGTATTCGTAATAGTCTTTTTGTTGCCGAACAAAATCATCGGCCACCAAAGCGATAGTATGACCAATTTGGTGAGTTCTTGGGTCCTCCTGGCCGGTAGAAAGTAAGCTTTCATTCTGTCCATATGTACCATCTTCTCCAAATGCATATTGGGAAAAATAAGTTGCCCAAAAATCTCCCATTTGAAGTAAGACTCCAACATTTAGCCCTTCGGCTTCGACCCATTTCAAGATTAGTGGGTTTTCTCTTGGAGACCGGCGAATATGAATGTGGTCATCGGCGGAATACCAACCTAAATCTGACATTTTAACCCATCTTTTCATCTCAAAACTAAAGGAATTTCCTCCACTTTCCTTTACTTCGATAGTCTGCGTCTGATCCAGATATTCAAACCCTTTTGATAGGGTAATTTTATATTTTCCAGGACGTAGATCAAGACTAAAATGACCATCAATATAGTAGGTGCTATCTGGTTGAAAACCGTAGCGTTCCGCTTTGTCGTCCCTTCCGTACATAATGGATATTGCCTCCTTGGGGATGCCGGCAACATATCCCTCAGAATTGGTGATTTTAGCTCGTACCGCGGTTGGCTTTCCTGTATTTTGATCCGTAATCGTAACCTTGACGGAAGCTGTACTATTTTGGCAAAGACAATGGAACGAAAAAGTAAAACATAAAAAAACAAGAACAATTTTCAGTGGGTTCATTTTCAGTGATTTAATTATTCGCCTTTATAAAGTTAACAATTAAAACTCATCTTGAATTTTTCTAGCTTCTGATTTCTAAACAGCTATCAATTTATGCCGATTACGGGGCCGTCGATGCAGGTGTTTTATAAGAAATTAATATTAAAAAAGTTATATATCGTATTCTTATATAAGGAGTAACCCACCAATTATTAAAAAAACAGACACTATCCCCTAAACTGTGTAAGTTAAAAATAACCAGGGTTTGACTTTTATTTAAAGTCAAACCCTTTCTTCATACCCACCTAAACGGACGTCCAGGAATCGTAGGTAACTGATTTAAAATAAGGCCCTGATGGTACCAAACAAAAAATCACCGCAAAGAGAAAATTTTAATGGGTTCATAAATGATAATGGAAATGAAGATTAACCGAACCCTTCCATTTCAGCTAGTCTTAAATTTGTATCCCTTCATAGGCAGTAGGATGATTTTTACAAGGTGAATACACAAGGCAGGCATCAGGGAATCGATAATGACAATTCGTAGTGAGATATTGTTCTAAACTTCAAAAAGCAGCTTAAATCAATATGAGCCAAAACTTAATTTATCATAAAATTTGTCCCATAGAAGAAGGAAAGTCTATAGAAATTACCATCTAAGCTAAAAAACAATAAAACCATTATGGACCATGTACTAGGGTTATAGAATTGTTGCTTGTACAATTTGAATGATAGTCCAATTATTTTTTTTGGAATCACTATTAACGATATGGAATGTCCATTAAATGATTAAACCCTAAATGGCCTATAATTTTATATCTTCATTAAATTGAACCCATAAGGGTATATTAATTAAAAAGGAATCAATACCTAGATTTGGTTCCAACTGATACTATATTTTTTTAATAATGCATTTATGAAAAAAAACAAGACTAGAAGGAATTTTTTGGGGAATTTATCGATGGTTGCGATTGGCGGAGCAACACTGCCCTTAATTTCGGCGGCTGCATTGAAGAATGATAATCTTGTGCCTTTCGGACTATTGTGCCCACCTTACCTTCAGGACCTAACAGAAAGCGCGGTGTGTATTACTTTTATTACGGCTAATAATGCCCATAGCTGGGTGGAATATGGGGAAAAGGAGTTAGAGTCCAAAGCAGAATCAACAGAAGATGGTTTTGTACGGGCCAACAACCGTCTAAACAAAATTGGGATTAATGGCCTAAAGCCTAATACAACTTATAAGTATAGGGTAATGAGCAGGGAAATTGTAAAGTTCGACCCCTATGATTTGGTTTTTGGAGAAACGGTAACGGGAGATGTTCATTCTTTTAGTACCCAAAATCCGAATTCAGATTCGGTTTCTTGTTTAATACTAAATGACATTCACGACCGTCCTTACTCTTTTTCAGATTTAATTTCTTTAAACCAAGACTTTCCATTTGATTTTGTGGCACTCAATGGGGATATGTTCGATCATCAAACCGATGAGCAACAGTTAATAGATCACTTGATTACACCCTGTACTGCCCTTTTTGCCAGTAATATGCCTTTCCTGATGATTCGAGGCAATCATGAGACTAGGGGCAAGTTTGCTAGAAATATCAAGGACTATTTTACCTTTCCAGATAATGAATATTATTTTTCCTTCCAGCAGGGACCTGTACATTGGATCGTATTGGATACTGGAGAAGATAAGGAAGATGAGACACCTGTTTATGGGGATATTGTGCGTTTTGATTCCTTCAGGGAACAACAGGCAAAATGGCTAGAGGAAGAGCTGCAAAACCCTAAGTTCAGAAATTGTAAGTTTCGTGTGGTTCTAATGCATATTCCACCTTTTCATTCCGGGGAATGGCACGGCACGATGCACTGTCGTAAACTTTTTCACCCTATTTTTGAAAATCACGGGGTAAACATGGTCATCTCAGGCCATACCCATCGCTATGGGGTACACCCTCCTTCGGAAGACCATAGTTATCCTATCATAATTGGAGGGGGACCCAAAACAGGAAACAGGACACTTATCCAGTTTAAGGCGGATGAAGAACAACTGAACATAACAATGATTCGAGACGACGGAGCCACGGTTGGGGAATATACCATTGAATAAAAAGGATTATTAATCTAAAAATTCCCCAATGGCGCTGCCTCTGCCCTGCCTGGATCAAAGACAGGGTCACAACTGCTTTTTTTGGCTATTTATGGGTTAGGTAATAAACAAAATATCGGTTTTTGACCCCTAGGGCCAAAATGATGCCGATAGCTTTAGGTAGGGCGAAACCTATATCGAGTGTAGTCTAGGTATGCCCATATGACTTACCTCAGGGATAGTTGGTTTCAAGAAATTTTTTATTGCAACAACGTTCGACTACCCAAACTTGGAAAAGTTATGGAAGTAAGATTATACAAAATTAAACTTTGTGGATTATTCATTTTTTTAATACAAAATCCTATTTTTGGTTTAAACGCCCGTTTTTATTAGCGTTTTCACCCTTTTTAGATTTTTAGCTTAATGTACTGTTCATTTTTTCCCCTTTAAATGGATTGAAACCATTGCCAATAAAATTCTTTTTTGAAAATGATTTTTAAGAAACGGTATTATCGCTCATTTTATATCTGCTTTCTAGTTGTGGGTCTTACAGTTTTCTTATCTGGCTGCAATCCGACCGGACCCTATGATAAGCTCTCTGCCTTGGACAACAGTGGGGTATCCAGAATAGTTCCCGATATAGTAGATTTCAACTTTCATATTAAGCCAATTATTTCGGATCGCTGCTTCCCCTGCCATGGCCCGGACCAAAATGCACTAAAGGCAAACCTCAGGCTAGACATGGAAGAAGGCGCCACTAAGAAAAAATTGAAATCGGGAGGTCACGCCTTTGTCTCAGGAAATATTGGAAAGAGTGAAGCTTTTTCTCGGATTACCTCAACGGATATAGAGCAAAAAATGCCGCCTCCGGAATCAGGGTTGGCACTATCGGAGCTAGAGGTGGCCATGATCGCCAAATGGATTGAACAAGGGGCAGAGTATAAGCCACATTGGTCATTTATTCCTCCTAAGGCCTCTCAATTACCGAAGGTTAGAAAGACTAATTGGGTCCAAAATCCTATCGATAATTTTGTCCTTCAAAAGCTAGAAAGTTTTGGTTTGGAGCCAAATTTTGCAGCCTCAAAAGAGACTTTATTGCGGAGAGTTACGCTGGACCTTACCGGTCTGCCACCGACCATTTCAGAAATTGATGCATTTATAACGGATAAATCGCCCAACGCATTTGAAAAAGTAGTTGATCGGTTACTAAACTCTCCTCATTACGGCGAGCGTATGGCACAAGATTGGATGGATGTAGCCCGGTATGCGGACTCCAACGGGTATTCTCAGGACGGGCTACGCGTAATGTGGCCCTGGCGGGATTGGTTGATAAACGCCTTCAACAACAATATGCCTTTTGATCAATTTATAACTTGGCAGGTAGCAGGGGACAAACTACCTAATGCTACATCAGTCCAAAGAATGGCAACAGGCTTTTTGCGGAATAATAGACTCAACGGCGAAGGGGGTATCGTGGATGAAGAGTATAGGGTGGAATATGTGATGGACCGCACAGAAACCGTAGCGACTTCCATGATGGGAATTACAATGCAGTGCGCTAGATGCCATGATCATAAGTATGATCCCATTTCGCAAGAAGAGTATTTTGAGATGTCCGCTTTCTTTAATAGTGTCAACGAATCTGGCATCTCACAGAACGATGGTAATTCTGGACCGCAACTATTGCTTACTACACCAGTGGTGGAAAAGAAAATTGAGCACCTAGAAACAAGAATGGCTGCACTGGCAGACACTTTAAATGTTCTGTTGGAAAAATCCTTTTCCATTGAGAAATTGCCCAATAAAACAATTGATTTGACACCTATTATTGATATCGATTTTGATCAGGACAAATCGCGTTTTGCCAATAGTGCAAAAAATAAAATCAGTATAAATTCTGATGAGGGCATAGCCGTAGAGGTCCACGATCATGGTAATGCCCTTAAATTTACGGGTTTTGACGGGCTACATATCAAAAGTGAATTCATTGATTTTGATAGGGCAGATCGTTTTTCATTTTCTTTTTGGTTTAAATCAGATCACCAAGGAGATCATACTACGGTGCTAGATCATTTGAGTGGTGGTGGGTCTAGCTTTAGAGGGTATGACATATCCGTTATTGACGAAATGCTAACGTTTCGGTTGGTTAGGACTTGGCCTGCCCATCTTATTTCTGTGAGTGCCCCAACACCCATAGTACGTAACCAATGGACACATTATGTATTCACCTATGATGGTTCGAGCAAAGCACAAGGAGTACAGGTCTATAGCAATGGAAATCTTGTAGAGAAAATCATCAATCTTGATCAATTAAACCAAAATATCAGCAATGATGGGTCACGCCTTAGTATTGGTGGTAGGCCGGGATATATAACGGATGCGAAAGGGGAGGGAAGTATAGATGACCTAAAGGTATTTGCCAAAGAGCTTAGTGAAGTGGAGGTAAATGCACTATTTAATGGGGCATCTTCGAAACCGCTAAAGTTAAGTGATGAAACACTAAGGAGACACTACTTGATAAATTACAACAAGGAAGTGATGAGTGTGCGGGAGAAAATCAGCCAATTAAATAAACAGAGGAATGCATTGCAGGATACGCTTATGGGCGTAATGGTGATGCAAGACCTACCCAAACCCAGGCCCACATACATTCTAGGTAGGGGAGCATATGAAAATAGGGAAAAGCAGGTGTATCCAAATACTCCCAAGGCTATCTTGGGCTTTGCCGACAGTCTCCCCAAAAATAGACTAGGGCTCGCGCAGTGGCTGGTGGATAAAAAAAACCCATTGACAGCTAGAGTAATCGTTAATAGGTTTTGGAAAATGTATTTCGGTCAAGGTATAGTGAATACCTTGGAAGATTTTGGAAGCCAGGGATCTCTGCCATCACACCCTGAACTTTTGGATTGGCTGGCGCTAGAATTTATAAACTCCGGTTGGGATATCAAGGCTTTCCAAAAACGGATAGTTATGTCGGCAACTTACCAGCAATCTTCACGAGTGAAAGAAAATATAAGAAAAAATGATCCTTCGAATACACTGTTGGCACGGGGTCCAAGTATAAGGCTGCAAGCTGAGTTTATACGGGATTGCGCCCTTTCTGCCAGTGGTCTGCTGAACTTGGATATAGGTGGGGCCAGTGTTAAGCCATATCAACCCGCTGGACTATGGTCTGAAAAGGGCGAGTTTAGTGTTTTGAAAAATTACGAGCAGGATCATGGAAAAAAACTATACAGAAGAGGGCTATATACCTTTTGGCGGCGAACTTCACCATTACCTTCCATGTCACTTTTCGATGCTCCTACCAGAGATAATTGTACTGTATTACGTCAACAGACGAACACCCCTATGCAAGCTTTGGTTCTGATGAACGATCCTCAATTTGTGGAAGCTGCCAGGGTATTGTCGGAGCGTGTAATACGGGAAAACAGCGGCAAAAAAGATCAAATTATACATGCACATCGATTGCTTACGGGAAAAATGCCAAATGATGAGGTATTGGCGTTACTGATTCAATTGGAGCTAGATGCCCGAGAAAATTTTTCATGCAACACTGATTTGGTGAAGGAGCTATTGGCCGTAGGGGAATACCCTGTGGATTCGGCATTACCTTCACTGGAAGTGGCTGCAATGACCGTAGTGAACAATACATTGCTTAGTTTGGGTGAGACCATAATGAAGCGGTAGTAGATAGTTATTCAACTATATAAATGATAAATGGGTAAAAAAATAAATTTTTCAGATCTCGATAAAATGCACAGCCATCCCTTAATCGCCGAAAGGCTGCAAATGAACAGGCGCAATTTTCTGTCCAAGGCCGGTATTGGTATAGGCGGATTGGCACTGGCGTCAATGACCGCACCATTAAATGCATTTTCGGGGCTGGGCAATGGATTAAAAGAGCAGGAGATTCCCGAACAAATTAGGCATTTTGCGCCCAAGGCGAAAAGGGTAGTTTATTTATTTCAAAGTGGTGGGCCTTCCCAACATGACCTGTTCGATTATAAGCCTTTGCTTCAAGAAATGAATGGTAAGGAATTACCGGATTCGGTACGGAACGGACAGCGTGTAACAGGGATGACGGCCGGACAAAAATCCTTTCCATTGGCAGGTGCCCAATTTGATTTTAAGCAATATGGCAAATCTGGTATTTGGGTGAGTGAACTTCTCCCGCACACCGCCGCTATCGCAGATGAGATTTGTGTTATTAAATCAATGCATACCGAGGCTATAAATCACGACCCCGCCTTAACTTTTTTTCAGACTGGTTCCCAGCAACATGGAAGACCCTGTATTGGCTCTTGGATGAGTTATGGGTTGGGAAGTGGAAATAAGAATTTGCCAGAGTTCTGTGTCCTACTATCCAATGGCACGGGGAAATTAAATGCGCAACCCTTATCGGCTCGTTTGTGGGGAAGCGGATTTTTGCCTTCATTACATCAGGGGGTACAATTTCGTTCGGGTAAGGAATCCGTGCTCTATCTTTCCAATGCTCCTGGAATAGATACACAGAATAGAAGAAAAATGTTGGACTATTTTAGTAAGATTGAAGCCCAGCAATTCGAGATCGAACACGATCCCGAAATTCAGACCCGCATTGCCCAGTATGAAATGGCATACCGCATGCAGTCATCAGTTCCTGAAATGATGGATGTTTCAGGGGAAACTAAGGCCACATATGACCTGTACGGTCCAGAATCAAGGGTGCCCGGCACCTATGCTGCCAATTGTTTGTTGGCAAGGCGACTTATTGAAAGGGACGTAAACTTTGTTCAGTTATACCATAGAGGCTGGGACCAGCATTTTAATTTGCCCAATAACCTTGCCAACCAGTGCCGAGATACGGATCAAGCTTCGGCAGCTTTGGTAATGGATTTAAAGCAGAGAGGTTTACTTGAGGACACCCTGGTCATTTGGGGGGGCGAATTTGGTAGAACAAACTATTCACAGGGAGTTTTGGAAAAAGGAAATTATGGTCGTGACCATCACCCGCGGTGCTTTACAATGTGGATGGCTGGTGCGGGAGTTAAAAAGGGTTTTAGCTATGGGGTAACGGATGAGTTTGGATACAACATAGTTGAGTCACCGGTTCATGTCCATGATTTTCAAGCCACATTGTTACATTTGTTAGGTTTTGACCATAAAAAATTGACGTATAAACATCAAGGTCGTCGGTTTAGACTTACGGACGTTCACGGAAACGTGGTAAAGGATGTCTTGAGTTAGTGCCAACAATATTTTTGCCCTTGAGGCCTAGTAACAGGAACTGGATTCTTTCCTTCGTTTCACTACCGAAAGGGTCTTAGGGGGAGGCTGCGCATGAATAGCCTTCAACGCCAATGCTTTGCCATTTTTTCTTGTCCCCAACTTCCAGACCATAGTTAGTTCCATTGAAACGGGAATAGAAATCCTGGAAGTTCACCACTATTTCCTCCTAACAGGTTTGTAGAATATACCCATAATCTGTTCTTGGTCCAGATTATTATTTCTTCAGTTCAACTTATTGGTGAAAGTGCGAAATAATACGCCAACTATACATAAACCCCTGTAAACCATACATTTGAATATTTAATTGATGCATCCTTTTCTTACATTTATGCAGGAATTTTAACCGAAAAATACGTTTGGCTCCCAACACGGTATTTGAACTGATCGCCAGTCAATTATTCAAAAAGGTAAGAATAGTTGTCATATGAAAGCATATTATCACCCATAAAAAAAATTTAAAATTTATTATTATGAAAGAAGACAAATCAAAACATGATGGGTCAAAGAGGTACCCAGATTTAGACCCTCCTTTTTCTTATGAACGAATTTTTAAAGAATTCAACCAATCCCCAACGGGTAAAATCCCCAAGGATTTAGAAGCCATTCTTTTGCCGGAGCCCAAACCCTATAAATTCAATGCGTTGAAGGCAGATCGAAATGAAAGACTAGAGGTAGCCTCTACGGTTCCCATGATGCCATCTTGGTTTGGCCAAAGCCCGTTACCAGAAAGGGCTATTTCCCCAATCGTACCTAAGATATCCATGAAAGGTAGGGAAGCGAACCCGCTGACCATGTTCAATCCAGAAGATCGGAGGATATACAATGACTTGAGCTATCCATGGGGCACTATTTGCCGTGTTGTTACCGCCGCCGGAGCTGGATCAGGGGTAATCGTGGGCCCACGGCATGTCGTAACCGCCAGCCACGTTGTGGATTGGTCTGGAAATTCGGGTGGCACGGTGGAGGTTCATCGTTCGGGTGCTACCGTAAGGGCATCCACGGCAATATCCAATATTTGGTACTACACTAAGGTGACAGGTACGGTAGATTGGTTTGAGCAAGATGAGGATTACGCAGTCTTGGTTACTTCCCAGCGTATTGGCGATTTATTTGGATGGATGGGTACGCGCACTTACAATAGTGCATGGGATAACGAACCTTATTGGTGGAATATTGGGTACCCTGGAAGCATTGGATCAGGGATACGGCCGACATATCAGCGAAATGCCAAGCTAAATGAGCCATGGTATGACCTGGGTCCCGCTCGGTCAATGAGTACCCGTGCTGATCTTACCCCTGGTAATTCGGGCGGACCCATGTTTGGCTTTTGGAGCAACGGACCCTATGTCGTTGCAGTGGCCTCAAGCGAGACCTCGAGTGAAAACTGGTGCGCAGGTGGTTCATGGTTGACCAATCTGGTTCGCCATGCAATTAATCAAAATCCTTAATTAAAGGCCTATTCACTAGCAAATAGACTAAAATAGCCCAGAGACCCTGACCAACTACTTCTGCCATAAGTGAGGAGATGAGAGGTGAGGGTCTCTGGGTCTTGGGGGTAACTTTAAACAGAAAACGAGGGGGCCAGATCTAATGCCGGGTAAGCCAAAAACAATTTAGGGATCTGGATTCTTTCCTCCGCTATGCTCGGGAAAGGGCCTTTGAGAGTCTTAACTAAGAAAACCATGGTCGCTCTGCGCCCGATTTTTTTTGTTTTGCACCAAAGCCAATATTGTACCAAGTATAAATGTGAGAACTGGATTCTTTCCTTCGTTTCACTTCGGAAAGGGCCTTAGGGGGAGGTTTTACTAGAAAAGTTTCCAACGCTAATGCGTTGGCTTTTTTTTATGTCGTCTGCTTAAGCAAGTACACTTGCCAAGCATACTCCATAAAAAAAGCCTTTCATTTCTGAAAGGCTTTCCTAGTAGCGGGAACTGGACTCGAACCAGTGACCTTCGGGTTATGAGTTTGGTCTAAAAACCAAGAAATACTATATATAACCCAAAATATTTTCTATCTAAGTCAAAAAACTGTAAAACCCTGTACGGACCGTGTACTCTGGTTAAACAATAAATATTTTCTACAATTTAAGGTAAAATATGAACAAAAACCAAGAAAATGTCGGAATAACTTTTTGATTACCATCGAAGAATTAGAGGTAATCCAAAATTGGACTAAATGCAACTTTAGTAATAATGGTATTGGAATAGTTCAACAATCCCTTTAGACAACTAGGCAGAATTAAATTACTTTATCTAAAGAAGGACTATCCTTTTTGTTTATTAAAATTAAAAAGTAAAAAAAGTACGGCTTCCATTTTTGTGCCCAATTTTTCAGTCAGGATTTTAAAGGCCCGTGTAATATGGCCTTCCACAGTTTTTATGGAGATATTAAGATATTCGGAGATTTCGGTATGGGTAAGGCCTTCCTTTTTATTCATTAAAAATATTTCCTTGCATTTTGAAGGCAATTTCTCAATCTCGATATTCATCAATTTAATCAAATTTTCCAATTCTTCAGGTTCTATGTCAACCACCAAATCAATAGCCTCAAAATATTTTTTCTCCAGATAAATTACAGGTTTATTTTTTCTGTATTGATCAATAAACTCATTATAGACCGATTTATATAAATAACTCTTAATTGATAAGTCTGGATTAATTTTTTTTCTTTTATCCCACATCTTAACAAATACATTTTGAACAATATCTTCGGACAAGGCATGGTCGTGGCATAAGGATTGGGCATAAGCGCACAAACTTTGGTAATAAAAGCCCATTAAGAAATCATAGGCTTTTGAATCGCCTGAGATTAATCTGTGGGCCAAAAATAGATTTCTTTTACTGTCCATTAAAAACAGGTTATTCATAACATGAGCAAGCAATATTAGTAAATATCTTAAAATAATCACAAAAAAATAGAGGGGTATTAAAAATTTGAACGTAGTAGGTATACAAGTGTTGAAAATCAAATGACCGAAACAGAAAAAATAATAGTTAAGTTTCTAAATCAAGAAGCAAATCATTCCGAGTTGGAAAAATTGGAAGATTTTCTTAAGAATGAGAGGGGCATACAAGTCTTCAATAGTTTTGTAAAAACACAATACCTAAGTACACTTTCCATGACAGAATACGATGTTAATAAGGCCAAGGAGAACATTAAAACAAGGTTAAAAAAGGGCAAACAGACTAGAAGGGTAAGCCTATATAAGAAAATGGCGGTTGCGGCCTCCATTATGCTGATGTTTGGCATGGCCTATTACATGTTATATAACAGCAGTCAAGTAAATACACCAGAAACTGACAAACAACCACATTTAATTATAGCGGGTACTGATAAGGCCATCCTTACCCTTGAAAATGGAGATGAGGTAGCCTTGGAAAAAGGAAAAAAATTTCAAACTGGGAAAGCCAGTAGTAATGGGGAGGAATTGGTATATGAAGATAACGGGCAAAGCAAAAGTGAAGAAAAGGAGCAGTTGTACAATTACCTTACAATCCCTAGGGGAGGTCAGTTTTTTGTTAAATTATCTGATGGTACAGAAGTTTGGTTGAATTCTGAAACTAAATTAAAATATCCGGTAGAATTTAAAGAGGGCACTAGCCGTAAGGTAGAATTAGTATATGGCGAGGCTTACTTTAAGGTTTCTCCAAGTACCGAGCACAAGGGAGCAGCATTTCATGTGCTGACGAAATCCCAGGAAATAGAAGTAATGGGAACGGAGTTTAATATTAAAGCATATATTAATGATCAGTTAATGGCCACTACCTTGGTGGAAGGAAAAATTAGAATTAAAAAAGGAGAGGTTAGTGAAACCTTGACGCCCAATCAACAAGCGAAAATTGGTCCTGAAAGTAATAATATAAAGATTCAGGTAATAGATGTTTCTCAGGAAATTTCATGGGTGAAAGGTTTGTTTTCTTTTAACGAAAAACCCTTGGAGGAAATATTGACGGTCTTATCAAGGTGGTATGATACTGAGGTCGTTTTTGCGAATGCCAAACACAAGAAGTTTGTTTTTACGGGAATATTGGAAAGAACCGAGGCAGTTGAGGATATTCTTAAGCTTATAGAGGCCACAAGTGAGGGGCAGATACAATTTGAAATTGACGATAAAACAATTATTATTAAATAAAAAAGGAAAAGGCCAGCACCTTCCACAGCAATGGCCTTTTTCCAAGTAGATCAATTAAAACAATGTTCAATTAAACCATTACAAATTTATGAAAATTAAATTAATCAACCGACCACCTTGCCTATTTGGCAAAGTTCTATTACGCCTTTTTATGAAATCCATTATTTTCTTATTTTGTACGATTTCATTTGCGCTAAACCCTATTAATGGGACAGGCCAAAATGCAGAGATTATTGTCGATTCAGATGTAACCCTGAACATTAAACAAGTCTTTCGGCTAATCAATAAGCAGACCGATTATAAGTTTATCTATCGACACGACCTCCTGAAAACGGCTCCAAATATCGACCTAAAAAAGGGAGTTATCAAAGCGGGGGATCTTTTGGACAAATGCCTCTCCCCGATAAGTTTTACTTACAACTTCACAGATGGTTCTACTATTGTAGTGAAAAAAAGATCAACGGATTCCTCGGAAAGTAGTTCAAGTAGGATCTTGGATAAGAAATTGCAATTTCAAGTGAGTGGTTCCATAACGGATGATGAAGAAATACCCTTACCGGGAGCTAACATTCTTGAAAAAGGAACTACAAATGGTACTCAAGCCGATTTTGATGGGAATTTTTCTATTAATGTGACTAATGAGAACGCTATTTTGGTGATTTCCTTTATAGGTTACGCCACCAAGGAAATTTCGGTCAGCGGGCAGTCTAATATTACTGTAAACTTGAAGGAAAGTACGGCCGGGTTAGATGAAGTGGTTGTTGTAGGGTATGGCACCATAAAAAAGAGCGACCTTACTGGTGCTGTCAGCACCGTAAAGGCAGAAGATTTGCCACTCAGCACTAACACATCCGTAGAACAGGCTTTGACATCAAAAGCAGCTGGCTTGACCATCACAACTGCCAGTGGTCAACCTGGTGCGGGTGTAAATATCTTGATAAGAGGTGCTGCGAATGTGGGTGCAAGTAACGCGCCTTTATATGTCATCGATGGTTTTCCAGTGGGTGGAAGTATTGAGCAGCAGAATATTGGAAGATTTGGTGATGCAGGTTTTAGAAGCCCTTTAAACGACATTAACCCTAATGATATTGCCTCAATAGAAATATTGAAAGATGCAAGTGCCACCGCAATCTACGGTTCAAGGGCCTCAAACGGTGTAATTCTGATTACCACCAAGAGGGGAAAAGAAGGGGTCGTTAAAGTTGAGTACTCCTCTAATTATACCGCCCAATCCACTTCTAAATGGTTGGATCTTCTGGATGCCCAGGAATATATGACCGAAAGGAACGAGGTCTTAATAGACCATGGCGATCCAGCTGCCTATACCCTTGAGGAAATCGCCAATGCCTCCCAGACTACCGATTGGTTCGATGCCATTTCGCAAAGTGGTTTTATACATCAACAGAATATCTCCATCAATGGTGGTACTGAAAATACCAAATATTTGTCTTCTATCAATTACTTTGACCAACAAGGGGTAATCAAAAACAGTGATCTGAATAGGATTACCGGAAGACTGAATTTGGACCAAAAAATTGGAAAACATATAAATTTTGGACTTACCCTTACCGCCAGTACCATTAAGAACAGAAATGTGCCTTTAGGGAGCGGAAATAATGAGTTTGCTGCTCCTTTACGCAGTGCCATAGATTTTTCCCCGATTCCTCCTATAAAGGATGAAAATGGTAATTTTTCCAGACATCCCATTACTAGTTTCAGTAGTACTTTGGCAAATCCAGTCTCTTTATTGGACATTCAGGATGAGACCGTTACGGAAAGACTCTTTGCAAATGCTTTTGTAGATGTAAAAATTGTGGAGGGTTTAAATGCCGGGGTAAAAGTAGGTGTTGACAAAAGGAGTGCTACAAGAAATTTTTACTCCCCTACGACCAATATTTTTGGTGCATCTGAAAATGGGACCGCTAGTAAATTTTTTAATAAGAGAAATGACCAGTTGTTCGGTTTTACCCTTACCTACAATAGGTTGTTTGGTGATGACCACAATCTGACGGTCTTGGGTGGTTACGAGTATCAGGAGTTTAATAGGGAAGGATTCAATTCAGGGAACAATGATTTTATTACGGATGGGTTGTTGTTCAATGATTTAAATGCAGGAATAGGTAATCCTCTTGTGGGATCATTCAAAACTTTTGACGAGTTGGCATCCTATTTTGGAAGGCTGAATTATATTTTCAAGGACAAATATTTACTTACGGCATCGATAAGAAGGGATGGTTCACCAAATTTTGGAGCTAACAACAGATGGGGAGTATTCCCTTCCACTTCTTTGGCTTGGCGAATAATCAACGAAAACTTCATGGCCAACCAAAATACGTTTTCAGACTTAAAGCTTCGTGTGGGTTATGGACAGACCGGTAATAATGCCATAACCGGTGCTACGGCATTATATCAGACCCGGGGCAATTATATTTACGGTGCTACAAACCAATCTCCTGAATTTGGGGTACAACAAACACGTTATGAAAACCCAGACCTTAAATGGCAGACCAATACCGAGATTAATGCTGGATTGGATTTTGCTCTGTTTAAAAATAGAATCTCGGGTAGTGTGGATTATTTTGATAAGAAAGTATCTGACTTATTGGGGACTAAACAACTTAAAACCTTTTTACCTATCAGTCAAATAGCTTTCAATGTTGGGGCGACCAAAAGTTCAGGGGTGGAAGTCACTTTGCAGACCAAAAACTTGACGGGTAATTTCAAATGGGATACTGGTTTTAATTTAGGAACTTATAAAGACCGTTGGACCGAGCGGGATCCAGCTGCCATATTACAACCTTACGAAACAGATAGCGATTTGTTGAACGCTGTTTGGATTTATGATTATCAAGGTATTCAGCAAATAGGCGACCCAATACCGGCTCACCAACCAAATATTAAACCAGGGCAACCCATAGTTAAGGATATCAATGGGGTGGACGATGAGGGTAATTTAATACCAGGACCTGACGGGCAAATAACACCGGCCGATAGAATTTTTATAGGTACCACTTCTCCAGGATTTGCATATGGTATTTCGAACAACTTAAGTTATAAGGGATTGGATTTGAGTTTCTTTTTACAGGGTATGGGAGATCGACTTAGGTTCAATGAAACAAGGTCGTTTTATTTGCTACGGGCTAGCAGCCTAAGGGAGGGTAGAAATGTCCTAGCCGAATTTACCGATAGGTGGACACCTGCAAATACCACTTCAGAAATTCCCGCGGGAACGGTAGACAGTACGCCGGGAAGTGCAGACAGATTGTTCTGGGAAGACGCCGGTTTTTTAAGGTTAAAGAACGTGACTTTGGGCTACACCTTTCAAGATAAAGTATTCGGGAATGTGGTAAGTAAAGCAAGAATATATGTAGATGCCCAGAATGTATTCTTAATTACCGATTATACTGGCATAGACCCAGAGTTCGACAGTATCGGGGCATATCCTAATCAAAGGTCCTTTACGATTGGCCTTAATGTTACTTTTTAAAAATTATACTATGAAATATATATATATCAAAAAAAAGATCCGCCTAATTGTTGGAGCCATTGGCTTAGGCATTTTGTTCCTTTTCTCTGCCTGTGAAGGTGATTTGGAGCCTAAAAATTTTAATGTGATAGATCCTTCTACATTTTTTAAAACGGAAAGTGATGCTCAAGCATTAACAAATGCAGTATATGACCGTTTTAATACCGGATGGACAGGAACCTTTCTTAATTATAAAGGGTTTTTTATTAGCGATATGGTTGGGGGCCAATTTTTTATAGTATGGACTCCACCAGAATGGGTGCGATTAAACGACTTTACATGGTCTGCATTAACACAAAATGAATATGCGGAGACATATTTTGCCGTAGTACCCTCTGTAGCTTTTGCAACGAATGTTATAGAAGATATTAAAGGAATTGATATTCCAGACGATGTTAAGGCAGGCTATATTGCTCAGGTAAGAACAGCAAGAGCACTTATGACTCTTTTTGGTTACGATTTGTATGGACCATTACCTCTGGTTGTTGACCCTGCAATTACCAAAAACCCATTTACCGAATTTGACCCTGTAAGATGGACAAAAGCAGAAATGGATACATTTATTGAAACGGAATTAATTGAAGCTCAAGCAGACCTTGTTAGCAAAAATGATCTGCCATCTGCCAAATATGGTGCTTTAACAAAAGGGGCCGCAATGACGGGTTTGATGAAGTTATATTTAATGCAAAAAAATTGGGCAAAAGTTAAAGCAATTACTGCTGACATAATGCTTGAAGGTTATTCATTAGAACAAACTACAGGCTCAGTATTTAGTGTTTTAAACGAAGCAAATGATGAAGTAATTTGGGCACAGCCAAGAACTTCAAACGAAAATGATGGTCCTGTAAACTTTACGGTTACTTCTTCTGTGCCTGGAGATTATGGAACCGATGCGTTTCCAGTAGGTACAGTACAAGGTTGGGGAGGTCTTCGTGTGCCATGGGAAATGTACGATGCATACGATGATCAAGATGAACGTAAAGCATTATTTCCAATTTCCTGGTTGGACGCAAACGGAGTTGAAACCGATATGCGTGCTAATGGAACTTTGGTTTCTGGAGCGCTTTATCTGAAATATGATATAGATCCCAACAGACAAGGTACGGCTCACGGTAACGACTATGTATTTTATAGATATGCAGATGTATTACTAGCAAGAGCTGAAGCGTTAAACGAACTAACGGCAGTAGATAGTGAAGCAATACAATTAGTGCAAGAAATTCGCGATCGTTCCAATGCAGGTCCAATTCCTGCATCTGCGACAGCAAGTCAATCAGCTTTTAGAGATTTTATACTTTTAGAAAGAAGAAAAGAACTTTTAGGTGAAGGTTGGTCAAGACAAGATTTGATACGCCATGGCAAGTTTTTAGATTATGCTCGTAACAGAGTATTAGAAACAGTTCCAGATGCTGCTGAAAAACATTTATTGTTTCCAATTCCACAAGATGCTATTAATGCTAATCCGAAGATAGAACAGAATCCTGGATATTAAATGTTTTGAGTTGTTTGTTGAAGTTAGTTTTAGGAGTGGGACAGGGCCTTTAAAAGCCCTGTCCTTTTCTGGCAAAGAATCATTTGTTAATCAACGAAATAATGAAAAAAAGCGATTATTTATACTTACTAGCACTCGGATTGTTTTTACAATTGTTGTTTACAAGTTGTAATAGTAATGAGAAGGAATTGCCATTATTTTCTTTGCTTTCTCCCACAGACACAGGAATAGCTTTTCAGAACAAGTTGGTGGAAAAATATGATGACAATATTCTCCGTAGTGAATATTTTTATAATGGAGGGGGTGTATCCGCAGGAGATATCAATAATGATGGTTTGGTAGATCTTTATTTTGTTTCGAACCAAGGAAAGAATAAACTCTACCTGAATCAAGGAAATTTTAAATTTAAAGATATTACTGAGACTGCTATGACTGGGGGTCATAATGGTTGTGCAGCTGCAAGTTCAATGGTAGATATCAATGGTGATGGTTATTTGGATATTTATGTTAGTTATACGGGAACTTCTAAATTAACGCAAACTGCCAATCAGTTGTTCATTAATAATAAAGATCTCACTTTCACTGAAACCGCAATGGTTTTGGGAATAAACGACAGAGGACAATCAAATCAATCTGTTTTTTTTGACTATGACTTAGATGGTGACTTAGACATGCTAGTTACCAATCATTTAATTAATTATCCGGAATTAAAGGATACCACGGCAATTATTTCTAAACAAAGTGCAAAAGCGGGAGACAGGCTTTATAGAAACGATGAATTTTATTTTAAGGATGTAACTAATGAGGCTGGAATTTATAGTCATGCATTGGGTTTTGGACTAGGTGTTGGAATTGGTGACGTTAATCAAGATGGTTGGCCAGACATTTATATAGGAAATGATTTTATAGAGAAAGATTACCTATATATTAATAATAAGAATGGTTCATTTACCGAAAAGTCACTAGACGCCTTTGGGCATATCACTAATTTTTCCATGGGCAATGACATAGCCGACATCAACAATGATGGGCTACTGGACATTGTTTCTTTGGATATGGCGAATACTAACAACTTCGATATTAAAACAGATATGGCAGGAATGAACCCTGTAGGCTTCAATAATGCTGTAAAGGCAGGATTTCACCATCAATATATGTATAATACCTTACAATTAAACATGGGCAATGGCCTGTTTAGCGAAGTTGCCAAAATTGCGGGAATAGATGCAACCGACTGGAGTTGGGCTCCATTATTGGCAGATTTTGACAACGATGGTTACAAAGATTTATTTGTAAGTAACGGGTTCCGTAGGAATTTTAGAAACAAGGATTTTCAAAAATATCAAGAGAAAAAGTATAACTCACAACAATGGACAAAGGAAACAATCCCGTATCTTATGAAGGACCTATTGGAGCATATACCAATAAAAACATTAACTAATAAAATATTTAAAAATTTAGATGGCTATTACTTCGAGGACAAATCTACCAATTGGGGTATGCTGGAAACTTCATTTTCGAATGGTGCAATCTATGCCGATTTGGACAATGATGGAGATTTGGATATAGTTGTAAACAATATAGACCAAGAGGCATTTGTTTACAGGAACAATACCAATTTTAAATTAAGTAATAATTTTATAAAGATAAATCTAAAAGGATCTAAGCATAATGATTTTGGTTTAGGGGCTAGGGTTACAGTTTATTTACCCAATAATACAAAACAATTTGCTGAACACTATATGGTAAGGGGATATAGATCCTCGGTTCCTTCTGGGTTACACTTTGGATTGGGACAGCAACATCAAATAGATAGTGTTTTTGTACAATGGCCAAATGGTATGGAGCAATTACTTACCCAAGTAAAATCCAATCAAGAAATACTGGTAAAATACGAAGATGCCAAAAAGAGAAAAAATAGAGCTGCAAGTGCCTCAAAACTGTTCGAAACCGTTTCTGCTGAAGATCATGGCATAACATTCTCCCATCGCGAAAATTATTTTGACGATTATAAAGTACAGTTACTACTTCCACATAAATATTCTCAATTTGGACCAGGTATTTCAGTAGCCGATGTAAATTCGGATGGGTTGGACGATTTTTACGTAGGCGGGGCTAAGGAACAATCCGGCGTGCTTTATATACAGCAAAAAGAGGGCATATTCGTTGAGAAAAGTGGGCCTTGGGTTGCCCATGCCAATCAAGAGAATGTAGCTTCACTTTTCTTTGATGCTAATGATGACGGACATCAAGATTTATATATCGTGAATGGCGGTAATGAGTATGAAAATGGTAATGAAGCCTATCGAGATCGTTTATATTTAAATGATGGTAAGGGGCAATTTTCAGATAACTCAAAAAATCTTCCCGATTTAAGATTTAGTGGTTCTAAAGTAAGAGCCTCCGATTTTGATAATGATGGTGATTTGGATCTTTTTGTCGGAGGTAGGGTCGTTGCTCAGGACTATCCGTTGCCTGCTTCAGGATATTTGTTAGAGAATAAAAATGGCAAGTTTAGCCTTATTACGGAAAGTATAGCACCTGAATTGGAAAATTTAGGCTTAATTACCGATGCGCAATGGACGGATATTGATGGAGACGGAGATGAAGATTTAATAGTCGTCGGGGAATGGATGCCCGTAACGATTTTTATGAACAACAATGGGCATTTTAAAAAATCTGATGGAGAAAAGAATGGACTTACAGATACCGAAGGGTGGTGGTATAGTATAGATACCGCAGATTTTGATGGTGATGGCGACATGGACATCGTTGCTGGAAATTTGGGAAACAACTACAAATATAAGGCCAGTATAGACCAGCCTTTTGAGGTATTTGCTTCGGATTTTGATCAAAACAAGAAATTAGATATCGTACTAGGTTTTCACGAGGAAGGAAAACTCTTTCCGTTAAGAGGTCGCCAATGTTCGTCTGATCAAATGCCTTATATAAATGAGAAATTCGGCTCTTATGAAGAATTTGCCAAAGCTACTATAGAAGACATTGTAGGAAAGAATAAAATGGGTGAAGCTCTTAATCTCAAGGCGAAGACATTTTCCAGTAGCTATTTTCAAAACAATGGTGATGGTACGTTTGCAACTAATCCCTTACCCTTTTTGGCTCAAATTTCAAGTGTAAACGACCTTTTCATAAAAGATTTTAATAATAATGGGCATTTGGACATAGTCTTAGTGGGCAATTTATATCAATCGGAAATAGAAACACCCAGGAATGATGCCAGTTATGGATTAGTGCTATTAGGTGATGGCAAAGGAAGTTTTAAACAACAGTTTCCTTATGAAAGTGGGTTCAACGTGAAAGGAGATGTCAAAGAAATAGCGGCTATTCAAATCAATGGGAGGCCACATATAATAGTGACCAAAAATGATGACCAGCTTCAATTGGTACAATTAAATAAGCAATGATGATGAAAAAATGCCTCCTGATTCCTTGCTTTGTAATCCTAATCTTTAAAGGGACTGAGAAAATATATGCACAATCTTTTAAGGAAGTTAGTGGAGATGCGGGCATTACACATCATTTTTTTAATGTAAATCAAGAGGGAGGCTCGGTCGCTTTTTTCGATTTTAATAACGATGGCTGGGATGACCTTTATGTTACTGGCGGTGGGCTACCAGATAAGCTTTTTGAGAATTTGGGCAATGGAGATTTTAAGGATGTTTCCAAAGCATTAGGAATTGATCAAGTGGCAAACATAGATACGATGGGGGCATATGCTGCCGATTTGGACAATGATGGATATTCCGATATTTTTATTTCAACCAAAATGGACGATACCTGTTATGTGCTATGGAACAATCACGGCAATTCGTTTGAAATTGCGAATACCACTTCTGGACTTTCCGATACGTTTTATGGGACTTCAATAGCGGTAGGGGATTATGATCTTGATGGAGATTTAGATGTATATGTAGGTAATTATAGAGCTATTACACAAGATGTGTTTTACAAAAACAATGGCCACCGTACATTTTCTAATATTAGCTCCCAAATAGTGGGAGACGATGGTAAAGGAGCAACTTGGGCAGTGGCATTTTCAGATTGGGACAGAGACAATGACCCGGACCTTTTTGTTGTTAACGATTTTGGAAATATAATTCTGCCAAACAAACTTTTTCAAAATGATTATCCTAATAATTCTTTTACCGAGATATCAGCTACTGTTGGATATAATGAAGCAATGGACGGCATGTCGATAGGAATCGGAGATTTTGATGAGGATGGTGATATGGACTATTATAGTTCCGATACCGGCCCTAATAATTTTTTTGTAAATGAAAATGATTCTTTTGTTGATAGAGCCATGGAATTAGGCATCACAGTAGATGATGGTACAAGTTGGGGATCTGTTTTTACCGATTACAACAATGACACATATCTCGATTTATTGGTTATGAACGGTCCTATAGGGCTAAGTGATGGGCATGAGCATAAAAATAAACTTTTTAGGGGTAATGGGGCTGCTTTCCAAGATGTTTCTGAAGCAGAGGGGGTTGCAAGCGTATATAATAGTAGGGGCTTGACATTGTCGGATTTTGATAATGATGGTCGTGTAGATTATGCAGCTGCGGTTTTGGATATAGAAAGGGAAACTCCAAGGCATATGCTGTTGTATAAAAATGTTAATAATAGCAATGCCAACTGGATACAAGTAGAATTACAAGGTACCTCAAACAATAAAGATGGTTATGGTAGTTTTATAGAGATTGAAGTAAGTGGCAGAACATTTTCAAAGGAACAGTACGGAGGTGGTTCGTTTATGTCCACACAGAGTAAGACCCAGCATTTTGGATTGGGGGACTATACTCGTGTCGATAAATTAAATGTTATTTGGCCAGGAGGTAATACTACAACGTTTAACAATTTATCTGTTAAAAAAAGGTTTCGGGTTGTTGAAAACGGAGAGCTTTTCGTTTTGGAACCTAATAAAGTATCCTTAAAACAAGGAGAAACAGCCTTTTTAGAAGGGGAATCACAAAATGTTCCGGGAATATATAGAGATACATTGGCAACTAATCCATACCGAACCATACGCATTACGAAATTAGACTTTAATGGTGAAACTAGTGGCGGAGAAAGCACTGGAGGTGAAGCTAACGGACTGTCGGTTGCTAGAAGATGGAATGAATTGCTATTGGAATCTATACGTAACGATTACGCACGTCCAACAGTGCATGCTAGAAATCTTTTTCATACTTCAATTGCTATGTACGATGCGTTCACAGTGTTCAATAATGAAGCAAAACCTTATTTTTTAGGAAACAAAATCGGCAATTATCAAGTGGACTTCTCTGGAATAACAATCCCTGGCAATGAGGAGGCCGCGCAAAAAGAGGCAATGAGCTATGCATGTTTTCGTTTGCTTAACCATCGTTTTAAGGATGCTCCCGGTTCCATTCGCCTACTTCAAAGTTATAAGGCATTGATGCAGGAATTGGGGTACGATTTCAACTTTACTTCAACAAATTATTCGGAAGGAAGTCCTGCTGCACTTGGCAATTATTTGGGGGAACAGCTTATTGCCTTCGGATTGCAGGATGGTTCTAATGAAATCAACCAATACGCCAATAAATATTATCAACCAAAGAACGATCCCTTAGTGGTTAATGAACCCGGTAACCCTACAATTACCTACCCCAATAACTGGCAGCCTTTGGCCTTGACTAATTTTATCGATCAAAGTGGAAATGTAATTGGCGCCAGCACACCCGAGTTTTTGAGCCCAGAGTGGGGCAGGGTTGTTCCTTATGCCCTTAAAAGAGATGAATTGACGATTAAAAACAAAGATGGACAAGAGTATTGGCTATATCACAATCCGGAAGGGCCGGCAGAAATAAAGTCAGATGGTACATTAGGAATGGCCGACCCCTATAAATGGAATTTTTCCTTAGTGTCCGTTTGGTCTTCACATTTAAATCCATCTGATGGAACAATGATTGATATTTCACCTGCATCTATAGGTAATATAGACCTCGCCAGCTTTCCAAAAACATTCGAAGAATATAAGGAATTTTATAATTTAACCGAAGGCGGAGATGTGGGTAAGGGCCATAAAATTAACCCGGTTACCAATGCTCCCTATGAGCCACAAATGGTTCTTAAAGGAGATTATACACGCGTCTTAGCCGAATTTTGGGCAGACGGCCCCAACTCTGAAACTCCTCCGGGACATTGGTTTACGATTCTAAATTATGTGAGCGATCATCCAATGACGGAGAAAAAATTCAATGGTAAAGGAGAGGTGTTATCAAACCTTGAATGGGATGTAAAAAGCTATATGGTCTTGGCTGGGGCCATGCACGATGCTGCTATCACTGCTTGGGGTTTAAAAGGGTATTATGATAATATAAGGCCTATTTCGGCCATTAGATATATGGCATCAAAGGGACAGAGCTCGGACAGGAGTCTTCCTAGTTACCACACTGAAGGTATACCATTGTTATCTGGATTTATTCAGGTAGTACAGAAGGACGACGTATTGGCAGGTATCAACAACGAGAATGTTGGTAAAATTAAATTGTATGCATGGAAAGGGAGTAATTTAATTGAAAACCCAGATACAGATATTGCCGGGGTAGGTTGGATTCTTGCGGAAAATTGGGTGCCTTACCAAAGGCCTTCTTTTGTAACACCACCATTTGGAGGATATATCTCGGGACATTCCACATTTTCAAGGGCTGGTGCAGAAGTATTGACCGAGCTCACTGGAAGCAAGTTCTTTCCGGGTGGAATGGGAACTTTTAGTATGGAAAAGAATAAATTTCTTGTTTTTGAAGATGGCCCAAGTGCTGATTTAACTTTGCAATGGGCAACATATCAAGATGCATCAGATCAATGCAGTCTATCCCGTATCTGGGGAGGCATACACCCGCCCATGGATGATATCGTGGGTCGAATTGCAGGTGAAGAAATTGGTAAAGAAGCATTTTCCCAATCGAAATATTTTTTTTATGAAGATAAAGATGGTGATGGATATTTAAGTTTTGAAGATGTTGACGATACAAATAATAATATACACTCAAAGATCGATCAGTCCCAAAAATTGGTTTATAGATTATTCCCTGTTCCTGTAAAAGATGAATTGACGCTGAGCATTGATGATTTTAAAGGAAGATTAAATTTCAGTGCATTTTCAATGTATGGTACCAAAGTGCTGGATAAGGAAATTGATGTGGCTCAAGGTGAAGTAATAATTCCATTGCAACAACTGGCATCCGGAGTATTTATTTTAGTTTTTACTAATGATAATAATGAAAAGCTAATCGCGCAAAAAATAATAAAACTGTGAAGCGCCTTCAATTTATAGATTAGAAGTGATAAAGTACCATGGTTTAATCTTATAGCCATGCTGCAAATTCAAAAATTGGAAAATATAAGTATGGAAATTCGTGTTCGAAAGTAAAATTAAGGTTCAAACAGGTCTAATAAATCAAAACGAAATAGATATGGCTCTTTCAAAAAAAGTACTCTTACAATTAATAATAATATGTATTGCATCGGGGTTTTTAAATTGCAGTAATAATGTAAAAGAAGTTAACAATAGCAAGTTTCCAGCTATTTCTGGGCTTTTGGAACGCAGATTACCAGAGCACAAAAATAGCTTCGTTTTCAAGGAAATTTTGGAAGAAGGTGATACTGATGTTTTCGAAATCTGGACAAAAGATGGCAAGGTAGAAATCTCTGGAAATAATGAGATCAGCATGGCAAGTGGCCTTAATTGGTACCTAAGATATTATTGCCATGTTCGTCCAACATGGGATAACTTTGATATAAGTCTGCCCAAAGAACTGCCAAAGGTAAAGGAGAAAATAAGACAAGAAAGTTCTGTCGATAACTCCTATTATCTGAATTATTGTACATTTAATTATTCCATGTCTTTTTGGAATTGGGAACGTTGGGAAAAAGAAATCGACTTTATGGCATTGAATGGGGTAGACCTGCCCTTGGCCATAACAGGGGCGGAGGCGACTTGGCAGAATACGCTAAATAGATTAGGCTATACAAAAGAAGAAATAGACGTTTTTTTGCCTGGGCCGGCATTTAATTCATGGTGGCTTATGGGAAACCTTGAAGGATGGGGAGGGCCTTTGCCGCAAAACTGGATAGACGGTCATGTCGATTTACAGAAAAAAATATTGGAACGAATGAAAGCTTTTGGAATGAAGCCGATTTTGCCAGCTTTTTATGGCATGGTTCCAAATTCGCTTATTGAGAAATATCCTGATGCGGACATTCGAGATCAAGGGATATGGGCTGGAGGATTCACGAGACCGGCATTCTTGGCTCCCACAGACCCTCTATTCGATAAAATAGCTTCTATATTTTATGAGGAACAGGATAAACTTTTTGGTTCTTCAGAGTATTTTTCGGGAGATCCTTTTCATGAGGGGGGATCTACCCTAGGGATTGATGTTCCAAAGGCTGGTAAGAATATTTTGAAAAATATGCATAAATCCTCTCCAAAGGCTAAATGGGTTCTTATGGCCTGGGGGCACAACCCGATGAATGAAATGTTCAATTTAATAAATGATAATGATGTGCTTATACTTGATTTGGAGGCCAATAATTATCCAAAATTTGAAATGCATAACAACTGGGGTGATAAGCCTTTTATTTGGGGCATAATCGGTAATTTTGGAGGGAATACGGGTCTTTTTGGAAGAATGGATGCGACGGTAAATGAATTTAATCGTATTTTAAATCATCCTGGACTAACAAATACAAATGGTGTCGGTGTAATACCTGAAGCTATTGAAAATAACCCAGTGATGTACGAGCTTCAATTTGAATTAAAATGGAGAAAGAATAAAGTTGACCTGAGCAAATGGTTAAATGATTATGCCTTTAGTCGGTACGGTAAAGAAAACCAAGATATAGAAGAAGCGTGGCAAGTTTTAAGAAGCACGGTATACTCAAATAGAATGGCTCGTAACAACGAACAGCAGGGAACTACCGAATCCGTGTTTTGTGCTCGTCCTTCCTTAAAAATTGAAAAGGTATCCTCTTGGGGCACTTCAAAATTATATTATAATCCGTCAGATCTTCTACCTGCCTGGAAAGCTTTTGTTGCACAGTCCAATGAGTTTAAAGATTCGCCTTCATTTGAATATGATCTTGTAGATGTGACCAGGCAAGTTCTAGCCAACTATGGGCAATGGGTACATACTAAGATGACTGAAGCATACGCTGAAAAAAAAATCTCAAGTTTTAGAGCCTTCAGCGATTTGTTCCTCGAGCTTATTAAGGATCAAAACGAGTTATTAAATACGAAAACGGAATTCATGTTAGGTCCGTGGATAGCGAGTGCTAGGGCATGGGGACAAACTAAGGCAGAAAAAGATTTGTATGAATTTAATGCCCGTACATTATTGACTACATGGTCATTTCAAGATTCCAATCTCCATGATTATTCCCATAGAGAGTGGGGTGGGCTCCTATCCGATTTTTATTTCCCAAGATGGGAAATGTTTATCTCAAAACTTGCCTCTGATTTAAAAGGAGAGCCTTCGGAGGAAATTGATTATTATTCCTTTGAAGAGAATTGGAATAAAGAACACAAGTTTTATGCTACCGAGGAACAACAAGATTGTATTCTCAAAGCAGATGAAATATATAATAAATACTACGATAAAATCCAAGCATCTTATCAGCAAAATACTGATAAATAAGTTCTATTTACAATATTTCAGGAGAAGCAAATGTGTTGGTGTCTAAGGTGTAATGGTTAGGGATGGTTGAGTTTGCAAATTTACATCGTGGAAATAGACCTTTTGGTAGAGAAAGGAAGGAACATTAGTAGACTGTAATCCAGAAAAGAGAAAATTAAAAAACAAGAAACCATTTGTTTTTAAAGACGTTTGTGGTCGATAATAATTAATAGCGCCAGGTCCAATAAGATAAAAACACTAGGAATGTAGAAAAAAACCTAAGAGTTCCGAGCATTGTTCGGTCATATTATAAACTTTAATTATTGATCAATGGAAAAAATACGATCTAAATTTAGTAAACAAGGTTATATCAAAATAGATGCTTTGCTTTCATTGGAAGAGGTAAAAGCTTTACGAACTATTTATGATGAATTGCTCCAAGACAAAATTGCAACTGCCAATTTACGTAGCGATCTTGCTGGTGCAGTAAATACCGCTGGCGAAAAGGTTGAACGCATCACACAAATTATGAGGCCAAGTAGTGTCAATCCCGCATTGCTCAACAACAAGGCTTACGAAAAAGCCTTGCAACTAGTAAAGGATATACTAGGAGCCGATATGGCGCTTGACTTTGATATGATGATCAATAAGGCTCCCCATACCAATACTCCAACCCCTTGGCATCAAGATGCTGCCTACTGGATTGATTTGCCCGATAAAAGATCGGCAAGTTGTTGGATAGCCTTGGATGAGGTATTCGAAGAAAATGGCTGTATGTGGTTTGTCCCTAAAGAGGAAGGGATTACCATATTTCCACATAAAAATTTACCCAATGGAGGAGCTCTTTATTGTGAAACCGACACCACCCAAGCAAAATGCATTCCCCTACATCCTGGTGGATGTACTTTTCATGATGGGTATACGCTTCACTTTAGCAAGGGCAATACTACTGATATGCAACGAAGGGCCCTAATCTTAAATTTCAGGCCACAAAAAATGATTGAGCTGGAAAGGGAGCAAGGGGTAGATCATACAGGGGCAAGAAAAAAAAGGACTTAGGCAGTCTATTTCTGTCATCCAATTTCAAAACTGATTTTGTCTACTAAAAACAAGATTAAATAAATCAATCTTGAATTTATATACCCCCGCTGTGGAAGCTCAGAAGTATCATGCGCAGTTTTTTAAATAAAGTAAAATTGGCCGGCTATCAAGGTGTGGAAATAGACCTGCCGATGGACCTTTCCCAGAAAAATGACTGCTGCTATGTTGAAGGATTTTGAATCTGATTATCTTGCCTAAAAAGCCGTAAAACCGACAATAATAATAAAGAAGATCTAACCTTTAACCACAACCCGTTTCTTGAAATTCACCATAGGGTGCACCACACCCTCTATTAAATAACCTTATGTTTACATAACTATCTAATAATCAAGTATTAATTGCTAGTATGGTATTTTAATATCCTAGTTTAACCATAGCCCATGCAGTGAAATTCACCACACCATCACCATAGGATGCACCCTACTTTAACCCTCTTAAGTTGTGTAGCTTTTTATTAATTATCCGGCGTTAATTTTAATTCACCCTATGGTGTTTTAGGTTTCACCCTATGGTGCACGTACGGAGCTTTGGCGTGTTAAATAGTGCGACAAAGAATCCTGCTATTCTGATTAAAATATCATCTACGCTAAATAAGAAATAAATTACTCCATACAAGCCGGTAATTCAACACCTCAAAATCTATATTATAGATTAATAAAAAATAGAATATTAACCTTAAGGAACTGGACTAGTACTTTTCATAGGACACGTTGTGTGCCTAGTTTTTTATTCTAATTGTATAAGATTAATTATTTATTTTATTCTTTTACTTGGAAAATAATTCTAAAATATTTCGATAATCTTCCGTTGGCTTTCTATAAAACACATCTCTGCGTATATGTTCGTAGAATCTACCATTATAAGTTATTTCATACACCCAAATAGCAATGTGACTTTCGGAAAGATCCTGGATTGCAGTAACTTTCATTTGCAGGCTGTTGGTTATTTCTTTTTCTAAAACAAAATGTATTTCTTCATCTTGACAGAAAAGTATATCTCCTTTATTTAAATTATCATAATAAGTTTGAATTGGATTCTCTCCAATAATTTTAGGAATATTAGGGTTTTTAGGTTTCTTCTGAGAAATTGTATTAGATTGTACAAAATCAGGATTTAGTTTTGTGTGTATCCACTCTCCCAATTGTCCTCCTTTAGGAATTTTACCTACTTTAGACCAATTAATTAAATTCTTTCTGGTGTTTTTAGATTCTTCTTTTGTCACCGTTCGCATCCAATCATAATTTTGTTCAAGTTCTCCGTCTATGGGTTTAGCTGGATTTGCAAGGAAATAGTCAATACTACCATACTTGAAAATTATTCTTGAAAGAGTTATTGGGTTTAGTAAGATGTTTTCCAATCTAGTAATCCACCATAAGTTTTCAGGTCTATTATTTTTCTTATTAGTGTCAATGTGGTCTATAATATGTTTTTCTGATGGTTGCTTACCATGAAAAGCAGTTGCAACAATTCTATGAACCGTTACCGATGAAAAATTAAAATAACCATGCTGTTTATCAGGTCTTCCAAAAGTCCATTTTTCGTCTAATGGTCTATTTCTTTTACCCTTCTTTTTTAATCTAAAAATGGCCCCATTATCCCTAACCAAATACTCTTCATCACGGTATTCACATTTTATTTCACGGTTAAATGTATTTATCAAATTATCGTCCATGATCGAATGCTCTACACTTTTTATGGTCTCTGCAAAAAATTGTCAGCAATGAGCCAAAAACCAGTTTATATTTTTGATTCCTGATTTAAATTCACCCCTTTTGTACTCTATTTACCTTATATAGGCTAGATATCTCTTTTTACTAATTTACTAAGTTCCGTTATACTGAGCGAATCAATTTCCCGATGGAGCATACGGTGACAATTGGAGCAAACTAATGCTAAGTCATTTAATTTAGTTGTAGATTCTCCATCTAAATCAGATAATGGAATACGATGGTGCGCTTCAATAAATCCTTTTCCGATTTTACCGTATATTTCATAAAAATCAAAACCGCAAACTTCACAGTCTAACTTACCGTATTTCCTTAAATATACTTCCTTTTTCTTTTTATTGATTTTAGAATCTCGTTCTCTAAGTTTATGCAGTTTGTAGATTACTTTCCCCTCGCGCACTTCATGAGATTCATCATCCTCTTCCTCACCAATACTATATAGTTTATTTGATAATTCTTCGTCCGAAATGGCACTTTTTATACGTTCAGCTAATTTATTTAAACCGGAAATATTGTCTTGAAACTCAAAGAAAACTTCCTTATCTAGTCTACTATATCGGTCCATTCCTTTGCCCTCATAATTGGGGTCAATGGCCTTAAAATTATTTAGTTTCATCGCAACCCCATTAGGGTTGCGAAAATTAATATGTTCCTTCCTAGATGTATGGATAGGTAATTTATTTAAGATTTCGGAAACTTCAATGATTTTCAGGTTGTTGCTGTCCATTTCTCTAGCCTCAAGGCTGTGATAAAGTTGAAGTGCTAATATTATTTCATCTCTATGCCATTTGGGAGGTCTAATTGATTTTTGATTTGTTGAAACCTTAATGAGGCTAACTGTTGTACCATTTCTTTTAAATAAATGTTCATAATTGTTAGTTCTACCGTGTATCTGAAAAGCAGTTATATCAGAGCCATCCTTTTTTTGATACCATTTATTGATATTCAATTCGTCCGCAATTTCTGAGGTTGTCATTGGAGTTCCTTTATGCTCAATAACTTTTACTATTGCATCGTGAAGCTTCATTTTTGACATTGTCATTATAGACGGGGGTTAATGGTTAGTATTTGCCGTGTTCAACGCATTTGAACACGGCGTTAGTGACCGTTAGGATTAATGAATTTAAATATTTGTGATTTCACTTCGGTTTTAATTTTATTGCTATCATAAACGTTTAATAATGCTTCTGTTTCTTCCCCTGCTTTAAAGATTGACTTGGCTTTAGACAATCTAGAGCGTTGTGAGTTGATCGTAAAACTTTTATAAGTCTGGTACTTTTTCGCTATCTCGTCATATTTTACGTCAATGTTTTTTGATAATTCTGGGAATAAAATAACTGCAAATATTTCCTTTCCGATTGCCCTTAATGATTTTTCCAAGTTGATATCTGATGTACTTTCCGAAACGCCGCTCTCTTTTGTTGCGTTCCTAATAATTTTTTCAGTATGTTCATTCAAAGGCATTTTTGGTATTGTTTGCTTTGAATTTTTTGGCTTATCAAACCATTTTATATTGGATATTGAAGTGCTTGCCCTATCAATTTCATATTCCATAGAAATTTTATCAAAATCATTATATTCTGAGGGAAATGTGTTTTTAATATAGCATCTAACATAATTTATTAATTCGTTTTCCTCACCAATGTTGGTTCCATTGTATTCTAAGTGATTTCTTTTTGGTACTAAAAACGAATTAAAAGGATGAACTAGCCTCAAAAAATGAGCTTTTAAAATTTTTAATTGATCATTTGATAGGTTTTGGTTCGCATATCTGATTTTCCTTTCAATATGGTATTCCTCTCGTGGGGGATTGTAAAATAATTTTTTTAAATCTAGATCTTCATAACCATAGCCCGTGGGTTTAATATGAGCTTGATACCAACCTTTTGTGTTCAGGTAAGCTCTTAATGCCCCTTTAGGGGAATAATAACATCGTTTTTTTTCATTGGATGTTTGTCCAAACCCTACTACTACTTGCCTCTGAGTAAGATAGTTTCTCAAATCAAACTCTGAGTAAGCAATATTTGCGAGTTTTAGACCGGTAAAAAGTAGGGAAAAAGTATTGTCGCAAAATGACATGTTAATACCGTTGGGGTATTTTGTCAGAAATCCACGCCTTAATAAATCGTAATTGTCTTTTGAATATGAACCGTATAGTCTTAAGAAAAAAACAGGATTTTCAATACTCATATAATTTATTAAGGCCTTATGAATGTGTTTTATAGTATCAACGTTATCAAATTGTGATTTAATCAGTTCATTGAATAAATCGCCAGTGTTACTAGCACTTCCAGACCTTACCTTATCAAAAGTGAAATTCCTAATATTCTCCATCGTGATTGTTTATGGTCGCTGATTATTTAGTTTTTAATTCCATTCCCTCTATTTAGGCTAAAATATTTTATAACGGTTTGGCTATTGCTTATAGGTATTGTTCGACATTTATAATTTAATTTCTAGGCTCGGATTCACTGCGAAAGTTCCTTAAATCTACAAAACGCATTCGCCAACTTTATTTGGTGAGGGCTTTTACACTCCGCTTCAAAAATAGCTGGGTTAGCCACCATAATAAATCGCGTACGGGCCCTCGAAACGGCCACATTAAATCGGTTGGGACTAAATAGAAAGTCCATTCCACGTGGGGCTTCTTCTAGGCTGGAAGTGGCTACAGAATAGATTATTACGGGAGCTTCTTGGCCTTGGAACTTGTCAACCGTGCCAACCTCCAAATTGGGCAATCGTTGTTTGATGGCCTGAACCTGTGCATTGTAGGGGGTAATGATTTTAATATCACTGGCCGTTAAAGTTGCTTCTTCACCCTTTTCATCGATGAAACCTATATCGCCACAAGTAAGATGTTCCACAATCTCCACTACCTTATCAACCTCTTCGGAAGATGAGTTGGTATTTCCAGTATGTTCAACTTCCTCAAGGTACAATCCGGCTCCAGCGTACTTTGAGCCTATTATCTGCTGTTGGTCAAGATGTTCTTTTGATTGTAATCTGTTCTCATAAAAGAGCTCAGACACAAACACATTAATAGATGAATGCATGCGCCAGGTCTCATCTAAAAAGACACCTCGTTCATCAGAAATGGTTTTCTCGCCCTGCAACACGTGTTCCAGAGCCGATACTTCGGTGCCGTCCGGATGTACGCCTTGTTGGGGTTGTTGCAATTGTTGTGGATCGCCCAAAAGAACGAGGTTTGAGCAACAGTGCGAAACAGCAAGCGTATCAATCAAAGACAACTGGCCAGCTTCATCAACAAAGAGGTAATCCACGCTACCTTCATAGGGTGGTTTACTCCACAAAAATGAAGTTCCGGCAATAACGTCCACATTGCCTATGGCTGCTTGGATAGTATTTTCATCCATGCTAACTGTCCAAGGAGAAGGGTTATCTGAATCAGGCTCGGTTTTCTGTGTCATTTGAATGATAAATCCTTCCTCTTGAGCTACCTCCCAAACTTTCGTTAACAAATTTGTAATGACTTTGTGGCTAAGGGCAGTAATTCCTATTTTCTTTCCTTGTTGAGCCAAACGCATAATAAGGTGGCTTCCCGTAAAACTCTTGCCCGCACCAGGCGGACCTTGAACTGGTAAATAGCTTTGATCAAGTTTGGCTGCGAAGTCAAAAGTTCGCTCCAATATATCTTCAATATTAATCCGTTCCTCCGTTAAACTTGGAGGGGTATTCATAAGCATTTGTCTTGCTGCTCGGTATGTCCCATGATCGCTATTCATACCATTGTCTACAACCCATTCTGCCAACCTGATAATGGCTTCTTCTTTGGAGCTGGAATTGACGCTTTCCAAACTCATAACGGAAATGGGGTGAGGCATGTCGATTTTAGATGGCCCTTTTTTGATTCGGAGTATACCCGTATCAATGTCAATCTCATGAATGGTACCCAGCTTATTGCCTTCCTGATCTTCTACAGTCTGACCTGGTCGCAAATCACATTCTTGAGGAGGAAATGTATAGGTATCAACTACACTTCTTTTTTCAGGCTCTCGATTACCTGTATACTCTAGAAAGGAAATTGCCTTTCGCTCTTCCAAGAGCTCATCTTCGGGAAGTTCTTTTAATCGGAAAAACTCCCACCAAAATGACTTATTCTCTCTGCGATACCAATCAAGCATATGAGCCAGAATATATCGAGCCTGCTCAACTTCGCTTCGATCAATCTTTATTGGAGGTACACCATCGAGTAGAGCATTCATAATGGGTTGAATGCGCTGTTGATGCTCAGTGATATTAACACTGGCATCACCGTTGCCATCTTCAGGTCTTGTAATGTTTTCGCCTTTGCCAATTAGCTTGGCACGAATATCCTCCAACCATGCTTGAAGGCGAACCAATGATTCGCAGTCATCTTGATTGTATAGTTGGACGGCATCTTTGGTTTCCTTTGTTAAATTATCAATATTCCCTGTTTGAAGAAGTAACTCCAGTTGTGATTTATGACTTGATAGCTTACGCAAATCCATCATGCGCTCGTACCCAAAGAACGCTTCCAAGTCTTTGATTGAGTATTTCTCAACGCTAGCTCGTACAGACTGCCGAACAACACTATAGAGATCTACAAATGTGTCTGATCTTAAAAAATTATCAATTTCATTTTCACGCGATGCATATTTACCCATTAGCCGTTTAAAAGCTGTGACTTCGTAAGGTGCATAATGGTATATATGGAGTGAAGGGTCTTCTTGTTTTAGCTTAAAGGCAAAGTCAATGAATTGCTCAAAAATTTCTTTTTCTTCAGTTTCATTTTTAGCCCAGAAGGCATGGTATACACCTTGGTGCACATAACCAATCATGTACTCAAGACCATCTGGCTCAACCATCCGGTCGCCTTCAAAATCGAGGTAAATATCATTCAAGGAAGGCTCTGGTAGTTTGTTCAGGCCTTTGTCTTCTTCAATGTCTAAAGTTTCGTAATAAGGTTCATAACCGTTTTGTCTGCTCGTATGCTGTACACGCGCCTGTTCTCGAAGTTTGTTGTATGTCTCTTTAACACCTTTAGAAGGATCAAAAGGCACAGGTAAATCGAGATTGGCCAGTTTATCCAGGGTGTCAACATCATGCAAATTTAGTTCCTTCATTTGTGATTTACCCATTCCAGCCACAAAGGCTAGGTGGTCATCTTTTCGTCTAATAGCATTACAGTTCTTCCACCATCTGCAGATATCGCAATGGCCGACTGGCTCAGGGTAGGTCTCCTCATCATTTGCAATTGCTTCTTCTAAATTCCGTTTCACAACCCGCATATATGCCGCATGTTCATCATAGCGATAGTATTCTTCACCTTCAGGTTTTATAACACCCATATACTCTGGAGTTATACCTTGGATTTGTGCTACGCGCTCTGAATAAAGGCCAATTTGTAAAATTGTACCAGCCTTGGTTTCATTCGCCAGTTTGGTATCCCACACCTCATAAGACCAATCTCCTAAATCACTTGGTTTATCCACCTTCTTTAGAAAATCAGCCCATCCGCTCCATTTACCATCTTCTTTCAACCTTGCTTGGTAAATAACATCCATACCAGCTTTCATGGCATCTATGGTATGCTTTTCAGCATGGGGGTCGTCAGTACTAATTTCTGATACAGTTTTTCCTTGAACCGAGATCTCTTTAAGGTGATTCTCTTCAAACTCTATACCTTTATCTTTCAGCATTTGCAATACACGATTGGTGTATACTTCAGGATCTGCAATTTCGCCTCTTGAATGCTGTTTGTTGAGCTGAGTAAGATGTTTGCAGCTGCTGTGAGAAGATAGATCGGAAGGGCTATAAATAATCTGGTTGTTCTTGTATTTCATATGAAAATTGAAGAAAAGCTATTTATTGAAAAACTATTGTTAGTTGATCTAATTAATTTGTCTAACGGTTTAACTATGGGCTGTGTCCCGAAGGGCATTGCGTATATATGTAGTTGTATTTTTGTGCTTTTTTCTCTCCGCGTTAGCTCACACACACTCTTTGACAAGCTTTGGCCTGGGTGTTCGCTTTGAGCGGCTTGGCAATATGTATGGTTGTGAGGTACGGGCATTTTAGTATCGTTCTAAAAATCGTCTTTGTCTTTCCCAATCACCACTTTTCTGACAATATTCAATTCGTTCGTTTAAGTATCTCTTAATTGGAATGAGTTTTATTCCAACAGTTGATTTTTCAACAATCGAAAGGATGTTTCTCCAATCTGCCATTTCAATGTCAGCAAGTATCACATTACCTGTTCCGCTTGTTCTGTTCCCACGCCACCAAATCTTTGAGAAGATTTCTGTGTCTTGACTTAATGAAAGAAATAACAGCAAGATTTCTTCAAACATTTCTTTCATTGAATGCCTTACAATATCAATAAGTACATTCATTTTATTAGCATCAGAAAAGTTTTCTTTGCAGTAAGCAAGAAGAAAGCTCTTTGCTCTATCTTTTGGTTCGCCTTGTATGTTTCTGAAAAATGAATTACAGAAATGGTCAAGGATTCCGAAGTATGGTTCTTTGTCAATTACTAAATCAAAAACAGATTTCAATACCTCTTCAATATTTTCCACTTCCCACACAAATGCAAAATTTTTATAATCGCTTGAAATTCCAAAATGCTTATCTGAATACAAACTATTTACATATTCAACTAGGAATTCGGAATCTTTTTTCAAAATATTTAGAAAACCTTTTCCTTCATAGTCAAAATGATTATAGATTTTGTCTTGCTGCAAATACGCTTTCTTGATAAGTTCAATATCGTCACCCAATTGTTCAAAGTGAGTGCTGAAAAAGTCCATCCAAACCTGTAATCGTGTTCCTTCCTTTCTATTCTTCTCAACAATGGTTCTTAGAATGATTTGAAACAATTTTGGTTCAAACTTTAGGAATCTTTGCAGACGGTCAAAGTGAATTATGTTTGCTTCTTTCATGCTACTGACAGTATGAACTAACGCCTGAACATATTCCTTGGAGATTAAAGAATCGTCTATGTATTCATAAAATGAAAGTTCCCAAAGTCCTTTATTGAGAAATTCTTGTTGCTGAACAATCTCCCAGATTCTCTTCGCCTGTTTCGCTGTTTTTAAATGATTTCTGAATACAATTCTTGGAATATAATTCGCCTCGTTATTGTTTTCAATTACTTCAATCAACAATAGACAGCCTAACTCAAAATTATTTGAACAGTTTTCGTCAACAACATGGTCAAGAGTAGTAATGTAATTCCATTCATTTTTTGCTGCCTTTTTAAGGAATATAAAAATTTCGTAAAACTCTTTTACTTCTACTTCTATCTTAAACACAAATGAGCCTCTTATTTCGGCCTCTTTAAGTTTTTCATACTCTCTATAATCATCAAAATCATAGATTTCTTTATCTCTCAACCTATCCCAATCAATCTTTAAGAATATTTCATATGTCGGATTTGTAAACTTGTGTATCAATGAATTGAAAGATGGATGTGTGACAGAATTTCTTTTACACCACCTGATTTGATCT
The DNA here is from genome assembly GCF_002909255.1 of Arenibacter hampyeongensis. Taxonomy (GTDB): domain Bacteria; phylum Bacteroidota; class Bacteroidia; order Flavobacteriales; family Flavobacteriaceae; genus Arenibacter; species Arenibacter hampyeongensis. The sequence goes on from NZ_PIOB01000001.1 coordinate 1,247,605, forward strand.
TGAACATACCTGCAGTGCTCAAATGAGTTTATGTTTAAATGCTTATCAATTATTCCTATCAAAAAAGGAATATCAAATGCCATTATTTCCTTTGTTACGTCGGGGCTAACACTTGAATAGCTCAACAATAGATTTAATGAATCTTTTGGATTTATCTCAAAGTTGACTTCAACAGCGTTCCAAATTTTCTGTCTGAAATCTTGAATCGCTGGAATATTTGGAATTGGATAGTCATACCAAAAAAATGAATGATTTCTTCCACCTTTTGTATGATGAAATTTGAATGAAAGAAATGTTTTAGCTAGTTCGTAAAAAACAGTTGTAAAAAGTGAATTGCCCTGCCCTAAACCGTCAAACAGAATTTGAAATAAAACTTTTTGTCTCTGAAATCTATATTTAGTTTGGTCTTCTCTGTCAAATGTTAATTGCTCTCTGATTTTATGAATCCATTCGGGTAAATGTTCTGGTTTCTTCTTTGTGTATTCAAAACCTAACTCAATAACATCTTTCAAGTTTCTTGTGTAGCGAAGGAACTCGCCAAGCAATTCAACCACTTCATTCTTATTATAAGTGAATGTATTGTTCTCATATGTAACTTCATATTTTAGCGTTGATACAACAGGTAATCCTTTAGTAATATTGAATATGAACTCCAAAGATTCTGATTGCATATAATACCAAAATGTTGAAAGGAACTTGAATGCTTTTTCTTCTTCGCTCTTTATTTCCTTCCAATAATTTTGCAGGAAGGGTTGAAGTTTGTCCATTACATTGCTAACGCCAAACGTATTGTTGGCAGGAATCACACAATCTTTGAAACGATTGCCATTACTATCAAAATAACTACTCAGTAGCGTCTCGAACGAAAGTAGGTTGTCTTGAATAAATGCTTTGTAGAAAAAATAAGTTGATAGATTTTGTTCGGGAATTTTCACATGCTCAAATTGAATCTCCACCAATTCCAAATTATCCAACTTATCGATTACATCAATGAATGCTGAATAGTCAATCCCAAAATTATTAAGAATGGAACTTGTGATTTCTCTATTTTTATAAGGAATTGTATAAAAGAATGCTATCAAACCAAGGCACTTGATATTTAGTGCCTTTGCAAATTCGCCATCATCTTTTATAAAAGTTGAAAAATAATTTTCAAACAAATCGGATACGTCATGCAGAACGTAAATGTTTTGGTGTGCCTTAGAAAGTAAGGCGGTCATGATTGCAAGCCGAGGATTGCCGTCTGCAATCCGCACAATTTCTTTATGATAATCTTGATTTAGAATTTCAAACGGCTGTGCCTTTATAATATCTATAATCTGTTCGTCTGTGAATTTTACTAAGTCAAGTCGTTTTGGAGAAAACTCTTGGCAGAGAATTCCAATTTCCTGAAAGGCATAATCTCTAACTGTGATTATGATTTTTAATTTTCCTTTTCTTGTTCCTCGATAAAACCCAGTTATTTGACTGAAGGCGTCAATTCTATTTGCATCGTCAACAAAAAGTATGTAGTCTTTTTCAGTATCAAAGTATTGATACAAGTCCTCAAGTAATGTGTGATGTTTATAGGAAACACAATATGCTCCAAATGTCAAATTCTCTGAAAGAAAATTGGTAATGCCCTCAAGTGCTAATTTGGTTTTGCCAATTCCTGGAGCACCAGTTAAAATGATAAAATCATTCTTAAGTATAGTTTCTTTAAGTGCTTTGAGTTCTTCGTTTCTGTGTAAAAATGTATTGTTTAGAGGAGTTGATATTCCCTTTGAAGCTCTATTGTATTCCTCAATGAATTTTTCAATTGAAACAATTTGTCCTGTATCTAATGGCAAGCCCAAATACTCATGTGTTAGGTCACGATGATTTAGATGAAGTTCTATTGATAAAGAATCAAGCGTATAAACTGTTAGTCCAATTCTTGTTTTAGCTAAAAGGTTTCTAAGTGTCTGAATTTCTGCTGTCGTTAAGTTGAAATTCACACAAAGTATTATTTCAGCAATTTGATTAAGAGGAATTCCTGTTCTATTTGTGTCAATACACTTTTTTATATCGTCTTCTAATTTTTTTATTCCGGCAGTTATGTTGGTAGAATACTCAACGAAAATGTATTTGCCATTTTGTAGAAGTAGAAAACTATCAGGAGTTCCCTTTACTGTTTTCTGTTTCCCACTTTGGCTTCCCGTTCTTGAAAATGCAGAATAGTTGCTGTTTCTCAACGCAAGAAAACTATCACTCAACTCCTGAAAAGTAGCTGGGTTGATTGAAGAAACTGCATTTTCTATTGCTTGAAGCCTACTCATTTACAACAATTAAATTCATTAGCTCTTGACGAATCATTTCTTGTAACACTTTATAGTCTTTATAAATCAAAAACCTCTTAGATTTGATATCAATAGGCAATTTTTCTGGTTCACTAGAAATGAGAATAACAGGCTTATCTAAAGCTTGTGCAATACCCAATTCATATAAGACATTTGGGTTTCTCCCATTAATGTTGGCAATGATTAGATTTGACTTAACAATTAACTTTAACATTTCTGGAAATATATCTCCTTTAAAATAATTTTCATCACCTCTAAAAGCTTTAAATCCAGCACTTGTACAAGCTTCTCGAATTACTTTGTAATCGTCATAATATATATCATTGAAAGGCGTGAGAATAAAGATAAGCCGTTGGTCGATGGTTAAATCATTCTCACTTATCCCATTAGCTCTTAAAAATTCAGAGAAATAAGTTTTTCTACTATTGGTAATTGGACTCTTGTTTTCTATATATTCTCTTCTAAGTAAAAGATGGTTTACATCTTTCCACCTTTCTTCTGTTTGAATTAACCTATCATTTAAACTATACATTTGTTTTTCAATTGAATTTCTTATACTTTCTAACACAGCTCGATTTTTCTCTTCATTATACTTTGATTTTCTTAGTCTAGAATAAATAAGTACGGTCAGTAAGGTAACTACTGCGCTTGTTAAGGCAATAAGTAATATTGATATGTAAGAGAAATCACTCATGATTATTATTTTGATTAGATTCATAATCAATATTTGATATTTCCACGTTTTTAGTTTCAATTACTAGACTAACAGACTTGTTTATTGCGAAACCAGCAATAGAAAGGTTAATGAAAAGTAATAGAATCCACCACCTACTTTTTTTTAAAAATTGGTCAACCGAAATACGCCAAAGTAGAACTATTAATATTGCCGTAGCTATTCCAATGAAGCAGTAAAATAGACCAGAGGATTGATTGTCAACCTTTGTTATTGTGAAGGCAACTGTAAACGATAGTGCAAGAAAAATGATGTCAACCGGCAGTTCACAAACAGATTGTATAGTGGCAGGCATATCATATTTTCTACCAACCAATAACTTTAATAAAAATCCTATTAGAAGTAATACTGATGGTAATATTATTTGTAAATGTTCCATTTAATCTATTTTGTGTGTGGTCAATTCTGGCTCTTTTACTTGCAAAGCATTCGCTTGTGCATTAGGGTAAGCAAATGTGACTAAATGTGCGATTCGCATACGAATTCTGTCGTACATATTGTTCAGTGTTGTTGTTTTTCTGCATGAAGCAGAACTTGTGGATATAGTAACTTATTACTATATCTATTTTAGGCATTTATATGCTAACTAGCCAGTACCTAAGTACTTCTTAGTGTCCTATAATTCCTATTAATTCAATAAAATTTTCTGTGGTGTAAAGAGGGGGGAGTACTACAACCAAGAGTTTGTTATAAGCCTTCTAAGTTAGCAAATATTGGTTTTGATATTTGCTTAATCGATAAAAATTGGATTATATCCGTTGAATGGTATATTCTTGATTGATTAAGAAGTTTTCATGAAAAAATAATTTCACCATCTATGAACCACAACTTCAATAAAGCCACACTTTGTATTAATCGACTACAAACCAGTGCTTTATAGGTAATTGTTAGTGGAGCACCACACCCTTTCACCATAGGGTGCACCACAGCTTCACCCTATAGAAGTTTATGCTCTAGTTATTGTTTTTTATTGAAGACATTCGCCAACAAATATTCCACTGCATCCTGATCAGAGAGCATTGGTTTCTCTTTTGGAATAGGAATTTCTTCGGGAATTTGGGCGGATGGTTTTCTGATTTCCTCAAAATGGTATTCAAAGTTGAGATTGGTCAGTATCTTAAATCCCGTTTCAAATTCAATGATGGATTTCAAGAGGGGATTGTCCAAGGCAAGCTGGGAATCAAAATACCCTACATGGCCCATTAAAAATTCAATTAGCAGTTCGGAATCTGCTAGGTTACTTTTCAAAGCATTTTGTTTGGCTTCCATTAATTCCAATTTGGGCATATTTTCAATGTTCTTGATTCCCGGTGCCTTTTCTTTTGTGCGCGTAAAACCCACGGCAAGGTCAAATGCCTTTTTAAAGTTGTAGGTAAACTGTAATAGCGCCAATTGTTTTATTTCCTTGGGCTCCAGACCATAAGCAGCTCCATTGAAACGGTAATAGAAATCCTGAAAGTTTACGGCTATTTCCTCTTGGTAGGTTTTCAGTATAAACCCATAGAGTTCCTCCTGTACGTTTTCGGAAACATAGACTACTTCATTGTCGGCTGTAGCACTTACCAAGCTCATGTTTCCATCTCTGGGTAGGTTAATACGGAACCGCGTTTCCCATATGCCTTTTTTTACCAGCAGTTGCTTTCTTTTAGGTTCGGTCAAGGCATTTAGGTCTACCTTTTTAAATAAGCCAAAATATTTCATAGTGCCCATGCGTGGATTAGGTTTTGTCTGCTGACTTGTTTATTGAATCGAATAAATGGGAATAGTCATCAGGCAGTGCCGCGTCAATGTCCCTCAAATATTTATCCAATGCAGTGATCGTACTGTGGCCTGTGATCAACATTAGTTTGCTCTTTACCACCATCGGGCTTTCGTTCTTGGCCATTTCCCTATACAATTTGGTAATAAAGGTATGTCTAAAGCTGTACAGTCCATAATCTGTTCCTAATCCAAAATGGTCCTTCACTTTCTTAAATCGATTGGAGAAATAGTTCCTTTTATCGTTTTCGGAGGCCGTCCATTCCCCGCCGATTCCCTGTGGTGTAAATAGAAAATGGTCCTTGCGTTTTTTGGATAGATCGGGCAATTGCTTCAAGAGTATTTCAGGGATGATCTTGATCTTTACAGGACTGTTCTTGGCCTTTACGTAGATTTTACCATCCTGTAGGTCCAAATCTTGGATCTTCAAGCGGCAAACCTCTATGGGCCTTAAAAAATTAAAGCAAATAAACTGAATGAATAGCCGGAGCAAGGGATCCTTTTCCTTAAGATGGGTGTCAATTTCCCTTTCCATGGATGGTGTATAGGTCTTGTTCCTGGTGGGGGTGGACTTCAATACGTTTATTTTTTTTATATAATTTTCTGCGATGATCTCATTGTTCTCCATAACCTGGAAAAGGGAACTAAGAGCGGTCCGGGTATTGTTGCGGTTCCTGGAACTGGAATTGTCCAGTACTTCGTTCAAATAGAGGATAACGGTCTTCTTTTTGATGTCCAGTATAGGGCCGTCCGCCAACGCGTTCTCTTCCAGCCATTTTAGAAACCTGTTTATTCTGCTCTTGTATTTTATGTAGGAATTGTCATTTAGAACGTTTCGTTTGGTATTTAAGGCCAGCTCGAAAGCTTCTCTTACGGTAACAGTTTCTGTTTCGATTTCTGTTGTTGTCAGAGCTGATGGCGTGGGAGCGGGTACTTGGACTGGTGTAACAGTTGGTGCCGCTTGGATTGGTTGTGTTGGAAGTGGTTGCTTTTTAAGAAACTCCGGAGTGGACGGAATGGCTGCCACAGGTCTGATTGGTTGGGCGAGAGGCAAAGGTTCCGTAGTTTTTACTGGCGTTGGTTTTTCCACTACCTGGGTACTTGGTGAATTGCCCATAAAGGCCATTTCCAGTTCGGTATTGTCGCCATAGGGGTCAAATCCGGCCTCGAGCAATAGGAAAAGATTTCTTTGTATGGTCCTTAGGTGCGCTATCCGTTTCCTCATCTCCTTGTAGCTGTTGGCACCGGCCTTGATATTGGTCTGTCTTTTCAAGATTCCAGTTTCCGGATCCCGGAAGGAAAAGTAGACGTACCAATCTTTGTTCAGAGCTGCTTTTTTTGCGGTCGCGGAGAGTTTGGACCATTGATGAATGTCTACCCCGCCGGTATAGATCTTGGGTTCGGAATACTTCAATTTCATGCTAAAAACGTGTACGTTTGCGTGTACTTTGCGTAAAAGTAGGACAATATTGGACATAAAAAAAACGGATAGGGAGGACCCGATCCGTTGATTTTATTGGCCTTTCGGCTTAGTAGCGGGAACTGGACTCGAACCAGTGACCTTCGGGTTATGAGCCCGACGAGCTACCTACTGCTCTATCCCGCGATGTATGTTCAATGTACCTTAATGGTACTGTCATTTTATTTTTTTTCAGTCAGAGTAGGTACCCTGTCCTGAGCGTAGTCGAAGGATGCTGCTCTATCCCGCGATGTGCGTTTCCAAAATAGTCAACTTGGCTTTTAACCCCCAGTTCATAATGCTGACAGAATTATTTCGGACTGCAAAGATACATCCTTTTTATGATTTCCCAAATCTATTTTGAATATTTAATTTAAAATCGGGTTAAATTTTCATCAAACATTTAAAATTGGCCAGTTGTAGTCCACCTTGTCCAAAATCTTTCTATTTTGTATCGATTTTAATTAAAATCCGTCACCTTTAATTTGCCCGATCATTTATGGATAACTATGGTTTTCTCTCAATATTGCCGCCTATCATTGCTATTGTATTGGCACTCAGAACAAAACAAGTTTATATTGCCCTGCTTTTTGGAATATGGTTTTCATGGGTCATCATCAATGACTGGAATTTTCTCACCGGTTCCTTGGCGGCCATAGAGGGGATGGTGAATGTTTTTAAATCTCCGGGCAATACCAGGACCATTATGTTTAGTGCCCTAGTAGGAGCTTTACTATTGTTTATTCAATATTCCAGAGGGGTAGAAGGGTTTATAAATGAGATCAATAAGGTAATAACCTATTTTGAGAAAAAACAGAGTGGCTATAGTAGGGTAGTGGTGCAGCTTATGGCATTACTTACCGGAATTTTACTTTTTGTGGAGACCAGTATTAGTTCCTTAACGGTAGGTACACTATATCGACCTGTTTTTGATAAACTAAAGATTCCCAGAGAAAAACTGGCCTATATTGCCGATTCCAGTTCTGCTCCTTCATCTATTTTAATTCCCTTTAATGCTTGGGGGGCATTTATAATGGGATTATTGCTTACCCAAGGAATAGAGAATCCGTTCGGAACCATGCTTGCTTCCATAGCCTATAATTTTTATCCCATCCTCGCCATAGTTACTGTTTTTGTGGTAATTATTACCAAAAAGGATCTTGGTCCAATGGCCAAGGCAGAAAAACGAACAAGGGAAACAGGGAAATTGTTAAGTGATACTGCCCAACCCATGTTGTCCAGTGAGGTAACCTCTTTTGCGCCCAAAGAAGGGATCAAGGCTAAGGCCTACAATATGATCGTGCCTTTGGCGACCATGGTATGCATGATGCCCATTAATTTGGCATATACGGGTTGGGACGCTGTTGATAATGCCACTTCTTTTGCCGATCATCTTTTTAAGGCCATAGGCAATGGTTCTGGCTCTTCATCCGTCCTATATGCAGTACTCACGGCAATTTTGGTAGCCATGGTGATGTACCGATCTCAAAAAATCATGAAAACCAAAGAAATGATCGATCTTACCCTGAAGGGAATCAGTGAATTAATGCCCTTGGCTTTATTAATGCTATTGGCCTTTGCCATAGGAGATGCCTGTAATGCTTTGGGAACCGGGGAGTTTGTGGCCAATTGGTCCAAGGAATGGTTGTCGCCCGCTTTTTTACCGGCAGTTATTTTTGTCATCAGTTCCTTTATAGCGTTTTCGACCGGGACCTCTTGGGGTACTTTTGCCATTATGATGGCAATTTCCATGCCCATGGCTGAAATCCATGGCGCACCACTACCTTTAATTGTTGCAGCTACCTTGGGAGGTGGCGTTTTTGGGGATCACTGTTCTCCCATTTCGGACACCTCCATTATTTCTTCCATGGCTTCAGCCAGTGATCATATAGATCATATAAATACACAGTTGCCCTATGCCCTGATCGGTGGTTTGGTAACCGTAGTGCTTTACGTTATTTTAGGCTTTATTATGATATAGATGGCTTTATATAATTACCTTTGCAATCATAAAGGTTAAAAAGGGAAGATGTCGCATAAAGCTGGTTTTGTTAATATTATAGGAAATCCCAATGTGGGGAAATCCACACTCATGAATGCCTTTGTAGGGGAAAAACTATCTATTATTACCTCCAAGGCTCAAACTACCCGGCACCGTATTTTAGGAATCGTCAATGGTGACGATTTTCAGGTGGTTCTTTCCGATACTCCAGGAATAATAAAGCCGGCCTATGAATTGCAGTCTTCTATGATGGACTTTGTAAAGTCGGCCTTTGAAGATGCCGATGTCTTGATCTATATGGTGGAAATTGGAGAAAAGGCCCTTAAAGACGAGCGCTTTTTTGAAAAAATTAAAAATACTAAGATTCCTGTATTGCTCTTGTTGAACAAAATTGATGTTTCAGAGCAGGGTATCTTGGAAGAGCAGGTGCAGTATTGGCATGAGCAATTGCCTACAGCGGAAATACATCCTATATCCGCCTTGCAGAATTTTAATGTGAAGGAAGTATTTTTACGAATTTTGGAATTGCTGCCAGAAGCACCGCCATATTATCCCAAAGACCAATTAACAGACAAGCCCGAGCGCTTTTTCGTAAACGAAACCATTAGGGAGAAAATCCTTCAATTTTATAAGAAAGAAATCCCTTACTCCGTCGAGATCGATACAGAAGAATTTTTTGAGGACGAGGATATTATCCGCATGCGGTCCGTCATCATGGTGGAGCGCGATTCCCAAAAGGGGATTATCATAGGCCACAAAGGAAGCGCCCTCAAAAGAGTTGGTGTTGAGGCCCGAAAAGATTTGGAGAAATTCTTTGATAAACAAGTGCATTTGGAGCTCTATGTAAAGGTCAACAAGAATTGGAGGAGCGATCCAAACCAATTGAAGCGCTTTGGTTACAATCAGGGTTAGAGTCGTACCCGATTGTTCTTAGGGAGCTGCTTTCCCGTAATTTCTTGGCTCAGCCACACAATGATAAGAGTAAGGCAAGACCTCTCGACTGCGCTCGAGGGGACATTAGTGTTACACAAACATTGTCGGGTAGAGCCTATGCCGATAGATTTCTTGAGAAACCTCAATTATATTCATTGAATTTTTATTCAATTGTAATAATAATTTTTTATTTTGACTACTGACTACTGACTACTGACTACTGACTACTGACTACTGACTACTGACTACTGACTACTGACTACTGACTACTGACTACTGACTACTGACTACTGCTGGTTTCCTTCTTTGGTGTGCCTAACCATAAACTCATGCAATTGATGCATTTGCGGCTTGCCTTTTCTTTTTCCGATTCTTCCAAAGAGATAAAGAATCACCCATGCCACTACCATTAAAGCCATTAATCCCAATTGGAGTCCTATCTCCTTGCCCAAGGCGTTATTGGAATAGGCCCAAACTCCAAAAATGATGAACAATGTGGCCACTCCGAAATGCACGAACATAAAAAATGTCCATAGGGTAGGGTTGGGGCCAAATAATCCATATATAATGCTATCTCCCTCTTCCTGGTCCACCACCTCGATCTGCAGCTGAGGGGACCAAAAATGGGATTCCTGCTTATTGAATTTTATAAAAACATGTTGGTCGGATATCTTTACGATAAAAGGCGGAGTGTCCGCATTTTGGAATAATTGCAATATGGGTTTCGCAGGACCACTTAGGTTAATTTGGAACCTTGGTCTGAGGACAATTTCGTTGGGTAAAGCTTTCAAACTAGATGGCTGATAATTAGGATAAAAGATACTGTTTTTTCTTCGGATATAAATAGTACTTTTGCAGCAAATTAAAAGTATGAGTGCTATTGTAGCCATTGTAGGAAGACCTAATGTAGGCAAATCAACCTTTTTCAATCGATTAATTCAGAGAAGAGAGGCCATTGTTGATGCCGTTAGTGGGGTTACGCGTGACCGTCATTATGGGAAGAGTGATTGGAACGGAGTGGAGTTTTCAGTGATCGATACCGGTGGATATGTATTGGGAAGTGATGATGTTTTTGAAAAAGAAATAGATAAGCAGGTAGAATTGGCTATAGATGAGGCAGATGCTATCATCTTTATGGTGGACGTGGAAGCTGGGGTTACAGGAATGGACGAAGATGTAGCCAATTTGTTGAGACGTGTAAATAAGCCTGTTTTCCTAGTAATAAATAAAGTGGACAACGGTAAAAGAGCGGAAGATGCCGTGGAATTCTATTCGTTGGGTCTAGGGGAATATTATACTATTGCCAGTATTAGTGGTAGTGGAACGGGCGACTTACTTGACGATTTGGTCAAAGTATTGCCGGAAAGGGAAAAGGAAAAGGACGACTTGCCGCGTTTTGCAGTGGTCGGAAGGCCTAATGCAGGTAAATCATCGTTTATCAATGCCCTTATTGGGGAAGAGAGATATATAGTGACAGATATTGCTGGCACTACCAGAGATAGTATAGATACCAAATACAATAGATTTGGCTTTGAATTTAATTTGGTAGATACTGCCGGAATTCGTCGTAAGGCAAAAGTAAGGGAAGACCTGGAGTTCTATTCCGTAATGCGTTCGGTTAGAGCCATTGAGCATTCGGACGTGTGTATTCTTATGTTGGATGCCACACGTGGTTTTGACGGGCAGGTGGAAAATATTTTCTGGTTGGCGCAACGCAACAATAAGGGAATCGTGATCTTGGTGAATAAATGGGATTTGATAGATGACAAGGAGACCAATACTATTAAGCATTACACTCAGAAAATTAAGGAGGCCATAGCGCCTTTTACAGATGTGCCCATTCTTTTTATATCCGTTTTAACGAAACAGCGAATTTTTAAGGCCATCGAAACTGCCGTTCAGGTTTATGAGAATAGACAAAAAAAGGTGGTGACCAGAAAACTGAACGATATCATGTTGCCCATTATTGAAAACTATCCTCCACCGGCCTATAAGGATAAATATGTAAAAATAAAATTCTGTACCCAATTGCCGACACCTTATCCGCAATTTGCTTTTTTCTGTAACCTCCCCCAATATGTAAGGGACCCCTATAAGCGATTTTTGGAGAATAAATTAAGGGAGAATTTCGATTTTACGGGGGTGCCCGTATCGGTCTTTATGAGAAAGAAATAGAAATCCTTATTTATATTGGGATTTTTCTAAAGTCAGGGTCATAAAGTTCTGTTAACCATTTGGGTCGTAGTAGTTGTTGATATATTTTTGGGGACTTACCAAATTACCAAGAATACAAGACATACCAATCAAATGCAGAAATTTTACTTTTCGCTCCTATTTTCTATTTTATTTTTTAGCCATTCCTTTTCCCAAGATTTTGTTTTAAGTGGGAAGATCGTCGATGCCATTACTAAGGCTCCATTGGAGGCTTCTACTATTTATGCGGAATCCTTAAAGGATAGTTCCTTGATTTCCTATACCGTATCCGATCAAAAAGGGGTGTTTGAGTTGGAAGGCGATACAAGTCTTAAAGAAGTAAATGTTTTCTTCTCTTATAATGGCTATAAATCACATAAGGTAAAAGTTAAATTACAGCCCCAAGTGGATTTGGGCAATGTGCAATTGGAAGAGCAGGCCCAGGAATTGGATGGTGTTCTTATTGTGGGAGATCGGGTGCCAATTACCATTAAAAAGGATACGCTGGAATTTAATGCGGATTCCTTTAAAACCAAGCCGGATGCTTCGGTAGAGGATGTGCTAAAAAAACTTCCAGGGGTAGAGGTGGATAGCGACGGTAAGATTACCGTGAACGGTAAGGAAGTAAACCAAGTACTGGTTAATGGGCAAGTGTTTTTTAGTAATGATCCCAAAGTAGCTACCAAAAGTTTGCCTAAGGATATTATAAGCAAGATCCAAATTACCGATACCAAAACCAAGACGGAGGAATTTACCGGTGAATCTGGTGATGGTGAAAACAAGACCATTAATTTAACCATAAAGGAAGATAAGAATAAGGGCTATTTGGGAAGAATGGCTGCGGGTTATGGTACCGATGAAAGATATCAATTAAATGGCTTGCTCAATTATTTCAACGATAAAAAAAGGGTAAGTTTTATTGCCAGCTCCAATAACATTAACAATTCCGGGTTTTCTTTTGATGAGATCTATGATATGGTAGGAAATACCAGTGGAGGCTATTCAGGGGCCCGGGAATCGGGGCTTATCAATAATTTTGGCAATGGTATTACTACTTCGTCCAACATAGGGACCAGTTACGCGAATTCTGAAAAAGGGGAATATAAGATTGATGCCAATTACTTTTTTGGATATAGCGATTCTTATAATGACCAAAGGACAAGTAGGGAGAACATCTTGCCGGATAGTAGATATTTTACGGATAATGTATCCAATTTCGAGGGTTCTACCAATTCCAACCGTGGGGCGGCAAATATAGATTACGATGTGGACGAAACGTTTCGTATTACGGTACAGCCTTCCATGAGTGTCAATAGAACAAATTCGATCAACAGCAATAATAGGGTGTCCACTGATGAGAGTGGGGATTTGATCAATAGAAACGACAGGACAACTGTCAACGACGGATTTCAAAGAAATTTTTCCAATCGACTTAGTGTAATGAAAAAGTTGGACACCATTGGCAAACTGATCAGCATTACCTTTTCCAATGACAATTCGGAAAATGTGAATACTTCCAACCTAAATTCGATCAGGGAAATATTTGGGGATGATCCCAGCGTAGAAAACCTAGATCAACTGTCGGAGACGGACAATAAAAGAAATTCCTATGAATTGGAGGTAGATTATAGGCAGCCTTTGACCAGTAAACTTTTCTTGGATTTTGGTTATGAATACAGAAATGACCAAAGGGACAATGCCAAACAAGTAATGGACTATGATGCCAGTAGCAACGGCTACACCAACTTAAATTCAGCCTTGAGTTCCGATTTTATTTTCGATAATATTCAACAGTCACCTTCTTTTGGAATACGCGGTAATGGTGAAAAATTGAATTTTAGGGTGAATGCCTCCTATGTGATGACAGATCTAAAGAACCAAGATTATCTTCAGAATACCTCTTTTTCCAATTCCTATAAGAATTTAATGTTTAGGAGTCATTTTCGATACAACATCGATAAAAATAAACGTTTGTACCTAAGGTATAATTCTAGGCTCAATATTCCGTCCGTAAATCAATTACAGCCTGTACCTAATATCAATGATCCTTTGAATGTAGTTATAGGTAACCCCAATTTGTTGCCCAGCGTTAACCACGGGATAGATTTTAATTACAATAATTACAATTGGAAGGAACGCAGTGGGATATTTATTTATTCGGGAATCGATATTCAAAAGGATAGGGTGTCCGCCATCTCCACAACGGATGACAATTTTTTAAGGACAACAAGATATACCAATATAGACGGGAATTATAGTGGGTACGGCGGAATGGGATATTCCAAGCAAATTAAGAAGGATAGTACCTATACCATTAAATTTAATGTAAGGCCACGATTGAGTTTTGGAAGGCAGGTAAGTTTTACAAATGGTGTGGAGCTTAAAGCAAATAGTTTTGATGTTACTCCCTATTTTTCAACTACCTTTAATTATAAGGAAAAAATAGAGATTGAACCTGGTTATAGTATAGGATTTAATAATACCACCTATAATTTGGATGGGTTGGATGATATTAAATTTACTTCGCAGAATGCCGAACTAAAGGTGACCACTTATTGGCCCAAGAATTTAATATGGGGCAATGACCTAAGATATAGCTATAACGGCAATGTTGGTCCTGGGTTTAAAAAAGATGCCCTATTTTGGAATATGAGTCTCGGACTTCAAATGTTGAAGGATAAGGGGACCTTAAAGGTCTTGGCCTATGATTTGTTGGACCAAAATATAAATACCAGAAGAACCACCGGAGAAGATTATATTCAAGATTTTCAGGGTACCGTACTCCAGCAATATTTTATGGCCAGCTTTACCTATAAGTTTGATCAATTTGGAGGTAAATCACCTAGTGGTGGAGGTAGACGTCGTTACAATTAATGTTTTTGTTCGATTTGTTTCTGGTTTGGTAGGGTTTCTGGATTGAATGGTTTTAAAACCATTGTTAAGTTCCGCAGTGATACCTTAACACATTGTTACATTAGTCCATTTTCAAATCACCAAATCACCTCATTTTTAAATTAAAACATTTGTACATTAACACATTGGTATATTAACACTACCACCCTCCAGAGGAGCCACCTCCACCGAAGCCTCCACCGCCGAAGCCTCCACCGAAACCACCTCCACTGCCGCCACCAAAGCCGCCGCCGGATGACCCCGATCTATAACCGCCTCGTCCCATATTGCTTAGGATAATAATGTCCCATAGGTCCATTCCTTTGCGGTTACCTCCCTTGCCACCTCCTCTTCTTCCCTTGTTGGAAAGAATGATGAGTATAACAATGAAAATAATGAATGGCAATAAGGTCTGAAATGGAAATCCCGGGGTTTTGTCAAAGCTGCGGTCTTCTTTAAACTCCCCATTAAGGACGTTAAAAATGGCGTCCGCTCCTTTGTTGAGGCCATCGTAATATCTATCCTGCTTGAATTCCGGAATAATTACCGTTTCTATAATCCGTTTGGAAAGTGCATCTGTCAATAGTGGCTCAATGCCATATCCTGTATTGATGGCAATTTTGCGGTCCTCCCTGGCCAATAAAATTAAAATACCATTGTCTTCCTTGGCTTGTCCAATACCCCAGGCATGTCCCCAGTTGGCACCTAAAAAGTTTATATTTTCCCCGTCAGTAGTTGAAATAATAGCCAGTACAATCTGCGTGGAAGTGCTATCTGAGTAGCGGATCAATTTTTGTTCCAGACTATTGGATTCCTGGGGAGAAAGTAGGCTTATATAATCATAAACACTTGTCTGTTCCTCAAGTTTTGGCTTTTCGGGAATTTTAAATTGGGCAACAGATATAGAGAAGCTGCATAAGACCAGTAATGGGAGGCTACCCTTTAGATACTTCATTGCTTAATTCATTGGGATTGTTATGCTGCCAAGGGAAATGGGTTTCCAATTCTTTGCCGGCCATGAGTATTCCTTCGATGATGCCTTGCTTAAATTGTCCTTTTTTAAAATGATATTCGAGGGTAGTTTTGGTAGTGTCCCAAAAATTATCGGGAACCACCTTGTTTATTCCCTTGTCCCCGTAAACAACAAACTTTTTGTCATTTACCGCGATGTAGATGAGGACTCCGTTTTCTTCTTTGGTATTGTCCATTTTTAAGTAGTGAAATACCTCTTGGGCACGTTCAAAATGGGATTTATTGGACTGAGGTTCAATATGCACCCTAATTTCCCCAGAAGTATTTTTTTCGGCCTCAACAATGGCATTCACTATTTCCAATTCCTCATCGGCCGTTAAAAAGTCTTCTACTTTGGACATAAAATTTTAGTTGAATTCGAAATTCACGTCAGGTGCCTGCTCAGCACCGGCTTCCGATTTAAAGTAAGCCAATTCATCAAAATTGAAAAGACCTGCCAATACAGAATTGGGGAAGGTTTTTATATGATTGTTGTATGGCAATACACTTTCGTTAAAACGATTTCGTTCTATGTTTATTCTGTTCTCCGTGCCTTCCAACTGTGACTGTAGTTCCAAGAAATTTTGATTTGCCTTCAGCTCCGGGTAGCGCTCTACGGTGACCAATAGACTTTTCAAAGCACCACTCAATCCCCCTTGAACCTCATTGAATCTTGCGAGTTGCTCCGGGGTAATGTTGGTGGGGTCAATGCTCACCGAAGTAGCTTTGGCTCTTGCTTCTATAACAGCTGTAAGTGTTCCTTTTTCAAAGTCTGCTGCACCCTGTACTGTCTTGACAAGGTTGCCAATAAGGTCGTTCCGTCTTTGGTAGGCACTTTCCACATTGGCCCATGTCTGGGTGGAGGTCTCCTTAAGTTTAACAGCTGTATTGTTAAAACCTACAGCCCATTGGTACAGGCCAATGCCTAAAACGACAAGGATAATTACCGGAATTAACCATTTTTTCATGATCGGAGTATTTAAAGTTATTTATAGTTGATTTTTAATTTTGATCAGCTCGGCCTTTACCTTTTCCAATTTTTGGATGACATCAAAGGTGGACAAAGTCTTTAGCTTGTCTTCCTTAAGATGAATCTTGGCCCCTTCCAAGGTAAAACCACGTTCTTTTACCAAATGGTAGATCAATTGGAGGTTCTTAATGTCCTGGGGGGTAAATTTTCTATTTCCTTTCGCATTTTTTTTAGGCTGCAGAACATCGAACTCCTTTTCCCAAAAACGAATAAGGGAGGCGTTCACATCAAAGGCATCGGCCACTTCACCAATACCATAATATCGTTTTTCCGGAAGATCTATATGCATTAATCCAGGGATTGATTTTCTTGGGTTGCGTATTTCAACATATTTTCGAATTCTTCCGCTGTTAAACTGCCGTAATAGAAGTTGATCGGGTTAATGCGTTCGTCATCTTTCCAAACCTCATAATGTAGGTGTGGCGCCTCGGAACGTCCTGTGCTTCCCACAAAGCCAATAAGATCGCCTCTTTTTACCTTTTGGCGGGCTTTAACATTATACTGGCTTAAATGGCCGTATAGGCTCATATATCCATAACCATGATCAATTCTTATATGTTTTCCGTAACCCGAGGCGTTGTTGTCAGCTCGCGAAATAGTGCCGTCTCCAGAGGCGTATATCGGGGTTCCCTTGGGTGAGGTAAAATCCATTCCCCAGTGCATTTTTCTTGCCTTGGTAAAAGGATCGGAACGCCAACCGTAACCCGAGGCCATACGCGCAAGATCTTCGTTCTTTATAGGTTGTATTGCGGGTATTGCCGCCAATAATTTTTCTTTTTCCTCTGCCAGCTTGGTAATCTCATCCAAGGATTTGGATTGTATTACCATTTGTTTTTGGATAATATCGAGCCTCTTGGTAGTGCTGATGATCATTTCGGAATTGTTGAAACCTTCAAGGGATTTGTATCTATTGACCCCTCCGAATCCTGCCCTTCTCTGTTCTTCAGGTATTGGATTGGCCTCAAAATACAATCTATAGATATTGTTGTCCCGGTCTTCAATATTGGCCAATACATTTTCTATCTGCTCCATTTTTTTGCCCAAAAATTCGAACTGGAGTTCATAATTTTTAACCTCCCTGGCCAATGAAAGCTCACGTGGGGTGTTCACCAAATTGGTATTCAAAAGTAAGATGAGACCTAAAAACCCAAAAAGAAAAGACCCCAGAAAAAACAAGGCGATATTTCTATATCTTCTGGATTTTCTGGGTTCTATCTTCCGATATGATAGAGTGTCCGGATCGTAATAGTATTTTACCTTAGACATGTATCTAATTTATTCTATTTTTGTGGTTGTGTTTATAGATAACTTGCAAATTCGCAAAATGTTTTCTAACAACCGTTAAATATATAAAAAGCTTACCAATTTACATGAAATCCCAAGAAATTAGAGCCAAGTTTTTAGAATTTTTTAAGGAAAAAAACCATAAAATTGTTCCATCTGCGCCTATGGTGATCAAAGATGATCCAACTTTGATGTTTACCAATGCGGGAATGAATCAGTTTAAAGAGTTCTTCCTGGGCAACTCTGTTCCAAAGTCCACACGGGTAGCCGATACCCAAAAATGCCTAAGGGTAAGCGGCAAGCACAACGACTTGGAAGAAGTAGGAAAGGATACCTATCACCACACCATGTTTGAAATGTTGGGAAACTGGAGTTTCGGTGATTATTTTAAAGCCGAGGCCATTGATTGGGCCTGGGAGTTTTTAACCGATGTGTGCAAAATTGATAAGGATAGCCTTTATGTAACCGTTTTTGAGGGAAGTAAGGATGCAGATCAGTTGGAGCAGGATTATGAAGCATTGGACCTATGGCGTAGAATAGTAGCTAAGGATAGAATCCTTATGGGGAATAAAAAGGATAATTTTTGGGAAATGGGAGACCAAGGCCCTTGTGGACCCTGTTCCGAAATACATGTAGATATACGTTCCGCTGAAGAAAAGGCAAAGGTTTCAGGTGCCTCTTTGGTAAACCAAGATCATCCCCAAGTGGTGGAGATATGGAACTTGGTTTTTATGCAGTACAACAGGAAGGCCAACGGACAATTGGAATCCTTGCCTGCCAAGCATGTGGATACCGGTATGGGCTTTGAGCGCTTATGTATGGTAATGCAAGGGGTGCAATCCAATTATGATACAGACGTGTTTACCCCTATTATAAGGGAGATAGAAACCATAACCAATTCCAAGTATGGAAAGGATGAAGAAATAAATATAGCAATTAGGGTAATTGCCGATCACATAAGAGCAGTATCCTTTTCCATTGCTGACGGGCAATTGCCGAGCAATACGGGTGCAGGCTACGTAATCCGTAGAATTTTGAGGAGGGCCATACGTTACGGATTTACCTTTTTAAATACCAAGGAACCCTTTATGTTCCGTTTGGTGAAGGTCCTTTCCGATACCATGGGAAAATCCTTCCCAGAGCTTAAGGATCAACGTCAGTTAATAGAAAATGTAGTCAAGGAAGAGGAACATTCCTTTTTAAAGACCCTGGACCAAGGCTTATTATTGTTGGATAATATTGTTGGAGAAAACAAGGACAAAAAAATAGACGGTAGAAAGGCTTTTGAACTTTACGATACTTTCGGATTTCCTATAGACCTTACAGCTCTCATTCTAAGTGAAAGAGGTTATGAATTGGATGAAAAGGGTTTCGATATTGCCATGCAGGAGCAAAAGGATCGGTCAAGATCGGCATCGGAAGTTTCAAAGGATGATTGGGTTATTTTATCCAATGATGAAGTAGAGGAATTTGTGGGATATGACGTCTTGGACATCACGGTGAAAATTGTAAAGTACAGAAAAGTAACTTCCAAAAAAGAGGGAGAGCAATATCAATTAGTGTTCAATCTTACCCCATTTTATCCTGAAGGGGGCGGTCAAGTAGGGGATAAGGGATATCTGGAGGCTCCTAATGGTGATGTGGTATATGTTTTGGATACCAAAAAAGAAAATAACGAGATTATCCATTTTGCTAAAAACCTACCAAAGGATACCGGAGAAAAATTTAAGGCTGTGGTCGATGCAAAGCAGCGTAAAAGAACCGAATGTAACCATACTGCTACCCATTTATTGCATCAGGCCTTACGCGAAATTTTGGGAACACATGTGGAACAAAAAGGTTCGGCAGTACACTCCAAATACCTGCGATTCGATTTTTCGCATTTTGCCAAACTTAGTGCAGATGAACTGAGGGCCATTGAAAGTTTTGTAAATGCGAGGATAAGTAATGGACTTCCTTTGGAAGAACAGCGAAACGTGCCCATGGAAAAGGCTTTGGAACAAGGAGCTATGGCCCTGTTTGGGGAAAAATATGGGGATGCGGTACGAACAATTCGCTTTGGACAATCAGTAGAACTTTGCGGTGGGACCCATGTGCAGAATACGGCCGATATCTGGCATTTTAAAATTAAGTCGGAAGGGGCAGTTGCTGCAGGAATACGACGAATAGAGGCCATAACCTCAGATGCGGTAAAGGACTTTTATTCTGAAAGCAATAACACCCTTTTGGAATTAAAGGAACTTTTAAACAATTCCCAGGAGCCCGTTAAAGCATTAACTGCCTTGCAGGAGGAAAACTTAAGGTTAAAAAAAGAGGTGGAGAGCCTGTTGAAGGACAAAGCCAAAAATTTGAAGGGTGAATTGCTGAATGAACTTATGGAAGTTAACGGAATTCAATATTTGGCCAAAAAGGTAGATTTGGATGCAGCGGGAATTAAGGATATCTCATTTGAATTGGGCCAGAACAGGAAGGACCTATTTTTGCTATTTGCATCGGAAAAAGATGGGAAAGCAATTTTGTCCTGCTATATTTCCAAGGAGCTGGCCAATGAAAGAAAATTAAACGCAGGAACCATTGTACGCGAACTTGGCAAATATATCCAAGGTGGCGGAGGGGGACAGCCCTTTTTCGCTACTGCTGGAGGTAAAAATCCTGCAGGAATCCCCGAAGCATTGGAAAAGGCTAAAAGTTATTTGATGTAGACCGCCCAGCAAGTTTAATATTAGCTATGAAAAATGAAACTACAGACCCAAATACCCTTATCGCGAGCAAACGATGGCATAGATTACGACAGTAGATTGCTTTTGTTGGGTTCTTGTTTTGCGGAAAATATTGGGGATAAATTTGGGTACTACAAGTTTCAGTCTCTAGTAAATCCCTTTGGAATACTTTATCAATCTATGGCAATTCGAAATTTTGTCAAGAAGGTCGTATCGGGCCAAGAGTTTTTGGATGATCACATGCTATCATCTGGAGACCAATGGCAGTGCTTGGATGTTCATTCCGATTTGGGGCGGTCCACAAAAAACGAGACGTTGGAGGCTATTGAAAATGCCACCAAAAAGGCGGACCATTGGCTCCAAGGGCTTACCCATGCAGTAATTACCTTGGGCACGGCCTGGGCCTACGAGTACCGGCCAACGTACAGTATAGTTGCCAATTGCCATAAATTGCCCCAAAGTAACTTTAATAAATTACTATTGGATCCAGTAACAATTACTGCTTCACTTTTGGAGACTATTTCGTTGTTAAAGAAGAGGTCTCCAAGAGTAAAGGTTATTTTGACCATTTCCCCTGTTCGTCATTTGAAGGACGGATTTTTGGAAAATCAGCGCAGTAAGGCCAATTTAATTACCGCTGTCCATGAGGTGTTGGAGAATTCACCTGGGACGGCCTATTTTCCGGCTTACGAAATTATGATGGATGAATTGCGCGACTATCGTTTCTATGATACGGATATGGTACATCCCAATCAATTGGCAATAGATTATATCTGGGAAAAATTTGCCTCTGTTTGGATTGCCACAGAATCAATGGCTGTTATGGAGAAGGTGGTGGCCGTTCAGAATGGTTTAAATCATAGGCCATTTAATCCTGAATCCCCAAAACACCAAGAATTCCTTAAGACACTTGATCAAAAAATTACGTACCTTCAAAAGGAGTATCCTTTTATGAAATTTTAGTGCATGAAGAAAATATTGATTGGAGTAATCCTAACCTTGGCAGCGGTACTTATCTTCCGTTCCTGTGCCGATGAAAAAGAAAAGAAATCTATTTTAAAAGAGAATTCCATGCTCATCCAAGAGCAGATCAATAATGTCTCCAAATTAATCGTAACCGAAGGGCATTTTGCAGAAGTATATAATTATAAGGATTCCCAACAATTGTTCGGGCCATTGATAACTGCGGATAAAAAGGCTCTGGTTGTAGTTAATGCTGAAGTGACGGTGGGGTACGATTTAAGTTTGATAAAATTTGAAATAGACGAGGCTACCAAGACACTTCGAATAATCGATATCCCGGCCCCGGAAATTAAGATAAACCCGGATTTTGAGTATTACGATGTTACTTCGGACTATTTAAATCAGTTCAATGCTGAAGACTACAATAAAATTAAGCGCAATGTTAATGCTTCCCTATTGAAAAAAATAGAGGCCTCTACTTTAAAATCCAATGCGGAGAACCGACTCTTAAGTGAGCTTTCCAAATTCCTGATGCTTACCAATTCAATGGGGTGGACACTGGTGTATGGGGATAGGAACATTGAAAATTTAGACGAGCTAAGGTTGTTGGATTAAATATCTGCCCATATTAGCAATTCATCCATTATTTCACAAAGGCATTTGCCCACTTTATATAATTTTCCCAATCGTAATCTGTAACATCATGTTTGCCAGTACGAATGTGATAGGCCACCGTATTTTGGATGGGCTCGTTTACCTTGGGCATTACTTTGGTCCCTATTCCTTTCTTGCCGTATAATTCATAAACCGATGATGCATAATATGTGGAAAGGAACTCTCCCCTAGGGTCGGCCCATTCATCCTCCTCGGCACTGGCTACATAAAGTGGTCTTGGCGCAATAAGGGCCAATAATTGGTGCTGGTCTATTGGTAAGGCTTCTTCATTATCGCTGTACTCATTGAAATTATCGCAAAACCAATGGGGAAACCTTTCGTTTATAACCCCTAGGGTCTCCCCAAATTTGCGTTTGGAAAGTGCTGCACCTCCGCATCCCGAGTTATTTGAAATTACCCCGGCAAACCTTTCATCTGTTGCCCCTGCCCATAGCGATGTTTTTCCCAATCGCGAATGGCCAAAAGCTATGACCTTTGAGGCGTCAATATCAGGGTCTTTTTCAAAATAATCCAAAGCCCTCATCATACCCCAGCTCCAAGCCGCAATACTGCCCCATTCGTCCGGTTTTGGTTGACTTTGGGTTTCTTGATACAATAGATTATGGACTCCGTCTGAAAAATCATTTTTATCCGGGTCAACCTCGCCGTAATATATAGTTGCCAATCCATAACCGGCATCCAATATTTTTTCCAAGGCCCAGCGATTGGTTCTTTTACCTCGGGATTCCTCGGTTAACGTATGGTTCTCAATACCAAAAGCCTCGTTGTTATTGGCCCAGGCTGTCGGGATTAAGACTGCCTTGTCCTCTGTAATGGTATGGTTTCCATAGAAATTATATCCTAAAAAAACGGGGGCCTTGTCCAAATTCTTTGGTATATATAGCAAAATGGTAAAACTCAATATTTTGTTGTTATTCTTAAAAGTGAGCTGAACCTGTTTACGTTTGGCTTTTCCGTTCAGGGCATTGCTGTCCTGTTCCAAAATGGTATAAGAATCTATCTCTAGGGCTTTGGGGAGCTTTCCATATACGTTGTTTTCAAAAAATTTAAGTAGTTCTGGCCTTCTGACTGTTTCCCATTTCTGAACAGAGTTTATTTTTTCACCACTAACTGCCACCAGGGGGTCCGGCACTTCAAAAGTGGGGACCTTACTTTCATCATAAATAGTTTGGGATGTTACAAGGGACATAGATAGCATTAAAAAAGAACAAACGTAATAGGTCAATAACTTCATTTCAGGTCTATTATAGGTAGTGCCATAAATATAGGGAATCCATTTTAAAATATAACGAAGGCTAGATTACCAGGCTATTATCCACCAAACCTAGGCCGTCGTCAATAAGATGTCCTAATTGCGGTTTACTTTGTTTAAGGGTTTCTAGGTAAGATTTTAATTCTTTGGCGAAATTTTCATCCCCATTGTTTTTCGCCAATTCGTAAAGTTCAACTGCCAGGAGCCAATCTTTTGGGTGATTGGCTTTTATTTCCTGAAAAACCTTGTTTCTGGAAATAGTCACATTTTTACCTTCCCTAAATTCCCTTACTTGCTTGTACAACTGCTCCAACTGTTTCCTTTTTGGAGTTTTGGCCGATTTTATAGTGGTGTCTGTAATTTTATGGTTCACCAAATCAAAACTTTTTAAATCCGCAGGACCATTGAAAACGGAAACGATATTTTCTCCAACCGCCATATGGTATAATCCCATATTGGGATGAAAAAGTATTTTTTTATCATGTGTAACCGTGCAATTGGCCAATGTGATCAGTATAATTTCCCCCTTTAGGTTTCTAGTTCCTGTAATAATTTCTCCTGAAACTTTTATGTCGCCAATAAATTCAAGGGACACAACTTCACCTTCATAAATATTATAGGCTTTTAGGTCACGGGGACTCATATCTTCGATCGCAAGATTTATGCCTTTTAATTTCCCTATGGGAGACCCAAAGCCATTGGGATGCTGTAAAATACTATGTCCGATCAATTCCTTTTCGCGATAGGAAAGTGCCGTATTTCCACCGGTCTGTAGATAGACCGGTTTTCCTTCATGGGAAATGACACTATCAAAATTACCGGAAATTTGTAGGCCGGTACTAAGTTCAACGGTCCCCAATTCCTTGGAATCTATAAGTTTTTCCAAACCACTTAATCCGCCTTTTCGCAATGACATGGTGTTGGTAAATTCCTCCAAAACTTGGTTGAGATAGGCAAAGTCCGGGGTAACGAAAAGTTGGGGCTGTGGTTGGGTAATATCGAAGGAAGTATGTGCTGCTTCAATGGAATAGGGTATTTTTTTTACTTTATCCGTCATGCACCAGGCACTTTCACCAATAGAGGAAAGTAGACCTGCCCCGTATATCTTAGGTTTGTCCAGAGTGCCGATTAGTCCATATTCAACTGTCCACCAGTGAAGGTTCCTTATAAGCGCCATTTCACTGGGCTTGCCCATGTTTTCCTGTAAATCCTCAATTTTCTTTTGGGCCTTATCTATTGCTATTTGAGGCGTGCCCTGGGCTTCCTTAATAATGGATAAATGTCTTACGGCTTCATAAAGTTCATAATCCTTGGCACTGGAAATGGCTTTAGATCCAATTTCCCCAAACCGCCGTAGATATTCCGCATATTCTGGATTGGCAATGATGGGGGCGTGACCAGCCCCTTCATGTATTATATCGGGTGCCGGTGTATATTCAATATGTTCCAATTGTCGTATGTCCGAAGCAATAACCAGGACATTGTAGGCTTGGAATTCCATAAACGCCGATGGGGGAATAAAGCCATCTACCGCTACGGCAGCCCACCCTATTTCCTTCAAAATCCGGTTCATGCCATACATATTGGGAATATGATCTATGGATATGCCCGTTTTTTTTAAGCCCTCCAAATAACTTTTATGGGCAACCTTGCTTAAATAATCCACATTTTTGCGCATAACATATCGCCACACCGCCTGATCGATCGGAGAGTAATCCTCATAATCTTGAGGTTTTATGTATTGCTTCAAATGCTTGGGAAGCTTATCCAATATGTAGTTACTTTCGTAGGACATACAATGCGTTTTAATCCTTTTAAAGGTACAAAATGCCACCATGCCTCCCAAGGATGATGTTATATTATTGTAGGGTTGTTTATTCCCTTTATGAAGTTGCTTTTAAATCATACTGGCTTAGTTTTGAGTAACAGCCAATAAAAAAATTCCCTTCCATAACGGGAAGGGAATCCAAGGGGGATTTAATCCAATATCCTAAAGGCCGTCAAATTATCTCACGGAGGGTGTTCGTTAGGGAGAAATTTTTAATTTATGGCAGTCCCTGGAGGATAAGCCTCCAAAATTTCAGAAACAAACTCTTTTATCCTTGCCTCTTTCTTCTCCATATTTCTAATATTGTTCAAGGTTCCTATGCCCCTTCCCTGCCAGACCAATTCCTTGTTCTTGGCGTCGATGATGTCTATATATAAAGAGCCTTCGGTTCTTGTGCTAACATTGTTCCCACCGTAATAGGGAGATCCCCAGTAAAACGGAGACCAACCCCAGCCATAGTAGCCAGCTCCCCAATAGTTGTTGTAAACATCTACCTGTTGTTTTTCTTTCGTAAATATGCTCAATAAAATATCAGGATTTTCGGATTTTACAAAACCCCTAGAGCTCATCTCGTCATCTATGGCATGTAAAATTCTCTTTTTGTCCAAATCCGATATTTGGGCCTTGTCTATGCCTGTCTTATAAAAGGCATAGGTTTTAAACGAATTAAAATTTGCTTCTTTATCATAATCTGATAATACACGTACCGAGGTGCAGGAACTTGCGAAAAGCAACACCAAGATCGGAACGACTAAAAATCTAATTTTTTTCATAGCTATTTTATTTGAATTAGTACTTATGATATTCCACTCTAATATTCGCAAAAATCATGCCGAAGACCTTAGTTGTCGCGCTGTGCATTCGTTTTGTGATCGTAGCCGTAAGGACAGTGTCTGCAGCCACTTTCACAACAATACCCCCTTTTTAGATGATATTGTTTGGTGAAAACTTTGTATCCCTCCTCTGAAAGGTAAAAATCCCCTTCCTCCAATGGTATAAATTTCTTCATTGATGTAAATTTATGGGATTTATACCAATTAATATTAGGAGGGAAGCCAAGGGTGCCTATTTTAACAGAGTTTAGCATACTTTTTGCGTTTTAACCTATTTTGTTCGTAGTAAGGCGATTATGGAAAATTTTTTTGACATTACCCCCTTATATTTGAGAAGCGCATTATTTATCCTAGTAAATGATAGTAGTATTTAGACATTTGTTTTATAAGAACTACGTTGGACTGTCTCTTTGGCCCTTCATTATTTTAAAGAACTCCTCTTTAAAAAAGGATGCTACGCTGGTTAATCACGAAAGAATACACTTAAGGCAACAACAGGAATTATTAATAGTCCCTTTTTATTTTTTGTATTTATTGGAGGGTCTTATTCGTTTTCTAATTTATTTTGATGCCTATAAAGCTTATCAAAATATAAGCTTTGAACGGGAGGCCTATGATAATGAAACCAATTTATATTATCTACAGGAGAGAAGGCCGTATAGCTTTATTAAATATCTTTGGGGCGAAAAGCCTTCAACGTGCAGGGAATAAATCAAAAAGTAGATCTTTCTATTTTAAGGGAAAAACAAGTCGCTCTCTCTGTAAGAAGAGAAGACCTGATACATCCGTTTATCCCTGGCAATAAGTACCGCAAACTTAAATACAATATATTGGAAGCCAAGCAAAGGGGCTTGGGTACCATTCTTACCTTTGGTGGTGCTTTTTCCAATCATATTGCAGCCACGGCCTACGCCGGGAAATTATACGGAATAAGAACCATTGGTGTAATCAGGGGTGAAGAGCTCAGTCATAATTGGATGAATAACCCTACTCTGGCCCAGGCCCATGAGCACGGGATGAATTTTGAATTTGTTTCAAGAACTACTTATAGGGAAAGGGCGGATAGGTCATTTTTAGAGGTGTTGGAAAAGGAATTTGGTCTGTATTATTTGATTCCCGAAGGGGGTACAAATTTATTGGCCGTTAAAGGTTGTGAGGAAATATTGACCCCGGAAGATAAGGGTTTTAACGTCATATGTTCCAGTGTTGGAACAGGTGGCACCTTGGCCGGAATCATCAATTCTTCACTTAAGGATCAGAGAATTATAGGGTTTCCATCCTTAAAAGGTGATTTTCTAAAAAAAGATATTCGTAATTTTACGGCCAAAGAAAACTGGGAACTCAATACCGATTATCATTTTGGTGGTTATGCAAAGGTTTCAGAGGAACTTATAACATTTATTAATTATTTTAAGGAAAAGACCAATATATTAACAGATCCCGTTTATACAGGAAAATTATTATTTGGTATTTTAGATTTGGTAAAGAATGATTATTTTAAACCAGGGACCAAAATTTTAGCAATACACAGTGGTGGTTTACAGGGAATTGCAGGGATGAATTTAGTATTAAAAAAAAAGAATCTTCCATTAATAAAAGTATGATAAAAAGAATAGCAATAACAATGTTTTTGGGTGTGTTTTTGGTTAGCTGTGGGGTTAAAAAGAAAACTACCTATGCTAAAAAACCCAATGTTAGGACCACTACCGCATCTACCAAAGCCCCGACCAAACCATTGGGCGAGTCCAAAAATGAAGGGGATTATGCTTTACCGGAGGACAATGGCAATTTTGTGAAATTTACAGTAAACACAACAGAGGAATATATAGAAACATTTGCTGAAATTGCCCAATTTGAAATGAAGGCATATGGCATTCCGGCCAGTATTACCTTGGCCCAGGGCATTCTGGAAAGTGGTGCTGGTAGAGGGGTACTAGGGGCCAAGACCAATAATCATTTTGGTATAAAGTGTCATTCAGATTGGGATGGGGATTATGATTTTCATGATGATGATGCAAAAGGGGAGTGTTTTAGGAAATACAATCATCCCATGTATTCTTTCAGGGACCACAGTGTATTTTTGTCCTCAAGGGCACGTTATGCCTTTTTGTTCGATTTGGAACATGACGATTATAAAGGATGGGCCTATGGTTTAAGGGAAGCCGGTTATGCAACGGACCGGAAGTATCCGCATAAGTTGATCGCTCTTATAGAGCGTTATGAATTGGACAAATATGACAGGAAAGTTGTTGGGTCCGGTACAATAGTTAAAAGGGAGCCAAAGCAGTACGATTACAAAATTCATGTGGTACAAAGGGGAGATACCCTATATTCCATTTCCAAACGGTATTTCGTTTCCATTCCGGAATTGATGAAGCTGAATAATATGACGAACAGTAATTTGGCAGAGGGCCAAAAATTGACCGTAAAATCCGAAAAAATTAGATAATTTATGATTTATAGAAGAAGCAGTGCTTTATTTGCTGAAGCACAGCGTTATATTCCTGGGGGGGTGAATTCTCCCGTAAGGGCGTTTAAGGCCGTTGGAGGTAATCCTATATTTGTAAAGGAGGCCAAAGGGGCTTATTTGTACGATGAGGATGGCAACAGATTGATAGATTATATAGCATCATGGGGCCCTTTAATTTTGGGGCATGCCTATGAGCCCGTCATCAATGCTGTTATTGAAAAGGCAAAAAAGGGTACGTCGTTCGGAATGCCTACAGAAATAGAGACACAGTTGGCAAAATTGGCGGTTTCAATGGTTCCCAATATTGATAAGATACGTTTTGTAAATAGTGGTACCGAAGCTTGTATGAGTGCCGTACGTTTGGCCAGGGGATTTACGGGAAAGGATAAAATAATAAAATTTGCGGGATGTTATCACGGCCATTCAGATTCATTTTTAATTCAAGCCGGTAGTGGAGCTGTAACCTTTGGGAGTCCCAACAGCCCGGGAGTTACCCAAGGGACGGCTAAGGATACCCTTTTGGCAGCCTATAACAATCTAGAAAGTGTAAAGGCCTTGGCTGTGGCCAACAAGGGAGAAATAGCGGCTATTATAATTGAGCCTGTAGCAGGAAATATGGGATGTATTATTCCTGAAGAACATTTTATTAAGGGACTTCGAGAACTTTGTGACCAAGAGGATATATTGTTGATCTTTGATGAGGTGATGACCGGATTCAGATTGGCAAAAGGTGGTGCCCAAGAAGTATTGGGTATTAAGGCGGATATAGTAACCTTTGGAAAAGTAATTGGAGGAGGATTACCAGTTGGTGCCTTTGCGGCAAGAGACGAGATTATGGGGTATTTGGCTCCGGATGGACCGGTTTACCAAGCCGGAACGCTGAGTGGAAATCCCTTGGCCATGAGTGCCGGTTTGGCAATGCTGACCGAGTTGAACAATAATCCAGAAATTTTCAGGAGTTTGGCCGATAAGACCAAGTACTTGGGAGATGGTATGGCAAAAGTATTGACCGATAACAATATCGCTTTTCAGATGAACAGGTTCGGTTCCATGATATCCATTCACTTTACAGAAGGACCGGTGACCGATTTTGAATCTTCGGCGAAAGGCAACAATGCCATATTTAAGAAATATTTCCACGGGATGCTCAGCCAGGGAATATACCTGCCGCCGAGTGCATTTGAAAGCTACTTTTTAAACGATGCCCTGAGTTATCAGGATTTGGATGAGACCATTGCGGCGCTTTCCAATATTGCTAAAGATCTGCAATAGTAAAAATAAGAAGGCTAAATAGACATCACTTTTGTCCATTTAGCCTTCCTAATTGATTGGGGGAGGTTTTTATTTTCCTTCAGCTCTTTCCTTGTGGCGCTGCATTCCTTTGCCTTTTCTGTGGCCTTCTCTGTTCATTTTCATTTTCTCCCATTTTTCATACTGTTCATTATTCAGTATTTTTTTCATCTTTTCCTTTTGTGCGATCTGACGGTCCAACATGGCCGTTTTCATGGCATAACGCTCTTCCGAACTTAATTTTTTAGCCTCGCCGCTTTCTCTTTTCGCTTTCATTTCATTCATTTTTTCTGCGCGTTTCTTGGCATTATCCAGGTTTAAACTCTGAATTTGCTTTTGTTGTGCCTCTGTAAGGTCTAGGGCCAAGGTCATCTGCTTCGTTTGTAAAGTGGCCATTTGTTCCGGGGTCATGTCTCTCATATCTCCCCTTTGACCTCTTTCTCGCTCTGGTTTTTGTGCCATGGCGGTTATACCGGCCATTAATACTGCTAATACAATTAATTTTCTCATCTGTTTTTATTTATTTGTTATTAAAAGGTCAAATGCAATTCGCAATTAAACATCTCGGCTCATTTCATCCAATTTATAATTTAATGATTTGTTTATAGGACAATACAATGGCATATTAGTTTAAAGAGAATTATGGATTTAGCGCAATTTTAACAGATGGTGACCTATGGATGTGGGGGAGAATAATTGATATAGTGGGAGAAATTATTAATTTCCAATGGATTGGTATTAGGTGTTTTTGCCAATAAAAAAGGGCATAAACCTAAGTCTATGCCCTTTTTCAAAACAAATTATTGGATTGTTGTTATTGTACGTTCAAAAATTGATTTCCGGAGTTATCAGCCAAGGCTTCAATATTGGCATTTGATTTTTTGGTTGAGATTAATTCGTTTTCTGTAGGAGTATCATTGGATAGATTATTGTAAACCAATGCTGATACTAAAAAACAAATAAAATATAAAAGACTTTTTATTTTGTAGGACATAGATTTGGGGATTTTTATTACACCTCTAAAATAACTAATCTATGACCTCGAATTTGGCCAATGTTGTGAAACGCACATAAAATTGTTGTAAACGGGCAATTTAATGTGGTAGAAAGTTTGAAATGAAAGTGGAAATAGTATTATTTTAGGATTTTGTCCAGTTTTGCTACTTTAGTGTCTAAGTCCAGATTATTGGATTGTAGTTGAATGATTTCGGCAGAATCACGACTGTTTTTGTTGTCATATTCTGGCTCCAAAGCGTAGTACAATACAGCCGATGCTACAAATGTGACAAAATACAATAAACTTTTAATTTTATAAGACATAGATTGGGGGGTATTAAACAAGGCCTCAAAGTAGAAAAAATATTAAATGGCGAAAAATAATTTATGTTAAAATTTGCGTTTAATCGATAAAAGGTATCCATTCAACGGAAAAATCTTGAATTAGGGCATAAAAAAGGGGCTTCCTATTAAAGGAAGCCCTTTTCAATCCATTCAATATGACCATTTTACATGTTAAAGTGGTCTCCTAAGCATGGTTCAATTTAACTGTTGGGGTCCAATACTAAATTTATCCTCTCCACGGCATCCTGCAAATGATATTTGCTCATAGGATCGGTTGTTCTCACTATGGCATTTTTTAGGTCCTTTCTAAGAATATTCAATTCTGCTCTTGCAATTGATCTTATATCGGACTGACCGGTGTTAATGGGTGTCGACTTTTGATACCCACCAGAATTCCCCTTTTGGGTTTGGTTTTCAGCGGTCATCAAATATGCCAATCTTTCTATATGCGCCTTTTGAAGATTTCTTCTATAGGTGTCAATTTTATTCCCTTTTTGTGTTTCGGACCATAGGCCTTTTCTTAGGTCTGTCATCATTTCCAATATGGAATAGGCCTCTTTGCCGCTGGCAGTTTCGTTCTCGATTAATCTAGCCAATTTGCCCAAACTCAAAATATTGTCCAAGGTTCTTACTTGCAGACTTCTTATACGCTCCACGGAACCCGAATATTCAATTTTATTAAAAATGTCCGGTACTATCAGCCATTCAGGCGTTTGGAATAATTGTTCCTGCACAAAAAGCAAGCAATTTTTTTGGTACTCCTTATTTACCGGGGAATAAACGGCCCCTTCTTGGTCATAGGTCTTATAGTGTTCATATACCCCGCCAATGTTATTGCTAACATGGCCCATGTATCTGTTGAATTGGGAAACTACTTGACCGTAGAGGGTGTTTAGATCATCGTATTCCTTACCTTTTTCTGCAGTCCATTCCAATAGTTTTGGGGTAATTCTTTTTAAATTTGCAATGCCATAGGCACTGGCCTTAATGGCGTCGTCACCCAAATCTTCAGTTTGGGAACTTGGGTCAACTACATCTCCTACCTGTTGGTGGCCAAATCGGTACAGTGGATCTCCTGAATGTTCCAATATCCAACTATCCAGGGTTTCTTTTTCCTCCGTATCGGATTTGCCCAATATGGGACGGTATCCCCAGCCTATAGCATATTTGTCATATATCCCAATATCGGGCATTAGGGCAACACCCTCGTCCCCAGGTTGGGCAATGTAATTAAATCGGGCGTAGTCCATGATGGAAGGTGCCGTACCATATTGTTTGGTGAAGGAGGCGGAGCGGAGTGAATCTACTGGATAAGCAACACTGCTGCCCATATTGTGGGGTAGGCCAAGGGTATGTCCAACTTCATGAGAGGAGACAAATCGAATTAAACGGCCCATTACCTCTTCTTTAAATGCAACACCCCTGGCATCTGGATTGATGGCAGCTGTTTGTACAAAAAACCAGTTTCTTAATAAGGTCATTACGTTGTGGTACCAGTTGATATCCGATTCCAATATTTCACCGGTTCTGGGATCGCTAACATGGGGTCCGTTGGCATTGGGGATTGGTGATGCCAAATAGCGAACCACGGAATAACGTACATCCTCAGGTGACCATTCCGGGTCCTCCTCGGGAGAAGGAGGGTCTTTGGCCAAAATGGCATTTTTAAAGCCTGCAGCTTCAAAAGCTACCTGCCAATCCTCAATTCCTTGTTTTATAAAAGGGACCCAGCTTTTTGGCGTAGCCCTATCAACATAATACACTATCGGCTTTTTGGGTTCTACAAGTTCGCCATTTTTGAATTTTTCAATATCTTCATCCTTCACTTCCAGTCGCCAACGGTCAAGAAAACGCACAGTCTTACTTTCTTGGGCTTCCAGGCCATAATCTACCTGGCCACGTGCAAACCAACCAACACGCTTATCAAAATACCGGCGTTTCATAGGTTCTTCTGGCAGCATTATCATGGAATTATTAATTTCAATGGAAATAGATCCCAAACTTTCATTGGACGGGGAGTTGCTGGCTACATAGGTCTTAACATGTCTTGCCTCAATATTTAAGGGGTAACTTTTAAGGGTGTCTATGTAACTTCTGGATTCATCCAGTCGTGAAACCTTATATTCCTTGCGATAATATTCCGGCATTCCAAGGGCATTTACGTCTTTCTCAAAAAGATCGTTGACCTGGATAACCGTTGCAGGTTTTAAGCTATCTTTTTTAAACGCCTTGATATCAAATGTATATAAGACTGGTTCAAAATTGGAATTTACCACGGCCTCACTTACCGGAAGCGAATCTGCGGCAACTATATCGTGGCTTACCACCCTTAGTAAAACCTTTTTCGACAACTTTTCCCATCTAAGGACCTTGGTGTTTATTTTTCCACCTCCAAATCCAATACCGGTGGCGGTTTTGGAAATTCGGCTTACCATTAGCATTTCCTTGTTGAATAAGGAGTCTGGTATTTCGTAATAATGATTATCGTCTACCATATGGACATCAAAAAGTCCTTTGTCCGTTTTTGCTTCTTTAGTAATTACTTTTTCATAGGATTCTATTTTTCCTTTTTTGGATTTTTCTTTGGAATCTGTCTCTTCTGATTTTTTGTCCTTCTTTTTAAAGATTTGAGCTTCTGTAGTATGGAAGCTTCCTATTAACAATAATGAAAATAACGCTTTCGCGAGTAACCTTTTAAACATATTTCGCTCTTTTTTGATGAATTGTTTCAAAGAACTAAAAAATATTTAAGTTTTGGAAGTGGATAGGCATTATTGCCCAATTGCAATATTATTAACGGTATTTCATGTATTTGTGAATCATAATGGGATGATCATTGAATTTTATGAGGGAAAGGATAAAATTTCCCAAATAATCTGTAACATTTTTGGTTTTTAAAAGTCTATATAATAGAGAATTTCTTTTTATAGACTATTTGAATCAGGCAAATGTAGAGCCTTTGTGAGAGCAAAGGCTCTATTTTTGTAAGGGCATTTCCAGTATGTACTTTCTTGCTCCAGCTTATAAATTAGAAGAGAAGAGGAATTACGAATTGGAACAATAGGATCAACAGAACTACCGAGATTAGGTTGAGAATTATTCCTACCCTTGCCATTTGATATACCTTTATGTAGCCACTTGCAAAAACTATGGCATTGGGTGGGGTGGCCATAGGCAACATAAAGGCACAGCTACTGGCTATGGTAACCGGAATCAACAAATAAAGTATAGGTACATCAAGCCCTATCGCTATTCCTGCCACCACTGGGGCCAGCACTGCGACCAAGGCAACATTGCTCATCAATTCTGTCATGAAAAGCATCAATGTTATAAGAAGGGCTACTGTGAAAAATACACTGATTTCACTGTTGGAAATAGTGTTCGCCACCATATCTACTATGCCACTGGTAGCCATTCCTTCGGCCAAGGCCAGTCCTCCACCAAATAATATTAAGATTCCCCAGGCCAATTTTTCGGTATCGCTCCAACCAATTATAAAGTCGCCCTTTTTAAGGTTAAATGGGATGGCAAACAGGGAAACGGCGGCTATCATACTAATGATAGTGTCCGATAGTCCCAGTGACGGAAATATACTGTTGATCAATGTTCTAAAAATCCATAGGAAAACCGTTATTCCAAAAATGCTAAGCACCATTTTTTCTTTACGGCTCGTAGGTCCCAATTTTTTTAATTCTTCCTGAATAATCTGTTTGGAGCCTGTAAATTTTAATTGTTTGTTGGGAAATAACCATTTTACGAGGACAAGATAGCTAATGGTTACCATGACAATTGAAAATGGTAATCCAATAATCATCCATTTTAGAAATGAGATTTCAATATTGTATTCGTTTTCCAGCAAACCGATTAAAATGGAATTGGGTGGTGTGCCTATAACAGTGGCTATACCGCCAGCATTGGCAGAAAAAGCAATACCCAACATTACGTTTAATGCAAAATTGCGATCATCCTTGGTAAAGCCATCGGCGTCGTTTATCAATAGCCCTATAACGGACATGGCAATGGGGAGCATAACAACGGTACTAGCCGTATTGCTGATCCACATACTCAAGGCAGCCGTAGCGATCATAAATCCCAGGACTACCTTATTTGGTGTGGTTCCTGTAATTTTTATAATGTTGAGGGCAATGCGTTTATGTAAATTCACTTTTTCCAAGGCAAGAGCCATGACAAAGCCCCCAAAAAATAGAAAAATAATGGGACTTCCATAATTTGCCCCCACTTCGCTGATGGGCATAATCTTAAGTAAGGGAAATAGAATGAGAGGCAATAGGGCAGCTACTGAGATTGAAACGGCTTCCGTAATCCACCATACCACCATCCAAACCGCCACGGCGATTACTGCATCACCTTTTTCGGAAACTAGGGTATTGGGTAGGTTTAAAAGAATAATAAAGAATAGAGGGCCTAGTATCAGTCCCAATTTTTTGCTTAAATCCATATGGGAGGTTTATGGTCTCCTAAACTAGGCTATTTCCCTCACTTATAAAAATCAAAATTAAAGGGTCGTTAATGGTTTTGCCTTTATGATTCCGATCAATTAAAAATGGACTCCAAGGATATCAGATTTAAGTCTCTATCCACTGCGCCATATAAAATTTTCACAACGGATAGTTCTCCTAAATTTACAATAGTATCCTTGGTTCTGTACCCAGCAACGAAGAACAGTTTATTGTTTATTTCCAAAATATCCGGTATAAAATTTCCATTGTACTTCAGCTTTACAATCTCTGTTCCGTTGGGGTCATATTTCCGTAAATAACCATCCTCTGTTGAGATTACAAAGGAATCTCCCAAAGAAATCATGGCCTGGATGTTATTGTCCATACTAAAATAATGGGTGGCGATTAGCCCTCCACCCGGCTTGGAAACGGTAAGTTCCCCATTGCCATAGGTGGCTAAATTTCCATTGGACATTTGTACTATATGGTATGCCCCATTTAAATGGTTGGCTTCTGTGATTCGCGTGGCCAACTCAGTGTGCCCATATTCAACTGTTTTGGTTACGGCCAAATCATTGTCAAAGAATATAAGTGACGGACTATAGTTTGTAATATTAGGCGCGGTGATATTCTTGTCGAACGTTCCTCCAAAGGCCACATAGCCATCCACGGTCTTAATCATATCCGCCAGCATCGCATTATTAGATCCAATTGTTTTAAATTGAACATCAAAGGCATCACCATTGGCATTTCTTTTTTCAATAACGGCCTTATAAATCCCGTTATCCTTTTGTGTTCCATAGAATATAGAATTCACATCTTGTTTTAAATATCCGTAAAGGTATTTGGTGGCAGAATTTACAGTGGACAGCAATAGCCATGTGCTATTTAGGGTAATTTCTTGAGATCCGTATAATTCTGGCAGTGTTCGGGAAAAATGGATGTTCTTAATTCCATTGCCTTGAAAATTTACAAAGCCATGTCCAGTATTAAATTGCTTGTCTGCAATGTACCTGGAAGTAGGTATTAAATAGTTATTTAACTCTTTGTAATAGAATTTTGGAATTGTGAGGCCTACCAGGTCTTCCGATTTCTCCAAATAGAAAATATTACCATTCTGTGGATTTATGCCTATTCCAATAGGAAGACCATTCAATCCAAGTGAATTGTCCGGGAAGTGGTAATAGGATTCCACAGGGGTCTCTACAAAAACGTTAAGGCTAAAGGTTTCACTATGTCTTTGGTCGTTATAGGTTACAAGGGTTATGGTAAAATTTCCACCTTCCTCAAAGGTAACCGTGGGGCTTTCTTGATTACTGATTTCATTATTGCCAAAAGCATAGGAATAAATCACAGCATTTTTGGAGCAATTGGTCAATTGCAAGGGTTCACCAAGGGTTAAAGTATCCTTGTCTACAGTAAAACAAGCGGTTAAATTTGTTTCAAGCTCGGGATTGATGACATCGGCCTTTTCATCCTTGGTACAGGAAACCACAAAAATCAAAATTAAAATAAGCGAGTAAATTCTTTTCATACTATTAAGATTTGGGGTCCTAATAGTATTAACGTTCCATGGTTACTTTTGTTTCATTATTCCGTTGTAATCAGGGGTTTAAACGGTGAAAACAACAAGTTGGTTGCCAAATCAATAAACAATGGAATCTGTGGCTATTTTGGGCAATTCATAATCCCCATAATCAAAAAACACTTCGCCTTCTTTTGGCTTGTCCGCTTGATTCGGTTTTTTAATAGGGGTGTTGAACAGATAAACTATTTGTAATTTTTTAAACCTTTTTAAATGGTCCAGTTGGGCCTCCTCAAAATTGGTGCCCATCAGGTTCAGGTTTCTTAGGTATTCCAGTTTTTCCAAAAGCTCAATGTTATTACCTGATATTTTGGTGTTGTCCATTTTTAGAATAGTAAGGTTGGGCAGGGTGCTCAATTTTTCAAAAATGCCATCCGTAATCTGCGTTTCCCCAAGATCTAGATATACGATCTGATTTTTAACTGAGGACAGTAGGTCAAAATCCTTATCCGAAAAAGTAGGTTTGTTGATGCAGGATACCCGTATAAAATTACTGCTTTCACTTACCTGTTCTACATGGAAACCTTTTTTCTTTATGGCAGAAATAGTATCTTTTGGAACTTCGGCAATATCAACATCAGGGTAAGTTTCATCTTTGGCCTTAGGGAAAAAGGCCCGGAACAATTCTTTTTTTAACCCCAGTTCCCCAATTTTTTTGTCAAAAGAGTTATCGTTGGCAATCCAGTTTTTAATGATGTCTATCTCTTCTTTGGAAAGTTGGGTCTTATCCTTAGGGGGCATATGGTCCTCATGATCATGTGGGAGAATCAGTCTGGCGTACAAAGAACTTTTCTCTGGATCATTGGATTCAATGACGGCACCGTTTTCGCCACCTTTGAGGATTCCATTTTCCTCCTCCAATTGCAATTCGCCTTTTTCCTTTTTGGAATTATGACAGCTAACACATTTATTGTTCAATATGGGTTGCACCAAGTCTGTGTACAGTATGGCTTCTTCCCAATTTTCTTCCTCAATTGTGGGCATTTCATATACTTTTGGACCAACGCCTAACAGCGTTTTTATACTGTTCGGCAGTGGTTCTATAAGGTAGTCGGAACCATGGGTGATATTACCTCCAAGATGACCTGTAAACGATATTAAAAAAAGAAGGGAGAAGGACAATAGTACCACTGGTAATCGGTTTAAAAAATGGACTTGCGAAGGGACCAACAAACGGAGATACATTAGCAATGAAAATACGGCAGTGGTAATGCCCAACCATAAATGAAATTTTACCGTATCAAAGGAATATCCTTCACCCGTATATAGAAGATAGCCACTAATGCAAGCGATTGTTGCTGAAATAAAGGCCCATTGAAATATTAGGCCAATTATTTTGGACCATTCATTGTTTTTTCTGTCAAACCATTGAAGCAATAATCCAGTTATGATAAAGCCTATTGGTAAATGCACTACAAGGGGGTGTAAACGCCCTATTAATTGTTGAATTACTTCCATTAATTATTTATTCAGTTTTAGGCGTTCTTTTAAGACTTCCTTTAGGTAAGGATCAGAAAACATCCCTAAATCCACACCATCATAACCGGATACCTTGGCCCTAACACAAAAGGCGTCCCAAGACAATTGGTTTGCCCAATCAGTTTGAAAAAATAATACCTTTTCTTGTCCATAGGAAAAGAGTAAAGATCCAAAAAGAATGATAAATAATCGCATTGTGTTGGTTTGGTTGGTTTTTTAGGCAAGTATTTCCTGTATAACGTGCCCTTCTACATCCGTAAGACGGAAGGGTCTTCCTTGAAAATCAAAAGTAAATTGTTCGTGGTCAAATCCCAATAAGTGCATCATGGTGGCATGGACATCGTGTACGGAGACCTGGCCCTCCAAAGCGGAAAAGCCTATCTCATCGGTCACACCCCAACTGGCACCTTTTTTTATACCTCCTCCGGCCATCCACATGGTAAACGCATCGCCGTGGTGATCCCTACCTTTATAGGCCATTTCCTGTCCTTCCCTATTTTCTTGCATGGGAGTCCGGCCGAACTCGCCACCCCAGACTACCAAGGTTTCATCCAATAATCCTCTTTGTTTAAGATCCAAGAGTAGGGCGGACATGGGCCGGTCTATTTCTGTACATTTATTTCTAAGCCCCAAATCTACTGCGGTATCATGTCCTGTACCATGACTGTCCCATCCCCAGTCGAACAATTGTACAAAACGTACTCCGTCCTCCACAAGTTTTCTGGCCAAAAGGCAATTGTTGGCAAAGGATTCCTTTCCCGGTTGCACACCGTACATTTCTTTAATATGTTCGGGTTCATTGTTGATGTTCATGACCTCTGGCACTGCGGTCTGCATGCGGAACGCCATTTCGTACTGATTGATCCTAGCCAAAATTTCCGGATCGGAATATTCATTGAATTCTTTCTTATTGATGTTGTTTATTGCATCAATGGTACTTTTTTTAAGATTCCGGCTTATGCCTTTGGGGTCGTCTATATAAAGCACCGGATCTCCTTTGGATCGGCATTGGACCCCTTGGTAAACTGATGGTAAGAAACCACTACCCCAAACACTCTTTCCTGCATCCGGTGTTTTACCTCCTGAGGTAAGAACTACGAAACCAGGCAAATTCTGATTTTCGGAACCTAAGCCATAGGTGACCCATGACCCAATACTTGGTCTGCCCAATCTGGGGCTTCCCGTATGCATGAACAATTGGGCGGGCCCGTGATTGAATTGATCTGTGTTTACCGCTTTAAGAAAAGCAACTTCATCCACTACTTTGGAAAAGTGCGGCAAGAAGTTGGACACCCAGTTACCCGATTCCCCATGTTGTTTAAATTCTGCCTGAGGTCCCAAAAGTTTAGGGGTTCCCCTAATAAAGGCAAATTTTTTCCCTTCCAACAGGGATTGAGGACAGGCCTGATTGTGCAATTTATGTAGTGTGGGCTTATAATCGAACATTTCCAGTTGCGAAGGGGCACCAGCCATGTGTAGATAAATAACCGATTTTACCTTGGCTGGGAAAGGAGGCGCCATAGAAGCCAAGGGGTTTACATCCCTTTCCGTTAAGGCAATCTTAGCTTTTTCGTTGTTGCCGAGAAAGGAATTACAGGACATAGCGAAGGAACCTAGGGCCAAACCGCCCATCCCGGCAACACAATCCTTAATGAAATGCCGACGGGTCTTGGCCTGAATTTCCCGCTGTAACTTTTCTTTTATTAATCGGTCTAAACTGTTCATAATTACGATTTTGTTAAAAACTCATCCAAGTTCATAATGGCATTGGCCACAACGGTCAATGCCGCTAAATTGGCATTGGCATCGGTCTCAAATGGAATAAATTCCTTTATGTTTTTCGGTTTATCCTTGAAATCGGATAGGGAAACGTTGTACAATTCCCTTAAAGCGCTTAATTTTTCGTCACTAATGTCTACCAATACCGCTTTTTTATAACCTTGTCGTATGCTGGTGTCCACATTATT
The DNA here is from genome assembly GCF_002909255.1 of Arenibacter hampyeongensis. GTDB lineage: Bacteria > Bacteroidota > Bacteroidia > Flavobacteriales > Flavobacteriaceae > Arenibacter > Arenibacter hampyeongensis. Next base: position 1,288,081 of record NZ_PIOB01000001.1, read on the forward strand.
GCCCTGGCCCATAAATTTAGCCAAATGATAGGCGGTTTCTAGATATACAGGGTCGTTAAGGGTGACCAAGGCCTGTAAAGGGGTGTTGGTTACGGTCCTGCGAACCGTTGATACTTCCCTGCTTCCTGCATCAAAAGTGAGGAATGAAGGATATGGACTGGTTCTTTTTAAATAGGTGTAAAGGGCTTTTCTGTATTTGTCCTCTCCTAGGCTTTCTACCCAATTGCCGCCGTTGTATACTGTTTGCCAAATACCTTCCGGTTGTGGTGGCATTACACTGGGGCCGTACATTTTTGTGCTCAAAAGCCCCGAAACGGCAAGGGCCTGATCTCGAATTTGTTCCGCTCCCAGGCGCATTCTTGGACCACGTGCATATAGTCTGTTTTCAGGATCCAAATTGTATAATTTGGCATTGTTCTTGGAACTTTGTCTGTAGGTACCGGACATTACAATGTCCTTTACCAAGGCCTTTATGCTCCAATTATGCTCGTTCATTAATCTTAAAGACAACCAGTCCAATAATTCTGGATGGGTTGGAGGGTCGGACTGGGAGCCCATATCCTCTAAGGAGGCTACTATTCCGCGCCCGTAGATTTGCTGCCATACCCTGTTGACCAAGGTACGTGCCGTTAGCGGATTTTCTTTGCTGACGATCCATTTGGAGAACCCTAACCTATTTTTTGGCCATGCATCGTTCCAAGCATTGAGGCTTTTGGGAGTTGCAGGTTGCACAGTATCGGTTTTCATAAGCCAATTGCCTCTTTCGAAAACCTGGGTGGTTCTTTGTTGATAATCGGGATTTTCCACAATAATGGGCAGTGTAGGGGTATTGGTATTCAACATCTGCATAAAATTCTCGTCCATTTGGGTGTAACCATTGTTATCCGCCTTAATTTCTGGAAGAAAAGCAAACCACGAAATGTAGCTAGTAGGACTTTTTGGTGAAATCTTATCGTTGTTCGCCTCTATATATAGGTTTAATTTTTCATTACTTTGTTTAAAGGGAAATTTTTGGATAACCCTACCGTTGGTTTTGTTTGTTGTAAATTGAGCCAAAATTTCCCCCTCTCCATGATCTCTTCTTATGGTTACCTTGGTTCCATCTATTCCCGAGGAATACTTCATGTACATATAATTGGCACCTTGGGTATAAACATCATTGAGGTAACAGGAGCCATTGTCCCTTAAGGCGAGCCATTTGGTATCCGCCAAATTGCCATTGGTGTAGTTCTTGGCCGAATGGGCATGGTAGATTGGTTCAGAATATTGTAGGAAATTATTATAGGCTTCGGCTATCTCCTTTTTCTCATTTTTAGAGATCCAATCATAAATACCAGTGACTTTCCTTTGTTGCTCCTCGTTATAAAATTTCAAATTAGGCTCATCTTCCGATGTATCTTCATCTCTGGTATTGTTGAAAAATGCCATTAGATTGTAGTATTCCCTATTTTTAAAGGGATCATAGGTATGGCTATGACATTGTACACATCCTATTGTGGTACTCTGCCATACTTCAAAGGTAGTGTTTACCCTATCAATTAGGGATGCTACTCTGAATTCCTCGTCATCCGTTCCTCCCTCATCGTTGTTCATGGTATTTCTATGGAAGGCAGTCGCGATAAGTTGATCGGCAGATGGGTTGGGCAGCAGGTCGCCCGCCAATTGCTCAATAGTAAATTGGTCGTATGGCATATCGTTGTTTAGGGCTTTTATAACCCAATCTCGATACTGCCACATTGATCTTCCCATGTCTTTTTCATAGCCCTTAGTGTCCGCATAGCGGGCATGGTCCAACCACCAACTGGCCCATTTTTCACCGTAAGCATCTCGGGACAACAGCTCGTCTACCATATTTTCATAGGTAATTTTGCCAGAGGTAAAATCATTAAATATGGATTCGTCTGGTGGGAGTCCGGTAATATCCATGGCCAGTCTTCTGGCTATAATATTGGGCTCCGCAGCCGGACTTGGTTCCAAGTCGTTGTTTTCCAGGGTTCTCAATATAAAGTGGTCAATTTCATTTTTAATAAACCCTTGAGAATCATTGGAAGAAATACCGGCGGACTGTGTTGCTTCCGGAATTTCCACTTTTTCCGGTAAGGTATAGGCCCAGTGTTTGCCCCATTTTGCGCCCTGGTCAACCCACTTGGTCAATAGTTCAATGTCCTCTTTTGAAAGTTTGGATTTTTTATATGGCATGCGCAATTCCGGGTCATCTTCCTTTAAACGCTGGATAAAAGGGCTTTTGGCCGCGTTGCCCGGAATAATTGCAGGAACGCCGGATTCGGTATCTGCGAAGGCTTCTTCCTGGAACAAAAGACTAAAACCGCCACTTTTTTTAACCCCGCCGTGGCAGACAATGCAGTTCTTGTTCAGAATTGGTTTTATATCCGCACTAAAATCTACAGTATCCGAAGGTTTAAGAAGGTTCCATACAGAAATAATAAGTATAATGATACCGATAAATAAAAGGCTATATGATACTTGCTTTTTCACGCTATTATTTTTAAGTATTTGTTCTACAATAATATTTTCGAATCCGAGTAATCAATGTGCTCCAACCGTAAAGTAATATTAAGTAGTTAATTTAATTGTTTCAAGGGGAATAATAGTACCACCTAATATAATTATGTGCAACCAACATTACGTCAATTGTCAATACTTTTTTGTCTTGCACGCTTTTAAATGTTCTTATTAGTTCTCCAAAAATCGAACCGTTTCACGATACTTATATCTGGGACATCCAAAATGCGATATTTTGGAATAACAAAACGGCGATATTTTAAGCAATTATATGGGAAATAAACCCCAATATCCACCAAATAACTATTTTATTAGGAAATTTTCCGTCAATCCTGCCTATTATTCATCTAAAACTTAGTTTATATCAGAGCAATACCACTATAAAAGTATGAAAATGTAAAGGCATTGTCAACACAAAATTATCCCAACGGCAGATGATGGTTATAAGGTACAAGAATTTCAGTGATTCTATCCTAATGACAGAATCACTGAAATTCATTGAAAGTTTTGTTGTTCTCTGGAAATTATTTCTTTAGAAGCACCACTTTAATGTCACCTTCGGTGGCAACTTTGATCAACTCGTGCTTGGAAAGGGCCTTCATGGATTTATCCCATTTTTTACCGCTTAGCCCCGCTTTGGTCTTAAGTTCTTCCAACGCTAACTTTCCTTCGGATTTTAATAGGGCAAGTATGTCTTTTTCTTCCTCACTAAGCTCAACTTGTTTCTTTTCCGGCCTCATTTGTGGGAAGAACAGTACTTCTTGTATGGAGGCGTTGTTGGTCATTAACATGACCAGGCGATCAATGCCGATACCAATACCACTGGTAGGGGGCATTCCATATTCCAGTGCCCTTAGGAAATCTTGGTCAATGAACATTGCTTCGTCATCGCCTTTTTCTGAAAGTTGTAGTTGGTCCTCAAACCTTTCACGCTGATCGATGGGGTCGTTCAACTCAGAATAGGCATTGGCCAACTCTTTACCATTTACCATTAGCTCAAAACGTTCCGTTAATGCCGGATTGTCCCTATGCTCCTTGCACAAAGGGCTCATTTCTTTAGGGTAATCTGTGATAAAGGTGGGTTGTACGTAGTGATGTTCACATTTTTCACCGAAAATTTCATCGATAAGTTTGCCAACTCCCATACTATCGTCAGCCTCAATATGTAATTTTTTGGCTACTTCCCTCAGTTCTACTTCATTCATTCCGGCAACATCAAAACCGGTATGGATTTTAATAGCTTCCAATATGGGAACTCTGGGGTAAGGAGCCTTAAATTCTATCTCATTTTTACCAACTGTCACTTTTGAAGAACCATTTGAGTCAACTGCCACTTTTTCCAGAAGCTTTTCGGTCATGTCCATCATCCAATTGTAATCCTTGTAGGCCACATAAAGTTCCATGACCGTAAATTCAGGATTATGGGTGCGATCCATACCTTCGTTCCTAAAATCCTTTGCAAATTCGTAAACACCATCAAAGCCTCCTACAATCAACCTTTTTAAGTACAACTCATTGGCAACCCTTAAGTATAAAGGAATGTTCAGGGCGTTGTGGTGAGTCATAAACGGACGGGCAGCCGCACCTCCGGGAATAGGTTGTAATATAGGGGTCTCAACCTCCAAATAGCCGGCATCGTTAAAAAACTGACGCATACTATTGGTGATTTTGGTACGCTTTATAAAATTTTTCTTAACACTGGGATTTACTACCAAATCCACATATCTCTGGCGATAGCGCAATTCAGGGTCGTTAAACTCATCATAAACCTTACCTTCTGCATCTACTTTTGGCAAGGGCAACGGGCGTAAGGATTTACTTAGTAAGGTAAAATTCCTGACCATTACGGTTTTTTCCCCAACCTGAGTGGTGAAAAGTTCCCCTTCAATGCCAATAATGTCACCAATGTCCAATAATTTCTTATATACATCATTGTACAAGGTCTTGTCATCCCCTGTGCAAATTTCGTCCCTATTGAAATAGACCTGTATACGACCTTCACTGTCCTGTAGTTCGGCAAAAGAAGCCTTACCTTGGATTCTTCTGGACATAAGTCTTCCGGAAAGGACTACCTTTTTACCTTCTTCATAATTCTCCTTGGCCTTTTTGGAAGTACTATCAACTGGGTATAGTGCGGCTGGGTAGGGGTCGATGCCCATTTCCCTTAACTTGCCAAGTTTTTCCCTTCTAATTACTTCTTGTTCCGAAAGCTGCATATACTTATAAATTAAGGCTGCAAATATAGTTACTCTGCGTTAATCTATCAATCCAAAAATCAGAATTGATAGTTTTCAAAATAGGCTACAGCAATTATTTATGTTTTCATGTAACAAACTGACCGTTTTTTAGTCTTATTGGTACACCTGCCCCGTCTATGGGCAGAATCAATCAAAATTCGAAAAAATGGGCTGTTTTAGAGTCATATTGGCCATTGTTTTTCCACCCTTGGCCGTATTGGGCAAGGGCTGCGGTTCCTTTATAATAGTTTTTCTGCTTACCCTTTGTGGATGGGTACCCGGTGTAATCGCCGCGCTGATCATCCTTAACAATCCAAACTAGGGTTTTGAGGTTTGGTTTATGGGTGGAGTTTGTATCTTTGCAGCATGAACAAAAGGATTCTCTTAGAAGATTTGGGACGTAAAGATTACAAGGATACTTGGGATTACCAGGAGCAATTGTTCAAATCCATTATCGACTTAAAAATAAGGAATAGGAGGGAGGGTTCCCAATTGGAAACACCCAATCATTTTTTGTTTGTAGAACATCCACATGTATACACTTTGGGTAAAAGCGGTGATATGGATAATCTGTTGGTGGATGAAAATGTACTTACCGAGAAAGGCGCAAAATTCTACAAGATAAACCGTGGCGGGGATATAACCTATCACGGTCCCGGACAGATTGTTGGTTATCCTATTTTGGACCTTGATAATTTCTTTACCGATATTCATAAATACCTAAGGTTTTTAGAGGAGATGGTTATTTTGACCCTGACGGATTACGGTCTTAAAGCGGAGCGATCCAAAGGGGAAACAGGAGTTTGGTTGGATATAGGCACACCGTTTGCCAGAAAAATATGTGCTATGGGCGTCCGAGCCAGCCGATGGGTAACCATGCACGGTTTTGCATTGAACGTGAATGCCGATCTCGGCTATTTTGATTTGATGATTCCCTGCGGTATCAAAGGTAAGGCCGTTACTTCCTTAAATGTTGAACTTGGAAAAAAGGAAGTGGATATGGAAGAAGTGAAGCAGAGACTATTGAAGCATTTTGAAATTCTTTTTGAAGCTGAATTTCAAAGTAGTGATAAACAATTTTGAAAAAAACCAAGACCAAAGTCTTGGTTTTTTTCATCTAAAATCTTTCTGATTTAATTATTGAACTTGGTGAGTTGCATTTGGTTGGTAAGATCACCATTCTTTTTATATGTTTCCTGCTTTACCATTCCTACCCCTTCCGTAAGCCATAACTTGGATTGCATTGTCTGTTTTACGCCCATGGTCTCTGAAATATTGTCCTGAGTTATCACGTAACACTCAAAGGTACCTGCAGGGGTTGTGATACTTTCTTTTTTTTCCACTTTCCTATTTAGCTGGTCTACTTTAATATTCATGTTCATGCCAGTCATTTTAATGGATATGGCTACATTGGCGTCGTCTAAGCCTTGGCCAACCTTAAGGTTGTTAGGCAACTCTATATCTGTTCCGCTAATCTCCATTTCCACCCCCATGTCCGTATATTGTTTCATCATTTGTGCCGGTACCAGTGAATTGTAGTCTATTTTGACTACATCCCCGGTACAACTGATTTTATAATCGGATACCAATATTTCCTTTCCTTTTTCATCTGTGAACTTCATATTCATGGTAGCGGTGGTAACACCGCCCGAATTTTCGACATTTATAATGGAATAATCGGTAACGCCTTCGGTTTTTCCTTTTTTGTTGGTCATCGTATATTGAAAACTCGTACCCTCTTCCATTGGATAGTATTTGCTACAATCCTGAGATAAAGTTGTTGAGGTTACAAGGAAAAAGCTACAAATTAAGGTAAGTGTTCTCATATTTTTTATTTTAGATGGATATGTTTTAAAGTTACATTTTCTTGAAAACGACACGCCTGTTCTGGGCCTTGCCGTCAGGAGTATTATTGTCTGCTATGGGCTCGCTTTCTCCCTTGCCTTGGATTTGCAAACGGCCATCTGAAATACCATATACGTTTACTAGGGCATTTTTTACCGCATCAGCTCGCTTTTGGGACAAGCTTAAATTGGCATCTTCAGGGCCATCGGCGTCGGTATGTCCAGTTATTGTTAGGTTCATTCCGTTTTCCTCCTGTAATACTTGGGAGATTTGTCGTATGATTCCCATGGATTGAGGTTGGATGTTGGCCGAGCCGGAATCGAATAGAATCCCATTGGTGGAGACCTCCCCTTCGGAAATCAGCTTACGGCGTAGGTCCAAACCACCTTCGGCTACTTTAATGTCACTTATGAACACGCGTTCCTTCCCATCCTTAAAATTGTTCATATGAAATTTTAGAGTGTTCAATACAGCGCCTTGGGGTACCATTCTTGGGATATCGATATGTTTTTCTTCGTTGACCCATAATCGAAAACGCTGCTTATTCACGGCAATGGAAATATGGGGTCTATCTAATATCTCTTCCCTAAGATCTGCCTTGACAACACTGTAAATTTCTCTTTTGTTATTAATGTGATTGGCCATGGTTATGCCTATTGGGGAGTATAGGCAAAAAGGAATATGGGCATGTACAAAATTGGCGCCTTCCTTAAATTTGTCGTCATCACTTAAATCTACTCTAAGAAATGCGGTAGAAGACGTTTTATTGTCCAATCCCAGTGCCAATATATCAAATTCAATGGTGTATTCCTCGGGCAAATTTGGTGTGTCTGGAATGAAATAAATGTTGTATCCCGAAATTAATTCCAGCCACTTTTCGCCAGAATCGTTCACGGATACAACTTCCCCACCACCATTGGTGTTCCATCTGGATGGGAAGTCGCCAATGAAATCGTTGGAGAAATCATCATAAAATAAAGGCTTATCCCCTGGAACATAATCAAATTTACTATATACCTCAATGGTTTTTCCACTAGTCTGCCCAGCTGTGCCGCCACTACCGTTATTTTCGCCCACATTTCCGGGATTGTCCTGGCCGGAAGGAGGTAATGGGTTACCTATTTGTGGGTCTGAAGGAGATTTTTTAGAGCCCGGTTCAAGAATACTGTCCAAAACTTCATCTGTCTTTTTAGTGGTTTCTTGATCAACGCGTCTTTCTACAGTCCGCTCTACCGCCCTTTCTGCCCTCTTGCCCAATTTTTTCAATATTTGGCAGTGTACCTCGTTGCTGACAAAAAATAGCAACAGAAAAGATAATATTACTCTGGGGAAAATTTTGAAGCTAATCATGATCGTTATTTTTAGTGTTCTCAATGTATTTTCATTATAATGTACTACAGGTCAATAAATTAACTAAAATTAACGAAATTTTAGCCAGACGGCCGGAATGGTGTATATCTGGCACGTTTTTATGTATTAATAGTACAGTTACCGCTATGGTTAACATTTGAGCTAAAAATGTTTTTGATAAAAGTGTTTCAATGGTGCATGGAATCACCATATAGTATGGGACTGGTCGTATAAAATGTAATCATTTTTCTTATTTTTTTCGTAGAAAAATCAGAAACTTTTTATCCAATATGGAAATCTATATATAAGAATATTTTTTAGTTGATCTTATAAACTATAATCGAGTTGTCCTGGTCTTTTGCAACCAGTTCCAATTTATGGTCATTGTCCATGTCAATTAGGTCGATACTGGAATTCCCTGGAACGGGAAAGTTGGAAATGGCTTCGGCCTGACTGTCGAAAAGATAGATTTTTTGGTTCTGTATATCTGTGACGCTAATGTATATTTTGTCATTTAAATAAAATATCCTCGGTTTTGAATACACTCCAAGGTCCAATTCCACCTTTTTGCTCCTTATGGTCAGAATGTTATCGTTCATTAAGGCAAGGGTATTGCTTGTGGCATCTATACCATGGTCTGGGAGCAGATTTAGATTGGCAGTAGTCGTTTTACCTTTTTCATCAATTTGGAATAACCGTCCCTTGGTGTCTGTAACCGTAAACTTGTTCTTATGAAGAAGCACCTCGTTTTCGGAAAAATTTATTCTGTCTTTCACATTAACCCGGGAATCACCTGTCCTGGACAATATTTTTAATTCTCCCCCTTCTTGTTTCATCACCAGATAATCCTTTTTGCCTACCCTAAAATGTTTGGGTGTGCCCAGTATGGGATTATCTGCCTTGGTGTACTTAAAACCCTTTACTATCTGTCCCAAGCGGTTGTACATGCTCACTTTTGTTCCCTGGGTCACTACAAATCGATAGTCCTTTTTGCGGTCGTAATCAAATACGGCCAAGGGGTTTAAATTCCCCCCTTCATAAGTGATGTTAAAAGGTGGTACATCTTTTCCATTCCGATCTACTATAAGAAACTCATTATCGGTAGTAAAGGCCAATTGTAATCTTCCGTTTTTATAGAGATCTACCTGTTCCACACGTCCCTGGATCCTGCCTTTTAATTGCTTTTTCCATATTACCTTGCCATCGGTGGAGATTAGGTAAAGGTTGTTGTCCTGATCCTGAACTATTATTTCGTCTTTATTGGTCCTGTGGTTTTTTACATATTGAGGTGTTGTAACTATTTCAGTCTCCAATTGAAGGGTGAAATAAGGAATAGTTTTGTTCAAAGTAGTTTCGTGGGCTATTTTTTGAAAAAGTAAATTGGTGTGATGAAAATTATCATCAGAGACCATTTGGGCAGCAAAGGAATATTCGGAAAGGGCCTTGATTTTAATATCCTTGGTCATCTCTTTATCAATGTAGTTATCCAGAAAATATTCAACACCATCTGAATTGGATACAAAGAGTATGGAAGATTCGTCTGCCAATTGTTCTTTTGCCGTTTTATAAACCGATGTTTTTTCGAAAGTGGAAGTATTCTTAAAATTGCCAATGAAGGTCTTTAAGGTCTCCGCAGTGGAGGAAAATACAAAGGCATTTTCTATAATGGTGTAATATTTGGCCTCGAAATCTTGTATCAAGGGGTTGAAATAATGATTCAAGAAATTGGTCTTGGAAAGCTCAACAATTTCGATGCCCTGGTATTCTTCGGATGCCTTTTCCAATTTATCCAGATAGTTCAATATATTCTCGGAACCGTATGTGTGAAGTATCACCGACTTTTCATTGTTCATGTAAACAAATCCAATTTCTTCAACAGCCTTAAAAGTGGTGTCTATAACGATGGAACGGTCCAAATATTTTTTTTGGTTCAATGCAAAGTTTTCGTAATTGTCAAAGGTATAGGCCATAATGGCATCAGCGGCCATGGGGGCAAGATTGGGCGTCCTAGGGCTTAAGGCATGGCTGTCCCTAAATAGATTGCTGTAATTTATGATGGAATCATTGGCCATACTAATACCATTAAGTTTAAGGTGGTCCTTATTGGTGTTAAAATCGAGGGAAACCCAATCCGCAAATTTGGAAATCTCGGCCTTATGTCCATCGGCAAAAATATGGGCCAAGAATGGGTTGCTTTTGTTGGTATTGACAAAAATATTGGCACTACTCTGATTATTGGCTATCTGGTAAAGTTTATTTAACGATTCGTCCATTGCCAGATCCTTTTCGTTTCGAATTATATTTTCAATCAACATTTGAGCAGAACTTACTATTGTTTTATCGTTCAGTACTGTAGCGAAGAAAGTAGTGCCTTCCACAGTGTACTTGTCAAAGTTTTTACCTTCATAAGTAATATTTTCAACAACTTTATTGTTTTCATCGTCAATTTGAAAAAGGTCGTCACTTTTTTGGGCAATAAATATCAATTCAAAACTCTCCTTTCCCAATTCCACCAAGGCCAAAACACTTTCGCCATTGGGTTGAACGTATTTGAGCGACTTTAGTTTATCCAAAACGGACGTATAGGTAGTTGTTGCGGATAATGTCTTTAGAAGGTCGCTATTTTCCAGCTCACTGGAAAAGGATGGTTTATCGTTTATTTTTATGATAATGGCACTATTCTGTGGAACAAAGTAGAGTAGTGACGAGGTTTTGGTGCTTTGCACTGTACATCCTATGGTTAGTAAAAAAAGTACAGCTAGTAATTTGAATTTCATAAATGAAGCTTTGGGCAAATTTAAGATTTTTAAACATCCAGTTTTAATTGATCCGGTAATTGTCTAAAAGTTTTTCTATGGTATTTCGTTAAACCGTATTTTCTGATAGCTTCCCTATGTTCCTTGGTAGGGTAGCCTTTATTTTTCTTCCAGTTGTACATGGGGTATTCCAAGTCAATTTTTTCCATATAGGCATCTCTGTAGGTTTTTGCGAGAATGGAAGCGGCGGCAATGCTGAGGTATTTGCCGTCGCCTTTAACTATACAGCAGTGGGGAATGTTTTGGTAAGGATTAAACCTGTTGCCGTCCACAATAATTAATTTGGGATTCATAGTTAACTGATCAAGGGCTTTGTGCATGGCTAAAAAGGAAGCGTTCAAAATATTTATTTTGTCTATTTCATCTGGGAAAACTTGGGCAACCCCATAGGTCGTGGCATTGGTTTCAATTATGGGTCTAAGGAAGTCGCGTTTCAACGCAGTCAATATTTTTGAATCATTAAGGGTGTCATTTACAAAATCTTTGGGTAAAATAACAGCTGCTGCCGTAACAGGTCCAGCCAAGCATCCTCTACCGGCCTCATCGGTTCCTGCTTCTAAAAGGTATTTATATTTGGCTTTTAACATTTATGGTTGTTCCATTATTTATTATAGTTATGAAATGGAGTATCATTTATCATTATTTAACAAACCAAATCTTGGCTATAAATAATACGGCCTACCATGGGCGATGTCAAATATAAAAATTTAAAAAAGGGATTACTGTCCGTTTGAGTCAAATTCGATTGTAAATACCATTATTATTAAAAGTTTCTTAGAGATTGTTTGTTTAAAAACAAGGTAACATTTTTTAAGATTATATAATAATGACGATTTTGTCACAAAGCAATATGCAGTATTGAGGGTTAATTTTGACATTAGGAACTGTTAAAAAAGTATCATTACAATAAAAGTAAGAATAAACTGATAACAATAATGACGCAAAAAGGCAATAATCCTAACATTTACTTCGCAGAACAGTTATATTTTTGATAATTTAATAAATATATAACCTTAATTTAACAAACAGTGCGTCTAATGTTAAATATTTTAGTTTTGTTAACGAATTTTCTACACATTTGCAATTGACTAATTCTTAAAAAAAAGTAAATGAAATCAAAACTAACTTGGATTTTAGCTCCAATTATGGGGTTATTTATGAGTTTTTCCTACGCACAGGAAAAAACAATCACAGGTACCGTGACCGATCAAATGGGTCTAGTGTTGCCTGGGGTTAATATAGTGGTCGAAGGGACTACTATTGGAACACAGACTGATTTTGATGGTAATTACACCATTCAGGGCAGTCAAGGCCAATCTTTATTGTTCAGTTATATTGGACAAATGAGTGTTACAAAAGTAATTGGCGAATCGTCGACTATTGATGTTGTTATGCAAGAGGATGCCCAAGCCCTGGAGGAAGTGGTAGTTACTGCTTTGGGTATTTCACGGGATAAAAAATCCTTGGGATATTCTACACAGGAAGTTCAAGGTGAGGAATTGAGTACGGTAAAGAGCGGAAACTTTGTAAATGCTCTATCGGGAAAGGCTTCTGGGATTCAAATTAAGAAGAACAACAACCTAGGGGGTTCCACCAATGTGGTTATTAGAGGAAATGCCTCATTGACTGGAAGCAACCAAGCCCTGTTCGTTATTGACGGTGTTCCGGTAAACAATACCAATACCAATTCAAAGTATCAAGGCGAGGCAAGTGGTAACTACTATGATTATGGAAATACCGCCTCCGATATAAACCCTGATGATATTGAGTCTGTAAACGTTCTAAAGGGAGCTGCGGCTTCTGCATTATATGGTTCAAGGGCAGCCAATGGAGTCATAATGATTACTACTAAAAAAGGAAAGGATTCCCAAGGAATTGGGGTTACCGTTAATTCGGGAATATCAATCGGTTCCATAGATAAAAGTACTTTTGCCAAGTACCAAAACCAATATGGAGCTGGATACGGACCTTATTACGGACCGGACGAAGACGATTTCTTTAATATGGAGGATGTTACAGGAGACGGTGTTGCAGATTTAACCGTTCCTTATACTGAAGATGCTTCATACGGTGGTAGATTCGATCCAAATTTAATGGTGTACCAATGGAATGCATTGGATCCAGACTCTCCAAATTATAGAACGGCTACTCCTTGGGTAAATGCCAAGAACGGGCCTATTACATTTTTTGAAACACCAATTACAACAACCAATTCGGTTTCATTTTCAAGATCTTATGAAGATGATGGTTCTTTTAGGTTGAACTATACCCAATTTGATCAAAGCGGTATAATGCCGAACAGTTCCATAAAAAAGCATAACTTTTCTATGAGCGGTACTTTTAAATTGACCGATAGATTGACCGTTACGGGATATGCAAATTATATCAATACCAAAGCACATGGCCGTAATTCTACCGGTTATAATGATAACCAAATAAGTAACTTTAAGCAATGGTGGCAGACCAATGTGGATCTTAAGGAACTAAAGGATATCTATTTTGACACTAAAAGAAATGTTACTTGGAACCCTGCGACCAGCGATGCCGGTTCGGCACCAATCTTCTGGGACAACCCGTATTGGGCGCGTTATGAAAATTACCAAAATGATGGTAGGAACCGTTTTATTGGTAATGTGTCATTGGATTACAAATTTACGGACTGGTTAAACTTTACAGCAAGGGCGGCTACCGACACTTACTCTGAGATACAAGAGGAGAGAAGGGCCAATGGGAGTGTGCCAACAAGTTTTGGTATTCCCGATAGTGCTGGAAACAGAGGGAATGTGGATTCTGGATACGGAAGAAGAAATTTGGATGTTACTGAGACCAATTACGATTTCATGTTTAATTTTCAAAAAGACCTTTCGGAGGACTTCAATTTAAAAGGAATAATTGGTACCAACATTAGAAGGAGCGAATTTCAATCCATCTATTCTGCTACAAGTGGCGGGTTGAGTGTACCTAGACTGTATTCATTACAAAACAGTACTGGGCCACTTGCTCTTCCTGTTGAAATTGCTGAAAAAATAGGGGTAGACGGTATTTATGCCAGCGCCTCTTTGGGTTACAACAGTATGCTTTTCCTAGATGCCACCATTAGAAGGGACCACTCTTCAACTTTGCCGGCAGATAATAGTACTTTTTATTATCCTTCCATTGCTACAAGTTTCGTATTCACAAATCTTTTGAATGCCGATTTCATCACTTTTGGTAAATTGAGGGCCAACTACGCTGAGGTAGGTAACAGTGCACCTTTCGATTTTCTATACGATACTTATAACGTAAACATTCCACCAGGGGCACCAAGTACTTCTGTGGACAATCAAAAAAAGAATCCTAATTTAAAACCAGAGAAAACAGAGAGTTTTGAGGTTGGATTGGAGATGAAATTTTTGCACAACAGGTTAAGTTTTGACTTGGCGTATTACCAAACCAATTCTATTGATCAAATTTTTGGAGTTCCAGTATCAAGGGCTACCGGTTTTGAAGAAAAAATTCTAAATGCTGGTGAAATTGAAAACAAGGGTTTGGAACTTTCCATATCTGGAAATCCAGTTAGAACCGATAACTTTAGTTGGACTGCCATGGTCAACTGGACGAAGAACAAAAATGAGGTAGTATCATTGGAAGATGGAATCCAGACTTTGCAGTTGGGAGATTTCCAAGGTGGGGTAACCCTCAATGCCGAAGTAGGAAAACCTTACGGAGTAATATATGGTACGGATTATACCTACCTAAATGGCGAAAGAGTGGTTGATCCAGCAGACGGGCAATACATAAAAACGTCTACGTCAGATCAAACCATCGGAGACACCAACCCTGACTGGTTAATGGGGATATCCAATAAATTCAATTACAAGAATCTCTCGTTTAGCTTTTTGATCGATATACAACAAGGAGGTAGTATTTTCTCCCTGGATCAATATTATGGGCGTGCAACCGGGTTATATGCAGAGACCGCATTTATAAACGATTTGGGTAATCCTGTTAGGAATTCCTTGGCCGATGGTGGAGGTTTTATCAATGAAGGTGTTAATCCTGATGGTGCAACAAACACTTCTAGGATCAGGGCCGATAGATTTGGTGCTTTTGGATATAGAAGAGGTTTACCGGATAAAGCATTTGTCTATGACGCCAGTTATGTGAAACTTAGGGAAGTGGCACTTACCTATAATTTGCCAAGCAAGTTATTGACCAATACTTTCTTGACCAATGCTAGTTTAAGCGTTATTGGATCAAACCTATGGATTATTGACAAAAATATTCCACATGAAGATCCAGAAGGAGGTTTGTCTGCTGGTAACCTTCAAGGGTATTCCGTTGGTTCATTGCCGACCACAAGGGATTTTGGTGTCAATCTTAAATTACAATTCTAAAATAAAAATAAAAATGAAAAAACTAGCAATATTAATTACAGCCGTGATTTTTGCTTCTTGTTCCAGTGATTTGGAAAATCTGAACGAGAACATCAAGGATCCTTTGGCCGTACCTGGTGAAAGTTTGTTTACCGGGGCGCAGAAAAGCTTGGTGGACCAAGTGGTTGATTTGAATGTTAACAATAACAACACTAAACTTTGGGCCCAGTATTTACAGGAAACTACATATACAGATGAAAGTAACTATGACCAGGTTACCAGGACTATTCCCGAAAAACATTGGAGTGTATTGTACAAAGATGTTTTAAAGGATTTGGATGAGGCTGAGAAGGTAATTGCCGGAACAACCTACCCAACTCCAGAGCAGGAGGTTTTAAAGCCTAATAAGCTGACTATTATTGAGATTCTTAATGTCTATGCATATAGCATCTTGGTGGAAACCTTTGGTGACGTTCCTTATACCGAAGCTTTGAATATTGATAATCTTTTGCCTAAATACGATGATGGCGAAACGGTATATAAGGATTTGATCGGTAGATTGACCGCGGCCATAAATGCGTTGGACGAGACCAATGGAAGTTTTGGCAGTAGCGATAGAATATACAATGGAGATGTGGCAAAATGGAAAAAATTCGCGGCTTCCCTAAAATTAAGAATGGGTATTCTTTTATCCGATAAGGATGCGGCATTTGCCAAAAGTACTGTTGAAAGTGCTGTTGCCACCGGGGTGTTTACAAGCAATGCGGATAATGCATCCTACACATATTTAGGCTCCGATCCAAATACAAATCCAATTCATGATAATTTGGTCCTGAGTGGAAGAAAGGATTTTGTAGCAGCTGTTACGATCATTGATGTTATGAATACTTTGGACGACCCAAGAAGGCCTCTTTATTTTTTACCTACGGATGATGGTACCTTCAAAGGAGGAAGCATAGGGGAAACTTCCAGTTATTCTACCTATTCGCACGTATCTGCCCAGGTTGAGGAAGCAACATTTCCAGGTATTATCTTGGACTATGCCGAGGTAGAATTCTTGTTGGCAGAAGCTAGGGCGCGCTTATTTGAAGTTGGCGGTACCGCTAAGGATCATTATGACGCTGGTATTACGGCCTCTATTCTTGATTGGGGTGGTTCTGGCAGCGATGCAACAACGTATTTGTCCCAGTCCAATGTAGATTATGACTTGGCTATTTTGGCAAGTACTGCTACTACGCCATGGAAAGAAGTTATTGGGACTCAAAAATGGATAGCACTCTATAATAGAGGGTTGGAGGCTTGGACATCTATAAGGTTATTGGATTATCCACTAATGGCTACTCCTGCCGATGCTGTTTCCGGTTTTCCTAATAGATATACCTACCCAATAATTGAACAGTCTTTGAACGGGGCCAATTACGGTACCGCTTCTTCCGCCATAGGTGGTGATGAGGCAGAGACCAAATTGTTCTGGGATTTGAATTAGAAATAAGATGATTTGAGTTATAATAAACCTGCAGGAATCCCCTGCAGGTTTTTTTGTTTTTGGAATGAGCTATGGCATGACGGGTTAAAAAGACACCTTGTTGTTCTTGTGTTTAAAGAAGGGACTTAAGTTTGTTTCCAAACGCTTTAAATTGATTGATTTTTCTGTTTTGTAAACTTTCACATTTCATTAAGGACAAAAAAATTAACTTTGTCGGTGTAACTTTGAAGCATGAGATATTTGTTGACACTTTTAATAGTGTTTTTTAGTCAGGCCGTTAGTGCTCAAGAGGATTCAATTCCCCCATCACAGAAAGAGGGTGCCTCTTCCATGGATCGTAAAATTAGAAATCTTCCGCCTAAAAAAAATGGTGAAAATCAGGGCCAGGAAATTACCATTAAAGATTATAAGATCATTAGCTACGAAAGGGATACCACATTTTTGGATACCACTATCTCCATTCAGAAAGAGTACAAGAACAATTTTCTGAGAAGGGACGATTTTGAATTGATGCCCTTTGCCAATGTAGGGCAGCCCTATAATAAATTGGGTGTGAATTTCGATTTAGAGGATACTTATCCAAGTATGGGCGCCAGTGCGAAGCATTATAACTATATGGAAGCTAGGGATGTTAATTACTACAATGTAGCCACCCCTGTGAGCGATCTAATGTTTAAGACTACTTTTGAGCGAGGACAGCTGTTGGATGCTTTATTGACCTTTAACACCTCTCGAAAGTTAAACTTTTCAATAGCCTATAAAGGCTTTAGGTCATTGGGTAAATATCAATATAGTGAGGCAGAGTCGGGTAATTTTAAAATGACGGCCAATTATGAAACAAAGGACCAGCGCTATAATTTAAGAACGCACCTCGCCGCCCAGAATTCCTCCACAGAGGAAAATGGTGGTCTGTCCAATAAGGAATTGCAATTTGAATCAGGAGATTCTGAATTTAAGGACCGTTCCAGGCTGGATGTGCTTTTTTCCAATGCCACTAACCGCTTATTGGGAAAGAGATATTACTTAGATCATCAATATATTCTGTTCGGTAAAAAAAAGGATTCGGCAAAGATCGGAACAACTTCCTTGGCCCTTGGGCATGAATATAGTTATGAAACCAAATACAATCAATATAAACAAACCGCTCAGAACGATTATTTTGGGGAAGGATATAACTCTAGTATAGGGGATAAGGCTAGTTTGAAAACGACTTATAATAAAGCCTATGTCCAATTCTCGAATAGGACTTTAGGTGTGTTGACGGGACATATCAATCATTATCATTACAACTATTTTTTCAATTCTGTATTACAGACGCCTACCCAGCTTATCCAAAGTCAGTTGAGTGGTGATGAAATCTCTGCTGGTGCCAAATATGTGAAGAAAATAGGTGGTTTTCAGTTGAATGGGTCAGCTCAGGTCAATATCTCAGGAGACTTGTCGGGAAATTTATTGGATGCCTTCGCCAGTTATGATGTTAATAAGAATAATAGGCTTAAATTTTCCATTCACTCATCTTCGCGTATGCCTAATTTTAATTTTCTTTTATATCAAAGTGATTACACTAATTATAACTGGCAACATACAGACGATTTTAATAAGCTGAATAATAATGGTTTTCAGTTCGATTTGGAGTCCAATTTATTTGGCAATATAATGGCTAAATATACTTCCTTGGACAATTACACCTATTTTGCTGCCGATCCTTCGGAAACCGTTGTTGAAGGTGGGGAACAGGCATTTATTAAACCGTTCCAGGAGAGTGGTACTATTAACATTATAAAGGTTAAATATGGTAAGGAGTTTAAATGGAAGGGATTTGCGCTGGACAATACTGTTATGTATCAGAATGTTTCCCAGCCCAATGAAGTGTTAAATGTACCTGAGGTAGTAACCAGAAATACCTTGTATTATTCCAGTTTTGTATTTAAAAAGGCCATGTATTTGCAAACTGGGGTTACCCTGAAGTATTTTACATCATACAATGCGGATGCCTATAATCCTGTATTGGGGGAATTTTACTCCCAAGGCCAGGAAGAATTGGGAGGCTTTCCCATGCTGGACTTTTTTATTAATGCCCGAGTGCAGCAAACAAGGATATTCTTGAAAGCGGAACACTTTAATTCCTCATTTAGTGGCAGCAATTTTTATGCTGCCCCAAATTATCCTTACAGGGATTTTGTAATCCGATTTGGATTGGTTTGGAATTTCTTTTCTTAGTAAAAGTTTCACTTTTCCATGTTTTGCGTTTTACAATCTATAGGAGTCTTTAAAAACCAAAAAAATATAAAAATATTTAAGCTGTAAATCAGGCTGTTAAAGGTGGATTGAAAATTCTTTTAAAAATAATTCGAAAAAGGTGTTGTGTAAGCGAAAAAAGTATTCTACATTTGCACCCGCTTAGAGAAAGAGCGATAGTGAAAAAACAGTAAGAAGTTCATTGATATATTGTAAAGACAGCGCGCCATATTTTTGGGAACAGGGATATGGTGCAGAAAAAGAAATCGAAAGAACGGGCCGGGAAGATATC
>NZ_PIOB01000010.1 GCF_002909255.1 Arenibacter hampyeongensis
AAAATTCTTCTGGAAGGTACTCCACTTTCAGGGACAGCGCAATGCCACCAAGAACCGTTATGCCCATATTACCCTAAACCTTCCCCTAGGGGAACACCTAGATGACAATACCTTCCAAGCAGTATCAAGGGAATACATGGAGCAAATGGGCTATGGCGAACAGCCCTTTGTAATGGTAAGGCACACTGATACCGGCCATGAGCACGTCCATATTATAACGACCAATGTGGACGATGATGGAAAGGTCCTCGGAATTTTTAACAGCTATAGAAGGAATGTGGCGACCCAACGATACCTTGAAAAAAAGTTTAGACTATCGCCCTCGCCACGTACCACACAGCAGAGGGAGCTCCCAATATACAGGTCGCCAGAACTCCATTTCGGCATAGATCCTGCCCAGGGTACGAAGTTCTATTTACAGGACGTACTGAACGGCATACTCCAAAAACATAAGGTGCGGAGCTTTCAAGAACTGGCAAAACTGGTCAGGCCCTATCACATCGAAATAAAGCAAACTAAAAACCAATCGGGAAGGATAGGGGTAGCCTATGGACTGGACAATCAAAAAGGCTACAGGACCCGGTTCATCAACGGCTCCACCGTACACCGAAGCTTGAGCGGCCCGAAACTGCAAAAGGTATTCGAGGCCAATTCAAAGTCGAAACTGCTTCCGATGTACCGCAAACGCTTGCTGAAACAAATAGAAACTACCTATGGCCTCTTCAAGACAATTCGGCCCAAGGAAATGACAGAAGTACTTAAGGAATATCAGGACATCGATATAAAACTGGACAGAAAAGGGGATATCATCAAGGGATATACCATCTATGACAGATCGGGCTATGTGTTCAATCATAGGGAGCTGGGCCAAAATATCCGAATGGTGAAACGACCGGAAATTTTCGGGAACGGCGACCAGCCTACAGGGATTGATACCGACAGCAAACAGTTCAAACTTGAAATCCGAAAACTGATAAAGAAGGCATTCCAAACATCCCATCTTAAATCCCCAGAACGGAACGGACTGCTCTCGGAGAACATAACGGCCAAGAACCTAATGGATATCCTTCCGTATGTAAAAATATCAAAAAACTACATTTATCTTGAACGCTATCTTCCAAGAAATCCAAAAAATTTGTTGATGGAAGCACTTAAAAGAGAGTTCCCGACGGTGAGGGACAGGCTATACCAATTGGAGGAAAAAAAGGAAAAAGAAACCTTGGAAAGCAAGTTCCGGCTTATCGGCAGGATATTGGAAAACGGCATTTTCGATGTCGGGACGGAAAAAGGGAGTGTCCATCGTCTGTTCCTATCCTTGGGAGTAAAGTATCAGGATAACAGATTGTCCTTTTCCGGTTCCAACAAACATACGGTCCCCGTTCGTTTGGGCGAGCTTCCCTACCCTAAGGACATGGACACGAATGTATCCACCGGTTTCGTCCGTCAAAACCATTCGGTGCTGGAAATGTTGACGGCACTGAATTCCGACACCGGCCCTAAACTAACGGCATCCGCCTTTTTTCTACCAATGGTCTTTCCAAAACTGTACGGGATAATGGAAATCGGTTATAGGCAACAATTAGAGAAGGCCGCATTGGGATCATATCTCAAACATGCCGAGCGGATGCACGCCCAATATGAAAAATCTCCTAAGGACTATATAGCCCTTTTCAACGCAAAGGGATTCTATTTTGATAAAGGGAAGGACGGATTCGAGGTCAGATCCATTTATACGGACCATAGGACAAGTTGCCCCTTGCCCAAAAGAACAAACCTTTATTTGAATTCCATTCCCGATGTCACCGCAACATTATTGGAACAGCAGACCGTTATCAACGGTCTGATCAAAGATGGCAGGAACGATCTCAAGAACCTTTGGGCTGGCCATCTAATGCAAAGGGGAATGTACGATAGGGCCGCCTTTATGCTGACAGCGGAAAAGGTCTACCCGAACCTGCATGGCTGGCAAGCACAGCACCATATGGACAACGGACTTCGGAATAGTATAACTAAAACATTGGAAAGGAAATCTTCCATCGAACAAAACCGTTTGTTGCGAAAAGGCGTTTATGCCATCAGTTCGTTATTGGGCAATAGGGGCAAAAAAGGGCAAGAGGAGATTTACAATGGGTTTAAGGATGAACTCACGGATTGGTCGAAGTACAAGGGTAAGGGGATTTCAATGTAGCTTTTTAAGAAGTGATTGAGTTATAGTAATTGACACCGCAAAAGGTGCTTTTTTTCGTGGATAGGGAGAAAAAATAATAATGCGCTAAGTATTAACTTTCCTTTTTTGCTGAACTTTTTGAAACTTTGAAAATTTAGAAATTAATAACCTTTTCTAAAGCATCATCAGTCTCTTTATGCATAAAATTGGCTTGATAATTTATTGTAGTTGTAACGGTGGAATGACGATATAGCTTTTGCAGCATCTGAATAGGAATTCTGTCGCCTGAAATATTGCCAAAACTGTGACGCGCAATGTGCATGGTGAGCTTTTTATTTATTTTCGCTTTTTCTGCGATTTGCACGAGATATTTATTAAATTTTTTGTTGGCGGTTTTTACTTTGTTAAAAACATCTTTCGGATTTTTCAGGTCAGCATTGTTCATTTCAGGAAAAACAAAATCCTCACTGGATCTCCTGTCCTCATCATATCGTCTTAAAAGTGATGTAATTTTCTCTGGTAATTTAAAGGATAATAATTTTTCGTTCTTCCCCATACGATAGTGTAACCGGCCATCGTAAATATCGCTCCACTTAATCATAAGAACATCACCAACACGCATCCCCGCAAGATAAAAACTAAACAACCAAACATTTCGCGCATGAGATTGCTGTTCCGTTAAGTCCTCCAAAGCCTCGATTGATTGAATTTCTTCTATGGTAAGCCCAACTTTTTCGGATTCGGGGAATTTGATGCGTATTTTATCCGCTCCAAATGGATACAATTTTCTGTCAACAATTCCTAATCGTATAGCTTTATTGTACAGGGTTCTAATTACAATTAAGTTGTTAATGACCGAGCGTTGAGATACTTTTCGTGTAGTTTTCAAATAGAGTGAAAAACGACGCAATAAAGCCTCGTCAATTTCTCGAAAACTTAAATCATCATTATCGACAAATCTTATAAAATGACCGACTCGCGCTTTATCGGAAGATAAACGCTGTAGTTTATTTGTTTTTTCTAAATTATCTAAATAATTATCGGCAATTTCTTTAAAGCTAATTTTGGTAAGCGGAGTTGCAATTTCCTCTTTTATCTGTTTTGACGAGATATCATTTTGATGAGTCTGTAAATCAATTAAGGTTTGATTCGCTTCAGCCAACTTCTTGATAAGAAGATTGTTTAAGCGTATGTAATTGGGATGCGATTTTCGCACCTCGCGATTGCCTTCATCCCAATATTTAATAGCAATGTAATGCCCTATATAAAGATAGGTCGTTTTTCTGTTTTTAGTTATGCGAACCGCTAAAGGAAAAAGACCTTGTTTGTTCGCTTTCTTGCGAAGAGTTACCTTTATACTTGACCCCATACTTTACTATTTAAACTAAAGATACGAATTCTAGGTACAACATAGGTACAACAAATGGTGGTTTTTTATGGTTTTATGTGGTCTTTATTGTTTTTTGTAAAAATGCAAATAGCTTAATATGAGATATTTAACTACATATAACATCAAAATACTCTGAATTCAAAATCCAGTTCCTTTGGAGTGTGGGTTCGATTCCCACCTCGAGTACTTAGTAAAGCCGAGATCTACATCTCGGCTTTTTTTTGCTTTAGAACCAACACAATATCCTTTATAGTACCAGTTTCCAATGGCCTTCTGCAATATTTGACCGGTACTATAACTAAAACCCCATTTTAACTAAAAGCCCATCCTTGAGAGTGAATATGGTGAAGTATGGCAATTATCCTTTCTTTAAAAAATACCCTTGCAATATCAAAAAGCCATCAAACTAAAATTCGTTTTGATACCACTCCGTTGTTGGAAAATGGCTTATTAGGTTTTTGATGCCATCCTTCGATATTGGCTTAACCAAATATCCTGAAAGTGTACTTATTTCCTGTGCCTTGGCTATGTCCTGGGGATTGTTGGACGAGGTTAGAAGGTAAATATTAATATCTTTCTTAATGTCAGTTTGGAACGATTTGTACTCACTAAGAAACTCCCACCCGTCCATAAAGGGCATGTTTACATCCAATAAGATAATATCCGGAAGATTGTTTGCAGCTTCTAGATTCTGCTTTAAGAAATCGATTCCCTTTTCACCGTCGGAAAAAAATTGAATTTTTATATCCGGGTTGACTTCTGCAATTGTATTCTTCATGATAAACTGAAAAATCTCATCGTCATCTATTAGAAAAAAATGTAATTTATTCATAGTTGTCAAATAATATTTTAAACTTGGTTCCCTGTCCTAATTCACTAGTTACTTCAATGCTCGCATTTAACGATTCCAGTTGCGTTTTCACCAAAAACAAACCCATTCCCTTTCCGGAAAGTTCACGATGAAATCTTTTGTACAATTTAAATATGTCACTGCCGTAACGGTTCAGATCAACCCCAAGGCCATTGTCCTCAAATACCAATACCTTTTTGTTGTTTTCCAATAATGTCCGGATATGTATAATGGACTTTTTGTCCGGATCTCTATATTTTATGGCATTGGATATTAGGTTCTGAATTACACTCTGCATATAGATCTTTGAAAATTCTATTTCTTTCCATTCACTAAGATCGGTCTTCACCTCAATGGTTTCTTTGTCCAAGGTTTCTACATTTAGATCCAATGAGGCCATAATAATAGGTTCCAATGCTAAATTTTCCAATCTAACCTGATTGCCATCATTGAGAATCCTTACATAGACAAGAAGATCATCCACTAAAGTGTTAATGGCAAGGGTTACCTTGTGCAATTTAGGAAAATAACCCTTGGCCTCTTCGTAGTTTTTAGATTCCTTTAGCATGGACACCAAGGCCGACACACTAGTTGTGGGTGCTCTTAAATTATGGGCAACAATATTATTATACCCCATGAGTTGGGCATTACGCACCTCCAACTTATTCTGAATGGTTGCCAGGATCTTATTTTTATTTTCCAATTCCGAGCTTTTAATCTCCAGCTCGTTGTTCATTAATTCTAGAGCCTTAAAATATTCCCTTTCGGAATTTTCAGTTTTTGTTTCGAGAAAGGAAATACAAAAAATAGCCAATATCACCAACAGATTGATCAGCAAAAGCGAAATGATTTCCCTTTTTATCCGAGCATTTATAAGCTTGGAATCTATATGTTTTAACAGCATCCATTTATTGGCCGTTATAATATCGGCAAACTTGTGCTGGAATAATGGTGTTTGGGACAGTTCATTGGTAAAATCCAGGCCGGTTTTTACCCACAAATCTCCGTTCTTGAACAAGGATATGGATTCTTTGGTATTCAGGGAATCCCATACCTGAAGACGACCCTCCTTAAAAGTGATATTTCCACTGTTAGGAATTAAATGGGCAAACTCTTTTTTACTGTCATTACTCACCAAATAATTACCCTGGTGGTCCAACAACATAAAAGGGTATTGGTTGTCCTTTTTCAGCAAATCGAGGAGTTTTACTGCACTGAAATTTATAACGACTATACCCAGTTTATTGCCTAAGGTATCCAATATGGGGGCTACCCCACGAATCATGGGCTTATAGGGCAATTCCAGTATGCCATTTTCTTGATTAAGGTTTAATGGGGATAAGTAAATTTGATTTTTTTTAAGATCTCTGGTCACCCGATAATAATCCCTATCGGCCTTATCTTGGAGCTCGACACTTTTGACTATTTTCCCATTCTCTTTCCGATTAAGTCTAAATACCTCAGTTCCTGCTGAATTAATGAGCCTAAATTGACTATAACTGTCCATTCCAATTAAAAAATCACCAATATCCTTATCTAGATGGGCATTTTTATCCGGATTAAAATCGTTCTCACTAAAATGGTATTGCTCCCAATAATAGAGGTTGGCTATCATGGGTTTTAAAAGTTCAACGATCAGTTGTTTCTTATTGGAGAGTTCCTTTTGCTGTAAAGAGGTCAAATTGTTGCGCTCTTTTCCATAAATCCATAAAACTGCCAAAACACTCAATATAAGTACTGGGAGGTAGTATTTGACAAATTTTAAAGATAAACGTTTAATCAAATTAAAAGCTATTAATGGTTAAAACATGCACTAAAATGGAAGCACAGCTCAATATGCAATAAATCTATTTGGGGGAAGTTTTAATGGTTCAGATTAGCAATAAACTGAAAATCAAATATAGGTAAAACTATGCCTTATAAATCATTTTTAATTTTAAATTCCATTAATACAATTGCCTTCAAAACCTTGATTAAACTTGGACTGTTGAAATTCTATATTTAAAGAGCCGGCGAAGGGATTCATTATTTATTATGTCCCATTCCCATATTTTTTTCATCATTATGGGTAAAAGTTGACTTGTCTTCATAATTTCCATCCATAGTTAAAACTATTTTTATACTTTTAATAAGTTCAGGTCAATGTCGGCCTTGGTATTAAAAAATTATCCCATGGTGTTAATGAATTAATTATGTTCTTTAAATTCTGCTCAAAAACCTATGGTTCGGAATCCGACCTTAACATTAAAAAAGACCAAAAGGATATTCAACTATAAAACTAAACTCATGAAACCATTAAAAAAAGAGGACATTAAGCAGGAGGTTTTCGACCTCTATGACGATTATGCCCACGACAGGGTAAGTAGGAGATTGTTTATGGATAAATTATCGACCTATGCGGTCGGAGGGCTCACGGTAGCGTCGCTTCTTAGCTTTATCTCTCCAGATTATGTAAAAAAAATCCAGATTCAGCCAGGTGATCCACAACTGAAATCGGAATTTATCCATTACAATTCACCCAAGGGCGGAGGTTCCATAAAGGGTCTGCTTTCAAGGCCCGCAGATGCCAAAGAAAAACTTCCAGGAATAATTGTAGTACACGAAAACCGTGGGTTAAATCCTCATATCGAAGATGTAGGGCGTAGAGCCGGCCTTGCAGGATTTATCTCTTTGGCTCCCGATGCCTTGACACCCTTGGGTGGTTATCCCGGAAACGATGATGACGGACGCGAACTACAGGGCAAGCGAGATCGCAATGAAATGTTGGAGGATTTTATAGCCGCCTTTGAACATTTGAAAACCCACCCTGAATGCTCCGGAAAAGTTGGTGTAGTAGGATTCTGTTTCGGAGGTTGGATTTCCAATATGATGGCGGTAAAAGTTTCGAATTTAGGGGCAGCCGTTCCTTTTTACGGGGGACAACCAACGGAAGATATTGAAAAAATAAACGCACCCCTGTTACTCCATTTTGGCGAATTGGACAAACGCGTCAATGAAGGTTGGCCAGCCTATGAAGAGGCTTTAAAGAAGTATGGCAAAGAATATAAGGCCTATATCTACCCCAACGCAAATCATGGCTTTCACAATGATACTACACCAAGGTATGATAGGGAGGCTGCCGAATTGGCCTGGGGGCGAACAATTGATTTTTTTAAAGAAAAGCTGGGATAAGGCCATTCAGAACCAAAGCCTATAAACAGTACTCAAAACTTCTGATTCGTAAGAATACTCTTCGTACTTCTATATTCATCCAAGCGATCAATTATAATATGGACTATATTTGATCGCTTGGTTTATATCTCAAACTATAGGGAAAGCGTACTAAAAGATATCATGATATAGACCACTATGACCACTACCAGTACCGAGGCCACAATATCCCAAATAGTATAGCTGGCCTTGTTTTCCTCCTTTTGTTTATCTGTAACCGTACCAAAGGTTAGACCGGACAATTGTGCTGCCGATGGGGCCGGATAAAACATACTCACTATAACGGCAATGGCCACGCATAGCGCAAAGAAATAGGCGGCAAACACCAACCAGTTTATATCAGCGATATTGAACAAAAAACTGCCCTCGGAAAAACTGGATTTCATGATTTCCAAGGTCAGTTTGGAAAACCCTATGATCAACCCACCTACCAAAGTAGCAATGGCACCGTTGGCATTGATACGTTTGTAAAATATTCCGAGCAGGAATACCGCCGTGATCGGTGGCGAAATGTAAGCCTGTACGTTCTGCAAGTATTCATAAAGTCCGTCCGAAAGTCTTGTGATCACCGGTATCCACAACAACCCTAGCCCCACTACAAAAAAGGTGGCGATCCTACCTGTTTTTACCAATTCTTCCTCAGGCTTTTCGGGCTTCAATTTTTTGTAAATATCCAGGGTAAACAAAGTGGAGCATGAATTAAATACGGAAGCCAAAGAGCTCATCAGGGCAGCCAATAGTCCTGCCGCTACCAAACCACGCAGACCGGAAGGTAAAAGGTTGCTCATTAAAACAGGAAAGGCCTCGTCAGGATTGTCCCAATGCAGTTTTCCCTGTATTTTAAGTCCCAAAGCCACAACTCCCGGAATCAAAAAAAGAAAAACGGGCATTAATTTTAAAAGTGCACCAAAGATACTACCCCTTCTACCAGCTTTAATACTTTTAGCAGTAAGCACCCTTTGAACAATAACCTGATCGGTACACCAATACCAGATACCAACAATGGTACTTGTTAAAAACAATGGAAGCCATGGATAATCTGGATCCGAATTGGGCCGCCACATATTAAAATAATCCACCCCAATGGTCTCCTTTAATTCTCCCCAGCCCCCTACAGCTTCAAGTCCCATAAAACTAAGGATTCCTGCCCCAAGCACCAATACTATGGCCTGTATGGTCTCGGTATAGACTACAGCCCGCATTCCACCCAAAATGGTATACAGACCCGTAAGCGCCACTGTTGCCACCGCACCGATCCAAAAAGGTATACCCAATAGGGCAGAAACCACTACCCCACCTGCATAAATTGTAACCGATACTTTGGTAAGGATATAGGCAATCAGAGATACTATGGAGAGGACCCAACGGGAACGTGCATCGAACCTCTTTTCCAAAAATTCCGGCATTGTAAAAACCCCGCTTCTGGCATAGAAAGGCAAAAATACCCAACCCAACATTAAAACGATCCAGGCATGCATTTCATAAATCAATAATGGCATTTTATCCCCTGCCCCGTTGCCTGCCAATCCAACTACATGCTCGGACCCAATATTGGAAGCAAAAATGGAGGCACCTACCATAAACCATCCAATATTCCTACCTGCCAGAAAATAGTCCTCCGTATTCTTTTGTTTTTGTTTTATTACCCACCAGGCGACACCAAGAAGTATCACGAAATACGCGGTGATCACAACCCAATCCAGAACGTCCAATCCCTTCATTTTAATTTGGTTTAGTTGGTATTACTTAATAAACTATTGGATTAAAGTATTTATGAAATCCGAAAAACTCAATTCTTAAATTTGTATGCCTCGATACCAGTATAACCAGATTGTCTAATTACAAATAACGAACCGGCCAAGGGTTGCTTTTCCAATTCCTCCTTACTGAGACCCTTCCTTGCCGAAGTAATGTACAGATCTTCCATGGATTCGCCCCCGAAAGCGCAGGAGGTAACGTTGGAAACCGGCAATTTAATGGCCGATAATTTTTTCCCGGTCATAGGATTCCAGTGGGTCACCTGCCAACCGCCCCAATGGGCTATCCATAACATTCCCTCGCGATCTATGGTCATCCCATCCGGAAATCCCTCTTCCTTGGGAACATTGATAATGGTTCTTTTGTTGGAAATGTTTCCATTTTTAATATCGAAATCATATCCTACTACCTTTAGGGTGGGCGTGTCTATATAATATAAAACCTTATGGTCCAAACTCCAAGCCAAGCCATTGGATATACTAATTTTGCTTTCTTTTTTTTCCACCTTATTATCAGTGCCCAATAGATATAGACTGCCGGAATCCTCATCCTCGGAAATTGGCATGGTCCCAGCCCAAAAGCGACCAGCGGGGTCACATTTGCCGTCGTTAAATCTATTTTTCGGCAAATGAACCTCTGGATTTGCAATCATGTCTACCTTTCCAGTTTTATGATTCACAAATCCAAAGCCATCCTTCATGGCTGCTATATAATTTCCATCCTGACAAACCGCCATAGCCCCGATCATTTGACCTACCTGAAGGGTATTAAGGGATTCGGATACTGGCGACCATTCATGGATATGCCCATTTAGGATGTCTACCCAACATATCAATTTTCTGGAAGGGTTCCACAACGGGCCCTCCCCTAATTGGCTTATTCTTTCACATACAACTTCTGGATTCATAGTAAGAAATGTCATTTTATTGCTAGACCAATAAAAGGTCCCATTAAATTTAAATCGATAAACATAGGGAAAACAGCTATTTTTTATAAGGAGAGGGACTAACCGCTGTCCAACCTCCATCGATTACCAAACTCTGACCCGTAATATGCTTGGCATTATCGGAAACCATAAACAATACCGCTTGGGCTATGTCATTGACCGTTGCCGGACGGCCCATGGGTGTAATTTTTTCCCAGGTTCCAAAATAGTCCCTATCACTCATAGTCCTTTCGGTCAAGGTGGCACCGGGTGCCACGGTATTGATGTTTATTTTATAGGGCGATAACTCTATAACCAAATTCTTGGCAAGCATTTCCAAGGCCGCCTTACTCATGCCATAGGCCGCTAAATTTTCATGTGCCTGATGCCCTGTTACCGAAGACATAAAAAGAATAGATCCACCATAACCTTGCTTTTTCATTTGGTTGGCTGCGGCCTGGGCCAAAAAGAAACTCCCCCCCAAATTAACTTTCATAACATCAAAAAATGAATCCGGGGTATAGGTCAGGAATTCCCCAAAAAGGGTAATGCCGGCATTGGCGACAATTACATCCAGTTTACCATATTCTGCAACCGCTGTATCTACCATTTGCCGTATAACCAACATCTCACTTGAATCTCCGGAAACGCCAATACATTGCCCTTGCTCCCCTTCCATTCCTGCCACAGCTTCCCTTGTCAAAGTGGCATCCAAATCGTTCAGTATAACATTGGCCCCTTTGGCTACCAATTGTTTACAAATCTCCAAGCCTATTCCCTGTCCCGCTCCTGTAACAATGGCCACTTTACCCTTAAAATCCATAATCAAACAATAGTATTAATGGGAATCCCTAGGGACTTCACTTCCCGATTTCCCTTGTAAAAAGTCCATATCCGCTCCCAAATGGGCCTGTTGCACATGGTTCACATACAAATTAACATAGCCCCTATCCACAATTGGAGGTGGCACTGCACTCTTTTTCTTGCGTCTTTCCAATTCTTCATCCTGCACCAATACAGTTAAGCTACGATTGTGACCATCAAGGGTAATCAGATCCCCGTTTTCAATTACTGAAAATTACCTCCCATGGCAGCCTCCGGTGAAACATGTAACACCACGGTACCAAAACCGGTTCCCCTCATCCGGCCATCCAAAATACAGACCATAACCTTGACTCCTTTTTCCAAAAGTTTTTAGGAGAATACCGTATTTCCTGCCACCGGCATTCCGGGATACCCCTTGGGCCCAACATTTTTAAGTACAAGAATACAGCTTTGGTTCCTCCCTAATAATATTTTGGTGGAATTCATTATTATAAATCTTCATTTTATTGTGAGTATTTCACTCAATCCCTATTTGCAGGCTTCAATATCGTGAACTTTTCCGAAATAAATAGGTCGTTTTTTAAGGAATTTACATAATTGCGCAAGTAGCTATGGAAAAAATATTACATCTGCCAATTGAAAAAGGGTTGGCTACTATTTAGTCCAACCCTTTCATATTTCTTGTGACTTAAAAATGAATTTCTATTTCACCCAAACCAGATTATTTAATCGCTACTTTCTCAGGGTTTCCAGCTGTTTTAATTTCCAATTTCAGACTTGCTTCCTCTTTGGCAGAAAAAATACAGTCGACCTTTATCTTGTGGTCACCACTACTTATTTTCAGCTTTTCCGGGTCGATCAGGATGCTTTTTACTCTGTTCCAGGATTTATCATAAAGCACCACCTCGTTGCCGCCATCGTATTTAAGATTCTCGCCCTTATCAATGGTTATGTCCAAGTCGATTTTTTTGAAATCATCCAACTCAATACTTATCCCCGAGACCTTGGTGTTCTTTGTGGTCAATATAAACTGCATCGGTTGTGTAGCAAACTCGTTCTTGTACTGGTATACGGACCAAACCGGCTCTCCAGGTTGTCTAATTTTCAATTCGTGCTCAAAACGCTGGACAGCAAAGGGAATTAAATTCCAACTATCTTCAGACACTTTTTCCAAGGAAAATTCATCCTTAATATTTTCCATCCTCTTTTTTTGTTCTACAGAAAAAGCTCCTCCCAATCTTGCTTTTTCCCATTCTTTTATTTTCTCCAAAATTTCATCACCAAATCCATTCTTATTCACCAAATCCACTGAGGTAACCAAGGCATAGCCAGCATCAAAAGCGGCACTTCTGGCCAACATCCATTCTATATCCTCCAAACTGGTATTGTCCCGCATACTAAACCATCCCAGCATACATGGAATGAAATTTCTACGAAAATAATCCTGATTCAATAATCTATATGAGGTCTGACTCTCCCTGAATCCGGCATACCAAGGTTCACCCCAATTCATACGGGTAAACAAATGCCAAAAATAATGTCCTGGCTTACTGGCATCCATAATATAATCGTTCTTTACTTCTGGCAATAAATTATTGTACCAGGCATCTACGAATAACACTTCTCCATAGCTTCCCATTCCCGTTGAAGCATTTCCTTCTAAACCATCAAAGGATATTTGCCGTAATCCAGTCTTGTTATATAAATCAGCTATTCTTGTGGCCATTTCCACTCCCAAGTCGGTATTGGTCAAAAAGGTTTTGTAGGCATGGTCTGCCAATTTGGATATGATATCCTCCTTATTGTGACTACTGGCTTGGGTTCCAAATGCCCCGCGCTGGGAATTGATCAATATCCAAGGTGCAGTTTCTGAAACACTTTCGTACCTAATTATTTCACTTCCGATTACTACCGCATGCAGGCTATTGTTGCCCATTTGGTTAAAATAAGTCGGGTCTTTTATTTCAATATTTTTTTCCTTTTCACTTATATCATTTACAAGTACACTAGATCCTACTTTCGCCAGTCTTTCATCTGGAATAGGAGTTACATAAGGGTCATTTGTAGTGGTAAAGTTGGACAAAGTATGAGCTCCCAATTTAATCCCTTCCTGTTCCGCCTTATCCACAAATTCTTTCATGCTGTCCCAATTCTCTGGAAATGCATCTTTATGTAATTCGAAATGACCCCAATTGGAAAATGGCCCTGAATGATACAAATATTGTAGTCCGGCTTTTTTGGTTAAAGCTATAGCATCATCTATGGTGGCGGTTCCAAAATCCTGAATCAAGTATGCAGCTGTAGCAGTTTTGGCCCGTTTGCTCCAGACCCCATCTATGGTAGGATGCGGCAATCCCTCAGCCAACTCTATCACCTCCAAGGTATTCAAGACTTCTTCCGGGGCGCAACCAAACAAGGCTATTTTGGAACCTAAAATTCCTTCATCCTTAAAGGCTGGGGCCACGTAATGTTCATGTCCCATGGTAGCCACAATCCTTTCTTTATCCCTATTCCTTGTGTATGCCTGCAATGAACTGCCATAATCTTTAGGCAAGGCTGTATGGCCTCTGTAAAGTATATTCAAGGAATCCGAAATATCTACCAAACTGGTTGTTCCAAATATATCGTAGGATGGTGTGGAATCGTCCTCGTTGGTAGGATATCCGCCCAGCGTTCTTTTGTTCAAGGCCTGAATACCTATGGAAAAATCCCTGTTCCGAACCACACCAACTGTTTCTCCAATAGTTTCCTTAATGTTGGTCTCAAAAGGCCCCCATAACACTAATTCAATATCACTTTCTTTAGTAATTGAGATTAGCTCAAAAGTAAGATACCGTTCCTTTTTTAGGATTTTAACCTCTGCCCTCACATCATTTTTTGGATAGCTCAACAATATAACATCCTCCCCTTCCTTAATTTCAAAAGAGGAAGGATATTCAATTTCCCCATTAACCCTGATGGCCAAAATAGATTTGGGATCTTTGGTGGCATAAGCATACTGGTTATTATTTTTTGAATCTGTCAGACCCGTAATTTTTCCCTTTGAATCAAATCCAATATTCAGGTTTCCCGCTTGATAAACATTATCGGTATGCTTATTACATCCAAAGAATAGTGCCAACAAACAGAAGGTTACAATTTTTAAAGCTTTATTTTTCATGTGGTATTTATATGGTTTTACAATTGTGTTCTTTAGTATTTCCAATACTATTATCTAAAATCCAAAATCTTTACTTCTCTTGGCTTTAGAAGTATTTTTACCTCAGATCCATGTATATATTCCTTTTGGACAAATTCCGTGGCGTTTTCCAATGGGGAGGAAACATAGTATTTATTTTTCCCTTCAATTAGCCCCAACTTTCGATCGAGTATTACGCTATATGTTTGTGGCAGATTTGAGGGATTATGGAAAGATATATACCCGCCATCTTCATTCCATCCCGTATATCCGTATATTTCCGATTCCTTTGGATTACCTCCGTGTATTTTAGCTCGTTTAAAATATGGAAATGCGGTCTTAGCCCATTTTAGGCCTTTAGCCAAAACATCCCAATCGCTTTCAGAAAGTTCCTGAGTTTTAATATAGAGCTCCACAAAACCGGTTCCCCTAGAAAGATTCATCCATAAATATTGTGAGAATACTTCCGGACTTTCCCCTGATTTTACCTTTTTTGGTTCATGATTAAACACCGAATTAATGGGAAATTGAGTGTTTTCCTTTTGCCATGTTTCGTAGTAAACTCCATCCCTATAAACCAATTCCTCTGTTCTATTGCTTCCCCCAGCTGCATCCCCCGCATTGATCATCCACACGGCATCTATGTACATTAGCCACCATGGACTAAGGTAAGCCCCGTTGGAAATTACAACATAAACATTAGGATCAACGGCGTGTTGTTTCCTAAAAAGTTCCATTAACCGCTCGGTTCCGGCAACGAGATAGTACGTCTTTAATTCATCAAATTTGGAATCGTTCAGGATTGGGTCCGATGCTGATAAACCTTCAGTTCCCAACTGTGGCATATAAGGTATGCCGTATTGGTCTCCATGAAGTTCAAATTCCCTAGTATTGAGATGTCCAAAAATCCCGTCGAGTTTAAAGTAATTAACTCCATTATTGGTCAACTCCAACATCCTGTCCTCCAACAATTGCATATACTTGGGTCCGGCCATGGACATCCATTTTCCTAGGGTTTCAAAGCCTTGTTCCCTGAGCTTTTGCACCGCAGGTTCTCCGCCCAAAAGACATCCTGGACTCATCCATAATCCAAGTTTTGAATCTGCAAGTTCTACATTTTCGAAACTTGTAGAGAAATCGGCATCGAATTTTGAGTTTACCTTCCAAACTTTGTCAGACCAATCAGCACTTACATCCTGCCAACCATCGTCAATGACATATGCATTAAGCGGATCAACCTCCCTTTCCTTAACTAGTTCTTGTTGAACTTTCGACACACTTTGGTTAAATTTTGCCTTGTCTACACCACTATAAAAATCAAACCAACTGTTATATTGGATTTGTAACCTAAGAGGCCTAATCCGAATCCTATCTATATAATTAAAAAATGTCTCTTGAATGTATTCGGAATCATCACCCACACCAATCACTGCCTTATGGGAAATATATATTTCATCTGCCTTAATTTCCTTGCCCCATAAATAGCCACAATAGCCCTTTTTATTTTCTACATAATTGTTAGCTCCGGGAAACTCTATCCCAAAAAAGGTGGCCGATTCTGATCCATACAAGGGTTGACCAAGACCGGGTCGCCATTGGGCTACACCTTGAGAGGTTATTTGTTTGATCTGGTATGGCTGATAAATATCCTCTAGGGACAAAGACTCAACATCTATCCGTTCTAGGGTAACAGGTTTAGTCGATCTTATATTCAGATATTTATGGATATAAAAATCGTCCTTTCCTACTTCGTAATAAACCTCAACTTCCAATTGGTGTTCCTTATTTTTTAATAGGAAGCCAAGGGAGTTACTGTCTTCTTGGAGTACTTTTATAAATTTGAAATCCTCAGAGCTTAGCACTAGATCTGACCCTTCTATGTGCGTACCTTGGGAAATTCTTAACCTAAATTCCTCTTTGTCCTTTGGAATTAACTTTTTGCCTGCAATTTTATTAAGGACTTCCGAGGTAAATAGATGGCCGTCAGAGCTTACATTTATAATCCTTGCTACAGATTCGTTTTCCAACGTAAATTCATTTTTGGTTTTGCAGCTTACCGTTATAAATAGGATTATAAGAGTAAAAAGCTTTAAAATAGACTTCATTGATAATTATTTAATTGGCGTTTTATAATATTAGTCCTTAAGAAAATTGTTCTCTATAAGAAAGAAATCGACTCCCAAGGCAAACTTCTTATTGGTCATTCTAGATTCTTGGTTGTTGCCGACCAATTCAAATCGCACAACATAAGCATTGTTTACAGGCTTACATTCTCCTAGGTTTAGATATGGATTCGTAACCCCTTCATGTTTGGAATAGAGATCTTGACTATTTTTTTTAATGCCGTTTACATAGACATCAAACATGCCGCTATTAGGCCCAACAGCAGTACACAGATAAATTAGAGAGGTTTCAAATTGTTCGGTAATATTAAACTCGACAAAGTCGCCCGGTTCCTCGAACCAAATGTTTTTAAGTGCCCCAGAGCTTATCTCTCCCCACATTGGAATTTCACTGAAGTTTTCCTTAACCTTTGCACTTTTATCAACAATTGGGAGTATCTCTGCCTCTAAAGCTCCGTCCACCACATACTGAGATCCCTGAGCTTTTTCTATTTCCCTTTCCAAATCTTCTATTGTTGGTAATTTAGTAGCTGCAAAGGAAGGTAATGCCGGTTTATTGTGAGTTACACCCGGAATCCCATACCAAAAAGTAGTCTGTGCATATTGTAAGAAATGGGATTTACTACGTTTGCCACAAGAGGATTCCATATCAAATTTTATTTGATTT
Source organism: Arenibacter hampyeongensis (assembly GCF_002909255.1). GTDB lineage: Bacteria > Bacteroidota > Bacteroidia > Flavobacteriales > Flavobacteriaceae > Arenibacter > Arenibacter hampyeongensis. Next base: position 17,094 of record NZ_PIOB01000010.1, read on the forward strand.
CTAAAAGGAATGGCATCCAATACCCGGGTTCGAGTACAAACGTTATAACCCTTGGATTTTTCACCCACTATTATATTCCCCAAAAAGGGTTTCGAAAACTGATCCGCTGGGGTAGGAACAATGCCTCCTGCCCATCCATAATAATCCTCGGTTCCAGTTCCAAAGTGAGAAGGAAAATTTCTTTCCAAATCCTCATCTATGTAGATTTTCTCATCACCTTCACCCCACCATCCTTCAATGGGATTAAGTACTGACCACTCATCACCAACAATGACTCCTTTTCCACTTGCACTTAAAAAATTATAATCATATAACGGAAATGTAGGCGTGGGGTCATCCATCTGCCAGGTGGCATAAAAGTGCATGGAATTGGACGTCCATTTCATTTTCTTAGTCGTAACGGACATTTTAACCTTTACTTTTTCTTTTCCAAGATTCTTAACAACCAACTGACCTCTATTCTTATATGGCATTACCCAACGGCATATCATATTGCCGTCTTCAGTAACCGACCGCTCCCACATATCATAACTTTGGATTTTTCCTACATTGTTAAAAAAGTCGCCCACCGGGACCCATATAGTTTCCTCACCATCAAAATTGGACTGCAATACCACCGAACGTAAGGCTTGAGTCATATCTGAAGCAGCTGTAAGCTTGAATTGAAATTCCTGAACGGAATTATTTCCTTTAGGAAGGTCAAAAATTATAGATTCTAAGGGGTCAATCGATTTTTCTTGTTCTTTTTTAGTTCCTTTCGGCAACCTGTATTCCGTTAAAATTTTACCCACTTCATTTCTTACTTTCGAGGTCCTTTCAAAATCTTCCATGGTAAAGGTTTTAACCTTGGTACTCGTGGGATATTTTCTATAATTAATAATATTATAGAAAGCTTTCTTTTCCATGGTAATCTTACACCCTTTAGCATAAGGTATTGGAAAATAAAGATTGCCCGCCCTTGCTGAATAATCGGCAAAAGGCGGTTTTACAAAATCATTCCCTTTTACTAGGTCAAAGAAATTAGTGGAAATCACGGGCTCTAGATTGCCATCTAGATAAATATTTATATTTGCACCCTCGGTATTGTCTAACCCATAGTAAAAACAGACCGCCCAAATTTTAGTAATAACACCCGGGCCTGAATCTTCCATCAGCACCCACTCTTTTTTACCGTTTATCTCCTCGACCCGTTTGAAAGAAACTCCATCACTATCAGCAAACCAGCCCGGCAAATCAGGGGAAACCGATTCCCTATTATAACTGCTTGCTTGCTTGGATTGATAGTTGGATGTTGGAAATTGGGTAATCTTTTCGCGATCTACTATTTCCTCCAACAGACCAGAGATATTCACCTCGTCTTCCTGAGCATAAAGTCCTTCACTAGAAATGAAAAAAATTATATTTAATAAAAATCCAAATAACATTATTCTATTGTTCACCAACTAAAATTTTAACGTGATTGATTAATATTGGCATATTGAACAAGTTTAATAAACAAAACTTTGATTTTAGACCTTAAGGGAGGATTAGGACAAACTAATCCTTATAAAAGAAACCTAATTACCATTGAGACTGTTTAAGAATAATTCAAACTACACAAACCAATTCCCATCAAACAATTGGATAAATTAGTCAAACAGTTAATAAAACCTATTCAGTTATTATTTGAAAACAAGCAATGGTCCGTTGTTCTCCCCTACCAAAACCACGACACCAGTAACTGTCACCACTTTTTCCACCGCCTTTATATTGCCTGGAACAAAAAATCCACTTTCCCTGCTTGTAACTGTTTCAAACACCCCATCTTTATTCCCTTTTAACATCAATCCAGTTCCCGCATCGGCTCTGCTGGTTTCCACCTCGACCTCGAATTTGTTTCCAGCCAATAATAAGTCCTGATACCCGTCATTATCAAAATCGTGACAAACAATTCCGTTTATAGGTGCGTATTGTGCTTCGAGAGGTAAAGGCTCTAAGGTGAATTTACCTTTTGAGTTATTTCTAATGATAACTGATCTGAATTCCTGAACCTCTAGGTGAAGTGCTTCACTTAAATTAGAAGATCCATATATATCTATAATATTGGCCTCGGCAAAACCAGTAAAGGATGGGAATTTATCCCCAATAAATGGCATTTGTTCAGTTGAACACATCTTTCCCCTAACCGGGTACAATTCGTTGTCAATATCTTTTGCCAACACAATATCCACAGATCCGGTCTTATCAAAATCACTTCCATAAATATGAAATGGCTTTTCTTTACTCGCATGAAACTTATAATTTAATCCTAAGTTCCCGGCAACAAAATCCATATCCCCATCCAAATCAATATCCACTTGCTTTATAGTGTTCCACCAACCTGAAGTGCGGTCAAAACCATAATCCTTTGTCCTATCCCGGAAAACTCCATTGTCGTTTTCCAAAAATGTTATAGGCATCCATTCCCCTACTACGATCAAGTCGTCGTCCCCGTCATTATCAAAATCCGAAACTACCGCATCGGAAACCATTCCAAGATTTTCTATTTCAATGGCCTCCGCCCCTTTGAGATTTCTAAAAGTTCCATTGTCATTTACCAATAGATAACTAGTTGCTGCATAGGGGTATTCCCCTTTCGCCGTTCTTGCGCCGACAAAAACATCCATATCTCCATCCTTGTCAAAGTCTATTGACGTGGCACACGAGCCATAATTTTTCAAAAATGGTAGCTGATCAGACTTTGTAAATTGCCCTTGGCCATCATTTAAATACAATCGGTCCATTAACGCGGCGCTATCACTATCCATCTCATAACTACCACTTACCACATATAAATCCAAGAATCCATCCCCATTAGCATCAAAAATAAGGGATGCGGTATCTTCACTCATTTTGTCCAATTCAAAAGCGGGCTGATCTGCCTGTAGAAAATTTCCCGATTTTTGCTGAAAATAAACTGTCGCTGAAAACCAAGCGGCACCTCCAACAAAAAAATCCTCCAAACCATCATTGTTTAAATCGCCAACGGATATGCATGGGCCTTCATTGGACAATTTATGGGGCAATAACAATTGATCCTTAAAATCATCATAGGAAATGTCTGAATGAATAAATTGTGAATCCAAAAGTTCGGGTTCTTCTTTGAAAACTGTCTTCCGATCATGGTTTATTGAATCGGGAATAATAGCGTTCTTATAATGGATTACCAGTTCTTGATCCGCCTTTATATCCTGAATAACTTGTATTTTACCATCGGGCCATTTTACCTCTATTTTTTCAATTCTTCTTGTTTTTCCCAATCCAAAGTGTATAATAGGCTCAGAAGCTGAAAAATACCCCCTAGTAGTATGCAATTCTTTCAGCAACGTTTTATCATCAGTGAATAGCTTCACTTTTGCCCCAAGTCCTAAACGATTATTGGGCTGCCCATCCAGCCTAATTTTCAAATAGTGAACTCCTTTCTTAGAGGATAAATTTTCAAACAAAAAGGCATTATCGTTGACGTTATTGCAAACTAGATCTAAATCTCCATCATTATCAAAATCGGCATAAGCAGATCCATTGGAAAATGATGGCAAACCCACATTTTTCACTGTACTGACATCCTCAAAAGTGAAATTACCATTGTTCCTAAATAAATAGTTTGACAACTTCACGGAAGGGTAAAGTTCTCTTACCTTTTTTAATTGATCAAAACCAACAACTGCATTTTGATCCGACTTTAGTTCCGCCACATATTCCTTTTCCTTAATCCTTGAATCTACATTGGTTACATCCCTTAGAATACCATTGGTTACATGAACATCGTTAAACCCATCCAAGTCAAAATCTGCAAGTAAGCAGGACCAACTCCAATCGGTATTCTCAATCCCAGAAAAATAACTTAAATCTTTAAAATGAGGTTTGTCGGCTGAAAAAATTCCATTATTAATTTGCAGGACATTATGCATATACTGCCATTGATAACCGGATTGCACCATATTGTACATGACGTCCCTAGGCATCATGGTCATCGAAGTCTTGGACCTCTTATAATCTTCTGGCAACATATCCAATACAAATAAATCCTGAAAACCATCATTATTTATGTCGGCCACATCCGCTCCCATACTATAATTTGAAGTGTGCTGAAAAAATTGACCAGCTTTATCTTCAAACGTCCCGTCCCCATTGTTCATATAAAGAAAATCCGGGCCGGCAAAATCATTGGCCACAAAAATATCCTGATAGCCATCATCATTAAAATCTGCCACGGATGCCGTAAGGCCAAAAAATAAATCGGGTAATATTCCTGAAGATTTCGATACATCGGTAAAGGTCAAATCGCCATTATTCCTAAACAACTTGTCCGAACCTCCATATTTTTTTAGTGACCCGTTATTTCTTATTTTTTCAAGATCAAATATTTCATTTGCTAATTTAAATTCTACAGGCGTATTTACAATATAAACATCTAAATCGCCATCATTGTCGTAATCAAAAAAATTGGATTGGATAGAATGACTATTAATTTCTGCCAGACCCATTTTCATTGAAGATTCTGTAAATGTTAGATCCCCATTATTAATAAAGAACAGGTTACTTTGAAAAACATCAGTATCAGGTCCGGACCTACAAACATAGATATCCAACCAGCCATCATTATTTATATCCACTGTAGTAATGCCTGTGTAAAAGCCACCTTCTCCCTTAATTTGAGCTTTATCAGTAATGTCTTCAAATTTTAAATCCCCTTTGTTTAAAAACATTTTGTTAGACCCCCTATTGGAACTAAAAAAGATATCTGGCAATTGATCATTATTAAAATCCCCGGTAGCCACCCCGGCTCCCATATACATATGCATAAAAATATAGTAGTTGAAGTCCGGGGTTTCCTCAACTGAATTCTCAAAATATAACTGGGAATGCTCCGGATTAATTTTATTAAAAATGGGGTCTTTCCCCTGACCGGAACCTAGGTGCCAGATAAAGAAAAAACATATAAAAAGTAAATTGCCCAATGCCCTTACCTTTTCCATTTTTAATTATTTATTTTAATGAATTTTGCACTACCATTATTTACCCCTATTACTAGGGCCTTTTGGTTTCCATAACCAATGAGTTTTATTTCCTTTACATCTTGAGAAATATTTAGTCCAGATTTCCCCATAGGTACTGACTCAAAAATAAACTTGTCCTTACCTTTTAGAAATAAGCCCAGACTCGCATCATTTCTTGTTGTTTCTATTTCAGATCCATATAAATTCCCAGCGACAACAATATCCATTATCCCATCATTGTCAAAATCATAAATCACTGAACTGTTGATATTGGAAACCTGGGCCAAATCTGGCAATTGCCTAATTTCAAATTCACCATTCCCTAAATTTTCCATACTAACACTTGCAAAGGTCTTGGCTTCATAATGCAGGGCATTATCCAATTTGGAATCTCCATATACGTCCTGAAGGGTCGAAGATGCAAATTCATTGTAGGTTGCAAATTTCTTTTTTATTTCTGGAATTTGCTGGGAGGAACAAGACCTTCCTCTGAGCGGATATTGTGTTCCGTAGTTATAATAACTCAACACTATGTCGTTCTTGCCATTTTCGTCAAAATCACCATAGTGCACGGAAAATGGTTCATTTGCTTTTGCCTTGTATTTGTAGTTTAATCCCAAATTCCCAAACACATAATCCTCATCCCCGTCGCCATCCAAATCCCCTTTGGAAATACTGAACCACCACCCAGTGGTATTTTGTAAATTAAATTTATCAGTGCTGTTCTTAAATAGCCCTTCAACATTTTCCAAAACAGTAATGGGCATCCACATACCAGTAACCAACAAATCCAAATCACCATCCCCGTCGAAATCCGTCCAAACAGCATCTGTCACCATACCCAACTTATCCAATACATTTGCATTGGTTTTTACAAAACCTAATGACCCAGTTTCCACCAGCTGATTTTTCAACAAATAACTATCCGCAGGTTCTGGATAATGTCCTGGCACTTGCCTCCCACCAACGAACAGATCTAAATCGCCATCATTGTCATAATCCGCCACCTTGACCCTAGACCCACTAGCATTAATAATGGGTAGGGTACCTATAGATAGTTGAAAGCTGCCTTTCCCATCGTTTAGATACAACCTGTCCTGATAGTTTTCCGAATCCAATTCATATTCATTTCCGCCAGAAACCACATATAAGTCCTGATCTCCGTCATTATCGGCGTCAAGAAAAACGGACCCCATGTCCTCCCTGTTTAGGTCGGGAATAAGTTTCAAGGGACTTTCTAAAAATGAGCCCGTGGGTTGTTGCTTATAAAGCTTCCCTAACCCTTCATTTGGACCACCTATATAAAAATCCTCCAATCCATTGCCGTCAATATCTGCGACAGCAATTCCAGAGCCTAGGGTAGACATGCGATGGGGCAATAATACCTCACGCCCAAAATCGTCGAACTTATTCTCTTTATGTACATAATTTATTTTGGCGGTATCAGAAATATCTTCAAATAGTAACAAATCCGATTTGTATTTAGATTGTCCGTTATTTTTAGCGCTATTAAGATCATACTCCAAAGTTCGGTTTACCTTAATGTTTTTATAAATTGAAGTCTGGCCGTTAAACCAATCTATTCTTAAGCTGTCAATTTTATTGATTTGATTTAATCCGAAATGCAGTACTTCCTCACTACTGGAGTTGATTCCACGAGCATTGGTCAATTGTGAGATTTGCACACCCTTTTTGTGAAACAAGGAAACTTTTGTTCCAAAAAAGCTTTGATCCACCTTTCCTTTTTTGAATTTTATCCTTAAATAATTATTCTCCTTATTTTTCGAGATATTGTTTTTATATATATAAGCAACTTCATCAATATTGTTTAGGACTAGATCCAAATCCCCATCATTATCCAAATCCCCATAGGCAGCACCAGTGGAAAACGTTTTTTGGGACAGCCCCCATTTATCGGATACTTTTTCGAATTTCAGTCCATTGGTATTCCAATACATATAATTCTGAATTTTATCGGAAGGAAAAAAGGATAGCATCTTTTCCAAGTTGGCATATTTCCAAACGTCAAAGTTTTTGTCGCCCTCCTTATTATAATTGGTATCGATATCCCCAACATATTCATCCAATTTCTTAAGAGCATCGGTGTTACCAATTTCATGTCGTATTCCATTGGTGACGAAAAGATCTAAGTGACCATCATTATCAAAATCGGCCAATAAAGGGGACCAACTCCAATCCGTACTGGAGATACCCGCCATTTGTGCTATTTCACTAAAAAGCATATTTCCATGTACATCAACACCGTTGTTCAGTTGTAGTGTATTGAACATATATTGATAATGCCCACCTCTACTTACATTATTCCAAAACTCGGTGGGGTTCATGGAACTCATATTACTTTTAAGTCTGTAGTTATCTTCAGCCACCATATCGAGGACCACAAAATCGAACCAACCATCATTGTTAATATCCCCAACATCTGTCCCCATACTGAAATAAGATGTATGCTTAATGTTTTCATAAATTTTATTGGTAAAAGTTCCATTTCGGTTGTTGATATAAAAGAAATCTGGACCCAAATAATCATTGGCCACATAAATGTCCTGCCAACCATCATTATCAAAATCTGCAACACTGGAACTTAAACCGTATCCGAAATTGCTTACTCCTCCATTGTTGGGAGTTTCAAAAAAATGATTATCAATATTCTCGAGCAATCTATAATTTTGAGTGGGCACAATTTTTTTTTCATCGTTTGCTGGAGCCATAAACGAAGAGTTCTTAGGTTGATTCACCAAGAAAACATCAAAATCTCCATCTCTGTCAAAATCAAAGAAATTAGCTTCTGTAGTTCTATTCCTGTCGTTTAAATTGTAATTGTCTGCAGATTCAGTAAAAGTATTATCCCCATTATTAATGTAAAGTTCATTGGCCCGTAAATCTTCCTTATCATCATATAGACTTTTACAAACATAAATATCCTTATAGCCATCGTTGTTGATATCAACTATACTAACATGTGTAGACCAACCCCCTCTATTCAAAATCCCGGCGGCAACTGTAATGTCCTCAAATTTTAGATTTCCCTTATTAAGATATAGCTTATCACCAACCTGATTCCCTGTAAAATATATATCCAAAAGCCCATCATTGTTGATATCGCCGATTGCTACTCCACCTCCCTTATAAAAACCCTTGTAAACAAAAATATTGTCTTCATTGGTTTGGTGAAGCTGGTTATTGAAGTATATATTCGAAACAGATGGATCTAGTAAAGAAAATACAGTATCCCCGCTATTATTTGCTCCCAAATCTTGTGCGTAACAATGTATAGTAAGAACAAAAATCGAAATCGTTTGAATAATGGCAATTCCTCTACCCATGTTATGTTTATTATTGTTTCTAACTAGCCTTTGAATTAATCCCCCTGATATCAGCCAAATGAACCATAAATTCCGTTCACATTAATTTGGATTTTTTCAGCAAATTACCTCATCGTTAACAGATTGTGTATCATCCTCCTTTTAATAAATACTGGAACCTGAACACGCTACAAGCCTTAATATTTAGCACTTTCCCGGACCAATTTTCCTTGGCATACCAAGAGGATATTATATAAATGTAAAACTATTTTATTGTACAGAAATTTACAATCACTTCAGGGCCCGCATTCCTGCCTTTGCCTTGGTAATCAAATTCAATAAGGTTTTCACCTTCTGCCACTTTAAAATATCCCTCGTCTATGATAACCTCATTCGTAATTTGAAGGTCCTCGGAAAAATGTTTATAAGTATCGTTTCCTTTATTTATAATAAAATCACCTGGTTCCAATGTAAACGGCAAGACAATTTTTTTTGATCCTACCTTTAAGTAGATACCTTTTACACTTTCATTCGATTCTTTAGGAAGACGAATTACGAATTGCATTTTTTGCTTGGGTCCTGCACAAAAATATTTCCAAATAGCAGCCGTGGGCTGTCCTGGTTCCGTAGTCATATTTGTATGCCTATAATCTAAAGATACAGGAGCTTCTGGACTGCTTTTTAATATTGAAGATGGCAAACTATTAAAATCATGTTCTCCTTGAGTTCTTCCTCCTTCAGGGGCCCACGATTCAATAAAAACTAAACTCACACCCCCCTTATTTTGCTCCAAACCATAAAAAGTATACGGATCACGAAGTTTTTCTTTCTGCGCTTCTGTAAAAAGGCCTTCCATTCTTGCATTTTCCCATTTTTTAATTTCTGCTAAAATGGAATTAGCTTCTTTATTAATTTCTTCAATATTAGGGCTAATGTAAAAATCCACGCCCGCATCGTAACCAGCACACAAGCCCATTACCCATTCAATATCCTTTTTTGTAGTTTTTGCATTGATACTAAATTGTCCCATTTTGCGAGGTAACAAGTCTTCTTTTAAGGCTTGTTGGACACTTAATCTATGGTCTAAATGTGCTTCCCTAAAATTATCGGATGTCCATGGTTCGCCCCAACTTTCATTCGCAAAGTAATGCCAACCAAAATGTGTAACATCCGATGAATTCGCTACAATATTTGGTTCCTTTAAATGATCAAAGAAAACTTTTACAAAGCGATCACTTCCATAGCGTCCGTGTCCAGAAGCAAGCCCACCTTCAATACCATCAAAACTAATTCTCATCAGATTAGCTTCATTAAAGAATTTAGCTAGATTTTTCGCCATTTGATCTTGCAAGTTTATATCTGGGAAAAATACTTTGTAACCATGGGACATTAGTCTACTTACCTTTTCTCCTTTTTTGTGTTTAACCGCTTTAGTACCAAAGGCACCGCGCTTACAATCCTTTAAGACCAATTTTCCTTCGGCAGTTGCAAAAGAATACTCTATAATTTCATCCCCAATTCGAACCGCCGTATGCTCGCGCCACCTTGGATTAACTTTATCAATATTTGGTTCATAATATGCTGGGCGTACCTGCTCATCTTGCAATAACAATTCAATATCAGCAACAGAAATGCTTTTTTCTAATTTTGTGATTCCAGCCAAAACTAGACCCGGATCAGGTTTAGGAGTAACTAATGGATCGTTAGTCGTAATAAAGTTTGTTAATGTATGAACTCCAAGATTTATACCATGCTTTTCAGCTTTATCGGAACACTCCCTAACCGATTGATAACCATTGGGAAATTCTTTATCGTCCAATATAAAAGTTCCCCATGTTTTAAAAATGCCACCATGATAGACAGATGAAATACCCGCTTTTTCCGCAACATCGATACAGGCTTCAATGTTGTTCACATTGTAAGACATAATGAATTTTGACGAACTAGAGTATTTCGAAACTTTATTCCAGACATTTTTGGTTTTAATGTAAGGTAGGTCTTCGTTTAAAACGATTTCCTCCACAACTTCCAATAATTTACTGGAAGGCACGCAATAGAAAGCAAATTTGGCACCTACTATTTCAGCATCGCTATCCTTAACAGGTACTGCCTGTCCTAACTTTTGCTCCCAATTATCTACAGTTTGGAATCTGGAGCGATCACGGACAAAACCAGTTAAGCTTGCACCTCCTTCAATTTTCTTGGCAGCATTTCCAAATCTTTCTCTCGTTGCAATTTCAAATCCACCACGACTTTTAAGATTTAATCCCATAAATCCGATAGCCGTATTATCATCATAGGCTATCCCGATGGATTGACCTATTTTTTCTGAAGGCAAGACATCATAGGGTCCCCAAATAACTTGATCAATCAATTTCCCTCCTTTAATTTTAACAATTTCAAAGGTTAAATAGTTATTTTTACTATTAATATTTACACTGATTTCGGCACCTAGTTCCTTAAATTTTAATTTCAATATCTCTCCTTCACGTTTCCAGCTTGTAATAGGATAATTTACACTTTTACTTTGAACGGTTAATAGAGATTTACTATAACCTTGAATTAATAGGTTTTTACCTGTTTCCTTCTCTAATAATTCCGTTAATTTACCTTGGTTATCTAGGGTTAATTTGACAAATTCATTTTCAAGAAATCCCTTGTCCTGAGAATTGGCATAGGCAATTATACATACTGTAGATAAAAAAATCCAAAATAGTTTGATCATAATTTTATATTGTACTTATAAGATTCTTAATTGCTTATATTTTTTAATAAATAACACATATTGTTATCAAAGTTCCATGACTTTCATTTAATTGAGATAGAAAAACAAAACCCTTCCAGACGGTCTGTTTGGAATTATACTTTGATTTCTAGCTCACTATTTTTCAAATTTGCTACTCGCTTTCACCTTTTCCCATACAGGCAACAAATGTCTTGTATTGTAAAAAGAGGCTGTAAAATTACAGCCCCTTTTTTTAAACAACTCACTCAATACTAGTATAACTCAACAATCAACTCAATAAATTACATTTCTTATTGCAATGGGTCAAAATCCCCTCCAGGCCAACCTGCAGTTTGCTGTAGATTTGGGTTTTTATTTAAATCATCCTGAGGGATATCATAAAAGTAATAATTGTCCAAATAATTGATTGGATCACCATCGGCATCAACACTTCCAAAGCGTTCCAAACTTCTTAACTTTGTACTGAAATAGGTATTATAAACGGCTGGGTCATCTAAATTGATACTACCATCTAAGACACCAGCTTCCAATACTTTCCTGTCATCTAAAATTTCAGCAGTTGGGCTAAGGGCATCAAAAGCAGCTGTCCTAAGGATTTCATACCCAAATCTGTGCGAGCCATTAAGTGTTTCATACATTCTACGCCTTCTTAAGTCTGCTGATCTCTTACCTTCAAAAACCAATTCCAACCTTCTTTCGAGCATAATGGCATCACGTAGTTGATCTTGGCTCATTCCAGCTTGTAATCCGTACAGGTTATCGCCACCGGCTTCAATACCTGCTCGAGAACGAATTTGTGTCAGAACCTCATACGCTACGCCGGAATTGGAAATCTCATTTGCTGCCTCCGCTAAATTTAACAGCACTTCCGCAAAACGAATTTCGATCCAATCTGTAGGTGAGCTCAAACTGGCAGCTCCACCTTCCAAAGTTCCATCCACTGCTTTCCTACAATTAAAACTGGTTGCTGTGATTCTCGAGTTTGCTTGCCCTTCAATAGCACTTTCTTGAAAAGTCCATTCCAAATCACTTGTCCTATTCGGTGCTGGGTTGTTCAATGGCCATATTGATCCGTTCCAAGCAATGGTAGCTTCAAATCTTGGGTCTCGGTTTACCCAAAGTGCGGTAGGGTCATAGGAATAGGCAGATGTTAAATCATCAATTGCTTTACCATCTTTCATAGGAAATGCATCTACCAATTGCACAGTCGGCTTGTCATAAGACTCCCCATTGGTCCCAACTATAAAAGGACGACATCCGGCCTCTCTATTGTGTGGTCTATCCAAAGAATAGTTTTTTACCATAATAGCCTCTACGTTACTAGTCCCTTCTTCAAACCACAGTCCGGCATAATCTGGATGTAACCCTTTACCAATAGATTCCAGATAAGTTTTAGCAGCATTATTCGCATCGAAAGCGGCTTGCCAACGCCCTTTATCCTGGGCTGGATCAAATTGCTCACTAGCATAGTGCAACAACACCCTACCCTTAAAGGCCATAGCTGCTCCCTTGGTTATCCTACCATAATCCGATGAATCATAACTATCCGGCAAATCGATCATAGCTGCATCCAAATCCAAAAGTATTTGACTCATACACTCTGACGTCTTATTTCTAGGCACTTGAAGTGCTGGGACATCAGTTTGGTCCTTTACTTCGAGTACTAAGGGCACACCCCCATATGTGGACACCAATTTAAAATACAGATATGCCCTAAAAAACAAGGCCTGTGCCTTCATCAGGTCTTGATCTTCTATGCTGATACTTCCAGTACCTACATCCCTTAACAAAAGGTTAATGTCCTTAATAGTACTATAGCTCCCCGAATAACGTCCTTGTGAACTGGGTGAAGCTTCTCCATACATTAGGGCATCCGGGCCTTGGGCATCATCGGTCATTCTCGAGGCATTAACATCCCATCCTGGCAAGGCTCCTAAATAAATGTTATTTAAAAAACCCTCCGCAAGATGTTCGTCGTTCCAAATAACATCCGAACTAATTGCACCTAAATCCTTTTTATCCAATACGTCTTCACTACATTGCAAAAACAGTAACGAACACAGTATCCAAATTTTACTTATATTTTTTGCTTTCATCATACTATTTTTTAAAATGTAACATTGATTCCTAAACTGTAAGTTTTATTCACAGGAATACCTCTCCCGATTGTTTCCGGATCAAACTGATCGATCTTACTATAAATCATAAATAAATTTGTACCATTAGCAAATAAATTGATCCGTTCTGCCCCAACTTTTGAGGCTATATTATCAGGAATATCATAACCTAAATTTACATTTTTCAACCTTAAATAATCTGCATCCTGTAGCCAAAAGCTTGAATTGTCACCAGCTGAAGGTGACCCAAACCTTGGCAATGCGCCATTGACATTAGTTGGGCTCCAAGCATCCAACCACTGGGTATGAGAAGAGTTTCCAATATCCCCAAATTGAAAAATATTGTTGGCAGGCTGGTATCTTTGATGTCCTGCAAATCCTTGTGCAAAAGTTTGCAGAGTGAATCGTTTATAATTAAGATTAAGTCTAATCCCGTAATTTATTGGGGGGCTAGAAGCCGAGCCTATATAACTTCGGTCATTGCCATCAATAACACCATCGGGTGTATTCCCTTCTGGGTCAACTTGGGGATTTCCCCTTAAATCCCTATAATACAAGGCACCAATTTGAGGATCTGCTCCGTTCATTTTATAACCAGAAGCTATCAAGGCATCCAATTGCGCTTGATCCCGAATGATACCCAATGAAGTGTACCCAAATAACCTACTGGTACCATGCCCATTTAACAATTCATACGGTCTACGTGTTTCTGGCTCATCCAAGGTTGCGTATTCGTCCTTGGCATATCCTAAATTAAAGCCAATGTCATAATAAAAATCATCCCCGAACTTATCCTTATAGGAAGTAACCATTTCAAAACCCTTAATATTTATACCTCCGTAGTTAGTTGGCCCTAAAGTTAAACCTGAAGAGCTTGGAATAAATAATTGCCTGCTACCATACAAGTCGGTTTTCTTATTACTGAAGAAATCAAAAGAAGCTGATAATCGGCTCTTCAATAATTGAAAATCCAACCCTAAGTTAAAGGAACTCTGTTTCTCCCAGGTAATGAACAAATCTGGCTGTGCACCGATTACCGCTGAATTGGATATAGATTCATTTTCTCCAAAAACGGGTCCTAATCCCCCAACGTTATAACTTTGTATGTAAGGAAAGTTAGAATTACCAACATCATCATTTCCAGTGGTACCAAATGAAGCCCTCACTTTAAAGAAATTAATAAAATCTACTTTACTAGTGAAAAATTCCTCTTCGGTAACGATCCATCCTAAGGAAACGGAAGGAAAAAAGCCCCAGCGTTCGTCTTCTGCAAATTTTGTAGACCCATCATATCTAAATGATGAATTTAAAAATAGCTTTTCTTTATAGTTATACCCCAAACCACCAATGTAGGAAGCTCTACCGAATTCTGCCCCACCACCATTGGCAAATTGACTTTCAACGGCAGGGTCTGTAGCAAATAATTGGGTTACAAATTCGGTTTGCAAACCTCTTCTTCTGGCCCAAAAATTCCTATCATTTCTTTCCCATGCCTCATAAATTAGAAATGCATTTACATTATGATCGGTACCAAAGGTATTTTCGTACCCAATTCGAGCGTTAAACTGATATGAATCTTCCTCTGCCGTTCTTTCTTCCAAGCTGTCAGAATCAGCCCCATCATCACTACGCACCCGCACTCCAAGAACCTCATCCGTTAGTAAAAATCTATTGTTAGGGTCTACTCCAAATGTAACATCTTCCACCACTTTTCTTAAAAGTGTTTCATCGGTTCTTATATTAAGTTTGTTATAGGTAGCACCCAGTGTGAGTCCATCTAAAAATGGTACCTTATAGTTTAAATCTATTATAGTTCCCATGTTTCTGGAAGTGCGTTCTCTATTTCCAGCACCTCCATCTGCTAAATGAACAGGATTCCAACCATTGAAGTTGGCCACATATTCGCCATTATGAACCCCTGGGCCCCATGCCCCGGTCCTATTCGCGGTCCTATAGAAGTCCCCAAAATCTTCATCACTTCCATTCCATCTCCAATAAAATTCATCTCGGACATCGTTATTGGTATTCATATTAATGGATACATTTAAATCCTCTGTAATATCTGCTGATACTTTGGCCCTAAAGTTTGTCTTTTTATAGGACAATTTGCTAAAATCCCCTGTCTGTTTAACATAGGACCCTGACATAAAATAGTTGATTTTTTCAGAGCCTCCGGACGCTGTAATTGCCACTCTATTTAAAAGAGGATCTGTAGCCGATTGCTCCGCAAATGAACCCCAATCGTTTGCTCTCAGGTAGTCCATTTCCGCCTGACTAAATCTACTGGGGTCATCTTGAGGTACACCATTAAAATCTCTCTGTGCCTCAATAATCCCTGCCTGTTGAAAAGCAGTTGTCATAGGGGGAACATTTGTTGGTTCGGTTGTACCAACAGTTGATGTAACGTTTATAACTGTTTTACCTGATTTCCCAGAATGTGTATTTACCAATACCACACCATTCGCTGCCCTTGCCCCGTAAACCGCAGCGGAAGCCGCATCCTTTAACACAGTTACATTCGCTACTTCACTAACATCCAGGGCGTCAAAAATTGACTTGGACGCAATTACATTGTCTATTACATACAGCGGTTCATTACTCCCGGCAAACTGTCCAGATGTTGCTCCCCTTACAATAATTCGTGATGTACTTCCCGGCTTACCATTGGACTGTGCTATATTTACTCCAGCCAATCTACCCGCAATGGCGTTACCCAATGAGGTTGCCGGAATCTCATTTAATTCCTCAGTACTTACAGTAACGACCGAACTGGTCAACTCCCTCTTGATTGTGGTGCCATATCCCACAACAACTACTTCATCTAAAGAATTGATATCTTCTTCCATGGTGACATTTAAGGTAGTTGCGCTGCCAACTTCATGGTCTATGCTCTTTAGTCCCAGATAAGAGAACCGTAGTATATCGCCTTGGTTAGCCGAAATACTGTAATTCCCATCAAAATCGGATTGGGTACCGTTAGAAGTACCTATTACCAATACGTTTACTCCAGGTAAGGGAGAGCCAGTGTCATCCGTTATAGTTCCGGAAATTGTTTGTTGCACTATTTCCAGTGACCCATTGGTCAGCGGATTGCCCATCATAGAAATTGATGTGAATGCAAGTAGCAGTAGGGGAAATATCTTTACCCAACTTGCACCGATCTTTTTGTGCCTTTTTAAGTTTTTTAATTTCATTCTTAAGGTTTTGTTTGTTAGTTATTCCTTTAATTGAATATTCATATTTCAGAATATCTCTGACCAGTTAGTCATTGGGGATTATTATCCATCCAAAAAAAATTAAACCATAAATCATACTTTTTTTAATTAGTTAGTTTTTTAACACTATTAGTTAGAATCGAATATCCGTTTGGATTATCCACTACGATGTTAACATATAATTAACTGTTAGTCGACCTAAAGGGAGTATTGAGACAAGGAAATATTGAAAAAAATAGTCCTAATGAGCATTAGGACATGGTAAAACCATTGCTATAGCAAGACAATTATGCAAGATAAAACACACCAAATTGATTCTATGGGATAAAAAAACGCGAATTCTTATACTTCAGGACTCTATTCAAGGACTATGCCCAGGGCACTAGGGTTATTGAAGTTTTTATGAAATGTGAATTTACAAAGTAAGCCCTCATTCTAAAAAGATCTTGGAAAATTAAAAAATGTTATAATGTTACGGCAATTGCATTACCTAAGATGTCCCAGTTTATCACTAACTGCTTTGATCTGTTCGAAATGGCCAGGGAGAATCTCTCCCTTGGAATCGGTTACCACCTCAAGGCACAATACACCATTATTATCAACAATAGTAGCGGCCTTGTTCACCAAAGAATCGGTAATAAACTGTTGCCCATGACCACCCCATTTTTCACCTAAATAGGTAAATAAGAACCATTGCACACCATCTTCTGCCCATCTACTTGAAGGATACTCATCAATGGTAGATTTTTCACCTGAAGTATAATCATCATAAGGAGTATTGCCATGAATCTTTCCAAAACCACTGTTATAAGTAACAATACTATTTTTGTTCCCTGCCTTTGCAGCCAAGGTATGGGTACTTATATTGTGTTTAAGGGACATGTCCATACGGGTACTTCTAATATCGTTCCATGAATACAACCCATCAAACCACCATCCCTTAACTCCATCACCATAGCGTAAACTCCATTCCTCTATCATATTTTCCAATATGGGCTGATTAAATTGGCTTGTGGCCGAATCCTTTTGGAAAGCATATCTTAATTTCTCGGAAACATATTTATTGTTAACAGGAGGGTTACTAGGCAAGTACAGAATTAATGGAATTTTATATTTTTTCAAGGCTATTATTAAATCCATAGGCAAATCCCTTTTGGAACATAATTTACCGGCCTCCATTCCTACAGCTTTATCAAATGCTTTATTTGGAGAACAATAATATCCAGAGTTTTGACCCAAGGTAAACATCACAAAACCGGCCCCAGCTTCATTGACCTGACTAGCAAAATTATCCACATTAAAACTATCTACTGTCTCGTTCCATTCATCGGCTCCACCTACAGGGATGATAGCCTCTTTTAAATAATGCACCATTACACCAAAACCGGCCTCCTTAAACCAGTCCGTGTTGGTGTTCCACTTAAATCCTACTGGTTGGGATGATATTACAGAGACGCTTACTTTTTTATCACTTTTTTGCTCTTTATAGGTGATTTCACATTTGATGAAATTACCCACGTAGGAGGTGAGCAAAATAATTTCATTGGTCCAAATCCCTGGCAATTGGTTCCATTCACCGTTTTGTGAGGAAGAGATGTACCATGAATATTCAGGATTTTCAATTTGCCCTGGGATATCCCCTTGAAGACTTATAACATTCTTTGCAAACAAATCGCCAGAAAATATCATATTGATTTTTTCTGTTTTTTTACATGAGGATAACATAATTAATAAAATCACCAGAGTCCAATATCTTTTTTTCATGTTTTGAGTTTATTTATGAGGTTATGAATGGGTAGAATTATTTTAATATCTAATTCGTTATTCGAACATCATTTGACGTAATTCTTTAAGGTGATAACCCTCGTAATATTTTAGTTGATTATCAATTCACTAGATACTCCTAAATCCATCACATCTGTAACATAAAGAAAGCCCATAACATAACCTTCTTGCGGGATGGGACTTACTATCCCACCCCCTGAAATCTTTGCTGGAATAGAATTCCAGGTTCGATTTGCATTTATATTAAGAGTGTCATTGGTATAATAAAAATTTGCATTTTTTAGGGTTACCTTACTATCGTAATCAAATTTTATAACGGAGTCCCATTTTTCTATACCAGTGATTTTAGCCAGGGGAATACTCCCTTTAAAAATTGAGTTAAAGAAGGCCGCTATTTCGCGAGGTCTCCACCCGACTGGATGGTCATGACCCATGTTAGGAGTAATCCTAACGAACCTGTTTTTCTCTGGAATCAGCTTTGTGGTTTTATCGAATGGAACAATATCAAAACAACCGTCTTTGTTCCCATTAATAAAAAGGGTTGGGCATTGGGAAAACGGCAAATAATTTTTGGGATCTATTTTACTCATCCAAAGGGACTTTTCTTCCTTGGTCAAATTCTTGAAATACTTCTTAAATATTATCTCGTCATGAAATGCACAACCATAGACAGGCGCAGCAGCTTTAAAACGATTATCGATTCCTGATACAATACAGGTTTGAAAACCACCCCAGCTAATACCCGTAACAGCAGTTTTATTATTTTCAACCTCCGGAAAACTAAGCAGAAGGGAATGAGCCAATATAGCAATTCCTGCCGTTCTATACCCCCTTACGACTTTGGGGCCCTGAGCAATCGAATCATAGATTATGGCAAGTCGCTCCTCCAAGGTATTCAATACAGGACCCCTTCCAAGCTGCAATTTGGTATTCCCGTAATCACAGGTTATTGCTGCATACCCTTCATGGGCCCAACGTTCCACCCACTCGCTCATAGCACTTTGATCACCACCCGAAATTAGAACAACACCTGGAAATGTATTTCCTTGATTTTTACCGGTTTTCAAAATATCCGGATTGGAATAATAGGCAAATACTTGGGTGCTCTTATCCTTATGATCTGGTCCCTTGAAAAGAATTTGTCTTACTCTAGAGGTACTATCCAAATAGGTAAATTCAGGTGTCTGCTGAAGAAGGTCCAAATCCCAAATCAAATCATTTACTTTTATCAAAGATTTATCAATAGTTGGGATTGGCAATATTTTTTCATTTTTACATGAAGCAAGCACTATGGCCACAAGTGTAAGGCAACAAATATTAAAAAAATAAAACGAAATATGATTTCCATCCATATTATACTCCCAACAATTAGTGATTTATGTCCTTAAACTAGGCCCAAAAAAAACCATTTTCTCAATCTTTGACCTAACCATATTCGATTTATATTTTATAAGTAGGTTCAGCCCCTCCTAAACGATATCATATAACAACTTAAGGTTATTTTAATTGGCAATCGACCTAAAGCAAGGAAAGAGACAAATTTGAATTCAAAATAATTATGAGACAAAACACATTTCCCCAAAAACTTAAATTATTGCACAATAAGTTGAGTCACCTTCATCAATAATCAATCTCTTGCCGTAGGCATGCTTTGATATTCACTTGGTGTTTTACCTGTTAAATTTTTAAAAATTCTATTAAAAGCAGATTTGGAGTTAAAGCCGCAATCGCCCCCAATAGAGGATAATGTTTGCTTTTGATAATTGGGATCTTTAAGTCTCTTTTTAACTTCTTCTACCCTGTAATGATTTATGTAATCATAAAAATTCTTGCCAATATAATCATTAAGCAGCAAGGACAAATGATTAGTACTAACTTCAATTTTTTCAGCCAATTGGGCAAGTCCCAGTTCCGAATCCAAATAAACCTTATCCATATCCATCAAAAGATTTAATTCCTTGATTTTTTCTAAATTTTCTACTTCCAAATTAGGGTCGATAGGCTTATGTGATTTTTTGATCTTCGGATTAATTTCTTTTGATTGGACACGACTTTTATGTTTTTTAAAGGCCAGCATACCAAAAATTAGAGACATAAGAAACAAAACAGCGATTCCAATTTTAACGATATTCTTGTCCATAAAATTAGCTCTCACAACAATATCAAGGTAAATGGGCTTCTCGTTCCAAACACCATCATTATTTGAAGCCTTTAAATAAAAACGGTAGCTTCCCGCCTTCAATTTAGAATACCTAGCACTTGGGTCTTTACCTGTTGTATATCTCCAACCCTCATCTAATCCTTCCAATTTAAAGGCATATTTATTGCGGAATGGCGATGCAAAAGACAAGGAGGTAAATTCAATTTGAAATCGATTATCTTTCCCAGGCAACCTTACAAAGGACCCAGAACTTAGCTGTTCACTTATTATTATGCTATCATCAAGCAATTGCCCAAATTCAATAACCTTACCATCAATCAACAAATCCAAAAAAACTGGCTCCGGAATAATTTTGTTAAATTTAAAATTGTTGGGATTAAAATAATTTATACCAGCGGCCCCTCCAAAAAAAAGAGTGCCATCTTTCGTGCTCCATCTAGCATTTTTCCTAAACTTTCCTTTCAGCACACCATCATAGGTGGAATAATTGGTAAAGGTTTCTGTGTTTGCGTTGAATTCTGAAAAACCCGTATTTGTTGCAACCCAAAGGTCACCTTCATTGTCCTCCAATATAGCATTTACTTCATTATCGGATAAGCCATCAATTTCAGTGTAACTTTGAAAATAGTAACCGTCATTAATATCCGATCTGCCGTCCTCTTTTAAAAGATTTAACCCAGCAGCCGAGGTGCCAAACCAAACACGTTTTTTAACATCCTCATAAATAACAAAAACCTCGTCGTTACTAATCGATTTAGGATCTGAAGGATTATGATTAAACCGAAGAAAATTCTTACTCCCTCCTTTTTCCTGTAACAAACTCACTCCTCCTCTATTCATTCCAATCCAAATTCTATGTTTGCTATCTTCGAACACGGAATAAACATCGTTCAAAGGCAAAGAATTGGTATTCAACTTGGAATATCCTAAATTTTCAAATGAATAATTAGTTTCGTTTTGTTCTATTAATAACGACAGTCCGCCTCCAGTACCAAACCACATTCTTCCCAAATGGTCTTCTAATATTGCTCGAACTGAAGAAGATGCAATACTCGTTACTTCGCTATCATTTTGAAGAAATTGCTTAAAAATATTGTATTTTTCATCAATCAAATATAATCCATTGTTCATGGTGGCAATCCACATCCTATCTTTTGAATCCCTATATATGCTTGTAACATAATCATTGTTCAGGGACTCAAACCCCTTGCTGCCCATATCCAAATGAGTTATCTTAGGATTGGAGTATCCATTTTCGAAATCTACACAATCTATTCCTTCACGTGTCCCGACCCAAAACGTACCGTCCCTATCCTGAAACATTGTTTGTACAAAACTACTCCGCAAACTATTCTTATTGCCAGGCAAATGAACCAAACTATTAAATCTATGTCTAGAATAATCATAATAATCCAACCCTTCTTGGGTCCCAACCCAAATAATATTTTCATTATCTACAAAAACATCATAGACATCATTACTACTTATAGACAAATGGTTTTCTGGATTTGCCAATAGTGATTCGAATACTCCGGTATCCCTTGTATATTTCAAAAGGCCATTTCCATAGCTACCAAAGAAAATATCCCCTTCAATATTTTCCGATATGGCATTTAAAGACTTGGATCTTTTAACTTCAATAAATCTATCCCTTTCCGATTGGTATCTTAGGATTTTATCTCCAAGGGTAATCCATACTTCTCCATAAGAATTGGTGAAAATTTCATCCAAGCCATAGACAGCCAATGAACCTATGTCATAATTCTTGATTATTGTGGCACTATCGTAATCAAAACGGACCAATCCCTTGTCCGTACCTACCCAGTAGGAGTTGTCAAAACCTTTGGCAACTGAAGCTATTCTATAACCCTTTAAAATTGGCACGATTTCCAGAGACTCAGAATCGATTACAAAATTTTCATTCTCCGTAGAAAGCCAAACCTTATTGGATCCATCGCAAAACAGTTGAAGGACGCTATTTTCCCCTATGGCATTCTGAATATTGAGGGTTGGGATTACCTCTAATGTTGTGGTATTGAGAACACTTAAGCCGGTTATGGTTCCAATCCATAGTTTATCTTCAGTAGCTGTTAAAGAATATATTTTATCACCAATGATTGTGGTACTGTCACCAGGGATATTCTTAAATATTTTGAATCGGTATCCATCATATCGATTAAGTCCGTTCTGAGTTCCAAACCATAAAAATCCATGGCTGTCTTTAACAATCCTTCGTACTTCATTATGGGAAAGCCCATCTACCGTTGTTATATGCTGAAATTTATATTCTTGGGACCAACCTACAAAAAAGGCTATCAAAAAAATAAAAATTAGAGCAGCATATTTTTTTTGCATCTTCATAATTACTTTTGAAAACAAGATACAATTTGTATTGCATTTTCAATACACGAGTCCAGCGAAATCAACCCTTAGTTATTAAAACTATTTTTTTTGAAAAATTTATATATGATTGGGCAAAATCTATATTAGTCGTCATTCTATGACCAACCACGAATATGAATTGGCAGGTATTTTGACATTCACTTTTATCTCATATTCCCTGTTCAGCCCATATTTTTTCAAAGGGCCGGCCTTTTCACGAACCAAAGCCGTTTTGGACAAACCTGAATAATATAGCGGTAGTTTTATTTCTCTAACTATTTCCTTATCCAATGGGTTAAAAACCATTACCAATCCTTTTTCTTTTAATTTCGGATTAACATGCATAAATCCATCCCAATCCTTTCCTGAAGGTCTTTTTAAATGAATAATATCACTATTTAAAATATCCCTATATTGTTTGTACCATTTAATTACCTTGGCAACTACAGCCTTGGTTTTTGGTGTGTCATATAACCTTGGACCCCTATAACATGCCTGCACTCCTGATCCATAATTTTGCATCATATGGTTTTCATAATCTAACAAGTGATCATTTAATGGCTCTAAAGTAGCAGCCTCCCCACCGCCATGATACTCTGTAAGTGGAACAAAAGTCCAGGACATGCTCGGAATTGTCTTCCATAGTCCGTCATATAAATTTTGTCTACCCAATACCAATTGCCTTGCCCTTGGAAGTGACCAATTAACTTCCCTATACCCTATTCCCGTTTTGTTGGTTCCTGAATTGATGTAAAAATCGGGGACATTCATATAAATACCTTGAGACCTCATCCACTTGTACAAACCCTGAATCTGGGCGTACTGTTTCCATTGGGAATCCTCCAAGCCATTATGGTGGGCATGAGACATTGAAGCACATACATTTCCAGGATATGAACCATCATTTTCAAAAACACTCATCCCTGTTTCATTAAAAAATGTTTTAATTTTTCTAAAATAATCATACCCCCAATCTGAACTTAAACAAGGTGAAGATCCAAAGATCATTCCCCCACGGGTTCCTGTTTCCGGATTTATTACATCCACCTCATCACTTATCCATCTACTGGATAATAATGAATAGCCGCCCAATTCAATACCCTTGGATTTTGCATAATCAACCAATTCCTTGAATTTAGCATAATATTCCGATGATTCTTTTTCCATATCCAAGCCACTTCCAAAACTTAAAATTATCATTTCATATCCAACTTCGGCACATTGGTCAACAGCGGTCTTTATTTTTGCGGGATCTGTAGATGTAAGATGAAGAAAAATAGGATTCTCAGTAGACCATGGTGAGATTGTCCTATACATTTTTCTAATAAACAACCCTTTCCGCTCCTTATCATAACTGTCAAATGGGGTCTCCCAAACCCTAAAAGTGGTAAGGGTATCTCCTATAGCAATGGCCGTATTTGGCCCTAACGGCGGTTTAACTTCCAACATTGCCGGTAATTGCATGGCATAATTGGTTTGTGATGTGTAGCGGGGGTCAGTCTCCCAAAAGGTAGTCTTATCAGAAGTTTTTTGTTGCATTGCCCCAAAGGCATAATCCGTTTCAATGTGGATATTTGGCTTATCAAAATACTTGGGAACATCTACAAGATTCTCCCCTTCTACCATTGCTAATTGCTCCAATTTAAACTCATTTAATTGAACCATTATATTGCCTTTATTTATTATCTCTATCCACTTACTAAGGGTGGGAATACCATCGTACAAAGCATAGTGGACTTTTACCAAAATATTATCCTTGGACAATGTAAAAATCAATTCCTTGCCCCTTGGCATATTGGAATTGGATGCCCAACGAACACGTTTCCATTCTAAGCGATCCGTAATTTCTTTGACTTCAAAATCTTGGATCAAAAAAGAATTCGGAGCCACCAAAAGGTCATCTACCCATTCCATTAATGTATAGCCGTACTCTGGTTGATCGCTCAACCCTCCTATAGTATACTCTTTGCCATCTATCACTAAAACACCTTCGTTGGAAACACTTCTTAAAAGACTCTCCCCTGTCATTTGATTTACATAATCAATGGTGGCCAAATTGGGAAACAATCTAAAAACCCTACCTATCAAACCATTGGATATAACAATATCTTTCCCATTGGAAGATCTGTAGACTTCGGCTTTGGCCTGATCATTATTGATTAGCCAATCATAATCCGGTTGCTGTAAAGGCATTTCAATTTCAGGAAGTTGAGTAATTGAACCCTTAAGTTTTGCACTTATTTCTTCTGATTGAACCGAACTTTCACCTTGATAATCGTAACCAACCATGATTGGAGGCACCTCAAAAAAATTAATTTGTGGATCAGCCCAAACAGCATGGTCACCGCTCACACCATCACCAGCATCCTCAACTACCATTTCAAGAATCCCTCCTTTTAATTTAATGTCCACGTCCTTCGCGGAATCACCTGCCCTCATAATTCCACTGTTATAAACTTCTTTGCCATTGTGAAGCAAAACAAATACTACACTACCATTATCTACTCCTCCGTTACGACTTTCAACACCAACAAATTGTTTTTCAGTATTGGTGATTTCATAATAAATGCGTTTTCCATCTGTCAATGGAATAGACGTAATTTGCTCCGATCCGTAATCTATTTTGGAGTCAATTATCCCCACCTTTGCCGTAAAGTGATGGCCATCATTAACTTTAATTTTCAGGCTAGATTGGGAATGAACTCCTACTCCTTTCTTAAACTTTACACCTGCTATTGACAACATTTCACCTGTTACAGCTTTATTCTTTACTGGAGAACTATAGGTTTGAAGCCCTAAAGAAATTTGCATTTCCCCAACATCAACAAAATTTTGAGCAGATGTTGCAACCGATGTTAGAATAATAAAAATGAACGATAATATTATCCCCTTAAATCTTATAACTTGAATCATACTTAATTGGTTATTTTATACTAAATATTGACGCCTTACCCATAGATATCTACACTGGCAATTGTAAAAAACCCAGAATTGAACGTTAATAGATGATAAGTTAAAAACAAGTATAAGGGAAGAATCACCATTAATCGACCTAAAAAAATTCATAGGACAATTTCTGAGTAAAACAGTGTCCCAATTATCATTGGGACACTGTTTTTCACCCTTTTACGTGATCAGAGAAGAATTGTTTAAGTTTTATATTCCGAAAATCCGAATACTCTGAATTACCGACAAGATTATTCCTGTTTCTACAGCCATTTTAAACCTTAATCCTGCACTATTTCCTATATAGTCCAGCAATTAAATACCATAATCCTTGGGTAATACGGTATGGTCTGAGTAAAAAAACTGAACCATCTACCAAATATGGCGTTCCAAAAATATCAATATCTTTAGCTTCCCGTGTATTTGTATGACTTCCTTTATTAAAATAATCCACTAGGTCTACAACTACATGGGCAAAACCACATTACTTTTCAAAAGCAAAATAATTTCTATCCAGCAAATGAATGTACAGCCCTAATCCAAGTTTCATGAATACGTTGATCTTATGGATTTATAAATTACACCATACTACGTGCAATTAATTATCCCCGGCATAATCCCTGGATAATTTTATAACAGCGCCCCTTGTATTTTTTATTATTGGAAATAGATTCCAATTGTTATCGTCAACCTGCTCCAACTGCCAGTCTCTTTCCGGTTTTACCAAAAGTTTTTTTATATCCCTCGGAAAGGTATTTGCTTCCCGGGCTTCTTGCCAAGTTCTAATCACCTTAAAAATGTCAAATTTCTGTGGACAACTCTCCACATCGTTTTGATTTAGCTTTAAACTAAATGTCATACCCATTCCACAGGATACGGCCATAATGTGCTCGTATTGTTCAGCTGTAGAACTGGCCGTAATTGGAAAATTACCACCAACACCAACGGGGAAAAAGTTTGCATATGTAACATCCCTTAAATCTTTACCTTGACTTGTTGAACTTCCCCATTCCCTAGTATCCAAATCATATAGGTTGTTACCTCCACCAACATTCCAGATGCTCTGGTAGTGCCATGAGCCTTCGGATAGGGTTGCTCCGGTAAAACGAATGGGAGGAATTCCATGTGACTCAGCCCTTTCGAACATTTTTCGAAAAAAGCGCTTGGCCGAGTAATAACCATGCCCATTATTGAATAAAAACTCCTGTCCATCAAAATCGTAATAGCCAAGACCATTTATTTTGCATACGTCGGCGTAATATTCTGCAATTTCATCCTGTAGTGCCAGATTTGGAATCAGCCCGTCATACCCATAATTAATTGTTACTTGTAGTTTATAAATGGTATCATTTTCTTGGTGGTTGGTGGGAGCTGTGTCCCAATAGCCACGCTTTACATTTAAAAGTCGGTATGGTTCCTCTTTGGAAATACCCAAATAATGGATTAGCTCCTTCCCTATTTTTACCATATTCAGGTTTTCGGCATGGCCTTCCCAACTGGCAATCTCATCCATATATTTTGGGTCGTCCACAATTATAATAGTATCGGTTGGACTGATGCCTTTCACCAACAAGCGTTTTTGCTGATAACACAAACTATCGCTTGGAACGGGACTGGCATCTTTGGTACCAGGAGCCAGTGCTGTGCTAATAGGTGTTCTTCCGATAGAAATTCCGTATTTTGCGGCCATAACCGCATATTCTTTGTGAGACACATTGCCTGAAGTTAAACGTATTGGTTTCTTTTCAAAATTAAAACCATCCAAATATCCCTTATTACCGCGATCTGCACGAACAAATCCTTGGTCATATAAACTAATGGTTTTAAAACCAAGTTGGTGGGTGTACGAAATAATACTATCATATAACTTGCCGTAAGTAAGTACATCAGGTACAAAGGCAGTAGGATCTTTGACCCATTTATCCTTGATGGTAGGGTATGGCAGGTTTTCTTCCTTTACTATGTCGTGAATAACATCCATAAGTGCTGTATGATCTGGGCTCCCCCATAATGCTACCGATGACCCAATATAATCCACCCCAGGTATCGGTTCAACATCAATATGATTGGGAATGTTAGCAGGCATATTGGGAATTAGTGAAAAATACACTTCCCTTTTTTTAGTCCTATCCCTTGAATTATATGTAATGGATATTCTTCCCTTATCATCTACTTCAGCAGCATTGCCGTACACAATCCTATAATAGGGCTCCTTATGGGCGTAAAAGGCCACATCACTGATTCCATTACCACCCAGGGTAAAAACCTGTCCTTCATGAAGGTCCATGGGCAATGGGTATTGGATAGTATCAGGGGAGTGAATGACATATTGAAAAGGGGCCGCGTCGGCAATGGTCCTTGAAGTTCCGCCAAGGGTATTGTCGTTAAGGGCGAGCATCCCTATGGCATAATTGATAGTTTCACTAGTGTCACGTGCCACCCCAATAATTTCTCCAAAAAGATTGGTAATATTGGTATGGATGGAACCCCACTGCACTCCCTCAATATCCTCGCGGTTAGTCAATGAAAGTAGGGTAAATTTAAGGTACTTGTCCTTGGGCTCAACCTTGATCTCAGCTACGGAATTATTGGGATAGGTTAGCTTTATAGTGTTTTCAGACTTGTTATATTTTGCACTTTGTGGCTCGTAAATGGTATCTAGCTTACTATTATACAAGGACAACAAAGATGATGTCTTATCAGACGGACTTAATTCCCGAGCTTGTTGCTTTGTAATATCCTTTAGGCTATAAATGCGCCCTTGGGCATTCAAACTTACCTCCAAATACTTGGTCTTAAAATTGGTTTGGGCATTATTGGAACAACTTAAGAATAAAATCAAAAAGGGTATTAAAAGGATACTACCTCTATTATTGAACAAAATGGAATGAATCCTTTTACAATAAAGAAAGCTAATACTCTGGTTTACAAAACTGAAGCTCATTTGTTTCATTTTTTACTGAAAACTTAATATTACACTGGGCAAAATCTATTTTGTCCCTCACACTATGGCCCACTGCGAATAGGCATTGGCAGGGATTGTGACATTCACTTTTATTTCATATTCCCAATTTCTATGTCATACCTTCATTTTTAATTGCCCCCAATTTATCACCTTTTCCACGAAAAGCTACACACAAGTATAAGGAAAGTATCACCACTAATCGACCTAAAAAATTACTTAGGACAATTTCTGATAAAAACAACGGCCCAATTATTATTGGGACAATTAATTTTCCAAGTGCCAGAGGCCATTATTGGAAGGAAGAATGTAGCATTAAAACTGAATCATTGGGAACCAACACCAATATCCCATTAAATGACATATGTCATATTATGTTAATTATTACCGCCTGAATTTTGCCTCGGAAAAATCAACCAAAGCAATTATGAAACTAAAGAAACCTCTTCAAATTCTTTTATTTATCCTTTTATGCAGTCAAGCCCAGGCACAGTTGACAATAGATGCCGAATTACGTCCAAGGTTCGAATATAGACATGGCTTTAAAACCCTATTCCCTGATAATGAAGACCCAGCCGCCTTTGTTTCACAACGGACCAGACTGAATACCAATTATGAAATTGACAAACTGACCTTCTACCTGAGTCTACAGGATGTCCGGATCTGGGGTGATGTACCTCAACTTAACAGCTCGGATAAAAATGGGGTCGGAATACATCAGGCATGGGGGGAAATTCAGCTAGATCCAAATTTTTTCCTGAAGGTGGGACGACAAGAAATTATTTATGACGACCACCGAATTTTTGGAGATGTAGGTTGGGCCCAGCAGGCCAGAAGTCACGATGCCGCCCGCCTGGAATATAAAAATTCCAGCTTCAATTTGGATCTGGGCTTTGCTTTTAACCAAAGTGATGAAAATTTAACCGGCACTACCTTGACCACCCCAGGAACTTATAAAAGCATACAATATTTGTGGGCCCATAATGAATGGAACAAATTCTCGGCAAGTTTTCTTTTCTTAAACAATGGTCTGCAATATATTGATGGTATCAATCCCGACAACCACGAAACCAGGTTTAGCCAAACGCTCGGAACCCATTTAAATTATAAGGCCAATAATTTGAAGTTGACCTCAAATCTCTATTACCAATTCGGTAAGGACATAGCCAACAATGATTTAAGTGGATTTCTCCTATCTCTTGAGGGCAACTATACAGTTACAGCTAAATCCACATTGGGACTTGGGGTGGAACTATTAAGCGGTAATGACAATGGATTACCTTCCAGCCAAGAAAACAAAGCTTTTAACCCCTTTTATGGAACCAATCATAAGTTTAACGGACTCATGGATTATTTCTACGTCGGGAACCACACCAGCAGCGTAGGGCTTTTGGATATTTACGCCAATGCCAAGGTGGTGTTGAATGAGAAATCCAATTTAAATATTGCTATTCACAACTTCTCAGCTGCAGCAGAAATAGGACCAAACAGTGAAAAGCAATTGGGGTCTGAACTGGATATCGCATACGGATATAAACTTCAAAAAGAAATAGGTATCAATGCAGGATATTCACATCTTTTTGCCTCTCAAGGCATGGAAACCATAAAAGGTAACTCCGATGGGAATACCAATAATTGGGGTTGGATAATGCTGACCATAAACCCTGTTTTGTTTACAAATAAGGATTAATCCAAAGAAAAACTTAACCCAAGAACGATGTTTCCCGACATAATTTATCCATTTGAACGAAATTCTACAATATGACAGTTATCATGTTTTTGTAGCAGTTTCAAAACTATTTTTGCCTGAATTAAAGACCTGAAAATCCTTTATTATTTCAATAAGCAACCTAAACAAATCATTATGAATTCAAAATTGACAAAAAAAATATTCCTCTCCCTAATTATGGCTGTAGGAATGGGCAGTCTTATCCTCTCATGTGCAAAAAAGGAAAAGATAGTTTATGAAGACGCTGCTGATATTCCTGCTAATCGTGAAATGATTGCAGAATTAACATCCCCTCCCAATGTACCAACCCCAGTTGGTAAAAGAAAGGCCAAAAAACTTATAGTGGATATGGAAATATTGGAACAGGAAGGTGAAATGACCAACGGTGTTCGATATATATATTGGACTTTTGGAGGTACGGTACCGGGAAGCTTTATAAGAACAAGGGTTGGTGACGAAGTAGAATTTCACCTAAAAAATCACCCTGAAAACAAATTGCCCCACAATATCGACTTACATGCCGTTACTGGTCCCGGTGGTGGTGCAGAGTCCTCCTTTGTAGCCCCTGGCCACGAGAAAGTATTCTCATTTAAAACTCTAAACCCCGGGTTGTATGTTTACCACTGCGCAACAGCACCTGTAGGAATGCATATTGCCAACGGTATGTATGGTTTAATATTGGTAGAACCCGAAGGAGGTTTACCATTGGTAGATAAAGAATATTACATTATGCAAGGCGACTTTTACACTAAAGGATCGAACGGTGAACGAGGTTTGCAGCCTTTTGATATGCAAAAAGCAGTTGATGAAAAGGCAGATTATGTAGTATTTAATGGGAAAATGGGAGCCTTGACAGGGGATAATGCCATTACTGCGAAGGTAGGAGAAACAGTACGCCTGTTCGTTGGCAACGGTGGACCAAACCTAGTATCATCCTTTCATGTTATTGGTGAAATCTTCGACAAGGTACATGTTGAAGGTGGCGATTTGATCAATGAAAATGTACAAACTACCCTAATCCCAGCTGGCGGAGCCGCCATTGTAGAATTCAAGGTAGATGTTCCGGGAACATTTATACTGGTAGACCATTCCATTTTCAGGGCCTTTAACAAGGGAGCATTGGGTATGTTAAAAGTAGAAGGCGAAAAAAACAAGACTATCTATTCAGGAGAACTTGAAGACGGTATTTACCAACCTGAAGGTAGTGGTATTCAAAAAATGCCTTCGAACAACGGCGTTGTGGAATCTGAAATTCCGGCCAAATCCATGGAGGAAAAGATGGAATTTGGAAAAGCGACCTATATGCAGACCTGTTTTGCCTGTCACCAAGGAGAGGGCCAGGGTATTGCCAATGCATTTCCACCTTTGGCAAAATCGGACTACCTTAATGCCGATGTTAATCGCTCCATTGATATAGTATTACACGGAAAAACAGGTGAAATAACCGTAAACGGACAAAAATACAATAGTGTTATGACAGCACAGACCTTATCAGATGAAGAGGTTGCCAATGTACTTACCTATGTGTACAATAGTTGGGGCAATTCCAAAAAGGACGTAACTCCGGCTATGGTTAAAAGTGTAAGAAATAAATAGAATCAATCCAAATTAAAAAATGATATTGAGTCCCTTTTTTAAAGTAGCTTTTACACTGATAGGAATCATAGCAGTAAATATTGTTTCTGCCCAATCAGAGCATATGGTTACCGTTAAAGGAGGGACTTATATTCCCCTATATGGTGTAGATTCAACAGCGGTCACCGTAGAGGAGTTTTCGATGGACGTATACCCGGTAACGAATAAGGAGTATTTAAAGTTTGTACAGGAATATCCCGAATGGAAAAAAAGTACGGTTAAGCGATTGTTTGCCGACGGCAATTATTTAGTGAATTGGGAAAGTGATGAATCCTTTGGAAATCAATTGGCCGACGATGCAGCGGTTACCAACGTTTCTTGGTTTGCCGCCAGGAAATATTGCGAATGCCAAGGAAAAAGGTTACCAACTGTTGATGAGTGGGAATATGCCGCAATGGCCGATAAAAGCAATCCAGATGCGCGTAAAAAAGAGTCCTATAATCAGCTAATTCTAGATTGGTACGAAGCTCCAAAAACATTTAACAATGCTATAGGTTCCACTTTTAAAAATTACTGGGGCATTTATGACCTTCACGGCCTTGTATGGGAATGGACGATGGACTTTAATTCCGTTTTAATCTCCGGTGAATCCAGAAAGGATGTAGACAAGGATAGTAATCTTTTTTGTGGAAGCGCTGCAGTTGGAGCGTCGGACTTAATGAACTATGCCGCTTTTATGCGCTATGCTTTTAGAGGCAGTCTAAAAGCTAATTATGCCATAAGGAATTTAGGATTCCGATGTGTAAAGACCAATGGATCCAACAATAAAAACCTAACTTACTAAGGATATGAAGAAAATTTTCAATGCCGGATTGCTATGCCTTTTGGTCGTTAATCTTATAGGGTGCAATACAAAAAATTCAACCAAAACAACAGCAGAAAAATACCAGTGCCCCATGCATTGCGAGGGAGACAAGACCTATGACCAGCCCGATAAATGTAGTGTTTGTAAAATGGATCTTCAGCTACTGGCCAAGAACAACAAAAAGGAGGGTGAAATCTCAGAGTTATCCATTTATAATCTCCCATCCAAATGGACCAATCAAAACAATGCGGAAATACAGTTAAAGGCGCTGAAAGGAGATGTATTGGTCATGGTCATGATCTACACCTCTTGTCAGACGGCATGCCCTAGATTGGTTGCAGACATGCGAGGTATAGAAGAACAAATCCCCGCGGACAAAAAGGACCAGGTTACCCTTGTTTTTGTTAGCATAGACCCTGAAACAGATACACCACAGCGTTTAAAGGAATTTGCCAAGGAAAACCAAATGGACTCTAAAAAATGGGTGTTTCTAAGAGGTTCGGAAGCGGACACACGTGAATTTTCAGCAGTACTGGCGGTCAACTACAAGAAAATATCTCCCATGGATTTTTCACATTCCAACATCATAAGCGTTTTTGATCAGGAAGGGGAATTGGCCTATCAACAAGAA
This sequence comes from Arenibacter hampyeongensis, assembly GCF_002909255.1. GTDB lineage: Bacteria > Bacteroidota > Bacteroidia > Flavobacteriales > Flavobacteriaceae > Arenibacter > Arenibacter hampyeongensis. The sequence continues at coordinate 50,549 of NZ_PIOB01000010.1, forward strand.
GGCTTGGGAGTAAACAATAAAGAAACTGTATCCAAAATTATAGAATTGGTGCAGTAAACTTCCGTTGTATTATCGACATTTTGTTTTTATCTGCACTTAGCGTTAAAAAATAACCTCCAATTATACGATTAATATTATGGTCATAAACACCAATAAAAACAGTACCAGGCTTGTCTGCCAAAAGGAGTTTGCCCTTTTGAGTTCCATGAAATAAAAGGCTACTGCCATAAATTTCAAAAAGGCCAATCCCAGGATGGCCAATGCCACATATTGAAAGTTGGAACCCGCCATAAATGCGGAGGTCAAGGTAAACAGCATCAAAAATACCCAAGTAATAAAAAAAGTGTTTTTCATACTTTCAACTTAATAAATTAAATAGATAATTGGGAACAGCAGTAGCCAAATTAAATCGCACATATGCCAAAATGCAGCACTTGCCTCAACATCCTCCAATTCTAAATTCTGTGGATTTCTGGACATACTGTGCAGTACCGTCCATAAAATTATTAAGCCTACAACCACGTGCACCACATGAAATAGGGTCAACATCCAATAATAGGTGAAAAATGTATTGTAGGACAGAATTAGCCCTGCTTCAATTTTATCCCAATATTCCAATCCCTTCAAAATCAGAAACAGTACTCCGCCAAGCATCGTTAATTTCAGAAAGAATGATGCTCTATGAATGTTTTTCTCCTTTAACAATTGAACTGTTCTCGCCATAAAAAAGCCACTGGTCAACAGAAATATGGTATTTATAGCCCCAAAGGTAGGATTTAGGAGTATTCTGGAGGCATGAAACACTTCCGGCTCTTGTCGGCCAGAAATCGTCATAAAAATAAGTGCTATGCCAAAGGTAAACAGTTCCAAAAAAATAATGATCCACATTAAAATTCCCCCTGGAGGATAATAAACGTTTTTTGGGTTTATTGTAGGTGTGTCCATAATATTAACGTTGGTGTTTTATTTTTTCATACAGCTTTACCAAAGACTGTAGCAATTCTACCGGAGTAGTCAAAATTTGATAGTGGTTTTGCCCGAACATCTGTGGCAAATAATATTTAGCCTGGGCCTCTATGGCCAGGGCATAGGAATTGATATTGCGTTGATTAAGTTCCCTTAGTGCCTGTTTAACGTCATTGACACCGTATTGCCCTTCGTATTTATCATAATCGTTGGGTTTTCCATCCGAGATTAGGATAACCCATTTGTTTTTGCTGTCCCGCTTGTCCATCAAGGCACCGGAATGTCTTAGGGCCGCCCCAATACGAGTGTATCCAGAGGGTTCTACCGCCCCTATTTTGTGTTTGGCCCTGTTCCAATCCTCATCAAAATCCTTTAAGCCTAAATACGTTGTATAATTCCTGGTTTTGGAGTAAAAGCTGTTGATGGAAAAATCAACTCCAAATTCGTTCAGTATTTCGCCGAAAATAATGGATACCTGTTTCTCCACATCAATAACCTTATTCCCCGCGGCATAGCCATCGCTGGAAAGACTTATGTCCAAAAGAATCAATATGGAAAGGTCCTTTTCCTTTTTTCGATTGGATAAATAAATTTTTTCAGAAGGCGTCTTTTTGGAATGTATATCCACAAAAAGATCCGTAATGGCATCCAGATCAAACTCATCTCCCTGTGTTTGTCTTCTTTGTTGTTGGTATTTATTATTTACCGAAGTCAACATTTTTCGCAATCCCAACAAGGTGGAAGCATTATTTTGAAGCGTATTTTTATAATATGTACTGTCCTGCTTTATTTGCGCCTTAGGGTATACCTTGCAATAATTGGGCTTATAGGCATGCTTCGAAAAATTCCATTCATCATAGGCTATATGAAATTCCTTGGAGTCCAATTCCACACTTTCCGAGACATTTGTATTCTCCATAAAATCGGCCTGATAAATGGAATGCACGGGATCGTCTACCCGAACCGTATGTTTCATATTTAAGTCTTCCAGAGCGTTGGAGTGGTCGTCCAGTTCATCCTCGCCATCAAAATCGCGCCAGCCACCCTCCCATTCCTCCGCAGTTTCCACCTTTTCAAAATTATGTAACAGAACGTAATCCTCTTGGGCCTTTTTATCAATTTCCAATGTGGTGACCTCCTCTACCGCATTGGCCTTTAAAATAGTATTTATCTCTTCTTGTATAGCCTTTTTGGCCAATTCTGAAATATTTTTCAGAACTTCATCAGAGACTAACTCAGCCTCATTACACATCCATTTCCCATAAATAAAGGAATAATCCGTAGGTTTTTTTTCCGTTTTAAAGGATTCAAAATGCGATGTAAGTTCCTGATGAATGGTAACGGACATCGGAAACTCTTTAAACACAATTGGCAATACTTCTTTTGCCGCCAAATAGGCGTTTTCCCTTGCCATTTCCAAGGTATGCTCCTCCGCCTTTTCAAAATTGGATTCCAAGTTTTTCTGGACCGATAAATACACAATCCGAAAAAGGTAAAATGCTTTGTTCTGAATTTCTGAAGGAAATTCCGCAAATCGTCCCGGAAGAAAAAAACTATTGTTTTTATAGCCACCCTCACGTTCCGCTTCAAAAATTTCTATTGGTTTGCCTGTAATTGCCCTAGCAAAAATGGCAAGTCGAGGTTTAATATCATTTAACCTAACGGCATGCCCTTCAGCCGCAAGAAATTTCTTTTTACGACGTTTAAGGAATCCTGCTACTTTACTAAATAAGTATTCATCCGGTTCAAACATAGGAACGATAATTCTTGATTGGAAAGTGGCAATTGCGTTAAATCATTAGGTCACATAAATCAGCTAGCGATTCAGTTATCTCAAGATCATCGGTGAGGGGCTCTACAACGGCTACCCTGACGGCCAAGCGTTTTGGCAAACCGGAATGGATCAATTTGGCCGCATCCACCAACAATCGCGTAGATACAGTTTCAGTAAGGCCCAATTCTGTTAAATTGCGAATTTTATTGGCAATATTTACCAGTTTTTTGGCAACGGACATCTCCAGATCGGTTTCATTCACCAATATTTCCGCCTCATCTTTTGGACTGGGATAATTAAAGGATAGGGCTACAAAGCGCTGTCGTGTCGACGGTTTCAATTCCTTAAATCCTTTTTGGTACCCTGGGTTAAAGGAAGCGACCAACATAAAATCCTTATCGGCTTTTATGGTTTCCCCCAACTTATCCAAATACAATTCCTTCCTATGGTCGGTAAGGGAGTGTATTGCCACGATTACATCTGGTCTGGCCTCCGCAATCTCATCCATATATAATATTGCCCCTTGCTTTACTGCCCTGGTCAAAGGTCCATCCAACCAAACAGTTTCCGCACCCTTGATTATAAAACGACCAATTAGATCGGTAGAGGAGGTTTCTTCATGACAGGAGATAGTGAAAAGTGGTCTATTAAGCTGATGGGCCATGTACTCCACAAAACGGGTTTTCCCGGTGCCTGTAGGTCCTTTTAAGAGGATTGGTATCTTACATTTATAGGCTTGAACAAAAACATCAACTTCTTTTGCTATTGGTCTATAAAAGGGAATATCGTCTCCTAAAAACGGCATATCGGTCTGTGATTTTGTCAAGGAGTTTTGGGTTAAAGTATTCATGTTAATTTATTTAATTAAGAAGGCCTAAAAAGTCAGGGGAACGGGGGGTATCGATGTATAGCCAAAACTAATATCATCAATTTCTTCTTAGGCCTTTTTTAAATATTTCGTATTATTAATTTTTAATAGTTTCCAAAGCTTCATCACTTGGTCTACCATGCTTTATAAAGTCAATTATGTACAATACAATTCCAGTGGTAAACAAAGTGGCACATAGGAGCAGCACCACAAAGTGAATGCTTATTTCATTTTGCACCTCCATGAATTCCATTTTTAACTTACGTTCCAAATAAACCTGTACCACTCCTGCAACACCAAAGGCCACGGTCATACCCAACATACCTATATTGGATAACCAAAACGCAGCTCTACCTCTTACACTTTCGTACAGTTTCCTGCCGGTTAAATTGGGCAATGAATAACTAATTATGGCTAGAACGATCATGGCATAGGCACCCCAGAAGGCGTAATGTCCATGCATTGCGGTTACTAGGGTACCATGGGTGTAAAGATTGGTTTGAGGCAAGGTATGGGCAAAACCCAATAGTCCGGCCCCTATAAAAGATACAATGGCAGAGCCCAAGGTCCAGAATAAGGCAAGGGTATTGGGATGTTTCTTTTCACCTTTTCTGTACATATTCACTGCAAATAAGGCCATTGCCAAGAATGCAAGAGGTTCCAAAGCGGAGAAAATACCCCCAACTACCAACCAAATTTTGTTTACCCCTATATAATAATAGTGGTGTCCTGTTCCCAACACCCCTGAAAGGAAGGTAAGTCCAACGATAACATACAGCCATTTTTCTATGACCTCCCTATCAACCCCAGTTAGTTTGATCAATAAAAAGGAGAGGATACCACCCATAATGAGCTCCCAAACACCTTCTACCCACAAATGAACCACCCACCAGCGAAAAAATGAATCTGTAACCTGACTATCAAATGGCAACATTCCCGGAAGGTATAATAAGGCCGCAAACAACAATCCCATGGATAAAACCAAAGCGGTTGTGGTCTTGCGCTTCCCTTTAAAGAGCGTTGTCAAAATCAATCCTAAAAACAACAAAACATTGATTACCACCAAATAATCCAATTGCCTGGGAATTTCAAGGAACTTACGGCCTTCCCACCAATTAAAATGATAGCCAACTATTGCAGTGACCCCCACAATGGCCAGGGAAATTAACTGTACATACGCCAATTTAACATTGACCAATTCCCGCTGCGCTTCCTCGGGAATAATATAGTAGGCCGCGCCCATAAAACCTGACAGGAGCCACACGACCAAAAGGTTGGTATGTACTGCCCTGGCGGTATTAAAAGGTATAAAATCGTGAAGACCATCCAAACCAATGCGCGCAAAGCCCATTACAAAACCATAGGTAATCTGTAAAACTAATAGCAGCATTGAGAATGCAAAAAACCAATAGGCCACTTTTTGTGATTTATATTTCATCTGTTTAAATTTAAATTGAATTAGTTGGTGAAGTTTATTTGCCAAATTCATTTCTGCGAATCCCAAAAATGAGTAAATGCGGTTCATTACATATTTCGATTAATCCTACTTATCATCTTTTGACAATGGTGATACTACCCTATCAAAACCGTTAAGATCTATATCATCTATCCAGTCAAAAAATGCGATCAGATCTGCAGCTTCCTCCTCTGAGAATCCGTAGGCCACCATTTTTCTCCCATTGGGTTCCCAAGGGATTGGGGACATCAATACAGCCTTGACATAACCAGGACCTCTGCGGTCCAATACCTTTGTCAATTCAGGGGCATAATATCCCCCTTCTCCTAAAATGGTATGGCATCCCATACAATTATTGGATTCCCATAAATCTTTCCCTCTAACTACCTGCTCGGTGATTGCGGCATGGTTGGTTTGGTCTTGGGGATCACTAAAGGAATAAATAGTCAAACCTATAAATGCCAGGAATGTGACCAGAGTGCCTCCCAAGAAAAAGGCTCGTGCTTGTTTTTTAGATAACATAATTTAGTTGGTTAAATTAATATTTTAAGACCTTTTTGTATTAAATACAAAATAAATGCATCACAAGATTTCAAAACATGATTTATGTCATGTTATAAGTATTATTTTATCACTTTATTCCGAGCAATAAAGTACACCTTCAATCCTTACTTTTAAAAAGATTGAACTATTACAATGCATCTTACATAGCATAGGCCTGCAGAAATATCATTCTAGTGGCAATTATAATCCATGTAACAGGAAAGAATGGCCCATCACAACATCCCCCGAGAACCTATAGACTAGGACACCATGAGTTTCCGACCCAAAGTGGAAATGCAGATTATTGCCTATTGGACATCTATCCCCCAGATTATATTATTCATTTGGATCCAATTAATTGAGGCTTATTTTGTGAATAGCTTATCCAAGCTTTATATTTGCAATAAAATTTACGGTTGACAAAATCTTCTATGTTACAACTGTTCGCACAGTCTCCCCAACTGGGAAAACTGAGGTCCCGTATTGCCGATTTTCAAGATAACACCTCTGCGACTTCCCCGACTCCAACCAATATCAAAGGACTTACAGGTTCCGCTTTATCCTTTGTTATTGCCGAAATCTTTCGTGCATCCGAATCTCCATTTTTGTTTATTTTAAACGACAAGGAAGAAGCAGCCTATTACTTGAACGACCTGGAACAGTTCATTGGGGATAGCGACGTACTATTTTATCCAGGAAGTTATAGAAGGCCCTACCAGATAGAGGAAACGGACAATGCCAATGTGCTTTTGCGTGCCGAGGTACTTAATCGTATTAACTCAAGAAAAAAACCTGCAATCATAGTCACTTATGCAGACGCCCTTTTTGAAAAAGTGGTGACCAGAAAGGAACTGGAGAAAAACACCCTTAAAATTAAATTGGAAGATACTCTTTCGATCGATTTTTTAAATGAGGTTTTGTTCGAATACAAATTTAAACGGGTAGATTTTGTTACCGAACCAGGAGAATTTTCGGTTCGAGGAGGAATAATGGATGTATTTTCATTTTCCCACGATGAACCTTATAGAATTGAATTTTTTGGGGATGAGGTGGAGAGTATTAGAACTTTTGATGTGGAAACACAATTGTCTACCCTAAAGGTGAAAAAGATTACCATCATCCCCAATGTTGAAAACAAATTTTTGGATGAGAACCGGGAAAGTTTCCTAAAATACATATCACCAAACACCCTAATTTTTAGCAAGAACCTAAGTTTGCTCTATGCTAGGTTGGATTCATTTTTTGAAAAGGCCGAAGAGTCCTTTACAAAACTGTCCAACGAAATAAAGCATGCCAAACCCCAGGAATTGTTCACTAATTCCGATTTGTTAAAACAACAGTTGGCAGATTTTGGTTTGATAGAAATCGATGGAAGCACAAAATCTTCCAACGATCCTGAAACCATTGTGTTCAATTCAAAGCCACAACCTTCCTTTAACAAAAAATTCGATTTGTTAATTGAAAACCTAAACGATAATTACAAAAACGGGTATACTAATTATCTCTTTTGCGCCACCGACCAGCAGGCCAAAAGGTTCCATGACATTTTTGATGAAGTAGGTAAGGAAGTCCATTATAAAACCATTGTTCTCCCTCTTTACCAAGGGTTTATAGACCAGGATTTAAAAATAGCCTGTTATACGGACCATCAGATCTTTGAACGCTATCTAAAATTCCATTTAAAAAATGGTTATGCCAAAAAGCAGGCCATTACCTTAAAGGATCTAAACAAACTGGAAATTGGAGATTACGTTACCCATATAGACCATGGCATAGGAAAATTCGGCGGACTTCAAAAGATAGATGTTGAAGGAAAGAAACAGGAAGCTATTAAACTAATGTATGGGGAAAGGGACATTCTTTATGTAAGCATACATTCACTGCACAAAATTTCCAAATTCAATGGGAAGGACGGGGCACCTCCAAAAATATATAAACTTGGTTCGGGCGCCTGGAAAAAGATCAAGGACAAGGCCAAATCCCGCGTTAAAAAAATTGCATTCGATCTTATACAGCTGTATGCCAAACGCAGATTGGAAAAAGGGTTTCAATACGGACCGGATAGCTATTTACAACATGAGCTGGAGGCTTCCTTTATCTATGAAGATACTCCTGACCAAAGTAAATCTACCGAAGACATCAAGAAGGACATGGAAAGTGAAAGGCCTATGGACCGACTTGTTTGCGGAGATGTTGGTTTTGGAAAAACGGAAGTGGCCATTAGAGCTGCCTTTAAGGCCGTGGATAATGGTAAACAAGTTGCCGTTTTGGTCCCAACAACAATTTTAGCCTTTCAGCACCACAGGACTTTTACGGAACGGTTGAAGGAAATGCCGGTAACCGTAGATTATGTAAACCGATTTAGAACTGCCAAGGAGAAAAAGGAGACCCTGGAAAATCTTGCAAGCGGCAAAGTGGATATTATTATAGGAACCCATCAGTTGGTGAACAAAAATGTAAAGTTTAAGGATTTAGGGCTTTTGGTCGTAGATGAAGAACAAAAATTCGGCGTATCGGTCAAGGACAAATTAAAATCCATTAAGGAGAATGTAGATGTGCTTACCCTTACAGCAACCCCTATTCCCAGAACCCTTCAATTTAGTTTAATGGCTGCAAGGGATTTATCGGTCATCAATACGGCACCCCCCAATAGGTACCCCATAGAAAGTGAGGTAATCCGCTTTAATGAGGAGACCATTCGGGATGCCATTTCCTATGAAATCCAAAGAGGAGGACAGATATTCTTTATCCACAATAGAATTGAAAACATCAAGGAGGTCGCCGGAATGATACAAAGATTGGTGCCGGATGCCAAAATAGGAATCGGGCACGGGCAAATGGAAGGCAAAAAGTTGGAAACCCTTATGCTGGCTTTTATGAATGGCGAGTTTGATGTATTGGTCTCTACTACCATAGTTGAAAGTGGCTTGGATGTAACTAATGCCAATACCATTTTTATTAATAATGCCAATAATTTTGGCCTCAGTGATCTGCATCAAATGCGGGGACGTGTAGGTCGAAGCAATAAAAAGGCTTTCTGCTACTTTATTACACCTCCCTATGATGTGATGACCAATGATGCCCGTAAGAGAATTCAGGCTTTGGAACAATTTACAGATCTTGGCAGTGGCTTTAATATTGCCATGAAGGATTTGGAAATTAGAGGTGCCGGAGACTTATTGGGAGGAGAACAAAGTGGATTTATAAACGAAATTGGCTTTGATGCCTATCAAAAAATATTGGCCGAAGCCATAGACGAACTAAAAGAAAACGAATTCAAGGATCTGTATGAAGAGGTTGGAGGCAAACAAAAGATCTTTGTAAAAGAAACCCAGATCGACTCTGACTTTGAATTGCTTTTCCCCGATGATTATATCAACAATATCACCGAACGTTTAAATCTATATACCGAACTCAATCAGGTTTCCGATGAGGAAGGCTTACAAAAATTCGAGTCCCAATTGGTCGACAGATTTGGGGAACTGCCCACCCAGGCTGAGGATTTATTAAACTCGGTCCGCATCAAATGGATCGCCAATAGCATCGGCCTGGAAAAAATAGTGATGAAGAAGGGCAAAATGATCGGCTATTTTATAGCGGACCAACAATCGGATTTTTACCAAAGCAGTTCCTTTACGTGGGTATTACAATTTGTACAAACCCATGCCAAGCTTGCAAAACTAAAAGAAAAACAGACCCGTAACGGATTGCGGTTGTTATTGGTTTTTGAACATATAAATTCTATTGATAAAGCCTATAAATCTATTCAACCATTCGATTCCCTTATCCCAAAGCCAGGTATAACGGTTCCCTAAAAATACACTTCAGTAGATGCATTTAAAAAATATCCCATTACTTTTCACCCTCTGCTTCGTCTTAATTTTGAAGGCCCAGCATACTATTTCGGGGAATTTAACTCCAGCTGAAGATTACAAATGGCTTATCGCTTATAAATTGAATCCTGACCATCAAAATTATATCGCCGACACCGCCGTAGAGAATGGTACTTTCTCGCTCAGTATTCCGGCGAAGGCCGCAGCCGGTGTGTATAGATTGGTATATGCCGTGCCACAGGAGGAATTCTATTTTGATGTGATATACAATGGCAAAGAAGATGTTGAATTGTCCTTTGATTCCCAAAAAGGCCTATCCATTATTAGTTCCAACGAAAATATACTTTACACCAAGTACTTTAAAGAGGTTCATGATCTGGAGAAACAAATTGTTCAGTTTTATTCCGAACCGAATAGGGATCAAGGTAAAATCAACGCGCTTTTTAAAAAACTGGCTACCACCCAAAAATCCTATGAAACCCAATCTGAAGGGTTGATATGCGGGCATTTTATTGCGGCAAATAGCCCCTATATTCCAGTTGGATTCCAAGAAGTTGAAACCTATGTACAACAGAAAAAGATTCATTATTTTGATGCCTTGGACATGAAGGATACGATTATACTGGGATCGGGCTTTTTAACGGACAAGATCGTAAATTATGTGTTTACAGCCCTTCCCCACCAACGGTTGACCCTCGAGGAAAAAGAGGCTATCATGAAGAATAATATAAATGAATTGGCAAGGGTATTGGAAAATGTTAGTACAACCAATAAGGTACAGTTATTCAATAGTCTCTGGACACAGGCATCTAGCAACAACTATAACGGCTTGGCGGATGATATTTATGGGAATTACCTTAAAAGTTGGGCATCAGAAACCAATAAGGCTGACATCCTAAATAATATTGAAACCCACAATCGATTGCGTTTTGGGGCAAAGGCCCCAGAAATCTCTTGGAATGAAGGGAGTACCGTTAAAAAACTTACCGATCTTTCGGGGGCTAAAAATTATGTAATTGTTTTTTGGAGTAGCACCTGTTCGCATTGTCTACGAGAACTACCGGAACTTCATGAAAGAATAAAAGACAATTCTGGAGTAAAAGTACTTGCAATTGGCTTGGAAGATGATGATGAAACTTGGAAAAAGGAATCCGCCAAACTACCTGCCTTTATTCATGGTATTGCTGTGGGTAAATGGGAAAGTCCATATACCACCCTATACGACATACATCAAACTCCCACCTATTATATTTTGGATAGGGAAAAGCGTATTATAGGCAAGCCAGAGAATTACGAAGAGGTTGTGGAATTTTTAAAAGAAGCCAAATAGCACTCCCAAAATGGAGTCCATGCGTTTTCAAATCATCGAATTTTCCCATTGGAACATTGCTGCATTAGCCAATTGCCATTTTGATTAATTGCCACATTGATGTCTTACAAAGTTTTAAGATCCTTAATGGTTTTGAATGCAACGTCTACCTGCTCGTCATTTACAATTATGGTAAATTCGTTGGTTGTGGAAATGACCTCATATAGGACAATTCCTTCCCATGCAAGACGTTGAAAAATAAAATAATAGATTCCCGGAACGGAAACATTCTCGGCCGGTAATTTTACAGTAATGGAAGAAAGGTTTTCGGCTTTTTGGGTGCACTTCTCATTCTTGAACAACTCCTCCACTGCCTCATCCAGAATATTGCTGACAACAATATTGAGTTCGTTGACTCCCCTGGAAGAGGTATAGAAAACGTCCTTATTCCTATTTACTTCCTTCAACAATACTGTCTGATTCTCCAAAATGGATTCGGACACCAAAAAGGTAAAATCGGTCAGTGACGACCTTACTGTTATTTCCCCTATATTTTTTAAGACTTTAATAATTTTATGGGTCGCACGGAACTCCAAATCATCGGAAAGTCGCTTTAAAGCCATTACAATTGCACCATTGCGAATATCCTTCCCCAACTCACTTTCAATTTCTGGCTTAACGATTCTAGAAAGCGATGTTAGATTTATAATACCTTGAGCTAAAGCGCTTTGCAAAAATGGCTTCTTTTTAATGTAGTCTTCCACGACCGATGAAATAGTCTTCATTTCCTTAAAATTTTGGTAAAAATAACAAATTGTTACAAATAAAACAAATAATTAAAAATGATAAAATGCATTTTCCAGATGTTCTATATTAAAATTGGCCCCATTTCTATGCACGGTAATAATATCAAACCTAGCCTCAACCTCAAGATCTTTACTTATAATATAATGGTCTGCTGCCATAACAAGTAGCTTAATTTTCTTTTCGGTAACCGTCTCCGCAATGGACTGCATATAATCCGAACTTCTAGATTTCACTTCCACAATGGCCAAAATATCTCCTTTTTTCGCAATTATATCGATTTCCGCTTTTAAATACCTATAATTTCTGTGAACTACCTTATAGCCATTTTTAATCAAATGATTCACAGCCAATTCCTCCCCCTTTTTACCAAATTCGTTGTGCTTTCCCATACTATTTCGATTCCATTTACCAAAAAATGTGCATTTGGTCGAAAAATTTGCCCTACTGTCGTCCAAATTTCAACAAACCACGTAATTTGTTATGCATTATAACGAATTATTTGTATTGGACATAATTTCCTTTGCGAACCTGCGTTATGCAATGACCCCTTACTAGTAACCTATCAAATGCGGAATAAATTATGGAATATTTCATAAACTGTAATACTTCTAGTTTGGCCCCCTATACAACCTCCCTGGACGCGCAGAGGGCCGCACATCTATATAGAAGATTGGGATTTAGCGCCTCTGTGCAGACTATTGATCAAGCTTCTGGCCAAACTGCCACAAACTTGGTGAATTCCCTTATCTCCCAAGCACAGAACATGCCTACTTTGGCTGCTCCTGTTTGGGCCAATTGGAATAACAGCAATTATCCTGAAGATGATGATCAACGAGGACAATTAATAAGGTCCCAACAAGAAGAGTTTAAGCTGGCCTATACCAACTCATTATTGAACAATAATCTAAGGGATCGTTTAAGTTTCTTTTGGAGCAATCATTTTGTCACAGAATTGGACGTTTACAATTGTAATTCATTCCTTTATCATTATATCAACTGTCTTCAGCGCAATGCCATAGGCAATTTTAAAACCTTTGTTAGTGAAATAGGCCTTACCAGTGCCATGCTTTACTATTTGGATGGGGTTTACAACAATGGCAACAACCCCAATGAGAATTATGCCCGTGAACTATATGAACTATTTACATTAGGGGAAGGAAACGGATATACGGAGGAGGATATAATTGAAACCGCCAAGGCCCTTTCCGGGTATGTGGTAAGGGGAGAAATAGGCTGTGAGCAAGTAATGTTCGATGCTTCCAAATTCAACACTGAAAATAAAACTATACTCGGAAGAACCGGTAACTGGGGTTATGACGATGTGATTGATATACTTTTTGAAGAAAGAGGTAGCCAAATAGGTTATTTCATTTGTAAAAAATTGTATGAATATTTTGTACACCCAGACTCTACAGACGAAGCAAATAATGCCAAGACTATTATTGATGGATTGGCCGCAACCTTTGTTTCCAACAATTTTGAACTGGCACCAGTATTGAGTCAACTCTTTAAAAGTCAACATTTTTTTGATGATGAGGCCATTGGCGTTATTATTAAAAGTCCGTTCGACATCTATCTACATACTATAAACGAAACCGGTTTTGCATATAACGATACTACCATTGGTAGCCTAATAAATTATAGCGGGATGCTGGGTCAAGATTTATTTGACCCCGTTGATGTTGCCGGATGGCAAAGAAACAGGGACTGGATCAACACCAATTTTATGATTGGACGTTGGCTCACCATGGAGACCATTATCGATGGCTTCTATCAGGACAACCCCGAACAATTCAGGACTTTGGCCATGGATGCCGTTGGACCAGCAAATAGTAGTACAAGTAACCCAGAGATTGTAGTTCGGGCCCTAGTAGATAAAATAACGCCAAAGGGCATGTTTACGCAACAAGAATTTGACAATGCCATGTCGGCATTCAAAATTGAAGACGTTCCTGAGGACTATTACGGCCCTGACTATATTCCTGGGGGTCAATCCCTATGGGTACTAAGTATTAGCCAAGAAGTTCCTTCACAAGTTCATCTTCTATTAAGACATCTTTCCAGACAACCTGAATTCCAACTCAAATAAAAAATACAATTATGTGCGATACTCATCATAATTCACCCCATAAAGGCAAAGACCATGATGGTCACGATTTAGAACATAAGGCCTGGAGCAGACGTTCTTTTATCCAAGCTCTGGGCATTGCGGGTTCCGGATCCATGATGTTGGGCAGTAACTTTTTAACAGCCTCGGCCCCATCTCCCCTAACCTCGGCAATAGCCATGGCGGAAACCGATAATATTTTAATTTTAATTCGATTATCGGGTGGAAATGACGGACTTAGTACCATTATCCCAATTAATCAGTACGACATTTATGCCAACGCCCGTCCCAATATTTATCTGCCGGAAAGTAAAATATTAAGATTGACGGATGAATATGGGGTTCCTACCTATATGAAATCTTTGGAGCCCATGTGGGGCGAAGGTCAATTTAAGGCTGTACATGGTGTAGGTTATGAAGGACAGAGCTTGTCACATTTTACCGGTTCGGATATTTTTGCCAATACCGACCTAACCACAACAGGCTTCACCGGACGTGATACCGGATGGATGGGAAGACATTTTGAATACCTTTATCCTGATTACTTATCCGATTTTCCGGGTAGTAGACCTGAAGGACCTGCAGCTATTCAAATTGGAAACTACGGTAGTTTGGTTTTTGAAGGAGAAGAAACCAATTACGCATTTGTAACCAATAACATAGATCAGTTGGAACAGATCGCGGAAACTGGGTTACAATATTCCGTAGACGATGCCCTTTTTGACGACTGTATGTACAGTGACCAAATTAAATTCCTTCGAGGGGTGTCCAATGTAACCAACGAATATGCAGGGAAAATACATGATGCCTATATGAGGGGATCAAACCAAATTGAATATCAAACCAATGGTTTTGCCAGACAATTGGCTTTGTTGGCCAGATTGATCAAAGGGAATCTTGGAACCAAAGTGTATATGATCAGTATGGGTGGTTTTGACACCCATGGAAATCAACCTTTGGCTCACGAACGACTAATGTCCAATTTATCCATTGCTGTAGATAATTTTTATGATGACTTGGCCTTTACCCAACAGGATGAAAAAGTATTGAGTATGACCTTTTCCGAATTTGGAAGAAGGATTTACGAAAACGGATCCAATGGTACAGATCATGGTAAAGCGGCTCCTACCCTATTTTTTGGATCTGGACTTAACGGAAGTGCCTTTGTAGGCGAGCATCCATCTTTGGACGAGCCCAATAGCAGAGGTAACCTGGAATACACCATGGATTTTAGAGACCTTTATGCCACCGTGTTGGCAGAGTGGTTGTGTGTAGATATTCCTCTTGTGGAACAACATTTAATGGATGGATACACCTATACACCAGTAAATTTAGGATTTAATTGTAGCGGAGTGGATTTTCCAGAAATCACTTATAGCGATGGGAATCCAACACCTCCAACACCAACAGATCCAACTGGGGAAAATCCAAATCCGGAATTGGTAAATGCCATTGTACACAAACCATTTTACCCCACGGATTCAACACCTCACATTTACCTTGAAATGCCATTTAGCGCCCATGTAAACATTCAATTGTTCAACATTATGGGGCAATATTTGGGATCGGTATTTAATGAAATGATGTTGGAAGGATCTACAGAAATAAACATCAGGGAGAGACTGCAAACTTATTTGGCGTCTGGAAAATATATTTATAGAATACAGGTTCAAAATCAAAATCTCAGCAAATCCATAATGGTAGCATAAATTCACCCCCTACTTACTATGCGAGAAGCCTTCGTAAAATCTGAATTGTTTTCAGGGTAACGAAGGCTTATTTTTTGAAGGAATACCTCAGCTGCGGGTAAAAATCTTTATTTTTGCACCTTAATCCAAAAATAATGTCGCAGAACCTTCAAAAGCCAGCAAGATATACCATTACCGCAGCACTACCATATACCAACGGACCTATACACATAGGGCATTTGGCCGGTGTCTATGTGCCCGCGGATATCTACGCAAGATACTTGAGATTAAATGGTAATGATGTGGCCTTCGTCTGTGGCAGTGACGAACACGGGGTAGCCATTTCGATGAAAGCCAAAAAAGAAGGTGTTACCCCTCAAAACATTATAGATAAATACCACGGTATTATTAAACAATCCTTTGAGGATTTTGGAATCACCTTCAGCAATTATTCAAGAACCTCCGCAGAAGTACACCATAAAACTGCCTCGGATTTCTTTGTAAAATTATATGAACAGGGAAATTTTATTGAGGAAACTACAGAACAATTGTACGACCAGGAAGCCCAACAATTTTTGGCAGATCGTTTTGTAATTGGTACCTGCCCAAAATGTGGGTTCGAAGAGGCCTATGGCGATCAATGTGAAAACTGTGGTTCTACCTTAAACGCCACGGACCTTATTAATCCAAAATCTACCATCTCGGGAGCAGTACCCTCGCTAAAAGAAACCAAACACTGGTTTTTACCATTGGACAGATACGAGGATTTTTTAAAGAAATGGATTTTGGAAGGTCATAAGAACGACTGGAAACCCAATGTTTACGGCCAATGTAAATCTTGGATCGACGACGGCCTAAAGCCACGGGCGGTAACCCGTGATCTGGATTGGGGAATCCCAGTTCCAGTTGAAGGCGGAGAAGGCAAGGTGCTATACGTATGGTTCGATGCTCCAATTGGTTACATTTCCTCAACCAAAGAATGGGCGGCTAGGGAAGGCAAGGATTGGGAACCTTATTGGAAAGCCAAGGATACCAAAATGGTACATTTTATTGGTAAGGACAATATTGTATTCCACTGTATTATTTTCCCTAGTATGCTAAAGGCACATGGCGATTTTATTTTACCGGAAAATGTCCCGGCCAATGAATTTTTAAATTTGGAAGGCAACAAACTGTCCACTTCCAAGAATTGGGCGGTATGGCTGCATGAGTATTTGGAAGATTTTCCAAACATGCAGGATGTGCTAAGGTATACGCTAACTGCCACGGCCCCGGAAACCAAGGATAACGATTTTACCTGGAAAGATTTCCAAGCAAGGAACAATAATGAATTAGTAGCTATATACGGGAACTTTATCAATCGTGTAGTGGTGCTTACCAATAAGTATTACAATGGTATTGTACCTGCTCCGGGCACTTTTAGCCAAGTAGATCGGGAAACGTTGGCGGAGCTTAAAAAATATCCCGAGATAATTGCCAATTCCATTGAAAGATACCGGTTCCGAGAAGCGGGCCAAGAGGTTATGAACTTAGGACGTTTGGGCAATAAGTACCTGGCCGATGAAGAACCTTGGAAAGTAATAAAACAAGATGAAGAAAGGGTTAAAACCATAATGTTTGTCGCCCTACAAATAGCATCGGCCTTGGCAGTCTTGAGCGAACCATTTTTGCCCTTTACTTCTGACAAACTAAAGTCAATGTTGGGAGTTGATACACTGGATAACGCACTAAGCTGGGAAATGGTGGCCCATACAGAAGACTTGCTTACAGCAGGACATCAGATCAAGGAAGCTGAATTGTTGTTCAGTAAAATTGAGGACGAAACCATACAGGCACAATTGGACAAATTGGAAGCTACCAAAAAAGCAAATGAAACTATGAACAAAGAAGTTAGTCCACAAAAGGACACCATTACCTTTGACGATTTCTCCAAGTTGGATATGAGGGTAGGAACCATTATCGAAGCAGAAAAAATGCCTAAGGCCAAAAAATTGTTGGTCTTAAAAGTGGATACGGGATTGGATGTGAGAACCATAGTGTCTGGCATTGCGGAAAGCTTTTCACCCGAGGATATCATAGGTAAAAAAGTGACCGTTTTGGTTAACCTAGCTCCACGAGCCTTGAGAGGAGTGGAAAGCGAGGGCATGATCCTTATGACCGAAAACGCCGATGGCAAGTTGGTATTTATTAATCCGGATGAAGATGGAGTTGAAAGTGGCGGGACCATAAATTAAGGTCAAAACTCCGCCTGACTTGACAAACCTAGAGCCGCTCGTTTAAAAACCCGAGTCCGCTAAACTGTACACATTTTGTTGCCTTTGGTATAAAATAATTATATTGAATCGTATTGTCCTGTCGAACGCAGTCGAGACCTCATTTAAAGCACATATACCCCATGAATCTCATTTCCTACATTACAAAAAACACCCAACTCCCTGTAAAGGGCATAGAAAATACGGTGGCCTTATTGAACGAGGATTGTACCCTGCCCTTTATTTCACGATACCGGAAAGAACGTACCGGAAATTTGGATGAGGTGCAAATTGGTGCCATTGTACAATATAAAGCGCAGTTCGAAGCACTGGAAAAACGCAGGTCGACCATCCTTAAATCCATTGAGGATCAAGATTGTCTTACTCCAGAATTAGGCCAAAAGATTGCCAATGCCGAAGATCTTACCACTCTGGAAGATCTTTATCTCCCCTTTAAGAAAAAGCGTAAGACGAAGGCAGAAACGGCCATTAAAAATGGGCTGGAACCTTTGGCCAAAATTATTCTGGCACAGCGCAACGACGAAATAGATTTTGAGGCTTCAAAATATGTCTGCGATACCGTTCCCAATGAAGATGATGCGCTGGAGGGAGCCCGACATATTATTTCTGAATGGATAAACGAACGTGCCGATATCAGAAATCAGATCAGGACCCAATTGGAAAAATTCGCATTGATATCCACCAAGGTTATATCCACTAAGAAAGATGACGAAAAGGCCCAAAAATTTAGGGACTATTTTGAATGGAGCGAGCCTCTTAATCGCTGTCCTTCACACCGACTCCTAGCCATTTTACGGGCCGAAAATGAAGGTTTTATCCGGATTAAGGTCGAGATAGACGATGACAAGGCCATCTCCAATATGGAGTATGGAATCATCAAAAACAAAAATGCTTCCACGCCACATCTCCAATTGGCCATTCAGGATGCCTATAAAAGGTTGCTATTCCCCTCACTTTCCAATGAGATTCTAAAAAGCGCCAAAGACAAGGCGGATGAATCGGCTATTCAAGTGTTTTCCAAAAACCTAAAGCAGCTGTTGTTGGGGTCCCCTTTGGGCGAGAAAAGAATTTTGGCCATAGACCCAGGATTCAGAACGGGCTGTAAAGTGGTTTGTTTAAGCGCTCAGGGCGATTTGGAACACAACGAGACCATTTACCCACATGCTCCTCAAAACGACAGTAAGGGAGCTATAAAGAAAATTAGCTCCTTGGCCGATGCCCATAAGATCGAGGCGATAGCTATAGGCAATGGTACGGCCTCAAGGGAAACGGAGCAATTAATAAAGCGCATTCAGTTCAAAAACAATATTGAGGTGTTTGTGGTCAGTGAAGCAGGAGCCTCCATTTATTCCGCTTCCAAAATTGCCCGTGATGAATTCCCCAATTACGATGTTACCGTTAGGGGTGCCGTATCAATAGGAAGACGGCTTGCAGACCCCTTGGCCGAGTTGGTAAAAATAGATGCCAAGTCGATCGGAGTAGGTCAATACCAGCACGATGTAGACCAAAATCTTTTGAAAAATTCCTTGGATGCCGCAGTAGAAAGCTGTGTAAATACTGTGGGGGTCAATATTAATACGGCCAGTGTACCGCTTTTAAGTTATGTTTCCGGTATAGGTCCAAAACTGGCAGAAAACATTGTGGCCTATAGAAATGAAAATGGTGCCTTTACCAATAGGAGCGAAATAAAAAAGGTGCCCCGTTTGGGAGCCAAAGCATTTGAACAGGGGGCAGCATTTTTACGCATTAAACAGGCAAAAAACCCGTTGGACGATTCCGCGGTACATCCTGAAAGTTATTCCCTAGTTCAAAAAATGGTCAAAGACCAGGGCGTTCCCCTATCAGAAATTATTGGAAACAAGGAAGTCCTTAAAAAGATAGACCTTAAACAATATTGTACCGATAATGTGGGCTTGCCCACCTTACAGGATATTGTAAAGGAACTGGAAAAACCGGGATTGGACGTTCGGGAAAAGGCAAAGGTATTTACCTTTAATCAGAACATAAGAACCATTGCCGATCTTAGCGCAGGACAATTACTTCCTGGAATCGTAAACAATATTACCAATTTTGGCTGTTTTGTAGATGTGGGCATCAAGGAAAGTGGTCTGATCCATATCTCCAACCTATCGGATAGTTTTGTAAAAGATGTGAATGAACACGTTAGTCTGCACCAACAAATTATTGTTAAAGTCTTGGAAGTGGACATTCCCAGAAAACGGATCCAATTGGCACTACACAAATAACATCAAAACTTAAGACCTTAGGTAGATAAAAGAATCATTTATTTGTAACTTTAGTTAAAATTTAAAAGTTATGTTGTCCGAAAAATTAGAAAAAGCATTGAACGAGCAAGTTCGTATTGAGGCCGAGTCCTCGCAGGTATATTTATCCATGGCCTCATGGGCCGAAGGCAAAGGATTGGAGGGAATTGCGCAATTTATGTATACCCAGTCCGATGAGGAACGTTTACATATGCTCAAATTGGTGAAATATATAAACGAGAGAGGTGGACATGCTTATGTATCCGCGCTTAACGCGCCTAAGTCCGACTTTGTGAGCTTTCAAAAAATGTTCCACGAGTTATTGGAACACGAAATTTTTGTATCCGATAGCATTAACGAACTGGTTCATGTAACCCTTCAGGAAAAGGATTATGCCACCCATAATTTTCTTCAATGGTATGTAGCGGAACAAATTGAGGAAGAGGCATTGGCACGTAATATCTTGGACAAGATCAACCTTATTGGAAATGATAAGGGTGGCCTATACCTGTTCGACCGTGACATTCAACAGATTACAGCCAATAGTGCCGCTATAACACCAAAGGCATAATTTTAACATTTAATCTTATTTAGATTGAATTAAAATAAATATTTTTGCCCCATTGATTTAGACCAAAGGTGGGCAAGAAGAAAAAACAGGACAAGAAAACCGAAAAAAAGCTAAAGAAAGCTTTAAAAAAGGAGCAGAAAACGGCTCTAAAGGAAATGGTTGCCCATGGATGCAAAACCAAGTGTTGCGACAAATACAAAAAGTCGGAATCCAAGAGGTGCCATCGCTGTCCCTGTTTTGATCTAATGCAGAAAGTTGCCTAGACTTTGAATACCTTGTACCGTCCTGGCGATGCGCATTTTATTGTCTTCTAATGGGTGCGGCACGGAGAAGTAATCTCACAGCTGTGCGCCAAGAACAAACTTAAGTAAACCTATAATAAACAGATTGCTTCGTCGCTTTCGCTCCTCGCAATGACGTCTCTTTGGGACTAATAAAGCAAAGCCTTAACGACCATAGTTGCACGTCATTGCGAACTTGACTATCCGCAGGCAGGCATAGGGAAGCAATCTCTTGAAGAGGGCATATAAGTTCATTATACTATTCAATCAAAATAAAACAACCATCCTTCAGCTAAATCCTTCCAATTAGGATTCTCACTATTGACTAATTGTTCCTTACGCCTCCTATTACCTGCCTTTATCTGTTTCTCCCTCTCAATAGCTTTTTGTATATCACTGAATTCCTCATAGTAAATCAATTTATTACAATTATAACGAGAAGCAAAACCTTGAAATACGCCAGTTTTATGCTCATAAATACGCTTAACTAGATTGCTAGTAACCCCAACATAGATGACAGTATTATTCTTATTGGCAAGTAAATATACATATGACCCGTTCATGATTAATATTTTGGTCAACGCTGTCAGACAGGAATAAACAGATTGCTTCGTCGCTTGCGCTCCTCGCAATGACGTCTCTTTGGGACTAATAAAGCAAAGCCTTAACGACCATAGTTGCACGTCATTGCGAACTTGACTGTCCGCAGGCAGGCATAGGGAAGCAATCTCTTGAAGAGGGTATATAAGTTCATTATACTATTCAATCAAAATAAAACAACCATCCTTCAGCTAAATCCTTCCAATTAGGATTCTCACTATTGACTAATTGTTCCTTACGCCTCCTATTACCTGCCTATATCTGTTTCTCCCTCTCAATAGCTTTTTGTATATCACTGAATTCCTCATAGTAAATCAATTTATTACAATTATAACGAGAAGTAAAACCTTGAAATACGCCAGTTTTATGCTCATAAATACGCTTAACTAGATTGCTAGTAACCCAACATAGATGACGGTATTATTCTTATTGGCAAGTAAATATACATATGACCCGTTCATGATTAATATTTTGGTCAACCCTGTCAGACAGGAATAAACAGATTGCTTCGTCGCTTGCGTTCCTCGCAATGACGCCTCATTGGGACTAATAAAGCAAAGCCTTAACGACTATAGTAACACGTCATTGCGAACTTGACTGTCCGGAGGCAGGCATAGGGAAGCAATCTCATAGCTTTGAACCCAAATATTAAAGATTGCCACATCACTAATGTTCCTGGCTATGAACGTTTATGAATTCATTTTGCAAACCTCAAATTAGTAGTCGCGAGGCCATACCCGCTATAAACAAAAGAAGCAACCCAATAGACCCATATGGGATCCAATAGATTACTTCTTAGTACTGTAATATACCCAGTAAATTCCTCCCTGGCAGCGAAGAAAAACCTATTTCCCCAACATTAGGAGTTCATTACAGCGGATTTCGGTAATGTACCGCTTTTCCCCTTCCTTGGTTTCATAAGACCGAGTGGTCAATTTTCCTTCAACGGCAACTTCCTTGCCCTTGTTGAGATAGTTTTCTACGATTTCGGCCGTCTTTCCCCAAGCTACAACATTGTGCCATTGGGTATCCGTTACCTTTTCCCCCTTGGCATTTTTGTAAGTCTCATTGGTAGCAATGGCGAACTTAGCCAATTTGCCACCTCCGTCTAGATTAATAATTTCTGGATCGTTACCCAAGTTTCCAATCAACTGTACTCTGTTTCTAAGTGCGTTCATAATAGATGATTTTTAAATCCCGAATCCATTTCGGGAATGGTTAAACAGTTAATGATTTTTGATGGAACAAACTTAGTACCCGATACGAATGTTATTCGGTTGAAAAGTATTTAATTTCGTTTGTTATCGTTTGTAGTCGTTTGTAAATGTATATAGATGCCCCATAATCAGGCATTTTATATATAAATTAAACTCGAACTCAATAATATCCTTACATTTAAAGGAATCATAATCCGATAACCTAAGACTTATATATGCAGACCTTAATAAAAATTATAATTGGCATAATAGCCCTTGAACACCTTTATATTCTTTACATGGAAATGTTTGCCTGGGAAACCTTGGGCAAAAAGACCTTTAGAAAAGCGCTTCCAGAAGAAATGTTTAAACCCACAAAAGGACTGGCAGCAAACCAGGGGCTCTACAATGGTTTTCTTGCTGCAGGCCTCATATGGACCTTTTTTATCACTGACCCTACGTGGAGTACCAACATCGCCATTTTCTTTTTAAGTTGTGTGGCCATAGCGGGTATTTACGGGGCATGGTCTGCGAGCAAAAAAATATTTGTGGTTCAGGCCTTACCAGCTCTCATGGCATTATTGCTGCTCTTACTATCTTCCTCCTATTTTTCCTAATACTAATCCAAGAGTTCACTAACAAAATGCACACAGTTCCATTACCAAGGTTATTGCTTCCTTCTGCCATTTCAACCCAGTATGGAATATAAAATTGCCCATTGAATGAATAATCCATTTATTACAGATCAGTCCTATAGGGGAATCAACTTTGTCTCCAAACCTTTGCCCAAAGGTGAATATGAGAATTGCGTTTTTGACACTTGTTCCTTTTCCAAATCGGATATATCCAACTTCGTTTTTCTGGAATGTGTATTTAAGGATTGCGATCTAAGCAACGTTAACCTGAAAAATACCACCTTTAAAGAAACAGAATTTAAAGGGTGTAAAATGTTGGGGATCCGTTTCGACCATTGCAACGACTTTCTGCTGTCGTTTAACTTCTACAATTGCACCTTAAACTTATGCTCCTTTTATAAATTAAAACTCAAAAACACGATTTTCCAAAATTGCAAAATGATTTCGGTGGATTTTTCAAAAACCCAACTAACAGAAACCCAATTTGAATCCTGTGATCTTCAAAGTGCAATCTTTGAAGATTCCAACCTAGAAAAGGTTGATTTCAGAACAGCATTTAACTATACCTTCGATCCTGAGAAAAACAAAATTAATAAGGCAAGAT
Organism: Arenibacter hampyeongensis; assembly: GCF_002909255.1. GTDB lineage: Bacteria > Bacteroidota > Bacteroidia > Flavobacteriales > Flavobacteriaceae > Arenibacter > Arenibacter hampyeongensis. The sequence continues at coordinate 74,324 of NZ_PIOB01000010.1, forward strand.
TTTCCAAGGAAGAGGTTCTGGGATTGTTAACGAAATATGATATCCGTATAGAATAACATATTTGCCTTTTTGGATTATGCGTTTGTAATCGGATAATTTGTACCTTATTGGTTCAAAAAATCATCCTTAAATGAAGTATATCCTACTATTTCTATTAATTACCTCCGTACACGGTTTTGGTCAAAATACCATTCCGTTCACTGAAGGCCATACCTCCCCCAAAGCCCATTTATCCGATCTTTCCTGGATAGCAGGTCACTGGAAAGGCGTAGCTTTTGGTGGTATAATCGAAGAAATATGGAGTCCACCACTAGGGGATTCCATGATGTTCGTCTTTAAGTTAGTAGTGGACAACAAGGTTGCCTTTTACGAAATAGGCCATATTAGGCAGGAAGGGGAATCGCTTATCCTTAGGTTGAAGCACTTTAATGGAGACCTAAGCGGTTGGGAAGAAAAAGACAAGACAGTAGACTTTAAGTTGGTGAAATTAGAAGGGAATCGGGCTTATTTCGATGACTTCACCATAGAGCGAATAAATGACTCGGAAATAAACATGTATGTAGTTATAGATCAGGAAGACGGATCGCCTGAGGAGGTAAAGTTTAACTACAAAAAATGACCTTAAACAAAATCCACCATATTGCCATCATTTGCTCGGACTATAATAAATCCAAAGAATTTTATGTTGAAGATTTGGGCCTAGAACCAATCCAAGAAGAATTTAGGGAAGAGCGCAATTCCCACAAATTGGATTTGGCATTGAATGGCGAATACATCATAGAACTCTTTTCTTTTCCAAATCCCCCAGCACGAACAACAAGACCGGAGGCAACTGGCCTCAGACATTTGGCTTTCGAAGTAGACGATTTGGAAAAAAGCATTGTTCATATGGCCAAAAAAGGCATTAAAGCTGAACCCATTCGCGTTGATGGGATTACTAAAAAACAGTTCACCTTTATATTTGATCCTGACGATTTACCCATTGAACTTTATCAAAAATGATTCGCATTAATGATTATATAGATAATTTCCGCACCACTTTCCCCCACCTCAGGGACGCTTCTCCCTGGGACGTAACCCAATCCATTTCTTCAATGTTAATAGGAATTATTCGGGAACTGGATCCGGATAATTATTCCATTGAAGGTAATATCGCCATCCACAAAACAGCCATTATAGAAAAAGGGGCTATTTTAAAAGGACCCATGATTGTTTCAGAAAACAGTTTTGTAGCAAGCCATGCCTACCTCCGAGGAGGGGTATTTCTGGGTGAAGGGGTACAGATAGGTCCATGTAGTGAAATAAAATCGAGTATAATTTGTAGCAAGTCCGCTCTAGCACATTTTAACTTTATAGGGGATAGTATTATTGGTAGCTATGTAAATTTTGAGGCAGGGTCACTTATTGCCAACCACTATAACGAAAGAACCGACAAGACCGTTTGGGCCAGTGAATATGGCGACAGAATAAATACCGGAACCAATAAATTTGGGGCATTGATAGGGGACAATTCCAAAATAGGGGCCAATGCCGTACTTTCCCCAGGCACCATATTAAGCGTAGGTTCCATAGTAAAGCGACTGGAACTTATAGAACAAAATAAATGACCTGAAAATGGAAAAAAAATGCTTGGAATGTGGAGATAAAATTTTAGGCAGGGTAGATAAGAAGTTCTGCTCGGACTATTGCAGAAACGCCTACAACAACAAACTGAATAAGGACAGTAAAAATCTGGTACGGAATATAAATAACCGCTTGCGTAAAAATTATAGAATCCTGGACAGTTATCCGTTAACGGATGGCAAAACCAAAACTACCAAGACCAGATTAATGGACAAGGGATTCGATTTTGAATACCTCACCAATTTATATACCACCAAAAAGGGAACCACCTATTATTTTGTATATGATTTAGGATATCTCCCGTTGGACAATGATTATTATATGATCGTGAAGAGGGAATAGTTCCATGCCATTAAATAACAGGTATATCCACATCAATACCTCCCCCGAGGGGAAGGATATGGTTCTGTGGATTTGAAAATTCTTAGAATTATTTCTCTGCTACATAGCAGGGCAAGTGGGAAAATAAAGTAGCTTTTTATTTCCAGTTATGTCCGCTTAATTTTAAGGCGGCTATCACAATATCCTTACGGCTAATTTGACCTACCAAAATCCCATTTTTCATAACAGGCAATCTTCTTCTATGATGCTTGTCAAATACTCCCGCTGCATCAAATATAGACATATCATGAGGTATTGTCTCTACTTCTTTGGTCATAAATCGCTCAACACTTTTATCCAATATAGGCTGATTAAAATAACGGCTTTCCGAAATTTGTTTCATACAATCCGCCTCGGATATAATACCAACCAAAAATCCGTTGTTATCCAAAACAGGACCCCCAGAAATATGATATTTTGCCAAATGCTCCATAACCGTTAATATGGATTGATCGGGACTAAAGGTGATCAATTTTTTAGTCATGTAATCCTCTACTAAAATGGGAGCGTCAAATTCCTTTTTTACGACCTTTCGTACTCCCTGAAAGCTTTTTATTCCCATTTCGTTTATTTTTAGGTTAATTTGAAAGATAGTATTTTTCAAAAGATTATACAACTAATTAAGATTTAATCAGTTAAAGTGACAAGTATTTGCTAATTTCATTACATATAACTCAATAGACTGTGTTCTAAAATTATTTGGATTAAAGCTTAGATCAACTCTTTAAGGTATTCCACATATAATTTCTTAATTTTAAGTTTTTACAACTTACTATGAAGCAATATTCTTCTGCCCTCACCCTTCTTATACTCTTGCTTGCCATTTATTTGAGCTTTGAGACCTCTATGCCAAGCTACACTCCGAATGCAACCGTAGATGATATTTCGTTTTCAACAGATAGGGCATTGGTCCATGTAAAAAATATGTCTGAAAAACCACATGGAGTTGGATTTCCTGCCCATTCCGAGGTTAGGGAATATGTTATTGCGGAATTGAACAAGCTGGGCTTGGAAACAACGACCCAACAAGGGTTTACCGCTGGGGATTGGGGTAATTTCAGCAGTGCTACCAATATCTTGGCCAGAATAAAAGGAACCGAAAAAGGGAAAGCCCTGCTTTTGCTCTCACATTATGACAGCAGTCCCCACTCCTCCTTGGGTGCCAGTGATGCTGCCAGTGGAGTAGCTACCATATTGGAAGGTGTTCGAGCTTTCCTAAAACAAAACCAGGCGCCAAAAAATGACATTATTATTCTAATTTCCGATGCCGAGGAATTAGGATTAAACGGGGCCGACCTCTTTGTAAACAAACACCCTTGGGTAAAGGAGGTAGGACTGGTATTAAATTTTGAAGCCAGGGGCAGTGGTGGCCCCTCCTATATGCTATTGGAAACCAATAGGGGAAATGCCAAGGTAATTCAAGAATTTATAAAGGCAGATCCCAAATTCCCGGTTGCCAATTCATTGGTCTATAGTATTTATAAAATGTTGCCCAACGACACCGACCTTACTGTGTTCAGGGAGGACATGGACATTGAAGGGTTGAACTTTGCCTTTATTGACGACCATTATGATTACCATACCGTACGCGATAATTACGCGCGATTGGACCGTAATACCCTTGCCCATCAGGGCAGTTACCTAATGCCTTTGCTAAAGCACTTTAGCAGTTCCGACCTCTCCGACTTAAAAAGCCCTAACGATTCTATATATTTCAACATACCTTTCTTTAAATTGGTATCCTATCCTTTTGATTGGATCTTTCCCATGCTGGGGCTTGCCATAATATCCTTCTTGGTCTTAATGCTATTAGGCCTCAGGAACGGCTCCTTGGAAATTAAGGAAATAGGAAAAGGTTTTATACCCCTGCTTTTAGTGCTGGCCATAAATGGCCTTGTAGGCTATTTTGGGTGGTCTGCACTAACCAGTATCTACCCACAATACCAGGATATTCTTCATGGGTTTACCTATAATGGTTATTCCTATATTATTGCTTTTGTGCTTTTTTCAGTGGCCGTTGGTTTTTGGGCCTATCATAAATTGGAAACCACAAAGACCCAAAATTTAATAATAGCCCCATTATTTCTCTGGATCGTAATTAGCACGCTTGTCGCCGTGTATTTAAAAGGGGCCAGCTTTTTTATCGTTCCCGTTTTTGCATTGTTGGCATCGCTCCTGATAACGACCCATCAAAAATTGCCCAGTCCCTTTCTCTTGCTATTTTTGGCCTTACCGGCAATTTGGATATATGCCCCATTGATTAAAATGTTCCCTGTGGGTCTTGGCCTTAAAATGATGATTACCTCTACCCTTTTAACATCTTTAACCTTTTTCTTATTGCTCCCAGTTTTTGGTTCGACGAAAAACAAAAACGGTTTGGCCTTTTTGTTTCTAGTACTTTGCTTCGGTTTTCTTCTGTCCGCACATCTTGATTCGGACTTTAGCAATGAAAATGCCAAACCCACCAGTTTGGTCTATTTGCTCGATGCAGATAAGGGAACTGCCGAATGGGCCACCTATGACAAGGTGTTGTCGGGTTGGACTTCGCAATATATAGATAAGAATAAAGAAAACCCTATAAGTTCAGAGGACGAATCTCTTAGTAGCAAATATGCGACTAGGTTTAGCTATAGATCGGCAGCGCCCCTAAAAAATATTGCATCTCCTAAAATTGAAACCACTATGGATACCATTGTAGGTAACAGTCGCAAATTGGAAATATGTATTACGCCCCAACGTAAGGTCAATCGTTTGGAAATATTTACCAATGAAGTTGAAATCATTGAGGCCAAAATAAATAATATAGCACTGTCTCCCTATTATCTCAAAAATAAGAAAAGCCCCAAATTGGTTACCCATTATATCAGCAATAACGATTATACCGAATTACAAATTACAATTTCCAAGGAAAGCCAATTGGAACTGACCCTATATGAGGCCTCAAACGATCTTTTAAGCAATCCATTGTTTACGGTTCCATCAAGGCCAGAGGACAACATACCTATGCCATTTGTTTTAAACGATGCCATATTGATTACCAAAAAAATTACATTTTGAGCAAGAGAATCGGTATTCTTGGGTGTGGATGGCTGGGCTTGCCCTTGGCCAAATCCCTATTGGAAGATAAGCATACCGTTTATGGAACTACCACTTCGATTTCCAAAATAGATAATTTGAAAAAGGACAAAATCGTCCCATATCATATTGTACTTAATGGGAGTGGAATTGAGGGCAACATTAAGGGGTTTTTGAGTAAATTGGATATCTTGATTTTAAATGTTCCTCCAAAGTTGCGTTCTTCTCCCCACGAAAGCTTTGTTGAAAAGATGTTTCTTTTACATAGTGAAATAAAAAACTCACCATTAAAAAGAATTATTTTTATAAGCAGCACCTCCGTATATGGCAGTATTAATGGCTTAATCACTGAAGACTCCCCTGCCCGACCAAACACCGAGTCCGGAAAGCAGCTTTTGGCTTCGGAAAATATTTTTTTAAAGGACGGACAACTAAGTACCACCGTTATCCGTTTTGGGGGACTAATTGGCCCCAAAAGACATCCAGTAAGTTTTCTAAGTGGAAAATCTGATTTGGCGAATGGCGATGACGCCATTAACCTAATTCATCTAAACGATTGTATTGGTATTATCCAAACCGTTATTAAGGGTGACATCAAGAATCAGATACTCAATGGGGTATATCCCCACCATCCTAAGAAGGAAGAATATTATACCTCCGAAGCGGTAAAAAGGGGCCTTTTACCGCCCATTTACACCAAGAATTCGAATGAAATAGGAAATAAAATCATAGAAAGTAAGTATTTAAATGTTAAAAACTACCAATTCAACACTTCAATTGTAAGTTAATTCACCACACTTTTTTGCAGTTTCACAACAAACATAGCCCCTTTAAGTTAAATTACACCCCTGATTGTTAACCGTTTATCGATAAGTATGTACCTTTAAGTAAACGAATAAATTCAATTATCATGGAAAATTCAGGTCTAAAAAGAAGAGTACTTTACGAAATTGAAAATTTAATTTCCAAAAGCTGTTCCAAAAGCAAAATGTCCCAAAACTTTCAAAATCTACACATTGCAATATTGAAAAAATATTACAATGCTGCCGATGTATCCATAGACTATCATCGAAAGAGGGTTATTATGGATATTGTAATGGACGACAGTTGTTACGACCCGAAAAAAGTAAATTCTTCCCTGCCAACTTTAAGGGCAAATTTACTTTTTAAGAATTTAAAGGAATTTTTGAGTTCTAGTTTGGACAAGGACAATGTGAGTATTGCATTTTATGCCAGGCTCATTAGATCCTATGAAAACAGGAATGCAAAGCTGACAATTGTTTAAAAAAGACCCCAATCAACCATATATAAAAAGGATGCCCAACGGCATCCTTTTTTATTGCCTATCAAAGGTTTAAGGTTTTCCTTAACAAAAGGATAGAAATAATTTACTAGTTTTGGCACACCAAAAAATAGAACAATGAAGAAAATAGTTTTAATCCTCCTTCTAATAGTAGGATTTACAGCCAATGCACAGACTAAAAGTGAATTGCTTAAACATTATGAGGCCTTTTATGACCAAATGAGAATACAGGGTGATATAGATGGCGTAATCAACGCTATAACCCACTTGAACCTGCTTTCCCCCAGTAAAGAGCGGAACGATACCTTGGCGTACATCTACACCACCGACAATCAACATTTACAGGCTCTAAATACAATTGGGATTGAAAAAAACGAAACGGACTCCGATTTGGCAGTACAGGTAAAAGCTATTTCTTTAAAGGCCCTTAACCAACCTAAAAGAGCATTGGAACAATTTGAAATTCTTAACAAAAGGGGGCCAAACCCTTATTTAGCCTACGAATTGGCTGATCTAAAAATTCAGACCGGTGACAATGAAGGAGCAGCTGCAAATATTGAATTTGGTATTGCCAATGCCAAAGATGATATGAAATACGCATTTTATGAAAGGCAACAACCGTACGAGGTAGTTCTAAAAGCGGCCTTCATCCATTTGAAAGCCCTGGTAGAATTCAACAAAGACCAAACCAATATAGATGGCGCCTTGGCTACTATTGATGAAGCCTTAAAAATAGACCCCAATTTTAATTTGGCAAGTTTAAGCAGACAGGCCCTACAGTCCAGAAAGGACAAACAAGAGAATAAGGAACCGGAACCGAAGCAATAATCAAAATATTGTTGGATCCAACCACATATTTTTCTCTATAGGGAACTCTACAAAAAAACCACTGCCGGGCAGTGGTTTTTTTGTTATTTAAAACTGATTTGAAAAATAATCGAAGACTAAAGAACAAACCCTTGTAACCAGGCTTAATGCTTGCTCAAATTTTCAATAATCATATCGTCCTTTTCCTGTTTTAGTTGAATTACTTCGGAAACATTCTCGTTGGGGATTACAATGGACAGTACATAGTGGGCAATTTTCCATTTCCCCGATACCTTCATAAGCACCCCAGATCCACGACATAGTTTCATTTGGGTACTGAGCAGCTCATCAAACCAGGCAATATCTGCCTTTTCATTAATATACACTTTTCGATCCAAGGGAGTAAAGTCCCACGCCCTTCCTTTGTCAAAATGAGGTTTTGCGTAGGCCTTAAATTCCGCAATCTGCCAATTCTCGGAAGCATCCGTACCTATAAAAACGGCATCGTTCGTCATTAAATCAAAATAAGTTTTATAATCAGCGGCTCCCGCCGCCCTATGCCAGTTATCCAATGTGTACTGTATTTGAATTTTATCGGATACTTCCTGCGAACTCAGCTGTGAGGATAAAATAAAAACTGATATCAATATATAGTGCCTAATCACTTAAAATGAGAATGGTGTCCAACTTACTATTGACAATTACGTTGAACTGATTCCTAAATGCATTATATGCGTTGATCATTTCGATAGTGGATGCTTTTACACCTACCCTGTACTCCAGGTTTCCCTTTGTTTTAAGAATGAATGTCTTAAAAACCTTTTGCCTGCTTTTAATCTGCTCCTTATCAAATGTTTCCGGATAGGTAGATGCTTCAAGGGCTTTTTGTTTTTCGATCATATCCTCTATAACCAATACCAGATCCTCCCTATTGGCAACCCGATATAGCGATTCAAAAGTAGTTTCCAAAGCATTGAACTCCTGCCATTCCTTTAAATCTGCTAAGGCCTGTGCATTTATTTCATTGGGTTTTGGAAGTGAATCCACACTAAAAAACACCTCCGCCTTTTCTTTCGGGGCTTCTGTGGTCGCCCCTTGTTTACAGGCTCCCATCAACATGAATACCATGCCGTAAAACACTATTTTTCCCATAGGACGAAGGTACAAATTTTAATAAAAGCTATCTTTAATGGAATTTTTATTTAACTAGTTTTTATACAAAATCAATCATAAGCATTTAGTATATCGCCAACTATTGCCAAGCTGTTCCTGGGTCAAAGGGTAAACCATGGAAATTATAAGCTTCTTGCCTGTGATATTTGGATGAAAGATCTAACCCCATAAATTCCGACCAAAGAGATTAACTACACCCATGCCTTGTCTAAATGGAGGACTGCTTTATTGAATGAAATTAGACACTAAATTTTATTTTACTTTCTATAGCCCTGATCATAATATTGGCTATATCCTTCCCTGTTGCATTTTCAATTCCCTCCAAACCGGGGGAAGAATTTACCTCGAGGAGCAAAGGTCCTTTATTGGAACGGATAATATCTACACCAGCCACGGCCAGGTTTAGAACTTTGGCAGCCTTTATGGCCAACTTCCTTTCCTCAGAGGTGATTTTTATTACAGATGCCTTGCCCCCTTGATGCAAGTTTGCGCGGAATTCCCCTTTCTCTGCTTGACGCTGCATTGATGCTACTACTTTTCCATTCACCACAAAACAGCGTATATCCTGACCGTTTGCTTCTTTTATGAACTCTTGGACCAAAATATTGGTCTGCACGCTCTTAAAGGCATTAATAACGCTTTCTGCAGCCTTGTTGGTTTCGGCCAAAACCACACCCTTACCCTGGGTACTTTCCAATAATTTTATTATCAATGGGGCACCGTTCACCATCCTGATAAGATCCTTTGTATCCATTGGAGATTTTGCAAATCCGGTTATTGGGATATGTATATCATTTTTGGAAAAAAGTTGCGATGCAAATAATTTATCCCTGGATTGGGTAATTGCTTCGGCCGAATTTAAGCAATACACCCCAAGATTGTCGAACTGCCTGATCAAAGCACATCCATAAAATGTCACCGCCGGCTTTATCCTGGGTATAATGGCATCAAACTCATTTAATATATTTCCTCCCCTATATCTGATCTCTGGCGAATTGGCATCCAATTTCATATAGGCATGCTCTACATTTAGAAACACCATATCGTGCCCCAAGGCCTCTCCGGCCTCCATTATCCTTTTATTGCTATAGAGCAATGGGTTACTGGCCAACAATGCAATCTTAAGTCCCGTCTTTTCCTTAAAATGGGAGGCATATTTCTCATTAATCTCTTTTACCGTAAACTCCTTTACATTAAAACTTACCGCCGGGTTAACTACAAAACGCTCATTTAAGGCCTCCCTGCCCAAAAGCATGCGATACTCCATAGTATCCCTATTGGCCAAGGTAAGCTCTATATCAAAGATAAGTTCACCCACACGTACAGGGGTCTTTATCACATAACGCTCCTCGGATATCCCTGAAGAACTCTTTACAGTTCTACGGTCTACCAGTCTTGCACGGCATTCTATATTAATGCCCCTATTGTCCTGTAATGGATTTACCTCAAATTTTACCCATTCATGGGCTCCTTTGGTATATACCTTAATATTATTTGCCTGGATAGAAGATGTTTTTGCCCCGGAATCTACTCTGGCCTTTATAGCAGGAATTTCTAAATCTTCAAATACACACCATTCTTCACTACCAATAATATCCAGGTTCTTATACTTCATCTCTATTTTAAGGATTTGTTTTTTAAATAATTGCAAAATAAAACACTTGACCCCTTAGAATCAAGATTAATGCATTAATAATTTATTAAATGTTTCTCGGTAATGTGAAACAGATAGAACTTTACGATAAAAACATCTCCTTTTGCTTTTTGAAACATTTAAATTCTACCATATGCCCATTGGGATCTTGGATAAAAAAGGACTTATGTTCACCTATCTTATCCTTTAAGAATACGACCTCAGTTGTTAGTTCATATTCGGATTTGCCCAACTTGGCATGCAATTCATTCCAAGTAGATTCATCCACGATAAGACCAAAGTGAAAAGAAGGCAACACCGTATCTTCAAACTTGTATGTCTTAAAAGCAAAATTAAAATTACCAGCTTTAGTGAAGGTAATCTGGTTTCCAAACAAATTAATATCCAACCATCGGGAAGAGTGCCTTCCCAATTCGGCTCCGATGACGTCTACGTAAAAGTCTTCTGTTTTGCTTATACTTAAGCAGGGCAGTGACATATGGAAGGGCGCATTTTTCATAAGGCTTTAATTTAGTATTGATAGTTTATCTAAGGTAGTAAAAAGAACAATTGCATATTACCTCCACAACCTAAACACGAAAAGATCTAAAACCTCGACCAAAATCAGGATTATTATTACCCATTCCAATTTACTGCTTTCCCTATGATCCCATATATCCTTAAATAGCTCCAAATTTTCCTTGATAATCTCTATTCGCTCGGAAATATTCCTATACCTGATCTTTAGGTCGAATGTCCGTTTAAGTTCCAAGTTAAGCTTGTTCAATTGCTCATTTTCCCAAGTACTATCGGGCTCGTCAAAAATATATAGGTTTTCCGATATCTGATTTTTTATGTTCAGCACCTTCCCTATAAACTTTTTGAGGTTAATTCCCGAAATATTTAACTTTCCCTTCTGTTCCAAATATTGGGTATGTCCGTTGGTTTCCTCCAAAAGCTGTTCCGTAATCTCGGAATACCTGTCCAAGGCAACGGATTGGGTGGTATTCAACATTACCAATCTAATAAACTCGGAATCAAAACTGGGCAATATTACTTTATCGAAAGCCACCTGTTGGTGGCCTTCGATTATTTCTACTTGAATGGTTTCTGTAAGTTGGGGAAAATGGTTCTCCCTAGTAATCTTGGATAGGGCATCCAAAACCTTCTCTTTTTCCTTTTCAGAATGATTGAAAAAGGATACCAGACCGTATTGAAAGATATAAACGAATTTTTTTTCGCCGTTTTTCAAATAGAGCTCATCACTGTCAGAAAACAATATCTCCAGGGGCAATTGTGTTCTACATTGCCTAATGTTAATGGAAGATGCTATATGCACTGCAACAACCTCAAACATTCCTGTTAGTCATCATCGTCATCTCCCTCTACTCCTTCCATGTCCACATCTGGAATGGCCTCTGGATCATCATCGTCAAAATCCTCGTAATCATCCTCATCATAATTGGCCATAGTCTTTTCCAGCTTGGCGCTAATTTTGACAAGATATTTGGTATCCTCGGTTGTAACCTCAACGGCCTCTATACGCTCCCCTTGTGCATTCTTAAAGGAGATAATATTAAGATCGTCGTACCCATCTGGATACTTCTCTACCAAAAGTTTTAAAACTTCGGGTGTAAGTTTTTTAAAGTCAACAATAACTCTTTTTAAATTGTCCATATACTACATGTCTAATAGGTACGCAAAAATTAAGGGCGCAACAATGGTTGCATCACTTTCAATGATAAATTTAGGGGTATTTATATCCAGTTTCCCCCAGGTTATTTTCTCGTTTGGTACTGCCCCTGAATAAGAACCATAACTTGTGGTAGAATCACTTATTTGGCAAAAATAACTCCAAAACGGCGTATCTGTCCTTTCAAGATCCTGGTATAACATAGGTACAACACAAATCGGGAAATCTCCGGCGATTCCACCTCCTATTTGAAAAAATCCTATTCCATTTTTGGAATTATCGGTATACCAATCTGCCAAGAAGGTCATATATTCAATACCAGACTTCATGGTACTGGCCTTTAACTCTCCTTTTACCACATAGGAAGCAAATATATTGCCCATGGTACTATCTTCCCAACCTGGGCATACAATGGGTAAATTTTTCTCCGCTGCTGCATACATCCAGGAATCCTTAAGGTCTATTTCATAATATTCCTCCAAAACACCTGAGAGCAAGAGCTTGTACATAAACTCATGTGGCAAATACCTTTCTTCGGCGTCTTCAGCCTTTTTCCAAATTTCAAAAATATGCTTTTGCAGCCTTCGGAATGCCTCATGTTCCGGAATGCAGGTGTCCGTCACCCTATTTAAACCTTTCTCCAACAAATCCCACTCATCTTGTGGTGTAAGATCTCGATAATTGGGCACTCGTTTATAATGGGAATGGGCTACCAAATTCATAATATCCTCTTCCAAATTGGCTCCCGTACAGGATATGATATGAACTTTATCCTGACGGATTACCTCAGCGAATATCTTTCCAAGTTCAGCGGTACTCATGGCACCTGCCAAGGAGACCAGCATCTTGGAGCCTTGCTTTAGTTGATCTTCATATCCCTTGGCAGCATCCACCAAAGCGGCCGCATTAAAATGTAAATAATACTTCTCAATAAAATTGGAGATTTCTCCTTTAGTCTTCGTCATCGTCGAATTTTGAATTGTTATTGGCTCCAACCTTGGAATCAACGTCATAAGTGTTGTCGTAATCGTCCTCTACGGCCTCACCCATAAATTTATAGCTTAACATTTTATAATATAATTTGGCTGCAAGGAAATCAGAAGATTTATCGGCCTTATTCGGGCAAAGCTCAACTATATCAAAGCCTACAACATTTTTATCTGCAAATACCTGTTTTAGAAACTCCAGGGTCTCATAATAAAATAGGCCACCAGGTTCCGGTGTTCCCGTAGCCGGCATAATGGATGGATCCAATGCATCCAGGTCAAAGGTTATAAAGACATTGTCCGTCATAAGATCTATGACCTTATCCGTCCAATACTCATCATTTACCATATCATGTGCGAAGAATGTTTTTTCTTCATCCATAAAAGTTTTTTCAATGGCATCCATACTACGTATCCCTACCTGTAGTAGATTGGTAGTCTGACTGGCCTCATGAACTGCACAGGCATGATTAAATTTGCTGCCATCATAGGACTTCCTTAAATCTGCATGCGCATCTATGTGCAACACAGTAAGGTTGTCAAAACACTCATTAAATGCCCTAATGGTTCCTATAGAAATAGAATGTTCACCACCGAAAAGAGTAACGAACTTATTTCTTTTGATGTATTCTTTGGTAACCTTATGCACAGCATTTACCATAGCTTCGGGAGAGCTATCCTCGTCTACGGAATTGGCCAAATATATTCCTTGTTGATAGACCTCCGTATCGGTTTCAATATCATACAATTCCATATTTTCCGATGCTGCCAAAAAAGCATCTGGACCTTTGTCCGCCCCTTTTCCCCAAGTACTGGTTCCATCATAAGGCACAGGTATTAAAACTACCTTGGCCTTTTCCAATTGCGCAAACTCGTCTGGTATGCCAGCGTAATTGTTAGTTGTGTTCATTTGTTTAAAGTTTTTTGATTTTTAAAGGTCAGTTTTGATTTGCTTTTCAACGTTCTCACTAACTTTAGCATTAGCACTAGGCTTCATTTCATATCCTAAAATTCTAAGTAGGTCTTCGGCCTTTTGTTGTTCACTAAATAATTTTGTTGTAATATTTCCGTTTTCGTCCTTATCTATTAAAACATGTTTTGGATGTGGTATTAAACAATGTTGCAACCCGCCATAGCCTCCAATAGTCTCCTGATAGGCACCTGTATTAAAGAACCCTATATACAAGGGTTTATCTTTTCTGTACTTGGGCAAATAAATCGCATTCATGTTTTGCTCACTGTTGTAATAATCATCGCTATCACAGGTTAGTCCACCCAACAAAACCCGTTCGTATTCATCTTGCCAACGGTTTATTGCCAACATTATAAAGCGTTTGTTAATGGCCCAAGTATCAGGCAATGTGGTTATAAACGATGAGTCGATCATATTCCACTTTTCCCTGTCGTTCTGCTGCTTTTGATATAGTATTTCATATATGGCACCACCACTTTCTCCTACTGTAAAACTTCCAAATTCGGTAAAAATATTTGGAACTGCAACATCGGCTTCCTGACAGGCAATGTTTATTTGGTTTATAATCTCGTCTATCATGTATTGATAGTCGTAATCAAAAGCCAAGGAATTTTTTATTGGAAAACCGCCACCAATATTAAGACTATCCAGCGATGGACATATCTTTTTAAGCCTAACGTACACTTTTAAACACTTTACCAATTCGTTCCAATAATAGGCATTGTCACGTATCCCCGTATTAATGAAAAAGTGGAGCATTTTTAATTCTACCTTATCATTATCCTTAATTTGATTCTCATAAAAAGGTACAATATTTTTGTATCCAATTCCCAAGCGGGAGGTATAAAATTCGAACTTTGGCTCTTCTTCGGAGGCAATCCTTATCCCCACTTTAAAAGTATCGTTGATAGCTTCGGACAACAAATCTATTTCCTCATAATTATCTATAATTGGAATACAATTCTGATGTCCTCCGTTTATAAGATTAGCTATATTGGTAATATATTGATCCCTTTTAAATCCGTTACATATTATAAAGGTATTGTCCTTTATCTTGCCTTTTTCCTTTAACTTTTCAACAATATTGATATCAAAGGCAGAAGAAGTTTCAATATGAATGTCATTTTTTAAGGCCTCGTTCAATACCGGTTTAAAATGAGAACTTTTAGTACAATAGCAATAATGATATTTTCCTTTGTAGTTGTTCTTTTCCATGGCTATTTTAAACCACTCCTTTGCCCTGTTTATATTTTCGGAAATTTTCGGCAAATAAGTAAATTTCAAAGGACTTCCATATTCCTCTACCAAATCCATTAAGGGAATCCCATGAAACCTTAAGCTTTCACCGTCCAATGAAAATTCCTCCTGAGGAAAATAATAGGTTTGATCTATAAGATTAATATATTTCGTGTTCATTAAAATAAATATAAGAATTGTAAATAAGTAAATAGCATCGCCAAATGCAAATAATGTGAGGAATTATAACTAAATCCCTAAACAATTATCTGCTTTTCAGTGGTCGGTATAAAAAAATAGTCGTGCTGACTACTCACGATAGAAGAAAAATTTGGAATACCAAGTAAATTTTGGTTACCCGTACCTTTAAATTTCAGTGGTCTGAATCTTTCTGTTTCCAGAATCCCAAAATTATAATTATGGTTCATTTTACTCAACTAAATGCTATTATGTAAACAAAATTTAAAGCTAAATTGATGTGACAAATGAAAACAAAAAAAATGAAAAAACAAGCGTTTTAAAAAATTTTACGATGAAGTAAAAAATGAATTTGACCAATTGTAAAAAATTAACTAAAAATTAAATATAAAGCATTGATTTTTAACCTTTTCTTGACTATTTTTAAATATAAACAAAGTCACCATGAATTATAAAAAAATTAGTGTTTTTGTTGGTCTTGTTATATTCCTACTTATTTTTAATAATATTTGGGCGCAAATACCAGCAAACGTTTATCATTTTGAGGATAAAAGCAGTGAGGGAACGATTCAACATGAGTTGAAATTGGACGCCGACTATTTTGTCCATACCATTTACAGACAATCTCCTGCAGAATTCATAAAAACCTTGGGTGGATACTATACTATCTCCGGCAATAACCTTATGGTACAACTGGAATTTAATTCAGATTACAATAAAGATAAAATTACCAACTTAAAAATACCATATGAGGTAAAAGGCGGGACACTTATCCTTGATTATCCAACTCAAATGAACTTCAATCCAACAACCTATGGCATTCAAGATCTGGACGGCAAGTGGCTCATCACGGGAAGGGTAACGGACCAAGGAGAAGAAAGAAGGGATACATCACGACCCCGAAAGACCATGAAATATCTGTTGAATGGGCATTTTCAATGGATTGCATATAATACAGAAACCTTCGAATTTTTTGGCACTGGAGGAGGGACCTACGATGCAACTAATGGAAAATACACGGAAAATATAGCCTATTTTTCTAGGGATAATTCACGTGTAGGGGCAATATTGTCCTTCAATTATGAAGTAAATGGCAACGATTGGTACCATACCGGCAAAAGCAGTAAGGGTGATCCTTTAAACGAAATATGGACCAAAAGGGTTGCCAAATAAAAGTCCGTAATTTATTATCATTTATATTTCGATAAACAAAAATAGCCTAGGTCTGTGGAAAAAAACCAATTCTTCCAGTACCTAGGCTATTGCAACTTCATTTATATCAGTTATGCCACTCTTGCTCTTTTTAAGGATGTAGCCACAACACCATTGACGGCTGCGTTCCATTTTTCGGCACGACTTAGCTCATAATCCTCCATATAAATACTCTCTATATCGTAAAAATTAAGGATTTTATGCTCACGGGATTCATCTAAAAACTTTATTTCCAAATCCATTCTTTCCAGGACGGTCTCCTTCTTATTATTGGTTTTTGTCACATGGGTCTTCTTAACAATCTTTGCATTCAGCACATCATTAAGATTTATATTCTCCACTGCCACTATACCATCAAATACTTTAGAAAAGACAAGCGTCCTATTATCTGCATCCAAGCCAATAAAAGAATTGCCCCAACTTTCCTTCAAATTGAATTTCAGCTTGGATTCATTGATTAATTTTTTGACCTCATTGGACATTATTTTTAAATCCCCTTTTCCGGATTTATTAAGTATCACAAAAGGTAAAACGGTACAGAGTACTAATAAACCCGATACCAACCACATTGATAAATTCATTTTATTTATTTTTAAATTATTCCACTTATTAATTAATTCCCGCTTGCCAAAGCCAATGTTGGGTACGGAAAAACTTCCAAAATTGGTTATTTTGGAATCGCATGTTCACTCAGGGAATAATTTATAAAAAGGTATGAAAGGGATAAATCATGGTAAGTCCGTCCAAACTTGGAGTAATATGGTCACCATTATTTAGGAATAAATGCACTTTGCCATTGGCATTAACAAGGCCAACGGTACTGATGGGATAAACTGAAATAAAATTGGGTCTTAGCTCATTTACAGAAGGTATTTGGTAATTACCTTCAGCCATAACCATGTAACGGTAAGAAGACTGTCCATTATAATTCAAATGATGGTCCACTTGAATTTCCCCAACCACCTCAACCTTGGACTCCAAACTGGTTTCAGAGCTGGCCAAAGAAGTTTGGCCTATACTTAAGAAAAGTATAAGAAATAGGACCTTAAAAAAAAGCAAGTACCTTGTTTTTTTCATACCACAAAGATATACACAGATCTTCTTAAAAAGCTGTTAAATTATTAAAGAAATGGATTACAGCTCGGTTCCTATATCTGACTTACCTCCCGTTTTTCTCAATAACTTAATATTCTGTATTTCGATGCCTTTGTCAATAGGCTTTAACATATCGTACATATTAAGTGCCACTATGCTGGCACCGTGCATGGCCTCTACCTCTACACCAGTTTTGTAGATGGCCTTTACTGTAACTAAAACAGTAATCTGCAGGCCTTTAATAGCATAAGAAATATCCGTGTATTCTATGGGCAAGGGATGGCAGTCCGGCAAAAGGTCCGCTGTCTTTTTCACCCCCAACAAACCTGCAGCTTTGCTCATGGCAAACACATCGCCTTTAGGCACCGTTTTATTTTTTATTGCCGCTATGGTATCTTCAGAACTTACTTGTACCACAGCCTGGGCAATCGCCGTACGTAAAGTGGATTTTTTATGGGTAATATCTACCATCTCTATTTATTTACTTTCCATTGATAGGAGTCATCCTTAAAAAGCTCCTTCCCAAAAATAGGGACCTGATTTTTAATTTCCTCTACAAGGTGGTGCAAGGCATCAAAAACTTCCTTTCTGTGGGCTGAGGATACAAAAACAAACAAACATATCTCCCCCACATTTACCCTTCCCATACTGTGATAAATATGCATGCAGCTTAAGTTGAACTTGGCAAAAGTAGCTTCCCTGATTTCGTGAAATTTTAAATTGGCCATTTCCTCATAGGCGGAATATTCTATGGCTGTGACTTCCTGCCCTTCGATAATATCTGCCCTGACCTGGCCCAAAAAAATATCGTGGGCACCTATATTGGTTTTGGACTGGTGTTTTGCAATTGATTCGGCTATAAACTCTGGGCTTATTGCTCCTGGTACAAATACATTTTTGATTTTGCTCTTTTCCATGGAAAATACTTTAGCGCTAAGGTAATCAACATTGATTAATTTAAGGTAATGAACCCAATTGGAAAACGTTGTATGCGAGGTACCATAGAAATATATAAAGGCAATTTTGTGATTATTTTTAAGGGCTTTGGGACCGTATTACCATTGTTTTCAAATAGATTAAAAACGGATAAAAATAATCCACTTTATGCGATGATCCTTAATTTCATAAACATCATTTGCATAAGCCACTTACCGAGATATTAATTCTTATCCTTCTTCTTTTTCTTCCTCCAAAGGAAATAAAAGATGACCATTAGCACAGGCAGAATAATATAGACGATGACATCAAATGTATTTGTTAGATCAATGGGGTCATTGTCATCTGGGTTCCGAGTACCTATTGGCAATTGTAGCAATAAAAGATATACTTTGTTTAACATTGTTCTTTTTTGAATGGCTAATATGTAACTTACGAAATTAAGTAGACTGTCCTATTTTGATGAGGGCCAATTCAATATTTCCTCATGTATCTGCTCAGTTGTTTGCTGTCTTCTTTTTGCGAGGTTAGTAATAAGCGTATCAAAACTCTTTTTGTCATATTTGGTATCCATATCGTTTAGTTCCGGGAAATTTGCGAGATAATCATCTTGTACGGCTAACCATTGCTTTTCCAAATGAATGTCATATTTTGACGTTGCAACACCTCCATTGTTAACGGGTTTTCCAATTGCTTCATTAGAATTCTCTTTAGGGATTCTTTCTTGGTTAAATCCACGATTTTGTTGTACATCATTATTCAAACCCTTAGAGGTAGATTTGTTATCCTGATTTTTATTTTCTGTAATCATTTATATAAAAATAAAGTATTAATTCAGGATAAATTTAGTAAAGTGAACATGATTATTTTTGCTCTAACTATTTTATAATTAACCTTATAACATTGAAACGTAAATTTCAATTGATCTTGATTCTATAAAGACAAGTAATTTTGCGTTAACCAAGTATTTTAAAAAAAATTGACAATTTGAGAAGTCGGACGATTTACATTTACGACACCTTCTGGAAAAAAAAGAGTAGGAGAAACACCGTGAATGACTTCGATGCCGATCAGTGCAGCCCTGGATCCGAAAGCTAATGCTTTTGGTGCTGCGCACCTTTGGTTCGTGACCTCACCAAGAATCGAACTTCTTTCTGTGAGCCCCTTATTTTAAGGGGATTTGCATTTTTTCAGTTTCAAATGTTGACGATTTGTGAACTTTTTTGAGGATTTTTATTCCGTCTTTACAAATGTAGTCAAATGGATATAAATGATACTATTCTGAATTGCTACATAATCTAATTTGTTATTAACTTTGGTTTCTGTCGGATTTATCTTTCCGTTCTTAAACTACTTTTTTCTGTTTCCACACACTAAAAATACCCAATTTCTTTATGGTTCATTATTTTCAATTCTTTCCAATTTCAGGCCCAATATGTAATAGTCTATGTAGGCAAATAAGGGATATTTGCCCGGAATGACTAATCTTCTCCCCACTTAAAGCCGATAAATTAAAATCAATGGAACGGAATTTGTATCTTTATTATGTAAAAACACTGGTAACATGGCAAGTTTGGATTTAAAACAGAGCGTACAGAACTATATTGATACAGCAGACAATAGGCTTCTCAAAATGATAAAGGCGCTGGTGGAAAGCTACCATGAAGAAGATGGAATTGTAGCTTATACCGTTGATGGAAAACCTTTGACTAGGAAGCAGTACAATCAGGAACTTGTGGATGCCGAAACAGAAATTCAAAGAGGCGAACTTACATCGGTCGAAGACCTAGAAAAAGAATCGCAAAACTGGTAATGGCAAAACTCAAGACCGAGTGGACCGACAAGGCAAAGACCCAGTTGAAACAGATACACGATTACCTGAAATACGAAAAGAAGACCCCACAAGGCGCAGCGAATGTCAAAGCTGACCTGATCCAAGCAAGTAAAGGAGTTACCTACGCCGAACAATACCAAAAGGACGACATTAACCCCAATTATAGGAGGATTGTGGTTAGGCACTACAAACTAATCTACAAAGAAGAGAAGGGAAAGATTATCATTTTAAGGATCTTTGATACCCTAAGGAACCCAGAAAGATTGATGGATGAGAACGAATAATCCATGAACTGGTCGGATAGGCATGATTTAGGTTGGCAACCTACATAGTTTCTAAAAAATAAATGTATTGTTGGATATTGATTTTAATTCATATTGATAAATACCTTGACTTTCAATAAATTTACAAAAACCCTTTAGTGTATTTCCTGTTATCCTGTGAGGTCCCATGGCTCTGACTTTAGGGTTTTACTTTTAACTACTTACAAAAGCCTACTTAAAGCTATTCTGTGCCAATTACTTCTAGGTGACAACTATATCTCAATTGCAGCCTCATGTTAACCACAAATTACATACAACCCATTTTTAAGAAAATTTAGACCGTTTTAACCCTAAATCTTACAAAAACTTTGCGCATCGATCCTGATACGATTTTATAGTGTTCTGACAGATAAACGTTAATAAAATCGAATTACGAACATGTAATCAGGCCGATTTGTCATTCATTAATTCTATTACGGAATTCCAGAAAATCCTCGAAGTGTAAGTTCGTTTTTCTACAATTTGGGCTAGGCCTATAATATTGTTCTTATAAAGTTTTCCGGTCGGTAAGAACTTAGTTTTGTTACTCCCAACCTGGAATATCATGTTCCAATTATCGAATTGCCTCCAGGGGGTATTTTCTTTGGCGAGCAAGGTGATATCGGTATGTCTAAGGTCCGATGCGAGATCTAAAAAGAGTCCTCTTACAATTCTTTCATTGCCTACCAATATTCCTACAAAATATTGTTTGTGGAAAATAAGGCATCCAGATATGTCATTCTTTACGTTCCATTTGCTTGAAGTACTTTGGATTGCTTGAATGTCCTTATCACAAAGGTTAGGAACGGCCTTGGAAGAGTATGCTAGTTCTAGAAACAATATTCAATATTTTGGTTGGTTATTAAATGCTAATCTATAAAACTACGCATTATAAATATATGATATTTATCATTAATGGGGCAATGCTCGGTTATCACTTATAATATAGTTTATTGGTTTCCCTGAAAATTGAAATACCTGAAGTACTAAAAGGTCAACAACTCTGACTACCTGCAGATTGTTTAAGAATCAATTGAATTGCCTTAAAAATGGTAATGCCTTTGTTATTTTTATTGCCACAAAAGCATTCCAATACCACACAAATAGCCTCAAATGTTGAGAATGGGATAATTTTGGACTAAGTATGTTGTGAATGACGGAAAATAATGATTAATTATCCAATCATGACAAACAAATAATACCATTTCGCAGTCCTATATAGTCTTAAAGACTTCAACTTCTTCTAGCTAAAAAAACTTAACACTCTTACGTCACATACTCAATATATTATCTGACCATAAGCCGCAAGGCGAAAAATCAAGGTTTTGTAAAATATCGTTATAATGAAGGCTTATTGACCACTTCAAGAATCAAAACTCCCTCGGTTACCTTTATGTTAAAGATGTTATGCTTTTTTTTTTGCAGAAGTTTATTTTATAATTTTAAGGAGCCAATCTGGTAGACCAATCTGGTAGCCAATTATAAATATATCAGTAAATGAAATTAGAAGTCATTACAAAAAATGAAGGCGGAGAGATTCAAAATGGTATTATTTCTAAGCTCCGAGAACTGATTATTTCTAAAAATTTAGAGCCGGGGGACAAACTTCCTTCCGAGCGTGAGTTGTCCAACAAATTCGATGTAACCAGAAACAATCTTCGGGAAGCTATTCAGTTGCTAGAATTTTATGGAATATTAAAGTCGAAACCGCAAAGTGGAACATTCATTGCGGACATTGGCCAAATAGCCATGGATGGTATGCTGGAAGATATATTGCGATTGCGGGAACCTGATTTTAAATCCTTGGTAGAGACCCGGATATTATTGGAACTTATGACTTGTAAATTAGCCGCGGAGCGACGGACCTTGGAGCAATTAAGTCATATTGAGCATGCCATGGAAGCCTATAAAAAAAAGGTCAGCGACGATAGAAATGCCGTACAGGAGGACCTACTTTTCCATTTGGCAATTGCTAGGGCTAGCGGTAATAGCACCATGAACCGCTTTATGTTAATCATAACGCCGGAAATCATTACCAATTTCGAGAAATACCATGTTTGTGATAAGGATCGGGCATTCACGGCAATTGGGGAGCATATTGATATCTATGAGGCCATTAAAGCTAAGGACCCCCAATTGGCCGAGCAAAAAATGAAAATACATTTCAATATGTTGTATGAATATTGCTATAATATGGATAATTGACAGTTGAAGAATTAAAGGAAATGACTATAGCTGACCAAAAGTTGAGTGCGCGCTAATAGCATAAAGAAACGATTGCAATTGATGTAATTTTTTGTGAATTCAAAATTGCAGGCCTTCCCGGGTAAAGACTAGTGGTCGATAATATGGGTTTGGGCTATTAGACCTAATAGTGAAATTTTGATTTGGAATCTATACCATATAAACCATGGAAATGGTTGAAAATTTGTGAATTGATTAGAAAGTTCAAGTTTTATCCGGCAGAAATAAAATTAAATAGACTATTAAGTAATGTACAGTATTAATCCTCTTTCCAAACAAAAAAGGACGCCGAAAGCCATATTCTTGGTCTCAAAATTAACTGTCCAACCTGCTACCTAATCTGTGGATTTCATTTTGAGCTGCCTTTAAAAATTGTTCCAATTCATGCCTTTTTACTTTTTCCTTGACCATTTCCAGATCAAGTTGGGTACGATAGATTAGGCTCTGGCAATACGCGATACGAGTATCCGCTGCAAGGTCCGATATAGCGGTTTTGTAAAGATTATCCATTTCAGGCAAAGAATAGTTCACAGAACGCGGTTTAAGATTTTTGATCAATTTATAATGCATTGTGGCGTGAGTTGGTCGTTATAGTTGATTTCTCAAGTATTTCCATGTTTTGGTTCCCTTGAATTGTCACAATAATCGCGCCATGATGGGGGAAGAACAATGGCTAAATCATAATAAATATAGGACCAATAAGATTATTTGGGCACTTTTTTAAATTTGATTTGGACTGCAAAATGGATTTTTGCTTCATCAATGAAAAGAGGGATTTCATGAGTTAAAATGTCTTATTCATATAATAATTATGATTCGTAAGTTGTAAATCGATAGATTTCGGAAATTAAAAATCTAAAGATGAAACCATCCCAACCAAAACTTATTTTGTTCACCTTGTTAATTTTTCTATTTTATATCAATCGAATTGATGCCCAGGGCTGTGTGGCCATTAGACATTTTTCCTCTTGTGTTGGCAATAGCCTGGAAAACAATCTCCTTGGGAAGGGCGACATTCAGATCGGCATGAATTATAGATATTTCAAATCTTTTCGGCATTTTAGGGGCACAGAGGAAGAGGCCGATAGGGTTGCCAATAATACCGAGGTAATAAATCATTCCCATGCGTGGGACTTTTTCCTTACCTATGGCATCTCTGACCGCTTCTACACCAGTATAACCATACCCACCGTAATAAATGCACGATCTTCCCTTTATGAGCATGGCAGGGAAGAAAGAAATAGTACTTTTTCGCGGGGATTGGCCGATATTAGGGCCGGGGCAGGATATTGGTTATTCGATCCCATTGAACATTCAGGTGGGAATATGGCCCTTGGAATAGGCTTAAAACTACCTACAGGCAACTACAATGCAACCGATGTATTTTATAATGTCGGCCCGGAAGGAAGCCCCGAAGTGCGACCTGTTGATCAGTCCATTCAACCTGGGGATGGTGGTTTTGGCTTTACTATCGATTTTCAATTTTACCGGAAAATAGCCACAGGTCTATTTGCCTATGGTGGTGGCTTCTACCTGTTTAACCCCAGGGAAACCAATGGCATCAGAACCTTCAGGGAAACACTAAGTCCTATTTTGGAAAATGAAGCCATTATGGCCGTTCCTGACCAATATTCAGTTCGCACAGGTCTGAGTTATAGCTTATCCAATGTTATTTCTACCTCCTTGGGTGCCAGGTTTGATGCCGTACCTGTAAAAGATGTTCTTGGAGGTAATGAAGGCTTTCGTAGGCCAGGAAATGTCCTCTCTTTAGAACCCGGCATAGCATATATGCATCAGAATTTTACATTAAATCTAAATGTCCCTTTTGCCCTAAGACGCAATAGACCTCAAAGTGTTACGGATAGGCAGACTGAAATTGTTACAGGTCAACCAAGGAACGGGGATGCCGCCTTTGCCGATTATGTTATCAACTTTGCGGTCTCGTATAGAATACCAAATAAAAAAGTAAAAATAGATCCAACATTAATTGATACGTTCATAAATTGAGTCGTGCCATAATTCAATTGTTAATTGGCATAGGTTAATTTGCTTGACCCACTAAATTTGAGATTATTTAACTACTTGGATTGATAACTCATATCTATCTACCTCTCATTTTGTCAAGATTTGGATGTCCGTCTGTTGCGGGGAACAGATTTTGAATGGAAAATAGTAGGCTTTGCCATGACCGCTCCAATGTCAGTAAACGATTAACTTTAAATAGGAGAAATATTTGTAATTAAGAATTTACTCAAGGAATACTATCTAAAACATGTAGGCTATTTCTCCTGTATAATCATAAAACTGGTTTCTGAAATAAGGGATATTATGGACATTTCAGGCGCTATGTAATATTAGACTTTTTGGTATCCGGGAATTTTTTTTTGCCAATGGCTTTTGTAATCTATAGAAACTTTACAGATCAGGAGCAACTTTGATTGTGATTTGGGGTTTTGTAACCTGAAAGCTTTGATATCGCATTGTGAATCAACGAACTTGAGAAGCCTTATTGTCTGTCCGACATTAAAGCTATTGGCCCAGGTTATCGGTATATAAAAGTAAATTATTGAGAATAAGGTTTCAGGCTTTGATGTAATTCCGTCCCACCGAAATCTACGGCATGGATTTGACGGTCTATTGGTTTTTTCGGGTTGATAATTTTATATGCTGTATCGCGAGCGGAAAAATCTATAATTAACAATGCCCCATTAAAAGATACCAAATGAAAGAAAATATAATGAATAATTTTTGAATGGTTTTCTAGGTAGATTTATTGAAATTTAAAAGAGTGTATCATTTGTCTTGTCCTTTTTTATTTTAACCTTTTCAACCCCAAATCCTTACAAAAACTTTGCGCACGGATCCTGATTCGATTTTATAGCGTTCGGGCGGATAAGCGTTTAATAAAATCGAATTAGGGCGCAACCTACTTTTGATCTTGGTTTTTCTCTTTTCCGGACCATTCCAAAAAGTCCTTGTAGTAATCAGGGTACTCCTCAAAATATCCGTTCAGCTTCTTTGAAATAACCGCTTTTCCCTCTTCGAAAGCCTTCTCTTTTTCTTCCCCGGACTGTGCCACTTGATAGCCCAGATAACCCGAAATGGATAGGGATATGATAAGAACCAAACAGATTAGGAATAAAAGCCATTCAGGGATTATTTGTGACTTCTTCAATTGTTCCTCTATTTTGATGGTTCTTA
Source organism: Arenibacter hampyeongensis (assembly GCF_002909255.1). Classification (GTDB taxonomy): domain Bacteria; phylum Bacteroidota; class Bacteroidia; order Flavobacteriales; family Flavobacteriaceae; genus Arenibacter; species Arenibacter hampyeongensis. The sequence continues at coordinate 100,229 of NZ_PIOB01000010.1, forward strand.
CATCCTGCTTTTTAAAATGATCCTCCTGCGTTTTATTGAGTTCCTTCAGTTCATTTCTAATCGAGGAAATATTTTGTACCGTTTCGGAACTGGTGAGTTCCTTGCTCAGCGTATCCAGTGTCGCCAACATCCGTCTCAATCCTTCCAGTTCGTCGGTCAACAGTTCCGTAATCTCGTCCAGCTTTGCCATAACTTTTTCTTATTTATATTAATATCCTATCTCGAATCCTGCACTTTTTTGGATCGCTTGTTTGATGACCTGTTTCGCCACCTTCATAGCGATATTACCACTGAGCTGTGTGGCCTTTCCCATGAGGCTGACGGTATTGTCCTTGTTTTTGACGATGCCCCTTCCCGCATGTTCCCCGATCCCCATCACCAATCTACTGCCGGACATGGACCGGTGGACCTCACTCCCCTTCAGACTGTGCCCCTTGTATTCAAACCGGAACCCTTGTAGTTGGTTGGACTTGTTGATGCTGGGGACTACCTTTACATTATTTTCTTTCATCAATTTAATGTACCGGTCCAGCTCCTGTGGACGTTGTTCGGTCATTACTTTGTCATGGACCTGTTTGATCTCCTGTCTTATATTCCTGACCTGCTCCAATCTTTCCAATTGTACTTCCCGTACCGTGGTGAGCCCCATTTTCTCCGCCACCCGTTCCGCTGCCTGCTGGCTCCTTTTTCCTATAAAACTGTCGTTATAGGCCTTGCCATTGAAATCTATTCGGTTCACGTATACATGGACATGGGTATGTTGTCGGTCCCTATGTACAAAGCCGATGGCCTGGTGTTCCTGTAGTTTCATTTCCTTTAGGAATTTTTCCGTGATCTCTTTTAGGGCCTTGGCGTTCAGTTCCTTTCCGTCCTCGATGGTCGGGCTGAGGACAAAGCTCAAAGTATTGTTCGTGCACCTGGCATTCTGCCCTTGGATGATCTTGAATTCCTCCGTAATCTGTTCGGGGTTTTCCCCGGCCAGATGCTGGGAGAATACCACCTCGGCATCCTTCTCTTGGTTCCAGCCATAGGACATGGAAGCCCCGGTGTGCGATATGGATCTGCCCTTGCCTATCATTTTTTGAAATTATAAAGGTGGTCCCGTATTTCTTCGGCCAGTTTTGTGACCTCTTCTGCCAGTTTGGGATTTCGTTTTCGGAACATGTTCCCGATCAGTTTAAAGTTGGTCGAATACTTGATCAGCATCCTATAGATATCTATCTGTTCCTCGGTAAGCCGCTCGATGATCTTGTCCCCAAAGGCGGCACGACGGCAATATTCGCTTACGCTCAGGCCGCTCTTTTTGGCCTTGATCCTTAGCAGTTTCTTCTCGAAGAGGGAACACCGGAATTTGATATAGGTCCTTTTCATTTTTTACTTCTTTGCGACCTTCGGGAGCAAAGCAAGATCGTCTTTGTGGCAACAAAGACACATCTTGAATTCCTTCCCCGATGGGTCATAGTTTTTCCGACATCCACCATGCGTTCACATCCTTAAAATCCTTGTACAGGTTTGACATGTCCCTGCATTTTGGGCTCTGTTCCAGCAATATTTCCACTGCTCTTTTACCGGCTTTGTCATTGTCCAGGTATAGCTGTACGGATTCATAGCTTTCCAATAGTCCAAGTGTTTTTTCTACAAAGGCCAGGGAGTTCAATATCAATAGGTCATTATTTTCCTTTAGGTTTTTATCCTTCTCCATCAAGCTCAGCATATCGAACATGCCCTCGGTAACTATCAATCTACCGTTCCCGTTCTTCATGTGGGTAATATCCTTTGGGGAACTGGAGTTCTTGTAATATTTGTTCCGAAGCTCCCATCCATAGGAATCGTTCTGTAACCCGATGGCGAAATACATTTTGTCCTTAAAGCTATAATGGACCTCCCGACAGAGTCTCTTGGCCGTTGGCAGGGAAATTCCCCTTTTTTCCACATACTCCTTTAGGGCAAGATGGCGCAGTTCCATTACATCCCTGATTTTGATCCTCTCTTCCTCAAATCCGTTAAAAAGTTGCTGGTGAAAAGAAAAAGAGATCTGGCCGTTTTCCAACCAATCCAGGGTTTCCCTTACCGATGTTCCGCTCAGAAGACATACCAGGTCGATCACGTTGCCCCCTTTCCCGGCACCATGGTCGTACCATCTGTTCAGTGGCCTGGACACCTTGAAAGAGGCTTGGGTTTCTGACCTGAAAGGACTCAGGAACCAAGCTTCTTTGTCCGATGTCCTGGTGGGAAAGTGCCCGAGTTTTGCCAGCGCTTTCTCGATGGGAAAATCCCGGGCTGTTTCACACCTTGTCCTATATGTTTTTTTTCTTTTCATCAGCCAGTTCTTTTTTCGTGTTTTCTGTTACCTTCCTACCTAAGTCAATGTTTATAGGGGTTAAGGGCCTAGGTAGTTGTGATTTTAATGTTACCCATCTTACCCTAATAGGTAGGATTGGTAATACCTAGGTAATTAGTGGTTAATGTATCCTACCTTAAGGCAGCTCCCGCCATTGCGACGGTCGTGGTCCGTAGGGTAATTAGGTAGGTGCTTTTGGACTTTTTCTATGTTCCACCTCCCATGGGGTCTGGACAAATACTTGTTTGGCCAGATACCCGTACACCTGCCGTTTGGGATGTTTCACCCTTTGGAAGTTGAATCCCGAGAGGGCTCGACCCAGGTTTATCTGATTCAATCTGAGGTTAAGGCAACTGAGCTTGACCAATACATCAGAGGCGGTGACGAAATCGGACATGTCGGTGGATTTTTCAAAGTATTTGGAGACCAGTTCCTCTTCGGTGGTCAATTTGGTGTATTTCTTATTGCGTTCCTCGTTCTCCAAAATATCGTTCAGGGTGAGTTCGGGATTAAAGTTGGGGTCGTTATAAGCGAGGTGGTATGCCTGTATCCATACGTCCTTGATCTCCATTTCCTTGGAATAGGAGAAATCTATCCTGTCCTTGAGTTCAAAACAGAGCCAACGCACGGATCCGGTCTCATCGTTTAGAAAGGAGGACATATTGGTGGAACCCAAAAAGGAACAGATTCTGGGTAGGGTAGTATTCTTTCGGTCATAGGGCAGACGTTCGTTGATAAAGGTTTTGGAAAAGAAAGCTTTCAGGGCATTCACGTCTTTTTTGGTCAGCACGGCCAATTCGTCCAAGTTGTAAAGGAAGTTTCGGCATAATTGGATCCTGGCATCCTTATCATTACTGATGTCCTCTGCCATATAATCGGAGAGCTCGGGCGGGCAGATAAAGCGGCACCAAGTGGATTTGCCAGAGCTTTGTCCCTTATGGCTTATGATCAGGGCCTGTTTGTTGAAATACCCTGGTTCCAGGGCGCACCTTATGGCCCGGACCAACCATTTTTTGAGATGGTAGACAAAGGCCCCATCATCATAGGTGGGGACATAGGATGCCAATTTTAGGATATGGTCCTCCCCGTTCCATTTAGGAAGGGAATCAAAATACGCCCTGATAGGATTGTATTTCGGGATGAGTTCCGATCTGATCAGGATTTCCAACTTAGACGTGCTGATATCCACACCCGCCTTGGCCAGTTCAATGATCAAGGAATTGAGGTTCAGATAGGACCAATCCGTTGACTTTTTGAAGGATATCTGGAAATCATGGGATATCTCGTTGTACATAATGTCATACTTCCCCTCCAGGTATTCGATCGTATAGTCATAGATGGTCTTTTTTTTGGCGTCCTTTACCTTGTAAAGTCCATCTGCCAAGTCACCAGCTATCATGAGCTTTTATTTTTGGAAGTGTCCGCCAAGGTATTGTTCCCGATATAGCCTGGGGACAAAATGCCATTTTGCAGTAGCCAGTCGTTCAGCTTCTTCTTTTCAAAAAAGATCAGTTTTCCGTTGGGCTTGGAGTGTGGAATATTCCCAGCAGAGGTAAGTTTGTACAGATAACTTCTGGAAATGCCGGTATAGTCACAGGTTTCCTCAAAGGTCAGTACCTCTTTATGGGCCGTCATGAGCCTTTCCAAACGATCCAGTCGTTCGAGTATAAAAATATTGTCCATTTTGTTTCTTTTTTAGGGTTACAGAATGAACAAAAGCGCTTTTGTCTTCCTACAGTATTGTAGTTAGTTAAATGTATAAAAATAGGAAAATGAAAAAGAGCAGAAACGAAAATAGTTATCCACAACTAATTGAGGAACAACAAATTACCACAAACTATACCTAATAATATTGCCTTTTGTACTTAATGATTTTATTTGATGTCATATGATATCAATTGATGTCAAAAAAAATCACTGTTAAAATGACCCTTTATTTGAATAATGGCAGTTATTAACAATTAAACGAAGTAATCAGGACAACTATAATCTCAAAAAAGAGGGATTTAGGGATTTGGATCAATCGAATTATATCCATTACTCAAATATCAACAATTTCAAAATACCTTACTAATAACAAGATCAACCCAGATCACAAATGCCATCCACAACATGACTAGTTTTGATATCAAATCAATAATTGTGGGATAGCCTAAAATCGTGGGAATTTAAACTTCAGTAAGTGACTTAGATATGGGGCGTCATGGTACCAACTGCATATTGGGACATTCCTTTAATGAAACATTAATAAGAGCAATTCAACCTATCAACTGTTTTTGTGAAACAAAAGGCTGATGATAATGTCGTTGTCCAGTGGCTTTATAAAGTGCATTGGCCAATGCCCCGAAGACGGGTGGGAACGGGGGTTCACCCAATCCCGTGGGGTCGATGTCGTTCTTTACGAAATGGACTTCTATTTTATTTGGTGCTTCGCTATGGCGGATCATCTTGTACCTGTCAAAGTTTTTCTGCTCGGTTCGGCCTTCCTTAAAGGTTAGCTCTCCGAACATGGCATTGCCAATTCCGTCCACAATGGCTCCTTCGGCCATATTGGTTGCTGCATCGGGGTTTACCACAATGCCACAATCAACGGCACAGACCACCTTCTGGACTTTTGGGGTGTCGCCCTCAATAACTACGTCTACCACATGGGCGGCATAGCTGTTGTGGCAGAAATAGGCAGATACACCTCTATGGACCCCTGATGGAACTTCTTCCCAATTCGATTTTTCGCGTACCAGTTTGAGAACACCTGCCAATCGGTCTGGTTCATAATCGTTTTCCTTACCAACCGGATTGTTTTTGACCCTTTCCAACAATTCCAAACGGAAATCGATGGGGTCCTTTCCAGCGGCTTCGGCCACCTCGTCCAAAAATGCTTGTTCCACCCCGGCTACAAAATTGGATCGCGGGGCTCTAAAGGCCCCAATGGTGATATTGGATTTTACCTCCCATTGTTCGGCAAGATAATTGTCCACCGCCCCAGCGGGGAAACGGTTGGCGAACAACGGAGTTTCCGGAATCCCGCCTGCTTTTACATGAAATGCGACCAGATTGTTGTTTTCATCCAATGCCGCCTTGTAGGTGGCGTGATAGGACGGACGGTAAATACCAGCGGTCATATCATCCTCACGGCTGTAGACCAATTTTACAGGTGCTTTCGCCTGTTGTGAGATAAGTGCCGCTTCAACAGCATAATGTCCGTATGCCCTTCTACCAAATCCACCGCCCATACGGGTCAGTTCAATATCGACTTTTTCCACGGGTATTCCCAAACGCGATGCCACGGTAACTCCTGTTAAGCTTGGTGCCTGTAGGGGTCCGGCGAGCTTTGCACCCTCACCGGTCACATGGGCAAAGAAGTTCATAGGCTCCATACAGTTATGGGCTAGAAAGGGACAGGTATAAGATCTTTCAATGACTTTGACAGCGTTTTTGAAAGCTTTCTCCGGATTACCATCCTTACGGACAGTAGTGCCCGATTTGGCGGCCATTTCATTCATTCTTTCGTAGTGTGCCTCCGTACTCTCCAGTCCCTTGGGCACCTCCACGTCTATTTCACTACCGAAGCGGTCCATTTTGAATGTAGAATCTGCAATGGGCTCCCATTCTGCCATCAACTTCTTTTTGGCGTTCATGACCTCCCAAGTGCTTTTGCCGACAATTGCGATCAGGTCGGTAAAGGCGTTGGTGTCAAAATAACCGCGTTTAAAGTCATCCTCAAGTGTCTTTATAGTGAACACATCCACAATGCCGGGCATGGTGCGTACCTCGGTAGAATCGTAGGTTTTTAACTTCAGGCCAAATGCGGGAGGATGCTCGACCATGGCAATTAAAGCATCTTCATACTGATAATCTATACCAAAGAGGGGTTTCCCAGTAACGATTTTGTGGTTTTCCACGCTCTTTTTTGATTTCCCGATGATGGTAAAGTCTTTTACCGCCTTTAAGGGAACTTCTTCGGGAACCTCCAATTTTGCCGCAGCGGCGGCCATTTCGCCATAACCTGCCGAAATTCCCGAGGCCTCATGGCTCAAAACACCTTCCGCGGTTGTTATTTCGGATACCGGTACTTGCCAAGCTTGTGCCGCGGCTTCCTTCAACATCTGTTTTGCGGTGGCACCTGCCATACGCAGACTTTCCCAGCCCCTGCGTATACCCTGGCTACCACCGGTAAATTGTGGGCCATACTCCTTGGAATCATAATTGGCCTGTTCTACCAATACATCCTTCCATGCGACATCCAGTTCATCGGCCACGATCATGGGCATCGACGTGATGACCCCTTGCCCAAATTCCGGGTTGGGCGCCATAATGGTAACCAATCCGTTTTCCCCAATTTTAAGGTATGAGTTTATCTCAAACCATTCCTTGGGCATTTTCCGTATTGCTACCTTTTCTGCCTGTTTGGGCTTACAGGAATTGAAGATGCTGAAGCCGAGGATCAATCCGCCCCCTGCCAGACTGGTATTTTTGATGAAGGCCCTTCTTCCGATTTTTGTCTTTACAAGTGTCATGGTATTGCATTTTTTGAATTAGGAATTGGTTTGGGCATCTATAGCCATTAGTACGGCTTTCTTGATACGCGTATATGTTCCGCAACGACAGATGTTCCCGTCCATGGCGGTTTGGATCTCGGTATCCGAAGGATTCGGGTTCTGTTTGAGCAAGGCCGAGGCGGTCATGATCTGTCCTGCTTGGCAATAGCCGCATTGGGGGACATCGACCTCCAGCCATGCCTGTTGCACCGGGTGGTCGCCGTTTTCGGAAAGCCCCTCGATGGTCGTGATTTTCTGTTCGGCCACAGCCGATACCGGTAATTGGCACGAGCGTACCGCACTGTCGCCCAAATGGATGGTACAGGCCCCGCATTGCGCGATACCGCAGCCATATTTTGTGCCGACCAATTTTAGGTGGTCACGCAGTACCCAGAGCATGGGAGTGTTCGGGTCGACGTCCACCTCCTGTGTTTTTCCGTTGATGTTGAGTGTAAATGATGCCATGATATTCTTGTTTTTTTAGCGACTGTTCTAAAGTTACTGATTTTATGGGATTTAGTATTTCAAAACCCTCTACTATTCTGTTGATTTTTATTGAATAAATGTCATTTTCACATCTTCATTGCTTTTTCATCTTCTTGAAGATGCTTGCCATGGTTTCCTTATCGATCGCTTCCATTTCCACCAATCGCAAGGATTTTATCATGGGTAGGGTAGTCTCTTTATAATGCTTGAAATGAGGACTCTGCAAATGTGATTCGTAGGCGGCCTTGTCCGCATAGATTTCCAACAATCGGATTTGGGTAGGCTTTTCTTTCTGGAACATGGGATAGATACAGATAACCCCTGGCTCAAATCGGACGGAGGCTTCCGCTTCCTCTTTAAGGAGAGCTATGTATTCCTCAAGGTAATCCGCTTCCACTTCGATCTCTGCGATTCGAACCATCATGTTTTCCAATGTATATGTTTGCTTATCGAACGCATTTTCTTGGCCAGAAACAATAACGGTCATCATACTACATAGAACAATCGAACATATTTTATTTAAACTTAAACGCTTCATGCAATTGTTGTTATCGAATTATACTTCTTTAAAATACAGTAATTTAGTCCTTTAAAACCTGTATTCGTTTCAACCACTGTTGTACCGCTTCCCTGACCTTGACTTTCCGTTTTCCTTCCATCACAAAATAAATACCGTTCCGTTCCACTCCCCCCTTTACTGAAAATTCATCTAGAATGGTGCTCTTGGGGCTCAGCTCCCGCAATGTCTTCAGGCTGCTCCCCAATCCATATCCTGCATTGGTATTAAAGGGAATGATCGTCTTGCCTGTCAAATCGTATTCCTTTAAAAAGCTTTTTACAGGCGGCGGCAGTTGCATGCCCCAAGTAGGGAATCCCAAGAAAATGGTATCATAAGTATCCATATCCAACTTCGTTTTCAAGGGGGGCAGGAACCCGCTTTTGTTTTCTTGGGCCACCTTCTGTACGATGGCATCGTAATCCTCCGGATAGGGGTTCTCCAATTCCAGCGCAATCAGCTTACCGCCCACCTGCTCATGTATCATTTTGGCAACGGCCTTGGTATTTTTGGTGCGGGAGAGATAGATGATCAGCGTCCTTTCGGGAATCTGGCAATTTCCTATTACACCGAACTCTCCCCACCCCAAATTGGTTAAGCCAAGGGAAAAAAATAAACACAAAGTGTAGGCTACAAATTTCATGACATCGAATTATTCTAGTCTCTTGTAAGGAGTTTGCTGAAGGTCAAGTCTGCCAATTTCCATCCGTCATTTTGCTTTACATAAACTTCTGTTACCATGAAGGGTGTGGTAACCTCATTGTCACCAACGACCGCCAATAGTGTTATTTGGTTCCAAAGAATGACTGTATTATCGTTCAACACTTCGACCATGACTTCATGGACATCAGCCTTTTTGTAATGGATGAATCCGTTTTTAATGATGTCCACTTCACGGTCTTTGCCCCAGGTGCCGCCCATGTGCACAAACTTGGCCTTGTCATGGAAAAGTTCCGCAAGTTTGTCGGCATCCTTGTCGGCCATCCATTGCCATTTTTGTTGGGATAACTCCGTGATTTCTTTTTCTAGATCCGTGGATTGTGCCAAGACTATTTGTCCGCTAATAAAAAAGACAAAAAGTACAAAAATGGTCGCTTTTATGTTCATGTTAAATTTTTAAGGGATTAAAGCTTATTAATGTTCAATTTCATGCGTGTCCCTTACACTACTAAAGGTCAGGTCCAGCAATTTCCAATCATTCCCTTCCTTTTTATAGAATTCCGTTACGGTAAATTCCGTCGTAACATCATTTCCCCTTACTTGCGCCGTGAGCGTAATGCGGTTCCAGAGTACCACGGTATCATCCCCAAAAACTTCCACGGCCACATCATGTACGTCGGCATTTTTGTACCAAATGCTTCCGGTTTTTATGATTTCAAGTTCCCTGTCCTTTTTCCAGGAGCCGCTCATGTGTACAAATTTAGATTTGTCATGGAAAAGGGTTGCCAGCTTGTCTACATTTTTATCGGCCATCCATTGCCATTTTTGTTTGGAAAGTTCCTTGATTTCTTCGTTGATTCCGGCGCTTTGAGAGAAGGAAGAAGCGCTACTTACTACTAAAAAGATTCCAATTAATAGATTTTTCATATTTATGTGTTTAATGTTAAAAATAGATTATTCTAATTTTTGTTATTTCTGGGAATTCCATTTTGTCCATAGTTTTCCATTATTCGTTTGATCTGTATTCCTCGTCCGAAACGGCATCCATCCATTCTGTTGGGCCAATTTCACTACTTGAAATGGCCAATTGTATAAAATCACTGCCGGAACTGGCCCCGTGCCAATGAAGAACGTTCGGCGGACATTTTACGGCGTCGCCTTTTCGTAAAATACGTTTGGGGCTTCCTTTTTCCTGATAATACCCTTCGCCATTGACCACCAAAATGATCTGTCCCGAAGGATGGGAATGCCAGTTGGTCCGAGCACCGGGTTCAAAGGTCACATTACCTACATAGGTCTGGTTCAGGCTATCCGCATCGACGAGCATGCTTACATAGGCCGTGCCTACAAAATTATTGTTCGTTATTTTTACGCCTTTAGAGAAAATCAAATCCGTTTGTGCGTTCCAATCAACTGTTTGATCTTTCTCTACCCCTGGCTTGCAAGAAAATAATGCTATCGCAAGCAGGAGAATTACAAAAATCTTTTTATTTTCCATTAGTTTCTTTTTTTATTAATCATTGGGTTTCATCAATTCTTTCAAAACCTCCTTAGCTGATTCTATTTTCGCCAGTTCCACATTTTTCTCCAATGCCGATAGGAACTCTTCCAATTGCTCCGGTGTGATTCCCTGAACCATACAAATATTCAGATGCGAGCGTAGCATAGGCTCTACTCCACCAATGGTTGCCAGTACCGAAACCGTGACCAATTCCCTTTGCCGAAAATCCAGTACATCACGTTCAAAAATATCGGCAAACAAGTGTTCTTTTAAGAACACCTCTATAACAGGTGCGAATTGAGCATAATCAGCTGGTGGTCCGTCCAATTTCCTTTTAACCAGGATTTCCAAATTTTCTTTTCCCCTTTCATATTTGGGGCGGGAATCATCAATGCGCGTAGCCTCTTTTCCCAACTTGGCTTCAATTCCTTTTGCCTTGCGATCATCCAATACTTTGATAAAAGTCCTAAGCCCTTGCAGGCTTCGTGGAAATCCGCAGTACGCATAGAGATGGACTATGACCTCCTTGATTTCGTTGACGGTCAAACCCGCTTCCAGACCATCCACCAAAGCCGTTTCAAGGTTTTTCAGATAGCCTTTGGCTGTCAAGGATGAAATGTTAATAATAGCATGCTGTTTCCCGCTTAAATGTTTTAACCTATCCGCGCTTATCTGAGCATCGGCGTTGTTGCCTAGACCCAAAAATGCAGTGGTCATTACCGCAAGAACAATTGTTTTAAGTTGTTTCATCTTTTGAATATTACCTTCGATTTTACGCTATTGTCTAGCGATTGATCATTTTCTGGCTCGCCTCGGAATAACGGTTACCGACTAGATCAATTTTTGATGTAGCCCTAGAAATTTTTTGTATTTCTTCGTCTGTAAAAGATATGGATGAAGCAACTAAATTTTCTTTCAAGGGCGAAATCTTTGTAGTTCCCGGAATAGGTACGATCCATGGTTTTTGGCAGAGAATCCAGGCCAACGCCACTTGTGCTGGGGTAGCATCCTTTTCCGCTGCAAAGGAGGTAACCAAATCTACCAAAGCAAAATTCTTCTTAAGATTTTCTTCTGAAAATCTAGGTACCGTACTTCTAAAGTCATTATCGGAAAAATTTTCATTTCGGTCAATTTTGCCTGTTAAAAAGCCTTTGCCCAAGGGACTAAAAGGTACAAAACCAATACCCAATTCTTCCAAAACCGGTATGATATCTTCTTCGGGCTCTCTCCAAAATAACGAATACTCACTGTGAAGCGCAGCAACTGGTTGAACAGTATGTGCCCTTTTTATCACATCTACCCCATCTTCGGAAAGTCCAAAATGTTTTACTTTTCCTTCCGAAATTAATTCTTTTACGGTACCGGCAACTTCTTCTATCGGCACTTTTGGATCTACACGATGCTGATATAATAAATCAATGGTTTCCACCTGTAATCTTTTTAAGGAAGAGTCCACCATCTTTCGAATATTGGTTGGGCTGCTATCTAAACCAGTTACTTTTCCATCCTTAAAACCAAATCCGAATTTGGTTGCTATTTTCACCACATTCTTAAACGGCTTTAAGGCTTTTCCCACCAATTCTTCATTGATGTAAGGACCGTACACTTCGGCGGTATCGAAAAAATCGACTCCCATTTCGACCGCATTTCGCATCAATTGAGTCATTTCCTTTTCATCCTTGGCAGGTCCGTAACCATAGCTCATTCCCATACATCCAAGTCCGACTTCAGATACTTCAAGATCTTTTCCTAGTATTCTTTTTTTCATCTTACTCTTATTAAAAAGTTATCTCCTAATTGAGTCTGGAATGTATAGTCGAACCCTTGACTCCCCTACTAATTATTCATCTCAAACAAAGGTAGTATGTCAATAACCCAAAAAGCATACCCAGATTACGGATATACCTACCATGATTACAGATTTCGAATAAGAAGCTTGATTTACTGGTAATCAATGGCTTATCTTTAACAAAAAATTACAAGTCCATGAAAAATGTACTGCACATCAATACGGTTGGTGATTACCTTAATTTGAGAAATCAAGAGGTTTTGCATCCATTGGTGGGTATCGTTGATTTTGAGGAGGTGAACAAGAAAGGATATGTGAACAAAGATTATGATGCCTTTCATTTTCATTGCTATGCTATTTTCTTGAAGGATGCCAAGGGGTGCAAACTGCATTATGGAGGCAAACCCTACGATTATGACGAGGGAACCCTGGTCTTTATGGCTCCCAACCAGACCATAGAGCTTGGCGGTTTTGATCCCGATTACGTGCCCAAAGGCTATGCGATGCTGTTTCATCCAGACTTATTATTGGGTGCCGAATTGGGGAAAAAGATACATAGCTACACTTTTTTCTCCTATTCAAGCAACGAGGCACTTCATCTCTCTGCCAAAGAACGGAAAGTGATTCTGAGCTTGGTTGAAAAAATACAATTTGAACTGGATCAGAACCTCGACAAGCACAGCAAAAAACTGATCGTGGCCAATATAGAACTCTTTTTGGATTACTGCACCCGTTTTTATGACCGCCAATTCTTGACCCGTGAATTTGAAAATCACGGTTCTCTGGAGAAGTTCGATAATTTATTGAACGACTATTTTTCATCGGATAAGCCGCAAAAACTTGGCACTCCATCGGTAGGCTATTTTGCAGACCATTTGCATTTATCTTCCAATTATTTTGGGGATTTGATTAAAAAGGAGACAGGGAAATCAGCACAGGAATATATTCAGAATAAACTTATTGAAGTGGCAAAAGAAAGGGTATTCGACCCAAATAAATCGGTCAGTGAGATTGCTTATGAACTAGGTTTTAAATATCCGCAGCATTTTACGAGGCTTTTCAAACAACGTGTAGGGCGTTCGCCGAGTGAATTTAGGAATTTGAATTGAGTTTCGACTAGTTTCGATGTATATGAAAATCAGATGGATTCATTCAGAAAGGGATAGGAAATAACGATAACAACATATGCCTACTCCAACAAGGATGTCAAAAGTAATTTAACTTTCATAGACCCGGTATTGGATCCGTGAACAAGAACGGTAATATTTTGAATTGTATTAAACAATACGGAAAACGGCCTTAAACACAGTATGTTTGTTTAAGGTAAAATTGAAGATGCTCCACCAACTAATAGGCAAACGGCAAAATATTCCTTCCTCATCCATTTTTTATGGCCAGTCGAACGATCTGTAGTTTATGTTAAAACAATTCCCAACAAACCAGCTTTTGAGGTGAGAGATGCTAAACTAGGCAATCCCATTGGAGAAAATTATTAAATATTAAATGGTTTGGACATTTCTAAATCGATCAGTTTTCCAATTCTGGTACACCAACTTCATTATCTACTTCCAATTTCTCCCTTAACATTTGCATATCATCGGACACCTTTCTCTCGATAACCTTGGCGTAAATCTGTGTCGTAGATAGTTTCGTATGCCCAAGCATTTTGGAAATAGTCTCAATAGGCACTCCATTGGTCAGGGTGACAGTGGTCGCAAAAGTGTGTCGGGCCATGTGAAAGGTAAGGTTCTTATGGATTTCTGCCGGTTTGGCTATTTCCTTTAGATAGGTATTTAATTTTTGATTTGAGATTTTCGGGAACAAGGTGCCGTTCACAATAGAGCGTTTATCTTTCATATAACTTTTTATCAGGTCAAAAGCTTTTGAAAGCAACGGAATTTTGACTGCATTGCCCGTTTTTTGCCTCTTGGTAATGATCCAGTATGTTCCGTCTATTCCCAATACCACACTTTGCTTGGTCAGCAGCATTAAATCTGCATAGCTGATACCCGTATAACAACTGAATATGAACATATCCCTTACCGTTTTTAATCGTTCGGAGTCAATATCCAATTCCTCCAAGTTCTTCAGTTCTTTGGCAGTTAAATACCCCCTGTGTGTGGGCACCAATTTTTGTTTAAATTTACGAAAAGGATCCTTGTCTATCCATTCAATTTGATATGCCAGGGTAACCATTCTGCGAAGCCGCTGTATATGTTTCATGACCGCATTATTTCCTATTTTCTTTTGATAATGCCGTGGGGTATGCCCACGGAGGAAATTCTCAAAGTTCAGGATAAACTGGTAGTCCAGTGCGGCCAGCTCAATGTTATCCAACCTGTATTCTTTTTTTAGAAAAAGTAAGATATACTTTTGGCTAATGAGGTATAGCCGTGAAGTATTGTGATGGAGTTTGTGGAACATTTTGGCATTGTGATATTCGATAATATCCTTTATTGTGTAATGCACTACTTTAGCATCCCCAACAAATTTGGATTTGATTATCTGGGGAGTGATACGCCTGCCCTCTGCCCTTAATTCCTGATAGCATTGAAAAAGATTGGAATGCACCTCGTCAAGGTATTGATTGTGGTCCCGCGCATTTTTACCCGTTCCCTTTATCCTTTGCTTCTGAGGGTTCCAAAGCTGTATATCGATTCGCCTCTTAAGGCTAATATTGAGCTTTTTCCCATCTACGGTTATTCTTGCATAGAGCGGAGCAAGGTTGTTCTTGGTTCTTTTAGCGTATATCCAGAATAGGATAGAAAATGTTGTGGTAGAGCGCATAACAATCATCTTTAAGTTGAACTTAATTGAAGACGAAAGTCAAATCACCAAAAAAAGTTCATCTTAGACCTTGAAAATAAGTTGCTTCAAGTTACGAAAACATTTAAAAAAAATGTTGACGATTTGTGAACTCTATCGTTTGATATCAAATGACATCATTTGATATCAAAATATATCTAAAACACTGTAAATCAGTTAAATTTGTATTAATTTAACCCACTTTACAAGTTAAAAAGTGACCTCACCAAGAATCGAACTTGGATCTAAAGTTTAGGAAACTTCTATTCTATCCGTTGAACTATGAGGCCATTTGCAGTTCAATATTTAAAACCGCGGCTGCAAAAGTAAAATTTATTTGATAAAAAAACTCGATACTTTACGGATTGTTTTTTAATAATTCGTCAAACTCACCATATTTCCGGTCATTTTTAATATGATGGTTTTGAGAATATTGATTTACAGGAACAAAAACACCGTATACGCAGTAAACACCCTCAATTGTTAAAAAATAATATAATTGGTGCAAAATGAAGTTATTTTTTTAAATTGCTTGCTTAAACGTTTAAATTTATTCTAACAAGCTTATGAAGAATCGGAAATATACCATAGGAATTGACTTTGGAACAGATTCCGTAAGGACTATAGTTATCGATTCCAGTAATGGGCATATTGTTGGAAATGCCATTGCCAAATACGAAAGATGGGCCAAGGGGATGTACTGCAACCCTTCAGCCAATCAATTTAGACAACACCCATTGGACCATATTGAAAGCTTAAAGCACGCTATCAAAGATATAATCCATACACTTTCATCAGAAATTATAAATGGCATTGCTGCAATTTCCGTGGCCACTACCGGCTCAACACCCATTGCAGTCAATGAAGAAGGGGTACCCCTGGCACTGCTCCCCGGTTTTGATGAAAATCCCCATGCAATGTTTATCTTATGGAAAGATCATACGGCCGTTGGGGAAGCCAAGGAGATAAACGAATTGGCTCACCATAAAAGCAGCATTGACTATACCAAATACAGTGGTGGGGAGTATTCCTCTGAATGGTTCTGGGCCAAAATCCTGCATACCCTTCGCGTAGATAAAAACGTACGTGAAGCAGCTCACTCCTGGGTGGAGCACTGTGACTGGATTCCAGCCATGCTCACCGGAAATACAGACCTTACTACCCTAAAAAGAAGTAGGTGCGCTGCCGGACATAAGGCTATGTGGCATGCAGATTGGAATGGTCTACCGGCAGATGACTTTTGGACACAATTAGACCCCTTATTGTCTGGTTTAAGAGACAGACTTTACACAGACACTTATACTTCTGACCATATTGCTGGAACCATTTCAGAGGAATGGTCGCAACTACTGGGCCTACCTAAGGATGTGGTGATTGGCGTAGGCTCTTTTGATGCCCACATTGGTGCCATTGGAGGTGCCATTAAGCCTTATCATATGGTGAAAGTGATTGGCACCTCTACCTGCGATATGATCGTTGCCCCCAAGTCTGAAATAGGCAACAAGGCAATTCACGGAATATGTGGGCAGGTCGATGGTTCGATCCTTCCCAACATGATTGGTCTTGAAGCCGGTCAATCTGCTTTTGGCGATCTATATGCATGGTATAGGGATATTCTGATGTGGCCAGCAAACAAAATTATTAGAGACAGCAAGTTATTGGACGAAGCTACCAAAGGAGCCTTATTGGAAGAAATGGCAGAGGGAATTCTTGCCGAACTATCTGTGGCCGCAAGTAAAATAGAGATCGAGGAGTCGGGAATAATTGCATTGGACTGGATGAACGGCAGAAGAACGCCCAATTCCAACCAAAATCTAAAAGGAGCCCTACAAGGCCTAACCTTGGGCACCACCGCTCCTAATATCTTTAGGGCATTGGTAGAAGCTACAGCCTTTGGCTCAAAAAAAATAATTGAACAATTCCAGGATGAAGGTGTGCGTATAGACGGTGTTATTGCCATTGGTGGGGTTGCCCAAAAATCGGAATTCGTTATGCAAATTTTGGCCGACGTCCTAAATTTCCCGATCAGGATTATTAAATCTGAACAAACCTGTGCTCTGGGCGCTGCCATGGCAGCTGCGGTAGTCGCTGGCATCTATGATTCCATTATGGACGCCCAAGAGGCAATGGGCAGCGGATTTCAAAAAGAATACTACCCCATACCAGAAAATGTAGATAGATATAAATCCTTATATACCCAATACTCATCCTTTGCAGACTTTGTAGAAACCCAACAATTACGGGGGGTTTAAGGTTACAACTTAATCACCAATACATCCAGTAAAAACATAAGCTATTAATAGAAATAAAAATTAAGTAATGCAAAACAAGCACAACCATTTAGGAGCAATACCCAAAATAGGAATAAGACCAGTAATCGATGCCCGTTTAGGAGGCATTAGGGAGTCATTGGAGCAGACCACCATGGGCATGGCGCAACGAGTCGCCGATTTTCTTTCCACCAACCTTAAGAACTACAACGGAACACCAGTAGAATGTGTCATTGCAGACACCACCATTGGGCGGGTGCCGGAAGCACAAAAATGTGAGGAAAAATTTCTAAGGGAGGGCGTTGGACTCTCTATCACAGTAACTTCATGTTGGTGTTATGGAACGGAAACCATAGATATGAACCCCACCCGCCCAAAAGCCATATGGGGATTTAACGGAACGGAAAGACCAGGAGCGGTTTACTTGGCGGCCGCCTTGGCCGGACATGCACAAAAAGGGGTACCTGCCTTTAGTATCTATGGAAAGGAAGTACAAGATAGCGATGACGAGAACATCCCAGAGGATGTTCAAAAACTGTTATTGCAATTTACCAAAGCCGGACTTGCCGTTGCCATGATGAACGGTAAATCGTACCTATCCCTAGGTTCTGTTTCCATGGGGATAGCCGGTTCCATTGTCAATGAAAGTTTTTTTCAGGATTATCTTGGGATGAGGAACGAATATGTGGATATGAGCGAGGTAAACCGTAGGATGCAGCACAATATTTTTGACCCGGAAGAATTTACAAAAGCCTTGAAATGGACCAAAGAGAACTGCAAGGAAGGCAAAAATTACAATGCCAAAGACCTACAGAAATCAAGGGAACGTATGGATGAAGAGTGGGAGACCGTTGTTAAAATGACCTTAATTTCCAGAGATTTAATGATAGGCAATCCTAAACTGGCAGCATTGGGATTTGGGGAGGAAGCCTTGGGCCACGGTGCCATTGCAGCAGGATTCCAAGGTCAAAGGCAATGGAACGATTATATGCCCAATGGCGACTTTATGGAAGCCATCCTAAACTCTTCCTTTGATTGGAGTGGAATTCGCCCTCCTTTTATGATGGCCACCGAAAATGATAGCCTTAACGGCATTTCCATGCTTTTTGGTTATCTATTGACCAATCAGGCGCAGATGTTCTCCGATGTAAGAACCTTTTGGAGTCCAGCTTCCATAGAAAGGGTCACTGGTCATAAGCTACAGGGTAAAGCAGCCAATGGAATAATCCATTTGATCAATTCGGGTTCTTCAACCTTGGATGGTACCGGACAACAGCAAATAAATGGAAAACCAGCCATGAAACCGTTCTGGGAAATTTCCGAATCGGAAGCTGCAAAATGTCTGGAAGCCACAGATTGGCCACCGGCTATGTATGAATATTTTGGAGGCGGGGGATACTCCTCCCATTTTGTTACCAAAGGTGACATGCCCGTAACCATGTGCAGAATCAATGTGATTAAAGGATTGGGACCCGTAATGCAAATTGTTGAAGGTTGGACGGTAGCTCTACCTGAAGAAGTACATAAAACTTTGGACGAAAGGACTAATCCAACTTGGCCCACAACTTGGTTTGCACCCAGATTGAATCAGGATCAAGCATTTAAGGATGTCTACAGTGTTATGAATAATTGGGGAGCAAACCATGGGGCTTTCAGCTATGGTCATTTTGGGGACGAAATAATAACGCTTTGTTCCATGCTTAGGATTCCTGTAAATATGCACAATGTTGAACCTGAAAGAATATTTAGACCCAAGGATTGGGCTTCTTTTGGCATGGATCAGGAAGCAGCCGATTACAGGGCATGTGAGAATTACGGTCCACTCTATTAATTGAAAATGTGAGTTTGATTGATCCTTTATGGTTGAACAATTGTTTAACATAATGTTGTCCGGTCGAGGGATCAGACAAAAAAAATCACAAGTGACTAAAATGACATTATTTCAAAAATTTGATTTTGAGGTACATAATAAAGACGACAATTGTAGAGTGATAGTTGAAGGTTTCTAGGTCGTCCTTTCGAATGAATGTCAGAAATCGCACATCTAGCACCCGACAAGTATGTGCGACTTCTCGTCGTCCCGAAAAGGGACTCTGTCGAAGTGACTACCGTAGTTCAATCCAAATTAGAATGGAAATAATTTTCAAGCGACTAAAATGACATTATTTCAAAACATTGATTTTAGGACGCATAATAAAAACCTAAATAGTTGTAAATCATGTAATAATGAATAATATAGAAAGAAGAGCGGCGCAGCCAGAAATCCTTAACCACAGAATAGGACCGAACCGTAAATGTAACGATTTACATTTACGTCGAGGGGCCAGCTGGTGCGTTTGGAAAGCTCCGAGATCAGGAGTCCCAATAAGGGACGACGCGGAGTTTCGTATACAGTTTTTCGACCTAGTTGTCGAAAAAATTCCTTGGTTAAGGCGCCTTTTCCTTTGGTTCGTTTTCTTTGGGCGAGCAAAGAAAATGAACATATATAAGTGACTTCGAGACCAGAGAAATTTTATTTTAAATCGAACTCACATTGAAAGGAAGCATTAGGGGAAATTAGCAACCATATTCTCTATATTGAGGAAACAATTTACATACCCAGTCAACAAATATTTTATACAATGAAAACAAAATTCCATTGGATTACAATACTTATGTCACTGTTCTTGACAACGAATTTCTATGGTCAGGTTGACCAGGAAAATGTTAAGCATGTAAAAGTATACTATGAGCCGGGCATGTTCGGGGGCTGGCCGGCAAATCATGGTGTATGGAATTGGGGCAATGAAATTTTGGTAGGATTTTCCAAGGGACACTACAAGGATTTGGGACCAGACCGACATAATTTCGACAAAGAAAATCCAGAGCTTCATGTGCTGGCCCGAAGTCTTAATGGCGGGGAGAACTGGACTATAGAAGACCCTGGGGCATTAGACGGAGATCTCGTAGTTCCTGATAATGGGAGTTATCATGGGCAAATGAGAAAGGACGTAAAAGCTCCTGAACCAGTTTCTGTGAAACCCATAAACTTTAATGACCCCAATCTGGCCTTTACGGTACGCATGACGGACCACCACGGTGCCGAATCCCGCATTTGGCATTCCTACAACAGGGGACGTGATTGGGAAGGCCCGTATAACTTGCCAAATTTTAATACGCCTGGTATTGGAGCACGAACCGACTACATTATTGATGGCAAAAATGAGTGCATGCTATTTCTTACGGCGGCCAAAGCCAACGGAAAAGAGGGTCGCGTTTTGTGTATAAAAACAACTGATGGTGGTAAAAATTGGAACTTCGTTTCATGGATCGGACCTGAACCAGCTGGATTTTCCATCATGCCCGCCTCCGTAAGATTATCCGACAAAGAAATTTTGGTAACTACTCGCAGAAGGGAGGAATCAGGACAATTTATCGATGCCTACCTTTCCCAAGATAATGGATTAACTTGGAGCCCCTTGGCCAACCCAGTAGAAAATTGCGGACAGGGCAATCCCCCCGCCATGGTGAAAATGACAGACGGAAGAATATGCCTGATCTATGGTTACAGGGCATTGGAAGTAGATATCAAAAACAACCGGGACAAGAGTGAAATCAGGGCAAAAATTAGCAATGACAATGGGCGCACATGGAGCAAAGATTATGTGCTGCGCGACGACGGTTCCGGAAAAGATCTTGGCTACCCCAGGGTAGTGCAACGAACAGACGGTAAAATAGTGGCCCTATATTATTTTATGGACAAGAACACAGGCCCGGAACGCTATATTGCGGCCACCATTTGGGATCCTCCATCAATTGAAGATTAAATTTCATACTTATAAACATACATCCTGATATAAGTTCCCATTTATTGAATACAATTAAGTAAAACAACAGACAACTATGAAACGTATTGTTTATTTCCTTCCAGTACTGACATTTATGATTTTCTCCTGTAAGAATAAAGCGGAGAAAAACATCATAACCGAAGAAACCAAAAGCAGCAACGACATTACAGGTAATTTCACTTTACCCCCCTTGTCCCAACCTGGCCAAGGAGCCTATCTAAGCGGGGAGTTGATCTACCCTTTGGATAATAAACCAACTCCTGAATGCCATGCCTCTACCATTGTAGAAACCCCCTTTGGACTTGTGAGCGCTTTTTTTGCCGGTACCCATGAGAAAAATCCAGATGTTGGTATCCGAATATCGCGAATGGTAGATGGTAAATGGACATGGCCGGAAGAAGTGGTCAATGGCGTGCAAAATGATACTCTGCGTTACCCTCTTTGGAACCCTGTTCTTTTTCAACCCAAGGAAGGACCACTATTACTATTTTATAAAGAGGGGCCGGACCCAAGGACTTGGTGGGGAATGTTGATGACTTCCCCCGATGGGGGAAAAACATGGTCCAAACCAGAAAAAATGGGAACCGACGAGAAAATTGGACACTTGTTGGGCCCCATCAAAAACAAGCCCATACAGTTGGCAGACGGAACCATAATTAGCCCTACCAGTACAGAAATTAAACTGGAAGATGGGGATGTAGATTGGATGGTACACTTTGAAATAAGCAAGGACAATGGCAAAACTTGGGAGGTTGTGGGGCCAATAAACGACGGAAAGGAATTTGATGCCATTCAGCCCAGTATACTTAGCTATCCCAATGGTAAAATGCAAGTGTTGTGCAGAACGAGACAAAATGTAATCTCACAGAGTTGGTCCGAGGATCAAGGCCGGACCTGGAGTAAAATGACCGCTACCGAACTGCCCAACCCCAACTCGGGAACAGATGCTGTGACCCTAAAGGACAACAGACAATTACTTATCTACAATCACACCACAAAAGAGGGTGAAGAACCCAAGGGGAGAAATATGATAAATCTGGCCATATCCGATGACGGCATTAATTGGAAGCCCGTCATGACCTTGGAAAATGTTCCTGCCGAATCGGGATATTCCTACCCGGCCATAATTCAAACAACCGATGGCTTGGTGCATATCACCTATACCTATGTAAGGCAATCCGTAAAACATGTAGTTATAGATCCAAAGCAGTTATAATATGTACATAGTAATTGGTCCAAAGAACAACTCCCAAGGAATCTAATAGCCATCTAGAACTTAAATATGTCCAGCAATAAAGTAAGTAGACGAAATTTTATGGTGAAAACTAGTTTTATTTCAGCTTCTGTTACTCTATTCCCAAGCTTAATTCCAGCGAAATTATTTGGTAAAGGACAAAATGATAATCGGAAAATATTTGTTTCAACGGATTTTGTCAACGGCGGCGGAAAAGTCACCATCCGGAATGAAGAATTGAATACCATTAGAATTAGCCCCCATGACGAGGGTGGTGGGGGTTGGAGTAAAATCTGGTGGCACTTTATGGTTGAAGGAATTAATCTAAAAGATGAAATTATTCTGGAGTTGGAATTGGGGGCAGGGGCTAATAATCAATTGTTTTTTAGTTATGACCAAAAAAATTGGGGACTTACCAATTCTGGGATTGTAAAAACTATAGACGGCAAAAACTTTATAGTTGTTAAACATATCATTAGAGGGGAAAGAACATGGTTTTCCTATGATTTGCCATATACGCCCGAGCACATTAACGCTATTCTTGCCGAAAAGGTAAAGACTTATCCGGACATCGAAACTTTAGATTTTTGCAGAACAAAAAAAGGAAGACAAGTCAGCGCATTTTTACTCAAAAATACAGGGCCTGATTCAGATTTTAAGTATGGTATTTGGCTGCAGGCCAGAGCACATGCCTTTGAATCGGGAAGTAGTTGGGTCTTACATGAACTTATGTGCTGGTTAATGTCCAATGGCACAGAGGCCAAAGCATTAAGACGAATTTCACAAATATTTATTTTGCCCATTGTGGATGTAGATTCTGTTGTAGAGGGCAGAACTGGAAAGAATCAGAAACCACACGACCATAACCGAGGATGGGACATGGAACCCTCATTCTGGCCTGAAATGACCGAATCTAAGTTACAACTAGCGCAATGGGCCAAAAATGGAAAAATGGATTTATTCATTGATTTTCATGGTCCCGGAAATTCTAGCCACCCCTACTTTATTGTGCCTTTAGCAAAGGATTTATCCAGTGCAAAACAAGGACAAAATAGATTGAAATTTTTTCAAAGCTTGGACGCAAAGCCATTCAATGAAATGGCCAAGTTGACACAGTCTATGACCCATTTTCATTTCAGTGAGCGAAGCGAGGTAACAGGAAAAGAAAATGCGGTTAAATGGGTAAATGAAAATACGACAGACAATGTTGTCTCGTTGACATTGGAGGTAAACATGGGCACTCCCTTAAGTACACAATCCGGTTATCGGGAGGAGGCTATTAAACTAGGAAAGGCAATTTCAGAATATTTTGTAAATAACTACCATCAAAAATGAAAAACAGAAAACAGAACCTATTAATCTGCAGCCAATTTATAGCTCAATCGATCATGGTCATGAGTGTATTTTTGGTAATGATTTTGGGTTGTAAAAGTCAACAAAATTATCCCGACCCGATTACCAATCCAACTTCAGATTTGATGTTACAAGGGGAATGGCTACACGATCCGCATAAAATAGATTTTGATAAAATTCCTAAAATCCCAGTACAACATGCTGTGGTAAGCGATGTTACCCCAGATGGCGTTAACCAACACAATTATTTGGCTTACCATGACAATCGTTATTGGATTATGTGGAGCGATGGCCCAGGTGTTGAGGATAGAGTGGGTCAAGTAGTTAAATATGCTACAAGTACAGATGGTCTCAATTGGGAAAAACCAAAATTCCTCACCACATACCCTGATGGTTCAGGGCCGGAATCGTCCCATTACAACACAAGAACAGATCAAGGCCTCAGATGGATTTCGAGAGGCTTCTGGGAATATAAAGGAGAGTTTTTGGCATTGGCCTCATTGGACGAGGCGGCAGGTTTTTTTGGACAATCTCTAAGCCTGCATGCCTTTAGATGGAACAAAGAATCCGAATCATGGGAATACCATGGAGTAGTTATGGAAAATGCCATCAATAATTTTCCCCCAAAAAAATTACCAACAGGCGAGTGGTTGATGTCCCGCAGGTCTTTTGACTATGTTGAACGGGGAGTCGATTTTATGGTCGGTGCAGAAGAACATTTTGATCAATGGGAAGTCTACCCTGTTTTTGGTACCAATACGGAACTGGAGGCAGAGGAGCCCTATTGGTGGGCCTTGCCCGACAATAAAAATTTAATGGCCTTATTCCGGGACAATCGTAAAAGTGGATACTTGTACCGCTCCTTTTCAACGGACAATGGCCGAACTTGGAGTCCGCCGGTGCAAACCAACTTTCCGGATGCTAGATCCAAATTCCACGGCTTGCGGTTACAGGATGGAAGATATGTCCTGGTCTCCAATTCTAATTATAAAAAAAGAGATCCGTTGACCTTGGCCATTAGCAATGATGGGATGGTATTTACCTCACTGGGATATCTGGTAGGAGGAAGACACATAGATTACCCCCATGTATTAGAGCACGATGGCTATTTATTGATAGCCTTTGCCGGGGATGCCAAACAGAAAATAGAAGTGGTGAAAGTTAAGATTTCGGATTTGGGAAAATTAAATATGTCAGATTACGATCCAAAATAATAGAAATGAATACACTAAAATACATCCTTCTTGTTTCTTACTTCAAACATTCTATGACACAGGTGCAGAGCCAAAACAACTAATAAATGGACGTCTCTATACGAACCGCCGATATCATTACGATTCTCCTTTATCTTCTAGGGCTCATGGGGGTTGGTATTTATTTTTCAAAAAGAAACAAGACCACAGAAGAATATTTTTTGGGAAGCAGATCCTTCTCGGGATGGGTTTTAGGGCTTTCCATGCTTGGAACCATTGTCAGTTCAGCTACCTTTTTGGCACTTCCCGCAGCTGCCTATATATTGGATTGGCGACAACTAACCATAAGTTTAGCGGTGCCTTTTGTTGCCGTCCTTGCTGTTTTGATATTTATCCCTTTTTTTCGTCGTGGAAAGTTTATTTCTGCCTTTGAGTATTTAGGAGAAAGATATGGCAAGATTCCTAGAATTTATGGTACGGTTAGCTTCGTTATCCTACAGCTGATTAGAATGGCACAAATCCTATTTTTAGTATCACTGGTCATTCAGTTTTTGACAGGAGCTCCCATAAGTATAGTCATAATAGGAACAGGGATATTCATAGGAATATATACTATTTTAGGAGGTTTTGAAGCTGTCATTTGGACCGATGTTGTGCAGGCAATAATATTAATTGTGGGGGGAATCCTTTGTTGTGTTTGGGTGGTAATGGATCTGCCCGGAGGGTTAGGACAAATTTTCGAGGTCGGTTCAGCCAATAATAAATTTAGTTTGGGCGAAATGGATTTTGATTTGGGTAGGCGTACATTTTACACCGTAGCAATTTTAGGGGTTATCAATTGGTTGGGCATCTATGCCGGGGATCAAAATATGGTACAGCGCTACGCCTCGGCAAAATCTACCCGTGAAGCCAAAAAAGCTACAATAGTGTATTCAGCAATTGCAGTTCCAATGTGGATTATGTTCTTTTTTATAGGCACGGCCCTTTTCGTGTACTACCAGGAATTTCCCAATACGTTAATAAACAGTCTCGAAGCAGACCAGATTCTTCCCTATTTTATTCTTTCCGAAATTCCTCCGGTGATTACAGGGATAGTTATTTCGGCCGTTATTGCCGCCGCCATGAGTACGATGGATTCTGGCATAAACTCGATATCAACAGTCACTGTAATCGATTTGATGAAACCATGGTTGAACAAAGGAAAATCTGATCGGTTCTACTTAAAATCGGCTCATATAATCGCATGTACCGTGACGATTATAGTCATTTGCGGAGCCGTTGTCTTTAGCATTATGGAAAAAGAAAGCATGAATGATATTAGTTTGATGGTCGCTAGCATATTTGGGGGTTGTCTTATGGCTCTGTTTATGATGGGCTTTTTCACTAAACGTATTGATGGTTTTTCTGCCACCGTAGCCTTGGGCGTCGCCGTCACTTTAAACATCTACCTTGGAATGGGGGTGCTCGGAGTTTTGCCGGATTCAGTTACAATTCCCATACATAGTTATTGGGTAGGCGCTATGGTCAACGGTACATTCATGATCGTGGCCTATGCAATCAGTATGTTTAGAAAAAACAGTTTTAATGATTTAACAGGGCTTACCGTTTGGACAATGAAGAAAAATTAATAAAAATGAATACGGTTGCTCAATTATTGATATTGAAAATATAAATAGAAATGACATTGGACAAAGAAGAACAATTTGAAATAATAATAATGGGAGGAACCCCGGGAGGTATTGCCACGGCAATAACTGCTGCAAGATTAGGACACGAAGTAGCATTGATTGAACCACATGACCATATTGGAGGAATGACTACTAGCGGTTTGGGGAAAAGCGATGTAGAACAGAAAGAATTTATAGGGGGATTATTTAAAGAGTTCACTCAAAAAGTTTTTGAATTTTATGAAAATAAATACGGCCCAAACTCCCATGATGTAAAGCTTTGCCGGGAAGGATATTATTTTGAACCTTCTGTTGCGGAGTACATACTAATGAAAATGTTAAAGGAAACAGGAAAAATAACAATTTTCAAGGGACATGTACTCAAAGAAGCTTTGGTTGAAGGAAGTAAACTGACAGGCGTTATTATTTTACAAAAATCTACAAATGAACCAAAGCAGTTGGATGGAACTATTTTTGTAGATGCTACCTATGAGGGTGATCTTTATGCTGCAGCTGGCGCCGAATACTCCCTAGGGCGGGAAGGCAAGGATGAATATAAAGAGCCTCATGCGGGAGTAATCTATTTTGATTATGATAAAGGAGTTTTTCTTCCCGGCAGTACCGGGGCTGCAGATGATGGTCTACCGGCGTACACCTACCGTTATTGCATGACCACTGACATCCATAACAGTAGGATTTTAGAGAAAGAACCTGATAATTACAACCGCAGTCTTTATACACCTTATTTTGACGATCTAAAATCGGGAAGATTAAGTGCACCTACAACTTTCCATGAAGGCTGGGGATACTATCCAGAACATTTTGATACTATGGTTAGGGCATTGTCAATAACCGATCTTCCGAATTTAAAAGTCGATGGCAACACTAACCCTAGACCCATAGCCTTTCCCTACCCTGAAGAAAACAAAGGTTATATAGAAGGAAATATAGAAACGCGAAATCGCATTTGCGATCGCCATAGGGACATAGCTTTAGGACTTATTTGGTTCCTACAAAACGATACCGAAATACCGGAGGAACATAGAATAATGGCCAGAAAGTACAATCTCCCACTAGACGAATTTACAGATAACAACAATTTTCCCTTTCAATTATATGTAAGGGAAGGTCGTAGGTTGAAGGGAGAATATACCATCACTGAACACGATGTGGCAATTACGGAAAATACACCTGATTTTTTTTCCCATCACGATACTATTGCTATGGGTGAATTTCCAATGGACAGTTTTCCTGTACATAAAATCCCCAGTAAAGATAATATTGTTCTTGAGGGATATTTGGGAATGCTGGCCCATTTAACCCGGCCATATGAAATTCCATACCGGACCATGATTCCTAAAAAAATAGACGGTCTAATCGTTCCTGTGGCCTTATCTGCCACGCATGTGGCATTTTGTTCTATAAGAATGGAACCTACTTGGATGTCCCTAGGGCAAGCCGCAGGTGTAGCTGCCCATGTATGTCTCAAAAACAGTGAAACGCCAAGAAATGTGAAAATTTCCGAAGTCAGGGATATTTTAAAAAAACAAGGTCAAGTATTAAAAAATGAATTGCCTTAGTCAAGTAACTACTTATATAAGTTTAGATGGACCAAACAAGCAGCGAAGACCTTATTACCTATTATCCCAAAATCGATGAACAACTAGAAAAACCAATTCAAGGATGGATAAATAAGATTGAAAATTAAGATTTATGATTTGGACGACTTAAAAATGAAATAGATTTTTAAGTTGATTTGCATTACACCTAGGTGGAAAATATAAATACGTACTAGGACAACATCAAAACTTATTTAAGATGAGGAATATTAGGAATACTATTTTGGGCTGTTTGTTTGTTTTTTTTATTATGGCCCAAGTTTTAGCTCAAGGCAAAAATGAAAAATTAAACGTCGTATTTATTCTTGCAGATGACTTGGGCTGGTCAGATTTAAGTGGATATGGCAGTGATCTCCATGAAACACCTAATTTGGATGGCTTGGCTGAACAGGGATTGAAGTTTACCAATGCCTATGCAGCGGCTCCAATTTGTACTCCTACCAGAGCCTCTATAATGACGGGCAAATTTCCCGCACGCTTACATATGACTACTTGGCATGAAAACGCAGGAACTGCAACTCCTAACAGCAAGGATAAATTATTGCCCCCAGCTACCATTGGCAATTTGCCATTGGAAGAATCCACTATTGCCGAGATTTTTCAAGAGTCAGGCTATTTCACAGCACATATCGGTAAATGGCATTTGGGAGATGCCGCCCATTATCCTCAGACACAAGGATTTGATGTCAATATTGGAGGTACAATGTGGGGAGCTCCTGATACTTATTGGTCTCCTTTTAGGGGTCAAAAATTTCAGAAACAGTATAGATACATTCCAGATTTAATGCAAGAATCATCATATGACAAAAATAAGGAACCAAGTTACTTAACCGATGTGCTCACGGATAAGGCTGTCCAAATTATAAAAGAAAAAAGCAATGTCCCATTTTTTCTGAACCTTTGGTACCATACAGTACATACCCCTATTGAAGGAAAACCAAAACTGGTGGAATACTACAAAAAGAAGGTTAAAGCCGGAATGAAAGATCAGAATTACGAATACGCAGCGATGGTAGCCAGTTTGGATGAAAATGTTGGTCGCATATTGAATGCTATAGAAGAGGCCGGGATTACAAATAATACAATTATAATCTTCTTTTCTGACAATGGAGGAAGAGTTGGTAAATATAAGGATTGGAAAACCGTTGCCAACAACTACCCTTTACGTTCTGGAAAAGGATCCTTATATGAAGGGGGCATACGAGAACCCTTAATTATAAAATGGCCAGGCATTACAAAAGCCGGAAGTAACTGTGATTACCCTGTGATATCAAACGATTTTTATCCTACTTTAATGGAAATACCTGGACTGGATAAGACCCAATTGAAGAATAGCCAGCAAGATGGTATATCATTAATGCCACTTTTAAAAAACCCCAAATCACACTTGGATAGGGAGACGCTCTTTTGGCACTCGCCACATTATTATACTACAACATCTCCAGTTAGTGCAATCCGCAAAGATAATTGGAAATTAATCCATTATTTCGAGGACGACCATTTGGAGCTTTACAAGCTAGACAAAGATTTGGGCGAAAAAAACAACTTAGCTGATACCTATCCAGATCGAGCAAATATTTTATACAAAGAGCTTAAGACTTGGCGCAATAACGTCAATGCCCAGTTACCTAGCTTTAACCCTTTATTTATACCAAATAATTGGTAAGTTATGACCAACATCTATCATTTACCTCATTTATGCTCGCCTACAAGGTCAGCTCATAAAAGAGGGAAATTTCCAATAATTAACACTTTTAACAATTAACCAAAATGAAAAAAATCACATTAATTCTAATTTACCTTTTTAGCAGTGTTTCCTTAACTGCCCAGCAATACGACGATTCAAAAGTGCCAGGAGAAGTAGTAGCCTATAGCCCAGCATCTTCAGGAAAATATATTGGCTCCCCTAGTTTGGCTATTCTTCCCAATGGGAATTATGTTGCTTCTCATGATTTTTTTGGACCTGAGTCCAATGAACATGTGAGAGCAACTTCCAAAATTTACACGTCTAAAAATAAAGGTAAATCCTGGAGCCAGATAGCCGAGATTGATGGCGCATTTTGGTCTAAGCTTTTTGTCAATCAAGGAAAGCTTTGGTTTTTAGGCACCGACAGACATCATGGAAATACGCTTGTCAGACTTTCAGAAGATGGAGGGAACACCTGGACCAACCCAAGCAATGCTACAAACGGTTTAATCTTAGAAGGGGAATATCATTGTGCACCTATGGCAATTCTTACGTATAATGGCAGAATTTGGAGAGCTATGGAAAGTGCTATGGGCCCAATTAAAAAATGGGGGAAAAGATATGGAGCATTTATGCTTTCAGCTCCTATAGATTCCGATTTGTTGAATGCTGATAGTTGGACGTCCAGTAACATTCTATACTATGACCCAACTTACCTCGATGGAAATTTTGGCGGCTGGTTAGAAGGCAATGCTGTCGTAGATAAGGATGGACAGATGTGGGATATATTACGTGTTGATGATCGCTCTACATTAGAGGAAAAAGCAGCATTTGTTAAAATTAGTGCTGATGGTAAAAATGCTTCTTTTGAGATCAATACGGGCTTTAAGGATTTCCCAGGAGGCAGCAAAAAATTTATCATCAAATATGACGAGCCATCTGGACTTTATTGGACATTAGCCAATGTAATCCCTGAAGGGATAAAAAAGGATAATGAAGGCACAAATCCCGCTAAGATTAGAAATACCTTGGCATTATTTTCTTCCCCGGATTTAGTCCAATGGAATCAAAGAAAGGTGATTTTACAGCATCCAGATGTTTCAAATCATGGGTTTCAATATGTTGATTGGATGGTAAAAGGAAAGGATATCCTATTTCTTTCAAGAACAGCCTACGATGACGGAGTTGGTGGGGCTCATAATAATCATGATGCAAATTTCCTAACTTTTCATCGTATTAAGAAATTCAGAAAACTTTTATAATCTAGTGTTTATGACAATAGGGAAATACATGCAAATAATTTTATGTGTTTGTTGTTTCGCTTTAAATGCACAGTCTAAAACGCCAAATGTACTGTTCATCTATACCGATGACCAGGCATATTGGACTTTGGGAGCATCCGGGAATAGTCAGGCTTTTACGCCGCATCTTGATCTATTAACAAAACAAAGTGCGTTTTTTGAAAATGCATTTGTCACCACACCTGTATGCAGCCCATCTAGGGTTTCCCTGATGACAGGCCAGTATGCATCAGAATATGGGGTTTTGGATTTTATTGCTCAGCCTGGCCACAGGTTGTACGATCCCAATAATCCAATTGGGCTTGACCCGGACAGTTTCACCTTCCCTGAAGTACTTTCATTAGCGGGATATAAAACAGGCTTAGTAGGCAAATGGCATCTGGGCGACTGGACAGGTCCAGGGACCGACCAGCGGTTTCATCCGACTAACCAAGGATATCAATATTTTATGGGTATTACGGGTGGAGGTGAGTCACCAATAGATCCCAATCTGGAAGAAGACGGGGTGGTACGTAAAATGCAAGGGTTAACAGTAGATATTTTGACTGATAGAGCCTTGGCTTTTATGGAAAATAATAAAGAGAAACCATTCCTACTTAGTGTTCACTATAGATCGCCTCATAGTAAATGGTTACCGGTAGCTGATGAGGACTGGGCTCCCTATAAAGAGCAGGATATGGTAGTCCCTCATCCTGATTATCCTAATCTGGACATTGTTAAAGTCAAAACCAAGATGAAAGAGTATATGGCCAGTTCCTCTGGAGTGGACAGAAGTGTAGGGAAGCTAATTAAGCAATTAGAGGATTTGGGCTTGTCTGAAAACACTATAGTGATATTCACCTCTGACCATGGATATAATATGGGGCATAATGGAATTGAGCACAAGGGGAATGGGTATTGGATCACGAAGGAAGAGCACCCCGCAACAGAAAACCTAGCCACCAATTCCCGACCAAATCTATATGACCAGTCACTTCATGTTCCTGTAATAATCCGGTGGCCTGGTGTTATCAAACCTGGATTGCGAGTAAAGGAAACCTTTACTAATATGGATTGGTATCCAACTGTGTTGGAAATGGCAGGAGCCGCTATTCCTGTAGGAAAGGTTTTGAGGGGGAGAAGTATTGTCCCCATTTTGAAAGGAGAAAAACTTCAAAACTGGGATAATGATCTTTACGCTGAGTACAGTATGATCAACTATAGTACCGCTTTGATGCGTTCATACCGTACAACTGAATGGAAGTTGACCAAAGACTTTAAGGATACTACTAGGGATGAACTCTACCATCTGTCCAAAGACCCAGAGGAACGGATTAATTTAATTGGGCAAAATTCGAATGAAATCAATGAAGTTATCAGCGAGTTGACTGAAAAAATCTATAGAAAAATGAAAGAGATTGGAGATCCCTTGTTAAAATCTATTCAAAGACCTTAACCTAAACAATCTGAAAAATCTTATTATTTTTAGTGCAGTTTGAGATTATTTGCTTTATCCTTATTATTTCATTTTAACAATTTTGTCATCTCTGCCGATTCAAAATCGGTTTTGTTGACCCAACCGGCGTTAGGGTTTTCGCCATTCATTTGGCGCTCATAAAAATTTCGGTCCGCTTCATTTGCGTACAGATACTCATCAAAAACATGCCCATTTCCAAGTATGCGAGGATCCTTTTGTTTTTTTAATTCTTCAATTAATTGTGTTTCTAGCTTGTCCGTAGTATCTGATAATCCGGGCTGGTCTATCAGATTATTAATGCAAAGCGGATCATCTACTACATTATATAACTCTTTATTGGGGCGTTTCCCAAAACAGAGATCCCAATACTTATTTGCCCCTAATTTCCTTCGGTCATTCAATATTTGAGTTTTGGTGGCACCTCCATCCGTGTTTAAATAACCTGTTTCCGGATTTCCCGCAGGCCAGCGGTCTGTCTCAAAATTAAGTACAAGTAAATAATCTCCCTTGCGAATTCCTCTGATTGGATATCCCAAATCATTTGGTCTACCTACATCATGTCGCTCTTTCCCAATTAATACAAAGTCTCTGTCTTCCGATATATTTTCCCCACTATCAGAATACAAAATATCAGTTAAACTTCTTCCTTCAATTGGTTGCATTTGTGAATCAGATTGTTCAATACCGGCCAGCTCAAGAAATGTTGGTGCAAAATCGATAAAACTTACAAAATCATTAATATTACGACCAGGTTGTTTTACTCCATCTTTCCACATAATAGCAAGTGGCAAATGGTTGGAATACTCATAAGCTTGCCCTTTAACACGTGGAAATGGCATGCCGTTATCCGATGTTACGATAACAATTGTATTGTCTAGCATTCCCCGGTCTTCTAGAGTTTTTAGCATTCGCTCCAAATGTGAATCGAAGTATTCTATTTCGAAAGCGTAATCAAGCATATCTGTTCTGACTACTTCATTGTCTGGCCAAAATCCGAACACATCATCAACATCCTCGAGCTTTTTATTGCCCTTGTTTATACCACTACCATATTCATATGCCCGATGGGGTTCGAACCCTCCATACCAAAAACAAAATGGTTCGTCTTCTGATTTCTCATTTAAAAATTCCACAAAATTGGCCGCGTAATCTATATTCGACATTGCATTTGTGGGAGGGGTTGTTTTCTTTTCATTAAATTCTTTTCCCAAAACAAGTCGTTGTTCCCCATTTTTAGTTAATGCCACAGTTGGTGCTAATCCCTTGGCAGTTAAACCAACATGATAGCCGTTCTCACTAAGCGTTTCAGCATATGTCTTAAATTTAGTCGGAAAATAACTCCAATGATTTCCAGCCTCTTCCAATTGCCAGGAATTACGACCTGTTACAATACAAGAACGTGAAGGTGCGCACTTTGCATTGGGAGTATATGCGTTAGTAAAAAGTAAACCTTGCTCAGCAACTCTGTCGAACGCTGGCGTTTTTACCCAAGAGCTGCCATAAGCGCCCATGTGCTTAAAGGTGGCATCGTCGGCAATACAGAAAAGTATGTTGGGAGGTGGACTTTCTACTTGCTTTTTAGCTGGATCGCAACTTAATAGTATTGAAAAAAAGACAATTGTTGAAATGAAGATAATTTTTGATGTATTCATTAAAAAATAATGTTTTTTCGATCCACTTAAGTTATAACTTTTTTGTATCAACCTGAGTTTGATTAATAAATTTAATCTTTAGGCAACAAAAAAGATAAACTTTTAGTAAAGATCAAATATTGAAATTCAGGTTATTAACCTAAACATCTAGTTTTGATATTCTACGCTAAAGTTTCAGAAATTCTCAGTTTGGCTGATGAGTTTTACAAGGAAAATAATGAAATTGTCGATAAGGCCTAAATGGGTGGCGATGGAAGTGGCAAGAATGCTTTACAATATTGGTAAATATGGCTCGGG
Organism: Arenibacter hampyeongensis; assembly: GCF_002909255.1. GTDB lineage: Bacteria > Bacteroidota > Bacteroidia > Flavobacteriales > Flavobacteriaceae > Arenibacter > Arenibacter hampyeongensis. Next base: position 134,461 of record NZ_PIOB01000010.1, read on the forward strand.
TTATTTAAAGGGACCAAAAGGAGCAGCTTCACTATTGGGATTGTGCGGCCCATATCTTGCCCCTCCCTTCAAACAGTTCAAGGAATTGGAAGTGATCTCTAATAATTTGAAAGTAATTCAATCTAATATCGAAAAAATAGGGCTGTCTGGTCATACTCAGCAGTATATTTAAAATTCCCGCAGACAGGTTTAAAAATATTAAACCACAAGCTTTTCAAAATAAACCCACTTTCTTTTGATATTATGAAATAATTAATTATCATTGCTTAATCGATAAAGCAGATAATGTGACGAATACTCATATCCAGTATATCCTCTTATCAATAAATGGCTTTCACGATATAATAAAATTCAGGATTTTACAATTAGTCACCATTTAAGTACGGTGAATATCCTACTTTTAAAAAATATACCAAAAACCTAAATAGCCAATTACAATGAACAGTTTAGATCTAATTGTATTCTTCATTTACATAGGGGGAATAGCCCTTTTCGGAGGCTCATTTTTCAAAAAAAGTAGAACGTCCTCGTCCTATACCATGGGAAATAACGACATCCCGGGATGGGTGGTTACCATGTCCATTTTTGCAACCTTTGTTAGTAGCATTAGTTACCTTGCCCTTCCAGGAAATGCCTATCAATCCAATTGGAACGCACTGGCTTTTAGTCTTTCCCTTCCTATTGCCTCCTTGATTGCGGTTAAATATTTTGTGCCCTTGTACAGAAAAATAAATAGTCCATCGGCCTATACCTATATGGAACAACGTTTTGGCGCCTGGGCTAGAATCTATGTGTCCTTGTGTTATCTATTGACCCAATTGATGCGGATAGGAACCATTTTATACCTCTTGGCCCTTACCCTAAATGCGATTGTAGGTTGGGATATGATCACCATAATTATATTTACAGGTTTGGTAGTATCTATATATTCCATGTTGGGCGGTATTACAGCGGTCTTATGGACAGATGCCATTCAGGGAATTATACTGATTGTGGGGGCCGTGGTCTGTGTTGGTTTTATTCTCTTTAATATGCCCGAAGGTCCCGGACAGGTTTTCGACATTGCTGCCCAAAATGATAAATTTGGCCTGGGAAGTTTCAGCCTTAGTTTATCCGAACCTACCTTCTGGGTCGTCTTAGTCTACGGTGTCTTCATCAATCTGCAAAATTATGGTATAGACCAGAATTATGTTCAACGCTATATGGCCTCGAAATCAGACAAGGAAGCTCAAAAATCTGCATTGATAGGGGGATTGATCTATCTACCTATTTCTGCTGTATTTCTTTTTATAGGTACCTCGCTTTTTGCCTATTACCATTCAGCGGCCACCCTACCGGTAGAACTGCAGGATATAAACAAAGGTGACAGTGTCTTTCCTTATTTTATAGTTAATGCACTCCCTGCTGGGATTACGGGACTTATGATCGCTTCTATCTTTGCGGCCGGAATGAGCACCATATCAACAAGTTTTAACAGTTCTGCAACTGTCTTTCTCACGGATTATTACAATAAATATTTTAAAAAGACAGCCTCCGACAAAGAAGGAATGAGAGTACTTTATATTTCATCGGCTATTATAAGTGTTATTGGAATCGTTATTGCCATAGCCATGATAAACGTAAAAAGTGCCCTTGATGCTTGGTGGAAACTTTCCTCCATTTTTAGCGGAGGTATGCTGGGACTGTTACTTTTAGGCCTATTCTCTAAAACCAAAAATATCAAAGGAGCGCTTTTAGGGGTACTGGTAGGAATATTGATCATTATTTGGATGAGCCTTTCCAGCACCATTTTCGGAGAGGATTCACTTGGTGCATCCTTCCATACCTATCTAACCATTGTATTTGGAACGGCAGCCATATTTATAGTGGGCTTCCTTATATCCATATTCAATAAAAAAACCGATGAAATCTATAAACATTAAGTAGATAAGTAGTTGATTTTGAACATTTGAATAGAAAAGGAACCTAAGAATTTTATCATTACGTCCCAAGATTGAGACCAACAATGAATTTTTGGCAAGAATTTCGTAATTTTGACAACCGGGTAACATCTACCTTTAAAACCTTTAACTCACAGATTACGAACATGTTACATCCAAGGGTCCTGCCAACTTGGTAATTATAATCCGAGACATACATGAAACCTAAAACATCATTAAAGGATATTGCAAAAATTGTGGGTGTTTCCATACCCTTGGTTTCGTACGTTCTAAGTAATAAAGGAAAGGAAAATAGGGTATCCGAAAAAACTGCCAAAAAGATAAGACAGGTCGCCAAGGAACTTAACTATCATCCCAATTGGAATGCTCGAAGCCTTAAGACCAATAAGACAAGATCAATTGGAGTTATTGTAGCCGATATTTCCAACCCGTTTTTCTCTAATTTGGCCAGAACTATAGAAGACGAGGCGTTTTCCCAGGATTATACGGTTATCTTCGGATCCTCGGATGAAAAGGTGGAAAAATTCAATAAGGTTTTGGATTTTCTTAAAATGAGGCAGGTCGATGGCTTTATTATAGCGGCACCAGAGGGATCAAAGGATATGATTGCCGAACTTACAAAAGAGGACTTCCCCTTTGTGCTGATCGACAGGTTCTTCAAGGATCTTAATACCAATTACGTTACGGTAGACAATTTTAAAGCTTCCATGCAGGCCGCCAATTATTTGTTAGGAAAAGGAAACAAAAAAATTGGAGCCGTACTTTACGAATCAACGCTGCACCATTATCAAGAAAGACATTTAGGATACCTAGAAGCTCTTAAACAAGCCGGACTACCCGTGAATGCCGAATTCATAAAAAAAATCAACCACGGGGCATTAAAAAAAGAAATGAAAAGGGTGGTAAAAGAATTGGTAGAGGATGCAGGAGTCGATGCCATTTATTTTCATACCAACACCCTGGCAGAGGAAGGTTTAACCCAAATGTTGGGCTTGGACAGAAAGATACTTAAGAAAATCAATGTGGTCGTATTCGATCAAAATTCGTCTTACAACTTCTTGGAAGATCCGATCCCTTATCTACATCAACCTATAAAGAAAATTGGTCAAAAGGCATTGAGAATCCTTGTTGAACAGATTGAGGACCCAACCAAAGCCATTCAACAGATTTCCTTTGAAACCCAACTGGAATCCAGCTCCTTAAAAACAGAATAAAATTGATCAAGACGCAAAGCCAGATCAAAATTAAAAATATCTTCAATCCGACTTTCCATTAGCCTAAGCAATTAGGATATAATAACGTACCCAAAGTAATCATCATAAATTTGGTATGAAACCCACAATTAAATCAGATGATTTGGAAAATCCTTAACCTCTTCACAGCAGATTTGCTCCATTACCTGTTGCAATTCTGTTTTTAAAAGTGATATGGTATGGTCCCCACCTTTTGCCCCCAATGCTGCCACTCCGTACATAAAGGAACGTCCCATAAAGGTAAATTCTGCCCCACTTGCCATTGTCCTGGCAATATCCGGTCCTCCCCTTAAGCCGCTATCCATCATCACCTTTATTTGCTTTCCGTATTTTTCAGCGATTCTTGTCAAAGGTTTGATGGTAGATTCCCCGGCATCCAACTGTCTACCTCCATGATTGGAAACTATGATACCATCCAATCCGAGTTTAATGGCGCTTTCAGCGTCGGCTTCGTTGGCAACCCCTTTGATTACCAATTTGCCCTTCCACATGTCCCTGATAGGTTTTATCTTCTCCTCATTCAACCTACCCGAAAAGGTCTGGTCCATGAATTTCCCCAATTGCGCCAAATCCAAGCCTTTTGGCATATAAGGTTTAAGGGTTTCAAAATTAGGCTGTCCATATTTTAAAGTATTAAATGCCCAACTTGGTTTACCAAGTACCTGAAGTATATTCTTTACCGACATTTTAGGTGGCATAGCCAAGCCGTTCCTAATATCCCTTGGACGAAAACCAAAGGTGGGCACATCGCACAAAATAACCAATACTGGACATTCTGCAGCCTCCGCCCTTTTAATAATATCGTCCCTAACACTATCCTCGGTAGGATGGTAAAGTTGGAACCACGCCTTACCTTCTGTAATCTCACTAATGCGTTCGATACTACTCGTGGTCACCGTACTTAAAATAAACGGAATATTATGCTCAAAGGCAGATTTTGCCAATATTTCTGGAGCGTTGGGCCACATAAGTCCTTGTAGACCAACGGGAGCAATTCCAAAAGGCGCATCATAGACATGTCCGAAGAGTTCGGTCTTCATACTGGACCCTGTGTGTTTGCTCAGGTAGTAAGGCAAGAGCTCTATATCGCGTATTTCAGCAGTGTTCTTATGTAGGTTTACATCTTCGTTACAACCCCCATCCAGGTACTCAAAAGCAAATTGCGGAATCCTTTTTTTTGCTTTGTTTCTTAGATCTACTACGGAAGGATATTTAGTATTGATCTTTATTTCTTTTTTATTCTCCATGGCATTTAATCTGCATTTGTTCTTAAATATTACCCTTTTATGCACTACCAACCTGCTCAACCATTATCTAAACCCGTTGGACCAAGGTCTTATGTATTCATTACTGTTCGGCTATTTCTTTGAGTGAAACTCCCAATAGATCCCTGGCCAGTTTTTCCAATTCACCATCATCCCCTACAAAGTGAAACGTTTGATGTACATGGGTACTTTTCTCCTCGGAATTAAGATCTAGTGCAGGAGAAGAACTTTCCAATTCATAGAAGGGACCTAACTGTGCGCCGTCTTCGAGCGGGCCATCGTTATATGCGTTTACGGCATCCCCGGAATAGGGAAACTCCTGTAACTCCCACTGGGAATTAACATAATCTGTCACCCCTTCGGGAAGGCTGAATTTGGCAATGGTAAGCACTTTGTTCTTAGCATCATAACTTCCCAATACCGGTAATGCCCTTTGAGGGGAAATACCAATCTTGCCACGTTCCTTGCCATCCGCCTTGAAAAATAAAACACTGTCATGGACCTGAAGTCGTTCTTTAGGAATTTTCCCAAAATAATTGTCCGTTACCTTGTTGCCTAAATGCTCTACATCTCCTTTCTTAAAGGGAACAATTATAGTAGTTTGGTCCGAGGAATTGAACATGCTCAAAATCCAAATAGAGAGAAGGCCGGTTTTCTTGTCCCATCTTTCAGGCCCCAAATTGGTTATACTATTTTCGGATGCAAAACCTACCATTTTAACGTTTTCTGGAATTGGGAGTCCAAGAATTTCGGTGGCATCTTCCTTATCCAAAAGTTTAATATTCCTTTGAACCTTCAATTCAAAAGTCGTCCCAGTATAGTTTACCAGTTTCATTTCCCTTTCAAATAAGGCCTGATTTTCATTACTATTCACAAAATTAAAGGCCTCGGTATCCAATTCCTTGGGGACATACCAATTATCAAATTCAAATTTGGTATCCTTTTCGAAGTATAAGGAATTCTGTCCACCTTCCGGTCCCAACCAAAAGCGTTCTTCACCACCTGAAGGATTAAAATGTTCGTTTACTTCTCCCGATATAATTAGATCGTGATTAATCCAACCGAAGCTTTTTCCCTCATCTCCCATGGCTGTGCTCGTCATAACGCGACCCTGAAGTTCAGGAGAAATCAGTATGCTGGACTCTCCATTTTTCAGAATTACCAAGCCTTTATAATATTCCATCAAAAACTCCCTGTCATACCCAAAAGAACCTTTGGCAAAACCCTCGTTTTCTACTCCTACAACATTTACTCCCTGCTCATTTTTAGTTTTACAACTTAAAGCACATAACAGGGAACAAAGCACAATTGCCCTTACGATATTTCTAAAACCTAAAAAGTATATTTCACGTACCAAAGTAGTATCTTTTTGTTTTTAGTTTCGGGTTATAATTTAAAAACTTTCTCCATCTCCATCCATTTTTCCCCTGGTTTAGCAAAAGGCAATGCCTGTTGAAATTTCCACATTATTTCCTCCCACTTTTCATTTTCCGGGTACTTGGCATCGATCTTTGCCTTTTTTTCAAAGGAAAAGCTATCATCGGCATCGATAATCATAAACATACGGTTCCTTAATCTATATATTTCCATATCCTTTATACCGGATTCCCTAAGGCTTTGTAGAATCTCCGGCCAAACTTCCTTGTGGTAATCGTCATAAGCCTTGATCAACTCTGGATCATCCTTAAGATCTAATGCCAAACAATATCTTTTCATTTCTATAATTTTATGATTGATAATTAATTAATGCCATAATTAAGATTTGCCCCTAAATTTAGGCTGCCATTTCATACTTCTTAAACACCCGTAAACCATACCAGGCTATATAAACAAAACAAAGAGTTGGAAGGATAAAGGAAAAATTAACCTCAGTGGCACCCATAATTCGGATATCGTTTACTGCGTTACCCCCTGCATCAATGATCATTCCCTGTAATTTAGGCATTAAAGCCCCTCCTACAATGGCCATCACTAGGCCTGCAGCACCAATTTTGGATTCCTCTTCGTTAAGTCCGTTAAGCGCAATACCATAAATAGTAGGGAACATTAGGGACATAAAGAATGTAATCCCTACCAAAAAGTACAAGCCTATTATACCCTCAATATAAATAGTTCCCAAACAACACACAGTTGCAAAAATGGCAAAATACATCAATAGTTTTCCGGGACTCATGAATCGCAACATATAGGTTCCAATGGCCCTACCCACCAAGAACAGGATAAATGCTGCAAATTGGTAAGTGGCTGCATCCTCGCTAGACATTCCTATGGCCTCGGCGTACTGATAAATATACGTCCAACACATAATCTGCGCCCCAACATAAAAAATTTGGGCCACTACGCCAAGAACATATTTTTTATTCTTGAACAATCCACTAAAAGTATCTCCCAAACTTGGGATCCCTCCCTCGTCCTTTGCCTGTGGCATTTTACTAATAACGATTAAAACAAAAACAGCTAAAATCACCAATCCCAATATAACATAGGGGTCCCTAATCACCATTAAATCCGTAGTCCTGATCAATGCTTTTTTAGCCTCTTCCAATGCAGAATAATCTGCAATATCATCTGACTGCAATTTTTTAAGTACAAATTGCTGTGCAACCAATAGTCCCAACAATAATCCCACGGGATTGAAGGCCTGTGCCAAATTTAGACGTTGTGTAGCCGTTTCGGGAGCACCCATAGCCAGAATATAAGGATTGGCAGTAGTTTCCAAAAAAGCCAATCCAAAGGTAAGGACGTAAAGTCCCAAACAGAAGAACCAGAATTGTTCGGTTATAGCAGCTGGATAAAATAATAAAGCCCCTCCTGCATATAGGGCCAAACCAATTAATACGCCTACTTTATAGGAGTATTTGCGCACAAAAAGTGCGGCCGGCAGAGCCATACAGAAATAGCCTCCGTAAAATGCCATTTGTACCCAAGCAGCTTGGGAATTGGAGAGTTCCAACACCTTTTTAAAGGCTTGTACCATGGGGTCGGTAACTGCATTGGCAAACCCCCAAAGGGCAAATAAGGAGGTGATTAAAATAAATGGAATAAGCACCTTTTTAGATACTACTGGTGGTTTTTGGTCTTTCATTGGATTGTTGATTATTGTTCTTTGGTTAATACGTTGTTGTTATTATTGATTATAATTTATATGACATTAAGAAATTGACCTGTCCAAATGGGTATAACCCCCATCTACAAAGAGCAATTGTCCGGTAGTGTGACTAGACCGATTGGAGAGTAAAAAGACAACCGTACTGGCAATTTCCTCGGCCGTGGTCATTCTTTGTCCCAATGGAATTTTATCAGTAATGCCTTTTAATTTTTCTTCAGGATTGTCAAAAGTTTTGATCCATCGATCGTATAATGGGGTGTAACATTCAGCTACTATAACTGCATTGACCCGTATATTATAGGGCAATAGTTCCACGGCCCATTCCCGGGTAATGGCATTGCGCCCACCATTGGCCGCGGCATAGCCAGAAGTACCCCCTTGCCCCGTCACTGATGTCTTGGAGCCTATATTTACAATAGACCCCTGGGTTTTCTTTAGTTCCGGCAACGCATAATGCGCCATTAAATAATAGTGGGTAAGGTTACGATTAATAGATCTTAAAAAATCTTCATAATTCCCATTTTCCAGACCAACTCCGTCATTGATTCCTGCGTTATTAACAACACCATCGATCCTTCCATATTTTTCGACAGTACTTTCCACGGCAAACCTGCATTGTTCAGGATCTGTAAGTTCGGCGATCGCAAATGAAGCTTTCCCCCCACTTCTTTCGATATCCGCAACCACCTCCAACATACTTTTTTTATCCCTTCCAACAATGACCGGGATGGCACCTTCAGCTGCCAATAGTTCGCTTATACCATGACCGATTCCCTTGGAACCTCCTGTAACCAATATTATTTTATCCTTGAGTTGTAAATCCATTTTCTAATTATTTAAAGCCCCTTTTCCTCAACAAAATAGGCACTCATATTCTTAATATGCCCTAAACCGTCCGAATCTATAATTTTTATTCGTAATCTACTTAATTTTATGGCATCAAATTTTTCAATTCTTTTGTTACCAATACTCTCGCTGCTTGCCAAGACCTTCCAACGCCCATTTAAATAACCTTCAATTTGATACTTTCTAATTCTTTCTCCTTTTGCTATATCCTCCTGAAGTATTACATGGTTTACTTCCATTGGTTTTTTCAATCTTAATTCCAACAATCTCCCCTTCCCATTTGTACTTGCCAAGGGATTTGAAAATCTTCTTTTTATCTCATCTCCCCACTCCTTTAATCGCTGAACATCTGGCTCCGGAAGTAGTCCGTCCGGGTCAGGGGTAAGGCCCATGATCAAAGTGGCGTTTCTTCCAACGGATTTATAGTACATATCCATTAAATTTGCTAATGGAAATATATGGGCTTCATCCCCCGGCTCCCAAAACCATTCGTGTCGGCCATTATAGCCTCTCAAAGGCGCATCTGCCATTGCAGGAACCCAAAACTTGCCGTTGGCATCCCCTTCTTTAAGCAATTGAAAATTGTTATCGGCTATATTCCTTTTGGCACTTTCCCCAGCTCCGGTAGCCCTATACGGAAAGGTAGACCAATTGGGATATGCCACAGTGCCGGATTCGGAACCGCCCCAACGGGCTTCTGCCAATTGTCCATTGTGATAGAATAAACAATTTGGTTGATACTGCCGTACTATGGGTAATACGTCCGGAGCACCATTTTTTGGATGGTCCGCACCACCATCGAACCAAATTTCAAACAATTCCCCATAATTGGTGCAAATTTCCTTGACCATTCCCTCCACCATCTTATTGTACCATTGCTGTCGGTTCTTCTTAAAATCACCCTCCCCATTTACTTTAAAGTCGTGCACGCCCAAAAACGAATTCCACCTAATTCCAAGATAAATACCTGGTTTTATTCCATACTTTCTACATGAGGCTACAAAATCTGCCACAACATCCCCTTTTCCATCTTTCCAGTTTAGAGCCTTAACACTGTATGGGTTTACCTTGGATTGAAACAGTGCAAACCCGGTCTCATGGGTAGCCGTTAAAATGGCAAATTTGGCGCCTGCATCTCTTGCCGCCTTTACCCATTGATCGGTATCCAATTTTTCAGGATTAAAAATTTGGTAATCTTTTACGGGGTCGATTCTATTGTTTCCCTGCCCATATTTTACCCCATCGAACACATGGAGGTCATAATGAAACACAACGCCAAGCTCTGCCTCCTGCCATGCCAATTGCCTTTTGTTGGGGACCGGGAATTCATTTTTGATTATGGGGATAAAGACGGTATAGGATTCATCCCCTTTCTTTACCGCTACGGACAATACTTTTGGCTCCCCGTTCTCATGGTAAACAAAAGGACGTTCCATTCTATCCGGGACGATGACAGTCCCATCTTCCATTAATATTTCCTTATTCTTAAGAACAAACTCGTTGGCCTTTTCCCAGTCGATTCCATTTTCCGAAGTCACCAGGCCAATATAATTATGGGCATGAAAAACCCCATAGAATCGCTCTCGGTTTTCATCGTACCAAATAGACATATCTTCAGTATCCATATAATCTATTACCGGTTTCTCCTGAATGAAAAATGGTCCGTCCGGTTGTTCCCCAACTGCAACGGCCTGGTTCCTAACAAAATTCTTTTCGTTGGGCTTATCCCCTTTTACAATTAAATAATACTTACCATCCTTCCCCCTGTCTATGGCCGGATTTACGGTAAGTGTTGTAATTGGCCCAGAGGGTTCCAACAAAGGCTTTTCATTTCTAGACCAAGGTCCGTTTAGGGTATTGGATACCGCCACCCCTGTCCTTTGATTGGGTCGTAATATTTTCCAATTGGGGTGGTCATATCCTGTTTTGGCAGTTTCCACCAAATCATCATCGGTATAAGCCGCGTCGCCCATATTGGTAGCTATATAGTATAAATAGTATTTGCCCTCAAAATATTTAATTTTTGGGTTGTGTACAGTTATGGCATCCCAGTTACCTTTACCACTGCCACTGAGCACGGTCTCCCTATAATTCCATGGCCCGCCTGGGCTTTTACTTGTTGCGTGGGCAATTTCGGAGTGGGTAAGCCATCCGTGAAAACCGTATTCTTTTTTCCAACGTGAATAAAAAAGATGATATTTCCCATCACGCTCCTTGATGATGGAACTTCCCCAATTATAATACCCTTCCGTCTTAAAAATGTTATCTTCGGAAACTTGTCCAAAATTATCGAAAAGGTATAAATCATCTTCCCCATTTTGAGCAAAACCCAAGGCAATACCAAAACAACAAAGTAAGAGTAATCTTAGTTTCATTTTTTTTTACTTTTTGTTGGAATTCAAAACCATATCGGGATAGGCAACCTGCACTCCAGAATCTTTATGAGAAGGTATTTGGGCTTCCACCTTCCTTAAATAATCCGATAATATCTTTGCCAATTCCCGTGCCTTATCTTGTTGTTCATTGACCAAATTCATGGTTTCCCCTATATCCTCCTTAAGATTAAACAACTCCATTCTTCCGTCAATATAATAGTAAATAAATTTCCAATCGCCCACCCGGGTACTGCTGGAAGCACCAATCCCTGGACCTGAAGGACCCCATTCATTGGGGTAATGCCAAAATAATGGGCGTGTACCCTGAGAACTATTTCCGGTAAGTACAGGTACAAAACTAATTCCGTCTACTTCCTGTACTGCTTTATAATTTTTAACACCTGCCAATTCCAGAATAGTAGGGTAAAAATCTTCAATTATGACTTGTTCGTCCGTTACCGAATTAGGGGCTATTTTTCCAGGCCATCTTACCAACATAGGCTCCCTAATGCCACCCTCATGTGCAGAACCCTTGCCACTACTTAAGGGTTTGTTGTGTGTGTGTCTTTCCCCTCCTCTGGCTACAGCGCTGAGTCCACCATTGTCCGACATGAAAAGGATTATGGTATTGTCCGAAAGGCTATTGGCATCAAGGTGGTCCATAATATCTCCCAAACTCTTGTCCATACCCTGTACCAAGGCCGCGTATTTTGCCTCTGTGGAATCCAGCCCCTTGTCATAGTATTTCTCAACAAACCTGTTATCGGCCATAATAGGGGTATGCACTGCATAATGTGCCAAATACAAAAAGAAGGGTTTCTTTTTTTCCAATGCGGAATCCATGGCCAGCTTTGCCTCTTGTGTTATGGCCTCCGTTAAAAAAATATCCTTGCCATGGTATTTTTCCAATCCCGGTACCGCCCACACTTCCTTTCCTTCTTGGCCATTGCCAAAATTATCGGTCCCTAAATAACTTTGAGGTGCTCCAGCTGCATGTCCCGCAATATTTACCTCAAAACCAAGATTTAATGGGTCTTCTCCTGGGGTTCCTATTGCGCCCAAATGTGCTTTGCCCGCATGTATGGTATAGTAACCAGCATCCTTCAATATTTGAGGCAAGGGTGTGGCATACACTGCTTTCCCTGTACTTACTTCTGGACTCATGCCATTAACATTCCATTCTGGAAATTGCAGTGTTTTATGGTTGGTTTCCATTGGTTGCAGTTTGTCCTTTTGCAAGGTCCAGTTGGTTACCCTATGCCTGGCCGCATTCATCCCTGTCATTAAACTTACCCGGGTAGGTGAACAAACGGCAGTGGCGTAGGCCTGAGTAAATTTCATGCCTTCTTTGGCCAAACGCTCCATATTTGGGGTTTGATAAAGATCATTGTACGGTGTTCTTTGGTTCCAGAATGGTACGGAGGTATCTTGCCACCCCATGTCATCTACAAAGAACAGTACAATGTTTGGTTGAGAAGAAACCTCCTGGGTTTTTTCCATTTGCTTTTCCTTACATCCAACCAAAAAAAGTGTAACTATCAAAAACAATAAGAAACTTCTGTTCATAAACTTTTAATTTCCTTCTTAATTTAATTACTCTCTATAACAGCACCATCTTCGCGATATAGGTCTACCTTGCCATCCAATAAAACAGCAAGAACGGTCATATTTTCGTCCAGAACATGTTCTGGCAATTTTATATAGTTAATCCCTGGATAATGGCTCCAGAAGACTTTGCCAATTACCTGATGCGATAATTTAGTGCCTTCACCCACAACCCAAATCCGATTGATCCTGTTTTTTAGCCCACGTATCACCACTTCCCCATTGGAATTTCCCTTTACAAACAAATAAAGAATATTCTGGTCCTTGGACAAGGTCGTAGGGCCGTAAAAATGTTCCTTTGGAATCCCAGACCTGGTACCGTAAATAGCCTCTTTATGCTTGTTGGTCCAACGGCCCAATCCTTCCAAAATGGCTACCTGTTCCTCAGGAATACTGCCATCCCCTTTCGGACCTATATCCAACAACAGATTACCGCCATTGCCAATTACGTCAGCAAAAATCCCTATAATTTGATCGGTAGTTTTATAATTGTGGTCATTTTTTTGGAAACCCCAGGAATCGTTCATGGTGAGACATAACTCCCAATATTTGTTTTTGGGCCTTGTGATGGGCATACCTTGCTCAGGGGTGGCATAATCCCCCTGTTCCCTTAGTCTGGAATTCAAAATGGTATTGGGATTTTTGTCAAATAACATTTGTCGAACCTTGGGCACTTGCCATTCTTCCGAATTGTGTTCCCAATCCCCATCAAACCAATACAAGTCCGGGTTATAGTTATCTGACAATTCCTTTAATTGCCCTTGGTATAACTTCAAGAATTTATCCCATCTTTGGGGCTGTTCCAACGCATTATACCGGATAGAGTCTCTAGTAAAGTGGGTGTAGTCCTTATAGGACCAGTCTGGTAGGGAATAATAAATACCGACTTTTAAATTATTTTTTCGAAGTGCGGATACAAACGGCGTTATAACGTCCTGTTTGGCCGCCGAACTTCTAACAGCATCAAAATCGCCATATTTAGTGTTCCAAAGGGCAAATCCATCGTGGTGTTTAGAGGTAATTACCGAATATTTGGCACCACTACGTTCAATTAAATCGGCCCAAGCCTGGGGGTCGTATTTTTTTGCTGTAAATCCCTTGGTCTGCTTCAAATAATTTTCATGCGAAATATATCCGTTGTAAAAGGACCAGGATTCATCGATCCCATTCACGGCATATAGGCCCCAATGGATAAAAATACCCAATTTGGCGTCCTTGAACCATTGCATTTTCTGCTCATTCTGTAATACAGTATCCTGTGCTTGTTCTTGGGCAAAATTCACCGCTATGGCTAATAGAAAAATGGAGGTAATCAATTTTTTCATGTTCGTAAATATGTAATCTATTAAATATATTAAAATCCCAAAAAAGGGCTAATCTACTTTGTGCAACTCGGAATTCAGCCAAGTTTTCTGATTCTTTTGCAAAGTTATATTGACATTGACATCGCCATATACCAACTTTATTTCTGTTTCGTTTTTAGCCATAAGACCCACTTTTTCCAGATGGCCATTCTTCCACTCCAAATCAACCACAATATTACCTCGGGCGACCAATCCATTGATCGACCCTGTACCCCAGTTCTCTGGCAAGGCGGGCAATAATCTAAGAAATCCTTCATGCGATTGCAACAGTAGTTCCGCCACTGCGGCAGAATATCCAAAATTACCGTCTATTTGAAATGGGGGATGCTCGTCGAACAAATTGTCCGCAATCGAAATTTGCATGAATTTATTGATATTCTCCTGGGCCGACTTGGCATCCAGTAACCGTGCATTGAAATTGATCATCCAAGCCCTGCTCCATCCCGTACCTGCACCCCCGTGCTGAAGACGGTAATCGATGGTTTTTTGGGCAGCAGCAAATGCCTTCTTATCCTTAGAGGTAATGGCATCCCCTGGGTGAAGGGCATACAGATGTGACATATGCCTATGTCCTTTTTCCGGCTCCTCATAATCCTGGTTCCATTCCAAGATCCTACCATCTTTCCCTATGCTAACTCCAGGATTAAGATCTTTCAATTTTGACTTAACTTCCTTAATGAAGTCATCATTTATATGCAACACTTCTGCAGCTTCCAAAGTATTCTCAAAAGCCTCGGCTATAATTTGATGCCCCATTGCGGTCCCTAAGGACATGGCAGCTGGTTTACCATCCTCAGCCAAATAGGAGTTTTCTGGGGACATTTCCGGGTAGGAAATCCATTTTCCACTATTTTCATCTTTCTGCAGCCAATCCAAATAAAACTCACTTATCGATTTTAGAAAAGGGTAGGCACGGTCTTTCAGAAACGCATTATCCTGTGTAAATCTATAATGCTCCCAATAATGTTGGGCCAGCCATCCACCACCGTGGATCCATGCACCCCAATAGGGCATATCGGCACGCATCCATGGAGCCGCCCAAAGATCGGTAGCGTGATGTAGCACTGCCCCCCGACGGATACCATATTGTTCCTTCGCCGTAATTTTCCCCCGTTCCAACAATCGATCTCCAAAATCGAATAGAGGCACATGCAGTTCGGAAAGATTGGTCACTTCAGCTGGCCAATAATTCATCTGTAAGTTAATATTGAGATGGTAATCTGCATTCCAAGGGGCTTCTACATGCTCGTTCCAGATACCTTGAAGGTTGGCAGGATTGGTTCCCAGCCGTGAGGAAGAAATAAGCAGATAACGGCCATATTGAAATAATTTGGCGGCCAAATCGGGATCTTCATTTCCGTCTTTAATTCTTTTTAACCTGAGGTCCGTTGGAAGCGAATCCAGTTCACTACCCTCCAATTCAAAGGATACCCGGTCATACAAATTGGAATAATCCGCAATATGTCTCTCCAAAAGGCTTGAAAAGGTATGTCCGTTCAAGCGTTTTAAGGTTGTATTATTTTTAGCAACATAATCATCCGAGTAAAAGGAAGTATTGCAAACAATAAATATAGTGGCCTCCTTTACCCCTTTTAAGGTCAAAGATCCATTCTTGGCAATTACTTCACCAGATGAATTTTCTACCTTAAGTCGTGTCTCGAATTTAACCCCATAATCTATCTCGAACGGCAGATCTTCCTTTTTCCCTCCATATTGGGTCACCATCCCCATCATGCTAATCTCCGAATCGGAGGGGTTTGTTGTAGATATGGTTTTATGACCGTGATCTTCCGGGCGATCCAATTTAAGATCAAAATCCATTCCTTCCTTGGCAGAAGTACTCAAATGGATAACCATGACGTCATCTGCCTTGGATGAAAAAACCTTTTCGGAATAGGAAGCTCCCTTACTTTTATAGTCCACTTCTATTAAGGCATCGTTTAGATTTAAAGACCTTCTATAGTCCTCAACCTCTTTATCACCCTTAAAATCGATAAAAAGATCGCCCATAGTCTGATGTGACCTAATCACCGTTTTATATGAAAACTTGTCCATATAAGCGGCATCTACCTCGTGAGGTTTCCCTGCCCTCAACAATCCTCTGAAATGCTCTAGATCTTCTGGAGATCCTTTGGAACTGCCCCAATCCGGACCTCCGGGCCACATGGAATCTTCATTGAGCTGTATTCTTTCATTTTGAGGGTCTCCAAAAACCATAGCCCCCAATCGACCGTTACCCACGGGTAGGGCTTCCATCCATTTGGCCGCTGGTTGTGCATACCATAGGTCATTGGATTCCCTGATATTTTTCTGTTCCTGACAACTGAAATTAATAGCCCAAAGAAGTGTTAGTACAAATACCTTTATTCGATTCATTTCTAATTTTTATAATGCTATTTCAACTCCCAATTATCCGTCCTAAAAGCGGATGCTGGTAAGCCCCCTGAGTTATAAAGATTGGGTAATGCTCCATTGGTAAAAGCAAACCGAACCGCCACTGGATTTTTTACTTTGGAAGAGGACACCACAACCGTTTTGCCATTGATTTTGGCCTTTGCGGGATAAAGTACTTGATCTTCCCCTGCAATATAAAACTCGAGTAACTCCTTACCTTTTTTCATTAATCCATTTTCTGCATGATTAAAGTTTAGAATTATTTTATTCTTCTTAATCTCCATGGAGGTGTAGACAGGTCCCGAATAATCCAGCCCCTCTTTTCCATAGGTTTTGGCCAAGGCCCATAGCGCCAATCGGTGTCCTACCTCCTGCTTGTTGATGGGGTGTATATTTTCCAGATTTCCAATATCATTGGTGACCACCATTCCCGTATTGGCTAAATTATTCATGGTATACAACTGGGCATCCCTGACATGGGCAGCATCCGTTGCGTTAGGGTCGTCATATTTATACGGGGCAATCTGCACAAAATAAAAAGGCAGTTCTTTACCCCATTCCTCCCTCCAGGATTTGATCATCAAGGGAAAAGATTTGTAATAGGAATCCGGATTTACCCTATTGGATTCCCCTTGGTACCAAATGCATCCAGCTATATTAAACTTGGTAATCGGGTGTATCATGGCATTGTAAGCCAAGCCAGGATTGTTGGGCCACCAGGCAACTGCGTTAAGTTTTTCTGCGGCTTCTTTTAATTCGGTATCCTCCGTAATCAATTCGCTTTTCAACCAAACCTCAACGGGTGTGCCGCCCCAACTAGAGTTAATTAGGCCCACTGGAATTGATAAATTCTGATGAAGTTCCCTGCCAAAAAAATAAGCTACCGAACTAAACTTCGCCATGGTTTCGGGTGTACACACCTCCCATTTACCCTTCAATTGATCTTGGGGATTATCCGATATCTGCTGTGCCACTTGAAAAAAGCGTATTTCTGGATACTTGGCATTTTTTATCTCCTCCTCTACGTTCTCCAAACCGTTTTTAGGCGTCCATTGCATATTGCTTTGTCCAGACCCCAACCAAACCTCACCGATAAGAACATTTTTCAACTCCAATTTTTCATGACCTTCCACCATAACGCTATAAGTGCCGCCGGCCTTGGGAGTCGTCAATTTCAAGGACCAAACCCCTTGAAAAGCCTTAGTGGTGACCTTTTCATTATTCCAAGTTCCATAAACTGTTACCTCCTCACTGGTCGAAGTCGTCCATCCCCAAATGGTAACATCCGATTCTTGTTGCAGCACCATATTATCGGAAAGAATGGAAGGAAGCCATATCTCTCCATAAGTATTGCCTGCCCAAAGCCAAAGTGCTAGTAGAATTATCTTTTTCATGAATTCACTATTTAGTTAAATTAATATGTTCTTGGATATATTTTGCCCAAACTTTATAACCCTGCGGCAATAAATGAATACCATCCTGGGAATATAAATCAACCTTTAAAAATCCTTTCTCATCAGAAAACTCATTGACCACATTGTAATAGAATACATTTTTTTGATCTCCGAAATCCTTGATCAAGGAGTGAATTTTATTGTATTTCTCCCGTCTATCCGTATTTGGGTCCAGTCCTGTGGGCAGTGGGCCAAAAAACATTATTTTGGTGAAAGGGGAAAATTTTTCCTTGGTTACTTCCAATACCTTACGTATACCCTCTGCAATTTCCTCCGCTGTATTATCCCCAAAATTATTTACACCAATGGCCAGCATCACTACCTTAGGTTGCGCATTTTCATATTTTCCATTATTAAGGCGGTACAAAATGTGTTGTGTACGGTCCCCAGAAATACCGGCACCGATCCAATTCAAATCCTTGAAATAAATATCTGCTGCTTCCTTACCTGGGGCATAGGTGACATTAGGCCTTTTTCCACCCCAACCTTGGGTAATGGAATTCCCAATAAGCAATAAATCAATTTCTTTTGATGCCTGGCACAAAGAATCTATATCCCGGGCCTGTGCCCACCAATCTTTACCTTCTATCCACCCTGCGGCGGAACGAAATTCGGCACTTGGTGTTGGTATTATAGCATAATTTACCTTTTGACCAGTTGCCCTAAGGACAAAATCGACAATTGGGGTAGGATTATCCAAACTATGTGGATGATGTCCTACACCATCTTTATAAATCACCGTTATAGCGCCTCCATGTGCCTTAATCCCTGCCTCGAAAGGCTTTGTATTCTCATCAATGGGCACCACAACATCGGCGGCACCACAAACATGCATCATAGGAAAACCACCCTTCGCAATGGATTCTATCTTTTGAATTGGGTTTCCGTTGAACTTTGCTATATCTTTTTCGGATTTTAGACTGTAAACTTTTTTAAATGCTTCCCAATCCGAGGCACTACCTTTGCCCTTTCCCAAACCTCCGGGCCAGCTCTTGCCATCCAATACAGGGGCATCGGCATATACACAGGCAACTTTTTTTGGATTTTTTTCGGCCCAATTATAAATGATCAAGCCACCTCTGCTCATACCCTCCAACACCACTTTTTTCGATAGTCCGGCTTGAGTCATTAGTCTATAAAATCCATCCCACCTCTTCACGGCTTCTGGACCGCCAAACAAATTGGCTACATCGCAATAGGCGATATGAAATCCCCTTTCCAATAAGGCAATATCCGTTTGAGGTTCGTGACCCCAGAATCTTGCCCGTAACACCCACGGGGCTCCAGGTGCCACTTTTTTGGGGCGGACAAGTTTACAGGCGTTGCCCTTATATTCGAAATTGCTAAGAGGAAAACCATAAAAGTTTTCGGTTTCCATTTCCTTTACTTCCTTGGATTTTAGCGCAACTATGGTTTCAATTTCCTTTTGAACTACCGCCTCATATAATCGCTTTGCAATCACCGTTGCCCCTAAAGAGGAAGGATGTACCATATCGGGTAATAAACCAAGTTGATTTATGAAAAGCTGATATAAATCCAACACTTCCGAATTGGTCTTAAACGCAACCGAACGGGTAATTGGTGTAATCCTATTTTTGATGACCTCGTTCCAAATCCCAGTTGTATCCGTGGTAAATGCCGGTACTGGGAGCAATAGGATAATTCGCGCCCTTTTATTTTCCTTTTTAAAGCTATTGACCAATTCTATATAATCCGCCTCAAAATTGTCTAAATGAACCCGATTCTGCAACTTACTGTCATTGGTACCCAATTTTATAAAGACGATATCCGGTTTAAATTTCAATGCATTGGAATAGGCCTCTGTTTCCCAATACGGTTTGTCGCCCCGTTTTAAAAGTGTACGCCCACCAACCCCAAAATTCTGTACCTCATATGGGTTTCCCAGCATGGATTGCAATTGTGCTGGAAAAGCATTTTTATCCTTGTTGGCCACCCCTGAGCCATAAGTGATGCTGTTCCCCACACAAGCAATTTTTATGGGGTCCTGAAGGCTAGCACCGGCGGATTCCGTTATAATAAATAACCCCAATAATATAAATTGTAGCAGCCTTTTAACCATATCTTTTTATATATCAAAACCCTTTACAGGGAGATATTATTTCGTTTTAAATTCCCAAGATACTTTTTTGTTGTAGCCAAACGGCTTCCCTTTCTCTGGACTGCCCATAGCACCTCTTAGATTTCCTTTTTTGTCTCTTTTCACTTTTATATCGACTCTGGAATATTGGCCTTGTTCAAAATCGAAGCTTAGACCATCATCATCATAAAGGGTAAACTCCCCTTCCTTTGTCCCATAATGACGTATGATTAGGTCCACCTTCTCGCCCAGTTTAGGTGCTTGTCTTTGAATGGGTCGCATTGGAATTATACCGCCATCCCTAACAAATAATGGTATTTTTTCCAATCCGGGAGCTACTGTAATCACCTCGTTTTCTCCCACGAATGTGCCTTCGTAAAAATCGAACCATTTGCCTGCCGGCAGGATTACCTTTCTCTCCTTCTCCCCTTCAAACATGGGAGCTACCAAAATATTATCGCCCATCATGTATTGATCTTTAATTTCACTTTTAACGGCCACCTTATAAGGATTGTCGGTAGAATCCAATTGGCCTTCAGCCACATCCTGGTTATAAGAAAAGCCATCCACCAAATTCATGGCCCTAAACGGTGGCAAACCTTCAAAATGATATTGGGAAAAGGTGGTATAGATATATGGCAACAACTGCATTCTTAGATTGGCCACATCCCTAACCGCTGCTTCCACCTCGGGAAAGGACCATGGTTTGGTACCATCTGCCCAGGCATTAAGCATGGCCATGGGTGAAAAGCAAACGGATTGCATTCTTCTCAACCACTCTTCAGCTGTTTTGGAAGCACGCACCTCGGGGGTCCATAACACTCCAATAAAACTGCTATTTACCAGGGCTGTTATAAAATCCTTATGACTGTAGTAGTCGTTGTAAATTACATAGGGCAACGCACTGGCCCCGGCGTTGGATGCCCTGACCAAACCGTATGTTCTTTGATTCCTTTCCTTGAACCACTTCGCGGTCATATCCTGGATCAACAGGCCGTAGACCTGTCTCATTTGTTCGCCACTATAACCAGAGGGAAATGTAGCTACATCTGGCCATACCCAAAAGTCATAGCCATCCACCTCATCTATTTTATAACCACTGACCCCTATGTTCAAATGATTTTCAACAAAGTGGGCCTTAAAAATATCTCTTGTTTCCTGAAGCATCAAATCGGGAACAATACCATTCCAAACCGTATGGGAAGCTGAAAGATCTTTCATTTTGGGATATAATGACCCTACTGGCGACACAAAGGGATTCAACCATAAATTGGTGCGAATTCCTTGGTCAAGCAGTTCATTGTTGAACTTTTCCGGATCTGGAAACCTTGTTCTGTCCCATTCAAAAGTGCAGGGATATGACATACTGTGCCATCCTGGCTCCACACCAATAAAATCTAAGGGAAAATCGTGATCTTCAAATTCCTTCGCTTCCCTAACAATATCGTACTGACTATAAAGTGTAGGTACTCTTTGGGTAAATCCGAGCCCCCATTTGGGAGGAATATAACCTCCTCCATTAAATAAATTATAGCGTTGTACCGCTTCCATGGGCGAGGATCCCCCATACACATAAACATCGGTTCCCTTGGCCGGTACCAAAATTTCCACAGCATCGGAATAAGGTTGGGCCTGCCATTGCCGATCGGTATTCCTATCCCGTAGTACGGGTTTGTCATCCGCATCTACCCGTACGCCTGTCCCGGCATAAACCGTAATATATCTGGCAGCATCAATTAAAACCCCATATCCCTTGGAAGAAACATAAAACGGAACCGGGGCATGGGTACGCCCATCATCCCTTCCTCCATAATGATCCACGTGCAATTGCATGATACGGCCTCTCTGGTGTACCGTCTTAAAATTGAGTCCCAAGCCATAAATTTGCTCTTCCCTGGTCAGTGGAAATTGCAAATAGGTCTTCCCATCTATGACCTTGGTTTTAATTTTATCCCTTTCAAACGGAAAAATTGCCAAAGGCAATTGACTAAGTGCTTCCTTCTTGGGCTGCACATCAACTGCCTTTAACAGGCTAATATCCTCTGGCTCCCCAACACTGGCTTTCCAAATTCCATTTTCAATTTCGGTCCATTCCAACTCCTGTCCATATCCCGTGGAGACATATAAGCTAGTTATAAGGCATAAAATAATTACATGGAATTTGGAATTCATGCTAGTTGTATTTTTAAAATTAAGTATCCACCACAAATTTAGGTAGACCAACAAAACCATTGACCTCTCGACTCCGCTCGAGTGGCACTTTGGGATTAAACAAACATTGCCCGGTCTAGCGCATCCCGATAGCTATCGGGAGAGACCTGAACGACTCTTAAAATATTATATATTATTAGAATAGACCCGTTCACAATTTGTGGGGTAGATTCCAAATTGGTTTAATCTTATTTCCCGCTATATGCCTTTGCAGTTTGTTTGGAACTTCCAAGTCCTTCGATGCCCAATTCTACCACATCGCCTGCTTTTAAATATTTGGGGGGATTAAATCCAAGCCCTACACCAAAAGGAGTCCCTGTTGAAATAATATCCCCTGGCAACAAGCTCATAAACTGACTGATATAGCTTACTACTTCTTGAATGTTGAAAATAAAATCCGAGGTAGAACTATCCTGAACCTTTTCCCCATTTAATTTTAACCACAAGTTCAGGTTATTGGGGTCCTTAATTTCATCTTTTGTAGCAATGAATGGTCCTACAGGCGCAAAGGTGTCGCAACTTTTACCCTTCACCCATTGTCCTTCACGTTCTATTTGAAAGGCTCTCTCACTGTAATCGTTGTGCAGTACATATCCGGCAACATGATCCAAAGCATTTTCTTCCGAAACATAAGATGCCTTTTTACCGATTACCACTGCCAATTCCACCTCCCAATCCGTTTTTTTGCTTCCTTTTGGAATGACAACATCATCATTAGGTCCTACAATGGCAGAAGTAGCCTTAAAGAACAATACCGGCTCTTTAGGCACTGCCATACCGCTTTCAGCCGCATGTTTTGCATAGTTTAGACCCACGCAAACAATTTTTGATGGTCTAACCAAAGGAGCTCCTAACCGAACGCTATCGTTCACCTTGGGACAACTACTTTCATTTCCTGCCAACCATTTTTTTAATTGTTCCAATCCGTCTGTTCCAAAGAAATCCTCATTGTAATCCCTTCCGAAGGCAGATACATCCAATCGGGTACCATTTTCCAATTGTACACCTGGTTTTTCCTTACCTATTTCTCCAAATCTTATTAGTTTCATTTGTTCCTGTTTATTGAGTTACTATTTATATATAATATTTGTTACGGTTTCCTCTTTCATGAAATAAACATTCAAATTAAGCAATTTTCAAATATTCAAATCAATTATAAAACACTTCCAATTGCTTCCAATCCTTACTTCCATATCCTTCTTGATCGTTCGTTTGCTTCTCTCCTGGATTGCTTCTCCCATTTTCTATATAGGAGACCATTAATCTGGTCATTGCACTTTCCACTTCATGAAACTGTCCATAAACATTATTTTTCTCCTGTGGGTCCTTGCTTAAATCGTACAACTGGAATTTTGGAAGGTCCTCTATCCCTTCCGAATTAGGTTTGGGCGCACTCCACCCACCAGATCCAGGGCAAAAAATCATTTTCCAATTATCCTTTCTTATTGCAAAACTTCCGTTGATCGAATGATGCACTGTAGCCTCTCTCCTATACTCCTTGGAAGTAGGGTCATTGAACAAAGGCATCATTGAAAAACTATCCTCCCCTTCAGTATCTTCTAAATCAACACCTACTATTTCCGCGCAGGTAGCCATTAAATCTGTTGTGCAAATGGTTTTATCCGATTTCGAATTGGGCTTGATTTTGGCCGGCCATTTTACCATAAACGGCACTCTATGTCCTCCTTCAAAAATATCGGCCTTATGGCCCCTTAAAATTCCATTGGGACTATGTCCCTTTGCTAGCATTTCATTAATATCGGCCGCAGGGGAGCAACCATTATCGCTAGTAAAGATAACAAGTGTATTTTCTTCAATTCCCGCTTCCTTTAAAACCGTCTCCAATTGTCCCATATAGGCATCGATCATCATCATAAAATCCCCATAAGGATTTAAATCACTTTTTCCTTGCCATTCCTCGGTCGGGAGAATTGGGGTGTGGGGCGATGGTAGCGCCAAATACAAAAAGAAGGGATCCTTTCCTTTGGATATATTTTTGATATAATTAAAGGATTTTCTAAAAAAGTTGGGGGTGACATCATCAAAAATAAAGTCGCTTGCAGTTGGGCCCTTCCTCCACCATCCATATTTAGTCTTACTTTCGGTAACCGTATCCGGTACCATGGTAGGCATTCCATTTTCCACATACACATATGGCGCCATATCCAAGGAACCACAGTGCCCATATGAATAGGTAAAACCAAGGGTATTTGGAGAGTTGCCGACTTTCTTAGAGAAATCTATATTATCAAAATCTTCTGGGTTCCAACCTTCCCCAGATTCCACTTTAGAATCCTTTAGTGCCCAATCCCATCCCAAATGCCATTTACCAATAAATGCCGTTTCATAGCCTTCCTCTTTAAGTAAAGAGGCGACAGTGGTTCTGCTTTTTGGAATCAAAGCATTGGAATTACCCGTAAGAACACCACTTTTAATTGGACTTCTCCAATTATATCTTCCTGTAATTATTCCATAGCGAGTAGGAGTACAGACCGAGGAGGAGGTATGGGCATCGGTAAATTTCATTCCTGCCGCCCCCAAGGCATCCAGATTAGGCGTCTTTATCCTGCCTTCAGGATTGTAAAGGCTAATATCCCCATAGCCAAGATCATCGGCCAAAACATAAATAATATTAGGACGCTTTTCCTTTTCCTTAGAATTTCTAAATGCAAATCCGTAGGCCGCACCACCAATCAACAAGGCAATTAATATATATTTATACAATGGCTTCATAGGGCTTTGTCTTTATTTTTTTGTTGATAATGATATTTCCTTTTCCTTCTGATTTCTAAATATAGTAAGATTCAATTTTCCTTTCCAATTATTGTTCTGATAAGACTTCATTAAGTCGGCCACCGAATTAATTTCAGTTCCTTCAGCACCTACTATGACATCCCCAACCTGGAGTATTGAATTTCCAGCAACGCTTTGTTCATCCAGCGAAAGAATTAGAACCCCAGCAGTCTTATCGAGGCCGGAGGCCGAGCGTTCTGCCATAGTGAGAATATTTTTAATTTTGGCGCCCAACCAGTTAAATGTAGCCGACTCTTCACCGGTATTGCCAAAAAACATGGCAGGTATTGCTGGGGTCTCGGCCAAGGGCCTTAGGGCAGTATTGGCGACCCCAAAGCTATCCATATCAAAGTTCTCAAATCCAATTTTAATGGCTGGTGATTCCTCTCCTACTGAATAATTTCCAATTTTCGCATCTGTAAACAGTACATCACCGAAAATGCTATGTTGATCTACCCCTTTACGCTGGGTTTCCAACAATGTTTGCTCATCAGGAAATAGATTATAATCCACTTCCTTGCCCCAATCCTGTAATCTTATATCCTTGTGTTCCGTAAATACAATATTGTGTTTAAAAACATCTCCGCTGTTCTTAAACCAGACATGCGGGTGGAACCCATTATTTATCATGATGTTATTCTCCACGGTGCGTAAAAATCCTTCCCTCAGTTTAATTCCCCCATTTAAACACACATTGTTGTATATATGATAATTGGAGGATCCGTCGTCCAAATCTATATCCCAGCCGTGATCGCAACGAAATCTATTATTCCTTATAACCGTAGTGTGTATGGCGTCCCATTTGGGCATCTCCGGACTAGCGGCCACAATTTGATTTAAGGATTCGCGATTTGGATGCCAAAATCGGTCCCTGCCCCAAGAATTAAAAGCGCCATGATCTCCAGATTCCAGCACAGTATTGAAAACATCGTTGTATTCGATTATATGCCCGCCCCAAGTACCATCACCGATATTGATTCCTGCCCTAGGAACATCATAAATACTGTTGTGGCTTACGGTAATATCCATGGCCATGGCAATCTGCACGCCAGCCGTTTGCTTTTCCACTCTTCCAGTGCGATGAATCAAGTTATTTTCTGCAACCGAATTACTGGGATACTTATTCGTCTTTGGCCCGCGAACGGTGTCCATTTGCGCCAAAGGAACAAATTCATCATATTGGAACGAAGGCGATCTCACTGCTTCTGGACTACCCACAAAACTGATGCCCGATGCCCCACATTCATGAATATGATTATCCGAAATGGCTACGTCCCTGTTGAAGTTACTAACCACAATGGCATTACCACCCAAATTTGTCAATTCACAATTGTTGACACTTACGTTTTGAGTCCCTTCAAGAAAAATGGCCGCCCCTCTATATATGGTCCAATCGCTTCTTAGCAATGGCTCATATTCTTCCATAAAAGTGCGCTGCGTATGCTCAAATTTTATTCCACTTATTTCAATGTCCCTAACCGGATTTTCTTCACTACCTACAATTTCCACCAAATGCTTTAGTTGCACCCCTTCTATCAAGGCATTTCCAAGGTCAATTCCCTCAGTAGCCCAATAATATAGGCGGTAGTCCTTATCCAAGAACCACTCCCCAGGAGCATCCAATTCTTCGAATACATTTTCTACCATCCGATACTTGGTATGCATTTTTGAAGGCCGATTATTTTGATGCCCTCCTAACAACATAAGTTCTCCATTTTCATCAATCCCTGTGGAAACGTAATGGAATCCTCCCCACTCCCCACTATGCATGGCATGTACTATGGCTCCTTCTGGGTTGACCCAGTTTTTTATTCTTTCCGGGGATATGGCATCCTCAGCGTGACCTTGCCAATGTCCGGCATTTTCGTCGTAATTGGGGTAACGGGATAATATTTGCTGATTTCCATTAACAAAAAGCTGATCAAATTTGTCCTCCTTCTGTAACTGGGCAACAAAAATATGATCATTGAACTTTTCCCATTTGGGATTGAGCACTTTGGAACCTTTAACCATTGTTTTTTCCGCTCCCTCCCCAATCAATTTCAAAGGTCCAAATTCTGGCAGGATCCTTATAGGTAAATTTAATCGATGTTGACCGGCCATCATGTGAATGGTCAAGGCATTTTGTGCCCCTTCCCTTCTTAGTTGAGCGACGATATTGAGTCCTTCTTCAAGCGAAGTAAAAACCAATTCTCCCTTTTTAATTTCTTCTCCATTAGAAGATATGTAAATATCGGACACGGTAGGCGAGCACCCTATTAAGAATAGGGCAATTACAAAATTATATAACGCTACTTTTTTCATTAACTATTAAAAAGTTATACTCTTAATCCAATAAAAAATCCAATTCCGCAATGGCTGCAGTTTTCCCATTACCAGCTATTTCCTTGGATTCAATTCTGATATATCTGGTACTTATTTTAGACTGGAACATATGCGTTCTGGTCGTAGGATCATTTATTAGATTTCCAAAGCCAAAATCCGAAACATTATTCCACGATTTTCCGTCCGAACTAATTTTTACGACACCCCTTTCCAACATTCCTTCGGACGAGGAAGTTTGTGGAGTATAGGTAAATCCGGTTACAGCATATTCCTTTCCAAGATCGATATTGATATAATGTACCTTGGAATTTGCGGCGGAACTCCAATAGGTACTTTGGTCGCCGTCAAAGGCATTTTGAGCGGCATATTCCCCATCAACACTATCCACCCCAAGGACTGTCCAATCCATTTTGATGATTCCGAAAAGCTGTGAAACTATACTACCCAATTGGCCATTCACTTCTGCAATGGCCTTCACCTCTCCTGAAGGTATTTTAAAAGCTTCATTGTAAATTGGGGAGGCCGCAGTGGGATCACTGCCGTCTGTAGTATAATGAATTTTATAACCGGAATTTATGTTTGCCGCAACATCTTCCCCATGGGGTTTCCAACCAAAAGTGTCCTTTTTGGGCGATATTGTTACAGAACCATCTACCGATCTTTCGACACTAAGTTGTGGCGGCCTAGCCTTGTAATAATGTGCCGAAATGTTTGCAATAGCGGGATAAAAGCGGGATTCCAAGATTCTAATCCGCAATTTTTGGGTAGTAACTTCCGGGAATCGTAAAATGCGATTATAACCAATATTCGTGGCCGTGGCAATTTCTTTCCAGGCATTGTCCACCCATGCGTCTAAAGCGTGCTTTTCCACACGTTCACTATGAGTATCTACAGCCTCTTGAATTGCCAATCTATTGATGGTGATAGGAGCATTGGTTTCAATAATTACCTCCTGGGCGCCTTCACCCAACACTTCAAAACTGGATAAGTCGTCATCCAGGACAGCTTGGGGTCCTATGGCCCCCGATAGAAGATCAACACTGTAAGTTTCATTGATTCGTTGGCCAACTTCTTCCAATACCAAAACATCCCTTGGTGAAAACTTACCTTCCCTATTGGGCGGAATGTTCAACAAAAATGTTGAGTTCCCACCAACCGATCTCTCATAAATATCGAACACGTCATCCGTACTACGGACTTTCTGATCCGTGTCATCCCTATAAAACCAACCTTCACGAATGGAAGTGTTGGTTTCTGCCTGTTGATAATGTAGGTATTTTCCTTTGTAAAGATCTCCCCTACTTCCCAAGGATTCGGCCGTTAGATCTGGAAAGCTGTTCATTTGGTCTGGGTCTTCCTGATAAGGAATCACATTCCATTCCGTATCCCTAGTGCCACCAGATTCATTTCCGCACCAGCGAATATCCTCCTTGCCAAAAATGACTGCCTTTGGTGCCAAAGCCCTTATCAATTCCTTCCAGGCAAGATAGGTATAGGTCTGGCCGCCCTTTCTTTTAGGGTGGGCCCCATCAAACCATACTTCATGAATAGGCCCGTATTCTGTAAGCAGCTCAAACAATTGGTTTAAGAAATACTCATTGTAATCGTCAACTTTAAAAGTAAAGGTGGTATTGTTCACGAAGGGTCTTCCTTCAACTTGCCTAGGAATGGTTCTCTCCGTATACTCACTTAAATTGCCATATAGTCCATCCTTATTTTCTATTTGAAACAAATCGGCAGGGGAAAGATATACCCCTAATTTAAGACCGTATTTTTTACAGGATTCGGACAATTCTTTGAGGACATCACCTTTTCCCTCCCTAAAAGGGGAGGACATAACTCCGTGTTTTGTATATCTACTTTGCCATAGTACAAATCCATCATGGTGCTTGGCGGTGAAAATCACCATTTTCATCCCGGCATCCTTCATAGCCTTACACCATTGGTCGGTATCCAAATTTTGTAAATCAAATATTTTGGGATCTTCCATCCCATTACCCCACTCCATTCTAGTAAAAGTATTGGGGCCAAAATGAATAAAAGCAATAAACTCGTTCCGTAAGGCTTCATACTGGTTTTGGGTGGGCACTACATGGGCCGCCTTAATCAAAATGGAATCATTACTATCCGTTTCATGGACATCAAGAGTACTGGACACTGGCATCAATAAGGCATTCAGCCCAGATTTCTGGGAACAAGCCGTCAAAAGAGTTATAATTGCTACGTATTTAACTAATTTATTCATTTAGTAATAGTTGATTGTTTATAATTCCGAACATTTAAAAAGGGGGCTGTTACTAGTTTCTTTTTTTTTAAAATGGAACTAAATCATCAAATTGATATCTAGCTCCATTTTAAAATCAGTCCAGCAACAGATATTCCAAATAATCCTATCCGTTCAACTTTATATAACCTCCATCGATAGGAAAATCGGTTCCTGTAATAAAGGAAGCCTCATCTGAACATAGATAAACTGCTAAATTGGCCACCTCCTCGGGTTTTCCCATTCTTCCTATGGGTTGGGATTGGGACAGTTTCTCGAACATTTCCGCTTCTTTTCCAGGGTAATTTTTATTTATAAATCCGTCAACAAAAGGGGTATGGATTCTAGCAGGTGAAATGGTATTGCACCGAATACCTTTATCCAAATAATCCTTGGCTACGGAATAGCTCATAGTGAGTACCGCTCCCTTGGACATGGAATAGGCAAAGCGGTCCGAAATACCTACGGAAGAAGCAATTGAAGCCATGTTTATAATAACCCCACCTTTCTCCTTCATCCGGGTAATAACCGCATGCATGCAATTATAAACTCCCTTGATGTTTACATTATAAATGCGATCCATATCCTCTACTGCTGTACCTTCCAAATTTCCCACATGGGCTATTCCGGCATTGTTCACCAAAATATTTATATACTTATCTGCGCCTATAGTGGAAATTATTTGCGCCACCTGGGCACTATTGGAAACATCACAGGCGTGAAAGGCTGCCTTCCCGCCCTTGGCTTCTATTTCCCCAACAACACGTTCTCCGTTTTCTGCATTAAATTCCAAAATGTGCACATCGGCTCCTTGGCCGGCAAACGCTTTGGAAATAGCTTCACCAATACCACTGGCGCCACCGGTGACTACAGCTGTTTTGTTTTCTAAACTAAAAAGTGACATATATTCTTCGGATTATTGATCTTATTTACTACTCTACTTGATTTCCTATTATTTGGCAATTACTTCATCCTTCCAAATTACACCATCCGGAAAACTATAATCCTCCAAGGATTGTTCCTTCATCGTAATACTGTAGCCAGACATTGAGGGAGGCATATAGGCACCATTTTTAATAACCACTGGGTCATAGAAATGTTCGTGCAAATGATCCACATACTCTATAATACGATTCTCCAGGGAACCACTTATTGCAATATAATCAATCATGGATAGATGCTGCACATATTCACAAAGTCCAACTCCACCGGCATGTGGACAAACAGGTATTTTAAATTTTGCTGCCATCAAAAGTATGGCCAAAATTTCATTTACCCCTCCTACTCTACAACTATCGATCTGGCAGATTCCAATGGCGTTGGCCTGCATTAATTGTTTAAACACCACCCTGTTTTGACAGTGCTCACCGGTCGCCACTTTTATAGGGTGTACGGCCTTTGCAATTTTTGCATGTCCCAAAATATCGTCCGGACTCGTTGGCTCTTCTATCCACCATGGATCAAACTTCTTAAGCTCCGCCATATTGGCTATCGCCTCGTCCACATCCCATTTTTGGTTGGCATCCATCATCAGTTTTAAATCGGTACCGATCTCTTCCCTGATAATTCCTGCACGGCGCATATCATCATTTAAATCTGACCCTACTTTTATTTTCATATGCTTAAAGCCAGCCGCTTTGGCCTCTTTGCAAAGTCTCCTCATTTTGTCATCCGAATAGCCAAGCCAGCCTGCGGAGGTAGTATATGCAGGATACCCATCCTGTAATAATTTATTGATTCTTTCCTGTTTGGATGCCTCTTTACCCTTAAGCAATTCCAATGCTTCCTCAGGGGTAATGGCATCTGTAATGTAGGTGAAATCTATACAGGACACCAATTCTTCCGGCGTCATATCTGCCAAGAGTTTCCAGAGTGGTTTCTTTTCAACTTTGGCATAAAGATCCCAAACCGCATTGACCACAGCACCTGTCGCCAAATGAATCACCCCCTTTTCAGGGCCTAACCAACGCAATTGACTGTCGCCTGTAATCATCTTCCAGAAAGCTCCCATGTTTGCAGTAAAACTCTCCAAAGACTTACCTTTTACCAAGGGCGCCAAGGAATGAATTGCCGCAGCACAAAGTTCATTGCCCCTACCAATGGTAAAGGTCAACCCATGCCCCTCCAAGTCTTCGGGATGGTTGGTTTTTAAAATTACATAGGCCGCAGAATAATCCGGGTCTGGATTCATGGCATCTGATCCATCCAGGGATCTGCTGGTAGGAAATCGGACGTCTTTAACCAAAACATCCGTAATAATTATTTTGCTGTTCATTTGGAATAATATTATAGAAACAAAACTAAATCCAAACCATATCTATAACCACCACTAGAAGCACCAATTCCGATACTTTTTTGACCGATATTGGGATTTTTGCTAATTTTGAGTATGAAGTTTAATATAATCTGAGGGAGACATGCCTGTGATTGACTTAAAATGTCTATTAAAATTTGAAATGTTATTAAAGCCCGACTCATAACAAACCGGGGTTATGTTATTCTTATTTTCTATAAGCAATTTACATGCATACCCAATTCGTATTTCATTTAAATAGCGTGTAAAGGTTTTTCTGTGGATTCGTTTGAAAAATCTACTGAAGGCCGAGGGGTTCATTTTAGCAATTTCCGCCACATCCTTAGAGCCAATAGGTTGGTTGAAATTCTTGAATACAAATTCATAAATTTCATCAAGGCCTTTATTATCCGTTTTATTAAAGGAATTCAAAAACCCAGGGCTGGACAATAATTGGTATTCCTCATGATTTGCCAATTTGTACAAAATCTCAATAAACTTGATCGTTTTTTCAAATGGCTCCAGGCTATGCAGTTTCTTAATTTTTTCAATAACCTTAAGGTCGATATTCGAAAATTTTATTCCTTGGGCAGCTCTTTTTATCAATTGCAATATAGGTTTCATCTCTATGGCATCCAAAAATGCCAACCCTAGGAAGTCCTCCTTAAAATGAATGGCAATGGCTTCCGAAACCAAGTCCGAACCGGCTTCAAAATACAATTCATCATTAAGCCACATATGGGGCAGGTTTTTACCGATCAATACAAGATCACCTTCAGAAAATTTTTCAATTCCGTCCCCGATAAAACGGGTCCCTGTACTTTTTGCAATGTAAACCAATTCCAATTCCGGGTGATAATGCCAAATTTTTAAGAAATGGGAATAACGATTTTGTGTAACAGTAAAGGAACTGTTCTGTAAACTGGCCCTATTAAGAAGGTGTAATTTCATAAAAAGATAAATAAAAAAAGGCTTAATGAGATTTTAAATATACATCATTTTTTACATGGATTAAATATTGGCAAAAAAAGTATTGCTAAATGTTCAATTTTTAGTTGAATTGAAAGAAAATTCCCCCTAATTTCGAACGATACCTTTTAAAACTATATATTTCTCAAAAAAAATATCCGTAAATTTTTTAATAAAATTCTAATCTTGTAATTGTTTTCGAAATGTCAGGACAACCCTTAGACCAGTTATTAGCTTCCTTAGTAAAAGGAAATAGGTCGGCATTCAAGACAGTTTTTGAACTGTATGAAAAAAGGTTGTTTTATTTTATACACGCGATAACGAAGTCGGATTATGCCTCGGAAGAGATCCTACAGGAAGTATTTATTAAGATTTGGACAAAAAAGGACACCATTGATCTTGATCATAGTTTTGATGCCTTCATTTTTACAATTGCAAAAAATGCGACTTATAACTATTTAAGAAGTATCGCCAACCAGGAATCCCTTAAGAAGGAATACTGGAAGAACATCAGCTTTTTAAATGAGGAAACAGAAAACACCATTTTACTTGGTGAATACGAGGATATAGTAAACGATATCCTCCAACAAATCCCCACTCAAAAACGAAGTATTTTCGTATTGTCCAAACAACAAGGCAAAAGCAATGAGGAAATTGCCAATCTTTTGGGGATAACACAAAAAACGGTGAAAAACCACCTTTGGAAAACCCTGCAAATCATCAGGACAGAGTTAAAACCTCATATGGCAGACACCATATATATTCTTCTTATAAGTCTACTTCTTTCCGCGTAATTTATCTATTTCGCAAAAAATACATTTCCAATTTGGGACTTTATCATTTTTGAGGTGTATTACTTATATAGACCACAATAATACTATTAAAATACTGTAGATGCAGAACGAGAATAAATTGGATATGCTCTTCCAGAAATTGGTGGACAATACCATTTCTAAAAAGGAATTGGATTGTCTAACAGAGCTTATTAACAGCTCGGATCTGGATATAATTAAAAATGAAGTTTGGGCCAAACACTGGGAAAATGTAAAAAATGGAAACCTACCCCATAAGAAAAGAAAAAATGAGGATTCCAAAATTCTATTGCAGAAAATACTTTTTAAAATAGAAGACCTTG
Organism: Arenibacter hampyeongensis; assembly: GCF_002909255.1. Lineage (GTDB taxonomy): Bacteria > Bacteroidota > Bacteroidia > Flavobacteriales > Flavobacteriaceae > Arenibacter > Arenibacter hampyeongensis. Next base: position 168,153 of record NZ_PIOB01000010.1, read on the forward strand.
AAAACAAAAAAAAAGTTAGAAATGTAGCTCCTTATAACAATATTAAATATTGGTCCGCTATTGCAGCGACCTTATTATTGCTGGCAGGCATATACTTTTTTAACCAAAAAAACACTGAATTGCCTTCTACACCTGTTGTAATACAACACAATCCAAATTCAGACGCAATTACATTGCAATTGGACAACGGCACCATTGAAACAATCTCTGAAAATGGGAAACGAAAGATTACCACTACAAACGGAAATTTGATTGCCTCACAACAGGGAAATTCATTACAATACACAGGCACTGAAACTCAAAACAAACTCGTATACAACACTTTATATGTGCCCTATGGTCGCCAATTCGACCTTGTCCTATCCGATGGAACCAAAGTAAAGTTGAATTCTGGAAGCTCCATTAGATATCCAGTAAATTTTCTAGCTGGAGAGGAAAGGAAAGTGTTCTTAAATGGAGAGGCCTTTTTTGATGTCGCCAAAGACAAGACACACCCTTTTATTGTAAATGCGGACCAAATGAACATAAGGGTATTGGGTACACAATTTAACCTTTCATACTATCCGGAAGATGAGGACATCAGCACTGTGTTGGTTGAGGGTGCCGTGCTGCTTTACAAAGAAGGTGCCGACATAAGAACAAACTCTGCCTCCCAGCTGGTCCCTGGACAAAGTGCCGAATGGAACAAAATCAGCAATACGATGACCATAAAGGAAGTGGATACCGATCTCTATACCGCATGGGTCGATGGGTATCTTGTGTTTAAGGCCGCCCCCTTTTATAGTATTAGGACAAAATTGGAAAGACACTTCAATATTACCATAGAAGATAAGAGTGGACGATTGGAAAATCAAATATACACGGCTACATTTAGAAATGAGACCATTATGGAAATCCTGGAAGCTTTTAAAGAAGATACACCCTTTGAATTTATAAAGGAGGGTTCTAAAATTATAATACTCAATTCAAATACTAATTAAAAAAAGAATGCCAATGAAAATAAAATAAAACCATGTGCACTAAAAAATCACTTTTACAAAAAAACCGGAAAATGTTGGCGCATTCCCCGGCATAAGAAAGTGATATAAACAAATGAAATGTTTAATCACCAAACCTTTACAAAAGTATGAAAAAATTAAATTTAGTCGGGCCTTTCCATGCGGATTGGCTAAGCAAACATCATTTAAAGATGAAACTAACAACTCTTTTACTAATAGTTTCTCTGTTTAAAATTCAGGCCAACACGTACGGACAGAACACAAAAATTACATTAAACCTTAAAAACGTTAGCGTTCAACAGGTTTTTAATGAAATTGAGTCACTCTCGGATTTTAGGTTTCTGTACAATCATGAAAAGGTCAATTTAGGGAGAACTGTTTCCGTTAACGTGAATAAAGAGCCCATTTCAAATATTTTGGAAGATTTATTTGAAGCTACGGATATTTATTTCAGCGTCAAGAACAAGCAGATTATTTTAAAAACGGGCAAAACAAATAAATCCATTGCCCCAATAAATAATACCGTTGAACAACAAACTGTAAGCGGAACCATTAGCGATTCGGACGGCAACCCCTTACCTGGGGCGAACATTGTGGAAAAAGGGACCACTAATGGGGTTACAGCCGATTTTGACGGTAATTTTTCACTTGATGTGGCCAATGAGAATGCAACCCTAGTTATTTCCTACATAGGATTTGCATCCAAAGAAGTACCGCTTAATGGACAAACTACCATAATGGTAAATTTGGAAGAAAGTGCCGCTGGTTTGGACGAAGTAGTCTTGATCGGGTATGGTTCACAAAAGAAAAGTGACCTCACCGGTGCAGTGGGCTCCATTAAGTCCGAAGAATTGGCGGAAAGACCGGCATCTTCATTGAACCAGGCCATGGCCGGTAAGGTAGCAGGTGTGAACATAACCTCCGGTTCTGGACGACCAGGAGGTAGAACCGTAGTGCGAATCCGTGGTAATACCTCGGTAAGTATCGCCAATACCCCACTCTATGTAATAGATGGTGTTATCCTAAATGCGACCGGTTTATCTAACGGAAGTACCCCTATAGATTACCTGAATCCCAATGATATCGCATCCATTGAAATTTTAAAAGATGCTTCCGCGACAGCAATATATGGAGCCAGGGGCGCCAATGGTGTGATTCTTGTATCTACTAAAAAAGGAACAACTTCTGGTGAAACACGTCTTAATTACGATGTGGATTTCAGTATAGGAACTTTACCTAAAAAGCTTAATCTGTTGAATTCAGAAGAGTTTCTTCGTGTTGAGGAAATTGCATATGCCAATGCTGAAAAATTTGACCCGGATGGATGGGCAGGTGGAAGATATACCGACCCTAGATTAAAGAGAACCGACCCAAGGCTTTTTGATGGCAGTGGTAATCCACTTTATGATACCGATTGGCAAGATGAAGCCATTAGGGATGCTATTACCCAAAATCACCAACTTTCATTTACAGGTGGTAACCAAAAATCCAATTTTGGACTGTTTATGGGTTTTAGGGATGAAGAAGGACTTATTGTGGAATCATGGCTGAAGCGCTATTCAGGTAGATTTACTTTGGATACCGATGTTACCGACTGGTTAAAAGTTGGGGGCAGCCTAAGCTACAACGACCAAGACGAAAAGCAAGTAGACCAACTAGGAGGCGGTGGTATTACCACCATGCGTCAAGTATATGAGGCCCTACCTATTATACCGGTCCGTTATGAGGATGGCACTTGGGGATCTAACATACACTATCCTGGAATGGAAGGTGGTGGCAGCCCAGTGGCGGTTGCGAATGATCGTAGATATTACCTCAAGACCCAGACCGTTTTGGGTAGCTTCTACGGCGATATTAAATTCAATAAGAACCTTCAATTACGAACTACCTTAGGAACCAATATCATTAACCAAAGAAACGATTATTACGGTGGTAAGGACCTAAGATATATAGCCTTGCCCGATGGTGCCGCAAGTGTCTCAAACTCACGTTATAATTCTTGGCAATTTGAAAACTATTTGACCTATAACAAAGATTTTGACAGCAATAATTCCTTAACGGCCATGGCAGGACTTTCCTGGCAACATGTTGATCAATTCAGTTCACTGGCATCGACCCGAGGATTTGCCGATGACTTTTATGGCTTTAACAACCTTGGTGCAGGGTCTAACCCCCAGACACCAACGTCGAGCAAAATTGCTTACGGGCTAAACTCATATTTTGGGCGTGTCAACTATAACTACATGAACAAATATTTGTTGACACTTACAGGTAGAGCCGACGGATCTTCTAAATTTGGACCAGAAAATCAGTTTGCCTTTTTCCCATCGGCTGCATTGGCCTGGAGGGCTTCCGAAGAGGATTTTCTCTCACAGAACGAAACCATTTCCAATCTTAAAATTAGGGCTAGTTATGGTACAACAGGTAACTCTGAATTACCAGCTTACCAAGGATTAGCCGGCTTGACCAATGGTTCGGTAATTTTTAATGGCGCCCGCTCGGCTTATACTGTCCCTGGGCGTATGGCCAATCCAGATTTAAAATGGGAAAAAACGGAACAGGTAGATGCCGGTATTGAATTAGGCCTGTTCAATAATCGTATCGGGTTAGAGCTCGATGTGTACCGAAAATTGACTTCCGATATGCTCCTTAATGCTCCGGTTCCATCTTCAAGTGGTTTTACCAATGTATTTAGAAATGTTGGAAGTTTGGAAAACAAGGGTATAGAAATTAATTTGAATACTGTCAATTTTGATAATGAACTATTTGGATGGAACAGTAACTTCAATATTTCAATCAATAAAAACGAAGTAACTGCACTTTCAGGAGGTTCCGATATTTTCTTGGGGTCTACCTTGATCCGCGTTGGCGAACCTGTAGGTACATTCTTCGGATATATTGATGAAGGTACGTGGAACACCGATGAGGCAGCCCAGGCAGCTATCTATGATAGATTACCAGGTGATATCAAATACCGTGATCTTAACAATGATGGGGCCATCAATAGTGATGACCGTGCCATCATTGGAAAAGGTATTGCCGACGGTTTTGGAACCTTTTCAAATACCTTCAGATATGGAAATCTTGAGCTACTGGTAGACTTGCAGTTTCAATATGGCAATAGTGTAATGTACCGTGACGAACACTCTGCCGAAGACCGTCAAACAATTGCAAATAGCTTCGCGACCGTCTTAAATGCGTGGACTCCGGATAATCAAGATACCGATATTGCCCAGATAAGACCAATTGCTGCTGGATATGACACCAACAACGATTCAGGAAAGTTAAAGGATGCTTCTTTTTTAAGAGGAAGAAATTTAATGCTTTCCTATGTCTTCAAACCTGAATTGGTAGAGCGTTTACACTTGAATCGTCTTAGGGTATATACCTCGGTGCAGAACTTTTTTGTAGCCACGAAATATCCAGGGTACGACCCTGAAAGTTCGAATGGTGGCGGAGCTTTCGATCAAGGATTCTCTCTTTATGATTATCCAAGACCTCGAACTTTTATGCTAGGATTAAATGTTGGACTATAACCATATAAAAGATAAAAAAATGAAAATCTATAAAAACTTTATAAGAGCTATAGCCGTCGTAACCGCAATATCAAGCATTACGGCATGTAGTAATTTTTTGGATGAAGAAGATGAATCCAACTTCACATCCGACACTTACTTTACCACGGCTGCACATGCCCAGAGTGCCGTTAATGGGGCATATGAACCATTGATTTCAATTACCAATAGTGGTTTTGGCGGAGGCACATGGATGATGTTAGAGTTTGCCACAGGCTTGGCCAACACCTCCTTAGGGCAGGCTACCAACATTTATTTGGTAAAGGATTTAATTAATAATTCGGACAATGGATATGGAAGCAGTTTCTGGACCGGATATTATTTAGGCATCTCAAGGGCCAACTTGGCAATTGAAAAAATACCTGAAATAAATATGGACGAAGCATTAAAGAAGAAGTATTTGGCGGAAGCGAAATTCTTTAGAGCCTACTATTATTTTGGCTTGGTACGCATGTTCGGAAACATTCCCATCATCACCAATTCGGTAGATTTGGGGTCGGAGCAATTGTACCCTGAACAATCTTCGCCAGAAGCGGTCTATGACTTAATTGTTAGCGATCTTACAGAAGCCGAAAGTGCTGGCCTAGCTTGGAGGGATCTATCTGGTAGAGTGTCTCTGGGCGCAGTTAAAACCCTATTGGCAGATGTATATTTGACCATGGCAGGCTACCCCCTCCAAAAAACAGAGAATTACGCGCTTGCCGCTGCCAAGGCTAAAGAAGTCATTGATTCGGACGTGTTTGCCATTTTTGACACCTATGACGAATTACATGACCCTGCCACTAAGAACACAGGGGAATACATCTTTATGACCCAATTCGCGGCAGGTATTCAAGATGGAAACTGGCAGCCGGGAATTTTACCATATAACTTGGGAATTTCGGCCTATTCGGCACAAACCGGGGGTATCTTTTCCACAAATGAGTTTGTAGCCTCCTACGAGGTGGGGGATAAACGGGCGGAAGAAAAGCAATTCTATTTTAACAGTTATACTTTAGATGCCGATCGCAACACCAGTGTCAATCTTGGAGCCCCGTATATCTTTAAGCATTTTGATATTGCAGCGCAAGAAGGAAGCGCCCAATCTGACTTGAATTGGTGCCTATATCGCTATGCCGATGTATTACTGATGTATGCGGAAGCAGCTAATGAAGCTGAAAGTGGACCTTCAACTGAGGCATATGATGCTGTGAACGAGATCAGGCAACGTGCTGAACTGTTGGATTTGACCGGTCTTTCACAGGCCGCCTTTAGAGATGCTGTACAGATAGAGCGAATTCATGAGTTGAGTTTTGAAAATAAAACATGGTATGACATGGTGAGATGGAGAAAAGCGTATAACCCTGAAACCAATGTATTGGAAGATTTTGTGGGCCATAACTTTTCTTACTTGCCAAATAAAGCGCTAACAGCGAGAGAACTATTGTTTCCGATACCAACATCTGAAATGCAGAACAACCCGAATCTAGTACAAAATACGGGCTACTAACTAATGTTGCCCTGAAAATGACTCAAATATGGTATTCAAAAAAGGCCATAAAGCTTTTCAGTAATTATTATACAATTCTTGAAGCCCAAAAGCATCAAGAACCAAGGTAACTAAACAAGACACGGGCAGGAAATTCCACCCGTGTCTTTGTTTATAGATAGTTATATCTAGAAGGTCTTAACACAATTAACACTACTCAAGCTTACTGGATAGGTAAGCATGATTCCATATCAACCCCTATAACCTTTGTGCAATCAATCCAATTATATTGACGATTAAATTTCCAAATGTAGTTATCTAAACCCATCGCTATTTAAGGTCCTGGAAGTACAAATCAGGGAAAATTGAAATGTACCTTTAGGAAATAAATCCCAAACCATTTAGAATGGCTTTAAAAAACTGCTTTTAGCTTAGGACAAATCCAACATTTAGTCTTTCATAATTATTATCCGTATTTAAGATATATACCATAAAACGTACTACTATGTCAAAAATGCAAAAAAAATATCAGTGTTTGTCAGTTAATTGGTAGCGAACCAACAACTAACCACTTATCTTGCATTAGATTTCATAAGCGAAATTAATTGTTAAAATATTAGAGTTTTAAAGTTTCAGGTTCACTCCAAGTTCCTCTAAATGGACCTGATAAAGATTGAGTTGAGTTAGTTTTGAAAAATCCGGATACCGTTTAGGTTCCGGATTTTTTTTGTCAAGTCGTAAAGATTATGCAGTTGTACTATGGATCATGCTTATTTGTTGTGTTTCTTCAAAAATTAGGATGAACATAATATTTCGTGTTTTTTGATTTTAGCTTTATTTATTGGGCAAAATCGGATGAAATTATTATTAAAATTATTCTTTCATTTTACTCAAGTGGTTTTTATTGTTTTTAATTGGATTTCGTGAATCTTCAATTTCTTTGCTGTCCAAAGAAACCGACGCAGGAGGTTTATGAATACCTTATTCCAAAATAAACAGGCAATGAATAAAACGAAACCGCAGGTTCACGAATTCATATTTAAGAAAATAACCGGCCATGAGCTAAACAAAAGAAAAGACCCTTCTTCACTAGGT
>NZ_PIOB01000011.1 GCF_002909255.1 Arenibacter hampyeongensis
CTCCTTTGTCGCCCTTGTCGCCTTGGGCTCCGGTCGCACCAGTTGCCCCATCATTACCATCAGCTCCGTTGGTTCCGGCTGCACCAGTATCTCCTTTAGCTCCATCTGCACCAGTCGCTCCAGTTACACCTTGAATTCCTTGTGCACCCGTATCACCTTGGTCTCCCTTGGCTCCTGTAGCGCCGGTGGCACCATCATTTCCATCTATTCCGTTGGTTCCATTAGTACCAGCTGCACCAGTGGCTCCTGTGTTACCTATATCTCCTTTGTCGCCCTGGTCGCCTTGGTCTCCCTTGGCACCTGTATTACCAGTGTCACCTTTGTCTCCTTTAGCTCCATCTGCTCCGTTGGTTCCAGCTGCTCCAGTATCACCTTTGTCGCCCTGGTCGCCTTTGGCTCCGGTCGCACCAGTTACACCTTGTATACCTTGATCACCGGTTGCACCAGTTGCTCCTGTAGCACCTTGTATTCCTTGATCACCTGTAGCACCAGTATCTCCTTTGTCTCCCTTATCTCCTTTGGCTCCGGTCGTACCAGTTACACCTTGAATTCCTTGTGCACCCGTATCACCTTGGTCTCCCTTGGCTCCTGTAGCGCCGGTTGCACCGTCGTTTCCATCAGCTCCGGTTGCACCAGTGGCACCGTCGTTTCCATCTGTTCCAGCTGCCCCGGTGGCTCCTGTATTACCCGTATCTCCTTTGTCGCCCTGATCGCCTTTGGCTCCAGTATCTCCTTTAGCTCCGGTTGCACCGTCATTTCCATCTGTTCCGTTGGTTCCAGCTGCTCCTGTAGCACCTGTATCTCCTTTATCTCCTTTAGCTCCATCTGCACCAGTCGCTCCAGTTACACCTTGAATTCCCTGTGCACCCGTATCACCTTGGTCTCCCTTGGCTCCTGTAGCGCCGGTGGCACCGTCATTTCCATCTATTCCGTTGGTTCCAGCTGCTCCAGTGGCACCTGTTGCTCCGGTATCACCTTGGTCGCCTTTGGCTCCATCAGCACCAGTGGCGCCGGTAGCTCCGTCGTTTCCATCTGTTCCGTTGGTGCCAGCTGCACCAGTATCTCCTTTGTCTCCTTGGTCACCAGTAGCACCAGTAGCTCCGGTATTACCTGTATCACCTTTGTCGCCTTTAGCTCCATCTGCTCCGGTTGCACCGTCGTTTCCATCTGTTCCGTTGGTACCATTAGTACCAGCTGCTCCAGTGGCACCAGTGGCGCCGGTAGCTCCGTCGTTTCCATCTGTTCCGTTGGTACCAGCTGCTCCTGTAGCACCGGTTGCTCCTGTATTACCTGTATCTCCTTTGTCTCCTTTTGCACCATCGGCTCCAGTTACACCTTGAATTCCTTGTGCACCTGTATCACCTTGGTCTCCCTTGGCTCCTGTAGCGCCGGTGGCACCGTCGTTTCCATTTATTCCGTTGGTTCCATTAGTACCAGCTGCACCAGTGGTTCCTGTGTTACCTATATCTCCTTTGTCGCCCTGGTCGCCTTTGGCTCCAGTTGCTCCAGTTGCTCCAGTTGCACCTTGTATACCTTGAATGCCTTGTGCACCAGTATCACCTTGGTCTCCCGTGGCTCCTGTAGCGCCGGTGGCACCGTCATTTCCATCTATTCCGTTGGTACCATTAGTACCAGCTGCTCCAGTGGCTCCTGTATTACCAGTGTCACCTTTGTCTCCTTTAGCTCCATCTGCTCCGGTTGCACCAGTTGCCCCATCATTACCATCAGCTCCGTTGGTTCCGGCTGCACCAGTATCTCCTTTAGCTCCATCTGCACCAGTCGCTCCAGTTACACCTTGAATTCCTTGTGCACCCGTATCACCTTGGTCTCCCTTGGCTCCTGTAGCGCCGGTGGCACCATCATTTCCATCTATTCCGTTGGTTCCATTAGTACCAGCTGCACCAGTGGCTCCTGTGTTACCTATATCTCCTTTGTCGCCCTGGTCGCCTTGGTCTCCCTTGGCACCTGTATTACCAGTGTCACCTTTGTCTCCTTTAGCTCCATCTGCTCCGTTGGTACCAGCTGCTCCAGTATCACCTTTGTCGCCCTGGTCGCCTTTAGCTCCATCTGCACCAGTCGCTCCAGTTACACCTTGAATTCCTTGTGCACCCGTATCACCTTGGTCTCCCTTGGCTCCTGTAGCGCCGTCATTTCCATTTATTCCGTTGGTACCAGCTGCTCCTGTAGCACCTGTTGTTCCGGTATCTCCCTGATCGCCTTTGGCTCCGGTTGCACCAGTTGCCCCATCATTACCATCAGCTCCGTTGGTTCCGGCTGCACCAGTATCTCCTTTGTCGCCTTTATCTCCTTTAGCTCCATCTGCACCAGTCGCTCCAGTTACACCTTGAATTCCTTGTGCTCCTGTATCACCTTGGTCTCCCTTGGCTCCAGTTGCTCCAATGGCACCGTCGTTTCCATCTGTTCCATTAGTACCAGCTACTCCGGTGGCACCTGTTGCACCAGTAGCTCCGGTATCACCTTTTACACCTTGAATTCCTTGTGCACCCGTATCACCTTGGTCTCCCTTGGCTCCTGTATTACCAGTATCACCTTTAGCTCCATCAGCTCCGGTTGCACCAGTGGCTCCTTCGTTTCCATCTGTTCCGTTGGTACCATTAGTACCAGCTGCACCAGTATCTCCTTTGTCTCCTTTTGCACCAGTGGCTCCAGTTACACCTTGAATTCCTTGTGCACCCGTATCACCTTGGTCTCCCTTGGCTCCATCAGCACCAGTGGCGCCGGTAGCTCCGTCGTTTCCATCTGTTCCGTTAGTTCCAGCTGCTCCTGTAGCACCTGTTGCTCCTGTGGCACCTGTATTTCCAGTGTCACCTTTGTCTCCTTTAGCTCCTGTTATGCTTATCCCTATTGGTCCTTGGGCACCAGTCGCACCAGTTGCTCCTGTATCACCTTTGTCACCTTTAGCTCCAGTGGCGCCGGTAGCTCCGTCATTTCCATCTATTCCGTTGGTACCATTAGTACCAGCTGCACCGGTATCTCCTTGGTCTCCCTTGGCACCAGTTGCTCCTGTATTACCTGTATCTCCTTTGACGCCCTGGTCGCCTTTGGCTCCGGTCGCACCAGTGTCACCTTTAGCTCCATCAGCTCCGGTTGCACCAGTGGCACCGTCGTTTCCATCAATTCCGTTGATACCAGCTGCTCCAGTGGCTCCTGTAGCGCCCGTATCACCTTTAGCTCCGTCAGCACCAGTGGCACCGGTAGCTCCATCATTTCCATCAACTCCATTTGTACCCGCTGCACCTGTATCACCTTGGTCTCCCTTGGCTCCTGTGGCACCAGTTGCTCCTGTATTACCAGTGTCACCTTTGTCTCCTTTAGCTCCAGTTATGCTTATCCCTATTGGTCCTTGGGCACCAGTCGCACCAGTTGCTCCGGTATCCCCCTGATCGCCTTTGGCTCCAGTATCTCCTTTAGCTCCGGTTGCACCGTCATTTCCATCTGTTCCGTTGGTGCCAGCTGCTCCTGTAGCACCTGTTGCTCCTGTATTACCCGTATCTCCTTTGTCGCCTTGGTCTCCTTTTGCACCATCGGCTCCGGTCGCACCAGTTTCACCTTGAATACCTTGTATACCCTGAATTCCTTGGTCACCTGTAGCACCGGTTGCACCGTCGTTCCCATCTATTCCATCTGTTCCATTAGTTCCAGCTGCACCTGTTGCACCAGTTGCCCCATCATTACCATCAGCTCCGTTGGTTCCGGCTGCACCAGTATCTCCTTTATCTCCTTTAGCTCCATCTGCACCAGTCGCTCCAGTTACACCTTGAATTCCTTGTGCACCCGTATCACCTTGGTCTCCCTTGGCTCCTGTAGCGCCGGTGGCACCATCATTTCCATCTGTTCCGTTGGTACCATTAGTACCAGCTGCACCAGTATCTCCTTTGGCTCCGGTCGCACCAGTTGCTCCAGTTACACCTTGAATTCCTTGATCACCTGTAGCACCTGTATTACCTGTATCTCCTTTGTCACCTTTAGCTCCATCGGCTCCAGTTGCACCAGTTGCCCCGTCAATTCCATCTGTTCCGTTGGTTCCAGCTGCACCAGTATCTCCTTTGTCTCCTTTTGCACCATCGGCACCGGTTACACCTTGAATTCCTTGTGCACCTGTATCACCTTGGTCTCCCTTGGCTCCTGTAGCACCTGTTGCTCCTGTATTACCCGTATCTCCTTTGTCGCCTTGGTCTCCTTTTGCACCATCGGCTCCGGTCGCACCAGTTTCACCTTGAATACCTTGTATACCCTGAATTCCTTGGTCACCTGTAGCACCGGTTGCACCGTCGTTCCCATCTATTCCATCTGTTCCATTAGTACCAGCTGCTCCCGTTGCTCCAGTAGCTCCTGTATCACCTTTGTCGCCTTTAGCTCCAGTTGCTCCAATGGCACCGTCATTTCCATCTGTTCCATCTGTTCCATTAGTACCAGCTGCACCTGTATCTCCTTTGTCTCCTTTTGCACCATCGGCTCCAGTTGCACCTTGAATTCCTTGTGCACCCGTATCACCTTGGTCTCCCTTGGCTCCTGTAGCGCCGGTGGCTCCATCATTACCATCTATTCCGTTGGTTCCATTAGTACCAGCTGCACCAGTGGCTCCTGTGTTACCCGTATCTCCTTTGTCGCCTTGGTCGCCTTTGGCTCCAGTTGCACCAGTTGCACCTTGTATACCTTGAATGCCTTGTGCACCAGTATCACCTTGGTCGCCTTTGGCTCCTGTTGCACCAGTAGCCCCTGTTGGACCAGTAGCTCCGTCAGTACCATTAGTTCCTGCGGCGCCTGTTGCCCCGTCATCACCTTTAGGGCCAATGGCTCCATCAATACCATCTGATCCCGCTGGACCAGCAGATCCTGTAGCACCTGTATCACCTTGGTCGCCCTTGGCTCCGGTTGCACCAGTATCACCTTTGGCTCCCGTAGCACCGTCGTTTCCATCTGTTCCGTTGGTACCATTAGTACCGGCTGCTCCGGTTGCACCAGTATCACCTTTAGCTCCGTCAGCACCAGTGGCGCCGGTAGCTCCGTCGTTTCCATCTGTTCCGTTGGTTCCATTAGTACCAGCTGCACCAGTATCTCCTTTGTCGCCTTTGGCTCCATCAGCACCGGTTGCACCGGTTGCACCAGTTACACCTTGTATTCCTTGGTCTCCCTTGGCTCCAGTTGCTCCGGTATTACCCGTATCTCCTTTGTCGCCCTGATCTCCTTTAGCTCCGGTTGCACCGTCGTTTCCATCTATTCCGTTGGTTCCAGCTGCTCCCGTTGCTCCAGTAGCTCCTGTATCCCCTTTGTCGCCTTTAGCTCCAGTTACACCTTGAATTCCTTGTGCTCCAGTATCACCTTGGTCTCCCTTGGCTCCGGTTGCACCAGTAGCCCCATCATTTCCATCAACTCCATTAGTACCAGCTACTCCAGTGGCACCAGTAGCTCCGATATCACCTTTTACACCATCGGCTCCAGTCGCACCTTGAATTCCTTGTGCACCGGTATCACCTTGGTCTCCCTTAGCTCCTGTAGCGCCGGTGGCACCGTCGTTTCCATTTATTCCGTTGGTTCCATTAGTACCAGCTGCACCAGTGGCTCCTGTGTTACCTATATCTCCTTTGTCGCCTTGGTCTCCTTTGGCTCCAGTTGCTCCAGTTGCACCTTGAATGCCTTGTGCACCCGTATCACCTTGGTCTCCCTTGGCTCCTGTAGCGCCGGTGGCACCATCATTTCCATCTATTCCGTTGGTTCCATTAGTACCAGCTGCACCAGTGGTTCCTGTGTTACCTATATCTCCTTTGTCGCCCTGGTCGCCTTTGGCTCCGGTCGCACCAGTTTCACCTTGAATTCCTTGGTCACCAGTAGCACCAGTAGCTCCTGTATTACCCGTATCTCCTTTGTCGCCCTGATCGCCTTTGGCTCCAGTATCTCCTTTAGCTCCGGTTGCACCGTCATTTCCATCTGTTCCGTTGGTACCATTAGCACCAGCTGCACCAGTATCTCCTTTGTCGCCTTTGTCTCCTTGGTCACCTTTGTCTCCTTGAATTCCTTGTGCACCTGTATCACCTTGGTCTCCCTTGGCTCCATCAGCACCAGTGGCGCCGGTAGCTCCGTTGGTTCCAGCTGCTCCAGTGGCACCTGTTGCTCCGGTATCACCTTGGTCGCCTTTAGCTCCGTCAGCACCAGTGGCGCCGGTAGCTCCGTCGTTTCCATCTGTTCCGTTGGTTCCAGCTGTCCCTGTAGCACCAGTTGCTCCAGTGGCACCTGTATTACCAGTGTCACCTTTGTCTCCTTTAGCTCCTGTTATGCTTATCCCTATTGGTCCTTGGGCACCAGTCGCCCCAGTTGCTCCGGTATCACCTTTAGCTCCGGTTGCACCGTCGTTTCCATCAGCTCCGTTGGTTCCAGCTGCACCAGTATCTCCTTGGTCTCCTTTGGCTCCAGTTGCTCCTTGAATTCCTTGTACACCTGTATCACCCTGGTCTCCCTTGGCTCCTGTATTACCTGTATCTCCTTTGACGCCCTGGTCGCCTTTGGCTCCGGTCGCACCAGTTTCACCTTTAGCTCCATCAGCTCCGGTTGCACCAGTGGCACCGTCGTTTCCATCTATTCCGTTGGTTCCAGCTGCCCCGGTGGCTCCTGTATTACCTGTATCTCCTTTGTCACCTTTAGCTCCGGTTGCACCAGTTGCTCCATCATTTCCATCAACTCCATTTGTACCCGCTGCACCTGTATCACCTTGGTCTCCCTTGGCTCCTGTGGCACCAGTTGCTCCTGTATTACCAGTGTCTCCTTTAGCTCCATCAGCTCCGGTTGCTCCAGTTGCACCGTCATTTCCATCTGTTCCGTTGGCTCCAGCTGCACCAGTGGCACCGGTAGCTCCGTCATTTCCATCTATTCCGTTGGTACCATTAGTACCAGCTGCACCGGTATCTCCTTTGTCGCCTTTGGCTCCATCGGCTCCAGTTACACCTTGAATTCCTTGTGCACCTGTATCACCTTGGTCTCCCTTGGCTCCTGTGGCACCAGTTGCTCCTGTATTACCAGTGTCTCCTTTAGCTCCGTCAGCACCAGTGGCGCCGGTTGCACCGTCGTTTCCATCTATTCCGTTGGTTCCATTAGTACCAGCTGCACCAGTGGCTCCTGTATTACCTGTATCTCCTTTGTCACCTTTAGCTCCGGTCGCACCAGTTACACCTTGAATTCCCTGTGCACCCGTATCACCTTGGTCTCCCTTGGCTCCTGTAGCGCCGGTGGCACCGTCATTTCCATCTATTCCGTTGGTTCCAGCTGCTCCAGTGGCACCTGTTGCTCCGGTATCACCTTGGTCGCCTTTGGCTCCATCAGCACCAGTGGCGCCGGTAGCTCCGTCGTTTCCATCTGTTCCGTTGGTGCCAGCTGCACCAGTATCTCCTTTGGCTCCGGTCGCACCAGTTTCACCTTGAATACCTTGTATACCCTGAATTCCTTGTTCACCAGTATCACCTTTAGCTCCGTCAGCACCAGTGGCACCGTCATTGCCATCTGTTCCGTTGGTTCCATCTGCTCCCGTAGCACCGGTTGCTCCTGTATTACCAGTATCTCCTTTGTCTCCTTTTGCACCATCGGCTCCAGTTTCACCTTGAATTCCTTGTGCACCCGTATCACCTTGGTCTCCCTTGGCTCCTGTGGGACCAGTGGCTCCGTCATTTCCATCTACTCCGTTGGTCCCATTAGTACCAGCTGCACCAGTTGCACCTGTATTACCAGTGTCACCTTTGTCTCCTTTAGCTCCATCAGCTCCGGTGGCACCAGTGGCACCGTCATTTCCATCTATTCCGTTGGTACCATTAGTACCAGCTGCTCCAGTGGCACCTGTATTACCAGTGGCACCTGTATTACCAGTGTCACCTTTAGCTCCATCTGCTCCGGTTGCACCGGTAGCTCCGTCATTTCCATCTATTCCGTTGGTTCCAGCTGCCCCAGTCGCACCAGTTACACCTTGAATTCCTTGTGCACCCGTATCACCTTGGTCTCCCTTGGCTCCTGTAGCGCCGTCGTTTCCATCTGTTCCGTTGGTTCCAGCTGCTCCGGAGGCTCCTGTAGCGCCCGTATCACCTTTAGCTCCGTCAGCACCAGTGGCGCCGGTAGCTCCGTCATTTCCATCTATTCCGTTGGTTCCAGCTGCTCCGGAGGCTCCTGTAGCGCCCGTATCACCTTTAGCTCCGTCAGCACCAGTGGCGCCGGTAGCTCCGTCATTTCCGTCTATTCCGTTGGTACCATTAGTACCAGCTGCTCCTGTAGCACCTGTGGCACCTGTATCTCCTTTGTCGCCCTGATCGCCCTTGGCTCCGGTCGCACCAGTTTCACCTTGTAGTCCTTGAACACCAGTTGCTCCAGTATCACCTTTAGCTCCGTCAGCACCAGTGGCACCGTCGTTTCCATCGGCTCCAGTAGCTCCGGTATCACCTTTGTCGCCTTTAGCTCCGGTTGCACCGTCGTTTCCATCAACACCATCTCTACCAGAAATACCAGCAGGCCCTTGAGGACCTGTTAGATTTGATGTTGTAAAATTTGTTCCGTCTGTATAATTGAAAGTAAATGTACCATTGCCGTTATCGATTGTAGATCGTATGCCAACGCCCCCAGTTGCTGTTGAACCACCTGTACAAAGGTTATTCCATTGGGTTCCGTTGTAAAAGAAAACGCATTGTGAATCGATGTTAAACACCATTGCCCCACGAAGAGGCCTAATACTTTGCATTTGAGTATTTGATACTCGGGTAAGAACAAATGCCTTTGTAGTACTTTCCAATTCAACTATGGAAGCGGCATTGATACTATTGGGGTTTTCTCCGATTTTAACCTGGGCAGTTGCGTAACAGCTTACAATCAAAAATAGGAGAACTAGTAATTTTTTAAAGTCCATGCAAGGCAAAATTTGGGTATAACGACCTATATAAACCCAAATTTAGATGACTAAGTATCAGATTCTCAATAAATGTTGTGAATGGGATAAAACCTGTTGTGTACCCACATAATTGAAAATTTGGGCTATAAAATCGGCAGTTAATCGAGGGAAAAAATGAAAGAATAGACTTACAGAACAAGTGTAGTTACTGGTGTTTCCTTTTCTTCCAAGTTTGAAATTTCAAGGTTTTTAATCGAGATTATTTTTATAGGAAGCTTAAAAGAAATCTTGATTTTTAAGTGACATTAAGTTGCCAAATTATCGATTTAACGTTTAAGCAGTTTTTGAATTAAGCTATTGGATTCGCATTATTAAATTTATAGATGTTAGAAACTAGAAACTAGAAACTAGAAATTAGAAACTGACTACTGCAAACTGCCCACTACTTTAAACCTTGAACCTTGAACCTTGAACCTATTTAGTGTTCCAAGTACAGGAATCCCTGATAATTAAGTTTAAGGTCTTTCATTTCTATAATGTAAAAATAGACCCCATTGGGAAGACCGGCTGCCCGGTTTATAACCATATTATTTAGGTTGGAGTAGCCCGTAAAGCCGTTGGTGTAATTGCTTTCCTGGTATACTTTCTGACCGCTGCGGTTATAAATACTGATGATATCGTCAT
Organism: Arenibacter hampyeongensis; assembly: GCF_002909255.1. Classification (GTDB taxonomy): domain Bacteria; phylum Bacteroidota; class Bacteroidia; order Flavobacteriales; family Flavobacteriaceae; genus Arenibacter; species Arenibacter hampyeongensis. Next base: position 9,563 of record NZ_PIOB01000011.1, read on the forward strand.
CGGATAGCTCCAATTCCTCTATATAAAGGGCATCGTTTATACCATCTCCATTTGGTGTTACCAAATAATTGTCCAGCGTAAGCAATTCTTTGGCAGTGGCCTCGGAGGCAAAAGTGATGACCGCGTAATTGTCCGGTACAAAATTATCCGAAATTAAAAATCCCTGTGTTAGGTCGCCCACCACGGAGGCCGCACCCAGGTTTACCCATGATCTGCCCCCAATACTCCATCCTACGGGGATGATCTTGGCCACATCCTCGGTTAGGGCGACCATATTACTGCGTGCGTTCCAGCTGATCTGGATTGAAGAAGATACACTGCCCTCCAAATGCCAAAATTCCACCTGACTAATATCGCCCATGGTCCTTGGTTTTTTGGTAGGGTCAAAACTTTCGGGAAAGGTGGCCGGGTTGGTGGCATTTTCTAAATAGTAGGCACATTTGGCAAAGGTATTGGTGCCGGCACTATTGAGGGTCAAGGATCGTAATTGTTGGGCATCGCCCACAGGAAAAACAAAATTCTGTTCGTTGTTAATGGTCACATAGCCGTCCACTTTAGAAAGATCGGCTTCCCCAACATAAAAGGCATCCTGCAGAAAATTAAAATAAATATCCTGCTGTGCCCTTGGGGTCATAAAGTTGCCCGCCACAAAATTGGTATTGGAGCTGACGCTCATGCCAGTGTTGAGCATCACTCCGTTGTCATTGGCGATCTCGGTATCGAAGAATACGGGCATAAAGGCCCCCGAAACACTGATCATGCTACTGCCATAAAAACCTGCTAAACCTAAATTTTGATCAAAGGCTGCATTGTTGATCAGATCGGTATGAAACCCTATCTGCCCCTCATTGTGGATCCTGATATTGCCAGAGTTGTACAGGGCCGTTTGGGCCAGTATCCCTATGGGTAGCAAAAGAGCGAGTATGGAGATGATACTTTTCATGTTCTTGGAACTATTTATTAAATCTAGTTCTTTCTATTGTTTTTGTAATAATGCCTTTATTTCATCCATGTCCTTGCGGAGCGACTGCAGTTCCGCGGACAGGGATTCGTTTTCATTTTTAAGCCGATCTATCTTCTTTTCCTGCTCTATGGTATGCAGGAACAATTCCTCGATTTTTTCGAGGTTTTTTTGGGAAGCCTCAGTTAAACTCCAATAACCTTGTTTTTTTATTTCGGCAGCCGATTTAATTCCAGGTAGGTGGTAATTTATCTTGATAAATGATTCTATTTCTTCTAAAGATTTAAACGAATAAATGTCATTTAAACTAGAATACCCATTAAAATATTTTTGAAAGACGTAGTCAGGAACATTTAATACAATACTATTAGAAATAAAATCATTATTAGTTGTTATGTCACCTGTAGCAGTGATAGTTCCCGTTGTGCTTATATCTAGATTACCGAAGTCCGGATCTATTTTTGTTCCAGCAATATTGGCTGTTGTTGAAATATGTGAGTTTGATATGGCACCAGCGGCAACACCTATATCATATGGATCTGCACCAGTTCCTGAACCTGAGACGTCTACTGTGGGACTTCCATTTACTATGGTCTCAGACCCGTCCGAAGTGTCGGCACTTGTAAGAATATATGGGTCACCTGAGGTTCCCGAACCTGTGACGGATACCGTAGTACTTCCATTTACAATGGTCTCGGACCCATCGGCCCCTCCAAGGCTGGTCAGAATATAAGGATCACCTGTTGTCCCGCTTCCTGCCACTGTTACGGTGGCACTTGGATTTATGATCGTCTCGGACCCGTCCGAAGTGTCGGCACTAGTCAGGACATAGGGATCTGCCCCGGTTCCCGAGCCTGTGACGGCCACCGTGGTACTTCCGTTTACGATGGTCTCTGACCCATCGGCCCCTCCAAGGCTGGTCAGAATATAAGGGTCACCTGTTGTCCCGCTTCCTGCCACTGTTACGGTGGCACTTGGATTTATGATCGTCTCGGACCCGTCCGAAGTGTCGGCACTAGTCAGGACATAGGGATCTGCCCCGGTTCCCGAGCCTGTGACGGCCACCGTGGTACTTCCGTTTACGATGGTCTCTGACCCATCGGCCCCTCCAAGGCTGGTCAGAATATAAGGGTCACCTGTTGTCCCGCTTCCTGCCACTGTTACGGTGGCACTTGGATTTATGATCGTCTCGGACCCGTCCGAAGTGTCGGCACTAGTCAGGACATAGGGATCTGCCCCGGTTCCCGAGCCTGTGACGGCCACCGTGGTACTTCCGTTGACAATGGTCTCTGACCCATCGGCCCCTCCAAGGCTGGTCAGAATATAAGGGTCACCTGTTGTCCCGCTTCCTGCCACGGTTACAGTGGCACTTGGATTTATGATCGTCTCGGACCCGTCCGAAGTGTCGGCACTAGTCAGGACATAGGGATCTGCCCCGGTTCCAGAACCTGTGACGGCCACCGTAGTACTTCCGTTGACAATGGTCTCTGACCCATCGGCCCCTCCAAGGCTGGTCAGAATATATGGATCACCTGTTGTCCCGCTTCCTGCCACGGTTACAGTGGCACTTGGATTTATGATCGTCTCGGACCCGTCCGAAGTGTCGGCACTAGTCAGGACATAGGGATCTGCCCCGGTTCCAGAACCTGTGACGGCCACCGTAGTACTTCCGTTGACAATGGTCTCTGACCCATCGGCCCCTCCAAGGCTGGTCAGAATATATGGATCACCTGTTGTCCCGCTTCCTGCCACGGTTACAGTGGCACTTGGATTTATGATCGTCTCGGACCCGTCCGAAGTGTCGGCACTAGTCAGGACATAGGGATCTGCCCCGGTTCCAGAACCTGTGACGGCCACCGTAGTACTTCCGTTGACAATGGTCTCTGACCCATCGGCCCCTCCAAGGCTGGTCAGAATATATGGATCCCCTGTTGTCCCGCTTCCTGCCACGGTTACGGTGGCACTTGGATTTATGATTGTCTCCGATCCATCAGATGTATCGGCACTTGTAAGAATATATGGGTCGCCCGTTGTACCTGTCCCCGTAACGGTCACGGTGGTACTTCCGTTCACTACAGTCTCAGAGCCATCTGCTGCAGTCGAAGTTAAAATGTACGGGTCCCCTGTTGTCCCTGTTCCAGCCACAGTAACAGTGGCACTTGGGTTTATGACGGTCTCCGATCCATCAGATGTATCGGCACTTGTAAGAATATATGGATCTCCCGTTGTACCTGTCCCCGTAACGGTCACGGTGGTGCTTCCGTTCACTACAGTCTCAGAGCCGTCTGCTGCAGTCGAAGTTAAAATGTACGGGTCCGCTGTGGTTCCGGTACCGGCTACGGTTACGGTGGCACTTGGATTTATGACGGTCTCCGACCCATCGGATGTATCGGCACTTGTAAGAATATATGGGTCTCCCGTTGTACCTGTCCCCGTAACGGTCACGGTGGTGCTTCCATTCACTACAGTCTCCGAGCCGTCTGCTGCAGTCGAAGTTAAAATGTATGGGTCCGCTGTGGTTCCGGTACCGGCTACGGTTACGGTGGCACTTGGATTTATGATGGTCTCCGATCCGTCAGATGTATCGGCACTTGTAAGAATATATGGGTCGCCCGATGTACCTGTCCCAGTAACGGTCACGGTGGTGCTTCCGTTCACTACGGTCTCCGAACCATCTGCTGTAATCGAAGTTAAAATGTATGGGTCTGCTGTGGTTCCGGTACCTGCTACAGTTACGGTGGCACTTGGATTTATGACGGTCTCCGACCCATCGGATGTATCGGCACTTGTAAGAATATATGGGTCTCCCGTTGTACCTGTCCCCGTAACGGTCACGGTGGTGCTTCCATTCACTACAGTCTCCGAGCCGTCTGCTGCAGTCGAAGTTAAAATGTATGGGTCCGCTGTGGTTCCGGTACCGGCTACGGTTACGGTGGCACTTGGATTTATGATGGTCTCCGATCCGTCAGATGTATCGGCACTTGTAAGAATATATGGGTCGCCCGATGTACCTGTCCCAGTAACGGTCACGGTGGTGCTTCCGTTCACTACGGTCTCCGAACCATCTGCTGTAATCGAAGTTAAAATGTATGGGTCTGCTGTGGTTCCGGTACCTGCTACAGTTACGGTGGCACTTGGATTTATGATGGTCTCTGATCCGTCAGAAATTGAAGCTAATAATTCGGCATCAGTTGCGAATTGTGTATCAAGATCCACCTGATTGCCACCCGTTGCTGGATTGGTTACTGTTAAAACACTTCCAGTTAATTGTAAATCTTGTAATTCATCTGTTGGATTTCCTCCACCAGAAACCACAATGCCATCTACTTCGTCTTTAAGCTGTTGAATAGCTCCCTGAACATTGGGAGAAGTTATAGAAATATAGGATGTGAAATTCACGTCCGTTGCATCAGGATTGCCTGCAGCACCCGTTAATACATAGGGATTGCCACTTGTTCCAGTTCCAGTTATCCCAATGGTTGAATTAACGGCATCAATTATGGTTTCCGAACCATCAACCTCTAAGGAATAGGGCGTTGCCGTAGTGCCATTACCTGTTACAACAACACTTGGACTTGTGCTTATATTCGTTTCAGATCCATCAACGGTTAAAATATAAGGTGATAATGTGGTTCCAGCTCCAGCAACAGCTACACTTGGACTTGGGTCAATTATGGTTTCTGAACCATCAGCAACTGCGCCATCAGCGGCATTGATAACATAAGGAGTAGCAGTGGTTCCATTTCCGGTTATAGTAATATTTGTTCCAGGATTTATTTCTGTTTCGGTACCATCTACTGTTAAAACATAGGGAGATAATGTGGTTCCGACTCCAGTAACGGCGACACTTGGACTTGGGTCTATGATTGTTTCCGAACCATCAGCAACGGCACCATCAGCAGCATTTATTACATATGGAGTTGCAGTAGTCCCATTTCCAGATATGGTTATGTTTGTTCCAGGATTTATTTCCGTTTCAGAACCGTCAGCAACGACACCATCAGCTGCATTGATTACATAGGGAGTAGCAGTGGTTCCATTTCCAGTAATAGTAATGTTTGTTCCTGGATTTATTTCTGTTTCGGAACCATCGGTCTGACTATCAACGTAAGCCCTAGTAGCCGCATCCTGGGGTAAGGTAGGGTCCGCCAAATTGTTTATTTGGTTGTTGGCTGCACTTGTTCCAAAACCTAAAACGCTTGCCAAATCCTGATTGCCACCCACCGCAGCAATCGGCTGCCATGACACCACCCCAAGCGTGTTTGTGGTCATGATCTGATTGGCGGCTCCTGGTTGAATTTTAATAGGGGTTACATTGCCGTTTAATATTTTGGCTGCAATAACGGAATTATCGGCAAGATGGGGTGTGCCTACTGCATTGAGTGCTATTTTTGGAGATGTAATTGCAAGATTGGCAATGGTAACCGCTCCTGAATTAATAATGGTAGCATCACCACTCATGGCCACTCCTGTGGCTACATCGCCCGTACTTCCCACAAAAATGTTACCATTTGCTAAAGTGCTGGCCGCTCCTGCCAATTGGTCTACGTAATTTCTTGTGGCGGCATCTTGTGCTGCAATGGGTTCCGCTAAATTGGAAATAACAGATCCATTGGCACTATTGCCACGACTTAGGACATCCTGAAGGTCTTGGAATTCATTTTGGTCATCCAAATCCCCATCGGCAGTTATATGATTATTGATCAAAGTATTGTTGGCAGTAATACTATTGCTATTGGCCAAGATATCACCCAAAACGGTGTCGCCCACCTTTATGGGATCGGCCGTGGTGCCAGCTCCGGTAATCGTAGTCTGGTCTGCCTGGGTAGCGCCCAGATCGTTTTTGTTGAGCCATACCACATTTCCTACGGAATCCGTAGTCAATAATTGATCAAAAGCACCAGGCTGCATGTCGCTGGGCTGAATGGTGCCGTCTATAATTTCCAAGGTGCCCACAGCAGCCTCCTGTATTTCATCTTTACCTACGGTATTGTCCTGAAGTTCAGAAGAACCTACGGAGTTGGGGGCCAAGGCACGCTCCCCAATGGTGGCCGTTGCAATATCGGCACCAAAAACAGTTTCGTTAACAATATTCATCCCTGTGATCTGTCCTACCTTAAGGTCGTAATTGTTTCCTCCTGTCGAGGTAATTACCACCGTTCCATCGTCAGAAGTAAAGGTAATGGAGCCGGCTACGGCATCACAGATGTCCTTCCATTCCGTTCCCGTATAATAATGGATACATTGAATGTCCGTATTGTATACCAAAGCCCCTGAGGAGGGTGTAATGGCATTCATTTGGGCCGAGTTTACACGGGTAATCACCAATACCCTGGAACTGCTTTCCAATTCCAATACCGAACTGGGGTCTATGTTTTGTGGGTTGTCCCCAATCTTTATCTGAGCCTGTACCGCCATTCCCAATAGCAGGCATAAAAAGAAGTATATGTTTTTCATTTTCAATTTTTTAATTTTTCTCCTAGGTTCAAATCACTCGGTCCAAAGTTCAAAATAGAAGGTTCAAGATTCTGGGTCAACGGCATGCCACCGATCACCTATATCCATATTCCCTTCCAAATAGGGTACTTGTACTTTGGAACACGGGGCTAACAAAAGTAAAATTATCGGTCGATAAACTCAGTTTAATCGGGTAAAATACATTAGTACTAGGTGAACTGAATTTGTTTACCGTTAAAAGGGAATATTTCCACTTTCGTAAGGTTTTTTCCCCGCCTCAAAAATTCTTGCCGTACCCTTGCCTTTAAGGGTCTTACGGTTTCCGTCTACCATTATGTAGTTGCCTTCCCGGAGGCCAATTACCGGGGTGCTATTAAAGATATGAAATTCTCGGATCCTAGTCTCCCGGGTTTCCCCCTTATGTTTGCTGTTGGTGACCGGATCTAAATAGTGGGGATTAAGGTTAAAATTTACCACCCCGAGGGTGTCAAAACTGGGAGGATATACTATGGGCATGTCATTGGTGGTCTTCATACTGGGACCGGCTATATTGCTGCCAGCACTGGTTCCCGTATAAGGGGTGCCCGCCATTATTTTTTCCCTCAAAGGGCCCATAATGCCGAGCAGATGCAATTGCTGTACCAGTAGAAAGGTATTGCCCCCACCTGTAAAAATAGCCTCTGCACTGTCAATTCCCTCCAAGGGGTCCTTAAAGCTGTGGATGCCAACCACCGATTTGTTTATTTTGGAAAAAGCCGTTTGCACCAACTGGGTGTAGGCATCATGGGAAATGCCACCGGGACGGGCATAAGGGATAAAAGTAATGGTAGATTTACCCCCAAAAAAGGATTGCAGTTCTTCCAATAAATATTCCAAATAGGCCTGTCCAAAGAGAGTAGAGGTACTGGCCAAAAGTATTTTTTTCATATGTTTTATTTTTCGTGAGACCCGAATTTCAAAAGCCATAAGCGCATTGAAATACGATGGTCGAACTAACCACGCCATTTGGCGTGGTCCAAAGTGGTATCCGGTTCCTTGGACCGGAAGTATGATTTTCTGACCGGATTTCAAAAGCTTTTTGCGCATTGAAATACGATGGTTTAAACAATCCCCGACAAGAAGGCGGGATCTCTGCTTCCGTACCCCAACCCTTGCCATTGGAAAGGCGGAATACAAATTAACAAAAGTTTAAAGGTGTATACCTTTTTTATGATCTTAACTTGCATTTTCTTTATGCCTTTATTGGATAAAATGGCTTTTTCTGTTTATTTCTTTAAGAAAAATAGGACATTTGATGCTTAATTTATCTAATTTTAAATAAAAAAATGCAAAATAGAATTCTCCTATTTCTTTTCCTTTTATGTGCAACATTTTCGTATTCACAGGATGATGACAGACAATATTTAAGAGGGCAAGTACTTTATAGAAATGTGAACGTTCCTAATGAGAATGTTATTAATGTTACCACTGAAAGGGCTACGATTACCAATGATAAAGGGGAATTTGGGATTTTGGTGAAAGATGGTGACGAACTTGTGTTTACGGCCATAAACTATCAGCTTATGGTGGTTAAGATCACCCAGGAAATCCTGGACAAAAACAGATTGGTGGTAGAGGTGAACGAAAAGGTGACCGAGCTGGACGAAGTGGTAGTGACGCCAGAAAATCAGGAGAAATTTCTTCAGGCCCAAAACAAGGAATTCCTGGCAAAGGAATATGATTATGAAACGGACCGTTTAACGGAGGTGGAAAATATTGCCATGTCCAAGGCCGATAAGGGTATGAAGGACGGACTTAATTTTGTGAATATATTTAAGGCCCTTATGCTGGCGGCCAAAGGGAACGATACGGATGTTGAGCGGGAGCCTTTGAAGGTAAGTGAGGTGTTGAGGCAGGTGTATGATGATGAGTTTTTTGTGTTGGACCTTAAACTGCCACAGGATAAAATAGACGATTTTTTACTGTACTGTGATACCCAATTACCAGAAAGGTCTTTGTTGCAAAAGCGCAATGAATTTCAGTTGATCGATTTTTTGGTAACCCATAGCAAGACCTATTTGGAGCAGTTGGAAGGGAATTGACAGTGGGCAGTGGCTTCGGCTACGCTCAGCCACCGAATGAAGAGAACGGTTTAAAGTTGAAAGTTGAAAGTTGAAAGTTCAAGGTTTAAAGTTCAAAGTTCTAAACTTTTTTGTGTGTTGAGTCGTCAGTTCGAGTGAAATGCCAGTAGGCATTTTGTATCGAGAACTTTTGAAGGTAGTGCACAGTTTTCAGTGAACAGTTGGCAGTGGCTTCGGCTACGCTCAGCCACCGGATGCAGTGAACAGTTCAAAGTTGAAAGTTGAAAGTTCAAAGTTCTAAACTTTTTTGTGTGTTGAATCGTCAGTTCGAGTGAAATGCCAGTAGGCATTTTGTATCGAGAACTTTTGAAGGTAGTGAACAGTTTTCAGTGAACAGTTGGCAGTGGCTTCGGCTACGCTCAGCCACCGAATGCGGAGAACGGTTTAAAGTTCAAGGTTGAATGTTCAAAGTTCTAAACTTTTTTGTGTGATGAGTCGTCAGTTCGAGTGAAATGCCATTAGGCATTTTGTATCGAGAACTTTTGAAGGTAGTGAACAGTTTTCAGTGAACAGTTGGCAGTGGCTTCGGCTACGCTCAGCCACCGAATGCAGAGAACGGTTTAAAGTTCAAGGTTGAATGTTCAAAGTTCTAAACTTTTATGTGTGTTGAGTCGTCAGTTCGAGTGAAATGCCAGTAGGCATTTTGTATCGAGAACTTTTGAAGGTAGTGAACAGTTGACAGTGAACAGTGGGCAGTGGCTTCGGCTACGCTCAGCCACCGAATGAAGAGAACAGTTCAAAGTTGAAAGTTGAAAGTTCAAGGTTTAAAGTTGAATGTCTAGTGTCTAAAATCTAAAATCTAGCATCTAGCATCTAAAATCTAATATCTAATATCCAGTGTTCAATGTCCAAAATAAGTTCAATAGAGAACAAAGTTGAACAATAATCTTCAATAATATAGAACGTAGTGCGTAATATCCCAATATATTTGGTTTTCATGTTGTTTGGTGTATTTACCCAAGGTTTAATGGCTCAGGATTTTTCCAAAACCTTGGAAGGAAAGGTCTATAGTGAGGATGGGGATGTGGCAGCGACACACGTGCTTAATACCACTACAAAAAAAGCCGCGATAACCGATATTAACGGATTTTTCTCCATTGCGGTGCGCCTTAATGATACCCTTGTTTTTTCTGCAGTGCAATATAAACGCAAGGAAATTGTCGTCAATGCCAGTATCCTTGATAGTAAGTTCCTATCCGTTCCTTTGGAGGAATCCAATATTGCTTTGGACGAAGTCATTGTAATGCCCTATAACCTGACCGGTGAACTTGGAAGGGACATGCGAAATATGGATGTGGGACCTATTGTTTCCGCCACTAGTTTAGGGCTGCCCAATGCCCATGTCAAGCCCTTGATGCAGAGTGAAAGGTTGCTGAGGGAAGCCTCCATGGGGCCGTTATCCATTGGTATGCTCACCAGCATTCCGTTCAATCCCATAATCAATGCCATTTCCGGTCGAACCAAAATGTTGAAAAAACGAGTGGCAAGAGATGTTAAATACAATAAATCACAACAATTGCGAACCGAATTTGCTGATAGTCTGTTTGTTTTGCAACTCAAAATTCCAATGGAAAAAATAGATGATTTTTTGTATTACTGTGAGGTCGATGCCAATTTTAACGCTACAGTAGATAGCGAAGATCTATTTGCCATTTGGGATTTTATAAAACAGAAAAGCTTTGTCTACAGGAAGAATAATGCCATGGAGTGAGGAGCAATGATCAATGATCAATTAACAATGAAGATTGAGTAGTGAACAGTTTTCAGTGAGCAGTAATCAGTAATCAGTTGGCAGTTTTCAGTAAGCAGTTGACAGGTGGCATAGACGGTAAAAAGAACTAGCGTCAGTTCGAGTGAAATGCCGGTGGGCATTTTGTATCGAGAACTTTTGAAGGGGAGTGAACAGTTTTCAGTTTTCAGTGGTCAGTTGGCGGTTGGCAGGTGGCTGAGCGTAGTCGAAGCCACTGGATGAAAAGTACGGAGATTGAGCCTGCCTGCCGGTAAGCAGGCGTAGTCGAAATCGAAGTTGGCATGGAGTGGTCGGTAGTCAGTAATCAGTTAAAAGTTGAATGTTCAAAGTTCAAAGTTCTAGACTTTTTTGTGTGATGAGTCGTCAGTTCGAGTGAAATGCCAGTAGGCATTTTGTATCGAGAACTTTTGAAGGTAGTGCACAGTTTTCAGTGAACAGTTGGCAGTGGCTTCGGCTACGCTCAGCCACCGAATGCAGAGAACGGTTTAAAGTTCAAGGTTGAATGTTCAAAGTTCTAAACTTTTTTGTGTGTTGAGTCGTCAGTTCGAGTGAAATGCCGGTAGGCATTTTGTATCGAGAACAGCTTCTCGATACAATTTTATTTCGCTCTGCTGCATAAAACCACTCGAAGTGACGATAGGTACGTCCCTGACATAAATTGACCGCTTTATAATCTAAAACTAAAATTATGACCGAAGGGTCAAAAAAAAACGGCACAATGATTGTTCAATAAAATGTGAAAAAAATAATATGCAATATCTAAAAAAGACCTTTTTAATACTGTTGTTGCCACTGTTGGCGTTCACGGTAGCGCATAAATTTTACTTAAGTGTAACCAGTATCGAATATTCCGATAAAGACAAGGCACTGCAGATTACGACCAGAGTTTTTATCGATGATATGGATAAATTGCTATTGGAGCGTTTTGGCATTAAGGGTAATCTGGCCAACAAGGATGAGTCTTCCCTAGCCAATGAATACATAGAGAAATATTTAAACTCCAAGTTTGCCATTGAGATCGACAGTAAGAATGTGGTCTATAATTTTTTGGGTAAAAAATATGAAAATGATATTTTGATAATCTACTTGGAGATTCCCAAAATTAACATCGACACCGTTGCCATGGTTACAGTGCAGAACGAAGTATTAATGGATATGTTTGAAGAACAGAAAAATGTAGTCCATTTTAAACTCAAGGGGCAGAAAAAGAGTTTTGTACTGATCCGTGAGAATAATAAAGGTATGTTAAACTTAAAGTAATTCATAACAATTAAGTCAATTATTGTTAAATTCCCACGCTTAAAAAATAAATTTCAAATATGAGTAGAATGAAACATGTTTTTGCTTCGGCATTGTTCCTGTTTGCGGCTCTAGCGGTTGCCCAGGATGAAGTAAAAAAGGAAAGAGAACCAGGCCATCTTAATCAAAGCAAATTTAAGCAACTTTATGAAGAATTTGCTACCCCAAACACCTACAGGTCGGCTTCTGGAGCTCCCGGTCCTGATTATTATCAGCAACAGGCCGATTATAAGATGGATATTGAGCTCGATGATAAAAATGCCAAAATCTATGGTTCGGAAACCATAACCTATACCAATAATTCACCGGATGACCTTACATTTTTATGGGTACAGTTGGATCAGAATGTACGTTCCAAAAGCTCCAAATCTCCACTGCGTGATGGTGAAGGAGTACCTGTTGCCGAGCCAGTGGCCAGTTTTGCCACTAAATATCTGACTGAAACTTTCGATGGTGGATTCAATATTGAATATGTTAGGGGTGCCAACGGTAAAGCCTTGCCATACACCATTAACCAGACCATGATGCGGATAGACCTTGCCGAAGTTTTAAAAAGTAAGGGACAGGTTTCCTTCTCTATAAAATGGTGGTACAATATTCCAGATCATACCGTAAACAGGGCCCGATCGGGATATGAGTATTTCCCTAAGGACGGAAATAGAGCTTATGTTATAGCTCAATTTTTTCCTAGAATGGCCGTCTATAGCGATATAGAAGGATGGCAAAACCATCAGTTCTGGGGTAGCGGAGAATTTGCACTTCCCTTTGGTAATTACGAGGTTAATATCACCGTTCCCGCAGATCATATTTTGGATGGTACCGGAGAACTTCAGAATATGAAGGAGGTATTTTCCAAGGAAATGATAAATAGATATGAAAGGGCGAAAAAAACCTATGACAAGCCTGTAATCATAGTGAGTCAGGCCGAAGCCGAAGAGGCCGAAAAAGGGTTTTCGGAAAAGAAGAAAACGTGGAAGCTGAAGGCGGAAAATGTTAGGGATTTTGGTTTTGCCACTTCCCGTAAGTTCATTTATGACATGCAGGCCGTGAAAATAGGCAATAGGGATGTGATGGCGATTTCCATGTATCCCAAGGAAGGAAATCCCTTATGGGAGGAGTATTCCACCAAGGCCGTAGCGCATACCTTGAGGTCCTATTCCGATAAGACTTTTGATTATCCCTATCCCAAAGCAATATCGGTCCACGCTAAAAATCAGGGAATGGAATATCCTATGATATGTTGGAATTACGGAAGGCCCAACGAGGATGGCACCTATTCGGACCGGGTAAAATACGGGATGATTTCTGTAATTATCCATGAAGTGGGACATAACTTTTTCCCCATGATCGTTAATTCCGATGAACGCCAATGGGGTTGGATGGATGAAGGTTTGGATACCTTTATGCAGTATATGGCCGAACAGGAATTTGGAGCAGCCTATCCCGAAGCCATTGTTCCCAATAGCAAATACCCATCCGGAAGAGGGGAGCCTACGAAGATCATACCCTATATGTCCGGAGATCAAAGTACCATAGCACCTATTATGTCCAATCCTGAGAATGTGTACCAATTGGGAAACAATGCCTATGCCAAGCCGGCCACTGCCCTAAATATCCTTAGGGAAACTGTAATGGGTAAGGAATTGTTCGATCATGCATTTAAGACTTATGCACAACGATGGATGTTTAAACATCCGTCTCCAGAGGATTTCTTTAGGACTATGGAAGATGCCTCGGCCGTAGATCTGGATTGGTATTGGAGAAGTTGGTTCTACACTACGGATTATGTGGATATAGGTGTAAAGGGAGTTAGAAAATATTATGTTTCGAATAAGCCTTCCAAACAAATGCGAGAGCTAATGGAGGCAAGGAACATTAAGGAAGAGGATTTGCCACCTTTGGTATATTTGGCAGAAGAGGAAAGTGAAGATTTTGATCCCAACCTAAAAGGAAAAGCGCCCTCGGAAAATTCCAAAACCCTAAAGGAATTTATGATGGACAATATGTCGTCCGCAGAACGCAATGCCGTTGAAGAGCCAAAATATTTCTATGAGGTTACTTTTGACAAGCCGGGAGGAATCCCAATGCCTTTGATCGTTGAATATACCTATGCGGATGGTTCCAAGGAAAATATTACCTATCCTCCGGAAATATGGAGAAAAAATGATAAGGAGGTAAAACGTGTCATTGCCTCTACCAAGGAGTTGGTAGGGATTGAAGTGGATCCAAAAGCCGAAACTGCCGATATAGATACCACCAATAATTCATGGCCCATGAAGGAGGTTAAGTCCGAATTCGAACTTTTTAAAGAGAATATAAAAGAGAAATAAATTTTTTTGAAATTGGATTGACCTTATGAGGAGTTAGCGTCATTTTTGATACTGTTCTTGAATTTTTATATAGCCCCGATGCCGGATTGCCTATTGGCCAAACAGGTGTCGGGGTTTTATTTTGGTGCGTTATTCTTCTTCGGTCTTATCCAAGGGAAGTACATGCTTATCTCGGAATTAAAGGATATGGGCTTGATTATAAATGTTTTAAATGGTAGGTGTTCACTGTATTTTATGGGGTTCTTGTGTCCTAAAAAAAGTTAACCTATTTTTTTATGCAGCTGTCAAACTTCTCATTATATTTGTCTTATGTTAAGTACGATAATTCTATTTATTAGCGGAGGAGAAATCTTTTTTATCATGTTTATCGTGGTAATGGTTTTTGGTGCCGACAAAATTCCTGGAATAGCCAAGGGATTGGGAAAGGGCATGCGACAACTAAAAGATGCCACCGAAGATATAAAGAAAGAGATTCAAAAAAGTGCTGAGAAGCAAGGTATAGATACTAGTTTTACAGACGACATAAAGAACGAGATCAGTAAAGTTAAGAAGAACGTTGACGAAGTAACTGGCGTAGTGAAAAGAAAATAAAATGCTGGAGCTATTGCTAAACTGGGATAGAGATACCTTTATCTACTTGAATAGTTTGGGCATCGAAGATTATGATGTCTTTTGGTCCAATATCACCAATTTCACTACTTGGATTCCCTTATTTATTTTATTTGTAGTACTAATTTTTAGGGCTTACCCTAAAAAGGAGGCGTTTTGGGTGTTGGGAACTGTGCTGCTGACCTTGGCGCTGGTTGCTGCACTTACAGGATTAACAAAGGAATGGGTGGAGCGACTGCGTCCCAATAACACGGAGGAAATTAACACCTTGATCCGCATTCTTAAAAGTCCCGACGGATATAGTTTTTTTTCCGGCCATGCATCCAGTTCCTTTAGCATTACTACCAGCGTTTTTCTATTTCTTAAGGATAGATTTAAGTGGAGTTGGGTCTTTTTTGTTTGGCCACTTTTGTTTGCGACCAGCCGTATTTATGTGGGTGTACATTATCCTTTGGATTTGTTGGTAGGTGCAACGGTAGGCATTCTTTTTGCCATTCTCTTCTATAGGCTATACCATAAGAAGGGTATGGCAAAGTAAAATTCTTGCTTATTTTTAATCGATTTTTTATTTCCTAAATGGAAGTGGGATTCCGTTGAAGTGACTGTGATAGTCATTTCGACCTTAGGGAGAAATCACACAAGTAGCTCATACTGAACTTGAATTGAGCAATCAACTATTGGGCTAAGAATACAGACTGATTTAGTGGCTGTCCAAAATTAATCTTGTGCGACTTCTCGTCGTCCCGAAAAGGGACTTTGTCGAAGTGACTGTGGTAGTCATTTGGACCTTAGGGAGAAATCCCACATGTATCTCATACTGAACTTGAATTGAGCAATCAACTATTGGGCTAACAATACAGACTGATTTAGTGGCTGTCCAAAATTAATCTTGTGCGACTTCTCGTCGTCCCGAAAAGGGACTCTGTCGAAGTGACTGTGATAGTCATTTCGACCTTAGGGAGAAATCACACAAGTAGCTCATACAGAACTTGAATTGAACAATCAACTATTGATCTAACAACACAGATTGATTGGTGGCTGTCCAAAACTGATCTTGTGCGACTTCTCGTCGTCCCGAAAAGAGACTCTGTCGAAGTGACTCCACGGTCATGAAAACGTTACAGCACTAAAGGACTGGAAATTATACAAACTACCGGATTATAACACCCTACTAAGTGTTAGTCCGTCCCTTATTGGAATAAGCACGGTTTCTACCCTAGGGTCATCTTTTAATTTTTTGTTGTATTCCAATAAAATTTTTGTAGCCTTGTCCTTGGGGTCCAAAGGCTCCACCACTTTTCCGGACCAAAGCACGTTATCCGATAAAATAACACTTCCGGGACGACATTTTTTTAAGGCGGCTTCAAAATAGTGGTCGTAACTTACCTTTTCGGCATCAATAAAAACGAGATCAAACACAACCTCTAGGTCGGGTATAATTTTAAGTGCATCACCGGTATGTTGTACAATTTGTTTTCCAAAACCACTTTCATCAAAATACCGCCTTTGCATGGCAAGTAGTTCTTCATTGATATCTATGGTGTGCAAAGTTCCCTCTTTTTGTAAACCTTCAGCCAGACATAAGGCAGAGTAACCCGTATAGGTGCCTATTTCCAAAATATTTTCGGGATTCATTATTTTGGACAAAAGGCTTAATACACGGCCTTGAAAATGTCCGGTAATCATTCTGGGCTGAATTACCTTTAAGTGGGTCTCCCGCGTAAGTCTTTGAAGTAATTCCGGTTCCGATTGCGAATGGTCTGCAATATATTGTTCTAAAATAGTGGATAAAAAATGCATGGGTTATACTTTGTATATTTAGGCCTTCAAATATAGTAATCATGCAACAATTTGTGGTAAGAATGGCCACTTTGGCCGATTTAAAAACGCTGTTGTCCTTTGAGCAGGAAATTATTCGTGCCGAAAGGCCTTTTGATGAAACTTTGGACAAGGATCCGATAAGTTATTATGATCTTAAGCAATTGATCTTATCCCAGGAGGCTGAGGTGATGGTGGCTGAGGTAAATCACAGTATTATCGGCTCCGGCTATGCCTTAATTAGGGATGCAAAGCCCTATTTGGACCATGAAAAATATACCTATCTAGGGTTTATGTATACCCATGAAAGCCATCGGGGTAGGGGTATTAATAAGGCCATTGTTGAATCCTTGGTCCAGTGGTCCAAATCCAGAGGTATCCATGAAATAAGACTTACAGTTTACAATGACAACCTACCCGCTATTAGGGCCTATGAGAAAGTGGGTTTTAAAAAGCATATTTTGGAAATGAGGGTAAATGGGGAATGATGAAATTATAGAATTGGTCTATTTGCTTTCTATCTGTAAGTTGTATTTTAGCATAAAAATTAGGATATGGAATTTCAAAATTCGTTAGCGTTTGCCCAGCAATTGGATGCGGTTGATTCCCTTGGGAAATACCGTGACGAATTCCATTTCCCGAAGGTTAAGGGCAAGGATGTAATTTATTTTACCGGGAATTCCTTGGGGCTACAACCCAAACGAACCCAAAAGTTTGTGGATGATATCATGAACGATTGGAAAGACTTGGCTGTAGAGGGTCATTTCCATGCAGAGAAGTCCTGGTGGGATTATCACGAACGCTTGGCAGCGCCATTGGCAAAAGTAGTAGGAGCAAAGCCAGAAGAGGTTTCTGTGATGAATACCTTAACCGTAAACCTGCATATGCTCATGGTCTCATTTTACAGGCCCAACGAGAAAAGATTTAAAATTATTTGTGAGGAAAAAGCATTTCCATCCGATCAATATATGTTGAAAAGTCAGGTCAAATTCCATGGTTTTGATCCTGAAAAGGCCATTGTAGAGGTAAGGAAAAGACCAGGTGAGAATTTCTGGCATACCCAAGATGTCATTGATAAAATTAATGAGGTTGGAGATGAACTGGCACTTGTATTGATAGGTGGTGTAAATTACTATAACGGTCAGGTCTTTGATATGGAGGCCATTACAAAATCGGCCAAAAGCCATAATGCTTTCGTAGGCTGGGATTTGGCCCACGGGGTTGGGAATGTTGCCCTAAAACTTCATGACTGGGGAGTAGACTTTGCTGCCTGGTGCAGCTATAAATATATGAATAGCGGTCCCGGGAATGCCTCGGGCATTTTTATACATGAGCAATATCTCAATAGGAGCGATATTCCCCGCTTTGAAGGCTGGTGGGGAACAAAGAAAGACACTAGATTTTTAATGAAGCCTGATTTTGAACCCATGGAAAATGCCGATGCCTGGCAGGTAAGCAATCCTCCGGTACTTTCACTTGCCCCATATTTGGCCTCTTTGGAAATGTTCAATGAGGTAGGTATGGAGTCACTGATTGCGAAAAGAAAGCTCATTGTATCCTATCTGGAATTTATTCTTCAGGAGATAGATAAGGAGACCGACGGTTCGTTTGAAATTATCACACCTGAAGATCGTGGTTGTCAGCTCTCTGTTTTTTTACATGGACATGGTAAGGACCTGTTTAATTATTTAATGGAAAACGGAGTTGTAACAGATTGGAGGGAGCCCAATGTAATTCGTTTGGCACCGGCGCCTTTTTATTGTTCCTTTGCGGATATGTACAATTTTGGTCAAGTTTTAAAATCCGGAATTCAGTCCAAGGGCTAGGTTTTTAATCCTCTTACTGCTACACTATTTATGAAGTCACTTCGTCTTATTCTCTCCAATCCTAGATATTTTGCACCTTCTTGGGTATTTGCCAGCATTAATATTTTATTTGGTACCTGGGCCATCTATATACCCACGGTCAAGGAGAAATTGGGAATAGATAAGGCAGATTTGGGGATTGCCATCTTTTTTCTGTCCTTGGGCGTATTCGTCATATTTCCGGTTGCTGCCAAAATTATTAATTGGCTGGGGGTGGGAAAGGCTACTTGGTATGGGATACTTTTTAGTTGTTTGGCCGCCCTGCTACCTTTGTTGGCTCCTAATTATTATTCCTTGATGGCAGCTCTTTTTTTATTGGGAGCCAGTAATGGTATTACGGATATAGCCATGAACACCCTGGTTACAGAAATTGAAAAGGAAGATCAACAGAACTTTATGTCGGCCTCGCATGGTTTTTTTAGCCTTGGGGGTGTGTTTGCCGGATTGGGCAGCTTTTTGATATTTACAATCAATAATCCTGCCTTGCATATGCTATACGCTGTTGTTTTGGTATTTGTAATAAATTATATTTTCCATAAACATTATAAGCATATTGTAGCGGCGCCCGTGGAGAAGGAACCATTCAGTCTAAAATTGTTTAAACCGCTCTTGGTACTGGGAATTGTATCATTCATAGTGATGGGTGGTGAAGGGGCCATTGTGGATTGGAGTGGGCTGTATTTGCAGGAGATTAGTATGGCTCCGGAAACACTGATCGGAACGGGGTTTTTGGCTTTTTCCGTTATGATGACTTTGGGCAGGTTTCTGGGAGATAGTATAAGTGCCTCTATAGGTTCCATTAAAATTGTGGCCTTGGGGGCTTCAATTGCGATAATAGGATTTCTTTTTGTTCTAGCTGCACATACTTATATGGCTATTGCCGGATTTGCTTTAATAGGACTGGGCTTTTCGGTAATTATTCCAGAACTTTTTAGGATAGGCGGTACGGTAAAGGGGGTAGATTCCTCACAAGGAGTTTCCTTTATAGCCGGTACAGGCTATTCCGGTTTCTTGTTGGGCCCAGTGGTCCTTGGATTTGTGGCCGAAAGTTATTCCTTAAAGAACACCTTTGTAATATTATTGATATGCGCCTTTTTAGTACTTGGCGCCACCTATGGTCTGTATAGGAGAAGGAGATAGATGCTGAAAACTTTATGGGTTTTTTGAGGTTACTTTGATGTTGGTAAAGTACAGCTTAAAACTCCCATCTTCATTTTTGTGCATTTCTGCAATTTTGAGGCCATTTATATCCACATAATTCTCCCAGGTCGTAGTCAAGGATGGCTCTGGTTGATTTGATTTTCTAAATACCCATTCCTTAATCATATAATCACTTCCAAAATAAAAATCGTAGGCATCTCCAGGAGTGTAGCCTCCCTCGTTACCATAAACTATGGTCAATTTTTGCATAGGATTTTTACTGATAGGGGCAGGTACATCGCTTTGATGGTCATAGGTGATATTATCTTTGTCCCAGGCTAGATTAAAAGGAGCCATGAGCCAATATTTGTCATTAATAAATCCTCCATTCACTTTCGTAGCCGTACTGTCCATGTTGGCCCGGTTGTAAGAAATAGTATCCCCCTTGTTAATGGATTTAATGTCGTTGGTTATGGTATTCCACACCCAGCTGCGTTCGGAATGGCTGTCAGCACGATCAACATTGAAAGTAAAGGCAATTTCCTTTACATTTCTGAACTGATCAAAGCCATGAGCATTGGCAACCTTATCCAAAATGGAAATGTCCGTTTTTAGATCGGCCACCTTTGTTTTATTATCGGTTTTGCAGGATGTAAGGAACAAAGTAAGGCACAAAATTATTAGTAGTGGTTTTTTCATTTTTGGTTTTTTTTCTAACATAAAGATAATAGGTTTTTGGCAGAATAGTTGGGAATGCCCAATTACATTTTTGATTTTTATAAAGATCGGTTTACGACGAAGTAAGGTCGTCAATTTTATGTTGCATATACAACATTGATAATCCCTTCATTATTTATCAATCTTTCGCAAATTCAGTGTCCATGTTTAGGTGCCAATAAATTGAATCTCCCCTACAACAATTTACCTGCCATAATTCGTAATAAATTCATTATTTTTGAAACTTAATAAGAAATTAAAAAATGAGTTCAAAAAAAGGAAAGATACAAGAAGCAATAGACGAAAAACTGTTGGGCGAAAGAAAAGTATTTTTATGGGGAATGGTAGATGATGATACCGCCAAGCATGTAATTGATCGTTTATTGTATTTGGATATGCAAAACCACAAAGAAATTCAATTGTATATAAATAGTCCGGGGGGTTATGTTACTTCTGGTTTTGCCATGTACGACACCATTAAATCATTAAAGAGTCCGGTTTCTACGATCTGCTCTGGATTGGCAGCTTCAATGGGCTCTATTTTGTTGTCCGTAGGGGAGAAGGGAAGACGCTTTATTCAGCCCCATGCCCAGGTAATGATCCATCAACCTAGTGGTGGCGCCAGGGGACAGGCTTCCAATATAGAGATCCAGGCAAAGGAGATAATCAAGACACGTGAACTTAGTGCTAAAATATTGGCAGAGAATTGCGGTCAGGATTTTGAAAAAGTAATGAAGGATTTCGATAGGGATTATTGGATGAACGCTGAAGAGTCCATAACCTACGGTATAGTAGACGGAATTTTGGAATAAGCGCTCGCTGTTTGTAAATAATATTTTTATTCTAAATTATATATAAAAGGAAAAGTCCTTCACAAACTTAATGTGAAGGACTTTTTTATATATGGACGCCTAAGCGGTATGTGTTTTATATACGTATAAAACCTAAGGTTTGGATGTCGTGGAACTTAAAAAACCAAAAAAAAAGAGTTTTTGCTTGGTGGGCTATGCTGTAGGGTGTGGAAATATGACGATTGCAGGTGTTTTGTGATGATATTGCATCTATTTTAATCAAGTAACTTTATTTTACTACATTTATTACTTAACAATTACTTTTTCTATTTGCATTAGTATGACACAAACTCCTAAAAAAATTGCCATAATCGGTTCGGGATTGGTAGGATCTTTATTGGCAATTTACCTTCGGAAGTTAGGACACCGCATAACGGTATATGATCGTAGACCAGATATAAGAAATATTGAATTTTCAGGGAGATCCATAAACTTGGCTATGAGCAATAGGGGCTGGACGGCCCTAAGGGAGGTGGGTATTGAGGATGAGGTGAAGAAAATTGCAATTCCTTTGGACAAGCGCGCTATTCATCTTGCCGGGGAACCGGAGTATTATCAAAAATATGGAAAGGATGGGGAAGCCATCTGGTCTATTTCACGGGGTATATTAAATCGTAGAATGATCGATCTTGCCGAAGAGGCAGGGGTCGATTTTCATTTTGAAGAAAAGGTGTGGGACGTTGACCTGCCCGAAGGAAAAATATATACGGGCGCAACGGAAAAAGGGGAGTGGAAAGAGTACGACTACGACATTGTTTTTGGCTGCGACGGGGCTTTTTCGCGAGTTAGGCACAAAATGCAGCGCCGTAGTAGATTTAATTACCATCAAGAATTTATAGATGTGGGCTACAAGGAACTTACTATACCTGCAAATGATGATGGTACCCATAAATTGGACAAACATTCGTTTCATATCTGGCCAAGAGGAAAGTTTATGTTCATTGCCATGCCGAATATGGATGGAAGTTTTACATGTACCTTGTTCCTTCCTTTTGAGGGGGAGGTTTCCTTTGAGAAAATAAACACCAAGGAAGAGGCCAAAGGTTTCTTTAATACTTATTTTCCCGATGTTGCCCCGGTCATTGAAGACCTGACAACAGATTTCTTTAAAAATCCGACTAGTGCGTTGGTAACCATAAAATGCTATCCATGGACCTACTGGGATAAAGTGGCACTGGTGGGCGACTCCGCCCATGCCATTGTGCCGTTTTACGGGCAGGGAATGAATGCTGGTTTTGAGGATATATATGCCTTGAATAAGATTATTGCCGAATTCGGGGATGAATGGGAGCAAATTTTTAGTACCTACCAGACAGAACGTAAGCCTAATGCGGATGCCATAGCGGAACTTAGTTACAGGAATTTTGTGGAGATGAGCAGTATGACGGCCGACCCTAGTTTTATACTACAGAAAAAGATTGAAAAGCGTTTTGCCAAAAAATATCCTGATAAATGGATACCGGCCTATTCCAGGGTTACGTTTTCTGATAAGCCCTATGTAGAGGCCTTGGCCAATGGCGATGCGCAGGAAAAGATAATGAAACAAATAATGCAAATTCCCAATATAGAGGAAATATGGGATACTGAAGAAGTGGATCTGAAAATCCTAAGTCTTTTGTAGGATCCGATGTGATGTATGAAAAAAAATAAAGCCATCCTTAAGGATGGCTTTATTTTTTAGTCAACTGCTTATTCTATAATTTAGAGAACAGTTTTTGCATTTTTTCTTGTTCCTCTTCGGCCAAAACAGGGTCTACTAAAATTCGTCCACTGTGTTCGTCGCTAATAATCTTTTTGCGGGAAGCAATCTCTACCTGTACCTGTGGTGGAATTGTAAAGAAAGAACCGCCTGAAGCGCCTCTTTCAATTGGAACTACTGCCAATCCATTTTTTACATTATTACGGATTCTATTGTAGGCCTTTACCAGGCGCTCCTCAATTTGGGATTGGAATTCTTCCGATTTTTTCAAGAGAGCTTTTTCTTCTTTCTCCGTTTCAGCCAAAATAGCGTTCAACTCACTTTTCTTGTGCTTAAGGTGTGATTCCCTTTCGCCCAAACGTTCTTTGGTAGAAGCTATAACTTCTTTTTTCTGATCTATCTGGGCCTTGAACTCCTTTATATTCTTTTCAGCCAATTGAATTTCAAGTTCCTGGAACTCTACTTCCTTGGTCAATGAATTAAATTCTCTGCTGTTACGGACATTCTTTTGTTGTTCCGCGTATTTTTTGATCAAGGTTTTGGCTTCATCAATAAGATTTTTCTTGGCACCAATTTCGTAGTTAATGGTTTCAAGATCGGTTTTAAGCTTATCCATTCTTGTTTTAAGGCCAAGTACCTCGTCTTCCAAATCTTCTACTTCTAGAGGAAGTTCTCCTCTAACATTTCTTATCTCATCAACTCTAGAATCAATTAATTGCAAATCATATAGTGCTCTTAACTTTTCTTCTACCGTTGCTTCTGTCTTTGTTGCCATATTTAAAAATACTTGATGGGATTTGTTTTGCTCTCCGATAAAGAGATTGCAAAATTAGGAATTTTTTTCGTAAGATAATCAACTAAGAGATTTTTTGTAAACTGCTCTGTTTCATAGTGCCCAATATCCGCCAAAAGTATTTTGCCTTCAGCTTCATAGAATTGATGGTATTTTAGGTCTGAAGTCACAAAAACGTCAGCGTTGGCGGACATTGCCGATGAAATGGCAAAAGAACCACTTCCTCCCAAAACAGCAACTTTTCTTATTTTTTTTCCTAAAAAAGCGGAGTGTCTAATACAGGAAACATTCATTTTTTTCTTTAGAAATTCAAAAAATTCCTCTTCACCAATGGATTTTTCTAGATTTCCCACCATGCCCATGCCTATATTTTGGTTTTTATTTTCCAAAGTTTGAACTTCGTAGGCGACCTCTTCATATGGATGGTTGCCAAAAAGTGCGGCAAGAACTTTTGGTTCATTTGCCTTGGCGTAGGTAACGCTTATTTGGGATTCGTTCTCATAATGTGTTTCTCCAATTTTACCCATATGAGGATTCGCTCCCGTATTGGCCTGGTAACTTCCAATGCCATCCATACTAAAACTACAATTGCTATAATTGCCTATATTTCCAGCCCCAGCTCCAAATAGAGCTGTTTTAAGGGTATTTTCATGCTCTTTGGGAACATAGGTGGTCAATTTTTTAATGGTACCGGTCTGCGGGATTAAAATGCTTGTGTTTTTTAGGCCCAATACTTCGCATATTTTGGCATTCACGCCTTTATTGCTATTATCCAAAGCGGTATGCATACTATAAATGGCAATATCGTGCTGAATGGCCTTGATAACTACCCTTTGGACATAATTGGCACCCGTAATTTTCTTTAGACCACCAAAAATAATAGGGTGAAAACTAACGATTAGATTACATTTCTTCACTATGGCCTCATCCACTACATTTTCTAAAGTGTCCAATGTTACCAGGATACCTCTTACCTCATTATTTGCATTCCCTACCAATAGTCCAACATTGTCAAAATCTTCGGCATAATTCAGTGGCGCCAACTCTTCAAGGGTATCGATAACTTGTTTTATGATCATTTTTCAATTTTATGGTCTTCCAAAGATAAAATATTATATTTTCGTTCTAATGCAGCTATTAAGAAAATTAGGTTTTCCCATATCACTGATATACGCAATGGTCGTATACCTGCGTAATTATTTCTATGATATTGGCGTTTTTTCTTCCAGATCGTATTCTACCAAAACCATATGTGTAGGCAACCTTAGTGTTGGCGGTACCGGAAAGACCCCAATGATAGAGTTTTTGATCTCCCAGATAGGGGAGCAATGTAAAATAGCGGTATTGAGTAGGGGGTATGGGAGAAGGTCAAAATGGTATTTGTTGGCCGAGCCTGGGATTAGTGTGGAGAGCCTAGGGGACGAACCCTATCAGATCTATAAAAAATTTCCAAATGCCTTTGTTGCGGTCGATGCCGATCGGCAACATGGAATTGCTACTTTGGAGAAGACCATTGGCCCCGATGTTATTTTGTTGGATGATGCCTTTCAGCATAGAAAAGTAAGATGTGACCATTATGTACTGTTGACCTCCTACGCTAATTTGTATGTTGATGATTGGTATTTGCCCACCGGTAATCTTCGGGACAGCAAACGGGAAGCCAAACGGGCGAATATTATAGTTGTTACCAAATGCCCGCCAGATTTGTCTGCCATGGAACAAAAGGACATTGTGGAAAAATTAGGTCCCACTCCAAGCCAGAAGGTTATTTTTAGCTATTTGGATTATGATATTGACCTAAAAGGTGATGCTGGACAGTTAAGTCTGTCCCAGATGAAGAATAAAAAAGTGACTTTAGTGACAGGGATAGCCAATCCAAAGCCATTGGTAAGTTTTCTTACGGATCAAGGAATTGTCCTTGAACATTTGGCCTATCAGGACCATCATTTTTTCTCGGATAAGGAAATAGTTATGTTCAATTCAAAGGAAATAATACTTACCACTGAAAAGGATTATGTACGGCTGGAAGGCAAAATAAAAAACCTACTTTATATTGGGATAAGGCACAAATTTTTGAATGAGGGGGAAAAGGTATTGGTGAATTTGCTAAATGATAGCCTATCTAATCCTTAGGCTTCAATTTTTTTTTTAATATCAAAAATGTTCTCTCCTATTTTAGCATAGAATACCTCTGGTTTAAAAGGTTTGGTAACCACATCATTACATCCTGCGGCATAAAAACTTTCCAAACTGTCATCCAAGGAAATCGCGGTAAGTGCAATTATAGGGACCAATCTATTAAATTTTCTTATTTCTATAGTGGCTTCTTCCCCACTAATACCAGGCATATGGATATCCATTAAAATACAGTCGTAATCTGTTTTTCTGACCATGGCCACTGCTTCCAATCCATTGTTGGCAATATCACAGGTAATTTCCTTTTTGCTCAACATTTTCTTGGTAATTACTTGGTTGATTTTATTGTCTTCCACAATCAATATGTGTAGCCCGGCAAATTCGTATTCCACTTCGGTAATTTCGAATGGGATATCATCAATAAGATCATCCTTGCTTTTTAAATCCACCTCAAAGAAAAAGGAACTTCCTTTGCCCAATTCGCTCTTCAGCTGAATTTTACTTCCAAATAGCCCTAACAAACTTTTTACAATGGTCAATCCTAGACCAGTACCTCCGTATTCCCTGTTAATTTGGATAGAACCTTGTTCAAAGCTATCAAAAATAGTAAGCTGGCGTTCTGGGTCTATTCCAATTCCATTATCCTTCACTTCAAAATAAATGGTCAAATTCTCATCTTCTTTTCTCGCAAGTTTAGCGATAACTGTCACTTGGCCGTCCCTAGTGAATTTTATACCATTGCCAATAAGGTTTATGAATATTTGGGAAAGTTTTAATGGGTCACCCAATAAGTGGGAAGGAATATCCTCATCAAACTCCAATACAATTTTTGTTTTGTTCGCTTTCGCACTCTGATTCAATGAATTAATGACTTCCGAAAGTACCTTTTTAAGGTTGAAATCGATTTGAAGTGCTTCCAATTTGTCCGCATCTATTTTATTGATCTGAAGGATGTCGTTAATGAAATTCAATAGGTAGTCCCCGGAAAATTTTAAAGATTTTAAATGTTCTTTTTGGGCTTCACTTGGGTTCTCCTCCAGTAATAAATGGGTTAGACCGGTTACTGCGTAAAGCGGTGTTCGCAATTCATGGCTTACCGTGGACAAAAAGTTGGTTTTGGCCTCCATAGCCATTACCGCTGCATCCCTTGCTGTTTGCAACTCATTGTTCTTGGTATGTAATAAATCGTTGGTCTTAAGCTTAATTTGGTTGTTTCTATAAAGTGAAATGGCCAATATGGAAATGACTATTAAAAAGGCAGCTGTTAAAATAGCGGTTATTTCAGTTCTATTTTTGGATTGATTAAGTTCTTCGATCTTAGCTTCCTGCCTACCAATTTCATCGCGCATAAAATTGGTTTGAATCTCATCCGCTGTTTTGGTTTCTGCTAACGTTTTTTCAATAGTAAAGATAGAATCCTTAATATTCACTATGTTTTTATTGTAAAACAGTGCTGATTCAAATAGTCCTAATTTTGCATTGGAGATGGTGAGTAGCTGGTTGGCTTCCAATCTTTCAAGATAAAAGTTATTCGCCTTGGCCAATTTTAAGGCACTCTCTGCATTTTTAATGCTCTCCTCGTAATTTTCAGTTCTAAAATAAACTTCGGCCAATCTGATATGGGACTTGGCTGCCAGATATTCCTTTTCATAAATGTCCGTATTAACGGCCAATGCATTGAAATTCTTTGTGGCACTCTCATATTTTTCCAGGTTTAGAAAAATATTTCCCTCAACAAAAAGGATATTATTCAGTAAATTCCGGTCATTGTTTATTTGTTTGGCCTCATTGAGCATGGATATGGCCAGGAAGTTTTTGCCATCCCGATAGGAAATAATGGCGTCTATGTACTTGTGTGTTGCCTCGCCGTAGGGGTAGGAAATATCCTTTAAAAGGGATTTTGATCTATCTGCGTAATATTCTGCACTATCGTCCTTTCCCAATCTTAAATATAAAACGGCAAATTTGTGATAGGTGTCTATAAGTGCCTTTTGGTCGTTGTTCTTGAAGGCAATTTCCATAGCCGTATTCAAGTCCTCAAGAGCTGGCTCAATTTTGTTTTTATTGCCCAATTCCCTTGCTTTGTCAAAATAATATTCTATATCTGTTTCAGCTGCTTTGGTTGCTTGGGAATAGGAATGGCTATAGTAAAAAAACAATAGAACTGCTAGGAACCATAATTTTTTGTTCAAATTTATATGTAAGTATAAATGTCTCAAACGTATTGTTTACGTATTATAAAGTTAATTAAATCTACAATTCTACTACTATACCCGGTTTCGTTGTCGTACCATCCAATGATTTTAACCATTTTGCCGATAACCGAGGTCATCAGAGAATCAAACGTACAAGAGTAATAAGTATTGTTTATATCGATAGAAACTATGGGATCTTTTGTGTAATATAGAATGTTTTTAAGTTCCTTTTGCGAAATATTAAAAAAAGCATTATTAATTTCCTCTATTGAGGTTTGTCTTTTAACATTAAAAGTAATGTCGGTTAAGGAGCAATTGGGCACAGGTACGCGTATTCCACAGCCTCCAATAACATCGGATAACTCTGGGAATATTCTTGTTAAAGCCTTGGCGGCTCCGGTGGTCGTAGGTACTATTGATTGTGAGGCAGCCCTAGCCCTTCTTAGGTCTTTATGTGGCTGGTCGTGCAGACTTTGGTCCGTGGTATAGGAATGTATAGTGGTGATGTAGGCCTGTTCTATACCACACAAGTCCTGAATTACCTTGATCATAGGTGCCGCATTGTTCGTGGTACAGGAGGCATTGGAAATAATGTCATCCGTTTGATCTATGGTTTCATGGTTTATTCCGTATACCACCATTTTTATATCATCTTCCGTTGGTGGTACGCAAAGAATAACTTTATTTGCCCCGTTTTTCAAGTGCTGGGTTAAGGTGGATCGGTCCTTGAACCTCCCAGTTGCTTCAACAACAATATCCACTTCATAGTTGGACCAAGGAATATCATTTGGAGAATTGTGGTTTAACAAGCTTACCTTATTATCCCCGACAATAATTTGATTGTCATTATGGGAGACTTCTTTCTGAAATACTCCGTGTATACTATCATACTTTAATAAATGTGACAATGTACGTGCATCCGCCAAATCATTTATGGCCACCACCCTTAAATGGGGTTGATCGCTAAGAAGTCTAAATAGGGTACGACCAATTCTGCCGAAGCCGTTTATACCAATGTTAATCCGTTTCATATAAAGTGGTAAGCCATTTTATCCGTATAAATACGGAATTATATTTTAGATGTTGGGGGTAGGAATAACCTACTTGATGTGCTTGTGCGCTTTGTATGAAGAACGGACCAAAGCTCCACTTTCTACATGTCTAAAACCAAGTTGAAGCCCTATTTCCTCATACTTTTTAAATTGGTCAGGTAAAATAAATTCCTTCACCGGTAAATGTTTTTTTGACGGCTGCAAATACTGTCCAATGGTAACCACGTCAACATTCGCCGCTCTAAGGTCTTCCATGGTTTGGATTACCTCTTCCTCCCTTTCGCCAAGTCCCAACATTATTCCGGACTTGGTACGGTTGGCACCATTTTCTTTTAAGTAGGCAAGGACGCCCAAACTCCTTTCGTATTTCGCCTGTATTCGAACTTCCCTAGTTAATCTTTTTACCGTTTCCATGTTGTGGGATATTACTTCTGGCCCAACAGCAAGTATGCGATCTAAATGGGTTGTGATACCTTGAAAATCGGGAATCAAGGTCTCCAATGTAGTGGTGGGATTCATTCTCCGAATGGCCTTAACCGTTTCGGCCCATATTATAGAGCCCATATCCTTGAGGTCGTCCCGATCCACAGAAGTGATAACAGCGTGTTTAATATCCATAATTTTTATGGATCTGGCCACTTTTTCCGGTTCTTCCCAGTCCACATCTTCTGGCCTTCCCGTTTTTACACCGCAAAATCCGCAGGAGCGGGTACAGACGTTTCCTAGAATCATAAATGTGGCGGTACCTTCTCCCCAACATTCGCCCATATTGGGACAACTGCCCGAAGTACAGATGGTGTGAAGGTTATATTTATCCACCAATCCCCTTAATTGGGTGTATTTTTTACCTGTCGGAAGTTTAACCCTTAACCATTTGGGTTTGCCTTTTGGAGGAATCACACTTTCTGTAGTTTCAATACTCATACTATGATTTTATGCAAATATACGAAATGGGATATAGTTAAAATGCCAATTTGGGGCAAAGTATAGTGATCCAAAAAACCGCCTATTGTTTGTTTTTAATAATTTCCGCTAGAAGCCTTTTGGCCCGTAATAATTTCACTTTTACATTATTGACGGGTTCCCCCAATTTTTCAGCTATTTCTGCATAAGGGAGCTCTTGGAAATATCTAAGATTTATTACTTCTTGGTAATGTGGCTTTAATCTTTTAATGTATTCCAACAGAGCGGCCAAGTTTTGTTCTGTAATTAAACTATCCTCAGGGGAAGGGCCTTCATCCAAAACCTTCTTTATAGCTTCGTTGCTGTTTTCCTGGTTGCCATGTATGACGTTTCTTTTGCTCTTCCGAATTAAATCGATGTGCAAATTTTTGGAAATGGTTATCAACCACGTTTTAAATTGGTAGGAATCGTCGAAGGTGTGAATCTTGTCAAAAGCTTTGGAAAATGTCTGGATTGTTATATCCTCTGCATCATTCTCATTTTTGGTCCGGATCAATTGAAACCCGTATACGTCGTTCCAAAAGCTATTTAATAATGCGCTAAAGGCAATCTGATTGCCCATTTTGGCTTTTTCAATAAGTTGGGGAAGTGGTTCTTCGGTTTTGTCCAAGATAAGGTTTTATATAATGTGCAATAAAGGCTATTGTGTTATGGAATCTTTTCTGCAGTCCTGTTCGGTAGGAAGTTTGCCGCAATAGCCACATGCTTCACCTTCCTTGTTTAAAAATGGACTTTGACTGGCGCATGTTCCTGCAAATTTGCCATCTTTTTTAGACCATATTTTTATTGCTATACCTGCAAAAGCAAGTGCAAGTAGCCCTATAGTTAAAAGTAAAAATTTCATATCCCTGCATTATTTAATGCAAAGATATGAAATTTATAACCTTCCCAAGAAGGATTGGGATTACTTTAAATCTTGGTTCCTAATAGGAGATATTGGCCACTATATTTTCTATTGTAGGACTGGAATTACCTCCTTTTTGTTCTATGGTAATATATCCAACAGCATTCTCTCCATAGGGTAGGGCCATTAATTTTTCACTGTTGCTCGCTTCCTGTATTACTCCCAGGTTAAGCATTTGGCCATTGACCTCTGCCCACATTTGGTAGCACTGGTTTTCCGGTAGGTTGGGCAATTTACTCACATTAATATAGGATAGTTTTTTTACAGGATTAACATAGGCCACGGCCTTAAGTTCTTTGGCCTTGTTGTTGCCCTGCACCGTCAGTCGCTTTGTTCTAGGATTGTTAAGAACTATGAATTGATTTCTAACATCCTCCAACTGCAAACGCATATTTTCCTCCAAGTTTTGAATCTTATTGTTCACAATAACATTTTCCTCTTGTAAACTTTGGTTCTGGTTCCAAAAGAAATAGGACGCTCCCGCAAATAATAGGGCAGCAAAACTGGCCGCTATAGCGTACTTAAAGAATTTTGATCTGATGGAATTCTCCGCTTTGACCCTATTTTGAATCCTTTCTTTTAGGCCTGCCGGAGTCTTAATGGCGTGTAACTTGGCAAATATTTCAAGGTTTTCCTGTAGTTCAATGTAGGTATTCCTTACTTCAGGATACATGGCGATGTATCTTTCTACCTGCAATGCTTCCTCCTGATTGGTTGTTCCCAAGAGATATTTCTCAAGGAGGTCTGTTTCTAAAAATATTTTAATTTTCTCTTTCATGGCTTTTGTTTTTGTAGCACCACTGGGTTGGATATGCTTTTAGGTCAGCTGAATTGTTGGGCCTTTGTATAATCAACGTTGTGCTTTAATTCATAAATAAACTTAGTAAAAGTGCGAGCACCATGCTTGAACCATATATTTTCTTTAATTCCCTTAGACCTATTTTTAATCTAGATTTAATAGTGCCTAGTGGTATGTCCAATTCATCGCTTGCCTCCTGTTGGGTCATTCCTTGAAAAAATAAGGCGTCCAATACAATTTGATATTTTGAATCTATTTTATCCAAATTATCCTGAACGTCCATCAACTCGGGAATTATTCCTTCAGTTCCTAGTTTATATACGTCGGAAACGTCCATTTGGATTTCTTTGTCGGATTTGTTGTTTGCACTTCGTAATTTGTCTATGGCCGTATTGCGGGTAATCCTAAAAAGCCAAGTAAATAATTTTGCTTTGGTAGGGTCGTAGGAATCAGATTTCTTCCATATTTTAACAAAACTTTCCTGTACCACGTCTTGGGCCAAATCTTCATCGCGCACCACTTTGTAAGCAACACCGTATAAGGTATCCCCATAGTGTTCATATAGGAGTGAAATGGCCTTGTCATTTCGCTCTTGAAGGAGCTCAACAATATGATTTTCAAGTAATATGCTCATATAATAAGTGTGTTCTCAAAAAAAAGATTCTTGGTAATCATCCAATAACGTAATTCTTCTCGTATATACACAAACGCTAAATTATAAAATTGATTGTTATACTTAGCGTTTTATTGGATAAATGGACAGCTGGTAACTGTTCATTTAATTTTTGGTTAGTTTGGTTTGGTATAGCCCCTGTCATTATGTGTCAGGGGCTATTTTATGATATTGACCTCTGGGGTAATTCCGATTCCAAACCTTTTCATTACGCTTTCTATAATTTTTTCCGCAAGATCGATTATCTCCTGGCCTGTTGCATGGCCGTAATTTACCAATACCAGCGCCTGATTCTTATGAACGCCGGCATCCCCGAATCGCTTTCCTTTAAATCCACATTGCTCAATCAACCAACCTGCCGGTATCTTATATTCCTTTTCGGACACCTTATAAAAAGGGGCTTCAGGGTATGTCTTGGTAAATTTATCGAATTCTCGCTTGCTTACTACTGGATTTTTGAAGAAACTTCCGCTGTTCCCCAATTCTTTGGGGTCTGGCAACTTGCTTTTTCTTATGGCTATAACCGCGTTGGAGACGTCCTTAATACTTGGGTTGGTGATGCCCTTATTTTGTAATTCTGAAACAATGGCCCCATAACCTACATGTAGAATATGATTTCTTTTGGATAATTTAAGATTGACCGAAGTTATTATAAATTTTCCAAGCCCTTCATTTTTAAAATAAGAATCCCGATATCCGAACTGGCAATCTTCCTTGGTAAAGGTCTTAATTTGTTGGTTGGCTATTTCCATTGCCTCGCAACTTACAAAGGTATCCTTGAGTTCAACCCCATAGGCACCTATGTTTTGAATTGGCGCGGTACCGGTGTTTCCTGGAATTAGGGATAAATTCTCCAGGCCTCCATAATTTTGATCCAGGGTCCATAACACCATTTGATGCCAATTTTCACCGGCATTGACTTTAATACATACCTCGTCCGCATTTTCCCATAATATATCAATACCTTTCATATTAATATACACCACCAGGTCTTCCAAATCCCTTGTGATCAACATATTGCTTCCACCCCCAAGGACAAAAAAATTGGGATAATCCTTAAGCGACAGAACTTTATTAAGCCCCTCGATCGAGTTTATTTCACAAAAGAATTTTGCCTTTGCCTCTATACCAAAAGTATTGTACTTCTTAAGGGATATGTCTCGTTGTACTTCCATTAATTGGCATACACCTTTAAGGCTTCCTTTAGAATGTGAACTGCTCTTTTAAGCTCCTCTTTTTCCAAAACATAGGCAATTCTGATCTGGTTTGTGCCCAAACCATCAGTGGCATAGAAACCTGCAGCTGGCGCTACCATTACGGTCTCCCCATCCAAATTGAAATCTTCCAATAGCCATTTTGCAAATGTATCGGCATTTTCAATTGGCAATTCTACTATACAATAAAAGGCACCCTGCGGTTTGGCAACTACCGCGCCCTCAATTTTGTTCAGTTCAGTGATAAGGATATTTCTACGCTCCTCATACTCCTTTTTTACGTCATCAAAATAACTCTGTGGGGTATCCAAGGCAGCTTCACTTGCAATCTGCGCATAGGTAGGTGGCGATAGGCGTGCCTGTCCAAATTTTAGGGCAGTCTGTATTACCTCCTTGTTTTTAGAGACCAAGTATCCAATTCTGGCGCCGCACATGCTATATCTTTTGGAAACCGAGTCAACTATAATGGCATGTTCTGCCAAACTACCTTCCTGTAATATGGAATAATGCTCCCTATTGTCATAGGTAAATTCACGGTACACCTCATCGGCGACCAAGAATAGGTTATGCTTTTTTACAATATCGGCAAGTTTTTTTATTTCTTCCTTGCTGTATAAATATCCAGTAGGATTGCCTGGATTACAAATTAGGATAGCTTTTGTTCTAGGTGTAATCAATTTTTCAAATTCCTCAATGGGAGGTAATGCAAAATTATCCTCGATATGTGACACGATCGGGACTACCTTAATTCCGGTTTCATTTGCGAATCCGTTATAATTGGCATAAAAGGGTTCCGGGATAATAATTTCATCACCAGTATCCGCTATAGTGCCCATTGAAAAGAAAAGTGCTTCAGATCCTCCGGTGGTAACTATAATATCGTCGGCCGCTACATGTATGTGGTTCTTGGCGTAATATCCAGCAATTTTTTGCCTATAGGTTTCAGCTCCTTCGGTTCGGCTATAGGCCAATACCTCAAGGGTATTGTTCTTAACGGCATCCAAGGCAATTTTAGGGGTCTTTATATCGGGCTGACCAATATTTAGGTGAATTATTTTGATTCCTCTTTTTATCGCAGCTTCAGCAAAAGGCACTAATTTTCTAATGGGAGATTCCGGCATTGCTGCGCCTCTCCGAGAAATTGATGGCATATGAGTTGTAATTTTAAGCAAAAATGGGAAATCAATATGGACAAAACAATAAAACAGCCTTATTTGATTCCATATTAATATGTTAAATCATTCTGCAGCATAATTTATTGTTTGTAAATTTAAGGGAATAGGTTACTGAAATATGGAAAAATGATGGATTTTTTAAGACATATGGTTTTCCTTATTTGGTGTTGTCCAGTTTTATTGTTTTCCCAAAATTACGAATTGCCTGTAGGTGAAAAGTATCAAAAGGTAAAGTTTAAACTGATCAACAATCTCATTATTCTACCTGTAGAGGTGAATGGGACAAAACTTTCATTTATTTTGGATTCAGGGGTTAACAGGCCCATACTTTTTAATTTATTGGATAAGGATTCCATTCAAATTAACAATGTATCGGAGATTGCCATAAAAGGTCTTGGAGATGGTGAAGCCATTGATGCTTTGAGTTCTAGTGACAACGTCTTTAAAATTGGTAATGCAGTCAATACCGATCAATTGCTATATGTAGTCATGGATAAGGAGTTGAACCTCTCGCCCAGGCTGGGTTTGCCGGTTCACGGAATTATAGGGTATGACCTCTTTAGGGATTTTGTTGTTGAGGTGAATTATACCTCAAAATATCTAAAACTCCATTCCCCTAAATTATTCAAGTCCAAGCAAAAAGCAAGGACCCAAACACTGCCTTTGAACATTGTTCAAAACAAGGCCTATGTTCATGGGACTGTATTTATAAAAAATAAACACAGCATTCCTGTTAAGCTGTTAATAGACTCCGGTAGTTCTGATGCCATTTGGCTTTTTGAAGATGTTGAAAAAGGGCTGGGTGTCCCCAAAAACAATTATGAGGATTTTTTGGGTCAGGGACTCAGTGGCAGCATTTTTGGAAAGAGGACAAAAATAGAAGGTATTAGTTTGGGTAATTTTCAACTTAAGGATGCGAAGGCGGCATTTCCTGATTTGCAGTATTTTAACTCCATAACTTCCTTTGGAGATCGAAATGGCAGTTTGGGCGGAGAGGTCTTAAAAAGATTTACCTTAGTGTTCAATTATGGAGACCGTACGCTTAGTTTGCGTAAAAATGCTCTCTTTGATCACCCATTCGATTTTAATTTGAGTGGGATTGATCTTCAACATAATGGCGTGCGTTATATTTCAGAAAGCTTAGCCGATGATAGGGGCGTAGTAATAAAGGATGATGGGAAATCTTTTGGGAATGTGCAGCTTCTCTTTGAGAATAGAACCAGACTTAGTGTGGTCCCGGAGATTATAGTATCCGGAATACGTGCCGGAAGTCCAGGTCATGAAGCGGGTTTGCAGGAAGGGGATATTATTCTCGCGGTCAATGGGAAAAAGGTTCACAATTACAAACTCCAACAAATCTTGCATTTGCTCAATGAGAAGGAAGGTAAAAGGGTGAAGGTCTTAATAGAGCGTTACCAAAAGGACATGTTGCTTACCTATGTCCTTAAAGACGTTTTTAAATAAAGTGTATTAAACACCAAGGCGGGCCACGGTCACTTTCGGGAACCGATTTCAGGGTCGGGGTATTAAACAGGAATCCCGGCCAAAAAGGCGGGATTCGTAAGACTATCGACTTTCAATGTGCCTAAGGCTTTTAAAAGACGGATCTCACGAATAAAAAAAGCTTGTTAAATACTTAATAAAGTACTAACAAGCTTATTGTTTTTAAGGAAGAATTTATTTGCCTTCGGCAGGCAATACTTTTCCTTTTATTTTTAAGACTTTCGTAGGAGTGTCAGCATTGGAAATAACAGTAATTGCCTTTGCAATGGGACCTACTCTGTTTGTGTCATATTTTACTTGTATCTCACCTGTTTTGCCTGGTAAAATTGGAGCATCCGGTTTTTTCGGAATGGTACATCCACAGCTAGAGCTAACTTTACTTATAACTAGTGGAGCATCGCCGGTATTTGTAAATTCAAATACCCTAACACCATCGCTTCCTTTAGCGATATCACCATAATCAACGGTTTCTGCTTTGAATTTAATTTTCGCTACATTTTCTTGAGCGGTTAGGCCAAAACCTAAGAGACCAATAAATAGAACTAGTACTATTTTTTTCATTATTTTTAGTTTTTGGTGAATTTCAAAAGTAAATGTTTTTAATGAACCTCCAAAATTCTTTTGTTATGTAATAACGTTACTTATTTTTGTTTCGTATTTCTATTTGGACTAAAACCTTAGAATTACTTCATGTTTAACATTAAATTTGCACTCAATTAGTAATCGCCCGTTATGGGTTAGCAAAAACTGTTCCAAATAATGGAAATTCCTTCAAAATATGAGCCTCAGAAGATAGAGGGCCAATGGTACGACTATTGGATAAAGCATAATTATTTTCATTCCACCCCAGATAATAGGGAGCCCTATACCATAGTTATACCCCCACCAAATGTCACCGGAGTACTGCATATGGGGCATATGATGAACAATACATTGCAGGATGTATTGATCCGTAGGGCACGTTTAATGGGTAAAAATGCCTGTTGGGTGCCAGGAACCGATCACGCTTCCATTGCTACGGAGGCCAAAGTGGTCGCCAAATTAAAAGAACAGGGAATAGATAAAAAAGATATCTCCCGAGAAGAGTTTCTGAAGCATGCCTGGGATTGGACCCATGAATATGGTGGAGTGATTTTGGAACAATTAAAGAAATTGGGCTGTTCCTGCGATTGGGACCGCACCAAGTTTACCATGGATGACAATATGTCCGCTTCGGTTATCAAGGTCTTTGTGGACCTGTTCAATAAAGGATTGATATATAGGGGCTACCGTATGGTAAATTGGGATCCAGAGGCGAAAACTACCTTGTCCGATGAAGAAGTAATTTATGAGGAAAGACAAGGTCTACTTTACTATTTAGCTTATAAAATAGAAGGTTCTGACGAAACCGTAACCATTGCTACAACTAGACCGGAGACTATTTTAGGGGATACTGCCATCTGTATTAACCCCAATGATGAACGCTATGCCCATTTAAAGGGTAAAAATGCCATCGTACCAATTTGTAACAGGGTAATCCCTATAATTGAGGACGAATACGTTGATGTTGAATTTGGAACTGGTTGCCTTAAAGTGACACCGGCACATGATATTAACGACAAGGCTCTGGGAGAGAAACATAATCTGGAGACCATTGATATCTTTAACGAGGATGCCAGTTTAAATAGTTTTGGACTTCATTACGAAGGTCAGGACCGTTTTGTGGTAAGGAAATCCATTTCAAAGGAATTGGAAGAAAAGGGTTTTTTGGTAAAGACCGAGCAGCATCTTAATAAAATTGGTACTTCGGAAAGAACCAAAGCGGTCATAGAGCCAAGATTATCCGACCAATGGTTTTTAAGTATGGAACAATTGGCCAAACCTGCTATCAAGGCAGTTTTGGAGGATGACGATATTAAATTGTTTCCTAAAAAATTCGAAAATACCTATCGCCATTGGATGGAAAACATCCGCGATTGGAATATTTCCAGACAATTATGGTGGGGACAACAAATTCCGGCCTATTATTTTGGGGACGGACAGGACGATTTTGTTGTGGCAGAGACCAAGGAAGCAGCTTTGGATTTGGCTAAGAAAAAATCCGGAAATCCGGACTTGACCTTGGATGGGCTTAAGCAAGATGTTGATGCTTTGGATACCTGGTTTTCTTCTTGGATCTGGCCAATAAGTGTTTTTAACGGGATTTTGGAACCCAATAATAAAGAAATAGAGTACTACTATCCCACCAACGATTTGGTGACTGGTCCGGATATCCTATTCTTTTGGGTGGCAAGAATGATTATTTCCGGATATGAATATCGACAGGAAAAACCGTTTGAAAACGTTTATCTTACTGGATTGGTACGTGATAAGCAAAGACGTAAAATGTCAAAGTCGCTCGGTAATTCACCTGATGCCCTTAAATTAATTGAGGATTACGGTGCAGATGGAGTTCGTGTTGGTCTATTATTAAGCTCTGCGGCGGGTAATGATTTAATGTTCGATGAGGCATTGTGTCAACAAGGAAAAAACTTTGCCAATAAAATATGGAATGGCTTCCGTTTGGTTAAAGGATGGGAGGTTGCCGATCTGCCACAGCCAGAGGCTTCCAAGTTGGGAATTGATTGGTATACGGCAAAATTTAACAAGACCCTTGCCGAAATTGAAGATCATTTTAGCAAATACCGTATCTCTGATGCATTAATGGCCATTTATAAATTGGTTTGGGATGATTATAGTTCCTGGTTATTGGAAATTATAAAACCCGCCTACCAACAGCCTATAGATAAAACTACGTTTGATGCGGTAATCCATATTTTTGAAGAAAACTTAAAATTATTGCACCCTTTCATGCCCTTCCTAACCGAGGAAGTTTGGCAGCATATTGCAGAACGAACTCCCGAGCAGGCATTGGTTATCGCTAAATGGCCAAGCGTGCAGGCTATAAACGAGGAGCTGATCGAAGGTTTTGATTTTGCTGCCGAGGTAATTGCCGGAGTTAGGACCATTCGCAAGGAAAAGAATATTCCCATGAAGGAAATGCTTCAGCTGGCGGTTTTGAATGATGGGGACATTTCGCAAGATTGGGATGTTGTCATTGCCAAGTTGACCAATTTATCGGCAATTGAGTATGTGGACAATGCGGTGGAGGGCGCCTTGACGTTTAGGGTGAAGTCCAATGAATATTTTGTTCCCATGATCGGGGCGATTGACATTGAGGCTGAAATTAAAAAGTTGGAAGAAGAATTGGAATATACCAAGGGCTTTTTGATTTCGGTAAGAAAGAAACTTTCCAATGAGCGATTTGTGAGCAATGCACCTGCCCAGGTTATAGCCCTGGAAAGGCAAAAGGAAGCCGATGCCCTTGCAAAAATGGATACTTTGGAGAAAAGTTTGGCCAGTTTGGAGTAGCTGTTTGCAATCCTTATCATTAAGGGGCTCTCAGTTTAAATGGATTACCTCAGGGCAAGCCCATGAGGCATCGGGTGGAAACTACTGATAAAATTTCGACGCCCGCCTGAACGATACGGGCGGGCAAGTGTCGTAGCATTCCAATCTCACTTAGTGAGTAAAATACACATGACTTAATTAAAGCATCCAGTTAATGGCGAAGAAGATAATAAAAACAGGTATCCTTTCTTTTGGAATGTCGGGTAAATTATTTCATGCCCCATTTTTAGATGAGCATCCTGGGTTTCACTTAATGGCAGTTGTTGAGAGAAGTAAAAAGCTGGCCAACAAGAGTTATCCCGATATTAAAAGTTACGATACCGTTGACCAGCTCATCGCGGATAATGATATCGAGCTGGTCGTGGTCAATACGCCCAATTTTACGCATTTCGAATTTGCACTGAAGGCACTAAAGGCCAAAAAACACGTTTTGGTAGAAAAGCCATTTTGTGTTACCAGCTCAGAGGCCAAAGAACTTTTTGCAGAAGCAAAAAAGGTTGGTCGTTGCATTCTGCCCTATCAGAATAGAAGGTATGATAGCGATTTTCTATCCGTCAAAAGTGTATTGGAGGCCGGTAAGCTTGGCTCTTTGGTAGAAGCCCATATGCGGTACGATCGGTACCGCCATCATATAGGTCCTAAAATAGCCAAGGAAACCCCAGTGCCCGGAAGCGGCCTAATGTATGATCTTGGTCCCCATTTATTGGACGCTGCAATAGCACTTTTTGGATATCCGTTGGAGTGGCGAAAGCATACGGGGCAATTTAGGCCCAAGACCCAAGTCGATGATTATGCGCATATACATTTGTTGTATCCCAAGGGGATACAGGTGTTTATAACCATGAGCATGTTGGTGGTGCAGCCACAGGCCTCATTTGTTCTTAATGGCACCAAGGGTACCTTTGTTAAGCCGAGAACGGATATTCAAGAGCAGCAATTGTTGGCGGGAATGAATCCAGTGGACCCGTTGTTCGGAATCGAGGAAGCCGATAAGTTTGGTGTACTCACTACCATTACAGCCAATGGCGAAAAACAAGTCGAAAAAATTGAATCTGCTAAATCGTCCTATATTAATTTATTTGAAGATGTCTATAAGTCCCTTGCGGAAGGAATTCCATATCCTATTACCGAAAATGATATTTTACTGCAATTGGCGATTTTGGAAGGGTAAATAGGATTTAGTCGCTTTTGGGGTTGTTACCAAATTTATTAAAAGCCTGTCCAATTCTAGGGAATTCCGGAAGGATTATATCTTTGTTTTTTATTGATGCAAATATTTCCTTCTTATTTAATCGTATATTTAATAACGATTAAATAGTGTGCTGTTTTAAAATTTAGGTAGCTAAGTCATTAAAAATGCTCCATTAAAAAAGCTAGAAATGTCTAAATTACCGGAAGACCATAAATTTTTAGACCTTTCGGATTATGGGAGGCCAATAGCTAGGCTTATTGCGAACGCACTTAAGACAACTGCCGTTACCCCTATTCATGTTACCTTGGGATTCCTCATCTGCGGGGTTATAGCTGTTGAGTGTATGTATCATGGTTATAATTGGTACGCCGCCATGTTTTTTATTTTAAAATCTATTTTGGATGCTGCTGATGGCGAGTTGGCAAGAATAAAGGATACACCCTCCTATACCGGTCGTTATTTTGATTCCGTTTCCGATATTGTATTGAATATCCTCATATTTTTGGTGCTCTGGCGTATTACCAATACTGATTTTGGTTTAACGCTTCTTGCTTTTTTAGGCCTTCAGTTACAGGGGACGCTGTATAACTACTATTATGTAATTTTGCGAAATAGGTTTCAGGGCGATGTGACTAGTCGAATCTTTGAATCTGGGACTCCCGTGGCAATGGTAGGGGAACAACAACGAAATGTGAACATCCTTTTTTGGTGGTATAAAATGTTTTATGGGAGCTTTGACCTTATTATCTATAAGCTCGATGCCAAGGCCGCTAACGGAAGACGCCTGCCTAATTGGCTTATGACTGCAGTGTCTACCTTTGGACTTGGGTTTCAACTATTGACAATAAGCGTTATGCTTGTTTTGGGATGGGTAGATTATATAGTTCCTTTTTTTATTATTTACTCCATATTTATTTTCTTGTTTATCGCCATTAGGAGGTCGCTGTAGATTAGGCTGAAATCATATTTATCTTTTTCCCTCAAAGTGTGTGCTTACACATTTGTGTGTTTTTACTACTTAATATACGCTAATTGTTATAAGAAATACCTTGTATGTCCTAATTATTTTTATATTTGTGTACCTACACACTTTTGTAAATTATTAAATATCATGTATTTGTAAGGATTGATTCCCAATGGTTAAAAATAAGAAAACCACTATTCAGGATTTGGCGGACTATGCCAATGTTTCCATTGGAACCATTGATAGAGTTTTGCACAATAGGGGCAAGGTCTCCATCGCCAAAAGAAAAAAAGTGGAAGAAGCCATTGAGAAGTTGAATTTTAATCCCAATCTATTGGCAAGGACCTTGGCTTTGGGAAAGCAGTTCACAATTTGCACTCTTTTTCCGGAAGCAACCACTTCCCAAAGTTATTGGGCGCTACCAAGAGTTGGAGTGGATCAGGCCATTGAAGTGCATAGGGATTTTGGATTGGAGCTAGATTCATATGAGTACAGTTTGTTTGACGAATCCAGTTTTATTAATAATGCCGATATCATTTTAGGGAAGAATCCCAGTGGAGTAATCTTGGCTCCTCTTTTTGAAAAGGAAAGTTTATGGTTCATGAAAAGATTGGATGAAAGGAATATTCCCTATGTCTTTATTGATGCCAATATTCCCAACAAGAAAAACCTGAGTTATATTGGGCCGGACTTAAAAGGTAGTGGATATATAGCAGGTAAATTATTGAACTCAATTTTGGGCCCTTCAGACGATATTCTTATTGTAAACATGGTAAAGGGCCTTGAGAATAGTTCCCACACCGGAATTGTGGAAAGGGGATTTAGGGAATTCTTTAAAACCACCTCAACATTGGCAAATAGGAAAATTAATTCCATTACCATACCTTCTACCCTCGAGACAGAGGTTAGCAGGGAACTAACTAAATACTATATTAAAAATCCAGGTACCAAAGGGGTGTTTGTCAGTAATTCCAGGGCCCATCTGATTTCTAGGTATCACGAACTGCACGAACTGGATATAAAGGTGGTGGGGTTTGATATTGTTCCCGGAAATGTGGCAGAGTTGAAGAATGGAAATATCGATTATATTATTTCTCAAAGACCCGTATTTCAAGGAGTAATGGCGGTGAGGACTTTGTTTGATTTTTTTGTTTATAAAAAATCGCCTCCCGCTGTGCAGTATGTGCCCTTGGATATAATTATAAAGGAAAACGTAGACTACTATATTAATTTTCAATAATTGTAAGAAATGAAAAAGAGATTTAAATTAAGAATACCGGTTTGCATTCTTTTGCTCCTAATTCTGAGTTCTTGTGGAAATGGCAAAACAAATAAGAATAAGGAGGAGCCTGAGCAGGAAGCTGAAAAGCCGGCAATACGGGTAGACAATAAAGTGTCTGAACAAAAAGTGGATGTCTACTTCGGGGATGAATTGTTTACTTCCTACATCTACCCGGACAATATTATGAAGCCATGTTTGTGGCCCATTGTGACACCGGAAGGCACGGAAATTACACGTAAATATCCATTGAAAACTGTGGCCGGAGAGCGTGCAGATCACCCACACCATATTGGGATGTGGATGAATTATGGGGATGTAAATGGAATTGACTATTGGGGGCATTCAGAGGCAACCCCTGAAGACAGGAAGGCATTTAGTGGCGTAATTAGACATCAAGA
This sequence comes from Arenibacter hampyeongensis, assembly GCF_002909255.1. Taxonomy (GTDB): domain Bacteria; phylum Bacteroidota; class Bacteroidia; order Flavobacteriales; family Flavobacteriaceae; genus Arenibacter; species Arenibacter hampyeongensis. The sequence goes on from NZ_PIOB01000011.1 coordinate 52,851, forward strand.
GGTAGTTGAAGCCAAGGCCGATGATGCACAGGGAACTATTCGGGTCAAAACCAATTGGGAAGCCGGGGGACGTACTCAAATTACAGAAAACATTGTATTTCATTTTATGGATAAGGGCAAGGTCAGGATCATTGATTGGATAAGTACTTTAACGGCCCAAGAGGATATTTTATTCAAGGATACTAAGGAAGGTATGTTTGCCATTAGGGTGAGTCGTGAACTGGAATTGCCATCCGATGATCCACTAACGCTAACGGATGCACACGGAAATCCTGAAACGATCAAAGTAATTAATAATGATGCGGTTTCTGGAGATTATCTAAGCAGCGAAGGAATTGTAGGTGGAGATGTTTGGGGTACCCGTGCCAAATGGATGAAACTTTATGGAAAATACAAGGACGAAAAGGTGGCAGTGGTGATTCTTGACCATAAAAAGAACCCTGGTTATCCGGCTTATTGGCACGCTAGGGGCTATGGCCTTTTTGCAATAAATCCATTAGGGCAGAATGTATTTTCGGACGGTAAGGAATCAATGAATCTGAGCTTAAAAAAGGGAGATTCGGTTCGTTTCGCCTTTCGTACCCTAATCTGTTCCGGGGAAGTCTCCGACCAAGAGATCAATAGCCTTGGGGAGGATTTTTCGAAGCTTTACTAGCTGTTTTTAGCAGCATAGTAAATTAACAAAACAATTAACGTTCAAACTTGAATAAAATGGAATCAAATTCAAACTCAAGAAGAAGTTTTATTAAAAAAACTGCCGCCAGTTCGGCTTTAATTGCGGCTACGGGGATGCTCCCACAATTTAGTGCCAAAAGCTATGCCCGGATTCTCGGTGCCAACGATCGGATCAATGTTTCCATGATGGGGGTAAATAGTAGGGGAAAGGCCTTGGCCCAAAATTTTGCGAGTCAAAAGAACAGTGAGGTCATCCATATTTGTGATGTGGATAGTAGGGCAATAGCGAATTGTCTGTCTGTCGTAAAAGAGCGTCAAGGCAGGGTACCAAAATCTTATACCGATTTCCGAAAGTCTTTGGAAAGCAAGGATGTGGATGCATTGGTAATAGCCGCACCGGATCATTGGCATGCTCCGGCATCCCTACTGGCCATGGAAGCTGGAAAACACGTATACGTGGAAAAACCATGTGGTCACAACCCGAATGAAGGAGAGATTTTGGTGCAGGCCGCAAAAAAATACGGAAAGGTAATACAGATGGGAAACCAGCGCCGCTCGTGGCCCAATGTAGTTGAAGGTATAAAAGCCTTACAGTCTGGTGCCATTGGACGGGTGTATTTTGGTAAGGGGTGGTATACCAACAACCGGCAATCTATTGGGATAGGGAAGGAAGTTGAGGTTCCCAAGTGGTTGGATTGGGACCTATGGCAAGGTCCAGCACCCAGAAAAAATTACAAGGACAATATTGTTCACTATAATTGGCACTGGTTATGGCATTGGGGTACTGGGGAAGCCCTTAATAATGGCACCCATATGATCGATTTACTACGATGGGGCATGCAGGTAGACTATCCCATCAAGGTGAGCTCCAACGGTGGCAGGTATAGATATCAGGACGATTGGGAGGCTCCGGACACACAAGTAATCAATTTGGATTTTGCCGACGGAATGTCCATGTCCTGGGAAGGAAGGAGCTGCAATGGAAAGCCTATCGAGGGGAGTGCTGTTGGTGTCATGTTCTATGGGGAAAGCGGTAGTATGTTAATACCAAGTGGTAATAGTTATTCAATCTTCGATCTGGAGGGTGAACTTGTAAAGGAGGTGAAAAACACTCAAGAAATAGACCCTAGGAATAAATCCAATCCGGCCGAACTTCTGGACGCTTTACATATCCAGAATATGTTCGATGCCATTGTAAATGATACAGCCCTAAATGCAGACATAGACTCTGGACATAAAAGCACCTTGTTGGTGCAGCTGGGGAATATTGCCCAACGTACCGGCAGGTCGTTGAACATAAATCCTCAGAATGGACATATCTTGGAGGATAATGATGCTCAAAAATTATGGAGCCGTTCTTATGAAAAAGGATGGGAAATGAAATTATAATATAAAAATATGGCAAATAGAAGATCGTTTTTGGAAAAGCTAGGCAAAGGGGCCGCCTTTTCAACATTGGCACTGTCCTTACCTTCACCCTTATTTTCTCAACTGAAATCAAGGAAAAAGTCGGTAATGAAAACCAAGATTATAGGTATCATAGGTGCTGAAAACTCCCACAGCAGAGGTTTTGGGAAAATGTTCAATCTGGATAAGAAGTTTCCAGGTTGGGAGGTTAAATACATTTGGGGCGAAAAGGAAGAGTTTGCCCAACTTGCCAAAGATGAAGGAGGTATACCCATTATTGTAAAAGACCCGGTGGAAATGATGGGCAAGATCGATGCACTGATCGTAGATCATAGGCATGGCGATCTTCACTTAGATGCTGCACTACCGTTCGTTCAAGCCGGGATACCCACCTTTATCGATAAGCCATTTTGCTATAGCAGCCAGGCGGCAAAAATATTTCTAGAGATGGCAAGAACGGTTGGGACTCCGGTTACCTCCTACAGTTCCATAGCCCATAGTTACGGCACAGAAGATATGAGAGAGCAATTGGCGAAAATGAAAGATATAAATCAGGTAACCTGTTATGGTAAGGCCGATATAAATTCCATTTATGGTGGCTTTTTCTTTTATGGGGTGCATATGGTAGAACCCCTTATCTATATGTTTGATGAAAAAATTGTTTCCGCTAGGTTCAATAAAAATGATAAAGAAAATTTAAACAGTAGTGCTAGCTTGGTATTTGAAAATGGTAGGATGGCGACTTTGGTAATAACCAGTAAAAAGTACGGCTGGCAGACCTTTGTTGAGACAGATGAAGGGGTGGTGGAATTGAAATCCAAAAAGGAAAAGGTGGATCCGGATCGAAATTATGTGGATATGGTGACCATGTTCAGTACAGGAAAGGAACCCAGGAGCCATGAAAACATCATTCATGGTATTGCGGTCCTGGAAGCGCTTCAAAAATCAATAATTTCCGGTAATTGGGAATCCGTTGTATCATGGTCATGAAGTATTACAAGAAGTCGCATCCATGGTATTGGGCAATTTCATTCATTGTCGTTTTGGTATTTATTGGTTGCAAACTCAAGGAGGAAAGGAGGGTGGAAGAAGTAAAACTTGTAGAGGAAGTGAATAATAGCCTGACCCATTTGGAGAAGGAGCAAGGCTGGGAATTGCTTTTTGATGGGGTTTCGTTCACGGGATGGCGAGGTTTGGGCAGAAAAAATGTTCAAAACGAACTGTGGAAAATTGAGGATGGCAGCATACGAAAACTGAATAGCGGAGAGGTACCATCCATGCCAGATGGCCAACCCATAGAGGGTGGTGATTTAATGACCATAGATACTTTTGATAATTATGAATTGTATTTTGAATGGAAAATATTGAAAGCGGGCAATACAGGCTTGAAGTACAATGTATCCGAAGAAATCTCGCAAAAATACGGTTCAGAATATTCCGCTCTAGGATTTGAATACCAGCTACTGGATGATTCAGATACCCTTTATGCGGGCAAACTAAAACCTTCCCAATATACTGGGAGTCTTTATGATATGATTGCAGCCGAAAATGCAACTGTCAGGCCAATTGGGATGTTTAATTCAAGTCGCATACTAATCAATGGTGAACAAGTGGAGCATTGGCTAAACGGTAAAAAGGTAGTGACTTATGAATTTGGGTCCCAACATTTGGATTCGCTGTTTAAAAAGAGCAAATATGTGGATATTCCAGGGTTTTTGGAAAAGAGAAATGGCCATATAGTTCTGCAGAACCATAAGGACGATGCCTGGTTTAGGAATATTAAGATTCGTAAAATTAAAATGGATGATTAGTTTTTATTTATTTGATTCTGTTCAGCTAATTGTAAAATCAACAAATTGTTATGATATTTAAATGTACATCAATTTTGGCACTATTCTTTTTTTGTAATATGGCAGCAGCACAATCCAATGATACTGACGGGATAGAGGGTGTTTTGTATTCCGATGAGGGATGGGTCTCCCTTTCCACCACAAACGGAAAAATTTCGGGAATTAACCGCCTTGACCAAGAATCCCACAAATCCAAAATGTATATTGCCCCAGGTTTGATAGATGTCCAGATCAACGGATTTATGGGCGTCGATTTTTCGGGTCCCGATCTTACGGTTGAAGGGATTCGGAAAGCTACAAAGGCTCTGTGGAAAGCTGGTGTAACCACATATTTCCCAACCATCATTACTAGCGATTTCAATAGATTAAAAAAGAATTTTGCTATTCTTGCCCAGGCACAAAAAGATCCGGAAATAGGAGGTTCAATCCCCGGTTTTCATTTGGAAGGACCATACATATCGCCACTTCCAGGCTTTAGGGGAGCCCATTTGGAGAAGTATATTAAAAATCCGGATTGGGAAGAATTTCAGGAGTTGCAACGGGCGGCCAATAACGGCATAAAGTTGATAACCCTTGCTCCTGAGTTGATCGGTGCCATTCCCTTTATCCGCAATTGTGTGGCCAATGGCATAACAGTGGCACTAGGGCATCACAATGGTAGTGCAGAAGATATAGAACGGGCCATAGATGCCGGGGCAAAAATGGCTACCCACTTGGGTAACGGCTGTGCCAACGAAATCAATAGACACCATAATCCACTTTGGCCACAGTTGGCCGATGATCGGATTACGCCCAGCATTATTGCAGACGGATATCATTTGACCAAGGAGGAAGTCCGAAGTTTTTACAAGGTAAAAGGGCCGGATAAAACCATTTTGGTGTCGGATGCCTTGGATTTGGCAGGCTTGCCACCGGGAGAATATACCCGTGGGGAACGAACTTTATTGCTTACCCCCAACGTGGTTAAATTGCCCAAGGAAAATGTTCTGGCTGGGGCGGCATCACCTATTAGCGCCTGTGTGGGCGTAATTATGGACTATACCCAATGCACTCTTAAAGATGCCATACAAATGGCAAGTACCAATCCCGCAAAAATGTTCTTATTAAATGACCTAGGGGAAATAGGACAAGGAAAAAAGGCGGACCTTATTCTTTTTAAATTGGAAAATAATGAGGTGGTTATACATAAAACATTTGTGTCCGGCCAATTGGTATATTCTAAAGACTAGTTTTGGCTTCTTCAGAATCCAATAGGGAAAGACAAAGTTTAATATTGAAAATTAATAAGGGTTAAGAAGGGTATGGGCAATAAATCAATAATCAAAAAAATACTATTGGGAATAAGCGCGGTAGGCCCGGGGCTTTTTCTTATCGGCTATAATATTGGGACAGGTAGTGTTACCACAATGGCCAAGACCGGTGCGGAATACGGTATGAGCCTTTTTTGGGCATTGGTACTATCCTGTATTTTTACCTATGTTTTAATGGTGGCATATGGTAAAGTGACTTTAGTTACTGGAAGGACTGCCTTGTTTAATTTTAAACAGGAATTTAAATGGGGCTGGGTACTTTCGCTCTATATTATACTTGTGCTCATTATCGGAGAATTATTGGCACTTATGGGGGTAATGGGAATAGTGGCCGATTTGGTACAGGAAGGGGTGCGCCTGGCATATAATGGAGTAGTGGTCCAACGGGTTTGGATCATCTTGTTTTTTGTGGTAATTCTAACATTCTTTTTATGGTTTGGCAGATATAGGATTTTTGAAAAAGTATTGACGGTTTTGGTTATTTTGATGGGACTGTCCTTTATGGTGGTTTTTATTATGGTACGTCCGGATATGGCGGATATCATGTCCGGTATGGTTCCGAGTATTCCGGACACACCAGGAGCCTTGGGTCTAATTGCTGCAATTACCGGAACAACTTGTTCGGCTGCTGTTTTTGTTATGAGAAGCACTGTGGTGGCTGAAAAGGGATGGGGCATAAATGATCTAAAAAAGGAAAAGACAGATGCCTTTGTGTCCGCCTTTATGATGCTTTTATTGAGCGGTGTTATTATGGCCGTTGCGGCCGGAACCCTACATATTTCTGGAATGAAACTGGACAATACAGTAGAAATGATCTCCTTATTTGAACCCTTAGGGGGTAAATTGGCCGCTTTTGTTCTCATTATAGGAATTACCGGAGCCGGACTCTCCACTATCTTTCCAATCGTGTTAATAGCCCCCTGGTTGCTTGCAGATTATAGGGGTACTCCAAGAAACATACATTCCACCACTTCCAGAGTTCTTATCATTGGTGCATTGGTATTTGCTTTTGGGACCGTTTTTTTGGAGGAAAGACCACCTGCCCTTATGGTATTTTCCCAGGCTTTTCAGGCCTGTATTCTGCCAGCGGTAGCTGTACCTATGTTTATATTGATCAACAAACATCAATTGATGGGGAAAAATAAGGCCAGTGTTAGGCTTAATCTTGGCCTAGTGGCCGTAATCTTATTTTCACTGCTTACCACTTGGTTTGCAATTGCAGAATTTATTTAAATACAAACAATGGAAAAATCATTTCAAATCGAAAATTTGGCAGTAGAAATCTATAAGGAGCCGAAGGATATGGGCGCTGCGGCGGCCGATTATGTGACGGGCAAATTACAGGCAGCTATAAGCGAAAAAGGTGCGGCCAACCTCATTTTGGCTACGGGTGCATCACAATTTTCGTTTTTGGAGGCACTGCAGAAAAAGAAAATCGATTGGAAAAAAATAACCGTTTTTCATTTGGATGAATACAAAGGGTTATCCGAAACCCATCCTGCTAGTTTTAGAAAGTATCTCAAAGAGCGCATTTTAAATAGCGTGGTGCCTAAAAAGATATATTTTCTAAATGGGGATGTGGAAGATTTGGAGAGCGAACTAAGGAGTTATGAAGAAGCACTGAAATTCCATCCTATAGACATTGCCTGTATTGGAATTGGAGAAAATGGGCATATTGCCTTTAACGATCCCGCAGTGGCCGATTTTAAGGATCCCAAATTGGTAAAATTGGTGGAGTTGGATGAGGCCTGTAGAAATCAACAACTTGGAGAGGGGTGGTTTCCCTCCTTTGACGATGTGCCTAAAGAGGCCCTTACCCTGACGATTACTGCTATATTGAGTTGTAAAGCCATTAGTTGTGTGGTGCCGGACGAAAGAAAGGCACAGGCCGTTTATAACACGCTGTATGGGGAAATCAGTACTACATGTCCGGCTTCCATACTTAGGACACATAAGGAAACTGTCTTGTTTTTGGATAAGGCCTCTGCCTCCAAGGTCAAGTAATTTGTCTTGGGTGTTTTACCTGGCAAATAGTTAGGTGTATGTCAATTTTCGGCACTTGGTGAATTATCACTTGATACTCAGGGCCTCGTTGTCGAATGCAATACCTTCCCAACCAGTTACCATAAAGTTGCGAATGTTCTGGTGGTCCGTAGCTTTAGGATTCTCCAAAACATCTTTTCTGTAGTAAGAGCCAAAACATGCCAATGTTTCTGTTTTGTTTAGTTTATGATGTTGTGCAAATGAGAATACCTTACAGGAACCGGAATTTTGGCCCGCTTCGTTGATCACTTCCCCATTGGTGAACTTTGAAGGTGAAAAATTATAATAGGTATCTATAATATTTATGGTGTCTCCAAATGCTATTTCCTCAGGAGTCCTTCTAAGCTTGTCTAGAAATTCGTAAACCGTCATTGTTGGGAGGGATTTTAGTTTTAGCTCGTAAATTTATATTATCCCCCAAGAATTAAGGCTATATCATGAAGTTAATTATTCCATATTTTTTATCTTTAGGAAAATGGAATAAATTTAAAATACGGTAGGACATCAATAATCCATATTATCTTTAATAATTTTTTTTCACAACACTAAATCTTGACACATGAAACAACTAATAATAGGTATGTTGCTGTTTTCAGTTTATCCAATAATGTCACAGGAACATAAAAAGGAAGTTCTTCCCAACGATATTCAGATTAAAACCGCTGTTTTGCCAGCTCCTGAGGAAAAGAAGGATGGTGCCAGGGTTTATGGTTATGATAACTATGGGAAATTGGTGCTATTACGTAAGGGAACAAACAATTTGGTCTGCATAGGAGACAATCCCAATAAGGACGGTATTAATGTAGCCTGTTATTCCAAAAAGTTGGAACCGTTTATGGCCCGTGGAAGGGAGCTCTCGGCAAAGGATTTGTCAGGGGAGGAGCGGGAGAAAATTCGTGAAAAGGAAGTGGCCTCGGGTAAATTGAAAATGCCCAAGGAGCCCAGTATGATGTATGTGTATTACGGAAAATCCGAAGACTACAATACTACAACCGGGGAACTTCAAAATGGAAAATTCAGATATGTAATTTACACCCCTTTTGCAACCACCGAATCTACGGGATTACCGGACAAACCACATGCTCCTGGAATGCCATGGTTAATGGATCCCGGCACCCATAGGGCGCATATTATGGTTGGGCCTTTTGATTAAAGTTGTTCTACTTTCAAAACATTTCAGGTTTATGCTCATGTTTTGGGTATATTTTCATTAACGAAGTCCAATAAAACTTCCTAATATTAGCTTGTGTTGGGACAAGACATTTCTTGTTTGAACAGTCTTGAGTTAGTCTTGTTTTTTCGCTAAATGGTTCTGTTTGTGCAATCTAATTTAAACCTTACATTTGCACGGTTTTAATTTTCAGAAAATTTCAGGGAAATGGTTAGTAACAATCTGGTAGATGGGCAGGAGAATGTCTTGGATAAGATTAGTTCGGAAGAGATCGATCAGTGTATATATCTGCTTGGGAAGCTGGTGGAAAACGGACATACGATTTTTGAACTTCCAGAGGAAAAAAGAGTTGCCTTGCTAAAGGCAGCTGGCCAATTATCGAGGCCGGCCAAGAATGAATTTAAGCAACGCAAGAAAGACGCTGCCAAGGCGGCCAAGCGTAAAATGATCGAGCGCGATAAGCATGCGCGTAAGGAAACAGGTATTAGAAGTGCCAGGGAAGCCGCCGTTTTTGTAGCCCCAAAATTACTGACTGCTCCCATTAAGGAGACTTTGGATGAGCTGGAATTGGAATCCCCTCGAAATTGCTATGTATGTAAAGCTGTATATACAAAGCTACATCATTTCTATGATGCCATGTGCCCAGAATGTGGCGATTATAACTATGCAAAACGTTTTCAGTCGGCCGACCTTAGCGGGCAGGTTGCTATAGTTACCGGGTCTAGATTAAAAATAGGCTATCATATTACATTAATCTTGTTAAGGGCCGGTGCAACTGTGGTGGCCACTACAAGGTTTCCTGTGGATTCCGCATTGCGTTTCTCCAAGGAGGAGGATTTTCACGAATGGGGACACAGATTAAAAATACATGGCTTGGATCTAAGACATATACCAAGTGTTGAAATCTTTTGCAATTTTATAGAACAACAATACGACCGATTGGATATTTTGATCAATAACGCTGCCCAAACAGTGAGAAGGCCGGCAGGATTTTACCAGCACCTGATGAAGAATGAGGAGGTTCCTTTACAGGAGTTACCCCCAAGGGCGCAAGAAGTATTGTCCGATCACGATTTTTGTCTACAGGAACTTAATAGCCTTACAAAAGGAACTGCAAGTATCCAAAATAATGCCTTGCCGGTTAATTGGCACGCGCCAGAACCGGGAATTGGTATAAGGGCCTCTGCCAAACTTTCCCAGATTCCCTACAGTTTTGATAGTTCCCTTTCTACCAAGGAAGTTTTTCCCGAAGGAGAATTGGATGCCGACCTGCAGCAGGTTGATTTGCGCAAGACCAATAGCTGGAGATTGAAATTAGGGGAGATAGAGACCCCGGAAATGATAGAAGTACAATTGGTAAACGCCATTGCTCCCTTTGTACTTTGCAACCGCTTGTCTAAACTTATGAGACAAGAAAATACGGGTAAAAAGCATATTATAAACGTTTCTGCCATGGAAGGTAAATTCCATAGGTTTTATAAGGAGGATCGTCATCCCCATACCAATATGGCCAAGGCGGCACTGAATATGATGACACATACTTCCGCATTGGATTTTGCCAAGGACGGGGTATTTATGAATGCTGTGGATACGGGTTGGGTAACGGATGAGGACCCTATAGAATTGTCCAAAAGAAAGGAAGAAATCCATGACTTTCAACCTCCATTGGATATTGTAGATGGAGCCGCTAGGGTGTTGGATCCGTTGATCGACGGTATTAACACTGGTAAACATTGGTGCGGTAAGTTTCTTAAAGATTACCGTCCCATAGACTGGTAATCCGTTTTTTAATTAAAGGTATCTCTCAAGGAAGGGTCTATTTCCAAAGTTTTGCTTTTAGCGAAGCGGTAGGATACTCCAAAATTTATTAAATAATCGGCGAATGCAGCATCCCCATTTCTGGGACTTCCGGTACCTATTTCGGTTTGTTTATCCGTAACACTTTGGGGTCTATCTCTGCGAACGGCAAAAGGTACATTTAAATTTAAGGTAAAATTCTGATACATATAAGCTATGCCGGGTTCTATGGATAGGACATTTCCTGGTCTACGAAAGCCTTCATTGCCCCCAATAATGTCCTTTACCGGTACGGCATCAAATCGGGCACCCAAGGAAGTGGAAATATCATTGGACAAACTACAACTAAGGCCTGTGCGAACAGAATATTGGTCTGGTACGGCCATAATGGCCTCATTTTCTAAAATAGGGCTAAGTGTCTCCCTAAAGGTCCTGATTCCATTGGTTTCCCTAGGGTTAAACAGGTAAAATCCACCGCCATAGGCAAATAGGCCGCTGGCTATTTTTTGGTAAAACTGTAAATCAATCGTAAATCCAAAACCACCATCCCCAGGTTGGATGGACTGGTCAACAGGGCGCACTTCAGGACTGCCTTCTGGCCCTACATTATAAAACACGTCCGTTGCATTATAATCACCGGTGGGTAGTTTTAACCCTAAACCAACCGCAAGGTTCCTATTGGGGTTCAAAGATGGATCCAATAGCCAATATCCAATACCTGCCCTTATATCGGCCAAACCCCGTGAAAAAGTACTGTTTCTTTCTTCCCTACCGTGCTCATAGAGGGAAGACCTCGCATTTATTACCGTTGGTATTGTAATACTGGTGTAAAACCTCTCGGAAATACCATAGGTAAGGAAAAAGTCCCACGCATGGGAATGATTAATTACCTCGGTATTATTCGCAACTCTATCTGCTTCCTCCTTCGTACCCCTAAAATGCCTAAAGGATTTGAAATATCTATAATTCATGCCTATTTGAAGGTCGCCCTTGCCCAAAAGATTATTTTCCAGACTGTTTCCCACACAGGAGGAAAAGTGTCTAATAGCTACACATCCTTGGGCACTTATACTTGTGGTATTCAAGACAAGTGTAACTAAAAGAATGCCTATTATATGGGTAACCTGATTTTTTTGCATGTATTGGAATTTAAGGCATGGTTTTCTTCAATATATCTTAATGATACCAAATGGATAGATCTAATTAATAAAGGGAAAATTATGAATATTTTGTCCACTTCCACCACGTGCCACTGGCCTCCAATGTAATTGTAAGACAGCTCTTAGTGTTTTGTGACGAAGTTTTTTCCTCACATCAGGAAGCCCTATTGTACGGCCTTTGATATATTAAAAGTAAGGCGCTGATAATCACGATATTCTTAATTATATATTGCCCTACCAAGGTGAGGGAAAACGGAGCTTTGGAAAATGAGATTTCAGGAAAAAACACTACCGGAATAAAAGTTAGGACGAGATGGATAAGTGCTACAACAATAATTCTTCTGAGTTGCAGATTAAAAATCAAGCAAAGACCAATAGCCGCCTCAATTATGGCAAGTAATAATATCCCCGCATTTTCCGAAACGAGATTAAAGGTTAATAAAGATATAGTTTGTTTGGCCAGCAAATCCGCAGGACTCAATCCGGGGAAAAATTTAAGGAATCCAAACCAAAGGTATACGACACCTATGCTTATACCTAGCATTCTGCCATTTTGGGTTAATCGGATCATTTATTACTGTTTGTTGGTATTGATTTTATTTACAGATAGACTATGAATGTCCTTAATAAAAACAAACCGGTTTTATAAGCTTATTTTATTGGTTGACCGTAGTACCACCTTCACCTATTAGCTGCAGATATTTTTTATAATGATGCCTTGCTACCAGTCTGCCCAATTCCAATCCTGCAACATTATCGGCCTGTATGTGGTATCCTCCCATTACTCTTGATATACCTGCCATTTCGGCTGTTTCGGTAAAAGTTGGGAATTTTAAGGTAACCGGGTCGTCCAGATTAACGGTTTCAGTAAGGGCTCCTGGAACCAATTCCACTTCTGAACCAAATTGATCGTCTCCGGTAAATAATCGTAGAGCCTCCGCGCAGCCACCACTTATGGTACTATGGCCTGAAACGTAGCTCGGGAATGGCGGACACAGAAAGGCATCAGGGGAATAAGGTCTCCAATCCTTCCCTTTCATTTCAACCATACCTTTATCGGGACCACCCCAGGCCTTGATTACCTTGTCTTGATAGTAATCGTGTACCAAGGCATAAGGACGTGCATAATCATAATACATTTTGGAATCCCAGCAAGAGATAAAGGCATCCATGGCAACTGATTCTACCAAAAAATACATCTTTACGTCTTGGTCCAAAGTATGGTTGTCCCTCAAGGATACGTCCTGAGCAAATTTTAACCAATGCCCGGCTTGTTGTACTGATTTAGGTCCATCTCTCATAAATTCTACGAGTGCCTTGTTTTCTGGAGTTAAATTTGCCTGAAGGTCAATTACCTCTTGAACTTCTTTTTCCAATTGTTTGGAACCAACCATAGGGGGAGGTCCTGGTCTAAACTGATCTGCAGTCTCCAACAACAAAGGTTTTACTTTTTGCCAATATGGGGTTAAGCAGCCTGGATTGTATTTATTGCCGTCCTCATCTATAAAATATTTTGGCTGCCACCTATTGAGGTCAATATTTTTATCAATATCATTTACGGGCTTATAATTGGTGTAATCAAAGTAGGGCTGTCCACCAGACCCTTCCACCTCTCCATATTGGTTGGAACCGTCATTTCGGCGAGCTTCTATTACCATATCTGCGGCTAGGTTGCCAACTCCCTCAGGTGTGGCTGGATCCCTGGACTCGTTATCCGGGTCAAGTCCCAATTGGATCATCTTTTCCCTAAATAGGGTGCTGTCGGAATAATAGTATTCCCTTAACGCTCTATAAGCAGCATAACTCACCGCTATTTCTTTGTTCTTAAGAATTCTGTCGTTCACAGGGAAACGCTTTACATTTTTAAGGTACACCGGTTGTGACTTTTCATCGTAACGTGTCCAGGCATCAAACATAGCGGTGAAAATCAATCCGAGATATCTTGAGGTAACTGTTGGTCTTGGTTTAAAGCGGTCTGTATCGTTGGCAGTACCTTCCAAAGCCATATAGGCCCATTGGAACGCTATATTGTCCTTTCCCCGTGGCTCGTCGGCCAGGGTTATTTGATTGTCTGCCATGTTTTTGGAATGTTTGGACTGGTCTTTACAGCCAATAAATCCAAAAAATAAAATGGAGAGTATAGGTATAAAAAATGATTTAGAGTTCATGTTAGTCGGTTTTATAAGTAACAATAGTAGAATTTTAGATGGCGTAAAAATTATTTTTTATACGAATTGCTTATATTGCTTGATGAAATAGGTAATTTATTGGATAAGGGCATGAGGTGTTTAATTGTTGATGATGATCCGTTGATTTGTGATTTACTTGAGCACTTTTGCAGTAAGATCGATGATATTAAAAGTGTTACTACAACCGTATCTGGGTTTGAATCTATTAATCTTATAAATAGTTCATCATTTGATCTTATTTTTTTAGACTTTAATTTACCGGATATTACCGGTAAGGATATCTTGGACCTGAATCCCAACTCGGCGGTGATAATGGTTACTTCCAATAAGGAATTTGCGCCGGATTCCTATAATTATCCTATAGTTGTGGATTATTTGGTGAAACCTATAGACTTTCCAAGGTTTTATAAGGGATTCTCAAAAGCCAAGGAGTATATTTCTGCGAATAACAAAGTGCCTGAAAAAGATTCCCGTATATTTATAAAGGAAGGTGGGAAATTGCTGAAAATAAAACTGAAAGAAGTTGCCTATTTTAAGTCCGAGGCCAATTACATATCCATTGTTTTTAAAAACAAGAAAATACTGACCTTGATGGCCTTGAAGGACCTCGAGCCAAAGCTTCCCGAATTTTTTCAACGTGTGCATCGCTCCTATATCATAAATCTCAACATGATAGAAGTTATACAAACCGGTGCCGTAGAAATAAATAACGAACACATACCGGTAAGTCAACGGTATGCTCCAGAGTTGCTTAGGAAGATCGATCTTTTAAATTGAGATATATCTCTGCTCTAAAGCAGCATAAATAATAGGCAAAGGCATTATTTATTACCCTCAGTTCATCACTATTTATAGAAATAATTCTTTCCGGAAGTACCTTGGAGAGGGTAGTTAATCCAAGAATATTGATATGGGCAATTAGTTTGTGCATTATTGATTCCCAAATATCCTGGTCTTTGGCCTCCATATTTTTGTTTATTTGGTTGATATAGTTTTTGAATTCGGTCTCCAGTAATTTTAGGACCTTATCAATTTTGTGGGTGTCATTGTCATAATTCTTATAGATACTTGAAAAATCTGGGGATTCAAATTCATTGCTGCCCAAAATTTTATATACGGTATCCTTAAACCGATCAATTGGGAAGGGTTTTTGAAAATATTCACTCTTTAACTTCCCACTTTCAACAGGGTCTAAGGCGGAAACAAGAATAAGCGGACAGTTTATTTTTTTAGTTTTGATCCAGTCGTTCAAGTTATCCTGTATTTTTTCATTCTCCAGCATCAGATCACTTATTATTAAATCTGGAGAATTGGCCTTTATTATGTTCAAAGCCCCTTCCAATGAATTTGTATGCATTATGGTAATGCTGCCTGATTTTAGAACATAATTTATTAATTCGGAAGTGGACACATCGTCCTCTATGTGCAGAATATTGTATTGACCACTTAGTTGTGGCAGGGGGAAGGTCGACAAAGGAAAAGATTTTGGCAATTTAAGGGATGAGGTGGAAAGGGTTGGCAGACTCACCCAAAATTCAGAGCCTATTTCTTTTTGTGAGGAAGCCCGTAATGTACCTCCGAATAGTGTTGTTAATTGTTTAACAATGGACAGGCCAAGGCCATAACTGCCGTATCTTCCAGACAAATCGTTTTTTTCCATAAAAAAACGATCATTGATTCTATTTAGGTTTTTTGGAAGTACGCCTACACCAGTATCGTTCACTTTAATATTTAACTCTTGACTTTCAATGCCATTGATATAGGCGGACAGGTCAATAGTGCCCTTCTTGGTGTATTTTATGGCATTCACCACTAGGTTTGTAACAATTTGTGTTAATCTCAAGGCATCGGTCTGATATAGCCCGGTTTTAAGTTTATCGTCAATTTTTAGGTTGAATGTTAGCCCTTTTTGAACTGCTTCGTATAAATATGTAGAATGAATATCCCTCAAGAGTTCCGCAATATTGGTTGGCTCCAATTCAATTTGAAGTTTGCCTTCAACCAATTTTTGGTGATCCAAAACGTCGTAGACCAAGCCGGCCAAACTATTGGAACTTCTTTCCAAGGCATGGATTATGGGTAACTGGGAATCGGACGCATTTTTATACAACAGTTTTGTAAGGCCTAAAATGGCGTTAAGGGGAGTGCGCAATTCATGGCTCATGTTTTGCAAAAATTCATCACGCTGTTTTCTTGCAGTATGTTCTTTTTCCAGGGCCGTGTTCAGTTCAAGCACATTTTGATCAATTTTGACCTTCATTTTGGAGAAAGTATTGGCAAGAATTCCAATTTCGTCCTTTCTATTGGTAGGGAGTGAATGTTCCTCCGGAATTCCCTGGTCATAATTGCTGATCGCCTTGGTTATTTTGGTAATTTTTTTGGAAAATAGATTAGTGAAAAACCATGATAGCAAAATGGAAAACAAGCATACCCAAAGTAAGGTTTGTATACTTTGCGAACGTACAGTAAGCGCATTTTTTAGTAGAATATTCTGTTCCATATTGGAAATCAGAAATATTTTTCGCTTTCCATCGAAATACGGTAACTCTTTGAGATAACTTAAATAATTGCCATCGGGAGACTTTGTAAGTTGCCGAAATCCCTCTTTTAATGGTTCAATGGAATTTTCTCCTATATTGTAATCGGAGAAAAAATTCTGGAATTCTTTGGTCTGTAGGCCGAACTGCTGCGACCTGTCGTGGGAATACAAGTACTGGCCCTTGGAATCAATTAAATAAAATTGACTGTCACTACCAGCTATTTGATCCAAATTACGATATAACGGATTTAAGTTAATATTGATAATAAGGATACCAACTTTTTCGTTTTCACTGTTAAAAATGGGACTTGCAACCCGCAGGGTAGGGGTGTATGGAGAACTTATTACGCCGTATTCTTCGTTTAGATTAATATTGGAAAAATAGTGTTCCCCTTGATTTATCTGAATCGCCTCCTTAAAATATTCACGGTCCCCTTTTTGTTGCAGATTGTTGGATTTGTGCACAATGCCCTTTTCCTTGTTAAAGCGAATAATTTCTTTCCCGTTCTCATCGGCTTCGAGCAATCTAATTTGAAAATAGGTTTCTTTGTTTTCAAGTATAATCCTAAAAAGTTGATCTATATCGCTGGAGGTTTTTATCGAGGGATTGTAAATATGCTCCTGTATGGTTGGACTCAAAGCTATTACTGCAATGTCATTGGTTACTTCGTTAAGCAACGCATAGAACGATAGTTCCGCCAATTCAGAGGCCTGTATTATACGTTCTTTCGAATGTGCCGTTATAGCTTGGGATGCTTTTTTGAAAACTAAATACCCAGAAAGGAGGATGGTAAAAATAATTAGGCCGGTAAAGAATAGGGCAAAACGCGTTACTATGGAATGTCTTAAATTCATTTAATGGCCAATATAAAGTATATAAAACTAATTTATTCTTTATTGAATTGAAAACAAAAGCTTTTGGTAGCGTTCTTCTGTCCTTGTCTTGAGAATTCTGTTTCTTAAAAATCTATATGAACTTTTGGGTCTAAAACTAATATTATTGGCGTTTTGTGCTGGTGAATATTATTAAGTTGAATAAAAAAATAACCATTTTCGCTATATTTGTTGGAGCCTATAAAATTAACATTGATCAATGGAAACCTACGCCACGGCACTTTTATACGCCATCCCATTTTTTGTAATCCTTTTGACCATAGAAATAACCTATGGCTATTTTGTAAAGAAACAAATGCATAAGGTTATGGACACCGTTTCCAGTATTAGTTCTGGACTTACCAATATTATCAAGGATACATTGGGGCTTGCATTGGTAGTGGTATCCTATCCCTACTTATTGGAGCATTTGGCAATTACTGAAATTAAGGCTACATGGTTGGTTTGGCTCCTAGCTTTTATTGTGCTCGATTTTGCTGGTTACTGGAACCATAGGTTAAGCCATAAGATTAATATTTTTTGGAATCAGCATGTAATTCACCACAGCAGTGAGGAATTTAATTTGGCCTGTGCCCTTAGACAACCTATAAGCAATCTGATAGGCTATTTTTCCCTGTTCCTAATCCCGGCAGCGGTTTTGGGAGTTCCCCATTTAGTAATAGCTATTTTGGCCCCCATACATTTGTTTGCACAGTTTTGGTACCATACCAGACATATTGGAAAAATGGGTTGGTTGGAGTATTTTTTGGTTACCCCTTCCCAGCACCGGGTACACCATGCCATAAATCCGGAATACATAGATAAAAACTTAGGGCAAATACTTTGTGTTTGGGATCGTATGTTTGGTACATTTCAAGAGGAATTGGAGGAGGTTCCTCCCCAATACGGAGTATTGAAGCCTGTTGGAACCTGGAACCCCGTCATCATCAATTTTCAGCATATATGGAGGATATTCCAAGACGCCTGGCGAACAAAAAGATTTTGGGATAAAATACGCATTTGGTTTATGCCCACGGGCTGGAGACCAGATGATGTTAAGGAAAAGTATCCTATGGTTATTATTGAGGACGTTTACCACTTTAAAAGATATGAATCACATGCAACCAATAGGTTGAAGCAATATGCAATTTTTCAAATGCTGGCAAGTTTGGGATTAATGATGTTTATGTTCTTTAATTATACAGAAATTGGCTTTGAAGGTCTACTGGTTTTTAGTGGTTTTATTTTTGTGGGAATCTATGGATATACCACTCTTATGGATAGGGAAAAGTATGCTGTAGCGATAGAGTTGATCAGGGGACTTGCCGGAATTTTATGGATAGCTTATTTTGGGGATTGGTTTGGTCTAAATTCTTACCTTCCATTAGGAAATTTATGGATAGGGGGCTATTTCTTTTTTACAATTTTAGGTGGAATATATTTTACCTATTTTGAAAATAAGGAAAACCAATTAAATATGGTTTCATAGAATTTTCACGAAGCGTCTTTTGGGAATAAATACTTTTAAATAGGCGGTTTTGACAAGAAATAAAGTAATGGACTTTCCCTATTTCTTAACCTTTCGAACTTCTTTATCCACCAATTCAATATAACGTTGCATGGCTTCTTCGATGCTTACATTCTTCGCCTGTATAAGGGCATTGGCCTTGAAAGCGTTAATTAAAGGAGTCCTGCTTCCGGGATGGCTGAAATTGCGGTTCGCAATTTTAAAATAGGCATACAATTTTAACAAAAGATCAGCAGGGAGGGGATCATTGTAATCATTAATGAAATCGACCGCCGCTATAAATTCTTTCTTAAGTTTATCAGTCTTCATTTTCTTTTTGAACCCTTGTAGTTGCAATACATGTTTTTGCCCCTATTACTTTTTGGTGCAGTTTTACGGTAATTGCACTATTCAAAGGTAAGAACAAATCTACTCTAGAGCCAAATTTAATAAATCCGGCATCTTCACCCTGTTGTACACTATCCCCAACTTCCGCATAATTAATAATACGGCGGGCCATTGCTCCTGCAATTTGGCGGTATAGTATATCCCCAAATTTTGGGGTATTTATAACAACGGTAGTTCTTTCATTCTCCTCGCTTGATTTAGGATGCCAGGCCACAAGATATTTTCCAGCATGGTACTTGGAGAATTTAATCAGTCCACTTGCCGGGTACCTCGTTACATGAACATTTATTGGGGACATAAAAATGGATACCTGAATACGTTTTGCCTTAAAATATTCCGTTTCTTCCACTTCTTCAATAACAACCACCTTACCATCAACAGGAGCCAATATTTCATCAAAACTCTTGGCCGCATTTCGTTTGGGATTTCTAAAGAACTGTAGGATGAGAACAAGTATTACCAGTGAGGTAATTTGAAGAATTAATCTTAGCCATGGGATGTCAACGAAAAAATTGGCCAATAATATAACGGTACAGGTTATAATAAAGGTTGTAATAATGATTTTTTGTCCTTCTTTATGAAACATGTGAAAAAATAATTAAAGTTAAATATGCAAACGGTGCTGCAAACACTAAACTGTCCAATCTGTCCAGCATTCCACCATGCCCAGGTAAAATGGCTCCACTATCTTTGACCCCTGCGGCCCTTTTAAATTTCGATTCAATAAGGTCGCCCAAACTTCCTGTCAAAACAATGACCGATGCCAGGATTAACCATTGTGCCAACGAAATATTGGTTTCATATTTCGACAAAAAATACGCTGCTGTCAATGCAAATACAAAACCTCCTATAGCTCCCTCTATTGTTTTTTTAGGAGAAATGGAGGGGAATAATTTATTGCGACCTATACTTTTACCAACCAAGTAGGCAAAAGTATCGTTTACCCAAATAAGGATAAATACACCCATAATCAGAAACTTTGCAAATTCATTGTCCTTATAGGGAATCATAGTTAGGAAAATACAACCTCCCCCTATATAAAAAAGACCTACTATAAATTTTTGCAAAGTGTTGAACAATTTTTCCTTTCCTGAAAAGAGATAGTACAACAGTATAAAATTAATGGATATTGTTATGAACATCAAAATATTGATGAGAATCTTATCATTGATCAAATAAATAAATGTCCACCAAAGTGCCAAATAGGCAATAAAAATATGGTAGCCACGAAGTTTGATCATACGTTTGTATTCGTAGAGACAGGCCAATCCAAAGGTCATAAACAAAAAGTCAAAGGCATCGGAACTTAGAAATACGGCGGAAAGTAGTAAAATTACGTATACCGCACCTGTAAGTAAGCGCCTTAAAATTTCTCTCATGTTATAAGTCTTCCAGAAGTAAAAGATAAAGATTTTTAGAACTACTTCCGTAAGTTAAGAAATCGTCTGAATTTTCAGCAGTGGGTTGAAAATGTTTTATGGTGGTAATGTTCGCGGGAATTACATTTTTATACTTCTTTTTTATTGTTTTTAATCCCTCCCCAATAGATTCGACCATTTGGCTGGTGGTGGCAAAAACAATGACATTTGCAGGTAATTCGTGAAGTTTTCTTTCTTTTAACTGATTGGAGCAAACTAAAATGGATCCATTTTGGGCAATTAGATGCTCACAAGTGGTAAAAAATATCTCACTCTTATTGGGGTGATCGGTGAAACTTATTTCCTGCTTGGAGAATTTCTCTTCCAACCTTTTATCCATGGAAAAAAAGGTTTGGTCCTGCCATTCATTCTCAATAATTATATTGTCCAAATTGGTAAATACCTCATTGATAGAATCGCAATACAAGAACTTTCCACCGTTGTGTTTGAAATTAATGGTAAACTTTTCGTCAACGGGAATATTTAAGTCGGGCATATGTTGCCCTCTTGTTTCCACAGTTTCTTTGGAAACCCTTTTTTTTCCTCCCCCAAAAAGTTTATCAAATAATCCCATTAATATCTAAAACGCTCCCTTGGTCCCTTAGTCTTTAAGAACAACGAATTATTTACTTTTTATTTTTTTATTTCTGTTTCCGATTCTGAAATATCCTTTTTGGCTTTTTCTTCCTTTACTTCTTTTTCGGCCGCATTGGCTTTCTCTTCTTTTTCGGCAGCTTCCTCAGCTTCCATCCTCTTGTCTCTTTCAAAAAGACGTTTACCGAATATTTTTTCCAAATCGTCCTTAAATATAACTTCTTTTTCCAATAATCGCTCTGCCAATTCGGTAAGTTTATCTTTGTTATTGGATAATAGCTCAACCGCTCTTACATACTGCTCCTCAATAAGCTTTGAAATCTCTTTGTCTATGGTCAATGCAGTCTGTTCACTATAGGGTTTGGAGAAACCATATTCATTTTGTCCCGATGAATCGTAATAGGTTAGATTTCCGATCTCATCGTTTAAACCGTAAATGGTTACCATGGCCCTAGCTTGTTTGGTCACCTTTTCCAAATCACTAAGTGCACCTGTGGATATCTCGTTGAAGATTACTTTTTCTGCGGCCCTACCACCTAAGGTAGCACACATTTCATCCTTCATTTGATCTGGGCGAACAATTAAACGTTCTTCAGGTAAATACCAAGCTGCACCAAGAGATTGCCCTCTAGGCACTATAGTTACTTTTACAAGCGGTGCGGCGTGTTCCAACATCCAGCTTACCGTTGCGTGGCCTGCTTCATGATAGGCAATGGTTTTCTTTTCACCAGGGGTGATTATTTTATTCTTTTTCTCCAAACCACCTACAATCCTATCCACGGCATCCAAAAAGTCTTGTTTGGTTACGGCTTTCTTTTCTTTACGTGCTGCGATCAATGCCGCTTCGTTACAAACATTGGCAATATCGGCACCTGAAAAACCAGGGGTTTGCTTTGCCAGAAAATCCAAGTCCAATGTTTCTGCCGTTTTTATGGGTCTAAGGTGAACCTCGAAAATTTCCTTACGCTCCCTTATATCCGGAAGATCAACGTATATCTGTCTGTCAAATCGTCCTGCTCTCATCAATGCCTTGTCCAATACATCTGCACGGTTGGTGGCCGCCAATACTATAACATTGGTGTTGGTGCCAAAACCATCCATTTCCGTTAATAATTGGTTCAAGGTGTTTTCCCTTTCGTCATTGGATCCTGTGAAGTTATTCTTCCCTCTGGCCCTACCAATGGCATCGATCTCATCAATGAAAATAATGGCAGGTGATTTGTCCTTGGCTTGTTTAAATAAGTCCCTAACCCTTGAGGCTCCTACTCCAACAAACATCTCCACGAAATCTGAACCTGAAAGTGAAAAGAAAGGAACTTTCGCCTCCCCTGCAACTGCTTTGGCCAATAAGGTTTTACCAGTTCCCGGAGGTCCTACCAATAGCGCTCCCTTAGGGATTTTACCACCTAAAGATGTATATTTATCAGGATTTCTCAAGAATTCCACTATTTCTTCTACCTCTTCCTTGGCGCCTTCCAATCCTGCAACATCTTTAAATGAGGTTCTTGTATCTGTTTTTTCATCAAACAGTTTGGCCTTGGATTTTCCAATATTGAAAATCTGACCACCGGCACCACCACCAGCACCTCCGGACATGCGGCGCATTAAATATATCCAGATACCTATGATCAACACAAACGGAAGAAGTGTTAACAGCAGTTCGGTGAGCACATTGGATTCCTGGTCGTATGTAAGCTCGGTGTCTAAATTGTTTTCCTTTTTGATCTCATTGATCTCGTTTTCAAAATTCTGCTGATCTCCATAGTTAACTATATACTGTGGTGTAGCAGTGGCCGTCAATGAGAAAGGTTGATCGGACACATCCTTGTGAACCTCCTTTTTTAAAGCCTCTTCTGTAAGGAAGATTTTTGCTTGTCTCGTATTGGTGATGACCAATATTTTTCTGATATCCCCATTTCTAAGATACTCCTGAAGTTCTGAGGTACTTGCTTTTTTAGTATTTGCAAAGTTTCCGCTACCGAAAAATTGAAAACCAATTAATAATATCGCTATTACGCCATATATCCACCAAGTATTGAATTTGGGTTTTTTGGGACCTGTATTATTTTCTTTTGCCATTATTTTTTTTTACTGATTGAAGCTACTTTCAACTGATGTTACTTTGGCATCTCCCCAAAGTCCTTCTATATCATAATATTCTCTCACTTGTTTTTGAAATACATGTACAACTACGTTTACGTAGTCCATTAAAACCCACTCGGCATTATCCGAACCTTCTACATGCCAAGGTTTGTCTTGAATTGCTTTACTAACGGTTTTTTGGATGGAGCCTACAATGGCGTTTACATGTGTGTTGGAAGTACCATTACAAATAATAAAGTAGTCACAAACAGTATTCTCTATATCTCTAAGATCAAGTAAATTTATATCATGTCCTTTAACCTCTTCTATTCCACTTAAAATTAAGGCAATTAACTCATCTGCGCTACTTTTCCTTTTCTGCATTCAAAAATTTTAAATTTTTACAAAGTTATTATTTTTTTGTTTTTTTAACTATTGTTTTTAACAATACATTATATAATAATCATAAGATTGTAAATGCAATTAATCAAACTTAGTGCCACGGACTCCACGAATGCCTATTTAAAGGATTTGATGGTCAACAATAATCTAGGGGATTTTACGGTGGTAATGGCCCATTCCCAATTGAAGGGGCGTGGTCAAATGGGAACGAATTGGCTTTCTGACCCCGGTAAAAACTTGACTTTTAGTGTTTTAGTCAAACCTAAAGACATTCAGGTCTCGGACCAATTTATCTTAAATATTTGTGTTTCGTCGGCAATTTACGAAACATTATCCCAACTGCAAGTACCTGATCTGAAGATTAAATGGCCTAACGACATAATGTCAGGACATTCCAAAATATGTGGAATTCTTATCGAAAATATGTTGTCCGGACAACATATTCAGGCATCTATTGTCGGAATAGGTTTAAATGTAAACCAATTAACGTTCAATAACCTCCCAAATGTGTCCTCTTTAAAGTTATTATTGGGAAGAACATTCGATCTGGAAGAACTACTTTCCAATATTGTCGCAAACTTGAAGACTTTGCTGGGTAAAAGTGGGGAAGGGAACCAAAAGCGTCTCTTTGAGCTGTACGAGACCAGACTTTTTAGAAAAGACAAGCCCTCTACATTTACCGATCAAGATAATGAAATGTTTATGGGCTTTATAAAGGGGGTTTCCAGTGATGGAAAACTAAAAATCTTATTGGAAGACAACATTCTAAAAGAATTCAACCTAAAGGAAGTGAAACTTTTGTATTAGGTCCAAAGAATAGGATTGAACTTATAATTTGGAAAGATTATCGGACAGTGTACCAATGAAATTATTGATAGGTGATTTTATCATCATGGCCATCATTGCATTGAATTCACCTTCAAAACTTAGGGTTACTTCGCTCTCATCATCACTTATTGCCAAAATATCGGCGGTTAAGGTAAATGGTAATTTGTCGCTTGCGGCACCAAAAGTTAATTGGGAATGAGGCGTTTGTTGTTTCTTTTGAAGTACAATTTCTGGCATTCCGGTAAGGGCAAATAAAAACCTGTTCTCATTGATTACCTCAAACTTACTGATGTTTTTTGGCATTAAGGTCTCAAAATTCTTCACGTCGTTAAGAAAATCAAAAACTTCCTTACTACTTTTATTTACTTTTTTTTTGGGTGTTTCTAGGTACATAATTTAAGATTGCCAGGTAGAGGGGCTGCTTTTCCACTCTAGTAAAGTTTTTAATTGATTCTCCTTTATATAGTTTGTATCCGACGCTTGTTGAATTAAATAATCGTAATCGCTCAATGTATGAAGGTCCAAACCATATTTTTTAAAATTTTCATTGGCTACGTCAAATCCGTAGGTGAAAATTGCAAGCATCCCTTTTACATGGGCTCCACTGTTTTTCAAAGCTTCCACAGCATTAAGGCTACTTTTTCCAGTACTGATAAGGTCTTCAATGACAACTACACTCTGATTGGCCTCCAAGCGGCCTTCTATTTGGTTTTGGCGTCCGTGTGATTTGGCTTCCGGCCGAACATAAATAAAGGGTAGTCCTAAATATTCGGCGACCAGCATGCCTATGCCAATGGCTCCGGTTGCTACACCGGCTATCACATCTGGCTTGCCATAGAGGCTTTCTACTTGCTTTCCCATTTGCTCCCTAACATAATTTCTAATGCTTGGGTATGAGAGGATTATCCTATTATCGCAATAAATTGGAGACTTCCACCCTGAAGCCCATGTAAATGGATTTTCAGGTTTCAACTTAATTGCATTAATTTGTAGCAGAAGCTCTGCAGTTTTTTTGCCAGTGTCTTTATCTAAAACCATGACGCAAATGTATAAAGTTTTTGTTAATGAGTCACCTCTGATTTTAACAAATAAATTATCGGATACGGCAAATAATAAATATTTTTTGTTGAACGGGTCAGCTATAAATGATGCGATCGACTCTTTGGCGAGCAAGAAACTTAATGAGGCCTTTATTTATCACCCAAACCATGAGGAGATTTTAAAGAAATTTTCGAAGAAAATTCCTTTAGTGGTTGCCGCTGGTGGGGTGGTAACCAATAAAGAAGGAAAAGTGCTTTTTATTTACCGAAACGATAAATGGGACTTGCCAAAAGGAAAATTGGATAAAGGTGAAACTATTGAAGAATGTGCTTTAAGGGAAGTTGAGGAGGAAACCGGGGTAGAGGGATTGAAAATAGAAAATTTTTTAAGGACGACCTATCACCTATTCAAGAGGAATGGAGCGTATAAATTAAAGGAAGTGCATTGGTTTGCCATGAAAACAAATTATAAGGGTGCCTTGGTGGGCGAGGCCAGTGAGGGAATAGAAAAAGTAAAATGGAAAGGACCGGGAAAAATTAAAAAAGCCTTGGAAAATTCTTATGCGAATATCAAAATTCTGTTTGAAGATTAAGGGTTTAATCCTTTAGGATTCGATATATAGGATATTGCATATGTTCCGGTTCGTAGTATTTGGACCGTTTGTAAATCCAGTCCAATTGGGCGTACCAATCACTGGCAAAGGTACTGTCAATTTCTTTCTTTAAATCGAATTGGTTTTTGACTTCACTGTCCTCCTGTAGGATTTCCAGGGCAAGATCTTCGAAGACATATGGTGAAAAGTTCTCCTTTTGTTGTAGTATAGCGTCGAAGAAATTCCAATTAAAGAAGGAGTCGGTAGCTTCTGGCTCCAAGGTTTCCAATAAATAGCGCAACCCTTTTTGATTAGTGGGGACCAGAATGTCACCTTCGGTGAAATTGACATTTTTGTTACTGCGCAGCACTTTGGTATTGTAATGCGGGTAATGGCCCTCAAAGGAATTATTAGAAGTGTTAAAACTATCTATTTTATAGGACTCTACAGCAAAGGAAGTATCTTTTTTTAAGATATTGAAGCTAATTTGGTTCACGGTCAGCAAATCTATTATTTTATCAAACCCCTTTCTAATTACATATGCCTTGGGGATTTCTACCTCATGAATAGGTATGTAGTAATTTTGATAATTCACATCCTTGACAAACGGCCTGTTTCTATCATATTTTAGTCTAGGAAAGCCCGTTATTTCACTATTAAATACATCGGCTTCATAACCTTTGAATTCTAGAACCGTACTTTGTGTGGTGTCAATGACCCATTGAAGCGGGTAGTTTTGTCTCTCCAAATATGTTTCAAAAGCATTTTCCCTCAAATTTTTAATCTTTTTGTAATCTTTCTCAGATAAGTCCAGGATTTTCGTCATTAATGCGTAAACGCCTTCCACTCTTTGTTTATATGGTTTTAGCATATGGGTTTCAACCATTAAACCTAAGGTATTCCAAAGTGTGGTATATCCGGTAGAATACCTGGGATAGTCCATAAATTGGGAAAAACCCTTTTCAGGTACCTGATTAAATACATTGACATAGGGCGTATTGTCCCATCCTGCTTCAGTCAATGATTTTTCAAGGGCAGGCATCATCTCTTTATGAAGGTAATCTCCCAATTCCCCTCCCAGTTTATTATGCTGTGTAAATAAGTGGCTAAGTGTGTATTGGTAGTCCGCCCCATTGCTAACGTGGTTGTCAACAAAGATATCCGGTTTTATCAAATGAAAAATTTTGGCAAAAGTGTGGGCGTTTTTGGAATCCGATTTAATAAAATCCCGATTAAGGTCATAGTTTTTTGCATTGCCCCTAAATCCATAGGCTATAGGCCCATTTTGGTTTACTCTGGAAGTAGAATTCCTGTTCAAGGCCCCTCCAACATTATAGATGGGTATGGTAACCACTACCGTGTTTTTAGGTGAGTCTATGTTTTTCATAGCCAGGTCCCTAAACAATAGCATTGTTGCATCTATTCCATCACTTTCTCCGGGATGTATGCCGTTGTTTATGAATAGGATACTCTTATCCCGGCCAATCTTTTGAAAATTAAAGTCGGCATCTGGATTGTAGGTAACCATATGTAAGGGATTGCCACTATCGGTATTACCAATGATTTGAATATTTATTTCTGGGAATTCTTTGGCAAGTTGAAGGTAGAAGTCTATTATTTGCAGGTAAGTAGCTGTTTCTTCTCCATTGCTACGCTCAAAAACAGTCTGAATGTTTTCTATTTTTCTTTCTTTTTTGGTCTCGCAAGAAATAATACAGAGTACTACAAATAGTCTTAGCAGAAGTTTCATGCTACATTAAAATTTTATTTAAAACTCAAAAAAACTGCTTTGGCGTTTATTGGAAAATTAATATGTGTTTGGAGTCCTTTCTCTCGAAATACGTCCAAAGGTAATTCTCAAAAACTCAAAGTTAGCTAAAACTTGGGTATTAAATTGAAATGGCAGTGGTAATTTCTTCGATTTCCGATCTTCGAATGGGTTTGCTGTTGAATATAATACTGTGGTGGGTCAACGACTTGAAATTCTCGGCCTTGTCCTTGTCATATTGGTCAATAGAGGAGGTTACAATGTTTATGTTGATGCTTTTTTTGAGGGGTAATTTTATGAACTCGTCCAAAAATTCCCATCCATCCATAATGGGCATGTTAATGTCCAAAAAAATTAACTCGGGAAGATCCGATCTTTCGATGATCAATTTCTTTATACGGTCTATGGCAAGTTGTCCATTTTTGAATTCTAAAATGGCATCACAAGTGGCGACGGAAGTCAATATTTTTTTTATTCCGTAAACCGTTATAGGGTCATCATCTACAATGAAAATTGAATTAATTCTTTTCATTAAAATATAAATTAAAAGTGCTTCCAATACCAACTTGACTGGTGGCATTTATTTTACCGTTCATGGCTTCTATTTGATTTTTTGAAATGTACAATCCCAAGCCCTTGGCATCTGAATTTCCATGAAAGGTCTTGTACATTCCAAATAACTTGGTTCCGTATTTTTTTAAATCCAACCCCAACCCGTTATCCTCTATACTCAACACAGTATAATTTTGAACGTAATTCAGGTTTAATTTTATAATTGGGTCAACATCCGGTTTCCTATATTTTAATGCATTGCCAATTATATTTGTCAAAATGTTTTGCAAGTAGTCCGGAACGACATTTATTTTAACGTCATCTGATATTTCGCTTATGATCGTGGCCCTGTGCTTATCTAACTGTGTTTTAAGGTTTTTAAGTACGCCGTTTAATTTTTTATTGACGTTTACCTCCTTCTTGATGATGTTTGACTCTGTATTAATAGCGACAATATCATTTAAATTATGAAGGGTGTCCATTAAGTTTTTTGAAGAATCTGTGAGCATATCCATAATTCTTAATTTTTCCTTTTCATCTTTCTCACTGGCCAAGAAGTCCAATAACATTGCAAAATTGGCCGAATGTGACCTTAAATTGTGGGAAACAATATGGGCAAAATTTATAAGTTTTTTATTTTGGGAGGAGGTGACGGAAATTAGACTTTTTAATTCCTTTTCCTTTAGTTTTTGCTCAGAAATATCCATACTTATTCCAACAAGGCCGGTAACCTCACCATTATCTCCCTTCAATGGGATTTTGGAGGAAAGAAAGGTGATTACGGAACCATCCGGGTTGGTACGGGTAAGTTCCTTGTTCAGCATAGGGTTTTGGGATATCATAACTTCAACATCTTCATCCCTAAATTTTTGAGCGCTAGCCTTGTCAAATAGGTCAAAATCATCCTTACCAATAATATCGTTCTCATTTTCTATTCCCAGAAATTGCAATTCATACTTGTTGGCCAATATTTTTTTGGATTGGGTATCCTTAATATAAATCTGTAGCGGTAGATTATTGATAAGTGTTTTTAGAAGGTGCTCATTGTCTTTGGTTTTTTGTTCCTTCTGAACAAAATCCGTTATGTCCTGTACTATTCCTATTAGTCCCACGTATTCACCACTCTTATATAAGGGCTTACCGGAAACAATTACCCATTTTTCATTTCCTTTGGCGGTAACAATTTGTAATTTTTCGTTCCAAGAGGTTTTTTTCTCCCTCGCCGAAAAAATGGCCATGGAAATGGTATTTCTGCTATAACCTGCTTTGTAGAAATCAACGGAGTTATCTATATCTATTTCATAATCATCATCCACCTCAAAAATGCGCCTTATCATACTACAGCAAATAAACTTATCCTGCTGTTTGTGGTATTCCCAGTTGCCTATTTTTCCATGCTCGCCCATTTCATTTTGCAGGAATTCCAGTTTCTCAATTCTCAATTCATTTTTAACCCTATCGGTAACGTCTTCTGTTTGTATAATGGCGCCAATTATGTTTTCCTGTTCATCGAACCATGGAATGTTGCTCCACTGGAACCATTTTTCTTTTGAGCTGTTGTCCAAATAAACATCTGTGCCTGTCTCGGGAAATTTACCCTCGAAGCATGCCAACAGAGTCTCTGTCCATTTATCGCTTACATTATTGAATAATTCATAAATGGATTTACCGATATAATCTTTGCCCTGAAAATTAAAATCTTCAGCCCATTTATCAGACGCTAGAACAACCTTAAATTCCTTATTGATAAAAGCAGTTGGCTTGGGCAACTGTTTTATCAGGAATTGGTTGGATACAATGGGGGTCTTCATAATCATCTGTCGCATTTTCTTACAATAGTAGTCGGATTATCTAAACCGGCGAAGAGATTGTTGTGAATTGGACAAAATTAGTGGTGTAAAGGTAAAATGAAGAATTTTACTATTGTATTTTATTTGATTTAAGGCTATGTAAGCTTTAAAAAATGTAGTCCTTGTTTCAAGGAATTACTCCAAAAATTAATAGAAAGCATACAGTTACCTTACAATGGAAAATTACAGAATTATCCTATTTAGTTCTTACCGAATCCGGCACCAAACCGGAATAGTCTCCACCATTCCTAATTACATCCCGTACTATGGAGGAACTGATGTAAGATTTTCCGGAAGAGGTAAGCAAGAAAACGGTTTCTATTTCGGATAGCTTTCGATTGGTGTGGGCTATTGCCTTTTCAAACTCAAAATCCCCTGGATTTCTAAGTCCTCTTAGAATAAAACCGGCATTAACTTTTTTACAGAAGTCAACGGTTAGTCCCTGATAGGTAAGGACGCTTATTTGTGGTTCGTCCTTAAAGGCTTCTGTAATAAATTTTTTGCGCTCCTCTAAGGTAAACATGTATTTTTTATCGGTATTTACACCTATGGCTATTATGAGTTCATCAAAAAGAGTGATGCCTCTTTTTATAATATCATAATGTCCTAGGGTCAAAGGATCAAAAGAACCCGGAAAGATGGCACGTCTTTTCATTATTACGCTTTTAAGGTTGATCTTCCGCCAATGCTGTTAATAGCCTTGGAAATAGATCGTTGGTACAAATACCCAGCACAATTACGGTTGGGTTTGGTTTTTAAAATTACTTAATTTCTCCCAAAACTTCCCAAATGGCAGTTTCAAAGAGTTCTGAAAGGGAAATACCGGCTATTTCTGCTTGCTGTGGCAAAATACTTTTGGTGGTAAGCCCTGGGGTGGTGTTCATTTCCAACATAAATGGTTCATCATTTACAAAAATGAATTCACTTCTCGAAAATCCTTTCATTTTTAACACATCATAGGCCTTTTTTGCGATTTTGCTCACTTTGTCCTCCTGGTCCTTGGTTATTCTTGCAGGGGTTATTTCTTGTGATTTTCCTTCGTATTTGGCCTCATAATCAAAAAAATCATTCTCCGAAACTATTTCGGTGATTGGAAGCACTTTGGTCTCCCCTTTGTATTTGATGACACCTACAGAAACTTCGGTTCCATTTAAAAATGATTCTATAAGTATTTCATTGTCTTCGAGAAAAGCATTCTCAATGGCCTTTAACAATTCTTCTTTCTTATATACTTTGGAAATACCAAAACTACTACCCGCTTTATTGGCTTTTACAAAACAGGGCAAACCTACTTTTTCTATGATTGCATCTTCATTAATGGGGTCGCCCAAATTCATATAATATGAAGGAGCGGATTTAATCCCGTAAGGTTTTAAAACACTTAAGAGGTCACGCTTGTTAAAGGTCAAGGCAGCTTGGTAGTAATCGCATGCTGTTTGTGGTATTCCAATAAGTTGAAAATAGGCCTGCATTAGGCCATCCTCCCCGGGAGAACCATGTATGGCGTTAAATACGCAATCAAATTTTACAATTTCGGAGGCCAGGCGTATAGTGAAATCATGCCTATTAACATTATATTCATTTTGCTCGTTGTCTACATAGACCCATTTGTCTTTAAAAATATGGATTCTGTAGGCATTAAATTTTTCCTTGTCCAGATAATCGTAAACGACACCACCGCTTATTAAGGAAATTTTATACTCGCTAGAGTAGCCACCCATTATAATAGCAATATTTTTTTTCATTCTTTGAATCTAATTTTTAATACTTGGTAATTTAGAACGTTATTCAAGTTATTGGTCCGCAAGTGCGATTTAAGAATACCATTAATTTAAGGGTATATTTTTAAAGCAATCTGCCCGCCAAAATCAATAAACAAATATCATGCATTCAAAGTAAAGAAAAAGCGTTCGGTTTTCTATCTTTGCGACACAAGAAAATATACTATGCGAAATTTTTTTAATTTTTTAAGGAGTAAATCTTTTTTGATTCAGTTGGTATTGGCTTTGGTTGTTTCCATATTGCTGGTTATTGGTGCTATGCAGTGGCTGAAGACTACTACCAATCACGGTAAGTTTGTAGAGGTTCCGGATTTGGCCAAATTATCGGTTACAGAGATGCGATCGAGGATCGATCAATCAAAATTGCGTTATGAGGTCCTTGATTCGGCCAATTATAACCCGTCCTATCCAAGGTTTTCCATCATAGATCAGACTCCTCGTGCGGGTAGTAAGGTTAAGGAGAACAGGAAAATTTATATTACCGTTAATCCGTCTGGTTATAAAAAAGTCACTATTCCCAATATTATTCAGGTTACCCAAAGGAATGCAAGTTCTATGCTAAAAGCTGTTGGTTTGGAGGTAGAACGTGTTACTTATGTAGACGAACTGGGAAAGGATATGGTATATAACATTAAGTACAAAGGAAAATATATTGTCCCTGGTGACAAGTTGCCCAAAACTTCAAAAATTGAATTGGTTTGTGGCAATGGTAATATTACCGCAAGAGCAGAAGTTAAGGCAGAGTCCGAATAATTATGGAATCACAGGAGGAGTTGGAATTGAATGAGGAGGAACTTTTTGAGCATCATAGTTTTACAGCTTCTAAAGGCCAAGACCCATTAAGAATAGATAAGTTTTTAATGAATTTCATTGAAAACGCTACGCGAAATAAAATTCAGCAGGCCGCAAAAGATGGCAACGTCTGGGTAAATGGAGCTGCTGTTAAGCAAAATTACAAAGTAAAGGCCGGGGATCATATACGGGTCATGTTTGCCCATCCGCCACATGAAAATTTATTGACACCAGAGAACATACCCTTGGATATTGTCTATGAGGATGATGTTCTTTTGGTGGTGAATAAGCCTGCGGGGATGGTGGTGCATCCAGGGCATGGAAATTACTCAGGAACCTTGATCAACGCCTTGATCTACCATGTTGACAATTTGCCAAAAAACAGCGACGAACGTCCTGGCCTTGTACATAGAATAGATAAGGATACTTCCGGGCTACTGGTGGTGGCCAAGACCGAAGCTGCTATGACGCATTTGGCTAAACAGTTTTTTGATAAATCCAGCGAACGCGAATATATAGCCCTGGTCTGGGGGAATGTGGAGGAGGATACAGGAACAATTGAAGGCCACATAGGTCGCAATCCTAAAAACAGATTGCAGATGCAAGTTTTCCCAGAAGGGGAGCAGGGCAAGGAGGCAGTTACCCATTATAAGGTTTTGGAACGCCTCGGATATGTAACCATGCTGGCTTGTACATTGGAAACTGGGAGAACCCATCAAATTAGAGTGCATTTGAAACATATTGGACATACACTCTTCAATGATGAGAGATATGGAGGTGAAAAAGTATTAAAGGGGACTACTTTTACCAAATACAAGCAATTTGTGGATAACGCCTTTAAAATTTTACCTAGACAGGCCCTACATGCAAAAACCTTGGGATTTGTACATCCTGTTTCAGGCAAATTTATGAGGTTCAATTCCGAAATTCCTGAGGATATGGCCAACTGTATTGAAAAATGGAAGCAATATGCCAAGCACAGTCAAGCAGAATAGGTTTCATTTATACCAATATTGAAAACAAGATTTTAAAGGGTTAGGTTATTCAATATTCAGCCATTATTTTTGACCTTTCTCTTAATAAGACCCAAGCATGAAAATAGTGATATCACCTGCAAAATCATTGGATTTTGAAAGTAAACTGCCCACTAACCAATTTTCCCAACCCCATTTTATAAAGGAGGCGGAACAATTGAACAAGATTTTAGCAAAAAAAAATCCAAAGGCTTTGTCAAAATTAATGGGTATTTCGACCAACCTTGCAGAACTTAATTGGGAAAGGAACCAGCAGTTTTCATTGCCTTTCACTAAGGAAAATTCCAGACCGGCCATTTATGCTTTCAATGGTGATGTATACCAAGGTCTTGATGCCTACACCATTGCAATGGAAAAACGGGAAAGTCTTCAAGAAAATCTACGCATATTATCCGGTTTGTACGGTGTCTTAAAGCCTTTCGATCTTATGCAACCCTATCGTTTGGAAATGGGAACCCAATTGAAAATAGGGCGCAAAAAGAATCTATATGAATTTTGGAAAAAGCAAATTACAGACCATCTCAATTCCGAATTGAAGGATAATGAGCTTTTCCTTAACCTGGCCAGTAACGAATATTTTAGTGCTGTTGATGAAAAACATCTAAAAGTACCGGTGATTACCCCAATATTTAAGGATTGGAAGAATGATAATTTAAAGATTATAAGTTTTTTCGCGAAAAAAGCCAGAGGTACCATGGTCCGTTATATATTGGATACCGATGCCAAAACCTTAGCGGATGTTAGAGGCTTTGATATGGATGGATATATGTTTAGTAAAGAACATACCTTAAAGGAAAACCAACCTGTTTTTATTCGATAGAATATTTTTGAAAAAAAAGCGTTATTTTCAAATAAGTACTATATAATTGAGATTACTATGAAACGATTCGCTTTTTTGGTTTTGGTGGCTGTGATTGTTATGGGTTGTTCCGACCGGGATGATGACCTGGATGGGGTGAATATCAGAATTAAAAATGAAAGCAGTGTCACCTATGATCTTGTGCAAGTGGGCAGTGCGGAAATGCTTCACGAAAATATAGGCCCAGACGACTATTCTGGGTATTTGGAATATGAAATGGCCTATGAATATGCTTATATAAATATAAAAGTGGATGAGGAGAACTACATTTTGCAGCCTATAGATTTTGTGGGCGAAACACCACTTGAAAATGGGTTCTACACCTATGGACTAAGCATCACCGTGGCCGGGGATGTTATTCTAAATTTTAGTATCGACTAATTGGAATTAAAGGCTTTGCCTTATTTTTTCTTACCAGGATTTATCTTTTCTTCTATAGTGGGTCTTTTTTTAATTTTTCTTTTACGTCGGGCACCCCAAGTACCGTTAACTATTTTCCCTCTTTTCGATTTCTTATCACCTTTTCCCATTTGTATTTATATTTTATCTTTTTTAAAGTTAAAACATAAATAGCTCATTGTCAAGTTATAAATAAACTACTTTTTTTACCCCTAATTTTTATTTGTAACAAATTTCTTGAAAGATTTACTTTTAACGTATTGGCGACCTAGCCCTAATATGCTAAGTTTGTAGAATTGTAAAATTATGTTAAACTCAGCAATTCTAAAACGTTAAAGTTTGAAAATAAAAAAGGTATTAGTCGCAAATAGGGGTGAGATTGCCATACGTATATTTAGGGCATGTGTAGAGATAGGACTTAAAACAGTGGGGGTTTATACCTACGAGGACCGCTATTCCCTGCACCGTTACAAGGCAGATGAGAGTTATCAGATTGGAGAGGACAATGAGCCACTTAAACCCTATTTGGATATCGACGCCTTGATCAGAATTGCCAAGGAAAACAGTGTGGATGCCATTCACCCTGGATATGGTTTCTTGTCCGAAAATGCCAAATTTGCCCAAAAATGTGAGGACAACGGGATTATTTTCGTAGGCCCAAAGGTTTCGGTACTAAAGGCTTTGGGGGACAAAATTACCGCCAAGGAGGTTGCTGTGGCCAACAATATCCCTATTATTCGAAGTAGTGATAAGGATTTGACCAATATTGATATTGCTCTTTCAGAAGCCAATGAAATAGGTTACCCTTTAATGCTCAAAGCTGCCTCAGGTGGAGGTGGTCGTGGAATGCGGGTTATCCGGACTGAAGATGAGCTCATAAAAGGATTTCCGGAGGCACGACGGGAATCCTTAAACGCTTTTGGAGATGATACGGTTTTCTTGGAGAAATTTGTAGAAAACCCTAAGCATATAGAAATTCAGATCGTTGCCGATACACATGGAAATATTGTGCATTTATTTGAGCGCGATTGTTCCGTTCAACGCCGATATCAAAAAGTAATAGAATTTGCCCCTTCCATTGGGCTACCACAGGAAACAAAGAATAATCTATACAAATATGCCATTGATATTTGTCGTGCCGTTGACTATAATAATATTGGAACGGTCGAATTTTTGGTGGATGATGATGGCAGTATCTATTTTATAGAAGTAAACCCAAGAATACAGGTAGAGCATACGGTGACCGAAATGATTACGAACATCGATCTGGTCAAAGCTCAACTTTTTATAGCCGGAGGATACAAACTATCCGATAAGCAAATTAAAATCCAAGATCAAGCCTCTGTAGTGGTTACGGGATATGCGCTACAATGTAGAATAACCACCGAGGACCCTGGGAACGATTTTAAACCGGATTATGGAGTGGTCACAACCTATAGAAGTGCTTCAGGATTGGGCATTAGGCTAGATGCCGGTAGTATTTATCAGGGTGTGGCAATATCACCTTTTTTTGATTCCATGTTGGTGAAGGTATCGGCAATCAGCAGAACTTTGGACGGTTCTTGTAGAAAAATGCGTAGGGCATTGGCAGAATTCCGTATCAGAGGGGTAAAGACCAATATGGCTTTCTTGGACAACATCCTGAAGCACCCTACCTTTAGGGAAGGTAAGGTTACCGTGAATTTCATTAAGAACGAACCCGAACTGTTTAAGTTTGTGGAACCACGGAACCGTGCCAATAAATTGGTGGAATTTTTAGGGGAAACCATTGTAAACGGTAACCCTGATGTGAAGAAATTGGATAGAGATCATATTTTTTCCAAACCCAAAGTCCCTTCCTTTCCAAAGACTGAAGCCTATCCCAAAGGAACAAAGGACCTTCTAACCGAATTGGGTCCGGAACAATTTGCCCAGTGGTTGAAGAAAGAAAAAAAGATTCATTTTACCGATACTACCATGCGTGATGCCCATCAAAGTTTGCTGGCGACCCGTATGAGAACGGTAGATATGTTGAAAGTGGCCGAGGGTTACGCAAAGAATCATCCTGAAATTTTTAGTTTGGAAGTTTGGGGAGGGGCTACCTTTGATGTTTGTCTTAGATTTTTACAGGAAAATCCTTGGGAGCGATTGGAGTTGTTGCGTAAAGCAATGCCCAATATACTACTCCAAATGTTGATAAGGGGTTCAAACGGCGTAGGATACACTGCCTACCCTGATAATTTGATAGAGAGATTTGTCGAGGAATCCTATAAATCCGGAGTAGATGTGTTTCGAATTTTCGATTCGCTCAACTGGATGAAATCCATGGGGCCATGTATAGATTATGTACGTACCAAAACAGGTGGATTGGCCGAGGGGTCAATTTGTTATACTGGAGATATTTTGGACCCTTCCAAAACCAAGTACGACATCAAATATTATGTGCAATTGGCCAAAGACATAGAAAACGCAGGGGCACATATTTTGGGGGTAAAGGATATGGCAGGATTGTTAAAACCATATGCCGCCTACGAATTGATTTCTGCTTTAAAATCGGAAATCAATATCCCTATACATCTTCATACCCACGATACCTCCTCTACTCAGGCAGCTATGTATTTAAAAGCTATTGAGGCTGGGGTGGATGTAGTGGATGTTGCTTTGGGTGGATTGTCAGGACTTACTTCCCAGCCTAATTTTAATTCGGTGGTAGAGATGTTGCGTTTTAACGAACGCCAGAACAGCTTGAATACCGATAAACTGGCTGAATATTCCAATTATTGGGAAACTGTACGCAATTACTACTATACCTTTGAATCAGGATTGAAGTCCGGTACAGGTGAGGTGTACAAACATGAAATTCCGGGCGGACAGTATTCCAACCTAAAAGGGCAGGCCATAGCCTTGGGATTGGAGGATAAATTTCCTGAGGTTACCAAAATGTACGGAGAGGTAAATAAATTGTTCGGTGATATTGTAAAGGTAACCCCTAGCTCCAAAGTGGTCGGGGATATGGCGCAATATATGATCAGCAATGGGCTAACGGCGGAGGATGTTCTGGAAAGAGGGGATACCATTTCTTTTCCCCAGTCCGTAATAGGCTTCTTTAAGGGAGATTTGGGCCAGCCGGTAGGTGGTTTTCCGGCAATGTTGCAGAAAATTGTTTTAAAGGACGAAAAACCTTTTACAGATAGACCAAATGCCCATTTGGAACCTATAGATTTTGATAAGGAATTTAATGCTTTCAAAAGAAAGTTCAGCTCGGGAATGGGTCGTGAACTGCTTATTACAGATTTCCTATCCTATAAATTATATCCAAAAGTTTTTACGGATGCCTATAATCACCATGTGAAGTATGGAAATGTAATGAATATCCCTACCAAGAATTTCTTCTACGGCATGGAAATAGGGGAGGAGATCATTGTAGAGTTGGACAGGGGTAAAAATATACTTGTTTCCCTTATGCTCAGAGGTGAACCAGATGATGCCGGTAACGTTAGCATATACTTTAAGGTAAACGGACAGTTGCGAAATGTAATTATTAAGGATAAATCTGTAAAAGTTGATAAGATTGAAAATGTAAAGGCGGATACCTCCAACCCTAAAGAGTGTGGTGCTCCATTGCAGGGCTTATTGTCCAGTGTATTGGTGAAGAAAAATCAGGAAGTAAAAAAGAACCAGCCCTTGTTCGTTATTGAGGCCATGAAAATGGAAACCACTGTTACAGCAACGGAAGAGGGTATTGTGGATAGGGTTCTGTTGCAAGGAGGGTCTTTGGTAAATTCCGAGGATTTGGTGTTGGTATTAAAATAAAGGCAAAGCGCTGCTTGTTTTGTATTCCGCTTGCAGGGGTAATTCAATTTTTTTTTGAAATTCCCTGCAATTCCTTTGTTTAAGCCTATACCTTTGTAAGATCAAAAGTCCTTTATAATGACTAACTTCTATCCCAATGTTTATTCATACCCATCCATACGAACCTTTTTTATTTGAGGATGTCACAAAGCTGATCGTAGGGACCTTGCCACCGCCAAGATTTACTATTGGTGAATTAAAGGAAGGGGATGTTGATTTTTGTTACGGAAGTCGTGATGGTCAATTATGGCCGATTTTAGATCGTATTTTTGAACTGAATTTGGATTTTGCAACTACGGAAAAAGCCATTCAGCAACGCATGGATTTTTTAAGAGATCAAAAAATCGGTATTTGTGATATAGTGAAAAGTGCAGAACGTACCAAGATCGATGCCTCAGATCTAGGGATGGAGAATATTGTTTTGAGAGACCTGTTTGCCTATCTTCAACAATCTTCCAAGGTGGAAACCCTTTTGTTTACTGGGGGCAATAGTAAAAATGGTCCTGAATACTTTTTTAGAAAATATGTAAAAGAACATGGTGCATCACTGGAATTGATTTCCAATGAGGTACCACGTATTCACCAATTTAGGCTGCCTAGGATAAAGGAAGAAATTTCATTAAGCTCCTCCGCAAAGACCTCAATTTATAAAGAGAGAATTATAAAAACAGTGTCCTTGACTGCGCCTTCCGGTGCTGCCAATAGGGCTGTGGGAAGCTTGGAGGCTTATAAAGCAATGAAAAATAAAAACCCTGAATTCAATACGATCGATTTCAGGGTTTTGCAGTATAAAGAATTCTTTTAGAGGCATTCCTCCAGATTTCATCCAGTGTAAAACTAAATTTTAATTTTTAAAGTTAACCCTGGGTAGTGCTTTGTGGTAACCAAATTTTCTCCTGTTAAATAAATAGGTTTAAAGTCAAATGCCATGGACATGGCTGTTCTCTTATTTTTGCCAGCACTGATAAAATAGGGAATACTGGCTCCATCGACTAATATTCCCGCTACGCCAATGATGCCAGCTATATCAGTGGAACTGTTGGAACCACTATTCCAGCTGGTATTGAATGCAGCGAACCCGCCAATCGCCATTGCCGTTCCCCCGCCTAATAAAATCCAGGCAGTGGTTTTCTGTTTTTTGCTTTTTTGTAAAAAATAATCTTTGGAGAATTCTTTAGTCTGTCCTTCTAGAATAGAACTGACAAGTAGTAATGCAAGAAGTAAACGAATTGTTTTCATGACATTTTTATTAATGACAATTTAGATATTCATCTTATTCAGGGGGCAACTACTTTTTTAAGGTATTTAAAGGGCTAAGAATTAGTGGTTTACTATATTAAAGGTAATTGTTAATTTTGGATAATCAATCTGCTTTATCCTTAAATTAAATGAATGGTTTATAAGTAATTTTAGACGGGCAGTGTGCTCGTTTGTGCAGAATGATAATGATAATGTGAAAATGATTGGATGGTTTGTAGCAGGTTTATTATCCATGATATAATCACAAAATTTAGGAAGGCTTCCCGTTCCAATTCATAGGGCCCTTTTAGAAAGGAATAAAGAATTGTGTTTAAAAGGATATTACAGACCTTTGGATTCCTGCCTTCGCAGGAATGACAACGCGTGAAATGTTCTGTATGAATCGAATATAAGTTTATTGGAATAAAAACAAAATTGAGGAAGATTACCCTTTTCAATCTGTAGAATTGTTGTTGAAGGGAATTAAATGTTTTTATGTCATTCCTGCTCAGGCAGGAATCTATAATCCTTTGGACTATTACTTTTTAAGGACTTTTAAGGCCAATATTCTAAACAACAAAACAAACGGGAAGCCATGCAGTACCACATCGAACCAGTCCATGGGTTTCATTCCAGTAGCACCTCCCAATATCCATTTTAATTTACCTAGAATATGTGGTTCGGGAAAAAAGGGAGCCAGCCCGAGGGTTAAGCATAAAAGCAAAATTAGTTTCCAATTATTTAAAATTTCCATAGGGCTATTTTCGAATTCCTTTTACAAAATCCCCAATTTTGTCTACTCCATTTTCCGTCAGAAATTTAATAAAGGCAGAGCCAATAATTGCTCCCTTTGCCTGATTAGTTGCCTGTTTGAAGGTTTCTGAATTGCTTATTCCAAAGCCAACTACCTGGGGGTTCTTCAACTTCATATTCGCTATACGCTTAAAGTAGGTTTCCTGATTATTGCCGAAACCCACTTGGGAACCGGTAACACTAGCGGAACTTACCATATAAATGAATCCGTCCGAAGCAGCATCTATTTGATGGATTCGTTCATCACTGGTTTGTGGGGTAATCAAGAAAACATTCACAAGGCCATATTTTTTAAAAATGGCTTCATAGTTTTCCTGGTACACATCCAATGGCAGATCGGGCAAAATAAGTCCGTCAATTCCAATTTCTTGACATTTCCTGCAAAAATCCTCTACTCCGTATTGCAAAACCGGATTAAAATATCCCATTAGGATCAAGGGTATGGAAACCGATTTCCGAATATCCTTCAATTGTTGAAATAATACCGCTGTGGTCATCCCATTTTTCAGGGCTTTGGTAGAACTGGCCTGAATGGTAGGACCATCGGCCAACGGATCACTAAAGGGCAATCCAATCTCTATGAGATCAACTCCGTTTTTTTCGAGGTCTTGAATGATTTTTACTGTATCGTTCAATGATGGGTAACCTGCAGTAAAGTATATAGATAATATTTTTTTATCTGCCTGTAGTTTTTGGTGTATTCTGTTCATTCTAACTTTATTTTTTACATTCCCACTAAAGCTGGAATGTTTAAATGGCTTACAGTTTAAAATAATTGATGTAGGTGTCCAAGTCCTTATCACCTCGACCAGATAGGTTGAAAACCACCACATCCTCTGGTTTGAACTTTCTGGTTTCCAGAATGGCAAAGGCATGCGAGGACTCTATGGCGGGTATAATTCCTTCCAATTTGGACAATACCATCCCGGCCTGCATGGCCTCATCGTCTGTTACTGCAATAAATTCAGCTCTTCCTGTTTTATATAAATGTGCATGCATGGGTCCCACCCCTGGATAATCAAGTCCTGCGGAAATGGAATAGGGTTCCGTAATCTGCCCATCTACAGTTTGCATCAACAGGGTTTTACATCCATGAATAATCCCCATTTTTCCGAGAACGGAAGTGGCTGCACTTTCACCACTATCCACTCCTTTTCCTGCTGCTTCAACGGCAATAATGCCAACTTCCCTTTCATGTAGGAAATGATAGAAGGTCCCAGCAGCATTACTGCCACCCCCTATACATGCCACAACATAATCTGGATTCTCTTTGCCTTCCTTCTCTTTTAACTGCCATTTTATCTCTTCGGAAATAATGGACTGAAACCGTGTTACCATATCAGGGTAGGGGTGTGGGCCAATAGCCGATCCAATAATATAATGGGTGTCCACAGGGTTGTTGATCCAATCCCTAATGGCTTCATTGGTGGCATCCTTAAGGGTTCTGCTTCCTGATAGTGCCGGCCTTACCTCTGCACCCAACATTTTCATGCGGGCAACATTGGGAGCCTGTCTGGCAATATCTATTTCCCCCATATATACTATACACTCCATTCCCATAAGGGCACATACCGTGGCTGTTGCAACACCATGTTGACCGGCACCTGTTTCGGCGATAATCCTGGTCTTGCCAAGGCGTTTGGCCATTAATATTTGCCCGATGGTATTATTAACTTTATGGGCACCGGTATGATTTAGGTCTTCGCGCTTTAAATAAACTTTGGTGTTGTACTTTTCAGACAAACGCTTCGCAAAATAAAGCGGTGAAGGCCTGCCTACATAATCCTTCAATAATTGGTCAAATTCCTTTTTAAATGAAGGCTCTGCCATTATTTTCAGGTACTGCTGCCTAAGGTTTTCAACATTAGGGTAGAGCATTTCAGGGATAAAAGCTCCTCCAAATTCTCCATAATAACCTTTTTCGTCTACGTTGTAATTCATCGTTTTATAATCTAGTATTCAGCACTAAGTATTCAGTATTGGATTCTCACTACTCAATTCCCATTACTTCTATAAATTTCTTCAATTTGTCAATATCCTTTAATCCCGGTTCCAATTCAAACTTACTATTCACATCTATGGCATGGCAATATTTTGATTCTGGTCTATGTTGAAATTGCTTTATTTTTTCAATCTCGTCCAAGCCTATTCCACCACTTAAAAAATAGGGTTTGGTGGAGGGATAGTTTTTCAAGACCTCCCAGCTAAACGTATAGCCGTTGCCTCCGGGTAATTTCCCTTTGGTGTCAAAAAGATAATAATCGCATACCTCTTCATAGGGAGTCAAAACACCAAAGTCAAAATCGTCCTTGATAGAAAACACTTTAATGATTTTAAGGTTTGCCGCCCCTGGAGCTTTTGTACGGTCATTGTTCAACCTTTTAAGGTTGCGGCAGAATTCTGGACTTTCCTTTCCATGCAATTGAACGGCATCCAAACCAAAGGTTTCAATATTTTTTAAAACTTCCTCAATTGTGGCATCTACAAAAACACCTACCTTTTTAATTGTAGGCGGCAATTGCGGAATGTTTCCTTCAAAAAACCGTTTGGATGGTTTCCAAAATATAAAACCAAGATAATCCGGACTTAGGGCGGCTACCTCCAAAGTATTCAAATTCATACCGCACACTTTCAGTTTCATGGCTATTTTGTTATTTAATCGATTTAATAAAATGTAAGGCGCTCTCTCCAGGATTATCGGTTTTCATAAAATTCTCACCTATTAAAAATCCTTGGTATCCATGTGGTTTTAATTCTTGAATAGCTTCAATGTTACTTATGCCACTTTCAGATACCTTTACAAAATCGTCAGGAATTAAAGTGGATAAATTTTTACTGGTGTCGAGGCTGACTTCAAACGATTTTAGATTTCGATTATTTACACCCAGCATATCCAAACTTGGCATAAGGGACTTGTGTAACTCTTCTTCGTCATGAACCTCCAACAACACATCCAAATGCAATTGTTTGGCAAATTCGGAAAATGCTTTTATCTCGGCCCGGGTCAAAATGGCCGCAATTAATAAAATTACATCTGCGCCATGGGCCTTGGCTTCCAAAAGTTGATATTCGTCTATGATGAATTCTTTGCGAAGTAAAGGCATTTGCACGGAAGCCCTGGCCAATAATAGGTCATCCAAAGAACCTCCAAAATACTTTCCGTCTGTTAAAACGGACATGCCACAGGCACCTGCATTTTCATAGCCGACCGCGACATCTGTAACACTGTTGTTTTGGTTGATGACCGATCTGGATGGAGACCTTCGTTTGTGCTCGGCGATGATTCCACTATTGCTATTTCTAAGGGCATTTGCCAATGAAACGGTAGTTCTGTTAAACAATACAGAAGCCTCCAATTGGGTAACCGGGATAATCGATTTCTTTAAATCTACTTCCTTTCTTTTATCCAAAACTATTTTGTCCAGTATATTCATGGGTACTATAACGCCAGTCTAGGCTTGGCAGTTTAATTTTTATTTGTTATTGGCTTAAGGCCTGTAATTTTTTTAAGGCTGCCAACCCTCTTCCGCTGACCAAGGATTCTTTGGCTAGCTCAAAGCCCTCCCTTGGGCTTATT
Source organism: Arenibacter hampyeongensis (assembly GCF_002909255.1). GTDB lineage: Bacteria > Bacteroidota > Bacteroidia > Flavobacteriales > Flavobacteriaceae > Arenibacter > Arenibacter hampyeongensis. The sequence continues at coordinate 97,232 of NZ_PIOB01000011.1, forward strand.
CCCTTAACCGTGGCTATGGCAATACCTGCGTTGGCACAGACTACATTGTTTTGTGGTATGGTACCTTTTCCTTGTAAAACATTGAGAAAAACTTGTGCGGATTCTTCAATACTATCCCCACCCGCTATATCCGACTCCAAAATGGCTTCCACTCCAAAATCGGAAGGTTTTAACATTCCCTCGGCCTTGTTGGTAATGGTTTTTGTATTTCCTGTCAATGAAATTTCATCGTAACCGTCCAAGGCATGTAAAACTGTAAAGTTTTTATCGGTCTTTTGGTATAGGTAACCGTACATTCTTGCCAGCTCCAGGTTAAATACCCCAACCATTTGATTCTTAGGAAAGGCGGGGTTTACCATAGGGCCCAACATATTAAAGAAAGTTTTAACACCCAACTCCCTGCGGATTGGGGCTACATTCTTCATGGCCGGGTGAAATAGAGGAGCGTGCAATACACAAATGCCGGCCTCGTCTATACATTTTTCTAGAAACCCTGCGTCATTACTGAATTTAATCCCCAAAAACTCCATGACATTACTACTGCCACATTTGGAGGATACACCATAGTTGCCGTGTTTGGTTACCTTAACATCGGCCCCGGCCGTTACAAAACTGGCCAAGGTAGAAATGTTGAAGGTATCCTTGCCGTCGCCACCTGTACCACATAGGTCTATTGGGTTGTATTGCGATAAGTCCACCGCCAAACAAAGTTCCAACAGCGCATCCCTAAATCCTTCCAATTCCTCTATAGTGACGCTACGCATCATATAAACGGTTAAAAAAGCGGCAATCTGACTCGTATTGTAATCTCCTTTGGCAATATTGACCAAAACCTGCTTGGCATCCTCTTTGGGAAGCACATCGTGATTGATCAGTTTGTTTAGAATATCTTTCATTATTTCTTTGGTGATGAGATATAAGCAGGGCGTAGCTGTAAATCTCGGTTTTTATATTTTGTTATTGAAAAGTGCGTTAAAGGAAATGATTCGTTCATAATCATGAATTGCATCTAATTTTTCACCCAATTCTCCAATATTTTCTTCCCATGGGGAGTCAATACGGACTCTGGGTGAAATTGTACTGCGCTTACATCAAATTTTTTGTGACGCAAGGACATCACTTGTCCATTCTCATCAAAAGAGGTAGCTTGCAAAACTTCTGGAAGTTCTGGATTTACTACCCAGGAATGGTAGCGTCCTACCTCAATTTCCTTGGGCAATCCATCAAACAAAATATCATCTTTTACAATGTTTATTTTGGTTGCTATTCCGTGGTAGACCTGGTCTATATTAACCAATGAGCCCCCAAAGACCTCCGCAATGGCCTGTTGTCCCAGGCATACCCCAAATATACTTTTTGAAGGTGCGTACATGGCTATAATTGCTTTGAGCAGACCTGCCTCGTCCGGGATTCCTGGGCCAGGAGAAAGAACGATCTTGTCAAAAGCCTCAATTTCCTCCAGACTTATTTGATCATTTCTCTTAACGGTAACGATGCAATCCAAATCTTCCAAATAATGTACCAGGTTGTAGGTAAAGCTATCGTAATTGTCTATAACCAAAATGGACTTTCCTTGGCCTTTTCCCAAGGAGTTGATATTTGTTTTGTTATCTGTATTCTCTTTCATACTATTGATGTCCTCTGTTGAACATTTTATATTGTTCTTGCCAAATGCCTCTTTTTTCAAGAAAGGACAAGGCAAATTAATAGGCGTTTTTATATAGTTTCCGCGATTTCAAGTGCTTTGGTCAGGGCTCCCAATTTGTTGTATGTTTCCTGAAGTTCATTTTCAGGAATTGAAGCGGCCACTAAACCGGCTCCGGCCTGGTAATGTAATTGATGATTTTTACTTAAAAAGGTCCGGATCATAATGGCGTGATTAAAATTGCCATTGAAATCCATAAAACCTATAGCCCCGCCGTAATAGCCCCTACTGGTTTTTTCGTATTTTTCTATAAGTTGCATGGCCATATGCTTAGGTGCGCCGCTTAAGGTACCGGCAGGAAAGGTGTCGGCTACCACTTTCATGGTCGGGATATCCTTTTTCTTTTGTCCGGTTACTTTGGATACCAAATGAATTACATGGGAAAAGAATTGAACCTCCCTATAGTTTTCAACCTTTACCATAGTTCCATTGCGACTTAGATCATTTCTGGCAAGATCAACCAACATAACGTGCTCGCTATTCTCTTTGTCATCTATTTTTAATTTCTTGGCCAACTCCGCATCCTGTTCATCATTGCCCGTTCTTTTAAAAGTTCCTGCAATGGGGTGAATTTCAGCCTTGCCCTCCTTTACGATCAATTGGGCTTCGGGGGAACTTCCAAAAATTTTAAAATCACCATAATCAAAATAAAACAAATAGGGAGAAGGGTTTATGGATCGTAGGGCACGATATACATTAAATTCATCTCCCTTGAATTCTTGCGAAAACCTTCTTGACAATACCAGTTGAAAAACATCCCCTCGATTGCAATGCTTTTTGGCCAAGTCTACTTGTTCCTTATATTCCTCATCCTTTAAATTGGATTCTGGACTGCCCTCTTTGGAAAAATTGTAGGAAGCAAAATTCTTGGCGCTGAGAATCTGTTCTATTTCGCCAATGTTATTTTCGGATTCATAACAATGTGCAAAAATATAGGCCTCGTTTTTAAAATGGTTTATAGCAACTATATTTTGATAAATGGCGTAATAGATGTCCGGAATGGAGAAACTATTGCTTTTTTTGGAGATTTTTATGTCCTCAAAATACCGGACCGCATCATAGGCCATATATCCGAACAATCCATTGTTGATAAACTTAAAGTTGTTGTTCTGAGAATCAAATTTTTGACTAAAATCATGTAAAATCCCAGGGATGTCCGTGTGTTCCGTAATGTTGGTTTCTTCCTTGGTTCCGTCTGGAAATTGTTTAATGACAGTCTCATTTTCCACTTTTATGGAAGCAATGGGATTGCAACAGATATAGGAAAAGCTATTGTCATTGGCATGGTAGTCACTACTTTCCAAAAGAATACTATTTGGAAAACGATCCCTTATTTTTAAATAAACGCTTACGGGGGTTATGGTGTCTGCAAGTATTTTTTTATGATGAGAAACTAATTGGTATTTCATGATAATTCTGTTTGTTACTACTAGGCGCCAATAGGGCTTATGATTTCTATGATAAACGAAAAAAAGGCTTGTCGTGATGACAAGCCTTTTATATAGTTATACTACAATGATGCTTTGCTCACGATGTTGTTCGTAAGTTGCTCCACCACCAAGTATTTGATACCATGTTCTTCATTGAAGGCCAAATATAAGAAGGAATTTTAAATTTACAAACCTGTGTTACGTAAAAAATAAAAAACCCCACAATTGTGAGGTTTTAAACATTGCTATATCAAGGCGTTTAGAATATCAAATCTACTACTAGATCAAATTCATCATAAATGGTTTTGTCCCCTAAATTATCAAAGAAGCTACCTGATCCAAATCTAACGTCATAAAGGGAACGGTCAACCTTCATTGTGGCCGTTGCCTTGTTTCCGTAGACAGAAATGTCGAAGGTAACGGGATTCGTTTTTCCCTTTACGGTAAGATCTCCAGTTACTTCATATGAATTTTTTCCAGTGGCTTTTACACTGCTGAATACCAATTTGGAAGTAGAATGTGCCTCAACTCCGAAAAAGTCATCAGATTTTAAATGTCTTTCCAACTTGCCTTTGGATTCACCTGATAGGTCGTTTGAAACCAAAGTGGGCATATCCACTACGAATTCTCCCCCAGTTAGTTTATCACCATCAAAAATTAAGGAGCCTTCCTTTAGGGCTATTGTTCCATGATGGGACCCGGTTACTTTATATCCTTTCCAGGTAACGGTACTTTCCGTGGTTTTTACTTGTTTTACTTCATTGTCCACTGGTGTTGAAGCAACAGCGGTTAAACCTGTAAATACGGCCAATACTAAACTTAATGCATTTTTTTTCATAATTCCAATTTTAAGATAATTTGTGTTAGAGTTTCTATTTATATATGTGTAATTAAATTTTCTTTTGATTTGCGGACTTTCTTATAATGCTGGGTACTATCCTCTTCGGATCGGTAGCCTACTGCAACAAGGACCGCTGCGTTAAGTCCTTTTTTGGATAAACCAAGAATTTCATTGAATTGGACATTGTCAAAACCCTCCATTGGGCATGTGTCTATTTTTAAATCAGCAGCAGCGGATAACAAATTTCCAAGTGCTATATAAGTCTGTCTTGCCGTCCAAATAGCTTTGGACGATTCGGATAGGGGCATTAATTTCGACTTCATAAAATCTGCATAACCTTGCAGATCTTTTGCTGGAACGCCTCTGGTTTCACTTACGTTGGTCAAATAATCATCGACCAATTCTTCACCAAAAGTAGACTGGTTGGCCAATATAATTAAATGTGAGGCTTCAGTAATTTGGGACTGTCCCCAGGCTGCAGGTTGTAACTTACTTCTAAGTTCCGTATTATCTACAACTAGAATTTCGTAAGGTTGTAAACCATATGATGATGCGCTCAAAGAGGTGGCTTCCAATAAATTTTCCAGATCCTTTTTGGACACTTTTTTAGAGGGGTCGAATTTTTTGGTGGCATAACGCCAGTTCAATTTTTCAATATATGTATTCATTTTTTGAATTTAATAAATATTTGTAATCGTTTTTATTTTCATTAAAATTTATCCAGTAATCCATTTAATGCGGTTAAATCATCCAAGGAAAAGTTGTTCAATAATTTTCCTTCTGCCAAATTCAGTGCGGCATCCATTTCGGACAATGCACTTTCGCCTTGAAGTGTAATATTTATTTCCACCTTCCTGCGATTGCTTGGACATACCATACGAACTACATATCCTTTTAAGATCAACTTGTCTACCAGCCTAGTGGTATTGCTCATTTTGGTGACCATTCTTTCGTTCAATGTGGAAAGATTGGCGGGTTTTCCCTTTTGTCCCCTTAGTATTCTTAACACATTAAATTGCTGAAGGGACACACCATGTGGCTTAAGTGCTGTGGTCATTATTTCATTTATCTTACTCTCTACAAGACTTAAATGTATAATGGTCCTGCTCGTTATGGGAATTTGCTTTTCGGTTTTAATAATCTTTTCTACATTCATGTCGTTACAACAATTGTATATACAAATGTATGTAATTAATTGAAATCTCCAACATATCAGGTGATAAAAATTTGTTAAAAATTTATATGTCTTTACAAGGTGGAAAAATAGGAGTGCTGATTTCCATTATTTAATTCCTTATATATTTATAGCCCAATTATTGGATGATTTTTTGTAAAAACATTATTTTTGAGGACTAAATAATAAAACAAATGGCAGATTTATCACAAGAGGAGTGGAGTGCACAATTGGAAAGCGACGAGAATGCCTTCTTGTTGGATGTTAGGACTCCGGAAGAGGTAGAGGAAGGCTACATTCCCAATGCTACCAATATTGATATATACCTAGGGCAAGAATTTGTGGCCGAAATTGAAAAGTTGGACAAAACGAAAAACTATTACGTCTATTGCAGGTCTGGCCAACGAAGTGGTCAGGCATGTGCCATCATGAACAAATTGGGTATAGAGAACGCCTTTAATTTGGAAGGTGGCTTTATGAACTGGGAAGGTGAGATCGTAGAGTAGTCCACTAGTAAGCCCATACCCTATATTTAAGGATTATTGGGAATCTTGACGGTGCATATCTTATTCCGATATTAAGCTTGTGATCTAGTGGTTTTTTCTTTACATTGGTTTATGCGGGAAGATCTTTTGCATTTTATTTGGAAGTACAAAAAACTTCAAATGGAGAATTTAAAGGGCTCCAAAAAAGAAGCCATTCAAATATTAGATGTGGGATCGCATAACCTTTTGTCAGGACCCGACTTTTTTAACGCCAAGATCAAAATAGACCAACAATTATGGGCGGGTACCGTGGAGATGCATATTAGGTCCTCCGACTGGTATGCGCATAATCACGAAATGGACCCTAATTACCACAACGTAATACTTCATGTGGTTTGGGAGGATGATTGCGATGTTTTCCGAAGCAATAATACTGTAATTCCAACCTTGGTGCTTAAAGATTATATTTCATCAAGTATTTTATTGGAATATCAAAAATTGTTCTACCACAAGGAAAGTTCATTGATCAATTGTAGTAATGACATTGGAGATATTGATGATTTTGTTTTACACAATTGGTTGGAGGTACTCTATTTTGAACGTTTGGAAAAGAAAACGGATCTGGTGGCACAACTTTTAATGGAATCCAAAAACGATTGGGAACGGGTATTTTTTATCTTACTATCAAAAAATTTTGGTTTAAAAATAAATGGCGAGACTTTTTTTGAAATCGCAAGACGGCTGCCGTTTCCAATGGTACGCAAAATACAGCACAATGCACTGCAATTGGAAAGTACCCTATACGGTCTAGCCGGACTTCTGGAAGAGGATATTGTTGGGGATGGCTATTACGAAAGTTTAAAAAGTGAATTCGATTTTCTTAAGGCGAAGTACGATCTTTTGGACGGGCCATGGCAAAAGCCAGAGTTTTTTAAATTGAGACCGTCCAATTTTCCCACAATTAGACTTTCCCAAGTGGCTAATTTGTATTCTAAACACCAAAACCTATTTAGCAAAGTTATTGGAGCCCAAAGTGCCGGGGAAATTTATAAGGTTTTTAATGTTTCAGCCAGCGAATATTGGGACAGCCATTATACATTTGGAAAAATCTCCAAAAAATACGGCACTAAACTTTCCAAAAAGTTTGTGGATCTACTAATTATCAATACCATTCTCCCTGTTAAATTAAGTTATGCAAAGCATATGGGGAGAGATGTGAATGATGAGATTATTAATATTATTTCAGGTATATCTCCAGAAAGCAATAGTATTATTTCCAAATTTAGGATGCTTAAACTCCAATTTCCTTCAGCCAAAGAGAGTCAGGCTGTTTTGCAGTTATACAATGAGTATTGTACAAAGAATAAATGTTTACATTGTGCTGTGGGCCATCAATTATTAAATAGAAAACCCTAATTTTAACGCATGAACATTTTCTACAAAGTACTTTATTATTTTCAGAAAAGAGGATTTGAGGTTTGTAGGCGAATAGCTGAACGCTTGGGCATAAGGACAAGGGTGGTACGAACCACCTTTATTTATCTTACTTTCGTCACCTTGGGCTTTGGTTTTGCCCTGTATTTGTTTATGGCCTTTTGGTTAGGGATAAAGGACCTGTTATATACCAAAAGAACCTCTGTATTTGACCTTTGAATATGATTAGACTTTTTCGCTCCCGAATGTATTTGGCCCTGACTTTGCTGGTCATGGTCCTGTTGTTCGGAGTATTTGGATATAGGTTTCTGTCCGACTATACATGGATAGATGCCTTTTATATGACCATAATTACGGTAACTACTGTTGGATTTTCGGAGGTACGTCCGTTGGATGTCGAGGCAAAGATCTTTACCGTAATTTTAATAGTCACTAGTGTATTTATATTTGCATATGCGATTTCAGTAATTACCGAATATGTCCTAAGTCGAAATTCGCTTCAACTTTTAAAGAAAAAAAGGGTGAGAAATAAAATAAGCAGTTTAAACAACCATGTTATTATTTGCGGTTTTGGCCGAAACGGAAATCAGGCTGCAGAAAGATTAAGGGCGTATAAAAGGTCTTTTGTGGTAATCGAAAAAAATAGGGAGGTCATTGAGAAATTCGAAGAAGATATTCTTTTTATAGAAGGTGATGCCAATGAGGATGAAACCTTGATCGAAGCAGGTATAGATAAGGCACAATACTTAATTACGGCGATGCCAGACGATGCGGCAAACCTATTTGTGGTACTCTCGGCAAGACAGCTTAATAAAAACCTGTTTATAATCAGTAGGGCATCCCAATTAACTTCACAAAAGAAATTGAGACTTGCCGGCGCGGACAAGGTAATAATGCCCGATAAGATTGGAGGAGATCATATGGCGTCCTTAGTGGTAATGCCCGACCTAATTACTTTTATGGACAAACTTTCTACCGAAGGTGAGCATACTACGAATCTGGAGGAGGTCACCATAGAAACTTTTATGGCAAAGGTGGATAATCATTCCCTACGTGATTTGGATTTGAGGAAAAAGACGGGCTGTACTATCATTGGTTATATAGAGCCAAATGGCAATTATATTATTAACCCTGAGGCCGATTTAAAATTGCAGCCACAGGGGAAAGTAATCGTATTGGGCAGGCCCGAACAGATTAAAAAATTAAATGACATGTTCCATATAGATTAAGTATATTACCAATTATATTTGATTCCAAGATTTATTTTTAGGATATTGCCTGGATATTATAGCTTAACCAACAAAAATTAAACTCTTTCAGCTACTTATGAAGAACTATATCTCTTCCATTTTTTTACTGTTTTCATTGACTTTATTTTCTCAAGAACTTGTTATAAAGGAGTCAATTTACAATCCTTCAAGCAATATCAATGATGGTGTTATAAAATTGGAGGTAGACGGTGGGACTCCTCCTTATCAGTTCAAATGGAGCAATCAAAATACCCCTCTAACCGCTAATCAAGCTATCAATTTAGTAGAAGGGTTGGCATATACGGTCACTATTACAGATTCAAACGGATTGAATGTGACCAAAGAGTACAAAGTTCCCACGCAGGCAATTACTGAATTTTTTAATGGAGTTATGACCCCAGCGGTAAGTGCTTTGGGGTCCGTTCTTTTCTGGGATCCCTTCGCTGCGATCGGTATCTATGACCCAATAGCATACTCGGATGTGAAACGTATTGCGATTCCAGGATGGTCGCCGGAGTTGCAGGATAAATTTATTTTGGAACAATGGTTAAAATCTGAGGGGCAAAATGTAAAAAAGGGAGATCAAATTGCCATTATTTCTAAAAATGATGGAACCACCGAAACAATAATTTCGCCAGTAAATGGGAAAATAAAGCATTTGGCCAAGGAAGGCGGAGTGATCTATAATTCGGAAAATCAGGAGCACGTAATAGAACAAGGAGCACATATTCTGGCTGAGATTAAATATGATGAACCTGTAGTTATCACCCATCCCAATGGAGATCCACAACAAAAGGCAATTCCATTTATCGTAGTTTGGCTAGTTATCGGGGCAGCTTTCTTTACCTTGAGAATGGGCTTTATAAATATTAGGGGCTTCAGGCATTCCCTTGACCTGGCCAGAGGAAAGTACGATGACCCGGATGCTCCAGGTCAAGTAACCCATTTTCAAGCATTGGCAACTGCAGTATCGGGAACGGTCGGACTCGGGAATATAGCTGGTGTAGGTGTAGCAGTTTCCCTTGGAGGTGCAGGTGCAACATTTTGGATGATCGTCTGTGGGTTATTGGGCATGTCCTCCAAATTTGTGGAATGTACTTTGGGGGTTAAATACCGTAATATCCTTCCGGATGGACGAGTTTTCGGAGGCCCAATGAATTATTTGCGTTACGGTTTGGAGAAAAGAAATTTAAAAGGCTTTGGTAAAGTTCTTGCCGGGCTCTTCGCTGTATTGGCAGTAGGTGCTTCTTTTGGAGGCGGAAATATGTTTCAGGCCAATCAATCTTTTGAACAGCTTTCAGGACAATTCCCTGCATTGCAGGGCAATGGATTCTGGTTCGGAATTATTACGGCGATACTTGTTGGGGTAGTAATTATTGGAGGTATTAATAGTATTGCCAATGTTACCGGGAGGGTGGTGCCCATTATGGCTTCCATCTATATTCTGGCTGCCTTAACGGTAATCATAATGAATATTGAAAATATTGGACCTGCTTTTGCCGCTATCGTTGATGGTGCCTTTAGTCCAAGTGCACTTAAAGGTGGTATTATAGGCGTTCTGATTGTTGGTTTTCAACGGGCTGCATTCTCCAATGAAGCCGGAGTAGGTTCTGCCGCAATTGCGCATAGTACGGCGAAGACCAATCATCCACCCTCGGAAGGCTTTGTTGCGCTTTTGGAACCCTTTATTGATACAGTTGTGGTGTGTACCTTAACTGCATTGGTATTGATCTTTACCGGTATGCACGAAGTGGAGGGGATGGCAGGTGCCCAATTAACTTCGGATGCATTTGGAAGTGTTCTTTCGTGGTTCCCATATGTTTTGGCCTTGGCTGTGTTCCTTTTTGCTTTTTCTACTATGATTTCCTGGTCTTATTATGGGATGCGGGCATGGACCTATCTTTTCGGAAAAAGTAAAAAAGTTGAATTCGTTTATAAGATGCTTTTCTTAGTTTTCGTTGTAATAGGTGCATCCGTGAGCTTGGGAGCGGTATTGGATTTCTCCGATATGATGATTTTGGCCATGTCATTCCCTAATATTATTGGACTTTATTTGATGTCCGGTGAGGTGAAAAGAGATCTTGATGATTATTTAGTGAAGCTGAAGGCAAATTTGCTTTATAAAAAAAAGGAAGAAGCATAGGTAGATTTTAAAACAATAAACTTCAATCCCACTTTAAGTTCCAAGTACAGGAACGAAGTGGGATTTTATTTTTGTTGCAACGGATTGGGCACTGGATTTTTTTTGAGGTAAGCTTTTTCACTTTGATGTATGATTGATGACATGCTGCAGTGAAAGCCAATTCTGATTTAGATTTTGGTGACCTTTAGCGTATAAGTATTTTATTCTCCACTCTTGTAACAGCGGCCCTGTCCATCAAATACTTGATTGGAAATACAGGTGGGATAATGTAAATGGCAATTTTAAAATAACTTCCAATGAATAGTAGTATATGGGTTTGTCGAAATATTTCGTTTCGGTATTTCAGACCGCGGTTTTGAAAATAGTACTAAAGAATGGACCAAGGGAAGTAATTGCCGAAAGGGTTTATTTTCAATAAGGTTTTTAAAAGAATATTATTAGGTTCTTGTTCTTGGAGTTGCTTGAATTTATTTCAATTTTAGTATATTTAGCTTGTTAACATACGCAGACGGGAAGGGAGGGCTATATTATGAATTCAGCAGCTTTGATTATTATGCTTTTGGTGCAGGGAGTTATAATTTCCTTTGTGGCCTATTTTTTTTATAGAGTATTGAACATGCCGCCAAAACCGGAACCGGACTCCAATTCGGATAATGATGAGGTGTTGATTGGGTAAAAATATTGAGTCGTGAACAGAAATTCGTTAAGATCCCACTTTAAGTTCAATAAACAGGAACGAAGTGGGATTTTCTTTTTGCTACTTTTCATAGTTGTTTTTCAAGTACTCTATTTTGTGGGCAAGTCCTATACTGCATCTGAAAAAGGCAATTCCTTCGTTGTTGATGAGGAATACCAGGCAAAATTGGACGCACTTAAAGGTGAAAGTCAAAACAAGGATTCAATCTTTTTGTACCCATTCAATCCCAATTTTATATCCGATTATAAGGGCTATACTCTAGGAATGTCTACTAAGGAAATAGATCGTTTACATGACTTTAGAGCCAAGGACCAATATGTTAATTCCGCCAAAGAATTTCAGAAGGTAACTTTGGTTTCAGATTCAATGTTGGAAAGCTTATCTCCTTATTTTAAGTTTCCAGCATGGACAAGTGAGGGCAAAAGCCAGTCCAAAGTAGGAGGTAAGTCGGCACATCTAAGTAATTCGCAAATCTTTCCAATCGAAGGGAAAAGGGTCTCCGCCAATAATGTTACGATCAAAGACCTCAACAAAGCCACTGCGGAGGATTTAAAGTCGATTAACGGAATTGGGGATGTTTTGTCCCGGAGGATTGTGAAATTTAGAGATTTGTTGGGAGGGTTTGTGGTCGAAAAACAATTGCTTCACGTCTATGGCCTGGAGCAAGAGGTGGTATCAAGAATTCTAGGGCGATTTAAAATTTTGGAAAGTCCATCCATATCCAAAATCAATATTAACCAAGCATCCCCATATGATCTTGCAAAATTGGTTTATATAAAATATGCCCTTGCAATAAGAATTGTAGCCTATAGGGAGAAGAATGGGAGAATTAAGTCATTTGATGAGTTAATGGAAATCGAAGATTTCCCCAAGGAAAAATTAGATATAATTGAGTTATATTTGCAATTATAAACAAAATTGCTAAAAATGGTTATTAATTCCCCTTCAACAATGAGTTTTGATTATTCCGAAACCCAGCAAATGGTCGCGGCTTCCGCCAAGGAGTTTGCCGAACAATATATTAGACCTTTTATAATGGAATGGGATGAGGCGCAGATTTTCCCAATTGAAGTTTTTAAAAAGGCTGGAGAAATGGGTTTTATGGGGGTTTTGGTGCCCGAGGAACTAGGTGGATCTGGTTTGGGCTACCACGAATATATAGCTATTCTAGAGGAGATTTCCAAGGTGGACCCCTCCATTGGTCTGTCTGTTGCGGCACATAATTCCTTGTGTACCAACCATATTCTCACCTTTGGAAATGAAGAACAAAAGAAAAAATGGATTCCAAAATTGGCCACTGCGGAATGGATCGGTGCGTGGGGCCTAACGGAGCACAATACTGGGTCCGATGCTGGAGGTATGAGTACCACGGCGGTTAAGGAAGGTGACTCCTGGGTGTTAAACGGTGCAAAAAATTTTATTACCCATGGGAAGAGTGGGGATATTGCAGTAGTGATTGTAAGGACGGGAGAGAAAGGGGATAGTCATGGTATGACAGCCTTTGTGGTAGAAAAGGGAACTCCTGGATTTACCAGTGGGAAGAAAGAAAATAAATTGGGGATGAGGGCCAGTGAAACTGCCGAATTGGTCTTTGATAACTGTAAAATTCCCGATGCCAATAGATTGGGAGGTGTAGGTGAAGGGTTTGTGCAATCCATGAAAACCTTGGATGGAGGAAGAATTTCCATTGGAGCGTTGTCTCTGGGTATTGCCAAGGGAGCTTATGAAGCAGCCTTAAAATATTCTAAGGAGAGGGTGCAGTTTGGAAAGCCTATTAGTCAATTTCAAGGTATTTCCTTTAAGCTGGCCGATATGGCCACGGAAATTGAGGCTTCGGAATTGTTGCTCCACAAGGCTGCCTTCCTTAAAAATGAAGGTCGTAACGTCACCAAAATGGGTGCTATGGCCAAAATGTTTGCCTCTGAGGTCTGTGTTAAAGTGGCAAATGAAGCGGTTCAAATTCACGGTGGATATGGGTATACAAAGGATTTTCCGGTAGAGAAATTTTACAGGGACGCTAAGCTCTGTACTATTGGGGAAGGCACGACTGAGATTCAAAAAGTGGTAATTGCCAGAAAAATTTTAAAATAAATATTTGTAATTCATTTTTAAGGTATATATTTGCAGCCTTAATCACAAAAGAGAGGAGGTTATTGCCCATGCTAATAATACCAATAAAAGAAGGAGAAAACATCGATAGAGCTTTAAAGCGTTTCAAACGTAAGTTCGATAAGACAGGTACAATGAGACAGTTGAGAAAACGTCAACAGTTTACAAAACCATCTGTAGAGAACAGAGCGAAGATTCAGAAAGCTCAGTATATTCAAGGTCTAAGGGATAAGGAAGAAATTTAATCCCCATTGAATTTATATCAGAATAAAAAGTTCCACATATTGTGGGACTTTTTTTTTGTGCCATATGCTATTGGGTGTTATCTTTTGTAACTTTGGGATATGGCCATCAAATCATTTATTTCCTATTTATCATTGGAGAAAAACTATTCTCCGCATACTACCAAGGCTTACCGGAACGATTTAATTGAATTTCAGAACTTTTGTATACAGCAGTTTAATATTGATGACATTGACCAGGTATCCTATAGCTTAATTAGGAGTTGGGTGGTTTCTTTAGTGGAGACCGGGGTGTCACATAGGTCTGTAAATCGTAAAATAGCTTCCCTAAAAGCATATTACAAGTTTTTGTTGGGTCTTGGAATTTTATCTATTAATCCCCTTGCGAAACATAAGGCACTAAAGACTGCAAAAAAAATTGAGATTCCTTTTTCAGAGGGGGAAATGGAAGATGTACTTTTCCAAATTCCGTTCCAGGACAATTTTGAGGGTAGACGCGATATATTAATCATCGAATTATTATATACAACTGGGATAAGGCGGGCCGAGTTAATCGGACTTAAAGTTAAAGATGTTGATTATCATGCAATGACGATCAAGGTTTTGGGTAAACGCAACAAGGAAAGAATCATTCCCTTGTTGGAAGGAACCAAGGATTTATTTTTGAAATATAATCTCGAACGAAATGCGTTGGAGAAAATCGAGGATGAAGCATTTATTTTTCTCTCGGCCAAAGGCAATAAAATGTATGAAACGCTTGTTTATAGAATTATAAATAAGTATTTTAGTTTAGTGTCGGCCAAGGTAAAAAAGAGTCCGCATATTATACGACACACCTTTGCCACGCATTTGTTAAATAAGGGTGCGGATTTAAATTCTGTAAAGGAATTATTAGGGCATTCAAGTTTGGCATCAACACAAGTATACACACATAATAGTATTGCGGAATTAAAAAAAGTACATTTCTTGGCGCATCCTAGAAACAAGAAATAGTGCTCTTGTTGTATTGGATTGTTTAACTCTATTAAAACTACATTCTATGAAAGTAAATGCACAATCGGTGAATTTCACTGCAGACGGAAAGCTTATTGATTTTATTCAGACAAGGTTGAATAAAATGGAACTGTTTTATGATAAAGTAATTAGTTCCGATGTTTATCTTAAGGTTGAAAACACAAGTGCCAAGGAGAATAAAATTGTGGAAATCAAGGTACTGGTTCCAAAAGATAAGTTCGTAGTTAAAAAACAATGTAAGTCATTTGAAGAGGCCATCGATACGGCTTGTAGTTCGCTGGAAAGAAAGTTGGTTAAGCGAAAAGAAAAAATAAGATTAAATGCATAAAAAATTTATCAAAAAAAGTTTTGATTAAATAAATAAATATCTACATTTGCAGTCCGTTAGAAATAGCGGACTTTTTTTTAACGAAAAAAGTAATAAAAGCCGATGTAGCTCAGCTGGCTAGAGCAGCTGATTTGTAATCAGCAGGTCGTGGGTTCGAGTCCCTCTATCGGCTCGGAAAAAGAAAGAAAATTTAAGTTTTCTTAAGTTCTTTAAAATATGGTTTGGGGAGATACTCAAGCGGCCAACGAGGGCAGACTGTAAATCTGCTGACTACGTCTTCGCAGGTTCGAATCCTGCTCTCCCCACAAAAGGCTTTGATTGGTCTTTGTATGAAAATACAGAAAGTTTTTTTTGAAATAATGAAATTAATTTTTAGGTTTGCCTAAAAATTACAATGCGGGAGTAGCTCAGTTGGTAGAGCGTCAGCCTTCCAAGCTGAATGTCGCCGGTTCGAACCCGGTCTCCCGCTCAAGATTTTAAAAGCAAAAGCTCCTTTGATGGGGCTTTGCGCAATTAAAATTAAATGGACGAGAATTTGGTATCCTGTCCAGAGCGACGCCGAGGGTAAACTTCGTCAACGCTCTTAAACTTTGAGTATAGGGTTATAGTTTTAAATTGGGCCTAGCTCAATTGTTAAAATTAAAGATGCCGGTGTAGCTCAGGGGTAGAGCGTTTCCTTGGTAAGGAAGAGGTCATGAGTTCAAATCTCATCATTGGCTCAATTAAGGCATTATTTGTACACTAATATAAACTAAGAATTAAAATTAACAAACATGGCAAAGGCAACATTTGATCGTTCCAAACCGCATTTAAATATAGGTACTATTGGACACGTGGATCACGGTAAAACTACATTGACTGCTGCGATTACTACGGTATTGGCAAACGCAGGACTTTCTGAAATGAGAAGTTTCGATTCTATCGATAACGCTCCTGAGGAAAAGGAAAGAGGTATTACTATTAATACTTCACACGTAGAATATTCTACCGCGAACCGTCACTATGCTCACGTAGATTGTCCAGGTCACGCGGATTACGTTAAGAACATGGTTACTGGTGCTGCTCAAATGGACGGTGCTATATTGGTTGTTGCTGCTACTGATGGTCCTATGCCACAGACTCGTGAGCACATCCTTTTAGGACGTCAGGTAGGTATTCCAAGAATCGTTGTTTTCTTGAACAAGGTTGACATGGTTGATGATGAGGAGCTTTTGGAATTGGTTGAAATGGAAGTTAGGGAATTACTTTCTTTCTATGAGTATGATGGTGACAATGGTCCTGTTATCTCTGGTTCAGCTTTGGGAGCACTTAACGGTGAGCAAAAATGGGTTGATACAGTTATGTCTTTGATGGAAGCTGTTGATAGCTGGATCGAATTGCCGACTAGGGATGTTGATAAGCCTTTCTTGATGCCGGTAGAAGATGTATTTACTATTACAGGTCGTGGTACTGTTGCTACTGGTCGTATCGAGACTGGAGTTGCAAACACAGGAGATCCAGTTGAGATCATCGGTATGGGAGCTGAGAAATTGAACTCTACTATTACTGGGGTTGAAATGTTCCGTAAAATATTGGATAGAGGTGAAGCTGGTGATAACGTTGGTATCCTTTTGAGAGGTATTGAAAAATCTCAAATTAAAAGAGGGATGGTAATCTGTAAGCCAGGTTCGGTTAAGCCACATGCTAAATTTGAAGCTGAGGTTTATATCCTTAAAAAAGAAGAAGGTGGACGTCACACTCCATTCCATAATAACTATCGTCCTCAGTTCTATGTAAGAACTACCGATGTTACTGGTACTATTAATCTTCCTAGTGGAGTTGAAATGGTTATGCCTGGTGATAACCTTACCATTATTGTTGATTTATTGTCTCCAATTGCACTTAGTGATGGTTTGCGTTTTGCAATCCGTGAAGGTGGTAGAACAGTTGGTGCTGGTCAGGTTACCAAGATATTAGATTAATATTTTAGTATAGTATTGTTTACATTGAGGGTGTCTTGCTAAAGCGGGATACCTTTCAATGTAAATATAAACGGGTGTTGCTAGCCCAGATAGTTATCTGGAAGTATAGCAACAAATACGGGTGTAGCTCAGTTGGTAGAGCACTGGTCTCCAAAACCAGGTGTCGGGAGTTCGAGCCTCTCCGCCCGTGCATAATAAAATGAGTTCTTTTCTGATTGGGTTGATGTCGTCAGTGAATTTTTAAGGCCTTGTTTTATAGTTAAGAAAATAAATATTTCGCAGCATGTTTACATATATAAAGGAATCTATAGACGAACTTAGGAATAACGTTACCTTACCTACAAGAGCGGAGTCATCCAACTTGATGGTTATCGTAGCAGTGTTTTCTATAATTTTTGCGCTTGCGACTTGGGGTGTTGATAGTTTGTTTGGTAAGTTGATACAACTGTATTTCAATAACATAATCAATTAAGAAGCACTGTATGTCAGAAGTATTGGATAAGAAATGGTATGTTGTAAGAGCTGTAAGTGGTCAGGAAAACAAAATAAAGGGCTATATAGAGGCTGAAATTGCTAGGCTTGGTTTTGAAGACTATTTGGAGGAAGTTCTTGTTCCAACGGAAAAAGTGGTTCAAATTAGGAACGGAAAGAAAATAAATAAGGAACGCGTTTATTTTCCTGGATATATAATGATAAAAGCTAACCTTGGAGGGGAGATGATTCATATTATCCGTTCAATTACGAACGTAATTGGATTTTTAGGCGAGACCAAAGGCGGGGATCCCGTTCCTTTGAGAAAGTCTGAAGTAAATAGAATGCTTGGGAAAGTGGATGAATTGGCTGTTAAGACCGATAGTGTTGCCATACCTTTTGTGTTTGGTGAAACTGTGAAGGTTATTGATGGGCCATTTAACGGTTTTAACGGGACTGTTGAGAAAATTAATGAAGAAAAACGCAAACTGGAGGTAATGGTGAAAATCTTTGGAAGAAAGACACCATTGGAACTCAGTTATATGCAAGTAGAAAAAGTATAATAAGAACTGTTACATAGTTAAAAGAAGTGTTGCTTCCAAATTAACACTTTTTAAATTTAATTTTAAACAATGGCAAAAGAAGTAAGTAAAGTAGTTAAACTACAAGTTAGGGGAGGTGCAGCGAATCCGTCGCCACCGGTTGGACCCGCTTTAGGTGCTGCCGGGGTCAACATTATGGAATTCTGTAAGCAATTCAATGCGCGTACACAGGATAAACCAGGCAAAGTATTGCCAGTTGCGATCACGGTTTATAAAGACAAGTCGTTCGACTTCGTTGTAAAGACACCGCCGGCGGCAGTTCAATTAATGGAAGCGGCTAAGATTAAAAAAGGATCTGGCGAGCCTAACAGAAACAAGGTAGCAAGTGTATCTTGGGATCAGGTTAAGTTGATCGCTGAGGACAAAATGGTAGATCTAAATGCCTTTACGGTAGAATCCGCAATGAGTATGGTTGCTGGTACAGCTAGATCTATGGGTTTAAAAGTTTCAGGCAATAGACCTTTTTAAAATCTTAAAAGCAATTTAGAATGGCAAAATTAACAAAGAAGCAAAAAGAAGCCCACAGCAAAATAGATAAGAACAAACTCTATTCTGTTGAAGAGGCATCTGCTTTAGTAAAAGAAATAACCAATACAAAATTCGATGCATCTGTTGAATTGGCGGTACGTTTGGGTGTTGATCCAAGAAAAGCCAACCAAATGGTTCGTGGTGTTGTTACACTTCCCCACGGTACTGGTAAAGATGTTAAGGTTTTGGCTTTGGTAACACCGGACAAAGAGGCAGAGGCTAAAGAAGCTGGAGCTGATTTCGTAGGATTGGACGAATATTTGGAGAAAATTAAAAACGGTTGGACCGATGTTGATGTTATCATCACAATGCCAAGTGTTATGGGTAAGCTAGGTCCTTTAGGTAGGGTCTTGGGGCCAAGAGGTCTTATGCCGAACCCAAAAACAGGTACGGTTACTATGGATGTTGCCAAAGCGGTTTCAGAAGTAAAAGCTGGTAAAATAGATTTTAAAGTAGATAAAACAGGAATTGTGCATGCTGCAATCGGGAAAGTTTCTTTCTCAGCTGATAAAATTGCGGATAATGCCAATGAACTTTTGGATACTTTGATGAAAATGAAACCAACTGCAGCTAAAGGAATATATGTAAAAACTATTTACATGTCCAGTACAATGAGTCCAAGTGTTGCATTAGATCCAAAAGTAGTTTAACTGGTAGTTCAAAATTTTTATTATGACAAGAGAAGAGAAATTAAATGTTATACAAGATTTAACTGCACAGTTAGGGGATAGCTCAACTATATATTTAGCGGACATTTCCGGATTAAATGCTGAAACAACTTCGGCTTTAAGAAGGGCTTGTTACAAGGCTGATATAAAACTTGCTGTAGTTAAAAATACCTTGCTTGCAAAAGCAATGGAGGCTTCGGATAAAGATTTCGGTGAACTTCCTACTGTATTGAAGGGGAATACCTCTTTAATGTTTTCGGATACCGGAAATGCACCTGCAAAGCTTATCAAGACTTTTAGAAAGAAGTCTAACAAGCCTTTGTTGAAAGGAGCATATATTGCCGAAGCAATTTATGTTGGTGATGATCAATTGGATGCTTTAGAAAGCATTAAGTCTAAAGATGAAATGGTTGGAGAAATTATTGGATTGTTACAATCCCCAGCTAAAAATGTTATTTCTGGACTTAAATCTGGTGGTGGAAAACTTGCCGGAATCCTTAAGACATTATCAGAAAGATAATACGTACGCACTAAAAACAATTATATTTTAAAATTTTATTAAACGATAGAAAAATGGCAGATTTAAAAGATTTCGCAGAACAATTGGTTAACCTTACAGTAAAGGAAGTAAATGAGTTGGCTAATATATTAAAAGATGAATACGGTATAGAGCCTGCAGCTGCTGCAGTTGCTGTTGCTGCTGGTGGCGGTGCTGCCGACGGTGGTGAGGCTGCTGAAGCTCAAACTGAGTTTGATGTTATATTGAAAGCAGCTGGTGCTTCTAAATTAGCTGTAGTTAAATTGGTTAAGGAATTAACTGGTTTAGGATTGAAAGATGCTAAGGATATCGTTGATAGCGCACCAAAAGCCGTTAAGGAAGGTGTTTCTAAAGACGAAGCTGAGGGAATTAAAAAATCTTTGGAAGAAGCAGGAGCGGAAGTTGAGCTTAAATAATAGTAACAACAACCATTATTATTTTGGTTTAGGTCTTTCCGCTTTTTGTGGCTAGACCTAAGCCTTTTTATACATACTGTGTATAATGTAGTACACTACCCAATTAAAATATTCACGTTCAAAATTTTGTCCATAGATGTTCACAAATCAGACTGAAAGAATAAGTTTCGCATCCGCTAAGAACACTCCGAACTATCCGGATTTCTTGGACATTCAGATTAAATCATTTCAAGATTTTTTTCAACTTGAAACTAAATCTGACGAAAGGGGCAATGAGGGGTTGTACAACACCTTCATGGAAAACTTTCCAATTACAGACACAAGGAACCAGTTCGTATTAGAATTTTTAGATTATTTCATTGATCCACCGAGATATTCCATCCAAGAATGTATAGAGCGTGGACTTACTTATAGTGTTCCATTAAAAGCAAGATTAAAATTATATTGTACAGATCCCGAGCATGAGGATTTCGAGACTATTGTACAGGATGTGTACCTAGGAACTATTCCTTACATGACTCCTAGTGGTACCTTCGTAATCAATGGAGCGGAACGTGTTGTTGTTTCTCAGTTGCACCGTTCTCCAGGGGTTTTCTTTGGTCAATCTTTCCATGCTAACGGAACTAAGTTGTATTCTGCTAGGGTTATTCCTTTTAAAGGATCCTGGATAGAATTTGCAACAGATATCAATGGTGTTATGTACGCTTATATTGATAGAAAGAAAAAACTACCGGTAACTACCCTATTCAGGGCCATTGGCTTTGAAAGGGATAAGGATATTTTGGAGATATTTGACCTTTCTGAAGAGGTTAAGGTTTCCAATGCCGGCTTGAAAAAAGTCTTGGGTCGTAAATTGGCGGCCAGAGTATTGAACACATGGCACGAGGATTTTGTGGATGAGGATACTGGCGAAGTGGTATCTATTGAAAGAAATGAGATTATCCTTGACCGTGATACTATTTTAGAAAAGGATCATATAAATGAGATACTGGAAGCTGATGTGAAAACTATTCTTTTGCACAAAGAGAATAATGCACAGAGCGATTATGCCATTATCCATAACACCCTTCAAAAGGATCCAACAAACTCTGAAAAAGAGGCTGTTGAACATATTTATCGTCAATTGCGTAATGCGGAACCGCCAGATGAGGAAACTGCTCGTGGTATTATAGATAAATTGTTCTTCTCCGATCAGCGTTATAATCTTGGTGAGGTCGGGCGTTACAGAATGAACAAAAAATTGGGATTGGATATTGGAATGGACAAGCAGGTCTTGACCAAGGAAGATATCATTACCATCATAAAATATTTGATCGAGTTGATTAACTCCAAAGCTGAGATCGATGATATTGATCACCTTTCCAACCGTAGGGTTAGGACTGTTGGTGAGCAATTATCCCAGCAATTTGGTGTTGGTTTGGCACGTATGGCCAGAACAATTCGTGAGCGTATGAACGTACGTGATAATGAGGTGTTTACCCCGATCGATTTGATCAATGCCAAGACCTTGTCTTCGGTAATCAATTCGTTCTTTGGTACCAACCAGTTATCACAGTTTATGGATCAAACAAATCCATTGGCAGAAATTACGCACAAGAGAAGATTATCTGCATTGGGACCAGGTGGACTTTCTAGGGAAAGAGCTGGTTTTGAGGTACGTGATGTTCACTATACCCACTACGGAAGACTTTGTCCTATTGAAACTCCTGAAGGACCAAACATTGGATTAATATCTTCACTTTCGGTATTTGCCAAGGTTAACCCTATGGGCTTCTTGGAAACACCATATCGCAAAGTAGAAAACGGTACTGTAAATATTAATGATTTTACTTACCTAAGTGCAGAGGAGGAAGAAGGAATGAAAATTGCCCAGGCAAACATTCCTATGGATGAAAAAGGCAAAATTACATCGGAAAAAGTTATTGCAAGGGAAGAAGGGGATTTCCCAGTAGTAGACCCTGCAGAAATTCAATATACCGATGTTGCACCCAACCAAATCGCTTCTATATCAGCATCTTTAATTCCATTTTTGGAACATGATGATGCCAACAGGGCATTGATGGGGTCTAACATGATGCGTCAGGCCGTTCCTTTATTGAAACCAGAATCTCCTATTGTAGGTACAGGTTTGGAGCGTCAGGTAGCATCCGATTCAAGAGTATTGATCAATGCAGAGGGTGATGGGGTTATAGAGTATGTTGATTCACAAAAAATCACCATAAAATACGACCGTACCGAAGAGCAGAGATTGGTAAGCTTCGAAGAAGATTCCAAGACTTATGAATTGGTTAAGTTTAGAAAAACAAACCAAGGAACCAGTATCAACCTTAAGCCTATTGTTAAAAAAGGGTACAAGGTTAAAAAAGGACAGGTTCTTTGTGAGGGCTATGCAACTGAAAGTGGCGAATTGGCCCTTGGTAGAAACTTGGTAGTGGCATTTATGCCATGGAAAGGTTATAACTTTGAGGATGCAATCGTAATTTCTGAAAAAGTGGTTCGTGAGGACATTTTCACCTCCATTCACGTTGATGAATACGCTTTGGAGGTAAGGGATACCAAATTGGGTGCTGAAGAGTTGACCAATGATATTCCCAACGTTTCTGAGGAAGCTACTAAGGATCTGGATGAATACGGAATGATCCGTATTGGTGCTGAAGTGAAGCCTGGAGATATATTGATTGGTAAGATTACTCCAAAAGGAGAATCAGATCCAACTCCGGAAGAGAAATTATTGAGAGCCATTTTTGGAGACAAAGCTGGTGATGTAAAAGATGCTTCCTTAAAAGCTTCTCCTTCATTGAGAGGAGTGGTTATTGAAAAGAAATTGTTTTCCAGATCTGTTAAAGATAAGCGTAAGCGTTCCGAAGACAAGGAAGATCTTGCTAAATTGGAGTTGGAATACGAAGTGAAATTTGAACAGTTGAAAGATGTATTGGTTGAAAAGCTATTTACATTGGTCAACGGTAAAACTTCACAGGGTGTATTAAATGACCTTGGGGAAGAAGTACTTCCTAAAGGAAAGAAGTATACCATGAAAATGTTGAACGCTGTTGATGATTTCGCCCATTTGGTTGGTGGAACTTGGACTACGGACAAGGAAAGCAATACCTTGGTAACAGACCTTTTACATAACTACAAGATTAAGTTGAACGATCTTCAAGGTAACCTTAGAAGAGATAAGTTTACTATTTCTGTAGGAGATGAATTACCAGCGGGAATTATGAAATTGGCCAAAGTTTATATCGCCAAAAAACGTAAACTTAAGGTTGGTGATAAAATGGCGGGTCGTCACGGAAACAAGGGTATCGTTTCCAGAATTGTGCGTCATGAGGACATGCCGTTCCTTGAGGATGGAACACCTGTGGATATTGTATTGAATCCACTTGGGGTACCTTCACGTATGAACATTGGACAGATATATGAAACTGTTTTAGGATGGGCCGGGTTAAAATTAGGGAAGAAATATGCTACCCCAATTTTTGATGGTGCTACCTTGGATCAAATCAATGCCTATACCGATGAAGCTGGAATTCCAAGATTTGGACATACCTATCTTTATGATGGAGGTACAGGTCAGCGCTTTGATCAACCAGCTACGGTTGGGGTTATCTATATGTTGAAATTAGGACATATGGTAGATGATAAGATGCACGCTCGTTCAATTGGACCGTACTCACTTATTACACAACAACCATTGGGTGGTAAAGCACAATTTGGTGGACAGCGTTTTGGAGAGATGGAAGTTTGGGCCCTTGAAGCATATGGCGCCTCGGCTACACTACGTGAGATATTGACCGTTAAGTCGGATGATGTTATTGGTAGGGCCAAGACGTACGAGGCGATCGTAAAAGGAGAGACCATGCCAGAACCTGGCTTGCCAGAATCTTTCAACGTATTAATGCACGAACTTAAGGGATTAGGTTTGGATATTAGATTGGAAGAATAACAAGGATAGGTTTTGAACACTATTCCTAATAACAAGAATTAAATTAGTATCAGATTATAGTTATGGCTAGACTAAAAGATAATAATACCATTAAAAGGTTCGATAAAATTTCAATCGGTTTGGCATCTCCAGAAGCTATTTTGGCAGAGTCAAGAGGTGAGGTTTTGAAACCTGAAACTATTAACTATAGAACGCACAAGCCTGAGCGGGACGGTCTATTCTGTGAGCGTATTTTTGGTCCTGTAAAGGATTATGAATGTGCCTGTGGAAAATACAAAAGAATCCGTTACCGTGGTATTGTTTGTGATCGTTGCGGGGTAGAAGTTACAGAGAAAAAGGTACGTAGAGATAGGGTAGGACACATTAATTTGGTAGTTCCTGTTGCCCATATCTGGTATTTCCGTTCCCTGCCCAATAAAATTGGTTACCTTCTAGGTTTACCTTCCAAGAAATTGGATATGATAATTTACTACGAGCGTTATGTAGTAATTCAGCCAGGTATTGCCAAAGGACCGGACGGTGAGGAAATTCAAAAAATGGATTTCTTGAGCGAAGAGGAGTATTTAAATATATTGGAATCCATTCCACAGGAAAATCAATATTTGGAAGATTCCGATCCCAACAAGTTTATCGCTAAAATGGGAGCGGAATGTCTTATTGATCTTTTGGCCAGAATAGACTTGAGCCAATTGTCGTATGAATTAAGACATAAAGCCAATACGGAAACTTCCAAACAACGTAAAACCGAGGCCTTGAAAAGACTTCAAGTTGTTGAGGCATTAAGGGAATCCCAGGAAAATAGGGAAAACAGGCCAGACTGGATGATTATGAAGGTAATCCCGGTTATTCCACCGGAATTACGTCCGTTAGTACCATTGGATGGAGGTCGTTTTGCAACCTCGGATTTGAATGACCTTTACAGAAGGGTTATCATTAGAAACAACCGTCTTAAAAGATTGGTAGAGATCAAGGCACCTGAAGTAATTCTTAGAAATGAGAAACGTATGCTTCAGGAGGCGGTAGATTCCTTATTCGATAACACTCGTAAGGCATCTGCGGTTAAAACTGAATCCAATAGACCATTAAAATCACTTTCAGATTCATTAAAAGGAAAGCAAGGGCGTTTCCGTCAAAACCTTTTGGGTAAACGTGTGGATTATTCCGCTCGTTCGGTTATCGTTGTTGGACCTGAAATGAAATTGTTCGAATGTGGTCTGCCTAAAGATATGGCTGCTGAACTTTACAAACCTTTTGTTATCCGTAAGTTGATAGAAAGAGGTATTGTAAAAACCGTTAAATCGGCCAAGAAAATAATAGACAAGAAAGAGCCAGTTGTCTGGGATATTCTAGAAAATGTATTAAAAGGTCACCCTGTAATGTTGAACAGGGCCCCTACATTGCACAGATTGGGTATCCAAGCGTTCCAGCCAAAACTTATTGAAGGAAAAGCCATTAGGTTACATCCATTGGTATGTACTGCATTTAATGCGGATTTTGACGGGGATCAAATGGCAGTCCATTTACCATTGGGGCCAGAGGCTATTTTGGAATGCCAATTGTTAATGTTGGCTTCGCATAATATTCTGAACCCTGCAAACGGTTCTCCTATCACTGTACCATCTCAGGATATGGTTTTGGGTCTATATTATATGACCAAAGAAAGAAAATCTACTCCAGAGGTAGCTGTAAAAGGTGAAGGATTAACATTCTACTCCTATGAAGAGGTGGTTATCGCCTTTAACGAAGGTAGATTGGATCTTAACGCAGGTATTAAGGTACGTGCCAAAGATTTTAATGAAGCTGGGGAATTGGTTAATCAAATTATACCAACTACAGTTGGTAGGGTTTTGTTCAATATGGTAGTTCCTGAAGAAGCAGGATATATCAATGAGGTATTGAACAAGAAATCGTTAAGGGATATTATCGGTAATATTTTAAGAGTTACCGATGTACCTACAACTGCTGATTTCTTGGACAAGATAAAAACTATGGGTTATGAATTCGCCTTCAAAGGTGGTTTGTCCTTTAGTTTGGGGGATATTATCATTCCACCAGAAAAACAATCCATGATTGATGAAGCCAATGTTCAAGTAGATGGTATTATGGCCAACTATAACATGGGACTTATCACCAATAACGAACGTTACAATCAGGTAATTGACGTTTGGACCTCAACCAATGCCATGTTGACGGAATTGGCTATGAAACGTATTCGTGAAGATCAGCAAGGGTTCAACTCTGTGTACATGATGTTGGATTCTGGTGCAAGGGGCTCCAAGGAGCAGATTCGCCAGTTGACCGGTATGCGTGGATTAATGGCAAAACCAAAGAAATCTACAGCTGGTGGTGGGGAAATTATTGAAAACCCTATTTTATCCAACTTTAAGGAGGGTCTATCCATTTTGGAATACTTTATTTCTACTCACGGTGCGCGTAAAGGTCTTGCGGATACGGCGTTGAAAACGGCGGATGCGGGTTACTTGACACGTCGTCTAGTGGATGTTTCACAGGATGTTATCATCAATATTGAAGATTGTGAAACGCTAAGAGGTGTTCGGGTAGAGGCTCTTAAGAAAAATGAAGAGATTGTTGAGACTTTAGGGGAGCGTATCCTTGGAAGGGTTTCCTTACATGATGTTTACGATCCTATTTCCGAAGAATTGCTTTTAAGGGCAGGTCAAGAAATTATGGAGTCCGATGTTAAGAATATTGAGGCATCTCCTGTTGAAAAAGTAGAGGTTCGTTCAGCCCTTACCTGCGAAGCCCAGAAGGGTATTTGTGGTAAGTGTTATGGAAGAAACTTGTCTACCAATAAAATGGTACAACGAGGTGAGGCTGTTGGTGTTGTTGCTGCACAATCGATCGGAGAACCAGGAACACAGTTAACCTTGCGTACTTTCCACGTGGGAGGTATTGCCGGTAACATTTCCGAAGAAAATAAATTGGAAGCCAAATTTGGCGGAATTGCAGAAATTGAGGATTTAAGAACAGTTAGCAGCCAGGATGGAGAAGGTAAAAAATCTGAAATTGTTATTTCCAGAACCTCTGAAATTAAGGTTGTGGATGCAAAGTCAGGAATTACACTAAGCACCAATAATATTCCTTACGGTTCTCAATTGTTCATCAAGAACGGTGAGAAAATTGTAAAAGGTCAGGTTATTTGTTCTTGGGATCCATATAACGGGGTTATTGTATCAGAATTCCCTGGAAAGATTGCGTATGAGAATATCGAACAAGGTATTACTTACCAAGTTGAGATCGATGAACAAACCGGGTTCCAAGAGAAAGTAATATCTGAATCTAGGAACAAGAAGTTAATACCAACCCTATTGATCAAGAACAATAAGGATGAAGTATTGCGTTCCTATAACCTTCCGGTTGGATCGCATATCATGGTAGATGATGGAGACAAGATCAACGAGGGTAAAATCTTGGTTAAGATTCCAAGAAAATCAGCTAAATCTGGGGATATTACAGGTGGTCTTCCAAGAGTTACCGAATTGTTCGAAGCACGTAACCCATCTAACCCAGCAGTTGTTTCCGAAATTGATGGTGTTGTTTCTTTTGGTAAAATAAAAAGGGGTAACCGTGAGATAATCATCGAATCCAAATTGGGTGAGGTTAAGAAATACTTGGTTAAATTGTCCAATCAGATTCTTGTTCAAGAAAATGATTACGTACGTGCCGGTATGCCATTGTCCGATGGATCCATTACTCCTGAAGATATATTGGCCATCAAAGGACCTTCAGCCGTACAGCAATACTTGGTGAACGAAGTTCAGGAAGTATATCGTTTACAAGGTGTGAAGATCAATGACAAGCATTTTGAGGTAGTAGTTCGTCAAATGATGCGTAAAGTACGTATCGAGGATCCGGGAGATACTATTTTCTTAGAGAATCAGTTGGTTCACAAAGATGATTTCATCCAAGAGAACGATGAGATTTACGGACAGAAAGTGGTAGAGGATGCTGGAGAATCGGAGAACTTGAAGCCAGGTCAGATCATAAGTGCACGGGAATTAAGGGATGAGAACTCAATTCTTAAACGTAATGATAAGAATTTGGTTACTGCCAGGGATGCTGTTGCAGCAACGGCAACGCCAATTCTTCAAGGAATTACACGTGCGTCCTTACAGACCAAATCATTCATTTCGGCAGCTTCATTCCAGGAAACCACCAAAGTACTTAACGAAGCTGCGGTAAGTGGTAAGATAGATACTCTGGAAGGATTGAAGGAAAATGTAATTGTAGGTCATAAAATACCTGCAGGTACGGGAATGAGAGATTATGAGAATATCATTGTAGGCTCAAAAGAAGAATACGATGAAATCATGGCTCGAAAAGAGGAATTGAAATTCTAAATATTTAGAACCTCGGTGTTATTCACCGAGGTTTTTTTTTGGCAAATGGCCAGGAAATAGTTCAATTTAGTTTAAAGTATAAGTAATAGTTAATCATTTTTCAGAATGAGTGATAAAGATCAAAACCAAAAACAGATCAACATAGAATTGGATGAAAAGACAGCTGAAGGGATATATTCCAATTTAGCTATAATAAATCATTCAGTATCCGAGTTCGTAGTGGATTTTATTAGTATGATGCCAGGGGCTCCCAAGGCAAAGGTTAAAAGTAGAATTGTACTTACTCCTCAACATGCCAAGAAATTCTTAAAGGCACTTGGTGATAATGTGAGTCGCTTTGAAAAGGCCCATGGCACAATAAAGGATTATGAACAGCCTCCGATACCATTAAATTTTGGGCCTACGGGTGAAGCTTAAAAATTCAAAAACCTTCTGTTGATGCAGAAGGTTTTTTTTATGTGATTGTCTAGCCCTGAAATTGCTTATTCGAATTCGGAAGTAAAATGAAGTTTTACATTTGGATATTTTTGCTGTGTCATTTGCAATGAAAATTGCGAATCGGCGAGAAAAACAAGTTGCTTGCGTTTATCCTTGGCCAGGAACTTCTGTTTTACACGTTTAAACTCTTTAAACTCTTCGCTGTTCTTGTCTTTGGGGTCTACCCAGCACGCCTTATATACAGGGAAATTTTCATAAGTACATTTGGCTGCATATTCGTGTTCCAAACGGTATTGGATTACTTCAAACTGTAAAGCGCCTACAGTTCCTATGACTTTTCTATTGTTCATTTCCAAGGTGAACAATTGGGCCACACCTTCGTCCATTAATTGGTCAATACCCTTGTTGAGTTGTTTAGCTTTCATGGGGTCGGCATTGTTGATATATCTAAAATGCTCAGGTGAAAAACTCGGGATTCCTTTATAATGTAATATTTCACCTTCTGTCAAAGTGTCACCAATTTTGAAATTTCCGGTATCATGCAGTCCAACAATATCCCCTGGATAGGAAATATCCACTATTTCTTTTTTCTCTGCAAAAAATGCGTTGGGACTGGAGAATTTTAAATTCTTTTTTTGGCGGACATGGAGATATGGTTTGTTTCTTTCGAAGGTGCCGGAAACTATTTTTATGAATGCCAAGCGATCCCTATGCTTTGGGTCCATATTGGCGTGTATTTTAAATACAAAGCCGGTCAACTCCTTTTCATTGGCTTGGACTAAGCGCTCTTCAGCCATTTTTGGCCGTGGAGAAGGGGCAATGTCTATAAAACAATCCAACAGTTCACGAACCCCAAAATTGTTCAGGGCAGAACCAAAAAATACGGGCTGTTGCGTACCTTTAAGATAACTTTCCTTGTCAAAGGGAGGGTAGACACCTGTTGCCAATTCTAGATTCTCCCTTAGTTCTGTAGCCGCCTTCGATCCGATAATCTTTTCAAGTTGCGGGTTATTTATGTCATCAAAAGCAATGGTGTCCTCAATATTTTTTTTGCTATCCCCGCTAAATAGATTAATGTTCTTTTCGTAGATGTTGTAGATTCCCTTAAAATCGTAGCCCATTCCAATGGGAAAACTTAAAGGTGTTACGGAAAGCCCTAGTTTTTGTTCCACTTCGTCCAATAGATCGAAGGCATCCTTTCCTTCCCTGTCCAATTTGTTGATAAAAACAATCATGGGGATGTTTCGCATCCTACAAACTTCTACTAATTTCTCGGTTTGCTCTTCCACCCCTTTTGCAACATCGACAACCACTATTACACTGTCAACAGCAGTAAGTGTCCTAAAGGTATCTTCAGCAAAATCCTTGTGGCCCGGTGTATCCAGGATATTTATTTTTTTGTCTTTGTAAAGAAAGGCAAGTACAGAGGTGGCTACCGAAATACCCCTTTGTTTTTCAATCTCCATAAAGTCACTGGTAGCAGTTTTCTTTATTTTATTGTTCTTTACTGCCCCTGCTTCCTGAATGGCCCCGCCAAAAAGTAATAATTTTTCTGTGAGTGTTGTTTTTCCTGCATCAGGATGTGATATTATTCCGAAAGTCCTTCTTCTTTCAATTTGTTCCCTAAAACTCATTGATCATTTAATTTCGGCAAAAATAAGTCAAATTAATTTTTTTCAACCAGCAAATACCGGTAAATACGGCAAAGAAATATTTATTGGTTGCTATTCTGGAAAAGTCGGGGGCATTCCACACTTGCTTGGCTTTAGTTCATTTTGGTTTGGGGTGAAGTATTGGGTTTGTTTATGGTCGTTTTTTTAATCTAAAATTATATGTGGTTCGTAATTAATGTTTGGGTTATTTTTTATCAAGATCCAGAATATGAGTAAATTTTATTCCGGTTCTAAAGTTGGTTAATATGAGTTATTCTGGAAAAAACTATTTGATTGATCTCGAGGTCAATTACATCCTTTATGTACTTTTTAATAAGGAAAAAACTTACAATAAAATGTTGTTTAGCGAGCGATTTTTAATTGATAAACGCAATATCTTTCAGGTCGTTTTAGAAAATAATTAACACTTTGTCGAGTAATACGGTTATTGGCAGATTTTATATGATTTAGGGTTTGAAAACCTTATGACTATTGATTTTTTAGATATATCTTGCATGTAATATTGGAGTTGGCCCCAACTTCTTACATTTCTTTATTACCTATTGTGCCATGGTGATTAGTTGAAACAAAACTATCATTTATGGAGAATATTACTTTTGTGAAATTTAGGAAAAATACTATTCCCTTTATTTTACTTATCGCCGTCTTTTTTAATTTCGGAATTGCGTCCGCATTTGCGGATGTGCCCACCCTTGTTTCATCTAAATCAAATGCAGTATACGACATTGTAGATGTGGATCACATTGCTACGAGATCAGATGGCGTTGTGCTAGAGCATTATTGGAGTCCTTTTTCAGTTAATATTATTTATCCAACCAATAAAACAAATACCAAGACTGAAGGCTTTCAAATTGCTGAGTTAAATGCCAGTGATAGCATTTATTATACCTTGGAGATAAATGGTATTTCAGATTCTCTTCCACCAATGGATAGTGATGGGGACGGAGTTACCAATGATAAAGAAAATGAGGACGGAACTAATCCCAATGATTCTTGTGATTTTATTTTGGCGCATCAAAATTGCTCGCCTACCACCGCTTGGAAGAATGCAGACTGTGATGGAGATGGGGTGACAAATATAAAGGAAAAAATGGATGGTACAGATCCACTTGATTCCTGTGATTTTATTTTGGCGCATCAAAATTGCTCGCCTACCACCGCTTGGAAGAATGCAGACTGTGATGGAGATGGGGTGACGAACGAAAAGGAAA
Organism: Arenibacter hampyeongensis; assembly: GCF_002909255.1. Lineage (GTDB taxonomy): Bacteria > Bacteroidota > Bacteroidia > Flavobacteriales > Flavobacteriaceae > Arenibacter > Arenibacter hampyeongensis. Next base: position 128,897 of record NZ_PIOB01000011.1, read on the forward strand.
AACAAGATGGTACAGATCCACTTGATCCCTGCGATTTTGTTTTGGCCCACCAGAACTGTTCTCCTTCAATGGAATGGAAGAATGCAGACTGTGATGGTGATGGGGTGACGAACGAAAAGGAAAAGGAAGACGGTACTGATCCTTTGGATCCATGCGATTTTGTTTTGGCCCACCAGAACTGTTCTCCATCAACGGAATGGAAGAATGCAGATTGTGATGGTGATGGTGTAACGAACATTAAAGAAAAAGAAGACGGTACTGATCCTTTGGATCCATGCGATTTTGTTTTGGCCCACCAGAACTGTTCTCCATCAACGGAATGGAAGAATGCAGATTGTGATGGTGATGGTGTAACGAACATTAAGGAAAAAGAAGACGGTACTGATCCTTTAAATCCCTGCGATTTTGTTTTGGCCCATCAAAACTGTTCTCCTTCAACGGAATGGAAAAATGCCGATTGCGACGGGGATGGAGTAACCAATGGAGATGAAAAAACCGATGGCACCAATCCCTTGGACCCTTGTGATTACGATCCTGCACATGTTACCGTGGCGCAAAGCGGAAACTATTTAACCGCCGACTGTGATGGCGACGGGGTTACCAATGAAAAAGAGATAGAGGATGGAACTGATCCCCTTGATGCTTGCGATTTTGTTTTGGCCCACCAGAACTGTTCTCCTTCAACGGAATGGAAGAATGCCGACTGTGACGGTGATGGGGTGACCAATGAGGACGAGAAAACAGATGGTACCGATCCCTTGGATCCCTGTGATTACGATCCTGCACATGTTACTTTGGCTCAAAGCGGAGACTATTTAACGGCCGATTGTGATGGGGACGGGGTAACCAATGAAAAAGAGATAGAGGATGGAACAGATCCACTTGATTCCTGCGATTTTGTATTGGCCCACCAAACAGTGGAAACTTCTAATACTTGGAACGGCATGGACTGTGACGGCGATGGAGTGACCAATGAGGACGAGAAAACAGATGGCACCGATCCCTTGGATCCCTGTGATTACGATCCTGCACATGTTACTTTGGCTCAAAGCGGAGACTATTTAACTGCCGATTGTGATGGGGACGGGGTAACCAATGAAAAAGAGATAGAGGATGGAACAGATCCACTTGATTCCTGCGATTTTGTATTGGCCCACCAAACAGTGGAAACTTCTAATACTTGGAACGGCATGGACTGTGACGGCGATGGAGTGACCAATGAGGACGAGAAAACAGATGGCACCGATCCCTTGGATCCCTGTGATTACGATCCTGCACATGTTACTTTGGCTCAAAGCGGAGACTATTTAACTGCCGATTGTGATGGGGACGGGGTAACCAATGAAAAAGAGATAGAGGATGGAACAGATCCACTTGATTCCTGCGATTTTGTATTGGCCCACCAAACAGTGGAAACTTCCAGTACATGGAATGGGTTGGATTGTGATGGCGACGGAGTGACCAATGAGGACGAGAAAACAGATGGTACCGATCCCTTGGATCCATGTGATTACAATCCCGAAAGTATTACTGTAACACCTACAGTAGCCTGGGAAGTTCTCGACTGTGATAATGATGGAAACCCAAATGGAACTGATCCAGATCCACTTGTGGCCACCGCAAGGGATGATTCAGGGTCAACCCCTGCCTTGACCGAAGTTGCTATTAATATTTTGGAGAACGATGATTACTTGCCAAATAATAATTCCAATAATTTAGGCATTACCAGTTTGACCATGATTGGCGGTAGTGCCTTGGGAACTGTTTCCTTTGATGCAGATACAGGCTTTGTGACATACACTCCAGTAGAATCGGAATCAAATTCTACTGTTACTATTATTTATCAAGTTTGTAATGTAATCCCAGATCCCAATGTTTGTGCTTCTGCAACAGTAACCATTCAGGTAGGTCCGGATATGGACAACGTACTGGATGCAGTGGACGATAGCTATACCGTAGATACGGGTGTCAGCGGAGTGATCCCTGACAGCAATGTATTGGATAACGATACCCTAAACGGGGATCCTGTAGTACCTACGGATGTGGTACTTACTTCGACCCCAACGGACGAATTGACGATAAACGAGGATGGCAGCGTAAGCGTTGCCCCCGGTACTGCCGATGGCACCTATACCATTGATTATACGATCTGTGAAGCGGCCAATACGGACAATTGCGATTCGGGCACGGTAACCGTTCAGGTAGGTCCGGATATGGACAACGTACTGGACGCAGTGGACGATAGTTATACCGTGGATACGGGTGTTAGCGGAGTAATCCCTGACAGCAACGTACTGGATAACGATACCCTAAACGGGGATCCAGTAGCGCCTACGGATGTGGTACTTACTTCGATCCCAACTGCCGAACTTACAATAAACGAGGATGGCAGCGTAAGTGTGGCCCCCGGTACTGCCGACGGCACTTATACCATTGATTATACGATCTGTGAAGCGGCCAATACGGACAATTGCGATTCGGGCACGGTAACCGTTCAGGTAGGTCCGGATATGGACAATGTATTGGATGCGGTGGACGATAGCTATACCGTGGATACGGGTGTCAGCGGAGTGATCCCTGACAGCAATGTATTGGATAACGATACCCTTAACGGGGATCCTATAGTACCCACGGATGTAATACTCACTTCGACCCCAACGGACGAACTTACGATAAACGAGGATGGCAGTGTAAGTGTGGCCCCCGGTACTGCCGATGGCACCTATACCATTGATTATACGATCTGCGAAGCGGCCAATACGGACAATTGCGATTCGGGCACGGTCACCGTTCAGGTAGGTCCGGATATGGACAACGTTCTGGATGCAGTGGACGATAGCTATACCGTGGATACGGGTGTTAGCGGAGTGATCCCTGACAGCAACGTATTGGATAACGATACCCTAAACGGGGATCCAGTAGCGCCTACGGATGTGGTACTTACTTCGACCCCAACGGACGAACTGACGATAAACGAGGATGGCAGTGTAAGCGTTGCCCCCGGTACTGCCGACGGCACTTATACCATTGATTATACGATCTGTGAAGCGGCCAATACGGACAATTGTGATTCGGGCACGGTGACCGTTCAGGTAGGTCCGGATATGGACAACGTTCTGGATGCAGTGGACGATAGTTATACCGTAGATACGGGTGTTAGCGGAGTGATCCCTGACAGCAACGTACTGGATAACGATACCCTTAACGGGGATCCTATAGTACCCACGGATGTAATACTCACTTCGACCCCAACGGACGAACTGACGATAAACGAGGATGGCAGCGTAAGCGTGGCCCCTGGCACGGCCGACGGCACTTATACCATTGATTATACGATCTGTGAAGCGGCCAATACGGACAATTGCGATTCGGGCACGGTGACCGTTCAGGTAGGTCCGGATATGGACAATGTATTGGATGCGGTGGACGATAGCTATACCGTGGATACGGGTGTCAGCGGAGTGATCCCTGACAGCA
>NZ_PIOB01000012.1 GCF_002909255.1 Arenibacter hampyeongensis
ACCTAGTGAAGAAGGGTCTTTTCTTTTGTTTAGCTCATGGCCGGTTATTTTCTTAAATATGAATTCGTGAACCTGCGGTTTCGTTTTATTCATTGCCCGTTTATTTTGGAATAAGGTATTCATGAACCTCCTGCGTCGGTTTCTTTGGACAGCAAAGAAATCGAAGATTCACGAAATCCAATTAAAAACAATAAAAACCACTTGAGTAAAATGAAAGAATAATTTTAACAATAATTTCGTTCGATTTTGCCCAATAAATAAAGCTAAAATCAAAAAACACGAAATATTATGTTCATCCTAATTTTTGAAGAAACACAACAAATAAGCATGATCCGCTAAAAGTACTAGGTATCTAATAAGCTAAGTTTACAAATCATCCCTAATTGTGATATTGAACGTGAAATGGATTACCACGACAATCATAATTAGGGATGATTCTATTAAGGGCATATCAATTCAAAAAATTCCTATCGAACAGAAAAGGATAGTCGAGATTTGTATCAACAGTTATCTTCACTGCGGTGTCCCGACCATCTATTTGTAAACGGGTAATATTTTGCTCTGGCCAGGGTTTGTTTTTGATCCAAAAGTGCCCATCTCCCTGAACCATAAGAACAGGTTTCCCAAAGGACTGTGACGCAGCCCGGAACAAGTCTGTAAAGGGTTTAAACTTCTCAGGGCCTGCTTCAACAATATTGGCATGACCAAAGACAACCATGGCATCTACCATATTCTTTTGATCTTCCAACAAGGTTTTAACCCAAAGGCCATTTTGGGTTAATCTATCCTTCCATTCAATAGAATCATGAACCTGGCTTCCAACTAAATTAAGCCCTACAAATAAAACTTTGTTCTTTACCCAACTAAAATTTTCTGGACGTTCAGTTTGATAAGTGATTTGAGGTTCAAAGGACCAATTTTCGTTAAAATGCAAGAAATATTTATTCCAATACTCCAATCCCTGTTCTGGGTCTTCACAGTCGTTATACTCATTGTCTCCCAAGACTATAAAGGTGGGAACTTTAAATGTTTTTAGGATGTCGGCAACATCCAGGTAGACTTCTTCATCACATGCTATTGCCCCTGGTTTAATGTCGCCAACATGGATAACAAATTCAGAATCTGTGGTGGTATTGTGTTTGGAAATAATATCGATCAGTCCAAGGCGCTGTTCTTCATTATATGGAACGTCACCAATCGCAGTAAAAGTGATAGGCAAGGATTCGTCCGCTGGTACATCATCTGTATTGGAGCCGGAACCTTTGTTTTCCCCACAGGAGAAAAGTAAAAACATCAATATTATTAAATTCCAGATGATATTTCTGGACTTCTTGAATGTTAAGGATGCAATGTTGTAAGGCATAATATATTTAACCGTATGGCATTAAATTTTAAATATAATTTAAATACGGTATAACTGGCCTTATTTCTGCATTTTTAAATAATAATCGGCAGAATGTTTTCCCGAACCATAAAATAAAAAGAAAATACAGACCAATAAGGTAATAGTAGCCAAAATCAGGTTACTTGTGTTCATCACCCCTAGAAAATTGGCCAGTACGGCGCCTATTAAGATTGGCAATTGAGCAAAAACCGCCCAACGGGTCAGCAAGCCTATTACCAATAAAAATCCTCCTACGAAATGTGCGGGAGCCACATAATGCATAATCAACATACCTCCTGGAAGATTTTGGAAAGGTTTAATGATTTCTGCCATTTGTTGGTGATTGGACATAAAATCCACACCTTTCATAAAAAGAAAAACACCCAATGCAACTCTTAGTAAATCCAAGGGATAATAAGTATGCGCATTGGCCCATTTGTTTAGAGATTTAATTGTTGCCATAACTGAGAATTTATATGTTATCTAACCTAAGATACTCATTTTTAACGAAATGTAAAAGATTTAAATGGTGCTATTTAGCAACCATTTTGTCTAACACTCTGATTTTACCGGAGTGTTCCAATATCTCAAAAAGGAAAACTTGAACATCGGGCCAAGTTGAAATCTTTAAATAGGTGCACCTAAGTTTACTCTATAAAAGAGCGCGCATTTTCTACCATTACTTTAAGATTATCCACTATGTCGCTATTTAGCGCCATAGGGGGTTGTTAGTAGTAAAATTGGCAGGGTATAGTCGTTTGTTTTGCTACACCAAAACATTTTCAAAATCAGAGTCGGCACAAAAAACGGCGGATATACGGGATTCATTTACAATATTGACCATTTCGTCAATAGTCATCCCTGGCACGATATTAAATATGTTGACATCGGTGTTCTTCTGTTGAATCACATTCTCAAGTAAACCGCCCTGTTGTATTTTAATTGAAGTCTTTTTGGGAAATCTGATCATAGTATTCAGATCTTCTATGTCGGTATCGGAAAAATTCAATTTTGGATTGTTATTCAGAATATGAACATCAATATTTCCTTTCCAGTTACGGCATATTAAAAGCGATATTAAGGCGGAAAGGTTATTGTCCTTAACACTAAATGTTGACTTCCAATCTACCGGAATATTGGTCATCCACAGGTTGATGCTTTTTTCTATGGCGAGACTGGCGGTGGCGTATGGAATGTAAATAATCATCCCAAAATTATTCTTTCTACTATCCAGTATTAATTGGTTGTAATATCCCAGATTGGAAGTGGCGGAATCTAAACTTGCAAAGATGATATTGGGCTTAAAGAAGGCTGCATTGAGTGACTGCATGCTTACATTAACGGTAGTGTTAAAGTCAGTGTTGTCTATTACCGTATAAGAAACAGATATATCACTTTCCTTAAATTTTTTCACAGCATTTTTTAGAAAGTTCTCCATGTTTCTTTGCTCTGCCTCATTCTCATTTCTTAGGGCCAATATCTTTACCGAGCCTTTGGGATAGATTATGGAATGTATAAGTTTAAACGAACTTCTGAGCTCCTTGGGCATGGTTACGGGAATTAAAAGGTCTGGACGCCAGGACCTTACTTCCCTTTCTTGGCGTAAACTATTTGTTTTTTTTGTAGCCCATTCGGCCAAGGCCGTGAACAGACCACTTCGGGAGTCACCAGCGGCCGATTTAATATTCATCTTTACAAGATATAAGTAGAATATTACTATAAAAATCAACGAAAATAGGGCAATGATCACGTTGAGAACAAACATGATGGCAATGGAGCCAAAGGCCCCAATGGCAGGGACAATAATCGGAATTTTCAGGGTTGGTCTATAACTGGGTAAACCCAAGGTCTGCTCAACCAGGGCCACTACGTTTACCATGGCATAGGTAATCATAAAAAACATGGTGAGTAATGGGGCAATGGTATTTAGATTTCTCAACGATATGCCAAAGAGAACTAGAACTGCAGTGATCAACATGGCATTGACCGGCTCTCCTTTCTTGGATTTTTTTGCCAATTTCTGACTTTTTGGAAGAATATTCTTTTCTCCCAAGGCCAATAGTATTCTTGGTGCACCCACAAACGAGCCCAGAGCGGAGGAAAGGGTAGCTCCGAGCAGACCTGCCAGCACTATTGGGCCATAAAGGGATTTGTCAATGAATACATTATAATTTCTTGCAAGTTCGTCCGGAGAGGCTATAACCGCGGCAACAAAAATTAGACTAACATAAATTATGGTCGTAATTATTACCGATGAAATTGTGCCGACAGGAATGCTTTTACGTGGGTTTGTGAGGTCTCCGGACATGTTGGCTCCTGCCATTACCCCTGTAACCGCCGGGAAAAAGACAGCAAATACTATCCAAAAGGAGGAACCGTTAAAATCATTTTCAATAGATCCAGGGTAAGTGCCCGTCCATTGAATATTATAATCCAGTTCATTGACAAATAGCGCCCCATATATAGACACCAAGGAGAGAACAATAATTCCCAAAATCACAAATTGAATCTTAAACGCGAAACTGGTACTTATAAAAGCAATACCCATGACAACTGCAAAAATCAATAGGTCAAGTATCAGGGGATTAACATCTGGAGTTAGGGTTTGCAGACCTTCACGAAAACCGAAAATATACATGGCCACCGCAATGGACTGGGCAAAATAAAATGGGATACCTATAGCACCCCCAATTTCCAGACCTAGGGATTGGGAAATTAAACTAAAAGCACCACCACTACCAATCCTTATGTTTGTGGTTATGGACGATAGGCTAAGGGCCGTTGTAAGCGTAATGGCAACCGATAATAAAACAATGCCTAATGCCCCTAAGACCCCTGCATTACCAACAACCCATGGCTGGCGGATATACATGATGACACCCAGAATAGTTAAGGTGGTAGGTGTAAACACCCCAGCAAATGTACCGAAGGTCTTCTTGATCATACCCTATTTCTTTTAAAGCCCTAGGTGGATGCAAATAGGACTTTGTTGGTTATTTTTTTTTGGAGCATTCTATTTGTACCTATAGGACATGGATATACAGATTATGAGGTACTTAAGGCGCTACCTTAGTTAGCAATTGCCACCTTTAAGATATTCATTTATTTTTGATTAAGCACCAACTGTGCCCCTACATTTTAACATTTTCATCGACTATTAATTATGATCGGTTTTGTGTCAAATTATAATCTATCCTGGCCTATTCCGCTGGCATGTACATCTTTGCCTTTATGTTCCCAGTGGAATACCTCCAATGATTGAATTTGATAAAGGATGGAGTTGTTTGCGAAAAATGAGACACATTCTCCAACCAAAGGAGATGCATATACCAACATTTATGGCATTATTTAATATGTTGAACCCATAAAGAAAAAGGTTCCTGCATGCAGACTTCAATACAATAATGTTGCGTTTTAGAGCTTGGAAACATCGATCTTAAAAAGTTCCGCTGCATTCTTCCAGAGAATTAGTTCTTTCTTCTCTTCGGGCAAATCCAATTGTTTCATGAAATTGAGATAGGAATGCATGTTGGATATTGGCCAATCCGTACCGTATAAAAGGTATTTTGGATCCCCTGCATAAGTAATCATTTCTTCCAGTTCTTTTTTCATATACCTTTCAAACTTATCCGAAAAATTGCCCAATACCAAGCCCGAGAAATCGCTGTGTACATTTTTGTTCTTATAAACCACTTCCATGCAGTCTTTGATCCAGGGATTGCCCACATGGCAGATAACAATTTTTAGATCGGGATTATCTACTGCCACATCGTCTATATGAATGGGGTGGGAGTATTTTATTCTTCCCGTTGGGGAATAGGTGTCGCCGGAATGAAACATAACTGGAATATCATATTCCACAGCCATATCATAAACGACTTTTAATCTATTGTCATTAGGGTAGAAGGGCTCATAACCAGGGTATAGTTTTAAACCTTTTATTAGGCCTTCATCTAGAAATTCGCTTATTTCCCGGAGGTCCCTATGATTGTAATTCAAATAACTTATACCTGCAACCACGCCCAGGTTATCCCTTCCGCTGATGGCCTCCACCACTTTCTTTGTGCTTGGCCTATGTTCGTTAACCTTATAGGAGGTGAGGACGAGAGAATAATCTACCTTATTCTCTTTCATAGTCTCAGTGAGCAGATTTAGGCATTCTTCCAAAGAAACCACCCTATCTTCATGGTAGTTATTTATATGTGTATGTACGTCTATAATCATGGACAAGGAATTAGGTTACATACAAAAGTAATGAAGCTTTTTTACAAATGACATTTAAATTGGATGGCGGAGGGACAAGAATGTGAGAATCTAGACTTTAATAAAAAAATATTAATTCTGGCTCAAGTTTTAATCCCTTTTAAATATCTCAATTCCCTTCAACCACAAAATGTCGGACCCATAAATCGTTAGTTTGGTTTTAATATCTCTATTTGTAAGGTCCCTAGGCGATTTACTATCGAATCGGGCTTTTGTATTGTTAAGATCCAAGGAGAGTGAATCAACTACATCTGTGGTATTTGTCATCAAACTTACAATATTCTTATCCATAGTCCATTTTCCTCTTCCATAGCGGTTTTTTTCAGGTGGTAGGGCCCGAGTGTCTTTTTTATAGGAATGAAATAAAAATGTACCCTCCGGGTTCAAAGAGAGTGTATATTTAAGTTCACCACCGTCCGTGGTTTCATATTTAATTTCGTAAGACCCATGCACATTTTCCGATTGTGCTGCAGCGTTCAGAGCGACAGTTAAAAACAGTGTAAGAATAGCAAATTTCATAGGATACATTTTTACTCCTATTTCTTTCCTGAATGGCAACCTCGACACCGGAAATCAGTTATATGGTATATGAATTTTATCCTAATACCTAAATCCAAATCCTTCCAGCTGAAATTGATTTTTGCCAAAACAATTATGTATTCGCAATAATCATGCTAGAGGTAAGTTTTTGGTACTAAGTACTTAAAATTTCTATTTTCCCACTTTTAAATTCAATTTCGTAGATCTTTTCTTGCTGGGATAATTTTAATTCAAAGGCTGAGGGAAAAGCTTTGTCCAGTGTAGGGTACCAATCTTTATTCTCCCTATTGATTAAGATAAATAATCCGCTTTCATCGCCAACGGCACAAAAATTTCCAAATCCGCCATCAAAGATTGGTATATCCATAAAACTCCTTAAGGTGTTGAATTCACTTTCGATATTAGTTGTAGCAACTCCAATTTCTGATATTTCTAAAAATTGCTCCGATCCAAAACTATGGTCAGTAGCATTTTTAAGATTTTTACGCGCTATGAGTTCTACAATATTTTTGTCCTCATCATAAAAGTAGATGGCTTTTGCATTCCATGCAGTGAAATTTATAATTTCATCTTGCCCGTCCTTTAATATTGCAAGTCTGGATTTTAGCCATTTTAAGGCCTCATCCTCTTTATTGGCGGGGATATTAATGGCAAAATGATAGGGGGTCGCAGTCTTGAGGTATTCAAAATAAAGCATTGAATTACCTATTTGAAAGGAAACCTGTCTATCGGATTGTTTAATTATAGGTAATCCCAAAACTTGCGAATAGAACTCCGCCTGGGCTTTGATTTTGGAAGTGTATAGTTTTATTTCCTTGATTTTCATGGTAGCATACTTACCTAAATCACAATAGAAATGAGTTTTATCCTATAGTCTAATGCTTCCCTAAGATAATAAATTCTGGGCATTATCAGGGTAGTTTTGGTAATCATGGAGTAGGGGATGGCAAGCCCTAAATGCAACGCGCACAGTTGGAATCCCCAATCAGTTTCCCTTCTAAGTTTAATTTAAACTTACAGCAGCTATTAAAATTGTTGATAAGGATTAATTTGGCACGCCTAATTCTGGCCTTTACGTTTGCCAGACTGATGCCAATCAATACAGCCGCCTCAACTTGGGTCTTGCCATTAAGATAAACCAATTCAATAACTTCTTTGTACTGCTTTGGTAAACTATTAATAAAGTGATCTAAACAACATAGTTCATTGCCATTATTGGATGTTGTGAATAATTCATCATTAGGAGGGGGAAGGGATTTTGAGCTTTGTTTGAAATGATTGATAATTTCATTTCTCACGATTTGAAAAACCCAGGCCTTTACTTTCTCAGGATTTTTTAGGGCATTGATGCTCTGATGTATTTTTAAGAAAGAATTCTGCATCACTTCATTGGTGACATCCCTATCCCTTACTTTTTTTAGAATGAAAAAATAAATTTCACTGTTGAATTTTTCCCATATGGCTGCAGTTTCCATCTTCATAGTACACTAATATACAAGGTTGGTCTGTTGAGACCAACCTTTTTTAGCAACATTCACATTTTGTACAATCACATTTGGCGCAGGAACAGTTATTCTCCAGACAGTTTACACAATTACATTTGGTACATTCACAATTGGTGCATTTACAATTATTCATATCGTTAAAAATTAAAGTTCACTAAGGAGACTTAGTTTAATCAAAAAGGATACACAAAATTTATTTTTATTTAAATCTCTTATGTTATGCATGGTAATAAATGAGTGTAAGGAGCTGATTTTCAATTTATGCGATAATAACCTATATGTTTTAAAATTATTTTATGCATGGTATTTTTCAATTTTCAGATATAGCAAAGCTTAGAAAGCTTTACTTACTACTCTTTTAGGCTGTAATTTTTCACTGGTTATTATTTCAAAATCTATTATCCCCAACACCAACTCTTCGCTGGTAAGTACTTCAACCTTCCATAGACCCTTTCTTAAATTATTTTTATAGGTATATCCACGAAAGCCTCCATCCCGGCCACCAGTGATATCATAACCAATATCCTCAATTAATTCCCATTCTTTGGTATTGTTATTATACCATTTCCAGCGATGAAAAATTGATTTTTTCAAATCGGTCGGAGCAAATATTGATGAAAAAACATATACATTATCGTTTGGGCCTTGGATATATTTTAATCGGTGTTTTCTCCAGAATATATACCATTCATCCGTTTCATAAGTAACCAGGTAATTATTGTTTTCCACCTTAATATTGTGGGCAACTATGCCATTGCTCAAGGCCATTGGAACGGGTGGAATAAGTCTAAAAAAGTAAAGGGCATTGATTAAAACGTAGATGGAAAGTATAATACCGATAAGCTTACCTATGTGTATTTCGGTCCTAGTACTTGGACTTACTTTGTAGATAATAGTAATGAGAGCCAACGTACAAAACAAACTTATAAGTCCTGAGAGAATAAAAATTTGCGTACTCATTTCCTTGATGAAAACGGGAATCATAAAGGTGAAAAAGGTAAAGCTTATAAAGAAATACACACTAAACTGTAAGTATTTATTGGATATCCGTTTTTTTAGCAACTCATTGGCAAATAACAGGATGAGCAGAATGATCAGAAAGATTACAGTCTTGGACATGGAAACGCTTCGCGAGAAATAAATAACATAAGCACTGGATAGGCCACCAAAGAAAAATTGTATGGCCAAGGGAAAATATTCTACATAACGAATCAAAAAGGTATTGTCCCATTTTCCGTCATCAGCTAAATTATAGAGATATAGGGTAATGGTCAAGGAAGTCATATGAAGGCTAAGTACAACAAGGTCATACAACCTATCCACGCGTCCAAGGGTAAGGGTGTCAAAAATAAAACCTCCTATAAAGAATAGGATAGGCGCATATTTTTCATGTTTCCTTATAAATCCCTGGAATTGGCTATTTCTAAACTTAACTAATGCTCTTTTCATTCCATTTTTAGCAACGTATAAAATTAAAGGAATAAGAAGAGTTGGGTTGTCCCAAATAAATAAGATTTTACTCCTACACCATCATATATACTGAAAAATAGGATGTAATTAACTTTTATTTTCCGCCATACAGTTTATAAACTTCGGAACCAGCACTTAAAAATGCTCCTGTGCCATAAACTTCCGTCTTGTCCACCCAAGCATTGCCAGGTGCGGCGCCGATGGGCTGAACATAACCCAGCATGCCCTCAGGGGTTACATGGCCAACCAAAGCATTCCATCCCTTCTGAACCGCTGGTGAATAAGTCGCCTTATCCAATATTCCTTGGTTTATTCCCCAAGCCAAGCCGTAAACATTAAAGGAGGTACCACTTGTTTCCGGTGTGGGATAAAATTCTTGTCCCAATAAACTCATTGACCAGTGACCTTGAGGGGTTTGAATTTTAAGCAGCGTGCCGGCCATTTTTTTGTAAATTTTCAGAAAGTATTTATACTCTTTACTTTGTGGATTTAACTCGTTCATTACGTTCACTAGCCCGGCAAATACCCAACCGTTGCCCCGGGACCAAAATATTTTGGTACCGTTGTCCAGCTTGCCCATATAACTCTCGTCCCTGTAATAGAGATTTTCTTTTTTATCGAACAGGAAATCGGTAGTAGCCTTAAATTCGGTCATCATAAAGTCCAGATATTTTTTCTCACCTGTTAAATTGTAAAGTTTTGCCCAAACCGGAGGTGACATAAAAAGTGCATCGCACCAATTCCAACGGCTCTGGTGATAGGGAGACCTCCAATGTAAGGAGGTTTGTGCTGGATGAAGCATAATATAATTAAACTGCTCTTTGGTTGGTTCAATCATTGCCTTATCCGAATATTTACGATACAGCTCAATATATAATTGACCTACGGTATGATCATCTGCGTGATATTTTCTACGATGTAATTGCCATTCGTTTTTTTCTCCAATTTCCTTTAGCCATTCATAATATTTGTCATTTTCGGCCATAGCAGCCCATTTGACCATACCCACATATAAGGCGCCATTGGTCCAATCCAACGGGTGATGTGGCTTGTCATGTCCACTAAACAAATCCTGATAATGTTCTATTTGCCAGTCGGCCACTTTTTCCATGACCTGTATAACTTCGGCCGATTTTATTTCTTGAGCATGCGAGTAGGAAGTAATTGCAAATACTAGAAATACCTTTAGAATATTTAATTGGTTCATTGGTGAAATGATTTTTTTTAATGGTTGATTATTTTTTTATAATAAGGACAAGTTAATGAAAATAATGGAGCCCTCTGATCAGTAAATCATGGCAGCAATTCCCGGAAAATGTTATGCAGGTTTATTGTAATAATTGGGAAAAGCAGGATGAAAACTAGGATAGGAACAATCTGTGATAGAATTAAAAGTTTAGTGTTCCCCCTTATTCTCAAATTTTGACATGGCCGTAAGAACCATCAGTGCTTTTTCCGAATCTTTTCTATCCACAAAAATGTGGTCGTGATAATAACCTGCTATCACATTACAGCTAATATTGTTTTTGGCAAGTTCGGTTGAAAATAGGGCAGTTAAACCAACTGCCTCCAGAGAGGAATGAACCATTAGGGTAATCCAAGATGCTACAAATCCGTAGGGTAGGTTTAATTCGTCTGCTCTATGTCTGGCAATCACAATGGTTGTCCCTTCCTTTTCCTTAAACTCACAAATCGTTTCCTTTCGATCTATTTTACTTATGTCATCAACTGTACAAAACACGTACTCCCCCTTGTTTAATTTTGGGGACATTCCCTGTATTAATTTGGATATATTGGTTTCTCCACTCATCTATTTCGGTTTTTTTAGGCCAATTATAAGTGGCCGTGGCATTATTAATATGAAATACCCCATAAACTAATAATAATGGCCAGTCTTACTTCCCACAAATAAAGATAAATAATAATTCTTATAGAGACATTGGGATTATTGGGATCCAACATTGATTTTATGAGCCCGTAGTTGCCCAATTAAGGCCAATTCGGTAGCAAGGAAACAATGGTCTTGGGACATGGCGGTTTCCGTACGGCGCACCACATCATTTACCAGTTGCTCGCCATAGGGCATATAAATATTGGAACAGTTGTAATATTTAGTTTCTTTTTGATTCACCAAAAACAGGTGGTTTCCTCCCTCGCGCCCTGCAATATCAATGTATTTTCGCATTTCTATATACCCTTCGGTCCCTAAAATGAATGTTCTACCATCTCCCCAGGTCCCAAGACCATCTGGGGTAAACCAATCAATTCTAATATAGCCTGTTGCGTGTGCACTTCTAACACTCATATCTCCAAAATCCTGATAAGTTGGATTATGCGAATTTTTAAAATTCCCGATCTGTGAGTAATTGACTTCTGCTTTTTGAGAGTTGGTGTAAAAAAGAAATTGGTCACATTGGTGGGAACCTATGTCACATAAGATTCCTCCTGCTTTATTGGGGTCAAAAAACCAGTCGGGACGTGATTCAGGTCGCATACGGTGTGGCCCTAACCCAATGGTCTGTACGACTTTCCCTATAGCGCCAGCGCTGACCAGTTCTGCAGCTTTTACAGAGGCAGGATTGCCTAAACGTTCACTATAAACTATCGAATAAATTCGCTTCGTTTCTTTTTGTACTTTTTTCACTTCTTTAAACTGTTCCAGGGTTAAAATCCCAGGCTTATCCGTCATATAATCTTTACCAGACTGCATAACGCGAATACCAAGTGGGGCCCTGTCGATTGGAATGGAAGCACTGGCCACCAACTGAATTGAATTGTCCTCAATAATCTCCTTTTCGCTTTTCGCGATTTTAACCTCGGGGTAGCGTTTGGTAAAATCCTTCAATAGTTCTGGCTCCGTGGCATATACGGCCACCATAGTACCGCCACCGTTGATGAGCGAGTCTACCATACCATAGATATGGCCGTGATTTAACCCAATGACAGAGAACCTAATGCTTTCTTTGTTCCCGGTAGGATTATTGGGTTTTAATATAATTTCTTCAGGTCTCGCTGTGTTGTGTAAGTCATTGCCAAACATGTGTGTAGGTATCATGGCAGCAGTCGCCATTCCAGCGGCCGAGGCAAAAGATTGACTGATAAATTTACGTCTATTGAATGGCATATGTTGGTTTTTAAGGTTGAGGAAATATAACAATTATCTTTTGTTATTTACTCACTAAGTGAGATTTGAATGCCCCAACGCTAGCCAGTTACGTTCAGGCTGGCGTCGAAACCTTATCAGTAGTCTCCATCCGATTCCTCATGGGCTTGCCCTGAAATAATTGGTCTCTGATCAACTGGAAAAACCAAGTTTAAATAAAGACACTTTTTATGTTGGTGTCTTCTGAATGAAGTGGGTTGGAAGCCTTAAAACTAAAGAAGGATATAAACCTAACAGCAATGTATTTGATTGTTGATTATTCCCTCCATGAAAAATAGGGGATAGGCTTTAAATTACAACAATCAATTTATCACCTAAAAGATGGAATTTAATTTTGACCAATTGAGGTAATTATTTCTTCCAATTTTGAAGTCGGTCCAAGTATAGATACGATTCTACAAATTCTCTGTGTTCGGCGCTTGTCATTTTCTCCACTAAATTCAGGGCAGGGATATAACTTGCAAGATTGCCATTTGAAGAACTGAATTTTCCGTCTTCTACAAAAGTTATCAAATTATCGTCTTGTACCTTTAGCCTGGGATAATCCTTTTGCAATTGTTCACCACCACCGATCCAGGTAACAATTTTGTGTCCATCAGCTATTCCAGATGCTCCAATCAATTGGGCCCCGGCACAATTACTGACTGTATATTTTGTCTCCTTATTTTTCTCCCTAATGAAATTCACGATTTTTGGATTATGAACCTGGGCATACATATCATAGGCACTTGGAACGAATAAGGCTTCCAATTTTGGACAATTTTCAAAGGTATAATCAGGTACGAATTTCATTCCTTCTTCCGTTGTAATCGGATTATCGGTTTCGGCAATGGTAATTACATTAAAGAGCTGTTTCCCTTCCTCGCTTGGTTTGGCAAAGACATCTGATGTAGCTATAACTTCACTTTGTAGCACCCCATTATACATTAAAAGCCCAATGGTAGGCAATTCTGTGTTGAAGGGTTTTAGGTGTTTGGATAAAGTATCGGATTTAATAACGTTAAGTTCAACTTTTTGAACATCGGAATTGGTTTTTGCTTTTTTGGAATTGCAAGTGCTTACAATTGCTGATAAAAGTAGCATTGATAAAATCCCAATCTTATTCATTTTTCATTTTTTTATAAAAGCTAAGTCTTGAAGTATTTATAGGGGGAAACGGGCAGAACCAAAGCTGATGTAAAGGTAATTGATCTAGTTCAATTCATCTCCATTGGTGCCAGGATTAACAGATATAAAACTCGAAGGAATCAGATTCTTAGCGAACACCTAAATCCTCTAGCGGCATAATAGGAATCGGCTCCGTTATGGTAAATAAAAACATGATCGTACCTATAATCCCCAAACAATGCTCCGCCCAATTTTCTAATGGCAGACGGGGTCTGAATCCAACTGGAGGTCTTTGCGTCAAACTTCCCCAATTTTTGGAGATATCGGTATTGATCCTCATTAAGTATTTCGACACCCATAGCTGCTGCCAAGTCAATTGCGTTGTTGCTGGGTTTAAATTTTTTCCGGGATTCAAGCGCCTCACGATCATAGCAGACACTTCTTCTACCTGTTGGACTTTCTGCTGAACAATCGAAAAAGATATATTCTCCCTTGTCCAAGTCAAAATCGACCACATCCGGTTCACCTCCAGATTGCTCCATTTCGTTCAGGGACCGAAGCTTACTAGGATTATCCTTTAATTTTTTTTCTATGGAATTCCACCCTAAATCTTTATGACGCTCCATATTTTGGTTAAATCTGGCTTTTAAAATATCCAGAATAGTGGTATTCTCAATTGAGGTTAATTTCATGTTGCTCATAATTCTGCGGATACTGTTTAGTACAGCTTTTCCATTATTTCATAGAGTGAACTCCGATCATATTTCCTTCGGTATCTGTTGCGAGAACCATAAAACCATAATCGCCCAAAGACGTTTTGGATTTAAAAATGCTTCCCCCTGCAGCTGCTATTCTGGATTCTTCCATACTGCAATCCTCACTCATAAAATAGACAATAGTACTATTGTTGCCGGCCTTAAAGCCTTCCATTTTTACAATTGCCCCGGAAGCACTGTTTTTGGCTTCCATGTTGCCTGGGAAAAACAACATTTTCATACTGGCATCAGCGGTTTCTGGCATTGGCATTTCACTCAATTCAAGTTGAAATACTGTTTCGTAAAATTTTTTTGCTCTTTTTATGTCGTCAACATAAATTTCGAACCAAACTACTGGATTTCCATTTTTCATGATATGATATTTAATAGTTAGTTAATATATAAAATAATTGCAATGCGAATCCAGAATGAAGGTTACAGGATAGGAGTTGCCATTTTCCGATAATGCATCTTGATAGGGGTCATAAAAGCAATAGGCCTGTCCATAAGGCTATCAGGAGTACATTTGGATTTTTTATAAAAATACTGATAAAAATTACGAATAATAATCCGAATATACCAGTGCGCTTTAGGGGAAACTATGATAGCGATGATTTTTACTTACCAAGTGAGATTTGAATGCTCCGACGTTTGCCCTTACTGTTCGTTCAGGCGGGCCTGCCCGTACTTTTAGGCGGGCGTCGAAATGTTATCAGTAGTTTCCATCCAATGCCAAATGTGCTTGCCATGAGGTAATTGACTTTTGGATTATAAATTTAATACTTGAACGAAATGTATTCTCCCTCAATTGATCGACCTTTTCCTATGGGTTGCCAACCATGTTTAAGGTAGAAGTTAATACCCAATTCATTTTTTATAAGACATTTTAGGCTAACATTTGAACCAAGTTTCTCAATGACCCTATTTAACAATTCCGTACCAATACCTTTGCGTTGAAAGGGTTTTGATATATACAAATGATGAATAAAGTTATCCTTGAGCCATAAGGAAGTGAATCCGACTATTTCGTTATCCACTTTGGCCACCAAAATGTATTCTCCTTCTGTATCCTTGTCAAAAGAAGATAGTCTAAATGATTCTTGGTCCAACCAATTAAAGTTGGTTTGCCGTACTTCCAAATAAATTTGTCGCAGCTTTTCTCTATCACTTTCTTCAAAATCTTTTATTTCGATCTCCATAAAACTTACTTGTTTTATTATTAGTTCCTAATAATATTGGGCCTTAGTTTTCCATGTGTTAATGGATAATTTCTTTAGAAAATTGCCCGCAACGTAAAAGGAGGGTGATGTTTACCCTAATTGGATCTATAAATGATTATTAGGATTCCTTAGGCATTATCTTTTCTTTCTTTAACATACCCATTAATATAAGCAGAAAAACAGCGCTTAATAGGGCTATTAATGTAATGATATACCAAGTAGAGCTATAACCAAAATTCGCTATTAAATTCATTCCGATGCTGTGTCCAAAAATATGGGCTATGGAGAAGGAAATAGAGTAATAGGCCATGTATTGCCCCTGATTTCCTTTTATAGATCTATTTAGGGCCAAGGAATTGGAGAACGGAAAAACGATCATTTCTCCAAAGGACATTAGAACCATACCAATTATTAGGGCACCTATCCATCCTAAAAGATTGATTACCATGAAGCTCATTGCTGTCAATAATACCCCAACAAGGATGAGTTTTGACATACTATTTCTACTGCTTTCCAACCATTTTATCAAAGGCATTTCAAAAATGAAAATTAGAAAGCCATTCAAGCCTAGGAGCAGGCCAATCTCTGCCTCCGTTAATTGGTACATATCTTTGTAAAAAATGGGAAGGGTAGATAACAATTGAAAGAATGCCAGCCCAAACAATGTCATCGCAACCAAAAGAATCATAAATGGTTTATCCCTGAATGCCTCTGCCGGATTTGCCACCTTTGCCTGCTCAATAACCTTTGCCTTTCTGGGATTAAGAATTTTCAATAATAACATACCTGCTATAAAACAGGTAACACCGTCTATCCAAAACAGTCCCCCGTAACTAAGGGCAAAAATAATGAGGCCTCCCAGGGCAGGTCCTGCAGAAAAACCCAAATTAATGGCCAACCTAATCAGTGTTATGGAACGTGTTCTATTTTCTAGTTTGCTATAGGAGCTTATCGCCACAAACATGGCAGGACGGAACATATCGGCAATTGCCATTAGAACAAAGACTCCGATACAAAAGCCAACAAATGTTGTAATATATTGTAAGAGGATAAAAGAAACTCCTGAAGCCAACAGGCTTATTACCATAACCTTGTAATATCCTATTCTATCTGTTAATTTTCCACCCAGCCAGGAACCAATCACGGACCCCAAGCCAAAGAGCGCCATGATCCAGCCCACGTTCGAAAGGCTGAAGTCCAAACTTTGGGTAAGGTATAGGGAAAGAAAAGGGATAACCATGGTACCCGCCCTGTTTATAAGGGTAATAAGTGCCAGCCACCAAACTTCCTTTGATAAGCCATCAAATGTGTTAAAATAACTGAATAATAGATTTTTCATTTAAGTCATTTATTTTAATCCCATCAGGTATAATTGTACATTCTTAGATTGGTGATAGATAAGGAATATATGTTACAGATTATTATCCCCATATTGTAAATTTGATTTCTTGTTCAAAATAAACCCGGTTTGTGGATATAGATTATATCTTTTAAAATTGGGTATTTAAGTTTCCAAAATCTTTCCTACGGCAGAGGTATCTAAAACTAATGGCTTTATTTAGTTTTTAGGAGACTCATGCTACTCATAAGTTCATTTCTACAAATAATTCATTCAATAGCCTTTACCTTTTTCTTCCCGTAGATGAAAATGATGGGTAAAGTTACGAGATAGCGGTTAAAAATCTTTTAGTGTTACCCTTGATATACTGTACAAATTCACCCGACCATTGATTTATTGCAGTAGGTGGCTTTCTCAAAATCCCGGATGTTTATGGAAATAATGGGAACTTCGGGAAGCATTGATGTCAATTCGTTAACTATTCTTTTCGATAAATCACTTTTTTCGAGAATACTTCTTCCTTCCATAATATTGGCGAAAATATGCATAAAGTCGTCCCTGGTATTGCCTATCGTATAATATTCGAAGGGATTGATCCTTACCTTAATATCCCCATCTTCAAAAAGACCGGATGCTTCAGCGGTATCATAAACTCTCTGAATGATTTCGTTTGGAGTCTTTTTATTTAATATGTTTTGCGAGCAATCAATTACAAAGTGTGGCATACTATTATTCTTTAGTTAATTATAGACAAGTCCAACCTGCTTTATCATGGATGTTGGACTTGCCATACTTTTTTTCAATTCTATTTAGTTAGGCCGTTTGGAACAATTCTTCCTTGGTTTTCCTTATTTTTTTTCTATTCTGCGTTTTGTCTGAAGCTGATCTATAACCTACTGGGGCTATCACGGCTGCATTAAGTCCTAGCTCATCCAGGCCCAGTATGCTATTATAGGCTTGGTTGTTGAACCCTTCCATGGGGCAGGCATCTATTTTTAGCTCCGCGCAGGCAATAAGAAGGTTGTTCAAGGCCAGATATGTCTGTTTTTCCGACCAGCTTTTCCGTTCCTCTGCAGACATCTTGGCGATGCTGGTCTTAATGAATTCCCCGTATTGTTTTATCCCTTCGGAAGAATTGCCCTGTGCTGTGATAATTCGTTCTACATAATCGTCTACATGCCTATCATAGTCATGGGTGTAATTACAGAAAACGAACAATTGGGATGCGTCTGTAATTTGCGATTGATCCCAAGAAGCTTTTCGCAGTGCAGCCTTTACTTCATTGTTTTCAATGATCAATACTTTATACAGTTGAAGGCCATAGGAAGATACGGAAAGCCTAATGGCTTCTTTTAGAAATTCCAAGTCTTGCTTGCTTACCCTACTTTTTGGGTCGAACATTTTAGTGGCATATCGCCAATTAAGATGATTTATTAGGTTCATTTTTTTAGTTTTTTAGTTTTACAAAATTTTTAATTTGGAAATCTTCTTGAAATCCTGTTTTTAGGTATAGACCTTTTCCCATGGATGATGCTTGCAGGCTTACATTGGTCACTCCTTGCTGCTTGGCCAAACTTAGTACTTGGTTCAGCAGGTCTGAGGCATAACCATTTTTACGGTGCTCCGGAACCACACCCATAGAATGAACACCTGCAATTTGGGGAGCATCCCTATATAAAACTGCTGTTCCAATGGATTTTGGCCCATGATATCCAATGAGATAATCTACTTGGTGCATGGTTAGCTCCACAGTTCTTGGATTGATATAATAGCCAAAAGCTTCATAAAATAGGCTGGACCAGAGTACTGCGGACTTGCTGTCATTTACCTTTTGGATGAAAAGCTTATGGGGTTGATCTTTAACCAGATCTAAGTTTATAGACATTCCGGTGAGTTCATTCTTTAATGTGAAACCCAAGGATTCAATAAGTTGTTCCGGGATATCTTTTTGCCATATTGGAATAGTGATATCATTAATATTCCAATTATTAAGGATGTTCTCCAATAAGGTTTTGGATAGAGGTCTATGAAACCAAAGTTTATTTGGCCAGGCTGATTCTACCACGGTACTGATAGCGTAATCCTCATCGCTGAAAAATACGCCATTTGCCTTACCGGCCAGGCCCCAAAGGCTCGTGAGATTGTTGATGTTCTCTTTGATCAAATCCATATCCATCAATATTTTATAAGTATTATTCCTAAGGTCAGCACCAATATTCCCATAACTTTCTTAATGGTAATAGGCTCAATGGGCATTCCAAACCAGCCAAAATGCCCTGCTATCGCAGCAAAAATTATTTGACCACTAAGGCCAAAAATTACTGCAGTGGATATACCAACCCGTGGAATTATGTAATAAAAAAGGGTTACCGCCAAGAAGCTTAGTGCACCCCCGGTAAACCACATATAAGAGGGTATCAATTTTATTAGCTCTAGGCTTGGAAGCTCACGGACAGTAACTAAAACTGCGATAAGCGTAAAACTTGCACTCATAACCAATGCAGCTGAGGTAGCTAACAAGGTATTGTTCAGCAATACTCCGAGTCGAGCGTTGATGCCGCCCTGGATTACAACCAAAATGCCCACTGAAAAAGAGAGAAGAAATAAAGTTGAGTTATTCATAATTTTAACTTTTAGGACCGATAGGGAATGCAATGGGTCGAAGTGGTGATCCACTGGCGCCCCTCAATTTCAATGATGCGGCAAAAAATGCAAATTCATATACCTTATCTTTTGACAACTCTTCCAGGTATAGCTGTTCTATGAACATTACCCCTTTTTCGGCAAGTAAATAAGTATGTACAGGTACCCAATTGTCTTCTCGTTCTGGTGGAAATGCCTCAAAACTTAGATTGTCGGCACCTAGAAGCATAATACCTTGATCTTCTACCAACCACTTCACTGCATCCAAACTTATGCCCGGATAGTTATCGAGGTAGCGCGACGCATTTTCGTAAAATTGGGCTTGGCCGGTCCTAATTAAAACGACATCACCGGGTTTAAGCTTAATACCCTGTTTTTTTAAAGTGAGTTGTAAATCTTGGGCACTAATACGATAGTTTTTTTGTAGTGGCCCTTTGGCATTCGCCACGTCCAAGAGAACCCCCCTGGCTATAATTGGGGGAATAGTTTCTGCTCCGGTTTTTTTCCAGCCCTTGTCGCCAAGGTGCTCTTCAGGGGTAAAACCGTTCCAGATCTTTCCGTCCAAACCAAAGTGGTTCAATGCATCAATATGCGTACCCATATGGGTGTACATGGAGATGGCATCTCCGGTATAGCTTACTTTTTTGTTCATCCCATCTCCGAGACCATTCGGGTTGTCCACTATAGTGCCGTGTGGGGTATGTGTAAGCCAGTACTGATATCCTGGATCTCCCAAGGAATGAAAGCTGGGCATGCCTACGAAATAATCCACACTAAGGTCGTAGCTCTTCCCTGTGCTTATTTTGGACAATACTTGAAGCCGTGAGGCTTCGGTCATCATGTTAAGGGTTCCAATTTGATCTTGTGCTCCCCATGGGCTAAGTCCCACGTTTTCTTTTTGTTGCCCTCTCAATATTATCTGAAAAAGGAGCAGGGCTGCAATTAAAATGTTTGTTCTTTTCATGGTTTATATATTTTGTTGGTACAAATATTAAAACCATGCTGTTCAATTTCATTAAGGTATCTTAAGAACGCTAATGTCCGATCAATTTTTTGCGGATGGTGCTTAGATGTTCAGGGGTGACCCCCAAGTAGGAGGCAAGCATATATTGGGGGATTTGTTGTTCGATGTTACGATAGCGGGTAATAAATTCAAGGTATCGCTGTTCAACAGATTGACTCATATTATTAATGGTTCTTTCCTGGAGTGCCACATAACCATTTTGTGTTTTGATCCTGAAAAATCGGTCCATCATATGGCTTTTATCGAAGAGTTCATCTAATTTGTCCCTATGTATTTGTAATACCGTACTCTCCGTAATTGCTTGGATAAAATAGGTTGCCGGTTTTTTTGTGAGATAAGCGTATAAATCGTTAAGCCACCATCCACTTATGCCAAATTGAAGAATATATTCAGCACCCAATTCATCAATGTTATACAATTTTAGACAACCTTGGGAAATGAAGCGCATATGGTTAGAGCTTTCCCCGCTTTGAAGTAAAAATTGTTTCTTTTTAAGATGGACCGGTTCAAAATAATTCTGGATCAAACGGGATTCATCTTCGGTAAGAGGTACTAATTCCTTAATATTTCCAATGAGTAGGTCATACATTGTTCACAGATTGGATTATATACAAATATCTAAAGTTTAACATCGAAAATATATTTTATCATTGAACATATTCAGGTCTAAGATACCAAATACCAATTAATTGCCCGCTTGGATACTATGTGACCAATAAACAAGGAAAGGCTCCAAACAGTATGGCTACCCAATTAATGAACATTTTACCAATGATAGAATAAAAGTGAAAGACGAATGTAGATTGGTAATAAGGACCTTTGAAACTATTGATATCAACCAAATCGAAGTTTATTTACCCACTAAGTGAGATTCGAATGTTGCGAAGCATATGCACTAGTTCCGTTCAGACGGGCGTCGAAATGTTATCGGAAGTTTAGAACCGATGCCTGCAGGGCTTGCCCTGAGGTAATTGCCCGATTTTTAGGGTTATATTAATTCAGTTAATAATTGTGTTTAAACCTAAACTGAAATTATATGGATAAAATTTCAAATAAAATTTCTCAAAAGATATTTCCCTATATTTAATGGTTTATCAAGCGCATGACATATTTAGTGAATATCCAACCACTTTAATAAATTAGTTAATCATTATGAACCACTTCAAAAAATCAATGAAATCAATAGCCGTTATTTCCCTTATTGGCTTAAGTTTTCTATTCAGTTGCAATTCGGTAAAAATCAAGGAGAATTCCAAAAAGCAGTTTACTACTGCTCCGGATTTATTTAATCGAAGAGCAATGGTAGGGCCTCAGGAGGATGGTAGCCATGTGGTTGCTACTTCACAAATTATAAATCCAGCTGGCAGTACGGTAGTTTTTCCCGGAAGGCCTACGGATCTTGCTTTAAATAATGCAGAGACTATTGTAGCTGTAAAGAATAAGAGTGATTTGACATTCTTGGATGTAAAAAGTCAATCTATTATACAAACCTTAGAATTGCCCAAAGGTGGTAATACCTTTGCAGGTATTGCCTGGACGTCAAATGATTCAATTGTTTGGACTACCGACACCGAAGGTAATTTAAGGTCGGCCATATTGGGTGAAAATGGTTTTAATTGGCATAAGGAAATTGCATTAAAAGGTCCTAAAAAGGAAAACAACAACAGGTCTTACCCAGGTGGTTTTACTATTGATGAGGCCCAAGATTTGATATATGTAACCCTTAGTCGCAATAATAGTCTTGGTGTTGTGAATACAAAAACGATGGAGCTGGAAACGGAGATTCCCGTTGGAATTGCTCCTTTTACTGTCATTATAAAAGAAAACAAAGCCTATGTAACCAATTGGGGAGGGCGCATTCCAAACTCGCAAGATATAACAGGCTTAACCTCTGGGTCAGATGCTGTTATTGATCCTAAAACAGGTATAGGTTCTTCAGGAACCATTTCAGTCGTTGATTTAAAAAGTAGAACAGTGTTGAAGGAAATCGAAGTTGGATTACTGCCATGTAATATGGTATTGTCAAAAGACGCCTCTAGCTTATATGTTGCCAATGCCAACAGTGATATCATATCTGTAATCGATACCCAAAAAGATGTAGTATTAAAGTCCATAGAAACAAAACCCAGTGCAGAGCTACCTTTTGGGAGTGCTCCCAATGCCCTCGTTTTAGATCCATCGGGAAAATTATTATATGTAGCCAATGGTGCTAATAATTTATTGGCCGTAATAGACCTTCGGACGGATAAAGTAACTGGATTAATTCCTACCGGATGGTATCCGGGGGCTGTTGCAATGAATAAGGCCGGATCAGAATTATTCGTGGCCAATGTAAAAGGTACTGGTGGTAGATGGGAAGAGCGATCTAAGATTCCTAAGGGCGGTTTCAACTCACATGATCATATGGGATCGGTAACCTTTATACCAGTTCCCGGAGAGGTAGAGTTAAATAGCTATTCATTGCAAGCGGCATCAAATATGAGACTTCCAAGAATAATAAATGAATTGAATGTTGAAGCTACTGAAGAAAAAGTGGTGCCTTTGCCAACCCGTCCGGGTGAAAAGTCTGTATTTAAACATGTACTTTATATTATTAAAGAAAACCGCACATATGATCAGGTATATGGAGATCTACCCCAAGGGAATGGAGATCCCAGTTTATGTCAATTCGGGAGGGAAGTAACTCCCAATCATCATGCCCTTGCAGAGAAATATGTATTGTTGGATAACACTTATTGCAATGGAGTTCTTAGTGCCGACGGACATATGTGGGCTATGGAAGGGTTTGTTACCGATTATCTCGAAAAAAGTTTCGGAGGTTTTGTTAGAAGTTACCCCTATGATGGAGATGATGTCTTGGCGTATTCTTCAGGCGGTTTTATTTGGGATAAAGTTTTGGATGCAGGACTTTCTTTTCGCAATTATGGCGAATTTGTTGCCGCGGATATTGAGCCCAAGGATGCTACCTGGACAGAACTTTATAATCAATTTAAAGCAGGTACCAATGAAATAAAGATCAGGGCAACTACAGAGGTTAAGTCTCTGGAGCCTTATCTTTGCCCTACCTATGTTGGATTTCCAGGAACGGTACAGGATGTTTACCGTGCAGCTGAGTTTATAAAGGAATTGAAGGAATTTGAAAAGAATGATAACTTTCCGAATTTTACAGTGATGCTTTTACCTAATGATCATACCGTTGGTACAAGAGCTGGATATCCTACACCCAGAGCAACGGTTGCAGATAATGATTTGGCGTTAGGGCAAATAGTGGAAGCGGTAAGCCACAGTAAATTCTGGGCAGAAACGGCCATTTTTGTTATTCAGGACGATACTCAGGCAGGTTTAGATCATGTAGATGGACGCAGGACAGGTGCCTTGTGTATAAGTCCTTACACTAAAAGGGGAGAGGTAATAAGTACCCATTATAATCAAAATAGCTTTCTCCGCACCATGGAATTGATTTTAGGATTATCGCCCATGACACAATTTGATCTATTAGCGGAACCATTGGTTGATTGTTTTACCAGTGAGCCAGATTTTACGCCCTATACAGTGATACCCAATAACATTAAATTGGATGAGATGAATCCAGAGTTGTCTTCAATTACGAATGAGAAACAATTGTTTTATGCACAAAAATCAATGGAAATGCCACTTGATGATATTGATCAGGCAGATGAAAGCATTTTTAATAGGATAATTTGGCATTCCATAAAAGGTTATGACGTGGAGTATCCAATTTTAGTTAATAATAAAGATAAATAGAGAACTGGAGATATACTTTTGTTCCCTTAGCAAGTTTTGTAATAAGTTACATTAGGCGTTAAATCGTCCGTTAATAGTTGAATCCAACCCGTGTAGGTCTTAAGTTTTATTTCTTCAAAATTACCCTTACTTGAACAAGGGTGGTCAGTATATTTCGTTACAATAACCTTACACCATAAACCTTTAACTTCATGGGTTAGTTTTATTTCCAATAAATCGCCTTTCAGCAATAAAATTAGTTCTGAATTTTCTGTAGGAGATTTTCTTAAATGTAGACCTGGTTCTTTTGCATAATACCCAACTACTTCTGGACTTTGCATAATGAGATATTGCATCCAATTAACAATTTGCAATCCCTTATCTTCCAACTCTGCTACTTTAATCCAATAACCATTTTGTAATTTAACAAAATTTGAATGCTGCGCTATATACACCAGAGCCATAAAATCATCGCCTATATTTTTTAAATTTGAATCTTCAATTGGTTTTAATTGGCCTTTTAATTTAAGGGAAATTTTATGTGATTTATTACGAGGATCCTTGTTGGAGGCTTGAACAATTTCACCATGAACTTCACCATTGGGTTTGTTGTAAACCTGTATACCAGACTCAGGAATATAAGCACAACTTATACTAAAGGAATTAACTTTCTTGGGCAAAATAAGACCTTTGGTTATTTGGGCATAAAAAGTTTGACTTAAAGTAAAAACAGCAATAAAAAAGAACTTTGTTTTCATTGTTTTACTAGTTGAATCTGAATAAAAGAATAGCCATTTGGCTCAATACTTATTTAAAAACGGGGCGCATCATAATGTAAAAACTGTTTCAAAAGTATTATTTTTTAAGTGAACTATTAAATTTCGATGAGAAAGACATTTAAGTCAATAATACATATGAAGCATTAGACCACTGCTTTTTGCACCGCATAAGTTATCAATATGAACCTTAATTTCTTGGGTTGCAATTAATCACCGCTCCTATGAAAATATTTTTTGTAACTTATTGTACACTAAACACGTACGATTATGAAAATTAAAAAGGAAAGTATTCCAACCACGATGCAAGCACCAGGCACTACAATGCGGGCTCAACCTGATTTTGGAGGAATGACCGTTTGTTTCAATGAATTACCAAAAGGCACCGATTTTACTCCACTCTTACAAGGTTTGAATAATGACAGCTGTCATTGTCCACACTGGGGATATATAGTAGATGGTGCTATGTTGGTCATTTATGATGATGGAAAAGAAGAATTGCTCGAAAAGGGAGATGTCTTTTATTTGCCATCAGGTCATACAGCAATAGTTAAGGAAGATGTTAAAATAATTGATTTTAATCCAACAAAAGAATTTAATGAGGTAATTACCCATGTTGGAAAAAAAATGGCTGAATTAGGAGGATAAATTTCATTCAAGGTTCATACAAAGTGTAGGTATAGGATCAGAAACCTGATGTATAACACTATTATATTCTTTTAATAGTATTAATTGGAAACGAAATTCCAAACGCCGCTGCTCCAGAGAACTGGTGCATGCTTGGGTGGAAATAATAGGTGAATGCAATATCAAAATTATGGTTCGGTCCTAATTCCAAACCTAGGGAAAAAGGAATGTGAAGAATCAATCCGCTTTTATCAATATCGGTATACGGGGTTAAGGTTCTAAATGCGCCGATTGACGCACCAATGCCGCCTTCCAAATAAGGAGCAACCCAGGGTATAGGTGCTGTAATTCTTGCTTTCCCTCCAATTAAAAATGCCTTTGAAGTTGCTATATAAGGTGTTGGTTCTTCATTGAGGTCTTTACCGTTGGATTTTGTCAAAATTAGACCGGCATACGGTCTCATATCAAACCACTTGGAAAGGTCAAGAACATATTCACCCTGTAGATAAAATCCGGTGTCAGCTATATTTACATCATCGTATGCTGCACTCAGCCCGTAGCCTATAGAGAAGGCAATGGACTCTTCTTTTATTAATTGGGATTTAACATGCACTGAAGCCAATACTGCCAAAATTATTATGGTTTTTTTCATAATCGGTGGTCGCAATCGTGTCTAATTATCGAATGCATATCTTGATCTAAGATAGCAAATCAAATGATTATGACAGATGAAATATTTTAAAGAAAAAATGTCTTGGGGAAGGATACTCTAGCAGGTAGAAGATTAAGCAGATGTACCAGTTTTTTATATTGAAGCCAATGAGTTAGCCTGTTTTATTTTTCGATCTTATAAAGGAGCAGTTCGCTAATATCATTGGGAAGTTTTGTTGTTCCCGTTAATTCCAGTCCTAGTTTTCCCAAAAGCCTTTGAGAGGATACATTATTTTTTGCGGTGATAGCACTAATGGTTTTAATTCCAAATTCATTGAATGCCACAGTTACTAATTTATGTGCAGCTTCAAATGCATATCCTTTTCCCTCATATTCGGGCAAAAAGGCAAAGCCAATATCAATACCATCCAATCCCTCTCTATCATATAGTCCACAAGCGCCAATTTTTACTTGGTCGATTTTTCTAATAATGGTGTAATTGGAATACCCAAGTCTTTTCAATTGCGGCTGCATTTTATTCAGGATATACTCTTTTGCCATTTCTACGGACCCAATATTTCTATCTCCTATGTTTTGGATCCATTTGGGTGTATTAAACAACTCAAAAACAAATTTGGCATCCTCTTCCGTTGTCGGTTTTAGTACAAGTCTTTCGGTTTCAAAGGTTTTATAGTGGCTCATTTAGTACGGTTTTATTTTTGGCCAAAAAGTTGCACCTGATTATTTATCATACATTCTTGAAAGGTCTAAGTTAGCAATTCCCAAATATTATTTTGTTCCATTATTTTGGGATGCAAG
Source organism: Arenibacter hampyeongensis (assembly GCF_002909255.1). Classification (GTDB taxonomy): domain Bacteria; phylum Bacteroidota; class Bacteroidia; order Flavobacteriales; family Flavobacteriaceae; genus Arenibacter; species Arenibacter hampyeongensis. The sequence goes on from NZ_PIOB01000012.1 coordinate 27,031, forward strand.
GTAATGGAAAGTCACAAATTGGAAAGGCTACTGAAGAAGCGCATATTTTAGCAAGCGTTGAACAAATTGCCGTACTGCTACCAGAAGGATGTTTGCACTAACTGGGACAAGTGTTTTCCTGCGACATTAAATTGGACAAAAGGATTGGGACAGCCATAAATGGGGAGGGGCTTCAAAAGAAAGGGATAATTTGTCAACATTTTAAAATCAGACGGCACTGGTACAAAACAGGAGACGGAATAGGGCTGGTGTAAGCATAACAATATACATGTGTTCTATTTTTTCTAAGACTGACTAATATCATATGATTAAAATCTACAGATGGATAACTTTAGGACTTAAACTAAAATAGAACTCAATGAGAATTTTAATTCCAACAGATTTTTCAGAATTATCAAATGTGGCAATCAAGTATGCCGTAGCTATTAGTAAGGACGTGGATATAAAGCTTATATTACTTCACGTAATAGATACGAATACACCTTCAATGGCTAGAATTGGTTCCCAAAAACTTCATGAGGCCATAAAAACTAGTTCCGAAAGATCAATGAAAGAACTTATATCGTCCATCAAAAAAGATAATAGCCATAATATTGATATAAGTTATGAAATTACCTCTGGCACTTCCATTGAAAAATATGTCGAAATATTCGCTTTAAAAAATAATATCGATATGATTTGTATTGGAACCAAAGGTGCCTCCGGCTTGAAAAAAATTATCTTCGGAAGTAATGCCGCCGGTATTATACAAAACAGTAGCATACCTGTCCTGACCATTCCTGAATTTGCACGCTATAGAGGTATCAACAATATTGTATATTCAAGTGACTTATACAATCTTGATAAAGAGATTGATTTAATTATCCCATTTGCAAGATTAATGGATTCATGGATTCAAATTCTTCATATAGACAAGGACAATGAACGCTTTGAAGGAGATATACAAACTAAAGAAGAGAGTTTGAGAAAGGATTTTTCTTATCAAAAAATAAATTTAATTGAACTAAAAAGTAGCTCTGTTATACAAGGAATCAACAATTTTGTTGCCGACATTGACGCAGATATGGTGATTATGTTCACCCATCACACCAACTTTTTAGAAAAGGTATTTCAAAAGAGCGTTACCCAAAATACAGCATTTCAAACAAAAATACCGCTTTTTACGTTTCAAAAGGAGTCATGAATCCTGAAAAATACTAGGTAACCCGGTGCCCTTTATAATTATCGTTTTTGGTTTATTTTCACATTTAAATTCCAGTAAAAAGTATCAACTCGCTACTGGACAATAATGTCTACCAGCGAGAGTAGGATGGGGGTACTAGCATCGCTGTCGGGTTATGTAATATTTGGTATTACCTAAAATTTGTACGTTTGCTTTAATAGTACATCGGAATACACATTATTATGCTTTTATAGTTTGTACGGACGACTGGAGTGTTTATGGGGAAGAAAGAAAATGGAACTAAAAAAATAAAGAAACCTTGGCCAACCAAAGAAGCCATGGCACAGGTTTATGAAAAGAAACTTTGGGGTGGCGGCAAATCTGCTTTTTATTCAGGTGAAGGATCACATCATCCTGAGATAGTAAATCCATATTTAGATGTTTTAACATCATTTTTCACCTCTTTTAAAAGTCCACTGGTGGTGTGTGATTTAGGATGTGGGGATTTTAATGTCGGAAAGGAATTGGTAAAGTATACCAAAAAGTACATTGCTGTTGATATAGTACCAGATCTAATAACCTACAATAAAGGAAAATTTAAAGAAGAAAATTTGGAATTCCGTTGTTCTGATATCGCTGTAGATGTTTTGCCTTCTGCAGATTGCGCTATTTTAAGACAGGTACTACAACATTTATCGAATGTAGAAGTACAAAGCATAGTGCGTAAGTTAACAAATTTTAAATATGTTATTATAACAGAACATTTGCCGAAAGAAGATTTTGTGCCAAATAAGGAGATTATTTCAGGGCAAGGAATTAGACTTAAAAAACAAAGTGGTTTAAACGTACTGGCACCACCATTTAATTTAAGGGCAAAGGAGGAAAAGCAATTGTTGTCCGTTAATTTTGGCAATGGAAAAGGAGTCGTAGTAACCACTCTTTATACAATTTTCTAAACCATTCCCCTTTGTGTTGTTTTTGTTGTATACAAAGTTGGCAACTCGCTTTTTTTTGAAATTAGAGGTTCTCAATTAATTTAAAAACTCTAATTTTCGCGTCTTGTTTAGCTTTATAATCCCCTTCATTTGTCCCCCCATATTCAAAACTATATTGTTTATCGTTAATAATCATTTTTCCAGTTCTTTCGGCTATTTGTGATTCTGGATTACTGGAGATTAGATGTCCGGCCTTATCATATTTTATATTTTCAAAATTAAATTTGAAGTTGTTCTTTTCCAAACGCTTTTCTAGAATATCTGCCATTTGGGCCGAGGGCCAAACCAGATCCTGCATTCCGGAAATAAGTAAAATGGGCCCATTTATTCTCTCGACCTTTATGGTAGCTTCAAGAGTATGTTCCACTTTGTTTAAACCATTTTTCCAATATTCCAAGGTGTTAATTCTAGAAGATTCGTTCCCCGATATTTTATCCATTGGAACATAATTTATATCGCTCCCTTTATATGTCCAGCTTGGTTTTATCTTGTCCGAGTTATATGGCAAAACTGTATTTGACCATGAAACGGAACTTGGTGCATACGCCACAACACCGCTAACCAGTTCTGGCAAGTTCGCTGCAATTACCAAAGCTAATTCCGCATTTCTTGAAGCACCCATAACAATAATCTTTTCAGGATTAACTTCGGGTTGCGCACCTAACCATTTTAAAGCTGTCTCAAAATATTCCAGAGGTATTTCTTCGGGTAAAGTAGGCAATCCTTCATGTCCTGAATAAGGTAATGACAGTCCAACAAATCCTTTAAGAACCATCTCCTCTCCCCAATAGTTTCCCCACTGCCCCCCTCCAATTAAAACTACAGCGGTACTATTTGTTGTGCTCTTATTGGCATAGTATCTTGCCTGAAATCCTTTTTCATTTATGCTTATTGGTTTAAACCCATCGAATAATATGTGATCGGCAACCAAATACCCTACGATCAAAATTATGGTCACGGTAATTCCAATGATTATTTTTCTATTTTTCTTCATCTTTTGAGTTAGTGGTGTACAATCCTTTGCCAAAGCTGTGTTTAAATCGATTTAGGTTTTGTTGAAATGCGTTTTTATATTTCTAATACCTTCATATACCACTACGCTAACGGCATTGGCTAGGTTTAAACTGCGAATATGTTTACTGTAAATAGGGATATTATATACTAAATTGGAATTCTCTGTCACCATTTTTTCGGGTAAACCATTTGATTCCTTCCCAAATATCAGAAACATATCGTCTTTATAGTCAATGGAGCAGTAATCTTGTGTTCCATGGCTTGAAAAGTATACAAAATGTTCGCCTATATTTTTTGAGTAAAAGTCTTCAATGTTTTCATAAACGAAGACGGAAATATGTTTCCAGTAATCCAAGCCAGCTCTTTTTAATCTCTTGTCATTTAGTTCGAATCCAAATGGTTTTACAAGATGTAATTTTGATCCAGAAGCTAAACTTAGTCGACCAATATTTCCCGTATTCATAGGTATTTCTGGTTCAATTAATACAATATTAAATCCCATTATTTATAGATAATGCTTTACAACGATTGGTGTAAGGTTGCGTGGTTTGAGCAACGAAATTAACAAAAATGGAACGATCCAGAGTTAAAATTGAAGGATTTTCCTCCTAGACCGGTACCTGGCAACCCGCCCGAAGTCCGTTCAGTACACCAGTCCGCCCGCCCGAATAACAAAGTCGGGCAGGTACGGATTAGGGCAGGGACAGGTTACTTATGCACATTGTTTCCCATTGGCTTTTATTTTGAATATGCACCTGAAGAATAGGTTAATTCATAACTATGGGTATATATTTCAAAGACAATTCCGAAAGGGTCCTCAACATAGCACATTTTGAAAGGTTTGTCCTTTGGATAGTACTCCCTAATTGGCATTCTTTGCTTTCCTCCATATGATATAATTTTATCAATTAGATCTTCAATATTTGGATCTTGTACGCAAAAATGGAAAAGACCAGTATTGAAAGGATTAAATTCAGGAGCTTCCTTTATTCCGTTTGGAAAGGAAAATAATTCAATTCCAATTCCGTCTGAGGTTGCTAAATGCGCAATTTCAAATTCATTCCAATCGTCTCCGAAAACGTCAATACACATTTGACCAATAGCGGTTTCCTTTTCCTTTTTGACTTTGGATGGTTCCATGATTATGTACCATCCCATTACCTCAGAATAGAATTTTACAGCTTCATTTATATTCGGAACTGTAATTCCAATATGTGAAAATGATTTTGGATAATTTTTAATGTCTGTCATAAGTCTTGATTCAGAGTGCAAAAATAATTTATATTTGCCTAAATAGCAATAACTTACTAAAAAGTAGTATAGTTACCTAAACGAGTATAATATTGATTATCAATAATATAAATTTTAAATTTTGAAAAAAGAGAATAATTGCCCTTTAAATTATACGATGAATTTAATAGGTACAAAATGGAAACCTTTAATTTTATTCCATTTATTGGAAGGCGATTTGCGTTCAGGGATATTACAAAGGAAAATTCCTGGTATTTCAAATAAAATGTTTACCCAAACAGTCAGGGAATTGGAAAAAGATGGGTTGATTACCCGAAAAGTTTTTCCTGTAGTTCCACCTAGGGTTGAATACAAATTAAGCAATAGGGGGCAATCATTGGAGAAGATTTTAAGGAGTTTGGATGCCTGGGGTACAAATGATTGTCAAAACTGATCAAATTGGTTTTTTTCAAACTTGTTGGTAAGGTTTTGGCTATGACTGTTTGCGGTATGAAATCCGATAGGATTTCGGACCGTCCAATAAACATACTAAATACAGGACTATAAACTATGCTGGCGGTAGTTTTTAATTAACTTCTAGTGGAGTAATGATATATCCAAGCTCCTTTAATTGGTTTATTAATCCGCATTCATACATTAAATGACTTAATCCAACTGCAATAAAGCAGTTATTCGATTCAAGCTTTTCTCTAATACTGCCCATCCATTTATTGTTTCTGTCGGTTAGCACAAGAGAATTTCTGCAGGGCTCATTGTTTTTAAAGTCTATTTCCATATTCGAATACCAATCAGTTTCTTCACAGTAATTTGAATTTTCCGCACTAATTTTATCAATAATATTGGCAAGTCTCCTTTTATGGCTCTTTCGAGGCATTCCCGCAACATCTTTATTAATTAGGACTATTTGTTCTTCAGTGGTTTCCAGCCCATAGAGTTCTATATTTCGTTCAATTGCGATAGAACCTATATAATCATCTAGAGAAAGAGAGGTATCGTTATCATTTTTGTTTAAACATACCTGTTGCTTGAAATGTCTGTTAAGAAAAACATACATCTCGGTTGGTGTCATCTTATTATAATCAGTAGGACTTGTAGCGAAGAGGTTTTCAATGAAAGTCAAATCTTTTATACTTAAATATTTATTCCACTGTGTTTTGCTTGTTCTGTGATTAATAATATCCTCAGCCAATTTACCTGGAATGTTCAGGTTTTCTTTTATTAATAAATCACAGGACTCCAAGGCTTGGTTTGCCTTTGTTAATGAGTCAAAAAATGATTTTCCAAATGCGTGGTGAGTACCAAAAATATATGATGTTTCATTGGAATCTTGGCTAGTTATTTTGAAAAGAATGGTGTTATCTCTTAGAGAATCTTTACCATTTTGGCCTAATATAATGGTTGAAGTCAATATTAAGAATAGTTGTGTGGTGATTCTTCTTACTGTCATATTTCTATTTCCGCTAACATATGAATACCTTTAAAAAACAATAAAAACGATATAAGTAATGCTACACCATCGGTTGAGCTAAGTTTAGTTGTGGGCTTTTCCAATGGAAAATGTCCTAATGGAATTAATTATACACCATGTGGCCTTAGTTTTTTGCAAATTTAATTAATGGTGCAACGTTCCCGTTGTCAGCTTCTCTTAAGGCGTTTATATACACTTTTCTTGTTTCGTTAGCTTTTACCATATTTGATTGATGCCACGAAAATATTTCATTCCCAAATATCGATTCCATAATTATGTCTGCCATCATCCTAGAATGTCTACCATTTCCATTTGGAAAACAATGAATAGATACTATTCGATGTTTGAATCTAATTGCTATTTCTTCAGCTGAAAAGGTTTTATGTTCTATCCAATATTTTGTGTCGTCCAATAAATTCTTTAATTCAAGCCCAATTTTTGTCCATGGAATTCCAATGTTTTTTTCTGTTGTTCTAAATTCACCTGCCCATTTCCATACATCACCATACATTCTTTTGTGTAGGTCTTTTATGAACTTTTCTGTTAGTATTTTTTCAGGTGTCAATTTTGAATGAATAGTCCATTCGACCGCTTTTTCAATGTTTAGTTGTTCAAATTCATCCAGTTCTTCTTGAGTGGTGATAGATTTTATTTTAATACCTTCCTTTTCTTCCTCGTCTAAAGGTGTTTGTCCATCATCATATTTTAATTCTAATCCCATAATGATTTTCTTAACTCTCTTTTTATTTCCATAGCAAGGTCTTTTATGGTTTTACTTATCTTTTCATCTCCAATGCCTTGGTCCTCAAGTTTCATATTTTGATGGGTCCTCAATACAATCTTTTGGGCCAGTTTTTCGGCTTTTGTACTTATTAAATTTTCAATAGACCCATTATTTGGAACAAATCCATATACAAATTTCATATCCAGAGCTTGACCTACATCTCTTAATTTGTTAATGGTTATTTGGCCTAAAGCCTCTCGTTCTTCTATCTTTTGTATGGCTCCTTTAGTCATTTTAAGTTTGGTACCTAACTGGTCCCGAGTCATATTAAGTGTGGTCCGGATAGTGTTTATCCATCCTTTTGTTGGAACCTGTACCATTGCTGAATCTTTAAATTTCTCTAATTTTTGGTCCAGTTGTTCAATTAGAAGTTGTTTTTTGTTTCTCATAATCTTTTATAAAACATACATATGTATATAATAATATTAACAAAAGTATACAAATATGTATAAAAAACAAAAATAAAAAGTACATATATATATTCTTATAATATTAAAAGTATATGGATAAGTATGCTTGCTAAAGTTGGTTTGTTAAAATCTAAGTCAATGTTTCGTATATACATCCGTTGAGGTTTTACAATGTCGGCTTTATTTATTTCATACTCCTTGTTGCGATGACCGAGATACGAGGTGGTGCAATTAGGCTCGCCATAAGCGTCACGAGCTCAGGGAACATAGGAATATCTTTGAAAAACAATAATAACGATATGGATAATGTTGCACGATCCTTTAGTATCTGGCAAGTGGGGCAGTAGAAAGTACCAAACTTCCAGTTAAGTACAAACTTTGATACGAGATTAAATCCATGAATTTGGTACTATTTCGCCTATTTTTTATATGCATTGCTGGGTGCAGTGTTTTTTGTTTTGAAATCATTTATTTATCCTCACAATTTTGGACAAAGCCAATCCTACTGTTTTCTAGTCTTTTAGTTTCTTATTTGCGCGAGAAGTGAAAAACAACCATTTGATAAATTTTAGAAAAAGCAAGAGTATAGGATGAAACATTATAATCAAAAATATCATGGCAGACTCATTAGAACCAGGAATCTGCTGGACCTGAATTATTATTTGAATTAAAATGCCGGTAATAATGAGATAAAGTATAGAATAACCCAAAATTGAAAAAAAATAACCCCACCCCGTATCAATAAACAAAACAAGTATAGAACTGAAGATAAGATAGCAACCAAAAATAATACCTCCAATACTCCACAGATTTTCAGCTTGGTCTTTACCAAAAATCAAAAGCGACAAAACAGTAATGAGAAAAAATCCAATTGTCAGGTATAATGGGGTAGAATCGTATGAGAACATCTATTTCTTAAATTATATTTAAATCAAAATAAGTGTAATAGTGTGAAACGCATATTTCGTTGCACACAATGTGTTTGTGTATGATTGGTTGCGCCTGTCTGCCCAGGCAGGTGATAAAACACCCAATTTAGCAAATACAAACCGAACCTGCCAGCCGGCAGGCTGGTAGAAAATCTATCCTGCCACGCTTTTGGGCGTGGGAGGATTTTCAGAAGTAGGCGATAACTAGTAACCCGCCAGAACATACTGTTAGGTACACCCGCCCTTACCAATTTGGATGGGGGCGGGTTCATTAGACATGTTGTTGGCAGCAGTTTTTAATTTTCTATTCCAAATTCAAGTTGTCGGTTGTACTCATCAGTTGGGAAATGTCCTTGAGAATATAAAATCCGACCATTTTCGCCCATTTTCCAAAGCTCAAATCCACTTATTTTGACTTTTTTACCCGTTCCACCATGGCCAGAATTTGTAGCAGTCAGTGTCCAATGAAATTCAGTTCCCGTTGGTTTTGTTACAAGGCTGTCATAATTTACTACCATATCTGGAAGGTCACGCATAAAGCCTTGTGCCACTTTTGCAATTTGTGCCCTTCCCTCCGCAGGTTTGCTTTCGTTCAATTGTAACGCACCGTTTTCTTCAAAGAACAAAGCAACAAACTCAGGACGCACACCGCTCCATACTTGAGTGTAACTCTTGGCAAAAACCTCCATATCAAATTTTTTTATCTCTTCTGGTAAGCGTGTATTTGTGAAAGAAATGTTATCGGCAGCTTCCATTCAATGCCTAATGGGCTTGCCCTGAGGTAATTGACTTGCGGCCAACGTTATAGTGTTTATGAAGTTGTAGCATTTGAAAAATGTCAGCTTCAATTTACCTAAAGAGTAAAATAGTGAATTATAGTTGAATGCTCCAACGTCCAATCACAATTTTATAGACACACTTGTTGTATTCGGACTTATCTCTGTCAGCATAAGTTATTTTTCAACCACCTGAAATATTCTATAAGGCCGTCCAATCTTTAAATAATGTAAATAGTCAAATAAATCAATCCCGGACGCAACGAACCGAAAGTCCGCCAAGAATATTGCCATCGAAACGCCACACTTTGGATTTAATAGACATGTCGGGACCACCATAACTGATGTCCCATAACCAGGCTTTTCCCTCTTCACCGGTGGGTGTGGACGACCACCAGAATCCGAAATACCCCAGGACGTCATAACCACTATTTCTTCGAATACCTGCAGGAAGCGCGTTAAACCCGCTGCTATTAGTGCCATTTCCGTCTTCTTTCCAGCCGTTGATGCTTTTCAAGGCTTCACCAGCCTTATCAGGTCCGCCAAATTCACTCACCAGCATAGACCATTCGATATCCGTTGCCAAATGCCAACCAGTTGGGCAGGCTTTTTTTGCTGCTTCCCAGGTGTAAAGCAAGCCTAGCTCTTTTCGATTGTTCTCATTGTCATCATAAGCATAGCTGTCCTGCAGCTTATAGTTCAGGTTTTGGGCCATCCAGATAACCGTAGTGCCAGTCAAAGCGTTTTTAAAGCTGATGGTTTTATACGTTTGCCCATCGCGCGAGTCAGTAAAGGTGCCAGGGGATTGGGCTATTCCTGCCTGTGTAAAAAGCAAGGCAGAAAGTAGGGTAAAGATGTGCTGTTTCATTATAGTTGATTAGGACTTTCTTGTATGCAATAACCAACAGTGATTGGAATTGAGTTCATAGTTAAATTAGGCAGTTAATTCTTTCTCTTGGCACGCTTCAAATAATTATAGTCTAAATCTTTTGATGTTATGGTAGGTGGTCCGTGAAAATTGGGTACAACCCCTTGGTGTATAATTGGATGCCTTGGCTGGTTCTAAGTTAATAAAAGAAAAGGTGGCAGGGGAAAATTAGTAGGATTTTCCATGTACAAGCTGAAACAATAATAAACTAAACACCTTGTTCTGCCTATCTGCGATAGACAGGTTTTCGTTATTATATTTTAATTATTTATCTATTTCATTTAACAATTGACTGGATAATTCAAGAATGTTTTTTTCAATTCTCTTTGCTCTCACTAAAACTAAGGAGTTTTCAAAAATAGTAGTAGTCATTAATTTTACAAAAGATTTATCTTTTTTCAATTGCGAATAGTCTTCTTGTGATATTTGGAATTCACCTTTATAAGTTAAATCTGGTCTTATTAACATTGTAAAGTATTCTTGTAGCTTGGGAGCTATATTATTTGCTCTAAATTGAATCCGTTCTTCTTCATATCTAAAATAATAAACATAGTTGGTTTCATAAAGCACCGAAATTGATTTTCGTAAACTATCATTTAATATAATATCAGCTCCTTTCGAAACAAGAAGGGAATATCCGCTTTTGTTAGGGTCAAAGTGTGGAGAAACTCTTAACATAGCAGCATTTAGATAAAATTCTTTTTTAGGTATGGTTTCCGTTTTTATAAAATTAATAATATTATTACAAGATCTATTTAAACTATCCATATGGGATATATCATCACGTAATTCTTGGAGATCAATTTGCAAGTTGCTTCCTATTTCTTTTAAAATTTTTATTTCTAAAACTCTATCTTTTTTTTCAGAATTATTGTTGTTAACATTTAATGCAATCAATATTCCGAGAACTACAAGAATTATTTCTCCGATAGCATAAAGAAAGTATTTGCTAAACTTGTTTTCAGTTAGTAGGCGTTTACGAATTTTTCGAAAAAATTTTATCATTAGTTTATTGGTTGGGAAAAGTTTTTATTATTTTTTATAGTTTTTCATTCAAATCTCGTTATCCTACAATTGCCATTATTTCAACAATATTCTCATTAACCTTGAAATAAAGGCTATCAACTCCGCACACACATCGGCGATAGTCTTTTTTATATAATCCATGGGAGGCATTGTTGTGCCCAGTTATTCCCTAAGCTTGGTTAATCTTTTGTACTCCGATTCCATTTGTTTTATTTCCTCGGTTCGGTTTTCTTTGTTTTTATTTAAGATTTCAAGTGTTCGGTTGATTTCCGCAATAGCGTTGTCGTAAAGTTTTAGTCTCTCGTAAATCTCAATTTTTATTCCGTAAACCCACTCATTATTCTTGTCAAGTTCAATTGCTTTTTCGGCAAGTTTCAGGGCATTTTCATAATCCATTTCCCTAAAAGCTAAATAAGAAGCAGCTCCGGCATAAGTATTAGATACTTGATTTATGCCAGTCAATAATTCTTCCCGAATCAGTTTCTCCATTTTTTCGTTGGTCGATGTTTCAATGTCAAATTTGATTTGGGTATTTGCCCAGGAAACGTACATTTTTGCGTTGTGTTGATTTAGTTCAATATCGAAATTCAAAGTTTCATAATAACGATTGGTTTCTGCTGGCACGGCTGTAAATCTTGCAACATCGTTTTTGGAATTGTAGTGATAGCTCCCATATAAAGTAGTATCTTTGTTGAGTATTACGACCCATTCATTCGGGTTCGGTATGGTGAAAATCGAGTAATTTCCAGCAGGAACTTTTTGTCCTCCAATTGTTACTTCTTTATCAAATGCTATTTTGGTACAATTCCCCGCACCAGTCCGCCAAACTTTATTCCAAGGAACAAGTCCACCATAAATCAATCTTTTTCGGGCGGAAGGTCTTTCGTATTCAACACTTATTAACGTATTCCCAACGATTTGGGAAATGTTACCTTTTGGACTAAATGAAGGATAGGGGTAATCTGTGTCCTGACCATTTAGTTGAAAACCTGCTAAAATCAGAATTATCAGGTGTTGGATTATTTTCATTTTTCTGGAGTTTGTTATAATTGCGCTAACTGTTTTGTATAAACGGTCGTTTTAATGCCGCTTAAACATTGTTGTGTTCAGTTATTTTATAAATCTTCATTACTGGATCAAAAGTATCAAATCTACTGTACTTTATATTTCCCAAGGAATTTAACAAACCCTCGGTGAATCCTTCTTTTTTAAAGTTCCGATAATTGGAATAATGACTTGTAAACCTTTGATCCAGCCATAGCAGTAAATACTGCTTTAAATTTTTAGGTTTACTGAATCCACAAACAATAGTTGTTTCTGACGAAGCTATTAATTTCCTTAATAATTCAGTTGCCTCTTGCCAAGTTACGATATGAAAAAGCAGACTGGCAATTGAGTAGTCCTTTTTTGACTCAGAAAAAGATTCTTTCACTAAATCTATAGTTCTAAACTCAAGATTCTTTACTTTTTCTTTCTTTTTACGTTTTAAAGCATAGGAGATGAGTTGCTCTGATTTATCTAATCCAATTCCCGACTGGATTTTGTCAGAAAGTTTAAAAAGCAAATCCCCATTTCCACATCCAAACTCCACTAGAGTTGTATTAGCCTCAATGAGTTCAATAATTTGATTACGTATTGGACTTAAGTATTTGTATACGGTATTTGCTTTAAATATTCCTTTCATTTTCAATTAAACGCAACTACGGTTTGTAAATGAAAAGTAGCGTATTTTACGCACTTTCTTTTCAGTATGGAACTGACTCTGAATTTATGAAAATCACCTTGGATTAAGCACTTAAATCGCTATTTTTTATATAGGTTGTGGTGCTTAGTACTTTGTAACTAATAATTTAGTAAAGGAAGATATTTGCAGTTGTAATAATTACAACAGGTTTCCTGAAGCTTTAGCCTGAGCATCCATGTAACGTCCTACAAAAGCGCCAATTAGCATACCAATACTAATTCCTAAAGAAAGTCCTAAAGACTTATCAAAACGCTCACCAAAAATTACTCCTGCAACAACTCCAAAAAGAATTCCAAAACCTATAGCACGCTCAGAATAATAGCCTTTTGATGTTAAGGAAAATGTATCCTCTAAATATTTTTCAAATGAACTTAGTGCTTTTTTAAAGTATTTTTTTCTGTTCTTAGGATTAGATTTTAAATTTAAACGATCAAGTTCCATTTCAATGGATTGAATTTCGTTTTCTGAGAACTCTCTAATTTTCAATCCGGAAAGAATATGAAGAAATTTTTCATAGACCTTAATTTCAGATTTTTTAGTTGTTTCAGTTTTTAAACTTTCAAAAAAGTTATACGTTTCTAGTAATGTCATAATAATTAATGTTTTCTTGGTTAGTGGCACAAAGCAAAAATTATTACACGTAAAACATATTTTTTTTGAAAACTTTTAAAATAGCCTTATATATATAACCATTTAAGAGGTGTCTAATTCCTTAAACTTTCTAAATCAGTCAATAATTCATCTAGTTTTTTGAATACTCTTCCGTAAACGATATTCAAATCCCACATATAAATTCTACCTCCAAAAAATGCCAATAAACTAACAATTAAAACTGCAATTATAATTCCTATTAGAGGAATTCCATATATCAAATAGGTGTTAGGAAAACCTACTAGAATTTCATTTACAAGTCTTTCCCCTAAAGGGATTCCTTCTGCATCTTTAAACCAAAAACCGAATACAAAAGACATAAATATAATTGGATATAAAAATGTTGACATTCTCTTGTTTATAGCGATTTGCTTATTTATCCATTGGTTAAATGCCTTTAAGTACTGATAGCTATTTGCGCCTTTATTTATACGTTCTAAGCCATTCAGTAACCTCTTATTAACTATAACAAGCAAAGTTAGAGTTATAAAGAATATAGTACCCATTATAGGTATTCCAATAAAAAATGTTACCACTAAATAGACAAATGAGAATGCTACAATTGCAATCAAATTTATTTTAAACATTCTTTTAAATTTATCTATAATATGAATTGATTTTTGGTCGTATAGATTATTTATTTTTGGTGCTATTAAGGCATCACTCTTTATAAATCCTTCTTTCCATATATTTTCAATTGATTTTTCCATCTAATAATTTTTTTAATTTCATTTTAATTCTTTTAACACGTACACCTATATTATTTGGGTTTGTTCCAATAATTTCAGCTATTTCTTGATATGGTTTTTCTTCTAAATAAAGCATAATAATGGCTCTATCAATTTCTGATAGTTTTCTAATAGCATTATATAGTAGATTAAGAGATTCGTCTGAAAATGCATAACTAGCTTCAGTTTCTTCAACGGTCACAGAATCAGATACAAAATGTTGAACATTATTTTTCTTTTTCTTTAATAAGGTTAAACAAACGTTTAATGAAATACGGTAAACCCAGGTACTCCATTCCGATTCCTCACGAAAGTTATCTTTACTCCTCCATATCTGTAAACATACCTCTTGATAATAATCTTCAAAATCCTCTTGTGAATTGGTATATGCCCGGCACAACTTTATTATTATTCCGGCAAATGGTAAAATAGATGTGTTGTAAAAATCGCTACTCAATATTGTTTTTTATTTAGTTAGTGGTGTAAATTTTGAATTATTACAGACTAATGATATAATTGTAAAAAAGAATATGCTGTTTAGAATTATGTAGCCTTTATTCAGGACGTGTCAATATTAAGCACAACGGTTTGTGTATGGTTAGTTGCGTAAGCGACTAAGATAACAAAAAAGCGTTTCAGTAAGGAAATCCGCTAGGATTTCCGAGACAAACATTACCCACTTTCAAGCAATAAATTATACACGGTGTTGTGCGTTTGTTTTTTTATTTCGATCGATTCGACTGAAATTGATTCCTATTAATAAAAACACAAAAGGAGCAATTACGGCATATCCAATAATTCCGATATTTCTAATTTGCATATCGTTAAAAGGAACTCCAAGTATTCCAATAAAACTTAAGGCTCCTGAAATTAACATTAGGGCTCTTATCGTTTTCTCCATTTTTCCATTATTGAATATTGGAGCGGCGAATAAAAATGAAAGTGAAAAGAACCAATCCCATGCGAGAATATCTAATATGTATACAACAGATGGCCATTTAAATGAAAAGAGTAAAGTCAAATCGTCCATTGTTGTAGTTTCAAGTTGATAACTCATAGTGAGTACTACAAAATGAACACTTGAGGTAATTCCCGCCATAACAAACATTGAACACAGAGCAAAAAGACTTTGTAATTTATATTTTGCCGAAGCATGATAATGAACTGCAATCATACTTATCGCCATTAATAGGGCAATTATGATGGCAAGTAATTCCATTATTGTAAAGTATGGGTCTCCGATTGGCTCTTCAGGAGAGCTCAAAGATAGAAAACCAAGGAATGTAATAAATAAATATACAAGTCCGAACGAGAAGGTAATCCAGCAAGTAATCTTACCTATATTGATGTAATCTTTATTTGCATCTTCAATCAGCATTGCTTTAAAGTTTTGATTGTCAAATTACACACAAATAGAATGATTACTAACAAAATGCTTGAGGGGATTATTGACTTATTATTCATACTGACCTCTTTTTTTATAATTTTTCTTTAATTCCTCTATACCAAAAGAAAATTCCAAAAACACTAGTAACAATTGCAAACATAATCCCGTTTTCGCCGAGCCAATGTTCACTTCCTTCAATTTTCATTGTTAGTGGAGGCATTATTTTTTGAATATACACATTGCTCACTGCATGAAAAATTACTGCTGGCCATAAACTATTGGATTTAAAAGTGTAATAAGTCATAATAAATGACATAGAAATAATTACGATAAAGAATGTTGTAAATTCCAATAGCACATTATTACTATAGTAAAGAAGTAGCGGCCAATGCCAAGCAGCCCATACAAGCCCACTAAATATTGATACACCAGGAAAGGAAAGAAATTTTCTTAATTCATAAATAAAAAAACCTCGCCATCCAATCTCTTCTCCTAAAGTTGTCGCTGCAGCTCTTATTACTTCAATAGTTCCTAATAAGAAAATAGCTATGATTATTATTGATGTTGGATTTAATGTTCCAATTCCAAACAATCCAAGTTCTTTTCCCCATTCTGTTATTATTTCTTCATTCGCTAAACCTCCAAATCCGAAAGTCCAGATCAGTAGGTAAGTGATCATACCATATAGGGCAGGAACAAGATAAGACAACCGGATATATTTTCCATTTCCCCAATTCCAATTTAGGGATGAAATTTTACGCCCTTTTATTTTTAAAGTGATAAAAGCAGCTAATGCAGGACACCACATTATAGCTCCAACATATATTCGTGAAGGATATAAGTTTACTATGGCATAATGGAAAGGCGAAGTAAGAACAACAACTAATGCAAGAAACAAAAGGGTTGTTTTCCAAGCTTCTTTTCGCTCTGATAAATTTTGAAGCATTTTGTTTTTATGATTTGTAGGTTTGTTGAAAGTAGAAGAAGAGATCGTGGTTTTGTTACTTTTCGCCTAAACGTTTCGGCGCTTGGCGAAGTGGCGGATTTGAGAGCACATAACTCTCAATACAGCACAAAAATTGATGCGAGCCAGAATGTTAAATTAACCACGTCACCCGGCATTGAGCCAAACACCTGTTAGCGGTAGGCATTTTATCCATTAGTCTGTTAGATTTAAATCTTGTCTTAATTCGTATTCTACTTCATTGTCGTCCACATCTGCAATTTTAATAAAGTTAAGTTTCTCAATAAGTTTTATTGCTTTTTCGTTTTGCTTAGTTGTTATAGCCCAAATGCGTTTTAGTCCAATATTATTTAGTCCAAATTCAATTGCTAATAACATTGCAAAAGTCATAAATCCTTGTCCACGGTATTGAGGTAATAAAACACAACCCAGTTCTCCTTCGCCTTTGTCAAGTCCACGATAATAACCGCATGTTCCAACAATCTTATTTGTTAATTTGTCTGCAATACCCCAGTGTATTGAATTTCCGTTGCTGTAGTCCACATTTATTTTGGCTTGCATTTCTATTGCTTGTGTCAATGTTGTAGCTTGAATTGAGTCATAGAATGAAATTTCAATAATGTCATTGATGTCAGAAAATTGAATTTGTCGCAACAATATTTTGTCGCCCGAAATACTTGGAAATTTTTCGTATGGTGGAAGTTTCATTTTGTTTGTTGTAGTGTTTGTTCATGCTTAACTCTAACGGTATTGTGTAAGGTTAGTTGCGTGTTTCAGCAATTAAATTAGGAAATACAAACCGAACCTGCCAGCCGGCAGGCTGGTAGAAAATCCTTCCTGCCACGCTTTTGGGCGTGGGTAGATTTTCGTAAGTCGGCAGTGACCTAGCAATTAATTATACATGGTGTTGGCAGCAGTTATTTTATGTCAGTTCCGAATTTAAGTTGTCTCTCATATTCATGGTTGTCAAAATGACCTTTTGATTCTTGGATTAATCCATCTTTATTGACAGTCCATTCCTCAAATCCGTTAATTTTTATTTTGTTTCCAGTTCCGTTTAGCCCATTATGGGTTCCAGTTAATGTCCAATAGAATCGTTTTTTGTCAGATTTAGTGACTAGACTATCCATTGAAACAATCATATCAGGAAAAGCGTCCATAAATCCTTTAGCAACATTTGTAATGGCATTTCTACCAACGGCAGGTTCCGCGTCATTCACTTGTAATGAACCGTCTTCAGCATAAAACATAGCAACAAACTCAGGTCGGTTACTACCCCAGACTTGGGCATAGTTGCGAGCATAGAGATTTAAGTCGAATTCTCTTTCTTCTTCGGGAATCCGGTGAGCGGTCCATGAAACACTTAACAGTTTCCATTGGTCGATGTCTTTCATCATTATAGCATGATTGACCTCATTGCTACTGGCAACACCGAATTGTGAAATGACGGTAGGCATTATTACTGATGCCAATCGATCTTCGGTTATATTTATCTTATACGAATTGGCGGATTCTAAAATAGGCTTTGGATCTTTCATATCTCGGATGGTTTGCAAATACGAGTCAATAGTCATCTCTTTATGCTGCCATTGTCCATCCTTTGGAAACGTATATGCGATAATGGTCTGGTCGAAACTCAGGTCATCCAATTCTTGAGCATCCCGGTTTCCAACTGCCGCCAAAATGCTTTCCAGTACAGCTTTTATTTCTTTTTCAGATTTACTTGATGTGCTTTCTATTTGGTCTGAAGTAGTGTTTTCTGAACGTTCTTCTGTGCTTTGTATAGATTGACAACTCACAATCAGCAAGGAAACTAAAAAGGATAATAAAATTTGATTTCTCGTAATATTGTTCATTTTTCGATTGGTTTAATTGCTGGCAACGTTCTGTGTATGGTGTCGTAGCATCCCGCAGGGTATTATGCGCTATACATATTGTTAGCTATATTTTATAAAATACATTTCCAATTCTCCTTTTCCTTTAGCTTGAATTTTCTCCCTGGTTTCGCAACTGATATCATTTTTGACAAGCTGGTAGGTTGTTTCTGATATATTTATTTTGCCAGGCTCTCCTGATGATTCCATCCGACTTGCCGTATTAACCGTATCTCCAAAGAGATCATAGTTAAATTTCTTCTTTCCAACTACGCCAGCCACTATTGGTCCCGAATGAATCCCAACTCTCATCCTCCATTTTATTTCATGTTTCTTATTTCTCTCCTCCAGATAGGATAGCATCTGTTGTGCAGCTTTAATACAATTAATGGCATGATCTTTAACCGCTTCTTCAAGGCCACATGCAGCCATATATGCATCCCCAATTGTTTCAATTTTTTCAACTCCTGCCTCCTCAACAATCTCATCGAATCGTCCAAAAATATCATTGAGTTCATTGACCAAAGTGATTGCCGGAATGCTAGCTACCAACTCCGTAAAGCCTTTGAAGTCAGTAAACAGAATAGTTACATTTTTGTGCCTTTTGGGCACTGTTTTACCAGTTTCCTTTAGATCTCTTGCCACATTTACAGGAAGAATATTATGCAAAAGATCATCTGATCTTTTTTGCTCAACCCTCAATGACTCCTCTGATCTATCAATCAGCACAGGCAAAGTCCATGCGATTGTAAGGCAAATCAGTCCAGTTGTGCTGATGTTAAACATTTGCAGGAAATACGGGTCAAGTACATCATAGTGAGGATTAAATTTGGATTGAAACGTAACCGAAAAAATCAAAGTCAAGACCCCCAGCATGCTGAAACCAATAGCTAATTTCCTCGCACTTTTGGGGAAAGTCATGTATGGAGTAATTATTATGATGAAACAAATGACCCAAACCCCTGACGAGTAACCCAACAAATAAAGAAATAGAATAATTCCAATATAGGACGTAGCGGTAAACCAAGTTGAAGCCAATACCCGCCAACCTTTGCCGTTGAATATTAGAACGAATGAAAACATCAATGCTAACAATCCATTGCTTCCGTAAAGTATTGGGGAATCTGTAATGCAAAAAGCGGTAATCATCCACATCACCATGAACAAGATGCCAAGGATAGAAGCGATATTTGTTATGCGCAGATACCTATTCTCAGTTATGGAAAACTCCTTATTAGCTCCAATATCAACTATTCTTTGGGAAATTGGAGTTTTGCTTTTATCACTATTGGGCATTATGTTCTAATTGTTTTTATCTAAATAGTTGACTACTTTCAAATTATAGCTAACGCAGCGCTATGTACGACATCTGCGACAGCAGTGGGCGGGTTGTAGCGTTGGTGGGCAATTTTATGGAAATATAGTGAAAACATTTTTTGGTTTTCGCCTGTATTGGGAATAAAATGTGGCGGTCCTTCCGAGCGCAGCGAACACATGAACACATTAAACAATGGACATGGCACGTATAAATTACATACCTGCCTGCCGGTAGGCAGGTAGCCATTGATATGTTGCGCTGATTTCTTCCGTTAAGCGTCGTTCGTAGAAAAAGTACTCATATCCTACGGTTTTATGTGATCTGACATAGCGCTGCGATGATGTTGCATTTCCCTTTGTGCGGGCGACATCTACGATAGTAGTGGGCGAGTTGGGGCGTTGGCAAACGAGATGTAGCACATAGGGTCGACGTAGGAGAATGCAACATCATCGGTTTTGTGTATGGTTAGTTGCGTGTTTCAGCAACTAATTTAGTAAACAAAAACGAACGCGAGAAAATTCCGAAGGAATTTTCCAAATGAGCACTTGCCAAAGCAATTAATTATACACGGTGTTGTGTGCAGTTTTTATTCCTCCACTTTTTTGTCAAAGGAAATTATGGCTAGCGAGGGGTAAATTAGTTATTATTTTCGATTTGGAACTGACGATATCAATTGCGAGTGAATTAGGACGTAGTCGAATGAGCCGTAATTGCGGTTATATATTGTTGGCATTAGTTTTTTCTTTATCTAGATAAACATTCGGATTAAATTTTTCCATATAGATTTCTGGGTTGGGTAGTTTTGTAAATCCGTATTTTTCATAGAGCCATTCTGCTGTGCTTGTCAATAAAATCCAACGTCTTAAATCTTGTAAATGTTTATGTTCCATAATTGTTTCCATAAGCCATTTACTCAACCCAAGTCCTCGATATTCTTTTAAAATAAAAATATCTCCAAGATATGCGATAGTAGAAAAGTCTGAAATAACTCTTGCATAACCAATTAATTTTGAGTCAAGATACATTCCGAAATTCAAGGAATTAT
This sequence comes from Arenibacter hampyeongensis, assembly GCF_002909255.1. Lineage (GTDB taxonomy): Bacteria > Bacteroidota > Bacteroidia > Flavobacteriales > Flavobacteriaceae > Arenibacter > Arenibacter hampyeongensis. The sequence goes on from NZ_PIOB01000012.1 coordinate 47,485, forward strand.
TTATTGATTTTTTTACCTTATCAAAGGGAATTCCATTACTCCATCCCGATTCGTTGGTCAAAAAATTGTGAATTGATGAAATGTCCAATTTTTTTCTGTCGGTTGAAATCAGATATTCGTTTTTATATTTTTCTACATTCTCCAATTTAGTTCGAGTTTCTTAAATTAATACCAGCTATAGTATATATATGATGTTTTTTTTCTTCTATTCTACTAATTCCATTAGCATTTTTCTGCTTTCAAAATCAATTGCTTGGATAAGTACTTTTCTTGTTGATGTATCTATGTAATATGTGCTTATAGCAGCGTTGTTTGAAATGTCATCTGTAGTTTCAACTTTCCAAACTTGTCTCTTCTTTCCATTGAAACTGATAGTGGTCTGTTCTGTATTTTTTATTGTTGCTGTAATTACTCCAATTTTAGAGGCGGGGTTATAGTCAAAAATAGAAATAGTGCTTGAATATCTATCTTTTAATGGAAGGAATCTTATTAATTCAGGGTAGAAATTACTGTCAAAAAAAGGCTTGTCGACTTCTTCAGAAATTTGTGTTTTAATTTCTGTTTGTTTATCAAAATAATAGCCTGTAATTTTTTCTCCAAATTTCAATACCATATCTCTTTGTTGGTTATAGGAAGAATGATATATGGGTTTAAAGTTGAGTGTTTCAACGATTGTACTGTCAATCCATTCAGTAGGAGACTGTTTCATATTGACTATTGTTATAATGAATATCCGCTCTTTTTCTTTCTGAATTTTAGTTTGCACATTTCCTATTTCTACTTTAAGAGAATCTTTACGCATAAACCAAGTCATTTCCGAAGTTTCGGACTTGATAAGATTTTTGTTAGCTGGATTATTTAATGGACTTAATAGTGATTCCTGACTAAATACCTGAACAGAGGCTCCAAAAATGAACAGTAAAATGTAATGTGTTTTTTTCATTTGTTTAAGTTTTCGGTTCCGACTTTAATTGGATTGGTTAGAAATACATAAGCAAAGCATAAAGCTAGAATAGTGTATATAACTGTAAGTGAAATTATAACTTCCGTATGTCCTTTGATTCCGAATACAATTTTCAATAAAGCGATTGCCCCAACACCAAAATGCATAAAATTTCCAATCGCCATAGGCCTGTTATAAATTCCTCCAATTAATGTCCCTTTCGCCATCCAATTCATAATTCCAAATCCAAGATAGAGTGAGCCTAATAATTGAAGGAGAAGATATAAAATGGGGTTTGAACCCATATCTAAATATATGAATATTTCATTTGGCAAAAAGGATAAACCAATTCCCATCAGTCCCAAAAAAAATGCGCTTGCTGTCAATAAAATTTTTGTATTCAAATTAGTTGTTTTAAATGTTTATATGTTATAGGTGATTTCAACTCGGATTTTGTTACAAATAAATGCCAACTCTTTTTTTTCTAACGGATTTCTGTTTTTATGAATTTAAAACCAATTATCAATAACCATATAAGCCAAAGTGTACTACCTAAAAATCCTGCGATATTCCATACAGGGAAATTTGGAATCACTGTTGAGAATAACCCTGCTTGTGCAAATAAATAAATAATTGACGCGGCATATCCAAGCCATATAATCCACTTTGGGAAGAGTTTGAGTTTTTCAAACGCAGAGGTTATCATAACTGTCCAACCAATCGTAAATAACTGTCCGATGTGTTCGCCTAAAATGATTCCTCCATATTGGTGAACTACTTTAAACGCAACAGTTACCGCTTCTTTTGTCATCTCGTTACCAAGCACAAAATCTTTGGCTAAAACAGGTACAACGAAGGTCCAGCGCAATAATCCTAATACTTGAACCATTAAGCCAATGACACCAAGGATTGTTGCCCATCTTACAAAGTAAAATTTAGATTCTAACTTTTGGCCTATTAAAATACAAGCTTCCAATATAGGTAGACCTAATATTGCAAAAGCCCACCAAGTCCATATTAAAGTGTTACCACCATTATAAAATTTCACTAAAATAGTGCCTGTATCTTGCCTTAATATGGTTGGATATTCAAATATCATTGTCAAGATAGTATAGGGAACGAAAATGCCGATGACTCCAACAATCAGTAAGATTCCAATAGTTTTTTCAGTTTTCATTATCGTTTAGAATTTGAATGAATAACTGATACTTGGTGTTGGGTTAATTTTTAAATCCTTTCCTTCAGCTGTTAGTGCAATTACACCTATACGAAAGTTTAAGCCTTTCCAAACATACCAACGAAAACCTGCTTCTACTCCCAAGGCATTTTCGTTTTTGTAATCTCTTGTCGTCCCTCTCAAATAAGATAGTCCGCCGTAAAAAGAGGATGGAATTTCTTTTTCATCAACAGGAAGAAACCAATAGCTTATGCCTGCTTTTAAAAATTCGGTGGTTACACCACTTTCAAAATTGGTAGGATAATAACCTGCGTGAATTGAAAATTGATGGTGTTGGTACTCTAATCCAATAGATGGGTTTCTAAATCCATTGATGCTCAATTGATTTTTAGGAAATTTACTTTGAGCGAATGTTGTGCCTGCTATTAAAAGCAACACAACTAATAAAACATTTTTTTGCATATCTTTTTATTTAAAATGATGATGCAAAATTGCTTCAAGTAATATTGTTTTTATTGGACAAATGTCCAAAACTACTTTTCAGCAAATATTTTTTCTTAATCTACTCAAATGTCTTTGTGTAATTCCCATCATCGATGCGATGTATTGCAAAGGTATTTGCTGTAAAATTTCAGGTTCTTCTTCCATTAGTTTTTTATAACGCTCGTCCGCCGTAAGCGTCAGTAGGTCAAACTTGCTTTTGTCGATACAGCAAATTTGCCATTCTATAAGGCCAATATAAAATTCCTTAAATGCAGGAACTTCATTTTGCAGTTTAACTACATTTTTTTTGTCAATAATCCACAAGGTAGCTTTTGTTAAGGCTCTTATATTTTCCCTTGAAGGTATTTCTCTCAAATAACTTAAAAGTGATCCGACAAAAGAGTTTTGAAGTGCAATGTAGGTAGTACGTTCTTCTCCTTTTGATAAGGAATAATATTGAAAAGAACCTTCATCAATAAATGCGAGTTGATTGGTTATTTTTCCCTCTTTAACAAAAAAATCACCTTTATTATATCGTTTGCAATGAAAAACGTTGGTTATTTTTTCAACGTCAATTGAGCTGAACCCAGATTGAATGAAGTATGTTTTTAATTTTTCCAAAGTCTGTGGTGATTATCGTTTAAATTGCTCACAACGCAGCGCTATGTGTAGTCCGCGATATTTTATGGAAATATAGTGAAAACCTTTTTTGGTTTTCGACGGTATTGGGAATAAAATGTGGCGGTCCAGATTACATATAGTGACTTGATATGTTGGGTTGGTTTCTTCCGTTAAGCGTCGTTCTAAGAAAAAGTACCCTTATCCTACGGTTTTATGTGATCTGACATAGCGTTGCGATGATGTTGCATTTCCCTTTGTGCGGGCGACATCTACGATAGTAGTGGGCGAGTTGGGGCGTTGGCAAACGAGATGTAGCACATAGGGTCGACGTAGGAGAATGCAACATCATCACATATATATGTGTAATTAAAGGTTAAGATATAAAAATAAGCTATTACCTCCGCAACTCCTATGCATAAATAGATAGGAGGGTTTTTAAAAGTTGTCATTTTATATATCATTTTGTATCTTACAGTACATTGATATACCTAATGACGAATGGATTTTTCCCAATATACTTTTAAACCTGTTGTGCATAGAAACAAAGATGTAATATTGGTTATTTTTCCATTTAATCCTCATTTGGTACAACAATTTAGAGAACGCTTTACCTCTGCAAAATGGAGCAAAACCAATAAAGCTTGGTATTTACCGGATATACCCGCTGTTCGAAAGGCCTTGAAAATGGAGCAGCGGCCATTTATTACAAAACACCTGGCCAAAATAGCATCCGTTAACCAAACTGCCCTAATACGGTATTATGATCAACTTAGGTTAAAAGCGCTTAGCCAAAATACCATTCGCATTTATACGGCAGAGTTTGTACACTTACTTCAATTGATCAAAAATTATCCAGTAGATGAACTTACACCCAAAAAATTAAAGGATTATTTTCTCTACTGCGTTTACCAGGAAAAAATGGGGGAACGTAAAATGAACGGTAAAATAAATGCCATTAAATTTTATTTTGAAAAAGTATTATATAGGCCACATCTCTTTTTTGACATTCCAAGGCCTAAAAAACCGGTGACCTTATCTAAAATGTTGTCGAAGAACGAAGTGGTGAAATTGTTTAAACAAGTAGAAAATTTAAAACATCGCATTGCCCTGGAACTATGTTATGGTCTGGGACTTAGAGTTTCCGAAGTCGTTGCCATTAAGTTAAATGACATTGATAGCTCAAGAATGGTAGTGCATATATGTGGTGCAAAAGGTAAAAAGGATAGAATGGTGCCGCTCCCCGTAACCTTATTGCCAAAACTAAGGAAGTATTATAAGGAATATAATCCTAAGGAGTATTTGCTTGAAGGTAGGTATGGGGGGCAATATTCTAGAGGTAGCGTGCAGAAAGTATTTAAAGAGGCCATGAAAAGGGCAGGTATCAAAAAAAATATTGTTGTTCACGGGCTTAGGCACAGCTACGCAACACACCTTTTGGAATCAGGTACCGATATGCGGTTTATCCAGGAACTTTTAGGACATAGTTCTATTAAGACTACCCAGGTGTATACCAAAGTAACACCACGTAGTCTTGCGAATATAGAGAGTCCTTTAGATTCCTTATAACTGTAATACTAAATAAGGCTTTTGGGCAGTTGTGAGCTATTTGGGTTTGGACCTATGGGCCTTTTCCTTACATGGGACTGTGTTTGCCTTGGAGCCGAATAATAGTTCTTTTAACTCACTATTGGATTGCCCAAATTGCGCAATCAGAATTATTTTTTATTGCAGAAAATTTATCTCTTAAAAGTCCAGGCCACAAACCTGCTTTTTTTGTTGCCCTGTTCCATATCCACAACCTTGACTGCTGTAGGCAGGGTCTTGTTAATGGCCCTTTTAATATTTTTTAGGTTCTCTTTTTGTGATACCAAAGAGGTAAACCAATGTACCTGGCCTTTAAATTGTATACTCTCTACAGCCATCTTTTTTACAAAAGCCTCTTCACCGCCCTTGTACCACAATTCATTGGCCTGTCCCCCAAAATTTAGGGATTCCTCTTCCCTAAGTTGCAGATTGCGCACCTTGCGTTGGTTCTTCTGTTGTGCGTCGGTTCTATTTTTAAAAAAAGGTGGATTGCATACCACTACATCAAACTCATCTTTAGGTTCAATAATATGTTCCAAGATGCTGTTTTTGAACCCTTGTAGCCTTAGATCTATGTTTCCCAATACAGGGTTTCTGTCAATAATTTCTTGGGCATTTTTTAAAGCATCCAGATCTACCTCACTGGCGGTGCACCGCCAATTGAAGTGACAGGTAGCCAAAATAGGGTAGATCAGATTGGCTCCCGTACCAATGTCCAGCACCTTTAGTTGTGGCTTCGGGATCAGGTCGGCCAAATGCAACAGATAGTCCAATCGGCCCGGAATGGGCGGACATAGGTTGTGCTCCGGAATATCCCAATAGTCTAGGCCGTAATGTGCCTTTAATAACGAAGCATTCAAAGCCTTAACGGCCTGTTTATCGGCAAATTTTATAGTCTTGTTTCCATAGTCATTTACAAAAACAAAATCCTTCAGGCTTGGGTAATGCTGAATAAGGAAATCAAAATCGTAGTCTTTGGCAAAAGAATTTTTTGGGTGCACGGGTATAGCTCTTAAAGGGTAAAGTTAGCAAAAGAGAATCTAAATCGATATTTCTTCCCAGTGGTCTCTTTTGTTCAAAAAGTTAAATGGTACAAGTGTCATAATATATCTTATCCAGATTGGCATAGTCCACAATAAATAGAGGTTACTAATTATAGACACCTAAGAATTAAACTTGAGAAAAAATATTTAGTAAATTTAAGAATTGGGCTATCAATATAATCACACCAAAAAACCACACCTATGGAATTTACTTTAAAAACAACATTTAATACCACCGCAAAACAAATTTATAAGGCATGGCTTAGTACCCAGGGACACACCAAAATGACTGGAGGCGAGGCCTTTGTTTCCGATAAGGTTGGTGACCCATTTACCGCCTGGGACGGGTATATTAAGGGAGAGAATCTAATTTTGGAACCCTACCATAAAATTGTGCAATCCTGGAGAAGTGATAATTTTAAAGAAAACGAGGATGATTCGCAAATTGAGGTTATTCTTTCGGAAACGGATGGGATAACCCAGTTGACCTTGACACATAGCAATGTTCCGGAGGACGGTGAACACTATATTCAGGGATGGCAGGAACATTATTTCGAACCCATGAAAGCGTATTTTGAGTTTTAATATTTATTAAAAAGGTCCTATTATATTTTTTGAAGATTCCTAAAGGATATTGGACGCAGGAAAACATATTATTTTCTTGCGCCCAATAATTTTAGTCAGCCTTTTATTCCTCCCAAGTATCTGTTCTAAAGGAGGAGGCTGGTAAGCCCTCTGTATTGAACAGGCTACCTGCCTCACAATTTTTAAAGGCATACCTAACCGCAACAGGTTGCTGTACCTTGCTGGACCAAACACTAAGGCTCTTGTCTCCGTTTATATTAGCTTCGGCAGGATGAAATACTTTGTCGGTGCCTGCAATTTCAAAACCGGTCAATGGCTTACCGTAACTGGAAAGTCCGTTGTCCGTATAGTTGAACGACAGTTTTATTTTCCCTTCCTTTATTTCATCTATCTCATTGTATACCGGACCACTAAAACCAATTCCGTCAATACCGTAGTCCTTGAATAGCGCCCATAAGGCCAACCTATCACCAACCAATTTCTTCTCCCTTGGGTGAATGTAATCACAATCCCCAATGTCCATGGTTACCGCCATCCCGGTATTTTCCACAGTTTTCATGGTATGCAATTGTGCCTCCCTGACAAAGCCGGCGTTGCCATCGTTATAACCATAGGGAGCAATTTGTACAAAGTAAAACGGAAACTCGCCCTGCTGCCATTTCTTTCTCCACGTTTTGATCATGCTGGGGAAAAGTCGACTGTATTCCTCGGCCTTGTTTCTGTTGGATTCTCCTTGGTACCATATAGCTCCCTTAATACCGTAACCTGCCAATGGGTTGATCATGGCATTGTACAGTAGGGTAGGAGTCTGATGCAATCCTTTATCCGGAAGTTCTTTTGGTAATGCTATGTTTTTGAATTCTGAAAATGCCTCCTTTTCCATCCATGCCTCAACACTGGACCCTCCCCAGGAGGTATGGATCAAACCAATGGGAACGTTTAAAAGGGTATTCAATTTTTTTCCAAAAAAGTATGCGGTGGCACTAAACTCTCTCACGGTTGCCGGACTGGCCTCGGACCATTGGCCTTCCACTTTGTCCAACGGCTCCAGGCTTGCTGCTCTTTTTACGGTAAACAGACGTATCTGATTGTTTTTGGAGTTTAAAATAGCCTCGCCACTACCATCGATCGGTTGGTTATTAAATCCTTTTACGGGCATTTCCATGTTGGACTGACCGGAACACAACCAAACTTCCCCGATCATTACATTGTTGAGGGTTACTTCATTGCTGCCCTTGATAGTAAGTTTGTAGGGTCCGCCATAGGATGGGGTTTTCATCTTCAACTTCCATTGCCCCTGACTATTGGCTGTTGCGGTAGATTCCTCGCCCCAACTTCCTGTTATTATAATTTTGCTTCCCGGTTTATCGCTTCCCCAAATGGAAGCATTGTCCTTTTGCTGTAATACCATGTGATCGCCAAAAAAAGCTGGTAATTTAATTTGAGCGAAGGAAACGGTGGCCGTTAAAAGGAACGCCGCCAATAAAAAGGTTTTTAATGATTTCATAGAAATTTTCATGTATGGTTTAATAGATAGTTATTTAATGGTCCCAGTAACAATTACAATGGAATTTCCTCTTTATTCATGGAACTTTGATAAATGTAGGTTTTTTTTTAATGTAAAAAGTTGAGCTTAGTTTAAGGTTCAACTAGATAAATTGGCCTTTTCCAGGGCCTCATGAATATTTTTAAATATATACTTCTTGTCCAATAGCATGAAAACTCCATTCTTTTCGAAATCCTTGCTGGTTTCCTCATTAATTCCAGAAAGGATTACTTTTATTCCTTTTGTTTTATAGGATTTTATGATCTCTTTTAAACTTTGGTATCCTGTGGCATCGATCATTGGAACATAACGCATTCTAATTATAATCACTTTGGGCTGTAAATGCGTATTGGTTATGGTTTCCTGAAATTGTCTGGCCGCCCCAAAAAATAGGGGTCCATTAATTTCGTATAACAATACATCTTTTGGGAGGTCCAGTATTTCTTCATCAAATAAATGTTCGCCATTAATGTTGTCTGATGATATGTTTTCAATTAGGACAGATTCGCTCATTCTTTTCATGAACATAAAACTGGAGAGAACTATTCCAATTTCGATGGCTATAACAAGATCGAAGATTACAGTTAGGAAGAAAGTGGTAAGCAGGATGATAATATCCATTCTATCGCCCTTTAAAATGGATTTAAATTGCCTCCATTCGCTCATATGATAGGCTACAACCATTAAGATTCCTGCCAAACAGGAAAGGGGTATCAATTTGGCATAAGGAGCAAATAAAAGCATTATAGAAAGTAGGACCAAGGCGTGTACTATACCCGCAATTGGGGTTCTACCACCATTCTTTACATTGGTGGCCGTTCTTGCAATAGCTCCAGTGGCGGGAATTCCACCGAATATGGCGGAGAAAATATTGGCCGTTCCCTGTGCTATGAGTTCCATGTTGGAACGATGTTTCCCTCCGATCATGGAATCGGAGACCACTGCAGATAGCAGTGACTCAATACTACCCAACAAGGCAATTGCAAAGGCGGGTTGTATCAGAGATTTCACGGTTGCATAATCCACTTCGGGAAGGGAGGGCATACTTAATTGATTTGGGATTTCCCCAAAATTACTTTCAATAGTATCTACGGGAATATTAAAAACTTTTACCACTATGGTTGATAAAAGTATGGCCACAATGGATCCTGGAATCTTCTTTATCAACTTTTGAAAATATAAGGTAATAATTACCGTCGCAAAGGCGATGGCAATGGCATACCAGTTGATCTTGTTCATATTTTCAAAATATACGACCCACTTGTCAATGAAATCGGCGGGTACTTTTGCAATATGGAGTCCAAAAAAATCGTTGATCTGGGAAGAAAAAATGATCAGTGCTATTCCGCTAGTGAAACCTACGATCAAGGAGTAAGGTATAAATTTCAGTAAATTGCCCAGACGTGCCAGCCCTAAACCTATGATAATAAAGCCGGCCATAAAGGTGGCTATCGTCAATCCGTTTATTCCATATTCTTGAACAATACCATAGACAATAACAATGAACGCCCCGGTTGGACCACCGATTTGGACACGACTTCCTCCCAAGACTGAAATTATTATCCCAGCAATAATGGCTGTTATTATACCTTTTTCCGGGGAAACCCCAGAAGCTATGGCAAAGGCAATGGCTAAGGGCAGTGCCACTATACCAACGATCAATCCTGAAAGTATATCTTTAGTAATGGTTTCTTTGGAAATTCCCTCCTTTAGTAGAGAGAACAACTTGGGAATGAACGCTTTATTCATAGTTTGACCAAATGGTATTCAACGGTTTCAGGTGAAGGGGGAAAGGTTTATTACAGAGAATATGGGCAATAATTCCTGTCAAACCTAGGTTGATCTTTTCTTTTAATATATGACAATTGTCATTTTATTTCATTGTTGTAGCGGATTAATATTTATACGCTGGCTTATTTGTTTTTAAGATGGAGGAGTTGAGGATACAGTGGCCTTTTCGTCTTCCTTCAAGTCTATGCTGAGATAAGAATAAGGCTGTTGGCCATTATTCTCTATGGTAGAAGTCGTTTTTTCCCCATTTACAAAGAGAAATTCATGGACACCAGGTATTTTGGCAATCCATTTTACGGTACCACCGTTTTCATTATGCGCCATGGTTTTAGTTTTTCCATAATGTTTTACGCTAATTTTATTGGAGAGTAGGGGAACGTTCATAATTTCTGCCCATTCATTTTCCTTATCAAGACGGGATAGGCTCATAAATGCATTTATAGCAGCATCGGGTTCAATGCCCATTAAACCTCTGGTAATATGCTCAATTACGGTATAGGAATTCTCTGGATAGGCCCGTCTGGGATTTAAGGGACTACACAAATTAATGATCATCTTATTTGCCATGGCAGTTTTGTTGTTTTCATAAAATATAATAGGCAAGTAGGACTTTAATTCAACAATTAATTTACCAAAATTGTTCTCGTATTTCTCTACCAAATCCATTATTTTGGAATCGTCCTGGATAGCATCATAATAGAAGAGATAATGTAAAAAAGCCTGATTATCCCCTACCATAAAATAATCGAACTTACCATCCCCATATAGGATGGAACGATATTCCTGTCTTTCGGTATCCCACCAAAATTGATCTAGGAATTCCTGCTCTTGATGAGCTTTTTCGGCATATTTTACAGAGTTCGGCAAATCTTTTCTAAGCTTTAGCATCTCAGAGTAGGCTTTATATGCCGCTATTATGGAGGCGGACATGTCTATACCAAGCAAAGTTTCTCCCCGGCCACCTTCGTTGTAGGTAGGAATGCCCCGCTTGTTTCCAAACCTGCTTTTTTCTGGACTCTCGGGTGAATGTAGGGACCTATTTCGGTCTAGGATCTTGTCCGCACCTAATTCCCAATGGTCTATATATTCATTAAGACTCAAATCATAAAAATTAATGAGATCGGGATTATTAAGGTACTCCTCGTTTCCTGTCCATTTATAAAGTCGGTAGGCGTTATAGGTTACATCAAAGTTGGCAGGTAGGTTGTACCAAAAATCCTGGTCATTTTCGTAGTCTACCGGAGCAGGTTTATTATACCGGTTTATTTCCCAATAGGAACAGTAATCCTTTTCCTTACTAATGTTTTGGGCGAATTTCAGGAACATATTATAATTGTGTTTGCCCAGGCTCAAAATTTCTGCCCCAATGGCCTGATGGGACACGTCTCGCATGCAAAATGCTTCACGGTCGGGAAGTGCTGCCTCATACCAGTATCCAACAGGGTCGGTGTTATCATGGGCGTAGGACAGCGCCTTGTTTTTGGCCCAGCTGAAAGCCTTGTCCAATTCTTTATTGGAAGAATTAAATACCAATCCTCCATTATTGGTTGGGGTTGTTTTTTTTTCGGATTCTTTACAACTACTGAGCATTATCACAAAGAGAAACAAAAGGCAGTATCTGGAAGTTATGGCTATTTCCATGGTATTAATTTATTTATATGATCAGTTGTATTTCTATGGCTATATCTCTTTTTCAATAAATATAGAATGTTTTGCTAAAACTGAAATTTATTCGGTGAATTTAAAGGAATATAAATCGGCATCCATCATGTTTACTCGCAGTTTTATGATTTTATCCTTAATAGGGCTAAGGTTCAATGAATTCTGCCAGATCACCTTTCCATTAATTTCATCGCCTACTATTTTTTCAGTGGAATAATGAATGCCATTAATAGAAGGCTCACTATGTTCATCCACAATTTCTATATGGATATAGCCACCGGCACTGGTGGAATAGTTGATTTCCAATTTATCTCCATTAAACCTAAATGGTTTGGTAACAAAAAAGCCTTCCTTGGATTTAGCATTTACGGAAGAAAATCCGTCCATTCTAATTTTAAACAAGCTGTTTCGTGCATAGATCCCAATATGGGTTTCGTCCAAGGGAACAAGGTTTAAAGTAATATAATTGGATCTGTTTCCCCATCTATCACTTTTGAGTCCTGGTCTTATAAAGGCTTCTTTAAAGGTTCTATTAAATTTAATGCCATCTCTGGAACTTATAAAAACTATATCTGTGGAATTGCCGTTTTCAGGGAAGAATCGTGTTGGCAATCCTATATAAATATGGGGTGCCCTAAAATAAGGTTGAATACCCGAGGTATAAAGATGTTCTCCCTCAAAATTGGGAAATATGTTGATGGGTTCGCTCCAATTCACAAAATCTTTTGAGGTAGTTCTAGAGAATGATCTTAAACCATTGATGAGCCTTCTATAATAACAAACGTATTGATTTTCGGTTTCCGACCAAAAGGCGATATTCTGTGAATCAAATTCATAATAGGCAGCATCGTGTTTAATTACAGGTTCATTCCTGTATTTTTTAAATTTTATGCCATCATGGGAAACAAAATGGAAAAGGCCCTCGGTATCATTGGTTCCGGATAAAGCTCTGTATTTATATTGAGAATTGGGGTTTACATCTTTGAAGGGAGTGAAATTATGACTGAAGGGTGGCTCGTAAAATATGTAATTATTTATACTGTCATTTAAGTGTGTGGCTTCTTCCTGCCAATGATAGCCATCCCAACTAATGGCACTCCTGGTTATTTCCCCAGGATTGCCGTCATACAATTCTCCTTTCCAAAAATCCAATTTATCCCTGTAATAAATTCGAAATAGACTGTCCGTTTTAATAATAGTTTGATAATAGCCATTTGGGATATTGGCGCTTTGGACCTCTAGGGGGGCATTTAATTGTAACTCCAGACCCACTATGCTGTCCAATAAATAATCATCCAAAAACAATTCTCGTTTATTCCCTAGATCCAATACAGCCTGACATAATAATTGATTTGAAAAGAAAAGAAATATTGCAATTACAGGGAAGAGATTTTTTTTGTCGATCATAGATATCCAAGAGTAATGGTTTTGTTAAAAGTATGGAATTTTGTTCTTTTTTTATCAGTGTGCCTATATTTTGAAAACATATACGTGCTGGCAAAATTAATTGTTGTGTCGCTCCATTTTTTTTAAGACGGTACAATGTTTAATTAATTGATTTTATTACATTTAAGGGAGTTTATTTCCCAGCGAAGAATATGCTTACCCATTTGTAATATGCTTAACTACCAGTCGAAACTAATATTAAACAATTACCATGACATATCTTAAAACGCTATTGTGCCTCGGAATTTTTGCGCTGTTATTATCCAATTGTGGAAACCGAAAATCTGCTGATACTTCGGCCGATCAGCCAGAGAATATACAATTAACGAACACCGAAGATACCGATTGGGAGTACCCATTTAATGGAAAGACCTTGGATGGCTGGAAAAAAATGGGAGGCGATGCTACCTATCATGTTGAAGGCGATATGATTGTGGGTACTACTGCACCCGTAACCGATACCAGCAATACTTTTTTGGTAACCAATAAATTCTACGATAATTTTGTTTTGGAATATGAAGTAATTATGGACGCTGCTCCGAATAATTACCATAATTCCGGCGTACAGATCAGAAGTAATAGTTTTCCCGATTTTTATAATGGATTGGTCCATGGTTATCAGGTGGAAATAGATTTGGATACCACCGCGCGAAGTGGAGGAATCTATGACGAAGGCCGGCGAGGCTGGGTACACGATTTAAGTGCTAATCCTGCTGCAAAAAAGGCCTTTAAGCTTGTGGAATGGAATTCCTTTAGAGTCGTGGCCGATGGTCCTTCGATCAAAACTTGGGTGAACGGGGTACCCGCTGCCGATTATGTAGATTCCATGACGGCTACGGGCTTCATTGGCCTACAGGTGCACGCCACGGACAGTGAAAAACCACTACATGTAAAATGGAGAAATATACGCGTTAAACCTTTGTAGGCCGTTGTATATCCTCTACAACCACTAGGGCCAAGTTTCCATTTTACCATTCCTGGCACAGCTTACAACTACCATTATAGGCAGTTTTGGGTGAGGTAAAATATAAAATATCTGAATTTTTTTATCATTCAATTATTTTACTCCCTTTTGTGAAAGCTGATCCAATCCAGGTAGATTTCCTCATGGATATCGGGAGCTTTATCGTGAAGGAAGAAAATCTCCTGTGAACCGGAGGTTTCTTTTATTGGAATGGAAAGCTCATTTTTATTTTTGGCTTCAGGTATGTGCGTAAACCTAGCCTTGCCAATGATTTCTCCATCAGGGGAACCTGTTCTGATAGTGATAAAACATTCCGGTCCCTTATAACTATACCCAAAGGTAATGGAATCAACGGCTGTTAAATCTATATTTTTAAAGGAAATATAAGTGGATGCAAAACCCATGGACACGCCGTTGTCACCTACTTCGCTTAAGGCATCGCGTTGGGTTGAAAAGTTCTCAGCTTCCAATTTGGGGGGTTGCAGCATTTTTATTGCCGATACGGTAATGGGTTCCATTCCGGAAGCACCTAGATCTGTGTAGGAGGCCTTAAGAACATAAGTTCTATCCTCATTTTCATAGGTACTAGGGATTTCAATTATACCTTCCACTCCCATTTTTATTAGGTTTGTCTTTTCTTTGGCCAAGGATAGGATATAATCGGCCATTCTCCGCGTATCCGCTTCTGAAAACAAAGGATGGGCGCTCATACTCATGTCACCCCAAACCCCACTTCCACCAGAAATAATTTTTTCGGCAATGTAGTCCGTGGCGTCCAAATCGTCTTTATATTTTTTGGCCACCTCCAAAAATGACGGCCCTATAGCTCTCTCATTTACTTTATGGCAACTTCTGCAATCACTTTCTCCTATCAATTTTTCCCCCTGACTTTTTAATGTTCCCATACCGTTGGTGGATGGTTCCAAAGTATAGTTCCCTTTCATCCATTCCAGGCTCACCTCTACTTTTGAGGGGTCTACTTCCCCATTTGCCAAACTCCCATCCTCTTTGTCCGTTAAAAGAATGCGGTAAGGTATTTTATCCCTGTCCCAATAAAAGCTACCTCGGCTTGGCATATCTATACTTAGTTGTGGAGAATCATTGCCTGCTTTGATTTGCAGGTCCGCTGTGGCTGTAGCTCCTTCCTTATCGGTCACAGTTAGGGTAACGGTGTAAATACCAGGGTCCTTGAAAGTAAAAGTTGGATTCCACTCTGTGGATTGATCTTCTTTGGAATTAAATTTCCACTCGTATTTCAGGCTATCATCCTTGTCGTAATCTACGGTGCCTTCGCTCTTAAAGTGTACGGTAAGGGGAGTAGTACCCACGGTTTCATTGGCCGCAATTTCTATATGCGGGGGTCTATTACCAGGGATGTATTCAATTTTAATAAGTCGGGCATCTGGATTGGCCCCCCAAGTGGTTCCGAATTCCATTACATATAAGGATCCATCGGGACCAAATTGCATATCAATAGGGCTAACGAATCGAGTAGAGGGCATAAAATCCTCGATTTTTATGAGTGCACCATTTTTATCAATCCTGACTACCTTTATCCAGCCACGCATCCAATCATAAATAAAAAGGGCTTTGTCATAATAAGAAGGAAACTTGATCTTGGAATCATTCTCTGATTTATAATGATATACGGGGCCGGCCATGGCCGTTCGTCCTCCTTCACCCAATTCGGGAAATTCCTCCGAAGCGGCATAGGGATACCATATAAGTGCAGGCTTGGCCGGTGGAAGTATTTTCTTTCCAGTATTGTTGGGGGAGGTATTCTCAGGTTTGTTAGCATTAAAAAGATTGCCTGCCTTTTCAGTGTCATAATCATATTTTGAATAGGCCAAGTTATTGGCAATGAAATAGGGCCACCCGAAAAATCCCCCTTCTGTGGTGGCATTGATCTCGTCGTAACCTCTAGGGCCTCTGGGGATATCTGCATAGGCATCCGGGCCAACCTCTCCCCAATACAGGGTATTGGTTTCTGCATCAACGGATATCCTAAATGGGTTTCTACAGCCCATAACATAAATTTCAGGGAGGGCTAGGGAATCGTTTTTTTCAAATAGATTTCCCTTGGGGATGCTATAAGTACCATCATCCTCTGGGTGTATTCTCAATATTTTCCCTCTATAATCCATCGTATTGGCAGAAGTCCTCTGAGTATCGTAATTTTTTCTACCGGGGCGTTCATCCAAGGGTGCATAAGGGTTAAGGAAACCAGGATGTGTATTTTCGCCTATGGATATATATAAATTTCCGGCCCCATCAAATGCCAGGGAACCACCAATATGCCGCATATGTTGATTGGGTGCCTTTAGCAGTACTTTCTCCGAGGACATATCCAGGGTATCATTGTTTACTGTGAAGCGCGAAATCACCTGATTAGAGGTGGGATCTTCAAAACGAATTTCTGGGTCTTTATAGACTTCCCCACATGGCATATCCATAAAGTTGGACACCGTACGGTTTACATACAACCAACCATTGCTCTCAAAATCCGGGTCTAGCGTCATTCCGATCAATCCTTCCTCACCGCAACTAAACACCTTCAATTGCCCAACAATGGATACTGAATTTG
The DNA here is from genome assembly GCF_002909255.1 of Arenibacter hampyeongensis. Lineage (GTDB taxonomy): Bacteria > Bacteroidota > Bacteroidia > Flavobacteriales > Flavobacteriaceae > Arenibacter > Arenibacter hampyeongensis. Next base: position 63,914 of record NZ_PIOB01000012.1, read on the forward strand.
AATTGGGATCATAAACTTTTATGGTACCTATATCCTCGGCAAAATATACTTTACCATTATAGGCAACGGATAGGGCCGTAGGATCCATAGTTTCCTCAGTAAGCACAACTTTTCTAAATCGGTGTTCATCCGGTATCTCTACTGTTTCCAATGGGCTGTGGCAAAAACTGAGCGTTGCGCCCAAGGAGCCGAGCAACATTGCCTTGATCGAAAACTTACCAATGGCTTTTAAGTTTTGGGTAAGTGTTATTGGACAACAGGGAATCACTTTTGAGTCTTGGTTTTAAAATTTTTAGTTACTGTGGCTTAAATTAATATGTTGGATAATGACTTGGTTGTTAAAGCCATTTCTTTTTTCTAAAATAAATCAACATTCCAATGGCAATAACAATGATAACGCCCCACATGATAAAATAGCTATACTTATAATGTATAATGTAGTTCGGGAACCACATCAAAGTTGGTTCCATAAATTCCGGCGATAAAGGTCAGTGGTATAAAGATAACAGAGAATACCGTCAGGAATTTCATGATATCGTTCAACTTACTACTTATGGTAGTATGATAAATGTTTAATTGGTCGGACAGTATTTCCCTGTAACTATCGGAGGAATCACTGGCATGGTTAATATTGTCCTGTAGTTCCTTAAAATGCATTTCGGTACTTTCCGTAATATAATCCGATTCCATTTTGGCAAGGCTCAATATTACTTCCTTGGCAGGTTTAATATTTTTTCTCAAGAAATTCAACTCCCGTTTATAGGAATTAATTTCCCCAATAATCTCTTGTCTAGGTTCCAGGAGCAGGCTTTCTTCAAGGGTTTCAATTTTTTCTCCCAATACCCCGATGATGTAAATATAGTTGTCAATTACAATATCCAGCAAGGCAAATAACAGGTAATCCGTGCCACCGTTTCTAATCCTTCTTTTTTGCTTTCGAATGCGTTCCCTAACAGGTTCAAAGACATCGCCCTTGGTTTCTTGAAAGGATATTAGGATAGATTCGGTCAAAATTAAACTTAGATTTTCGACATTTATGGCATCGGAGTTTGGTTGCTGCTGCAACATTTTTATGGATATATAAATGCAATTGTCGTATTCCTTGATCGTTGGCCTCGCCTGGGTATTCATGACATCGGCCAAAACGAGTTTATCAAAGCTAAATTCATTGGCAATTCCTTCAATTATACCCGTATTGTGCAGACCATCGATATTAAACCAGGTTACGGTGTCTTTTTCCTGATATTTTATGACCTCTTTTACCGTCTTAATGGTTTCCTCAGCTAAACTATTGGCATCAAAATCGATTATGCGTAGCAGTACTTCATTAATTTTCTTTTCTCCTCGGAATATGAGTTCATCCGGAGAAACTCCAATTTCTTCTTTAGATTTTTTTAAGAATCTGGCCATGTTCATTGTTTTTTTACGCACAACATTTATTGTTAGTTTGGCGGTTGCCCACTAAGTGGGATTTAAACTCTTCGCAGCTTGCCCGTTCTGTTCAGGCGGGCCTGCCCGTTCTGTTTAGACGGGCGTTAAAAAGTTATCGGTAGTTTCCATCCGATGCTTGATGGGCCTGTCCTGAGGCAATTGACTATATGCCCCAATTATTCATTTTTTGGTATTATTTCTGTGTGGCCCGACTTAAAGTGCAGGTCCATTTGTGGAAATGGTATTACGATCTTGTTTTCAATGAATTTTCGATTAATAATTTTTCTAATATCACTTTTTACTTTTTCAATTCTAAACACGTTTTCGCTAAAAAACAACACTTCAAAATCCAATGAGGAGTTTCCGAAATTCATGAAGCGTCCCTCTATTAATTTATCATCATCATAATCTGGATGTTCCAAAACACTTTCCTCCAATATTTTTATAACTAGATCAACATCACTTCCATAAGCTACCCCAACATTGATTCTAAATCGGGTCTTTTTTTTCTGGTGGCTCCAATTTATTACTTTGTTGGTGGTGATCAAAGAATTTGGGATGATTATAGCAATATCGTTCCTGTTCAGGCCCTTGGAAGTTCTTAACCCAATTTCTTGAATCTCTACAATATCACCGTCTATTTCAAGAATGTCGTTTATTTTGATCGATTTCTCGGAAAGTAATATTATTCCAGAAATAATATCGTTAAAAGTTTGCTGTAATCCCAGTCCAACCCCAACCAACAAGGCAGCGGAACCTGCTATTAGTATGGTAACCTTGATACCTACGGATTCCAAAATAAAGCCAAAGGCAATAACCCATATCACATATTTTATAATTTGATAAAGCGCATAAGTATTTCCCTTATCAAGATGTAGCCCCTTATATCGGCGGAATAGTGCTTTTTTAATTAAATTCAGTAATACCTTGGTGGTTAGGGATATTAGAAGTATGACTACCAGGGTATACACTTTTACTTTGTAATCCCCAATGCTAAGAAGATCAAAATCCAATATTTTACTTAGTGTTTCCATTTCAATTTTTTGGACCCCCGTTTGCCTTTCCAAAATTAATTCCGCTTTTTCAGGGGAGGGTAGGAGCGTTGGTGTTTTCTTTTGAAATATAGTGAAATCCCCTGAATTTTTCTTCTAAAATATGGAGGATTGGGACAGCTAAATTTAATCTTAGGTAAATCCGTTGTCCGTTATAAAACATATAAACATCCTTTTTTTACCATGGCGGAACAGGGGTCCTGAATCTTAATTGTTGGTTTTGTTTTTTGAACCGACAATAAATTTTGGATAACACGGATGAATTGAATTCAGATACAAACAAGTTTTGAAACTGTCTTTGATGGCATTTGTTCTTAAGATTATTGCTCAAGTCCGGAGCAATAATTCTCTTGGCCACGGCAACATCAATGTAGGCTTCCAAATCCCTGAGTGAGATCACCTTATAATTGTGGTCCCAGAGGTACTGCAAATATTCCATAAACAGTTCGGGTGGTGTATTTACCCAGGGGTGCTCAATATCGGGTACCCCGTGAAGGGTAAGCACCACAATTTTACCATTTTTGGCTAGGCCCATGGAAGACATAATTTCATTTTTGTTTTCAGAATCAGTTGCCCAACTGGGTATTAGATAGGGATGGTCAACTAAAGGATCATAGGTCCTGCTACCTCCTGCTCGCGCAAAGGCGTATTCTTTTTTCAGTAGAAATTCCAAGGCGAGGGCATTTAATCCATAGCCGGGATAGGCAAAGTTTTTAGGTTCGGCAATTCCCAGGGAATCGCATTTATTTTCAATGTATTCCAACTCGGCATTAAATTCCATTTGGGAGAGTTTGCCAACATTGGCATGGGTGCGGGTGTGATTGGCAACTTCAAATCCCATTTTATCCAAAGCCTTGATCTGTCTCCAATTCATGTATAGCGTACTGTCCTTATGGTTCGGGGGGAATTCGCACACAAAAAAAGTAGCGCCAAAACCGAACTCTTTTAGCATTGGGGCTACAACAGAATATTGACTCGCCGGAGCATCATCAAAGGTGAGTACCACCAGTTTATCCGGTATTTCTTGTTTTAAGATTTGCGAATGCCCGAATAAAAAAAGATTTAGGACAATTAGGACTAGGATGTTTTTTAACATTAAAAATTATGGTTTGATTAAATTTAGGAAATGCTGTTCAGTATCCAGGCCTATTCAATTATACCAAACAGCATAACGCTCACGTCTTAATTCCAAGGCCAGACCTTCCTCTATTTCCAATGCTTCGGCCCTGGTCAATACAGGATCTATATGATTGTAAAGGCTGGGCCTTAAATAAAGGCCGTACTTTTCAACTATGTTGGAGGATAACTTGTGGCCCTTCCTGTTTCTGTAGCCAGTCTTATGTTGTTCAAAACGCTCCTTTGGAAGCTTGGAGGTCATGCCCACATAAAGGCATTCCAACACTCCGTTGAACTGGGGATTGGCAGCCCTAAACTTTGCATTTTCAGTAAAAACGCGCTTGGATAATTCCACAACATAAACTCGGTACAGTGCTTTGGCCATGGTTGATCTTAAAAATATGAGCTTAAACTAAGCAAAAATGATATAATTTTAATGACAAATTATTAGTATTCCTCCAATAAGACCAATTTTTTTCCGAATTTAGATAGGATTAAATGCAAATCAAAAAAATAGTAAACAATCAAAAGCAATCTTAACCATGAAAAAAGAACCAAACAAACCCCTACCAATTACACGCAGATCTTTTATCAGTAAAACGGGAGTGGCCGCTGCCGGAATTACCATTCTCCCGAGCAACGTAATTTCGGGACTGGGACATAAGGCTCCCAGTGATAAATTGAATATTGTTGGAGTAGGAGTGGGAAGTATGGGGTTTGGCAACCTTAAAAATTTACAGAGCGAAAATATTGTAGGGCTCTGTGATGTGGATTGGAATTATGCCAAAGATTGTTTCGATCACTTTCCCAAAGCTAAGAAATATAAGGATTTTAGGGTGATGTTCGATGAGATGGGCAATGAATTTGATGCCGTTTTGGTGGCCACTGCCGATCATACCCATGCCATTGTAGCGGCGGAGGCCATGGTGCGAGGAAAGCATGTATATGTGCAAAAGCCACTTACGCATTCGGTATACGAATCTAGATTATTGACCAAGTTGGCTAAAAAACACAATGTGGCTACCCAGATGGGGAATCAAGGGGCTTCCGGAGAAGGAGTGGCCAAAACCTGCGAATTAATTTGGAGCGGGGCCATTGGTGATATAACAAAAGTAGAATCCTTTACGGATAGGCCAATATGGCCACAGGGAGTTAATCCCCCAACACAGGGACAATGGGTACCTGACACCTTGGACTGGGACTTGTTTACCGGGCCGTCAGAACTAATACCATACAATCAGGTTTACCACCCATGGAATTGGCGCGGATGGTGGAATTACGGAACCGGAGCATTGGGAGATATGGCCTGCCATATTTTGCACCCCGTATTTGAGGCCCTAAAATTAGGCTATCCCACCAAAGTTCAGGGAAGTTCCTCCCTGCTGTTGAAGGACAGTGCCCCAACGGCACAGTCCGTACAAATGACATTTCCTGAACGTGGCAGGAAAGGCAAGATCAAACTGCCCGAAGTAGAGGTAAACTGGTATGACGGGGGCATTAAGCCCGACCTACCTGCCAATTGGCCCAGTGGCAAAAACCCTAACAAGTCGGGTGGAGGTACTTTCTTTTATGGTACCAAAGGAATTATACATGCTGGATGCTATGGTTTGGAACCAGAAATATTGGGTAGGGACCTGCCCAAAGTAGCAGAGACGGAGCGCCGGGTAGAGAAGGAGATGGGACTCAATTGGGGTAAAGGGGCACACGAAATGGATTGGGTAAGGGCCTGTAAGGAAAACCCGGAGAATCGTAAACCTTGTACATCCGATTTTTCAGAAGCCGGTCCCTTTAACGAAATGGTCGTAATGGGAGTACTAGCGGTTAGGTTGCAAACCCTGAATAAAATTTTGAATTGGGATGGGGAGAATATGAGATTTACCAATATAGGACAGAACGAGACCATCAAAACCGTAATCCGTGATAATTTTGTAATGAAGGACGGACGTCCAAAATTTGAAAAGGAATGGACAGAACCATATTCTGCCAGTGAGTTTGCCGCCGAATTAATAAAGCATACCTATAGGGAGGGTTGGAAATTACCGGATATGCCTGCATAGAAAGGAAATTTTTTAATATATGGAAAAGGGAATGGGCGAAAGTTGGTTCCCTTTTTTTATGGAATGCAGTTTCTTGAAGGCAGTATTCAGTATTCAGTAGCAGTAAACAGTGATCGGTATTCAGTAGGCAGTATTCAGTTGGCAGTAGCAGTAAACAGTGATCAGTATTCAGTAGGCAGTATGTAGTAAGCAGTATTCAATAGGCAGTGATCGGTAAGTAGTGGTCAGTAGCCAAAGTTTAGTGACTGGAGTCAAGACATAAAAATGTAATATCTAGGTTCTAACTGCGCAGGGTACCAGATTCTCCTCTTATTGTCCAACCCTCTAGGTCCTTAAACTAAGATCCCAACAGGGATGTCTCTGCCCAACATTTTTAATGCCAATACCAATTATTTGCTCCTTTTTCAATTTTTTTAACCAATAAATTGGTTATCTTTAGGAGGCTGGAGGTCAAGTTAATATGACCTATAACATTTCATAAACCTGTATTTTTAACCAGCTTTGACCAATTTTCAGCTCTCCCATCCTAAAACAGATTAATTATGCCATTATTTATGGATCGACATTACATTAAAGGGGCTACACCTGAAGAGGTGGCAAAAGCGCATCATGAAGATATGAAAATCCAATCGAGGCATCATTGCAAGGCATTGACCTATTGGCACGATGAAGAAAAAGGCATGGCTTTTTGTCTCGTTGAAGCCCCATCAGCAGCTGCCGTACGAGGAATGCATAAAGAAGCACATGGTCTTATACCCAACCAGATCATTGAGGTGGACGGATCGGCGGTAGCCCAATTTCTGGGTAGGGTTATAGACCCCGAAAAGGAGGATGGTAAACCCATGACCGAGAGTCCATTTAGGGCAATTATGTTCATTGATATGGTGAGTTCCACGGATATTACCCAGGCCTTGGGAGATGTTAGGGCCCTAGACCTTGTACATTCCTATAGAAATGTGGTAAGAAAGGCCCTTGTTGATCATGGGGGACGTGAAGTGGATAGGGCGGGAGATGGCTTCCTGACAAGTTTCAGGTCAGCTTATACGGCTTCGGTCTGTGCGGTGGAAATACAGCGCCAATTATCTAAATACAATGAATCCCGTGAAGATGGGATTTTGCTTCAGGCAAGAATAGGTATCGGGGCAGGAGAGCCGGTACAGGATGGTGATGCACTTTTTGGCTCCACAGTTAATCTCGTTGCACGTATCTGTAGTTATGGCAATTCGGGTCAAATTATTAGCGCGAAAGTGGTAAAAGACCTTTGCATTGGTAAAGACATTTCCTTTAAATCACTTGGCCCTCAGAGGCTAAAGGGCTTTGATGAGCCGATCGATCTGGAACTTATTGAATGGTGAGAGGCTGTTCAGCAGTAAACAGTTTTCAGTAATCCGTTGGCAGTTGGCAGTGATCAGTAAACAGTTGGAAGTCGGCAATAGCTGAAACAATGAACAATTAGCAATAAACAATGCTTATGTTCAATGTCCAAAAGTTTAAAGTTGTCACTTCGAGCCTGCTTGCCGGCGCTCAGGTGATTCAATAGAGGAGGATTGTATAGAGAAGGGCTTATATAGAACAGTGTTCAGGGATTATCATAATCCGTAGACAAGGAGCCAATAGTATGGAACCAAGAGTCTGGAGACAAGAATCAAGAAAAAAAAGTCTAGTATCTAGTTTCTAGTAGTGAAGCGGTCTAGTTTCTGATTCCTTAGTCAGTAGACAAAAGGCAAGAGCCATTAGCCAATAGTATGGAACCAAGAGTCTGGAGACAAGAATCAAGACAAAAAAGTCTAGTATCTAGTTTCTAGTAGTGAAGCGGTCTAGTTTCTACTTCCGTAATGGCACCTGGAACAGTAATCAATTTACCTTACCGGGTTTTGGAAACTTCCTCATTGGGGAATATCGCTTATAGCTATCAAATATTTCCGTATTTGGACCTACAATACGCGGGTCATTGGATTTTTTCAGTTCGCTCAATAGTTCCGCATTTAAAGCCTCTTCAATTTTATGGAAGTAAGGTGTTCCCGATAAATTTTTTAAACAGGAAGGATCTTGCTGAACATTGTAAAGTTCAAATTCAGGACGTTTTTCAACTGCTAAATCGAAAAAAGGCACAATGTCGTCTTCCTTATGATGCTCTATTAAATAAGTTTTTGTTGGGCAATCATCAATATCGGTGTAGGCACTGCCATTAATGTAGGTATTGTTTTTATCCAGGCCGTGCATAGGAAGCAATTTCAGGCTATCATTTTCCGCAAACTTTTGCGGAGCACCTGCCGGCCATCTTTCGGGTTTCATGTTCCATATAAAAAGATAATCTCCCTTTCGTACGGACCTTTGGGGATAACCCCAATTTAAATACCTGGACGAGGAGTGGCGTTCCCTGCCAGAATATGCAGTTCTTTCCATTTTTGACAATACTCCACTTTCTTTTGATTGCAACAATCTAAGGATACTTTGTCCAGTAATGGGGAGCATACCTTCAGGGGAGGTGTTGGTAATTTCAAGAATGGTAGGCGCCAAATCAATAAAACCTATGGGATCTTCCACAACTCTATTACCCGGAAATTCTTTTGGGTATCTAATAGCAAAAGGCACATGCACTCCGTATTCATAGCTATTGGCTTTCGCACGTGGGAAAGGCATACCATTATCGGCCGTTACGATTACAATGGTGTTTTCCAATTCCCCAATTTCCTCCAAATATTCCAGCATTCTGCGAAGATGCAGATCAAACCACTCTATTTCGACCGCATAATCCAAGAGATCTCCCCGTATTTCCTCATTATCGGGAAGGAATTCGGGCACATCAACATCCTCCAATTTCTTGGACATATTTTTCCAGGATCCTTTTTCATAGGTCCTATGGGGTTCATACCCTCCATACCAGAAAAAAAATGGTTTATCCTTTTTAATATTCTCTACAAAATACTTGAAATTTCCAAAGTAATTGGTTGTGTTGATCGCGTTGGCAAAGCGCTCATCGTTTTGCTCCTCATATTTAATATTACTATGCGTAACTCCTGCAGCATCGTTTTTTCGCCAAAGTGAATCCGCTTCCGAACGTGCGTATTGGAAAGGACCAACTCCTTTTCCCGTTCTTCCTGTTGCATATCCATTTTCTTCAAGCAAATCCACAAAGGGTACGTACTTCTTTAACCATGCAGAGGCATGTTGTCCGGCCTGTTCATTTTGCCAATGATGTCTGCCCGTAATAATGGCGCTTCTGGAAGGTGCGCAACCTGGAGAACCTGCATAAACGTTGGAAAAATAGACGCCCTCCCTAGCTACTCTATCAAAAGCAGGGGTTTTAACAAAGGTGGATCCTTCATAGCTAGTGTGGAAAAATGATTGGTCATCACTAATGGCAAAAAGAATATTGGGCCGGTTTGGGTTTTGAGCAGAAGTGGTAAACCCCAAACCCATATTTAATAATACCGTAAAACAAAATACTATTCTTAGGGTCATACTTTTTTATTATTCAATTCCCGCTTTACAATGGCCGCTTTGTCCAAAGCAAAATATTTGGGTTTTTGCCATTTCAAAAGTGCATCTAGACTTGGCGTAAAGCTCTAATTATGGGCTGTTATTATCGTTATCAAATGTTTTTAAAACTAATCAGAATTGCATTGTAATCATATATATCGGCATAAATTTGATAATCAATCAAGCGAATTTTTAAAATTTAGCTTCCGGAAACATATTTTGCTAAATCGTTCTTTTCATATTTTGTGGAATAGTTCTTAGTTTCAGTATTGCCATTAAAATTATTTTTGTACGAAGAAATGCTGTTAGCTAAATCTTTAGCCATAGCTTGTGTGTAACTTTTTTTATAGTCTATACTTAAAGCATTATTTAGCTGCTTTGTTGCATTTTCAAAATCCTCTAATAATAGATAGGTCTGGTGAAGGTTCATTGAAATTCCCCAAATTACTTTTTCATAATTTTTATCCGTGCTGGGATATCTTTCAAGAATTGATTCCCAATATGTTACGAAAGGGGTAATTTCACTTTTGTTTGCGCGCAAATTTTTTAGACTGCTACATTTAGAAAGAGAGATATCTATAAAAGACTCAAGTTTCGCTTTTGATTCTTTAGAAATTTCCTTGTCATTTTTATCTTTTATGAAATAGAATTGAGTGTAAATCTTTTTCAAAGAGTTGTCATAGGTTTCTTTGATTGATGGTATTAGTTTTTTTTCTAAATACGAATCACCTAGGCTTTCATCCAGGAATTTTTCAATAGTATACTGGGTAATAACGGGTAAATCACTGTGGGGTAAAGTAACCAGGTATTTATCTTTGTCTTCTACACTAAAATCAATGATATACGGTTGTGGTTTACCTGCGGCAACTGATTTAATGGGGATTGGGCGTTCCCATATATGAGTAACCTCTCCTTTTACCAAGACAGCTATTCTAATTTGAGCTTTTTCCTTGGGCAGAATTTCTAACCTATATGAATCAGGCGTTGCTAGGCCATAGGCTCCTCTTACGTCTAGATCTTCACGAGAAATTCCACTTATGGCAAAAAACAAATCTGGCGTATCCTCTTCAGCTGCTTTTGAGAAATCTTCTAAAATAAGTTTTTGTTTTAATTCCGCATTAGTGAAGTTCAGGACTTCACCACTTCCCAAGGCTATTTCTGCGTCATAAGCATTTACGTTTTCAGGTTTTACAAGGCCCGCATATGAGGGTGTATTTAAGATAAAAGATTGATTTTTAAGGCTTTGGGAAAAACCGATATTTGTAATTGTTATAATTAAAGTGGTAAAAAAAAGTTTAATCTTCATGTTATGTTACTATTTTGGTAGGTTACTATTTGCTGCCCGTATTTAGGACTTTGTCGTAGTTATCAGCATATTCTATAAGAACTTTTTGGTCCTTTATGATATTAGCTCTTAGTTTTTTACGCCTTTCATTATCTCTTATTCCGTGCTGTGCATAGCTGCCTGCACCACCTTTGTCGATTAATCCTTTTGCTTTCTCATAATTGTCAAGGGCAGCATCAAATTCTTCGATAAGACTATAAAGCGACCCTAAATTACCAGAAATAAAGGCCTTGTAAGTGTCGTGGTTTTTATAGTCACTATTATTCATTTCACTTTCAAAATCTGTAATTAGTGATTTAATTTCTATATTTCTTATTTCTCTTGATTCAAATCCCTCATCTATATCAGTTAATGCTCTAATTCTTTTTTCTAGTTCATCAACTTTTTCTGGATCAGTTAATTTTTTAGTTTTATTCATTTTAAAAAACGGAACATCATCCTTAAAATAGCCCATGTCTATTTTTCGCACGAATCTGTGGTAGGTGTTAAAAAAGTGGGATAAAACTTTATTATTAGCATCAACAGTCATGCCCTCATATAGGTTTATAGCCTGTTGGTCAAACTTGGACGGACTTAAATCTGAATATATTTCAGAAACGATATCATCGTAGAATATTGAATCTTGGTAGATAATTTTTTCATTATGACTGACGTTAATGTATGCCTTTGCCTTTGCGTTAATGTTGTAAATTGTGTCAACCTCAGATTGTTCATGGCTTAATATAATATCAGAGCTGTTTAGTGAAAACTGAACAGTATTGGGGTTAGAACCATTTTCATTTACTTCAACAAAAGAACTTAACTTTCCTAAACGTACCGTATAATCATTACTGTATTCAACCAGTTTAGGGTTTAATGCCTGTATATTTACTAGTTCATTTCGACTATCGTATGCTTTAATGCCTTGCGTCTTTACGCTATAGTTTACTTGATAAAAGAAAACACCAAAGGGCATAGGCATAGACGGATACTCAAAATTGAAATGTTCATCATAAAAACCTGCTACTTTTTGAGCATTTAGAGCAAAAGAAGAGATAAACAAAAAAATGAATATGACTAAGAATTTTGTATTTATCGACATTAAGTTAATCTTAAAATTATTATTTTGAATGTATTTCATGGGTCTGAAATGATTGCCGTAAACATAGCTGCCATTATTGGTAGGTGTTATTTGGTCTGCTATTTCCAAGCCAGCTTCCTTTAGGCTAATTTCCATTTTAGGATTGTTCATTTGGGTAATTGTTTGGTTCATGTTTTGGTTAAGGTTTAGGATTCAAGATAGTCATTAACTAACAACTTAAAACTCTTGGAAACCAGAATTTACGATGAACAAAAGATGCTGCAATTGACTTATTTTATAAAGTACCCGGATACCTTCCATTGGTCACCATCCTTCATTTGGGTAACGGTCTCTATACTTTCATTTTTATTTTCAAAGGAGGTTTTAAATTGAATTACGATATACTCCCCATCAGGTGCTCCTGGCAGTGTTGTATGATATTCCGAAGAAATTAAGTCCCTACTGATCACTTCTCCCAAGGGAGGCACAATTCCACTTAACTGTTGTGTCCATTGTTCTTTTGAAACCGCCTTTTGAAAAAGGGAAGCTGCATTATCCCAACTTTGGGAATAATTATTGTCATAGATCAATACCAGCCAGTCTTTGGTATCAGCGATTACTTCCTGTTTTATGTCATTTGAAACTATGGTCTCGGTTTGGACACTATCAATTTTTTCATTTTTCGGATTGGACTTACAGGATAATAACCCTATAAAAACTAAAAAGACTAGGTATTTGTACATTGTTTTTTTCATGAATATATTATTTTTTTGTGGGCTAACAATTCAACAGCTCAAGATTTAAATTATGGATTGATGAAAATTTTCTTTAATGACCTAATAATAATACGGTTGTTCAGTAAATTAAACATTTATAAATTTAATAATGCTAATCTAAGAGTGGAGTCGAAATAGGGTTGGTTTATAGTCCCAAGTCTAAAGTTTCTATTTTGTTGGCTTGCAGTTGGCAGTGGACGGGAGGAGGTTCAAGGTTAAAAATTCAAAGTTCAGGGAAAGATTGGGGGTCTGTCCTGCTTCCAGCCAGGATTGAAATCCCAGGTAGGCAACAGCAATTCTAACTTTAATTACATAATGGTAAACCTACCCAGTCCGCAGAATCTTTTCCATTTTTCTACCTTTCGCCAATTCATCCACCAACTTGTCCAAATACCTTACCTGCTGCGTTAAGGTATTTTCAATTTCCTCTATCCTATAACCACAGATTACGCCAGTTATTAGATGGGCATTGGGGTTTAATGTTGCCCTCTCAAAGAATGTTTCAAATGTAACCTTCTCAGCTATGAGTTCTTTTAACTTATTTTCATCAAAGCCGGTTAGCCACAATATCACTTGACACAATTCTTCCTGCGATCTGCCTTTCTTCTCCACCTTAGTGATATAATGTGGAAATACTGACGAGAATGTCATTTTAGCTATTCGCTCATTGTGATCGGGTGTTGTTTTCATGACTGGTACTTTGGTGTTGGTGCAGTTGTTTTAATTGGAATCAGCTGATGGCGTACGAATTAATTCAATTTGCTCATCCAGAACCTCGAGCATTACAAGGTCCCTATATTTTAATCCATCTATTCTTGGAAGCAAAAGTTCCAATATTGTCGGGTTTTGAAAATGTTCGGCTTTGGTGGCAGGATCAGGCATATAAATAAGTCCCTTATAAGTGGTTTTATTAAATTGAAGTGATACATCAAAAAAGTAAAAATTTTCTGGAGGAATGAATACAGACCAATTTACATTCTCAAGGAAGTATTTTGGTTTTTTTATTTTAAAAATAAACGGCGCAATGTCTAAATTGATGGTGCCTAGAAAGTATTGATTTAGGTCCAAGCCTTTTTTTAAGAAAAATTTGCTTTGGGCTTTTAAGGTTCCTTTGGGATAACGAGGGTCCTTTGCCTTCCCGGAGGCAACCCCATGACCTTGGCATACAATGGCATTAACTTTCATGGTGCTTTACTATTATTGATTTCTTTAAAATGCTTCTACTAAGTAATAACTTTAATATCGGGCATCAAAAAATAAAACCTATTCCAATACATTAATTTTTTTTACTGTATTTATTTGTTGGAATGAGCCACAATTGTTCCTTTCGCTGGCGCGAGCATCTTGCTCGTGCCTTTCTATTGTGTTACATTGCCATCAGGGATGCCGATCTAAAACATATGCCGGAGGGCGTATTAAAACTATATTAAGCCAACTACCGTTACGCTAAAGATATAGAGAAAAAATAATCGTACTATATTTTATGAGTTACCCCATTTATTCTGAGCAAACGACTGTTATGGCACGAGCGAGACCCTCGCGCCAGCGGGGGTGCCTACCTATCGGCCTACAGACAGGCCTGCCTTCCGGCCAGGCAGGCCTGCAAAATCGGTAGAAAGGTATCTTGCTCGTGCTGTCCTTTTAAGGAACAGTTGGGAATTTGTTAGATGCCTAGAACCAAGAATCTAGATTCTATTGCCGGTTCGAGGGAAATGGTAATTGCCATTTTGTATCGAGAACTGGTCATGTGTAGTTAGTATACTTCTCGATACAATTTTATTTCGTTGCTCTCCATAAAATCACTCGAAGTGACGGCCTGGCGGGCCTGTCTGCCGATAGGCAGGCTCGAAGTGACGGGTAGGCGATAGCCATTTGGTATCGAGAACGGGGCTAGCGTTAAAAGTCAATAGCCAAAAGATGGTACCCGGACAAACCAGTCCAGTTTCATGACGCTTGTAGTTAATTGTTCTTGGTTCCAATCAAAATAACAACGTATAAACCTATAACCTTATTGGCAATCTCGTAATCCTTTTTCCGGTAGCCATAAAAATAGCATTGCAAAGTGCCGGTATAAAGGGTGGAACAGGGGGTTCCCCAACTCCTGTTGGTTTTTCTTCATTTTCAACAAAATGAACCGCTGTATTGATGGGTGCATCTGTCATACGGGCAACAAGATAGTTGTTGAAATTGTCCTCCGTAACAGCCCCATTTTTCACATTTATCTCACTTTTTAAGGCCAAACTGGCGCCAAAGGCAGCACCTCCCTCGAATTGGGCACGTATCCTATCCGGATTAACTGGTACTCCACAATCGATAGCAAAATGGACCATTGGAATTTTAATATTGTTGTTGTCATCTACCTCAACCTCTACAACGCAGGCTACATAAGTTAGAAAGCTTCGATGTGCGGCAAACCCCATCCCTTTGCCTTTTGGTAGGCTTTTGCCCCATTCTGATTTTTCTTTTACCAATTGTACCACCTGTTTAAAGCGATGGGTGTCACATGGGTAGTCTTCCAATTTAACATTATAATTATTGAACCCTTCTACTAGGGCAGTAAAATCGATTTTCCGATCGCTACCCAATAGATCCAGCATATTGTCTATGGGGTCCATCTCTCTGGCTTGGGCCACTTGATCCACAATGGAACCAATAGCAAACCCATGGTTGATATTGTGGACAGATCTAAGCCACCCAATCCTGATCTGCGCTATTGCATCCAGCGATTCACAGGATACGTTTTCGATTTCGAAGGGCATATCCAAAACTCCCATACATAATTCGTCCGATGAAGGCCCTTTGGCTTCGGCGCTGGCCGTACCTGAAATGGATGGAAAAGCCGTACGGTGCACCCAGGAAGTGACCTTATTGTTTTTGTCGATACCGACTTTTATATGTTGTGCGCAATTGGAATGGTAAAAATCGTGCTGAATATCGTCTTCCCTGGTCCATAACAATTTTATGGGAGTATTCATTTCTTTTGAGATCAGGGCTGCTTCCACAACAAAATCGGGTTTGGATTTACGGCCAAAGGCACTTCCCAAAAGGGTAACGTTAATCGTAACTTGAGATTCCTCTATACCCAAGGCAGCGGCGACAGCCTGCCGTACCCATTGTGGCGATTGTACCGGTGCCCATATTTCACAAGTTCCATCTGCATTATGGCGCGCAACGGCACAAGGGGTTTCCATAGGGGAATGAGCCAAGTGTGGCACCAAAAAATCGGACTCTATGACCTTTGTCGCCTCTTTTAAAGCTTTGGTCGCCGAACCCAGTTGTCTTTTTATCTGCCCTTCTTTCTGTACGGATCGTTGCATTTGCTGCATAAAGGCGTTGGAGTCATAGGACGCATTAATCCCCTTATCCCATACCACTTCCACGGCATTCCTTGCCTTTATTGCCGTCCAGGTATTGTTGGCGACTACTACTATACCGCCCAATGGGGCGTTATAGCCCATAGGAAAGGCGGTTGGCTCCATTTTATAAACCTTTGAGACACCTTCGATTGCAGTGGCCATATCGCTGTTGAAAGATTTCATTCCTGCACCTGCCTCCGGATTTCTTTTAATGACCGCCACCTTGAGATCAGGGATCTGTACATCCAGGCCATAGACAGCCTTTCCCGTTACAATATCCTCCAGGTCATAGATTACCGTTTCCTTGGAAATGAATTTAAAATCCCTTGAGTCCTTTAAGGTAATTTCATTTTCAGATGGAATGGGCAAAGCACCGGCCTTTTCAGCCAAATACCCGTATCCCAAACTTTTTCCAGAATTATGGACTATTTCATGATTTACCGCCTTACATTCAGAAATATCAACTTGCCATTCTTGGGCCGCTGCCTGCATCAACATTAATTTCACTGTAGCGCCCGCTACCCTTAAAGGTTGATAAAACATTCTCACACTATAGGAGCCGTCAGTATTTTGATCGCCATATTTCACATCCCCAATAGCCTGTATTATTTTTACTTTGGTCCAATCGGCTTCCATTTCATCGGCCATGACCAAGGGTAAGCTTGTTCTAATGCCAGTACCCATTTCCGAACGGTGGGCAATGAGTTGCACTTCCCCGGTTCCCAAAATCGTGATATATACGTTGGGAGCAAAGACAGCGTCTTCCCGACCCGTTAAAAAGGCATTTTTATCTTGCTTGCACCCCAAAGGAATGCCAAGGATCAAACCAGTGCTACCCAAAGCCCCGATTTTTACGAAATCTCTTCTACTTACTTTAAACAGTTTATTGTTGGAAGGGTTTGGTTTCATATTACACTTTGTTTGTAGCAGCGTTTTTAATGGCACTTCTAATTCGGATATAGGTTCCACATCGGCAAATATTGCCGGACATTGCCTGTTCTATGTCAGCGTCTGACGGATTCCCGTTTTGTTCCAACAATGCTATGGCCGACATGATTTGGCCGCTTTGGCAAAATCCACATTGGGGAACGTTCTCAGCGATCCATGCTTTTTGTACAGGATGAAGTCCATCTTTTCCGACCCCTTCAATAGTGGTAATAGCTTTATCATTGATTGCGGAAATTGGTAGGCTGCACGACCTAACTGCTGTACCGTCCATATGGACCGTACAAGATCCACAAATGGCTATTCCACAACCATACTTGGTCCCGGTCAGCCCCAATTGATCGCGAAGCGCCCACAACAAAGGGGTGTCGGGAGCACATTCAATAGATACCTTTTGATCATTGATGTTTAAGGTGAATTTTTCCATGGGCAATATCATTATTTATTTAATAATCATATGGCGACATGAAATTGGATAGACTTTTAAAGCTTTATGTATGCTACTAAAAGATTGATTTAAAATAGTTTTGCCCCATATGAAGTATCAAGATAATAAATAAATCGATTGCTCTAACCGCAATGCACAATATATTCGCCAGACCCCCATTGCTGTCTCAAACTTACTTGTCCGATGCATACATCTTGGTATCCCATTTTTTATGGAAAAGCAGGGATGAAAGTTCAAGGCTTCAATTTAGTTGGCAGTTGCAGTAGCCGGTAGTGGGTTCAAGGTTGACGGATATAGACTTCCAGTAGGTTGGAAGTGGTAATACCACAACCTGCTGGAATAGGAATATAGTTCGGTTTTTGGTTTTCAATTCAGTAAACTGTTCAGTTTCCCTCTTTATTTCACCTTCTTGATGACGTAATTATAAATTGGTTTTAAAAGTCGAGTTATCATAAAAAAGGCAATTCCAATGGTAATGTTATATTCTCTAAAAATATTATTGGGGTATACGTTTGTCAGAGAGATTATTAAAATGATCAAAGCGAGAATCCAAACTACTCCTAAGATAATTAAGCTCGCTTTTTTCAAATAAAAAACTATATCAGAATTCTTAATACAATTGTACAACTGTTCGTTCCGTATTTAAGGGCAACAATTGGGTAAATCTACAACTTCCTTTATTTCTTATATATACCTAATATGATAATTATAAATTCTATTTCAATGCTGGTCCTTTAGCTCAGAATACACCTTTTTCATCACCTCGGTTTTACCTTTATCCTCTGCTATGGCATATGTGGTAAACATCATTACTCCGGTCGACTTCCCAGCTAGTCCGCCGCGCAACACCGTTTCAAAGGCTTCGTTGGTAACAATACCGGGTTCATTATAGGCTTGGACAATGGGCCAAATCTTGGGGTAGGCACCATCTTCAGTATCTATTTTTTTGCTAAACCATTCAATGTTCTCCTCTACCCAGTTGGGGGCTCTGCCCATTCTTTGGTGGTAGACCATAGGGGAAAATACATCCACGGTTTTCTTCAAAAGATCGTAATCCAAACCCAGGATACGTCCCCTTGCGCCGCTATATTCTTCGTCGTCCCAAGGGCAATGATAAAGGCCAAGAAGGGCATTGGGTTTAATTTCGGACATAATGCCCTTAATATTTGAAGTCCAATCGAAAATAACCTCGCAACGCCATTTTCGCCAAGCCGAATCATGGGTTTTAAGGATATATTCCGCCCTTTCCGAGGTACTGGCCTCCGGCAAACGGATATTGTAATCCTTTGAAAAACTATTTAGACAATGCCTGCAAAAACAAGTTTCTGGCAATATGGGTTCCGGATCTTCAAATTGGGCATGCCAATGTACATAATCCATCCAAATTCCATCTAGGTCATATTCCAAAAGTAAGTCCCGAAGTTGATCAAATCGGTACTTTCTAAAACCGGGTTCGGTAGGGCAAACGCCCATAAACCAGGTAGCCGATTCAACTCTTTCACCTTTTTCATTTATGGCCCAGGCCTCTGGATGGGTATCCACATAACCTTTACCGTTCAAAGTGGCGAATTCGGCATAAACCTTGGCCCCCTCGGACCTAGCCCTGTTGATCATGTCTTCGGTGATAGATCCACTGTGGACAAAGATGGCATTTACCCCAAGGTCGTTAAGTTTATACCCCTTATCCCATAGGGGTTTGGGATTCCCATAAACACCCCGGATCTCGACCGAGTCAGCAGAGTCCTGTCCGCACGAATTAAAACCAAGAACTGTAAAAACCAATAGGTATAGATAATGGAATTTTAGGTTTCTATTCATCTTCAATTAATTAAAGTCTGCTATTATTACTTATTTGACAGTGCCAATATTTTTTCCCAAATACTTTCACTAACTGGCATTCCCTCCTTAAAATTCTCGGCGGCGGTGTGGGCGCTCCGTTCACCGGGATAGTAAATTTTGTCTCCTGCTTTCATAGGTTCCACGTCATGTGTATAGCCTATAATTTCGTCTATGAGTTTGTCCTGTAATTCCTTGTCGTGGAATACCTCGGGATCAATGCACAGAAACACCTGTGAAATACCCGTTTCAAATTTCTTTAAACCAATTTTATAGGTAGAATTTCCGGCTGCCAAAAGGGTAGCCAGCATATCCAGAACAATGGACAGTGCAGAGCCTTTCCAATAGCCGACAGGTAGGCCACGTTCTTTTTTTAGAATTTTTTCAGGGTCGTTGGAGAGTTGGTCATTTTCGTCCCAACCCCCAGGGAAAGGCAGCTTTTTACCTCGCAGTTTATAGTCGTTGATCTTTCCGAAGGCAAATTGGGAAAGGGCCATATCCAATACAATATGCCCTTGCTTTCTGGGTATGGAAACAATAAATGGGTTATTGCCAATTCGGCTATCCTTAGCTCCCCATGGTGGCATATTGGGTTGTGTATTCGTAAATAGAATGGAAATGCAACCGGCATCTGCGGCCAATTTTCCGTAGGTACCACCGCGCATCCAGTGGTTATTGTTACGCAAAGCCACCAATCCCATTCCGTGGTTTTTGGCCAATTCTACAGCTCTCTTGATACACTTGGTGGCATTGATAATGCCTGGGCCATAATTGCCGTCCCATCGTTCTATACTTCCAAAAGATTCCACTTTTTCTGCTTCCGCATCAATTTTAACGGAACCGTTTTCAACATACTCCAAAAAAAGGGGAACGCGATTAATTCCATGTGAATTTACACCGGCCAAGGTACTTTCAGTATAGGTTTTGGCCAATAAGCTGGCCTTATCTGAGGTGAATTTATATTTTACAAAAAGATTGTAAAGGACATCCTGCATCAATTGGGACGATATTTGCATTGTATTGTTCATGAAAATTGGTTATTGGCCTGCTATGAATTCTGTTGTTGATTTTTAACCTGTGTCATTACCACCTTGGAACCCTTCCCGATTAAATGTACGAAAACTTTTTATTGGAATTAATTCCCCACACAGTGATTTAGGGACAGCTTTTTGTAAACAATGTTGTATGAAGTCAAATATATGGAAGCATGTACAATCAAGAACTAAACAAGGAATAATAATGAACAATAGCTTAACTGTGGCATTCAACTATTTGCTAGTAAAATTTTACAACCGCTTGTAAAATTTTCAATATAAACTGCTGGTCAAAAAGATCTTAATACATGGTATTTGGGTTGGTAGCCTTCTTTGGGATCTGTTGTATGGCATCCCAGTGTTCACAGATTTTTCCATTTTCATCAAACCTAAAAAAATCCATGGTCACATATTGGTCATTATCCGGCCAAATTTGATGGGTGTGCAATGCCACCAAATCCCATTCTCCAATACAGCGAACAAATTCTATGGATTTATTTGGATACTCCTTTTGCATCCTTTCAAAGTAGTCTATAAAACCCTGGGTTCCATCTACAACATGTGGATTGTGTTGAATGTATTCTTTGCCCACATATTTTTCTATGGCAATTTCAGGGTTGCCTTCAAATGCCATCCTGTAAAAGGCTATGGCATTGTTCTTGTTTTTTTCTAAGTCCATAAGATTCTTTTAAAGATATAATGATAGATTCATAAATATCTGTAAATAATTGGGTATTCATTACACTAAGATTGAAAGGTACACCTACCAGATCTAGTTGGTTGTGGATAATTTTGCTTTGCTACTATTGTTAAAAGGAATAGTAAGCTGCCACTTTTTACCCTTTGAGGTAACACCAACGGTTATTTCCTGCTCATTTTCCGATTTTATTCTTGCCTTTATTTTAGGCATTTCCTCTTCAGATGGCCAAAGTAACCACACGAAAGTGGCATCTGTTTTTATCTCGGTAGTATATGAACTGGTAATATTGGGCCCATAGATATTGTATTCAGGACTATACCAGCCTTGGATTTCAGGATTTTCCTGACCTTTGATAAATTTTGGATTAAACTTTTGCCTACCTAGAGGGATAATTGCGAGGTTTCCCTTTTCATTACTGGTCTTCACAATCGATCTTTCTTTTTCCACCGTATTATCAGGATGCCAATGCCAAAGGGCTTCAATGGTGCGTCGTCTGTCCGTTGCAACCCTGTCTACCACCACCCAAAATTGGTTACGAACATAGAAAATGGCCCTGGTATGTTTCGCCTTTCCGGCTATATCCAGAAATTGCTCAAAGGAATTGGAAGCATAATCAAAACCTTCTGTTATTTTAAAGTGACTATCCGCCAAGGGTTCTTGGGCATGTGTAGGGCCATTTGTTTGTCCTTTACCATCAATTAAAATCAAGTTATGTCCCGCACTGCCCTTTGCATAAGGGCGGAATTTTTCAGCAACTTCCCCGGTGTAGGCAAACCTTCCCGAATCTACCAAAAAATCCTTTCCATAGGCCGAAACGGAAAGGTGCAGTTTGTCATTGTGTTGATGGCCACTGCCCCAGGGTCCCATATCAAAAAACGACCAATGCGCTTCACTATCAAACCCACTTCTTGAAACAAAATGTCCTGCCCATGGATAGAAATAGGAGGGGCCATCCACAGGTTTGTTGCCAGATTGGCCATTGGTTGCAATATACTCCCAATCCGGATGATGATACTTTTTAGCTCCTTTTAAGATGATGTTACGGTCACTACCCCTGTCACCGTCATTGTTCATTAATCGAAAGCCACTTGGCCTCACCATATGGGAAATATAGCCGTACATTGCCTCTATGGTGCCATTGTAGAAGTCGGGCAAAGTCTTGTTGGCTTTGTTACAGATATCTTTGAAAAGTTCAAAATTATTTAATGAAACGTTATGGTAATGCGAGCTTAGTTCGGTTTGTACCCCATCCGGATATACCTGATCTTTCATGCTTTCAACCATAGAATCAATGGCATAGTCCAGCCATTCTTCGGAGTTTTTATATTCCGGGAAATAGGCGGCCACAGTGGCCAAGGCCGAAATTTCCATGGTCAGCCAATTATTGCTACTATGAAAATTTCTATTGTAATGGGCATGATCGGGCAAACTGCTGAGCATTAGTAAGTGTGTAGCAGGGGAAATATTATCGCTGTCCAATAGGCCGTAAAAGATTTTGGTCCAAACTTTGGCGCGGGCCGCAACCTCCAATCCCCGCCATACCGAGGTGCCGCTTTTAACTGCAGGGTAAGGCATACTCTTAATTATAAAATCCCTTAAGAATAAGTCCATATATTGGGCATATTTGGGGTTACCGGTTTCCAAATAGGTATTGAATATTTGGCTTAACTGACTATGCCTATTGGAAAGCCAGGCCCATTCCTTATCATTATTGGGGCCTTTGTAGTACCAGTCGCGATGCCCATCTACGAGATAGGGCACTTTTCCCCGTACATTTTGTATCACAAAAACATTGGTTAGGATGGTATCGGATGTGGCTACTTCCCGTGCGGTTTTTGTGGGTATAACTGTACGTAATTCGGAAGTCATGGCTTTATTTTTATAATAGACCAGTAGTTCGTTGCATGCCTCTAGGATATTGCCATTGCTATGGGCCAATTTTACTTTTTCCAGGCCCGAGTAATCTAAATTGAATTGATTCAGCATATTTTCCATGGTCTCGGGGTAGGAGCGAATAAGGTCCTCTGTAGAGGTTATGCCTGTCCAATTTTGCTGTGCAGTAAGCTGTTTAGTGATACAAAAAAATAGGATAATCAGTGATAATGGTTTGATGATTCTCAGCATGCTTTTATTTTTGAATAAATCTGTTCAGGTTAATTAACCTGCCGGGATCTGCTTGGGTACTCCAGATAACTATTTTTCCCTCACTGTCTACCTGCAAACCTACGGCGGCATTAAAATCGACCCCATTCTTACAATTAAAGGTTTTGGAGTCCACTTTTTCCATGATGGGTTCAAAGGACCCAAGTTTGCTAACAAGGATTAAATCGGCCTGCCCAACAAGATTTTTTTTATGAAAACCGATGGCATAAATAGCTGATCCGTCCTTGATAAGGTTTATGGATTGGTAGCTCCCCCAGTCATTTGGTACGGTAAAACTATAAAAGAAATGATGTTCCCCTTTTTCAGGATCAATTTGGTAGAAGTCCCAGTTTCTGGAGTCCCAATTAGCTACTACCGTCCAATAATTATTATCAAGGGCCAATAGTCCCGTTGCTCCCGCAGTTTTCTGTTTGGGCTCGCCTTTCCGGACTATAGTGACACCGGGTTGGGCCTTGGTCAAACCATTATTTCTGTAATTGTAGATGCAGACCTTGGAAGTGGTTTTAAGGGTATTGTCTTCAATGCCAACAATCATATACGGTTCACTTACTTGAATCCCCCCGGCGTGCCGGAAAGGATCGGTCATCAGTGTAATTAGTTTATCCGTTTTTCGTTTTTTTAGGTTTATTTCTAAAGTGTAGGCAGTGGTAAGCGAACTTCCAGAGACAAGAAGCTTTTCCCTCCCTTTTTTTTCAATAAGTTGAATCCCTTGAAAATGGCCACTTTCACTTGGGACTTTTAAGTTATTGTTGATAAGGATTACTTCTGGCTCGGAATTTAAGGCTTTAAAGGCGGCGGGCACATTTGCTACATTTTGGCCAAACCCCAAACTAGAGGTTAAGTATAAAATGAACATGAGAAGGGATGTTGGTTTTTTTGTCTGACCCATGGAGTTCATATTTTAATTATAGTTGACAACATAAGGTTTATAGAAATCACTGCCAAATTCATATGCAGTACTGATGGATTTATAACTTTTGACATATCCAAAGGCATTCTTCCACTTTTGTATTGTAAATATGGTATATTTTTATTGTTTAAACGATTAAATACATATATTGAAATCAACTTTTTTAGTTTTCTCCAAAAAATTAAAATTATGCCTAAAAAAATCGATTGCCAATTTACTTTCATAGGAGTAGTTGTAATGTTCTTATTGTATCCGCTTTCCAGTTTTTCCCAAACCGATTATTCGGTGCTGGATTATTGGAACTATTATTCCGACGCAGCAAATCAACTTTACAAGCAACAAAGTGAAATTTCGTTTGAAATTCTTGCCAAAAGAAAAGAATCCATTTCAAAGCTAAAAACAAAAACAGATTGGGAGGGGAGACAACAATTGGTCAAAGAAAAGCTTCAGGAGTCCATAGGGGATTTTCCAGCAAAAACACCTTTGAACCCTGTAATTACGCAAAGGATTAAAAAGGATGGGTATAGCATAGATAAATTGTATTTCGAATCCATGCCGGGGGTAAAGGTAACAGCTGCTTTTTTTATCCCAAATGGGAAAAGGAAGAACCTGCCAACCATTATTTATTGCAGTGGGCATAGCGATTTGGCATTTAGAAGTGACATCTACCAACATGTTATTCTCAATCTGGTAAAAAAGGGTTTTGCAGTCTTTGCTTTTGACCCTTACGGACAAGGTGAAAGATTACAGTATTTTGATCAAAACCTGGGCAAGTCGCGCTTTAGTCCAACACGCGAGCATTCCTATCCCGGGGCGCAGCTTTTTATTAATGGAGCTTCAACGGCCAAGTATATGATATGGGATGGCATAAGGGCAGTAGATTATTTACTTACACGCAAGGAAGTGGATTCCAAACGTATTGGTATTACCGGAAGGTCCGGTGGTGGTACACAGACTGCTCAAATCGCTGCTTTGGATGAGCGTATTATGGCTTCAGCCCCGGAATGTTATATTACCACCATGGAATATCAATTAAAATCAGGAGGGCCACAGGATGCAGAGCAGAATTTACCCAGTGGTATTCAACTTGGTTTGGACCATGCAGATCTTCTGGAGGTAAGGGTTCCCAAACCAACTTTGATGATAACCACAACTAGGGATATGTTTAGTATTCAGGGAGCACGTGATACCTATCAGGAAGCACAATTGGCATACAAAGCTTTTGGTAAAGAAGAAAATATAATGATGGTAGAGGACAATGCGGGGCATCAATCTACCATGAAGAATAGGGAAGCCATGTATGCTTTTTTTCAAAAACATTTGGATAACCCCGGAAATTCAAAGGATGAGGAAGTAGTTGTTTTTCCAGTGGAAGAATTATATGTTACCGAAACCGGTCAACTTTCAACATCGGTTGGGAGCAAATTTTTGTTTGATGTAAATAGCGCTTCGACCGCGAAAAATATGGAAATACTGGAGGAAGGTAGACGGAATATGGACCAACATTTAACGGGTTTAAAACAAAAAGTTCAAGCCATTTCGGGCTACTCCGATCGTGTCAGGCACGGAAAATTAATTTTTTCCGGACAAACAGAATTTGAAACATATATTCTCAATAAATATCTGATAGTGGAAGAAGGGAATAAGATAATTCCGTTTGTAACCTTTGTACCCAAAAAACCAGTGTTTGGTACTGCACTTTATTTGGATAATATGGATGATAAGGAGTCGGATATAGCATATGCCATTCCCATACAATTGGCCAAAAAAGGTGTTACTGTAATTGTCCCTGATATGCCTGGCCATGGTGAATTGGGGCCGGGATATTTAAAGGGGGATGCCTATTTTGAAAACACCTCGTACAATCAATGGTTTGCCGGCATTTTGAACGGGAAAAGCACGGTTGCCATTCATGTGGAGGCAATAACAACACTGCTTGAAGTATGCAAGTCGGATTTGAAATTGGACGATAAAGAATTTATGGGAATATCCAAAGGGCCCTTTAATTCCAGTCTATTGCACGCGGCCGTTTCAGGGGTGGAATTTTCTAAGATGTTGCTTCTGGATCCCATGCTTTCATTCGAATCCATTGTTTCCGAAAAGGACTATGACCCTTCCCTTATACCTTTTACCGTTGCCGGTGCTTTACCGCATTATGACCTACAAGACTTGTCGGCAGCATTTGCCCCAAATAAATTAATGCTGGTTCAGGAGGCGGATGGCCAAGCCAAGGATTCTAGCTACATGCAGTCCTATGATTTTGTGAAGGAGCATTATAAATCCCTGAACAAGGCCAATAACTTTTCTGTTGAAAAAATGAATTTTCATGAGGGAGCAATGGATTCCTTGGATAAATTTATTTCCAACCGTTAATGGTTTACCCATAAAATAATCAATAGTAACATGAAAATAAATATATTTCCTGCTCTAATAATTTTGGGTATAGTAGCCTGTAAAGATTCTCATCCCGTTAAACAGATTTCTGCAGAGGACGATCTTCTATTTGCCAAAGCAGGGGAGAATGCCATTTTGGCCAATGAGGGTTTTATTAGGAGTGAAAAATTTGTTCATGGCTGGTTGGAGATGGCTGATCCCGAATCGGGTCTAATTCCAAGAAACCTTGAAGCTGATACGGACATTTGGAATGCAAAGGATGCCGCAGCGGATAATTATCCGTTTATGGTACTCACCTCTTTTTTTGCAGATGAGGATTTATTTGATGGGACAATGTTGGATATGTTGTATGCTGAAAAAAAACTCACTTCAAGGGTGAATACTCTTCCCGATACCTATTCTTTTTCTAAAAAGGATTTTCAAAATGAAAAATTGGATATGTCAGAAATTATTTTTGGGACTTCGGAATATATTAAGGATGGCTTGCTGCCCCTTACGGAGTGGCTAGGGAAAAGTCCATGGTCGGAAAGAATGATGGAGATGCTGTACGACTTGAAGAATGAAGTAAATGTTGCCGATGGGATATCCAGGGATGGCTCCAATGCAACGCGGGAGGAAGTGAATGGTGAATTGCTACAGATTCTTTCACGAGTATATTGGATGACCGGAGATGAAAAGTTCTTGGACTGGGCCGTATCCATTGGCGATTATTATTTGCTGGGAGACCACCACCCCACAAAGGACTTGGATTACCTTAGGCTGCGAGACCATGGGTGTGAGTTAATATCAGGCTTATGTGAATTGTATGTGTCTACAAGCTTTGCCAGGCCAAATAAAAGGGAAGCATATAGAAAACCATTACATGAGATGATGGACAGGATTTTGGAAGTTGGTAGAAATGGTGATGGATTGTTTTATGATGCGATAAATCCCCAAACAGGAGAAGTTGTACAGGAACGCCCTGCTGATAATTGGGGTTATACCCTTAACGGATTTTATGCTGTTTATATGTTGGATAAGGATCCTACATATAAGGAAGCCATATTGAAGATATATTCCAATTTAAACAAATACACCAACTATGATTGGGAGAAGGGTAGTGCCGATGGGTATGCGGATGCCATTGAAGGCGCCCTAAATTTGTATAATCGGATTCCGGATGCCTCCGTTGCCAAATGGATGGACAGTGAAATAAAAGTGATGTGGGCCATGCAGCAGGAAAATGGGATAATAGAGGGCTGGCATGGGGATGGCAATTTTGCCAGGACTACCATTATGTATAATTTATGGAAAAGCAAGGGTTTGTATGTAAAGCCTTGGAGAGATGACCTGTTACTTGGAGCGGAGCATAAAGGAGACTCATTATTGATATCAATTAAATCTGA
The DNA here is from genome assembly GCF_002909255.1 of Arenibacter hampyeongensis. GTDB lineage: Bacteria > Bacteroidota > Bacteroidia > Flavobacteriales > Flavobacteriaceae > Arenibacter > Arenibacter hampyeongensis. Next base: position 91,405 of record NZ_PIOB01000012.1, read on the forward strand.
ACTACCTTGGAAAGGAAAACTATTTTTTGATAAGCCTAGGCACAAGGCGAATATGAAGTTGCCTATGGATTGGGCCAGAATCAATCAATTTCCTGAGTGGTTTACGGCCGATAAGGATCGGGAATATACGCTGCTGGATTATGACCAGTCCAAATCCATTAAATTTCAGGGTAAGCAACTTATAGATGGTATTGACATTGAAATAAAGGATAACAAAAGAATGGTGGTGTATTAGTTGCTTAAATTCACCTATATAAAAATCTAAATTGTAATTTATGATTCAGCACACTGTAGCCCTAAAGTTGAAATACGCTAAAGGCTCCCCTGAAGAAAAAGAATTTCTCTCCGCGGCGGCCAAATTGGCCTTTATACCTGGAGTCCAAAATTTTCAATCCTTGCGACAAATAAGTAAGAAGAACGATTTTGATTTTGGTTTGTCAATGGAATTTGACAACATGGTGGCCTATGAGGGGTATAATACACATCCGGACCACACCAGGTTTGTTACAACTTATTGGGCCAAGTACGTAGAGAAATTTTTGGAATTGGATTACGAGTCTATTCTCTAATATTTGGCATCCTTAGGCCAATTTAGTTCCTTGGTAAATGAAGTCTATGTCTGATTTTGAAGTCGCGGGTCTTTGGATTTAATAGTGACCGGCCTATTTTCCATTACTTCGGAAATTCGCTCCAAAGTCTCAATTTCAAGTCGATGCATAGCCTCTTCCGTATAAAAAGTTAAATGCGGCAAGAGTATTACATTGTCCATTGCAAAAAGCTTTTTTAAAGGATGATCAAATTTATTTAAGGGCTCCATGCTGTACACATCAAGACCGGCCCCAGCGATCTGATTTTTTTCCAAGGCATCCAAAAGGGCCATTTCATCAATCAAAGCCCCTCTGGCGGAATTAATAATAATAGCGGTTTTCTTCATTGCCGAAAACTCCTTTGCACCAATAAGGTGTTTGGTTTCATTATTTAAAACAGCATGAAGGGAGATAAAATCGCATTCTTTGATCATTTCCAAGAGATTGTCATATTTTTCAATCCCGTGTTTCGCTAAATCCTCTTTGGACTTGCTGGGGTCGTATCCTATGACCCTCGCCCTAAACCCCAGACCTGCCATTCTGGCCATACTGCTTCCAATTTTGCCACAGCCAATTATGCCCAGCGTTTTTTCGGCAATATCCAATCCCAACCATTCTTGACTTGGCCATACCCATGCTTTGTTGTGCATTTGTTTTTGTAAAATGGGCAATTTTTTAGCTAAGGCGATGAGCATGGAAAATGCACCTTCCGCAACGGTCTCTTCTGCATATTCTGGAATATTTACCACCACAATACCGCGTTCATTGGCAGCAGGGATATCTATGGCATCTATTCCTACGCCGTATTTAACTATTGCCTTGAGGTTTTTTGTAGAATCGATGATTTGCCTGGTAATAGGGGTGTAGCACATTAAGAGTATATCACAATCCACTATTTCTTTGGCCAGCACCTCTTGGGATACTCCATCGGGGAGTAGCACTAAATTATGTCCTTGTTCTTTAAGTGTTTTGTCTACGAGTGGAGTTTCCAGCTCCATATCAGTCCTTACAATTTTCATATTTACGGTATAATCGGCAGTGGTTGTTATTCTTAAAAAGGAACACTATTGGTTAAAACAAATATAACAGAAATGGGCTAGGAATTAAATGTAGTATTCCGAAGAATGTTTTATTTCCTTCAATACGAATGTACTGTTAAGTACTCCAATATTTTCGATCTTGGAAAGTTTAGTCTTTACAAAGTCATGGTAATCCTCAAGACTTTTGGTATGGATTTTCAGGATAAAATCTACTTGTCCCGCTAAATGGTAACATTCCTGTACTTCTTCCAAATGCTGTACCTGTGCCTCAAACTTTTCTATAAAGGCTTCATTATGATATCGCATGGATACCTGGCATATTACAGTAATAGATCGGTCTATTTGCTTTTTATCCAGAATGGCCACATACTTTTTAATGACCCCTTGCTTTTCCAACCGTCGGACTCTTTCGTAAACTGGGGAGGGCGTAAGATTGAGAATGGCCGCAATTTCCTTGGCGGTTTTTTTTGAATCTTTTTGTAAAATCCTGAGAATGGTAATATCAGTTTGATCAAGTTGCTCCATAAGTATCCAAAAAATTACTTTAGAATAGATTATTTTTTAAAGATAAAAGTAAAATACACTTTAAAAATAGTATAATTTAGGTATAATTACTTAATTATTCCGAAAATTTACATGATTGACTCGTTATTTGTAATTTTGATAGTAATTAACACTTTGTTGATTATGGATAAACGGAAAATCATGAGTGCAAAAATTCTTGTTATAGGAGCCAATGGGCAATTGGGATCAGTGCTTACAAAAGCGTTGCAGAATAAATTTGGTTTGGACAATGTGGTTGCTTCAGATATTCAGGAAGCACCTAATTTTTATGGTTTATTTGAGGTGCTGGACGCCAATGACAGGAATCAAATTCAAGATGTAGTGACAAAACATGGCATTGCACAGATTTATCATTTGGCGGCAATTTTGTCTGCCAAGGGAGAAGCAAATCCATTGGCCACTTGGGATATTAACATGAACATGTTATTTAATGTTCTGGAAGTATCGAGGGTAAACGGATTGGATAAGGTGTTTTTTCCAAGTTCCATAGCCGTTTTTGGGGAAGATGCTCCTGCCAATAATACTCCTAACAATGCCTTTCTTAATCCTGCAACCGTCTATGGGATGAGCAAGGCCGCTGGAGAAAACTGGGCGCAATATTACTTTTTAAAATATGGATTGGATGTAAGGTCCATCCGATATCCCGGAGTTATTGGCTATCAATCCATGCCGGGCGGAGGTACCACCGATTACGCTGTGGATATTTTTCACAAGGCCGTATTGGAAGAAGAGTTTAGTTGCTTCTTGGAAGAAAATACCACGCTTCCCATGATTTTTATGGACGATGCCATTAGGGCCACCTTGGAACTGATGGAGGCACCCAAAGAAAACATTACCTTAAGAACATCCTATAACCTTTCGGGATGTAGTTTTTCCCCAAAGGATATTGTCAAGGAAATACGCAATTATTATCCTGATTTCCAAGTGAAATATGAACCTGATTTCAGGCAGGAGATAGCATCTCGATGGCCTAAATCCATTAATGCCGATGAGGCTACCAAAGATTGGAGATGGAAGCCGGAGTACGACTTAAAAATGATTACCGGTACTATGATCGAAAAGCTTAGGGGACATTACGGAACCCGATCTAAAAAATCAATGGGGATTCTTATATAATTACAATACGCAAGGCCAAGGCCTGGTACAAATAAAATAAGGTAGAAATATGTATTCAACAATAAAAAACGATTTACAGAAGGAACTTGATGCCATTAAAGCTGAGGGTCTATATAAGGAAGAAAGAATTATTACCACACCTCAGGGTGCGGAAATTAAAACCACCAATACCAAGGAGGTCTTAAATTTTTGCGCCAACAATTATTTGGGTCTATCTGCACATCCAGATGTTATAAAAGCCGGTAAAGACGCTATTGACTCCCATGGTTTTGGAATGTCATCCGTTCGTTTTATATGTGGAACCCAAGATATACATAAGGAATTGGAACGCAAGACAGCCGAGTTTTTGGGTATGGAGGATTGTATTCTTTATGCCGCTGCATTTGATGCCAATGGTGGACTCTTTGAACCTATTCTAGGTGCCGAGGACGCTATTATTTCCGATGCACTTAACCATGCCTCAATAATAGATGGTATTAGGCTGTGTAAGGCAAAGCGTTTTAGGTTTGAGCATAATTCCATGACGGACCTTGAAGAACAATTGAAAGCGGCCGATGGCTCTAGAAGAAAATTAATCGTGACCGATGGCTCTTTTTCAATGGACGGAACCATTGCCCAATTGGATAAAATCTGTGATTTGGCCGATAAGTATGATGCCATGGTCATGATAGATGAATGTCACTCTACAGGTTTTTTAGGGGCTACCGGGCGCGGTGCGCATGAATATAGAAATGTAATGGGAAGGATAGATATCATTACCGGAACTTATGGCAAAGCTCTAGGGGGTGCTTCTGGAGGCTTCACCGCGGCGAGAAAGGAAATTGTAGATATACTAAGACAGCGTTCCAGACCTTATCTATTCTCCAATACTGTTGCGCCCTCAATAGTAGGGGCTTCCATTAAAGTTTTGGATGTATTGGCTTCTTCAACCACACTGCGCGATAAATTGGAGGACAACACCATCTATTTTAGAGAGGCGATGACCGCCGCTGGTTTTGATATAGTTGCGGGAGATCATCCTATTGTTCCCGTAATGCTCTATGATGCTCCCTTGGCCCAAAAGTTTGCCTCCCAATTGTTGGATGAAGGGATATATGTAATTGGATTTTTCTATCCAGTGGTGCCACAGGGAAAAGCCAGAATTAGGGTGCAATTATCGGCTGCCCATGAGCGGAAGCATTTGGAAAAGGCAGTAGCGGCATTTACAAAAGTAGGGAAGGCGCTAAAAGTAATTTAGGTCCTATGAACTAAATAGTTGGAAAAGGGTAACGGCCGTTCAAACTTTTTCGATTGGGGTTGGATACTTATTGGTATTCACTAGGGGAGGTTTAATCACCAAGTATTTTGGTTTCAAATCCGTCTATACTCGAAGTGTTTTTATTTTCCCAATACGTTTCAATTCCAGCAGTTCCCTGTTTTGTGGACCATGAGTTCAAAGCATGTCTTTCCTCTTTGAAATCCATATAGGGAACTGCAAATCCACAGGAGGTCTGTACCAAATCGATATCCATTTCAATAATCTGTCGAGAACCAGTGTTTTCTGGGAATAGTTTAATAAAACTATGGAATTCCATATCCCTTTTATGATAGATTTTTGCCTGTCCATAAAGACTTAATATAAGTGGTTTTCCTTCAAATGCACAAAACATAATGGTCATTCTATGGTTCTTCAATAAATGTGCTGCCGTTTCATTGCCACTACCGGTTAGATTGAGCCAAACAATTTTGTTATTATCAATGATTCTAAAGGAATCGGTTCCTTTTGGCGATATATTCACCCTGCCTTCAGAAGCTGCTGTTCCAACAAAAAAAATCTTTTGCTTTTCAATGAATTCTTTCAATTCAATTGTAATCGAATCTAATTTTTTCCCCATGATTAGAAATTATGGTAATACTGAGCCTGCTGATTTAAGACAGGATATTAATTAAATGAAGCCCAAGAATTGGGCTGGTATAAATTTACAAAACTTTCACTGGTGCACGGAAGCGATAGTTCCTAATAGTACTTTGTTTCCCTAAAAAGTCCTGATTATCCGGTCCAATTAGATTTTGAGTTTGGGGCCTTTATTGGAGTCGTAAATTTTTATTAAATGATAAACGTGTATTATACAAAAAACTACTCCGGCAACGATTAGGGGAACCGAGTTTAACATAGCGCCATATATGATATAGAAAAAACTGGAAATCAAATGCCATATTCGGAATTTGTTCATGTCTTTTTTAGTTATAGCAAAGAAGCCTGTAAGGATGGCCATATAGCCAATAGTTTCAATAACGATGTTTGTCATTTTTTAAATTTTTCAATGTTCTTTCCTTGTAATCGCTTTGGTTCACTTTTTCTTCTATTTTCAAAAATTCTTCTAAAAAATTGGGACTGTCTGCAAGTAGGTCCATAACGGTCTGTCTTCCTGCTGTCCAATATTTCTCAAAAACCGGTAATTGCTTATGGGCTTTTTCTGTAAGAGTTAATATCTGCTTTCTTTTATCCTTGGTATCGGTCCTGGTCTCTACATGTCCGTTTTTTTTCATTTTATTAATGATTTTCACCACGGCCGGATGTGAGAATTGCAATGTTTCCGATATTTCGGTTATGGTCATGGTCTTGTTTTCCTGCAGTAGAATAAAAATCAAGTTCCAATTGGGTTCAATATCCAGCCCTTCCGACTTGTATAACTCCTTGGTACTGTATAGTAGGGAATCACTTAACCTCTTAAGCCTACTGGTTAGTCCAACAAATTCCATTTCCGTTAAAAAGTCGTTCATTATTGATTAATTAAGTAACTGGTTACGCAAATGTAAATAATTTCCCGTAACTGGTTACATAGTTTTGAATTTTTTAATAAAAATAATTTCCCATTTCATCTGTTCGGTAAAAAATAGTGGATAATTTATCTGGTTGAATAATTACATAAGATTGATTAACTTTCCAAAAAATTAATAAAGAGCATCCATGTTTAAAAAAACTACATTAACCGTATTTGCCATAGCTTACACTATGGGATTATCATCCACCTTATTGGCACAAAAAAATCAACACTCACAAGATCATACGCATCATGCACATGAACATAATAATGACATGGCCCATCACCAGCATGGCCCAATGGCGTCTGATGACATGCCTTTGCAGGCAAAACTGGTCACAGGCCAGGGCGATTTTATATTTTCATGGGACCAGGAATTAACAGCTGCTTTTCCAGAAGATGCACATGAATTTGAACCGGGAATGCACGGAGGTTTCAATGAAGACCCCGAAACTGGCATTGTATATACAGGTATTCCTGGGTACGGTCTGTGTTCGATCAGCCCAGATCTAACAAAGTGGTCTACCATCGGTAACGATCAACGTTTAAAGGATAATATCCATGGTATTGTTTTCTTTGTTCATAAAGGTGAAAAATACTTGGCCGTAGCACAAGAGGGCAAAAGAGTACTTGTATTGACATTGGATGGCAAAATCGTAAGTGAAATTTTAAAGCCGACGGGCACCGAATTCAAATTTGACCCGGCCAATGAGTTCTTTGCCTCCAAAGACAGTAATTTTGGAGTAACCGACGTAACTTATCTAAACGGAACCCTGTATGTAGCCCATGGTTATTCTGCAGGGGACTTTGTGATGACAATAAAGGAAAAAGGTGGTGTATGGAGTTGGGGCAAGCTTGCCTGGGGTGGAAAAGGAGACAATCCTGGTCAGTTTCAGACTGCACATGGTATATATGCCCATGAAAAACATATCCTTGTAGCCAATAGGGCGGCAGGGCAGGTAGTAAAATTTACCAAGAAAGGTAAGTTTGTGGAAACTTTTAATGATATACCAGAAGGCAGTTTAGTTTGTAATGTTGCCTTCACGGATGAACATTACTTCCTAAATGCTTTGTCGGCCATTGGTGAACAGAAATCGGCTCCGGTCTATGTACATACAGGAGATAAGTTGGTATCTACAGTAATTCCTGGAGATTTGGATATCCCGGTCTTGACCAATATTCACCAGGTTTGGCCACACTTTGTGACCAAAAATGGATCAAAGCAATTGTACTTGCTTGTCCATGGTTGGAATAAAGGCAAATTTGCTGTCTTGAAAATGGAAAAATAGTAGTCTAGCCCTCCTTCCTCGCGAAGGAGGGCTAGACCTAATTTATAACTTACTTGACAGGGGTGAGGACAATATTGCGATAGGCCACATTGCCGTGGTCTCCCTGCAAATAAATTGGTCCCGGACTCAAAACATCGGAAGACATGGCTCCACCTGTGGGCCCCCAAACGGGTTGATTGTCTATGATCTTTTTGCCGTTAAAGATTACTGTCACATGTCGGTCTACCAAGGTGATATCAAATGTCTGCCATTCTCCCGCGGGTTTTTCAGCTGCCACACTAGGTGTAATGCGACTATAGAGAGCTCCCATATTATGGGAATCCAATTCCTTGCCGTATGAATCCACAACTTGAATTTCATAGAGTCCACGTAGGTAGACCCCACTATTGTTTCCTTCGGGTACATTGACTTCCAGCTTCAGGTTGAAATCATTAAATTCCTGAAGGGTGCGAATGTTTCCATAGGAGATATGTTCGTCACCTTCCGGTTGTACCGGATCGTTCATTAGCGTACCGTCTACGACCTTAAAGCCATTGGCCTTTTCAGAATCTATCAATTTCCATCCATCCAAATTTTTCCCATTGAACAATTTGATCGGTTTGTCGTATTTTACTTTGGACAGGTCTGGCGTATTGGGCATGGCCGGCATACGTTTTCCGGTAAATTTTTTAACAGACACCCCGTTTCCATCCCTATTGGGTCCGCTCATGGTACCCTCCAAGACATCTCCCCTTTTTTTGATCTCCAGGGTATAGGTTAATGTATGGTTGCGATCGGCACTTCTTTTCACCTGATTGGTTCTTGTAACAACCAACGTATTTTCGTCAACCACATATACATTGGAGACCGGGACTACACTACCGCCAATCCATAACAGTTCGGCATCCAAGAAGCCTTGGTCCTCATGTACGTTTAACCAGCCCGCACCGCCACCTTCAATGTCCAGCCCCCACATACCCATAAAAGGGTTGGTGGATACGGATGGTGTCAAATTATTGGCAAAGCCATTCATGGCAATAATCAATGCTACTACTGATGTTAGTGTCCTTTTCATTTGGGTTGGGTTTAATTCGCCTTAAATTTTTGAACTCTAGGCTGTTATTTATCTTTTGAAGATAATAAATTGTTGGAAAATAAAGCTATATTTCAATGACTTAAATCAGAACATAAGTGCAAATACCTTCTTACATTTATTTGAAATTCTTTGGCTACGGCTACAAAATCCAATCGTAGAGTAGGGCAGGAGTGTAACTGGATGGTCAACTGTCTATTCAGAATAATCATTTTTTTACAAAAACCATACAATGCTGCCATGGAAGATTATCTATGTTCCGATCTAGTTTCATACCGGCAGCCTGCATTTCTTTAACGGCCTGTGCTTCAGTCATTTTATGAAGTGTTTTTATGGGCACAGTGTCATCTTCACCGCGGTATTCTATTAAAAACAGTTTGCCATCTGCCCGTAATGCTTTTTTAATGGAGGCAATAACTTCCACTGGATAATTAAACTCATGGTAAACATCTACAAGCAGCACCTTGTCCACTGAATTTTCTGGCAGGTTTATACTTTTTTCGCTTCCTTTTATGACCAAAACATTCTTAAAACCGCTCTCATCTTTACGCCGATCGATCTCTAACAACATCTCATCCTGAATATCAATGGCGTAAATAAGTCCATGCCGGGCCATTGGAGCCATCTTAAAAACGTGGTAGCCCGATCCGGCACCAATGTCGGCTATGATATCCTTGGAATCAATGGCCATATTCTTCAATAATGTAGTGGTGTTTTCCTCTTCTTCACGATCGGGACGGTCCAACCATTGCATTCCCTGGTACCCCATCACATGGGCAATTTCCCTTCCCATATACCATTTTCCGATACCATTGGGGTCACCACTCTTAAAAGTGTAATTACTATTTTGGGTATTGTCCTGGGCAACACCTTGGTTAAAAGGCAATAGAATAGCTAGTAAGAATATAGCCTGAACAACCTTTGTCATAACCTTCTGCAGTTTTATTTTTTATAGTTCATTAGCTTTTGTCCAATGTCATTGCCATTTATGGTTATATTCTGTTTCATATAGCATATGAGATGGGTATACAAAATGGACAGAGGGAATACACCTTTGGATTAAAGATAATGGATTGTTGGGATTTTACTTTGGGAAATCGGAACGAAATTAATAAATCCCTTCTTCTTTTGTATTCGGTTTTTGACTATTTCAGTTACCTAGATCAGAAAATAAAAATTGTTTAATTCTAGTCAAGTATCCCTTTTTGGATCAGAAACCTACTGTTTTTTTGTATATAGTATTGAGCGATGGCTAGTTAGGCAACCCAAGAACTATTTACCCAGGTAATGCCAATTTCAAATTTAATAGGAAGATCAAAAGTCCTTTGGAAATTGTGAATATCTATTTGTGGAATGGGGGGATATTATTTTTTGTAAGACCTATTTTTGGCATCCTTAAAATAAATTGGATATGAGTCAGACTTGGTACGAGTGCAAAGTAAAATATAGAAAAATCCATGAAACTGGAGAACAAAAAGTAACTACGGAAACCTATTTGTTGGATGCCATATCGTATACAGAAGCGGAGAGTAGAATAAACGAGGAGATGGCCGCCTATACAAGTGAAGAATTCTTCATTACGAATATAAAGGTTGCGAATTTTTCAGAGGTGCATCCTTTTGAAAATTCGGATCGCTGGTTTAAGTCAAAAGTAGCTTTAATTGCCTTCGATGAAAAAAGTGGTAAGGAAAGAAAAACAAATATTTATTTGCTGGTGCAAGCCAATGATGTAAAGGAGGCTTATGATAACACCATTCAGGCTATGAAAGACACTATGGGCGATTACACCATTCCCGTAATTTCCGAATCACCCATCATGGATGTATTTCCGTATTTTTCTGGAGACGAAGGAGACTTGAAAGAATTGGAAAAGTTTAATGCGCTAAAGTCCTCCGTTCCAGAACCTATTGAATCGGAAGAGGAATTGGACGTTATGGAGAACGAGCTGGTAGTACCGGAAGGAGTGTTGGACGGGGAAGAGGACTAGTGTTGTCTACAAATACTTAAATTATAAATAAAGGAGGGCTTATTGGCAGTCATGGTCGGAAGATTTTTTCTTCCGACTTTTTTTGTTTTTTACATCCCCATAATTTTTGGTCAACTGATTGATTTTCAGGCATTTAACTTGTT
>NZ_PIOB01000013.1 GCF_002909255.1 Arenibacter hampyeongensis
AATTTGGCTATTGCTATGATAGTCGTAAAATGTGAAGGGAAATTAGATCATTTTGAAACATAAAAAAATGGTCGGAATTTCTTCCGACCATGACTGGGGCATTCCCCCGCTATTTTCTATTTACACACTTTATAAGATAGTCCTATTAACTACAATCTGCCATTTGCAATATCCTTTAATATTCCTTTAACATCATAGAGCACAGCTTGTGGTTTCAACATGCCTTTTAAATCTAGGTTTAAAAACTCCTTATGTGCTACGGTCAAGACAATGGCATCGAATCTTTCATTAGGAGGGGTTTTTGTCGTATCCAAGCCATATTCATGTTCCACTTCTTCGGGGGATGCCCATGGGTCATAGGTCGTAATATTTGCTCCATAACTCTTTAAATTGTTGATGACATCTACTGCCTTTGTATTCCTAACATCCGGGCAATTTTCCTTAAAAGTGATGCCCAAGGTTAGAATGTTAGATCCTTTAACTTTAATATCATTTTGCACCATTAGCTTTACCACTTCCGATGCCACATACTTGCCCATACCGTCGTTCATGCGGCGACCTGCCAAAATTATTTCTGGATGGTAACCATATTCTTGGGCTTTTTGGGCAAGATAATAGGGGTCAACACCAATACAATGTCCGCCGACCAATCCTGGTTTAAAGGGAAGAAAATTCCATTTGGTCCCTGCTGCCTCGAGTACCTCATGGGTATCTATTCCCATCAGATTAAAGATCTTGGCCAATTCGTTTACAAAGGCAATATTGATATCGCGCTGCGAATTTTCTATCACTTTGGCTGCTTCTGCTACCTTGATACTTGGAGCCAGATGCGTGCCTGCTGTAATTACAGAGGCATATAGATCGTTAACCAGCCTTCCGGTTTCCGGTGTTGATCCTGAAGTTACCTTCAATATTTTTTCCACCGTATGTTCCTTGTCTCCTGGATTGATTCTTTCTGGGGAATACCCTGCAAAAAAATCTTTATTAAAAGTCAATCCGCTGATTCTCTCAAGGACAGGAATACATTCATCTTCGGTAACCCCTGGGTATACGGTAGATTCATAGACTACAACATCTCCTTTTTTAAGTACTCGGCCTACAGTTTCACTGGCCTTGTACAATGGCGTTAAAATTGGTCTATTGGTTCTGTCTACTGGTGTTGGAACGGTAACGATATAATAATTGCAATCAGCAATATCCTCCAATTTGTTAGAACAATACAATCCAGTGTTCTCTATCTTGGGGGTATCACTTAAAACAGCCTGTAAAATATCGACTTCTACCTCCAAAGTACTGTCCATCCCAGATTTCAATTCCTTAATTCGGGCTTCGTTAATATCGAAACCTATGGTGGGGTATTTAGTGGCGAACAAGCGCGCCAAGGGCAGTCCTACATATCCTAATCCTATTATCGCTATTTTTATATTACTCATTTTATTTACTTATTAAATGTTTAATTATTTCTTCCCTATTTGGAAATATTCAAATCCTCTTTCTTCCATCAATATGTGATTGTATTGGTTGCGCCCGTCAAAAATGATGGGGGTTTTCAGTTGCACCTTCAATTCCTCAAAATCCGGGGATCTGAACTCCTTCCATTCTGTCAATAGGATCATGGCATCGGCATTTGAAAGGGTTTCGTATTTTGAATTGCAATATTCGACCTCTATAACGTTTTTTAAATAAAAATGTTGCGCCTCTTCCATGGCTTTGGGGTCATAAGCCTGTATTTTGGCACCTCGATTTATTAATTCCTTAATGATATAAATGGCAGGTGCTTCACGCATATCATCGGTTTCAGGCTTAAAGGCCAGTCCCCATACAGCAAAGATTTTTCCATGTAAATCTTCGCCAAATCTTTTTATCACCTTATTGGCTATGACCAATTTTTGACTGTCGTTCACATCTTCCACCGAGGCAATGAGCCGGGGGGTATAACCATGCTCCTCTGCAGTCTTCTTTAAGGCCTTTACGTCCTTAGGGAAACAGGAGCCGCCATACCCACTTCCTGGGTAAATAAAGCTGTAGCCGATCCGGCTGTCCGAACCGATCCCGATACGTACTTTATTGACATCGGCGCCTACAAGTTCACATATATTGGCAATTTCGTTCATAAACGAAATTTTGGTGGCCAACATGGCATTGGCCACATATTTTGTCATTTCCGCTGAGCGTACGTCCATGAGTATTAGTCGGTCAACGCTACTTCTGAAAAAAGGACTATAGAGTGTCCTCATTTTTTTTGCGGCCTCATCATTATCGGCTCCAATGACCACCCGATCTGGTTTCATAAAGTCGTTTATGGCATCCCCTTCCTTTAAAAACTCGGGATTGGAAACTACATGAAATTCTATTGAAACCTTGCGTTTATTCAATTCCTCTTGTATAGTTGCCTTTACCTTGTCCGCTGTGCCTACGGGAACAGTAGATTTATCTACCACAATCAAACTATGGGTCATATGCTGCCCAATTTCCCTAGCTACTTGCAACACATATTTCAAGTCGGCCGAACCATCGTTTCCCATGGGCGTTCCCACTGCAATAAAAGCAATATCACATTTTTCCAGATGTAAACTTAGGTCAGTACTAAAACGTATGCTGTTGTTTTTGATGTTCCGTGAGACCATGGCTTCCAAGCCAGGTTCGTAAATTGGGATTATCCCTTGTTTAAGGTTTTCAATTTTTTTAGTATCTACATCTATGCAAGTAACAGTATTTCCCATTTCTGCAAAACACGTTCCGCTGACCAAACCTACATAACCCGTTCCGATTACAGTTAAATTCATTCTTTAATAGTTTATTTTAAATTGGACCAATACCATTGTACGGCTTCCTTTATTCCCAAATCTATATTAAATTGTGGATTATATCCCAGCAAGTTTTTTGCTTTGTCTATTGAAGCCAAGGAATGGGGGACATCGCCTTGGCGGTTGGGGCCATAAATCGCTTCCACATGGGCGATTTTAGGGTCGAACTCCGCCAAGTACTTCTTTAACAGGGAGACCAGTTCCTTTAAATTGGTGCGTTCCCCATAAGCAACGTTATAAACTGTATTAACTGCTTTTTCATTATTGCTGATAATGGCGCGCAGGTTCATTTGAATTACATTGTCTATGTAGGTGAAGTCCCTTGAGTAGCTTCCGTCGCCGTTAATGACAGGGGATTCGTATTTCATCAATTGCATGACAAACTTAGGGATTACTGCTGCATAAGCCCCATTGGGATCCTGCTTTCTTCCAAAAACATTAAAATAACGTAATCCTATCGTCTCCAGGCCATAGGTTTTGCTGAAAATTTCGGCGTAAAGTTCGTTTACGTATTTGGTAATGGCATAAGGAGAGAGGGGTTTACCTATTACTTCCTCGACTTTTGGGAGCCCGACCGAATCCCCATAGGTCGAGGAACTTGCTGCATACACAAAGCGTTTTACCTTAGCATCCCTAGCCGCAACCAACATATTTAAAAACCCGGAAACATTGACATCATTGCTTGTTATTGGATCGTTTATCGATCTAGGAACAGACCCCAATGCGGCTTGGTGCAATATATAATCCACACCTTCACAGGCTCTTTGGCAATCGTCTAAATTTCGGATATCGCCCTCGATCAAAGTGAATTTGGGATTGGAGAGCAAATGGGCAATGTTTTCCCGTTTTCCTGTGGCAAAATTATCCAAACAGGTTAGGGTGTTACCGTTTTTTAATATTGTTTCACAAAGATTGGAACCTATGAAACCAGCTCCTCCCGTTACTAAAATATGGTAATTGGAGTTTAATTGAGATAATGTCGTGTACATGTTTTTTTAATTATAAATTCTTGGGCCGGACAAAGGTGTATAAAAGAATTATAAATCAGTATTATTATTATTTAAAGTAGCAATAAACTCGATGAAATGAAATAAGTATGTCAATAGTATGTAATAAAACTATGGAGTTCCTCGAATATTATGAGAGCTATAAGGAAATAAAATATTATATTGTAAAATTAAAAGGACTACACTAATTGATCATGTAATATTTTTTATACCAGGAAATAAAAGCGGCCACCCCTTCCTTAATAGTCGTATTAGGACAGTATCCATAATCCTTCATTAAATCATCCACATTGGCCCATGTTGTTGCAACGTCACCGGGCTGCATTGGAAGCATATTTTTTTTTGCTTTAATTTTTAGATTGTTTTCTATAGCTTCTATGAAATCCAACAATTTCACCGCGTTGTTATTTCCTATATTATATATTTTATAGCGACCGGTTGCTTCAATTCGGGTAGGAGTGTCTTTTTCCAATATTCTGACAACACCTTCCACAATATCATCGATATAGGTGAAATCACGTTCCATTTGGCCGTTGTTGAATACTTTTATAGGGCTGCCCTTTATAATGGCATCCGTGAACAGGAACATGGCCATATCCGGTCTGCCCCAAGGACCGTAGACCGTAAAGAAACGTAAACCGGTTGTAAGAAAGCCATATAAATGACTATAGGTGTGGGCCATAAGTTCATTGCTTTTTTTGGTCGCAGCATATAGGCTTATAGGATGATCAACATTATCAGTAGTTTCAAATGGGGTTTTCTTGTTCAAGCCATATACACTGGAACTACTGGCGTAGACCAAATGCTTTATTTTATTGTTTCTACAACATTCCAAAATATTTAGAAACCCAACAATATTACAGTCAATATAGGTTTCCGGGTTCTCTAAACTATAGCGAACCCCTGCTTGAGCGGCCAAATTACACACCACATCAAATTGCTGTTTATTGAACAAAGCGGGAAGTGCATTTCGGTCTTCAAGATTTAGACGGATAAATTTAAATGAGTTATTAGGTTGTTTGCTTGTGCATATCTTATTAAAGCATTCGGCCTCCTCTTTAGAGATGCCCAATTCCTGCAGACGGGAATACTTAAGATTTACATCATAATAATCGTTTATATTGTCCAATCCAATAACCTCATGTCCTTTTTCAGTTAATTTTTTGGATACAAAGAAACCAATAAAGCCAGCTGCTCCAGTAATTAATATTTTCATATTTATATTCTTTTATGCTGTTGAAAGAAATATGCCAATAATGAAATATGTTCTGACCATGTCAATTTGTTAGTTGTAATTAATTTCATAAAAAGGATTTAGTCTAGGCAATTACCAACACCATTATTTTGTTATTCTAATTTTTTTAGGAGGTGTAAATATAATATTTATGTATAAATACCAAGGAAATTACTTGCCTAATAAAGGATTGTAATTTTGTCTATGGAGCTATTTAATCTAAAGTTACACTGACCCTAGTGTCGGGCCTCCTCATTGGCAGACTGAATTCATTTTTTTCATTTCGTTTATTATAGGCCAGAACTACACATTTAGGCAGTTCTGGATGAGGTAAAGTATAATCCAGCATTTGCGTGGCTATTTTTGGACTTGAGCCCATAATAAAATTAGCCAAACATAATCTATAGCTTCCGTAGAGAAAGGTAGGTTTCATGAAATATATAATTAAGTGTAGTCTTATGAATTTAGGCAATGTTGAAGTGAAAGGTTTCTAGAGCAGAATCAAGGTATTTATCCATCGGAAGGATTATTACCAACTAAATTCTTTCCAAGGCGGGATATGCAAAATGTACGATAAACAGTTGTGACTTAATGATAGACAATTTAATGTTTTGGCGATTAAATGGAATTCACCCGATTTTTTGAGAGTTTACCGAAATATACTTACTTCCGGTCCTCTTATAAAAAATTACATTTAATTTTATACCCTTGAAGAGAATTGCGATTGATTTTATGGTAATTCTACTTCACGATTAAATTGGGCCTATTTGCTCGTATTTATGGTAAATATATGCTGAACCAATATGGAATTTCCGTATCTTAGGGTGTTAACGCTAATTGGGTATTGTTGGATTGACATATTTTTAATGGTGACTTTTAAATAACACTAAATTTAGGTAACGTAATGATACAAAATTACTTGAGTAGCCGAGCGCAAAAATATACTTCAAAATGGATAGTATTGGCAATAGATTTAATTCTGATGGCTATTACTTTCATATTTTCCTATCTTATACGGTTTAATTTAACGCTTAATTTTGACAGTGGTAAGTTATTACTGCAGTTGCCTGTAATAATGGTGGTTGGCTTATTGTCTTTTTTGATTACAGGCTCTTACAAAGGGGTAATTAGGCATACTGGTGTAAGGGATATATATAACATCTTTAATGCCATTTGTCTGTCCAGTATCATCACTATTTTTATGGTTATTTTGAATAGGGAAATGAATTATATGGAGGATTTTACTGTGCCTTTGTCCATTATAATAATTCATAGCTTATTGGCTTTCATGGCTCTAAGTGCATCACGTTATATTTTTAAAACTGCCTATTACAATCTGGTAAAACAATTTAAGATTACCAAGAATGTAATTATATATGGTGCGGGAGAATCAGGAATATTAACCCAAAATGCCTTAACTAGCCACAGCGGTAGTGTTTCCAAAGTGGTGGGCTATATAGATAGGGATAATGAAAAGGTAGGAAAGAATATTAATGGGGTGAGGGTGTATAGCCCAGAAGTGCTTACAGAGTTTTTTATAAAAGCCCACGATATTTCCGAGATTATTTTTTCTATTCAGAATATAGATCGCAATCAGCTTAGAGAGCTGGTTGAGGAGTTGGTGGATTTTCCAGTACAGGTTAAAATTGTACCTCCAATAGAGGATTGGATCAATGGGGAACTTAAAATATCCCAGATTAAACAGGTGCAGATTGAAGATTTATTGGATAGGGCTCCTATTAATATCAAGAATGGTAGAATATCCGGCGAGTTAAGAAATAAAAGCATTATTGTAACTGGAGGAGCCGGTTCTATAGGGAGTGAACTAGTAAGGCAAATTGCAAATTGTGAATACAAATCTTTAATTGTAATTGATCAGGCCGAATCTGCCCTCTACGATCTTCAACAAGAGTTAAAACAAAATGGATTTCACAATTTTATCCCCATTGTAGGGGATATTAGGGATAAAAATAGAATGTCTACAATCTTCCAAGAATATAGGCCAAATATGGTTTTCCATGCTGCAGCCTATAAACATGTGCCCCTAATGGAGTACAATTCCTATGAGGCCATTAAGATCAATGTGGCAGGAACAAAAGTTATAGTGGACCTTTCATTGGATAATAACGTAGACAAGTTTATTTTTGTTTCTACTGATAAGGCGGTTAACCCCACCAATGTGATGGGGGCTACTAAAAGGATAGCGGAAATGTATATTAGCTGTGCTGAGCAATATAAGAAGACAAAATTTATTACAACCCGTTTTGGAAATGTATTGGGGTCCAATGGTTCTGTAATACCACTCTTTAAAAAGCAAATAGAAAAGGGCGGGCCACTTACTGTGACACATAAGGATATTACCCGTTATTTCATGACCATTCCTGAAGCTGCACAATTGGTATTGGAAGCTGGAGGCATGGGTCAAGGAGGGGAAATTTTCATATTTGATATGGGTGAATCCGTAAAAATATATGATCTAGCAAAAAACATGATTAAATTATCCGGGTTGCGATACCCTGAGGATATTGATATAAAGATTACTGGACTTAGACCTGGTGAAAAATTATATGAAGAGTTACTGGCCAATGGGGAGGATACCATGCCTACCTACCACAAGAAAATTATGATAGGGAAGTCTAGGGAATTGTTTTATGAAGAGACAAAATCAAAAATTAATGAATTGTGTGTTTCCAATATGTTCTTCAATGAAAACACGGTAAAATTGATGAAGGAAATTGTACCAGAATATGTTTCCAATAATTCCGATTTATGTAAATTGGATAAAAAGGAAACAAAAGTTGATTCCGATGGTATAAAGTCCGCGAAAATTTTACAATCCTAATTATTTACTATACTTGTACTATAAAAATTATATTTAAACACTATTACTATGAGTCAAAAAATCATTGTCTTTATCTTATTTGTTTTTCTTTTAAGTTCTTGTGCCTCCAGAAAGAATGTGGTATATTTTCAGGACACAGGGAATTTTGAGACCGTTGTAAATAAGAATCGTTCGGTTTCCAAATTTAAAGTAGATGATTTGGTTTCCATACATGTTTCTTCATTAAATCCGGAAGCAAGCGTTCCGTTTAATCTCTTTAGGGGGGCGGCTGAAGGAGGTTTCCAGGCTCAACAGGTAGATTATTTGGTAGATGAATCAGGAGAAATCGATTTTCCAGTTATTGGCAAGTTGAAAATTGAAGGACTTTCTCCTGAGGAGTTGAGACTGCTTTTAAGAAATCGCCTTGCCGAGTATTTGAAAGATCCCATTATAAATATACGTTTGAGCAATTTTACAGTTACTGTTTTGGGGGAAGTAACAAGACCGGGTACTTACCCAGTGAACGGGGAACAAATCAGCATATTGGAAGCACTTGGACTTGCCGGTGATTTAACCATTCGAGGAGTTCGGGATAATGTATTGGTGATTCGCGATTTTAACGGTACCAAGGTTTATACCCGGATTGACCTAACGACTAAAAAAATGGTAGAATCCCCGGTGTATTACCTTACACAAAACGATGTAGTATATGTGGAACCGAATAAATCCGGTATTACAGCTTCAAGTTTAGATCAAAGGGCAAGTATTGCCATATCTATTGCGTCGACTTTAATTACATCCATAGTAATTCTTATCACAAGAAATTAGAGAGCAATTCTTTTCTTAACTAATGAATGCTAAATCAACAATTAATATTTTATAAAAAAAATGAATTATAGAGATTGGCTTAAGCCATATTTAAAGAATTGGAAATGGTTTGTAATTTCGGCTATAATTTCAATATTACTGGGGATGTTAAAAATTCGGTATACATCACCAGAATATTCGATACAGGCTAAATTACAAATTTTGGAAGACCAGAATACTACCTCGGAGCTTAATGTATTTAGAGATTTGAATGTTTTAGGAGGTGGTGGAAATAATGTTGATGATGAAATTGAAGTTTTAAATTCTAGATCTAATTTAATCCAATTGGTTAAACAGCTTGGTTTGAATAAGAAGATAATTGCATTGGGAAATATCCAACATTCGGATTTATATAAGAGCGCGCCTTTTAATGTAAGTTTTATAGCACCGGATTCAATTGTCCATAGATCTGATGAAGATTTTTTTATTACCATAAAATCTAAGACTTCCTTTGAATTTGTGGAGGAAGAAGATCAACCCGCAATTGTACATCTCTTTGGAAAAACAATTAATACTTCAGTTGGGGAGATAGTTGTAACGCCAAATGTCTTGGATTTAAACAAATATTTGGACAGAAAGTATATGGTGGTCGTAAATCCATTGGCTGCGGTAGCGGAATTTTATCAAAACAAAATACAGGTGGCGGTGGCCAGTGATCTTTCCAATATTATATCAATTTTTATAAATGATGGAGTAATAGAAAGAGGGAAAGATGTTATAAATACTTTGATCCATAATTATAACCAAAATGCCCTAGATGATAAAAAAGCCATTGCCGATAAGACATCGAATTTTATAGATGATAGAATTGCCAATATATACGGGGATTTATCTACAGTGGATGAAAGTGCTGAGGATTTTAAATCGAATCGGGGCTTAACAGATATCGGGGCGCAGACTAATCTTAATCTCAATATAGGTGCTGCCAATCAACAGGAATTGCAGAATGCCTCGGTGCAATTGGATATCGCTTCCTCAATGAAGGATATTGTGGAAAACCAGGAAGGATATGAATTGTTACCTTCCAATGTTGGTCTTTCGGACGCATCAATTGCTTCTACCACAGCAAGATACAACGATTTGGCATTGGAGCGTAAACGATTATTGGAAAGTTCCAATGAAAGGAACCCTATAATAATTAATTTGGACCAACAATTGGCGGGACTTAAGCGCAGTATGCAATCCAGTTTAAATAGTGTCACCAACAATTTGGCGCTGCAAGTAAACAGTTTAAGTAGTCAGTTGTCCAAAATTAATTCAAGAATCTATTCGGCTCCTAAAAATGAAAGGGCATTGAGGGATATTACCAGACAGCAACAGACAACAGAATCTTTGTATTTGTACCTTTTGCAAAAACGTGAGGAATCACAAATTACCTTCGCTTCTACTGAGCCTAAATCTAAGGTCATAGATGCCGCTTTTTTGGTAAATAATGAACCTATCTCCCCTAAGAAAAATATTATTTTATTGGCATCCTTAATTTTGGGTTTGTTGGTTCCTTTTTCAGTCATTTATGCTAATGAATTATTGGATAATAAAATTCATAATAAGATTGGTTTAGAAAAATTGGTACAAGATGTCCCAGTATTAGCAGAATTACCTAAGCTTTCAAAGAAAGATAATAAGTTGATTTTAAAGGATGATCGGTCCGTTATGGCGGAGTCGCTCCGCATATTGCGTACTAATTTGGATTTTTTAATTAAGGCCAAAACTGGCGTTGGCAAAAAAAATGTAATCTTTATAACTTCTAGCGTATCCGGCGAAGGAAAGACTTTTTTATCCTCAAACCTAGCCATGATCTTGGCCAATACCAACAAAAAGGTATTATTGATTGGAGCGGATATTAGAAATCCTAAATTATATAGCTTTTTTAATAATAAAGATGTCGATGAACTAGGTAAGCCTAAGTTGAAGAAAGATATTGGTTTGACGGAATTTCTATACGATGCTACATTGGTGCCAAAGGATTTAGTTCATTCCATGTTGGTGTACAAAAACACCATTGATGTAGTTTATTCCGGTAAAATACCTCCCAATCCAGCAGAACTTTTGATGAGCAATCGCATGAAAGGGTTGTTTGAAGAGTTTTCGGAGACTTATGATTATGTTATTGTCGATACAGCTCCGTTAATGGTAGTTACTGATACATTGTTGATTAGTCAATATGCTGATCATATTCTGTATGTTACAAGGGCTGGCTCAACAGAAAAGGCAGTATTGGAGTACCCATTAAAGTTAAGGGAAGAAGGAAAGTTGGATGGACTCTCTTTTGTAGTAAACGATGTTAAGGACAGCAATTTGGGATATGGAGGTAAATATGGGTATGGTTATGGCAAGTCTATAAAAAAATGGTGGAAATTTTAGTTTAGTGATGGACTAAGTTGTTTACCGAATTTGGAGTGTCACAGCACTAATTCAATAGAAGTCGTATATCGTTTTTTCAATAACGGGGAAAAGCAATTTCAAGAGGCCAGTGCCTATTTCCAAGTCTTTTATACTTTGTAACTGATGTTGGTTATGGACATCTGAGGCGACATAGTCTATTAAGCCACCTTGTAGAAGCTTATGTGCCTTCTTTTGAACATCCTTTCCATAGAATTGTCCAAGAGATAAGAGGTTTAATTGTAACAGAATTCCATTTTTTTTGTACTTCATAAACTTTGAAGAATTCAAATGTAGGAAAGCATATCTTTCCGGGTGGGCCAAAATTGGAAAATACCTGTGGGAAGCAATGTTCTGAATAGCATCGTCAAAATTAATGGGCGGCTGTAAGTAGGACATTTCTATTAATAAATATCTGTTTCTTAAAGGCATTACAGTATTATTTTCCAGGAGATAATCAAAATTGGAATCTATCATATGTTCAGCGGCCACATCCAATGCAATGTCCTTCATGCCTTCAGTTAATAGGCTGTCCTGCACTTTTCCATGTGCAGTGTGGATAGTATCATAATCATTGGGATAATAATTATGCATTATATGTGGGGTAGATATAAATTTCTTTACCCCAATTTCGGAGAATCCTTTTATTAAGTCTATGGATTCATCTACGGTTTTTGCGCCATCATCAATGCCAGGAAGAATGTGGTTGTGGATATCCACAAAATCTCCCAGATAGTCTATTAAAAATTTTTTCTTGCTAAAGAAATAAAACATGTACTATTTATTTTAGTCCAAAAATAGTGTTTCTTTGGTTACTGATTTGCTGGTTTCCTCACTAAAGAATTTTCAAGTCATAGATTGATAATGGTCAATTAAAATTTTCATTTATACCAATTTTATTCTCGTCATCGAATTGGTTTCTTTTATATATTTGTTATACAATTATATGCTATGTGCACAGGCTTATCATATTGAAACTTACTCTTGAATTCGGGCATTGCATTGGTATGCATACTTTTTCCTCTGATGGGATACCGAAGAATATAAACGAATATTTATCGAAATTGTTTTATGTAAAAGGAGATTTGATTGTCTTTCGGATTACTTGTTTTATAGCATAATATGGGCATTGAAACGCCTATTTTTCAATTTGCTTCGATAATACCAATAAATAAAATAACTTTTTAAATTGAAAAAAGAGAAAATAAAAAATCAAATAGAGATTAGCAGAAATTTCTTGATTGTCTCCCGTTGGGGAGAAACCTTGGATATGGCTGTAGCCATACTTGGCGAAGGCCATGCGGTTAAAATGTACATTGAGGATAAACCCTCTAGGGAAATTGGGTATGGATTTGTTCAAAAGGTAAAAGATTGGAGAAGTCAAGTCGATTGGGCCGATGTTCTAATTTTTGACTACACTGGATACGGTAAAATATGTTCAGAATTAAGGGCGCAGGGTAAATTGGTAGTGGGAGGTACGGAATATTCCGATCTTTTGGAGTTGGACCGAAGTTTCGGTCAGGCAGAATTGAAAAAGCAGGGAATAAAAATATTACCCTCAAAGGAGTTTTTCAACTTTCAGGATGCGATAGATTATGTAAAGAGCCATCCAAATGCCTATGTAATAAAACCCTCTGGCGAAACCCAGGAATACAAGCAATTGCTTTTTGTGGGCAGCGATGATGAAGGGCTGGATGTAATTAGGGTTTTAAAGGCTTACGAAAAATCTTGGGGAAATGATTTTGGGAATTTTCAGTTGCAGCGTAAAGTAAAAGGTGTGGAGGTATCGGCTTCTGCCTATTTTAATGGTAAGGAGTTTATATATCCCATAAACATTACATTCGAACACAAAAAGCTATTTCCTAAGGAGTTGGGTGTATCTACAGGGGAAATGGGATCCAGTATGTTTTGGACCAAAGATTCCCCTATTTTCGAGGCTACTTTAAAAAAGTTTGAAAGCAATTTGGCCAAGGGAGGTTTTATAGGTCAACTGGATATTAACTGTATCGTAAATGGCAACGGTATTTATCCCCTTGAATTTACCTCCAGATTTGGTTATCCTCAGATATTTATTCAAAGGGCCGGAATTTTGGAACCCTTGGGAAACATGTTTTATAAATTGGCTTCAGGACAGCATTTTAAGATTAACGTAAGAAAAGGTTTTCAGGTCGGGGCCTATATGGTGGTTCCCCCTTTCCCCTTTGAGGATAAAAAAACCTTTGAACTATTCTCAAAAGATTCTGTTATAGTTTTCAAAAAAGATATGAAAGATGGAGTACATCCCATGCACCTTAAGAAAATTAATGACGAATGGCTAATTACTGGAAATACGGGTATTGCCCTATTGGTCACGGGAACCGGGATTACTATGAAAGATGCACAAAAAATGATGCAGAATAGGATCAGTAACATAATCATAAATAACGTTTATTACCGTACTGATATAGGCGATAGATGGTCTGATGATTTTGATCGCTTGTGGTCTTGGGGGCTCTTGTAAGACATGGCATATTGATTGAAGCAAATCATATTATATGGAATTGATAAACATAGGATCCTATGGTCATGATTTTTTTAAAATTCTGCCCAAAGATTGGCAGGATATAATTGTTCCCATATGGAAAGATTATAAAAAGAGTGCGCGTATCTATGTTTTTAAAAATGATGAGGAACTGGCGGCAGGAGGCATTGTATTTAACGGGGCTCCTCCAAATATGACGGATTTTGAAATTGTGGAGGGACAAAAGTATGTAGACTCCGGTTTTCATTACATTGGCTTTTTGTTCGTTGATCTCAAATATAGAAATCAGGCTTTAGGCTCTAAATGGCTCATGGCATTAAAAGAAGAATTTCCAAATCAATCCTATTGGCTCACTATTGAGGAGGAGGGATTAAAATCTTTCTACGAGAAAAATGGATTTAAATGTGTTTCAGAAAGTAAGGATTCCAACAATCGGGAATGGATATTCATTTTTCAACCTTTATAAAGTATAGTCAATAAATGCCTATTGCAAATAGGTTAAGTTTTGATAGGTTGGATTTCGATTTTAAGGTAGATATTGATATACTGTTATTTGGGAAGAAAACCGATTATTTCGACTCTGTATTTCAATCAGGCTTAAGAAAATTTAAATAAGATTTCCAGCGTTTTAGAATTGTGTATCATGGGGGTGCGACTTCTCGTCGTCCCAAAAAGGGACTCTTTCGAAGTGACGGAAAGCAGTTATTTCGGGACCTAACTATATTCCCTTTTAATCTATATTTTCGTGTTCTTCCATATCCTTCCTCAGATCCAGTTTTCTAAAGGTAGGGGAGATGGCACCCGTGAAAAACACTGTAATTAAGGTCATACATCCGCCGAAAACGACTGCTGTAACCGTTCCCATCAATTTAGCCGTTAGTCCACTCTCGAAGGCCCCCAACTCATTGGAGGACCCAACGAACATGGAATTCACCGATGCTACCCTACCACGCATATGGTCGGGCGTCCTTAATTGCAAGATGGTTTGTCGAATAATCATTGAAATTCCATCGGTCACTCCACTGAAAAAGAGTGCGATTACTGAAATCCAGAACCAAGTTGAAAGCCCAAAAACTATGATGCAAATTCCAAACCCAAAAATAGATCCCAGTAGTTTTAGGCCAGCACTTTTATTCAAAGGAAAATATGCGGAGGTAAACATAATAACCAATGCACCCACTGCCGGGGCGGCCCTTAAAATTCCAAATCCCTCCGGCCCCACTTTTAGTATGTCCTGGGCATAAATGGGTAAAAGTGCTACGGCACCCCCAAAGAGCACCGCAACCATATCCAAGGTAATGGCCCCCAAAATAATCTTTGTTCCAAATACAAATTTCACACCTTCCTTTAAACTTTTGAATATGGGTTCACCAATATTCGGGTTTAAAATCGGTTTCTTTTTAATTTTGGTTAAAATTAGAAGTGCCATTAAGGAAAAGGCGAAGATTAGGCACATAGACCAATGTACCCCTATCAAATTTATACTGAATCCAGCTAAAGCAGGCCCAAGAACAGCTGCCATTTGCCAAACCGAACTACTCCAGGTAGCGGCGTTGGGATATACTTTTTTGGGAACGATCAAAGCAAATAACGAAAATATAGTCGGCCCTAAAAAAGCCCTGACAATACCACCAAGAAATACCAAAAAATAGATGGAATACAAAACACTGTTCTTAGACCAATCACTTACGATTTGGGGCCAGGTAAGCAGAAACAATCCCAAACTTATTATGGAAAAGCCTAAAATACATTTAACAAGTAAACCTTTTTTTTCTTTTTGATCAACAATGTGACCAGCAAATAAAGCCAATGTTACTGCCGGAATTACCTCCATAAGCCCTATTAGACCTAGGGAAAGGGGGTTTTTGGTCAAAGAATAGACTTCCCATTCTATAATCACGAACTGCATGGACCATGCAAAGACCATGGCAAAACGGACCAGTAAAAAAACGTTAAACTCCTTATATCTAAGCGCAGCATATGGGTCTTTTTTTGCCATGTACTATTTGATATTAACCTTGGCCATAAAAAATATTCTGGAGGGTGACATTAATTGATATTATTACACTCTAAAACTTAGAATATACGTAAACAGGAACTACAATTTCTTGACAAATTTCGTCAGGATAACAATTTGTTGTCCGTCTATTTTACCTTCAATATATTCCGCGTTTTCATGATCTAAGGAAACTCGTCTTACAGCGGTACCTCTTTTGGCTACCATACTTGATCCCTTTACTGGAAGGTCTTTGATAAGGACAACGCTATCACCGGATTCAATGATTGCACCGTTGCTGTCCCGATGAATAATCTGATTCTCTGTAGGTGCACCTTCTCCAGTTGCCCTGGCCCATTCCAATATATCTTCCTCCAAATACATCATATCCAGTAAATCCTGTGGCCACCCTTCCTTTCTTAACCTGCTCAACATGCGCCAAGCGATTACCTTAATGGGGGCATGTTCGCTCCACATACTATCATTTAAGCATCGCCAGTGATTGGGGTCTGTGTTGTCCGGATTTTCTATTTGATCTTTACAGATTTCACAAACTAATAGATTGTCCTCCAAACCACCATTTCTTGAGGGTTGAACTTCCAACACGCTCAATTTTTCAGTACTTGCACATAACTCACATTGGTGGTTGCTTCTTTTACCCAATTCTCTCTCAATATTCATTATAATAAATTTTGTAGGGACAAAAATAAACGAATTGAATTAATGGTTACCATTGAAATGTTAAAAATGGGCTGGCGGATTTATGACCTATCTATTAAATATCCATTATTACCTGAGGTTGTACTTTGGTATTGTTTATAAGTTCTAGTTGATTGGGGTTATATTACCTTAATGGAGTTATATTTTTGTTTCCTTTTTTAGATGGAAGACTTAAAAGTAGGGGACAAATTATATAATGTAAGTCAAAACGGATTTGGCGATTTTTTTAGGTATTCTTTTTCGGAGGTGGTTCGGCTTACCAAAACTCTAGCTGTTTTGGATAATGGAGAGAGATTAAGAAACAAACCGGTAAGATCTCTTATCAATGGTGATATAGGTTTTGCCTTGGCCAGTAATAAATGGGTGTATTGGCATATGGTTTCCAGTGAAATAGAGCAACTGGCGCAAGAGGAGAAAGAAAAGATCGTTATAAATGATTGGTTTAAAGATCGTATTTTTAGTGGGCCAGAGAAAAGAATGATCTACAATTTGTTCAAGGAAAAGGGAATTCTGAAAGGGGCTGATATAAACTTGGAAAAAACTATAGAACTATTTAAATAGTGAATGGTTTTGTCCAATACTGCCGTTGCGTTTCGTAGTATTTATAAGACTTATTGGATTTAAAAGAATAAGTCGGTCCAGAATTTTCACAAATAAAACCGTACTTCCCAAAATTGGCTTTTTATAATCAGGCCTTATGGCTCAATTTTTTGGTATTTATTCCAAAATCAAGAAAGAATATCGTTTCGTATTTTTCCCCCAATCTTTTTCTAAGAAGGCAAAATGCTTTAGTAATTTGAGCTTCCTTAAATTAGGTTTGTCGAATTCAGAAATGACGAAACTATTATTCTTTGTGATAATTGATTTATTTTTTGCCACCTTTATCCAATGACTATATTTTAGAACAATAAATAAAACCAAATGGTAACAACTAAAAAACAACTAAAATTTATTTTAGGATTTTTATTTATATTACTTCATCCAGTGGTTTTTTCACAGGCCACAACCAAAACGAAACCCAATGTCATCATAGTAATAACAGATGACCAAGGGATGGGGGATTTGGGATGTTATGGAAACCCTTACATTAAAACACCCAACATCGATGCATTTTACAAGGAGTCGGTCCGATTTAACAATTTTCATGTGTCCACTACATGTGCTCCTACGCGTGGAGCCATTATGACGGGGAGACATACCAATAGGATAAATGTATTCCATACTATAGCCGGAAGGTCCTTACTTTTTGAAGATGAGGTTATTTTGCCCCAGATATTGGCACAAAACGGCTATACCAACGGCATGTTCGGAAAATGGCATTTGGGGGATAATTACCCATACCGACCTGAAGACAGGGGCTTCCATGAGGTAGTCCGACATGGTGGAGGAGGAATCACTCAAGGACCGGATTATTGGGGTAACGATTATTTTGATGATACGTATTGGCATAATAGCCAAACTCAGAAATACAACGGATACTGCACCGATGTTTTCTTTTCGGAGGCAATGAACTTTATAGAAGAAAATAAAAACAACCCTTTTTTCTGTTATATCGCTACCAATGCACCCCATGGGCCATTGAACCTTCCCAAGGCATATTTGGATATGTATAAGGATGTTAAGGGCCTTGAAGTATCGCAACAACGCTTTTATGGGATGATTACCAATATCGATGATAATTTTAAATTATTGGAAAAGAAATTGGATGAATTGAAGATAGCGGACAATACTATCTTGATCTTCATGACAGATAATGGAACCGCTGGGGGAAATAAGGTTTTCAATGCAGGACTAAGGGGGCAGAAGGGAAGTGAGTACGAAGGTGGACATAGGGTCCCTCTTTTTATTCGTTGGCCCGATGGACAACTTACTGGAGGAAAAGACATTAATAAATTGGCCGCGGCTTATGATTTGCTACCGACCTTTGTTGATCTGTTGGGGCTTAATTTTAATCCAGTAAAACCCTTGGATGGTAAAAGTTTGAAGCCTTTACTATATGATCAGGCTGCAGATTGGCCAAATCGGGTGCTGTACATAGATACCCAAAGACTACAAAACTTGGTAAAATACAGGAAATATTCAGTAATGGATGACAATTGGCGGTTTGTAAACGGCTCTGAACTTTATAACATGAACAGTGATCGAAGTCAGACCAAAAATGTTTTTGCTCAACATCCGGAGGTGGTTGAAAAACTGGCCGAAGGTTATGAAAAATGGTGGCAATCCTTTATGGATGAAGGTGTCAACGAACGATATGCTTATATAAAAGTAGGTTCTCCTCAGGAAAACCCCAGCCGCATTTCCGCCCATGATATGTTAACGGGAAAATTTGGCCATATGTGGCATCAATATGGAGCTGTTACTGCTACCCAGGCTACCGGAAGATGGAAAATAGATTTTATTGAGGATGGTGAATATAAAATCAGCCTTTGTCGATTTCCACGAGAAAGTGGGCTGGACATAAATCAAACCTTTCCAGAACAGGAAAAAATTGTGGAGCTGGACAGGGCTATGCCGGCAAGTGTGAAAAACGATTTTGAAAAGGCATATTTATATGTTGCGGACGTGGACCAAACAGCCAAAATTGAAAAAGGCCAAAAAGAAGTGTCTTTTACCGCTAAAATTCCGGCAGGAAAATATGATATGGAAGCACAACTAATAGATAGGGATGGCAGGGTGCACCCTGCTTACTATGTCTATATTGAAAAACTTTAAAAGAAAAACCTGCCTTGGATTATATATTTACAATGCTATACTAAAAAAAACGGTAAATCGGTCTTGAACATGATTAGAAATATTACGTTGTTTTTCAACTGGCTACTAGTGGCGGTTTTATTGGTAAGCTGCTTGGAAAGTCCAAAAAAAATGGAACCTGACCCAACTGAAGTTGTACATCCCAATATTATCCTGTTGATGGCGGATGACCAAGGTTGGGGTGATACCGGATATAACGGTCACCCACATCTAAAGACTCCTAATTTAGACGCCATGGCCTCCAACGGAGCTGTTTTTGAGCGTTTCTATGCCGCTTCGGCCGTTTGTTCCCCAACCCGAGGAAGTGTAATGACCGGCAGACATCCGCTTCGCTATGGCATTTGTACGGCCAATTGTGGTCATATAAAAGAGCAGGAGATAACTTTGGGTGAAACGGTGAAGGCGGAAGGGTATGTAACGGGCCATTTTGGAAAATGGCATTTGGGCACCCTTACCCGGGATACCTTGGATGCCAATAGGGGAGGTAAAAAAGAAAATGACGAGCATTATGCCCCACCATGGGACCATGGCTTCGACGAAAGTTTTGTGACAGAATCCAAAGTTCCAACTTGGGGTCCTATGGTCACTCCTCCCAAATCTTCGGGAGATGTAAATGGTTCACTGATTGAAGGACAGCCGTTTGGGACTTATTATTGGACTGGCCCAGGTAAGATAGAAACCGAAAATTTGAAAGGGGACGATTCACGTGTCATTATGGATAGAGCTATTCCATTTATTGAAAATGCCATAAAAAGGGATAAACCATTTTTGAGCATTATTTGGTTCCACACGCCCCATTTACCGGTTTTGGCTGGGGATGATGATCGAATGGCCTATGCCGACCTTTCCGAAGATCAACAACATTATTATGGAGTTATAAGCGCCTTGGACAAGCAGGTTGGGCGTTTACGCGATAAATTGAAGGAATTGGGTATAGCCGAAAATACGGTGCTTTTCTATACCAGTGATAATGGCCCGGAAGGAAAATCGGTTACCGGGAGAACACAAGGGTTGACCAAAGGGTTAAAGGGTAGGAAAAGGAGCCTGTGCGAGGGAGGTATCAGGGTTCCTGGCATTATGGAGTGGCCAGGAAAAATTAAACCGGGCACAAGGGTGGAAACTCCCTGTTTTACCTCCGATTATTACCCTACCATTGCAAATATAATAGGGTCGGACCTGGTAAAGGATCATCGTCCATACGATGGCACGGACTTGCTTCCTTTTGTAAATGGTAGTGTAAAAGAGAGATTAAAACCATTGGCATTTGATTTTCAAGGACAAGGAGCATTGATTGATAATGAATTCAAAATTTATAGCAAGGACAAGGGCGAAAATTTTGAGTTGTACAATATCTTGGATGATGCTGCAGAAAGTTTTAATTTGGCGAACGAAAATCCGGAAAAACTGCAAGAAATGGTAGTTGAGTGGAGAAAGTGGAAAACTTCTGCGGAGAATAGCGCTGAAGGAAGCGATTATTGAAATATCCATTATTAAATAATTTAAACTCAAACGTATTAGGAATAAAAATCGTAAATAACTTATATGAGAATGACCAAAAGTTTAATAGCGCTGTTAATATTAATAACAGTTGCCTGTAAGCAAGATCCAAAAGACAAGGAGACACAAGGACAAAATCCGGACAAACCCAATATCGTTTTTCTATTCGCTGACGACCAGACCTTTGAAAGTATCAGGGCCCTGGGTTTTGATGAAGTCCATACTCCTAATTTGGATCGCTTGGTTAATGAAGGTACTTCCTTTACGCATGCCTACAATATGGGAGGTTGGAATGGTGCCATCTGCGTGGCATCCCGTGCTATGATCATATCCGGTTCGTATATATGGAATGCCCAGGATAAAAGTGAATTGTGGTCCAAAGGAGACTCAACCGCATTGAACCAGACCTGGAGCAGATTAATGGAAAAGCAGGGTTATGATACTTACATGACTGGAAAATGGCATGTGCAGGCACCTGCTGGTACAATCTTTAATGATGCCAGACATATTCGTCCCGGAATGCCAAAAGATCATGCAAATAAATTGGGGGCATCCATAAAGAAGTGGAAAGAGGAATCCGGAGATATGAAAGATTGGAACGACTATATGCCGCTGGGTTATGGTAGGCCAACGGGTCCGGATGATACCGAGTGGTCGCCTACTGACACCCTACAAGGTGGCTTTTGGGAAGGAGGAAAACATTGGAGCGAAGTGGTGCGTGACGATGCACTGTCCTTTTTGGAAACGGCCAAGCAAAAAGACGATCCTTTCTTTATGTACTTGGCTTTTAATGCTACTCATGATCCAAGACAGGCTCCCCAAAGGTTTCTGGATATGTATCCATTGGAAAATATAAAAGTACCAGAAAATTTCTTACCGGAATATCCATGGAAAGATGATATGGGAAATCCTCCCGGTCTTAGGGATGAGGCATTGGCCCCTTTCCCCAGAACGGAATACGCCGTTAAAGTACACCGTCAGGAGTATTATGCCCTCTTAAGCCATATGGACGAACAGATCGGTGTAATATTGGACTCTTTGGAGGCCACTGGCAAAATGGACAATACCTATATCTTTTTCGGAGCGGACCACGGACTTTCCGTGGGCCACCACGGATTGATTGGGAAACAAAGTATGTTCGATCATAGTGTGCGTATTCCGATGATGGTTATGGGACCAGGAATTCCCAAGGGTAAACGTTTATCCCAGGATGTGTATTTGCAGGATATTATGGCTACGAGCTTGGAGTTGGCAAAGGTAGAGAAACCCGAATATGTTCAGTTCAATAGCTTTATGGACATCATTAAAGGGGAAAGACAGGAAAGTCATTACAATGGCGTTTATGGTGCCTATATGGATGTTCAGCGCATGATACGCAAAGACGGATTTAAACTTTTGGTGTATCCAAAAATAGAAAAGGTGCTTTTGTTCGATTTGGAAAAAGATCCCAATGAAATGAACGACCTGGCCGATAACCCCGAGTATTCGGAGAAAGTAAAAACACTTTTTACTGACCTATTGGAACTTCAGAAAACTATGGAGGATAAATTGGACCTACAGCATATCTATAAAAAAATATAGATAACGCCTTAATAAATATCATGTACAAAGTTTGTTTGTCATTTATAGCCCTGCTTTTACTTAGTTGCGGTGGCACGGTCAAAACTAAAGTAGGAGGCGAACGTTCGCCAAATATTTTGTTTATACTAGTCGATGATTTGGGAAAGGAATGGATCAGCAGCTATGGTGCCGAGGATATCATTACTCCAAATATAGACGCCCTGGCCAAATCTGGAATGCAGTTCAACAATGTGTATTCTATGCCCCAATGTACCCCCACAAGAATTGCACTCTTAACAGGGCAGTATCCATTTAGGAATGGTTGGGTCAATCATTGGGATGTTCCCAGATGGGGTGGTGGAGCCCATTTTGATGAGACATTGAACCCATCATTGGTCAAGGAGCTTCAAAGAGCGGGTTATGCCACCTGTATTGCAGGGAAATGGCAAATTGATGATTTCAGGGTAGAACCAGATGCCCTTACCAAAAGTGGATTCGATGAATTTTGTATGTGGACTGGTTATGAAGGTGGTATTGAGGCTAGTGCTGAGCGATACCAAGATCCCTATATTTATACCAAGGCTGGGAGCAAGACCTATAATGGTAGTTTTGGGCCAGATGTATTTCGGGACTTCATAGTAGATTTTACAATGGATAAAAAAGAGGTTCCATTTTTTGTATACTATCCCATGGTATTGACACATACCCCATTTGTGAATACGCCAGATGAGTCGGCGGAGGACAATCTAGGGAAGCATAAGGCAATGGTACGTTATACCGATAAGATTGTTGGGGAGTTATTGGAAGCATTGAAACAAAATGGATTACTGGACAATACTATCGTAGTTTTTACCACGGATAATGGTACTTCTAAGGCAATTACTGGATCATATAGGGGACAAAGTATAGTTGGTGGCAAAGCCAGTACAACCGAACCTGGAATTGCTGCTCCGTTTATTGTAAGTTGGCCAGGGCATATAAAATCCAATCAAGAATCCAATGCACTGATCGATTTTACGGATATATTACCCACTTTCTTGGATATTGCCGGTGTGGCTTCAAAAAGTGAATGGACAACTGCCAACGCCGATCATTATATAGATGGGAAATCCTTTAAAAACGTCCTGTACAATAATTCGGATAAATCGGAAAGGGAATGGATTCTAGGAATGGGTGGTGGTAACAATGCCCGTTTAACGGAAAATGGCGTGGAAAATCAATATATTTTCAGGGACAGGGTGATAAGAAACGAAGAATATAAATTATTTATCGGGTCGAATAAACAACCTGAAAAATTCTTCGACCTAAAGAACGATCCATACGAACGGCATAATATCATAGATAGCTTAATCACTTCGGAGGAAAAAGAGAACTTTGATAAACTCCTCGAGGTGGTTAAATCTTTCCCATTAAAGGACAACGACCCGAAATACGTACCAAATCCGCCCCAATCTTGGGATGTTGAAATAACGGCAAAAAGCCAGGAATGGAAAATTGAATAATTTTATAGACAAATAACTACATTAATATACATGAAGTGAAAGTCACTGGGACTTTAGTCTTTAAATGTTTATTCTTTAACAAAGCATATTATTTCAATATGATTACACGATTTCTGAAATAAGCCTACTAGTAAATTTCACTTTCCTCTTTTAAATATTGGAGATCCACTTGGTAATAATCCGGATTAACAGCTACGTCATATTTATATGCACAATTGAGCCTTTGTTCATCTAGTTTACCGCATACTTTTGAATTTAATATTTTTGGACTTGGCAATAATTTTGTAATTGTAAAGCAAAATTCAAATATGGAGTTATCCCTTAAGACAATTTGGAAGTTTCAAGATTAATTTAACGCTATCCGGTGTTCTGCCTTAAACTAGGTATTCAGCAATTCGGGGCATCTAAGGATGGTAATAGTATATGTTCATTTTAAGGGACTTGGATATTATCAATAGTACCCTTTGGAGTTCATTCCAATTTCCAAAGGAATCTGGTCTGCAAAATTAACAGGTATTTTTTCAAGTTATTTTCCGTTTATTTTGACTACTTTACAAATCGGTTCAGAAATCAAAACCCATGGACAAATTGCAATGTAGATTACCATTTATCTTTTTGCTGTTTCTATTTTTTAAGGTGGTTGTTCTATTTTCACAATCGGTAACCAACAATGAAATTTTTAAGGCATATGACGACCTTGTTGGTCTGGAAAATGCGGGATTTTTTAACGGCCCGGAATTCAAGGACGAATATGCCAATAGCAGTGGGGTTAGCCGATATTTTAATCAGAATATTTTTTTTACCGATAGTGCTATTGAATACAATGGCCAATTATATGTCAACATACCATTGGAATATGATATTTTCAGTGATAATGTAATCACAAAATCGCAAGATTATCTGAGCAACTTTATCGTCCGGTTAATTCCGGAATATATTTCGAAATTTACTCTTGAAGGACATAATTTTGTAAAATTGACCGATTCCAAATTGGATTTGGTTGGAAATGGTTTTTATGAAATTGCATCGATTGGAAATCAATTCAAACTTTATTTGAAGCACATTAGAAAAGACAAGGAGCGAACCTTGGCTTTGTCCGTCCAACATAGTTTTACCAACCAAAATTATTATCTACTGCAATATGAAGGCTCCCATTATATTATAAGTTCCATTAAGGATTTCAAAAGGGTTGTTCCTTATCGCTACAAAGAAATTCAAAAATTTCGCAAAGATTATAAATTTATGTATAAGGATGATAATTATAATTTTATGATAAAACTAATAGAATATCTGAATGGGTATTGAAAGGATTATTGTAAAGAATTTATTGAGAAATTTTTTATGAAAGTGAAGTTACTGGTCATATTATTTCTATTTATATCTTTTTCTAAGATGGAGGGGCAGGTTGACCGAAAAATAACTGTAAGTTTTAATAATACTCCCTTAAAGGAGGCGATTCTTCAATTGGAAGAAAAAACAAAAACCGCCTTTTTTTTTAACGAGATATGGCTAAATGGTAAATTTGTAACCAAAAGTTTCAATCAGCAAGGATTAAGAAACGTATTGGATGGTATTCTTGAAAACACCACCATTAATTATTTTATCAAGGACGAAAGGGTAATTTTGCTAAACAATAGTATAATTTATCAGGACTTGCCTACAGGTTATTTCCATGTTGATGAATTGGGAAAGCACACAACCACAGACGGCAAAATGGAAGAGGAAAATCTCATCAGTAATGCGCCCATTTTTCAGGAACAATTTATTTCCTCTACGGCCATCCAAAAACGAAGCATTATTACCATTGGTAGGCAAAATCCCAACTCCCAAAGAACAACTTTTACGCTATCAGGACATATTACGAATCAAGTCACATCAGAACCTATTCAGAATTTGTCACTATCTATTATCAACGGTTCAAAGTATACGATTACCGATGCAAATGGCTATTATTCCATTGAATTACAGCAAGGCATTAACAGGCTGGAAACTAATTTATTAGGATTTCGTAAAGTATATCAAACTGTAATAATATACGGAAACGGTACTTTAGATTTGGAAATAGCTGAAAACGTTGAAGCCCTTGAAGAAGTAATCGTAGAATCGAATCGGGATGCCAATGTACAGGCGGCAAAGGTGGGTTCGGTCATAATCAATTCGGAGAGCATAAAGACCATTCCATTGGTTCTTGGAGAGCGTGATCTTTTGAAGGTAGCAACCACTTTGCCAGGAATAAAAACGGTAGGAGAAGGATCTAGCGGATTAAACGTTAGGGGCGGTAGAGCGGATCAAAATCTATTCATCTTGGATGATGCCGTTGTCTTTAATCCCGTACATTTTCTAGGCCTATTCTCTGCAATAAATCCTTTTACAACCCAGAATCTAGAAATTTATAAAGCCAGTATCCCAGCAGAATTTGGTGGACGGTTGTCTTCCGTTTTTGACATTGAAACCAAGTCGGGGAATACAGAAAAATTATCTGGAGAAGGTTCTGTAGGCCCCATTACGGCCAACATTGCATTGGAAATTCCCGTAGTTGAAAATAAAGCTTCTTTGGTTACCGGTATCCGTGCTACATATGCTGATTATATATTAAGAAGTCTAGATGATGAGCAATTAAAGAATAGTGAGGCATCCTTTTATGATGCAATTTTAAAATATTCCCACGATGTAAATAAGAATAATTCTGTTGCTGGAACTTTTTACTATAGTAGCGATAGATTCAGTATTACTTCCGATTCCCTTTTCGGTTATAGCAATAGAGTTGCTTCCGTAAAATGGGGTCATACCTTTAGTGAAAGGAGTAGGGCCACTTTGATTTTTGGCAGTAGTCAATACAAATATGACATTAGGTATGAAGGGGACGCCAATACAGATTTTGATTTCGGTTATGTACTGAATGACAACCAGTTTAAATTGAATCTAGACAACAGGCTGAACGATAAGCACAAATTGAGTTATGGGCTAAGTAGTAAGCTTTACGTCACTGATCCAGGGATGGTAAAACCCATTGGAGACTCTTCAGATGTTGAAGAAAAATCGGTTCAACGTGAAAAAGGGTTGGAGTCAGCACTTTATTTAACCGATCTTTTCAACGTAAACGATAAAATGTTATTGGATATAGGGTTGCGATATTCTTTTTATGCCGCTCTTGGCAGGTCCTCCCAAAAAGTATATGAAGAAGGCGAGCCCAAAAGTGAAAACTCGGTTAAGGAAGTCAAAAATTACACCAATAATGAAATTATAAAGACTTTTGGAGGGCTGGAGTATCGAATTTCAGGAAGGTATTTATTGGGTAAAGACTTTTCCCTAAAGGCAGGGTTCAATAGAACAATACAATACCTTCACCTATTAACCACAAATACCACACAATCCCCCACGGATATTTGGAAACTCTCCGATCTGAATATTGCACCACAGCGTGCTGACAATTTTTCAATTGGCTTGTTCAAAAATTATGGGGAAAATGATTTCGAAATAAGTATCGAAAGTTATTATAAGAAAATGAACGATCTCTTGGATTATAAGATAGGTGCGCAATTAATTCTTAATGATAATATAGAAACCGAACTATTACAGGGTGAAGGAAAGGCATATGGGGTAGAATTGTTGGTCAAAAAAACAAAGGGGAGATTGGTCGGGTATATGGGTTACACTTACTCCCGAGCAATGATCAGATTGGATGGTGAAATTGAGGAAGAACAGGTGAACAACGGGGATTTCTTTTCTGCAAATTTTGACAAGCCCCATGATTTTTCGTTTGTAGGAAATTACCGTTTTAACAAAAGGATCAGTGCCTCGGTCAATGTAACCTACCAAACCGGAAGACCTATTACCTACCCCATTGGAAAATTCGTTTTTGCAAATGAAGAACAGGTGGTCTATAGCGATCGTAATAAATACAGGATTCCCGATTATTATCGATTGGATCTAGGGGTGAATATAGAAGGTAACCACAAAAGGAAGAAGTTGGCGCATAGTTTCGTTAATATTTCGGTGTACAATGTATTGGGAAGAAATAACCCTTACTCGGTGTTTTTTGTAACTAAGGATGGTAGTATAAAGGCATATCAGACATCAATATTCTCGATTCCTATACCAACCATAACTTATAATTTCAAGTTTTAGAAAGAGGATGAAAAAGATAAAAAACATACTGATCTATTTCATATTATTACTGCTTATAGGCTGTACAGAACCCTTTCCTATACAGGATATTGATTTTGAGGATATACTGATTGTTGAAAGTACCATCACCAATGAAATGAAGCAACAGCGCGTTAAATTGTCGAGGACCATCTCCCTGGAAAGTTTTGGACAGAATATCGAGAAAAATGCCATAGTACAAATAGAAGACAGCAACGGAACTACGTTCACCTTCTCGCAGGATACTGAAACAGGTGATTATGTTTCAGACGAAGAATTTCAAGCAGTACCCAATATTTCTTATACTTTGAAAATAAAAACGGGAGATGGTAGAGGTTATATTTCGAAGCCAGTACAAATACCGGCAGCAGTCCCTATAGAGCGTGTATATGCGGAATTGATATCGGAGAATGGAAAAGAGGGAATTTCAGTTTTTGTTGATACGGATAATACAAATGGCAGTGGTCAATATTTCAGATATGAATATGAGGAAACGTATAAAGTTAAACTCCCGAATCCGAAAACATTTGATTGGGAAGTTGTGAACTATAACAATTTTTCGGGAAGCTATGAGCTTGAACTTACCCAAATAGAACAAGATTTTGTTTGTTATTCTTCCGTTGGTTCCAAAGGAATTGTACAAACCTCCTCTGGCAATTTGGGCGAGAATAAAGTACTTCGCTTCCCAGTACGGTTTATTGATAAGGGGGACCCTGTTCTCAGGGAACGTTATAGCATAATTGTAAAACAATACATTCAAAGTCTTGAAGCCTACACCTTCTATTCAATCCTGGAAAACTTGGGCAATGCAGGAAGCCTTTTATCCCCAGGGCAACCAGGTTACGTTACTGGCAAT
Organism: Arenibacter hampyeongensis; assembly: GCF_002909255.1. GTDB lineage: Bacteria > Bacteroidota > Bacteroidia > Flavobacteriales > Flavobacteriaceae > Arenibacter > Arenibacter hampyeongensis. The sequence continues at coordinate 28,671 of NZ_PIOB01000013.1, forward strand.
GTTGGTTCAGAGACCAATGCCGAAGAAAAGGTATTAGGATTTTTTGAAGCATCTTCCGTGAGCTCGCAAAGAATATATTTTGATTATAATTATTTTGGATTGGAGTTGCCACCATATTTTGTGGAGTGTGAGGCGGAAATCATTGGGGGACCTACGGAAATTCTAAAGAGAAAATTAGAATTCGAGGGATTTCAGATCTTTTTTTATGAAGAGATTGAACTGAAGGCATTTTATCATATAGCGCGATCGGAATGTTCGGAATGCACATCCTTTTCAACAAACATAAAACCCGATTTTTGGGAAGACTAAGCATGTACAAAAGAAATGTATTCATAATATTATTATGTTTGGGCTTTGCTGCAAAAGCGCAGATGGGGAGTGCCCAAATTTCTGAGGACTCAGTGTTTCCAAAGGAAATCCCAAAATTGGTCACAAACTCGGATTTATTGCTTTGCGGGGAGCGGTTGAATTATAAGATATACAACCTTATGCAATCTGGTCAGACTAGCTCTTTGAGCAAGATTTCGTATGTGTCCTTAAGAACCGACAATGACTCAGTGATTTTCAACCATAAATTAAGACTTGAGAACGGGCAGGCACAAGGTACTTTCTTTATTCCGACTTCTATCAAAACAGGAGTTTATCGACTTTTGGGCCATACAAATTTTTCCTTGAACAATTTGGAAAATGCGGTTGTACACCGAAAATTATATATTATTAACTCCTATGTAAAGTCCACAACAAGTAATAATAAAGACAGTACTCGAACCATTGAGTTGCTTTCATATAATGACGCTATATTAGACCTTAACCAACAATCCCCGCCTTATGGTCTTTTAATAAGGACCGATAAACCTTCTTACAAAAAGCGCGATAGAATTTCTCTTAACATTGAAAATCCTAATGGCAAATTTGCGTTTGGCAATTATGTGCTTTCCGTAAGACGGATCGACCCGGTAGATTTTTCCCATACTTCTGGGAAAGATGAAAATATGGTAATTGAAAAAAGGAATGATTTTTTCATTCCCGAACTCCGTGGTGAATTAATATCTGGAAGAGTTGTGACTAGTGCAAATAAGGAAGCCGTGGCCAATAAAGTCGTAGCATTTAGTATTCCCGGTAAAAATTATGTTTTTAAGTCGGTAAAGACGGATGACACCGGCCATTTCTATATTTCTATTGATGAACCATACGAAACTCGGAAATGTATAATTCAAATTGACGAACCTGACAGGGAACGGTATGAAATTATTTTGGATAATAAAGAATTACCGTTAAAGGCCAAGGGAAGGTTAGTTGATCTAAAGTTGGACCCCAGCCTAAAGGAATGGTTGCAGGAGCGAAGTATTCAAACCCAAATCGAAAACGCCTATTTCACGCAAGATAAGGAAGGGGTGGAGAGCGGTTCTGGAAATCCTTTTTACGGTGATTTGGGCACAGCGTTTATTTTGGACGATTATACACGATTTAATTCTTTGGAAGAAACCTTCGTTGAAGTGGTTACCCTTGCCAGAATAAGGAATAAAGAAGGAAAAAGAGCATTCCAGGTTTTTGATCCCTTTAGCCCTCAGAATTCCGGGCCGTTTAACTCGTTGGACCCATTACTTTTGATGGACGGTATTTTGGTAAAGGATGCCAGTGAAATATTGGCATACAGTGCTAAGGATATTGGAATTATTAGGGTATTTCCGAAAACCTATCGCTACGGCCCAAAAATATATCGCGGAATAATTGATTTTTCTACTAAGGAGGAAAATTTTACTCCTCGTTTGGATGGGGCATATATACAGGCATTTGAACTGATAAGACCCTTGCCCGAAAAAATAAATATGTTTCCTGACCATTCGGATGACACCTATAAACGGCTTCCCGATTATAGAACTCAATTGAATTGGGATCCAAATATTGAATTATTGTCAATTGAAATGACACACATCCTTTACGCTTCGGATGTTAGCGGTACATTTATGGTTACTTTGGAAGGTTTTACGAAAAATGGTGAGCATGTTGAGGTGCATAAAAGATTTAAAGTGGAATAGTTTACTTTTTGGCAACTTCGGTTTAGCTATTAAAAAGGTCGATTTTCGCGCTACTTTTAGGTTATCAAAAATTCTTATTCAAGTGTCCCAAATCTGGTCTCTCTTAGAAGTCTAGTTAATTGACCAATTACAAAGAGGCCTAAAACTTAATTGTGAATTTTTAATGAATGCATGATTTAACACCTATTTTCTTGATTCAATATAAGGATTTGGTATGGTTAACATACAACAGATGAAACAGGAATTCCCCTTAGTTCAATCTACCTTAACCTACAATCTGTTTTTCGGTCACAAAGGGTTGATGATAATGCCGTTGGCCAGTTGCTTTGTACAAGGCATTGGCCAAGGCTCCAATAGCAGGCGGTAGACCTGGCTCTCCCAATCCAGTAGGGTCTATTTCATTTTCCACAAAGAAAACTTCAATTTCTTTTGGTGCTTGTGAATGCCGGATCAACTGATATTTGTCAAAATTCATTTGGTTGGGCGCTCCATTTTCAAAGGTCAACTGACTATACATGGAATGACCAATACCATCAATTACGCCACCTTGAATCATATTCTTGGCTGCATCCCTATTTACCACTATACCACAATCAACAGCGCACCAGACCTTTTCGACTTTTGGCTGACCGTTTTCCATAATAATGTCGAACACTTCAGCGACATAGGTGGAATGACAAAAATAAGCGGCAATTCCGCGATGAACATTTGGTTTTGTTACTCCCCAATTGGCTTTCTCCCTGACGAGTTTCAATACTCCGGCATACCTTTCAGCTTCGTATTCATGCTTTTCGCCAACAGGGTCTTTTATAGCGCGATCAAACAATTCCAAACGGAAATCAATTGGATCTTTTCCCGCTGCTTCTGCAACTTCGTCCAGAAACGCTTGCTCGGCACCTGCCGTAAAATTAGATCTTGGTGCACGCCATGCGCCAGTAGTAACATTGGTTGGCGCTTTAATTTTTTCAGCCAAATAATTCTCAACGGCCCCGGCCGGGAATCGATTTGGAAATACAGGACCTTCTGGTAATCCAGCACCCTTTACAGTGAATGCGATAACATTATTATTTTCATCTAGACCAGCTTTGTAAACCGAACGATAGGTAGGGCGATAGGTTCCTTGTGTCATATCATCCTCTCGGGAATAGATAAGTTTGACGGGACCTTCTATTTTTTTTGAAATGGCAGCCGCTTCAACGCCAAAATGTACATAGAGTCTTCTACCAAAACCTCCTCCAATTCGGGTCATATTTACGGTCACATTTTCCAGTGGTAGGTTTAATAATTTGGCAACCGAGCCTTCCAAAGCCTCCGGCGTTTGGGTAGGACCAATAAGTTCTGCCGAATCCGCTGTGACATTGGCAAAGAAGTTCATAGGTTCCAACGTGTTATGGGCTATGAAAGGGGCACTATATGTTCTTTCAATGATTTTAGCTGCTTTTTTAAAGGCAGCCTCTGGATTACCATCCCTTCTACTTTCCTGTACCTCTCCGGACACCAAGGCTTTTTCCAGCCTTTTCACATGCATTTCGGAATTTTCCAACTCCCCGGTAGTTTCCCAGTTAGCTTTTAATGCCTTTTTAGCTTGCATTAATTGCCAAGTAGATTCGCCAACGATGGCAATTAATTGTTTAAAACCTTTTTCGTCGAACCCACCGGGTTCTTCAACAGAAGTATCAACAATAAATGCATCCTTCACTCCGGGCATACTTTTTATCTCGGCTTCGTTAAAATCCTTTACCGTCATGCCAAATGCGGGAGGATGCTGGATCATGGCCAGTTGCATGCCATCCCTATGGAAATCCAGACCAAATAAGGGTTTGCCGGTAATTATTTTCTCGCCGTCTACATTCTTGATACTTGTGCCTATCAATTTGAAATCCTTAACACCTTTGAGTTCAATTTCTTTAGGTACTTCGATTCCCACTGCTTTGGAGGCTATCTCACCGTAGGTAACTGTTCGCTCTCCATTAATTTCCTTGATGACTCCATCACTGGCGGTCAGATCCGACACCTTTAAACCCCATTCTTTCGCGGCCGCTTCTATTAGCATTCTTCTGCCTGTAGCGCCTGCCATCCGCAATGCATTCCAGCTTAAACGAATGGATAGACTTCCACCTGCGAATTGGTTTTGGTACCAACCAGTATTTAAGGGCGCCTGTTCCACTACAACATTTTCCCAAGGTACATCCAGCTCTTCCGCTACAATCATGGGCATTGATGTACGAACGTTTTGTCCAATTTCGGGATTGGGAGAATAAATGGTAACCATACCCGTATCCCCAATTTTGATATAGCCGTTGATTTCGAACCACTCTTTTGGCACTGCTACTCCAGCCTCTGGTTCAGGTGTATTTGACTTGCATCCATTAAGCCAGCTAAACCCGATTAGCATACCACCACCTGCAGCGGCTGAAACCTTTATAAATGAACGACGATTATAATGTGTAACTATCTTTGTCATGATGTTTCTTTTTTTGATGTACCTATCAATTTTTTAAACGGTTTTGGAATTTGCAGCGGTTTTGATGGCCTTCTTGATTCGTATGTAAGTACCACAGCGACAAATATTGCCGTTCATAACTCCATCTATTTCTTCGTCGGACGGGTTAGGATTCTTTTTTAGAAATGCGCTCGCATTCATAATCTGGCCTGCCTGACAATATCCACACTGATAAACATCTTCTTCCAACCATGCTTTTTGCACAGGATGGTCTCCGTTTTCAGATAGTCCTTCGATGGTCGTAATCTCCTGATTACCTACAGCGGAAATAGGCAATTGGCAAGAACGTACAGCGTTATCTCCCAAATGTATTGTACAGGCACCGCATTGTGATATGCCACAACCATATTTGGTGCCAACCAATTTCAGATGGTCCCTTAAAACCCAAAGTATTGGGGTAGTGGGATCTACTTCCAATTGCTGAGTTTTTCCGTTGATTTTTAGATTGAAGTTTGCCATGATTAGAGTGTAAGTGAATGATTACGTTGAATTTACGAAATTTTCGAATGCATAATCGGCACAATTGATACTTTTTATTAAAAAATACATCGATGGCCTGTGTTAATTTTCTATGGAAGACATTAAACCAGTCTTTTAGTTTCCAAACCAAAAACGATCAACATTATCATCTCAAATTAACCATAGGTTTGGAACTAAATTGTTATAATCGAGAACCCTACTGTTAGTACGGACTTCCTATACAACTTACTTTTGATTTTATAATTACATCAATTACAATTTAAATTAAGCGTAAGCTGCGACCTTGTAAAGTAAAAGAACCTTTGATGTTCAATCCCCGTTTTATTTTTTAAATACTGTTTTGCTGTATACGAACATACACAACTCAGTAATGTTATTTAATGAACTATTTAATTCAAATTTAAAATTATGAAAACTGGAGAAATAAAATTAAGGAATTTATTAAGCATTTTGGTGATGGTATTTCTAATGTTAACAGGCATCAGTTGTAGCAATGATGACGATGGTATGGTCAGTCCCATTCAACTGAAAACTCAAACCTTCGAAATTCAAGAGTTAAACAATTGTAATACAGCCACTGGTCAGGGCAGTACGGTTTTTTTGTATATACCTTACACTGCAACTGCAGGTACCACTCTTTTAAAATTACGTAGGAAATCAACAGTATCCAATGGGGAGAGCAGCAATGATGTGACTACTGTATTTAAAGTTGAAAATAGTATTATAGAATGGGCCACTTGTATAAGGTTTGGTAGTCAAACATGGATGGAGTTCGAAATTGTGATGGAAGCCGCAGACGGTACTTTGAGCAATCCATCAACTATAAGGATAAATAAACCTTCTGGGGCCAATTAAAACTTATTGATTGAATTGAAATTCTTTTGTTAAAATGCGATGGTTGGGAGGACTGGAGCCAGACATTGGTTATTATATATTGTAATACAAGAAATTCAGTAGATAATTGGGTTGCAAAAGGAACAATGGGAAACTGTTGTTCCTTTTTTATAGCATACAATAATCAATATGTATTCATACCAGTAATGGGCACAATAACTAATCTTCATTTCTTGTGGAAATTTATTTATTTTTTATAACCTTTATCCAAAGACTATATTTTAAATAATTAAATGAACTAAATGAGAGTATTTAAGAAAACAATAGGCATTAATTTAAGTTTGCTTTTTTTATTTTTTAACCAAGGAGTTTTTTCCCAAACATCGGTTAAAAATAAACCTAACGTCATTGTAATTATGACAGATGACCAAGGCTCCATAGATCTTAATTCTTACGGGGCAACTGACCTATATACTCCTAATATGGATAGGTTGGCAAAAGAGGGGGTAAGGTTTACACAGTTCTATGCAGGAGCTCCCGTTTGTTCCCCATCCCGTGCAGCACTTATGACGGGAAAGACCAATTTACGTGCTGGATTGGCAGGAAATGTCCCAATTCCGGAACGCGCCGAAAAGAGCGGGGAACATGGACTTCCTACCGATCAGATTACCATGGCGGAGATGCTTAAACCCAATGGCTATTATACCGCCTTGATCGGTAAATGGCATTTGGGTCATCGAGAACAGAATTTGCCCAACGGACAGGGGTTCGATTATTTTTTTGGGCATCAGCGCGGTTGCATTGATAATTATTCACATACTTTTTATTGGGATGGTCCAAATAAGCACGATCTGTACAGAAATTCAGAAGAGGTTTATTATGATGGGGAACATTTTACGGATTTAATGGCCGAGGAGGTAAAGCAAGTGATCAATCACAGAAGGAACGAGCCATTTTTTATTTATTGGGCATTTAACGCACCACATTATCCATATCAAGGAACTACCAAGTGGTTGGACTATTACAAGGACCTTCCGACACCCAGAAAGGAATATGCCGCTTTTGTATCCAATACGGATGAAAAAATCGGAAAAGTTCTTGACTATTTGGACGAGACGGGACTAGCGGACAACACCATAGTTATTTTTCAATCGGACCATGGTCACTCTTTGGAGGAACGTGCCTTTTGGGGTGGTGGAAATGCTGGTCCGTATCGCGGTAGCAAATTCAGTTTGTTCGAAGGCGGAATCCGTGTGCCGGCCATTATTCGTTATCCTGGAGTAATTCCTGCCAATCAGGTTCGTGATCAACTTAGCATGGAGATGGATTGGTTTAGTACTATCGGGGAATTGACCAATTCAGAAGTGGCCGATAATCTGGATGGAAAAAGCCTTATGCCCGTTATTTTGGATGACACAAAGGAATCCCCTCATGAGGTGGTATATTGGCAGTTGGGTAATTATGATGATACCAATGCACAATGGGCAGTCCGAAAGGGTCCATGGAAGCTTATTGGCAACGTAAATGAACCCTCAGGCCAAGGAGAAAAGAAAGATTTGGAGAAATTGTTCCTGGTCAATTTGGATAATGATATCAGCGAAAAAAATAATTTGGCGAAATCCAATCCCAAAAAAATGAACGAACTTTTACAGTTGCACAACACTTGGTTAAAATCGGTTCGTTCGGAAATGAAACAATAGCGAATATTATCAACTGGATTTAGCTTGTAGTACAATTTTATGAGTTTGCTAGTTTAGTTAAGAAAGGAACAATGGGAAACCATTGTTCCTTTTTGTTCTCGAAAGTTGGAGTATAACTTTGAAATGTCAACCACAGGCCAACCACATTGCAACCACATTAGAAGCATAATTAAACAAAATTTAATGTATTTATAATCAGCTATTTAATAAGTTTTGGTTGCATGGACATCGTAAAATAACCACCCACACCCACCATTTTTAACCATAGGTTAACCGCAGGCTAACCAGGTCGAAATTATTATATTAAACTTAGGATAGCCAAAGAATAACCAATGGAAAATTGTATACAGATTATTAAACTCCATTTAAGTGTAAATTGAGATAAAAATAGATGCCGAAAGTATAAGGAAATTGGCAATAAAAATGCAATTGCGACTGGATTGTCTTTAAACCCCACCATTAGTTTCAGAACCAAAAATAATAAACAATAAGTTTTTGTATTTTTTCCAAGTTTTTACCTGAGAATGTGAAAGTCTAGGTTATTTGATTCCCCACGGTATTTATGACTATTACCTACCTAAAAACGATAGGTGTAAACCGCCTTCATCGCTGCTCCCTGTTGTGTTGTAAAAAGTCTTCTATTCAATGTTGGGTCGTTAAGCCAATTGTGGTTATACACAAAAAAAATGTCGGTACCAGGGGTAATTATCCATCTAAAACGGGTGTTGGTCCCCAGAACATCGCTTATATCATCAAATTGAATGTTAGACGAAAGTGAAATATCGGGCGTAAAATCAAGGCCAAGATCTATCTGGAATAAATTAGTACTAAATCCACTGTTTTCAGCAATTACTCGGGCATGCGTGTAACCACTACTTAGATTAATACCAAGTGCTGGGCGAACAGTTAGACCCATCACCAGCCTTGTAATATTTCCGGTCCAAAATCCTCCGGCTTCATAACCAATTGATCCAGATACCTTACGAAAGGAGGCAGAAGATGCCTGCAATTCGTAACCCCAATTCACATATTTCCCTGGAGCTACAATAACTTTACTGTCCCCAAGTATATCAAATTCTTCATTAAGAAATTCAAAGTTCCTCGAGACTTCAACACCTAAATTATCACCAGATTCAAAACGGATGGTTCCCAAGTTAAACCGAAGATTTTCGGTAAGAAGTTTATTTTCCAATGAAGTGAGATACTCATAGTAAATGCCCCATTCTATTTCTCTTATAAAGGAGCTCTTTTCAAATAGAGGGCCATAGTTAATTGCCGGTTGCAACCTTTTAAAACCGTTTCGTTGGTTAAACCCTATCGCTGGATCATATTCATCTCCAAATTCCCTGTACGAAACCCAAGCAGACCATGGTTGATTGGGGAAATTAAAACGAAACCCCCGGACTGATCTATCGGATATGGAGGTAGAATTATCAAAGGGTGAAGCAGGGTTATGCGCAACAAAAAAAGCTGAGAACTGTAGTGTATTATCTCCTAGAAATTCTGAAGTACTTATGTTTAGATCGGTACCCCATGTTTTTCTATCTTGAATTGGGTTACCAAATAATATATCGTCTTCGGTGCTTCTATGGGTATATATTAGGCCGATAGAACTCTCCTTCCAGAAATTTCTTGTATATCTGGCCACTGAAAAATTTTCTGGATTCAGCTCTCCTTCGCTTCCTGTACGTACGTGTAATAGTGCAATGTTGCTCTTACCTATATTTCCTATAAGACGACCTCCATACTTAATAGGGATAGGTATCCCGTTCACCAGTCCTATTCTGCGACTAAAATAAGGGTCTACATTACTTGACGGTGCAAATTGCAAAATTGAGGACCCCTCTAGGAAAAAATCTCTTTTCTCTGGGAAACGCAAAGGAAAACGAGTAAGATTTATTTGTCGATTGTCCACCTCGGTTTGGGCAAAATCAGTATTGTAGGTAATAGAAGCTTTCAATTGGGATGTAATATTGTAATTAATATCAAACCCAAAGTCGGCAGAAGAAGTACTGCTGTACTCGTCCTTCTCGTCATCATATTCTTTACTGTACTGGGTAATGCCATAAGGGACAATTTCTAAGCCTAATCCCTGCGAATGTCCAACAAGCCCCGTAAGAATACCGGCATTCTGCGGTCGTAACAATCCCTGATTTCGGCGATGACCTGTCCATAATTGTTCTTCGTTTTTACGGCGTATGGTCCTTTGAAAATTAATTCCCCAAACATCGCTTTTAGGATCAAAGTTTATACTGCGAAAGGGGATTTTGATTTCGGCAGACCAACCAAAATCGCCTCTATAGGTCCATGCATTCCAAATACCATCCCAGTCTTTGTTCAACGTTTGACCTTGGCCTGAAGAAATGAGACCATCTCCCCGTAATCCCAAGGGATTTATTTCAAAAAAATAAGCACTTCGCTTGTCCATAAATGTATCAAAAATCCATCTAAAACGGTCATCTGTCTCTAGGGATGCATCCCTTCTCTTTTGAAAAGTCTTTATATCTGACGGACTACTATCATAACAAACCACTGCGATATAGATATTTTGGCTATCGAAGGCAATACGTACCTCAGTTTGCTCTGTTGGTTCAGCCCCTTCTTTTGGTTCTTGCATTAAGAAATTGCCATTGCCCGGAATAGTAGTCCAAAATTCTTCATCCACAATCCCGTCCATACGGAGCTCTATGCCATTAAGTGAATACCCAATTATTTCTTTGACATCATTATTATTATCCATGTCCTGACCAAATCCTAGAACAGGTATAAGGCATATCGGTATCTGATAAATGGCCTTTATAAGTATTTTCGTAAAGTGATTCTGGAAATTCATGTGTTTTGCATCACATTTATTTTATCTATAATGACCGTCCTTATTTTCATTATGAATCCATTTTCCTTTATGTCCGAAAGAATCATAATGATTGTGCCTTTGTGGGTATATCTCCTAAATGTACATAGTGCCTTAGTTTGATCATTCCCAACTTGTGTGACTATTGCATAAGTTAGTAAAAAATTCGGTCACGGCGATTATCAGGGGGAGGAGGTCACTTTAATGAAGATTCTAGAAAAAAACAGTTCTAATCAATAGAAGATTAAAATCATCGATGATAAACCACTTACCAGATATTGTATTTAAACTTGTAAAGCAAAAGGTTACATTACCTTTTTGGCTAAATATTTTTGGACTTCGTATACGTCTATGCTTTTATTGAATTTCTTACTTACACTAGGTGTGTCCTCACTGGAAATCCAAATCTTTAGCTCTGCGTCCAGATCAAAGGTTCCGGATGTTTCCAGGGAGAAGCGGGAGATGTTTTTATATGGCAAAGATTTGTACTCAATTTTGCTTCCAGTCAGGCCCTGAATATCCACTAAAATTAACCTTTTATTGGTGAACATAAATACATCCCTGAACAAGGTAAATCCGAGTTCGATTTGTTCATCGTCTATAAGTAATCTAGCATACTTTTGATTAAGTTTTTCTGATGATACCTCACTCGCGTTTCCTAATATTTTATTTAATAGACCCATATACTATTCTCCAAATCCAGATTTATTGAGTTATCTAGTGAATTACACTTCAATAATTAAAGAGATTTTGCATTAAAAGTATCTCCTTGTGAAATATCCCCTGTTTCAAACCCCTTTTTAAACCATCTAATTCGCTGTTCCGATGTACCGTGGGTAAATGAGTCAGGTACTACCTTTCCGGTTGATTGACGCTGTAACCTATCATCGCCGATTGCATTGGCGGCATTAAGGGCCTCCTCTAGATCACCTTCCTCCATCATTTGTGTCATTCGTTGAGACCGGTTTGCCCAAACACCAGCTAAAAAATCTGCTTGTAATTCTAATCGGACGGAAACCTTATTGAATTCGGTCTCGCTTAATTGCCCCCTCAGACGATTAACCTTGTCCATTGTGCCCATTAGTTTTTGAACATGGTGACCAACCTCATGGGCTATGACATAGGCTTGTGCAAAGTCACCTGGAGCATTCATTTGACGTTCCATATCCTGAAAAAAACTTAGGTCTAGATATAGTTTTTGATCACCAGGGCAATAGAAAGGACCAGTAGCACTTGACGCAGAACCGCAAGCAGATGTAACGTAACCAGAAAAAAGCACTAATGTTGGTTCTTGGTAATTATCTAAAATATTATTCCACACATCTTCAGTGCTGGCCAAAATAGTGGCACTGAATTCCGCCTGCAGATTTTCCTCTTCAGTGCCTTGATAGGATTGTGTAGTTGCCGGCTGACTATTGCCACCTAGAAAGATATTACCTAGGAAACTTATTGGATTATTACCGGTAATAAAAGAAAATACAATTAATACACCAACTATAATTAAACCGGTTTTTGAAAATAGAAGTTTAATTAATGGCCCTAGTAACATAGGATTAAAGCCACCTATTCCTCTGCTTGAACCTGATGCACCTCTTTTATCTTCTACGTTTGAACTTTGACGCCTACCTTTCCATTTCATACTAAAATTATTACAATAAATTTTTTAACTGGCTACCTCCTCGATATTATATGGTTTTTAAAATCAAATCGTTCGAAAATCGCAACGAAATAAAGTTACAAAATAAGTGAATTGATGGTTGCTCAAATGATAATATATCTAACCCATTAATATAAAAAGGTTTAGTGTCATATATAAGGTACATCGGAGGATTAAGTGAACGTTCGAAAATTTCCCTGTGCTAAATAAATGGATTATGATGGTTAGAGGTATAAGAAATCGCATAAAAAGACTAAATAACACAAAGTATAGAAAAAAATGAATTTATAAAACCCAGTATTTACTGGGTTTTATTGTGTTTTGATTTGTGTTATTTTGTATTGTTACTTTCCGATACAGAAAGTAACAAACCCATATTTTACAAGGGTTCCCAAGCTTCGAGGTACACATGAGGTACAAAACTACATTTTTCGATATCAACTAAAAGTCATACTCGCCTTATTTTCAAGGTCCTATGGAAATCAGAAGATTAAGTGATAAATATATAGAATAATGCCATATGAGCCGATTAAATGTCGTAATCGGCTCATGCAATACAATTGGCAACTATTGAAGTATTATATCACTATCAATATTTAATTTTTGATGTAAAGCTTTTGCAACGTTCAAAGTAATCTCTCTTTTGCCGTTTAAGTAGTCACTTATTCTGGAGGCGCTTGTATCTAAGAGAGTTGCTAAATCCTTTCTTTTAAGTCCCATTTCAAACATACGTAGTTCAATCATTTCCTGTAAGGTAGGCAAGCCGATGGGGAAATGGATTTCTTCGTATTGTTCGATAATATCAGTAATCTCCAGAAACTCTTTTGCCAAAGGGTTATCTACTGACATATTATCATCCACAACATCTATCAACTCTTCTAAGCGAAGATTTGCTTTTACATATGCTTCGTGTGTAATTAATTTTCCCATTTCTTTATAACTTATCTATATTCTTTATTTTGTCGTAATCCCGGTGATTGCCAACCCATCGTATCAGTACTTTCTTGAACTTAAATCGTACTATGGCAACAACTCGGTAATGGTTTCCCTTGACGTTAAAAACGAACCTCCCGTTTCCCACACTATCAGCTGAATTGAACGTGTTCTTTAAATCGGCAAAACTATCCCATTCAGCCTTGTTTGTCTTTTTATACCAATCTTGCAGAGCTACTTTAGCATTGGTTTCTTTCGAAAAATACTCTATTAGTTTTTTAAATGAAATAACGTGCACTTGATATAATGTTCAATTTAAACGTAAAGATACTATGTAAATTACATTTATGGATATTTATTTCCAATTAATGTTATCTTCTTAACTCCCCAAATCCTTTACCCAAGAACTTTGTGCTTGGATCCTGTCCGATTTTTGTAGTATTCGGGCAGATAAGCGTATAGCAAAAATCGGATAGGGCCTTACCTACTTTGGATTTGGCTCTTTCTCTTTTTCCGTCCATATAAGAAATCCCTTGTAAACTTCTGGGTGTTCCTTGAAAAATCATTCAACTCTGTTGAAACAGCTGCTTTTCCCTCCTGGAAGGCTACTTCTTTTTCTTCCTCGAATTGTCGCACTTGATAGCGTATGCAAACCAAAGTTGATAACTTGTAACGTTAAGGTTTAATAATATATTAAACTTCTTTAAGAGACCTCTATAGTTGATAGTTTAGGGTAGGGGGAGAGATATAGAGTTCTATCGTTTGATTGAATTTTATAAATGTCTGATAAAATCCATTCTTTCGCCTAAAACGCGGATTATGAAAATTCCATTATTAATCCTGTTATAAAAGATTACATGCGATTTATACCGGTATCGAAGTAGCAAGGTTTCATTCCCATGCAGGTAGAACCTTCCCATTTCTGGCCTGTCGGTCAATTCTTGAAAACAGGTAATAAGACCATTCTTATAAACACGAGCTTGGTTAACTCCAAAATTTTCAATGGTATATTCTGCAATTTTTTCAAGGTCGGATTCTGCACTTTTACTAAGAAGGTATTTAGCCATTCTTTTTGGCATATTTCAATTCGGCATCCTTCCAGATATCATCGACACTTTTATCGCTTACACCACTTGCTAAGCCCTCATCAAGCGCCATTTCAAGTGCTATTAGGTCTTGTTGAGTGGACTGATGGGTTCTGACCAAATGTCTTATATATTCACTATCGTTGGTGAAGTCGCCTTTTTCAATCTGCTTCTTAATCCATTCATCCTGTTGCTCTGTAAAAGTTATTGATTTTCTAATTACCCCCATATTGCACCAATATTATTATAATTGATGCAAATTAATAATTATTAGGACATCTTGCAATTATTTTATTTATAATTTTATTTGGATTTTTACTGTTGGAAATGCCCTGTCGGTTCTTCCTAGAAATAGTGTGCCTTGACGTATGGGTAAAAGGTTAGATTTATAATCCATCTCAAAATATACAATTTGTCCAAATTGGCTTTAGTAAAGTTTTTCTTCTAACGCATCCCTCCATTGAATAAAACCCTTACTATCATTAGAATAATCGTGGATAATTCGGCTAAAGTTTACGGGTTGAGATTCCAAATAAAACTGCCTGCCCTGATTTCTAATTGTATTCAAAGCCGAATCGACAGAAGCTAGATGTTCCTTAAAGGATGGGTTATTTTTGTTGAAATGCCAAATGTAAGTCGCTTCTTCAGTATCCAAAGTTTCCAAAATCACATGGAATTGGTGATTGCCCAACAACAAGAAAACAAAGGAAAATGGTTGAAGCACAAATCGAAGCTTTAAAATCGCGTGTGCATGATTGTCGGCCAGAAAGCGAAGCTGGCGAAAATGTTTTACACTTCTCTTTGAAAGGACTTCCTCCAACAATTCTTTTTCCGATGGATAAAGTGCTTGTAGTCTTTCTTTATCCTGTACAATATCGGATTCATCCTCAGAGTTTGATTTTTTACTAAAAAAACTTTTCTCTAAGAGCCTGAATCTTACACTTTCCAAGACTTCACGGTTTATCCTTTCCAAGTCTCTGGAAGTTGCCAATTGTGCAACTAAAACATTGTTTTCAAATTCAGCGGAAACTGTTATTTCTACGGTTTTGGAATCCATTACTTTAACAAAATACGGCTTAAGCACCTCAAACTCCGGACGTATATAATCATTCTCAATCTCAAATTCTAATTCTTTTTGTAGCTTGGAACTTTTGTGGGTAAATGCAATTGTACCGAAACGGAAATAGAGCTGCTCGATAGGTACTTTTATAGTTGCCGTCATTGAACTACTTGCTTGTGTCTTGGGAATGGCGTCGGGGGTATCGTCAAATAAGGTAGCCTGTCTGTCCAGATTTCGGTAATAGGTGTTTCTTTTGAGAAAAAGGCGATTAAGATATTCAATCTTATGATCCCTGTAATCATAAATCAATGGGGCGATTTCGGAACGTTGTACCCTTCCAATATATTGGATCAGTTTTCCTTTAAAAGAAAAGGGATATACCAAAAAAAGACAGCTCGCATTTTGCAGATCGGTGCCTTCTCCAAAGTACTGTCCTGTGGTAATTAAAATTTGATAATTTCCTTTGTTAAGGATTTTCCATTTTAAATTTCTTTCACTTTCGGAATCTTCTCCGCTTAATGCAATAACCTCGAATTTTTGTTTTAAAAACTGATATAGCGTGGTAATATGTTCTTTTCGTTCTGTGATTACGACCACATGTTTGCCTGCATTCACTTCTGAAGTAATATCGTCAACTATTCTTTTGTTTCGATCGGAATCATGTACCAGAACTTTTGACAAGGTTTCGAACGTATCCGTTTTTGAATTAAAGGGAACTTCCAAGTTTGTATTCCTTACGATAATCCGTGCCTTCTTAAAGGTTTCTATGTCCTGCGGCTTGATGTCTGTTATAAGTTCGCCCAAATAGGCAAAAATCAGTTTACCGTCGCTATTTTTTCTGAAAGGGGTGGCAGTTAGACCATACTGGAAATAGGGGTGAAGTTTGGAAATAGTGGAAGCATAGGATTGGGCAGGAATGTGATGACATTCATCGATGATTATGGTTTTAAATTTCTCAAGTATTTCAGGAGTGTCTATTTTTTTGGACAAACTTTGGATCATTGCTATTGTAATTTGCTTTCCTATTTTTGCTTTTCCCTGTCCTATTTTCCCAATTGCACTTTTGGGTATTTTCAAGAAAGCTTCTATACGTTCTATCCATTGGTCTAAAAGCTGCTTTCTGTGTACGACTATTAATGCTGGTTGGCATTTATCAGCAATTATTTTTAGTCCAATTATTGTTTTTCCAGATCCGGGAGGTGCGGTAATTACGCCAAAATCTTTTTTGGAAACAGCAGAAAGAACGGTTTTCTGATGCTCCAGCAGTTCTGTGCCGAAAGTAAAATGTGTGTCATTGGATTTTTTTCTTTTATCCTCAAATTCGAAATCAATTTTTTGTTTGTTACAAAACCGCAGTAATTGTCCAACAGCCCCTCTCGGAAGAAGAACTTCATTTTTCGATTCGGAAACAAGATTGAAATATCTATCGGTACTCCACGTTGTTCTTCCTATCTTTTTCTTTATGAAATAGTCGGGATTGGCCACGTTGAATGTATCCTTTATAAAATTAACCAATGGCGTGGTCAACCCGGTCTTATTGATTCGGATTTCGTTATCCAAACGGATGACAAGTGTATCGCCGGAAAAAGAGTTTTCCAATTCGTCCGCATCGTTTTTAACGATTGAACGATACAATTCATCAAGTTCGGCGGTTTTTATCTTTTTAATTTTCTTTAATAAACTCCATTGATTCTCATAAGGAACAAGCGTGTTGGGGTCGATAAAACAACTATTGCCTTCCTCTACGTTCGGTTTATACAATGGCAGGGCTATAAGGTTGCCCAAACCCTTTCCCGTAAGAAAATCCTGATTGGGGAACAACCTATCAAAACTTGAAGTCTTATCGAATATGGAAAAGGTTCCACTTTCTTCGAGCAACTGTTTAAAAACTAATCTACTTTTTTTAGCGGGATAGGGTGTTTCAAAAAATATCCAAACATGTCCGCCGTTTCCAGAACGGGAACGCTCTAAATATGCCGGTATATTGTTGGACTCACAAACTGAGATAAAATTTTTGCATTCCTGTTGCCAGTTTTCCTTATCAAAATCCGCGGCTATAAACCAGGAGGTATTGTCTTTTAGCAAAGGGTAAACTCCAATCAAATGTTCGCCTTCTAAATGTTTAAAAACTTGATTGTCGTTTAAAGGCAAAAAAGATTTTTCGGTAAAATCTTTAAATGTTCCCCCATTGGTTTTATGTAGCCTATATCGGTAGGGGTCGTAAAAGTAGGCGGGCATATAGCCACTTTTGTTTCCTTTCTCCCATCGAATGGCAAAAACATCATCCCTTCCTCTGAATAGGGACTTAAACAATTGAATATGTTCTTTATTTTCCGATTCCAAGGCTATTATTGTTACTTTGCAATTGGAGTAAAAATAGCAATAAATTAGTGATTATAATTTGGGTCGTTGTAGTGCTAACTGTGTATAGGCAAGATAACTGCTTGGAGCGTTTTTTTGCACTCCATGCGTTTATGCGCGGTGCTTAGGATGTTAGAAAACCGTAGGTTTTTCAACTTCCATAGGAACATGGAATTGTAATGCGAAAGCTCTTATACTATTCGTATCAAACAAGCGTCAAATAAGCTATTGTCCATACATGTTGACTTTAACGGGACAGCCATCAAATAAGATTGGGAAATATCTTTACTTTAAATGTCAAGTTTTTTGCGCAAAAAAACTTGACCTGTTGACCGTTTAGTAATGTTTCGGAAGAAAGAATGGAACAGCTAGGTTACGAATGCACTAAGCAATACTGCAACTAAAGTTATCAAGACTTATTTAAAATGTCCAGTTTTTTAACTAATAAACTGGACATATTGAATATCTTTGTATAAACAGTTTCCAATGAAAGCCTCTGAATATATAGAAGATAAGATTAATAAGTTGCCCAAAGGTTATGTATTCACCTATATGGATTTTATGAACGAGGTGGATAGGAGAGAAGCCATCATTAAACATCTGAATAGAATGGCTACTTCCGGTAAGATTAATAAACTATCTAAAGGTAAATACTTCAAGCCGCAAGAAACTGTATTCGGTACTTTGTTGCCTGATCAACACCAAATTGTAAAAGATTTGTTGGAGGAAGACGGCAAACTAGTAGGGTATATTACGGGGTATAGCGTTTATAATTCCCTAGGACTTACCACGCAAGTAAGCAGCACGATACAGATAGGCAAACGTGAGATACGACCTTCTTTTAAAAGAGGCCGTTTTAGAATTTCGTTCATCAAACAAAAGAATACTATCAATAAGGAAAATATTCCACTATTACGATTGTTGGATGCCATACGTTATATTAAGAAAATACCTGATACCACCGTTGAAAAAAGTTGTATTCGATTTATGGCATTATTGCGCGAATTGAAAACTAGCGAACATATAAAACTTATAAAATTGGCCTTTAAATATTCCCCCGCAACCAGAGCTTTATTGGGTGCATTGCTAAGAGGGATTAATTGCAAGGCAGAGACTGAAATAAGAGACCTTCAAGATAGTTTAAACCCAATAACGGTTTATGATTTTGATATTTCTAAAAAAGTGTTGTCAAATGCTAAATACTGGAATATAAAATGAAGCTGCACGAGAACGAACAACTTTTCAGACAAGCTGTGCAAGTAACAGCAGAACGGATGGGTATTTTAGATATCTATATCGAGAAGGATTATTGGGTATGCCATGCCCTAAAACTGATCTTTGATAGCACTATTAAAGATGAAGTCATATTTAAGGGAGGCACGGCTTTGTCAAAGTGTTATAAATTCATCGAACGTTTTTCTGAGGATATTGATTTAGTTGTAATACGAAGAGAAGAAGAGACAGGGAACCAATTAAAGGCTAAGCTCAAAAAAATAACTAAGGAGATAACTACACCATTCGTAGAAATAGAAATGGAAGGGATTACCAATAAAATGGGAATGATTCGAAAGATAGCCTACAACTATCCCAAAATTTTTAAAGGAAATTATGGACAGGTAAGAGATGCCATTATCATAGAAGCAACTTGGCTGGGCTATTTTGAACCTTACACTAAGAGAGTCCTGAATACCTATATCTATGATATGATGAATGCCACCAACCAAACGACATTGGCGGAAGAATATGACCTATTGCCTTTTGAAGCACTTGTATTGGATTCTCGAAGAACGTTTTGTGAAAAGATAATGAGTTTGGTTCGGTTCTCACATACGGAAAAACCAATTATCGACCTGAATGCTAAAATCAGGCATGTATATGATATCCATCAGCTACTGAAAGACGAAACGGTTCAACAGTTTTTTACTTCAGAAACTTTTGATAAGATGCTACTAAAAGTAGCCAGTGACGATGTACAAAGTTTTAAGAACAACAACGATTGGTTAAAGTACCACCCTAAAGAAGCATTGATTTTCAACGAACCTGAAGAAGCTTGGAAACAACTTAAAGACACCTATCAGAATGACTTTCAGTTTTTGGTTTATGGGGAATTACCAGATGAGAAGGAAGTTTTGACCACGATTTTGAAAGTGGCCGAACGGTTGAATACGATTACGTGGATTATTACTTTTTAGTATTGAGATATTTAAGAATTTATAATGTTCATGTAAAATTTATACTAATTCTGACACATGGAAATTAATGAAAACCAACAAAATATATATAACGGTTTAAAAAGTATAGGAGAAGAGATATCATCTTTTTACATGGATGCATTGGATATTCTTCATAGTGAAAACCTGAAATCAAAATCTTATCTCTTAGCGCATGTCGCACGGGAAATAGATGGTGGATTAAGAGATATTCTGGCGCCAATGGGTGCAAAGGAGAAAATGCTCAAAGAACCTTCACTTAAAGACCGGGGGAATGTTGTATCGATATTAGTGGCTCTAGATTTGCCTATCGATGATAGTTTTGCCCAACAGTATATAAACGTTGCCACAAAATTTGTAAAGTATGCGCATCGGAGAGGCGCAACAAAATCACTTAGAGATCCAAAAGAAGTTATACAGTTATGGTTTGATTATGAATTAATTCTTTTGAAGTTGCTAGGTAGTTTTATTAACCAATTAAAGCAAATTGAACGAATTGTCAGGTTTGAGAACCCTACAAAACAAATCCTTGCAGCATTAAGGAACATCTTTAAAGACGAACAGAAGGAGAGACATTTTTATATTAGCCTTAAAAAAGTAAGTTGGCTAAAACCTTTACATAACAGTGGCTTTTTCTCTCCTGAATATATATTGGATGAGGCCTTATGGAACCAAGCTGAATACTTAGAATTTATATCCCTAGAGATTAAAAAGGGTAATGTAGATGATAAAAACTCTGAAGTTTTAATAAAAATTGTACTTGAGATATGTAACTACTCTAAAAACATAAAAAAACTTGAAAATTACAGGATTTGGTACTTTCTTCTAGATATACTAACAAATTTACCCAAAGATTACGTAACAAATAAAATAGTTGATTACATACCTGATTTCTTTAATACAAAATTTGAGAACAACCTTCAAAGCGAATCAATTTTTAAGCTCATATATTCTTTTTTCGATAAAGAAGAAATAACTAATAAGGACAAGCAGAAAATTGAAAAATTAGTCAAATTAGTTTTTGAAATATCGGATAAGCAAATATTTAGAGATCGGTCAAGCTATGAAACTGGTAAGTATTCCCCTGTTATTAGGGCGTATAGATTAAAACAAGCTTGTGAGAATCCAGTTTTTTACTCAGGCGTTCCTAAATATTGCTCTAATAAGATTATTTATTTTATTGCCGATAATCTACTAATCTATTTGAAGGCCGAATATATAAGTGAGTTCTGGATTAAAAGCATATTTCACATCGATGAAGTTGACAAACATTCATATTCCATTGAAACAATTTATTCAATATTCTTAAAAACTATATGCGTAGAAATCTCTAAGCACTCTAAAACGCGAATAGAGGAAATAATATCTGCCTTTCTAAGTGATGCATATAATCATAAACACTTTATAAAACTTTCTTTGTTTCTGTTTGCAAAAACATGGAAAAATTCAAAACAAATCTTCTTTGATTTAATAAAAAATAATGATGAGAAAATGCTATTTTCTAATAATTTTTGGGGAGATGACCTTTATTTTTTGTTAGAAGAAATTGCTGATTCCTTAAACCTCAGGGAGGCCTCAATTATTGAAAAAATAATTGAGAATGGTTCTCAGGATAAAGACTATTATGATAAAAGTAAATACCTAGATGATTATAAGCTTCTGTGGTATTCAGCACTAAGTACAAATTCATTTTTTGAGAAAAAATATGAATTGCTTTCAAAGAGATTAGATAAGGACAAAAAGCAAATAAGACCAAGAGAACAGTGTAATGTCACTTTTGGAAGTACCTCTCCAATAAGTAAAAAGGAACTCAAAACCATTTCAGTAAGTAATTTAGTTGGCATTTTAAAAACATTTGACCCTGAAAGAAGTTTCCGAGAGCCCTGTGTTGAGGGTTTGGCAAGTAACTTAAGTACTTTTATCAAAGAATCACCTCAAAAATTTTATGATGATTGTGATTTGTTTTTGCAAACGCCTTATAGATACATTTCAGAGATTTGTTACGCACTTGCTGATAGTTGGAAGAATGACGGTGAAATCAATTGGGAAGATGTTCTAAATTTTATTTACAAGTATATTAAACAGACTGAATTTGCTACAAATCACCTACAGTTAAAAAACGCATCATATAAACATGATCATTTAGATGTAGTCAAGAGTTTTTGTAGACTACTAAGTGCGGGGATGAGAAGAGATGAACAAGCCTTTGATGCTAAATTATTGCCGATAGCTGAGAAAATTATATTTGTTTTTTTGGATAAATATATAAGCAATGAATTAGAGGACAAAGCAAAAGGAAAATTGGGTTCCGCCATGCATGTCATTAACTCAACATCGGGAGTTATAATAGGCACATTATTCGATTTATCCTTAAGAAAGGCGCGGTTACAAAGTAATAGTTTGGAAGATAAAAGCCCAAGATGGGCAGATAAGGAAAAAGAAGCCTACGAGAAATTAATCAAAAAAAATATTCAGGAGTTCTATATGTATCTCGGCTGGCACAGAAACCAATTTTATTTTTTAGATTATACCTGGACTAATAATCAATTACAGTCTATACCTTCAAAAAATAATCAAACTATTAAGTCATACTTTGGCGGCCATTTGATTGAATATCCAAATTCAAAATTTGAGTATGAAACATTTAAAGATGTTTACCTTAAGGCGATAAAGGAAGAGTGGAAAGTCGAGGATTCAACAATGCGAACTGACCCGTTGGAGGTTCATGCAACCATTTTTTACATTTTTGATTATGAAGATTTAAGAGAAGGAGAAATTCTAACTTATATTTTGAATCAAAAGAATATTCAGAAAATAAGAAGTATTGTTCACTCCTTATCATTTAAATATGACCAATATTTAGAAAATCAGGATGCCGGTGGTAAAAGCCTATTCAAGAGAAAGATTTTTAAAATTTGGAACTTTACCCTTGAAATACTAGAAGATAGCGCAGATCTCGAATCTAAAGATATGCCAACCTTATTTTATCTTATCAAATATATCGAAGAACTTAATGAGGAAAACTATGAGCTCATTATAAATACTTCAAAGTTCGCGAGGCATGGTAGGGATTTCGATGAACTAATTAAAAATCTAAATAGATTAAAATTACAAGGTGATGTTGTAGAAAGCAGCATTTATGCCTGTAACATTTTCATGGAATCAGTATTTAAGGATTTCTATTATGCCTCAATAATGCAGAAAGAGATTATCGAATTTACTGAATCTATGTATCTCCTTGAAAATGAAAAACTCACAAACTATTCTAACAGGATTTGTAATGAGTTTGCCAAAAATGGACAGTATTTTTTAAGGAATTTATATGAAAAGTATAATTCTTAATGGATAGAATTGCTGGCCCAAATCCTTACCCAAAAATTTTGCGCTTGGATTCTGTCCGATTTTTGTAGTATTCAGGCAGATAAACGTTAAGCAAAAATCGGATAGGGCGCAACCTACTTTTGATCTTGGTTTTTCTCTTTTCCGGACCATTCTAGAAACCCCTTATAAATATCAGGATGTTCCGTAAAATACCCTTTCAGCTCCGTTGAAATAACCGATTTTCCTTCTTCGAAAGCCTTCTCTCTTTCTTCCCCCAACTGTGCCACCTGATAGCCCAAATAGGCAGAAATGGACAGGGATAGGATAAGGACCAAACTGACCATGAACAATAGCCATTCGGGGATGATTTGCGACTTCTTCAATTGTTCCTCTATTTTGATTGTTCTTACATCCTGCTCTTGAAAATGAACTTCCTGCGTTTTATTGAGTTCCTTCAGGTCATTTCTAATCGAGGAAATATCCTGTACCGTTTCAGAACCGGTGAGTTCCTTGCTCAACGTCTCCAGTTTCATCAACATCTGTTTCAATCCTTCCAATTCGTCCGTCAACAGTTCCGTAATCTCATCTAGCTTTGCCATATTGATTTTGTTTAAATATTAATATCCTATTTCCATTCCTACACCTTTTTGAATCGTTTGTTTGATGACTGATTTAGCCAGTTTTATAGCGATATTCCCACTTAGCTGAGTGGCCTTTCCCATGAGGCTTACAGTATTGCTTTGGCCTTGCAGGAAGCTCCTCTCCACATGTTTTTCTATTCCCATCACCAATCTGCTGCCGGACATGGAACGGTGTACCTCGCTTCCTTTTAGGTTGTGGCCTTTGTATTGGAACCGGAACCCTTGCAGCTGATTGGACTTATTGATGCTGGGGATGACTACTACGTTTTTTACCTTCATAAGCTTGATATAGTTATCCAGGTCTTTGGGGCGTTGTTCGTTCATCACTTTTTCATGAACATTTTTAATCTCCAGTCTTATATTCAGTAACTGTTCCAATCTTTCCAGTTGAACTTCCCGTACCGTGGTTAGCCCCATTTTCTCCGCTACCCGTTCCGCGGCTAGCTGACTCCTCTTCCCGATAAAACTGTCGTTATAGGCAGTGCCGTTAAAATCGATCCGGTTTACGTACACATGAACATGCGTATGTGGCTGATTCCTATGAACAAAGGCGATGGCCTGATGTTCCTGTAATTTCATTTCCTTGAGAAACTTTGCAGTCATCTCGTTGAGCTCTTTGGCTTTTAGCTGTTTTCCATCTTCAATCGTAGGGCTGATGACAAAACTCAACGTATTCTTTTTGCATTGATAGTTCTGGGATTGGATGATGTTGAACTCTTTGGTAATCTGGTTTGGGGTTTGCCCAGCCACGTGATTGGAGTATACGACCTCTGCTTGTTTCTCCTTGTTCCAGCCATAACTCATGGAATTTCCGGTATGCGATATTGATTTTCCTATGCCGATCATTTTTTGAAATTATAAAGATGGTTCTGTATTTCTTCTGCTAGCTTTGTCACCTCGGCCGTCAGTTTGGGATCCCGTTTTCGGTACATGTTCCCGATCAATTTAAAGTTGGTCCCGTACTTGGCCAACATCTTATAAAGGTCTATTTGCTCCTCTGTTAACCGCTCAATGATCTTATCCCCTAAGGCGGCACGCCTACAATATTCGCTCACGCTCAGACCGCTCTTTTTGGCCTTTATCCTGAGCAACTTCTTCTCGAAGAGGGAACATCGAAATTTAACATAGGTACGTTTCATTTTTTACGTCTTTGCGACCTTCGGGAGCAAAGCAAGATTGTCTTTGTGGCAACAAAGACACATCTTGAATTACATCACTATCAGATTATTTTATTTATGCGTTAAAATTGTATATATTAATAGTTATTTCATTTTCGAGATTAAATATCATCATCATCAGGTCATTTCTTTTGAGCGGTCCACCATCCATTTACGTCTTTAAAATTTTCGTATAATTTGGATCTATCCGTACATTTTGGCTGTTGTTGCATCATTAGGTTAACGGCATTTCTTCCTGCACTATCATTGTCCAGATAAAGCATAATCGATTCATAGGGCTCAAACATCACAAACGTTTTTTCTATAAAGCCCAAGGAGTTTAATATCAAAAGATCATTCGTTTCCATTAGATGTTTGTCCCGCTCCAATAGGCTCAACATATCGAACATTCCCTCTGTAACGATCAGCCTACTGTTTCCGTTCTGGAGGTGAGTGACGTCTTTTGGGGAGCTGGAATTCTTATAATATTTGTTCCGCAATTCCCAACCTCCGGAGTTGTTCGCTAAGCCTAGAGCGAAATACATCTTGTCCTTAAACTTATAGTGAACTTCCTTGCAAAGTTTTCTGGCAGTCAATATGGAAATCCCTCTTTTCATTACATATTCCCCTAGCGCAAAATGGCCCAGTTCCTTAATAAGTTTCACTTCGATCTTATCCTGTTTATCCTCTTCTAAAAGTGGCGGCTGAAAAGAAAAAGAGATTTGTCCGTTTTGTAGCCAATCCAATGTTTCCTTTACCGATGAGTTGTTGACCAGGCAAATCAGATCGATTACATTTCCCCCTTTCCCTATTCCGTGGTCGTACCATCGGTTCAGTTTCTTGGACACCTTAAAAGAGGCTTGGGTTTCTGAGCGGAACGGACTCAGGAACCAAGCTTCTTTATTAGATTCCTTTGTTGGAAAGTGCCCGAGTTTTGCCAACGCTTTTTCGATGGGAAAAGCTCTGGCTCTTTCACACGTTAGTTTATTGGTTCTTTCTTTTTTCATCAGTTAATTCTTTTTTTCGTTTTTCTCTTACCTTCCTACCTAAGTCCCTGTTTATAGGGGTTTAGAGCTTAGGTGGGTTCTTTTTTGATCTTACCCATCTTACCCTAATAGGTAGGATAGGTAATACCTAGGTAACTAGTGGTTAATGTATCTTACCTTATGGTAGCTTCCGCAGTTGGGGCGGTCATGGTCCGTTAGGTAAGTAGGTAGGTACAATGGCACTTTTTCTACGATTCTACTTCCCAGGGACTTTTGGCAAATACCGATTTGGCCAGATACCCATACACCTGGCGTTTGGGATGTTTCACCCGTTGGAAATTGAATCCGGAAAGCGCACGCCCAAGGTTTATCTGGTTCAGTCTTACGTTCAAGCTACTCAGCTTTACCAATACATCGGAGGCGGTCACGAAGTCGTTGACATCATTCGACTTTTCAAAGTATTTGGAAACCAGTTCCTCCTCGGTAGTCAATTTGGTATATTTTTTATTCCGTTCTTCGTTCTCCATAATATCCGTTAGCGTAAGTTCTGGATTGAAGCCTGGATCAGTATAGGCGAGGTGGTAGGCCTGTATCCACACGTTCTTGATTTCCACTTCCTTGGAGTAGGAGAAATCTATTTTATCCATTAGCTCAAAGCACAACCACCTTACCGATCCAGTCTCATCGTTTAGAAATGAGGACATATTGGTAGAGCCCAAAAACGAACAGATTCTGGGCAGGGTAGTGTTCTTTCGGTCATAGGGCAGGCGTTCGTTGATGAAGGTCTTGGAAAAGAATGCTTTCAGTGCGTTCACGTCTTTCTTGGTAAGCACGGCCAGCTCATCCAAGTTGTAAAGGAAGTTCCGGCACAATTGGATCCTGGCATCCTTATCATTGCTGATGTCCTCCGCCATATAATCGGCTAATTCTGGGGGACAGATAAACCGGCACCAGGTAGATTTCCCCGAGCTCTGTCCCTTATGGCTGATGATCAGGGCCTGCTTGTTGAAGTAGCCCGGTTCCAGTGCACATTTTATGGCTCGGACCAGCCATTTTTTAAAATGGTAAAGAAAAGCCTCATCATCATAGGTAGGGACGTAGGAAGCCAGTTTTTTGATATGGTCTTCTCCGTCCCATTTAGGGAGAGATTGGAAGTACGCTTTAATAGGGTTGTATTTGGGAATGAGTTCCGACCGAATCAGAATTTCCAATTTTCCGGTACTGATATCGACACCTGCTTTGGCAAGTTCAATAATCAGGGAATTGAGGTTTAGATAGGACCATTCAGCTCGTTTCTTGAACGATATCTGGAAATCATGGGATATCTCATTGTACATAATATCATACTTCCCTTCCAAGTATTCAATGGTATAATCGTAGATCGTCTTTTTCTTGGCATCCTTTACCTTGTAAAGTTGACCCCGATGGTCACCGACTATCATGGCCGTCTATTTTTAAGGGTATGTCTCAGGGCCTCGTTCTCAATATCGGCCTTGGATTTTCTACTGTTCTGTAGCAGCCAATTATTCAGCTTTCTCTTTTCAAAGAAAATCATTTTTCCGTTGGGCTTGGAGTGGGGGATAGTCCCGGAGGAAGTCAGTTTGTAAAGATAGCTTCTCGATATTCCGGTGTAGTCACAGGTTTCCTCAAAAGTCAACACCTCTTTATGGCAGGTTAACAGTTTTTCCAAGCGATCTAAGCGATCAAAAATTAAAATAGTGTCCATTTGTTTCTCTTTTAAGAATAAGAAATGAACAAAAGCGCTTTTGTTTACCTTCTATAGGTTTGTTAAAATAAAAGTAGAAAATAGGTGGGCTGAAAGCCATGAGAAACACAAATAGTTATCCACAACTATCTGTATTACAGCGCTATGTGTTATATGGAGCCAATTGATAGCAAAGGAATTTTCATTTAATTTTATTTGATATCATAAAACATCAAATGGCACCGAATGTTATACTGGTCAAATTGGTGTTTTTAGGTGAAAAACAGAGTTATTAACAATTGAAAAGGAGGGAGTTGGAGATTTGGAGGTGGATAAAGGGCAGTTTTTACTTATTTTGACTCTTCTAAATTCAATTTCTTAATCCTAATTTTTTGAAATAATCTTCTGGATAAATAAAATTTCGAAGGTTTTAGACTGGAATTTTAAACTATCCTATTTTTGGGGGAGCCTACATAGCTATGTAAAAAATCTAAACCACCACTACAACAAATCCAAATTCAACTTGGGGAGTAAGTTTGCGGCTTCTTTCATTTTCTTGTCAATGATTTTTGCATAAATCTCCGTAGTTCTTATTTCACGGTGCCCTAGGCGTTTGGAAACCGTATAGATATCAGCACCATTTTCCAATAATAGTACCGCATTGGTATGTCTAGCGGAATGAAAGGTGATGTGCTTGTTAATGCCGGCAAACATGCACCAACGGAGGAGTTGGAGGTTCATATGGGCACTATAACGAAGGCCTTTGAATACTCGATCATTGGGACCTCTGCGTTCCCCAAGTAGCGTCCTGGCCTGTTGTGAGATATACAAGTATTCTACTCCTTCGGTTTTCTTTTGCTTAAACACGATTCGGAAGATAAGATCACTGGAATTGTCAGCACCTTCTTCCCGTACCTCCAACCATTTTAATTTATTGACATCCGACCATCTTATGCCAGTTAGGGATGAAAATAAAAAGGCTCGTTTAAGAAGTGGGATAGGGCAGGGGGTCTGTGACAATTTTTGAAGTTCATCAGATGTGAGGTATTCTCGAGTAGATTCCCCCATTGTAAAACCTTTGACTTTTTTAATGAGGTTTTCTTTTAGGTAGCCTTCATCGAAAGCTGCATTAAGGCAAGCCTTAAATTTGTTAAAATAGGTATGTTTGGTGTTTTGGGAAAGGTTCTTACTACTTTTTGTTACGGCTACAGTATCCAGGTATTTTTTAAACCCTTTAATGAAATCAACATCTAAATCGTTTAGAGTGATGTGGGCAGGACAATAGGCTTCTATGTGCTTTTGTGCGGCATCCCAGTTGTCATAATTGCCTTTGGTCTGGTAGCGTTCCTCTTTCTTCTGGACGTAAAAGTCTAATAAACTAACTTTTCCTTTTGTGTCGTTTTTAAGGTGATACTTCCCCTGATAGACTTCAGCCTTTCTAATGGCCAGTATTTGTTCGGCCAATTCAAGATGTTCCTGATTCTTTTTCTTTTCATCCGTCGTTTTGGGATCTTCTATTAAATAGAGTTGTAGGTATTCGTAATTTCTAAGGTGTTTAACCTTTCCATTACTAAGAGTTTTAATTCCTTTATAGAACTCTAAATAAAGGCTCTGTTTCCCAGTTTTTAATTTCTTCTTCCTTAAGTGAACTTTCATCATAGCGACACATTTTTTGTGTCTCGTCTTATACAAAGGAGAATGCGACACACATGAGACACAATAAAAGTACGAAAATAAGACAAATATGGGAAAACAAAAATCTAAAAGTTATTAACAAGTGATTGATTTGCAACCATTTGTAATCATATGATATCAAATAAAAACAGTGTCTATTTCCCGATACAAAAATTAGCAAAAATATTCCCCAAAAGTTCGTCATTGGTCACTTGTCCCGTAATTTCCCCCAAATGGTAGAGTGCTTCCTTTACATCTATGGCCAAGAGATCGCTGGGGGTATCCTCCTCCATACCCAATTGCACCTTTTCTATCTCTTCCAAAGCCTTTAGAAGGGAGCTATAATGCCTTGTATTGGTCACAATGGTTTCACTATTCCGCAAGGCTCCCGTGTTTACAAAATCCAACAAACGCGATTTTAGGGCTTCCACTCCTTTTCCAGTTTTTGCGGATAATAAGTGCAGTTCCGGGATATGGGATTGCAGTATTATTATTTGTTCATCATTCAACATATCTACCTTATTGGCAATTACTACCAAGGGTTTGTGGGGATATTTATTTTTTATTTTTTCCAATTCCTTTATGCTGGACTTCAGTTTAGCTGCATTGGTTGCCATCTGCCAGCCATCTACCAATAGCACCACTACCTGGGCCTGTTCTATTTTTTCAAAAGTCTTTTTTATCCCTATACTTTCCACCACGTCTTTGGTATCCCGGATACCGGCCGTATCAATAAACCGAAATCCGATGCCTCCTATTACAATCTCGTCCTCAATGGTATCTCTTGTAGTACCTGCAATTTCACTAACAATGGCCCGCTCCTCATTTAAAAGGGAATTGAGCAAGGTAGATTTGCCCACATTAGGTTCCCCAACAATAGCAATGGGAATCCCGTTCTTGATCACGTTGCCCACGGCAAAGGAATCGATCAATCGCTTTAAGATCCTTTGTATCTTGGTAAGTAGTATATTAAACTGGGTCCGGTCCGCAAATTCTACATCCTCCTCTGCAAAGTCGAGCTCCAATTCCATAAGGGAAGCAAAGTTCAGAAGCTGGTCCCTCAATTTTTTAATTTCGTTGCTAAATCCACCCCGCATCTGCTGTATGGCTATCTGGTGACTGGCCTCGTTATCCGAAGCAATTAGATCAGCCACGGCTTCGGCCTGACTCAGGTCCATTTTGCCGTTTAAAAAGGCGCGTAGTGTAAATTCCCCTGCAGTTGCCATTCGACATCCATTCCGCAAGAACAACTGAATAATTTGCTGTTGAATATAGGGGGAACCATGGCAGGATATTTCCACGACATCTTCACCTGTATAGGAATGTGGACCTTTAAAAAGAGATAATAGGACTTCATCCAACACCTTATCGTTCTCCGTAATATGTCCAAAATGAATGGTATGGCTATTCTGTTTTTTCAAATCCTTTCCTCTAATCGATTTAAAGATGGGATTGGCCAAGGTAATGGCATCTTGCCCGGAAATACGGATAACGGCTATGGCACCTGCTCCTGATGGAGTGGCCAAAGCAATGATGTTGTCGTTGGTAATCATAGATTAAAATTGGAGGTAAAAATACGATTTATAATCGTCAATCCAATTGGATCAACAACGCCCAAACCCATACATTTTAGGATTTGGGCTTTCGTGAAATAAGAGTGGACTTATTTTTCAATGAGGTTAACCATTTATCGCGAAATTGGCAATTTACATGAAATAAGTAATAGTTTTTTTGGGTTTACAATATCAAAGGAATTCATAATTATTCACAGGTTAATTGCGTAATTTTAACAAAGCTTATTTACTATTTTAGAGTGACCCAATACTACTTTTGGTGTCTAAAAGTAAAAGAACATTTAAATTATAATCATTATGGGAACAATTAAAATTATTACTTTATTGGCAGTGATTCTTATCTGTCAAACCAACTTGGCACAAGCAACCGAAGTTCCTACAGCGCCCATTGAGAATACAGAACAAATGGAGCAAGCAAGAATTTTACAGGAAGCCAAAGAAGCCAAGGAAATTCAAAAAAGGGTAGATCGGGCCGAAAGGGATGCAATGAAGGCTGAAAAAGCGCAAAAAAAGGCTGAAAAAGAATTGAAAAAGCGGGAAAGACTCTCGTCGGACATAGATTCCAAGAGAAGGTCCATTGCTAAAGATTCAAGAAAAATAGAAAAATTTCAGGAGAAAATGACAAAGGATCAGAAAAAGGGTAAACTGTCACCTTTGGCCATAGAGAAGATTAACCAGAAAATTGACAAACTGGAGAAGGGTATTGAAAAAGACAAGGACAAATTGGATAAATTGGAGCGCAAACAATAGCGGGCCCACAAATATTTGAAAGCCAGATAAACCTGTTGGTGTAACAAAAGTTGGTATTATTCGTCTTATAATTATAACAGCCAAGTTATGGGAATCAGGTAAAGTATGATATTTAGTCCTTTCCTACCCATCTGGATTTAATAAAGTAACCGATGAAAGCAGAAAATAGACAATTATTGGTATTGACCCATTTGAGTCAATTATTGGATATAGTTACAGGATTTGGAGGATTTATTGTTCCCTTGGTTTTGTGGTTAACTCAGAGGGATTCCATTATGAATATGGATGAAAATGGGAAATCGATAATCAATTTTCAAATAAGCATGTTTTTATATATCCTAATTTGTATTCCGTTGATTTTACTTTTTGGTTTAGGAATCTTGGGGATCATAGGGGTGGCCATTCTTTGCTTTATATTTCCCATTGTTAATGCTATTAAAGTATCCAATGGGGAAAGACCGCATTATCCCCTGAGCATAAAGTTTGTGTAGTTGGTAAACATAATTATTTATGCAAAAAAGCCGTATTTCAAATGAAATACGGCTTTTTTTATAGTGAAAGAGTGGGGTGTATTATGAATTCAACTTTAAATGATAAAATTGAATCTGATTATCTAACTGTTAAGCATTACTGGCATTACCAACATGGTAACATTTTCACCTTCATCCAAACCATCAATAGGGGTAAGGATACCGGCCCTGTTGGGAAGACTCATTTCCAATTGTACGTCGTCTGAGGTAAGGTTGTTCAACATCTCGACCAAGAATCTGGAATTAAATCCTATCTGCATGTCGTCACCTTGGTAAGAACAGGTTAAACGTTCTTCTGCCTTATTACTGTAATCTATATCCTCTGCGGAAATATTTAATTCGGCCCCGGCAATTTTTAATCGTATTTGGTGGGTGGTCTTATTGGAAAATATGGAGACTCTCCTAACAGAACTTAAGAGTTGGGTTCTGGCAATGGAAAGTTTATTTGGATTCTCCTTTGGGATTACCGCTTCATAATTTGGATATTTTCCATCAATCAATCTACAGATCAATATGGTATTTTCAAAACTGAATTTGGCGTTGCTTTCGTTGTATTCAATAAGCACCTCGGTTTCACTGCCCGCTAAAATTCCTTTTAATAAATTCAAAGGTTTTTTGGGCATTATAAACTCGGCCACTTTGGAGGCCGTTACATCGCTGCGTTGATATTTTACCAATTTATGGGCATCCGTTGCTACGAAGGTTAAACTCTCAGGTGAAAATTGAAAGAAGACACCGCTCATTACTGGTCTAAGATCATCGTTGCCAGCGGCAAAAATAGTTTTGTTGATAGCAGTCGCCAATATATCGCCAAGTATGGTAGTTGAGGACGGGCTGGACAATTCTACCGATTTCGGAAACTCCGCACCATCTGCGTAGGCCAAGGCATATTTACCGTGGTTGGAACTGATCTCTACCGTGTTGTTATCCTCTACCACGAATGTAAGAGGCTGTTCTGGAAAAGTTTTTAATATTTCCAACAACAATTTTGCCGGTACGGCGATGGTACCCTCATTGTCTGAATCTACTTCTAATACAGAACTCATGGTGGTTTCCAAATCAGAGGCCGATACGGTAAGTTCCTTCTGATTTAAATCAAAGAGAAAGTTGTCGAGAATAGGCAAGGTGTTGCTATTGTTAATTACCCCACCTAATACTTGGAGTTGTTTTAGTAAATAAGTGCTAGATACTATAAATTTCATTGGTTTATTATTTTTTTAAGGAATCTACATTGTTGTACAACCTAAAACAGTGTTTAAATATCTGTTTGAATCCGCAATATTCCTTGAATCACAGTCAAAACAAAGATATTTTAATTGTCCTTTTTAAGGAAACAAACTTATCAACACTTATGCCCCATATTTTTTCTTTCTTATGGTGTGCATTAGGAATCCAAAAATAAAGGTCAAACATAGGGGTAGGCCAATATTAATCAACTGCCATTTGGTTTTTTGATCATTAATTTTTTCCTCATCCAAGAAAGGAATGCTTACTTTCTTATTGCGAATGTTTATAAGTCCGGTATCGTCCAATAGGTAATTAAGGCAATTAATCAGAAATTCTTTGTTGCCAAAAAAGTTATTTGTCCATTTATCGTAACCCAATTCCAAGGGTCTGCCGTTTCTGATCTGGTTTCTGATTAGATCTCCGTCCGAAAGTATGATCATCTTGTTATCAGGGCCATTATCTATGGGTTTAATTAGTTTTATGGGTTTTATTCGATTGAGGAAGGTGGATTTAAAGGAGCCCTCAATCAAGAGGCCCAATATCTTATTGCCGTCCTTATATAGATTCTTGTCTGGTGGAGTATTTATGATGTCCAAATTAATTGGTTTTGGCACACCTTCTGTTTTGGATAATGGTGAGCTTGCCAGCAATATATTTTTCTTGTAATCATTGGCCAAGGTGTCCATGCTACTTGTAAATTGAAACCTTACCGCTTCCAAGTTATTATTTATTGGATGGTCGTTTTTTGAGAATACCATTGGATTGTAGTACCAGGGAACGGGATTGTATTGGGAGCTGTTTCCTTCTCCGGTAGCCAAAACTATTTGCGTGAAATATAGATCGTTTACCAAATCCCCATTTAATCTAACACCATATTTAAAGAAAAAATCGTTGAGGTTAAGATTACGTGGCATAGCCATGGCGGTACCATTTTCATTGAAGAGACTATCCAATTCCATAGCTACTTGATCAATGAGCCATAAAGACTTTCCTCCGCCAGTAATAAATTGATCCATGATATATTTCTCGGAATCGGTAAAGGCCTCTGTAGGTTTCGCTATTATGGCAAGATTAAACCCGTTTAATTGCTGCAAAACCTTTTCAGGATTTGTGGTAACAGAGTCTAAAGTAATGGCACCTATATTGTAATAATCTTTTATAGTGGTTAAATAATCGGCCATTAAAATATCCTCCAACTCACCATTGCCCTTAATTATGGCTATTGATTTCTTCCCATTGATGTTCAATCTGGTAAAAGCGTCGGCAAAGGCATATTCCAAATGTTGCACGGAATTGTTTACACGCTCCTCCGTAGTTGCACCAAGTTTATTTTTTAGCAGGGGAACCTTGACCGTGCTATTATTGTAATTGACCATGGCCCAAGGAAAAATAATTTCTTGGGAAACCTTTCCATTTAGTTCAACAGTAACATTGGTGGGCGTAAGGCCCAACCCCTGCAGATCAGTGATAACAGCATCAATTGTTGAGGTTCCTTCAAGAGGATTTACAAAATTGAATTTTATATTCCTGTTTTCAGCGGCAAACTCCTCCAATATTTGACGGGTCTCCACTTTCAATTTAATAAATTCAGGAGGAAGATTTCCATCAAGTAAAATATCGATTATGACTGGGGCATCAAATTCACCTACAGCATTAAGGGCCGATTTGGAAAGGGTATATCTATTGTCCTCTGTCAAATCTATCCTTGTATAGATATAACTACCCACAATATTTACGATCAGCAAAATGGAAAAAGCCTTAATTATAGACAACAAACTCTTTTTCATTATCTATTTTGATTTTTAAGTTGGACAATGGTCAGATAAAGAAAAAACAAGGTGAGACTTATAAAATATATTATGTCCCTAGTGTCGAGGACTCCTCTTGCTATACTTTCAAAATGCACTTTCATTCCAAGGTTTTCAATAAAAAGTATCATTGTTCCAGTAGGAAATATGGTGGCCAAACTTTCAAAACCGTAGAGCATAAGAAAGCACAGCACCATACCAATGATAAAGGCTACGATTTGATTTTCGGAAAGGGTAGAGGAAAATAATCCAATAGCGGTATAACTTCCAATTAACAACAACAGCCCAAAATAGGACCCCGTTACCATTCCCATATCCAAATTACCAATAGTAACCCCTAATTGGGAAATGGTATACACATAAAGAAGTGTGGGCAATATGGCAATCAATGCAAGACAGAATGTACCTAAAAATTTTCCAAATACAGTTTCCCAGAGTGAAATTGGCTTTATAAGAAGTAGCTCCAAAGTTCCAAGTTTTTTTTCTTCGGAAAAACTTTTCATGGTTATGGCCGGAATCAAAAAAAGAAATACCCAGGGGGCAAGAAGAAAGAAATTGCTTAGATCGGCAAAACCGTATTCGAATATATTGAAAGGCCCCTTAAAGACCCAAAGGAACAGTCCACTGAGCACTAAAAATAATCCTATTACCAGATAACCAATGGGTGAAGCAAAGAATGATAGAATTTCTCTTTTAAATATGGCAAGCATGCAAGTTAATTAACGGTTTCCTTCTTTATGAGGCTCCAGGCTTCTGGTTTGTCCTCAAATAATAGTTTTGTTTTCTTCCAGACCGACTTGAAAAATTCAGAATTCCTATAGTTTTCCAGGTCAGTAGCACTGTTCCAATAACTATAAGTGAAAAATATTTTTTCGGACTCTTTACTCTGTAACAATTCTAAAAGGTTACAGCCTTCTACCTGTCGGATTTTCTTCTTATTTTCTTCAAAGATGGCCTCAAAACTAGCAATATTTTCCTTTTTGAAAGTTAATTTTACAATTCTTACCAACATTTGTTAATTCTATTTAGCTAAAATTAATCATTACGGTATCCCTATAATCCAGGCCCAACAGGGTAGAGGCCCCACCAACGGTATTAAGGTCGCTTTTGTAGATAGCAATTTCCAAATAACCGGACGAGTTAAAAAGTGCCAGCAACTCCCCAGGGGATTTACGTTGATTTTTTTCCAGATTGTAGTTTATGATGTCCCCATATTTATTGTGTATTTCCCGTATTTTCTTATTTCTGGCCTGCAGTTCAAACGGTCTACCCTTACCAATGGTCTTGAAAATGTTCTGCTGAATGTTGGTAACCACATTTCCATAGTTATCAATATATATGACACTGCCCGAAATGGTCGTTTGGTTATCGGAAATTCTAGGGTTGAATTCCCTTAGGTCTTTTAGGTCCTTAAATGGCCTGCCAATTACTTCCAATTTACCACCCCGTGCAATATGGCTTGCAGCCTTAACAAAAACATCCATTTCCGGAAACGAACTGTCTATAGTATTTGGTAATTGAATTTCCACCACTTTTTCTGGAACTATTTCAGAAATTATGAGCCCAATTACCCCATTATTGGCCATTATGAAATAATGATTGTCCACCAAAACCGCTATATGTTGGTTTTCGGGGGACAATTCGGAATCCACACCCACAATATGGATACTGCCATCTGGAAAGTTTTTATAGGAATTTTTTAGTATATAGGCACATTCCTGAATGTTGAACGGGGCTATGGAGTGTGAAATATCAACAATTTTGACATCCGACAATTCCTTGTAAATTGTCCCTTTTATGGCGCCTACAAAATGATCTTTATGTCCAAAATCAGTAGTTAATGTAATTATAGCCATAGAGGACTGTTGATATGTTTTTAGGTTGGTAAGTTGTTTTTTTACTTAAGTTTGTTAAACAAAATTACACAAAAAATCAGCGAAGCAAAATATATATTTCATATCTAAACTTAATAACACCTCTCTTCTTTGAACGAACTTATAATAGAACTTACAGACATTAGCCCAAGGGAATTTTTTGGGCAGAATAATGAGAATATAGATTTGTTAAAAAAGCACTTTCCAAAGCTTAAAATTGTGGCAAGGGGAAACAAAATAAAGGTTTATGGGGATGAAGATCTATTGGACGAATTTGACCGAAGGTTCGATCTTCTAACCGCCCACTACGCCAAGTATAATAAATTGGATGAAAATAGTATAGAGCGACTTTTGGCCAGCAATGGACAGGAGGAATATGAATCCTCCGAAATAAGCGGGGAAGTTCTGGTCCATGGCGTAAGCGGTAGACTAATAAAGGCCCAAACCGTAAACCAGCGAAGACTGGTTGACGCTGCCAGAACCAACGATATGGTTTTTGCAGTTGGACCGGCAGGTACCGGAAAAACATATACCGGGGTAGCATTGGCCGTAAAGGCTTTAAAGGAAAAACAGGTAAAACGTATTATTCTGACAAGACCAGCGGTTGAGGCAGGTGAAAATTTAGGTTTTCTACCTGGCGATCTTAAGGAAAAGTTGGATCCCTATATGCAACCTTTGTACGATGCCTTAAGGGATATGATAGCGCCTGAAAAATTGGCGCTTTATATTGAAAATGGTACCATACAAATTGCACCAATGGCCTTTATGCGAGGAAGAACCTTGGACAACGCTTTTGTAATTTTGGATGAAGCCCAAAACACTACCCATGCACAGATGAAGATGTTCCTTACAAGAATGGGGAAAAATGCAAAATTTTTAATCAATGGAGATCCGGGACAAATAGATTTGCCTAGACGATTAATTTCAGGATTAAAAGAAGCTCTTTTAGTTCTGCAAAATGTTGAAGGTATAGAGATCATTTATTTGGACGATAAGGATGTAATAAGACATAAACTGGTTAAAAAGGTAATAGAAGCCTATAAAGGAATTGAGCATAATAATTGATAGTTGTAGAATGAGCAATACGATAATTGATACGAATTTTCATTTTCCCGGACAAACAAGTCTATACAAGGGAAAAGTAAGGGAAGTATATCATCTTGAAAATAATATTTTGGTAATGGTAGCTACGGATAGGCTATCGGCTTTTGACGTGGTTATGCCCAAGGGGATTCCATACAAGGGGCAAATTTTAAATCAGATTGCCACCAAGATGATGGCAGATACTGCCGATATAGTCCCCAATTGGCTTATGGCCACCCCAGACCCCAATGTTGCCGTAGGCTATGCCTGCGAGCCATTTAAGGTGGAAATGGTTATAAGAGGATATCTTTCCGGACACTCGGCAAGGGAATATAAACTGGGAAAAAGAGTGCTTTGTGGAGTTGCCATGCCACATGGATTGAATGAAAATGACAAGTTCCCTTCCCCAATTATTACTCCGGCGACCAAGGCAGAAATGGGAGACCACGATGAAGATATTTCTAAGGAAGCCATTTTGGAAAGAGGTATAGTAAATGAGGAGGATTATCTAATACTCGAAAAGTATACAAAAGCACTCTTCCAAAGGGGCACGGAAATTGCCGCTAAAAGAGGATTGATTTTGGTGGATACCAAATATGAATTTGGGAAGACCAAAGATGGGAAGATCGTATTGATAGATGAAATTCATACACCGGATTCCTCCCGATATTTCTATGCTGAAGGCTATGGGGAACGCCAGAATAGAGGAGAGGCTCAAAAGCAATTATCCAAGGAATTCGTGCGGCAATGGTTGATAAGCAATAATTTCCAAGGCTTAAAGGGACAGGTAGTTCCAGAAATGACCGATGCCTACATACAAATAGTTTCGGAACGGTATATTGAACTTTATGAAAATATTACTGGGGAAAAATTTATCAAAGCCGACATTTCGGATATACAGGCAAGAATAGAGAAAAATGTTTTGGGATACCTATCATCCCTAAAATAATCATCCCATTTTTAACAGGTCTTTTAATCTTAATTGGCCTTTGCTTTTTAAGCGACTCTTTATTTTTAAAAAGGCTATTGCAGTAATGAAGGCATCACCCATAGCGGTGTGTCTGTCCTTTTTTGAAATGTCAAACTTTTCAGCCAATTCATCCAATGAGTAGTGTTCCTTCTTTTTGAACACATTGGAGGTAAGGAGCGTTTTTTTGTAAAGGTGCGAAGTGTCCAATACCTTGTTCCTTAATTTAGGAAGTCCATTTCTTTCCAAAGCCCTGTTGATCATAGTAACATCAAAAATAGCATGGTGGGCTACAATTACCGCATTCTTTAAATACCCCAAGAATTTTTCCAAGGCTTCAATTTCACTTATACAGGAGGCCCCGCCATTTTTAAGGATACCATGGATTTTGGCGGTATCTGCATTGTAATGTTCCTGTTTTAAAAAGAGTTCCAAACTGTTGTTTATAGCGATATTCCTGTCAACCAGACTAAGCGCTCCAATACACAATATCCTATCGTTTAAATAGTCGAATCCGGTAGTTTCTGTATCTAGGACCACGAATCTTACCAAACTAAGGTCATCTGTTGGCTTTTCATTAAAACTATTCTCATATTCCAACCAAAAGTCAGGATACTCGTTTACTTCTTTCTTAAAAAAATCTATCATCTCAACAAGTTTGAAACTTTAAATCTAATACTTACCAATTCTTGTATTTCCTTTATGGTCTTAAAAGTTCTTTTTAGTTTAATTTTTTCTTCCTTGGTTAATTTATCTATGGCAATATATCTGCCCGAATCATTATGCAGCAGGCCTTGTTTGGTCCTAAACTTTAACAAAGCTCTTGTGGCGTAGGAACACGCCATAAAGATTTCTTCATTGTTGGGTTCCAATTCGGCCAATTTTTCAAATCGCTCGGCGGTACTATTTATGGATTTAACAGAATGGGATAAAATTAATACCCTTGCTGCATCGGTCAATGGCATTAGGGCCCTTCTTTTTACATCAAAGGAATCTTTGTGTTCCCCATCTTCTTCAACTAACAGTTGTCTAAAAAAACCTGTTGGAGAGGGATTTTGTAGGGCGCCACTGGCCAGATGTAAATAGAAAATGGGATATTTTTTGGTTGTTTCAAAAATGTGCTCCGATAATTCGTTCACTAAATTTACGTCACCATAGGCAATGTTGTAATCAAAAAAGATGGAGGATAGCAACACTTCATCCGTTCCTGGATTTATTATCCAATGTGAAATGGTTTTTTTCCATTCATCCAGGCTTAGGCACCAATCGGGGTTGGAGGCCATCATTTCAGCAGGACAATAATCGTAGCCTATATCAAACAAACCTTTATTTATAAGTTTGGTCAATTCTAAAAAATACCCTGTTGTTTTTATAAGCTTGTCCTCCGGAACATTTTCAAAGACCAGTGCATTGTCCTGATCCGTTTGTAAGAGTTGCTCGCTCCGTCCTTGACTACCAAGTGCAAGCCATGCAAATTTTACAGGAGGTTTTGAAGGCATTTCCTCCAAAGAAATTTTTATTATTTGTTTAACACAGGCATCATTAAGTTCCGAAATTATTTTAGTTGTCAGTTTAATGGGTATATTTTGGTCCAAATAGTCCTGCAGGAGATGGGTAATACTTTTACGAATCTGTTTTATCGATTTTATTTTCTTACTCCTTTTTATGGCTTTTATCAATACGGCAGGGTTGTTCCCCAAGGCCACCATAACATCATGTTTAGAAAGTATTCCAATGGCCTTTGAGTTTGGTGTACCGTCTTTGGTGATGCACAAATGGCTTATATTACTTTTCATCATAGCCATCTGTGCCTGGGTTATGGTCAAGTTTTTATTATAGGTGATTACCGGTGAAACCATTATAGCGGATGCTTTTGTAGTTATGGGATACTTTCCGGTTACAATATTGTTCCTCAGGTCTTTGTCCGTAATGATGCCGATTGGCAGTTTATCCTTTACAACCAACATAGCACCTACATTTTTTTCGGTCATAATTTTGGCAATCGTTTTTGCCGATGTCGTTGCGGAACAGGTTACCAATTTTTTGGAATACTGTACGGATTGCAAATCCAATACCTGAGTGTTGGGCGCAATAGGATTTATTTCCAGAACTTCATCGTACAACTTGCCGCGATGACTTTTCGAATAAGGATTTCTGGTGTTGGAGGCAAAACTCTCAATCAAAAAATTACCTACAGCAGTGTTTTTTTGGGCATAGGGTTTAAATATGTTTATTGGTATGGCATATAAAATACTTTCTTCATGAGCTTTTGCAGTCATTTTGTAATTCTCATGGGCCATTAAAGGGCGAAGCCCAAAAATATCCCCTTCATCGCACATGTCCATAATGCTCTTGTCCGTTCCTTTTTTAAGGGCAACTGCTCCCTTGTTCACCACATAGAAATATGGATGGGGTTCGTCGTTCTCTAAGAATATAATATTGTCTTTTTCCTTGTAGATGATAGTGATTTCCTCAGAAAGGGTTTCTAGATCTTTTTGATCCAAGACATTGAACGGTGGGAAATTTTTTAAAAAATCTGCAACTCTGTGCGAAATGGTATTCTTCATTATTCTTAGTTGGACTATTTACTTTATGGGGTAATTTAAACTTTTTTCAAACAAAAGAAAAGGGTATTGACATTAGACTTTTAAAACAAAAACACTTGATGAAGCCCCTTGAGTGGGGTATACTGGACAAAGATAGGATAGATATTAAGATTGTACGGATTATCTCAATAACGAATAGAAGGTCCAAGCAAGTTTTTTTTCAACTTGGCATCTCAAAGTGAAATAAAAAGGAAATTACTTATAAAGATTGGCTAAAGATGAGATTAAAAGAACAATACCCTTGTGGGTATCTATCATTTAAGAACTTAACAAATATTATTACTCAGCAAGCGAGAATTGAATGCTCCGACGCTTGCCCGTACCGTTCGGGCGGTTGTCGAAATGTTATCAACAGTTTCCATCCGATGCCTCCTGTGCTTGCCCAGAGGTAATTGACTCAAAAACAATTATTTGAATTGTTTTTGCTTTTGGCGTTTTTTAGTATTCATTTGAGTTCACTAATTGTCTGTTCGAGCCATCTTGAGAAAAGACAAAAGATTAATTTTAATTGGAATTCTAAATGTTCTATTATGGAATCTGTTTATAAGGATGCTATCGAGGCTTGTCGGAAATGTATTCAGGATTGTGAATATTGTCTAATACATATGGCTGGTATGGAAAGTAAAAATGACTGCCCCTTATGTTGTATTCTGTGTATTGAATCCTGTACAACTACTTTAAAATTTTTAATGGCAGAGAATGACTTAGCTATGGATTATTGCGCTCTGTGTGCAGATGTATGCCAATGGTGTGCTGAACAATGTGGACAATACAACCATAAACATTGCGAGGATTGCGCTAATTCTTGCGTAAAATGCATGGAAGAATGTCGGAAGATTGTAGAGGTTATTTCCTAGATTAAAATAGATTGTGCGCACTCTTATTTTTAGTGTTCTAGCCGTATGAACAAGCATTCTTGTATTGAAAAACCGATGACCCTGGGAGTTATTTTTATTTCAGATTGATAAATACTTTTTAGGTATGACACTGGATATGGGTCTCGTATTTTTGGTTTTAGTTGTAACCATAATC
The DNA here is from genome assembly GCF_002909255.1 of Arenibacter hampyeongensis. Lineage (GTDB taxonomy): Bacteria > Bacteroidota > Bacteroidia > Flavobacteriales > Flavobacteriaceae > Arenibacter > Arenibacter hampyeongensis. The sequence continues at coordinate 71,319 of NZ_PIOB01000013.1, forward strand.
TTATTTGCTTTGGAAATTTTTCCGGTGGATAAGATTGCTTTTTTTATAATAGTTTCGCTGACTTTATTAGGCTTGGTTACTCCTGAAGAAGCCATTAGTGGGTTTTCCAATAGCGCTACCATTGCCGTGCTTGCATTAATGATTTTGGCCGTTGCCATGGAAGAGAATGGAGTTATTGTTTGGATCACTTCAGGGTTAGGTAAAATGAAGTCCCTCCCGATGTTTTTTTTAGCTCCCATTTTTATGATCGTTACTGCAAGTATTTCAGCTTTTATTAGTACTACAGCCGTGGTTATCGTTTTTATCAAAATAGTAAATCAACTTTCTGAGCGCTTTAATATTTCAAAATCCAAATTATTACTTCCCATTTCTTTTGCGGGAATTTTAGGCGGGTCCTGCACTTTAATGGGCACGTCAACGAACCTTATCGTTAATTCCGTTGCCAAGAATTTAGGGGCGCCCGCTCTAGGTTTTTTTGAATTTAGTGGTATCGGTATCATTTTTTTATCGGTCTCCATTGTATACCTCACCTTAACACTTGGGTGGTTGCCCTGGAGCAAAAATAAAGATTTGGGGGACGACTATAGTGTAGGTAATTATATTACGAACATCCGTATCAAAGGCGAATCGGAATTAGTGAATAAAAAGTTGGAGGACACTTTTTTATTCAGCAATCCTGAAATTTCCATTTTGAAACTAACTAGGGGCAACAGAATCCACAATTCCCCGGGAAAATATGTTACCCTAAAAGAAAATGATGAGTTACTGTTAATGTGCGACATAGAGAATTTGTCCAAACTTAAGGATTCCCAAAACCTAGGTATAAATGAACAAAATTATTGGATGAAAACGGGAAATACTGGGGACCAGGAAAGAAAGATTCACAAATTGGAGGAAAGGGTATTTGTAGAACTTTTAATGCTTCCGGGAGCCGCACTTTTAGGAAAGACTTTAGGAAACTTAAGAGGATATATGCAGCAGGATATATTGCCAATTGCCATAAAAAAACGGAAAACACTAACCAATATGCGTGAGCGTTTAATTAGGAGTAGTGCTGAGAAATTATCCCTTAAAACAGGGGATAGGCTGTTGGTAGATGTGGGTAGGCAAAACTTAAAATCTTTGGAAGGGATAGAAAATGTTGTGCTTTTACAGGAATTTGGCTCTCCAATTGTCCATTCAGATTTTGGTAAGTATTTTTCTTTATCAGTTCTTTTTTTTGTGGTTATTTTGGCGGCTACGGGAATGCTGTCCATTATGGTCAGCGCGCTTACCGGTGTTTGTTTACTCCTGCTTACCAATAATTTGAATTTAGATAGTGTTTACAAAAAGGTAAACTGGCAAATTTTCTTTTTATTGGCGGGAATGATTCCCTTAGGTCTTGCCATGCATAATAGTGGGGCCGATGGTTGGGTCTCCAAACATTTATTGGATTTCCTAGAAGGACAATCCGAAATAATAATAATTGGAACCTTATTTTTGGTAACTATGATCATGAGCGGCGTAGTAAGTAATAATGCAACGGCCATTATAATGACCCCGATTGCCATAGCTGTGGCAAATGGACTGGGTCTGGACTTCAAGCCTTTTATTCTGGCGGTTATGTTCGCCGCAAATTTTAGTTTTTTCACCCCTGTGGGGTACCAAACCAATACCTTGATCTATGGCATAGGAAATTACAAATTCAAGCATTTCTTATTGATAGGTGGGGGACTGAGCCTTATTTTATGGATTTTGGCTACCGCTCTTTTAGCTAAAATGATTTAATAATAATAATTTTGGTGTTGATAATGAATAATTTTTGGTACTTGGACTTTGCATTGTATAACTTACAGGCCTGTTTAATGTTTTACCTTAACTTCGTAATACTGTAGTATCTTCGTGAATTAGGTTTACCAAAAGGTGATAAATAGCATACTGCCTTAATAATTGAAAACTCAATGAAACAATTTATTGCCCTGTATCTTCTTGCTGGCCTAGTTCTCTCCTGTACAGGTAAAAAGAGGGATTCCAAAACCATAGAATACAAGGATATACAAGCCACTAGCCTCAAGGGGAGCCATTTGGCAGAAATTCATTGCTCCAGTTGTCATCTTTTTGTGAAACCGGATTTGTTGCCAAAATCCAGTTGGCAAAACGATGTGCTGCCGGCAATGGGGAATCGATTGGGGATATATAAGGGAAATGTACGGCCGGATAGTCTGTTCGATGCCGGAAGAAGTGGGGAAGTGGTAAAATTGGCAAACATTTTTCCTGAAAGACCCCTACTGGCCCAAGAAGATTGGGATAAAATAGTGAATTATTACCTAAGTAACGCGCCAGATACCATTTTACCTCCAAAACGGGCCAACAAGATTAAAATGGGCCTGAAACATTTTACTTATAAGGAATCCTCCTATTCCCATATTCCTGCACTTACGTCCATGGTAAAAATACTTCCGGAAAATAGGGGAGTGGTATTCGCAGATAGTAAGCGAAATATAAATAGTCTTACGTTTCTGACTGCAAATCTTGAAAAGGATTTTGTTCTTGGTCTTAAGAGAGCTCCTATCCACTATTATGAAAAGTCGGATACCATTTATTTGACAACCGCAGGAAAAAATATTTTTCCTAACGATGTGTCGGATGGATCTTTACAAAAAATATTTACTAAGGGAATTGAAGAATCATACACTACGAAAGAGCTCATTCCAAATTTACAAAGACCTGTTAATATGGCCTACGGCGATTTAAATAGCGACGGACGCGAGGACATTGTTGCCTGTGAGTACGGCAATGAGACTGGAAAATTGGTTTGGTACGAGAACCTAGGGGATGATAAATACCTAATGAGGCCATTGGATAACAAATCGGGCGCCATCAAGGCCATAATAAAAGATATCAATGGGGATGGGCTTTCTGATATTTTTGTGTTAATGGCCCAAGGTGATGAAGGAGTTTTCTATTATCAAAATCAAGGTGATGGATCGTTTTTAACCAGGAGATTACTTTTTTTTTTACCACTTAATGGGTCCCAATATATGGAGTTGGCAGATTTTAATAACGATGGTTTTGATGATATCCTTTATGTCTGCGGTGATAATGCCGACAAAACCCCCATTTTAAAAGAATATCATGGTATTTATATTTTTTTAAATGATGGCAATTTAAATTTTAATCAATCTTATTTTTATCATTTAAACGGAGCTTATAAAGCAATGCCGAGAGATTACGACTTGGACGGAGATTTGGATATTGCGGCAATATCGTTTTTTCCTGACTATGCCAGTTATCCTGAAGAGAGTTTTGTGTATCTTGAAAATAAGGGTGAACTGAAATTTGAGGACTACTCTTTTCCAGAGTCGACCCGCGGACGATGGATAGTGATGGATGCGGAAGATATGGATGGGGATGGTGATATTGATCTGGCCCTGGGGTCTTTTGTCTATTTTCTGCCTCTAGGGGATACAACTGGTTTGGGCCAAAAGTGGATAACCAGTGGGCCGTCTATTGTAGTGCTGGAAAATACTACTCGATAAATCATTTTACTGTAGGAAACAATAGGTAAGTCCATAGAATTTATTTTTTGCCCACTGCCCACTGCCCACTGACTAGCGACTACCCTTTCCTATATTTATCGTGAAGCCCAAGGCCTTGGAGTAACAGCGAGACACTTTTATCCAAGCGGGACAGTTTTGTTTTTTCTTGTTTGGCCTGAGAGATATATTCGCAATATTCCCTTTGTTTATACTGCGTTAAGCTTTCATAATTCATTCTTAGGTCTTTGTTGTTGTCCATGGCTTTTATTAACAAGGGCGGAATTGAAATCGGCTTGTTCTTTTCAGGAACCAACACCAATCCCTTTTTTTGGTTGGCAATAGCCTCTTGAAAATAGGATAGCACGGCAGTACTGTCAATTTCTTCCAAAGAGGCGAATTTCCAATGTCTCATAGCCTTGGTTTTACCTTCTTGGGCATTTTCAAGTACATCTTTTGGGTCTTTTAAAAAGACTCCGTTATAGAACCATATGCCGAAATGATGTTTAAAGGCCAGTATGCCCAGTACATTCTTATTATCTATAGTATAAACGGGTATGCCCCATTTGTAAGTTTCATTCAGTTCGGTATTAAGCGCCAATTCCCGTAAAAGTGCAATGCCTTCCTTGAACGGCTGTTCTTTTTCATAATAGGCCTCTATCTTTTCCTGATTTTTCATGTTTTTTTAGTCATTGGATATTTAAAACATTTGAGTCGGAGTGTCGCACCTCCATTACACTATCTTTCAGCAGTAAGTTCGCAAATTTTTACGATAACATCAACTGCCTTCTGCATACTTTCTACAGGGACATACTCATATTTACCATGAAAATTATGTCCCCCAGCAAAAATATTGGGACATGGTAAGCCCATATAACTCAATTGAGAACCGTCGGTACCACCACGTATGGGTTTAATTATAGGCTTAATGTTCAAGCTTTCCATTGCCTCTTTGGCGATATCAACAATATGCATTACAGGTTCAATTTTTTCGCGCATATTATAATATTGGTCTTTGATATCTAGTTCGACAAATTCCCCGTATTCCGCATTTAACTTCTCCGTAATGTGTCGTAATAACTCCTTGCGATGTTGGAATTTTTTTAGGTTGTGATCACGAATAATCAGTTCAATTTCGGCTAGCTCAATTTCCCCTTTTATATGGTGCACATGATAAAAGCCCTCCCTGCCCGTAGTTTTTTGCGGGACTTCATGTCCGGGCAATTGAGAAATAAAATCGTTGGCGATCAAAATAGCGTTTACCATCTTTCCTTTGGCATAGCCGGGATGTACGCTTTTTCCTGAAATGGTTACCTTGGCACCAGCGGCATTGAAGTTTTCATACTCCAATTCCCCAATTTGGCTTCCATCCATGGTATAGGCCCAATCTGCCCCAAAAGTAGCTACATCAAAATGATGTGCCCCCCGACCTATTTCTTCATCTGGCGTAAAACCCACTCTAATCTTACCATGTTTAATTTCCGGATGTTTTATTAAATACTCCATGGCTGTAACTATTTCTGTAATTCCCGCCTTGTCATCTGCACCTAGCAAAGTCTTGCCATCAGTAGTGATTAGGGTATTGCCCTTGTATTGCAACAGGTCATCAAAATAACTGGGAGAAAGTATTATATTTTCCGCTTTATTAAGAACAATATCCCCTCCATCATAATTTTTAATTATTTGAGGTTTTACGTTGGTGGCGGTAAAATCCGGAGAAGTATCAAAATGGGAAATAAATCCAATTGTGGGCACTTCCCTTTCTATATTGCTTGGCAAAGTTGCCATAATGTAGGCCTTGTCATCAATGACTACATCCTGCATGCCAATATGCTTAAGTTCTTCCACTAATTTAAGGGCAAGTGTCCATTGTTTTTCCGTACTGGGAGTAGTAGTGGAGTTGGGGTCGCTTTGTGTGTCTATGGTAATATAACTTAAAAAGCGGTCTATAATATGTCGCATATAACTAAATTTTAATCAAAAATACAGCTTATTATTTTTTTATTGGGCACACTTTTTGGAAGGGTGCTTTAATACCAATTAAGGACCTGACAAGTGGTTAAATTATTAACTTATATTTGTCCTTTAAAAAGGTATTAAGACTTATGCGTATAAAAGCTTTTTTATCAGTGTTACTCTCAGTCGGATTTTGGATTTCCGGACATGCACAAAAGGATTGCAGTTTGGGAATTGGAGCAACGGAGTCCGATACGATCATTCAAATTTTCCAGCTTAATGAGGAGCAAATAACAAAGCTTGAAGAGTTTAAGGCCGCTCTGGAAGTTGAAACCGGATTATTGGATGAAGAGCGAAAAAATCTTTTTGAAAATCACCCTCAAAGTACACCTGAGGATTTAACCTCATTGGGAGCCAAGTATAAGGTTATTGAGGAGAAAATGAAGCAAATTTTTGGAAAGTATGACTATAAACTTTTGGCAATCTTCAATGAAAAGCAGTATCAAAGGTATGTGACACTGTGCCAGGAAGTTTCTAGACGGCCTTTGGAGGTAGTGCCTGAATAAGTCCCTTTTGAATGTTAATAAAAAGCGGGTTTATAGGATAGTTTGGCTGAGGTAGTTTGTATTTTTGTGGAAATTAATTTTCATGTACAAGCTGATTATCCGCCCCATACTTTTTCAATTAGATCCCGAGAAAGTCCACCATTTAGTTTTTAATGCCCTTCGTTTTTTTTCCAGAATTGGGTTTTCTGGGATATTTAGGACCATATATTCGGTCAATGACCCTCGTTTGGAACGTGAATTGTTCGGATTGCGATTTAAAAATCCAGTCGGATTGGCGGCCGGTTTCGATAAGGATGCCAAGCTTTACAATGAATTATCCGATTTTGGATTTGGATTTATTGAAATAGGGACCTTGACTCCTAAACCTCAGGACGGAAATCCGAAAAAACGTCTGTTTCGGCTTAAGAATGACCAGGCCCTTATCAATAGAATGGGGTTTAATAATAAGGGGGTCTTTGATGCGGTTGAAAACCTAAAGAAAACGCACAGGGTTTTGGTCGGTGGTAATATTGGAAAGAACAAGGTGACCCCGAACGACTTGGCGGCAAAGGATTATTTAATCTGTTTTGATGCCCTTTTTGACCATGTGGATTATTTTGTGGTCAACGTAAGCTCACCGAACACCCCTGGCTTAAGGGAGCTTCAGGATAGGAAGCCTTTGACGGCTCTATTGAAGGAACTGAAAAAAGAAAATACGAAATTGGCCAAGGCCAAAAAAAATAAAGAAAGGCCCATTCTTTTAAAAATCGCTCCCGATTTATCAGATGATCAATTAATGGATATTATTGGTATTGTTAAGGATACGGGAATAGACGGGATTATTGCTACCAATACAACCATAGTCCGGGACAATTTGAAATCGAGTGTAGTTTTAAAGGAAGAAGCGGGAGGTTTAAGCGGTAGGCCTCTTGCCAAAAGAAGTACTGAAGTAATCCGGTTTTTATCACAAAATAGCAATAGGGCGTTTCCGATTATTGGTGTTGGAGGAATTCATTCTGCTGAGGATGCGCTTGAAAAATTGGAGGCTGGTGCCGATCTGATCCAGTTATGGACCGGGTTTATTTATGAGGGCCCAGCACTTATCAAAAAAATCAACAAGGCCATTATTGAAAAGGCGATTAGTTGAAAAAGATAAGCTGACCCTTCTAGTGTTTATGGTACAGCCAAAAAAAACCAGCTTATCCAATTTGTTGGATAAGCCGGTTTTTTTACAACTCCTTGGGTGAAGTGTTGTTTTTATCCCTTATAGTCCATTTTTATTTGGTCCAATAATCCACAACCGTAACATCCTCCAAATGAGGAGTAAGTACGGCACCAAAAGCTTTGTGGTCCGGATGTGGAAGGTATATGGCGCGATCTTCCTCACTGTGAAAGGTCAGGAAAAAACAATGCGTAAAACCTTTGTCCAAACCTTCCGGGCTATTATTAAGTCCCCACTCATAACCTACTATTTGAGGTATTTTGGAGGGTAAGGCGCTAAAGGCGGCCTCTACTTTTGCAATATCCGCTTTGGAAGTATTTGCTTTAAATTTAAATAGCACAACATGGCGCAATAGGCTGTCCTGGTTTTTGAAATTTTGCATTCTTATATCCTCTTTTATAATATTAATGTTGGGGATGTTAGAGCTCATTAGTAAAATTGCGGTCAATAGGCTGAAGGTGTAAAAAATAGGTCTCATATATTAATTTTTGTGGAAGATATAAAATAGTTGGATAATGCTTAAGCAAAGAATGCTATATTTATGTCTTTCAAGGCGAGAATTTTATTTACTTTTCTTCTAATCCATAGTCTAGTGTATTACGATATTTTAGTAGCATTCGTTTTTTCTTCGGCTGTATTAGCTATTTTCCCTGGCCCGGATAACATTTTTGTTTTGGTCCAGAGTATTACCCATGGCAAGAAATATGGTTTGGCAACAGTAGCAGGTTTAATGACAGGGTGTTTGGTACATGCAACTTTACTGGCTTTTGGTGTTTCTGCAATAATTAAACAAAATCCTAATCTTTATTTTTCAATCAAGTTATTTGGCGCCTTTTATATGTTTTATTTGGCATTCAAGGTTATGCGAAGTCCTAAGAAGTTGGATATTTCCGATGGAAATGGGGAAAAAAAATCTCTTGGATCTTTATATAGGCAGGGTTTTATAATGAATGTATTAAATCCGAAAGTCGGTTTGTTTTTCCTCGCTTTTTTTCCCGGATTTTTATTTAGTCACTTTTTAAATATCGTGCTTCAGTTTTATGTTTTGGCATTTATCTTTATTCTGGTTTCTTCTGCTATTTTTAGTGCAATAGCTATACTTGCAGGATCAATTTCGGAATACATAAAAACAAATAAAAGTTTAGGGAAAGTTTTAAGTTGGATTCAGGTTCTTGTTTTTGTGGGTATTGGTGTTTATCTACTATTTTCAGATAAATAATGGTAATTTTGAAAAAGTTTTAGCAAAAGAATGTCCAACACCGTTAAAATAATAGAATGTCCAAGGGATGCCATGCAGGGCATTAAGACTTTCATTCCTACCGATAAAAAGGTGAAATATATTCAATCCTTGCTGAATTGTGGGTTCGACACTATAGACTTTGGGAGTTTTGTTTCGCCCCGGGCCATTCCACAAATGGTGGATACGGCTGAAGTTCTTTCTCAATTGGACCTTACCAAGACGACTAGTAAACTCTTGGCCATTGTAGCCAATGTAAGGGGAGCAAGGGATGCCGCAGAGCATAAATCCATTGATTATTTGGGATATCCTTTTTCCATATCGGAAAACTTTCAAATGCGGAACACCCATAAGACAATTACTCAATCCGTAGATACCTTGGAAGAAATATTGAGTATTGCCAAAGCCTCCGATAAGGAAGTGGTTACCTATATATCCATGGGGTTTGGTAACCCGTATGGAGATCCATGGAGTGTTGAGGTAGTGGGTGAATGGACAACAAAATTGGCAGGAATGGGGGTGAAAATTTTATCTCTTTCGGATACGGTGGGTTCTTCAACCCCGGACGTGATCAACTATTTGTTTTCTAACCTGATTCCTAAATTTCCTGAAATAGAATTCGGGGCCCATTTGCATACCACTCCGTCCAAATGGCACGAAAAGGTAGATGCGGCTTATAAGGCCGGTTGTCGCAGATTTGACGGGGCGGTTCAAGGTTTTGGTGGGTGTCCTATGGCAAAGGATGAACTGACCGGAAATATGCCAACCGAAAAAATGCTGTCCTATTTTACGGCTGCCAAGGCGGATACCAATGTTAATTGGATGGCTTTTGAAGCTGCATTTAACAAGGCAACCGACCTTTTCGGCAAGTATTGATCAATCAGATTTATGAGGTAAATCGGTTATTCTAAAATTAAATGACCGTACTTTTTAAGCAGTGATTTGGGATATGGCCCTAATGGCAATTAATGCTTATATTGTTACTTATCAAATATCTAACTTACCAAAAATGGAAATTTATCGGGCTGAGGTGATAACTTCTTTTTCTTCTTATGTTCTTGTGTGCCTATTGATGTGGTGTTCGCCATTGATTTATGCTCAAGAGTCCTATAAAAAAGGACCTGATTCTGAGATATATGAGGGAATACCAAAAGGTAAGTTGAGTAAACATCAATGGAAAAGTAATATTTATTCCAATACAATTCGGGACTATTATCTTTATGTTCCAAGCCAGTACGATGCGGCCAATCCAAGTGCGTTAATGATATTTCAGGATGGTCATGCTTATGTGGACCCTCAGGGGCAATTTAGAGTTCCAATAGTTTTTGATAATCTTATTGCTCAAGGAAAAATGCCCGTTACTATAGGCTTATTTATGAACCCAGGTCATTCCGTGGATTCTACCCAAATTGATAGCCCTTGGAAAGCTTCGAACAGAAGCTTGGAATATGATACGGTTTCGAATACTTATGGAAAATTTCTATTGCAAGAAATGCTACCTGAGATAGAAAAAGATTATAATATTTCCAAAGATCCAAAGCTTAGGGGTATTGCGGGTATGTCCTCTGGGGGAATCTGTGCATTTTCAGCGGCTTGGTTTTATCCGAATGAGTTCCATAGGGTAATGAGCCATATAGGAAGTTTTACGGACATTAGGCAAGGGCATGATTATCCTTCAATGATACGCAAACAGGACCTGAAGAATATTAAGGTTTTTTTGCAGGATGGCTCCAATGATTTAAATAATCGGTTTGGCGATTGGTGGTTAGGAAATTTGCAGATGGAGTCAGCTTTAAAGTATAAAGGGTACGATTTCAAGTTCGAAAAGGGGACAGGTGGACATAATGGAGAACATGGAGGGGCTATTCTGCCCGAGTCCTTGACTTGGCTATGGAGTGATGCTGTTCCTAAAAGGATTGAGGCTGGGGTATACCAATTTCCAATAAAACTTTCTGATTCGATAATGGCAAGTGGGGAAACCATGCATTTTTCGGAAATGGAATTCAAGACTGTGCAACTTTTAGACAGGGCTGCTCGAAAGTTATACAATGAGCATAAGGAGCAAATTTTCATTATAAAGGATGGGGAGGTTCAAATAAAAGTTAACAACAAGGATAAAATCATTGGCAAAAACAGTGTAATGGTTTTAATGCCGGGAGACAAAGGTTTTATAAAAAGTATTTCACCTAGTAGCACATATTATACCATGATCTATAAATCCAAATCGAAATTGGATTTCAAAAGAGCTAAAAAAAGTGGAGGATCTACCATAATTGATTTTAAGGATTTGGAATTTAAGGAGCATGACAAAGGAGGAGTTCGGAACTACTTTCACCGATCAACGTCCATGTGTCCATATTATGAAATGCATGTAACAACTTTAAATCCAGAAATCAAAAGCCATGAGCCGCATACCCATTACGCTACAGAAATCGTTCTGGTAATAAATGGGCATACCGAAATGGAGATAGGTAATCAGGTTATTTGGGCGCAAAAAGGGGACTTCTACTTCTTGCCATCCAATGTACCACATGCAATTAGAAATATAGGTTCCGATCAATGCGAATACTTCGCATTCCAATGGAATTAAGGGCTTTTATTGGTTTTAAGCCATGGCTTCCTTTTAGTGTTATTTCCACTTAATGTTAAAATTTAATGTTTATTTAGATTTAATTTAAATAAAGTTTGTCATTTTGATTTAGGCTATTATATTTGCACTCGATTTTTAATTATTTACAATCAGTCTAAATAAAAATACCATACTAATGAAACATTATTTTTACTCATTTGCATTCTTTTTTTCTACCTTTTTAGTGGCACAGACGGCCACAGATAGTATCACCCTTGATCCACAAAAACAACTTAACTCTGCCCAAAGACTTTTATCTGGGACTTATGGTTCAGCGGTTACTATTGGTGCGTATGGAGAAATGTTGTACAACCAGCCAGAAGGTGATAACGGGGAATTGGACGTACAGCGATTAGTTCTTTTATTGGGATATAGGTTTAATGACAGAACTCAATTTTTCACAGAAATAGAGTTGGAACATGTTGAGGAGGTTTATGTAGAACAGGCTTTTGTAAACTATAATGTGGCCAATAATGTAAATTTAAGAGGAGGACTAATGTTGGTGCCCATGGGCATTATTAATGAATTCCATGAACCTACCACATTTAATGGTACGGAGAGACCTGAAATGGACAACGTTATTGTGCCTACCACCTGGAGAGAATTGGGTGTAGGGGTCAGTGGAAAGTTCAACAACCTTTCCGTAGGATATCAGGCCTATGTTTTTAATGGTTTTAAATCAACCCAATCAGACGGTGAAGGAGGGATTTCTGGATTTTTGCAAGGATCAAACGGATTACGTGGTGGAAGACAAAAAGGAATCAAGTCTACCGTGGATAGCCCTAATCTAGCTACCAAACTGGATTATTATGGTATCCCGGGATTGCGCTTAGGGTTTTCAACTTATTTTGGAAAAACCCAAGCAGCTGACGATATTGAGAATTTGGATGGTGCCAACATTGGGATTTCTATGTTAGGATTGGATGCCCGATATGCCTATGAGCGATTTACGGCACGTGGTCAGTTTATTTATGCCTCCCTTTCCGATACGGATAAATATAATACCTTGGCCAATAAAGATTTAGGAAGTGCTATGCAGGGGTATTATGTTGAAGGCGCTTACAACCTCTTGGCAAGCCGAAATGAGCAAAAATTGTTTGCCTTTGTGCGCTACGAAAATTATAATACCCATGCCGATACCGCCGGTAGTTTATTACAGAACGAGGCTTATGATAGAACTGATGTCACCACTGGCTTAAGTTATCATATTGCGCCAGGTGTAGTTCTAAAAGGAGACTACCAATTTAGGGACAATGCATTGCAGGGGGATGGTGTAAAGGATAGATTAAATTTTGGAATTGGTGTTTGGTTCTAAGAGTGTTCCCAAAAGAAGGCAGATTCAAAATATTGAAATTTCCATATAGAAATAAACCCCAGTGATAACCTAGCTTAGGTTGGTTACTGGGGTTTATTCCTATTAATGGGTATTTATTGTTTGATAGTGTAAGCCGGATATCTGTATTTTATTTAAAAAATAATGGGATGTAGACTAAATTATTATTAAAAATGATTCTAAATTACTACTTTTGTCCTATGATGCAAGGAAAGAAAATTACGGGTTTTGTGCTTGTTTTGGCTGTAATGTTATTTGGCTTTGGGATACCTGAAAAGTTACAAAAGAAGGTAGACAAGGAAATAGAAAAGGTTTTTGGGGCAAATGATTTTGCTTTTAAAGCAATAAACGTCCCTAGCGCTTTAAATGCACAATTGCCTGCAAAAATAACGGCTCATAATTTCTTTAAATTAACAAAAGGCTCTGAGGTAGCCGGATATATCTTCGTGGATAATGCCCCTAGTAAGACGGCAACTTTTGATTATTTGGTTGTATTTGATGCCGACCTAAGTGTTGTGCATTCCAAAGTTCTAATTTATCGTGAAGAGTATGGCGGAGAAATTGGTAGCAAAAGATGGTTACAGCAATTTACAGGAAAAACTGGTCGCGATAGGGTAGATTATGAGACCAATATAGACGGTATTTCCGGCGCCACCATTTCGGTAAGATCTATGACCACCTCGATAGACAACTTGTTGCAAACCGTTGGAATTCTCCAAGAAAAAAAGCTGCTTTAATGGGTTATGATGGTCTTTTAATGTCGTTGCCCAAGGGTATAAAATGGTTTGTTGCAACTTTTGTCCTGGTATTGAGTATAGGATTTTATACAGGTCTTTTATTTGTTTCGGAAACCAGTAGCACCTCTGCTATGGGTATTGAGGAAAATTATTTGGGAAATGAGGATGATGAAGAGGCCGAGATCATGAAGTTTAAAAAGGGAGAGCGGGAAATGCTGACCATCATCCATACCCACATACTTTCCATGTCGCTTATTTTTTTTCTTTTAGGGGGCCTGGTTTGGCTTGCCAAACTACCGAAAAAATTAAAAATGTTCCTTACTATTGAACCATTTCTTTCCGTTATCTTAACTTTTGGAGGTATATATTTAATGTGGTCCGGGATGTTGTGGATGAAATATGTGGTTATTTTTTCAGGATTTTTAATGACGCTTACTTTCAGTATTGCTGCACTATTGGTGATTTATCAATTGTGTCAAAAATCGGTAAAAGTCAATTAACATAATAAGTATTACTCAAATCCTTTAAATGTAGTATATTTGCACGCAATTAATCTTTAATTGCTATGCAAGCTCACCTAAACAAAATTGTTGGAGAAGGTCTCACGTACGATGACGTACTTTTGGTTCCGGCATTTTCAGAAGTACTTCCCAGGGAAGTCAATATTCAAACCAAATTTACTAGAAACATTACCATCAATGTTCCCATTGTTTCCGCTGCCATGGATACCGTTACGGAATCGCGTATGGCCATTGCCATTGCCCAAGAAGGCGGTATTGGTGTTCTGCATAAGAACATGACCATAGAACAGCAAGCGCTGAAGGTACGCAAGGTTAAACGTGCGGAAAGTGGTATGATATTAGATCCGGTTACCCTGCCTTTAAATTCCAAAGTAAAGGATGCCAAGGCAAATATGAAGGAATTCAGCATTGGCGGGATACCTATTGTTGATGATAAGGGTAAACTTATTGGAATAGTTACCAATCGGGATCTGCGATTCGAAAAAAATAATGAACGCCCCATTTCGGAGGTGATGACATCCAAAAATCTTGTTACTGTAGCCGAAGGGACCTCATTGGAACAGGCGGAAGATATTTTGCAGGAGAAGAAAATTGAAAAGTTACCGGTTGTAGACGAGAATTATAAGCTTGTTGGCCTTATTACCTTTAGGGATATTACAAAACTTACCCAAAAGCCTATGGCCAATAAGGATCAATATGGCCGATTGCGTGTTGCTGCGGCCTTAGGGGTTACGGGTGATGCTGTTGCTAGAGCTGAAGCTTTGGTGAATGCAGGAGTAGACGCCGTTGTAATAGATACCGCACATGGTCACACCAAAGGCGTAGTTTCTGTTTTGAAGGAAGTAAAAAAGAGATTTCCGGAGTTGGAAGTTATTGTAGGTAACATTGCTACTGCGGAAGCTGCCAAATATTTGGTAGAGGCTGGAGCCGATGCCGTAAAAGTAGGAATTGGTCCTGGCTCAATTTGTACCACAAGGGTAGTAGCAGGGGTAGGTTTTCCACAATTTTCTGCCGTATTGGAAGTAGCTGCCGCTATTAAGGGTAGTGGAGTGCCAGTGATAGCCGATGGCGGAATTAGGTATACGGGAGATATTCCCAAGGCAATTGCTGCTGGTGCGGATACCGTAATGTTGGGCTCTTTGTTGGCAGGTACCAAGGAATCTCCTGGAGAGACTATCATTTATGAAGGGCGTAAGTTCAAATCCTATCGTGGAATGGGTTCTGTGGAGGCCATGAAACAAGGTAGCAAAGATCGATATTTTCAAGATGTTGAGGACGATATTAAAAAATTGGTACCGGAAGGAATTGTAGGGCGTGTTCCCTATAAAGGTGATCTGGAGGAAAGTATTCATCAGTTTATAGGTGGTTTACGTGCGGGTATGGGGTACTGTGGTGCAAAGGACATTGCAACTTTACAAGAAACCGGTAGATTCGTCAAGATTACAGCCAGTGGAATCAATGAGAGTCATCCACATGATGTAACCATCACCAAGGAATCCCCTAACTATAGCCGATAATTAAAATATTATAGTTGATAGATATTGGGCCAAATGTTTTAAAGGACTTAGATAAATAAAAAAAGACGGCTAGCCGTCTTTTTTTATTTTATGTACAGTAAGTTATATCAATTTTAACTACTTGCTTTCGCTATCGTAAGTATTCCAATCTTTTTCTTTGTGGATGTCTTCACCAAAATATTTCGCTATTTTTAGGAAAGGTATTGGCTTTTGATAACCAGGTACAGGAGAAAGCATATTCATTTTTTCATCCAAAAATATTGTTGTAGGATAGCTCATTTTACCTTGCATCAAAGCTGCAGCAAATTCGTGGTAACCATTTCTGCCAGAGGGAACAAATTTAAAGGTCTTCCCTCTAAATTCAATAGGTTCCTTGCCTTCCCCGTCCAACTTCACCATATAATAGGTTTTAGCCATGTATTCGGCAACTTCTGCATTCTGAAAGGTATCCTTGTCCATTTTTTTACACCATCCACACCAATCAGTGTACACATCTATAAAAATTTTCTTTGGATTTTTCTCTGTTTCCGCCAGTTTTGCCGCTTCATTCCAACTAAGCCATTTTACTTCCTGCGCCACAATGCCCATGGGAAGAATGGCCAATCCAAAAACAATAGCTAATTTATAAAATGATTTGGCAGCTAATTTCATGCTTTACGTTTTTTTGACTTAGTCAAGTAATTCTAACAAATCTAACGAAATTCCGTAAAGTTTATTTTGCTATTGCATTTTCTTTAACAGGAGCAAATAATTCTTTGGCATCAATTTGGTTTTTGATTAGATCATCAAAAGTCTCCCTTTCCCTTATCAAAATTGCTTTTCCGTTATGCCATAAAACTTCCGGCGGCCTAAATCTTGAGTTATAATTGCTGGCCATTGTAAAACAATAGGCACCCGCATTTTTAAAACATAAAATATCGCCCTCGGATATTTCATTGATACGTTTGTTGCTGGCAAAAGTATCCGTCTCGCAAATATAGCCTACCACGGAATAATAGCGTTCACGTCCCTCAGGATTGGAAATGTTTTCTATACTGTGGGTAGCACCATATAACATGGGGCGAATTAGATGATTGAATCCAGAGTCTACACTTGCAAAAACTGTTGAAGTCGTTTGTTTAACCACATTGACCTTGGCCAAGAAGTAACCAGCCTCACTTACCAAGAATTTTCCAGGTTCAAAAGCCAAGGTCAACTCCCTACCGTATTCTTTGCAAAAGGCATTGAAACGCATACCTAGTTTTTTGCCCAATTCTTCAATATTGGTTTCAATGTCCCCCTCTTTGTAGGGTACTTTAAATCCACTTCCGAAGTCAATAAACTCAAGGTCCGGGAAATTCTTGGCCGTTTCAAAAAGAATTTCGGAGGCGTAAAGGAATACATCAATATCCAAGATGTCACTTCCAGTATGCATATGTATACCATTTACGTTCATATTCGTAAGGTTTACGATACGTAGTAAATGTGGTATTTGATGTATACTGATTCCGAATTTGGAGTCTATATGTCCTACAGATATTTTTGAATTTCCACCAGCCATTACATGAGGGTTAATTCTAATACATACAGGAATATCCGGATGCTTGCTACCAAATTGTTCTAAGATGGATAAGTTGTCTATATTAATACGAACTCCCAATTTTGCTGCCTCCTCAATTTCTTCCAAGGAAACGCCATTTGGGGTGAATATAATGGAACTAGGTTTAAAACCGGCCATTAATCCCAATTGTACTTCTTGAATGGAAACCGTATCCAAGCCGCTTCCCAAACTGTTCATCAATCTTAAAATGGTAATATTTGAAAGTGCCTTTGTGGCGTAATTTAATTGTAATTTCTTTACGTCTTTAAATGCATTGGTCAATCTATGAAACTGGGAAATTATTTTTTCAGAATCGTATACATAGACAGGGTCACCATAAGTTTTCGCTATCTTTAATAAATCAGTGTTTCGCATTATTTAAAAATTTTATACAAATCTAGACTACTTATTGTTTTTGAGCAAAAATATACAGCAATAGTTGAATAATGTAACATATTGTTATTTTTATAACAAATGCATTTTTGTCGTCTTTGTTTTTCAGCTAGACCGTCGTAACTTTAAAGAAAAACTTATGTTGTTGCCCATGTTTCCTTTGCCATCCGTTTTTTTTCCAGGTGAGATGGTTGCCCTTCATGTTTTTGAAGAGCGCTACAAACAATTGATCGGTGAAGTTAGGGATATGCCTACAAACTTTGGAGTGCCTGTCTATATCGAAGGGGAGATTGCGTTTGGCACCGAAATGCAGTTAAAGGAAATAATAAAAACCTACGATACAGGGGAAATGGATATAATTTGCGTTGGTCTTCGGTCATTTAAGGTAAAAACATTTCAACAAGTGTTGGATGGAAAATTGTACCCTGCCGGAGAGGTTGAATTTTTGCCTTATTTTGATGACAGTGTAGCGTCTTTAAGAAGTAATGTACTTAATCTTGTCATTGAGCTCTATGGACTAATGGATGTATCCTTTTCTGGTATTAAGACTGGGAATTTTGATATTTATCAATTGATTCATAAAATTGGACTTTCACTTGCACAAGAGTATAAACTCTTAAAAATGACCTACGAAAGTGAGCGATTATTGTTTCTAAAAGTTCATTTGACCAATACCATTCAGGTTTTAAAGCAGGTGAACCAATCAAAGGAAATGATTGGGATGAATGGGCATTTCAAGAATTTTGACCCTATAGATTTTAGGGATTTTAAGATTTAATCCCGGAGCTGTAATCAAACCATCCGCATTAAGAAAGAATTGAATCTAGGTTGATTTCATTTTTATGAAACACTATTGATCTTAGGTCCCTTAGTGTCATGGGGCAATGAAATGATTTCACCTCTAATATTTGGTTTGAAAATTATTAATTCCAATTTGGTATACGCGCTTTTCTTTATTGCTCGTCCCTGTAATTTTTCTATTTTATTTAATTAGGGTAAATCCGCTGTGTTTCCTATTTTTGCAACTCAACATATAGAACCTTCAATTTATGAACCTTCACGAATATCAAGGAAAAGAGATTTTAGCGAGTTTTGGCGTACGCATTCAACGCGGTTTAGTGGCATATAATGCCAAGGAAGCAGTAGATGCTGCCAAACAATTGACTCAGGAAACAGGAACAGGGTGGCATGTTATAAAAGCCCAGGTTCACGCCGGTGGACGAGGAAAAGGAGGAGGAGTTAAATTGGCCAAGAACTTGCGTGAAGTAGAAGAAATTGCAGGATCCATCATTGGTATGAATTTAGTTACCCCGCAAACCTCGGCTGAAGGAAAAAAGGTCCATAAGGTTTTGGTAGCAGAGGATGTTTATTATCCAGGGGATAGTGAAACCAGTGAATTTTATATGTCTGTACTTTTAAATAGGGCAGCTGGAAGAAATATGATCATGTATTCTACCGAAGGTGGAATGGATATAGAGGAAGTGGCAGAGAAAACACCACACCTTATTTTTACAGAAGAAATAAATCCTGCAACTGGCTTATTGCCTTTTCAGGCTAGAAAAATAGCCTTTAACTTAGGCTTATCAGGGACAGCATTTAAGGAAATGACCAAGTTCGTTACCAATTTATATAAAGCTTATGTGGAGAGCGATGCTAGCTTATTCGAGATAAACCCTGTTCTTAAGACATCCGATGATAAGATTATGGCTGTCGACGCCAAAGTTTCTATCGATGATAATGCGCTTTATAGAAGAAAGCAATATGCTGAAATGCGCGATTTGCTGGAGGAGAATCCAATAGAGGTAGAGGCTAGGGCCGTTGGTCTTAATTATGTAGATTTGGATGGTAACGTTGGATGTATGGTAAATGGGGCCGGATTGGCAATGGCTACTATGGATCTTATTAAAATGGCCGGAGGTGAACCTGCCAACTTCTTGGATGTAGGTGGAACGGCAGATGCCAAAAGGGTAGAGGAAGCCTTTAGAATCATTTTGAAAGACCCTGCTGTTAAATGTATCCTGATAAATATTTTTGGTGGTATAGTGCGTTGCGATCGTGTAGCTCAAGGAGTTGTGGATGCTTATAAGAATATGGGAGATGCTATAAAAGTACCTATTATAGTGAGATTACAGGGAACCAATGCTGAATTGGCCAAGGAAATTATTGATAATTCTGGTTTGGCGGTGCATTCTGCAGTTCAGTTCCAAGAAGCTGCAGATAAGGTGAAGGAAGTATTGGCATAATAGCTATAAATTTAAACCTAAAAGGCGGTGCTGTTACAGTACCGCCTTTTTTTATACCCAATTATTTGTTTTTTATTCGTGAATTATGTTCTTAAGGTGTTGGTTAAATTAAAATGGGAGCTAGCAATATATTCTGGAAAATGCTTTGGAAAATTAATATTGAGAAGAAAGATTAAATTTAAAAAGTAATAATGCAGTGGCTTACAAGGTCAAGACTTTTTTTTGTTTTTATATTTCACAGGACTGATGTCATGATCCATTTTCTTTTTTTGTTGATCTATAAATCTGGGTTTTTGATGTGTATTGGCAATAGATTCCTTTTTTGGTCTGGGTAAAGTTGTTTTGGGGTCTTTTGGATTCTCCCTTGTCCCTCGAAAGTGTATTACCAATCCATTTAAAAAGTTCCTTAATATTTGGTCCCCACATTCTACATAATTGGGATGGTCTTCCTTTCTGAAAAACGCTCCCAACTCGCTTTTGGTAATCTTAAAATCAACCAGTTTTAAAATTTCTACAATTTCATCATCACGTAATTTTAAGGCAACCCTCAATTTTTTTAGAACATCATTATTGGTCATAGGATAAATTTTTGGCAAGATATTACAAAAAATAAGATGTGATACTAGTTTGGGAATACTTTCCTGGGCAGTGAACCATCAAATCAATGTTAATTAATGTAACTTAGTCTTAAACTGAAATTTATGAGTACATATTTGGAGAAGTTGGGCATTCTTTCCCAAATGATTTCTTTTGCAAAAGTAGATAAGAAAATCAAGGATTCGGAGTATGATTTTCTGCTGGGCGTAGCAAAGCAACTTGAGGTGGATAAGGAAACATTCGATTCCCTTTTTCATAAAAAAGTAGAGAAGATTGTTCTTAAATCCGAAGCAGAGAGGATTCTTCAGTTTCATAGGTTGGTTCTCCTCATGAATGTGGATAACGAACAGCGATTAGTGGAAATTGAACAGTTGCATAATATAGGCCTAAAATTTGGACTTCCACAGGCCGCCATTGAGCAAGTCCTTACCGTAATGCATCATTACCCGGACAAGGTGGTGCCCCCTACAGTATTGATCAATATATTTAAAGCGTACAATAATTAGTTCAATAAGGGATCATGCTTATTTGTTGTGTTTCTTCAAAATTAGGATGAACATAATATTTCGTGTTTTTTGATTTTAGCTTTATTTATTGGGCAAAATCGAATGAAATTATTGTTAGAATTATTCTTTCATTTTACTCAAGTGGTTTTTATTGATTTTAATTGGATTTCGTGAATCTTCGATTTCTTTGCTGTCCAAAGAAACCGACGCAGGAGGTTCATGAATACCTTATTCCAAAATAAACGGGCAATGAATAAAACGAAACCGCAGGTTCACGAATTCATATTTAAGAAAATAACCGGCCATGAGCTAAACAAAAGAAAAGACCCTTCTTCACTAGGTGGCCCCTAAAATCTCGGGATTTTATGGACCGCTGCCATGGCCTAAATTATCTCCAAGGCTTCAATAATTCTTAACGGCCATGACATCTCCACTACGGAAGAAGACCAACCAGACCATAGGCTTTGAAGACAATGTTCAATGGCATCAAATTAATGATAATGATTTATCTACATTATGTAGGTTTACGGAACATAGGAACGGCCTATTTTCAATTTCGTTTTAAATCAAGCGGTTTCCG
>NZ_PIOB01000014.1 GCF_002909255.1 Arenibacter hampyeongensis
CATTCGATTTTGCCCAATAAATAAAGCTAAAATCAAAAAACACGAAATATTATGTTCATCCTAATTTTTGAAGAAACACAACAAATAAGCATGATCCTTAAAAATGCTGCTTTGCAGCGTTTTTAAAATAGCGTTTCACCAACAAAAAAAGCCATGCAAATGCATGGCTTTTTTTTCCTATTTTATAATTACCCAATTAGAAGCCCAATTGCTTCTTAACTTCTGGTAAGATATCCTTTCCTTTAGCTACGATCAATCCACCACCTTGGGTAGCATCCATAACGTAGTCTATACCTTGAGCTGCAGCTACAGACTCTATAGCTTTTTTAGCCTTTTCGGTGATCGGACCTAAAAGCTCAGCTTGCTTCTTTTGCAATTCTTGTTGAGCAGTTTGTTGTGCCTCACCAATATTTTTTTCAAAACCTTGAAGTTCCAAAGCTCTTTTTTGGTTTTCCTCCTCAGACTTGGAAGAAGACTCATTTGAATACTGGGTGTACTTATTTTTTAGTTCGGTCATGGAACTTTCAATATCCGCCCTATAGGTTTCCTGTAATTTCTTAAGTTCCGCATCAGCGGCTTTCATCTCCGGCATTTCAGACAACAATTTCTGTACATCTATATGCGCAATTTTTGCCTGAGCATTTACAAAACTAGTAGCTGCTACGAACAAAACTATGGCTACTGCTATTTTTTTAATTTGTTTCATGATTTTAATTAATGTTTGAGTGTTAATTTAAAGATTTAGTTATATAAATGTAATTTGGTTTAAACTTAATTCATTGCTACTGATTTTCTTTTGATTCCTGTCCATCATCATCCTTTGAGTCGCTTTTACCACTTCTCTCTTCAATTTCCTTTTTTCTTTTGGCCTCTCTCTCCTCCAATAATTTTTTCCTTCTTTCCTCGTAAGCCTTTTTGCGTTCTTCCCTAATCCTAAGCTGTTCTGCCCTATTTTCCTCCGCGGTCTTGGTCCTTGCCTCTTCCGCTTGCTTTGCTTTTTCCTGTCTTTCTATAATCGCATCGCTTATGTTATCCTCGGATTCCTCCTCTTCAAGATCCTCAAAATTATTTCTTGCCCCCTGCTTTTTATTAGGCGCACTAATTTTTCTGGTCCTTGATATTCCTCTTAAAACAAGATCGCTAATATCGTGTCTTTTCTCGGAATACAACATTACAACATCTGCCGATTTATCAAAAATAAAATCATATTTTTTATTTGCCCCTATTTTCTGTACCTCATTAAAAACTTGGTCTTGAATGGGCTGTATCAATCGTCTTTTTTGCAGGACCAAATCACCTTCAGGACCAAATCTATCCTGTTGATAATCGAACATCTCCTTTTCCAAAATCTGGATTTCTTCCTGGCGTTCTGAAATCAACTCCTCGGTTAACAGCACTTTCTCTGCCATTAAATCCTTTTTCATTTGATCAATTTCACCCTTCTCCTTATCCAGTTCCAATTTCCATTTCTGCACTCTGGTGGCCAATTGCTCATTAGCCTCCCTGTACTCCTCTACATTCTCCAGGATATATTCCATATCCACATAACCGATCCTAACCCCTCTTTGTGCTGAAATAGTAGCAACAAACGTAGTCGCAACTAGGAACAAAAGTACTTTTGATTTAATTCTCATGCTATCTTCTTTTTATACTATAGAAAATATCGTGCCAAAATAACTAATTATTTTAGAATGAACCATTTAACATATGAAACAATTACAAATTTCCTATATATTAAAACTGTTGTCCAATGATGAAGTGGGTTTGCCAACCGCTAGGTCCATTTGAATTGGGGTTGTAATCTTGATCAAATCCATATCCAAAATCAATTCCCAATAATCCAAATGCTGGCATAAAAATACGTAGTCCCACTCCGGCAGATCTTTTCAATTCAAACGGATTAAAGTCTTGAAAATTGTTGAAGGCATTTCCTGCCTCTAAAAACACCTGACCATAAATGGATGCCGATGGCTTTAGTGTCAACGGATATCTAAGCTCCAAAGAATATTTATTATACACAACACCGCCATCCTGTACTTGTCCACCGCTTAATGGATCTACACTATATGGCGTTAAGGATTGATTCTCATAACCCCTTAATGAAATTACATCCCTTCCATCCAAAGTATAGGAACCCATTCCATCTCCACCTACGAAAAATCGCTCGAAAGGAACCTTGCCCACATCTTCATTATAACTTCCTAAAAATCCAAATTCGGCATTGGTTCTCAATACTAATTTATCTACTAAAGTAGTATACCAATCTCCCTTAAAATTAACCTTATAGAATTCCAGCCACCTAAAGCGTTCTTGATCTATGCGCTCTATTTCGTCACTATCCAACTCCTCAATGGCTACCTCCTGATCTTCATTGAGTTGCTTATAGTCTATATTATTGAATAAAGAAAATGGAGGGGTGAACTTGGCAGTCAGCTCAAAATTAGACCCAGTTCTTGGATAAATACGGCCACCGCCAGTAGCATTTCTAGAGATTCCAAGAGTATAAGCTATTGAATTGGATTTTCCATTTCCGAAATTAAAAAGTCCTAAATTATAATCTTGAAAATTATATAATTGATATCCTAAAGAGTGCGAAATGGTAAAGTAATCATCAGGCCATTGCACCCTTTTTGCCAAACCTGCAGTAATTCCTGTGATGGAGAATTGCTTGCTTTTATCAGGCTTGCTGCTTACATAAGGGTTATAATAGAACTGTTGGGTTCTGGAAAGGGACATATTAAACCTTACCGGCTTTTTACCTCCTAACCATGGCTCGGAGAAATTTAAACTATACACCCTATAGGTCCTACTCGCTTGCAAACGCAGTGCAAAGGTTTGCCCATCACCCATAGGAACCGGCTTATAAGCCTCTCCTTTAAATAAATTCTTCATGGAGAAATTACTAAAAGACAGACCCAACGTACCTATAAAACCACCTCCACCATAACCACCTTGGAGCTCTATCTGGCTGGAGCCTGCCTCCACCAAGTTATAGGCAATATCCACTGTTCCGGCATTTGGATCGGGATTTTGGATATCAGGCTTTATCTGTTCAGCATCAAAGAATCCCAATTGTCCCAATTCCCTGATACTTCTAATGATGTCCGATTTATTATAACGCTGGCCAGGTCTGGTACGCAACTCCCTAAATATAACGTGGTCATTGGTCTTGTCATTACCAATTACGGTAACGTGATCCAGAAACGTCTCTTTACCTTCAATAATTCTAATTTCAAAATTGATGGTGTCATTTTCTGCAGAAATCTCCACAGGATTGATACTGGAAAACAGATAACCAAAATTTTGGTACATATTGGTCAAGTCCTCGGCATCCGGTTTTGTATCATCTGCGATTCGTTTCCTCAACAATACTCCATTATAGGTATCCCCCTTTTTAATCCCAAGCATTTGAGCCAATTGACGATCCGAATAAACAGTGTTTCCGACAAAATCTATATCGCCAAAAAAGTACTTATTCCCCTCTTCTACCTTAATTTTTAAGTCGATCAGATCATCTGAAACCTTCACAAAGGTATCCGATATAATACGGGCATCCCTATAACCTTTTTCAGCATATTTATCCACTAGGGAAACTAGATCCGTTTTGTAATCCTCCTGAATGTATTTGGATTTTTTCCAGAATCGGTAGAACTTTCTTTTCTTGGTCTTTTTCAAGGCCTTAGCAAGTTGTTTGTCCGATAACTTTTCGTTTCCTTCAAAAACAATATCGTGGATTTTCACTTTATCACCCTGCTTAACATTAATGACCATAGTCTGGGTATTGGCATCGGTGGTGTCCTTTGCCGTAGCTATAGTGACCTTCGCATTAAGGTAACCTTTCTTTTTGTATTTGTTCTGGATGTAATTCTTGGAATTGGCAATTAAACTCTCCGTTATCTTCTTGCCCTTTTTAAGATCTGTATCCTTTAATATTTCATCTATCTTTCTTTTCTTAACCCCGTAAACGGTTACATTGGAAAGTGTAGGCCTTTCAATTATATTAAGTTCAAGAAATACATTCTCTCCTTCAATATTGGTAATATAGAAGCTTATGTCCGTGAAAAGTTCAAGTCCCCATAATTTATTGATCACGGCGCTAATTTCATCGCCAGGTACGGTTATGGGCTGCCCAATCCTTAAACCCGTGTAGGTCTTTACGGTCTGTTCGTTGTAACTTTGCAATCCGGTTACCTCCAATCCTCCAAGTATATACCTTTTACCATCTTCGTAGGACGTATCCTGTGCCGAGACAATTGTAGTAAAAATTAAGAATAAAAGTGTAATAAAAAGTTCAAGGGACATGAACCTTTTCATGTCGCTAGGTGAGTTGTTCGCTAGTTTTTCCAAATCTTCGTTCTCTGTTCTGGTAATTTTTAATGGCTTCCAATAAATGCTGCTCCGAAAAATCCGGCCAAAATACATCAATAAAATACAATTCCGCATATGCAATTTGCCATAGTAGAAAATTACTGATTCGATGCTCTCCGCTGGTTCGAATCAACAAGTCTACGTCTGGTAAATTTTGCGTGTAAAGATGGTTATTAATAATGGTTTCGTCAATATTTTCGGGAGAAATTATATTATTTTTAACTTTGACACATATCTGTTGTACAGCATTTTTTATCTCTTCCCGAGATCCATAACTAAGCGCAAGGGTCAAAGTCATTCCGGTATTCCCCTTAGTTTTCTCCATCACATCCAACAATTCCCTATGAGCACTTTTGGGCAATGAGGCTATATTGCCAATGGTATTCAACTTTATATTATTGTTGTTCAAGGTTATCAATTCCTTTTTAAGGGAGGACACCAATAACCGCATTAAGGTATCTACTTCCAGTTTGGGCCTATTCCAATTTTCGGTAGAAAAGGTGTACAAGGTAAGAAATTCCAGTCCCAATCCAGCACAGTCCTCAACAGTTCTTTTAACTGTTTTAACCCCCTGTTCATGACCAAAAACCCTTAATTTTCCTTTTTCTTTTGCCCATCTCCCATTACCATCCATAATTATGGCTAAGTGTCTTGGCAATGATTTCATTTTCACCTCTTCCAAACTATTCATTTTAAAATTACTGAAAGCAATCCTGACAAGGCTTCCTTCCAAACGTATACGTTAAAGTAACCCCTGAGAAAACATACCAGTCATCACTAAAAATGTTTCCAAATCTAAACTCTTCATAATTGGACCCTTCCGGATTACTGGCATCCAAATTATCCGTAAACGTATATCTAGCCCCTATTTCAGCGCCGACTATAAAAAACTGACTTATCCTTAATTTAGCTCCAACGGTCATGGGTACTGCAAAAGACCCATCCTTTTGTCCTATATCCTGCAATTGCGCCGCATCAAAATAATGATACCCATATCTAAAATAGGTGACACCTGTATATAGATAAGGTGTAAATGCCGGACCCAACCGGTGTAGATTATACTCTACAAAATTAAACTCCAAACCTGCCGACGCCTCCAAAACACTATTGTCCATTATAAAATTCCGCTGCCGTCTTGACGGGATATCCGATTTGGAATCATCCGCCGTAAACTCCCCATAAATTACACTGGCTCTCCAAGCATAGCGCTTACTCTTATTCCATTTAAACAAGCCCCCAAACGCCGGACCCGAAGGTAGAATAAAATTAGACCTTCCAACATCACCTATATTATTGGCGCCTCCAGCAAATAGGCCAACTTCGTATGTCTGTCCCTTAGTTTCATTAAAAATGAAAAGAAGAATTGCCGCAAAAAATAACCTCATTATTTATAAAAGTTTGCAAATATAACAATTTCAGTAGTTTAGACTAGTAAATTATTACATTCATGTTCTCATTTGATAAACAGATTTTGTCTTATTTTATTGTCGCTCTAAAACAATCAATTACGTTTATCCTCGCCCCACAATAATTTATTACGAAGCGTTTTCAGAAAACTTTCGGAAGTATATTCGATCATTTTAATGGTAAAAGGAGCCTTTCTTATAAAAATCTCCTTACCACTTGCCACTGTAGCTATTCTGGAATCAAGGGACACCAAGTGACTTTCTTCCCTACCAGAAACTTTGAGCCTTATAACCGTATCATCGGAAATAACCAAAGGTCTAGCATTGAGATTATGGGGTGCAATTGGAGTAAGTATCAATGATTTTGCTGTGGGCGCAATAACCGGCCCACCGCAACTAAGGGAATAACCTGTAGACCCAGTTGGGGTAGCTACAATTAGGCCGTCGGCCCAGTACGAGGTCAAATATTCGTCGTTCAGATGAGTTTCTACCGTAATCATGGAAGTAGTATCTTTCCTGCTCACCGTAATTTCATTCAGCGCAAAATTCAAGGTCTTAAATTCAGGAATATTGGACTGTGCACTAACCTCCACCAAACTCCGCTCCACAATGGTATAGGCTCCCGATACAAATTCCTTGACTACCTTTCTCACCTCTTCTTTCCTAAATGTGGATAAAAAACCAAGTCTACCGGTGTTAACGCCAACTATGGGTATTCCAAGATCACGAACATAGGTCGTTGCCCTTAAAATTGTGCCATCCCCACCAAAACTGACAAACATGTCAAAGGTGGCATCCAGGCCATTGGAATCAGTGAATATAGGAAACTCCCCTATATCCCGCTTGGCCATTATTAGCTTGTAAAAATCCTTTTCCAAGAAAATTTCGGCATTTTCATGGTGAAGTTCGTCCAGCAACTCTACAATATAATCCAATGCACTATTCTGACAGGTAAGTCCGTAAATGGCAACTTTCATACGAGTTAAACATTTAGGTATTTATCCAGATAATCGGACCTCTGTTTTAAATCCTCTATAAATAGATCATCGTTATTACCGTAAAGTATGGTATAGTTGTACCTCCTAAAGGATTGTATGATTTCATTTAAATGGGTTGTACCTATTTTAATGGTAATCTGAATAACATCATTGCGAATATCGGTAATAAAACCACCAATAAGTTTTACGTTATTACTTTCCACTATTTGGGCAATTTCGCTAAAGGAGTAGTCCTTTACGCCTTTAGCCAAGACTAGGATTCCCCCTGGCTCGGTAAAAAATGGCGTATCTATAAACTCATCTACAATATCTATTAAATCATAATAACCAACCACTTGACCCTCCTCATCCAGGACGGGCAAAAGATTAGCCTCATTTTTGGAAAATATTTCCAACACATCCAGCCAAGAAGTTTCTTTTCGGACAAAAAAGGTTTCCAAATTATATCGGTAATCCTCTATCTTTTTATCCCCTTCATAGTTATCAAGATCCTTTTCATCCAAAACACCTATAAATAAATTATCTTCTACCACGGCAATATGGGAATAGGTCGAGTCCTTAAAGAATTTGATCACCTTTTTCAAGGAATCACTTACTTTAAAAATCGGTAATGTGGCAATTATGTTGTTTTGAATATTCATAACTTCATATTATAACGCAAAATACTAATAAAAATTTCTAAGAACCCCAATCTTCCAAAGTATTATTATCAAAAGGCAGTGACTTTTGTAAGCCACTAAAAATCAATCCCGATTAATTATTAATACTCTAAACCCTTTCTTATCCTTATGCTTAATATGCCAACCATTAACCAATTTCCAATAGTGCGACTCATAAACAATGTCAAGGTCCGGAAAACGAATTCTTTCATAATAAAAGGAGCAAAAGGTATGCCTAATTTGTATTTTTGCCCTTTAATTATACTAAAGTCCTATGACAAAGCTTAGCGTTAATGTAAATAAAATTGCAACCTTAAGGAATTCACGTGGGGGAAACGTACCCAATCTGTTAAAAGTAGCTCAAGATATTGAAGATTTCGGGGCCCAGGGCATTACCATACACCCAAGGCCAGATGAAAGGCATATTAAATACCAGGATGCCAGGGATTTAAAGAAAGTGGTCCGAACGGAACTCAATATTGAAGGCAATCCTATAAGCTCTTTTATAGATTTGGTTCTGGAAGTAAAGCCCACACAAGTCACCTTAGTGCCAGATGCTGTTGACGCCATTACCTCCAACGCCGGATGGGACACTTTGAAGCATAAGGACTTTCTTAAAGAAGTAATTGCAATATTTAGAAATAACGGTATTAGGACTTCCATATTCGTGGATGCCAATATTAAAATGATAGAAGGAGCAGCCTTAACTGGCGCCGACCGCGTTGAACTATATACTGAAAGTTATGCCCATGAATATGCCAAAGGAAACAAAAATGGAGTAATTGTATTTACAGAAGCTGCCAAAATGGCCCATCAATTGGGATTGGGACTAAATGCTGGACACGACCTTAGCTTGGACAATATAAAATATTTTAAAGATAAGGTTCCACACTTATTGGAAGTCTCCATTGGACATGCACTAATATGTGAATCACTTTATCTAGGTCTGGAAAACGTTGTTAATATGTATCTAAACAAGTTAAAATGACGCCAATTTTACAGTCCAATATATTAGGGGAAGGTCAACCTATAATTATCTTACATGGATTTTTGGGAATGTCGGATAATTGGAAATCGATGGGAGCAAAATATGCCGAGGAGGGTTTTCAGGCCCACCTTGTAGATTTGCGCAACCATGGAAAAAGCTTCCATTCAGATGAGTTCAATTACGATGTACTGGCAGAGGACGTAAAACAGTATATGGAATACCATCATTTGGGTAGTGCCGTCATACTCGGTCATTCCATGGGAGGAAAAACTGCCATGCTTTTTGCATGTCACTACCCCAATTTAACAACAAAACTTCTTGTAGCCGATATTGCGCCAAAATACTATCCACCCCATCATCAAGAAATAATCAATGGCCTAATCGCCATTGATATCCGCAGTATTAGCTCTAGAAATGACGCTGACGAGCAACTGTCCAAATACATTGGAAATGTTGGGATTCGTCAATTTTTGCTAAAGAATCTGTACTGGGAAGAAAAAGGAGTTTTGGGTTTTCGTTTCAATCTGGAGGTTTTAAGTGGCAAAATGGAGGAAATTGGTGAAAACATAGGATCTACGGATACCTATACAGGCCCGACACTTTTTTTAAGGGGAGACAAATCAGAGTACATAACACCTGAAGACCTAGCCACGGTAAAAAGACATTTCCCATTGGCCACAATAGAAACAATAGATAATGCAGGACATTGGCTCCATGCAGAGAATCCAACCCAATTTTTTGAAAAATCACTTAAGTTCATCCAGTAGCCAGGTGAGTTTTTTTTTAAGATAGCAACTTGAGGTGCACTTTAAATGCATGGCCATATAGACAAGTAAAATCTTATTTTAATAGATGAAATAAATGTTTACTTTTAATGGTCTAAATCCATTGCAAACAACAATTATTTAACCCAAAAAAAATAAAAATATGAATCTAATTTTAAGAATTCTCCTTAGCGCCATAGCGGTTGTTATTTTGGCCAAAATATTACCTGGGGTCGGCGTGGACTCCTACACCACAGCCATCATTGTCGCCATTGTATTAAGCCTATTGAATTTTATAGTGAAGCCCATTTTGGTCATTTTAACCCTACCGGTAACCATACTTACCCTGGGACTATTCTTGCTCATCATAAACGCCATAATCATCCTTTTGGCCGACTATTTTATTGATGGTTTTCAGGTAAATAATTTATGGTGGGCATTACTTTTCAGCCTTTTACTGTCATTTCTACAATCTATATTTTATTCATTTCTAAATGATGACAAAAAAATATAGGGTACCTTTTTGACATTCAGTAATTTAAAAACTTGTTGGAGATTAGAAAAAGTAGTACTTTTGCATCCCATTTTATTTAAGCAAAATTAGATATAGAAATGAACATCACTAAAGAGCAGATTGACGAATTAAATGCAGTAGTAAAAGTTGCGGTAACCAAAGAGGATTACTTCGATAAGGTAGAGACAATCTTAAAAGACTACAGAAAGCAGGCAAATATACCAGGTTTCAGAAAAGGTCAAGTACCTATGGGGTTGATCAAGAAACAATATGGAAAAGCCGTTTTGGTTGATGAAGTAAATAAACTGTTGCAAGACAATCTCAACAAATATCTTACGGAAGAGAAGTTGGACGTTCTGGGGAATCCACTTCCAAAACAACAGGACAACTTTAATTGGGATTCGGAAGAATTCGCATTTGAGTTTGAATTGGGACTTGCCCCTAATTTCAACGTAGACCTTAAATCTAAAAAGGCCATAACCCATTACAAGATTACTGCCGACAAAAAAATGATCGAAGAGCAAGTGGAACGTATCCAGAAGCAATACGGCAAATTGATCAGCAAGACAGAAGTTGGGAAAAAAGATGAAGTAAATGGTGTATTCAAAAACGAAGCGGAGGAAATAGACAATAAGACCGTTATCGAGATTGAAAAAATAAAAAGTAAAAAAGCACTTGAAAGCCTATTGGGCAAAAAAGTAGGCGATATTGTTACCTTAAAAACAAAAGGGTTGTTCAAGGAAGACCATTTATTGGGCAGTTCTTTAGGTATAGATGGTGAAAAATCTGAAAAACTGAATATCGATGTTACTTTCACTATTGAGGAAATAAACGAAAAAGAACCTGCAAAATTAGATCAGGAACTATTTGACAAGTTATTTGGCAAAGATGTCATTACCTCGGAAAAGGAGCTAAAGGCACGGATCAAAGAAGATTCCGAAAAGCAATTTGAACAACAGTCCGATCAAAAATTGCTAAATGATGTTACTGAACATTTTATAGACAACATCAAATTTGACCTTCCAACGGAATTCCTGACCAAATGGATTCAGACGACCGGTGAAAAACCATTATCGGAGGAAGAAGCGAACGAAGAATTTGAAAAATCCGAAAAAGGGTTGCGCTATCAACTGATCGAAGGCAAAATCATCCAGGAAAACGGTATTCAAATCCAATTTGATGAGCTGAAAGAATTTGCAAAGGGCTTTATAAAGCAGCAAATGGCACAATTTGGCCAGTTAGATCCGAAAGAGGAAGAATTGGACAGTATTGCGGCAAGGGTCCTTTCCAACCAAGAAGAGGTAAAACGACTATCTGAGCAATTAATGAGCCAAAAACTCTTGAACCTTTACAAGGAAAAGGCAAATTTAAAACCAAAAGAAGTTACATACGAAGACTTTGTCAAGGAAGTATATGGGTAATTGAAATTAGTTGAGCAACTCATTTTAATTAAGCCGAGATAAGCGCTATTAAAATCAAGTTTCACTAAAAATAAGTATATTTACAGTGTCGAAGATTTTATTTTCGACACTTTTTTTATCTTAAAAAACTATTGATTAAAAATATGGATTACGGGAAAGAATTCAAAAACTACGCTATTAAACATCAGGGAATAAATAGCATGTATTACGATACTATTCTAAGTAGTATGTACCCCACCAACCTTACTCCCAACATTATTGAAGAAAGACAGCTAAATGCAGTAGCAATGGATGTTTTCTCCCGATTAATGATGGACCGTATCATTTTCCTGGGCACGGGAATCAATGATCAAGTGGCCAACATTGTACAAGCACAGTTATTATTCTTGGAAAGCACCGATGCATCCAAGGACATACAAATATATATCAATTCACCTGGCGGAAGTGTTTATGCAGGCTTGGGTATCTATGACACCATGCAATTCATAAAACCTGATGTTGCTACTATATGCACGGGAATGGCCGCCTCTATGGGAGCCGTACTTCTTTGTGCGGGAGAAAAAGGAAAGCGCAGCGGGCTAACCCATTCCAGGGTAATGATCCATCAACCTCTTGGCGGTGCCCAAGGACAAGCCAGTGATATAGAAATTACGGCTAGAGAGATATTAAAACTCAAAGATGAATTGTACCAGATAATCGCAAAACATTCAGGACAACCCCTAGAAAAAGTCAGTGATGATAGTGATAGGGATTATTGGATGAAGGCTAACGAGGCCAAAGAATATGGCATGATCGATGAGATTCTAGTAAGGGATAAGGACTAGAGACGACTAAAAGTAACGAAAAATCACTGTTCCATCCTTTATGGATGAACCAAAATGTAGTTTTTTTCGTTACTATTATTGAAAGTGATAAAATGATATGGCAAAAGAAAATTTAGAATGCTCTTTTTGTGGTAGGAAAAAGCCAGAGACTAATTTATTAATAGCAGGTCTGGACGCGCATATATGTGATCGTTGTATAGAGCAGGCACACGGAATTGTAGCAGAGGAATCCAAGCAGACGAAGAACAATGATCTTTCATCTGAACTAACATTAAAAAAACCTTTGGAAATAAAGGAGTTTTTGGACACCTACATTATTGGCCAGGACCGTACCAAAAAAGTAATGTCGGTTGCAGTTTACAACCATTACAAAAGACTGCTTCAACCTAAAAGCAAGGAAGACGATATAGAAATCCAAAAGAGCAACATTGTAATGGTAGGCCAAACCGGGACGGGTAAGACCCTAATGGCAAAAACCATAGCCAGAATGCTAAATGTTCCCTTGGCCATCGTTGACGCTACCGTTCTTACTGAAGCAGGTTACGTAGGTGAAGATGTTGAAAGCATACTTACCCGTTTACTTCAGGCTGCCGATTACAATTTGGAAAAGGCGGAACGTGGTATCGTGTTTATTGATGAAATAGATAAAATTGCTCGTAAAAGCGATAACCCGTCCATTACCCGCGATGTATCCGGAGAAGGAGTTCAGCAAGGGCTTCTAAAACTACTTGAAGGAACTGTTGTGAATGTACCGCCCAAAGGAGGAAGAAAGCATCCGGATCAGAAATTTATTGAAGTAAATACAGAAAATATTTTGTTCATTGCCGGAGGTGCCTTTGACGGAATTGAAAGGCACATCACCAAAAGGTTGAACATGCAGGCCGTTGGTTATAGCGCGTCCAAAGCTGAAGAAAAGGTAGACAACGAAAATATTTTACAATACATTGTACCCAAGGATTTAAAGGATTTTGGATTAATACCTGAGATTATTGGTAGACTACCTGTACTCACCCATATGAATCCACTGGATAAGGAAACCTTAAGGGCTATTTTAACGGAACCTAAAAACGCCATTATAAAACAATACGAAAAATTGTTTAACATGGATGGGGTTACCTTTAAAATAACGGATCAGGCATTGGACTATATTGTTGAAAAGGCCATAGAATATAAGTTGGGTGCAAGAGGTTTGCGCTCCTTATGTGAAGCCATTTTCACAGACGCTATGTTCGAGTTTCCAAGTACCAACGAAACCGAATTTAAGGTAACAAAACCTTATGCCGAGGAAAAATTATCCTTTGAAACCATTAAAAAGCTAAAAGCAGTCTCTTAAGACTGCTTTTAGCTTTTTAATTATATTCCTTCTTATTTTTAGAAAAACTACTGGGCTCAGGCCACGGATTGTTTTTGCATTACCTTAGCCAACAAATCCTGACATACCTTACTGATTATTTTCTCATCGGTATAGAGTTCATGTCCAAAATTCTTAACTAATTCAAGCTCTACCCCTATTTGATTTGACCATTCCTCAGATGGCCTAAACTCATCATTCTGACCATAAAGCAATTGGACATAAGCTTGTGGTTTCTTGTTTTCAAGACGCAATCTAGTACTGGAAATGGAATAAAGCGATTTCATCGGCAACCCTTTAAGTGCTGCTTTCCAAGCTATGGCCCCACCTATGCCAAAGGCCAAATAATGACTGGGTTCATTTTCCTTTTTTAACAAATGGGCCACCGCTGTTTCCACTCCCCCTTCAATAAATTCCTTATGGATATTTTCTGGAGAGTCCACCGCCAAACTCATATCGGCCAAATGCTGACAATCGTAAAAAGTTATATTATAATATTGCTGTAAATAACCTAAATACGAAGTAATCCATAGCCCTTTTTTAGATCCCCACATATCCGACAATATTACTAATCTATTCGCCATAATAAAAAGTTTAAAAAGTTAAAGGGAAACATTTAATACCTCTAAGTTGAACAAAATGAAAGTTTTAACCTCATTTATTTGTTCATCTGAAGCAATTCCTCGATGTAGTCCCTTTTATTGGATAATCTTGGAATTTTATGTTGCCCTCCCAACTTGTCTTTGGATTTTAGCCAATCATAGAATAGATTTTGTCTGGCAATATGGACCTTGGGAAGCTTTAAGGTAATATTGTTATAACGCTTGGCCTCGTAGTCAGAGTTCAATGATTTTAGTGCATTGTCAAGAAATTCGGTAAAATAAGCCAATTCTTCCGGGGGCTTCCTGAATTCTATAATCCACTCGTGTGCCCCTTTTTCCTTACCTTCCATAAAAATAGGTGCCACTGTATAATCCTTTATTTCGGACCCTGTTTTTTTACATATAGTTTTCAATGCCTCCTCCGCATTTTCGATAATCAATTCTTCCCCGAATACATTAATATGATGTTTGGTTCTGCCAGTAACCTTGATCCTGTAGGGGTCTATAGAGGTAAATCTTACGGTATCACCAATTTTATAACGCCATAACCCTGCATTGGTCGTAATTATTACTGCATAGTTCTGATCTATCTTCACCTTCCACAACGGTAGAGTAATCTGCTCACTTGTACCATATGTGTCCATTGGAATAAACTCATAGAAAATTCCATAATCCAACATCAGTAAAAGATCGTCCGCATGATTTCTATCCTGAATGGCAAAAAAACCTTCGGAGGCATTGTAGATCTCATAGTAGTTGAAATTCTTTCTGGGCAATAATTTGGAATATTGATCTTTATAAGGATTAAAACTAACGCCACCATGAAAGTAAACTTCCAAATTCTCCCATACCTTAAAAAGGTGATCCTTTCCAGTTTCCTCCAATACATTATTCAAAAGCACCAGCATCCAAGAGGGCACCCCAGCCAGACTTGTTACATTTTCTTGAACACTTTCCTTAATGATTGCCTGAAGTTTAGTCTCCCATTCACTCATTAGCGACACCTTGTTACTAGGTGTACTACTCAATTCTGCCCAAAATGGCATATTATCAATTAGTATGGCCGAAAGATCTCCAAATATGGTACCGTTATCCTGATACAACTCCTTACTCCCACCCAATCTTAAACTTTTACCAGTAAACAATTGCGAGTTTTCATTGTTATTTAAATACAGACAAAGCAAGTCCTTACTGGATTTATAATGGCAATCCTCCAAAGCTTCGGAACTGACCGGAATAAATTTACTTTTGGCATTGGTAGTACCACTACTCTTGGCGAACCATTTTATGGTTGTTGGCCAATAAATATTTTGCTCACCCCTTCTTGACCGCTCTATCATAGGCTCTACCTCCTCATAGGATACAACAGGCACCCGCTCTATAAAGGTTTCATAGTTGGTTATAGATTCAAAATCGTACTTTTTTCCAATTTCGGTATCCTCCGCAAAAGATAACAACTGGTGCAATACCTCATCCTGCACCTCCTCGGGGTACTTTAAAAAAAGCTCAATCTGATGATAACGCTTTTTTAACAGCCAAGAAGCGATGGAATTGAATAATGTTATTGGCATTTTTGGGTATCTTTATCCCTATTTAAAGCAGGGTTTTAGGTTAAGAGTATGTCTAAGAATTAATCATTATAATTTTTAAACAAACTCCAAGTTAAACTAGCTAAAAATAGCTTTAATTGAATTCATATTCAAATAGATTTTAGGTAAAACAGAAAAATATGCAGTATAAGGGTGTTTTAAGAAAAATGCAAACAGAATTGGCAGATCCCATACAATATTACTTAATTTTTGAAGGGGACTTTTTAAACCTTAATCAGGTATTGAACAAGGCAATGGAAATTACTTTTATTAAATACCAATGTTTAAATTGTGGAGAGGATCGTCCCATTTTTAGGCAGGGCTTCTGCAGAACCTGCTTTTATGAAACGCCTACTGCCGGGGATTGGATCATGAGACCAGAATTGAGTACCGCACATTTGGACAAGGAAGATCGGGATTTGGAATACGAAAAAAAAGTACAGTTACAACCGCACATCGTTTATCTTGCCAATTCCAGCAATATTAAGGTAGGTGTAACACGGAAATCCCAGGTCCCTACCCGATGGATAGACCAAGGCGCCCACGAAGCTATAGAAATTGTCGAGGTACCCAATCGCTATTTGGCCGGAGTTACCGAGGTGGCCTTAAAAGAACACATTGGCGACAAGACAAATTGGAGAAAAATGTTGACCAATGAGGTTGACGATGAGGATTTGGTAGAATATAGAAATAAATTAAAAAAATATATTCCGGATGAGGCCGCCCCCTATTTTATAGAAAGCAATACAGAAACCCATTTGGAATTTCCAGTGCTTCAATATCCTAAAAAGGTAAAAAGTCTTAACTTGGATAAAACGCCAACATATTCCGGAGTATTAAAAGGCATTAAAGGTCAGTACCTGATCTTTGAGGACGATACAGTCTTTAACATTAGGGGAAGTGAAGGATATGTTGTAGGGCTGGAAGTTAAGTAGACAATTTCATAAAAGGACGGAAAGCACAAAGCTATTAATCTTTAAATTGCAGTTGGCAATGAGTTAACTCCTTTTTGATCTTAAAAAATAAGAAGCCCTGTGATTTAAATCGAAAAAAAACGACTCTAATTACACTCGACTGACTTAAGCTTAAATAAATTGTTACCAATAAAAATATTGTGCCAGATAAAAGCCCCCCAGACATTTCAACTCCCAACAAAGACCAAAGACCAATTGCTATTTTTTGGTTTAGACGTGATTTAAGAATTGAGGATAATACTGCACTTGCAAAAGCGCTGGAAAACAACATTCCCGTTCTACCTATTTTTATCTTTGATAGCCATATTTTAAACGAATTGTCAAAAAATGATGCCCGGGTTGGTTTTATTCACCAATCCATTCTAAAAATAAAGGATTCCATAAAGGCTCATGGTTCGGACATATTATGTCTATCTGGAGACCCAAAAGCAGTATGGCAGGAGTTAATTTCCAAGTTTAATGTTACCAAGGTTTATACGAATAAGGATTACGAACCTTATGCAATAGCCAGGGACAAGGAAATAGCGGAATTATTAAGTAAAAAAGGCATCCCTTTTTATGGTTTTAAGGATCAGGTTTTATTCGAAGAAAATGAAATTTTGAAAAGCAATCAAGAACCATATACCGTTTTTACGCCCTACAAAAACAAATGGCTTACTAAATTCCAGGAGGACGATCACACACAACTCATGAATCCAAAGTTGAATAATCTTCACAAGGCTAATTACCCTACAATGTCTTTGGAAGATATTGGGTTTAAAAAGTCGGAAATAAAAGTGCAGGACTTTAATTTGTCCCAGTTGCATCTCTATGGGGACAAAAGGGATTTTCCCAATAAAGATATCACCAGTTATCTTAGCCCTCATTTGAGATTTGGGACCATAAGCATTAGACAGGTAATTTCTAGAATTGATAGTAGCAATGCCGTATTTTTAAGTGAATTGATTTGGCGCGAATTCTTTATGCAAATTCTATTTCATTTCCCCAAGGTAGTCACAGAAAATTTTAGGTCCAAGTACGATAATATAAAGTGGAGAAACAATAAGGAAGAATTCATGCTATGGTGCCAAGGAAAAACTGGTTACCCTATGGTTGATGCCGGAATGAGACAACTTAATACAACTGGTTTTATGCATAACCGGGTAAGGATGATTACGGCGGGCTTTCTTTGCAAACATCTTTTGGTCGACTGGCGGAGGGGAGAGAGTTATTTTGCCGAAAAATTGTTGGACTATGAATTATCCTCCAACAATGGAAACTGGCAATGGGCAGCGGGGACTGGCTGTGATGCAGCTCCTTATTTTAGAATTTTCAACCCCTTATCCCAACAAGAAAAGTTTGACAAGGATTACAAATATGTAAGGAAGTGGATTCCTGAATTTGACTCCTTTGAATACCCCGACCCCATAGTAGAGCATAAATTTGCGAGGGAAAGAGCTTTGACCGCCTATAAAAGAGGCATTGAGGATTAAAAGTGAATACTTTATTGGTTTGTAAATCCTATAAAAAAATAGCAATAAAGCCTCTAAGAATTATTGACCCCAATATGGAGTTGAAGGGTCTTAATTAGGCTTATTCGGATAGAAATCATAAAATAATTATTTTATCAACCTAATATGGATAATCCTTCTTCCGTTTCACCTGAAGTATTTATTGGGGACCAATAACATGCCAAAACATTCCCCATCTTCCTTTCCCATGTTTTTATGATGAATTTTATGCGCTTTCCTCAAAGCCAGTAAGTATTTGTTTGTGACGTTCTTAAACCATTTAAACCTTTGGTGAATCAGCACGTCATGGACTAAAAAATAGGCTATGCCGTAAAGGAGGATTCCTAATCCTATAAAGAACAAATAGTTAAGCAATGGGGCAACTCCGAAATAAAAAAGTGTAATACTTGGAATGGCAAAAATCACAAAAAATGTATCGTTCTTTTCAATTATATGTGGGTATTTAGGCTCGTGGTGATCTGAGTGTAAAACCCATAAAAAACCATGCATTACAAATTTGTGGGTACACCAGCTAACTGCTTCCATAAAAAGAAAAGTCACCAATGTAATAAACAAGTATATTATCGCTGCCATTTACTTCTATTAATCTATTTTAAGTTTATAATAAGGGTCTTATCGTTCTGGGTTTTGAAGTAGTCCCATTAATTGGATATTTCAAAATAATGACTAAATAGCATTGAGTTTATATCTTAGGTAGCCCTTTGCCAATATTACCATTTTCATAGGATTGGAAATATGGATTCTATCCGTCAGTATTTTTTCGGATTTGGTGTGTTTAAGCTTTTTCAAAAGATTAGTATAGTATTTATAGGCAATATAAACCCCAAGTCTACTTTCTATCGGCAATTGAACCAATCCTTGATACGCCTTTTCAAAGTCTTCCTCAATATCCGCAATGATTTCCTTTTTCACTTCATCGGTCAATTCCTTTTGATGTACATTGGGAAAATAGGACCTGCCCAGACTTTCAAGATCTTCCTTAATATCCCTCAAGAAATTAACCTTTTGAAATGCAGACCCCAGATATTTGGCTGAGGATTGAAGGGAATTGAACTTCTCGTTGTCGTTATCCACAAATACCCTTAAGCACATTAGACCAACCACATCGGCCGAACCATATATATAATTTTCATATGCTTCTCTTGTAGTGTATTCACACACGTCCAAGTCATATTTCATCCTTTCCAAAAAAACATCGGCATACTCATGAAGTTCAAATTTATGAACAACTGCCTGAAAAGAATTGATAATTGGATTTAGGCTAATTTTTCGTTTCAAGGACAATTGATATTCCTGGATAAATTCCGTCAGCAGTTCCTCTTGATCGTAGTCGTGAAATGAATCCACAATCTCATCGGCATATCTAACAAAACCATAAATGGCGTAGATTGCCGGTCTTATTTTGGGCGCGAATAATCTTATGCCCAAAGAAAATGAAGTACTATAGGTGTGGGTAACCAATTTACTACATTTTATACTAGATGAATCGAAGAGCGCTTTCAAAATATAAGATTTTTAGTTTTTAAATTATACCAACGGTGTAAATAATAAAGTGAAACCGACGACCATTGAATGGCCGTCAGTTTCGGAAACCAAACTAAAGCGTACTAACCCTAATCTTAATGCAATAGGGCATCCAATGCTTCCTGTGGCAATAACACTTTATCAATTACATGTACCACTCCATTGGCAGCAACGATATCTGCAGGTGCCACGGCTGCGTCCACATCGGTTTTATCCTGAATGAAAACTCCACCAGTTAGATTTACCGTTACGGATTCTCCCTGTGCGGTCTCTATCATTTGATCATTGGACAGATCTGTGGAATAGGCGGCCGTTCCTGCAACTACGTGATATTTTAAGATCTGTGCCAACAAGGCTTTTTCCTCGGGAGTATCAAAATCGGCCAAACTGTTGTAATCATCACCCAATGCATCCAATAGGGCCGCAAAGGCGGTATCGGTAGGTGCGAACACTGTAAATGGACCATCGGTCTGCAATAGGTCTACCAAACCGGCATCGGCCTGTACCAAAGCTCCTACCAAAAGTGATAGAAATTCGGTATCCATTGCCAATTCTACAATATTTGGAGTTGGAGGCATTAGCGCATCCAATGCTTCCTGTGGCAACAACACTTTATCAATCACATGTACCACCCCG
This sequence comes from Arenibacter hampyeongensis, assembly GCF_002909255.1. Lineage (GTDB taxonomy): Bacteria > Bacteroidota > Bacteroidia > Flavobacteriales > Flavobacteriaceae > Arenibacter > Arenibacter hampyeongensis. Next base: position 20,130 of record NZ_PIOB01000014.1, read on the forward strand.
TTGCTGGCAGCGATATCGGCAGGTGCCACGGCTGCGTCCACATCGGTTTTATCCTGAATGAAAACTCCACCAGTTAGATTTACCGTTACGGATTCTCCCTGTGCGGTCTCTATCATTTGATCATTGGACAGATCTGTGGAATAGGCGGCCGTTCCTGCAACTACGTGATATTTTAAGATCTGTGCCAACAAGGCTTTTTCCTCGGGAGTATCAAAATCGGCCAAACTGTTGTAATCATCACCCAATGCATCCAATAGGGCCGCAAAGGCGGTATCGGTAGGTGCGAACACTGTAAATGGACCATCGGTCTGCAATAGGTCTACCAAACCGGCATCGGCCTGTACCAAAGCTCCTACCAAAAGTGATAAAAATTCGGTATCCATTGCCAATTCTACAATATTAGGTAATGGCTCTGGCGTTAAGGCGTCCAGTACTTCTTGAGGAACCAATACTTTATCTATAACATGTACAATACCATTGGAAGCCAATATATCCGCAGGTCCCACTTTTGCATCAGTATCCGTCGGATCCTGAACATAAACATCCCCATCTATTCTAATCGTGATTTTTTCTCCTTGCAAGGTGGTGAACTCAGTACCATTGGAAAGCATGCTGGAATTGGCAGCTGCCCCAACAATTACGTGGTATTTCAGAATCGAAGCAAGAATCCCACGTTTTTCTGGAGTATCAAAGTCTTCCAAACTATCAAATCCATCCAAACTGGCCAATAAAGCCGTAAAGGCACCGTTGGTGGGTGCAAATACCGTAAATGTTCCTTCACCGTTCAATGCTCCTATTAAATTTGAATCGGCGTTTTCATCCGCTTTGGCCAAAGCAGCGACCAAGCTACTTAAAATGTCAGTGTCCTGAGCTGTTTCCACAATAGTAGATAATGCGGGTTCTTCAATTATGTTATTGTCATCATCATTACTACATGATACAACAAGTAACAGAGAGCTGAATAATGCTAAAAAATAAATACTAATCTTTTTCATGTCTAATATTTTTACAGTTAAACTTAGACAAATATAGTTATTTTATTTTATTGTCCAACTTTTTTATTAAAAACTTAGACAAAAATGCAAATCACCCCTTCATCAATAAAATTTTTGTTTAACTTTACACTATAATTTATTAGACAACATTATGAGTAGGTATTCCATGGCGCAAATCGTTTCTTTAACTGGAATTAATTCACATACCTTGAGAAAATGGGAAAGTAGATATGATTTTTTAGTTCCGGAAAGAACGGAAACCAATATTCGATTTTATACGGACAGTCAATTAAAGAAACTGTTAAACATAAGTATCTTAAGAAGTCAAGGAATTCGATTATCGGCTATAGGCAAAATGTCCGACGAAGAAATTCACAAGATGGTTTCAGAATCATTGATCGACTCAGACCAAGAAGGTGAAGTAAAGGCCTTGGTTTTAAGCATGATTAATTTGGATGAAAAGGAATTTGACAATATAATTAAATCCCAAATTATCAAAAATGGCATATTGTCAACATTCACCGAGGTGATTTATCCATTTCTGCATAAAGTTGGAGTCCTATGGGGTATAAATAAGATTATGCCGGCACAGGAACATTTTGTTTCCAACTTAATCCGTCAAAAAATATGTTCAGCAATAGATTTATTACCGATGGCTCCGGACAATGCACCAAGGATAATATTGTTTTTGGCTGAAGGTGAAAATCATGAAATAGGATTATTACTAGCTTCCTTTATTGCCAAAAAACTAGGGTGGAGGGTTTTTTACCTCGGACAAAATGTGCCCTATGACAACCTAAAGACCATGGCAGAGTTGGTTAAGCCAAATTATCTACTGACTTTTTTTATCAGTATTACTCCTTCCATGGTCGAGGAAAATGTCCTTAGAATTTCATCCGAGACCAAAATACCCCTTTTATACTCTGGAAGTCCAATTAATTTTAAACCCGAAATCAATGATAATATGGTATCCTACCTAAAAACTCCCCAAGATTTAATAAAAGTTTTGGAGGCTGCCTTGTTATCAACATAGGTTTAGAAGGGCTCCACCGATGAACCTTAATAGTGTAACAACTATTAAAATATTATAGCATTACAATAGAGTTTTAAACCATCCTGAAATAATTTACTGTACGCTATCTTTTGGCTTTTCCGCTTCTTTCTTTTTATTCAAAAGCCCGCCCAATATTTTTTTAGCCACTTCCTTCTGGGCCTCCTTTTTGGCTACGACCGTAGTATCAGTTTTCCCAGTGGAATCTACCTTTTTGGCTGTGCCCCCCAATAGGCCTCCGATAACATCTTTGGCACTCTCCTGATTTTTCTTTTTAGTGGAATCAGTTGCCTGTTGATTTTTGGAGATAAGATCCCCAATAAAATCCTTGGCCTTGTCCTTTCCCTTATTGATCAATTTCTGTTTTTCGACCTCAACAAGTTGGGCCGTCAAATTTTTTATACCCGAAGTAAGGTCGGTTGTCACCGTAGGACTGGTATACCCTCCTCCTATATTGGCCGTTATTGGAATGGTTAAATTCTCCAGCGACTTTTCGTCAATTCTCGCAATTAAACTGTTAATGTCCTTTCCTAAATATTTGGCAGGAACTTCAATGGTAGCCGCGTAGTTTAATTTTTGATCGAATGTATGGCTACCGGCCACATTTATGGCAAAATCTTGATATTTTATCGTAAATGGCTTAACCTTTACCACACCATCTTCGAAAGTCAAGGCGGTTTTTAAATCTTTTAAATTTAATTTTTCAAGATTCAAAAAACTTAGCTTACTATCCAACTCACTAAGTAAAGGTGCACTTTTTGCATCAATTTGGTTGGTAAGCAACTCGGCTAAAATATTTCCAGAAATGGTACTTAAATTGGGAGTAAAATCATCCTTTAAACTTCCCGTTATCTGCACATCCGAATTTAAGGTTCCTTGGAGAATCTTTGCTATGGGTGCCAATGTTCTAAACATTTCCAAAGCCTTGAAAGTTTCTGCAATCTTAAAACTTTCCATCCCCAATTTCATGGCAAAGGTGGGCGTATCATTCTTGGTGGACACTTCCCCGTTCAAGGCTAATTTACCATCAAACAAGGACGAAGTCATATTGGTCAAAATTGCCTTCTCATCCTTTATTCGAAGAGTTCCCTTAACCTCTTTCAAGGTGAGATTATCATAAATTACGGTGTTGGCACTGGCATTTATGGTACAATCCAAAAAGGAAGGTATCTTTATTTTTTCCTCTGTGGAGGTAGTTGGAGATTCTTTCTCCCCACCATTGTTCCCCGTAGTTGTTTCAGCCACCATAAAATCATTAATGGCAAAAGTGTTGGACTTTAAATTGAAATTGCCTTCTACATTTTCATTGTTGAACATAAATCCCAAAAGGTTGTTGATGGTACCCGTAGCATCAAAATCGGTCTTCCCAGTTGCCCCTTCCAATTGGTTTAGGATTACCGTTGTTGGGTTAAACGTAACCGAAGTGCTTTTCAAAATAATAGGATTTGGAAATTCATCAGACTTATATTCAAAGTCCATTAAATTTAGGGTACCGTTGGTCTTCGTATTCTCATACTTCTTTTTTTCTATGGATGCCATATCGAATGCAGTTGAAATATCGGCATTCAAAATTCCCTTTAAATTTAAATCGGCCGGTACCGGATAGGCTTTGGAGATATTTGCCAAATTCATTTTGCCGTCTATCTTGGCATTAACCTTGGTATTACCCATAAGGTCACTAATTTTGGCAACCATATTAAATTTGTCCTCGTCTATCATAAATGACAACTTACGGATATCCACATAGGTATCTTCCACAATTCCAGTCTTATTGGAAATTTCGGTATCTATAAATACGTTTCGGACCGCTTTTGGCAAATCGGGATATTTAAAGGAGGCATTGTCAGAATTTATATCGATTTTGAACTGAGGAATATGGTCATCGTCTACAATGCCAGTAAACTCACCTGCAACCGTAAAGTTACCAGTAGTGGACACCTGTTCTATATTTTTGGAATATTCCGCCGGGATAACCGCTAGAAAGTTTTTAAAGTCCGAGGATGGCGTTTTAAAACTAATGTTCACCTCTTGATTATCTTCATTCAATTTCACAAAACCTTCAAATACCAACGCCAATTGATTTACCATGGCCTCATTCTTTAAAAAGGAATATTTACTCTCCTTTAGATCCACCCCAATAAGAGCCTTCAATTGAACCGGATTCTTATTTAAGTATTGTGTACTGTCCATTTCAAAGGAAACCAAACCGCTGGTTTCTGTATCCAATTCAGAATTTTCCAAAGAAAGATCACCATTTCCCCTGTGGTTCATTTCTGAAATTGAAAAGGATATTCCACTGGAAAGGTCATTATATTTAATAGCGGCATTGTTAATTTCATAGGACTCCATGGACAAGGTAAAACCGCCTTCCGTGGAGGATGCATTCACTGTGGATGAACCGTCATTAATGGCAATATCATAGTTGGCCCTTTCTTCCTTGTCCACTTTAACATTCAATAGCGGACCATCTAAGATTAAACTTTTAATTGCAATTGGCTCATTTGCATCCTTAAAAAGTTCCTTTATGGACATGTCCAAGGTTACCTTATTGGAAGCAAAAAGGGTGTCCCCCTCAAAAGGGGCCTTATTAATTAAGGTTATATCACTTAAGGTAACGGTAGCATTTGGAAAACTACTGAATAGACTTAAGTCCGCATCGGAAAAATTGAACGTGGCATTAATACTATTATTCACCTTATTCTTAATTATATCCGCAATTTTACCCTTTAAGAAAAATGGGGTTGCAATTAGCAATAAGACTATTACCAAAAATACGCCCCCAATAACCTTTAAAATTTTCTTTTTCATATGTTGTTATTTATTATTTTCCCATATACCCGACCTATGTCGGAAATACAGCTGAACTTAGACCTTAGACTTATTAATTATCTCAACCCTCATAATTGGGGACATTGGATATTTATATTTTGTTGCTGCAATTATTTAAAAAGGAAGCAAGAACTTAAAAAATCCCGTACTCATCCCAAATCAATATTTCGTTTTAGTTAACTTAATAGCCAATAATACTTAAAACACGCATATTATATTAAACAGATACATTAAAATATTGACGCAATTCTACGATAAATCGCGAAGCAAAATTTAAATATGCATCCAGTTTAAATAATATTTAACACAGAAACGAATAACCCTTTAACTAGCCCCCCTTCCTTTATAACCCTATAATTTAATTAGAATGTTGGGCTATTCGTAAAGAACAGCGAAAAGCAAGTTTTATTATGCCTCAAGATCAATTTCCTGGTTTACTTTCAAATTAAACCGCTTTCTAAAGAGATATACGAAAAAATACAGAAAAGGGGTGTCGAAGAAGGCTACAATTACTTTAAAAATAAAACCACTGACAACCAGTCCGTAAAACATAGTCCAGGGCAGCACTTCAAATATACACAGAAGACCCACAACCGTAAACGTATCTATGAATTGGGAAAGAAAAGTGGAAAAATTATTACGAAGCCAAAGATGTTTCCCGTTGGTCAGTCTTTTCCAAAAATGATAAATGCCAATATCTATATACTGGGCAAAAAGATAAGCCAACATTGATGCAAAAACAGCAATGGGAGATAGTGCAAACACATGGCTAAACACCTCATCGTTAACTGGTGAATTTGGCAATGCAGGGACCCAATTGGCCAACAACACAATCCCCATAGAAAAAAAGGAAGCAAAAATTCCTGCAGTTACAATCCGGTTCGCCTTTTTCCTGCCATAAATCTCGGAAATAAGGTCCGTAATCAAAAAAGTCAGGGGATAGGGCAAAATACCAACAGAAATTTCAAATAACGAAGCTCCTAAAACGGTAACATCCCCAAAAGGCCTCCAATAAAAAAACTTTTGAAAAATTAGATTGGAAACTACCAAGGAGGTAATGAACAAAGCTCCCAAATAGAGATAAATCTTAAATGCCAGCTTCTTATCCTCCTCCTTTAAGACCGAATTCCCCATAGAAAAATTAAAAATTTTAACATATTATAATTTAATCCCAATTAAAGCGTTCCTACAATTTGATCCTTGAAAAAACTCAAATTTACGAGAACAGTGGTCGATTAACAATAAAAAAGAAATAAACTAAATTTTTAAGCATGAACAAAAGTATTTTAGTAGCATTCCTAATTCTATGTACCGCAATGGTGAAGGGCCAATCCTATATTGGACTGGGCACTGACAATTACAATGGAGTACATGGCATAATCTCCAATCCGGCCAATATAGTGGATTCAAGATTTAAAACGGACATAAACCTTATAGGGGTTAGTGGATTAATAGGAAACGACTATTACAGTGCAAAATTTGGAGATATTTTTAAGGACAGTTTTGATTTTGATGATGATGGAACAAAATCGCCCAAAAATGCAAATAACGCTTATGGTAATGCCGATATTTTGGGACCATCTTTCATGTTCAATATCAATTCCAGGAATTCATTGGCTGTCTTTACCAGAGGCAGGGTATTTTTCAATGTCAACGAAATTAATGGAGATACCTATGACAATATTTCCAATGAGTTTGACGAAAATGAAGATTTCAATGTGAATGAAGGCGATTATCAGATGAGCGCCAATGCCTGGGCAGAAACAGGAATCACGTATGCCACAGTGCTAATGAACGAGGAACAACATTTTCTTAAGGGAGGTATTTCTTTAAAATACTTAATGGGATATGGCAACGCTTATTCCAGTGGAAAGAATATCGTTATAGATTATGATGCGGACGGTTCCGGAATTACAGGAAGTATTGATTCCCAAGGTGAAATATCCTATGGTAACAGTGACAACATAACCAACGATTTTGAAGACTACGAATTTGTTAAGAGTGCCGACGGCTTTGGGGTAGACCTAGGTTTTGTTTACGAATGGCGCCCTAATTTTGCGGATTATACGGTTACGGACAAAGATGGCAATCCTTACGCTCCAAAAGACATCAATAAATACAAATTGAAATTTGGACTATCCCTAACGGACCTAGGTAGCCTTAAATATAAAGGCACAGAAAATGCCTATGACATTACCAATTCTATAAGTGAAGACGATTTTGACAACGAAGAAGGATTTGAGGATAAATTAAACAACCTTTACACACAGATCAGGTCTGGAAACGCATCAAAAGCAGTTTTACCTACAGCCTTGCATTTAAATGCTGATTGGAATATTAACAATCACTTTTATATGAATCTAAATACCGATTTATCAATAACTTCAAAAAACAATACCAATACCAATAGTATTGCCAACATTGTTTCCCTTACCCCTAGGTTCGAAAGCAAATGGTTTAGTTTTTATTCTCCGGTTAGCTATGTGCAAAACTTAGGTGTGCAATGGGGAGCTGGCTTAAGGGCAGGGCCATTGTATGTTGGTTCTGGTTCCATTTTAACAGTTTTGACCAGTGACAAATCCAAAGGTGCGGATGTTTATGCCGGGTTAAAGATCCCTATTTACCAATCCAGACCAAAAGACAAAGACGAGGATGGCGTATTGGATAAGGTAGATGGTTGTCCAGAGGTTCCAGGACCAGTGGAAAACAATGGTTGCCCTTGGACGGATACAGATGGTGACCAAGTCTTGGACAAGGATGACAAATGTCCAGAGGAAGCAGGCATTTTAGAAAACAACGGATGTCCTTGGGAGGATACTGATAGTGACGGTGTATTGGATAAGGACGATAACTGCCCAGAAGAAGCCGGAGTAGCTGAAAATAATGGATGCCCTTGGCCCGATACGGATGATGACGGTGTACTGGACAAAGATGACAATTGTCCAGAGGTTGCTGGAACAGTAGCCAACAACGGATGTCCCGAAGTTACTGAGGAGGTTCAAAAAACCTTAAACGAGTATGCCAAGACCATTTTGTTCAATTCCGGAAAGGCCACAATCAAAATAGAGTCTACAAATGTCTTGGTAGATATCATTAAGATTCTTAATGAATATCCCAATGCCAAATTTACGGTTGAAGGCCATACAGATAGTATAGGAAGTGTGCCGTCCAATCAGAAACTTTCAGAGGAAAGGGCACTTTCCGTTAAAAACTTCTTAGTTGAAAAAGGAATTGACAGCTCTAGGTTAACATCGATTGGATACGGTGAAAGCAAACCAATTGCAACCAATATGTACAAAGCAGGACGCGCAGAAAACAGGCGTGTGGAAATAAACTTGGTAAAAAACTAGTTTACAAATATTTACTGAATAACAAAGCCCCTTTAATCTAAGGGGCTTTTTGTATAATCATTTTTGGCTTAAGTAAATCCTATTTAATATTTAAGGTAAAAGGCATTCTGGCCTGAACCCCCTTATTTTCCATCGCTGATTTAATCTCCTGTAGAATTGTAAAGGCTTCCATACCAATTTCCTGCTGAATAAAAGTCTCTTGGCTTTTGGCACTGGCACCTCCGATATCTTCCATAAATTTTTCAAAATCCGATTTATACTTTGGAAGTTTTTTAATTCCGTAATGGTCTAGGCTTACCATTTTAGCTGCCTCTGCAATAGCCTCATCCAGGCCACCCAATTCATCTACCAGACCCAGACGCAAAGCATCTACCCCACTCCAAACACGACCTTGGGCCAAACTATCTGCCTGAGCCATGGAAATACCCCTGCCCTGAGCCACCCTATCCAAAAACGTTTCGTAAGTGGCTTCTATCCCTTCAAGAACATTATTTCTAAAATTATCGCTCATGGGTTCAAATAGGGAATATTCCACTGAGTTTTGGTTGGTTCCCACTTGTTCTGCATTTACACCCATATTCTTCGCCAATTCATTGATATTGGGTATGGTACCAAATACACCTATAGACCCTGTAATGGTAGTAGGTTCTGCAAAAATCTTGTCGGCTCCCGCAGCAATATAGTAACCTCCAGAAGCGGCGACATCCCCCATAGAAACCACTACTGGTTTGGACTGCTTGGTAATTTCAATTTCGCGCCAGATAATATCTGAAGCCAATGCACTTCCACCCGGAGAATTCACCCTTAGCACTATGGCTTTAACATCATCATCTTCCCTGGCCTTCTTTAGTGCATCATTAATAATACCTTGACCAATTACATCCGAACCCCCTTCACCGTACCATATTTCGCCTTGGGCATAAATCACTGCAATCTTACCCTTGCCACTGTTGATTTTAATTTTGCTAGCCGTATTGACATAATCTGATATGCCAACATAGTTAATATCCACATCATCCTCTATTGCCAATGTCTCTTTGATCTTTGATTCATATTCATCAAAAAATATAACATCATCAATCAATCCCGTTGACGCCGCATATTTTGGGGTCCTGGCCCCTAAGGTATCCGCTATATGATTTAAATTTTCAATAGAAATATTCCTACTATCGGAAATATTGGTAAGCATTGAATCCCACAAGGCATCCAATAACTCCCTGATCTGTGTCCTATTGGCTACGCTCATTTCGTTGGCCAAAAAAGGCTCAACGGCACTTTTGTATTTCCCATGGCGAATTACCTCCATTTTTATACCGGTCTTTTCCTGCAAATCCTTGAAAAATAATACTTCCGTGGACAGTCCTTTAAAATCCATGGCCCCCACTGGATTAAGGTATACCTTATTGGCTACACTCGCCAAATAATAATCCTTTTGGGTATAGAAATCCCCATATGCATATATGAATTTTCCACTACCTTCAAACTCAACTAAAGCATCTCGTATAGCCTTGGTTTGTGATAAGCCGGCCATAAGCACATTATTATTTAGACTTATCCCTTTAATCTTGTTATCATCCTTGGCCACACGTATGGCGTGCAATATATCGTCCAACCCTTGTTTTACACTAAAAAGACCGGCAAAAGGGTTGGATTCGTCCATCCCCACATAATCGTTGATAGGGGTTTGCAATTGTATTTCCAGAACAGAATTATTCCTGACCACCACAGCGTCTTCTCCACTGCCGACAAGAGCTGCCAAAATGAGAAACATTACAAACATGATTCCGAAGGCTATGAGACAACCTATAATTGCCGCTAATAAATTTCTTAAAAAGTTCATCCGATATAAGTATTGCTAATAACTTGCAAAGATAGCCAATGTGGAATTTATGCAATTATAAATATTGAATTATATATACCTCAAATATTAGAATATGCATCTTGATTAAGGTCGATGAAATTTGACCTTGTTTTTGGCATTTCCCTTTATGAAGTAAATTACTTTTGTTTACTTTGCCCGCACATTATGAATAAGACTGTAACAACATACCTTTCACTTGGAAGTAATTTAGGGGATAAACTAAACCACCTGCAGGAGGTGGTGTTTTTGATCCATTCCTCTATCGGAAATGTTGTTAAGATATCACCGATTTATGAAACACCTGCCTGGGGTTTTGATGGGGAAGATTTTTACAATTGTTGCATTGCGGTAGAAACCTCCCTAACCCCATTGGATTTGTTGGAAAACCTATTGACAATTGAAACAAGGTTGGGCAGGGAGCGAAATAAAGGAACTGGTTACTCTTCCAGAACTGTGGATATAGACATCCTATATTATGAAAGGGAAATAATAAATTCCGAGGCGCTGACCATCCCCCACCCAAGCCTACAATTGAGAAGGTTTGTTCTTAGACCTTTGGCAGACATAGCCCCGCAGTTCTATCATCCAGTTCTAAACAAAGATTCGAGAAATTTGTTACAGGAATGCAAGGATAAAAGTAATATAACCAGAACCGAACATAAGCTATACGCCACCAGATTACAGCTTTTCTCCCAATTGCATTATATGGCCATTGAAGGAAATATTGGTGCGGGGAAAACCTCATTGGCCCATAAGATAGGACAGGATTTCAACGCCAAATTGGTTTTGGAACGATTTGCGGACAACCCTTTCCTACCCAAGTTTTACGAAGATCAGAGTAGATTTGCCTTTCCCTTGGAAATGTCGTTTCTAGCCGACCGCTACCAACAATTTATGGACGATACCTCCCAATATGATCTGTTCAAAAATTTTATGGTAAGCGATTACGACATTAACAAATCCCTGATTTTTGCAAAAGTCACCCTACAGGAGGAGGAATTTAAACTCTACCGTAAGCTTTTTAATCTCATGCATAAAGAGATAAAGAAGCCAACGATGTATATCTATCTGTACCAAAACACGGAACGCCTACTACAAAATATAAAGCAAAGGGGAAGAAATTACGAACAGAATATTGCTCCCGAATACTTAGAGAAGTTAAACCGGGGCTATTTCGACTTTCTAAAAAGTTTTCCCGAGCAAAATAATCTAATTTTAGATGTTAGTGAACTGGATTTTGTGGAAAACCAAGACGATTACGAGGTAATTTTAGACCAAATTCAAAAATTCGCGGTGAAACTCTCATTTTAAGATAATTTTCACATAATACTTGCACAGAACAAATCAATTTATTTACTTGCGCCTCCAATAAAGCCGTTTTGAGTTGTAATGAACATCAAAAATTACAGCGGAAAGACTTTAAGGTTTTGAACTAACTAACTCAAACTATATATTGCCGACCCAACCATTAGGTTGGGTTTTTGGTTTTAAAAACTATCTCTATTATTAAAATTGAGCCTTCAATTTTGACCAGAGGTCCCATACCACTATGCCGACGCTTACTGAAATATTCAACGAGTGTTTGGTTCCGTATTGCGGGATTTCCAAAACCCCATCACTGTTCGAAACTACCTCTTGGGAAACCCCTTTTACTTCGTTACCAAAAATTAAGGCATATTTTTCATTTTTATCCACTTTAAAGTCGTTAAGCATGTCCGCATTTTCCGCTTGTTCAACGGAAAGTGAAATGTAGCCCACTTGCTTTAATTCCTTCAACAATTCCATAGCGTTTTCACGATATTCCCAAGCAACACTATCAGTTGCCCCCAAAGCAGTCTTATGAATGTCCTTATGAGGTGGAGTTGCTGTAATTCCGCACAAGTAGATTTTCTCTATCAGAAAGGCATCAGCTGTCCTAAAAACCGATCCAATATTGTTCAAGCTCCTTACATTATCCAACACAATACAAATAGGAGTCTTTACCACCTGTTTAAACTCATCCACATTAAGTCGGTCCAATTCACTATTTTCCAATTTACGCATACAATCCAATATTAATTTTTAATTTTCACACCACTTGTATTGTGGAATAAACCGCCCATCCACCAACATAAAGTTATCCCCAAAATATCAACAATAGTGTACATTCCAGTAGATAAACCTTACATTCGTTGTTTCAGAAAGGAATGCAAAAATAAGTTAATAAAATCGCTTTGGCCGACTCGGGAAAAACAAAAAAGGTAACCCCTTTAATGAAACAGTACAATACCATTAAGGTGAAATATCCTGATGCTCTGTTATTGTTCCGAGTTGGGGACTTTTACGAAACCTTTGGGGAAGATGCCGTTAAGGCCTCTAAGATACTGGGCATTATTCTCACCCACCGTAACAATGGAGGGGACAGAACCGAATTGGCCGGATTCCCACACCACTCCTTAAATACTTATTTACCCAAATTGGTAAAGGCGGGGCAGCGTGTGGCCATTTGCGATCAATTGGAGGACCCCAAACTCACAAAGACCATAGTTAAAAGGGGGGTTACCGAACTGGTGACCCCGGGTGTGGCCATGAACGACGATATCCTTTCGGCCAAGACCAACAATTTTTTATGTGCTGTCCATTTTGGACGAAAGCGATTAGGCGTATCCTTTGTAGATATATCTACGGGAGAATTTTTAACATCGGAAGGCAATGAAGAACAGATAGACAAATTACTTCAGAATTTCTCACCCAACGAGGTATTGGTATCAAAAGCCAATAAAAAGGAATTCCTTGAGGTATTTGGCAAAAACTTCCACACCTTTTTTACGGAAGACTGGATTTTCCAGGATGATTACGCCCTAGAAACACTAACCAATCATTTTAAAACGAAAAGCTTAAAAGGTTTTGGCGTAGACCATTTATCCCATGGCATAGTGGCGGCGGGAGTTGTACTGCATTACCTTTCCGACACCCAACACAGACAATTACAGCATATCAATACCCTTCAGCGCATTGCGGAAGAAGAATATATCTGGATGGATAGGTTTACCATACGAAATCTGGAACTTTACCATTCCAACAACCTTAATGCCGTTACACTTTTAGATGTTATAGACAAAACCATTTCGCCTATGGGCGGAAGAATGCTGAAAAGGTGGTTGGCACTTCCCCTAAAGAATATAGAAAAAATCCGAAGAAGGCACCAGGTAATTACCCATCTTACCGAAAATGAAGCTGCCCACCATAAATTGCAGAATGGCATTAAGTTGATCGGGGATTTGGAACGGTTAATTTCCAAAGTGGCCACGGGAAAAATAAATCCAAAGGAAGTGGTTCAGCTTAAAAATTCTTTGGAGGCCATTGTACCCATTAAACAAATCACTACCAAAAGCAAAAACGAGGCCCTAAACCTCATAGGGGATCAATTGCATACCTGTGATATGCTGAGATCTAAAATCAAAGAAATGATCAGTGAGGAGGCTCCTGTCAACATGTTAAAAGGCAGCACAATTGCTGAGGGATATTCTGCCGAATTGGACGAGTTACGAGGTCTGGCTTTTTCCGGAAAGGACTATCTGGATAAAATGCTGCAAAGGGAAACTCAACGCACAGGCATTAGCTCCCTAAAAATAGCCTCCAACAATGTCTTTGGTTATTATATTGAAGTACGCAACACCCATAAGGACAAGGTCCCCGAAGACTGGATCCGAAAGCAGACCCTGGTAAATGCCGAGCGCTATATCACCGAAGAGCTTAAAGAATATGAAGCCAAAATATTGGGTGCGGAAGAGCGTATTCTAAGTTTGGAACAACAATTATTCTCCCAGTTGGTAGTTTGGATGCAAGAATATATTGCCCCTGTTCAAAATAATGCCCACCAAATAGCTCAACTGGACTGTCTTTGTGGCTTTACGCAATTAGCCAAGGAGAACAATTATGTTTCTCCGGACATGGATGATTCCACTGAACTGTCCATCATTGGAGGTAGGCATCCTGTAATTGAAAAGCAATTGCCCTTGGGAGAGGCCTATATTGCCAATGATGTAAACTTAAATAGGGACGAGCAACAGATCATTATGATTACCGGTCCCAACATGAGTGGTAAATCGGCCATTTTAAGGCAAACGGCGCTAATTGTTTTGTTGGCTCAAATGGGCAGTTTTGTACCGGCCGATTCCGCAAAAATTGGTTATGTGGATAAAATATTTACACGTGTAGGTGCCAGTGATAATATTTCCATGGGAGAATCTACCTTTATGGTGGAGATGAACGAAACTGCCTCCATTCTAAATAACCTCTCCGAACGCAGTTTGGTACTATTGGACGAAATAGGGCGTGGCACTAGTACCTATGACGGTATCTCTATTGCCTGGGCCATTTCGGAATATCTTCATGAACATCCTGCCAGGGCCAAAACCTTATTTGCCACCCATTACCACGAGCTCAATGAAATGACCTCTACATTCAGTCGCATTAAAAATTTCAATGTCTCTGTAAAAGAACTGAAGGACAATGTCCTCTTTTTACGAAAATTGACCCCTGGAGGCAGTGAGCATAGTTTTGGTATACATGTGGCGAAAATGGCTGGAATGCCACAACAAGTCATCCATAAAGCCAATAAAATTCTTAAGAAGCTGGAAAAATCACATTCCAGCGATGAGCTCACCGATAAATTGCAACTGGTGCAAAACGAAATGCAGCTTAGTTTTTTTAATTTGGACGATCCACTATTGGAACAGATAAAAGAGGAAATTACCCACCTGGACATCAACACCTTAACCCCTGTTGAAGCCTTGATGAAACTTAACGAAATTAAGCGTTTGCTCACCAAAAAGAAAAATGCCTAGGAGTTGTACCAAAAGGCCATATCGCCCATAATTTCTTTCTAATATATTCACCTTGGGCATATTATAAATATTTTGATTCTTTTTAGCGAAAAGTTCTTTGCTTTTTATAGAATTATATTAAATTTGCTCCCGCATCTGAAAAGGATGCTACGTTCATTTTAAACTGCGAAAATAGCTCAGTTGGTAGAGCGCCACCTTGCCAAGGTGGAGGTCGCGGGTTCGAATCCCGTTTTTCGCTCCATTGTAAAATCTATTCTGCCTTGAGCAGCTAGGCTCGAGTGGTGGAATTGGTAGACACGTTGGACTTAAAATCCAATGGACATTAGTCCGTGCGGGTTCAAGTCCCGCCTCGAGTACAAGGGAGATAGCCGAGGTTTTGCCTCGGCTTTTTCATTTAAAAAAATGTCGTTGGTACAACATAGGTACAACAAATCAGCGTTTTTCTTTGCTCATTCAAAACAATAATCCTTTTAATATTAGTTACTTTGGGCTAAAATCAATCAATTTGGCTTCTAATCCCAATTAATGAACTCTAGATTTTATAGTGCCTAGAAGGTTTTTTTTGCTTTCCTTTTCCACTATTCACAAAAAAGCATTAGATAGGGTACTAAATCCAATATCAAAATCACTTTGATGTATACTACAACAAAGGTCCCTTACCCCTGTACTTGGACCAATCCGTAAGCTCGTCCTTGAACCCGTTGAAGACCTCCTCTTGCCCTTTTTTGCCCCGATTGCCCAATAACGAGCTGATGGCATAAACACCTTTTCGCAACAAACGGTTTTGTTCGATGGAAGATTTCCTTTCCAGTGCCTTATTTAAACTTTTCCGAAGTCCGTTGCCCATATGGTGATGCACCATTTCCGAATGGAGGTTTGGATAAACTTTTTCAGCTGTCAGCATAAAGGCGACCCTATCGTACATTCCCCTTTCCATTAGATGGCCCGCCCAAAGGTTCTTGAGATCGTTCCTGCCATCTTTGATCAGGCCGTTGATAACGGTCTGCTGTTCCAATAATGTTGCGGTGACATCGGGAATGGAATTCAAATAAAGGTCTGTTCTTTTGGGCAAGGGGCAACTTGTCCTATGGTCCGTATAAATAGACCTGACCTCGAATCCGTCCTTCCCTTTTTCAAAATAAAATCCCTTGGCGTTGAAAAGGGCCATATAGTCCTTCGGGGATTTTTCATAAGGCGCGTGCATCCGTTCGGCATGTTTTACATAACGGCCCAGTGCGGCCTTCTCGAATTCTTGCCTATAACCTATTTCCATGGTCCCGTAAAGTTTTGGAAAGACCATTGGCAGAAAAAAGGAGGATGCCGTAAGTTCAGGGCCAATATCGGAATTCCGTGCCGTCAACATTTCCAGTACCATATGGTTTTGACGGACGAAACCGGTGGATAAATATGCGTCCATGGCCTTGGGCAAGGGAAGGTCGCCCAATCGAACGGGGACCGTATGTTTGTTGGAACCGGAAAAGGACAATCGGTTATCCTGGTACTTTACTCCCAAGGACCGGAACAGACGATGGACACTCCCTTTTTCCGTCCCGACATCGAAAATGCCGTTTTCCAATATTCTGCCGATAAGCCGGAACTTGCTTTCCAAGGTTTCTTTTTCCTTTTTTTCCTCCAATTGGAATAGCCTGTCCCTCACTATGGGGAACTCTTTTTTAAGTGCTTCCATCAACAAATTTTTTTGATTTCTTGGAAGGTAGCGTTCAAGAAAAATGTAATCTTTGGATGTTGTTATATGCGGAAGGATATCCATTGGGTTCTTGGCCACCATGTTCTCCGAGAACAGTCCGTTGCGGTCCGGGGACTTCAGATAGGATGTCAGGAATGCTTCTTTTATCAGTTTTCGGATTTCAAGTTTGAACTGTTTGCTGTCGGTATCGATCTCTGTAGGCTGGTCGCTATTCCCGAAAATATTGGGACGTTTCTCCATCCCTATTTTTGGACTCAGCTCGCTTTCCTTGAACGCATATCCCGATTTGTCATGGATGGTATATCCCTTGACGGCATCCCCTTTTATGTCCAGTTTTATATCGATGTCCTGATATTCCTTAAGTACTTCTGGGAGGTCGTGCGGCCTTATGGCCCTGAAAAGTCCATAGGTGGTCCCTATCTGTTTCATCAGGCGTTTGCGGTGCATCGGCAAGAGCTTGGATTTTGAATTCGTACCAAATACCTTTTGCAGTTTCGGACCGCTTAAGCTTGGGTGTACAATGGAGCCGTTGATGAACCTTGTCCGGTATCCTTTTTGATTGTCTAGGCCAAAGGCGACCCCTATCCTTCCCGATTGGTTTTTAGTTTGCTTTATTTCGATGTGATAGGGCCTGACCAGTTTTGCCAGTTCTTGAAAGCTCCGCACCTTATGTTTTTGCAGGATGCTGTTCAGTACGTCCTGCAAATAGAACTTCGTCCCTTGTGTAGGGTCCATCCCGAACTGTTGCCCGGGCAATCTGTACAGCGGGAGTTCCCTCCGCTGTTTTGTCCGTGGCGAGGGAGTTAGGCCGAACTTTTTTTCGAGGTATTGCTGGGTCGCCATGTTCCTGCGGTAGCTGTTGAAGATTCCGAGTACCTTTCCCGAACCGGTTACATTGGTCGTTATGATATGGACATGCTCGTGCTCGGTGTCGTTGTGCCTTACCATAACATAGGGCTGTTCCCCGTAGCCCATATGCTGCATGTATTCCTTTGAGACCTCATGGAAGGTCCTGTCATCAAGGTGTTCCCCATGGGGAAGGTTCAGGGTAATGTGGGCATAGCGGTTCTTGGTGGCATTGCGCTGTCCCTGAAAGTGGAGTACGTTCCCGAAGAATTTCTGTGATATGTCCTGTGAGTACATGCCCCCGTAACCAAGTATGCGCATGCCCTCCTTGCCGAACACATAGTTCAACATTCCCTGACAGCTTTCCCTATATAATATTCTTCCTATCATCCCGTTTGTCCTTCCGTGGTGATTTCGATAAGTTTATAAAGTAGTCCGTTTGCCTTTTGTACCTCGCTTACCAAACTACTGTTCGGACTTCTCAGGTTCTTGTAGTGGGCCAGTTTGACCAATTGGTTGATGTTGCTGCCGATCCTGTTGAAATGGTAGGCAAGATTTGAAGTGTCAGGGAGCATATCCTTTTCCTCCGACCCCATGTTCAGGACCAATCTTCTTAAAAAGGGGCTAATTGTACCACGCTGTGAAATGTCCAGGTCGTAGGATCCGACAATTATCTTCAGTCTCTCATATTCGGTATCGTTGAACCGGAGCATTACGTTATGGTACCGTTTCTTGTTTCCCAGTCGTTTTCGGCCTCTTTTCCTTGGTTCCATTTTGGTTGTTTTTTAAGACAAACACTTCGTAAGAAGTAGACAATTCTAAGTTACTTAGAATACAACTTGCTATCTTCTTTGAAGATAAATATAACCAAACAAAATAGAATACAACAACCTAATAATCAATTATTTAACCCCTAAATACATATAGAACCATACTAGGCCATATGGGTACGGATAAGCGATTAATCCGGTCTTATTTGTTATGTAAAAAATGTTGGGGAAGCATAGGGATTTTCATTTTTTTGTGGGTAGGGAGAGGAAAGGGCAAGCGGCTTTTTTTGCCGTTTGTTCTTTTGAGCGGTTCCGAGGGGGTTAAAAAACCGGAAACGGAAAGACCCTGGATGCGGATTGGCGGATCTTGTCCGCTAGGGTGGTTTTGGAGTTGCGTGTTTTTTAACTTCCGCAGGGGCAAGGGAAAAACTATCCGTTATTTAGACTTTAAATAATCCAATCTCATTGCTGTTTCAATCTCGTTTGTTCTAGATTGACCGAATAAATTAACCAAGTAAGTATCTGGACTAGATATCTCAGAAGTAATTATTTCATCATATTCTTCTTTGCTAATAAATCCTTTTTCAAACAACGGTTGAAACGTTTCCTTTAATATAGGATTGATTTTTTCAATTTCTTCTTTTTTCATCCTTTTATTAGATTACCGTTCATTTTTCGATTTCGAATGCTTTTAGCTTCGGTATACGTATTCTATCCGGTTCTTGCTTTTGAAAATCCTTCATTTCTTGTACGACTAGATTCATGTCCTTTAAGAACTCGGTATCCGCCCCGTTCTTCTTTGCTATCTGGTAATAGGCCTCCAAGGCCGGCACGGCAAATAAATCGTGACCGGCAATCACGAACGCCGGGACATCATTTTTGATACACTTTATCAATATGGCCTTTTGGTCTTTCATGGTTTAATTAGACTTTGATCGTTGATAATTATCAATTAATGCTTCCGACACAATTTGGGCTTTTTCATCGCTTATGCAATCAAAAGTAATTTTTTGGGTGGTTGTAAATTCTTTTAGCAGCTTACCAACATCCTCAGCGGTCAGAAAACCATTCTCGCCTAAGTTTCCCAAAATATCGCTATATCTATGTGACCTAAATCCATCTTCTAACATATCGTTTTATTAAACTTTATAAATGTTCAATGAAGTTCATGCGTTTGCCCAAAATCCTGATAATAAAAATTTCGTTTGCATTGTCAAATTGATAAAAAATAACATGGGCTTTATAACTGTAATATTTTAAGGAATCGGCAATTGTCGAGGCATCTTTGGCCAATTCTGGTCGTTCAGCAAGTTCTTCCAAAAAACCTTCCAGATCGAGTAAGTACTTGGTCGCTCGGTCAGGGCCAAAAAACTTGATTCCGTACTTATACATACCCACTAGGTCATATTGTGCCCTTGCAGATAAACTATAATTCCCCATTATCCACTTTTGCGATAATGTCGCTTATTTTCAGATTGCTTCTGCCGCTTTGCAACCCTTCATCTATTGCTGTTTTAAGTTCTAGGAGCTTCATATTCTGTTCTTGATCCTTTCTTACCAAATCTCTTATGTATTCACTATCATTGGTAAAGTCCCCCGCCTGAACCCTAAGCTTTATCCAACCGTCCTGTTGATCGGTAAAAGTGATTGATTTTCTTACTGTTTCCATAATTTTAAATTATGGTGCAATATAGTACTTTTTTGCACCATTTACAAAAATACTCGTTTTCTTACCATCGTTTATTTGAACTTTAACCGACTTTTTTATCTACTCTCTCCGAAAGTTAGCAAATTATTGTCTGGGTCAAGAATTGAAAATTCCTTTTGTCCCCAAGGTTTTATTTAAAGACTTCCATTTGGATGAATACTCGTTCCGTTGTCCAACAATAATTGGTGAAATTTTTCAATGCCATCAACTCTTATATAAACTTGCCCGCAATTTTCTTTCGGTTTCAGTGCTTTGAACTCAAAAAAGTGGATCTGAATATTGTCTTTTTTAAGCATCAAGTAACCATCATAGTCTACACTTCCAAATTCTTGAAAATCTAATCTGTTTAAATAGAAATTCTTGGTAATCGTTCTATTACGCATTGGTAATTTTGGATTGATATCTGTAAGCATATTATCCTTAAATAGTTACTATATATTCATGTAAGTTTCTAAAAAGTTTTCTTTGTTGTACTGGAGGTGAGACTACTGTGTGGACAAAACTCTATTAACTACTTAATACAGGTATACCTTGTTTATTCCTTCCAGTCTTGGAGTCGATCCAGGTATAGATAACTTTCTACAAATTTTCTATGTTCTGGACTAGTCATTTTTTCCAATAGATTTAGAGCTGAAATATAACTTGCCAAATTACCGTTTGAGGAACTGAATTTCCCGTCCTCGACAAATGTTACCAAACTGTCGTTCTGTACTTTTAAATTTGGATAGTCTATTTGCAATTGTTTGCCCCCACCAATCCATGTTACGATTTTCTTGCCGTCCGCAATTCCTGATTCTCCAATTAATTGAGCTCCGGCACAATTGCTTACCATGTATTTAGTTTCTTTATTTCTCTCTTTTATGAAGGCCACAATTTTTTCGTTATTGACTTGGGCGTACATATCGTAAGCACTGGGCACGAACAAGGCAGTTAGTTGTGGACAGTTTACGAATGTATGGTCTGGAACGAATCGCATACCTTCCTCTGTTAAAATGGGACTTTCGGATTCAGCAATAGAAACCACATTAAAAAGCTGTTTACCGTCCTCGCTGGGTTTGGCAAAAACATCTGAAGATGCAATTACCTCACCTTGAAGCACTCCATTGTACATAAGAAGTCCGATTGTGGGTAATTCCGCTTGGAATGGTTTTAGGTGTTTGGTCAAGGTGTCTCCAGTAATTTCTTGATCCTGGACATTCTGGGATTGATCGATGAATTTTGATTCTTCATTTTTACAGCCTCCGATGAATGTCAATTGGATAATTAAAAATACAACATGCTTTTTCATACGGTTTTATTTAATCTATTTTTTTTCATTAGGTTTAATAATCATTCTAAAATTTTGATCTTTATAAATGTAGTATCCTATCCAATTGATCAATGTGCTTAATCTATTTTTAAAATTTACCAAACCCATAATATGTACCAAAATCCATATTAGCCAAGCTATAAATCCTTTTATAAAATAGTTTTCATTAGGTAAATCAAAAACCGCCTTATTCCTTCCTATTATTGCCAAAGAACCTTTGTTCTTGTATTGAAAAGGCCGCCATTGACTTTGGTCCTTCTCCAAGTTAATGGCAAGGTTATTGGCTTGTTGTATAGCGGGTTGCGCCAATTGAGGATGGCCTTCCGGGTATTGATTATCCCCTGAAACCAATGCACAATCCCCCAAAGCGTATATTTTATCGTAACCTTGGACCAAATTATAAGGGTTAGTTTTTAATCTTTTCCCTTTTCCAAAGCTATCCGATGAAAAACCATCAAAGGCCCTAGCTGTTACACCTGCTGCCCATATTAAATTTTTAGTTTCAATTTTACTGCCATCGGATAGGAGAACTACATCGTCCTTAAAATCTTTTACCAAACAGTTAAGTTTTATTTCCACTCCTAATTTATTTAGTTTGTCGTAGGTATAATCTTGAGATTTTTTGGACATAGTGTTCAAGACCGCTTTCTGCCCGTCAATTAGATATATTTTTCCTAAATCATTTTCATCCAATTCGGGATAATCTTTTTTCAAAATGGAATTTTTCATTTCCGAAAGAATACCTGAAAGTTCTACCCCAGTTGGTCCTGCACCAGCGATTACAAAGGTCAGTAACCGTTTTCGCTGTTCTTGGTCATGGTACCTCGTTGCTCTGTCCAGCCGCGTAAGAATTGTGTTTCGCAGGGTTAGGGCATCACTAATGGTCTTCATTGGTAAACTATTCTTTTCGATATTTTCGTTGCCGAAAAAACTGCTTTCAGTACCTGTGGCCATCACCAATATATCGTAGGACAATTCACCATTGCTCAGAATAATTTTGTTTTTACTGGGAACAACTTTGATTAAACTTCCTAGCCGAAACTGCGTGTTTTTTAAGTTTCTCAGTATTTTTCTAAATGGGTAACTAATGGCAGAAGGTTCCATAAATCCCGTTGAGACCTGATATATTAAAGGAGGAAAGAAATTGTAATTGTTTGCATCCACTAGTATGACATTGTACTTTGAGGAATTACCAATTCTTTTAATCAACTCTAGGCCTGCAAAGCCTCCTCCCACAATTACAACTGTCTTTCTCATTGTTCTCAATTAACAAGGCAAAGATCCCGCTTTTCCCTTAGATTAATCTTGAACTGGTTCAAGAATTATTTTTTCTTTTCAATTTACTGATATATTCTGCCGAAAGCCCCAAAAAGCTGGCCACCAAATATTGGGGAACACTCTTGACAAAATCGGGAAAGGCTTCTTTAAATCTAAAATAGATTTCCTCTTTTGAATAGCTAAACATGTAATTTATGCGGTTCAAGGAGGCACCGTAAGCTGTTTGATAAATATTTCTGAAATATGTTTCCATTTTAGGGAATCGCCGCAATAGTTCTTCTTCCCTTGTATGACTTATGTGAAGTAAGGTTGAGGCCCTAACTGCTTGAATATAACACTCGGAGGTACCGTTGTTGTGATATGCCAAATAATCGGTAATCCACCAATTTTCTATGGCAAATTGTAAAGTTTGTTCCGTACCATCTTCATTTATAACGTACAATTGAACACAACCATTTAAAACAAAATAGTGATCAAGCTGGTTGTTTCCCGCTTTGTAAAGATGTTCTTTTTTTTTGACTGTTTTCGTTTCAAAATACTTGGCAATTTCTTGAAACTCATTTTTGTCAATTGCAGTGTATTTGTTTATGTGCTCGAAAAGTTTTTGCATTTTATTTGGTACAGCTATTGTCAAAGTTAGCATAATTAAAACTTTAAGTAGGACCACTTCAATTTTTAGGTTTTCATTTTTCATGGAATGTATTACCTTAAAGAATAAATGAACATATACTACTTCACCAAATTCTTAAACCACGAATATTTTATTTTACACAACATTTAATGCACCGTTTACATCATTTATTGTGGCTGGGAATGCCCATTAATTACCTTGAACCTTAATTAAATCAATGTATCCCCCATGATGAAATTGAGATGTATAATAGTGGACGATTCGTTCTTGCAGCGAACTGCCGTATCCCGATTAGTGAACAATCATCCGAACTTGGCAATGGTAGCCGAATACAGTAATGCCATTGAAGCAAAAAATGGTCTAAAAAACAATGAAATCGATCTTATTTTCCTCGATGTGGAAATGCCCATCATCAGTGGTTTTGATCTTTTGGAATCTTTGGACAACCCACCACAGGTAATTTTGATTACCGGTAATCCGGATTATGCACTTAAGGCTTTCGATTACAACGTAACCGATTATCTTTATAAGCCCATTTCCCTAGTTCGATTCGATGCCTCCGTAAAAAGGGCCTTGGCCAAATATGAGCAGATTAATAAATTGGATGACGATGAGGAGTATATCTTCGTTAAAAGTAACCTTAGACAGCGCAAAGTTGTTCTGAACGACATTAATTGGGTCGAAGCTCTCGGCGATTACATTAAATTGGTAACGACTGAAGGCAATGTCGTTATCCTTTCCACAATGAAATCTTTTGAACAAAAGTTACCGAAGGATAAATTCCTAAGGATACATAAATCCTATATAGTTAATTTGGAAAAAGTTGAAAAGTTCAACAGTAAAAAAGTTGAAGTAGCTGGCACAATGGTCCCACTGAGCAGACACAAAAAAACGGAATTGGCCGAGGCGCTTTATAATGTTTAAATTATAACCATGAATTCACCCCTAGTGCTTTTAAAGTTGGTTTCATATAAGCACTGCCCTTAGAACATAACCCGTATTGGCCGCTCTGTTGGTTCAACAATTTTCTTTCTGATTACGAAATCTCCAAAATGCTCATCCCCTAACCTATCCTGGGCATATGCTTTTATAATCGGCTCTAATTCATCTAAAATATTTTCTTCGGATAACATTTCCTTATATAGGGTATTTAATCGGTCACCGTTGTGGCTTGCACCCAAGTACATGTTATATCTGCCAATGGCCCTACCCACAAAACCTATTTCCCCTAGTGATGATCGCGCACAGTTATTTGGACAACCTGTCATCCGAATATTGATTTCATTGTTCTCCAGGCCATTATTTCTCATAATTACCTCCAGTTTATCTATTAAGGTAGGAAGGTAACGCTCTGCTTCGGCAAAAGCCAATCCACATGTGTTCAATGCTACACAGGCCATGGAACTCTTGCGCAGTCCCGTTAGTTTAGGATGGTTACCAACGCTATACAATTCCAAAATGGCTTCAATGCCCTTCTTTTTGTCTTCCTCTATATTTCCTATAATGAGATTTTGGTTTCCAGTTAGACGAAAATCCCCTGTGTGAATTTTGGCAATTTCCCTTAAGGCCTTTTTCAGTTGATAATCATTTTCATCGCTTACTCTGCCATGTTCCACAAACAAGGTATAAAACCATTTATTATTGATTCCTTTAACCCAACCATATTCGTCTCCGTTTGATTTGAATCGATAGGATTTCGGTTTGGCCAGATTCCACCCCAATCGGTTTTGAAGTTCCGCTACAAACCATTCCAGTCCCCTGTCGTCTATGGTATGCTTTAATCTCGATAACTTACGGTCAGATCGGTTGCCGAAATCCCTTTGGATGGCTATAACGGTTTCAGCTACTTCAAACACTTTTTCTTTTGGAGAGAAACCTATAACATCGGCCAGGCGAGGATAAGTTCCCTGAACTCCGAACGTACTGCCTAATCCACCTCCTACACAAATATTAAATCCCAATACTTTGTTGTTTTGCTCAATGGCAATAAGTCCAAGGTCATTCGCAAAAACATCAATATCATTATTGGGCGGAACGGCTATGGCTATTTTGAACTTTCTTGGAAGGTAGTTGTGCTGGTACAAAGGTTCAAAATCTGGAGTTCCCGCCACTTTTTCATTGTCCAACCATATTTCATGGTACGCCGTGGTCTTTGGAAGAAAAAAATCGCTTAACTCTCCTGCAAGTCCGTACACTTCTTCATGGATTTGGGATTGGTAAGGGTTAGGATTGCACATAACGTTCCTATTTACATCTCCACAAGTAGCTAGGGTACTCAGTAATGTTTCATTGATGGCCTGAATTGTGGGTTTCAAATTACGCTTTAATATCCCATGAAACTGAAATGACTGCCGGGTAGTTAATTTAATGGTGCCATTTCCGTGTAAGTCCGACAGTACATCGAGGGACAACCATTGTTGAGGGGTAGTTACCCCTCCAGCAGCTCTTACCCGAACCATAAACTGGTATAAAGGTTCCAATTTCTTCTGCTTTCGTTCGCTCTCCAGATCTCTGTCGAATTGCTGATATGAACCGTGGTATTTTATAAGTTTGACATCATCGGGAAATAAAGCTCCCGTCAAAGGATCTTTTAGACTGTCCTTTATGCTTCCCCTTAGAAAATCACTCTTGTCCTTGATATGTTCATCTTCTGATAATTCCTTGTAATTCGATTGTTTTTCCATAAATACATTTTCCTTCGCATTATAGCTCACTTGAAGCTATCTTAATAGATATCTGCTTGATAACGATTGGCAATTTGAAGATTTTTAACATACTCCTCTGTCTTTTCAATAGTTATTCCTCCTTGTTGGTGTATAATTTGCTTTAAGGCAATATCCACGTCCTTGGCCATTTTTTGTGCGTCACCGCAAACGTAAAAATGCGCTCCTTTTTCCAACCATTCAAAAAGCTCCTTGCCGTTCTCCAACATTCTGTGCTGTACATAGTGTTTTTCTTCCTGGTCCCTCGAAAAGGCGACATCTGCCTTGGTCAATACTCCCTCCTTCATATATTGTTGCCATTCTGTTTGATACAGGAAATCTGTCGTGAAATTCCGGTCACCAAAGAAAAGCCAGGAAGGTCCCTTTCTTTCCAATACTTCCCGCTGTTGCATAAACGCCCTGAATGGTGCTACCCCAGTTCCCGGACCGACCATTATAATTGGTGCCTCCGGATTTTTGGGTAGTTTGAAACGTGTATTTTTATCCACAAAAATCTTTACCTTATCTCCAATCTCAAGCCTATCTGCCAGGGTGGACGAACAATGGCCATCCTTATTTCTGCCAAATGCGTTATAACGGACAACCGAAACCAATAGATGTACTTCATCCTCCACCACTTCCTGTGCCGAAGCAATGGAATACATCCGTGCTGTATTTTTTCGCAAAACAGAAATCAGTTCTTTAGAAGATAATTTATAGGGTACCTCGTTTATTAAATCCAAGAAGTCACGTCCAGAAAGGTATTCCTGAAGTGCAATTTTGTCTCCAAGGATTTTCTGTAGCACGTTATCGCCAGTTAATTCTGCATATCTGGAAAGCGTGGTTTTTGATAGTGGGGTAAGTTCATAGTTATACGCTAGTGCATCATATAGGGTTTTGTTACCTTCATGGGTTTCCACTTTCTCCTTACCCGATAAATTTATGGATTCCAACACTGACTGAACTAGTTTAGGGGAATTGGCACCATAAACCCCCAATGCATCGCCTGGCTCATATTTTATTCCAGACCCTTCCAGATCTAATTCCAGGTGGATCGTTTCCTTAGAGGATCCTTTTCCATTTAGGTTGATTTTTTCAAGAATGGTGGCTTCAAAAAGATTTTTTCTGGAATATTGGGTTCCATTGACCTGGTTATTGGGAAGATCCTGCACTTGGACCGCGGTATTTTGGCCATTGGTCTGAATTATAGCAGTTAAAAACATCTTTTGCCAAGTCTCGGCTTCATCTGCATAATCCACATCGCAATCTTGGCGAGGAACAATTTTCTGAGCGCCCAATTTCTCGAGTACTGCCTCAAAATCCTTACCTGTCTGGCAAAAGTCTAGATAACTGCTGTCACCTAGGGCCAAAACCGAAAATTGTAAATGGGCCAGGTTCGGTGCCTTTTTGCTGTGAAGGTAATTGTAGAAGTCCTCCGCCTGTACCGGGGGTTCGCCCAATCCATGGGTGCTCACGATTACTGCCAATTTTTTGATGCCCATGAGTTCCCTTGTTTTGAAGGAAGCCATATCGGAAATCACAGCATCAATTCCCATATCCTTTGCACGTGTATGGAGATCCTTGGCCAAGCCTTCGCTGTTGCCGGTATGGCTCCCGAATAGGATATGCACTTTTTCGGCTTTAAGCTTACCATCAACATTTGGGTCCGAACCTAAAGGTAGACTTCCCACAGTGGTTTTATTCAATGATGTTTGGATAAATCCTTCAAAATAACCACTGAGCCATTGAAGTTGTCCAGAATCAAGTCCGGACAAAGCTATCTTGAGTTTGTCTGCTTGCTCATCGTTGAACGGTCCCCTATCCAATCCCTTTTTTAGTTCCATGCTATTAGATAATTTATAATTATTTGTTGGGTTGGGGAGTATATCGCAAGTAAGGTTTAACAATACGATGACCTTGAGGATATTTGGTCTCGACATCCTCTTGCTTCACTCCTGGTGGAATAATTACATCCTGTCCAACTTCCCAATCCACTGGGGTGGCGACATTATGTTCTGCTGTAAGTTTTAGAGAGTCTACTACCCGAAGAATCTCAGCAAAGTTTCTCCCCGTCGAAGCAGGATAGGTTATAATTGCCTGTACCTTCTTGTCCGGACTAATAAAATAAACAGATCTTACAGTGGCAGTGGTAGAGGCATTGGGGTGGATCATATTATATAGGGTAGCTACATTTTTGTCGGTATCAGCTATAATAGGGAAATCCACGTTACAGTTTTGGGTTTCGTTGATGTCCTTTACCCAGCCAAAGTGCGAGTCCAGGTCATCAACACTCACTGCAAGCACCTTGGTTTTTCTTTTTGCAAAATCTTCTTTCAACTGTGCGGTCCTACCAAGTTCCGTGGTGCACACAGGGGTGTAGTCAGCCGGGTGTGAATACAGTATCCCCCAACTATTGTCTAGCCATTGGTGAAAATCTATATCACCCTCTGTGGTCTGCGCCTTAAAATTCGGTGCATAGTCGCCAATTCTCAAACTCATATCATGTATTTTTAAAATTATGCATCAAGGCGGCTTGCCAATATTATTGCTGCCTTTCCAAAACAAATTTACAGGGGTTTATGATCAATCACCAATTGCAAATATTAATTTACGATAACCTAAGGTTATGAAGATTGTGGAGGATAAATCGATAAATTAGTTTAAATAAAGAATATTGTGTTGGAAAATAGTGGGGTTTATTATAAGCCAATTCAATAAAAACAAATAATTAAAAATTATGGTTGCGACTTAAAAATTGCATTAACAATGAGGATAACCCTCCTTCGGGACCTTGGGGAGTTATAAAGTAGAATTGCCTATGGATAGGTAGCTTTTTAATCTCTATGATCTTTAGAACTCCACTTTTAAGCTCTTTAAAGATGGCGTGTAATGAAACGAATGCCATGCAATCCGAGTGTTGTAGGTAGGATTTAATTGCTTCAGTACTGCCCAATTGCATTTCCACTTTAAGGTCGGCAAGTCGGATTCCTTTTTGCTTTAGGGCATCGGCAATGACTTCCAAGGTCCCTGATCCAGGTTCCCTCAAAAGTAGGGGAATGTTTTTCAGGTTTTCCGGTCTTATCTCCTCTTTCGAAGCCAATGGATTTTTACTGCCGCATACCAGGACGATCTCATCCTTTAGAAATGGGGTATAGTGGATTTCACGTCTTTTGGACTTGCCCTCAACAACGCCAAGTTCTATACTCTTGTTCAGTAGGGCCAGCTCTATTTGTTCCGAATTACCACTGAGCAGCTCTACTTTCACATCTTGATGGATGCTGTGGAACCGTGCCAGTAGTGGCGGTAATATGTACTGGGTAATTGAAGTGCTGGAACCCACATGAAGAACACCTTTAAATGCCTCATTGAACTGGTTTAGGTCGAATTCTATTTGCCGGTAGATCTCTTGTATGTTTTCGGTATGTTTCAGAAGTACTTCTCCAGCAGGAGAAAGAACAACCTTGTTTCCCCTTCGATCGAAAAGTGCAAGATTAAATTGGCTTTCCAACTCCTTTATATGTTTGGTGACTGCAGGCTGGGATATCAATAATTCTTCTGCGGCCTTAGTAAAATTGAGCCTTCTAGCAACCGTATAAAATACTTTTAGACGAAAATCGAACATATACAATATTACTCATATTTTTAGTATGGAAAACTGATGCATTAAAAAAATGGATAGAACCATTAAAATATTGACAGGAAGATATGATTGGCTGGGCTTAAAAAGATTATTGTAAAGCTCGAAAGATTAGGGAAGTCCTGTTCCTGTTCAATCTCTTTAATTTTTGCAATCCATTTTGGATAAAGGCATTTTGGAGGTATATTGGATATTATCGATATTTTTATAATCAGTGCCTGTTTCGTTAAGTTCTCCAAACCCCTCTATCAGCTGCCCATCCCTATGTAGGAATGCCATTTTTCTCTCGCTAACCACCCCTTCGGAAATAAAGGTGTAGGTCCCTATGAGTTTATTACCTTTTAATTTACCTGAAAATGTGCCATGATTGGCGTCTTTTTCATTGTAGGAAATATCCAGATTCGCCTTTATACTATCTTCAATTTCTGTAATATCCATTACTACTAGATTCCCATCGTCGTTATTCCCATAGCATCCAATACTTAATTCTGTCGAAGGGGCCTTCTCCAATATAGTAGAATTTACATCTTCACCAGATCGATCGATCTCTGATTTGGATTCCATCTTACAGGAAACTGTGATCATAAATATTAAATATATTAAAGCTGTCTTTATCATATTCAAATTGGTACACATTTCAGAAAGTATTTTTAGCTGTCAAATGCTGGAATATATAATAATTAAAGGTCTATTGTGTTATTTTCTTAAATCTCATCATTGGTATTTCCCCAATCATTAAATTAAGCTTTTCCTCCCTATCCATACCAATGGTATTTATCTTTTTCATCATTTTCAAAAATTGTTGCTCACCATCACCACAGAACATCATTGTGGTAGGCCCTGGTTCACCTATGTCAATGTTATCTCCATTTATTGTAAAATCGGCACTGTAACCGTTACAGCTGTTATTGCCAGTAATCTTTCCTGTGGCCTTGTTAAATGAGATTACTGGTTTCCTGTCAGGATACAGACCATTAAAGGCAATCCGTGTTCCGGAAATATACTCCAATTCCCATAATGAATTGTAAAGGTCATTGTTACTGGCGTTTTTGGTACTTGTACATGAACAAATAACCATAACTAAAAAGGTTGAAATTAAAATGTAATTCTTTTTCATATATTTATTTTTTGATCAAATTTTTTCAAAAATTACCGGTGACAATGAGTAATATCTTCATCAATATGGATACTCCCAAAATTATGCCAATATTAAATATAACACTTTGAATACTTTTTTCAGGGATATCAATAAAGGGATAAGGACAATACCCGGAAATATATCCCCTTGAAATAATAAACGTAACATAAATCATTGGATTGAGTAATCAGTAAAGAACTGATTTTGTTTCTATGTCATTTTTATTGGAATAACGGAACCAATATATTAAAAGGTAAAGAGGGATAACCTTATGCAGTAATTCATCTACTACAAATAGTCAGACAGTAGGATTTAATATATGTCGCAAACTAATCTGATAAACCAAACCCACAATTAATATAAACGTGGTTAAAGCCGTCAAGGCTCCATCGGACAAGAAAATGTTAAGGGGATTTTTTTTCGAATTGATATAGGACATTGTAAAATATGGCGCTAACATTATATTGGTAAAAATTGTAAAATAACTAAACAAGCGAATAATGGTTTCGGGAATCTCCACGTGTCCATTTACTATCTATAAAACAAATTAACCAATTATTGCGAACCATCCTGTAATTAGTCCTATAGCCTCAGATTTTCATTTCATCTACCTTGAATTACTGAAATCTAGAAACGATAAATCATTGGTTATAAACCAACATTTTATCATATAGATGTATAAATTCAGGAAATTTAGACATTATGGAAAATGAAGTAATGATATTTATGGCATCTGGATTTGTAACCTTAGTCCGTTTTTTTATACCTTAGAAATTCCTTCCACCCCATGGTTGCAGAATAACCCTGTAAATGGGCATCATGGGAATGGTAATATATATTCTTTTTCAAATCAAGTATTACTGGCCATTGGATGTCGTCCACTCCTTGACCCATAACATTTACTATTGACGTTTCCACAAATTCAGTACAAATGGCACCCATCAACCTTATTTCATCATTGAATCCAGGCCCTGATAAGCCAATATAAAAATGTGCCGGTTTACCGGAAAACGAGCACTGAGGCACCTCTCCTACAGATCGTAAGGTATTTTTCAGCGGCCCTTCATAGGTTTCGGTAATGGTATTCAAGGTATTTCTGACACTTTTCATAATGTCAAAACTATATCTTTTCTATACTGAATGGCAAAATGCCCACAATACTTATCACCTAAATTATTAACGATTAAATCAACTAAAATTCAGAATCTTAACGAAATAATCAACAAAAGTTGCATTTAATGAAATTTAGATGCACAGGGTACATGTTGATTTAATTTTCCAAACTTTTATTTTAGTAAATGGCATTCGGGATTCGGCTGTCACATCATATTGATTTTTGCGTAACCTAATCCCAGATGAAGCCATTTATAAATCTATCTGCAAATGCATTTAGAACCATTACGAACAACAGGGTATATATCCAAAAGTATATCTTAAATCCATTCTTTATAAGTTGATTCCACAGGCTCTTAAAGCCTTTTGAATAGACTTTTTTAATAAGTAGTGCTTTTGCCATGTTACTGTCCATATTAAATCTTAGCCAAATATATATCACCCTAATCCGCCCAGCTGATGTAATGGATTAAATGACAAGAATATAGTCTAACGGTAAATGAAATTTAATTAGGCCAATATTTCGGACTGTTCGTCGATATTGTTTATAATTCGCTGCTATTT
This sequence comes from Arenibacter hampyeongensis, assembly GCF_002909255.1. Taxonomy (GTDB): domain Bacteria; phylum Bacteroidota; class Bacteroidia; order Flavobacteriales; family Flavobacteriaceae; genus Arenibacter; species Arenibacter hampyeongensis. Next base: position 52,449 of record NZ_PIOB01000014.1, read on the forward strand.
TATGTACGGATTTAAAGTAGTATCTTGATGTTAATGGGCACTTCCTTAAGCCGACCAATATATAGCAGTTGGTCTTTTTAAAATGAAACATATCGAAAAATTATTGATATCTAATGAATTAGGTATTAATTGAATGTTTCTTATTCAATCTATCAATTGTAAATCTTTTAATAGTGGAAAATGAAAATTCTAAATTTAGTGAATATACCAAACACTACACGGCAATATCATTTAATGTACGTTATTCTTATGCGCCAAATGACCTTCGGGAATTGTTTTTTGCCGCGCAACCTTTGGAAGCTTTATCCAGCGTTGAATCCTCTGGAGATTTTATGTATGGAAAGATCGATAGGGATTTTAATTTAAGGATAGGCCTTAAGGAATTTCAAATAACAATGACCAAGGAACTACATGAAAGAATGGGTGCCCTATACGACGAAATTAGAAATGAATATGTACGGTTCATAAATACAACCCTATAAGTTGGAGAATGTATATATAGAGGATGTATAACTAGGGGTATAAAATTTTTCATACACAAGATAACTGTCGTAACTACGAAACATATACCATTTCCCCTTAAACTTTTGATCTATACATATCAGTAGGGGTAATAACCTTAATTTTGATACTCTGATTACCACAGGGAAAAAAGAAGTGTTCAAACGTAGGGCCGATGTTTTTTTTCGTTTATAACAAGGAGAATTTATTGCTTTTGCAGATGGTAAGGATAAAAAGATGAAATTCAATTTACAGTCTATTATAAAGGAATTGCCACCCAGAAGGAATTATTATTCCCAAGAAGATTTGAGAATGAATTTTGAAAAGATCTACAGGGAGGTAAAATTCATTGCCAATGGCGGTCGCTAGGATGGAAATAATTTGGTATAGAGTTCTTTATAGACCAAATATCACTTACTTAAAATGAATAAGTTAAATGTGACCTGGGATTTTAATTTGTGAACCATATGGGAAGCTTATAAATTAGCGACATGTATTGCCAGCCAGATAAATAGGTCATTTTATCAGGTGTTAAATGGGTCTGAATATTAAATGAGTCGGAAGAATTATGGTAGATTCCATATTATTTTAAAAGATATTCCCTTTGCATTATCATCATAAGGGTCTCCCATTTAATCTAGTTTCGGTTTATCTTCCCGACGTAAAATCCGTACTTTTGTATACGGAGAATAACTCCCCATATCTTTTGTTAATGCTGTGAATTTTTCAGACCATTATCGTTTAAGACAGTGTTTTCAATAATTTCTGATTGTTTAATAGAGAAAGCACCAAATTATTGTCGATTAAACAGAATAAATAATAATATTTGGAGTTAAAGTATCATACCTAAATCTAATGATAATTTAACTTTCCCCCCGAAATGTATCCAAAGAATGTATTATTAATCGAAAACAGTATGCTAGATGCCATACTGATTAAGGATTCCCTCCAGCAAAATGGGAATCATTGCAATATAAATTTATTCGAAGATGGATTTGAAGCCATCTTGCAAATTGAAAGCATGCTACCGAATAAAAAAAATGGAATGCCGGATCTAATTGTTGCAAATGAAGATTTGATAATAATTAACGGAGTTAACCTCTTATCCAAAATTAGCGATTTAACTAATTTTTATATCCCCGTGATAATATTGACTTCTTCGGGGTCCGATGTACAACCGCAATTTAATAGACATAGCTGTTGCTATATTTCCAAACCCCTTGAGATCAAAAAGTTTTTAAAGGTAATTCGGGAAATCAACTATTATTGGTTAAGTCTTGTAAATTAATCATAGTTCTTTAAGTTCGATATACAATTATTCAAAGTTGGTTTTATTGTTCAACTTATCTATCGGATTGGCGAAATGAATAAAGGTATATTCAAGTATTGTGATGTAATTGTCTTTACGAAATCTTTATACACCCTTGTCAATGGCATATTATCAAAATGGTTTCTTTAAATTAAACAACAGTTTGTAGTGTTTAGAAAAAGAATTGAATTGTTCCCCACGTTTCCAAAATTGGAGGTTCCACTAAGGAACTATAATGATATATGTCAATTGGCCACTTTTATCCTCGATTCCCCTTCGATCAAGATTGAAATTTTAAAGTTGCCTATCGGATTGGAAAGTGAATTTAATGGTGAACATTTCCTATCCCAAATAGAAAAACAAATTTTAGGCCATTTGGACATGTCACCTAACGAATTACTTAACTTAAAGGGGTTCGAAATTGATCAATTAATTGATAGTTCCGCAAACCTGGACAATGCTCCTCCCTTGAATTTGATCATAGCCACTTTAGTTGATTCTGATAGAACTACCTTGGGCATTGTTTGTTTCTACACTCAGGAAACTTTAACCCTCAGCAAACAACAAACAGAACTAATCAAAGCATTGGCCAATCAAACCGTTCCCTTTATTACACTTCAGAAGGAAAGGATAAAAACCCTTTCTCCCAATGCTTTCTTTGACAACATTAACATTAACCTAAGTAATTACTCCGAAGTTAATGGCACCGCTAGTTGGGAGTTCGATATTGCAACAAATAACCTGTGGTTAAGTCCCTTGTTCTTTGATATTCTTGGCTATAAATCTGATGAGCTCAAGCTGGAGTCGATTGATAATTGGGTCGATTTGGTCTTCTTTTTAGATCAAGATAAATTGAGAAATATTTGGCGAAAATGGAGCAATAATGATTTTACCAAAAATGAATTTGAATGCCGGGTCGTTCACAAATCCGGTGACCTTGTTTTTATTAATATTGAGGTCAATAATTCTAAAATCAATGATGATAACGAACTTGTTTTCTTTGAAGGTGACATACAGGATATAACTACCCAAAAGAAGGTTTGGCAACAAATTGAACTTATAAATCCAAAGTTTACCTCCGTAATCCAGGCCGGATATAATTGGATGGCAGTCGTTGACTTAAATGGAAATTATTCATACGCCAATTCAACCTTAAAATCGGCGATGGACTATACGACCGAGGAATTAATGGACAAAAGCTTTTTTAGTTTTGTCCATGATGGGGAAAGGGAGAAAGTGGCCAATTATTTTTCAAAATTTTTGATAAATGAACCTTTTGTTTCCAAACCTTTTAGATATCGTCACAAAAGTGGTGCGTGGAAATGGATAGAAATTTTACTCATCAATTTAAAGGATGACCCCATGATCCAGGGTGTGGTAGTCAATGCCAGGGACATTACTGAAAGGGTACTGACAAATAAGAAAATAAAAGCTTCCGAGGAAAAGCACCGTTTGCTTTTTAATTCCAGTCCATACCCTAAATATATTTTGGAGATAGGGAGTTTGCGAATCTTGGATGTGAATGAGGCCATGTTGAAATTCTATGGTTACTCACGAGAGGAGTATACTACTATGACCGCACTGGACCTACGGCCAAAGGAGGAAGTGAATAAATTGTTGGAAGGTATAAGGGAGTTTGAATTGCAGGATAAAACCCTTAACTCTGGAATATATGTACACAAAAAGAAGAATGGTGAATTGGTGAAAATGGAGATTGTCGGGCAGCACGTAACTATTGATGGAGTAAAATGCATCCTGGTCAATTGCACCGATGTAACCGATAAGGAACAATATTTAGAAGAACTAAAACAATCGGAACAAAAATTAAAAAGGGCCTCGGTTATTGCCAAACTTGGTTATTGGAATTTTGATGACTTTACCTTATTGTTCTCCGAGGAAGTATATAAAATTTGGGAAAGGAATCAGGATTCCAATGAATTTAATTATGATTCCTTTTTGGACACCATTCATCCTGATGACCGTGAAGCATTTATTGATCAAAACAAAAGATCAATTGCACAGAATGAAAACTATGACTTCGTATACAGAATTGTATTGCCCAATAACTCTGTAAAATGGATACATCAGTTGGGACGGCCTGTCCAAGGTACCGATCTTGGTACTAATAAGTTTGAGGGTACTTTACAAGATATTACCCAACGAAAAAAGGAAGAACAACATTTGAGATTGTTGGAATCTGTGGTAACAAACACCAAGGATGCGGTATTGATTACTGAAGCAGAACCTTTTGATCGGCCAGGACCTAGAATTTTGTACGTTAATGATGCCTTTACTAAAATGACAGGATATACTCCTGAAGATGTAATCGGTAAAACACCTAGAATGTTACAGGGACCGAAATCGGATAAGACGGAATTAAAACGATTGGGCAGGGCAATGCGACGATGGGAACCATATGAAATTACTGTAGTAAATTACAAAAAGAATGGTGAGGAATTTTGGGTAAACATGTCCTTAACTCCTGTTGCAGATGAAAAAGGATGGTTCACACACTGGATATCCATTGAGCGGGACGTAAGTGAACAAAAAAACCAAGAGCTTTTAAAAAATTTAATTATTGACATAAGTGTATTGTTCAGTTACGAAAAGGACCTGAAATCATGTTTATTAAGCGTTTTGAGTTATTTAGCTGACTTTGGTGAATATGCACTTGGTGAAATATGGCTGCCTAATTCGGAAAACACCCAATTAAAACTCTTTGTCAATGATCTTAATAGGAATACTGATAACCTGTCATCCAAGGGCGAGCGAAGTGATACGATTTTCGAATGTACAGAAGGCTTGGCCTACTCCGTATGGCAAAGGGAGGTAATGGAAATATGGGATACCGAGGAATTAAAGGGGATAGAAATAAGTGGAATTCTCAAGGATTCGGGAGTATCAAGCCTTGTAGGTATACCACTCGTTCACAATGAACAATTTTTTGGTGTACTTAATTTGGGATTGGACGCTAAATCTAAGCGCCAAATTTTACAAGGTGAACGCTATCAGGAGATCTCAAACCATCTGGCTGCTGAAATAAAAAGAAAACTGCTTGAAAATGAACTTGATCATATATTTAGTTTTGCCCCTGATATTTTGTGTAAGGCTGGATATGACGGATATTTCAAAAAAATAAATCCGGCTACTTCAAAGCTTTTGGGATATACCGAGGAGGAATTGCTCTCCAAACAAATTATTGAGTTCGTTCATCCTGAGGATCGTGAAAAAACTAGAAACCAACAAATGTTCTTATATGAGGGCAATTCCTATAAATACTTTGAGAACCGTTATATCACTAAAAAGGGGGATATAATTTGGCTTAGTTGGACGGCTAGGCCAATTCCAGAGGAAGATGCCATATACGCGGTGGCCAAGGATATTACTGAAAATAGGGAGCTTAAAAATATTCTTAATGAAGTAACGGACTTAGCCCTTATAGGGGCATGGGAACTGAATTTAAAGAGTGGCCATATCTATTGGTCCGAAATGACAAAAAAAATCCATGAAGTGGACGTAAGCTTTTCTCCGACCATTGAAAGTGTTCTGGGGTACTGCCAAAGTCCTGAAACTCGGGAAATAGTTCTGTTGCATATAGAAAATGCCTTAAAAAGAGGAAAATCTTGGGATTTGGAACTTGAAATAATTACAGCAAAGGGGAATGTACGCTGGGTTAGAATGATTGGAAAACCAGATTATATCAATGACGAGTGTGTTAGAATTTTTGGAAGTTTTCAAGATATCAATGATCTAAAAACTTCTCAAATAGAAGTGGAGTCGGCCAACAATGAAAAGAACAGTATTCTAGAGAGTATTGGGGATGCCTTTATTTCAGTTGACGATGGTTGGGTGGTAACCTATTGGAATAAAATGGCGGAGCAACTATTTGGTGTTCAAAAAGCAAACATAATCGGAAATAATATTTGGAAGGTCTTTGAGAATATTGTGGACACCAAAGTCTTTGTAAAACATTACAAGGACCTTAAAAAAGAAGAAGCGGCCTACTTTCAAGAATATTTTTCAGAATGGAACAAATGGATGGAAATCAGTGTTTATCATTCGGAAAACGCTTACTCACTGTATGTAAGGGATATTACCGAAAAGCGTCAGAGCCAAATTGCCGTTGAACAGCAAAATGAAAAATTAAGGGAAATCGCATGGACACAATCCCATGTGGTACGGGCCCCATTGGCCCGATTGATGGGAATAATAGATTTGCTCAATCAAAAAACTGTAGATGAGAATGAAAAGAATCTATTGCTTGAACATGTATACTCCTCTGCCGTGGAATTGGATACCATAATACAGGAAATTGTCCATAAATCCCAAGCTGTAATAGCAAATCGAAAACCTTAAAATCCAAAATTTTTAAGGTTAATTGGTCATTGCCAGGTATAATGGCGGAACTATTTTTATTAAAAAATTCTCAATGTTTTTAAGGGGTTGCAAGAATCGATACTACCTCGAATTGTAAGCCTGTTTTTTGCTAGTAATGTATTTCACTTCTAGAGATTTTAAAGCATTGATTCCCAATATACTTTTAGTTTGAATACTTCCTGAATATAAAAATAATAATGAGATAATTACCAGGCGGAATATCAAAGATTAGTTATCCAAAACTTCCTCTATTCTATTGAGCAGGTTTTCAGGATCAAAAGGTTTAAAAATAAAGCCGTTCATGCCGCTTTGTAATATTTTGTTTTTCACTTCTAGGAATACAGAGGCCGATAACGCCAAGATGGGCAATGTGGTATCGAATTTTCTAATTTCTCTGGAAGCGGTATAACCGTCCATTACAGGCATCTGAATATCCATTAATACAGCATCGAAGTTATTTTCCTGAACCATATTTACTGCATTTTGACCATTATAGGCCACATCTACAACTAAATTAGCCTTTTCCAGTATCTGCTTGGCCACCATTACGTTAATGAGATTGTCCTCAACCAACAATATTTTTTTTCCCTTTAAATCATGTGCTTTTTTATGGGTAATTTGATTCAACTCTCCGCTCGAGGCCAATTTTAATTCCAAATCGAAATAAAAGCGACTACCTGTTTCAGGTTCACTTTCAACTTTTACCATGGAGCCCATGGCCTGAACTATACTCTTAACAATTGGCAAGCCGAGCCCGGTACCACCATATAAACGATTTGTACTACAGGTTGCCTGGGTAAATGCCTGCCATATTTTTTCCTGTTGCTCTTTATGGATACCAATTCCAGTATCCAAAATTTCCGTAAGCATTAGCACGCTACCATTGGATTCTTCTTGCTTGACAATTTTTAAGGTAACACTCCCTTTGTCGGTAAACTTAATGGCGTTGGAAATAAGATTATTGATTACCTGATTAAAGCGGACAATATCCAGCCAAACATTGGGAAGTTCTTCGTCAATTTCCAATTCCATGGTGATTCCTTTACGCAGACAACTGGGCTCGTGAATTTTTTTTATCTGTCTAACCGCGGCCATAATATTGGTTGGAATGGGGTCAAGCTCAATTTTAGTGGATTCCATTTTACTAAAGTCCAAAACATTATTGAGCAGGTTCAGCAATATTTTCCCCGAATAGTTCAAGGCATCTATATTCTCTTTTTGATCCTCCCGAGGATTCGAATCTCCCAATATATGTGATAGGCCGGTAATTGCGTTAAGGGGAGTCCTTATCTCATGGCTCATCATACTCAAAAACTTGGATTTGGCATTGGATTCCTCAATGGCCTCTTCCCTTTGATCATGTATTCTGGAATAAAATCCATTGTTTATATATGAGAAATATATCAATTGAAAGGTTACCAAGACAATCGTGGTTAAAATGGAAATGGGATATATATACATTCCTGCCTTTTCGGCATCCATATGTACAGTGGTAAAGAGGTCAAAATTCGTAAAGTACAGTAGGAACCAAAATATTAGGGACATCCCAGAGAAGAAACCTATGAGGAATCTTTCCCTTCTAAAGGAAAACCATACAAATGGAAGACCCACGGAAAACAGCAATATAAATTCTGCACTACCAGCCTTACCAACAAAGGAGGCTGTCAGTGCAACTCCTAAATTAAAAATGATTAAATAGATACATCTAGCCAAGGTAAGATTTCCCATTTTGGAGATAATAGCAGAAAGGATAAAAAAGGGAACAGCTGCCATAAGGTAAACGCCATATTCCTGCATATCCAAGCTTCTTGTTACAAAAAACCAAATTAGGGAGATAACTGTGGTCAATAATGAAAGGGTAAAGACAAGTTGCACTCTTCTTAAAGAGAATTCAGACATAGTTTCGGGGATTAATGAATCGTAAATATAATTAACGTTTGTTAAAAACAAAACAACTTGTCTCTACCATCAAACCATCGGTTTTTGCAATTCAAGAATTTTTTGAAAATGCTCAAAGATACATCATTAGACGAAGCGTTTGGTCTATTGTCCTGACACTGAAGTCGGTAAAATAGAATGTCCCAATAAGATCATGCAGATAACTAACTTTATAGAACTGTCTGTTAACGGACCTTGGAAAAGACATGAGCCTACCATGTATTGGGCATACTAAATAAGAAACCAGAACTTTTCTTTATTGGCCTAAGTTTCCTTTACCCAATGACTTCAACGCTATCACCGGAGCAAATGGAGAAGCAAGATGTTTAGTAAAGCTGATATTAGGTTCTAACATGTAAAATGGCAAAAAAATCCTGAGAATTTCGTAACTTCATTCTTCGATAATTGTCGGGTATAATAATAAAAAGTATTTCGCCACAAAAAATAAACGATAATAAAACAGACGTTTATTTACCCCCCTCCTCCCTCGCACCGATCAGAAACCCATTTTTTGACCTATCATGTATTTGGGTATATACCTTGATAAAAGTTGAAATTCAACATTATCGATTTCACAAACAAAATCAACATCAATGAAAACATTACAAGTCCTTTCGATCTCCTTGTTTTTTGGATTGTTATCGACCAACTTGTTTGGTCAAGACCGACTTCCCATTATCGATATGCATATGCACACTGGTGCTCCATTGGATTTGCCGGCCGGTGCTCCAGCTCCTTGTTTGCCTCAGCCCTGCGATAGAAAGGGACAGGCTACGGATGGTCCATCTGATAACCTTGAAAAGACGCTCGAGGCAATGGACCGCTATAACATTGTTAAAGGGTTTCTAAGCGATATTGATCTGAATCTGCTACAGGAGTGGTCAAAAGCAGCACCCGGTCGCTTCATTATATCCTCGTTTATTCTCGATCCGGCAAAGACTTCATTGGATGAACTCAGAATGGAGCTAAAGGCCAAACGAATGGGGGGAGTTGGTGAGATTGGATCCCAACTTATTGGTATGCCTCCCAACGATCCCCGGCTTGATCCCTACTTTGCATTGGCAGAAGAATTTGATGTTCCCGTTCTCATTCATACTGAAGGAATTGGTCCACCACTGCCCAGTTTTCGGACCGTTGCGGGTAGCCCCCTCTTACTTGAAGAAGTGTTGGTCAACCACCCGAAACTCAGGATTTTTGTGGAAAATTCCGGCTATCCTTTTCTGGATGAAATGATTGCCATGATGTACCAGTATCCACAATTATATGGAGATTTATCTACAATCACTTGGATTATTCCTCAAAGTGCATTTTATGATTATTTGAAACGGCTCATTAAAGCTGGTCTTGGAAAACGATTGATGTTCGGGTCGGATCAGATGCGCTGGCCTGAAATGATTGGGAAGGGAATCGATGCTATCGAAGAAGCTGATTTCTTAACAGACGAACAAAAAAGAGACATCCTGTACAATAATGCCGTTAGTTTTCTTAAAATGGACTAGTAGTTTAAGGAACACCTGACTAAAAGATCGTTTTTTAGGCCAAGATTTAAATTTAACCTTTAATAGAAGCAATGGAATAAAGCAGCGTTGGTCAAACACATATTCCACAAGCTTCGAGTATAATTAGTGAAATTATCATTTGGTGGATACAAATTGAGTTCTTGGATTGAATTGGTTTGTATAAGCCACCAAAAGTACTATCCCCTAAATTATATTTAGGGGAATAACAAAATAAAAATTGGTGAATATCCAGATCGATCCTTTTAGAAAACATCTATTTTTAAATAGTACTATTCAGTAGAAGTAGCTAATGATAAGGTGCGCATTTTTTTGGCTACATTTACTAAATTGATCAAAGCGGATTCTGTTTCAGGCCAATCCCTAGTTTTAAGTCCGCAATCAGGATTCACCCAAATATTTTCTTGAGGCAAAAGTTCAGTTGCTTTCAACAACAACAATTCCATTTCTTTTTCAGTGGGTATCCTTGCTGAGTGTATATCATAAACTCCTGGACCTATTTCATTGGGATACTTGAACTTGACGAAAGCATCCAGTAATTCCATTTCTGATCTGGAGGTTTCTATAGTAATAACATCAGCATCCATATCCGCTATGTTCTGTATTATATCATTAAACTCGGAATAGCACATGTGGGTGTGTATTTGTGTACTGTCCTCTACCCCGCTTGAAGAAATCCTGAAGGATTCCACGGCCCAATTCAAATATGAATTCCAATGCTCTTTGCGTAAGGGAAGGCCCTCTCTTATAGCGGGTTCGTCTATTTGAATGATATTAACCCCTGCTTGTTCCAAATCTTTGACTTCATCCCTTATAGCTAAAGCTATTTGCTTACAAGTGGTGGATCGAGGCTGATCATTCCTGACAAATGACCACTGCATTATGGTCACTGGACCTGTAAGCATTCCTTTAACAGGTTTTTTTGTCAGGGATTGGGCAAAGGAGGTCCATTTAACGGTCATGGGCTTAGTTCTGTACACATCGCCAAAAATTATTGGTGGCTTTACACAGCGACTACCGTAACTTTGGACCCATCCATAACTGGAAAAGGCAAATCCATTTAGCCTTTCTCCAAAGTACTCGACCATGTCATTTCGCTCAAACTCACCATGCACTAAAACATCCAGACCGATATCCTCTTGGAAACTAATGGTACTTTCCGTTTCTTTCTTAATGAATTCATTATATTCCTTCAAGCTTATCTCTTTTTTTTTGAGTCTACCTCGCCAACTTCTAACTTCTTGGGTCTGCGGAAAGGAACCAATGGTAGTAGTCGGGTACAACGGGAGATTTAACTTTTTCACCTGTTTGACCCTACGAATTTGAAAAGCATTGTGGCGCTTACTGTCTTTGGAGGATAATTTATTTACCCGGTTTTTAGTTAAAGGGTGATGTATGGACTTTGAGTATTTTCTTGCTTCGAAAATTCGTTTATTTTCTTCAAGATTTCTAATTGGCCATTCTGACTTTGGATATAATACCAATTCTTTCAAGACAACCAGTTCTTTAACTTTTTGTTTTGCGAAGGCCAACCATTGCTTTACATTTCCGGGAAGATTTTCCTCATTCTTTTCCAAATCTAAATCACAGGGGGAATGTAAAAATGAACAAGAACCTGAAATCCAAAGGTTATCGGTATTTACTTTTTCCAATGCATTTTTTATTATAACTAGAGAATCTTCGAAATTATTCATCCAAACGTTTCTTCCATCCACCAACCCTAAGGATAAAATTTTTTTGCCATCAAAGTAAGGTGACTTCAAAATATCATCCAACTGCAAATGACATCTGACCAGATCAAGGTGAAGCCCAGAAACGGGAAGTTGTAATACCATTTCTAAATTGTCCCCGTAGCAGTCAAAGTAATTGGTTAGTATTATGTTTAATTGAGGGTACTTTTCGGCAATATTGGAGTATAGTTTTTTAACCGCGTTCTTTTCTCTATCACCAAGGTCTAGTGCCAAACAAGGTTCGTCCAATTGAACGTATTTTGCACCAGCGGAAATCAATTGTTCCAGTAATTCGAAAAAAATGGGCATTAGCTTATCTAACAGGTCCATTCTATGGAAGCCACCCTCCTTTTCTTTACCAAGAAAAAGATATGTAACAGGAGAAATCAACACTGGCTTGGTTAATATTTCCAAGGAAAGGGCTTCCTTAAATTCATCAACGGCCTTATTGGAATACAGTTCAAAGGATTGGTCTTTTGTAAACTCAGGGACCAGGAAATGATAATTGGTGTCAAACCATTTCGTCATTTCCAATGCGGTTACATCATAACCGTCTTGTTGCAGTCCCCTTGCCATGGCAAAGTATAGATCTAAATCCGATTTGTTTTTTTTTATTCCAGCAAATCTTTTGGGAAAACTACCATAGGTCATGGTAGCATCCAATACTTGATCGTAAAAGGAAAAATCATTGGATGGAATCATATCTATTCCAACTTCTTGCTGCAATAACCAGTTTTCTTTACGAATACCTTCACCTACTTGATTCAATTCTTCGGCAGAAATAGCCCCTTGCCAATATTTTTCAGAGGCTTTTTTTAATGCCCTGTTCGCCCCAATTCTAGGGTAACCTAAAAGGTTTGTTTTCATAATTTATTGTTTGTATAATTCCTTACAAAGCTTGTATTTTAGATTGTAAATTCTAAATTTGTTCCATTATTTGGAATATAACACTATAAATTATAAGTATGATAGCTGTTTAATCTTTTGAGATGAAATATTAATGAATTAAAAGAATAATATTCTATGAACGATTTGGATAGAATTGATTATAAGATTTTGAATTTGTTGCAGACCAATTCCAACTTAACGACCAAAGAATTGGCGAATAAGGTAAATTTATCCACTACTCCTGTTTTTGAGAGGGTGAAACGTTTGGAGAAAAATGGTTATATAAAAAAGTTTGTGGCTGTTCTTGATGCGGAAAAACTGGACAAAGGGCTCACCGTATTCTGTAATATTACCCTGAAACAGCACACCCGGGAAATTGGCCATAAATTCGTTAAGGATATTATAGCAATTAAAGAGGTTACTGAATGCTACAATGTATCTGGAGATTATGACTTCTTGCTAAAAGTAATGGTAAAGGATATGAAGCACTATCAGGATTTTGTTTTAAACCATCTTGGAGAAATAAAAAACATTGGTAGTGCACACAGTACTTTTGTTATGGGTGAAATAAAAAATACTTATTCTGTTCCTATATAAGAAACTACATGAATGCCTCTTATTGGTTAAATTATAATAGTAGTCTTAACAATTTGTCCTTTGTCTAACTTACTATGTTTCATGGTGTATTAAAATCAACAAGGGTAAATATGCGATTTTTACCTTTATTTGAGTATAGAGGGCAAGTTTTGGTAACATGCTGAAAATAGCTAACTAAAACAAATAAATTGGAGTGAGTAATTCGGTGTGTTAAAAATCACTCCCCCTCTAAACCTCAATGAATACTGAAAAAATGATAATTTGGATAGTCCCTCTTGCTCTAATGCTTCAATAATTTCGGGGATATCTACTATTGTATAGTGACTGTAAAGGAACTGGTGTAATAATATTAAAGCATCTCGACGGGTCTGAACTAAAGGTTTTGAATCTGGTCTATATGCAAAGGTTCCGACTCCATTTATTTTAAGTTTTTTATTAACCGTTGTTTAAGATAGGGATAGCGATTACTACATTCGTAGTTTAGTTCGCAACGCTTGAGGATTTCAAAAAGGGATTTTTCAAAATCGACAATCTATCCTCCAGATAATTGAGTATCTGGAGCAAAAACACCTAAAAATATGGAGCTAGGTACACTATCTGGAAAGTCGCGAATGATGGTCAATCCTAACCTTGAACCATAAAAAGCTCCAAGAAGATTCCATTGTTCATATCCCAATTCTATGCGTAAGTCTTCAAAATCCGTTGCATTTTGTTGACTAGTATACCCTGCCAGATTAACTCCTTTTTGATTAACTGTCTCGTTACATTTTTTAAAGATGGAGTCAAAAGCCCTTGATTCATTTCAGCGTCTAAGTCTCGTCTTAAAACAGCAAAGATGGTGCCACCCATTTCGATACAATTTGCCCCTGATGCCCCCGTTCCACGTTGGTCCATTAGTATAATGTCCCTATCGGTTCTAAGTGGGTTATTTTTCCAGAATTCTTCAATAATCAAGGTTGCCCCTCCAGGGCCGCCCTCTGAAACCGCAAAGGGAGCCTTTAACTAATCGGCCTTTTTAGCCTTTAAGACCTTATATACTAATTGAGGGTTCGAGAATTGGAATTATTTCGGTTATCTGGGACTTCTAGAACTTCATCGATGGTTTTATTCGGAGGAGTTGTATTGCAAGCAAATAAAAGGGTGCAAAAAATAAAAGTAACCATGATTTCATAATTATTCAGATTGTTTGTTTCTAAAGTAAAAAATCTTTTTTTGATACAGCTGTCAACTTCGATGTAGGGTGGTTTCTTTGGTATAATTTAAACCCACGTTTATTTAGACTTTTAAAATTGAAAACATTACCAAGAACATTTTTAAAAAATGTGAAGTTTTAAAGTTAAAAGTTTATCACTTTTTCCAACGCATCATCAGTTTCTCTATGCATAAAATTTGCTTGATAATTTATTGTTGTCGTAATGGAAGAGTGACGATACAATTTTTGAAGCATCTGAATCGGAATCTTATCTCCAGCTATGTTCCCGAAACTATGCCGGGCAATATGCATAGTTAGCTTCTTGTCAATCTTCGCCTTCTCTGCAATTAATGTCAAATATTTATTGAATTTTTTTGTCGCTGTCTTTGTTTTGGCAAAAACGTCTTTTGGATTTTCTGTCTTCGCTTTTTTCATTTCCGGAAAGATAAAATCCATGTCGCTGGCTTTACCTAGGTCATATTGTTTCAAGATTGGCAAAAGTTTCTCAGGCAATTTGAGGGATAGTAATTTATCATTCTTGTTCATACGATAATGCAAGCGATCATCGTAAATGTCGCTCCATCTAATCTGTAACACATCGCTTACCCGCATACCTGCTAAATAAAAACTAAACAACCAGACATTTCGAGCATGGTTTTCTTGTTTATTTAAATTTTCCAGCCCTACTATCTCCTTAATCTCTTCTATCGTTAAACCAACTTTTTCTGTTTCAGGGAATTTGATGCGGATTTTATCTGCGCCAAAAGGATAATGCTTGCGCCCAACCATCCCTTGTTTAATCGCTCTATTATAAAGTGTCCGTATGACTACAAGGTTATTTACAATGCTTCTTTTCGACAGCTTTTTACTGACTTTCAAATAACTCATAAAACGCCTCAAAAAGGCCTCGTCAATTTCTTTAAAGGTTAAATAACTATTTTTGGCAAAACGCACCAGATGGTCTACACGCACTTTATCCGAAGCATAACGGGTTAATTTCCCATTTCCTTTGATTTCTTGAAGATAGCTCTCTGACAACTCTTTGAAGGTGGTTTTATTTAATGGGGCGCTGATTTCTTTTTTTATCTGTTTTGACGAAATATCATCCTTTGTTGTTTGAAGCTCCAATAATTTCGTATTAGCCTCTGACAGCTTAGCAAGCAGGAGATTGTTAAGCCGGACGGCATTAGGATGTGATTTTTTTACAATTCGCTCTGTAGCATCCCAATGTTTGAATTCGATAAACTGACCTGTGTAGAGATATGAAGTTCGCCTATCTTTGGTAATTCGGACCGCAAGAGGGTAAAGTCCTTGTGTGTTTGGTTTTTTACGTAAAGTTACTTTTACACTTGATGCCATAACAGTTGTTCAACTACTTAAATATACAAAATTGGTACAACATAGGTACAACAAATTGCGGTTTTGCTCGTATTTTTATGATTTCTTAAAATCGCAAATATCTCATAAACAATTGATTATGAGACCACATAGCACCAAATGAGACCAATAGTAGTTGGACTTAAAATCCAATGGACATTAGTCCGTGCGGGTTCAAGTCCCGCCTCGAGTACAAATGAGTGAAAAAGCCCTGACCCTTCGGTCGGGGCTTTTTTGTTTTAGGCGATGAGCCAAATTTAATTGCGCGAAGGCGCTTAAAACAAAAATTCGGCATAGGATGCCGGCTTTTTTACTTTCAACATGTTCGAACGGGCCTCACCAAACGAAGTGAGGTAATTCCTGCCATTGTAATGTCATTAAATCCCTACATAACTTCACCAAAGTGAAAGCTTTGGTTTTTTTGTGCCTTAATTTTGCCAAATTTATTTGAGTAAAATTGGACAAAGCAAAAATACGGACTACGATACCGGCTTTTCCACTTTCAACAAGTTCAAATGGGGCTCACCGATTGGCAATTGTCATCTCAAGTAAATAAACCCTTATTGATACAGTGATTATCAATGAATATTTAGTTTTGTTAGATTAATTTCGGTTAAACACTTCACATTATTTGTTTAAAGAATTCAAACCCTTAATTGTATTCACATTTGCACAAGTAACGAGAAGTTTTCATTCTACACTGCTCTTTAGGGGAATTCCTCCTAAATAATGGCAATTCAACTAAACCCAGCAGTTACAAAATCATTATATGGAATAGGCCCCCACAAGCCAGTCAAAGATAATATGTTAATGTAGTAATTGCATTTAGGATCAAAAAAACAAAAGTCCTGGATGATCAGGTTGTTCTTATAAATTAAAATACTATTTTAGGACCTTCAAACTAAATAATTCCAATGAAAACAAGATCTAACAATATACTTATAACCACTTTCCTAATACTTGGTCTTAGCCTAATTTCCAATATTTCCCAAGCACAAAAAAATGTAAAGTGGAAACAATTGTTCAATGGCAAGGATCTTAATGATTGGCAAATAAAAATTAGACACCATAAATTAAACGATAACTTCGGTAATACTTTTCAGGTAAATGACGGGGCTATACAGGTGAGGTATGACCAATACACAAAATTCGACGAGCAATTTGGACATATTTTTTACAAAGAGCCATTTTCATCCTATTTAATTGGGGTAGAATACCGATTTGTTGGAGATCAAGTTAAGGAAGGGCCAGGATGGGCCTATAGAAACAGCGGTATAATGGTACATGGTCAAGATCCGACGACCATGACAGTTGATCAAGACTTCCCCAATTCGATCGAAGTACAGCTTTTAGGTGGCAATGGCAAGGATCAACGATCTACGGCCAATCTCTGCACTCCTGGAACCCAATATGAAAAAGACGGCAAAACAATAAAACAGCATTGTACCAATTCTACCTCCAAAACATATCATGGGGACCAATGGACGAGGGTAGAAGTTCTTGTTTTAAAGGATTCCCTAATTGTTCATTACGTAAACGGCGAAGAGGTTATGCGCTATACAAAACCACAGTTAGACCCTGTTAACGGAGCTAATGAGGGAGAACTCTTAAAGAGAGGCAGTATTTCTCTACAAAGCGAAAGTCACCCTGTTGATTTTAGGAAAGTGGAAATAGTGGATTTGGAAAAGTATGCCAATAAACCTAAGAAACTTGAAAAGGTAATTGCAAAACTTATGGCTGAAAAACGAGTGGCTTTACAACAATAGCTTTTTACTTTCATCTACTTTACAACTATCCTAAATAGGATTGAGCTTGGGAATTACCCTTCCAAAATAAATTTGGTCAACACAATTGTCCAAAAATTGAATACAAGTTAAGATCTGTGGGTATTTTCATTATCTTTGATAAAAACAACCGCTATGGCAAAGAGTCAAGACGCAAAGAAGAATGTAAAAAAGGAACCAGTATTATCCGCAAAAGAAAAAAAAGCAGCCAAGAGGGATAAGAAGTCCAAAAAATCCTAAACCTTTAATACTTTAGACCCTTAGATGTAAACTTTGGTGTTCTTCAAATATCAACTTGGCTTCCCTATGCTAATTTTTGGCATTCCTAATGACTACACCTTTACCATTATACCCGGAAAAGAAGTCTGCCCTTAACATAGGTTAAACAATCCCTTTTTACCGATTAAGAATACACGATCTTAAATTCCATGTAAACAAAATCGAATCCAAAATATTTTTTCTGTAATCTTTTTCTTAAAAAAACTAATATTTACATTTCATCGATTATTTCAACTGATTAAAGTAATAATGAAGTATTATCATAAATATTTCAGAACCTTTGGGTAAATAATAATTCCTCCTTAAAATGAAAAAATATTACTTCCTTTTACTGCTTTCCTTATCATTGGTAATTTCCAGTTGCGGAAAAGATGACAACCCATCTGACCCTTCCACAAGTGTTAAAGTGTTTACATTGAGCTCTGTTTCCAATTCCAAAATTTCAGGAAAAGTTACCTTTAAAAAAAATGAGGATGGATCAACTACTGTTCTGTTGGAGATAAATGGTTCTTCAACCGACATCCACCCTGCATTTATTTATTTTAACGACGCAGCAACTGGTGGAGAGGTGGCCATTACCTTGGCTCCGATAGATTGTGATTGCGAATCAAGCAGCACGGTTATCACTACTTTGGACGATGGAACACCGATTACCTACGAACAACTTCTAAAATTTGATGGGCATATAAAGATCCATCAAAATGAAGACCACTTGGAAATTATCATCACCCAAGGCAATATAGGCGCAAATGCAAACTAAAATAATTCAGTTTAAGTTTTAACACTGTATTTAAACCCCGACCATAATCGTCGGGGTTTATTTTTTGGATGTTTTGGATTACCATTCATACTTTAAAACAACACGGAGTAAATTGCAAAAGACATTAAATACCTACGAACAAATATAACAGCGATTACTACTTCTATATCTCAATTTAGTGAAGTATGATAAAGAAAATTGGCCTTGTATTCCTACTGAGCATATTCAGTATTTATTTAGCTTTAATTACCTGCAATTTTATAATTGAAAATGCTACTACAAAAAAGACCTTTTGGAACGTAAAGGAAATTCCCGAAAATAAGGTTGGCCTAGTATTAGGTACTTCCAACAGGCTTGTAGGTGGCGGCTCCAACCCATATTACACCAATAGAATTAAAGCGACCCTTGAATTGTATAAAGCCGGTAAAATTGACTTTGTATTGGTCAGCGGAGACAATAGCTCCCTCTATTACAATGAACCTTCTGTGTTTAAACAAGACCTAATTAAAGGAGGGATTCCACAGGAAAAAATATTTTTGGATTACGCGGGTTTTCGTACTTTGGATTCTGTGGTTCGGGCCAATGCGATTTTCGGATTGGATTGTGTTACCATTATTTCGCAAAAATTTCACAATGAAAGGGCCATTTATCTAGCCGAAGAAAAGGGATTACACGCGATTGGATTTAATGCTGATGATATATCGCTCAAAAATGGATTGAAAGTTCAAATTAGAGAGTATTTTGCGCGGGTAAAAGTATTTATTGATCTGGCACTAAATACACAACCCAAATTTTATGGGGAGAAAATTGAAATTAAGTAATCTGAGCTATATTTGCCCTTGAAATGTCCATAATGACCTCCATTAGGAATCTGATTAAAAACCTAGGTCCCGGCCTTCTTTTTGCCAGTACTGCCATAGGAACTTCCCACTTAGTATTATCTACCAAAGCAGGAGCCCAATATGGCTGGATTATGGTAATTCCCATTATATTGGCCAATGTACTCAAATACCCTTTTTTTGAATTCGGTATAAGATATACCAATATCACCAATAAAACACTCATAGAGGGTTATCTTAATCGTGGCAAGGGCTACTTAATTTTTTATGGCATTATCACTTTATTCAGCACCTTTACCATTCTGGCAGCACTATATGTAGTTACCTCGGGATTGCTTATCAACCTCTTTCAGCTAACCAATACACCCGTACATGTTATTGCAGGCGTCCTTTTTATATTGATCTGTGCCCTACTTATAGTTGGCCGTTATAAATTTTTGGAAATCTCATTAAAATATGTAGTATCCCTTTTATTTCTGGCTCTGTTGGCAACTACAATTCTGGTGGTCGTAAATGGGCAAGTTACGGAAATAGAAGATTTTAAAGCACCCATTATTTTTAATGAAGTAGGAATCCTTTTTTTAATTGGATTAATGGGGTGGATGCCAACCACTGTAGAGGCTTCTAGCTGGATAAGTCTTTGGAGTATTGAAAAATTCAAAAACTCCAATCGCAAACCTTCCTTAAAGGAGGCTCTGCAAGAGTTCAATTTTGGCTATTTTACTACGGGAATACTGGCCATTTTCTTTATGACCATTGGCTGGCTTACCCTCTATGGCACCAATACGGAACTTAGCAACAGTGCTGTAATTTTTGCCGACCAATTGATCCAGTTGTTTACGGCAAATATTGGGTCCTGGGCCTATATTCTAATAGCTATTGCTGCATTTGCTACCATGTTCAGCACCTGTATAACGGCCCACGATGCCATTGCCCGAGTAAGTGTGGACATTTTGACCCTCCTTTTTCCAAGTGCAAAGAACCTAAAAAGAAAGGGGTTTCCCATGGCAATATTACTCTTGGCGATTATTAATTATACGGTCATCCATACCTTCTCAGCCAACATGGGTCTGCTTGTGGCATTGGCCACTTTTGTTTCTTTCGTAGTAGCCCCAATCATAGGGTATATGAATCTAAAGAATGTAATGAGCCATGAAATACCCGAAATATATAGGCCAAATAGAAACCTGCAAATATTGACCTACCTTGGAATACTATTCCTAGCACTTTTTTCAATTTATTATTGTTGGATGGTTCTGTTCTAGACATAAAAATTTCCCATAAGCCTCCAATGCATAGTATTAACGGTCCACCCCAATACTATACAACCTAATCTTTAATATATAGTTAACGCCAATTATTTGTAATTGCTCCAAATTATTGTTATCCTTCCAGAGAAGAAAAAATAAATATAGATTGATGAAATTGATACGAATTAAAAGGAATACCAGAAATGAAAAACGGTATAATTCCAAAATGGGGATTCTATACACTCGGGTAACTTATATAAAAAAAGTGATTTTCGGAATTCCAGTTAGGACATTACATAAATATAGAGAAACCTACAATGGTGAAATCAAGGACTGTAGTGAATGTATATTAGCAAGGTAATTTAATTGCAACATGCTAATGTATAATTTTCAAAATCAACATTATAAAAATTCCTTAATAGCCTTAATTCAAGAGATTATAATTAAGCACCACTATTAAAGATCTTTCATTTTTATTGTGTAACATATCCAAACAAAAAACACCATCCTTACAACCGTTCACAAGTTTTTCCTCACCAAAACCCATGGTATAGAGTATACTTCCAGAGGGTACTCCTTGCTGTAATAGATACTTTTTAATGGCATCCGACCTTTTTTGGGAAAGGGTAAAATTAGAACTACTACCCCCTCGACTATCGGTATGGGATTCTATTCTAAGCTGTAATTGTGGAAATCTGCTCATCACATCTACCACCTTGTCCAATTCCAGGGCTATTTCAGGTGTAATTTTACTTTGACCCTTATCAAAATAGAATTTTTTCAATTTTATAACCGTCTGATTCTCTTCGGTCTCAACCAAGTCTTCGAGATACTTTATACCCATATTGAAAGCTTTGTCTTGGATCTCTTCCAATTCCTTATCTTGATAAGTTACTGAAAATATGGAATGTTTTTCTTTGGTCGCTTCAATCGTAATAATATTTTGAAACGGAATTTCAATACTATAATCCCCGCTCTCATTAGAAAACACCTCCTTTACAAACTTACCTTCCTGATCCAAGAGACGTACTTGGGCCTTGGAAACACCCTGATTGGAAGTAAGGTTAACCACCTTACCTTTTAATGCCAATGTCTTTAATCCCGGTTTTTCTTTGACATTAAAACCGTAAATATCATCATTGCCTTTGCCGCCATCCCTGTTAGAGGAAAAATAACCCAGCAATCCCTTTGTATCATTGTTTTTAATAATAAATCCAAAGTCGTCCTTAGAAGAATTTATACCCTCCCCCAGATTTATCGGGATACTGTAAGTATTGTCCAAATGCATGGTAGATTTATAAATATCCATCCCTCCAAGTCCATAAAAAATATCCGAAGAAAAATACAGGTTATTTTCAAAGATAAACGGGGCAATTTCATTACCAGGAGTATTAATTCTAGGTCCCAAATTAATGGGCGAAGACATTATCAAGCCATCATTCGTGTAAACATAATAAATATCCGTACCACCCAGACTATCGTCAAAATTTGCCGCGAAAAACAAACGACCGGTCGCTGCCTCGTAAAACGGATAATAAAAAGAAGTATCCAGATCTCTTAAAATAAACTTCAACGATCCCTGGCCATTGCTCATGCCAATCGCCAAGGCATTTTTGCCATTTTCACTGAATTGTAAATTCTCTCCGTCCGAATTGGAAAGTACATAAAATATATTGTCCAATTCCTTTGAATAATAAGGTGTTGCCCTATGAAATTTAGAATCCGAAATACCCTTAAATGGCTGCGGATCCGTTACATTGCCTTTAGAATCAATTTTGGATCCGTATATATTCAGGTAAGATTCCCCTGAAGGTCTATATATCTGCTTGGTCCCATCTGGCCGATCACTTGAAAACAATAACATATCTTTATAAAAAGTCGAAGAAAAATCGGATTGCGGACTATTTCCACTTATGTTAAATACCTCAAAATCAAGTTCCTCATTATTGTTACTGGCTATTAATTCATAATTAAAGCTAGTATTTTCCACCAATTCAGCCGGCAATTTATCTTTTTTTGTTGCCAAATAAGCCTTAACTTTTTCAATATCCGAAGTTTTGGCCAGGGACTGCAACATTTTATTAAAATGGTGGGTAGACATGGTGGTATCTTTTTGAAAAATAGTCACATAAATGTCCGCAGCCCTTTTATAGTTCCCAATTTTCATATAGGAATCCGCCAAATTTAAATTTTGTTTATTGGAAAGTTCTCCCTCGCTCAATTCCTTTTGATATTCTATAATAGCCTGATTATAGGAATATTCAAAAAACAATATATCCCCTTTGGATTTTTTTTGCTGAGCAAAACCCAAGGACGTCGAAATAATAAAAAATATAACTACTAAATTAAACCTCATGTCCATAACTGTTTTAGAAAAACCTTGGGGTATCTATTTGTTTAGGCTTACCTTTCTGATCTCTATTATTTTCCTTTTTAACTTTCGTGCCGGATTTTCCTAAATAAAATTTCAATATTACCTCATGCGAACCCTGACTATATTCCCCCAGACCATTCGTATTATGATCATAGGAATAACCAAGAAATAGCCCATTGGAAATCTGCAATCCGGCCAAGCCACTTATGGCATTATCCAATCTATACGAGGCCCCTACCGTTACTACATCGCTAATTAAAAAATTTGTTGACAAATTTAGATTTAAAGGCGAACCATTTAAATAATTCATCAAGAATGCTGGCTTAAATTTTAGGCCTTCGGACAAATCGAAAACATAGCCCCCAATAAAATTAAACTGCACCTTGTCTTCAACTATATTGGCTACTTCATCGGCATATATCCCAGAAGTTAAAAAATTGGGAACGGATAAACCCACATACCAACTTTCCTGATACATAAATAGTCCTGCACCAACTGTGGGGTAAAATTTATTAAAGGTATCCGCATTATTGAGCAAGGGTTCATTTGGATTTTCAAAATCCCCTTTTGTATAATCCACATCAAGTAGGGAACCACCAGCATCGACACCGAAAGACAACTTGGTGTCATCTGAAAGCTTTACCTGAAATGAATACGCCAAATCTATGTAGGTTTGGGAAGTTGGTCCCAATTGATCACTTACAATATTAAACCCCAACCCATTTTTTTCATTGGCCAATGGAAGGTTTACACCAAACCTCAAGGTTTTTGGCGCTCCCGGAATTCCAGACCATTGTACGCGATATAAACCCGTTATATCCGGAGTCTCCACGGTACCCACGTAAGCCGGATTAAAACTACCTATATTGTACATATATTGGGTATACTGTGGTTCCTTCTGCCCGAATAGTGATGTTACGGAAAAAAACACTACGCTACAAAGCAACAAAAGGTTTCTATACCCTAAACTGTATATTCTAAAATTCATAGTCTATTTTATCTTATGATTTGGATCCAACCTTTTCGTACTTCCGTTCCATCGCCAAGATCCAATATATAAAAGTAGGTTCCTTTTGGCAAATCCCCATTCTTTCCCGTTCCCGTCCAAGAATTGTCATAACTACCGGCCTTAAAGACCTCATTGCCGTAGCGGTCATAAATTTCAATGGTATTATTGGGGTAATCTTCAATACAATTAATATAAACTGCATCGTTTATTCCATCCCCATTAGGGGATATCTGATTAAAGAGAAATCCGCATTCGTTGGAAGAACGAGGTGTCGCCGTTACGCTAGCCGAAGCTATATTATTCGCAGCATTTGAATCTTCCGGAAAAGAGTCCACAATGGCGGCAACATTCCGATAATTGCCCACTTCAGGTACCATGGCAGTAATGGTTAAGGTATTTATCTCATTGGCCAAAACCTCATCCAACTGCCATACTCCGGCAACCTCATTGTATGTTCCTTTAGTAACCGTACTACTTATATATTGAAATCCAACTGCCGGGCCTACAAGATCGTTAACCGCAACATTGGTCACCATTATAGGGCTTAAATTGGTCAGGGTTATGGTAAAGACGACTTCACGTCCTACCAATACACTTTCCAAATCCACTACTTTGACAATCCCAAGATCAATTTGGCAGGCATCCGAAATATTAGGGATACAAGGATTATCGTTCGCGGGATCCAATTGATCTACAACACCGTCATTATCGGAATCCAAAATATTGGAATCCAAGGCATCTATAATACCATCACTATCCGTATCAAATGGATTATTTACATCTGGCCCAACTTCCACTCCATCATTAATGCCATCCGCATCGGTATCCCGATTATTGGGGTCCAATCCCAAAGTAACTTCATCCCTGTCAATGATACCGTCCCCATCGCTATCCATAGTACAGGTAGTTACGGTAATGGTAACATCAACACTTTCGTTTATACATGGGGAAACAGCGGTATTTGTAGTAAATCTAAAAATGTAGTCCCCTTCTACTGCTCCTTCAAAATTAACCATGTTTTCCGCCCCAATGGTGACGGTCCCTGGAGGGGTATCTACTATGCTCCAAACCCCGGCCGTACCTCCCGTCCTGGTAGTATCCAAATCAATAGTTGTAGGCCCACCGCCGGTTATACTGCAAGCTACAGTATTAATTGTTGTACCGGCTGCCACAGGATCCGCAACTGTAACCGTAACAGGGACGCGTTCGGAGAAACAGCCATTGGCAGAAGCCTCAACATAATAAATTGTGGTAACCGTGTTGTTTGGAGTGACAAAATTACTGCCTTCCCCCAAGGGCAGACTATCCGAGGTTGAACTATACCAAAACAAACTACCACCCGCCGTTACCGTCGCACTTATCGTTGCTGTACCCGGTCCGCAAATGGTTGTTGGAGTGGTACTTAGTATTTCAGGTGGTTCGTTACGGACTAGGGTTACTTCCAAGGGTGGACTAGTACAACCAGTACCCGAATTGAACAAGAAACCGTAGAAAGTAGCCGCAAAATTTACAACAGAAGTACTTAACCTAGCACCGGTATTGGAAAAATCATTACTACTGCTCCATATTAGTTCAAATCCTGCAGGAATAGAACTATCTGTATAAGCATCAAGATCTTGACTAAAATCTTCACAGAAAATAGTGGGCGTTGTATTTATTAAAGGCGCCTCTATACAATTATCGTTGTCTGCAATAGTACCAACACCCTGTGCCTTTCCTAGTTGGGCAAATCCGGTTGCATTGGTTAGGTTAACGAAAAAGCTTTCCGTACCCTCTGCGACTACATCATTCGTAATATTTATGGTAATTGTTCTCGTTTCCCCGTTCAATCCTAAAAATGTTAATATACCTGACTCTGCGTCATAATCAGTTCCTGCCGTGGCAGTGTTATCGGCCGTAGTATAGGATACTATAGTTCCCAATAGCACAGCGCCATTTAGGGTCACCGTAAAGGTGGCGGTGCCATCATTTTCATTCACCAAAACATCATCAATGGAAACACCTGCGGTATCCTCACTGGCAATATTCACCGTAGCTGAATTATTTGGTGCGGTGGCAAGGGTATAACCAGTACCATTCGCCAAGGTCACAATTACAGATTCCGTGGCCGCTTCCACCTCATTATCGTTAATAGGAGTGACCGTTATAGTACTGCTCTCCTGAGAGTCAGGTATTGAAACTATACCTGTAAGTGCTATATAATCCGAATCCGAGGTGGCAGTTCCCCCTATGGCATAATTTACATCAATAGGTCCACCTGATAAGTTTGTAGTGTTCAGGCCAACTGTAAAAGAACCTGCACTTAAAGGACTCTCCGAGGCATTGGGAGTTGTGGCCGTAATGCTCGCAACATAACTATCGTTGTCCGCAATGGTCACCGTGGCGGTATTGTTCGGGGCGCCCGCAACCGCATAGCCCGTTCCAGCCGCCAAGGTCAGTATAACCGTCTCGGGGCCCTCGACAAGTCCGTCGTCTACAGGCGTAATCGTAATCAGTGCCGTCTGTTGGTTATTCCCTATCGATACACTGCCGCCCAAAGTGGCATAGTCCGTAGTATTGGTCGCATTCGAACCACCAGTCGCTATCGTATAATTCACCACGATGGCGCTTCCGTTGGTGTTGGTCGTCCCTAGGTCCACCGTGAACTGGCCTATAGCACTACCCGCTTCAGAGGCCGTAGGGTCATTTGCCGTGATGCTCGCCGTATAGCTGTCGTCATTGTTTATCGTGCCCGTGGCCGTGGCCGTGCCTATGGTATAGCCCGCACTGGCCGCACTGAGCGTAACCGTAAAGGTCTCGTTCGGCTCCACAGTGGTGTCGCCGCTGACGTTGACCGTAAAGTTGGCCGTAGCCGAACCCGCCGCAAAGTTCACCGGGCCACTGGGCAAAGCCCCTCCAAAGTCAGCCGCGTTCGCGCTGCCAGCCGTTACCGTAAAGGTCGCACTGGCCGCGGATGTCGTCGCGCCCGTACGGCTCGCCGTAAACACGAAGGCCGTAGTGCCAGAGTTCCCCTCGGCAAGGGCAACGTCCCCGCCCATGTTCATCACTTCGCTGTCGTCATTGTTTATCGTGCCCGTGGCCGTGGCCGTGCCTATGGTATAGCCCGCACTGGCCGCACTGAGCGTAACCGTAAAGGTCTCGTTCG
>NZ_PIOB01000015.1 GCF_002909255.1 Arenibacter hampyeongensis
GATATCTTCCCGGCCCGTTCTTTCGATTTCTTTTTCTGCACCATATCCCTGTTCCCAAAAATATGGCGCGCTGTCTTTACAATATATCAATGAACTTAATTCTCTCTGTTCGTTCGCCCTGTCTCCCAAAGCGGCTGCAAATGTACAGCCTTTTTTTAATCCGCCAAGCTTTTTTCGAAAAAAATCATCTTTCTTTCTTCAGGGCGGCCAGGGAAACAAAAAACATATGAACGTGGCGCTCCAAACACCATTCCCGCGGACTCCGACTTTGCTTCGTTAGCGGGGTGCAAATCTACCACCCTTTTTTAAATCCACAAGGATTTTTCAAAACTTTTTTCGCCTTTTTCGAACCGCCGCGCACAACCCGCTGTCAACAAGCATTTTGCGCACCGAAACCCGGCACAAAAAGGGAAAACAATTTAACGCTTTTTTCCCGGACCGCAAAACGGCCGACCGTTAAAAATGCCCCGGGGGCGCGTTAGGCCTGCCCGAGGGCAGGCAGGGGCGGAGAGGCTTCCCCCAACCAGCGAAAGGGACAAAGCAGAGCACCCGGACCGACATAGGGAGGGAACGCCAAACAACTATCCTATTTATATATGTATAAAAACGTTCCTATATATATTGCCAACATAAATGTTAGATGTTATCTTTGCACACTTATTACGACAAAAAAAGTATGATCAAAATAACTTTACCGGACGGGAGCATTAGAGAATATGCTGAAGGAACAACACCTTTGGAGGTGGCCAAAAGCATAAGCGAAGGTTTGGCTCGAAATATTATTTCCGTAAAATTCAATGGCATAACCGTTGAAAACGTAACACCATTACAGGAAGATGGATCCCTTATCCTATATAGTTGGAACGACAAAGAGGGCAAAACTGCTTTCTGGCATTCCACCTCCCACGTTGTGGCCCAAGCATTGGAAGAATTGTACCCAGGGGTAAAATTGACCATAGGACCAGCCATTGATAACGGATTTTATTATGATGTGGATCTGGCCGAGGGTACTATTTCAGAAAAGGACTTTCCAGAAATTGAAAAGAAAGCCTTGGAAATTGCCAGGGGAAAACACGATTTTAAGATGCGTTCCGCTACCAAGGCAGAGGCATTGGAACTATACAAATCCCAAGGCAACCAATACAAGGTAGAGCTTATAGAGAATCTGGAAGACGGCACCATTACCTTCTGTGACCATGACACCTTTACAGATCTATGTAGGGGCGGACACATTCCTAATACCGGTATCATAAAGGCCATTAAAATATTGAGCGTTGCCGGTGCCTATTGGAGGGGAAATGAAAAAAACAATCAGTTGACCAGAGTATATGGCATTTCATTTCCTAAACAAAAAGAACTCACCGAATACCTTGAACTTCTGGAAGAAGCCAAAAAAAGAGACCATAGAAAACTAGGCAAGGAATTGGAACTGTTCACTTTTTCACAAAAAGTAGGACAAGGACTTCCTTTATGGCTTCCAAAAGGGGCAGCTTTAAGGGAACGTTTGGAGAATTTTCTAAAGAAGGCACAGAAGAAGGCCGGATATGAGATGGTGATCACCCCACATATAGGACAAAAGGAACTTTATGTTACCTCCGGTCATTATGAAAAGTACGGAGCCGACAGTTTTCAACCGATCAAGACTCCAAAAGAAGATGAGGAGTTCTTGTTAAAGCCCATGAACTGTCCACATCACTGTGAAATTTACAATACCAAACCATTTAGTTATAGGGAGCTCCCAAAAAGATATGCCGAATTTGGAACTGTCTACCGATATGAGCAAAGTGGAGAATTGCACGGACTTACACGAGTGCGTGGCTTTACCCAGGATGACGCCCATATTTTCTGTACTCCTGACCAATTGGCTGAAGAGTTTAAGAACGTAATAGACCTTACATTATATGTATTGGGATCTTTGGGCTTTGGTAATTTTACGGCACAAGTATCCGTACGGGATTTGGACAAGCCGGAAAAATACATAGGATCTGTAGAAAACTGGGAAAAGGCAGAAAATGCCATTATCAATGCAGCTAAAGAAAAAGGCCTTAACTTTGTTATAGAAAGTGGTGAGGCCGCTTTCTACGGTCCCAAGTTGGATTTTATGGTGAAGGATGCCCTTGGCAGGAACTGGCAATTAGGGACGATTCAAGTGGACTACAACTTGCCGGAGCGCTTTGACCTTACTTACAAAGGTAGTGACAATGAGTTACATAGACCGGTAATGATCCACAGAGCTCCTTTTGGAAGCATGGAACGTTTCATAGCATTATTGCTGGAACATACAGGCGGTAATTTCCCACTTTGGCTGATGCCGGAGCAGGCTATTATTCTCCCTGTCAGCGAAAAACATGAAATATATGCCCAAAAAGTTTTAAATTCCTTGGAAAATAACGACATTCGCGCCCTCATTGATAACCGAAACGAAACGGTAGGCAAGAAAATACGTGAAGCAGAGATGAATAAAATACCATTTATGCTGATTGTAGGGGAGAATGAGGAAAAAGAGGAAACCATTTCTATAAGGAGACACGGTGGCGAAGATTTAGGTGCCATCTCCGTAAAAGCATTTTCCGACTTGGTATTAAATGAAATAAACAGTACCTTAAAGTCGTTTTAAAAAAAAAAGTTTAACTAAAAAGATTACGTCATAGCAATTAGAAAAAGATTTAGGCCCCAACCTAGGAGGGAAAACAAAAACCCGCACAATATCAATGAAAGTATTTCATCGCCCACAGTTAGGTTGGTTGGCGACAATATAGAAGTAGGTGTATACAACACCCGCGAAGCCTTGGCGAAAGCAGAGGAACTGGAATTGGATTTAGTAGAAATTTCTCCTAAGGCCGATCCCCCTGTTTGTAAAATAATTGATTACAAAAAATTTCTTTACGAACAAAAGAAAAGGGAAAAGGTCATGAAGGCCAAAGCCACCAAGGTAATCGTAAAAGAAATAAGATTTGGTCCACAAACGGATGACCATGATTACGAGTTTAAGAAGAAGCACGCAGAGAAATTCTTAAAGGATGGTGCAAAACTAAAAGCTTATGTTTTCTTCAAAGGACGGTCCATTGTTTACAAGGATCAAGGTGAAATTCTATTACTTAAATTAGCCTCCGAATTGGAAGATTTAGGTAAAGTGGAACAAATGCCAAAGCTTGAAGGTAAGCGTATGACCATGTTCCTTGCCCCTAAAACCAAAAAATAAACTTGGGCTTCATTGCCCTGTTTTTATAAAATAAGATGCTGAATTAACATTAGCATTAAGATAGTAAGCGAGATAAATTAATAAATAGGAAGAAAATGCCTAAACAGAAAACAAAATCCAGTGCCAAAAAGCGATTTAAGCTTACCGGTAGTGGTAAAATTAAAAGAAAGCACGCTTTTAAGAGCCACATTCTTACGAAGAAGTCTAAAAAGCGTAAGCTAGCGTTAACCCACTCTG
Organism: Arenibacter hampyeongensis; assembly: GCF_002909255.1. Lineage (GTDB taxonomy): Bacteria > Bacteroidota > Bacteroidia > Flavobacteriales > Flavobacteriaceae > Arenibacter > Arenibacter hampyeongensis. The sequence goes on from NZ_PIOB01000015.1 coordinate 3,440, forward strand.
GATTAGTTCACGAAGCGGATGTTAACAGTATTAAAGAACAATTACGTTTAAAGTAATCGTTTTAATCGGTAATTATTAACCCTGGAGTTGGGCCTATTTATGTACAATTGTAGATTTACGATTTAAATAAATAAAAAAGTGTCGATTATCGACCGCCTACTACAAAAAAACAATTTAAATTATGCCAAGATCAGTAAATTCAGTTGCTTCCAGAGCCAGAAGAAAAAAGGTAATGAAGCAGGCCAAAGGTTACTTTGGAAGACGTAAAAACGTTTGGACAGTAGCCAAAAATGCGGTTGAAAAAGCAATGTTATATGCTTACAGAGATCGTAGAAACAAGAAAAGAAATTTCCGTTCCCTATGGATTACCCGTATTAATGCTGGTGCCAGATTGCACGGAATGTCCTATTCCCAGTTTATGGGCAAGGTAAAAGCCAACAATATAGAGCTAAACCGTAAGGTATTGGCGGATTTGGCCATGAACCACCCAGAGGCTTTCAAGGCTATTGTAAACAAAGTAAAATAAATTAATAAACTTATCTCGCTTATAAAAACCTGTTCCTAATGGAACAGGTTTTTTTTGTGCCTTATTCAAATTCTTAAGGCAAATTTAAAACACATCTAAACAATTTTAAGTTGTCTTTATCTTGCCCACTGCCTCTTTAAATTCTTCCCAGTCAATGAACTCATCGCCAGATTTGTCATAACCCTCAATTAGCTTAGAGGACACAATTCCTCTCAAAAATCCACTTATTTCGGCCTTCTTCAACATTTCCACAATTTCACTTTTTTTAAGTTTACCATCCCCATCCTCATCAAAAAAGTTATATGCCTCCTCCGGCGTTTTAAATTTATTGGTGATCAGGATCTGTATTTTGTCCAATATCATTTCTTTTGTTGCCATGCCTTAATTTTTAAAATCCATAATACCCTAATTTACTAAATAAAACAAATATTTGACTACACCCCAAAGTAGCTTAATACCAAATGCCTCCCACTTGCATTATTTCTATGTTCGCACAAATAGATACCCTGCCAAATTCCCAAATTCAATTTACCGCTACTAATGGGTATTTGGACAGAGGTCCCCATTAAAGAAGATTTGATATGTGCGGGCATGTCGTCCGAGCCTTCATAATCATGGAGGTAATATGGCGCATTTTCAGGAACCATTACATTCATGTGACTTTCAAAATCCGCTCTGACAGTAGCATCCGCATTTTCATTTATAGTTAAGCTTGCCGAGGTATGTTTTATAAATACCTGCAACATACCTGTTTGTATCCTTTGTAAATGTGGTAGGTGTTCAAGAATAGTGTGCGTAATTAAATGAAAACCTCTCCTGTAAGCCTTTAAACGTAATTCCTCTTGGTAAAACAGCATATTAATGAATATCTAAAATTTATTCAAATTTCGACAAATATTAATAATTCCAAAACTTTACATAACAAGACAAGAAATTAAGATGATAACAAATACCTTTGCAGCTTAAATTATTTTAATGGATTTATCAAAAGTAAAAATGGTGGTCACTGACATGGATGGCACCCTATTAAATTCCCAGCATGAGGTAAGCTCAAAATTCTTCCTATTATTCGAAGAATTACGCAAGAGGGATATCAAATTTGTTGCGGCAAGTGGAAGGCAGTACAACAGCATAATAGATAAATTGGATGCCATTAAGGATGATATAATTGTTGTGGCAGAAAATGGGGCTTTTGTAAAAAAACAGGACCAAGAATTACTAGCGACGCCTTTGGACCAACTTACCATTAAGCAAACCATAAATCTATTAAAGAATGTAGAGGGCATACATCCAGTTTTGTGCGGTAAAAATAATGCCTATACAAATGGAAATTCAGATGCTTTTCTAAATAAACTAAGAGAGTATTATTCCGAGTTTAGCGTTTTAAACGACATTTCATCTTTTGATGGCGAAGTATTAAAAATAGCTATTTACCATTTTGAAAGTTCCGAAAAGTTTATTTACCCTTGGGTAAAACATTTGGAATCGGAATTAAAAGTGAAAGTTTCAGGGGAGAACTGGCTGGATATTTCCCATATGAACGCCAATAAGGGTTACGCCTTGCAGCATATACAGGAAAAGTACGGCATAAGCAGACATGAAACCATGGTTTTTGGCGATTATAATAATGACTTGGAAATGTTGTCCATGGCCGATTTTAGTTTTGCTATGGCCAACGCCCACCCCAATGTAACGGCGGTCGCCAATTTTAAGACCAAGAGCAATGACGAAAACGGTGTGGAACTTGTTTTGGAGCAATTATTGAGCCACAGATATTAAGTTGCAATTAGCGCTCAGCCTTATATTTTAAAGTATCAATATCCAAAAGTGATAGATAGGAATTCATATAAATCCCAATAAATATTATGTCTTCTGCTTCTTTTTCTGTGCAGCGGGAAAAAGCACATTGTTTAAAATGAGGCGATAACCCGGAGAGTTGGGATGAAGTTCCAATTCGGTCTTTGGGTCCCCTACCCTATGCTGATAGTCTTCAGGATCGTGACCCCCGTAAAATGTAAAGAAGCCCTTTCCTTTAATTCCATGGATATAGCGTGCCTCTCCATTAATTTTATTTTCCCCCAATACCAATACAGTGGGTTTAATTTCCTGCCTGGAAAAAGCAGTTGTCTGTCCCATAAACCCTTTGACCAAAGCAGTGTGGTTTTGGCATAGCATAGTAGGAACCGGATCCCATTTAGCAGAAAAATCCATCAAAGAGAAATAATCCGTTTCCCTGTCCACATTCCCCCTTAAATTGGTAATGTCTATGGAAGAAAATTCATAGCGCAGCGGATTACGCTCCAATGTAAAATTGGTAAAGGCAAAGGTTTTTCGATAGTCCAGTTTTCCTTGGTAATTGGCATCGGATGGGTCCCCGTCAAACATAGGCTCACATATATCCACACCGTCCGCAGCCAAGGCAATATCAAAACTATCCGTGGCGGAGCACATAGCAAACATAAATCCTCCGCCAATAACATAATTTCTGATTTTTAAAGCTACCTCCCGCTTTTCCTCAGAAACTTTATTGAATCCTAATTTTTGGGCCAAGGCTTCCGCATTCTGTTTTCCCTCTATGTACCAGGGTGCCGATCTATAGGCCCCGTAAAATTTACCATATTGTCCTGTAAAGTCTTCATGATGTAAATGCAACCAGTCATAAAGTACCAATTTGTCTTCCATTACTTCCTCATCATACAATTGATCATAGGGAATTTCAGCATATGAAAGAACCATGGTAACCGCATCGTCCCAAGGGGAATTATCCTTTGGGGTATATACGGCAATTTTAGGAGCTTTCTCCAATATAACCGCTTCCTGATTTTTGGAAGGACTTGCAATTTCATCCAGAATGGCTTGGGTCTCGGAATCGGATATGATTTCAAAGGAAACTCCCCTTATCTGGCATTCCTTACGAATGGTTTCCCCATCTGGCAACAAAAATGACCCCCCCCTATAATTGAGCAACCACTGTACTTTTTGTTGCTTGGTCAAAACCCAGTAGGTGATTCCATAAGCCTTTAAATGGTTTATTTGACTTTCAGCGTCCATGGGAATAAGAATGGATGACGCGGAAATTTCTATTGAAGAAAAAAGAATTAAAAAAAGAGAGAAAAGACACTTTTGCATGTACTGATATCTATTAGGAATCTTCCCAAAGATACTTGAAAATTGAGGTTTCGGCTTTGAAATGGGGTTAAAATTTGACCAATCTCCTATTAGTTTAGCAATCGTAACATAAACATTTTACAAGTTTATGTAACAAAGTTTAAGAGCAAGCTATAGGATGACCTAAAATATAAAACCGTTAAAAAGGCACATCATTATCATCCTGCATGGAATCATCGTTCATAGAACTACCAAAAGCTTCATTGGCATTGGGAAGATTTTTAGTAATGAAAGGATTTTCATCTTCAGCGTTCATTTTGGATTGAAATTCAAACGGAGAATCAAAATCATCCAAATTGTCAAATTTACCTAGATGCCCAACGAATTTAAGACGAATATTCTCCAAACCACCATTTCTATGCTTTGCTACAATAAATTCGGCTTGTCCAGCTGTGGGAGAGCGCTCTTCATCGTCCCATTCATCAATCTTATAGTATTCCGGTCTATAGATAAAGGAAACAATATCGGCATCCTGCTCAATAGCTCCTGATTCACGCAAATCCGACAGAATTGGACGCTTACTACCTCCTCTGGTCTCTACGGCACGGGAAAGCTGTGATAGGGCTATTACCGGCACGTTCAATTCTTTGGCCAGAGCCTTTAAGTTCCTGGATATAGTTGATATTTCTTGTTCACGGTTTCCTCCCTTTTGACTTCCTCCGGCCGTCATCAACTGCAGATAATCAATAATGATCATTTTTATATTGTGTTGCGAAGCCAAACGCCTTGCTTTGGCCCTAAGGTCGAAAATAGATAAGGAAGGGGTATCATCAATAAACAAGGGTGCCGTCTCCAAGGCTTTTACCTTAACGTTCAACTGTTCCCATTCATGTTTCTCCAATCTTCCTGTCCTCAACTTTTCGGAAGACAATCCTGTCTCCGAGGAAATCAACCTCGTAATTAACTGTACAGAAGACATTTCCAAGGAAAAGAAAGCCACCCCAATATTTGAGTTTACTGCAATATTTCTGGCCATGGACAAGGTTAGAGCCGTTTTACCCATACCAGGACGTGCAGCCACAATCACCAAATCACTGGGTTGCCAACCAGAGGTTAACTTGTCCAATTTGTCAAAACCAGACGGTATTCCACTTAGTCCCTCCTTACCGGCAATTTCTTCAATTCTCTTTTTTGCCTGTATCACCAAATTCTGGGCAGTTTCGGCGGAACGCTTCAAGTTGCCCTGGGTAACATCGTATAGCTTGGATTCTGCCGTGTCCAACAAGTCGAACACATCGGTAGAATCCTCATAGGCCTCTTCGATAATTTCATTTGAAATCTTGATCAGACTCCGTTGTATGAATTTTTGAAGGATAATACGGGCATGAAACTCTATATGCGCAGAAGAAGCTACTTTTTGGGTCAATTTTATGAGATAAAAATCGCCACCGGCATTCTCTAAACGTCCATCCTTTTTCAATTGGGACGAAACGGTTAATAAATCCACCGGCTCAGAGTTTTCAAACAACTTAAAAATGGCTTCATAGATATATCTATGGGCGTCCTTATAAAAGACTTCAGGATGTAGGATATCTATTACTTCATCGACCCCCTTCTTGTCAATCATCATTGCACCAAGCACAACCTCCTCTAAATCAGTAGCTTGAGGGGGGATTTTTCCCTTTTCCAAGCTAATGATGGTCGACTTGTCTATTCGATGACCAATAACAGGGTTCGTTTTTTCCATGAGTGCTAAATTATACAAATAAGAATTAAAATGAGTTTTGGGATATTAACAGTTGTTCAACAATTTGCCTGTTGATAAGTTACGAAATTTGTTTATAAGCAAAAAAAAACTGGAGAATTTCCGCTCCAGATTTTTTCACCTTGACAAAAAGGGATATTATCCATTAAATACACCCATATTGGCATATTTATCCATTCGGTTTTTCACCAATTCTTTTGGTGATAACTTTTTTAATTCCTCATAATGCGAAGAAATTTTATTTTTTACGATTTCAAATGTCTTATCCCTATTAGCATGTGCACCACCTGCGGGCTCACGAACGATTTCGTCTATCAACTTCATTTTTTTCATGTCCGTAGCGGTTAATTTCAAGGCCTCTGCCGCAATTTCCTTGAACTCCCAGCTTCTCCATAAAATGGACGAACAGGATTCCGGTGAAATAACGGAGTACCAAGTATTTTCCAGCATCAATACCTTATCCCCTACACCAATACCCAATGCTCCTCCTGAAGCACCTTCTCCAATAATAACCACAATAATGGGGACCTTTAAACGGGTCATTTCCAAAATATTCCTTGCTATTGCCTCTCCTTGTCCCCTTTCCTCAGCCTCAATCCCTGGATATGCACCTGGAGTATCTATTAAGCACACTACGGGGATTCCAAACTTTTCGGCGGACTTCATTAAACGCAATGCCTTTCTATATCCTTCTGGGTTTGCCATTCCAAAATTCCGCAACTGCCTGGTTTTGGTATTATAGCCTTTCTGCTGACCAACGAACATATAACTCTGATCGCCAATTTTTCCAAGTCCACCAATCATGGCCTTATCGTCTTTTACATTGCGATCGCCATGTAGTTCCAAAAAGGTTTCTCCACAAATGGCCCTAATATAATCCAATGTATAGGGTCTATTCGGGTGACGCGACAACTGTACCCTTTGCCAAGCGGTAAGATTTTTATATATGTCCTTACGGGTTTCAGCCAGTTTTTTCTCAATCTGTTTACAAGTCTCAGAAACATCAACTTCACTTTCTTCACCGATAATCATGCACTTATCCAATTGCTCTTCTAGCTCTTTAATTGGAAGTTCAAAATCTAAATACTCCATAGGTTTATAGGTTTAGTTCTTTTCAACAGGCAAATATAAAACTTTAATGGGAAGGTAACCCATTAGTCTTTTTTTTTAATTTATTTCTATTTTTCAAAACCCCGTTCGCAACAACGGTAGTTAATATTATGAGTGCTCCAACATAGAAAAGTGGATTCATTTTTTCACTATCACCAAGAATTAAAAATGCCAATATTATCCCATAGACCGGCTCCAAGTTGATGGTCAACATTACGGTGTAAGGAGAAATATATTTCAGTATCTTAACCGAGGCAATAAAGGCATAAGCGGTGCATATTGAGGCAAGGATAAAAATAAAGATCCAATCGTTTAAGGGAAGTTCAAAGAACTTTTGGTCAAAACTACCGCTAACCGCCAAATAAATGGTTAGAAACAATACCCCGCTTCCCAATTCATAAAATGAAATTATCGAGGGTCTTTGCTGCTGCGTTATTTTACCATTGATCAACGAAAAAATGGCAGCTAACAAGGAAGAAACCAAGGCCAATAGTATTCCTAGTAAATAAGCTGTCTCCACCCTAAACATTATATAAAGGCCCAGCATAACAAGTATTCCGAAAACCACTTCGTAACCTACCATTTTCCTGCCATACCAAAGCGGTTCCAATAAAGCGGTAAAAAATGCTCCAGTAGACATGGTGGCCAAAGCTATTGACACATTGGAAACCTTTATAGCCATAAAAAAGGTTACCCAATGTAGGGCAACAACAATTCCTCCAATAACCAATATCAACAACATTTTCGGAGCCACCTTCAAAGGAAATTTCCTGATAAGTATATAGGCGATAATAATTAGGGAGGCCATTAGCATACGATACCATACCAATGGTAATGCATCTATAGTTATCAACTTGCCCAGGACCGCCGTAAACCCCCAAATAAAAACTATAAAATGTAAGTGCAGATAATTCTTGAGCTTAACGTTTGGCATTCTGCAGCAAATAAAAGGCTATGGCGCCGAACATAACATTGGGTATGATTACCGCCCATAAAGGCGAAAATCCTGATTGTTCTGCCAGTGTCCCAAATACCTTATCGAAAAAGATATATATAAAGGCCACTCCAATTCCAAATGCTAAATTTACCCCCATACCTCCGCGTCTCTTAACAGATGAAACCGCCACAGCAATAATGGTAAGGATAAATGCCGCTATGGGCAATGCCCAACGCTTGTATTTCACCAATATATAACTGTTTATATTGGAAGCACCTTTTCTTTTTTGGGTCGCAATAAATTTATTCAGCTCAAACATATTCTTGGTCTCAGCTATATAAGATACAGGAGTAAGGTCATCAATCTTAAAATCGAAAATGGTATCCAACCTTCGTTTGGTTTCCACAATTTCCAGATCGTTGACCAATTTTCTTTTTTCGTAGGAAGTAAGTCTATAAACAGTATCCTTTTCTATCCACCGAATGTTGGCTGCAGATATCTTAAAATCCAGAGTGTTCTCCTCGTTAAACCGCTCCATAGTGAAGTTGTACCCTATCTGTCTTGCCGGATCAAAACTACTCACATAGATATAATCGTTTTCATTTAATTGATTGAATATATTTGTAGTTACCCTATCCTGTTTACCCTTTTTTAAATATTTAAAAATAAACTCATTGTAACCAACACTTGCGTTGGGTACAATAAACATCCCCATAAAAAACATGATGATTGCAATGATGGAAGCACCTATTAAATAAGGACGTAGAAATCGGCCATAAGATACTCCTGAACTAAGAATGGCTACAATTTCGGTATTGTTGGCCAATTTGGAGGTAAAGAAAATGACAGAAAGGAAAAGGAAAACCGGAAACAATAGATTCCCGATTACCAAGGTGAAATTCAGATAATACATGGCTATTTCAGGAAAAGGGACCTCATTATCGATCATTTTTCCAACTTGCTCTGCCAAATTCGCCATAATTCCAATGGGCACAAATAGCAAAAGCATGACAAAAAAAGTTGCCAAGTAACGCTTAAGTATATATTTGTCTATTATGGTTAACACCTATAGTCGTTTATCCATTTGTTTTACCATTACTGATTTCCATTCATGGAAATCCCCTGCTAAAATATGTTTTCTTGCCTCACGAACCAACCACATATAAAATCCTAAATTATGAATGGTAGCGATTTGTTTACCCAAATACTCATTGGCAGCGAACAAATGCCTTAGATAGGCCTTGGAATACTCATGGTCTACAAATGTAGTGCCCATTTCGTCCAATGGGGAAAAATCATCTTCCCACTTCTTATTTTTTATATTGATTGTCCCATGTGCAGTAAAAAGCATACCATTTCTAGCATTTCTGGTAGGCATCACACAATCAAACATATCTATCCCCAATGCAATATTCTCCAATATATTGATAGGAGTACCCACTCCCATTAAATATCTGGGTTTGTCCTCTGGAAGAATTTCACAGACAACCTCTGTCATGGCATACATTTCCTCTGCAGGCTCACCAACTGAAAGGCCACCAATTGCGTTACCCTCAGCTCCCACTCCGGCAATATATTCTGCCGATTGTCTTCTAAGGTCTTTATAGGTAGACCCTTGTACAATTGGAAAAAAAGTTTGCTCGTAATCATATTCAAAGGGAGTTTTCTCCAAATGTGCAATACAGCGGTCCAACCACCTATGCGTCATATGCATAGATCTCTTTGCATATTTATAATCACATGGATAAGGAGTACATTCATCAAAAGCCATAATAATGTCCGCACCTATCACGCGCTGGATTTCCATTACATTCTCCGGGGTAAACACATGATAAGAACCATCAATGTGAGACTTGAACTTAACCCCTTCTTCCTTTATCTTCCTGTTATCCGACAAGGAATACACCTGGTATCCGCCACTATCCGTTAAAATGTTACGGTCCCAGTTCATGAACTTATGAAGTCCACCAGCTTGTTTCAAAATTTCCGTTTTTGGCCTTAAATATAAATGATAGGTATTCCCTAAAATAACATCAGGGTTTATTTCTTCCCTCAATTCCTTTTGGTGTACCCCTTTTACGGAAGCTACCGTGCCTACAGGCATAAAAATGGGAGTTTCTATCTTGCCGTGATCCGTAATCAGCTCAGCTGCCCTGGCCTTGGTCCTTATGTCTGAATGTTGTAAAGTAAATTTCAAAAAAATCTATTTAAGGCCGCAAATATAATCAACTCAAAGCCATTAAATCCTTAACAAAAAAATAAAGTTCTGTTATGGGCTATGATAGTTGATAAAATATTATAACTCCCGCTTGTGTACCCAAAAGATTGCCATTACTTTTGAAGAGTTTAAAAAATAAAGATAAAATGCCAAAACTTCAAGAATTACAAGATTTGACCGTTCAAGTGCGCAGAGACATTCTAAGAATGGTTCATAAGGTAAACTCCGGGCATCCAGGAGGTTCTTTGGGCTGTACTGAATTTATAGTTGCCCTGTACAATGAAATTATGGAGCTTAAGGATGGATTTGATATGGATGGTAAAGATGAGGATCTTTTCTTTTTATCCAACGGTCATATATCTCCAGTTTTTTATAGTGTTTTGGCAAGAAAAGGATACTTTCCAGTTGACGAACTAAATACGTTTAGGTTAATTGATTCGCGTTTGCAAGGTCATCCTACCACCCACGAAGGTTTACCAGGAGTGCGTATTGCCTCGGGATCATTGGGTCAAGGTATGTCTGTAGCCTTAGGTGCTGCTCAGGCCAAAAAACTGAACAAGGATTCCAATATAGTCTACACCCTTCACGGTGATGGCGAGTTACAGGAAGGACAGAATTGGGAAGCCATCATGTATGCCGCAGGAAAGAAAGTGGACAATTTGATTGCCACCATTGATTTTAATGGACAGCAGATTGATGGTGCCACCAACGACGTACTTCCTATGGGCGACCTAAGGAAGAAATTTGAGGCTTTCGGATGGGATGTTGTGGACATCAAGGAAGGAAATGATTTGGAAGCCGTCATTAAAGGGATGAAAGAAGCCAAGAGTAGAACTGGAAAAGGAAGGCCAGTTTGCGTTCTATTGCACACTATTATGGGTCATGGGGTAGATTTTATGATGTACACCCACGCTTGGCATGGCAAGGCTCCCAACGACGAGCAATTGGCAACCGCATTGGGACAGAACCCCGCAACTTTAGGAGACTACTAAACCCTATCCTTTTCTAACAAAAATTAAAGCAAGTACAGATGAAAAAATATATAGATCAAGGTAAAAATGATACAAGAAGTGGATTTGGTGCAGGACTGGCCGAGTTGGGTAGAACCAATCCTAATGTAGTTGCATTATGTGCCGATTTGGTAGGTTCCCTAAAGATGGAGAAATTTATAGAGGAAAATCCTGAGCGTTTTTTCCAAATAGGTATTGCTGAGGCAAATATGATGGGTATTGCTGCCGGACTTACCATTGGAGGGAAAATTCCTTTTACCGGAACTTTTGCCAACTTTTCCACTGGGAGGGTATATGATCAAATAAGACAGTCTATTGCATATTCCGATAAAAATGTAAAAATTTGTGCTTCACACGCTGGGGTTACCCTTGGCGAAGATGGTGCAACACATCAAATATTGGAAGATTTGGGATTGATGAAAATGTTGCCCGGAATGACGGTAATAAACACCTGTGACTACAATCAGACCAAAGCGGCAACCATTGCCATTGCAGAACATCACGGTCCAGTTTACCTAAGATTCGGACGTCCTAAAGTGGCCAATTTTACTCCGGTAGACCAAAAATTTGAAATTGGCAAAGCAGTTGTCCTCAATGAGGGATCGGATGTCACTATTGTTGCAACCGGACACTTGGTTTGGGAGGCATTGATAGCAGCCGAAAATTTGGAAAAACAAGGCATATCTGCCGAAGTAATAAACATACACACTATTAAGCCACTTGACGGGGAAGCAGTGTTAAAATCTGTTAAAAAAACAGGTTGTATCGTTACTGCGGAAGAACATAATTATTTAGGTGGTCTTGGTGAAAGTATCTCCGGATTCCTTGCTACCACGCACCCTACCCCACAAGAATTTGTAGCCACCAAAGATACATTTGGCGAAAGTGGCACTCCAGAGCAATTAATGGATAAATACGGATTAAACAATAAAGCTATAGTGAACGCCGTTGTCAATGTGTTGAAAAGAAAATAATTCAAATCCCTTAAGGGAGATGAAGATTCTTAACATGGAAAACGGCGAAAACTGTGGAACAGAACTCAATTAAACTGCTAAACTTACGAGCTAGAAATAGTACTTTTATTTAGCGGTTTTTTTGTGCCACAATCCCACCTAATCGTGTCAAGATATATTCTTTTTAAGTTAAACAATTAAAAATGTTGTGCCTATAATTGCACAATGTATTCTAATTTTAAAAGAACACACTATGATCAAGAAAACAGTTTTATTAGCTGCTATCGCCTTAATAGGCTTTAGTGCAAATGCGCAGAATGGTTCAGGATTTGGAATCAAGGGAGGCCTTAACTATGGCGCCAATGGTGATTATTTTGAATCTACCGAACAAGCCTACAAGGACCCCAAGAGCAATGTAGGATACCATATTGGAATCTTTGGTAAAGTAGGGGACAAAATTTATCTAAGACCAGAATTGGTGTACACCAAAACAAAATCCGATTATGAAAACAATAGTCTGGCAATGAGTAAATTGGATGCTCCAATCTTGTTAGGTGTTAACTTAATTGGACCATTAAACCTATTTGCAGGGCCTGCATTCCAATATATTTTGGACACGGACTATGATGGAATTACGATTGGGGATGTAGAAAATGATTTTACAGTGGGACTAAATATAGGTGCCGGACTGTCCTTTGGCAAGTTTGGAATAGACCTAAGATATGAACGAGGTTTTAGCGAAAATGAGGTAACAGTAGTAGATGGACCATTTTCCAATGACCGTATAGACACTAGACCAGACCAATTAATCTTGAGTGTGGCCTTGAAACTTTAAATAAAAACGTCGTAATAATAAAAATGCCCTCGCTAACACGAGGGCATTTTTTATTTACACCAGTATAAATTCAACCTTAGATATTTTTATCCAAATAATCAGGAACACCATCGTTATTGGCATCCTTAATTTCATCTTCGGTAAGAATACCGTCCCCATCATCATCTGTATCCAAATAATTTGGAATGCCGTCCTCGTCGGTATCATCGTTAAAAAGATTTCCGTCTTTATTTAAATCTTCCAGGATCGTATTTATGCCATCGCGATCATGATCTGTTGTATTGGTTGCCAATAAGTTTACTTCAAACATTAAAGGTGCATAGGATACTCCAGGAGCACTTCCGCTGAAATAGGCAATTCCTGAAGGCATAAAAATTAGGCCTACACCACTTCCGGTTACGGTAAAAGTTCCATCCCCATTTTCAATTATATCACCACCGGATTTAAATTTGGGCATTCCTTCCTTAAACCCTTTTATTACTCCGGAATTGCCGGAAACTCCAGACCCTTGCATATCAAACCACACAGGTGTTCCGAGTCTACTGTCGAAAATTGTTCCATCCAAGCGCATACCTTGATATTTTAGGTAGACAGAATCTACAGGTGTAGGATTTTCGCCAGCACCCTCTCTTGCCACAACATAATACAAGGTATGTTCAATATCCACTTCCCCTGCATCCAATCCCAAATCACTGGACGATATCTTTATCACCTGAGTCTTGGCATCTTCAAACAAGGATTTTTTGTCGGCATTGGCACCGGCAATAGTATCTATCTTTATTCTTAGGTCAAAACCTTCATCGATCGGTTCCGCAAAATCATCATAGTTATAAAAATGTGTTTTTAAATAAGCTTGAATTTCAGCATCGTTTTCAACTGCAACTTCACTTAGCAATCTGGGGGGCACTACTTCAATGTCATTGCCATCGTCTTTCTTACAAGACCAGATAGTAACAAAAATTAAAGTAAGTAAAAGAATTCTCTTTATAGTCATTGATTTCTTATTTAAAGGGCGCAAGATACAATTTTCAACTATTTTTGTAGAAGACGTTAACAAAGATTTTCAATAGTTTATGCGAATTGACAAATACCTATGGAGCACCCGCTATTTTAAAACGCGAAATATAGCTACGGAGGCCTGTAAAAAGGGGCATATTAGAATCAACGATCAAGTGGTAAAACCATCAAGGGATGTATATCCCTTGGATAAGGTGGTTGTTAGAAAAAATCAAATTAATTACGAATTTACGGTGTTGGATGTTCCAGAAAGTAGGGTTGGCGCCAAACTTGTGGACATTTACCGCAAGGATACCACTCCCAAGGAAGCTTTTGAACACAATGAGTTGTTACAGTTCTCCAAAGATTATTATAGAAAAAAGGGAGCTGGAAGACCTACAAAAAAAGACAGAAGGGATATAGACGGTTACTTGGATGACGAAACTGAATAAGGACTATTGGGAACGTAAGTATGATTTAGGAGATACGGGTTGGGACATAGGTTACATTTCAACTCCACTAAAAGAATACATAGACCAATTGAAGGATGAAAATTTAAAAATCCTAATCCCTGGAGTCGGAAATGCCCATGAACTGTTTTATCTGGTAGAAAATGGTTTTTCCAATGTGTATGTTATCGACATCGCCAAGCAGCCATTGGAATACATAAAAAGAAGGATTCCCGATTTTCCTGACGATCAACTCCTGGAAGGGGATTTCTTTGATTTGGAATTGAATAATTTTGATTTAATCCTAGAACAGACTTTTTTTTGCGCCCTTGATCCAAGGAGGAGGACGGATTATGTTCACAAGATCCAGCAACTCCTTAAACCCAATGGCAAATTGATAGGGCTGTTTTTTAATTTTCCCTTATCGGAAGCAGGACCGCCTTTTGGGGGTAACCCAGCCGAATACAAGTCGCTTTTTAAAAAGCATTTCAGAATCAAGATTTTGGAAACTGCACACAATTCCATAAAACCGAGAGCGGATAAGGAACTCTTTTTTATATTTGAATCTAAATAGAAATGAATATGTCCAATAGAATATTGTCCCATGACCAGATACAGCATAAGATTAAACGCATTGCCTATCAGATTTATGAGGCCAATGTGGATGAACCGGAAATAATTATTGCCGGTATTGAGGGTGGGGGATTAAATTTCGCCAAAAAAATTCAGGCCGTACTCCAAAAAATAACAGAGGCCAACATTATTTTATGCAAAGTAATCATGGACAAATCCAACCCGTTGGCCAGTGGTGTCAAGACCTCCATACCAGAATCGGAATATGCCAATAAATCAGTTGTCCTGGTAGACGATGTGCTCAATTCGGGGACAACTTTAATATATGGTGTCCATCATTTTTTACGCGTCCCTTTAAAACAGCTTAAAACAGCTGTATTGGTCAATAGAAATCACAAGAAATATCCGGTTAAAGCGGATTATAAAGGAATATCCCTTTCCACATCACTCCAGGAACACATAAATGTTGAATTCAAGGCTAAAAACGATTCGGTTTATTTAACCGAGTAATTGTTGTATTTCGGCAACTAATGTCTCAGGGAACTTATTATCGCATTCAATAATATGCGTGGCTTTAAGATAGTAGTTATTTCGCTCAAATAAATGCTTTCCAATAAATTCCGGTAGGTCACCATCATCAATATTTTTGATCAAGGGTCTATGGTCTTTTTCCTTGATTAATCTTTTCACGAGACCGGGAATGGAAATTTTTAAATAAAAAACATGGTCTGCCAAGGCCAACATGGTTTCCATATTTCCAGAATAACAGGGTGTACCACCTCCAGTAGACAGAATAATATTGTTTTTTTGGGACAAAACATTATTTAAATATTCATGCTCCATGTTCCTAAAAAAGATCTCTCCTTTCCCCTTAAAAATATTCGAAATGCTGTCGCCAACTCCTTCCTCAATAACTTCGTCCAGGTCTAAAAAACTTATTACCAATTCCTTAGCCAATAATTTACCAATAGTGGTCTTACCACTACCCATATACCCAACCAATACTATTTTCACGTCCTAATTTTTTGTAAAATTGGGCTAATTTGGTGGTAATTCAAAAAAAAAAAAAAAAATCTCAAAAAGGACTTGTAAAACAAACAAATGATCTTATATTTGCACCCGCAAACAGCAATAGTTTGCCTCTAATTATGACCTGGTAGCTCAGTTGGTAGAGCATCTCCCTTTTAAGGAGAGGGTCCTGGGTTCGAGCCCCAGCCCGGTCACAAAAAAGTTAAGTCTCGTACTTAACTTTTTTTGTTTAAAATAGTTTCGAATTACCTAAATTTAGAGACTATTTACAATTGCTTAAAAGTCTTTTAACTAGATTTTTTAGCCCACGTGGTGAAATTGGTAGACACGCCACCTTGAGGGGGTGGTGTTCGCAAGGACGTGCTAGTTCGAATCTAGTCGTGGGCACCAAAACCGTTGACATCCTATTGAAAGTCAACGGTTTTTTTATTTTCATAAACTTTGCATTAGACCGGCCAACCCTTAAATCCTCAACTAAAAAAAGATTCACATTACTTATCTTGAAAATAAACCTTATTTTCATAATCGGCCATCTTTACAAAAAATCATATCAATTAATTTACACAACCACCTATGGGTAAAAAAGTTATCATAATTGGATCGGGGTTTTCATCACTTTCAGCATCTTGCTATTTAGCAAACCAGGGTTATGAGGTGTCCATTTATGAGAAAAATAAGACCGTTGGCGGCAGGGCAAGGCAGTTTGTCCGTGATGGGTTTACTTTTGATATGGGCCCCAGCTGGTATTGGATGCCCGATATATTTGACAGCTTTTTCAAAGATTTCGGAAAAAAGACCTCCGACTTCTATCAATTGGACAAGTTAGATCCTGCCTATAAAATTTTCTTTTCAGACGATATTATTACCATTGGCGATAGTATGGACAAAATCTGTGATGAATTTGAACGTATAGAAAAAGGGAGTGCAAAACCTTTACGCAAGTTTATTAAAAAAGCCCAGGACAATTATGAAATCGCCATTCATAAAATTGTGCTGCGCCCAGGCCTTTCCCCTTTGGAATTGGTGAGCAAGGATACGGTACTGCGATTAGATCAGTTTTTTAAATCAATCAGTCATGATGTACGCAAAAGATTTAAGAATCCAAAACTGATATCCACACTGGAATTTCCAGTTTTGTTCTTAGGGGCCAAACCCAATAAAACCCCTTCTTTTTATAGTTTTATGAATTTTGCGGATTTTGGGCTGGGCACTTGGCACCCCAAAGGTGGTATGTATCAGGTAATTAGAGCCATGGAACTTTTGGCATTGGAATTGGGAGTCAAAATTTACACGGAACAAGCAGTAACAAAAATCGAAGTAACCAAGGGTAAAGCCACGGGAATTGGAATAGAGGGAATCAATATGAATGCAGATGTTGTGTTAAGCGGTGCCGATTATCATCATTCCGAAACGCTTCTGGAACCGCAATTTCGCCAATATTCCGAAGCCTATTGGAACAAAAAGACCTTCGCTCCATCGTCGTTATTATTCTATGTGGGGTTTGATAAAAAACTACAAAACGTTTCGCACCATAACCTATTTTTCGATACAAGCTTTGAACAACACGCCATCGAAATATATGATGACCCCAAATGGCCCGAAGCCCCCCTCTTCTATGCCAATTTTCCCTCGATTACAGATGCCAGCATGGCACCCGAAGGTTGCGAAACAGGCTTTTTTTTAATTCCCATTGCCCCTGATTTAGAGGATAACCAACAATTGCGAAATAAGTACTTTGATATTATTTTGGACCGGTTTCAGAATCTTACCGGGCAGAAAGTAGGGAATAATATTCTTTTTAAGGAGGACTTTTGTGTCAATGATTTTATAGAGCAATACAATTCCTATAAGGGAAATGCCTACGGCATGGCCAATACGCTAATGCAAACCGCCTTTCTTAGACCTAAGTTACAAAGCAAAAAAGTAGAAAATCTCTTTTTTACCGGCCAGCTTACGGTCCCAGGTCCCGGCGTGCCGCCAGCTCTAATTTCCGGTAAATTGGTATCCGAACTTATCGTAAAATATCAGAAATCTTAAATATGAAGTCAATTTATGATACCGTTTCCCTGGAATGCAGTAAGCTCGTCACCGAACATTACAGTACCTCCTTTTCCTTTGCCACAAAAATGCTTGCCCCGTCCATAAGAGGCGATATTTATAACATTTATGGCTTTGTAAGGTTTGCCGATGAAATTGTGGACAGTTTTCACAACTACGATAAAATGTACTTGTTGGATAAATTTGAAACGGATTTGAAGGATGCCTTAGATAAAAAAATAAGCCTAAACCCCATTCTAAATTCGTTTCAACATACTTTCCATAAATATGACTTACCACTACATCTAGTTACCTCATTTATGAAGAGTATGCGGATGGATCTTGAAAAAACCGTTCGCCTTACCGAAAACCAGTATCAACAATATATTTATGGCTCCGCCGACGCAATTGGATTAATGTGTTTAACGGTCTTTGTTAAGGGAGATAAAGAAGCCTACGAGAAACTAAAACCCTCAGCAATAGCCTTGGGGTCTGCCTTTCAGAAGGTGAATTTCTTAAGGGATTTAAAAACAGATTTTGAGGATTTGAATAGAACCTATTTTCCAAATACCAACCTGAACGATTTTACCGAGGAGGCCAAAAACGAAATTGTAACCGAAATAAAAGCCGATTTTAGATTGGGATATTCAGGGATAATAAACCTGCCCAATGAAGCCAAGTTTGGAGTTTATACCGCCTACAGATATTACTATAAATTATTGAAAAAACTTCAGCTAACCCATTCTACAAAGATCAAGGATACCAGAATACGTGTATCCAATCCACAAAAATTTAGTTTGTTGGTAAAAGCGTATATTAATTATAAATTAAAGCTGGTATAGAATGAAAATGACAATTTGGATTTTAATTTTCTTTGCGACTTTTTCCTTTATGGAATTTATGGCCTGGTTTACCCATAAATACATTATGCACGGTTTCTTATGGTCCTTGCACAAAGATCACCATAAAAAGGACCACGATTCTTGGTTTGAAAGAAATGATGCCTTTTTCGTATTCTATGCCGCCGTAAGCATTACTTCTTTTTGGCTTGGTTCCCAAACCGAATTCTGGTACGGATGGCCATTAGGTTTTGGTATATTGGCCTATGGAATTGCCTACTTCCTTGTTCATGATATTTTTATACACCAAAGGTTCAAAATTTTCAGAAACGCCAATAATTGGTATGCCAAAGGCGTTAGGAGAGCACATAAGATGCATCACAAACATTTGGGGAAAGAAGAGGGGGAATGCTTTGGAATGTTATTTGTGCCCTTCAAGTATTTCCAGAAAAAAGAAAAACTACAAAAGGACATTTAAGTAAGTACTACTCTTTCAACAAGTCATCAATAAGCGCCCTTGTTTTACTACTATTCCAATCTGCAGCACCGGTCTCTGCCACAATTATTTTTCCCTCCCTATCAATAATATATGTAGTGGGTAGCAGTTTGGAGCGAAGCATTTTCGGAGGCTCGAAGGATGGAAAGTAAATAGGTAGATCCAAATCCTTCCTTTCTAAAAAGCTTACCACCTTTTGGCGATCCTCAGAAGTTACGAACATAAAGACAACCTTATTGTTATAATCGTTATAGAGCTCCTGAAAACTGGGCATTTCCGCTACACATGGAGGACACCAGGTGGCCCAAAAATTTACAAGGATTATTTTTTCCTTTTGATCTTCAAAATTGAATGTTCCATTTTCCAGATCCGTTAATTTCCACTGGTAAGTGTCCAATGGCACCTGCATTCCCTCTTTCACCTTGGCCGCACTGGAGGACAGCAATCTACTGGCAATAACCTTCACCTTAAAACCTATAGGAGTAAACAACAGAATTAGGATCCCCAAAATAAAAATACCATTGACAATCCACTTCTTTGTAGGCACCATATGCTTTTTTCTATTTGCTTATAAGGTCGTTCAAAATCGCCTTCACCTTATCATTATCCCAATCTGCTACCCCCTCCTTGCTTATTACAATCCTTCCGTCCTTATCCAATAAATAGGATCGCGGTGGTTTGGACCCGTCTACGGGCATGGGGTCACCAACTATGGAGTAGGTAACAGGGAAAGTAAAGCCATGATCCTTCATAAATTTCTCTACGGGCTCCCTTTCTTCATTGGTTATGATATAAAAATCTATCTTATCCTTGTAATCGTCATATAATTTTTGAATACTTTCAACTTCTGCCTCACTGGGAATATTCCAGGACCTCCAAAAATTAATGAACACAACACGTCCCTTGGATCTATTAAAATTGAAAAAGTTCCAATTGGCATCCTTTAATTTCCAATTGTAATTAGTAATCTGTCCCCTGTTAATTTCATTCGTCACCTCGGGGGAAAAAGAAAACCATTTATTTAATAACACCTTACTATAATCGCCTAAAGGCGTTACAAAAAAAGATAGAATTAAAGCCATTACGGCAATGTTCAAAACTGTTTTTTTACGAATTTTCATTTAATTTATCCTTTTGTCAAAACTAAAAAACTCCTGATGAATATCAGGAGTTTTTATAAAGTATTTACAGCATTAATTTAGGCCGCGTTCTCTCTCTTGATAACGTTAAGGGCAGAGCCTACATTAAACCATTCTATCTGTGATTGATTGTATGTATGGTTTAGTTTAATAGTGTCCTTACTGCCGTCCTTATGTATCAATTCCAAGGTAATTTGTTTGTCAGGAGCAAAATCCTTTATATCCACAAAGTTAAAAGTATCATCTTCCTGTATTAAGTCATAATCGCTTTCTTTGGCAAATGTTAGACCCAGCATACCCTGCTTCTTAAGGTTGGTTTCATGAATCCTGGCAAAAGACTTAACAATTACGACAGCAACTCCCAAATGTCTTGGCTGCATAGCAGCATGTTCACGTGAAGATCCTTCGCCGTAGTTGTGATCTCCCACAACAACGGTTTTTATACCGGCCGCTTTGTACGCCCTTTGTGCATCAGGCACACCTACATATTCTCCAGTGAGCTGATTCTTTACAAAATTTGTTTTCTTATTAAAGGCATTTACCGCTCCAATTAGGGTATTGTTGGCTATATTATCCAAATGCCCCCTAAAACGCAACCAAGGACCTGCCATAGAGATATGATCAGTAGTACATTTTCCAAAGGCCTTGATCAATAATTTGGCCCCCTGTAAGCTTTCTGGCTTAATTGGCATAAAGGGATCAAGCAATTGCAAACGTTCAGATTTGAGATCTACTTTTACTTGAACACCTGAACCATCTTCCATAGGCGCCAAATAGCCTGCATCTTCAACTTCAAACCCTTTTGGAGGCAATTCAATTCCCATTGGCTCATCAAATTTCACTTCTTGCCCATCTTCATTGATCAAAGTATCGTTCATTGGATCAAAATCCAATCTACCCGAAATTGCTATGGCAGCCACCATTTCCGGTGAACCAACAAAAGCATGGGTATTGGGATTTCCATCCGCCCTTTTGGAAAAGTTACGGTTAAAGGAATGGACTATAGTATTCTTTTCATCACCTTTAAGATCACTGCGATCCCATTGACCAATACAAGGTCCGCATGCGTTAGTAAATATGGTTGCCCCTAAATTTTCGAATATCTGCAATAATCCATCACGTTGCGCTGTAAATCGAATTTGCTCAGATCCTGGGTTAATACCGAAATCAGATTTTGCCTTTATCTTTTTATCAACAGCTTGTTGTGCTATAGAAGCAGCCCTGGTTAAATCCTCATAAGAAGAATTGGTACAGGACCCTATTAAGCCCCAATCCACTTTTAAGGGCCATCCATTGGCTTTTGCCTTTTCTCCCAACTGCCCAACAGGTGTGGCTAAATCCGGTGTAAACGGACCATTAAGATGAGGTCTAAGCGTGTTCAGGTCAATTTCTATAATTTCATCAAAATATTTTTCAGGATTGGCATATACCTCAGGGTCGGCTGTTAAATAATCCTTAACTGCATTTGCCGCATCTGCAACATCATTTCTATCCGTAGCCCTTAAATACCTTTCCATAGAGGCATCGTAACCAAAGGTAGAGGTTGTAGCACCTACTTCTGCACCCATGTTACAGATGGTACCTTTTCCAGTACATGAAAGATTTATAGCCCCTTCACCGAAATATTCTATAATAGCTCCCGTACCTCCTTTTACAGTAAGGATACCGGCCACCTTTAAGATTACATCCTTGGCGGATGTCCAACCAGAGATATTACCCGTTAATTTTACACCTATCAATTTGGGAAACTTCAATTCCCAAGCCATTCCGGCCATAACATCAACAGCATCTGCACCACCAACACCAATAGCAACCATCCCAAGGCCACCAGCGTTTACCGTGTGGGAGTCGGTACCTATCATCATTCCTCCAGGAAATGCATAATTTTCAAGGACCACTTGGTGAATTATACCTGCACCTGGCTTCCAAAAACCGATTCCGTACTTATTGGATACCGATTCCAAAAAATTAAAAACTTCGGCACTCGAAGTGTTGGCAACTTTCAAATCTGCCACAGCGCCACTTTTTGCCTGAATCAGGTGATCACAATGAACAGTGGTCGGTACAGCTACTTTGGGTTTACCTGCTTGCATAAATTGCAATAATGCCATTTGTGCCGTAGCATCTTGACAGGCGATTCGATCCGGTGCGAAATCAACATAGTCCTTACCTCTTCTAAAAGCCTTAGTAGGACTGCCTTCCCATAGGTGGGAGTACAAAATTTTCTCTGAAAGGGTCAAAGGTTTGCCTACAACTTCACGTGCCTTATCCACACGCTCAGACATGTTAGCATACACCTTTTTAATCATATCAATATCGAATGCCATTATCTATAAAATTTTAGTTTAAGTAATTCCTCAAAATTAAGAAAATACCTTACGTTTATAAAACTTTTATACCAAGAATACCCCAAGAATACGCCAAATTTATGTAATTGTAAAAAAGAATGCCCTAATTGGAATGGAAATGCAATAAAATACAATTTTTCATGCCTTTGAAATAGAAAAAATTTCTAGCCTGCTTAGCTTAGCTATAAAAGCTTGCGGATAATATCCTCTTCGGAAATTCCTTCGGCCTCGGCCTTATAATTTTTAATAATACGATGTCTTAAGATACCCATGGACACAGCTTTGACATCTTCGATGTCCGGTGAAAACTTTCCATTCACGGCAGAATGGGCCTTTGCTCCCAATATTAAATTCTGGGATGCTCTGGGTCCAGCGCCCCAATCTACGAATTGTTTAACAAATTCCGAGGCACCTTCCTGATTAGGCCTTGTGCTGTTCACCAATTTCACAGCATATTCCACCACCTTATCCGGCACAGGTATCCTGCGGACCAAATGTTGTATATCCAATATTTCTTTAGGTGTAAACAAGGGTACAATTTCTGGTTGAAAATCGGAAGTTGTTTCCTTTACCACCTTGATTTCCTCCTCTATGGAAGGGTACTTCAGTTCTATGGCAAACATAAAGCGATCCAGTTGCGCTTCGGGCAAGGGGTAAGTGCCCTCCTGTTCTATCGGATTTTGGGTTGCCAAAACAAAATATGGCAAATCCAACTTATATTGATTTCCCGCTATGGTTACCGCCCTTTCCTGCATAGCTTCCAACAAAGCTGCCTGGGTTTTGGGAGGAGTACGGTTAATTTCATCTGCCAAAATTATATTGGAAAAAATAGGCCCTTTTATAAATTTGAAATTTCTATTTTGATCCAATACTTCGCTCCCTAGGATGTCACTCGGCATTAAATCAGGTGTAAACTGTATTCTTTTAAAGCCCAATCCCAAGGCAGAAGCAATAGTATTGACCATAAGGGTCTTGGCCAAACCAGGAACTCCGATCAGTAGGGAGTGCCCCCCTGTGTAAATAGAAAGCAGTACTTGATCCACCACCTCTTCTTGACCAATAATAATCTTGGCTATTTCTTGTTTTAATGCCTTATTTTTCTCAACTAAATTCTTAATTGCCAGTACATCAGACATGCATTTAATCCTTTATCCAATTATTTGCAAAATCACAGTCTTTGTTTCCTGCATTAACACTTACATAGGTGTCTTCAATATGGTCATCCATCCATTTCTTAATGGCATTATACTGCTTTTCCCTTAGGGCCAATTCCTGAATTTTTATGTAATCCTTGGCAAAATCCGCAACATGCTCGTCATAGCGGTTGGTAATTTTCATGATTTTGTACTTTGGACTACCACCTCTGGGATCGTTCTCCAGAATAGGCATGGAAATTTCATTGTCCTTAATGTCCCTAACCTGGTTGTAAAGGGAAGGCTCCATTTTAGTAAGCTCAAAACGTGAGCTATAATCCTGTGGATTTCTTAACAAACCTCCATCAAATTTGGTTTCCTTTTCATCCGAAAAATTCAAGGCCGCAGCGGCAAAGGTAAATTTACCGTCCAAAACACCTTTTTTTATACTATCCAATTCTGTACGCGCATTGTCCAATTCCTTTTGGGATATCTCCGGTGATATAAGTATATGCCTTAGATCCAGTTCTTGACCCCTTATTTTTTCGACAAAAATGATATGATAGCCAAAAGGAGTTTCAAAAGGATCGGAAATCTCACCTTCCCTTAAACTAAAGGCCACATCCTTAAATTCCTTAACAAATGGAGTTTCACGGGTCATACTATAGTACCCACCTTTGGATTTTGACCCCGGATCTTGGGAATACAAAATGGCCTTCACGCTAAAACTGGCATCGTTTTCCTCAATATCTGCCTTAATGCCATTTAATTTATCTATTACCTTTTGCTTTTCTTCATCGGTGGCTTTAGGTTCCTTTACAATCTGTGCAATCTCCAATTCCGCTCCAAAAACGGGTCTTTCATCTACTGGGATTTTGTTAAAGAATTGCCTAACCTCCTCAGGAGTAATCTCTATTTCCGAAACAATTTTATTTTGCATTTTTTCGGATAACATTCTCAACTTGTTTATCTTGTAAAGATCTTCACGAAAACTGGCTTCATCGTCTTTTTTATAGTATTTCAACACCTTTTCCATAGAACCGATCTGAGACACCAATTGCTGCAATTGTCGATCCCCTTGTGAATTTACCTCGTCATCCGAGACCAAAATACTATCCTGAACCGCCTGATGGGCATATAAACGATCCTCCATCAATTTACCCAAAAGACCACATCTTGTTACATCGGCAGTGGAGGCACCCTGACTTTTCAGATCTATCAAAGTTTTCTCAATATCCGATTCCAAAATAACATAGTCGCCAACTACCGCAGCAATTCCGTCCAATTTTATCCTTTCAAAATTGTTCACCGAATCATTTTTGGTTATCATCGACTCCTCAACAGTTACCTCCTGAGGTTCTACCTGGGTATCTGGAAGTTTTTCACTTTCTTGCGCGCTTACAATCCCTGACAACAATAATATAGACAGGGAAAAACTTGTTTTAATTACCTTGTTCATAAACTTCAAATTCTTTTTCTTTAATAGCTTCATCCATTAACTCTACTTCCAATTTTTTCATATAATCCAACTTCCTTCTATTTAAAAGCAGTTGCTTAATGGTCGGTTCGATATAAGGAAGGGGAGCAATATCGTTGATTTCCAACAAATCGTTTACCTTTGCCAAATATACCCCTAAAGAGTCCTGTAATTCAAAAAATTGTGATTTTTTTAAGTACTTATCCTGATTTTCAGGGGATAAGGGAGTAATTTCTTCCATTACCCTAAATACACTTACCCAAATGGAATCGTTAAAATTCACTTTTCTGAACTGAACACTTATGGAATCTAAATATCGCTTATCCTCCTCTTTAAAGTCTTTTAATTTCTTGGCTACCAAATCCTTGTCCAAATATTGTATTGGCAATTCAACAAACCGCAATTGCATTATCCTTTCCTTCAATTTGAAATTTTCCTTTTCACGCTCGTAAAATTCGGTAAGTTGAGCCTTACTTATGGCAGTATCATGGGATTTTAAGACCAATGCTTCCTTATAAGCCCCTGTATACAAATCCGTTCTGTAATTGGAAACCAATTGTTCATAATGTTCCAGCTTATCCTCGGGCAGATTTATTTTGGCCTTGGACAGTAACAATTGTTTATAAGCCCAATTATTAATATAATTATTGACCAACGAGGTACTATCTGCCTTGGACATATTGGCCAAAAGCAGTGCTTTCAAATCCTCTTTATACAAGTAATTTTCCCCTACCCTAGCTACAGGAATTTTGTCTACCTTCCTATTAAAAAGAGAATCACAAGATATACAAGTACATAGCAATAATGCGCTCACTAATAATCTTGAAATATTCACCCGCTTTATTTTACAAAAATCCATTCCGCAAATTTAGCAATTAAGACGCATTATGCAAGTTCTCTGTTTTTAATAAAACTGGGCTGCATTTAACCTATTCTTTACAGCATAAGTTATTCCTTTTATTGTTAATTTTATTCAATGGAAGACAGACAAATAAAACTAATTTGGGATTTTAGGGGTGAATCAGCACAGAATACGGCCCAGCACCATAAAATACATCTTGAGGAATATGTTTTGGCCCAAAATTTAAAGTTGAACATCACTGGAAATTTGACCCTAAATGACATGCACGCCATTGCATATCTAGTTGTAACCGAATCTGAAATGATTGCTGTTAGGGACGCCCTAAAACCTCACCGAGGAGAAGTTTACACTGCAAAGGAATAATTAATAATACCTAAACCAAACCTATGGGCAAAAGATATGTTTTTTCCCTTATCGTATTAATGTCTTTGCTTTTTTCATGTAGCCCCCAAATTGAACAGCCAAATTTTTTGGAATTGGCCCTATCCTCCACCAATCCAAAAATAAAAAGAGTGATGGACAGTGTAGCGCAATATGAGCTGCAAATAAGGTACACTAAAATTCAAAGGATAAAGGACAGTATTGTTTTTACCGATTACAATTATCAGGTCAACGACAGCAATTATTTCTACCCCGCAAGTACGGTTAAAATATTAACAGCATTGCTGAGTCTGGAAAAACTGAACGAAATGGATTCCTTGGACCTTTACACCAAGTTTTATGTTGAGGGCGACTCCTTGGAAACTACATTTGCCAATGAGATTTCCAAGATTTTCGCCGTAAGCGACAATGAGGCCAACAACCGATTATTCGAATTTTTAGGTCAGGACCGTATAAATAAAAGTTTAAAGGACAGGGGTATAGCCCCAGTACGAATCTCACACCGACTTTCAACGGAAAATGCCTTTGAAGTAACCACAAGACCACTGATTATTTACCTAAACGATACTACCGTAACTTTGTTGGAACCAAGTACTAATAAGCCAGCCAAACCTTTATTAATAAAAGGAATAAAAAAAGGTGTGGGCTACTACGAAGAGAACACCTTAACGAACGGACCATTTGATTTTAGTCTAAAAAATTATTTCCCTCTAAGCACCCAAAACGAAGTGTTGAAAAGAATCATCTTTCCTGGGCAATTCACAAAAAATGAACAATTTAACCTAAGTCAGGAACAATATGAGTTCCTCTTAAAGGCTATGTCCGACTTGCCTAAAAATATTGGCTATGATGAAATGGATTATTACGATGGCTATGGTAAGTTTTTTATGTTCGGGGATACGAAAGACACTATTCCCGAATACCTTAAAATATACAATAAAGTTGGTAATGCCTATGGTACCATTACGGATTGCGCCTATATAATAGATAGTAAAAACAATATTGAATTCATCCTAACTGCCACACTTTTGGTAAACAAGGATGGAATTTTCAACGACAATAAATACGAATATGAGACAATTGGACTTCCTTTTCTAGCACAATTGGGACGTGAAATATATAATCTGGAAATAGTACAAAAGCAACTAAAATGAGCACACTTAGTTTTGATTCCTTTACCAAAAAAATATACATTAAAACCAATTTGGAAAAAATTTATTGGTCCTGGTGTACTGCGGATGGGATTACCTCCTGGTTTTTAAGTAATGCCTCCTACACTTCCAGCGGTGGACGTCTAAAATCAGGGACGGATGAAATTGCCGAAGGGGATAGTTATATCTGGGAATGGCATAATTGGGACGGTCAAGAGAAAGGGAAAGTAATACAGGCCAACGGTAAAGATTTTTTGGAAATTACTTTCGCCGGTCTATGTCATGTCTCTATTTCCATGGAAGTGCAGGGAAAGTATATACTACTTACCCTAAGACAATACAACATACCCACCGATGACAATAGCAAATTAAATATACATTATGGGTGTAGCAATGGCTGGACATTCTGGCTGGCCAATCTAAAAGCTTATTTGGAACATGGCATCCTACTGAATGAGACGGAATTTGACCTAAGGGCCATACCTCTTGCTGGATTTGAATTTGTGAACATGTAAATTGCTGGAATTTTTTATTTGCTTTTATATACACTAACTACTCTTTCCATTCTCTATTTTTATCCTTTTTTTCATAATGATAACAAAACCTCGGATTGCCCTTATCATTGGAATTATCTGTATTTCCATTTTTCCAATTTTGGTGAAATTAAACTACACTCCCGGGCTTATTTCCGCCTTCTATAGAATGGCCATAGCCCTGGCCATAATTCTACCATACGCCCTGTTTACTAATCAATTGGAAATCCCAAAAGGCAGTACATTTGCCCTGGCCCTACTATGCGGAATATGTTTTGGTTCCGATGTTGCTGTATGGAATATTGCAATTCAAAAATCCACGGCAACTCAGGCATCATTATTAACTAACTTATCACCTGTATGGGTTGGGATTGGAACATTTTTATTTTTAAAACCCAAGCCTTCAAGAAACTTTTGGATAGGTACCGCCATTGCGTTATTGGGGATGATCACTTTAGTAGGGTTTCAATTCTTTAGCCAACTTTCTTTTGATATTGGATTTAGTTTTGGAGTACTATCCGGAATATTCTATACCATCTACATTCTGATTAGCAAAAAAGTGTTGGGCAAGATCTCTATTGTTAACTTTATGACATTGAGCCTCATATCTTCTTCCCTCTCTTTAGGGATCATATCCTGGTTGCTAGGCGAACCTTTTAATGGTTTCTCCAATATTGGATGGTTTGTTCTTTTGATCCAAGGATTGGTCTGTCAATTATTGGCTTGGACCCTAATCAGCTACGCCACCCAACATATGCGGGCTACAAGAGTTTCCCTAAGTCTTTTGGCCCAAGCCATATTGGCTGCCTTATTGGCCTGGATATTTCTAAATGAGGTAATTACTCTACAGATGATCCTAGGTGGTATTATTTTACTTTTAGGAATTGGAATAACCTTTTATGACCAGCACCTTTTTAAAATGGGCGGAAATAAAATTAAACTCCCGCCTCTTTGATTACATTTAGGGTCTTTTGAAGTCCGGTCTTGGCCACCTCCAATAAGTCCATGTTGTAATATTCCGGATTGTACAATTCCAAGGAAATACACCCATTGTACCCTGTACTTTTAAGATCTTTTAAAATCTGTGGAAGCGGTAATATTCCATCGCCTGGAAAAACCCGATGTTTGTCTTGCATATCTTTTAACTCCATTCCTTTGGGGGCATCGTTAAACTGAAAAATGGCAAAGATATTACCATTTAGAAGTTTTAAGCCATCAAAACCACCTTCAGAAATATACATATGATATACATCCGGAATTATTTTAGCTTGAGGGTGATTTGCATCCAGGGCTACGGCGGTGGCCTGACCCATGGTTTTTAGGGGGAACATCTTTACAAATACCATAGCGGGTATTACATTATACTCCTTTATACCAATTTCCAATAATCTTCGATAACATGACGCAACAAAATGAGGGTCATAATTTTCTCCGACCTGATTTGGTATTGCCTGTACATAGGTACAACCTATTTCCGATGCCATCCTCATTCTATTTTTGGTGGCTGGCAAAGATTTTTGAAATTCATCCTCATTCTTTGGAATACAACCCCAAAGCCCGATCATACTAGGCACAAACAAACCTGCTTGTTTTATTTTGGCTCCCAACTTTTTAAGGTCTCCCCCATTTTTTTCGTATTCCTCCAAATCACTATCCCAAGGTTCAATGGCATCATAGCCTGCCGCTATGGCAATCTCCACTTTTTTCTCCAAACCCTTGGCCGGCCTTATGGTAGCTGTATCCAAACAGATGGGCCATGGACTCTGTCCGTTTTGATATCTTTTTTCTTTTTTGGAAGTTTCCAGTGGCAAGGCGTTGGCCATTGTGAGTGTTGCAACACCAGCAGTGGCTGCACCTGTAATAAATAATCTGCGATTCATATTTTGGTCTGTTAACGGACTAAAAATATGAAAAAAAGTGAAGCATATCTTTTTCAAGCGCAATTAACCCTTGAACTTGACTAAAACCCAAACAATAACCTGCAAAAAAAGTATGGATAACTTGTGATTACCACAACCACTTAACCAAACCTCAACCAGCTATAATTAAACCGGCTCACCGTAAAGATCGAAATCGGCGGCCTCAAAAATCTTTAGATCTACAAATTCCCCTACTTTTACATAATGCTTGGCGGCGTCTACCAACACTTCATTATCTACATCCGGGGAATCGAACTCCGATCTCCCTACAAAATATTTGCCTTCCTTACGGTCTATGATACAGCGCAGTATTTTCCCTACTTTTTCTTGGTTCAACTCCCAAGAAATCTGTGACTGCAGTTCCATAATCTCCGATGCCCTTTGTTGTTTTACTTCCTCGGAAACGTCGTCTATAAGATTAAAAGCATGGGTATTCTCCTCATGACTATATGTAAAACAGCCCAATCTTTCGAAGCGCATCTCTTCCACCCAACTCTTCAAAGTTTGATAATCCTCCTCTGTTTCCCCTGGGTAACCCACTATCAAAGTGGTCCTGATCGTCATTTCGGGAACCGCAGCCCTAAAGTCTTGCAGCAATTTGGTTGTTTTTGCTTGGGTAGTTCCCCTACGCATACTCTTCAATATTGAATCTGAAATATGCTGTAACGGAATATCCAAGTAATTACAAACCTTTGGTTCACGTTTCATCACCTCCAAAACATCCATAGGAAATCCGGTCGGGAAAGCATAATGTAACCTGATCCATTCTATACCCTCCACTTTCACCAACTCATTTAGCAATTCTGCCAAATTTCGTTTCTTATAAAGATCTAGTCCGTAATAGGTAAGGTCCTGGGCAATAAGAATTAATTCCTTAACTCCTTTGGCCGCTAATTTATTGGCTTCGGTAACCAAATCTTCAATGGGAGTACTTCTGTGTTTACCCCGCATAATAGGAATGGCACAAAAGGAACATGGACGATCACAACCTTCGGCAATTTTTAGATAGGCGTAATTTTTAGGGGTTGTCGTTAAACGCTCCCCAATAAGTTCGTGCTTGTAATCCGCTCCTAAGGCCTTTAACAGATTAGGTAATTCGCTGGTACCAAAATATTCATCAACATCAGGGATCTCTTTTTGGAGATCTGACTTATAACGCTCACTTAAACAGCCTGTTACAAACACCTTATCAACCTCACCAGCTTCCTTTTTCTGAACGTATTCCAAAATGGTATTTACACTCTCCTCCTTGGCATTGGCAATAAAACCGCAAGTGTTTATTACCACAACATTACCCTCTTCCTCATGAACAACCTCCTTGTTGTTGGCCCTTAATTGCCCCATCAACACCTCCGAATCGTAAACATTCTTGGAACAGCCCAAGGTTACTACATTGATTCTATTTTTCTTAAGTGACTTAGTCCGCATATTTTCCAAATAAAGTGCAAAAGTACAACTTGAAAAAAGATTGTAGTCCCATTATATCTTTTTTTATTCTTTTAACGTTAAACCTTTATAACCATTTGAGCTCTAAGATATAAAGCCCTATGAAAACCTATTTTTTAATTACATGTTTGTTTGCTGCCTGTTGCATAATGGGATGCTCTAAGGGCAGTGATGATGAAGCACCGATCCCAACTGAAGGGAAAATGTTTTTTCCTCCATTGAATTCTGAAGAATGGAAAACCATATCCCTTGAGGAATTAAACTGGAACTCCAGTGGAGAACAGTCACTTTACGCCTTCCTGGAAACGAATAATACAGATGCTTTTATTCTTTTGAAAGATGGAAAGATTGTTATGGAAAAATATTTTGGAAGCTTTAGCGCTTCTAAAAACCACACTTGGAATTCAGCCGCTAAAACCTTGACCGCATTTACGGTAGGTATAGCACAAAAGGAAGGTTTGCTTTCTATAAACAATGCCTCCTCCGATTATATGGGAACAGGCTGGTCTACCCTTAGTCCCGAACAGGAGCAACAAATTACTGTTAAAAATCATCTAACCATGACTTCCGGGCTGGATTTTACGGGCGAAAACAGCTTCTGTACCGATAAGGAATGTCTAATTTACAAAGATGACCCCAATACATTTTGGTATTACCACAATGCAGCCTATACGCTTTTGGACAATATTGTTACTGGTGCCGTACAGCAAGATTTTAAGGATTACTTTAATGAGAAGCTGCGCAACAAAATAGGGATGCAAGGTTCTTGGATAAAAACGGGCTATCTTAATCTATATTTTAGCAATGCCCGTAGTATGGCCCGTTTTGGGCTATTGAACCTTAACAAAGGAAATTGGGACGGGGATAAAATTCTAGACGATCCCGGCTATTTTGAAGCCATGACCAGTACATCCCAAGATCTAAACAAATCTTATGGCTACCTCTGGTGGCTTAATGGAAAAAGCAGCTTTAGAATACCGGGATCGGAAGAGCTGTTCCCTGGAAAATTAATACCTGATGCTCCGGACGACCTCATAGCTGGTCTTGGCGCCTTGGACCAAAAGCTCTATGTAGTACCCAGCAAAGGATTGGTAGTTATACGCATGGGAGATTCTGCCAATGAGCAAGAATTGGGACCAACCTCCTTTGATACTGATTTATGGAAAAAACTAAATGATATAATAGACTAGCGCGATTATCTCCAAAATACGACACTTGGCATATTGGATGCACAAAAACATTATTCCACAGGATGCATTTTAATCACATCCTCCAAAAATCCAATAGTTTCTTGCTTTACGGATTCCAAATCCTTGGAAGTAATATAAGAGGTCATTACATGGTTGCCTACATTGGGGAAAGCCACTTTTTGTTTCTTGCCATCTTTAACACCCAGTTGATCGTACATTTCCAACATTGCAGGAACAGACACGACCTCATCCTGTTCTTCCTCATTTTTGTAATAGTACCCTAAAAACGTAGGTTGATGTATTTTCTGAAAAACCTCTGGCTTCATGGTTTCATCCAACAATGTCTGAAGTTGCACCAATGCCTCTACCCTATACCTAGTGGTCCAGTAAGCCTTTTTTAAGGAATCTGCCTCGGACTCATAGTAATCCCCATCCATAATAGTTTTCACTAGTTGCAATCCCCAAGGCCCGGACAATAAGGGTGCCGTTGGATCGTAGATTTCCACGTTTGGGGAATATAGAAGAAGTCCGGCGATATCCTCCTCCCCATGAGCCAAATAAAGGGCCAAAGTGCCTCCGGTAGAAGTACCCATAACAATAACCTTGCTTCCAATTTTTTTTGCAATAGCGAAAGCCTCCTTGGCGGAATCGAAGTAATCCCCTGCCGTTAAATCCAAAAAGGCATCATCATCCCGTACCCCATGGCCTTTTAATCTAGGTAAATACACATTGGCTCCATATCTCCTTCCCAACTCAGTATGCAAAGGAGCTCCCTCTTCATGACTGGCAGACCAACCATGGAGATATAAAATGGAATATTCCGTTATAGTGGGAATTGAATCGTACCAAATGATACGGGATTCATTATTGGTCTTAATTTTTGTATTGGCCTTTTCGCTTTGCAAAAGATTGTTGTTCAGTATATCCAAATTCGTTTCCACTCTTGGCAAATCCATGGTCAATACAGGCTTCTCTACCTTGGGGCCCAAAAAATAAGCTATTAACAGCAAGACAAACAATAGAAATACTACTTTAAAAACCTTCCGGAATATCCTCATCGCTTGCCGCTAAAAAATGAATCTACAAACTCAACCTTATTAAATACTTGCAAATCATCAATTCCTTCACCTACTCCTATATATTTTACGGGGATCTGAAATTGATCTGAAATACCTATGACCACACCCCCCTTTGCGGTTCCGTCCAATTTTGTAACCGCCAAGGAAGTTACCTCGGTAGCTTTGGTAAACTCTTTGGCCTGCTCAAATGCATTCTGACCTGTGGAACCATCCAATACCAAAAGGACTTCATCCGGAGTACCTTCCACCACCTTCTGCATTACTCGCTTCACTTTGGTCAATTCATTCATTAAATTAACCTTATTGTGCAGTCTGCCAGCGGTATCTATAATCACCACATCCGCATTTTGTTTAATGGCCGAACTGA
Source organism: Arenibacter hampyeongensis (assembly GCF_002909255.1). Classification (GTDB taxonomy): domain Bacteria; phylum Bacteroidota; class Bacteroidia; order Flavobacteriales; family Flavobacteriaceae; genus Arenibacter; species Arenibacter hampyeongensis. Next base: position 37,346 of record NZ_PIOB01000015.1, read on the forward strand.
GGGTGTCGAAAGCCACGGAAGCCGGATCGCTTCCCATATTTTGTTTTATGAGAGGTACATCCACACGATCGGCCCAAACCTGCAATTGGTCTATCGCAGCGGCCCTAAAGGTATCAGCTGCACCAAGGACCACCTTTAATCCTTGTTTCTTAAATTGATAGGCCAACTTACCTATAGTTGTGGTTTTACCTACACCATTGACACCAACCACCATTATTACATAAGGCTTTCTCACCAATGGAACAGTAAATTCTGTTTCAGCCCCGGAATTGGTTTCAGATAACAATCCCGCTATTTCCTCCCGCAAGATGACATTAAGCTCATCTACCCCTAAGTATTTATCCTTGGATACCCTAGCCTCTATACGGTCTATTATCTTTAAGGTTGTATTTACACCAACATCGGAAGAAACCAACACTTCCTCCAAATTGTCCAATACATCATCATCTACTTTGGATTTCCCAACTACCGCTTTACTTAGTTTGGATAAAAAATTGGTCTTGGTCTTTTCAAGACCCTTATCCAAAGACTCCTTTTTTTGCGTGGAAAAAATTTTCTTAAATAAACTCATATTCTTGGCATATTCCTTTTCATCAAAGATATAAAAATAAAAAAGCTACTTTCATCGGAAAGTAGCTTTATAACCAAATATATTTAGGTTTTTAATTCTTTTTCAACCAATCGTTTACCATCTCTGGACTCATAACAGACTCCTGAAAAGTATAAGCACCTGTTTTAGGTGACCTTACCATTTTAATGGCCTTGGTCAATCTCTTTGAACTTGTTTGTAAACTCGCTACCGTTTTCTTTGCCATGACGTATTATTTAATTTCTTTATGAACTGTCATTCTCTTAAGGATAGGATTAAATTTTTTAATTTCCATCCTATCTGGAGTGTTCTTTTTGTTTTTTGTGGTTATGTACCTTGAAGTACCTGGCATGCCAGATTCTTTGTGCTCTGTACATTCCAAAATAACCTGAATTCTGTTACCTTTCTTTGCCATTATTATCTTAGTATTTCAGGATTATTTTATTAATCCTTTTTCCTTTGCTTCTTTTAAAACAACGGAAATTCCTTTTTTATTTATACTCTTTAAAGCCTTTGCGGAAACCTTTAAGGTTACCCAACGATCTTCTTCTGGAATATAGAAACGCTTTTTAGAAAGATTTACATCAAATCTTCTTCTGGTTTTATTAATCGAGAAGGACACATTGTTCCCAAACATGGCTCTCTTTCCAGTAACATCACAAACTTTTGACATCTCTCTACTTTTATTTTGTTATAAACAGGGTGCAAATTTAAATTAATTTTATGGGACGGACAAAATTCTTCGTCAGAATTTTAAAATTTCTTTTTGAAGCATTTCAAATGCCTTATTTACAGACTTTTGCACAATTCTTTCTCTTTGACTTCCCATATGAAATTCCTCCACAACTTCCGTGTTGGGAGAAACGATTGCTATAAACACCGTTCCTACCTCTGCACTGGAATCCCCTTTTGTTGGGCCAGCGTTCCCCGTAGTAGCGATAGCAAAATCCGTTTTTAGTATTTTACACAAATTGACAGCCATTTCAAGGGCCACCTCTGCACTTACCACTGAAAATTGGTCTATGGTTGTCTTGGATACCTTAAGCAGCTCTATTTTGGCTTCTGTGGCGTAACTTACAATGCTCCCCTTAAAATAAGCCGATGCACCCGGCATACTGGTTATCTGTTGGGCAATTTTACCTCCTGTACAACTTTCCGCGGTCCCCAAGGTCATTCCTTTTTTTGTCAATATTTGTGCAATCACGGATTCCAAGGGCTCATCGCCTTCCTCGCCAAAAACAAGGTCGCCTATCAACTTTTTAATTTTTTCCGCCTCGCTTTTGACAGCGGAATTTATCAATTCACTATCGCTTCCTTTTCCCGTAAGCCTCAACCTTACAGAGCCTAGACTTGGCAGGTAGGCCAATTTCACAAAACTGGGCAGATTATCCTCTACGGAGGATATCTTATCCGCAAGGGAACTTTCCCCAATACCATAGGTAATAATCGTCTTGTGAACAATATATGGGCGTTTAAAATCCTTTATTATTCCAGGTATTACCTTCGCCGTAATTAAATTTTTCATCTCGAAGGGAACACCCGGCAACGAGATAAAGACCTTTCCATCACTTTTAATCCACATTCCCGGCGCTGTGCCAAATTCATTATGGAGAACAACGGACTTGGAAAGTACCAACGCTTGATTTCTGTTTACCTCCAACAAGGGAATCCCTAAGTGTTTTCGAAAAATAGCCTCAACATGGGCCAGCACTTCAGCACTCTCCACTAAGGTATCATTGAAATACTCGCACAATGTGTGCTTGGTGATATCGTCTTTGGTCGGACCCAAACCACCCGTCATTATTATGATGTCGGCTCTTGATTCCGCTTCTTTCAGAGCTTTCAGGATATGATGTTTTTCATCCTGTACTGAAGTAATCTGATAAACAGAAACACCGATCTTATTAAGTTCTTGGGCAATAAAAGCAGAATTGGTATCTATAATTTGACCAATGAGAATCTCATCGCCAATAGTAATAATTTCAGCAAACATTAAATCTTAAAGTCATTTTTCAATTCTGAAACCACTTGCTGAACATCTTTTTTAAGTAAGGGCACAAGTCGCTGAATTTCGGCCGTATTCTCCTCCTTTTTTCCCAAAGTTTCTATCTGCAAAGCTATATCGCGAGTTTGCTCCATGCCCAACAAATCTACATTAGGTTTAATTTTATGCGCCAACTTATAAACACTATCATAATTTTTCAACCCTAATGCTTTCTCAAGTTCATCCAAATCCTGAGGCACTTCTTCCAAAAAAACAGCAACGACAGATTTAATGAATTCATCATCACCATCTGCCATTTCATTTATCTTGTCCAGACTATAAATCATCTATTTTATATTTAATGAGAACATTTGTTCATTCTCCAAGGTACCCGAAAGATAATCATTTGCACTTATTCTACCAACACCGGCAGGTGTACCTGTAAAAATAATATCACCTTTTTTCAAAGTAAAAAAACGCGAGACATAAGATATTATTTCATCAATCTTCCACAGCATTAAACCGGTATTGCCTTGCTGAACCAGTTTATCGTTCTTTTTAAGTTGAAAATTTATATTATTTAAATCCTTAAAATCGGATTTTGGCAGCCATTTGCCGATTACAGCTGACCCATCAAAACCCTTTGCCTTTTCCCAGGGCAATCCCTTTTCCTTTAATAGAGATTGAATGTCCCTAGCTGTAAAATCGATACCCAAACCAATTTCGTCATAATAATTATGGGAAAATTGGACATCTACATGTTTGCCTACTTTTTTTATTTTCACCAATACCTCTACTTCATAATGTACGTCTTGGGAAAATTCAGGTATGTAAAAATCCTGTTCCTTGGGCAAAACTGCAGAGTCCGGCTTAATAAACAACACTGGATCGGTGGGTCTTTCGTTATTCAATTCCTTGATATGCTCCGTATAATTACGGCCAATACAAATAATTTTCATGATAATAAGTGTTCTTTAGAATTTGGCATTATTACAGCCGGCCTGCAGAATAGGCCAGGATACGCCGTTGAAAAATTGAACATTTTTACAAAACCACCCAACTTTTAACCCAGTTTGTTGTTCAATTTGCTTAGTTTTATTTGAGTCAGAACTTTTTTAGTATACAAAGGAAAATCGGCATTCAAAATCCAACCAAAATAACCTGGTTCTTTTTCTAGGACATCATGCACTTTTCTTCCCTTATGTTTTCCAAAAGAAAAAATCTCCGCCCCTTCTTCATCAAAAACAATAAATCCAGCGAAATCCACCGATTGTTTTCTAGTTGTAAATTCCGATAGTTTTTTGATGTTATTTTCCAATTCGGGATATCTATCCAATTGCGACAAGAGCACTTCATAGGTTGCATTGGTATCAGCCTCGGCACTATGGGCATCGACCAAATTTTTATCGCAATAAAATTTATAGGCGGCTTCCAAGGTCCTTTTCTCCATTTTATGAAAAATGGTCTGCACATCCACAGAAACGGCATTCTTCATATCAAAATCTATTTCGGACCGAAGCATCTCTTCTGCCAAAAGCGGAATATCAAAGCGATCGGAATTATAACCTCCCAAATCACAGTCCTTAATCATTTTATGAATTTCTTTGGAGAGCTGTTTAAAGGTAGGTTCATTTGCCACTTTTTCATTGGAAATGCCATGAATTGCCACCACTTCGGCAGGGATTTCCATTTCCGGGTTAACCAACCAGGTCTTGCTCTCCTTATTTCCATTTGGATATACCTTTAATATAGCTATTTCCACTATTCTATCCTTGGCCACATTGGTACCAGTAGTCTCCAGATCGAAAAAACAAATTGGTCTTGTAAGCTTTAATTGCATGCTGTAGGTTCTTTGTGCAAATATAGTTTTTACAAGATGTACCGTAAAAGAATAACCAACATTATTCGACAAACAACGCCAATCCCGCCAACAGCTGTTACTATATTGATCTATGGTCACGGGTTAACCATTGGAATATCATAACCCGGTATTGATTGTATTGTTAAACGCCGAAGCGGATGTAGAACCAAATCCTAATACAAAACCTATTGTACTGTGTCCATCTCAAAAGGTTTTTACATTTTAACTAGTGAAAAATAGGCTTAAGTTGCTACTTACACCTCCCTATTTATATCCCAGGCCTCCAAATAATCGGCCACCGCTTTTACGAACATTCCGCCCAGAGCACCGTTAACCACCCTATGGTCATAGCTATGGGAAAGAAACATTTTACTTCTAATAGCAATAAAATCACCTTCTTTGGTTTCAATAACGGAAGGTATCTTACGAATAGCGCCCAAGGCCAGAATACCAACTTGCGGCTGATTGATGATTGGCGTGCCAAAAACACTGCCAAAAGTTCCAACATTGGTTACAGTATAGGTGCCATCCTTAACCTCATCTGGCTTCAATGCATTATTTCTGGACCTCTTGGCCAAATCGTTTACAGCTTTTGCCATACCCACCAGATTTAACTGATCGGCATTTTTAATAACGGGAACTATTAAATTTCCATCTGCCAAGGCCGCTGCCATACCAATGTTTATATTCTTTTTCTTAATCACAGTATCTCCCTCGAGAGATATATTTATCATAGGGTATTTCTTCAGGGCAATGGCCACGGCCTCCATAAAGATCGGGGTAAAAGTAAGCTTCTCGCCCTCCCTTTTTTCAAAGGCATCCTTAACCTTATTTCTCCAATTCACCACATTGGTAACATCAACCTCAACAAAACTTTGCACATGCGCCGAGGTGGCGATGCTGGCCGTCATATGGTGGGCAATTAATTTCCCCATACGGGTTAAAGGTATGTGCTCATCGCCATTACTTGGCTCCGCCTTCTCCGAAGTTATTTTTACATCTTCTTGTTTTGCTACTACTTGCTTAACGGGAATGGGCTTCTTTTCTTCTTGCTCAAGCTTGGCCATCGGAGTTTCCATACTTTTTTCCCCTTTTTCGCCATAAGGTTGCCCGCCGCTTAATTTTCCAGCGGCCATATAGTCCAAAATATCATTTTTGGTCACCCTACCTTCACTTCCTGTACCCGGAATAGTATCCAATTCCGCAATTGTTATACCTTCCTGCTTTGCAATATTTTTAACCAAAGGGGAATAAAATCTATCAGAGCCACTGTAATCCAGTACCGGTGCAGTTACTATTTCTTTGGCTTCATTTACTGAGACTTCCAGTTCTTCGACCTCTTTTGTAGGCGTTTCCAATGGCGTTGACGAAACATGATTGTCCTCTTGATAATTCCCGTCAAAACCACCGCCGTTTATTTCTATAATGGCAACCGTCTGCCCTACTTTAACAACATCGTCTATATTAAATAATTTCTCTACCAAAATGCCATCTACTTCACTTGGAACTTCGGAATCTACCTTATCGGTGGCAATTTCAAAAACAGCTTCATCCATTTCTATAGCATCGCCAACTTCCTTCAGCCAGGAGGTAAGTGTCGCCTCTGCAACACTTTCGCCCATTTGTGGTAATTTTAGTTCAAATTTTGACATATCCCTATTTAATGCACTTATAATGATTAATAATTTGCAAAAATAATAAATAAAAGACCATTTTATTGACTTTTATTCATACTTTTCGTTGTTGGCATTTAAACTTTTAATGAATTCTCGAATGGAATCCTATTAAGTATACTTCTACCCAATGTAACCTCATCGGCGTATTCCAATTCGTCCCCTACGGCAATACCCCTTGCTATGGTCGAAGTTTTAATACCCAACCCGTCCAGTTGCTTGTAAATATAAAAGTTGGTCGTATCTCCCTCCATAGTAGAACTTAACGCTAAAATCAATTCCTTTATTTTTCCCTGTTTTGCTTTGTCTACCAAAGAAAAAATCGTTAAGTCTTGAGGACCAACTCCTTCCATCGGGGAAATTTTACCCCCAAGAACATGGTACAAGCCTTGAAACTGCCCAGTATTCTCTATTGCCATTACATCCCTAATATCTTCAACTACACAGACAACACTTTCGTCTCTCCTCGGATTGGAGCAAATCTCACAAACGGCTACATCCGAAATATTATGACAGTTCTTGCAGAACTTAATATTGTCCTTTAAATTGACCAAGGCTTCCGCCAATCCAGCGGTTTGCTCCTTTGGCCGTTTTAGGAGGTGTAAGACCAACCTCAATGCCGTGCGCTTACCTATTCCTGGCAATTGGGACATCTCGTATACCGCACTTTCGAGTAATTTAGAAGAAAATTCCATAAGCACAAAATTACAATTTTATACCATTTAATTAAGGCATTCTTTCTAAAAGAAAAATTTAGAAAACAAGCAAACTACCTTTTTCCAAATCTCTTTTCAAGCTATTCAGCGTAATTGATTAATGTGCTTTTAGCCAAAGCCACAGCACCTTGATATTTTCAATTAATATAATGAATACCTTAGAATTTTTTTGGTCAATTGGAAAAAGAATAAATATTCCTTACTTCTACAATATCAAATCCCGGATATCTAAGAAAACGACTTAAAGTTGGTCAACAATTCACCGATGCAAATAGCATTTTGGCGGTAAGTTGTACAAGTATGTCCGCATTTTTTTCGAACAAAAAAACTCACCTACAACTAACCCTTTAATTCAAAACTTTGTAAATGGTTATTTGCAATTCACTTTGAATAAGAAAAGCATTAATTACTGATTTACAATCAATTACATAACATAATTGGAATTCGGAGATGCTATTTTTTTAACACCCGACAGATTTCCCACAAGTAATCTTAAGCAAAAACGAAGTCACTTTAACAAAACCAATTATAAAGTTACTGCACCTATATTTTGAAAATAAAATAATTAGTCCTTAATTTGTTGACAGGCATAGTTCCCCCAGTCCTATAGCCTGATTGCAATTATAATTTATTGGCTTTTGTTTTCTGTACATATACACCCAAAACGAGGTGTTAACACATTATCATTTTGATGTTAAAGTGTGTTAATCATTGTAAGTAGGGAACGGAATATTCGTACTTTAAGGGGAAGAATATAAGAAATTGGTCATTGATAACGCTATATATTTATAGTTAATGGTTAGTGTTTAGTATAGTCTATCAATGAAAGAAACCCGGAACATCTGTTCCGGGTTTTGCTTTTGTACTCTTTCTTATTTAAAAACACCTTACCATCTAATTATGACACTGCCCCAAGTAAAGCCACTTCCAAAAGCGGCCAAGACAATCAAATCTCCCGATTTAATTTTACCCATCTCCCAAGCTTCTGTTAAGGCAATAGGTATCGAGGCTGCAGTAGTATTCCCATATTTCATAATATTATTAAAAACCTGATCATCACTTAGACCAAACTTCTTTTGTATAAATTGGGATATTCTAAGGTTGGCCTGATGAGGAACCAACATATCTATATCTTTTGCCTCCAAATTATTAGCTTTTAACCCCTCAACGATCACTTCACTAAACCGGACCACGGCATTTTTAAAAACAAATTGTCCGTTCATGTATGGAAAATATGATTCATCGTTGGGGTCATTATCCTCCAAAATGTCATTGACCCAACGCTTCCCCATCCCAGGTGCAATCAATGATAGCTCCTCCGCATGTTGACCTTCGGAATGCAAATGGGTGGATAGTATTCCTTTGGTGGTATCTTCCTCCCTGCTGACGATTGCCGCTCCTGCACCGTCACCAAAAATCACCGAAACCCCCCTACCCCTTGTGGTCATATCCAGTCCGTGGGAATGTAGTTCGGACCCTATAACCAACACATTTTTATACATACCGGTTTTTATGTATTGGTCTGCGACCGATAGGGCATATACAAAACCGGAACACTGATTTCTCACATCCAAAGCTCCAACTGTTTTTATTCCCAAATCCCGCTGTACCAAAACCCCTGGACCAGGGAAATAATAATCGGGACTTAATGTTGCAAAGACAATAAAATCGATATCATTTTTATCTATCCCTGACCGATCAATGGCAATTTGGGCCGCTTTCACCCCCATGGTGGTCGTGGTATCCCCATCACCTTTTACCACATGCCTTCTTTCCTTGATGCCAGTCCGTTCTTGGATCCAGGCATCGTTGGTATCCATTTTTTTGGATAAATCGTCGTTGGTGACCACATTGTCAGGCACATAAAAGCCCAAACCTGTTATTTTTGAATTGAACATGCGTTGGATAATTTAATTTTTAATTGACGTGGGTTATCCCACACCTTTTACATTAATATAAAATCTAAAATATGAGAAATAAATTTGGTGACACCTAATATAGACAAAAATATACGGTTACGTACTGATAATAATCATATAGCCTATTCCTTAAATTATAAATTACCTTCTGACAAAGAACCCATGCAATCCCATTTAAAGAATGTCAGTTTGTCACCTTGACTAACAATGGTATTTTTTTTGACAGTGATAAGTCGTAAACTTAAAAAAATTAGAAGTATGGCCACAGGCAAGATTAATGTTTCAGTAGAAAACATATTTCCGCTCATAAAAAAATTCTTATACAGCGATCATGAAATATTTTTACGGGAGCTAATTTCGAATGCAACAGATGCAACATTAAAGCTTAAACACATAACTACAATTGGGGAAGCCAAAATTGATTATGGAAACCCTTTAATTGAAGTAAAGATCGATAAGGAAGGAAAGAAAATCCATGTTATTGATCAGGGTGTAGGTATGACCGAGGAGGAAGTACAAAAATACATCAACGAAATTGCGTTTTCAGGGGCTGAAGAATTCTTGGACAAATACAAAGATTCGGCCAAGGACTCCGGTATCATTGGCCACTTTGGCCTAGGGTTCTATTCGGCATTCATGGTTGCATCCAAAGTAGAGATTATCACCAAGAGTTATAAAGATGAACCTGCAGCACACTGGGCTTGTGATGGATCCCCTAATTTTACCCTTAAAAAGGCTAAAAAAACAACTCGTGGTACGGAAATAATTCTCCACATCGCCGATGACTCCACAGAGTTTTTGGAAGAAGGAAAAATTGGCAATTTGCTTAGAAAGTACAACAAGTTCATGCCTATTCCCATAAAATTCGGAACTACAACCGAGACCCTTCCCAAACCGGAAGGCGCAAAGGAAGAAGATCCAGCACCAACAAAGGAGGCAGACAATATAATTAACAATCCCAATCCCGCTTGGACAAAACAGCCAACAGAATTATCGGATGAGGATTATAAGGGATTCTATAGGGAACTTTATCCCATGCAATTTGAGGAGCCTTTGTTCCATATACACTTGAACGTAGATTATCCGTTTAATCTAACCGGAATATTGTATTTCCCTAAATTGACCAACGATCTAAATACGCAAAAAGATAGAATTCAATTATACCAAAATCAAGTTTTTGTCACTGATAATGTAGAGGGAATTGTTCCCGAATTTTTGACAATGCTTAGAGGGGTCATAGATTCTCCGGACATTCCATTGAATGTTTCCCGTTCTTACTTACAGGCCGATGGCGCGGTAAAGAAAATATCGACCTATATCACCCGTAAGGTGGCCGATAAATTAAGCTCCCTTTTTAAAAATAGCAGGGAGGATTTTGAAGCTAAATGGAACGACATTAAAATCGTTATTGAATACGGAATGCTTTCAGAAGACAAATTCTTTGAAAAAGCGGACAAATTTGCCTTATACCCTACAGTAGATGGGGCTTATTATACTTTTGAGGAACTACAAGAGAAATTAAAGGCCAATCAAACCGACAAGGATGATAAATTGGTATTGCTTTATGCCTCCAACAAGGAGGAGCAACACAGTTATATTGAAGCAGCCAAGGCAAAAGGTTTTGAGGTATTATTGTTGGATTCCCCTATAGTATCGCACCTAATGCAAAAATTGGAAACCTCCAAAGAGAAAATTTCCTTTGCACGTGTAGATGCAGACCATTTGGACAATTTGATTAAAAAAGAGGATACCCAAATTTCCAAGTTATCCGATGAGGAAAAAGAGACCTTAAAAACAGATATTGAGACTGCAATCAACAATAAAAGCTACACCATTCAATTGGAAGCCATGGATAGCAGCTCTTCTCCATTTATTATTACAGAACCGGAGTTTATGCGCCGTATGAAAGAAATGCAGCAATCCGGTGGCGGTGGAATGTTCGGTATGGGAAATATGCCGGAAATGTACAATTTGGTAGTGAATACAAACCACGAATTGGTTTCGGAAATCCTAAACACAAAGACCGCCAAAAAGAAGGAGCGACTTATTAATCAGTCCCTAGATTTGGCACGTTTGTCCAAAGGACTTTTAAAAGGCGAGGAACTTACCAAGTTCATCAAAAGAAGTTATGAAATGGTCAAATAATCATTTTTAGCAAACAATTAAGAGGCTGAATTACTTAGATAATTCAGCCTCTTTTATTTATATCTTTACCAAATGGACTACCCTTGGCACCTTTACCTTTTAGGATCAATATATGTATTTGCCGGTATCATGCATTTTATTGTTCCCAAAGTATATATGCGAATAATGCCTAGGTACTTGCCAAATCATAAACTATTGGTTAATCTCAGCGGCCTGGCCGAAATTCTTTTGGGCCTAGGACTTTGCTTCCCAGAAACCAAGAATATTTCCATTATCGGCATCATATTAATGTTGACCGTGTTTCTATTGGTGCACTTTTATATGTTAAGGGGCAAAAAGGAAGGGGCAGGAATACCAAAATGGATTTTACTCTTTAGAATCCCACTTCAATTTGTGCTAATGTACTGGGCGTATTCCTATCTCGGAATGTAATAAGTAGTATTATGGCCGTTCATCCAAATATTTCTTTAAAACGAATATTTGAACGTAAAGAAATAAGGTAAATGCCAAAATACCGTATACCAAAGTATCCGATAGGAACATAGTGGGCAACCTATCTAAAATATCAGGAAATTGAAATTCCGGCAATTCAATATTATCGTACCACATGCCAACTTCGATGGAATCTTCCATTAAAAACGAGAACAAAAAGACACATAAAAGGCCTAAACCCAAGATTCCCCAAACTTTTCTGGAAATCAGCGGTACATATGTAGTAATACTTCGGTTTCTGGCAACTTCGATCTGGGACATTACTTTTGAAGTAAAATCCAACGAAGTAACGTTCAAGGTTTTATCCTGGAAAACTTTACCTGCCAATTTATCAAGTTCCCTTTCCAGCGCTTCATCTTTCATAGCTCTCTATTATTTCAGGTTCCAAATTCTTCTTTAAAATGGTCGCCAATTTTTTTCTCCCCCTAAACAACTTAACTTTTACATTGGCCTCTGTAAGCCCAACTATTTTAGAAATCTCCGATACTGACCTTTCATCAAAATAAAACAAGGTCAATAAAAAACTATCTTCACTAGGCAATACCTCCAAACATTCATGAATGACCTTCTTTTGCTCCTGCACTTCCATATTATCCAGAGCAGTGTCCAAATTTTTTATTTGGTGTACCGTAAACTCATCTATCTGCATTAAGGGCTGCTCCTTTCTATTCTTCCTTAATCTATCCAAGCAAGTATTATACCCTATCCTATATATCCAAGTGGAAAACTTGGAGTCACCTCTAAACTTATTTATGGATTGAAAAATCTTAACAAATGTGTCTTGGGCAACCTCTTCCGCTTCCTCCCTATTTTTCAACATCCGTAAAGCCAATAGAAATACCAAATCCTTGTAGCGATCCACCAACAGCGCAAAACTATTGGAATCACCACTTAAAATCCGGTCTATAATTTGTTGGTCGTCGTTTGTGGACATTTGCACATATGACGAACCTATGTTGTTTTGGGTTACATAAACTTTAAAAAAATAATCAAAAAAAATTGTAACCATCCGCAAAATTGTTACGTCCTACATAGGAACCCATTAAAATTAATCAATTAAAATTTAAAAAAATGATTGGACCAGGAACAGTTTTTATAAGTCTATTTATTGCTATTTTCGGAATTGCCTACCTTTATTTTTCAACTCGAAACAAGGAACGTTTGGCCCTTATAGAAAAGGGGGCGGACGCAAGTATTTTTGTAAGAGGGAAAAGAGAAAAAGCTGCGCCTATTTGGAAGATTCTAATTCTTAACCTAGCCTTATTGCTAATGGGAATCGGATTGGGGATAATTGTGGCAGGTATTTTATCCGATGCCTTAAATATCCGGGAACAAATAGCCTTCCCTGGCAGTATTTTTCTATTGGCAGGGACAGCACTTTTTGTTGGCTTTAAATTGACCAAGAACCTCGATAAGGAAGATAATTAGATATTCATTTCAAAAATAAAATAGGCCAGTGTATTAATATATAGTGGTTTATTTTATTTTTATATTATGAAAGTCATCTCCACCAATATTGGAACAGCCACAACCTTTCTTTGGAATGGAAAGGAAGAGCAAACTGGAATATTCAAATACCCAACCGATGAAGCTCTATTTCTCGGTAAAACAGAGGTTCTGAAAGATACCGTTATAGACCGTGAGCACCATGCAGGAATAAATAAAGCTTGCTATCTTTTTGCCTCCGATCGCTATTCCTATTGGAGACAATTGTATCCGGAACTGGAATGGGACTGGGGAATGTTTGGCGAAAACATCACTGTGGACGGTTTGGATGAGTCCAAAATGAGAATCGGTGATATTTATAGAATTGGAAGCGCCTTGGTACAGGTTTCTCAACCTAGGGAACCTTGTTATAAGCTGGGAGTACGTTTTAATAATGCGAAAATTTTAAAACAATATGTAGATTACGGATATTCTGGCACCTATGTCCGTATTTTGGAAGAAGGCTATGTAAAAAAAGAGGACCAATTAATTTTGGCAGAAAGATCTGAAAATACCCTAACAGTTAGAGAATGCTTTCAAATAATTCTTTCAAAAGAAAAAGACCCCATCATATTACAAAAAGCGATAAATAACCCTTCCTTGCCCGAATACAAAAGAGAGCGACTTAGGAAGTATGTAGGGTAGAAAATTAAAACAGGGGCCAAATGGCCAGTCATGGTCGGAAGATTTTTTCTTCCGACTTTTTTTGTTTTTTACATCCCCATAATTTTTGGTCAACTGATTGATTTTCAGGCATTTAACTTGTT
>NZ_PIOB01000016.1 GCF_002909255.1 Arenibacter hampyeongensis
AAAATTCTTCTGGAAGGTACTCCACTTTCAGGGACAGCGCAATGCCACCAAGAACCGTTATGCCCATATTACCCTAAACCTTCCCCTAGGGGAACACTTGGATGACAATACCTTCCAAGCAGTATCAAGGGAATACATGGAGCAAATGGGCTATGGTGGACAGCCCTTTGTAATGGTAAGGCACACTGATACCGGCCATGAGCATGTCCATATCATAACGACCAATGTGGACGATGATGGAAAGGTCCTCGGAATTTTCAACAGCTATAGAAGGAATGTGGCGACCCAACGATACCTCGAAAAAAAGTTTAGACTATCGCCCTCGCCACGTACCACACAGCAGAGGGAGCTCCCAATATACAGGTCGCCAGAACTCCAGTTCGGCATGGATCCTGCCCAGGGTACGAAGTTCTATTTGCAGGATGTGCTCAACGGCATCCTCCAAAAATACAAAGTGCGCAGTTTCGGGGAGCTGGCAAAACTTGTAAAGCCCTATCACATACAGGTAAGGCAAACAAAAAACATATCGGGAAGGATAGGTGTGGCCTATGGCCTGGACAATCAAAAAGGCTACAGGACCCGGTTCATCAACGGCTCCACCGTGCACCGAAGCTTGAGCGGCCCGAAACTGGAAAAAGTTTTCGAGGCCAATTCCAGATCGAAGCTACTTCCGATGCACCGCAAGCGTTTGCTAAAACAAATAGAAACTACCTATGGACTTTTCAAAACAATTCGGCCTAAGGAACTGACAGAAGTACTTAAGGAATATCAGGACATCGATATAAAACTGGACAGAAAAGGGGATATCATCAAGGGATATACCATCTATGACAGATCGGGCTATGTGTTCAATGATAGGGAGCTGGGCCAAAATATCCGAATGGTGAAACGATCGGAAATTTTCGTGAACGGTGACCGGCCCACAGAGATCGATACCGACAGCAAACAGTTTACATTGGAAATCCAAAAACTGATAAGGGAAGCATTTTATTCATCCTATCTCAAATCCCCGAAACGGAACGGACTGCTCTCGGAGAACATAACGGCCAAAAGCCTAATGGATATCCTTCCGTATGTAAAAACATCCAAAGATTACATTTATCTTGAACGCTATCTTCCAAGAAATCCAAAAAATTTGTTGATGGAAGCACTTAAAAGAGAGTTCCCGACGGTGAGGGACAGGCTATACCAATTGGAGGAAAAAAAGGAAAAAGAAACCTTGGAAAGCAAGTTCCGGCTTATCGGCAGGATATTGGAAAACGGCATTTTCGATGTCGGGACGGAAAAAGGGATTGTCCATCGTCTGTTCCGGTCCTTGGGAGTAAAGTACCAGGATAACCGATTATCCTTTTCCGGTTCCAACAAACATACGGTCCCCGTTCGTTTGGTCGAGCTTCCCTACCCCAAGGACATGGACACAAATGTATCCACTGGTTTCGTCCGTCAAAACCATTCGGTGCTGGAAATGATGACGGCACAGAATTCCGATACTGGCCCTAGGTTGACAGCAACGGCCATTTTTTTGCCAATGGTCTTTCCGAAACTGTACGAAGCTATGGCAATCGGTTATAGGCAACAATTCGAGAAGGCCGCATTGGGATCATATCTCAAACATGCCGAGCGGATGCACGCCCAATATGAAAAATCTCCGAAGGACTATATGGCCCTTTTCAACGCCAAGGGATTCTATTTTGTAAAAGGGAAGGACGGATTCGAGGTCCGATCGATTTATACTGACCATAGGACAAGTTGTACCTTGCCCAAAAGAACAGGCCTTTATTTGAATTCCATTCCCGATGTCACCGCAACATTATTGGAACAGCAGACCGTTATCAACGGCCTGATCAAAGATGGCAGGAACGATCTCAAGAACCTTTGGGCGGGCCATCTAATGGAAAGGGGAATGTACGATAGGGTCGCCTTTATGCTGACAGCTGAAAAAGTTTACCCAAACTTACATCGGGAAATTGTGCAACATCATATGGACGACGGGCTTCGAACAACAGTGGAAGAAGCGATCAAAAGGCAGTCCAGCATTCAACAGAACCGCCTATTGAGGAATGGCGTTTATGCCATCAGTTCGTTATTGGGCAATCGGGGCAAAGGGCAAGCGGAGGTTTACAACGGGTTCAAGGATGAACTCACTGATTGGTCGAAGTACAAGGGTAAGGGGCTTTCGATTTAGTGTTTTGAAAAAGTGTTCGGTTATATTATCTGGCATTCTATGAGTGCTTTTTAGTGGATAGGGGAAGAAATATATTTTTGGTTTCTATAATTCAATATTACCAATACGACAGCATAATGTTGATTTGAAACAACTTGCGATTACTTTGGTTCTTTAAAGCCAAAAAAAGTTAGGATAGATAAGTATATAATCAAAAATTGATTACCGCATCTAAAGCCTCGTCAGCTTCCTTATGAATAAAATTAGCTTGATAGTTTATGGTTGTTTTTAAATCACTGTGCCGATATAGCTTTTGTAACATCAATGGATGAATCTTATCGCCAGCAATATTCCCAAAGGAATGACGGGCAATGTGCATGGTTATTTTTTTGCTGATTCCGGCCTTTACAGTTATTTTCTTTAAATGTTTATTGAATTTTAAGGTGGCATTTTTTGTGCTACGCAACATACGGTCCGCATTGTTATGGTCAATACCTCTTAATTCGGGAAAGATATACTCATTCGTTCCAGGATCAAGGTCAGCATATTGATCGATAATATTTTGGAGCTTGTCTGATATTTTTAAGGAGATTACTTTACTGTTTTTGCTCATCTGATAAAAGAGACGACCCTCATGAATATCGGCCCATTTTATTTTTAAAACATCAGCGATACGCATTCCTGCCAAATAAAAGCTGAATAACCAGACATTCCGTGCATGATTTTGCGGGGCATGAACTGAAAGGTCTAGATTTTCGATACGGGAAATTTCTTCACTTGTCAGACCTATTTTGACAGATTGTGGTATTTTAATTTTAATCTTGCCCTTTTCAGAGCCAAAAGGATAAAATTCAGGTTTCACCAGTTTTTCCTGTATAGCTCTATTGTATAACGTGCGGATAAACATTAGAACATTGGCAATACTTCGATCACCAAGTGTGCCCACGGATCTCAAATAACTCTGTAGACCTCGCAGAAAGGGAACAGTTATCTGGTCAAAACTTAATGATTTACCTCCCATATAATCTTTGATGCGATTGAGTAAGGGGCGTTCACTATCTATACGGGATAATTTTTTGCTTTCCTTCAATTGCTTAAAGTGCTTTTCAGCGTACTCAAAAAAGGAGTGTCCGGATAAAGTGGTAGTCAATTGTGATTTCAATTCTTGAACAGAAAAATGGTCGCCATCTTTTGCAGCCGTATCCAATAAAATGGAATTCGCTTCCGACTGCTTAATTGCAATTAGATTATTTAAACGTGCAGAATTAGGGTGTGATTTTTTGACTTTTTGTTTTGTCCCATCCCAAAATTTGGGGTCAAGATATTGACCTGTGTATAGAAAAGTTGATTTTCTATCTTTAGTGACTCGAACTGCAATTGGAAAAAGTCCTTGTTTGTTACTTTTTTTTCTTAATATAGTGTTGATTGTTGCCATTTTTTTCGAACATATGTAGTAAAGATACAAAATCCAGGTACAACATAGGTACAACAAATGATGGTTTTTCTTGGTTTATTAAGGTCTTATATGGTTTTTGATATTGGTTAAAGTGCACATTTTCAGTTAAATAGAAACATATTGATTTAAAAGCATATAAGTTCGAGTCCTAGTAGGCCAACGTTTAAATCCCCTGATTTCATTGAGATTGGGGGATTTTTTATTTCTTGGGTACAACATAATTGATTTTTATTAAATTCAACTGTGATCATATCCAAAATAAGGGAGGCCCAATAGTATCACTTTATAACATGGCTTTAAGACACACCACTGCTATTTTCTTCCCAATTAAAATTGACAGGATTGTTCATCTAAACTGACTATTTACGACATATATCTAGCAAAACATCCCTTGGTAGTTATGGGGAGGGCTATTTATCGACTTTTGGCCATTGAATACAATTTCCCAACAGTGCAACGTTTTTTGCCTTGTGATAAAGGAAATGGGATAGACGCTATTTAAAACCGAATACCTTGGCAAGCTCTTCAAACGAATTTTCCGTCCAATGGTTTCAGCCGTAGGTCGCAAGATGAATCTGTAGTTCTTCACATAAAGCAGTAAGCTCTGTCCATAGCAATTCCAAACGGACTTTATCCGACTTATCCAAGGGCAAAGTATTCTTCCTACTGTTTATGGTCAAATCAAGGCCTCGCAAGTTCATAAAATATTTGGCTCCGATTGAATACTTTTTACCGATAACTGATTTGTTGGCTAGGACGAAATCATTTACTTTTTTTACAGATTCCGACACCTCTTCAGTCCGCCCGTTTTGCCACAGGTAAGAGAATAATTCTGGATAATAGTTGCCGGCAATACAGGATATGCCTGCGCCTCCATGACGAATAGACTGTAATACATCTGGTGAATGTGCATTGTAGATGCCTAAATCGGAATTGGAAGCAATATCTATCTTCTTGTCCACCAAATCGGCATCGCATGTGGTATCTTTAAAGTATAGATATCTTCCCGTTTTTTGAAGCTGAGCTAACATCTCTGGACTAATTTGTCGTTTGTAAGGACTTGGGCATTCGTAAATACCCAAGGGGATATTCCCGGTCTGATTCATGATGCCTTCAAAAGAATTCAATAGCGCAGCATCATTGGCCCCTTTTTCAACCATTACGGCTGGTATTAAAACGACAGCCTCAACTCCTGTATCATAGATTTTCTTAATAAAATCTGCATTTTTCGTTACTTCGCCGTAAAAGGTTCCAGTGGATACTACGGGTAGTTCGGTATTTTCGACAACGAACTTCGTAAGGTCTATGCGTTCTTGATCACTGAGATTGTACATTTCGCTTGAACCACAATTTGCAAATAAGCCCGTGGATCCAGAATCCTCGTACCACCGAATTAATCTTTTTAACCCTTGGTAATCGATAGATAGATCCACGTTAAAGGGTGTCATCATTACTGGCCAAAAGCCACCGGGCAGTTTGTTTCCTACGGAATTAAAAGGCAAATTTTCGAGCCCCCTACTTAACCATATACCGCCTAAAGTTGTCATAAATGCAGTACTCACAAATTTTCTACGGGTCCAATTCATTCTATATTAAATTTATTTTACACATGGCTTATTTAAACCAAAATCCTGAGGGTTAAAATACTAAATTTTGGGTATCAATTTAAATCTGTCATAGATTTAAAGCTTCATTTTTTGGTGTTGTTGTAATTGGGACTTTAAAAAAGGGATTCTTTAATGGGATTTAAGTACGCTAGAATTAAGGCGTTGAAAGGTTGTGATTCCTTGTTAATCTTCTAAAATGAGGTTGTGCAATTCCCTACTAAGGGAAGAGGCATTTTTTATATTTAATACCTTGATGTTTTTTTCAATATTATTTATCCTCCAACAACTTACTCCTAAAAAACTGTAGGTCAAGAAGTGATTTTGTTTAATTAATTTTAAAAAATAATTTTTCCTTGGAAGGTCTGCCATAAATGGTCCCGGATGAGGATTTCTTAATCAAATACACCTTCTCTGATGGTATAAAAATCTATGAAAGTTGGAATATGCGGTGTTTCATATTATATTTCCACTTTTATTCAAAGGTAAAAAAAGAGATGCTTTTATGAAATTTGCTTAATCGTTTAAATCGAAAAGATTAATTTACTTTGGGTATCAACAAGTTGTTATGTGCAAAAGAGACCAAATTAATAAAGAGAGTACTATTATGAATTTACACAATGTATCAAGCTTTAACTTTTTTCTATGCCTCCTTATATTTTGTTTTTCCTCTCCAAGTGCAACAGCTCAGAAACACCACAAAGAACTGCCGAGCAGTGCAGGTAAATCGGTTTATGGTTTTAATCCTGAATTTGAGAAGGTCAAATCTAGGGTAAGCTATGTGCCAGGGATTAAGGTAATCAGAGGGGAAACCCATGTGATTGTTCCAGAGCAGGAATTTTTCTGCCCTGCCGGTAGTGTTTTCAAATACAACAATGGGGATATTCAGGTTTTTGACAGACGTTCAAATAACGGCGGAAAGACCTGGCGTCAGGTAGCCCATATTCTGGAAAATTCTACCTACCAATTCCCGGCACCGGATGGGGAGGTAGTTATGTTTCAATCGGATAATGCAGCGGGAGGTTCAACCAGTGCAGGAAGACCGGAAATTTCTTTACAAAAGTCTGATGAGGTAGGTGTTTTAGTGGCCAATTTTTTTCGTTCCAATGATAATGGACTAAGTAGAAAAAGTGATCCTGCTAGAATTTATTTGCCTGAAATTTTTAGGGATTGGTCGGGCGTTTTGTGCCGTAATATTGTTGGACTGAATGACGGGAGCCTTCTTATGAGTATGTACCTAAGAAGTGGGGACAAGAAGTCCGTTGAGAATAAATTTCGAGACATTGTTTTAAAATCCACTGATAGAGGTAAGACTTGGCATTACCTATCAACTGTAGCCTTTGATATGTCAGAAGATAACAGGGGGGAAGGTTTTAATGAAGCTTCACTGCTGGTGCGTCCCGATGGTAAAATTAATTGCTACATGAGGTCGGGTGCAAGTTACCAAGCTTCCTTAGGAAGTTCTAATAACAACGATTGGGATAATAAAATGCCTTTCAGTTTTGGGCAACAGACTCCAATTTATAAGTCTGTTTCCGTTGATGGTGGTAAGAGCTGGAGTATTCCGGACCCCATAACTTCCCATGGTGTTTGGCCGGATACTGCTCTGATGAAAAATGGGATTACTGCCTTGACCTACGGACGACCTGGCAACTGGATAATGTTTAATGAAGGAGAGAGCGATAACTGGGGTCCCATTATTCCATTTTATAATGACCTTTATCCCCCGGATTGTGGAAATTATGTATCAGTTGCCGAAGTGGCCCCTGACATTTTGCTGGTAGTGTATTCCCGAACCAACCCAAACGATCATTGGAAAAGTGAGCTAGTGGGCACGTATTTTAATGTTAAGGCCATGAAGGAGTAAAAAAAATTAAGTTATGATGAATATAAAAGTTTGCTACGTATTTCTTATACTCACAATGTTACATAATTTGTGTTTTGGTCAATTGGATAAATCCTTCCTTGACCCGCCCAAATTAATAAAAAATCCATCATCAGTAGAGTATTATACTCCCGAGAGTAGAAAATTCACCGGAATTTCTAGTCTCGCTGTTAGCCCAAATGGACGACTGTGGGCTACATGGTATTCCGGAATAACACCAGGGGAAGATGCTAATAATTATGTGGTTGTTTCCACTAGTGCAGATAATGGGCAAACTTGGGAAGAAGTCTTTGTGATTGATTCTGACAAACAGGGTCCTGTTAGGGCTTTTGATCCAGAAGTATGGATCGATCCTGCAGGTAAACTCTGGATTTTTTGGTCACAATCAATTCATAAGGAGATGGATAAGCATTACGATGGCATTAACACAGGTGTGTGGGTTTTGACTGTGGATGATGCTGAAGATGGTAACCCTTCATGGCCTACACCAAAACGGATTATTGATGGTATAATGATGTGTAAGCCAATCGTATTATCTACAGGGGAATGGGTTTTGCCAGTTTCAACATGGCAAATAAACGATGGGGCAAAAGCAGTTATGTCCATGGATTCAGGTAAAAGCTGGCAAATACGGGGTGCCGTTAACGTTCCAGAATTGGCACGTAATGCTGATGAACACATGATTGTAGAGAGAAAGAATGGGACATTATGGATGCTTGTTCGAACTAAATATGGGATAGGGGAAAGTATTTCAAAGGACAAGGGGTATTCTTGGACCCCGTTAATACCTTCTAAAATTCAACATCCAACGGCTAGATTTTTCATTTATAGACTTAATTCTGGAAATCTTTTACTAGTAAAACATGGGCCAATAGATATGAAAATTGGACGATCCCATCTAATGGCTTTTATATCTAAAGATGATGGATTTTCATGGTCGGATGGCTTGTTGCTGGACGAAAGAAAAGATGTGTCCTATCCCGATGGTCAGCAATCAAATGATGGAACTATTTATATTACTTATGATTATAACCGCAGAAGTGATCAAGAAATCTTTATTACAAGTTTTTCTGAGGAAGATGTAGTGTTGGGTTCAAGTAAAACAATATTGGCAGTGTACAATCGAAGGATGCTTGTTAGCAAGGGTGGCGCACAATAATTCAATGATTCGGGCTATAAAGGTTCATGTTTAGCCATAAAATGGATTGCTGCGACCTATGTCCCACTTTACCATCTGATTTTCAATGATTTTTGGAATCAATTCTAATTTTACAGTTTATTTTTCCGAGAAATAAACTGTAAAATTATTAATAAACATCCTGTTGTCTTCACCTTCCAAAGTAAGTCGAAGTTTGGAGGTCTTGGTGACAGGGAAAGTTTGAATGCGCTTCCTACCTATACTTTGGCCTTCGGCAATAGTTTTCCATTGCCTGTCAACGTACGCTTCAACCTTATAGGTGTCGATATGTTGGCCATGCTGAATGTCTTCCTCCAGGACCAGTAGGTTCATTTTCAGTTTTTTGGGGAAATCAATGACAAGTTGGTTATTGGGTCGGTCAACTTTTGAGGATGTACTGCCCAAGGGTTTGGCAAAAGTGTTTTCTAAAGATTTGCCAAATTCGTTTAACCGTTCTACTTCCGCTTCAGGAATAAGGCCTGTAGTGTCCGGTGTCATGTTGACGAGCAGATTGGCGCCACGACCAATGGTTTCAAAATACACATTCTTTAGGAAAGGAATATCCCTCAGTGTTTTGTCCGAATCCGGCGTCCAAAACCAGGTACTTCTGGTGTGAAGGTTGGCCTCAGCGGGAATCCAGCCTGCATTTTGTGGGCCTACCCACATTTCGAGGCCTTCTCCTGGTCTTACAATATTTTCTAAGGGATATGCTGCCCATCCTTGTTCACTCCCAGACCATCTTACGTCCGGTTTTGTGCCTCCCATAATTACTGCATCAGGTTGTAAATGCCTTACCATGGAGTGGATGGCATCTCCATAGGCAGTTCCAAGTGGTTGCATGGTCTTAGGGTCCATTACATCCCATCCAAAGGGGTCGTAGGCTCCATCGAACCAAAGATATGATATCTCGCCATAGTTGGTCAGTAGTTCCCTTAGTTGTTCCATAAAAACTGGGAAGTATTTATGGATATCCCCAACCATCTTTCTTTCGCCCTGTGGATCTGGTGTGCTGCTGCATCCAAAATGCTTATCACCCCCGGAGACATACAGTCCAATTTCAATATTATATTTGCGGCAAGCCTTCACAAATTCGCCTACCACATCCCCTTTGCCATTTTTCCAAGGTGACCCTTTTATGGAGTAATCCGTAGTTTCGGTTGGCCAAAGGCAATAGCCATTGTGATGTTTTGCTGTTAAAACTATATGCTTGGCGCCAAAGGATTTGGCAGTTTTCACCCATTGCTCTGCATCCAATTGGGTAGGATTGAAAACATTGGCAGCTGGAACGGACATAAAATCGGAAGCAATATAGGCCGCTGGGCCATAGTGGATAAATGCCCCTAATTGTCTTTCCTGAAAGGCAAGTTGTTGGGGCGAAGGTTTTTTGCTGCCCTTCAATTCGTGGGTGGTTCCCATAGTAGTTAGTTCCTGAGGAGCGGTAAGTACAGGTGTCCAATTGCCTTTGTGCTCTGGTGGTGCCACTAAGTTCCTTTCATTATCCTCGAAAAAATGTTCGAACAGTTGCTTAGGGGTTCCTTCATAAGTAGCCCATTGCAGGTCTCCCGCAGTGGTCTGGTCACTCCCGGTAAAATAAAGAATGGTCTTTCCATTAAAATAACAGAGTTCAACGTCGGAGGCGTTACTTTCACTAACCGTGGGTTTAATTAACGGAATATTTTTATGGGTTGGGTCAAAAGTAATAAAAGGTCTATTTTCTTTGACATCTTCCCAGCTAACCAAATCCTTTGAGCGTGTAATTCTGGTTTCGTAACCACCTTTGATTGATTCTAAATATAGCGTATAGTACCAATCGCCTTCATAATATAGGGCAGGGCCACCTACGTACTTTTCGCTTCCATAAACCGCATTGGGAATTTCTTTCCAGTTGATAAGGTCTGTTGATTCCAAATATCGGAATGTAAATGGTTTCCACTTTGGGTCATTGGTCTCGTAAAGTAAAATAAACTTATCCTTTCCCCTGCAGACCGCGGTGTTGAAAAAGAATTCTTGCCCTGAAGCCCTTAATACAATTCGGGGATTTGACCAATTTTTCAAATCTTTTGAACTGGTCATGGTTATCTCTGTCATCTGGCGCCAAGGTTTTTCAGTACCGTAATTCCCGGCAAAAACATAAACGGTGCCCTTCCATGTCAATACTGTTCCAAAACCATGATTTTTTAAGGGAACAGAAATTAGTTTACCCGATTCGAGGTCCCTTATTCGAATTTCATCCTTCTGAAAGTAATCACCTGGCTTGGCTCCAGGAACATCCCAAAATTGTTGGTTGTTCTCCAGAAGGTATAATTTATCGTTGAAAACAAAGGGAGAGGTCTCAACCAATGGTGACCCCAACCGCCCCTGTTTTTTTATTGGATTCTCAAAAGGTGTTTGTGCAAGAAGGTTACAACCTATTAAACAGGCTATTAAAATGTTGGATAGTTTTGTGAAATTTATCATGTGACACTTATCTTGTATGTAAGTCTAAAAATATTGTGAATCTTTATGAATAACCACTTGATTTTACTCAATGTATGATGGTAATTTAGCAAATTATCAATAATTAGGTCGAAATAGGGGGTTGTCAGTCAAGTTGGCTCGATTGGATTTGATTGGACCTGCAAATTGGGATTGATTTTATCTTAGCAATATAGCTCAGTTTGCAATTAAGTATTTAGGAATGTTTTTTTTTATTGAAAAGGGTATGTTCCACGGTAAGTTTTCAAATTGAAATGCAATGGAATGGTTTTTAGCGTTTATGATTTTTGAAGGATTTATGGAATATTTAATGTGGTAGATTTAGATGTCTTTTTTAGAATAAATAACTAAGATTATTGTAGAATCTAAAAATTATGTATATTTGCGGTGCTGAAAGAATATAAGGTATTCATGAGGGGACAATTTGTCCCCTCTTTTATTACTATACTTTCA
This sequence comes from Arenibacter hampyeongensis, assembly GCF_002909255.1. GTDB lineage: Bacteria > Bacteroidota > Bacteroidia > Flavobacteriales > Flavobacteriaceae > Arenibacter > Arenibacter hampyeongensis. The sequence continues at coordinate 11,215 of NZ_PIOB01000016.1, forward strand.
TTTAAATGGTACGGTAAAAGAACAGCTTTAAGTTATATTCTGAAGCATTTAGATTTCAGATTTAAAGCAGGTGTTTAATAAAACCGAAGTATATGTTGAAGGAAAAAGTTACTGCACTTTTAGAAGAAGCGTTAAAAGAGGATCAATCACTTTTTTTATTGGATTATTCCATTACCGCGGATAATAAGATAAGGATAACCCTAGATGGTGATCATGGTGTTACTTTGCAGGACTGTATGAACGTAAGTCGTGCCATAGAGCACAATTTGGACAGGGAAGAAGAAGATTTTTCTTTGGAAGTGGCTTCTGCCGGAGCGGCCTCGCCAATTAAATTACCTAGGCAGTACGCAAAGAATATAGGAAGAAAGCTTGAAGTTAAAACCCAGCAGGATATGGAATTCGAGGGCAAGTTAACAGAGGCATCAGAGGATAGTATAACCTTGGAATGGAAAGATAGGGAACCCAAACCCATAGGAAAAGGGAAAATTACAGTTCAGAAAAAGCAGAAAATCGCTCTTTCTGATATTAAAGAAGCTAAAGTTGTATTAAAATTTTAATTGTAGTTCAAAAATGGAAAATATTGCGCTAATCGAATCTTTCTCAGAATTTAAAGATGATAAATTCATAGATAGGGTAACGCTAATGGCGATTTTGGAGGATGTTTTTAGGAATGCGTTAAAGAAGAAGTTTGGTTCCGATGACAATTTCGATATCATTATAAACCCTGACAAAGGGGATTTGGAGATTTGGAGAAATAGGGTCGTAGTGGAAGATGGGGAAGTGGAAGATCCGAACGAAGAGATATCGCTTTCGGCAGCTAGAAAAATAGAACCCGATTTTGAAGTTGGGGAAGATGTATCCGAGGAAGTAAAATTGATCGATCTTGGAAGAAGGGCAATTTTGGCCTTAAGGCAAAATCTTATCTCCAAGATTCACGAGCACGATAATACTACAATTTATAAGCAGTTTAAGGATCTTGAAGGTGAGATTTATACTGCAGAGGTTCATCATATTAGGCACAAGGCCATTATTCTTTTGGATGACGAAGGAAATGAGATTATTTTGCCAAAAGACAAGCAGATTCCGTCCGATTTCTTTAGAAAGGGAGATAACGTTCGCGGAATTATAGAAAGTGTTGAGCTCAAGGGCAACAAGCCTACCATAATCATGTCCAGAAGTTCTCCTTTGTTTTTGGAGCAACTTTTCTTTCAGGAAATTCCTGAGGTTTTTGATGGTTTGATTACCATAAAAAAGGCTGTTAGGATTCCAGGAGAAAAAGCCAAGGTGGCGGTAGATTCCTATGATGATCGTATTGATCCGGTAGGTGCATGTGTAGGTATGAAAGGGTCTAGAATCCATGGAATTGTTCGTGAATTGGGCAATGAGAATATCGATGTTATAAACTGGACCAGTAATCCACAGTTGTTGGTTACAAGGGCGTTGAGCCCAGCAAGGGTTTCTTCGGTGAAATTGAACGATGAGAAAATGACTGCTCAGGTTTATCTAAGGCCAGAGGAGGTTTCCAAGGCAATAGGTAGGGGAGGTCATAATATTAGATTGGCAGGACAATTAACCGGTTATGAGATCGATGTTTTCCGTGAAGGTGTTGAGGAAGATGTAGAGTTAACAGAATTCTCGGATGAAATTGAAGCTTGGATCATTGAAGAATTTAAGAAAATCGGTATGGATACGGCCAGAAGTGTTTTGGAACAGGATGTGGCAGATTTGGTAAAAAGAACCGATTTGGAAGAGGAAACAATTTTGGAAGTTGTGCGAATTCTTAAGGAAGAATTAGAAGATTAAACTATATATTAGCAGTAAATTACAAGAATAGGAATTTTTTTTTATGGCGGATAATGCAACGATAAGGCTTAATAAAGTCCTAAGAGAACTTAATATTTCATTGGACCGTGCGGTAGACTATCTCGGGTCCAAAGGGCATGATATAGATGCACGGCCTACCACTAAAATATCCAATGAGGTATATCAAGTTCTATTGGATGAGTTCCAGACGGACATGAGCAAGAAAGTTGCCTCCAAAGAGGTGGGTGAGGAAAAGAGGAAGGAAAAGGAAGCTATACGATTACAATTGGAGCAAGAGCAGGAGGAGAAAAAGCTTGCAAGGGAAAAGAGGGCCGAGAGAGATAATGTTATCAAAGGCCGAGTAGAACTTGCAGGACCAAAGACTGTTGGTAAAATAGATTTGGATGCTGGTAAGAAAACCGCTCCCGCTGCACCAGTTAAAAAAGAAGTGGTTGTTCCGGAAAAGGAACCAGTAAAGGTTCCGGAAAAAGTAGAGGAAAAAATACCTGAAGTCGTATCCAAGGAATCCAAAGAAACCAAGGAAACCAAGGAAGAGGTTAAGGCAGAGGTTCCTGAAAAAGTGGATGTTCCCAAAGTTAAGGAAGAAGCCACTCCAAAGGTGGAAGTTGAGAAACCTGAAGAAATTAAGGTGGTCAAGGAAGTTAAGGAGGATAAAAAGGATGAGGCTTCCGAAGCAGAGGATTCTGCAGCAGAGAATGAGGTTTTAACCACTAAATATCAAAAGCTTAGTGGGCCTAAGATTATGGGAGATAAAATTGATCTTACCAAATTCGAAAAGCCCAAAAAGAAAAAAGAAGCTCCTAAGGCAGGAGATGCTGCCGATAGGAAAAAGAGAAGAAAAAGAATAGTTAGTAAGCCTGGTGATAACACTGCCAGTAGGCCACCTGCGGCCAAGGGAAGGGGTCCTGTGGTGAGGAGAGCTCCCGGACAACGTTTTGTGTCCAATGCCAAGGTGGAGCCTACCGAGGAAGACGTACAAAAACAGGTTAGGGAAACCTTGGAAAAACTTCAAGGGAAATCCAAAAAAGGAAAAGGCGCCAAGTATAGAAGGGACAAGAGAGATCAACACCGTCAGCAAACGGAGAAGGACCTTGAGCAACAGGAACTGGAAAGTAAAATATTGAAGGTTACAGAATTTGTTACTGCCAGTGAAGTGGCAACAATGATGGATGTGCCTACTACCAAAATTATTTCGGCATGTATGGCACTGGGTATCATGGTAACCATGAACCAGCGATTGGATGCTGAAACGTTGTCCATAGTGGCCGATGAATTTGGATATGAAGTGGAATTTGTAACTGCGGACCTGGAGGAAAGTATTGTGGAGGATGAAGATGCTCCGGAAGATTTGCAACCAAGAGCTCCTATTGTAACAGTTATGGGACATGTGGATCACGGTAAAACTTCATTATTGGATTATATCAGAAAGGAAAATGTTATTGCTGGTGAAAGTGGAGGTATTACGCAGCATATAGGTGCTTATGGGGTTACTCTTGAGAATGGACAAATGATCTCATTTTTGGATACGCCAGGTCACGAGGCCTTTACGGCCATGCGTGCCCGTGGTGCCCAGGTAACGGATATAGCAATTATTGTGGTAGCGGCAGATGATGATATTATGCCTCAGACCAAGGAAGCCATTAGTCATGCGCAAGCGGCAGGGGTTCCAATAATTTTTGCAATCAACAAAATAGATAAGCCTACGGCCAATCCGGAGAAAATTAAGGACGGTCTAGCACAAATGAACTTATTGGTCGAAGATTGGGGAGGAAAAATTCAATCACACGATATTTCGGCAAAGACTGGGCTTGGAGTTAAGGAGTTGTTGGAAAAAGTGCTTTTGGAAGCTGAACTTCTAGAATTGAAGGCCAATCCTAATAAGCTGGCATCAGGTACCGTAGTGGAGGCCTTTTTGGATAAGGGTAGGGGATATGTATCAACTATACTTGTTCAGGCAGGTACTTTGAAAATAGGCGATTATGTGTTGGCAGGAACTTGCAGTGGTAAAGTTAAGGCCATGCAGGATGAGCGTGGACATATTATAAAAGAGGTAGGTCCGTCTAGGCCTATATCCATATTAGGTTTGGATGGTGCTCCACAAGCGGGTGATAAATTTAATGTTCTTGAAGATGAACGTGAGGCCAAGCAGATTGCTACCAAACGTTCCCAATTATTAAGGGAACAGTCGGTTAGGACTCAACGTCATATTACCTTGGACGAGATTGGAAGACGTATCGCACTGGGAGACTTTAAGGAATTGAACATTATCCTTAAAGGGGATGTGGATGGTTCTGTGGAGGCTTTGACGGATTCGTTCCAGAAGTTGTCTACAGATGAGATTCAGGTTAATATTATCCATAAAGCGGTAGGACCAATTACAGAATCTGACGTGTTGTTGGCTTCTGCCTCCGATGCGGTAATTATAGGGTTTAACGTAAGGCCAATGGGCAATGCCAGACAGGTGGCTGAAAAAGAGGAAATAGATATTAGAATGTATTCTATTATTTATGACGCTATCAACGATCTTAAGGATGCAATGGAAGGTATGTTGTCTCCAGAAATGAAAGAGGAGATTACAGGTACCGCTGAAATTCGTGAAACGTTTAAAATATCCAAAATTGGTACCATTGCAGGTTGTATGGTAACAACTGGTAAGATCTTTAGAAATTCCAATATTAGATTAATTAGGGATGGTGTTGTTATTTACACTGGAGAGTTCTCTTCCCTTAAGAGGTTTAAGGATGATGTTAAAGAAGTTGCCAAAGGATATGATTGTGGTTTGCAAATTAAAAATTACAATGACATACAGGAATTGGATGTCATAGAAGCATTCCAGGAAGTGGCTGTTAAAAAGAAATTGAAATAGTCAGGGATATAATAGTAAAGAAGTAATTCATAAAAAGAAAAAACGACCTAATTGGTCGTTTTTTCTGGTTTTAGGAGCATTGCACTCGGATACTTTTGCCTTACCTCTATAAGTTTGCGTTCCCCTTCGAACTGGGTCTTAAATCTACCTATCCTTACTCTGTAGCTGGGAGATTCAAAATCGATCTTGGTTGGCCAATCGGGAAAATCCTTATCTACATTTGCCTTTAAGGTTTCAGCCTCTTGAAAGGAGCCAAACCCTACTTGGATTCTGTAGTGGCTACTACTTTCATTTACGGATTTATAAATCCCCAGTAAGTCGGTAATTTTTTGATCTTGTTGAATGTTGATATTGCCTTGTTGTGCATTTGAATAAAAAGCGGAACAAGCTAAAATGAGGGTAAAAGAAATGGTTTTCATAGGGTATATATGTTATGAAATTTAGACAATACAAATGTAAATTATTAAGAATCAATCAAAAGATTTTATTTTTATTTAGAATTGGTATAAATTATAAATTATCAATACCTTAACATTTCCCAAATAAAGTCTAATGCGTATTTTTGCCATCAATTTGAGCATGGTCAGTCAAATTATTATATTGAATAAGTAAATATCATGCCAAACTTTCGATAGAAATATTTTTAATATGAAAAAGGTTCCATACCGCAATCTAATTTCTAAAGTTTTAGGTGTCAGTCTGGTAGTAGTATTACTGCTTTCAAATTCCCTTCTTGCTCAAGAAACTGTGGCTGCCTCATCCGGTGAAGGTGATGCCGTTAAGGGTAAACAGCTGTTTAACCAAAATTGTGCTGCTTGTCACTCTTTGAACAAGAAAATGACCGGTCCCGCACTGGCTGGGGTTTCGGAAAAACGTGAAAAGGACTGGTTGTATCAGTGGATTAAGAACAGTCCCGCAATGATCAAAGCTGGGGATGCCGAAGCCGTAAAAATTTACAATGAGTACAATCAGGCAGCAATGACGCCATTTCCAACTTTGTCCAATCAGGATATTGATGATATTTTGGCGTACACGGATACTCCCCCTGTTGTGGTTACAACTGCAATTGCGACGAATGAAGGTGCTCAAGGTGGCGGCGGTTCCTCAGGTATTTCCAACGAAATAATTTTAGGTGCCTTGGCATTGGTTTTTGGTCTGTTGGTAATGATGTTGGTCTTGGTGAACAAAACCTTGAGGCGCATTGCAGAGGCCAACGGAGTGGATTTGGAAAAAGAGCTGGCCGAAAAACGGACTCCAATTTGGAAAGCCTTTGCTCAAAATCAATTTTTGGTACTTGTGTTTTCCATTTTTCTTTTATTGGGCAGTGCTTATTTTGCTTATGGTTGGATGATGCAGGTTGGTATTGATCAGGGTTATGCCCCTATTCAACCTATTCACTATTCACATAAAATACATGCTGGTGATAATGCCATAGAATGTAAATATTGTCATTCATCCGCAAGGGTGTCCAAGACATCAGGTATACCGTCATTAAATGTATGTATGAACTGTCATAAATCCATTTATGAATACAAAGGTAATCCAGAGGGTCCTAGCCAAGAAGATTTGGCAAATGGGTATACCAACGAATTCTATACGGGTGAAATTAAAAAATTGTACAAGGCTGTAGGTTGGGATGAAGAAAATCAGAAATATACCGGGGAGTCCAAGCCGGTAGAATGGGTAAGGATTCATAATCTTCCCGACTTCGCTTATTTCAATCACTCGCAGCACGTTTCTGTAGCGGGTATTGAGTGTCAGACATGTCATGGTCCTGTGGAGGAAATGGAAATTATGTATCAATATTCTCCTTTAACGATGGGGTGGTGTATTAATTGTCACCGCGAGACCAATGTTAAGGTAGAGGGTAACGCTTATTATGAAAAGATTCATGCCGAACTTTCCCAAAAATACGGGGTTGATAAGCTTACGGCCGCTCAAATGGGTGGGCTGGAATGTGGTAAGTGTCACTATTAATCAAACTAATTAGAAGATAATTTCAGATATATCATATGTCATCAAACAAAAAATACTGGAAAAGCGAGGCGGAATTAAACCCCAACGATTCCATTGTTGAGACGCTAAGACAAAATGAATTTGTTCAAGAGATTCCTGTAGATGATTTCTTGGGTGATAAAGAAACATTGGCGGCATCTTCGACCAACAGAAGGGATTTTCTTAAGTACGTAGGATTTAGTACGGCTGCAGCTTCATTGGCAGCTTGTGAGGGTCCGGTAATCAAGTCTATTCCTTATGTAGTGAAACCCGACAATATAATTCCTGGAGTGGCCAACTTTTATGCCACTACCATTGCGAATGGTTTTGATTTTGCCAGTATTTTGGTGAGAACACGCGAGGGAAGACCAATTAAGATTGAAAACAATACCGATGCAAAAATCGGAGGTAATGCCAATGCCCGTGTACAGGCTTCGGTTTTGTCGCTTTATGACAGTACTCGTTTGCAGGGGCCTACCTTTAATGGCGAGCCTGTTGCTTGGAGCGATTTGGATGCCGCGGTAAAATCTAAATTAGGGTCATTAAAAAATTCTACCAAAAAGATTGCGATATTAACGCAGACCTACGCAAGTCCTTCTACTTCTAGATTGATAACTGAATTTAAGGAGGCTTATGTAAATGTGGATCACATTACTTATGATGCCATTTCTGAGGATGCGGCACTTTCGGCTTTTGAGGCCAAGTACGGTGAAAGGGCTTTGGCCGATTATAATTTTGAGAATGCCGATATCATTGTTTCTTTTGGCGCGGATTTCTTAGGAGATTGGCAAGGTGGTGGATATGATGGAGGTTATTCCAAGGGCAGGGTTCCGAAAAATGGAAAAATGTCCAAGCACGTTCAGTTTGAGGCCAATATGTCCCTGACTGGAGCTAATGCTGATAAAAGAGTGCCTTTGACACCTTCTGAGCAAAAGGTAGCCTTGGCTTATTTTTATAGTAAGCTGAACGGTACTTCTGGTGGTGGTAATCTGCCGGAAAGTGCAAAGGCTGCATTGGATGTTGTTGCTGGTCAGGTACTAAAGAATAAATCAAATGCCGTTGTTGTAACGGGTATAGATGATGTCAATGCCCAAGCGGTAGTTTTGGCCATTAATGAAATGTTGGGAAGCAAGGCGTTTGATGCCGCTGCTCCCAAATATGTGAGACAGGGTAATGTTAAAGCAGTAAATGCCTTATTGGCCGACATGAAATCCGGTAAGGTGGGTGCTTTGTTGATGGATGGTGTCAACCCTGCATACTCACTGCCAAATGCTGCTGATTTTGCGGAAGGAATCCAGAATGTAGATTTAACTGTGGCATTCTCCACGAACAGAAATGAGACTACGGAATTGGTTCAGTATGTTGGAGCTTCAAACCATTATTTGGAATCTTGGGGTGATGCGCAATTAAAGAAGGGGCATTATAGCTTAATGCAGCCAACTATTAAAGAGTTGTTTGATACAAGGCAGATCCAGGGCGCCATGTTGCAATGGATGGACAGTGGTAAAACGTATTACGATTATATAAAGGAAACATGGAATGTAGGAATATTGGGGGGCAGTGACTGGAATCAGGCATTGCACGATGGTATTTTTGCGGCCGTTCCAGTGGTGGAGGAAGAGGCTGTTGTGGCTGTTGTCCCTATTGTTGGGGTTGAGGAGGAAGCGCCGATTGCGGTTCCTTTGGCTTCGGCTATAAGGAGTTTGTCAGGAGCTACTGCGGATGGTATGGAGTTAATCTTGTATTCCAAAGTTGGTATGGGAGACGGACAGCAGGCAAGCAATCCTTGGTTGCAAGAGTTTCCGGATCCAATTACAAGGGTTTCTTGGGACAACTATGTTACCGTTTCCAAAGCTGATGCCGAGAAATTAGGCTTGGTCAATGAAAATGTTGCTGATGGGGGTTTAAATGGTAGCTATGTAAAACTTACTGTAGACGGTGTTGCTTTAGATGGTGTGGCCGTTATTGTTCAGCCAGGACAAGCTCCAGGCTCATTGGGACTTTCCTTTGGGTATGGTAAAACAGTGGGTATGAAGAGTGAAATGCAGACAGGTGTAAATGCATATGCACTGTACAGTAATTTTTCCAATACCCAAGCGGTGACTATAGAGAAATCTGCTGGAATGCATGAATTTGCATGTGTTCAATTGCACAAGACTTTGATGGGTAGAGGCGATATTATTAAAGAAACTACCTTAGAAATATTTAATACAAAGGATGCCAAGGAGTGGAATGTTGTTCCTGTGGTATCTTTGGATCATCAAGAAGTTCCTGCTACTTCTGTGGATTTGTGGGATAGTTTTGACCGTTCTATTGGGCATCATTTTAACTTGTCCATAGATTTGAATGCCTGTACAGGATGTGGGGCATGTGTTATTGCATGTCATGCGGAAAATAATGTACCGGTTGTAGGGAAGGCCGAGGTTAGAAAATCTAGGGATATGCACTGGTTGCGTATAGATAGGTATTACTCCTCGGAAGAGACTTTTGCGCAAGATGATACTAAAAAGGAAGAATTCGAAGGCTTGTTCGGAGATAAGGGGTCCTTGGGTGGTTTTGGTGAAATGGAAGATCCTTCTACCAATCCCCAAGTGGCATTCCAGCCTGTAATGTGTCAGCATTGTAATCATGCACCATGTGAGACTGTTTGTCCAGTGGCTGCAACTTCACATGGACGTCAGGGCCAAAACCATATGGCTTATAACAGATGTGTTGGTACAAGGTACTGTGCAAACAACTGTCCTTATAAGGTAAGGAGGTTTAACTGGTTCCTTTACAATGAAAATGATGAGTTTGATTACCATATGAATAACGACTTAGGGAAAATGGTCATCAACCCAGATGTTACTGTTAGGTCTAGGGGTGTTATGGAGAAATGTTCTATGTGTATGCAAAAGACACAGAAAACAATTCTTGATGCCAAACGGGATGGTCGTGTGGTTAATGATGGAGAGTTTCAAACTGCTTGTTCCGCTGCATGTGGCAATGGTGCAATGAAGTTTGGGGATGTAAATGACGCTGAGAGTGAAATTGTGAAATTAAAGGAAAGTAACCGTATGTATCACTTGTTGGAGCATGTGGGAACCAAACCAAATGTTTTTTATCACGTAAAAGTGAGGAATACGAACGAAGCTTAATCAAATTAGAGGAACGTAACTATATATTAAATTATGGCGTCGCATTACGAAGCACCTATACGAAAACCCTTAGTACTCGGAAATAAAGGATACCACGATGTAACCGTGGACATTGCTGCTCCGGTAGAAGGGAAGGCCAATAAGCATTGGTGGATTGTATTTTCCATTGCATTAGCGGCATTCCTCTGGGGTGTTGGCTGTATAATTTACACGATATCGACAGGTATTGGTACATGGGGATTAAATAAAACAGTGGGCTGGGCCTGGGATATTACCAACTTCGTTTGGTGGGTAGGTATTGGTCACGCTGGAACATTGATCTCAGCTGTATTATTGTTGTTCAGACAGAAATGGAGAATGGCAATTAACCGTTCTGCTGAGGCGATGACCATTTTCTCGGTTATTCAGGCGGGATTATTTCCTATAATTCACATGGGCCGTCCTTGGTTGGCTTACTGGGTATTGCCTATTCCAAACCAGTTTGGATCTTTATGGGTAAACTTTAATTCTCCTTTGCTTTGGGATGTATTTGCAATATCCACTTACCTTTCGGTGTCACTTGTTTTCTGGTGGACTGGATTGTTGCCAGATTTTGCCATGATCCGTGATAGGGCAGTAAGACCTTTTCAAAAGAAAATATATAGTCTAATAAGTTTTGGTTGGTCTGGGCGTGCCAAGGATTGGCAGCGTTTTGAAGAAGTTTCCTTGGTCTTGGCCGGATTGGCTACCCCATTGGTACTTTCTGTACACACCATTGTATCCTTTGACTTTGCTACATCGGTAATACCGGGATGGCATACAACCATATTTCCGCCATACTTTGTTGCTGGGGCTATTTTCTCGGGATTTGCTATGGTGAATACCTTGTTGATCATTATGAGGAAGGTATGTCATTTGGAATCATATATTACCGTACAACATATAGAATTGATGAACATAGTTATTATGTTGACCGGTTCCATTGTAGGTTGTGCCTATATTACGGAGTTGTTCATGGCATGGTATTCAGGTGTTGAATATGAGCAGTATGCCTTTTTAAATAGGGCTACAGGACCTTACTGGTGGGCTTATTGGGCAATGATGACTTGTAATGTATTCTCTCCGCAGTTTATGTGGTTTAAAAAATTGAGGACCAGTATTATGTTTTCTTTCTTTATCTCTATCGTGGTAAACATCGGAATGTGGTTTGAAAGGTTTGTAATTATTGTAACTTCATTGCACCGTGATTACCTTCCGTCTTCATGGACAATGTTCTCTCCAACATTTGTGGATATAGGGATTTTCATCGGGACCATAGGATTCTTCTTCGTGTTGTTTTTGTTATACGCTAGAACTTTCCCAGTAATTGCCCAGGCAGAAGTGAAGTCCATTTTAAAATCTTCTGGAGAGAAGTACAAGAAATTAAGGGATGCAGGTAAGCCTTTGTATGAAATTTCCAAAAGCAAAACGGTTGTTAAGGAAAAGGAACCTATAACCGATGACGTATTAATGGGAGAAATTGTTCCAGCAAAAGGTGATAAAATTGGTGTTTCTGAACTTTTAGGTACTATAGGAACTTTTGATCCTACCAAGCAGAAGGCTGATGACCTGAAGAAAATTAAGGGTATAGGACCTCAAATGGAGGCTACCTTGAATCAAATAGGGATATATACATTCGCACAGGTGGGTCGTATGACCAATAAGGAGTATGATCTGTTGGATTCCATTACGGAAACGTTCCCAGGCAGGGCACAAAGAGATGATTGGGCAGGACAAGCAAAGATTTTAAATAATAAGAAATAATTATGGCGTCGAAAGTTATACATGCATTTTATAATGATGACGATGTGCTAATGCATGCTGTTAAAAAAGTAAAGGCAGCGAAGCATCATATAGAGGAGGTTTATTGTCCTTTCCCGGTACATGGTTTGGACAAGGCAATGGGGCTTGCACCCACTAGGATTGCAATTACGTCCTTTATGTATGGTTGTGTTGGTCTTGCTGTATCAATTGTGATGATGAATTATATCATGATTCAGGATTGGCCTCAGGACATTGGTGGTAAACCAAGTTTTAGCTATTTGGAGAATATGCCGGCATTTGTGCCTATCATGTTTGAGCTGACGGTATTTTTTGCGGCGCATTTAATGGTAATCACCTTTTACTTGAGAAGTAGGTTGTGGCCTTTCAAAGAAGCTGAAAATCCAGATGTCAGAACCACTGATGATCATTTCCTAATGGAAATTGAAATTCATAATAACGAACAGGAATTGAGGGATTTGTTGATGGATACGGGAGCAGTCGAAATTAATATTACAGAAAAGTAGTCATAAATATTATGAACAGTTTTAGCAAAATAGGAGTCTTATTTGGTTTGGTATTATTAGTTGCTTCTTGTGCAAACACAAATAGCAGAAACTATCAATACATGCCCAATATGTACGAGTCCGTAGGTTATGAAACCTATCAGAAAGTAGATTTTCTTCCGGACGGAATGGAAGCTGGTCTTCCAGCGGAAAATACCGTAGCAAGGGGATGGATACCTTATGGAATTGACAATACTCTTGAAGGAAAAGAATTGGCTAGGGTAAATCCAAGTCCATTGGATTCCTTAAAACAAGAAGACAATCTAGCAGTAGGCAAGGAGCTCTATACTATTTATTGTGCCATTTGTCATGGTGATAAGGGAGATGGACAGGGTAACTTGGTTAAACGGGAAAAAATATTGGGGGTGCCTAGTTATGCAGATGTAGCCAGGAACGTAACCGTTGGAACTACATACCATGCCATTTACCATGGATTGAATTCTATGGGGTCCTATGCAGGGCAATTGGATACAGAAGAACGTTGGAAGGTTTCTGAATACGTTATGAAATTGAAACAAGATTTAACAAAATAAGACCTAGATTTTAGCAATATGTACACTTTTTCAAATAGATTAAAAATTGCTTCCTTCATTTTAATGGCTGTTGGCGTTTTGGGAATTGGTATCGGTTTTATGGCTGCGCCAAGTACTGTAGAAGAGGCAAAGGCAATTGTTGCCGGTCACGGTGATGGACATGGGGATGCTCATGCAGTTGCGGAGGGTCATGGTGCCGAAATGGAACATGGGGATGCACACGATGCATCGCATGATGAACATTTGTTGCACCAGTTGCAAAACAAGCCTTGGGCGGCCTTATATGTTGCAGCCTTTTTCTTTTTTATGATTGCCCTTGGTGTTTTGGCTTTTTATGCCATTCAACGGGCAGCACAAGCGGGTTGGTCGCCATTGCTCTTTAGGGTAATGGAAGGAATTACGGCCTATTTGGTGCCAGGTGGTATAGTTGTATTTGTAATATTGGCCTTGTCTGTTGCCCATATGAATCATTTGTTTGTGTGGATGGACCCCGAAGTGGTTGCCCATGACAAATTATTACAGGGAAAGGCTGGTTTTCTAAATGGTACATTCTTTTTGATCAGGGCTGCTATATTCTTGGGCGGTTGGATCTTATATAGGGAGTATTCGCGTAAATTGTCCTTGGCACAGGATGAATCCAATGACGATTCCAATTTTAAATTGAATTTTAGGATATCTGCTGGCTTTTTGGTGTTCTATTTAATATCCGAGTCCATGATGTCATGGGATTGGATTATGAGTGTAGATCCACACTGGTTCAGTACTTTGTTTGGATGGTATATTTTTGCCAGTATGTTTGTCTCTGGCATAACGGTAATTGCCATGGTGACCATATATCTGAAGTCTAGGGGCTATTTGCCAGATGTAAACGATAGCCATATTCATGATTTGGCTAAGTTCATGTTCGGAATCAGTATTTTCTGGACCTATTTATGGTTCTCCCAATTTATGTTGATTTGGTATTCCAATATTCCGGAAGAGGTTACTTATTTCGTTACTAGGATAGCCGATTTCAATTTGCCGTTTTTTGGCATGGTGGCCATGAACTTTTTATTCCCAGTGCTATTGCTTATGAACAGTGACTTTAAGAGGACTAATTGGTTTGTTGTAATGACGGGAATTGTAATTTTGGCAGGCCATTATATGGATATTTTTAACGCTATTATGCCTGCAACTGTTGGTGATCAATGGTATATTGGCATACCTGAAATTGGATCCATTTTATTCTTTGCCGGGTTTTTTATATTTTTTGTTTTCAGGGCTTTGACGAAGGCTCCATTGCAGCCAAAACGCAATCCGTTTATCGAAGAGAGTAAGCATTTTCATTATTAGTTTTTAGTATATAAGTATAATTTCAAATCATACGATGACTCCATTATTGACCATAGTTGTTTTAGTATTAGTGGCAATTGCCATCTGGCAAATGACCAAGATATTCGAATTGTCACAAATTAGAGCTAGCAATTCCCAAGTAGCAAGTGAAACGGATAATAAGTACAATGGGTATTTAATGTTCGCTTTCTTGATTTTTATTTATGGAATTACCATTTTTAGCTTTTGGAAATACTCTAAAACACTTTTGCCGGAAGCAGCTTCCGAGCATGGTGGCGAGTATGATTATTTAATGGTAGTTTCTTTTGTGATCATTTTTATTGTCCAAACCTTAACCCAGTTTTTATTGCATTATTTTGCTTTTAAATACAGGGGTGACGGGGGAAAAAAGGCATTGTTCTATGCTGATAATGATCGTTTGGAGTTTATCTGGACTATTATCCCTGTTATCGTATTGGCAGGCCTAATATTGTGGGGTTTATATGCTTGGACCAATATTATGGATATCAACGATGAGGACGATCCTTTAACTGTTGAGCTTTATGCCCAACAATTTAACTGGACAGCACGATATGCAGGTAATGATAATGTTTTGGGTGAAGCCAATGTTAGAATGATCGATATTGATAAGGCCAATATTCTAGGTTTGGACAGTGCAGATCCAAATGCAGCCGATGATATTATTGTTAAGGAACTGCATTTGCCAGTAGGTAGAAAAGTTAATTTTAAAATGCGCTCTCAAGACGTGCTTCATTCTGCGTACATGCCTCATTTTAGGGCTCAGATGAATTGTGTTCCAGGGATGATTACCCAGTTTTCATTCACTCCAACAATTACCACGGAAGAGATGAGACAGAATGCGGATGTAGTGGATAAGGTAAAACGCATTAACGGCATTAGGGCCAAAAAGGCGGCTCAGGGAATTGAAAATACCGACCCTTGGGAATTTGATTATATATTGTTGTGCAACAAGATTTGCGGAAAGTCCCATTACAATATGCAAATGAAAATTATTGTAGAAACCGAAGAGGAATATAATGCTTGGATAGCAAGTCAGAAGACTTTTGGTAAGTCCATGGCTTCTGCACAATAATTTAGTCTTAAAAATTAATTATAAAAATATTTAAAAATAGAACTATGTCTGTAACAGCTCACGCACACGTAGAAGACCATTCAGATGATCACGGACATCATCACAAAGAAACCTTTGTGACGAAGTATATTTTTAGTCAAGATCACAAAATGATTTCCAAGCAGTATTTAATTACTGGACTTATCATGGGATTCATTGGTATTCTGATGTCATTATTGTTCAGGATGCAATTGGCATGGCCAGGGGAATCTTTTGCAATTTTCGAATTTATATTAGGTAAATGGGCACCAGGAGGCGTTATGGACGCAGATGTATATTTGGCTTTGGTAACCATTCACGGTACCATCATGGTATTCTTTGTTTTAACGGCAGGATTGAGCGGTACCTTTAGTAACTTATTGATTCCACTTCAAATTGGGGCCAGGGATATGGCATCTGGATTCCTAAACATGATTTCATACTGGTTGTTCTTTTTGTCCAGTGTTATTATGCTTACCTCACTTTTTTTAGAGGCAGGACCTGCGGCTGCGGGATGGACGGTATATCCGCCACTTAGCGCACTTCCAATGGCACAACCTGGATCGGGTATGGGTATGACCCTCTGGTTGGTATCTATGGCTATATTTATAGCATCTTCCTTATTGGGGTCATTGAACTATATTGTTACTGTAATTAACCTTAGGACCAAGGGAATGTCTATGACTAGACTACCTTTAACTATTTGGGCATTTTTTGTTACCGCAATTATAGGTGTGGTTTCTTTCCCGGTCTTATTATCTGCGGCATTGCTATTGATCATGGATAGAAGTTTTGGTACTTCCTTCTTCTTGTCCGATATTTTTATTCAAGGAGAGGTATTGCATTATCAAGGCGGTTCGCCGGTATTGTACGAGCATTTGTTCTGGTTCTTGGGTCACCCTGAGGTGTATATCGTAATCTTACCTGCAATGGGTATGGTTTCCGAAATTATGGCCGTGAATTCCCGTAAACCAATTTTTGGCTATAGGGCAATGATTGCCTCTATTTTGGCAATTGCATTCCTATCCACTATTGTTTGGGGTCACCATATGTTTATTTCCGGTATGAATCCTTTCCTAGGTTCCGTGTTTACGTTTACAACCTTATTGATTGCTATTCCTTCAGCGGTAAAGGCATTTAACTGGATTACTACCTTGTGGAAAGGTAATCTTCAATTAAATCCTGGAATGTTGTTTTCCATAGGTATGGTTTCAACCTTTATTTCAGGGGGATTAACAGGAATTATTCTTGGGGATAGTACCTTGGATATCAATGTTCATGACACTTATTTTGTTATAGCCCACTTCCACCTTGTGATGGGGATATCGGCACTTTACGGATTGTTCGCCGGAGTTTATCATTGGTTCCCAAAGATGTTTGGTAAAATGATGAGTAAGAACATGGGCTATGTGCACTTTTGGATTACGGCCGTTTGTTCTTATGGTGTTTTCTTCCCAATGCATTTTGTTGGAATGGCAGGGGTACCACGTAGGTATTATGAGAACACTGCATTTCCAATGTTCGATGACTTAACGGATATTCAGGTGTTAATGACAGTATTTGCGCTTATTGCGGCTGGAGCACAATTGGTATTTGCCTTCAATTTTATACGAAGTATATTCTACGGAAGTAAAGCTGTTCAGAACCCATGGAAAGCTACTACCTTGGAATGGACTACACCAGTAGAACATATGCACGGTAACTGGCCCGGAGCAATTCCAGAAGTACATCGTTGGCCATATGATTATAGCAAAACCGATGACAAGGGTGAATATATAATTCCTAGTCAGGATTTTGTTCCTCAAACCTTACCTTTGTTTGAGGGCGAGGAGGAAATGCAACATTAATTATTTGAAAGTAACAAAATATAAAAGTCCGTCCTTAAGATGGACTTTTTTTGTACCTTCCATTTACATTGGGGAAAGATTGGTCTTTAAATAATCTATGGGTTAATTAAGTGTTTTAATGCCTAAGATCCTAAAAGCTGTTTTTTGTAATGTATAGATTATTTATTTTAAATTATTTATAGTGAGACATATATTATTATTTTTTATGTTAACGGTAAGCTGTGTAGTCTATTCCCAGCGAAAACCCAAAATCAAAGGCAATAAGAATGTTATAGAGGTTAGGGAGACCTTGCCTCCGTTTAGCGCAATTGAGTTAAATGATGATCTTGATATCAACTTGCAGGCAGCTTCCACAGAGGAATATATAATAGAAGCGGACGACAATCTAATAGATGTTCTAAAGTTTAGAGTAGAGAATGAAACACTTGTTATTAGTTCCTACTATAAGATAACCTCCAAGAGAAGGTTAAATATTACAGTTAATTTTAGTCAATTATACCGTATAACTGCCAATGCGGGTAATGTCATTGTTAAGAATCGATTTTCAACCGATTTTCTAGAAGTGAATACTTTTGAGTCTGGCAGGGTTGAAATTGATGTGGATGCCGATGCAATGGAAATTAACATGAACGATAACAGTAAGGGCAATTTTAAAATAGACAGTGATACCTTAAATATTCGTTTGGCTGAGAAATCGGATTTAAGGCTGTTTGGGGTTATGGAAAATACTGTTTTGTATATGCAGCGGAATTCAAAAGCCGATTTGGAAGGATTTACCGATGTTTTTCAAGTGCAGTTATTGGATGATTCCGACCTAAAAGCGAAAAGATTGGAAGCCAATACGGTTCTGGCAACTCTGGAAGGCAGCTCCTCGGCCGAGGTTTTGGCCAAGACTAATGTTGATCTCAATTCCCAAGGATCGTCCAAGACCTATGTTTTTGGAGACGGCAAAATTAATCTGCAGGAATTTCTGGATACCTCCGAGCTTTATAGGCGTAAGAATTAGTGGCTTATTGGGGCTGTAAGGCAATGTTCAGGAATCCCAAAACCATCAACCAAAACCTCAATATGTGGTCTGAGCTCAGAGCTTAACCGCTCTACCCTCTGACGTATAGCCTTGGATTTGGTTCCGCCCAAATAGCCCTGTTCCAAGAACCAAGAGGCATCTTCACGAATTTCAGATAATGCGAAGAGGCACCCCAATTTCAGAAAGAGTTGTCTGTTCTTGCTGTCTTCAATGGTTTCGGTAAACTGTAAGAATGTAGTATAGGCCAATTCACAACTGTAGGCCTTGCCCAAAGTCAATAAATGTGTTTGCACTTTTAAGAATGCCTGATAGGACGGCACCCCTTTTTTGATGTAATCCCTAATCCGCATCGCTACGGAATAAGTTAATCTTCTTGTCCTATAGTCAAAGGCATGTTTGTGGAATTTTGGATTGTAAAGATGCTCTTTATCTACTTTGTTGGCGTATATAGGATTTATGGTGACCAATTTATCACTTATTTGTGTACCCAATAGTTTAATTACGGCCGAAAACCCGGCACTGTTCAATTCTGAATTAAAATCGGACATAATGCCCTTGGCGGCCAATTGTAAAAGCACCGTATTATCTCCTTCAAATGTGGTAAATATATCCACATCTGCTTTTAAATCGGCTATTCTGTTTTCCAACAGATATCCCTTTCCTCCACAAGCCTCCCTGCACTCTTGTATGGTTTCGTTAGCGAACCAGGTTATAATAGCTTTTAATCCGGCTACTTGGGTTTCTATTTTTCGTTTATCCGTTATACTGTCATCACTATAGATTTTCATTAATGAATCCAATGTCACTTGGTATACATAACATTTGGCAATAGCCGGTGTTAGCCTTAGTTGGTGTGAGGGATAGTCCATGATCAAATCCTCCTGGATTTTTACATTGTCGTTGAATTGCCTTCTATTCAAGGCATATTTTACAGCTATGGCAAGGGCCATCTTTGCACCGCTCAAGGCTCCTTTGGCTACACAAATCCGTCCCCCTACCAAGGTTCCGAGCATGGTGAAGAAACGTTTGTTCGGATTTTTTATTTCAGAATAATAGCTGCCGTCAGGTTTAATATCACCATATTTATTTAAAAGGTTTTCTCGGGGAACTTGCACTTGATTAAACCATATTTTACCATTGTCGACACCATTTAGTCCTAATTTGTATCCATTGTCTTCAATCCGTACACCTGGCATAAGCTGATGTTTACTGTCCCTTATTGGCACTATAATGGCATGGACTCCATGATTTTTGCCTCCAACAATCAGTTGTGCAAATACCGTGGCCATTTTACCGTGCAAGGCGTTGCCAATATACTCCTTGTTGTCATTTTTTCCCGGAGTATGAATGGTAATCTTGTCCTGCTTTAAATTATACGTTGCGGTGGTTTTTATGCCTCTTACGTTAGATCCATGACCTGTTTCCGTCATAGCGAAGCATCCCAGTAACTTGGCTCTTCCTATATCTGTTAAATAACGATCATGGTGTTTTTTTGTGCCCAACTTTTCCACACTTCCTCCAAAGAGTCCAAATTGGACCCCAAACTTTACGGTAAGGCTTCCATCAACGTACATGAGGTTTTCGAAAATAGCGGCATACAACATCATATTGTTTATGCCCTCATAAGCCTCTGGATAGGCAATGGCACCATAGCCTTCTTTGGCCAAATATTGTACTTGGGATAGCACTTTCTCCCTAAAAATGTCTTTGTTCTTAATGATCTCCCATGAGAAAGTGGTATCATTTAGGCTATCCCTAAATTCATCTATTTTATGGCTGTAATCACCCTTAAATAATTGATCTATTTCTTTAGGGTTGTAATAATCGGAAGTTTTTTCCTGTACAACTTCCACTTCAAACAAATGGTGATAATGATTTGGTTGTATTCCGAGGTTTATTTCAATGGCCGACAAATCTTCATTGAATAAATCGGCAGCTCCATTTTGTGATATTAATTTCTTGCTAAAAGAGGTTAAAGGGTGGTTGTCGCCTTCCACCAATTTAATGCCGGAATTGGAAATGGTACGCTGCCATGTTTTTATTTCTGTCGACTTTGGCGGCTTGGCTGTATTAAGCCAGTTGTTTAGGGTCTCCCTATTTTTTAGGGAAAGGTGTTGGTCTTCGTCAATTACCTTTTTTACCACCGCTATTTCTGAAACGGTCAATAGGTCATCGGACCAGATTACAAAAAAGAAAGGTATATATTGTAGAATGCCTGGTGGATATATGGTCTTTATCATTCTATGAATTTACATTATTTTTTATTTAATATTCTTATACCCTATAAGATTATGAAAAATTTGGGAAACGATTTGGGAGAAGTTAATAGCTCTTTTCTTATGTCTAGTTTCATTGAAGAATTATCCCAAATTCCGTTATCTTTGTTGGAGTATGAATGAGAACCTAGATCCGACAGCCAGTAATTTTTCAAACGAAGAATACGATATTGAAAGGGCTTTGCGCCCTATTTCCTTCGATGATTTTACAGGGCAGGAGCAAGTACTGGAAAATCTAAAAATATTTGTTCAGGCGGCCAATTTGAGAGGGGAGGCCCTGGACCACACCTTGTTCCATGGTCCTCCGGGCTTAGGAAAGACGACCTTGGCCCATATCTTGGCCAATGAATTGGGGGTGGGAATTAAAATGACTTCAGGTCCTGTATTGGATAAACCAGGAGATCTGGCGGGATTGCTAACGAATTTGGATGAACGGGATGTGCTGTTTATTGATGAAATCCATAGATTGAGTCCTATTGTGGAGGAATATTTGTATTCTGCCATGGAGGATTATAAGATTGATATAATGATCGAATCGGGTCCCAATGCCAGATCCGTACAGATAAATTTAAATCCATTTACTTTGATCGGGGCTACTACGCGCTCTGGTTTGTTAACGGCTCCCATGAGGGCTCGTTTTGGAATACAGAGTAGATTGCAATATTACTCCACCGAACTGCTTTCAACCATAGTGGAACGAAGTGCCGAAATCCTGAAAACACCAATAACCCAACAAGCGGCAATTGAAATTGCCGGAAGAAGTAGGGGAACTCCCAGAATATGCAATGCCCTCTTAAGGCGGGTCCGCGATTTTGCCCAAATTAAAGGTAATGGGAAGATTGATATTGAGATTTCGCAATTTGGTCTAAAAGCATTAAATGTAGATGCCCATGGATTGGATGAAATGGATAATAAGATTTTGACCACTATTATAGACAAGTTTAAAGGAGGACCTGTAGGGATAAGCACTTTGGCGACTGCTGTCTCTGAAAGTGCAGAAACCATAGAGGAGGTTTATGAGCCTTTTTTAATTCAACAAGGGTTTATAATGCGCACTCCCAGAGGTAGGGAGGTAACTGAATTGGCTTATAGGCACCTTGGGAGAATTAAAGGAAATATCCAAGGTGGTCTTTTTTGATAGGGTTACCGAGACCTATAAAATTATGGGACCTACAGCCAAACCCTTTTTAATTGAATAATTTGAAATTAGTATCCAGGTTTCAGGTCTTAAAAAATGCAAGGAGAATCCTAAAAAATCCTTTGCCCTTTCATCATGAAAATTTTGAGGTAAGTGGGGATAGCTTTAAAGTGCAATTAAGTACCAATGACATAGTTCTTTTTACCAGAAGCCCCGGCTTAATAAAGTACATACTCCAAAAACAGCACAAGAATTTTCAAAAATCCCCTTTGCAAACAGTTGACTTGGCCAAGTATATTGGTCATGGTATCTTAACCTCCAATGGAGAGCATTGGCGGACACACAGGCGAATGGTGCAACCCGCCTTTCATAAGAAAAAACTCCATAATTTAATGGGGGTCATCAGAAGGGCCATACTTTCGGAACTTGAGCGCATAAACCCCAACCGTGAACAGGATGTTTTTCCACTTATGGGCGATCTTGCATTTCAGGTTGTGGCAAAGGCACTTTTTAGTAGTACTGACATAAGGGAAAGGATGTCCCGACTCAAACATATTACCGAGGCCAATCAACGGATGCTGATCAAAGAAATGCGACAGCCTTATTTGAAATGGTGGTACAGGCTAAATGGTAAAATAGACCGGCACCTAAAAATGTCCGAGGAAGGCAAGGGGCTGCTTTTGGAAATTATAAAAGAACGGAGAGAATCCGGTTTGGAAATAGATGATCTGTTGGACATGTTGCTTAAGGCAAAATATGAAGATGGCTCGCCTATGCCGGATGGACAATTGTTGGATGAGGTACTGATTCTTTTTACCGCAGGTCACGAAACTACCGCAAATGCACTTAGCTTCACCCTGTTTCTTTTGGCCAAAAATCCAGTAATTCAGCAACAAGTTTATGAGGAAGTGTCCAAGGTAAATCTGGACGATAGCAATGTTGATTTGATGCAAGGAGTGTTGCGGCTTCAATTTGTTAAACAGTGCGTAGAGGAGGCGCTAAGGTTATATCCACCAGCATACATCATTGATAGGATTGCCACGGAAAACGAATCTTTCGAGGGAATCGCACTTCCCAAGGATTCCATGGTGCTTATGTCCATTTATGAATTACATCGCTATGCCGAATATTGGGAAAGGCCAACAGAATTTATTCCCAGCCGTTTCAATGGTAGGGATAAAAAGGACTATAGTGACTATTATTATCCGTTTGGGGCGGGTCCAAGAATGTGTGTGGGAAATAATTTTGCCATGTATGAAATGATTATTGCCATAGCAGAAATTGTGAAAAAATATCAAATTACCAGTTCCTTGGAAAACGTAGAGGTCAATCCGTTAATTTCCCTTAAGCCAAAGTGTGTACCTTTACTATTTAAAGAACGATAATTTTTTTGAATAACCAACGCAAGCATACACAGCTGATTAAAGCCGAAGCCAAACGCCTCGGTTTTTTGTCGTGCGGAATCTCCAGGGCGGAATTTTTGGAGGAGGAAGCCCCTAGATTGGAAAAGTGGCTCAATAGGAACATGAATGGGGAAATGGGCTATATGGAAAATCATTTCGATAAGCGCTTGGATCCCACCCTATTGGTGGAGGGGTCTAAATCCGTTATTTCCCTTCTTCTTAATTACTTTCCGGAGGAAACGCAAAAAGAAACCACCTTTAAGTTTTCCAAATATGCCTATGGCCAGGATTACCACCATGTTATTAAATCCAAATTAAGGGAACTTCAAGAATTTATTGCCAAAGAGATAGGGGAGGTGAACGGAAGGGCCTTTGTAGATTCGGCCCCAGTATTGGACAAGGCATGGGCCGCAAAGAGTGGGTTGGGCTGGATAGGGAAACATAGCAATCTATTGACCCAGCAAGTGGGGTCTTTTTATTTTATAGCAGAACTGATATTGGATTTGGAGTTGGAATACGACCATAGGGTAACAGATCATTGTGGTACCTGCACTGCCTGTATAGATGCCTGCCCTACCCAAGCTATTGTTGAGCCCTATGTAGTGGACGGCAGTAAATGCATTTCTTACCTTACCATTGAATTAAAGAATGAGATGCCAACAGAATTCAAAGGTAAAATGGACGATTGGATTTTTGGCTGTGATGTGTGTCAGGATGTATGTCCTTGGAACCGCTTCTCCAAACCCCATCGCGAACCTTTGTTTAATCCCAATCCTGAATTACTTTCCATGACTAAAAAGGATTGGGAAGAAATTACAGAGGACGTTTTTATGAAGGTGTTCCAAAAATCTGCCGTAAAACGCACTAAATTTTCAGGTTTAAAACGGAACATTGACTTTTTAAAATAGCATATGCCGATATAGGAATTGGATTCTGGTCCAAAGCCAAATGGTTTAGGGAGTTGCATGGCTTAATGAAATTATACATCTGTTTTGGTATGTAGGACATTGGTGACAAGTGCTAATGCAAATTAATAGCCTCGGCCTATAATAAAACTAAGGGAGATTACTTTTTTAATTCTTATTTATTATAAAGAATACTGTTAACTTTGTTTTTCTAAATAACACTATATGAGCAAGCAGAAGACCAGAAGGGAAGCTTTAGTATATCATGCCAAGCCTCAACCCGGTAAAATAAAAATTGTACCTACCAAACCATACGCTACTCAAAGGGATTTAGGTCTTGCTTATTCTCCAGGAGTGGCAGAGCCCTGTCTGGAAATTGCCAAGAACAAGGATAACGTATATAAGTATACGGCCAAGGGAAATATAGTGGCGGTAATTTCCAATGGAACTGCTGTACTTGGATTGGGCAATATAGGTCCCGAGGCATCCAAGCCGGTGATGGAAGGAAAATGTCTTTTGTTCAAGATTTTCGCTGATATTGATGGAATTGATATTGAATTGGATACCACTGATGTTGAAAAATTTATAGAAACGGTTAAGATAATATCCCCAACCTTCGGCGGTATTAATTTGGAAGACATAAAAGCGCCTGAAGCTTTTGAAATTGAAAGACGATTAAAAGAGGAATTGGATATCCCGGTAATGCACGATGATCAGCATGGAACAGCGATTATATCATCCGCTGCCCTTCTGAACGCATTGGTACTTACCAAGAAAAAAATAAGTAAGGTCCGTATAGTGGTAAGTGGGGCAGGTGCTGCCGCAGTTTCATGTACACGGCTATATAAGGCATTTGGGGCCAGTGACAAGAATATAGTAATGTTGGATAGTAAAGGGGTGATCCGAAGTGATCGCGATACTTTATCCCCAGAAAAATTGGAGTTTGCCACGGATAGGAAAATTGACACTTTGGAAGAAGCCATGAAAGGTGCCGATGTTTTTATTGGCCTTTCCGTGAAGGATATCGTTTCTGCGGAAATGTTACTATCCATGGCCAAAGACCCAATTGTGTTTGCAATGGCCAACCCCGATCCGGAAATAGAATATAATCTGGCGATAAAAACCAGAAAGGATATAATTATGGCAACGGGAAGATCCGACCATCCTAATCAAGTAAACAATGTTTTGGGATTTCCTTTTATATTTAGAGGAGCCCTGGATGTAAGGGCCACCAAAATTAACGAAGCTATGAAAATGGCGGCCGTAAAGGCATTGGCGGAGCTCACCAAGGCGCCTGTCCCGGAACAGGTTAATATCGCATACGGACAAACCAGATTAACCTTTGGGAGAGAATATATTATTCCCAAGCCTTTTGATCCCAGGTTAATTTCTGAAATTCCTCCTGCAGTAGCAAAAGCTGCAATGGAAAGTGGTGTGGCCAAAATGCCTATTGATGATTGGGATAAATACAGAGAGGAGCTACTACAGCGCTCTGGTAACGACAACAAAATAGTTCGATTGCTGCACGACCGTGCCCGAATGAACCCTAAAAAGGTTGTTTATGCGGAGGCTGATCATTTGGACGTTCTTAAAGCGGCCCAAATTGCGTATGAAGAAGGAATCGCGACGCCAATTTTATTGGGGAATAAGGTGGTTATTGCGGAATTGATGAAGGAACTCGAATTTGATGCCGATATTCTTGTCATAGATTCCCATGCCGATGAAGCCAATGATAAAAGAAATTATTATGCTACCAAATATTTTGAAAATAGACAGCGTAGCGGGGTAAGTCTGTTCGGGGCCCGTGCCAAGATGAAGGAACGTAATTATTTTGCCGCAATGATGGTCCTGGAGGGGGATGCGGATGGAATGATTTCAGGATATTCCAGAGCTTACCCAACCGTGGTAAAACCAGTATTCGAGGTAATAGGAAGAGCGGCCAACGTTAAAAAGGTGTCAACCGTTAACATTATGATTACAGAAAGAGGGCCGTTATTTTTGGCGGATACCTCGATTAATATTGACCCCAGTGCAGAGGAAATTGCAGAAATTGCAAAAATGACCGCAAATGTAGCGACTACCTTTGGTTTTAGCCCTGTTATGGCCTTGTTATCCTATGCCAATTTCGGATCTTCAACCCATCCCAGAGCAACAAAAGTTAGGGAAGCGGCGAAAATTTTGCACGCTTCAAACCCTGAATTGGTGGTAGACGGTGAAATACAAATCGATTTCGCATTGAATAAGGACCTGCACCAGGGGAAATTCCCTTTTTCTAAATTATCCGGTAAGAAGGTAAATACTTTAATTTTTCCAAATTTGGAGTCGGCAAACATAACCTACAAGTTATTGAAAGAATTGAACCAAGCGGATTCCATAGGGCCAATAATGGTAGGTTTAAGACGGTCTGTGCATATCCTTCAATTAGGGGCCAGTGTGGACGAGATGGTCAATATGACCGCTGTTGCCGTTATTGATGCCCAAGAAAGGGAGAAAAGGAAAATGGCAAAGGCCAAAAAGTAATATCATTGAAAAAATCTCAATTCTCAAGAAGTTCCGAATACTGAACCCTGAAACCAGAAATAAATAATGATTACCCATTTAAAAGGAAAACTTGTTGAAAAAAATCCAACCCATATTGTAATAGAGTGTGCAGGTGTCGGATATTTTGTAAATATTTCGTTGCACACATTTTCAAAAATTGGGGATTCGGAAAATATACAACTATACACCCATCTCCAGGTAAAGGAGGATTCACATACCTTGTTCGGTTTCTCGGAGAAGTCGGAGCGCGAGATATTTAGATTGTTGTTGTCCGTTTCCGGAATAGGGTCAAGTACTGCAAGGACAATGTTGTCGTCCTTGTCTCCCGGCCAAATAAGGGACGCCATTGCAACCGGAGATGTGCCAACCATTCAAGGGATAAAGGGTATTGGTGCCAAAACGGCCCAGCGAGTAATTTTGGACCTAAAAGACAAGGTTTTAAAAGTCTACGATATTGATGAACTTTCCGCCCCGTCAAACAATACAAATAAAGATGAAGCGTTATCTGCATTAGAGGTTCTTGGATTTGTTCGCAAACAAGCTGAAAAAGTTGTGGACAAGGTAGTAGGCCAAGACCCTGGACTAAGCGTAGAGGACATTATAAAATTTGCGCTTAAAAATTTATAACAAGTTTGAAAAAAGGGGCAAAAATTTATCTTAAATCATTATTTAAGCTTACTATCCTATTCTTTGTTTTCTTCACCGCAACGGAATCTTCCTTTGCTCAGGAAACAGAGGTGGAAGATACTAACGAGCAGGAATTGGACACGCTTCAAACCGGTGTTGCCTTGGGGAAATTGAAAATGGAAAACCCCGATAGCATTATTTCCAAATATACTTATGATCCCAATCTGGACAGATATATTTATACTGTAAGTGTTGGCGATTTTGATATTAGCTACCCAGTTATACTTACACCGGCCCAATATATGGAGCTAGTACGCCGTGAAGGCATGAAATCTTATTTTAAGGAAAAAATTGATGCATTTTCAGGTAAAAAGGAAGGTAGTGAGGAAGCTCGTAAAAATTTACTGCCCAACTTTTATGTAAACAATAGTTTTTTTGAAAGTGTTTTTGGCGGAAATACGATCGAGGTTATTCCCCAGGGTTCTGTGGCAATGGATTTAGGGGTTATTTGGCAAAAAAACGACAATCCTTCCCTGTCCCCAAGAAACCGAACTAACCTTTCCTTCGATTTTGATCAACGTATAAGTCTAAGTATGTTGGGCAAAATAGGGGAACGGTTACAGGTTACTGCCAATTACGATACCGAGGCAACCTTCGATTTCCAGAATTTGGTAAAATTGGACTATACGCCCTCGGAGGATGATATCCTTCAAAAAATTGAAGTCGGTAATGTTAGTATGCCCCTTAACAGTTCCCTGATTACAGGAGCGCAGAGTTTATTTGGGGTGAAAACGGAATTGCAATTCGGCAAGACCAGGGTTACAGCAGTTTTTTCGGAACAAAGGTCACAGAGCAATACCGTAGTTGCGCAAGGAGGAGGTACAGTGAACGACTTTGAACTAAGAGCCCAGGATTATGACGAGGACAAACACTTTTTTCTAGCACATTACTTTAGGGACAATTATGATGCTGCACTTGTTAATTATCCATATATAAGGAGTCAGGTCCAAATTACCAGATTGGAGGTTTGGGTTACCAACAGAAGTCAGCAAACTTTAA
This sequence comes from Arenibacter hampyeongensis, assembly GCF_002909255.1. Lineage (GTDB taxonomy): Bacteria > Bacteroidota > Bacteroidia > Flavobacteriales > Flavobacteriaceae > Arenibacter > Arenibacter hampyeongensis. Next base: position 39,181 of record NZ_PIOB01000016.1, read on the forward strand.
ATGTCAGAAATATTGTTGCCATTCAGGATTTGGGTGAGGTGCAACCTGGAAAGACCAGAATAGGACAAAATAACGGGGATCCAGCCGGATTCTTTAATAATTCTGCCGCTGGTAATTTACCTAGAAACGGCGCCAACGATTACGATCCCTTGCAAATGGGGTCAGGTGGAGTCCTTACAAGCAATGTTCGCGATATAGCTACCGTACAGTCTGGTTTTAATATACCAGGATATACTGTAAATCAAGGGTTTGATTATGCAATCCTGGAAAATGCCCGTAAACTGGAACAAGGTCGGGACTTTACATTTAATGCCCAGCTGGGATATATTTCCTTAAACCAAAGATTGAGCAATGATGAAGTTTTAGGGGTTGCCTTTCAGTATACCTTTAACGGTGAAGTCTATCAGGTGGGTGAGTTTGCCAATGGTAGTGTAGATGCCACAACGGTATCACCAGGAGCTGAAATTCCAGTAAACAATAATACCCTAATACTTAAATTGCTAAAGAGCAATATCACCAATGTTGTGGATCCAATCTGGGATCTGATGATGAAGAATATTTATTCCACTGGAGCTTATCAATTAAGTCAGGAGGATTTTAAGTTAAACATTTTATATACCGAAACCACTCCTAGAAATTATATTACCCCTGCGGAATCCGGAGTTGGTTCTGGTTGGCCAACAACTCCTAAGCCTTTGGAGGAAAGGATTTTATTGGATGTGTTTAATCTGGATAGGTTAAATTCTTATAACGACCTTCAAAATGGTGGGGATGGCTTTTTTGATTATGTGGAAGGTATTACCATTGACTCGCAAACGGGAAGTATAATATTTACGAAGGTGGAGCCATTTGGCGAATACTTATTTGATCTCCTAGGGGGAGGAACCTATGATGTTGATGATGACCAGGGTTATAATGCAAATCAGGAGAAGTACGTATTTAGGAACATGTATGCCCTTCCTACGGCGGCGGCGCAGCAGGATGCCGAAAAAAATAAATTCATTTTAAAAGGTACCTATAAGTCACAGGGAACCAATGGTATTCCAATCGGTGCATTTAATGTGCCTAGGGGATCGGTAAGGGTTACGGCCGGTGGTCGACAGCTGCAGGAAGGCATAGACTATACGGTAAACTATCAATCGGGTACAGTTCAGATATTGGATCCAAGCTTGGAAGCTTCCAACACCCCCATCAATATCTCTGTTGAAAATAATGCTGTTTTTGGTCAGCAAACAAGGCGTTTTACCGGAGTGAATGTCGAGCATCAATTCAATAAGAACTTTGTGTTGGGCGGTACTTTATTAAACCTGAACGAGAAACCTCTAACCCAAAAATCCAATTATGGTATTGAGCCGGTGAACAATACGATATTCGGTTTGAACAGTAATTTCTCTACAGAAGTTCCTTTCCTGACCAGATTGGCGAATAAATTACCAAACATTGATACCGATGTTCCGTCCAATTTATCGGTGCGGGGCGAAGTGGCCTTTTTAAGTCCGGGCTCACCTAAGAATGCGGATTTTGAGGGAGAAACCACTACTTATTTGGATGATTTTGAGGGTGCACAATCCTTAATCGATATTCGATCATTCCTCGGATGGTCCATGGCCAGCCCGCCTTTGGAATACATGACCGGTACCAATAGTTTGGAATCTGGATATGGAAGGGCTAAAATGGCATGGTATACCGTGGATCCCATTTTTTATTCCAATCAACGTCCAACGGCATTAAGTGATGATGATATTTCCACTAACGAGACCAGAAGGATCTATATACAAGACGTTTTTAATCAAGATGTTCCACAAGGACAGACTTTGGCACAAAACACCTTGGATATTGCTTATTATCCCAATGTAAAAGGTCCCTACAACGCAAACCCTGATTTTACTACGGAACAGCCTCAAGATAAATGGGCCGGAATAATGAGATCTTTGAGTAGCACCAATTTTGAGCAGTCCAACGTGGAATACGTTCAATTTTGGGTGTTAGATCCCTATGTGGATGGTATTGCAACAAGTGCCGGTGATTTGGTGATCAACTTTGGAAATATTTCAGAGGATATCCTGCCTGATGGAAGAAAGCAGTATGAAAACGGATTACCTGTAAATCCTGTTTCCAATGATCTAACCTATAAAACAAATTGGGGTAAGGTTCCTGCAACCCAATCCCTGGTATATGCTTTTGACGCAGATCAGAACAACAGGGGGTTACAGGATATTGGTTTTGATGGTTTAAATGATGCCGATGAGGCAACCTATACCTTTGAGGGAGGATTAACCTATAATGGTCCTGCGGAGGATCCGGCACTGGATAATTACGAATATTTCCTGAGCAGGGAAGGGGGCATTTTGGAACGGTATTTAAATTTCAACAACCCAGATGGCAACTCACCGGTTCAATTGAGCAATTCTGACAGAGGTTCCACAACCTTGCCGGATGTAGAGGATATAGACAGGGACGGAACCATGAATACTGTAAACAGTTATTTTGAGTATCGTATAAATATTAAGCCTGGGACTACTATTAATGATAAGTACGTAACGGATATAAAAGAAGGGGTTACCAGATCATTACCCAATGGGAATACCTTGAACGAGCGTTGGATTCAGTACAAGATACCTTTAACGGACTTTACCGATGCCAAAGGAGGAATAACCGATTTTAGATCTATTAGCTTTATGAGAATGTACCTAACTGGATTCTCCAGTAATGTGGTAATGCGTTTTGCTACTTTAGATCTGGTGCGCGGAGATTGGCGTACCTATACGAAATCTCTACAGCCCGATGTTGATGGAGACGCTTCGGATGATGGTACTTTAGTGGATGTAAATGCTGTTAATATTGAAGAAAACGCAAACAGAACGCCAATACCATATGTTTTGCCTCCTGGGGTGCAGCGTGAAAGACTTAACAATAACAATACCATTATCAGGCAGAATGAACAGTCTTTGTCTTTTGTGGTCGAGAATTTGGAACCACAGGATTCTAGAGGGGTATTTAAAAATTTGAATATTGACATTAGGCAGTATAAACGTTTGAAAATGTTTATACATGCCGAAGAGATTGTGGAGACCGATTATGCCAACGACGAGACTCCCTTGGTAGGTTTTATTAGAATAGGTTCGGATTTTTCCCAGAATTATTATCAGATAGAGTTACCCTTGCAATTAACGCCTTATGGTACCAGTTCGGACAGCGAAATTTGGCCCGATGTAAATCAACTGGATCTCTCATTGGATGATTTGTCCAAGGTAAAATCCGCTGGAATCGCAGCGCAGACCCTGAGCACTATTAATTATTACGAAATTAATAATGGGGAAGTGATTCAGGTAAATGAATTTGATCCCAGGACGCTTGGGAATTTGCGTATCGGTATTCGTGGAAACCCTTCTTTGGGCAGTATTCGAAGTGTAATGGTCGGGGTGAAGAATGATGACAACCTTCCGGCTAGGGGCGAGGTGTGGTTTAATGAATTGCGACTTTCAGGATTGGATAATAATGGAGGATGGGCAGCAATCGCTGCAATGGATATGAACATGGCAGACTTTGCCAGTGTTTCCGCAACCGGTAGTAAAAGTACCTCCGGATTCGGTGCCATTGATCAAATGCCGAATGAAAGGGCGCGTGAAGATGCTATCTCCTATGATGTAGTCACCAATGTGAATATTGGTCAATTGTTTCCAAAAAAATGGGGTATACAACTGCCATTTAATTACGGTATTTCCGAGCAGATGATAACTCCGGAATTCGATCCCGTTTATGATGATCTTAAATTGGAGGACCGCATTGCAGCTGCAGAAACCCCTGAAGATGCAGAGGCTATAAAACAACAGGGAGAAGATTATACAAAAAGGACCAGTATCAACTTTATAGGGGTTAGTAAGGATAGAGGGGAAGAGGCCGATGCAAACTTTTACGATATAGAAAACTTTACCTTCAATTATTCCTACAATGAGGTAAACCATAGGGATTTTGAGATCGATGAATTAAAGGATCAAAATGTGGTGACCGGATTTGTGTACAACCATAATTTTAAACCTGTAACCGTGGAGCCTTTTGCAAAAAAAGATTCCTTGTTTACCGGCAATTATTGGAAATGGTTGAAAGATTTAAATTTGAATGTACTGCCTGCCAGTGTTTCCCTTCAATCCAATATAAACAGATCTTTTAACCAACAAAAGTTCAGGGATGTTTTTGAGCCGGGGGTCGAAAAATTAGATCTACCATTTTTACAGCAAAGGAACTATCTTTTTAATTGGCAGTATGCTATCAATTATAGCCTAACAAAGTCCTTGCGATTAAATTTAACTGCTTCCAATAATAATATTGTAAGGAATTATTTTGAGGAAGATGGAAATTCGGATTCGGATATAAACCAGGCCTTGGGATTGTGGGACGGATTTTTTGACCTTGGAGAACCCAATAGACATTCTCAGGAGATGCAATTGAATTACGAATTGCCCTTTAATAAAATCCCCGCGTTTAGTTTTATTAATTCCCAGTATACCTATACCAGTAACTTTGATTGGCAAAGGGGAGGGGATGCTTTGCGCCAAGTGGCTGGAGAGGATATTAATACAGTGCAGAATGCGAGTACCCATAATTTAACAGCTTCCTTGACCATGCAAAAATTCTATGATTTTCTAGGATTGGGCAGAAAGGATACCAAAGCTGCAGCTAAGAAACCGGTTCGTTTGGACAAGGGGGGTAATGCGGCATCAAAGGAAGATGATAATGAAGTTAAAAAGTCGAGCGGTGCCGGATATAATGCCTTTATAGATGTGCTTACCATGGTGAAGCGGGTAAATGTTACCTATAGCCAAAATGATGGTAAGGTATTGCCCGGGTATACGAGGTCTGTAGGCTTTATAGGTACGGCAAAACCAACAATTGGATTTGTTTTTGGAAGTCAGGCCGATGTTAGGTATGAGGCGGCAAGGAATGGTTGGTTGACCACTTTTCAAGAGTTTAACCAGCAATATATAGAAAATAGCAATAAACAGTTGAATATAACGGCAACAGCTCAGCCCACGAGGGATTTAACCATTGACCTTGTAGCGGATAGGCAATCTTCGGAGAGTTATCAGGAGACTTTTAATGTGGAAGATCTGGGTAATAGCACATATGAATATTTGAATTTGTTGGGGAATAACTATGGCAATTTTAGTATTTCTACTTTAATGATTGGTACGGTATTTAGTCAAGGAGATGAATTTAATTCGGACAATTTTGAAACTTTCAAGCAAAATAGGATTACAGTGGCCAATAGAATTGTATCTGAAAGAAACCATGATACCGGTGTGGTGGATGCTGATGGTTTTCCGGAAAGATATGGTAAAACAAGTCAGGATGTTTTATTGCCTGCTTTTTTTGCTGCTTATACAGGGAAAGATCCCAACAAGGTGAGCTTGGACGCTTTTAGGAATATTCCAATTCCCAACTGGAACATTAAATATACTGGATTAATGCGCAATCCTTGGTTCAAGGAAAAATTTAAACGTTTTTCTTTAAGCCACGGATATAGGTCGGCTTATAGTATAAATTCATTCCAGACCAATTTAACGCGTACCCAGTTGATCAATGAGGGTCTAGAGCCTATAAATCAGGAAAATCAAGATTTTTTACCGGTTAATATTATGAACAATGTGGTGCTGACGGATCAGTTTAATCCATTGATGCGGGTAGATTTCGAAATGCAAAATTCACTTAGTGTCCTAGCGGAAATCAGAACAGAAAGGATGATGTCCTTAAGTTTTGATAATAATTTGATGACAGAGATCAATGGTAGGGATTATACGATTGGACTTGGTTATCGCTTTAAGGATGTGAAATTTGTAACCAATATAGGAGGGGAGAAGCAAAGGTTAAAGGGCGATTTAAATCTTAAAGCAGACCTAACCCTAAGGGATAATATTACCATTATTCGAAACTTGGATATTGACAACAATCAAATTACTTCAGGACAAAATATAGTGTCACTTAAATTCGTGGCAGATTACGCCTTGAGCAAAAGTTTAAATGCGCTTTTCTTTTACGATCATTCATTTTCCAAATTTGCTGTTTCAACTGCCTTCCCTCAAACTTCGATAAATACCGGATTTACTTTGAGGTATAATTTCGGTAATTAGTCTTTCCTGTTATAGAAAAGGGGCTTAAAAGGCAGTCATGGTCGGAAGATTTTTTCTTCCGACTTTTTTTGTTTTTTACATCCCCATAATTTTTGGTCAACTGATTGATTTTCAGGCATTTAACTTG
>NZ_PIOB01000017.1 GCF_002909255.1 Arenibacter hampyeongensis
GGGTGTTGGTAGCCGTCCAAAGAGCATTTCACCCAAGTGAAAGCGGTCTGGACGGTGCGGCCGTGGAAAGTGCGTAGATTTAAAGAAATTTAAAATCAGCCTAGCCTCTGCAACAGCTGGCTCCTCCTAACCAAGGTACACCGTACCTTGGTTATTCAGCCCTGGTCGTTTTTTGGGCGATGCAAAAAATGAACAGAACACAAACTCTGGGCAAGTCTATCCTATCTTTTTCTAATTCACACACAACTTTTAGGATTGATCCATTGTAATTCCGAAGTCATTTGTTATTACCCATTTTGAACAATACTAGGACTACACTATTTCATATAATTTTTTAAAGAAAACCCCTTATTTCCCCAACCAGCTGTCGAACCAATTAAACGCATCGGTTTGCATCTGAATATCAAACTTATGTCCACCATCATAGAATTTTCCGCTATACCTTTCAGGATGGCCCGCTTTTGAAAAGACCGTAGCCAGTATCCCATCCGCTTTTTTCATTTCGGGCAAAGTGTAGAGTTGGTCTTGGTTATTGCTCTGCACCATGGTAGGAAGCGGTACACGCAGCCCTAAAATTTCAGGGAAATCCAGATAATTCGCCAGGCCCGGCGCATAGGTCATCCAGGTGTGGGTGTAGGCCTTGTTCAGTAAAAAATCTTTCCAAGTGGTCATAAACCCTACGCAAACGGCACATTTTATCCGAGCATCCATTCCCCCCAAAAAAACAGTGCGGAGTCCACCGCCCGAGAGTCCGCAGCAACCAATACGATCAGGATCTACGTCCCTTCTAGCACTCAGAATATCCAAGGCAATACGGTCTTCGGCCAACACCATACCCGTGTATGAGGTGCCTGCGGACAAAAGGGACTTCGCCATAAGGTGTTCATGGTGGCCGGCCCATTCGTTATAGGCTTCTATGTTCCTGACATCCTCGGAGTTTTCATCAGTGCGCCCTTCCGCTTTCAACGGTCCCCATTCTATACCGGCCATATCTTCATAGAATACCCGCCTGCTGGCAAATGAAAAGGCGTCATGTACCAAAACGGCATAGCCCCTTTTGGCCATCTCGTTCGCCCATGCCCTACCCTCATAATCGCTTTTTTGGTGCGCTTCCATGAGCGGGTGCTGCGTATCGGAAGTCTTGGTAATCTTTCTCTTGCCAAAGTATTTTTTACCGGCATGGTCGTGCAGGCCCAAGATAGCGGGCAACTTCCCTGTACTGTTTTCTGGCTTTAAAAAAATAGCCTCCACAGGTCTACCGTAGGGCATTTTCCATGTAAGTTCCTCTATTTCAAGTCCGTCGTAGTTATATTTCCTTTTAATGGTGACTGCTATGGCATCTTTTATCAACGGCTCCGCCACCTGTTCTTCGGCCTTGGCATAGGCGCTAGGTTTCCAATCCTCAATTTTGGACCAATGATCGTTACGGAACGACAGCTTGGGCGGATCTTGCATTTGATCGGCCAACCAAGGGCCGTATTGGCCTATAAGACTTTTCGGGATATCTTGATTCATAGGGATAGGGTTTATGGTTTGTGCCATATTTTCAAAAGCGGCGGTCATTGTACTGGGCATAAACGGCAAGGCCGCCGTAGCCAAAGCGGTCTTGGATATAAAGGCCCTCCTGGAATCCTGGATTTCGGTCTCCGTGTTTTTGGATTTTTTCATTTTCTATAATAATTAGGGGACATTTAAAGTTACCAATTATTTTCAATTATTCCCTAATGTTGGTTTTGTGTTAAACAGCCGGCAATGGCCTATTCTTTGCATATACTGAAATTGATCCTTATTCTTTTTGGAATCCACCTTCTAATCGGACTGCTATTGTATGTGTTATAGAAAAAGGTTATCGCGAAATTGAATTTTGGAAATTCGATAATTTGCCCTTTTTAAGGTTTATGAAGAAGTTGATCTTTTAGTAAGAAAAGTAAAAAAATAGGGCATTGTTAAGTTAATCTCTGGATTTTAAGACAGTATTGGTAAAGTTCCACTATTAAACCTGTATACTGCATCTTAACAATTTAAACAATAATATATGAGTAAAACTTTTTTGAATACCAAGTTAAGAGGAATAACCAAAACAGTAGCTGAATTCTCCAAACAGGCCGGTCAGAGTAACAGGGAGTTCCGTGAATTTATTAAGGAACAAGTGGTGGAACATAGAAAAGAGGGAATGGACGTATTTAAGTCCCCGAGACCAGGAGATGACCAAAAGAAATAAAAATTTCCTATCCATAATGGAATTAGAATTACATAACAAAGAACTAAAAGGCTATTTAGGGAATCTAAATGGCCTTTTAGAAACTTATCCGAAAACGGATTATAAAACTGTAAAACATGATAATTAAAATAAATACCGATAAAACGCTTACCGGAGAACAAAGAAGTGCCGATTTTTTTACTTCTCAAATTGACGAAGCCCTAGAAAGGTTCGAATCCCATATTAGCAGAATAGAGGTACACCTGAAAGATGAAAATGGAAAAAAGGATGGGTTTAAAGACATCTCGTGTCTGTTGGAGGCCAGACTTGAAGGCAGACAACCCATTGCCGTCACAAACAAGGCAGATACTATTGATCTTGCTGTAACAGGTGCAATCGACAAAATAAAGAGTGCTCTAGAAACCATTGTTGGAAAAATCCAAAAACATTAACTGATAAACAATTGTCCGTTATTGAATACCCTTAAACTATATCCTCAAAGTCTGTTGTTGGGTCGGTCTTCTTACTTAGTGGAAATGGCACTTTAACCAGAAATAGATAGTCTAATATTCTTCATTTCACATGTTGGTGGACCGTTTGAAGCCCAACAGGGCTACTATTCTTATATTCAACCAGATAAGGGGTTTCTTTGACATGACCACGTTAAAATTTCCAAACAAACATTAAAAAAACACAATATTGAACATTTTTTTTTAATCTTTATCACAATAAAAGAAAATGAATATGACCTTAGATTACCCCTCGATATTGTTTTTTTTAGCCCTCAATAATCTATTTATCATTGCATTGTTCATCTATCAATATTTTTATCAACACAAACAATGGTGCTTATTGCTAGTGGCACTGGGTATTACCTTTCAAATGTTTGCCATTGTTCTGTATGCCAATAGGGAGATTTTACCTCCTTTATTTACTTTGCGAATAAATAATTTCCTTTTGATTGCCAGTTTTGCCTTGACATCCTTTGGACTTATTTCTTTTGACGGTAAAATCCGAAAGACTCCTATGCGGATTTACCTTGTTCTTGCCTTTCTATTTTATTCCGCCATTTTGGTAGTAGAGGAAAACTACACCCAATTAAGTGTTATACGGGTAATTTCCTGTTCATTTTTCTTTGGGATAGGTGCTTTTTATCTGTTTATCAATAAAAATAAATACAAGTTTTCGATCCTTTTAAGCGGTATACTTTTAATCTATTCCGTATTTCAGCTTATTCGCGCTTTTAGGATATACCAAATGGGGGATTCCTTTGTTTTCCTTAAGAATTCCACTTTTAACAATTGGTTTCTAGTCGTGTCTGTCCTTGTAATCAGTGCTATCAGCATAGGTTTTATTATGCTTCTAAAAGAAGTAGATCAAAAAACAATACTTAAAAAAAATATGATCATTGAACAGGATAAACGGAAGCTAGAAGCATTAAACCTAACCCAAAACAAGCTATTCTCCATTATTGCACACGATTTAAGAAGTCCGTTCATCAACATCTTGGGACTTTCCGACCTCCTCGTAGGAAATATAAAGGATTCCGACGATCCGGAATCTGAAAAATATACCGAATTAATAAATTCAACCGCCAAAAACACACTCAGTTTACTCGACAATTTATTGAATTGGGCAAAATCACAAACTGGAGAACTTGGTTTCAGCCCGGAAAAAATAAGACTATCAAAAGTTATTTTGGAAATATTGGAACTTAAAATGTCGCTCGCAAAAGCTAAAAACATTTCTTTGAATTATTCCCCAACGGAAGAAATTGAATTACATACCGACAAAAATATTTTGGGAACTATTTTACGGAATTTAATTTCGAATGCCATTAAATTTACTAACCTTGATGGGCATATAGAAGTTGTAGCGAAAGTGAATCAAAACCAAGTTGAAATTTCCATTTCCGACAATGGAGTTGGAATGGACAAGGAAACCATTCATAAAATCTTCGACTTATCCGCCAACTTAACATCCAGAGGCACTGCGAACGAAAATGGTTCAGGTTTAGGTTTGGTTCTTTGCAAGGAATTTGTGAAAAAACTGGATGGGCATCTTTGGGTGGAAAGTGAGGAAGGAAAAGGGAGTAATTTCAAATTTATGCTGCCTTTAACGGTTTCAAAACAAAAAATGGTAAAAGTTGCTTAACAGGGTATTCCGTAAAAGACAATGAATTCAGTTGATTAAACTAATGTTCCAGTTTTTTAAGCCCGTAATCTTCATTTTGGGGTGCAGTATTGTTGGCTTCCTTCCATTAATTTTACAAGAAGAATAAATGCACTTACCAATACGGGCAACTAGAAAAATTGCTTGGCTTTTTTGGTACAAAAAAAAATAATGCTGGCTGAATACTTAAAAAGGGAATAGACTTTACATAATCTACTAGGTTACAAGTAAATAAACCAGTATTAAAGCATACAACATAATTAAAAAATTGCTAATTTAGGTATGCAACTACCAATTACCATATACGCTCGTTGGCAACATTTAAGCGTGATGGAAATATAGGAAATCCCAAACCCCGTGCTTACAGAAAAGTGACCAGACATTCACTTAAAATTCTAACCCATGTTAGATCAAATAACAATTCAAGAATTTTCGAAAACCTTAAGTCAACCTTTGATTATGCCTATTGATCCAGGGTATGACGAAGATCGTTCTGTCTGGAATGGAATGGTTGACAAAAGACCGGCAATGATAGCAAAATGCCTAAATATAGATGATATAAAAAACTGCATTAATTTTGCCCGTAGTCAGGATATATTGGTGTCCATTAAAGGTGGGGGACATAATGTTGCAGGAAGGGCAGTTTGCAATGGCGGGCTAATGATCAATCTTTCGCAAATGAATGCTGTCCATGTTGATCAGGTTAAAAGAACAGTAAAAGTGGAATCGGGAGCAACAATTGGTGACCTAGATAAGGAAACTCAAAAATATGGATTGGCAACTCCCGTTGGCATTGTTTCAAAAACCGGAATAGCAGGTCTTACCTTGGGAGGAGGCTTTGGTTATTTGGCGCGTAAGCATGGTCTTACGGTCGACAATTTACTATCCGTTGAGCTTGTAACGGCTAAAGGTGATTTGATCTCTGCAAGCGAAACTGAAAATTCAGATCTGTTTTGGGCACTTCGAGGCGGTGGTGGAAATTTTGGAGTGGTTGCCTCTTTTGAGTTCAAATTGCATGAAGTAGGTCCGGAAATCATGACGGCACAGGTATTTTATCCCATTCAAGATGTTAAACATGTCCTTAAGTTTTATAGGGAGTTTACTTCAAATGCGGCAGATGAACTTGCGGGTTATGCTTTAGTTGTAAGAGTTCCACCCACAGACCCGTTTCCAGAAGAACATCGAGGAAAAACAGCAATCGCCCTCGTGGTAAGCTATGCAGGTAGTTTGGATGATGGAAAAATAGCCTTAGAGCCACTTGAAAACTTTGGAAATCCAATTCTTCGTATTTTAATGCCCATGTCATATATAGCACTACAGACAAGTTTTGACCAGGGTGCGCCTAAGGGAATGAGATATTACTGGAAGGCACATTACATAGATCATCTTTCTGACGAAGCAATAGATGTTTTTGTTAATAACACTAAAGACATTCCAGGGCCACTTTCTGTTATAGGATTTGAACCGTTTGGGGGTGCAATCAATCGGGTAGCAGAAAGTGCCACGGCATTCCCTCAAAGAAGTGCCTCCTATATTTTAGGGATATGGTCCGGTTGGATTGAGCCTCAGGATGACGAAATAAACCTGAATTGGACACGTGAATTTTACAATAAAATGACACCTTTTGCATCTGGTGGTGTATACAGTAATTACCTTGATAATGATGATGGCGATAAGATAAAGGCTTCATTTGGTTCAAATTTTTCGCGGTTACAGAATATTAAAAATAAATATGACCCTGATAACTTCTTTAGAAATAATCAAAATATAACGCCAAAAACCTGATTTATAAGAGTGCCAAAATATGAATAATGACGACTTAATCCATGGATTTAATAAATTAGTGGAATACGTCGCCAAAAAAAGAGTTGCTGCCAATGTCTTAAATAAAAATTGGCCGGTCCTTTGTTCCTTCAACCCAGCTAGTTACGATTAATCATTTACCCTTTTTGATTACCATTGAACACTGTCTTCAAAACCCTTAGTTGGTTCCGTCTTCTTCCATTGTAAGAATAAAATGACCGAATCCTGAGCGGAGTCAAAGGGTTGGAAAGCAAAGAAACCGAAGGTTCATGAATTCCTTGAAATAACAAGTAGACATCAATGAACTAAATCGAAGATTCACGAAAACCGATAAAAAACAATAAAAACCACTTGAGTAAAATGAACAAACGAGGTATCCATTAACCTCCTGGGTCGGTTTCATTATCTATAAACTACTTAATCCTTCTTATTGGGGTAACCATAAGTCAGGTTTCGGTAATATTTACCAATTATAGCAGCTTTTTATTCCATAAATTGATGTTTTTAATACAGACCTAATTTCACATATGACCACACCCAACCACTTTTTAAGAAAGCTGTTTGTTTCCGGAATAATGATAGCCATATCCGTTTCCGGGCTTTCCCAATCGAGCACAGCAATGGATGACAATTTCCTTTTTGCCAAACAACATCAGAACGATTTAACACTGAGCGTATATATCACAGCGCATTCTGTTGAGCGCTTGCTTTCGACCCCTGAAGGAAGAAGGGAGGCCACTTCGCTCATGATGGCCAATGGCATCACCAAAGTATATTTGGAGGTGTACCGTGGCGGTTTGGTTGTTTCGCCGGAGCTGTTGTCCCAGACCACCAAATATTTTACCCAAAACGGATTTGAAGTTGTAGGCGGAATTGCCACGGTACCTGGAGGTGATATAGGGGTAAAACAAGAGGGCGAATTAGGTTGGTTCAATTGGCAGAATCCAAAGACCCAAGAGGACATGAAGAAAGTGATGTTGGACGCAGCCCCTATTTTTGACACTTTTATTGTTGATGATTTTTTATGTACGGGAGATATCAGCTTGGAATCCAAGGCCGCCAAGGGAGACCGCAGTTGGTCCGAATACCGCAGACAATTGCTGACAGAATTGGCAACCACTATCTTCATAGATCCGGCGAAGTCCGTTAACCCTGATATACATATGATCATTAAATATCCACAGTGGTACGATCGTTTTCATATGTTCGGTTATGATGTGGAAAGCGGTCCAAAATTATTTGACGAGGTGTGGGTAGGAACGGAAACACGGGGACAATACACTCAGCGCTTTGGATTTGTGCAGCCTTATGAAGGTTTTGTGAACTATAGTTGGATCAAGTCCATGGCAGGAAAGAAGATCGGGGGAGCCTGGTTTGATCATGGCGATTGCGATGCTTTGGATTTTGTGGAGCAGGCGTATCAATCCGTACTTGCCGGGGCCAACGAATTGGTTATTTTTAATTATGGGAGTTTTGTAAATGGCCATGCAGGACACCATTTGTTGCGAATGGATTTTGAAAAATTGGCAAGGCTGGCCAAAGCCTTAAAGACCTCCCCAATTCATGGAATAGCCGGGTATAAACCCCCACACAGCGACGCAGGAGGAGATCTGTACATTATGGATTTTATTGGTATGTTTGGGATTCCCTTGATGCCAACGGCATACTATCCCGAAAATGCAGCAACCATTTTTCTACCCACACAAGCTGCCGCCGATCCCAACATTGTGGGGAAGGTAATGGCATCGCACAGGCAGGGAAAAAGAATCATTATGACGGCGGGATTTTTGGCAAACGTAGATGACAAAGGGAAACTGTCCAAATTGGCCGGTATCCTAAAGCCTGAGGTTGGGGTATTAAGTGCGGAGAAAATAATCCTGGATGATAGTGAAACCGCTTTGCAAAGGCCATTGGACTTGGAGGCCACATTGGAAGTCAAAAAAGCCCTGGCCATGCTGGAAGTTAAAACGGGCAACAACACCATTCCTTTCCTGACCAAAAGCAAAGATGGGCAGCTATATGTATTAAATTCCCATACATTTTCCGAGGCCGATTTTAAGGCTGTAGGGGAAGTTTTGCTCTGCCCTCGTCCACTGGGTCTGCTGGATTTGCCCACTTCCTGGGCCAATGTTCTTCGCAATGTTTTCAACGAACAATTACAGATAGAACTTAATGCTCCCACCAGAATCACCATGCAACCTATGGAAAATGGAGACCTCATTTTGCACAATTACAACACGGAAGACGTAGAAGTACAAATGAACGTATTGGCAGGCTCTGGACTATTGGATGCTTTTACTGGTCAAAAATTGGATACGACATCAGGTACATTGAAAATGAAACCGAGGTCGAGGCTTTGGCTTAAGAATACCCCTTAGCCCATGAGAGTTTACCCCTTACTTCCCTTCCTCCTTTTAATTGGATTTAATACCGGACAACCCTCCATTAACAGGGTTACAGGAGCTAAACAAAAAGGTGGCTAGGGTGAGTATTGCTCATGTATCAAATGGATTTTTATAGAAAAACGAGCCTCCTTTTAAAGGCTTTTACATGCCGACTTATTTTAATTAAATCAGTTGTGGTTTTAATCATTTATCGACCCAATCCAGAACTCGTTTCTGAATGCCACTGCTGATATAATTAAACCTCTAAAACACAAAAAAGTCCTGAATAAATCAGGACTCTTTAAATTATATGAAAACAATGATCTAGTTTTTCTGATATATTTTCACATCAACTTGTTGGGTGTCTTTGTTATAATATTCTACAACAAAATCCCCATTAGTATTGAAATGACCAATACCAGAATGTGTTTCTCCTTCTACAATATAATAGTCCTCATTACTGGAGGCCCACGATTTTGCACTTTCTACAGATGTAGAATTGTCTGGGTTATAATTTATCCCAAAACCCTGGTCATTGGGAGAAAAAGCATAATTACCGCCATCGGAAATATAATACGTCTCTTTGGTTAAAAACTTATAGCCTGTATTGTCATCATTATCAACATAAACCTCTTTTTCTACTTTTGTCTCTGAATTTACGCGATCTTGATTGCTTTTATCCAACGTAATATCGGATGTTTCCTTAGTAACTACTTTAACACTCTTTGCTGATATTTTATTACCATGGTTTGTTTTAACAGTTGTTACTTCTGTCTCTTGTTTTACTTCCTTAGGATTTTCCTGTGCCAATAGCGTTCCGGAAATTAGAAGCACTGTAATAAATGATAAATTTTTCATTTGTTTGTTTTTTAATTTTTTAGTGTTGCCGTTTTTCAGATGCCAACATACAAAGGTGAGAATATTACCTAGCTCCCATGTTATATAATTATGACCAAGTGTTGTATAATTCCACTATATTTTACTGAACTATAGTTGTTTGGAGAAGGAAAAATTGGATGAACTCCAAATGTGAAACCGATTTATTGATTTAATAATTAAGTGAAAACCATCCATCAATTATCCTATCTTTGCCCAGCTAAACAAAAAGATGGCCTCTACCCTACTTTCATCACCCTTACAAGGTTTTACAGATTTCAGGTTCCGCAATGCCTTCAATCGTTATTTTGGGGGTATCGATACTTTTTATTCGCCCTACATTAGACTGAATGGAAAGCTAAAAATTAAGCAGTCCTATCAAAACGATATATTACCGGAAAACAACACCTCTTTAGAGGTGATTCCGCAAATAATTACCAGTGATCCAGAGGAGTTTGTTTTTGTTGCCAAATACGTGCAAAGTTTGGGCTACAAAGAATTGAATTGGAATTTAGGGTGCCCCTACCCTATGGTTGCCAAATCTGGAATGGGCTCTGGTTTAATTTGCAATACCAATAGAATTAACGAGGTCTTGCACAGAGCACACAACGAAACAGATATTTTGGTGTCTATGAAAATGAGAATGGGGTACGAAAATCCGGAAGAAATTCTGGACGCCTTTGGTATTTTGGATCAATACCCGCTTAAAAACATTGCCATTCACGCCCGAATTGGAAAGCAGCTCTACAAAGGACCAGTAGATTTGGAGGCATTCGAAAAATGTATTGGCAGCACCAAACACAAGTTGTACTATAACGGGGACATTACGAGTGTATTCGCATTTAAGGCCATGGAAAAACGGTTTCCCAATATTGATCATTTTATGATCGGCCGTGGTTTGATCGCCGATCCTTTTTTACCCAGTATGATCAAAAATAATACAACGGAATATCCCGCAGACCGATGGTCCATTTTTTCGGAATTTCATGACACCATTTACCAGCAATACGATGAGTACCTGTCCGGGCCAACTCCTATAAAAATGAAAATGCTAGGATTTTGGGAGTTCTTTTCCCAATCTACATCCAACCCACAGAAAACCTACAAAGCCATAAAAAAGGCTTCAAATCCCGTAAAATATAGACTAGCTGTGGATGAGATTATAAATTCGGAAATGAAAGTGAAAAGCACTTTTTAAAGGTTTTGTGACTGGATTTGACAATCGCTTTGATTCCAATTCCAGTTTTATTACCCGAAAACCCCAAATTTATACGCAAAATGCAATTTAGGCAGTCCCTTTGGGCATATGTGAAAAAATGGGCACAGACCCCGTCAGGCCCAGGGAAGATTATGAAAGCAAATAGTAGTGTAGACAGGAAATTATAATAATAGCTATATTTAACTGCCAATCAGAAGGGACAACATTTAAGTAAAATAGTAGCCTTGTCTTTTTAAACCGTTGTGCTTCATTTGAAAAATACTAGCGATATGAGTCAGAAAGCAGCATTAATAATTATGTTTTTTATACTTGGAATTGTGTTGGTATTCCACCTTCTAATTTTCACAGAACAAATTCCTTATGATAAGGTTTGGGCGGGAAAACTCAATTCGGTTGAGGAAATGAAATCATTTGAAACATTTTCAATTCTGTTCAATGTCTTTATGCTGTGTGTCCTGATCATTAAGTACAAACTGTTACAGAGAGGAAAAAGAAATAAGATTATTGATATTCTTATTTGGATATTTGCCGCCTTTTTCGCGCTAAATACCCTTGGCAATCTATTTGCACAAAGTATTATTGAATTGATTCTTGGAACTTTGGTAACGATGATTTCGGCTATTCTGTGTTTTATAATAGTTAAAAAAGAAAAAACAAAGGCACAACAAGGTGTCCTATGAGTATTGCTAGAATATCGTGGTAATTATTGCGAGTTTCAGAGTTAAAGTTTTAGGCATTTATTTGAACTACTTTTATTTACCTCCGCCCGTTTATAGGGGTAATGCAGTAAAAAACAGTATAAACCTTTAAAATATTCCAGTACAACTAAACAAAATAGTCTCTTTGTTATTGTCCTTTATTCAGTCAAAATTCTCTTAATCCGTGGTTATTTAATCAACTTTTCACGGGCTGTTCAATTATGGTATTGACCGGTTGATTGGCCTCTACCCCAAAAAGTGGTGTGCCCACGAAATCAGGATCGATCGTTATAGAGGATTCACTTTTTAAATAGAACAATGACCCCTCAAATTTGGGATATTTTTCCCTGAGAGCGTCATACTCTGGATTAACGCATTCCTTTCCCCATATCCCCAACATAAACTTCAAACCGGATTCGTTTTCAGCATATTGCCCTTTATCATCCGTTTCAACGATCCATTGATCCAATACGGAGCGGTATTTTGTCAATACTTCTGAATATTCCGAATTCTCGGCCAAATCGTACAATTCAAAAGGGTCGGCTTTTAAATCGTATAATTCTTCCGAAGGGCGTTCATCTGACATGAATCGATCTTGTACCTCATTTAGCTTTCCTTCCGCATGCAATTGCTTCATCACCTTTACGAACTCCACCTTGTCAAAATCCATATAAGTAGGCTGGGAATAAGGCCTATCCGTCATGAAATTCCGGATATATTTATACTCCTTTGATCGTACAGACCTAATGCGGTCTATGGTGAAATCGCAGCGGTCCCTGGTTGAAATTACATATTCCCTTGGTGCAATGGAATCATTGAAAATGTTCCGGCCTTCCATATATTCAGGTACCGGAATACCGGCCAAAGCCAATGAACTGGTTCCAAGGTCCAGGCCTCCGACGAGATCATTATTAACACTGCCCGGTTTAAGTTTTTTATTGCCGTCCCTAAAATCTGCAATAATCAAAGGTACATGAAGGCCGCCATCATAAAGAAATTGTTTGTTCCTGGTCAAGCGCATCCCGTGATCGGAGAAGAAGAAAACAACAGTGTTTTTAAGCAGATCGTTTTCTTTTAATTTATCCATAATTTCACCTACTTTTTCATCTGTGATCTGAATTGCATCCAAGTGGTTGGCATACTCTTCTACAATTGCAGAGTGATCGGGGAGATAGGGAGGCAGTTGAATTTTAAATCGATCTACAGGGGAAGTGACATTTTCCTTAAACTTGGAATTGAAAATTTCCTTTCCTCCGTACATCTGTATTTGTCCAAAAAATGGTTCCTTTCCCGATAGCGTTGCTAGATCCAATCGTACTCCGCCTTTGCCATACAAAGGATGATAGGTATAATCTTGATCATAAAGTTCCCTTCTGTCATAAATAAAATTATAGTCATCCTTGCCATTGTTAAATGTAAAGTATCCTTCCTCCTTAAAAAGCTCGGGAATGGTCTTCAAATCCGCCGGTAAATATATTGCCGATTCCAAAGTTCTTGAGCTATGATGGTTTTGGGCTCCAAAAGTGGTCGCCATGGTACCTGTAATGATACTTGAGCGACTGGCCGAACAGACCGGGGCGGGCATATAAACATTGGTGTATAGAACACCCTTCATAGCAAGGCTGTCAATATTGGGAGTAGCAACAAGCGTCTCGCCATAACTCCCCATAAGTGGAGCAGTATCCTCTAAATATATCCAAAGGATATTGGGCTTAATGGTATTCTGATCCCCGTCCTTTTTTTGAACACTATTATCCTTACAGGAAATGAGTAATACGGCTGAAAAAGAAATTAGAAAGATGAATTTTTTCATTCTATAACTTAGGTTTTAAGATTTTACCCTTTTTAATTGGTATTGAATCAAAATTGTTTTTTATCTGTTTTCAAAGTGCCGAAAATTGTACAAGAAACGAAGCAGTTTCCTCAAAAAATGATATTCCCTGATTATCCTTGCTTCACCTCAATTACCTACCTCACCTTTATTCCTTTATAAACTAAATAAAATTCTAGAAGAGTGATGGATAATTTTTAATTAACATCAATTTCTCGCTGTGGAGATCTGGCCCGTATTTAAAGATAGCATTTTTATCCAGTCTAGTTATATAATCTCATCCCCAGAATTGAGGTATTGGTATATAATTTGCTTTTTTCTATCATCGGTCGGATCCAAGGAATTATAGAAAAAATTGTAGATCCTATTATTGGTGTCAGGAATGGATTGGTCCTACAGTTTAACATCATCACTGTTGACCAATGACTTGTAGTTACTCTCTGGATAAGAGTGGAACATATTGGCATTGGTGGTAGTCTCAATTAACGATGTTGCCTGAAATGAATAAATTCTTTCATTTTCATAGCCCGCAGTCGACATCTTAAAGAAAATCCGATAAGGATTGCTCCCGGTCATACTTTAAGTACGAGTATTTCTAAGAAGACTGTTGAAAGCCAAATGCAAATAGAATTAAAAAAAATAAGGGGGGAATTTAAAAATGAAAAGCAGTTTTCTATGGTAATTTTTAATAAGGTTTATATGTTAACCACAAGCGTTTTGGATTTGCATTGAATTGAGCTCTTAATGGGATTTCAGTTAAGAACTCAGCTCCTTGATGCAATAAATACCAATGAAATAAATACTATTAATCTCGTTTTATTGGCATTTTTCATAGCTTATCCATCTTACCTTCTTTACAATCCCAATAGATATCCCAAAACTGCCTCCTTAAGTTCTGTTTCAGCTGTAGATGTAAAGGGAGAAACTGTTTCTACTTCATAACCTCCGTGTTGCCAAGCCGACGTTGTGGGCAAATACCCGAGCCAGCCGTTGGTGTACCCAAAATAAAATGTAAAAGGAAAAGGGGAACGATCGCGAATTTCGTTCGATATCTCATTGAACAATTCCAAGGGAGCACTCCATATGGCCACATCGTCATTTATGTTTAAGAAACGAATTGGAAGTCGTACAATATTTAATCCATCATCAGTAGTCCGTGTGTAGTTCCCGAGGTCCGATGGCCATCCAAGATTTGGTTTCCGAGGGGTTTCGACCACCATTGCGCCGGAATTTAATTTTACCTTATTGGTCGTGGATAAAATCCTTCGGTTCGCCTCAATAATTTTGTCACCCAAGAGCACTCTGAATTGTCCTAAATGGCCAGAACCCGGAGTTGGGTAAGTACTATAAATGGGGGCCAGATTACCAGCGGCACCATTTATAAAGAGAACCGGTGCCCCAATTTTTTGCTCAACATACTCCGAGACAATTCCCGGGGCATCGCCACTAATTTTCAAGTTACCATGCCCCAAAACCGTTCCATGAATTGCATAATTAGAGATCAAAGCCAACGGGCTTCCATCTTCCCTATCAATTCGCATTAGGCCAATACGCCTATCTACAGCTCCATCCGGATTCATTCCAAGGGATGCCTTGCCATCAATATCCAAAGCCCTACGGTTAATGTTGGCCTGTGAGAAGCCCCAGCCCACTCCTAAACGTGCTGGTTCCAGGTTTTTCCTGGCTTCTAGGATTCCATCTATTAATTTCTTTTCCACCATGGCAGTATAAGCGGGGTCGATTTCGTGTTGAATTCGTTCACCCATATAGGTGCCATAGATACCTGGCACTCCCACTTCAGGTGCCGAATGGGTATGGGTAACCGTCCACCATACATCAATTGGGTTTATTCCATGCTGTTTCTGGAGCCTATCTGCAACTTTATCATATTCCGATGGGGAAAACAAACAAATATCTGTCGATACGATAAAGAATTGTTTTGTACCGTCATCCATGGCAACAATCCGATGAAAAATACTATCGTGAACACTCTCCGATTTTCGTTCCCCATAGCCAAGAAGATACTGGCTATCCGATGGGGTAATACTTTTTTTGACTACGGCCGCTCTAAATTCATGACCAGTTGTAGCCTTCTGCGCACCAACATTGGTTTCCTTTGGGACCAATCTTATTTCCTTCAAATCCAACAGCGCACCTTCTTTAAACTTAGAGTCTGGCTTAAAAACCATCAGCTGCCGACCAGCCGAAAGTTGGACACTTCCTATTTTTTTACTTTTAAAGGTCTCCCATGAACCGGATTTTGTTACTTTATTTTTCAAAGCCTTGTCTCCGGCCATAAAAACAAAAGGCTTACCGGCTTCAATATCCGAAACGGACCATTCCAAAAACACCTCGTATTCTCCACTTTTGATTACCAAAACGTTCCATTCTACCCTATCCTTTGCTGTAAACCAACCGAAAGCTTTCCATTCTGGCATATACTTGATCTCCGGACCTATTGCCTTACCTTTTTCCGCATTTAACCTTAACGAGCCATTGGATTCCGGCCGCACTAACAATTCATCTTGCACGAAGGAATTTCCAGCCATAGACTGGAATGAAATCAACAGAAAAAAAATAGTGATTAGGTAGCTAATACTACATATTCTTGAATGTCCACTAAAGAACTTTTTTGGATTTGGTTGTGCAAGTGATAATTTGATTTTTAGTGAAGCCATAATTATATCATTTGAATTGAAATTGTTCTACCTGCTTTATTTTTAACCGATAATACTATTATTTAACATCCCGGATATAGGCCAACAGATCTGCCATTTCCTGTAGATCAATACTATTCTCGAGTCCAACTGGCATAGCTGACATGCCTAGTGGAATTAGTGACTTAATATCCGCACGGGAAATAGTTGTTTCCTGTCCCCCTATTTGGTGCAGGCTGATTGCAGTGGGAGTTTCCGCCGAAACAACTCCCTGAATTGATTCACCATTATTAAGCATAACGGTCCACAGATCAAAACCATCGGCGATAGATTGTGCAGGATTTATAATGTCGTTTAGAATGGAAGCAGGTCGCCGATTTCTTATGGTGGCCAGATCAGGACCGAAATCTCTTCCAGCTTCGCCCCCGATTTGATGGCAGGAAGAACAGTTTTGAAGGAATACTTGCTTACCCTCTAATGCATTCCCCTTTAGGTCCAAGGCACTTTTATAACGTTCTATTATCTCTTGGCGTTGATGATCATCATTTTCAGCAAACATGGTACGGGCACGATCTTTAAGTGCTTGATCCTGCTGGGTCATAAGTTGAATTTTATGACCCTGATCTATGTTCGTTTTCTGAATCTGTCCTGCATCAATAGCATCCAGGAGTAATTTAACCCTAATCGGATCCTTTAAAAAAGTCTGAATAGCGGCCTTTCTTACTTCCGGAGACAATATTTTCCATTGCTCCAATAGATATTCGCTAATAATCTGTCCGGGTTCAGAACTAAGGGTACGCAATGCCGCCAATTGAACCGGCAATGCCTCACCAGGTGTAATTAGTCCTTTAAGCAATGGGGTATGTCTTTCAGGATTGTCAAGAGCCAAGAAATATACCGCTCCAGCCCTTTGTTCTATAGATTGGTGTTTGTTACCTATTGTTTTTTCGGCACGATCTAAGGCAGTTGTTGTTATAGGACTATCAGGAAGACCTACTTCTCTCAACATTTGTAAAGATCCCTCCTGTACGGATTTTGAGGGATGTTCAAAAAAAGCTCGAATTAGTGAATTTTGAATTCCCTGAAAATCTGAAAAAACCAATTTCTTGCTTTTCATACCCTCCGCCAAACCTTTCAGGACTGAAGCCTGCCACTCAGCTACCTCTTCTGTATCCTTCTTCGTTGCTCTTTGCACTTGCCGTTGGATTTCCTTAAGATGTCCAGACCTGCCTATCATAGCGCTCAATCTATGGATTATTGAAGCATATGCAGAAACATCCCCCTCGGAGTGATCGATTACGGCATCCAACAAGGCACTATGCTGAACGGAAGTAGCCGAAAGTGCCGCAATTTGAAACCACTCATCCTTTATATCTTTAAACAGAATGTCTTGCCGTGCCTGTGAAACGGATGGTGTATCTACAAATCCTAATGTCAGTAACAATTGATACCTTACCTTAATATCCGTATCCTCCTTTAGTGACAACAAGGCATCTGTAAGATCGGGAGCATCATAAAGGTGCAACTCAGCCAATCTGATGGCATTTTCCCTTATACCCGAAACTGGGTCCTTTAGTGCGTGCTTTATGGCTTCTGTGGATAGCTGTCCCAATCCCTCCAGGGTCCATAGGGCGTGTAGCCGACCCAATGGAGCGTCAATGTTTTTTGCCATTTCCGTTAATAAAGGTATCGCCTCTTTCTCGTTCCTATCCAGTAATATACGTTGGGCATTTCTACGCCACCAAATATTATTGTTGGCCAAAGCCTCTACAAGTTGCCCAATAGATGCTCCTGCCAGGTTCAACCTTTTGGATAAATCTGCAGGTTTTGATTCAATTGGAGTAATGCGATAAATTCGACCCTTGTCCGTGCCTTCATAAAGTTGGCCCGATTCTACAACTTCTTTTGCCATCCACTCAGGATGTTCAATGAATTTCCGGTAATAGTCGAGTACATAAAGTGCTCCGTCCGGTCCGGTATATATATTGACGGGACGAAACCATGAATCGGTAGATGCCAAAAATTCCTTTTGATTATAAACACGGGAGGCTTTAAAGCTGACCCCATCATCCTTTATATAATCTGCATGTACAAGATTATTTACAGGCTCTGCTACGAAACCAACCTTATCAAAATCTTCTGTAAAAGCGCCCCCTTGATACATTTCAAGGCCTGCTGCAGAGGTAAAAACTCCTACGGTAGTCAGTAATTGATGTTGTGGGTCTTTCGTAATCGGAAACACATCTGCCGGTTGCCCATGGTCTGAAAGGTTTCGAGTAACTCTTGTTACAAGAAGATTAGGGTTTCGTTGGAGATATCGATCGGCTATAAGTTCTTGGTAAATGTGATTGGAATTGTTAAGTAGGAAGTGATTGCCCCATGAATCAAATGTTTGGCCAAATTGAGAGGCGGCAGAGGTCATTTCCAGTTCATGGCTATCAGGTCGAAAACGGACATTTCTGCCATTGGCATTTTTTGGTAAACGTGGCCCCTGAGGTTGTAAAGGATTAAAAATAGCTTCTCCTTCATCACCGAACTCCTTCTTGTAGGCTTGGGTAGCCACCGAAGATTCATGGGCCAGATAGATCCAATTATCCAGGCCATACAAAGGATTATTGAGGTTGTGTTGTGGATTTGACAACGCAAACCCGGTTAGTATGGTTTCCCTAATATCGGATTTACCATCACCATCCGAATCTTCCATATAAATTACATCGGGAGCATCCGTGACTATGACACCCTTTTTCCAACGCATGATTCCTGTGGGAAGCGTTAGTCCATCTGCAAAAACAATACTAGTATCAATTTGTCCATCTCCATTGCTATCCCTTAACAATTTAATTTTTCCGGTGCCACTTTCATCAAGTGGATATCCGTGCATTTCTACTACATATATTTCTCCATTTTCATCTATCATCATGTCTACAGGATCTGATATCAATGGTTCGGAAGCAAGCAGTTCTATCTGGAATGGTGGCGCAATCTTCAAGGTAGAAAGAGCGTTTACGGCTGATTCACTAAATGGCAAGTGAGGTTCATTCCGACAGCTTACGGAAATAAATAGTAAAGAACATAGCAAAAAAAGAAGACAACATTTAAGGGGAGAGTGGTAATTCTTTTTCATTCTTTATATTCAGTTTTAACCAAAGGTTATAAATTCATACTTTCTATCACTACTATATATTGCCCGTTAATAATGACTTTTTAGCTTTAAAAGTATTACTCTTATTACTGTGTAAATATCAACCATCGATTCGTAGCCCTTATTTCATTTTAATTTTTCACTGCTCTAAATAAACATTCTTTCAATCTACTTAATAGTTCTTGTAGCTGATTATTCGTCCGCTTAAATCGATTAGAACCCTTCCTCCGATCGCCCTTCAAGGTAACCTAGTACGGCCTTCTTAAGGTCATTCTCCGCAGAAGGTGTAAAGGGAGAAACTGTTTCCACCTCATACCCCCCTTGTTCCCAAGAAGCAGCAGTTGGCAAATAGCCGAGCCAACCGTTGGTGTACCCAAAATAAAAAGTAAAAGGGAAAGGGGAACGATGGCGAATCTCGTTCGATATTTCATTAAACAACTCTAAGGGAGCACTCCATATTACCACATCATCGTTGATATTTAAGAAACGTATTGGAAGTTGTACTATCTTTTTCCCATCATCATTGGTTCTTGTATAGCTTCCGAGTTCCGTAGGCCAGCCTAGACCCGGTTTTCTCGGGGTTTCAACAACAGTTGCCCCGGAATTTAATTTCACCTCATTGGTCGTGGATAAAATCCTACTGTTAGCCTCTATGATCTTATCTCCAAGTAGCACTCGGAACTCCTTCAAGTGCCCCTGAATTGGATTAGGATATACACTGTAGATAGGAGCTATATCCCCTGCGGCTCCATTGATAAATAGAACGGGGGCTCCAATTTTCTGCTCAACATAATCCGCGACAATTCCTGGTGCATCACCACTGATTTCCAAGTTCTCCCCTCCCAAAACGGTACCGTGAATGGCGTAATTAGAAATCAGAGCTAAAGTGCTATTGTCTTCCCTATCAATTCGTAACAGCCCAATACGTCGGTCAACCGCTCCATCAGGGTTCATGCCAAGGGAAGCCTTGCCATCCACATCCAAAGCTCGGCGGTTAATATTGGCCCTTGAAAAACCCCAGCCCACACCTAAGCGTGCAGGTTCAAGATTCTTGAGCGCTTCTAAAATACCATTGATCAGCTTTTCCTCCGATTCGGCTGTATATTCGGGATTAGCTTCATGTTGGTAGCGGTCACCCATAAAAATTGCAGGAAGACCGGGTGACCCCAGTTCCGGGGCAGAGTGCGTATGGGTAACTGTCCACCAGAAATTAACCGGATCAATTCCACATATATCTTGAAGTTTGGCTGCGACACGATCATACTCGGCAGGCGAAAGAACGCATATATCCGATGATACCAGAACAAACTTATTGGCACCATCGTCCAAAGCGACAATACGATGGTAAATACTATCGTTGACTCCCATCGATTTTCGAGCTCCATAACCCAATAACCATTGGGGACTTTTGGGAGTAATGTTTATTTTCTCTACAGACGCCCGAAACAAAGTAGAAAGTGATTTTCCTTTAATAGGAACAGAAGTATTGGACTGTTGAGTAAAACCCATCTTAACAGCAAACAAAAGAAAACAAACAACAAAAAGATTTTTCAATATCATGTGGGATTTAATATTAGTCATATACCTAATAAATTGTATTTTAAAAATAATCATATTTTTTGGGTATTATTATTCAGATTACTTAGATAGCCATTTCTTCGACAACTTCTGTAAAACCAAAAAGGTTTTCATAGCCCTTCATAGCCCTTTTGATTCAATTAGAACCAAAGTTGTTTCAGGCAACAATAATCAAATTTTGTTCAGAAGTTACTGTATTCAATAATAATCACCTAAAGTTTAGATGTTTTCCGATTGCACCAAGTTTGGTCAGCACTTAATAAATGAATATTGTGCCAATACTGTTGTCTAATAGAATCAAAAAAACTGCAATTAATAGGTCTCTATTAGATTTTAGTTATTACCTTTTATAAATTTTCGACCAATCAACCATGGGATTATAGTAATTCGATCCTAAAATTTATATCTCAATGAAAAAGCAACAAAAATCGGTATCGCGACGAAGATTCTTGGATTCGATTACTACAGCGGCACTCGCTGTACCCTTTTTGGGAACTTCAGCCATAAGTTTGGCATCACCCAAGGACAAACTAAAACATGCCTGTATAGGTGTCGGTGGAATGGGGTGGCACGACCTCCAAAATTTCAAGCAACATCCTGACGTTCAGATTGTAGCACTATGTGATGTGGACGCCAAAAACCTGCAAAAGGCAGCGGAACTTTTTCCAGATGCCAGAACATATTCCGATTGGCGCAAACTTCTTAAAAAAGAGCACGACAATATTGATTCGGTCAATGTCACGGTACCGGACCATAATCATTTCGCCATTGCCTATCAGGCGATTCAAAATGGAAAACATGTCTATTGTCAAAAACCTTTGTGTCATGATGTGGTTGAAGTTCGCAAACTTACCGAAGCTTCAATAAAGGCTGGGGTAATGACCCAACTTGGCACCCACCATGCCTCGGGCAAAGGCGATCGTTCGGCGGTTCAAATAATAAAGGATGGTGTTATAGGCAAAATAAAGCACGCCTACCTCTGCTCCAACCGTCCTGCAGCCATTGAGACCTATAGGCTGCCAGGCCCGCGCCCACCTCAAGGGCAGGATGTGCCTTCCCATTTAAATTGGGACCTTTGGACGGGGACTGCTCCGATGCGCCCCTATGCCCCCAAAATCTACCATCCGGCCATATGGCGAGCGTGGCAAGATTTTGGAACAGGTTGGTCAGGAGATATAGGTTGCCATATTTTTGATGCCGTTTGGAAAGGCCTTGGTTTAAAAGCACCTATGTCGGTCGTGGCCAAGGTTCAGGAGTCCTGGAAGACTTCTTCGCAAAGAAACGTTGATACATGGCCGCAGGGCGATCATATCACTTGGATGTTCCCTGGCAACGAGTTTACAGAATCGGATGTGCTACCTTTGGAATGGTTTGACGGGGAGTTTTACCCGCCTTGGGAAATACAAGCCTTGTTTCATGGGAAACCATATCCAGCAGAATCGGCCATCCTCATTGGAACCGAAGGAGCCCTGCTCATACCACATGGCGATATGCCCGTTCTATTGCCAGAAAATAAATATACGGATTACGAAATGCCAAAATTGGATGACCGTAATCACTACCACCATTTTGTGGATGCCTGTTTGGGCGGTGAGAAAACAGAATCACATTTCGCTCAATCTGGCCCCATGACCGAAGCCATCCTATTGGGCACGGTTGCCATACGTATACCGGACAAGGTCCTGGAATGGGACGCGGCCAATATGTTATTTCCTAAGCATCCAGAGGCCAATAAATATCTTCAGCGTGAGTATCGCAAAGGCTGGAGTGTAGCAGGGTTTTAATGGGTCTGACAAATGGATGGTTTTAAAAAGAAATAAAAAAATTTAAATATGAAAAAACTAACCATCATTCTTTTTCTACTTTTAACATTTGGGTTTCAAATCAATGCACAAACATTTGATGTCAGCTTTAAACAAGATGTACTAAAAGAAAGTTTTTCAGGAAACATACTTTTGTATTTATCAAAAGAAAACAAATACCCGAAAGATGTATTTGTGGGTCTGGAATTAATTCCTGTTTATAGAATAGAGGTAAACAATTTAAAAGCAAATCAAGTGGCCACATTTAATGATAAGGCTATTTCCTATCCTGTAGAACTTTCAAATATCGAAAGATGCTCCTATTACGCACAAGTGGTGTTTGATCGAAACATGGGTGATTTCAATATAGGCACAAGTGAGGGAAACCTATATTCAGACCCACTTAGGGTAAGCTTAACAAAGAACTTCGATGAGGTATTTAGATTAGAGGCCGAAAAAATTGTTCCCCCAATTCCATTTAAAGAAACAGAGTTTTTAAAAGAATTAAGTGTAAAATCAAAATTATTAAGTGATTTCCATAAGAAGGATATTTTTGTAAAAGCCGCTGTAGTATTGCCTGAAGGATATTATGAAAATCCCGATCATAAATATCCCGTAATCTATTCCATTTTTGGATTTGGTGCCAATTATAAATTACATGCTGGTTTGGGCAAATATAAATTTACAAATCTAGGAGATCAACCTGCTATTGTTGTCTATTTGGATGGGAACTGTCCTGAAGGGCACTCGACCTATGCCAATAGTGATATAAATGGTCCTTGGGGCGATGCACTTGTAGAGGAGTTTATTCCAGCACTTAATAAAAAGTACCAAAGCAATAGTGCCAACTTTTTATTTGGCCATAGCAGTGGTGGTTGGTCCAGTTTATGGTTACAAATAAATTATCCCAAGGTATTTTCCGGTACATGGTCAAGTTCTCCAGACCAGGTAGATTTTCGAAATTACCAGAATAAAAACATATACGAAACTAAAAATATGTTTTATGATAATAAAGGTAATTTATTGGCAGATGTCACTATAGCAGGTAGATTTCCAATAGTTAGCGCCAAAGATTTTTATAGGACGGAGAACGTCATATATAGAGGCTCCCAGATGCATTCATTTGATGCAGTTTTTGGAGGTTATGATGAAAACGGAACTAGGATTAGATTGGTCAACCTTCCCGATGGAGAGGTAAATCAAGCTGCACTTCCTCTATGGAAAAGATACGACCTATCTATTAAATTAAGGGAAAATTGGGATTCTTTAAAGGATGACCTTGATGACAGGATAAGAATTTCTGTAGGTACGAGTGATAATTTCTATTTAAATCAATCCGTTGCATTATTGGAAGGCGAAATGAAAAAACGAAATGCCGGAATTGAGTTTCAATATTATCCAGGCGATCATTTTACTGTATTTACCGAAGAGTATCATAAGGAGGGACTTGCTTTTTTGGAGAAATGCTATAATAGATGGTTGAAGGAAAAGAAATAAACGAGCTGATCAGTATAAAAATAATTGCTAGTTTAGATTTTCAAAATGTCGTTGCCAATATGCTAAATCTGATTTTCCTTTGTAAGATCCCAACACTCAAATCGGCAACTATTCAAATGCATAAACATATCCAAGTTCAAGCGTTCAAAATGAAATATTCCCTATTAATATTTTTCTTCTTTTCCTTATTATTTGCAGCACAGGGTCAGACCGAAAGCCCACTGGAAAATGTAGTGATCACTATCAAGAAGAAAAAAACCCATGTTTCTACAAATGAAAAGGGGGAATTGCATGTAAATGTATCCACCAAAGATGCCCTCAAGTTCAAAAACAACGGTTTAGTGCGCTATAGTGATCTTGGAGCCAGTGGAGATGGCAATACCGATGATATAGATGCCATAGCCGCAGCCCATGCATTTGCCAATCTGCATGGCCTTAAGGTGAAAGCAGACGAGGGGGCCACATACTACATTGGAGGAAAGGAGCGCACCGCAATCATACGAACGGATACCGATTTCGGCACAGCAGAGTTCCTCATCGACGATACCGAGGTCCAAAACCGCAGTGCTTCTATTTTCATGGTCGGTTCCAGCCAACAACCCTTTAAACTTGAAGGCATTTCTTCCCTTCGGAAGAACCAGGAAAAAATCAACGTCTCCTTGCCAACATCCTGTCTGATTACGGTTACCAATGCTCATCAAAAGCATTATATCCGATATGGACTGAATCAAGATAATGGATCTCAGCAAACAGATATTTTTGTCGTTGATAAAGACGGTAATGTGGATCAGGAAGCTCCCATTATCTGGGACTTCGACCAGGTTACGGATGTGACTGCCTTACCCATGGACCAGACAACACTTAATATCAACGGTGGGCGTTTTACCACCATTGCCAATAAAGCTGAATCCAAGTACACTTATTATAGCCGTAACATCGCAATCAGGCGTTCCAATGTAATATTGGATGGGCTGGAACACCGTATCATAGGTGAGGGAGACCATGGTGCCCCATATAGCGGCTTCATCACCACACGTGACTGCGCCTACATAACGGTGCAGAATTGCATCCTTACCGGACACAAAACCTATAGCACCATAGGTTCGGCGGGAAAGCCGGTCTCCATGGGAACTTATGATATTTCGATTAGCCGTACACTAAATGTATCATTTGTGAACTGTAGTCAGACCAATGATATCAACGACAAAACATTTTGGGGAATACAGAGTTCCAACTATTCCAAAAATCTCGTCTATGACAATTGTACGTTTTCCCGGTTTGATGCCCACAAGGGGGTTGTAAATACTACTATCCGTAACTCTACCCTAGGACACATGGGTATCAATGCCATTGGTAGCGGAACCCTAACTGTTGAGAATTCCACCATCCGAGGAAATAACCTAATTAATCTGCGATCTGATTATGGTAGTACCTGGCAGGGAGAAATCGTAATACGAAACTGTATTTTCGTCCCAGAAGGTGGCAAGCCAACCAGTGCCAGCTTGATTGGCGGTTCCAATTCCGGGCAGCACGATTTTGGCTACACCTGTTATATGCCTGAACAAATTACCATTGAAAATCTTCATATAGATGATTCCAATCATCCGGAAGATTATGTAGGTCCTGCCATTTTTGAAGATTTCAATGAGGAAATGACCGACGATTCCTATAAAGAGAAGTTTCCCTATGTCATAACCAATGAGATCGTTCTTAGGAATGTTACCACCGCTAGTGGTAAAGATTTAATAATAAGTAGTAATCCATTCATGTTCAAAGATGTCAAAGTCTCCATTTATTAACCTGCACCCATAAAGAGCCCGATTACTTGGAAGTTGATATATTTAAATAGATATGGCGGACAATTTCCGTTGGAAATGCCCGCCACCAATCATAAATTAAACCTTCCAAAATAAATAAAAATAGAAGGAGATTTTTCGGAATTACATTCCTGATTTAACTGCTGCAGTAGTCGTGCTCATATCCCGGATACAAATATATTTACCATCCCTTTTCTGAAAATAGGACATATAATTTCCATTTTCCACCTGCTTGCCGGAAGGATCAAAATTGGTCCAGGATCCTATCTCAACCGCTGAAGCCCCTTCCACGAATAGATCGACAATTTTATAAACGCTGTAATTCCCAGTTGTATCCTTTGCAATATTATTTGCAATATATTCCCTTATTGCCGCCTTACCCACAATAGGCTGTCTATTTCGGCTATAGCTGATGGCGTCGTCACTGTAATAGGCAACAACGGCATCGGCATCCTTGGCTTTTTCACCTGCCGAATACGCGTCTTCCATAGCTTGAATTTCGCTCGTTATTTTCTCCATATCAACTGTTTCCTTTTTTTCGGCAGGTGCGCAGGCAACAAAGGTCAAAGCCATACCTACTAAAAATCCGAATAATCCAATTTTTTGTTTCATAATTATCATGTTTTGGTTTGTTATTGAAAGTACAACTTAAGCATGATAATAACTAGATTAATCTGACCTATATACCTGAATTAAATGGAATAAGGCTGAAAACACCCTGTATCCGTCAATTTAAGGTGGACTCTGTTCACAAATGGCCCAATTTGTTGGAATTTTAGTGCATAATCTTGATTCCAAGTCCGAAAAGGAAATGATATTAATGAAGAAGTTGCAATGAAGATTTAATTTATTACCAAAAATTATCACCTTTTTATTACCTTGATGTCGCTATAGGAATCAATCAAGCATTTTTCTGAAATTTATACCAACACAGACCCGTTTTGCTAACTTAAGCTTTATCATTTATTACAACTGCCCCGATTCCAATATCAACTTTATGCACGAAGCCAAATATCAACACCACCTTAAAATATGGACACGACCAAAGATTTTGAGCAATTTGAAAACCTGGAAGAGGAACAACTACCTGTTCCCAAACATAAATTACATGATTGGACCCATTTTGCAGGACTATATGCTGCCGAGCATGTAGCCGCTACCGAATTTGTTATTGGGGCAACATTTGTGGCGCTGGGTGCCAAAACAATGGACATTTTATTGGGACTGTTGATTGGCAATATTTTAGCGGTGCTCAGCTGGACCTTTATAACGTCCCCAATTGCAGTGGATACCCGTCTTAGTCTCTATACCTATCTTAACAAGATTGCGGGCGATTCCATGACCAAACTTTACAATTGGGCGAATGTGATCATCTTTTCCGTCATATCCGCCGCCATGATCACGGTATCGGCAACAGCGGTACGTTTTGCCTTTGATATCCCTGCACAACTTAACTGGTACCCTACCAATCTCTGGTTTATTTTGATTGTATTTGGGGTAGGTATTGTAGTGGTATCCATTGCACTGTACGGTTTCAATGCTGTTTCCGAATTCTCAGGAATCTGTGCGCCTTGGCTATTCGTAATGTTCACTAGCGGCGCCATGGTACTTTTGCCTGCCTTATCCCTAGATGTCTTAGCGAAAACCATACCATCAGGCTGGGATGATTTTATAGCCTTGGGCAATCAATCTATTTGGACGGGAATTGATAGTGATGGTGAGCCTGGTATTGGTTTGATAGAAGTAATTGGTTTCGCTTGGGCCGCCAATACCATTACCCACTTTGGTTTAATTGACATGGCCCTTTTACGTTTCGCAAAAAAGAAAATTTATGGGCTGGCTACAAGTACAGGGATGATGTTTGGACATTATGTCGCCTGGATCGCCGCTGGTATTATGGGAGCCGGAGCCGCAGTAATCTTAGGGAAATCTATAGTGGAACTCGACCCTGGGGATGTTGCCTATTACGCCTTGGGTTGGTCCGGGTTTGTCATTGTCATAGTGGCCGGATGGACCACGGCCATTACCAACCTTTATAGGGCCGGGTTGGCAGCACAAGCCATCTTCTACAATCATTCCCGAAAAAAGACTACCATAGTGGTAGGGTTGATAACGATAGTGATAGCATGTTTTCCGTTTGTTTTTTCCCAAATACTTCCCTTGTTGACCTATGCCGGTCTGATTGTGGTTCCGGTAGGCGCCATTGTATTCGCCGAACATCAGATTTTTCCAAGAATAGGATTTACCAGGTATTGGTCGGCCTACCGCGAATTAACCTTTAGCACTCCAGCCGTGGCCTCATGGGCATTGGGCCTGTTCTTTGGTTTTGGGCTGAACTCCCTTAATGTAATGTCCTTCTTCTATCTATTTATACCCACCTGGGTTTTCACAATCCTAGTTTATACTTTCCTGGCTTCACGTTATGGTGCCAAGAAGTCATATCCTGAAGCAGAGCAACAGGAAGAAATCCGCAATGACAACATTGCAAAATTTCAGGAGCAAAAAGGAAAACTGGAAAAAGAGCATATAAAAGATACTTCCATTTTTTCAGGAATTTTAAAAATCATTTCGATAATTGCCCTTATCATAACCTTGATATTGGCTTGTATCGTGCTTTTTGGCAGTTCTGATGAAAGCGTATATATCGTAAATCGCGCACAATTTTATCAATACGCATTCATTTGTACTATACTCTATTTTGTTACTGCTTATTGGGCATTTCAGCGTTTAAAACAAAAGCAAAAAAACTAAAGGTAATGGATACTACTATTCAACTCAATCAAAAGAATTTATCTCAAATTACAGACCGTATTCCAGGTCCTACTTATACTAGAAAGGTACTTAAGTCAGGAATGGTCCATATTGGTGTTGGCGGTTTTCATAGGGCACATCAGGCTTTTTATACACATAAGTTTCAGGAAAAATACAATGCTCCTCAATGGGGCATTTGCGGTATAGGTTTGCGCGAAGGTGATAGAAAAATACATGACGTCCTAAAAAAGCAGGACGGTCTTTATACCCTTATCGTTAAGCATCCTGATGGAAAAATTGCACCAACGGTGATAGGTTCAATTAGCGATTTCCTACTGGGAGTTGATAACCCCATGCTAGTCATAGAGCGGATGGCAGACCCTGCTACCAAAATTGTCTCGCTCACCATAACCGAAGGAGGTTATAATTTTAATCCTTCCACAGGTGAATTTGACTTTGATAATCCAGATATCCAACACGAATTAAAATATCCCCATAGCCCCAAAACCGTTTATGGGTATTTAACGGCAGCTTTAAAAAAGCGTCAGGAGGCCAAACTACCAGCGTTCACAATTATGTCTTGCGATAACATTCAGCACAATGGTGATGTAGCTCGGGAAATGCTCCTCTCATTTGCCAAGCAACAAAATGCAGCCTTGGCAGAATGGATAGAACGGGAGGTGTGCTTCCCGAATAGTATGGTAGACCGCATAACACCGGTAACTACCCAATCGGATATAGATTACTTGGCAAAAACTTACGGAATAAAGGATGAGTGGCCAGTTACCTGTGAGCCATTTTTACAATGGGTAATTGAGGATAGTTTTTCGGATGGGCGCCCCGAACTGGAGAAGGTAGGAGTTCAATTTGTTCCAGATGTGAAGCCCTATGAAAAAATGAAACTCCGATTATTAAATGCAGGTCATTCAGTGTTGGGTTTATTGGGAGCGCTACATGGGCACAAAACCATTAACGCCTGTATGGAAGACAATACCTTCGTTAGTTATTTAAGAACGTTTATGGACAAGGAAGCAACTCCGGTCTTGGATGAGGTAAAGGGGATTGACCTAAATGAATACAAAGACAGTTTACAGGCACGCTTTGCCAACCCTAACATAAAGGACAGTGTTAGCCGCATTTGTTCGGAAAGCTCCGCCAAACTGCCGAAATTTTTAATAGCTACCCTTGAAGAAAATTTAGCTGCAGGAAGAAGCATTAAATACGCAACTCTTGTTATTGCGGCCTGGTGCCATTATAGTGACAAGCAAGCTGATAAAGATGGGCAACCCCTGGAAATTATAGATGCCATGCGCAACGAACTTCACGAAGCCGCGGTTAAAACCACATCGGATCCACTAGCGTTTATCAAACAGGAATCACTTTTTGGTAATCTTGCCAAAAATAAACGCTTTACGGACTTATACTCTGTTATGGTTCAGAAAATATATAAGGATGCCAATATCAAAAAGTATATGCAGGATATGCTTTAAAAGGAAATTTTCCCTTTTCAGGATTAAATAATGAAAATTAATAAATTGAAATACCCAAATTTGCCTCTTTGCCCAAGCGCAAGTAGGTAATTGGGGCTTCTACAAGTAGCCGGTAGAGGAATTTCAGTAAATGCCCTGGCTCCAGGGGCCACGAAAACTGAATTGTTTTTAAAGGGAAAAAGCAAGAAACCATAGATAGGCCAAGTGCCATGAATGCTTTTAACAGATTGGCAAAACCAATTGATATTGCCCGGGTAGTGCTGTTTTTGGCAAACCACGATTCCAAATGGATTTCAGGTCTAGTCATAGGTGCCAATGGTGATTTGGTATAATCCAAATAGCTAATTGGATATTACACCTAAAATTTTAGTCCGTTCCAATATATGCACCACATAAATAGTTATTCTTAAGAATCCATTTAGTAAAAAATCACCGTCCTTGGTATTGTTTGCCTTACTTACTTCAATTCAAAAGTTTTTGTAAATTTAACCGGCCCCGATACTCTGCTAGATTTTATTTGGATTAAATCCCAAATAGCAAATCAAAGCCTAGACCTTAGCGGTAATTGTAAAAGACAAACTTTGAAAAATAGGCTTCTTAAATTGGTAACTTTTATCTTGATTTTATTAATTGGGATAGCATTGGGTATATTTCTAAGTAAAAATGAATCGACTTGGTCGTTGATTAAAAAACCCTACGAAGAAGCCTTTTTAAAGTTTGACGATACGCGAAAGATAGGATGGGGCAAAGATTTTAGAATTGTTAAAATTAAATCCTCTAAGGATAATAGTTTTCAAAAATCCTATTTCTTTAAATCACCATCCAACAAGCCCAAACCTTTAATTGTAAGCCTACACACTTGGAGTGGTTATTATGACCAAAATGATGATTTGGCAGAAATGTGCAAGCAAAAAAATCTGAATTATATCCATCCAGATTTTCGAGGCGCAAACCTAACAATAAATGCCTGTGCCAGTGAATTGGCATTAACGGACATTGACGATGCAATAACTTATGCGATTGAAAATTCCAACGTTGACACCTCTAAAATATACGTTGTTGGTGTTAGTGGCGGTGGCTATGCGACACTGAGTACTTTTATGAAATCGAAACATAAGATTAGAAAATTTTCAGCTTGGGCATCGATTAGTGATTTAATTGCATGGTATAAGGAAAGTATAATAAGGGACAATAACTATGCAGCAAATATTCTTGATTGCACTGGTTCTGAATATGTTCTTAATATTGAAAGTGCGAAACAGAAATCACCTATTTATTGGAATACACCAACAGAAAAATTAAAAAATTCCGAACTATCTATTTATGCCGGTATATATGACGGAATACAAGGAAGTGTACCTATTACCCATTCAATCAATTTCTATAATAAGTTATTGACCGATATGTCAGTGTCCGATACTTTACAATATGTATCACTTTCTGAAAAATTGAACTTACTTGAAAAACGAGAGGCACTGGGTGATTTTGGCACTATTGGGAATAGAAAAATTTTTTTAAGAAAGAAATTTGAAAATATAAGTTTGACCATATTTGAAGGCAATCACGAAATGCTGACCGAATTTGCATTAAATGATTTACTTGAAGATTAACATTATGCAGCCAATAACCAAGTGTTGATATTAGTAAAAACGAATAGTCCATCCACAAAACAAGTAGGTCCCCTATCCTATAATTGGGAAATCTGAATACAACAACCACATAAGGGACTGATTATTATTACCTGGTAATGCGCTGTCATAGGTACCTAAAGGATCCTATTTATATTTTCAGTGGTGTACCACTAACGGCTATAGCTTGGAAATAGCCTTTTCCAAAATGTTCTTTACCCTAAGTTTTAAACTTTCCGGCTCCAATATTTCGGCATAATCCCCGAACATTAGATACCATCTTGGAAAACCATGCTCCAAATCTGATGACATAAATGTCATCTCCACCTTGTTATCCTTTATTTTCTCCGAAATAAAGCCATATTGCTTTTTACTGCTACCAATATACCTCGCTACTCCTTTATCCACCAATATTTTAATCCTTACTTTTTCCCTATTTACTTCTTTACTTAAATGGTCATCCAAACTGCCATGCTCCTGGCTAAAGGGATGTGCTGTTCTTTTAATGGCCAACATTCTGTCTGTTCTAAACTGCCGATAATCATTCCTATAATGGCAGAACCCCAACACATACCAAAAATTATTTTCATGAAAAAGTCCTACGGCTTCAATATATCTTTCCGTAGGATTCTCACTTTGCATTGAGTGGTACTTGAGGAATACCTGCTTTTTTTCAGCAATACTTTCAAAGAGAATCTCAAGGGCATCGGGTATATTTTCATTGAACAATTGTTGTGAAGGATCTACCGTTATCTGTGATTCCAAGGCCGAAATCCAATCCTTTTCACTACCTCTCAAAACCGACTTAACCTTAAACATGGCCGACTGATGATAGTTGCCAAGCGATTTGTCCACAAACTTTTGCATTAATTTTTCGGCAGCAACAAAGCTTCCCGCTTCCTCTCTAGTAAACATAACCGGTGGTAAACGATAACCTTCCATAATGGAATAGCCAACTCCGGCCTCACTTACTATGGGCACACCAGAGGCTTCCAGGGTTCTTATATCCCTATAAATGGTACGGAGGCTTACCTGGAAACGATCCGCCAACTCCTGTGCCTTTACTATACGTTTCGACTGCAGCTGTACCAAAATGGCCACAATACGATCAAATCTGTTAACGGTATCCATACCCATAATTGCATAACATATCTCCCAAAGATAGGACTTCAAATAAAAGTATAATCCAAAATTTACCTTCGATTTATACATAACGGTTCATCATTTGCAACAAAAGACATTCAAAAACCAATGCTCCTAAAGTCAGTACACAAATTAAAGACCAACAAGTGACAACCCATTGTCAACAGTACCAAAAACAATTATTAATCACTTCATTTTAAGTCATTTGGAATTTATTTACAATTCATTTTTTTGCTACTGACATAGGGCTGTCACTGCCCAGGATTAATTTTGATTCAGAAATATTAATCACTTAAAAATGTACAATTATGGAAACTACACTAAACAAGTCAACCCAAGTAATTTCAACAGAAGAATTATTGAAGCATTGGCAAGGTCATAGAGCCTTGACACGACGAGCAATTGATGCTTTCCCTGAAAAAGCCTTCTTTAACCATACCATTGGCGGTATGCGTCCGTTTTCTGAAATGGTTATGGAACTTCTGGGAATTGCTGCCCCCGGTCTAAAGGAAATTGCCACAGGAATAACTGCTCCGCTCAATGAAAATATAGAACACGGAAACCAAAAAGCTAAAATACTTGAACTTTGGGATAGTGCCACAGACGAAATCAACACGTATTGGTCACAAATTAAGGAAGAACAATTTCAGCAAACCATAAAGCTATTTGGACAATATGAAGGCACTGTTTGGTCTTCCGTTTTCTACTTTATAGATAATGAAATTCACCATCGCGGACAGGGATATGTCTATTTACGCTCCTTGGGCATAGAACCACCTGCATTTTATGACCGTCATTAAAATTAAATTTGGGTAAGATTATGAAAACCATATTGGTATTTAAAACATCCGTAGCAAAAAAACGGGAGGTAAAAACCCTAAAACCCGTTTTAAATAGATTAATTACCAAAAATGACTATTGGAATTTTGACCTGGAGGATTGCGATAATATCCTTCGGGTCGAAACTCAACTGGTTCAGGTAGACTCGGTAATTCGAGCACTAAAAAACCACGGCTTTTATTGCGAGGAATTGGTATAAAAAAACCTCTATTGATTCTGGCTAAGCCAGAGTCAATAGTATTGTTGCCCTATTTTACCATATTCTGTAGCTGGGTGCAGACTAGTGGATTAAATTAATGCCATTCAGAATGCCTTTTCCTGTTTAAATGAAATATGATTTCATCAATTAATGAAGCTTATATTTTCAGGTTGGTAAAAGATCATGAACTGTAGTATCAATTAGATAATATTAGGCACTTTAGTTGCTCACTGTT
The DNA here is from genome assembly GCF_002909255.1 of Arenibacter hampyeongensis. Classification (GTDB taxonomy): domain Bacteria; phylum Bacteroidota; class Bacteroidia; order Flavobacteriales; family Flavobacteriaceae; genus Arenibacter; species Arenibacter hampyeongensis. The sequence continues at coordinate 33,963 of NZ_PIOB01000017.1, forward strand.
CAAAATAAGGTTTATTTTTGCGTCCAACCAGGCAAAAAAAGATCGATCTCTATACTGTATAGAACTGTAAGGAACCAAATTCTTTTGTATGCTATGGTTTTAACAATCGCAATACATTTAATAAAATCTGAATGGCATATTTGACCCCGAAAATTGCTGAGGAAGAAAGACTGGCAGTTCCCGAAAACTACAAAAATTGGAAAAAGTGGGGACCTTATTTGGCCGAAAGACAATGGGGCACAGTAAGGGAAGATTATAGTGCACATGGAGACGCATGGAATTTTGTAGATCACGATAGAGCACGTAGTAACGCCTATAGATGGGGAGAGGAAGGTATTGGAGGCTTTTGCGACTCAAAGGAGATATTATGCCTGGCACCCGCTTTTTGGAATGGGAAGGATGATATTTTAAAAGAGCGATTATTTGGTCTCACCAACAATCAAGGTAATCACGGGGAGGATGTTAAGGAACTCTATTTTCATCAAGTATCCACACCTACACACTCCTACAGCAAATATTTGTATAAGTATCCACAGAAGAAATTTCCGTATGTGGACTTGGTGAAAAACAATAAAAGAAGTCGGGAGGAAGCGGAATATGAGCTGTTGGACACACCTAGTTTTAAGAAAAATGCCTATTTCGATTGTTTTATAGAATATGCCAAAGCCGATGTGGATGATATTCTCATGAAGATCACCATCGTAAACAGAGGCCGCAAAAGGGCCAATATTCATGTATTGCCACACCTTTGGTTCAGAAATTTTTGGAAACACAACAAACTATTTAGTCGCCCGAGAATTAAATCGGTTGCCGAGAACTGTGTGCAATCCAGAAGCATTAGAAACGGTCGACATTATTTTTATCATGAAAATGGCAAACAGCTTTTCTGTGAAAATGAAACCAACAATAAGCGCATTTATAATGTGCCCAATGAGGTGGAGTACGTTAAAGATGGTATAAACGACCATGTAGTAAACGGCAAGCGCACCGTAAATCCCGAAAAGAATGGTTCCAAATCTGCCATCTGGCACAAATTTAAGCTTAAGGCAGGTGAGGAAAAGAGCATTAGGGTGCGACTTAGCAAAAATAAAATAAAAGATCCCTGGGCGGATTTTGATGCGATATTTGAGGAGAGAATAAGGGAATGTGACGAATTTTATGAAAGCAAATTAAAGAAAGACTTGCCAATTGCCCACCGGCATATTGCAAAGAGCGCATTCTCAGGTCTGTTATGGACCAAGCAATTTTATTACTATGATGTTTTTAAATGGCTTTTTGGAGGACCCGGTGAAGCGCAGCCAGATAGAATCAACCCGCGAAATTTTAGTTGGCAACACCTTACCAACAGGCATGTGATTTCTATGCCGGATAAATGGGAATATCCATGGTATGCCGCTTGGGACCTTGCTTTTCACATGGTTTCTTTTGCAGAGATAGATCCTTATTTTTCAAAAGAACAATTGCTACTGGTACTTAGGGAGAGCTATATGCACCCCAATGGACAAATTCCGGCATACGAATGGAATTTTAGTGATGTGAACCCTCCAGTGCATTCATGGGCTGTTTGGAATGTTTATGAAAAGGACAAAGAAAGGAACGGCACTGGCGATACAAAGTTTTTGGAAAATGCTTTCCAAAAACTACTGATCAATTTTACGTGGTGGGTGAACCAAAAGGACAAACACGGTACCGATCTTTTTGAAGGTGGATTTTTAGGCCTCGATAACATTGGGGTGTTCGATCGCAATCATATGCCACATGGCGTTAGTAGAATGCAACAGGCAGATGCCACCAGTTGGATGGCTATGTTTACGGTAAACATGCTGCGTATGTCGCTAGAACTGGCGAAGACCAATAAAGTGTATGAAGAATCTGCGGCCAAGTTCTTCAGGCATTTTCTTAATATTGCCTGGGCTATGCACCACATAGGAAAAAAAGATATCTCACTTTGGGATGATGAGGACGATTTTTATTACGACGTAGTTGAACTGTCCTCAGGGGAAACAAGCCGATTGAAAGTGCGGTCCTTAGTAGGTATTATACCCTTATTTGCTGTAGAGATCATACATAAAGATCTCTTTGAACAATTAAAGGAATTTAAAGTAAGGGCTGTCGATATTGTTAGAACACGTCCAGATCTAGCCTCCTTGATTTCCAATATAGAAGAGACCAATAAGGATGGTAACTATCTTTTTTCGATCATGCGCGGCTATAGGTTGGAAAAGCTCCTGAAACGGCTCTTGGATGAAGACGAATTTCTTTCGGACTATGGTATTAGATCCCTATCCAAATACCACAAGGATCATCCTTTTGTATTTCAACACAATGGTCATTATAGCATTCACTACGAGCCAGGTGAGAGTCGATCCAATATGTTCGGGGGCAACTCCAATTGGAGAGGGCCCATTTGGATGCCATTGAATTATATGATTATTCAATCTTTGCGAAAATATTATAAGTTTTACGGTCCTACCTATCAATATGAATTTCCCACTGGATCTGGTATAAAGCTAAACTTAAAGGAAATAGCCAATGAGCTAACCAAGAGGCTGATAAGACTTTTTGAGCGTAACGCGGAAGGCAAATTTCAATATCACGCAGAAGACCCCAATAACTTGTTCTCAAAGGATGGGCATTTTAAGGACCAACATCTCTTTTATGAATTTTTTGACGGTGATAATGGTAAAGGCCTAGGTGCTTCGCATCAAACAGGATGGACGGCATTGATCGCCAATCTCATCATGGAAATGGAAGAATCCGGGTCCTAAACCGGACATTTTCTAAACAGCCATAAAATATAGACCTCACCTTGTGGGGTCTATTGCATTTAGGGACCAAAATTCCAACCTTATTTATTATCTTTCTACAGTGGTAGGGAATCATTACCAATTACCTCCACGTAAAATCTAGGCATGCTCCCCCGTATTGCTCCAATTTTGAACGCAAACCAATCCAAAAAGACAAAAATGAAAATATTCCAATCGTTTATATGCTTCCTCCTTTTTAGTGCTTTTCTAATTGCACAACCCCGCCAAGAACTCGTGGAAGTCATTGTAAGTCCCAACCATACCGACTGGACCTACTCTCTTGGCGAACAGGCCGAATTTTCAATTTCAGTTTTTAGAAACAATGTTCTCTTGGACGATATAGAAATTAAATACATCGTTCAACCCGATCCCGGGTACCGAACCATAGAAATTTGGGATGAGGGCACGAGAACCCTTAAAAACAATACCACAAAAATTAAGACTAAAAAATTCACCGAACCGGGATTTCTCCGTTGTACCGCAACAGTTATGGTAGATGGCAAGGAGTATTCATCTTATACCACCGTAGGTTTTGCACCTGATAAAATACAGCCCACGACCACCTTACCCAAAGATTTTGAGGAGTTTTGGAAAAAAGGCAAGGAAGAATTGGATCAAGTACCTATGAACGCCACAATCACTTTGATGCCAGAGCGTTGCACCGACAAGGTAGAGGTTTACCATGTGAAGTTGGACAACATAAAAGGGAAAATCTATGGCATTCTTACCAAACCCAAAAAGCCTGGAAAATACCCCGCCATACTACACGTTCCTGGTGCTGGAATACGGCCCTATTATGGGGAAATTGACGAAGCTGCGGAAGGATTCATCTCTTTTACCATTGGTATTCATGGCATACCCCTAAACCTGGATCAAAGTGTTTATGATGATCTTGGAAGAGGTGCCCTGAACGGTTACCAGACCTTCAATCTAGATGATAGGGATACTGCCTACTATCGCCGTGTATATCTGGGCTGTGTTAGGGCTGTCGATTTTATAGAAAGTGTGGATGGTTTTAATGGAGAAGATATTGCCGTTACCGGGGGTAGCCAAGGGGGTGCACTTTCCATTGTTACCGCAAGTTTGGATGATAGGATTGATTATTTGGCGGCCTTTTACCCTGCCCTATCCGATATGACAGGATTTTTACATGGGCGTGCCGGAGGTTGGCCACAGATTTTCGTGGACGAATTTTCCAACAAACCAGAGAAAATAGAAGTTTCCAAATATTATGATGTCGTAAATTTTGCACGCTTCGTAAAAGTACCGGGCTGGTACAGTTGGGGCTATAATGACAATGTATGCCCACCTGCCTCTACCTATTCCGCCTATAATGTATTAACCGCACCAAAGGAGCTTCATCTTTTTCAAAAAACGCAACATTGGACTTACCCAGAACAACAGGAATTGAGAAAGGAATGGTTATTCGCGAAACTCAGGAAAAAAGATAGATCGGCCTCCATATATTATGTCAAGACCTTTTCCTATATTTAATTGAACCAAACCAAAAATACATGAAGTCAAAAGACCAGCATCGTAGAGAATTCATTAAACAAAGTGGTTTAGGCCTTTTGGGGCTAACCTTATTACCTTCGGCATACGGAAGTATCGCTCCTAGCGATCGCCTAAGAATTGCCCACATTGGCGTTGGGGGAATGGGCAACAGCCATATGAAATGGTTCAGTGGGTTGCCGGAAGTGGATGTTGTAGCACTTTGCGATGTAGACGAATTGCACCTGGCGAGCAGCTTAAAAACAATGGAAACCCTTCAGCCCGGAAAAAAAGTGAAAGGCTATGGTGATTTCCGAAATATTCTGGACCGCAAGGACATTGATGCCATCACCTGTGCCACCCCGGACCATTGGCATGCACAGATCGCAACTTTAGCTTTTCAGGCGGGAAAGGATGTGTACGGCGAAAAACCGCTGTCCTATGATGTTAAAGAAGGGCAAATGATGCTCCAAAATTTGGAAAAGCACAATAGTATTTTTCAAATGGGAACACAGATACATGCTACCGACAATTACCACCGTGTCGTTGAAATTATAAAGTCTGGCGCTATTGGTAATGTACATACGGTTCGTTTATGGAAAACTGGGGCTCCACCAAATTTGGGCAATCCTAAAAGTGTGGCCATACCCAAAAACCTGAATTGGGATATGTGGCTGGGACCTGCACCCTATGTAGATTATATTCCTGAGAAATGCCACTTTACCTATCGCTATTTCTTGGATTATTCCGGAGGCTTCTTTGCCGATTTCTGGTGCCATATTGCCGATGTGGCCTTTTGGGCCTTGGAACCCAAGGGCCTAAAAAGTATTGTTGCCCGTGGGGAGAAGGCAGAAGGTATAGCAGACACCCCAAAATGGATTGAAATCGATTATGAGTTCGACGGTTTAAAACTATTTTGGACCAGTGAACCACCAAATGTACCTGGTGCTGCGGAGCGCGGAATTGGCGCCTATTTTGAAGGCGACAAGGGGAGTTTGATCTGTGATTACAATTCCCGTGAAATAACAATCAACGGTGAAACCATGACCGATATCCCCGAAATACCACAAAGCATTATCCGCTCTCCAGGGCACCAGCAAAACTTTGTGGATTCTGTAAAATCTAGAATCCAACCCGAATCAAATCTGGCCTATGCCCGTACCATGACCCTACCCATGCATTTGGGATTAATTTCGTACAGATTGGGAAGGAAACTAAATTGGGATTCGGACAAGGAAAAATTTATCGGAGATTCGGAAGCCAATGCCCTTTTGTCCAGAAAACCTCGTAAACCCTGGAGATTGGTAAAATAACCGTTCATATAATAAAAGCCCTTTTTAAAGGGCTTTATTTTGTTCCTCTTTTTTCTTTTTTGCAAAGTATCTGCCCTGTTTTACATAATAGGACCCCACAGGAGGTGAATTATCTCCAAATTCCCTCCTTATATAGGTCAGAATCTGGGCAATCTCTTCATCTTCCAAATAGTCTACCGGTGGCATCACTCCGTCAAAAGATCTACCATTTACTTCTATAGGTCCGCTTAAACCACTCAATACAACATCTATTAGAATTTGTTGATCCCCTTTTACCCATTCCGATCCAGCAATCGGTGGAAACCTACTGCCATCACCTTTGCCGTTGCCCATATGACATGTACCACAATATTTATTATATAATATTGCTCCTGCCTCTGCCCTAATCGGTGTAAGATCGTCTTTTAATTCATCGGGAGTTTTTATATGTGGCAATTTTTTGTGTTCTTCCATTTGTACAAGCCGCCCTGGGCCAAAAGTCTTCTTATCCCCCTTATACATGACTCGCCATATCTTTCCTTTCTCACTTTCGCTTACATATAAAGAACCATCAGGGCCCATGGCTATTCCCATTGGTCTGTATCCTGCATCATCCGTATCAACAATTTTATCCACTTGTGTAAAACCATCGGCAAACACTTCCCAATCGCCAAATCTTCCATTTTTAAATGGTACAAAACCAATAAAATAGCCGGCTTGTGGAAAAGGAGCTCTTATGGTCGACCCATGAAAAGCTATAAAGGCTCCATTTTTGTAATGTTCGGGAAATTGATTTCCTTGATAGAAATGAAGGTCGTTGGGAGCCCAGTGCCCAGGAAAACCAATTATGGGCTGCTCGTATTCGGCACCTTTGCCTTCCTTTTTACCATCCCCGCCATATTCCGGATTCAGTAATTTTTTACCCTGCATATGATCGTAGTAATAATATGGCCAACCAGCATCGGTCCCTTCCTGTATCCGAAGAAATTCTTCCGAAGGCAGCATGGCACTTTGCCACGGAGAATAGTATTCCGGCCAATTGCGGTTCATATTGTCCCTTCCGTGCTGCAGGGCATACAAGGTATTGTCGTGGTGATTCCAGTCCATTCCAACAACACTTCTAATTCCGGTAGCATAGCGGTAGCCATCCTTTTGGACCTGCCCGGGTTTATTGGCATCAAATTGCCAAATGCCACCATGCCATTCCAACTCTGGACATGGATCCAAACCCAATGCGCCCGGCATTCGATTTTGCTCTTTGGACTGACAAACATCGCCCGGAGATCCAAATGGCACGTACATATGGCCGTCATCATCAAAAGTTAGCGGCTTTGCAATATGGGAATATCCATATTTGGAATTTTGATAATCATCCGTGAGCATAACTTCCGGTTCACTTTCCGGGATAAGTTTACCCCTCGTCAGTTTTTGTCTATACACCGTACTGGCGGTGCTGTAATACAAATAATCCTCATAAATGCGCATTCCAGTGGCATAGTAACCGCGTTGATCAAATACCCCAAACCGCTTTATGACGTCCGCTTTCCCATCATTATTGGTATCGCGAAGTCCAATATTTTCGCCCTCTTCATGGGCAAACCGCATTTTAATATAAATATCCCCATTCTTATTTACGGCAAGATGGCGGGCAGGTCCAATACTATCTACCACCACAACGGCCTCAAAACCTTCGGGTAGTGCCAATCCCCCATTATCAGGGTCGCCCGGAGGCAAGGCTTCAGTGCACTGTGCCAAAACACCGGCAATTAGGAAAATATATGGGATTATTTTAGAGCCAGATGGAATTGTCACTAATTTATGTTTCATTTTTCGAGACTGAGGTGAGGAATAAAAAATCAATAAATCAGTTCATAATTCATTTAAGCTTCGTTACTAAAATTAGTATTAATTATTTGATTTTAAAAATTTGATTCCCTAATAGAAAATTACCGATCGGCCCAAAAATCAAAATATAGTTCAAAATAGAGGCAGCCAACAAGAATTTAAAAGAGAACAATTAAGAAGAGCCAAATCGCCATTGGACCTCGTTTATGACTTTGACGTTCCGGTCACCGACCCTATTGGTGCGGAAGGACTGCTTGTTCCCGTCAACTTCCAATATACTCCCATGCCCAAAAGTGTTGCAAGTTGAATTTTCTACCTGCCTACCAGCTGGTAGGTTCGGTTTGAATTTGTTAAATTAGTTGCTTAATCACCGGAACCAATCCTATACAGTCACGGTAGCAATCAGTGCAAAAAAATGAAAACTAAAATAAGGTTTACTAGAAAGAGACTCAATTACAACCTGTTTTTTGGGATAGCTTGGTTGATATTGGGAATATTGAAAATGCTTACGGATACCCCTTTAAATGGTATTGACTATGCTTGGTTTGCTATAGCTGGACTTTCAATGGGAACTTATTTTTATGAATACACCCACCAATATTTGACAATAGAAAGAGGAATTATTTCTAAAAGTTATCCCTTTGGAAATAAAATAAAACTAGAAGAAATAAAGTACATCAAAAAATTTGCAGGGGACTATATCTTAAAAACTGACCAAACCGAATTGACAATCAACACCCAGATAATTGATAAAAAATCCCTTTCTGATTTGAATGAAATACTCGGTAAGTTGGACCTGCCTCCTGAAAAAACACCGTTTGTGGACATAACTAATAATTGATTGCTAAAATTTCCTCTTGGAAATTCCGGCAATCAATTATCTTTATGGCCAGGCCAACACTTTCCGTTGAAAAAGTCTGCAACCAATCCTACACCAACCGTTGTGTGTAAAACTTAAAAACGACAACCATAATAAGAACGGGAATGCCGAAAACCGAATAAGTAGGCACTAAATAATCAGCATTATGAAAGTACTAACCAAACGAATTACCTTACTTACATTTCTTTTTGCTTTAGCATTTGGATTCCAAAGTTGTGAACAAAAACAAAAAGAAGAAACGAAAGAAGTTGAAAAAGAAGTGATGGTTGAATCAGAGAAACCTGAATACTTTTTACTAAGACCAGAAGTAGAAAAGGCCTATGGATATTCGCACGCTGTGAAAATCGGAAATGACATTAAAATCTCTGGAGCAGTAAGCATGGACGATGAGGGAAACCCAACTGCTATTGGAGACTTGGAACAACAAATGAAAAACTGTTATTCCGATTTGGAAAAGATTTTAAAACATTATGGTTGCACCTTTGATGATGTAGTTGTGGAAAACATTTTTACGACCAATATGCCACTATTTCTCGAAAAAGCAGGATACCGAAATGAAATTTACAAAAAACAATTTCCCACAGGTTCTTGGCTTGGCGTAAAGGAATTGGCTATTCCAGATTTTATGATTGAAATTGAACTGGAAGTTCATAAATCGGAATAGAAGTACGACCTCACAGTAACGTCTTAGTTCAATAATGACTGAGTTTTCTAATCGGAAATTCAACTCGTTTAGCTAAACTAGGTACTTAACCACGCCTATAAATCACACACAAAACCGTTAGGGCCAACCAAAAAGAAATGGATATGAATAGGAATAAACCGTCCTATCAGGAGTTGGAAAGAGCAATAAGTGAAGCTCATAATGTAAGTGAAGCCTTAAAATCTTCATTGGAAAGAGTTAGCGATGGGGTTGTTGTTTTCGATAAAGATTTCAACTACACTTATATAAACCCGGCAGGAGCGCAATTATTGGGCAGGACTATTGAAGATCTGATTGGGAAAAACTACTACAAAGAATATCCTGAAGCCCATAATACTTTATTTGCAAGAGCATATAAAAAAGCTATGGAAACTCAGGAGCCTATTTATATAGAGGAACATTATGAGGCATGGGGAAAATGGTTTACAAACAAAATATACCCTTCAAATGAAGGTATAACAATATTTTTTAATGATATAACAGAAAGTAAAAACAATGAAATACTGTTGACCAATTTAAATGCCGAGCTTATTATTGCCAAAGAAAAAGCAGAAGATAGCGACCTTTTAAAATCGGCCTTTCTTGCAAATATGAGCCATGAGATAAGAACACCCATGAACGGTATTCTCGGCTTTTCAAGCCTATTAAAAGAACCGAATCTTTCTGGCGAAAGTCAGCAGGAGTATGTAGCTATGATTGAGAAAAGTGGAGCACGGATGCTTAATATTATTCAGGAGATTATTGATATTTCCAGAATTGAGGCAGGGCAAATTAAAGTGAATTTTGAAGAAGTAAATGTTAATGGGATAATAGAATACGTTTATAAATTATTAAAACTTGATTCTGAACAAAAAGGTCTACAACTCTCTTTTAAAAACAGTCTCCCGGACACAGAAGTAAGGATTAAAACTGATAATGGAAAATTGCATGGAATTCTTACGAATCTGGTAAAAAACGCAATTAAATACACTGATTACGGTTCCGTAGAATTTGGATATAACATAAAAGGGGATTTCATTGAGTTTTATGTAAATGATTCCGGAATTGGAATCCCAAAAGATAAACAAAAGGCCATATTTGAAAGGTTTATGCAGGCTGATATTCGTGATATTGAAGCGAGACAAGGAGTTGGTCTTGGATTGGCAATTGCAAAAGCATACATTGAGATGCTTGGTGGGAGCATATGGTTGGAGAGTGATGAAGGGAAAGGAACTACATTTTATTTTACTATTCTATATCATCCCGTATATGAACCGGAAACCATTGTTGGCAATGATAGCCCAACATTAAATGAGGGTAATTTAAGCGAAGGCCTCAAAATATTGGTTGCTGAAGATGATGCAATATCACAGCACTTAATTTGCCATTTTATTAAGAAGTTTACCAAAGAGGTAGTAGTGGTCAGCTCTGGTCTTGAAGCGGTTGAAGCCTGCAAAAAAAACACAGATTTTGATTTGGTATTAATGGACATACAGATGCCCAACATGAATGGGTTGGAAGCAACCCAACAAATTCGCAAATTCAACAATCACCTAGTTATCATTGCCCAGTCAGCTTTTGCAATGACTGGAGATAAAGAAAAGGCAATAGAACTGGGGTGCAATGATTATATTTCAAAGCCAATTAACAAACCTGAATTGCTGGCTTTAATTGAAAAGCATTTTAAATAATACTCCAATTTAAATGGCCATGGGTCAACGAAGGGAAATAAATTGGCTATAAGACAGGATCATTAATTATTGATATAGTTATTTGAACCTCAAGGAATATAGTCCAGTTTAGTTTAAAATGATAACATTCCGCAAAGGATAGCTTCGGATAGTGCAATAGTTCCAAATCATGTCCCTTATGGTGCATCCAATGAAATACCTCTTAGCCATTTAGACGATACGTTGCCCCATTTCCCGTAAGGGTAAAAATCAGTTGATGGTTGAAGGATTTATAACTACTAATGCGACCACAATGGCAACATTTCTTTATCTCCAATTCCCCTTACCTTTTTTATATTTGGGAGTGAATCTTTGAAAAATATATTGATCTGGAACAAAGATTGAAGCTTTGACAATCAAAAGAACATTTATAGGATTAAAAAAAAGCTAATAATTGCGATTTTGGCGACCAATGCTTTTTGAATCCGGACTTAATTAAAGGGGACAGCCTTGTTTTAATAACCAGCGATTCCAACAGCGCATATTTTGTAATTTATTGAAAATTGCCCACTAATTAAGGACTTGAAAAATGGAATCGGAAAAAAACTCTTTAATGGCTGATTTTTCGAATAAAAAAAGAGGGCCAATAAGCCCAGTCATGGTCGGAAGAAATTCCGACCATTTTTTTATGTTTCAAAATGATCTAATTTCCCTTCACATTTTACGACTATCATAGCAATAGCCAAATT
>NZ_PIOB01000018.1 GCF_002909255.1 Arenibacter hampyeongensis
GCAGTGGCAATGGCGCCTGCGGTCGTAAATTCGCCCCCGATATATACGGGGCCTTCCGTCGGTACGGTCAGGGCCCTTACGGTACCATTGGTCCCTTCCGCCATCCTGTACCAATCGCCCACACCGTTTACGGCAACGGTCTGGGGGCCATTGTTGCCGCCGACTATTTTGTAGAGTTTTGATGCGGTGCCATAATCGCTGAAGTAGAGTTCGCCCGCTTCGTCCAATCCAAAGGAGGAAATGTATTGGCCATTGGTCCTGAACAGCGGTTCCGATGTGGCCTCTCCGTTGGAGGGATTGTAGTCCAGTGCCCATATCCTACCCGAGGCATAGTCGCCATAGATATATTTGTCCTTTATCTGGGGATTATTGCTGGCCCCACGGTAAACGTACCCTCCGGTTACGGAGATGTCCCCGTTGCTGCGGTTATATTCAAAAACGGGCTTGATGTCCGGGGTGGTGGCCAGTACGGTGGATGCGTCCTCCACGGTATTGCCCTCGAACCTGTTCCAGCCATAATTCCCTCCCTTTACGATCAGGTTGATCTCCTCCCTGTCGCCCTGTCCCACATCCGCTCCCCACATGTGCCCTGTAGGTCCGTCAAAGCAGAACTTCCAAGTGTTCCTAATTCCCCAGACATATAGTTCGTCCAATCCGCTCTGTCCCACCCTGGGATTATCGGCCGGTATTTCATAATTCCCATCCGGGGCATCGGGGTTGGATTCCAAGGGGTTGTTGCCGTCCAGGTCCACATCTATCCGGAGGATGCTCCCGAAGACGTTGTTCAAATTTTGTGCGTTCTTGTTGGGGTCTCCGCCGCCGCCGCCATCTCCGATGGAGACGTATAGGTATCCATCGGGCCCAAAGGCTATCTTACCCCCGTTGTGGTTGGCATTTCCCTGGTTCTTGTCGAAACTGAATATCTCCATGCCACTGTCTGGATCCGCGCCATCTGGGTCGTCAGCGCTAACGGAATACCTTGCCAGCACTATTTCCACGTACACGCCTGATAAGTTGCTCTGTCTGGTATGGTATACATAGAAATATCCGTTATTGCCGTAATCTGGATGGAAGGCCAGTCCCAAAAGTCCAATCTCCTGACCGGAGGAAAAACTCACGATATCGCTTATGTCCAGGAATGTATCAGCTACCGAGGTGCTTTCGCTGTTCTGGAAGACCTTTATCCTTCCCGCCTGTTCAACAACGAACATTCTCCCGCTATTATCACCGGCAGTCATTATTTCCGTCGGGAATTCAAAGCTCAGGTCGGGAAAGGCATCCTCATAGGTTACCTGGGATTGGCATAATGCTGCTGCTGAAAGAAAAACAAAAAGGAATGTTGAGAAAGGTTGCGTACTTAGTTTCATAGTAAATAGAATACCATATTTGAATAAATAAGGGGAGACTATACATAAATATACGTTTATATAGATTGATTATTAGCGCTGTAGCTAATTAAAATGACTTGATTCCAATGTTTATATTCAATTTGAAGAAAATATTAAACATAAATAGAGAAATTATATACAACATTATAATTGGAGGCTACTTGGAATTATATGTAGGGGTGTTATTTTTAATTTTCGCAATCTTTATAATACTTTCGTGATCCAATTCTACCTCGTATTATTCATAATTTAGAACCTAGATATTTCAATCCTCAAATAATGTTATTTCATTTAAATTGGTTTAAAATTTAATGGATCCAACAATGAAGGGACGTTGATTGTGTAAGGACTTTAATTCTGGGAAATAAAATGGTGTTCAAATTTATAAGTTAATTATACCTTTTTCCTGAAAAATTGAACGAGTACTACCCCATTTCCAATATCTTACCCAGCAAAATATTACATATACAGGTACTGACCTAAATTTAGAATAGTTAAGGTCTTAAGAAGAAATGAAGCTAAAATGACCTCAATTTTAAATGGATTTAACAGAAGTGGATTATTTGACTTTTTTATTTAATCTATTAGAAATGTATTCCCAAATAGTTGGGTGGTAATATAAGTTTCCTTCATGATTTTTATTCCATATTTTTATTTCAATATTTTCATTTAAAACATCTACTATCGCTTTTTTTAAAATTGGTAAACCGGCAATAAGTTGAAGAAAGGGATAGGTGTAGTAGTTATCTTGATTTGTTGGGTTGATATTATTTTGGTACAACACGCCTCCTGTATCTATCCCATTATCAACCAAGTGAATTGTAGTTCCACAATTGGCACTATCCTTATTGACAAGAGCCCAGTATCCTCCGTGCCATCCTCTGTATTTTGGTGTAATCCCTGCATGAATATTAATAAATTTTCCTTGAATGGAGGATAAGGTTACCTTATTCAAAATTCTTGTATTGACAACCACTACTGCGTCCGGATTTAGTTGTTGTAAGATATTTAAACATTCCGTTGAATTGACAGAAGGAACTTTTGAGATAATGTCATTTTTAGGAGGTGTGCTGTTAAGTCGCCCCAATTCCTTAATTCTTCGCAGTCTTTCTGTTGCCTCTATTTTTAGTATGGGAACAATTAGTACCCGATTTAAGACTTGCCCTAGAACATTGAAAACACCTAATTTTTTAATTCTTCGTTTTAGAAAAATTTGAGTATTTACAGGTTGCTCAATAATTAGCCGCTCAATATGAAGGCCGTTTTCAATTAAATAGTTGTACACCATTAATGGATATTCCCCATGGCCGCAGATCATTACAATTTTTTGGGAAGGATTATTAATATCCATGTACCAATTCTTTGAAATATTTATAATGTTTCATTATCTAATTGGATTTTAACATTGTGAGCATTACCCTCCTGTCATTACACTCGAGTACAAAGCTGTTTTTATCCAGAGTATTTTTCTTAACCTTCAGATCTTTTTCAGATGAGTTGTTCAGATATAAGAACTCAAAGATATTGGCCTTTAAATGGATCCATTCATCACTATCCCTGTTTATTTCAATATATTTTTCCAAATTGATTTCATCCCCAATGGGCATGGAGAAGTACTTTTCGTTTTCATTTTTCTTGGCTTGTAGGTTCCTAAACCAAAAGGTTAACTTATGAAATTTGACATTCAGATTTTTTTCCCTGAAATATTGTTTAAGATTAAAATACAATGCTATGGTATTACCCAAAGCAGAGGATATAATAGATGATTTATCGTAATACAGGTGATATTCAAAATAATATTCCTTATTGGCCCATCTTTTTTTATAGTCGAAATGACCCTTTGAGAAATCAAAATATTTGAACTTTTGATTTATGGACCATTCAATAAGTTTCATAATGCTTACCGATCCCAGATGAAACTTTTCATAATCAATATCAAAAACGGTTATAGCATCGAAAACAATAGTATCTGAAAAATAGTTTAAGGTTACACCAATTGGGGTATCCCCATTATAAATTACAAAAAGGGAGGCTTTCTTTTCAAGGATCATCGGATATGCCACTTCGGTATAAAAGTTCCATTCCTTTGGATCTAGATTATTGTTGGTAGTGCCTTTGTCCAAAAACCGTTTCTCCAACAGCTGCTTAAAATGCACAAAAATGGTATTGTATTGGTCGGGATCTATGGCACCATAGTACATTTTATATGAAATATCAAAACAACTTTCCAGCCGTTTTTTATATTTGTTTAGTTTGTATCTCGAACTTTTGCTAAATGCGGAGGAAAAGTATTGGTTAAAGTCGGAATAGTTCAGCAATTCTACTAAAAAACCTTGGTATTGTTTTATTTTGATAAGACCGAGTTTTTTATTTGAATTATTTATTTTCAAATTAAAGAAGGTGGGAACATCATAAATTAAAAAAACACCTCTTGCAAAATCTGTGCTTTGGTCCGGCACCAATGAGTAAGAAATTCCTTTGGTATGATTTTTCCCTATATTGCAATAGATAGGTAACCAAGTGGATTTGGTAAAGGATAGATTTGCAATGAACTTAAAGATATAAGTTGGCTTATCTTTATTGAAATGTTTTGACCAAATTCGTGTGAACGTATCCGATAGGAACGGATTATCTTTCATATGTTGCAATTTATGTTATTAGGCATTGTTGTTATACCGATAACTTGGGAAAAAGCTATTGGACCCGATATTGGTCAAATTTCCCTCCTTTTGTAGATTTCGTTTCGTTAATTCCTCATATTTCGGCTCATTAACAATATATTTCCAAAGCGCAAATTCTTTAAAATCTTTAGAAAATCCCGATTTGAAACGAAATAATGAATCTTCGCTACTTCCAACACCGCCACCTAAATTATAAAATTTGTAACTTTCCTTTGTTGCCATAATGCGCATTTCGTCAATTAGCATTTTAATTGGATTTAAATGCAGATATTCTTCAGATGCTCCTGATAAGTGGTATTGCACAATATTGTTCTTTTTTATAAACATTGCACCTGCAATTATTTTTTTAGATTCATTGTGCTCTGCAATTAAAACTTCGGTTTTAAAGTCTTTACAGTGTAAAAGATCATAAAAATAATCACGATCAAAAAAATAACCTTTTGTAGCATTTACACGACGCATGTTCTCATAATATAGTTCAATGAATGCATTAATTTCGCTTTCGGTGGTTGATAATTTAGCTGAATATTGGTTCCTAGATTTGTTGATATAGGATTTAAGTCTCCTATTGTAATGTTTTTTTTGGGTGTCAAGGTCCTTGGTTAGGTCGATATTAACTATTTTACCACTAAAGAATATTTCGCCCAGGTTTTTTAAAACTATATCCTGTAGCGGAATAAACGGATTTAACCTTGAAAAAATAGAAATTATCTTCATTTTAAGAAAGAACTCATGAAGTAGATTCCTATAATTTATGTTATCGTAATTTGAATCTATATTTTTGGATAAGGGCCCTGCATATCCATAGACCGACGTGGCATCCATACTGGTAGATCCTGGAATTTTTCTCAATAATAATGGAAGTGCAATTACTCTGTCCTGTTCTGTATATTTTATTATGATAGCACGATCATTTTTATTCTTTGCTATTCTATGGTAATCATAGGTGTGATAGAAATCCGAATGCTCAAAAGAATGGACAAGTGCATCCCATTCCACCTTTTTTTCTACAATTGTAATATGCGGCATCAATCGGAAAATCTTTAGAAAATGAAATAATTGGGTTAAAAGAAAACATTGTGAAAATTTACAATGTAAATGTATTAATCCTAACGTAAAATTTATCCCTATCTGATTTATTATTTATCAAATAAATATAGATATGTTCGTAAGTTGGTCAA
The DNA here is from genome assembly GCF_002909255.1 of Arenibacter hampyeongensis. Taxonomy (GTDB): domain Bacteria; phylum Bacteroidota; class Bacteroidia; order Flavobacteriales; family Flavobacteriaceae; genus Arenibacter; species Arenibacter hampyeongensis. The sequence goes on from NZ_PIOB01000018.1 coordinate 5,251, forward strand.
TTGTATATGTAGCTGTAGACGGAAGAAAGTTATGGGAATCCTTATTTTTTTATTTTCTTCCCAGCAGCATTGACAGAAAGATTATTTTCAAATTCAATTTGTTGAGGAATCTTATACAGAGACAATTTTTCAGAACATCTCATTAGAACTTTTTCCTTCATTTTTTCATGATCCATTTGGCTATTTAGTACAATTGTAGCTTTTATGGCTTCACCCAAAATGTCATCTTCAATTCCCGTAATAGTGCAATCTACCACTTCAGGAATAGATAGGATAACTTCCTCTATTTCTTTTGGGCTAACCCGTTTTCCTCCAACTTTAATGATTTCTTTTTTTCTTGCCATTAAGTACAAATAGCCATCCTCATCAGCAACGGCGATATCACCGGTATAAAGCCATCCATCTACAATGGTCTTTTTTGTTTCTTCGGATTCCTTATAATAGCCAAGCATTATATTTTCTCCTTTTGCCATTAGCTCACCCTCTTCCCCAAAGTTAACTGGATCACCATTTTTATTTACTATTTTTAGGGATACCCCGGGAATACCTTTCCCAATGGATCCTTTCTTTGAACTTATCAGATTGGGGGGTAAATAAGACAAACGTGCCGTGGCTTCGGTTTGTCCGTACATGACAAAGAATTCTATTTTCGGAAAAGATTCCACAAATTCATCAATAAAAACATTATGTAATTTGCCTCCAGCCTGAGTAACATATCTTAAATCCGGAAAATCTGTATTTTTAAAATTTTGGGATTTTTTAAGCAATATTTGATAATGACTCGGTACCCCTGCAAATCCAGTGCATTTATACTTTTTTAAATCGTTAATGACCGAACCTAAAAAGATAAAACTATTATTCAATACAATGGATCCCCCAACCCTCAGATGGGTATGTAATAAGGAAAGACCATAACAGTAAAAGAAGGGTAAAACTACTCCAACAACATCCTCAGAGGATAAACTTAAATATTCAATTATGGATTGGGTATTGGCAATAATATTTTGATGACTTATCATAACACCTTTCGGTGCCCCTGTAGATCCAGAGGTAAATATAATCTCTGCCAGACTATTTTTGTCGAAATCCAAATCGAATAAAACTACTTCCTGATGTCCGATTATTTCCTCAAGTACAGCTTCATCTATACATTTTACGCTGTTGTCCAATTGTTGTTTTGATTGTAAACTGCGGGCCATAAAAACACTTTTACAATCGGTAGTCTTTACTATAAAATCTAAATTTTCTTGCTCAATAGAAAAATTTAGTGGAACACAAACATTACCAGATTTAAGTATTCCCAAATAAGCAGTAATAAAAAAAACAGAATTGGGGCTAATTAAAACTATGTTTTGATCCCGACCAACATTTAGCTTTAAATATGAAGCAACTTTTAAACTGTCTTCATGAAGTTTTTTAAATGAAATTTTTTCTTTTGGGCCCAACACAAAATCCTTTTCCAGATTTTGTGTTGAGTCAAATAAATAATCAAAAACATTCATAAATAATAGAATTATTGATTTAGAATATAGGTTTCATTCTCAAATATTCAGTAGTTTTTTTCTTTCTTTCAAAACTTTTATAAATATTCTCGATTTCCTGTGCTGATTTGTCCATTACTTTACCAACTTCTTCCGCCTTATAATTATTCTCCCAACCATACCAGATCAAATCCATTTCCTTAAATGGCATTTGATAGAAAAAGTCCTCTTGTGTTTGCTCAGCGGTATAAGTATCGGTTGTTGGGGTTCTATCTATTATTTCCTGAGGAACTCCAAGGTGTTTTGCTAATTGATAAACCTGAGTTTTGTAGAGGTGTCCTATAGGCATTACATCGGCACCACCATCACCATATTTTACAAAAAAGCCTTGTTCAACCTCATGCTTGTTTGGGGTGCCAATAACTGCACAATGAAGTCTTTCTGCATGATAATACAGCATGGACATCCTGCTGCGTTGTTTAAAGTTGGTCGAAGCTACAATTTGTAGATATTCTTTAGCAGGTAATAATTTACTAACTACTTCTCCATTAGGCTTTATGACCGTCACTGAAAATATTGCTGGAATATTTTGTCCAATATTTTGTTTAATTTCAATTTTGGCTTTATCCACTTTTGGGTCAAAATCCGTTATTACCTTGGCAATAGCCTCATCTCTCCTTTCATAGCAACCAAATCCATCCAAAGCTTTGGTGATGTTCTCCTCCAAAGTTTTGACATTGAATTTATTGGCTAATTTCAAGGCTAGGTTTTTACTGTCATCACTAGAATCCTGTTCTGGTAACATAATTGCTGTTACTTTTTCAGGGCCAAATGCTTTTGCCGATAAGGCCATACAAACTGATGAATCAATACCACCGCTGATACCGATAACGGCCCCTCTACGTTGTAATTTTTGAGCAACATCGGATTTTAACTTGGTGATAATATTATTACAAACTTCATCAATGTTTTCAAGGTGTAAAATATCTTTCGAAAATGGTTTCATAAAAAAAGGTTTTATTAAGGTTTAATAGTCTAATATCGTTTTATCAAGATTAACGAGTTCATCGTCATTTAGTTCCTGAATTGATTTATTTATAAAAAGGTCATTTAATATTTGAGTGGACAGTATGGCCGTTAAAGCCATGTTGTCTATTTCGGAAACCTGATTTTTGGTTTTCATTTTGGTGAGCAATTGACCTACGTAGTCGGGATTAAAGATTCCGGCTTGTTTAATATCAGTTTCAGACAACATTTCCTTTAGATATATGGGTAAGCTATCCGATGTAAAAGAACTTCTTATAGGAGCTCTGTATGCCTGCTTGGGTCTATTTAAAATTTCATCAGGCAATTTACCCTTCATTAATCTTTTTAGAAGATATTTTTCGTTTAGCCCATTCAACTTTAAATCGGGGTGTAGGCTCATACAAAATTCTATTACCCTGTGGTCCAAAAAAGGGTACCTCCCTTCTATGGAATTCGCCATTCCCATACGGTCCCCTTGTGAGGACAAAAGGTAACCGGACATAAATATGTTCAATTCTATCCATTGCGCCTTGGCCAAAGAATCTAGGCCATTAAGTTTATGTCCGAGTTTTTGTTCAATACTGTTTATTGGATTATAGTCGCCAATGGCATCCCGGTATTCTTTGGTTAAATAGTTATTGATTCGTGAAGTATTGTTCCATCTTAGTAGGTGGGAATAAATTGGTGATGAAGTTTCACTTAATTTGTATCCAAAGAACATTTTTAGAACATTGTTGTTGGCATTATGCATCTGCGGCAAATAAGGATATAATTTTTTGAGCAAGAGCGGACGGTATTTAGATGTCGGGTCCTTGGACCAAAACCGCCTTATCTTGGTTTCCTTGAAAATATTGTATCCGCCTAAAAGTTCGTCGGCTCCCTCACCGGTAATAACAACTTTTATGTTTTGATCACGTACACTCTTGGCCAATAGGCTCATTGGAGCGGGAGCAGTTCTTAACAAAGGGGCCTCAGAGTGCCAAACAACGCTTTTAAAATTATCTGCAATATCACTTGGACTACACATTACACTGGAATGCTGTGTTTTGAAATAATCGGCAGCTATATTTTGATAGGATGATTCATCATAGTCCTTTTCCGTAAAACCAATAGAAAAAGTTTGAAGATTCTCAGGAGATATATTTTTGATAAAGGAGGTGGTTACACTGGAATCCAGTCCACCACTAAGATAAGCTGCCACCTGAACGTCTGCCCTAAGCCTTAATTTCACTGCATCACTAAAAATAGTCTCAAAATCCTTTGCCGCATCATCAATGTTCGTGTACTTGTATTCGTTGGGTTTGTATAAGGGCAGTTGCCAATAGGTGGTGAGTTTTTTTGAGTGTTTATCTATAACCATATAACTTCCAGGGGGAACTTCATAAACACCTTCAAAGACGGTACCGGGAGATAAAGCGGTCCAAAATGTAAAGTATTCGGAAATAGCTTTTGGTGAAAGTTTCGGTTCAAAACCGGGAAACTCCAACATACTTTTAATTTCAGAGGCAAATACCAAGGTTTCGTTCACCTCCGAATAGTAAAGTGGCCTAATACCAACTCTGTCCCTGGCCAAAAACAATTCTTGTTTATTTTTATCCCAAATGGCAATAGAAAATTGTCCATTTAATTTGTGGACAAATTCAGATCCATACTCTTCGTACAGATGAACAATAACTTCCGTATCACTGTGCGTTTTAAAGGAATGATTTTTTGTTAAAAGTTCCTCTCTCAGTTCAATATGGTTAAATATCTCACCGTTAAAAACAATCCACAAGGTTTCATCGCTATTGGAAATAGGCATAGTACCGCTGCTTAGATCCACAATGCTCAATCTTACACTTCCCAACCCAATGTTGTCTGATAAGTAAATACCACTTTGGTCCGGTCCCCTATGTTTGATTCTAGTAAGCATTCGCCTTAGAATGCTAGTCTGCTCTAGACTATCTGTTTGAAAGTTATAGAAACCGGCGATACCGCACATATCTATATATTAATTGTTAATTGAATATTATAGTTTGCCTTCTATGAATTTTATAATACTGTTTACCGATTCAAAATTTTCCGGTAAAAGCTCATCGTCATTTACAACTACGTTAAATTCCTCCTTTAAAAATTCTATAAGAAACAATAATCCCATAGAATCCAATAGACCTGTTTCAAAAATTAAAGTGTCATCAGAAATAGTTTTATTATCCGATAGAGTAGCATTGATGATGTAATCTTTTATTTTACTTTTGGTTTCGACTTGTGTTAACATCGTTATAAATAATTTGGATTAATACTGATTTATCTTCTTTCAGGGGATAAACATAATTTTAATTTTCAAACTAGAATAATATAACCTTTATAAATCGCCAAAAGGCAAAATACAACTGGTTAAATGGATTTTTCAAAAGGAGGGTCTTTTTTGATTGGTGGTCTATAGCACAAGAGGATAGATAAAGTTTAAATCCAATTAATCCAATGTAGGAAATTACATAGATATTAGATTAAATTACATAATTCAATCTAAAACATTGACTCCATTACGTGCAAATAATTGCCTATTATCTCGAGAGCTCAATCAAAAATAACTATTTAACGTTTATAATTGTGTTTTTAACTACAAAAAAATAAACAAAGAGAACTAATCTGTTTCTTTGATGTTCAGAATAAATCTAATTGTAATTTTGTTAATGAACAAAAAAATCAGTATTTGTTTGGTTGGTAGTGAAGATGCCCATAAAAGGATTGGCTTGGCCCAGTGCCTAATACGGAATAATTTTGATGTCACCATTTTGGGTACCAAGGATTATGATTACCCGGAGGGTATTAAATATATAGGTTATAAATTAAATAGAAAATTCAATCCAATATCCGATTTTAAGACGGTGCTGGAGTATAGAAGAATTCTTAAGATACATAAGTTTGATATTGTCCAAACATTTGATACCAAGCCGGCTTTTATTCTTCCCTATGCAACATTTGGACTCAAAACCAAAGTAATTAGAACCATTACGGGTATGGGAACTATATTTATGTCCAATGATCTGAAATTCAAGATATATAGAATTTTCTATATTACGTTGCACTTTTTAATTAGAAAGAGGGTTTATCACACCACTTTTCAAAATGAGGATGATAGAAAATACTTCGTTGATAATAAATTGGTGAACCATTCCAATAGCTCGTTGATTTATGGAAGCGGTATAGATCTTTCCAATTTAATAAATATGACAAAAAATAAAACCTCCAATTTCACCTTTATATGTGTTTCTAGATTGGTTTATGAAAAGGGGATAATTAATTATTTGGAAGCGGCACAAATATGTAAAGACAATGATTATGAGTATAAATTTTTATTGGTTGGACCATTGGAAGAGGCATCTAAACGATTAAATTTACAGATTGTTGAGAAATATAGTAATGTTGTAGATTGGTTGGGGCCTAGGAAGGATGTTCAAGAATTAATGCTCAACTCGGATGCATTTGTTCTTCCTACTTTTAGGGAAGGTTTCTCCAGAGTATTGTTGGAAGCTTCTGCATTAGGTTTGCCCAGTATTACTACAAATGTCCCTGGTACAAATGCAATAGTGAGACATTTACAGGAAGGCCTTCATGTTGAAGTGGAGAATTCCGATGACTTGGCCAATGGGATGGTTAAATTGGCCGAGGATAGACAATTGGCTGAACAGTTAGGAAATAATGCTAGATTACATGTAGAACAATTTAGTTTAAGCGTTATTAGTGGTGAGTATATAGATTTATATAAAAAAGCAATATAAGAAAGCGATATGAAAATTCCATTTTCCCCACCTTTTATTAATGATTCAGTTAAGAACGAAGTAATGGATTCTCTTGAATCGGGATGGATCACGACTGGGCCCAAAGTAAAGAAATTAGAAAGCCAGATAGCTGAGTTAACCAAAGCTCCACAGGTTCTTTGTGTTAATTCCTGGACTTCTGGTGCTATGTTAATGCTAAAATGGTTCGGGGTAAAACCGGATGATGAGATAATAATACCTGCATATACCTATTCGGCTACAGCTTTGGCGGTGATTCATGCTCATGCCAAACCTATTATGGTGGACGTTTCTGAAGATTTTAATATATCATTGGATGCTATTGAAAAAGCTATAACCAATAAAACAAAGGTAATCTTTCCTGTGGATATTGCCGGATGGCCATGTGACTATAAGGAAATAAATGAATTGGTTCTGAGTAAACAGAATTTATTTGAAGCCAACAATGAGATTCAGGAAAAGTTAGGACGAATTCTAGTTATATCGGACGCAGCGCACTCTATAGGTGCGAAATATGAAAGTCTACAAACCGGAGTTTTAACCGATGTAACCATTTTTTCTTTACATGCTGTAAAGAATGTTACCACAGCTGAAGGAGGGGCCATATGTTTAAATTTGCCACTACCTTTCAATAATGATGAGTTATATAATACTTTAAGATGTTACTCTTTGAACGGACAAACAAAGGATGCCTTTACCAAGAGTAAGGCCGGGGCATGGAGCTATGACATTATTTATCCAGGATTAAAAATTAATATGCCCGATGTATTGGCTGCTATTGGGATAGGACAAATGGAAAGTTATATTAGTTCAGCACTACCTGAAAGAGTAAGAATTTTTGAAGAGTATAATTCACATTTCTCTGAAAAAGATTGGGCTATTCTTCCTCCTTATAAATCCAATAAAAAACAATCTTCCTGCCATATTTATGCACTTCGAATCGAAGGGGCCAATGAAGATCAACGCGACCAGATCATCACAATGATTTCTAATTTTGATGTGGCTGTAAACGTACATTTTAAACCCTTGCCATTACTTTCGTTATTCAAGGAGATGGGATATTTAATAGCGGATTTCCCAAATGCCTATAACCAATATGCCAATGAAATATCTTTACCAATATACCCACAATTATCGACTAAGGAAATTGCCTATATTATTAAAGCTGTTTGCGAATCCGTAGAAAAGGTGCTTTATGCTCAAGAGAAGCTTTGATATTATAAGTTCAGGTCTAGGTCTATTGTTTATTTCGCCTATATTGATTATTGTCTCGGGGGCGATTGCATTGTCTTCAAAGGGTGGGATATTTTATAAGCAGAGTAGGGTAGGGCTCCATGGTGCAAACTTTAATATTCTAAAATTTAGAACTATGTACACTGGTTCGGACAGGAATGGTTTATTAACAGTAGGAGATCGAGACCCCAGGGTTACTCCAATAGGCTATTATCTCCGGAAATATAAATTGGATGAATTACCACAATTGATTAATGTTCTTATTGGCAGTATGAGCTTGGTGGGGCCAAGACCGGAAGTTTCCAAATATGTGAATTTGTATTCCACTGAGGATAGAATTGTTCTTTCCATTAAACCAGGAATTACGGATTACGCTTCTATTTTTTTTAGAAATGAGAATGAAATATTGAAATTGGCCAGTGATCCTGAAAAGAAATATATTGAGGAAGTGATGCCAAGAAAACTGGAACTTAACAAAAAGTATATTGAAGAAAAGGGAATGTTGACAGATTTGAAAATTTTATTTTTAACTTTTAAATCTATTTTAAATAAAAATGATAAAGTGGCCATGTAAATGCGTTCATTTAGAGACCATTAAAAAAATGTGAAACCAAGCAAATCTAGTTTCACATTTTTTTTAACCAAGGATTGATAAACTAAGGCAAAAATAATTCTTTCATTTTCACCTAAGTAAAAATCATAAGTGGTGCCATACGACTTAAAGGATTGCCTTTTTCATGTAATATTATGCCCAAATTTTTTAGTATGATAGTATTCAAGGCATCCTGGAAATATTAAATTGATCGTATAAATTTTCTTTATTTGATGTAGGTGCATTTCTAATTTGGAAATAATTGTGACCTACCCTAAAGATGATGTAAAAGGTTAGAGCTGTGCAATAACACTGTTAATTAAGCAAATTTTAGAACTCTTTGGGTTTTTGATATAATTATAGAAATAATTCGTTCCAAATCATCAACATCTAGATTGGAACCACTTGGCAAGCACAATCCTCTAGTGTAAATGTCCTCTGCAGTACCATCTATGTAACTTGGGAATTTCTGGAATACAGGTTGAAGGTGTAAAGGTTTCCACAGTGGTCTGGATTCAATATTATCGGCTTCCAAAGCTAGGCGAATCTCCTCCCTAAGTTTATAGGAAGATGTTAAAATACATGTTAGCCATCTGTTGGAGAAGTGGCCTCTGGGCTCATCTAGAAATTCAATCTGAGGAATATTTTCCAGCCGGCTTCTGTAGTATTCATATATGGCGCGCCTAGATTTAATTCTCTTGTTCAATACTTCCATTTGTCCCCTACCAATGCCAGCTAAAATATTACTCATTCTATAATTATAGCCAATTTCGGAATGTTGATAATAAGGTGTGTTGTCCTTGGCCTGGGTGGATAAATAAACAGCCCTTTTCAATAATTCCATATTTTTGGTAACCAAGGCCCCACCGGCAGAAGTAGTAATTATTTTATTGCCGTTGAAGGACAGTACTCCTATATCTCCGAAGCTACTGCATTGGACACCATTATAGTTACTGCCTAATGCTTCTGCGCTATCTTCAATAATTGGGATTTGATAACGGTCGGCAATTTTTCTAATTTCATTTACCTTATAGGGCATGCCGTAGAGGTGAACTGCTACTATCGCTTTGGGCTTTTTGCCCATCGTCATTCTGTCTAATATAGCTTTTTCCAGATGGAAAGGTGATAGGTTCCAAGTGTCCTTTTCACTATCCACAAAGATTGGGGTAGCGCCAAGGTATTGTATGGGATTGGCTGAGGCTGCAAATGTCAAGGTTTGACATATTACTTCATCATCCTTGGAAATTCCGAGAAGTATTAGAGCTAAATGTAGGGCAGCAGTTCCCGAATTTAAAACCGTGACATTAACTCCCTCCCCGACGAACTTACCAATTGAACTTTCAAAAACATCAATATTATTTCCTACAGGAGCAATCCAATTCTTGTCAAAGGCTTGAGCAATATATTTTTGCTCCGACCCGCACATATGTGGGGGGGAAAGATATATTTTATTAGGGGGATTCAATATCGCTTATTTTAAAGTCCGAACTAATTTTAATGATTAATAAAATATTACTTGAATGTTAGGGCAAAGGTAACCTAATTTATTTTACCCATTCCTGTAGTTAATAGGATAATCGTTGTAATAACGATTTTTTCGTTAAGTTTATTGGTCTCAGGTTAGGGTTTAAAACCCTGCAATTTATTGCAGCACTTTAGTACTGCGCAAAAATACATGTTTTAGGGGTATGGGCCATAAATTGAGAAAGGGATCGCATACCGTGAGCAGATTGACTTGTCATCTAGGTTTGTGTTACCAAGTATAGATACAAGGTATTAATTGGAGATGTACAGAAACGTTGTCGTGAGCTTCTCATACAAATATGTGAAGCCGAGGGCATCGAGATTATGAAAGGTGTGGTGAGCTCGGACAATGTCCATATGCATGTTGAGTTTGCCCCTAGGATGAATGTAAGTTCGATGGTCAAGTAATTGAAAGGTAGGACATCGAGAAAGCTTCAACAGGAGTTTCCCATTTAAAGGAACGCTGTTGGGGGCAATATTTTTGGGCGAGTGGTTATGGAGTCTGGAGTACGGGCAATGTTACTGATTAGATGGTCAATGACTATATGAAGCATCATCGCCGAGACGGTTCGGATAATTCCAATTTTATATTGGAATAGTCTCAGGGACTTTCAGTCCCTTGTAAAAAAAACCTCTGCACTTTCAGTGCAGAGTGGTTTAGTATACTAAATCTATAGAGAATATTCAGGATTTTACGTTAGTGTATATGATAAATAATATAAAACATTCCCAAGTATGTTAGAGGTTAAAAGCGTTTTGGTGCGGTGACCATCAGTAGTTGTAGGGTAGATACTTTATATTGTGTATTTGCCAGTAGTAAATCTGAATTATTGATAGTCTCTTTTATTTTGAATGGCCTTACTACCTTTAAATTTCTCCATGGTTTCTGAAATACTTGCAGAGACGCCTTTGGCGCCAAAGACTATTTTGGCTGTTTTAAGGAATATAATCAAATCGGTTTTTAAACTTAGATTTTTTACATACCAAATATCATATTCAAATTTTTCTTCCCAACTAATACTATTTCGTCCGTTTACCTGCGCCCATCCTGTAATTCCTGGTCTAACGTTATGGCGTTGGGCCTGTAAATCATTATAGAGCGGTAAATATTCTATTAATAGTGGCCTTGGCCCAACGATAGACATCTCACCTTTTAATACATTTATTAACTGCAATAGCTCGTCCAAAGAAGCCTTGCGCATTATTGCACCAATTTTGGTGATACGCTGCGTATCTGGCAAAAGATCTCCAATGGTGTCCCTCCGGTCGTTCATGGTGCGAAATTTCAGAATAGTAAAAATTTGGCCATTCTTGCCCGGTCTCTTTTGTAAAAAAAATGGTTTGCCATTGGTGCTAATGGCCAGAAAAATGATAAATAATACAATCAAAGGGCTAAAGACAACCAATATTATTAGGGAAATTATAATATCAAAAATTCGTTTAAAGAAAATTGCGTACATTTTTTAAATATTGATGATGAAGGGCAAAATTAACACTGTTTGGTCCTATAATAGATTATTTTATTCGGTAAAGTTTAATAAAATATTGAATTTTGACAATCCGTTCAAATAATTATAATTCCTTCGTTCTAGTGTTGTTTAAAATTTTTAGAATTTTATTATTAATTATTTCCACGTTAAATCTATCTTCAGCCAACTTTCTACTTCTTATTCCCCAGTTTGTAATAGTTTCGGAATTTTCTAAGAAAAAGCGTATGGCTGCTTTGAGTTCCTCCAGTTGCCTAGGTTCAACAAGGATTCCGTTTTTTCCACTAATTACTGTTTCCCTGCAGCCCGGCGTATTGGTGGTAATTATTGGCATCCCTATGGATAATGCTTCCAATATAGATCTAGGGATACCTTCGCGATAGTAGGTAGGTAAAACAAAAACATCTGAAGATTCAAGGAATTTTGAGATGTTTTTTTGAAATCCGTGATAGACAATAGTTTTGTTTTTATGGAGTTCTTCCAGAAGTTCCACTTTAATGGATGAAGGGGAAGAATCAGGTTCCCCAATGAGATGGAATTCTGCTTCTGGAAATTCCTTTTTAAGCGATTTAGCAGCTTCTATGAATAATTCCACCCCTTTCTCCCTAATCAATCTGGCAACTAAAACAAAAACCTTTCTTTTGGAATTATGGTTATTTTGTCTAAAGGGATATTTTTTTAAATTTATTCCCGAGCCATCAACAATATGTGCCCTTTGATTTTTGGACAATAGACTTTTTTCGAGAAAAAGTTCAAGATCATCTGCGTTTTGGAAGATTACCGCCTTATTGTTTCTAATGGCCAACCTGTATAAAACTTCGGTTAACTTTTGCAAAATTTGTGCCTTTTTGGAACTTTTGCTAAATGTGAAACCTAGACCGGTAATCAAGGAAATCACGGATGTACCAGTTAAATTACCTGCAATGGAACCGTAAATTACAGGCTTAATGGTATAGGGGAAAATAAGATCTATGTTGTGGGTTTTTACAATCTTCTTGATATCCAGCAAAGATTTTAAATCGTTAATGGGGTTCATTCCAGTCCTTTGAAGAGAATATTGTAGAGGGGTAACACCCATGTCGGACAATTCTTCAAATATTTCTGAATTATAGTTGGGAGATGCTGTATAGACTTTAAATCCGTTGGTCAGAAAAACGGATATCATATCTTTCCTAAAACTAATTAGGGATTCGGCCAACGAGCACAAAATCAATATTTTTTTTGGTTTTACAACTATCATCAATATTGGTTTGTTTGGTATATATACACAAAAAGTGCACTTTAACTATATTTATAGTAATTATGACTTACGGAGCTCCAATTATACGTTGATAATATATAAATTCAATTTAATTTTTAATATTTATTTGTTACATGAATACAAAAGGGACCTTTGTAATTTCACTTGATTTTGAACTTTTTTGGGGAGTTCGCGATAAGCGAAGGATTGAAGACTATGCATCTGCATTGGCAAAGGTTCATGAACTGATTCCAGATATGCTGGAGTTATTTAGGGATTATGGAGTAAAGGCAACTTTTTCAACCGTAGGATTGTTATTTGCCAAGGATAAGGAGGAAATGCTCAAATATTGTCCAGATTTAAAACCTAATTACGAGGATACCAACCTTTCGCCATATACGGACGGTTTTGTGCAGGTAAAGGAGAATTCGGTGGAGGACCCGTATCATTTTGCGTTGCCTTTAATACAATTGATAAGGGATAAATATCCCGAACATGAAATTGGCACCCATACCTTTTCCCATTATTATTGCCATGAAGCTGGACAGACTTTGGAAGAGTTTAAGGCAGATTTGGCATCGGCCATTGAAATAGCGAAAGCAAAGGAAATTGAACTTTTTAGTCTGGTTTTTCCAAGAAATCAGTTTAATCCTGAATATTTGGAGGTATGTAGGGAAATGGGAATTTTAACCTTTAGAGGTAATGAGAACGCTTGGTATTATGCACCAGATAGCAAAGAGGGCACTTCTTTAAAAAAGAAGATATACAGGACCTTGGACTGTTATATAAATATTTCTGGTCATAATAGTTATAATTTATCAGATTTAAATTCTGAAAAGCCTTATAACATTCCATCCAGTCGCTTTTTTAGGCCTTACATGGCTATGGGGGGGGGGGCTTTGGAATATTTAAAGTTGAGACGAATAAAAAGGAGTATGACACATGCTTCTAAAAACAATTTATTGTACCACTTATGGTGGCATCCCCATAATTTTGGCCAAAATACTAAGAGGAATATGAATACCTTAAAATCTATTTTGGAACATTATAAAAAATTGAATCTCAGGTATGGGTTTAGTAGTTCTACAATGTTGGATTGCGCCACAATACTAGAGGGAATTGTGAATAATTCTGAAAGATGAGTCATAATAGGTTAACTATAAGCATGGGGGGTTAAAAAAATATAATTACTCATTGTGTATTTTGGTGATAATGATTAACTACTTTTTGATATTATTGTTGAACTAGACAGGTGCCTCTCATTTGTACAGCAGTTTTAGCTTAAATTAAGTTCCGGTTCATGTTCATACCTCGCAAGAGCATATTGAACTAGTTTGAAAACACGGGTACCAGCGCTTCGGCAGAATCCTTCAACTTAAAAATAAAGACTTTCAGGTTACAGTTTTGGGGCGTTAGAAATATAGAATTCTTCCTATTTAGACTCTTGGTTTTTTGCATAAATCAAAGGTCGAACAAGTTTTTGCTTGACCCTCCTTCTGGATATTCAATACGTACATAAGCTCTGGAATATTTTGAGCACTTGTATTTCACATAAGACTATTTTGGGACGGTGCCTTTAAATAAAAAAGAGACTGCCATTTTGGGCAGTCTCTTTTTTGCTCTTCGGTTCTCCAACATAAATAGAACTAATGTAATGGTAATGTTATAATGTGGATTGTTGTTTGTATATGTCGAGAAATTAAAGTTTATCAAACAAAGTTATTGTTTATTTTAATTATCGCTTAAACCTAACATTATTTCAAAATCATTGGCTAAGTAGGCCCAATATATCTCGCGATTATGATATCCTGCATTGTTAATTACATTATAATTTCCAAAATTCCAATCAACCTTTTTTTGTAAACCATCGGCAGGATTATTCTTATCCAAACCATGTGCATCTTCAAAAGTATCTGCCATACCATCTGAATCCGTATCTTTCCAAGCGGAATAGCCGGAACTTAAAGAAGGATATGAATAACTACTGGTACTTCTATATGTGGCCTCAGTACTGCCCGACAAGGATTTGTCTATAAATGAACCATCTAAAGCATCCCTTAAAAATACGGGCTTGCCGTCACTATCTGCCCCTCTATTGTGTCCTACTGTATTTGTCACTTTTGATGGAACATCAAACACATTCCATACACCGCCAGAAGGCTCCTCAAAATTGAATTGTCTGGCACTCACATAGTGATATGAGGCTAAAGGGGCATTATCGGGACCATCTGTATTCGATTTATAATTCACCCATAAACTAGTCTGATTGTCAACAGGGTTTTCATCAACGCCCTCGACATAATTAAATCCAGTATATGTACGAAAATCGCGGTCATAAGAGGCTTTATTGACAGGGATCGAGGAGGATTTTGAGTGATTGCCCTTATCGGCATAATTATTAAACCAATCTACATGCACACCACCACTTGTCACGGATAACCTCCCTTGCCAGTTGACAATATAATTGTTAAACTGCTGAAAATTCCCTGAAGATCCGGACATATTGAAGAATCTATGGGTAATATTATAGAACATATTTCTTGAAATTGTGTAATCCCCAGCAGGACTTGCGCCACTTCCAGAATCACCCAATATTCCTCCTGTACCAGTTCCCTCCGCCAATAAATTATGTGCAATGGTAAATTTATTACTTGCGAAGCGACTTAGAATATCTAACGTCTGTTGGTCGGTCGACCATCCCAATGATAGATGATCGATATAGCCACCTTCACTATTGTCCGGTATTTCGCGCATACCGAAGGGAGAATAATCATTTTTGTCCCTATTCCTAATGGTAAGATGCCTTATCACGATGTTGCCATTGTTGAAATTGGTAATAGCGGAACCTGAAAGCGTAAGACCATAACCTGGGCCGGTCTGACCTACTACTGTAACATTACCGTTAGATTTTTGATTCGGGGTTATTGGTGATGAAAGATTTACCCGACCTTCAACCTTAATGACAATTACCCTATTTCCGGTAGCCTCGTAGGCCTCTCTAAAAGAACCTGGCCCACTATCGTTTAGATTAGTGACCAAATACAATTTGCCACCACGTCCACCGGTTACATGTTGCCCCGCGCCAAATGCGGAAGGAAAGGCCTTGAGTGAATTTAAAGTAAGGGTTTCTCCGTTACCAGGTTTATCTGCCTCTGGGGCCACCGTTACTATAACGGAACCTGTTTCTTCCGTCACAGTATTATCTGGATTCGTGACCGAAGTGGTATAAGTAAAGGTATCCTCCTTGGGAACTTCCTCTACTGGGGTTTCTACTATTGGAGTTTCCTCTGGGGTATTATTCGTATTCGGAGTATATGTAATAGTATTATCCTCATTTATTACCGCTGTACCATTGGATGGTACACTCACCTCGGTTATTATCACCTCACTTTCCTTATTAAAAGTGTCATTTTTAAGTGGTTCTATTACTAAAGGAGCCACCGGAGTGGTACCTGAAGGAACTTCTACTATATCTTCCACAACATCTGTTACGGGCTCAACAGTAACATCAACTGTAACCACTACCTCGGATGTTGTTTCATCCTCATTTGTCTCTTCTAAGGTGATTTCAATATTGTCCTTGCCATTATAATCGCTAGAAGGAGTGTACACGGCTATACTGTCCTTTTCTATACTAATCTTACCATATCTGGGTTTAATACTGCTCTTATACCTTCTACGGCCTTTCCTATTGCTAGTAGTGTTATAAAGCATATTAAAGGATACGGGTTGATCTTCTTCTGTTGTAAATACTGCATTTGCCAAATCGAGAATTACTTCTTTTGGTTCACTGCCAATTGGATTTTCTTCCACCACATATTCCGCCAAGAGGTCGGAATCTTTGTTGCAGGAAGAAATTAATAACAGAATAAGGCATGAAAGGGTCAGTTGAATAAGATTCGAGGGGGAAATTTTCATAAGTGTAAGACTTTAATTTAAATGATAATCACTTGGGGTTTATAATAATTTTTATTTTCACAACATTATCGGTAAATGGTATATATTTTCGACAAACTGCCTATTTTTTAGTTGTGTTAGTAGTTTTACGTTTGATTTTCAGAGTTTAGATGTTTAGAATTCCTTTATTCGATGAAATGCCCATTTCTTTAAGAATTAAGTTAGTTCTTAGCGAGTTTTTGTTAAATTATTAACATGACTATAGGGAAGGTTTGTAAGAAGGTTTGTAAGAAGGTTTGTAAGAAAGTTTGTAAAAAGGTTTGTAAGAAGGTTTTAATGCGGTGAGGGTTTTAACCTACTTTGAAATTATTTGGCCCAATCTAGAAGTATTAATAACAATATTTGGTGTTAAGCCTAATTCTTGTTGAGATGATGGCTCCCAGGCCTATAATTATGCCCTTGAACTTTTAAATCCCTTATACGATTTGGATTTGGTAAAAATTCTAGTCCTGAAATAACGTTATACAAAAAGAAAATGTAATGGACAAATCAGAGCAAATTTACGTTAAGCATACGCAAAAGGACCACTCTATGGCGTTCAAACTTAAAGTCGTCAACGAAATTGAGAACGGAGAACTCACGGCCACCTAGGCCGTAAGGCGTAATGGAATCCAGGCCAGGTCAAGGGAACGAATTGGATGCGAAAATATGCTAACTTTGATTGGCACAACAAAACACACGAACAACGTCTTTTGGAACTCGAACAGGAGAACCGGCTTTTGAAAATGCAGAATAGACACTGGAGAAATAGGTCGAACAGAAGGACAGAAAGGCCAATATCTTTGATATGATGTTCGATCGGGCTGACAAGTAGTACAATATCCTTATACGAAAAAAAACTCATCGCCCGAGTAATAGATACCTTTAGAGAAGAACATCAAGAGAGCCTCACAGCCACCTGTTGGTTATTCGTGAGAAGCAGACAGGTTTATCATAGAAAAATCAGATCGCACTGGCATATTGGCAAAAGGCCACTGCCGTGGTGGCCAAGGTAAATACGATCCGTATGGAACAACCGCGCATAGGTACAAGAAAATTATATCACTTATTGAGGGAAGACCTTAATCGGATCAAAGTAGGAAGGGATTTGCTGTTCGCCATACTCTGGGCGAACCATATGCTGGTCCTGCCAAAAGAAAAAGATATCACATTACAATAGACTCGCACCATAGGTTCAGAAAGTACCGCAACGCGATCAAATGCCTATCTATCCTACCTAACAGTTCCTGGTCTCTGATATAACTTATGTGGGGAACAGGAAAAGCCCGATGTTCCTGGCATTGGTTACGGATGGCTACTCAAAGAAAAAAGTGGGCTACGATATTTTCGACAGTTTAAGCCTGCCAGGAAGCTATAGGACGTTACAGTAGAAAAGCAATGTCGGCCCTGACGCACCACTCGGATAGGTTACGTGGTAACGGGTATAAATCACTTCTTGCCATGAACAATATCAAAACAAGAATAGTATCAAAAGTAGTATAACCGAAGCTTATGACCTCAATGAATATGAAGTAGCGGAAAGGGTCAATGGATGACTAAAACAAGAGTTTTTGTTCTCCTGAGATAATCTTGACCTGAAATCCATGAAACGGCTCGTTGGCAATAGCGTGAGGGTATACAACAATAATAAAAGACCTCATTACTTCTGCCATTACTTAACACGACAACAGATGCAAGGCCAAAATGAAATAACAATGAAAACATATAAATCAAAGGTCGAACAAGTTTTTGCTTGACCCTCCTTCTGGATATTCAATACGTACATAAGCTCTGGAATATTTTGAGCACTTGTATTTCACATAAGACTATTTTGGGACGGTGCCTTTAAATAAAAAAGAGACTGCCATTTTGGGCAGTCTCTTTTTTGCTCTTCGGTTCTCCAACATAAATAGAACTAATGTAATGGTAATGTTATAATGTGGATTGTTGTTTGTATATGTCGAGAAATTAAAGTTTATCAAACAAAGTTATTGTTTATTTTAATTATCGCTTAAACCTAACATTATTTCAAAATCATTGGCTAAGTAGGCCCAATATATCTCGCGATTATGATATCCTGCATTGTTAATTACATTATAATTTCCAAAATTCCAATCAACCTTTTTTTGTAAACCATCGGCAGGATTATTCTTATCCAAACCATGTGCATCTTCAAAAGTATCTGCCATACCATCTGAATCCGTATCTTTCCAAGCGGAATAGCCGGAACTTAAAGAAGGATATGAATAACTACTGGTACTTCTATATGTGGCCTCAGTACTGCCCGACAAGGATTTGTCTATAAATGAACCATCTAAAGCATCCCTTAAAAATACGGGCTTGCCGTCACTATCTGCCCCTCTATTGTGTCCTACTGTATTTGTCACTTTTGATGGAACATCAAACACATTCCATACACCGCCAGAAGGCTCCTCAAAATTGAATTGTCTGGCACTCACATAGTGATATGAGGCTAAAGGGGCATTATCGGGACCATCTGTATTCGATTTATAATTCACCCATAAACTAGTCTGA
The DNA here is from genome assembly GCF_002909255.1 of Arenibacter hampyeongensis. Lineage (GTDB taxonomy): Bacteria > Bacteroidota > Bacteroidia > Flavobacteriales > Flavobacteriaceae > Arenibacter > Arenibacter hampyeongensis. Next base: position 24,087 of record NZ_PIOB01000018.1, read on the forward strand.
TTGTCAACAGGGTTTTCATCAACGCCCTCGACATAATTAAATCCAGTATATGTACGAAAATCGCGGTCATAAGAGGCTTTATTGACAGGGATCGAGGAGGATTTTGAGTGATTGCCCTTATCGGCATAATTATTAAACCAATCTACATGCACACCACCACTTGTCACGGATAACCTCCCTTGCCAGTTGACAATATAATTGTTAAACTGCTGAAAATTCCCTGAAGATCCGGACATATTGAAGAATCTATGGGTAATATTATAGAACATATTTCTTGAAATTGTGTAATCCCCAGCAGGACTTGCGCCACTTCCAGAATCACCCAATATTCCTCCTGTACCAGTTCCCTCCGCCAATAAATTATGTGCAATGGTAAATTTATTACTTGCGAAGCGACTTAGAATATCTAACGTCTGTTGGTCGGTCGACCATCCCAATGATAGATGATCGATATAGCCACCTTCACTATTGTCCGGTATTTCGCGCATACCGAAGGGAGAATAATCATTTTTGTCCCTATTCCTAATGGTAAGATGCCTTATCACGATGTTGCCATTGTTGAAATTGGTAATAGCGGAACCTGAAAGCGTAAGACCATAACCTGGGCCGGTCTGACCTACTACTGTAACATTACCGTTAGATTTTTGATTCGGGGTTATTGGTGATGAAAGATTTACCCGACCTTCAACCTTAATGACAATTACCCTATTTCCGGTAGCCTCGTAGGCCTCTCTAAAAGAACCTGGCCCACTATCGTTTAGATTAGTGACCAAATACAATTTGCCTCCACGTCCACCGGTTACATGTTGCCCCGCGCCAAATGCGGAAGGAAAGGCCTTGAGTGAATTTAAAGTAAGGGTTTCTCCGTTACCAGGTTTACCTGCCTCTGGGGCCACCGTTACTATAACGGAACCTTGGTCAGTACTGACCGATTCATCAGAATTGGTTGTGCTTGTAGTATAAACAAAATCATCAGTACCTGTTTTATTTGCATCTGGAGTATAAGTCACAGTATTGTCCTCATTAACTACCGCTGTTCCCATTTTTGGAGGTGTAACCTCAATTATGGTAACTTTTTCAGGTTCTTTAAAGGTGTCGTTCTTTAAAGGTTCAATGATAATTGGGTTATTCGCTAAGGTAATTACAATATCGTTGAGCAGTAAAGCCTTAGGGTTTTCTACCACATATTCCGTTAATAAATCAGAATCCTTGTTGCAGGAAATACTTAAAAATAGAACGATACATGATAGGACCAATTGAAGGTGATTCGAGGGGTGAAGTTTCATAAGTATAAGACGTTTATGTTTAATGATAATTGTTGGGGTATTACAATATTATTTATTTTTTCATTATCATCGTTAAAAGTTCAACTATTTTCGATGAACTGCATAATTTTGATGTAATTGTAGTTTTACGTTTGTATTTCACCACTTGGATGTTTAATAATTTGATATTCGATGAAATGCATTTTTTTTTAACATATCATTATGCCCAAAGACCTTATTAAAACTGAAATAAATTAAATTTTAATAAAATAGGCATTGGTTAACCTTAAGAATATCAGCCATTTTTTAAATGTGGAGTAATGTATATACCTAATAACAGTCTTTAGTAAATCATACTAAATTGCAAAATCTGCTTACAGTATTAATTTGACGTAATCATATAACGAATAATGATGAATAACTTTGAAATTAATTAAGCTAAATATTTGAAACTAAGTACGAATGGATTATAGATTTATTAAATGAAATAAGTTGAGATGTTTTTTTGAGTTTTAATTTTGTTCCTATTTATTTTATAGACGCGTATAATCCGTCATGTTAGCTTCAAATTTGGGAAAAATTTGCGATAGTTACTACACTGGGAATATGCAAAGAAGATGATATTTTTATTTTAAATCTATATAGAATTACCACATAATTTGATCTAATTAATTTTAATTCCGCAGGAGGACAATGTTCATTATTATTAAATTTTGCAGCAATTGAGCTTGCTTTTGAATTTCAACGATATTATGAGTTCTTTTAAATTATTAATGAGTGGTTGTTTCATTTTTTTTTTAAACTTTGGTCCAAGAAAATACCTTCTTGATAAAATCCTCAATAATCTGTACTAATTTTTATTGAATAATAAATTAACTGATTTTGGGAAATTACTGACAACAGATGGATATGAGGTATCTAAGGTTAATAATTAAAAGTTTGTACGTATTATGTTTACAACCAGTTATGATGGGTAGGAAGTCTTAAGTATACACTTCAAGTCAGAGAGGACAAAAAATAGTAGGAGCTGCCACAGATTTGGACTCGAATAAAACTATTGGATTCTTGATCAATGTAGTTATAATTACGAGCAATGTGAGCGTTATTTCTCCTTGCAAGCTGTGACAAATAAGCAAAGTTCAGACCTTTCCTTTAAGAAACGGCAAAGAGCATGATCCGGGCAATTGCCACAAAAAGAAGATCTTTGGTTAACGAGATTCAAAAGCAAATGTAGCTGAAGCGTTGCGAGGTTGTTCTAGCAATGGCAGCCAGACTAGGGAAGGTTATGGGAACAGTAATTGTTACGACGCATTAAAGATTATATAGCTCTGAATAAGGATTATTTAGACTGTGGTAGCTTCCAAAATAGAGAAAGTCCGGGTACTATGGACTATTGAGGATGAGCAAGGTATAATTAGAAAATTATGGTAGAATTTATGCCATTCGGGGAGGATGTGAGGACCGAAAGACAAAGCCGACAAATAAAGAAACTGGTGTCTCAATAATATGCTTTGAAGGGATAAATCTGATAGTAATGTAATTTTTGTTCGAGAAAAGTATCACGTTATGTATGGGAACAATAGGGATTACATTGTGCAGATTTTGAGATGGGTGACCATAACCATACCTAACGCTCAACCCAGACTGATGTGGACTATAATTGAAATTAAAGGGAAATACTTTCAGCTATCGCTGAACGAGTTGGTGTACACTCCAAAATGAAGGTACTTCAGAGACCTGAAGTTTGACAATCTCGTAATCTCAAATATTACCAGGTTAGGAATGAAAACAGGCATTAAAATAACTAAATTAATGAAATTGTTTTGCAACGATTTTTAGATTAAATATTTACTTGATAATTAGATTTCTAATAACATATATTTACACTTTTGTTGTAAATAATTTTTAAGATAGGGAAAGTTTAGGTGTATTAATTGAGTTGACAGATTAAGAAACATATTAGGTGAAGTGTAATTATTTGAATAAAACAATCTATTAAAAGCGAACCAATAGCATATGGGTATTGAGAAACGAATAAAATCTACAACGGAAAAAGGGGTTACTGGAATGCTTTGGAATTTAGTAGGTTCTGTAATCCAAATATTTATACAATTAATTGTTATAGGTATTCTGGCTCGGCTCCTCACACCTAAAGAATTTGGTATCGTTGCTATCATGATGTTATTGGTGACTTTTTCGGAACTGTTTTCTCAAATGGGTATTGGAAGTGCTCTAATCCAATTGCCAAAAATAACCTCCGATCACATATCTCAGGGATATTCTCTTTCTTTTTTAATAGGACTCTTAGTTGGCATACTGTTTTTTATTTTGGCACCTATAATTGGAGCTTTCTTTGAACTCAAAGATGAAGACAATGCAATACGTTTTTTTGCTATTTTTTTTCCTCTAAGAAGTTTTAACAGTATTACTAGTGCTTTGTTGACAAGAAATTTACGATTTGATTTACTTGTTAGGAGCAATGTAATATCGTATATTTTAGGTATAGGCCTAACCTCAATTATATTAGCGTATTTGGATTTTGGATTTTGGGCTTTAATATTAGGGCAATTTGCATCCTTGATTATTTCAATTATAATACTTACATACTTTGAAAGGCCAACCATTGGTCTATTATTTAGCAAACAAATTGTACGGGATTTAATGTTTTTCGGGTCGGGTCATACTTTGGGTTCCATATTTAACTATTTTGCAGAAAACGCTGATAATATTGTAGTCGGAAAACTATTGGGTACAACAGTTATGGGTATTTATTCCAAGGCGTTCCAATTATTGGCAATTCCGGCACAATTTTTCGGCGGTATTTTTGACAAAGTATTGTTCCCTATACTTTCCCAAAAACAAGATCAGAAAGAAAAATTAGCAGAATTCTATCTTTTCAGTAGTTCTCTATGTTTTGGTTTTTTAATTCCGATTGCTGTTTTAATTTTTATAAATGCGAAATTTATTGTAGATACACTTTTGGGTGATCAATGGCAAGAGGTGATCTTTCCGCTACAAATTTTAATTTTGGGATTAGCACATAGGTTTGGCACTAAAATTAATAAGTCCTATCTCAAGTCCATGGGTCTGATTTATCGAGGTGCTTATTATCAATTTATTTTTGCAGTGTTAATGTTCGGATGTTGTACTTTGGGAGGTTACTTCTTTGGTGTGAATGGCGTAGCATTTGGTGTTCTAATTGCTACAATTCTAAATTATATGCAAGTTAGTTATAGGTTATATATTGAATTAAAGTTTTCAAAAAAATCATATATTATCATGCACTTAAAAGCTATTCTAGCCCATATTCCCTTTTTATTCCTAACTCTTGTTTTGTATTATTTGGAAATAACTTCGTCGTTAACCCATCTTGTTCTGTCAATTTGTGTGTATATTCCAATAATGTTGATTTTCTTGATAAATAAGAATAATATTATTTTCAATCAACAAAATTTTCTGTTTTTAACCCAAATATTAAGATCTTTCCCGAATTTAATACAAAAGAGCTTTATGAAAATTCCGTTTTTAAAACAATATTATGCCTAATAAAAAAATATTATTTGTTGCGCCTAGATTTCATACGAACCAGTTTTTTCTTACTAAGCAATTATTGGACAAAAAAGTCGAAGTTAATTTTTTGTCCATATATATTGGAGGAAGTGAGAACCATAAATTCTTGAAGCCAATACTGTCAAAACCTTCTACTCTTGTTAAATGGCTTTTAAAGAGTAAGAACGCAAAAAATGCGGTTGATCGAGAAACGCTAAGCAAATTTCATATTACTTCATTCGCACAATGTTATGAGATATACAAAAGAATAAATCCGGATATAATTATCTTAAGAAATTTACGGCCTTTTATTTCAATACAACATTTTTTAATCGGGATTGTTTTAAGAAAAAAAGTCTATTTATATACGCAAAACAATTATCGACAAAAATTGGATTTCAAACGAAAATTGTTCTATCGCTCGCTTAAAATTTTTGGTGTAAAGCATTTTACTCCGGTTTTGGGAGATAGTACTCAACCTATTATTCCTAATACAATCTACATACCTTTTGTGGTGGATAAAATGGTCGACCAGGAAAAAGTGAATGCTAAAAATCAAAATACAGGTATTCAAGTTATGACGATAGGAAAAATGCAGGATCGAAAAAACATAAGGGAATTGGTCGATTCCCTTATTCGGATAAACTTTTTCAGCTCAATTAACAATAAGCTAGTTATTGCTTCAGAATGTATTGGGGAACAGCACTATAATTATTTACTATCTATAAAAGAAAGTATTAAGAAACATGAATCCCAAGTAGAGTTTTTCTTGAATGTTAACCATGATAAAATTTTTAAATTATTAGAAACATCTGACTTATTTGTGCTTCCTAGTCATGATGAACCAGCTGCTTTTTCTGTGTTGGAGGCAATGGCTTGTGGTGTGGCAGCTGTATGTTCCAATAAAAATGGCACTAAGTGTTATATTCAAAATGATGTTAATGGGTATGTGTTTAAGTATACTAAAGATTTTGCTGACTTGGATGTGGTTTTAGCAAAAATATTAGAAAAAAATCGATTAATAACCTATGGTCTAGCAAGTTTAGAGCGAATTGATCAACATCATACCATTGATGGCTTTTATAGAAATGTGATAGAAAATGAATTCATATGAAAATACCATATATTATTATAGCCGTATTATTGGCAATAGATAACATATTCATAAATTTCAAAATTAATGGTATAAGCTATGATCGCCTGCTTGAATTTATGTTTTTTGGATTTTTCTTTAAGTCGTTTTTATTAGAAATTAAAAACAATCCATTTTTTAAGAAATGGAATACTTTTCTAATTTTATTTACCATACTTCAATTGTTTGTTAATTTTAAATTGGCTATAGTTGGTAAAATAGAATTTGAAGTAGTATATACTGAATTTGTTAAATGTATTTCTTTTATAGCCTTTTCCTATTTGTTTTTATTAATTGCGAATAAAGACATAAGGTATGTAAATGTCATTGTTTTCATACATTTTTTGATCTGTATTTTTGCCTTTTTACAGCATCCTTTGTCACCGGTTGCCGCGCAGATGCTTGAAATTAAAAAGATGCTTTATGTATCTGTTCAATCTGAACCTGGGCTAGCAAACCTAGGCAATGAAGAAGCTTATATTTCAGGTGGTTTTGCGGAGCGCTATAGGCTATCAGGGCCTTTTGTATCTTCAATAAACTTTTCCTATTTTGCAATCAGTAGTTTTGCAATTAATTTCTATTTATACCTCCGATATAAAAGAAATTACTATTTGGCTTTTCTAATTGTTTTATTTATAGCCTCAATATTTAGTCAAACGAGATCGTTGTTACTTGCCGAAATTTTTCTTGTATTGGGGTATTTCTTTTTTGCGCCTATCAAGAGACATGGTTTTTATAAGCTGGCAATTGTGACAGGTGCATTTTTTGCGATTTTTCTTGTGTATGCAAGTAAAGACCTTTTAACAGGAGGGAACAGTAGGATAACTAAAATAAGTTCTGAGGGACAAAGTGATGCAAGACCTCTATTATGGGCTACTGGCATATATGCAGTAATGAATTACCCATTGGGAATTACAGATCAAGATTATCGGACAGCGAAATTGCAGATGTTCAGTAAATACGGAAATCCAAGTATCTTACATTTGGCATCACACAATGGCCTCATCAATATAGGGTTTCATTATTCTTTTATTGGTTATATATTGTTCTTTTATTTTATTTTATTTCTTTTAGATTATATTAAACTTTTGGATTCTGAGTATGTAGTTTTATTTAAGTTGATACTATTTAGTTATCTAATACATACTAGTTTTCATAATAACTTTATCCTGAATGCAGATTATCCTTTTCTTATGGTTTTGATGCTTATTAATGTAAATTTTAAAGATAAAAATCACCAAAATAAAAATATTAATAATTAAATAGGTAATGAAGGATATATGGTTATTATTATTATTATTATTATTATTATTATTATTATTATTATGTGAAGTTTTTCAACTATTAATAATGGATTATTCAATTTCATTGTACTAAAATTGCCTTAACATGTGCCACAATAGAAAAAGGATTTTATTTGTTATACCGTCCCTATCAGCTGGAGGCGCCGAACGCGTTATGTCTTTTGTTGCTCGGAATATTAATTCTAATGAATTTGATTCCCATCTATTAGTAATTGGCAACAAGTCTGGAGCTGTGTATGAATTTAATGAAGAAACTACTACATTTTTGAATAAAAAAAGGGTCTTATTTGCAATCCCAGCGCTGTTTGTATTTTTAAATAAGCATAAACCTGCTATAGTTGTTGGTTCAATTACGCATTTGAATACTGTACTGGGATTATTATCTATCTTCTTTAAAAACACAAAGTTTATTGCTCGGGAGGCGACGGTTTCAGGTAAAAGAAAAAAAACTAATAGTTTAAAAGGTATTCTTCATTCACTATTAGCAAAAATAACGTACCCTCTCTTTGAAAAGATAATTTGTCAATCTATAGACATGAAAAATGATTTACTACATCATTTTAGAATTCCAGAAGAAAAGATTGTAATAATAAACAACCCTATTACCAATATGGACGAAAATGGCAAAATAAACAAAGTCAACTATAATAATACCATAAATTATATCACAGTTGGAAGATTGGTAGATGTTAAAGGGCATCTTAGAATTTTAAAAATACTTTCCAAATTATCATTTGACTTTAAATATTTAATTATAGGGGAAGGGCCAAGAAAAACGGATATAGTTATGGCCGTTAACAAATATGGACTTAACGAAAAAGTAAATTACATTCCTTTTACTACCGAGGTAGCAAAATATTTAATTAATAGCGACATATTTCTACAAGGTTCTTATGTTGAAGGATTTCCTAACGCTGTTCTAGAAAGTTGCTCTGTCGGCACACCTGTTATAGCCTTTGATGCTCCTGGTGGAACCAAAGAAATTATAGAAAATGGAGTCAACGGGTACATCTTAAAAAATGAAGAAGATTTTTTAAAAAAATTATATCTAAAACAAGATTGGGATGCTAATGCAATTATAAATTCTGTTCGAAGAAAATTTGGAAAGGATATAATAATAAAACAATATACAAATCTTTTTAACGTTCTTCAATAATAATATGATCCACAAAAACAATAAAAAAAACCTCAGTATTTTATCGATAAGTATAGGCAATGGCGGGACGGAAAGAGTTATCAGCTTACTATTAAAAAAAATGATTGAGGATTATAATGTTACCCTCTTTTTATTTTATGACATTAAAAAATTCGATGTACCGAAAGAAGTCAATAGTATAGTACTTAGCAAGGGAAAGACATTGGTTAAACCATTTTTTTTTAAGTTGGTTGAATTGATTCAATTTACAATTATATACAAGAGACTACTTAAAAAGAGTAATATTGATTTTGCAATTTCATTTCTTGCTTTTCCTAATTTGATAAATGGTTTTATTTCTATATTTAACAAAAAATGTACTTTTATAATTAGTGAACGTGGATTTCCTTCTTTGAATACTACCAGTAGGTTGTCAAGTCTTATTTCAAAAATATTCTACCCATTGCTTTATAATCGTTGTAGTAAGTTGTTTTCCAATTCTATTTATATCAATGAAGACCTAAAAAATAATTTTGGAGTAACAATTCCAATGAGTGTTATTTATAACCCTTTGGAAATACCAGCTTCACCTATAATACCAAAGTTTCTTCTAAACGATTTCCGACCATTCAAGATTATATCGGTTGGTGCGATTAACACGAATAAAAATCATATTATGATAATAAATGCCATCCGAAAATTGTCAAATGAGGAAATTTCCTTGTCAATTTTAGGCGAAGGCCCTCTAAAAAATGAACTTAAAAAAGATGTTATTGATATGGGACTTGTAGATAAGATTGGATTTCATGGCATGATCGATGATGTCGGGAAATATCTTATAGATCACCACTGTTTTGTTCTTTCCTCTTTTACTGAAGGTTTTCCCAACGCCTTGTTGGAAGCCTTAAGTTTTGGTCTCCCCTGTATTTCTACAAACTGTAAATCTGGTCCTTTGGAAATATTGAATGAAAACGTTCCTGTTAATATTGAAATAGGGGAATTTGTTGAGGTGAAATTTGGTATATTAATCAATACGAATGACGAAATAGCTTTATCAAAGGCTTTGCAATTCATTTTAGACAATCCTGAAAAACGGGAATATTACTCTAAAATGGGTTTAAAACGTGCCAAATATTTTGAACTGAACAGCATTTATCAACAGTTTAAATCATTTATACATTCTTAATATTTATAACTTATGTGCGGTATTAATGGTTTTATATCTTCGACTAACGAAATGGAACAACGTCTGTTGTCGGAAATTAATAAGATGAACAATAGTATAATTCATCGTGGCCCTGATGATCAAGGCGTATTCGTGGAAGAGTCGGCTGATTTTGGTATTGCCTTAGGTATGCGTCGATTATCAATTATAGATTTAGAAACTGGAAAACAGCCAATCTTTAGCGAAGATCAACAGTTAGTGATTGTTTTTAATGGTGAGATATATAACTATCGTAGTCTACGCAAGCAATTGGAGACTCGAGGTTGCATTTTTAAGACCCATAGCGACACCGAGGTTATTCTAAAGCTTTACGAAATGGACGGCGAGAAATCATTTAAGGAATTGGATGGCATGTTCGCCTTTGGTATATACGACAAGAAACGAAGTAAAGTATTCGTTGCCCGCGACTTTTTTGGTGAAAAACCGCTCTATTACACCCAAAGCAACAACAAATTTATATGGGCATCAGAACTTAAGTCGCTAATCAAAGTTGTTGAAAAGAAGCCAGAGATTTCTATAACTGGGTTGAATCATTTTTTAAGATTAACGTTTATACCGGCCCCACATTCCATTTACCAAAATATTTATAAATTGGAAGCAAACCACTATTTGGAATACGATTTAACAAATCATAAATATAGCGTTACTTCAATAGGGAATGAATTTGAAAGGAATCAGTCCAATATGGATTTTGAAACGGCCAAAACCACAACAGTGCAATTGGTAAGGGAAAGTGTAGAAAGTCGCTCGGTATCCGATGTACCCATTGGTACATTTCTTTCTGGTGGGGTAGATTCATCCGTGGTTTCACTTTGTTTGGCACAAATGAAGGAGGAAAAAATAAACACATTCTCTATAGGCTTTAAAAAAGGTTCTTTTGATGAAACGGATAAGTCTCGTCTGGTTGCAAAGCAGATCAATAGCAAACATCATGAGTTCATTATAGATGAAGACGATTTAAAACACAACATTCATGAAATCTTACTGAATTTTGACGAACCCTTTTCAGATTCTGCCTCATTACCAACCTATTTGGTGTCAAAAAAAACCAGCGACCATGTAAAGGTTGCCCTGACCGGAGACGGCGGGGATGAAGTATTTGGGGGTTACAATAAGTACTATGTGGGGAAAATAAATAGTCGTTATACGCGGGTCGTTCCCAGGTCCATCCATGATTTGGCACGTAAAGGCCTAACCTCGCTATTAACAACTCATGACGACAAAAGAGGAAGAAGGTTCCAAATCAAAAAGATGTTAAATACGGTAAACTATGATGGAAACTATTACTGGGACATCATCTCTTTGGCCAATACAGAATCCCAATTAAGTCAAATGCTAAGACCAGAATTATTCAGGGATAATATTTTCGATGAGTATAAGGCTAAGCTTAATATTGAGAAACCAAATTCGTTAACAGATTTTCGCTTTATAGATAAGGTTATTAGCTTGGAGGGTGGTATGTTGGCTAAAGTGGATAGAACCAGTATGCTAAATTCATTGGAGTGCAGGGCACCCTTTTTAAATAAAAAATTATGGGCATTTGCCAACAGCCTACCTGAAGATTATTTAATGAAAGGCTGGAACAAAAAATATATTTTAAAAGAAGCTTTTAAGCATGAATTTCCTGATGGATTCTTAGAAAAAAGCAAACAGGGTTTTGGATCTCCGGTAGGTGATTGGTTGCGATCGAGCCTAAGACAAGAAATGGAATCATATATTGAAATTCCCTTTTTAAAGAACCAAAATATTTTTAACATTAATTATATCACCCATTTGGTGGGGGAACATTTGAGCGGTAAAAAAGACAATACCTATAGCGTTTGGGCCTACTATTGTTTTCAAAAATGGTATTGGAATATTTATAATAAGGCTTTCTAATATAATTTTGGAAATATCAATAATATTTAAATATCATAACAAGTTAAATGGAATACGATGAAAAATGTTTGCCGGGTATTTATAAATCTAATTAAGGACAGAGATTATAGATCTTTTTGGAATATATTAACCTATAGATTCAATTCCAAAATAATAGCTTTTGGTTTTAGGCAGGAATTAGGAATAAATCTCATAAAACGACAAGCCCTTACCCCAATAACGATTAGGAAGTTTAAGAAGGGAGATGAAGTTTTTTTTATTGACAGCAATACTACGATATTATTGGACCAACTTGAAACCTGCTACGTGGCAATAAATAAAGAGGAAAATCCTTGTTTTAAATGTTGGCTTATTAATTCCTCGGAGAACCTAAAGTTAAAAAAATTTTGGGGCGAATCGTTTCCTTTGTTGAAATCTGAAGAGACATTATTGGAAAGTGCTTTTACTCTTCCCAAGTTCAGGGGTTTAGGAATTATGCCTGCGGCCATTACCTTAATTTTAGAATTGACAAGAGAACAAGGTTATAAAGAGGTAATAACTTTTGTACCTACTGAAAATATCAATTCAATTCGCACTATTACATATGCAGGATTTTACCCTTATATTATTCGTATTGAAAAGTGGTTCTTTTTTAGAAAAACAGCAACATTCGTGCCTATAACTGAAGATTTATTGGAATACTTTAACAAAATAACCAAAGGAATCCCTAAACAGACTTTAAAGGCGTAGTAATTAAACCTTTGGTTAATTATATAAATAATGTGTTTATAAATAAATAAAATGGAGAACATGAATCCTTTTTTTTCAAAAAGTTTCACTAATATTTGGATAAGTCACTTTGGAAACAATGAAAAGCCCATAGTTTTTAAAAGTATTGAATCTGTGAAATTTTTACACACTAAGCGTAAGTTGTTCTATTTTAATGTAGGAAAGAACATAACCAACGGTGTTTCATATATACTGCGAAATAATCAAAATGATTGTAAAGGAAAGGTTTTTATAATTTATGACGTATTGCCCTATCTGCGTGAGCGGCAAAATTTTACAGAGGACCATTCATATCTAAAATTAATAAAAGTACCTCAGTATAAAGGATATCTAACAAATTTATCGGGATATAAAAATTTTGATGATTACTTTTCTCAGCATTACTCTACCAAAAGCAGAAGTAATATTAGAAAATGGGATAGAAGATTGGGAGAAAATTTCAAGATTAGATTTAAAGTATTTTATGGTACAATAGAATTACAGGAATACAACTATATTTTTGATAATTTATTGATTCTTATTCAGAAAAGATGGAATGATTTAGGAATGGAAAACGATATCTTAAGAGATCATGTTTATTACCGAGAATTGTGTTATAATATGATTATAGATAAAACAGGTTCTATGAATGTAGTGTATGCTAATGAAGAAATCGTTGCATTATCCTTTTGTTTTTCTTCAAAAAAGGAACTTTTTTTCGCTATTACCACTTTTGATATTGATTTTCGAAAATATAACCTAGGGCATTTGTTGATTATGTATATTATGAAATGGTGTTTTGAAAATGAATTTGAAATTTTTGATTATTCAAAAGGAACATATGAATATAAAACGCGATGGTCCAATAGAACGTATGCTTTTGAGCATCACATACTTTATGACAGAACGACTGTTGTATCATTGTTAGTGGGAAATAGCCTAGGTTTTTTTTACAAAATGAAGCAATTTCTTAGGGACAAAAATATTAACCTTCTATATTCAAGAATTAAATATTGGGTCCATACCCTTAAGTTAAACCCAAAAAAAGAACCAAAAATCCTTATTAAGGATTTGGATTCGGCAGATGATGTTATTACAAAATCAAAGCGAGTTTATAAGGGTTCTGATGATTATTTCAAACTAAAACCAATTATCTGTGATATCATTTTTACTTTCACACAACCCTTCGATACGGTAAAGGCCTATAAGGTAAATGAGGAGAAAAACAAATTTGTTTTGGTTGGAGATGATTTTATTAAGGAAGTCGTATTCGAAAGCAGATAAAAAGATTATTAAAGAGTTTTTATTCACATGATAATAGGACGTAAACTGCAAAACTTCTATTTTGGCACTTTCAGGAGTTGGCCTAATTTTCTATATGACATAGAATGTAAAATGCCCTTGGATTTTATTTAGGGGCATTTTTTGTTCCCAATCTTGATTTTTTGGACGGCAGGCATGCTCTTGGATTGATTTTGGTGTGGCCTTTGGCCAGGTATCCCATGATTTCTATTGAACTGGCCTTGATCTTTTTTAGATGGTAGTGCTCTTTTTCCTTGCCAAGGCTTCCATCCAGTCGCGTGGCCCATTTCTCGGTTGTCATGGCCGCCATCTGTCTGCGCGGCCTTTTGTGTTTCCCTGTCCCTTCCCTTGCGCTTGAAATCGGTCCCTATATCATACCTGGAGGCGAACTTTCTGCTCTTGTTGGTGGCATAGCTGGCATCCGCCCCGGCCAGTCTGATCCTGGTCCGGGTAAGACGCTGTGCCCTGAAGATGGTATACTTGGGATTAAAGGAAGCTTCTCTGTCCCTTGGTACAGCTATGTCGGATTCCCCGAAAGAAGTGCGTACCTTCTTTTTGGAATACCCGTTCCGAGAATTACCTTGTTTGGTCTTTGGTGCCTGTCATAATCCAACTGACCGTCCAGTTCCCTTTCGATCATCTTCTTGATACCCCGTTTTTTGGAGTTCCTTTAAAAAACCGTTGAGTTCATCCCAGGTCTTGAACTGTTTTAGAAATTCATAGTCGAATAATTCTTCTTTTTGCATAATATGTAAATATTTAAAATTAAACAAAAAAATAGCTGGAGCATTCCCCAGTCATGGTCGGAAGATTTTTTCTTCCGACTTTTTTTGTTTTTTACATCCCCATAATTTTTGGTCAACTGATTGATTTTCAGGCATTTAACTTGTT
>NZ_PIOB01000019.1 GCF_002909255.1 Arenibacter hampyeongensis
TCTCATATTCGGTATCGTTGAACCGGAGCATTACGTTATGGTACCGTTTCTTGTTTCCCAGTCGTTTTCGGCCTCTTTTCCGTTGATCCATTTTTTTTGTCCTTTTAGGCAAACACTTCGCAAGAAGTAGACAATTCTAAGTTACTTAGAATACAACTTGCTATCCTTTCCAAGGATAAATATAGTAAATCAATTTTAAATGTAACAACCTAATAATCAATTATTTAACCCAATAAATCATATGGAATCAAATAGGATTATATGGGTACAGACTAAAGATTTAACTGGTCCAATATGGTATTGAAAAAATTAAGGAATAATGGAAAATCATTTTTTATGTGGGTAGGGATAAGAAAGATCAAGGGGTTTTTCTCCCCTTGTTCTTTGCGCGGCTCCGAGGGTGTTGAAAAACAATATTTGGAAAGATGACCGAAAGCTAATGGACGATAATTGTCCACTAAGGCGGTATCGAGGTGGAAGGTTCAACTTCCGCAGGGGCTTGGGGTTAAATAACGTTATTGACATTGTTAGACAGAAAAAACAATGTCCTTTATCTTTTCTTATAGAATTGAAGGTCAATCAATCTATGTATTGGAAGACATTAAGGTATTGAAACCAAATGGAACTGGTATAATTTTGAATAGTTTCATACCGACGATATCAGAACTGATTTCTTAATTTTCCATGTAATCCTGCCAGGTTACGAGTATATATTTTTCCTTACCGTTCTCCCTTTTACCCAAAAATCCGTACTCGTAAACAAAAAGATATACCTCTCCCTTACCGTTTTTCCAATAATGGGTGAAAAATTTAGGGTCAAAACCAAGGTCCAGCAATATTTTGCTCCTTACCACTGCCTTTCCTGCCCTATTATATATTTTTAATATTTTCCTGTTCAACTTTAGCTGATTGTCCACCTTGTCATAAAACCGCACGGGACCTTCCTTCGACCTAGCATATTGATGCGCACTCTTGCAATACTGATCACAAAATTTCTTATCAGTCCTTCCCGTCAGTTCCCTCCCACAGTGCGAACATTTCTTTTGAATTCTCATTTGCTTCTATCAATAGTATTGTTATACGTATACTATTCGATTAAGATACGATTATATAGTTTAGTTTCATGACCTTGAGCTTAAAAATAATTTCATGCACAAGGGAAAGAGCATCACAATGAAGCACCTATTGATTGATGGCAAGAAATGTATCGGCCTTCAATTCTCAACGGATCGGGTAATCCAGGCATTGGTGGAAAAGCTTCCAAATTTGGGATGGAGCGAAACGTTCGGTATGCACTATATACCCAACAACAAGAATAACATATCCTTAATATTCAAGATGTTCAGGGGTGAAGCATGGATCAATGGCAATTTCTTCTTCGCGGGGCGCGTTCTAAATAACGACAATGCCGATATCGATGTTGAATGGTTCCGGAAAAGAAAGCTGGAGGACGGGTTTAGGCCGTGCCCTGAAGAATATCTCCTCAAATTGGAACTGAAACGATATTCCAACAACACGGTAAAGGCCTATGTCAACTGCTTCGAGGCGTTCATTAATTATTATGGCCAACTTAATCCAATGGACATCAATGAAAATGAGATCCGGTCGTATCTTCAAAAATTGGTACAGGAAGGCAAATCGTCCTCCTACATAAACCAAGCGATCAACAGCATAAAATTCTTTTATGAAATGGTCCACGGAATGCCCAACCGCTTCTACACCATTGAACGCCCAAGAAAAGAAACAAGACTGCCCAAGGTACTGTCCAAGCAAGAGGTCATGGCAGTTATCGAAAATACCAACAATATTAAACACAAGTGCATCGTAGCACTTCTATATTCCTCGGGACTTCGACGAAACGAACTATTGAACCTTAAGGTTACGGATATAGACAGCAAGCGCATGATGGTAAGTGTAAGACAAGCCAAAGGAAACAAGGACCGGTTTACGGTGCTGAGCAACGGATTGTTAAAGGACCTAAAGACCTACTATCAGGAATACCGTCCAAAAGAATTTCTCTTCGAGGGCGCAAATGGTGGTAAGTACAGTTCCACCAGCGTGTTGAACATTATTGGCTCGGCAGCAAAGAGGGCCGGAATCAAAAGGAAGGTCTCCCCACATATGCTAAGGCACAGCTTTGCCACACATTTGCTGGAAAGTGGCACCGATATTAGGCATATCCAACTATTATTGGGCCATAATTCTACAAAGACAACGGAAATTTATACACATGTAGCGAATAGATCCTTTATGAATATCAAAGATTTGTTAACTTAGCCTTACATATAATAGATATATGATCAATGATCATATTCCTACGTTAGCACCAATATAAACGAACAATCAACCAAATGAACGAAAATTTAGAAAAAGATTATCTGTTATCAAGTAGAAAAAGACGAATAGCAGCATTTTTAATTGACCATTTTACATTTTCCTTTCTGATAGTAGGAATTGTATTCTTGTCACTTGGGACAGATTTTATGGACGAAAATAATTTCAGTAATCTGACAAGCAAAATGTTGCCGACAATGTTGATTGGATTTCTAATATACTTTGCGAAAGATTCAATAAAAGGAATTAGTCCTGGAAAGTGGGTTATGGGAATAATGGTAAGAGATGAAAATAAACCGAGTGAAGTTCCTTCTTTTGGAAAATTATTTGTCCGAAATCTATTTTTAATAATTTGGCCAATAGAATTTATAGTTCTTGCGTCAAGTCAAGAGAAAAAAAGACTTGGAGATAAAACTATAAAAGCAATTGTAGTTAAGAATCCAAATAAACCGGAAAAACTTCCGAGAGTTTTGGCATTAGTTGGAATTGGAATTGCCTTTTTTGCATTTACATTCTTATTTGCTGGTTCAGCAATGAAAAATTCAGATGCATACAAAGTTGCTATTTCAGAAATTGAACAAAATGAGGAAATCATATCAGAAATTGGCGGAATAAAAGATTATGGAATGATGCCTACTGGTAGTGTCAATATTTCAAATGGATATGGAGAAGCTCAATTGAGCATAAAAGTTATCGGAAATGAAAAGGATTTAAATGTTGGAGTTTACCTAACAAAAGAACCGAATGGAGAATGGAAACTAATAGAACTGAATAAATAAAATACTGGTGCTAACAATGGCTATAAGTAATTGCTTGTTCTCGCCTACTTCTGAAAATCCTTGCGGATTTTCAGTTTGGTGTGTACTTGCAAAGTTTAGTGCTAAACCCCGCAACTACTCATAGCCGAGACCGTTGGCTGTAATGTGAGTAACAAACCCTGAATTAAACAAATGAATTTTTTAAATCTACCAAAACTATTATTTACAACTTTTTCTTTGTTGATTTTTAGCAACTCTTTATTTAGCCAAAAATTAGAACCAAAAAAGAGAGTAGGAAATGAACCTGACCACATTATTAGTTCTAAAATAACAGGAAAAGACTATTTAATACATATGTCTTTCCCTAAAAATTATTCAACTAAAGACACAATAACTTATCCTGTTTTATACGTTTTGGATGGTAAAAGCACTTATAGATATTTTAATCCATCTAACATTGATTTTGAAAAAATTGAAGATGTGATTTTCGTAGGTATCAGTCATAAAGTAGATGGTATAGAATCTAGAATTAATAGATTCTATGACTACACACCATCGACTGACACGATAACTGCAAAAAAAATGGAAAATAAATTTAGTGTTCCAAAGGGAACAATAAAAACTGGTGGAGCCGACAAATTTTTAGAATGTCTAAAAAATGAAATCGTTACATTCATCGATAAAAGCTATAAGACAAATTCTAAAAGAGGGATTTCTGGACATTCTTTAGGAGGCTTATTCACGGCATACTGTTTTTTAAATTCTGATGGTTACTTTACCCGATTTGGAATAAACAGTCCTACACTGCAATGGAACGAGGAAAAATTATTGAATCAGGCTATTCTGAAATTTACAAAAAATGATACTTGGGATATCAAACCCACGCGAGTATATTTTTCAACAGGTGAAAATGAAAGTCCATTTATGGTTTCTAACATGATAAAGTTTAGCTTATATCTTAAAAAAAGTAATTACAAAAACATTGATATCGATTGGCACATATATAGAAATAAATCTCATGCTTCAGTAGTCCCATCAAGTTTAAGCGGTACTCTAACAAAGTTATATGGAAAAAAATGACATTATTAAAACAAAACACTACAGCCAACATTGTATAAAAATAATGCGTAAGTTTATTCCTAAATCAAAAGTTAGTGCTTGTTTGCTTGCATCTGATTTTCCTTCGGAAAATCCTCGCACTCAAACTACGCACTATTCTTATACGTAACCGTTATAGGCAATTATAATTATCTTAAATTCAATCAAATATGAAACAAACATGCTTAGTAATCCTTCTGGTAGTATGTACACAAGTGTTTGGCCAGGAAGGAGCATTCATTGAGACAAATGGAGTAAAAATTTACTATGAGATTCACGGAGAAGGAGAACCCCTTGTCCTATTACATGGTAATACAGGAACCCTGGATTCGTGGAATCCCTGGATGAAGGAGCTAGCACCCTCCTACAAAGTGATTACTGTCGATTTAAGAGGACATGGACAATCTACCTATCCCGCCAATGACGCAACACACAAACAATATGCATTAGATGTGTATGGATTACTGGATGCGTTGAGTATAGACGAATTCAGAGCTATTGGTTTTAGTACTGGAGGAATGACCTTAATCCACATGGCAACGATGCAACCCGATCGACTCATGTCCCTAGTCCTAATTGGAGCAACTTCTTACTTCCCAGCGGCTATTAGAGATGAAATGAGATCATTTGGCTATGAAAATGTTTCCGAAAAAGATCCAGGTTGGATTGAGCATTTGAAAAACGTACAACCGGGAGGCGAGGAACAAATAAAAGGTGTATTGAATAATTTTGCTCGGTGGGCAGATTCCTATGATGATATGAATTTTACTCCTGCTTATCTATCTACAATAAGTTGTCCCACCTTAATCATACATGGAGATTCAGACTCATTGTTTCCAGTACAAATCCCGTTAACCATGTATGAGTCAATTCCAGATTCTCATTTATGGATTATTCCTAATCATGGACATTATCCACCACAACACGGGACGGCTTTGGGTGATATATTCCTTCATACAATTACAGAATTCATGGCTGGAAATTGGGATGAATAAAATGCCTATAACACTGTATATGAAATCATAGCACCCCTCCGGATGCTACGCTTCATATACTTGACCATTGGCAACAAGTTCAAACTAAAAAAATGAAAAAAGCGATAACTATAGTTTTGCTGTTTGTTTCCACAATTTCTTTGGCTCAAACCAATCGGGGAACCGGGAACAAAAACAAACCAAATTATTCGGAAAGTTCAGAAATAGCGGTCATATATAACGACAGTTTGGAAAAATTCGGTCATGGGAAGAAACAGAAATCCGCTGCAATTTTTGTGAACGGGAAATTCATTGGCGACCAAAGCACGTCGGATGTCATCAATCCAAAAAAAATAGATTCCATTAAAGTAGAGAAATATGATTTTAAAAAAAATGGAAAAGAGTTCGATGGTAAAATTCTGGTGGAAATGAATCCCGATTACAGACCAAATTATATGACCTTGGACGAAATTGCGACAAAATATTTGGAATTGAACGCAAACCCGATTATTTACCAAATTGATAAAAATGTAATCGACATAGATTCCAGCGAATATTTGGTAGACGAAAGTTTTATTCTAAAAATCATTCTCGACGAGATAAATACGACCGAAAGGGGAACAAAAGTCAATCTGGTCAAACTGATTACCAAAACCCCCGAAAACATCAAAGAGGCCAATAAAATTATGATTAGGGGGACGAAAATTTAAAACCAGTTGCCAACAATACCTACAGCAAATAGGGCGAAAAGTACTGGAACCATTGGCTTCAGCGTGTTTGTTAAGTCCGCCAAATCTTTTGGATTTGGCAATTAAAAGATAAAAATAATTACAAAACAAAAGGCTTTGGCTACGAGCGCAGACGGAAACGAAAAGTTTCCTTGCCTGCCCTACTTGCCATAGCCGAACCGTTACAAGCAAGTTGGTACGTTAAAGGGACATCCTTTACAAAGTTAAAGTCACATAGTTTACACTTTTTTAGGTTATAATTTGAGATCAAAATCAAATTGTCATGCCTTGGAAAGAAACAACAACTATGGAACAGAAAATTGAATTTATCTGTGAATGGCGTACAGGAAAATACACCATCACAGAATTGTGCAAAGGCTTCGATATCTCCAGGCCAACGGCCTATAAATTGATAGGCAGGTTCGAAAAGCAAGGTTTTGAGGCCTTAAGGGAACAGTCCAGAGCTCCTGGAAAACATCCCAATGCGACCAGTGAAAATATCGTTGATGGCATTCTAAGTTTAAAGACAAAGTACAAGCATTGGGGAGCCAAAAAGATCAGGGAACTGTTGTTTAAAGATTTTACAAAGCAAGAAGTCCCTTCAGTGGTCACCGTCCATAACATCCTAAAGAAAAACGGTTTTGTATGCCCGCAAAAACGGATGCGGAGAGTCGAACCGGTATACCCCATTTTTGATCCAAAATCATGCAACGAGGTCTGGAGTGCCGACTACAAGGGAAAGTTTTTAATGGGCAATAAGATCTACTGTCACCCGCTCACCATTGCGGACTCCAAAAGCCGGTTCCTGTTCACTGCAAAAGGACATTACCATGAAAACCTAAGATCCGCCAAAGCCGAGTTTACAAGGGTCTTTAGAACATTCGGCATTCCCCGACAAATACACACGGACAATGGCAGCCCCTTTGGTTCCGTGCGTACCATCCAAAGATTTACTCAACTCTCCTATTGGTTCATAGAACTGGGGATTACACCTGTTTTTTCGGACCCGGCCCATCCCGAACAGAACGGACGGCATGAACGCATGCACCGCGATCTGAAGGCAGCTTGTGCCAAACCTTCAGCCTATGACCTCAAAGCGCAGCAAAGACGTCTCAACCACTTTGTAAAGGAATACAACCACATAAGACCACATGAAGCTCTGGACATGAAAACACCTGCTGATATGCATGATTTTTCCACTAGGCCGTTCCCTGAAAAAATACCTAACTTTGATTACGATGCCAACTATAAAGTTCTTAAGGTGACACAAAATGGATCTATAAGGTGGAAATCCTATTATTGGGTATACGTGACCGCAGCATTAATGGGAAAATATGTGGGGATCCAGGAAATGGGCAACGGAATTTGGAGGGTATTTTATAGAAACACATTTTTAGGTTTCTTTGATGAAAAGTATTTAAGAAATAAAGAACAAGCAACAAGGTTAGAGACTAATTTAGTGTAAAGGATAATCTTTAACTTGTGTAAACTATGTGCCTTAACGAACAGTTGAAAAATGCCTAAAACTCTTTTTTACATATTCTTTTTAATAATTGTAATACATTCTTGCAAAGAAGAAAATCAATCAAAGGAAATTGAGATATCAAATCAATTTAAGTTAGAATTTTTAAACCAAATTCTCTCTGATACTAATAAGTTAAGAATCATCACAAGTAAAGAACAATTAATCGCGACTGGCGATTTGACTCCTGGAATGATGCCAATGGGCTCAGAATCCGGAAAATCTATATCTCATTTCAAATTCATATCAGACTCACTAGGCGTTAATGATATTGAATTTATAAAAAAGCAGTTTGTTGATAATAAAGAGTTTGACTTTAACAAACTCGCCGATTATGGTTTTAGAGTTCTTGATATCGAAAATTTTAAAAATTTGAACGACAGTATCAGTTTATATGATTACACTGAAAAAATAAATAAAGGATTTAATTCATATTATAGAGTAATAATTACTAAACCTATTTTTAATAAATCACTCAATAAGGCGTATGTAATGATTAACGATTATGGTGGCAGGACAATAGTGTTAGAAAAAAGAAATGGAATATGGGAGATAGTATCTCAATTCCATGATTATATGGAATAATAACCTGCTTGTAACAATGGCTATAATTCATTGTGGCCCTTGTGCCACAAAAAAGCTTAAATTTAAACGAAGGCTGATTTCGGTCGGAATGTTCCCGATGGGAAATTCCACAACGAAATCATAGCCGAACCGTTACCCACCATTAAAATAAACTGTATTGACAACTAATGAAGTAACCATATATTTTGACAGCCCAATGTCCTTTGAACATTCAAATATTCAACCATTGAATGGTATTGCAGGTTTGTACTTCATCTTCACACAGTCTATTGATATTCAATATCCGTTTGACAAGTCGAAACTCTTGTATATCGGAATGAGTGAACGAAGAACGAATAGCATTGGAAGTAGATTATTAGGACATTTTGATGGTAAATCAAAAAACTTAGGATTAACCAATTACAGAAAAGTTGAACCTTTGTTGTTTACTTATATAAATTTTGAAATGCTCAAGAATATATGGCAGTTCCGAATTGAAGATTTGGAAAGCTATTTCATTTTAGATTTTGTGGAGCAATATGGTGTTTATCCCATTTGCAATAATAAATCAGGCTTTGAAATTCAAAACAAAACACTTACTTCCAGTTTTAAAATAGATTGGAAATACTTTAAATAAACCGTTATGGCTGAAAAAGTAAAATCTGGAAAAGAAATATTAGATGATTTTTTCAATGGTATTGAAGAAATTGAAAATGTGGATACTGACATTGCAAAAATGCTATCTGAACTTTATCAAAACGATAAATTGACAGATACAAATGTTAAAAATGAACTTCAAAAACTGAGAGATGGCAATAAGGATTAATAATGTTTCCATCAAAGGAATTAGAGGTGCTAAGGATAGTTTAGAATTACCATTAAACGGTAAATCTATTTTACTTTATGGAGATAATGGAACTGGAAAAAGTAGCATTTCAGATTCTATTGAATGGTTTTATACAAACCGAGTATCACATCTATCAAGCAACAGCGAAATAGATTTAAAAGATGCTTTAAGAAATTCTGCACTTGATATAGATGATGTTTCAGAGGTAAACATTTCATTTATTAAGCAACCTGACCTTGACTGCTCAAAAACACTATTCAATAAACGAGAAAAGTTAACAACTGATTTTTCTAATACTTCTGATGTTTTCAAACAATACATAGAAGAATCAAAAGAAGAGAACCTTTTGTTGCGTTATCAATACCTTACAGACTTCATTGATAATACAAAAAGCGACAAACTAAAATACTTGTCTGATATTATTGGTTTTTCAGAAGTAACAAAGAAAAAAGAAGTCCTTAAAAAGAGCTACAATTCCATAAAGACAGAAATTAAGAATCAAAATTTTGAGGCTCAAACAAATACTCAAAAACAGGTGCTTATTGAAAAATTAGGAGCTGTTATTAGCCAAGAAGAAAATCTGATTGAAAAAATTAATGAGAAAATTAAACCGCTAAAAACTGGAATTGAGGTTAAAGAATTCAAGGATATTGACGAAGTACTCGTACACTTAAAAAATTCCACAAACAACAAGTTAAACAAGGAATTAGCCTTTTTAGAAAAGGCAAATGCAGTTTTGAATACACTAAAAACGGAAATTGAATTTATTGATTCTGAATATTTGAAGTATTATGATGAATTTGAAATAATCGCCAATGATGTTGAAAGTATTATGCAAACCTTTTTAGGAGAATTACTAAAAACAGGTGATGCAGTTTTATCAAAAAAGTATCATAAAGCTGAGAGTTGTCCACTTTGTTTACAACCAAAAAATGTGGACGAACTTCGCACTGAAATTGCAAAAAGGTTAAAAGAAATTGAAGAATCTTCTAAGAAAAAGGCATCATTTGATAAAGCTAAACAGTTAGTGAATACAATAACAGTAGAACGAATAAAAAGGCTTGATACGGTACTTTCAGAAAATTTAATTACAGCAGATGAAAGCAAACTGATTAAGCAAGGGGTTATAGATTTAAAAGAAAAAATCACAGAATATCAAAAATCAAGTTTAGAGAGAGTAACTTCTGGAAACAAAATACCTAAGGCTGAAACAATTAAATTATCAACGAATGATTTTGACTTTCAAAATGGAATAGCAACAAGGATAAAGCAAATACAAGAGATTTTCGAAAAAGATAATTCTGCGGTTCTTTACTCAAATATTTCTGCCTCGAAAGACGCGTTTTTAAAAATTAAGGAATTTGAAAAGCAGAAAGTGACACTTGAAAAACAGCGTAAGACTTTAGAAATCATATATAATGAATTTGTCAAAGTTCAAAAAGAAGGTCTTGAAAATTTCATCACTTCATTCTCTGGAACTATAAACGAGTACTACCAATATATGAATCCTGATGAACCTTTTCAGGAAATCAAAATTGTAACAATCGGTGATGAAGATGAATTGAATGGTATTACGATTGAATACAAGTACAACGGTAATTGGGTTTCACCACCTCAAAAATACTTTAGTGAATCACATTTAAACTGCTTCGGCTTATCATTCTTTTTGGCTTCTGTAAATGCCTTTAACAATAAGAATGAATTTATTGTACTTGATGATGTAATCTCAAGTTTTGATTCTAACCATAGAAAAAGGTTTGCTGAATTGATTTTCGAAAAATTTTCGAAATATCAAATAATATTATTGACGCACGAAGAAGATTGGTTTACAAACTTTGTAAGCCCTTTAGCAAAAAAGAAAGGTTGGCTAATAAATGAGATAAAATGGACAGACGATAAAGGAACACATCTTGAAGAAGAACCAAGCGACTTACGAGAAAGAATAGAAACAAGCCTTGCAGATAGTAAAATTGAAAATTTAGGAAATCCTATTCGTAAATATCTTGAACATTCTTTAAAGGATATTGCACTTAATATTGAAGCCAAATTAAGCTTCCAGTACAATAATTCAAATGAGCATAGAATGCCTTACGAATTGATAATGGGAATTAAATCAGAAATCAAAAAGTGCAGTTCTGAATTAAAAGCAAAATTTCCGATAATTGACCGAGTAGAAAGCTCATCAATATTGGGAAACATTTCATCACACGACAATCCATTCAATCCGAAAATTGGAGATTTAAAAGCTTTTTGGGCTGATATACTGGAATTAGAAAGAATATTTATCTGCGAGCACACGGATTGTAAAAGACCAATGGTATCGCTAAAGAATTATGATACCGTTGCAAAGAAAATAAGATGTGGTTGCGACCATACGAAATATGATTGGAAGAAATAAAAACGGTGGGTAACAATGTATATAAAAAATAGGCGATATAGTGCTAAATTCAAGGCTTTTGGCTCGAATAAAACTTTGTGCTTATCCGAAAGTTTCGTACTTCGAAATCGCCTACTTTTCATATACTAACCGTTGGCAACATTATGACCAAAATTGAGCGAATCAAAAAAATATAGACAAAAAAGAGAGGTTAGTCGATTAGGACTTCAAACCTTCTTTCTGAATGTAGAGAATAATCACTACGATTTTGGAGCGAATAAGCTGATTAAAGACCTTGAGAAAAAATTAGCAGAACTTGAAACTCAAATTGAGTCTGATATCAAGGAACCAGGATATATGAAACATATGGAAATCTATTTTTTGAAAAAGGAACTTTTTGCTATTTCAGAAATGAAAATTTTATATTCCTACAAACATTTTGAAACGCATTTAAAATTCTTACTCAAAGCATCTTATCAAGAAATAAAAGAAAGTAGATTGTATAAATGGGAATTTGTTGAGGACTTTCTAAAGTCTAAAAAAATTAATCCAAAAGAAATAACTGACTATGCAGAAATGCGTGATTTAAGGAATTTGAACAATGCTATAAAACACGCCAGAAATATTATCGACAACAAAACGAAAAATATTAAGGAATTTCAAAATAAAACGGAATTAAAATACACGGACTTACTTGAATTTTATAAACGTGTTGAAGATAGCGGACTGAATTTTCTAAAGTCACTATCTAACGAAATAGACAAAGACCTCTATGAATTTAACGAAGACCGACTTGACAAAATATCGGAAAAGTTAGTCTCGAGGATGGATGCTAAAACTATTAATAAACTGATTGACAAATTAGAATCGAAAAAATAACTAAACACAACAATGGCTATAATTCATTGCTGGCTTCCAAGCTAATTTGAAAATTCTTACATTTAACCCGGCTCGATTTCCTACGGTCCGAAATTCTCCGAATTTCAAAGCCGCAACGAAATCATAGCCTTACCGTTAACGAACATTAATACAAGAACATATGAATAAAGTTGTCACATCTGGATCAATTTGACCTCATACAGGCTTTATTTGAAAGAAGACTAAGGTATTTATGAAATTGACTACCGGGGAATTGTTAGATGACAATACATGAATCTAAATATTCAAAAGATCAATTATGAAAAATCCCTTAAGCCCCTTTGGCAGTATTTATATTGTTACCGCTTTAATTTTCTTGATTACAAGCATTACCGCATTTACACCGACCTCAATAAATCTTATATCCAAAATAGAATCAGACCAACTTCCCATGCCTCCGTTGATCCTTCATATTCATGCCGCTTCAATGAGTTTGTGGCTATTGTTGATTTGCATACAGTCCATGCTGATTAATTCCAAAAAATATGCTCTTCATAAGAAACTAGGTATTGCCTCTATAGTTCTGGCAACAACTATACCAATATCGATGTTTGGAATTGATATTACCAATATTAATGGAGGCTTGGAATTGTCAAATAGTAACACTCAAGAATTTCTAATTAATTATTCGGGGTTACTTCTCATTCATGGAGTAAGCTATTTGTTCTTTCCACTTTTTTATGTTTGGGCAATTGTATCAAGACGCAAGGACAGTGAAACTCACAAGAGAATGATGATGCTTGCAACTGCTGTATTAATGATCCCAGGAATAGGCCGTTTAATTATGTTTTCGAAAGTTCTTCCAGACTTTGGTCTAATTCCTATAGATGCCCGGCACTTATACATGCTTGTGCTTATCACTCCAGCTATTATCTATGATGTCTATACAAGAGGAATGCCTCACCGTGCCTATTTAATTGGGCTAGGGTTGCTTGCAACATGGATTGTTTCTGCACATTTTATCTGGGAAACAATCTGGTGGATAGAGTTTGTAAGAAAATTGTTTGTATTATAGTGATCTTAAAGCAAATACGGCTAACAAAAGATAAATTGCATTAAAACGCATTTTATCAATACGTTGTAACATTTTAAAACTGAACTACAAAATGAAATTTACTGCAAAATTAATCTTGTTCCTGTCAACAATATTTTTATTCAACTGTTCGTCCGAAAAAAAGAATAATCTCGAACTGAAAGGAAAAGTAATTGGAACAGACGCCAAATCGATTATGCTTATAAAACCTAACCAAGACGCTAGATTTGATTCAATAATCGAGATTCCTATAGTTGATAGTAAATTTCATTATGAAACAGAACTTCAAAACCCAGAAGTAGTGAACCTTGCATTTACAGAAAGTGTGAGAAATGGAGCATATAGGCCTATGCCTCTATTTCTAGAAAACAAAAAAATTAATTTGACTATATATCCTGAAGAAGAATTTGACAAGAATGTTGTCGAAGGAGGCGACCTAAATGCTCAATACAAAAAATTCAAACAAAGTTTTGAGGATAAATTTAATGGTAGAATAAAGCCACTCCAAGATAGCCTTACTGCACTTTTTAAAACTGACGAATATCATAGTGATAAAGCAAAATCATTTTACACAGAATTAAGAGAAGCAAAAAATCAAGATGAAAAAGTCGTGATCTACAAAAAATTAGAGGATTTAAAGAAATCAGGTCAATACTTAAGTCCAAAAGCCAAAGAGTTGGATGATAAAATAAAACCTATAAACGAGGAGCATCAAGTGTTTCAGCAAAATTACATCGAAAATAACCCAACTATTGTGTCGTATTCTTTTTTCCTAGACAACTTGATTTTTAATAAAGAGATTATTGATATTAACTCTGTGAAACACACTTTTCAAATACTCTCAAAAGCTAACCCAAATCATCCGTATAATGAACTAGCTTCCAGTTTAATAAATGCCATTGAAAACATTAAAGTTGGAAAACACTACCGTGATTTTTCAGCACCCGATTTGAATGGAAATGAAATCAAACTTTCTGACAAAATTAATGGAAAAGTTGCATTATTAGATCTATGGGCTACTTGGTGTGGACCTTGCATCGCCAAAAGCAGAACAATGGTTCCACTCTACAACGAATACAAAGACAAAGGATTTACAATTATTGGAGTGGCAGGGGAATTTAAAAATACTGATAGACTTGAAAAATTCTTAGAAAAAGAAAAATGGGAATGGACAAACCTTGTCGAACTTGACAGACAAAATAATATTTGGCAAAAATATGGAGTCGATGGTGGTGGCGGTGGAATATTCCTAATCGACGAAAATGGACTGATTTTGGCAAAAGACCCGACAGCAGAGGAAGTGAGAATGGAACTGGAATCTCGACTGAATTAAAAAAAACTTTGCACAACAATTGCTATAGCAAATAGGGATTTAAGTCCTATGCCCATTGGGCTGGTCGTGTTTGCAAAGCCCGCCAAATCTTTTGATTTGGCTCTTGGAACAAAAAATTAAGAACAAAATGCAAAAGCTTTGGCTACAGGCTCGGCCGAAAACGAAACGTTTACCTGTCGGCCCTACTTGCTATAGCAGAACCGTTACCTGCAAGAAAACGAACTCTATCTAAATTTTGAATGAATCCATGAAACTTAAAACTTTATTTCTATTTAGCCTATGTTTATGTTTATTAACAGGTTGCAAAAAAGACAACATTTTAGAACTACCTATTACTTATCACAAAGGATTCGGACCTTTCGAAGCATCTACAAGTGGTGCAAATCTTTATATTGATAATATAGATTCCCCTTGGAAAAAAACATATTTGAAAGTTTCTGGAGTACCGCAAAATTGGACTGACGTTAAATTTGGAGACATCAATTCAGATATGGAACAATATGTTTATCAAAACTACCATTTAGGCAATATTTCGAAAGAATGGTATGATGAGCTACAAAAAATGTGGGATTGGGAACCAGATACCTTGAATCTGTCAAAAGTCCCAATAAAATGCAGAGCTGCTTTTGCTGTTGGAAATGATTCCACAGGAAAATCAATGGTCGTTGTAGACACGAATATTAACTATGATTTCAGTGATGACGTGCCTTTTGAACTAGTTCAGAATTACAGCGAATTAGATAGGGATTCACGGTTAAATAATGAAGCAATATATGTTACCTTTGAACGCCTATTAAATGACAAAAAGATCCAGATTGAAGTTCCTCTTGTGATTTCCGATGGCAATATGGATCAATATTACTTAAAGTGTAATTTTGCTCAGTACCGCACTGCAAAATTAGGGAATCACTTAATAAACATCTATTCTAGAAATATCTTTCCATTTAGCAATGTAGGGATAACCAATAGCCAAAGTCCCATTGGAGAAAAAATAGATCCTGATAAAGTAGCTTTTAACAATGAATATCTTGAAATCGGGAATAATCTATACAAAAATTTAGGAGTAAAGAGGAATAAAGATATTTTACTTTTAGAGAAAATAGACTTACCTAAAAATGAAATACGCTCTACTCAAATTGGTTTTAAAGCAATTGATTTTTCAGGCAATCAGTTCAAAAAACAAACTACTATTTCGTTAGATAGCTTAAGGGGCAAATATGTACTTCTCGACTTTTGGGGCACTTGGTGTGGCCCCTGCATCCAAGAAATCCCAAACCTCAAGGCGTTATATGATAAAACTGATAAATCAAAACTTGAAATCGTTGGTATTGTTGGAGATAGTCCAATCCAGGCTTTAGAACAATTGACGAAAAAACATGGAATAACATGGCCCCAAATTGTTGATGGCACTAACGAAATCAAAGAGAAATACGGGGTATTAAGATACCCTTCAACATTTCTGATCAACACTGAAGGAATAATTATTGCAAAAGATTTTAGAGGAAAGGAGTTGGAAACTATAATTGATAGTTTAATAAAGAAATAAACCTGATAAGTAAGAACGGGCCAATAAAAAGCACTTGTCCGTCATTCTGATTGTAGCCTTCCCTAAAAATTATAACTATTTTAAGTTGTATAGAGCTAAAACAATATGAAAAATGAAATTCTGATAAAAAATGGAGTTTGGAAATCAACTGGAGAGAATTTATTTTGGATTAATGTTGTTCAAAATAAGGTCTTTTGGTTGGGCATGAACAACAGGACCACAGAAAATGAGTTAGGCGAAAATTGGTGTCATGTTGGAAATGGAACAATAATTGACAATCGGATAATTTTAGATTGGTCTGATATTTCCGTTGGAAAAGGTAATTTAAATGGAAGAATAGTTATTGAAATAATAAGCAATATTAAAATGAAAGTTATTGAGGATTCCGGAAACTTTGGTATGTCAATCTGGAATTGGGAAAAAGATCGATTGAATTTTAGTCAAATCTCATAGAAGAAAGTGTAACCTTTGTAGCCTATCATAAATAACCAAGGTTTGGTTAAAAACGATTATAACATTTGTGGTACAAAAACTAGGTCACAACATCGTGTAGGCGGACCATATTGCAAAGTAAAACGATAATTTAAGAAAGAAGAGCTGATACAAACTCCATAACAGTACTGAATATACTGGTGCATACTTCCTCTTAAGTACTTCCAAGGATATTAGCGCCAGCACTCCCCTATTAATCCGTTCCACTTAAGGAAAAACAAAGCAAAATATCCCCCTGCTCAAAGCAAAAATTCCTAAATTGGTAAACAACAAAAAAGATCAATCACATAGCAAGGTAGGTGCAAAACATTGCATCCTAAAGGAAATAAATGGTGTAGTACTAAATGGAATGTGGTGGTGGGTTTGCTGCGATTCTCGAAAAAAGACGATTATTAAAATAATAATATGAAAAATATAGGAATACTTTCTTTATTGTTAGTAGTCGGTTCATTAATCCTATGGTATATGTTTAATTTTTGGATGGGACTTTTAGTTTTCCTAATCGGTGCTTATTTTTTGTATCAAGTCTACAAAGACGAAAAATAATTAAACAAGGTTCTATGACAGAGCAAGCATTCACAATACTTGCACTAATTATTGCAGCGCTTGGAGCATTATTAACTTTTATCAGGGCTATGACCGTTAATAGTTCAAGCCCAGCTCCGACCAAACCATGGGACTTGAATAAAAAGACTATGACAATTATTCTCGGTCTTCTTGCCGGACTTTCAATTGCTACTGGACTTAAAGTGTTAGTATTGAGTATAGACGCTTTGCTTAATAAAAAAGAACTTTCAAGTCTAGACTTGACCCACATGAATGAACTATTTACACAATTAATAGATGCAACTGGTTATTTTGCATTGGGAGGAATCATTTTTATCATTTTAGGAATAAAAGGATTTGCTGTATTATGGAGAAAAGATTAATAAACCTACAGCTAATCATTTCCCTCGTTGGTCAGTGCTACCCGTTCCGTTTCGATTTGTGCCACTTAATGAAAGTAAAGCAAAAATTCCTAAATTGTTAAGGTGTAAAAAGGATTAATCACCATATCATTGTAAGCGCATAACCGACACCGCATAATTCAAAGCGGGTCCTGAAAAACTGATCCCTAGGCTTAGATGATTTAATACTATAAGGTTGGCAACAGGCATAACTGAAATACAAGATATCCGAAATGACGCAAAACAAAATCGTAAAAAGAGATTCCAAACAAGGGTCGGAAGTATACAATAATAGATCATTAGAAGTTGATTATCGTACTTTAAAAACCTTATTGAGAAAAGATATCAGAGTTCTTGATGTGGGCTGTGGAACAGGAGCTATTTCCAAAGATGTGGCTGCCATAATTGGAAATGGTGGTAGAGTAATAGGCATTGATAAAGATCCTAATTTTATAGAAAATGGAATTGCTAATTATGGACATATGAAGAATTTAGAGCTGATCTCAACAGATATATTTGATTTTAATACCGATCAGAAATTTGATTTAATTATATCTGCTAGAATGCTTCAATGGTTATCTAATCCAAAAGTAGCTTTGTTAAAAATGAAATCATTGCTTAACCCTAATGGTGTTATATCAATATTGGATTATAACCATAAGAAAATTCAATGGAATCCAGATCCACCGCAAAGTATGATTGAATTCTATGAAGCATTTCTTAAATGGAGGGAGAACGCGGGTATGCATAATGAAATTGCTGATCATTTGCCGTCATTATTTCAGGAGATAGGACTTAAAAATATAGAAACATTAAATTCCGATGAATACTATACTCGGGATAGAGAGGATTTCAAGTCTAAAGTTGGCATTTGGAGTAAAGTAGCTGGATTAAAACAAATATCCGAAGAAGGTTATATAGAGGATTCCCAGAGACTATATGCGGCAAAGGAATATGATAGTTGGGTGGAAACAGAGGCTATTTCCATGACAATGAATCTTTCTGAAACTAGAGGAGAAATTGCCAGTTACTAATACAGCTCACAAATAATATGGACTTAGACCAAAATTTTATTGTTTGCGTATTTTTATGAGATCGTGAAATCTTTGGGATTCAGAGTTTAACAAAAAAGCAAGTACAATACGTTAAGCTTTAGTCAATATGTTACATAACATTTATTTGCAACTTTACGACATTAGCTGACAAATCAAATGTCGTGCATAAATCAGACTATTACCGTTATCCATAATCAATTTAAAATTTACTTTTAGGGTTGAATAATTGTATAAGTGATATGAATAAAATTGCAAAAAAAATAAGCGAAATCCGGAAAAGCAAAGGACTGACTCAAGAAGAATTAGCTGAACAATCAAATATAAACATTAGAACTATTCAACGGATTGAAAGTGGTGAAAGTGAACCACGAGGTAAAACTCTAAACCTTTTATGCGATGTTTTACAGATCGATATTTCGGAATTGATTCCTAATGAGGATTCAATGACAAATAATATTGGAGCATTAATTATAAATAATTTTTTCCTTTTAGCATTAAATACGGTGTTAATGGGAATGATAGGTTATTTAACATTAGATTCAAACGCTAATCTTAACAGCAGATTTGGTGGATTGATGTTAAGTATATTTCTGCCTTACTTTATAGTTACGTTGACAAAAAAGATGAATAATAAAGAGCGCATGTTTAAATTTGGATTTGGGTATATCATCTACTTTGTTTTTATCATGATAAAGCACGGGTTTCCAATTGGATTCGGCACTGGATTGTTTCCTTGTCTTCTTATAGGTCTGTCGGTCTTATATTTTGGTGCGGGTTTGATAAAATACTTGGATTAAAACGTGTTAGTACAAACCACCCCTTTACGGTTTTCCACGACTTATTTTTCAAGTAAATGTTCTTTTTTATGTCTATCATAAAGTGGGCCCTTGAAGGCCATCTGTACAAAAATAGGGTAGGGGCATTTAGAACAGTTAGCCTCCAAATTAATACTAGGGCAAAGAAAGATTTATTAAATTGAACCTATTAAAGAAATATGATTAATGATAACATCTTATTGTTAGCTACAATTTTAAAAAGATGAAAAATATATTTCGGTTATTCATTTTCCTTTTTATAGGTTTAACATCTCTTGTTTCAACTGCCCAAATCCAATTAAACCTTGATTTTGATATTCCTTATGGAAACAACAAAACTGTAGGCAAATATGTAGAGATTAATGGAGCAAATATTTACTACGAAGAATACGGAGATGGTGAGCCTTTATTCCTGATTCATGGAAATAGCGGTAGCATTATTTGGATGGGTGATCAAATTGACTATTTCAAAAAAAAGTATAGAGTAATTATTGCAGATAGCAGGGGGCAAGGGAAATTTGAATTAAAAACTGATTCATTAACTTATGAGCAAATTGCAGAAGATTGGGAGGGCCTAGCAAAACATTTAAAGCTTGATTCTGTCTCTATAATTGGATGGAGTGATGGCGGAATCGTTGGACTAAAAATGGGTGTTAACAACAAGATAAAAATTAAAAAAATCGTATCGATGGCTGCAAACTTGAGGCCTGATTCTACCGCTGTTCATTCTTGGGCAATTGACAAAATCAAAGAAGAATTTGATTTAATTGAACTTAAAATAAAAGACAATGACAAAACACAAAATTGGGGCTTAAAAAAACAACTTATGGGCTTGGTAGGCAATCAACCAAATATACCAATCACAGATCTAAAAAAAATTAAAGCAAAAGTATTGGTGATGGCGGGTGATGAAGACGGGATTAAAAGTGAACATAGCCTCGAGATATATAAAAATCTACAAAAAGCGCAACTCTGTATTATGCCTGGTGAAACACATTTCACCCCTTCCTCAAATCCAGAGTTATTTAATAGCATTGCTGATAAGTTTTTATCAGAACCTTTTAAAAGGCCTAAGTCTGATTTTTTTTATAAAGCAAGCAGAGCAAAAAAAACTGTAGCTAACACAAGTAACCGTTGCACAACCCCGTAATTATTAAAACAACGACCTCGTTAACTGCTTTTTAAGGTGGTTTTGTTTTTTAAGCACCCGAACAGACCATTGTTTTTGCAGGGCATAGAAACCATCTTTGCAGCTTATGTAGTCCGGTTTTTATAAAAACCGACAAGGCGGCCTTGCCTACCCCACTTTTTGAGCGTTTTTGTTCAAATTTCAGGTACTTCTTCAGGTTGTAGGCAATGGCCGAGAGGTGCATCACCTTGTTGGCCTGTTCCAATCCTATGGTGTTTATCTTCCTGAGCCCCATGAACTGTGTCAGCGTACCGAAAACAGGCTCCACCGTACTCTGGCGTTTGCCCTTCATATACCTACCCTGACTGCTATTCACCCGTTCGATGTTACGTTCATATTCTTCTCGGTAATAGGTGACACTGAACTTCTTTTCCTGGGCGCTCCGCCCTAGACATTGTTCCCGTATCGGACATCCCTTACAGACATGCTTCCTTGCCCGGTATTCCTTCTTTTTGGTACCCGTACGATGATCGTTGAACACCTAGGTGAAGGGTATCGCCTTGCCCTGCGTACATAGGTAATGATCTTGTTCCCCGACGTATTCGAACCCATCGGGGCCGCCCTTATAGGTGCCGTGCGGCGGGATGAAGCTCTTTAGCCCGATCCCCTCCAGAAAGGCATAATTCTCGCCACTACTGTACCCCGTGTCCGCTACGCAGCTCTCCCACACCAGGCCTTCCTTCCACAACCTTGCTCGAAGTCTTTGGACGATATCCGGCAACTGTTGGTTGTACTTCCCGTCCGCATGGTACGCCCTGATATCGGTTATGACATGGTTCGCTATATCGACACTGAGCTGCGAGAGGTAGTTCAGCTTTCTGGCCTTGCCCGGTTTTACGCTGATCCGAGCATCGGGATCCGTGGGACTGTAATGTGTTTTGTTGCTCGTATACTTGGCCCCCTTGTTCTTCGCGCCCGGGCGTTGGTCCTGGTCCTGCGCCCATTTCCTGTTCCGGCCCTTTATCGCCGCCAGTTCGTTCTTGCTTGCCGAAACGGTGCGCTGGCCCTTGTCCGACCTATCGCCTTTGCTCTTGCGATGCGGTTCCTCTTTGTCCATTGCGCTCATAACACGTACCTTCCGCAGGTGTTCGTCCAGTTCCTCTTCGGACACCTTCAGTTCCAAGGTGTCCATGCTTGCGTTGGCCTTGACCGGTGCCGAATTTATGGCCTGGGTATAGCCACTTACTATTCCCTTCTCCGCGCACATGCCCAGCACCTTGGTGAAGACTTCCTCGAATACACTTTCCGGGAACAGTTGGCGGGTACGGCTTATCGTACTGTGCCAAGGAAGTTCCTCGTCTATATCGTATCCGATAAAATAAAGGATGTCCAAGCGCATCGAACAATGGTCTATGAGCTTGCGGTCGCTGATGATATTTTCTAAATAACCTACCAAACAAAGTTTGAAGAATACCACCGGAACTATGCTCTTTTGGCCGCTCGAACCGTAGTTAAGTTCAGTAACACCATAGAGGAAATCCAGATCGACGGCATCCTTTAATTGTCTATAAAAATTGGTCTCGGGAACCCGTTCACTGAGCTGGAACAGGTTGAAGAGTTTCTTCTGATAATACTTTTTTCCCTGCATAACTAAAGTTACGATCCATCCGCCGATCCACAATGATCATGACCGACTTTTTTGCTAACTTGTGCTACAGGCACAATGGCTATAATTCATTGCTACCTTGCCAGCTAATTTGAAAATTCTTACATTTAACACGGCTTGATTTCCTACGGTCCGAAATTCTCCGAATTTCAAAGCCGCAACGAAATCATAGCCGAACCGGTGGCACATATGAGAAAAACGACAACCATCATACTATTATCAATGATTTTTACTTCCGTAATTGGACAAAATATGAATGGAAAATGGATCCTGAAAGACGTAGATTCAGGAAATCAAAAAAAAGGATATCCTGGTTTTCAACTTCTTGAAATCAACAACAACAATGTTGACATTTATACTGATTATTCTTTAAAAGAAAAAGCAACAACATTGAAAATGGACAATGGAGACTTTTTAAATCAAAACAATGAGAAAACCTCTAAATACGAAATCGTTAATGAGAATCATATAAAGTGGTTTATCGACGGAAAATCAAATGACAAAGACGCTGTTTTTGAATGTGACTTTTATCGACTTGAACCGACAATTACAACGCTGAAAAAAGAAGATATTGAAAAAATGACATTCGTACTGACTGAAAACGGACGAGAATCGGAATTTGAATTTAATAAAGAACTTTGGGTCAAAGAAAGACTCGAACTGTTTAAGAGAAAAGAAGGAGAGAAAAAAATGATTGAAAAAATTGATTCAACGTTTTTCGTTTCTATGTATTTTAATGGAAAAAGAAATGGCTCAATTCCAATCAAAGAAGTTACGTCGGAATTTATAAAACTTTGCTTAATTCCTACTGGACCAATGGAAATGACAGCATACCGAAAAGAATAAAATA
This sequence comes from Arenibacter hampyeongensis, assembly GCF_002909255.1. Taxonomy (GTDB): domain Bacteria; phylum Bacteroidota; class Bacteroidia; order Flavobacteriales; family Flavobacteriaceae; genus Arenibacter; species Arenibacter hampyeongensis. The sequence goes on from NZ_PIOB01000019.1 coordinate 22,987, forward strand.
CGTGCCACAACAACGTATCCTATGAAAAGCACTAGTCAAGACACTATCCCGTAAACTGTGTAAGTTAAAAATAACTAGGGTTTGACTTTTATCTAAAGTCTGACCCTTTTATCTTACCTCCTTCCTGTAACTCTTTGTCTATGGCTGACGCCCCATTGATGCATAGCGTCTATGAGTTCTTCCAGTCCTTTGCTATAAGGCGTTAATGCATACTCTACGGTAACAGGGCGCGTGTCACAAACGGTTCGGCTAACCAATCCATTCATTTCCAATTCTTTAAGTTCTTTAGATAAAACCCTTGGAGTAATACCTGCCTCACGTGACAACTCTTTGAATCGCATTTTTCCAAATCGCAATATCGAAATAATAACAAGTTTCCATTTACCGCCAACAACATCAAGTGTATCTTTTATGGCCATCCTCGCTTTTTTACAGTCATCGTTATTGTGTTCTAACTTTTCATTTTTCATTTAGGTATCCTTTTTGTAACTGGTATATATTTGTGAATAGGTTACAAATGTATAGTTTATTCTTTAATTTTGTATGATAGATTTCTTTTTCAGGAATTAAATCTTCATAAAAAAGTTTAACATAATATAATTTCAAAAGATGAAACATTTTACAAAAGATGATACGGTTATGCTATTGATCGATCATCAAGAAGGCACATTAGGCTGGAGTAAAAGCCGTTCAAAACAAGAAATAATCAGTCGCACAAGATTGCTAGCCCGATTGGCCAAAGCGCTGAACATTCCAGTAGTACTTACCACAAGTATGGAAGAATATGCGCAAGGGCCAATAATTCCGGACCTCAAAGAGTTGTTGCCCGAAGAATTTGAAAAACGTGTTAAAAGGATGGGAGTTACAAATGCTTGGAATGATGAAAATTACAAAAAAGCGGTGCTTGAAGCTGCTGGCAATCGCAAAAACGTAATTATGGCAGGGTTGACCAATGATGTTTGTATTGTATATCCATCCATTTCAATGGTAGAAGAAGGCTATGATGTACAGGTGGTGTTCGATGCTGGAGGTTCTCCTACACAAACAGCCGATGATATTGCACGAATTACTTGGGAAAAAAATGGAGTTAGGACTACTACCGCAAACCAATTGGTAGCCGAACTCATCCATAGTTGGGCGACTGAAGATGGCCAAAAAGTCGTACCTATTGTTACCGAAGAAGTATTCGGATAATTATTAAAACTAAAATTATAAATCAGGTTACAAATCAATAGAACAATAATGCATTATGATAAAAAAGATAGACAATTCAAAAAAAATAGGGAATAGCCACATATCTATTTTGTATCCTGGACTGGAACTTTCTGAAACCGATACTGGCTATTTTAGTATCGGACGTATAGACCAAGCGCATATTAACGGTGGAATTGTTATAAAAATGCATCCGCACGTTAACGATGATATCCTGTCGTATTTCAGAAGTGGAAAAGTAAAGCACGTCGATTCTGAAGGTTTTACCGAATACATTACGCCGCACAGGTTGATGCTGATGAAAGCAGGTAAGTTGTTTTACCACGAAGAAGCCATTTTGGAGGAACAAGAAGGACTGCAAATTTTTATTCGCCCAAAAGAAAAAGATTCCAAGCCAGAAGTATTCTTTCAAGAATTGGAAGAAGTTCACAGTATAAATAAATGGCGTCTAATTGCCTCGCCCGATGTCAAAAAAACACCTCTGTTAATGAGTAGCGATACTTGGATTTACGATATGCAAATGACACCCAATAAAGAGTTTACCCTTCCAGAGTCACCAAAAGAAGGATTCGCATATTTGCTATATACTTTTCAAGGGGAAATGAAAGTAAATAACCAAATAGAATTGACTAAAGGCGAGAGTCTCTTTATTCGTGATGAAGCCGTTAACTTTAAGACCGATACACGTGCGGAATTGGTGCTGTTTGTTACCGATACTCGTTCCCCTTATTATGACGGCGGTATGTATAGCGGGAACAAGAAGTAAGTAAAAATTAGTAACAGTTAAATTATGGACAATACAATAACCATTACAGGTGAAAAAGACGGTGAGTACATTGGTGTAGCAGGAGACAATTACAGAATATTGGTTTCTGGAAAGGATACCAACGGAGCTTATGCTATTATTGAAATGCTCGTCCCACCAGGTGGAGGACCCATTCCCCATAGACATACTAAAATCCACGAAACATTTTTTGTGATGGAAGGCGAGGTTTTATTTAAAACCGAAGAAAATAAAAGAATTTTAAAATCAGGTGGATTTGTAAATATTCCAAAAAATGGGGGTGTTCATTCTTTTGTAAACAACAGCAATCAAAACTGTAGAATGTTATGTACGGTAACGCCAGCAGGTCTTGATGATTTTTTCAGAGAGTTCGGTGAGCCCGTGCGACAGGGTGAGTTTTTACCACAACCAGAAATGACCCCCGCTTTTATGAAAAAAACAGAAGTGCTTAACGAAAAGTACGGCCAGGAAATGTTTCCACCCGATTATTTGGATTAATTAGTAACTTGTAATTCAATTTTGAATATTCAATATGGAATCATTTGACACATTAATAGACGGAATTAACGAACTCAAAAAACAAGGTTATGTTGAAGACTTCAACCTTAAACAGAATTGTATAGAATGTAGGAATGGCCAGTATAAGGTTTTTCACAATGAGTTTGAAATCGATAAATTTTTTCGCTTTGAAGGAGATTCCAGTCCCGACGACTCTTCTATACTATACGCTATTTCTTCCGATAAGTATAACTTAAAGGGAGTTTTGGTAAACTCGTATAGTATTTATTCGGAAGATATAACCAATGAAATGTTGGATAAATTGAAGTAGTAAATTAAGGAGATAAAATATTCAATATGAAATTTAAAGCTTATTCAAACGGAGAAACCACCATTTTATGAAATCCGCAAAAATGTACCCAGGCTGGAATTTGTGTAAGAATATTGCCAAAGGTTTATAACCCGAAAAAACGACCTTGGATAAAACCTGAAAATGCCACATCTGTAGAACTGATCAGCCATGTATCAAATTGCCCGTCAATGGCCTTGCGTATTAAGGAAACTCAATCAGTGGTTAGAATAGAACAAGAAGATAATGGTAAAAGAGAGAGTTTAAAAAATAGAGAATGACAACAAACAGACTGGAAGCCTTTAGTGATGGCGTACTTGCCATTATTATTACCATTATGGTACTGGAAATGAAAGTACCGGAAGGGGACACATTGGCGGCTTTAAAACCATTGATCCCTACTTTTGTTACCTATGTGTTGAGTTTCATAAATGTGGGTATTTACTGGAACAATCACCACCATTTGATGCACGCTTCAAATAAAGTAAACGGAAAGGTGCTTTGGGCAAATTTGTACTTGCTCTTTTGGTTGTCTTTGTTCCCTTTTGCTACAGGATATATGGGCGAAAACCATTTTCAAGAATTACCTACTGCATTATATGGTTTTGTACTTTTTATGGCAAGCATAGCTTGGTATATTTTAGTATTGACATTGAAATCAAATCATCCGAAACACACAATGCTTCATACCACATATAAGAGCAAAAACAAAGGGACGTTCTCTATTGTACTGTTTGGTCTTGCTACAATATTTGGGTTTGTACAACCCATTATTTCTGTTGGTATATATGTTTTGGTAGCAATTATTTGGTTTGTCCCCAATAAGGATTTAGAAAAAGAGGTGTAGTAAAAAAACGAATCAGGTTGCCCGAAAAACGAAGACAAAAGCCAGCGTATAACAACGTATCCTATGAAAAGCAATAATCAAGTTCTCTAAAGTTAATATTTTATCCTTTAACTACCTCATAATAACACTTTTAAACGTATTGAATTATGGATGAGGCTGTGCATCATTTAAAATTCAATACTATATAACCTGCTCGGCATCCTATATGTGATCCACGTCCTGCGGGAGTGGTCACCAGCATCTGTATGATTATAAGTTATAAGAAGCCTGGTCACTTGCTAACCGATGTGGTTCCCACCAGCGGCGGGACCACCTACATTGTTTTGTGATCCAAGCCAATCTACTATTCTTTGTGAGCTTAGTTATCTTGTTACTGTTAATTCCCTGTATTTTATTCCAATACCCCTATCGCATAAGGGGTCTCCGTCTTTATCACCGCCAAGGTCCTGCTCAACAGTTTCCTAGCTACCTTTACAATGACACTTTTCACATTTTTTCCATGGTGCTTGCGGTAAAAGGCCTGCATCACGGGATCTGTTCGAATGGCCTGCCAAGAAGCCTCAATGAAATAACTACGTATTAAACGGTGGGCACGCATACTTACCCCCGTATGTCGGACGGTGTCACCACTCTGGTAAATGCCGGGCGCCAGACCTACATATCCGGCCAAATGTTTTATATTCCTAAAACGGCGCAGGTCACCCAATTCACTCAAAATACCACTGTCAACTATTGGGCCTATACCAGGAATACTTCGTAAAAGCATGTAATCTTTCTTAAAGTGGATTTTGGTATGCCGGCGCAATAAGGTGGAAACATCACGAAACTCCTGATCGATAAACCGAAAGCTGCGCATACGGCTTCGCAAAACCTCTTTACCTGCATCATACTCAAAATCCAGACCATCTACCCAATCCCTAAATTTATGGCTCCAATGATCGTTATCAAGGTCCTGTGGTATTCCAATACCATAATACAACAACTGCATCTTGATATAGCTCTTGATCTGGCGCATATCCTTTACCAAGTCGTTCCTACGACGGAACAGACTACGCAGTTGCTCCCTACACTTATCCGGCACACAAATACCCTTCAGCCTCCCGTCCTTAAGTTCACGCGCTATGAGTTGCGCGTCTATTCGGTCTGTTTTGGTGTGGCGCTCCTTACCCCTTCTGAAAATATCGGCAGGATTGACCACCAATGAACGCCAGCCATAGCTAACAAAGCAACGATGTGCGTGGTATCCACAACAACCGGCCTCCTAGGCGCTGGATACATCATAACTTGGATAATGTTTGGTCACATATTCATAGAGCAATTCGGCACGCGGTGGCATACTAAAAGTCTTGCCCGATGAGAGGTCGGTAGCACAATGTACCTTCCAACTACGTTTGTGTATGTCCATACCAATGAATAACTTAGGTGTGGCAGTAATTTGAGTGTTCATATCTTTAATTTTTGGTTCATCTTAAAGATACTCGACTTACTGCTTTTACATAGATGCTATAAGTAATTGCTTGTTCTCGCCTACTTCTGAAAATCCTCGCGGATTTTCAGTTTGTTGTGTACCCGCCGGCAGGCAGGCTTGCAACCCGCCCGAACGTACCGTTCGGTACGGGCGGGAGTTAGGTGCTAACCCACGCAAATACTCATAGCCGAGACCGGTTGGCGGTAATTAAGAGAGACAGTAACGCAACCTTAAATCAGAGAGAAACATCTTGAGATTGAAAATAAAATTGGATTGACATGAGAAATATAGCGACATTCACATCTTTCATTTTGATACTATTAGCTTGTTCAAAGGATAATGACTTATTAATACCAGCAGAACTTGATAACCCAAGTACTATGATTGTATTTTGCCAAGCATCACCAAATGATACATTAAGAATTGAGGGTTACATTTATGACAATGATAATTTGATAAACAAAACGTCGATTCAAAACGGAAAATTACAAAGTAAGACAACCTATGATTATAGCTCAAACAATCAGATAATTTCAGAAATATATGAGACTAATTGGAAGAAAACAGAAATGACCTATGTGTATAATGAGTCAAATCAGCTAATTAATATTTTATACAAATTTACTGATTATGATTCAGATGGACAGGTGGTTAATGAGAGTGAAAGCGAAGCTCCAAGAGAATATGAAAACAATCAATTAGTTAGAGAGTGGGAATATTGGGGTGGATTTAATACTTATGAATATAGCAATGGAAAGGTTGTAAGCAAGATTGATTATACCAAAACAGGAGAGAAACATCACTTTACATATTATAAATATTCAGGAGAGCTATTGATTGAAGAAAAAAAGGAAACTAAAGTAGGAGGTCTGATTTATTTAAAGACTTACGAGTATGATTCTGAAAATAGATTGTCGAAAATAAAAGATGGTGACAACATTATTGAAGTGAATGATTATGTTGGTAAAAAGCTGATTGAAAAAAGAGAATACTATTTTGGGATTGACCCTTGTTATGCTGCTTGCTGCGGAAATTACATTTATAAGTATGAATATTAACTACCGCCACCGTTAGCGGCAAGCTGGGTACGTTAAAGGGACATCCTTTACAAAGTTAAAGTCACATAGTTTACACTTTTGACATCCCGAAATAAAAATTAGTCATGGAGGTGAATTTAGCATATTATCGAAAAAGATTGGGGGAAATTCCTAAAGTTAATCGACGACCCGGAAAACATGCACGAAACATGGAAAGAGTGGCATAAGACATATCTAAAAACAAAACGTAGTTTGACTTCCCAAGGTTTAACTGTAAATGACTTTGTTGTTGATTTGAATGAATTAAGGAATTACTGCTTGACTAAAGGTCTGAAAATTGACGGGAAAGCTCGATCTCAGTTTGTGTCCGGTCGTTTCTGAATTAACTGCCGATTCAGGTATTCACAGCCGGAATAAAAAGTACGTAAACACTGCACGAGCCATTATTCAGCAAGACGATGGATTAGATCAAAGTAAAGGCTTCACCTAACGACTGGATTTCAGCGATATAAATTATATAGCATATTTTTAAAGCCCCCTTAAGGGCGAAAACCAACGATTTTTTTTGCTTTTCGCAACTACAGTAGGACACAAATTAAAACCGCTAGTTCACATTCGCAATGTCCAAAACTGCCGTCTTATTAACATATAAAGCATTTGATTCTTTCCCAAGCTAATCCTACAAAGGTTGAAAAACCCTAAATTGTCAGACAGACGACCTGAGTTTAAAACTTATTTTCAGTGCTGATTGTTTAATAAAGAATAAAATAGATTTGAATGAATAATCTTTAAGTGTTGAAAAACCCAATTTGTTGTACCTATGTTGTACCCAAGAAATAAAAAATCCCCCAATCTCAATGAAATCAGGGGATTTAAACGTTGGCCTACTAGGACTCGAACCTAGAACGACTGGACCAAAACCAGCTGTGTTACCAATTACACCATAGGCCACTACCTCGTTTGAGCGTGCAAATTTAGAACAAAGTTTTATATGCACAAATATTTTTGAGCCATATTCCAAAAAAAATAGAGAAATATTCTTCCACTGCCCTTTAACAATGGGGTTTCAAATGTGTTTATATCGCTTTTATATACAGAATTACATATGGAGTACATTGCCAATTGGCAAATAATAAAAGATATTTTGACCTAAAATCATGTTAAAGGTTTATGAAATATATATCCCTTTATGTTATTAAATTAGTAAATTCGCCCTTCGGATAAACGACAAACCGCATGTTTTCAAAAAATTTCAAGAAATGGGACACCATCACTGGATGGTTTGTTTTTTTTATAGCACTAATAATTTATGGAATAACCGTTGAACCCACTAGTAGTTTTTGGGATGCCGGTGAATATATTTCTACGGCAGCCAAATTACAGGTAGGGCACCCTCCAGGAGCACCTTTACTACAAATGATCGGTGCATTTATGGCCATGTTTGCCTTTGAACCAACACAGGTTGCCAAGATGGTAAATCTAGTTTCCGGGGTTTCAAGTGCCTTTACCATACTTTTCATGTTTTGGACCATTACCAACCTTACCAGAAAACTTATTTCCAAGGAAGAAGTAATTACCAATAGCAAAGCTTTGGCTATTTTAGGAAGCGGATTAGTGGGGTCCCTGGCCTTTACCTTTACGGATAGTTTTTGGTTCAATGCTACTGAAACCGAGGTTTACGCAATGGCCAGCTTAATCATGTCCCTTCTTCTCTGGCTTGGTTTAAAATGGGTGGATGACTTGGAGAATCCGCGAGGCAATAAGTGGATCGTACTCATCTCCTTTGTAATTGGGCTTACCTTTGGGATTCAATTTATGGGGTTCCTGGCCATTCCGACCATTGGATTGTTGTACTATTTTAATACTTATAAAACCACAACGGTAAAGAATTTTCTTTTAGCCAATATTATTGTGGTGGCCATCTTAATGTTGGTTTATAAATTTTCTCTGACCTACGTGTTGAAAGTTTTTGGTTGGAGCGAGGTATTTTTTATAAACACTATTGGACTACCTTTTAACTCGGGCACCATAATAATGGGTCTTATTTTTATTGCCGTCTTCTATTGGGGATTACGCTATACACGAAACAACAACTATACTATAGCCAATACCATTGTTCTTTGTCTGATGTTTTTATTTTTAGGGTTCTCTTCTTGGTTAATGTTGCCCATTAGGGCAAATGCCGATGTGGTAATCAACGAAAACGATCCTTCGGATGCCCGATCTCTATTGGCATATTACAACAGGGAACAGTACCCAGGAGTAGACAGTCCGGTCTATGGTGCTTACTATTCGGACACTTTTGCGCCTGCAGGGGATGAGAAAGACGAGAAACCCAAATACGAAAAAGATTTAAAGGCCGGAAAATACATTATAGTCAACAATTACAAAGATGCCTTACAAGGGCCAAATTCAAAACATGTTGGTCTTCTTCCCCGTATGTGGAGTGAGCAAAATGCCGAGAATTATATGAAGTATTTTGATCCGCTGACGTTTAAGATCAAATCGGATTACCTTGGAAACAATGAATTAAGGGATGCCGTAAACCAATTTAAGGACGGTTATGCCAAGGGTGAAATAGACACCACCCAATATATGAGATTCCTTAGGGAGTTTGGCGAATATATTGATGTAGAACCACCAACAGTCATGCAAAATATCAAATACATGTTCGAATTTCAATTCGGTTATATGTACTGGCGCTATTTTATGTGGAATTATGTTGGCAAGCAAGATGACATTCAAGGAAGATATGACAATCACGGAAACTGGCTGAGCGGCATAAACTTTATTGATAATGCCAGACTCGGGAGTCAGGAAAACCTCCCTGGCGACATTAAGAACAACAAGGGTAGGAATACCTATTTTTTCCTGCCATTGCTATTGGGCATTATTGGCCTAATTTTCCAAATAAGCAAGAATCCCAAACAGTTTTGGGCATTGTTCGTGTTCTTTATGTTCACTGGTATTGCCATACAGTTTTATACCAATCCAGCCATTTTTCAGCCAAGGGAACGTGACTATTCACTTGTAGGCTCCTTCTATGTTTTTGGCATATGGATAGGTCTCGGTGTTTACGGGCTTTTTGATGAATTCCAAAAACTACTGAGTCCCAAAATATTGGCTCCCGGAATTACTGTTTTATGTCTTTTGGCCGTGCCAGGTGTTTTGGCATTCCAAAATTGGGACGACCACGACAGGTCCAATAGGTTTACCACACAATCCACGGCTAAGGCTTATTTACAATCTACCAATGAGGACTCCGGCGCCATTCTATTTACGATTGGGGACAACGACACCTTCCCGTTGTGGTACGCTCAAGAAATTGAAGGATTCCGAACCGATGTGCGTGTGGTCAACACCAGCCTTTTTGCCACTGATTGGTATATAGACCAAATGAAAAAGAAAGCTTATGAAAGCGATCCCATACCCTCACAACTTACCCATGAGATATATCGTTGGGGTTCAAGGGATGCTATTTACTTTAACGAGCTTACAGAAAGTAGATGGGACATTAAGGACTTTATGAACTGGGTCGGCAGTGACAAAGAACAAACCAAATTCCGAAGTATATTACAGAAGAAAGGTGCAGATTTGAGTCAGTATTCCGAAAGCAATTTGGATGTGGTCTATTATCCCACCAACAAAATTAGGGTTCCGGTAAACAAGAAAAATGTTCTGGAGAGTGGTTTGGTCAAAGCAAAAGACTCGGCCCTAATTGTAGATTATATTGATATTGACCTCCCCAAAAGTGCATTGCCAAAAAACCGTATCCTTATGTTGGATATTATCGCCAACAACGATTGGAAGCGCCCCATATATTTCTCTGGAGGAAGTTTTGATCCGGCCGAGTATATCTGGATGAAGGACTACCTTCAATTGGATGGCCTTGTTTACAAATTGGTCCCCATAAAAACAACCAACAGAAGTTCTTATGAGATGGGCAGGGTAGATGCTGACCTTATGTACGACATTGTGAAAAAATGGGATTGGGGAAATGCCGGAAGCTCGGATATTTATCACGATCCCCAGACCCGTACCCAGGCACTTTCATTCAGAGGCAATTTGGCCCGACTTACAGAAACTTTGATCAACGAAAACAAGATTGAAAAAGCGAAAGACATCATTAACATTGCCATGGAAAACATGCCCGTGGAATATTTTGGATATTACGCATTTGTGGAGCCCTTTGTTGACGGATATTTTAAAGTAGGTGAAACCAAAAAGGCCAGAAATCTATTTCAGAAACTTAAAAATATTTATCAGGAACGATTGGATTATTACGCCAATTTACCTTTTGAGGAACAACGTCTTTTCCTAGACGAAATTATTCCCGATTTGGAGGCCTACAGCAGAAATATAGATATTCTGATCACGAATCAGGATAAGGATATTGCCGAAAAGGAAACCCTTATTTTTAATGAATATATTGCGAAGTTCGAACGCTTTTATCGCAACGATCCCATGGAGCAAATTCAAGCTCCAAGCTCGGATCCTGATTTGATGGACTCAACTACCATGGATGCCATACAGGAAGAAGAATTGGACAGCATCGCAATTCCAGAATAAAGAATATAAAAAAACCGGGACAGATGTCCAGTCATGGTCGGAAGATTTTTTCTTCCGACTTTTTTTGTTTTTTACATCCCCATAATTTTTGGTCAACTGATTGATTTTCAGGCATTTAACTTGTT
>NZ_PIOB01000002.1 GCF_002909255.1 Arenibacter hampyeongensis
CCAACAACGAGGTACGGGCCATAACAATAGATGTGGACGGACTGGTATACGTGGGAGGAAATTTTGATGCAGCCGGGGGAAATACAGCGCCCAGGATCGCCGTTTGGGACGGGACCAACTGGGGCACACTGGGAAGCGGGACAAGCGGATTTGTACAGGCCATGGCCATTACCCAGGATTATATCTATGCCGGAGGGAATTTTGCTGTTGCAGGGAACAATACTGTGAACAGGATCGCTAGGTGGGACCGAGCCTCCCTGCGATGGGATGCCCTGGGACAAGGACTCAGCGGCAATGTGAACGCCATGGTCGTAGATGGCGGATACCTGTATGCAGGGGGGAATTTCGAAACGGCCTCCGATGAGCAGGACATCAACAAGATCGTAAACAACATTGCCCGATGGAGCGAGAACAACGGCTGGGAAGCAATGGGCAACGGAACGGAGGTAGGCGTCGACAACATCGTAAACTCCTTGACATTGGACCTCCTAAAATCCAGGTTGTACGTGGGCGGCACATTTTCTTTAGCCGGGGATTCCAATGCAAGCAATATCGCAATTTGGTCTGAAACATTAATTCTGCCACCTACCAATCCTGAAGATACAGAATTGTTATATCCAAATCCATTCGAGCATCTAATAAATGTAGAAGTGAAAAATTCTTCACAATTCACAATAAATGCTTCACTATTTACCATTTCAGGGATATTTGTAAGCTCGAAAAGTTACTCCATTCAAAATGATATGGTTACATTGGAGTTCCCCATCTTATCCAGTGGTCTATATTACTTGAAATTACAAAATGAGGACACGGATAAAGCGTATAAAATTATTAAAAGATAATAATTAAGAATCCTAAAAATATACTTCCTTGTCACTTCTCGAAAATAAAAAAAGGTCCTTGGCGTAACTCAAGGACCTTTTTTATGGTTATTTATATTTAAAACTTAACCACCTCAAACTCCGACCTTCTGTTTAGTTTGTGTTTAGATTCCGGACAATAGGTATTATTGTCACAATCGTTCACCAATTGTGTTTCTCCAAAACCTTCGCCTGTCAATCTAGAGGTATCTATTCCCTTCTTCCCTATCAAATAATCCAAGGTTTGATTAACCCTCTTTTCTGAGAGCCACTGATTATACTTTTCTGCCCCTCTGGAATCAGCATGTGCACCAACCTTTATGGTCACCTCTGGGTTTTCTTCCATTAACACGGCCAACTTGTCCAACAATTCCTTATATGGCTTGCTCAAGTAAGAAGAATTGAGACTGAAGTAAACATAGCCGAGATCCTTGATTTTATTCTCTAAATCTGTCCTTCTCTTGTTCTCGGCATCCAATCTAGCACGCTCTTCCGCCGCCAAACGGGCCTTTTCCTTTTCTTGCACCAAACGCTCAGCCATAAGCCTAGCTTCTTCCTCTGCCTTCTTAGCAGCAACAATAGAGTCTGATACCCTTTGGGTTTCCTCAATTAAAGCTAGTTTTTCCAGTCCTTTTTTACTTAGTCCATTCTCAATATTAAAGCGGTACAGTACTCCAGCCGAATGTTGCAAATGATTGGTCAAGGATTTGTCCATGGTCCATTTACCTGAGGAGCTTAAATCCAATCCAAAACGATCGGACAACCAAATCCTGAAACCTACTACTCCATTGTAGGTACCCCTACCCTCATTGCTTGTATCTGTATAACCCACGCCAACACCCAAATATGGATCAAACCAGCCAGTCTCACCAATTATCTTATTCAAATCATAACTTAATCTAACGTCCATGCCAAAATAGTCCGATTCCGTAGCATTAATACTTCCATCAATCAGTTTTCCCACTTTATACTTATTATAGGTCCCTATTGCTTCAACACCCAAACCGTTTTTAAAGTATCTACCGATGCTAATTCTTGAAGGAAAAGCAACTGCATTCCATTGATCCTTAAAATCAAATAATTCTTTGATCATATCTCCAGAATCATCTACAAAATTATAGCCCAATCCTACCATCCAACTGCTGGTAACAATACTGTCTTTGGTCGTTAATTGTAATTCTTGGGCACTACTGAAATTAAAGGAAATAGCACATAAAAAAGTAATAGCAAATGCGTAGGTTTTCATAACATTGTAAATTTGGGATTCTATAAAATCTTTGTCCAAAGCTATGGCAATGTTAAATGGACGCCATTTATAATCTTTTAAGTGCTGTAAAATTCGTTAAGTGGTTTCCTACAAAAACTGTATTTAGGAATTCCAATTCCCATTAATTTTTCATCCAAGAAAAAGGTATCTTATCGGATATAATTAGCCCATTATATTGGCTGTAGCGGTAGCCCAGAAACAGTTGGTGAAATTCGTCCAAGAAAAAAATAGTGCTCCAATTTTTAATTTATACCCAGCATAAATTGTAGCATTTAAATGATTTATTGAAAACTAATTTCTTTTTGGGTAACTGGCATCTTATAAATATAAATTGGTGTGGTTGCGGCATTAAGGCTTTCCTTTTTGGAAGAGATCCGTTCCTTTAAACCCATAGTAATATTTCCAAGGGATTCTTCAACAACGACCATTTCCAATCTCCCCACACCCAATTCTGTTCCTGAACAATACACCAATAATAGCTCTTCCGAAAAATCTATCTCCGGTATTGGAAGTCCGGGTTTTCTGGTTTTATTGATCTGAAGAAATAAATTCTTCAATGCTTTTGGATCCCTGACAACTTGAAATTCTGGTTGTTCAACCCCTGAATAATTGTCCTCCATCACTAATTGAAGCTCCCTTGAATCCCGTTCAGAACTGTTGTCCACAGAGCTGGGAACAGTTTTTTGACCTACACAGGCAGTTCCCAAAAGACATATTATAAGTAGCAATAATCGCATTAATTCTGCTGTAAACTCTCGTGCCTAGCCAAAAAGGCCTTTTCATAAACTGCCTCATAAAGCGGCAATACCTTCAAAATATCAAAATCCATGGCAACTTTTGCTGCATTGGATTTGAACAATTCCAAAGTTTGGTCGTCACTTAATATCTTAAGAGCATTTTCGGCCATCTCATTTATATTACCTACATCACTCAAATAACCTGTGATACCCTGTCTGTTGACTTCCGGAATTCCTCCCGTATTACTGGAAATAACCGCCACCCTATTGATCATAGCCTCCAAAGCGGCCAATCCAAAGCTCTCTGTCTCAGATGGCAATAAAAACAAATCGGAAAAACATAATATCCTATCTATTTCATTGCTATTGCCCAAAAAGATGACCTTATTGGCTAAACCAAGCTCCTCACATAAACGTTCTGCACCTTCCTTTTCCGGTCCCTCCCCCACCATAATCAACTTGGCAGGTAATTGCTTTTGAATCTTATTAAAAATATGAATTACATCCGGAATGCGCTTAACCTTTCTGAAATTACTGATATGCGTAATAATTTTTTCATCCTCCGAGGCCATCAGCGAACGCTGACAATCCGTGAAATGCATACTGTATTTCCTTTTATCTATAAAATTCGGGATAACCTCAATGTCCTTTTTTATATCGAACAATTCCAAGGTACTCTCTTTAAGGTTTTGTGAAACCGAGGTAACAATATCGGATTGATTTATACTAAAGTTAACTGCCGGTCTATAAAAAGGATGCTTGCCCACCAAAGTAATATCCGTACCGTGTAAAGTGGTTACCATAGGAATATAAATTCCTTCTTCCTCCAACATCTTCTTAGCCATATACCCAGCATAGGCATGGGGTATGGCATAGTGAACATGCAGCAGCTCTATCCCAAATAACTTTATAGTATCTACCAATTTGCTGGAAAGCGCCAGCTCATAAGGTTGGTAGTGAAATAAGGGATATTCAGGTACATGTACTTCATGAAAGTATATCTTATTGCTCAACAACTCCAAACGCACCGGCTGGCGGTAGGTTATAAAATGTATTTCATGGCCCCTATTGGCCAAAGCAATTCCCAATTCCGTTGCCACCACCCCGCTACCTCCAAAAGTAGGATAACATACTATAGCTATTTTCATTTGTTTATTTTTAATGCATTTTAGAGGTTACATGACACATTCATACCTCACGGATCCCATAACTTTTGGCGTCCAAAAAAAATCTTAGTCGAACGAATATGGATAAAATTTCAGAATGCTTAAAACAAAATGAAAATTAGCCCCTATAAACACCCGTTCATATTTACAAATTAAGGATTTAATTTATTATGGCTTCATAAATGGCCTTCTGTATCCGGGTTCTTAACCCAGATTTAACTAAAAGTGTATTTGAAGCCGAGGGGTAAGTCCTATTGGATAAAAAAACATAGACCAAATCCTTATCAGGATCGGCCCAAGTGTAGGTGCCCGTAAAACCACTATGCCCAAAACTTTTTCTGGAAACCAAACTACAGGCCGGACCCCCACCATGCATTTCAGGTTTATCGAAACCTATACCACGTCGCACATTTTGATCACAGAAATAGCAGGTATTGAACTTCTTTACCGTTCTAGCCTCCAAAAACTGTTGTCCTCCATAAAAACCATTTTGTAGATACATCTGCATAATTTTAGCAACATCATTGGCATTGCTAAAAAGTCCGGCATGACCACCTACTCCGCCCTGCATAGCAGCCCCCATGTCATGCACATACCCTTGTACGGTCTGGTACCGATAATAATTATCTTCTTCCGATGGAACTATATCACCTTTTAAAAAATTATCCAGCGGGTTAAATCCGGTATGGGTTGCACCAATAGGCTTATATAAAAACTCCTCCGCCAAACTATCCAAGCGTTCTTTGTAAGTATCCTCAATGTACTTTTTCATTACATAATAGGCTATATCACTATAACGATATCTATTGGATTTAAGGTGTTGCCTACCAATCCTATTATAGATAGAATCCTTATAAATATCCGCTATATAGAGTTGGTCTGCCACCTTAACCGAATACCCATTCGTTAATTGATGCCTATAAAACTCATTGGATGGTTTTCTTTTATCATCCAAAGTATTGATGTAAAAGGCAATCCAAGCGGGCAATCTTCCATAATGGGATAGGGCCTTTAAGACAGTGACATTTTTTAGCTCAGTATTGGAGTAAGCAGGTATAAGTTCCTCAAATGTATTATCCAGTGCAATTTTACCCTCCTCCTCCATCTTCATTACCATGGGCAAGGTTGCCAAGATCTTGGTAATGGAAGCCAAATCATAAATATGGCCTGGCGTTATTTTTTCATCGGATTGATATGTTGGTTTTCCAAAACCTTTGTTATACACTATCTTTCCCTTCCGCGCGACCACAATTTGGGCCCCTGGGAACATTAAAGAGTCCAAACCATTCTGTACCATTTCATCCACTCTGGCCAATTTGGCCGAACTCATACCCACCCTTTCGGGTATACTATACCCCAAGCGCATTAAGGACTCCACTGGAATAGTGGTGTTTACAGGAAATTCCTGATGGGAGCTAACTGGTAAAACCCCTTTGGCCGGAATGGCCCCAAAAATCACCTGTGCCGTTTTTTCTTGGGCTATTTTACTATTTTGATATCCTATGACCACTGCATCTATACTATCGAAAGACGGCACCTCCAACAAGGCATAAGGTTTTGCAAATAGGGCAAGTATAAGATTGGAAGTTCGCTCTCTAGCGATTTCTCCTAACCAGGAAAGTTCATTTTTGCTAAATTTATAGGGTTTCCAAGGACTTTCATTGCTCTTGTGCAACCCAATGATCACCAAATTGTAATCGCTCAATTTTTGTTTAAGGGTGCTTATGTCCTTTCCGTTAATTTGTGTTACGGTAGCGTATTTCTTCATTTCATTTAAAAATGCATCGCTATCTGCATCCCCGAACTTAACATAGGCAATTTTCTTATTCTCCAATTTCTTTATGGCCATCAAGGAAAAATCATTCTTGACCACCGTGATGGCGTTCTCAATAGCCTCCTCATACAGAACATCATCCTCCAAAGAATTTAAGTCGCTAAATAGATTTTTTGTATCTATTGGTTTATAGTTATTTAGCCCCACTTTATATTTCGCCATCAATATCTTCTTTACGGAAGTTGATAGCCTACTTTCAGAAATTCTACCTTTATTATAGGCCTCCAAAAGTTTAGCTTTGGCTTTTACAACATCCACGGGCATTAAAAGAATATCATTTCCGGCCAAAAATGCGGAAAGTTCTACCTCACCTTCCTTCGCAAAAGTAGACACCCCCTTCATATTAAGTGCATCTGTAAACACCAGACCCTTGAAATTTAACTGCTCCTGCAACACATCACCAATAATTTGTTCGGACAAGGATGAAGGATAACCCTCCTTTATTTCCAGGCTTGGCACACTTAAATGCGCTACCATAACACTGCTTAATCCCTCTTTAATCAATTGTCTATAGGGGTACAATTCAATACTATCCAAACGCTCCCTGGTAAAATCGATTACAGGCAACGCCTTATGGGAGTCCACAGCAGTATCCCCATGACCTGGAAAATGCTTTCCACTGGACAAGACACCAGCGCTTTCCATGCCCTTCATAAAAGCAATCCCCTTTTGAGCCACATTTTCGCGGTCCTCTCCAAAAGAACGATTACCAATTATTGGATTCTGTGGGTTGATATTGATGTCTATATCCGGAGCAAAATTAATGTGCACTCCTAATCTATTGGCATGCCTACCTATTTGATTTCCTACTTTTTCGACTATGGAATTATCCTTTATAGCCCCTAAAGTCATGTTCCAAGGAAAGGCATAGGTTGAATCCAACCTCATGGCCAGGCCCCACTCGGCATCCATACCAATCATTAAGGGAACTTTGGAATTTTTTTGAAAATCATTGGTCAGTTGCGCCTGTCGGACAGGACCACCTGTAGAGAATATAACACCGCCAATATGATGTTCCTTTATTAGTCTTTTAGTTTTTTCTGTACTTGCCTTATCTTGATCGGAAGTAACCATAACCATAAACAATTGCCCCAATTTTTCATCCAGGGACATTTGTCCATAAGTGGCATCTACCCAAGTCTCCTGTGGCAAGGCATCTTTGGTAACCAAAGGGTTCATTTGACCTTGAACCGTATAAAAGGAAATTAAAAAAATTAAGACTACGTAATTTATGCGCATAAAAAAATCCATCCTTGATGGTAACTAACAAATGATTGAATTATTGTATTTATTCGAAAGGCGACCAGAACCCTAGATTGAGTTGCATTCTAGGCCGGTGTGTCCTACATAAAACGGGCATGCCAACTTTCCTCTGCCGGTACCTCCCAATGATTTAGGTATTCGTGCTTATTGGTTACCAAGTTATTAAAGACTATGGTGTTTTTGGAAACCGCTTTTTGTTTGGCCATTTTTTTGAAGTCGACTAAAGTTTTGTAAGCAACAAATTCGCCCTGTTTATAGGAAACGTTCATTTTGTCCAATAGTTCCATATTGTATTTCTTCTCCAACCCCTGTATAAAATGTACCGATGCATCAATGGAACAACCGGAAGCAGCATTAAGCGATTGGTCAAGTGCGAGAATAATAAACCTATTATACCTGATTTCATAACCAGCGCGTAAATCGCTTCCATGAGCGGTCCAATCCGCTATAAAAGTATCCAGTTCCTGTCTTAATTGTTGCAATTCTTCCTCTGAAAAACTCCTACTGGCTTGAAAGATCCAAACTCTAGATTCATCCGGCAATGTGTTAAATTCTACAAGCATTTATTAAATTTTTAATGTTCACCCAAACGCTGATTTTCTATATTGATTTAGTTCATCGTTTGATTCTATTCCACTTGGTCTTGATCTTGGTTTTTCTTAGGTCTTGTTGTTATTTACTTTTATACCGATATGGTCAATTCATTAATTTAACACTTTGCCTACTATCATATAGGCTATGATAATTTTATAAATCCTCGGCCATAGCGATCAACTCGGCAATATCCATCACCACCACAGACGATTCTTTTTCTTTATTCTTCACCCCATCGGTCAACATGGTATTGCAAAAAGGACAGCCTGCAGCTATAATATCAGGTTGCGTTTCCAAGGCCTGCTCCGTTCGTTCAACATTGATATCCTTCTTGCCTTTTTCCGGTTCCTTGAACATTTGTGCACCTCCGGCACCACAACAAAGCCCGCGTTTTTTACAATTCTTCATTTCCACCAACTCGGCATCCAATTTTCGGATCAAATCGCGGGGCGCTTCATACACATTGTTGGCCCTTCCCAAATAACAGGGGTCATGAAAAGTGATTTTTTTGCCTTTAAACTGTCCGCCTTCCACACTTATCCGCCCTTCTTCCAATAGTTGTTTAAGGAATTGGGTATGATGTACCACTTCATAATTTCCTCCGAGCCCTGGATATTCATTTTTTAAGGTATTGAAACAATGCGGGCAAGCTGTTACAACTTTCTTTACCTCATATGCATTTAAAACCTCTATGTTGGTAACTGCCTGCATCTGAAACAAAAATTCATTACCTGCCCTCTTTGCCGGATCGCCGGTGCAGCTCTCCTCAGTTCCCAAAACAGCAAAACTGACATTCGCCTTGTTCAAAATTTTCACAAAGGCTTTCGTTATTTTTTTGGCCCTGTCATCAAAACTTCCGGCACAGCCCACCCAAAATAAAACTTCTGGTTGTTGGCCTGCTGCAAAAAGTTCTGCCATGGTAGGCACTTTCAATTCATTTTCCATTTTAGTGGTAATTACTTTAAGATTCCTTGGACCAGTTAAGCCTATCCATTTGGTTGAATGGCCAAGGTGCCCCGTTATTTTCTATATTTCCCATCATATTATTCAAGTCAGATGGCGCAGCAGATTGTTCCATTACCAAATATTGACGCATATCCATAATAATCGATAATGGGTCTATACTCACGGGACAAGCCTCAACACAAGCATTGCAGGAGGTACAGGCCCAAAGCTCCTCATGGGATATATAATCACCCAACAGCTGTTTCCCATCTGGCACGAACTCTCCTTTGTTGGTATCAATATTCCTGCCAACCTCTTCCAACCTATCCCTGGTATCCATCATAATTTTCCGAGGGGATAATTTTTTACCGGTCTGACTGGCCGGACATTCACTGGTACACCTTCCACATTCAGTACAGGTATAGGCGTTCAACAATTGCACCCATTTAAGGTCCATAACATCCGAAGCCCCAAATTTTTCAGGTATTGGCGCATTCTCATCAGGTGCAGCAAAAGGATCCGCACTTGGATCCATCATTAATCTTACTTCCTTGGTCACAGCATCCAAATTCTCGAACTGTCCCTTTGGTTTTAGCTTTCCGAAATAAGTATTTGGAAAAGCCAAAAGAATATGTAAATGTTTGGAATAATATAGATAATTTAAAAACATTAGGATACCCACAATGTGCAACCACCATGCGGTACGTTCAATCATGATTATGGCCGACATGGACATTTCTTGAAACAAGGGAGCAATAAACTGGCTTACAGGAAAGGCTCCTGCCTTAGTATAATGTGCAGCTTCCATTTGTTGTAATTGATAATCCGAGGCATTCATGGTCAAAAACAGTACCATTAGGACCAATTCTATATAAAGAATTAAATTTCCATCTTTTTTTGGCCAACCGCTCATCTCAGGATTCAAGAATCTCCTCAATTTAATAACGTTCCTACGAATCCAAAAAATAACAACCGCTACAATAACCAATAAGGCTAGAATTTCAAAAGAACCTATTAAAAAACTGTAAAATCCTCCGAAAAATGAGAAAATCCTATGGGTGCCAAAAAGACCATCTATGATGATCTCCAACACCTCAATATTAATAATGATAAAACCTAGATACACTATGATATGTAGAATTCCAGGAATAGGACGCACTACCATTTTTGTCTGGCCAAGGGCAATTCTGAACATATTGTTCCACCGCTGCGATTTATTATCGCTGGTGTCAACATCTTTACCCAATTTAATATTTCGGGTTAGTTTTTTAACGTTACTCGCAAAAAAAACAATTCCCCCAAAAAGTATAATTGCAAAAATAATATTAGGAATATAATCCATAATGTACTTCTCTATTTTTCGGCCGGGTCTTCATTAGGAAGGGCGTAATCTATTTGCTTTTTACCAAAAACGGAAACATTTACATACCGTTTGGGATTTAGGCGAAAATCTTGTAATAATAAATCCAATTCCCTAGAGGCGTTGGCGAGATTGTTATATAACGCTTTATCATTTACCAATTTCCCCAAAGAGCCCTCACCACCTTCAATTTTCGACATCATGTCATTAATGTTGCCCATGGTGGATTGCAAATTTTTGATAGTCTCACCCAAACCGGCATTGACAAGGGTATCGGATAACTTATTAAAATTCTCTGTGATGACACTTAAATTGGAGATGGATTTGTTCAGATTATCTTGATTGTCCGCCAAAAGACTATTTAGCGAATTGGCACTGCCCTGAAAACTTTTCACCAAGATGTTTAGACCCGCTATACTTTCCCTCAAATCCCTTTTTGTTTTGGGACCCAAAATATCATTTACATTCATTAACAACGAATCGGCATTGGTTACGGCCCCTTCCACTTTAGCCTGCAAAGGGGTCAAACGTTGCTGGACCAATTCGGTAAGTCCCGGTCTTGTACTGGATAGCAAGGTATCTCCTGATTTGGCTACTAGGGAACCATCGAAAACTGGCTTGATCTGGATTCCTTTGCCACCTATAATTCCAGTGTCATATAATTCCGCATGACTGTTTTTGGAAAAAGAGAAACTATTGTCAACGGTAAAGGTTACCAATAGGTTGCCTTCAGCATCATTGAACCTAATATCATTTACTTTGCCCACAGAGAATCCATTTATTGTAACCTGAGTGCCAGACTGTAATCCTCCCACATGATTGTACACGGCATAGAAGGTTTTACTATTATCAAAAAGTGGTGTGGATTTTAAATAACTAAAACCAAGTATAAACAAAAGGATGCCCCCTAAGACTACTATACCGGTTTTTATTTCCCTAGATATTTTCAAAAGATTCTATTTTCAGTTCCTAACAAAATTAGAAATAATTTTTAGAAGAGTGACTATTATTCCGATACGTATTTAAGAGCTTCCGTTTCCGAGATACGCACCCCATCTTTATAGGCTACAATATAAGAGGTGTTATATCCTTTTGCATCAGCATTGCTCTTTAAAAGTGTTGCCTGAAAATGGGAATCCGTATTACCATACATGTAACGATATAAATTGTTGTATGGTTCTTTGGAAAGGGTGTTAAGTCCTTTGAAATTCTCCGAATGCAATGGAATATTTTTTGAGCTAGCAAAAATTTGCACCTTAAAAACAATATTTTCCGATTTTTTAGTCGGCTTTTCCACTACTTGGGGCTGCTCTTTCTTTATTGGATCTTTGGCCAACTCCTTGGTCGTATTATCTGTTTCATTCTTTACAACCAATACGGTTTTAGGAATATTCTTGACCGGTTTCTGCTCCAGGACCAGTTGTTCAGATTTTTTGTCCTTTGCACCGGTCTCCTTAGCAACAGTTTTTTCTACAGGTTCCTTAACGTCTCCCTGCTTTGGTTCCGAATTAACTGGGGAACTGTTCAAGGCTACCTGATCATTGCTAGATATCATGTCACCCTTATAAGCTAAAATGGCATCGGCTATGGCCTTGCCCATTTCAATATGCCCTTTTTGAGAATTTAAATAAGCACCTTCATCCTTATTGGTCAAAAATCCTGTTTCAACCAAAACGCTGGGCATAAAAGTCTGATGAAGAACAATAAAACCGGCTTGCTTTACCTTTCTATCGGTTCTTTTCAACTTGTTTGCAAAATTATCCTGCATCAATTTGGCTAGATTAATACTTTGATCCAAAAACTCTTCCTGCATAATGGTTAGGCCAATTATGGATTCTGGGGAATTTATATCGTATGCCGCATATCTGCTCTCATAATTATCTTCCAGATAAATTACCGAGTTTTCCTTTTTAGCTATTTCAAAATTCTGTTTATTGGCGTGCAGTCCCAATACAAATGTTCCCGCTCCATGGGCATCTGAACTATGCGAATCACAATGAACCGAAACAAATAGATCTGCATTGGCCTTATTGGCAATTTCCCCCCTAAGATATAGGTCCACAAAAGTATCATCCTTTCGAGTATAAATGACCTTAATATTGGGATTCTTCTCCAAAATCTCGCCCACTTTTAACACAATCCTTAAGGCTATATTTTTTTCCAAATAACCATTCCCCAAGTTGCCGGGGTCATGGCCTCCGTGCCCAGCATCCAAAACGACTACAAATTTTCCGTCATTGTCATCGACATTCACATTTTTGCCAAAAGAAGTCAGAAAAAATGTTAAAATTATAAAAGGAATAATATAAAACAGTTTCATATTCATATCACTAGAGATAATTTGATCTTTTAATTAGGTTAAATTTATCGCAATACCCTACAGGCAGAACAAAAAATATATGTAAGTTTGAACCCAAAATGTAGCTAAACCGTTACAAAAATAGGATATATAGCTTTGCAATCAAATAAACATCATGTACTTTTCCTATTGCTCCTATTATTTGGTGCCATCACTGCATCTGCCCAAGAAGACCGGATTAAACCACTGCCCATTGTTGCCCAACGAGATACAATAATTGCGCCACTTTTGCCCGATCCAAAATTAAAGGATACCATTTTAAACGACAGTACGAAAATAGACTCTTTAAATGGCAAACAACCTCTTCTCCTGGATAAAATAAAATATAAGGCCAAGGATTATGTAAAGATGAGCCAAAAAGATCAAAAGATTTATCTTTATAACGAAGCAGAACTCTATTATCAGGATACCGAATTAAAGGCCGGGATAATAATAATGGACTACATAAAAAACGAAGTCTATGCCGGGCGAATAAAGGATTCACTTGGGAATTACTCCCAACTGCCATTTTTTAAGCAAGGAACAAATGAGGTTATCCCAGACTCCATAAGGTTCAATTTTGATACTCAAAAAGCCATTATTTGGAACTCCAGAACAGAGCAACAGGCCGGTTTGGGTCAGTTGGGAAGTGATAACATGAAGGTCTACGCAGAGATTACCAAAAAGGAAAACGATTCCGTTTATTTCCTAAGTGAAGGTAAGCTTACTACCTCCAAAGATACTGTTAACCCAGATTATTATATTCGTATTAAAAAGGCCAAATTTGTACCGGGAAAGAAGGTAATCGCAGGATTCAGCAACCTATATATTGCCGATGTGCCCACCCCCGTAGCACTTCCCTTTGCGTATTTTCCCTTGACTACTGGCAGGTCGGCAGGACTGATGATGCCAACTTTTGGCAGTGATAACACTAGGGGATATTTTTTACAAAATGGAGGATACTACGTTCCTATAAGTGACTATGTTGATCTAACCCTAACGGGAGATTTATATAGCAACGGAAGTTATGGTCTTAGAACACAATCTATTTATACCAAAAGATACAAGTATAGGGGAAATGTCAATTTTAGATATGAAAATTTAGTTACCAGTCAAAAAGGGTTCAGTGATTATAGCAGAACCACTATATATAACATTCAAGTTTCACATTCCCAAGACCAAAAAAGTAATCCCAACTCCAGATTTCAGGCATCGGTAAACCTTGGTAGTAGTTCTTACTACAGGAACTCACTGCTACAGCAGAACCTACCAAATACACAGGTGAACAATTTATCTTCATCTATATCCTATTCCAAGACGTTCCCAGAATATCCGTCCGTAAACCTGAGTTTGACCGCCACGCATAACCAAAACACCAATACTGGCGCCGTTGATGTAACCTTACCCACCTTGCAGGCCAGTATGGAGCGTATATTTCCGTTTGCCCCACGTGAAGGAATAAAAAAGGGTATCATTCAAAATGTAAACTTTCAGTATAACCTAAATGCCAGAAATAGCATTAAGACCACTGAAGAGGATTTTTTGACCAGTAGAATGTTCGAAAATTCACTTTTTGGGGCAAGGCATACCATACCCCTTAGCACCAACTTTAAAGTGGCCAAGCATTTTAGTGTAAGTGTTGGCGGTTCCTATGAAGACATTTGGGCCATAGAGACCTATGAAAGAGGTTATGACCAAGAGACCAAAAGAGAAGTTGTTACGGATACCCTTAATGGATTTGACCGCTACAACAAGTATAACTTTAGTGCCAGTATAGGAACAACTTTATATGGACTGGTCAATTTTGGCGAGGACAAAAAAATTCAGGCCATACGCCACGTTATGCGTCCGTCCGTTAGTTATGGCTATGCACCGTCATTTGAACAGTATTACGACAGCTATATTGGTGCCGATGATGAATTGGAACTTTATAGTAGATTTGAAGGTACTCTGAACGGAGCTCCAGGCCTAACCAAATCCAGTTCAATGAGCTTTTCTCTGGGCAACCAGTTTGAAGCCAAAGTCCGCGACAGAGATTCAACCGCGACAAAACCAAAGAAAATATCACTTTTGAGCAACCTCAACCTCTCTACCGGATATAATTTTGAAGCGGATTCCTTAAAACTAAGTGCGGTTAATTTGACCGGAGGAACCAATATACTCAACAACAAAATGGCCATAAACTTTGGTGCCAGTTTGGATCCCTATGCCATAGACAATAATGGAACACGTATAAATACCTTTAATGTGGACAATGGAGGTAGTCTGTTTAGACTTACTTCTGCCAGGGCAAACCTCAGCTATTCTTTGGACAGTAAGACTTTTGGAAAAAAGAAAGAAGAAAAAAAGGAGGACGACAAAGATGAATACGACTATGTTGCATCCAGCGGCGGTAGGGATGATGACCTTTTTGGTAGGGCAAATGACTTTAACGAAAATAGACCTGGCGATGAAAAGGAAAATGACACTGAAGATGTAGAAAACCCCATTTTTGGAACAAAATTGCCCTGGGACCTGCGATTGTCATATGCAGTAAATTACAGCAATTCCAACCGCCAAAACACCATTGGCAGCCATTCCTTGATGTTTTCCGGGAACATCCAACTTTCCCCAAGATGGAAAATCGGTGGGTCTTCTGGTTACGATTTCCAAAATAAAGGGTTCACACTAACGCAATTGCGCTTTGAACGGGATTTGAAGAGTTTTAGGATGAATTTCAACTGGACCCCATTTGGAACCTATAAACGTTGGTACTTCTTTATAGGTATTAAGAGTTCCATTTTAAAAGATTTGAAATGGGAGAACAGGAGTAAATCCAACTAATTGCAGTTAAAGTTTTTAACTCCTTCTTCTCTAACAGTTTATAGACCATTCCATTAATCATTTTTTCCTTAATCTACTTTTGTCCCTATTCACCTTGGCTATAGTTTGCAATTAAAATCACCCAACTGTCAATTAGGTGGGTTAATAAATTCTTACCTTTAACAATAGGATTTTATTGGAGTATTGGCTTTGAGAATTACTGGCGATACACCGCCCTGTGGTGAAAATGGCAAAGACCTATTGGTCCGATTTTTATTATTCCCACAGGAATCATTATGTGGATATCGACCTCTGAAATTGAGTCCATGGCTAAGCCAGGTGTAATGCATATCGGCAAAACAAAGGGTAGAAAAATCTACTGGTATTCATCCTAGCTTGCCCTCAAAAATTTATTAAGAAATAAGGGTCATTTATATACGCCCCAAAATAAATCCATTTACCATTAATGTATCTATTCATTGTGAAGTAAAAAATGTACTTAAACTGCCATACATATTACAGCCTAAGATTCGGTACCCTATCCGAGGTGGAGCTCTTGAAATTGGCCCAAGAAAACCATGTGAATCATCTGGTACTTACAGATATCAACAATACGTCGGCAGGATTAAATTTTGTAAGAAAAGCGCAGGAATTTGGTATTAAACCTATTTTAGGAATCGACTTTAGAAATGGGGTAGATCAATGCTTTATAGGTATAGCCAAAAATAATAATGGATATCAGGAACTGAACAATTTCTTGGCCGACCACCTGCATCATGAAAAAAAATATAAATGCCAAGCTCCTGCCTTTAAAGATGCCTATATAATATATCCGTTCCAAAAAGCAGTGTTGAATAAACAAAAATCCTTTTTGGAAAATGAGTATATAGGTATTTCCATCAGAGACCTAAGACGTCTTCCCTTTTCCGAAGTTTTGCAGTACAGGGATAAATTAGTGGTGCAACAACCGGTAACCTTTCGCAATAAACGCGATTTTAATGCACACCGTTTATTACGTGCCATTGACAATAACATACTGCTAAGTAAACTGACCCCGGCAGAAGAAGCAGATCCGGAAGAAAAAATGCTTCCCTTAGATGATTTGAAATCTGCTTTTTCCGAATATAATTTTATACTGGAGAACACGGAGCGGTTAATGCATTCCTGTAACATCTATTTTGATTTTTCAGATGAACGAAAACCACAAAACTTAGTCACTTACCTTGGCGATACCTCAAAGGATGAGGCTTTATTGGAAAAATTATGTCAAGAGGGTTTGCCCGTAAGGTACAAACATACCGCAATAGGTCCTGTGATTCTGCAGCGACTTCAAAAGGAATTGGATTTAATTAAAAAAATGGGATTTGTGTCCTACTTTCTCATTAATTGGGATATTGTATCACATGCCAGGAAACAAAACTTTTTTTATGTAGGTCGTGGTAGTGGTGCCAACAGTATAGTGGCCTACCTACTTCATATTACCGATGTGGACCCAATTGAACTGGACCTTTATTTTGAGCGTTTTATAAATCTATACCGTGTTAATCCACCTGATTTTGATATCGATTTTTCATGGAAGGACCGCGAAGCCATGACCCAATACATTTTTGACCGCTTCCCCAACGTTTCCCTACTGGGCACTTATGTTACTTTCCAAGAAAAAGGAGTGATACGGGAATTGGGCAAGGTGTTTGGACTGCCCAAAGAGGAAATAGATATATTGTGCGATAGAAAATACAATGTTTCCCAATTGGATAAAGTAGCCTTATTGGTACTTAAGTACGGACAATTGATACAAGGAATGCCTAATTATTTAAGTATCCATGCCGGCGGTATCCTTATTACTGAAAAACCCATTCACTATTTTTCTGCCACCCACCTCCCACCCAAAGGTTATCCTACTACACATTTCGACATGGTGATTGCCGAAGATGTTGGCCTTTTTAAATTTGATATCCTGTCCCAGCGCGGTTTGGCAAAAATTGAAGAATCCCTGGAAATCATAAGTTATAACCAACCAGAGGCAATAAGCACCTTCGATATTCATGATGTTGCCAAATTTAAAAATGACCCTGTCATTAATAATTTGGTAAAGAGCGCCCAATGTATGGGCTGTTTTTATGTTGAATCACCTGCGATGCGGATGTTATTGAAGAAATTAGAGGTCGATAATTATTTGGGATTGGTTGCCGCAAGTTCCATTATCAGGCCCGGAGTGGCCAAAAGCGGAATGATGAGGGAATATATACTACGCCATCGGGATCCACAACGAGCCAAGGAAAGGGCACATCCCGTAATGTTATCCATTATGCCCGAAACTTATGGCGTAATGGTATATCAAGAAGATGTAATTAAAGTGGCCCACTATTTTGCAGATCTTACTTTAGGAGAAGCAGACGTTCTAAGAAGAGGTATGAGCGGTAAGTTCCGCTCCAGGGAAGAATTCCAGAAAGTAAAGGATAAGTTTGTGGACAATTGCCAAAAAAAGGGGTACGAAGATAAACTCATTTTTGAAATATGGGACCAGGTAGCGAGTTTTGCCGGCTATGCCTTTGCCAAGGGCCATTCGGCATCCTATGCCGTTGAAAGTTATCAGACCTTATTCCTTAAAGCTTATTACCCATTGGAATATATGGTGGCCGTACTTAACAATGGAGGTGGATTCTATAGCGCCGAATTCTACATCCATGAGGCTAGGATGCTGGGAGCCAAGATACATTCTCCCTGTATAAACAAAAGCTTTATGCTCAACTGCATTTATGAAAAGGAACTGTACCTGGGATTTATGTACCTAAGGGAATTGGAAGGAAGGGTGGTAGAACAAATTACAACCGAACGAAATGCCAATGGACCTTATTTATCATTGACCGACTTTTTGGATAGGGTCTCCATATCCATAGAACAATTAAGTATCCTTATCCGTATTGATGCCTTTAGATTTAGTAGAGTGAATAAACATGAACTCTTATGGCAAGCACATCTTTCCATATCCAAAAACACTAAATTGGAGCATCCCAAATTGTTCACCACAAAACATCAACATTTTGAAATCCCTAAATTGTACTCCACCGACTTGGAAATGGCCTTTACCCAATTGGAACTTATGGGATTCACCCTCTGTAGTCCATTTGATATTTTGGCAGAACCCCCAACAAACCTATTGGGCAAGAGAGACTTGGAAGCCTATTTGAAGAGAAATATTGATATTTACGGATACTTGGTGACAGTAAAGAATACTCGTACCCATAAAGGAACCCGTATGAATTTTGCCACATTGGTAGACCAACATGGAGAAGTTTTTGATACCGTACTGTTTCCTCCAATAGCTGCAAAATACTACTTCAGGGGAAAGGGCATTTATCGATTTTATGGAAAAGTGGTGAGCGAATTTGGCTTTTTAAGCATAGAGGTCATAAAAATGCAAAAGCAGGATTACATTCCCGATCCACGCTATGCCGACATGAAAACCAGCGTTTTAAAGCTAAATTCCGATAAAAAATAAAATTCCACCATCTGACCACTACAACAGGTTAATGAATAGCAAACATAGACTCCTTTACTGTACCACTAGATTAGAATTTTAAGATTGTTTCCATTTTTTCCGAGTTCTTTCATAAAAAAGCAAAAAATCAGGAAAATACTCATTCTATACTTGGTAGTTTAAATATATCCTGAAGACGGCATTCTTATAAAAACTATTTTCACTAGATTCGATGTAGTTATTATTTTCAACCTGTAATTCCCAAAAATTACAGAGATTTGATTTCGTAACCGATCCAACCTATGAGGAAGCGTATAGAAGCAATATTAAAACAGGAAATCCCTTATTTGGATTCCGTTGGAAGCAAACTCTTATTGATTGGCTTTATCAGCCTGTATTCTTTCATTTTCATCAACATATATGCGCCTTACAATATTAATAAATGGGGGGAAAATTATTATTGGGAGTTTATCCTTATTGGCTTTAGTGTACTAATTTTCAGTCAGTTTATACTGCGTACCATATTTGGGCCCAAAAGATTCAAAATCTATAGTTTACTCCCTTGGGGACTAATGGAAATGGGATTAATGGCCTTTATATTTGAGATTACCTATAGTCCGCCAATGCGAACGCTTCAGGAACAAATTTCGGAATTCCTGCTTACCTTGTGGCAAATAGGTTTAGTAGTGGTGGTGCCCTATACGCTGTTTTTGTGGTATGCCCAAATCAAACTAAAATTATCCTCCTTCAAAGAGGAAATTCAATACAACCTTGAAAATACAAGTATTGAAGGAAACAATGAATTATTGATTTTAAATGGCGAAAACAATAAGGTGGTACTGGCCATAAAATACAACCAATTATTATATATTAAGTCTGCAGGAAATTATCTGGAGCTCTTTTACTTTACGGGAGAAAAAACCAACAAGGAACTTATTCGAATGAGTTTCAAGGAATTGGATGAAATTATCACGGACCCTAAGGTAATCCGCGTCCATAGGTCCTATATGGTCAATACGGTATATATCAATTCTGCTAAGAAAACAAAAAAAGGGTATGCCCTTAATATCCAATATATTCAAGAGGAAAAAATTCCCGTTTCATTTGGTTATAAGACCGAGTTTGAAAAAGCCCTCCAACCAAAAAAAATGTCCCATTAATCCCAAATAGGGATATTTCATCACAAAATATCATAGACATAACAGTTAGTTGAAGCACCATTGTTAATTTGTGCCAATACAGTGTATTTGCACAGCCCGATGAATCCAATTATTACATCCGTAATGCTATAAATGTTAAGCTATTTATTTCAAAAACGGTCTATGATTACGACAGGAATTTGGGATTTAATGGTTCAAAATTTTAATGAATAATCAAAATATAATTTAAAACCAGGTGATATTAAGTAGGGTCATATTAAAGCTAATTATATCAGGGTCAATTATTGGAATCTTGGCACTGGTTTTCTTTTCCGGACAAAAATCCACTGCCTATTACCCAGTTCCACTTTTAAAAAGTACCTGTCCTCCCGGATTTAAATTGAATGCCAATAATGAGTGTATTGCAAAAAATCTTTATAATCAGTATGCAGTGACCAACAAGGCCGGTGTAGGAGGTTTAAAGTCGGCCCTACCAGAGATTCGCGATGGTTTTTCTCCCCAAGAAATAGACTTGGGAAGGTATTTATTTTTTGACCCTGCTCTTTCTGCCGACCAAACCATTTCCTGTGCAACATGCCATGATCCCACCAAAGGATTGGGTGATGGCTTGGCAACCAGCCGGGGTAAGGATGGACTTAGATTAAAAAGAGCGGCCCCTTCCCTTTATAATGTTGGCTATTTAAAAAAACTCTTTTGGGACGGTCGTGCCTCAACTTTGGAAGAGCAAATGCTGGAACCCTTGTTTTCCATGCAAGAAATGGGAAATACACCGGAAAACTTACTCAAGACCATAAATGACATTGAGAATTATAGAAAATTATTTACGGAAGCATATCCTAATAGGAATAAGGCCGCCCCTATTGCACTCGAAGAAATTACCAATGCCATAACGGCTTTCCAATCTTCCCTGATTTCCTTAAACAGCAAATATGACCAATATGCCCATGGGTACGATGAAGCATTGAATAAAAATGAAATTGAAGGCCTTAATGTATTCAGGTCCTTTGTGGCCCGTTGCGCTGAGTGCCATACCCCTCCCCTTTTTACAAATCAACAATTTGCCGTTATAGGCACCCCCGAAACAGATGGATTACCACTAGATCCTGGAGCCGAAATCCCTTTTAAGGACAAAAGTCTAAGAGGGGCATTTAAGGTTCCAAGTCTTAGAAACATAGCACAAACCCCTCCTTATATGCATTCTGGGAGATTCAAAACCCTTCGTGAAACCGTTCAATTTTATACAGACGGTCGTGGGCATGCCATACCGGAAGGTGAAAACTTATTGATTCACTGGCATATTTGGGAACCGAATTTAACGGATTACGAATTGGACCGTCTAGTGGATTTTCTTAAGACCTTGACAGATGAATCCTTTAAACCAAAAGTTCCCGAGGCACTTCCTTCGGGGCTTAAAATATCGACTTAATTAACAATCAATTGGAATATGAATAAAAAATCGCCTTTTATAAAAATTATTACCTCTATCCTGCTCATAGGAGTAGGGATATTCATTGGAAAATCGTTCTTTGGACCAAAAAGTGTGGAGACCGTTCCAATACCGTCCACCATGAAGTATAGAAACATTGGACTTTCCAATGACACAACACAGGTTGCTTCAAGTCAAGAATTCACCGGAAATATAATAGAGGTCAAAAATGGCTCCTCTATCCAGAAGGCCGTAAAAGAGGCCAATCCCGGAGATCTTATTCGTGTTTACCCCGGAACGTATTCGGAGAACGTATATATTGACAAAGATAATATTAGCCTACAAGGAGTGGTCATCAATGGAGATTGGCCAACATTGGATGGTAAAAAGGAAATTAACGACGCCTTCCTTTATTCTGGCAATGGCATTCTTATTGAGAATTTTAAAATCATTAATTATAAAGGCAATGGTGTCATGGGCCAGGCTGGCAACAACTTTATAATACGCAACAACTGGATCATAGATACCGGTGTTTATGGCATTTTCCCACAATATGGTAAAAACGGACTTATTGAACATAATGTCCTAAGTAAAATAGCGGATGCGGCCATTTATGTTGGTATGTGCGATAATGTTGACGTACTACATAACGAAGTATTTGATAATGTTGCGGGTATTGAAATTGAAAATTCAAGACATTGCCTGGTAGAGAATAATTATGCCCACAACAATACAGGTGGATTACTTGCCTTTGTAACACCTGGGCTTCCTATAAAAACCACTTTTGATGTTATACTGCGCAACAATTTTGTGGTAAACAACAACCATGAAAACTTTGGGGCACCGGGATCTACTGTTTCAGGAATTCCATCCGGTACAGGAATTCTAATAATGGCGGCGGATGATGTAATTGTAGAAAACAATATCATAACAGGGAATAACAATACTGGGATTACCATTGTTGACCTTGCAACAGGCGACCCAAAAGCCAATGACCCCAATTCTGAAGGAAATCCTGACAGAGTAGTAATTCTCGATAATATCATGTTTAATAACGGGAATGACCCTACTGGTGAAATAAAGACCATCATGCTTACCCAATTGGATAGCAAGGGGCCTGATATTTTCGCCTATGGCGGAGGCACTGGCAGCACGATCAGGGATAAGAACAGATATCGAACTTTTGGTTTGGATAATTACGGAATAGCACAAATAACAGATACCAAGGACATACCAACAATGATGACTCCGTCTCCGGTACCACCCAGATCGGTTTCCAAAGAAGAACTGGGGGAACTAACGTATTATGGAGTTTGCGCCGGTTGTCATGCTTTTGGCACAAGATTGATCGGTCCTCCAACTGATATCATACAAGCAATTCACAATGATAATCCACAGGGTATAGTAGATTATATTACTAATCCCAAAAACCTTAGGGAAGACTATCCGGAAATGCCGCCACAGAATTATTTGTCTGAGGAAGCCAAAATGGCCGTGGCAAAATATATCCTGGCGCTGAAGAATTAAAATTTTACAATATGCAATGAAATTTAATAATTGCCAGACAATAACATAAATAAACCACCAAACACAATTATATGAACAAACTAATTCTAATATTGGCCATATTCGGTACTATAATTACCGCCGGGGCTCAAAAAACCATTTCCGGTCAGGTGCTGGAAAAAGACACCAATACGCCGCTTTTAGGGGTAAGTGTATTGGTAAAGGGTTCCATGACTGGGACCACAACAGATTTTGATGGTAATTATACACTCGCTGATCTAAGCACAGACGCTATTATTGAATTCTCCTATATTGGGTATACCACCCAGGAATTTACTATTGGCGATCAAACGACAATTAATGTCTTCCTTGAAATTAATGCCGAGCAGATGGACGAGGTAGTGGTTACTGCACTGAACATCCAAAGGGATAAGGAGTCACTTGGGTATTCTATCTCCCAAGTATCGTCGGAGGAGGTCAACGTGGCCAGAGAAAATAACGTAATGAATTCGCTTTCGGGAAAAGTCTCAGGCTTACAGATTACACAATCCAATACCGGAGTTGACGGTTCCAGTCGGGTACTCTTAAGGGGTATCACTACTATTAACGGTAACAATAGACCCCTAGTTGTAGTTGATGGTATTCCTATAAGCAACGGTTCGGGTGGGGCAGGTGCAAGCGGGGGTATCGACCGGGGAGATGCCCTATCGGATATCAATCCAGATGACGTTGAAACCATAAGTGTCCTAAAAGGGGCAGGTGCAGCCGCGGCTTATGGCTCATTGGGCATGAACGGGGTGATCTTGATTACCACCAAATCGGGAACCAAAAAGGCTGGGGTTGGAATTTCTTTAAATTCATCCTTCTCATTTTCGGATGTTGCCTTAACTCCCGATTTTCAAAACGAATACGGCGCCGGGGCATTTGGCGATTTTGCGCCGATAAATGCCGATGGAAGACCCGTGTTGGATTATCCCTTTTCATGGAGTTGGGGACCAAAAATGGAAGGACAAACCTATACCAACTGGTTGGGACAACAAGACAACTACACTCCCAACTCAAAAAGGAATCCATATAAGGAGTTTTATCAAACCGGATTTACAATGTCGAACACGTTGGCTTTTGAAGGCAGAAATGATAAAGGTTCCTTTAGATTGTCAATAACCGATGAGGATGGTCAAGGCATTGTGAGTAATAATACATTGACAAAACAGACATTTAGCTTAAGAGGTTCTTCTAATTTGACCGATAGATTTAGTATTGATGGAAAAATGACCTACATCACTTCCAAAGTAAGCAATAGACCACAACTGGCAGAAGGAAGTGGAAATACCGCTTTACAACTTTCTTTAATGCCACGGGATATACGATTGGACGATGTAAGAAACAATACTGTGAATGCAAATGGGGAAGAAATTAAATGGAATTTGGACAATACTTTTAACAACCCCTATTGGGCACTTGAAAATGCAGGAAATGTTGATGAAAAAGACCATTTCCAAGGCTTTATCTCCGCAAATTGGGAGATTGATGACAAATTCAATATCACTGCAAAATCAGGGATGGACTATATTATCAACGATTACACTAGTTATGGGGCCACCGGGGCTCAAGCCATTCAAAACGGATTAGGCTCCTACAATCATGACGGTGATCAAAGCAGTATTTGGAACTCCGATATATTAGGGACGTATTCTACAGACCTTTCGGATTTTAACATAACCCTTAGTTTGGGGGCCAACTATCGCAATGAATATAGTAACTATAAAAATATTTCTGGCAATGATGCCAAGGTTCCCAATTTCTATAGAATAAGTAATTATAAAAATTCATTTTCCTCTGAAGGAATTTCAGAAAAAGCTATTTATTCCTACTATGCCCTGGGACAATTTGGTTACCGAGGCTTTTTATATTTGGACGCTACTATTAGAAACGATAATTCATCCGCCTTGCCCCAAGCCAATAATTCATATTGGTACCATTCTGAGAACATGAGTTTGTTGTTCACTAAATTGCTGGGCATTAATTCCAATATATTAAGTCAGGGTAAACTAAGGGGCTCATTTGCCAAAGTAGGTAACGACACCAGCCCGTATAGAACGCAGGCTGTATACAGCGTTGACCAAACAGTAACATTGCCCTATACCGTGGCTTCCATTTCAGAAAGTCTTCCCTCTTTTGATTTAAGACCCGAAACCTCCGAATCTTGGGAAATTGGCGCGGATCTAGGTTTTTTAAAGAATCGTATCCAATTGGATGTTACTTATTACAAGACCAACACTACCGATCAAATTATGGCGGTTCCAATTTCAGGAACAACTGCCTATTCATCAAAGGTCATCAATGCAGGAGAAATTGAAAATAAGGGTATTGAGGCCCAATTGAATTTGATTCCTTTTGACTCTGAAAATTTTTCATGGGACCTGGGATTTAACTTTACAAAAAGTAATTCTAAGGTAATTACATTAAATGAAGGTTTGGAGAGTATTTCCCTTGGATCTCTCTGGACAGCTTCTGTTGAGGCCCGACCAGGGCAGGAATTCGGGACCATTTATGGCAACGATTTTTTAAGGGATAATTTCGGGCGAAAGATAATCGGCAATGATGGCCTGGCCAAACGGGGCGATCGCGTAGCCCTGGGAAATATAAACCCGGATTGGTATGGTGGTTTTACCAATAAAATACGCTATAAGAATTTCACCTTAAGTTCGCTTATCAGCGCACAGGTCGGTGGGGAGTATTATTCATACGGTAGAGGATATCGTCTATTTTTTGGAACGGACGAACGCAGTTTAGTGGGTAGGGAAAACGGCCTTGTTGAAGAAGGCATCAATGAGTTTACTGGTTTTGAAAATGACAATGAAACCAGCGCTCTACTAAAACAGTTTACAGATATATTTTCAAATGAAATTGCTACCGATATCATTCTAGATGCCACCAACGTTAAACTTAGAGAGGTGGCCTTGACTTTTGATTTTCCAAAAACCATGCTGCGAGACACATTTATACAATCGGCGAGTCTATCGGCCGTTGGTAGAAACTTACTCTTTCTATATAATGCCGCAGGCGATATAGACCCTGAGGCAACCTATAGTAGTGGCCCGGCCAGTACCGCCTTTGAACATTCATCACTGCCTTCGACAAGGAGTTATGGCGTGAATTTAAAAATCAACTTTTAATATAGATGACTATGCAAACGATATATAATTCAATGAGAAAAACAGTAGTTGTCGCTGTAGTAGGAATGTTGTTA
Source organism: Arenibacter hampyeongensis (assembly GCF_002909255.1). Lineage (GTDB taxonomy): Bacteria > Bacteroidota > Bacteroidia > Flavobacteriales > Flavobacteriaceae > Arenibacter > Arenibacter hampyeongensis. Next base: position 25,993 of record NZ_PIOB01000002.1, read on the forward strand.
CTTTCATGCGAGGGCCATTTGGAAGACCTTTATGATAACCCAAATGCCGTTACTTCGATTGACGATTCTGCATTATTTACCAAATCCGTCAGAAGTTTATTTCAGGCAACTACGGATAATGGCTCAGCCCATTTTGCTGGTATGCATGCCCATTACTATGTGGCAGGAAGTACTTGGAGGGCTCCCGATCAATATGGAGATGGTCATGATGGGGATTACAATAGTATTTTAAATGATGGTTATAGCGGCACAATCCGACATATTGAAGAAGTTTTGGAACTGACTTCTTCCGCAAACACCCAAAACAATATACGGAATGCCCTTGCCAATATTATTGCAGTGTTGGCCTATGCCAAGGTTACCGATGCATTTGGCGATGTACCTTACACAGAGGGAGGAAAAGGCAAGTCACAAGATATTTTGCTGCCAAAATATGATACTCAAGAGAGTATTTATAAAGATATGATTGTTAGGTTGACAAACAGCATTGCAATTTTGAAGACCGCAGATCCTGCAATGGCATATCCCAATTCCGACCCGATTTACAACAACGATTTAGGCAAATGGGTGCGATTCGCCAATAGTGTCCGACTTCGACTTGCGATGCGCATGCGCTATGCAGACCCAAGTGCATCACAATCCACTGTAGCGAAATGTTTATCCGAACCGTTGATGGAAACCCCAGGGCATGATGCTTTTATGATTGAAACCGAAGGTACTGGAAACGCATGGTTTAATAGAAGAACAGGATTTCCGTCCATTAAAATGTCAACATTGCTGATCGATCAATTGCAGGGTACCAACGATCCGAGGTTGGCCGTGTTTGTGAGTAAGGACGGTACCGGACAGTATTCGGGTATTGTAAACGGACTTACCGACCAAGCTTTTGGAAATTCCAATTTTGCCAACTTATCCGATATGGGTCTTGCCTTATCTTCCCCTGAAAGTAAGCTATATATAATGACCGCTGCTGAAACTTGGTTGTTACGGGCAGAGGCGGCCTTGGCCTATGATAATGACCCCGCAACGGCCAACATATTATATAGAAAAGGTATTGAAGCTTCCTTAAACCAATGGGAGGTTGATGCTGCCGAAATAACTAGTTTCATGGCCTCGCCTACCGCTACTTTGGCAGGTGTCAACGATGAGGAGCAAATTGGAGTGCAAATGTGGTTGTCACTAACGCCAAATTTCTTTGAGGGATGGTCGCACATACGTCGAACAGGATATCCTATTATACCCGTTCGAACTAGTGAAGATTTATCCAAAGGTGTAACCAACGGTATTATGCCAAGTAGGTTCAATTACTCTTCATTTGAGCAGGGTGCGAACAGCTCCAACGTTCAAGAAGCCATTTCTAGACAGGGTGCCAATAAAATAGATACACCTGTATGGTGGGATAAAAACTAATAGCTAAAAAAACATTCAGATGAAAAATAATAAGATATTAAGTTTACTACTACTAGCCATAATATTGGTTAACTGTAGCGACGATAATGAACCACTCTTACCCCTCTCGGATTTTCAATTTTTAGTTGAAGGCTCTGTGGTAACCTTTAACGGAACAGTCGAAAATACCACTTCCATTAATTGGGATTTTGGCGACGGTAATACCAGTACCGAGGAAGATCCGGTGTACGCCTTTGCCAGTCCCGGAACATACAATGTTGTCATGACGGTAAGTGGTCCAAATGGTACCTTTTCTGAAACCAAAAGAGTTACTATTCTTCCTACACTTGATATTCTATTGACCGGTGGTCCTGCCAGACCTCAAGGTAAAGCATGGAAGTTAAAAAAAGCATACACCGCAGGTAAGGAAGGTGCCGGATTGATAGAGAATAAACTTGGACTCTTGATCGCTTCCTTTGATAATTTACTGGGAGCTGTAGGGTTGGGCGCATCGTATGAAGATACTTTTACTTTTGTTCATGATGGAACCTACAAAGTAGATAATGTTGACGGCCAAAGTCTTATGGGCATTATACACGCCAGTGCATTTCACGCAGCCAATATTACTGCCGTTTCGGCAGATCTAGCGAACGTGCCCCTTGCCCATGCTATCTATACACCTGTAACCGACGCCAAATGGGAGCTTAATGAAGAGGACTTTACAATTAATACCTTGTATCCCCAAGTAGGACCAGTAAGTATAAATTTCACAGGTAAGCAACGTCTAATTTTAGGAGAATACCTTGGTTACAAAGAAACCAGTAACATTGTAATCCTAAAGGAAATTACAGAAACAACTATGAACGTGGCTTTGGGAATACATACGGAACAAGATTTTTATGATACGCCAACATTATTCTTTCATTTGACTTTGGAGTCTTTATAAATTCCAAAAATTGCAATGGTTAAATACTCATAATGATGTTATTTAATATATAATTTTGATGATATCCCCAAATGAGTATGATTAGGGATGTTTTTTACCTTAGTTTAATGCCATGAAAATATTACATAAACAACGTGCTTTTTTTGCTACGCAAAAAACCAAGGATGTTGCATTTCGAAAAGAAACCTTAAAGCGATTGCAAAAAGAAATAATTGCGCGTGAGGATGACATTGCACAAGCTATTTACAACGATTTTAAAAAGCCCAAGTTCGAGACCTTGGCAGCAGAAACGCAATTCGTATTGGCGGAACTAAAATTGACGTTGAGAAATATTGACAATTGGGCAAGGCCTGACAGAAAATCTGCCACCTTGATGAATTGGCCCTCCTCTGATTGGATCTATAAGGAACCCTATGGAACCGTACTGATCATTGCTCCATGGAACTATCCGTTTCAGTTGGCATTTGCTCCCATGATCGCGGCTATAGCAGCAGGAAATACGGTTGTAATCAAACCTTCGGAAGTTACATCCCATACTGCAACGATCATCTCGGAAATTATCAATGAGGTATTCGAACCGGCACATGTTACCGTCGTGGTAGGAGGTGTGGAAGTATCCCAGGAGCTTTTGAAGGAAAAATGGGACTACATTTTCTTTACAGGTAGCACTCGGGTCGGGCAAATCGTTTATGAATCCGCGGCAAAACACCTTACACCCGTTACCTTGGAATTGGGAGGTAAAAACCCTACCATAGTCGATGAAACGGCATCAATCAATTTGACGGCAAAACGGATTGTTTGGGGAAAGTTCTTAAATGCAGGCCAAACCTGTATTGCAACGGATTATATACTTGTACACAAAGAGGTAAAGGACAAGCTTGTTGCGGCACTAAAACATAACATTATCAAGAGTTATGGAGAAAACATCGAAAAATCTCCGGATTTTTCACGAACGGTAAGCAAAAACCATTATGATGGTTTAAAGGCTATGCTGGTGGGTGAAGAAATTCTTTTCGGCGGTGATAGCAATGATGAAGATAATTTTCTCGCCCCAACATTGGTCAACGAGCCCAAATTGGACAGTAAACTGATGCAAGGCGAAATTTTCGGGCCTATACTTCCCATTATTGCCTATGAACATGAGGCCGATTTAGAGCGGCATATCATGAATTACGGCAAACCCTTGGCAACCTATATATTCTCTAACAGAGAATCTTTCCAGAAAAAAATAATCGATAAGTATAGTTTTGGTGGGGGTGCCATCAACGACACCGTAATTCAAATCACAAATAAAAGGCTCCCTTTTGGCGGAGTTGGCGCAAGCGGAATCGGAGCCTATCACGGCAAAACATCCTTTGACATATTTTCACATCAAAAGGCTATTGTAAAAAAAGCAAATTGGTTTGATGCCCCACTCCGATATCCACCTTATAACCTGCCTATGCAGATCGTAAAGAAAATAAAGCATCTGTTCTAATCAATTGGAATGGTGGAAATTGTGATAAGGCCATGTTTGAAGAACCGTCCTACACAACTGCGTCTAGGGGTCCTCAGCTCTGGATTATGTAGTTAAAATCGGTTCGGACCCATCACTCTAATACTGAAAACCAGATTTTTATATTTCTTAAATTCAATGTCGCAACCTTGACCATGCACACCTCATCCTTTTAAAACTATTTATTTTTATGATGTTAATGTGCATTCATAATTTTTAACAAAGCTCCATGCTTTATTTATTCTGTGAACTTATATTTTTAACAATCTGTTAACGATTATTGTTTATACCTTAGAGTTAATAATTTGGACTAAATAATGAACGCGTTAAAGTCAATTCCTTTTTCACCGTTTCGTCTTGGTGTAAATCTATTCGTTGCTTACAAGCTCCCTAATTCCATATTTTTTCACTTTTTAAGCGCTACCGGTCCTTAAAACAATTGGGCTATAGTCCATTCGTGATAAAAAAGACCCTCCCAAGTTCAAACTGTCTGAGGAATAAAAACTATGGTAAACTAAAAATTTGCTCTAGTGCCTTACTGTAAAAGCACGGAGCATAAATATATCCTTATATGAGAATCAAGTTTAAAAATCCCAATACATTGTCATGCTGATTACCACCCTTCTTTTTGTGGCTGGCTATATGATCATAGCCTTGGAGCATGTAGTAAAAATAGACAAGGCAGCAACGGCATTGTTTATTGGAGTAGTACTATGGGTCATTGTCGCCCATACAGGAGTGGATTTTTCAGAAACCCTATTGAAGCTCAAGGAACATTTTGAGGAAATTTCTGAAATCTTATTCTTTTTACTGGGAGCCATGACCATAGTCGAATTAATTGACATCCATAACGGTTTTGAAATTATCCTTAGGATACTCAAAACAAAAAGCATGTTGATACTACTTTGGGTGCTATGTCTACTAACTTTTTTTCTTTCTGCTGTTTTGGATAACCTAACCACCACCATTGTAATGATGGCTATTTTAAGAAAGTTTCTGAACAACAAAGCGGACCTCTGGTATTTCGCAGGGTTTATCATTATTGCAGCCAATGCGGGCGGGGCCTGGTCTCCTATAGGGGATGTCACCACCATCATGCTATGGAATGGTGGCCAAGTTTCTACCAACATTATCATTAGTGAGGTATTTTTACCTAGTTTAGCTTGTTTACTGGTCCCATTACTAATCGTTTCTTATAATTTTAAAGGGAAAACTATTGAAGCTATTGCACCAATTCCCCAAAATGTTCAACAAATAAGCCCTAAGGAAAGTAACTTTATATTGCTCATGGGGATAGGGTTGCTATTGATGGTGCCAGTGTTTAAAGCCATTACCCATTTGCCTCCATTTTTGGGAATGCTATTTAGTTTGTGTCTTTTATGGTTAATTACTGAAGTATTGCATAAAAACAAACCAATTGAACTAAAACACCATTTATCCGTAGCTGCAACGGTTCAAAAAATTGATACTCCCAGCATACTTTTCTTTCTAGGGATTCTATTGGCCGTGGCCGCCATTGAAACAAATGGTTCCCTTGAATATATAGGAAGTGCCCTAGAAACCACTTTTAATGATTTTCATATTACCAATACCTTATTGGGACTTTTGTCCTCATTGATAGATAACGTACCCTTGGTGGCAGGTGCCATGGGAATGTATTCCATGGAAACCTATCCCCAGAATCATGAATTCTGGACATTTTTGGCCTATTGCGCAGGGACGGGAGGAAGTGTACTGATTATTGGTTCTGCTGCTGGGGTAGCCGCAATGGGAATTTTAAAAATTGACTTTTTATGGTACCTTCGACGTATAGCCTGGCTGGCTCTAATAGGCTATTTCTCAGGTATTCTGGTCTTTATATTAATAAATTGAAGATCAATTTCGGAATTAAACCTAAGCAGATACTAATTCCCAATACTGACGAAAATCGAAAAAAATTAGCAATACAATTTACTTTAACACCAACAGATGTCGACGTTTCAAATTTGGAAATCACATAACTGTTTTATGCTGAAAGATTCCAGATAACCTTATTTATACTTTGGATAAAACGCGAAGTAAAGTCTTTGTCCAAAAAATAAACCCTGCCCATTGGAGCAGGGTTTCATATACCTTAAATGAATCTTGACGCGTTAACGTGCCAAATCCATCATTTTACCATTTTTTAATTCACCAAGCACAGTAACGTCCTTGCTTTTCTTGTACTCTTCAAGAGCGTAAAGCATTTGTTCTTCTGTATCCCTTCTGATTTTTATACCTCCAGTTTTCTGATTTTTATTTCGAACTTCAATATAATATCCGTCCTTAAGTTCCGTTGGTTTTGTCGCCGGCCTTCCCATATTTAATAACTATTTTTTACTGTTCAAATATTAATTATTCCTGTACTAAAAATTCATTAGTCGTATAAACGTATGAAAACTTAACACAATAATCTCGAATATTATGGCTTATTAATGTATAATCCTAAAAAACATAGATTTTTAACAAAATCTTGGCATGAATAAACCCATTAAGGTTTGCAATTTAAATTTAATTAACGCTTAGTAAAAGCCTTTTTAACAACTTAAATAGGCTGCCCAAAATTGTAATCATACCATAAAAGGCCTCTTGGGCAACCAAATATTATTTTGAACAGTAAAAAGGTTGGTAAAAGAATACTCTTTCACCAACCTTTAATCAAAGACTTAATACAATTGCCCTAATTTACTTCATCGGATGCTCTTTTAATAATTCCTCTGGGGAATAAAAGCCCTCCTTATCCTTAATCTTCCCACGCACTTCCTTCACTTTATCCGTAGAAATCACAGAGGCCTTATTTCCAAAGGTATTTCTGACATAAGTTAATACGGCCGCAGTTTCATCTGCGCTAAGTAAATTTCCAAAAGGTGTCATAGGTACTTGTCCAGGATAGGACTTGCCATTAACTACTATAGGTCCCATAAGTCCATTGGTAGTTAATTTTATAAGCCTATCCTCACTACCCGTGACCCATTCAGATCCAGCAAGTGGAGGAAAACCAGAAGCTTCCAGACCTTGACCATCGGCTTGGTGACAAGTGGCACAAAAGCCATCCCTCATATATATTTCCCTTCCTGCAACCATAAGTTCCAAGTCTTTTCCTTTTAGATCGGTCTTGATAACCTCTTTTGGCTCCTCCCCTGCCTTGTGGCCATTTAAATGGGCCAGGGCAGATTCATAAGGTTTTTCCATCCATTTGTCCAATCCCTTATTTCCTGCTTCTGTGATAATGGGAATCCCCGCATCCCTACCCAACCAAGAAGCAGCTACCAAGGCTTCCAGTCTTACCCGTGGATTGTCATCCTTGGCGGCTTGCATTAAAAGTTCGGCCTGATCTGGAATTTGATGTCCGGCATAGCGAAGAACACCTACAGCAGCGGCACGGGCCTTGAAATCTTTTGCGTTAAGTACTTGTTTAAGTAATGGTCCATCAACTTTATCCAAGCCCCAGGTCACCCATAAAGCCTCCAATAAGTTGTGTTCATATCTAGGCTCATTTTTATCCAAGCTTGCCACCCAAGTTTTCAATTTTGACAATACTTCGGAGGCATCCCTAGCTCTCAATTCCCTTTTTGTTCTGTATCGGGTACGGTATTCGGGAAGTTTAAGGTTATCCAATAATTCATCTATACTGGCATCAACAATCTTGGCAGGTTCCACCAAAGGCCTTGATGGGTAGGTAATACGGTATACCCTACCGTGTGCATGATCTCTTAGGGGATCACGCGCATTGTGCTGCATGTGTCCAATAAGCACATTGTGCCAATCTATGACGTACAAAGAACCATCAGGAGCAAACTCCAAATCTACAGGTCGAAAATTTTTATCGGTTGCTGAGATCAAATCCTCTTGATGCTTGCTTACATAACCGGCAGTTTTAGGGTCATCAACCATTGAATGTTCCTTAATACCCAAGAATCCAATAGTATTGGCAATCAACATATTGCCTTGTGCGGCATCTGGAAAATGTCTGCTCGATACGAATTCCAAACCAGAAGTTGGTCTCACCAAATGTTTCTTTTCTATAAGGTTTTCGGGTAATGGTGAACTTACCCCGTACCGTGGTACAATTGTTCCTGGCATCATCCAAGTAGCCGCTGGACCGGAGGTATGTTCAAAAAATGGTTGCCCCCAATCATCGAAAGCAATACCCCATGGGTTTGGAATGGGCAATTGTGCCGTACGCTCCAAATGATGTCTTTGTGGGCTATACCTATAGAACCCACCATTAGTTCCTCTAACAGTACCATATGCAGTTTCCACATTGGTATGCAAAAACACTCCTTCTCCCATATAGATCGCTCCTGATGGATCGGCTGTAAAGGCGCTTATTGCATGGTGCGTATCGTGATCATCGAATCCACTTAAAATGATATCCTTTGCATCGGCCTTGTCATCACCATCTGTATCCTTTAACAATACCAAGTTGGTACCTTGAGAAACATACACTCCTTCTGGCGCAAATTCAAATCCTATAGTTAGATGAAGTCCGTCTGCAAAGACAGTTTGCTTATCTGCCTTGCCATCGTTGTCGGTATCTTCCAATATTAACAACTTATCATTGGGCTTACTGTCGCCAGGCTTATAATGAGGGTAACTTGGCATTACCCCTACCCATAGCCTTCCTTTGTTATCAAAGGAAATCTGTACGGGATTGGCCAGGTCAGGAAACTCTACCTCAGAGGCAAAAAGTTCTATCTTATAACCGGGTGCCGCCGTAATTTTATCCAGTGCATCTTTCCCATATAAATACTCTGGGGTTCCATTTTTATCACTTGGCTTATAGTTTGTTTGTACTTCAGGTAATTCTTTGGTTTGAGCATCACTTTTGGCCAAATCCATTTTTTTTCCCTGTAGTGCTTCCCAAATAGCAGTATCTCGAATAGCAGTCATCTGACGTATTTTCTCTATCTCAAAAGGATAGTTATCCGGACCGTATGGATCATAACGCCTACCATAGGCATGAACACCGTTGGGAATTTTAAAATCGTTATGCCAGAACCAGTTTTTTTCATTTACGGCATCCAGCACCAATTCACGGTTTTCTTCTACCTTACTTTCTTTGACACCGAAAACTTTATCTGCCAACAGCTTGGCAAACTTCTGGTAACCCAAATCGTTTAGTTGAAAACCGTCCTGCGTTAAATCTGTACTTTCGGATTGATACCATTCTCTTGTGGGGTCAAAAGCATTCACAAAAAGAACACCTTCTTCCGCGGCTACTTCCTTCATTGCCGCAGTGTACAACTCTAGGTTCCCATTTTCTTTTTGTCCATTGGGCAGGTCCATCTTATCGGACAGATCTTCAAAAGCAATGGGTGACACAAGTGCCAATTGCGGAGGCGTGGCGCCATTATATTTTTGACTTAGGGTATGTTTAATAAACGCCCTTAATTCCTCCTTATAATTGTCCAGGCCTTCTTGCCCTTCAAAAGACTCGGAGTAACCAAAAAATCCTATAACAATGTCTGCCTTTAAACTGGTAATCCATTCATCCGGAGAAGGAAAATGGCCAATGGGACCGGACCGGCGTCCGTCTTCACCGTCAACAAAATGTATGGCTTGCCCCGACTCATGCTGATATTTATCAGCTCCAGGAAACGCCCAAGGTGAATTTCTTGAGGAATGCGGCCTAAAACCAGGTGTATTACCACCATCACACATGTTTCGAATGTAAAGTGAATCATTGGGGTAACGAAGTTGCATTTCAGTTTCGAAATGCCCAAAGTTCATCATACGAGATCCCAAATTATTACCCACCAACACTATATGGGAGTTAGGTTCGATTTTTAAGGTATTGTCTTCCTCCTTATTACAGCTGTAAACGGTAAGGACTAGGAAGAGCATTAGGAAAATCTTTCCCCAAGCAACTTTTTTACTGATATTCATCATTTTTGGTATATAATTAATTGATATTCACGTGAATTCCTTCTTTTACAGACTTTTCACAAGCTTCTATAATTCTTTGGCAGGTAACGGCATCTTCAAGACTCGAAAGTGGTGCCTCATTATTCCGCAATACATTGTTGATAAAATGTGTTGCTGTATTTTTGATCGATTCCGGGTAGGAATGGTAGGTTTGGGAGTGCGCACCATTGCGCTCATTTATAACCCAATCCCGGTAACTATAACGGGTACTACCCTTGGTTCCAATTACTTTTATGATACAGGTCCATGGGTCCCCTGCATGGTCATCATTTGCAAAGCTCGCCGATAAGTGACTTAGGGTACCATTCTGCATTTGAATATTGGCCATTGCCACATTTTCCTGTGGGGCTATAGTGGTGTCAACGGTATGTTTTAGACAGGATACGGTTTTAGGCTGACCGGCCAAATACAGCATGGTATAGCTATGATGGGTCAAAATCTGACGGATAACACCTGGGTAACGTGCCCTGATTTCTTCAGCGTGATGAATATTGTACATCATATAAAATTGGGAGATGTCACCCAATTTACCGTTTTCAATCATGGATTTTGCCCTTTTTATACCAGCTTCGTAGATATAATTGTGAACGGGCATACATTTTACCCCGGCCTTATTAACGGCATCCTGCATTAGTTCCAATTCAGCAATACTGGAGGCTGCCGGTTTTTCCACCAAGATGTGCTTTCCTGCCTTTGCTGCTCTTATTGTATAATCGCAATGGGTTTCCATATTGGTCAATATAAAAACGGCATCAACTTCAGCATCGCCGAGCAGATCATCAACGGAGTTGTACGTCTTACACCCAAATTTTTCGGCTTTTTTCGCCCCCTTTTCAAAGGTTCTATTCCAAAGTCCCACAAGTTGGGCCCCTGCCAAACTATTAATGGCCTCGGCGTGTAGATCGGCAATATCCCCTGCTCCTATAAATCCTATTCCTATATTTTTCATGAGGCAGCTGTAGAATATTTCAATGTGCCTTTTTCTGCCATCGTCTTAAACTCCAACAATGAATTTTTTATTCCCTCGGCTATTCCGGTCAAAGGCAAATCTTTGAAAGTGCCTGCAATTTTTGCATGATCCAAATCGCAAACAAAAAGGTTAGGTGGCGCACCATCGGTTACGGACAACGAAACATAGTCGCCCATGCCCAAAGACGTAGCTTGTTCTTTTATAATTTCTAAAAATGAGGTAATGGGGATGGTTTCCCCTTGGATGTTAAAAGCGCCAAAACCTTCATAGGGCTGAAGTACACAGGCAGCGAATTGCGCACCCACATCTTCAACAAAATGATAGTTTTCCCGACCTTGATATGGCATTTCAAAAGGAATCACTTTTTTGGCCACTGCACCTAAAACAATTGCCTTCAGGGCATTGGTCGGGGCAGAAGTTTTTCCTTTATCCCTACCCTTGCCATAAGTAGTATTTAACCGTAGACAAACCGTTGGCACTTTGGTGTTGTCATGAAATAAGCGAGCAAGATGTTCACCGGCCAATTTCCATATCCCATAATGATTGGGCGGGGCCAAAGGAACATTCTCAGAAATAATGGTTTCCGAATACATTGATCGCATACCATAAACTGCGGCAGAACTTGCAAAAACAAATCGCTTAAGGTTAGGTAATCTTTCGGCAGCATCAAAAAGTGCCATAGTACCCCCTGTATTTATTTCCATTCCCCCTATGTGATCGCGGGAACAATCCGGGCTTTGGTACGCCCCTAAATGTATAATATGGGTAGGGTCCACTTCAAACAAAACCCTTTCTATCTCTTTATAGTTAGAAACATCCAGAGTAACGAACTCCAAGCGCGGATCCAAATCATCCGGGAGCCATAATTTTAATGGATCCACATTGTTAGACCGCGATGCAACAACAATTTTCCCAACCTCCTTTGATTGTAAAAGTTTATAAATAGTGACCGATCCTATACAGCCCGTACCTCCGGTAATAAATATTTTGTGCATAATTTTAAAGCTTATTTTTTTTGATATTATGTTGCAGGCCTATACGAGACCTCATGAATTATTAGTTCATTTTTACAACGGCCTTCATATTATTAGCTTTTATAGAATCCTCAAAAGCTTGATTGATGTCTTTAAAATCATAGTAATCCGTATAGTGTTCAGAAGGGAAAATTCCGGTGACCATAAGTTTTTGTGCGGCCATATAATCGGCCCTGCAAGACCCCATGGATCCCCTCATATTTAAGGAGGTACGGGTAAGGTGAGTGGCATTGATCTGTACGTCCGTGCCGTAAGTAGCTATAACACATATGTCCCCTTCCGGTTTAACAACACCAATTGCCTCTGTTAGCACTGGAGGGACACCGGAACATTCTATAAGCAAATCTATTTTTCCGTTAGAGCCAAAGGGAACACCTTTATCATCGGTAATACCATTTTGTAGTTGTGTGGTCAAGGAGTTCTCCGGTGACACTTCTATGGTAATGAAACCCCTTTCTTTTGCTCTTTTTAAACGGATGTCACGATCATGGGCAATACCCGTAACAGCAACCCTTGCTCCTGCCGCCCTGGCAACTTCGGCAGACATCATTCCAATGATACCGCAACCTGTTACCACTACGTCCTGACCAGGCTTAATATCGCACTTATTATAAAGTGCGTTGGTGATAATGGACAAAGGCTCTACCAAGGCACCTTGGGCCGGTGTTAAGCCCTTCATTAAAGGGACAACCCGATCCGACTCCAACACCACTTGTTGTCCGAATCCTCCGTTTCTATGGAATCCTATGATTTCCTTTTTTGGACATAAATTCCATTTGGACACACTGCAGGCAGGGCAATCTTCTTCCCGGCAACCTAACATGGCCAAAGGCGTAAAAATATCGCCAACCTTAAGGTCGCCATGGTCCCCAGGCCCCAATTCCAATACTTCGGCACTAAATTCGTGCCCAATAACCCGGGGACGCTGCACCCAATCAAAATTGGCCTTGCCAATAGTTGCGCTATTGTCTGAACCGCAAATTCCTGTGTACAGTGTTTTTGCCAATATTTCCCCTTCCTTTAATGGGGGAATTTCCATTTCTACTACGGCCGAATTACTCAGTACTGATTGGCCAGAGTTCGGATATATTTTTTCGTTGCTCTGAAGACAAAAGCCTTTTATAGAATTACTCATCGGGATAATATATTATTTTAATTCAAATTAAATTTCAAGTGGAAAAACTTACCAGCCAACTTTACACCAAAGCATTCCCATTAGGGAAATTCAATGTTACCATTGGACACCAGTATCTTTCCAACTTTTAGTTTTGGCAGAATCTAAAACTGCTTCACAAACCTTCTGTGTTTCCTGGGCCTCCCTAAAGGTAGGCGAACATGGTTTTCCTTCTTCCAAGGCTTTAAGAAAGTCCGCTATTTGATGTACAAAGCTATGCTCATACCCAATTGATAATCCTGGCACCCACCATTTATCCATATAGGGATGGTCACCATCCGTAACGTGGATTGAACGCCAGCCCCTTTCCTGTGACTCATCCCTATGGTCAAAATACTCTAACCGCTGAAGGTCGTGCAGGTTCCATTTTATGGAGGCATGTTCCCCATTTATTTCAAATGTATATAAAGCCTTATGTCCCCTGGCATATCGTGTAGATTCAAAAAGGCCCAAAGATCCATTATCAAAATGGCAGTGAAACATACAGGCATCATCAATAGTTACCTCTTGTTTTTCGCCGGTACCGGTATGTACACGTTCCTTAATAAAGGTTTCAGTCATTGCTGAAACATCCTTTATACCACCGTTCAACCACATTGCAGTATCTATACAGTGTGCCAATAAGTCGCCTGTTACACCAGATCCGGCTGCGTCATTATCCAATCGCCATAACCCTTCCCCGCCTTGTGGAAGTTCTGGACTTATGGTCCAATCCTGTAAAAAGTTGGCACGATAATGAAATATTTTACCCAGCTTTCCCGCATCAATCAGTCGTTTTGCAAGGCTTACGGAAGGCAGTCTTCTGTAATTAAAATAAACCGTATTGGGTACTCCCGCCTTTTCAATGGCATCTACCATAGGTTGCGCTTCCGCAACGGTACGAGCCAAAGGTTTTTCGCATAAAACCATTTTTCCCGCTTCTGCCGCTGCAATGGCAATATCTGCGTGCATATTGTTGGGAGTACAGATATCTATGGCATCAATATCATCACGGGCAATCAGCTTTTTCCAGTCGGTTTCTACTGATTCATAGCCCCATTGATCGGCAAAGGCTTGCGTACGTTCCAGATTACGCCCGCAAATAGCTTTTAATATAGGTCGATATTTCAGTTCAGGAAAAAAATTGCCAACCCTCCTATAGGCATTGGAATGGGTTCTGCCCATAAAACCATATCCTACCATTCCTATTCGTAATTCTTTCTTACTTGACATGTATACTCTATTTTTTAATTTAAATTGAATTCATCATTGAACAACCGAGCAATAAGTATTAATCTTAAGTTGCTTCGTACCAACCATGCAGTTGACGTACTTTGATCATAGCCCCTAAAATATCGTTCCAAGTTTTAGGCTGCATCATAACATCATTGGGAAACATACATCCATCCCAACAGATGTGTCTGATTTTTTTGGTCAGAATACCGTTTTCATCACGCAACCAATGGCCTGCATCTACAGCAATATCCAATTTGCCGTTAGGGTCCGAAGCCTGGCAATGTCTTCCCGTTTTGTCATGTGATCCAGATCCGAACACTGTACCATCATTTTGGGCCACGTGAAAATCAATGGTCCATGGGCGAAGGGCGGCGGTTACACTTTTAAGACCTTCCGTCAATGTAGCCCTATCGCTCCAATCAAAATCCTTGGGCAATATTCTTTCATCCTCTTTATTATACCCCAACAGATATAATAAGGTATGCGCCATATCGGCCTGAAATCCAATATTGGGGCGATCTACCGCCTCAAGGGTATTCACCATGGTTTTCCAACCGTGCATTCCACCCCAACAAATTTCACCTTCAGCAGCCAGTGACTCTCCGTAATCGGCAGCAACATCGCATGCCTCGCGAAAAGTTTGAGCTATTAATTTTGTATTGGCCACGGGATCTGCTGCCCAACTATGTGGGTCAACGGAGGAATCGATGCGAATTACACCGTTGGGTCGTATTCCAAGGTCCCTTAGTTTTTTCCCTATTTCACAGGCTTTACGTACCTGTGTTACAAATTGATTGCGTTCTTCTCTAGATCCCATAGCAGAACCTCCACCAGTTCCTGCCCATACCGGAGCTACCAAACTTCCAATTTCCAGATTTTTAGCCCTGGCCTTATCAGCCAATTTTTTAATGCCGTCATCATTGGAATCGATATCCAAATGGGGATCGGCGGCAAATAGATCGAATCCATCAAATTTAACCCCGTCTACCTCGGCATTGGCCGTTAGCTCGATCATGGTATCTATTGAAATTGGTGGCTCTGAATCAGGTCCTTTTCCTACCACACCTGGCCACGAAGCGTTGTGGAGTTTAGGATAGTTGTTTTCTGGCATAACATTAATTTTAATAGTTCTTATTATTTTCTTGGCATTATTACAGATTCCCAACCTTCTAGGTCGGAAGGTTTTACATTTTTCTGGTAACCCTCAAAGTTAAATGTGGTTGGTTCAAATCCTCCCACAAAATCAATCGGATTGTCCGCTTTAATCTCTTCTTCCATTTCCAGTCCCCAAAAGCAGGCATTAAGGAGTATTCTTCTAAAACCTTCATTCAAAATATCTTCCGAAGCCCCATGGGTTGTAGTAAAGGCACGTCCAGGAGTACCTGACTCCAATTGGTAAGTGCGTACCCATGCTACCGGAAGTTCTTTCTTGGTAGTATCTGGATCGGCATCGGGAGTCATTCCGTTCAATACCCTTCCGCGAGCTAGGATTTTCAGATCCTTTCCTTGAGGATAGGCGTTATAGCCACCGCACTGCGCCCAGGCACTACCAACTCCTCGCAGTATTGGATGTTCCTTATTGGTTGCCTCCAAAATCAATTTGGATGCCTGTTGGTGATTCTTTCCGTAGTGCCCTACCCAGGTCTCTCCCAAAACCACCTCTCCAAATCCTCCGTGCCATGCGCTTTTTTCACCTTCGTATTTATAATCATAATGACCCCAATTGGGGTTATCCGAATTTTTAAAGGCATGGGTAGACGTCCTTAGGCCTACTACTGGTCCTCCCCTATGCAGATAATCGTCTATTTCTTGCATTTGCTTATCTTGAAAATCGGCAAACCTTGTAAATATTACCATAAGATCTGCTACTTTAAGTACGTCCAAACCTTTCAGGTTTGAACCCCCAGGGAAAATATAGCCCTTATCGTCCAAGGCCCACACCACCGTACAGGTAAATCCATATCTTTTGGCTAAAATCCTGGCCAGGGCAGGTAAGGTTTCCTCTCCTCTATATTCGTGATCGGTAGCAATAAACACAATTTGCTTACCTTTTCCGGGTCCTTCCTCTCCTTCATAGGTTACGCGGTACTCTTCTGCATTGTCCTCTGATTTCAACTGTTGCCCTATCTCCCGATCGCTTACCTGAGCAACCAGTTCGGAATTTAAACCGAAGGAAGTTTTCCTATCATTATCTGCACAGGAACAAGCAAAAATAATTATTGCGAAATACCATATTGTCCTTCGCCGGATAATTGAAAATAAAGAAGACATAAAAATTAATGATTCTAACATAATAATACAAATCTAAAACACTCTATTATCATTTTTTTCAACCTAAACCTGCCATTATTATAAGAAATCAAAGTTTGAATACTGCATTAAGAAATATTTAGCTTTTCCGAGCACTAAAGTTTATCAATATCCAATTTTTTTATCATATTTTATGCACTATCCATAAAATTTATATCCATAAAATCTAACTATTAAAACTTAGCCCTACAAATCTAAAATACTATCGGGATTGATATTCCCTATATTTTACTAAATGATGACACTTTTTTGTCTTAATTTAGCCAAAATAAAATCCAAACTGGAAATTTATGAGTACCCCCAACATTGAAAAAACACTCACTACCAAGGAAACTTTTATATTTAAAGATATTGTGGGGCCTTACTTTAATCCCAATTGGCACTTTCACCCAGATTACCAAATATCTCTGATCGCCGAGGGTAAGGGAACCCGGTTTGTTGGTGATCATGTACAGTCTTTTGAAAAAGGAGACCTAGTGGTCACGGGTCCCAATCTACCTCATTTATGGCGGAGTGATGAAATTTATTTTGAAAAAAATAGTAGACTCACCACAAGAGGTCTGGTCATTTATTTTGACCATGAACTCTTTAGCGAGGCCTTGTTGGGCAAGGAGGAATTCTATAACGTAAATAAATTCGTTGAAAATTCGGTAAGGGGAATGGAATTTTATGGGGAAACCCAAAAAAAAATAAATAAACTTCTGCTTAAAATAAACAACGAACAAGGGTTTCGAAGAATTATTAAGTTATTGGAAATAATAGACATCCTTGCCAATAGCGAGGAATACCACCTACTTTCCAGCCCGGGCTACACCAATGTATTTAAAGGTGACGATGCAGATAAAATGCGCATCGTCTATGAATATGTCATGACCAATTTTAAAACCAAAATATCCCTGGAAGAAATTGCCGAAATGCTGAATATGACTACAACCTCCTTCTGCAGGTATTTCAAACCTAGGGCCAACAAAACATTTACCCGTTTTGTAAACGAGATACGCATTGGTCATTCCCGCAAATTATTGCTGGAGGATAATTTCAATATTTCCCAAATAAGCTACGAATGCGGTTTTAACGCCCTGTCCAATTTTAATAGACAGTTTAAATCCATTGTACATATGAGCCCCCATGAATATCGCAAGTTGTTCCTGAATATCAAAACCAGCATTTCTTAGCAAAAATGTAAATTTTTATAAAACATTCCCTTAATCCTCAAACCAAGAAAAGAAGTAAAATCCCAAAGCAATCATTAGTGAGCTAATCATTTCATCAACAAGGGCCCTAATTGAAATTATCTTCAAATAATAAGCAAATTTTATCCTTCCCATAAAACCCCTATTCCATAACATTTAAGTCAAAAATTAATCGGCCACTGTTAGTATTCCTATTATAACTATATAGGCCATACTTTAGAACGCCAATGCCACTAAATTGAACCCATGGCAAAAAAGTACCATTATTTAGTAGGATACAGGAACTTTTAAAATTCATTTAGGTTTAAATTTATCAGCTTTTAATTCCGGATACATTTAATCGCAGTAATGTCAGGAACAAATGGCTTAGGACACAGGTGCTAATTGTGCAATATAAACGGTCTTAAATTTTATATTTGACAAAACAATTAAAAATAAATTATGATTATTGTCAAAAAGAGATTAAACTTATAGGCTGAAATTTAAATAACAATCAACTTTTAATTAAAAATTAAATCAAACCAATGGAAAATTCAAATGATCAACAAAAAACTAATGCCAACAGGCTATTTTATGGTAGCTGTTTTGCATTAATTACTACAGCATTTTCTTTTAGTATAAGGGCAGGAATTCTTCCACAACTGGGAGAAGAACTAAGCTTATCCGGAGAACAACTAGGCTTCATAAATTCTATGTGGTTTTTTGGTTTTCCCATATCAATGGTAATCGGAGGATTGATCTACCATAAAGTGGGAGGGAAAGCGATAATGCAATTTGCATTTTTTGCGCACGCCCTAGGAATTATATTGACTATATATTCTGGCAGCTACATAGGCTTACTTATTTCTACCTTATTAATAGGTCTTGGTAATGGTTGTACAGAAGCCGCCTGTAACCCTATGATCGCTGACGCCTATTCGGGCACAAGGATGAGCAGAATGATGAACCGTTTCCATATGTGGTTCCCAGGGGGTATTGTTATTGGTAGTCTTGTTTCCAAATTTATGACCGATGCAGGCTTGAGTTGGGAAACACAAATCTGGGTGATAATGATTCCTACCTTGATCTATGCTTATCTCTACTTTGGACAAGCTTGGCCAAAAGCCAAAATTGAAGCAGCTGCCACTCTTAGCGGTAATTTGAAAGCCATGATTTCTCCCTTATTTATTTTTATGGTCATATGTATGTCCTTAACTGCCATCTCCGAATTCGGGCCTCAACAATGGGTGGGTCTTATATTGGCCAAGAGTGGTGCTGAACCTATGATTATATTGGCTCTGGTTACTGGATTAATGGCCGTAGCACGTTATTTTGGTGGTGAAGTCGTTCATAAATTTGATCAAACAGGGGTCCTTTTGGGCTCAGCGGTTCTAGCTACAATTGGTATCTATCTTTTTAGCACACAAACTGGAACTATGGCCTATGTTGCGGCAATCTTCTTTGCACTGGGTATCGCCTATTTCTGGCCAAACATGATCGGATTTATCGCTGACAAAATACCTAAAAGTGGTGCCTTGGGAATGTCTATTATCGGTGCTGTAGGTATGTTCTCTTCCTCCATATTCCAACCTATCATTGGTGGATGGATCGATTCCGATAAGGCCGAAGCTGCAGCAGCCGGACTTACCGGTGATGAACTGGAACTTGTTTCTGGACAGGCCACTTTGGGCACTATGGTTGCATTTCCGGCAATTTTGATTGTCTTATTTACCATTCTGTGGTTTTGGGTTCGATCAAGAAAACAAGCTCAAGAAGCAGCAGTGGTTTAACAATTATCTGCGATTAGCTGAACAATTAAACAAACTATTACCAGTTCCTCTAAGGTTAGAAACCTTTTTCCTAACCTTAGAGAAATATGGAAAGAATAATTATTTCAAAAAATTAATTAATTAAGGATGAAAATTGGAATGAACATGTTGCTTTGGACGAATCACGTTACTGAGGAACACTACCCTATCGTTGATAAGATAAAAGCAGCAGGATTCAACGGTATTGAATTGTTTTTAGGGGAGGGCGATGTGAAGCACTATTCAAAATTGGGCAATCATTTCTCCAATATAAAAATGGGTGTTACAGCCGTTGCAGCTTTGGCTCCGGAAGAGAATATAGCGAGTCCCGATCGGAAAACTAGAGAGGCCGGTCTTGATAAATTAAAATGGTCCATTGATGTGGGTGCTGCTGCCAATGTAGAAGTGATTTGTGGGCCTTTTCATTCCACATTTGCGTATTTCACCAGGCAACCTCCTACTTTGCAGGAAAAACAGTGGAGCAATGAAATGTTGCGTAAAGCTGCTGATTATGCCCAGAATGCGAATATAATGCTTGCTCCCGAGGCGGTCAACAGATTTGAATGTTATCTATACAATACCATGGCGGACTTAGGGGCTATGGCAAAGGAAGTAAATCATCCCAATTTAGGAGCAATGTTCGATACCCACCATGCAAATATTGAAGAAAAAAGTCAGGCAGAGGCCATTAAAACCATTGCCCCCTATCTAAAACATGTGCATATTAGTGAGAACGACAGGGGAACGCCAGGCAGTGGACAAGTTCATTGGGACGAAGTTTTTAAAGCATTAAAGGAGGTGAAGTATGACGGTTGGTTGACCATTGAGGCATTCAGCACCATTATTCCTGAATTTGCCAATGCCATTAATGTATGGCGGGATTACTCTCCATCGGAAGAAATCTATACCAAAGGCTTGAAATTGATCAAAGAAGGAATGGGCATTAAATAATTAATCCAATTCCAAATATCTAAATTGAAATAATGAAAAATCATCCAATGAAAAATCTATTACCTATTCTAGTTTTCCTTTTTATGTTTGCCTGCAAAGAGCAAAAAGAGGCCAAGTCCAATGAAGCTGTGACTGTGGAAACTACAGATACGCCACAGCAATGGCTAACTTTTGAAGGTAGTGATAAGAATGCAAAGCATATAGTTTTGATTTCGGGAGACGAAGAATATCGTTCCGAGGAATCGATGCCGCAGTTGGCAAAAATCCTGTCGAAGCACCATGGTTTTAACTGTACCGTATTATTTGCACAGGATCCGGCCCATCCAGGTGTAATTGATGCAAATTATGGTAAAAACATCCCTGGATTGGAGGCCTTGGATAGTGCCGACCTTATGATTATTTCTACAAGGTTCAGGGCTTTGCCGGACGACCAAATGAAACATATAGATGATTACCTTGTACAGGGAAAACCTGTAATTGGACTTAGAACTGCAACTCATGCCTTTAATTTCAAGGAGGAGGATTCCTCCAATTACAAACACTACGGCAATTCATACAAAGGGGACAAAACTGAATGGAAAGATGGATTTGGCAGACTTGTTCTAGGTGAAAATTGGGTAAGCCATCACGGGCACCATAAACATCAGAGTACTAAGGGCTTTGTTACCGATGCCGGTAAGGCTACCGGGATAACCAATAGTATCGCTGACGGTGATGTATGGGCCTCCTCCGATGTCTATGAAGTTCGCCTTCCCATGGTTGGAGACGCCCAACCCATAATATACGGAAAGGTAATGAACAGAAAAGGCGAATTCGACGAAAATGATATCTTCTATGGTATGAAACCCACCGATGATGAGGCTGCGCAAACCAATAATAACGGCAAAAATGTTAGTGAACCATTAATGCCGGTAGCTTGGACAAGAACCTATCAGATTCCAGGGGGCAAAAAAGGCAAAGCTTTTACCTCCACAGCTTTTTCTGCCGTAGATTTCACCATTGAAGGAACTAGAAGATTGGTTGTAAACGCAGCGTATTGGACACTTGATCTTCCTGTACCCACCAAGACCAATGTTGAATTGGTCGGCACCTATAATCCCACCACCTATGAATTTAGAACGGACGAATATTGGGATCAAAAACAATTAAAAGTATCCGACTTTAAATAACACCAATTAACCAACCTAGCTTAAATTAGCCAATAGATTTAATCCTATTGGCTTTTTTTTATCCATAAAAACTTCAAACGGACCAAAAAATTATTTCAATTTTATATCAGAAAATTTACTAAATTTAGTCCATTGACCTAGCACCAGTGGGTAAACTTAACCATTGTTTACCTTCACTATTTTTTGTAGCTAGGCTATTGCACAAAATCCCCCCCTATCAGTTATAGATTTTGTTTGTCGGCATATTAAGGAACCGGGTGATCACACAAATTGTTTTTGACCTATATAATTGGCCTTAGCGGTCAACAATTGCCAGCAGAACAGAAGTTTGCGCCAACTTACGTCCTCAATTCAAGGGCGTTTGATTATCTAGAATTATTCCAGAAAATTAGTTGACTAATCAACTCTACAAACGATTTTAATCTAAAAATTATGACTAAATGTTATTTGGCATTAAGCCTTGTTGTACTTATGTTTATTGCCTGCAATTCACCAAAAGAGAAGGAAGTTTTAAAAAAAGAAGTGGCAAAAGCCGAAACCAATTCTACGGTCGATTTGGTAAAAAGAGGTGAGAACCTAGTTGCCTCAGTTGGTTGCAACGATTGTCATTCTCCAAAGATTATGACCGACAAAGGTCCTGAAGTGGATCCAGAAAGAAGATTATCCGGACATCCTTCCTATGAGAAACTGGCTCCTTATGACAAAGAAACTGCAAAATCGTATGTGTTGTTCACTATGGGGCTTACTGCCGCTGTAGGGCCTTGGGGAACCTCTTTTGCCGCAAATCTTACTCCCGATGAAACAGGAATCGGCAATTGGTCCGAATCACAATTCTTAAAGGCTATAAAAGAAGGGAAATTTAAAGGCATGGATGGCACAAGACCGCTTTTGCCGCCGATGCCATGGACAGAATACCGGCATTTTCCCGATGAAGATCTTAAGGCTATTTTTGCATACCTAAAAACCGTTAAACCAGTAGATAACGTAGTACCTGCTCCAATTCCACCTTCACCACAATTATTGGGAGCTAAATAGAAATTAATTGGACGACCTTAATAATTTTTAAAGAGGGTTTAATTATCACATCCATTCCCAACAACTCTGGGAGGGGATGTTATATTGACTATAGTTAAGATTAAAATGTTAGGATTGTCCTTAAAAATAATATAAGTCTAATCTTCCTTGGGCAAGAAGGCAGATGATGTCTTTTCATATGCTTTTTCGCCTCCAATTAAGGTGAATTCCTCCTTGATTTTTTCTCTGTTTGTCCAAACAATCCATTCCGTAAGTATGGGAAGATAGCGAATTATTAAATTGGCCATAACCCCTAAACGTGTTAAGGTAATTCTCTTTTTTCTTTTGTTGATCATGTCACAAACGCTTTTGGCTACGGAATGCGGGGATGCCAGGTTTACATTTGTTCTTTGGGGCAGATAGATCCATGAACCATCTACGTCCAGTATTTTTTTTTCTGGATCGTTTACTGTAAAGCCTACATGGGCAATACCCACATGGATACCATAATCATACCACTCTATTCGCAAAGCATCCACCAGGGCCGCCTGGGCCAATTTTGATGCTGTATATGCGGAATTATAGGGCATTCCACGAAAACCACCGGCACTATTAATAAAAACTACGTGTCCGCGAGTCTTTTTCAAATAGTCAAGGGCATATTTGCTAAGATAGGCGGAGCCATTAAAATTGGTTTCCATAAGCATTATGAAATTGGAAGTGGACATTTCCTCTAAGGAACCCCTACTACTAATACCTGCATTGTTGACTAGAATATCCAGTTGACCGAAACACCTTATAGTCTCTTGTACAAGGTAGGCACATTGATCCGGAAGACGAACATCTGCAACAAATGCCTTGACCTCATAACCCTTTTTGGAAAGCTCCTCTTGGGCTGTGCCCAACTTATCCTCTTCCCGTCCATTTAGCACTACTTTTGCACCCCTTTGAGCCAACTCAATGGCTATGGCCTTACCTATGCCCATGCTAGATCCGCTCACCAAGGCCACCTTATCCTTTAATGAGTGGTTCTTCATGTCTTTATGTCTTTCCGCTTTACCATTTCACTACTATTTTTCCCATTGATTTTCTTGATTCCAAAAACTGATGTGCTTCAGCCAATTGTGCCACATTATATTCCCCCCCTACAAAGGGTTGAATAATGCCTTCTTCAGCCAATTTGATAACGGCCTTCATGGCCCTGGCCACTTTCTCAGGGTTCTCTTCCCCCATTCCAAGCATGTTTACCCCTATCATTCCCCTAGAATTACTCAAAAATTGGAGTGGGTGATAAATTCCAAATTGGGCCAACACCTTTATTTTTCCAAAAATTGACTTAGTCTTATTCATAGAGGAAACACCGTATGTCAACAATCTTCCACCAGCGGCGAGTAGTTTATATCCTTTTCTTACAGAAAGGCCACCAACGGGATCAAATATAACATCCAATCCTCCTTTTTTCAGGATGCTTTGAATCTCGGATGCAAAATCCTTTTTCATATAATTAATAGGATGATGCACACCACAACTTCTGAGATATTCCATCTTATCCGAGGAACTACAGGTCCCAAAAACGAGACACTTTTTGTGTAGAGCCAATTGCACCAAAGCCGTACCAACACCACCGGCTGCGGCGTGAACAAGTACCTTATCCCCCTCTTGAATATTGGCCATTTCATGTGATAAAAAATATGCCGTTGTGTACTGGGTGGCCAAGGCCACAGCCGTTCCGGCTGACATAGTTTCCAGTATTCCATAAACTACTTCCTTTTGCGCAACTGCATATTCCGCATATCCCCCAAAACGGGTTATTGCGCTAACCCGATCTCCGACCTTTACATTATGAACATTGTTCCCACACTTTTCAATATACCCCACCACTTCATATCCGAGCAAGGCTGGTAAAGGGGGAGCCCCTTTATACAGTCCCATCCTGGCCATTACATCCGCAAAATTAATTCCAAATGCTTCTACCTTTATCAGTACCTGATCATTTGATATTTCCGGGATTTCCATTTCCCTAATTTCAAATGCCTTTTCTGCCTTTCCGTATTTTACCAAATAAGCGGCCTTCATTATTTAAAATAAATCGTTGTACAGGTAAGGTAGTCAATTAAACAATGTAAAAAGTCCATGGCAACAATTGTTTGGCTTTGAATAGATTTAAAATTAAGATTTTATAACACACTTGAATAACGACGGGTGCAGAACAAAAGTTTGACATTCTTTCCAGAACTTAAACCCGATAAGGAAGATTAAAGACCATCTTCTTAATTTTACATGTTACTATAATTTGAAAAAAAATCCAATAAGTTACTTCTCTGTCAGACGATCCACAGATTTTGGACATGCATGGAGAGAAGGTAGGTCCTGCACATAATCTATAAAAATATCTTCACCATCACTTCTCCTTAAATATCGCCTTAGGATTTTTTGGATGTCATTGTTATCGGCCAAAGGAGTAATCAGTTTATCATAATCCATAAAGGTCTTTATTCTTTTTCTTTTGGACATATAACCAAATCCCTTGTATATTCCATTTTCCACCACAATGACCGCCTTTTCATTCTTGTTTCTTCCTTCGGCTTTTATGATGAAGGTATTTTTATCATCCTCAATCGGCGTTAAAGCTTTACCAACTCGTTTGTTATAGGATTCCACAGATTCAATTTCCCTACAGATACCTAGGCATTTTTTGATATGAAAATGAAAACAGGCTCCAGTAATTTGCTGCAAATTGCAGAACCGCGGACATAGGTCATAAGTCTCGCACAATTCCTCCAAAAAAGCCCTGCATTCCCCTTGGTTATAGAAACAAGCCAATGGGGATTTTATCTTGCCTAGGCGATCATAGAATAAGTTGGTTATACCGTTTTTGTCTATATCTGCACCTACCCCATAGCGATATCCTATTCGTTTTTGTGCTCGATTGAATTTAGGAAGGTGTTTTTTTATTTCGTCGGATTCCAAAAGCAATGCCACAAGCTCACTGCCTGTGTGGGTATAATCAATATGGGTAGTTTCAAAACAAAGTCGCCTCTCCTTGTGGCCATTGTTATAGACATGGGATAATACACGTTGTTTAATATCCTTGGCCTTTCCAACATAGATAATCTTTCCTTTTGCATCTTTAAAATAATACACCCCAGTAGAATTGGGCAGTGCCGCAACCATCAATTTTGGCCATAGGGGAGGAACTGCTGATTGCCCCGGTTTTGGCCCCAACATGAAATTAAAAACCCCGTCCTTGTCCTTTTCCCATAGCTTCTCCAATAAGCCTACCGTAGCCTCGGCCTTGTCCGTGGCATTTTGCCCTTGGCCGATATTGACGCCCAAAAAGTTGCACATGGCGCCCAAACTATAACTTTGTTGGCCGGGAATAACTTTTCGGGATATTCTTAAAGTTGAAATTTTCTTTCGTTTAAAAACACCACCAAGGGATGCCAGTTCATTTTTTATGCCGTTAAAATTAAAATTCACATGGTGAGAAACAAAAATACAGTCATTGGTCAGCTCTACAACCTCCTTGGCTATTTCATAGAATTTCGGCGCAGTGTGAAGCTTGTCATTATTAATCCCATTACGGCGAGACGTCCTATATTTGATGGACATTTCGGGATTTACTAGGGAGGTAAATTTCTTTATTACCCTTTCGCCATCGTGGATCAGGATACAGATTTCCGTGATCTTATTATCCTCTCCCTTTAATCCTGTGGTTTCTGTTTCAACTATGGCGTACACTATGCAACTATATTTTAAGAGAGAAAATTAACGAATAATCAGGGCAATGGAATGGCTTTTGGCAGATTTAACTTTTTAGCTACTACTACCATTAAAAATGGCGGGACTACCTTCCCCTTTAGTGAATAAAATGATAAAAACTATCTAAGCATTTGTTCTTTCACAAACTTTTAAAAAAAGCCCGTACTTCTTCCTCAAATATTTCCAAAGGAATACGATGCGCCAAATCTTGCCGAAGACTAATGTGATAATCCGTATTATCCTTTACTGTTTTGGATACAAATTGAAGGGTTCCGCTTGGGTCCACTACTTGATCTTGCGCTCCCAAGACCAATCGTTTAAAAGAGCGATGTGGATTGTTGTACTCTGGAACATTTTGATTTACGGAACGAGAAGCCAGTGCGGGGTTGAACAAGAGGGCCGGTCTTCCAATAGCAATGGACAGATAAAACCCAACAAAACCACCGATACTGCTACCTATAAGTACATCTACATCCTTATCCTGAAATTGCTTCCTTAAATTCTCAATACTATCATCGTCCAATTCGTAATTTATCGATGGAGATTGAACAATGCCATAGGTTTGAAGAATCTTCCTTTTTTCTTCACTTAAACTTCCATTAAGACCATGTAAGTAAAGTATATTCATTTAAGAGGTATATATAATTCCTGTACTACTCCAACAAATTGCGTATCTCCTTTTCCAACATTTCAGATTTGCCCTTCGCCTCCTTTAATGATAGTCCCACATTCATTCCCGGTCTTTTATGGCCAATTGAGCTAATCCATGCGTCCTTCATTATCCTTTGTCTCTCCTCTACCAACTTTAATATTTCATTACCATTCGTAAATTGTGATACGACCTCTTCCATGCCATTAACTTTGGATACTTGTTCCTCACCCAAATACAAAAGTAGCTGTTTGGCCATTATCCAATGACCTGTATCATTGGGATGAACGCCGTCGTTGGCCAATACATAATTATCATTGGTAATACGCTTATCTTCCAGGTATTTTCTCATGGGCCAGTGGAGGTCTATTACCTCCCATTGGTCGGTATACCGATTACTGATAAGCCAATCCGCATATATATCCAGGACATTGGCGTAGGCTTCCCCCTTACGATCGTCGTAAATGGGAGGGGTCATATGTACAATGGAAGCTCCGGATTCTACAACCTTGTTAGTTAACCAAAGAATGCCTTCCCTATATTTTTGAAAACGGCTTTCATCAAAAGGTAAATATATTCCATCGTT
Organism: Arenibacter hampyeongensis; assembly: GCF_002909255.1. Lineage (GTDB taxonomy): Bacteria > Bacteroidota > Bacteroidia > Flavobacteriales > Flavobacteriaceae > Arenibacter > Arenibacter hampyeongensis. The sequence continues at coordinate 53,583 of NZ_PIOB01000002.1, forward strand.
CATACCGTAACAGGCAAATACCAAATCCGGTTTCACACTGGCCAGAATACGGTCCAAGCGTTCATGAAGGTCGGGACGTGGAAATTTTCCGTCCGCATGTCCGGGTTCCGAAAGCCCCGATACCGTTTCACTTGGCAAGCCAACATTGATAATTTCAAAATTCCTTTCCGGGTATCGCAAGCTTAAATAGGCATCGATATAGGACACATATTGACCTGAATAGGTGATACTATTGCCTACAAATAGAATTCGTTTAACTTCCTGCGGAATTTTATATTGGTTTTGGCCATGCACATTGAACTGAAATCCAATAATAAAAACGACAATCACTTTTAAAAAATTATTAGTCATTGTACTCGTGGGGTTAGCTGTAGTAATATTAATTCTGTTTTTTGTCAAAGGCACACTTAAATTTTAGGATTAACTGACCCTTCTTTTGTTTAAGGTCTTAATCCCGAAAATTACCATTGTAATGATCAATGCTACAAAATAAATTGTAGTGGCCATACTTTTTACAATGGTAAACGTATTGGTCAAGCCCATTGATAATTGCGATACTTCCGGATAGCTATTCAACATTGTTATAATACCGAAATTTTCCAAATAATCCGCTATTCCAGCTACAATGGGAAGCAAAGTCAGATAGAAATAAACAGTGTCCAATTTTTGAAGCTTTTGGAGAAAATATCCCATTACCAGGCAATAGCTAATTGCAAAAAGACCAGGGTAGATCATATCTACTGGAATTTGTTGATATAAATAAACACTACGGCCCACTTCACCAAGATTGCCGAACAACGTTTTAATGTACTCCGAATTATAGCCACCAGGCATCATATCCAATAACTTCAGTCCTTTTGAAAATCCCATGGTTTTAGGAATTGTTACAGCCAACATAAACACATAGACCAGATTTACCAGAATAAAAAGTAGCAGTACCTTCTTTCCAGAAATATTCCTTTTTATTAATTCCTTAATGCTTTTCATTTCTAATTTAAATTATTATTGCAATAAATGTTTATTTAGGATTCCGAGGTAGAAAACAACTGTTTTCCTGTACGGATTGCCCTATAAAATGGTTCGAATCAAAACTATAACCAGCCCAATAATGTAAAGGGTTGTAAAAATCAACTTATTATATCTCGCCAACCAATTGGGAAGAAAAATATCAAAATTATTTTTAGTGGAATCGGAATACTTCCTTGCCAAAATAGTAAGGGGGCAAAACATTTTGAACACCAAAAGAACAATGCCTTCCAGTATAATTAACCCAATTCCAATCCAAGTATAAGTATTGATATTATTGGATATACCGGAATACAAAATATAGAAAATCACGACTACAAAAAATAGCCAAATTAAGGAATGTATCCATTTTATTACAAGAAGCCTATTCGTTGGATTCATAATATACACAAACCAGATGTTTATCTTTATCTATTAACAGACGCAACTTTAACAATTAAACAAATAATTGACCTTACATTAATTAGACACAAATTTCAGCCCAATAATGGAACCTATTAAAGTGGTAATAAAGAACATTCTCCAAAAGGTGGCAGGCTCTTTAAATACAAATATGCCCACCAATACCGTGCCTACGGCACCAATTCCAGTCCAAACGGCATAAGCCGTCCCTATGGGCAGTTCCCTAGTTACTTTAACCAGTAGAAACATACTTATCCCCAGGCACAATAAAAAACCAAGATACCAATAGGTTGCCTCCGCTCCAGTAGCCTCTTTTGCTTTGCCAAGACAGGCCGCAAAAGCCACTTCAAACAGACCTGCAATAATCAACAAAAACCAATTCATTTGTTTACTTTGTCCAATGATTGTAATATGTAATGTTTCTTGGTCCATTACTTAACCTCAAGCTTCATTAGTCTATGACTACTTTGGGTTTTGCATCTAAATAACCCAATGACAGCAAAAACCGATCCGCCTCTGAAACGGTATTTTTATAAGCTTTAAAATTCTTGTAATTAAAAAAACCATGCCCCTCATCTTCATATAATTCTAGATCGCACCTACTTTCCACTTTTTCCATCACTACTTTATAATATTCGGCTGTTTCCACTGGAATCAAATGATCCTTGGTACCCAGAAAAATTATGGTTGGGGGCGCCCCTTTTTTAATATTGTGAAGTGGGGAGAAACTTTTATACTCATCCCCGATCCTTTCAAATCCATAACCACCCGGACCGTTGTCCACTACTGGATTAAAAAGCACTAAGGCATTGGGGACACAGCTAATTAGTAAATTATCGGTTGATTCGTTGTAAGCTTCGATCAAAGCTGTAGTAGCCGCAAGGTGACCTCCTGCAGAACCTCCAGAAGCAATTATTTTTGCAGTATCGACCTTAAATTTGGTTGCGTTCTCCCTAATAAATCGGATGGCAGATTTTGCATCTTTGACAGCTTCGAAAGGAGTTGTTCCATTTATTTTTGAAGTGCGATAGTCTGCCAAAAAACAGACCATTCCCCTTTTGGCAAAATACTTGGCCTGATTTAAAAATTGGGCACGTTGGCCACCCACCCATCCTCCGCCAAAAAAGAAAACCATGGCAGGATAATTTTTGGTTGAATCCATCATAGGTGGATAATGCACTTCCAAAAATAATTGGGTAGTATCTACCTTTTTGTAAAGGACTTCTTCTTGGGAAATACAGATTTGGGTAGTGAATACGACACTAATTATTAAGACAATTAAAAATTTTATACGCATTGAAAGCTTTTTTATATTGGCCAGTTGAAATGGATTGCCCATCAACCTAAATTAAGCTTCTAAGATAGGAAAACCTTAAAACTAATGCACAGTATATATTACATCATTTAAATTTTCAATAGACCTTAGAATGGCTTTGGGTAAGGTTCACTATAAAAATCTACATAACATTTTAGTGGGATAGGAAATATTGTATACCGAGCTTACTTCTTCCTTCGGTAATGATTCTGGACTATCTGATTTAAAAACACCTTGGACTCTACCAGACTAAATTCCAAATCTTTGGCAAGTTTTGAGAATAACGGACTTCCTACACCCAACATAATTGGGATAGTTGTGATTGTGAGTTCATCTACTAGGTCCTCCTTCAAAAAGTTCTGAATGGTTAGCCCTCCGTCTATATATAACCTGTTGTACCCTTTGTTATGTATTTTTTCCAACACCTCTGTTAAGCTTCCTTTTACCAATTCTGCCTTGTCCCTATATTCCTCAGGGAGAGTATTCAAAGTACCACTCAATACAAAAACAGGTTGGTTGTAAGGCCAATCACCATCAAAGCCACAGACCGTTTCAAAGGTATTACGCCCCATTACCAGGGCATCTACCTGTTCCACAAATTTTTTATACCCCATATCCAATTGCCCAGGGTTGGGAACGGAATTAAGCCAATCCAATCCACCATTTCTATCAGCGATAAACCCATCCAAGCTTGTTGCGATAAAAACCATATTTCTTTTTTCCATTACGTAAATGTAAAGTTAAAGGAGATACTTTTCATTAGGAAATTAGCCTTAGCAAAATATAATGGACTCTCTTTTTAGTTAAGACCTTACCAATCCCCGTTTTCAAAATGTTCCACCGGTCCACAAGAGCATTCCCTGTAATTTAGAAAGTTGCTAATTGCCGAAAATTGTCATTTGAGCATTTCGGCATTACATGGGACCAACCATAGAATCTATGCTCTATTTACCATTTTTCACTCCCATACTTCATTATATTTCCACATTATTTCCAGGGCAGGAATTTCATCTATCTTTTTTTGATGATTTTCATTGTCCGTTCCATAACCTCATCCCTACCTGATAAAATACCCATAATCGTTGGTTGCACCTGGTAATGGGGCATAATTCCACGATCTATAAATTCATAATTTTGCACCGCTGTATAATAGGCCATCAAGGGAATACCAAGCTTTATTTTGGAATTTGGCAGGGTGACTATTGCAAAGGCTCCACTATTATTCCCATAATACCCACCACCGGTTTCATCCCCTATGAATGTTGCTCTACCCAAGTAATGTGCTACAGCACTGAACTCGGAGGTTACCGAGAAACAAGCCCCATCTATAAGTACAAATACCTCACCGGTAAACCGATTCTCCTGTGGGGTATGAATTTTAAGGTTTTCATTGTGTTCCCATCGGAACTCCCCATCCTCAGTCTGGGTTATCAAGGCCCTTAACTGGTCATAACCTTCTGGTAACTGGGCATGCTCCACAAAAGAAAATCTTTCGTTGGTTGCCAGTTCAAGTTTATCGTAATACCTAAATTCGGCATCCATTAAATAGGACAATAACAAGGCTCCATAGCCATCCTTCCCTCCTTCATTACCTCTTAAATCCAATATTAAATTCTGAATGCTTTGATCTTTGATAGAGGCAAAAGATTGCTTTAAAAACCCTTCAAAATTATATTTCTCCTCGTCTGGCCAAAAGGTTCGTAATGTCAAGAGAGCGGTATTGCCGGCCTTGAATTCCAATTGATAAGGTATTTTATCCTCTTCCTCGCCATCAATATCCTTTATCCTTTGGTAAGAGACCACAGGTAGATCCATACTACCCTTCTGCCCGTGGTCCTTATATGTAATACTAATCTTGTCTTTGCCCTTTCCTTCCTTTGAATAAAAATTAGAAAATAAGGCACTGAAGTACCTATTCAGTTCATAATACTTAAAGGTCTGATTGTGTCCGTCAGAATACAGATTATTCAACAACCTGTTAATTATATCCTTTATCGCCATCCCATTAATAGCGATAATTTCTGTTCCTGGTTTAATTTTAATGGAACTATCATAGCTAGAGAGTACAAAAGCCTTGTGTCCTTCCAAAAATAATTTTAAGGGAAATAGGTATTCAGTATTGTAATAATACATAAACCCTTTATCCTCTGAAGGCATTAGCTTGGTATGTCCACATCCAATTTTTGCCACTATAGGATTCAATTTCTTATAAAACTCCTGCTGCGTCATTGGTCCAACTAGTGCTTTGGAAAGAACATCAAAGCTGTCATCCAATACTGATTTGGTTTCATATCTATATATTCCGGGGTGTGCTTCTTCCAAAGCTGTCCTGAAGATTTGAAAATCTTCCTTTAACTGGGGAAGTGTCAAGATACTTTGTCCGGCTACGTTTAGGCCACAAAGGATGTTGGCCAGTATAAAACAGCACTGTAATATTACTTTTGTTTTCATAAATTTTAATTTTTGTATAGATTACGACCAAAAATATCCTCTTCACATTAGCCCATCTTTTGGACTTCCCCAGCGCAGAGGAAACTGCAATTTGAGTATACAAAGATCTAGAGATAGGTAAGACCACACAATCACATAAGAATGTGGTATATAATTCGGGGTATAAAAAACTTAACGAAAAATCGTTGAATGATTTCATTGTCCTAATTTATTTCCAGAATTGTGAAAATCTATTTTCACATATTTATGCTATTTCCTGAATTGCCAACATGGCCTAAATTTGTTCTGTCCGAAGCCTTTGTTTTTAGTGGAAATTGAAAAAAATCCAGAAACGCACTGAACTCGACAAAACCAAAGGGGTTTATTCATCAATCAAAAAAAAGACAATCATGTTAGTACTGTTTCAATTTCTGATCAACCTATTAATGGACCTGTGGATTACACTATTATTTTAAATAATACTTGAATCTTTCTCCACAAGTGATGACCTCCTGTACAATAAATCATTTAGGATTTTTTATAGATTGGATGTCAAATCTTTGCGTAATTTTAATATAAACCATATGGTTGCATGAGCATAAGAATTCTTTTTTGCTTGTTGTGTTTCCAAACCTACATATTTGGACAGAGCTCTTATGTTTTCAATAGATTTTCTACCGCCGATGGGTTGGCCACCAACAAGGTTAAATGTGTTTGGCAAGACCCAAAAGGTTTTCTTTGGATAGGCACCGAGGTAGGCATACAGCGCTTTGATGGCAGAAAATTTTTATCTTATGTTGGTCCCGAAAAATACCAATTACCTCCAAGCATCGGTGTAGATCAAATTTTAGATGCTGGCAATGGCGACCTTTGGCTCTTACAAGGAGGCCAGATCGGAAAATTCAATACAGTAGATTTTCATTATAGTCCCGTTCCAATACGAAGTTTTGGCAACATTCCCCCTAGATCGGAATTCAAGCTCTATGTAGACAGTAAGAATCAAGTATTCTTATGCGCTTCCAAATATGGTCTTTTATGGTACGATAAAAATTCCAATTCTTTTGTTGAATCCAATTTACCCATAAAAATTCCCAGAGGCTGGGGTGTTGGCTCCCTTTTTGAGGACAAGGAAGCAGGGGAATATTGGATCTGTAGTGAACAGGGGCTTGCCGTATACCGCAGTGGCAGCGGTGAGGTATTCCATAGCCACAATAATCCGGAGGGCATACCCCTGTTGAACAACAAGTCAATTACAAACTCTGGGGATTTTATTAAAGACAAAAATGGTACTTGGTGGGTTACGTATTGGGACTACAGTCCACATAGGGAACACCCTGTTCTTCTTCATTTCGACCCAAATACCAACAAAATTCTACCGGATACCTTGGGAAGTAAATGGGCTACAAAAAAATATACCGTTCTTAGGCAAATTTTGGAGACCAGTTCAGGACAGATATGGATAGGAGGCGAAAATTCACTGTTGAGCTATGACAATGACCTTCAAGGTTTTTACCAACATCTTAAGTCCAACCCTTTAGAGTTCGACATTAAATGTAATCAGACAAGACATATCTTTGAGGACAGGGAAGGCAATATTTGGTTGAGTACTGAAAATGGGCTTTATGTTATGAATCCCAATCAAAAGGATGTTTATAGTCTGGTGGTTATAGATGGCCTAGGGCTGGACTCCCCCGTAAATGCCATACTGGAAACCAAGGACAATGAAAACTGGATTGGTACTTGGGGCAAGGGTATTCTATTTTATAATGACAAATTTATGAAAGTGGATGCCCATCCTTATATTGGTCTGGGGACGGAATCCTTGACCAAATATTCTGCCATCTGGGATCTTCAACAACACAGTGAGACCGAATATGTTTGGTCTGCCTGCCAAGGCGGCGGATTGGCTGTATTTGACCCGCAAAGGAAAAAGGCATTACATTGGTTGCATCCGTCTGTTTTTAAGAATTCCACCGTTCGTCAGCTTAAAGAAGACCGCAATGGAAACCTTTGGTTTGGCACCCAAAGCGGGCGTTTGGTAAAATGGAACAAGAGGGATCCCATTGCCGATGAAAACTTTGAGGAAGTGCATCATTTCAACACCATTATTTACAGACTCTTTGTTGATAATCAAGGTAGATTATGGGTGGGGACGCATAAGCAAGGGCTATATGTTATTGACGTAAATACAAATGAAATTCTGTTTCATTTCAACAAGGAATTCAGCGACAGTTATGGGGTTTCGGACAATACTATTTACGATATCCAGCAGTATAACGACAGTATTTTTTTTGTGGGGACCGAGGCTTTGAACATACTCAACATTCATGCGACTACAGTTAAAAAAATTACCTCCTACGAGGGCTTATATGGGTCAAGGGTATTGCAGTTGATGTTGGATCGCGAAGGCATTGCCTGGATGATTACAAGTAATGGCCTAAGTAGTTACAACTATGACAAGAATATAATTAGTTCCTATAGTAACCTTCATGGGGTAATCTATGCGGAAAAGACCAACAGTGCCAAATGGATGATGCAAAATGGGGAAATATGGTTTGGTGGTGAGGATGTTGTGTTTGGTTTTTCACCCGAAAAACTGAATTTTAAACAAAAGCCCCCCAAAGTGAGCATCACCGATTTTAAGCTCTTTAATACATACTTGCCTGTGGACTCGATAATGACCCAAAAAGAAATCATTTTTAATCATTATCAAAATTCGTTTACTTTCTATTTTTCCGCCCTGAGCTTTTCGCAGCAAAGAAAAATACAATACTTCTATCGTATTCCTGGAATTAACAAAGATTGGGTAAAGGCGGAAAGAGATTTGGCTGCAACCTACACCACTATGCCTTCAGGAAAATATACCTTTCAAGTAAAATGTATGAACCTACAGGGACTGGAACCCGATGAGATCACCAGTATCGATTTCCGAATACTGCCTCCCTTCTATCGGACTTGGTGGTTTATTTCCTTAATTCTATTAACGGTATCGGGAATTACATACTTTATGTATCAACTTAAGGTAAACCGCATATTGGCCGTTGAAAATTTAAGGAACAAAGTGGCAAGGGACCTTCATGATGACATGGGTTCTACCCTAAGTACTATAAACATCCTCAGCTCCATAGCCAAGAGCAAAATGAACAATGATACTGTAACCAGTAGCAACTACCTTTCCAAGATTACCGATAACAGCCAAAGGATGATGGAGGCAATGGATGATATTGTATGGAGCATTAAACCGGACAACGACAACATGCATAGGGTAATTGCAAGGATGAGGGAATACGCTACTGGAATTTTGGAGGCGCGGAACATTGAGTTCAACTTTGAGGTAGACGATAAAATAAACGATTTAAAACTGGATATGGAAGTCCGGCGCGACCTCTTTCTTATTTTCAAGGAAGCCATCAACAATATTGCTAAATACTCCAAAGCCAAACGTGCAGAGGTTCATTTTACTTTTAAGGATAGATGGTTGGCAATTCAGATCCAGGACAACGGAATTGGGTTCGAGGCAGAAAAGGTAGATAGCGGTAATGGCTTGGACAATATGGTTAAAAGGGCATCTAACTTAAAAGGGCAATTGAAAATAGAAAGTACACCAGATCTGGGTACAGAAATTTATTTGGGCATTCCCGTGAGATAAAGGCCAATATAACATGTTTATGTGATTTTATCCCATGGAATTCATGCCTAACTTTACAAAAAGCGACAGTTATGATAAGGGTAGTAATATATGAGGATAATCCACAATTTCGTGAGGGACTTACCATGTTGATCAATGGAAGCGATGGATTTTCCGTTTTGGCCTCGTACAAAAATTGTAACAATGTTTCCGAAGAAATTGAAAAATGGTCGCCCGATGTAGTTTTGATGGACATAAACATGCCTGGGACAGATGGATTGGAAGGCCTTAAAAGTATAAGGGAAGTAGATACAGAAGTTAAAGTGTTGATGCTAACCGTCTTTGACGACAATAAAAATGTATTTGAGGCCTTGAGGAACGGGGCCAATGGTTATTTATTGAAGAAGACCCCACCGGCCAAACTATTGGAATATATACAAGATGCCACCTTGGGAGGTGCTCCCATGACATCCTCCATTGCCACTCAAGTCCTAAAAATGTTCCAGGTAATTCCGCAAACCAAAAACCAGGACTATTGCCTAAGTGAACGGGAGACCCAGGTACTACAACTTTTGGTAGATGGCTACAGCTATAAAATGATTTCTTCAGAGCTCTTCATCGCCATAGATACCGTACGGTCCCACATTAAAAAAATCTACGAAAAACTTCATGTAAATAGTAAAAGTGAAGCCGTTGCCAAGGCTTTTAAGGATAGACTATTATAACATATCCTTGATCCAAACCCACTAATAATCCTTCAAATTCACATACTTATGCGATTGTAAGAACTAAAGTTCCTGACTTCCTTTGTCCTGAAAAAATTAAAACAATAACTCAATATCAGGATAATGAAAACAAAACTAATTTTACTTTCCATCTTCTTCTTAATGATAATCGGCTGTTCTGAGGACGACAGCAGTGAAATTCCAGCAAACACCTTGGAGGCAGATGCCTTTAGTGAGTATCAAGGAGAAATTCTCACCGGTGAGACCGTGGTCTTGGATGGTTCCAAATCCAAGGATAAGGCCGGTAAACCGTTCCAGTACTTATGGAAAATAAAGACCAAGCCTATGGGCAGTTTTACCGAATTGGAGGAAGAAACAACGGCCAAGCCTAAATTTACTCCGGACAAACCAGGGAATTACTCGGTTGAATTAAAAATTTTCAATACCGAATTCTTTGATACGGATGAACTTGCAATTTTAGTAATAGACGGAGAAAACCCTCCTTTGCAGGAGACTATTATTATTTCGGAGAACATTACGGAACGTCTTCATTTGTCCAATGTATTTGACGACCCTGACAAATTTGATTATTTGGTGACAGGCGATATACATGTTAAGGCCCTACTTACCATAGATCCAAACGTTGTTATTGCCTTTGAAGAAAATACTGCAATGTATGTAGACAATCCCGGAGCCATTATCACAACTGCTGCCGCCAGCTCGTTTACCACTTTTACGGGTAAGAACAAGGTTCCTGGCTACTGGAAGGGATTGATTATAAATTCCAATAGTCCATTAAATAAGTTAGACCGTGTAACCATTGAATACGGCGGTGGTGCCATTGCCCAAGGTATGGAGGTTGCTACTAGTTTGGGTATCGATAATGAGGGTCCAGGTCATCTTGACCTGGTCTCCTCCATTATTCAGTATAGTGGTGCCTATGCTATGGCCGTAGAAGTTGGTGCTAAATGGAATACGGAATCCTTTAATGTGTATAGGGACAACAACAAAACTATTAGGGTACCGGCATCACAGTTTGGGATTGTATCCAGCCTTTCAGAATTCCACAATAATGAAGAGAATGTTATTGAGATTATAGGCGATCCAATTCACAGCACGGTAGAAACATTGTGGAGCCCTCTAAACAATAACCCGATTGATCTGAAATATATAGTGAAAGGAAAAATAGAAGTGGTTTCCGGTCTAAGAATTATGCAAGGATTGGAGTTCTATATGGATAGGGATTCAGAAATCAACATTACTACAAGCGGGTATTTAGTGGCTCAAGGAAGTAATCAATATCCCATTAAATTTCGTGGAAATGAATCCCTGGACGGAGGTTATTGGAAAGGCATCTCCATAATGTCTGCCGATAAGAAAAATGAAATGAATTACGTAGAAATCCAAGATGCCGGAAGTGAAATCATGGGTAGCTTACAAAACAAGACTGCCATTGGACTGGGCGGCGCCAATGAAGCCAATTTAAAACTCAATAGTACCAAAATTACCCACAGTGGTGGTAACGGGCTTTACGTTGAAAATGGAGCTGAAATTATATCCTTGGATTTTGTGAAATTTCATAAAAACCAAGGTCCAGCTATGTCTATGGCTGCAAACCAAGTGACAAAATTGAATAATGCAGCGGGAATGGAATTTATAGACAACGGTCATAATGGTGTTGAAATCTTTGGATCTACCTTGTACAGTCCAGATGTTAACGAGACCGTATGGCCCGCCTTGCATTTTGGCGCTAGCTATCTGGTGAGTGGCAATTTAGGAATCCAATCCGGCTTAAAAATACTTCCCGGAGCTGTATTTAAATTTGCCGAAGATAAAATGTTAGGGGTGTTTCCAAACGGATATTTAATTGCCAAAGGCACAGATGCCAACAAGATTGTTTTTACTGGGGCCAATGCCAGCAAAGGCTTCTGGAACGGAATCCGTGTTCAATCGGGCAACGTTAAAAACCTGCTAGACCAAACGGAGGTGCTCTATGCCGGAAAAACGGAGATGCCAGGGGTAGCCAAAATAGCAAGCATTGGCCTGGACGGGGATTACTTGGCCAATTTAACCATTAAGAATTCGAAAATTGCCCATGGTCACGGCTACGGCATTGCCTTGGAAGACCACAGAACCTCCTTGAATTCGGATTATGACATGGTAAATATTTTTGACGATCTCAGCCTTGGAAATGTATACCTACCCTAGTGAAAATATAGTAGTTATAACGCACCCTACTCCTTTCAAACATGAACAAGGGAGGATTTAATGGGAATGTTATTTAATATGTGATTGACGTCATAAGTAGGATGGGGAACCATCAATCTTCCACATACATATGCGATTGTGGGCCGCGGAATTCCAAACGATCTTTGTTTCAATTATTAATCAAAAAAAATGAAGTCATGAAAGCATTTGATAATTACAGAAGAATACCCACTGAGTCCAATAAGCATTTTTTCTTTTCACAAATGAAATATGGCAAAAGAAGTAAGTGGTCGGCCTTAAGACGTTTCACGGCCGCTTTTTAAAAACAGAAAAATGGTGGTGTCTTAGGCACCATTTTAACTTAAAATCTCTAAATAAATGTACTATGAAAAATCTAGGTATTGAATTTTACAGAAGATGTATATATGTCCTATATACTGTTTTTCTAATATATCTACTGTTATCAGCAAAGTAATAATCAATCTAAAAAAAAAAGAAATGAGTACAACATCAAAAATAAGTTTTGTAATTGCTTTTTCAATTCTGCTTTTATCCTGTGAGAAGGATACTATAACGGCCTCAGAGGAAATTACTACAAAGGACTTTGATTTCTCCGGCTATACTGCCTTGGAAGTAAACGATAATTTTAAGGTCTATTTAAACTTTTCGGAAACCGAGGAAAAATTGAGAGTTCAGGCGAACGACAACCTTCATGAGTATATCATAGTTGGCAAGGAAAGCAACAAGTTAACCGTAAAATTGGACAACGTTCGTAGAATAAAAGGAAAGGAAACCTTAAACGTTTTTATTACCACCAAGAAAATCAATAATTTTACCGTTGTGGGTAACGCTAAATTGGTATTGGAAGATCCTTTGGAAACAGATAACCTAAAAATAAATCTAACCGGAAATAGCAATATTTCCGGCCCTTTGGAAATTGAAAACCTTGACGTGGATGCTTCCGGAAACTGTATGATCGATTTTTCAGGAAGTGTAAAAACAATGGATGTGGAACTAAGTGGCAACTCTGAAATATCGGATTATGATTTAAGCGTTGATATGCTGAAAATTGACCTTTCCGGTAACAGCAATGCCTATCTTACGGTAAACAATTCAATTTCAGTCGATGGTAGTGGAAATAGTGTGCTATCCTACAAGGGCAATGCGACCATTGTTCATCAAAAGCTTTCCTCAAGCTCCAAAATTGTAAAAAAAGGATAATAGAGAAGTTTTGTCCATAAATTCTTGACACTCCATGTGAAAGTACAAGGTCCAAGTTCCAATTTTAAATTCTACTTGTTGAGATTGAAGTCGGAAGAAATGGGTACTTGGAAACAGGATGTTAAGACGTACCAATAGGGACATTAAAAATATAAGGCCCGTGATTTTGCAACTATTTGCAATCTGCATGGGCTTTGTAATTTTAAAGACTTAATTCAACGGTAATGTAAATTTAAAATCGCTTCCTTTACCTTTCTGACTTTCAACCCAAATTTTACCACCCAATTTTTCTACAAATTCCTTACACAAAATCAATCCAAAACCGGAGCCTTTTTCGTTCAAGGTACCTGGCAAAGGCGTATTGGTTGTTATACCGAAAAGATTTTCAAGTGTTCGGTCATCCATTCCTACCCCTGTATCGGAAATAATAATTTTAACTTGGTTCCCCTCTTCAACTGCAAAGATTCCAATACTACCACCCGGTTGGCTGTATTTAATAGCATTGGATATAAGATTCCTAATGATAGTTTTAAGTATTTTCTTATTGGAAAACACTTCTATTTCATCTGATTGGGTCACATTTATGGTAATACCTTTGGTTTTGGCTATGGAACTTGAAAATTCCAATATTTCTTCAAAAACATCAGCAACCTTTACTTTTTCCGACTTAAAACTGATTTGTCCTGATTGTGATTTAGCCCAATCCAATAAATTTTCAAGTAGTACAAGTGTATTTCTGGCAGTAGAATTGATAAGTCCCAAATACGTTTCAGATTTTTCAACTTCCGATTTTTCAATGGATATATTCAAAATCTCGCATAATGATAGTATATTATTGAATGGACTTCTTAAATCATGGGCAATAATTGCAAACAATTTATCTTTGGTAGCATTTAGTTCCCTCAATTGAACTTCGCTTTCCTTTAAGGCCTGATCTGCCAATTTGCTTTCAGTAATATCCCGTATTACCCCAACCAAGAATTTTTTACCATTGCTATCAATAAACCTTGATTTCCTGGTAGAAAGAATTTTCTTTTGGTTTTTCTCAAGAGTCAGGAACTCCTCATTGGTATTGTCTATTCCGTCTGAAAGCACTTGCCTGTCTATTTCCAAAAAACATTTCATCTCATCAAGAGGAATATTTTCAGCAAGGGTCTTACCTATAATTTTGGCTCTAGGGAGGTCCATCAGCTCACATAAGGCATTGTTAACCAGAAGGAACCTACTTTCATCATCCTTAACGAATACAGCATCGCCCATATTATTAAGAATGGTATTGGCATATTTTTCACTTCCGTATTCTTTTTCCTCTTCGTTGTGAAAGGATAATAGCGATTGTAGAATTTCATTCTGCTTTTGAAGTTCGGTAATCTGATTCTCCATTTCGCGAAAGGACTTGTCCTTCTTTGTCTTAAGACGCTTAAATCGGCTGTGTAAAGGAAACCACATCAAATTATAACTATTTTTAGGCTAAGACCGTAAAGCTACGATTTTCATCAATTATAATGATACCTAATTATCATAGTTTTCCATTTTAACAGTAAAAATAAGTTCAATTCAAAGTTTTGGATAATGCTATATCCGCATGGTTTTCCATGAACCTTTAATACGAAAACCTATTGGAAGGCAAATTATTGTGGGCCAGGGTATTCAATTCTTCTGAGACACATTGACCCAAGTGTGAACTTTAGGATGAATTCTTCAATTCGAAAAGCTATGACAACTAAGCAATCTAAAGCAAGAATAAACAGATTGCTTCGACTGCGCCTACCTGACGGCAGGTAAACTTGTAATGATGGGATAGCCAAAAGGCAGAGTCTATAGAAAAAAGAGGAAAGAATAAAGAGACCGACCGGAGTCAAAAGCATTTAACTTCTATTTTCTAGGCTCTAGTTTCTATCGTCAGTTCGAGTGAAATGCCGATAGGCATTTAGTATCGAGAACATGTTTGGTGCACGCCGTCCACTTCTCGATACATTCCTCCTTCGTCGGATCACTCGAAGTGACGCCTTTCAACTTTTAAACATTGGACATTGAACTATTGCCTATTGGCCAATGCCTTCAGGCTGAAGAACACTGCCCACTGAATACTGATTACTTCTCGATACAATTTGGCTCCAATTCGTTACGCAAAACCACTCGAAGTAACGGACCTTGAACCTTGAACATTAAATTTTGAACTGTCAACTGCTTACTGAAAACTGTTCACTGAATACTGCCCTCCAGCTACTTCGATTTCGACTACGCTCAATCTCCATGAGGACTTTAGACTTATAGATAGCGGTGTATCCAATAAGAATCAAATAGATACCATTTGATATCCTTAATTTAAGGACACCTTTATACCTGAAATAAAGTAATCTGGATTGTCCGTCCCAAAAGCCATAAAAACATATAGGGTGTTATTCTTGATAATTGGAGAGACAAAGGCCCCTAAGTGATCCCAAGCCCAATCATATTCAGGGTACTTTGTGTACAATTGCACTGGGTTTACCAATAATGGACTTCGGCTGTCATGGTCCCAACTACCTCCGTTCCACTTCACCAGTCCGTATTCCCTATTCCTCGAAGTTAAATAAGTAGACCCCAACTCTTCAGCCCCAAGAAGTATATAGAGTTCCGAATTAAATTCCATATATGCCGCATCATCGGCTTTCCCCCTTAAATAACCACTGCTGGCATTTCCTTTGTGGATAATATTGGAAGAGATAATACTTTGATTTAAATTAAGGGCATCGAACAAATTTGAAGCTACTATCTCATGGATTTCCCTATCTATAAAACTTGGATTTCTGCGGTGAAATAATATCCTATACTCATTATTAAATTTTGTGATGGATAGAGGAAAACTGTTTTGTTCCAAGCCGTTCCATTCCGGAATCATAATTTCGGTCGGTTGTTGCAAAATATTCAGATCTTCATCCAAAATCATATATGCAGAAGTATAATTATTGTTAGGCTGCTGTACCCCCAGCAACACCAGTAAACTACCATCTTCCAACCTAAACGGATTTCCCGTAGAAAACACGTTACCATTTGCTTTGGCAAAGGGGATGGTCATCGTCTCCAATACCAAGTCATCATGAAAGGTCCAATCTTCCAAATTGGTACTGCTGGCATAATAAATACTTCTTTTGGTATGTGGCCCGAATACTACAGGAGTCAATAGAATATAGGTGCCATCAGATTTTTCAATGATACCGCCAGGTTGTATATAATGGAGGTTTTCTTCGGATGCAACCGTAGGATAAGGACTAAATAATGGCCTATCATTTATAATTTCGTAGTTGATAAAAGGATTAAAAAATTCCAAGGTCGCACCAATTCTGGTATTTAAACTTCCGAGATATGTATTGCCAAGGCCGATCCAACCCTCTGTTGTATTTACACTTACAATTTCAACTACGGTGGAAGCTTCAGCATTTTGGGTTACAAACCAACTTTGATTATTGGTACCCTGTTCCAATAGGTTTTCCAAGTTGGAATAATTGGTTTTAATCCTATTAAGTTCCTGGTCATATTCTATAATCTGTATGGGATGATTTCTGGCAATATTGCTTGATCTATCAGAGATTAGACAGTTGGAAAAAAAACTGTTCAAACTCCCAGCCGGGAAAACCTCTTCTGGTAATAAAACCTCTTCCACAGGCACTTCCTCCTCTTCCTCTGGTATTATCTCTTCCTCTGTGGGAATTACTTCTACATTTGTTACTGGGACAACATTGTCCGGATTACAGGAAATAATAAAAAAAAGCATTGAATAAAGAAGTGGTTTTTTCATTAACGGGGTTGGTAGGTTACCCTAAATAGGATAGGTTGGAAGATCGAATTAATTCCTTTATATCCCGGGAATATTGGGGTCATACTTTGGATTAAAGTTGGGGTTGGTTTTATATGAACGTAAACATACGTTGTTTTAGTGGAACAACACTGAACAAAATTAAAGTCGGTTCATGTTTTCATAATGGGTCAAAACCACTTATGAACATACCTTAGAAGAATATTGACTACTGCACACTCCCTAACCCCTCCAAAAGGCGGGGCAGGCACTTACGCTAAAAAGTGGGATAGGTTCCCTTAATAGGGGAATTTGTTGCATACTGATAAAATTCATCATTGCGAGGAGTTTTAGCGACGAAGCAATCCTCTCACAAGAATAAAGAGATTGCCTCGCTACGTTCACAATGACGTCTATTAATAATGCTAAACTAACAAGCTAATACTGCATAGTGGCTAATGGTTTTTGCCTGAAGAACACCTACCACTGATTACTGAAAACTGTTCTCTGAAATCCCTTCTCGATACTATCCTCCTTCGTCGGATCACTCGAAGTGACGGGCTTTCTATATTAACATTATTCACCATTTATCGGGCACAGTAACAAGCAGATTGCCGCGCTTCGCTCCCAATGACGATAGCAAGGGCTCCTTCCCTTGGTTAAGGGAAGGTGGCTTCGCCACAAGCGAAGTCGGAAGGGATTGAAAGTGCGGTCCTTGGAATTAGGACAATATATAGAGGATTGGTTTAGGGTTCGGGATTTCAAACTCCCCTTTCTTTCCAAGAGGGGAGCCGTTAGCGGATTTACACCCAGAAAGTTCTCTCCCGATAGATATCCGAATGCATTCAAACGGACAATGTAGGTCACTTCGTCAGAGTCCCTTTTCGGGACGAGAGAAGTCGCACATAATAGGCTGGAGCTGCTTGTGCGATTTCTCATATTCATTCGAAATGACTGGTTCCGCAAACTTGAAAATTAGACTGAACATTGCTTATTGATCATTGCAAACTGTAACAATCTGATTGCCGCGCTGCGCCTACCTGACGGCTGTTAATAATATTAAACTAACATATTAATATTGCCTAGTGGCTAATGGCTTTTGCCTGAAAAACACCTACCACTGATTACTGAAAACTGTTCTCTGAAATCCCTTCTCGATACTATCCTCCTTCGTCGGATCACTCGAAGTGACGGGCTTTCTATATTAACATTATTCACCGTTTATCGGGCACAGTAACAAGCAGATTGCCGCGCTTCGCTCGCAATGACGATAGCCCGGGCTCCTTCCCCTGGGCCTGTGCTGAACGGAGTCGAAGCATAAGGGAAGGTAGCTTCGCAAGGACGAGTTTAATTCTATCGTCTGTTCGAGTGAAATGCCGCTAGGCATTTAGTATCGAGAACATGTTTGGTGTGCCTTATTTACTTCTCGATACAATTTTGCTCCACTTCGTTATGCAAAACCACCTGCCTGCCGGCAGGCAGGCTCGAAGTGACAACTTTCAACATTTAAACTTTCAACATAAGTCTATAGTCCAGTATCTAGATTCTAATCTCTCCCCTTTTTCACTTCTCACCACTCAATTCTCAATACCATCCATCCAACATCCAATAAACCTTACTCCAAATTAACCCGCTCCCATCCCGCTTCAGGGAGTTCATAACGGTCCAGTTTCATGACCTTTCTTTCTCCATCGTAATATTTGTATACCAGGTACACACAATCATCCGAACTTTCAATATAGAACAGGCCCAAGCGCTTTGGAAAAGGCAGTCGCATCAACTCGCATTCCTTGTTCAATTGGTGCGCACCTATTTCCATTAAGAGACGTTTAAGAGCATATCGATCATGGTTTCTGTACACAATATTTTTCATTATTTGGAAATAATCCTATTTTATGGATTATTTCCAAATTTACAATTTTTTGATTTTGAAGTCAATCCTGAAAAGTTAAATTCTTAAATTAGGGTAAAACTATTTTTATGTGTTTCGGTACCAGGGTAACCACCTCTATTAAGGACGTGGAAAAATTTTACAATGTTTCCAAATTAATGGGCAAGACCCCAATAGAAGGAGAACTCACCTATCACCATGCCAACGGATGGGCACACCCCTTGTTATGGATCATTCCCCAAGAAAGTAGTGATCATATTACCCCCTCTATGTGGGGCATAATGCCACAAAACGGTATGGGGGCCGATTTTAAAAACTACTACAAGGACGCGGCCAGGTTTGGAGCGGGACTCAATGCCCAATCTGAAAAACTTTTTGATCATTTTATTTATCGCTTCAGTGCAATGACCAAACGTTGTGTAATTCCCGTAAACGGATTTTATGAACCCCATACGGCACCCAAAAAATTTAAGATTCCTTTTTATTTTGAACGGAAAAATGAATCCCTTATGAGCCTGGCCGGACTCTACACTACTACCAAGGACGGTTATAATACCTTTACCATCCTGACCAAGGCGGCCACTCCCCTTTTTAAAAAAATACACAATACCAAAAATAGAAGGCCCATTATACTGAGGGATGAGGATGTGGACGTATGGTTGAGCAACGACCTCAGCGAAGAAGAAATAAGTAATGTTATGGAAGATGATTTGGAGGATGTAGCCATAAAGGCCCATCCCATAAGCAAGGATCTTTACAACCCCAAAATAGATTCGAACAGGGCAGATATTATCGAGGAAGTAAAATATGAGGAATTGGAGATTGAGTATTAGGCACTGCGCCGGTCCCATAAATTAAGCCACGCCTGGTACAGTAATTTAAAACCAGCTTCTATCTGGCACTTAATTATTCCCTTTCTATACCATAAGCCTTGGCCGGATTCACAGACATCAATAGATTAATATCCTCTTCTGTAAATCCTCGTATCCTAAGTTCTGGAAGGAGTTCGGTAAAAATATTCGTATAAGGGGTAATAGTCTGTTGTTGCTTTTGGGGGTCGTACCAACCCGCATCATGGGATATGAGAATGCGATCTAAAATGCTGTGTTCTTTGGCAAACAACAGTTTGTTAAGGTGCCTGTCCACATCCCATCCCAATCCGTCGAGACTTATCCAGCAACCAATGGCTGCCGCCTTTAGATATGTATTGTTATCATCTTCCGCCTGGGCATGTACCCATATAAATGAGTTTGGGGAAACTCCCATTTCTTTAAGAATCTTCAGTTGCGGCCATAGGCCAATTGCTTTTCCGGTATGGGAGGCTATGGTTAATCCCGTTTCTAAACTAGTAAGGGCAGCGGCTTTCACCAATTTTTCGTGTAGGGTATCCAATGGGTCGGCAGTATCTACCCCGATCTTGATAAAGCCAGGTTTTATAGAAGTACCATCTATGCCGTTCTTAAATTCACCAATCCACTTTTCCGCTAAATCTTCCGCGCTTATTTCTTGGACATATTGGGGAAGGAATTTATTATTGCGAGCACCATACAGCCCGGTATTGGTGATGACCCTCAGTCCTGTCTTCACTGCAAGTTTTTCTAAGAGCGAAACATCCCTCCCTAAATATGTAGGGGTGGCATCCACAAAATAATTCACTTTAAAGGCTGCCAGTTCATCTAAATAAGGAGATACTTCTGCAATTATGGCATCGTGGTTCCAGGAATCGGGCTGAATACTATCGGCTCCAATAAAATCGACCAAAATATGCTCGTGAGACAACCAGATTTGGGTGAAGTCTACAGGGCGACTTCCTTGTACATCCTGTATATTGGTTTGTTGACCGAAAATAGCACCACCAAAAACCATCACTAAAGTAAAAATTGGAATTTGGTATTTTGGAGGTGCATTCATCTTCGAAATAATAATTATTATCGCATAATAGCCAAGCTTATTTTATGACGTCCAATGCACCGTTTACATATCCCACGCATTCGGCAAGGCCTGCAAAAACATCATCGGTATCCTTTTCAAATTCCATGGCCATTACACCTGTATAGTCAATTCCTTTCAAGGCCTTGAGAACCGCAGGGATATCCAAGACCCCTCTTCCAAACTCGACCGACTTGCCATCGGCCTCCGACTTGTCCACATCTTTGAGATGGACATCATACAAGCGATCAGCATATTTTTTAATGTTCTTTACTGGATCCAATCCCAGTCTTTGAACGTGACCTACATCAATACATAGTCCTATACGGGAGTCGAGCATTTTAATTTTATTGTAGACCACTTCAGGTGTTGGGTACACCTCATCTCCTGGTCCATGATTATGTATGGCCAACTTTATATTGGTCTCTTTTACTTTCATTTCCACCAAATGCAATAAGTCGTGATTGGGTACTCCTATGATCATCTTCATTTTGGCCGCTTTGGCGTAGCGAAAAGCGTTTTCAACTTCTTGGGCCGTTTTCATATAGATTACTCCCGCTCCATAAAGGTTTATTCCTGCCTTATTAAATTTTGCAGTAATGCTTTGGATCTCTTCCTCGCTGCTCTCCAATGGCATATGCATGCTTTTGAGCGCAATTTGCTTAAGATTTAATCGGTTGGCCATTACCAGTGTTTCGTCCAAACTAAATTTTCGCGTGGAATAGGATGCCAATCCCAGCGTAAGACTTCTTGCTTCCGTGCCTGTATGACTTGCCCCTAAAAGATCCTTGAATGCACTAGCGGTCAAAACTGAACTTGTAGCCAATAAGCCACCAAGACCAAGTGTTTTTAAAAATGAATTTCTTGAGTATTGCATTCGAAATGGTTTTAAAGGGTATGGTTTTTAGCACTGTTCCTATTATTACCGTAAGATATAAAATCTTTTGTGTACTATTAACGAATGGAGTTATCTAGCTCATAAATAATATTATCCTCATCAGCGGAGTCTTTTCTGCTTGCATTCCATTTAAAATGATTTCTAAGCAGTAGTTTTTTGGAGCTTTCATTTTGTTTGCTGGTGAATGCCTCCACCAATTCCAACTTCAATTTGTTGAACCCAAAATCGAGCACTGCTTTCATAGCCTCGTCCATGATGCCCTTGCCTTGAAATTCCGGACTTAGGTCGTACCCCACTTCTGCTGTTTTCCGATCCTTGGAAAAATTCCAGAGGACGATATTTCCTATCATTGCAGGACTATTTTTCAAGGAAATACACCATTGAAATAGTTGCCCATTCTTTATATCATTGTTGGTCTTGGCTATAAAAGCAAGTGCCTTTTCCTTAGTTTCCGCAGGCTGTCTTTTAACAAACTTGTTTACCTCCCTATCCGAACGCAGATAACGGATCATCTCCCAGTCCGTCTCCTCCAACCTACGTAAGAGAAGTCGGTTGGTTTCCAATACCTGAAAATTTTCTGTTGTGGTCATATCATAAATATACAATCTTCCGTTTTGTTTAAGATTGGAAGGCCTATTATAAGTTCTCCTCGTAGTTGTAGTAAATATATAGAAGGAAGAAAAGCCAATATTGCCTCCATCTTTTCCAATCAGATATTACCCATTATTCAATTGGACTCTGTATACTTTTTAAAGTTATCGAGGATGGCCTGCCAACCTCCCTTCTGCATTTCTATAGAATTTTCGGATTCAGCATCAAAGCTTACTTTTACATCTGTCTTGGCCCCTACCTTATTGAAGTTAACCTTTACCTGTCTCCCATCTGGCATGGTATAGGAAAACTTCTCTCCAGGAACCACTTCATCATAAATTGCTTCAAAATCGAACCCAAAACTACCATCCTTGGCTTCCATTCGAGCAGAATATTTTCCACCTACATGCATTTCATTTGAGGCATGTGGGCATTGCCAGTCGTCTGCAGCAAAATTCCATTTTGTTATGTGTTCCGGATTGGTGTAGTAATCCCAAACCTTATTTTTTTCTGCAGAGATGGTCGCTTGGACCAAAATTTTTGTCTTCTCCATCTTTACTTTTTTTAAATACGTTGCTCAGTAGTTGTTGTAAATTCTCTTCCACCCTAACAACAGGGATTCCCATATTTATGATTACGGAATTCTCTCAAAATTACTAAAGTTAATTATTTGGCTGAATTTTTTATAAAAATTTTAGGAAGAAGACCATCGTAATTTTCTGCGATTTGAATTTTATTTCACAATACAGAAATAGTCAAAAAAATCATAGTGGTAGCCGTTAGTATTAAAAGAAGGGGAACAATAAATTTTAACCACCTATCAAAACCAATTTTTACTATTGCCAAGGCTGCCAGAATTAAACCCGTGGGATTGATCAGATAAAATAAGCCCATCCCATATAAATAAGTGTCCACAATTACTTCCCTGCCTAAATTTACCGTATCCGCCAAGGGAGAAAAAATAGGCATGGTCAAGACCGCCATTCCTGAAGACGAAGGCATAAAAAAGGAAAGGCCCCCATAAATAAAGAGCATTACGTTTGTAAATATGCCTTTGTGCATACCTTCGGTGACGGTGCTGGCATAATACAAAATGGTATCACTAATAAGTCCATCCTCCATTAAAATGGTTACTCCCCTTGCGATTCCCACTATAAATGCAACACTAAGCAAATCGGCAGCACCTTTGGCAAAGGCCTCCACAAAATCGCTTTCCTTTATTCTGCCAATAAAGCCGATTATTATGGCCCCTACTAAAAATGTGGAGGTCATTTCTACAAACCACCAATCCAAAAAAGAAACACCTATGATCATGACAATGAAGCACAATGAAAACACTACTGTAATTAGCCTCAGTCTATTGGTAAATTTTACCGTAGTATCCATAGTATGCATTCCAAACAGTTTGTCTATAGTCTCTTTTTGATCATAAATAAGCGATTTTGATGGATCGGCTTTTACCCGCTTGGCATACCTAAGAATATAAACAATGGTAATAGTGAGGCATAAAAGCAACATAATTACTCGATTATTGAGCCCAGTGGTCCAACTTATTCCCGCTGCATCCGAAGCTA
The DNA here is from genome assembly GCF_002909255.1 of Arenibacter hampyeongensis. Lineage (GTDB taxonomy): Bacteria > Bacteroidota > Bacteroidia > Flavobacteriales > Flavobacteriaceae > Arenibacter > Arenibacter hampyeongensis. The sequence continues at coordinate 77,199 of NZ_PIOB01000002.1, forward strand.
TAATTGTAGCAAAGGGATTTATGGTAGAACACATGGAGCCTATACCAGAACCCAGAAATACACAGCTAAGTCCAACCATGGCATCATACTTGGCCGCTAGAAAAACCGGAATCAAAATTGGATAAAACGCCATGGTTTCCTCAGCAAGACCAAAGGTTGTCCCCCCAAGGGCAATAAGAGTCGTTACCGTAATTATAAGAATATACTCCCGCCCTTTGAGCGTTTTCGCCATCCAGGAAATTCCGGCATTGAAAGCACCAGTTAGATTCATGATGCCGATGAGGCCACCAATTATAAGGATTAAAAAAATAATGTCGGACGCGGAGATTATCCCTTTAATGGGCGATTTTGCCAGGGCTGAAAGACCTTGGGGATGGGACTTCATTTCCCTATAAGTATTGGGAATGCCTATAGGTTTATAGATATCCCCGTTTGTGAATTTTTCTATTGGGATCTTTATTCCCAAATCTTCCAGCGTTGTCTGTGTCGCAGGTAATACCAAACTTTCTTCAGGGCTTATTTTAGTAAAACTATTGCTTTTGACATCATATGCCAGACTATCATATTTGCCGGCGGGAACAAGCCAGGTTAATATGGTTACCAATACCGCAATTAAAATAAGAATTGTTTGGGCCGTTGGAAATTGAAGTTTTTTCATGTTTAGGTTTGGTCAATGTTTGGTAAGCGCTCAAGGTACATATTTTTCATATACCCTTAAGACAGAGGATATTGATTAGGATTTCATTTTTTGCAAGAGATAGAAATTTTCATTTAAGATAAGTTCCTTTTGTAGTCTAATTTTATGGTTATACGTCTTGGAAAGACTAAAGTAATCTTGATGGTCCATTAAGGAATAATTAGCTCTTCTTTGGTAAAACTCATCCTTTACAGTTTGATAGTCGCTCGCCTTTGTCTTAGCAACCTTCTCCCCAAAAAAGCGCAGCAAGCGTTTAAAGGCCAAAGATTCCTTTAATTCGTCCTGAAAGGATGCACTGCCAATGATATCGCCCGTATTTTGAATGCTGTTGAAGAGATCGAACAAATTATCCGTTTCTTCACGGTCCAAAAAGAATAAAACCCCTTCAATAAGTATAAAGCACTTTTTATTGCCCTTAATTGCTTTAATGGTGGTCAATAATGCATCCTTATACGCTGTACTAAAATCAACTCCTATAAAATGTAAATTTCGCTTGGGAAGCACATTGGTTTTTTGCCATTGCTCTATTTTGGGTTTTTTGTATTCTACAACTTCCCATTTATCAATTTCAATGTTGATTGTCTTTTTGTCCAACAGAAACGGATACATGCTAAACCCGGCTCCAAAATTTATTAATACCTCAATGCCGTTTGTGCCAATATTCTCCTTTATACTTTCTAAAAAATATCTGTTCCTTAGGCAATGCGTAAAAGTTTCTTCTGAAGAAACCTTCTTTAGATATTCCCGTATCCATTTTTCGGTTTTGGGATTTCTCCATAAATAGGCAAAAACATCTTTACTTAAGATTACATCTGTAGCCCTAAAGGTGGAGGTTACAAATGCCGTTTCATGTATTTCTATATTATTACTGTCCAACATGGTTCAATCAATCTTAGAACAACAATTACAACTGGCTGTGAAACATAAAACCAGGGAAACCTAAAGTTATTAAATCTTTTATTTACCCCTAAAGAATATTTTCAACCGGAGATTCATTTAGTTTTTACATTGTTAAGCGCTCCTAATTGACGAAGTAGCCCATGCCTGGTAGGGTCATAAGTTTTCTTGAACTCCCATAAGTTTAAGTTATAAAGAAATCAAATCCATCAGAAAATATTATCGTAAATTTAAAGGGACAATCAGATAAAAACTATCGAAAATGGAAAATAAGACACATTCAAACCCTTCATCAAACGGTAAAGCATGGGATGTAAGCGAATCGAGTGCCCAATGCCCTTTTTTAAACGGAGAATTACATCAAGTCGCTGGTGGAGGTACAAGCAACCGCGAATGGTGGCCAAATCAATTAAAATTGAATATACTTCGCCAAAACTCTTCTTTGGTAGACCCCATGAATCCGGATTTCAATTATGCAGAGGAGTTTAAGAAGCTAGATCTGGCAGCGGTAAAAAATGATCTTTACAAATTAATGACAACCAGTCAAGATTGGTGGCCAGCTGATTATGGACACTATGGCCCCCTCTTTATTCGTATGGCCTGGCACAGTGCAGGCACCTACCGTATTCAGGATGGACGTGGTGGTGCTGGTTCGGGATCACAGCGTTTTGCACCTTTAAATAGCTGGCCGGACAACGCCAATCTGGATAAGGCCCGTTTATTGCTGTGGCCAATTAAAAAGAAATACGGCAAGAAATTATCCTGGGCCGATCTATTGATATTGGCCGGGAACTGTGCACATGAATCCATGGGATTAAAAATGTTCGGTTTCGCCGGAGGTCGTGAGGATATATGGGAATCCGAACAGGATGTCTATTGGGGTTCGGAAACGGAATGGATGGGAAATAAGGAACGCTATTCAGAAAACGGTGAATTGGAAACGCCACTTGGAGCTGCCCACATGGGGTTGATCTATGTAAACCCTGAAGGTCATAATGCCAATCCAGATCCGGTAGAATCTGCACATTATATTCGCGATACCTTTGGCCGTATGGCCATGAACGATTATGAAACGGTGGCCCTTATTGCCGGCGGACATACCTTTGGTAAAACCCACGGTGCCGCAGACCCCTCTAAATATGTAGAGGCAGAACCTGCAGCTGCTGGTATTGAAGCTATGGGATTGGGATGGAAGAACACTTTTGGTAGTGGAAATGGTGCGGATACCATTACCAGTGGAATAGAAGGGGCATGGACCAATACCCCTACCAAATGGAGTCACACCTTTTTTAAAAATTTATTTGGTTACGAATGGGAATTAACCAAAAGTCCTGCCGGAGCACATCAATGGAAACCGAAAAATAATGCAGGTGCTGGAACGGTTCCGGATGCACATAATCCGAATGTAAAGCACGCCCCGTTTATGTTGACTACGGATCTATCATTACGCATGGATCCTGTCTATGAGAAAATATCAAGACACTTTTTGGAAAATCCCGAGGAATTTGCAGATGCATACTCACGTGCCTGGTTTAAACTGGTGCACCGTGATATGGGTCCTGTATCCAGATATCTTGGGCCTGAAGTGCCAAAAGAAGAATTAATATGGCAAGATCCTGTGCCAGCCGTTAATCATGAATTGATCAATGATAAGGACATTGCCGATCTGAAATCAAAAGTATTGGCATCCGGCCTATCCATTTCACAGCTGGTATCTACTGCTTGGGCATCTGCTTCTACCTTTAGAGGCTCCGATAAGCGGGGGGGTGCAAACGGAGCACGCGTGCGTCTGGCACCACAAAAAAATTGGAAGGTAAACAACCCTGCCCAATTGGCCCTAGTACTGGAAAAATTAGCTGGTATCCAAAAGGAATTCAACAATTCACAATCCGGGAATAAGAAAGTTTCCTTGGCAGACCTTATTGTGCTGGCAGGAAATGCTGCTGTAGAGAAATCTGCGCAAAATGCAGGTAAGAAAGTAAATGTACCTTTTTCCCCTGGACGTACCGATGCAAGCCCAGAGCAAACCGATGTAGAAGCATTTGAAGTACTTGAACCACGGGCAGATGGTTTTAGAAACTACGTAAAGGACACTTACAAGGTAACCGCAGAGGAAATGCTTGTAGACAAGGCGCAATTATTGACCTTGACAGCTCCCGAAATGACAGTGCTTCTTGGTGGAATGCGGGTTCTCAACACCAATTTTGACGGGTCACAACACGGGGTGTTCACCAAACGGACAGAAACCTTAACGAACGATTTCTTTTTGAATTTGCTTGACATGGGTATCACTTGGAAGTCGGTTTCAGATTCCCAAAATGTTTTTGAAGGGCGGGACCGAAAGACTGGAGGACTTCAATGGACAGGCACCCGAGCCGATCTTATTTTCGGTTCCAATTCTGAACTTCGTGCCATTGCAGAGGTGTATGCCTGCGAGGATTCTGGAGACAAGTTTGTAAGGGATTTTGTGGCAGCATGGAGCAAAGTGATGAATCTTGATAGGTTCGACTTGGCGTAATGAAAAAAATCAGTTTAAACGGAATATCCCAATGGCAGGACTATACGGGAATTAAAGTTAGATTAAGTCAGGATTATTTCTAAAAAATCCCTCCATGAACTTGTCATGGAGGGATTTTATTTAGAGGCCTATGTTCTTACAGTTTTACCCCAAAATAATTATATCGCTACGGATTTTCAATTTGGAGTCCCTAAAATTATTTTACGGATATCTCATCTGCAAATATCCAGGCCGGACCTTTTCGTAAATGCCATTCAGGAAGGACCGATCTATTTTTTGCGATTATTTTTATATACGCCACCTCTTGCTTTTCAAATTCAGATCCAATATGCTTAATAATGGGCTCCCTTTTTTCTTGGGTCGCAATGGATTCATCCAATACCGTATTATAATTTTCACCATCCATTGATATGGAAATAATCACTTGGGTAGGTAACATTACCGATGTGGCCCCTATATCCTGAAAGAAGTTTAGGCCCACATATGACAGTTCAGTGGCACTTCCCAAATCAATAAGAACCTCAAAATCCTTTTGTGGAATTCCCTGCCAACTTGGATCATCGCCACGGGCAATAGCAAATTTATTATCGAAAAGTGCCTTATCCCCACCACCGCTATAGGTTTCATCATAGGCATTGCCATATATAACCTTGCACTGATCTCCAAAACCCGTTGAAAACATTTTTTTCAATGGAAAGCCAATAGGTTTTCCATTTCTAAAACACATCGCATTTAGTTCTATGGAAGTGGCATATTCAATGGGTCCTGCATATAATTCGGAATGCACTGTTGGGTTGGAACCATCCAACGTATATCTAATTTCGTAAAAGTCCAATTCATTGTGTAATGATAGGCCGAAAACTTTATTGATTTTATCATAGCTAACGTCGTAATCAGGAGTTAAGGAACTTCCGGAAAAATTATAGCCCAATTCTTTAAGTCTGTCAAAATGGACATCCAATTTTTTTATAAAGTGTTCTTTGTTCTTTTTATCTGCCTTGGTCCAAAGCGCTTCGGAAAGTGCACTAATTCTTGGAAGCATCATATATTGGATATGGCTTAAGCTTTTCACTTGTTCGGTCCAAAGATTTCCCTGTGCGCCTAGTATATGTTGTTTTTTGTCCAGAGCAATATCCTTTGGAATTGGGTCAAAATCATATATCTTTAACACATTGTTATAGCCGCCCCATGATGGTGGTTCATATTCACTTTTGCCTTGACTATGATCCAAATACAATGGGTCACCTGGAGACATTACCACATCATGTCCGGCATTTGCGGCTTCAATACCCCCTTCAACACCTCGCCATGACATAACCGTTGCCCTTTCTGGCAAACCGCCTTCCAAAATTTCATCCCAGCCAATAAGTTTTCTGTTTTTGGAATGAATAAATTTCTCCATTCTTTTAACAAAGTAACTCTGCAACTCCTCCGCAGTTTGCAAGCCTTCCCGTTGCATCCTTATTTTACATTTATCGCATTTCAACCAGGACTCCTTCCCTACTTCATCTCCGCCGATATGCAAATACTCATTGGGAAACAATTCCACTACCTCGCTTATTATATTTTGTAAAAATTGAAAGGTCCCATCGTTCCCGGCACAATAAACTCCGGTAATCACATCGGTATCGCAAGAAAATTCCGGATAACATTGTAACGCCGCCTCGGAATGGCCGGGCATTTCTATTTCAGGAATTACATCTATGTACCTTTCCCTGGCATAGGCAACAATCTCCCTAATGTCTTCCTTGGTGTAATAACCACCATATACTTCACCCTCGGCATCCTTGGAGGTAATCTCAAAATCCTCCCAAGGTTTCTTATCCCCCTTTACCTTCCTCCAGGCACCTTTATTGGTAAGTTCGGGATAAGCATCGATTTGAATTCTCCAGCCAATACCATCTACCAAATGCCAATGAAATTTGTTCAACTTGTGCATTGCGAGGATATCTATGACTTTTTTTACTGAATCTTTGGGAACAAAATGTCGTGCTACATCCAACATCATACCTCTCCATTTATATGCGGGCGAGTCTTGTATGGATACAAAGTTGAGCACTGGTTCTTTTACACCAACCTTAGGCGATAACATTTGCTTTAATGTTTGGACGCCATAAAAAATCCCCTGGTCCGTACTTCCTTTGATCACAACACCCTCCTTCCCAATGGTCATACTATAAGCTCCATTCTCCCCATCCTCTCCAGATTTAATCAAATGAATTGCATTATCCTGTACCACCGTGGATAATTCAAGTGATAAATTGAAATTATCCTTTAAAAATGAACCTAGTTCATTGGTAATCTGAGGGGCCTCAATGTTATTCCCTACGAAAATTACAGTTTTGTCATTGATAGCAAAAACACCTTCCTGATACTTTATTTCACTGGGTTGGGGAATGATTCCCATTTTTGGCTGCTCTGTATTTTTACATGCAGTAACAACCAATAATAGGATCAAAAGGGTTAATCTACTAAAGTCCATATTTTATTGCTTTATCCTTTCACTTAAAAAAAACTCAAATATAAAGTAAATTACATATGGCTGATTTTAGTTAAAATACATTGACGTGTTGTGTTTGAAAGACCTTTGGGAATAGCACAAGCACTGCCTTATGATAGGGAAGGAAAGGTCCATGTTGCCTATTGTGCTCTGTCCTTTAAAGCTATCTTTACCTATTCTTCAATTATGACCGTCTCGGCCGTGGCTCCAAGTTCCATCAATAGATCGGTAATATTTACTACAAACTTTTTGGGACCACATAGATAAAAGTTCTGTCCAAAGTCGGAAATATTATCGATTAGGAATTTGCGATCTATTCTATTTCCCCTAAATCCAACCACATTCTCGCGGGTAAATATTTTTATAAAATTTCCATCCAACATCTTTTGCAATTCTTCTTCCATAATAACATCTTCCGAGGTCTTATTGGAATAGATCAATTTATTGCCATGAAGGTTCTTATGGGTATAAAGATGTCTGAAAATGGATATAAAGGGCGTAATTCCAGATCCACCGGCAATAAAAACACCGGGTCCCTTGTACTGTATGGCCCCAAAAACCTCATGTAGAATAAGTTCTGCCCCCGCATGTGTACGTCCCAACATTTTGGTGACCCCATCATGATCATTGTAGATCTTGATCATAAATTCAAGAAAGCCATGCTCCATTATTGAGGTAAAGGTAAAAGGCCTTAATTGGTCCTTCCATTCCGGAAGGTTAATGGAAACCTCCGTCGCCTGTCCCGGAATAAAATCATAACCCGCAGGTCTTTCCACCACAAAACGCTTTACGTCATGGGTAATATAATGTGTCTCCAATATTTTAACAATATGGGTCTTCTTCGCTTTCGCCATAATTATGCTCTAATTGAATATTTCAAGGTAATAAATTATTCATTATCCCAAAATTCCCTCTATCTCCTTTAATTCCGATTCGCTAAAGCCGATATTCCTTAAACCTTCAATATTGTCCAGCAATTGCTCTGTGCGACTAACACCTACAAGTACCGTGGAAATACGCTGATCCTTCAACAACCAGGCAATGGCCATTTGGGCGAGACTTTGGCCCCTATTTTCGGCCAGTTTATTAAGTCTGCCCACCTTGTTCAAAACTTCAGGTGTAATTTGCTCTTCTTTTAAATAACGACCATCCTTACTGGCCCTACTATCTTTCGGAATACCTTTTAAATACTTCTTGGTCAAAACACCCTGTGCCAATGGGGAGAAAGCAATAGAGCCAATCCCCTGCTCTCCCAATACCTTTAACAAGCCGTCTTCCACCCAACGGTCGAACATATTATATCGCGGCTGATGAATCAATAAGGGCGTACCCAAATCCTTCATTATTTTGGCTGCCTTGGCCGTTAATTCCGCAGGGTACTGGGAAATACCAGCATAAAGAGCCTTACCTGTTTGAACCAGATGGTGAAGGGCTCCCATGGTTTCCTCCAAGGGGGTATCAGGATCAGGCCTATGATGGTAAAAAATATCTACATAATCCAGCCCCATCCTTTTAAGACTTTGATCTGCAGATGCAATTAGATATTTACGTGAGCCAAAATTACCATAGGGCCCGGGCCACATATCCCAACCAGCCTTACTGGAAATTATAAGTTCGTCCCGATAAGGCAGAAAATCCTTTTTAAAGATCTGTCCGAAATTTTCTTCCGCAGCACCATAAGGAGGTCCATAATTATTGGCCAGATCAAAATGGGTAATTCCGTTATCGAAGGCACAGCGTAAGAGATTACGGCCCATCTCGAGATTGTCCGTATGACCAAAATTGTGCCAAAGCCCCAATGAAATTAAGGGCAAAAGGATACCGCTGTTGCCACAGCGACGGTATTGCATTGTATCATAACGTTTATCATTGGCCCTATAATGGCCGGGATCGAAGGAGTCGTTTATTTTCATTTTTACTTTTATCTAACAAATTTGAACAAACCCCTAAGTTAGCAAATCTTTTAAATTGAGAAAGGATTCATGAATCCCATTGGTGGACATTGTAAAACCTATAACCTTGACCACGCCCTTTCACCGGATTGTCTTTATCCATTACAAAAGCAATATTTAATTTGAACTTCTGACCAAGGTAAAGGACAATAATGGCTATGAATATTTTAGAAAGTCCATGTTCTAATTCTTTAAAGGATTTACCCTTAATAGTACAGTTGATTTGGGTTTCAAAGTCAATTTGAACTGTCTAGTGGAATCGTGCAAAATTTTATTCTCCAATGGATCTATCACTTGGGCGTTAAACGGAAAATTGATGGTCCGTTCACCTCCTTCTATGGTGTGTATGCCCATCCAGTTTCGGCCTATATAGAATACATCTTCCGTATCAATATACCTATGTACACCTGCTTTATCCCATGTTGCTCCCAATTCCGAGGCCGACCATTTAAGTTTCCCATCCAGAAACAATTCCCCACCATTTGGATCAAAGATTATAGTTCCTTTACCGTTCGTCCAAAGCACGGTTATACCCTGTTCCGTCCACTTTTTTATGCTAGCCTCCTCTATTGAATTTAATTCAAGCACGCCCATAAGCCAAACTACCTTGTATTGGGCGGTTGGCATGCTTTTTAGGTCCGTTCGAAGGAATAGGTCGTATGAAGTCCCTGTTTTTGCCAACGGATAACGATTGGACAAGATATTCTCGGTTAGTTGACCATAGGTCGGGTCCCAAAAAGAGATTTCTTCATCTACCACTACCCCGACCTGGGATTTCATTTTTTCACCTATTGATGGTGGGAATAAAGTGTGCAATTCCTGTGTTTTCTCCAATACCTTCAACAGTTCGGGACTACTGAACCACCCTCCCCACATATCGAACCACCAACCTCCATACCCATAGGCCAGCATTCTTGCCGTATTTTTCCATAAAAGGGATACCGAGGTTTCCATGTCCTCCGGACCCAACCATACACCGCTCTCGTACTGTCCTGGAGGCGCTATACCGGTTGAACGGTCTTTCAACAAGGTGGTTATGGATGTACGTGTATCGTTCTCCGTAAGCCATAATTTACCATGGAGGTGAACCGAGTTGATTGCCGCCATTGCCGGCCAGTCCTCCCCTATCACCCGGTTATAGACATTTGGGCTGGACAGATAGTCCAGGTCCGGACAATCCAACAGTTTTGCCAGGGCACCGTGTCCGCGCCTTGCATCCCCAACAAAATAATGGTATCCAGAAAAGGCTCCCGTCAATAGATTGCCATGGCTCTTTTCCTTTACGATTTTACTGAAATAGGCAATATTATCTACCAAGACCTCGGCTTGGAAGCGATAAGTATCTATATAGTTCTGTTCCCTATCCGGATTCCTCCATTCCTTGCGCTTTACAGGCTCATCTATATTGGCCAATTGGGCATTTTCAAAAGTAAGTGAAGGGCTGTTCCAAGCTTTTCGCAAGGCATCATTGTCCTTATAACGGTCCTTTAACCATTGCCTAAAAGTCTGCAATCGGGCAGGGTTTTGATCTTGATATTGTTTGGGGTGATAAAACCATTCTTCCGTAAAGCCACTGGCAACATGTATTCCAGCCAAATATTTGGAGTATTGGGAACCTAAAAGCCAATCCAAACAGTCACGGAATACCTCCGCTGTTTTTTTTCGCCAAATTTCCGAGGCAAAACACTGGCGAAAAGTAGTGCCGTCCGGTAAATGGGCCGAGGCTTCTGGATATAATTGTGTCCACCATTGCGGGGGATCCAAATAAAAACGGATAATAACTTTTGCCTTGGGATCAGCTTTTATGATCTTTTCAAAATCCTTTATCAATCCGCTAAAATCGTATTTGCCTTCTCCTAACCAAATGGGAGTCCTAAAAGCACCAATACCGGAAATGGTATTTATCCCCCCTTCTCCCAGATAGGCCGGAATATTAAAAATATGGATACCGGTCCCCGCTATTTCCTCGTAATATTCCTCCTCGCCCAAATAGGACATATAGGCATATGGCGGATAGGTTTCACCGTCTATTACCAGGGAGGGATTACCTTCGGTCCATTTTATTTCTGCCTTGGATTGGGCATGGACCAACCCATTGCCAATAAACATCATGAATATTAGGGAAAACAAATGATACGGGTAATTAAATAAGGTGCAAGTAAAAACTTTTTTCATTTTATAACATTATAATCTCTTCTAAGAGGTTTTGGCCCAATCCAACCATGATCAAGATGTAGATCAAGAGATTGAAAAATAAAATCTCTATTCGTGAAAGCATCCTAGCCATAAATGTCACTGAAAAACAGAAAACTACAAATGTCGCTGAATACATCTATAATACACGACTTCGTAGAATCCGACCAATAATTATACAATTGCCCTATCAACTATTCCAATTACAAATCCCAAATATGGAGGAAACTTGAATTTAAGATTATTTATTTTTCCTTTTTAAAATAATAAAAAGTCCTAAGAGAAGAGCAATTGCCAAAAATATAATGGCATATGTTACAGTTTGTTCAATTTTAAGTTCACCATCTTTTTCAACCTTGATTGGTTGGTGCATAATTTCAGGAATCTCATTGAACTCCTCGTCCAAATCCAAAACCAAGGGTTCGAAACTAACATTATTGGGATCTTTTGGCACTTTGTTCTCAATAGCCAGAATTCTACTCATTTCGGCCAAGATCATAGGATTATCCACATCAAAGCCCAAGTCATCACTTAAACCCTGCCTTATGTTTTGAGGCCAATTTAAGGGTATTTGGTAACCCAGCATCCATTTTCTATCCAAACCGCATTCGCAATCTGCCCCAATAATGGACAGTAGTTTATATATATGGTCATTTTTAATATCCTTCAGACCTATCTTTTCCCCCATGATTCTCCCGCGGCCATACACAATGAAGGCAATAGGTTCCTTGGGCGCTTGTTCTATTCCCAAACTCCAGAGCAGTGACTTCTCTTCCTCAAAATTATTTTGGGAAATGACTTTCATATTGGGACCAATTTTAACCAACTTCGGCATATTGGGTATAATATTATTTATACGTTCGCAAGCCTTGAGAATATGGTTCCTAGCAGCTGAATTATCCGCATCGTTATGCCCTTCTATTAATATTACAGAGGCATATATATGTGGTAATTCTGCCAATAATTGGTTTTGTGTTGGTGAAAATAGTACCGATTTGCGCTCCAAGCCTTCTAGGTAGGGTGTGGACAAAACCAACATTCTTCCTTCGGGATCTACCAATATATAGGCTGGTAAGGGCAGATTGTTCTCTTCAACAAAATTTGTAACGGGATTTGAGGCATCTTCCTTAAGACTCAGACCCATGGGTTTTACATTGGATTCTGCAAAACCTTGAGCCTGCTGTTTCGGAAAAAGTCTGGAATTTTCATCCACCTTGTAAATCACATAAGTAACCTTGGACAAAGTAGAAAATCCTATTTCCCGAATGGTATACCTACAAGCTTGCGATGTAGTAACATACAGTGCAAAGAGGAACGCCAAAATTATTTTTAAATTTTGCATCTATATTATTTAGAGTGGTACAATAGTTCTGCAGGGATGGCGGCATTTTTCATGTTGGGGCCTTGCAATTTCAAATTAATTCCCTGCGCTTCGTTCCCCACAAAATAATCGGCCATTAGTGCATGTAACCCCTTCTTTAATGGCACCACAACACTTTGATCCCCGGCCCCTGGTTTCGTCTCCAAAATATTTTCGTCTGATAAGTAAACTGTACTAAAGGCTGCCGCGGTGACATTGCTAAAAGTATACATGCCATCCGTTGGAATATTAATATATCCTTTAAACCTTAGTCCGTACATTTTGTCTTGATCGAATGTCGCAAGATCTATTTCATTGACCAAATCTGATTTCTTAGGAACCATTGCTCCTAAATCTGGAAGTTCATTTCCCGTTTTCCCATTGTTTTTATAATAATTCCGAATAATTCCAGGTATGGCATCAATATTTACGGCATCGATCAGCTCCGGGATAATTACCTCCAAACTATTTTCTTCACTTTTTAATACTTCATTGCCCTCCTTCCAAAACGTTATGGCCCTTACCAAGGTATTATCTGAAATAGCAACAGGATTTCTGTATTTTGGGGAATTCAGGGATGGCGTTGTTCCATCGGTGGTAAAATGAATTTCACCTGAGTTGCCCTTTCTTTCCATGGAAAAACTCCACTTTCCGTTATTAAGCTCAGGAAGCGCAGTAATGGTTGGCTCAGGCCTTAACCTAGTAAAGTTTCTTGTCCTCACATAAGATGCTTCTCTTCCGCTTTTGTCAACATATATTATGGATTTTAAGGTAGTATTTTTATTTATTACAATAGGTTTCTTGTATTGAGTGGATCTTTTGGTAGGCTCACTTCCATCCAATGTATAGAATAGGGTATTAAAATTACCATCCTTAGTTTTTATGTTGATAGAAAGGGTATCCATAAATTCTTCATTCTCGTAGAGATACGTAATTGGGGCTCTTGATTTTGGTGCAAAAACCATGGAAGTTTCCAACCAATTACCACAACTACAACCCCCGCCAGCTTCCGGCGAAAGTATCATCCCCTGAGCAGGTATGGTGCTTAACCAACAATCTGGTCGCAATCGCTCCCATTGTGTAAACTTATCGGTATCAAAATTAAATTGGGTAACACTATAACCGCGGTAAAAGGCGGATTGTTCCGTTAGGGCATAAGAGGCACATCCGTGACCGGCCTTTGGCACCTCCTGTTCCAGCAACTCTCCGGTATCCAATTTAAAAATACCCGGTTTTACGATTAATCTATTGCCTACAATGGCTGGCTTGGAAAAATGTGCCCCATGATGGTTTGCTGGCCATTTTAGCTGATTTTCCCATACAAAATCGCCAGTTTTGGAATCATGGTTATAGATGTAATACATTCCCTCATAGGAGGAAACAATAACAATCCTATCGCTACTTCCGGCCATAAAAAATGCCGCCAAACCTGGTTGTACCTGTAAGGGTTTTTCCCAATTTACCTTTCCTGTATCGGGGTTTAAGGAAACTAAAAACGTATTCTTGAAAATCTTTGGCCCTGCCCTGCCCTCATCCGATAATTTAAACCCAGAATTCCTGGATTCCACAAAACAAATCTGATTGTCCGTAATGGTGATCGTTGAATTGATGATATGGGATTTTGGTTTTTTATATTCCCATATATTATCGTTCCCATCCTTTTTCTTCGCAAACATGGAAAAACTAACCACTTGATGTGCCAAGGGTCCTGATTGCTTGTCATACCAACCTTCACCTCCATAATAATTGGTGTAGTTACTTCCCTTGGGAATGGAGGTGCCAATAATGTTATCATTTAATAAACTAATATATCCCCAATCAGTCTCCATCAAATCAACATCTTCCGTCACAGGAACTATATTGGTCATATTTCCATTGCTATTATTGATCTTTAGCAGGTTGCTTTGGTGGGCTATATATACATAATTGTCATCTGCAGACCAATTACTACAGTCCCTAATAATGTTCATTCTTGAAAGCCCAGGAATCTCCTTTGACCAAAAAACACTTCCATTATAGGCATCTACTGCTATAATCCGTTCCCTTCCCTGAACGAACATCTTGCCGTTTACCGCGAGTGGAGATGGCTTTCTACCACTTCTATCTGTTTGGAATCTTGGTCCGGGACGACCCATCCATTGTATTTCAAAATCGTTCGTAGTGGTGGAGCCCCAAAGACTTTCACCTCCAAAGGCACTATTATTCGGCAAACCATATTGATGGGACCATTCGCCGGTGGAGTCATGTGGCGCCTTACTTAAAACTTCCACTACTTCATTTTTTGTGTGGCTCACCTGCCAAATATTTTTTGCTGCTGCCAACCAATCCGCATATTGTACCTTTTCGCGCTTCAACACCCCATAACCTTTTGGTTTTATAAGGCGGATTACTTCGTCTGCACTGCTTCGATCCGCTGTGTTGACTACAACAACATTGGCTACATCGGATGTAATTGGTAGTGCGTTATAGCTATCCGTATGCTGAATGGTGATTTTGCCCCCATATAAGCCCGTACCCTGCCATGCCTCGCGCAGTTTTTTGACTTTATTCTCCGAGGTTTCAAATACGATAACCTTTAAGGGTGTATGTTCTGCTATTTCAAAAGCAATGGCCTCATTATCCCCACCAAAAACCAACGCCAATCCTTTTTCCTAATTATTAAGATTTTTTATCTCCTTTAGAAACTTACTTTCATTGGTCTCGTTATCATTTGTGTTTTCATTGTAGGTGAAGTTGAAAAAGTTATCAAATTCCAAGGCCTTGGTCTTCCCATCCCCTACCGATAATTGATATTGATAGGTAAAATCTTTACGTATATCCTCAACAATAATCTTATGCTCCTTACTGGGTGAATCTTCTTTTATTACTCGACGACCATAATCATTTCCCCAATCCAAACTGGCAATTACAGGCTCTTCCGTAATAAAATGTACTTCCACCTTATTGGGCCCTAATATATTTACAAAGGGACCTGCTGCAAACTCCAAATTGCCATCCTCCAATTTTACCATTTCTTGTACTTCGTTGTCTATAACGGCCGGTTTGTCCTTATTCTCGGCATATAAACTATTGTCGCCCATATTGGGGGCAAACTTGTATATATGACCCTCCCCAGTAGAGGCAAACAAGGCGTTATTGGCAACTGCCAAAGCGTATACCGTTCCATCAACGGAAGCTTCCCATAAAGCATGCCCGTTTTTGGTGCTTACCGCATAAACCTTGTCCGTTCCTCCCACATATAGCATATCGCCAGAGATAATGATCCTATGTGCCAAATAATTTCTTTTGGACCATATTACTTTCTTGGCATTTCTATTGTAAGCCGAAATGGAATTATCCGTCAGGATATAACTTATACTATCTTTAACCACCATTTCTTTGCCGCCTTTAAAAGACATGAAATCGGCCTGCTTGGCATTTTGACCTTCATCTAAAATACGGTTATCCGCAAATGTTTCCATGATGCCCTTTTCCCTGGATGATTGGGGGTGTACTATATTTTTTTCAGGCGTTATTAGAACAAAACAACCACCGGTACCTGCGAGTTGACCATTACTTGCACCGGTTTGCTTGTTAAAGAACATAGGCGACACCCTGCCCTGAGGTTGTATAATTTTTGTCCCCGTGGAAGCCATAGCACCTTCCAAAGTAAGGTCTTGGTATTTTTGAACATAAGTACCTTCTTTGCCAATTTTCCCCGTTTTTATATCCACCGCACAGAAGTAAGAATCTTTCCACGGCAATAGGGAGGCGCCAAAATAGGCCACCTCATCTTCTACCAAAACACCAGTTCTTACAGGCCAAAAGGATATGAGGGAATTGTTGTTCATTACCTTTTCCTTAATGTCCTGGGAAGGCGAAAATTTCCACACCAATTTACCGTTGGAAGCTTTTATACAATATCCATAACCGTCATCGGACCCGAAATACAATTTTCCAGAATGAAAGGTAGGCGCTACTCGTATTGGTCCCCCAGTGGTAAAAGTCCAAAGTTCCTTGCCCGTAGCTACATCCAAACAATGAATGGCATCATCCGCGGTAGAACCATAATACAATTTATCGCCTACTATTATTGGATAATAGGACAAATCATAGTCCCTCATAGAGGGCAATGGACCACTATTGGCGTAGGTATCTTCCTTGGCAGGGCCGTACCAGGCCGGTACGGGCATTTGAGCCGCCGTATATACCCAATCCTCACCTAAAGTAGCTGCATCCAATTGCACGGAAGAATTACCACTTCGGTAATTGTCCTTTTTAAATTGAGGCCAATCCTGTGGTGTGCTTTGCTGTTCTGCACAACTGTGGAAAATGATTATTGCAAGGAGTGGCAACAAGGCATTCTTCAAACTGCTTTTTATGGATATTTTCATGATTGCGGTATATCTATGATTTATTTTTAATTTTTCCCTTATGTAGATTAACGGTTCTAGTGGCATAACTATCGGCTAAATTTCCATGGGTCACCATAACTACCGTTCCTCCATTATCCTGAAACTTTTTTAGGTAGTGTAAAACCTCGACCGTATTTTTTTCATCCAAATTTCCAGTGGGCTCATCGGCCAAAATTATGGATGGCTTTGTAATCATTGCCCTTACCAAGGCAACCCGCTGTTTTTCGCCAGCACTCAATTCGGAGGGTTTATGGTAGAGACGGTCCTTTATTCCCAGTTCCTCCGCAATTAGTATCACCTCTTCCTTGCTTATTGCAATATTGTCCAGTTTGTTCAATAACAAGATGTTGTCCATTGCGTTGAGATAGGGCAACAAATGGTATGACTGGAATACAAAACCTATTTCCTTGGCTCGATAAATTGCACGTTCTTTTTCCGATAGCGAAAAGAGATCACGCTTGTTTACCACAATTCCTCCGGAGCTAGGTTTCAGCATACCGCCCAAAACAAACAAAAGGGTAGATTTACCACTGCCACTTTCGCCCTTCACCAAAACAAATTCCGAGATAGCAATAGTAAGGTCTATTGAATCCAATGCCGTAACCTGATTTTGGCCTGCCGTATAGGATTTGGTAATTTTTTGAATAGATATCATTTTAGTGCTCGTTTAATAATTTGGCTGAATCCTGGTTTACCGCCCAAACAATTGGCAACATCGAAGCCAACACTGCAAACAAAGGTCCCAATAGTACGGCTAGGTATAGCAAATTAAACACAGGATCAACAGCTACCATAGTAACATTAAAAATTTTTGGTCCCAAGTTCATGGAGACCAAGGTACCTAGGGCGAATCCTAAAACAGATCCAACTACCCCTATTACAATTGCCCTTTGTAAAAATAGACTACTTATTTTCCAGGCTGAAAAGCCCAATGCCCGCATAATTCCAATTTCATGGGTCCTGTCCTTAACGTTCCCCATGGCCACAGACCCCAACCATATCGCACAGATAATCAATATAATGGGAAATAAAAGGGCGAAGTATTTGTCTGTCATTTTTCTTTGGTTCTCACGGGCATCCGCAATCGTGGAATTCATGATCACTTTGGCCTCAGGGGCTATTTTGGCCAGCTCCTTTCTCAATTCGGTCAAGGGGTCCCCATTTTTCGTGGAACACATACAGTTCAATGCCATTACTTCATTGACCCGCCCCTTCATATTTGTCAAATCCTGTAAAGTTGCCAAATCGAAATAGACCCTAATATCATCCTCGCTTCCAACTTCTGAAAGCGTTTTTATAACTTCAAATTCCTTATCAAAAAAAGTGATGGTTTCCCCCTCCGCTAGGTTAAACTGCTGTGCCAATTCATACCCTAAATATACTTTCCCCGGTGGGATGGCAAATATCATTTTGGACTTGTTGGAACCCATAGGTTCCCGCTCTTCCTTGGAAATTCCTGATAAAATAATTTCTTTATCCCTCCAATGTATCCGTTTGTGCAAGGTGGCCGTGAGATGCGAATAATTCACCGATTTTTGTTCGATCATTTTGTCCACCACTTTCTCCGACATGGTTAGATCGGAATAGCCTTGTAGCCAAAATTGATTCATATCCGATGCCACTGGAATTATTCGCACATTGAACCCCATATTCCGAGTGAGCAACCTAGTCTCATCTTGGGTGGCTTTGGTTATAGTATAAAAAGCTACTACCAGGGCCACAATGGTTATCATTGCCAACAAGCCCATTAAAAAATTGAATTTTCTATGTATTATCTCTTTAAATACCAACATAATTTTTAGCTTACTTGTTGCTCCTGACAAATTTCACACCCTTTTCTTGTTTGAATATTTATGGTATTGAAGGTCATAGTTCTTAAATCCATTGTCAATAGCCTATTCTTTAAGGCTTCCCCAAAACCTGATATTAATTTAATGGCCTCCATAGCCCCTAAACAGGCTACCGTACCAGAGACAGCCCCGAATACGGGAAACCTTCGTTGCCAAGCCGCAGGTTGGGCAGGATACAAACAGGACAGGCATGCAGTTTCTCCGGGAACGATGGTAGTAATTTGAGCTTCCAGCTCATACATGGCACAATCCACCAATGGTTTCCCCTGCCGAACTGCCTCCCTATTCATTAAAAACCGCTCTTCAAAAAGTGGCGCCCCATCAACAACTACATCGGCCATGCCCACTAAATTGGCTACGTTGTCCTCATTAATATTCTCAGGAACGCCGATAATATTTATATTGGGGTTCAACTCCCTCAACCTTCTTTCAACCGATTCAATACGTGGTTTTCCCAACCAATCATGTGTCATTAGTAATTGCCTGTTAAGATCGCTGGGTTTTACGTTCCCAGCGTGAGCCAACACAAGAGTGCCAACTCCCGCAGCTGCCAGTTCATAGGCCACTACACTGCCCAACCCCCCGCATCTGGAAACCAGCACAGTACTATTCTTTAATCTTTCCTGTCCTTCCTTACCATGCCCAGGGACATCCAATTGCCATTCGTAAATAGACAGCTCTTCCTTTGTCAGTTTTTCCATCTATCCTCCTGCTATTGGTGACATTAACATTAATTCATCACCCTGGTTCAAAGGAGTATTATCGTCATAGTTCACCTGTATTTGATTCACTGCAATAAGGTTGAAATTCCTGTAGCTCCCATCGGCATTGAACAATGTTGATGTAATCCCCGGCCCATAGCGCTTAGAGATTTTTTGCAAAACAACTTGGACATGTTCATCATCATCAATTGAAATAGTATCCACATCCACGCCGGTATGTGTTTTTATTTGCGCCGTAAAACGTAATTTTATTTCCTTCTTCATCTTATTTTTTTTTACTTACTTCAAGTAGTTTTCCCTTTTCCAATCTCAATACCCTGTTGGCCAATTTACTGGCTTCCAATTGGGAATGCGAGACGTGCAAAACGGTAATCTTAAGTTTGTCTTTTAGTTTTATCAATAAATTATACATATCCTCCTTGGTGTTTTCATCCAAAGCGCTCAAGGGTTCATCCAAGCATAAAATATGTGGGTAATAGCTCAATGCCCTTCCCAGGGCGACGCGCTGTCTTTCTCCCCCACTTAGATTATGCGCCCCACGCTTCAACAAATGATCTATACCCAACATAACGGCCAGCTCGGTTACGCGTTGATCGATTTGAGTTTTGTTCCACTTTCTAATTTTTAAGGCAAACCCAATATTTTCTGCAATGGTCATGTTCTTAAACAAAGCTCCATCCTGCGGTACATAACCAATTCCACGCAGCCCAGGTACCAGGTCGGTTATATTAATCCCATTTAACCAAATTTCCCCTTGCTGTATTTTTCGCAATCCACAAATTGCTTCCAATATGGTAGACTTGCCACACCCAGTTTTGCCCATGAGTACTACATATTCCCCCTTTTCAATTTTAAAATTGACATTGGATAGTTCAAAACTTCCTTGTTCAATATATAAGTCCTTACAATGTATCATTTACAGAGCTGTTGTTTTGTCCCCAAACATTCTAACCACCATTAAAACGGCAAAACCTGCAGCTATCATAATCAATGACACTGCCACTGCGGCTTCAATATTTCCTACGGACATTTCCAAAAAAACCGTTGTCGGCAATACCTCGGTACGCATCCTGGTAGCTCCTGAAAAAATCAATATTGGACCAAATTCTCCCAATGCCCTCGCCCATGCCAAGGAAGCAGCCGTTAAAATCCCATTTTTGGCCTGGGGCAATAGAATATGAATAAAAGACTGTTGCTGATTACATCCCAATGTCAGCGCTACCTGTTCCTGTCTGTTGTTTATTTGCATAAAGGTTACGTGCATGGTCCTTACCGCAAAAGCACAGGCAACCATGAACTGTGCAATTACAATACTATAAACGGTATAGGTAATTCTTAAGTGACTCTCAATAAATTGACCTGGTGCCGTCTGAAACAAAATGAGTAAGCTTAAACCAATGACCAAAGGAGGCAATACAATGGGGATATCCAGAACCGCATCGAGAAATTTTTTCAAACGAAACTCGAATCTTGCCATAAAATACCCTATGGGAATTGCGACCACTACACTTAAGACCATGGTAATCGTACAGGTAATCAAGCTTAACTTTATGGCATATTGAATTTCCCTACTGGCCAGGGCTTCCCAGATATGACCTGGGCTTGTATAGGAAAAATCCGCTACCATCATGGCCAAAATCAAAATGATATAGGTTGATCCAATGACCCCCATGACCAAGTAAAAAGGCACATTGGACCTTAGCTTTAATTCCTTGTTATGTACATTTAAACTTTCGATATTATGCTGATCTAAATTTTATCAAATTCCCAATGAAAGCCATTTTTCAAGTATTGCTCTCTTGATGCTGTACTGGTAATGGACTTAAGCAAGCGTTTAAGTAAATACTGATGGTTGGAATTCACCGATATCCCAAAGTTCTGTAAGGCACTGGCTTCTTTTTCGGTAAGCTCTACCATATCCAATTTGTCCCTAACTTGAGCAATATTGGCTTCATAAACAACTACCGCATCCAAAGATCCCGTACGGATCTGGTTCACCAATAAATCGGCCGTCGGGGTCTGAGATCTAACATTTTTATACACATCTTCCCAAAGCCCTTGACTTTCCAAAAGTTTTTTCGTCAAAGCTCCCAAAGCGCTCTGATCGTGGTTACAGACACCAAGTTGCAGATCCTTCTGGGTCAAATCCTTTAAATTTCCAATTTTTTTAGGATTCCCTTTTTTAGTGGCGATTACAATTTTAGTATTGGAAATATCCGTTATGTCCGTGAACTTAGTCTCTACTTGAGTCATAAACGAAACATCGCAGGACAGATAGGCATCCGGACGTTGACCGGCCTTAATCTGTGAAACCAAAATACCACAACCGTTATATACTCGGTCCACTTTTACCCCTTCACGTTGTTCAAAAGCATTGATGGTCTGATCTACGGCCACTCGGTTCACCCCTCCACTATAAAACAACAAACGTGGGTTTTCGTCCCACAAATCACCCTCTATTGGACGGTAGCCCATGTCTTTAAACGCTATTAATCCCATATCACTTGCGGAAAGGTAACGCATAAATTTTAAGGCTTCTGTCGGTTGCTGAGAGGACTTTAGCACTCCTATGGTTATGCTTTTATCATATTTGGAAAATTCTTCATTTTCAATAATGTCAATTTCACCGTATTGATTGGCCGTTGCGTCCCAAATTATACCCACATCTGCCGTTCCCAATTTAAGTGTATTGGCCACTTCGTTAACAGTGGGCATCTGTACCAGTAAATTACTTTGTAGGGAATCCCAATGTCCTAATCCTGTAAATATCTTTTTTGTTAAACGCCCTATAGAGGCAGCGTCAGGATTGGCAATGGCCACTTTTATATTCTTATTAAAAAGGTCCTCGATTTTTGAGATTCCTTTAGGATTTCCTTTGGCAACGGCAATTACAGGTTGCATATGAGCCAGTGCTTGTGTTTCTTGAACCAAACCAAAATTAATGGCCTCATCTATATAACTTCTGTCCCCAGCAATATAGAGGTCTCCTTGTTTTGCCACACGTAGATTGGAAAGTAAGGTACCGGAACCTCCATATTGCAAATCTACCCGCACACCATACTGCTTATAGTATTCCTGGGCAACCTTTTCTACCACAGGTTTTATCCCAGCTGCGCAATACAATAAAATAGAAGTATCACTTTTTTTTGAAGTGCAGCCAAGCAAACCTAATATAATAACCCAAACTAGCCCGAAATGTATTCTTAAGCCCATCGTAATATTTTTAAATTTTTAGCCCGATCTTTTGGGCTATTGCAATAGGAATTATTTCCTTTAGCCTTCCAATTACCAATAACATTTGTTTTTACACTACTTCTTACTTAAAAAACTTAATTAATGGTTCATTAAACGGAATACTACTTAGCATTTTCGCTAAAATATATATAAATATTTTACTTATAGTTAAATATATTGACTATTTTGAATTTAATTGAGGAGTATTGGGACATACAAACCGCTTCAGGTCGGAATGTACGGCTTAGTTAAAATCATATTATAAGTTGCCCCTAAGATTTTGAAGAGGCCAATGGGCTTATTGTTAGAATTAAAAAATGTTATTCAAATATTGCCTTATTTCCAGGAATGCCTACAATACTACTTTATTCTTTCTTGATTAACATAATATTTTTTTTATCTTTCCTTGAAGCTTAAGTAGAGCATTGAATATTTTTTTTTAGAAATCCCAGGCCAAATTCTTAATTAAACTGTGGCTTAGGAGCGATGCGCTATTTACTCCTTCAAAGGATGAAGAGTTTCTTAGGCTGGCTTTCGAAAAAGTGGCCCGATATGAATGCAACGAGACCGGTCAGGGTTTAGATGACATGTGGGTTGACCATTCGTTTCTTTTGTAAATAGACATAGTACCAACCAATATAAATAAATAACCCACCAAGTATGTCACCATCTGTTATAGCATTTTTGGCGGTCGTTCCCATCTTAACGGCCGCAATTCTTTTGGTAGGATTTAGAACCCCAGCTAAAATAGCCATGCCCATTTCCTTTTTGGTCACTGTGTTTGTTGCCTTTGCAGCTTGGGACATTGCCATCATCGATATTGTGGCCTCCAGTATCCAAGGGTTGTTCATCACCTTTGACATTCTGTATATTGTATTTGGGGCTATTATCCTCCTGAACCTGCTTAAATATTCAACCGCACTCCGGGCAATTCGCAAAGGTTTTGCCGATATATCTGAGGATCGCAGGGTACAGGTCGTTATCATTGCTTGGTTGTTCGGTTCCTTTATCGAAGGGGCCGCCGGCTTTGGAACACCCGCTGCAATTGTGGCACCCCTATTGGTAGGGATGGGATTTCCAGCATTTTGTGCGGTAATGTTGGGCATGATGGTACAGAGTACTGCGGTATCCTTTGGAGCAGTGGGTACGCCCATATTGGTTGGTGTAAGTGGGGGTATCCAAAGTCCCGAATTCACTGCCGAGCTGGCTGCATCCGGTCTTCAACTTTCAGATTACATACAGATGGTAACCTCCGAAGTAGTGGTCCTTCACGGAATCACCGGCACGCTTATGCCCACGCTCATGGTCTGCATGATGACCCGCTTTTTTGGAAAGAACAAGTCTTGGAAAGAAGGGCTTCAGATTCTACCCTTTACCATTTTCGGGGGACTTGCATTTACAGTGCCCTATGTGCTTACAGGCCTATTTTTGGGACCCGAATTTCCTTCTATGCTCGGTGCATTGGTAGCCATACCCATAGTGGTATTCGCAGCAAAACGCGGTTTCTTGGTGCCTAAGAAAACCTGGGACTTCGACAAGGAAAAGAATTGGCCTTCCGTTTGGTTCGGTACCTTGAACGTAAAATTGAACAGCGATAAAGAAGAAAAAAGAATGTCCTTGGTCAAGGCATGGTTACCTTATATTATTATGGCTGCCTTGTTGGTACTTTCCCGACTTCCACAACTCCCTTTAAAGGCGTGGCTTACGGATATCAAGATAGCTTGGACCGGGATATTGGGTACCTCCATATCAGCATCCAGTAGCCCACTCTATTTACCCGGCACCATTTTACTCTTGGCGGGAATCATTACCATCTGGCTACATAAAATGAAATCTGGCAAGGTCAGGATTGCCTTTAAGGACAGTGCAAAAATGTTGTTGGGTGCAGGGTTTGTACTCATTTTCACCGTTCCGATGGTCCGCATCTATATCAATTCTGGCTTAAACCCATCCAGACTTCCCGGAATGCCTATTGCCATGGCAGAATGGGTGGCCAGTAACGTGGGCGATATATACCCTATGTTCGCTCCTTCAATAGGTGCTTTGGGAGCCTTTATTGCAGGTAGTAATACTGTAAGCAACCTAATGTTCACCTTGTTCCAATATGGAGTCGCCGTAAAACTGGCGATGCCCTCTTTTATTGTAGTCGCACTCCAAGCCACGGGTGCAGCGGCCGGCAATATGATCGCTATCCATAACGTTGTGGCCGCTTCGGCTACCGTAGGTTTCCTAGGTAAGGAAGGCCTGGTACTTAGAAAGACCATACTGCCGACCCTATATTATTTGTTTGTAGTGGGTATTTTAGGTTTAATCTTTATTTTCTATTAATTCTATAATTATGAAAAACATATTTGATGTCCTAGGGAATTCAATCAAAGGCGAAGTGCTAACGGACAACTACACCTTGGGCATGTATGCCACTGACGCCAGCATCTACCAGATTAAACCGCTAGCAGTTGTTTTGCCAAAGGATTCAGAGGATGCAAAAAAAGCCGTTGCCGTGGCATATGAAAACAAAATAACGATACTTCCCAGAGGCGCCGGCACCAGTCTGGCAGGGCAAACGGTTGGGGAATCCATGATATTGGATTTTTCAAAACACATGAACAGCTTGTTGGAAATAAACGAAGCTGAAAAATGGGTACGGGTACAACCGGGCATGGTCAGGGACGATCTAAACGAGGTCTTAAAGCCCTATGGCCTGCATTTTGCCCCAGATCCCGCAACCAGTAGTAGAGCAAACGTAGGGGGAATGGTCGGCAACAATTCTTCAGGAACCAAAAGTATATTATATGGTAAAACCGTAGACCATGTTCTTGAAGCTTCCGTGCTCTTGGTAGATGGCACCCAATTGCAGCTAAAGAACTGTCCATCAATGGAATATTCAGAAAAGGCCTCGCAAACGGATAGGGAAGGTGAAATTTATGCCTCCTTTAAAAAACTGATACATACCCATTCCGAAGAGATTAAAGAACGTTTTCCTAAAGTAATGCGCAGGGTCGGTGGCTATAATTTGGATGAATTCGTGTATACCGACCAATGGAATTTGGGCAAATTGATCTGTGGCAGCGAAGGCACATTGGCAACTACCTTGGAGCTAAAACTAAATTTAACGGATCTGCCCAAACACAAATCTGTCTGTGTGGTACACTTTACGGAAGTCCTGGAGGCCATTTCGGCAGTGGAATCCATGTTGCCCTATGCTCCTTCGGCCATTGAAATTTTGGACCAGACCGTAGTGGACCTCAGTAGGCAAAATTTAACCACAAAGCATCATAGTCACTTTATAGAAGGGAATCCCGGGGCCATATTGATCGTAGAATTTTATGGGGACACCATGGAAGATGTTATGGACAGGCCGAAGCGTATGATCGCCCAATTAAAGAACCATGGCGTTGGATATGCCTACCCTCTTTTTCCGGAAGGGCAGGCCTATGAAGATGTATGGGTCATCCGCAAAAAGGGATTGGGACTCATGTTGGGCATTAAAGGAAATAAAAAACCGTTGGCCTTTATTGAGGATGCCGGAATCCCATCCGAACACCTGGCCGAATATATAACCCAAGTTTTGAAGGTTTGCGAAAAACATGGCACAAAGGCAGCGATGTACGCCCATGCCAGTGTGGGCGTAATCCACGTACGCCCCATATTGGACCTAAGACTGGCCGAAGACATTGAGCGATTAAAGGCCATTACGGAGGATACATTTGAACTCGTAATGAAATACAAGGGATCTTGGAGCGGAGAGCATGGCGATGGTCTTGTACGAAGTGCCTATAACAAACGCTTCTTCGGAGATATCTTGTACGGCGCCTTTTTGGAAATAAAAAAACTTTTCGACCCCGATAATCTGATGAACCCCGGGAAAATTGTCGAGGCACAGTCCATAGAGCACAATTTGCGCTACGGTACGGGGTATAAAGATCTGCACGTAAAAACCGAATATCAGTATAAGTCCGAAGAAGGTTTTGCTGCCTCGGTACATATGTGCACCGGGGTTGGGGAATGCCGAAAAATACTGGGTGGGACCATGTGTCCCAGTTTTAAGGCCACACGGGAAGAGGAACATTCCACCCGTGGCAGGGCCAATGCACTAAGAATGGCCATGTCCAATCAATTCGGATTGGAGGGACTTGCGAGCAAACGCCTGCATGAGGTCATGGATCTCTGCTTATCCTGTAAGGCCTGTAAATCCGAATGCCCCAGTAATGTGGATATGGCCAAAATGAAAAGCGATTCCCTTCAAATGTACTATGATGAACATGGTATCACCTTTAGGGATAAATTGATCCGCGGATCGGCAAAAGCAGCTGCGAATATCTCTGGTTGGAAGGCCGGTTTGGTAAACAGCATTCAAAAGAGTGTCCTATTCCGATCGCTTTTGGAGCGTACCGCAAAATTCGACAAACGCAGGAGCTTGCCCGATTTTGCAAAAGAACCTTTTTATAAATGGTTCGAAAAAAATGCCAAAAAAACGAATACAGGCAATAAAAAGGTGGTGCTGTTCGCCGATACCTATCTTAATTATCACGAACCACATATTGGGATTTCAGCTTTGGAATTATTAAATTCCTGCGGATATGAAGTCATTTTGGCCAATGTAGGCTGCTGCCAAAGACCAAAAATATCCCATGGATTTTTAAGGGATGCGAAAAAAGAGGGGGCCAAAACCATAGAAGGCTTAAAGCCATTTCTGGATCAAGGCCTAAAAGTGGTGGTTTGCGAACCCAGTTGTGCTTCCGCATTAAACGATGACCTACTAGATTTAATTGCTGACCAGGACATAGCCGATCAATTAAAGAATGGCGTAATGATGATCGACGTTTTTTTAGCCGACGAATACGAAAAGGGTCATTTGGAGGTCCATTTCGAATCCGTTTCGGAAGGTGTTGCCATTCACGGACATTGTCATCAAAAAGCGCTGTACGGCACAAATGCTATGAAAGCCTTATTAAAGAATTCCAGGCATGTTTCCGAGATTCCATCGGGTTGTTGCGGAATGGCGGGTTCCTTCGGCTATGAAAAGGAGCACTACGATTTATCCAAAAAGATTGGAGATGAAATTCTGTTCCCGGCAGTAGAAAAATTGCAAAAAGACCATAAAGTAGTGGCCTGTGGATTCAGCTGCCGCCACCAGATTCAACATTTCACAAGTACCAGGCCAATACATTTTGTTGAAGCCATTAGAGCCGTGAAGAAAAACTGAAATATTTTAAATATAATTATATAACCATCCATATAAAAAATTACAATAATGGGAAAAATTGATGAAATGAAAACAAGTACAAGGGTCCTGATGGGTCCTGGGCCAAGTGATGTGCATCCTAGGGTATTGAGGGCAATGGCTACCCCTTTGGTAGGGCATTTGGATCCCGAATTTTTAGTAGTGATGGACGACATCAAGCTTATGGTACAAGAGACCCTTCAGACCAAGAACGAACTTACCTTTGTGGTATCCGCTCCAGGAAGTGCCGGAATGGAAACCTGTTTGGTGAATTTGTTGGAACCTGGCGATGAGTCCGTAATCTGTATCAACGGGGTTTTCGGTAACCGTATGGCCGACATTGTAGAACGTTGCGGGGCAAAAGTGATCAAAGTGGAAGCTGATTGGGGGAAAACCATTGATCCCGAAGATGTAAAAAAAGCCCTGGCAAGTTGTAATCCCAAATTATTGGCCATTGTGCATGCCGAAACCTCAACGGGCGTTTTACAACCTTTGGAGGAGATCAGTAAACTGACAAAAAATGCAGGTGCGTTGTTCGTCGTAGATGCCGTAACTTCCTATTGCGGAACCCATTTAAAAGTGGATGAATGGGGAGTAGATGCACTGTATTCCGGGAGTCAAAAATGCCTGAGTGCTCCTCCTGGCTTATCGCCGGTCACATTTAGTCAGGCTGCGATAGACGTCCTGGACAATCGGAAGACCAAAGTACAGAGCTGGTTTTTGGATCTGACCTTGGTCAAGAATTACTGGGCCGGAGCCAAAAGGGCCTATCATCATACAGCACCCATATCGGCCATGTACGCCATGCGCGAAGCACTGCGAATAGTTCTTGAGGAAGGCTTGGAAAAACGTTTCGCCCGTCACCAAAAAAATCATGAACTTTTGCGCGATGGTCTCGAAAGTCTTGGTTTTGAATTTTTGGTTGAAAAACAACACCGACTGCCCATGTTAAACGCTGTGCGGATTCCTGCTGGCGTAAATGATGCGGAGGTTAGAAAGCGGTTGCTTGAAGAATACAATATTGAGATCGGTGGTGGCCTGGGGCCATTTGCCGGAAAAATATGGCGCATTGGACTAATGGGCGAAAGCTCCAACGCCAATCATGTGAATATGTTACTGGCGGCATTGAAGGATGTAATGTGAAATAGCAATTAGAAAACGAAGACTGAATTTATCGGATTAAACTTCTATAAATTTAATAATGCTTATTTAATAGGCCGTCGAGACCTCAATTTAAAATATAACTGCCTTAAAACTCTCGACTACGGTACCTATGAAGTAATAGCCATAAGGGACAATGCTCAAGAAATAACCTCGTGGGCAAAAATAGACAGGCAATGATGATAGCTGGGGCTCCTTCCCTTAGATAAGGGAAGGTGGATCCTCCGCTAGCTGCGGAGGAGACGGAAGGGATTGACAGCCCATGTCTTCGGGGAGGTGACAATAGATTGGGGATAGGTTTAGGGTGCGGGATTTCCAACTCCCCTTTCTTTCACGCCAAATGGCGCAAAATTCATTCCAGTCTACGTTCCAAGAGGGGAGCCAATAGTTTTAGCATACAAAAGGAGTTCTTTCCCGATAGTTCATGACTCCGCTCGACCGGACACGGCAGGCACTTCGACATGAGCCCTTTTTCGGGCGATTGAGAAGTCACACATATTTGGTCAGAGCCACTTGTGTGATTTAGCTCATGCCGTATTTATTCTAGGGGTATTCGTGAACCTTCGCTAAAGCTACGGTTTCTCCTCCCTCTGGTCGTTCGAAATGACTCCTACATCCCTACTTACTCCGATTTCGACTACGCTCAATCTCCGCAAGGACTTTCAACTTTCAACTTTCAACTTTTAAACATTGAATATAATCATTGTTCATTGTAAGTAGCAGATTGCCACGCTTCGCTCGCAATGACGGAACCAAGGGCTCCTCCCTTCAGACGAAGGGAGGTGGCTTCGCCCTAGCGAAGACGGAGGGTTTGACAGCCCAGGTCTTCGGGAAAGTGACAATAGATAGCGTTTGGGTTGAAACACACCCCTGACCTCCCGCTAAAAAGCGGGACAAGCTCTCTCAAGAGGGGAATTTGTTTGTCGCCAATAAGTCTAGCATCTAGATTCTATGTTCTTCTTCTCAATACTACCGCACAACTTCGATTTCGGCTCCGCCTGCCTGCCGGCAGGCAGGCTCAATCTCCGCAAGGACTTTCAACTTTTAAACTTTGAACATAAACAAATTAATCCCCCCTGCCCCCATAGTCGCGTACTTCCGTTAGGGTTTCCATAAAGGCAATAATATCCTCAATTTCCTGCTGGGACAGACCCAAGGGTGCTTCGGGCAGCGTTTGGTTTTCCACCTGCAAGCCCATCCCTGCGCCGCCACCTAGGTTGTAAAACGCCAGAACATCTTCCATGGTAGCAAATAAACCATTATGCATATAGGGTGCTGTCAAGGCTATATTTCTTACAGTAACCGTTTTGAAGGAATTCTTTAAAAAAGGATGATTGTCCATTTTTAGACCATTGCCCATGCGACCCAAATCCGTATCCAATTTGGGGGCAATGGAATCAAAACCCTGGGTAACGCCCAACACCTCCGATTCCGATTCCAGATAAAAAGGAGGAATGGTGCCATTGAAGACCGGGGCAAAATGACAACTTCCACAGGCCGCTTTCCCCATAAACAAATTAAATCCCCGTTTGGCATTCTCGGGGTACTCCTTTGTTTCGTTACGCACAAATTTATCAAACGGACTATTGAAGGATTTTAAAGAGTTTACATAGGCCGCTATGGTATTGCTTATGGAACGCTGATTAATGTCCTCTTTGTCGATACCGCCATAAGCCTGCTTAAACAATTTATTATAACGGGCATTCTTTTTCAGTTTAGCAATAATCGCATCAAAATCCGTATTGAACTCCAAATCGTTATCAATCACATGTATCACCTGTTTTTCAAGATCCAAGGCGCGCATGTCCCAAAAATATCGTGTGGAATAGCCTGCATCCATCAAAGTTGGGGCATTCCTAGCGGTAAAAACACCTTTTTGATTGGATACACTTTTAGGCAAACCATCCGAAAAACCTTTGTTGGGGTTATGACAGCTTATACAGGCCATGTCATTGTCCTTGGAAAGCTGGGGATCCTGGAACAATAATTCACCCAAGGCTATGGTCTTAGGGTTATCCAAAGGCAGATAAACCAGTTCCGAATAAAAATCCGTATTCAGAAAATCTATGTCGAATATATTCTTGGCCTTATAGTTTTGGGCATGCTTTTTATATGGCTCCAGCGCAATGTTGTTCGCATTTTGAAATTCCAACAAGGCCGCATACAAGGGGTTTACCACTTCCTTTAAAAATGCCAATCTATCAAAATCATTAAAAGTGGTGTTGGCGTTCAATATTTTATTGCCCTTGGTAAAGTCATTTTTGATGACTTCAAATTCGTCCATGGCTTTTGGGGAAATCCCTGATTCAAAATATAGAAATGTAGTTTCCATACTTTGCCAGCTCACAACACTTTCTTTCAAACCATTAACAGACCCTGGGGTATCGTATCCTGTTAATCCAAGGGTAAAAATCCTGACTATACCGGATCGAATACACTCGATGATCTGGCTCGACTTTAAATGAAGTGGTAAATGTATTTTTTCTATAAAATCTACCCGCTCCCTAAGACCGTTGGCCAACACTTTTATATACTGCAAATTTTCAATTGAAGCTTCGCCATAAACAGCTTCGTCCAATGCCTGTAATCCGCCAGGTGGAATCACCTTTTCGGCTTCAAAATACTCACTTACCTTGGGCAAAGGCGCACCATTGATATAAGTGCCATTGTAGTAGGTTTGGTAATAATCAAAAATAAACTCGATCTCCTTATAGACCAACCTAGTCTTTTCAACCTGGCTTTTCAGCCCCTCCCATTCCTTAACAGAACTTGACTTATTGGCAAGGGCGGTCAAGGCATTGACTTCATTTTGAAATTTGTGAAAATTGGCCGCATATAAGGCAGCTACCTTTTCCGGAATAGTATCCCTTTGATATGGGATAGCCATTTGCCTCCCGGACAACATCAACAGACAAATAAAAAAAGATCCCAATAAAATGCTTGTCCTTTTCATATTCAACAACCGCTTTTTATCATCATATGGACTTTTTAATACGTCTAGCCTTGATTTCCCACTTGGGGCAAATCCATTCTATTGGATACTAATGAATGGTCATTTTAAAAAGCACCCTTTTGGCCAAACTATTCAATCGTAATCGACTCGGTATACGCCTTTTTGCTTGTAATGACTTCAATAACATAAAGGCCTTTTGACAGCTTGCCGACATTGATGGTTTTCTTTCTACTTTTCTTTACCAATTTCCCAATGCTGTTATAGAATTTAACTTTCTTTAGTCGCTCATTGTCATCCAATTTAAGTTTTACCTCATCCTTAGCTGCATCATAAAATAGCCTTCCACTAATTAGTCCGGACGCAGTGCCATCGGCCTGTAGCGCTATACCGGATTTGTTGATGGTAAAATAATCCTCAATGTCATCATTTTCCCTAATAAATTTTACGGTCAGGTTCTGTCCTCCCCTACCGTCATCTTCCACCTCCATAACACAGGAGCCCAATTGGTTCAGGGACACGGACATGGCCTGGTGGTTTAGGTCTCCTCCGGATATTTTACCGGCAGAGCCCGTTGTTATATAAACGGCACCCTCAGCCGATGTACTGGCTTTTTTGTAGGCCCCATTGCTATCCACTTTACCGTCCCCATAGCCATTGGATCCAACGGTATTGCCACCTTTCGAAATTTCATCCGGGTTAAATGTATTGGCAAATCCATAATGTCCGTTCAAGAAATACGAGCGTTCGTAAGAATGGCTATGCCCGTTTAAGATTAGATCCACTCCGTTAGCCTCCATCATGGGCATAAAGTTTAGTCGCATTTCTATAAGTCGGTCCTCGGTATCGGAGTCATGTGACCCTTTAGTGTATATTGGATGGTGAAACAAGGTCACGATCCAATCTTGTTTGGTGTTTTGAATATCGGCCTGTGTCCAGTTGTACATGGCGCCTCCAACTTCACGACTGGTATGATGGGAATCTAATATTATAAAGTGGATATTGGCATAATCAAAGGAATAATAGGCCTCTGTGCCCGAGGCAGTACCTCCTGCCTGGGCAGCGGTAGGGAAGGTAAATATATCATAATAAGGGCCGGATTGTGTAGCCGAATCGGCCGACTTGCCATCATGGTTTCCCAAGCAGGACCATGCCACGGACTTTTTCAACATATCGTCATAAATGTCGAACAGGGCATTTTGATATTCCTCATCCGTACCACTGCCATAGGCGTTATCCCCTAAAAACAACATCATATCGGTCTTACCGCTATTTTTGGGAGCAGCGTCCACATAATCGTAATAGGCATCCCTTACGTTCCGCTGATTGTTATTGGCCGTACCTGCATCACCTAAAATCCAAGCGCGAACAAATTGTTTGGTACCTGCTTTAGGGGCAGTTATTATGTACATCTCGCCTGAAGCACTTTCCGACAGCACACCTGATTTATTACCAATATTGAAATAGTATTTTGTATTAGGTCTTAGCCCGGATAAGGAAACTTCGTGTTCAGTGGTCAAAGCAGAGTTGCTTGCTTTCTTGGATAATGAATTTAATGTTTTTCCGTAATTCACCACGGATTGGGTCGCGATATCCGTTCTCCATTTTACCACAACAGATGTTGGGGTACCACTCTGTAAATAAGGGCCCCTTACTACAGATACCGAAGCGGAATTCTGTGGAAGGCCTACAGGGTTGGTTACTGCAACAGCACTTACATTGGGAAGATCTACTTGGGCGGTTTGGGCAATTGAGACCACCGAACATAGGGCGGCAAGCAAAAAGGTACTTTTTTTGATCATGATTTTTGGTTGTTAATGGAGCTTTCCAAGCTTTTTATTTGTTCTTTTAATTCTATTACGGGGATCATTTTTTTAAACTTTGCATTCAATTGTTCAATGGCAACCGAAGCCAATTTTAAGGATATAAAGGCCTCATGTGGTCTTTTTATTTTCGCTAAATACTTTGCTTTTTTATAATACCAGAACTCGTTTCTGTTGTATTCCTGGATAAAATAATTGTATTGTTCCAACGCCTTTTCGGTTTGACCGGAATCTTTTAAGATGTCCAATTTTCTAAGTTGAAGCGATATGGTGTGTGGGCCAAGTTGGTCCAGGCCATATTGGATGGCTTTCAAAGCCCCATTATAATTTTCGTTGTTTTCGGCAAGTATGATGTTGCAGTATTCCAATATATCCTCTGGCCGAATGTCCTTCATATTATGAATAACGTAATGATAGCCTTCCAAGGATTTTTTGTAGGATTTAAGATTGAAAAGTATTTGGGCCTGCAGTTTTTTAGCACTTAGGTCCATACTGTCCAATTCCAAATAGGAGTATATACTTTTTAAGGCCTCCTTGTACTCTTCCATTAAATAGTGAACCTCGGCCAATTGATAATGTAGCGCTTTGGTTGTATTTCCCAAGGATAGGGATTTAAGGTAATCTTCCAGCGCATAGTCGTACTCCATGTGCTGTTGATACAACATGCCTCTTTGGTAGTACAGTTCAAAATTATTTGGATCTTCGGATATCTCAATCGTTTTTTCAGCGATACGTATGGTTAAGTCCCCATGGGCAAACATTGGCAAGGACAAGGATAAAAACAGCAATATGGGTAGCGTTCTTTTGATTACGAAATGTAGATATCTCTTATTATTAAAAATCATTTCCAATGCTTAACATATTTTCCATTTACCAAAACTTCCTCCATAAAGCAAAATTTATAAAAGGGACACCGCTACTGAGGTACATTTTCAAGCTATGTATGCCCAATTTTGGTTTAATTGCTCATTTTAAGATGGAATTTTGTCATTATTAAGGGCACTAAGGTCCCGTCATCAAACGTATTGAAACAATATTACATGTGTTTTTCTGCTGAGTTAATTTTTTGTTAAAAGAGAAACGAAAATCTTAGGACTGGCATTCCAAAAGGAGTAGTTTTTAAAAATCACGCTATGTCCATTTATCATAAAAATTAGATAGATGTAAAGACTTTCTCTTAAATTTATATTGGCAAATAGCATTCCCCCTGTCATTTAAACTCTAGTCCAACAACATTTAAATAAAATGCATAACATCCCCATAAGGTCACTTCCAGAAAGCAATCAAGAGCCAAGCTTGGTGGGCAGTTTCAGTATTAGAAGTCTCGAAACCATACTTGATGGAGGAGATATGGTGGAGGAGCTTCATCGGCATGATTTTTTTTTAATGCTAATACTCATAAAAGCTAAGGGTTTACATGAAATTGATTTCGTGCCCTATGAAGTAGACCCTAATTCCATTTTTTTATTGAGGCCTGGGCAGGTACACAAACTCAGCCTTAAACATGGAAGTACTGGTTATTTGGTTCAATTTAAAAAAGCATATTTCCTTACCCACAACAAATCTTCCAAACAGTTGCTACGTAAGGTGTGCAACCAGAACCACTATCCATTAAATGCCGACATATTTAAAAAGTTGGATCCCATATTGTCATCCATTTTATTGGAATATAATGGGAAGCAGGAAGAATTTCATGAGGTCATAAAAGCCAATTTGAGTATTTTGTTTATTGAACTTTTAAGGCAGCGGGAAAGTACCGGAGCAAACAATATTAATGCACCATATCAGCAGGAGAAACTTGAGAAATTTTTGGAACTGCTAGAAGAGAATATTACCAAATACAAACAAGTTTCACAATATGCCGATTTACTGAACCTAACCGTGTATCAGCTTAATGCTATAACCAAAGCATTATTGAACCAGAATGCCTCACAACTCATAAACGAATACATAATTCTGGAGGCCAAAAGAAATTTATTGGCAACCTCTAATCAAGTGAGTCAAATAGCCTATCATTTAGGGTATGAGGATGTCTCCTATTTTATCCGGTTTTTTAAAAAACATACGGGTTATACGCCCGATGCTTACAGACATAATTTTAATTAAGTACCATCCAACTTCAGTTTTGTCCTATTATGATTTTCCTATGTGAAATTACTTTTACATCAGAAAATAATCCAATGTAAAATTAATGACATAAACATGAAAACAAAAGTAAAACTCCTGGCATCCCTAAAAATATGGATTGCCATTTATCCTTCCATCACGGCCTTTCTTTTCCTTTTTGGAAATCAATTGGCTACACTTCCCCTCTACCTTAGAACCTTGGTGCTTACTATTGTATTGGTCCCATGGATCGTATTTGTAGGCGTACCCTTCATAGATACATTAATGAAGAAAATGCAACGAAGAAATGAGTAACTCAACATTTTAAAAATACAACACCATGAAAAAGGAAGAACATTTTGATGTCATCATCATTGGAGGT
Source organism: Arenibacter hampyeongensis (assembly GCF_002909255.1). Lineage (GTDB taxonomy): Bacteria > Bacteroidota > Bacteroidia > Flavobacteriales > Flavobacteriaceae > Arenibacter > Arenibacter hampyeongensis. The sequence continues at coordinate 113,162 of NZ_PIOB01000002.1, forward strand.
AGCTATTCCGGTCTTGCAGCAGGAATGGCCTTGGGGAGGGCCTTAAAACGGGTCTTGCTCATTGATGGCAATACGCCCTGTAACAGACAAACCCCCTATTCCCATAACTTCATTACTAATGATGGCAAAACCCCTGCTGAAATAGCGGCATTGGCAAAACAACAGGTAGAAGCCTACCCTACGGTTAAATTCTTTAACGGACTTGCCGTGCAGGGCGCTAGAAGCCATAAAGCCTTTGAAATTACAGTATCCTCCGGTGAGACTTTTCGTGGCGACAAATTAATTTTTGCAACGGGCATTAAAGATATAATGCCCAATATTGACGGATTTTCGGAATGTTGGGGCATCTCGGTATTACATTGCCCCTATTGCCATGGCTATGAAGTGAAAAATGAAATAACAGGTATTTTGGGCAATGGGGATTATGCCTTCGAATTTGGAAAACTAATCTCCAATTGGACCCAGCAATTAACCATCTACACCAATGGCAAATCTACCTTGACTGCGGAACAAACAGCCAAATTAGGAGTACATAATATTAGCGTAGTAGAAACTGAAATAGAACGTTTGGAACACCACAAAGGGCTACTGCAGAACATCATTTTTAAAAATGGTTCCAAGGCCGCCGTTACAGCCATTTATACCAAAACAGCCTTTGAACAGCAGAGCATTATTCCCGAAGCCATGGGTTGCGAGCTGAACGAAGAAGGCTACTTAAAAACTGATGCCAATTTACAAACCAATGTTACTGGAATATATGCATGTGGTGATAATGTATCGCGTTTACGAACAGTAGCCAATGCTGTTGCCATGGGTACGGCGGCCGGAATGATGGTGAACAAAGAGCTAGTTTTTGAGAAATTTTAATGATTTGGTAAGCGAAATTAGTACCGCGCTGGAAATGGCTACATATGGAATGAAAAAAATGTGAAGTCAAGGGCAAGTTTGCGAATCTGGTATGGATCTGTTATTTGTGCGAAAACTTGACTGCCGAAGGGGATTAATAAAAACAAAAGGAAAAATTGAAAGAAGTATCTTTTCATGGCTTTAAAATTTGTGGTTAATCCTTTTTGTATCTGACGTTTTGACTATTAACAGTAGTATTCCGCATGGTGCTTTTACTCATAGGTTTTGTTGGCGGTTGTTTGGTCTTTACTGGTTTTTATGTTTCTGTATCTCTTCATCTGTTAATCTAAGGAATCTTGCAGCGTTGTTATAAAAGATATCTTCCTTTTGTTTTACGCTTAGAAAGTCAGCTGCTCTAATATTACCAACGGAAATTTTAATTGACTGAGGCCAAATCATCTCATCCGAACCATACATAATTCGCTCTCCATAACCGGCCTCAACAATTCTTCTTAAATAATTATGAAATTCAATCTGTGGCAAAACCCAATTGATTACAGCGACTTCGACGTAGACTTGTGGATGAGCCCATAGAAGTCCAATGAGTTCGTCGATGAATGGATATCCGGCATGCATAATGTAGATTCTCAATTTTGGATGTTTCACCAATACTTCTTCCAATAACAGAGGATTGCTAAGGCTCATTCTGTAATTTTTCATTCCTATGTAGGCTGCTCCTGGAGGCCCTGGTCCCATATGAATTCCAACTGGAATGTCAAGTTCCTCAGCTAAGGAAAAATACGGCTCAAGTTTCTCGTCATTGGGAGCTAATCCACTGTACTGCGGACCAAATTCCGCCATGATTTTATAGGTGCCTTCCTGAAACCATTTCCTTAAGGAATCAACAGGTGTAGAGGAGTCACCCCAGGCTGGAATAAATCGCCCTGGATCTCGACTTTGATAGTCCAAAGCATTTGGCCCATCAACCACAGCTTTAACGATATTAAATTCTTTCAAATACTTGAATGTAGAATCTCTATAGCTTGGTTGGTCTATATTCGATCTAAGTTTTGTTACCGCTTCTAAAATATCAGGTCCCGCATATCCAGAATGCAGATGCATGTCAATAATGGGGGTATTCAACATAGTGTTTTTCCTTTGTCCAATACTGGGAATGCTCATTAACACCACAATTGTCACTAAAACATATTTTTTCATATTGATTTATTCTATTGTTTATATGATCAAATTACCACCAACGTATGGATCTATACCGTTACATATAATTCCATTTGAACTGGGCTTGCAGAAATACATTTAAGTGACTATAATTCATATTAGTCGAATAAAATTTTAACAGGGGCAAAAAGGGGGAAGTACTATTACCAAGAATTGCTTCAATCCTTCTAAGGTAACGAATAATCGGTTTAGTATACACTTAATAAATAAAAATAGATAATGACCTAGGTATGGTGTTTATTGGATGGTCAGGATTTTACCATTAATTCGCAAAGAGCAGGAATGACCTAAAGTAAAATGATACTTTAGTAAACAGAACTTAATTAAACACAATACTATCACTGTAGGTTGAGCCACAGCTTCCCCCTATTGCAAAAGGCCAATGCACTTATTCAAGTTTTTCACTCTTTGGCCAAAACCTTTTTCAATGCTGTCTGAACGATTCCGATATCATTGGAACCCTGAAAACCACTAAATCCTACAGAAATGCGACTCTCATCGTCTAATTGGATCAATTGTCCGCCAACCCAGCCAATAAGGTCGGGAAGTTCTATAGGGGCATCTTCGGGGTCCATAGTACCCCCGAAAACAATCTTTTCATAATCTCCTGTATTATGCCCGGTTATCCACACCTGACTCGCTTTTTGCCAGGCAATCCTAAAGATTTCCCGTTGTTCTATTTTATCTGTACCAAATAACTTCCCATAAACTTTGCCATCTTCCGAGATGATACAGATTGCTACATTCCCATTACAAATTTCCCAATCTTCAGGACTGTTTTGAAACCCGGGAATTTCTTTTTCCAATGCTTCAAATAAGGAGTTAATAGTTTTTTCAAGTTTAGTGGTGGTCATTAAAGATTGGTTTTAGATTTATAATTCTTTGTAAAAGTGATATAATAAACATGAAACTTCAAATATTTTTATCCAACAAAAATTGAAAACATTCATTGGGCGCACCACACTTCAATCATTAATGCATTTGACAACTAAAGATTTGGGCGCTTATTAAAACCAGCGTTATACATCTGATTATTTTTAAAAACCCATATACTATTTATTTTTTATTTCGAGCATAGTGCCCGCTATATAACGGGTGCCATTATCTTGATTGAAATAGTAGATTACCAAAACTTTATCATCCTGGAGTTCGGTTGCCCAGGTATAACCAATATCACTACTGCCGCCATCATCGCGAAGTACAATCTCAGGAGCTGTTGCAAAATCGGTACATTCCGCATTTAGAATACGGGCGCGTATTCCGTATGGTTCATGGCGGTATCCGTAGGTAAGTAAAACTCTATTATCTTTTAATCGCAAAGCATTTAAAGGATGTCCCTGGAAACCCATTGACTCCCATTTAAAAGTTTTACCGCCATCTGTTGAACGGGAAATAACAGCTTGGTCTTCAAAATGAGCTGTTCTTAAAAAACCTACAAGATCGCCTTTAGGCGTTTCTATTATTGATGCCTCATTAAATGAAATTTTGCTATCAACGGCTACCGGGGAAACATAATCCCAGGTCAACCCTTTATCCTTTGAGGTGATAAGATGATTGGAAGTCTTGGTAGGGGTATCATGCGCTGCTACTACCCATAAAATCCTCCCATCATTTGCCTCGTATAATGCTCCTCGATTATATGCAGCCACTGGATTTCCTAATGCATCATTTAAAACTTCTGGTGCTATATGTGGAGGATATATAGCATCACCCCACGTTTTTCCACCATCATGGGAACGAACCAGATAGCCTCCTAAAAAAACGGCATTTCCAGAGTTAATAAAACTCGGTTCCTTTAAGTTAGATAAGCCATCAGGCCTTACAAAAGCCCAGCCATAACTGGCACAAAGAAGAGTGCCGTCCTTCATTTGCAATAAACAGGGGTCTTGGGAACCCCCAAAAGGATGTGCATAAATTAATTTCGGGGTCTTTGTCCATGTTTCTCCGTTATCGCTTGATTGCACCGATACCAAATAGCTGTTGGGATCAACGTGATTTGTTTTACTCTCTTCGAATATTTTACGATCTGGTGCCCTGCGAAATGCCACCAATATCTCTCCATCTGGCCGAGTTATTACAGACGGAAATGTAGAGAAAAACATAGAATCCTTATAAATTACGATATCCTTTATTTTACGAACACCCGGAGTACTATCCCCCAAATATTGAGGGCTTTCATTTATTGCCAGGAGAGCGCTGTCGGATTTTACTTCTGGACTGGATTTGGTTGAATTCCTATCTGTACATTGCACGGCAACAATCAGAAGCAAACCTAATAAGCTGAATGTTTTTAGTTTACGTTTCATCATAATTATATTTCCACTTTATTTAACTTGAATTATTTTTATACTTGCCGATTGCTCAGAACAGGAGTTATGTTGATTATCCCCTTCTTCCCCACTTTACCAGATCTAAAAAATCAATATCAGTATTTTATACTATTTTCTTGAGTTTCATCTTCGTTGACCTGAGCAAAAAACCAATCCAGCAAATCCGGGGTATCAAAAGCCTCATGCCAGCTCCCATGACCAACCCCGGGAAACTCAGTATATTTTGGATTTCCACCTGCCTTTTTAATTGCGGCAATCATACGTCGTGAAAAGTCAACAGGAACGGTTTTATCATTGTCACCATGGAAAACCCATAAAGGTACATGAGTGATATTTTTTGCAAGATCAGGATTAGCTCCCCCACAGATGGGTATGGCCGCAGCAAACATTTGAGGGTGGTTTAGGATGTAATGCCAGGTTCCAAAACCGCCCATGGACTGACCGGTAATATAACGTCTAATGGTATCTATATTAAATTCTTCTTCCAAGGCCGATATGGTTTCAAAAACTAAAGCTTCCACATTGGGTTGATTGTATCTTCCCCGTGCAATCAGGCCTTCTCTTTCCATCTTTCCCAGAGATCTTCCCCAATCAGCACCAGGTGGGCATTGGGGCACAAAAATAAAAGCAGGATACTTTTTTCTGTTTTCCAAAGTGGACAGCACTTGAGCTGCCTTGGAACCTGCAATTTGCTGGATATTATCCGTACCCCTGCCAGCTCCTCCTGACAGACATACTACCAAGGGGTATTGTTTATTGGGATCGTAATCCAAAGGCATAAGCAATCGATAGTGCAGCGTATCGTTTTGCATGTTCACATGGATTCTCCCGCTGAACAATTCGGCAATTTTCGTCTCCTTGGTCTGGGAGACCGATCTGGTTACACCTAAACTGAATATGCCAACTGCAATGATCAATATTTTTAGAACTCTCGTCATTACCTTTATATTAATTCTCCCCGGTACTGAATTGAAACAACTTCCTTGTCAATTAGTTTCGGCCAATTTTTTCGGTCTCATAAAGTAAATTTCCCTTTTCATCATAATGTTGAAAGGTTGCTACTGGAATACTATCCTTTCTTTGCACGGTAACCGACAAAAATCCACCACTTGCGGACTCCTTATCCCCTTGAATATAGAATTGTTTAATCAAGCTATCAGGATCGGTTGATTCGGGATCTCCTGCCAAACGCCCAGCGCGTGAATTGTTTTCGACCAAGGCACCTGTAGAGAATTCCTCAAATCCACTCGGGTGCATGGCGTGGTATTGCCAATGCCTGTCGCCACATATGATGTAAAGATTTTTATCGAGAAATCGATTATCACCCAACCATGTAAAAATTGCTTCTCCCTCATGCCTAAAACCGTCATGATTTACATGATTATCTGTTTTGTACCCATCATCGGGGCCCACCATTGGAGTAGGTGAAATTATGAGCTTAAAACTGGCATCGCTCTCCATTAAAGTCTCCTTAAGCCAATCTAATTGCCCGGTTCCCAAAAGGGTTTTGTCGGGTCCATTTTTCATTTCATTGGCACTTCTGTAGTCCCTCCCCTCCAACATCCAAACCTGAAGATCTTGGCTCATGCGATGGGTACGATAGGTTTTGGCATTTATGTCCTCCAAATCCACCACGGGTAATTGCTCCTTAAAATTCTTGATCCCCAATTCATGGGATATAGGAAACTCCTGATAGGGATCGGCATCGTTGAATCTATAATCATGATCATCCTTTTCCCAGTAGGTTCCCAACTTGCTAAAGAGTTCCCGAAACCTTGGTTGGGCAAATTGTTCATGGTATTTCCTTCGGATCCCTTCTTCATCCACCACTTCCATTCCCTTATATCCTCCAGGGTTAGGATTCTTCCCAGCTTTAACGGCTCTGTCGAAGTTGGTCTTGTGGGGATGGTCAAAGTAAACGTTATCACCAGTACCAATGAAGTAATCCGGGTTCAGGTTTTGGATAGCCTGCAATGCGGGATACCCTTGAAGCTTGTCTTCTCCGGAATATGCCGTTCCTTCCTCATATTTTCCATAATGGAAAAAATAGTGGTTCATACCCGTTACCACAACCATTGATACTTTTGTATTGCTATTGGGTCCGGGCAAAGTTTTAAAAGTTGCTACTTCACTTTCAAAAAGTGTATTCTTGTCCCTTCCGAATTGGAGACGATAGAAGTATTTATTTCCTGGCTCCAGACCTTCAATTTTCTTTTTAATAATAAAGTCGTTCTCTGATGTAGCCTCTGCAAAGTCAGAATACAGGGGATTATCAAAAGTAGCATCCTTATCAAATTCAAATCGAGCGACACCTTCTATACCGGGTAAATCCCCCTTGATCAAGCTGTCGGAAACCGTTAATCTGGATTGTAGGATTACGGAGGTAGAAGTGGCTTCACCGGCCATAATTCCTTGTCCAAGATAAATGTCCTGAACCATGGGTTTGCAGGAAGTAATTAGGGTGGCGATCAGAAGGGTTCTTATAATTGTTTTTATCATACTATGGTTATTGTTGGCTTGGTTTAGATTATGGTTCGTGTCCTATAAGGCATGCATTATACTTTGTTGGCGGTAGTTTTTATGTATTCTTTTTGCCCAATCCCAAATAATGCTTTCGCGTCTCAGGATCAAACTTCTCAATGGCATATCTTAAGGTAACCCTAGCTAGCGTTGGTGCATATTCATCCAGAAAGCCTTTCAGTTTATTTTCGTCTCTTTTGCCTGCTTCCCTGATCCAGCTACCCATTGCTTTTTGTACAAATTCGTCCGAATCATTTGCAAGAATTTCGGCAATTTTAAAGGTGTCATCCAATTCATTCTTTCTTATAAAATAGTAGGTACTTACAATGGCTGTCCTTCTTTCCATGGGATTTGGGGATTTTGCCAAATTGTATAAAGGCTTTCTGTCCTTATCGAATAAATACCCACCCACTACATAGGGTGCGGCCCTATCCACCAACCCCCAATCGTCTATATATTTATGATTTTCGATATACGCCAGGTAAGTATCCTGCCTCTCCCCTACGGAGGTTTTCTTATTACGTGCTTTCCAATCCAAGATGGATACTGCACCAAGTCGGTGATCGTAATTTTCGTCTCTTAGTAATTTAACCACCTCAGCAACCGGCATGTACTGAAAATCTTTCGCTAAAAAAAATATCTCCCTTTTAGGAATACCTCTCGAATATTGCTGGCCAATGTCTTTTAAAGTTTCAATGAATTCTGTTGCTGTCATTATCCTATGGTTTCATTGTTCTGCTTTGCTTTCGAAGTCATTTGTACTATATTTTATCCCTGTAACATTATAATTACTTTGCCTTGTGCGTGACCTTCACTTAAATATTGCATTGCTTCAGCTGTCCTGTCAAGTGAATATCTTCTTTCGATAACCGGCTTTATTTTGTGATTCTCTAAGAGCTTTACTACAAAATCCAAATCATTTTGGTTTGATTTGGCCGAAAGATATCGCATTTTCTTTTTTCCGAACGACAACAGCCAACCGAAAAAAATTGACTTCATAATTTGCAATAACCCCCCACCTACCATGACATATGTACCGTTCGAACTTAAGATTTTTCTATAGCCCAAAAGTGGATAATTGCCATTGATAGCCACAATCAGATCATAACGTTCATTACTTTTGGTGAAATCCTCCTTTGTATAATCAATTACATGATCTGCGCCCAAGGCACTTGCCTGCTTCATATTTCTGGGACCGCATACTGCTGTTGTTATCGTCCCGTAATACTTGGCAAGTTGCACGGCAAAGGTGCCAACTCCGCCGGCAGCACCAACAATTAACACCTTCTGTTCTTTTTGGATATTGCCTTTGTCACGTAATGCTTTTAAGGCTGTTGTAGCTGCAACGGGTAAAGTAACAGCTTCTTCAAACAAAATTTTCGCAGGTTTTAGTACCAAGGCTTTTTCAGGTGCCACGGTGTATTCTGCCAATCCACCAAATCCAAAATCAGAAAGGTCTCCGAGCACTTCATCCCCAGGCTTGAACTGTCGGATATTTTTTCCCACTGATTCTATCCTACCCGCTATAGCGGATCCGAAGATTTTTTTCTTCGGAGTAATTCCCATTTTCATAGAACGGTAATCCGCAGCATTTAGCGAGGCACAAACAATTTTTATCAATACTTCGTTGTCGTTTGGCCTAGGCTTCTCAACATCGCAATATATTAACTTATCGGATGGATGTTTCTTATTGTATACTATTGCTTTCATTACTGAAGCTATGTTAGCTGATTTTTCAACATATTCTTAAATGAATCCCAACGTATGGACATATGTAACGGTTCATATAATTCCATTCTAATGGGACATCCCTAAATACATTTTAGTGTCTTATAATTATTCTTAATCCAATAAAATTATCGCTGCTGTAAAGAGGGGAATCAATACAACCAGGTATTTGGTTCTAAGTTAGTAAATATTGAATTTAGTATCAGCTATATTTATATAGGTCGATATTAGCCATGGAATGGTATTCCTATGATTTGGTGAGTAGGTAGCATTCGCTTTGAAAAAGAAAAGGATAAATGTATAGAGATCGTGTTGCAGAATTTTATGATGCTGTGGACTAAATAATTTCATTTTTTCACCACAGCTTCACCAAATGAAGCTTATGATCCTGCTACTATTATTGTTGAAGTCTTTCGCTATTAAAAATCCTGATACGTATTAAGTTTAGGTAGCTCCATAGATGCCAACAATTCAATACCCCCAAAATTAACATTGGAGCCTGATGCTAATAAAAATATAACCCTAAGTAACTTTACTAGGGGATTTCAAGGGAGTCATTGTTATTATCACTAGTAGTTACGGTCTGCCTAGCACGTTTTACATGAGTTTTGTTCAGATTCTGATCTGTTCCAATATGTTCTTTGAAATTCAATTTTCTATAATGCTAAAAAGCATCTTTCAAGCTCATAACTTGAATATTTTTCGTATATTATAACTATGGATTTACCAATTGAGGTTTTCGAGATACTTATTCCTGTGGCTATAATAAGTGTAGCGCTGGTTCTTGTACATTACTTGACAAGAGGCAGTAGGAATTTCAGAAGCAGCAGAAATAGAAAGGCTAGGAAGCAGTTTTAATCGGCTAAATTCATCTTTTGGATTTATTGTAGACCAACTTTCCCTAGTTGAAAAAGCATATCACTCACCGAAAGGACTGGGTTCTTATTTTAAAAAGTCAAGCATTTTTTCATTCACTGTTTCCGCTTGATCAATAGATAAAAAATGTCCTGCATTTTGTATTGTTTCACCTTTCCCTTTTGGTAGCCTATTGGCAATTTCAACCGTTCGTTTTTCATTGATCATATCGTCATCACCAATTAAAACCAAAACAGGCATTTGTAAAGATTTAAGTTCATCATTGGAAAAAGGTTGCATACTGCTTACAAATTTGTTTTCAGACTCCAATTCCGCACCCAATTTATATTGATTTACGTAGGCAACGCTAATATTGGCAACATTGCTGGACATGCTTTCCAAGCTTTGTGCAATTTGTTTTTCCTTTGAAGAAAGTATCCTAACAATATTTTTTAATAAATCCGTACTTGGTTTGATCCATGTAAAAGTTTGGGCCGGACTTAATAATATTAAGCTTTTTATCTTTGTCTGATCGTTTAATGCTAGCTTAACCGCCAACCACCCACCCCGGGAAGCTCCAATAACATGAAAGCTATCCAACTCCAAGGCAAATAGAACTTCTTTATACCAATCGGTAACTTTTTCCACACTATCAATATCATTGTACAAAAAGGATTTTCCTGCTTCCAATATAAAGTCGACCGCAAACACCCGATGGTTTTTGGTAAGCGATTCAATATTGGGATACCACATGGTAGAACTTGCATTCATTCCGTGAAGCAATACCACTGGTTCTGCATTTTTAGGGCCACTTACAATAACATGGGCAATTCCGTTGGTTGTAGGAATATATAATTCCTCATAAGAGACATTCCATAATTTTAAGGTTTCGTCATAAGCTTCAAAATAAGCTGCATTTGAAGCAGATGGCTCTGTAATATATTCTGGTGTTTTTTTGTATTTATCGTATTTGTCCGTACAACCAACACCTAAAACAAAAAAAACAAGCAATAGAAATAGTCTCATAGAATGCAATATACAATGGATAAATCCCAAAAGTTATGTGAATTGCATAAAGATAGAATAAACTATCCTGGAGTAAGTGTTTTGTTCCTTCATACCGTGACGTAAATTAACATTCCAATTTCGATACGCTGGCCGCACCCTGAGCCTGCCTACCGTTAGGTTGGCCTGCCATGTCGATAGACAGGCGGAGTCGAAGGTCTGGACAAGCAAAGAAAACGTAGGTTCCTGAATACCTTGAAACAACAGGCAGAAATGCTTTTACAAAGAATAGATGATACCAAATTATAACTTTTTAGGTTATATTAATCTTTATTTTGAGCTAAAAAATTATCAGCCCTCTTCTTTTCGCGGTTTAAGGGTGCGTTGCTGAAGAACCAATATGCACCACTGCGAGTTTATTTAATTACTACAAAGCTCAAACAAGTTTGGCTTTTTCACTGCCCCATAGGATTACCTGCGGTGATATTTCCTTATTAATTTCCCGCAAAATATAATGGCAGTACAAAGCATTATGAGAAATATAAAACCCAAAGAAGAAGGATGAACAGCCGTCTTAAGACTATTGCCAAGGATGCAGGTATCGAAGAACATTTTACCACTTATACCATCCGTCATTCCTGGGCTACGATAGCCAAGTTTATGGGGATTTCAACAGAGGTTATCAGCGAAGGATTGGGCCATAACTCCTTAAAAACAACACAGATCTATCTAAAGAGTTTTACCAACCATGTTTTGGATGAGGCGAATGAGATGGTGGTTTCCTAAATAGTTATTCAAATAACCTCTTTTAATTCCCTTATCTATTATGCCTTACTACATTAATTAAATAATAGATTATGGATAATACTCCAATAAAAGTACCAATGGCAATCAATTCATTAAATGACAGATTGGATAAAAAGAATAAAATTACGAGAACTGCCATAATTGGGACAAGATATCCTCCAGGAATTCTAAATGAACCTTTAGACAATACGGAATCTTCCCTATTTTCCTTTTTTCTCAATTTTATCACAGCGATTGCCACTCCCAAATAAATAAGTAAAATAGAGGCGCTAGATAGAATTGCCAATTGCTTAAATCCACCTAATGAAGCAAATAAAAAGCAAAGTCCAACATAAATTATAATTGACACATATGGCGTAGAGAACTTCTTATGAACTCGAGATGCAATTTCAATTGGAATTACTTCATCCTTTGCGGCCCGATATAGCATCCTTGGCATACTCAATATTTCACTACTCAAATTTCCGAACATGGATACTACAGCTCCAATGGTTATCAAAGTAAACCCTATTGGTCCAAAAATCTTGCTTGCCACCTCGCCCAATGGATTTTCTTTGAAACTGGCCAATGTTTCCCCCAATACTCCCTGGGCAGCAGTTTGGATCATTACATAAATTAGCAACACCACCGTAATACTTATCAGTATGGCCCTTGGTATAGTTTTATTAGGATTCCTTACCTCGCCACTTACCGAAAGACCTGATTCCGCACCTTGAAAGGCAAAGAATAGTATCAAGGATACTTCTCCAACATCCATAACGGTTGGGGTAAAATCCCATACGAGATTTACAATGTCTACTTTCGTCCATGCTAAAAAAATCAACACCATTAAGGGGGCAATTTTAAAAATAGTAATCAACTTCACCAATCTTATTCCTTCCTTGACCCCAATTACATTAATGTATCCTAAGCCTGAAAAAAGACAAAGAAAGAAGATTGTTCTGATAATTGTTCCCTTAAAAAAAGGATTGATAGAACCCATAATATCAACAATGGTATTGGCAACTGCTGCATCTGCGGAAATAGTTGCCAATAGAAAAAGAACAGCCGCAATAAAACCGAAATACTTGCCGAATACACCTTCAATATAGGCATATGCCCCACCTGTATCAGTTATTTTACTGCCAATTTCGGCAAAACACAGCATGACTAAAGAAATCAACAATCCACAAAAAAGATAAGCCAACACACTTGCTGAACCAAGGCCAGCAGCCACAACGGCAGGCAAAACGAATATGCCAGCTCCAATCATTATATTGATCAAATTGGCACTTAGACCCCAAGTTCCTATATTTCTTTTTAATTCGTCAGCTTGCTCTTTCATAGATTAACATTCAATTATACAATGATAAACATTAGGTACTGTTGTGGATAATATTATGCTATCTCAAAAATGGCTCTATCGAATATGAATAGCTAAATGACTTTGGTTGAATAGTATATTCGACATGCACGTTCCTTCCCCATGAATTATCACCTCCGACTCCCATTTGCAATAAATCCACATTCCACTGTACCGTCTCTCCGATTCTAATATCTGCCCCATGTCTTTTTGTTACTGGAACAAGGCCAGAGGCCGAAATCCCAGCCTGATCCTTATTAAAGTCAATTTCTTTCATCGTAAAGGGCCAAACACTGGAATTCAAAAGCACATTGCTTTTTACATTTAGCGTCAAATCATTTGAAGAAACGTTCATCCAACGAACATCCGTTTTATTTCCAGTTTCTTGCGGTCTCATATATCTATGAAACTGATCTATCACCTTTCCTTTATAAATCCCTATTTTAACTCCGGTCTTCCTATCCCAATAACTTTCAGTAGGACCCTTGCCGTACCAAGAAACATCACTAAAATCCTTAGGTAGGGTAAGATACATTCCTAACCTTGGAATATTGGGAAGATCTTTTTGATTGGGCTCAAAGTGATAATCAATAGTCAAAACTCCTTCATTGGAAATTTCATAATAAACTACTACTTCGGCTACTTTGTTTGGAAGAGAGTATGCAACCTTATATCCAACCCCTTTATGTGATTGTGACGGTTGACCTACCAATTCGGCAGAATAGTTATAACTGGCATCCTGCCATATTTCTGCCCATTTATCCATTCTGTTCCCCAAATCATTATCTGTTGGTGGTCTCCAGAAATTAGGACGAATAGGTTGGTCCGTAATTTTCTTTCCCATAAATGTCCATGAAGTAATTTCTCCACTGTTCCCGTTAATCATAAGATTAATAATATCGTTTGCTATTTCGATGATTTGCCCAGTAGATTTCATGTTTAAAATAGGGCCCTTTGTAATTGGCCTTGAAACATATGCTCCTTTATGAAGCACAAATTGACCCCAGGCCAACTCATATCCTTGTGGTATTAAGGCCGAATTATTTTTTTGAACAAGGCTTACTTCGAGTATGTATTCCCTATTTAAGTCATTGAAATCAGGAAAATTTTTAATTTGAATTTTACTAGATTCCTGGGGGCCTACTTCCAACATTTTTTCTAAACTTTGGAATACCTCTACCCCATCTTTTAATACCATAATATTTAGTTCCTTATCTGAAAAATCTGCAAAGAAGTTTTTATTCTCAATCCCAATAGTTCCATTTCCCAAATATCTAAACTGAACCGGTTCATATACCTTTTTCACTTCAGAAAGATGTGGATGTGGATTGCGGAAAGGATCCACCAGTCCATTGTTTAAAAAATTTCCATCCGTTGGTAAATCGGGGTGATAATCATGACCATATGCAAAATAGGGCTTGCCGTCCTTATCTTTAAGTTCCAGACTCTGATCTACCCAATCCCAAATGAACCCTCCTTGTAGGTTGGGGTATTTTTCAATAATATCCCAATAATCCTGTAAATTTCCCACAGAATTGCCCATGGCGTGCGCATATTCTATCATTATTGATGGCTTGTCCGAATCCGAATTTCCATGTTCGATAAGATATTCGGGTGTAGGATACATTGGGCAGTACAGGTCTGTATAATCCTCCTTTCCAGCTGGCTCATATTGTACGATCCGGTTGTCGTCGTGACTTTTCAACCATTTGTAAGTAGATCTAAAAATTTCACCTTCCCCAGCTTCGTTACCCAAGGACCAAGAATATATGGAGGGGTGGTTCCTATCGCGATAATACATCCTTTGGGTACGCATCATATGTGCAGGTAACCAACTCATTTCATTTCCTATCTGGGTTTTCTCGCTTATGGCTAGTGGATGGCTTTCAATGTTGGCTTCGTCAACCACATATATTCCGTAAGTGTCACAAAGATCTAACCAATAGGGATCGTTTGGGTAATGCGAACTGCGTACGGCATTAATATTATTTTGCTTCATGAGCATAATATCCTTTTCCATAGATGCCTTTGATACCACATGTCCTGTCAGGGGGTCGGTTTCATGCCTGTCCACACCTTTAATATAAATGGCCTTTCCGTTCAAAAGAACTTGACTGTTCTTGATTTCCACCCTTTTAAAACCAATATTTCGCTTTATGTACTGATTGTTTTTTGGATTCTTAGGGTCTTCCAATGAAATTATAAGTTGGTACAAATTAGGAAGTTCTGCTGACCATTTTTTCACATTTTCAATAACTGTTTCGGAATGATAATTGATTTTGGATGAGGCCGGAATTTGGATTGATTCTTCAGTTTTGTAGACAATCGACTTACCATCCAAAACCTCCAAGTGTAATGTCCTATTTACCAATCCTCCAGAATTGTTTTGAAGAAACACGGTATCCTTAAATATCCCATGCTTATAAGTGTCATCTAAATTGGTATAGGCATAATAATCCATTATATGAACTTTTGGCCTGCTATACAGATAAACATCCCTTTCAATACCGCTAAGACGTAACATATCCTGACTTTCCAAATAACTGGCATCGCTCCACCTAAATAGCTGAAGGGCAATCAGGTTTTTCCCTACAGTTAGGTTTTTTGTAATGTTGAACTCTGCTGGTGTCTTGCTACCTTGAGAATAGCCCACATATTGGCCATTTACATATACGTACATGGCAGATTTTGCAGCTGCAAAATGTAGAATAATGTCTTCCTCCAGAAATTCATCTGTAAGCCAAATTTCTTTGCGATATGTACCAACAGGGTTGTAATCTGTGGGTACATTGGGCCATTTGGTGTCAAACGGATAACGTTCGTCCAAATATATGGGATGGTCATAGCCTTCTACTTCCCAATTGGCAGGAACTTGGATTGTGTCCCAATCACTATCATCAATATTTATATTTTGAAAAGTTGTGGGTCTCTGTTTGGGGTCTTTTACAAAATTGAATTTCCAGTCTCCATTTAAATTCAAAAAGCGCCTCGAGTTTTCCTTATCCGGTTTCACCTTAGTTTCAAGACCAAAAAAAGTAGCTCTCGGGGGTAATTTGTTTTCCTCAAAAATCTGATGATTGTAATGGTTTACTTGTTCTGGAACGGAGGTCAATCTTTTTTGTTTGCAGCTCAAAAAAGTAAGAACAAAAGGAAATATTAAAAGTTGTAATCTCATCAATATAATTGTATCAAAAAATTAATAGTTTATCATAAAATCTTCGGTAAGAATTCCCTTGAGATAAAAAATAAGTTCCTCGGCATTCTCTTGGGTAAATACCATGGGAGGTTTGATTTTTAATACGTTATGGTCCGGGCCATCCGTGCTCATAAGGATACCGATATCTTTCATACGGTTGGCCAAATAATCGGTCTGGGCAGCCAAAGGCTCCATTTTTTCATCCACCAACTCGATTCCCAAGAAAAGTCCCTGGCCCCTAACATCACCAATAATGGGAAACTTCTTCGCCAGATCTATTAGTTCCTTTTTTAGATAGTTTCCAACCGCCAAGGCATGTGACTGGAGCTTCTCCCGTTTCACCACCCTCAGAACCTCGGCACCTATGGCACAGGAAACCGGATTGCCCCCAAAGGTGTTGAAATACTCCATTCCATTGGCAAATCTTTCCGCTACTTCTTGGGTACAGGCCACGGCAGCCAGGGGATGTCCGTTGCCCAGTGGTTTCCCTATGGTCACGATATCGGGGACCACCCCGTACAATTGGAAGCCCCAAAATGTAGTTCCCATACGGCCACAACCCACTTGCACCTCATCTGAAATACAGAGTCCGCCCGCTTCCCCAACGTATTGATAGGCCTTTGCCAAGAATCCCTTCGGTAATTCTATCTGTCCCCCACAACTAATGATCGGCTCTATGATAAAGGCCCCTACTCCCCTTCCTTTGGCCTGTATATTATCTATTTGCTTTGTGACCTCAATGGCATATTGCTCTCCTGTATCCTTTCCCCTGTACTTGCCCCTAAAGGCATCGGGAAGGGGAAAAATATGGGTGTGTTCCGGAGCGCCCTGGCCTCCCTTTCCGTCAAACTTATAGGAGCTGATATCGATGCACATATTGGTATTGCCATGGTAGCCCACCTCGGAGGCGATTATGTCGCGCTGCCCGGTAGCGGCCTTTACCATCCGGATCGCCAACTCATTGGCCTCACTACCTGAATTCACAAAATGGAGCACACTTAATTCCGGGGGCAGGGTCTCCAACAGCTCCTTGGCCAATTCATTGATATTTTCATGCAAATACCGACTATTGGTATTGATCAGTGCCATTTGTTCCTGTCCTGCCCTTACCACGGCTGGATGTTCATGCCCCACATGGGCCACATTGTTTACGGTATCCAAGTATTTTCTTCCGTATTGGTCCATTAGGTACTGCCCTGCACCCCGAACCATTTTAATGGGCACCTTGTACTGCAGGCTTAAACTTTTGCCCAAATGTTGTTTTCTATAGTCGATGATGTCTGCATTGGAGGTAGCCTGCTTCCCCTCCAATCCCTTGGTTTTAAACAAAAGGTTGGGGTCCGGACAAAGGCTTTTCCATAAGTGGGTCTGACTGTAATACCCCACTCCGGGGAAATCAATTTTAAAATCGAGCATGGAAAGCATGATCTGAAAATGCAGATGTGGGGACCAATTGCCGTTCTCTGTGCAACTGCCCAAGATACCAATTTCATCACCTGCCCTTAAATGATTGCCAACCTTATGGCGGATGGCACTGTCCACCGACAAATGTCCGTAAAGGCTATAAAACTCCAAGCCTTCCTCCCGGTGCCTTAAAATTACCAGTCCGCCGTATTCCTTGTCCCCCGCATCATTTACAGCGGTGACCACTTCCCCGTTAAAAAGGGCGTGTACCGGTGTTGCTGCCGGCAACCAAAAATCGACCCCCAAATGAATGCTCCTACTCTCCCTCCCTTTGTTCCCTATCTTATCATAGGACGTAGTGGTGTAGAGAGGGCGGGGCTCAAGATAGCCTCCGGCCAATATTTTGGAAGGATGTTCTCCCTGCAGTTTATTAATTCTATACTGAAAATAGTCCAGATCGTTAAAGTCCTTTTCATGCCCCAACCATTTACTGGACACACTAAGATCCAAGGGGTATACTGTGTTGGAACCGACAGTGGGAAATAGTTTATCAATGGAAAGGGATTGCTTTTTGGCCCAGGTCGAGAATTTTTCTTCCTTGGGATGGGCGGTATATCCACATGCCCCCCTAAAACTAAAATGGGCAAAATCCGCATTGATGTCCCTCCATTTCCGGAGCAGTTCCCAGGCCGGTTCTTCGCTGATCAACAGATAGCTATTGTCCGGTTCCTCTTTTTTATTGATGGCCGATTTGGTTACGGATATCACCAAGCGCATGGCGATGGCCATGTACAAATGTTCCAGTTCAGTTTCTTCCAAAGGAAAGGCATGGTGATAGCCCCGTACAATGGGCAAGGCGGCCTCCAACGGATCATTGTGCCCCATGATGGCATATGCACAGGCAACGGCCAGATCGTTGATGATCTGCGTATACACCGAATCCCCGAAATCTATGGCGGAGATCACATGGGGATCGATCAGGTCCCCGGAAACTATAACATTGTTGTCGTTGGCGTCATTGTGTACCACTGCCTTGCGTAACTTGGAATAACCGGGCTGCGCCTCTTTAAATTGATTCTGAAAATAGGAGATGACTTCTTTGTCCCCATTCTTAAAAAGGTCAAGATATTCTGTGGTCCAACCGCCCTGTGCCACATCCCAGACAAATTCCCTGTGGGCCTCGGGATGGTCAAAACCTTGCAGGGCCCGTGTCAGTCTCCCACATTGTTCCCCCAGACTATGGCGCAGCCCATCCAATTGCGGGTTCACCCCGCTCCAGACCCTGCCTGATATCCAGGACAGAAGGCGTACCTTCCTGATCTGCCCATAATCGTCCCTGATCTCAGAAATCAGATTCCCCTGCCTATCCGGAACGACCTGGG
Source organism: Arenibacter hampyeongensis (assembly GCF_002909255.1). Taxonomy (GTDB): domain Bacteria; phylum Bacteroidota; class Bacteroidia; order Flavobacteriales; family Flavobacteriaceae; genus Arenibacter; species Arenibacter hampyeongensis. The sequence continues at coordinate 131,816 of NZ_PIOB01000002.1, forward strand.
GAGACGTTAGATCCTTGGCGTGTTCGCTGGCGTAGAGCAGCAATTTCTGTTGAAAGTCTAAATAATCCTCGTTCTCGTCAGGTCGGGAGACTTTCAAGATATACTCCTGCCCATCAACTGCATCGATCTTAAAATTAAAATCGATTTCCCCGGGAAGTGGTTTGGCCGAACCTTGAATGTCAAAATTTTCAAGGGCAATATTTGTGGCCTGATCTGCAGTTATTATAATCTTGCTATATTCCATTGATATTTTTTTTAGTCCTCGGTCAACATCAATATAATATGTGCCGCACTCCAACTAAAGTTATGAGCCTCCCTACCTTCCCCTGTGATCGGATGATAATTTTCCCTAATGGATTTTCCTTTTTCCAAAAGGCCTTCGGCACCATCCATTATTTGGATAGTGGCCTTGTCCGCTTCCAAATCATATCCGTAATTCCGTAGTCCCTTTATTCCGAAATAAGCTTGATCTAGCCAGTTTGGTCCCCGCCAATACCCATTTAGGGGATCAAATTTAGGGTGGTCTTTGGACATGGTCTGGAAAGGGACTTTGGAGAAAAACTTTTGTTCATCCATCATCTTGGTTTTTACAGCTTCCGCTTGTTCAGGGGAAGCAGCCTTCGCCCATAAGGCAGTCCAACCTTCACTTCCAGCACCCTTTATAAATTGGGTACCCTCTAAATTGGTATCGTAAAACCATCCTTCCTCCTTGTCATAAAATTGGTCCTGAATCAACCGTTTCAACTTCTTAGCATTGGATTTAAGTTCATCTGACTCCGCTTTTTTACCTAATCTCTCGGCCAAATGGGCCAAATACAATTTTTCAGCATATAAATAGGCATTCAAGTCTACACTTTCTTGATTCAGGGAATATGCCCCTTCCGAATTTTTTAAAATTTTAGAGGAATCAAATCGTATGGCATTGTCCATTCCACTTTCCCATTTGGCAGCCAACACGGTACCGTCCGTAGATCCATATTCACATAAACCATCCTTATCGTGGTCCCGCTTGGCATACCACCACCTATGGTACGTTATCAGCTGGGGGTACATTTCTTTAGCAAAATTAATATCTCTGTCCTTCTGCAGAATTTGAACTACAGCCCATGCGGCCAAAGGTGGCTTGGTATCCCTATAATTGTGATTTTCAATGGTTGTATCCCTATAGATGCAATCCAAAATAAATCCGTCGTCCTCCTGATAATCGAACATTGCTCTTATTTGATCCTTGGCAAGTTCAGGGGCGAATCGGGAAAGGCCCGCACCGTGCTTCCAGGAATCCCATGACCAAAATCCATGGAACCATTCATAATGATAGCTCGGAAACAATCCCTGATGGTTTAGTTCCCCAGCGGCTATCCGCCAATTGTTTTGAAGCGTAAGTTGGGCCTTGGCCAATACTCTTGCATATTTATTATCCTTAAACTGTGGCTTACTGTTTTCAATTAGTGTTTTTAGTTCATCGTTTTTTTCTTGCTTCCGAGTATTTAAAATTGAATCAAAATCTGAAATATTTATTATCTTCTTTTCTTCCTCCCAAGAGTATTCTGGAAAAATAAATGTTTGTGCGATTACAACTTCTTTGGTTTGGTTGGGTTTGAGTTCCAATTCTTGAAATTCTGTAGAAAAACCTTTTTCCAAATTATTGATAATTGTAGATTTTGGAAAAGTAATGACCCCCAAAGCAGTACTTATGTTTGAACTTATTTTGAGAACATTTCTTTGGGAAGACAACTTTAAACTATTAGTCAATAAAGGTTCATTTTTCCAATGATATGTTAATTGAATGATGCGTTGGTTCGTATTTGTAAACTCATATTTAATTAAAGCTGTATGACCGTTTAAAAACAGAAGTGTTTCTTTTAATTCAACCCCATCTGCACTAAAAGTTTGTTCCAAATGGCTTGAATAACTTTTCTGCTCGATTGTGTTTTCCTTTTTAAAATTAATGGGATGACTGCCAATAGCAATTCTAATTGAAGCAACAGATTTACTTGACCAAACGCCATTTTGCTGTGTCATCAGGAAAGGCCCGGAAAAATCTCCAAAAGGTTCTGTCGAATCAGATAGACCATATGCGAACCAGGCACCCTGGTCTGAAAACATTAAACCAGACCTATCTACAGAATCCTTTGGTGTAATATGGAAATCCAAAATATCTTCACTAAAGTTTAGATAATTGCTTTTGCCATCAGTGCTTATTTGCCCTATTGAACTATAACAGCCAAAACCCAATAACAATACCACAATATTCTTAACTATTTTATATAAATGCATATTTTCTTTATTGGATTTTAACCTTTTTAAACCTTCTTTGATAACCTAATATCAGAATGGAACAAATTTTCAATTATTTTTTATTAATATCCCAAAAACTACCTTTACTTGACCTTTACTGGTCCCATTATTTGGACTTTAATAAAATGGACATTCAGATATAATTTAGATATTTGTAAATAGCATAATTCTTGCACCCACCTTTAGCAATAAACTCGGTCTTTTTGCTTATAAATCCTAGCACATGGAAAAATTGATAAAACCTATTTTAATCATTTTACTACTTATAGGTACTACTGTGCATTCCCAAACCAACATATGGGATGAAAATCCGAGCGACTCTCAAAAAGAGCTAGATAGTCTGCTAACTATATTACCCTACTCAAGCGGTAAGGATAAATTGCCATTGCTAAACAGAGTTGCCGAAATTTATTGGTCTATAAACCCCAATAAAACGATAGAATATGCAAATGAAGCTTTACTGTTATCTAGGGAGACGAATGATATGGGTCAAGAAGGATTAGCACTTATTAATCTTTGTCAAGGCTATTTGTTTAATGATTTTTACGATAAGGCTTTACAATATGGTCTGCAATCATTGGAAATCAGAAAAGACCTTAAGAACAATTATGATTTAGCCTTTACGCTTCGTACACTTGGATGGTTGTATTTCGACATTGGCTATTTTGACAAGGCTCTTGAATATCATACGGAAACTTTAAAAATACATGAAAAAATAGGTGACAGACAGCGAATCGCATATAGTTATAACAGTTTGGGATTAATTCATGAACATAAGGGGAATTGCAATTTGGCATTATCATATTTCAAAAAATCTTTGGAATTTAAAAAACCATTTAACAATAAGGATAGAATTGCAGAGACCATGAAAAATATGGGAGTTTGTTATCGCAAAATAAATGAACCCGATTCTGCCAAAACATATTTAGAATCTTCCTTAGAAATTACAAAACAAATTAAGGACGAACAAAATATGGTTCATATTCTAAACGAACTTTCAATAGTAAATTTAAAACTAGGAAATTTAGACAAGTGTTACTCGTTCTTAAAGGAATCGAGATTAATAATGCAGGGATTGATGGACAATAAAGAATGGGTAGTTGAAAATGATAGAATTATGTCCGATTATTTTTTGGCAAAACAAGATTATAAAGAGGCATTAAATTACTATAAGAATTATGCAGAAGGGAATTCAGAAATTTTTTCGAGCAATAAAAGTGAAAAACTTACGGATATGAGGATTCGTTACGAGGACGAACGCAGAGCATCCCAAATTAAATTATTGGAGCAACAAAGGAATTTGGAAACACAGAGAAGAAATTCTGTCCTAATCGGATCCTTTTTATTGGCAATTATAGCTATACTGATCATAGCTTCATTGTGGAATAATATAAAAAAGAAAAAAGCAATTTATCAACAAAGTCATAAGCTATCATTGGAAAAATTAAAAACACAATCTCTTTTGCAAGAAAATCTTGAGCACAAATTGGATTTCCGTATGAAAGAGCTGACAAATTTGGCTTTGTTTATCTCTCAAAGAACATCTATTTATAAAGACCTTACAAATTCTTTTAAAATCTTAAAATCTACTGATATAGATCAATTAAAAAAGGATATTAATTCACTCATCAAAGAATATACATTTAAGTTTGATATTAACGAAGATATACAAAGGTTTCATACAAACGTAGAAACGCTACAAAGTGACTTTTTATTTAGAATTAAGGAAAAATACCCTCACCTAACTGATAAGGACATACAACTTGCCGTTCAAGTTAAGCTCAAACTCAGCTCAAAAGAAATAGCAAATATCAACAACATTTCTTTAAATTCTGTAGAAATAGGCAGGCATCGATTAAGGAAAAAACTAAATATCGATAAAAAAGAAAATCTTGTTAGTTTTCTCGAAAATATTTAAGGCTTCAAAACAACTACATTTATAAACTTACCTTTCAAAGTAGGCTAATCTACTCCCCACCTGCTTCCCTGCATTGCCATGGATATTGCTATTCCCCAATAAAACCCAGCTCCTCTTTACAATTTTCATATGCAGCCATATCCCATTAAACTCAGGCAATTCACCGCTTTTAAGAAGGATGTAAAGGTCATGTAAAGGTGATTTATGAGGTTTTATGTAATAATAAAATAATATTTGAGAACTCTTAAGCTCATGCCAAAATTTGGAATATGGGCAATGACTAACATAAACTTAATAATATGAAAAAAAAACAATCAAAAAATCAAAACCATCGTTTTAACGGTCTGTTTTTATTGCTTTTTATGCTTGCTTCGTTCGGGTTTACCACCAGATCCTTTTCACAAAGCAAGGTAGTAAGGGGAACTGTTACAGACAATACTGGAGTAGTACTGCCAGGCGCCTCTGTTACAGTTAAAGCAAATCAAACACAAGGGGTACAGTCGGACTTTGACGGTAATTATACCATTGAGGTAGCCGGACCTGAAACCACTTTAATTTTCAGATATCTTGGTTTTATTACCAAGGAAGTTGTAGTGGGCAGCCAAACGGTAATAAATGTAATTCTTGAGGAGGATGCACAAAGTTTGGATGAGGTAATTTTGGTAGGTTATGGCACCCAGAGACAAACCGAGGTAACAGCTGCCATTTCCTCAGTGGATGTGGCTGAAATCCAAAAAATTCCAACAGCGGATGTTGGGACCTCCCTTCAAGGACAGGTTGCTGGACTTAATGTGTCTACCGCTACCGGAGCACCCGGAGCGGATCCTGTTATACGGGTAAGGGGCCTAGGGACTATTGGAAACAATAACCCCTTGTTTGTTATAGACGGAATACCAGGGGAATTGTCTTATCTGAATCCAGCGGATATAGAGAACATCAGTATTCTTAGAGATGCATCGGCAGCCACCATTTATGGTTCAAGAGCATCCAATGGGGTAATAATTGTTACCACAAAAAGGGGTAAAACAGGAGAACCGAGAGTTACCGTTAATTCCTATCTAAGTACACAATCCGTAAAGAACAATGTAGATGTGGCCAATAGGGATCAACACAACCAAATAAAATTGGAAGCATATTCCAATGTTGGTGAAACCCCAGCTCCGTATCTAACCGGTAATCAACAATTTTCCGATTCAAATTGGGTAGATGCATACTTGCAGAACGCTTTCGAGCAAAAGCACGATGTGGGAATTTCCGGAGGAACAGAGAAAATGAAATACAGTTTTTCTGGCGGTTATTTTGAAAATTCAGGGACGGTCATCAATACGGGATTTGACAGATTGAGTACTCGTTTTAATATGGATTTTCAATTGCTCAACGACCGTCTTAAAATTGCTCCGGGCATAAGTTACACTAGGGAAAATACCAAAGGTATATTTGAACCCATAGGAAGTGGAAACGCGAGTTTTTCTCCGTTTTTGGACATTTATTCCCAATTGCCGCACAAGGCTATTTATGATCCGAATTCCACAAATGGATTTGCCACTCCGGCAGCTGGACTGGGATCGGGCAATCCTATTGGGACAACAGAATTGGAAGACCGCAGAAACCAGGATGACTATATGCAATTCAATGTTGCGGCTACACTTCAAATAATTGAGGGCTTAAGCTATCAATTTCAATATGGGGCCAACATAGAGAATACCCATTTCTCAGATTTCATACCATCATTTAACTTTGGTCCACAGGCAGTAAATGAAAATCCATTCCTAACTGAAACGAGATCTAGAACTACCAGTTGGACTTTGAACAACACTTTAAATTACAATAAATCCTTTGGGATGCACGACATTGATGTATTGTTGGGTATTTCCAGAGAAAAAAGTGAGTTTAGATCTGTAGGTGGCAGTAATAATGAACTTGCCTCAGATCAGCTATTGGCATTGAGTGCCGGTATAGGAGACGAATCTTCATTTGGGTTTAATTCCACAAATTCATTGCAATCGTATTTTGGAAGATTAAGTTATGACTTCGACAACAAATACTATGTGCAGACTAGTGTAAGACGTGACGGATCTTCCCGATTTGGCAAAAGCAATAAATATGGAACATTTTATTCCGTATCCTTGGGATGGGCTGTACATAATGAGGATTTTTTCTCATCAGACCTGATCAGTATGTTAAAACCTAGGTTTAGTTACGGAACTTTAGGAAATCAACTTATCCCAGAGCATTTATTTCTATCTAGGATTTCTTCAGGTGGGCAGCAACTAAACTATCCCTTTGGTGAAGGCGCCAGTCAGCCCATAGTTGTAGGTGCCATTAGCACTTCATTGCCAACCCCGGACATTAGATGGGAAGAAACGGCAACAACGAATATTGGTTTGGATATCGGATTCCTACAAAACCGTATTAAAGGTTCCTTTGATTATTTTATTTCCAAAACTACGGATATGTTGGTGTCGATACCAATTCCCGCAAGTTCAGGGATTACAACGTTCCCTTTGACCAATGGGGGTAATCTAGAAAACAAAGGTTGGGAATTTTCTACTACTTACAGCAGTGAAAACAATAAGGATTTCTCATATGACATAACTGCAAATATTAGCGGTTCCAAAAACAAGGTAACTAAACTGGGGGTGGCCAACGAATCCTTTACAGATGGTTTTATTGAGTTTAACAATTTCCCTACCACACGTACCGAAGTGGGTGGTGAAATTGGAAGATTTTACTTGTTCAAAGCAGATGGAATATTCCAAAACCAAGCAGAGATAGATGCCCATGGTATTCAACCTAACGCGGCTCCTGGAGATTTAAAATTCTTGGATACTTCTGGGGATGGTGCGTTGGATGATGATGACAAACAATTCTTGGGCAGCGGTCTTCCAGATTTTGAATATGGGATTACTCTTACGGGGCGCTATAAAAATTTCGACGCAAGTATGTTTTTTCAAGGTACGCAAGGAAATGAAATTTACAATGGTGTAAAAATGTGGTTGTATAGAACCGATAGGCAAAATATGTCACCCGATTTATTAAATGCCTGGACACCTCAGAATGCGGGAAGCAGTATTCCTAGAAATGCATTTGGAGATCCTAACAACAACATTCGGCCTTCCAGCTACTTTCTGGAAGACGGTTCCTATTTTAGGTTAAAGAACATTCAGATAGGATATACCATGCCGGAATCCGTAATTAACAAATTGACCATTTCCAAAATGAGGTTATACGTTACTGCAAACAATGTATTTACGGTTACGGACTATTCCGGTTTTGATCCAGGACTTGGAAATGGAGGAACATTTACCAAGGGAGTGGACAGAGGATTTTACCCACTATCCAAATCATTTATTTTAGGTATAAACCTATCACTTTAATGGACAGCGTTAAATTTTTAAAAATTACGATAATGAAAAAAAATAGATATATACTGATTGCTTTATTAACAATAAGCTCTTTGATATCCTGTAGCGACGATTTTATAGAAGTGGCAAATAAGGAAACCTTGACCGATTCGAGTTTTTGGCAAACTGAAAGCCACGCCTTACAGGCCCTAACCGCAACTTATGGTGCTTTACACGGGGCAGATGGCAGCAAATGGACCTTTTTTGAGGAAATCTATGTTGCAATGGCGTACCGTGGTGATGATATAATAAACAATACTGCAGAAACTTACGGGAGAACCTTGGCCAGTTTTAGTAATACCACTGAGGAGAGTGGGCCTTATAATATTTGGCAAGCGGCTTATACAGGTATTGGTCGTGCCAATCAAATTCTGGAGCAAGTACCAGAAATGGAAGCCCTGTCACAAGAAACTAAGGATGTAATTGTAGCCGAGGCTAAATTCTTAAGAGCCTATTATTATTTTTGGTTGGCCACTGGATTTGAAAATGTGCCTCTTATGTTAAATTTTGAGGTGGATTTGGATAATTTATTTCCAAGCCAAGCCCCTAAATCCGTGGTTTGGGCACAGATAGAAAAAGATCTCATAGAGGCAGAACCAAAATTGTTGTTAGAACACTCTTCAGATTGGAAAGGTAGAGCTACCCAAGGTGCCGCCAAAGCACTATTGGGCAAGGCCTATTTATTTCAAGAGAAATGGGGCGAAGCAGAAACAAAATTGGCCGAAGTTGTAGGCATGGATTATGATCTACTTGATAACTATGCAGATAACTTCAATGGAAATTCAGAAAATGGACCTGAAAGTATTTTTGAAGTACAGTTTTCAGGTGATCGTTCCAATGGTAATGATGAACGCCAAGTTTTCAATTTTGAAATTGCCCCTGCTGCATTTGGCGGTTGGGAACTATTGTTTCCATCGCAGTGGCTTGTAGATGAAATGAAAACCGATCTTGATGCCAACGGAGATCCTAGTGAGCGGGTTTATGAAAGTATTTTCTTTGATGACCCCAATTCTGAAATGTATAGTATGGAAGCAGGTGAAAACATATCCTACAGCGATGTTGCTTCGGATTTAAACCATCCAAAATATTTTAAAAAATACTCCTTCAATGCCGATGAGGACTTTTATAATGGTACAAATGTTACTATCATCCGTTTTGCAGATGTGCTTTTAATGTATGCAGAGGCTTTAAATGAAAACAATAAGACTCCCGAGGCTATAATCGAGATAAATAAGGTAAGAGCCAGGAGTAATGCTGTTCCTTTGGGCAGCATGGGTAAAGACGAATTAAGAAATCAGATCCGACACCACGAACGTCCTGTAGAATTGGCCATGGAGTTTGGTATTCGTTGGTTTGACCTTTACAGATGGCAGCGTGGCAGTACCGCTACGGAATCGATTAAAACCACTATGTTGAACCATGGCAAGCCCAATGCGGATAATTTTACCGATAAGCATATTGTATTTCCAATACCCCTGCAAGAATTGAATATCAATTCAAACCTTAATCAAAATACAGGCTGGTAGCAAAAGATAATAAAGAGTTGATTTTGAGTTAGTTTTTTTAACGTAAGCGCCTAAAGGTTTAATTATCTTTAGGTGTTTACATTTTATTTCTGTAATAAAAACCTGTTGAAGATGGATCTAAATTTAAGTAATTCGAAATTCTATATTTTACTGTCATTAGTCTTAGTATTACAGTCATGTAACAACGGGAGAGAAAATAAATCAAGAGTCATTAATACTGAGGAAGAACCCTTGTTCACTGCTATCTACCCAGTGGAAACGGGAATAAGCTTCGTTAACGAAATACCTGAAAGTAGTGCCATGAATAGTATGGTCTATGAGTATTTTTATAACGGAGGTGGTGTCGCTATAGGTGATATTGACAATGACGGCTTGCCAGATATCTATTTCACTTCCAATCTAAAGGAAAATAAGCTATATAAAAACAATGGACATTTTCAATTTGAAGATATTACCAAAACGGCAAATGTAGCAGGTACATTTGGGTGGACAACTGGGGTTACCATGGCAGATGTGAACGCCGATGGCTGGTTGGATATTTATGTATGCAAATCTGGTAAAGGAAAGGCCGAAAATAGAGAAAACCTCTTGTTCATAAACAACAAGAAAGGCTCCTTTACGGAAGCCGCTAAGGAATATGGACTTAATTTTTCAGGTTACAGTACCCAAGCTGCTTTTTTCGATTTTGACAAGGATGGAGACTTGGATATGTTTTTATTGAATCACAACGTATCCCCAATAAACACTGATAACCCTGAAAAATATAAGAATGAAAATAACGAATTGTCCGGAGACCGACTTTACCGTAATGATAATGGCAAATTTATTAATATTTCCAGTAAGGCCGGAATATTGAATAATTCTTTGGGCTTTGGACTAGGTGTTTCCATAGGAGATTTAAACCAGGATGGGTGGCCTGATATATATGTCGCCAACGATTATATAGAGCAGGACTATCTCTATTACAATAATGGGGATGGCACATTTTCAGAAAATCTAAAGAATTCTATGGGACATACTTCACATTTTTCCATGGGAACCGATATTGCCGATTTCAATAATGATGGCCTTTTGGACATTATTTCCTTGGACATGGTTGCTGAGGACAATTATGGTATTAAAACCAGTATGAGTGGCATGAATCCCAAGGCTTTTAATCATGCTGTTGAAAATGGATTCCATTACCAATACATGTACAATGCACTTCAAATGAATAATGGTAATGGGACCTTTGGGGACATAGCGCAACTTACAGGTATTTCCAATACGGATTGGAGTTGGGGGCCCCTTTTTGCCGATTTTGACAATGATGGGTTAAAAGACCTCTTCATTTCCAATGGACTTAAAAGGGATTTTAGGAATAATGATTTTAGAAAATACAAGATCAAGCGCTTGGAAGAGGCCCAAAAAAATGGTGAGAATATGTCCCAAGTGATAGAGGATTTGGTAAATAAAACACCACAGAGGAAAACCCACAACTATTTTTTCAAAAATAAGGGCGACTTAACTTTTGAAAAAGCAATGACAGATTGGGGTGTGGACATACCAACTTTTTCCAACGGGGCAGCCTATGCCGATCTGGACCTAGATGGGGATTTGGACTTGGTAATCAACAACATAGATGAGGAGGCTACGGTCTTAAGAAACAATGCATCCGTAAACTATGTTCAATTTCAGTTTAAAGGAAATGACAACAATCCATTTGGTATTGGTACTAAAATTTTGTTAGAAACTGAAAAAGGTATTCAAATGGCCGAGAACTACCCAACCAGGGGCTATCAATCCGCAGTGGAGCCAATATTACATTTCGGCCTGGGCCAAGAGAGTATTATAAAAAATGCCATCGTTACATGGCCCGATGGGAAAAGTGAAACATTTAGGAACCTGCACCTAAATCAAAAAATAACGGTAGAATATAAGAATGCGGTAACCTATGATCAAAACACTAAAAACATTGCATCGCCTATTTTTAGAGATATCACTGAAGAAATGGGAGCTAAACATGTCCATATTGAAAATGAATACGATGACTTTTCCCTTGAAATTCTCCTTCCTCACAAAATGTCCCAATTTGGTCCTGGCCTTACCGCTGGGGATGTAAATAATGATGGTTTAGAAGATTTTTTCATAGGGGGAGCAAAAGGATACGCAGGGGTTTTGTATCTCCAGGAAGGGAATGGTTCTTTCAGCCCTTGGAAGGGTACTACTTGGACCAGAGACAAGGAATTCGAAGATGTGGACGCTGAATTTTTTGATGCCGACAATGATGGAGACCTGGATTTATATGTAGTAAGCGGTGGAAATGAGTGGGAAGCTGATAATTCTATGTACCAGGATCGTTTATACATTAATAATGGAGGTAATTTTAGTAAATCGAACGATAGACTACCCAAAATGACTATTAGCGGCAGTACTGTAAAACCCTGCGATTTTGATGAAGACGGTGATTTAGACCTATTCGTGGGCAGTCGCATGTTTCCACATAAATATCCTTACTCCCAGACCAGTAAACTATTGGAAAATGTAAATGGTTTTTTCAAAGATGTTACTATAAAAAAGGCACCTGCCCTACAAGATGCAGGAATGATAACCGATGCCATATGGACGGATTATGACGGAGACAACAAAACAGATTTGATTGTAGTGGGGGAATGGACCGGAATCAGCTTTTACAAAAATAAGAATGGCCGATTGGAACCAAGTCCGGACATTTTACCGCAAAGTCAAGGCTGGTGGAATTGCATAGAAGCTTCGGATATGGATGGGGATGGGGATATGGATTTTGTTGTGGGCAACTTGGGATTGAATTCCAAGTATAAAGCCTCCCAAGATGCTCCTTTTGAGGTGTACTCCACGGATTTTGACGATAATGGAACCAACGATATTGTTTTGGGATATTACGACAGGGGAAACCTATTTCCCTTACGAGGGCGTGAATGTTCTTCCCAGCAAATGCCATTCATTAAAGAGAAATTTCCAACTTACGATAGTTTTGGTTCGGCGAAGCTTGATCAAGTATATGACGAAGAAAAATTGAAAGAGGCCCTGCATCTGAAAGTTAGTTCATTTGCATCTGTATACTTGGAAAATTCAGGAAATGGTCAGTTTAATATTCATAACTTGCCTAATGAGGTACAGGTATCGGCCATAAACGATATTTATATTCAAGATTTTGATAGCGATGGTATAAATGATATCCTAGTTGCAGGGAACTTGTATCAAACAGAGGTAGAGACCCCTAGAAACGATGCCAGCATAGGTATGCTATTGAAGGGAAATGGAAAATCGTTATTTACTACTATGCCACATACCAAAAGTGGCCTTTTTATTGACGGGGATGTAAAGAAAATTAGGGGCATTCGTTCTGGGAACTCCAAAGTTACTTCCCTCCTAGTGGCCAAAAATAATGATTCACTTAGATTGATTAAGATCAACTAAATCAATTCCAAAAAATAATGCAAGGCAGGGTTGGTATTATTTTTTTTCCAAGCGGCAAAAAGCTCGGTCCTATGTGGCACCTTGTCAAGTTCCAAGAATTTAATCTTATAATTATGTTCATCACGAAGCGAATTGGGAACAATGGAAATTCCCATGCCGTTTTCCACCAACTTAAAAATAGTAGGACCGTGTATGGACTTGTGGGATATACGGGGACTAAACCCTTGATCTGCACATAAATTCTGAATCTGTTGAAAATACATTGGGCTATTTTCATTGGGAAAAAGAATAAAGGACTCCTCAGAAAGTTGTCCCATATGCTTAAAATTGTCTTTTGTTATAAAATGATCTTCAGGTAAAACCAGCGAAAAATTTTCCTTATAAACAGATTTGATTCGAAGATCTGGTGATACTATATTGGAGCGCATGAAACCTATATCAAGCTCCTCATGTTCCAAGGCCCTAATCTGCTCTGTATTGGTAAGCTCCTCCAAATAGAAATTTATTTTGGTGTATTTCTTTCCAAATTGCTTTAAAATCGACGGTAAGTACATTTGCATGGCCGAACCTACGAATCCAATTTTTAATTGCCCTATTACTCCATCATGGGTCAATTGCCAACGCTCCATGGAATCTTCCAATTGTTTAAGAATAAGCTGTGCCTCTTTTACCAATAGTTGGCCAGGTCTGCTAAGGGCAACCTTTCTATTTGTCCTGTCGAATAGGGTCACCCCCAAAATAGCCTCCAATTGTTTTATTTGCTGGCTTAGGGCCGACTGCGAAATGAAAAGGATATCGGCGGCTTTCCTATAATGCAATGTCTCTGCCAAAACCAAAAAATAGCGCAATGGACGAAGTTCCAATTGATTAGTTATACTTATCATTTATGAAGTAATAAGAATTGTTTAAAATCAAATGTACAACTAAATTTGTTCCTTTAATAATAATAATATCTGATATGGAAACCAAGAGAAATACAGCTTTGGACAATATTTTGGAAGCATTGTTTACTCCTTATAGAGAACGTGTACCTGATGTGCAGAAAATAAGTAAGGCCATGGTTTCAAGTGGCGTTATTAAAGATGAAAGTGAGATAGTAAACGATCATATCGCCTTTCGGACCCTTGGTGTTCCGAATTTGGGAATAGCTTCTTTTGAGAAAATATTTTTGCATTACGGATATGAAAAAAGGGATTATTACTATTTTGAAGGAAAAAAACTGGATGCCTATTGGTACGCACCACCGGAAGACCATTACCCGCGAATTTTTATGAGCGAACTCAGGGTTTCCGAACTTTCAGAGGAAGCCCAGAAAATAATTAAAAAGTATACCCAGGATATTACCATAGACCCAGTGGATCAAATTGACCTGGACGACACTAAACAGGTTGGACAATTTTTTTATAAACCATTATGGAATATGCCATCGTTGGCTGATTATAATACCTTAGCAGATGAAAGTGAATATGCCGCATGGGTAATTTATAACCGGTATTATTTAAACCATTACACCATAAGTGTTCATGATCTTCCGAAGGCCTACAATACCATTGAAAAATTCAATGAGTTTTTGGAATCCATAGATATAAAATTGAACACTTCTGGAGGTAAGATCAAAACAAGCAAAGATGGACTTTTAAAGCAAAGTAGCACCATCGCCAAAATGGTGGAGGCGGAATTTAGTGGCGGAGAGAAAGCGCTAATAGCAGGAAGTTATGTAGAATTTGCGGAACGCCTCCCTTTACCGGCGTATCAGGATGGTAAGACAATAAACTTTACTAGAGTACATAGGCGGGATGGATTTGAATCGGCCAACGCCGACAAAATATTTGAAAGTACGTATAGGGAACAGACTAATAATGTGTAAATATGAATAAAGTAATTGAAGATCTTGGGTTAAAAACACCTTTTTACGGCGTCAGTAGCGGGCAGAAAAATTGGGTAAGTAAGGGTGACAAGCTAAATATTAAATCCCCTGTCGATGGCAAATCGATTGGTGACGTAAACCTTGCAGAAAATAATGATTATGAGGCCCTAATGGCTGAAGCCCAAATTGCATTTCCAATTTGGAAAGCCATGCCAGCACCCCATCGTGGAGAAATTGTTCGTCAGTTTGGGGATGCTCTTAGAAAGGAAAAGGAAAACCTGGGAAAATTGGTAAGCTATGAAATGGGAAAGAGCCTACAGGAAGGCTATGGAGAAGTTCAGGAAATGATCGACATCTGTGATTTTGCTGTGGGCCTATCACGACAGTTGTATGGTCTGCAAATGCATTCAGAAAGACCAGGCCATAGAATGTTTGAACAGTGGCACCCATTGGGAGTAGTAGGTATTATTTCCGCCTTTAATTTTCCTGTAGCGGTATGGGCATGGAATGCTGCACTAGCATGGGTATGTGGAAATGTATGTATTTGGAAGCCATCTGAAAAAACTCCTTTTTCTGCAATGGCTTGTCAGGAAATTTTCAGAAAGGTATTAATAGCGAACGACCTTCCGGAGGGAATTTCCAATGTAATCATAGGGGATCGCGCTATTGGAAAATTAATGTCCTCCGACCCAAACATAGCCTTAATATCCGCAACGGGTTCTACCCAAATGGGAAAGAGCGTAGCTGAAACAGTTGGCAGACGTTTGGGGAAATCTATATTGGAACTAGGTGGTAACAATGCCATAATTGTAGCTGAAGACGCAGATTTAAATCACGCAGTTCCAGCGATTGTTTTTGGTGCCGTGGGTACCGCTGGACAACGTTGTACTTCTACTAGACGGTTAATTGTTCACGAGAGTCAATTCGAATCCCTATTGGAGAAATTAAAACAAGCATATGGTCAAATACGTATAGGTGACCCCTTGGATGAAAATAACCATGTTGGGCCATTAATTGACACCATGGCAGTAGAGGCTTATTTAAATACGGTAAAAAAAGCCCAGAACCAAGGCGGCGAACTTGTTTATGGCGGCCAAGTTTTGGATGGAGAAAAATATACCTCCGGCTGTTACGTAATGCCTACAATTATTAAGGCAGAACCCGATATGCCAATTATGAAACAGGAAACCTTTGCTCCAATTCTTTATGTAACCTCATATAAAGACCTGAACGAAGCCATTAACATACAGAACAATGTACCCCAAGGATTATCCTCTTCCATATTTACCCTGAATATGAGAAAAGCAGAAACCTTCTTATCCAACTCGGGTTCCGATTGTGGTATTGCCAATGTGAATATAGGCACATCAGGGGCAGAAATCGGTGGAGCTTTTGGGGGTGAAAAAGAAACGGGTGGTGGCCGTGAAAGTGGCTCCGATTCTTGGAAGGCCTACATGCGCAGACAGACCTGTACAGTAAATTATAGCACAGATTTACCCTTGGCCCAAGGGATAAAATTTGACATATAATACGTAAAATTTAAATTTAACCCACCATTATAGGCAATACCAATAAATAAAATCTAAGGGATCATGTCGTTGCTTTATCCCTATACTTCTATATTTGCCCAATACAAGCTAGGCTTTCAATTTATTGGACGCCTAGCTTTTCATTGGATTAGATAAACTTATTTAGTAGGTTTCAAATTCAAAGGGGTTTAACCTTGATACTGTGGGGGAACAACAGTTACTTTATAAATTCTAAAAGGATATATCCGCGAATCAGTAAAATTTCCAAACTTATTTATTATAAATATAAATTACAACTTGTAGTACATCCATCTAAATTCACCTAACACTCTCCTTTCCCATAATGTGCTTCGCCTCCTCCCAATTCAATAAAAATTCCTCCTCAAAAAGCACCCCTGTATATATGAATTGTGTTTCTCGGAGTGGTTGAAAATTGACGCATTTTATTCCGCCGATTTAAATATTAATCATAACCGAAAACATTACATGACCATAATTAGTGACCCCCTGCTTTTTGATTTCCAAAAGCAAATACTATTCAAAATAAAAAATAAGTAAAATATTGATTATTAAATATTTAGAGATATTTCAATAATTTTAATACCACTAGTTTTCTAACGTTAAAATATAAAAGTGTGCCTAATCTGAGCCTTTTACCAAATAAAAAAGGCCTCCAATCTCTCTTAAGCTTTGTTTTTATTGGTGATGGCACTAGGATTACCTGCGGTGATCCTATCCCATCAATGTTGCAAATTCAAAACCGCGCAGCTAGCACTGCGAGTTCTTTGTTTTATTGCAAGGCTACGAACGCTGTTCGGCCTTTCCATAAAACAAAAAACCACGCCTTTAGGCGTGGTTTTGAGAGTGTCGTGATGGCACTAGGATTCGAACCTAGGACCGCCTGCTTAGAAGACGGGTGATTATTGAATTTATTTGTTTCAAAATATATGTATAATATTGATTATCAATTATATATATTTCATAAGAATTCATATTAAACCATATAATACCCGATTTTGAGTGCAAATTGAGTGCAAATTTTTATATCTTTAGAATATGAAGACAAACATCACTCTTTCCATGGACACTAGGCGCAAGCGCAAAGATGGTATGTGCCCGATTATCTTTAGACTAAGCCACCATCGAAAGACGATTGCCATTGCAACTGGATTTGCCGTTCCTCCCGAGTATTGGAACAATAAGAATCGCGAGGTCAAAAGAACCTATAATGGCGTTTCGTCCGTTGCGCGTTTAAATAACCTCCTTGTCAAGAAGAAAACCGAATTAAGGGATGGGATAAATGAATTGGAAGAAAATGGACAGCTCGAAGGGCTGAGCATCACCGAACTCAAAAACACCTTGACCAGGCCGACCAACAAAATTTCCTTTTTTGATTTTACCAATCGATTAATAAGTGAGATGGAAGAAGCGAATCGTTTCGGGAACGCTAAAGCCTATAGATGTGCCCTTGGTTCATTGAAGAATTTCAACAAAAAGGAGTCTCTCCGGTTTGAAGAGATGACCTACACTTATCTTAAACGATTTGAGACGGCACATTTGAAAAAAGGAAATAGTATAAATGGATTATCCATGTATATGAGAACGTTCAGAGCCATATACAACAAAGCCATACATCAGGGGGTAGTATCTGCGGATTCTTATCCCTTTAGGAAATACAAGATAAAATCCGAGCCAACGGCAAAACGGGCGATCAGCATAGAAAAAATAAGACGGATCCTTGATTTGGAATTAGAACCCGGCACCCCTTTGTTCAACACCCGGAATTATTTTTTGTGCTCTTACCTTATGAACGGCATTTCATTTATTGATATGGCCTTTTTAAAACTGGATAATATCATTGATGGACGCATCCAGTACCGTAGACAAAAAACCGCCCGATATTACGATATTAAGGTAACTCCACAGTTATCATCGATTATGGATTGTTATTTGATAGGCAAGGACAAAACCGATTATATTTTTCCCATTGTTAAGCGCAAAGAAATGCAAGATCAGTTTAAGGACATCCAATGGGAAAGAAAGCGATATAACAAACGACTAAAAGAGATTGCCACGCTTTGTGAAATTGAAGAGCATTTGACAAGTTATGTAAGCCGTCATTCCATGGCTACGAATCTTATACTAAATGATGTTCCCATTAATGCGCTGAGCAAAATGCTCGGGCACAGCGATATTAGTACAACTGAAATATATATTAAAAATCTCCCTACGCATATAATGGATGGATACCAGGAAAGATTGGAAATTTAATTTTTACATGAAGTGTTTAATGTAAAAATAGATTTCTAATAAGTTTTGTATGGATTTATATTGGTGAAGTAGAATTTGTCTCATTTCCCTTATTCCCCCTATGCACAAAAAAGCATGCCTTAGGGTGCCGTATTTTAAATCAGCTAGTTCCGAACCATTGAAACTAGGCGTTAGGTAATGCTCACGTTTCTTCTCCCTAAAAAGTTTTATCCTGTCTTATTAATTGCCGTTTTCTCATTCGATTTTTATCGCCTTTCTGGTACAGACACCGTTTTCACTTCGACAGAAGTAGGAGTTTTAAGTTGCTTAAAACATAACTTGCTATCTTCTCCGAAGATAATATTGACTATCTTCTCCGAAGATAATATTGACAATTTCTTTTAAAGGTTAAATTACTCAAAACGAGTTGATCGGATATGGCCATACTTTAAAACAAAAATACCTTCCGATTACACAAATCCTATTTACCTATGTATATATTTCCATATATTCATATTTGCATATATGCATATATCCATATATCGTGACCGCAGAAATCCATTTATTTTTTATTCTTTGGTGTATTTAATCGTTCCAAGTGCAACCGGGAGGCTATGGAATATTACAACGAATATGAATGGTCGTGGTTGGGGAGAAGAAAGGTCAAGCTGTCTTTTCAGCTTGTACTTTCCCGCGGCTAGGAGGGTGTCGGGAAAAACTGGAACGTAAAGACTTTCCTAGTGGACATGTGAAACATCGGCGTATGGAGAGGATGGAACGGAAGGGTTGCCCGACTTCCGCCTTTAGGGCATGGAAAAACAATCTTTTTTTTGAACTTTTAGGAATTGGACTACGGCCTTTCGAGGGAGCCATTGTTAAGAGGTTTATTCCGTCAGTATGGCAATTATTTTGTTCCCTTTTGAATTCAAGAACATTCTATCCATTTTGTCCTTATTTTTCGTAAATTTAATCCGATTTTCCTCGGTTTTTAGTTAAAATTTGTCCTTTTCGAAAGGTATTATTTCATACGCCATATTCGCTACTTTTTCTAAGTACAGTTTACCTTTCTATCCCACCTTAGGACTAAATCGTTCTGGTGAACAACTGTCACCGTAGTCAAGATAAAGTTCTATTGCGCCATCCTCTCATATTGTTTTGTGTCCATATTCGGGAACAAACTCAGATGGAATCACAGTATCTACGAAATATTACAGATATTGAGCATATCGCGACTCTATAGGACCACCATACGTGAGATAATTACAGATTATAAATACAAAGACGTCTAAAACTAGAATATAAATAGTTAAAAATCAACAGAGTTTAGATTTCTACTAATGAAATTATCACTAGACTGGATTTGGATATCCTACAACCCCACTACTGACAAAGTGATGGTGGAATTGGATAGTCCTCGGGTTCATATTGCTTCGGGCTCAACTCCGAATAAATAATTCATCATCTTTGACAATGGTTAGTGTGGATCCATGTCCTTTTTTAAGGATCACTCGCTTATTGGCCCATTAAATGCTTCTGGTTGAAGTATTTTACGTTCATCAATGCCAATATTCGGAATGCGGTAATTAATACCCGCCCTTTGATATCTCAAGAACTGCATGGACAATCTTTCTTGAAATGATTCCCAATCAATATTATCCTCGTAGGTCCATGCCTTTTCAGCTACTGCAGATAGCCTTGGATAGGCCATGTATTCCAATCGCTTTTCATCGGCAATAAATTCGGTCCAGATACCGGCCTCAATACCAATAATACGGGCAGACATAGTATCGTTAAAAGTTTCTGGAATTGGCTGCCATCTATATAATGCTTCCAATGAATTTGGTCCATTGTGTAATCCTTCCCATTGTGCACCTGCTTCTTTTAAATCAGAGGGATAGTCCAAATAAAGGAAGTCTACAGGGGATAAAATAATATCATAACCTTGTTCAACAGCAGTATATAGTACTTCGGGAAACTCTCCACGCCACCATTGCAAGGTGGTCTCCTTATTTATACCAAAAATGGAAGCTTCGTCCCAGGCTACCGGCTTTAATCCGGACCGGACAATGAAATCAGCCATCCTTCGGTCGAACCAGCCTTCAAATTGGTGTTGATCTTTAAGATTCAGTTCGTTCATTTTGGCCCTCATATCAGGTCTTCCCTCCCAATTATGTTGTCTTACCTCATCGCTTCCAAAATGGATATAAGTAGTGCTAAAAAGTTTGGACAAACGCAGAATTACCGTTTCTATCATTTTTATTGCATCCACATCCGCAATATTTAAAGTGTTATTGCCACCACTAAATTCTGGGTAAGCTCTTTCTATTGCTCCCGAATGACCAGGAATATCCACCTCAGGGATTATCATAATATGCCTTTCGTTTGCATAGGCCGTAATATCCCTGGCTTCTTCCTCGGTAAGGTACATAGCTGGACCATTAGGATCGGTCCTATCTCCCAAAGAACCAATTTCATGAAGTTTGGGATATTCCTTTACTTCTATTCGCCATCCAGTATCATCCGTAAGATGAAGGTGCAGCCTGTTCAATTTTTGAGCAGCCATCTGATCTATTAATTTCTTTATTACTTTAGGGCCAAAGAAATGTCGCGAAATATCCAGAAGAACTCCCCGCCATTTAAACCTGGGCTGATCAGTGATGGTAAGATGATCTAACTTAATTTCTGATAACATATTTTTTTCCGCAGAAACAGGAACTAACTGCAAAATCGTTTGAAAGGCATAAAAATATCCAGCCTCCGAAGAGGCTTTTATAGTTATCCCTGTGTCATTAATATCCAACAGATATGCTTCGTTGGCCATGGAACTATCCTCGATTAATACAATCGAATTCCTCTTTAATGATTCTGTTCCAACACGGCAAGACAACCCAACCAAATTCTCTAGCTCACTATTGAACCATTTGGCAACTCCGTGCTGTTCTTCTGTTGAAAATACCATCTGAGTCATGGAATCCATAACAAATGACCCTTCAAACACTTGAATCTCTTGGGGCTGTGGAATTATAGGCAATACTACATTAGTTTTTTCTTTCCGGACCGCAGGATTACAAGAAACTATAAACAGCAATAATAGGCCCTGGAATAAGGCTTTGGGTGAAATAAGTTTTTTCATTTAACTGTTTATTTTAATTATCTCACTTAATAGTTTTACTGAGAACAAATGCATAAAGAACTAATGGATTCAATGATCCAAACATTGAAGATAGCAAATTCCGTGATAGTTTGACTTAAGGATCAATTAATGGAAACCGTAAGTTAATCGCCTATTTCAAAGGTCAGTTTTCTTTCCCCTCCATCTTTTATTGGAGGAATAATTAACCAACCTGCATCCGAGTATTTAATTTTTTCAATTGTAACATCACCCCATTTATTTAATGCGTCTATATCAAGTTTGGATAGTGAGGGTGCAAAAATTATGGTCACAGCATTGTTCTTTTTACCTTCCCTCCATGTCATAGTGAATTGGCGGGATTCAAAATCATTGCCATAACTGATTAATTCCCCATTTACATATGCCGGATACACCCGGACCAAAGCTTGTTTAAAATATTCTAAATTTTCCGTCCCAGGGTCATAAGACCAATAGGCATTTCCAAAAAGATGCTTTTCAATCAGTTGAACAGAATTTTTTGCAACGGGAATAACGCTCGTTGAATTTCCATAAAAAGCACCCCATTCACCCAACCAGACAGGCATTTTTAATTGCTCCCCTTTTTTGGCAATCTGATCATAGATATAGGACACCCTCTCATTGGATGCCATAGCCACCGACTCTGTATCCGTTACCAAATCGTAACCATGTGGTGCATATGCAATCAATGGATCTGGTGACCCATTGGGTAAATTAACCCTTTCGATACTACTCCCCACCCCTGTGTTACTGTAATAACTATGCTCAAGAAATAAAATGTGTTTTGTATCCACTTCTCGGATAGCTAGTGCAACTTTCTGATACATTTGCTGCAAATATGTTGTTTCAAACTCTTTATTAAGTTCAAAAAGTCGACTAAAAACAAAATGATAAATTTCAGTGTTGTAGAGAATTTTAAGAGCCTCCATTCTATTCCCTTCATCTCGCCATATAATGGTCAATTGTTCTTCATTTAACTTTTCCCCAGTTAAGGAATAATGCAGTTCCCCATAAGCGGTTAGTAAGATCTTGGTGGATTCCAAGGCTGAAGATCCAGGAAAAGGCTCATTCATAATATCGAACCCGATAACCTTTGAATTGTCTACATACCTTTTTGCTATATGTTGCCATAAAAAGGCATAATGGTCTTGAAGACCAATACCATCGCTTGCTGGTTTGTTCAACCAAAAGTTGTCGAAAGAAGTTTGAACCGCCTCACTCATCATATAGGCATCACTCCAAATGGCACCCGCGTTATGTGGTTTCCCGTCATCCAAAGTAGCCCATTCCGGCGCTCCATCGGAATATTTCACACTAAATAGATCCTGATGCATATCCAACACAACAAACAAATTATTTTTTTCTGCAAGTGCGATCCGCTGATCTATTTCTTTTAAATATTCTTCGTTATACACTCCGGGTTCGGGCTCCAATCTATCCCAAATAATAATAAACCGAATACAGTTGACTCCCCATTTTGCCAGATTCTCATACAATTCCGGCCCACTTTGAAAAATATAGCCTTCTTCCTTGTTTTTGCTTACAATGTTTATTCCATTCAAAATAACCTGTCTGCCATTATCATCAACAAAATGACTTCCATTGATCGTTATGGTTTTTGGGAATTTTTTTCCGACCTGGGGCGTAGAATTACTATTATTTTTACAAGCCATAATTAAGACCACAAGAAACAATACAATCACTTGGACAATCTTAACATTCAATTTTACATTCATTTTAAATTGATTTTTATCGACATTTCATGTTTTAAACCAACCACTATATAAACTGAAAGAAGCGGTAATAACCTCACTGCCATAGTAAATTGGTCTAAAGCATTTTATATTTTCAATCCCGGCACACCTCTGGGTATTTGCTTTTGCGATAGAATAAACAAAGGGCGATCATAATCGCCCTTTGTTACTCAAAAACTAACTCAAAACAACTAACTTATTACTTCTTATACTTTTGATCTAAAGAATTGTTATATTGCATATCATCTTCCAACAAACCCATTATTGCCTGCAAGTATTATTGTTCAATAATACATAACAAACAGCACAAATCGTTATAACGGATTCCGATATCTTTGGCACAATTTCAGGGAATACAACGTTTTCAGGATTGTTTACCATTTTTTCGGAAAGGCATTATGAAATCCTTACAAATTCCTATTTTTACGAATGACCAGAATAAGCTTTTATGAATTTTAGAAAGATTTTAATACTATTCGCACTGTTTACCTTTTTAATAGGGGAAAAGGCCTATTCGCAAATTGTGAACTACAATACCAAGGATGGTTTGGTCTTCAACAACGTGGACCACATAAGTGAGGATGATGAAGGACTTATATATATTTCTACTGGGGAAGGCCTAAATATTTTTGATGGCAGTCAGTTTACACTCCTTAATCTGCACAATATTGATGGTTTTAGCAATAAAATATCTCAGACTTTATTTTTGAAAAAAGGATTGATATTGATCGGCACCCGTGACAAAGGACTTTTTTTATGGAATAAACTCAAAAAAATGATTGCCCCCATAATCATAGAAAATGAGCAGTTAGAATCCTTGGTGGACATTTCCACTTTATTTTTGGATAACCAGGACATTGTATGGGTGGGCAGTGATAATGGTACCCTATTTTCGTTTCCCCTCTCGGATATAGATTCCAACTCCTCTGATTATCTTTTAAAGGATGCCGAAGTACTCACAATACTTCCAGGGGCAATTAATACTATTCTGGAAGTGGATGGCACCATGTTAATCGGCATTGTAGGCTCTAAAATTACCAGGGTCCGGAAAGCCAACAACAATTACCTTATTGATCAGCCAATAGACGTGTCAGGGGCAACTAGCATAACGAGTTTGGCTTGGAATAAGGAAGCCTTGTTTTTGGGAACGGATAAGGGACTGTTTAAGTTAAAGGATTTTGCACCTAAAGAGAATAATGACGTGCAGACCCTTGCAGATTCCTGGAAATTGGACAATTCTGCCATACGTTCCCTAAGCGTGTATCGGAAATCCTTGTGGGTAGGCACTGAGGGGCAGGGTATTTATAATTTTTCAACCGATGGTGCCGAACTAAAGCATTTCCTATATGATCAAAGTAGGCAAAACAATCTTAACTCCAATTATGTATTGACCTCCTATATAGATAGCAACAATAATCTTTGGATCGGCACTTGGTTTGGTGGCATGAACGTAATCGATTTAAGCGAAAGAAATTATTCTTTAATTTATGATGCGGAAAATGAGAAGAATCTTTTCTCAAACATTATTTGGGCTATGGCCAAGTTACCAGATGGTAGAATTTTTCTAGGCACTCACGGCAATGGGCTTGGAGAATACACTACAGACCGGAAAAATTTTAAATCCATAGTAACCAACGAAGAAATAAAATCCATTTCATCCCTATACTACGACCCAATCACCAATCTTCTGCTCATAGGCACATGGGGCAATGGGATTAAAATGTACGATCCAGCAACCCATAAATTGGTACCAAACAAATATGACCTAAGTCTATTAGATCAAGATCGCATTTACAGCATCACACGTGGCCCCAGTAATAACTTGTGGATAGGTAGCTCCGAGAATGGGCTATATCATTTTTCAAAGGACAAATTGCAATTGCAGAAAATAGATCTTCCCAATGAATCTGCAAAAAGCCCTACTGATATAAAAAATATTATTAGCGATAACAAAAACAGACAAATTTGGGCCGGATCTATAAAAAATGGTCTTTTTTCCTTAAAACTTGATGAGAGCGGCGCTGTCAAGAGTATGAAACAGTTCGAAGATTTTGCTACCCAAAATGATAAAATTTATGTAGAGAACCTCTATAGCCATAATAATGGTGACCTTTGGATTCTTTGTAGAAATGGTATCGGAATAGTTAAACCTAACGAGAATCCAAAGCGCAACCAAATAATTAATGGATGTGTAGTTACAGGAATGACAGCAGATGCATTAGGCAATTTATGGGCCGGCACCCATAAGGGTATTTTTAAAATGGATCCTGAAGCTTTGACCGCAACTTATACTTTATCCGAATACTCTTGTTACGGCATACTTTATAACCCCGTGGACAATACGATTATAACGGCCTCGGACAATGGTTTATTAAAAATAGACCCTGACGAGCCTATTCGACTACCGCCTTTTCCTACACTGATGTTATCCAATTTGCACACTCTAAATCAAACAATAACACCGCAAACAGAATTTCACGGACAGGTAATTCTGCCCCAAAACCTGAATTATTGCGACACCATTATTCTACCCCACAACAGTCAATCTTTTTCCATTGGTTTTAATGCATTGACCTTTACAGGGAAGAAAAAAGTACGGTTGCAGCATAGGCTTAATAATTTTGAACAGGGATGGAGAGAATCGACGGGTATTTCCAATATTGCCAATTATACCAATATACCTTCGGGAACCTATGAACTGGAAGTAAAGGTAGGGCATGAACATCTTGGTTGGAATCCGCAATCCAGAAAGCTTACCATTATAAAACTAAAGCCGTGGTGGGCTTCACCGCTGGCCTATTTAGCTTATTCTCTTTGCCTGGGATTAATTCTCTATATTATATATAAAGTGGTAAGGGTGCGAATACAAATTAATCAGGCATTAAAAATTGAAAAGATAAAACAGGAGCGAAATCACGAACTCTACCAACAAAAACTTTCTTTTTTCACTAATGTTTCACATGATCTAAGAACGCCATTAACGCTTATAATTGGCCCCCTAGAAGAGATGCTTTCCAGTGGAGAGATAGAGCAAAAACTTCAAAAAAAGTTGATGAGGATACACAAAAATGGGCAGTTGTTATTAAATATTGTAAATCAGATATTGAATTTTAGAAAGGCGGAGAGCAATACTATGGATTTGGAATTGGAACAAATTGATCTTAATGCCTTTGTCAAAAATACCTGTTCCCAATTTTATGAAATGGCACAAACAAATGATCTGGATTTTGAGGTATCTTGTCCTGACGAGAAATTGATTCTTTTGGCAGATTCCAACAAATTGGAATCCATTCTAATAAATTTAATCTCCAATGCCATAAAATTCACTCCCAAATACGGGGAAGTCATCGTACAGGTGTATAATGACAACGAATATATTTCCATTAGCATTATGGATACGGGAATGGGTATCCCGAAAGATGAATTGGATTTAATTTTTACCCGATTTTACAGGTCAAAGAAAAGCAATGAATTACAGGGCAATGGTATTGGAACCACACTAGTGAAAAAATATACAGAAATGCACAATGGAAAAATTGAAGTCCATAGTGTAGAAAATGAAGGGTCCGAATTTATTGTTCATTTCCCAATTATCAATGAACTTTCAGAATATCCACATCATGTTATAAGTTCCCATCCAGAATTTAGTATGGATGCCATCCCTGAAATTAAGTCTGCAACTGCAAATCCAAAAAAACATTCCATATTGGTTATAGACGACAGTGAGGATATTAGGGATTATTTAAAAGAAATCCTTGAAGTCGAATATAAAGTCTATACCGCAAATAATGGGAAGGAAGGGCTTTCCTTGACCAATAAAAATATGCCAAATTTAGTGATAAGTGATATTATGATGAAAGGTTTGGATGGAACAGAGGTGTGTAACCAGATAAAATCCAATGTAAACACCTCCCATATCCCGGTAATTTTATTGACCGCCAAGACATCTATAGACTCCAAAATTGAAGGGTTTGAAAAAGGTGCCGATGCCTATATAGAAAAACCTTTTAATAGTAGGTTTTTATTGACCAGGGTCAAGAAGATAATAGAACAAATGGAAGGTTTAAGGAAGAAAATATTGGAATCCGATAATTTATTGGGAGAAGCCCAACCTCAATCTGTGGATGAACGGTTTATTGAAAAAATCATTGGGCATATAGAATCCAATATTTCGGAATCGGAATTCTCTGTACAACGTCTTATCGAAAACATGAATATGAGCCAAGACCAACTCTATAGAAAAATTAAGGCGCTGACCGGACTGTCGATCAACCATTTTATTCGTTTAGTACGATTAAAAAAAGCGGCCCGATTGCTTGCCAACGGAGATTATACCGTTAGTGAGGTCTTGTTTAAAGTTGGATTCAACAATCCATCCTATTTTACAAGATGCTTTAAAGCCGAATTTGGAGTATTACCCAGAGAATACAGCCCGTCTAACACACCAGCGTTAATACAAAAGGATTCCGATTAGACAGCAGTTAATAGCCATAACTTAATACTATAAACTTTGTTCGGGCTATTATATTTTTGAATTCTCAATGGCTTTTGGTCGCCTGGGTTAGCACATTTAATATTTTATTATTTTTAATGGTCCATCGTTAATACCGACTAGCACCCCCCTATCAGCTCCCAATTTTATCGATTTTAATTCCTTAACATCATAAGGTAGGCTTAAACCACTTTCTGGCATAGGGATGGTTTTAAAGCCACATTTTCCATTTCCTTTTAAAAAGAGTCCAATGCCCGCGTCGTTGCGAGGTGTTTCAACTTCTGAACCATACATGTTCCCTGCAAGTATAAGATCCAGTGCCCCATCTTTGTCCACATCGGCAATTATAATATCGTTTATACTGGATATTTGGGCTTCAATGGGTAAGTCATGTATTTTAAATTCACCGCTTCCCAAATTCTCAAGGGCTATACTTTGGAACATATGGGCCTTATATTCCAAGGATCGGTTTAATTGATCCTCCCCATAGACTTCGCTTAAGGATGCGGAGGCAAAAGTATCGTAGTCAGGAAAGACTTTTTTCAATCCAGGGATCTGTTGGGATGAGCAAGATCTGCCTCTCAAAGGATAGTGTTCCCCATAATTATAGTATCCCAGTACTATATCATTTTTCCCATTTTGGTCAAAATCGCCATAATTCACTGTAAAAGGCTCCTCTGGATTGGCCTTATACTTGTAATTGAGCCCGAGATTCCCAATTATATAATCATCGTCACCGTCGTCATCCAAATCGGCAGCATTTATGCTATACCACCAGCCTGTAGTGTTTTGGAGGGAATTTGGCAGGACCAATTTTTTAAAATTACCTTCCATGTTCTCCAGTATTGTTACTGGCATCCACTCCCCCACAACTATAAGGTCTAAATCCCCGTCTTGGTCATAGTCGGTCCAGGAAGCATCCGTTACCATACCCAGATCAATAAGGTCTTTAATAATAACTTCCTCAAACTTAAGAGACCCTGTTTCCTTCCAATTATTTTTCAAAAGGTAACTTTCTGTTGGTTCGGGATAATGGCCGGGTACCTGCCTGCCGCAGACAAAAAGATCCAT
Source organism: Arenibacter hampyeongensis (assembly GCF_002909255.1). Lineage (GTDB taxonomy): Bacteria > Bacteroidota > Bacteroidia > Flavobacteriales > Flavobacteriaceae > Arenibacter > Arenibacter hampyeongensis. Next base: position 160,514 of record NZ_PIOB01000002.1, read on the forward strand.
GTCGCCATCATTGTCATAATCTGCCTTAATTACTCTAGAACCACTAGCCGTTAATTGCGGCAAGGCAGATTTTAACAAGGTGAAATTGCCGTTGCCATCATTACTATAAAATCTGTCCTGATATAGGTCTATGCCCTTTTCATATTCATTGCCACCACTTACTACATACAAATCCAAATCTCCGTCCAAATCGGCATCTATAAATTCGGACCCCATATCCTCATGATAGGGATAGCCAGAATACGCTTCCATTCGTGCCTTGGTAAATGTGCCAGCCTTAACCTGAAGAAAGACACTTCCGCTTTGTCCCACTGCTCCACCCACGAAGAAATCATCCAGTCCATCCCCGTTAACATCACCTACGGCCAGTCCCGGACCAAATGCAGACATTTTATGGGGCAACAACACCTCTCTTTCAAAGTCATCAAAAGTATTCTCCTGATGTATATGATTTAGGCCAATCTCCTTGGAAATATCCATAAAGGGTCGGTTTGTTGTTTTTTGCTTACCTACCGCCGATATTTTCAATATTGCCCGATCAAGGACCATTGTCTGATTGGGTTTAATTTTATGTAGCACCGAGTTTCCCCCATCGTACCATGAGATTACCAAACTATCGATTTTCTTGGCAGTTCCCAATCCAAAATGGATAAGGCTTTCACTACTCGAATAAAACCCCCTTGCACTTGTTAACTCCCCCAGTTGTATGCCTCCATCATAATAAATAGTTGCCCTGGTTCCAAAAAAGCTCTTGTGCTTGTTATCTTCAGTAAATTTTATATTAAGAAAATTATTCTTGGCCAATTTGTCAGAATTATTCTCATAGATAAAAGCTATATCATCAACATTGTTCACCACTAGATCCAAATCCCCGTCCTTGTCAAGATCACCATAGGCGGCCCCAGAAGAAAAGGAAGGCAGATCAATCCCCCACTCTTCTGCAGCTTTCACAAAATTTAACCCACCCCTGTTCTTAAAGACATAGTTGGGTATTTTTTCTGAGGGAAAAAATGCTAAAACAGTATCCAATGAGACAAACTCCCTAATTTTATCCAAATTGGTAGCAGCATCCTTAATTTGGTGTTTGTCAACGATACTGGTCAGATAGGCATCAATATTCTTGAGGGCATCCGTATTCCTAATATCCTTCTTAATACCATTGGTCACATAAATATCCTGAAAACCATTATTATCAAAATCTGCAAATAAGGTGGACCAGCTCCAATCTGTGTTCGACATTCCTGCCAATTGCCCGATCTCGCTAAATACAAGGTTACCATCGGCATCGGCATCGGCACCGTTGTTCATTTGCAGGGTATTGAACATATATTGGTAATGCCCACCAAGATCAACTATGTTCCAAAATTCCTGTGGGTTCATGCCTCCCATATTTGCCTTAAGTCGATAGTTGTCCTCTGCAACCATATCTACCACTGCCAGATCTAGAAGACCATCATTATTAATATCCCCAACATCCGAGCCCATACTAAAAAATGATATGTGCTTTAAATAGTCATTGGCCTTATTCGTAAAGGTTCCGTCTCCATTGTTTATATAAAAGAAGTCGGGGCCCTCATAATCATTGGTAACATAGAGGTCTGGCCATTGATCATTATTAAAATCGCCCACTACAGAACTGAGGCCATAACCCACATTCTCCAGACCTACAGCTGTTGTAATATCCTTAAACCCTTCACCTGTGTTCTCCAAAAATCGATAGGTAAGGTCCGGGCTAAGCCAATTTCGACCTTTTAATGGAGACAACAAGGAAGGGTTAGGGGGTTGATTGATCAGGAACATATCAAAATCCCCATCTTTGTCAAAATCAAAAAAATTAGCGTGTATAGCTCTAAAAGGGTCGTTCAAATTATACTTGCGTGCCGATTCCGTAAATGTTAAGTCCCCATTATTGATATACAGTTCGTTTATTCTAAGCTCAGGATTGTCATCGAACAAATTCTTGCAGACGTAAATGTCCTGGTAACCATCCCCGTTAATATCTACTATATTGACGCCTTTAGACCATCCGCCTCTATCCAATATTCCAGATGATTCGGTGATATCCCTAAATTTAAGGTTTCCTAGATTTAAATATAGCCTATCCCGCACTTGGTTGCCTGCGAAGTAAATATCAGGCAATCCATCATTATTGATATCCTCTATGGCCACCCCTGCACCATTATAAAACAATTCATAAATAAGGGCATTGGCCTCTTTAGTATCAATTACGGTATTGTTAAAATTTATACCCGTTTGGCTACTGGACAATAAGGAGAATAGCTTTTCTTCATTTGCTCTTTTAATGAGGGTTTGGGTGTGACCAATTTGCACTCCAAAGGAGAAAAAAGCGAGAAGCAAAGCAATTTTGATTATTTTCCAGTTATTCGTCATACAAACTTGAATTACTATTTATTTTAACGCTCCCCATCATCCCATTGTTAACGGCACTTATTATTAGTCTGTTTCCTGGTGTGTTTATAAACATTAATTTCTGAACGTCCCCCTCTAGAAATAAGCCACTTTCCGTTGGTGGCACTGGAATAAACCCTCCCTTGCCGTCACCTTTTAAGAACAGGCCAACACTGGCATCATTTCGCGTAGTCTCTACTTCTACCGGATACATATTACCGGCCAACAGAATATCTTTATTCCCATCGCCATCAAAATCCTCTAGTAGAATGGCATCCACATTTGAAATCTGCGCTTCATTGGGCAGCACTTTCATAGTAAACATTCCCTTACCTTTATTTTCGAAATATGCACTGGCAAAAGTTTTTGCCGTATAATGTAATGCGGCTTGAAGGTTATCCTCCCCATAGACCTCTGATAAATTGGCGGATGCAAAAATATCATAGGTCTGGAATCGTTGAGAGATCAAAGGTATTTGCTCCGAGGAGCAGGACCTTCCACGAAGCGGAAACTGCTCCCCAAAATTATAATAACTAAGCACTATATCTTTGGAGCCATTTTTATCAAAATCGCTATAATGAACCTCAAAAGGAGTGTTTTCTGTAGCCTTATACTTGTAATTGAGTCCCAAATTACCAGCTACAAGGTCCATGTCCCCATCATTGTCCATGTCAGCAACTGCCAAACTGTACCACCATCCTTCGGTATCTGGCAGACCTTGGGATTGGGTATCATTAGCGAACCTATTTCCAGTATTTTTAATAAAAGTTATAGGCATCCATTCTCCGGTAAGGACAAGGTCTGTTTTACCATCTTCATCAAAATCGATCCATTCGGCATCCGTGACCATTCCTATGTCCAATAATTCTTTGGCTATGGTTTTGGTAACATCCTTAAAAGTCCCTTTATAATTATTCAATATTCTACTGCTTACCGGCGATGGATAATCCCATGGCGTATGTCGTCCTCCAATAAATAGATCAAGATCACCATCATTATCATAATCGTAAGGCCGAACAACCGATCCACTTTCAGTAAACGCTGGGAGCCTATTTGTAGCCAGCTTAAAATTCCCACTCCCATCATTCATATATAGTCTATCTTGGTAATATTCGGAATTCGGCGCCCATTCATTTCCACCGCTCACAACATAAAGATCTTGATCGCCATCATTGTCCATATCAAAAAACACGGCATCCAGGTCTTCATATCCCAATGCTTGGTTCCAGGTCTTGCTTGCTACTTTCTTAAATTCTCCCAACTTATTTTGGAGAAATAGTGTTGGTTCATAACCTGCCGCTCCCCCAATAAAAAAATCTTCCAAACCATCCCCGTTAACATCGCCAACTGCTAATGCTGGCCCAAACTGGGACTGTTTATGTGGCAATAACACTTGTTTGTCAAAATCATTGATCTTGTTCTCTACGTGCTCAAATTGAATACCTTGGACCGAGCTAAACAATGGGCTCCTATTTAAAATACCATTAAAATTAACAGTAATGGCTTCGCCGATGTCGATATTGAGGCTTTGGTTTGGATCTACATCAGTAAAAATACTTATTTTAAGATTTGGCCAAGTCACCTTTAGGGTATCTATTTTTTTGTTTTCCCTAAATCCAAAATGTGCCATTTGTTCACTTGATGAATACATTCCCCGAACACTTGTAAATTCATAAAGCTGTCTTTTATCCCCTTGGTAGGCTTCCACTCTTGCACCTAGCATTGGAGTATTCCTTTCTTTATCTGTTAAGTTAATTCTCAAGTAATTTTGATCTGCTTTTTTATCCCCGTTATTTCGGTAAATAAAAGCCAGATCATTAACATTATTTACTACAAGGTCCAAATCCCCATCGTTATCGAGGTCACCGTAAGAGCAACCGGCTGAAAAAGTCTTTTCGGACAAGCCCCATTCATCCGATATTTTTTCAAAGATCATACCATCCTTATTTTTGAACGCATAATTGGACAATTTAACCGAGGGTATATGATCAAGTGTTTTCTCCAAGTCAAGAATATCCAAAATAGAAACATCTCCTGCAGTAGGATTGTTTTGAACAAAATCGTTGGCTACCTGAGTGACATAGTTTGAAACTGCCTTATCCGAATCTGTATTGCGAATGTCCCGTAGAAGTCCGTTGGTCACATAAATATCCTTTAATCCATCGTTGTCAAAATCGGCAAGAATATTGGACCAGCTCCAATCGGTACTGGACACGCCTGCCATCTGCGCAATATCTCCAAACTGGGGTGTTCCCGAGAAAGTACCTTGATTTAATTGCAAGGTGTTATACATATATTGATAATGTCCATCATTATTCACAATATTCCAGAATGATTTTGGGTTCATTCCGCTCATATTGGATTTAATGCGAAAATTATCCTCTGCAACCATATCCAAGACCATAAGGTCTAAATAGCCATCATTGTTAATATCCGCTGCATCGACTCCCATACTAAAATAGGAAATATGATTTAAGGATTTATCTATGATATTAGTAAAGGTCCCATCAGTATTATTTAGAAAAAAGGCATCCGGGGGGCCAAAATCATGCGCAATGTAAATATCTGGCCATCCGTCATTGTTGGCATCAAAGACGGAAACACTATTAGCGTTACCAAATTTCAAAACTCCTGCATCCAAGGTAACATCTGTAAAAGTTCTATCCCCATTATTTCTATATAATTTTGGAGCAAACCTTTCCTGATTGCGGTCTACATCGAACATTTCTGAGAAATTCCCTGGATTGGGGGGATTATTAAGAAGAAACATATCCAGAAGGCCGTCTTTATTATAATCCAAAAATGTGGCATGTCTAGTCCTTTCGCTATTGTCCAGACCGTACTCTGCCGCAGATTCCTTAAATGTTGTTTTATTATCTGGATTGTCTTTAGAAGTATTGATATAAAGTCTGTTCCTGCGAATTTCAGGATTGCCATCATACAGCTCCCTGGTCACATAAATATCCAGCCAACCATCATTATCAATATCTCCTATGATAACACCAGAAGACCAACCTCCATTATCTTGGATACCCGAAGACAGGGTTATATCCTCAAACTGCATTTCGCCCTTATTTAGATACAATTGATCACTGACCAAGTTTCCAGCGAAATAGATGTCCTGTAAACCATCATTGTTAAAATCACCTATTCCTACGCCTGCTCCACCGTAAAAATTTGAATATATGAGGATATTACTCTCCTTGGTGTCCTTTATTGTATTTTCGAAAGTTACTCCCGTAATTGCGGAGTCCAATAAAGTAAATTGCTCCTGTACTTGGCCAATGGCAAATATTGGCAAAAGAAGCATTGTAGTTACCGAAAGTAACCAAAAACAAATTGTGGAGTCATATGTTTTCATCCTAATAAACCTAGTAAATAAAAATAAAATAAAGGAGAGTTTCCCCTCCTTTATTAATCTAACTCAAAAAACTAACATTGTATATGTGTTAAGAATATTACTATTATTGCTTATCCCACCATACTCGGGTAGTGTAAGTGTTTGCACCTTGATTTGCAATTGCAGCATTTACATTTTCTGCATTTACAGTAAATTCCACTAAAGGATACTTCATTCGTCTTGGAATAGTTCCTCCAGTAGCATTTCCAGTATAATTTACAGGTATCAAAACAGGGAATTCAACCCTTCTCCAGTTGGCATAAGCCTCCAAAGGATTTAGAAAGGTCGCGGCCCAATACTGCTCACCGATCATCTCCAGCCCATCAGCCTCTACGAAAGGATTGGCTGCTAAATAAGCATCCACATCTGCTGTTGCAGGCGCCGTTACACCATAATATGTCCAATTTGCCATGGCAGCACGAACGCCGTTGTTATAATGAGTTTCGGCATCCCCGGTATGCCAACCCCTTAAAGCTGCCTCTGCCAACATTAATTCTACTTCGGCATAAGTTATATACATTGATGGCGAATCTCTTTCAACCAAGGCTTGATTAACTTGTGAATAATCCAAAAGATCACCTCCTGCAGGTCCATCGGATGCCAATGTTGTAGGATCCAAGCCATTTGGCAAGCCCTGATGAGGCCCACCAGACTCCACAAAGGACAATATCTCCAATCTAGGGTCGCCATTATCTTGCATCCAGCTAACGAAGGTATCGCTTAATCGCATGAACTTATCAACAACAAATGAATAGCCAATAGGACTTTCAACACCACCTTCTTCATGTTCAATTTTGGCCAAGTCATCCAGCTCGGTCATAACTCCTCCTGCAATGGCTTTCTTGACCCAAGATTCTGCCGAGGCCGGATCTGCTTTTGACATTCTAAGACCCAACCTTAACATCATGGAATACGATAATTTTTTCCATTTTGAAATATCACCGTTATAGAAAACATCCTGATTCCCTGGGTTTTCAGCTGACGCACTTAAAGTGGTTGCGGCAGTCTCCAGTTCACTTAACATGTTGGCATAAATGTCTTGCTGGCGATCGTATACCGGAAACCAAGTGTTCGATAAATAACCTTGGCCAGCTTCAGAATAGGGAATATCACCATAAAGGTCAGTTACCTTATGAAAAGAGATAACCTTCATAATACGTCCCATAGCGTTGTAATTCACATCTGCTGGATCTTCAGCAGTACGTGTTACAAAGTCAATTACATCTTTGGCTTCATTTACCCAATATTCATCAAATACAGCATAGCTATAATCAATAAAGTCCATGTATTTATCTCCTGGTAAAAGATTGGTCGCGATATTAACATCCGCCAACTGCTGAATAGAAGATGACGCCCATCCTAGACCGACCCTACGCATTTCATATTGCGCGCCAGCCGCTTTTAATTGTATCTCCGTGAGCTGAAGCCCAAGGGGTAAGTCTGCAATTGCATTTGGATTTTCATTCAATTCTGCTAGATCCTCCGCACAAGATGACAGTGAAATAGCTGCGATTGTAACAAAAAAACAGGCAATTTTCATGCTGATTCTATTTATTTTCATAATACTATTATTTTATTAATTACTAAAAAGTAAGATTCACGTTAAATCCAAATGAACTTGTTTGTGGCATGGCAAAGAAATCAAGTCCTTGTGCGTTGCCTGAAGCATAACTAGATTCAGGGTCAATATTTTCGACGTTGGAATGAATTAGCCAAAGATTTCTTCCTACAAGTGAAACGTTTGCTTTACTTATAAAGGTTTTTGCTAAGAGTTTTGAAGGAATATTATAGCCCAATGTAATTTCTCTTAATTTCACAAAGCCAGCATCATAAATAAATTCTTCGGCAATGTCGTTGTAAATTCTTTCGTAATAAGCACTTATGCCACTCGCGGGTATTACGCCAAGACCAGTTTCACGCCCAACCAAAGTATTCTTATGTACCCCTCTTCGGTATAATTGTGCATTGGTTCCACTATGTCCTACAGCTCCATCCTTCATATCCACCAGAACACCTAGAGTGAAATCTTTATATCTAAAACTATTATGTAAACCTGCAACAAAAGGATGAACTCCTGTACCAAATGCCACCGTTCCTGCGGCTACATCTACTTGTGGCAAACCGTTGGCATCAAGGGTTAATTCTCCATTTGCACCTCTAAGATATTGACTTCCCGTTATTTGTCCAAAAGGTTTCCCTTCAATATGGGTAACCCAAGCATGTCTAGCCCTACTTAATCCAATATTAAAGCTTTCTTCATCGTTGTCAGGATCTACTAAACTGACAACTTTACTTGTATTATGACTCATGTTAAAGGAAACATTCCAACTAAAGTTTTCGGTTCTTACTGGCACACCGGTAAGCAACAATTCTACTCCTTTATTCGTAAGTTCACCCACATTTATTATGGTTGATCTATATCCAGAAGTATAAGAAATTCCAGCATTTAGGATATCGTCTTCGGTTTTTTTGTCATAGTAAGAAAAATCTACTCCTAATCTATTGTTTAAAAACTGTATGTTAAACCCTAGTTCCAATTCTGTTACAAGCAACGGGCTAAGATTTGAATTCCTTACCGAGCTACCACTTATCGCTCCACGTGGAATTCCTAGTTGAGCCCTACCTAAACTATAATTCTGATTTAAAGAATAGGCCCCAATATCACCAACACTTCCAACCTGCGCCCAAGAAGTTCTAACCTTAACAAAGTCGATTACTTCCGGCAAGGTTAAGACATCCGATAATACTGCACTCAACCCTATCGATGGATAAAAGACATCCCTCCCATCCATAACCGAGAACCAGTCATTTCTTGCCGAACCTGTTAAAAATAGCCAGTTATTATATGAAATTTCTGCTTGACCATATACTGAATGTGAACCTAATTTTACGTAAGAGCTACCTCCTCCATTATTAATACCATTTGCTATGGAGTAGAAAAATGGTAACGCAAAATTATTTCCAGATGCACTAGTTCCATCTTCTTGTAATCTCATCTTATTGGCACCAGCCAAGAAATCATATGCAATGCCGTTGTCAAATTCATGTCGTGAACCTAGCATTAAATCAAAATTGGTCTGTTGATATTTATTTTGACTTTGACTCATACCTCCATTTAAATTATGTCCAGTTCCTGTAGGGTTTATACTTTCAGATAAACGATCGGACTGATCAATACCAGCTCTTCCTTTAACATATACCCAGTCATTAACATCATATTGCATGGAAGCACTTGCTATAATACGATCTTTACTATCTTTGTCGGTTTGTTGATAAGCTGCCCAGTAGGGATTTTGCATCCATATAGAGCTAGTAGGTAACAACTCATAGCCTTTTTTGCCAAATGTACTACCATATAGATCAGTTGCATCTTCTGGATTTGCCCCTAATCTGTTAGGATCCCCTCTTAAATCCAGGATGTTTGTTGTTACTGGCAACTGCCATACCGTATAGTGCGAATTGCCCGGAGAATCGGCCAACTGAGCTCTATTTTTTACATCCTGCAAAATATATTGGGCACTTGTTTGAAATGACAATTTATTATCAAATGCCTTACCGTGCAAATTCGCACTAAAGGTCTGTCTTTTCATTCCGGAATTAGGCATAACATCTTCATTTTCCATGTTAGAAGCTGAAAATCTATACCCTACATTTTCCGTTCCGCCACTTAAAGAAACAGTGTTTGTTGAAGTGCCCCCCGTTCTATAGAATTTGTCAAAATTATTACCACTATAAGAATACGGCCTACTTACACCATCAAATTGTACAACACTGGAACCATCCAATTTGGCACCCCATGAAAACTCCCCAGCAGCCCAAGCTTCAGCCTGTGTTGAAGGTTTTACTCCTAAAAGTCCAGATCCATATTGCGTTTGAGGATCTAAATGATTAATTGCATTTTCCAATACATAGTTGGAATTTACTTCCACTTGAAGTCCATGATTTGTTTTACCTCTTTTTGTTGTAATAAGAATAACTCCGTTGGAGGCTTGAGACCCATAGAGTGCAGCGGCTGAATTACCTTTTAGTACCGACATGGATTCTATATCGTCTGGGTTGATATTTCCGATACCATCACCCCCATCAGAACCACCCCATTCACCTGCAGAACCTCTGTTAGCATTATCTATAGGAATACCGTCAACAACATATAATGGTTGATTATTTCCGGTTAAGGATGAATTTCCTCGAATTAAAACACGTGCTGTTCCAGCAGGTCCCGAAGCAGTTCTGGTCACATCCACACCTGCTACTTTACCAACTAAACCGTTTGCAATGTTTGTTTCCCTGGCTTCGGTAAATTCATCACCACCCACTTTTGAAACTGAATACGCCAAAGATCTTTTCGATCTTTCAATACCAAGGGCGGTAACCACAACCTCATCCAAAGCATTGGCTGTCACTTTCAATTGAATGTTGATTTCACTTCTACCATTAATAGAAATAATCTGGGTTTCATAACCTATATAGGATATGGTCAATTTTGTAGCATTTTCCGGTACGGATATACTATAGTTTCCATCAAAATCAGAGGTCGCTCCAATTACTGTCCCTTCCACCACTACTGTTGCACCGGGCAACGGCACATTATTCTCGTCCAGAATAGTACCTGTAACCTCCTGGTCTTGAAAAACGCCTTCAATTAGACCTTCATCTACCATAGGTTCCAAAATAACCCTAGCTTCCATAGTAATCGCAGCAAGTGCAAATAGGAATAACACAAGGTTTATTTTTAGTTTTTGATTTTCAGGCTTTTTAAATAAAAAGAGCCTGCACCCTCTAAGTTTTCTCATACTTTATTTAGTTTTAATTGGTTTTTAGTTATAATTACAATTCGTCCATAAACAGATTTGACTTGAAATATTGGATCTGAGATTTTCGTAGATGTCAAATTTTGAAAATGGAGCTCAACTGGAATTACTTAAGCACAATATTAGCCATGACCTAGTCCCCTTTGTTAGAACTGATTCAAAAAAATGTAACATAATTTCGAGGCATTAACACATTTTTAAGAAAACTTAGCACATATTCGGAATAATTGCTACGATGCGATTAACTTCGACCAGGATTGATCGAGCATTCCCAAAAGATTGGGACAGTAGGCTATGCTTAAAACAGATAATTCAATTTATTGATATGACACGAAGAAGATTTATACTTAAGTTCAAGACCAAGGTTGTTCCTAAAGCCTTTGATTGATCGACGGACCATACTCATTATAAGGCCCATAAGTTCAATGTTTACCCCTGGAATATCAATATTTATAGACTGGAGTTTCACTCTCAGGCAAAAGAGGATATTGTTACAGGATCCAAATCGCAGAAAACGGAAGCTCAGCAAAACAGGAAGGTCTGCTCAAGGCCATTGGCCAGTATAAATGGAGCTTGATTTTTAAAGGACGCCCTACTTTAAAAATAGTAAAAGGACGACGACAATTGAACCCTCAATTATAGTTCCATCCTGAACTATTTTATAAATAGAAGTACAAACGCATCCGCAGAATCGCTCAACGTTAAAATAATGGCATTCAGGGCACAGTTTAGAGGCGTTAGAAATACAGAATTCTTCCTATTTAAGTTAACTCAACTGTTTGCATTAATATTCAAATATCCAGAAATTGGGCTTGTTCCGACTTAAGCTCAATATAAGATCTAATTTTGTAAACTTGACTATACCCAAGTTTATAATTAAATCACCAAATCAATCCATTAAAAACCATATAATGACAATATATGAGTGCAAATTGAGTGCAAATAAAAAGCCTTAGAGATTTAAAAATCTATAAGGCCTTGATTTTAATGGTGATGGCACTAGGATTCGAACCTAGGACCGCCTGCTTAGAAGGCAGGTGCTCTATCCAGCTGAGCTATGCCACCATCACTAAATAAGATAAATTCCGTCTTTAGCGGCTGCAAATATACAATTATCATTAATTAATGCGCAACTTAAATCGTAAAAAAAACACCTGCCTATTTCAACATAAAAACCAATGAAAATTTGCACCTTGTTTGGCAATTGATTAGAACTTACTGATATTACCTATCAATTCTGACCAATATATTACTTAACCATTATCATTTTCCTACAATAGCTACCGATCCAATTACATATTTTAATATCATATGTAGATTTTAACAATTTTTATTCATAAGTTAACATATTATTTAAAATTGGACGCTAAAATTATCCCTAGAAAAAAAGTAATCTCCCCATGATTCCGCACTACCTCCGAGTTTTAGCAAACTACGTCCTACTTATTACTTGCCTATCTGTTCAATCCCAAAAACAGGTCTCCTTTCGTCAATTATCCGTAAAAGATGGCTTGTCTCAAAATTCGGCAATATCAATTACTCAAGACCGAACGGGGTTTTTATGGATTGCAACCCAAGACGGTTTGAACAAATATGATGGAAGACACTTTGAGAAATACAAACAATATTTCAAGGATATCACCAACCCCACATACAGTAAATTAGGAAAGGTTTTTGTAGATAGCAACGATGAATTATGGATTATACCCATTTCACAAATACCCCATAAACTAAACAGGAGTACCAACACTTTTGAACCCATTGTCGGAATAGAAGATGCCAGTACCATCTTTGAGGACCAACAAAAAAATCTTTGGTTCGGAAGTTATTCAACAGGGCTTTATAGACTATCATTCAGTGATAAAAAAATTGAGCACGTACTTGGCCCAGATAAAGTAAATGCCATTAACGCAATCACTCAGGACCGCTCAGGAAATCTATGGCTTAGCTGTGAAAAAAATATTGTAATACTAGACTCAAAACAACCTGAGAATATAAATTATTTTTATCCGGATGGAAATAAAAATTCCAATTCCAATTATAGCTTTATTCTTTTTGATCCCGAAAACAATCAATGGATCGGAACTTTTGGTGAAGGGGTATGGTACAAGGAATCTAATGACACCCATTATAAACGCCCTGATATTTTTATTGAAGATGTAAAAAATAGTCTAAATTCAATTTATGTAATAACCATGTTACTTGATACCAAAAATCAGTTGTGGATTGGCACATATGGTGATGGACTTTTTAAAATTGACATAGCACAAAGTCAGTTGAACCAATACTTGCCCGAAAAACATAATCCAAAAACCATTCAATACAAAGATATTCTCAGTATTTATGAAGACTATTCGGGAACCATATGGTTCGGAACGGACGGTGCAGGCATAAATTATTACGACCCCCTCTTGGAGAAATTCAACTCCATCATCAACTTTCAAACTCCCGAGAATATAAATATAGATGTAGTACGATCCATTGCATTGGATGGGCAAAACAATGTTTGGATAGGAACAAGTGGTAAAGGTTTATCAAGGTTTTCACCCAAAAAGAATGAATGGCATACCTTTCAGACAGATAATAAAAAAGGACTACGATCTAACAGAATCATGAGCTTGCTTAGCGATAATGATGGAGATTTATGGATTGGAACACAAGAGGGTGGTCTGCATATTATGGATGTCAAGGAGGATATAATTGAAAATCCAAGCCTAAAAAGTCTTGAAAATGTTACCGTATGGTGCATGCAAAATGATGCAGACGAAAGCAAGTGGATAGGGACCAGGGAAAGTGGACTTTTTAAGGTAAATAAAAAAAAGGGGATTCTAAAAACGTTTGAAAAAGGCAATAACGACAACGGACTACCCTCTAACAATATCAGGGCAATAGCACAGGAAGCCGGTCAATTTCTATGGGTAGGTACCCAGGACAACGGCATTTGCAAAATAGATCTAAGGACCAATAAAATTAAAGTGTACGCCCATGACCCAGAAAACAAAAATTCATTGGCCAATAACCAAATAAAATCTTTGTACTACGATAATAAAGGAATCTTGTGGATCGGCACCAATGGCAGTGGATTATGTGCTTTTGATATTGTAAATGACCAATTCTATAATTATACCGTAAAAGAAGGGCTCGCCAATGACGTTGTTTATGCCATTCTACCTGATGAAGAAAATAATTTATGGTTAAGTTCCAACAGGGGTATCACCAAGTTTTATGTTCCAGAAAATCTAAATTCAGCACCTAAAGTCAATAATTACACCAATTATCATGGACTCGCCACTGAATTTAATACCGGGGCATATTTTAAGGCAAGTAATGGGAACTTATATTTTGGTGGATTGGAAGGTTATTATTGGTTCAACCCTTCGGACATAGAGATAAGTAAAGTGCTTCCAAAAACAGAAATCACCAAGTTTGAAGTTTACAACACCACAAGACCTTTAATCCCCAATTTAAAACTTAGTTATAAGCAAAATACCATTGCTTTTTCATTCGCCAGTCTACAATTCTCCTTACCTGTTAGAAATCAATATCAATTTAAACTTGATGGCTACGATGCCGATTGGATCCAATCCGGTAATGAGAACAATGCAAGATATACCAATTTACCACCAGGCAAATACACCTTTATGGTAAAATCCAGTAATTATGATGGTGTGTGGAACAACAAGGAGGATTCCTATAGCTTTATTATTAATAAGCCCTGGTATCTGACTAATTTTGCAATTCTAATGTACTTACTATTGTTCTCTATCACTCTCCTTTTAATATTTAAATATTTTAAATGGCGGTGGAATATGAAAATACAATTGAAATTTGAACGACAGGAAACCATTAGGTTTAAGGATTTAAATGATTTTAAATCAAAATTATATTCCAATATCTCCCATGAATTTCGAACGCCTTTAACCCTAATTAAAGGGCCGATCAAAAAACAGTTGGAGAACAATCTGGAACCTGGTTTAAATAAAGACCTGTTGTTGGTCGATAAAAATACCAATAGGCTTTTGGATTTAGTGAACCAAATGATGGAATTGAATAAATTGGATACCGGTTCCTTAAAACTTAATCCAGAGAAAGTCCATTTAGGAGGTTTCATCCAGTCATTACTGGAACCCTTTGAATACCTAGCTAAAAATCGCAATCTGGTATTCTCCCATACCGTGTGCCCTATGCCCTTAACATTGGTGGATACTGATGTTATGGAAAAGATTGTTGGCAATCTGGTAGGTAATGCGATAAAATACACTCCACCCAATGGGCAAATTGACTTCAATGCCACCATAATAGATACCAATAAATTAGTAATAAGTATAAGCAATGATATAGACAAGATTATTGAAGAAGATACCAATAAACTTTTTGAGAGATTCTTTCAAGCTAGTCATACCAATGAAGGAACAGGAATTGGACTATCGCTCGTTAAGGAATTGGTTGAACATCTGCAAGGGTCTGCCAATGCATCATATTCCAATGATGGTAAAAAAATATCCTTTAAAATAGAAATTCCAATCCAATTGATCCATGATGATGAAATTAGTGATGTGGTTACTCCCGTTAAGGAGCCAGCAACCTATATCAAAAAGTCAAATCAAGACCTACCTCTAATATTATTAGTAGAAGATAATATATCCCTATTAAATTTTATGGTTTCACTTCTGGAGGACAAATACAAGGTCATAACATCAAAAGATGGCGAGGCAGGTATAAAAATGGCACTTGAAAAGATACCAGATCTTATAATTACAGATCTTATGATGCCCAAAAAAAATGGGATAGAACTATGTAATCAATTAAAGAATGATGAAAAAACTTCCCATATCCCAATTATAATGCTAACTGGAAAAACAGGTCCGGAAAATGAAATTGCCGGCTTGCAAAGTGGCGCAGAAGAATACATGATAAAACCATTTAACCCAAAGACCTTTCAAATAAGAATAGATAATATATTAACCACTAGAAATAAACTTAGGGCTCACTACAACAAGGAGAATGTTTTTAAGCCTAAGCAAATTGCTTTTACCTCAACCGATGAGAAATTTTTAATAAAGGTTGAAGGCATCCTGAACACGCATTTACAAGATTCCAATTTTTCCGCGGAGAAATTTAGCCATCTTCTGGGAATGAGCCGAATGCAATTACATAGAAAACTTATTGCCCTAACGGGGTACAACACTACAGCATTCATACGTCTGGAAAGATTAAAACAAGCACAAAAACTTCTAGAAAAACCAGGAATAACCGTTGCCGAAGTTGCCTATACAACAGGATTTAATACTCCTTCATATTTTATAAAATGCTATAAAAAAACCTTCGGAAAAACCCCTATGTCCTAAATCTATAGCTTTAAATTCCAAAAAGGTTACATCAGTACTATCTTCTGTTACATATAACGGATTGTTTGTCATACATAAAATAGAAATTTGATTCAACAAAAAAGGATCAAGTTTTATTCTTCTAAATATCTTATGTAATGAAAACAATAATGTTATGTGCTAGGTTATCAATTTTTATATTCCTTTTTTGTTTTGGAAATAATACATGTCATGCACAATTCCTGAAAAAATTGGGGAACCGGGTAGAGAATGCTGCAGAAGAAGCTGTCCTTAGAAAATCCGAACAAAAAGTTAACCGCGAAACAGAAAAGGCCATGGACACTATTTTGGATGGCAATAATGGTAATAAGCAGAAAAAGAATCCAAAATCCCAAAATCAGCAAAAAGAATCTGATAAATCAGTAGAAAACACCAACGAAAATACGAAGGAAGAAAAAGCGAAGAGTCAATTTGGGGTATATAGCAATTTTACCTTTATACCAGGAAACAATTTGTTGTTTTATGACGATTTTGCAGCGGATGCCATGGGCGATTTCCCGGCCAATTGGGAAACTGGAGGCTCCGGAGAAGTTGTTAATACGAATTTATCCAAAAGCAAATGGCTCTCCCTTATACGTAGGTCTGGATACTTGCCAACCATGAAAGATAAGCTTCCCGAAAACTACACCATAGAATTTGATTTATCCAATAACGGATATGGCGCTGGAAAACCGAGTAGTAAACTATTTTTTGCATTCCTATCTAAAAAAGCATATGGTATGGGATCAGGGGGCACTTTGGCCGATGTAGAAATACTGCTTTCCAATAATGGCTTTAAAGTAAGTAGTGTTGAAAATTTTGGTGGCGAGGTGGAAGTGAAGATTGGTAGTACAATTGATCGGAATATGCCCGAATATCTAAACAGTACCGTTCATATTTCCATTGCCGTAAATAAAAAAAGACTGAGGATGTGGGTGAACGAGGAAAAAATGGTGGATTCTCCAAATTTAATACAGGCAAATATTGGTAAGTATTTTATAATTCAGGCGATGGACGTATTACCCGAACAAGGCCATTTTGTGGGCATTACCAACTTCAAAATTGCCGAGTCTACAGAAGACTTGCGGTCATTACTACTTAAAAACGGAAAATTCAGCACTACAGGAATTTATTTTAATACCGCCGAATCGACCGTAAAAAAGGAGTCTTACGGAATACTCTTGGACATCGCCAATATACTTCGTGATAACAATAACATCAACCTAGAAATAATAGGGCATACCGATAATCAAGGCGAAGACAAGTATAACCAGACACTTTCTGAAAAAAGGGCGGCATCCGTAAAGCAGCTTCTTGTGGAGGAATTCGGGATACGTGAAGACAGGTTGCAATTTATGGGTAAAGGAGAAACAGAGGCTGTAGATGATAATACCACCGAAAAAGGTAGGGCCAATAATAGAAGAGTAGAGTTTATAAAAATCAATTAAAATAATCCAATCCAAAAAATCATGAAAAAAACAAAGAAAAGTCAAGTTAGAATTTTGTTAATCGCCGGCAGCTTAGTAGTACTTACGGGGTTTGTGAGTTGCAGTAAAGATGATGGCTTAGGTCCAGTTGGCTGTAACAATTGGTCGGAAAAATATCTTTCCCATGCCCAAGCGTATTCCGATGCTTCAGCGGCTTACAGCAATGACCCCAGCGTTACCAATTGTAATAAATTGAAAACAGAGGGTCTGAACTATGTAAAATCCCTAGAAGGAATTTTAAGTTGTGTTCCGACAGTTAATAAATCAGAATTTAATAACGACATAAAAGATTTGAAAGCAGAGATCAATGACACTGCTTGTGATCAATAATTCTAAAAACTAAAAAGATGGAAACAGCAAACAACAAAACAGCAGTGGCAGGTGAAGGTAAGAATATTGCCGTTATCGCCTACATCACCATTATTGGCCTTATTGTAGCCTTTGTAATGAACAATGACAAGAAAGACGCCTTTGCAGCTTACCATATTAAACAATCCCTGGGCTTGGCTTGTACAGGTCTTGCATTAGGGGCCATAGGCATGATTCCCGTATTGGGGTGGATCATTAACATCCTTGGTATTTTTGTTCTACTCTATATGTGGATTATGGGATTAATGAACGCTTTTAATGGCAAAG
Organism: Arenibacter hampyeongensis; assembly: GCF_002909255.1. GTDB lineage: Bacteria > Bacteroidota > Bacteroidia > Flavobacteriales > Flavobacteriaceae > Arenibacter > Arenibacter hampyeongensis. The sequence goes on from NZ_PIOB01000002.1 coordinate 178,623, forward strand.
AAAGTCCAGTACCCTTCTTAGGGGAAAAATTTATGGAATGGTTTAAGAATATTTAAATAACTAAAGTTCATTGCAACCATTTTAAAAACTATCTATAATGCCATGCGTCTCCTATACCTGTTCTTCATAATTATGGTTTTGTTTTCATGTAGTGAAAGTAAAACCATAATTATATAGAACAACAGATTACATTCCCCAATGTGCAAATATTTTCGATGCCATCATTTCAAATATTGATAGCTAAAGAAACAATATAAAATAGGCAGTGATGATACCATATCCACCCCCCATGGCTTAAATGATTGCTGGCCCATAGAAAGTTCAAAAGAATACTTTTTACAACCAATAAAAACAAAATCATGCAAATGCGATTTATACTACTATTGGCGGTCTTACTATTTACCTTGAACATGGATGGACAAATGAATTTTGCAAACATTGATGCCAACGGGAGTTTTCCTAAAATAGAGATCGATACTGACAACACTACCCTATTCGCCAAAATAGGAGAAAATACCAAGCCCTGGTTACATTGGAACGAAGTACCTAAAAGCATTGAAAGCGGTAACGGTCGTTCTACATTTAAAATGACCGTTTACAACAACGACGGTATAGCCAACAGAACTTTCGAAATATCCTATACCATTCCCTATGGCCAAGCCAATACCGACCCAACGGCATACATTAAGGCAACATACATATACAGAGACAAAAGACCCAATAAGGTATTGGAAGAACATTTCAAATTAATACAATAATCAACTATGCTCATGAAAACCAATGTAATTTATTTATTGATCGCTTTGTTTTTAGGCGCTTGTCAAGATAGTCCTAAAACAGAAAATAAAGACGATGTAGGCCTACCCGCTACTTCTGTAGTAGAAATGGCCAAGGCCAAGGCTAAAGAGAATATAAAAGATCAAGAACCTAGCAACAAAGCTGCTTGGAAAGCCTTAAAAAGCACCACACCATTAAGTAGCGAGCAACTTCTACCCTATTTGCCAAAAATGATAAATGGCCACAAAATGGCAAACCAATATGCCTACCCAGGGGGCGGGCAAATGGCTACTGGGGGCTACGGCCCTTCAGATAATCAGTACAACTTTTCCATTGAAGATGGTGCCGGGTCCAAGGCCATAGTAAAAAACTTTTTCAATAGCTATAAACTTAGACAACAAGGACCTGTAGAAACCAAATACATTTTTCTGGAACGTGATGGTTACGAGACCATTGCTTTTTTACAGCCAAAAATTAAAAGAAACCAAATTTCTTTTATCTACAACAACAGGTTCAGGATAAGCTTGGAGGGTCCGGATAAAGCTGATGACCTCTGGTCCTATATCGACTTTGAAAACCTTAAACAATTAGATCAATTCAATTAATTAAATCCAACCAAAACAAAAATCATGATTAATATACTAAAACTAATACCAATTATCTTGCTTTTGGTTTCATGTAAAGAAACTCCAAAAACGTCAGACCCATCAGCATCCAAGATTTTGGATGGGGCAATAAATGAAGTTATTGGAAAGAATGACGATATCAATAAAAAATATGATAATCTACGCGAAGATTTAGGCACCAAAACACCTCTTACCAATGACCAACTCATAGAGGCATTCCCGAAAAAACTGAGCAATCTAAGTTTAGATCCTTCAGAACAGAATAAAATAGAACCTGAAATTACCGATACCCAACTTGTTTCCGGCAGCTTTGGAGATGATACTATTAGAATGGAAATTTTGGATGCCGCCGGGCAGAAGGCCGTTGGTGCGATTATCCCCTTAAAAATGTTGCACCTCAACAAGATAACTTCAGAAAGCAACAATACCATAAGGTATTCCAAAGTAGAGCGCAACGGAATTTTAACCTTTGGTACCGATCGGGATGCAGATACAAAAGCAGATTTTCAATCCGACCTTAGGTTTCTTTACGCCAATCGTTTTTATGTAACCCTGGAAGGCAAGGGGATGGACACCGATGCACTTTGGAAAGCTATGGGCATTGATAATTTGAGTGGATTTAAAAATTAAAATGAATAATAACTAAAGTTATGGAATACTTTCAATCCCTTAGTCAGTTTCAAATAGCAGGCCTTGTTCTGCAATTGGTACTTCTGCCCTTTTTATTTATGGCCCTTCGTCGCTGGTGGTGGGCAAAGCAATCCCTCCAATGGCCGAAAGTTAATGGAGTGGTTACAAAGGGACTCGATTTCCCCCTATCCAAAATAATCGATTTTCTATATACCTATGAATTCAATGGCGCCACTTATACAGGAAAAGAGCCATTTTTCGCCAATTCGTTTAAGAAATTTTCACAAATGAAAGCTTCAGGATTAATTGCCAAATATACTCTTGGAAAGCAGGTTACAGTTTTCTACAATCCGTCAAACCCCAGGATATCCACCCTGGAACCAGGAAGAAAAGATGGCGTAATGGGTGCCTTGCTACTAATGTTCGTGCTTTTTTTATTAGGAGCAGTGTCCTTTTATCGCCCATCCCTAATAGTGGATATCATAGATTATTTTTCAGGTTTATCAACTAACCAATAAAACAACAACATCATGAAAAAATCAGTTTTATTTTTAATGGCATGTGCCTTTCAAGTTGGTATGGCCCAAACAAATCCTATAGTGGAGAATTATCCATTGAAAGCTATGGATTTGGTATTGTTTACTTTTGGTATGGATCATCCTGTAAACATTGGAACGGTTGCCAATTCCGGAGAACTTAATATTAGTCTACCGAATAACTTAAACTCCATACCTGAAGAAGCTAAAGAAAATTTTCTGTCGGATACTGCATTTGTAATGTTTTCCAAATGTGATTATAGCAATGACATTCTATCGGAAAGTGAAAACATTAAAGCAGCTGGTGGAGGGTATATTTCATTAAGCTCAAAAGATAATCCGTATTCCGGTCTGATCTTTATGGTTACGGATGAAGATTTAGTGCCTTGGTTGGAAGATACTTATTCCAATAACGCGGTAGTGGGATCCTATTTTGAACTGGTGTATTTAATAGCGGACTTTAGCTACCAAGGACAATGTTCCAGAAAAGTCTCCAATACTGAGAATGATATTATTGAAACCGTTTATACCTATGACCTAAAATTAAATCCCGGATATAATTTTATAGAATATAAAATTGAAAGCGTACTTGAACATGCTGTTCCCAGTATGTACGAAGAAGGTGTTTTTGACAACTTAATGAAGCCCCGTACAATAACTGTTTCCTCAACGCAAGCAGTTCCGCCAACAACAAAGTGGATCGGTAAATACTTTTAAAAAAGCGAACCCATGAAGTCACTAAATTATCTTTTCCCAATTCTGCTGTTCGTTTTAGGGTTCCAAGGATCTGCCCAAACACCTGAACAACAAAAAATGATAGACAATGCACTAAGAATGCGCGATAGTATTTTGGAGTGCATTGGTCTTGAAGAAGTTCTGCAAAAGGCAGATCAGCAGCAAAAAGGGCTTGAAGCAGATAAGCAAAGTAATAATAAAACGAGCCCTATCCCTAAAGCCACAAAAAGTGAAGATAAATATTGGAAAAACACCTTGGCCAGCGATAAGGATAAGAAATTGAAAAATTGGAACAAAGGGGAAGCCGATCTTGTCTTCAACTATTTCTATGACTCCAGAAATGATAAAATAAATTATGTGAAAGTTGGGGTTATTAAGGTTGATGGAACTATTGACTTGAATCCTACTGGCAAAATTCCTGTGTTACAACCCTTGAACAACTTTAAAAACAGCAACAATTTTTTTGATATCCACAATCCGGATTCTTATCAATATAGTAATGAAAAAGCTGGCTTTAAGCTCAACCCTTATTTATTGGTTTACCAAAACGAGCAACAGATCGGAATTTTAACGATTGGAAATTCTGCAAAAGTTACCCTAAACCTATTAACCCCGGGAGATCTTTATTTTGGGGATGAGGGATATATGTTGTCTTGGATATATGTAGATGAGGCCTGTGCCATAAAGGCCAATGAAAATTGGAGCGGGGATTTAAGCAATACCGGAACTCCAATAATTGTGGAAACCAATGTTGTTTATGACCTGGATTTTAATCCTGGTTGGAATATGGTAAAAACCGAAGTCATAGGTACTTACGAATTTCCAAATGCACCGGAAGAGGACAGATCCAGATATAAAAAGCATAAGCACACTACTATTGCTTCCATACCAAATGATGCCACCTATTTCTTTAGATCAACGGTGCAATTTTAACCGAACATCATCTGTCCATAAAAACCGACTAAAATCTCTACATGATTTAGTAGATTTGTTGGCACCGGTTTTTCACTTTTCCAGCGTAAAAACAAACTTCGCACCGCTTCCCAATTCCGATTCCACATGTATTGAACCTCCTGATTTTTCCACAATTTTCTTTACCGTTGCCAGTCCTATTCCATTTCCAGGGCGGCCAAATTTATCCTTGGCCTTTAATTTTTCGAAAATTTTAAATATCCTTTCCTGATATTTCATTGCTATACCAGGTCCATTGTCACTAACGGAAAAAAGGTAATGGGTATTCAAGTCCGATACCTCCAACTCAACTTGAACCCTCTCCTTGTCATTGTATTTAATGGCATTGGTAACCAAATTAATAAGAATCTGATGTATAGCTGTTTTATTGACTTTAATATGGCCTAAATCCGATTTTAAAACCAGATTTAAACTGTGGTCATAGTTAAAAAGTCCCTCTATTTCCGTTCTCAAACGTTCCAAATCAATATTTGATTTTCCCTCCCTCAATATGTTCTCGGCCTTGCTATAGTGCAGTAAACCTTCAATTAGACCAATCAGGTTGTCGGAAGAAGCAATTATCATTTCCAACATTCCCAAACCTTCGCTCTCCAAAGTCTCCTTATATTGGTTCAGGAAAATTTGCGACAGACTAGAAATATTTATCAAGGGCGATTTAAGATCATGTGCAGCAACCTGGGCAAACCGTTCCAAGTCCTCATTTTTTTCTTCCAATTGTGCTATCGACTGCTCCAACAGCATTTTATTCCGTCTTAACTCCAGTAAATTCATCACCTGTTTTGAAAGGGCAGTTAACGATCGTATCTGGCTTTGACTTAATAAATTAGGTTTATGATCTATGACACACAAGGTTCCCAATGGAAGTCCAGCTTCACTGACCAGTGGTACACCTGCATAGAAAATAACGTGGGGATCACCTGTAACTATTGGATTGTCATGAAAGCGTTCATCCTTTCTGGCATCCTGAATAATAAATACATCATCTGGGGTATTAATGGCATGTCCGCAAAAGGCATATTCCTTAGGTGTTTCCGTAGCATCCAAACCGTGATGGGACTTAAACCACTGCCGCTTGTCGTCAATAAGGCTAATTAGGGAAATTGGGGTTCCGCATATTTCCGCAGCAATCGTGGTTAGATTGTCGTAATCGGATTCCGGCAATGTATCCAGGATAGAATAGGAATCCAATTCCTTTAATCTTTCCTTTTCATTTTGGGGGACTTTGGGATTTTTCAGGGCCTTATAATTTTAAATATTGCCAAATTTAAAATACCATGCTTTTAGCAATACCATTTTGAATATAATTTATGGTAAAGATACAAGTTTTAAGATTTGCCTTCAACTGTGCCATATCTCTGTTATTGGTCCATACAATATCCAATTCGCTCTCCGGGGTTTCATTAATTTTAACGGTACCCAAAAATGCCTTTGATGTATTTCTTAACCGGATTATGTTTAGTTGATTTAATACAATATCCTTTTTAAGACCTTGCTCTACATCCTGCATTGTTAGGGTTGTTCTATTTATCTCCTTGTGTCCTGCATCACCCCCTTTATCCGCAGCTTCGTAGTCGTTTTTTCCAGCAAATATATCCAAATACCAAACCTGTGGAATCCCTGGCATAAATAACTGGATTGCCCGCGCCAGTAACAATTTTTGATCATTTTCTCCCAATGCACTAAAAAAAGTAGCGTTTACCTGATAATAGGAAATCTTTTTCCCCGATGGATCATACAGGTTTTTAACCCTTCCTCCCCTTTCCATAATCTTGTTCATGATATCCTCAATCTCCTTATCCAACAACAAACCTTGATTATAAACACCATTTACCTCCTTGCCCTTTAGATCCAAAACAGGTATCCCGTCATGGCATCCCAACATATTTACCGTTTTATAACCTTTTCCAATTATTTCGTTGACCCAAACCAACAATGCCTTATTGGTGCCATTTTCCAGGGTGTGAATGGTGAGTCCCGGCAAGAAGAAATCATAAATATAATAGCCTTCTGCGGCCACCTCATCGTGTAGATGAAGCCCGTATTCTGCATGAATCTCCGGCAGCAACATTAAATTGTTCTTTTGGGCTATTTGTTTTATGCGCCCCAAATACTCCCAAGTACCTGGTTTATTGAAAAAGTTGGATTCACCGACCTCCTTGTGCAGATAGGCAAAGGCATCCAGTCTTAGGATTTTGCAACCAAAGCCCTTTACCTTTTCCAAGGTTTCCTCATAAAAATCCCAAACCAAGGAAGATTTTGCGTTGACATCCATTTGTCCCAAATAGGACCGATTTCGATTTACGATTTGTAAGATTTCACCTTTGAAGTGGTTGCAGTCGTCAAAGTCCAGGTTGTCTAAATCTTCACCTATTTCTATAGCTCCATTTACCTTGTCACAGATTGATGCTACCTCTCGGCTTGATAAAGCTTGTAAGCTTACTAAATCTTTGGGCGCAATTTTATTATAACCAATATGCTGATAAAAAGTATTCCAATAGGGCTTTTCCGTACCATCCGGGAAATACACCTTTAAAATGGGCAATCCGGATTTCCTCATAAAAAGTTTATTGAGATACTCTTCCTTTGGGATTATAACCCCATTCTTGCCCATTTGGCCATTGTCCTTCCAAAACTCGTTCCAATTGATAAAAAAGTCCTTAAATTTTGAGTCGTCACCAAGCTTCAATAAATCTTGGAACTGTGGAGATGAAACCGATAAATGGTTTAGAACGATATCAAACTTCAACTTTATATTTAGCCTATCGAAGGCCTTTAAATCTGCTTCGGAAACCAAATCTTTATTTAAGTTATAATCTATTATTGAAAACCCTCTATCCAAATCGCTATTAAAAAAAGTAGGCAATACATAAAATAAGGAAAACACATCTTTAAACTCGGGCATTTCCAACATTACCACCAGGTCGTGCAACTTAGTACCTATGCTATCTGGATATGCATTAAGCATTACCCCATTTCCAATATTTTTGCTATTTGCTATATTCTCTTTTGACATTTACTAATGGGTGGTCTAAATTACCTCTTGTTTTAATGGATTAAAATTTAAAGAAGTTCTGATAATATATTGATGTTATCCGGCAACCTACCAACATTCTGCAATTTTAGTGCTGCAAGTTGCAATGCCACCTCCAAGCATTTTTCAACCGGTTTCTCTTTTATATAGGCAAACAGGAACCCCGACCAAAATGCATCTCCCGCACCTGTGGTATCCATTACATTATCCACTTTAATGGCAGGCAATTGAATAATCCCCTTTCCTTTTTGTGATAATTTAACCCCTTTGCTTCCTAAGGTTAAACAGACTATGTCTACCCCTTCCGAATGAAAAAAGTTAAATATTTCGTCATGGGACAAAGTTTCCTCAAAAAGCCTAAGCATATCATCCTCGCTAATTTTGACCAAGGGACCAAACTTACAATACGCCTTAATTACCTTAAGGGCTTCTTCTTGACTTTCCCATAATTTTTTGGCATAATTAACGTCTATACTTAACTTACAACCCTGGTTATAGGCCTCTTCCGCCTTTTTCAATATGGTTGTCCGAGCAGGGTCCAAACTCAAAGCAAAACAAGTGGTGTGAAATATTGTAGAATTCCCAAGAATGCCTTTATCTATTTGGTTTTCAGAAATGCGATAATCGGCAGCACGGAATGGAATAAAATCCGGTGTACTTTGCGATCTTGAGACAAAAATTACACTGGTAGGCCTATCATCAACCGTCTTTATGTAATTGGTATCCACACCTACCTCCTCGAGTCTTTTAAAAATATATTCCCCAAAACCATCATCCCCTACCGTTGCCACCAAGACCGATTTTAATCCCAGTCTGGCGGAATTCATAGCTACATTGGTGGGAGAACCACCTATATATCTATGATAATCCCGAGTTTCATTAATATCCACCCCTGCCTGGTGTCCTATAAAATCGACCAGCACTTCCCCAACACATAGAATATCTATGTTTCTCATGTTATCTTCCAATTAATTCCCCCTTCTTAAACCCATCTCCTTCCTAAAAAGAATAATCGGTCGTTTTGATTTAAACTTATGATTGATATTTAATTAATTTGTGCCTTGGCGTAATCCTTTGAAATAAATAAACACGAAATGGCTCCCAGTACAAAACAAACCCCAACAAAGGCCAAAGCATTTCTTGGATCTCCCTGAAACAAGGCGTCATAAAAAAACGGCACGGTGGCCATACTTATAAACTGCGGAACTACTATAAACATGTTGAAAATTCCCATATAAACACCCATCCGCTCCATGGGTACCGAATACGAAAGTATTACATAAGGAACAGCCATTATGGAAGCCCAAGCCACCCCAACCAGAAACATACATAAGTAAAACATGGTGGTGGTGGTCGCAATTTGCATAGAAAGAAAACCTATGGCCCCAATCACCAAGAAAACGGCATGGGTTAATCTATGGCCCAATTTTTTCCCTATCCATGGAATGGCAAAAGAAATTGTAAAACAGGCCACACTGAATATGGCCAAACTAATTCCGCCATAGAAAGCACCTTTTTCAAAATCTGGATGGGCCGGAGATGCGGCTCCGAATACGTGCCTTGCAATAGCTAAGGATAGATATTGCCACATTAGAGGCAGGCCATACCAAACAAAGAACATGACCCACCAAAGTTGTTTCATGGTTTTGGGCATACTTATAATTGCCTCCTTAACTTCAATTAAGACTTTAGCAATACTTCCCTTTTCCTTTTTTAGTTTTTCAATATCCTCTGGTGGATACTCATTAGTAGTAAAAATGGTCCACAACACGGTACCTAACATAACTATTGCTCCCAATACAAAAGAATACTTAATAAAGTTGGGAATACCATTGGAGTTTTCCAACTCTGCAATTGCTCCATACGCCCCTAGGGTAATTATCCCTAGAAATCCCAACAACCAAGGCATTATGTTTGCCGAAAATTGCCCCAGGCCAACAAAAAAGCTTTGAACTGAAAATCCCAATGTTCTTTGTTCCCCAGGTAATTTATCCGCAATAAAAGCCCTAAAGGGCTCCATGGCTATGTTCATGGAGGCATCCAAAATCCATAATAATCCAGCGGCCATCCAAAGTGTGGAAGAATAGGGCATAAAAATCAGGGCAATACTCGCCAAAATGGCACCTACCAAAAAATAAGGGCGACGACGTCCCAATTTGGTCCATGTTTTATCGCTCATGGCTCCTATAATGGGTTGTACCAACAAACCTGTAAGAGGGCCTGCCAGCCACAGCCAGGGTATTTGGGCTTCGTCCGCACCCAAATATCTATAAATAGGACTCATATTGGCCTGTTGTAGTCCGAATCCGAATTGTATTCCTAGAAATCCGAAATTCATATTCCAAATTTGCCAAAAACTTAACTTAGGTTTGTTTAACATACCATATATTATTGAAGGTTATTTCTATTGTTTATCTAGCAATTGATAACCTATGAATTTAGTGAATTTCGATCAGTCTTAGAAAACCATAAATAATTATAATCCCAAGCTTTATTCCTTTTAAAATAAGTCACACTATTTAAGATTTTGGGCTTAATCAATACCACCAACAGTATTAAACTCTAAGCCAACCTGAAATGCTATTTAAATATATCTTTAATTACTTTTATTTCAATGGTATTTGACCTTCGTTAGTAAAGGAGTCGATTTAATGTTCCCATAATAGCAACTCCTTTTACATAACACTTAAAAAACAACCAACCAACCTAAAAACTTTTATATTTTAACGTAGGTTCCCAACCCTTAGGAAGGACATTACCACACATATTCATTTACCCTTTAAAAGTATGTTGCACCCATTAAATCCAGTGTATCAATTTCAAAACAGATAACACTAATTAGCTTTGAAATTCTAGCTGTTTGCCAATATTTGCCAGGTACATTGCTAAATTTATAATTATTAACACCATAAATTACCAAACTCCCAATCGAAAACGTTTTCGAAATCAACGAAAACGTTTTCGATTTTTATTTTTTTGTTATATTTAATCTTGAAAAAATAAAACTACTGGATGAAACCTGTAACCTTAAAAGAAATAGCCGAACAATTAAACATATCTGTGACCACAGTTTCCAGGGCCTTGAAGGATTATCCTGATATTAGTAAAAAAACCAAGGCTTTGGTGAAAGAGTTGGCTTTAACCTTGAACTATAGGCCCAACGCCTTTGCTGTCAACCTAAGGACCAAAGAATCCAAGACCGTAGGATTAATAATTCCTGAAATTGTCCACCATTTTTTTTCCAACGTCATAAAAGGAATTATCGCCCAGGCAGAAGAAAAGGGCTATCTGGTTATTATACTTCAATCCAATGAATCTTATGAAATGGAAAAAAAGCAGATTCAACTCTTATTAAGCCAGCGAGTTGATGGGATCCTAATTTCATTGGCCAATGGCACAGCCGATTACAATCATTTGACCGATGTCATAGCCCAGGACAAACCCTTGGTAATGTTCGATAAGATTGCCAAAATAGTGAAATGCTCCAAGGTCATCATTGATGATAGAAAAGCAGCTTATACAGCAACACAACATTTAGTAGATACAGGGTGTAAACGAATTGCACATTTTAGAGGCGCCCTTTTACCACAAAATTCCATTGATAGGTTTCTTGGTTACAAAAAGGCCCTATTGGATAATAATATGCCCTACGACCCTTCTCTGGTCTATATATGCGAATGTGGAGATAATAGTTTTGAAGAAGGAAAAATGAATGCGCGCCAATTGTTAAATGACCACAAGGATGTAGATGGCATTTTTATAAATACGGATCTAGTTGCTATAGGGGCCATTACGGAGTTCAACGAACAAGGTGTCAAAATTCCGGAAGATATATCCATAGTCGGCTTTAGTAATTGGTTCATGTCATCTGTCATTTCCCCTACTCTAACTACCATTGACCAGCCGGGATACCAAATGGGAAAAGAAGCCTTTAAACAACTTTATAAGGAAATGCAACAAGTAAAAAATAAAGAACCAATAGTTTTTGAGAGCATTGTATTAAAAACGGAGTTGGTTAAAAGACAATCGACTAAGTAGGTTCAGTATGGTGACATGTGATATTGACAACTTATAAAAGGGATTTCAGTGTAAAATTGAAGGTTCATAACCAACTATGGCTCCGTATCATTTTTCCACTTTATGACAGTACAATCTGCAATTGGAAATAATTCGATCCGTATTTTATTAAGTATTTTCTGACATTTAATACAATATACAAGTCCATATTTAGTTAGTAATTCAAGACTTAAGACGAAAGACCTATAAATTGCAAACCAATAACTTCTCAAATACGTTAAAAAAACTAAGCCCAACAATACGCGACGAAGAAGAGGATTTCAATAAACCATAAACCAACCAATGCCAGTACCATATTTCCAATTACGCAACACCATGTACTTAATGATCATACTATGCATAGTCAATTATGGTGAAGTAAGGGGACAAGCAAATGATGAGCTGACGAATATATCGGGATTTGTAGACTTTAATGGATATTATGATACCAGGGAATTCAGTGTTTTTACTTATAATATACTGATCAACTTGCCCAAAAGATTTCAATATTTCTCTTTGACAAACTATCAGAGTTCCAATAAATCCAATGATTTTTATTCAAATTATGCCGAACATAATCTGCGATGGGGAATAGGGAACGACATTCCTTTAGATCTAACTGTGCAATATGTTTTTCGCAATGGGGAAGACAATGATGACATCCGTTTGGGTTTTCGATGGAAAATAAACGAAACAAAGGGATTGATCGATTTTTTTAAGAAACTCAATATGTCGTATTCCATTAATCCAATGTTGGTACAATTCAGAAGGTCGAATACTACCAAATATATAACCCAACTGGAACACGCCTATTCCATTTTGATCGCTCCCAAGACTTTTGGTAACCGACTTTATCTGGGTGGTTTTGCCGATCAAAATTTCGAAAATGATGGCTATGGTGGAGTTTCCGTTAAGTGGGTTACAGAACATCAATTGGGATTTAGAGTAGTAGATAGGTTGTATACCGTGCTTGAGTTTAGGATCAATGACTATTTACCTACGGATAACTATGGTTTGGGCTATGGCCTAGAATATAAAATTTTGTTCTAAAACCTAATAATAGACAAGACCTATAAAGCAAATGAGGATGGGATCAAAAATTGGAATCGATAAAAATATCAAGGTAGTCATGTTACGACTTTGTCTTTTACTTATTGGCATATCTATATTTAGCGCCTGCAAATCAGAAGTTGAAACAATCAATATTGGATACATCGGCCCGCTTACCAAAAGGGCCACGGATTTGGGAATTGCTCCAGCAAATGCGCTTAAATTATCGGTCTCGGAATATAATGCCAATAGAAAAGCAGGAGAGCCAAAAGTGAATTTATTCGTAGAGGACGACCAGTGGGAAAAAGAAAACTCCATGCCGGCATATGAAAAATTGAGGCGCGAGCATGATGTAAAAATAGTCTTTGTCAGCAATACCGATGGAACAATAGCCATAAGTGATAAAGTATTGGATGACCAAGTTATTTTGGTCAACCCGCTGAACAACGACGCCCTTCTGTCGGCTTTAAATCAAAACATCTTTAAAATAGCCAAATCCACCGAAGAGGCCAATTCGCTAATCGCCATTAGGATAATAGAATTAGGGCTTAAAAAAGTGATTATCATGCATTACCCTAACGACTTTATGACCATGGCAAGCAATAGTTGCAAAAAAATACTGGACGAAAGTGGTATCGAAAATAGGGTGGTAACTGTAGAAAAGGAAAATGTAGATTTTAAGGATGAGCTAAAGTCTTACAAAGAAGCTGGGTACGACGCATTTGTTTTCTTCGGGTATAAGGAATTTGGCTTTGCTATGAAGCAGGCCAGGGAACTGGAAATAACCGCTCCTTTTTTTGGGTCAACGGTTTTGTTGGATCCGGATTACTATGAAAATTCAGCCGGTACCATTATAGGAACGGAATGTAGTTTTTTTACCCCTGCGGACGGTAATTGGGTATTGGCAAATGAATTTTTAAATCGTTATAAATCCACTTATGGCGAAAATCCGTTTTCGGTCTGGCCGCCATTACAGGCGTACGATGCCATGAATTTGGTTTTAAATGAATTAAGGACGCTCAATAGTACACGTGGGAATGGGCAACTTTTTGACGAATGGTTACGGCAGCGGTTATTTAATGTCAAATTTTTTCAGGGCACGTGTGGAAATATTTCCATTAACACAGATGGCTCTTCTAGGGGCATTTACTTTTCCCTATATAAATATGAGGCAAAAGGAAAGTTGTTAAAGGTTAAAAGATAAATCCACTACATTGACTAAAATAGGTTATAAATTAGTACTAGGGTTCGGGATGTTTATAGTCATCCTAATAGCGCATTCGGTTTTGGGTCAGCTTACCACCGATCAGGCGTTGGAAACCCACGACAGGCTTACCACAAAAATAGAGCCCGCCGTTGCGCTTCTTAACGATATTAGGACAGCCAATAAGGAGCTGTATCTGCTTGTGGCAAACAAGGTTATCGACCATAAAAACAGCAGTACTTCCAATAGAATAAAACAAATTATTGAGGTCGATTTACCATACTTCATATCGAATATGGTATTATTGAAGAAATCCCTTGAACCTACAGACCCAAGAAATAAAAATATTGATACCGTAGCTGGATATGCTTCAAAATCCATATTGCTTATCGAAGAAATCAATTCCCTGTTATTGACTTCAAAGGATTACGAGGATCCCATAAAAATAGATATGACCACCGATTTGCTAAATAATCGTCTTTCGGTATTTTCCACGGAAATTGACAATGGGATATCTTTTTTACTAAGGAAGTACAAACAGGAATTGGAAAACAAGGTTGCCGAATTGTCCAATGAACTGCAGAGCAATTCCCGATTCTTCTTGTTAACAAGTCTGCTATTTATAGGTTTTGGGGTGGTAATAACGTATAGGAATACTAGAGCTATAGTTAAACCTATTAATGCACTAATGAACAGTGTACGAAGTATACAGGAAGGGAATTATGAAAATAAAGTGTCGATAAAGGGCAATGACGAATTTTCAATGCTCGGAACTGCGTTCAATCAAATGTCGGAATCTTTGAAATCAAGTTTTGATCAAATCAACACGAAAAACAAAGAACTAGAGCAATTTGTATATATCGCATCACATGACCTACAAGAACCGTTAAGGACCGTCAATAGCTTTACAGATCTATTGGAGAAGGATTATAAGGACAAGTTGGACGAAACGGCTGCTATTTATATTAATTTTATTTCCCAAGCTTCACATCGCATGAGTTTATTGGTAAAGGGGTTGTTGGATTATAGCCGTATAGGTGGAAACAAGGAACTGACCAAGGTTAAATGTAATGAAATGCTGGATGCTTTAAAGGATGATCTTTCTACTTTGATTTCAACGGAGAACGCCACATTGGAAGTTGGCATTTTACCTGAGTTAGGTGTTTATAAGATCGAGTTTAGGCTACTCTTTCAAAACCTTATCAACAATGCGATTAAATTTCACAAACCCGGTATCCCCCCTATTGTTAAGATAACTGCAGCGGAAGAAAAGGATTTTTGGAAATTCAAGATCTCGGATAACGGTATCGGCATAAAAGAGAATCAAAAGGATAAAATTTTTGGCATGTTCCAAAGACTTAACACGCAAAAGGAATTTGCGGGTACTGGTATAGGGCTTGCCCATTGTGTAAAGATTATTGAAATGCACGGAGGTACCATTACGGTAGAATCTGAATTCGGCCGGGGCAGCACTTTTTGCATTACAATTTCAAAAAAACTTATATGAATCAAAAACTAAATAGTATTATGCTTATTGATGATTGTGAAGCCACAAACTATTACAATCAAATAATTATTAATAGGCTCGATTGTGCCAATTCCATAGTAATGGCACAGGGTGGTGAAAAAGCTTTGGAATATCTAAAGAACACTTCTTCAGACGGAAACAGTATTCCTGATCTAATTTTTCTAGACATCAACATGCCAGGCATGAATGGTTGGGAATTTCTGGAAGAGTATGAAAAACTAAGCAACATAAAACAGGCCAAAGTAGTTCTTCTAATGCTGACTACATCACTTAATCCGGACGATCAAGATAAGGCCAGTAAATTGGGAAATGTAAAAGGTTTTGTGAACAAACCATTAGAAACAGAAAAACTGCAAGAACTATTAGTAGCGTATTTTTAAGAAATTCTGAAAATTTAGACAACAGCTAAGAAAATTAAAGTGAGTTTTTAGGTTCCTTTTATGAGTTGATGATATACGAGTGAATCTTACTTCAAAATTAATGTACTGCTTATTTGGGAAGTTAGTGTCTCCATCGGCACGGAAGGAACGCAATAAGGCAGTATAGGTCTTCTTCTTAAACTGAAAAAAGGATATGGATTGGCTCAACATATCCAATTTAAATTAATAGTCTACAGTTTTCGCTACTTCCTTGAAATTTAATTCCCTTTGTAAGAAAAATACACAATGTAGACTATTTTTAGGGTTTGACATTGTTTTTACTTTACTTCACAACATATCCTTTCCATATTGCAATATTGTAATTAAATTGCGAGTTATAGCACTCAACAATTATATGTTTTAACATGAAATTTCCTACTAACATTCAAACAATAGTCAAGGATGTAAACTAAAACGGATTTGGAAAAAATTCAATGGAAATTTTATAATGACCACAATATCACATGGAATATTAAAAAAAGAAAATAGAACAATTGTGCATAATGGCTTACTGGTAACTTGGTCCGCGGACCGTTATATTACACTTGGAAATTGATACTATGAATGAAATCCCAAATCTTACCTATATCACTAAACTTTCCAATGGAAATAAGTCATTTGAAAAAAGTCTTTTGAATATTATAAAGAAAGAACTGCCTAGAGAGGTAGAGGCTTACCAATTACATCTTCATGATGGAGATTTTATTAAAATAGCTGAGGATGTGCACAAAATAAACCATAAAATTAAAATTCTAGGATTGGAAAAAGGCTGCAAAATTGCAGAAAAATATAGAATGGGCTTGTCAGAAAAGAGTCTAAAATTAAAAACAGATTTTGAAGGCATATTGACATCAATGTTGCTTTTTATCGAAAGGGTATAAGTATGAACTGTATTGTTATAGACGATGAGGACACGGCCAGAGCTATAGTTGGACATTTGGTGGATAACCATCCCAACATAGAGTTACTGGATAGTTTTAATAGTGCTATTAATGCAATTAAGTATCTTAACGAGCACTCTGTTGATCTTGTTTTTCTTGATATTCACATGCCAATGTTCACCGGCTTTGATTTTATAAGAACAATCAAGAATCCCCCAAAAATAATATTGACTACATCCGATAAAAACTTCGCCCTCGAGGCCTTTGAATACGAATGTATTGTAGATTATTTTATGAAACCCATTACGCAGCAACGCTTTGACAAAGGTGTGGAAAAGGCCATTGCGACACAAAAGGACACAGCGGCAACATTTGATAGTCCGGTTCCTGATGAAGCTATTGATGATCTTTATGTAAATATAGATAGGAGGCTTGTAAAAATTGATATTCCGAGCATAAATTTAGTCCAGGCAAAAGGAGATTATATATTTTTGAAAACGGCAGATAAAAATTATATGGTGCATTCTACCTTAAAAAAAATTGAGGATAAACTGCCCCAGGATGCCTTTTTAAAAGTACATCGATCTTATGTTATCAATACTAGGAAAATAATAGACATTGAAGATAATAGTGTTTTAATTGGTAAAGATGTAATTCCCGTAAGTCGGTCGAATAGGGCAGAACTTTTGAGGCGTTTACATTG
This sequence comes from Arenibacter hampyeongensis, assembly GCF_002909255.1. Classification (GTDB taxonomy): domain Bacteria; phylum Bacteroidota; class Bacteroidia; order Flavobacteriales; family Flavobacteriaceae; genus Arenibacter; species Arenibacter hampyeongensis. The sequence continues at coordinate 195,771 of NZ_PIOB01000002.1, forward strand.
TCTCTAAAAAGTACATGAACATTAAGGGCTATCATCTAAATTTGATAACCAAAAAAAATAGCGTAGTCATCTCTTCGCTATTTTTTTGGTTTTAAGTATTGGCGCTTTATTAAAATGAATAATTCCAATATTAAAAACTTATAGTAGTTCAAGACCATGGATAAACATAGAATTTTTGTAAGAAAATAGGAAGTGAGGTATTCATAAGCCAGGAGTTGGCAAACCCCATGGCCATTTAAATTTCTTTAAGCACGACAGTTAGTTACATTAATTATGGCGAAAGGAAGGAAAAGAAGCGCATCTCCGCCAACACAGGTTTCTTCCACAGCAGAAAAGGAACAATTCCAAAAAAACCTGGTGCTAACAAATATTCCATGCTCCACCCCGTAACCTATACTGAACACAATGAAGAATAGGCCTTCCATATGGGCAACTGGATCTAAATGTGCAGGTGTTGCTAAAAATTAGGCCTCAATTTAATGGGAAATACGGATCTGGTGTTGAGACATTCCATTACCCCCATTCGTCGGGTCCCATGACATCGATTCAGCTATATATAAAGTCAATACCTGATTAATTGCCCTTAACTGCGTTTTGCGTCAACGAGAATCAACGTAAGTATTTTCCCACTCATCTACACTAAAGCGCGATCCACCGAAAAACAACACTTTAAGATGGAGATCCACCTTAAATTTACAGTATTAATAAACCCAAATCAATTTATTATGAGAAATTTAAAATTTATTAACCTATCCACTATTTTACTGTCAACTTTAACTTTAAGTTTTATTTGCTTGTTGTTAATTACACAATTAGCGAATGCATCCAACGGTAATTTAATATAGTGTACAAGCAGTAAGGAACCATATTAAACCTAATACCTGCTTAACAAAAATTAATAATATTTTAAATATCATCCATATTAACCTTAAAATAAACCTACTATGAATACGCTAATATTAATTAAGGAAATTTACAAGGAAGGATTCAAGAATTTAGGCAACAAATTTGTGAAAAATTATTTCAAGGCATTTGCCCTGTTCGGTTTCTCCATGTACGGAGTAGTCCTATACGCCCTAATATTCAGAGTTTCGACTGGCTTCGCATTTGACTAATGTTATAAGTAAAGTAATATTAATAAGGAATAAGAGGATATATAGAATATAACCCAAAAATTAACCTACTATGAATACGCTAATATTAATTAAGGAAATTTACAAAGAAGGATTCAAGAATTTAGGCAACAAATTTGTGAAAAATTATTTCAAGGCATTTGCCCTGTTCGGTTTCTCAATGTACGGAGTTGTCCTATATGCCTTAATATTCAGAGTTTCTACTGGCTTTGCATTTGATTAATAGTAAGTGTAAATTTGGAAATATTTTTAATAAAAAATGGACTATATGGGGAAAAACTACCTAATGACTTTGGAATAAACTTATTTTTGAATATTACTTTTGCTTGGAGAATAAAAATCCCGGCCAAAAGGAATGGCTATGACTGGTTGCCTTGTTTTCGGGATAAGGGCTGAGGAGTCTTAGAATAATTCCATAATAAATGATTAAAATGTCAATCCTCCAAAGACGCCGGATACTTGTTTACAAATTAATATCCCATGAAAAAAAAACTCAATTGTGTATTGTTGGTGGATGATGACGATGCCACAAATTTCATCCATAACTACGTTATCAAAGAAGCTGGCTTTGCCGAACACATTAAGGTTGTGGAAAACGGTCAGGAGGCATTGGACTATTTAAAATCTAAAAATGAAAAGGAGTACCTAAGGCCCAACCTGATTTTCCTAGACATCAACATGCCTGTAATGGACGGCTGGGAGTTCCTTGAGCAGTACAAACATCTAGATGAGGAATTACAAGGTCATATGATGGTCGTCATGATAACAACTTCACTAAATCCAGACGACAAGTTAAATGCCAAGTCACATGATATCGTTGACCACTATATGAGCAAACCGCTGACTGTTGAAATGCTTCATGATTTACAATCGCGGCTTTTTGACCATGATTCTTAAAAGGTATAAAGCAATTTAAAAACTGGTCATCCCTGATATAATCTTTAGTAGAATTTAGAACGTTGGCCATAGACCTACTACTTTCCTTGGCCAAAAGAGTCGATGTTATGATTATGAATAATCGTATTTTCTTATGAAAACCTTCAAATCTTTCGGTAACAAAAACTTCAAACATGAACTCGGTTGAAGAATCCTATGTCAAAACCAACCAAGAATAATTAAATCAATTAATCGCTGGTTTCAATCCCCTTTATCCCTGGCCCAAAAGCCTTCCAAATCTTTTTGATGGCTATAACAACCAATAAACAAAGGAAGCCTATAACCAGACCGGCTAAAAATTCCCCCACTATTTCCGGTATGCCAATAAGCCAATGATGTAGCCATTCAAGGTTATGCACAAAAACCCCTGGCCACTAGAACCAGGCCATTCGGCTTTGACGTCATTTCAAACCTCTGGCCGCTCCGCTAACTATTTTCCCCTATAAAATGGTAGACCCTGTTGAGAAGTTCCTTGGGATCGTCTATTATAAAAGAAGGGGCAAGTATATTTGCAGTATGAACCTGACTTCTGGTAAGGTTATTGGTTACCGCAAAGACGTGCATACCGGCAGCAAGTCCCGCTTTAATACCATTTACCGAATCTTCAATAACCAAACATTCATTAAATTCAATTTTGAGCAATTCCTTAACTTTAAGATAAATCTCCGGATGCGGCTTTCCCTGTACAATATCATCGCTGGTAAGGATAAAATCCAGTTTTCCCCGGATTCCCATGGCCTCGATCACCGTTTCAGCCTCACGGCAATGCGACATGGTGGCCAGGACCGTTCGAAAATTATCCCCGTGAACTCTACCTAGCAACTCAAGGTTATACTTACAAAAATGACTGGATAGGAGATTTTTATCGTTCAGCATTTGATGGTATATGGCAAGTCTGCTTGTAATAATCCTCTCTTTGACAGTTTCCGAATCAAGGCCACCCATATGTTCCAATAATGGTTTTTTATATTCCCCAAAAAGTCCATTCACAACTCCGGCCCTGGGAAGCCCCACATACTTCCCGAAACTGTCCATCACCATTTTTTGCAACACCGATCCCTTGGTCAAAATCTGAATGGCCTGGGCATAAGATTCCGCTTTTAATATTTCGGTATGTACCAGGGTTCCATCAAGATCAAAAATTATTGCTTTTATCATCTTGTCCTTAAATTGGCCATAATTATTGAAAAGTGTAACTTTTTTTCACCATCTCCGTTAGTCTAAAGTATCCGTATGCATAATTTTCCGGATTGCTAACATTGACACAATTTCCCTTCAGGGGGACGGGAGTAGAACTAAAAAGACCAGTACCTCCCGACTGTTCTATAAGTATCCCTATGAAATTGGAATATTGTTCGGAGATACCGTAAAACTCAATATCAATGATATCACCAGGAACAAATGCCTCTATTTTATCCGTGCTTTCATCTTCCTCCTTTTCAAAATACCAACTAATTTCGTTCCCGTTTATAAATTCATCATCCGCATCCTCCAGATAAGGCAAAAGATCGCCCCGTTCTTTGAACTTAAAAAGATAAAAATTTTCTTCCTCTTCGGGATCAGTAAATATAACGTTAACTTCAAGATCCTCATCGTTAAAACCTTTTTTTCGGGATTGGGTAAGGTCTGAAATATCTACTACCGGCATTAATTTCTCCGTGGCCGTATAGGTTTCATTATTATAAATAACTTCCAAGGTATATGTCCCGTTTAATACCGGTACAAAAGATGTAGTGGTATATTCCCCATTGTTTTGGTCTTCAAATGCATATGTTGCCCCATTAGCGTTGTTAGTGACGATAACGGATGCCCCGGTTACACTGGAATTGTCATTGTCGCCAAAATAGGGCGTGGAAGTGCTTAGCTTAATAGTTTGTTCATTCCCTGAAGTTCCTTTTTCCCAATCCAAAGAGGCTTCGATAGTTAATCTTGCCGGTGCCGTTTGCACATCAACATCTATTACATCTGTACAGGCACTAAAGGTAATCAGGATGGAAATAATTGCAAGTGTTATATATGTCTTCATTTTCTATTAAAATTTAAAGTTATAGGTTACTGATGGCACAATGCCGAAAATTGCCGTTCTGGTGGCTTCATTGGCTCCCGTATCCACATTCTGTCCAAAAGAGATGGAAGCTGCATTTTTATGATTATAAACATTATATAAACCTAGGACCCACTCCCCTTTCCATCTATTATTGGGTTTTCTATTGGGTCTATAAGTAGCGGAAACATCCAATCTATGATACGCTGGCAAGCGATCGGAATTTCTATCCGAGTAACTGGCAATGGACAGGTCTTCATAGGTATACTGACCGTTGGGATAAGTAACCGGTCTACCTGTTTGAAAGACCAGATTGGTCCCAAACGACCATTTCTCATTTAATTCATAGGCCCCTGTCAAAGAAAAATCATGGGTCCTGTCATAAGCGGTGTTGTACCACTTGCCATCACTGATTCCCAAACCTCCTGCATTTCCTCCTGGAGTTCGTTGTTCAGATTTTGCCAAGGTATAGGCAAACCATCCGGTAAACCTACCTTCATTTTTCCTGGCCAAAAATTCAAGCCCATAAGCCCTTGATTCCCCATTCAAAATTTCTGTCTCAATATTGTTGGCCCCTATTAAATCAGAACCGTCTATATAATCTATTCTGTTATCCGTGGTCTTGTAATAGGCTTCCACCTCCATGGAATACATTTTATCGTTGAAATTTCTAAAATAGCCCAAGGCATATTGATCCGACAATTGTGGTTTTACAAATTTGCCGCTGGGTGTCCAAACATCCAGAGGCGTAACCGAAGTGGTATTGGACAATAAATGAATATACTGTGCTGCACGTGAATAGCCGGCCTTTACTGAAGACAAATCGTTCAACTGAAATGCAAGGGAAAGCCTTGGTTCAAAATTGCCAAAAGTTTTAATAGTTTCACTTTTCCCATAATAGGTCTCCCCTACTGCAGTACCTCTTTCGTAAATACCCAATAGTTGGTTATACACCACTGGTTTATCATCCACATATTCTGTCATTGCCTGCCCTCCCATGCGACTAAATGTGCTATAACGAAGGCCGTACTGTACCGTTAACTTATCGGTTAGCTTATGTTCCGCATTAATGTACAGTGCACTTTCAAACGCTTTTTTACGGTCCAGGGACAATGGATTAATTTCCGATGATTCTGAAGTAGGCCGAATTTGCCCCGGATCAAAATCGTAATAAATGCCACTTGCCCCAAAATCCAGTTTAAATTTTTCACTGGTATAATACTTTAAATCATATTTTATATTGTAGTTGTTTATGGAGGAAATCCAATCGAACTCCTCAATTACAATACCCAGATCATAGTCGTACTTGCTATATATCAATGATAGGTTGGAAAACAATCTATCATTAAAAATATGGTTCCAGCGCAAATTTCCCGACAAGTTTCCATAACTGCTATTAAAACTTTCCCCTAATTCAAAGGCATCCCTGCCAAAATATCCGGAAAGAAAGAGCTGGTTACTCCCATTAAGGTTGTAATTGGTCTTAAGATTCAAATCATAAAAATTTGCACTGTTGTCTTCCCCTGCAGCCTTCAACAGCAAATGGGCATATGATCCTCTTCCTGCAATTAAGAAAGAACCCTTTTCATTGAACATAGGGCCTTCCAAGGCCAGTCTGCTAGAAATAATTCCGATTCCTCCGGTCATGGCAAAATTTTTACTATTCCCATCCTTTTGGCGTACATCCAAAACTGAAGATGTTCTTCCTCCAAATCGCGCAGGAATACCTCCCTTGTACAATTTAATATCCTTGATGGCATCTGCATTAAAGACCGAAAAGAATCCTAGTAAATGGGATGTATTGTAAATAATGGCCTCGTCCAAGAGTACCAAATTTTGGTCTGCCGCACCACCTCTAACATGAAACCCGCTGGAGCCCTCTCCATTATTGGTAACTCCTGGAAGCATTTGTAGAGATTTTATAATATCCAACTCCCCTAATACCACTGGCATTTGTTTTACTGTTTTAATGTTTAGTTTGGAAACGCTCATCTCCGGCTTTCTAAGGATAGCACGTTCCGGTTCTTCGGCAGTCACCACAATTTCGTCCAGTTGGGTAGAAAACTCCATGATTTCAAAATCTAATTTTTGATCCCGATCTAGGACTATCTCCTTTTTTAATTCAGTAAAACCGATATAGGAAATAATAATTTTGTAATTCCCTTTTGGAGCGGTAAGGGAGTAAAAACCATATTCGTTGGTGGTAACACCTATCGTTGTCCCCTCCAAAAAGACAGAAGCCCCAAAAAGAGTTTCCCCATTACTCCCATCCGCAATGGTACCACTTACGGTATACCTTTCCTGAGCGGATAATACTGTCGTGAATAATAAAAATGTTAGAAAAATATTTTTCATTCTTTGATTATTGAATATTTCTTTAATGATTGTTCGTTTGTTCTTTTTTAATAAGTACCTAAGACAGCCCTATGCCGTTACCTTGTAGTTTTGATTGATGAATAAACCTACTAAGTGTATTGGGTACCTCTGCTGATTACTCGATAATTTTTGCTACATCTAATTTGCTTTATACTTACAGTGGTTAAAATTTATTTTTTTTGTTCTTACTTAATCCATATTACCAAATAGGTATGTGCCTACATCATCTTTTCCCTGGTAAGGCCAACCCAATAAACCGTTGGTTCCATTAGGTACTGACAAGATTCTTCCCATAATTCCTCGGCAAAATTGTGCATTCATTTCCTTTCAAACGTTCCGTAATGAAAATCCGAACCTTATTTTGAGAATAGTGTTTCATTGGGATTTGCAATTCGGCTAGAGGCTATGTTGGAATTTAGTAATGTGGACCAACAGCCTCTATGGGAATATCCGTTTCCAGAATATAGATGCGCTATATCTTTCCTAGGCCTACTTGTAATTTTGGCAATAACACTTTCTATTGCCAACCACCTAAAAAATAATAAACTGCCCCCCTCAATAAAGGATCCCAATTCTCTATTTTGATTTCTTGATTTCAATTTTTGATATTCATGTTTATGATATGGCCTATTGACATCCGAAAAAAATAAAGGTTGCATATCTTCCATAAAAAAAATTATTTCAATTTTCAGCTGCCAAGTTTATTCCGCTAAAACTTGCCCTATTTAGTGGCTTTTGGAGTAAAGGAGTATGGGTGAAATTAAAGTGTCCAAAAATATTTTTCTGTTTAGATGCAACTTTTTCCACTATTGTTTGTCTATTATTTTGAAATCCCCCCTGATTGGACCGTTAAAACCATTTTTTTAGTTGAAAACCAATATCCGTTTTACACACCAGGAACTTGTTGAAAAGAGCAAGTTGGGCGACCGAAACTCACAGTTTCAATTGTATGAACAGTATGTAGATGCTATGTACAATGTTAGTATGAGGATGTTGTGCAGTAAGGAAGATGCTGAAGATACCGTTCAGGACAGTTTTGTTGAAGCATTCAAGAATTTGGGGAATTTTAGATATGAGAGCACATTTGGTTCTTGGCTAAAAAGAATTGTAATCAATAAAAGTATTAACCATTTAAAACTAAAACGAATTCCCTTAGTGCCAATAATTGACCATGAATATCATCTCACTGAAGAACCTATTGAAAACATAAAGGACATAGATATAGAAAAAGTAAAAAGAGGCATTAAACAGCTTCCACCGGGTTACCAGCAGATTATACACCTATACTTGATCGAAGGATACGATCATGAAGAAATTGGGGAAGTACTGGAAATATCAAAATCCACCTCTAAATCCCAGTATCACAGGGCTAAGAAAAAGTTACTTGAAATTATAAAAGAAATGTAATGGACTATTTTGAAAAACATATAAGGGACAACAAGGCATTGTTCGATGAACACAAGGCAGACAGATCTAAAATGTGGGCCAAAATTGAATCCGAACTGTCCAATACGAACCCAAAGGTAGTTCCGTTGTGGAAATCCCCGTTATTTCGTGTTGCAGCCAGTATTGTGTTGGTCTTGCTTTTGTCTATCCTAATCGGTATTACAGTGTATGGCGGACAGCAGTCCGGCTCGCAGAACAACGTTGTCTCCCAAGAACTCCTGGATATTGATATGCATTATAGCAACTTGGTACAACATCAAGTACAATTAGTAAAAAATCATCCCGACTTATCACAAGAAGACAAAAATGAATTTCTATCGTTCATGGACGAATTGGATGAAGAATACGGAGTTTTAAAATTGGAAATGGAAAAAAACCTCGGCAACGAAAGGGTCTTGGAAGCTATTATTGGCAATTACAAAAAAAGGATAGAACTCATCGAAAACTTATTGAGGCAAATAAATGATTCAAAAATGATAAATGACGATTATGGATACACCTTATAAAAACTCGCTATTATTTCTAGCCATGGTCCTTATGGCCAATTTAATGCTAGCCCAGGAAAAAGTATCTAAAACCATATCGGAGACTTTTGAAATGTCCAATGCCGGAGAACTCCAAGTGGACAACAAATATGGCAACATAACTATCCACGGGTGGTCCAAGAATAATATTTCGATTACTGTAGATATTACTACTACTCATAAAAAAAGGGAGAACGCACAAAACCTATTGGATCGTATTGAGCCTAGAATTAAATCCATATCCGATTTTGTGACTATTAGTTCGGAAATTGCAGAAAAAAACAAAGGTTTTTTAGCCGAGTATTTCAACAAGGCGAATCCGTTCGATTTTGACCGAAGCAATATACAGATAAATTACTCCATTTATTTACCCGCCAATGCGGTGGTGGACATCAATAATAAGTTTGGCGACGTCATTCTAGAGGATTGGACCGGTAAATTAAAGATAGACGTACAGCATGGCGATATTTGGATCAACAAAAACCTTAAAAACGCTGACATCCTCTTAAAATTCGGCAAGCTCAAGGCCAAAAACATAAACTTTGGTAGTATAAACATAAAAAATGGCAATTTGTCCCTTGGTAAATCCAAAGACTTAAGATTGACCAGCAGCGGTTCTACAATAGATTTAGAGGAAATTACCTCCTTGGAAATCTATTCCAGCAAGGATGAAATTACCATCAATGAAGTTGAAGCCATACATGGGGAACTGGAATTCTCTAATGTGGCATTGGCGAATTTAGATAATGAAATTGATCTGGTCATGAAAATTGCAGAATTCAAAGTATCCACCATTCATAGTGCCGATGCCAAAATTAACATTCATCAACAATCCTCGGAAATTGTTCTTAATGTTCAGGACTTCTCCTTTAGGTTTAATGCAACCTTGGAAGAAGGACTGTTGCGTCTTCCTAAAACCTTCGAAAATGTAGAAACCCAAATGATAGATAAGGGAAAAAGAATACGTGATATAAAGGCTACTTACGGCAATTCCAAACAGGGTTCCATTTCAATTACAGGTGAAAAAGGGGTAATACTTTTAAAGGAACTTTAATTTAAATAAAAAAAAGTAAAAAAAATGCAACTTTTTACAGAGTTTGTTGTCTACTATAACATCATCAATCAAAAATCAAAGAGCATGAAATTAAACACAGCAATTTTACTTCCCCTTTTATTGGGGTTCACTATTCCAACCTTTGCCCAGGACACTTCTGGCGATTATGTGGAGTTTAATGATCGAAATAATGTAGTGCATGGGGTCTACCTAGGTCTAACAACCCACTATGGAGACATTGAGGATAAGGACACCTACTTCACAAGTTTGCAAGTCGCATATGTGGCCAACCAACAATTTGAAATAGGTTTTGTGGGCACCTTCTTCTATTCGGATCAGAATATTTATAGGGGTCTTTCCATGTACGATGAAGATCTTATTGGCGCTTATGGTGGGCTACATTTAGAACCAATTTTTTTTAGTAAAAACCTCGTAAACCTCTCATTTCCGGTATTGATAGGAGCTGGGGGCATGGGTTATATAGATGACAATTATAGTAACCATGATTTTGACGAGGATGAATTTGAAGATAACGCGCAGGCCTTTTTTATAGTTGAACCTGGGATCAACGCCTTGTTCAACATTTCCAGGTATCTACAGTTGGAAGCTGGAGTAAAGTATCGATTTTCAAATAAATTCAACGATGCCAAGAGCTTTGCCCCCATTAAGGACATAAACGGCTTTTCCGCAGGAATAGGAGTCAAAGTAGGCATTTTTAATATGGGAAGGAATAGGTATAAAAAGAATATATAACATGAAAAATATAACTAAAAGCATTTGCTGCATCTGCCATGATGTTATTGAGACCCAACATGTATTTTCTGAGAACAATCAAGTTTTCCTAAAAAGAAATATGGTCGAATCCTCTAATGGAAAAACCCTCAAAGACCAATGGCATCCGATAAATTTCCAATGGATATCGGACATGGAACTAAGAAATAACTTAGCGCTGCAATCCAATTTGGATTAATTATTATTAATTGATAAAAGGCTTCTTCCTAGTTCTAAAACGTGTACGAACAAGTATTCATTTGTTGTCGGTTTTGCGGTTCGGCCATATCATGGCTAAAACCTTCTTAAATACCATTACCACCAATAAACAAAGGAAGCCTATAACCAGACCGGCCAAAAATTCCCCCACTATTGCCGGCAATGCCTCTAGCCAATGATGAAGAAATTCTAGGTTATGTACAAAAATCCCTCCGGCCACCAGAACTAAGGCAATGGTTCCTATTACCGATAAACTTTTAATTACCCACGGCAGCGCCCCAACTAAAAACCTGCCAATATAATCCGATATACTGTGTTTCCTACCATTGAGCTCTATAAGCTTTAGTCCAAAGTCGTCCATCCTAACTATAAGCGCCACAATTCCATAAACTCCCGCAGTGGCCACCAGGGCTATAATGGAAACTACCATTACCTGGGTCCAAATGGGCTCCAGAACCACCGTACCTAGGGCTATGATCACTATTTCAACGGAGAGAATGAAATCGGTTAGAATGGCCGACTTAATTTTTTCCTTTTCCAAAAGCAGGATTTCTTTTTTGGTTAAATAGGTCTTTATTTGCTCCGCTTTTGGGTGTTTGTGGGGCACAACAAATTCATAAATCTTCTCTGCCCCCTCATACGCCAGATAAAGTCCGCCCAATACCAATATTACCGTGACCGCCACTGGCAAAAAGGCACTGAGCAGAAAAGCAATGGGAAGAATGATCAACTTGTTCAGTATTGACCCTTTTGTAATGGCCCACAATACTGGAATTTCACGTGAGGATACAAAACCGGAAGCCTTTTCGGCATTAACCGCCAGATCATCCCCCAAAATGCCGGCCGTTTTTTTACCCGCGATTTTAGTCATTGCCCCTACGTCATCCATTAAACTAGCAATATCGTCCAGTAAAGCAAAAAATCCTGATGCCATATAATTACACTTCCTTTATTAATTTATACTGTTTTTTCTACTATTATTTTTTTCACCCCCATGCTACCGCTCCATGGCTGCAAATATATTTTATAATTCCCATACATACATTTTAATTAAGATGGGTTCGACTTAAATAAACTTCATCCAACTGATAATTATCTAATTAAAGTCAATAATTCTGTCTCCTCGAGCCTGTCTAGCCGAAGGTAGGCTGGCCGGGGCCGCATTACCTAAAACATTCCATCAATAATTAAAAATCAATCAAGCTCAAGTTAATTACAGGAATAGGTCCTTTTACTAAAAAATATAAGCCTTAAATCCACAAACCTAACTAGGCTCCATTTTCCATCTAGACTCCGCGTGGGCCAAAACAGGAACAAACCTGCCTATTATGGTCCAATATATTTGGACAAATACCCTTCACCTTTTTGTTTTATTTAATAAGTTAGTTTAAGATTGGTAAAAGCTCATTTACTATTGCATTATTGATGATCTTTGGCTGGCAACAAATGGAAAAGAACAAATTTACATATCGCTTTCTCAAGGGCATCGCCAAAACTATTTTGGTATTGGCAATATTGTTTGTCGTTTTGGTACTTTTCGTTAGAAGCCCTTGGGGACAAAATATAATTGTTACCAAAGTCACTGCTTATGTTGCCAATAAGACCAACACCAAAGTTGAAATAGACCGACTTTTTATAACTTTTTCCGGGAATGCATTTTTGGAAGGCCTGTATTTGGAGGACCAAAAAGGGGATACCTTACTGTATTCAAAAAACCTTGAAGCCAACGTACCGCTTACTCCCTTGCTGTTTGGTAATAAACTGAACCTCAAATCTGTGGAATGGGAAGGCTTAAGGGCATATATATCCAAGAGCGAGGATTCGGGCAAATTCAATTTTGATTTTATACTGGAGGCCTTCGCTACCAGTGATACAACTCCCCCACCCTCGGAAGTGGAACCTATGATAATCAATGTTGGATCGCTTGATTTATCCAACTTTGAAATCGATTACGTTGATGCGTACTCAGGCGTGGAAAGCAGGCTTGTTTTGGGGCAACTATATTTAAAATCCAATACTGTAGACTTGGAGACCATGCTGTTCGACCTAGAGGATTTTGAGCTCTCGGACACGAACATTACATACAAACAAACCAAGACCGTTGTTCCTGAAGACGACGCTCAAACACTACTGCCTTTTTTAGTCGTCAACCATCTAAAACTAAAAAATGTACGGGCCAATTATAACTCAATTCCCGATGGTGTGCTGGCCAATGCATTCCTAGGTGATTTTGAATTGGAACTGCCCAAGGCCGATTTAAGCAAGAAAGAACTGGAAATAGGGTTACTTTCCCTAAAAGATTCGGACATTTCCTTAAATATACAAGAAAGGGGACATACCCCTAAGGATACTACCAGTAATACAGTAGAAAATATTGAATTTTCCTGGCCAGATCTTTTTTTAGTGGCCGATAACATCATCCTTAGCAATAATTCTTTCATATACCGTTCTAATAATAAAACAATAACAGAGGGTCAATTCAATCCTAACGATATTATCCTTTCAAAACTTAATTTAGAGGCCAACGACCTCAACTACCACCCTAAAAATGGTAGCTTGAATTTAGATCAATTGTCCTTTGTTGAAAAAAGTGGCATTCAGTTACAAAATCTTGTTTTCGAGGCCAAACTGGACGACAGCTCCGCAACGCTCACGGGATTGCTATTAAAGACCAATTCAAGTTGGTTGACAGCCGACTTGAAAATGAATTATCGATCCCTAAACCAATTGATCCATTCCCCAAGGAAAACCAAAATGGACCTACAAATGTCAGAGCTACATCTTGCACTGGAAGAGGTCCTTTTTTTTCAACCTAAATTAAACGAGAACAAATATTTTGCTGCCGCCCAGCAGCACCCATTGACAGGGAATTTAGAGGCCAATGGGATACTTGACCGTATTGACATCCGAAATCTACTATTTAGCTGGGGCAACAGTTCATTGGTGGCCGAAGGAACCGTATCCAACATAATGGAAACGGATTCACTAAGCTTTGATTTCCCTATCCTTAAGGCAACTACGATCCGGGAGGATCTGCAACAATTTGTTTCGGAAAAGGAATTGGACATTGAAATTCCCCAGACCATTTTGGTCCAAGCCAAAACCCATGGTAATCTAAAAAATATCTCGGGGGAAGCTTCCCTGAAAATACCGGAAGGTGCTGCCCTACTTAAAGGTAACTATACCAACATTGGCCAAATCAACTTCGATGGAAATCTCCAAGTAGACAGCCTGCAACTAGGCAAGTTGTTAAGAAATGAGCAGTTGGGACTCTTGACCTTTAAGATCAAGGGCTCTGGCAATGGTAATAGCCTTAAAACACTAAATGCTGTTTTTGAATCCGATTTTACTCAATTGGAACTTAAAAAGTATGACTTTTCAAATCTTGGTTTAAAAGGAAAAATCCAAAACGGGAAAGGCGATATTGACCTAAAGTTTAAGGACAAGAACCTAAATTTCGAATCGAACACAGCTTTGATACTGGATTCCATCTCCTCAAAAATTAAGCTAAACCTTAATGTTATCGGCGCCGACCTACAAGCCCTAGGTCTCACGAAGGCGAACATCAGGGCCGGACTGGATTTGGAAGCCAATTTTGACGGGAACCTGAATACTTATGGATTGAATGTCCGGATAAACAATGGTGTAGCAGTATATGATGATCAGCAGTACCAAATGGGCCACATGCTAATAAAATCCAAGATAGACACTCTTAGTACCGAAGTTATCATCCAAAGCGATTTTCTGAACGGCGGATTAAAATCCAACTCTTCACCTGTGGGAATCAATACCGCTCTGACCAAACAATTCAAGAGCTACTTTGAAAATACATTGACAGAACCAACCCCGAACGATTCCGTAAAGCTTGAAATGAATCTTAATATACATCCCAATGCCCTTATTACAGAGGTATTCCTTAGGGATTTGGAGCAGATGGATTCCATTATTGTCAGAGCCAGTTTTGATGCGGCCACCAAAAATATTAATGCCGAATTAAAGGTGCCCTCAGCCAAGTATAAGGGAATTACACTGGATAGTTTGAACCTCTCGGCAATTGGCGATTCCACCAACCTCAATTTCACCGCTGGTATTATTAACCTCATTGCGGATCCGGTGCATATTAAAAGAACCTATTTAGAGGGTACCCTTAAAAACAAGGAATTGTTGTTGGATTTCAGTTCATGGGACGAAAAAGAAAAAGTATTGTTTATCGCCTCAAAAATGATTTTGGCCAGAGATACCACCTTGCTCCAAATTAATCCCGATGGACTTTTGTTCAACAAAAAGGAATGGAATATACCTGAAGATAACCGGATAAGTTTTGCCCCAAACCACCTTAGTTTTAAGAACCTAAATTTGACAAGAAATTCCCAACAACTTAGCCTAAGCAATTCCGTTTCCGATTCAGGGGAAGAACATCTGGCCATAAACTTCGACCAATTTAGGTTACAAACCTTTCTAAGTCTGTTCAACCCAGATTCTCCCTTGGCCTCTGGCTTGGTTAACGGAAATTTGATTTTGGAAAATCCCTTCGGAGCAACAGGAATAGTGGCCGATTATAAAATTAACGGTTTTGAGATAATGCAACACCCCTTAGGTAACTTGTCCTTAAAGGCAACTTCCAAAACCAGCAATGCCTATGATTTTAATCTAGCCCTGAAAGGAGATGGGACGGACATAGATTTAAAAGGGGACTACGCCGCTGCAGAAACAGGGGCCAAACTGAATCTTGATCTGGACATAAACCGAATAGACCTTAAGGTTATTGAGGATTTTCTCTTTGGGACCTTGAAAGATACCCACGGTTATCTTTCCGGGAAAATAGATGTTTCGGGCACCACCACATCCCCGGTTTATACAGGATCCATCAACTTTAATGAAACCGATTTTAATGTCGCCAGTCTGAATTCCGTTTTTAAAATTTTTGATGAAACATTAAAGATTGATACAAACGGATTGTATTTGGATAATTTTCAGATTACCGATGTCAATGGCAACGGTTTTAAAATGGACGGTTCCATTGCTACCGAGGAATTATTGAACCCAAAATTGGACCTTAGACTAAATGCCAACCAATTTCAGTTCCTGAACTCTACAGAGAAAGACAACGAATTATTCTATGGGAAGGCCAGTTTTGATCTTGACCTTAAGGTGAAGGGAGATTTAAACCTACCTATAATAGAAGGAAAAATTCGTGTACGCGCGGGTACCGATGTAACTTACGTTGTCCCGGAATCTATATTGGATGTTGAAGAACGTGAGGGGGTGGTCCTTTTTGTGAACCGTGAAAACCCCAATGCCATACTTACTAGAAATGATAATGAAGAAACAGCAGCCTTCTTTAGGGGCATGGATGTCAAAGCCATTTTGGAGATAGCCGATGATTCCAATTTTAATATCATTATAGATAAACGTACAGGTGATAACCTTCGAGTTTCTGGGGACGCCTCCCTTAATCTTAATGTAGAGCCCAACGGAAGGATGCAGCTCACAGGGCGATACGAACTTAACTCCGGTCATTACGAGACCAATTTGTACAACCTTGTAAAACGAAGGTTCCAGATAAATCCTAACAGCACCATAACTTGGCAGGGAGACCCCTCCAATGCCAAGTTGGATGTTACTGCAACTTATAAGGTAGAAACTTCTGCTGCCCCTCTAATGTCGTCTGTGGTTTCCAGTGAGGACAATAGCCTAACCGGCAAATACCGACAAGTACTACCATTTTTGGTTTATCTTAATGTAGATGGAGAACTGCTGGAACCAAAATTGTCCTTCGGACTGGATATGCCAGAAGACGAACAGGGATCCTTGGGTGGTGCGGTCTATGGAAGGGTTCAACAATTGAACCAACAAGAGGCTGAACTTAACAAACAGGTATTTTCCTTGTTGGCACTTAATCGTTTTTATCCAGATTCCGGCAGTGACGGAAGCATTGGTGGTACTGCGGCCATTGCAAGGGACAATGTAAACAAAGTATTGGCAGGGGAACTGAACGCATTTTCGGACAGGGTTTTTGGGCAATCCGGGTTCGAGGTAGATTTTGATTTGGACAGCTTTACCGATTACCAGGGTGAAAGTCCCCAAGACCGGACCCAACTGAACATCAACGCCAAGAAAAAATTGTTCAACGACCGTTTGATCGTAACTGCAGGGAGTGCCGTTGATGTTGAAGGCAGTGCACAGCCTGGGCAAGAGGAAACCCCAATAATCGGTAATGTAAGCCTAGAATACCTGCTCACAAAAGATGGCCGTTATAGACTAAGGGGGTTTAGAAAGAACGAATTCGAAAACATCATAGACGGACAATTGATCGTAACTGGTGTAGCCCTGATCTTCAACAGGGAATTTAATAGATTTAGTCAATTGTTCAATCCTTTAAAGGAAGTCAAAACGGCTGAAGAAAAAGACAAAGAAGTTCAAAAAAAAGAATAAAAGTTTGATGGCAACAAATACATATCGGACTATTTTAACTTTGCTAATTCTAGTATGTATATATTCCTGCAGTATTGGGAAATTCATCCCTGAGGGCGAGACTTTATATACCGGTTCAAAGATCAATGTTGCGTTTGACAACGAAGTAAAGCACCAAAAAAAAGTAACGCAAGAATTGTACACCTTAGTGGTACCGGAGCCCAATTCCCAATTTTTGGGAATGCGACCGGGCCTGTATTTTCATTACAAAGCACAAAAGGAGAGACCTGGTTTTTTAAACCGATGGCTCAATAAAAAGATTGGGGAAGAACCAGTTTATCTCTCCGATGTAAATCCGCAGCGAGTAAAACAACTAATGCTGAACAGACTTGACAATCGCGGGTTTTTCTATAGCCAAGTAACCTCTGAAGTGGACAGTACACAAAAACACGCTGCCATTAAGTACAACTTAAACTTGCCAAAACCATATACCCTGGAAAAATTTGAGTTGGATAAAGACTCGCTGCCCATCTATGCCGAAATTGAAAAAGCTTTGGAGGAAACAGAAATTAAGCTTGGAGACCGTTTTGATCTGGAACTAATGAAATTTGAAAGGGAACGGATAGACCATGAACTTAAGCAAAGAGGGTATTACAATTTTAATCCAGATTTTTTGATTTTTGAGGCCGATACCAATCGTTATGACAACAAAAAGTACGACCTCTTTCTACGTTTGAAAAGAAATCTCCCAAAAAAAACGGTGATTCCCTATACCATTGATTCCATCTCAGTTTACCCCAACTTCTCCGTTGAAACTGAAAAAGAGGCCGACACCAGTAAAACAGTCATCAACGGCATTAGTTTTATTCAGGAAAAGGAATTCTTTAAACCTAAGAAAATGGAACCCTATATATTGTTTGGGGTAGATCAGAAGTATAATTCGGAAACGGCCAGGTTAACCAGCAATAGACTTTCGGCCTTAGGAAACTATAAGTATGTAAATATTCGGTTTAATGAAAAGGACAGTTTGGAAGTAGATAGTACAGCCTCGTTGTACGCCGATATTTTACTTTCCCCACTTACCAAAAGGTCTGTACGGGCGCAATTACAGGCGGTAACAAAATCGAACGGTTTTGCCGGGCCGGGAATATCGCTCACTTATAACAACAGAAACCTTTTTAAGGGAGGGGAAACCTTGAGCATAACGGGTAATTTTGCGTATGAAACCCAGCTTTCCGGAGGTAAAGGAACTGGCCTTAGCAGTATAGCGGGAGGTCTGAAAACCGATTTGATCATCCCTAGGTTAGTACCTTTTTCCCCCGAACAATTTAAGTACGCCGTACCCAAGACCAAAATTAGCTTGGGAACCGATTTCTTAAAACGCACTAAACTTTATACCCTAAATTCGTTCAACGCCTCCTTTGGTTATACCTGGAATGCCAATAGGTTTGTATACCACGAGCTTAACCCTATTAGCATCAATTACGTAAACCTATCCAATACCACTGAAGAATTTACGGCCATTTTGGATAAAAATCCGTTCTTAAAACAAAGTTTCGACCAGCAATTCATCGCTGGACTCAACTATACCTTTACCTACAACGAACTGGTAGATGTGAATAACAATCACCCCTTGTTTGTTTCCGCAGGCCTGGATATAGCCGGTAACACGCTGCAGCTTATTGGTGGGTCCGATAAAACGGTTTTTGGATTGGAATATGCACAATATGCCAAGGCCGATATCGATTTTCGCTATTATATAAAATGGGGCAGGGAACAAGCCCTTGTAACCAGACTTTATGCAGGATGGGGCATTCCATATGGCAACTCCTCCACCCTACCCTTTGTAAAACAATTTTTTTCAGGAGGTCCCTATAGTGTAAGGGCATTTAAAATACGGTCTCTGGGGCCAGGAACATTTAGTTCCACTGAAAATGGCACATCTTCTTTTTTCGACCAATCGGGAAATCTACGATTGGAAGGCAATTTGGAATATAGATTTCCAATATGGTCTTACCTAAAGGGCGCCGTTTTCGCGGATGCCGGTAACGTATGGTTGACCAATGACATTGTAATTGCGGAAGATGAACCTGCAGCCAGTCGTGAATTTAACGAAGAATTGCTTGCCAAAGGAAAATTTAGCTCCAATTGGGCCAAGGAATTGGGTATTGGAGTGGGCTTGGGCCTTAGGGTTGATATCCAAAGTTTTGTCTTGCGCTTCGATTTTGCTTCCCCTTTACAAGTCCCATACCTGCCTGAAGGAGAACGCATCAGAATTCCCTTTTTTGATGGCGGCAGTGGCAATCTTATCTTCAATTTTGCCATCGGTTATCCCTTTTAATGGCTCTTAAAACTAAAAAACCGCTCTTGTTTTATTAAGAAAATCATAAAGTTTTACAACCAAATTAAATGGGTCAAAAATGTAATCTTTTGAATTATTAGCTAGTGGAATTTAGGTCTAATTTTATTAAAGACAAATTATTAACCCGTCTGCCTTTCGGTGCAGACTTTAAATAAACAAGACTATGAACAGTGATCAATTGGAGGGAAAATGGAAACAAGTCAAAGGTAAGTTCAAACAGAAATACGGTGATCTTACCGATAATGACCTAACTTATTCAGAAGGTAAGTTCGATGAATTGTTAGGCCGGTTACAAGAGAAGACCGGAAAAAGAAAAGAACAATTAAAAGAAGAGATTGACAATATGTAGCCTCGAGCACAAAATTTAAATTTCATTACTATAACCCCTGCTATTTAGTAGGGGTCATTTTGTTTATAGATGAAGCGTAATAAATCAAATATAAAAATTGAGTCCAGCACAAAACTGGAGTTTTCCGGAAATTGGAAAAAACATGAATTTGCTGTATAGGTTTATGCCATATTTCCCTTGAGCATCTCCTCATTATTTGGGTGTTACCTCTTTGGTCGTTCGGGCCCTTGGCTATATCCCAAGCGGTGCTGTAGGGGTGCTGCCACAGTCCCTGTCCGCCATAGGCGGGCCTAACTTATTATAAGCTATTCCATAGGCAGAAATGCGACAGTTCCTGTGCGATTACAGTATTAGAAAAAATCAAAGTCTGTCCTTATTGTCCTTAGCGTACTCCTTCTTGTACATCCGAACAATAATTAGGAAAAGACTAATTAGCAGAGGACCAAAAATAAGTCCTATAAATCCGAAAATGGGTACCCCAATAATTACACCTATCAGCGTAATTAGAGGGTGCACATTGTCCAATTTTTTAAGAATAAAAAGTCGAAATAAATTATCTGTTGCACCCACTACAATAAAGCCATACAAGAGGATACCCCAAGCTTGGAAGGAGCTACCATAGGAGAGAGATAAAATAAAAACAGGCAGAATTCCCAACAAAGAACCTATAAAAGGAATCATAGAGCCAATGGCAACAATTACCGCCCAGAAGAATGGGGAATTAATTCCGAAGACCAAAAAACCTATTAGCGCAACAACCCCTTGGGCCAAAGCCACCAAGGGAATACCTAAGGCATTGGAACGCACCATTGCCCTTACTTCCTCTCCAATTATTTTTAGGTTTTCCTTGCTTATGGGAATATACTTGAACAATGATTCACGTAATTCACGCCGATTCGTCAACATATAATAAAGCATGAAATACATGATTCCTATAGCTATGAACATAGTGAAAGTACCACCTGCAAAACCCTGTAGGTTTTTGGATAGCCAGGTAGAGATAGCACTGGCATCTATTTCGGACGTTAAATCATATCCAAGTTGACTTTCCCATTTACCCAACTGTGATTTCAAAGCCGAAATTACCTTCTCGGAATTTTGTGCAGCATTGCTTATTTTTGAGCCGAGCATTACAATGATTCCGGAAATGGGCAACAAAATGCACACAAAGGAAACCACCAACAATACGGCAGCGGCCAAGTCCGGATGCCACCCCCTTTTTACAAGGTTTGCCATAGGCCCCCTTAAAAGGACATAAATAGTTATAGCTCCCAAAATCCCCGTAAAATAAGGTAGGATTGCTTGGAATATTAATCCTCCCAGCAGTAGGATAAGTAAAATAATAAATAGTTGGCGAATTATACTGGATCCAATTGGTTTCATAAATCAATTACCATAGGTTAAAATATTAATGGGGTATTGGGTGTAATTTTCAAGGACATTAAATCCGTCAATAGCAAATTTAAAAATATTATAGGGAGGACATTTTTACTAATGAAATGATAAGGTTTGGACCGAGGTGAAATGTAGATAAAATATTCGGATAACAGCAAGGAATTTGAGGATGTTTGCAAATTAGGGAATCTCGAATTATAGAAGCCAAACACCATACAACATAGGCCATACGAAGAGTGCGGGGTCACTCTTCGCCCAACCTTCTAAAAATATAAGTCTTATAAAGGCTTTCTACCTGATATGATATTGTAAAGAACGGCAATTACAGCAATTACCAAAAGAATATGAATCAAATTACTGGTGCCCATACCGGCAACTATACCGAAAAAACCCAACATCCATATGATAATACTAATTACAGCGATTAACCAAAGAATATTTCTCATAATTTTAAACTTAAGTGATTATAAATTTATGTTTAATTACCTTTCTGTCCACGATAAAATGTCTCAATAGACTTTATTATAAACACTTATAAAGTTATATTCTTGTTATGACAGGTGGTGATTCATTAGCTAAATTTATTAATGCAATCAATTGAAATATTAAAGAGTAGTACTTGACAAGTATTACAATTGGTAAGTACATAAAGGATTTTAATTATTTGTTTCCACTGATTTTCGAAAATAGGATTTGGATAATCCCAATGAACCCTAAACCCAAAGCCTTTACCCCCGTCTTCATTTCTGTACACTTCATACAGCCTTTTTCTCAATCCATACATGTTTGTATTGTTAAGCAGACGACGACAAAATACCTTCGCTTAATTTAAAAAATAACTCAGGTAATTTGCGGGCTGTTGGGAACATTATTTCATAGGCCCGTTTAAACCATTAACTCTTAAACCTATTCCATTATGAACAGTAAAATTCCAAGTTTTTCGATTGTGGCGGGTATCATTTTGATAAGCCTTTTGGCATGCATGGGCAAATCAAATAAACCAGAAGTAGATCTCGTAACTACCGAATCTACCTCAGAAAAGGATACAACCGCACTGGTTGCCCGCGGAGAATATCTGGTAAAATCGATTGGCTGCGCCGATTGTCATTCTCCAAAGCGTATGGGTGCCAATGGACCTGAAATAATTCCCGAACTTGATTTATCGGGATTTCCATCAGACGGAACCGTACCACCTATAGACCTGAAATCGATTTCCGACGGTTGGATCATGTTTAATCCTGATGGGACCAGTCATCTTGGTCCATGGGGTCAGACCTATGTGGCCAATATTACCAGTGACCCAAGTGGGATTGGCAATTGGACGGTAGAAAATTTTATCCGTGCCATTCGGAAAGGCAAGTACAAGGGTCTTGAGAATTCACGGGATTTGTTGCCGCTTATGCCATGGTATTTCTATAAAAATTTGACAGATGAAGATTTAAGCTCGATTTATTATTATCTAAAAACAACGAATCCTGTATACAATGTAGTTCCGGCCCCAAAATCATTGGAAGATTTGAAGCAAGATCAGTCCGTTAAATAATAACCGAAAAAATTAGGGCCTTTTTTTGCGCAAAACCTGTTTCCAATCCGGGCGAAACAGGTTTTGCATAAATAATGTGCCCAAAGGGAAATATTTTACGGCATAATAGTTAAAATAATTAGCCTACTGTATCAAATAAATGATGTACGATTTATACATGGCTTTTCCCAATTCATAACTATCTTTATATAGTAAGTGGGCACCAGAAATCGTCAAGTTATAATAAACCTGAATTTGGAAGTATTATGAAAATTCGGCTACCACAATACAACAGTTTGGATAACCAGGTAATGCTACTCGTATCGCCAATATTTGCCTTTTTACTCAATTGTATCAATTTCGGTTCACAGTATTTTTCAAGCCCTGGGTATTTCCTATTCGCTACAATAGTATCATTTGTGTGGTTCTGTTTGGATTTTGTAAGCTGCGGGGCCATTGCCGTTATTTTTAAGAAAAGATTTCCTTTAGAGACGGAAGTACCCAAACGTTTGTCCTTAATGATCATTATTTTTTTGATAACCACCGGATTATTTTTAGGTGCCCTTTTTAATATATTCGAATCCATACCTTATTTTAATTACCGGTTTAATGAGAATGCCTTTGCCTGGAGCTACCTGGCACTGGGCATCATGAATATTTTTCTTACGTTCTTAATGGAGGGGATTTCCCGATACGAAGAGTGGCAAAAAAATCAGAAAGAAACCGATAGGTTAAACCAAGCCTACAAGCAAAGTCAGTTACAGGGCCTGAAAAGTCAGGTAAATCCACATTTCCTATTCAACAGTTTAAATTGTTTGTCCTGTTTAATTCAGGAAGATGAAGAACGGGCAGAAAAATTCCTGGATGAAATGAGCAAGGTGTATCGTTACATGCTGCGCAACGATGATGAACCACTGGTAAGTGTACAAACCGAATTGAAATTTGTTGATTCATATAGGCATTTGTTGAAAGCCAGATTCGGTGATGGACTACAGTTGAATATAGATGTTGCCGATGCGGATAAAATCAAATTACTGGCACCACTTACCCTACAAGTGATTATAGAAAATTCCTTCGCTAAAAATAAGCTCTGCAAAAGCGAGCCGTTATCAATATCAATCCGATCCAAAGGTATTGGCATCCTTGAAATAGAGAATAATATACAGCCCAAACTTATTACGGACTCTATGGACTTTGAAGCAGATCTTGACAATTTGATCAATAAATATGAATTATTTGCCAGGCCGATTTCAATAGATAAAACCTCGGATACCAATAGGGTAATAAAAATTCCCTTGATCAATGAAAAAATGGAGTTAACACCATGAAATTTGTTAAACCACCTAAATTGGAATTGTATTCATTCCTGTTTTCAATGCCATTGATTTCGGCAATAATTAATTTGATTCTATTTGACGATCGTCTATGGAAAGATTACAAAGTATGGATCTATTCCATACCACTAATTTATATGATTGGAATCCCATCATGGTATTTACATGTGCTTTATGCAAATTGGATAGAACAAAAATACCCTGAACTTAATCAAAGTAGACAACGGGTAATTGGAAAGGCATTGGTGCTCCTTTTTGTAATGATCCCCAGTATATTAATAATTCTGTTTGTTTATGACCATTTTCATATATTGGATTATCAGTTGCAAATCGAGGATTTGTATAAAGGTCTGTTCGTAGGGGTTGGGGTAAACATTATTTTTGAAACCTTATTCGAAGCCGATTACGTATTTTCAAAGATGAAACAAAGTGCACGTGAAAGGGAAACAATGAACGAGCTAGCCGTGCATCAGGATTTCGACACCCTAAAGAATCAGGTAAATCCTCATTTTTTATTCAATTGCCTTAATACCTTGTCTTCCTTAATAGGTGTTGATAAAAAACGGGCAGAAGTTTTTCTGAACGAGCTGAGCAAAGTGTATCGATATCTCCTAAAAAACAATGAAGAAGGGGTAAGTACGGTTACACAAGAAATCAGATTTATTGAATCATACTATAAGCTTCTTCAAACCAGGTACGGCGATGCTGTGAAGCTCAATTTACAGATTGATAAACGTTACGATTCTTATTTATTGCCATCTTTGACCCTGCAACTGCTGGTCGAAAATGCTGTTAAGCATAATTCACTTTCGAAAAACAGTCCATTGGTCATCGATATTTTTACAGCCGCAGCAAACAAGCTTGTAGTAAGTAACAATCATCAACCACTAACCGTAAAAGCGCCCAGTACCAAAGTTGGCCTTAAAAACATAAAAACAAAGTATGCCTTATTAAAACAGCCGGGTTTTCTAGTTATGGAGGATGATAAAAATTTTACAGTAGTCTTGCCCTTGATTTGGAACCAACAGCTTAGTAAGATTTGAGTAGTGACAATATTAAATATTATAATTGACAGTTCATTTGCGCAAATCCGCAATTCATGGGTTCGTTTGCCCTATCAATTCAATTTACCCGTAAAGCAATATTGTTTTATACTAATTTTATAATAACCTTCTTTAATTCTACAGAACATGAAAATATTACTAGTTGAGGACGAGGACCTAGCTGTAAAAAAACTTCGAAAGACATTGGAAGCTGTAGACGGGTCGATTGAGGTCATAGGAACTACCGATAGTATCAAAAGTACAGTGGAATGGCTAAAAGACAATCCATCTCCAGAATTAATATTGATGGATATTGAGTTGGCCGATGGCCAAAGTTTTGAAATATTCAATCTAGTAGATGTAAAAAGTCCGGTAATCTTCACCACATCTTACGATGAGTTTGCCTTAAAGGCCTTTAAAGTAAACAGTGTGGATTATTTGCTAAAACCAATTCAAAAAGATGAGTTGGAGGCTGCAATAAATAAATTGAGAAGATTAAAGGGCTCGGATCATTTTAGTACCGATTTTGATAATTTGGTAAAGGAACTTCAGCAGAAATTGCAACCCAAGGAATTTCGCAAACGTTTTCTAGTAAAACAGGGCCAAAAATTGATAAGCATTGAAATTGGGGAAATTTGCTATTTTTTCAGCGATGGGCGGCTTAACTTTTTTAAAACGACCGATAACCAAATGTTCGTTGTGGATTATACCATGGAAGAACTTGAGGAAATGCTGGATCCCGAAAAATATTTTCGCATCAGCCGTTCCTTCTATGTTTCAGTCAACAGTGTAGAAAAAATTGACGATTACTTTGGGAACCGACTGTTGCTTGGATTAAAACCACCCGTAGATAAGCAAGCCTTGGTTAGCAGGGAAAAGGTAACCGCCTTTAAAAAATGGATGGGTAAATGATCTTATCATCCCCGTCAAGGCTCCACAGCCCTGCAATTCATAAGCGCACCTTGTCTAACGCACTATAGGTATTTTTAATTCCAATATTGAATTGTTATCAAGCATATGCATCCTCACCATGGTACTGGTGGCATCTGCCCTTTGGACAAGTTCTTGACGATATTTAAGACTGTTCAGCTGCTGAATATCACAACATTTCGTATTGAATTGCATGGTATAGACAAGGTTCGATTTTTCTATTGTCAAATGTATCATACATTTTGAAGCACAAGCTTTTACCAATCCTAGAATGCTATCTTTAAACAGTAAAAAGGCCTCGTGCCTATATTTCATATCCAATTGCAATGATTTTACCCTCTCGTCCACAAAAATTTCTATCCCACTATTATGGCGGCTATTTAGGGCATCGATATACTCCCTCATCCGCTCTACTGTTTTTACCATACTGTCGTTTTCTGGAGAAATGCTCCAAAGCATATCGTCCATCGCAATGATCATATTATGGCTCTTGGAATGTATCTGATCTATAAATTCCGTAGATTTTTGTGGATCGCTGTTTGCCTTTATTTTGGCCATCTCACTTAGAATATTGATCTGGTTCAATGCCATGTTTACCTCCCCATGTAAGCTAGTGGCAATATTGCTTCGCATTTTGTGAACCATTTCCTTTCTCTGCATCCTAATTTTATCCAACCAGAAAAAGATAAAACCAATGGCTAGTGCAAGTAAGCCATAAAACCATTTTGTCTTCCAAAATGGTGTTTCCACAGAAATGTTCAGTACCAAGGGATTTATACCTTCCTCTCCTTCTGCATTTACCGAATTGGCCTGAAACTGATATGAACCGGGTGGCAGATAGGGGTAAATAAGCTGTTTGGACATATCCGCTATTTTCCATTCATTATCCAGTCCATCCAATTTATATTTAACAGCATAGGCCGTATTGTATGACATGGTAGAGACGTCAATGGAAATAGAGTTTTGGTTGTGGCGCAAATCTATTGTTGGTAACCTAAATAAGGAATCCAGTGACAAGGACCGGTTGCTTACCTTGAAATCGGTTATATTTACCACTGGATAGCTGGTATTGATTTTAATGGCGGCCGGATCAAAGACTACCATACTTTCCGAAGCGCCAAAAATCATTCTTCCATCGGGGAGGACGTGGGAGGCCGAAATCACAAAAAAGTCGTTTCTGATACCGTCATTCCTATTGAATTTTACAAAAACCCTATTATTTAAGTTTACTCGGGTCAATCCAGCAGTAGAGGATACCCAAAGATATCCGTCCCCGTCTTTTTCCATGGATTGAATAAACCCGGATATGGACTTATTGTGGCCCAGAACGGATAATTTTTGGTATAACCTATTATAAAGAAACACATTGGCACTGGTACCGATTGCGACAAGGCTATCATTATATTCGAGTACGGTCGAAACCATTTTATCAGGCAACTTCAACCCGTTTGTTCCCTTATCATAAAAATGTAGGGCCACAGAATTGGTTTTGGGATCTATTACATATAAGCCCTTGGTATGTGTCCCTACCCATACCATCCCGGCACCGTCAACCATTATTTTATTGACGCGCACTTCGGGAATCGGCAAAAAATGGGAAATATCCTGTTTAAAATCGATTTTGCCTTTTTTAACATCCCATTTGTAAACACCGTGTTCCTGTAATCCAAGCCAAAGGTTTCCCTCCTTGTCTTCTACAATCTCTCGAATCCTACTTCTCAACATTGGCAATTCATAAAACTGTATCTGCCTCTTTTGCTGGTCATACTTATAGATACCGTTCTTAACGGCCATCCAAATAATTTTATCTTGGCGGGATTGGCATAAACGGACAACTGTGGTTAGTTCATGTGGCGAAAATCCCTTTATGTTGAGCGGCACGGGCCTAAAGTCACGATCATAACGATATAAATGGTCGTTCCAAACCCCTACTAATATACTGCCGTCAAGATCGTGCATAAAGGTGATAGGGGCCCCGGTGCCAATTTTGCCTATAAGTTTGGAGGTATGTTCTATACTGCTGAAAAATTCTTCGGCCGGGTTAAAGCGAAATATTCCGTTGTTGCCCGTTGTAACCCAAATATTGCGCTCCCTCCCTTCATTTAGGCTGGTAATTACAATGAACTCAATACTACGGTCGTCCACATAACCATTATATACCTGCTGAAATTCCATTTCCTTTTCAAGGTATTTCGCAAATATATTTATACCGGAAATCCATATACTGCCGTCCCGCTGTTCTAAGAATTGGTGTACTTCATGGTATTTGGGCACTTGTTCAAGAAAGCCGTATTTGTCAAAAACGGGTTTCCCCTTTTTCAGATCATAACAATATATATAGGGCAACCCCTCATCTGTACCTACATGCCACGCACGACCCTGACCATCAAAAAATAATTTGTTCGGGTTTGTGGTGGTTTTGTAATACTCGATAAGTTTGTCCTGGGCAATATTATTGCCGTTATGACTTAGCTGACCTGTGTTCCGGTCAAAAACCGCCAGTCCGTAATCGGAGAGGCACATCCAATATTTATTGGTTCCAGGTTGCGGTACAAAATCGATTATTTTCCAATCCGGTTTTGGTATAAAAAAATTATGGCTAGCCGAGAATTCGTGCTTATCCTTTTCATAGGTTAACAGTTCCTCCCCCGAAATCAATAAAAAAATACTGCCATTATCGTCGGCTATCAGCTTTTTGGGCATTGTTAGCGAACCTAGAAAAATTTCATTTTTAACTTTTATGTGAGCCTCCTTCATTGTGAACGATTTGGTATCAAAAACCCCAACACGGCCATCCTGGGTCAGAACCCAAAAATTGCTGTTCGAATCTATAAGTACCTGTAGAATTGCCTTTGACAGTAGAGAGGAGGTATCCTTCTCCGTTTTTACAAAATTCTTATAGCGAATACCATCATATCGCTGCAGACCCTCGTTGGTGCCGATCCATATAAAGCCTTCATCGTCTTGGACCGTAGAATTTACCTGGTAAGAAAGTAGTCCGGATTCCTCTGTATAATGGGTAAAATTATAACGCTTTGGTTCAGGCGTTTGGGCTATGCCTGCCAAACCATAAATCGCAATCGAAATATATATAATTATATTTTTCAAATGCAGTTATTTAGAGTTTACAAATTTAATGAACTCCTGCCATTATTAAACCTAAATAATGTCTTAATCATGTCATTTAATACCACAGCGGAAATAGTTCACAAAAACTTCATTTTAAAAATTCCATTTGCAACCCAATAAGGCAGATGGCCATGGGATTCCACAAGCACTTTGAAAATTTACAGGCCTTTTTTTATGATTTTGCCAAGGTATTTTTACGTTGACCTTCTCAGTACATTTTTAAAACCTTGGAGCAAATAACAAAAAAATACATCATCATACATTTGTCATATAATCATTGGGGCACCAGGAAATTATCTAATAATGAAGGGTGTAAAATGGAACAAAATTGTGAGAAAAGACAAAAGTAAGATTACATCAATATTCAGGATAAAAGCAATTCAAACCATCTTTTTTCCAGTTCATCCCCTTTCACTTTTGGCACCCTAGGATTGCCATTATTTTTACCACGGATTAACAAAAACTCAATTTTAAAACAATTAAAAAACAAACAACATGAGAGCATTTAAAAGAGAATTACTACTGCCATCAGAATCGAGGAGGTTTTCAACTTTCAAGAACTCTAAGAGAGTGCATTGGTTCGAAACCAGGCGTTTTAAATTCTAATTCTTGAATAAGAATAGTAGGTCCAAACATGCCTATTGAGGAATATGGGCCAGTTATTTTAAAGACTGGCCCAATTTTAAGAAATAAAAAGTCATTCGGCGGGTCCATATAGCTATTTGGCCAAACCGCTAATTAAAAAATCAATCCATAAAACGAGGCTACATATGGGAAAATTATTATTTAAACCACCGGTACTAGGGTTAAAGGAAATGCAAAAAATCTGGATAATTACATTGTGCTGGGCCTTCGTACAATCCGTATTTTATATTTACAGGTACTATTCCACTATGGATCTGGTTCATTTGTACAAACTTACTGGAACCTTCGAATTTTGGCCCGACTTTTTAAGCAACCTGATTATCAGTGTTTTTGGGGGCATTATTGGGGGGGCTATATTAGTATCCAAGCGATATACGACCAACCATCAAAAATATTTTGAATATGGTGCAATTGCTTCTGGACTGTATTTTATTCTTTGGTATTTAATGCTGGCATTAATTGGTATCCTCATATCCGGTTTCGTCATTTATAAATTGCAAGGGAAAGGGGATTCGGCCTTTGACAATTCCATTCAGAATTTGATGACGAATCTAAGCACCCCTTCCTTCTTTGTTACCATGGCCGTTTGGGGTCTTTTGGTATCCGCCACACAATTTGTATTGCAAATCAATGACAAATTCGGTCAAGGCGTACTTTGGAAATTTCTTATAGGCAAGTACCGACGACCCAGGGAGGAGGAACGCATCTTCATGTTTCTAGATCTCAAGGGGGCTACAGCGATAGCAGAAAAAATGGAAAGCAAAATGTTTTTTGAGATGCTCAAGGAAGTCTATAAAGACATTACCGTACCAATTATCAGGAGTTTAGGCGAGATATATCAGTATGTTGGCGACGAGGTGGTTATTTCTTGGTCCTTGGACAATGGGATAAAAAATAATAATGCACTCCGCTGCTTTTATCGAATAGAAAAAACCATCGAGGGAAAAAAATCCAAGTATCTGGAAAAATATGGGGTCGTCCCAACTTTTAAAGCAGGCCTGCATTTTGGAAAGTCAACTACCGGAGAGATCGGGGTAATCAAAAGAGACATCGTATATTCGGGAGATGTTCTAAACACCACCTCACGCATACAGGCCCTGTGCAATCATTATAACGTCCGAATCCTAGTCTCATCTGCCCTATTACAGTTAATGAAACTAGGTGCAAAATACATAAGTATCCCTATGGGTGAAATTAGTTTAAGGGGCAAGGAGCAAAAAATTGCTTTGAATACCATACAGGTCATTTAAATATATTTTGGAAATGAATCGAGTATTGGTAACCGGGGGAACGGGAAATTTAGGCAGGGTTATTATTCAGGCACTTGTTAGACATGGATACCATCCTACTATTTTGAGCAATAAAACCAACTATATTCCCCCGACCGGCCACACTATTCTCTTCGGGGATTTAACCGAAAAACAAAGCTTGCCCGATATCAACACAGACGTTATTATCCATTGTGCAAGTAATCCGATGGATTCAGAAAATGTAGATGTAAAGGGTACGGAACATTTAATTGGGGCGATCCACAAGGATTCCTTACGCCACATGATTTATATCTCCATTGTAGGGGTTGACAAAAGTTCCTTTTCCTACTACACCCATAAAAGGAAAGCGGAAAATATCATTGAAAATTCCAAAATTCCATATACCATTCTAAGGTTGACCCAATTCCATGACTTCGTATTTCACCAGATGATATATAATCTGCAATATGAAGGGTCTTTGGAATTCAAAATTCCCAAAGGGTTGGAATTCCAGTCCATAGACCACAAAGATGCTGCCAAATTCATCATGGAGTTGGTGGAGAAGGGACCTCTTAACTCGACAGTTACTTTGGGAGGACCCGAAATCTTATCTCTTAAAGTGATGACCGAAATTTATCTTAAGCAGATAAAAAAGGACTATAAGGTAATTGAACTTAGCGGCAACATGGAGGATAATGAGCTTCATGGCATATTTAGATCAGGTATTAATTTATGCCCCGAACATAGGTATGGAAGTATTAGGTGGACAGATTTTATAGCCAACAAAACGATATAAGGGAAGACTTTTTGAAAAATGGATTCTGTAAATCATGGAGTTGACCAAAATTTAATGTACTGGATTGAATGGGTTTATAAACTGAAATAATAAAAACGAAGTGGGCCACTTATCAGTGGGACATTTCGAAGAACGAACGCCTTAAAATCGGAAGGGTCGTTAAACTTATTTTGACGATTCTTTTGATATGCGGAATTTCAGTCAATTTAGGCAAAATCATTGCAACGGGAATTCTTGCTTGCTTTATATTTCCCGCGTTGTAAATTCACGCCTGTTAATAACCAAAGAAAAAGGGTATTAATGGTTGGGCCGGAGAACCCAAAAGAAAATATTATAATTTTCCCAAATGGGACAAAAATATATTTTCAAGATGAATGTCTATGTTATACTTAATCTAAAAGGCTTTTTCCATCTTGACAATTATTCCCTTTATCATTTAATGCCAAAGTTTAAACAGTTCAATCCGGGTTTATGCCAATTCACCCCCAATCACTTTCATGACCCTTAGTTCTGTGCTAATTTCATCCTATCTTTATCGATACAAATGCCATAGGAGAATTTCAGTTGCCCAAATAATAGAAGAATTAATTAACCATCTAGAAATCCAAGAGATTGAATTGACTCGTAACAAAACGACAGTAAATCCAGTCCTGGAAAGCAAAAGCTCCGTGGAAGAGTGGCTTGAAAAAGTAGATCATCCTAATTGGCAATACCAATATAATTCAGATGAAATCCTATAAAATCATAAATGGCATTCTCCAGCAGGTGATGGAAGGCCAACCTTCAATAAACAAGAATCAGGTACTCGTTAAAATAAATGCGGTATCATTGAATTATAGGGATTTATTGGTAACTGAGGGAGTAGGTCAATGGAAACCCACCGAGGATCGAATTCCCCTTTCCGATGGTGCCGGCCAGGTCGTAGAAATCGGGAGCTCCATCAAAAATTTCAAAGTGGGCGATCGGGTCACATCCTTGATCACACCCAATTGGGAGTCAGGAAGCTTATCCCCACAGAAGCTTGTTGGTGCAATAGGTGGTGCCATGGTCGACGGGGTTTTGGCAGAATACGTGGCGTTCCCGGAAAATGCCCTGTCTAGGTTTCCCGACTATCTATCCTACGAAGAGGCTGCGACCTTACCCGTTGCTGCACTTACTGCATGGAATGCCGTAATTGAGCAATCTCCCTTAAAATTAGGAAGTACCATTTTAATCATAGGCACGGGAGGAGTTTCCCTTTTCGCTTTGCAATTTTCCAAATTGGCAGGATACAGGATCATCGTGACTTCCGGAAACGATGAAAAACTAATGAAAGCAAAACAGTTGGGTGCCCACCATACTATAAATTATAAAAGAAATAAGGATTGGATAAATGAGGTATTAACTATTACGAAAGGAGAAGGAGTAGATCAGGTGGTTGATGTAGTCGGGGGAGATCATATAACGGAATCATTAAAATGTATAAAAAGTGAGGGTATTGTAAGCATGGTTGGGGTAATCGGTGGAACCCACGGACTTATCGATACCGGAATGATCATGGGTAAAGCCGCCAGAATACAAGGCGTTGAGACCGGATCTAGTGAAATGTACGGAAGAATGTTAACCGCTATGAATATCCATAAGGTCCGACCAGTTATCCACTCAGTTTTTCCATTTGAGAAAGTACCTGAGGCACTCTTACTTTTAAAAGAGGGCGGCCATTTTGGGAAAATCTGTATTAAACTAATTTAAACTTAAAATTACATTTATGAAAAAGCAACAGCAACCAAGTTCAAAAATAAGGCCCGATCAACTTGTCCTGGAATTATTCGATAGGGTTTGGCATCACCCGCATGAGTTGGAGGCGATAGATGAATTAATGACAGAAGATTATGCCATTACGACCGGAGGGAACAAAATACAGGGAAGGGACAAATTCAAAGAATGGATAAAGGCGTTTCAAAAATTACTTTTGGACGCCAAAACGGAAAGTGTGGATATTTTCTTTGATAAAGCCGAAAGCAAAGTCGTTTCACGATGGGTATGTTCAGGTTTGAACAATGGTCTATTCGGTCTAAAACCAGACCTTAAATCCATTTCTTTTACGGGAATAGCAATTTGGAAAGTCGAAGGTAATAGGCTTTCCGAATGTTGGGTAGAAAGAAGTTCGTATGAACTTTATAGAAAGCTGATAAACGAGTCAGAAGAAGCAAAATTTGTTTAATATTATACATGGAAAAAAGGAGATAATTTTATAATAGAAAACTGACGTCATATGGCACCTCTTATAATTCTGATTGTTGGTTTTGTCCTGATCTTTTTAATCAACAATTACATTCTTAATAGGAGATTGAAACTATCGGTTGTTGGGAGAATGGCACTGGCTATGATGTTAATATTTACCGCAATTGCCCACTTTACCAAAACCGATTTGATGGTTGAAATGTTACCGGAGTTGATACCCTTAAAAAAACAAACCATCTATTTTACTGATATACTTGAATTTATTGCTTCCTTCGGACTTTTAATCAGGAATTACGCTAAAACAACAAGTATAATTTTATTCCTATTTTTTCTAGCTATATTACCTGCAAATATAGTAGGAAGCTTAAAGGAGGTTCAACTTGGGGGAATGCAAAATGGTGTTGGTTATCTTATTTTCAGAATACCCTTGCAGCTTCTATTCATCGGATGGACATATTATTTTGGAATAAGATTAAACAATGTTCCCGCTAATTTTTAAGGGGGAAGTACCGACCATATTTATGATTGTGTCTTTTCCTAATAATGCTCACGAACAGGATTAAACAGTACTTTGGCCCTGCCAAGATGCCACTTTTGCGTCTTTTTCAACTTTTTACCGTCCTCTGATTAGTAGGCCCATTTAAAATAAAAGGATAAATCAAAGATATGGCAGATAAAATATGGAGGGATTTCAGTTGGGAATTGAAAGGTTTTATCCAAAAGAAAGTTAAAGAAGAAAGTCTTGCAGATGATATATTACAAGATGTTTTTATCAAAATAATAAACAACATGGATAAAGTTTCCAATTCCAGAAATATGCGGCAGTATCTTTTTGGGATGACCAGAAATGCGATCGTTGACCATTTTCGAAATACTTCCTTCATGTCGAAAGTAGACGAAATTGCCGAACCTTTTTCGGAAGACGAAATCGAATCATTTAATAGGACCATCGCCGATTGTTGTATAAGACCATTTATCAATCAGCTTCCGGACAGATATCAAGAGGCACTTTTAAAAACCGAATTTGACGGTCTTTCCCAAAAGGATTTGGCCAAAAAATTGAACATAACCTATTCAGCCGCAAAATCCAGAGTGCAACGCGGAAGGGAAAAACTCAAGGAACTTATCCTTCAATGTTGTGCCCTCCAAACTGACGTTTACGGCAATCTTTCGGGGAAAGAACATAAAAAATGCAAATGCCCATAATCTTTCTGCATCTTTTTTATCGGTTTTACGTGTTTAGATAAAACTAGAAAAAATGAAGACAAAAGAGATTAAATCAGCAATCACAAAATCCTATGGAGATATTGCAACCAACAACATTATATCTGGATGTTGTAACAGTGCAGGGTGTTGCACGGGAGAGAATGGCAGCACTTCCTTATCCGAAAACTATGCAAAGGTCAAGGGCTATAACAAGGATGCCGACCTTTTATTAGGCTGTGGTCTTCCAACCGAAATTGCCAATATTAAGGCAGGTGATACCGTCATAGACCTTGGATCAGGGGCGGGCAATGATGTTTTTATAGCCCGTAGTATTGTCGGCGATACTGGAGAAGTGATAGGTGTGGATATGACTCCCGAAATGGTTGTACGTGCCATAAAAAACAATCAAAAATTGGGCTACAAAAATGTTGAATTTATACTAGGTGAAATCGAGAATATGCATGGGGTTTCCAATAGTAAGGCCGATGTGGTAATTAGCAACTGCGTAATGAACCTTGTACCCGATAAAGAAAAGGCTTTTAGGGAAGTTTATAGGGTATTAAAAACGGGAGGACATTTCAGCATCTCGGATATTGTATATGTTGGGGCACTTCCGAATGGAATTTTGGAAGCTGCCGAATTGTACGCGGGATGTGTGGCAGGCGCAAGCGAGAAAAATGCCTATTTGGGAATCATCAAATCAGTCGGTTTCAAAAATATTCAAATCAAAAAAGAGAGATTGATAGAATTGCCGGACGAATTGCTATTGAAATTTTTAGGGGTAGAAGGTTTGAAAGAATTTGGAAAATCTGGTTCAGGAATTTACAGCATTACGGTATATGCTGACAAATTGGACGAAGGCAATTGTTGCCAAATAACAGAAAGTGGATGCTGCAGAGACACAGAGAATTCAGATTCTGTTAAGACGGAATGCTGTGGAACGGAATCTGAAAGCGGTAAAAGCTGTTGCCCTTAAAAGAGGTTAACCAATACCCCTTGTACAAGCCATGGGCTTTCCCTAAAAGTGCAACGCTCATTGGGTAACCCCCGGCCAGAACTTGGTTATATGACCGTTCCAACCTTTAGCAACAGACTCCATTGCCTTAAAAGCCAAATTTATAACTAAGGTAATGGAGTTGTGCTGCTAAATGGTATTAGGGAACCAATATACATCATGCTTTTACTTCACATTCAAGAATCCCCAGTTTGAAAGTCGATGATAGTGGCAAATTTGAATGACGGAGGTGATGGGCACCAAGACCTAAATTTGATTGATTTTGGCATTGCCAACAACCCAAATAAAAAGTTAAAATCTATTATGCGCTTGAGTAATGTCCTTAAATTTATTACAGTTATAAATAGGTATGGACAATATTTATGATATAGCTATGGGCATGCCCCGGTTCAAAAAGATCCAGGCATCCTCCGTATTGTTCACGGAGTACAAGTGTATGGAAGACAGGTCTATTTTTTCGGCTTGGGCACATGCCAATTATTTCGTATGCGTGTTACAGGGTCATATGGAATGGCTGACTACGGAGAACACCTATGTACTACAATCCAATGACGCCATTTTTGTAAAAAAAGGGGCAAATATAATCCACAAATATTTTGAGGAGGATTTTTGCGCATTGATAATTTTTGTGCCCGATGAGTTTATACGCGATTTGATCGTGCAATCCCCTAATACAGTAAAAATCGGCAGCGAAACGACCACGGAAAGTGTTATCCCAATAAAGCCTGATAGAGTATTGAGTTCCTATTTTACGTCTCTTTACGCCTATTTCTTTTCAGAAAGCGAGCCCATGTCGCATATAATAGAAATAAAATTCAAGGAACTTGTCTATAACCTTCTTTCATCCTCTCGAAATAGGGGTATAAGCAGCTATTTTAGGGAGGTTGCCCAACATAAAAATACCACTATCAAATACATCATGGAAGATAACTTCATGTACAATCTTTCCATAAATGAATATGCCAGACTATCTAATCGAAGCCTAAGTGTCTTCAAACGTGATTTTCATACTACCTATGGCACTTCACCCGGTAGATGGCTTACCGAAAGACGCCTGCAATATGCCAAAAGGCTTTTAGAGACCACTGACAAGAAAGTTTTTGAGGTGGCCTTTGAGTCCGGTTTTGAGAACGCTTCACATTTTACACGGGCCTTCAAAGAAAAAAATGGCATCACCCCATTGACATATAAAAAACAGCTCGAAAACCAAATATTGACATTGGACCTTTAGGTACCTTTTTAGGGCTTTTGAGAAAAGTTGAGACCAATCGCATCCACTAATTTTGATATTATTAATCATTAAACAAATTAGTAGGGATGGAAACAATTATTAAAAAAAAGGTCCAATCTAGGGATTGGTCTGGGCTTATAGAAAATCTGGGGCCTAAATTGGTACAAAACGGAAAAGCGAAGGATAACTCCTTCCCATATTTTTTGTTTCCCCATGTTCAATCCAACTAAGGATAGATCTACTTCTAGCAACTGGATTTAATTAATCCTTATAAACCCTTCTGAAAATAGAAAAGTGAAGCTAATTTTTGGCTTGCTTGATGCCAAGGAAACGGTTATAAGTGACCAAAAAAGCGCTTGAAATATGATTTCAAGCGCTTTTTAATTTTATTGGTAAAAAAAGTTAATTTAACCTCCTACCATCTGTATTGTAATTCAAGTTTTCTTTTTCATTGTTCTTTTTCATCTGGAGTTGGTACTTTTTTTTAGCATTTTTACCGTCAAAATTTACGCTGTATTTAGTGCCGTATAAGGTCCAATCGGGATGCTCCTTAAATGCCGCATTTCGTACAGCTGGCGGAAGAATAAGATCGCTGTAATACTCACTGGCTCTTATAATCTTTCCGGATTGGTTGTATGTGGCAAGAATTCTTCCGTTTTCCCCCTTAAAACTTACAACGTAGGTTTTGCGCTTGTCAGAATTAAAATCATAAACCTTGGATTTCTGGATATTGTACCTAGAAGCCTGATTCTGCAAATCCAATACCTTTAAGGAAACGGCCCCGCCGCCCACATTATTTAAATAATTATGATCCACGGGACTTACCTCTACCCCGGTTAAATGAATCGTGTTTTTCCCACAGTCACAGTCTGAAATTTGGGAATAACCTAGGCTTGCGAAACCTATAATAATTGCGCCAAAAACTAATTTTTTCATGATATTGATGTTTAAAGGTTAATATTAATAATTGTAAAAGGCATTACATTTTTGGGGGAGCACCATAAGAAGGTCCAAAAATCAAATGAA
The DNA here is from genome assembly GCF_002909255.1 of Arenibacter hampyeongensis. GTDB lineage: Bacteria > Bacteroidota > Bacteroidia > Flavobacteriales > Flavobacteriaceae > Arenibacter > Arenibacter hampyeongensis. The sequence goes on from NZ_PIOB01000002.1 coordinate 234,144, forward strand.
CAGTTCCTAGATCATTAAAGTTCCATGCTCAAAATTCCGTTAAGCAATTTTTAGAAAGAAGATGAAGTGAATAAATTAGCTTGATCTAAACCTGTTAAATAATGGAAACTACTATTATGTATATAGGTCCAAATTCTTTAACCCTTGGTTCACACAACCCCTCTGACTAATTCTATTACAATTTTAGAGGTATTCCACAAGAAGGGTTTTAACTATTTGTTCATTCTTTTGTGTTAGTTGGGAGTTTGCAATAAAGTGTTGACTTATTATTGCACAAGAAGATAAAAAAAAAGACATAATACATTTATTTACAATTACTTACGATGCTCACTTGGTGCAAACCCAAATTCTTCCTTAAAGGCCCGGCTAAACCAAGAGAGATCGTTAAAACCGACATCATAGGCGACTTCGGAAACATTGCTGTTCGTAGTTTGTATTAATTCCTTTGCTTTTTGCAAACGGACTGAGCGAATAAAAATTGCCGTTGATTTTCCCGTAATGGCCTTTAGTTTTCGGTAGAGCTGTGATTCGCTCATGGATAATTGCCTGGCCAAGTGCCTTGAACCAAATGAATGGTCTCCTATTTTTTCTTGAATAATCTTTATAGCATTCTTTAAAAATTTTGCTTCCGGATTTTCGGCACGTACCTTTAAAAATTGCCCGAAACCTTCGCGTTCAAATTTCTTAACCATTTTCTGGCGCAAAAGGATCAACTTATCAAGATGAGTAAACAGTTCCACTTTGTTGAACGGTTTCGTCAAATAGGCATCCGCCCCATGGGAGAGGCCCGTGATACGGTCCTGCTGGGTAACCTTGGCGGTCAGCATGATTATTGGGATATGATCGGTACGCTCGTCCGACTTTAAGGTGGCACAAACTTCGTAACCATCTTTACCTGGCATCATCACATCGCAAATGATGATATCCGGCACATTTTCATAAGCAGTCTCGATTCCGATGATTCCGTCCGCCGCATATAGAATCTCGTATTTTCCTTTTAGGCAGGTTTTTAAATAGTGGGCAACATCTGCATTATCCTCAATAATAAGTAGAAGCGGCAATTGGGAATCGCTCTCCAAAGCCACTTCAAATGGAATTTGTGTTTTTTCACTGTACAGGGCTATGGCGTTTGAAGGAACTACATCGTCCGTTTTTGGGGCATTTGTGGTAATGGGAATTCGTAGGTTGAATTCACTCCCTTTTCCGACCGTACTTTTTACCTCAATGGCTCCACCCAATTGTTCCGTAAATTCTTTGGTCAAGGCCAAGCCTATACCTGTTCCTTCGGTTCTTCGTGAGAAGGAGGTATCGGCTTGGTAAAACCGATCGAAAATATAGGGAAGTGCCTCTTTTGAAATACCCACGCCATTATCCTTTATCCGAAGAAAAAATTGATGTTTTCCTTTTTCGGTCATGGTATTGAGGTGCACGATTATTTTTCCACCTGCTGTCGTAAATTTTATTGCGTTGGAAAGCAGGTTGGCAGTAATGCTCGTCAGTTTATTGGTGTCAAAATCCATTACCAATTCATCAATTTCTGAATAAACCGTTAAATCGATTTGTGCAGCTTTGGCCAAGGAGTGAAAACTTTCACAGATATATTTTATAAAGGAAACCACATCAGCCTGTATTAATTGCAATTCCATATTGCCACTTTCCAGTTTTGCGAGGTCCAACATTTCATTAACCAGTCGCAATAGGTTTTTTCCGTTTCGTTGGATCATATCCAAAGATTCTTCCAACTCATCAAATTGTTTTTCTTTAATGGTCGATTTCACGCTATCTGCCATGCCTAAGATTACCGTTAGTGGAGTTCTGAATTCATGGGTAATATTGGTATAGAGGCTGCTCTTTAGTTGATTGACTTCCTTGAGCCTTAAACTTTCAAAAACAGCCAATTTTCGGGAAAGTTGAAACCGATAGAACCAATAAGCAAGGGTTCCTAAGAGAAGTACGTATAAAATATAAGCCCACCATGTTCTGTACCATGGAGGTAAAACTTTGAATGTATATAGTAATGGAACGCTCCAAACTCCATCAGGGCTTTGCGCTTTTAGTTTAAAGGTATAACTGCCTTCGTAAACATTGCCAAATGTAGCTGTGGTTTGATTAGTGGCCGGGTTCCAGTCTTTATTATATCCTTCAAGCATATACTGGTATTTTACCAACTGCGGTTTTGCAGGTTCAATGGCAGCAAAATCAAGCGTTATATTATTAAATTGATAGGGCAATACAAGGTTTATGGGCAAAGCATAAAATGAAGTTATGCTGTCAAATTTTACGTCGCGAAATTTTTTTCGCATGCCGTTTAGTTCTACCTCGTTTAACACTTTTCCAAAAAGATTTATTTGTTCCGTGATGTTTGGAGATAAGCTTAAGCTGTCTGTATTTTCTTTGCCATTTTTAATATCATACCATAAAACATTCTCATTATTTATTTTCAGGCCCTGAATAACAACTTTTGGTGGGTTGAGGTTTTTATGTAGGTTGTTATAATCGATCCTTACCAGTTTATCTGATGTGCCTGCCCAAATAATATCATCTTTTGTTATGAACATGCCATTCATATTTATGTAGTCTATTGGGTATCCTGTTTTCACGTTATACTTTTCAAAATCGTGATTAAAGGAAGTGCTTAATTCAGTATTTGAAAGTGGGTTCGAAGCAGGCAAATAGCTATCGGCACCATTGTTTTTTGCTACCTGGACATACCCTTTTAATTCTGAAATACCGCTGTTGGTTCCAATCCATATGGCCCCATTTGTACTCAATAAAATATCGTTGATGCCATTATCTCCCAAACCTTGGGCAGTAGTATAGGTGAAAAAGGTCTTTCCATCAAAACGAATTAACCCAGCTTCAGTGGCTGACCAAATGTTTTCGTTATTATCTTCAAAAACATTCCATACATAATCCGTAACCAGGCCTTGATTGGTTGAATAGTTGGTAAAGTATTTATGATCCTTGTCCAGTCTTGATAGTCCACCTCCCAAAGTACCGAACCAAAGATTACCTTTTTTATCTTCAATAAGATTGCGAACAACATTATTAGGCAACCCCTGGTTGGTTGTATAAGTAGTAAAAGATTTCCAATCTTTATCTAGCATGGATACCCCGCCACCCCTAGTTCCAAACCAAAGATTTCCGGATTTATCTTGAACCATACTTGTACCTATTTCATTTACCAATCCCTGCTTTGTAGTATAGGTAGTAAAAGCTTTCCAATTATTATCCAAACGCGCTATACCTTGATTGGTAACAAACCAGAGATTTCCTTTCCTATCCTCAGTAATATTTCGCACATCGTCATTTGGCAGCCCTTGTGCTGTGGTATATACTGTGAATGATTTTTCGTCTTGATTTAGCCGGAATACACCGGCTCCCAAAGTGCCAAACCAAAGATTTTTTTTACTGTCTTCAAGAATACTGGTCACAGAATTATTTGCCACATCATTTGTAAGCATATAGCTTGAAAAACCTGCATTGTTATCAGTCAGCAATATCCAATCCCTGTCCAACCTGAAAACGCCATTTGTGGATGTGAACCAAATGTTATTGCTTTTGTCTTCAGCGATACTTGTAATACGATTGTTGGGTAGTCCGTTTAATGTAGTGTAGTTAATGAATATTGGGTTACTGTCCGGCAAAGGGTTTTTGTCATATAGGCTTGCACCTGTTGCAGTACCAAACCAGAGATTGCCATTTTTATCTTTAAGAATGCTCGACACATCGTTGCCTGCCAGGCCCTCTGCTGTGGTGTAGTTAGTAAAAGATTTGCCATTGTAAAAACTAATTCCGTTTTGGGTGCCAATGCATAGGTTTTGGTTTTTATCTTCAGTAATACTGCTTACAAAATTATCTGCCAGCCCCTGCGAAGTGGTATAATTAATAAAAGATTTGCCATCGTAATGGTTTAATCCGCCACCTAATGTACCAATCCAAATATCTCCCTTTTTATCTTCGTGCAAGCACGATATGGTATTGGAAGATAATCCATCGGTAACAGAATAATTTGTAAAGTCGGTTTTGTCATTTGATAATTTCGATATTCCGTTTCTGGTGCCGATCCAGATATTACCATTTTTGTCCTGAAGAATACTTGTAATATTATAGCTTGGTAAACCTTGCGCTATTGTATAATTGGTAAACGACTTTCCATTATAACAGCTTAGCCCACCTAATGTGCCAAACCAAAGATTACCCTTATTATCTTCCAAAATACTGTATATATTATTTCCTGCCAATCCATGAGACACGGAAAAATTCATAAACGACTTACCATCGAAGCGACTTACCCCGCTACCTCGCGTACCAAACCAAAGATTTCCCTTACTGTCAACAAAACTACATCCTATCGTATTTAATGCAAGTCCGTCGCTGGTGTTATACAATTGCACAGGAACGAATAAGTTAGACTGTATTACTTTAGGCGAATGAATAACTTTTGTAAAGTCCTTCGTTTTTAAAACAAATGAATCCGCTTTTTTTTCAGGAATAATCACCGTCAGCGGAGTAGGACAAGTATCAAGATTTACAATTATTGGATCTTTTACTGGAATTGTAACCGGTGGTTTAACTAGATTGTTATTTTCATCTGCAATTGAGGGATTGGCATTCTTTTGAGAACAAGCGAAAACGAAGAAAGCGCAAATGACAAAAACAAACCTTGTTTGGCCTAAAATGTTCTTGAATTTTCGCATTTGATTGATTTATTTCTGACCCCTAGTTATAAGTTTTACTTGATGTAGATGATTTGTTATATAATCGGTAATTGGACAATGAATTCCGATCCTTCCCTCTGCTTTGTATTAATATTAAGTTCGCTAGATTGTGCTTTTACAACATGATAACTCAAACTCAACCCTAAGCCCATTCGTTGCCCGTGTGTTTGGTAAAAAAAGGGTTGAAAGAATTTAACCTTGGGCCAATTTTTATTATTTTACAGGGGAATTAATTCGGAATTTGTAAAGACCTTTTTATTTGATATCACTCAATAAATTAGCTACTCGAGATACCTAAAAGTTTGTAAAATTTCGGTGGGGACTAGTTTGGCTGGTTAGGATCGTTCGGGCAAGACTATCGAACTCAAATTGCTCATTGGCTAAGTTGGGCTGGAGATGCTCCCGAAGTTTGACAATAAAATTCCTATCGCCTGGGCTTTGTAGCCGACCTCCGAAAGGATTCTTTGGAATTGCCATAATATATTCATTAAAGTCAATGAAATGAGCATAACCGAAACCTCATCGCAAATACGAATGAAGATATGCGAATTACATATGACCATTAAAAAACAATAAATATCTACAAATGAAAGTTAAGGAAATTATTCAAAAATAACTAGCAAATAATTCCACACAAAGAACTGGCTTTGAGCTAATGTTTGGAAAAGGGAAGGATGGCTATTGTGGCCTGATTTATTTCAGGAAAGTCATTCAGGATGCACCCTAAATCTGAATAATTTTGGAAATACATTGCCAAACATTTCCCGGGCCACGAAGTAAATGAATCCATGGGGCGGCTTCTGTAGTTACCATATTCTACGCCGTTTTGAGGATTGTGATCGGCTTTCCTTGGTTACCAATATCGAAAATAGCCTTAGAAAAAGGAAAGATTTACTGAATCCCAATGAACCCTCGCTGAAAATAGAAAAGTGAAACCTAGCGCCTTCCTTTTTTTGTTTCCTTTCGATTTTGAAAACAGGATTTGGATAATCCCAATGAACCCGCGCTGCAAATAGAAAAGTGAAGCCTAGCGCCTTCCTTTTTTTGTTTCCATTCCATTTTGAAAACAGGATTTACAGAATCCCTATGAATCCTCACTGAAAATAGAAAAGTGAAGCCTAGCGCCTTCGTACTTTTTTTGTTTCCATTCGATTTTGAAAACAGGATTTGGATAATCCCAATGAACCCGCGCTGCAAATAGAAAAGTGAAGCCTAGCGCCTTCCTTTTTTTGTTTCCCATGTTCGCTCAAACTTCGTTTGGCTCCATGGGAAACAAAAAAAGTGATTTGCAAATGCAAATCACTTTTCTGCTTGGTCGGGATGACAGGATTTGAACCTGCGACCACACGGCCCCCAGCCGTGTACGCTACCGGACTGCGCCACATCCCGATACTACAATTTGCTCAATACTTCTATTCTTTTTCAGAATCTCCATTTATAAATGAATCCTCTGTGGGGCAGCCTGTCCTGAGCGTAGACGAAGGGCCACATCCCGAAAATGAGATTGCAAAAATAGGAAAGATCAAACAATTTAACCCTAATCTTATGGCAAAAAAATGAATCTTTTTTCCTTATTCCTTAAATTCCAGCTCCTTAGTATTATTATCTCCATTTTTCCATATCCATTATCAATTAAAATATAAAAACATTCAACCAGACTCAAGAAATAAAAGATTGGTCAATTGAAAAATAAATACTAATTTGAAAGTTTTAATTCAGTAACCATCTTAAAAAAAGATAGAAAACCACCTATGAAGCTTAAACGATTAATCCTTTGCTTTTTAATATCTAGTACAGCCGTTTCCTTTGGCCAAACCACCGAGGACAATCTTATAAGATTACAATACAAGGACACTACCTCAACAAAAGATCTGGCGGTGGGTCTCTGGGCCAATCCCTTGCCCATGGATTACGATCAGGATGGAGATCTGGATTTGGTCATTTCCTGTACCGACGTTCCTTTTAATGGTACATTTTTATTCAAAAACTCTACCAAAGACCAACAAGGTAACCCAATTTTTGATGCTCCCATTAAAATTGGTGACGGCATGCGGAATGTTTCCATCTCATATGTTGAAGGGGAACCCAGGGTTTTGGGGGTTGGTTTGGAATATGACAATTTTAGAAGGTATGGATATACCCGGCCAGAAGGACTGTATCAAGCATCCGAGCTACTTGATCTTTATAAGGAACGTTTTAGCGATTGGAAATACGTTGATTATGACAATGACGGGGATATGGACCTTATCGTAGGAATAGATGATTGGAGTGAATATGGTTGGGACAATGCCTTTAACGACAAAGGGGAATGGACCAATGGAGATCTTCGTGGTTACCTTTATTTATTGACCAACGACAATGGGAAATATAAAAATGATGGTAGAATTATAGCCGGTGATAAACCCATTGATGTTTTTGGCAATACTACCCCCAACATAGCCGATTTTGATGGTGATGGTGATCTTGATATTATTTGCGGAGAATTCATTGATCGCTTTAGCTATTTCGAAAACACAGGAAATCGTGAAAACCCCATTTATGCCGCAGGTAGATTTCTAGAAAATAATAAAGGAATCCTAAAAATGGATTTGGAAATGATGAGGCCCGTCGCCCTGGATTGGAACAACGATGCTAAAATCGACCTTATAGTTGGCGACGAAGACGGTAGGGTGGTATTTATTGAAAACACTGGAACCCTCAGTAATCAAATGCCAGTTTTTAAATCGCCCAAATATATCCAACAGAAAAGTCAAAATCTTAAATTCGGTGCTTTGGTTACCCCATATAGTGTTGATTGGGACGATGATGGGGACGAAGATTTGATCTGTGGCAATTCGGCCGGGTATATTGGTTTTATAGAAAATTTGGATGGAGGGGATTCTCCTGAATGGAAAAAACCCATCTACCTGGAAGCCGATGGGGAGGTAATACGCATTATGGCAGGCTACAATGGATCTATTCAAGGACCAGCTGAAAGCAAATGGGGCTATACCACTTTAACTGTCGCTGATTGGGATGGGGATGGTCTAAAGGATATTCTGTTGAATTCCATATTTGGAAAAGTGGAATGGTATAAAAATATAGGTGTCAAGGGAGCCCCAAAACTGACTAAAATGGGAGGTGTCAAAGTGGCTTGGGAGAAAAACAAGATTCCAAAACCCAAATGGAACTGGTGGAATCCGGAAAAAGACGAATTGGCCACACAATGGAGAACTACGCCTTATGCAATAGACTGGAACAAAGACGGACTAATGGATTTGGTGATGTTGGACCACGAAGGATATTTGGCATTTTTTGAGCGATTTAAAAAGCGGGGAAAACTCTATCTCAAACCTGGACAACGAATTTTTAAGAATGCCGATGGAGAAATGGGCAAAGATCTGCTTCGTTTAAACGAGCGTGAAGCAGGTGGTAGTGGTCGAAGAAAAATCGAGTTTACCGATTGGGACGGCGATGGGGATCTTGATCTTTTGGCCAATAGTGAAAATATTGAATGGTACGAGAATTTAGGGAAATCAAACGGAAATACTGTTTTTAAGAAAAAAGGGAATCTGGTCAAAACCAAGCTTGCCGGGCACACCACTAGCCCAACCGTGGTTGACTGGGATAAGGATGGCAAACCTAATTTATTGATCGGCGCCGAAGACGGACATTTTTATTATTTAAAATAATAACGCTATTTTAAAGCTTATGGGGAAATATGGTCTGTAGGTTTTCTTAATTCTTTAGCTTAATTTGTAGACAATACTAGCTAATCCAACTGTAAACCAAAGCCGAATGAAACGCTTACTTCTATCCTGTTTTTTAATGTTGTTTATATTGATTGCATGTAAAAATAAGATGGCAACTGGGCCAACCTCTCTTTTCAATGGGAAAACATTTTCTGGTTGGGAGGGGGATACCATAAATACCTGGAGGATTAATAACGGAACTATCATTGGAGGCTCCTTGGATAAAACGGTCCCTCACAATGATTTTCTGTGCACAAGGCGTTCCTATGCTAATTTCATTCTTAGATTAAAGATAAAATTAACCGGTCACGAAGGATTTATTAATTCGGGAATCCAATTTAGAAGTAAAAGATTAATAGACCCATCCTATGAAATGACAGGCTACCAAGCAGATTGGGGCGAAAATTATTGGGCAAGTCTATATGATGAATCGCGAAGAAATAAAACCTTGATAGCCCCAGACTCTTTAGAAGTTCTTGAATGGATTAACATAAACGACTGGAACGATTATGAAATTAGGGCCGAAAACAGAAGAATACGTCTATATATCAATGGTCATATGACGGTTGACTATACCGAAGAAGACCCGACCATACCGCAATCCGGCTTAATTGGTCTTCAGATTCATGGAGACGGAAAGGCAGAGGTTTCTTTTAAAGATATTTTTATTGAAGAAATAAAGTAAAACAAATTATAGCTCTTGAATATAGACAAGTACACCAATTATAACCCTGACCCATGAACAATCTTCGTTTAATATCCCGCATCTCCACTGCCCTAATGCTATTGATCGTTTTTGTAGGTTGCCGAACCAAGACCAACAAAGAAGCTTCGGAACAAACTGTTCAGGATTCTACGACCATTGTCCGGGACTATGCGCTGGAAGCTACCATGCTGGGGTATTTTGCCAAAGATGGGACCCGAAATCCGACCTTAAGGGCCAACCAAGGAGATCTTGTACGAATTACAATAACCAATGGCGAAACCATGACCCATGATATTGCCATGGAGAAATTGGGCATAAAGAGTGGTACCCTATTGGAAAAGGGATCCAGTACCAGTATCACCTTCAAGGCTATAGAAAATGACACCTATTTCTGTACGGTTCCCGGACATCGTGCCGCTGGTATGGTGGGAAAATTTGAGGTCGTTGAGGGAAATCTATCGGGACCATCCATAGCAGGAGTTATACCCACAAAAAAAGGAAAACCTCTGAACCTAGGCTTCGAAACTGGTTCTTTAAAGGATTGGACAGCCACTGGAGACGCTTTTAAATCGCCACTATACGACCAAGACCCTTCCCCCGTGCATGATGCCAATGCACTAATCTCCTTTGATGGAGACTACTTTTTAACTAGTGGCGGCAATTCAAACTACAAACTTATGGGCACCATAAGTTCTGTACCCTTCAAGGTCACCCACCCATATGCTTCCTTTAAGGTATCAGGGGGTGCATTGGCAGATACGCGTGTTGAATTAGTGTTGGCAGAAACCAATCAGGTTATCTTTAGTTCAACAGGACAAGGTAGGGCCACCTTACAACCTGTGGTTGTGGAGCTTGAACCCTATTTACAACAGGATATTTTTATCCAAGTCATAGATAAGGAGACCGGTATCTCTCAAATTCCATATATAAAAGATGACAAATGGGCACATATAAATTTTGATGATTTCCGGTTCTACCCTACTCGCCCCTACTTTCCCAATGAATTAAATAAGGATGATATTATTGTACTGCCCCCATTGGATCCAATTATTAATTCTGGTCTTTCTGGTGAAAAAGCAGCAAACGCCATGACCTTGCCCGAAGGCTTTAAAATCACCTTGGCCGCCTCAGAACCTGATGTGGTTCGCCCCATAAGCTTTACCCTGGATGCACGTGGTCGCCTTTGGGTTGTTGAAGCACACACCTACCCTACCCCAGCCCCTGAAGGGGAAGGAAAAGATCGTATTCTCATTTTTGAGGATACCAATGGTGATGGAACCTTGGACAGTAAAAAAGTGTTTACTGAAGGCCTAAATCTTGTTAGCGGAATAGAAGTAGGCATGGGAGGTGTTTGGTTAGGGGCTGCACCGTATTTACTTTTTATACCTATCGATGCGGAAAAGGACAAGCCTGCTGGCCCACCTCAAAAATTGTTGGATGGTTGGGGATTGGATGACACTCATGAAGTTCTAAATAATCTACGCTGGGGCCCGGACGGATGGCTTTATGGTGTTCAGGGAGTTTTTACACATTCCAATGTGGGCAAGCCCGGAGCTTCTGACAACCAAAGAACCAAAATCAACGCAGGAGTATGGCGCTATCACCCAACAAGACATGAGTTTGAAGTATTTGCAGAAGGAAGTAGTAATCCATGGGGTATTGATTTTAATGATTACGGACATCCGTTCATCACGGTTTGCGTAATTCCGCACCTTTACCATGTTATTCAAGGGGCCAGATACCAACGGCAGGCCGGGAATCATTTTAACCCCTACACCTATGATGATATTAAAACCATAGGAGACCATGTACATTGGTTGGGCGACCGTGGACCACATGCCGGTAATTTCCGATCGGCGGCAGCTGGTGGTGGTCATGCCCACGCAGGCGCCATGATTTATTTGGGCGGAAATTCCTGGCCCAAAAAATATAGGAACACCATCTTTATGAACAACATCAATGGATCTAAACTTAACAATGATCAACTTACCCGTTCGGGGTCAGGATATGTTGGATCACATAATAAGGATTTTTTGGCCATGAACGATTCGTGGTCACAATGGCTCAACTTTAAATATGACCCCAGTGGATCGGTATTCGCCATAGATTGGTACGATCAGAACCAATGCCACAGTTCCAACCCCGATGTGCATGACAAAACTTTGGGACGAATCTTTAAGATCAGCCATAAAAATGATCAATGGGTTAAGGTTGATTTGCAAAAAGCTTCAGACCTGGAACTTGTCAACTATCAATTACATCCCAATGAATTTTATGTAAGACAGGCCAGGACAATCTTACAAGAGCGAGGCGGCAATCCTGAAGTCCATACAGCGCTTAAAGATATTCTAACCAACAATCAGGATGTAACCAGGAAGCTTAGAGCGCTATGGACCTTACATGTTACCCAAGGGCTAAACGAAAATGAACTAAATGATTTATTGAGCAGTGACAATGAATATCTTAGAAGTTGGACCATACAGTTACTGACCGAGGATAAGAAGGTATCACCAACCACCTTGGAACAGTTTGTAAGGATGGCCAAAAAAGATCAATCAGCTTTGGTAAGACTCTACCTCGCCTCTGGAATGCTTCGTTTGGCACCTGCAAAGCGATGGGACGTTTTGGAGGCACTGGTTCAGAAGACGGAAGACGTGGCAGATCACAATTTACCTTTAATGTTGTGGTACGCCACCGAACCCCTGATTCCGCTGGACCCGGAACGGGCGCTTCAATTGGCCGGAAAAGCCAAAATTCCAAATATTTTAAGCTATACACTTCAAAGGATAGGGGCATTGAAAACCACGGAATCCAAAAATTTATTGAAAAAGTACCAAGGCCAATTAAACACAGTGCGATCAGACGAGGATGGGGAACATAAAATGCTCATTGAAAAACTATTGAGCGAACAATAGCCAAACAATTGCATATTAAAAACAGTTAATTTTAATACCATAACAAAATCAAAAAATGAGAATGGCAACTAATAATACTATTGGACAGGTCTTATTTGGTCTTTTGATGTATTTCAATACTATACCTGTGTCCATTGGCCAGAACACAACCTCCAATGATTTTAAAAAAACTGTCCTTACGAGGGATTTTATTTCTGAGGGTGTTGCTGTGGCAGACTTAAACAAGGACGGGTTGATGGATATTATCGCGGGCTACTATTGGTTTGAAGCTCCTTCTTGGACGCGCCACGAGATGGCTCCCTCCCGCACCTTTAATCCGTGGAAGGAATACTGTGAATCTTTCCTTAACTTGGGTATGGACGTAAATTTGGACGGCTGGGATGATGTGATTATCATAGATTATCCCGGAAAACCTGGTTTCTGGTTCGAAAACCCCAAAAACAAATCCGGGGTTTGGAAAAAGCATATTATAGCCGACGGAATGGGCATTTCCAATGAATCACCGGGTTTTGTAGATATTGATGGTGATGGCAGGCTGGATATCCTTTGTGGTGATGTGGATAAAAAGCAAATAGTTTGGCTACAGGCTCCATTGAATCCAGGGGGTACCGAATGGAAAAGATTTCCTATCAGCACTGAAAATGTACCTGGAACCGACCGATTTTCGCATGGCATTGGACTGGGAGATGTTAATAATGATGGTATGGATGATGTGGTTATTCCGGAAGGATGGTTTGAAGGAAAGGCTGATAAAACGGTAGGCAAATGGAAATTTCACTCTGCCAACCTAGGTGATCCCTGTTCCCATATGCAGGTGATGGATGTAAATAACGATGGTAAAAATGATGTGGTCAGTTCCTCGGCACATGCCCTAGGTGTTTGGTGGCATGAACAGCAAGACGGACAAAACTTCAACACCCATTTAATTAGCAATACTACCGCCCAAACCCATTCCACCATTATGGCCGACATAAATGGTGATGCTAAAAAGGAACTAATTACAGGCAAACGCTACTTGGCCCATAATGGAAACGATGCAGGTGACAGTGATGCCCCAATTCTTCTTTATATTGAATTTACCCCGCAAAACGCCCCTTATTACACGGAACACATTATTGACCGTGATTCCGGTGCAGGACTTAATATTGTTGTAGAGGACATAAACAAAGACCAGCAACCTGATATCGTAATTGCGAACAAAAACGGAGTCTTTCTATTTGAGAATAAGATGGGGAAGTGACGATTAGCTGGTGATAGGGCATTCCTTTAACACCACAGCCTGTTCCAAATCACAATTCAGGGGTGAACAGAAACCACCCATTACAGGTTTTTTGTTCTGCACTGTTATATACGCTTCTCTTCAACTCTTTATTATCCATCGAATTGTTAGGCCAAAACGGTCTTTCTATGATTTCGTTAAGGTTAAAAAAAAAGCCCGATACAATTATTGTATCGGGCTTCATAAAAAAATAAAACTAACTCAAATCCTTAATTAACGTCCCAAAATATTTTGGTGGTTAAGTTATCCTCTCCACTAACCGTATTATAGTTGTCGGTGTTATAAACACGCTCACTATTTGGGTAAAGCCATCTGTTTGGAGGCAAGGTTTGTTCATTGGCGTTATCTACCTGAAATGTAAATTGAGGTAAATTTAACCTTCTTTGCTCCGCCCAGCTATCTGGTAATTGAAGAACACTAAAATGTATCCACTTTTCGGTTGCAATTAAAGACAATTTCTCCGCAGCCGTAGTAGCGTTATCCCAATTAACATCGGCACTGCTAATATAAGCTTGTACTTCAGTATCATCTGTTGGTGTTAAGGGACCAGAGGTTCCATCAGCACTCAAGTCACGTAGGTTATAGTAGAATTCAGTAGATTTCTCTATCGCATCCTCATAACTAGCTTGTGCCATGGCGTCATTACTAGCCTTCAAATAATACTCAGCTTTAATTAAACTTACTTCCGCCGCTGTAAACAATAATCCAGGGAAATATTCATTTCTACTTAATGTGGAACGGTTATACCTAGACAAAGTTCCAGTAGCAACTAAAGTAGTTTGGTCATTTTCGTTTAACAATGGATCCAATCCCAAATAGCTGGTGCCAGCATTTTCCCCTGGCTCGTACATTGCTCTCAATCTAGGGTCGGCGTTATCCAACATATGATCGATCATTTCCTTTCCGGCCAAGTTACCATCCCAATCTTCCAAACCGCTTCTAAAACCTTTAGAGTGTATTGGGGTATCCAAACTAACGACGTCTATTTGAACGTTTTCGGCATTGGTTTCCACTACAGGGTATTGGGAAGGATTTCCTAAAATCGCAGCGATTTCGGATGTTGCCCTAGACTGAAATTCCGAAACCCCGGAAACCCTGGTCAACATTCTTAGCCTAAGTGAATTACAATACTTCTTCCAAGTAGATAAATCACCTCCATTGACAAAATCCTGAGTTTGAAAACCTACCATGATACCTGGGCTAACACTGATGCTGTTCAATTCATCAGAAAAGCCTTTTAAACCATCCAACATAGTCGTATAAATACTTTCCGCTGTATCATAAGATGGTAATGAAGCCAAATAATCACCACCGTTTTGACTTAAACGACCAGCATCAGAGAATGGAATATCACCATGTAAGTCTACTACCCTTTGGGTATGATCATATAGGTAAATAGTGGCCGTAAGCATATATACCCTTAATTCAGCTTGATCCTCCGAAGAAAGATTATTGTAAATTTTCTCCAACTCCCTGTATTGGGCCAAGAAATCATAGTAATTGCTCCAACGTGGGCCAATACCTGCTTCACCTGGCACATATTGGTTGGAAGAATTTACCCAACCCACTGCTTGAGTGTAACGTGTTAATGTAGTTCTTAGAACAACAAAATAGTTCCAATAGGCCGGAAGTACGTATTCCCTATTCGTAACCAACATTCCAGCAAATTGCTTTTCTACAGTGGCTGTCGATACTTTTGAAGGGTTTGCGTAATTCTCGCTAAAATCTGCCTCAGTACAACCGCTGATGGCCGAAGCCATAACTATACTGAGCATTATCGATAATTTTTTCATGAAATATCTTTTTATATAATTCTTATTTATATTATTATAAACTAGCTCTTACCATTAAACCGAAAGAACGAGTTGAAGGGTTGGTACCAACGTTATTAACGTTTTGGAACCATCTAGAACCTGCTGTTGTCTGTTCACCATCCATATCCTTGATTGTTCTATATATATAAAACAAGTTTCTACCGAAAACCGAGAATTGCAATTTACTAAGTCCTATCTTATCAATTACTTTTCTAGGCATTTTATAGCCTATGGACAATTCCCTCATTTTGAAATAGGTGTTCTCCTTAATGTATAGCTCATAACGTGTGTTAGGGCTATATTGTGGTCCACCCCAGTTATATACTGTCCAGTAATAATCAGCAGAAGAAGCTATTTGATCGTTAGGTTGACCATCATTGGTAACTCCATCCAATAGAATACCATCATGGTACACTACTTCTCCTCCTGGACCAGCAGTTGCACTTGGGGTAGTCTGAATTCTGGTACCAGTACCATTCTCCTCATAATAACTAAGTCCGCCACTTTCTGTGTCCATGAACTTTGTGCTCTCCTCGGTTAAACCACGACTGGTCATCCAGTTAAGTGCAGTTGGCATAACGTGCCCTCCAATTCGGCCATCCACAAGAGCATCCAATGTAATGTTCTTATAGCTAAAAGAGTTCATTACCCCTCCAGTCCATTTAGGCATAGCATTACCAAATTTTTCCATTTTATCGGCATCAATCTTGTACATACCATTGGGATCCACAATTCTTCTACCCTGGGCATCGGTTGCAACCGGATGCGCATAAAGATCACCCATTGGTTGACCTACAAGTGACTTTAACTGAGCAGCATTTCCATCATAATCTGCATGCAACAATTCATCCAAACCAGGTGCCAGCTTCTCAACTATGTTTTCGTTCTTGGCAACGTTTACAATAACATCCCATCTAAAAGAACCTGTGTCTATAGGCGTTCCTGTTAAACCAAATTCATAACCTTTGTTCCTAAGAGTACCAATATTGGTAAGCACTGATCCTGCACCTGAGCTATTTGGAAGCGTTAAAGGAAGGATCTGATCCACAACTTGGGCATTGTAATAAGAAGCATCCAGACCTAACCTACCTTGAAAAAATTTGAGCTCCATACCAAATTCATACTCATGTTTTTCTTCTGGTCTAATCCCGTCATTACCAAAACTCGAAGGGATGTTAGTATAAAGTACTGGGTTACCGCCTTGAGAACCTAAAGTATTCTGGTTATAGGCAATGTTGGCTTGATATGGGTCAGGATAGTTACCCACGATACCCCAAGATCCACGAATTTTGAAATAGTTCATAAAAAGAGGAAGATCAAACGCCTCGGAAAGAATAAAACTGGAGTTTACCGAAGGATAAACAAAGCTATTGTTGTTCGGGTTCATAGTGGAGGTCTTATCCTTACGAATTGTACCCTCTACATAGAAATACCCCTTGTAATCCAAATTCATGGTTCCCAAAAATGCATCCTTTACAATGGAGTTGCGGCTACTGCCTGAATTAGGCGTGTTTACCGATGCAGAAATGTCGAACCAATTTTCTACACTTAATCCACCATTTGTTCCTCTGTTCAAATTGGACTCAGATTGTTTGGTAGCATTGTAACCGGCCATCATAGCCAAGGTTAGGTCGGTAGTAATTGGAGTTTCATATCTCAACAACAATTCACCATATAAGGAGTTGTAATTGCTATTGCTCATGCTAAACCCACCAGAATTACCAAAAGCCAAAGGCCTTTCTGTGGTATTGCTAGCCTCTGATCTTCTATTGGTAAAATCTGTAGAAATCCTACCTCTTAGGTTAAGACCTTTGGCAATGTCCCAATTGTTGGTAATGGTACCAATGATCCTATTGCTTTGTTCCTCCAACGCATTCTCTTTTACCCTCCAAACAAAGTCTCCAATATCTCCTTTAAATCCTGGGTAAATAATGTTCTCTTCAGGAGTTAAACTTTGACCAGTACCAGTCACATAGCGATAGCCTCTACTGGTTTTATATCTATCCAAATACCAATCGGCACTATCAAATGGAGACATCATCCCTGTGAAGTTATTTGTCAATCGGTCTACAGAATAAGGTCTATTGAATACGGACTGATTCACATAATTCACGATTACATCCGTAGAAAAATCCTCTGCCCATTTAAAGGTTGCATTTAAGTTAAATACATTCTTTTCCTCCTCAGCTCCAATACTGATACCCTGGTTATCCTGGCGGGTATAGGAAAATCTTAAATTAGAGTTATCGGTAACATTGGTAATAGACATGTTAACACTTGTATTGTGTGCAGTGTTGAACAATCCGCCATAACGATCATCCTGAGCCTCATATGGTCTTACGATTCCGTCCCAACCAATAGTTGGCTTACCGTCAAATTTAGGTCCAAAGTTAATACTATAACCCAAGACACCTCTGGTTTCAGCAGTACCATTACCATCCACATCATGGTAAATAAATCCTTCAGCATCCTGTCCTCCATTAGAAACGTTTAAGGGTGCACCTGGACCCCTCACGGTTTGATATCTTGGAAGGTAAGCTACATTATCAAAACTATAGGATGAACTTAAATCCACAGTCATACCATTCTTTCTATTCTTACCACTCTTTGTAGTAATCAATACAACACCGTTCACCGCCTCAGAACCATAAAGTGCTGCCGCAGATGCTCCTTTAAGAATGGAAATGTTATCTATATCTTCTGGGTTAATATCCAAAAGTCCATTACCCCTTAAGCGTTGGTCTCCCCAATAGTTGTTATTGGAAACTTCACCGTCCCTAATAGGTACACCATCCAAAATAATTAGCGGCTGACTTCTACCTGTAATAGAGGCTACACCTCTAATTGTAATGTTGGAGGCACTGGTAGATCCACCAGGAGTGGTGTTTATACTTACGCCAGGAGCTTTTCCATACAATGCCGTTGCAAAGTTAGGTGTAGCCGTTTCGGTCAAAGCATCTGCACTAATAGTAGCAGTAGCATAACCTAGAGCTTTCTTTTCCCTAGTAATACCCAATCCGGTTACAACAACCTCGCCTAATTGTTCAGCGTCTTCTTCAAGAACAACTTTAACAGAAGTTTGTGCGCCAACGGCAATTTCCTTTTTAGTAAACCCTAAAGAAGAGAATACTAAAGTGGCATTGTTGGAAACACTAATGGAAAAGTTTCCATCAAAATCTGTTGAGGTACCGTTATTGGTACCCTTCTCTACCACGTTTACACCTGGCAGTGGAGTACCCAAATCATCGGATACCGTTCCGGTAACCGTCTTGCTTTGGGCCATCATTCCCTGAACAAAGAGAAATGAGGCCAGCAATAAATAGTAATGAAATTTTTTAATCATACTAATAATTTTTAGTTAGTTAATTAGAAGTTTTCAGGGAGTTACCCTAATGTTAAATAATTACTAAATTTTCGCTTTCTTAGTTAGCTTAAGAAATTAATTCGACAAATAACTTTACGGAAAAGCCAAATGACTTACTATCAACTACGGTTGAAAAATAAAAACCATATAAAATTGAATAATTTTATATGGTTTTTATTTCTAGAGAATATGCTGTTCTTATTGCTTCACTCCTTAAATTAAAAGGAGGTAAAAGTTTATTGGCAACATTTTTCCATGATCCCTAGCTTGCACTATTTCCCACCATAGAATTATACCTAGAATAGTTTTCTGGTCGCACTGGGGTAAATAGGACTTGACCTAGGAGCATTATAATCACCTCAAAAATTATTCGCCGATTTAAAATAATATTCTTGATTTGTTGGTTTAAGCCTAATTGTTAAAACAAAAAAAGGGCTGATCTAAAAGATCAACCCTAATTTCAACTAACTCAATAAAATTTAATTCTTCGGTCCTTCTCCGTAATTTGGATTACTTGCATCAAACCAAATTCTTTGTGTATTTAGAATACTTGGATCATTGGTACCTGTAGTAAATCCTTGCTCCTCAATAGATTTTTTTGCATTTGCAAAATTTACGTTATCCTCTGTTGGAGTTCCGATCTCAAAACGTCTTGGAACGTTTAATGGAGATCCAGCTGCCAAGAATGGCTCCCAAGCCAAAACAGAACTACCAACCATAGGAATACCTGACCGTCTTACAGTCGTATAAGTATCATGTGGAGTAATAGCAAAATTAACATACTGCTGAATATATACCTTTTCCAGCCCATTAGTGGAAAGATCGTAATCTGGCTGTGCCAACAAATCAGCAATTTCATTTGCCTTCAATTTGGTGGAAGCCGTTGCTGCCATGGCTTCATCTTGATAAACAGGATCACTTTCATAGTAATAAGTGCCCGTGTTTTTAGCAAGCAAATCCATTCTTTGGATAGACAATTCCACACCACGGTCAAAATATGCCTGAGCACTTCCAGGAACATTTGCACCTAACAATATAAATTCGGCCATATAAAGATTCGCTTCAGCTGATGAACCCAAAATTACCTCTAAAGGAGGATGGTCACCATTTTTCTGGATCAAACGTCCTCCCGGTCTTGTTGGGTAGGTAAAGTCGATTCCGGAACGAGTGTTCTTTTCAGCAAAAGAAGAAGTTGAAGTATACGATTTTTCAACATCATCCAAGGTTATTCTATTCCTTGATGCCTGTTGAAAATAATCATCGTAGGCACCATCCTGTTGCTTATCCGGTGAAACTGGAGCTCCGTGATACCTTACCCAAGGTTCCCCTGGACCTGACCAGCTCTCGAAATTGCCACTACCGTCCAGTACCACATACTGTTCCACATAACTTGGAAGTTCTCTTCCTGCGTCAATAAATGCCTGCACTACTTCTGCATTAAAATCATTCTTTTCGAACAAGAATCTAACTCTAGGATCTTTATTATCACGTAAGAAGTCCACAAGGTTTAATCCACCTGTTCCTGGCTGTGTACCATTACCTGTTCCTCTATAGTTTATACCTCTCTTATAGATAAAATCTTCATCCAATGAATTCATTATACCAACAGATGAATTTGCTACTTCCTGAGCAACACTTAATGCTTTGCTTCGGTCCGCATTTACAAGCCTTGCAGCAATTCTCAATTTTAAAAGATTACAAAATTTAGCCCATTTACCATAATCGCCATTATAAATAATGTCCTGACTAGCAATGCTAAATTGTTCTGAAGCGGTCAAATCTGCAATAGCCCCATCCAATTCAGCCAACCAAGTAGTAAACAAAAGTGCTTGTTGGTCATAAACGGGTGTAATTAATGGTGGCGTAGTATAAGGTGCTAAACCCGCTTCAGTGTACACCATAGACCCACTATAATCTGTCTGTGTCAAAGCGGTTGCCACTTGTGCAGCAAAGGTAATACCCTTTATTGCCCTCATAGTAACCTTTTCCTCTTCTGGCAAAGCATCTATTTTGGCCCTAATGTCCTTCGCATTTGGAATTATTCCATATACATTCTGAGACCCACCTTGGGCTGCCATTTCTACAAAGGTTTCAGGGTTACCTACCCCTGTACCGGTAATTTGACTCCATGGATATACATAATCAAAATTGGTGTAAAACCAAATTACGTAATCATTGGTGTACATGTCGTTTATAACCTTGGCAGTCGAGTACCTAAGATCTGGTTCCGAGAGTGTGGATGGATCACTGTTCAACTTAGCAAACTCATCCTTATCGCATCCTACGATAACGACAGCTAAGAGAATTAAAATTATTTTATATGTTTCTTTCATCTTTATAATTATTTATGATTAAAAGTCAATAGCAATTGAAAAAGTATAGCTAGCCAAATAAGGACTAAAAGAACGCTCACGGAAAGAATCCGAACTAGTTGTTCCCCTGAAACTTTCTGGATTGATATCGTTTGGCAAGGAGTTGTACAAATAGGCAACATTTCTAGCATTTATTCCTAAATACACATTTCTAGCTCCCATTTTGCTTGCAGCCATCTTTGGCAAATTATACCCCAAAGATATATTCCTTAATGCAATATATTTAACCTCGGAAAACCAGTCATCGTTTACTACTCCGTTACCCCAGGAGTTACGACGATAGTTATAATAACTAGCATGTGTTGGTTCTACATGTCCAGCATCGAATGCTTCCTGGTATGTCATTCCTCCCACATCCACAGATGTTCCGCTTGGAGCAGTAACCATTTGGCCTTCGGCAAATACGCCATCTGGTATTACTCCATCACTAAATTGTGTGCCCTGTACATCGGCATAACCAGAT
Source organism: Arenibacter hampyeongensis (assembly GCF_002909255.1). GTDB lineage: Bacteria > Bacteroidota > Bacteroidia > Flavobacteriales > Flavobacteriaceae > Arenibacter > Arenibacter hampyeongensis. The sequence continues at coordinate 255,509 of NZ_PIOB01000002.1, forward strand.
GCCCATGTTAAACCACCATGTTCTGGATCCCTTCCACGAAGTGACTTTTCGGTATAACCGTAAGATGTACCATATCTACTGGAATAAGAAGCCATATGACCTCCATAACGTGCATCCAACAATATGGACATATTAAAGTTTCCTATGTTAAATTCATTATTCCAAGATCCCTCGAAATCTGCTTGTGCCTTACCTACTTTTTCAGGAACACCGCTTCTTTCATAATAAGCACCTCTTCTTGAATCTACCCAAATCAGCTGATTTTTACCATTGTTCGGGTGGCTTGGATCAGTGGATTCAAATTTCTTTGGAGCACTATCGGAATATAACACACCATATTCGCCACCTTCAAAAGCTACAGATCCCACACGGAAATTACCATAGGTAATGTCCCCACCTAAACTTTTGTATTCACCAAAATCAGGGTGAACCTCACTAATTTTTGTGGTATTGTCCCAATAATTTAAGGTAGTATTCCAACTAAAATTATTGCTTTTAATAGGCGTTCCCGTTACAGATACTTCCAATCCTGTATTTGTCAAAGTACCAATGTTCGTAAGTAGATTATTGTATCCAGATTCACTTGGCAAAGGAACATTACCAATTTGCTCTGAAATAGTTTCATCGTAATAGGCAACATCGATCCCTAAGCGGTTATTAAAGAAGCGTACATCTGCACCAATCTCATAGGAATCTTTTAATTCAGGTCTGATACTTCTATCTACCAAGGTAGTATTCACAGTGTTGGTGTATACAAAATTACCTCCATTATCAATACTTCCCTGTCCATAACCTCTGTTGATTGTATATGGACTTGTATCACTTCCTACCTGTGCCCATGAAGCACGCAACTTACCAAATGTAAACCATTTGGATGTTCCAGTGGCTTCACTAAATACCCATGAACTGGATACCGATGGGTAGAAGTAAGAGTTATTACCTGTACCATCTGTGTATACCAGGGCAGAAGACCAGTCATTACGCCCGGTGACATCTAAAAACAATTGATCTCTATACTCTAGATGCGCCAAAAAGTAAGCGGAATTTAGCTGCTTGGTATCAGAAACACCACCATCACCCCTTTGCGTTCTTAAAGAGTTACCAATATAAAATCTACCAGGAACTATTAAACCTCCATCGGTCCACGCTCTAGTATAGGATTGCTTATGATCCCAAATCTCGCCACCTAATAAAAGATTAGCCGATAAATCTGGAGTTATATCCTTATTAAAATTAAAGATCAGTTTTCCAGTTTTCGCAACATCCTTATCATGTCTTAATTCATAAGAACCTCCTTCATTGGCAAATCCACTTCCCAAATTTTTTGCTTCAAATTCGGTGGTGTAATGGTTCATATTCCCTTCTGCAGTAATTGTCAACCAATCGGTTACATCCGCAGCCAAAGATACAATTGGTCTAACAACAGTTTCTTTGCGGTAATTATTATTGTTTTCATAGGCGAACCATAGCCCTCTATTAGGAACATTGGTAAATTCGTCTCCAAAATTTGCATTTGGCACACCACCATGTGGCGCTTGCCAATACTGCTGTTGTTTGTATTTTGAAGTATTGTAGTTTCTCTCAAAAGTACCATCAAAAAATCCCTGAGAAATATCATTTCTCGGGTTATGGGAATTGGAATCTGTAAAAGAAACTGAAGCACTCGCCCTTAACCATGGGGCCAGGTTATAAGAACCTCTAAAACTTAAGGCATTTCTTTTAAAGGAATTATTGGGTAAAGTACCTGTCCTTTCATTGTATGAATCGGAAAGATAAAAATTACCTTTATCATTTCCCCCGCTCACCGCGACAGATGTATTGGTATTTACACCAGTACTGTAGGCATCCAACATATTATTCTTTTGTGCCTCATAAGGAACCATGTTTCCATCATAATCCTCTATTGGCCTACCGTCAAATTTTGGTCCATAACTAAGACCACCACCAGCATGATTGATCATGGATGGTTGACCATCGGAATTATAGGAAAACTGTTGGGTATCCCAATTGTAGTAATTATTACTACTATCCTGATTACCATAATTTACATAACCCGCCAAAGTTCCAGGTCCATATTCATTCTGTAGAGCCGGCCCCTTGTAAACTATATCAAATCCTACTGATTGTCTTACAGAAACACCAATACCTCTAGTCCCTGAACCATCTTTAGTGGTGATTAAAACAACACCATTGATACCTCTAGAACCATACAATGCCGTTGCAGCAGCACCTTTAAGAATGGATACTGTCTTATAGTCATCTGGGTTTAAGTTCTTCAAAATGTTACCGTAATCATTGGATGACGAATTCCAATCCGCACTGGCTCCAGATGTCCCATTTTCCAAAATAACACCGTCTATTACAAAGATCGGTTGGTTATTGCTTGAGTTTAGAGTGGATACACCACGAATCTGAATTTTAGAGTTCCCAAAAAGCCCTCCATCAGATGCTCCAATACTAACTCCAGGAGCCTTACCTTGCAAGGATTGAACAGGATTCACAACATTGATCCTAGCCAATTCCTCACCTTGCACCTCGGTCATTGCATAACCAATAGCCTTAGACTCTCTCTTAATACCTAAAGCAGTAACCACAACTTCACCTAATTGTTCGGAATCTTCTTCCAAAGAAATGTTAATTGTAGATTGACCCGATACCGCCATTTCCTTAGTTGTAAACCCTAAAGAAGAGAAAACCAAGGTCGCAGAATTGGATACATTAATAGAATAGTTACCATCGAAATCCGTGGAGGCACCATTTGTTGTACCTTTTTCAACCACATTCACTCCAGGCAACGGAGTACCGACATCATCTTTAACCGTACCGGAAACGGTTTTGTTCTGTGCTACCAATCCCTGTACTACGAGAAATGCGGTAAGCATAAAATAGTAATGAATTTTTTTAATCATTCTAATAAATTTTAGTTAGTTAAGTGTAATAAAATATCACAAGGGACTCCCCTAATGTTAAATAATTAACAAATCTTCCGTTTCTTAATCGCGAACCGAAATTAATTCGACTGATAACTACTGCCACGGGTTGGATGACATGGTTACTAAATCATTTTCGTGAATAGTTAAAATTTTAATTTTTACTCAAAAAAATATCCTGACGGGTATAAATTCCATCAGGATATAATTTAATTTTGATAATTTTAAGTAAAAACTTTCCTATTTGTCAATAAAACCAACTTGGAACGATTCCTATGGCATTCTAAGGTTTTGGATTATTTCTTAAGATAAATTCCTATCAATATTACCCTTAGGCAACGAGAAAACTGGTCTCAATATATAAGTATAAAACCTCCTTACGGTACCGTTTTTTCTTATTTTATTTTTATCACAAATGCCTCTTTACTTAATAGATTAGCCTCTGCAACTTTGGGAAGTTGAATTGCCATTCCATTACTTTTTTTGATCCATTTTAATCTTTGTCCTGTCCCCAAAAGCTGCGCCTTGGCACCTCTGGATGGAGCATAGTCCGGAAACACAATTTCCGATGGCAGCACTGTTTGCCCTTTTTCCACTAAATAGGTAAGATACACTGTACCATCTGGCTTGGCCGTAACACATACATTATCGAACTTAAAAGGTGCCATGGACCGGGTTCCATAAATAGCCTCCTTGTTAACAGCCATCCAATCCCCAATTTCATTTAACAATTTATAAGCTCCGGCATCCCACTCGCCTTCTGGGCTCGGTGCAATATTCAATAACAAATTTCCTCCCTTGGCCACTATATCAACTAAGGTATGTATGGCCTCACGACCGGACATATATTTGGCATCAAAAGAATAGGACCATCCACCACCGGCAATGATACAGGATTCCCAAGGATAGGGAAGTGGCTTTTCGGGCACCCTATTTTCTGGAGTCAGGTAATTTTGGTTTTTCCCGTGAACGGCACGGTCCACCACAATTAAACCTGGTTGTTTTTCCCTGGCCTTGACCACCAATTCATCCATCTTAATATCCTGATTAACGATACGATGCTTTAAATAGCCATTGTCATTGTCTACCAACTGCTGCTCATACCAATTGGTTATTTCAGATTTTGGGGTTTTGGCCACCCAACCACCATCAAGCCACAATATATCCACCTTGCCATAATCCGTAAGTAACTCCAATATTTGATTGTGGGTAAAATCTATATATTCCTGCCATTTTTCCGGATTGGCCTCAGGCTCATAATTAACATTTCTATCCCGTGGTGGATAATAGGGATCCCAATAGGTTGGGGTATTCCAATCGGGCTTGGAAAAATACGCCCCAGCCCACAATCCCTGGCCCCTGAAGGAATTGAATATTTCCTTGGTGATATTCGCTTTGGGATTGGTTGAAAATGGTGTTTTAGGGTCTGTTATTTTATAATCCGTGTATTTGGAATCGAACATGGAAAATCCATCATGATGCTTGGTTGTGAATACAACATATTTCATGCCCGCATTTTTTGCTGCCTTGGCCCATTTGTCAGGGTCAAATTTCACAGGATTGAAGGTCTTCTGCAAACCTTCATATTCCTTTTTATAAGTATTATAATCACTGGGATTGGAGCCCTTGGTCCGCTCACACCAACCATACTCCTCGGGACAGAGGGACCAGGATTCAACAATTCCCCATTGACTGTAGGTACCCCAATGCATCAAAAGCCCAAATTTCATGTCTTGCCATTGATCCAACTTTTCAAGTACCATGGGATCGGTTTCAGGAACATACCGTTCATCTTCATAGATTGCCTGGGCCTTCATTCCTTGAAAAACCAGGATGGTGGCGAATGCCATCACTATAAATTTGTTTCTTATTATTTTCATGCTGTTCTGGATTAATTAATTATGATTTCATCAGCAAATAGCCAGGAAGGAAGACCTGCCGCGTGATGCCAATAGGGTGTTTCTGTGTTTATAGCCCTTACTTTTATATAACGGGACCTTTTTTCATCAAAATCCAACTTAAAAAATTGGATATCGTTCACTTTGCTGTCTTTGGTCAAGGGTGTTGGATTATTAACGGTTCCTAAATTGAAGAAATGCTCATTATCCAGAGATCCCGAATAGGCCACTTTAGTTGGAAAAAATACAATGTGATTGGTAACCTGCAAAAAGGCCAAGGAAATAGTACTTATTTTCATTGGTTCTCCCAAATCCACAACAACTTCCATATCATTGCCCTCATATCCCAACCAATTGGCATAAAAACTGCTTCCGCCAAGTGCCCCATCCGTTAGGACCATTGGATCTTCCTTGGCATATTTCTTTGGTTGGGTATTAGTGACCACAGCCTTGCCCATGGCCTTGTTCGGCATCCTAGCTACTTCCAGGGCTGACATATAATTAGCCAGATATTCAGTTACGGTAAAACCCATTTCGTTCATCAATACCACATTGTTCTTAGCACAGGTAGCCGTAAAGTTGTCCAATAAGGTGGTTACTAAAGGATTTATACTCTTTTTACCATCGCTAGTGGGAATCAAAAGTCTATATACATCCGTTAACCGCTTTCTACAAGCTTCCAATACTGCGTAATCTACCCCTAAGCGCGCCATTTTAACACGTGCCGCTATTTCCGGTTTTTTTGCTACCGCCTTTTCGGCCTCATTAAAAAGTTGAAAATAATCGTTCAACAACTCAGGATTCAAATAGGAGGTGAATGCCTCGGATGGATCCCCGTATAGGAACAAGAAAAAATCATTATCCTCCTTTATCTTGGCATGAATTTTAGTTATATATTTCTTTACAAATGGTCCCGCCTCTTCATAATACCCGTTGGTAAAATCGGTCAAGAGGTCATCTATATCTTGATCAGGATTCCAAAGGAGTTGGGCAGTAATATAAGATCTAAGTTCAAAAAGTTCACTGGGATTGTTACTGTGCTGTTCAAAAACCCACTTGGCATTGTTATCCCTAAACAATTCAATATTCGGCTGCAGGGTATAGATATTGGGAAATGGAGCCAAAAAATTGGTGAACTGTGTAGTATAATCCCAAATCCTTATGTTGTTGGTCAACTTGCCCCATCCCTCTAAATCGTTTGCAAAATCGGTGCATTTCTCTGCAATAGGCGCACTTCTATCGCATTCTATTGAACAAAGTGTAATCAATACATTATCCAACGGTTTCGTCTTAGATGGTTTCCGGGTATATTGATAGGCCAAAGTCGAAATAGTCTTGTCCGGAAAAGATGCTGCCACCTCGTTCACAAACCTTATCATGGTACCTGATGCACTTCCCTCTTCTTGATCTATTTTGCTACAATTGTCGCACTGGCAATGTTGCTGGTTATCATCCTGACTCACCGATAAAACCTTGGCCTTGGGATATTGTTGAAACAAGGATGCAACGGAATCCTTTACTATTGCCAAGACAGCAGAATTGGTTAAACACAATTGGGTAGGCAACCGTTGATCGCCCCTCAAAGCATAATATTCCGGATTGGATTCATAAAATTTTTCTTCAGGCAAAAATTTATGGAAGGTATGTACCCTTGCATTGGGCACATAATTGGGAAAGGATTCATGAGTCACTTTATGCTTATCGGCAAAATCGGCATTATCATAAAACAATTTAGAATGCACCGTTCTTGTGGTTATTGGCGGGGTATACTCAAAATCTATCCCTGGAAGGTCAATTGTTGGGGAAGTTGGAATTTTCTCAACGCCAGGAGCGTACCATCTACAGCCCAAGTAGCGCTCCAAGAATTCATAAACTGCATATTTTGTTGCCTTAGCAGAACCTCCCGAAATTAGAAGGTTATTACTTTTGGTCCTAATGGATATACCATGTAAGTCATGATCCCTTTCGTAATCGCTCCCCAAGTATATCTTTTTCTTTTCAGCATGTTGGGAAGCTTCATCAACTACATCCAATTTAACTCCACTTATCTCAAATAGATAACTTTGCAGTATCTCCGCGGATTTATTTAGACTTTCAGTAGCCTGTCCAGTAAGTACTATTTCATAATCCGACTTGCCTTCATGAACCAGTTTTATCCCATCCAGATTACAGGATGACAGGATCAATAATACGGGCAAGAGTCCTAGAATTCTGAATTTTGTATTTAATATTTTCATCATCAATTTAATTTAGACCTAGTTGTTCAATTTAAACTCCAATAATTTACTGTTCACTAATTCTTCATGAGTAATAAAGTAACCTTTATGAGTTTTGCCTTGAATACTTATGTTTTCGATAAACTGGTTTTCTTCGGAAAAATTGGAAGTAATTGTCAGTTTTTCCTGCTTGTAATAATCGGTATCCAAATGAATGGTTATTTTATTGAATCTGGGTGTTGTGATCGCATATATAGGATTTGCTGGACTAACGGGGTATATTCCCATCATTGAAAATACGGCCCAAGCGGACATGGTACCCGTATCATCGTTTCCTGGGAGTCCATCTGGAGCATTCTTGTAATATTTATTGAGCAAATCCGAAACCATTTTTTGGCTTCGTTTTTCTTCGCCTCTCACATAATTGAACAAATATGGATAAGCAATATCCGGTTCATTGGCCATATCATATTGTCCCTTGTCAAAAACATCCTGAAGACGACTGGTAAAGGCCTTTGTTCCCCCCATAAGTCTTATTAGTCCTTTGGTATCGTGAGTAACCATAAAGGAATACTGCCAGGCATTCCCTTCAATAAAACCCAAATTCTTCTCAAAATTAGCTCCTGATTCTGGATTGTAAGGCGTTAACCAACTACCATCATCATTTTTTGGTCTTAACAAATTAAATTCCTTATCGAAAAGGTTTCGGTAAGATACCGATCTTTTGGAAAAGCGATTAAAATCCTCTTTTTTGCCCAAGGCTTTGGCCAACTGGGCAATGGCATAATCCGAAATATTGTATTCCTGAGTGGTGGATACCGAACCGCTATTCGTTGTTTTTGTGGTGAGATATCCTTTTTCCAAATAATCCTTAAGTCCTGGCCGCAAGGGATTGGCTTCAATCTGATCGGCACTTTTAAGCATAGCGGAATACGCTTTTTCTACATCAAAATCCTGAATACCCTTCAAATAGGTATCGGCAATTACGATTCCCGCTGGATCGCCTACCATAGTCGTGGTTTCTGTAGCATTTAGTTCCCATTTTGGCAACCAGCCACTCTCATCATAGATCTGGAGCATACTTTTCACCATATCGGATTGTTGCCGGGGATATACCAAGCTCATAAGTTGGTGCAAATTCCGATACGTATCCCAAAGAGAAAAAACGGTATACCGGGTATCTTTGGTTTTTAAGGTTTCCCTAGTTTTCATTTTTGGATAGTCCCCATTAATATCGTTTAAGGTACTGGGATGTATAAGGGTATGGTACAGGGCAGTATAAAACTTGACCTTGTCCTCTTCCTCACCACCTTCTACCTCAATCCTGGATAGATATGTATTCCAGATTGCTCTGGCCTCTGTCAAGATTTGGTCGAAACTGCGTGTAGTTGTTTCCTTGTTTAAATTTTCACGTGCGTTTTCAATGCTCACATAAGAGACTCCTACTTTCATTTCTACAACCGTTGGCTCTTTAAATTTGTAGCGCATATAGCCCCCAATACTATCGCCTACAACTTCTTTTGTATAACCAGGCATTATCCGAGTTTTTCCATTGTAGCCCATCCATTCCCCCTCTGCTCCTTTATAAGTCGTAGGTTTTTTCCAGACTCCAAACTCGTCGGCAGGCGTGGAAAATTGTGCTACAAAATATACCGGATAGGCTTCCTCGGGTTTGTAATAACAAAATGAACCTACACTGCGCACACCTTCAATTTCCGTTGGAGAAACAACCCTAATAGTAGCGCCTTGTTCATTTGTCAATCCTAAACCAAGATTGATCAGTATATTTGCATCCCCTTTAGGAAAGAAATATTTGCTGACCCCTACCCTTGTAGTTGCCGTAGCCTCCACCTTTATATTGTAGTCATCCAAAGTATTGGAGTAGTACCCAACTTTTGACACCTCATTGGAATAAGTAGTTCCATATTTGAGGTGCTCAACTTCCAAATCACCTGTGGTTGGCATGGCCAAAATAACCCCCAACTCCGGGCAGCCTACACCGCTTAAATTAACGTGACTATATCCTGTCAAAAAAGTGTTTTCCTGTATATATGGGGTAGATAACCATCGGCTGTCTTTTTCCAGGGGTAAATTTTCAGCCCCAGCCACATTAAAAGGGGAAACACTGACCATGCCTCTGATAGCAATCGGGCCTGGATTGGTAGTTCCAAAATTTGAAGTCCCAATAAAGGGGTTCACATAATCTACAGGTTTTTTTTGGGCGGCAACCACAAACGAATAAATACTGAATACTATTAAAATTTTGTTTTGTAAATTCATTGTTGCTCTTTACTATTTATGTTTGCATTGAGTGCGCTTCAATCTTATATTTACACAGCCCAAGCCCCTCTCATGAGGGTAGTTCTCTGTACCCTCAGCATTATGTTTATCATCTAGAAAAAACATATTTATTACAATTGTTTTCAAAGAAATATTGAATAAGGAAATAAATCTCTGCTTCCCAAATTCCACGCCCTATGGAATACGATTCACATTTTAATCACCGATAAACATTCCCCACTTGAAAGGTCCTGTCTCACGTATTGGCGGGAGGTTAGGAGTTTTTAAATTTTTTCTTCATATTCCTGGATATATGCTTCAATTGCCCTCAACACATTGTCCATATCCTACAATATTTGGTCATCGGTAAAACGTATAATTTCAATACCCAAGTTATTCATCCTCTCCTCTTTTACAATATCCTTGTCATAAACCTCAACTATACCGTGTGAATAACCGTCAACTTCTATTCCCAACATAAGTTCCTGGCAAAAGAAATCCAAAATATAGTGTCTATAGGTTTCTGACGTTGAAAATCATAACCATACATCTGTTCTGATTTCAACTTTAACCATAGTATTATTTCTGCTTTCGTACTATTATTACGCAAATCACTAGCTAATTCTTTCAACTTAGGATTATAAGGAATGATTTTTCCTTTTTTCATTGTTTTTCCTTTTACACACCCCCAGCCCCTCTCAAGAGGGGAGTTCTCTCCAACTACAGGATTTAACTTATAATTTCAAAAATGCCAATCTTTCAAATAATCCAAAAAAAAAACTCGCATCCAGCATAAATCAACACCTTCTTAAACTTCACTCCTTTTTATTAAGCAATTCATTTTAAACTTAACGATATTAATTCCCCTCTTGAGAGGGGTTAGGGGTGTGTTTTCCGAACACCTAAATTACTCCACTACTACCTCATCAACAAACATCCATGAACCACCACCCGAAGGTGAATTGCCTAAATTTGTTGCTATAACCTTAATATATCTTGCGGTTTGTCCCTCAATTTTTACCTCAAAATCCTTTAATTCCGAACCATTATTAGCCGCATATTCTCTTTTAACAATAGCCACACTTTTAAAGGTCCTCCCGTCTGTTGACAGCAAAACCTCCACTTGGACAGGAAAGTAGATTCCAGAACCTTGATTTTCCAGGGCTCCAACAGAGACCTTTTCCAATTCCGTAGGAGACTCCATATCAATTACCAATTCCATATCACCACCTAGCCAGCCCTGCCATTGGCCATCATGAAAATTTTTGGAACCACGAACTACGTTTACCATCCCCAATTCTTTGGTTCCCTGATAACTGTCGTGGTATTTTTTAATATATGTTACAGGTTTTCCAACAGCTTTATGATAGGTAATTGTTTTCTCAAATAAGGCACCTACTGGTTTGTTTTCTTTAAAAACTTGTGCCTTAATGGTGGTCGTCTTTTTGATGTCTATTGGATCAGTGTACTTTTCAGAGGCCGAAGTAATATCGCTACCATCCAGGGTAAAGCGAATATCCGAGTCTGGAAATTCCGATTTAAGCTCCATCGAAATAGCTGCACTTTCTGGATCCACCGAAGTTTCAGTTGATACTTGATAGGCACTTTTGGCGTAATTAATCCCCATTATTCCATATCTTTCGAATAAGCTGCCTACCCTATTTGAAAAATCGTCCCAATTTCTATTTGCCTTACTGCTCCAAACCGATTCGGCCAAGGCGGCCAAACGTGGATAGGTCATATACTCCGCTTGGGCATTGGTAGGGATATACTCCGTCCATAAATTAGCCTGTCCACCTAAAACATGACTAGCTTGCTCAACCGTCATTTCGTCCACTACAGGATCAAATTGATACACCTTGCTTAGCGGTAAATTACCGCCCCAAGCCAAGGGTTCAACATCTTGGTCTCCTTGGTAATAATCAAAATAACAATGTGAATTTGGACTCATAACTACATCGTGACCGGCCTCAGAAGCTTCCATTCCACCTTTTACACCTCGCCAACTCATGACGGTTGCCCCAGAAGCCAAACCACCCTCCAATATTTCATCCCAACCCAATAAAATTCTTCCCTTGGAACTTAAAAATCGTTCCATACGCTGAATAAAGTAGCTTTGAAGTTCCTCAACATTGGCCAAACCTTCATTTGTAACTCTTTTTTGGCAATCAGTGCATATCTTCCAGTTGGTCTTTGTAGCCTCATCGCCACCTACATGAATATATTGGGATGGAAACAATTCCATAACCTCCAATAAAACGTTCTCCAAAAACTCGAAAGTCGAATCCTTGCCAGCACAATATATTTCAGTTATGGGCCATACCCCTCCAGAAGGTACCATGATCGGTTTTTGAAAACATGATAATTCAGGGTATGCCGCTATAGCACTCATTACATGCGCCGGCATTTCTATTTCCGGAACCACAGTAACTCCCCTACTGCCAGCATAAGCTACAATTTCCTTAATATCCTCTTGGGTATAAAACCCACCATAAGTAGTCTCTGTTCCCAAATCCGGAGTAGGTCTTGCATTCCAAGGCATGTCTTCTTGATCAACCCTAAAACCACCTACTTCCGTTAATTTTGGGTATTTTTTTATTTCTATTCTCCAACCTTGATCATCTACCAAATGCAAGTGTAGGGTGTTCATTTTCAAAAGTGCCAATTGATCTATAGTGGCCAGAACATAATCCTTATCGAAAAAATGTCTGGCAACATCCAGCATATAACCACGCCATTTAAATCGAGGGCTATCTTTAATCTCCACATTGGGAACATCCCAATCTACCTTATTGACCACCTCCTTGCTTTCTATTGCTACCGGAAGCAACTGCCTTATAGTTTCCAATCCATATAAAAAACCACTATAGCCATTAGCAGTTACATTGACATAATTTTCCGTCACCGTTAAGGTATATTCCTCGTCTTTGAGGCTAGAATCCAATAACAATTGAACATAATTTTTGTTGGGAACTGCGGACACCACCTCCATGTTCCATCCGGCAGCTACGGTAAATTTATCCTGCAATACCTTTAGAACCTCCACCTGATTCTTTGGTGACACCAATTTGGTATCCTTGTTAAAGCGAAAAGCACCTTGGCTAAATTTCATTTCCAAAGGCTTGGGAACGATATTTATATCATTTTCCGTAAAAATGGTTCTACTTTCCTCTCCACACCCTACTAGGACAACTAGCAGAATCGCACTAAAGCTTTGAATTATTGTCTTTTTCATTTTACTCCCTTTATACATTTCCATTGACCACCCCAAAATTTTGTTTGATCACATCATTTTATTCATCAACACTTCTAAATTCGCCATCCTCACTTATCTTCAATATCTTTCCGGTAAATGGACTTTTAACCCAAATATTATAACCAAATTTATGTTTGTCCAAATTGGGTTTTATAGACTTGCCCAAAATATTCTTAGGAGCTGCCACTTGCTTTTCGGCATCCTTTTTCCCTTGCAAAACTCCTCTGTACAGGGAATACAAATGCCATTTTATATGATCGTCCTGCGGAATTGAAAAACTATCCTTTCCGCCTGCTACTTCTGATGAAAAGTAAACATAGCCCCAATGCTCCGGCTCATGCATGTTAATAACTCCCTGGGGAGACCACACCCAATTATACTCCGGAAGGAACTTGCCCTTATCATCCTTTTTTCTGGAATACCTCCCATCCGTTAAATCGAAATTCCAGTTGACCCTAGAAAAATTAATCCTCCAAAAATCGTTCTGCGGCACATCATTACCATTGCTTGCTTCCGTAATCACCTTCCACGGAATAGCTATTTCAACTGTCCATCCTTTGTCCATATCGGAGGAATCATTTAATGTACCATCGATACTTACCGCTGATTTTACACCTTGAATATCCCAACTGTCGATCACTTTTCCATGATTCCTATACGGCTTGGTAAGAAACAGGTCCCAAAGTGTATTATGGGCATTCATTTCGTATTCGTAATAGTTATGTGTATCGCCATCGGGGTCTATGAAAATTTCAAAATCATTGTTATAAAAAATAACGGTATCCCTTTGTTTTAAGGTGGCCCACACATGTGGCTCATCCATTTCCGCCATCACATATAGGTAATCGTTATCCCATAACATTTTCATCCTGGTCTTATGTTTAGGCGTCATTTTACCCTCGATATCAATATAATTTTGGGACCAGGCGGCCTTTTGCCATGAAGCGTCATCTCCTTTTCCATCTATAACCAAGGTTTCATTCGCCTTAAAAGCGATATAGTTCCTAGGTACTAACTCTTGAGCCTTTAATATGGTAGTGCCTATGGATAAAAGCAAAAGCACCAATGACCAGATTCTGGTTTGGTTGGAATAAGTGGTTTTCATATTTTAGTTTTTATAGTTTCTAATCAACATTAAATTTACCCTCGGAAAATCTGGAACTATAAACTATTCTCCTTGGTAAATTTTACAATTTCGGATATACGTCCAAATGCCAAACCGGTAACCGTATCGGCCGCCCCATAATAAATGGCAACCTTGTCTTCCTCAACAGAATGTAGCGCAGCGCATGGAAATACTACATTTGGTACATCGCCCACACATTCATAATTGGTCTGTGGGGACAATAAATAAGGTTTCGTCCTATATAATACTTGATCCGGCCTTTCTTTATCCAAAATAGCCGCTCCCATGGAATATCTAAACCCGTTACAGGTATTTATGACCCCATGGTAAAATGTTAACCACCCCTCATCTGTAAGTATAGGAATGGGTCCTGCTCCAATTTTGGTACACTGCCACGCACTATCCACAAATGGTGTGACCTTCATAACACATCTATGTTCTCCCCAGAACTTCATATCCGGACTAAAGCTAATGTAGATATCACCAAAAGGTGTATGCCCGTTGTCACTTGGCCTGCTTAGCATAGCATATTTCCCATCAATTTTTTCAGGAAACAACACCCCATTTCTATTAAAAGGTAAAAAAGCATTTTCACATTGAAAAAATTCCTTGAAATCAAAGGTATATCCTATTCCAATAGTTGGACCATTATACCCATTACACCAGGTAATCCAGTATCTATCCTCTATAAAGACAACCCTAGGGTCATATTTATAGTCGGATTCGATCATATCGGTATTACCGGCCTGGAATTGAATGGGGTCATGATTAATATCCCAATCTATACCATTATTGCTAAAACCGGCAAAAATATTCATTTGAACCGCCTTATTATCACAGCGAAATACCCCGGCAAACCCGTCTTGAAATGGTACTACGGCACTATTAAAAATACTGTTGGAAGAAGGTATTGCATCCCTCTTTACCACAGGGTTCTCTGAATATCTCCAAACTACATCTGCACTATTGGAAGGCCTTTCTTGCCATGGAATGTTACTCACTTTATATTGATTTAAATATTATAACTAATCTTATTTCACTCTAATGTAATCTATCTATTACTTAGTTCTAGGAACTAGTCAATTTTTCTAATTTGGTATTTTTCGTACTTTATCCAACCAGGTAAACTTTAAAATTGCCGAAGTGACAACAAATACCACCAATGCAATGACAGCCTTAGGGTAATCCCTGATCATAAAGTAAATGGGCAGTACGATCATACTTGACTGCCAAATTATGCCAACGGCGCAGTTCATCATATCCCACCAAAATTCCTTGTTTTTTTCAAAGGTGGGATCTTCCGCCTTCAACTCTTTATAAATCGGATTCCACCAACCCCAAGGTTTCACATTTTTATAGAACGATTTTAATACCTCCATATCGGTCGCGGGGCTAAAATAGGTTCCCAAAAACGAACCCAACATAGAGACCCCAAAAATAATAGGAAACAGGTAAATGGCATGAACATGGGACAGTTCGTACAACAGGCTACCCTCCGTAAAATTACCCTTGTTATTATCCAGTACAAATTGTAATGAAGCTATAATCAAACCGGACAACATACCCCAAAAATAGCCCCAGCCGTTAAATCGCCACCAAATCCATTTTAAAAAATTAGCGGCAACATATCCCCCAAAAAGCGCACTTGTTATCCACAGGGTCAGCGAATTGATGGAATCTGCAAAAAATCCCATAAAAACACCTAAAATTACTACCAAAAATGAAGCTATGTGACTCACTTTTATATAATGCTTATGTGATGCTTCCGGCTTAAAATATTTTTTATAAATATCGTTGACCAAATAAGCTGGACCGGCATTTACAAAAGCTGAGAAAGTGGACATAAAAGCAGCGAGCAAACCGGCCAATAGCAAGCCTTTTATCCCTACCGGCACATGAAAGTTGATTACTTTGGGAAGCAAAACCTCCAACTCGGCTCCTGTAAGTCCTGGATTGGCAATCATTTCCGGAGTTAGTACCACCAAGGCTATAACAACAATCCCGGTTATTAACAAATACCTAGGGATAAACAGTACCAAATTTGTAAAACCACTCATATAGGCGGCATCCTTCACTGTTCGGGTAGACAAGATTCTTTGAAGGTCGTAACTGGGTGTCGGTCCCGCTATACTGGCAAAGAAACCTTTAAAAAGTGTCATTCCTATTAGAGCTCCGAACATTTTATATCCCTCGGAATCGATCAAATTATTAAACGCCTCAAATTCGGCATCCCAATGGGTGCCCAATTCCCAACCAAAAAATACATTTTTCCATTCCGTACTAATAACAGCATTGATTTCTACATCGGTAAAAGCAAAAAAGGCATAACCCGCCACTAGAACTCCTGCAATTACCATGATAATATACTGTAAAACTTCAGTGGCCACCACCGAGAACATCCCCCCTTTTACCGTATAAATGGTGGTCAAAAATATGATGATCATTGCATATGACTGCTCAGAGGTAAGTAAAACCATTTCTCCCAAATGCATGGCCAAATCCCAAGGAAGGATAATGGTCAAAAATTTGCCTACACCTTCAAAGAAATAAGCAATAAATCCCACGGCAGCTACAATGGCAAATACAGCAACTATACTATGGGAAGCCCTCCCGGCCCTATCATCCCCAAAGCGGGTTAGAATCCATTCCGAACCGGTCATAATATTTGACCTCCGAATCCAGACGGCCAAAAACATCATCACGAAAATCTGGTTCCAAATAGGCCATAACCACATGAACATGAAGCTTTTTACCCCGTACAAAAACAGGATTCCCACCATCCAGGCGGTACCGGATACATCAAACATGCCCGAGCCATTACTGAGTCCCAGATAGTACCATTTTATATTGTTCCCCCCTAAAAAATATGATTTGAGCCCTTTGGATGCCTTTTTTGAAACCCAAATACCTACGAAAAGCGTCAACACTATATAGGCAACAATTATTGCAATATCAATTACATTCATTAAAATTTATTTTAGCGTTGTAGAAAATAGTCCGCCGATTAGGGTTTCTTGTCCATAAGGGTCAAAAATAGGCCATAGCCTTATGTTTTTTTTGCCATTAAAGTCAACTGCTCTTATTTTTTTTATAAATTCCCCGAATTTTCATGGCCGTGCAGCCACTTTTCAAAAATTATATAAAAATATTGGCGGTAACTACTTATCAGAATTAAATATTTAATTTTTTTCGAGGAAGGAGAATAAATTTAGACCAACAACCTACCCGTAAAGCCAAACGCCTAATATTAGAATTAAAGTTAGTAATCAATACCTATGCAAATTAATAAGTTGAATCATAAATTACTTGGTAGAAATGGCTCTGGCGATTTCAATATCAACTACAAGCACCATATCATTTTTTGGGTAGTCTATATCCTATTTAATATTTTCCGTTGGGGAAATTTACATCAGGATTTTGCCTATTCCATAAAAACCAATCTATTGGGATTCCCCATACACATGGCCCTGGCATACTTCAATATTTATTTCTTAATGCCAAAATTTGTTTACACCAAACGATATTTTTCTTACACCGTTTTATTGCTTGCTACATTATTTGTTGGACTTATTGTAAAATTCAACCTTACCTATTATTTGGTCAGCAATAATGTAATGCCTGAGGCTGGGGACGTTGAAAGCCTCACTTTAAATTATGCCATAGTAACTATGTTGGGAGAACTTTATGTAATGTCTTTTGTAACAGCTATAAAAATTACGGTGGATTGGC
Source organism: Arenibacter hampyeongensis (assembly GCF_002909255.1). Classification (GTDB taxonomy): domain Bacteria; phylum Bacteroidota; class Bacteroidia; order Flavobacteriales; family Flavobacteriaceae; genus Arenibacter; species Arenibacter hampyeongensis. The sequence continues at coordinate 272,944 of NZ_PIOB01000002.1, forward strand.
TAAATGAAAACAGTAAATTGCATGAACTGGAAAAAAGGCAATTGACAACGGAATTGAAATTCCTTAGATCCCAAGTAAGTCCACATTTCTTCTTTAACACACTAAATAATATATATTCCCTAACTTTAGAAAAATCGGACCGTGCTCCGGAAATTGTACTTAGATTATCCGAATTAATGCGTTACTTGCTATATGCAACGGACAAACCCTATCAAGAATTGACAAAAGAAATTGAATGCATTCAAAATTATATCGATTTGGAACGTATTCGATTCGACAATTCCTTAAAAATTGATGTGAATATTTCAGGGGATATTGAAGAAAAAAAAATTGCCCCTATGCTTTTAATGCCTTTTATTGAAAATTGCTTTAAACATGGTGCCGGTAAAAATATTGGCAAAATGTACATTAAAATACACTTGGAGGTAATTGATGATATGTTGAATTTTGAGGTGAGCAATAACCTACCACCAAATACACCGCGAAATAAATTAAATAAAACGGATTATGGAATTGGACTTTCCAATGTAAAAAAACGCTTGGAATTGGGATATGAACCGGAAGATTATAATCTTTCTATATTTGAAAAAGATAAAATGTTTAATGTTATTCTTAAATTAAAGGTGTAATGAGTTTTAAGGTAATAATAATTGACGATGAACCACTGGCAATAAATATATTAAAAAACTACGTAGAGCAGATTAAAGAATTGGTACTGGTACAAACCTTTACCAACGCCATTGATGCTTCCACTTTTTTACAGAGAAATGAGGTAGACATTATATTTTTGGATATCAATATGCCCATCATGAATGGTCTGGACCTCCTCGGCAGTATTAATTCAAAGGCCATGGTGGTAATGACGACGGCCCATGAGGATTATGCACTGAAAAGTTTTGAATTGGAAGCCATAGATTATTTGGTAAAACCAATACCTTTTCACAGATTTTTAAAAACAGTCCACAGAATAATAAATTTAAAGGAAGGATTTTCTAAAAAAGAAACACAGAACACCAATGAAAATCAAAGTATTTTTGTAAAGGTTGATAAGAAAAAATTACAAAAAATTTACTTGGATGACATAATCGTTATAGAAAGCTTAAAGGACTACATCCGAATAAAGACTAAAGCCAACAAATATGTTATTCATAGAACATTGAGCAGTTTTACTGAAGAACTACCATCGGATAAATTCATTAGAATTCATAGGTCTTATACCATAGCAATTGATAAAATAGAAGCTATTGAAGGTAACAGTTTGGAAGTGCAAGGTATTAGATACACCATTGGTCGCAGTTATCTAAACGAGGTTAAGAGTAAAATTCTTGATGAGAATCTTGAATAAAATGTGATAATTACGCTTAATTCCATTTATCTGACAGCATTTAGCTTCCATAATTAGTCATTTGTCGAAATTTAAGGTTAAATAAATGTAAAGACACTAATTTAGAAGGTGTTAATTTATTGTAAGCCAAATGTCTATCAAACCACTAAATTATTGCTATCCACATTACCAAACAGGGTCTTGTGTACTTTTGGTATTAATTCTCTCCATAATCACCTTAGGTTGTAATACCGGAGTACAAACCTCGGAAACATTAACCAGCAATGAATTTAAAGGGAAGGTTCCCGACAAAATCGACTTTACTTTTGACGTAAAACCAATATTATCTGACCGATGCTTCAAATGCCATGGACCGGATAAAAATGCTATTGAGGGCGGACTTTCTCTGAACACCGCCGAAGATGCTTATACCGCATTGGGGAAAAATAAAGACCACTACGCCATTGTACCTGGTGATGTAAAAAAAAGTGAATTGGTTAATCGCATATACACCAAGGACGAATCTTTAATGATGCCACCACCCGAATCCAACCTGGAGCTTAGTGAATATGAAAAGGAGATTCTAAAAAAATGGATAGACCAAGGCGCTGAATTTAAAACCCATTGGGCATTTATTGCTCCTGAAACACCCAAAGTGCCTAAAACGAATAACACAACTTGGGTTCAAAATGAAATTGACCAATTTGTATTATCCAAACTGGAACAAAATGGATTGGAACCCAATGAAAAGGCCTCAAAAGAAAAGTTATTGCGTCGTGTATCTTATGACCTTACAGGATTACCTCCTAGCGTGGAACAGATTGAAGCTTTCGTAAAAAATGATTCACCTTCAGCCTACGAAATAATAATAGACTCCCTTTTAAATACCGTAGACTACGCAGAGCATATGTCCTCAGAATGGATGGATATTGCCCGCTATGCGGACACCCACGGATACCAAGATGATTTTGAACGTATCATGTGGCCTTGGCGGGATTGGGTTATTCACGCCTTTAAGAAAAACTTGCCCTATGATCAATTTATCACCTATCAATTGGCTGGAGATTTAATGCCCAATGCAAATGCAGAACATATTCTGGCGACCGGGTTCAATAGAAACCACAAGATCACCTTTGAAGGAGGGGTTATTCCGGAGGAATATCGAATTGAGTATGTAGAGGACCGGGCAGTAACCTTTGGTACGGCTTTTCTTGGTCTTACTTTTGAATGTGCCCGTTGCCATGACCATAAATATGATCCCATAAGTCAGAAAAACCACTTTGAATTGTTTAGTTTCTTCAACAATATAGATGAACTGGGATTGACACCTGGGGGTGCCGGGAAAATTCCAAAACCCTATATGACCATAACGGAAAAGGAAAAAAATGGCGTATTGAGTTTTGTACAACTTCAAAAAACAAGCATGAAGGAAGTTCCTGTCATGGTAATGAACGAGATGCAGGAAATAAGGCCTTCGTATATACTCAACAGGGGCGTCTATGATCAACCCACAACACAGGTGTATCCCAACACGCCGGAGTCCATACTCCCTTTCCCGGAAGACTATCCCAAAAATAGATTGGGACTGGCCAAATGGTTGTTCCATGAGGACAATCCCTTGACCGCCAGGGTTACTGTAAACAGGTTCTGGCAACGTATGTTCGGCAGTGGCTTGGTGGCTTCTTCCTTCGATTTCGGTAATCAGGGATCACTTCCAACACATCCTGAATTGTTGGATTTTCTAGCCATAAAATTTAGGGATGAAGGCTGGGATACAAGAAAGATTTTAAAGTATATAGCACTTTCTGCAACCTATCAACAAAGCACCAAAGTTTCCAAGGAATTACAAGAATTAGATCCTGAAAACCGCCTTTTGGCACGTGCCCCAAGATTAAGGCTCACGGCAGAATTAATAAGGGACCAGGCACTTAAAATAAGTGGATTGCTCAACAAGGAAGTAGGAGGACCAAGTGTTAAACCCTATCAGCCAGATGGCATTTGGGAAGCTACCACAGGTGGTGGTGGTGGTAGTACGGCCACATACATTACCAGTACCGGGAAAGATCTTTATAGAAAAAGTTTGTACACCTTTTGGAAGAGAACGGTTCCTCCTCCCAGCATGATGACTTTTGATGCCGCATCCAGAGACCTTTGTTCCGTAAAGCGTCAGGAGACCAATACTCCTTTACAGGCCTTGGTACTACTTAACGACCCCCAAATTATTGAGGCTTCGAGAATAATTGCAAGAAATGCCATTGATCGCAATAAAGAAACCCATGATCAGATTAGGTACATTTTTAAGCAAGCAACCTCCAGAGACCCAGATCAGGAGGAATTGACCATGTTGAGCGATTATTACACCAGTATGCTCCAAAAAGTTGAGGGAGAAGGAATAGAGGCCCAGGAATACTTGTCCATTGGAGCCACTGAAAGGGATAAAAACATTTCAGAATCCCAATTGGCAGCTTTGGCTTTAACCGCACACACCATTTTAAACTTGGACGAAACTATAACAAGAGGCTAAATATGAGTGAGAAAAAAATAATAGAGGAAAGGTCGCTTATATTAAATCGACGGTCATTTTTAGGCAAAACTGCTCTTGGCGTAGGTGGTGTTGCTTTGGCATCCTTATTGGGCGCCAACCTTTTTAGAAAAGATAAAAATGGTATTTTAACCAAGGATGATAGTCTAAATGGGGTAAAGGGAATTTTAAATTCACTTCATCATCCCGCTAAAATTAAAAGGGTTATATATCTGTTTCAAAGTGGAGGTCCATCGCAACTTGAACTTTTTGACTACAAGCCTTTATTGAACCAAAGACGTGGTGAGGATCTTCCGGAATCCATTAGGAACGGCCAACGGCTTACAGGCATGACCGCAGGACAGGACAAATTCCCTTTGGTCGGTTCCCAATTCAAGTTTAATCAACACGGCAAGAACGGCACATATATAAGTGAACTACTTCCTTACACGGCCAAAATGGTGGATGAACTGTGCATCATAAAATCCATGTATACAGAAGCCATCAACCATGACCCAGCCGTTACATTTTTCCAAACAGGTTCCCAGCAACCTGGAAGACCCAGCATAGGATCTTGGTTAAGTTATGGTTTGGGCAGCGAAAACGAAAACCTTCCTGCATTTACCGTGCTATTGTCACGCGGAACCGGCAGACCCAATGGACAACCATTATACACCAGATTATGGGGCAATGGATTTTTACATTCCCTACACCAAGGAGTGCAATTTAGGGCCGCCAAAGATCCTGTATTGTATTTAAATGACCCCAAGGGCATTACCAAGGAGGTTAAACGGGAAATGCTGGATAATTTGGCTGCCTTGAACGATAAGCATTACCAAGAATCCGGTGATCCAGAAATTAAAAGCAGGATTGCACAGTATGAAATGGCATATAGGATGCAAACCTCTGTCCCCAATGTAATGGACACAACCAAGGAACCCGACTATATCTATGAAATGTACGGTCCCGAAGCCAAAATTCCGGGCACTTATGCAGCAAATTGCCTTTTGGCAAGAAGATTGGCAGAACAGGACGTACGTTTTATCCAATTATATCATATGGGGTGGGATCAACACGATAATCTTCCAGGAGCCATTGCAAAACAAGCCAAAGACGTAGACCAAGCCTCTGCAGCCCTAGTGGCAGATCTTAAACAAAGAGGCTTATTGGAAGACACCCTAGTGATTTGGGGAGGAGAATTTGGAAGGACCAATTATTCCCAAGGCCTTTTAACCGAAACCAGTTACGGAAGGGACCATCATCCAAGGTCTTTCACTATTTGGATGGCAGGCGGTGGCATTAAGCCGGGCATGGTTTATGGGGAAACGGATGATTTTGGATATAATATTGTTAAAGATCCTGTCCATGTCCATGATTTCCAGGCTACAATGCTTCATTTACTGGGCATAGACCATGAAAAGTTAATCTATAAGTATCAGGGAAGAAGGTTTAGATTAACAGATGTTGAGGGACATATTATAAAGGATATTTTGACTTAAATAAAAATTTAACCATACAACAGTTGGGTTAAGGATTTTCATGTTATTGGCTTATATGGTTTAGAAGCAGATTGGCTATATCCGGAAATTAAAAATTATATAGAAAAAACACCAGATTAAGGACACCATATCATGGATGTTTTTAGATGAAATATTGATAGAATAAAATGATGCTACAGATTATAGACATTGGGCGCCTACACCCCCTATTGGTACATTTGCCCATTGGCATACTTGTATTGGCCTTTTTGATGGAACTTTACCATAGAAAGAAAGCTTCTGGCACCGAATACAAGTTAATCACATTTACCCTTGCCATAGCAGCCCTAACAACAGTTTTATCTGTTGGCAGTGGTTGGTTATTGGGAGAAGATGGGGGTTATGATGAGACCTTATTGTTTAGACATCGCTGGATGGCGGTAGGCTTGGCTATAGGTGCTACATTACTGTTTCTCATTAAAAAATATCCTAGATCCTGGTCCAAAACCGTTTATTTGCCTCTTTTTATCGCAGTAATGGGACTCTTGAGTTTAACCGGTCATTTTGGGGGCAGTATGACCCATGGCGAAGACTATCTTTTCAATACTGATCAAACCAAAAAACCAGTAATTACCGATGTTGACAAGGCGCTTGTTTTCAACGATATTGTAAAGCCCATTCTGGATGATAAGTGTGTAAGTTGCCACAACCCCAATAAAATTAAGGGAGGTTTAATAATGACCAACAAAAATCAACTCCTTAATGGCGGAGACTCCGGAAGTATTTTTTTGGCCGAAGAGGGAGAACTTCCAGCTTTGATACATCATATTAAACTACCAATGGAAGACGAGGTACATATGCCGCCAAAGGGTAAGGTACAACTCACTAACCATGAAATAGAATTATTGGAATGGTGGATCGGTCATGAAAATTGCTTTGATTGCGTTGCTGGAACATTGGACAAAACAGAAAAAATCAGTGCTATTTTAAGCTCATTGGAAGAGGATACATCCACAAGGGCCCTTATTGCAAAAGAAGTGGAAATGGTACCTGAAGAATGGCTGGCCTCCATAAACCTAAATGGCCCAGTGGTTACAAAATTATCAGCAAAAAATCCGCTATTGATAGTAAATTTGTCCGGAATCAAAGATTTAGGAAAAAGTAATCTCAAGGCCCTAAAAAAGCATGCCGAAAATATTGTTGAACTCAATTTGGCCAACTCCAATTTTAGTGACACGATTTCTTCGTATTTAACTTCCTTTAAAAATCTTACAAAACTACAATTACAAAATACTGTAATTACGGATAAGTCCATGGAAACTTTGAGTGATCTAAAACACTTGGAGTCCCTGAATATATACGGTACCGAAATTTCCGATAAGGGTCTGGAAAAATTAACCTCTCTTTCCGGTTTAAAAACTTTATATCCATGGAATTCCAAAATCAGCAAGGAAGCTTTAGATGTTTATAGCAGTAATTATCCCCAAGTCACGGTCGTAAGTTTGGATGAAGACCTCTTTACTCCGTCCAGCCTGGATCCGCCGTCCATAATTGCCGATACAGACTTTTTTACGGATTCCATAGAAATTACATTGGATTATTTTTTTAAGGGAGTGGACATCTATTACACCTTGGATGGTACTGAACCCGACACCACCTCCACTAAATACAACAAACCCATTTTACTCAACAACTCTACCGAAATTAAGGCGGTAAGCCATAAACCGGGTTGGGAATTAAGTAATGTAAAAACAGTAAGTTTTAAAAAATCGAACATTCTTCCCAGTTCCATAACCCTGAACAATAAACCAAACGACAAATACAAGGGAAATGGAGGAAATACCTTGATCGATCTAAAAAGGGGAACTATTAATTTTGTTGATGGGAATTGGATCGGTTATGAAGGCAGCAGTTTTGCCGCCATCTTAAAACTCAAAAAAGAAGAATTGATTTCTACGGTGTCCGTAGGAGCATTTTCTTCACCTGAGAAATGGATTTTCTTTCCTACGGGATTCAAGGTATGGGTATCACAGGATGGAAGCAATTTTAAACTTGTTCATACCGAAAAAATAAAAGCTGAACGCCCTAATTCAGATACCAAATTTAAATTTTTCGACCTTAATATACCACCAACGAAATCCAATTTCGTAAAAGTAGAAGTAATGAGTCAACTTACGAATCCTTCCTGGCATCCCAACCCAGGAGGCAAAAGTTGGTTATTTGTAGATGAGATAGTACTTAACTAAGGTTAATCCATATTGCACATAAAAAGTCTTGTGTAACAATTATTACATATAGATTTTCAGATAGCATTATCTTTGCAGATTAAATATGTAATATGGAATATATACTTCAACCATGGCCATGGTATGTTTCCGGGCCATTGATTGCCTTTACGATGCTAATGTTGGTGTATTTTGGAAAAACATTCGGAATGTCATCCAACTTACAGACTCTATGCTCTATTGGCGGTGCCGGTAAATATTCAGACTATTTCAGGTTCGACTGGAAGGCTCAGCGCTGGAATTTGACCGTTGTGCTAGGTGCAATTATTGGTGGGTTTATAGCTACACAATTTTTATCTGATGGTTCAACAATTGCCTTGAGTAGCGAGACCATTTCAGAGTTGAACAATTTAGGTTTTAATGGTGTTGGCGAGTCGCTCTTACCTCCCGAAATTTATAGTTGGGAAAATGTGATGAGCGTAAAAGGGATATCAATCTTAGTCATTGCCGGATTTTTGGTAGGCTTTGGTACAAGGTATGCCGGAGGATGTACTTCGGGCCATGCCATTACAGGCTTAAGCAATCTACAATTGCCCTCACTAATAGCGGTAATAGGATTTTTTATAGGGGGACTAATCATGACCTTCTTTATTTTACCCCTTATTTTTGGTGCATAAAACGGAATTCAAGATTTAGACCTTTATTGTGATGGGCCAATTCTAAATTTAGATGTGATCAAAAGAGCATCAGTTAATAATTAAGTTTCAGGCTGTAGAAATTATTCTCGGCAAAAAGTACATAACATAAATAAAATGAAATTCTTAAAATTCTTGTTGGTAGGTATCTTCTTTGGTATTGTTCTGGTAAAATCGGAAGCAGTATCATGGTATCGCATCTATGAAATGTTCAAGTTCCAATCCTTTCATATGTATGGAATTATTGGCTCTGCAGTTTTTTTAGGCGTGCTATTTATTTGGATCTTCAAAAAATACAAGGTAAAAAGTATTGAAGGCAAAGACATAGATTTGGCGCCAAAAGACAAAGGTGTGACAAGATATATTCTTGGGGGTACCATCTTTGGATTTGGATGGGCCTTGGCAGGTGCTTGCCCAGGACCTATGTATATTTTAGTAGGTACTGGTGTTTTTAGTATGTTTATTGTAATTGCAGCCGCCTTATTGGGAACTTTTATCTACGGCCTACTGCAGAACAAACTACCACATTAAGTCAAAATATTCCATATAAACCGTATCCTGGTTGAATTTCACCTTTAGGGAATTTCCCAAGTAATGGCAAGATTAATCGTGCAAAGCAGGTATGGCCATATCTATCCCTTACCTTAACAAGGCAGTTGACATATTTAAATAATAAAGAATAGGCTTTTGGCAGCTATTGCCGGTTTAAACGATTTCAGCACTTAATCCTGCATTCAGAAGCTTACTACATCTAGGTTCCAAATCGTTATACTCCCCTGTCTTAACAGTACATTTTCCATTGTAATGGACAATTAACGAGCATTGCTCCGCCTGCTCCGGAGTATGGTCGCAGGCCATTATTAATGTTTCAATGACATGATCAAAAGTATTAACCTCATCATTGAACAAAACAATCTCATTTTGTTTTAGAGTCTCCTCTTCCAAAAGCAATTCTTCCGAGACTTTTTCTTTGGTACTCATAGAATTCAATTTTAATACCTTCTAAAATACATATTTTACTGCAACCCAATTATTCTTTTCCAGATTTTTTTCAAATTTTAACCCTACTTCCGAACATCGTTCCGTAATCTGGGGTATATCCTGCACATAAAAGCCACTCAAGAACATAATTCCCCCCTTGTTAAGGCAATTTACGTAGGCAGGAATATCTTCCAATAATATGTTTCTATTTATATTGGCTATAATAATATCATATTTTTGGTCTACCAATAAATCCGCAGTACCTTCAAAAACATTGATATGGCCACAATTGTTTCGCTCAACATTTTCTTGGGCATTAAGGTAGCACCAGTTATCTATATCTATGGCATCTATATCTTTGGCCCCTTTCATTGCTGCCAAAATAGCCAGAACTCCGGTTCCACTCCCCATGTCCAGAACATATTTACCATTAAAGTCATGATTCAAAATATGCTCTAACATCATATGGGTAGTTTCGTGGTGCCCTGTGCCAAAACTCATTTTTGGTTCTATAATAATATCATATTCCACTTTGGGCTTATCATGAAATGGTGCTCTTACAATGCACTGTTCGCCAACTTGAATTGGGTTGAAATTACTTTCCCAAGTAGCGTTCCAATTCTCCTGCTCTATTTCCGAAAAATCATAATCAATACTAAACAATGGATTTTCCAGAATCTGCAAGTCATCCAAAATATTGGGATTCCAATCTTCCTTTTTAATATAGGCTTGAACCCCAACCTCAGTTTCTACAAAACTTTCAAATTGGACCTCACCCAATTCGGCTATCAGGATATCAGAGGCAGGTTGAACGGGATCTACCTTAAAATTATATTCGATATAAATAGAATTCGACATTTTATTAAAATTAGCTAATTGACCACCCTATTGGAGAAAAGGAACCCGTTGATGATACAACGGGCCCTTGCAAATATTCTATAGTATCCAAACCACTGAAAAGGATGATTTTCAACAGGTATTGAATTATGTATTTTTCTTTAAGCTATTGCTTCAATTATCGCAATAAAATCATCCGCTACCAAAGCAGCTCCACCAATTAAACCTCCGTCTACATCTGGTTTGGAAAAAATCTCAACGGCATTGTTAGGTTTTACGCTACCTCCGTAAAGTATGGAAACATTATTGGCTATGCCGGCGTCGTAAGCGTTTGTAATAGTATTACGAATAAACGCATGCATTTCCTGTGCCTGTTCGGGCGATGCTGTTTCTCCCGTTCCAATTGCCCAAACTGGCTCATATGCCAAGATAATTTTGCTCCAGCTTGAGGCGTCCAAAGAAAATAAGGCATTTTTTAACTGACTTTCAACCACTTTAAAGTGATTGTCAGACTTACGGTCTACCAATTCCTCTCCAAAGCAAAACATTACCCTCATGTTATTAGCCAGGGCGGCCACTACCTTCTTTGATAAAATCTCATCGGTCTCGCCAAAATATGCCCTTCTTTCGGAATGTCCAATAATCACGGTATCTATACCGATGCCCAAAAGCATATTGGCAGATATTTCCCCCGTATACGCCCCATTCTCAGCAAAATGCATGTTCTGTGCAATAACCTCTATCGTAGACGATTTTAATTTATCTACCGCTGCGGCCAAATTTACAAAAGTTGGGGCCACCATTACTTCTGCCTTAGTATCTGGAAGTTTAGCTGAAAGTTCTGCCAATAACACTTCGGTTTCCGCTAAATTCTTGTTCATTTTCCAATTCCCTGCAACTATTTTACTTCTCATTTTGATTCTAATTTATATTGTTCTCTTTTTGTAAATAATGGTATTTTGACTTTCAGTTTTAGACTAATGTGTACACTAACTATTTGAACTCTAAATCATCCAGGTCGTTGTAATGTACTTTTTGGATAATAGTTCCCTGCTCCAAAACAAGGGCACCAGGATTGGACCGTACAATTGTTTTTAATGTGGTTTCATCCGTGAAATAAAAATCGAAATCCAATTGATATTCCTTTTTCATCTTTTGGGTATAATCCGGACCGGAAGCGGACATTCCAATCACCTTATACCCGTTCTTTATGGCCTTATCCGTAACCCTTTTTATATCATTAAAAACACTATAGCGGCTCTTTGCCAGATCATAAGCGATTACCATTACCAATTTGGGTTCCTGTAACAGGGCGGCCGAAAAATCTTCTCCTTCCCGCTCAATAGTAAAATCATGGATCGGGGGTTCATATCCTTTTTGAATTTCTTTGGTTTCCACACCAATAAATTCTCCGTCCACCGAGGGATAATCCCCGTTGGTCACCACCACTTTTTCTTCTCCATCCACATTAAATTTCCAAGTGTAATCAAAAATGGCAACAGGTGCATTCTCCGGAACATTCATGCCTTCTTCTATGTTGGCCCCAATTTTATAGGGTCTAAAATCCAATGCCGGCAGATGGTGAAGCACATAATAGGCAAAGATAGCACTAACCAACAAACTGAGCCCTACAAGAATTCTTTGACTCCTATCCCCTAATGGCGATTTAATATGTTTAACCCCTAAAAAAAGTATAATAATAAGTACCAATAGAATAACATCCTTGGTAAAGGATTCCCAAGGCGTTAATTTTATGGCATCGCCAAAACAGCCACAATCGGTAACTTTATTAAAATAAGCTGAGTAAAAGGTGAGAAAGGTGAAGAATACAATCATCAAAAGTAGACTCCATAGTGTAATTTTAATTCGAAAGCCTATTAACAGCATTACACCCAGCAATACCTCCAGAATTACAACAAAAATTGAAATCCCTAGGGCATAGGGCATTAGAAATTCCAAATCCAGTACTCCCGGACTAAAATATTCCTCCAATTTAAAAGAAAACCCAACAGGGTCGTTCAATTTAATAAATCCACTGATAATAAATAAAACGCCGACAATAATTCGGCACAATGCCACTATATATTTCATATTCTAATTCAATTCTCTTTTTATGAATCCAAATCCAATACCGATTTGAAATTTTATCGTTTTCCCAATTAACTTAATATCACAATAATACATTGTTCAATATCCAATATTTATAGATGGCGTTTTAGGATTTGGTTTCTTTTCCCAAATGTATCATTGCAAATACGGCATAGTTGATCATATCCTGATAGTTGGCGTCTATCCCTTCACTTACCAATGTTTTACCTTTATTATCCTCTATCTGCTTAACGCGCAACAACTTTTGCAAGATCAAATCCGTAAGGGAACTTACCCTCATCTCCCTCCACGCTTCCCCATAGTCGTGGTTCTTATTTTCCATTAAGGTTTTGGTGACGGAAATATGCTTATCAAACAGTGCAACAGCTTCGGAAGGGGACAGATCTGGTTGATCAACAATTCCTTTTTCAATTTGAATTAAGGCCATTACGGAGTAATTAATAATTCCGATAAATTCAGAAATCTCACCCTCATCTACCTTGCGCACTTCGTTTTCCTGCAAACTTCTAATACGCTGTGCCTTGATATATATCTGATCGGTAAGTGATGGAAGCCTTAAAATTCGCCATGCACTGCCGTAATCTTGCATTTTTTTCAGGAAAAGGTCCCTACATATATTAATAACGGCATTGTATTGCTCGGAAGTATTATGCATTTAATCTTTCTAATTTGTGTAAATTTCGCTTAAAATTTTAAACTAATCAAAAATCGAGGTTTAAACTTAACTACCAAAAGTTTTACCGCCTTTTATCTTATAAAAAACATGACCCTTAACTGCAAAGGAAATTTATTGGATTTAAGTATACCAAGAGTAATGGGTATACTCAATATAACTCCAGATTCATTCTATGATGGTGGCAAATACAAAAACGAATCCGATATAATTTCCCAAGTTAAAAACATGTTGACCAATGGGGCAACCTTCATAGATGTGGGGGCGTATAGTTCCCGGCCCGGTGCAGCCCACGTGGATGAAAAAGAGGAGCTGGCACGTATTATTCCAATTATAAAACTATTGGTCAATACTTTCCCGGATATCCTATTATCCATTGACACCTTTAGAAGCAGCGTTGCCGATGAATGCCTAAATCTAGGAGCTGCCATGATCAATGATATATCGGCTGGTAATTTAGACCCTGAAATGTTGGCAATAGTAGGCAAACACCGCGTGCCATACATTATGATGCATATGCGGGGTACTCCCAACAGTATGCAGGGCAAGACAAATTATGAAAACTTATTGGGAGAAATACTTTATTATTTTTCGGAAAAAGTGGCCTTGGCAAGGAGCATGGGAATTAACGATATAATTATTGATCCCGGCTTTGGTTTTGCAAAGACTTTAGAGCAAAACTATGAGATTTTAAAAAAATTCAATTTACTGCACCACCTGGAACTACCGGTATTAACGGGAATAAGCAGAAAATCCATGATCTATGGACTACTTGATAGCTCTCCGGCCGAGGCATTAAATGGCAGTACGGCACTACATATGTATGCGCTGACCAAGGGCTCACAAATATTGAGGGTACATGATGTTAAAGAGGCCATGGAGTGCATTCAATTATTTAAAGCCATCAAGGGTTTCGATAAATCACAAGAACCCATTTAAATTAATGTCTATAGGAAAATTGTTCAAAAAAGGACCAAAACATTTTTTGGAATTTAATATACGGTTATGGCTTATTTCCTATTTTTACAAAAACCACAGGATTGGATTTTTTAAACTTCTTAGATTTTAGTGTTACGGATATAATAGACATCTTTTTGGTGGCTGTACTTATGTATTACGTATACCAATTGGTTCGGGGAACCGTAGCCATAAATATTTTTATTGGTATTGTTATTGTTTGGGCTTTTTGGAAATTGACCGAAGTCCTGGAAATGAAAATGATCAGTAGTATGGTGGGTGGCTTTATGCAAGTGGGCCTAATTGCCCTTATCATTGTTTTCCAACAGGAAATTAGAAAATTTCTTTTAATGGTGGGTTCTACCAATTTCGCTTCCAAACGCAACTTTTTAAAACACTTTAAGTTTCTAAAGGAAGACGGACTAACCATTGGGACAAATGTAGATGCTATTTTGGCGGCCTGCGAAAGAATGGGAAACACCAAAACGGGCGCCCTTATTGTTATTGCCCGAAATAATTCGTTGGACTTTGTTAAGTCCAGTGGCGATAAGATGTATATAGAAATTACCCAGCCTATTCTGGAAAGTATTTTTTATAAGAATAGTCCATTACACGATGGCGCGGTAGTCATTGAAGATAATTTTATTGTGGCTACACGGGTAATTCTTCCCGTCTCCAACGAACGCTCCATTCCATTACGCTTTGGTCTGAGACATAGGGCAGCCGTTGGCATTACTGAAAAAACCGATTCCCTGGCTCTTATTGTTAGCGAGGAAACCGGTCTTATATCCTATATTAAAAATGGAGAATTTGTTCTGTTTAAGGATTTGGCAGAATTGGCCAGTTTAATAAAATCGGATCTGCTTTAGTCCAAAACAATAAGTTAACCCTTAGGCCACCTCTTCTGCCAAAAATTGCGCTTCATAAAGATTTTGGTAGTACCCTTTTTGTCTCAATAGCTCTTTATGGGTTCCGGTCTCCACGATCAATCCGTCCTGCATCACCAAAATTTTATCGGCCTTTTTAATCGTTGCCAAACGGTGGGCGATAATAATTGAAGTCCGGCCCTCGGTGATTTTTTCCGTAGCCCTTTGTATCAACTGTTCTGAATAGGTATCTACAGATGAAGTAGCCTCGTCCAAAACCAGAATACTGGGATTACTGACATAGGCCCTTAAAAAGGCTATCAACTGTCGCTGACCACTGGAAAGCATGGTACCCCTTTCCTTTATATTATAGGTATAACCCCCAGGAAGACTGGAAATAAACTCGTGGACCCCTATCTGCTTGGCAGCCTGTTCCATAAGCTCTATGGTAATATCATTATTCTTTAGGGAAATATTATTTGCAATTGTATCGGCAAAGAGAAATACATCCTGCAATACCACTGCTATTTTAGATCTTAAAGAGTTTAGTTTGTAGTCCTTAATATTGATCCCATCGATCAATATGGCACCGGAATTAATTTCATAGAAACGATTCAGCAAGTTAATTATGGTAGATTTACCCGCACCTGTTGCCCCTACTATGGCAATAGTCTCTCCCGCCTTAACCTTAAACGAAATTCCGTGCAGTACTTCTTCATTTTCCAAATAACCGAAGCGTACATTGTTAAATTCTATATCCCCAATTACACTTTCCTTATCAATTGTCCCTATATCCTGAATATTACTGTCCGTGTCCAAAATTTTAAACACCCTATTCGCAGCTACCATTCCCATTTGCAGGGTATTAAACTTATCCGCTATTTGCCGTAAGGGGCGGAACAACATGCTGGACAATAAAATAAACATAAAAATGGTACCGTATTCCTCTTGGCTAATATTTGCGACATTCTGCAACCCCCCGTACCACACGATCAAACCCACAGTAATGGATGAAACAATTTCGGCGACCGGAAAAAAAATGGAGTTGTACCACACCGTTTTTAACCAAGCATTTTGGTGTTTCTCATTGATTTCCCTAAACTTTTCCTTCTCTATTTCCTCCCTTGTAAATAACTGCACTATCTTCATGCCGGTTATACGTTCCTGTACAAATGAATTTAAGTTGGAAACCTGTGCCCTAACCTCTATAAAAGCTACCTTCATGGCCTTTTGAAAAAGCCTTGTGGCGTATAATATAATGGGTAAAACGGCAAATACGATCAAGGAGAGTTTCCAATTTGCCACCAGCATTACTATGGCTACGACCAACATTTTAAGAAGGTCTGATACGATTACAAAGAATCCCTCACTAAAAATCTCACCAATCCTTTGCATATCGGTCACAGCACGAGTAACCAATAATCCAATGGAAGAATTGTCATAATATTTCATCTTAAACCCCATAAGATGATTGAATAACTTTATCCGAATATCCTTTATAACCGATTCTCCCAACCAGTTGGCGTAATAATTAAAATACAGCTGGCTTAAAACTTCCCCTAGTAAAACACCTACCATGGCCAAGGTCAATGTCAATAATCTTTGACTATCCTTATTGGTGATGGCGTTATCCACTATCTCTCCCACCAGTATAGGGGTGAGCACAGCAAAACCTGATAGTAGTATTGCCGCTATGGCAACGCCATAAAAGGTTAATTTATATGGTCTAACATGTCTAAGCAGTCGCTTAAACAATCTGTAATCAAATGCCTTTCCTGTATCCTTATCCATTGTGATCCATAATATTTTTTGGATATTTTATTGATGTCAAATATAATCCTTTTGCAGGCACCGACACCCCTGCATTGCCCCTATCCTTACTGGCCAAAATAGACTCTATGTCCTCTAGGGAAGATTTACCCAATCCAACATCTACTAGAGTCCCTACGATAGCACGTACCATATTTCGCAAAAATCTATCTGCGCTAATGGTAAAAACCAACTTATCGCCTTCCTTAACCCATAGGGCCTTTCTAACATCGCAGAAATAGGTTTTTACATCGGTATTGGACTTTGAAAAACATTTAAAATCCTTATGTTCCACTAAAATAGCAGCCGCTTTGTTCATCTGCTCTATATTTAACGGATATTTCACATAATAGGCCGCATCCGCCAAAAATGGATTCTTATCCTGTACTATCCAATATTCGTATATACGTTCCAATGCATCAAAGCGGGCGTGTGCATCTGCGGGAACTCCAAGAATTTCCATTATGGCAATATCATCGGGAAGGAAGGCGTTTAATCGGTAAACCAAATCTTTACCAATAATAAGTTTATCGGAATCAAAATGCGCGTACATTACCTTGGCATGTACCCCTGTGTCGGTCCGCCCCGCCCCTGTCAAGGCTACCGGTTCCTGCAGGATCAAGCTCATCGCATTTTCCAAAACCTCCTGCACCGTAATCGCATTAGGTTGTTTTTGCCAACCGTGATACACCTTGCCTTTATAAGAAAATTGGACGAAATATCTCAAATGAATGCTTTAGTTTTGTAATTGGCAAAGATACTTGTTCTAATGGAGAAAAACAGAATGCGGAAGCGTTTTACAAAGATGAAATTGTAGTTTTGCGCTCATTTAATTATTTTTTTGGCTTGACCGGTTTAACCATCCGAATCTTTATACCTAGTGTTCAACAAGCCTTAATATTTTACAGCACTATATGAAAAAAATACTCTTGCTCTCCGATACCCATGGCCATATGGACGAAAAAATTCTAAAATATGCCAAGGTCGCAGATGAAATTTGGCACGCAGGGGACATTGGCAATTTGGAGGTAATGGATACGCTACAAAAAATAAAGCCTATAAAAGGAGTATATGGAAATATAGATGAATATAAGGTCCAATTGGAGTACCCGTTGGACAACCGATTCACATGTGAGGATGTTGATGTCTGGATAACCCATATAGGAGGATATCCCAATAAGTATAATGTGCGGATCAAGGAAGAAATCAAAAGGAATCCTCCGAAACTATTTATCTCCGGACACTCCCATATTCTAAAAGTAATGTGGGATAAAAAGTTGAACCTGCTACATATGAACCCAGGGGCATGTGGAATACATGGTTTTCACCAAATACGGACTATGCTGCGATTTGTAATTGATCAAGAGAACATTAAGGATTTGGAAATTATAGAACTTGGAAAAAGAGGATAATTCATAGTAGCCTTTATGGTTCTATAATACTAAACCACTATGCCCCGCTAAAAAAGCGGGATTAGTTCTACCAACAGTTTTAAATTAGTTGTAATCAACTTTTTAAAACTGAGTTTCACTAATAAAAAACCCGGGCACTACCCCGGGTTCACGCACTAATACTACTAAGATGTTAGGTTTAACGTAAACGATCCACAGATTTTACAAGATCTTCATCCTTTTTTATTGCCCTGTTGGCCAGGACTAAAAAAACGATAGAAAATACAGGAATCAGCATCCCAATACCCTTCTCAGAAACAATAGTTTCTCCGGATAAGTTTAGTGATCGGTAAACGAAAAATCCTAGTAAAAAAAGATTCAATATCATATTCAACCTGTTTACCACAAATTGATTTTGTCTATTCTTAAATAAAACTATGGCCAATAGTCCAAGGACAGCCACAATATAAAAAGCTATGGAAAGGAATATTTCATTTTCAGCGAATATTTCATTTCCCCCGGCATCAGACCATAGATTTACAAAAAACGGTACAACCGCCCCTAATAGTATAACTACGATTAAATAAAGTGTCTGAATTCTTTGAATCATGCTTTTTAATACAATTGAAAAGCAAAAATAAGTGTCTTTTTAAAAATTATCACCTAAATATTGAAAATAATTTGTAATATTGCTACGTTATAAGTCAGATTACTTACCAACAGGGGATTTCATTCCCTTTATTATCCATAACAAGAACAACATACACTTCATATTTTCGTAATAAGTATAATTTATTCAAAACTTAATGTTTGAGATTTCAGATTTAAAATCAAAAAAGCTTCCTGAGCTTCAGGAAATAGCCCAGGGACTTAATGTTGCCAAGTTTAAAACTTTAAAAAAGCTAGATTTGGTATATCAAATTTTGGATGTACAAGCATCCAACCCCAAAATTGTCCAGGAAAGAACCGAGATAGCTTCAGAGGAGAGCACCGCTCCCAAGCCCAAGAGGTCCAGAATAGCAAATGACAAGTCTAAGCCAGCCGTTACAAAGTCGCCAGTTGCCATTAGACCGGAAACTAAATCTGTAGAAATAATAGAAAAACCTACTGAGCAGGAGGAAAAACCTGTGACAGTCGAGGACAAGAAGGAGGACAAACCCGAAAGAAAACCTCGCCAACACAATAAACCCGTTCCGGCAAAAAAGGAGTTTCAAAAGGCTGCACCTCAACTAAATACATCGCAACAAAATACTCCCCAATCCAACAAACCTCAACATAAAAAAAATCCACACCATCAAAAAAATAGCGTTGACAAAATCAACAGTAATTTTGACAAGGATCTAAAAAATAAATACAAAGAACCTGAATTTGAGTTCGACAGTATTATTGAAAGTGAAGGTGTACTGGATATTATGCAGGATGGCTACGGATTTTTAAGATCTTCGGATTACAACTATCTTTCTTCACCGGATGATATTTATGTATCCCAGTCCCAAATAAGATTATTTGGACTAAAAACTGGAGATACGGTACTAGGTAATGTACGCCCACCCAAAGAAGGTGAAAAGTATTTCCCTCTCATTAAAGTGAATAAGATAAACGGGATAGATCCTCAAATAGTTAGGGATAGGGTGTCTTTTGAACACTTGACCCCATTATTCCCTCAGGAAAAATTTAACCTCGCCGAAAGGCAGAGCACCATTTCCACGAGAATAATAGATTTATTCTCCCCTATCGGAAAAGGACAAAGGGGCATGATCGTTTCCCAGCCTAAAACTGGTAAGACTATGCTCCTAAAGGATATTGCCAATGGTATCGCCGCCAATCATCCTGAAGTTTACCAAATTATTCTTTTGATAGATGAACGTCCAGAGGAAGTTACCGATATGCAACGCAATGTTCGCGGTGAGGTTGTTGCCTCTACTTTTGACAAGGAGGCTACAGAACATGTTCGGGTTGCCAATATTGTTTTGGAAAAAGCAAAACGTTTGGTAGAATGTGGACACGATGTTGTCATCTTATTGGATTCCATTACACGTCTGGCACGCGCCTACAATACTGTACAACCTGCCTCAGGAAAAGTCTTGAGTGGTGGTGTGGATGCCAATGCACTTCACAAACCAAAACGTTTCTTTGGTGCTGCACGTAATATTGAAGGAGGAGGTTCCTTAACCATTATTGCAACTGCACTTACCGAAACCGGCTCTAAAATGGATGAAGTCATCTTTGAGGAATTCAAAGGAACAGGAAACATGGAATTACAACTGGATAGGAAAATATCCAACCGTAGAATATTCCCTGCTATCGACCTTACTTCTTCGAGTACAAGGCGTGATGATCTTTTATTGGATGAAAACACCATTCAGAGAATGTGGATCATGAGAAAGTATCTAGCAGATATGAATCCCGTGGAGGCCATGGAATTTATTGAACAAAGATTTAGGCAAACAAAGAACAACGAAGAGTTTTTATTGACCATGAATCAATAAGCCATAATAGAAAGATCCCCGTAAAATGGGGTAAAGTTTAAAATCCCATTTGGTTAAAAGGCCAAATGGGATTTTTTTTGTTTCAATTCTTGGCATTTAAATTCACTTATTTTTTTAAGTGATTTTTTTAGATGTACAATAATCAGTAATTTAACATATAATTTAACAAGTGTTTTCCCCCAACGCTTATCACAAAATTCACTTTTTTTAACACTAACTGTAAAAATTTGACTTATGAAAAATCTAAAAAGAATTTGTACAAAATTATGTTGTGGTGCCCTAGTTATTTTTGGTTTCATGTCCTGCGAACAAAAAAAGGAAAAACCGCCCGTACAAGAACAGGAACCCAGTGAAATTATGGCCCCTAAACAAATTGTTACCGTGGCCCAAGCCAAAACTATGTACGACTCCTACGGTGAGCGTAGGGTGGGCCTAATTGAAAAATACGAAAATGAACTTGCGCCGGAAAAAAAATTCGATGTGGCCCGTTTTGGATATTATGATTACAACACCATTAAAGAATACATGAACTATATTGAACAGGAAGCGAAAAAGGCAAATGTGGAGATTTCCTCACTGCGTTTTTATTTTTCCAATTATCCAGATAAAAAAACATTTGAGGATGGTAGGGAAATAAAACATCCTAAACAAAATTCATTTTTTATCATTCCTGCCACAAAGGTTGAAAACAATCGTGAGTATGGCTTTTATATTATGGAAGAGGACAATGGAAAAAACATTCCTGTTTTGCTTACCGATAATTTGGAACCAAAAAAAGACGGAGATATGGACAGACAGCAGTCGGGAGCAGCCAAATCGGAGGCCTCCTTTATGCCTACGTCCTCTCCCGCTCCCTTCTATGTTAAAAACAAAAGTCTTGTTTTAAACGAGGCCAATATGGTACCACCTCCCTACCATACCGATTAGTAAAACCGGACAACCCCAATCGAAGCAAAAATGGAAGTATTGGATACTATTTTAGAGAACGCGAGTGAGCCGCTCTATGCCGTAACCTTATTGATAGCACTAATAAAATACCCAAAATATTACAGTAGTCCATTAAAGTATTTTCCCGTTCTGTTAATGTATACCTTCTTAACAGAATTATTAGGTTATTTTACAAAGAACTACGAAGTGTTCCATATTTCCATTTTTACTTCTATTGTTAATCACAATGTTTTTATTTATAATATTTACAATTTAGTATTCTTTCTCTATTTTTTTTACGTGTATTGGAATTATATAGAAAATACAAAATACAAGAACTACATATTGTACGGCGGCATATTTTATCTACTTATCTCCCTTTTGAATCCTTTTTTTCAAAATTTTAAATTGGAATCCCAAATCTTTAGTTACCTGGCCGGGGCACTTACCGTTTTGATATGCATAATTCTCTTTTTTTGGGAACACCGTTATGCAACCAAAAGATTGGATTATAGGTATACGGGAATTAAATGGATAAGCATTGGTCTCTTAATTTTCCATATAGGTTATGTCCCCATTAAAGCTTCCCGATTTTACAACTACATAAACCAAATAAACGAATACGTGCATTTTAGAAGAATCCACCTAACGCTAATAATAATAATGTATATCTGTTTTATGGTTGGTTTCTTAAGAATGAAACGCAAGTTCTGGATTTGATCTGGGCATGGCATTTTTCACACCTTTAAATTAAAGAGACTGAATTTCCCCAAAACCTATCCTCTTTCGTCTATATAAAGACAACACCAAGGATTTAGACAACAATTTAACTTAAATATATAGGGCAAAAGCCTCTATTCCCGCCTACTTTTTAATATAAACCGTCTTTTTGTTCACAAACTCCAACATACCCTCCATAGACAATTCCCTACCATACCCTGATGTTTTGGTACCTCCAAAAGGCAATCTGGGGTCGGACTTTACCATTTCATTTATAAAAAATGCCCCATCGGGTATATCCCCAATTATTTTTCTTGCTGAAGTTATATCCTCCGTGAACAGCATGGAACCCAGTCCAAACTTAGAGTTTGCGGCCAAGGCAATGGCTTCCTCCCTATCCTTTGCTTTTACGATGGCCGCCACAGGCCCAAAGAGTTCCTCATCAAAGGCCGGCATCCCTGGAACTACTTCTGTAAGTATAGTAGGCTCATAATAGGAACCACTCTGGTTATTGCCAAATAAAACCTTGGCACCCTTATCTACTGACCTCTTTACCTGTTGCGCAAGGGTTTTTGCTAGGTCCTCTCTTGCCATTACACCTATTTCTGTTTGATTGTCCATTGGGTCCCCAGATTTCAGACTATGGACTTTATTCCGAAATTTCATTAAGAACTCTTCATAAATAGCCTCCACCACTATAAATCTTTTTGCCGCTATACAACTTTGTCCGGTATTCTGCATTCTGGCCATTACCATGGTATCCATATGGGAATCCAAATCGGCATCTTCCCAAACAATACAGGAATTATTGCCACCGAGTTCCATGACGGATTTTTTTAAATACTTTCCTGCCTGCGCCGCTATTGCCCTACCTGCTTTCTCACTCCCTGTAAGGGTAACCCCCTGTACAATTGGATTGCCAATTATAGACTCCAACTGTTTATGGTCTGCAAGAATAAACTGGAAGCTTCCTTCAGGATAACCTGCCGATTTAAATAATTCCTGAAGTGCCAATCCACATCCAGGAACATTACTGGCATGTTTTAAAATTACTGTATTACCGGCAGTGAGAGTAGGGGCTGCAAAACGGATAACCTGCCAAAAAGGAAAATTCCAAGGCATAATGGCCAATACGCAACCAATGGGGTCATAACTAATAAAACTTTCGTCGGCCTCTGTTTCTATTAGATCATCCGCAAGGAATCCAGCTGCATTCTTAGCATAAAAATCACAGGCCCATGCGCATTTTTCAATTTCAGCAATACCCTGACTTATAGGTTTGCCCATTTCTTTGGTCATTAATTGGGCATAATTTGTTTTATTTTTCAATAAAGCCTTGGCTAAATTTTTTAATAATCCCGCTCTATTTTCTACAGCTTCATTTTTCCAAGTTTTAAATACTGACTCCGCCCTTTCCATTACTGTTTCAATTTCCCCATCAGAATAGATTCTATACTTTTCCAATGGCTTTCCATCATATGGATTTACTGACACTATATATTCCATTTGTTGTAGTTTTAGTATTTGTAATCAATTCAATATAAAGGGATCGTTTTTATTGCTTAAGCAATACTATAAATGTTGAATGGTATTGCTATTCCAAATTTCTTGATCTATACAAACAAGGCCAAAATTTTCTCCCGGTCAAATTTATTGGCAATGTTTTCCTCGACATCCATTTTTAACGCCTCCAATTCCTTTTGAACTTCTTCCTTGTTTTCCTTTGAGATTTTCGTATCCTGGGCCATATACTTTAAGGCACCCATAAGGGCAAGCACCACCGAGCTATCCTTTTTTGCATACAACCTGATTGGCTGAATAATCATTTGCAATAATTCCTTTGCTCTGAGGTTATTTGTTACTAAAATTATCTTTCCTTCCCTCAATGAGTTGGACGTTTTATTCGGAAACCTCATTGTTTTCATAAGCAATGGGGCCAATTTATTAATGGCATCAATGGCAGTCCCTGGGTCATTTATTCCCGGCGACATGGCTTTGACCGCAATTTCCATTAATTTAATAAATCCACCAATACCCTTGTTATTATCTGCTCGATTATTGGACATATCTACACAAAATAATAGGTCTTCCAAATCCTTGCCTTCAATCGACTTCTGAACCTGTATAAGCGGCATACCCTCCCACATATGCTTCCCAACAAATGGCAATACTTCTATATGGTGGCCTTCGTCAATTAGGGAATCACCTAATAGTGAGGCATCAAACCCCCTATAGTAGCCAGATTTATGTGAATAAATGGTTTCAAAATTATTCAACCGCAGTTCTTGTAGTCCAACTTTCAAGGAGTTAAAATCTTTATATTCCTCATCCAAATATCTTGAGCTGGAGCGAAATATATTATCGATTATATTTTGAATTTGAATGGATGTAGAAATGCTATGAATAAAATACACAAACAATCCAATACAGAACACTCCCGAAATTGCGGCGAACATAGTTGAAAACCCCACGGAATGTGCATCTATTCCCTGCGCTCCAAGAAAAATCAGAATTATGATACAGTATAAAAGAGTACCTATATATACCCCCAAAATTAATTGATGCCTTTTATTGGAGACCAAACTTGGCAATAATCTTGGCGAAAAATTGGAAGATGCTTGACTTAGCACAACCATAACCATGGTAAAACTAAATACTGTCAAAGAAAGAATACCACCAACAAGGGTTGTTAATATGGCCCTAGCCGTTTCATAATCCTCGATAAAAAAGTAAGGCATCCGTTGTTTTAAGTCTTTAACCAACTCCAAACTTTCCAATTCCAATATCTTGAAGGCCAATAATAAAAACCCAACCGAAATCAGGACTGGATAAAAGGCAATACTTTGCAAAACCCTACTATAAAGATTCTTCAATAATTTTATAGCCGATTTCAACATAGGAATATCAATTTTATTGATATTTAAAGGTAGTACATTCCCATTTTTGGAATAGCACTATACCTATAAATTGTATCACAAACGATTGGAAATAAATGAAATGCACCACTTACAGTACAGTAAGTGGAATCTGTTGTGTAAAAGAGTTAATAATAATTAGAATACAGCACGGGTATTTTAACTTTCTTAAATAAATTTGACATAACAAAGGACGATTGCCTTCTACGAATTGGCAATTGGAAAAGCCTAAATTTCGGGGGACATTTAGGATAAAAAGTATTCTGTTTTGAATTACTACGAACTACAAAAGTAATTCAAGGTTAGATGGTTAGGTTGGTTGTTAATTAATGGTTCCGATATTTCAATACGTCGGAACCATTTTTATAACCTTAGCTCCCTAAAATTCGGTATATTTATATGCCATAAGGGTGAATAAAAATAATCTTCTTAAATTCTATACCAAAGACTAAACAATAACTATTATGGATTTAAATATTGACGAGGCTTGGAAGGAAATGATAAATAGACTAACAACCTGGTTAGATAGTTTAATTGTGAATCTGCCAAACTTCATTCTTGCCTTGGTCGTATTCACCCTTGTTATTATTCTTTCTAAATATGTCTCCAAACTCACCTGGAAACTACTGGAAAATAGTAGTCTTCAGAAATCCATGAAAAATGTTATTGCCAAGCTACTTTCTATTCTAGTAATACTGACTGGACTATTTTTGGTACTTGGAATATTGGATTTAAGCAAAACCCTAAACACTATTTTAGCGGGTGCCGGAGTGGCCGGCCTTGCTGTTGGTCTTGCCCTACAGGGAGCCTTGGCCAACACCTTCTCCGGAATTGTCCTCTCTTATATAAAACATATTAAATTTGGGGATTGGATAGAAAGCAACAATTATGAAGGCGAGGTAATCGACATAGATTTAAGGGCAGTGACCATTAAACAATCGGATAATAATTTGGTTTACATTCCCAATAAATTGGTATTGGAAAATCCTTTACGAAACTTCTCAACTACGGCCCAATCCCGAGTAATCCTAAAATGTGGCGTGGGTTATTCGTCCGATTTGGAATTTGTCCGTGATTTGGTCTGCAAAACAATTAAATCCAATTTTGATAATATAGAGAATTCCAAGGAAGTGATTTTTCTATATACCGAATTTGGCGATAGCTCCATTAATTTTGAAACGCGGTTTTGGATACAATCCACTTCAGCCATAGAATTGTTGAAAGCAAAAACTACAGCCATGATTGCCATTAAAAAGGCATTTGACCAAAATGGTATCAACATTCCTTTTCCCATTCGCACATTGGATTTTCCTAAAGATTTCATGAAGTCCACATAATATTATCCAAAGCGTAACGATTTTTTTCTTCTGAACTTAAATGGATCATTGGCAAAGCTTCTAAAACTCATTTTACAACAGTTATCCGCCCAAATTAGTATGGGGAAATAATTCATTGCCATATACCTTGACCCTGCTTGGGACACTCTCATAGGAACGAAAAAGCCACACCTCCAGAATGCACTTAAAGCGATGGAACAAAAATTATATTTTATAGCGTTAACACTCTCCTTAACAACATATTAACTTAGCCTTAGTCTGATGCCATTCAGGAGGCATCATTAAAAAAACTCTTTGATAACTATAAAACCCTAATTAAAATGAGCACATATACGGAAACTATAAGTGAAAAGTTAAATGATCTTCTAGAAAAAACATACGATGCCGAAAAGGGATACAAAAAAGCGTACAACAACACGGACAACCCCTTTCTAAAATCCTTCTTTGACAAAAAGAGTACGGAAAGGAATAATTTTGGAACGGAGCTGAAAAGTGAAATTACAAATTTTGGACAAAAATGGGAAAAAGATGGAAGTGTAACAGGGGCGTTACACCGAACATGGATGGATGTTAGGTCGCTCTTTTCTACTAAGGATGACGAAGCCATGTTGGAAGAAGCCATTAGAGGTGAAAAAGCATCAGTACAAGAATATAGTGAGGTGCTTGCGGACACAAGCTTACCCCCTAGCACGGTTACGATTTTGACCCAACAAATGAACCAAATTCAGGCCGACCTGAATCAGGTAAAGCGTTTGGAAGATTTAAATTAATTAATTGTTAGACTAAAACTAAAGCACCCAAAAAATATAGATTTCGCTAAATTAGTATTATGTACCATAAACTATCCAATACAGCTAGTGCTACAACATTGGAAAAGGAATTCAATAGGCGCTTTAAATACCCCTATTTATTTCAAAAACAAGTGTTGATCAACGGCATGGACGAAGTTACAATACCCATAATACCTATGGAGGAAGCAGAATTACTGGTTCCTGCCATTTGGGGCCTATTACCTGAAGGATACAAGGATGATTGGAATGCATTTCAAGATATCTTCAATTCCTTAAACCTCAACATCAACTCTTTGAAAAACCCGTCATGGTATTCCAGTGCACTATTAAATAGAAGGTGCCTTATTCCTGTTACTGGATTTTTTACATCATACCTTATCAATGGTATGCTTTATCCTTACTATTTTCACAGAAGTTCCAGTTTGCCATTTTGCTTGGCGGGAATCTACAATAAACTGGATGATGGTTTCCTAAGCTGCTCCATTATCACAACCCATGGCCATCAAGGTCTAAAAGCAATTAAAAATATTGACGGTACCTTTCCTTTGATGCTACCCAAAGACCTTAACAGCACATGGCTAAGTCAAGATTTAAATAAAAACGACATCCAAAATCTCTTTAATATTACCCCTAACTTCGAGTTAATAGCTCATCCCATTTCAAAGGAATTTTTTAAAAATAATATTTCATACTCCTCCATGTTGGAGCCAGTATACTATGAGGCTGTACCAACTGGAATGATCCTTAAACACGGTGTAGAATTGCTTTCCTTATAATTAAGTAAGCTTAGCACACAATTTTGTAACCTTTGTGGGGTTTAAATTTCAGTACAAAAGGTACAAAGTCAAAGCCCTGATCCAAAAATAGACCATAGTAGTATTGGAATAGTTCTGACAAACTTATTCAACTACACTTCTCAACTACAACAGCAACTACTTCAATATTAAATCGTTACCAATTACCTTTTATAGCTATCTGAGTTAAACATTAACTGGATACCGCAAAGGAATTTGGGAAAATACTTGGACATTTGTATAAAGGGCATCGAATAGTGGCCCACAATATTAACCTTAAAAACACATACTATGTTACGTTGGACAGTCACATTTGTAATATTGGCAATTATAGCCGCCATTTTCGGATTTGGTGGAATTGCGGCAGGAGCTGCCAGCATTGCTAAAATCTTATTTTTTATTTTCTTGATACTTTTTGTAATCTCATTGTTTACGGGACGAAGCAAAATATAAACACAGATCTTTACACCATAATTAAGCTTATGGCATATAAACAATAGTACTTTTTAAACTAATCTAAAATCTAGACAATCATGAGAAAATCGTTATTATATTTTGTATTCACACTATTATTCACCGTTTCGCTTACCGCCTTAAATGGCTGTAGGGAAGACAAATCTGCCGGAGAAAAAATTAAAGATGGGGTGGAAAAGGTAGGTGAGGACATTGAAGAAGGTGTAGAAGAAATTGGGGATGAAATAGATGATGCTACGGACGATAATTAAAACATCATTATTAACTGGCTTATTTTTAATCGAAACGGACATTTTCCTTACAGGACCATGTCCGTTTTTTAATTTAAAAATTAGAATCGAATAGGAACCCGCACTCAATAAAATTGGATGAAATAAAATACTTGAATGACAATAACCTTGTAGGATATACAACAATAAGTGTAAATACTAAGAACTGCACATCAATTTTAAATCTAATGACATGAAAAATAAGTTCGCCAAACATGAAAGGGAAATAATTGACAAATATCAGAAGAAGGGATACACAGGCAACTATAGGGTTGACTACAATAGTTTAGTGGATTTGGACACCAAAATTAATTATCCCCCGCAAAATGTATATATAGTTGCCGAATACAGGTTCGAAGGAATGAGCAATCCTTCGGATATGTCCATATTGTACATATTGGAGACCAAGGATGGCAGCAAGGGAACTGTTTTGGCAAATTACAGCCCAGCCAGAAATCTAGAAACTGCCGAATTTTTCAAACAAATTCCTAAAGAAAACTATTTAAAGGATAATACCAAGGCGCAGTAGTGCCGACAGATGTTAACTACATTTTTTTAATTTCAAATTATATGTTCCGAAGAACACAAGCCAATAGAAAAGTAAAATAGCCCCAATAAATGGCATGGAACATGGAGTCTATGGATAAAAAAATGATTTAGGAACTATAATTCAAATCAAAAAATCATCATCTTTGTTTATAAGGCCAATTCTTCATATTTTAAAAGAATTTAAAGGTCTTTTCAACCTATAATGGCAAACAATTGATGAGAGTCTATTTGAAATTCGATTTTAATACTATCTGTAAAACTGTTTTACGGGAACAATTGGATATATTGGGTATTGATTATACCATACACGGTGTTGGTGAAATTGAATTTATTAGACAACCCACTGGGATCGAAGAACAGAAAATAAGTAATATGTTGGGCAATTATGGCATAGAAATTATGGATGATCAGCAAGTAGCTTTGGTGCAGCGCATAAAAGATACCGTTACGGAATGGATACATGATGAAGAGAACCCAAAACGAATTAACTTCTCTACTTATCTTTCGGAAAAACTGGACTATACCTATACGTACTTGTCATCAATCTTTTCGGAAACTACCTATTCCTCTATAGAGAATTTTGTGATTTTGAAAAAAATTGATTATGCTAAAAACCTCATAAGTCAAAATGATTCAACTCTAACGGAAATAGCATACAAACTTAATTATAGTAGTGTAGCCCATTTATCTGCCCAATTCAAAAAAACTACTGGTCTTACCCCCTCCACATTTTTGAAGATAATTCAAAAACGAAAAGAAAGATCTATAACCAAAGAATAACCGAATAAGATTATGCCTTTACGTACCATGAATATTGCCTTGGCAGATGATGATGAGGACGACAGAATGTTGTTTAAAGAGGCCATTGAAGAGATTAAAATCAATACCAATCTATCATTATTCAACAACGGCCAAGAATTAATGGATTATTTGACCTTGCCCAAGGTAGTATTACCGCAAATTATTTTTTTGGACTTGAACATGCCCATAAAAAATGGAATGCAATGTCTCAATGAAATTAGAAACAACTCCTGCCTTAAAGAGTTAATGGTCGCCATATATTCAACGTCTTCCTCGGAAGCGGATATTGAGGAGACCTTTATAAACGGGGCCAATATCTATATTAATAAACCAAACAGTTTTGGAGGTCTTAAAAATGCCATAGATAAAGTGTTACAGTTAAATTGGCAATACCATACCTCCGCTTTAAACCGGGATAATTTTTTGTTACGTATTTAATGGTCCAATAGTATGACATTTAAAAAATTGGCTTCTTCATCAAAATTTTTTGCGGTCCTGCTAATCTTGGCCATTGCCCTCTTAATGTTTATTGGGAGCGTAAGTTACAAACAGGTTGTACGCTTAGGTGAATCGGCAAATTGGGTAACCCATACTCTGCAGATAAATAAGGAAATAAACCAACTTTTTACTTACTATGACCAAATGCAATCTACGGAATTCAAAAACGTATTGCTACGGGACACCTTGGGCATATCCTCATTTAAAGTTTACCAACCGGAGGTATTGGCGTCTTTCAAAAAATTAAAGGAACTTACGGGCCATAACCCCACACAACAAAAAACTCTTCTTAAGGTAAGCCAATGGCAGGATAGTCTCTACCAGGCCCTTAGTGTCATCTCACAAATTCCTTATCAAAAATCAACTTATTCTGAAGGTGATCAAAATAAAATAACCGATGTATCCAGTGCAGTGACACAGTTGAACTTGCTTGAAAATCAAATGCAGCGAGAAATGCAACTGCAACTTACAAAACGAACGGAAGAATATAAATCACAGATTTTTTTCACCCCTATAATGACCCTTTTGTTAGGAACGTTTGCATTGTTCATATTCGTAATTTCCTTTTTGCAGATCAATGCCCAAAGAAAGAAAACAGTTACCGCAGAGAGATTTATGCAAAAAATTATTGCCAGTACAGACAACATTATCAGTTATTTTTTGCCCGTATATGACGCTTCAGGGGAAATTAAGGATTTCATCATAGAGTTTACCAACGAAAAGATAGAGGTTGTGTTGGGAGAAAAATCCAAGGATATAGCTCATAGAAAAATGTCGGAGCTTATTCCCATAAATTTTCAGAATGGCATTTTTGAAGAATTGGTAGCTGTTATAAAAGAAGGTACCCCCCGTAAATTTGAAAAGTTGTTTGATTATAATGGGAATTCATTTTGGTTTAAGACCACAGCAGTGATAATGGAGAAAGGTGTTCTAACTACCTCTACCGACATCACCGCTGAGCAGCAGCACGCCAAGCACTTGAAAATCTTGAACGAAAAGTTGGAAACACAAAACAATCAACTTGAGGAAACCAAGGCGTTATTGAACAATATCCTTGAAAGTACAAGCAACACCATCAGCCATTTAAGTACGGAAAGAGATTTAAATGGGAAGGTTTCCGATTTTAAATATTTATTTACAAACAAGGAAAGTGAAAGGCTTACTGGAAAACAAACAAGCGAGGTCATAGGTAATTCCATCTCTAAAATCTTTCCGTTTGTTCATGAAAGTGGATTGTTTGATCTAATGGTAAAGTGCGCTGACAAAGGAATTATTGCAACCCATGAAGCTCAATATACTTTGAAGGGAGAGGCAGTTTGGATACACACTACCATGAACAAATTGGACAATGGCATTACTCTAACTTCATATGACATTACCCAAATTGTAACTTCAAAACAACGTCTGTTGGAGTTAAATGAACAATTGACGATTCAGAATTCCATTTTGAACGACGCCGAAACGGAAGCAAATATTGGCAGTTACCGATTGAAAATTACAAATATGGAGTCGCACATGTCCGACAATTTTTACCGGTTATTGGAATGTGAACCCAACGAATTTATACTCAGCCCTGAAAACTATAGGCCATTTATACATCCCAAAGATCTAAAAATTTATGACGAGAAAGTAAAATTGGCCATTGAGGATAAGATCATCAGCAATTTTAGATATCGCATTATAACGAAATCCGGAAAGGTCAAATATTTACAGAATACAGGACACTACCTTCAAAACGAATTTATAGGGGTGGTAAGGGATATCACCAAAGAGTTACAAAACGAACAAAAATTAAAGGATAAAAACCTAGAATTAAAACACTCCAACAATGAATTGGAATCCTTTAACCGAGTTGCCAGTCATGACCTTCAGGAACCACTCAGAAAAATACAATTATTCATCTCCCGGATTACGGATAGTGGTTCCGATAATTTTTCCGGACAGCAAGAGGAATATTTAAACAAAATAGCCATATCTGCCAATAGGATGCAAACCCTTATAAAGTATCTTCTATCCTATTCCCGGATTAATATCAGTAAAAAGGATTATGTCTTGGTTGATTTGAACCTGGTTATGGAAAAGGTTCTGGATGATCTTGAAGCACCTATCAAAGAATCGGGAATGGAAATCCAAATAGCAGATCTTCCCGAAGTAAAAGGAGTACCCTTCCAATTGGAACAGCTCTTTAGTAACCTGGTTTCAAACTCGGTTAAATATCACAGTACCCAACAAAGTCCTAAGGTCACAATCGACTGCAGAAAATTGGAACGCAGTGAGATTCAACATGACTTTAGAAAAAAAGCCAAACAATATTACTGTATTTCAATTGAAGACAACGGCATTGGATTTGATCAGAAAGATTCCGACAAAATATTTGAACTTTTCCAACGTCTTCACCACAAAAATGAATATTCGGGATCAGGAATTGGACTGGCTATCTGCAAGAAAATAGTAGGAAAGCATAAAGGCCATATTGTGGCTCAAAGTGAACCCAATAAAGGAGCTTCATTTTTCATTTACCTACCCGCCTAAATTATCCCAGATCGTACTCTTAAGCGACCAAAAGCTTCTTCATTATCTCTTCCTTGAATCCACTTTCGGAATAAGGTAATTCCACACCCCTTATAATATAACCGTCCAAAAACATTGGCTCAAGCCATAAAATTACTGCCGTTTTTGGTCAAAACACCTCATTTTCGTCGAATTATATAACAGAATATAAAAATTGTATAACACAAAAGGCTCCCTCTATATCGAAATTTGTACAACACATTAACAAACATTTAAAGACAACAACCATGAAAAAGACAATAAATCAAATTCCATTGAATTCGAAAGTCGGAAAAAGTTGGACGTTGGAATCCAACCCTAACCAAAGTAGTGGTCTGCCTGAGAATTTTATTATGGGAATGACCAATCAAAAAGTTGAATCCGATTAGGATTAAAATCAATATGCAATGACTTGGTAAGTCATTTTTATTTACCAAATACAAATAATGTCCAAAATGTTGATTGTTGTAGCCTTAATTATGCTCATTATTTGGGTAATAGGCCTTTTTATGTTGGATATGGGCATTAAAATACATTTTTTCCTATTGGTAGCTGTAGGACTTTGTATTGCAAGGGTGATAAGAGAGTAATAAAGAAATTAACTTAAAACAAGGAACCATGAAAATAGTATATCTAAAATCGAATAATATAGACAATATTTTTAATCAGTTACAACAAGATTTAGGAGGTAGTTTAGTCGCCCGTCCACAAGAATATAACCTGCAACTGGACAACAATTTTGTTCGTGGTGAAATTAGGGGAATCTCATTTAAGAACAACATTGCCTTTATGGAATTTGATCTTATTTTTAGTGAAGATACCATTATCATAAACAATATGCCGGTATCCAATCCCATTCATTTTATGTACTGCGCTCAAGGAAAAGTATCCCATAGTTTTGGAATTAAGGGGGAGAAAAGAATCCTGAACCAGTTTCAAACCGGAATCTTTTCTTGCGACCCCAACAAGGATACCACCTTATTTTTTGAAGAAAATGTAAATATTAAGCTTTCCAACATCATGGTAGACACCCACGAGGTGACTTCCAACGATGAGGGCAGCGACCTATTGCAAAAGCAATTATTAAAGACCTTTATGCCCAAAAACAACAATGAAACATTTGCCTATACAGGGTCTTATAACTTACAAATAGCAGAAAGAATGCAACAACTGGAAGCTATTACCCAAAAAGGCTTGGTACGAAACTTATTGACCAAAGGTATAGTCCACCTTATTCTGGCGATGGAAATACAACAGCATAAAGAAGATAAGAAAAATGCAAAAAACAATTTTGGGTCATTGAGCAGGGAAGAGATTGAGGATATAAATGAATTGGCCAATTTTATTAAAAATTATCCTGAAATTCAATATAGTCTCAAATACCTTAGCACTAAAACCGGCCTATCGCCAGCAAAGCTACAGGAAGGATTTAAATTGATATTTGATAGGACCGTAACGGATTACATAAGGAACATAAGGGTTGAAACTGCAGAACATCTTATTAAAACTACAGACCTCAACATTTCTGAGATTGTATATAGCGTAGGATTGACCAGTAGAAGTTATTTCTCCAAAATATTTAAGGAGAAATATAACTGTAGCCCTAAATTCTATCAGGATCACCAAAACCCGATAGCTGCAACAGCTTAATATATTTTTGTTTGATAGGTTTATCAACAACCAGTCCTTAGGGCTGGTTTTTTTTTGTTTTCAACCAGTAATCTTACCTTATTACCGATCATACTTTTAATTATACAACTTATGGTCGAATGGATGGGTTGTAAATTGTAAATGGAAATTAAATGGGCAGTCAAGAGGGGTGTAATTTTATACTCTAAAGGAATAAGGGCTTATAAAATTTAAGTACTTAGAGCAATTAACTATATGACAAGTAAGTGGTGTACCATAAAAACGCTTTGGGCAATTAATTAATGGATTGCCAACCTCAGGAACCTATTCACGTATAATACAAAACGGCAAGAAAAATATTCATGCCGTTTGCTATTGTTGAGTATGGTATATCTACTATTTAAATGTTTTTAAGGATGCCCTAAGCATCCAGGACATCTGCTCATGAACTTGCATAATCCCTGTTATAAAATCTGCAGTACCCTCATCGTTATGCTCTTCTGTATTTTCCCCAATACTCTTTCTAATAAACTGTATAATGGTTGTATGATCCTTTAATAAGACCTCCATAAAGCTATAACTATCATTCTTTTTTGGACTTTCATCGTTTAGATGTGAAAGATCTAAAAACTCATTTAAGGTTCCAGGGGAATAAAATCCCAACATACGAATTCGCTCGGCGACCTCATCCACAATTTTTTCAATTTTATTGTATTCTTCCTCAAAAAACACATGCTTGGTATGGAAGTCTATTCCCTCAACATTCCAGTGGGCATTCCTAAGTTTGGTATAAAGCAAATATTCGTCCGCCAAAAGTTTACGAAGCATTTCTACCACGGCCTTTCTGTTATCTTTCTTAATTCCGATGTCGGTTTGTGTTGTTTCCATAATGATTTTTATTTTTTGTTAATATCTATTATATTAAGGTTCCCTTTTTGGATACCTTGATCGGAACCATTTTTTGATTTGCTCTATTGCATTCAAGCCTAACATTATTGCAGTCCAAAGATTTCCTTTGGTACGCCTAACTTATGCCAATGCCTAAATCATCCAATTCCAGCAATTCAACGCACACCGAATAAGTTTTTATTGGGATATATATGTCGTCTATAATTACTATAGGGCAATTGAGCAATTCAGACCGGTTTTAAGTATTTATAGCCCTTCATCCTCCACCATTTGCAAATTCCCTTTTCTAAATTTTGTCCTGGAATCCGTATGGTCCTTATTAATAAGATCAGCTCTTTCGATGTCCAAACCATCCCGCATTTCAATACATTAAGTGCACCTAAGGTGATTTTTGTAATATCAATGGTCAGAATATAATTTTTCGATGAAACAACATAGGCAAAGGTTAACTTTCCCCTAGAGTTTTCGGAGTGGTAATACAGTATAATTTGTTCCCTGTCTTTTGAAATGGCTCCCATATAACTTTTAGCTAAAAGTGATTTGAAAACCATGATTTGAAATGTTATTTACCATTTTTTAATTAATACCATTAAACTTCCTGAAATAACCTAATCCTTTTTACCATCTCCGGTTAGGGTATTCATAATACCATCCATAACATTGAGCCATAAATAATTAAAGAACGATTTGGTGGTATCCCTTTCAACGTATATCTCTCCGTACCTATATCCCATATCATCTGTTTTAGAACCGTCATTGGTGATCATATTACCTAAAAATGTTAAAAACTTATTGACACCCAATCTATCCTTTTTCAGAACCATAAAACGAAAATCCCGATACTTCATTTTTATATCCCCCTTAGAACTTGTATTATCCCCGCTAATAGTGAAATAAAGCTCATTTATACTACCTTCTGCCTTCGTCCGAAGATTGGATTTTAAAAATTGGTTGATACTTTCGGATTCAAAATCCTTAACAATTCCAGATACGTAAAAAGCATCATTTTCCTTACTCGGGCGAAAATTCCACTGGAGTTGAATTGGGGAACTTCCCATAAGAAGCGCCCTAGCCTCTATCTTGGCCTCCTCCATATTCCCATCAGTATTTGAAATGTTCTTCAAGCTTGCATCCAAATCCGAAAACACAAGTTCCCCTGGCAAACTCCCTTCATTAACCAATTCTGCATACGATATATATCCATTTATAATACTGATCTCGGAAATATCCAAATCCATTCGCATTTCCCTTAATTTTTGGCTGTATAATTTTTTCTGCATCAAATCATCGGCAACTAATTTGTCACGATAAATGGATAGAATGGGTTGTTGAACTACCATTGAGCCGGACTTTAAAAAAAAACGTTCAGAATTAAATCCAAAATCTATTTTGGACAATTTAACTTCCTCGACGGTCAAATCGAGGTGGTCGTGTTCTTTCTTCAATCTTTGGGAAAATTCTTTTCTATCGTACTTGGTCTTTAAGTTTAAATTGGACAATTGAAGCTCATTCCCCTCTACTATGGAACCTTTAATCGTTAATATTTCAAATGGGTCAATATCCAAAAACATTCTCCCCGTACTCAGGGAATACTTTCCATAGGCAAAGGGGATTTTCATTTTGAACAAACTTCTATCGGTTTTTAAATCTTCGACAGATAGATTCAATTTTTCCGCCATTAACTTTATGGTGTTGGTTTCTTTTCGAATAACTACAATTTCACCGTCCACAATTTCCAAACGGTCCAATGTAAAAACCTTCTCAGTTCCGGCCAATAAAATGCTATCTGAATTAATTTCCTTCGAAGAATTATTGCTATAATAACGTACCTTAGGGTTAAGCAACTTTATTTTATTGGCCCCAATAGTGTTACCGAAAAAATAGTTGAAATATCCAAAGCCTTTCAACCTAATGGCTTCCATTTGCATTTCTGTAAGTATAACACCTGAATCCCTATTGCTTATACCTAAGGTAATATCCTGTAATTGAATAACGCCAGCAACAAGGTTTACTTCTATTTCCCCGTACACCAAATGCATATGGTTCGGTATTTTTTTATCAAGGAAATTGACAATATATTTTTTGACTGCGAATTGAAAGATCACAATCATCATAAAAAATATTGCAATCGCAATAACACTTATTCTGAACAATCTATTTTTAAAAATTACGAATGCCATGTTTGGTAGTAAAAGACCATTATTAACAAAATTGGGGACTTAATAACATATTTAATGGTCCAACAAAATTTAAAATTAACTGAATTGAACAATAAGCTATTGCGTTATAATTTATTTTGATGGCATCCTTTTTGATCCCAATTTTTGACTAATCTTGCAATCAAATTAAAAATATAATAATGAAAAAAATATTTAGTGTATTAGCAATTGTTGCAATAACAATGGTTACGGCCAATGCCCAATCCATTTCCAAAAATGCCCTAGGATTGAGATTAGGTGACAATGACGGTTTTGGCGGTGAAATATCTTACCAAGCACGCTTAAGCACTACCCATAGGTTGGAATTGGACTTGGGTTGGAGAGATGGTAAAAATTATGATGGATTTAAACTTGCCGGCCTTCACCAATGGGTCTGGAATATTGAAAATGGTTTTAATTGGTATGTTGGACTTGGTGGTGGTATTGGATCCTATAGTTTTAATGACAACAAAAACTTTAATGATGGTAATGATTATACCGATACTTTTGTTTTTGGAGCAGGAGATATAGGAATTGAATACAATTTTGATATCCCCTTGTTAATTTCTTTAGACTTTAGGCCCGAAATAGCTTTTGGTGACGAACGTTATAACAACAACGATTTGGGACTGGATATTGCCCTTGGTTTAAGGTATCAATTTTAAATAAATATACCCTAGGAATCAATTGAACGAAACCTAGGGTATTCTTTTCTTATTAAGATTTCAATAATAAAATTTACTGCTTGGAAATTCCAAGAAAAATAAAATCCATAAGCTGTTTCTCCATTTCAATCGGGTTAATTTTTTCATTTTCATTGATAACCATATTAAACAACCATCTCATTGATGAAAATATCATAAAAGTAGAGAACGCAGTATTCATGTGCCTTAAATCCCCATTTTCTATACCCTCCGAAATTAAATGTTCAACTTTCTTCATATAGCTTATCCTCATCTCCTCAAACTCCTTAAGCTTCGGTTGATTTAAGTTTCTCCACTCATTCACAAAAAGAGATATCACATAAGGTTTCATAGCGGTATACTGCACATGTCTGGAAATAACTAGCTTCAATTTTTCCACTGGCGAATAGGAGGATGATACAATGTTATCCAAATATTCAGTGAAATCAACTAGGACATCGAAAAGATAATTTTCTAGGAGCGAATCTTTGGATTCAATATAATTATAAATGTTGGCTACTTCAAAATCCATTCTCTCGGCAATATCCCGCATTGTAGTTGCCTTAAAACCTTTTTCACTTATTAACTTTAATGTCTCGTCAAAAAACTTCTCCTTTTTGGTAATAATTTTCATGGTAGCTGAAATAATTTGGTAAATAGATTGGTTGTTATCTATTGCATTAAGAATAGTTGCTAATATATTAACAAACGTTCATACTGTGTTTTATTGTACCTTATATTTAAGATTTTTTTGTTCATTAATCTCTAACCCATTTATTTTTAAATAGATGGCGTATCCAATATTCATCGTAATATCAGCTGAAGGCAATACAGTAAAACATTGGGGATTACATGTATATACCCAATAATTTCGGCCAACAATGGGCATGCTATCATAATTTTCCTACTATAATTTATTTCGGTTTATCAGGGTAGGTATTACATATACCTTTTATATTATTCTGTCAATCCCCTATTAACAAGTCGTTATATATGTTCATATATAAGTGAACATCTATAATTATTATCATACATAACAATTCCAATTAACATTATTTTTGTAGTCTAATTTTATTATTGTGTAGGATTTTAACAATACAGGCTTATATTTTAGCAGAGTTTACATACAAATTTTTCCTGTTCACAACAAAAAGTATATAATACTGGCTTCTTCCAGTATTTTTGGAATAATTGTTAATTGTTATATATACAAACGTTCATTTTATATTAGTTCACTTTTAACAAACTGGCGAATAGGATTTTAATCAAATCCATTGCCGGTAATACTTAAAATCAATCAAAATAAAAGAAACAGTTTAATTAAGCTTGCCAACTTGGTTATGAAATTTATCCCCACTTCCCTAGTACGAAAATTAAAAAATGCAACAATAGCCGACTTCAATAATTTATTTACCCTGCCGAATTACAGATTTTTGGTGCTTTTGGTCATTTATTCCTTTATTGGCCTGCAGACAATAAGCGCGCAAGGTCCAACCTGTCCTAAGGCAGAAATTCTTTGTACACCCAATGCCGCCTTTCCTGCAAGAACATCAGGACCTAATTTTGGAGCTGTGCCATCATGTGCAGGAAACCAAGCCGTAAATAATTGCACAAGTTGTACTGTAAATTCAACCGCTAATTCCGCTTTTTACACTTTAACAATTGTAAAGTCAGGAAATCTATATCTTACATTATCCAACTCGGGTTTAAGGGACGTAGATTTTGCTATATGGGGCCCCTATACCAGTCCAGATGCCGTTGCCAACTGTTCTGGGGGCAATTTTCCTCCAGGCAATCCATTTGATTGTAGCTACAGTGGGGGTGCCACGGAGCAAATTGATATACCGAATGTTAAAAGAGGTGAATCATATATACTTCTAATAGCCAATTATTCAGGAAGATCAACCAACATAACCCTAGTACCCAATAATATTAACGGAACCAATACGGCTGGAATGGGAGGGCCTTTGGCATTTTCCGAATCTCAGCCACAGGAAATCTTGATAAACTCGGCTCCGGCCAACTTACAGACCAATCCGCCAATTGGAAATCCAAACCTTTCCAATGTGAATTTTAGTGGATCGGGAATTACAAATTCATCAACTGGAACTTTCGATCCAGCAATTGCGGGTTTAGGCTCCCATGCTATAACTGTTACCGGTGATTCTTGGGGATGTCCGGTAACCACCACAATCGATATTTTGGTGGAGGAAGATACCGATGGAGATGGAATTTATAATTCAACAGACACTGATGATGATAATGATGGGGTGCTTGACGGTTCGGACAACGCACCACTAAACCCTTCTAGTTGCCGAGATGTGGATGGTGATGGTTGTGACGATTGTTCTGCCACTGCCGCTAATGATTTTACGCCTGGAGCAAATTTTAATACCGCTA
This sequence comes from Arenibacter hampyeongensis, assembly GCF_002909255.1. Taxonomy (GTDB): domain Bacteria; phylum Bacteroidota; class Bacteroidia; order Flavobacteriales; family Flavobacteriaceae; genus Arenibacter; species Arenibacter hampyeongensis. The sequence goes on from NZ_PIOB01000002.1 coordinate 313,743, forward strand.
ACGATGGCCTAGATTCTGATAATGATGGAATTTGTAATGATAGAGATCCAGATGACGATAATGATGGTAATCCGGACGGCTCTGACCCCAATCCGTTGGTTGCTACTGCAGTTGATGATTTTTCAACAATGATTCAAGGAGTTTTAGGGAACGTCAATATAGTTTCGAATGATGATTTTTCCCCTGGCCTAAATACAACCTTGACTAGAGTTGGAGGTACCGCTAGCGGAATTGTTGGGCTGGATAATATTAGTGGTGAATTGGCCTATACGGCCACAGCTGGTGAAACAGGGACTACAGTAACTATAATCTATAGAATATGCAATACAGCAGTTTCCCCATCTGTTTGTTCAGATGCTACTGTAAATATTTTAATTGACATTGATACTGATGGAGATGGGGATCTAAATTCAGTAGATAGCGATGATGATAACGATGGGGTTGCTGACGGATCCGATGCCGCACCACTAGATCCTTCCATATGTCAAGATGTGGACAGTGATGGTTGTGACGACTGTTCGGCAACATCCAATACAGACTTTACCGCCGGAAACAATATCGACCCTGCCAATGACGGTACCGATACCGATGGGGATGGTATCTGTGATGATGGTGATACGGATAATGATAACGATGGGGTATTGGATGGTGATGACACAGATCCTTTAGACCCTTCTATTTGCCAAGATCTGGATGGTGATGGTTGCGACGACTGTTCCGCAACATCAAATACAGACTTTACCGCCGGAAACAATTTTGACCCTGCCAATGACGGTACCGATACCGATGGGGATGGCATCTGTGATGCCAGCGATACCGATGACGATAACGATGGGGTGTTGGATGGCGTGGATACTGCGCCATTTGATCCTTCTATTTGCCAAGATCTGGACAGTGATGGTTGCGACGACTGTTCCGCAACATCAAATACAGACTTTACTGCCGGAAACAATTTCGACCCTGCCAATGACGGTACCGATACCGATGGGGATGGTATCTGTGATGATGGTGATACGGATAATGATAACGATGGAGTATTGGATGGTGATGATTCCGATCCTTTAGACCCTTCTATTTGCCAAGATCTGGATGGTGATGGTTGCGACGACTGTTCCGCAACATCCAATACAGACTTTACCGCCGGAAACAATTTCGACCCTGCCAATGACGGTACCGATACCGATGGGGATGGTATCTGTGATGCCAGCGATACCGACGATGATAACGATGGGGTTGCTGACGGATCCGATGCCGCACCTCTAGATCCCTCCATCTGCCAAGATGTGGATGCTGATGGTTGCGACGACTGTTCCGCAACATCCAATACCGACTTTACCGCCGGAAACAATTTCGACCCTGCCAATGACGGTACCGATACCGATGGGGATGGAATTTGTGATTCAAGCGATAGCGACGATGATAACGATGGGGTTGCTGACGGATCCGATGCCGCACCTCTAGATCCCTCCATCTGCCAAGATGTGGATGGTGATGGTTGCGACGACTGTTCCGCAACATCCAATACCGACTTTACCGCCGGAAACAATTTCGACCCTGCCAATGACGGTACCGATACCGATGGGGATGGAATTTGTGATTCAAGCGATACCGATGATGATAACGATGGGGTTGCTGACGGATCCGATGCCGCACCTCTAGATCCTTCCATCTGTCAAGATGTGGACAGTGATGGTTGCGACGACTGTTCGGCAACATCCAATACAGACTTTACGGCCGGAAACAATTTCGACCCTGCCAATGACGGTACCGATACCGATGGGGATGGTATCTGTGATGCCAGCGATACCGACGATGATAACGATGGGGTGTTGGATGGTGTGGATACTGCGCCATTGGATCCTTCCATTTGTCAAGATCTGGATGGTGATGGTTGTGATGATTGCTCGGCAACATCCAATACAGACTTTACCACCGGAAACAATTTTGACCCTGCCAATGACGGTACCGATACCGATGGGGATGGTATCTGTGATGCCAGCGATAGCGACGATGATAACGATGGGGTTGCTGACGGATCCGATGCCGCACCTCTAGATCCTTCCATTTGTCAAGATCTGGATGGTGATGGTTGTGATGATTGCTCGGCAACATCCAATACAGACTTTACCACCGGAAACAATTTTGACCCTGCCAATGACGGTACCGATACCGATGGGGATGGTATCTGTGATGCCAGCGATAGCGACGATGATAACGATGGGGTTGCTGACGGATCCGATGCCGCTCCTCTAGATCCTTCCATCTGTCAAGATGTGGACAGTGATGGTTGTGACGACTGTTCCGCAACATCCAATACCGACTTTACAGCCGGAAACAATTTTGACCCTGCCAATGACGGTACCGATACCGATGGGGATGGTATCTGTGATGCCAGCGATACCGATGATGATAACGATGGGGTTGCTGACGGATCCGATACAGCACCACTAGATCCTTCCATATGTCAAGATTTGGACAGTGATGGTTGCGACGACTGTTCGGCAACATCCAATACAGACTTCACCGCCGGAAACAATTTCGACCCTGCCAATGACGGTACCGATACCGATGGGGATGGTATCTGTGATGATGGTGATACGGATAATGATAACGACGGGGTGTTGGATGGTGATGATACCGATCCTTTAGACCCTTCTATTTGCCAAGATCTGGATGCTGATGGTTGTGACGACTGTTCCGCAACATCCAATACCGACTTTACCGCCGGAAACAATTTTGACCCTGCCAATGACGGTACCGATACCGATGGGGATGGTATCTGTGATGCCAGTGATACCGACGATGATAACGATGGGGTTGCTGACGAATCCGATGCCGCACCTCTAGATCCTTCCATCTGTCAAGATGTGGATGGCGATGGTTGTGATGATTGCTCGGCAACATCGAATATAGACTTTACGGCCGGAAACAATTTCGACCCTGCCAACGACGGTACCGATACCGATGGGGATGGAATTTGTGACGATAGTGATACGGATAATGATAACGACGGGGTGTTGGATGGTGATGATACCGATCCTTTAGATCCTTCTATTTGCCAAGATGTCGATGGTGATGGTTGCGACGACTGTTCTGCAACATCCAATACCGACTTTACCGCCGGAAACAATTTCGACCCTGCCAACGACGGTACCGATACCGATGGAGATGGTATCTGTGATGCCAGCGATACCGACGATGATAACGATGGGGTGTTGGATGGTGATGATACCGATCCTTTAGACCCTTCTATTTGCCAAGATCTGGATGCTGATGGTTGTGACGACTGTTCGGCAACATCAAATACCGACTTTGCCGCCGGAAACAATTTCGATCCTGCCAATGATGGCACCGATACCGATGGGGATGGTCTTTGTAATAGTACAGATGAAGATGATGATAACGATGGAATAACCGACACCGTTGAAGGATCAACAGATTTTGATAATGATGGCATTCCTAATCATGAAGATTTAGATAGTGATAATGATGGTATTCCTGATGTAGTAGAAACAGGAAATGGTAGTTTCGACATAGATGGTAATGGATCTATTGATGCCGCAGAAAGCAGTGTTGGCACAAATGGTATTCCAGATGTAATAGAGGCTGGCAGTGTTGACGGCGCAGGGGTGACTGCAGTTCCTGTGAATAGTGACAATTTAGGAGGCGCCAATTATTTGGATATTGATTCTGATAATGATGGTATAAAGGATTTAGTTGAATCTCAGACGGATGATGAATTGGTACAAGCATCTGGTAATGATTCCGATAATGATGGAATCGATGATGTTTTTGATATCGACAACGGTGGTAATTTTACAAATGTGCTCGAAAATTATGATTCGGATGCCCATCCTGACTATTTGGATTTGGATTCTGATGCCGATGGGATAGTGGATAATATAGAATGGCAATCTACTTCTGGGTATCTTAGACCAAGTGCTGACACTGATGGAAATGGACTAGCGGATAATTACGAAACAGCCCCAGGATCAGGGCAATCCATTTATCAACCTATAAATTTTGGTGGCCTAAGTAATCCTGATTTTAGGGATGACAATTCGGATAATGATTTGTATAGTGATCTAATAGAAGCGTACGACCTTGATGGCGACAATATTTCCGAAATTACCCCATCAGGAAATGACATAGATAATGATGGATTAGATGATGCTTTTGATCTAAGTATAAGTCCCACTAATGGAATAGCGGATGTAAATGGAGCTACCAATAACAACCAGGATGTCACCCTGTTTCCCAATGACCAAAATCCGGCTACAAGTGAAGTCGATTTTAGGGAAACCATAGGGTTTTCTGATGCTGTAGATACCGATGGAGATGGGATTAACAATGATATAGACATTGACGATGATAATGATGGTATTCTGGATTATGTTGGATCCTTAGGCTTTAAACCTACAGATACCCAAGGGGATGATTGTGGCATCCCCCCTGGTTCTTTTGTCGGAGGAACTTATGTTACAGGTACAGGCTCTGGACCGGGCACTATAAATGCTGAGTATCGGTTCTCAAGTGTTGTTACCTCAAGCCTAGGAGTATTGGACGCCATTGTTGTAATTTCAGCAATGAATAATGCTACTTTGAACTCCATTGATGATACTTCCACCGGAAACAATGATGCTTGGCAACCGAGTTTTGATGTAGGAAGTGTAGCTAGTGTAGCTGGTGAGACAGGAAGTATAACCTTTAATGTAATTTTGGTAGCCGCTGGAACTAGTTTTCAAGTTACTCTTATTCGATTTGGTGGTGTAATTTATGATATTGACGGAGCAAACACCAAAGAAAGTGTTACCCTTGCACGTCCCGGGTTATATGCCGTAGATAACAACAGCCTGCTAAGCGTTACAGAAAATTTAGCTGCAGGTACAACATCCTTCGACGGACCTGCACAGACATGGCCAGGGGTTAATCTTGGCCCGAAACTAGCTGTATACTTTAATTATTATGATACAGCGGATTTAACCATCACATTTTCAGGAGAGCTGCAATCTGGTTTTACTTCAAATGATTATTTAGGTTCTGTTTTATTTCAAACATGTGATATAAATGGGTTGTTCGATCCATCAAATACCACATCTTCAACTAATACTGCTGGTTCACCTGCTGGTGTAGCTTCAGGCCCTGGTTCTTTTCCAATATTTACAGTAAATGATGGAATAGATTCTGATGAAGATGGTATTTCAGATGCATTGGATATCGATGCCGACAATGATGGTATTCCGGATAATGTAGAATATCAAACTACCCTATCTTATATCGCTCCAGGCACACTGGATACTGATAATGATGGTTTATTGGACGCCTACGAAGGCTCTGGAAATGAGGGTTTAACATTTATTGACACAGATTCGGATGGTATTCCTGATTATGTGGATTTGGACTCCGATAATGATGGAATATCTGATACTAAGGAGGCGGGCTTTGCCCTAGCTACAAACAATACGGATTTTGATCAAGATGGCTTACTTAACGCATATGACAACGTTGATACTACTGGGGGCCTATTCGATTCAAATGACGATCAGGACAATGGCACTTCAGACTTACCAAATATTGCAATCAGTTCAACTCCCGAAGTAGATTTTAGAGAAGTTGGTGTTGATGATAATGATTTGGATGGAATCCCTGATTCAGTCGATTTAGATGATGATAATGATGGAATATTAGATACATTAGAGACTTCAGGAGGTATTGACCCAAGCGTTGATACAGATGCTGACGGAATACTGAATTATAGAGACCTTGATTTTGGGGTTGATGCAAATTCCGATGGAATTGTAGATATTTTTGATACTGATTCCGATGGGGTACCTAATCATTTTGATTTGGATGCTGATAATGATGGAATTTATGATGTAGTCGAATCTGGTGGTGGACAACTTTTTTCCATTGGACGTTTAAATGGAGCTGTAGGAACCGACGGTATACCGAATTCAGTTCAAGCGGGCGGGCAACAGAATAGTGGAACGGTAAATTATACCCTTTTAGACTCTGAAACTTCTGCAGATGGTATTGCAGATTATTTAGAATTGGATGCTGATGGTGATTTATGCCCTGATGTTGTTGAAGCCGGTTATACTGATCTTGACACCGATGGAATTTTAGGGGATGCTCCAACCATAGTAGATGTTAACGGTCTTGTTACAGGTGCCAACGTTTCTGACGGTTATACCACACCTAATAATGCAGATAGTGCTTCTAATTCACAGTACGATTTTCAACAACCGGGCGTTGCACCAACTATAGCAACAGGAACAGAGCAACCGCAAGATATTCTTACGAATGGTAGTGCACCTGAAACCTTTTCAGTAACCGCTACTGGTACAAGTTTAGCATATCAATGGCAGGTAGATGATCAACAAGGATCTGGTTTTATAGATATTGATGCGGCAAATACTTCTGATATATATACCGGAAGTAATACCAGTGCATTAACATTAACGGCCGTTACTAGTACCGAAAGTGGATATGAATTTAGGGTGATAATCACCGAAACTTCTTTCCTTTGTTCACCTATTAACTCCAATAATGCATTATTAACCGTTGATGTAACTCCACCAGCAATACCAACTGTCGAAACTCTAATTACCAATGACACAACACCGGTACTCAGCGGTACGGCCGAGATTGGAAGTACCGTTACCGTAGTGGTAGCGGGTGCAACCTATACGACTACGGCTGATGGTTCCGGAGACTGGAGCATTGATACGGAAACGGCAACACCAGTTAGTGGGGCTTTTAATCCCAATGTGAACGGTACCAATGAAGTAACGGTGACCAGTACGGATGCTGCCGGGAACAGTACTGTGGATACGTCTTCCATGGAGTTGACCATAGATACTACGGATCCTGCAGAACCAACAGTTGTGAGTCAGACTACGAATGACACAACACCTGTACTCAGTGGTACGGCCGAGATTGGAAGTTCCCTTACCGTAGTGGTAGCGGGTGCAACCTATATTACTACCGCTGATGGTTCCGGAGACTGGAGCATTGATACGGAATCGGCTGTTCCTGATAGTGGAACTTTTAATCCAAATGTGAACGGTACCAATGAAGTAACGGCGACCAGTACGGATGCTGCCGGGAACAGTACTGTGGATACATCTACCTTGGAGTTGACCATAGATACTACGGATCCTGCCGAACCCACAGTTGTGAGTCAAATTACCAACGACACAACACCGGTACTCAGTGGTACGGCCGAGATTGGAAGTATCCTTACCGTAGTGGTAGCGGGTGCAACCTATACGACTACGGCTGATGGTTCCGGAGACTGGAGTATTGATACGGAAACGGCAACACCGGATAGTGGTACTTTTGCACCAAATGTGAACGGTACCAATGAAGTAGCGGTGACCAGCACGGATGCTGCTGGGAACAGTTCTGTGGATACGTCTACCTTGGAGTTGACCATGGATACCAACGATCCTGCCGAGCCAACAGTTGTGAGTCAAATTACCAACGACACAACACCGGTACTCAGCGGAACGGCCGAGATTGGAAGTACCCTTACCGTAGTGGTAGCGGGTGCAACCTATACTACTACGGCTGATAGTTCCGGAGACTGGAGCGTTGATACAGAAACGGCAACACCGGATAGTGGGGCTTTTAATCCCAATGTGAACGGTACCAATGAAGTAACGGTGACCAGTACGGATGCTGCTGGCAACAGTACTGTGGATACCTCTACCTTGGAGTTGACCATAGATACTACGGATCCTGCAGAACCAACAGTTGTGAGTCAGACTACGAATGACACAACACCGGTACTCAGCGGTACGGCCGAAATTGGAAGTACCGTTACCGTAGTGGTAGCCGGTGCAACCTATACGACTATAGCAAATGGTCTAGGTAACTGGAGCGTTGATACGGAAACAACGACACCGGATAGTGGAGCTTTTGCACCAGATGTTAACGGTACCAATGAAGTAGTGGTGACCAGTATGGATGCTGCAGGGAACAGTTCTGCGGATACCTCTACCTTGGAGTTGACCATGGATACTATCGACCCTGCCGAACCAACCGTCGCAACTCAAATTACCAACGACACAACACCAGTAATTGAAGGTACTGCAGAAGCAAATTCTGGAATAACTATCATTGTAGCGGGTGCAAACTATACCACTACAACAGATGGTTCGGGAGACTGGAGCATTGATACGGAAACAGCTACCCCAATTAGTGGAGCTTTTAATCCAAATGTGAACGGTACCAATGAAGTAGCGGTGACCAGTACGGATCCTGCCGGGAACAGTACCGAGGATACGTCTACCTTGGAGTTGACCATAGATACCACCGATCCTGCCGAACCAACCGTCGAAACTCAAATTACAAATGACACAACACCGGTACTCAGCGGTACGGCCGAAATTGGAAGTACCCTTACCGTAGTGGTAGCGGGTGCAACCTATACGATTACAGCGGATGGTTCCGGAGACTGGAGCGTTGATACAGAAACGGCAACACCAGTTAGTGGGGCTTTTAATCCCAATGTGAACGGTACCAATGAAGTAACGGTGACCAGTACGGATGCTGCCGGGAACAGTACTGTGGATACCTCTACCTTGGAGTTGACCATAGATACTACGGATCCTGCAGAACCAACAGTTGCAAATCAAATTACCAACGACACAACACCGATACTCAGCGGTACGGCCGAGATTGGAAGTACCCTTACCGTAGTGGTAGCCGGTGCAACCTATACGATTACAGCGGATGGTTCCGGAGACTGGAACATTGATACGGAAATAGCAACACCAGTTAGTGGAGCTTTTAATCCAAATGTGAATGGTACCAATGAAGTAGTAGTGACCAGTACGGATGCTGCAGGCAATAGTACTGTAGATGCAACAACTTTAGAGTTGACCATCGATGCAACTCCACCAGCTGTACCAACAATAGTGAGTCAGATTACCAACGACACAACACCGGTACTCAGCGGTACGGCCGAGATTGGAAGTACCCTTACCGTAGTGGTAGCCGGTGCAACCTATACGACTACGGCTGATGGTTCCGGAGACTGGAACATTGATACGGAAATAGCAACACCAGTTAGTGGTACTTTTGCACCAAATGTGAACGGCACCAATGAAGTAGCGGTGACCAGCACGGATGCTGCTGGCAACAGTACTATGGATACCTCTACCTTGGAGTTGACCATGGATACCAACGATCCTGCCGAGCCAACAGTTGTGAGTCAAATTACCAACGACACAACACCGGTACTCAGCGGTACGGCCGAGATTGGAAGTACCCTTACCGTAGTGGTCGCAGGTGCAACCTATACGACTACGGCTGATGGTTCCGGAGACTGGAGCATTGATACGGAATCGGCTGTTCCTGATAGTGGAACTTTTGCACCAGATGTGAACGGCACCAATGAGGTAACGGTGACCAGTACGGATGCTGCTGGCAATAGTACTGTGGACACTACTACCTTGGAGTTGACCATGGATACCACCGATCCTGCCGAACCAACCGTCGAAACTCAAATAACCAACAACACAACACCAGTAATTGAAGGAACTGCCGAGATTGGAAGTACCCTTACCGTAGTGGTAGCCGGTGCAACCTATACGACTACGGCTAATGGTTCCGGAGACTGGAGCGTTGATACAGAAACAACGACACCAGTTAGTGGGGCTTTTAATCCAAATGTGAACGGTACCAATGAAGTAGCGGTGACCAGTACGGATGCTGCCGGGAACAGTACTGTGGATACCTCTACCTTGGAGTTGACCATGGATACTACGGATCCTGCCGAACCTACTGTAGAATCTCAAATTACAAATGACACAACACCAGTACTCAGTGGTACGGCCGAGATTGGAAGTACCGTAACCGTAGTGGTAGCCGGTGCAACCTATACGACTACGGCTGATGGTTCCGGAGACTGGAGCATTGATATAGAAACGGCAACACCAGTTAGTGGGGCTTTTAATCCAAATGTGAACGGTACCAATGAAGTAGCAGTGACCAGCACGGATGCTGCCGGGAACAGTTCTGTGGATACCTCTACCTTGGAGTTGACCATGGATACCACCGATCCTGCCGAACCAACCGTCGAAACTCAAATTACAAATGACACAACTCCGGTACTCAGCGGTACGGCCGAAATTGGAAGTAACCTTACCGTAGTGTTAGCGGGTGCAACCTATACGATTACAGCGGATGGTTCCGGAGACTGGACCATAGATACGGAAACGGCAACACCAGTTAGTGGAGCTTTTGCACCAGATGTGAACGGTACCAATGAGGTGGCGGTGACCAGTACGGATGCTGCAGGGAACAGTTCTGTGGATACGTCTACCTTGGAGTTGACCATAGATACTACGGATCCTGCCGAGCCAACCGTCGAAATTCAAATTACAAATGACACAACACCGATACTCAGCGGTACGGCCGAGATTGGAAGTACCCTTACCGTAGTGGTAGCCGGTGCAACCTATACGATTACAGCGGATGGTTCCGGAGACTGGAACATTGATACGGAAATAGCAACACCAGTTAGTGGAGCTTTTAATCCAAATGTGAATGGTACCAATGAAGTAGTAGTGACCAGTACGGATGCTGCAGGCAATAGTACTGTAGATGCAACAACTTTAGAGTTGACCATCGATGCAACTCCACCAGCTGTACCAACAATAGTGAGTCAGATTACCAACGACACAACACCGGTACTCAGTGGTACGGCCGAGATTGGAAGTACCCTTACCGTAGTGGTTGCGGGTGCAACCTATTCTACTACCGCTGATGGTTCCGGAAATTGGAGCATTGATACGGAATCGGCTGTTCCTGATAGTGGAACTTTTGCACCAAATGTGAACGGTACCAATGAAGTAGCGGTGACCAGTACGGATGCTGCAGGGCACAGTACTGTAGATGTAACAACTTTAGAGTTGACCATAGACATTACAGATCCTTCCGAGCCAACAGTTGTGAGTCAGATTACGAATGACACAACACCGGTACTCAGTGGTACTGCCGAAATTGGAAGTACCCTTACCGTAGTGGTAGCGGGTGCAACCTATATTACTACCGCCGATGGTTCCGGAGACTGGAGCATAGATACGGAAATAGCAAAACCTGATGATGGCGTCTTTGCACTAAATGTGAACGGTACCAATGAGGTAGAGGTGACCAGTACGGATGCTGCAGGCAACAGTACTGTGGATACCTCTACCTTGGAGTTGACCATAGATACTACGGATCCTGCCGAGCCAACAGTTGTGAGTCAGATTACGAATGACACAACACCGGTACTCAGCGGTACGGCCGAGATTGGAAGTACCGTAACCGTAGTGGTAGCCGGTGCAACCTATACGATTACAGCGGATGGTTCGGGAGACTGGAATATTGATACGGAAATAGCAACACCAGTTAGTGGAGCTTTTAATCCAAATGTGAACGGTACCAATGAAGTAGCGGTGACCAGTACGGATGCTGCTGGCAATAGTACTGTGGACACTACTACCTTGGAGTTGACCTTGGATACCACCGATCCTGCCGAACCAACCGTCGAAATTCAAATTACAAATGACACAACACCGGTACTCAGTGGTACGGCCGAGATTGGAAGTACCCTTACCGTAGTGGTAGCCGGTGCAACCTATACGACTACGGCTGATGGTTCCGGAGACTGGAACATTGATACGGAAATAGCAACACCAGTTAGTGGTACTTTTGCACCAAATGTGAACGGCACCAATGAAGTAGCGGTGACCAGCACGGATGCTGCTGGCAACAGTACTATGGATACCTCTACCTTGGAGTTGACCATGGATACCAACGATCCTGCCGAGCCAACAGTTGTGAGTCAAATTACCAACGACACAACACCGGTACTCAGCGGTACGGCCGAGATTGGAAGTACCCTTACCGTAGTGGTCGCAGGTGCAACCTATACGACTACGGCTGATGGTTCCGGAGACTGGAGCATTGATACGGAATCGGCTGTTCCTGATAGTGGAACTTTTGCACCAGATGTGAACGGCACCAATGAAGTAACGGTGACCAATACGGATGCTGCTGGGAACAGTACTGTGGATACATCTACCTTGGAGTTGACCATAGATACCAACGATCCTGCCGAACCAACCGTCGCAATTCAAATTACAAATGACACAACACCAGTACTCAACGGTACGGCCGAGATTGGAAGTACCGTAACCGTAGTGGTAGCCGGTGCAACCTATACGACTATGGCTAATGGTTCCGGAGACTGGAGCATTGATACGGAAACAACGACACCAGTTAGTGGAGCTTTTGCACCAGATGTTAACGGTACCAATGAAGTAGCGGTGACCAGTACGGATGCTGCTGGGAACAGTACTGTGGATGCAACTACTTTAGAGTTGAGCATCGATACAACGCCACCAGCTGTACCAACAATTGCGAGTCAGATCACCAATGACATTACCCCAGTACTAAACGGCACGGCCGAGACTGGTAGTACTGTAACCGTAGTTGTAGCGGGTGCAACCTATACGACTACGGCTGATGGTTCCGGAGACTGGAGCATTGATACAGAAACGGCAACACCAGTTAGTGGGGCTTTTAATCCAAATGTGAACGGTACCAATGAAGTAGCGGTGACCAGTACGGATACAGCTGGGAACAGTATGGATGACACAACAACTTTAGAGCTGACCTTCGATACTACTGCTCCTGTTATTCCTGCTTTTACTGGCATTAGTGACGATTCTGGAGCAGATAATACAGATGGGGTCACCAATGACAATACGCTGTCCTTCAATGGAACCGCAGAACCAAATTCTTCCGTGGAAGTGTTCGTGTTCGGTACTGGCATTGGAACCGTGACTGCCGATTCAACTGGCAACTGGCTCTTTGACTATACTGCTACCTCACTTGCCGATGGCAATTATGAAATTACCTCACAAGCAACCGATGCGGGTGGTAACACGAGTGAAATATCCAATGTACTTCAAATTGTAGTGGATACAAACTCACCAACTGTGGATAATACCGCTGCTATGGTCACAAGGCCTGTATTAACGGGACAGGGAGGGCCCAATGAGGCCTTGGTCATCGAAATTGATACCGATGAAGATAATATTGCAGATGTTTCTTATATCGTAATTACAGATGTAAACGGTAATTGGAATCTAGATACTGGAGTTGTGACTCCGGATAACGGCACCCTTCCTACATTGGGCAACGAGGATGTTTTAAATATTTCGGTTATTGATACAGCTGGAAATACTGGTGTGGGAACCATAACCATTTCATTGGATGATGATGGGGACGGTCTGGCCAACGAAGAAGAAACCGTTTTAGGCACCGATCCCAATAATCCTGACACTGACAACGATGGTATAAGTGATGGCCTAGAAGTTATTGATAATACCAATCCTTTAGATGATTGCGATTCCCTTGGCGGTACTCCACAAGGCTCCAGCGATTGTGATTCTGATGGCCTTACCACCAATGAAGAAGACAACTTGGGCACAGATCCTGCAAATGAAGATACGGATGGTGATGGCATTTTGGATGGCCAGGAGGTCATAGATGGTACGAGCCCTCTCGACGCATGTGATTCAATTGGAGGGAATCCACCGGCTGGAACGGCCTGTGACATTGCAATTGAAAGCGATTTGGTAACACCAAATTCCAATGACGGTATATTCAAAATCAACTTTATAGAATTGTTCCCAGAAAATACAGTTGAAATTTATAATCGTTGGGGTGTAAAAGTATCTGAAATCAAGGGGTACAACAACAATTCCAATGCCTTTAGGGGAACATCCAATGGCAGGGCCACTTTACGAGCTAATGAAGAGCTTCCCGTTGGAGTCTACTTCTACATTATTAAATATGTCGCCAATGGGGACGGTAAGACCATGTCCGGTTATTTATACATCAACAGATAAACTGCAAATTCATTATAATAAAATATTAAAGAGACCATGAAAAAATTAATTTTAACAATTGTACTTACTATAGGCTTTGTGGTAGCAGCCACCGCCCAGCAGGATGCCCAATATACGCAGTACATGTACAATACCATAGGTATCAACCCTGCCTATGCCGGTTCACGTGGAGTGTTGAGCATTGCCGCCTTACACCGTTCCCAATGGGTGGGCCTCGATGGAGCCCCCAATACCCAGACACTAAACCTGCATACCCCTATAACACAAAGGGTTGGATTAGGGTTTTCCATCGTAAATGATGAAATTGGCAATGGCACAAATCAAGATACTTATTTTGATGCTGCCTTCTCGTATACCATACCGCTATCTGAATCGGAGAGACTATCATTTGGGCTAAAGGCCGGTGGACATCTTCTTAATTTGGATTTCAATAAGCTTAGAAATTACAATGGGGAGGAAGTGTCCGGAACCAATGGAATAGATAAACGTTTCTCTCCCAATTTTGGAGCCGGAATCTATTATCATACAGACCGTTTCTATGCTGGACTTTCTGTACCCAATTTCCTGGAGACCGAACATTTCGATGGTTCCGGAGAAAATAGCTCCTATTTGGCCAAGGAGCGCATGAACTGGTACCTGATAGTAGGGAATATATTTGATTTGAATCCCAATCTAAAATTAAAGCCAGCCGCTCTTTTAAAGGTAGTTACCGGTGCACCCCTTCAAATAGACCTATCCGCCACATTCCTTTTGAACGAAAAATTTTCTCTCGGTGCCGCTTATCGTTGGGATGCCGCACTAAGTGTTTTATTTGGTTTTCAAATGAACGATAAGATCATGTTAGGGCTCGCTTATGATAAGGAGACAACAGAATTGGGCGCTACACAGTTCAACGATGGGTCCTTCGAGATATTTCTCCGATACGAGTTTCTCACAAGGCATAGAAGAGTAGTGGCGCCAAGATTCTTTTAAAATAAAAAAATGTGCAAAAAGTTATCATACATTCTATGTGTCTCGGCTTTGGTCTGTTTCCCTTCCGGTGCACAAGAAAAAAAAGTGGACAAAGCCAATTCGGACTTTAGCCAATATGCCTATTCTAATGCTATAGGCTCTTATGAAGACCTAGTGAAAAAAGGGATGTCCTCTAGAGAAATCTATAAAAGACTCGGGGATGCCAACTTTTACAACGCCCGGTATACAGAGGCCGCTCTTTGGTACGAAAAATTATATATCCTTGATAAGGAAAAGATGGAAAGCGATTTCTACCACCGCTATGCACTCACTTTAAAATCCCTTGAAAAATACAGAGAATCAGACCTTGTAATGGAAAGGTTGCGGGGTTTGGACAATTATGACAGTCGCGTGCAACAGTTTAACAAGAATCCAGATTACAGGGAAAGCATAGGTAAGAATTCAGGTAGATACACCATAAATAATATTTCCATCAACTCCGATAAATCCGATTATGCCCCAGCAATTTATCTTGACCAACTGGTTTTCTCAACTGCCCGGGACACAGGTATTGTATCCAGGAACATAAATGAATGGGACGGTAATCCTTTCAACAATCTCTATTCTGCAACTGTAAGTGAAAACGGGGAACTTGTCGGCACCGCAAAGTTCTCTCCCAATTTGAATACTAGGACCCATGAGGCATCGGCAATATTTACCAAAGATGGCAGCACTATTTATTTTACTAGGAACAACTCCAGGAATGGGAAATTTGCAAGGGATGGAGACGGAGTCAGCCGACTCAAAATATATAAAGCAGAACTACGCAATGGTGATTGGACAGACATTACCGAACTCCCCTTCAATAGCGATGGCCATTCCGTGGCACATCCCTGTCTAAGCGCGGACGAAAAAACATTGTACTTCGCCTCCGATATGCCTGGTACCAAAGGTGCCTCCGATATCTTTTCCGTAACCATCAATGCGGATGGATCTTACGGCCCTCCTACAAACCTGGAAAGCCCGATCAATACCGAATCAAGGGAAACCTTTCCCTTTGTTTCAAGCGATAACATTTTGTACTTCGCATCAGACGGTCACCCTGGTCTAGGCGGGCTCGACGTATTTGCCACCCCATTGAAGAGCACATCGGAAATACAGGTGCTTAACCTGGGCAAGCCCATAAACAGCACAATGGATGATTTCTCGTACATTATTGACATGGACACCAACAAGGGATACTTCGCATCAAACAGGAAAGGTGGAGTTGGAAGTGATGACATATACAGCTTTGTCCAACTCAGTTCAATTCCGTTTTCATGTTCAAACTTAATTACCGGAACCGTCAGGGATAGTAGAACCGGTGAGTTCCTTGCAGGCACTGAATTGGTCCTAACGAAAAGAGAAGGAGAATCAATTGTCAAAAATATCACTTCCAAAAACGGCACATTTACTTTGGAAGCAGGCTGTAGCATAGGGAATCATAACATAATAGCAACCAAGACCGGATATGAAACAGAGAACACACCTGTAACCCTTAGAAATACTACTAAAAATAAGGAGTTGGAAATACTCCTTTCCGCCAATATTGAAGAGGTAAAAATAGGTACCGACCTGGCCATAAGCCTAGACTTGGAGCCTGTCTATTTCGATCTTGACAGATCTGTAATCACGAAAGACGCTAAAATTGGTCTGAACGAAGTAGTGGCCTATATGAAACAATACCCACACTCCTCCATACAGATTCGTTCACACACCGATGCCCTAGGGGATGCAGCATACAATTTGCAACTTTCCAAAAAAAGGGCGCACGCCACAATGGCGTACTTGATTGAAAAAGGGATAGAACCAACTAGATTATCGTCCGAAGGCTTTGGGGAAACAAGACCAACGAACCATTGCCACTCCGGTGTAAAATGTTCAGAAGATGAATACCTCAAAAACCGAAGATCCGAATTTATTGTCACGGAATAAAAATCTGAGCAAATATTAATAGTAATGAACATTCAAATTAACTATTAAAAAGAAATGAAAGTCTACATCTTATCCAAGGATAATATTTTCCTCTATCTGACCAAAAGGTCAATAGAAAAAATCCCTAACCTTCATTATGACAATAATTTCTTCGCGACACAGGACCTTATCATTTACATCACTCAAAATCATTCGGACATGACCTCTGTACCGATTATCATATTGGTGGATTTCGACAATTTAGCCAACGAAAGTTGTAGCTTTCTTAATGAAATAAGCAAAATAAAACCAGATTTTAAAGATAGGATTCATCTCTATGCCTGTACTTCTTTTATTCCTTCAAATGACATATTAGAGGCTTTAGAAAATAATATAATATTAGATTATTTTACTAAACCACTTAATCACTTAAAATGGCAAAAAATTGTTGACCGATCATATGCTAGATGAATAATCCCTACCTATTGTAGAGCAAAAAAATAAGTCGTGTAAATGATTTACTTTATATACTTCAATTTCAAATCCAATTTTCGTCCTTGGCACATCTGAACAAAATGTTTCCAATTTTGTAGGAATAAATCAATTTACATTCAATAATTATTCTCCTAGACTATTTCCGATCGTATAAAAGGTAAAGGTTAAGGCTTTCAGACCATAATACTTGTTCCTTCATTAGAGTTTGTCTTCAAAGTTTTTTAAATTACTGAATTAAAATCGGTCAAACTTTAATAAAAATGAAAAAACTGGAGGGACAGCTCGTCATCGTTACAGGTGGGGCAAGAGGAATTGGTGAAGGAATCTGCAAGGTATTTTGTAATGAAGGCGCAACTGTAGCCCTTTGGGATGTTTTGCAGGATGGCCAACAAACTGCCGACAAAATTACTAAGGCTGGAGGCAAAATATTCTTTCAAAAGGTAGATGTTGGCAACCAGGAATCCGTTGACAATGCCGTTGCCAAGATCATATCAGATCATGGCAAAATAGATGTCCTGATCAACAATGCAGGAATTATTCGCGACCGCTCCATCTTAAAAATGAGTCGTGAGGAATGGGACCAAGTAATGCGGGTGAATGTCGATTCCTTATACATCACTGCCAAGGCGGTAGTACCACATATGAAGGCAGCCAATTATGGGAGGATAATTTCGGCATCCTCAATAAATGCCTTCCAGGGAGCATTTGGACAAACTAATTACAGTGCCAGTAAGGCGGCCATAGTGGGCTTTACACATGCCCTCTGCAGGGAAGTTGGCAAATACAATATTACCGTAAACGCAGTTGCCCCAGGATTTATAAAAACCGAAATGACAGATTCCATGCCCGACGATGTAATTCAGGCTGGGATTTCTACGATACCGGTGGGCCGAATAGGCACCCCTGAAGATATGGGACATGCCTATCTGTTCCTAGCCTCAAAAGAAGCCGGTTTTATAAGTGGTCATACATTGCATGCCAATGGTGGTGCCATGCCGGTGTAATAGAAATAATTAATGCTTTGTAAAAAGGCAATTTTAGGTGCCATAACAAATTCAACACTCATAACGCCTTGCAATTAAAACCATCATGACAACAAGAATAAAACAAAAATTCGATTTAAAGGACAAAGTGGCCATAATTACAGGGGCTAGTAAAGGCATTGGTGAATCAATTGCCAGAGGTCTGGCCGAATATGGTGCCAAAGTCGTCATAAGCTCCAGAAGCCAGGAGGCCGTTGACCTAGTGGCCCACAATTTAAAAACAGATGGACTGGAAGCAATGGGGATAGCATGCCATGTTGGAGATGAAAAACAAATCCACAATTTGTTGGAACAAACCCTTAATGCCTACGGAGGCGTGGATATATTAGTGAACAACGCCGCGACCAATCCATTTTATGGCACATTGGATACTATGGATTATGCCCTTTTCGATAAAATAATGGATATAAATGTTAAGGCGCCCTTCCTTTTGGCCAATCATTGTTATCCGATCATGAAAAAAAGGGGAGGCGGTAGTATAATCAATATTGCCTCGGTAGAAGGAATGAAACCTACTGCTGGATTGGGATTATACAGTGTAAGCAAGGCTGCGGTCATAATGTTGACCAAATCACAAGCAGTGGAATGGGGCAAATTTGGCATCCGTGCCAATGCCATTTGTCCGGGTCTAATAAAGACCAAATTTAGTTCCGCCCTTTGGCAAAATGAAAAAATATTGGCCAGGGCAACAAGTGATTTACCTTCAGGGAGAATGGCCTTACCCGATGAAATGGCAGGCCTGGCCTGTTTTTTGGCGTCCGAAGCTTCAAGTTATTGTACCGGATCGGTATTTACGGCTGATGGGGGCCATATGATTGCGGGTGGATTTAATTAAAAATTACATATAACCGAGCATTCCAAGTTACATAAAAGAAAATATTTTTAGATATAATACTTACAATATGGCAGAAGAGAAAGTAATAGACAAGGCGTATTCCACTAAAATTCCAAATCTATCAGACTTGACCCATTATCAAGGTAAAGAGCTGGGATTATCCAATTGGATGACCATAACCCAAGAAATGATCGACACTTTTGCCAGAACCACGGACGACAACCAATGGATTCATGTCAATCCTGAAAAATCCGCCAAATACTCCCCCTACAAAAAAACGGTGGCACATGGTTTTTTGGTCTTATCGTTGGCCTCCAAATTCTGTTATGAAACCTTCAAAATATTGGACGTAGCCATGGGAGTAAATTACGGGTTGGACAAGGTTCGTTTTATGAATGCCACCCCGGTAGGCGCCTTTTTAAGGGCGAGAGTGTCTTTAATGGAATTCAGCCCTATTGAAGGCGGGGCCAAATACAAATTAAAGATTGTATTTGAGCTAAAAGGGGAAGAGAAACCAGCCTGTGTTGCAGAATTTATTGCACAGGTATACTCCGATCCCAATAAGAAACAAGAAAATTCTGCAACCAACAAGGAAACTTCCAAGACCATCCAAAAAAATGACAACAATACCGTTCTTTTTGAAAAAGAAGGTGACATCGGAATTATAACCCTTAATAGGCCAGAAAGATATAATGCGGTTACCGATGATGTTGTAAACGGGATTACAAATGCCATAAACTTAATTCGCAAGGATGATGATATACGTGCCGTAGTAATAACTGGTGCAGGCAAAGGGTTTTGTGCCGGCGCCGATATGGCGGTCTTCGGTCAAATTACACCTGAAGAAGGCCGTGCTTATATTACCAAAACCTACCTACCCTTAATGCGCACTTTTTTTACACTTCGCAAGCCTATTATCGGGGCAATAAACGGAACGGCTGCCGGTGTAGGTGCCTCGATTGCCCTCGCCTGTGATTTTAGGGTAATGTCCAAAAGCAGTTCCCTATTATATGCCTTTGTAAATATAGGTTTGGGCCCAGACGGTGGGGGAAGCTGGCTTTTGGCAAGACAAGTGGGCTATAGCAAAGCCCTACAGATAGCTGTGGAAGGAAAAAAAGTAACAGCGCAGGAGTGTTTAAGCCTTGGTTTAACCAATAAATTGGTTGAGGATGATGCCGAATTGCTTTCGAGCACTAAAACCTGGGCCCATGAATTGGCCAAGCGCCCAACACTGGCAGTAGGCATTACAAAGGAAGATATGTCCTATGCCATGGGCCATGATTTATATGAAACCATTGCTTTTGAGGCCGAAAAACAAGTAACCACTTTCGGAAGTCACGATTTTGCAGAAGGTGTAAGTGCCTTTTTAGAAAAACGTCCAGCCAAATTTATTGGTAAATAACCATAAATTAAAAGGCAGCAACCAACCACTTATAAAAGATACCCTAAGCCGATTTTACTTATTAATTGGAGTTTCCAAAAAATAAAAAAAAATGAATTTCGAAGAGATAAAGAGTAATATTCGTGCCTTTGTACGAGAGGAATTATTTCCCTTGGAACCATGGATTTTAAATTGTAGTTGGGAGGAAAAATTACCAAAACTGAATGAACTTCGCAAAAAAGTAAAAACGCTGGGCCTTTGGCTGCCACAGATTCCTCAAGAATACGGTGGCTTAGGACTTACAAATTCCGAGCACGGGGAAATTAGTGAAATCCTAGGGGCTAGTCCCTATGGACATTACACCTTTAATTGCCAAGCTCCTGACGCTGGCAACATGGAAATATTGATCGAATTTGGAACCAAGGAACAAAAAGAAAAATACCTATACCCTCTATTGGCCGGGGATATTAGGAGTTGTTTTGCAATGACAGAGCCAGATTATGCCGGCTCCAATCCTGTAGATATGGGGACAATGGCATTTAAAAAAGAAGGCAATTATGTAATAAATGGCCATAAATGGTTTACCACTGGCTTTGATGGTGCTGCCTTTGCCATTGTGATGTTGGTAACTAATCCCGATGCTTCGGATGCGCATAAAAAAGCTAGTCAAGTTATTGTACCAACCGATGGCGAAGGTGTAAAATTGATTAGGAACATACCCCTTATGGGACATCCCGGTAGTGGCTGGGAAAGTCATTCCGAAATAAAATTTCAGGATGTAACAGTACCACAGCGCAATATACTGGGTGCCGAAGGCGAGGGCTTTACCATTGCCCAAAACCGATTGGGGCCAGGGCGTATTCACCATTGCATGCGATGGATGGGTATTTGCGAGCGTTCTTTTGATCTAATGTGCAAACGTGCAGTTGCAAGGGAATTGGCACATGGCAAAACATTGGCAGATAAACAGACCGTTCAAAACTGGATTGCCGAATCCAGAGCCGAAATTAATGCTGCCCGCTTGTTGATTCAGGATGCCGCAAAAAAAATTGATACACAAGGAGCCTACAAAACAAGAAAGGAGATATCGATAATAAAATTTTATTGCGCCAACGTACTCCAAAGAGTAGTAGACAAGGCCATTCAGGTCCATGGTGCCTTAGGCCTTACTGACGATACCATTTTGGCTTTCTATTATAGGCATGAACGCGCTGCCCGAATTTATGACGGTGCGGACGAAGTACACAAAAGCAGTTTGGCCAGACAGATTTTGAAAGAATATAGAACATAATAACCAAATGGTTTTAATAACCTCCTTGGTCCAGAAAAAGCAACAAACATGTTAAACACTTGGAACGATACATCGGCGACGGTCCGCCAAGGGGAAGAATTACCAATGGATAAATTGCAATCCTATTTAAAGCAATTCTTTACCATCGACGGAGATTTTAGACTAAGCCAATTTCCAAGTGGCTATTCCAACCTAACTTATCTCCTGCACATAGGAAAAAGGGAATACGTGTTGAGAAGACCGCCTATAGGTGCCAATATTAAATCCGGTCACGATATGAAGCGTGAGTACGAAATTTTAACGGCCTTAAAACCAAATTACAGTAAAGTACCCACTCCTATACTTTACTGTGAAGATGAAACTATTTTAGGCTGTCCCTTCTACCTGATGGAGCGAATGGAAGGTGTCATTTTAAGGGCAAAAATGCCATTGGAAATGATTCCCGATCCAGAGCTAATGCTACGCATATCAAATAGTTATGTAGATACCTTGGTAGACCTACACAAACTGGACGTAAGGAAAATTGGATTGAATGATTTTGGCAAGCCAGAAGGGTATATGCAACGTCAGATTGAAGGTTGGACCAGGCGTTACTACAAATCCAAAACAGACGAAATACCAAGAATTGAATCAGCAGCAAAATGGTTGAACGAGAATATGCCGAAGGAACCAAAACACTTTTCTTTGATTCATAACGATTTTAAATACGATAATTTAGTGTTGGATACCCAGGATTGGACCAAAATCAATGCCGTACTGGATTGGGAAATGGCCACAATTGGAAACCCATTAATGGACTTGGGTACCTCCCTTGGTTATTGGATAAACCCTAAAGATCCAGATTTTATGAAGGTCTTGAACCTAACACCTACAAATCTTCCGGGAAACCTATCCCGGGAAGAAGTGGTACAGCAATACGCTCTAAAAAGTGGACGGGAGGTAAACAATATTGTCTTTTACTACGTTTATGGATTATTCAAAATAGCGGTGATTATTCAACAAATATACTACCGATACAAAAAGGGAATTACTCAGGACCAACGTTTTGCAAAACTAATTGATGGGGTAAACCTGCTTGGTGAAATAGCCCATATGGCCATAGCAAAAAAAAGATTGGACAATCTTTTTTAAACTGAGGTAGTTATCTAATTTACCTAAAATCTTTTTTTTATCTTCCAACCTAAATAAACTAGAGACAGTTCCATGATAAAACCCAAGCACGCCGCAGATCAAATTCCTAAAATTCTAATGACCCTTTTGTTCATTGCCGCATTATACAGCAATGGCTACAGCCAAGAAAACTTGGGAAAAACTCCTAATTTCATTATCATCTTTGCGGATGATTTGGGGTATGGTGACATAGGCGCTTATGGTCACCCTACCATCAAAACCCCACATCTTGATCAAATGGCGGCGGAAGGGCAAAAATGGACCAATTTTTACGTAGGGGCCAGTGTCTGTACCCCTAGCAGGGCAGCCTTATTAACCGGAAGATTACCAGTTAGAAGCGGTATGGCCAGCGATACAAAAAGGGTATTGTTCCCAAACTCCAAATATGGATTACCAAGCTCGGAGATAACCTTGGCAGAACAATTGAAGAAAGCCGGATATAATTCCGCCTGTATAGGTAAGTGGCACTTAGGACATAAAGAGGAATACCTACCTACAAACAACGGTTTTGATTACTATTTTGGCATCCCCTACTCCAATGATATGGATTTTGTTGGCGATTATAAGGCCTTTAAGGAATCAAAAGGAAATTTACCCACCGAAAATTTTAATGTTCCTTTGATGAGGAATACCGAAATCATTGAAAGGCCTGCCAATCAAAATACAATAACCAAAAGATACGCTGAAGAGGCCATAGCCTACATTAAAAAAAACAAGGATAACCCCTTCTTTATTTACTTGGCCCACAATCTGCCCCATATACCACTATTTGCCTCCAAAGATTTTTTGGGCAAAAGTAAAAGGGGTATTTATGGCGATGTTTTAGAGGAAATTGATCATGGTATTGGCCAAATAATTGCTGCCTTAAAGGAGGAAGGATTGGACAAGAATACCATTGTTGTCTTTACCTCGGACAACGGCCCATGGCTTTCCTATGGGGTTAATGGTGGAAGTGCAGGATTGCTGAAAGCTGGAAAGGGTATGACCTGGGAAGGCGGTATGAGGGAACCTTGCATTTTTTGGTCCCCAAACAATATTAAACCAGCTGTTATATCCGAATTGGGTACCACTATGGACCTTTTCTCTACATTTAGTGCCTTGGCCGGTGTACCAATGCCCAAGGACAGGATCATGGATGGTTATGACCTAAGTGGTACGTTATTTAAGGGCGATCCAACTCCAAGAAAGGGTGTTTTCTACTATAGGGGAACACAGTTGTATGCCGCCCGACTTGGAGATTACAAGGCACATTATATTACGGAGGGTTCCTATGGGCAGTTTGGCGAAAGGGAGGTACACGATCCACCTATCCTATACAATTTAAGTGTGGACCCATCTGAAAAATTTGATTTAGGCGCAGGTCACCCAGAAATTCTTGCCGAAATTGATCTTATGGTCAAGGAGCACCAATCCAAATTGGTAAAAGGAAAAGACCAACTGGCAGATATAGAATAAATTATGGTAGGGAAACAGCCCTAAAGTTCAATGGAAATTTAGTCTATTAAGCTTTGGGCTATTCTTTTACTATAGATTACTACTCATCCAGCCTAGTGGCCCGCTTTCCAGCAATTAAACTTAAGATCAAAATCTGCGTAGCATGGAATATCATAAGGGGCAGTAAAATGATCCCTATGGAAGCCATATTGCCAAACAGAATTTTTGAAAAAACGGTCCCGTGCACCAAGGATTTTTTTGTGCCGCAAAATTGGGCGGTAATCTGGTCCTCCATATTAAATTTCAATTTTTTAGCTACAAAACCTGTTAAAAAAAATGCTACATAAAACAATGCCAATACCGCTACAAAAAGTATCAACAATTCCAAAAAAGACACAGTACTAAATATGTCATTTCCGAACGATTGAGCAAAACTTTTATAAATAATGAGCAAAATAATCGACTTGTCAAAGAGCGACAATTGACCGCTATATTTTTGTGCAATAAACCCTAAAAAGCGTTGTAATAATAAACCCATGAAAACGGGAAACAAAATTTGCAGTATTAGCTTTGTGTATATTTCCATAAAGTCGAAATCCGTATGGGTTTTCTGCACAAAAAGTCCCATCCATAATGGGGTGAGGACTATCCCTATGACACCGGAAATACTGGCATTAAAAATTGCAGCCGGGATGTTACCTTTGGCCATGGAGACCATGACCACCGAGGAAGATACCGTGGATGGTAAGGCAGCCAAAAAGAAGAACGCCAACCAAAGGGTCTGTTGCCCTACACTATGTATGAGGGGATAAAATGCCAAAACAATTAAGGGAAAAATCAAAAAAGTGGATGCCTGTACCAATAAGTGCAACTTCCAGTTCTTAAGTCCGGCCTTTAATTTATGTGGACTCAATTTTAATCCGTAAAAAAAGAAGATAAATGAAATTCCTATCACACTAATTGTATCGATCGGAACGCCACTATCTGCCATACCCCAATGTGGAAAAAAATAAGCTATCCCTATGACAGCTATTATGGATAGGACAAACCCATCGATCTTAATTTTCATATTAGATTTCTATTTTATGATTGGTCTGGTTTAAAATATGAAGTAATCCCATTTTGGATAAATTTATAACACCAGAACCTAAGGCCAATAAAAATTCGAATCCTTACCATTTTGACTTCAAACAAGCGGGCATTGCGGCATCAAAAATAGAATATTATTTTGTAAGTTGGTAACTGTTTCTACTTCCAATACATCATTCAAAAAATAATCTATAAATTCTAATCGGAAACATTGTATTCGATATTCATAACCTTGAATTTCCCATAAACAAATTCCCCCTTAGAATAGTGCCATATCGCCTCGCCATAGGTAGGTAATTTATAACCATTAACATCCTTATAATTGCTTGCAGGAGTGCTAAAAGGGAAAGCCTTCATTTCTGGTATGGAATAACGGTCATGGGATATGAAGTTTACCAATTGACCTGCTTCATTAAAGTATAAAATGGCAGTTATTATGGTTCCATGGTTATTAAAGGTTGCTTTTGCGCTCAAGGCATCCAAGCTTTC
The DNA here is from genome assembly GCF_002909255.1 of Arenibacter hampyeongensis. Classification (GTDB taxonomy): domain Bacteria; phylum Bacteroidota; class Bacteroidia; order Flavobacteriales; family Flavobacteriaceae; genus Arenibacter; species Arenibacter hampyeongensis. The sequence continues at coordinate 339,787 of NZ_PIOB01000002.1, forward strand.
CCAGCTAATACTATCAGCAATAAGGGCTGCCGGGGCAAATAAACACAGTTCGTTGAAGTAGGTAACGGTTTCCGTAGGATACATTTCAGAATCGTGAATATCCACAACCGAAAATAAGGATAGGAGTTTGATATTCATACCGGCTCCTTCCCTATTGTATTTATGGTAACCATTTGTAGGAAGTCCATTTACCTTGGCCTTCATAAAGAACAATCTCGCGGGCGAACCAAAAAAATTATATTGTTCTGAAGTAAATTTAAACCAAGCCTTTCCCCTTTCCCTCATTTCTCCCTCAAAGATAATTTTCATATTATAAATTTTTGGCTTTCCTACTGCCCCCACATAACGCAGATAGTTCTGGACGCATTCTGGCAAATGTTCCAAATCTTTTTCATTTAAAGTTTCATGAATTGGGGCCACTGCCTTAAGTGCAGTATCAACATCCCGGGTATAACTCCCCTCAAATGTCAAATTGGATTGGCCTATTATGGCCGCTCCCAAAATAATGACATTGACAATAGTCCCATATTTGGCATCTGCCCAGGTTATAAAAATCAAGCATTGGGAAAGAATCACTATAACAATGCCAAGTAATGGCCACCAGTCCTTTCTTAAAAAGAATCCAATTGCCGTCACTATAGAGAGTAAGGCCGCTAAAATCCAAAGTAAGCCCATTGGCCTTGAAATTTCTCTGGCAAATTGTGACATCTCCCCAAATTGGAAAGCTTTGGCAAAACCCAGCAAATGTATAAGGCCGTGTAAGATCATTAATAACACCAACGCAATGCGCATATTCCACTCCTTTAAAATTAACAATAAACAAATCTAAAAATAGCCACTTGTGTCAGCGATGTTGTTTAATTCAATGGTCCAGTAAATTGGCGAGGGACTCACTATCGATTATAAATTCTGTTATGGCAAAGGCCCCTTTCCTATTAGTACGAAACAGTTTCACGAAATTCTCCACCTCCTCTTCAAGATGTTCATGCTCTGTCCTAATTATGCCAGCATCGACTTTATTATGATTTGCAACCATTTGTCCTAATGTATTCTTATGTCTTCCAACTTTCTCAAGTAAATCCCTATTTTTTTTCTTTAAGTCATACAATCCAGCTTTTAGTTTTTTCACCATATCCAAATTCTCAGGCCTGGTAATCCACATAAAATATTTATCTATTAAATGATGTATAAAGCGAAGATCATCCCTGTAGAACTCCAGATCCGATTTCCAGTGCTCGGTCAGTACATACAGCTCGGACCATGGCCCGTCCTTAACAAATTGAGCTTCCCTATTGTTTTCCATGTTTTGCATGACGATAATTTTTAAGGATTATAGCATTAAAATTAGACCGTATAGAGGTCTTTGAAAATGATATAAATCATATGGCCTTTTAATACGTATGACAAAGGTCATTGGTAAATTGGGAATATTGATTTAGTTTCAAGAACGCAACTCAAAGCATTATGAAATGAAAACCATTCTTTACGCTACAGACTTTTCCCGGCAGGCGGTCGCCGCATTAAGGTTGGCCTACCTAATGTCTGAAAATTTCAACTGCAAATTAATTGTAATGCACGTATTTAGTATTCCAATAACCCTTAGTACCGTCTCCGTAAGCCACATTAATAAAGAAAAAAGATTATTGTCCGAAAATCACAGCAAATTGAGAGACTATTGTACCCGTTACCTTGGGGAAATTCGGGAAAGTAGCAATATTGATTTTGTAGTCGAGGAAAACGTTTCGATCACAGACGGAATCATAGGGAAAGCGATAGAATTTGATGCTGACCTCATCACTGTAGGAACCAAAGGTGCAAGTGCCATTAAGGAATTTCTATTGGGAAGTACAACCAAGGGTTTGATCAAAAAAGCGTCTTGTACAGTTTTGTCGGTTCCCGAAATGTCTAGAACCGATTCCTTCAAAACCATGGTCTATGCCACCGACTTTGAACAGGCCGATATTTTTGCCATTAAAAAACTTGAGATAATCGCCAGTATCTTCGACGCCCAAATAAGGATAGTTCATATTTCTTCCAAAGAAGAATATGCGGGAGATCAACAAATGGAATGGTTTAAAGGTATGTTACAGCAAAATGTACGGTATGGAAAAATAACTTTCGATTTAATATTCTCCGATCAAATTTTTGAGGAATTAAATGGTTACTTGGATAAATCCGAAGCCAACTTGTTAGCCATGCTGGAACGAAAGGACAACTCATTTCTACAGAGATACTTGCGTAAAGATCTGGTACAAAAAATGGTATCCAATATTGCCATTCCCCTCTTAAGTTTTAACACTGCCGGATTATAAACTGTAATGTAAACCCCTTTGCTCCAAGCAATAGTTAAGTCTAAAAGTCATATTATCCTTCCTGTGAAGAAAAATGATGTTTATACGATTACAAAAACCAAAACTTCCAGGTTCTCACCCGTAATAACCGATAAGCCTGTACTGGACAGGGATAGTACAATAATCCTTATTTGGATCAACAAACTGAAAAAATTAAATCAAAAAAGCTACTACCGGCATTGGCTAAAGAACTATTTCTAAACTTTCAGCACTTTTAAGATAAGGCAAGGGCCATTAACGGCCCTCTTCCCTTCCGCCTGCATATCTCAGTACCAGATATCCTACCAAACCGGAAACAACCGAGCCGATCAAGATACCCACCTTAGCAGAGTCTATGAGTAATACGTTATCTGAAAATGCCAGGTTAGCAATAAAAATAGACATAGTAAAGCCCACCCCCGCCAAAATAGCTATTCCGGAAACCTGTATAAAATTCATGTCATCGGGCAATAGGGCTAACTTGAATTTAACACCCAACCAAGACATCAATGTAATACCTACCAATTTACCGAAAAACAAGGCCAAAGCGATATTTATCATCAAAGAGGTATCAAACTCTACATTGGTACTGAAAACCACTCCTGCATTGGCCAAGGCAAAAACCGGCATAATAAAATAAGCCACCCAACCATGAAGTCGATGCTCCAACCTTTGAAGTGGCGATGTAAATTTATCGGTCAAGTCTTCCAAGTCGTCCATATGTTCTATTTGTTCTTTGGATAAGACTGGAACCTTTTCGTTATTCGATCTGGAAATACCTTCAATTATTTTGGATAGGTTCTCATTAAAATAATTCATATCGATCTTTTGCCGTATGGGCACTGTAAAGGCCACTAGCACACCTGCTATTGTAGGATGTATACCCGATTTCAAAAATAACAACCAAATAATAAATCCAAGAATTACAGTCAAATATTTGGAATAAATACCTTTAAAACCGAGATAAGAAAGCACTAGAAAGGGAATCAAAGAATATAAAATTAGAAGCCAATCAACCCCACCGCTATAAAAAATAGCAATTACCAAGACAGCACCTAAATCGTCCACTATGGCAAAAGCCGTAAGGAATATCTTTAAACTTAAGGGCACTCTTTTGCCTAGGAGCTGAAGAATTGCTAATGAAAAAGCAATATCGGTTGCCATTGGAATCCCCCATCCCGGAGCCGTTTGGGGCTGATTATTCAATAAAAGAAATAAAGCCAGTGGAAAGAGCATTCCCCCCATTGCTGCAAACAACGGAAATATAGCTTTACGGAGTTCGTTAAGTTCTCCAATCAGCAATTCTCTTTTTATTTCCAAACCGATTAAAAAGAAAAATAAGGCCATGAGCCCATCGTTGATCCAAAGAGAAAGCGGTTTTGTAAGCTTAAAAGCGTCTGAACTGATACCTATATTATATTGCCATAAGGAATTGTAAGATTCACTAAACCCAGAATTTGCCCAAATCATGGCTATGAGTGTGGCACTAAACAAGAGAATACCACTTAAACTCTCGATTTTTACAAATTTTTGAAACGGTGTAAGAATAATTCTTTTAATCATATAATTTAAAAGTGTGTGAACGGAAATGCCATGAGTGTATAAAAATACATAAATGCCACCAATAGCAAAGGACAAGTCTTTATTCCTATATCGGAATTCTCCACCAAGTCATAGGGATAACAATCAAAAAATCATTAAGATCCGGTTTAAATCAAATTATTTCCAAGGCACTTAAAAGCATTAGGCTTGCCATAGTTTCCCTTCTTTTCCCTTTGGTCATAAACCTTATGTCTGGACGGGTTATTAATCAAACTCGATTTTTGATATCAACCTTAGCATTTTCCCGCTTAGGGCAAATAGCCACTGCATTTGCTCCGTAACTAGATGGGCTTCTTGAAGATCTCGATCCAATCGAATATCCAAATTGGGGGAAAGCTCTATATTCTGTGGAACAAAGGTTGGAAGCTGTTCCTTAGAAAATTCATCCAAGTGCTGGTCGTTGGGCGCATCGTTTGATTCCGAATCTTTCAAGGCCATTAGTACTTGCCCCAGGTTTTGATCAATTTTAGAAATAAAGTCTTTGAATTTTACAGAGGCCTCTGTGGTAGGATTGTTCTGGATATAGGTACTAAACGATGCCAATGATGATAGAAAGGTATGGTTCAGCACTACCAATTCGTAAATTTTATCCAAATATTTTTGTTTGGACACGGGTTCTTGTGCCATTCGTTGAAATGCAGAACTAAGGTTGGAAGTTTCTACGAATGCTTTCTTGCGTGACACCTTGTAGGTGGTAGTCACTTTTCCCTTGAGTTCATAATAAAGGGCTATTTGGACCAGGAACTCCCTATTGGCTCTAACGCTATTTTCCAATTGCTGCCTTATTTCCATGAATCCCCAAGCCGGCCAAATCCATAACATGGCCACAAGGGAAAGTCCCGCACCGATTAATGTATCCAGTACTCGGAATTGGATAACTGTTAGCACATCCGGGCGGATAATGGCGTATATAAAAACTACACTCAAGGTTATAAAGGTTGCCCCTGCCCTATAATTCTTCTGAACCATAGAAAATGCAATAACCAATGATATCACTCCCAGAACTCCAAATACATAGGGATTCTGAGTTAGAAAAACAAAGCCTGTTGCAATGGCACCGCCTATAAGAGTTCCAATAATTCTATCCTTTGAACGCGATTTGGTAAGACCGTAACTGGGCCGCATAATTACGATAATGGTCAAGAGAATCCAATAAGGATTCTGAAAATCGAAGTAAGAACCAAGAGCGTACCCAATCATAACAGTAACGGCTAACCTCAATGAATGTTTAAATATGGTGGACTTAAAACTGAAGTTCCTTATCAATAGTTTGTGATCATAATCTTGGTGAACTATAAAACGCCTGGAAGCAGTCTGATCCACTAAATCGACCGAACCCATATCTGGATTCCCTAGAAGCCATTTTATCTTTTTAAGTTTTTCAAATTGCTTTTCCTGATATTCCAAAAGGTTTTGCAGCATTAAGAAACCCTCGTAATCCGAAGCTTCCCTCTCCTTCCTTAATAAAGCTACTTCCTGCTTTACCTTGGCAAAACATTCGGACAGTTTGGAGTTATTCGGAAACTTACTTTGGTCGGTTCCCACTTCGGCCATTATCCTTAATTGGCGGGACATTTCAAAAATTAGGTTTTGAAAACTCCTAATATACTCCGGATGGTCGTTAAAAAGAGCATCCATTTTGTCATAATTCACAGGGTTGGCGATTGCCGTTTCTAGCATATCTACCAATTCAACAAATACCAATAATCGTTTGGCCTGATAGTTAGATCGGCCTGAGCTTCTTCGTGACAGAAGCAAAATTTCCCTTAGGGTTTCGTGATGTTCAATTAATTTACTTTGTACCTCATATAATTTGGACTGCAATTCCTTTCGAACGGCATGTGGTCCTACTAAATTACCTCTAGTTTCCAGAAATTGAGCAGTAAGAACAAAGGTTTCTCCAAAAAGTTCCTCGGTCTGCGCTTTTGGGTTTATACGGTACCAAAGGACTGCCAATAATAAATACCAAAGTCCACCAACACCAACCAACAACGCATATTGATAGATTTCCAATTCCTGGGAATCATGGGCGAAACTCAACACCAGGGCCAATAATCCCGAAAAACTAATTAGCGAAGCCCTAAACCCATAAATAGAGATAAATGCAATTGCAAATGTTAAAATTCCTAAAATTGGCAGCATCAACCATGTCTCGAACTTCAAATATCCGCCAATGAAACTCACTACCATGACCAATGCAGCAGAAAACAGGATTCCGAACTTTTTGTGGCGGTAGCTTCCACTTACATCACTGGGGGAACTCCAAAAAGCTCCCAAGCTAAGAGCCAATCCAATTTCTAAATGTCCGAACAAAATACCCCCTAAAATAGGCACGGTAACTGCAATGGCGATGAGTATGGCCTTGGAGAAACTAGTACTTTTCAAGAACTGCAACAGCTCCTTACTATAAGAGGTAATGATTTGGGAAATTGATTTCAAAATGTATTATTTCAGCTTTAAAGATACAATTTGCCCAAGTGCACAACAAATATTAAAACCTAGTATTTGTTGGGTTTCCAAGTTTTAAGCTAACAAAGCAGCCTAAAAAAACCAAAGGGCTGAGCTACATTGAAATTAGCTTAGGCCCCAACTTTGAAATAAGTCATAAAAACTATATTTTTGTTTAACCTTTTTTTAGAAAAAATGAACAACGTTAAAAGTAACTTTAGCATCAAGGACCTTGAAAATCTCTCTGGCATAAAGGCCCATACTATTAGAATATGGGAAAAGCGTTACAATCTTTTTCAACCGAACAGAACGGATACCAACATAAGGTGTTACAATATAGAGAACCTTCAAAAACTGCTTAACGTTACGTTTCTCTATAATAACGGTTATAAAATTTCCAAGATATCGCAACTTGGAGGGGATAAAATTCCGAAGGTTGTGAGAGATTTGGTTTCAGAACAAAGTAACAACGGACATGTTTTAAATTCCTTTAAAATGTCCATGATGAATTTTGACCAAGCCCTGTTCTTCAAAACTTATAACGAGCTATTAAAAGAAAAATCTTTTAGGAATATTTTCTATGAAGATTTTATCCCCTTTTTACATGAATTGGGCCTACTTTGGCAGACAGATACCATAACGCCCTCCCACGAACATTTTATATGCGCCTTGATAAAGCAAAAGATTTTGGTGAATACTGAAAAATTGCAAATTAATACGCACACCAAAACCTGCAAAACCTTTGTACTGTATCTTCCTGATAACGAAATTCATGAGTTGGGCCTAATGTTTCTCAATCATGAAATCCTATCAAAAGGATATCAGGCTATTTTTCTTGGACAAAGTATCCCAATATATAGTTTAAAGGATTTAAAGCCTCTATATGACAATATTGTATTCGTTTCCTATTTTACAGTTCAACCGGGCAAAGATAATATAATGTCATATCTCAAAGATTTTCATGATTTGCTATTGGCAGACAATACCTCAGAGCTATGGCTATTGGGCAAAATGCTTAAGGAAATAAACCAAGGAGATTTGCCCAAGTCTATAGTTCCTTTTTCCAAAATTGAAGAATTGGTAAAAAAGCTTTAGTCCACATTATATTGATGTAAAATTACATACATATCCAACATTGCTTTCCAAAAATTATTAGCGTTATAAGCGGTTATTCTTACATTAAGAACACTCCAGATTTAAATCAAGGGGTTAAAACCTGATTTCGGCCAATACTTGAGCCTGTATACATTTATGGGGAATCGCTTTTGGTCTAAAAAGCCCACAATAAACCACCAAATTCCAAAATCACGTTAAATTTTGTTTAATATTTAAAACAAAAGGTTAAACATTTTGTATCTTGTGCTATACAATCCAAAGTCATGGCAAAAAAGAAAACAATTTCAGAAAACGACATCATTTCAACATACATGGATTTTGTTCTTGAACATAATGAAAACCCAAAATCGGTCTACGCCTTTGCAAAAGCCTACAACTTTGAAGAATCTAAATTTTATCAATTTTTTGGTTCTTTTGAAGCTATTGAGAAACATGTTTTTAAAGCTTTTTTCGACAATACACTTTCTGTTATGGAGAAAAGCGATGATTACAAATCTTTCGATGCCCGAAATAAACTATTGAGTTTCTACTTCACTTTTTTTGAAAATTTGACTGCCAATAGAAGTTATGTAGTTTATGCACTGGATAGGCATAAAAACGGTCTAAAAAGATTAACCATATTGTCGGAACTAAAAAAGAGTTTTACCGCCTACATTGAAGGTCTGGACATAAAAACTCTTGAAATTAAACAAGAGCAAATAGATAAAATTCAGCGGCGAGCGCTTCAAGAATCGGCTTGGCTGCAATTACTCTTGACCATGAAATTCTGGATAGACGACACCTCCTCCTCTTTTGAAAAGACCGATATTTTTATAGAGAAATCGGTCAACACTAGTTTTGATATTTTAAATATAGCTCCTCTTAAAAGTGTGATCGACTTTGGAAAATTCATTTTCAAGGAAAGGATGCACACGAATTAAAATCCAAAATGAAATCAATAGACAATATACCTGTTTCAAAAATTCATCGTGCCTCAAAATTAGTGTCCACCGGCGCTCGTGTTGGGGTTAATTATCTCAAGTACTACGGCGATAAAATTACCAAAACCGAAATTGAGGCTAGGACACGACTCAATGAAAACAATGCCGAGGATATTTATGACAGCCTTAAACTACTTAAAGGAAGTGCCCTTAAAGTGGCTCAAATGTTAAGTATGGAAAAAAGCATAATGCCCCAAGCGTATGTAGAAAAATTTTCCTTGGCTCAGTTTTCCGTACCACCCTTGTCGCCCCCTTTGGTACTTAAAACCTTTAAAAAATATTTTGGCAAATTGCCAAATGAATTATTTGATTCCTTCAACACAACTTCAGTAAACGCCGCTAGCATTGGACAAGTCCATGAGGCAGTAAAAGATGGGAAAAAACTCGCTGTGAAAATCCAATATCCTGGAGTTGCCGAGAGTATAGCATCCGATTTAGCCTTGGTTAAACCCATTGCTATTAAAATGTTTAACATAAAAGGTAAAGACTCCGACAAGTACTTTAAGGAAGTTGAAGGAAAACTATTTGAGGAAACAAATTATGTTTTGGAAATGAAACAGAGCAAGGAAATTGTGAAGTCCTGCTCCTTTATTCCCAATCTTTTGTTTCCTCAATATTATGAAGAACTATCCTCTGATCGTTTTATTACTATGGACTATATGAAAGGAGAACACCTTTCTGAATTTACGGCCTACAATACCGATCAATCAAAAGCAAATAAATTAGGGCAAGCACTTTGGGATTTTTATATGTTCCAAATACATAATTTAAGAAAAGTACATGCAGATCCACATCCAGGAAATTTCTTGGTGTCCGAGGAAGGTGAATTGATCGCATTGGATTTTGGCTGCATAAAGACTATTCCCAATGAATTCTATATCCCCTACTTTGAACTGGCCAAACCAGAAAGTATAAGTGATCATAATTTTTTTGTATCTAAATTATACGAACTGGAAATTTTGCGTGAGGACGATTCTAAGGAAGAAACCGAATTTTTTACAAGTATGTTCCATGAATTGTTGAGCCTTTTCACCCAACCGTTTCATGTAGAAACCTTTGACTTTTCGGATGGGGAATTCTTCGGAAAAATCACCGAACTTGGACAACGTTATTCTAAAAGTACCGAATTGCGAAAAATGAATGGCAATAGAGGTTCCAAGCATTTTATTTATATCAACAGGACGTTTTTTGGATTATATAACCTCATGTTCGATTTAAAAGCCAACAATATCAAGATCAATAATTTTATTGACTTGCAATAATAAGTTGTTCTTAAACAATATATCTAATTTAATGTAATAGATGAAAATTCTCGTAACTGGTGCAACAGGGTATATCGGAAAACGATTGATCCCCATTTTAATCAACGAAGGTCATCATGTGGTCTGTGCCGTAAGAGATAAATTAAGAGCTGACAAAAATTATCTTGAAGATGAACACATCACTATAGTTGAGGCAGATTTTTTAAAGCAAGACACGCTAAATAATATTCCTAAAGATATTGATGTAGCCTATTATTTAATCCACTCAATGTCTAACTCTTCCAACAACTTTGAACGCTTGGAAGCAGTTTGTGCGGCTAATTTCAAGTCCTATTTTTCATCTACCCAATTAAAACAGGTGATTTATTTAAGTGGCATAACCAACGATGAGCAACTTTCCAAACATTTACAATCCAGGAAAAATGTAGAAGATATTTTGGCTTCGGATTCATATGGCCTTACCATCTTAAAGGCAGGTATCATCGTGGGATCAGGAAGTTCATCCTTTGAGATTATTAGGGACTTAGTAGAAAAATTACCTGTCATGGTAGCGCCAAAATGGCTCAATACCAAAACACAACCATTGGCGGTAAGGGATGTCTTGGCGTTTTTATCACGAGCAAAGGGTAAAAAAGAGTTTTTCAACACTTCATATGATATTTTTGGTCCCGAAATTTTGACCTATAAGCAAATGCTCTTGGAGTTTGCAAAGATAAGGGACCTAAAGCGCTATATCTTAACGGTGCCGGTTATGACTCCAAAACTTTCTTCGTATTGGCTGTATTTTGTTACCTCCACCTCCTACAAATTGGCAACAGCACTAGTAGATAGTATGGGAGTCCAAATTGTTGGGAAACCAAGCAATATAAATCAACTTCTGGAGGTGAAACCAATAACCTACAAAGAAGCTGTGGAATTGGCTTTTGAGAAAATTGAACAAAACAGCATTGTATCAAGTTGGAAAGATTCCATGGTAAGTAGTGGCCGCTTAAAGAATAGTCTGCACAAATATATTAATGTACCCAAATACGGATGCTTTAAAGACTATAAAGAACGTAAAGTCCAAAATGAGAAAGATACCATCAAAAAAATCTGGTCCATTGGAGGCACGACAGGTTGGTATTACGGAAACTTTCTATGGAAAATAAGGGGTTACCTAGACAAACTAGTAGGCGGTATTGGATTACGTCGTGGTAGAACCCATAATTCCGAATTGGATGCGGGAGACGCCCTTGATTTTTGGCGCGTGATTTTCAGTGATAAAAAAGAAAAAAAACTATTGCTCTATGCCGAAATGAAGCTGCCGGGAGAGGCTTGGCTGGAATTCAAAATTGATGAAGGTCTACTTAAACAAACTGCAACCTTTAGGCCGCGTGGACTTGCTGGCCGTTTGTATTGGTACAGCGTATATCCTTTCCACGGTTTTATCTTCACTGGATTGATCAATAAACTCGTTTCCAAATAGAACATTTTTATATAGTAATAGCCTATACTGTCATAAGCAAATAATATCCAATTCTGTTTAACAAATTTTTACATTTCTTAAACGTTTTGTAACTTTGATAACAGGGTTAAATCAAGATGATTTTAGAAACTTCACATAAAAACAAAGGCATTTCCTTACTTATCAATGATGTTGTAGGGAAGCCTTTCAGTTTTATAAAAATCATAAAAATGAAAGGGTGCAGTTCTAAAAGAATGATTATCGAAGATTCCAGTCCCAATTTGAAAGCCTACCAAAACCGGGCCAATGACCCTACCTATGCAAATATAGAATTACGCCCCTTGGGAATCCTAATAAGAATTATAAAAGGCCTGAGCAATTTTACTTGGGTAATTCCCTATTATCAATTGGTTATTTACAAAAGTAACAACAGCCATATATATTCTCAAGGACGTTTTATTCGATTTAGGGCAGACAAGAACTTCGAAGGGAACAAGGACTTCTTTCAGAAGCTTATGGATCAAAAAGAAAAGTATGAGGCCAAATTTGGTTATCTAAATTTTAAATGATCAATAACGAAAGGGTATTGATTATACTATTGAAATGGCCTCGGAATATAGAATGCCCTTTGAAACCATTGAAAATTAGTTTTCAATTTCTAAACTGGAGGAAATATAACTGATGCATTGGGAAATACGGCCAAGTAGTTTTAAAAGGTGGAGTTCACGTATTAATGGTCGGACTACCAAACACCAATAATTAAGAACGTTTGGCAAAGTGCGCTTTAAACGCACAATACAAAAATATCGGAATTACAGAACAATCTTAAAAATTAATAATATGGATCTCATAAACGAAGCATTGGAATTTGAACAAAGAAAACTAAAATCGCTTTCAACTAGTGACAGGATTGAAATTTCACGAAAAGCAAAAGCATTAATTTTGGGCTTGAACGAAATCTATAAGAGCAAAAAAGACGATAAGATCATGGAGATCATGAAACGCCTTACCGCCATTAAACGGAAAGTAGAAAAAAGATTAAAGGGCAGGCCCTTGATTTCCAATACATAAGACATCCTTAAAATGAGAACAGTAGTTATCATTGGAGGCAGCAAAGGGATAGGTAATGCTATTCTTGAAACTTTGGTTGATTCCCATAATATAGTCAACATTAGTAGGTCCGTTCCTAAACAGACCCACTCCAATTTAACACATTTCAATTGTGATATACTTAAGGACGAATTACCAGAAATTACGGCTATGGATGCCTTGGTATACTGTCCAGGAAGTATCAATTTAAAACCTATTGGCCGATTAAGCTTGGAAGACTTTAGGGAAGACTTTGAAATAAATGTTATTGGGGCAGTAAAGGTTATTCAAAAGTATTTGAACGTATTAAAAAAAGGCGAACGGCCCTCGGTTTTACTCTTTAGCACGGTAGCTTCCAAATTAGGTATGCCTTACCACGCCAGTATTGCCACGGCCAAATCCGGTGTGGAAGGACTGGTAAAATCCTTGGGTGCGGAATTGGCACCAACCTTACGCATAAATGCCATTGCACCTACGGTTACAGATACGCAATTGGCTTCAAAGCTTCTGCGCAACGATAAGATGATCGAAAATATTAAGGACCGACATCCGTTAAAAAAATTCCTAAATCCTAAGGAGGTAGCAGATACGGCAGAATTTTTATTATCGGACAAAGCCTCCTCTTTCTCGGGACAAATCTTTGAAATGGACTGCGGAATAGTAACTTTTAAAATTTAATGTATGAATCCGTTCAAAATATTTGCGGCAACTCTATTCTCGGGTCCAAAACCTGCAGAAAAGCTAGATTTGCAAACCCTACATCACATCAATTTAAATGACTTAAGCAGTAGGCCTATACACCTCAAGGACTTTGAAGGAAAGCATGTTTTATTTGTAAACGTAGCATCAAAATGCGGCTTTACTCCCCAATACAAGGAACTACAAGAACTTCATGAAGCCTATAAAAACAAATTGGTGGTCATAGGATTGCCATGCAATCAGTTTGGGGGCCAGGAACCTGGCAAGGCTAAAGACATTGAGGTGTTTTGTGAAGTGAACTACGGGGTAAAATTCCTCATAACTGAAAAGCTTGATGTGAAAGGCAAAAACCAGCATCCCGTGTATCGATGGCTTACGAACAAAGCTTTAAACGGTGTTAAAAATTCGACGGTAAAATGGAATTTTCAAAAATATCTTGTGGACGACAAAGGAATTTTAATCGATTATTTTTTCTCAAATATCAGTCCCATGAGTACTAAGATTACAAAATATTTAAAATAATGGTCATGTTCGGAATATTCAAAAATAAATCCAAATAAGAAAAGTATAACGGCCTTATGAAGGAATGGCATACACTTTCTAGTATCCATAAAGCGGAAAGCCACAAAAAATATGTAGAAGCGCAGGAAGTTTTGGAAGAACTCGTGGCCATGTAAATTAATTGAACCCAACAGTCTATTTTCCTTGAACAAAACAATTTCAAAGCATCACATAATAATTTGGCCAAGCATCTGCTACAACCGCTTCCTAAAACTCTTCTCGCCCAATATCTTTAAATCGCCAATTATTGCCCTTTCCATTTCCCTTTCATTGATTTTTTCCCTAGGTTACAAAAGAATCGTGTTTTATACCCCATGACCAATTCTGATTTTTTAATGTATTTTAAATTCACAATGGCCTTGGCCACAATTTTCCTTTCCATTATTTCTTTAAGTAAATCCAAAGGTCAGATGGACAGCGACTCCAATAAAAAATTACCGTAAATATTATATCTTTAGAACTGATAGTATTCAAACTAATTAATTCAGAATAGATGAAGTTATCAGTACTTTTGGCCTTTCTTTTATTATACTCAGTGGGATATGCCCAAAACATTCCTGGAACAAAATTAAATATCAAAAAATTCAATGGGGAAATTGTATTGGATGGAGTCTTGGATGAAGTTGCTTGGAAGGAGGCCGATGTTGCCGACAATTGGTATCAAAACTTTCCCGTAGATAGTTTGCCTTCCCCCTTTCAAACAGAGGCACGAATGACCTTTAATGATGAATTTCTGTATGTCTCGTTTGTCTGTTATGATGATGATACCCCAGATGTTGTAAGTACGCTTCGTAGGGATTTCAAGTATGCCATCAACGATAATGTTTCCTTCATATTCGGACCCTACAATGACCGTTTGAACGGTTATTTTTTTAATGTCACGGCCATCGGGGCGCAAAGGGAAGGTACCGTCTCCAGTGGTGGCAATGGTGAAAATGCCTTCAATATATATTGGGACAACAAGTGGTACTCCAAGGTTGTTAGGTACAAGGATAAATGGATTGCCGAATTAGCAATCCCATTCAAAAGTTTTAAGTATAAGAGTGATGTAAACCAATGGAACGTCACCTTTGATAGGCTGGATAAAAAACGAAATATTAAGTCGGCATGGGTACGCACCCCTAGACAATTCTATACAGGCACATTTGCCTATGCAGGCCAGCTGGTATGGGAAGATCCCATTCCTGCTGCCAGTACCAATATTTCACTTATACCCTATGTTTCGGGAGGGGCGTTCCAAGATCGAGAGCTAGACCCTATTGAATCCTCTACAGAAATACAGACCGGTTTCGATGCCAAAATAGGCATTACACCTTCTATGAATTTAGACCTCACCGTAAACCCCGATTTCTCCCAAATCGAAGTAGATGAACAAATTCTCAATTTATCCAGATTCGAATTTCGGTTTCCCGAGCGAAGACAATTCTTCTTGGAAAATAGCGACCTTTTTGACAACGCCGGTTTTGATTCGGCCAGACCATTTTTCTCAAGACGTATAGGCATAATTCAGGATACATCCGGAATAGCGCAAAAAGTACCTATAATGTACGGCGCTAGACTCAGTGGTACCATAAATCAAAAATGGCGCTTGGGCCTTATGAATATGCAAACCAAGAAAATGTTGGAATTGGGACTACCTGGCCAAAACTATACTGTGGCAACCGTGCAAAGGATGTTCTATGAACAATCCAGTTTTTCCATGACCTTTGTGAACAAACAAAGTCTAGGGGTTTCGGAAAGTGATTCCTTGAAATATTTCCATCCCAGTATTTTTGGCCGGCCTACTATGGCCGAGCGTGTTCGGCCAAACACTTACAATAGGGTCATTGATGCCGATCTAGTGTTGAGAAGTAAAGATAATAGGTGGTACCATAGTTCTTTTTTAGCCCAATCTTTTGACGATAGAAATAAGGCAAAGACCATGTCCGGTTCGGCCTTTTTCCAGTATTCCGACCGTAGTCTCCTGGCCAATTTAGGAACCTTTTTTGTTAATAAAAACTTTAATGCCGAAGTTGGCTATGTACCGGGAAGCATGGTATACCCCGGGCAAATGGGCTATTATTCTGAATTGGCCTATAAAATCTACCCTGAGAATAATAGTTTGCTTTATTCTGGGCCTCAGGCTAGAATAAATGATACCTATTTACCAAACGGTACCTTGGTAGATAGAGAATATGCCATAGGATATGCATTTGAATTTAAAAACTCTTCTAACCTTAGCTTGGATTTAGAACGTGTTTTTCAACAACTGACCTTTGATTTCAATCCCGTGAACGACGCGGAGTCCAGAAAATTTTTGGAAGGGGAAGAATATAGCTGGAATACTATTTCTGCTACATATCAAAGTAACACTACAAAGAAAATGAATTTCTTGTTGAATTCCACTTATGGCGGATTTTACAACGGCACCAATCTTAATATAGCCGGACAGCTCGATATGAGATTTCAACCCTATGTAAATATTGCTATGCGTTTCGACTATAATAATCTAAAATTGGATGAAGACTATGGAAGCGCAGAGTTAATACTTTTAGGACCAAAGTTGGATGTTACCTTTACGGACAAACTTTTCTTTACAGGTTATTACCAGTACAATAATTTAACGGACAATATGAATTTGAACGCAAGGTTTCAATGGAGATATAAGCCCGCTTCGGATTTCTACATAGTTTATACGGAAAATTATTTCCCCTCTAATTTTACAAGCAAGAATAGGGCATTGGTTTTTAAACTTACCTATTGGATCAATCTCTAACCAACTTTTTGTATATAAAGGGCAACCAAACAACCTTACCCTTTTTAAAGAGGATTGAGTAGGCCGTACTGCAATTCTGACCTATCGTTGATAACGATGTTTTTTATAAAGTGCACCTATACCCTTTTTACTTATTTTATAGTCAATTACCACAGGGTAAGCCAACGAGGCATCGGATGGACGCTACCGATAACATTTCGACGCCCGCCCGAACGGAACGGGGGGCAAGCGTCGGGGCATTCAAATCTCACCTAGTGAGTAAAAATATGATGCTGTGTCGCAGTGAAATAATCACAAAAAATTTGGTTTAACGGATGGTTTTTTCTACTTGCTTTTACTCCTAAATAAGGGAAGATTTCTATAATTTCCCTAGAAATATTTTTCACGGAATTTGCTGCTTCTGTATGTATTAGTTCCATATAATCCTTTTTAAAAAACATTCCATCATCTAATCCTTTCTCTATTTCCGCAGCGTAATAAGTTACCTTTTGCCCTGAAACCTCAACAATACCTTCCAAATCTGTCATTTTCCCATTTGTCCCGCAAATTGCAGCTTCTTCCAATAAATGTTCTGCCATTCCAATATAATTAACCCAAAGCGTTAAATCCGCAAAAAGGCCAAATGGAATTTTAAAAATGGGGTGAGGCAAATAATTCTCGTTATACCGAAAACTACAGTCATTGTGGACCATAAGATCCTTAACTTCAAAAGAATGGGTAGCCGAAGCCTTCAAGCCCATGGCATTCCAGTCTTCAATAATCTGTACCCCATCTTTGGGAATAACAAATGATAGCACTTTTGGTGAACCATCATCATTTATAAATTTATTTCCGTTTTCAAAAATTTCGGCATTTAAGGTAAAATGTGTAAGATAAGGAGCTCCCGTAGCATAGCGCCATTTTCCTGATATGCTATAATGATCGTCACATATCACAGCTGTTCCAGAAACACCCCCACTTCCTCCCAAACAAACAGGTACCTTGGAATTTAGAAAAATATCACGGGCTTTAAATTCCTTTAAGTTTCCAATAAAATAGTTGGCACCGCTGCAAAGTGTAACCGTCCATCCAAGGCTTGCATCGATCCTGGCCAATTCCTTCAGTTTATCCAGTCCTTCAGTTAGGGACAGCTCCAATCCTCCATATGTTCTAGGGACCCATAAACTCCATAGGTTTTCCTCCCCTATCCAATCCAAAACTTTTTTAGGAAAAATTTCTATTCCCAAACAAAGTTCCCTAAGCTCTTGCAGTTTGTCTACCTGTATCATGCATAATTATTTTTCTCCATTTAAAATATCCCGAGGTTCCCACTATGAATAAGAAAATGGTAAGTGCGGCGTATATGTAAAGTTCTTTATAAAAGAGAAGGGGGATAGCCACAATATTGCTAATATTTAGATAGATCCAGTTTTCCATCTTTCTTTTGGCCATGAGCCACATCCCGGCCCATGCAAAGGCACTTACAGCTGCATCCCAAATGGGAACATCCGTATTGGTGTAAAATACCAGCCAAAAACACATAAGTGCGAAACAAATCAGTACAATGCCCATTGCAGTTATACGTTCCGTGGTGTTGGCATAAGAAATTGGAGTTTCTTCTTTTTGTATACCGAATTTCCAATAAAACCAACCATAGAAACTCATAACCAGATAATAAAGGTGGAGTATAATGTCTCCATACAGCTTTGATTGATAAAGCACCCAGATACCGATCAAAATAGAAGCAATCCCAAATAAATAATTATGAATATTGTTATTCCGCGCCAAGAGCACTTGTGTTACGCCAAAAGCAGTACCCAAGGATTGTAACAAGGTAATATGCGTGAAAAAATTGTCCATCGATTCCCATTCTTAAATTAATGAAATGGAAAGATGAAGAAAGTATGGATGTGCAAAAGTGCTACATCACACTAAAATCCCTACGCCGGCATTATCCGGATCAGGTTCAGAGTAAAAACTCCTGGGTATCATCTCAGCCTGCGGTTTATGGCAAGCACCCCATTTCAAAAACAAATCTAAAACTATTTTTATGATTTGTTATTCATTTTAGAACAATTATAAAAAAAAGAAGATCTCTTAGAAAAATTTCGATATTTATAAAAACAGCTGTAGAAGTTGATAGATGAAGCATCCACCAAAGTTAGAATACTTCGGTTTTAATCTTTTTTCACCAAAGTATTCAAGATCAAGGCCGAGATAATCATAAACAGCCCTATAAAGCTATAGATGGAGTAGGCTTCATTGAACCAAAAAACACCAATTGAAATGGTAAAAATCACTTCAATGTATTTTAGCGGAGCTACAAGATTGGTCTTTGCAATTTGAAATGCCTTGGTCATATATATTTGTCCCATAAAACCAAAAATACCTAGGAGAAATAAAAATGCCCATTCATAACCAATGGGTTGTACCCATACGGTAATAGCCAAAAGTCCGCCAATTGCAGTTCCTACGAACATAAAATAATTTACTACAACTGCAGGATGGTCCGACACCCCTATTTTTCTAATAACTACATATACCATTCCACTAAAAACAGATGCAGTAAGGATTAAAGTTAGCCCTGTAGTATTAATATTGCCATCAAATCCTTTTAAAACCAGCACCCCGGCAAAAGCCGTAATAAAGAAAAGCCATTGAATATTTTTTAATTTTTCCTTTAGCAAGAAAACGGCAAAAATAGCCGCAAAAATAGGAGCAATATAGCGCAATGAAACTGCTGTGCCTACGTGTAGGTGTTTTAAGGAAAGGAAGAACAAACTCATAGCCGTTAAGCCGAGGATAGCTCTTAACAGCATTAGTCTACGCTTGTTACCAAATATTGGAATCCCTTTTATCAAAATAAAAGTAGTTGCCAGTACAAAGGAACCAAAACATCTAAAAAATACAATTTGGAATGTTGGGATACGGGCCAAATATTTTACGGAAACATTCATCAAAGCAAATGAAAAGGTGCTGATGACCATAAAAAGCAATGCTTTTTTTAAATCCAATCCGGAAGGTTTACTCCATTTAATATTTAACAAAATAGGGCTATTATTTAGCCAAAAGTAAGGTCCATTGGCTTAAAAACGCTAAGGTATGAATACCTCACCTTTACTAACGCCTATAGCCGAATAAATTCCAAGATTCAATATTATTAGGTTTTGGCGCTGTCTGTGGTTTTCAAGCTTAATGAAGGTGACGAAATAACCTCAAAGTGTTAAGAGAAGTTGGTTTCGGATTTACTTAAGTCGAGGGTTAATCAACTTCCAACTCACTTCTGACAAAACAAAATTAATGTTGTCCGTTTTTGACATATTGTTGTCCATATCATGCGTAAAATCTTAGATACATTTGTATTATAAAACAAAAATTATGGAAAAGAATATAGCTATTCTAATGGCAGATTTATCAGGGTATACCGCGCTTACGGAAACCCATGGCGCTACCTCTGCCGCTGATTTAATTGATAAATATATCAGTATTGCAGAAAATTGCCTAGTTGGCGACAGTAAACTGCATCAACGAACAGGGGATGAATTAATGTTCGTCTCGGACTATCCAGACTTTTTACTTGCTACTGCACTTAATTTAGAGGCCAAAACAACAAAAGAAGAAAATTTTCTTCAAATCCATGGCGGATTACATTTTGGTAAAGTTTTGAACAGGGCGAATAGTTATTTTGGATCTACTGTTAATCTGGCGTCAAGAATTGCCGCTAAAGCCTTGGCAGGTACCTTTTGGTGTTCTGATGACTTTGTAAGATCATTAACGAATAAATCTATTTGTGCATTTAAATCGAAAGGCAGTCATCTTTTTAAAAATATTAATGGACAAAAAGAAATATTTGAAGTGAATATAGAAAAAGCAAGGACCACCTATATCGATCCCATTTGCCGTATGTTGATCGTCAACCCTCAAAATGCAATCCATCATCCAAATGAAATCGAGCTTTATTTTTGCTCCGCACAATGTCGCGAAGAATATAATAAAAGCCATAGTATAGTTCAATGTATAGAAATGCAAGAGCATTCTTAAAACCAGTTAATTTCTAATAAAGTCTATCTAAAAAACAAAATACTATGATACCAATCACTATCGGAATATCCTCTGGACTACTGATTATATTAGTGTTTAGCATATTAAAACAATTGGATAAAATGACAGTCTATGGGCTTATTCTATCCGGAATCGGATTCCTCTATGTAGGTTTTGTCTGGACAGATTTACAAACATTGGTGGTAAATTCCACCCAAGCAGTTTTGTTCCTATTATTAGCCTATTACGGTATAAAAAAAGGAGTTCATATACTAGCTCTTGGCTATTTTCTGCATGGATGTTGGGATGTTGCCTATAATTTTTTTTCGGACCCAGGATTGATTCCTCCAAGCTACGATATGTTTTGCTCCTCACTTGATTTTACTGTAGGTGCCTATATTTTAGTCTTCAACAACCAGTTCAAAGTGAATATTAATAAATAGGTATAATGACTACAACCACCCTACTCGTCAAAAATATGGTGTGCCACCGCTGTATACTTGCAGTGGAAAATATTTTAAAAAATATTTTAATCCCTTATCAAAAAGTCAATATTGGGGAAATTAGGTTAATGGTAGTGCCTTCAAGAAATGAAAAAGAACGGCTTAATAAAGAACTCAATGCAGTAGGATTCGAAATTATTGATAATAATACCGGGCGACTTATTGAAAAAATTAAAAACTTGGTAATAAAAATGGCACGCAATGAAGTGGATGAAGAAGTAAACAGGATAAATTTGTCCACTTACCTCTCTTCCAACGTTCATCATGAGTATACTTACTTGAGCAGTTTATTCTCATTTATTGAAGGAAGAACAATTGAGAATTATTTTATTGAACAGCGCATTGAAAAGGCGAAAGAGTTGTTGACCTATGACCAGATGACATTATCTCAAATTGCCTGTGAACTAAATTATTGTGGTGTTTCCCATCTATCAAAACAGTTTAAAAATATTACTGGATTAACTCCCTCTTTATTTAAGAGCCAGGGTATTGCCCAACGTTTCCCAATTGACAAGATTTAACCCAAAACTATACAATCAATTCCCAAAGAAGTATAACAAATACATCCTTGCATAAGCTAATTTTACTTTATTAAAAAACAATAAAAAAACATATTATGAAAACAACAACAGTAAACAAAGGTGCTCAAAAAACAAGCAATGTAAAATGTGGAAATCCAAATTGTAAATGTGTCAATTGCAATTGCGATTCAACATGTACCTGTGTAAATTGCATTTAAACAATTTTTGGTTAAATTTTAAAGGCCGTTCATTAGTGGACGGCTTTTCTTGTCTATTTAGATCCACTACATCTTTTGGAATTATCAAATTCCGGTCAACGATCAGGGATTGGCTGAAATTGACGCTTTAATGTCTGATATTAGAATTAGACTTGGCTTATCTTTATTAAATAGATTTAAAAACAAGAATATGCACAAGGTCGCTTTTATTATTCCGCCAACTGTTGAATTACTCGACCTTGCCGGGCCAGTACAAGTTTTTACCGAAGCTAGGTTTTACGGCCTTCAATTGGATATTGAATTTTATCAATTCAAGGATAAACCGGTAAGTACGGCAGGATTAGGGTTTGAAAAAATCAAGAACTATAGCGAAGCAAAATTAAATGATGGGAATTTTGTCTTTGTTCCAGGAATGAATTTTGATTATGTTAGCAGTATTGCTTTTAAGGCAGAAAGAGAATTTTTTAAATGGCTCCAAGATTGTTCAGAGAAAGGGATAACGGTGTGTTCCATTTGTAACGGAGCTTTTGCTTTGGGGTATGCAGGTTTATTAAAGGATACAGAATGTACTACACATTGGCGAAGAATAAATGAGCTGCAACTCCAATTTCCAACGGCAAAGGTTGTAGCCGATATTTTATATATTAAGAGTAATAATGTATATACCAGTGCCGGCATTAGTGCAGGAATCGATCTAGCCTTGGCCATTATCGAAGATTTAAAAGGTCCTCTATTTACGCATAAGGTAGCAAGAGGGCTTGTTGTATACCATAGGAGGAGTGGTAAACACAAACAGCAAAGTATTTACCTCGATTATAGAAACCATATCAATCCACATGTACATCAAGTTCAAGACTTCCTTATTGAGAATCTTTCGAAAGAGAATGACATAGAATCCCTAGCGTCACTTGTTGGGATGAGTTCTCGAAATCTTAGTAGGGTATTTAAAGACAGGACAGGGTTAACGGTATTGGAATACCTAACGCTATTGCGAAAAGAATATGCCAATACCATGCTTAATAATCCCGACTATACTATTGAATATATAGCCTCTAAATGTGGATTTAAAAGTGCAAGGCAATTACAAAGAATTTTAAAAAAGTAAACTATTACATACGCACCAGATGTTGGCAAGGACAATGAAATCGAAATATATTAATAATTTTGAGAAAAGCCTATTGGATCAATCCTAAAAGTTGTGTGTGAATTAGAAAAAGATAGGATAGACTTGCCCAGAGTTTGTGTTCTGTTCATTTTTTGCATCGCCCAAAAAACGAACCAAAAAACGCTAGGCCGATTTTCCGTAAACCTACATAATGTAGATAAATCATTATCATTAATTTAATGTCATTGAACATTGTCTTCAAAGCCTATGGTCTGGTTGGTCTTCTTCCGTAGTGGAGATGTCATGGCCGTTAAGAATTATTGAAGCCTTGGAGATAATTTAGGCCATGGCAGCGGTCCATAAAATCCCGAGATTTTAGGGGCCACCTAGTGAAGAAGGGTCTTTTCTTTTGTTTAGCTCATGGCCGGTTATTTTCTTAAATATGAATTCGTGAACCAGCGGTTTCGTTTTATTCATTGCCCGTTTATTTTGGAATAAGGTATTCATAAACCTCCTGCGTCGGTTTCTTTGGACAGCAAAGAAATCGAAGATTCAGGAAATCCAATTAAAAACAATAAAAACCACTTGAGTAAAATGAAAGAATAATTCTAACAATAATTTCATTCGATTTTGACCAATAAACAAAGCTAAAATCAAAAAACACGAAATATTATGTTCATCCTAATTTTTGAAGAAACACAACAAATAAGTATGATCCAGCCTATTAGAGGAAAAAAATTGCAAGGCCAAGCTGCGGTCTTAGAACCCAGTCCCCACTTACAGGACTCGATATGAACCTAGTCTGGGCGCTTTTAGCACCTAGTGTTACCAACTATAAATATAATAGTTCATTTCGTTCCAGGATTACCTCACTGCGCTCGGTGAACCTGTTTAAGGGGCGGTGCTCATGAAAATCCAGCACAGGCTGGCGCCTGTACGTCTTTTTTGTTTTACACCGCTTAAGCACCTAGCGGTGCTACGCAGTGGAAAACAAAAAATCCGATCACATATGTGATCGGATTTTCTTAGTCGGGGTGGCAGGATTCGAACCTGCGACCTCCGCGTCCCAAACGCGGCGCGATAACCGGGCTACGCTACACCCCGAATTTTAATAGAACTGAATGTTTTAATTGGGAAATTCAATCCTATTTTTTTATTTACAACTGTTTGAGCATAGTTTATGTCATACATTACACGGTACTACACCCGGAAATGGCAAAACCATCTCAACAATACTTCTTTAAAAAAAAAGCGGAGAGACAGGGATTCGAACCCTGGCGACAGTTACCCGTCGACAGATTAGCAATCTGCTCCGTTACCACTCCGGCACCTCTCCAATAATTTTAAAGATCACGCATTAAAAATGCGGTTGCAAATGTACTTTTTCATTCATAAGAACGCAACATTTTTTTAATATTTTTTTCACTTCTTATATCTTATTGGGCATTTCTTGGACCTATCTTATTAACCCTCAAACAATTCATAAAATCAACTAGTCAGGATATTCCACTCTTAAATGGTAAATATTGACCAATTTCTGCTTTAATATCTTCTTGATCGCCTCAATTTCCTTAAAAGTAATATTGGCATTTAAAAATTGATCTGCCTTTATCTGGCCCTCAATAATCCTTTCCACAAATTCATCGATTATCAAAAAAGTTGGATTCTTTAAACTCTTGGAAGCTGCCTCCACAGAGTCTGCCATCATTAATATGGCAGTTTCCTTGGAAAACGGAATTGGTCCCGGATATCTAAAATCCTCTTCATTGACCTCTCCGTCCAATGCCTCTTGTTTCTTGTAAAAATAAAAAACCAGAGAAGTGCCATGGTGGGTCCTAATAAAGTCTATTACACGGTCCGGCACCTTATTTTTACGCGCAATTTCTATACCTTCAATGACGTGGTTGATAATAATGGCAGCAGCATCCATAGGCTCCAAATCGTCATGTGGGTTTACATTGGTAATTTGGTTTTCCGTAAAATAGGTTGGATTGTTCATTTTACCAATATCGTGATAAAGCGCTCCTACCCTAACCAACATAGCATTAGCCCCAATTTCATTGGCGGCCGCTTCCGCCAAATTGGCCACCTGTAGGGAATGGTGAAAGGTTCCTGGAGCCTTATTGGACAATTCCTTTAATAATTTTGAATTGGTATCGGACAATTCCAAGAGAGATACATCGGAAACCAATCCAAATATTTTTTCATGAATATAAATCAATGGCTGAACAAACAATGTTATCATGCCATTAAGAAAAAAATATCCAAAAGCCATCCATTGAATATCGTCCAAGTTGCCTTCGTGAATCATATGAAATGCAAAATATCCAACAATATAAATCAGGGTGATCTGACCTACGGATATAAATAAATTAGCCCTTTTATACAGTTCCGATACCGACAAGATGGTTACAATTCCCGCCAGGGTCTGTAGAAATATATATTCAAAACTGTTGGGCACCACAAAACCCAGAATTAAAACGGTAAGAACATGGACAAAAAGCCCCAATCTAGCATCAAAAAAAGTCTTGAGTACCAATGGCAGGATACACAAAGGAACCACAAAAACATACTCTACATTGTATTTAACCACCATTGTGGTCATAAATACCATTATTAGAATATTGACTATAATAAAGGTAACTCTAGTATTATCCTTAAAGATTTCCGGGCGATATTTTTTTAGAAATAAAAAAAACATCATTAATACCATTGCCACCAACAAGGTGTACCCGAAAAGTATTAAATACTGGTTATTTTCTTCCCATAATTCGGACTCGAACTCACTTTTCAGCGAATCCAATACCCTAAGGTCCCCTTCCTCCACTACCTCACCTTTGGCAATAATAAGTTTGCCCTCGTCCACATTACCTAAACTATAAGAAATCTTGGAATATTCCGATTCCAACTCCTTGTTCGACAAATCATTATCGAAACTAACATTGGGTTTAATAAAATTAAAGAATAGCTCCTGAAATGAAGGTTCATAAACAGACAATCTACTTTGTGCCAATTTTCTTCTTACAACTCCTTCTACATCCGATAGGCTATATACTTCATCAAACTTTAGCTTTACAGCTTCATTGTTCCTAACCAGGTAAAGGTTATTCTTGTTACTTCGCCGCTCAATTTTGGACAGGATACCATTTGCATAGAGATCGACCAAAACATCTTTGGCCACACTCTTTATCCCATCCAGTTCGTTCCTATCAAAATCGGATGAATTAAAGACCTTGGTCAATTCCCTTTGTATGGTGCTATCTACTTCCGCTGGAATATTGGCATCATAGCTATAGTAGTCAATGTGATCACTTTCAATTTCCTCTCTCTCTTTTGTAATTTCCTCTTCGCTCTTGTTTACCGAAAAATCGAACGGGGCATAAAAGTTATTGTATTGCCAAGGTTTGCCTTTTTGGTATTCATATTTAAATTTTCCTCCTCTGGGGAAAAAAAATACAATAAAGAATACAGCCAAGAAATATAAAAGATACTTATAAACCAGTGAATGATTTTTATAAAGGCTGTCCAAAAAAGTGCGCATACGGAAAGTATATATGGTCAAAAATAGAAAAATATAAACTTAAAATGACACTTTACATAAATAACACAGTTTTTGAAAAGCGACATATAATATTTTACACGGGGCAAGAGGATATGTTTCCCAAATTACACCTACTATAATTACTCCCGTATATTCATAAAAAACTTGGAATATTCCTCCGTTGCACACCTCATTGCACATTAATTTATTAAATTCGCAAATAATAAATTTGAACTCGATGAAAGATGTTGTAATCGTTTCTGCCGCAAGGACACCCATAGGAAGCTTTATGGGCTCATTGTCCACTATTACGGCACCTGAACTTGGTGCAATTGCAATTAAAGGGGCATTGAATAAAATAAAATTGGACCCCTCCATGGTGGAGGAAGTCCTTATGGGGAATGTTGTTCAAGCAGGGACTGGTCAGGCTCCGGCCAGACAAGCTGCCATTTACGCTGGAATACCAAATACTGTACCCTGCACCACTGTTAATAAAGTTTGTGCTTCCGGAATGAAGTCGGTTATGATGGCCGCCCAGTCCATAGCCTTGGGAGACAATGACATTGTTGTTGCGGGAGGTATGGAAAACATGAGTCTAATACCCCATTATATTCATTTGAGGAACGGTCAAAAATTTGGACCTGCCACTTTAATAGATGGCTTGCAAAAAGATGGGTTGGTAGACGCCTATGATCAGCAAGCCATGGGAACTTGTGCAGATGCCTGTGCCAAAGAATACCAATTTAGTAGGGAAGATCAAGATAATTTTGCCATACAATCTTACCAAAGATCAACAGAAGCTTGGGCGAATGGAAAATTTGCCAATGAAGTAGTTCCTGTAGAAGTTCCTCAGAGAAGGGGTGAGCCCATACTGGTAAGTGAGGATGAAGAATTTAAAAATGTAAAACTGGACAAAATTCCTGGATTGCGCCCAGCATTTTCAAAGGATGGCACTGTAACGGCAGCCAACGCCTCAACTATTAATGATGGGGCCGCAGCCTTGGTATTAATGAGTAGTGAAAAAGCAAAGGAACTAGGATTAAAGCCTTTGGCCACTATAAAAAGCTATGCAGATGCAGCGCAGGAACCAAAATGGTTTACTACGGCGCCAGCAAAGGCACTTCCAAAAGCCTTGAACAAAGCGGGCATTGGTATTAAGGACGTGGATTATTTTGAGTTTAACGAAGCCTTTTCTGTAGTTGGCCTTGCCAATATGAAAATACTTGGCCTTAATGACAAAAACGTAAATGTTAATGGTGGAGCCGTTTCCTTGGGCCACCCCTTAGGTTGTTCTGGAGCCAGAATCATAATTACATTGCTCAACGTACTTGAACAAAACAATGCCAAAATTGGAGCAGCGGCCATTTGTAACGGTGGTGGTGGAGCTTCCGCCATAATTATAGAAAAAAATTAATAAGTTCTTGTAAAGCAAACCCATGCAATACGGTATTTGCCACCTTAGTATTGTCCCAGTGCGTTCCATTGCAGATGACACTAGCGAAATGGTATCCCAACTTTTGTACGGTGAACATTTTAAGGTTTTGGAACAAAGAAAAAAATGGAGCAAGATTCGAAATGCCTTCGACAATTTCGAGGGCTGGATAAGCAACCAGCAATTTACGATAATTGAAGAGGACCTTTATACGGAATTGGAAAGTTCGGATTGTAAAAAGGTATCGTCTGAGCTTATTTCATTTATAGAAACCGATCACAATATACTGCTCCCGATTGTACTTGGCTCGAACGTACAACATAATTGCTTTTTAAATCACAAGTTCGATGGCTCATTGGCCTCAGGACAGCAAGATAAAGACCAACTAGTACATAAGGCGCTTCTCTATTTAAATGCCCCTTACCTATGGGGTGGAAAAACTGCATTTGGAATTGATGGCCCTGGTTTTACCCAAATGGTCTACAAAATAAATGGACATCGTCTCCTTAGAGGCGCCCAACAGCAATCTACCCAAGGGGAAGCTTTAAGTTTCATTGAAGAAAGTGAGCCTGGTGATTTAGCCTTTTTTGACAACAACGATGGCATTATAGATCATGTGGGAATCATAATGGAGAACAACTATGTTATCCATGCCTTTGGCAAGGTCAGGATAGACCGTATAGACCATACAGGCATCTTCAATACCGAAACCAACACCTACACCCATAAACTAAGGGTAATTAAAAAGATCATATAAAAAAAGGGCCTTCGTAATGCGATGGCCCTTTATCATTTTTATAAATATTTCATTTACTCCCCAGCAAGTTTTTTAAGACGCAGGAAGTTTTCGTTGTCGCCTAATGCACCGTAAATATTCTTAAGTTGGGAAAGAATACTTTGGTTATCAGGATTCAATTTTAGTGCATCTTCCAAGATTATGGCACCATCGCGGAACAAACTATCTTTTTGCTCTTTTAGCTCGTCATATCTAGCGATATCCTTTTTGGAATTTCCAAGAGAATTCATTTCATCTATCAAACCATTGCCTTCATTAACATAGGTGGTAGAAAGATTTAATTGCGCATTTACATACCCTGGGTTAATTTCGATCGCCCTTCTATAAGCCTTTCTTGCCTCTTCTATGTTGTCTTGTTCCATGTTGATAACACCAACATTATAGAATAAATCTGGATTATCCGGAGCTACTTCTGAAGCTTCAGCCATTAAAGCTTTAAATTTATCCTTATCACCCAATTTGTAATAAAGGTTCGCTTCGTTCAAAATTAGGTTTACATCCTTGGGATCTTTTGCCCTGGCATCCTTGTAAGCATCCAATG
The DNA here is from genome assembly GCF_002909255.1 of Arenibacter hampyeongensis. GTDB lineage: Bacteria > Bacteroidota > Bacteroidia > Flavobacteriales > Flavobacteriaceae > Arenibacter > Arenibacter hampyeongensis. The sequence continues at coordinate 368,750 of NZ_PIOB01000002.1, forward strand.
CCTTGTCATCTTGACCCAATTGCGTATATATCAAAGCAATATTCTTAACTATTTCTGTAGTTTTAGAAGGTGTTTTTTCATCCTCTGGATCTTTATATGCCCCAGATTTAACCATTAACTCTCTTTGAGTTTTCTCCATTTCCTCGACCTCACCGGTAGAAACATTGGTAGCCTTGTAGACAATTCCTCCACCATCATAACCTAAATCCTTTAACTCATTGTAGTATTTAAGCGCTTTTTCATAGTGACCTCCATTAACTGCACTACTGGCAGCGTAATATAGATAAACGGTATCCATTGGACTTAGCTGGTAACCCATATAAAGTTTGCCAGCCGCTTCCTCATAATTTTTGTTATTGTTGTCTTCTACAGCAGAATTAATTAGATCGGCAGTCATACTGGAAAGCTTTTGCTTGGCTTCAGATCCGTATTTGGCCTTTCCACTTTTCTCCTCCACTTCACTAACTTTTTTTAGGGAAGTAATAGCCTCATCAAAAGCACCCTCGGTACCTTTTTTTGCCAATTCGGCATAAGCACTCCCCCTTAGGAAGTAATATTGAGCCTGCATTTTTTCATCCGCACCGTTAATTAGTGAAGATGCTCCGTCCAAAGCTGTTTTAGCAGCCATGGCGTCACCAGACTTTAATGCCTTATCAGCTGTTTTGATCTCATCCTTTTGAGCAATTCCGACTACTGAACAAAACATAGCCGCGATTATTAAAATATTTGTTTTCATTTCAATAAAATATTTATGTATTAGTGTTTAATTGTTATTCTTTGGTTTCCGCACTATCATTATCAAGAGCCGTGCCATCTTCTTCGCTGGCATCTACCTCCAAGGTGGTAATATCATCTATTTCATCTTCATCCTTCATTACTTTGGCCACTGCAGCAATGGAATCGTTGCCTTTAATATTAATGAGTCGAACACCCTGTGTTGCCCTTCCCATTACCCTTAAATCTTCGACACTCATCCTAATTGCGATTCCCGATTTGTTGATAATCATTAAATCATCGGAGTCAGAGACATTTTTAATGGCTACCAAACCACCTGTTTTATCGGTAATGGAAATGGTCTTCACCCCTTTACCCCCTCTATTGGTAATCCTGTAATCTTCGATACTGGAACGTTTTCCGTAACCATTCTCCGACACCACCAATATTTCTTCCTCAAAATTGTGTACGGCCACCATTCCTATTACCTCATCCTTATCATTCGCCAAAGTTATACCGCGAACACCAGAGGCATTTCTACCCATTGGCCTGGTCTTTACCTCTTCGAACCTAATGGCCTTGCCCGACTTAAGCCCCAAGAATATCTGGCTGGCCCCAGTAGTAAGTTTTGCTTCCAAAAGTTCATCATCCTCACGAATACTTATGGCATTAATTCCATTCTGTCTTGGCCTTGAATATTGTTCCAAAGATGTCTTTTTAACAATACCCTTTTTAGTGGCCATTATAACATAATGACTGTTTACGTATTCCTCATCCTTTAAATCCTGAGTACAGATAAAAGCCTTCACCATATCGTCATTCTCAATGTTGATCAAGTTTTGGATGGCTCTACCTTTGGACGTTTTTGTACCTTCCGGTATTTCATAGACCCGCATCCAGAAACATTTTCCCTTTTGGGTAAAGAACAACATATATTGGTGGTTGGTACCTACAAATAGGTGTTCCAAGAAATCTTCAGTCCTCGTGGAGGTTGCCTTTTGGCCAACACCACCTCTATTTTGTGTCTTGTATTCGGAAAGCGGTGTTCTTTTAATATAACCGGCATGCGAAATGGTAATAACCACTTGCTCATCTGGAATCATATCTTCCATACTAAGATCCCCGCCCGCAAAATTAATTTCGGAACGTCTGTTATCCCCGTACTTATCCTTAACTTCCAGCAACTCATCTTTGATTATCTGCATCCTGCGCTCCTTTTTAGCAAGGATATCCTTCAAATCGGCTATGGTCAAGATTATTTCGTCGTACTCCGTTCTTAATTTATCCTGCTCCAGACCTGTCAATTGACGTAAACGCATTTCAACAATGGCCTTGGCTTGAATTTCACTAAGCTTGAAACGCTCCATAAGATTTTCCCTGGCCTCATCGGCATTGGAAGAAGCTCTAATAATAGCAATAACCTCGTCTATATTATCCGAGGCTATGATAAGACCCTCTAGGATATGCGCCCTGTCTTCAGCCTTTTTCAATTCAAACTCTGTACGCCTAACTACCACTTCATGACGATGCTCCACAAAATAATGGATCATCTCCTTAACGTTCAATAATTGCGGTCTTCCCTTGACCAAAGCAATATTATTGACACTAAAAGAGGTCTGCAACGATGTGTATTTGTACAGGGTATTTAGAACGATGTTTGGAATAGCATCCCTTTTCAAGATATAAACGATTCGCATACCGTTCCTATCCGATTCATCCCTTATGGTGGAAATCCCCTCTATCTTTTTTTCATTGACCAGATCGGCAGTCTTCTTGATCATGTCCGCCTTGTTGACCTGATATGGAATTTCGGTAACAATAATGCTCTCCCTTCCCTGTACTTCCTCAAAACTGGCCTTTGCCCTCATAACAACACGACCACGTCCGGTATGAAAAGCCTCCTTAACCCCATCATAGCCATAAATAATTCCGCCGGTTGGAAAATCCGGTGCTTTTATATGGGTAATTAGCTCATCGATTTCAATATCGTTGTTCTCAATATAGGCCACAGTGCCGTCCACTACTTCGGAAAGGTTATGTGGCGGCATATTGGTCGCCATACCTACAGCAATACCTGAGGCACCATTTATCAACAAATTTGGTATCCTTGTGGGCAGTACCGTTGGCTCCTGCAAAGAATCATCAAAATTAAGTTGATGATCAACAGTATCCTTGTCTATATCGGCCAACATATCATCCGCAATCTTGCGCATACGGGCCTCCGTATATCGCATTGCCGCCGGACTGTCGCCATCAATGGAACCAAAGTTACCTTGACCATCGACCAACATATACCTTAAACTCCATTCCTGGGCCATACGTACCATGGAATCATAAACTGAGGTATCACCATGTGGATGATACTTACCCAGAACCTCCCCGACGATACGGGCAGATTTTTTATGGGCACTATTTGACCTAACACCTAACTCGTGCATTCCGAACAAAACCCTTCTATGCACTGGCTTTAAACCATCCCTAACATCTGGCAGGGCACGTGACACAATGACCGACATTGAATAATCAATGTAAGCAGATTTCATTTCATCTTCAATGTTAATCGGAATTAATTTTTCTCCTTCTGCCATTTAAAATCTTCTATTTATTTTATGTTAAAAAAGCACGACAATATACGTAAAATCGATACTATACAAGTATTTAGGGCATACTTTTGTAAAGAATTTATCAACACTTTCAATATCGGCCATGGTTAACAAATTGATTGTTAATTTTTTTGTAATTCATGGATTTTTTCGTCACTTAGACCGTCTTTAACGAATATTAGGTATAGTATTTGCCATAGATTGGTATAGATTTACTATTTTTAAAGTTGAAAGGATATTTTATGGACGACAATTTTTCCCCTAGAGTAAAAGATGTAATTGCTTACAGCAAGGAAGAGGCCTTAAGATTGGGCCACGACTTCATTGGTACTGAGCACTTAATGCTTGGATTACTGCGTGATGGCAATGGAAAAGCAATAAGCATTTTAGACGCATTGGATGTGGACTTGGATCACCTGAGAAGAAAAGTGGAGATATTAAGTCCTGCCAATCCAAACGCTGGTAGTGCACAAAAGGACAAAAAGAACCTGCATTTGACCAGACAGGCGGAGCGTGCTCTGAAAACAACATTTCTGGAAGCTAAATTATTTCAAAGCTCCTCTATCAATACAGCCCATTTATTACTGTGTATTCTGCGCAATGAGAACGACCCTACCACCAAATTATTGCATAAATTAAAAGTGGATTACGATGGGGTAAAGGACCAATTTAAATCAATGATAACCAGTGATGACGATTATATAGACTCTCCAACTTCCGAATCCTTTCCCAGTGATTCAGACGAACCCAATGAGGAAAAAGAAGGAAGTTTCGGCACCTCAGGAACAGGACAAAAAGGAAGTAAAAAATCCAAAACCCCCGTTTTGGACAATTTTGGGCGCGACCTTACCAAAATGGCCGAGGAAAACAAGTTGGACCCAGTCGTGGGCCGTGAAAAAGAGATAGAAAGGGTTTCGCAAATCCTTAGTAGAAGAAAAAAGAACAATCCCCTATTAATTGGAGAACCTGGTGTTGGTAAAAGTGCCATTGCCGAAGGTCTTGCCCTGAGAATTATTAACAAGAAAGTCTCAAGAATTCTTTACAATAAGAGAGTTGTAACCTTGGACTTGGCATCCTTGGTGGCCGGCACCAAATATCGCGGCCAATTTGAAGAAAGAATGAAGGCGGTCATGAACGAATTGGAAAAAAACGATGACGTTATTTTATTCATTGATGAGATCCATACCATTGTAGGAGCAGGCGGAGCAACTGGTAGTTTGGATGCCTCCAATATGTTTAAGCCAGCTTTGGCAAGGGGAGAAATTCAATGTATAGGAGCCACTACTCTTGACGAGTACAGACAATACATAGAAAAAGATGGTGCATTGGAAAGGCGCTTTCAAAAAGTAATTGTTGAACCTACAACCGTCACGGAAACCATTGAAATATTAAAAAACATTAAAGGCAAATACGAGGACCACCATAATGTAATTTATACTGACGAAGCTATAATTGCCTGTGTAAAACTTACAAACAGGTATATGACCGATAGATTTCTTCCAGACAAGGCCATTGATGCCCTGGACGAAGCCGGATCTCGTGTCCACATCGTAAACATGGATGTTCCAAAACAAATCTTGGAATTGGAAAAACAGTTGGAAGACGTTCGTGAATTAAAGAATACGGTCGTTAAAAAACAGAAATACGAGGAAGCTGCAAAGCTGAGGGACGATGAAAAAAGGATAGAAAAAGATTTGGCCATTGCCCAGGAAAGATGGGAAGAGGACAGTAAACTTCACAAGGAAACCGTTACTGAGGATAATGTTGCGGACGTGGTATCCATGATGAGCGGTATTCCCGTGAACAGGATTGCACAAACAGAAAGCAACAAATTGGCAGAATTGCCAAAGCTTATCAAGAGCAATGTAATAGGGCAGGATGATGCAGTTGCCAAGGTAGCCAAGGCTATTCAACGTAACCGTGCCGGTCTTAAAGATCCGAACAAACCTATTGGCTCCTTTATCTTTTTAGGACAGACAGGAGTTGGTAAAACACAGCTTGCCAAAGTATTGGCTAAAGAATTATTTGATTCCGAGGACGCCTTGATCAGAGTGGATATGAGCGAGTATATGGAGAAATTCGCCATATCCAGACTAGTTGGTGCACCTCCGGGATACGTAGGATACGAGGAAGGTGGACAGTTGACCGAAAAAGTACGCCGTAAGCCTTATTCCGTTATTTTGTTGGATGAAATTGAAAAGGCCCACCCAGATGTATTCAACATGCTTCTACAAGTGTTGGATGACGGCTATTTAACAGATAGTCTTGGCAGAAAGATCGATTTTAGAAATACCATCATCATAATGACCTCGAACATTGGGGCAAGACAACTTAAGGATTTTGGTCAGGGAGTTGGTTTTGGTACCTCAGCAAAAAAGGCCCAAGCAGACACCCATCAAAAAAGTGTTATTGAAAATGCCTTAAAAAAGGCCTTTGCTCCGGAATTCTTGAACAGAATTGATGACGTAATTGTATTCAACGCACTGGAACGTGAGGATATTCATAGGATAATAGATATTGAACTTAACAAATTGTTCCTTAGAATTAAGGACATAGGATACGATTTACAACTTACCGACAAGGCCAAAGATTATATTGCTGAAAAAGGCTTTGACAGGCAATACGGTGCAAGACCGCTTAAGAGAGCCATTCAAAAATACATTGAAGATGCCTTGGCCGAAGAAATCGTAAATTCCAAATTAGAGGAAGGTGATACTATCCACATGGATTTGGATGAAGCAAAAGAAGAGCTTACCATTAACATCAAAAAAGCAGAAAAGTCGTCCAAAACCTAGTTTGGACCACAATATAAAAGAAAAAAGGAGTAGCCATTGGCTACTCCTTTTTTTTTAGGTATTCCCCAAGCTTTGTAAGAAATAAAACACAGTAATCCAATTTCCACTCCACATAAACGATTAAAGTGTCTTTTATCTAATAATTTTTTAAATAGTTCCACTTAATTCTACATTCGCTCCAGACACACTATATAAAATACGAAGAATGAAAGTCGGACGACCCAAGAAGACTATTATCGTACGAGAATATCAACTGGACATTGGAAAAGTACAGGTATTTGACGATTACATGGTTTCTATTTTTGATGAAGGAAGCACTATTACCAAGGAACGCGTTTTTCAAATTATTGGTATCATGGAAATTCATTTCAGAAATAAAAATTTCGGTTACATAAGTTTAAGAAAAAATTCCTATGCCATTGACCCAATGGTATACAGTCAGATCAGGGAAATAGATAATCTCAAAGCTTTCGCCGTAGTTTCTATCAAAGAAATAGACATGCACAATTTTAATATTGAGAGACTGTTTTACAAAAAATCCATGAAATTTTTCATTGACCAGGACAATGCCCTTGCATGGATTAAAAGGCGTGTAAAAACAGCGAATATTGACTAAATTATGTCATTATCATGAATTGATAATGACATACTATTTTTCACTTTCCCTCTGGACACCTTCAGGTTCCGGTACATGAAAGAGGTCCAAATAAGCCTTGCCAATATTATCGATTATCCCACTTGCAATTAAGGCCTGAAAACCACAGTTCTCTACGGCAATATCAGCCGCTTTACCATGAATATACACTCCAAATATAGCCGCATTTAAGGGCAAATATCCCTGTGCAATAAGCCCAGTTATAATTCCAGTCAGCACATCGCCACTTCCACCAGTTGCCATTCCCGGATTCCCAGTAGTATTTACATAGCCTTTATCCCCATATATTATGATGGTATTAGCGCCCTTAATTATAACGATACAATCGTATTTTTTGGAAAATTCCTTGGTCTTTTTCAACTTGTCAAAATCATCCTTCCATTTTCCAATGATGCGCTCCAACTCCTTGGGATGTGGCGTTAAAACGGTTTTCGATGGCATTTTTTTGAACAAATCAGGATTCATGGAAAGTATGTTCAGGCCGTCCGCATCTATAACCAAAGGAACCTTATTCCTATTCAGAAATTCGGAAAACGCCTCAACGGAAGACTTACTTGTACCAATGCCGACCCCAATACCAATTACACTCGGGGACAAACTAAAATCAATATTTGTAATTTCCCCCTCTTGGCTATCCGTTAAGACCATTGCTTCGGGCAAGGCCGTTTGCAAGGGCAAATAGCCACATTTAGGTACATAGGCAGTGACCAATCCGCTGCCTGCGCACATACAACCTTTGGCAGCCAAAACAACAGCCCCGATCTTGCCATAACTGCCCCCGATAATCAAAGAATGTCCATAACTGCCCTTATGGGAATATTTTTCCCGAGGCATATACATTGATAACGTTTCACTTTTGCCAACCAATTCATATTCAGATTCTGAATTGGCTAAAAATTCCTGATCCAAACCAATATCCAAAATCTCCCAGTGACCTATATATTTACCGGTTTCGGGAAGAAAAAACACGAGTTTCGGTACTTGAAAAGTAAGCACATAATTTGCCCTTATTACCCCATCCTTATTAGGTAGTCCACTTTCCATGAAGAGTCCGGAAGGCAGGTCAATTGAAAGTATAAATGCACTTGAACCATTAAGGTGTTGCATTAGTTTAACAACCCAAAGATCAGGTAGCCTGTTCAATCCAATTCCGAAAATGGCATCGACCACAATATCCTCTTGCCCAATAACTGGTAATTCAGATTCTTCGTTCAAAAAATTGGGCCATATCTTTATTTCCTTTAATCTATCAAGATTTATTAAAAAATCTTTTGACCTATGCTCACTATAGTTAACTACATGAACCTCAATATTATATCCGTGTTCCCGTAAATGCCGGGCTAGCACCAACCCATCACCTCCATTATTACCAATCCCACTGAACAAATAAATCTTTGTTTGCGCACCTTGCAACCGCGAATGTATCCAGTTAAAAATCTGAATTGCAGCCCTTTCCATGAGTTGGTCACTGGATATCCTCTCCTTATCTATTGTGAATTTATCAGCATCGTATATCTGTTTGGTATTAAAAATCTTCATTCCATAAGATTGTTTAGTAAAAATTGATGATTTAGTAAAAATCCCTCCAAACGTTTGATTGGGCATTCAAAAATACTACATTTGATTCTTTATATTTATGATGACATTTAACAATCTGGACATAAAACTACCTAAATCACCATTATTTGATGGTTGCATTGCTATTACCGTTATCAGCAACACTACCCCATTGGGGTAAGCTACTACATATACGTCCATTACACAATTTTATCAAAATACAGTTTTTATTACTTAATCCTATTGAACCATGAAAGTTCTAAAATTCGGTGGTACTTCGGTTGCCAACGCTAAAAATATAAGCTTAGTAAAAAACATTATAGCCAACCTTGAATCGGATAAAACCGTAGTTGTGGTTTCAGCTCTTGGCGGAATTACAGATCTGCTATTAAAAACCGCAGCTTTGGCTTCCTCACAGGACCAAACCTATAAATCTATTTTAAAAGAAATAGAGGACAGGCATCTATTGACAATTAAGGAACTAATTCCCATTCATTCCCAAAGCAAGGTACTAAGCAAGGTAAAAAGTGAGCTCAATACACTGGAAACACTTCTTGAGGGGGCTTTTCTCATTGGAGAGATCACCCCTAAACTATCAGACAAAATTGTTAGTTATGGAGAGTTGCTTTCCTCCTATATTATAAGCGAGTATTTTATTGTTGAAGGATTGGACATTTGTCATGCCGATAGCAGGCAGCTCATAAAAACCAACTCCAATTTTGGAAAGGCGGCCGTAAACTTCGAACTAACAAACCAAAACATCACTGCTTACATTGAGAATTGCAAAAACAGTGTTATAGTCATAGGGGGCTTTATTTCCTCTGCTGTAAACGGCGATTCCACCACTTTGGGAAGAGGAGGCTCGGACTATACCGCCGCAATTGTAGCCAATGCAATAAATGCGGAAGTTTTGGAAATATGGACCGATGTAAGTGGCATGTATACCGCCAACCCGAAAATAGTAAAACAAGCTATGGCCATTCCCCATATTTCTTATGAAGAAGCTATGGAACTGTCCCACTTTGGGGCCAAAGTCCTTTACCCTCCCACAATTCAACCGGTATTGACCAAGGGTATTTCCATAGTCATTAAAAACACTTTCGATCCAGAAGCTCCAGGTACTTTAATTACCAAAAACAAAAATGGTCAAGGTAAAACGGTCCGCGGCATAAGCCATGTGGAAAATATTGCTTTGGTATCGCTTGAGGGGCCCGGCATGGTGGGAATCACCGGTATTTCCAAACGCTTTTTCGAAGTTATTTCCACTGCAGGCATCAGTGTTGTAATGATTACCCAGGCTTCATCGGAACATTCCATATGCATAGGAATTGATAATCAGGACGCTGACCATGCGGTACAGGTAATTAACGATGCTTTTGATATAGAAATTTCCCTAGGTAAAATAAAGCCGGTAATAGCAGAAAAAGATTTGGCTATAATCGCTCTTGTTGGGGATAATATGAAAAGTCATCAAGGCCTAAGTGGAAAAATGTTCAGTACCCTTGGCAAAAACAACGTTAACATAAGGGCAATAGCGCAAGGCGCTTCCGAAAGGAATATATCCGCTGTTATCCTGAAGGAAGATGTTAAAAAGGCGCTCAATACCTTACATGAAGAATTTTTCGAAGAAAATGTAAAGCAATTGAACCTCTTTGTTATGGGGGTAGGTAATGTAGGGGCAAAGTTTTTGAACCAGATACAATCCCAAAAGAAATATCTAAAGGAAAAACTAAAACTTAATATCAGGGTTATTGGCATGTCCAATTCCAGGAAAATGATTTTTGATGAAGATGGAATTCCCCTTAAAAACTGGCAAGAACTGCTAAATAATGGAGAGGAAGCCAACAGGGAATTATTTTTTGACAAGATTAAAAAACTCAATTACAGAAATAGCATTTTTGTTGACAATACTGCCAGCCATGAAGTTTCAGAAACCTACAATTCCTATTTAAGAAATAGCATTTCGGTGGTAACCTGCAATAAAATTGCTTGTTCATCGGCTTATGACAACTATCAGGAATTAAAAGATCTGGCAAGACAGTACAATGCTCCTTTTCTTTTCGAAACCAATGTTGGAGCAGGCTTGCCAATTATAGACACTTTAAAACACCTAGTGGCATCGGGAGACAAAATACTTAAAATTCAAGCTGTACTGTCCGGTAGTTTAAATTTTGTATTCAACAATTTTAACGACAACACTACATTCCATGATATAGTAAAGGAAGCACAGGTGGAAGGCTATACGGAACCAGACCCCAAAATAGATTTGAGCGGGGTGGATGTTATGCGTAAAATATTGATTCTGGCAAGGGAAAGCGGAAATGTACTGAATATTGAGGATATACAAAACAATCCTTTCTTACCTAAAGAGAGTTTGGAAACAACCAACAATGAAGATTTCTTCAAGTCGTTGACGAAGCATGAATCATCGTTTCAAGAGATGTACAAGAAGGCAGTGGACGAAGATAGCAAGTTGAAATATGTGGCCCAGTTCGAAAACGGCAAAGCCAGTGTAGGCTTGCAACGTATCCCAAAAGGACATGATTTTTACAATTTGGAAGGAAGTGACAATATTGTGTTGTTCTATACAGAACGCTATCCCAACCAACCCATGATTATAAAAGGGGCCGGGGCCGGAGCCGATGTTACGGCATCCGGAATATTCGCCGATATTATACGCATCGGTAATTTTTAAGGAAGTTGGATAAGACTGAAATGAAATTGATTTTAAATGAAAACTAACGAAATAAGAATCTTTTGTCCTGCTACCATTGCAAATGTTTCCTGTGGCTTTGATGTTTTAGGACTTGCTTTGGACTCCGTAGGTGATGAAATGGTAGTTAGGAAAACCAGTGAAAAAGGCATAAAAATCACTAAACTCATCGGCCAGGACCTTCCCACAGAGACCTTGCAAAATGTTGCCGGAGTTGCCGGTCTGGCCCTATTGGCAGAAAGCGATCAAGTTGGCGGTTTCGAAATCGAAATTTATAAGAACATAAAGGCAGGCAGTGGCATAGGAAGTAGTGCTGCCAGTTCTGCCGGAGCCGTATGGGCCATGAACCAGTTATTGGGTAAGCCTTTTAGCACTTTGGACTTGGTGAAATTTGCCATGGAGGGCGAGCGTTTGGCGAGTGGGGTTGCCCATGCCGATAACGTGGCCCCTGCCCTATTTGGCGGTTTTACCCTGGTACGCAGTTACCTACCCTTGGATATTGTAAAAATTCCGACACCCCCAGAATTGTATGCCACAGTTATACACCCGCAAATAGAAGTTAGGACATCGGACTCCAGGCGGATTCTTAAAACATCAATTTCTTTGGAGGACGGTATTAAGCAATGGGGCAATGTTGGTGGATTAATTGCCGGACTATATACCAATGACTACGCCCTAATTGGAAGATCTTTAGTAGATCATATCGTAGAACCCATCCGCTCCATTCTTATTCCAGGATTCGATAAGGTCAAGGAAGATGCCTTAAATGCCGGAGCTCTAGGCTGCGGAATTTCAGGCTCTGGCCCGTCTATATTTGCCCTGAGCAAAGGAAAAGAGAACGCTATTAAAGTAGGTGAAGCCATGAGAAATGTTTATGAAAAAATTGGTGTTGATTATGATGTACACGTATCAAAAATTAACACGGAGGGTATTAAAATACTAGAAAATTGAGAAACAAGTCTGCATGAAGTTTTGAAATCAGAACTAAAAAATATATTTCACCATAATAATAATTACCAATGAACTTTTATAGCCTAAACAAACAAGCTCCAAATGTATCCTTCAAAGATGCCGTTATAAAAGGAATTGCCCCTGATCGCGGGTTATATTTCCCAGAGTCCATTACAGCATTGCCCAACACTTTTTTTGAAAAGATAGAAGATTACTCCCATCTTGAAATCGCCTATTTGGCTATACAGCAATTTGTGGGGGATGATATCCCAGAAGAAGCTTTAAAGGAAATACTTGCAGATGTATTGGATTTTGATTTTCCCATAGTGGAAATTGAAGATGGGGTGTCCACATTGGAACTCTTTCATGGCCCTACCTTAGCTTTTAAAGATGTGGGAGCTAGATTTATGGCGAGATGTCTTGGATATTTTTCATCGGAGAACACAAATGATGTTACCGTATTGGTAGCGACTTCCGGAGATACCGGAGGTGCCGTAGCTAATGGATTTCTTGGAGTGGAAGGGGTTAAGGTTGTTATTCTATACCCTAGTGGAAAGGTTAGCGATATACAGGAAAAGCAGTTGACTACCTTGGGCAAAAATATTAAAGCCTTGGAAGTGAACGGCACTTTTGACGACTGCCAAAGTATGGTGAAATCAGCCTTTTTGGACGAAGAGTTGATTCAGAATATGCAATTGACCTCTGCCAATAGTATTAATGTGGCTAGATGGCTTCCCCAAATGTTTTATTTTTTGTTTGCCTACAAGGAGATGAAATCCAAAGGCAAGGAAATCATATTTTCAGTACCTAGTGGCAACTTTGGAAATATCTGTGCAGGTATTATGGCCCAAAGGTTGGGAATGCCTTGCAATCATTTTATTGCTTCAACGAATGTGAATGATGTAGTTCCGCGTTATATGACAACTGCTTCCTATGACCCTATGGATTCCATCGCCACTATATCCAACGCCATGGATGTTGGGGATCCAAGCAATTTTATTAGGATTAGGCATTTGTACAATGATAATTTTGAAGAGCTCTCCAAAAACCTATCTTCCTATTCCTTTACGGATAAAGAGACTAAAGGGGCTATGCTTAAATTATACAACGATTATTCCTATGTAGCAGATCCACATGGTGCCGTGGGCTATTTGGGTTTAAAGAAGTATCAGGAAACCCATCCGGACACCTTTGGTGTTTTTCTCGAAACAGCACACCCTGTGAAATTTTTGGATGTTGTTGAGGATACGATTCGTGAAAACATAGACATACCGGATAGCATAGTGAAAGTTATGGGCAGGAAGAAAAAGGCAATCAAAATTGCCCAATACGATGAACTAAAGGACTATTTATTAGGTAAGTAAAAAGAACCTAGTTGAAGATTTTTTTACATTTGACCAATGCAGAGCCTATTACCTGATGCATATCGTAATACTTATACTCTGCTAGCCTTCCACCAAAAATAATATCGTCCTGTTCGGACAATGCCCTGTATTTGGTGTAAATTTCATTGTTCCTTTGGTCATTAATGGGGTAATAGGGTTCCTTATTACCAGACCACTCCGTAGGATATTCTTTTGTAATTACGGTCTTTTTCTGAGTCCCAAATTCAAAATGTTTATGCTCTAAGATACGGGTATAAGGTATATCCGAGGCAGTGTAATTTACTACGGCATTGCCCTGGTAATTTTCCATATCCAAAGTTTCGTGCTTGAACTCCAAACTCCTGTATTCCAGTTTACCATAGCAGTAATCATAAAATTCATCAATCTTTCCAGTAAACACAACCTGATTTGCCAATGACATTAATTCGGCCTTATCCTTAAAGAAATCGATCTCTAACCTTGTTTCAATGCCATCCAATAATCCATTGACCAACTTATTGTACCCACCAATTGGAATTCCTTGATATTTGTCATTAAAATAATTATTGTCAAACGTAAATCGCAAGGGCAACCTTTTAATGATAAATGCCGGTAGCTCGGTAGCTTTTCTCCCCCATTGTTTCTCAGTATACCCTTTGATCAATTTTTCATATATGTCCTTTCCTACCAACGACAAGGCCTGTTCTTCCAAATTCTTTGGATTTTCAACCCCTACTTCCCTGACCTGTTCCGCTATGACCGCCTTGGCCTCCTTGGGGGTCTTTACCTTCCATAGCTGATAAAAGGTATTCATATTGAAAGGCAAATTATAAAGCTCATTATTATAATTGGCTACTGGGGAATTGGTATATCTATTAAATTCCACAAAGCCATTTACATAATCCCAAATTGCTTTGTCGTTGGTATGAAAGATATGTGCCCCGTACTTGTGTACATTTATACCCTCCACTTCCTCACAATAGACATTGCCCCCAAGATGGGGACGTTTATCGATTACCAGGCATTTTTTACCTTTCTTCTTGGCCTCATGGGCAAAAACAGCACCAAAAAGTCCAGCTCCAACAATCAGGTAATCATATTTCATTTTAGGTCAATTAGAGTAAGCATTATGTGATAAAAAAGTAAAACTAATGCATATTATAGTGTTTACGAATTGAATTCAAAAAAAAAATCCCTTTTGCAATAACATAACTATATTTGTAAGGCTTAACAATCAACCTGTAATGACCAATTTATTTTACATCTCCCGAAATTACAAGGCTACCAATAGTGCGGCCTCCAAGCCCAAAACAGATTGCGAACGGATTTTGGATAATATAGGTTTCAAAAATTTAGGCTTTAAACAGACTACTTTTGCCAGTTCGGCCATTGGAGCTATAGTAAGTTTTCTTGGCATTACAAAAGGGGTTATTCGTTTGCCTAAAAACTCCACCTTGGCCATTCAATACCCCCTAAGCAAATATTACAAATATATTACCACCATAGCGGGAATTAAAAAATGTAAAATTGTATTGATCATTCACGATGTTAAATACCTCATGGGGAAAAACAAGGACATTGCTCGGGAAATGAAAAAATTTTCCTGTGCCGATGTGATCATAGTACATAATGACAATATGAAGAAGTGGTTCGAGGAACAGGGATCCACTGCTAAACTAATACCGCTGTACATGTTCGATTATTTGGACGATAGCTCTAACTATATTACTCCAGAATTATCTAAGAACGGTATGTTCGATGTAGTTTTTGCCGGAGGATTGGGAATGGCAAAAAGTGCGTTTATTTATAAATTGGATGCCCTAAAAAACAATAGTTTTCATTTAAAACTATACGGTAGTGGTTTTATAAAGGATGACGTAGAAACAGCAAACTCCATCATAAGTTTTGAGGGCATGTTTTCACCGGATGAAGTGGCCAAACACATAAAAGGTTCCTTTGGCTTAGTTTGGAACGGTAATTCCATAACCGAATGTGCCGGTCATTTTGGGCAATATCTTTTATATAACAATCCACACAAAACATCCCTTTATTTGCTTTGCGGTCTTCCTGTAATAATTTGGGATAAAGCTGCCATCGCAGACGTTATCAAAGAACGTCATTTGGGTATTTGCATTTCGTCCTTGGAGGAGTTGGATGGGAAATTGAAGGACCTGTCCAATCAAGACTACCAAAAAATGGTAAAAAATGTGGCCGAAGTTAGGAAAGAAATTATTTCAGGTGGATTTTTAAAAGAAGCTATGAACAAGGCACTTGTAGAACTTTCCTGATTTATTTCAAGACAATTATTAATCCAGTAGTGGCAATTTAAAATTGTCCAGAGGGCTGGGCAGTTTCATCACCGCCTCTATAGCTTCGGTAGTCCTCGGGGCCATTCCCGATAAATTTACGGGACCATCTTTGGTAATTAGGATATCATCTTCAATTCTTACTGCAATCCCCCACCACTTCTTATCACAATCACTGCCTTCCGGTATATAAATTCCGGGTTCCACGGTGATAACCGTGTTTTCCTTAAAGGGCTGGTAAGTTCCTTTATCGTGAACATCGAGCCCCAAATAATGGGAGGTGCCATGCGGAAAATATTTTCTGGCCTTTTCAGGGCTATCAATAATCCCAAGATTAATCAGACCTTGCGCAACAACTTCATTAGCCGCTTCTCCAGGCGCCTGAAATGTAGCCCCTACCAAACTGGCCCTTATTCCAGCTTCTTGTGCGCTATACACGATATCGTAAATCTGTTTTTGTTCCTTAGAAAATTTTCCATTTGCCGGAATGGTTCTGGTAACATCAGCAGTATATCCGTGATATTCGGCTCCTAAATCCATCAACACCAAATCGTTCCCCACCTTAGGTTTATTATTTTCAATATAATGTAAAATACAGCCGTTATTACCGCCACCAACAATAGAAGGATAACCTTCATATTCAGCGCCGTACTTCTTATAGACAAACTCATGTACACCTTGTATTTCCATTTCGGACATATTGGGGTGCATGGCTTTCATTACCTCCAATTGCCCCACTGCAGAAATCTCCACGGCCTTCTTTAAAAGCACCAACTCTTCCTTGGTTTTAATTTCTCTTAGGTTGTTCATTATCTCCTCCAACTTGGAGCTGTTAAGATTATTGGATTTCAACTGTAGGGCTACCTTTTCCTTAACTTCGTTCCTTGATTTATCATCCGCGGCACCAACAAAATCAACCAACAACTTATCCGAATTTAATTCCTGATAATAGTTCAAGTACCTCCCCAAGGTTTGGGCAACATTGGCACTATTTTCTAAATCCGTAGATTTGATCATACCATAAAGTTGTTGTTTAGTGGCATTATAATCCGATGGATAATTGGATTTCTCCTTAAAACTTCGCACTAAATCAAATATATCCGCAGGGTCAGTGCCATCCCTAAAATCATTTTTAAAGTCGAAAAATAGCACATTATCAAACTTGGAAAAATCAATGTCCGAGCTCAAAAATTGTTCGGCATTAAAAGCACGTTCAAAACCCAATTGCTTTTTTACGCCTTCCACCCCCAGTCGCTTACCGTTCCATTGTTCCGCTTTTTCATCCCTTTTTTGAGCGTAAAATACCTCGTCAAATCCACTGCCTGCATTATCCCTTTGCATTTCGGAATAAATAATCAAAAGGGCATTGGGCTCTCTATAACCGGTTAAATAATAAAAATCCGGATCCTGATGATATATATAATCCACATCATTTGCCCTATTCCTTACGGCGGCGGCAAAAAATACAGCTACACTGTTTGGAGGCATGGCCTTACGCACTTCCTGTCGTCTTCCATTATGAAAATCCGCAGTCAAAAAATCGTTGGGGACCTCCTGGGCTTGAAACCAGGAAGCACAGAAAAGAAAAAAAGAAACCACCAATAAATTCTTCATAGCTATGCAATAAATTAAAGTTTAAAAATAATCAATTTTGATACCAAACCAATCGAGCGCTATAAATAGTGGGCAAAAAGTTATCCTTAAAATCCATAAGGACACAAAATACATAAAATTCAATTTAAACAATTGGGCCACTCCATTTGGAAAACGTGTATATCCCATTTAACATTAATTTGTGCAAAACTATAAGTCTATAGATTTTCCCTTCGATTAATTTTCGATATTTTTACCCTCTAATCTATTCAAATGAAAAACACAGCACTGACTAAGATTCACGAAGCACTAGGTGCTAAAATGGTACCTTTTGCAGGATATAATATGCCTGTTTCCTATGAAGGAGTTAACATAGAGCATGAAACCGTCCGTACCGGTGTGGGCGTTTTTGATGTATCCCATATGGGTGAATTTTTAATAAGTGGGCCCAAGGCATTGGACCTTATACAAAAAGTAACTTCCAATGATGCCGCAAAATTAACCATAGGAAAGGCACAATACAGTTGTCTGCCCAATGAAACTGGTGGAATTGTTGATGATCTTATAGTCTATAAAATTAAGGAAGAACAATATCTATTGGTCGTAAACGCCTCCAACATTGATAAGGATTGGGAACACATTAGCAAATATAACAAGGACTTTGATGCTGATATGCGGAATATATCGGAAGGTTATTCCCTTTTGGCCATTCAGGGTCCAAAAGCTGTGGAAGCAATGCAAGCGCTAACTTCAATAGACTTAAGCACTATTAAGTTCTACAATTTTGAGGTGGCTGATTTTGCCGGTGTAGAGCATGTAATTATTTCTGCCACAGGATATACAGGTTCGGGCGGTTTTGAAATATATTGTAAGAATGAAGAAGTGCAGCAGATTTGGGACAAGATCTTTGAGGCCGGTGATGCACTTAACATAAAGCCCATTGGACTTGCCGCTAGGGATACCTTGCGATTGGAAATGGGTTACTGTTTGTACGGTAATGATATTAACGATTCCACCTCTCCTCTGGAAGCCGGTCTGGGATGGATTACCAAATTCACCAAGGATTTTGTGAATAGTAAAGCCTTGGCAAAACAAAAAGAAGAAGGAGTTACCAAAAAACTGGTAGCTTTTGAGATGGATGAAAAGGGAATTCCAAGGCACGATTATGATATTGTGGATCAAAAAGGAAAGAAAATAGGGGTCGTAACCTCGGGTACCATGTCACCGTCCATGGGGAAAGGTATTGGTTTAGGATATGTCCCTACTGGTATATCCCAAAATGGCGGTAAAATCTTTATTCAAATTAGGAAAAATATAGTTCCTGCTACCATTGTTAAACTCCCTTTTTATAAGGAATAGCAGTGGTAACGGTTGAGTTTTGCAAAAGGAGGTGATAGAATGAACAAAATACTCATTTTAGGAGCGAGCGGTTTTATAGGAAATGCCATATATAAGGAATTACATTCCTATTTTGACACCTATGGTACCTACTATTCTTCAAGAAAGAGCTTTGAGAACAATCAACAGTTCTTCAGGTATGATCTGGAAGAAGATGATGTATATGGAATATTGGAAAAGGTAAAGCCCGATCTAATTATCTCTGCCATAAGGGGAAATTTCCAGGCACAGGTCATGGCACATCAACATATCGTAGAATACATTCAAAATAGGGACTGTAAATTGTATTTTATATCCTCTGCCAATGTTTTTGACGCCTACAGCAAATACCCTTCCTATGAAAATGACAAAACCTTGTCTGAAAGTATCTATGGCCGACTCAAAATTAAAATAGAAAATATGTTGCTAAGGATACCCATTTCAAAAATGGCAATTCTTAGAGTCCCTATGGTTTTTGGCAATAATTCACCAAGGATTAAAGAAATTAAAAACGCCCTGACCCATAATGAACCTATTGAGGTATTCCCCAATTTGATCATAAACGTCACCAATGATGACAAGCTAACACAACAGATACATTACCTTATAAATCACAATAAAACAGGGATTTTTCATTTGGGCAGTGTAGACCTAATACACCATGAAGATTTTATAAAGGAAATTGTAAACAGGATGGGCAATTTCAAACCTATCTACAAGCGTGTCTTTACCACCAATGAAGACCGCTATCTGGCCGTACTGCCAAAATCCAACCGACTTTCAAAGAACTTATTATTCAATTATCAGGAAATAATTGACCATCACATCTTTAGTGAATAGGCCACAATGAATTGTGCCGTTTTAATTAACTTTATAAAAAATAGCGACATGAAAAAATTATCGGAAGCAGAAATAGAAAAACGATTGGAAGAATTGGATGGATGGGACTATGTGGATGGTGCCATTGAAACTTCGTTTGAATTCAAAAATTTCAAGGATGCCTTCTCTGTAATGACGAGAATTGCCTTTGAATGTGAATCCCAAAATCATCATCCAGATTGGAGTAATGTATATAATTCCCTTAATATAAGGCTATCTACCCATGATGCGGATGGCGTTACTGAAAGGGATTTTAAATTGGCGCACAGTATTGAAGAAATTATCGTAAGCAACTAAGCTTAACACTTGCAACAGGAGTAAAAATTATTAAATTTGTTTCATATTATTCTAATTAAACCAAGAAATGGGAAGAGCTTTTGAATTTAGAAAAGCACGTAAAATGAAAAGATGGTCCGCAATGTCAAAGGCCTTTACCAGAATAGGCAAAGATATTGTTATGGCGGTAAAAGAGGGAGGACCAGACCCGAATTCCAATGCACGGTTAAGGGCGGTAATCCAAAATGCCAAGGCCGTAAACATGCCCAAGGATAATGTGGAAAGAGCCATTAAAAGAGCCTCTGACAAGAGTTTAGGGGACTTTAAGGAAGTTCTTTTTGAAGGATATGCACCTCACGGAATTGCCATATTGGTGGAAACAGCTACAGACAATAATACAAGGACCGTGGCAAATGTTAGAAGTTACTTCAACAAATGTAATGGTAGTCTGGGAACTTCCGGTTCCGTTGAGTTTATGTTCGACCATACCTGTAATTTTAGGATTTCAGCTGAAGATATCGACCCTGAGGAATTGGAATTGGAAATGATCGACTTTGGAGCCGAAGAAGTTTTTGCCGATGAGGATGGTATTTTAATTTATGCTCCCTTCGAAAGTTTTGGAGCCATTCAGAAAGAACTGGAAAACAGGGAGATTGAAATTCTATCTTCCGGTTTTGAACGTATTCCACAGGTAACCAAGGCCTTGAGTGAGGAAGAAGCTGCAGATGTTGAAAAACTCCTGGAAAAAATAGAAGAGGACGATGATGTACAAAACGTATATCACACCATGCAGGAATAATTATTTTCATTAGTCAATTACCTCATGGGCTTGCCTTGAGGCATCGGATGGAAACTACTGATAATATTTCAACGTCCGCCCGAACGGTACCGACCGGCAAGTGTCGTAGCATTCATATCTCACTTAGTGGGTAAAAAAATAAAGAAGAGGCCCTTGATGAGGCCTCTTCTTTATTTATGGATTTAATGCTTTTTATATTATAAATCAATTCCAACATTTGGAAACACCCAACTTTAGTGCAGTTCTTCGTCAGCTTCTATTAGGAGTGATTTGTTCAAGTTAAGAAAAACAGTGCCGTCATTTTCCGATGGAGAAACCGATTCAATAAAATTGTTCTGTTGGTTTCCAGTTGCTACGATAGGATTACCGTACCACATATTTCCATTGTTGACAAAAATATTATTCGTAATAGTAGTTTTGGAATCATGTTTAAAACCTCCGCCAGTATTAATAATAGTTCCTGTATTGCCCTGAAATAGGTTTCCGTCAAAAAGGGTATTATTGGCACCCAGGGTATCCTCGCCCCACGATGGAGTGTCTCCAATTTTACTTGAAAACGTAAACAGCAGATTGCCGGTATTGTTTACGAAGGTAGAATTCAAAACCTGGTAGCGGTTTACCCCCCTAAAACTGGCAATTTGACTATGGTTCCTACTAAATTTGCAATTTTCTATTTTTACATAGCGCTCCGTGGAAAAAATTAAGTCCCGATTGTTGCTAAATGTAGATCCCGTTACCGTAATTCTATTTGTATAGTCACTTTCATTATCTGATGTTATACTTGGAGTAGATCCCCAATAGCTTCTAAATAGGGTGGCCGAATTGTTTTTAAAAATGGAATTGGTGATATCAATGGTCGAATTGTCACCTTTGGACCAAAAAGCAGTTTGGTTGGAAATTCCGGTAACCACTATTTCAGTAGCTATAACAGATGATCCGGAGACATCAAAAATAGTCCCGTTATTATAATTATCGGCAGAATCTGTAAAGGTGAATCCAGATATATCCAATGTAAATCCCGATTCAATTACAAACATTCGGTATTCACTAGCACCAGAAATAGTAATATTATCTGCCCCGCCCCCTCTAATAATCATATTACTGGTCACATTCGGTAGGTTGGAGTTTAAGTTAATTAAACCCTTCAGCCCTGTATCAAAAACAATTTTATTGATTTTGAAATCCTCATTGGCCCTATTTATCGCCCAGCGTAAGGTTCCTATACTATTATCATCGGCAAGGGAAGTTACCGATATATCCCCTTGTGCATAAGATCCTGAAAAACAGAAGATGGCAATGAGAAAATATATTATTTGATTTCTTTTCATTCTCGATGGAATTTATACAATAGTTGCTGGTTTGTACAATGCTTTTCCTTGATATAAATACGCTTATACATTGTTCATTCATAACGTATTGATATCAAATTTAGTATTTCAACTATAGTAAAGGATTTATTACAATACTAAAGATGTGTAAGTGTTAAAAAATGTTGTGAACTGCCCTATTGGTACAGTCTTGTTTTCGGAGAGTTACCAATTCCATGCCAAAAACTGCTCTTGGATTAAAAACCGAATATTGAAATTTGTCCATTCCGGAATACTATATTGGAGAATACTATAATTGAGACTCTTCCCGTGCATATGAAGAAATGGGAAAGAGGCTTCAATTCAAAATAGTTTTGAATCAAAAAAAGGGCTAACACCTGTGTATTAGCCCTTTTTACAATAGTTTATATCTTCTTTAAAACAAAAACCTCAACAAAAATTCATTGGTATTTTTGGCACTGGCCAATTCGCTCCTAGTACTTACTTCATAGGCATATCCCAATTGCAATCTTTTTTTGATGCTGAAATTTACCAGCCCGGCAAAAGCACCATCAGTCCGGTAACTGCCCCCGAACTCAAAGCTTTCGTCGAAAGATAGCATGGCATTGAAGTCCACTGAAACCGGTGCCCCACTTACATAACGCCCCATGACCGAAGGTTTAAGCATTAGGTTGCTAGGTGCATTTAATAGAACCGCATATCCGGCCGTAGCGTAGACATGTGGCTTGGCCAAAGCTGCCGTGGCCACTCCATTGTTATTATCCGCTCGGTCTGTGGACAAAAGCCGTGGTACGGCCAGGGAAGCGTACCACTTGCCATTTTTCAACAAGGCCCCTACCCCCACATTGGGATTAAAACGGGAAATTGATGAGATACTCGGGTCTGAATTTACGTTATATGTTTCCAGTCCGGAGGTATTGACACTATAAGAGTTACCGCCTGCCTTTAGCCCCAGATAAAGATCCGTCCCTTGGGTCAACTGTAACCTATAGGAAAAATCGATACCTGTAAAAGTCTGGCTTTCCACAAAAGTATTACTGTTGTAGATGGATATGCCAATTCCCAGCTTTTTGCCCAAGGTGGTCCCAAAGGATACCGCTTCCGCACTTGGCGCATCCTGGATGCCGGTCCATTGTTGTCTGAATGTCGCCGTGACCATTGTCTCCCCGTCCACCCCAACATAGGCCGGATTATAAGAATTCATATGGTACATATAATTGGTGATTACCCCTTCCTGCTGGGCAAACATACTTCCGCCCACTAACAAAAGTGCGCCTATAATAATCTTATTGTATTTCTGCATGTTAAAATGTCTTTGGTTCTAATTTATGGTTATGTTAACGTGAAGTGATATAAAGCCATCCGTCCTGGTCTACTTTTCCATCACCTTCAAAATCGATCTGGAAATAGTAGGATCCGGCATCTGGAAGTTTGGCTCCTAGGTCTTTGTAACGGCCGTCCCATGTATTTTGGTAATTCCTAGCCGAGAAGACCTCTTTTCCCCAAGAGTTGAATACCCTTACCAAAGAATTGGGATAGTTCTCTATGTTATGGATCATCCAGGTATCATTGATTCCATCGCCGTTAGGAGTAAATGATTGGGAAACGTTGAGTTCCATGGTATCACAAACATCACCAAGACCATCGTTGTCCCGGTCTTCCTGACCTGGATTGCGCACTTCCGGGCAGTTGTCCAATGAATCCTGAACACCATCACCGTCGGCATCCTTCTGGGAGTCGGCACAGCCTTGGGCATCTACACTTTCACTGGACGGAGTATTGGGACATTCGTCCATATTATCACTTACTCCGTCGTTGTCGGAATCCTTTTGGGAAGGAGTACACCCATAGGTGTCCACTGCTTCATCTTCGGGCGAATCAGGACATTGGTCCTCTTCATCGTTCACCCCATCAAAATCATTGTCCTTTTGGGAATCGGAACAACCATTGGTGTCAACAGACTCTCCAGCGGGAGTAGCAGGACAATCGTCCATCTCATTGTTGACGCCATCACCATCTGCATCTTTTTGAGAAGCGGAACAGCCCGTGCTATCTGCATTTTCACCTCCTGGGGTATTACCACAGATATCAATTGCATCGGAAACACCATCGTTATCTGCATCCTGTTGGCTATCTGAACATCCGTTGGCATCTACTGTTTCTCCAATTGGTGTGTTAGAACAGGTATCAATTGCATCAGAAACACCGTCATTGTCGCTATCCTTTTGACTATCCGAACAACCATTGCTATCTACAGATTCCCCACTTGGAGTATTCGCACAGATATCAATTGCATCTGAAACACCATCGTTATCAAGGTCTTTTTGACTGTCCGAACAACCATTCGCATCAACTGTTTCTCCATTTGGAGTATTCACACAGGTATCAATTGCATCAGAAACACCGTCATTGTCGCTATCCTTTTGACTATCCGAACAACCATTGCTATCTACAGATTCCCCACTTGGAGTATTCGCACAGGTATCAATTGCATCTGAAACACCGTCGTTATCACCGTCTTTTTGACTGTCCGAACAACCATTCGCATCAACTGTTTCTCCATTTGGAGTATTCGCACAGGTATCGACATCATCCATAACACCATCGCTATCACTGTCCTTTTGACTATCCGAACAACCATTGCTATCTACAGATTCCCCTGTAGGCGTATCGGCACAAGTATCGATAGCATCTGAAACACCATCGTTATCGGCATCCTTTTGACTGTCTGAACAACCGTTGGCATCTACTGTTTCTCCTGTTGGGGTATCACCACAAATATCAATAGCGTCTGAAACACCATCATTATCGGCATCTTTTTGAGAATCTGAACAACCGTTGGCATCTACTGTTTCTCCTTCAGGAGTGCCCAAGCAATTATCCAAACTATCTTTTATTCGATCCCCATCTTCATCAGGACTAGCCGTACTTCTCTCATAACTAAAACCACCACCGCTTCCACCACTTTCCCATGATAGGATTTTAACATCAATATAGATATCATCCGTAATAAGGTGAAGAACAAAATCGGTATTGGTATAACAGGGAGGACACCATCCCATGGTATTTATCCAAGTTGAAAAATTAAGAGATCCAAAATCTGCAGTGGTACCCTGCGCCCATTCGGTATCTTTTGGGGAAATATAAATATTCTCATCGTAAACAGTTTCAGCAGCAATGTTAAACAAGCCTTTATTATTGGCTCGGGTAATTATTACGTTATCTGTTAAAAAATCCTGATTCTCCCCTTGGGTCCAATCTGTACTGGATATTTTTTCAACAATAATTTTCGGACCGTCCCAAATAAATGGTAGCTGTGGTTGATTATTAATTATTGCACCGGAAACACTTTCGTTACCTGCCAAATCATAGGCCTTCAGGCTGTAATAATAGGTGGTATTGGCTATTAAACCCGTATGGTAAAATTCATTATAGCTAATATGGGAAAGATCTGCAATCAAAGTCAAGGAGTTTTCATCTGTCCCTCCATATAAGTGGTATCCTACCGTATCTTCTGTATTAGAATCCCATTCCAAATGTATTTGGTATGCACCAGCAGTACTTGTGAATCCAATGGGAGCCAGTGGTTCCGTAATATCCGTACATCCATCTGCTTCCACAACCTCACCAGAAGGAGTGTTAGGGCAAAGATCTTGGTAATCGGCAACCCCATCATTATCATCATCCAAAAAATTTAAATTGATTGTACCATTATTCTGTGCAATACTTGCTCTATTCACATCTACATCATAAATAGAAATCTCATCAAATGGGGATATAGTTAACTCCTCCGTTCCGTGAATAGTGCCCAAAATATTTATTCCTAAGACATAAGTATTTCCACTAATAGATATACTAGTCGGTGACGAAGAGCCCAAAGTAGCATTACCGCCTGAAAGTGAAAATTGAAAGTCATTGGCTTCCAATGCACCAGACCCTAGATCTGAATTAAAAACAGGTCTGCTCATGGTTACCGATACCGTAGCATCAATTGCGGAATGTGTAACCGAGGTAATAAAATTTGGCAATAAATTACTGGAGACCACAATTGGATTACCCGTCCAATTGGTGCCATTGTTTTCAAATATATTATCAAATATGGTGGTCTTATTGTCATAATTGGAACTCCCTCCGGGATTAATAACGGTTCCAGTGTTCCCAATAAAGGTATTGCCCTCAAAAAGAGTATTATTGGTACCTAAGGTTCCTTCGCCCCAGGAAGGATTCTGCCCAATCCAACTATAAAATGAAAATAATTGATAGCTGGTATTATTGGTAAACGTTGAATTTAATACCTGATACCTGTTGACTCCTCTAAAAAGTCCAATTTGACCGGTATTATCCTCAAAAATACTATTCTCAATTTTCACATAACGTTCTGTATAGAATATTAGGCCTGAATTGGAACTGAAAGTAGATCCGGTGACGGTTATTCTATTGGTATAGTCAGTTTCATTATCAGATGTTGTAGTAGGTGTTGAACCCCAATCACTCCGGAACAAGGTGGCCGAATTGTTATTGAAGGTAGAGTTGGTTATATTAATAACAGAATTGTCACTTTTGGACCAAAAGGGAGTACTATAAATAATCCCCGAAACCACTATATCTGAAGCATTTACGGTTGATCCGGATACTGCAAAAATAGTTCCATTGTTATAATCATTTGCACTATTGGCAAAGGTAAACCCAGAAACATCCAAAGTATAACCAGAATTAATAACAAACATTTTAAACTGATTGTTTCCAGAAATAGTAATATCTGAAGCGCCAGGACCTGTAATGACCATACTACTGGTCACATTTGGAAGATTGGAAGTTAAGGTAATAGTCCCTGATAGCCCGGAATCGAAAATAATCTCATTGATATTGGCATCGGCATTGGCCGTGGTCATTGCCCAACGCAAAGTGCCTAAAGTGCCATCATCGGTTAGCGAAGTTACCGTGACGGTTGTTTGCGCCCAAGATGCCGAAAAACATAAAAGGGCAATTAAATAAGTAAAAACAGTTTTTTTTTTCATTCTCAATGTAAATTAAAATTTTGATTAGTTGGTATTTATATGTAGCCTATTTCCTGAATTTTAACAATCCAATACTTATTACGTAAATAGATTACTACGGAATCAAAAGTAGTATTATACCCATATAATGTGTAGTTTGTCAGCGCCAAAGATGTGTAAGTGCCGAATTATGTTGTGAAATTTATTAATACCGTAGTAGGATTAATTTGTAGGAAAATTAATCGCTTACAACTATTCTAAAAACAGATAATTTTAGTACTAAACTATTGCCGTAATCTAGGAATTAGATTAAGAATTTAAGAGAAAAATAGATTCAATAAAGAAATTGGATAGTATAAAATAGGCAGTTGTACGGAACTCAAATAAATTCCATGTCAGACAAAAACAAATTTTCGGAACCTTAAAAACTATTCTCGGGAATCTTGCCTTCCACTCCCTTAAAGAATTCCTTATAGGTTGAGAAATCCTGTTCCTTGTCGTCTGTAGGATATTGTGGTTTGGAAATTTTTATTTGCTTTTTTCCAAAATCGAACGCCACCATTACAATGGGAACTTTGGCCGCCTTGGCAATATAATAGAACCCTGTTTTCCATTCCGCAACTTTTTTTCTAGTTCCTTCAGGGGATAGCGCCAATCTGAACTTTTTATTCTGCTCGAATATTTTGGTCGTGGCACCTACGGTATCCATTTGTTTGCTTCTATCTATAGGGGCACCACCCATCCAGCGAAAAAACCACCCAAAAGGCGGTTTAAAAAGAGCTTTCTTTCCTATAAAATGAATATCCTCGTTCAAGACCCGTCGAATTAGCAGTCCCAGGAAAAAATCCACCCAGCTGGTATGAGGCACCACAATTACAACGCATTTGTCCAACTGTGGAAAGGAACCAATTAGTTTCCATCCTAATATTTTAAAATAAATAAACTTTGCAAGTGCATGCATAAACCATCAATTATTTAAAATGTTAAGGTCTCAGTTAATTTTTAATTCAAAAAAAACATTTTATCATTTTCTACCCAATCCCCAATGAAATCAAGTTGCAAATTGGCATTAATAAACAGATTACGAATTTTTGGTAATATTATATTTTTTTATAAATAGACTTTAATTTCTCTGGGTTTATAATAGTTCTCCAAGCACTTCCCAAGGCGTTTTCCCATAGGGGTTCGAGGCTTAAAGCTACATTGATCATAATATCAAAATCGTTATTGGTCAATTCATTGCAGATGCCTTTTGGAAGTTGGATATTGTGTTTTTCCTTCATTTCATTAAACAACTCAACACCATCTGGATAAAACTCTTCCAAATGCTGAAAAACCAAGCAATTGCCAATACCATGCCGTACTCCCAACAAGTAGGACAAACCATAGCTCATTGCATGGGCCACGCCCACCTGCGAATATGCAATACTCATACCGCCATGCCAAGAAGCCATCATTAACTTATTTCTGGAATCATCTTCCTTCAAATCTCCCAAATAAACTTCTTTGCACAATTCCAATGACTTTTCCCCGTAGCTTTGACTAAAGGCATTTAAAAAAGTGCCGTTCAGTGATTCTATGCAATGTATAAAACAATCCATTCCTGTATAGAACCATTGTTCTTTTGGGACACCCAGTGTTAGATCGGGATCCATGAGCACTTGATCAAAAGTGGTGTAATCCGAATTAATCCCTAGTTTTTTCTCGGGCCCCAATAATACAGTGGTCCTGGAGACCTCAGCTCCCGTACCACTAATTGTGGGAATACCTACGTGATATATTGATGGTTTATTAACTAAATCCCATCCTTGATATTGATAGGCATTGCCCTTATTGGTCAACATGATTGCCACAGCTTTTGCCAGATCCAACAATGTACCTCCGCCAATACCAATAATTCCTGAAGGCAAATCGGCAAAATCATTTTTAATTTTAATTACCAAGGCGTCTACTTGGTCTGTTTTTGGTTCCTCTTCCGCTGAAATAAAAATTATCTGATCGTTAAATATCAGAGGTATTCTGGAAACTAGTTCAGTGCCTTCAAACACATCGTCGACCAAAAAGATAAATGGTGCCTCTGAATGAATCCTTTTGGGCATCAAAATTTCCCCCAATTGTCCAAAACATCCTTGGCCAAAAATGACCCGGGGTACCATAGGAAAGTTCTTATAATTCGTCATCAATCCGGGGTGGCTAATAGTATTATTATTTTTACTCTTTACATTCATAAACTTAATTAAGATATTCCAATATATCCGAGATAGTGTTCAAGGTAAGATGATCATTCTTGTGTTCTTCCAACTTTACTTCTTCATGTTGCCATGTGGTATGAAATGGAATATGTACCGCCTTTGCCCCAATATTCAAAATTGGCAATACATCCGATTTCAATGAGTTTCCGATCATCAAAAACTCCTCTACAGGAATTTCCAAATGATTCAGTAGATTCTTATAATTATCCTCCTTTTTATCACTAAGTACCTCTACATGATGAAAATATTTGGACAAGCCCGACTTTTCCAATTTTCTTTCCTGATCCAACAAATCACCTTTTGTCAATACAATTAATCGATATTTATCCTTTAATTTCTCCAACACTTCCTCCACACCATCCAATAACTCAACCGGGTGCAACAACATTTCCTTTCCTAGATTCAATATCTCGACAATCCTTGTCTGAGAAATCCTATTATTGGATAAATCCAGGGCAGATTCAATCATGGACAACATAAATCCTTTTATACCATAACCGTATAATTCCAAATTCTTGATCTCGGTTTTAAAAAGTTCCTGATCAATTTGATTTTTGGTTTCATAATTATCCAAAAGGCTGGCAAATTTTTCTTCCGCATTCCTAAAATACGTTTCGTTTACCCATAGCGTATCATCGGCATCAAAACCAACTACTTTTATTTTCTTAAAATCTATTTCCATACCTTCTTGGCTTTTTCCAAATCTTCGGGCGTATCAATTTCAATACCTGATACGTTGGTTTCTACCATTTTAATTTTTTTTCCATATTCCAAATAACGAATTGCTTCTATTTTTTCAGTAGCTTCCAATATTAGCATGGGCAATCTCTGAAAATCCATGAGTGCACTTTTTCTAAAGGCATAAATTCCTTTATGCTTAAAATACGGAATGTCCAATTCCCTTGACCTAGGGTAAGGAATGGGGGCACGGGAAAAATAAAGGGCAAAATTCTGATTATCAACAATTACTTTTACTGTATTGGGGTCATTGATTTCCACCCAATCCGTGATTCTTGTCATTAAGGACGCTAAATCTATTTCTTTGGCAATATCGTGCTTAAAAACTTCAATTACACTAGCAAGACTTTCCCTGTCCGTAAATGGTTCATCTCCTTGAACATTAACAATAATATCGACATCCATAGCCTCCACAGCCTCAGCAATACGATCACTACCGCATTCATGCTGCTTAATGCTCATAATAGCTTTTCCCCCCACTTTTTTAATAGTATCATATATTATGGCACTATCCGTAACTACATACACTTCCTGAAACAAGCCAGTATTTACTGCTGCTTCATATGTCCTTTGTATTACCGGTTTCCCCTGTAGGTCCTGCATAAGCTTTGCCGGAAATCTTGATGCGGCGTAACGCGCCGGTATCATTGCAATGATTTTCATTTGTAGATATTTATTGTTTTTGAACGGTCATATGTAATACGCATATCTTCATTGATTTTGTGACCAGTTTTGGATCATGGCCATTTCACACGAAAATTATTTAAGGTTAATTTGGATTATGTTTTAGGTTTAAGTTTTCTATAAACCCTAAAAATGACGACCAATATTATAAGGACCATGAAGGCTGCCAGAATGGGTGCAAAGATTGAAGCTGTAGCCACTGCGGCGGCAGTCCCTGTTTCCACTAGACCAATTACAGGATTGGCCGTACCACCGGTGGTGGCCGTCGATGCCAATCTACCTGTGGCAGAAGCTCCTTTTATGGCCGTAGCTGTTCCACCTCCGGCAATTATAGCTAAAGTCCAAGTAATCAGGGGATCTAAATTGGATGCCGTTGAAACCATTACTGCTGTACCCGCCAAGGCGGCCATAGGTACGGCAAAACTATCCAACAGATTGTCCAGCCAAGGTATAAAGTAGGCAAAAATTTCCACGATCGTTGCAACCCCTAGAACTATTAGAGCTGTAATACTTCCTATCCACTGCCAATTTTCATTCAATTCCCACAAATTAAAATAAGCGGCCAAACTTAAAAAAAACAATGGTAAAAAGATTCTAAATCCCACAGATGCCGCTAGCCCGACACCTAAAAATATGCTTAAAATGGTCTCAAAAGTCATATTCCAAAATTATAATGCGAAATTAGACTATTCCTAATCAACAAAAAAATCGTTCTTGAAGCCTATAAGATACAGTTTGTGCTTTGCCCTGGTCACCGCAGTATACAACCATCGAAGATACTCCCTGTCTATTCCGTTGGGTAAATAAGGTTGTTCCACAAACACAGTATTCCATTGACCTCCCTGTGACTTATGACAGGTAATGGCATAAGAGAATTTAACCTGAAGCGCATTGAAAAATTTATTGTTCTTAACCGCCAGAAACTTCTTGTATTTGGATTTTTCATCAGCATAGTCCCTCATCACTTCCTGATACAGCCGATTACCATCATCATAGGATAAAGACGGGGTCTCCGCCATAATGGTATCCAGCAATAGAACTGTTTCAAAAGGCTTTTGGTTGGGATAATCTACCATTTTCACCTTTACCTCGGCAAATTTAAAACCGTACAACTCTTTTATCGAAAATATCTCCAACACTTCAATAATATCCCCATTGGCAATAAAACCAGCCTCTGAAGTAGGCTTCAACCAAAAATAGTTGTTTTTAACCACCATCATGTAATCCCCTACGGCAAGTTCATTTTCAAGGTAGAGAATTCTATTCCTAATGTTTTCGTTATATAAATTGGCCCTCTTGTTGGACCTAACGATAATGGCGGTTTCCTCCTTGCCATTTTGCGAATAGGATTCGTCTATTGCCTCCTGAATATCATTCCCATCCACTAGGCGCACAATATCACTATACTGACTTACCAAAAATTTAAAATCATCGTAAAATTCGCCCTGAAGCTGTTCCCTTAAATTAGTGGCATTTACCAATATTCCAGAATCCTCTGCCTGTCTAACTACCTCGTCCAATTCCAATTTTATGACTTCCTTATTATAATTTAAGGACAATTGATTTTCGTCCAAGGCAGGACTAATATTCAAATGTACAGGGGGAAGCTGAGCGGTATCACCAATTAGAATCAACTTGCAGTTGTGTCCTGAGTAAACAAACATCAATAAATCGTCCAATAGAGAGCCATTCTCAAACAACTTGGAATCTGCGGGAGTATCCGGAATCATTGAGGCCTCGTCCACAATAAATATAGTATTTCTGTGCTTGTTGGGCGACAATACAAATTGAACCCCACCTCCACTTTGTTTTTTGGGGAAATAAATTTTTCTGTGAATTGTAAAAGCCTGTGTTCCGGAATAATTGGACATTACCTTGGCCGCCCGGCCCGTGGGGGCCATTAAAACCGCCTTCATCGTGGTTTTCCAAAGATTGGTTACTATGGTGCCGACAATGGTTGTCTTTCCCGTCCCTGCAAACCCTTTTAACATGAAAACACTATCCTTTTCCTTGGATAAAACAAAGCTTGCAAGTTTTTCCAAAGCAACTGTCTGCTTGGCAGTTGGATCATGGGGAAATTTGTCTTTGAGTAGTTTAAAAAAAGTAGCGTCCGTTATAGAAGTCATAGGTCATCAAAGATAATCAGTATTTTTAAGGTCAAATACTTTTACCATTAAAAAAAAATTGTAGATTTGTGACAACCACTAAATAAAATAACACTTACAAGATGAAGACCATATTACAAATTTTCCTTTGGATAGTATCTATCGTGTTGGGATATATGATTTATAATTCTGTGAACGGCCCAATTGAATTTAAAAAAGTTAAACAGGAACGCTATGCTAAAGTGATATCCAATTTAAAGGACATCAGAAATTCCCAAGAAGCCTATAAAACTGTAAATGGTAGATATGCAAAAGATTTTAACGCACTTGTTAGTTTTGTAGATACTGGCCATTATACCATTACCCAACAGAGAGATTCCTCTTACTTGGAATACGACAAGAATTTCGGAATAGATATGTTGAAGGAAGTTAAAATAGTAGATACACTTGGTACTGTTTCCGTAAAGGATTCCTTATTCAAAAAAGATGATCGTTTCAAAACAATGATGAATGTACCTTTTGCCGCCAATGGCGAAAAATTCGAAATGAAGTCGACCATCATCGAAAAAAGTGGATACAAAGCTCCTGTTTTTGAAGCAAAAGTGAGTAAAGCTGTAGTATTACATGACCAACCCAAAACTTTGTTGGCAAGGGAAAATGCCCAAATTAATGTTGATGAGGTAAATGGAAACATAATTAGGGTTGGATCTTTGACCGAGGTAAGCACCAGTGGAAATTGGCCATCTATATATGACAAACGAAACGATCAATAGCATTTTAGAAAATTCTAAATCGGAATATCATAAATTGTCCATTCAAGTTAGCTTGAATGGACTTTCTTTTTGTGTTCTGGACACACTTTCCAACACAATCCTGACTTCTGAAAAGATAGTATTTGAAAATGAGCTTACCCCATATGCCGTTCAAAAGGAAATAAAACAGCTTTTTGAAAAAAACAAGATAAGGGATGTACAGTTTTCCGAGGTCGTTGTAATCCATAGGAACAATCTTTTTAGCCTTGTCCCACAAGCCCTTTTCAACAAAGAAGAACTTGCCAATTACCTGAAATTCAATGCGAAAATCCTGGCCAACGACCATCTGGAATATGATGAAATTAAAAGTTTGGACATGGTAAACGTTTATGTTCCCTTCATGAATATAAATAATTACATCTATGACCTTTTTGGAGAATTTGAATTTTTGCACCATGGTACTATCCTAATCCAGACTTTGGCCAACAGCCATGGCAACCTAAGTGATCCCATTTGTTATATACATCTCATTGAGGGGCATATGGACATTACTGTGATTTCGAATAAAAAGTTGATTCTATACAACAACTTTAGTTTTAACACCAAAGAGGATTTTATCTACTATCTATTATTTACTTTGGAACAATTAAAATTGGACACTGAAACTACCAAACTTAAACTTTTTGGATCTATAGAAGAAAATGATGAATTGTACAATATGTGTCATCAATATGTAAGGGATATTTCCATTTTTATCCCTTCCAACACAACATTTTATCATTTTGGGGGATCGGATAAGGAGACTATAGATTTTACACTGCTAAACACCCTTTAATGCGCATAATATCTGGCAAAAACAAAGGCCAAAGACTTACTGCCCCGAGACAACTCCCGGTTCGTCCTACAACGGATATGGCAAAGGAAGCCTTGTTCAACATCCTAAACAATCAATACTACTTTAACGATGTAAGCGTATTGGATCTTTTCGCAGGCACCGGAAATATCAGTTATGAATTTGCTTCCAGAGGCTCTGAAAATATAACAGCGATAGACGCTGACCTAGGGTGTATTAAGTTTATTGCCAAAACCTCCACAGACCTTAACTTTCCCATTATTGCAATAAAGAAAGATGTTTTTCAATATTTGGAAGCCAACCCAAAAAAAGCACACATCATCTTTGCCGATCCACCTTACGACCTATCCCCGGAAGAATTCTCGGCTATTCCCAAACTGGTTTTTGAAAAACAATTATTGTTGGAGAATGGTGTTTTGATTATGGAGCATTCCAAGCATACTGATTTATCCCATTTGGAATATTTCACCAATCAAAGAAAATACGGTGGCAGTGTGTTTAGTTTTTTCGAATGGACCGAGGACAATTGAAGTCTTATATCCCGGAGCAATACTTTAAAAAAAGACCTGAAACGCCATTGGGGAACTAATTAGTTGTGCCTTTTAATAATATAACTAGTTGAACTATTTGGCTTTAGATATAAAACCTATTGACAGGATATCCCCTTTGGCATCATTATATTGTCCCTATACCACCATCAAGTGGCATTAGTTGTTATTATACCGCCTGCGGCGGCATTAATTCGACTACGCATTTGCTGCGCAAATTAATCAAAACGATACCGTATGGGACGGCAGTATGTTGTTATTATACCGCCTGCGGCGGCATTAATTCGACTACGCATTTGCTGCGCAAATTAATCAAAGCGTTACCGTATGGGACGGCAGTATGTTGTTATTATACCGCCTGCGGCGGCATTAATTCGACTACACATTTGCTGCGCAAATTAATCAAAGGGATACCGTATGGGACGGCAGTATGTTTTTATACCGCCTGCGGCGGCATTAATTCGACTACGCATTTGCTGCGCAAATGCTGTCTCATTAAAAAAAGCAGGTCATAAGCCGGATTCTGTTGACCTTGAATTACTTCAAGGTCTCCTTATCATTTATCTAGGCCAAAAGTTGCCCGTTGGCTCCAACCGCCTACCCTTCAGCTCGAGCGTGCAGCCCTCAAACACTGATTTACATGACGTTGCACCGTATAGAGTTTACCTGGTTTCACTACAGCATAACCTGTACATACTTTCTGTTGCACTTGTCCTCATCTCACGACGGACGGGCGTTACCCGCTATACTGCACTATGGTGTCCGGACTTTCCTCCCCCCACGGAACGCGGGGAGCGATAAGGCGACCTGCTGCTGCAAAGGTAATTCAATTGTTGATAAATAAAATACTAAAGAGCGTTAAATAGGCGCTATAATGCAATGCTATTTTTATATTTGTACCTCACCCTCCGCGCAGTATTTTTGCGCTGAACTTAAGTCGATAGCCTTGGAACCTTTTATAGTATCCGCCCGAAAATACAGGCCCCAAACATTTAAGGATGTTGTTGGGCAACAGGCTATTACCAATACATTGACAAATGCCATAGACAATAATCATCTGGCGCAGGCACTTTTGTTTACAGGGCCAAGAGGTGTTGGAAAAACCACTTGTGCCCGTATTTTGGCCAAACAAATCAACCAAGATGGCAGGGCACATGAAGATGAGGACTTCGCTTTTAATATATTTGAACTCGATGCTGCATCCAACAATTCAGTGGATGACATAAGGGAGCTGACCAGTCAAGTGCGCATACCTCCACAAGTAGGAAAATATAAGGTATACATTATTGATGAGGTACATATGCTATCCCAGGCAGCCTTTAATGCTTTCCTAAAGACCTTGGAGGAACCACCTGCGCATGCCATATTTATATTGGCCACGACGGAAAAGCATAAGATTATCCCTACCATCCTATCCCGTTGCCAGATATTCGACTTTAAACGCATTACAGTTAAGGATGCCGCAGAATACCTAAAATATATTGCCGAGAACCAAGAAATTGAAGCGGAGGACGATGCACTCCATATTATAGCCCAAAAGGCCGATGGCGCCATGCGCGATGCATTATCCATCTTTGATAGGGTAGTGAGTTACTCCGGCAAAAAACTGACTAGAAAAGCCGTAACGGAGAATTTGAATGTTCTGGATTACGATACCTATTTCGCTGCCACCGATCTTATTCTGAAGCATGATATTCCCGGCTTATTGATTCTTTTCAATGAAACCTTGGCCAGAGGGTTTGAAGGACACCATTTTATAAGTGGTCTGGCTTCGCACTTTAGGGATTTAATGGTTTGCCTACACCCGAACACCATAGAACTCCTGGAAGTTGGTGAGGAGGCAAAAAAGCATTATAGCGATCAATCCAAAAAAACTTCGAGTTCCTTTTTATTAACGGCTATTGACCTCGCCAATGATTGTGACATAAAGTACAAGTCCAGTAAAAATCAGCGCCTTCTTGTTGAATTAACTCTAATGAAATTAGCCTCTATCGATTTTGATGGAGAAAAAAAAAAGTCTGAATCCTTAGGAAATGGTCGTAGCAAGCCGGATTTTATAATTCCTGCCTCATTTTACAGGATAAACCGCCCTGCAGTGGGGAACAAGGAACTTAAGTCCAAGAAAACTGAGGAAGGTGGAATTAATACTACAGCCCTACCTACAGAAACTATCCCTAAGGAAAAACAAGGTATTCAGCCCCAAACATCTACACCCAGTACCTCCGATCAACCTCACCGTAAGGAAGAGGCTGGCAGTATGGAGGTTACCTTGGATCATATTCCAGACCCTACTCCCAGTCCCAGGACCAAAATAAATCTAAAATCGAACGAAAGGAGGGTTTCAGGTCTTTCACTTTCCAGCTTAAAGGCAAAAAAAGAACATCAACTAAACAAAAAGGAAGATGTTATAGATGAAAGCAACCTTCCCAAAGCTATATTTACGGAAGAGGAAATGCAAAAACATTGGGCAGATTTTGTAGATATGGCGGATAAGGATGGACGTAAAATTTTAGCTTCCAACCTACATTCCGATGTGCCCAAGTTAACTGAAAATTTTACCATTTGGATAGAATTGCCAAATGGCACTATGAAGAAGGAAATTGAGCGGGATAAGTATGACTTAATGGAATACCTAAAATTAAAACTCAACAATCACTTTGTAAAACTTAGAATATCGGTCAACGAGGCTACTGCCAAGAAATTTGCCTTTACCCCTGAAGAGAAGTATCTAAAATTAAGGGAGAAAAATCCAGCCATCGACCTTCTGCGCAAGGAGTTCGATTTAGATATTTAAACCTTCCCTACCCTTTTTATCCTCCAAGCATAAAACAACATCACCAAGGCGTTTATTATAAGGCCCAAAGATTCCCGTGCATGTTCTATATTATTTATATTTCCCCCATCTATGGAAACCCCTTCAAAGTGCTCTGGCCAAAATATATAGGCACCTATTAAAAAAGCAAACGATAGTACCACCGGCACTATCAAAACCAATTTTTCCATTAAAAACAAAAACGAAGCTATTGCCGCCAAACCGTAAATAAAATACCATAACAGGGCATCGGGATCGTTGTACTGTAGAAATGTCGCCCAAATAAACAGTATGGTAAATACAGCCGAAATAATCTTGGAAAAAAGTCGCATACTAAGAATTTAAAAGGTGGTTTTCTATAATGCCGCATACTTCTGTCGCCATCAAAGTCTCATTTAAATCAGCTCCCCTTTTGTTGGTAATCAGAATCGGATGATCATTGGAATCTTCCGGGATTCTACCATGTGAACCCTTCACCAAAGTGGCGTCCAACGGAATAATATCCATTATGGTTCTGAAACCTAATTTCTTCTTCAATAACTTCCAAATAACCTTTGGCATCAATAGTTTATCCTCTGGATCTGTCAACATCTCAACGGGGTCATATCCAGGCTTTTTGTGAATATCCACCATTCTGGCATAATCGGGCGCCTTGCTGTCATCCAACCAAAAGTAGTAGGTAAACCAAGAATCCTTATCTGCCAACACTACTAAATCCCCACAACGTTCATGATCTAATTGTAATTTTTGAATTTCACTGCCCGAAAGCACTTGTTCCACCCCTTTGATATTCTTCAATATGGCCTTAACCTTGGCCACATCCTCTTTATCCTTCACATAAACATGGGCCAACTGATGATCTGCAACCGCAAAGGCCTTACTTGCACCGGCATCCAATAATTCCAATCCCCTTTCGACTCGAATATCTAGGTATCCCTCTTGCCTTAGCTTTCTATTTAAATGAACGGGATTGTTAACATTGGTTATCCCATATTCTGATAACAAAATAATATGGGCGGATTTACTTTCATAATACTCTACCAACTGCTTAACCACATTATCAATCTTATTTAAGTCCTTAGATATTTTACTTAAATCAGTTCCATAACGTTGCATATTATAATCCAAATGCGGCAAATACACCAAAGTCAGGGTAGGATCATGTAATTTATCGGTCTTCAAGGCAGCGTCTGCTATCCATTGACTAGATTTAATGGAGGTTTTTG
Organism: Arenibacter hampyeongensis; assembly: GCF_002909255.1. GTDB lineage: Bacteria > Bacteroidota > Bacteroidia > Flavobacteriales > Flavobacteriaceae > Arenibacter > Arenibacter hampyeongensis. The sequence goes on from NZ_PIOB01000002.1 coordinate 407,627, forward strand.
GGCCCCAAAAATGAAAAAGAGGGAAGGTACCCAATTCACTTTGCAATTGGTCACGAAGTTCCGCCGGATAGGAATACACATCCGGGATTTTTCTTCCATCGGCCAAATAATTTGGTCTTGGAGTAACACTGTAGTCTACATTGGAATACATATTATACCACCAAAACATATTGGCACAGGTGAAATTTTTATCCTGCTTTTTAAGTTTGTCCCAAATTTTTTCTGCTTGGATCAAGCTATTGGATTGTCGCCAAAATTTAACCTCTTGTTCTTCTTTAAAATACCAACCGTTTCCCACTATTCCGTGTTCCGATGGTGTTTTTCCGGTCAAGTAAGTAGCCTGCACACTACATGTTACTGCGGGTAATTGCGGCCTAACTGTTGCCGATGTACCTTTCTCCAAAAAAGAATTGATAAAGGGAGTATGCACCCCTATCAATCCCCTAGTTAATCCAACTACGTTAAGTACTACGGTTTTCTTCATGCTTTATAGATTGCACTTTAACCATTCCAATTCACGTACAATGGAATTGGACAGTTCAGTTTTAAGATTTTTGGGCAATACGTCCCAAGTATAGGTCTCTATCTCCAATTGATCGGAGAATTGATCTTTCTTAAGGTATTCCAACACCTTGATTATTTGATCCTGGGTGGAAAATAAATGATCATACTTTTCCAAAAAAATGGGAACATGAAAGTGGGATCTTAACTCTGCCACCTTTGGGCGTTTCTCCAAGACCTCTGCCAAATCCTTATAAGTAATAACTTTGCCCCCAACTTTTTCAGTCACCTGATGTAAGTATGTGGGTTCATTGAACTGAGCCAAAGAGCGCCATATTTCCTCATTTTCGCCTTCATTAAAAAGTATTTTAAGAGCCGAGCTCACTTGTATTTTTCCAACCTTTATCCCAGCCTTTCCAAATTTTTCCAAAGTATACTCCGGTTCTTCATAGGCTAAAGAAAAATGACAAACGTCGTAACAAATTGTTATATGTTTTAAAATTAATTCCCTGGCCGTTTCTTTGGTACAGCCCAGAGCTGCCGTCAATTTATGAGTGGCTAAAGGTATTAGATATGCTTCGTAAAAATGAAGTACCTCATCGCTATTCTCCATCATACCATCAGGTTCAGGTTCAATGTCCAAATGAAGACTTTTACCCGTATTTCTTTCAATATCCACCAAATGTAAAACAACCTTAGACATACTTTCCGCGCCTGTTATGAAAGCCTTATCCAATGCTTCCGATGAAGTATGCCAATGCCTGTAACTGACAGGCGAAGTAGAAATACCCCCTGAAATACCTTCTGGGATCAAAAAAGCCAATTGATCAAAAAGACGTTTGGTATAATCCAATCTTTCCTTGGTGGTCCAATCCGGTGCATGAACCATATCCTTTACCCGCTCATTGTGAAAGTTCCCATAAGGGAATCCATTCATGGTAAAGACGTAAAATTGATTTTGATCCAACCAAACCTTAAAATCCTGCAAATTATCACCTTCATTAAGTCCCAAACTCGCAATATTGGACAAGCGTAATCCTATTCCAAAAGGTGTTTCCGGGGAAACATCCTTTTTAATTTTGGGTAGATAGGTTTTTAGGCTATGTAAGGTCTGCTCCCAATCTTCACCGGGATGTATGTTGGAACAATAACTAACATGATATTTATTATCTACTAACATATGCTATTGGATACTTGAGGTTTGTACTTTTCCTTTAACCAAATTATTGCTTTTCCCATGGTAGCCAAATCAATTTCATGCACATCATGCTTAGCTCCTATTTTGGAGATCAATGTTATGGTAAGTTCACCACCTAAATGTTCCCTAAATTCCTGAATACCATTTAACAACTCATACAATTCATTATCTTTTTCAATAGGTATATGTAAATTGAATCCAATTTGCTCCAATACACCTAATATACGGTCCAGCGTAACTTTATTAATTAAGCCTATAAAATGGGCATAGACCAGATCTACGGCCATACCTATTGCAACAGCCTCTCCATGCCTAAGTTGGTAATTGGTCATGTATTCCAATTTATGTGCGGCCCAATGACCAAAATCCAAAGGTCTGGAAGAACCACTTTCAAAAGGATCTCCTCCTTGGGCAATATGCTCCATATGCATCTCTGCACAGCGATAAACCAAGTACTCCATTGACTCCATTTCGCGTAACTGAAGTTTTGTGCTGTTTTTCTCTATAAATTCAAAGAATTTCCCATCCTTGATCAAAGCTACCTTCACTGCTTCCGCTATACCTGAAATCCAGTCGCGTTGATGTAAGGTGGTTAAAAAATTACTGTCATTAATAATGGCATAGGCAGGGGCAAATGTTCCCAAAAAATTCTTTTTGCCTAAAATATTAAAGCTGTTCTTAACGCCAACGGCGGAATCGTTCTGAGAAAGTACTGTGGTAGGTATTCGTATAAGTTTTACTCCCCTGTGTGCAATGGCAGCGGCATATCCAACCAGATCTATTATTGCCCCCCCTCCAATAGCAACAACAAAAGAATGTCTACAGATACGATTGTCATTTATAGCCTTCAATATACGCTCCACATTTTGGTAGTCGTTCTTACACTGTTCCCCACCCGCAATCTCCATTTGTGCGGTCAGATTTATTACTGAATCATTCAACTTGCAATAGGAGGATATTTGTGAGCTTAAATTTGGATGACATTCCTGAACACCACTGTCTATAACAAAAAGCACCCTTACGCCTCCCTTCTTATTGTAACCCTTAATGATATCTTTGAACAGAGGGTTATGGGTACTAAATACATGTTCGGTAAAATGCAACCTATACTCATAAGATACTTTGAAGGACTGCTCAATTGGCTGATAATGTGACATACTCTTAAAAGTTAGGTAACTGCGAACAGTTTGGATAAAAAAATTGACAGGGGCAATAGCAATAAGGTTATCAAACCTACCCACCAATAGGAAAATCCAACGGCCAAGGTTGCATCCAAAACAATGATCGATATTACCCCGGCCATCACTGCTTTTTTTATGTTTTGTGGTGAATTTTCCCTGTAGGCTTTCAATAAGGGCTTAAATACTAAAAAAGAAAAGAGCAATAAAAAGGGAAGGGATTCCAGTAGATTCAATTCGGAAATTGAAAAAAGTATTATTATACCCAAGATAACACTGGAATATAACCCTCCTGCAAACAGAATGTGACTCCTATTTTGCCCGTGAACTTCCCCTCTACTGATAAGTGTTATGGCCGCGATGTAAACCACCGGGAAGATGAAATATCCCCAATTGCTCAAATCGCTCAAAATGGAAATTCCGAGCAACAAGTTCAATCCCCTACAAATACCCATATTTAATGGGCCAAAGAAGGAATGATGCTTCCCCAACGCATCATACAAAAGAATGGAAAGCCCCAGAGCAAAAGCGATTATGCCACATACGGAGCTCACTAAAAATGCACTTAGCACCCCCAAATTCATTAATACACCACCAAAGATGGCTGCATATTTCACCGGAATTAATCCAGAAGGAATGGGTCTTTCCGGGCGCTCTATTTTATCCAACCTATGATCAAAGACATCATTGAGCACAACACCTGCAGCATATAGGAACACTGAGGCAAATACCAACAACAATATTTCTACAAACCTAGATGTACCCCAGGTACTTGCGGTTATGCCTAAAAATAAGCCCGAGATAGCTACGCCTGCTATAATATCGGCAGCCGCGGTAGGTAAATTTGCAGGTCTGGCCAGACGTAAATATCCTTTAAATACAGGATTCATTATACTATTTTATTCGCATCAACCTTAGGCTCCTGCCCTCGCAAAACACTATTATCATTATATAACTTGGTCTGATTGATGCCTCCTGGTTTCAACCAATCGGATTCTTTCATTTTACCATTCTTGCCAAAAATATCCAGTGCATTTTGGTAACAAGTTTTAACCACATCCGATTTGGCTATTCCCCTTTTCAACATAAGGGATGCCGTTTTTGGCACCGCTAGCGGATCACTAACACCCCAATCGGCGGAACTATCCACAATGATACGATTGCTTCCATAATTTCTTACCACCTCAACCATTCTTTCATTACCCATTTTGGTTTTTGGATAGATTGTAAATGCAGCCCAAAAACCGCGATCCAATACATCTTTAACGGTTTCTTCATTGTTGTGATCAATAACAACCATAGCTGGATCTAAACCATGCTCCAAACAAACCTCCATACTTTTTAAGGTTCCCGATTTTTTATCCCTATGTGGGGTATGTATTTGTACCGGTATATTTAATTCTTTGGCCAACTCCAATTGCATCCTAAAATATTTGTCCTCTGCCGGAGTCTGATCGTCATATCCTATTTCGCCAATGGCCACTACATTTTCCTTATGTACATATAGCGGTAATAACTCAATTACTTGTTCTGCCAATGCCTCATTATTGGCTTCCTTTGAGTTTAACCCTATAGTGCAATAATGATGTATTCCAAACTGGCTAGCTCTAAATGGCTCCCAACCTACAAGGCTGCTGTAATAGTCCTGAAAAGAACCAACCTGAGTACGCGGTTGCCCCAACCAAAATGAAGGCTCTATAATAGCCACTACACCAGCTGCTGCCATTGCCTCATAATCATCTGTAGTCCTAGACGTCATATGCACATGTGGGTCTATAATCATCATTTTCTCTTCCATAATATTCTTGTATACTTTAATTGATAAACATGCCTAAACCAAAATGTTGCATTGCACAATTCGGACTTAATTATAATAATCTGAATAAATCATCTTTTTAAAAGCAATTCCAACCGCTAAAGTTAATTAAATAATGGGTTTTAACGCTTATAACAACTCCATTTTAAAAGTGTTTTAACAGAAAACCAAATTACAATCCTGAGTTTCGGACTAAAAAAATCACAATAACTACAAATACGATCTTCGCCTTAATATTTCAATATCATAGAGTTAAAATTTCCAATAATTTGTTCCTTATCGCCCTCACCCTTAAATACTAGATATATATCCTCAAAATCCGAAATTGGCTTAACAGGGATATCATATTTCTTCTTGGCGCCTTTTTCCTTATTAAAATACTTCAATGAACTTTCTCCTATAAGGTTACCGGTAGGACTATTCTCCCTTATTTCAAATGTTCCCTCGTATGGATAGTCCGCTCCAAAATACATGGACAGCTCTATATTCTTCAGACCCTCCAATCCAATATTATTAAATTTCAAATAAGAATTATTTTTAATGGACCCAACTACTTCATCACCCTCTACTTTCCAATTACTTAATCCCCCACTTTTTTCATCGGCGTTCACGCCTACATATTTTGGGAATTTAAAAATTATTTGATCTCTTGCCGACAGGGAGGATTCAGGCTGCGCTTTGCTTCCTTTATCCGAATATGAGGCCATTAAGACATACTTTCCTTGGCTTCTTTTAGCCTTATGTTCATTAAAACCAACTTCGCCGGATAGGGGAAGTTGGTTTTCATCTTTCCCCATTTTCGGATCGAGTGAAAGAATGTAATCCACTATTCTATCTACTTCTGCGACCTTTAATTGAGGGTGTGCAGACATCATACTCTCTCCCCAAACCCCAGAACCGCCTTTGATGATTTTATCTATCAGATAATTTTTATCCTCTGCTGAATAACGGGCTGCAATTTCCTCATAAGTAGGCCCATTCACCTTTACATTCACGGCATGACATGCCTTACAGTCCGTTTCGTCCATAATTAATTTGCCTTCCGGAATAGTGTTCTGCTGATGGCCAATGGTGGCCTTAACCATATCCTCACCCTCGGGAATATAATCGAAGGTAACTTTAACCTCCTTGGGGTCAATGGTACCGTCCAGTGTACTACCATCCTGTTTATCGGTCACAATAACCTTGTAAGCCACTTTCCGGCCATCCCAATAGGTCTTGTTTTTAGAGTCCAATTCTATTTTTATTTCGGGTATATCATTCCCTACCAATATTTTATGGGTCGATATATCCCAATTTCCGGCTTCGTCGGTCACCTTTAAACGGACCGTATAATTCCCTGGCTCGTGGAATGTAAAACTAGGTTCCATTGAAGCATCTTGGACCTCATCTGAATTAAAATACCATTCATACTTCAACTTATCCTTATCAAAATCCTCTGATGAACTACCGGAAAATTGTACCGTAAAGGGTTGGGCCCCTACCATTTTGTCCGATGTTATTCTGGACACTGGTTTGCGATTACCACTTACGTAACCAATTCTATTTAAACGGGCATCCATATTTTGTGAATTCCATTTTTGTCCATATTCAAGAACATATAGATTGCCATCCGAAGCAAAAAGCATGTCCATTGGATGGGAAAACTCACTACTCGGCATAAAGGGATCTGCCTTGACATAGTTGTGATTGTCATCCAAGGTCACCACATATACCCAATCCCTCATCCACTCATATAAAAGAATCTTATTCTCAAAATAATCTGGAAAATTATTGGTGGCCTTAGGATAATTCGAAGCATGATAAATAGGACCTGCCATAGGGTTAACACCTCCCGAACCCAACCATGGAAATTCCTCAGAAGCGGCATAGGAAAACCATATCATTGACTCCTGTGCAGGGGGAAGCTCCCTTATACCCGTATTATTTGGTGAATCATTTATTAATTTATTAGGGTTAAATTTTTCTCCAGCTGTTTCCGTAGCAAAATCATAATCGTTGTACGGCTGATTGTTTCCTCGAGTATACGGCCAGCCCCAATTCCCGGCTTTTCGAGCTTGGTCAAATTCGCCCATACCATGAGGTCCACGTTTGGGGTCCCCCTTACCTGCGTCCGGACCAACATCTCCCCAATAGAGATAGCCCGTTGCACTATCAATAGAAAATCTAAACGGATTTCGACTACCCATTACGTATATTTCAGGCCTTGTATTTGCGGTGCCTTCTGGAAAAAGGTTGCCCTCCGGTATAGAATAAGTACCGTCATCCTCTGGTTTAATCCTCAATATTTTTCCTCTAAGATCATTGGCATTGGCGGCCGATTTTTGAGCATCCCATAACGCTCTGCCTGCCCTTTCATCTATTGGGGCATACCCAGAAGATTCAAAGGGGTTAGTGTTGTCCCCCAAACCAATAAATAAGTTGCCATCCGGTCCAAATTCCAACGCACCTCCACTATGACAGCACTTACGGATTGTTGGTATGGTCAATAAATTTTTCTCTGACGCCAAATCCAACGAATCGCTCACCAAGGTGAATCTTGAAATACGTTGTTCAGATATTTCCCCAGGTGCGGAATAGCATAAATAGATCCAATTATTATTCTGATAATCGGGGTCAACTGCAATACCCAATAATCCGTCTTCATTGCCATAAAACACATCCAGCTGGGCTATTTTCTTTGTTTTTTCCTCCTTAAAATCATAAAGTTTTAAAGCTCCCCTTCTTTCCACGAACAAAATTCCCCTACCAGGAAGTTCTTCGAGTTCCATGGGCTCGTTCAGGTTAAAATCGAGTACAGTGCGAACATACCTGTTTTCCTCTGGAATCCTTTCCGTTTTAGACTTACTATAATCCAAGTCAACTTTCCCAATAACGTACTGAAGTCCGCCCAAAACATGATTTAAAAAATCACGATTTTCAAAAGTGGCATCGGTATGCCCCATTTCCGTATAAAACGATTTACCCCCGTCATAGTCATGATACCAAGATATTGGATGATGTTCCCCATTTTCCCCACCCTCATAACTGGTTTCGTCAATTTCAATTAGTACCTTAATATCTGGATTGATATCCCTAAAATTATACCATTCGTCCGTCTTCATCCATGTGTCGGACATAGATTTTGTAGCTGGATGGTTTTTGTCCACAATATTCAACCTTGCTTCTTGAATTTTCGGGTGTCCTTTAAAATATGCCCCGACCAAATCATTGTACCATGACCAACCGTATTCGGTATCTGTAGCGGCATGTATTCCAAAAAATCCGCCGCCCGCCTGAATATATCTCTCAAAATCGGCCTGTTGCTCCTCATTTAAAATATCTCCCGTAGTGTTTAAAAATATCACGGCGGAGTATTGCTTTAGTATTTCCTCGGTAAAATAGGTAGCATCTTCGGTAGCATCAACATTATAAGCGTTTTGTTCACCTAATTTTTTCATAGCTACCACACCTGCCTCGATGGAACCATGTCTAAATCCTTCCGTTTTACTAAACACCAATAATTTTACTTCCTTGGATGTACATGAACCAAGAAAACCAACCAAGATCAATACTAGTAATGATTTTGAAATGTTACCCATATTACCTTTTTTATTTAGTTTAGTTAATAAATTATAGAGACTCAATCTTGGTCCAGTAATGATTTTCCGACCTTAATAAATTTCAAGATTATATAAATATATGCCGAAATTGATACTTTTTTTGCTTAAACACCATGATATCGTCCAATAATGTGGCAATTTAAATCATTTGAAAATAATTCTACAAAATCTTGGGAAAAAATACCACAATGCCCAAGAATTCATCTTTCCAGCCCTATTTCTTCCATAATCCAAACAATTCCAAATAAATCGTCTAGATACAGGCATCCCAACCAAAAAAACAATCTAAAATCATTAAGTTATTCTTTCCTCGTGGCCAAGAAAAAAAACCACAAATGCATTAAATGTTAAATTACCACAGACCCTATTGTTAAACTCTGATTAATGATACCTTTAGATCCAATTTTTAACAACCAAGTATATCAAAATGAAAATTAAATTAGCAATCCTATTACTTTTTTCCGGATTTAGCATGATGTCCCAAGTACAATTATCGCTGGAGAACCTTAATGGTTTTAAGGACCCGACCAGCAATTGGAAAATAGTGGGTGATGTCGTTGCCGACCGCAACATTACCGTTCACACGCATCAGGACCCGGAACCAATTATTTTATCCAAAAAGGAAAAACGAAGACAAAAAAAGTCAAAAGAATCCATACACCCCATACATATTGAGCCCGGAACGGGTGTTTTGTTCAATGATTACTCCTTTACACAAAAAGATCATCTTTTGTCGCAGTGGCAACATGGGGATATAAAATTGGAAATGGAGGTCCTAATACCTAATGGCTCTAATTCAGGAATATATTTACAAGGCAGATATGAACTTCAAATTAAGGATAGCTGGGGTGTATTGAATCCTACTTCCTATGATTTTGGTGGTATCCATCGAAATTGGGAAGAAGAGCCATCAAAGAAATTTCTGGGAATTACCCCATTGAGCAATCCGGCCAAGGCACCAGGTTTATGGCAAAAGATCAATATTCACTTCGAGGCTCCAAAATTCAATGAATCCGGAGAAAAAATTGCAAATGCTAAATTTGTTTCCGTAACATTGAACGGAGTAACAATCCACAGCAATGTAGAAGTTCCGTTACCTACCGGCGGTCCTATTTCCACACAAGAAACCGCTATGGGCCCGCTTATGATTCAAGGAGATCATGGCCCGATGGCATTTCGGAATATTAAGTATCAGCTATTGAAAGAATCACAAGTCACTTTATCGGATTTAAGTTACATCACCTATAAAGGCGATTTTAAAGGCTTGGAAGAATTGGAAGATGCAGTGGCGTCGGAAAAGAAATCAGGGGAACTAATAGACGTTAATGCTGTACATGAGGAAGATCGTTATGGTATTGCCTATACGGGTAAAATTATTATTCCCGAAGCGGATGACTACCACTTTTCCATAGGATACACAGGTGGAATAAATTTTACCATTGACGGCAAAACCATTGTCACCAATAATTCTTCGGATGCCCAGGAAAATTTGGAGAAAACGGTTTCTTTAAATGCGGGAGCGCACGTATTTACATTGACCAATATAAAAAATGCAGGCTGGAGAGCACCTAGGTTGGGACTTTCAATTGCAACAGCCAGTACCAATCCCAAAAACTTTCATGTTTATGATTCCTATCCACCAGATATAAGTTCTGTTTCCCCAATTTTAGTCAACGCCGAGGCTACTCCACGTATGTTAAGGGGTTTTGTAAGTTTTAAGGGTAATGAAGAGCGGCTTTCCCACACCATAGGCCTAGGGACACCCGAGGGCATTAATTTTGTATATGATATGGGTGCCGAAAATCTTGTAGGCATGTGGCGCGGTGCTTTTATAGACGCTACACCTATGTGGCACAGTAGAGGTAACGGATCCTTTAAACCTAATGGAGCCGTTCAGTGGACTTTTTTGAACCAGCCTCTGGCCGAACTGGCGGACTTAAATAGTCCATTTCCCAAAACTGGAAGCGCTCCTGAATTTAAATCTGGAGGATATACTATGAACCCGGCCAACGGGCTACCTATCTTTAAATACACTTACAAAGGCGTTGAGGTAGAGAACAGGATTTATCCCAATGACAAAAACACCCATCTGATAAATGAAGTGAGTTTTTCCAAAACCGGAGATCCTAATTGGTACTATAAAATTGCCTCTGGAAAAGCCAAGAAATTAGCTGACGGGTCATTCGATGTTGATGACCACCAATTCTACATAAACATACTTTCTGGGCAAGAACCCATCCTTAGAGAGGTTAATGATGAAGCTGAAATAATTATTCCAGTGGATGGCAGTACTATTAAATATGAAATAATTTGGTAAGTGATATGAGAACCATAACAAAAAATATAAAAACAGCCATTAAGACATTCGGCTTCCTGACGATACTTCTTTCAGCAACATTTTTAGTTGCTCAAAATGCTTCCACCGAAGAGGATTACTACAGACTAACCACGGTACCAACACCAGAGGGAATCCAAATGGAAGGCGGAGGCGTATTATCCCTTCCCAATGGAAATCTTGCCGTGTGCACGAGACGGGGAGATGTTTGGATTATTGAAAATCCGTCCATGGCCAATGGTGTTTCGTCAACATTTAAAAAATTCGCTTCTGGTTTACACGAACCCCTGGGACTTGCCTACCATGACCAAGCTCTTTACACTGCACAAAGAGGCGAGCTAACTAAACTAATTGACACCAACGGAGATGATATTGCCGATGAATACAAGACCATCTATGCCTGGCCTGTTTCCACCCACTATCACGAATATTCCTTTGGACCGGTACTGGCCCCCGACAATACCTTTTTCGTGACCGCCAATGTTGCCTTTGGCGATGAAGAATGGTGGAGAGGAGAAAGCAGGGTGCCATGGAGGGCCTGGACCATGAAGATAACCGAGGACGGCAAAATGGAACCATGGGCAACGGGCATGCGGTCTCCCGCTGGATACGGCCTGGTAAATGATGAATTATTCTATACGGAAAACCAAGGGGACTGGGTAGGATCCGGGGCTATTTGGCATCTTCCAAAAGGGGCATTTGCAGGACACCCCGCAGGACTAAGATGGACTGGTCACGAAGATTCTCCTATTAAACTGACGGAGGAAGAATTTTACGGGAAGGTGGACAAAAGACAAGTCAGGGTAAATGGCCGGTATGTAAAACCCGAAAATATTAGGGATGAGGCAAATCCGGATTTTGCATATGAATTAAAGAAATCTTTCCCTGAATTAAAATTACCGGCAGTAATCTTACCGCACGGCATTTTGGGCATATCCAATTCCGAAATCAAGGTGGACGAGACCCAAGGTAAATTTGGGCCATTTAATGGCCAATTACTTGTTGGGGACATGGGCCAAAGTAAAATTATGAGGGTAGTTCTCGAAAAAGTCAAGGGTGAATATCAGGGAGTGGCATTCGACTTTAGGACAGGCTTCCAATCTGGAGTTATGCGTATGGATTTTGATAACGAAGGAAGACTTTTTGTTGGGGAAACCAATAGAGGTTGGGGATCTGCCGGTACTACCAATTCCGGCCTGGAATATTTGACATGGACAGGGCGCACACCCTTTGAAATGAAAACTGTAAACGCTATGCAGGATGGATTTGAAATTGAGTTTACATTGCCTGTAGACAAAGTTTCGGCGGAAGATCTGGATTCCTATTTTGGCAAGAGCTACATCTATAAATATCATGCTGCATATGGCAGTCCGCAAACCAATATAGAGGAGATCAAGTTCAAAGGGGTAAAAGTAAGTGATGACGGAATGAAAGTACGTGTCGTTGTAGACAATCTTCGTCAATACTATGTTCATGAAATTATGTTGCCTGGGATAAAAGCCAAAGAATCTGGCAATACTATCTTACACCCTACATTGTATTACACTTTGAACAATATACCAGAAGGTGCTACTGTGCCCATATCTGAACTCTCCACCAAACGCTCCAGCTTATTAAAAAAAGCGGTTAGCACTAAGAAAACCACACCAAAAAAATCGACCACTACTGCCAAAGCATTAACAGACACTGAAGTACAGCCTCTATTAATGACCAATACTTGTGTGGCCTGCCATCATAAGGACAAGAGGGTCATTGGACCTTCCTTTACGGAGATTTCAAAAAGGAATTACAGTAATGAAAAAATTGTGGAATTAATTTACAATCCACAGCCCAAAAACTGGCCGGAATATGCCACTCCAATGGCTCCAATGCCCCATGTTCCAGAGGACGAGGCACTAAAAATAGCTGGGTGGATCAACTCATTGAAAAAGTAGTCCCCGCGAAGACCAAATAAAAAAGTGCGGTTCAAAAAGTTATACACAGAACTTTTGAACCGCCTTTATTTTTACATTTGGTATAGTATTATTCTTTTATGTTCTCCCAAGTAATAATTCCCTTTTCAATTTCTTTTGAAAGATCGGGAAATTCGGCCAACAGTGCCTTTGCAGCACTTGAATTGGAATTATAGCAACAAAGACCGGCAGCTTTTCTTTCGGTCAGATTATCACTGGAAAATAGCCGTTTCATATCCTTTAGCAATTTTTCGTCCATGAAGTTGCCCACCGGCCTCCAAAAGCTTGGATCTATTGCCCTTGATGCTGCCCAACGCTCGTGAGCATAGTCGGAAATAATTCGAGTCAGTTCCTTATTTGCCCTTTTATCTACTTGAACTATTTCATTAAGATTTTGCTGCATAAATGCCGCCTTAAGATACATTTGGTTCCATTGCTGCTCATTAAAATAAAGTGCAGGATAAGGATTGTTCAATGCAATGGCATCAAAAACGGTAGCTATATTGGTCCGGAGTGCCTCTACAGCCTGAAACTTATAATTTTCGGGATTAGGAAGCAACACCAGAAATTTCAAAAAGGTTTCCAATTCACTCTTATCAGCAACTTCTATAATATTTGCCACCTTGGCTTTAAAAAAATCTTCCTTTGCCTCCAATACCTTGTAAAGCAGGAAAATTCTAGCAATCTGTTGTAGGTTTGCTTGTTGAACTTCCAGATATGCCTTTAATTCTTTGTCATCCAATAAAAGTGACAAATCTTTCTCCGTCTTAATTTTGGTAGGAACCAAACTATAGGTTAAATACAGATCCTTAGTTGACTCCGTTTCCACAATGCTTTCTATTTTGGACAATAGCCATTGCCTATTTTCCTTATCCACATTATCCTCCAAAATTTTTAAGAGCTGTGAACCTATATTTTCAAATACCATATAACAAGATACTTTTTATTGTTAAACCAAATGTTTTAATAAGACCATGCGTAGGCAATTTTGTCTATTCAAATCAATTTCCATTGCACACCTAGAAGGCTTAAATATAAAACTATATCATCATAAATTACTGCGGTTTATGGTATTCTTTCTATTTTTGAAAAGAAAATTACACTATGCTAGGATTAAAATTACCCACAGACCCCAGATGGGTCAATATTGTTGAAAAAAATATCGATGAAATATTGACAGATCACGCCTATTGCGAACAAAAGGCGGCTAGTACAGCTATTTCCTTAATAGTGAGCTTTCCTGAGTACACCGAGCTTACCCAAGAAATGATAGCGCTATCCCGGGAAGAAATGGGGCATTTTAAAATGGTACACGATCGTATTTTGGCCCGTGGCAAAACCCTTGGAAGGGACAGAAAGGACGAGTATGTGGTAGCCCTGTTAAAATTCTTTCCAAAAGGTGGTAGTAGAACAACCCAACTGGTTCATCGCTTACTCTATGCCGCATTAATTGAGGCCCGTAGTTGTGAACGCTTCAGATTGCTTTCCGAGGAATTAAAGGATAAAGAGTTAGCTGATTTTTACCACAAACTAATGGTCAGTGAGGCTGGCCATTATACCATGTTCCTAAATTTTGCCCGTCAGTATGGAGATCGAAAAGAAGTGGACAGGAAATGGGATGAACTACTAACTTACGAGGCGGCCATAATGAAGGACCTGGGTAAGAATGAATCGGTCCATGGCTAAAAATCACTACGTCCACAAAGGCTTTTCAACACTTAACATCCTTATTTTTTGGCGTAGTAAAGGGTCTTTATAATTCCATCTGACAGCCCTATTTTGGGAACATGAATTTTTTTGGCCCCGATCCACTTGGCAGAAGAAACAAAAATCTCGGTTGCCGGAATTATTACGTCCGCCCTATCTGGATTTAGTCCCAATTCCGAGACCCTTTCCTCAAATGTTAAACTGGACAAAAAATGATATTGTGCCCTTAACCAAATATAGGAAAGTGACTCGCCTTCCTTCCTACCCGACATTTTATGCAATTTATTAATATTGCCCCCAGAACCAATGATCGATAGATTGGGCAGCCCCTTAACATGCTTCTTCAACCAAAGTTCCAATTCATTCCACATTGCATCATCCACCATACCGTTTAGTAGCCTAACGGTTCCAATCTTGAAGGATTCGGATATTTTTATTTTCCCTTCGGAAAAGACCGTAAATTCGGTACTTCCTCCGCCAACATCAATATAAAGATAAGTTTCATCTTTCCTTATCAAATTCTTAAGGTCTGTAGATGCAATGATAGAAGCCTCTTTTTCCCCATCGATCAATTGAATTTTTACTCCTGAAGCTTCCAAAATATTAGCAATAACCATCTGACCATTATCCGCCTCCCTCATTGCCGAGGTAGCACATGCCATATATTTCTCCACCCCATGTACTTCCATTAAAAGTTGAAATGCCTTCATAGCACTTAACAATCGCTCTTCGTTACGCTTGGAAATGCTCCCATTCTTAAAGACATCCTCCCCCAATCTGATAGGCAATCGGACCAAAGCGCTTTTTCTAAAAAGGGTTTCTTTCCCTTCCTCTTCTATTACGTTATGGGTAAGCAAACGTATGGCATTGGAACCGATATCTATTGCGGCATATTTCCGTACTTTCAAATGAGATTTATTTTTAAGAGTTCAATTTATTCAGGTAATAATCATAAGTCGCGAATTGCGATCGCACTTTTGTGTTATTGTTCTTTCTATAGGCATTGTCATGCTTTTCAGAAAACACCCTAGCTTTAACGTTATCCCTCCAAGAGATGTCGAAAGTGTCCAAAAGTTCCTGTTTAACATCAGTATCATATATTGGTACACCAACTTCTACCCGATAGTCCAAATTTCTTGTCATCCAATCAGCCGAGGATATATACACTTTGGAATTGCCATCATTACCAAAAATAAAAACCCTTGGGTGCTCCAAAAATTTATCCACAATACTAATGGCTTCTATATTTTCGCTCATCCCCTTAACACCGGGCACCAAACAACAAATACCTCTTATAATAAGTTGAATTTTTACACCTGCCCTACTAGCTTGATACAGTTTGTCCACCATTTTATAGGAGGTAAAGCTGTTCATTTTAATTTTAATGTAGGCTTCTTTGCCTGCCTTGGCATTTTGAATTTCCTTATCTATCAATTTCTTGAACACATTTTTGGTGTAATGTGGAGAAACTATGAGATGTTTGTATTTGTTGATTTTATAGGTTGTTTCAAAGAAATCGAAAACCTTGTTCAATTCCTTTAAAATTCCATCATGGGCCGTAAACAAGGTATAATCTGTATAGATACGGGCCGTAGATTCATTAAAATTTCCTGTACTGACAAATCCATATCGCTTAATATGTGAACCTTCTTCCCTTTCCACCAAACATATTTTACTATGCACTTTTAGGCCACGAACACCAAATATTAGTTTAACGCCCTCTGCCTGTAACTGTTCCGCATATTCTATATTGGCCTGTTCGTCAAATCTGGCCTGCAATTCTATCTGTACCGTTACGTGTTTTCCATTTTTTACGGCATTTATCAAGGATGCCGCTACTTGGGAGTTATCTGCCAATCTATATACCGTAATCTTGATGTTTCTAACTTTGGGGTCCAAAGCTGCTTCCCTTAAGAATTTTATGATATAGGAAAAGGTCTGGTACGGCGTATATTGTAAGAAATCCTTTTCTGAAATCCTTTCAAAAAGACTACCCTCCATCGAAATTCCTTTAACGGGCAAGGCAGTAATCTTTTCATACATTAAATCATTTCTACCCAAACTTGGAAAGCCCATATAATCACGTCTGTTGTGGTACCTTCCTCCAGGAATTACGCTATCGGTGTCCTCAATGTCCATTTTTTCCTTTAGAAAATTAAGTGTATCCTTTCCAATACTCTTATCATATACAAAACGAACAGGATCACTAATTTTGCGATGCTCTACACTCGAGGATATTTTTTCTATAAAACTCTTACTTAGATCGTTATCAATGTCCAGCTCCGCATCACGTGTAATCTTGATCATATGAGCCGATATGGATTCGTAATCGAACATATTAAAAATACTCCCCAAGCAAAATCTGATAAGATCATCCAAGAGGATTATATAATTTTTATCCCCCTCTTTTGGAAGCACTACAAAACGGTCTATACCTTTGGGGATTTCAATAAGGGCATAGCGTTTCTCTTTGACAGTTGAGCCGCTCCCCGGTTGTTTCTTTAAAATCAATTTTACCGCCAGATAAGCTGCTGTGTCTTTTAGCATTGGAAAGCTTGCCAAATCGTTCAAAATTATTGTCATCAGGACCGGACTCACCTTTTCAATGAAATAATTCTTGATAAACGAGCACTGGGCCTCAGTTATTTTTGATTCATTGATCAAAAAAATATTTTGGGTTTCCAACTCCTTTTCAATATCGCTGAGTATTTTTAAGCTTTTGGTTTGCTGTTCAATAACGATCTCGGTAATTTCTTCCAACAAATCCTTGGCACTTTCACCACCCAAAACACTTTTTCCAGTTCTGCCAGCTTCTACTATTCTTTTTACAGTGGCATACCGGACCTTAAAGAATTCATCCAAATTATTCGAAAATATTCCTAAAAATCGAAGTCGCTCTATTAAAGGAACATTCTTATCAGCACTTTCTTGTAAAACCCTCTCATTAAAACTTAACCAACTAATTTCTCTGTTTATATATTGATTCTTACTTTTAATCATTCTTTAATTGTTTTGGAAAAAGTGTCCGTACCGTAATCCCTTTTGTGACGGCACTCCAATCGTTAGTGTCAAATTTTAATTGTACCAATCCACTTGTGGGAACATTGTCAATATACATGTTTCCCAGAGAATTGGCAATATGGGTAAAGGCTTCATTGTGCCCAAATATAATAACGGTGTCCTTATCATTTTTCAAACCCTTTATAAACCTGTGAACATCCTCACCTGAAAAATCATATAATTCATTGGACAATTCAAAATTTGCAAATGAAAAATTCAATGATCTTAGGAAAATCATAGCTGTATGCATGGCCCTATTGGCAGGACTTGAATATGCTGCATCGATATGAACCAAATCTGACAGAAATGCCTTGGCAACTCTGTTAACATCTTTGATTCCCCTTTCCATTAACGGTCTATCCCTGTCCGAAACATTATATTCCCAAGACGATTTTCCATGCCTTACCAATATTATCGTTTTCATATCTTTAAATCTTTTTAATTATAGAAAAAAAATTAAAAAATTGGGACCGTATATTACCGTTACGCACTCACATAAAAAAAATTAAACCTCACATTTTATGAAATAAATTCAAAATTAGTCAATGCTTTCCCGCTTCAATGCCAATCAAAAGGAATTGGTCAACTAAGGCGCCAGCCTTTCAATTTTCCAATCAAAATTATCCTGTAAACTATAACGTATTCTATCATGCAATCTATTGGGCCTACCCTGCCAAAATTCCAAGGATATAGGCTTCACAATAAATCCGCCCCAATATTTGGGTCGCTCTATCTCCTTATTTTCATATTCCTTCTCCAAATCCTTTAATTTCTTCTCCAAAAACTCCCTACTTGGAATTACCTCGCTCTGGTTAGAGACTATGGCACCCAGTTTACTGCCATCCGGCCTAGATTCAAAGTAACCATCGGATAAATTTTCAGCTATTCTCTCTGCCTTTCCTTTTATAATAATCTGCCTTTCCATATTAGGCCAAAAAAACGAAATACACATATTGGGGTTATTGGCTATTGCCCTCCCTTTTTCACTTTCGTAATTGGTATAAAAGATAAAGCCCTCATAGGTATACTTTTTTAGAAGGACCACCCTATTCTTTGGAAAACCATCCAAACCAATGGTTGAGACCGTCATGGCATTGGGCTCATCTACCCCATCCGATGCCTCTACCTCATAAAACCATTTCTGAAACAACTCCATGGGGTTATCAGAAATAACCTCTTCGTTAAGAGCGCTTTTCTCATAGGATTTCCTGTAATTCCCTAGGTCTTTTTGCATGTGGGCTCTTGGATAATTATATCGTGAAAGTTACTATACAAAATTGCATAAAACAAACTGAAACACGAAAAGTAAGCCGAGTTTTTTTAAGGTCTTTAACCATAGTATTGTTAAATAAAACAAGCAATATTTACAGCTAAATGGCAAATTGGCCAAAACATTGCAATTAACACCAATTAATAGCAAGGCTTTTACGAATATAAACCTCAAAGAAAGTTACCCAAGATTATAGGCCCACAGCGCAGTATTACAATGTAAATGCTTGCAATTAAAGATCAAACTCCCTGCCGTCATCAGCAAGTTCCACATTGGGAAATATGGTTTTGGCCTCATCCCTAAAAAGGTCCAATGATTCATATCTAGTAGAGAAATGACCTAAAATCAACATCCCAACATTGGCCTCTTTGGCAATGGCAGCAGCCTCCTTGGCAGTGGCATGTTTTGTTTTTGGAGCCAATTTCCTTTCAGTTTCCAAAAAAGTGGCCTCATGGTATAACACATCCACATTTCTGATCCAAGGAATAATTTTCTCCGAATAAGCAGTATCACTACAAAATGCATAACTCTTGGGCAAAGGGGGGTCAAATGTCAATAAGGCATTGGGTATTATCGTGCTATTTTCCAAAACAATGTCCTTACCGTTCTTTATATTCTGAAAATAACACTTGTCAATTTTGTATTTGGCAACTGCAGAAATATTCAATTTGCGTTCCGCCAACTTTTCCCTAAACAGGAAACCATTGGTGTAGATTCTATGATCCAAAGGAATTGTAGTAATTGAAACTTTGTCATCCCCATAAATTTTTTCGGGCTCTGTTGATGATAACTCGTGGAAAATAAGCGGATAATTAGTCCATGAATCGCCCAATTTTAAAAATAAAGTAATGGCTTCCTTTATTCCCTGGGGACCATAAATATGCAATTCATTGGTTCTGCCCAATAACCTGAAGGTAGAAATTAATCCGGGTAAACCAAAAAAATGATCTCCATGTAAATGGGAGATTAGAATATGGTTGATCCTTGAAAATTTGATCTTGCTTTTTCTTAATTGTACTTGTGTACCCTCGCCACAATCTATTAAAAACAAATGATTTTTAATCTCCAGTACCTGGGATGTGGGATTGTTCAAAGATCTTGGCGTTGCCGCATAACAACCCAATATAGTTAGTTTCATAAAAATGAAATATTGAAAATGGAAAATGGAAAATGGAATATCATACCCTTGCTATTTCGTTTTGAGGATTTTACAATTGATGCCAACAAACCTATACTTTGAGTTAATTCTTCAACTATATTCCCACTTCCGTTTTCAATTATAAATTCCTATAGCTCCAAATCCCTTTCAATCTCTTCCATTTCAATAATGTCTTTCGCCTCTTGAAGGGTAGGCACAACACAGATACTATCAGGAACTTCATCGTAGGTTACTTTTTCGGTCACCAAAACGAAGGATTTTTTGGTTTTTCGATGCGTATCCGAAAGCTCCAAAAACTCCAAGACATCATTGGAAGTAAGTTTTGCAAATGAAAAAAGATTAATAACAATATGATCGTTCTTAATTTTAGGATATATATCCCTAAAATTGGAAATAAACTTGTTTAATGAAATATTCTCTTGGAGAACAGTAGTCACATTTCCTTCTTTATCCAATATCATAGGTCTATTATTTAATTTTTGACGCCAATAAATAAATCACCGCCATACGTATGGCTACCCCATTTTCCACCTGATTCAATATAATGGATTGCTTTGAATCAGCTACATCACTAGTAATCTCCACACCGCGATTAATGGGCCCGGGGTGCATAATTACTATTTCCTTGTCCAAACTATCCAATAACGCCTTGTTAACCCCAAACTGCTGGGTATATTCCCTTGTCGTCGGAAAATAACTGATATCCAAGCGTTCATTCTGAATACGTAGCATATTGGCCACATCGCACCAGTTTAAAGCTTTGCGCAAATTGGTTTCTACCGTAACTCCCAAGGATTCCACATGTTTGGGGAGTAAAGTTTTGGGCCCACAAACCTTTACATTTGCTCCCTGCAATTGCAAAGCAAAAATATTGGAAAGTGCCACCCTGGAATGAAGGATATCACCCACGATGACGACATTTTTTCCAGCTACGTCGCCTAACTTCTCCCTTATGGAATACGAATCCAGCAAGGCTTGTGTAGGGTGCTCATGAGCACCATCACCTGCATTTACAATAGAAGCCTTAACATTTTTGGACAGGAATATTCCAGCTCCCGGATTTGGATGGCGCATTACCACCATATCTACCTTCATCGATAGAATGTTGTTTACCGTGTCTATCAAGGTTTCCCCTTTCTTTACGGATGACTGTGCCGCAGAAAAATTGATAACGTCCGCAGATAGCCTTTTTTCCGCCAACTCAAAGGAAAGCCGGGTACGTGTACTGTTTTCAAAAAATACGTTTGCTATAGTAATATCTCGAAGTGAGGGAACTTTTTTAATAGATCGATTAATTACCTCTTTAAAATGATCGGCAGTTTCAAAAATGAGCTGAATATCCGATTCTTTCAGATATTTTATTCCCAACAAGTGTTTTACACTTAATTCGCCCATGCGCTATGTCTTTACTAAATAAATTACATCCTCCCCATCATTCTCCTCCCACATTACCTTGACCTTTTCTCCATTTATCGCATCCACTTGCCGTCCCCTATAATTGGGCTGTATGGGTAAATGCCGGCTAAATCGGCGGTCGATCAAGGTTAACAACTCTATTTCCAACGGTCTTCCAAAAGATTGTATTGCCGTCAATGCCGCCCTAATACTTCTTCCTGTATAAAGTACGTCATCTACAAAAACTACTTTTCTATCCTCCACAAGAAAGTCGATTTTGGTCTTGTTAGCCTCCAGAGTCTTCTCGCCCCTTCTAAAATCGTCACGATAAAATGTAATGTCCAAAAAACCCAGATCGATCTTCTTTACCCCGTAATCCTCTTTAAGGATCTTAGCCAGACGCGATGCCAAAAATATGCCCCTAGGCTGTATGCCTATTAGAACAGTATTTTTAAAATCCAGATGATTTTCTAATAATTGACAAGCCAAGCGATGCAGGATAATATTTATTTCTTTGGAAGAAAGTAATACTTTTTGACTCATAGATGATTTGGCCAATGCTTTTGAATTACAAAAGTAGGGATTTCTATTTAATATTGGCGTTATAAAGACAAAAGACCTCCACAATACCGGACTAAGGAAATTGTACCGCCTTACAACCCGTTGAGAGCCTAGGAGTTGTCTATTACACTATAACTGAAAATCCCAAACCAAAAACAGATTGTGAGATAATCATATTAGTAAGGGATTTGTATTCCAATTCAATTTATTCCAAAAAAAAGCCCTGACAAATGCCAGGGCTTTCCTATATCAATAATCTAAAAGCTTACTTCTTCTTCTTGTCGTTAGCTTCCATTTTATCTTTCAACGCTTGCAAAGCTTCGTTTGCGTCACCTAAAGTAGGCTTGGCTTCGTCTGCAGATGCTGCAGCTTTCTTAACGGCCGCTTTTACATTACGTTGTTCCTCTTCTCTAAAAATAGCGGTATGACTAGCTACAACTCGTTTGAATTCTTTGTTGAATTCAATGATTTTAAACTCAGCCTCTTCACCTTTTACCAATTTCTTGCCATCTTCTTTTTCCAAATGACGTGATGGTACAAAGGCAACGATATCTTCGTTAAAATCGATTGTTGCTCCTTTATCCACTATTTCAGCTATACTTCCTTTGTGAACAGTGTCCAAAGCAAATTCAGTTTCGTACTTGTCCCAAGGATTATCAGTAGTTTGTTTGTGTCCTAAACTTAATTTACGACCATCAACATCCAACTCCAATACCTCAACTTCCAAAGTGTCACCTACAGTAACAAACTCGGATGGATGCTTAATTTTCTTGGTCCAAGAAAGATCGGAGATATAGATCAATCCGTCTATTCCTTCTTCCAATTCAACAAAAACACCAAAATTAGTGAAGTTACGTACAATACCTTTATGCTTAGATCCAACAGGATATTTGGTAGTGATATCAGTCCATGGATCTGGAGTTAATTGCTTAATTCCAAGAGACATTTTACGGTCTTCCCTATCCAAAGTCAATACTACAGCTTCAACCTGATCACCAACTTTTACGAAATCCTGAGCGGAACGTAAATGTGTGGACCAAGACATTTCGGAAACGTGGATCAACCCTTCAACACCCTCTGCAACTTCGATAAATGCACCGTAATCAGCGATAACAACTACCTTACCTTTAACTTTGTCTCCAATTTTAATGTCTTCGCTAAGAGCATCCCAAGGATGTTTCTCCAATTGCTTAAGACCTAATTGAATTCTAGACTTGTTCTCATCAAAGTCAAGGATAACCACATTCAGTTTCTGATCCAATTCCACCACTTCATTTGGATGATTGATCCTGCTCCAAGAAAGATCGGTAATATGCACCAATCCATCTACACCACCAAGATCTATAAAGACACCATAAGAAGTAATGTTTTTAACAACACCTTCCAATACCTGTCCTTTTTCCAATTGACCGATAATCTCTTTTTTCTGCTCTTCAATATCGGCTTCGATCAAGGCTTTATGGGAAACAACTACGTTTTTGAATTCGTGGTTTATTTTCACCACTTTGAATTCCATAGTTTTGTTTACATATTGATCGTAATCACGAATAGGCTTAACATCTATTTGTGAACCTGGCAAGAATGCCTCAATTCCAAATACATCCACAATCATACCTCCTTTAGTTCTGCACTTAACAAAACCACTAACAATTTCCTCTTTGTCATGAGCCGCATTTACGCGATCCCAAGCCATGATAGTTCTTGCTTTTCTATGGGAAAGTACCAACTGTCCACTTTTATCCTCACGGATATCGATCAACACCTCTACTTTATCACCAACTTTTAGGTCTGGATTGTAACGGAATTCGTTCAGAGAAATAACACCTTCAGATTTGGCATTTATATCAATAATTGCCTCACGCTCTGTTAGGTAAACTACCGTTCCCTGTACAACTTCTTCGTCTGCAGTATCTACAAAGTTTTCCGCCACCAACTCCTCAAACTCCTTTAGTTTGGTATCATCAACGCGCTCAATTCCTTGCTCATACTTGTCCCAATCAAAATTTGCCAAAAACTCTTTTGGATCCTGTACTGGGGCCTCTACTTTTGTTTCTTGTGTAGTTGCAGTAGTTTCCTCTACCTCAACTGTTGTTTTTTCTTCAGCCATTTGCTGATTATAAATTTGTATTCCATGGAGTTACAAGAGTTAACAATTACCACAGAAGAAGTTATATTGATTTTTTTTCGTCCCTTTTTTCTCTTGATACTTCGCTAAAAAAGGAGTGCAAAAATACAACTAAAAAATGGTTTCACAAACCTAAAAATGAGATGAGTGCCAATTACTTAACTATTTTGCACAAATTGATGAAAAACATGCCAAGATTTCCTATATTGGATTGTTAAATATTAACCGTTAAATAAATTCTATTATGAGTGTTAAAGCAAAGTATCAAGCTGTATTGAACCTAGGTGAGGAACTAAAAATAAAAGGTGGGGACGTTAGCGAAGAAGCAGGTATTCTAAAAATAAAAGGTCAGGCCGCAACCCAGTACGAAAAAAACCTTTTGTGGGATAAAATTAAAGAATTGGGTGGAGAAAATCCTTCTGATATCAAAGCGAATATTACCGTTGCAGACGAAAGTGTTTACCACAGGCACACTGTAAAAAGCGGAGAGTCTCTTAGCAAGATTGCCAAAAAGTACTACGGTGACCCTATGAAGTATAAGAAAATTTTTGAGGCTAACACCAATATCCTAAAAAATCCGGATGTTATTCATCCAGATCAAGTTTTAGTCATCCCTAACTAGATGCTGAATTAATTCATTTTGGGCGGAGTCTGGAGATTGGTCGAATTGGCCAATACCTTCATTGCTGCGCCCAAATTGGTATTTTACAAAATAAAAATTAACAATTATCCCCCTATTTTACGGAGCGCAAAATTATACATACGTTCCAACTGCTCCTTTAAACCCATATCGCTATTATCAAATTCTATGGCGTCCTCCGCTTTTCTCAAAGGCGAAAATTCACGATGTGAATCTATATAATCCCGGGTTTGAACATTTTTGAGCACTTCCTCGTAGGTTACCTTCTCCCCTTTTTCCAAAAGCTCTTTATATCTTCTAAAAGCTCTGGTTTCAGGAGATGCGGTCATGAAAATTTTAAATTCGGCATCCGGAAATACTACGGTACCAATATCCCTGCCATCCATTACTACCCCTTTTTTCTTTCCCATTTCCTGCTGCATAGCTACCAATTTCAAACGTACCTTCTCAATGGTAGCGATCTTACTCACTTGCTGTGAAACAGCCAAGGTTCTAATTTCATTCTCCACATTTTCCCCATTCAAATACATTTCTGAAAATCCAAGGGATTTATTGTAAACAAATTTAAGATCAATCCCAGAAAGAGCATTTCCCAAACCTTCCAGATCATCCCTTTTACCTCCAATAAAACCCTGCCGCATGGCAAAAAGGGTCACCGCCCTATACATGGCACCGGTATCTACATAAACATAATCCAGTGCTTTTGCCAACTGTTTTGCTATAGTGCTCTTTCCTGTTGATGAAAATCCATCAATTGCAATAGTAATCTTTCCCATGTGTCTAAAAATAATAAGAATTGCTCAATTCCATAGTATGGATAAGGCTAATGTTGACAATAAAATATCCCAAAGTTAATAAATTGGACCTATCCGGAATCTCCAACCGCTTTACGGTTTATTCCTTCCTCAAAAAACAAAACAAAAAAGTACCTAGCCCTTAATTGCCAGGTACTTTTGATAAAATAATTTTAAAAAATTACTTAGAGTTGCTTCGGATTTTTAACGGAATCGTTTGTAATGGCAATATCTATTACCTCCTGCATATCGGTCACATAATGAAAAGTAAGACCCTTTAGATAATCTTCCTTAATTTCCAAAATATCCTTCCTATTATCCTCACAAAGTATAATCTCCTTTATTCTTGCACGCTTAGCGGCCAATATTTTCTCTTTTATTCCCCCTACAGGAAGCACCTTGCCCCTTAAAGTTATTTCCCCTGTCATGGCCAAACTCTTTTTAATTTTTTTCTGTGTAAACAGGGACACCAAAGAGGTTAACATAGTAATACCCGCACTAGGTCCATCTTTTGGTGTTGCCCCTTCAGGAACGTGGATATGTACATTGTATTTATCAAACACCTCCGGATCTAAGCCATACCTATCCGAATTGGATTTAATGTATTCCATGGCTATAGTGGCAGATTCCTTCATCACGGTACCGAGGTTACCGGTAATACTTAGATTTCCTTTTCCCTTAGACAAAATGGATTCAATAAAAAGAATATCGCCACCAACACTGGTCCATGCCAATCCCGTAACCACTCCTGCCACATCATTATTCTCATATTTGTCCCTTTCCATACGTGCCGGACCCAAAATCTTTTCAATATCTTCCGAGGAAATCTTAAGGTTATACTCCTCCTCCATGGCAATGGATTTAGCTGCATAACGGACCATTTTGGCAATTTGCTTTTCCAAAGACCTAACCCCAGATTCCCTGGTATAGCCTTCAACAATTTTTTCCAATTGTGGCTTGCCAATTTTCAAATCTTTCGTGGACAAGCCATGTTCTTTCAATTGCTTTGGCAATAAATGCTTTCTGGCAATTTCTACCTTTTCCTCAATGGTATAGCCTGTTACGTGAATTATCTCCATTCTGTCCCTGAGGGCAGGCTGAATTTCACCTAGGCTATTGGCCGTAGCAATGAACATAACCTTGGATAGGTCGTAACCCATTTCCAAGAAATTGTCATGGAACTCATTGTTCTGTTCAGGATCCAAGACCTCCAACATAGCAGAAGATGGGTCTCCTTGATGACTATTGGACAACTTGTCTATTTCATCCAAAATAAAAACGGGGTTGGATTTACCCGCCTTTTTTAGGCTTTGAACTATTCTGCCTGGCATTGCACCTATGTATGTTTTACGATGGCCACGTATCTCTGCCTCATCTCTGAGTCCCCCAAGGGATATCCTTACATATTCCCTTCCCAAAGCTTCCGCAACAGATTTCCCCAAGGAAGTTTTACCAACACCAGGAGGTCCGTACAAACAAAGGATAGGCGATTTCATATCGTTACGCAGTTTTAAGACAGCCAAATATTCAATGATTCTCCTCTTTACATCTTCCAATCCATAATGATCTCTATCCAATATTTTTTGAGCTCTTTTTAAATCAAATTTATCCTTGGAATACTCGTTCCAGGGCAATTCTATAAACAAGTCCAAATAATTACGTTGGATGGAGTACTCGGCCACCTGTGGGTTCATCCGTTGCATTTTTGCCAATTCCTTGTCAAAATGCTCGGCAACTTCCTTACTCCACTTTTTCTTTTTGGCTTTAATCCGCATCTCATCCACTTCCTCTTCATATGAAATACCACCCAATTCTTCTTGGATAGTCTTCATTTGTTGATGAAGATAGTACTCCCTTTGCTGTTGATCCATATCGGTTCTAACCTTGGACTGAATGTCATTTTTCAGTTCCAGCTTCTGAAGCTCTATGTTCATGTATTTAAGTGTGGCCAATGCCCGATCCTGCAAATTACCTATCTCCAAAAGCTCCTGCTTATCCTTTACGCTCAAGTTGAGATTGGAAGAAACAAAATTGATCAAGAATGAATCGCTCTGAATATTCTTTATGGCAAATGAGGCCTCACTTGGGATGTTGGGATTATCCCTAATAATTTGCAGGGACAGTTCTTTAATAGAATCTATTATTGCCCTAAATTCCTTATTGTCCCTCTCTGGTCTTACTTCTTTTGTTTCCCTTACCGTAGCGGTGATATATGGTTTTTCTGTAAGCACTTCCGCCACTTCAAAACGTTTCTTGCCTTGAATGATCACCGTAGTGTTTCCATCGGGCATTTGAAGCACCCTCAAAATTCTGGCTACAGTTCCCAAGGTATTTATATCCTTTACCCCAGGATTTTCCGTTTCCTCATCCTTTTGGGAAACAACCCCGATTACCTTTGAACCGTTATTGGCATCCTTTATTAATTTAATGGATTTATCCCTTCCTGCTGTAATAGGAATAACCACACCAGGAAACAAAACAGTATTGCGCAACGGCAATATAGGCAAGGTTTCGGGCAATGTTTCATTGTTAATTTCCTCCTCATCCTCTGGTGTCATCAATGGTATTAATTCCGAATCCTCCTCGATCCCGTGCAATGACATAGTGTCAAATTTTATGTTTTTTGTTTTAGCCATATTCTTATATCGGTCATTCTGTCATTCACAGACAGAAAAATAATTTATATTCAATCCTAAATACACCCTCATTCCTATAAAAATAAGGAGGTTATGGATCTTGTTATTTCCTTTTAATTCTAATTGGGCAATTCTTATGCCAACAAGTCAAATCTTTTTATAAATAAACTGTAACATTCCCTAAATTACTTCATCTATTAAGCAAACCAATTTCTTTTTGAGCCTAGAAAAGACACATATTGATGAACTAATACCAATGTGCTTAAGTAGTAACAGACACGCACAAATGGAAGTTTACAATCGCTATTACAAGGGAATGTACAATGTTTCTTTTAGGATTGTAAAAGATAGCGCCATTGCCGAGGATGTTATGCAGGAATCGCTTTTAAGTGCGTTGACCAAACTTGATACCTTTAAAGGAGAAGTATCTTTTGGGGCCTGGTTAAAGCGCATTGTTGTAAACAACAGTATTCATCAATACAGGAAGCAATTAAAGCGTCAAGAAATTGATCTTGACAAAGTAATGTACAAGGTCGAAGACAATGATGGATATGTCCCAGATAATGGTATGATTGAACTAAAGGCTCAAAAAGTGATTGAAACCATGAAACTGCTAAAAGACAATTACAGAATTTCTTTGACCTTACATTTAATAGAAGGATATGATTATGAAGAAATAAGCGAAATCATGAATTTGAGTTATGCCAATTGCAGGACAATGATTTCAAGGGCCAAAGAGAGCCTAAGACAAAAATTAAATACGGTATACGATGGAAAATGACCATATAGAAAATCTGTTTAGGGAATTACAAGGCTCCTTTGATAAGGAAGAACCTACCGAAGGACATAAGCAACGGTTTTTAACAAAATTGGAGACCTCCTCAGCTGAAGGAAAAAGAGGAAAAAGGACTGGTATATGGTGGAAATCACTATCCATAGCTGCGACCGTGATTTTGCTTTGCACAATTGGATTTGATTTATTTAACCCATCCCCAAGTGTACAACAACAAGTTTCAAAAATTTCACCGGAAATCACCAACACCGAATACTACTTTGCAAGTTTAATTGAGGAACAGGTAAAAAAAATGCAAAGTGAAAATGCACCTGCAACACAGAAGTTGATTGCCGATACCATGACTCAACTTAGGACGCTGGATAACGATTACAAAGAAATGGTGCAGGATTTATTAAATGGCGGAAATAGCAAACTGATATTAAGCGCCATGATTACCAATTTTCAAACCAGAATTGATCTATTGAATGAAGTATTGGAGCAAATAGAAGAAATAAAGATTTTAAAAAACTACAAAGATGAAAATATTACAGCTTAGATATATGCTCGCCATATCATTGATTATTCCTTTCATGTTATTTTCCAACAACGATATACCCAGGGGCAAGTATACCAAGGAAAAAACCATTAAAAAAGAGTACAACGTAAATTCGGACGCCCTTTTGAAAATCTCCAATAGCTACGGCAGTCTAAATATAACCTCATGGAACGAAGATAGGGTCACGATAGAGGTGCATATTAAGACCACAGGGGACAATGAAGACAAGGTGCAAAGTAAGCTTGATGGTATTACAGTGGATTTTGAAGCCAATAACAATATGGTTTCCGCTTCAACTATCTTCCACAAGGAAAGAAATAGTTGGGGCTGGAACTGGGGCAATAACAACAACGTAAATATGCAAGTGAACTATACGGTTAGAATCCCTATTAAAAACAGCGTTAACCTCAGCAACGATTACGGCAGCATAATTCTGGATAGGATAGACGGCCACGCCAAAATTAATTGTGATTATGGCAGGTTGGAAATTGGGGAACTACATGGCAGAAGCAACCAGTTGTCCTTTGACTATACCTCCAAATCTACCATTGGTTATATAAACAGTGGCAAAATCAACGCAGACTACTCCGGTTTTACCATTGAAAAGGCAGGAAACCTAGATATTGTTGCGGACTATACCAATGCTACCATCCACACTATGAATGACCTTTCCTATGTTTGCGATTATGGTAATTTGGAAATCGGGAAGGCCAAAAATATTCAGGGCAATGGCGATTATGTAAATGTAAAATTAGGGGATATCCATGGTAATGTGGATATAAAATCGAGCTACGGGTCCGTGAAAATAGACCAGATGGCCTCTGATGCCAAAAATCTTCAAATAAGTAGCGATTATACGGGTATTAAGATAGGTTACTCACCTGAGTATCATTTCAATTTTGAAATTGAAACCGAATATGCAGGAGTAAGTGGCAAAGATGATTTCGAAACAAACATAAGCAAGGAAAAATCCAACACAAGCTACTACCAGGGTTATCACGGGAGTCAAAATAGTGGTAATCTGATGTCTATAAATAGCGAATACGGCGGAATATCGTTCATAAAAAAATAATATTAAATTATAAAAATGAAACAATCAACAACTATCCTCATCATATTATTTGCCATGGGTGCTTTGACCGCTCAGAAAAATAAAAAAATAAGCGGTAATGGCAATGTGACCACCATAGAAAGAACCACATCGGATTACGATCATATTGCAATTTCCGGTTCATTTGAAATTGAACTAGTGGAGGGCCGTGAAGGCAAAATTATCCTAGTAGGGGATGAAAATATTTTGGATCATATCATCACCGAAGTTACCAGCAATAAATTAGTAGTAAAAGTTGAAGAAGGGTATAACCTGAATCTATCCCTTTGGAAAAAAGGAGTTTCCATAACCATTCCCGTAGAGCATATTAACAGTCTATCTTTGTCCGGATCAGGCGATATTGTTGGCAAAAAGACGATAAAAACAGATTTTTTTGAAACCTCGATGTCCGGCTCGGGAGATATCGCATTAAGTTTGGATGCCACTTCGGTAAAAGCCAGTATGTCAGGATCTGGAGATATGGCCTTAAGTGGAATTACCACCAATTTTGAAGCATTTATTTCAGGATCTGGAGATATCAATGCCTATGACCTTATTGCAGATAATGTAGTAGCCACTGTTTCGGGTTCGGCTAATATTGAGGTTACCGCCAACACGAAACTAGATGCCAAAGTATCGGGATCCGGCGATATAGATTACAGAGGGAATCCTGAAAAAATAAGTAGTAAAGTTTCAGGTTCCGGAGATATCACCAAACATTAATTTACAATATTATTGCTATCCAATAATTATTGTTGCTGGGCAAGGTTTTGTTTTAAGGTACTGTCCATAAGTTGAGCTGTAACTATGCTCGCTGTAGGAATTCATCCTAAGAGTTTAATAATCCTTGACCTTGTTTACCCTGGTCAAAAGAAATGCGCCACCTAAAAAAAACAATCCCAATAATATTATGGCATATCGCATGCTTCCAGAATATTGTGCTGCAAAACCATACAAAAAGGTACCGATTACAATTCCTATCTTTTCCGCTACATCATAAAAACTGAAGAAAGAGGCCGTATCTTTAGTGTCTGGAATAAATTTGGAATAAGTTGATCGCGAAAGCGCCTGAATCCCTCCCATAACAATTCCAACGCAGCCTGCGGCTATATAAAAATCTATGGGTGTAATTAGAAAATAAGCATAAATGCATATTATTACCCACAATATATTAACTACAATAAGTGTCCCAATATTACCGAATGCTTTGGAAGCCCTAGCCGTTAGGGTAGCCCCTAAAATTGCCACCAACTGAATAAGTAGGATGCTTATAATTAATCCAGTTGTGCGTTCGGAATCCGAATGCCATTGAATCTCTTCTTCCCCGAAATAGGTCGCAATCAGCATAACGGTCTGTACCGCCATGCTATAAACAAAAAATGCACCCAAATATCGCTTCAATTTTTTTTGTGCCCCAAGTTGATGCCAAACACCTCTTAGCTCCCTAAATCCATTTAGTATTATATGCCGCCTTTCCCCTTCCCTTTTAAAACCTTTTGGCAGAAAATAAAAGGTGTACTGTGCAAATACTATCCACCAAATACCCACCGATAAAAATGAATACCTCATAGCTTTTATTTCGGCAACACCATTAACATCGGATTCAATACCAAACAAATTGGGTTCCATTACCATTGCCAAATTAAACAACAGCAAAATAACACTCCCAGCATATCCC
Organism: Arenibacter hampyeongensis; assembly: GCF_002909255.1. Taxonomy (GTDB): domain Bacteria; phylum Bacteroidota; class Bacteroidia; order Flavobacteriales; family Flavobacteriaceae; genus Arenibacter; species Arenibacter hampyeongensis. The sequence continues at coordinate 439,655 of NZ_PIOB01000002.1, forward strand.
AATGAAAAACCTTTTGCACTGATGCCATCTTGTTGTCCTGGAAAAGCAACATCCGGCAAATAGGAATTATTAAAGGCAAAACTCACCCAGAAACCTACCAGTCCAAAAAAATAGCAGATGAGACTGAAATAAATATTATCCAAAGAAAACCAATATAACCCAATACAGGACAATGCCCCCAGGTAACAAAATAATTTCATAAATAGCCTTTTATTACCCAAATAATCGGAGATGCCGGACAAAATTGGCGTAATAACGGCTATGAACAAAAATGCTGCCGAGGTTACATAACTTATTAAGGGAGCCCTAGCAATTTCCCCACCAAAGACAACTACCTTCTCAATTTCGGCCACCCGAAACAAGGCTCCGTAAAAAATGGGAAATATTGCCGAAGAAATTACAAGACTATAAACTGAATTTGCCCAGTCATAAAATGCCCAGGCATTCAACAATTTTTTACTGCCCTTTTTTGGAAATGTTCTAGCCATACATAAAAAAAAGCTGCCCCATAAAAAGAACAGCTTCATAAATGAAATTACTTTATAATTCTTATTCTAAAAACCACTATTGAAATGAGGTAACACCAAATTTTGCAGCTTCTTGTTTTGCCAATGGTGCCCATTGGGTAAGGTTGGCGATCCGCGTATCATTTGATGGGTGTGTACTTAAAAACTCTGGTGGTGCGGCACCTCCACTATTGGCCTTCATTCTTTGCCAAAGTTCCGCAGCCTCATCCGGATTATAACCGGCAATGGCCATAATTTGCAAACCAATTCTATCGGCTTCCGTTTCATGACTTCGACTAAAAGGAAGCATTATCCCCACTTGGGATCCAATGCCATAAGCTTGGTTAAATATGTTCCTTTTTTGTTCGTCCTGAATAGCCACATTACCAGCTACTGCTCCCAATTGCTGTAAGGTACCGGCACTCATGCGCTGTGCACCATGATCGGCAAGGGCGTGGGCCACTTCATGCCCCATTACCACGGCAACCCCTGTTTCACCTTTACAAATAGGTAGAATGCCAGTGTAAAAAACAATTTTACCTCCAGGCATACACCAGGCATTGACGGTTTCGTCATTTACTAAATTATATTCCCATTTGTAATCCTTCAAATAACCGGGATAACCGTTGGCGGTCAACCAACGTTCGGCGGCAGCGGAAATACGTTGGCCTGTTCTTGTAATCATTCTAGCGTCCTCGGTCCCTGTTATTACCTTGTTCTCACCAAGAAATTGGTCATATTGAGCAAAAGCCGTTGGAAAAATCTGACTATTGGGGTAAAAATTCAAAACCTTCTGCCCCGTAAAAGGATTGGTCTTACAAGCCGCAACTCCTAAAAAGACCATTATTATTAAAACAATTTTTTTCATCTTGGAATTATGTATTTATTCATCGAAAATTACAAAAAAATTAGGCGCCAATAATGTGCAACACAGTAAAATCTTTGCTCAAATGAATATTATTATTGCCATTTAACTTCACTTCCTTTAAATCAACAATCTCATTATCTACCTGTATTTGCTTTATTTTAAAGGGCAATCCATGAAGATTCATTTTAAAGGTTTTATAGGAAGTAATAAAACTACCGTCCTTAAACTGTTGGATCACCAATTCATTTTCTTTACCTTTAAAATTAAAGTTTCTAAGACTGTACCTGCCTTTTTTGTAGTCATATCCGTCCTCACCATCTTCGTAAACGGTTGAAGTTTCCACTCCTTTTTTATAATATACGTCCAGAACCAGTTCTTTAATTTCCAGTTCCCCAACATATTGCTGGACCGGATATTTAGGAATCATGGCCCCTTCCTTAATGAAGATCGGGATTTTATCCAAACCGGCTACCACCCATTTCTCCATGCCACCAACAACAGCTTCATTGGTCCAATAATTATACCAGGTACCTCTAGGAATGTACATCCTACGACCTTGGGCATTGGGTTCCTGTACTGGACATATTAAAATTTGCTCCCCAAAAATAAATTCATCTGTCCTAAAATGGGTCTGATGATCCTCCTGATCAAAATGCACCAACGGCTTTAACATTGGCACTCCCTCTTTGGAATACCTGTAGAACATAGTGTACAGATACGGTAACAATTGATAGCGTAATTCAATAAATTTACGCACTATACTGGTTACTTCGTCATCAAAAGACCAAGGCTCTTGATCTCCGTGATCACCACTGGAATGAACCCTGCAGAAAGGATGAAACACTCCCAACTGAATCCATCTCGCAAACAGCTCCCCATTGGGTTGCTCTGCAAAACCACCAATATCCGAACCTATGAACGAATACCCACTCATACACATCCGTTGGGCCTGTACATTTGCAATCCATAAGTGTTCCCATGTGGCAACATTATCTCCGGTCCATGTAGATGAAAATCTTTGGGTTCCAGCAAATGCGGCCCTGGTAATTACAAAAGGTCTTTTTGGATAAACGTATTTTTTTATTCCCTCATAGGTAGCACGTACCATCTGCATTCCGTAAACATTGTGGGCCTTCCTGTGCGAACAAGGATGGCCATCATAATCATGACGGGTATCCAAAGGTGCTGTCTTGGTGGGCACCTCCATAACGGCCGGCTCATTCATATCGTTCCAAACGGCATGTACGCCAATTTCGGTCATCATCTCCTTATAAAGTTCAGCCCACCATTCCCTTACCTTTGGGTTGGTAAAATCGGGGAAATTACATTCCCCTGGCCATACCTTACCTTTCATAATAGCACCATCGGCCCTTTTACAGAAATAATCGTTTTCTACACCCTCTTGATATACCCAATAATCCTTATCGATCTTAATCCCGGGATCGATCATAACCACAGTCTTAAATCCCTTCTCCTCCAAATCGGAAATCATCTTTTTGGGATTGGGAAAACGGGATTTGTCCCATGTAAAACACTTAAATCCGTCCATATAATCTATGTCCAAATAAATGGCATCACAAGGGATTCTCAATTTTCTAAAAGTTTTGGCCAGTGCCCTAACATTGCTTTCCGGATAATAGCTCCATTTGGATTGATGGTAGCCCATGGCCCACATTGGAGGCAATTCCGGGGTCCCTGTTAGATTTGTATAAGACTTTACCACTTGGCTCATTTGCGGGCCATAGATAAAATAATAATTCATCTCACCCCCATCTGCCCAAAAGCTGGTTACGTTTCTTCGCTCGTGCGCAAAATCAAAATTGGTTTTAAAGGTATTGTCAAAGAAAATACCGTAAGACTTATTATTATGTAACCCAATAAAGAAAGGAATTGCCTTGTATAACGGATCTTGATCTTTACCATAGGCATATTGGTCGGTTACCCAGTTGCTTACACGCTTACCTTTTAGGTTTGAATGTGTGGCCTTATCGCCCAAGCCATAGAAACTTTCAGCGTTTTGGGTAATCTTACTCATTTTTACGGAATTCCCCCCAAACTCATAGTTTTCCTCCCAATGAAAACCAAGTTCATCCTCATTAATGATATTGCCCTCCAAATCCGAAATCTGTATCCTTAAGGTCTTTTTATCGACCAATACCCTAAGTTTCGCAGTATGTACCAGATATTCCGTTGCATTCTCCTCTACCTTAAGGTGATTAAACCCCAAACTCACATCTTCACTGATCGAATAGGAGAAGTCAGGTTCAAAAATATTTTCGGTAGCATATCTAAACCTAAATATACTATCACGCAAAATTGTCATCTCTAAAACAACCCCGTTTGAAGTAGTAAAATACAATTTATCCGTATCCCTGCGGTACTCGACAATTGTATTGGGGTATAAATTGCCTTTGTATTCAAGTTCAGTATTGGTGATCATGGTTTGTTATTTTTGCGAATACAAAAAAAAGACATTCACCCGAATTAACGAAATGATATGCTTCGCATTTATAATCAATTGCGCTAAAAGACCTCATAATCACTTAAAAACGACTACTCCAAGTGGTGGAATAGTGATTTCCACGGACTTATCGTATCCATGCCATGGAGTTTTACTTATTTTTAGTGTACCATTTTTCATTCCAGTACCACCGTATTTTGTATCATCACTATTAAAAATTTCCTTTAATTGTCCTGTTTTGGTAATTCCCATTCTATATTTTTCCCTTGGAACAGGAGTAAAATTACAGGCTATGTATACATTTTCTTTGGGATTAAGTCCTTTTCTAATATAGGTCAAGACCGAATTGGCATGATCCCCATAATCTATCCATTGAAAACCTTCGGGACTAAATTGTTTCTCGTATAGGGCAGGATACTCTTGATAAAGTTTATTCAAATCCTTTATCAGATTTTGGATTCCAATGTGAAAATCATATTGCAGTAAGTGCCAGTCCAAACTTTTTTGAAAATTCCATTCTGAAGATTGCCCGAATTCACCGCCCATGAAAATTAAATTAGCGCCAGGATGGGTATACATGTACCCAAAAAGCAATCTTAAATTGGCAAATTGTTGCCATTCATCTCCCGGCATTCTGTATAACAGTGACTGTTTACCATAAACCACTTCATCATGTGAAAATGGGAGCATAAAATTCTCGGTAAATGCATAGGTGGCACTAAATGTCAAATCATTTTGATGGTGTTTCCTGTAAACAGGTTCCTTTTTAAAATATTCAAGCGTATCGTGCATCCATCCCATCATCCATTTCATTCCGAAACCCAACCCTCCCATACTAACTGGTTTGGACACCATAGAAAAGGAAGTAGATTCTTCTGCAATCATCTGTATTCCTTCAAAATTGGAATAAACGGTTTCATTTAATTCCCTTATAAATGAAATGGCCTCCAAATTTTCATTGTTCCCATATATATTGGGCTCCCACTCACCTTCTTCCCTGGAATAATCCAAATATATCATGGACGCCACTGCATCTACCCGTAGGGCATCAACATGGAATTGATCCAACCAAAACATGGCATTACTGATCAGGAAGGCCCTAACCTCATTTCTACCGTAATTAAATATTAGACTTTTCCAATCTGGGTGATATCCCCTTCTACTATCAGGGTGTTCGTAAAGATGGGAACCATCAAAAAATCCCAATCCATGTGCATCCTCGGGAAAATGAGAAGGCACCCAATCCAGGATTACCCCAATTCCATTTTGATGCAATGTATCTACCAACATTTTAAAGCCTTCAGGTTTTCCAAATCTAGAGGTTGGGGCAAAATAACCTGTTAATTGATATCCCCATGAAGGATCATAAGGGTACTCCATGATGGGCATAAACTCCACATGTGTAAAATTCATTTCCTTTACATATTCCACAAGATCCTTGGCAAATTCTGAATAGGTCAGATAATCATTATTCGATTTTCGCTTCCATGAGGCCAAATGCACCTCATACACCGCATATGGTTTATCCAGGGCATTTTTGTCCTTTCTTGTTTTCATCCATGTACTATCCGTCCATTCGTGTTTGGCATCCCATACAATTGAGGCTGTCATTGGAGGGTGTTCACAACTTCTGGCGAAAGGGTCAGCCTTTTCCGTAACTACTCCATGATTGGTAGAATGAACAATATATTTATATAAAGTACCCTGTCCCAATTCGGGCACAAACCCTTCCCAGATACCACTTCCGTCCCAACGAACATTGAGTTGATGATCTGCTTCATACCAATTGTTAAAGTCGCCCACCACCGAAACAGACCGCGCAGACGGGGCCCAAACAGCAAAATAAGTACCCTTTACTCCGTTGACCTCTATGAGATGGGACCCCAACTTTTCATATAATTTGAAATGTTTACCGGCCTTAAAAAGATTAATATCAAAATCTGTAAATAAACTATAGGATACTACTTTGGTCATGATTACGTTATTTAGTGCAATATTAGACAACTTTGGTCCGTATCTTTGATACAAGAACCCTAAGTTTTAACTAAAACCTAACTTTGCAAGTATAGATATAAAAATTGGAACGCTTTTTGAAACTACTATAAAAATACAATAACAATTATACAATTCGTTAAAACTCTAAAATAAATATTATGAAAAAAGTTACCTTATTACTCGGCGCATTTATTGCTTTATTTTTTATCTCCTGCGAAGGACCGGCAGGACCTCCAGGCTTTGACGGTTTTGATGGACAGGATGGATTGGACGGACAAAATGGACAGGATGGTATCCAAGGACAGGTATTTGAAGTGGACAATGTCAACTTCAACTATGATGCTGGAGGAGATATCTTTACCTATATTATAACATTTGCCGATTTTACCAGTTTTGAGGTCTTTGAATCGGACGCGGTTTTGGTCTACAGATATGATGGAACTGTTGATTATCAAGACAACACGAGCGCAGATGCTTGGAGCTTAATTCCACAAAATTTCTTTCTACCGGAAGGTACCATTCAATATACAAATGCCCATACCTTTATAGACGTGGAATTATTTATTGACGGAAATTTTAATCTAGCCAATTTAGACCCAGATTTCACAGACAATCAATTATTCAGAATTGTTATTCTTCCTAGCCAATTTGCAGAATCGAAATTGGACAAATCAAATATCAATGCGGTAATGAGGACTTTGGGTGTTGAGGAGAAGAATGTACAGCGCTTTAAGTTAAATTAGAGGTTGCCTAATAATTTTCTTAGCCCTTATTTCCCAACGGAATTAAGGGCTATTTTTATATTTTGAAACCTCAACTATAAAATTCCCGTACATATGTATTGCAAGGAAACTTCAACATTTCCGTCTAAATCATTAAAAAAAACAAAAGTCAAATGAAAAAAATAATATTTGCACTTTGTATCGTATTCATTGGATGCAAAGGAACTTCACAGGAAAAGGAAGTATCCAAAATAGATTCCAAAAAAAAGGAGCAGTTTAAAGTTACCAAAACCGAAGCTGAGTGGCGTAAACAATTAACGGATATGCAGTTTTATGTGCTGCGCAAGGCAGGTACAGAAAACCCTGGATCAAGCGAATTACTGAAGAACAAACAAAAAGGTATTTATACATGTGCCGCCTGTGGGACGGAACTTTTTAAAAGCGAACACAAGTTTGATTCCGGAACGGGATGGCCTAGTTTTGACAGGGAGATAAAAGGAAATGTTTCCTTTGATGTGGATTACGATTTAGGCTATGCCAGAAAAGAAGAACACTGTGCAACTTGCGGTGGTCACCTTGGTCATGTTTTTAACGATGGCCCTAAAAATACCACTGGCGAGAGGCATTGTATCAACGGGGCGGCCTTAAACTTTGTCCCGGAAAAATAGGCCTGTCCAAAAGTTAAAAAAAATTACGTATTGTATTGGGCTGGCCAATTCATTCATTTGGGCCAGCCTTATTTATTCCAATTAATTTAAAATGGCATCCGTGTGAATTCAGTATGGTTTTGTAACTTTGCCACTTCATAATTTATTTATCAAAAAAAATACAAATGAGCAATTTCGATATTATTGTATTAGGTAGTGGTCCTGGAGGTTATGTAGCCGCAATCAGAGCCTCTCAATTGGGATTTAAGACTGCCATTATAGAAAAAGAAAATCTTGGTGGCGTTTGTTTAAATTGGGGATGTATCCCTACCAAAGCATTATTGAAATCCGCTCAGGTTTTCGAATATTTGCTTCATGCAGCAGATTACGGACTTAAGGCGGAAGGTGTGGACAAGGACTTTAACGCTGTAGTAAAAAGAAGTAGGAATGTAGCGGAAGGCATGAGCAAGGGCGTTCAATTTTTGATGAAAAAGAATAAAATTGAAGTCATTAATGGTTACGGAACCTTAAAACCGGGCAAAAAGGTGAGTGTTAAATCTGATGATGGTAAGGAAACCGAGTATTCGGCCAATAATATCATTATTGCTACCGGTGCCCGTAGCCGGGAACTACCAAGCTTACCACAGGATGGCAAAAAAATTATAGGTTACCGCGAAGCCATGTCTTTGGATAAACAACCAAAGAAAATGATAGTAGTAGGTAGTGGAGCCATTGGAATAGAATTTGCCTATTTCTATAATGCCATGGGTACGGATGTAACCGTAGTGGAGTTTTTGCCAAATGTTGTACCAGTAGAGGACGAAGAGATTTCAAAACAATTGGAACGCAGTCTTAAAAAGACAGGTATCAAGATTATGACCTCATCAGAGGTAACAAAGGTAGACACTTCCGGTGCTGGGGTGAAAGCCACTGTTAAAACTAGCAAAGGCGAAGAAGTTCTTGAGGCCGATATTGTTTTGTCTGCCGTGGGTATTAAAACCAATATCGAAAATATTGGCTTGGAAAATGTTGGAATTGCTACGGATAGGGATAAAATTTTAGTAAACGATTATTACCAAACCAACATTCCCGGATACTTTGCCATCGGTGATGTTACCCCGGGACAGGCTCTGGCCCACGTTGCCTCGGCAGAAGGTATTCTATGTGTTGAAAAAATAGCGGATATGCATGTAGAGCCATTGGATTATGGCAACATCCCAGGGTGTACTTACTGCTCTCCGGAAATTGCCTCGGTCGGACTGACCGAAAAGCAGGCCATTGAGAAAGGATACGAAATAAAGGTTGGTAAATTCCCATTTTCGGCAAGTGGAAAAGCCAGTGCTTCTGGTAACAAGGACGGATTCGTAAAAGTAATATTCGACGCCAAATACGGCGAATGGCTAGGATGTCATATGATCGGTGCCGGAGTTACGGACATGATTGCCGAAGCTGTTGTGGCCCGTAAATTGGAAACCACTGGACATGAAATCTTGAAAGCGGTACACCCCCACCCTACCATGAGTGAAGCGGTAATGGAGGCTGTTGCACATGCCTACGGGGAAGTAATACATATATAATTAAAGGCTTATTGGTCCTTAACAAATTTAGACCCGTCAGGTTTTAAAGCCTGACGGGTCTAAAATAATACTCTGATCACGAACACCACCGAAAAAATTATGTTGAAGATTTTCAGTTTGACCGCAATTCTCGAAGGTATTTCCTATTTATTGCTTTTTGGCGTTGGAATGCCCTTAAAATATTTGGCCCAAATACCTGAACCTAATATCTATATTGGGTATGCACATGGATTTCTGTTCATGGCCTATGTGGTCCTGGCCATACTGGTATGTATTGAAAGAAAGTGGGACTTAAAGATGTTTGCTATCCTTTTTATTGCCTCCCTTGTTCCTTTTGGGACTTTTTATATAGATAAGAAGTATCTAAAGCCACAGATGGCATAAAAAGTGAACAGTCTTTGGTAAACAGTCCTCAGTGTGCAGAGAATAGTGCCGAGTGAGGTGGTTACAGATTAGTCTATAATAATCCCAGCAATTAAAAAATCACTGTTTTCAATTTTGGATGGCAATTGATTTCTTCAATCCAACAACTACTTTAGCCCTTATTTAAAAAGCTTTGAATGGCCAGGTCGTAACCTTTTAGCCCAAAACCTAAAATAACGCCTTTGGCAACAGGGGAGATATAGGAGGTGTGTCTAAACTCCTCACGTCCAAAAGTATTGCTAATATGCACCTCTACTACAGGGGTAGTTATACCTTTTATAGCATCGCCGATACCAATGGAAGTATGGGTATAGGCACCAGCATTTAAAACAATGCCCTGATATCCTTCAAAGCCACAATCGTGTAATTTATTAATGATTTCCCCTTCTATGTTGGACTGATAATATTCCAATTGCACATCTTTAAACTGGAATTGCAGGTTAGTAAAATACTCTTCAAAAGTTGTTCTTCCGTAAACCTCTGGCTCGCGTTTTCCCAAAAGGTTAAGGTTTGGTCCGTTGATAATTATGATTTTCATGTGCTAAAAGTAATAAATAGTAATTCATAAAAAAAGAGGGCCAAATAATACTTTTGGTCGCTTCCTTACAAGGGAAAAACAATCATTTCCACAGCCACCCCAATTGGACACTTAAATTAGCTTAAATATAGGATTCTACATCAAACATATTTGCCTGACATAAGAAGCCATAATCATTATAAAATAAATGTAGAATATCCCCTAAAAATTGGAGTTAAGACGAATTAATCCTATTTCAACCCAAAAAAGTACTTTATATTTAGCCCATGAATTGGAAGCAGGCCCTTCATGATTTTCAGCATTACTTGAATTTGGAACGAGGTTTATCCAAAAATTCCATTAGTAACTACGTTTTGGACGTTGAGAAATTAATATTGTTCCTAGAAAAGCACCAACTTGCAGACACCCCTTTACAAATTAAAAAAGAGACCATACAACAATTTATTTATGAGCTGGCCAAGCAGGTAAATCCCAGGTCCCAATCAAGGATAATATCCGGATTAAAAAGCTTTTTCAATTACTTGGTCTTCGAGGATTATCGCAAGGACAACCCCATGGAATTAATAGAATCCCCAAAGATTGGCCGCAAACTCCCGGATACACTTTCCGAGGGTGAGATCAATGATTTAATTGGGGCTATTGACCTTTCCAAGCCTGAAGGGGAGCGTAACCGTGCCATTTTGGAAACACTTTATGGGTGTGGACTAAGGGTTTCCGAACTTCTTGGCCTAAGACTTTCCGATCTTTATTTTGAGGAAGACTTTATTAAGGTAACCGGAAAAGGAGATAAACAACGCTTTGTTCCCATTAGTGAAATAAACAAGAAATACATAAATATCTATAGGAAAGAGGTACGCATACATATGGCGATCAAAAAAGGTTTTGAAGACATTCTATTTTTGAATCGCAGAGGAAGACAATTAACACGTGCCATGATATTTACCATTATAAAACAACTTGCCGTGGATATTGGACTTCATAAAAGCATAAGTCCACATACCTTTAGGCACTCTTTTGCCACCCACTTATTACAAAATGGGGCCGATCTGCGAGCCATTCAACAAATGTTGGGACACGAAAGCATAACGACTACCGAGGTATATATGCATGTAGACCGTACACATTTGGCTGAAGTTATGAACAAGTACCACCCGAGAAAGACGGATTAGCCAAGCTTAAATATTGATTTTGACTAATAGTGCTCATTAATCCTTAAAAGCACTGTAATCCCTATTGAAGGGCCTAATAATCAATCGAGCTTCCCTGTCGAACCTAATATAGTTGTACACCCAATTCACAAAGACGATCATTCTGTTTCTAAACCCGATAAGAAAGAAAAGGTGCACGAACATCCATACAAACCAAGCAAAAACCCCTTGAAATCTAATATTTTTCATGTCCACCACTGCCTTGTTCCTGCCAATAGTGGCCATACTCCCCTTATCCTTGTAGACAAATGGCTCCAAGGGTTTGTTTTCAATTAAGCGCACCAAATTCTCACCCAAGTTCCTTCCCTGTTGCATGGCCGGCTGAGCCATCATTGGATGCCCTTTTGGGGTTTCTTTGGTTTGCATACAGGCTACATCTCCCACAGCGAAAATATTGTCATGACCAATGATTTGATTATATTGATTCACTGGCAGCCTACTTCCGCCCAACAAAAGATCTTTGGCATTTAAACCTTTAATCTCAACACCTTTAACTCCTGCCGCCCAAACCAAGGTTGCCGTTTCAAAATCAGCCTCTGTATCTGTCGTCACTGTTTTGCCATCATAACCTGTTACCCTCGTATTTTTCCATATTTGCACCCCAAGACTTTCCAAAAAGTCCTCCGCTTTTTGCGAGGCTTTTTCACTCATTTCCTTAAGGATTCGTTCACCGGACTGTATTAGGTGTATCTGTACCCTTCTGGTATCCAAATCAGGATAGTCCTTAGGTAGGATTCCTTTTTTTATTTCTGCCAAGGCACCCGCCAATTCAACTCCTGTAGGACCTGCCCCTACTATAACGAAATTCATTAGGGCATCCCTTTCATGATATTGATCTGTAAGTAATGCCTGCTCAAAATTTTCCAAAATCAAACTTCGAAGATTTAGGGATTCCGGTATGGTTTTCATGGCCATACTGTTTATTTCAATCTCCCTATTCCCATAGTAATTTGTTTCAGAACCAGTTGCAATCACTAAATAATCATATTCCAAGGTACCAATATTGGTCACAATGGTATTTTCCTCCGTTTTTATTTCCTCCACGTTGGCCAGCCTAAAGAAAAAATTGGTAAAGCCCTTTAAAACCTTGCGTATAGGATACGCAATGGAATCTGGCTCCAGCCCTCCGGTGGATACTTGATATAGTAGTGGTTGAAAATTATGGTAATTATGTTTATCCAAAAGTACTACCTGTACTTCCTTATTTTTTAATTTTTTGGCCATGGAAATACCTGCAAAACCACCGCCTATAATAACAATTCTTGGAAAACTAGTCTTAGGAATATTCATACTCGTAAATATGGTTAAAAATAAACATTCGCCAACTAATCAAGAAGAAGAAAATTAGTTTTCAGTATATTTAAGCCCCCCAAATTTCAATTAATATGCATCTTTGATTTTTTTTATTTATTAAATATCCATATCTCTATTGTCTTAACAAGCTGTTTCTTGACATAAGTCATTCTACAAATTGGAATACAGGTATTGAACTTAATATTTCTGAATTTCCTTTGTAACAAAACTTAATTTATGGCTACTAATCATCAACTAACTACTAAAACCGAGTGACCAAAGATTTGGAACATCAATTCGTGACAGAATTAGAGTGCAATCAGAATATTGTACACAAGGTCTGTACTTTGTATACCAATGACAGGGATTCCCATAATGATTTATTTCAGGAAATAACAATTCAATTATGGAAAGCCTACCCCAAGTTTAGGGGCGAATCCAAATTTAGTACTTGGATGTACCGGGTTGCACTAAATACGGCGATTACACTTTATAGAAAATCTAAAAAAAGTGTACCGACCCAGGATTATGAATCGGTCATTTTTAAAATAAAAGCAGATGAATATGACCCTACCGAGGAACAACAACTTAGATTAATGTATAATGCGGTAAAACAATTGGGAGACATAGACAAAGCTTTGGTCTTTCTTTATTTGGAAGACAAGGACTATGCAGAAATATCACAAACTTTAGGTATTACCGAAGTAAATGCCAGAGTAAAGATGAACCGAATAAAGAATAAGCTAAAAACCATATTAAATCCCTAGGTATATGATGGATGAATTGGAATTATTAAAAAGGGATTGGCAAAAAAAGGACAAACAATTGCCACATATCTCCTTTGACGAAATTTATAAAATGATATGGAAGAAATCCTCTTCTATCGTTAAATGGATTTTCTTCATAAGTATTATTGAATTTGCCTTGCCCCATTTATTGTACTTTCTACCTTCCATGTCCAAAAGTTTGGCAGTATGGAAAGATTTGGGCCTCGGAAATTTCTTATTGGTTTCCAACGTAATTCAATATTCCGTGGTGCTGTTTTTTATCTTTCAATTCTATAAAAGATACAAGGAAATATCGTCATTGGACAATGCCAAACAACTATTGTCCAACATCTTAAAGACTAGAAAGACCGTTAAATACTATGTCATTTTTTGTTTATCCTTAATATTCGCGTCCTTTATGGTAATGGCCGTTGGAATATATTTGAACGAGGACCCAATGGCCGCCATGGGCTATAGCTACAGACCGGAAAATATTTCTCCCGAAAAATTAAAGACCACTTTGATTGCCACGGTAGTTGTTCTAGGGGTTGCTGTTACCCTGGTAATGGGATGCATCTATTTTTTACTATATGGAATACTCCTAAAGAAACTTAAAAAGAACTATAAGGATCTTAGGGACATGGATATTTAAACCCTGAATTTTCTTTTTTTGTTTTCCTCTTCGTAAGCCATCAATTCACTTTTGGGAATAACTTTCAGGAAAGAAGGGTGTTGCTCAATGGCATATTCCAATTTTTCTATTATGGAGTCAAAAGATTCATTTTCGTAGTCGATCTCCAAAGGCTCCTTAATCACCATAGATTGTAGAATTCCCTTCTTCTTAATGCGTAAACCCTTTTTATCAAATGATCGGCGAAAACCATCTATAACCACAGGAACCACAATAGGTTTGTATTTTTTAATAATATGCGATGTTCCTTTTCTCAAAGGCTTCCAGGGTGTTGTAGTACCTTGAGGAAAGGTAATTACCCAACCGTCATTAAGGGCCGTACCAATATTGGATATATCGCTAAATTTAACCTTGCGGTTAACATCCTTGCCTTCAGATCGCCAGGTGCGCTCCACGCTTATAGAACCGGCATAGGCCAAAATCTTGGTCAACAGACTTTTTTTCATGGTTTCCGCTGCGGCCACATAATACATATTTAACTTGGGCTGCCATATGTATCCTAGATTTTTTATGGAATCTTCACGACCACTTAAACTAGCATTAAAAACATGGAACATTGCCACAACATCGGCAAAATAAGTCTGATGGTTACTTACGAAAAGTACATTTTGTGGTGGCAGTTTTCGAATAATATCGGACCCCTCGATTTCAATAGTATTAAATCCCCTATATCTTTTATGGGTAATAACGGCCAATAGACGTATAAGCCACTTTTTTAACAACAAATTATGTCCAAACGGATTTTTCTTAAACAAGCCCATATTTTTTTGGTTAACATTCAAAATTACAAAATAAGTGCCTTATAACACCTGTCTAAACATTTCCTTAATTTCGTTCAGCATCATTGCCGTTGCTCCCCAGACTGTATAACCATTTAGTTTAAAGGCAGGTACCTCCACATTATTGGCGTATGATGTATTCAAAATTTGTTGGAATATTTTCTTATCGTCCATAAAATCCTGTAAAGGAACCTCTACTATGGCCGCAACCTCATCGGCTTGCATTAAAAATGGTTCCTCCTTTTTATACAACCCCAAATATGGAGTGACTTCAAAATTGCTAGGAGGGATATAGATTTCACTCATGGAACGGATTACCGTTATTCGCTCCCGAACGGCCCCCACTTCTTCCTGGGTTTCCCGCAGTGCAGTTTCCAATAGATTAAGGTCCTTCTTTTCCGCCTTGCCACCCGGCAGCCCAATTTGGTTACTGTGAATGCCCTTATAGGTATTTCTTAATATAAGGAGAAGATTGGTCTCGTTGGCTACATTTGGGTAAAAAAGGGCCATAACTGCTGCACGTTTGGGATTTTTCTTTATAATTTTACCCTCCTCCAATTCCTTTAACCTGAACAAAGGGGCCATTTTATAATGCGAAGCGTTCCCTGGAAGTTCTAGATTTTCTATTTTTGATATTCTATTGGAAAATTCGTCAAAATTCACAAATCCTATTTTTTGTATTTTTCAGCAAATTAATTAAAAACAACCGTCCATAAGAGGGATAGTTATCATTTAACACACTAATATAAAATAATACAAAGTACATGGCAATTAAAGAGATTTCACTTTTTGGAATATTGTTTTTGTTTCTTTTAGGGAGCTGCAAAGATCAGCAGTCCCCAAAGGAAAAAGTCCTACCCCAAAACAATGTAAAAAAAGATAGCGTTATTGCCAAGGAGCCAGCTTTGGCTGAAGAAGAGGAGGAAAAGCAGGCCTTTGAACTCAATGAGGATAATGCCATTGAATTTTTCTTTAACTACAACAAAACCTTAAAAGAGGATAAGGTAAAACTTACCACTAGTATGGGAAACATAACCATTCAATTGTTCGACAACGTCCCCTATCACAAGGCCAACTTTATCTACCTTAGCAAAATGGGGTATTTTAACAACACCTATTTTCACAGAGTAGTGAAAAATTTTATTATCCAAGGAGGAAATGCCGACAATGTAGAAACCGCGGAAAAAAGGTCTAAAATAGGGCGCTATTTATTGCCCCCTGATACAAGAAAAGGCCACAAACACCATAGGGGAATCGTATCCATGCCCAGCAGTGAAATAAACAATCCCCATAAGTTGGCATCGCCCTACGAATTTTTTATTGTGGTTACCAAGCCTGGATCTTATCACCTGGATGGCGGGTATACCGCATTTGGGAAAGTTATTGAAGGAATGGATGTTGTTGACGAAATTAACAGCCAACCGGTGGACAACGGGGACTGGCCTTCCCAAAACATATATATACTAAAAGCGGAAGCGTTTTAATAATCTATAAAGATTTAATAGCGATCAATCCGAAAGTTTTCCACTCCAAGTACCTGAATATTTAACCAATTTAGTCCAAGCCCTATAATATAGATACCATCATCTAACAGGGCGATATATATTGGGAAGGGATATCTTAAATCTAACAGCTAGCAATCTAATCCCTATCACTATCAATATGGTAGCTACATAGGCATAAGCATCGTCATATGGCAATTTGCGTATAAGGAAAAAGCTAAGGCCGCCCATTATACAGGCCGTAGCATAAATTTCCTTTCTAAATATTACTGGTATTTCATTACATAATATATCGCGTATTACACCTCCGAAGCAAGCTGTAATGGTCCCAAGGGCAATACACATGACCGGAAGTAGGCCTGCGTTGAGTCCATGTGATATACCAACCATGGTATACAAACCTATTCCAATAGTATCGAAAAGAAAAAGAGATTTTCGTACATATTTCAATTGACTCCTAAAAACAATGGAAAAAATAACGGTTCCTGCAATTACATAAACATAGATAGATTCCTGCATCCACAAAACCGGTGTATTTCCAATAAGCAGATCTCTTAATGTACCACCTCCAATAGCTGTTACAAAGGCAATGATAAACACCCCAAATAAATCCAATTTCTTATCCATTGCTACCATAACCCCCGAAATAGCAAAAGCAACTATCCCTAAAATATCAATTACAAAATAGAACATGGGTTATGATTTTTGAGTGTAAAAATTATAATCTTTTAATACGGTATCAATATATTGAACGTCGTATAAATCTGAGTTTGAACTTAATAGACTTTCAACTTTGTCTCGCAAGGCTTTCAAAGTTTTAAAGTCATGACTTTTCCTGGCAATATAATAAGTTTCCTTTATTAAGCGTACATCTTTATCTGTCAATAAAGTAACATTAACAAACTTGGGAACATAGGTTTCCTCTACCTCTTCCAAAATGGTATGTGAGATTTTAACTTTATTTTTCGTACTTATTACTACTGTGCCCGCAGCGGCATCCCCTAGACGCTGTTTCTTATCCGTGAACAAAATGGTCAATAATCCGACGGATCCAACAAAAAGCCAAATATCTACAAAACGTAGCATCCACCTTACCAATAAATTCGACCAGTGTACAGGTGATCCGTCCAATCTTACTACCCTAATTTTCATAATCATCTTTCCTACAGTTTGCCCGTTGAACAAGCTGTGCATGATCAGGCTATAAAACATGGCAGGTAGAAAAATAAGGCCCACCAATCCTATTTGTGTCCAACTGTCATCAAAAACATATCCTATGGCCCTTCCTATTAATTGGACAAGGGCAGCATAGAGATATAACAAAAATCCATCAATCAAAAAAGCCAAGATTCTTTCACCAATACCCACAATTTTATAATCCAGGTTCACATTTTGCGATGTATTGATTTGAAGTTTGGACATATTAGTACTATTTTTATTTTTTAAATGATTATCCCTGTATGCGTGAGGCAGCTTTTGTGAAGCAAAATAAAGAAAAATGGATAGCATTTGAAAAGGCTATCAACTATAAGGCCAACATTAACCCGGACGAACTAGCAAATGGCTATATTCAACTCACCAACGATCTGGCCTACGCACAAACCTATTACGCGGAAAGCAAGACTTTATTGTATTTAAATTCCCTAGCTTCCCAAGCCCATCAAAAAATATATAAAAATAAAAAAGAGAGTCGGAATAGAATAATTGATTTTTGGAAAACCGAATTCCCACTTTTTTTTAAACAATATCATAAAACGCTGGGAATTGCATTCCTAATCTTTATGATGGCCACAGCCATAGGCAGTATTTCTGCTATTAACGATGTTACTTTCGTGAGATTAATTTTAGGGGATGCCTATGTTAATGAAACCCTCAATAACATTGCGAATGGCGACCCAACGGCAATTTACAAAGGAGGAAGCGAAATTGGCAGTTTTTTGGGGATTACCATCAACAATATTAAAGTAGCCTTTATGGCATTTTCCTTTGGTGTAATCACTAGTATTGGCACTGCTTATATTCTTTTTAGTAATGGGGTAATGTTGGGAGCGTTCATTACTTTTTTTTACACCCAGGAAGTCTTTTATCAGGCCAACAAGCAAATATGGCTTCATGGGACCATAGAAATATCGGTGATCATCATAGCAGGGTGTGCAGGATTGATTATGGGAAATAGTATCCTATTTCCTAAAACCTATTCCAGACGCGTCTCCTTTATGAAAGGTGCCAAGGATGGATTGAAAGTAGTGGTCAGCACTATACCTTTTTTTATTATTGCCGGTTTTATTGAAGGATTTATTACGCGGTACTCCAATATGCCTGCATGGTTGGCGTTTTTAATTATAGGCAGTTCATTATTACTCATATTGTTTTATTATATCGTTTATCCCATATTGTTAAACCAATCCTATGCAAATAAAAGACCAAGAAAAATATATTGAACTAAGGGTAGATAGGGACTTTGGTGATATCATCAATACCTACTTCGACTTTTTTAAACAGAACCTTAAAAAATTTACCAATGTTTTTTTAAGCTACAATGGTATTTTTCTTATAGGGCTATTGATTGTAAGTTACTTGCTGGTATCTGGGGTAATAGGCCTTATTACCAACAGCCAAAATTCAGTCTTGGAAACGGTAGGATCCAGCAGCGAAGCCTATATCATGTATTTTATTTTTGGTGGAATATTGTTCTTTCTAATTTTCTTAATGGTGGCCGTGTTGAATTATAGCCTAAGCACTTCCTATATGATAAAATATGAAGAAAATAAAGGACAAAATTTCATTAAAACCGACGTTTGGGCAGAGGTGAAAAACAATTTAGGAGATATTGTAGTTTTTATTTTAATATTAATAGTGCTCTTCTTGGGCCTTATGATCGCTGCGGTTGTTTTGACCTTCATCCCATTGGCCGGAATGCTTGCACAATATGTAATGCAATACTTTGTAATGGCCTGGGTAGGTGTGTCTTTTTTTGTTATGTTGAAAGAGAAAAGAGGCGTTACCGATTCTCTTGGGGAAGGTTGGAATTTGGTGACCAAAAACTTTTGGAGATCGGTAGGGGTTAATTTTATCTTGGGATTCCTAATTGGTCTTTTGTTTATGGTAGTTATTATGATACCAGGCATTCTCATTGGAATCTACACTTTCCACGTGGTTCAAAATGATGTTGACCTAGGTGCCTCAATTGTGCCGACCATAATTTACACCCTGGGTACCTGCCTTCTCTTGATTATAGCTGTTTATTCCCAATGTTTATCCCAATTTGTAAATGGTCTGCTGTATTTTTCCTTGCACGAAAAAACGTATAATTTAAATTCGAGAAGCAAAATAGACCAAATAGGACTTGAGGAACAGTGATAAAATTACAATATACCCTTTACTGTTTTTTATTCATATGCTCAGGGTCCGCCCAAGAGGTAAAAGATTCTATGGCGTTAAAGTTGGATAAGGATGGCAACATTCTATTGCGGTCTTTAGATCAAAATCTTTCACAAAAATATCAGGGGAAGGAATTTAACTACGACATTAAGGATGGTGAATCCCAAAATTTATTGGCACGTTTTCTCAATTGGCTTATGAACGGATTAAGGGATGTTTTTGGCATAAACCTTCCCCCGGGGATCACCCAAATATTGGAATACCTTATATACTTCCTTATGGGCATATTGGCCATATACCTGCTTGTGAGATTCTTGACCGGAGAAACTGCCTCTGCCATATTTAGAAAAAAGGCTACTTCATTTATAAATATTAACCTAGCCGAGAAACATATAGAAAGTTTCGATTTGGATGTTCTGATAAGCGATGCCATTGAACAAAAAAATTACCGATTGGGCATTCGCTATCAATACTTAAAAGTTCTAAAAACACTTTCACAGCAACAGATTATTGAATGGCATTATGAAAAAACAAATCAGGATTATGAAAAAGAAATAAAAGGGCAGAAAACAAAGCTGCTCTTTAAAGATGTATCCTATTTGTACGACCATATTTGGTACGGGGAACAGGAGATAGACGAGGATAGGTACAGGGCCTTCCAGGTCAAATTTACCAATTTAAATAATATGGGGACCAATGGATAAGCGTTCTAAAATTATATTGGCCATCTTTCTTGCTGTACTTATAGGTATTGTGGTAACCGAAATTGTACGCCCCAAACCCCTGAACTGGAGACCATCATATACTTCATCGGACAAGATACCTTTTGGTTGTTATGTTTTGTACAAAGAACTTACAAATCTATTCCCAGGACAAGAAATATATTCGTCCAACGAAAGTCTTTACAATATCTTGGTAGGTCGGGATTCCTCCAAAACTTCCAATTATTTGTTGATAAATGATTTTCTGGATTTTGACAAACAGGAAACCCATCAATTACTGCAGTACGTACATGATGGCAACGACACTTTTATTGCAGCTACCAGCTTTGGCACCTTCTTGGCCGACACCCTAAATATAGAGTTGGAAACCCAACATTCGATAAAAGAAGATACCGTACAAATTCGTCTTACCAATAATTCCTTTTCAAGGGGTGTTTACAATACGCATTTCTCCTCTGTAGACACCATAAACAGTACTATTTTAGGTTACCTTGAATTCGACCCTAAAGAAGGGCTTATAAATTCGTCCACCCAAGAAAAGACCGAAAGCCCCAATTTTGTGAGAATAAAATTTGGTAAGGGGAATTTTTACCTGAATACTACACCGCAGGCGTTTACCAACTATTATATGTTAAAGGAGAACGCCGGATATGTTGCCAATGCCTTTTCCTATTTAAAAGATAAGGATGTATATTGGGACAATTATAAAAAATCCGGACGTATTGTTATAAACTCTCCCATGCGCTTTGTACTTAATCAAGAATCCCTAAAATGGGCCTATTATCTAAGTATGATCGGTTTATTTATTTTCATAATATTCAAGGCCAAACGGGAACAACGAATTATTCCAGTGATCAAACCTTTGGAGAATTCATCCATTGAATTTGCCAAAACCGTTGGGGGCCTTTATTACGAACACAGGGATTATACCGATTTAATTTATAAAAAAATCAACTTTTTCCTGGAGCATATCAGAAGTCATTATTACCTCAACACCGAAACCATAGACGATAAAACTGCTAGAGATTTAGCCGCTAAAATGAGCAAGCCACTTTCGGAAATCCAAGACATTTTAGATTTCATAATACTTCTCAGGAATAAACCACATCACAGTGAACAGGACGTAATTCAACTGAACAAAAAATTGAATCAATTTAAAAAATAAGACATGGAAGAAATTCAGAAAGGGGAAGATAACAACCCGTTGGAATTTAAGAGCAGAATAGACCTTGGCCAGTTGCAGACCTCGGTAACAAGGATAAAATCGGAATTGGGGAGAGTGATTATTGGTCAACAAGACATGATCGAATTGCTCATTATATCTATCCTTGCCAACGGACATTCCCTAATCGAAGGAGTACCTGGAGTAGGCAAAACTGTTACCGCAAAACTATTGGCAAAAACTATGGATGTTGGTTTTAGTAGAATCCAATTTACCCCGGACCTAATGCCGAGCGACATTTTGGGCACCTCCATTTTTAATGTAAAAATTTCTGAATTTGAATTTAAAAAAGGCCCCATATTTTCCAATATTATTTTGATCGATGAAATAAACCGCGCTCCGGCAAAGACGCAGGCGGCCCTTTTCGAGGCCATGGCAGAAGGACAAATTACTATGGATGGTCTCACCTATGAAATGGAACCTCCCTTTTTGGTATTCGCTACCCAAAACCCCATTGAACAAGAAGGCACATACCGACTTCCAGAAGCTCAATTGGATCGATTCCTATTTAAAATTAAAGTGAATTATCCGTCCTTGGAGGAAGAGATACAGATATTGGAAAGTAAACATCGTCAGAAAAACAAAAACATTGAAGGCCTAATAACTTCAATACTTACGGCGAAGCAAATAGCAAACTATCAGGATACCATTAAGGAAATTATAATAGAGGACAATTTGATGAAGTACATTGCTGGCATTGTCAACAACACCCGCAGCAATGCAAATCTATATCTTGGAGCCTCCCCTAGGGCCTCCCTAGCCATAATGGATGCCTCCAAAGCGTTGGCCGCAATCAACGGTCGCGATTTCGTAACCCCGGATGATATTAAAAAAGTAGCGGTTCCCATTTTAGTGCACCGGGTTTTATTGACTCCGGAAAGGGAAATGGAAGGCTTTACCCCTGATAAAGTCATAAAACAAATTTTGGAGACCATTGAAATTCCAAGATAATAGGTTCATTATCAATTTGATCCTGTGCAAACGCAATAGTTGGTGATTTATCCAATGGGGAAATGTATAGCATAAACAAATCATGAGAAAAATCATAAAAAGTATTTATCTACAAAAGCGATTTTTTATCGTTTTATCTAGCTTGGTACTCGGCTTTATAATATCCTATATGGTCCCTGATATTTTGGGGGCAATAGAATTGATGTTCTATATTTTTTCCTTGATTTTTTTGGTTGATATTATTTTGGTTCTTGGCTCCAAGGGCGGAATAGGTGCTGAACGCATAGTTCCCGAAAAACTTTCGAATGGGGACGGGAACGAAATTGAAATAAAAATAAGCAATTCATATTTGTTCCCGGTAGGTTTGAAGATTTTGGATGAAATTCCCCATCAATTTCAAAAGCGCGATTTTGGTATTGAAACCGCTCTAGGCAAAGGCAAGGAAAAGGTATTCCAATATTACCTTAGGCCTACGGAACGCGGTGTGTATTCCTTTGGAAATTTAAACGTCCTTGCCCATTCCCCAATTGGTCTGATCGCTAAAAAATACACTTTTGGAAACGCCTTGGAAGTCCCAGTGTACCCTTCCTTTTTACAATTGCAGAAATACGATTTAATGGCCTTTACCAATAGATTGTTCGAATATGGTCTAAAGAAAATTCGCCGTATTGGCCATACCATGGAGTTTGAGCAAATAAAGGATTATGTTCAAGGGGACGATATTAGGAATATTAACTGGAAAGCTACTGCCAAAAAGAGCCAGTTAATGGTAAATCAGTATCAGGATGAAAAATCACAGCCTATATATTCCGTAATCGATAAAGGTAGGGTGATGAAAATGCCTTTTGACGGACTTAGCTTACTGGATTATGCCATTAACGCTACTTTGGTCATATCTCACATTGCCCTTAAAAAGCAGGATAAGGCCGGAATGTTCGCTTTTGGCAAGAAGATTGAAAACCGGGTGGTAGCCGAAAGGCGTAGCTCCCAAATGAACCTAATATTGGAAACACTTTACAATTTGGAAACCAATTTTGAAGAAAGTGATTACAGCCGATTGTATGCCGATATTAAGCGCAATATTAACCATAGAAGTCTAATATTACTATATAGTAATTTTGAGACCTTGGACGCCCTGCAACGGCAACTCCCCTATCTGCAGGCTATTGCCAGGCAACATTTATTAGTGGTCATTTTCTTTGAAAACACCGAATTGACCAAGTTTGTGGATGAAAAAGCGGAGACCATCCAGCAAATTTTTGAAAAAACAATCGCAGAGAAATTTGTTTATGAGAAGAAACTTATCGTCAACGAATTAAGAAAGTATGGCATGCAGACTATACTGACCAAACCCGAGAATCTTACCATAAATAGCATCAACAAATACTTGGAAATAAAAGCTCGGGGACTAATTTAATGCTTTATATTGGCCGTATTGGACAAGATACCGTGATTATTAATGTTCACTGTTCAATACTCACAGCCGTCCCTTTGGATAGGCTAATCAACATCTCTTTGTTCCTTCTTTTTTTCTTTTCCGAAAAAATATCAATGGTAACCCCAACAGAGACCCCGCCCAATACTGTGGCCGTTAGGTCCCTATTATCCCAGCCGTTATACCTTTGCTCATCATAAGCCTCTTTGGCCAAACCTGCCAATAAACTGGATGCGAAGGCACCCGCTATTCTCCAATATCGATTTCCATCGGAGATACGATCTGCTATATCCGCACCAATGGCACCGCTGAGTGCACCAGCTGCAAAATGCTTCACCTTATCTTCCTGCAGTTGTGCGCAAATTGATAAAGTTGAAAAAGAAATGAGAATACCTAAAATTATTCCTTTCATGGGCAACAAAGATACTAAGGCCTTTATAAATACTTTTAGAATATGAGCCAAAAATAAATTATGTAAATTGCCCAAAACTCATTAACACAGAAGAAAATGGATTCCAATTACACCAAGATATTTGCCGGTAATTTTATTTTGTCCCAAGCGATAATAAATCAATTAAGGGAAATAGGTATAGAACCGGTGATAAAAGACGAATCGGAATCAGGAAGATTGGCAGGTTTTGGTTCTCCCATGCAGGGCGATCAAGAAATATTCGTCAATGCTGAAGAGTTGGTTAAAGCACAAAGTATTGTCCTAAAAGTTATTGGTGCGCAAAAGACTACTCCTTAAATTGTCCTCTAATTAATTGAGAAAATTGACAATAAGTGGTGTTAACCCCTAGGACAAGATAAGGTCCTCTTTAAGGAACCTAGCCAATGGTAGGCCACTAAACTGGAAATACTGCCAAAAAGGTGGCATTCATTCGACTATTGCTTTTTCAATTTGCCCGCTGCTTTTAAAGTAGAGGCTTCACGAATATAAGTAGGTGGTATGGGCTCCTTTGTCCAGAAATACCCTAATAAAATAAATCGATTCTGGCATAACTCCCTAGAATTCACTACTTTTAGATAAAGAAAATATAGGTTTTTTCTTCCCCCCTTCAGTTGGGCATTATTAATTCTCCCCTTGCAAATTGGATTAACACTATTATGAACCCAGGCAATCTATTTTTAAACATAGGTTGGCTTTATATGGCAGCTTAATAACCCCCAAAGTAAAAGCAATTAACACATCAATACAAAATTTGAAGATCATGAAAACAAAATTAAGTCTCTTGATAATAGCCTTAGTGCTATTACCACTTGTTTATTATTGGACACCCGAACCTACACCGGAAGTATTGGAAGTAACACAGGAAGCTAGTTTTTACTCCATGAAATGTACCGTTGCCAAATACCTCTTGAAGGATGTGGACACTACACAACAAATTGCACCTCTGTTCGAGAATCTAGGTAAT
This sequence comes from Arenibacter hampyeongensis, assembly GCF_002909255.1. Classification (GTDB taxonomy): domain Bacteria; phylum Bacteroidota; class Bacteroidia; order Flavobacteriales; family Flavobacteriaceae; genus Arenibacter; species Arenibacter hampyeongensis. The sequence goes on from NZ_PIOB01000002.1 coordinate 464,758, forward strand.
TTACATTTCGGCATAAGCACCGAAAACCAGAAGGCCCAAGCTTTTTTTAATCAGGGCATAAAACTCACCTTTGCCTTTAATCATGCCGAAGCCCACCGTTCGTTTAAGGAGGCATCCCGACTTGACCCTAAGGCTGCAATGACCTATTGGGGTCAGGCATATACCTTAGGTCCCAATATAAATGACCCCATGCCCGATGATGAGCGTAGGACAAAATCCTATGAAGCACTTAAAAAAGCTAAAAACTTGGCCCAAAATGGTACTCCAAAAGAAATGGCTTTAATAGATGCTTTGACCCATAGATATAGTGGTGAATTAACAAAGGATATTCCTGAATTAAATATGGCTTACATGAATGCCATGGAAAAAGTAGCGGAAAAATTTCCCGACGATGCAGATGTACAAACCTTATATGCGGCTTCAGTAATGAACACAATGCCCTGGAATTATTGGGACAATAATGGCAACCCAGCTCCCAATACACTCAAGGGGAAAACCGCCTTAGAGCGTGCCATGGCCCTGAATCCCGATCATCCTGGTGCTCATCATTATTATATCCATATGGTAGAACTTCCCAAACCGGACCTCGCCATTCCCAGTGCGGATAAGCTAGGGTCCCTAATGCCCGCAGCAGGACATATTGTACATATGCCCTCCCATATCTATATAAGGGTAGGTAGGTACGAGGATGCCGTAAAGGTAAATCAGGCCGCTATTTTGGCAGATGAAGATTATATTTCCCAGTGTTATTCACAGGGTATGTACCCACTGGGTTATTATCCTCATAATTTACATTTTCTATGGTCTGCCTCTACCCTTTTGGGTAATAGTGATATTGCTATTGACGCCGCCAAAAAAACCGCTGAAAAAGTCCCTATTGGCGAAATGATAACTATGCCATTTCTACAAGATTTTGCATCCACGCCTCTTTTGGCCTATACCCGGTTTGGAAAATGGAATGAAATCTTAACAATACCCTATCCGGGCGATGAATATAAACACCTAAAACTTATTTGGCACTATGCAAGGGGCATTGCCTTTATTAGAAAAAATAACATTAAGGAGGCCATGGAAGAACAAGAAGCTCTTACCGTTATGAAGAACGACCCGCAGTTGGAAACGGTAGTTGCCAATTATACCAATCCATCCTCAATTATTGCTCAGATTGCCCATGCCGTTATTTCGGGTGAGATTGCCGCCGCAGAAGGCGATATACCCAAGGCCCTGGAGCACCTATCAAAAGCCATTTACCTTGAGGATCATTTAATTTACAGCGAGCCAACTGCCTGGCATATACCCGTGAGGCAGACATTGGGTGCCATCTTGTTAAAAGCTGAAAGATTTTCGGAAGCTGAAAAATTGTATAAGGAAGATCTAGCAGTTCTACGCCAGAATGGTTGGTCTTTAATGGGTCTACACGAAAGCCTAATTGGGCAAAGTAAATTGGAAGAAGCTAAAATAATCAGGCAAGAATTTGATACCGCTTGGAAACATGCAGATATAAAGATAACATCATCTATACTATAACTTTGAAAAGATAATTTGCAAGTGAAGTTACACTTCAATGCTATTGGGTTTGGAAAAGTGGTTTCCCCAATTGCGTTATGCAACCTAGGTTTGGCAAAATACCTTAAATAATAACAATTTTACAAACGCTTCACCTCGGCCTTCGCAAGTGTAAATTCCTTTATTAGATCGGACACGATTTGCGCAGCGGGTTTAATATCATGGATAATAGCGGCAACTTGGCCTATTTCCAATTCTCCTTCTTCCAAATCACCCTCGAACATACCTCTTTTGGCACGCGCACGGCCCAACAGCACTTTTAGTTCCTCTACGGAAGCACAATCGGCATAGGCCTGCTGTATGTCGTGAAAAAATTTATTTTTTATCAATCGTACCGGAGCCAATTCCTTTAAGGTCAAAAGGGTTGCCCCTTCACCAGCCTCTACCACTTTTTGCTTAAACAAGGGATGGGAAGATGCTTCATCACTGGCTACAAATCTACTACCTACCTGGACCCCATCGGCACCCAAAACCATAACGGCCAACATTGCCCTACCTGTAGCTATTCCCCCAGCAGCTATTAGAGGAATACTTATCTTTTCTTTCACGGCAGGAATTAATGTCAATGTAGTGGTCTCATCCCTTCCATTATGTCCACCGGCCTCAAAACCTTCCGCTACAATAGCGTCTACTCCTGCTTCCTCAGCCTTTTGGGCAAATTTTACACTACTCACCACATGTACTACTGTAATCCCCTTATTTTTTAAAAAGGAGGTCCAAGTTTTTGGATTGCCAGCCGATGTAAATACAATCTTTACACCTAGGTCTACAATAATATCCATTAGCCTATCAATATCCGGATAAAGCATGGGCACATTTACGGCAAAAGGCTTATTGGTAGCCAATTTACATTTCCCTATATGTTTACGCAGTACCTCAGGGTACATGGATCCTGCTCCCAATACACCTAGTCCTCCCGCATTGGAAACCGCTGAAGCCAAACGCCATCCGCTGGCCCAAACCATTCCAGCTTGAATTAATGGGTATTCTATTCCAAAAAGATCGGTTATTCTATTTCCCATTAGTTTTTAATAAATTTAAATTCCTTACGAACACCATCAACCCTCACCTCCACAATATACAAAGCCCTACTTAAATTTTCCACAGGGATTTCCTGATTGTTTGGAGTAATTTGTTTTTGCAAAATTAGTTTTCCGTAGGTGTCAAAAAGTGATATTGAGGCACTGCCATAGGTCGGAGGAAGTTCTACCTGAAACTCGGATTTGGAGGGATTCGGAAATAGGTACCACAAAGTCTCATCCAAATCGGATTCATTTATCCCCAACATCACCAATGGTAAGGAAAAATTAGGTATACCATAGCCCATTTGGGAGTTTGGGTTTTGATAATGGGAAGATGATTCCCGTACCATTGCCATAATCTCAAGGTTGGTTTTTTGTGGGAACGCCTGCCAAAAAGAAGCTATGGCACCTGCCATTATAGGTGAAGCAAAAGAAGTCCCATTGTTTGGTACGAGTCGATCATCCGGACCAATAACTGTTGCCCTTTCCCCCATAGCCATCCCATCCGGTTTTATCCTGCCGTCCGAGCTTGGTCCCCTTGAACTAAAATTCGCATAATTGCCATTTCCATCAACTGCACCAACACCAAAAACGTTGGCATCCGCAGGGGCCGTAATTATTCCCCAATTACTATCCCCGGAATTCCCTGCCGAATTCACAACTAAAATTCCTTTTTCCGTAGCTATATTGGCCCCTTTGGAAATAAAAGCGGTATTACCGTCCATATCTGCAGGTGAATAATTATATCTGGGATCATCATAAGTGCTGTAACCCAAAGAGCTATTGATAATATCTACCCCAAGACTATCTGCCCTCTCAGCTGCCTCCACCCAATAACTTTCTTCCACCGGGGTTTCACTGGCAGCATCCTCCGTTCTAAAGAGAATATAGCTGGCGTCCGGAGCTGTTCCCACAAATTGTCTGTCTATAAAACCTGCCATATCCGATAACACCCGAGTACCGTGATCATTTACATTGGCCCTATAGATGTCTGTTGATCGTACCACAAAATCATACCCTCCCCATAAATCATTGTTGGATCGTAAACGGACAAATGCATTCATTTGATCTACATTGGGAAACCCACTGTCCAAAACAGCAATTAATATACCTTCTCCGGTAAAGTTATTTTTGTGCAATACATCTACCCTCAACTGTTTTACTTGCGTATCACTATGGCCATAGACAAAATCGGTCCTTTGTTCCTGAAACTTATTTGTATGGTTGTCCCATATATTTCTTGATGCCAAGGTTAATTTGGCACTAATACTCCTATCGGCAAAGAAAATGTGGTCTACGAACGGGAGATCTATTAATGCGGTAATATTTGTAATATTGCCAACCACATGGGCACAATTGAACCATTTGGACTTAGCCTTGACCGCAATCCCGGTTTGAAGTTTTAACTGGGCAATATAAGCCTCATTGATGGGAACGTCCCTCTCATCTATGGGTATATTAAATCTACTCTTTTTTTGTAGTGCCCTTTCAGTTAAAATACTTGTTGGGTCTGCAAGGGACTCCACTACCCTATCCTTATCTTTAAAATATACCCAAGCATGGTCCTGTGCCTTTCCCCAAATGGAGAATATTAAGCATAGAATGAGGGTAGCCCTTGACATATTAAGAAATTACACCGGACCCAACCAATTCTTCCCCTATATACCAAGCAACAAACTGCCCTTCCGTAATAGCCGATTGCTTTTCTTCAAAATCCACATACAAACCCCCATCTACTCTATATAATGTTGCCTTCTGCAATGGTTGCCTATATCTTATCCTAGCCATGACTTCCATGTTCTGATCTACCTCCAGGGCCAAATCTGTACGTACCCAATGTAATTCCTCATTATTTACAAATAAGGTCCTTCGGTAAAGTCCAGGATGACTTTTGCCTTGACCAGTATAAATTACATTTTGATCAACATCGGTCTCAATAACGAATAAAGGTTCTTTAGTACCACCTACATCTAAACCTTTGCGCTGTCCCTTGGTAAAATAATGGGCGCCTTGGTGTTCTCCCACTACCTTCCCGTCTGTTAGGTTATAGTGCGGCTTTTCTGCGAAAAACGCCAATTCCTCCATCTTGGAATTAAACTCCGGAACATTATGGACATACTGCTCCAATACGGCAGGAACCTCCACGATAAAGCCTTTTTTTGGTCTTAACTTTTGTTGCAAAAATTCGGGCAAACGAACTTTTCCAATAAAACAAAGACCTTGGGAGTCCTTTTTGTCAGCAGTGATCAGATCATTTGCTGCTGCTATCCTACGTACTTCAGGCTTTAATAATTCCCCAATAGGGAATAAGGTTTTGGAAAGCTGTTCCTGGGAAAGCTGACATAAAAAATAGGATTGGTCCTTATTTCCATCTGCACCGGCCAATAATTGATAGGTTTCCGTCCCATCTTCATTTTTGATAATACCTTTTCTACAGTAATGCCCTGTGGCCACGTAATCTGCACCTAGCTGCATGGCTATTTTCATAAACACATCAAACTTGATTTCGCGATTACAAAGCACATCGGGATTGGGTGTCCTGCCTTTTTCATATTCCCTAAACATATAGTCCACGATACGTTCTTTATACTGGGCACTCAAGTCTACAGTCTGAAACGGAATTCCCAATTTTTCGGCAACAATAAGTGCATCATTACTATCCTCCAACCATGGACACTCCTTGGAAATAGTAACGGAATCGTCATGCCAGTTCTTCATAAATAGGCCTATAACCTCATATCCCTGTTCCTTTAAGAGATATGCCGTAACACTGGAATCCACACCACCGGAAAGTCCGACAACCACCTTTTTCATACGTTTAAATCTACTTTTGTTTTTGGTAGCCCTTTGGTCGTAATTGACCAAGAGCGACTTACAATTTAGTATGCAAAAATACGAAATAGGAATTTGGTTGTTTTAAAAATATGGCTCAATCACAACCAAGGGATAGCCCATGCTTTGATTATCAATAATAATCATCACTGATTAGGAATGGAGCAATAAAAAAAGGCGCCAAAAATAATTTAAGGATTTCAATCGGATATAATGTGAATAAAAATGCAAGAATCCAATTAATTAAAATGCCAAACAACAAAAGAAGCCACTTTAGCATACTAAATCGGCCCCTTTACAACTATTAGTTTTACACAGTTTAAAAAATTACAATCTTTGAGGACCCAAAACTTACCAAACTAAACCAAATCAATGCTAAAAACCCCGACTTAATGGCCGGGGTTTTTTGTTTTACAAACTATCCTCCAATACTTCAATCTTCTTCTTCCAGGACATCAATTATTTCATAACCATCTTGGACAGCTTTATACACGGCATCATTTAGTTCATACGCCGGGATTCCATCAAAGTCGATTTCCTCTGCATCTACAGGCAGCTCATAGACAACAGCTCCCTTGGGTGGTGCAACAATTTCATATTCATCACCAATTTGTTGATAGAAAACTCCATCGGCGTATCTATAGGCGCCACCCCTCACTACAATTCTAATTGCAGTTCTTGGTAATATGCGAACTCTAAACCCTGGTCGTGGAAAACTTCTTACATAAACGCCTTTCCTAGCAATATAGAACATGCCCCCTACTGGATAATAGGCAACCTTTCTATGCATGATGGCCTTAGTACCCTTTGGCAATCGCCTAAGGGTTCTACGCTCAACCCTTCTGTTGTGCCTTCTTACCTTTCTTTTGACCTTATGTACTTTCTCAACTTTGGTTCTATTGACTACTTGGGTTTGAGCTTCCAAATTAGGGTTAGGCAAAAAGAACATTACCAATGCCAATCCTAGAACAAAATTTAAATGTTTCATAATAACAGAATTAAGGATTATACATATCTATGACTCTTGATGAAAAAAAAGGTTTAAACACATCTTAATTCTCCAAATGAAATGAAACCGATGGTAAATCGATTTTCCAGTGGAAACAGACAAATAATCAAGAATAACCTCAAAAAAAAAAGTGCTTGAAAAAATTCAAGCACTCTAATTGTTCAGAAGGCAAATTTTGATTTATTTCTTGCCTATTTTTTTTTGTTCCTCTGCCTGTTCCATCATCTCCCGCATCTTCTTTTGAAACTTGTTTTCTTTCTTAGGCTTCTTCTTATTCTCTTGTATCTGAGCATGGATCTTATCCTCATCCAAAATAAATTTCTTAATGGCCAACATAATAAAAATGGTAATCAAGTTAGACACAAAGTAGTATAAACTAAGTCCACTGGCATAGTTATTAAAGAAAACCAACATCATTAACGGAGACAGATACATGATAAATTTCATATTGGGCATTCCGGGCTGGGTCTGCATATTCTGACCAGTTGTCATCATCATATAAAAAAAGATGGCAACGGACGCCAATATGGGAAACAAACTAACATGATCCCCATAAAAAGGAATTGTGAATGGCAATTGAGCTATGGCATCATAGGAAGAAAGGTCATCTGCCCATAAAAACGATTTCTGACGCAATGCAAAGGAAGTAGGGAAAAACATGAACAGCGCATAGAAAATTGGCATCTGCAGCAATGCAGGTACACAACCGCTCATAGGGCTCACCCCTGCCTTGTTGTACAATTTCATAGTTTCCTGTTGCTTTTTCATAGCATTGTCCTTAAATTTCTCATTAAGCTCAGTAATTTCAGGTTTCAACACCTTCATTTTGGCTTGGGACAAATAGGACTTGTATGTTGCCGGGGACATTATTAGTCTCACCAAAATAGTCATGACCACAATAGCAATACCGTAAGGTAGAAAGGAACTCAAGAAAGTATAAACCGGGGTAAAGATATACCTGTTTATCCATCCAAAAATTCCCCATCCAAATGGAATGGAATCATCCAGCCCCAATTCCTTGTATTGTGCCAAAACCTTAACATCTGTAGGGCCGTAATACCAGTTAAAATTATATGCCAACTCCCCACCTACCAACTTCAAGGGTACTTCTGAAGCAAACTCTTTGGTAAATTGTTGGGTGTGGCTTTCCTCCTCCACCAGATTAATGGAGTTGAGCTTGGCTGTTTCAAATTTATTGGCATAGGTAAGAATGGAACTAAAGAAATGCTGTCTGTAGGATATCCATTTTACATCCACTTCAGTTTCTTCATCCTCGCTACCCTCTGAAAGTTTACTTATTTTATCATCATCGTGATTATAAGTGACCCTGGTATATCTATTTTCGTATTGTATACTTTTGGAATGCCGAATTGTCTTCAATTTCCAATCCAGATCTATGGGTTTGGAATTATTCAGAATTCCATTTAAACCTTGGGAACGTACGGTAAAACCAATTAGATATTGGTCCGGCTTCACTTCATATCTATATTCCAAGAATTTGTCCGAGGCAACTTTGGCCTTCATGGAAAGCACCTGATTTTCTCCGGATTTGGAAAGTGTAGGTTCAAAATATAAATCGTTGGTATTCAGAACGCGATTGTCCGAAGTACTAAAATTGAGCGCAAAATTGGCATTTCCGTCCTTAATTAAATAAACCTGAACGGAATCATAGGTAACATACCCCTTCATTCTTGCCTCTACAATCTGACCTCCCTTGTTGCTTATTTCCAAATAAACCACATCGTTTTCCAAAACTGTGGTCCCTTCTGTAGGAGCCGTAAAGCCAAAAGCGCCAATAGCGCTTTTATAACTTGCTACAGCCGTTGAATCTTGAAGATCAATCTTCTTGGGCTGAGTAATTTCTTCCTTGACCGTATTGGCCTTTTGCGATTCAGCAGCTTCTACCTGCTCTTGTTGTGCCTTCTTTGCTTCCAGCTCTTCCGGTGTTGGCTGATTCTGCCAAAACATAAAAATAAGAATACCAAAAATCAGTACAAAACCGATAATGGTATTAATATCCAATTTCTTTTCCTCCATCTAAAGTTTAATTTTAAAATATTTTCGGCAGGGATGCAATCAATATCAACGTTCCCAACAGATTAAAACAGCTTGCAAATATATGCCCAATTAGGTTATTTATGTCAAACTGGCATAGTTTATTGCTTTCCTTCCTTCTGGTGCTTTAGAGCAGCTTTTACAAATCCCACAAATAATGGGTGCGGATTGTCAACTGTGCTCTTATATTCAGGATGATATTGCACCCCAATAAACCAAGGGTGCGAAGGAATCTCTACGATTTCTACCAAACCAGTTTCCTTATTTACCCCAGAAGCCACAAGTCCAGCTTCCTCCAGTTGCTTTTTATAACTGTTGTTAAACTCATAACGGTGACGGTGGCGCTCTGAAATTTCGGATGCCCCGTGATAGATTTTTTGCACTAAACTGCCCTTTTCCAAATGACAGTCCCAGGCACCTAAGCGCATTGTACCTCCTTTATTTATGATGTTTTTCTGTTCCTCCATAATACTGATTACAGGATTAGGGGTGTTTTCGTCCATCTCTGTGGAACTGGCATTTTCAAGGCCAAGTACATTTCTAGAATACTCTATTACCGCCATTTGCATACCCAAACAAATTCCTAAAAAAGGAATTCCATTTTCCCGGGCAAATTGAACCGCCTTGATCTTTCCTTCTATTCCTCTTTCCCCAAATCCAGGTGCTACAAGTATGCCATCAAGTCCTTGCATCTTCTTTTCAATATTCTTGGCGGTAAGATGTTCGGAATGAATCGATTTCACTTTTACCTTTACATGGTTCACAGAACCTGCATGGATAAAAGATTCCAAAATGGATTTATAGGAATCCTGCAATTCCACGTACTTCCCAATAAGCCCTACGGTTACCTCATTTTTAGGATTCTTGTGCCATTGTAAAAATTGATTCCATTTAGTAAGATCGGGAACTACATCATCCGGAAGGGCCAATTTTTTAAGCGTTACGGTATCCAAACCCTCCTCTTGCATTAAAATAGGCACATCATATATGGTTGATGCATCTATGGATTGTATAACCGCTTCTCTTTTAACATTGCAGAAGAGAGCAAGTTTATCTTTTAATTCATCTGGAATTTCGTGTTCGGTCCTACAGACCAAAATATCTGCCTTTATCCCACTTTCCATTAATGTCTTTACAGAATGTTGGGTAGGTTTTGTTTTTAACTCCCCTGCAGCTGAAAGATAGGGCACCAAGGTTAAATGAATTACAATTCCATTATTATCACCCAACTCCCATAGCAACTGGCGCACAGCTTCTATATATGGCAATGATTCTATATCACCTACTGTACCACCAATTTCGGTAATTACAATGTCGTAATCCCCACTTTTACCCAGCAATTGAATGCGCTCCTTTATTTCATTGGTAATATGGGGTACCACTTGAACCGTTTTTCCCAAAAACTCACCTCTTCGTTCCTTTTCTATAACACTTTGGTAAATTCTTCCAGTGGTAACGTTATTTGCCTGTGAAGTCCTAACATTTAAAAAGCGCTCGTAATGCCCAAGGTCCAAATCGGTCTCCGCACCATCATCGGTAACATAACATTCACCGTGTTCATAGGGATTTAAAGTTCCAGGATCAACATTGATATAGGGGTCTAATTTTTGTATAGTAGTTCTATAACCTCGAGCCTGTAATAATTTGGCAAGAGAGGCTGCTATAATCCCTTTTCCAAGGGATGAAGTAACCCCACCGGTTACAAAAATATATTTAGTCTGTGACATGAAGCGTTAGGTTGAATTCGTAACGCGAGCAAAAATACGAATTGCAATAACAATTAACGGCTAATATTGGGGAAAATCTTTTTGAATTTTTCTAATAAGCCCCTCCAATCCGTTAATTTTAATTTCCAGCATGGCTCTTAACAAATTTCCAAGCTTTCCTTCTGGAAATCCACTTTGTTGAAACCATATCAAGTATGGTTCGGGAAGTTCCACCAAATATCTTCCCTTAAACTTCCCAAATGGCATTCTGTAGTGTGCCAATTCTATTAATTGCCTCTTATCCGGAACTACATTCATATTTAATAATCTATTCAAAGATACCATCTTAGGACCTCCTTTCAAATTGTTTGATCGAAATAATCTCCCCAATTTAAACTTGGCTCGATTTGAACAATCTATTTCTAAATTCCGTATTTTTAATACAAATCACCTATCTTTATACATGTATAATTTACATTTATAACTGGATAAACCTTAAAATACTGTTATAGTGGTATTTAATGCAGTTAGGGTTTTAATTTATTCTACACTACCTTATTGAGTAATAACCTAGTGTGTAGCAGAAATCAACTAAGAAGTTTCAACAAATATAATTAAACCGATGAAAAGAAGAACATTTATAGGAACCTCAGCAGCCGCATCTGTTGGCTTGCTGGCTTGCAAAAATGGAAATGCAATGGAATTAAATAAAGAAAAAGAAACGAAGCTAAACAACAACATTAACCATAGCGTATGCTATTGGTGTTACGGCAGCATCCCACTCGAAGATTTTCTTAAGTCGTTAAATGACCTAGGGGTAAAAAGTGTGGACCTTATTGGGCCTAAGGACTGGCCGTTACTTAAAAAATACAATATTAATTCCTCTATGTGCAATGGGGCAGAAATTAGCCTTACGGAAGGTTGGAACGATCCCAAGTATCATAAAACTTTAATTAAAAATTACACAGAAATGATTCCCAAGGTGGCCGAAGCGGGCTACACCAATCTTATCTGTTTTAGTGGTAACCGAAGGGGAATGGATGATGCTGTTGGTCTACAAAATTGTGTAGACGGGTTAAAGCAGATTATTCCCCTGGCCGAAAAACATGGTGTGATAATACAAATGGAGTTATTGAATTCCAAGGTGAACCATGAAGACTATATGTGCGACCATACTGAATGGGGTGTGGAATTGTGCAAAAAGTTGGGATCCAACAATTTTAAACTGCTTTATGATATTTACCATATGCAGATTATGGAAGGGGACATTATACGCAACATTCAAGATTTCAACGCGTATTTTGGACACTACCACACTGGTGGCAACCCAGGAAGAAATGAAATAAACGAAACCCAGGAACTGTATTATCCCGCCATTATGAAGGCTATTTTGGCCACAGGATTTAAGGGACATGTGGCACAGGAATTTATACCAACCTGGGACGATAAAATCGCTGCCCTAAAAGAAGGGGTCACTATTTGTGACGTATAACAGCTTGTCTATCCAACAAATTAAAAATGTATAGATCTAAAAGGAAACCTTTTACACGGTTTCCTTTTAATTGTTTAATGCTTTCTTGATTTTTTTATTCCAAATTAATTGCTGAACCATATCCCTTGAAAAATTGGTTTCAGAATCGTATTTATTTTGAAAATCGTTTAAATCCTTGAGGATTTTTCTATAAATCTCCTTAACCTCGGATTTTGCATTTTTAGTGAATTTGGTCTTGGCCAATTCCTGTCTCATTTTACGGGCATAAACTTCAGTGATATCAAAATGCAATTGTTCGTGACCCAAAACTGTAGGGTTGGCAAGTTTAGGCTTATACCAGGATTTGTTGGGATAAAAATGACAGCTTACCTTGAAATCGAGTTCCATTTTATCAGCGGTTCCCTGAGCAGAAAAATTGTAGGTTATTCCACTTGCAGTAATAGCAGCGGCATTGGAAATATTGGAAGGCTTACCCTTGAAATCGGCCCAAGTCAATTTTTTCCCAGGGTGCCATTCAACAACCTCTTCCTCCTGACCAAAACCCAAATTGAGCACCAGGCAAACAATAATTAGAGCAATTGATTTTATAGTTCCCAATTGAAAGTGATATTTAGTTATAATGTACTGGATAGGTCCCAGCACTGTACTCCAATATTTCTTCCTTTTTATCCGGAATTTTATTGGTCACATTAAATTTAAAATCGACCCTGGTAATACGTCCGTATTCGGCTTCAATGCAATCTTTCACTCCAGGCCCGGAATACTCAAAATCCCAATCCAGATTCTCGGCCTTTAGTCCCATAACGAAATTATTGGCCAAAGCTGTGGCAACTGTATCCGTTGAAGAAAATGCATGCCCCAATCCATGGTTTTGCAATGGGGCAGCGGTAATATCTGAATTACCTGGAATTATGTTCACAGCTGCGCTTACAATCCTTCGGCATAGGTCACTTTCCAGATCATCGTCATTATTCTTTAAGCTCCACAATCCTCATATTTTCATAGCCCAGTATATAGGAAGCCCTATTAAAATATCCTGATGAGATGTCCTTGTTAAAATTAAACTTGTTACCAATATATTCAGTTTCACCAATAAGTTTGGAGGCCACAACCAGGTCGTTTTTATATGCAAGTTTTAGAAGCATATCCAATGTTAGATCAAAACCACGAACTGCATATTCATCAGGATCCGAACCATATTTTGTTCTATACATTTTTAAGAAACCATTTCCTTCGGCCTCTTTTGAAGCGGAAGGATATGTAAACTTCAAATTGGAGAGGTGGGAATAAGAAACGGCTTCACTATCAAAAGCCTTGTTCTTGTCCGTTGTAAAAAGCCTAATACCAATTTCCTTGCTTATCAAGGAATTCAACAATGATCCCACGTGATACACAACATTGGCCTGATCGGTTTCAAGAAACACCCAATTCTCAGTCTCCAATGACAATATCTTGGTAATTTTATCAATGTCCACCGTTCGATCTTCTTTTAAGGCCACTATTTTAGCCCCAGGAAATTTAAACATCAAAGCAGATTCCGTAGCCTTATTCTTTTGATCCGCAATTATAATAATATTTTCTTTGGTCCTTAAGCCCTCAACATAGGTCATCATATGCTCCTCCATAACTTTTTCAGAGGGAAGGGCGAAAAACACGTTGTTTAAACTTAAATCACTTTTTTCGGTCAGAGGGGCAACCACCGGAACTCCGTATTCCCCAGCCTGCAGTGCAACCTCTTTTAAAGATTGCGGCTCCAAGGGACCAAAAATTGCCGAGACTCCAATCAGATTCTCCTTTTGTAATATTCCTTTGGTACGATTTATGTCCAATTGGGTATCATAGGTTTTCACATCTACGGAAATCCCCAATTTGGCTATTGAATCCAGGGCCACCATTGCCCCGGAATATAGTCCCAAACTATATTTTACATCCTTTCTATTTTCTATGGCATTTTTGGTGGCAGCATTGTCCTTTAAATCCAGCCTATCCAGTCGGAAGGGCAAAAGAAATAGTACCCTGGGCCTGTTAAGTCTGTTTATGCTATCCACTAATCTTATCTTATCTAAAATCAGGGCATTTTTCACATCAAAATTACCTGTCTGTGCCTTGGGCAATTTTAAGACCATTCCAGCCTTTAAACCGTCCTTTAACTCTGGATTAAGTTCCAATAATTCTTTATAAGTTACCCCAAATTTACGGGTAAGTGAAAACTCGGTCTGCTTAGGTTTCACCTCATAAAAATTGTAATTCTCAATATTGACTTCCCCGCTCTCTACCTTTTGTACAGGTATCCTCAACACCATTCCTTCCTTTAGGCCACCCCTTTCCTTTATACCAGGATTCAAGGCTATAATTTCGCTGGAGGTTAATCCAAACTTTTTCTCCAAACTATAAAAAGTCTGTTTGGGGGGAACGGTATATGAATTGTACAACTGGGTTTCTTGATCTTTAAGGGAGCTGCCCAATGGCCTTGGCAATAACAACTCCTGACCAGAGGATAAATAGTCTGTTATTTTCGATAATTTGGGATTTAGAACCAATAAACTATCAATGGTAATCCCATACTTATTGGCTATACTCCAACGAGTTTCCTTAGGTTGAACCGTGTAGATTTCATAATTACCCTCAATAAATGCCTTTTCGGCAGGATCCACCCTTTTATATTTGGGAATCTTGAGAATCATTCCCTTTTTCAACTGAACCGAATACAACTCTCTATTGTAGCGTTTAATATCATCTTCCGAAATATTATACTGCTTGGAAATGCCAAACAGTGTTTCTTTTCTTTTGGTACGGTGAGAGATATAGCCAACTGGCTGCTGCTGTTGAAGACCGGCTTCATTTCCCTTTAATGCCTGCAACAAGGCAGTTACTTCGGTTACACTATCTTTTTTTACCACAGTACCGTTTGCCGTGGGAATAACCAAAATAGTATTGGCCCTTAAAGCCTGACCCTTTTTTATCTCCTTGTTATAATTTAATATCCCCTGCTCGGGTACATTATAACGTTTTGCTATACTTTCCAAAGTTTCGCCAGCTTTTACAGAATGGGTAGTGAATTTTTGTGCTATTGCGTTAATGCTCAACAACAATAAAAAAACCGTTGTAATAATTACTTTACTATATATTTTCACAAGTATGGATTTTATTTGTTCTATTTATAATAAGCCAAGTACAAAATTGAGAACGAACACAAACACAACAATGTTATACTAAAAATTAAATTTTATTGTCAAACTTGGAAATTTAATGGCTAATTATTCCCATTCAATCGTTGCAGGAGGTTTTGAACTAATATCGTATACTACCCTATTTACCCCTCTAACCTTATTTATAATGTCGTTGGAGGTTTTCTGCAAAAACTCATAAGGTAAATTTACCCAATCCGCGGTCATCCCGTCCGTACTTTCAACTGCCCTTAAAGCTACACATTTTTCATAAGTCCTTTCATCGCCCATTACACCTACACTATTGACGGGCAAGAGCATTGCTCCCGCTTGCCATACCTTGTCATAAAGTCCCCATTCCTTTAATCCGTTAATAAAAATGGCATCTACCTCTTGAAGTATAGCCACTTTCTCACGAGTTATGTCACCTAAAATACGGATCGCCAACCCTGGTCCCGGAAAAGGATGCCTCCCCAATAATTCCTTATCAATGCCCAAGCTTGCACCAACCCGCCTTACTTCATCCTTGAACAACATTCGCAATGGTTCTACTACCTTCAACTTCATATAATCTGGCAATCCACCTACATTGTGATGACTTTTAATAGTGGCAGATGGGCCTCCTGTGGCTGAAACGGATTCAATAACATCAGGATATATTGTACCCTGAGCCAGCCATTTTGCATCTTCCACCAAGTGCGATTCATCATCAAAGACCTCTATAAAAACCCTGCCAATGGCCTTTCTTTTCTTTTCGGGATCACTTTCTCCTTCCAAGTTATCCAAAAAGCGTGCCGAAGCGTCCACGCCCTTAACATTTAACCCCATACCTTCATATTGGTCCAATACCGATTGAAACTCATTTTTACGAAGCAGTCCGTTATTTACAAAAATGCAATGCAAATGTTTCCCAATTGCTTTGTGTAGCAAAACTGCCGCAACGGTAGAATCTACTCCACCGGATAGGCCAAGAATTACCTTTTCATTACCAATTTCAGCCTTTAATTTGGCTACGGTAGTTTCCACAAACGAATCCGGGGTCCAAGTCTGCGCCACACCAGCTATATGTACCAAAAAGTTTTCCAATAACCTTTTCCCATCGGTGGTATGATACACCTCCGGGTGAAATTGAATGGCATAGGTCTCTTCGTCTTTTAACTTATAGGCCGCATTATCCACATCGTGGGTACTGGCCAATTTAATTGCTCCAGCTGGTAATTCCTTTATGGTATCACTATGGCTCATCCAAACCTGGCTACCTTCCGAAATTCCTTCAAAAAAGGATTCGGTGTGATCAATAAAGGACAATTTAGCCCTCCCGTATTCACGGGTATCGGAAGGCGCTACCTTACCCCCATTAAAATGGGCCAAATACTGGGCACCGTAACAAACAGCCAACAAGGGCATTTTGCCTTTAATTTGTGATAGATCAGGATGGGGGGCATCATCGCCCCTTACAGAAAATGGTGACCCCGAAAGAATCACGGCTTTGTATTCCGATACATTCTCGGGCAAATGGTTGTAAGGTTTTATTTCGCAGAAAATATTTAGTTCCCTGACCCTTCTAGCGATGAGCTGCGTATATTGGGAACCAAAATCTAATATGAGGACGTTATTTTGCATGGGCAAAAATAGTAATTTGAAATTTTTGTAAAAGTATCTTTGAGGTATATTAATCACAAAACTTATAAACAGAATAAATTTGCACACCAATATTTGCCAAATAGGCCCTAAAATAATGGGATTCGTTCAGTTGATAGCAAATAGAATTATTCCGGATCGGGTTTTTAAAATTGGAATTATAGAAGTTTAAAATATAGCTGGATGCCCATTCTTCCATCAATTTAAGACAAAAATAAAGCCCGGTAACCAACCGGGCTTTCTAATCAAAACCAACCTAAACCAATTAACTAATTATAACTACTCACAATTTCATTCGAAATTATTTTCAAATTCATAGCAATTTATATCTATAACAACTGAGAAAAGAAAAACCCTACTCCAACTTTTATTTTTATCTTTAAGAAAACAAACTAAACGATATTCATGGCTACCGCTTATTTACAGGAAATTAGGGAAGAGCTGCAAAAGGGGCCCACTGAAAAAGACCACCCCTTTAGATTTTTTACGTTCTCAACCGTGGGATTAGATCAGGTTGCGCGTTTGCGAACGGTGGTCCTAAGGGATGTTTCCAAGGACCTAAAACTAACTTTTTACACTGATAGACGTTCTAAAAAGATAACCCATATCAAAGAAAACAAAAGGGTAAGCCTACTCCTTTACCACCCTACCAAATTGCTGCAATTAAAGATCGAAGGCACAGCAACCTACAAAGATGATGTTGCCACCAAAGAGAAATATTGGAGTAATCTGGATGCGTACGCAAAAAAGCAGTACACAACAAGCAGATCTCCCGGAAGTAATTTAATTAATCCCCAGAATTTGGAATATTTAAGTGAAGAAAATCATTTCTGTGTAGTAGAGATTACGCCGTATAAAATTGAATATTTAAAATTAAGTCAACCCAATCATATTAGGGTCCGTTTCTCCAAGGTTGGTATTCAATGGGAAAGTGAGTATTTGGTACCCTAAGCTCCTTGCCAACTTTATAGTACGCCCTAACCCATGGAATCCAATATCATTGAAATATCCTTCTCCGTTGTATCCGGGTTAATAAAACAAAATCGTGCCACTGTTTCATAGACACCCTTTTGCTTGTACTTTGTAGGAGTTACCAAAGCAAATCCTTCCCTGTGATTTTTATAGGTCCAATGGGTATAATCCTGAGGGGACCATCCTTTTCTTCTAAATAACACACATGAAAGACTCGGCTCCCTGACCAATTCCACCAAGGGATGCTCA
Source organism: Arenibacter hampyeongensis (assembly GCF_002909255.1). Classification (GTDB taxonomy): domain Bacteria; phylum Bacteroidota; class Bacteroidia; order Flavobacteriales; family Flavobacteriaceae; genus Arenibacter; species Arenibacter hampyeongensis. Next base: position 482,469 of record NZ_PIOB01000002.1, read on the forward strand.
CGAATAAGCTCCCCAGCCTTATTGGCCAATTCAATACCTTGATCAACTGCCCAAGAATACTTATCCGTACCGTGCATGGCCAACGAAAACCAAAGCGGCAATCCCCTTACCCGGCGCGTTAACTGTATTTGATAGTCCGAAGGATTAAATCCATGAGCACCTTCATCCTTAAATATTTCCAAATAAGATCCTTCTTGGGAATGAGCTTCCTTGGCCAATTCCGGATTTTTATAAATTATGGCTCCACAATCATAAGGTGAGAAAAGCCATTTATGGGGGTCAATAGTAATACTATCCGCTTGCTCAATCCCATGGAACAGCGGTCGGGCCATTCTGGAAGCCAAGGCACCACCACCATAGGCCGCATCTACGTGAAACCAAAGGTATTCCTTATTACAAACTGCGGCAATACCCGACAAATCATCAATAATACCCGCATTGGTTGTACCTCCGGTTGCAACAACTGCAAACAACCTATCCCTTTGTTGGGAGTCTAGGGAACCTATTTTTTCAATTAGCGCCTCAGCGGTCATTTGTTCCTCGGTCTCTACCAAAAGCACATCACAGTCAATAACCTTGGCCATGGATTTTACCGATGAGTGGGCCCCGGAGGAAGTTATGATCAATCCTTTTTTATTGGAGTTACTAGGGTTTTTGCGCCAATTTTCCCTAGCGGTAACCATAGCGGATAAGTTTGCGGCCGTACCCCCGCTTGTGAATACCCCAAAGGAACCCCTTGGCAAACCTGTTAGGGAAACCAACCATTTCATAGCCTCGTTCTCACAAAATATTCCGCCCGCACCTTCCATCCAATAAGCTCCATGGATACTTGATGCCGAAGTGACCAAATCAAACATAACCGCTGCGCGCGTTGGTGAGGCGGGTACAAATGCCAAATGTCTGGGATGATCTATGGGTACTGTAGCTTTTATCAGCACTTCTTTGAACAATTGAAATGCTTTTTCTCCCCCAATGCCCTCCGGAGTTACAGTTTCCCCAACTAAGGCCTTTAACTCCTCTTCTTTCTTGGGCTTGCCCAATTCCGGAGATGGATTGGTAATGCGGCCAATGGCGTATTTAACGACATCCAATGTCATTTCCACCATTTCAAAATCTACTTTGTGCATGGACATAGTCTGTTTTTAACAAATATAACCTTTTGGATTGTTACCATCTTTCAAGGGATCGCAATAAAAAAGAATAGATTTCAGTCCATTTTTACAATGGAAAAAACTCCGGATAACGGCCTCAATGCCTTCATTAAACTTGGAATCAATCGATCTCCATACTCTAGATATAGTTCGGAAAAATTAAGATTGCGCTCTTGTAGTGATTTATTGGGAAAAAGCTGATTCTGAATTTCGGTCATACGCATCACTTGATCCTCCAACTTTCGTTTTTGCGCTTTTAGCAACCTTTTCTCTAAGTGATCCAGACCTTGCAATTGCTTTACCTCCTGCGCTTTTACTGCCCCTAAAAAAGAAGCGTCCGTTTGGGATGCCAGTTCGTACAATCCTTTAAACTGCTCTTCCAAATGTTTTTTTTGAGGTGTAAAATCGATATCAATATTGGAAATCTCCCTAATCTTTTTATTGATAAAACTACTTTGCCCTAAAAATATATCCGCTAGGGAAATATTCATGCGATGTAATTTCTCCATCTGTTTACCAGTAATGATCAAAGCCGAATTACGAAGTAATAATACAGGGAAAGTCACGTTCATTTCCCCAAACATAGCCTTCAGCTCCAACCAATAAGCCAATTCCCCACCCCCACCTATATAACAAAGGTTGGGTAAAATAACTTCTTGGTATAAAGGTCTAGTGATTACATTCGGAGAAAAACGTTGAGGGTAATTTTCCAGTTCGTCAAGTATTTCTTTCTGACTGAATTCGATTTTCGTTTCGTTTACATAAAACTTGCCATCACGCTCCAATATCCTTTCACGAACACCATCGACCAGATAAAAATAATTTATCTCCCTAGGATTAACCTGAATACCATAATTATCCGGTAATGCCTGAAGTTGATCTATTGTTGCAATTACTTTCTTATAGGAAGCATTCTCCAACAAATCCCGTTTTACATAGGGCTGTAATAAACGTTTTAATTCGGTATTATTTCCATCTAAAATAACCAGCCCGTATTCACCAAACAGCTCATTGGCCAAAAAGCGGGTGGCATCCGTCAGGTTATCGTGCTCCAAATACGCCTTAGAAAACCATTCCTTTAGCCTATTGGCATTGATGCTGTTGCCCATTTCATTTGAAAATGCCTCCAAGATAGCTTCCAACCCATCAGTTTCCAGAGGTCCAACCGCACCGGAGGTCCTTTTATTCCACTGTAATTTCTTCCCCTTAAAATTGAAGTAGTTTATTTCATCAAAATCGTGATCTTCTGTCGCCATCCAGTAAATAGGCACAAAATTATTCTCAGGATTGGACAGCTTCAGTTCCTTGGTTAGATTAATGGTAGAGATGATCTTATATAAAAAATACAGGGGACCTGTAAACAAGTTTAATTGATGCCCGGTAACAACGGTATATGTTGAGGCTTCCTTAAGAAGCGATATATTTACCTTGGTATCTTCCGAAATTTCAATATCCCTATACTGATTTTTCAAAACCGAATACAGCACTTCACGATGCGATTTTGGAAAATTTTGTTTGGCCTTAATCTGCTCCTTAAATTGCCCTATATGGGGAGGTTTACCATAAAAAGGCAATAGAGTTTCCTTGCCTTCCAGATAATCACATATTAAATCAGAAAAATAACCAGTTTTTTTAAAGGGTATGCCTTCGACTTCCATAGAAACATTGGTAATAGCTGGTAAAGATAAAATTATCCCTTTTTTCAGTTCCTAAAAATACGTTAAGAAGTTTAATTTATACTCTATTAATATTTTTTTTGATGTGCGCCTTAAGCAATCTTAAAATGTCAAGAATTAACGGAAGACAACTAATTTCACGAATATTCCTTAGATTTGATTCTTAGCAAATCAATGGATTTAAATGAAAAAACTTCTACTAGCCTTTTTTCTTCTTACGAACACCTTTGGCAATTCCCAAACTTTACTATCCCCCTCCGAATTTTTAGGATATGAATTAGGGTCAGAATTTACGCGGCACCATCAAGTGGTCGACTATTATAAATATCTGGCCGAAAATGCTTCAGATCGCGTTAAGCTCACAGAATATGGAAAAACCAACGAACGTAGACCATTGATCCTGGCCTATGTATCCACAGCTGAAAACATTGGTAATCTGGAGGCCATTAGGGCGGAACATATAAAAAACACTTCAGGTGAGGGATCGCCTACCAAAGCCATTGTATGGTTAAGCTATAATGTACACGGAAATGAAAGTGTAAGCACCGAGGCATCAATGCAGACCATTTATGAACTATTGACCAGCAAAGCGTCCTACCTAAAAAATACCTTGGTTATTTTGGATCCATGTATTAATCCTGATGGGCGGGATCGATATGTTAACTGGTACAATCAATTTAAGAACACTCCCAACAATATAGACCCCAATAGTAAGGAACACCATGAAAGTTGGCTAAGCGGGCGTTCCAACCACTATATGTTCGACTTAAATAGAGATTGGGCATGGCTCACCCAAGTGGAAAGTCAACAGCGCATAAAGGTTTTTAACCTTTGGCTGCCACATGTCCATGTAGATTTTCATGAACAGGGAGTGAATAAACCTTATTATTTTGCTCCGGCCGCAGAACCCTTTCATGAAGTTGTAACTAATTTTCAGCGCGATTTTCAAGTTACTATAGGCAAGAACCACGCTAAATATTTTGATGACAATGGCTGGTTTTACTTTACAAAAGAAATTTTTGATCTTTTATACCCTAGCTACGGTGATACCTACCCCACTTACAACGGCGGTATAGGAATGACCTATGAGCAAGGAGGTAGTGGACGCGCCGGATTGGGCATCAAGACTATTATTGGGGACACCCTTACCCTTCAAGATCGTATAGCACACCATCTTACTACGGGACTGTCTACAGTGGAAGTAGTCTCCCAGAATACAGAAAAACTAAACAGGGAATTCAAAAAGTTTTATCAAAACAAGAATTTCAAGTACAAGAGCTATATACTGAACGGGGATCCCGATAAAATTGATGCCATTGCGGCACTACTTAATTCCCATGAGATCAAATATGGCTGGGCCAAGGAAGGTACTGCCAAGGGACATCTATATAGTTCGGGGAAATTGGGAACCTTAAAAACCACCCCTTCCAGTTTGATTGTCTCCACCAACCAGGTCAAAGGTACTTTGGCCCAAGTACTTCTGGAGCCCAATACAAAGCTAAGTGATTCTCTAACCTATGATATTACGGCTTGGTCCTTACCCTATGCCTACGGATTGGAGGCTATTGCTTCCCAGACCTTGGTGGAATCCGTCCCTTCAGGGGATTGGGAAATTCTCCCGCCCAAGCGTGCCAACATCAACCTTGACACCTATGCCTATGTAAGCGATTGGTCCAGCATGAAAGATGCCCGTTTTTTAACTGCATTGGTGAAGGAAAATATCAGGGTGCGATTTGCAAAAAACCCTTTTTGGGCGGAAGGCAAAAAATTTGAAAGGGGCAGCTTGATCATCACTAAAGGAGATAATAAAAACCATAAAGACTTTGTAGAGACCTTGAGCCAGGTTGCCTATGACAATAAGACTATATTAACTCCGACGAATACAGGTTTTGTTGAAAAAGGAAATGATTTTGGTTCCAGCTATGTACCTATGATAGCGAATTCCAAAATAGCAATGCTATCGGGCGAACCTACAAGCACCTTGGAATTTGGGGAAATTTGGCACTTTTTTGAACAACAACTCCGCTATCCACTAACTATTTTGGATACCGAATATTATGATGAAGTGGATATATCCGAATACGATGTCCTTATTCTCCCCAACGGATGGTATACCAAGTTCTTCAACGAAAGCAGGCTTAAAGATTTAAAGGAATTTGTAAGCAATGGAGGGAAATTGATCGCCATGGAAGGAGCCATAAAAGGGATCAATGGGGAAAATGGGTTTGCCATTAAGGAAAAGGAAATAAAGAAAGACAGCACAGAAATCATACTTCCGTACGAAGAGGCGGAACGGGAAGAAATCAAAAATACGATTACTGGAGCTATTTTTAAAACCAAGGTTGACCAAACCCACCCCTTGGCCTATGGTTTTGGCGACCACTATTTTACCCTTAAATTAAGCGATGACGCCTATGAAACTTTAGAGACAGGTACTGTAGTCTATTTGGAGAATGCGAATTCGCAGGTTGCGGGATTTGCGGGAAGTGAGGCAAAGAAAAAAGTTGCCAATACTTTGGTTTTCGGAGTAGAGGAAGTGGGCAAGGGACAAGTTATTTATATGGTAGACAACCCATTGTTTAGGGGATTTTGGGAAAATGGCAAACTCTTCTTCGTCAATGCCCTATTTATGGTAAAATAACTCTCGCGGGACCAATTTGTCCGGTTGGATCAGCAGGAGCCAAATAATTTTGAAACCATTAAATCTAAGTTCAATTATTGGTACATTCAGGTTATTCCATCCCGGAACTTTGAAACTAGAATTAATTTTTACATATAACAAAACCAAAACAGGGCCTATGAACCCGCATTTTGGCATCATTGCCACAAACCCATAAAACCTTCCAAACAAGCGTTTATTAAAACAGATCAATACAACCGAAATAAGTATTAGTAATAACCAAAAACACAAGAAAATGAAAAATATTTTCGAAAAAAAAGTAGTAGATGAGTTAATAGGTAGAATAAACAAATTAAACTCCAAAAGTACCGGCCTATGGGGTAAAATGACTGTGGCCCAGATGTTGGCCCATTGTAACGTACCCTATGAAATGGTTTATACTGATAAACATCCCAAACCCAACGGAATAATGAAATTTATGCTTAAACTATTTGTAAAACAACCAGTAGTAAGTGAAAAGCCATACAAAAAAAACAGCAGGACGGCTCCAGCATTTCTAATTGTAGACGAAAGGGACTTTGAAATTGAAAAAAAGCGATTGACAGACCACCTAACAAAAACACAAGAGCTTGGAGAAGATTACTTTCACAATAAGGAATCCCATTCTTTTGGCCCACTTACCAACATAGAATGGAACAATTTGTTTTATAAACATCTCAACCACCATTTGGAACAATTTGGAGTATAAATAATTATTTAACAACAACTAAAACCCTCCCTGGCCTGACCTTCAAAGTTCTTGTGGACATTTTTCCAAAAATATTCCATAATTGAGTATTATTCAATATTTTTGCAAATTAATCAACCTTTTAAGTGCTTAAAAAAAGCAAATACATTTTAAATACCTTATGAAAAATTTAACCGGCATCTATCTATTGACAGTTTCCTTATTACTTTTCTCCTGCAACCAAAAGGAGAATAAACTGGGCGACTTTAAACTACTGCCCCAACCTCAGGAATTTCAGGTTACGGGAGCCAGTTCAATATCTTACAATGAAACCTTAAAAGTTATAGCCCAAAACAGTGAAGCACTGCCAATAATTAACACGGATGTCTTAATAATTAGTGAAGACCAGGGTAAGGCCACTTTAACTTACGAAATAGACGCCAATTTGGATACACCGGCGGAAGGGTACACCTTGGCCATTGCGGACAAACAAATTAACATAATTGGGAAGGATAAAGCTGGATTGTTTTATGCATTCAAGACCTTGGAACAATTGGTGGTAGATGCGAAAGACCAAAAAGCAAACCTACCATTGTGCCAATTAAAAGATTTTCCACTTTTGGCCTATCGTTCCGTGCATCTGGATGTAAAACATCATTTGGAAAAGACCGAATACTATTATCAATTGATGGACAAGTTTGCCAGCTACAAAATCAATGGAATTATCTTGGAAGTTGAGGATAAATTAAAATTCAAGCGCCAGCCTATAGTTGCCTCCGATGATGCACTGAGTATTGAGGAATGGAAAAAGATCAGTGATTATGCCAAAGATCGTAATATAGAGATCAGTCCTTTGATACAGGGGTTAGGTCATGCCTCATTTATACTAAAGCACCCAGAGTACATGGAGCTAAGGGATAATCCAGAAAGCGATTGGGCTTTTAATCCATTGGATGCCAAAACTTACGAGGTGCAGTTTGACCTCTATTTAGACGCTATGGAAGCCTTTCCATACGGTAAATACCTGCATGTTGGTGGTGATGAAGTACATACTACAGGAAAAGGCAGTAAGGAATCGCCCTTAAAATTGCAATTATTGTGGCTTGACAAAGTAGCCAAATTTGCTGAAGAACATGGAAAAACTCCTATTTTTTGGGATGATATGCCCCTTAAACAGGCAGATGTTTATGATCCTATGTTTAAAAAGGACATGACCCAGGAAGAAGTGGATCAAGTCTGGCTGGAGAATGAGCATAAATTGTTGGAGTTTCTGGATATTTTTCCTAAGAATTGCATTTATATGAGATGGAACTATAGTTCCCCCCAAGCTTTAGGAAATATTAAGGCCATGAAATGGTTTACAGATCACGACCTTCAAGTAATGGGGGCAACTGCTGGCCAAACCCGATGGGTTTTGATGCCCCAGGAAGAAAGTAATATGGAAAATATTAGATCTTTTGCTGTTAGCTCTATTAATAGTGGCCTAAATGGGCTGTTATTAACCCTATGGGATGATGATTCCCCACATTTCGAATTGTACATGAGGGGTATCTTGGCCTTTGCCGAATATTCCTGGATCGGTGATAAGCGGACAAAAGAGGAAATTAAATTGGCATTTAGACAGAGAGAATATGGGTACACTATGGCCAGTGAAGACAATGCCTTTATTACCGAACTGGAAACACCAGTGATTTTTTGGAAAAATGCATTACTAAAAGGCAACCAACGAAACTATTTACCTTCTATGGAAAATCCATTGGAGAAGTCTATAATCGATTTTCCTGATAAGAAAAATATAGGAACATGGAGTTTGGCCAATGAAGAGAGGATAAAAACTGCTACCGAAATGCTATCGCAAACCGATAGTATAGCAAAAAAAATAGAAAATGCCCGTTCTATCGCGCTACGCAACGACCATAACCTACAAGTTTATGAGCAAGTGAACAAACTGGCCCAATTTAGCCCTAAAATGTTACTAGCCCTGAGAGATTACGACAAGGCGGAAAGCAGGGATGATATTTTAGCAACAGCTACCAAGCTGAAGTCACTGGAGGGAGAATTCAGCACACTTAGAAATGATTTGGAAATGGTCTACGGTAAAACACGTATTTTAAACAAACCGGATAATTACATACTAGATCAAGACCATCATGTACATTTGGCCAACCAATCCATAAATTTCGATTGGCAATTCTATGCCGAAATATTGTTCTTTAAAAAATTGAACAATGCACTGGAAAAGGAATTGTATATGGAAAATGCAGATCCCATAATAAAATAATTAATTACAAGAATTTGTGATTAGGAATATAGGTACAAAAAAGAGTAGCTAAAATAACTTGTGTCCCCTGTTGACCAAAATAAGAGTTTAATTAAGTATATTTCGCCCATAAATCCGATTTATTAATCGGAGTTAAGGAGTGTTTATGAAAGAGAAGGAAGCCACCCGAATAAACAAATTTTTAAGCGAAGTAGGCTATTGTTCGCGACGTGCCGCGGACAAACTTATAGACCAAGGCAGGGTTACCATTAATGGCAAAGTTCCTGAAATGGGAACAAAAATTACCGCTTATGATGAAGTCAGGGTAGATGGCGAGCTTATTTCCGAACCTCAAGAGAAGCCGGTATATATTGCTTTCAATAAACCCATTGGCATAGTATGCACCACAGATACCAGGGTTGAAAAAGACAATATTATCGACTTCATTAATTATCCTAGTAGAATATTCCCTATAGGTAGATTGGACAAGCCTAGTGAAGGCCTTATCCTTTTGACCAATGATGGTGACATAGTCAATAAGATCTTAAGGGCCAGAAATAAACATCAGAAAGAATATTTAGTAACAGTGGATAGGCCTATTACCAAAACTTTCCTCGAAAAAATGGCCAATGGGGTACCTATACTTGATAGGGTAACCCGAAAATGCGAGATCGAGGAAATTGGCAAATTCCAGTTTAGAATTGTACTAACACAAGGCCTTAACCGTCAGATCAGAAGAATGTGCGAGTATTTGGGTTACAATGTTACCGCTCTTAAACGCATAAGGATCATGAATATTCAATTGGATGTTCCCGTGGGTAAATGGCGATATTTATCCCTAGAGGAGTTAAAAGAAATTAATGATATGATTTCGAACTCCACTAAGACACATCAGAAATAAAAGCAGTATAATAATCCCCTAATTTAATTTTAATAGTATGACTATGAAGATGGAAGATATTGAAAATATTGAGTTAATATATTTAAGTTTAGACGACTATCAAGAGCTTAAGACCGCTATGATAGCCTCCTATTCCAATATGCCCAACTCATATTGGAGGGAGAAGCAAATAGAGAATTTAATATCCAGATTTCCGGAAGGACAGGTAGTCATAAAAGTAAACAACCAGATTGCCGGCTGTGCACTTTCCCTTATTTTGGATTATACCGAATTCGAAAACAAGCATACCTATCAACAGATTACGGGCAATTATACCTTTAACACCCATTCCCCTGATGGGGATGTGCTTTATGGGATCGATGTTTTTATAAAACCTGAGTATAGGGGAATGCGTTTGGGCAGAAGGCTGTACGACTATAGAAAAGACCTTTGTGAGCGCCTAAATTTGAAAGGGGTTGCATTTGGCGGCCGAATTCCCAACTACCATAAATATATGGACACCATGTCGCCAAAAGCGTATATTGAAAAGGTAAAGCGCAAAGAAATAAACGACCCAGTCCTTAATTTTCAGATTTCCAACGATTTCCATCCCAGTAAAATTCTAAAAAATTATTTGGAAGGAGATTCTGATTCCAATGATTATGCCGTCCTTTTGGAGTGGGATAATATTTATTATGAAAAGAAGAATAAAAAGGCAAGTGTCATTAAAAAAGTAGTGCGCTTGGGGCTTATTCAATGGCAAATGCGTCCCTATAAAAATCTGGAAGACGTGCTGCAACAAGCAGAATATTTCATTGATGCCGTTTCGGGCTATAGATCGGATTTTGCCTTGTTTCCCGAATTTTTTAACGCTCCGTTAATGGCGGAGAACAATCATTTATCGGAGTCCGCTGCCATCAGGGAGCTGGCCAAACACACCGCCACAATAGTTCAGAAATTTTCCGAATTGGCCATTTCCTATAATATTAACATTATTTCGGGAAGTATGCCTGAAATAAAGGACGAAAGGCTCTACAATGTGGGGTACATCTGCAAAAGGGATGGCACGAAGGAACGATATGAGAAATTACATGTAACACCCGATGAGGCAAAGGTGTGGGGTATGCAGGGAGGCACTGAACTCAAAGCTTTTGACACCGATTGTGGAAAAATTGGCGTATTGATCTGCTACGATTCTGAATTCCCGGAATTAAGTAGACTATTGGCAGACGAGGGCATGGATATTTTATTTGTACCCTACCTAACAGATACCCAAAACGGATTTTCCCGAGTAAGGAATTGCTCACAGGCCAGAGCCATAGAAAATGAATGTTATGTGGCCATTGCCGGTAGCGTGGGCAATCTTCCCAAAGTGCACAATATGGACATACAATATGCCCAATCCATGGTATTTACACCCTGTGATTTTGCCTTTCCCGCTAACGGTATAAAAGCCGAAGCCACTCCAAATACGGAAATGATCCTCATTGTTGACTTGGATATAGATTTGCTGAGAGAACTTAATCAGTTTGGAAGTGTAAGGAACCTTAGGGATAGAAGAACGGATATTTTTGAACTTCGGAAAAAGAACTAACCATAAATATTTTATTCCAGATTCCTTTTACAGGTTTAAATAAAAATAAGTGATTCAGCTTTAGCGCAATACAATTGTACAATGGACAAAATATTTCAAAACCATCCTTTAGGGACTTATTGAAATACTTGGTTTTTCCATTCACCTAGTCACAATAACGGATAGTTTTAAAACTATCCGTTATTGTATTATTTCGAAGATAATCGATTAATATTAGGCACTTTATACTATACAACATAAAAACCTACTCCATTACCTAGACTTCCCCGGCAAGGGTTACTTAAAATATATACTGAAATTTAATAGGGTATATCGTTAAAAATCATTAACTTAGGAAGACAATCGTTCATTGATATAAGCAGTAAATGCTTAGCTTGAATTTACCTAAACCAACCTGCACCAACCACGATTTAAATTTATTGCAAATACCTCTGAGCGATAAAAACAGTAAAATTTGAACAGATGAAACTTAAAAAAAATCCCTTTGTAAAAACTCCCCTTATAACCGCAATTTTAATTTTGCTGTTGATAGGGGTAACGCCCTCCGTTTCGGCGGCATTGCTGTACCAAGATGTGCAGGAACAGGAAAATTCCTTTAACCAATATCACGGTAAAATTGTTGATAGCGAAACCAATAATCCATTGGTCTTTGCCAACCTTACGATTGAAAACTACAATATAAGTACCGTCAGTAATACGGAGGGTTACTTTTCCTTAAAAGTTCCCAAAGAAATTAGTGAGGGCCAAGTTATTGTTTCCTTTTTAGGATATAAGACCAAAACAATCCCTTTAAGCCAACTTAAGGAGAATAAGAATGAAATTGCACTGGAGGTAAGCATTACGGAATTGTCAGAGGTGAGCCTTGCAGTACCAAAAGATGCCAAGGCCCTTGTCAAAGAAACATTACTGAGAAAAGGTGATAATTATTTTGACGACCCTACCTTAATGACGGCTTTTTACAGGGAAACCATTAAAAAAAGAAGGAAAAACGTATCCTTGTCCGAGGCAGTGGTCAATATTTATAAATCTCCCTACAATTCCGATCGCAGGGACGCATTACAGCTTTACAAGGCAAGGAAAAGTACCGATTATAACAAATTGGACACATTGGCCATTAAACTACAAGGAGGACCTTTTAACACCCTATTTGTGGACATGATAAAATATCCACAGTATATTTTTACCGAAGAAACCTTTGATGATTATACCTTTACTTTTGAAAACTCCACCCAAGTAAATAATAAACTAATTTTTGTTATCAATTTTAAGCAACTGGAATCTATAACAGATCCCCTTTACCAAGGAAAGTTGTATATAGATGCTGAGAAGAAAATTTTGACCAGCGCCATTTATTCCCTGAACATTACTGACCAGGAAAAGGCTTCCAAAATGTTCGTACGTAAAAAACCAGCGCATGCAAATGTTTGGCCAACAGATATAGCCTATCGGGTGGATTATAGGGAAAAGAACGGAAAATGGTATTACGGTTATAGCAATGTACTCTTGGAGTTCAAGATAAATTGGGACGACAAACTATTCAATTCGGTATATAGCATGACTTGCGAAATGGCCATTACCGACTGGGAAAAGAATACCAGTGGTGAAACTCCTAAATTTAAGGACCGTATTAAGTCTTCCATCATTCTGGAGGATGAGGCCATTGGATTCTCCGATCCCGATTTTTGGGGTGAGTACAATATTATAGAACCTGAAAAGTCTATAGAATCTGCCATCAAGAAAATACAACGACAATTGAGAAGAGCCAAATCCAAAGAGGACTCATCCTCCCTTGGCATATAGTTTTATTTTTAAAATACAAATATGAAGTCCGCCACGCACATGGCGGATTTTTTTTGTTTGATATTTAATATATTTAAGTCTTACAAAAAAAACTAAAATGAAGAAAAGGAGACAATTCTTTAAAACAGCCGTAGGTGCAGGCATGGCAACATTAATTCCTTCCGCAATAATGGCAAGTGCCCCAGAAAAAAAATCCAATAATACCATAAAGCCTAAAGCATTAAAAAAGGGAGATACCATTGGGCTTATTGCACCCGGTTATGCCATTAAATCAGAAATATTGGTAGAAGCCAAAGAAACTTTGGAAAAAATGGGATTTATTCCTTTCCATACAAATCGCTTATATGGAAATCACGGGTACTTTAGCAATACCGATACTGAAAGGGTCGCAGATTTAAACGAAATGTTTGCCAATAAAAATGTAGATGGCATTCTTTGTGCCAGGGGAGGATATGGTTGTACCAGAATTATGCATTTGATCGATTATGAACTAATAAGAAACAATCCTAAGGCCCTAATTGGTTTTAGCGACATAACGGCCCTTTTAAATGGAATTCACCAAGAAACTGGCCTAATTACCTTTCACGGACCTGTTGGAAGCACCATCAACGATCCCTATAGTATAGAGCAGTTACAAAATGTAGTAATGAAATCAAAAGCATGGTCCTTTATTGATAATGTTGAAATAACGGATCAAGAGGAATACAATAAACCAGAATATAATAGATATTGTATTACCCCGGGAGTAGTATCAGGAAAACTGGCAGGAGGTAGTTTAACCCTGGTAAATGCCCTCATAGGAACTCCACATGAAATTGATTTCACCGATGCAATAGTTTTTCTTGAAGACATTGAAGAAGCCCCCTATCGCATTGATAGGATGTTGACCCAGTTAATGCATGGCAAAACTTTTAATAAGGCTGCTGGATTCGTTTTTGGAGTTTTTAAAGGATGTGACAGCATCCCAGACCCAAAATCTTTTACGTTAAAGGAGGTTATAATGGACCGGATAAAGCCTCTTGGGATACCCGCGGTTTATGGTATGACTTTTGGCCATATTGAAAACAACTTTACCCTACCTATAGGAATAAAGGCCAAATTGGACACTGATAAAATGACATTGCATTTATTGGAAAAGGCTGTCGAATAGAAAAAGGTCCAAAACTAGCTTGGCCGATTATTCTTGGGGACATAGAAATTGTCATAAAAGAGCACCACGGCACCTCTTAATGAAGACCACACTTCCCTGATCAAAGAACTGACACCCTTTAATTGGCTACTTCGCTAATAAACTTCAACCTATACAACCTAAGTTCTTCGTCTTCATATTCACCGTCAAATTCCTTTAATGCCACTTCTAGGTCATCGGTTTGGGCCTCTAGGAAATAATCATGGATTTCTTCCTGCTGGTCTTCATCCAACATCTCATCAATCCAATAGGCTATATTCAATTTGGTTCCACTAAACACAATTTGTTCCATTTCCTTGATCAATTCTTTCAATTCCAATCCTTTGGCGGAAGCAATGTCATCCAAGGGCAACTTCCTATCCACGTTCTGAATGATGTATAGCTTCAATGATGAATTGGCACCCGTACTTTTTACGATCAAATCGTCCGGTCTCAAAATATTATTATCCTCAACATAGGCGGCAATTAGCTCAATAAAGGGCCTACCGTACTTCTTCGCCTTGCCTTCCCCTACTCCGTAAATATTTACCAATTCATCCAAGGATATCGGATATTTAAGTGCCATGTCCTCCAAGGAGGGATCCTGAAATACCACAAAAGGAGGCACCCCCAATTTATGGGCTTCTTTTTTTCTTAAATCCTTTAAAATCTTCAACAAATTATCGTCGGCCACACCGGCAGAGGATTTTGCCGCACTAACTATGGCATCATCGGCCTCCTTATTGTATACATGATCCATCGTCATCATAAAGGAGGTAGGGTTCTTTAGGTATTCCTTTCCAGCAGGAGTTACATGAAGAATACCATATTGTTCTATTTCCTTTTTAAGCAGTCCGGCAACCAGTGCTTGCCGAATCAAAGCCATCCAATATCCCTTATCCCTATCCTTTCCCGTTCCAAAAAATTCCTTCTCATCGGTTTTATGTGAAGATATCAAGGCGTTAACCTTTCCTATCAATGCCCTGACAATTTCCTTGGATTTAAATTTTTCACTGGTACCCACCACTACATTGATCAATTTAACCACATTGTCTTTGGCCTCTTGCTTTTCTTTAGGATTTCTGGTATTGTCATCCATTTCGGCACCATCACCGTTAATTTCGTCGAATTCCTCCCCAAAATAATGAAGAATGAATTTTCTGCGTGACATTGAGGTTTCTGCATAACCCACAATTTCCTGAAGCAGAGCGTTGCCTATTTCTTGTTCGGCCACAGGCTTTCCAGACATGAATTTTTCAAGTTTTTCCACATCCTTATACGAGTAAAATGCAAGGCAATGTCCCTCTCCCCCATCTCTTCCGGCCCTTCCAGTCTCTTGATAATAGCTTTCTATGCTTTTGGGAATATCGTGATGTATAACAAAACGAACATCCGGCTTATCTATACCCATCCCGAAGGCGATGGTCGCCACTACCACATCCACATCTTCCATTAAAAACATATCCTGATGTTTGGATCTGGTTTTACCATCCAATCCCGCATGGTAAGGTACAGCGCTAACGCCGTTGACTTGCAATACTTGGGCCAACTCCGTTACCCTCTTCCTACTTAGACAGTAAATTATACCCGATTTACCAGAATTTTGCTTTACAAAACGAATAATGTCCCCATCAACATTTTGGGTCTTTGGCCTTACTTCGTAATAAAGATTTGGTCGATTAAAACTGGCCTTGAATACCTTGGCATCGGTTATACCTAAATTCTTGATAATATCTTCCTGAACTTTGGGAGTGGCTGTGGCAGTTAGGGCAATTAGAGGAATATTATCACCCAATCTGTTGACAATGGATTTTAGATTGCGATATTCAGGTCTAAAATCGTGTCCCCATTCCGATATGCAGTGTGCCTCATCCACTGCAACGAACGATATTTTCTCGCCTTGTAAAAAATCCACATATTCCTCTTTGGTCAAGGATTCGGGAGCAACGTACAAAAGCTTGGTCACCCCGCTGCTGACATCCAGTTTCACCTGTCTAATCTCTGTCTTTGTCAATGAAGAGTTTAAAACGTGGGCCACCCCGATCTCACTGGACACGTCCCTTATGGCATCAACCTGATTTTTCATTAAGGCTATCAAAGGCGATACCACTATGGCCGTACCTTCCTGCATAAGGGCAGGGAGTTGATAGCAAAGTGATTTACCGCCACCAGTGGGCATTATTACGAAGGTATTTTTACCTTGTACAATATTCTTAACAACGTTTTCCTGTAAACCTTTAAATTGGGAGAATCCAAAATATTTCTTTAGGGAGGCATGTAAATCAATCTCATCTATACCCATACCGTACTTCACCATTTTTATTAATATATTATTGACACCAAAGCCAAAAAGAAATTCCTTAAGTTAAGGAATTTTTGTCTTTTTAGTAAGTATTTATTGTAAATAAATTTGTTCAAATTTAAAATATACTATAAAATTAAGTTTATGTAATTTTGTAGAATAAATATAAGACTTTCTTTTAGGAAAATCATCACATAATTTTAAATTACTTTGAGCGATACCAAAGCTATATTGGCCATAGCGAAGAAAACCATTGAAACTGAGGCCGCGGCAATATCCCATTTAGGCTCCCTCTTAAACGAAGACTTTTCCAATGCTGTGGAATGCATCAGACATTCTAAAGGCAGGGTTATAATTTCCGGTATCGGAAAAAGTGCCATCATTGCCTCCAAAATTGTTGCTACCCTAAATTCTACAGGAACCCCATCTATTTTTATGCATGCCGCAGACGCCATCCATGGAGATCTTGGCACCATTCAGAAAAACGATGTGGTTATCTGCATTTCCAAAAGTGGAAATACAGCCGAAATTAAAATGCTGGTACCGCTAATCAAAAGTGGGAACAATAAATTAATAGGGATGACAGGAAACCCTGATTCCTTCTTGGCCAATAATGCGGACCATATATTAAATACCTATGTTGAGAAGGAAGCCTGCCCCAATAATCTGGCACCTACCACCAGCACAACTGCCCAATTGGTTATAGGCGATGCCCTGGCAATTTGCCTTTTGGAACTAAAAGGGTTCAGCAGTAAGGACTTTGCAAAATACCACCCGGGTGGTGCTTTGGGCAAGAAACTGTATTTAAGGGTCGGCGATATTTCAAATAATAATCAAATCCCCCAAGTGCTTACTACTACCGATGTAAAATCTGTAATCGTTGAGATCTCTGAAAAAATGTTGGGGGCTACAGCGGTATTGGAGAATAATAAAATTGTTGGTATAATTACCGATGGGGATATTAGGCGTATGCTCAACAAATTTGACAACATATATGGTTTAACCGCCAAAGATATTATGAGCATAACACCCAAAACCATTGCCGTGGACGTACTTGCCGTAAAAGCTTTGGAATTAATGCAGGCTAAAAACATATCACAATTATTGGTTGTTGAAGGGGAAAATTACAAAGGAATAGTACATTTACACAATTTAATAAAAGAAGGCATACTATAATGGCAAAAAACATTAAGATCCCAAATGAAATGTCGTTCCTGGACCATTTGGAAGAACTAAGATGGCATTTAATACGATCAACCCTAGCCATCGTTATTATTGGAGGAATAGCTTTTCTAATGAAAGGCTTTATTTTTGATACAGTCATTTTCGGCCCTATGATGCCAGATTTTCCAACTTACCATGTATTTTGTGACTTTTCAAAGATGCTAGGTTTTAGTGAGGCCTTCTGTAATACCGAACCAGAATTTACAGTGCAGAGCAGACAAATGTCCGAACAATTTTCCGCACATATTTGGACCTCCATTTGGGCTGGTTTCATCATTGGCTTTCCTTATGTACTATATGAATTGTGGAAATTTATTGCTCCTGGTCTTTATGACAATGAGCGCCAGAATGCGCGGGGATTTATCTTTATAGCTTCCTCTCTTTTCTTTATGGGGGTATTGTTTGGATACTATGTGGTAGCCCCTTTGTCCATTAATTTCCTAGGGAGTTACTCTATAAGTGACACCGTAGTGCGTGAAATAGATTTGGTATCCTATATCTCCACCGTTAGAGCATCAGTGATTGCTTGCGGTTTAATTTTTGAATTGCCCATTATCATATATTTCTTGACAAAAATAGGTCTGGTTACCCCTGAAATACTACGTAAATACAGAAAAATAGCCCTTGTAGTAGTACTTATTCTATCTGCTGTAATTACACCACCGGACGTAGCCAGTCAGATCATTGTGGCAGTACCCATTTTAATCCTTTATCAAGTGAGTATCTACATCTCCAAGGTTGTATTGAGAAGAGAGGCCAAAAAACAGAAGAAAAATGTCAAATCAAGTTAAGGAGTTTAATGACTATCGTTCCAAAATGAACGAAAAGTTACTCGCTCACAACAATAAGATAATTAAAAGAATTTTCAACCTGGACACCAATGCCTATGCCGCTGGTGCTTTGGATGTAAAGACCAAGGAACTTTTGGGACTTGTTGCCTCTGCAGTGCTTCGTTGCGATGATTGTGTTAAATACCATTTGGAAAGCTCGTTCAATGAGGGTGCAAGTAAGGAAGAAGTTATGGAAACTTTGGGAATAGCCACCCTTGTGGGCGGCACTATAGTAGTACCCCATTTGAGAAGAGCCTATGAATATTGGGAAGAATTGGAAAAACAGGAAGGTTAAAAAAATTACAATATCTTTTCCCTAACTAATATAAGGCTTAGTTTTGGAGGATAGCAAAGGTACTATGAAGCTAAGAGCAGATAATATAATGAAGTCCTACCGAGGGCGACAAGTGGTTAAGGGAATTTCCTTGGAAGTTAACCAAGGAGAGATTGTTGGTTTATTGGGTCCCAATGGTGCCGGAAAAACTACATCGTTCTATATGATCGTAGGTTTGATCAAGCCCAATGGCGGCAATATTTATCTGGATAAAATGGAAATCACGCGCTTTCCCATGTACAAAAGAGCGCAAAATGGTATTGGTTATTTGGCACAGGAAGCCTCTGTATTTAGGAAATTAAGCATCGAAAAAAATATTCTCAGCGTACTTCAATTGACCAACTTGAGCAAAAAAGAGCAGTTGATGAAAATGGAATCGCTTATAGAGGAATTTGGACTGGGCCATATTCGAAAAAACCGGGGCGATCTTTTATCCGGGGGCGAAAGAAGGAGAACTGAAATAGCTAGAGCCTTGGCCACAGACCCCAAATTTATATTATTGGATGAACCCTTTGCCGGAGTAGACCCCGTTGCCGTTGAGGATATACAAAGAATTGTGGCCCAGCTTAAAAATAAGAATATTGGTATTTTAATTACAGATCACAACGTACAGGAAACCCTGGCGATTACAGAACGCTCTTATTTAATGTTTGAAGGAGGCATCCTTAAATCTGGGATTCCCGAAGATTTGGCAGCCGATGAAATGGTCCGAAAAGTGTATTTGGGACAAAATTTTGAACTACGTAAAAAGAAACTGGATTTTTAATTTTTTTTGAACCACTTGCAAATCCTTAGTTCTTTATTAGTATTGTATTTCCCTAAACCAACACTACTAATACACCTCTTTCTAAAAATTACTGCAATCAACTGCTCCAATGGTAATATTACAGCACTCAAACGGTTTTTGGGACATTTAATTGATTCACCAGGGAACTTATAATGTAGAAGGCAATAATGGCCGGAATAGCCATAAATTTCATGGTAAGGATAAGCACAAAACTTACCACTATAAAAATATAACGCAATGCGTTATCCTTAAAACCCCAATTTTTAAACTTCAAGGCAAAAAGGCCAATTCGTGCATTCAGCAAATAGGAACTCAGTAGGGTTGTACCGATCAAAAACCATTTATTGAGGATTATGGTATTTAAAAAATCATTGTTATGATATAGCAATATTAGTGGAAAGGAAAGTATCAGCAGGGCATTGGCCGGAGTAGGAAGTCCCACAAATGAGGAAACCTGATTCTCATCCAGATTAAATTTCGCCAAACGATATGCCGAAGCCAAGGTAATCAGAAAACCAAAAAAAGGAAGCAACGGAATATCAAATGCCGCCCACCTCATTGTTTCTGCTGAATCCAATTGCAGTCCTATATTCCATCCACCGCTATAAGACATACTCAATAGCTGAAACATTACAATACCAGGCACCAACCCACTGGTAATCATATCGGCTAGGGAATCCAATTGCAGTCCCAATTCACTCTTTACATCCAATACACGGGCCGCCAATCCATCAAAAAAATCAAAGAATATGCCCAAAAAAACAAAAGCCGCAGCCAACTCCAATTTATTCAAAACAGCAAACACAGTGGCCACACAACCACAAAAAACATTTAACAAGGTTATAATATTGGGAATATGGCGTTTCATAGTTCTATTTTTAAATCATTTAATACCAAAATCTGCAGAATTCAGGTAGGTACCGTTGCGTAAAAATACCATTTATTAAAAAATGCTGTTAAAATATATCCTGTTTTTTATAATACCCTATACTATGCTACACAAATCCTTTAAATTATTCGATATTTGCGTTGATATTTTCAAAAATTAGTGGCCCTACAGTATATGCGTATAAAGATTCTTTTTTTTACCTTTTTTTTAGGCCTAATATCCTTCGGTACTGCACAGCTGAGGGAATTGACCCCTGAAGCCCAAATAAGCGTTTTAACCTGTGGCTCGGGCAATGACCTATACACCACATTTGGCCATAGTGCAATTAGAATCCAGGATTCCGCACAAGGAATGGACTGGGTATATAATTATGGGACCTTTAATTTTGATCCGCCCATGTTTTACATGGAGTTCGCTATGGGCAAATTATACTACTCATTGAGCAAGCAGGACATGCCCAACTTTTTGTACGCCTACGAAATGGAAAACAGATGGGTAAAAGAACAACTTTTACAGCTTACACCCTTACAAAAAAATGAGCTGTTCCAATTTTTGGAAAACAATTATCGCCCTGAAAACAGGGACTATAAATACGATTTCTTTTTTAACAATTGCGCCACCAAAATAGGCGACGTATTGCAAGAAGCACTAGGTGAAAAATTACTGTTCAACGAAGGGCATTTAGAAAAAAAATACACCTTCAGACAACTGATCCACCAAAACCTAATCGCCAATTCTTGGTCCAGCTTTGGGATAGACCTCGCTTTAGGTTCAGTGATCGACAAGACAGCCACCGTAAGGCAACATATGTTCTTACCCATTTATGTTATGCAACAATTGGGCAATACTACCTTGGCAGACCATGATCTTGTACTTAGGGAAAGAACCATATTGGATTCCGTAAAACAGAAGGGAAAGGGCTACTTCCTGGCCTCTCCCCTATTTTGGATCTTGGCCTTGCTAGTCTTTGTTCTTGTTATAACTTATATTGATTACAAAAATCATATTAGGAGCAGGGTCATAGATTCCCTATTATTTTTTATGACTGGTTTAGCCGGAGTTCTATTGGTTTTTCTTTGGTTTTTTACTGACCATACGGCCACAGCCAACAACTTTAATATTTTATGGGTATTCCCATTAAATTTAATTGTTGGTTTTATAATTCTTAAAAAGAATAATAATCCGGTGTGGCTGCCCAAATACCTATTATTTCTATTGGGATTATTGGGCTTGACCCTAATTTTGGGAATATTCAAAATACAGGTGTTCTCCTCTCTAGCCATACCACTTTGGATTATGCTGGGCGTGAGATATCTTTTTTTATGGAAGTATTTCCAGCAACAAATAAGTTTAAAATAAAACCTTAAATGAACCTACTTACTGTAGAAAACATATCCAAATCATTTGGCGAGTTATCACTTTTTTCAAATATATCCTTTGGCATCAATAAAGACCAAAAGATTGCACTTATAGCAAAAAATGGAAGTGGTAAAACTTCCATCCTAAATATACTTTCGGGAAAGGATGCTTCCGATACTGGCCAAATTAATAGCCGAAAAGGTATTCGAATTTCATTTTTGGAACAAGAACCTGAATTAGACCACCTATTGACTATTGAAGAAACAATTTTCGCTTCTGACAACGAGGTACTAAAGGTTATTCAAAACTACGAACACGCTCTTCACAATCCTGAGGATGAAAACGCCTACCAAAAGGCGTTTGAAGCTATGGAACGTTATGATGCATGGGATTTTGAAACGCAATACAAGCAGATCCTGTTCAAATTAAAATTGGAAGATCTTGATGTAAAGGTTGGCCTGCTCTCTGGGGGACAAAAAAAGAGATTGGCTTTGGCAAATGCCCTTATCAATAGACCAGACCTTCTTATTTTAGATGAACCTACCAACCATTTGGACCTTGAAATGATCGAGTGGCTGGAACAGTATTTCGCAAAGGAAAACATGACCCTGTTCATGGTTACCCATGATCGCTATTTCCTGGAACGCGTCTGTAATGAAATCATAGAGCTGGACAATGGCCAGCTGTATTCCTATAAGGGCAATTATTCCTATTATTTGGAGAAAAGGGAAGCGCGTATAGAACAGGAAGTCGTAGAACAGCATAAATCCAAGATTTTATTTAAGAAAGAATTGGATTGGATGCGTAGGCAGCCCAAAGCGCGAACCACAAAATCCAAGTCGAGAATAGACGATTTTCATACCATTAAGGAAAAGGCCAGTCAACGACGAAAAGAACACGAGGTACAGCTGGAAATTAATATGGAACGAATGGGGAGTAAAATTGTTGAGCTCCATAAAATATCCAAATCTTATCCCAATAAACCCATTTTGGATAAATTTGAATATAATTTCCTTAAGGGGGAGCGCATAGGCATTATTGGAAAAAATGGTACCGGAAAATCTACCTTTTTAAATATATTGAGTGGTGTTGATCAGCCGGACGGTGGCAAGGTGATCATAGGAGAAACCATTAAGTTTGGATATTACACCCAAGATGGCATTGCCATAAAGGAAGGACAAAAAGTTATTGATGTCATCCGCGAATTTGGGGATTACATTCCCTTAATGAAAGGAAAACAAATTTCTGCCCAGCAATTATTGGAACGTTTTCTATTCGACCGTAAAAAGCAGTACGATTTTGTTGAGAAATTAAGCGGGGGGGAGCGTAAGCGTTTGTATTTATGTACGGTATTGATACAAAATCCGAACTTTCTGATTTTAGATGAACCTACAAACGATTTGGATATAGTTACCCTCAATGTACTGGAAAGCTTTCTACTCGACTTCCCTGGCTGTCTTTTGGTAGTTTCCCATGATAGGTACTTTATGGATAAAATTGTAGACCACCTTTTTGTTTTTAGGGGGAATGCCGAAATTGAGGACTTTCCGGGCAACTATTCAGATTTCAGATCATACGAAGACAGTAATGTTCAGGAAAGCAAGGCTATCAAGGAAAAAGCTGTAGAAATAAAAAATTCCAAAAACACCTGGAAGGCGGAAGAAACAGAAAAAAAACCTTCCTTTTTGGAACAAAAGGAATATAAACAATTGGAAAAGGAAATACAGAAACTGGAATCCAAAAAGGAGGAAATCCAGAATAAATTTACGGACAGCGCCCTTTCAGGAGATGAAATCTCCAAATTATCCATTAAGCTAAAAGAAATAACTGATTCCATAGAAGAAAAAACGGAACGCTGGTTTGAACTTTCGATGGCCATGGGCGAATAGTTCTTAAAAAATAGAGCGTAAGATGTTTTATCGCCTTTTCTCATTTTTAAAATTTCGGATAAGATCAAGCAACCAACATGGGCTACACTCCCCATTTGTATACCGCTATGTTACTAAATGCCTTTATGCTCCTCCTAACTTTATAAGCAGCAAATCCCATAATATACTGCTAAAAACTATAGTCCATTTTAAAATAAGCCAGGTGCAATTGGTTCCATTCGAGCCTGCTTTGGAGAAGGAAATAACCAACTACTTTAAAACAGTGACGATCGGCAATTCCTCCAGCGAGTTAATATTTATAGGCACCTTGAACAAGGAAACCATTGATCACTATATTGTTCAAAACGCAGACATTTCCAACGACACCATCGTGTATATAGATAAAATACACAATTCAAGGGAATCTTATAAATTGTGGAGAAGTATAAGAGAATTGGAACAGGTAAGGGTTACCATAGACCTCTTCTACGGTGGATTGGTATTTTTCCGAAGAGAACAAGTTAAGGAGCATTTTAAGATTCGGATTTAAACCCGTATTTTTAATGGTCATTACAGGAATTCCAAAAATCTGATCAATGGACTACATCATTTACATTGTGTTTGCCGTTCTTGGGGTGATTTTCTTGGTGACCCAAGGATTTACCAGGCGAAAATCCAGGGACATGAAATCGAGAAAATTCATGGAGGACTACAAGAACGAGAAAAGAAGTAAATCAAAAAAATAAGTATTGTATAATTATCATTGCCGGAAAGCGATTTATGCTAAACAGCGATTAGAATTGATTCAATAGACTACCGTACGTAGTTACCGAGAATCAAAATTCCCTTAAATTAACAAACACCAACCCACATGAAAATATATACCAAAACAGGTGATGACGGCACAACAGGTCTGTTTGGAGGTACTAGGGTACCCAAGCATCATATACGGATAGAAAGTTATGGCACCTTGGACGAGCTCAATTCCTGGATCGGATTGATTAGGGACCAAGATTTAGCAGATTCGTCCAAGAAAATATTGATAAAAATACAGGAGAAATTGTTTACTATAGGAGCCTTATTGGCCATTGACCCCAAGAAGGAAAATCTTAAAAATGGCAAAGACCGATTGAATATCCCAAAAATTGGCATTGAGGATTTAAATCTGTTGGAAAAGGAAATAGACAAAATGGAAATGAACTTGCCACCCATGACCCACTTCATTCTACCTGGTGGGCATACAACCGTGTCATATTGTCACATTGCCAGGACCATTTGCCGTAGGTCGGAGCGTCTGGTCTCCCAATTGAACGATTTCGAAGCTGTGGATCCCACCTTATTGTCCTATATAAACAGACTTTCCGATTTCCTATTTGTATTGGCACGAAAATTGTCCCATGATATACAAGCCGAGGAAATAAAGTGGATTCCAGAGAAACAGGACAAATAAATTCGTTAATTCTTCGTTATCAGATTACTAAAGCGATAAAATTCTAAATGATTAAGATGAATTTTATGCAAAAAAACTTGGTAGTCTCAGTTTAAAAATTACTTTTGCAAAATATTAAAAATAAATAATTACGATGTATTGGACATTAGAATTAGCATCCTATCTAAGTGATGCGCCCTGGCCCGCAACAAAAGACGAATTGATAGATTACTCAATCAGAACCGGTGCTCCTTTGGAGGTTGTAGAAAATCTGCAATCCATGGAGGAAGAAGGTGGGGAAATTTATGAATCAATTGAAGAGATTTGGCCGGACTACCCTACAGAAGAAGACTATCTTTGGAACGAGGACGAGTATTAAAATATTAACGGAATTACAACAAAAAAGTCTCATATGAGGCTTTTTTTTTACGTAATTTTGATGTTGGAATATCTTTTATCCAAAAGATAACATTGCACGTGCCAACATAAGAAAATTGTGTACACACATAGTAAAGGGCTTTAGCGAAGCCTTTCATTAATAACAGAAAACATTATGAGTTTTTTAAATTCGATATTAAAGGTATTTGTAGGGGATAAATCAAAGAAAGATGTCAAGGACCTTCAACCTTTAGTCAATCAAATAAAATCTTTCGAAGCCGCCTTGGAAAAATTAAGCCACGATGAACTTCGCGAAAAAACAATTCTCTTCAAAAATAAGATAAAGGAAGACTGCAAAGAGATCAATGAGCAAATAGACAAGTTGCTTAAGGAAGTAAAGGAATCTGCGGACATAGACAAGAACGAGGATATATATGCGGATATAGACAAACTAAAAGAAGAGATTTATTCCATTTCTGAAAAGACCTTAACGGAAATGTTGCCCGAGGCCTTCGCGGTAGTCAAGGAAACTGCAAAACGATTTACAAATAATGAAACACTAACGGTAAAGGCTTCTGAGTACGATAGATTGCTGTCTGGTTCAAAAGATTATGTTACCCTCAACGGCGACCAAGCCATCTGGAGAAATTCATGGGATGCTGCCGGGAAGCAAGTTACCTGGGATATGGTGCATTACGATGTGCAATTAATTGGCGGTATAGCCCTGCACCAAGGTAAGATTGCAGAAATGCATACAGGAGAAGGTAAAACCTTGGTGGCTACCCTCCCATTGTATTTAAATGCACTAACCGGAAATGGGGCACATTTGGTTACGGTAAACGACTACTTGGCAAAAAGGGATAGTGCCTGGATGGCTCCTATTTTTGAGTTCCACGGACTTTCAGTAGAATGTATCGACAAACACCAACCTAATTCTGATGGACGAAGGGCGGCTTATAACTCAGATATTACCTACGGTACCAATAATGAATTTGGCTTTGATTATCTTAGGGATAACATGGCACATACCCCTAGCGATCTGGTTCAAAGACCACACAATTACGCTATAGTGGATGAGGTGGATTCGGTTCTTGTGGATGATGCCCGTACCCCCTTGATAATTTCAGGTCCAGTACCTGAAGGGGATCGTCATGAATTTAATGAGCTTAAACCAAAGGTAGGCGATATTGTCAACCTTCAACGAGCCTATTTAACGGGTGTTTTGGCAGAGTCGAAAAAACTAATTGCCGAAGGAGATACTAAAGAAGGCGGTTTCCTATTGCTCAGAGTTCATAGAGGCCTTCCTAAAAACAAGGCTTTGATCAAGTTTCTGAGTGAAGAAGGGGTAAAACAATTACTGCAAAAGACCGAGAACTTCTATATGCAGGACAACAACCGTGAAATGCCGAAGGTAGATGAAGAACTTTGGTTTGTTATCGATGAAAAAAATAATCAGATAGAACTTACCGAAAAGGGAGTGGAATATCTTTCGGGGGATGGCGAGAAGGACTTTTTTGTAATGCCGGATATTGGTAATGAAATAGCCAAAATTGAAAATCAAGAGCTTGAGATAAACAAAGAAGCGGAATTAAAGGAGGAATTGTTCAAGGATTTTGCCATAAAAAGCGAACGCATCCATACCATGAATCAGCTTTTAAAAGCTTATACCCTTTTCGAAAAAGATGTGGAGTATGTGGTTATGGAAAACAAGGTAATGATCGTGGATGAACAAACTGGCCGTATTATGGACGGTCGTCGTTATTCAGACGGACTGCACCAAGCCATTGAAGCCAAGGAGAATGTAAAGATCGAGGCAATGACCCAGACCTTTGCCACTGTAACCCTTCAGAACTATTTTAGGATGTACAGCAAACTGGCGGGGATGACAGGTACCGCGGTAACCGAAGCAGGTGAATTTTGGGAAATTTATAAATTGGATGTAATGGAAATTCCTACCAATAGGCCCATTGCCCGAGACGACAGACAGGATTTGATCTATAAAACCAAACGCGAAAAGTACAATGCCATAATAGAGGAGGTAACCAAAATTTCACAGTCCGGTAGACCGGTACTTATTGGTACAACCTCTGTAGAAATTTCTGAATTGCTTTCCCGTATGTTGACCATTAGAAAAGTACCACATAACGTACTTAACGCAAAATTGCACAAAAAGGAAGCGGACATCGTTGCCGAAGCAGGTAATGCGGGAATAGTAACCATCGCCACGAACATGGCAGGTCGTGGTACAGATATTAAATTAAGTACGGAGGTAAAAAAAGCTGGAGGTTTGGCTATCGTAGGTACAGAACGACACGATTCCAGAAGGGTAGACAGACAGCTTAGAGGTCGATCAGGACGTCAAGGAGACCCAGGAAGCTCTCAATTCTACGTTTCCTTGGAAGATAACCTAATGCGATTATTTGGATCGGACAGGGTAGCCAAAATGATGGATAAAATGGGCTTGGAAGAAGGCGAGGTAATTCAGCATTCCATGATGACCAAATCTATAGAACGGGCGCAGAAAAAAGTTGAGGAAAACAATTTTGGTGTGCGTAAAAGATTATTGGAATATGATGATGTAATGAACGCCCAAAGGGAAGTGGTCTATAAAAGAAGACGCCATGCCCTACAGGGAGAGCGTTTAAAAGTAGATATTGCCAACATGATCTATGACACCTGTGAGGTAATTGCGGATACCAACAAGGCTGCCAGTGACTATAAAAACTTTGAATTCGAACTTATAAAATATTTCTCCATTACTTCTCCTGTTAGCGAAAACGAATTTGCAAGAATGGGTGTTCAGGAAATGGCAAATGTTATTTATAAAACTGCCTATACCCATTATAAGAACAAAATGGAGCGCAACGCTGCCACGGCGTTTCCAGTAATCAAAAATGTGTATGAGGACAATGCCAATAAGTTTGAAAGAATCGTAGTGCCATTTACAGATGGTATAAAATCCTTGAATGTGGTAACCAATCTTCAGGATGCTTATGAAAGTAATGGAAAACAATTGATAACGGATTTTGAAAAGAATATTTCCCTTGCCATTATCGACGATTCATGGAAAACACATTTGCGTAAAATGGACGAGTTAAAACAATCCGTTCAATTGGCCGTACATGAACAAAAGGATCCTTTATTAATTTACAAATTCGAAGCCTTTGAACTCTTCAAAGGAATGATCGAAAAGGTAAACAAAGAAATTGTTGCCTTTTTATTCAAAGGGGAGCTACCTAATCAAAGCCCAGAAATTCAAGAGGCTAGAAATATTCGTAGACCCAAGGAAAATTTGAAGACCTCTAAGGAAGAAATCCCAAACAGTGATGAAATGTCCGCCCGAAGCAGGGCCGTAGGCCAAAACCAAGGTGGACGGCCGCAGGTAACAGAAACTATTGTAAGGGAAAAAGCCAAAATAGGTAGAAACGAAAGGGTAACCATTAAGAACGTAATGTCCGGCGAAAGCAAGACCTTAAAATATAAACAAGCAGAGCCATTATTGGGCAAAGGAGATTGGGTGATCATAGAAGAATAAGAAACCCCCTACTCTATACAAAAGTAGCTCGCTACACTATAAAAAAAGCGACGGCCTAAGGGGTCGTCGCTTTTTTATTGTCCAAATTTTAATATATTTATAATAAAACCAATGCTTTTTCCTACGTTAAGGTTAATTGTGCAAGTATGATAGACTTGGGAATTTTGGACGAAAGTTTAGCTGTCGGGTATACAAGTAACTTATTGGGGAGAATCACATAAATGTATTGTTTTAACTTTAAAATTCATCATGCTTTAATTCAAACGATTATCTTTACCTTCAGAATACAACCATTAACCAATTTTTAATGCAAATACCCGATCAGGATCAGTACCGACTACAGGACAAAATCCGCTTAACCTTAAGGGTCAACTATATCTCCTCTGTCCTCTCCATTGTTTTTGGTATTGTCTGCATATATTTTCTCAAAATCACCCAAATAATTCCGACTACTTTTATTGCTTTCGGTGTTCTTAATTTAGTCAATACTGTTTTGTTCCACAAACATAAAACACTAACAGTAACCTATAATCTTACTTCAGTAATGGCCTTGGCTGCCTCTGTCATTATTACGATATACAGTGGAGGCATTAACAGTCCATTTATTTTTGTGCTGGCCTTGGTGGTATTTGCCGGTTATATCAGCACAAAGGTTTACGGGAGGGTATATTTAAACTTAAACCTTCTCATTATTATCCTAATTTATTCACAGAGTGTAGCTGAATTTAATTTTACAGAAAACATGGTCCCTGTTGCAAGCAAAAACATGTTTGCCCTTTTTAGTATTCTTTTCTCTGTTTACCTCTTGGGCGGTGTCATTGGTAAAAACCTCCTAAAGGCACATAACGAACTACACAAAATCAGAACCGAAAATGAGGCTCGTATTAAGGAGAAAGACACACTTTTAAAAGAAATACACCATAGGGTCAAGAACAATCTACAGACGGTATCCAGCTTACTTAGCCTTCAATCCAGAAGTATAGAAGAGCCTAGAATTAAAACTTTGATAAAAAGCAGTCAAAACAGGGTGATTTCCATGGCCATGGTACATGAAATGTTGTATATGCGACATGATCTGTCAAAAATTGAATATAAGTCCTATGTAGAGGAATTAAGTGATTATTTGTTGCGATCCTTTAAGGGCACCGACAACAATATAAGCTTGAGCATAAAAATTCCAGATGTGAAACTGGGGATAGATACAGCTATACCTTTAGGTCTATTAATCAATGAGGTAATCACCAATGCCCTCAAGTATGGGATAAAGGATAATGATGAAGGCGAAATTCACATTGAACTTCTAAAATCCAGCAGTAAGGATTACATTCTTTATATTGGTGACGATGGTGAAGGCTTTCCAGAGAACATAAGCCATAAGAACACCAAGTCCTTAGGCCTAAAACTTATTCATAATCTGGCCCGACAGTTAAAAGGGTCCATAAATAGGGATTTGTCGAAAAAAGGCACAAACTACATTGTGAAATTTTCCGATATACAGCATACATTTAAGACCTAAGCTTTACAGTGGAATCTCTCCAGATTCTTGATAGAACCCTTTTTCGATTTTCCAAAAATTTTAGAATCGATATTATTTCCTTATAAATTAGGTCAGGGCAAGATGCCTTATAACCTTTCCTGTTCCATAGGTACTTTTAATGGACGAAGAACGCCTTTGGTTTTCGGAAAAACAATGATATAACTAAGACAAAGGAATACGGGAACTAAAAGAGCAAATAACATCATAGTGGTCCAATTTAGTACTACATATTTGTAGCAGCCGGTTAATAATTGAGTATTAAGCCAATTTAGCTTTGTTTAATTTGGTAGTGAAAGACAATTCCTTGGTTACCCTAGAGTTTTTGAACATATACAAACGGGCAACACTGTTTTCATTTTTCACGGTAACTTCTGTAACGATACTCATGGTAACGATCTCAACTTTTTCTACCTTATTACCCTTTTGAGCTTGAGCAGCCAGGCCGATAAAAAGAACAAAGATTAAAGTTAATATGGTTTTCATGACTTGCGTTTTGTTATATATATAACTTGGGCAAGTGTATTTTTATAGGTTATGATTCGTTGAAAAACAAGGTTTCTCGTTGAGCTGAAAAATGTCTGTTGAAGTGTAAAAAAATGCCGATAAACGCAACTGGGCCCATAATCCCTTTAGCGATAAAACAAGTATTTAATCGTTTATCACTAACTGCCAATCCCAATAATCCATATGTTTCTGAGTCAATTGGAGCAAATACGAACTTTGAAAAACATATTATGCATGAACTGTCCTCTACAGGTTACAATATGTATTGCCCTACTATTACCAATCCACCCCACTCAATTTAAAAAAATGTTAAAATATTCCATTATACCTAAACGATTGTTTAGTTTTGTTCCGTAGTTAGGAATTATGGCAAGAAAGAAGGCATACTTAGAAGAAGAGGTTATTGAAAAAGCCATGCTTTTATTTTGGCGTAAAGGCTACGAATCCACCTCCATGCAAATGCTTGAACAAGAAATGGGCATTAACAAGTTTTCCATCTATTCCAGTTTTGGAAGTAAGCATGGTGTTTTTTTGGAAAGCCTAAAAAGCTACAAAAAAAAGGTTAATGGAATTTTTGAAAAATTTAAAAACTCAACCAATGGTGTTGAGGGCATTAAGGAATTTTTTTATGAATCCATAAATATATGTCATCAAGATGGAAATCAAAAAGGTTGTTTAATAAGCAATACTTATAATGAGTTTTCAGAAACTGAAGATGAATTGGTAAAAGGTGAGATGACTTCTTTCATGGACAATCTTAAAACACTCTTGATAGCTAAATTGAGTATGGATGGGACTAAAGATGAAAAGACCATAATGAAACAAGCCAATTTTTTATTATTGGCCAAACACGGTTTAGCTACTGCCTCCAGAGTTAATAGCCCCCAAGAAATTGAAGACTATATTGAAATAACCTTTAAAAATCTTTAAACATTTTTTTTAATCAATAACTAAACGATTGTTTAGTTATTTTACAACAAGTGCAACAATTAAAATTTGAAATTATGACAACATTAAAAGTGTACAACATGGAATCTGCTCCTGAAGCCAGCAAACCATTATTGAAAAAATCCCAAAAAGCTTACGGTATGATACCTGGACTACACGGTGTATTGGCTGGAGCTCCAGAAGTGCTGGATGCTTATCAAAAACTCCATGAATTATTTGTAAACACATCTTTTAACGAAGAGGAATTAACCGTAGTGTGGCAATCCATAAACGTTGAACACGCATGCCACTATTGTGTACCTGCACATACAGGAATAGCAAGAATGATGAAGGTAGATAATAGTATAACCGAAGCATTACGTAACGAAACAGCACTTGAAAACACAAAATTAGAGGCTTTACGCACCATGACATTAACAATAGTTCGCAATCGAGGAAACGTAACTCAAGAAAACTTGGAAACATTCTATGCAGCAGGGTACGAACAAAGACACGTTTTGGAAATTATATTGGGTTTATCACAAAAAGTGATCAGTAACTATACGAACCATATTGCAAATACAACAATAGATCCCGCTTTCAAGAGTTTTGAATGGAAAAAAGAGACTGTTGGGATATAAGACCATGTATTCATAGCTCCAAGCCTTCCGTTTAATCGGAAGGTTTATATATTACGAAAGAATAGATTTAATAATTTCAATTAGTTTATGAAATTTAAACATACATGATTAAATTAACAGCAACATATTCGAATACCAAGGATTTAAAATTCGCTAAAAAATATTATACCACTAAACATGGTCAGTTACTTTCATTGCTTTTGGCCGATGCGGTAAAGGCCTCCGATATGAATTTAGGACTTAGCGGAGCCAGTCCTGAGCAGCGTGCAACATATGTAGTCTTTGCCAACCTTACTTTAGAATCCTTGGCGTTATTTCAACAGTCCTTTGGAGCATATGCCGAAAAGATCCTGGCCGATCTACCCAATTTCACAAAGGTAAGGCCAGTAGTTCAAATTAGTGAGGTTTAATAAATCTGAACTATTATTGCAATGGAAAAGGAGTTTAAATTTGGATTTTCCCAATATAATATAGATTACACATTAAAGAATAGAATTATGGTCGATAAAATTAAACTGGATATTGTATCCGATATAGTCTGCCCATGGTGTACCATAGGTTATAAACGTCTGGAAAAAGCAATTGCCGAATTAGGAATAGAAGATAGAATAGAGTTGGAATGGCAGCCTTTTGAACTAAATCCAAATATGCCAAAAGAGGGTCAGAACGTACAGGAACATCTTACAGAAAAATATGGTTCTGGTTTGGAAGACCAAAAGCGTTCACAGGAATATATGGCCGAGGCAGGGGCAGAACTGGGATTTACCTTCGATTACTTTGATAAAATGAAGATAGTAAACACCAGGGATGCGCATATTTTATTAGAATACGCAAAGGAAAACAACAAACAGACCGAACTAAAAATGCGTCTTGTAGCCGCTTTTTTTAGCGAACGAAAAGATGTTTCCAACAGGGACGTACTTCTTCAAGAACTAGAAGTAGTGGGGCTTAATGCGGACGAGGCCATAGTTAGACTGGATAGTGACGATGCCCGTAATCAGGTGCAGTCAAAAGAAACCTACTGGCAAGGTCTTGGGGTTTCCTCGGTACCTACAATGGTATTCAATAAGAAAAGTGCACTTACCGGAGCTCAACCCGTTGATGTCTACAAACAAGTGTTAACAGAGTTGCTTGAAGAAAGGTAAATACCAATGGCAATTGGGTAATAACCATAAAAAAACTATATGAAAAGAGTAGTGATTACAGGACTGGGAGCCTTGACTCCAATTGGAAATTCGGTTGATGAATTTTGGGAAAGTGCCATAAAAGGCAAAAATGGATTCTCAAAAATCACTAAGTTCGATTCTTCTTTGTTTAAAACGACCTTCGCCGGTGAATTAAAGAATTTCGCCCCCGAGAAATATCTTGATCGTAACGAAATAAAAAGGAGTGATCCCTTTACCCAGTATGCACTCTGTTCCGTAACAGAAGCTTTCGGTGATAGTGGTTTAAACTTGGATACAATTTCCCCTTTTGATATTGGAGTAATTTGGGGAACTGGTCAGGGCGGTATGAAAACCTTTGAGGATGAAGTGAAGAATTATACCCAGGGTGGTATGAATCCTCGCTTCAATCCCTTTTTTATACCCAAACTTCTTGCTAATATGGCCTCGGGAATGATTGCCATGAAATTTGGATTAATGGGAATTAATTATACAGCGGTTTCGGCCTGTGCATCTTCAAGTTCTGCCATTATGGATGCATTTAACTATATTCGATTAAACAAGGCCAAAGTTATGGTTACAGGGGGTTCGGAAGCTCCTATAACCGAGGCCTCTATTGGTGGCTTCAGCGCTATGAAGGCTTTGTCTACCAGAAATGATGATCCTCAAGGGGCGTCAAGACCATTTGATGAAGATCGGGACGGATTTGTTATGGGCGAAGGAGCCGGCGCCTTGATTCTAGAAGAATTTGAACATGCCAAAAAACGCGGTGCAAAAATTTACGCCGAAATAGTAGGAGCCGCTATGACCGATGATGCCTACCACATTTCAGCCACACATCCGGAAGGTATCGGTGCTATAAAAGCTATGCAATTGGCTATGCAGGAAGCAAAACTTAATTCGGGAGAGATCAATTATTTAAACACCCACACTACCTCTACCCCTGTTGGTGACTTAAGTGAAATAAAGGCTGTGGCAAAAACCTTCAACAACGAGTTTAACAACCTGAAAATAAGTGCTACAAAATCCATGACCGGGCATTTATTGGGTGCGGCAGGTGCAATAGAAGCAATTTTATCCATAAAGGCGATTCAATACAATATAATACCACCAACTATTAACACCACAAAGATCGATTCCAGTATTCCCGCATCCATGCCTATAGTACTTCAGGAGGCCATTGAACATCCTGTAAATGTGGCCATGAGCAACACCTTTGGATTTGGCGGGCACAATGCCACTACTATTTTTAAAAAAAATTAGAACCTGCTTTTGTGCAATCATAGCAACCGATTTAAAGACATTTTGAGAAATTGGAATTGAGTAATAATAGGTGATTTTGTAAAAAGGCTGCCATGCAAGGAAAAAAACTATGCAGCCAGATGGCACATAATTTATTGCAGGACATGCCCTCATCACCACTATGATGGTGGCACTCTATGTACATTTCCATCCCAATATATTTGCAGGAGTTTTGCTTTTTAAGGTAAACCTCCTTACTTAACGCTATTCTAACTAATATTGACTTTTATTAATCTATCCTCATTTAAAAAACACAGATAAATAAAGACCTCGAATAACAGAAGGGCTCAAAATCCCCGATACTAGTTTGAAGCTTTTTCATTAACTTGTAACCTCAGCCTACTATTTAGATAAAACTAAGTGTTAACAGGAACCATCTCCGAGACAGTGGCCTTCTGGATAAACTTATCTTAAACAATCGATATGAAAACAATGACATGTAAACAATTGGGAGGTGCCTGTAACATGCAATTTCACGCCAATACGTTTGAAGAAATGGCAGAACAAAGCAAAAAGCATGGCATGCAAATGTTTCAGGCCGGCGACAAAGAGCACATGGCGGCCATGAATAAAATGCAGGAACTCATGAAATCAAAAGATGCCATGACCAAATGGTTCGAAAACAAAAAAAAGGAATTTGAAACGCTCCCGGACAAATTATAAATCTTAAACGATTGAATATAACCTATGTGAGTTGGAATTATTTGTCCAGATTCACCCGCTTGTTCAAAGCGCTTGTATTTTCAGTTGGTTTGGGAAAGACTACCATATAATTCAGACAGATGCAAATGGGGACTAGAAGTGCAATTAATATCAAAGTGTTTTGTTTTATTAAGTATTAAGTCAATTTAGCTTTATTCAATTTGGTAGTGAAAGACAATTCTTTGATTACCTTAGAATTTTTGAACATGTACAAACGGGCAACAGCGTTGTTACCTTTAAAAGCAACTTCTTGTTTTGCCGTAGCAGTTACAATACTCATGGTAACAGTTTCAACCTTAACTTCGGCAGCATCGTTTTGAGCTTGTGCAGCTACTCCGATAAAAAGAACAAAGATTAAAGTTAAAATGGTTTTCATGACTTGCGTTTTGTTATATATATAACTGAGGCAAGTGTATTTTTACAGGTTCTGATTCGACGAAAAACACTGATTCTCGTTAAGCGGAGAAAATCCTGATAAAGTGCAAAAAAATCCCGATGAACGTAACGGGCGTCAAAACCACTTTAGCGTCAAAAAATTGCATTTCATCGATCTTTGCGAGTGTTTACTTACCACTTCAGCTCCTCCAATTAATAATCTTCTACACTTAAAATAAAAAAATGATAAAATACTTCAGTCCTGCTTAGAAGATAATTCCCGATATTTATATCTATTAATCGTCATTTAAAAATGAAATACCCCATTGGACCGCTATAAGGAAACATTCGAGACTTGGAACAAAATAGCATCCTTATACCAAGACAAGTTTATGGACCTGGACTTGTACGATAAAAGTTATGATCTTATTTGTAAATCGA
The DNA here is from genome assembly GCF_002909255.1 of Arenibacter hampyeongensis. Taxonomy (GTDB): domain Bacteria; phylum Bacteroidota; class Bacteroidia; order Flavobacteriales; family Flavobacteriaceae; genus Arenibacter; species Arenibacter hampyeongensis. The sequence goes on from NZ_PIOB01000002.1 coordinate 518,872, forward strand.
TATCAACAAAAAATGCCCGAATTTTGGACATAGGTTGTGGTCCAGGAAACATTACGAGATATCTTTTATCCAAAAGGCCCGACTTTAACATACTGGGGATAGACGTTGCGCCAAATATGATAAAACTAGCCGAAAAGAACAATCCAACTGCCACATTCAAGATTTTGGACTGCAGACAGATCCGCGAACTAAACACCCTATACGATGGAATAGTCTGTGGTTTTTGCCTGCCCTTTCTTTCACCGGCAGATTGTACTCAATTAATTGCCGATTCCCAAAGATTGTTATCGAACAATGGATTACTCTATTTAAGTTTTGTAGAGGGTGACCCCAATAAATCGGACTTTAAAGTGGGTAGCAATGGAGACAGGGTCTATTTCCATTTCCACAAATTGGACACATTAAAAAAAAATCTTACTCTATATTCATTTGAAGAACCTGAGGTTTACTACATAAATTACGAGGGAACGGCCTCCCCAATAGAGAAACATACGGTCCTCATAAGTAGAAAAAATCCACACCAAAGGGACTAATTAAAAGAAAAAAGTAAAAATCATTGGTTAGAATAAATATTCATCGTAATATTGCGATATACAAATTAAAGAATTATGGGGTTAGCTAAAACAGAAATATTTTCAGATCAACAAAACCAAATTGCCATTTTTGCCAAAGCTTTTGGGCATCCGGCCCGAGTGGCTATTCTACAGCATCTTTTTAAAATAGATACCTGTGTATGTGGTGATCTTGTGAATGAAATTGGATTGGCCCAACCTACCATTTCACAACATTTAAAAGAATTGAAACTCTTGGGACTCATCAAGGGTAGTGTTGAGGGAACCAGCGTCTGCTATTGTATAAACACTGAAAAATGGCTGGAAATGAAAGAGATTATAAAACAATTTCTAAATCTGGACATAACCAAACTCGGAGATTGCTGCTAAAAAATTTGAATTCATTAATCGCATAATCGCAATAAACATATAACAAAATGAAACTATCACAAGTAAAAACAATTTTAGGAACTTTGGATACCATTGCATTCCAATTGCCAAATGGTAAACTAGTGCCCAATCATTTTCACGTTACTGAAGTAGGTAAAATCACCAAGAACTTTATAGACTGTGGCGGAACGGTTCGTAAAGAGGAAGTTGTAAATTTTCAGTTATGGGATTCCATTGACTATGACCACCGACTACATCCAGAGAAATTGGTCCATATCATAGAACTATCGGAAAAGGTATTGGAAATTGGAGATTTGGAAATTGAAGTAGAATACCAAGGAGAAACCATTCAAAAATTTGGATTGGACTTTGACGGCACCAACTTTCTTTTGGCCACCAGGCATACAGATTGTTTGGCCAAGGACAACTGTGGGATTCCGACAGAAAAACCAAGAATAAAATTATCCCAATTACAAGAGACTTCGGCAGATAGTTGCACTCCCAACTCCGGATGCTGTTAAACCATATAACCGCACTATAAATCTTATACAATGACACCCGTAAAAACTAAGATCTTTGACCAAATAGATCAGGCTATCGCTAAACTAAGTATTGATAATATAAGCGAGGAACGTAAAGAAATTTTGCAGCCCCTTGCCGAATATATACAGGCCAAAACAGATACCCAAGAACTCATAAGAATTAATTTTATTTGCACCCATAACTCCAGAAGGAGTCACTTATCCCAAGTTTGGGGGCAAACAATGGCGTTCTATTTTAACGTAAAGAATGTACAGTGCTACTCGGGCGGAACAGAATCCACTGCCTTATTTCCAATGGTGGCAGAAACCCTAAAAAATACTGGATTCCAAATAGAAACAATTTCGGAAGGGAAAAATCCTATTTACAGCATAAAATATGCCGAGAATGAACCCGCCGTAATCGGTTTTTCAAAGAAGTTGGATGCTGACTTTAACCCTAAATCGGAATTTGCAGCGGTTATGACCTGTTCACAGGCCGATGGGGGTTGTCCGTTCATAGCTGGTGCCGAAAAGCGTATCCCAATAACTTTTGAGGATCCTAAGGTGTATGACAATACCCCGCAGCAGACTGAAAAATATCGGGAAAGAAGCCTTCAAATTGCAACAGAATTACGATACGTATTTGCCCAAATAAAATCATAATTTATGGCCCAAATCAAAAAATTAAGCTTCCTGGACAGTTATCTTACCTTATGGATTTTTTTGGCAATGGCTTTGGGCGTTGGTATAGGCTATTTTGTACCTGCCTTTCCCAAAATCATCGATGGTTTTAGTAGTGGAGCAACCAACATACCCATTGCCATTGGACTCATCCTAATGATGTATCCCCCTTTGGCAAAGGTAGACTACTCACTTTTGCCCAAGGTTTTTAAAAACACCAAGATTTTATCCATTTCCCTAATACTGAATTGGATTGTTGGACCAATTTTAATGTTTGCCCTGGCCATTACTTTTCTAAGGGACTATCCGGAATATATGGTTGGATTAATCCTAATTGGTTTGGCACGATGCATTGCCATGGTACTTGTTTGGAACGACCTAGCGGAAGGAAACAGCGAGTACGGTGCCGGTCTGGTAGCCCTGAACAGCATTTTTCAGGTATTTGCCTACAGTTTTTATGCCTGGATCTTTATAACTATACTTCCACCTTATTTCGGATTTGACGGTGCCATCGTAGATATTTCTATTGCCACCATTGCGGAAAGTGTAGCCATTTATTTGGGAATACCGTTTGCATTGGGATTTTTAAGTAGATTGATTTTGGTGCAGCTAAAAGGGGAAGAATGGTACTCCAACACATTTATCCCGTACATATCGCCCATAACTTTGATTGCGCTTTTGTTTACGATAGTAGTCATGTTTTCCTTAAAAGGCGAATTGATAGTGGAGATACCAATGGACGTATTAATTATAGCAGTTCCCTTGTTGATCTATTTTACACTGATGTTTATCATAGGTTTTTTCCTTACCAGAGCCATGGGAGCGGAATACGACAAAACGGCTTCCGTTGCATTTACGGCTGCAGGAAACAATTTTGAATTGGCCATAGCGGTAGCCATTGCTGTTTTTGGTTTGGATTCTGGTCAGGCATTTGCCGGAGTCATTGGGCCCTTAGTGGAAGTACCTGCCTTAATTCTATTGGTACGCGTAGCCTTTGGGTTACGTAAAAAATATTATCCAATGGCCAAAGTTCAATAGAGGCACCAAAGGTTTGGGAAATTCTGTATTTAATTGCTAATGATGCTTAGGCTGAAGATTAAGCCAATTTCGCTTTATTCAATTTGGTAGTGAAAGACAATTCTTTGGTTACCTTAGAATTTTTGAACATGTACAAACGGGCAACAGCGTTGTTACCTTTAAAAGCAACTTCTTGTTTTGCCGTAGCAGTTACAATACTCATGGTAACAGTTTCAACCTTAACTTCGGCAGCATCGTTTTGAGCTTGTGCAGCTACTCCGATAAAAAGAACAAAGATTAAAGTTAAAATGGTTTTCATGACTTGCGTTTTGTTATATATATAACTGGGACAAGTGTATTTTTCTAGGTTCTGTTTCGACGAAAAGCACTGTTTCTCGTTAAGCGGAGAAAATCCGGATAAAGTGCAAAAAAATCTCGACGAACGTAACGGGCTCCAAAATCACTTTGACGATAAAAAATTGCATTTCATCGATTGACGTAAGTATATACTTACAGTTCCAAGTGCTCCCATTTTTAATTATAGGCCTTTAAAATAAGAAATTGATCTTATTCGGTAATCCAAAATTGGAGTATATCACCCTTCCTTTTGTCCAATATTCGGAATTTTATAATTATTTGGGTTTAACATTGCCGCCCAATTTCTAGGACTATGAAAAGTGAATTAGGCCGATCCGCAGTTGGATATATTTTAAAAGTATTTTTTCATTCTTACTTTTGTAATATGAAAAAAGCCATGGACCGTTTTTCCATTCAATCAAAAACTTATAAAGACTTTAGGCCAAGCTACCCAGAGGCTTTGTATAAGTATATATATTCCTTCTGTGATGCCATGCATAGTTGTTGGGACTGTGGCACAGGTAACGGCCAGGTGGCGGCGGTGCTATCCAAATCCTTCGATCAGGTTTTTGCCACCGACATAAGCCAGCAACAAATAAAAAATGCCATTCTTAAACCAAACATACAGTATAGTGTTCAAAGAGCCGAACGGACTACATTTCCAGAACAGTATTTTGATTTGATCACAGTGGCCCAAGCTGCACATTGGTTTGATCTTCCCAGCTTCAATATGGAAGTTAACCGAGTCTTAAGGCCCAATGGTATTATCGCTATTTGGGGCTATGGACTTCTAAAAATAAATCCAGAAATAGATGCCCTTGTGAATCATTTTTATCAACACATCATAGGGACATATTGGGACAAGGAAAGGGGTCACATAGATAACAACTACAGTACCATACTATTTAATTTTAATGAAGTGGACATCAAGGAAAACTTTAAAATAGAAGCCAAATGGACAATTGACCAGTTAAAGGGTTATTTTAATTCCTGGTCAAGTGTACAAAATTATAAAGACAAGAATAAAGGCGACAATCCTGTAGAACAACTTATCATGGATTTAGCTCCTATATGGAATACAACAAGGCAACAAATAACTTTCCCCATCTTTATACGCATGGGCACCCTAAAAAGTAATCAAATTTGAATATTGCTTTTTTATAATTGCCTGTAATAAGTAAACCGTCCACCATTATTCAGTTTATCCAACCATAGATACTAAACGGAAGCCATAACCATCCTTCTTCTCATCAACATCAAAATACCAAGTGAAATACATCCACAAACCGAAAACCCCACAAAAAGTGGAAGTGTTGTTCCATGAATAAAACTACCCACATATGTTGCTATGGGTATGGCAATCATTGTAGATATAAATCCGGTAATGGCAGCCCCTATTCCGGCTATGTGGCCGATAGGCTCCATTGCAATGGCCCTAAGGTTTCCAAATATAAAACCTATTGTAAAAAATTGCAGGGCCAGGAAGGTAATCAACACAGACAAACTCGGATTTTGGGCGTTCCAGAACAAGGCTACATAGACAATTGAATTTGTACAAAACAATGTTAAAGCAATCCAAGCCAATCTTCTCATTCCCAATTTAACCACCAAGGTACCATTTAGCAAGGTGGACAATCCTACAGAAATAGCCAATCCGGCAAAAATATAGGGGAAATTGTCAGCCAATCCATACTGAACTTCAAATATTTCCTGTGCCGCGCTCAAATACACCATAAAAGCTCCTGTAATTAATCCAGACACTATTGTAAAAGCCATGGTTTCGCGGTGAAGAATCAATTCTCTAAATCCATTTGCGAAAACCTGACTGGAAAATTTAATCTTATATTCCGGTTTTAAGGTTTCGGGTTGCCTTCTCCAAAACCAGACTCCCACCATTATAGTTGCAATCAATTGCATGTAAAAAATGGCCTCCCAACCGTAATGATCCAGGAAAAACTTTCCCAAAGCGGGGGCTACAATGGGCACCAAAATAAAAAATGCCGTAACGAAGGACATGATCTTTGCCATATAATCTCCCTTATAGGAATCCCTTATCATGGATATACTAATGGTCCTAGGAGCTGAAAGTCCTATCCCTTGTAGTATTCTGCCAAATATCATCCATTCCAAAGAAGGAGCAAGAACGCATATAACGCTGGCCACACTAAATACTATAAAGCCAATATAGACAATTGGTTTCCTGCCAAAACTATCCGACAAAGGCCCAAAAACCAATTGACCCAAGCCCAAGCCCAAAAAAATCATAGTGATAAACTTCTGATTTTCGGTAGGATCCAAGCTATGGATATCTACCCCAATTGTGGACATTGCCGGCAAAAGGGCATCAATGGCCAAGGCTACAATGGACATTAAGGACGCCATTATGGCAACAAATTCGAACTGTGGTCGCTGCTGATTTTTTTGCATTCGGCAAAATTAAACATATGGAATAAGATTAGCCCACTTATTACAGGAAATATCCAAACCATAACATTTTATAAAATTATACAATGCATTGACCCTTCGCCAATTATAAAATCATTTAACCATATTATCAGAACCCAATTCGTGATTATACTTACTATTAACGAAAAATTAATTTCAAGGCAGCCTTCCTAAAGTATAATTCTTATACTTTTGAAGGTATAACCACTAATTATTTATTTATGAAAATTTATTTAATCATTGCTCTAGTATTTTTGTCAACCTTATTCTGTTTTGGCCAAAAGCTAAAAGTAAAACAAGGAGATTTTAATTTTATCAAGGGTCAGAAGGAAATAAACGTAGAATTTGTCTATGACAATATGAAACTGTTGAAGAAGAATCTTTCAAATGACGAATACGTAAAAGAGCATTCTGCAGAATTGGAAGACAAAACACGTGGAAAAGGTACATCTTGGGAAAAAAGCTGGTATGCGAGTAGGGAATTGATCTATGCCCCAAAATTTTTGGAATTAATGAATAGATACCTCTATGAGGACCACAATGTTTTCTTTAACGAGAATTTATCAGAGGCCCAATATACCCTTATTGTGGAAACGGTATGGGTTTATCCAGGTTGGGATGCCGGTGTCATGAAGCAACCGGCAAAGGTTAGCACCTTATTAAAGTTCGTTGAAACCAATAATAAAGCTAATATATTGTTGGAGGTTTCCAGTGAAAATGCACCTGGAGACCAATGGGGAAGTTCATTTAGTAATGAAGATCGATTGGGCGAAGGTTATGCCAAAACCGGAAAATCATTTGCTAAATTAATTCTGAAAAAAGGATTCTAGGCCAACCTTTAAGGAGTGCTACAAAAAAGTGAATGACAATATCATTCACTTTTTTGTTTTTCAAGTTCAATAATATGTGCTACCGTTCTTATAAGTCTATTGTGCTTTGTTACAAAGGGATTGGTCTTATCCCAAACATAACCCGCCAAAACAGAACAAATTTGACTTTTTACTTCAGGATTTTCTGGTTGGTGGAAAAATAAGGTCTGTAGATTACCGCTATACCACTCCTTAACATAGGAAGAAAATACGTTTACCCCTTCCTTAATATAATCGGAATATTCTGTCTCCCAATCTACTGGTTCTTCATTAAGCTTCTTGGCAATCAGTTTTGCTCCCAACAAGGCCGATTCCGTAGCAAAAGTTACTCCAGAAGAAAAAACAGGGTCCAAAAATTCGGCACTATTGCCTGTTAGGACATACCCTTTTCCATAAAGTTGTTTTACCGATTTGGAATAGTTCTTTATCAAAACAGGTTCAAACAAATATTTCACTCCTTTAAAACGTTCATAATAATAGGTGGACAATTCCAACAATTGAGTCAATTTTTCGGCATTACTTCCTTCAAAGGATTCTAAAAATTCAGTAGGACCTACATAACCAATACTTGTTTTTCCATTTGAAAATGGAATGACCCATAACCAAACCTCGGTCTCCACCACATCAAAAGTAATTAGGGTTCCTTCCCTACCCTCTGGGCGATTTACATCCACTACATGGGTAAAAATAGAAGAATGATTGGGCAGTACAGAGGGCTTGTCGAGATCCAACAATCTTGGCAATACCCTCCCATATCCACTGGAATCTATAATATATTTGGCTTTAACCTGGTATGGTACACCGTTTTCATCCTTTATGGTGGTCACCGATTCCCCATTTTCTTCTATTGAAACATCCACAACCTCATGTCCAAAGGAGACATCCGCTCCCTTCTTGGTCAACTCATCTACCAATACCTTGTCAAAATCCGCTCGCGGCACTTGCCATGTCCAATCCCAACCTTCAGTATGTTTCTTACTAAAATCAAATTCACAAATTTTATCCCCTTTTATAAATCGGGCTCCAAACTTTTTTTCAAAACCAAAGGCATTCAATCCTTCCAATAGTCCCACTTCTTCAAAATGATCCATACATCGCGGCAAAAGACTTTCTCCAATTACAAACCTCGGGAAAACACTTTTTTCAACCACCTGGACCTTAATTCCCTGATTGTGTAAATAAGCCGCTGCAACGCAACCAGACGGCCCTGCACCTATTACTAAGACTTCGACAAAACGCTGATTCATTATTTTTAAAATATTGATTGGTTAAATATCATACATTTGCAATCCAAAATAACTATTTTTATTAATTGTTATTCAATTTACTTTTTAAATATTGAATTTATATACATGTTGACTCTTAAAGGAAAGTTGGGAATAGAAGATTTCTATCAAATAATTTTTAAGGAAGAATCTATTCTAATTAATAAAGACGTTTTAGCAACCGTTGAAAACAGTTTTAATTTTTTAAGCCAATTCTCCCAAAACAAAATTATTTACGGTGTAAATACAGGTTTTGGACCAATGGCACAGTACAAGATAAAAGATTCCGACCGTATTCAATTACAGTACAATCTAATAAGGAGTCACGCTTCAGGGACAGGCAATTTAATCCCTACCAAATACGTGAAGGCCGCCATGTTGGCGAGATTAAACACCTTGAGCCTAGGCCATTCAGGGGTGCATATTTCAGTAATCGAGTTAATGACTTCCCTCATCAATAAGAATATTACCCCTATAATTTTTGAGCATGGTGGTGTTGGGGCCAGTGGGGATTTAGTCCAATTGGCTCATATTGCCCTAGTTCTTATTGGGGAAGGTGAAGTTTTTTACGAAGGAGAAAGAAGACCTACAGAGGAAGTTTTTAAAATTGAAAACCTAAAGCCCATTACCGTTTCCTTAAGAGAGGGCTTGGCGCTTATCAATGGCACATCTGTAATGACCGGAATCGGCCTGATCAATACCATTAATACCAGAAAATTACTGGATTGGATGATATGCTGTTCTTCTGCCATCAATGAAATTGTAGAGGCCTATGATGATCATTTATCATTGGAGCTTAATCAATCCAAGAAACATAAAGGTCAACAGCAGATTGCCAAATCCATGAGAAATCATTTAAAGGATAGTACGCTTACCCGAAAAAGGGAGCACCATTTGTACAACGGCAATAATGAAGTGTCAATTTTTGAAGAAAAGGTTCAGGAATACTATTCCTTGAGATGCGTACCACAGATTTTAGGGCCAGTCCTTGACACTTTGAACAACGTGGAAAAAATCCTTATCGAAGAGGTCAATTCCGCCAACGATAATCCCATTGTGGATGTTGAAAAAGGACATGTCTACCACGGAGGAAATTTTCATGGAGATTACGTTTCCCTTGAAATGGACAAGCTAAAATTAATTGTCACCAAAATGAGCATGCTCGCTGAAAGACAATTAAACTACCTATTAAACCCCAATCTTAATAATATTCTTCCCCCATTTGTAAATCTTGGTCAACTTGGTTTAAATTTTGGAATGCAGGGTGTACAGTTTACCGCTACCTCTACCACTGCGGAAAACCAAATGTTGTCCAATTCCATGTACGTGCATAGTATCCCGAACAACAACGACAATCAGGATATTGTTAGTATGGGTACCAATGCTGCCAACATTACCAAAAAAGTCATTGAAAATACTTTTGAAGTCATTGCCATTGAGACTATAACCATAGTACAGGCGATTGAGTATCTTAAGGTGCAGGATAAAGTATCATCGAGAACAAGAAAATTGTACGACGATATTAGAAATTTGGTTCCTGTAATTTCCGACAAAGACGTTCCCATGTATCCTTATGTAAATAGTGTTAAAAGCTTTATTCAGAACGTTGAAGTAGAAACTTACGCTTGTAAGCAACTTAATTAAAATTTTGAGTTAGAGAAGTTATATATGTAAAATAATCGCTAAATTAATAGTGGTCTAGGATTATTTTAAACTTACCAAGTCCTAGCTTGGCAATTAATGATATTGAACGTTTTAATTTAAAAAAAATCTCAGATGAAAACAAAAATTACATTTTCAGTTGCACTTTTTTTAATGTTCGGCAATTTTTATGCCCAGGAATATGCACTAGTTAGGGAAAATGGCATGTTTGGGTATATTAACACCTCTGGCGAGTATGCGATTAAGCCACAATTTAAGAAAGCGGACAACTTTACCAATGAGCGCGCGGCTGCATCAACGGGCGACAAATGGGGTTATATAAATACTGCAGGGGAATGGGCAATTCAACCTGAATACGAACATGTAAAGGAATTTAATTCCGGGCTGGCCTTGGTAAACAAAGGCGATCAATGGAACTATATCAATGTTTCGGGTGAAGTGGTGGAAACGCCGGTTTCTGATAAATATTACGATTTTGACAACGGGGTAGCTTTTTTTAAAAGTGGTGAAAAGATAGGTCTTCTGGGCACAGATGGAAAACTGATAGCGGAACCGGATTTTGATGAAATAAAACCCTTTATAGATGGATATGCCAAGGCTCGAAAAGGTGAACTTTGGGGTATGATCAACCAAAAGGGCGAGATTTATATCCCCATTGAAAACCAGGAAATTGGTGATTATAATAGTAAAGGGGTCTGGGTAAAAAAACAGGAATCTTTTGGTATAGTTTCCAATGGCAGCTTTAAACAGGTAAAAAATGCCGATAAGATTTGGGAATTCACGGACAAATCCGATCTAACATACGCCAGGAGCAATAAATTAATGGGCTTCATCAACAACCAGGGAGAGTGGATCATTGCTCCTACTTATGAAAAAGCAAGGGATTTTAGCCAAGGGTTGGCACCGGTCTTTATGAACAAAAACTGGGGATACATCAACGAGAAAGGAGAAAAGGTCATAGAATTCAGCTTTAAGGATGCAGAAGTTTTTTCGGCCAACGGATTAGCTCCTGCAAAAGATAAGAAATGGGGTTTTATAGATAAGAGTGGAAAGTGGGTAATTCAACCTGAATATGATATCACGGCAGGCTTATCATTTTCCATCTTTAAAAAGAATTTGGAAAAGGGGTTCATTAACGGACTCGCCAGAGTAAAATACAACAAAGAATGGGGATTTTTAAATGCTAAAGGAGAAGTTCTAGGCAATAAATGGTACGAGAATGCCGAGATATTCGATGACGTAAAGAATTAAATCACACTAATTAGATAAATGAGCGAAAAAAAGAAATTTGCACTGGTAACCGGAGGATCAAGAGGAATTGGAAAAGCCATATGCCTACAGCTAGCACTAGATACCGAGTATAAGATTCTTATTAATTACCAGTCCAATGAATCCGCAGCACAGGAAACCTTAAATGAAATAGAAAAAACCGGAGGGAGTGCGGAACTTATACAATTTAATGTTGGCGATTCGGAAGATGTAAAAGGTAAATTGGATAAATGGCATGAGGACAACAAGGAGGCTATTATAGAAGTAATTGTAAACAATGCCGGTATTACCAAAGACGGCCTGTTCATGTGGATGAAACCAGAAGAATGGAACAATGTCATCAACACAAGTCTAAATGGTTTTTTCAATGTCACCAATTATTTGATCCAAAAATTATTGGTGCATAAATACGGGAGGATCATTAATATGGTTTCCGTATCAGGCCTTAAAGGGACTCCTGGGCAAACCAATTATTCCGCTGCAAAAGGGGGGATAATAGCGGCTACCAAAGCCTTGGCTCAGGAAATAGCAAAAAGAAACATTACGGTCAATGCCGTGGCACCAGGTTTTATAAGTACAGATATGACGGGCGAATTGGATGAGAAAGAGCTTAAAAAAATGATCCCTCTGAACCGCTTTGGCAAAGCAGAGGAAGTGGCCCATTTAGTTTCATTTTTGGCATCTAAAAAAGCATCTTATATTACGGGGGAGGTCATTAATATTAACGGAGGAATTTATTCTTAAAATAGAACGAGGAAAGATGAGCAGGGTGGTAATTACAGGTATGGGAATATATTCTTGTTTGGGCAAAAACCTGGATGAAGTCAAAGAGTCTCTGTACAATGGAAAGTCAGGAATTGTTTTTGATGAAAAGAGAAAGGAATTTGGATATCGTTCCTGTTTAACTGGAATGGTGGAAGAACCAGACCTTAAGGATCTATTGTCCAGAAGACAACGCTTAAGTATGGGGGAGGAAGGTGCATACGCATACGTGGCTACATTGGAGGCTCTAAAAAATGCAGGATTAACCCAAGAATATATTGACCAAAATGAAGTAGGTGTACTATATGGAAACGATAGTACGGCTAAATCCGTGGTAGAATCCATAGATAAATTAAGGGAGAAAAAAGATACAACTTTGGTTGGTTCAGGTGCCATATTTAAGGCCATGAATTCGTCTGTTACAATGAACCTTTCCACCATTTTCAAATTAAGAGGCATCAATTTCACAGTTAGTGCAGCTTGCGCAAGCGGATCACATGCCATTGGCATAGCCTATCAATTGATCAAGAGTGGACTTCAAGATTGTATTATATGTGGCGGCACCCAAGAAATCAATGAATTGGCAATGGGCAGTTTTGATGGCCTTGGCGTATTTTCGGTCAACGATGTTAAGCCAGAGACCGCCTCACGCCCCTTTGACCAAAGTAGGGACGGACTTGTCCCAAGTGGTGGTGCAGCATCACTTATAGTTGAAAGCTATGAATCCGCTAAAAAAAGGAATGCTCCTATTTTAGGCGAAATTATAGGGTACGGATTTTCCTCCAACGGAGACCATATCTCTACACCAAATGTAGATGGCCCAACAATAGCTATGAAAAAAGCCATTGACCAAGCCAATATTAAACCCAGTGAAATAGATTATGTAAATGCCCATGCCACATCTACTCCGGTAGGTGATTCCAATGAAGCTAAGGCCATATTTGCTGTATTTGGAAAAGAAGGCCCCTGTGTTAGTTCTACAAAATCCATGACAGGACACGAATGTTGGATGGCAGGTGCCAGTGAAATTGTCTATTCCATGTTAATGATGGAGCATTCCTTTATTGCTCCCAATATAAATCTTGAAAACCCTGACGCGGATGCCGCCAAATTAAATCTGGTAAGAAAAACACTGGATAAAAAAATTGATGTATTTTTGTCGAATTCTTTTGGATTTGGAGGTACAAATTCAGCATTGCTAATAAAAAAAGTGAAAGATTAAAAATGAATAAAGAAGTAATTATTGATAAAATAAACAACTTTCTTATAGATGAATTTGAAGTTGATGCAGATGATATTACCCCATTGGCCAATTTAAAGAAAACACTTGAATTGGACAGCTTGGATTTTGTTGATTTAGTAGTGGCCATCGAATCAAACTTTAGTGTGAAATTGATGGGAGAAGATTTCATAAATGTAATTACATTACAAGATTTTTACGACCTTATTGAGCAAAAATTAAACTAAAATATAGTCGCAAAACTGGTATATTCCTTTAAAACCTTGCGTATTGGATAAGCAAATATCAAATCAATGGAAAGGAAAGTCCAGGGGTTCTGTTTTAGGATATAAGATTTTTGTATTTTGTATAAAAAGGCTAGGGTTGAGATCCGCCTATTTTATACTTTATTTTGTGGCGTTCTATTTTTGTTTTTTTGCGGCCTCAAGTACTAGGGCAAGCTATTATTACTTCAACAAAAGACTTAAATACAGTACCTTAAAAAGTATTTTTGCCATTTACAAAAGCTACTATGTATTTGGGCAGACCATTTTGGACAAAGTGGCCATTTCTTCGGGACTTAGAAATAAGTTTACCTATCATTTTGATGGAATAGAAAATTTGAACCAAACCTTGGCAAATAAAAAAGGGGGGATATTGATCAGTGCCCATTTGGGAAACTTCGAAATAGCCGAATTTTTCCTGGACGAATTGGAAGGAAATGCTACAATTAATCTATTGACAACAGATGTGGAGCACAAGGCCATAAAGGAATACCTTGATCAGTATATTAAAAAATCCAAAACCAAATTTATTATCCTTAAGGAAGATCTTTCCCACATCTTCGAAATGAATGCCGCTTTGGCCAAAAATGAAATTATTTGCATGACCGGGGATAGATATGCTACATCGGCCAAGTTAATGTCCGCAACTATTTTAGGTGAAAAGGCACAATTTCCATCAGGTCCTTTTTTATTGGGATCTAGATTAAACGTGCCGGTCCTTTTTGTATATGTAATGAAGGAGACCAACAAGCACTATCATCTTTACGCTAGAAAAGCAAACTTTAAGAAGCGCGATGCCCAAGGATTATTGGCCAATTATATTGAAAGTATGGAATGGATCATAAAACAATATCCATTCCAGTGGTTTAACTATTTTGATTTTTGGAATTCAAAAAACTAAGGTAGTTAAGACCTAAATTTTAGATCCAATATTTAGATTTAAATTAAACCCGGGCCTAAACAAATAAAAGCAAAATATAGATTATATTCAAAGTCCAGGAAATAGTCCTTTGGCTTTTGGTCAAGTGGCAATCCTGACGGCATTAATAAAAAGAGTAATAGATTACCCATGAAAGAAGTTCTTATAATTTATTATTCCCAATCCGGGCAATTATTGGATATTGTACAAAATTTAGCATCTTCCCTAGACAGCGAAAAGGTCAACATCACCTATTACAGGATACATCCCGAAAACGATTATAAATTTCCTTGGAAACAGGATGAGTTCTATGATGCGTTTCCTGAATCCTTTTTGCAGATACCCTGTAAACTTCATCCTCCAAAGTCAGATATACTTGAAAAGAAATATGACCTCGTAATTCTAGGATACCAGGTCTGGTACTTAACTCCTTCCATACCAATAAACTCCTTTCTAAAATCCGATTATGCAAAAAAAATCCTTGACAAAACACCTGTAGTTACGTTAATAGCATGCAGGAATATGTGGTTAATGGCACAGGAAAAAATGAAACGTTTGCTAGTTGCATGCAATGCACAACTGGTGGGTAATATAGCCTTAGTGGACCGCCATATAAATCATATCAGCGTAATAACCATAGTACATTGGATGTTAGGAGGGAAAAAAACCAAATATTTGGGGATTTTCCCAAAACCAGGGGTGTCCGACGAGGATATTAAATCCTCTAAAAAATTTGGTAATCCTATCAACAAATCATTAATAAGCAATGATTATACCAACTTACAGAACGATTTATTAAAGTTGGATGCAGTTAAGGTAAAACCCTTGTTGATCCAGACCGATATAAGGGGGAATGTTTTATTTACCAAATGGGCCAACCTCATAATTAAGAAAGGACCTACAGGTAATCCGAAACGGAAAAAATTACTGGTATTGTTCAAATATTATTTGTTATTTGCAATCTGGGCGATAGCTCCAATAGTTTTTATTGTATTTTTGGCGACTTACATTCCCAGGTACAGTAAAATTAAAAGGGATAAAGCATACTATTCATCCGTTAGTTTAAAGAACAATTAATGAAAGACGTTTATATTACCAGAATAGCCAAGTTCTTACCAAATAATCCTATTGACAATGAACAAATGGAGGAGAAATTGGGTGTCATTAATGGTAAGAACTCTAAAGCTAGACGAATCGTCTTACGCAACAATCAAATTAAGACCAGATATTACGCTATAGACGATCATGGCAACATTACCCATAATAATGCCCAACTGACCAAAGAGGCCATTGAGCTTTTATGTGACGACACTTTTACAACCAAGGATATTGAACTTCTTTCTTGTGGCACTAGTAGTCCCGACCAAATTTTGCCATCACATGCTTCAATGGTTCACGGCTTTTTGAAAAATGTAAATTTAGAGGTAAATTCCCCTTCAGGAGCCTGCTGCTCTGGAATGAATGCCTTAAAATATGGCTTCTTGGCCATTAAGGCTGGGCAAGTATCCAATGCAGTATGCACCGGATCTGAAAGAACCTCGACTTGGATGAAATCGGATATTTTTGAAAATGAGGTGGAACACTTAAAAGAGCTGGAAGACAACCCTATATTGGCCTTTAATAAGGAATTTTTGCGTTGGATGCTATCCGATGGATCTGGAGCTGTATTGCTGGAAAGTGAGCCAAAGGGCGCAGCACTAAAAATTGAGTGGATGGAAGGATATTCCTATGCACATGAAATGGAAACATGTATGTATGCCGGTGCCGATAAATTGGAAAATGGCCATTTAAAACCTTGGAGCGAATACCCCGCTTCGGAATGGGCAAAGAAATCCCTTTTTGCCATGAAACAGGACGTTAAATTATTGGGTGAAAACATATTGGGAAAAGGTGTCGATAGTCTCAAATTGGCCATGGAAAAACACCAAATCACAACGGCCGATTTTGACTATTATTTGCCCCATATCTCCTCATATTACTTTAAGGAAAATTTATACGAGGAATTAAAACGACAAGGAGTAGAAGTGCCTTGGGAGAAATGGTTCATGAATTTGACCAAGGTAGGCAATGTTGGTGCAGCTTCAATTTTTGTAATGTTAGAGGAATTGGTAAGCTCCGGAAAACTAAAAAAAGGCGATAAAATATTGTTACACGTACCGGAAAGCGCTAGGTTTTCCTACGCATATGCATACCTAACGGTCTCTTAAATGAACCTATTAAAACAAACGATAATCGATAGAGGGTTAATTGAAAATCTTATTCCCCAAAAGGCACCCTTTATTATGGTAGATAAGCTCTTTCACTATTCCTGCGAAAAAGTAATTACTGGTTTTACCCCACCCAGGACAAATTTGTTTGTGGACAATAATAGATTTATGGCTGCCGGACTTATTGAACACATGGCACAGTCCGTTGCCCTTCATACTGGATACCAATATTTTCTAAGAAATGAGCAGGCCCCAACAGGCTATATCGGAGCCATTAAATTGGCCGAAATACTGGAATTGCCAAACCCAGATCAGGAACTTGTTACAACGGTCACAATTCTACATGAAATTATGGGTGTTACATTAGTACAGATCCAAGTTACCTGCAATGACAAAATTATAGCAAACAGTGAAATGAAAACCGTATTGGCAAACTAATTGAATACAACACCTTCACATATAGATATACATAAGTTTTTGCCCCACAGAGCACCTATGCTCATGGTCACAAAAATAATTAACCTAGATAAGGAAAGGGTGACTACCGAATTTAAAGTTACCGAAGATTGTATCTTTGTAAAAAACAATAGGTTTACAGAATCGGGGATTATTGAAAATGCGGCCCAATCATGTTCCGCAATAGTTGGCCAGGATTTTTTTGCCGCGGATGACCTTGAAGGGGAAGGCAATAGCGTTATTGGTTATATAAGCGGTATTAAAAAGGCCAACATTCTTTTATTACCCAAGCTGGGGGACACCCTAATAACCAAAGCCAAACTAGTATCCAATTACAGTTCGGGAAATTTTAGCATTTGCACTATGGATTGCAAAATTTATACAGACGAAGTATTAGTGGCAGATTGTATTTTAAATTTTCTTATTCAGGAAGTTTAAGTTGATGTATCGATCAAATAGAAAATTGTAAAAATTACTTTGTAAGCCAATAATTTTAGGCCTATAAATTATAAAGACCTAGGGGATGAAAAAAAATGAGGTACCACAGGACAAAAGCAATCTAGAGTCGGCCAATTTCAAGGAACTGTGTTATGCCGTTGATGAAAATGGGGAATACACCACTGAATTAAGTACCGGGTGGGACCCAAAGACCATTGCGTTGAACAATGCAATCGAAGCTATAAATGAGCGCATTTCCGATTCAAAACAACGGGTAAAAGATCAAAAAGTGAGCCCCTTGGAATACTATATGGAACTCCATAAAATGGACCTCCCAATCCTAGCTAGTTATGTTGGGATCTGGAAGTGGAGGGTTAAAAGACATTTTCGACCTGCCATATTTAAAAAACTAAATAAAAAAACATTGCAAAAATATGCTGAAGTCTTCGATATCACGATCGATGAGCTACAACGCACCGACCTCTAAACAATGGAAATAGATTTTAAACACAAGCAAGCCGCACATTGCGAAAATGGTGTAGTAGCCAACCTAATGACACATAATGGATTTACGGTAAGTGAACCTATGGTCTTTGGAATAGGATCTGGGCTTTTGTTCAGCTATATCCCTTTTTTAAAAGTAAATCATGCACCTGTAGTTTCATACAGGGCAATGCCCGGAATTATCTTTACAAGATTTGCCAAACGTGTAGGAATTAAAATTAAGCGCGAAAAATTTAGTAATGCTCAAACAGCTAAGACCAGATTGGATGAAAACTTGGAAAGAAACAATCCGGTAGGACTGCAGGTTGGCGTTTTTAACCTACCCTACTTTCCCGATGAATATCGCTTTCATTTTAACGCCCACAACATGGTCGTCTACGGCAAAAGGGATGGTATTTATTTAATAAGTGACCCCGTAATGGAAACCGTTACCTCACTTACCGAAAAAGAACTGGAAAAAGTAAGATTTGCAAAAGGAACCTTTGCCCCCAAGGGACACATATACTACCCTACCGCCTTCCCTAAAAAGCTAAAGCTTGAAGAAGCAATCATCAAAGGTATAAAGCACACCTGTAGGGATATGCTGGCGCCGGTCCCAATTGTTGGGGTAAAAGGAATACGGAAAATTGCCAAACTAATTCGTAAATGGCCAAAGTCCAAAGGAATTAAAACCGCCAATCATTATTTGGGACAAATAGTACGTATGCAGGAAGAAATAGGCACCGGAGGTGGCGGGTTTCGATATATTTACGCTGCATTTTTGCAAGAAGCCGGGAAATTACTTGAAAATAATAAACTTTTGGAGCTTTCCAAAGAAATGACCTTGATCGGAGACCAATGGCGCGATTTTGCTGTGGAGGCATCGCGTATATACAAAAATAGAAGCAATTCAGGAGCTGTAGACCATTACGACCATGTGGCTACACTTCTGGAAAACCTTGCCAACAAAGAGGAAGTATTTTTCAAAAAACTAAAAAAGGCTATATAAGGTAACAATGATCCTAATATCCCAACTCTCCAAAAAATATAAAAATGCCGAAGAATATTCGGTATTGGACCTTAACCTAAAGATAAACGAGGGTGAGATTTATGGGCTTTTAGGACCAAACGGGGCAGGGAAAACAACACTAATTTCCATGTTAAGTTCCTTGATAAAACCCACAGCGGGCCATTTTTCCATTAATGGATTTACCTATCAAAAGAATGGAAACCAACTTAGACAACTAATTGGCATCGTACCCCAGGAATATGCGCTCTACCCTACCCTAACCGCTTATGAAAATTTGTATTACCTAGGTAGTATGTATGGTCTAAAGGGGGAGCAATTAAAAGAAAAGATCAATTTTCATTTGGAGGTTTTGGGTCTTGAGAAATTTTCACGCAAAAAATTGGACACCTTTTCTGGCGGAATGAAACGCCGTATTAACTTAATTGCCAGTATCCTACATGATCCCAAGGTTTTATTCTTGGACGAACCCACAGTTGGTGTGGACGTACAATCCAAAAATGTAATAATAGATCATCTAAAAAAATTGAACACCCTTGGCACCACAATTGTTTACACATCCCATCATTTGAACGAAGCAGAACAATTTTGTACCAAGGTGGCTATAATAGACCACGGAAAGATTATTGTGGAAGGGGCTCCTAAAGATCTCATTTCCCGGTACCCGGAATCACATAATCTTGAAGATGTTTTTTTGACCCTAACCGGAAAAGCCCTAAGAGACCATGCATAAACTATGGGCCTCCACATATAAGGAATTACTGCTCCTATCCAGAGATCTTGGGGGGTTGGCCATCTTATTTGTGATGCCATTGATATTGGTCGTCACCATCACCTTAATCCAGGACAGTACCTTTAGGTCCATCAATGACAACAAAATACCCATCCTTTGGGTAGATTATGATAAAGGGGAGGTTTCCAAAAATATTTACGATGGTCTGGCCGAGTCCAATTCCTTTAATATTATTGGGAAAGAAACAGACAATGAAGCCAAAGAACTTGTGTTCAAGGGAAAGTACCAATTGGCTATTGTAATTCCACCCAACCTTAGTTCGGAACTGGAAAAAAAAGTAAATTTAAATGTGGAAGGGTTGCTGTCCAAATTTGGTTTGGACGAAGATATGCCGGAGTCAGAAAAGATGGATTTGAAAAAAAAGGAGGTGATACTTTACTTTGACCCAGCAACCCAGATGGCCTTTAAAAATTCCATAAAGAATGGGATAGACAAGATGATCTTTAAAATAGAGACCCAGACTATTTACAAGGCCTTTCAATCCCAAATTACAGATGATGAAACCGAAGCAATATTTGATACCGAAAGTTTTATCACCTTTAAAGAAATAACTCCTAGAATTGGGGAAAATGAAATAATTCCCAATTCTGTGCAACACAATGTACCGGCCTGGACATTATTCGCCATATTTTTTATCATTGTCCCCTTGTCCATCAATATGGTCAAGGAAAAAAGCCAAGGCACCTTTGTTCGCTTAAGGACCAATCCTGTTTCTTATTTAACCGTATTGGGAGGAAAAACCTTGGTTTACCTGTCCGTATGTCTTATTCAATTTGGACTTATGTTGGGGATAGGGGTTTATCTTTTCCCAATCCTAGGTCTTCCAAGCCTCGATGTTTCAGGGAAAATACCACAATTGTTCCTAGTCGCTATTTTTGCAGGACTTGCGGCCATTGGACTTGGTTTGCTTTTGGGAACGGTAGCAAAGACCCAAGAGCAATCCGCTCCCTTCGGAGCCACTTTTGTAGTTATATTGGCTGCTTTGGGAGGTGTTTGGGTTCCTGTCTTTATTATGCCTAAGTTTATGCAGACATTATCAAATTTATCTCCCATGAATTGGGGATTAAATGCCTTTTATGATGTTTTTTTAAGAGATGTGGGCATAATTGATCTTGTACCTGAACTAAGCTTATTATTTTTATTCTTTGTCGTAACCACCGCAATTTCTATTTTTTATAATGAAAGAAAAAATGCTGTCTAATAACAAATCGGAAATTAGCTTTACCAGTGAAATTAGGGTTCGCTTTGCGGAAACAGACCCTTTGGGCATTGTATGGCATGGAAATTATATCCAATATTTTGAGGACGGCAGGGAGGCCTTTGGTCGCCATCATGGAATTTCTTATCTCGATCAAAAAGCAGCGGGCTATTCCACCCCCATTGTTAAATCCCGCTGTGAGCACAAACTTCCTTTGCGCTATGGTGATGTTGCCACTATTAAAACCATTTTTGTAGATTCCCCAGCCGCAAAAATGATATTTAAATACGAAATCTACGATCCTCAAAATAAATTGGTATGCACTGGGGAAACGGTACAGGTTTTTGTGGAAGACGAAGGCGGATTATACCTGACAATGCCTGCATTTTTTCTGGAATGGAAACTTAAAGTTGGATTATTGAATGAATAAGATCTATCTCTCATATAACAATATTGTTTCATCCTTGGGGTTCAATAGTCCAACCGTAGTCGAAAATATCCGTAAGGGGGTTTCGGGGATCACATTAATTGAGGATGAAAACTTATTCCCTACCCCTTTTTACGCTTCAGTTATCAATTCCAATTTAATAAAAGAGGCCTTTGAATCATTGGGGTCCAATGATGATTATACGCGCTTGGAGCAAATAATGATTATTTCCTTGGACAAAACACTTAAAGAATCCGGGGTAAAATTAACAGATAGGGTTGGCTTAATATTATCCACTACCAAAGGAAATATAGATACCTTGGACCCAAAGCACCCTATGCCCCCGGAAAGAGCCTATTTGGGAACTTTAGGACATATTGTCAAAAACTATTTTGGATTTACCACTGAACCTATTGTGCTTTCCAATGCCTGTGTTTCAGGAGTATTGGCCGTTTCAATTGCTAAGAGGTTTATTGCCCAGGGGACATTTGATCAAGTTTTTATTATTGCTAGTGATGTGGTTTCCAATTTTATTCTTTCCGGTTTTAATTCCTTCCAAGCCATGAGTTCCTTACCCTGCAAACCCTATTGCAAGCAAAGGTCCGGAATTAATATTGGGGAAGTGGCCGTCAGTGTACTGGTTAGCAAAGATCATGACAATTTAGTGCCTGAGGCCGTAGAGGTATTGGGCGAAGCCTCCTGTAATGACGCCAATCATATTTCCGGCCCCTCTAGAACCGGGGAAGGGCTATATCGCAGCATTCAATCAGCCTTTAAAGAAGCAAAGGTAGGCCCTCAGGACATGGATTATATATCTGCCCATGGCACCGCAACCACTTTCAATGATGAAATGGAGGCAATAGCCTTGAACAGATTAGGTCTGGATACCGTTCCATTAAATAGTCTTAAAGGTTATTTTGGACATACACTGGGAGGGTCCGGTCTTTTGGAAACCATTATTGGCATGCATTCCCTTTATCACAGTACCCTGTATTCCTCTTTGGGGTTTACTGAGTTGGGAGTATCCCAGCCCATCAACGTTATTACAGAAACTACCACCAAGAATTTAGATTACTTTTTAAAGACTGCCTCCGGTTTTGGGGGCTGCAATACTGCTGCCGTATTTAAAAAAGTACAATCATGAAAGTCGAACAACTTAAAATAAAGGAATATTGCAGTATTTTCAACAACAAGGTAATGTTGAACGAGCAGTTGATCTTTGAAAACCAGGAGACCGATTTTAGCTCGTTTATAAAACTGGCCTATAAAAAGTTGGATACCAACTATCCAAAGTTTTTTAAAATGGACGACCTGAGTAAACTTGGTTTTTTGGCTGCTGATATTTTACTCAAACCAATATCCTCAGATTCAGAAAGACCAAAGAATATTGCCTTGGCATTTTCCAATAGTGCGTCTAGTCTGGAAACAGATAGGAAGCACCAAAATTCTATAGTTGACAAAGAGAACTATTTCCCGAGTCCCGCCATTTTCGTCTATACCTTGCCCAATATATGCCTTGGAGAGATTAGTATTAGACACAAGCTATATTCTGAAAATAGTTTTTTTATCTTTAACCACTTTAATGCGGGATATCTGTATGACTATGCAACATGTTTGATTAAAACTGGAAAAGCGGATGAAGTATTGTGCGGATGGATAAACCGTGACGCAGATGACTACGAAGCATTTTTATATTTAGTTTCTACTGAAGGAAGCATTGCACATAATAAAGAAGAAATAATAAAATTGTACACAAGAAAATGAGCGATTTAAAACAAGAACTAAAGGAAAAAATTATAACCCAATTAAACTTGGAGGATATTGCAATTGATGAAATTGCAGATAACGATTCTTTGTTTGGTGACGGCCTGGGTCTGGATTCCATTGATGCATTGGAACTCATAGTAATGTTGGATAAGGATTATGGAATTAAACTTACCGACCCCAAAGAGGGTAAAAAAATATTTGAGTCCATTGAAGTTATGGCAAATTATATTACCAAGCATCGTACTAAATGATTAAGTTGTTTTAACCATATGAAACCTAGGTGTTCATTCACTTATTAAAGAAAATGGTTACATCCAAAGAAATCTAGACCCTAAAATATAATAATTACATGTCCAAAGGAGTAGCTATAACGGGAATGGGAATAATATCTGCCATTGGAAACAATGTGGCCGAAAATTACCGTTCACTTATAGATGGCAGAACTGGAATTTCCCAAATTTCCAAAATAAACACTCTTCACAAGAACAGTATTATGGTAGGTGAAATTGAATTCACCAACGGTGAATTAGAAGCAAAATTGGGATTAAGCGCTCCAAACAATTACTCCAGAACCGCCTTATTGGGGGCTATAGCAGCCAAGGAAGCTATTGCCAATGCCAAAATAACCGACATAAAAGCCCACAGAACAGGTCTTATTTCCTCCACCAGTGTAGGAGGCATGGATATGACGGAAAAATATTATTACGATTACTTGGAAAGTGAGGACAATAGGCGATATATAGAAGGACACCACGCTGGGGATTCTACGGAAAAGATAGCGGAACAATTGGGCATAGATCAGAGTTTGGTCACTACCATAAGTACAGCTTGTTCCTCAGCTGCGAATGCGATAATGTTTGGGGCCAGGTTAATAAAAACAGGACAATTGGATAGGGTAATTGTTGGAGGGACCGATTGTTTGTCCAAATTCACCATTAACGGTTTTAAAACCTTAATGATCTTGTCCGATACTCATAATACACCTTTTGACGAAAATAGAAAAGGCCTTAATTTAGGGGAAGCGGCCGCTTATTTAGTACTGGAATCGGAAATGCTGGTGAAAAAAGAAAAGAAAAAAGTATTGGGATATGTGGCAGGATATGGCAATGCCAATGATGCGTTTCACCAAACTGCATCTTCCGAAAATGGTGATGGCGCAACCCTATCTATGGAGAAAGCGCTTACCGTTGCAGGACTGGAACCTAAGGACATTGATTATATAAATGCCCATGGGACCGCCACTGGAAACAACGACTTGTCCGAAGGTCGTGCCATTATCCGTGTTTTTGGGGAAGAAGTTCCCGAATTCAGTTCAACAAAAGCCTATACCGGACATACCTTGGCCGCGGCAGGGGCAATAGAAGCTGTATATGCGATACTATCGCTCCAAAACAACATTATTTATCCCAATTTGAATTTTAAAACTCCAATGAAAGAGTTTGCCCTAATCCCTCAAACTAAGTTAAAAGAAAAAGTATTGAACGTCGTTCTTTCCAATTCCCTAGGGTTTGGTGGAAATTGTTCCACACTTATTTTTTCAAAACGGCCCTAAAAGGGAATTGTTATATTTACATTTAGACCACTCGATCTTTTTAGATATTATAATATAAATCGGCATTTTCAACCAAGAATGGAAAAAGTTTTTATTAACAGTATCGGTTCCATATCTACCCAAAGAACATTTGATAACAATGATTTTTTGGAGGAAATTACCACCTATGAAGACAATATTATTCCTGCAATAGAACCCAACTATAAGGATTTTATCCCGCCAGCGGCTGCAAGGAGAATGGCTAAGGGAATAAAAATGGGCGTAGTTGCTGCCAAAATAGCTATGGAGGAAGCCAAACTATTGAATGTAGATGCCATTATTACCGGAACAGGAATGGGATGTGTTCGGGATTCTGAAAAATTTGTCACAGCCATTTTGGACAACAATGAGCAGTTTCTTACCCCTACCTCCTTTATACAGTCTACCCACAATACGGTTGCGGGTCAAATAGCCCTGGGTATCGGGTGTAAAGGATATAATTTTACCTATGTCCATAGCAGCATATCTTTTGAATCCGCCCTTATAGATGCCTTAATGCAATTGAAGTTAAAGGAAGCGAAGAACATACTTGTAGGTGGTGTTGATGAATCGGGTGAACACACCAATGCCATTCACGAACTAATACGGCATATAAAACCTGAAAAAATTAACACTAACAAGCTGTTGCAGTCCAACACCGAAGGAGCTGTTTTTGGGGAGGGAGCCAATTTTTTTGTATTGTCCAACAACAAACAAAATTCCAGCTATGCCCAGTTATTGGATGTAAAAACCTTTAATACCCTACCTAAATCAGAGCTGACGACCAATCTAGTGGAATTTTTAAATAACAATAATCTTTCCGCAGACGATATAGATGTCTTGATTAGTGGAAATAATGGAGACGTAAACTTCGACAATTATTATTTGGAACTCACTGAAGGGCCTTTTAAAAACACCCAACAGGTTTATTACAAACATCTTAGTGGAGAATTCAACACGGCATCCTCTTTCGGATTTTGGTTGGGTGCCAAAATTCTTAAAACTCAGTACCTACCAAGTGAGATTAGCCTGAACACTATTAAATCCAAAGGGTTTGGAATTGTTTTACTGTACAATCAATACAGGGGTAAAAACCATAGTTTCACCCTTCTGCGCCAATGTTGAAGTTTCCAGTTATAAATGGCCTTTTTACCTTCGCTTTTGCCGCCCTGCTTATATTGGATTTTTTTTGGGCCATTAGGTGGTGGGCATATGGACCAATAGTCATAATTTGGGCGACTCTTACAATTATTGGCTCCTTCCATATCCGTTGGAATTATCATCTACCAGCCCTTCATTTCAATAAGGAAATCCAAATGAATTGGGTTGCCATTACCTTTGATGACGGTCCCCATCCCGATTTTACACCAAAAATATTGGAGCTGTTACAAAAATATAATGCAAAGGCATCCTTTTTTTGTGTGGGTCAGCTTGTAGGACAGTATGGTAGCGTTGCAAAGGATATCATTGAAAGAGGTCATACCATAGGGAACCACACTTATACACATTCCAATGGCTTTGGATTCTTAAGCACGAATAAAGTATTGTTGGAACTTCAGAAAACCAATGAAACTATACATGAACTAACGGGGCTCAATACAAAATTATATAGACCCGCCTTTGGGGTAACAAACCCTAATATAAATAGAGCAGTAAAAAAAATGAACCTTGAAACAATTGGCTGGAGCATTCGATCTTTGGACACCACCAAAAGATCAAAAAAGGCCATTCTGGAACGTGTTACCAGCAAATTAAAGAAAGGCGACATCATCCTACTTCATGACACAAGTGAAAAAACAGTTGAAGTATTGGAACAGTTATTGCTATTTTTACATCAGAACAATATGCAATCGGTTTCTGTAGACCAATTGCTAGATATTGAAGCCTATGCGTAACGTACTATTTCTAATTGTCCTATTTGGCCATGTTTCCACTTTAATAGCCCAGGAAAGCAACATGGATAATACAGAAATTGCTAGGTTTAAGACCATGATCAATGGAACTTCAAAGGCAACGAACACTATCCAAAGTAATTTTACACAATATAAGCACCTGGATTTTTTATCCAGTGATATCATATCACAGGGAAAAATGGCGTTTAAAGCTCCAAACATGGTAAAATGGGAGTATATAAAACCATTCGAATACAGTGTTATTTTCAAGGACGATAAATTATCAATAAACGATTCCGGAACCAAAAGCAATGTGGACCTGGGAAATAGTGCTCTTTTCAAAAAACTTAATGAACTTATCATCAATAGTGTAAAAGGCAACCTGTTCCAAGATTCGGATTTTAGCATGGATTACTTTAAAAGCCCAGATTATTATAAGGTCATCTTCATCCCTAGGGACGAGAAAATAAAAAGCTATATCGCCTCTTTTATTTTATTTTTCGAGAAGGAAAATGCCAATGTCCTAGAGGTTAAAATGGTAGAACCATCAAAGGATTTCACTAGAATAGTCTTTACTGACCGACTGATCAACAAACCATTGGACAATGAAGTATTTACTAACTAGCTTAACAGCATTGTTATTGGCTTGTGCTTCCTATCCAAAAAAGAATAATTTAGAAAGGAAAATTGGGGTAACCCCCACCATATCCAATCCTTATTTTTCCGATATGGCCAAGGATTATGTCTATAAGGCTAAAATAAATTTTGTTACGAAATCCTTTGGCGGAATTTTTGTAGTAAAAAAACTTGGCGAAGAGCACCATAGGGTAGTCTTTACAACAGAAATGGGTAATAAGATATTTGATTTTTCGTTTAACAAAAACGAATTCAAAATTAATTTTATTCTAGATGAAATGAATAAAAAGATTCTCATTGATCTTCTTAAACGGGACTTTCATGTTTTGACCAATGAAAATCCCAAAATTTTGAACCAATACGAAAAACCTGGGGATACCATTTTCCTGGAGACCCAGATAAAGAATAACACTTACTTTTACCTTACAGCAGACCAGCAATTGCATCAAATACTGGAATCTCGAGGGAGAAAAGAAAAATCGGACTATATTTTTACAGAAGTAGAAAACAATCATGCCAGGAAAATTAATATTAGGCATAAAAACATTAAGTTAACTATTGATTTAAAAGCGATTTAAAGATGAATAAACTACTCTTATTAAGCCTTTTCTTCATTATTTCCTCCAGCGTATTTGCCCAAAGTAAATCCCAATTAGGCATAAGAATGGGAGCAAACAGTGCTAGGGTACTAAATTCGGAACTGGACACCAAAACGGGAATATATGCGGGATTATTTTTAGCTGTCCGTTTTTCGGATAGTTATACGATGCAACCAGAAATTGCCTATTCCAATCAGGGAGGTAATGCCAGCTTCAGAAATGGGGAAGACTTAAATATAAATTATGTATCCATTGGTCTGGCCAATAAATTTTTTGTAAGTAAGAATCAGGGGTTCCACCTTAATTTAGGTCCGAGTCTAGACATTAATTTTGATGATAATTTCATCAATCTAATAAATGACAATGGCGATAATCTAGAAATTACTCCTATAGACATAGCCGTGTTCGGAGGAATTGGATATGAGTTTGATTTTGGTTTGGCATTGGAATTGAGGTTTAAGCAAGGATTGATCGATCTGGATTTCAATGACTCTGGGGAGTATGGAGGCAATTCTGAGGAAAATCAATTAAACAGGGTCATCCAAATTGGGCTGGCCTATAAATTTAATATGTAACCTAAATGTTAATACAAGGACTATATACAACCGAAGCTTTTAATAAAAGCGAAGAAGGCTTATCCGCCCAAATCAAATTAAATCCCAAGCACGAAATATTTAAAGGCCATTTTCCAGGAAAGCCTATTATGCCGGGGGTTTGTATGATACAAATCATAAAGGAACTAACAGAAAGGAGTCTTGGAAAGGATTTGTTTCTATCCGTAGCCTCCAATGTGAAGTTTATGGCGATTATTAATCCGGAAACCGACCCATTACTTATTATAGACATCCACATTTCCGAATTGGACGGTTTACTAAAAATAAAAAGTACTACCACCTTTGGGGAAACAGTTGCCCTTAAACTTAGTGCAACCTTTAAAAGTATGGCCTAAATGAAATACCTTTGTTTTCTCTCATTACTGATGTCCTCGTCGTTTTTCACTCCCGATCTTGCCCAGATACGAAAGGATTTTAAATTGGCCACCAATAACCGTGAATCAGCCCTTGCCTTAAGGGATAAATTAGAGCCTATAACCAAGGAGGACAACAAACTTCTGGTAGCCTACAAAGGTGCGGTTATGGCATTATCGGCAAAATACACCAAGGAAAATGTAGAAAGAAAAAACCTCTTTAAAAACGGCGTAACATTATTGGAGTACGCGGTATCGCAAAAACCCGACAATATAGAAATAAGGTGTCTTAGATTAAGTATTCAGGAAAATTCTCCCAAGTTTCTGAAATATAAATCCAACATTCAAGAGGACAGGACATTCATTTTAAACCACTACGAAAAGACCAATTCACAAGCGGTCAAGGATTTTGTTAGTTCGTTTATATTACAATCAACAGAATTTAATACTGAAGAAAAGCAACGGTTTTAACTATAGTAATTCCTATTTTTGCGAACCATATCTTGTTTTTTCCTTTAAGGAAGAACAACCAAATTGCAAAAAACCGTGTCGCAACAAACCACATCCACAACTGAAGCTATGGATCAGCTAAAATGCTGTGTGGTCATACCTACATTCAACAATCACAAAACCCTAAAAAAAGTTATTGAAGGGGTGTTGCAATACACCAATGATATTATAGTCGTAAATGATGGGTCAACGGATAACACTTCCGATATTTTAACTCATTTCTCCCAAATTCACACTATTCCTCTAGCTCAAAACAAAGGCAAGGGATTCGCCTTGAGAAAAGGTTTTGAGTTGGCCTTGGAACTAGGTTTTCAATTTGCAATCACAATAGATTCCGATGGTCAGCACTTTCCGGATGACATCCCCATACTTATTGACAGCTTAGACAAAGAAACGTCTAAAAACGTTCTTTATATTGGGGCTAGAAATATGGGGCAAAAAGACGTGCCTAAAAAAAGTAGTTTTGGCAACAAATTTTCCAATTTTTGGTTTTGGGTAGAAACTGGGATAAGACTACAGGATACCCAATCCGGTTATAGACTTTATCCCATAAAGGCCCTAAAGGATATCAAGTTCTTTACTAGAAAATTTGAGTTTGAAATTGAGGCCATTGTCAAGGCGGCATGGAACGGAATACAAGTGAAGAATATTCCGGTAAAAGTAACCTATGATGTTACGGAAAGGGTATCCCATTTTAGGCCATTTATAGATTTTTCTCGAATTAGCCTGTTAAATACCTATTTGGTAATACTCACATTTCTTTATATTTTTCCACGTGATATAATCGAAAAAATAAAAAAAAAAGGAATTAAAAGGTTCTTCTATGAAGACTTTCTAGGCAGTAATGATTCCCATGAAAAAAAAGCAATTTCAATAGCATTGGGAGTCTTTATTGGATTATCCCCTCTTTGGGGATTCCAAACCCTGATAGTTATTTTCTTGGCAGTACTATTTAAACTGAACAAGACCATTGCCTTTGCCTTTTCCAACGTAAGCTTCCCTCCTTTTATACCTTTTGTACTATTTATTAGCCTTAAAATAGGGCATTGGGTCTTGGGCACCGAATTTGATTTCACTTTTGAGGAAGCTGGAGCAAATTTCGAAGTAATAAAACATTTAAAATCCTATATAATCGGAAGCATAACCCTTTCCTTTGTTGGAGCTTTAACCACAGGAATCTGTGGATATATTATATTGAACATTTTTGACAGAAAAAAAATTGCACTTAAAAATGGGTAGTTTTTTGTATACGTTTTATGAATATGTTGCCAAAAGAAAGCTGACTAGCGTCATTGGCCTAGTAGTCCTTTTTTTAATCCTTATATTTTTTGCTTTCAAAATTGAATTCGAAGAGGACATTACCAAGCTCATACCCAATAATAGCAAGACTGAAGAAGTTCAAAAAGTATTAAAATCAGTAAATTTTTCGGATAAGATCATCGTCAATATTGTTAGACAACCAGGGTCAACCATTGAAGAATTAACTGGGTATGCAACTGTATTCCTTGATAGTATATCCAAAAAATCTTCTTCACATATAAAGAAAATCCAAGGCAAGATAGATGATAGTGACCTCGGCAACACCATGAGTTTTGTCTATGAAAATGCTCCCTTGTTCTTGGATAAGGAAGACTATAATGTTATTTCAAAAAAACTAGAAAAGGACAGTATTTCCGAAATCACAAAAAAGAACTACAGAACATTAATTTCCCCATCAGGAATTGTTGCCAAGGAAATGATCCTAAAAGACCCCCTCGGAATTTCCTTTATAGCCCTAAAAAAATTAAGGCAACTGGGAATCGGAGAGCAATTTACCCTTAAAGACGGCTTTCTCCTGAGTAAGGACCTACAGAATATATTACTTTTTATTACTCCGGTCCACCCTTCCAGTGAGACCGTGGAAAATACCAAATTCGTAGCCGATCTATATGAAACCCAGGAAGAGCTTGACCATTTGTTTAAGGACAAAGTAAAAAGTGAATACTTTGGTGCCACTTTAATAGCGGTCGCCAATGCAAAACAGATAAAAAAAGATATTCAATTAACGGTCAGTATAGCACTATCCATCTTAATTGGCATCCTGATTCTATTTTATAGAAAAATAACCATTCCCATTATACTCTTTGCCCCTACCCTTTTCGGTGCCGTATTATCCGTAGCAGTACTTTATTGGACCAGAGGGAAGATTTCTGCCATTTCCCTAGGTATAGGCTCGGTGCTTCTTGGCGTTACTTTGGACTATTCATTACATATCCTAACCCAAATAAGAAATAATCCGTCCATTAAAACACTTTATTCGGATGTGTCCAAGCCCGTTATTATGAGCAGTATTACCACTGCCTTAGCCTTTTTATGTCTACTTTTCCTGGACTCTCAAGCGCTACAGGACCTTGGCATTTTTGCTGCCGTAAGCGTAATTGGCTCCTGTATTTTCGCCCTACTATTTATACCCCACGTTTATCGGAATAATGATAAAATTAAAATTAGGAACACCCTTTTAGATAAAATAGCTTCCTACAATTTTCATAAAAACAAATGGGGCATTGTGGTTCTTGTAGGCTTGTTGACCGCCAGTATCTTTTTTCACGATAAAGTAATATTCAATAAGGATATTTCCAAACTCAACTATGAACCTACCGCCCTATTGCAAGCTAGGGAAAGACTGGATGCACTTACCAATATGTCCTCCAAATCTATTTATTTGGCCATATATGGGGAAGATAGCGAAGTGGCGTTTCAAACCAACGATACCATTTACCAAGAATTGATCCGCTTAAAGAACAACGGAGAAATTCTTAGTTTTGGATCTATTGGCACCTTAGTTCTTTCACAGCAAAAACAGCAAGAAAAAATTGCCCTTTGGAAGGATTTTTGGGATGCTGAAACTATTGCAAATACAAAAGAAAATCTTGTAGAAAGCAGCGCACAATTGGGATTTAAGCCAAACTCTTTTGATAAATTCTATTCCTTTCTCAACAAGGATTTCAACTTGCTGAACGTTTTGGATTACAGTAGTGCCGCAGCTTTACCTATTGACGACTACATTGTTACCAATAATGGTTTTACAACTATTACATCACTGATGAAATTAAAGGAGGGAAACGGAGAAAGGATAAAGCAAATTTTTAAAGGCTACCCCAAAACCCTGGTAATAGATAGACAAGAAATGAATGAGATGTTTTTAGGCAATCTCAAAAATGATTTCAATAAGCTAATTGGTTACTCATTGGGAATAGTAGTCTTGATCCTGTTCCTGTTTTTTAGGAGTTTTTCCCTCGTCTTGGTAACCAGTATTCCTATTTTATTGACCTGGTGGTTGACCATTGGCATTATGGGTATGTTTAATATAGAATTCAACATCTTTAATATCATCATCTCCACCTTTATCTTTGGGTTGGGAATAGATTACAGTATATTCATAACCACAGGGCTGCTTAAGGAATACGGAAAAGGAGAAAAAGTTCTTACTACACATAGAACCTCGATTCTACTATCCGCCATAACCACCATTTTGGGTATTGGCGTGCTTATTTTTGCAAAACACCCAGCTTTACATTCCATTAGCCTGGTATCTCTCATTGGAATCCTATCGGCTGTTTTTGTTGCCTTTACCCTTCAGCCATTATTGTTTTTACTCTTTATTGGGAGTAAGGAAAAACGCCCTATTAGCCTGCGATTACTAATTCATTCCGTCCTTTCATTTGGTTATTATGGTTCCGGCGGACTATTGTTGTCTATATGGAGTGTTACCTTTATGAAAATACTGCCCTTTAACAAAAAGTTTAAAATGAAATGGTTTCATAGAACGATTTCAAAATTCATGAAATCGGTCCTGTACACCAATCCCTTTGTACGCAAAAAAATCATCAACTTATCGGGAGAAGATTTTAGCAAACCAGCTATTATTATAGCAAACCACACCTCATTTTTAGATATATTGGCTGTTGGCATGTTACATCCAAAGATTATTTATTTGGTGAACGACTGGGTGTACAAATCTCCAATTTTTGGAAAAGCCGTACAATTGGCCGGATTTTATCCCGTGTCCGAAGGAATTGAAAACGGCTTGGAACATTTAAAAAACAAGGTAGCTCAAGGATACTCTTTAATGGCATTCCCAGAGGGCACAAGGTCCAAAACCAATAAAATAAGACGATTCCATAAAGGGGCCTTTTATTTGGCGGAACAGTTTAACATGGATATTGTTCCGGTTTTAATACATGGAAATTCTGAAGTGCTCCCTAAAGGAAGTTTTGTGATAAAAAACGGCAGTATCACTGTAAAGATTTTAGATAGAATTGCGCCGGAAGACGATGACTACGGTAAAACATACCGTGAGCGCAATAAAAATATTGCTGCACATTTTAGGTCCGAATTTCAGAAACTCAGAAATGAAATGGAAGGGGATTCCTATTTTTTAAGGACAATTCTTGAGGATTACAGGTACAAGGGGGATTCCATTTACAATACGGTAAGCAAAGATTTAAAAAATAACTCCAAAATATATTCTGAAATCTCAAGATATATTGCATCTTCAGATACCATAGTTCATCTTTCAAAAGGATACGGACAGCTAGATTTTCTATTATCTTTAAATGCCGTTGATCGCAAAATTTTTACTTACTTAATGGATGAGGAGGTCAGACCTATTGTAAGAAACAGTTTTATTGCCCAGCAAATAGCAAAATTAACCGTGGTAGAATCAATTAATGAGGCGGTGGAACATCCTGCGGATATAATGATTATCGATTTAGAAATAAAAGATCTTGAAATGCTAGATCATATAATAAAAAACAATATTAGATTACTGATTTTAATAAAAGACGGTATAAAATTGCCTTCGAAAATTATGAAGGCAAGTGGTTTTAAAACTGTTTTGGAATATGAAAACCTTATTATCTTTGAAAGGATAAAGGATCAAGATAACCTTTAGGTATAAGGATCCAAAAATATCCTTGCCATTCAACATGGAAGGATAATAATTATAGTACAGTTAGGCAATACATACCTAAACACTTTATTGAGTATTGGTTTTGGTAATTGCAAAGAATTCAGCATATGAAAGAACATTACGATATTGTAATTGTCGGAAGCGGATTAGGGGGATTGGTTTCTGCCTTAATTATGGCCAAGGAAGGTTATAGTGTCTGTGTTTTGGAAAAAAACAATCAATTTGGGGGCAACCTACAAACCTTTGTCCGGGATAAAACCATTTTTGATACAGGTGTACATTATATTGGCGGACTTTCAGAGGGCCAAAACCTAAACCAGTATTTTACATATTTGGGTATAATGGATCAATTAAAACTCAAAAAACTGGATGATGATGGCTTTGACATCGTAACGTTTGACGGGGATCCAAAAGAGTACAAACACGCTCAAGGGTATGAGCGTTTTGAAAACAGTTTGATAGCACAGTTTCCAGAAGAGGAAAAAGCCATAAAAATTTATAGTGATAAGCTAAGGGATACCTGTTCCAAGTTTCCTTTGTACAATTTAAACAAAGGCAAGCCTTCCTATGAGAGTGATGAAGTATTTAAATTAAATGCCAAAATTTATATCAATTCCCTTACAGATAATAAAAAGCTACAGGCAGTTTTTGCAGGAACCAATTTTCTTTATGCCGGTGATGGGGAACGCTCACCATTCTATGTTCACGCGCTTTCCGTTAATTCCTATATAGAAAGTGCTTACCGATGTGTAAACGGGGGAAGTCAGATCACCAAGGTACTTATTAGACAAATAAAAAAATATGGAGGCGACACCTACAAACATCATGAAGTATCCAAATTCCATGTAAAGAATGGGGAAGTTACTTCGGTTGAAACTAAAAATGGAAAGCAAATAAATGGCGATATCTTTATATCCAATGTTGAACCTAAGCTTACCCTAAAAATGGTAGGTGAGGAAAACTTTAGAAAATCCTATACCAATAGGATCAATAAGATAGAAAGTATTATTTCCGCCTTTAGTCTATACATTGTCTTAAAACCTAATTCATTTAAATACCACAATAAGAATTTTTATCATTTCAAATATGAAGATCGTGTTTGGGATGCCCAAGATTACACCCAAGAAAGTTGGCCTGAAGGATATATGGTCTCTATGGGTATTAATAAAAAAGATGATGGTTGGGGAGATAGTTTAATAGCTATGACCTATATGAATTTTAATGAGGTTAAACACTGGCAAAATACATTTAACACAGTTGCCTCTAAAAATGATAGAGGACAGACTTATGAGGAGTTCAAGAATTACAAGACAGAAATTTTTATTGCGGAATTGGAGAAAAAGTTCCCAAACCTACGTGATTGCATTCAAACCGTTTATGCCTCCACGCCACTATCCTATAGGGATTATATTGGATCACATAATGGATCCA
This sequence comes from Arenibacter hampyeongensis, assembly GCF_002909255.1. Classification (GTDB taxonomy): domain Bacteria; phylum Bacteroidota; class Bacteroidia; order Flavobacteriales; family Flavobacteriaceae; genus Arenibacter; species Arenibacter hampyeongensis. The sequence goes on from NZ_PIOB01000002.1 coordinate 554,435, forward strand.
TGTATGGCTATGTCAAGGACGTAAACAATCCTCTTCATTCATTTGTCTCTCCCAGAACAAAAATAAAAAACCTTTTATTTACCGGTCAAAGTTTAAATATGCACGGAATATTAGGAGTAACGATAGGAGCAATTATTACCTGTTCCGAATTGCTTGGAAAAGACTATTTACTGGAAAAAATTTTGGAGGTCAATAAAACTCAAGAGGTGTAAAAATTTTAATATGGGACAAATTAAAACGATTCCGATTACCAGGGTAAGCAATATTAGTAAAGAGGATTTTATTAATAAATTTTATAAAACCCAACGTCCCGTTTTAATTGAAAACCTCACTAATGATTGGCCGGCCCGTAAATATTGGAATATAGAGTATATTCAGGAACGGGCGGGAGACCAGATTGTTCCACTGTACAATAATGAACCTACCAAAGGGAAACAAAACTCTGCCGCCCCAGCAATGGAAATGAAACTGTACGACTACCTTGAAATCCTTAAAAAACAACCTACGGACCTTCGTATATTTTTTTATAACATTCTGGATAAAATGCCGGAATTAATTAAGGATATAAGGTACCCCGATATAGGTTTAAAATTTTTCAAACGCCTTCCGGTCATGTTTTTCGGTGGCAAAGGTTCGGTAGTGCTGCCCCACTATGACATGGATTTATCAGACCTACTTCACTTTCATTTTCACGGTCACAAAAGTGTACTTTTGTTTCCCCCGAACCAGACCAAGTACCTGTACAAGGTACCCTTTTCAGTACACAATTTGGAATCCATAAACATGGACGAACCAGATTTTGAAACCTATCCCGCCTTAAAAAAGGCAGAAGGACTATATATTGAAATGAAGCACGGAGATGCCTTGTATATGCCAAGCGGATACTGGCACTATATTAAATATTTGGATGGTGGCTTCTCCATTACCTTAAGGGCATTGCCCAAACGCCCCATATTGTTGTCCAAAATGTTTGGGAATCTATTTTTTATGAGACCATTTGAAAATACTATGCGAAAACTATGGGGGCAAAAATGGGTAGATCTTAAAGAGAAAAGGATGTTATTAAAAACCAATAAAAAGTTGAAAAAACAATAATTAGGTATTTAGGATGCACCGGATAAAATGGATTTTATGTCTTTCTGCCCTACTTGGCCTTTTGGGCTCTTGTGGAATTACGAAATCCCTTAAGGACAGGCCCAATATAAGTACCTACAGTCCCAAAATTCCAGAAATAACAAAAACATCCGATACTTCCTTCATTTATTCCAATAACCACTTGACCAAAAACAAACAAGGCCTATGGGAACTCTATGTATCTGGAGACCCCTTGCAAAGGGGGTTAATTACAGGAGCACTTACAGAAGAGCTATTTCAGCACCAGGAGGCAATATTTTTATCCAAGGTAAAACAATTGGTGCCTTCTAAGACAAAAAGGTACTTTCTGAAAAAATTCCTGGCCTGGTACAATAGGAAAATGCATAAGAACATTCCTGAGGAAATTAAGGTAGAAATTTTGGGACTATCCAAATACGCCTCTGACGACTTTGACTACATAGCGGAACCCTATTCGAGGGTACTTTACCTTCATGGTGCCCATGATATTGGCCATGCCTTACAAGATTTGGCCCTTGTAGGATGTTCGTCCTTTGCAGCCTGGGGCGATAAATCTGAAGATGGGAGTTTGATCATTGGTAGGAATTTTGACTTTTATGCGGGGGATGATTTTGCCAAAAACAAAATAATTTCATTTGTAGACCCTACCGAAGGCCATAAATTTATGTCCGTGACATGGGGCGGGATGATGGGAGTGGTCTCCGGAATGAACGAGCATGGATTAACAGTTACGATCAACGCTGGAAAGTCTAAAATTCCAATGGTGGCCAAAACACCCATCAGTATCGTTACCAGAGAAATTTTACAATATGCAGCTACCCTGGAGGAGGCCGTGGCCATTGCCAAAAAACGCCAAGTTTTTGTTTCGGAATCTATTCTAGTGGGCAGTGCCAGAGACAAAAAAGCCTTAGTAATCGAAGTCTCACCACATAATTTTGGAGTATATGAGGTTCCCAATTCCAATCAATTGATCTGCTCCAACCACTTTCAAAGTGAGGCCTATGCAGAAGATAAAAACAACAAAAAACATATTTTCGAAAGTCATTCCAACTACAGATATGAGCGTTTGGAAGAACTCTTGGGAAACCACGAAAAAATAACTCCCAAAATTGCAGTGGACATACTTAGAAACAAAGAAGGTCTTAGGGATTTGGATATTGGTTATGGCAATGAAAAGGCATTGAACCAGTTATTGGCGCATCACGGAATTGTATTTAAACCAGAACAAGGTTTGGTTTGGATTTCTTCAAATCCCTACCAATTGGGAGAATTTGTAGCCTATGACTTAAACAAAATTTTCAAGGACAGTTTAAATCACAGGACCAAAACTACCCTTTCCATCGCTGATCAAAACATTGAAAAAGATAGTTTCCTGTATACCGAAGCGTATCAAAACTATGAGGAGTACAGGTCAATGCACGACCAAATTAAGGAAGCAGTGGAAGACGAAAAACACTTAACTCCTGAATTCCTAGAAGAATTTAAAACATTGAATCCTGAATATTGGGAAACCCACTATTGGGCAGGACGCTATTATTACAATAGAAAATATTACTTAGCTGCCTTGAATGCTTTTAAGGAGGCAAGTACAAAAGAAATCACTACAGTTCCCAAGGAAGCTATGGTACATTCGTATATTCGAAGATTAAAACGTAAATTAAAATAATGATTCCTGATATAGAAAAAGCAACCGAGGAAGAAATACAACTGTTACAAGAACAGCGTTTACGGGAATTAATTTACTATACTACCCAAAATTCGGCCTATTATAAAAGAATTTTTAAAGAAAATAATCTAGAGGCCAGCGATATACATACCTTGGCAGACTTGACCAAACTACCCACGACTTCCAAAGAAGACCTTCAAAAATATAATGATGATTTTTTGTGCGTAGATAGAAACAAGATTATTGACTACGTAACTACTTCTGGCACATTGGGCGAACCTGTCACATTTGCGCTAACAGACAATGACCTGAACCGATTGGCCTATAACGAGGCCATTTCCTTTGACTGTGCCGGTGTTACGGCAGACGATATTCTGCAATTAACAACCACTATAGACAGACGATTTATGGCGGGATTGGCTTATTTTCTGGGAGCTAGGGAGCTGGGGGCGGGAATTATTCGAGTAGGCGCCGGTATTCCCGAGCTTCAATGGGATTCTATCATTAAATTTAAACCAACCTACCTCATTGTTGTCCCGTCATTTTTATTGAAATTAATAGAATATGCGCATCAGCATGGAATAGATCCGAACAAAGCTGGGGTAAAAGGCGCCATTTGTATTGGGGAATCTCTGAGAAATGAAGACTTTTCATTGAACACCCTCGCTGCCAAAATAAAGAAAGATTGGAACATCCCCCTTTATTCCACCTATGCCTCCACAGAAATGAGCACTGCCTTTACCGAATGCAAGGCCCAACAAGGTGGCCACCATCATCCGGAATTGATCATCATTGAAATTTTGGACGATGAAGAAAAACCTGTTCCAGATGGCATGCCGGGAGAACTGACCATTACAACCTTAGGTGTTGAAGGCATGCCTTTACTGAGATTTAAAACTGGAGATATTGTTAAAGCACATACCTCCAAATGCTCCTGTGAAAGAAATACCCAACGCCTAGGCCCCGTCATTGGCAGAAAAAAACAAATGATAAAGTACAAGGGTACCACACTGTATCCCCCAGCAATGTACAACGTACTCAATTATTTTAATGAAATAGAAGCCTTTGTAATCGAAATTGCCCATAACGATATAGGAACAGATGAAATTTGTATTAAAATAGCCACTCCGAATCCTACAGATGCATTATTACAAACAATCAAAGATCACTTTCGGGCAAAGTTAAGGGTACTCCCTAAAATTGAATTCCATGATTTTACAACCCTTCAGGAATTGAGATTTCCCAAAATGAGTAGAAAACCAGTTATGGTAATAGACCATCGACTTTAATTTTGAAGCCTAGACTTGGCTCATCCGAAACATTAAATTTGTAACTCTTACGCTAATTTCTTACATTATAAAGCCATACAGCCAATATTCCGATCCTTTAACCATTTTCAACCTTTGTACCTAGTTTATTTTGGGTTTGGCCAACGAAACTAATAGTCAAATTTATTATTGCATTAAAATTGGTATTACATTTGATTAATCATTGGCAATTCCAGTGTATCACTATGAAAAAACAAATATTTATCTGCATTCTACTATTTTGTATTCCCTTTATGGGAATAGGCCAAAAATTGGGCAATCAGGAAATAAAAGATTTAATCGACTCCTATAAGAAGGACATCCGAGGGCCCTATAAGGAAATTCGCTGGTTCTGCACGGATGGCAGTATACGCCAGCCCAAAGACCCATGTCCGGATAATATTGGCCCAGGGGTTCAGCACGCCACCTATAAAAACTCGATAACCGATCTTGGAAAGAGCAACCACCTCTTCTTTGGGCAAATTTTAGCCTATACGAGCAAAGAGGAATTTTGGGATTTAGATCATAATAACTCCAGACTTAAGCAGTATCAAGTGGACAAGTATTTAAGAGCTGTTGATAACGGCTGGATTCTACAAAAGGGTCAGTTTTATCGCGGTGCCCTACAAGCGGAGGACGAAGAGGCCTGGGGCGTGGATTTTTATAAATGGCTATTATCAAACACCGAAAATTTAACCAAAAACTTTTTTCTCATTCGACAGTCCTTAAAGGATATTCCACATAATGGTGATGATAATCTGTCCCAAATTATCAGGAGCGATTCCAAGGTAATATCAGATTTAATCCCAGAATTTATGGACTTAAGGGTTAAGATCCATAGTCAACCCGATGCTGGGGATATTAATAGCGTTATGGACTTTAAAGTTAAAAATAGCAACAAGCTATCTAACGAAAATAAAGCCAAAATTGATGCTTTGGTGTCCACCATGGCCAATTTCTACAAACCAATAGATATTGCGCAGATACAAAAAAACACACCTCTTGTCAAGGATAGTCCCATCGGGGTTTCAATAAAAACCTTTGCGACAAGCTACAGCGGTGAACAAAATGCCGCAGTGCTTATTCCGGCTACGGCCGAGTTGCTTTTAGATATAAGAAAGGCCGTTTTAATGGAAGAAAATGCTGTAGCCCGTCTTCAGTTATTGGAAGCCTCTTTAAAATTGGAAGAAATAATATTCAAAAATTCTCCCCAATGGCAGCCAGTTGACCTAAACGGGTTGTTGGATAAAGTATGCTATTTGGGTATGGCCAATGCAGGGGCAGGTTATATAGAACTTGCGGAATGGGAACAACTTAATTTATCCGTTAAAGGGTCCAACACAAGCTCCATGTCCCTTGGGCAACTTACCACAGTATTGGAAAATGCACGTAGGGAAGTGGAATGGAGTTCTTCCATGGTAAAGGCAAATTATCAGGAAATCGTAGATATATTTACTGCTTTTGAACCAAAGGCCTACGGTTTTATAGACGATAAAATAAGAGGATCCATTGCGCTGCATTTAGGCCAGACCGTAGGGGAATTGGGCGATATCATTGCACAGGAATCCGCTTTGACCAATAAGGCCTTTGATATAGACAACCAAAGTGGCCTGCGCGGTCTCAATCCAGGATATGCCATGGGCGAATTGGTAGTGGTCAGCGGTTCTCCCGATGAGATCGAGGTGTCCTCGGACAAAATTTATGTTTTTCAACGTCCGCCGTCCGATCTTAAACCAATTGCAGGTATTGCCACGGTTTCAGAGGGCAATATGGTTTCCCATGTACAGCTATTGGCGCGGAATATGGGCATCCCCAATACCGCCCTTGGAGATGATAATCTAAAAAGCCTTCAAAAATTTAGCGGAGAAATAATATTTTATGCGGTATCCAATAAGGGCAATGTTATTATGAAGTTGGAAAAGGATATGTCCGAAGAGGAACGCAATTTGTTTGTCAAGTTGGAACGTAAGGAAGAAAGAATTGAAGTACCCATAGAGAATATAAGGTTGGACGAAACCGCAATACTAAACCTGAGATCGGTGGATGCAGAGGATTCGGGTAAACTTTGCGGACCAAAGGCAGCCAATTTGGGACAGTTAAAAAAAATGTTCCCGGAAAAGGTGGTGGAAGGCTTGGTTATTCCCTTCGGAATATTTCGGGACCATATGAACCAACCTATGCCCAATCAATCAGGCAGCTATTGGGAGTATCTCAGCTCCACCTTTAAGCAGGCTGAAAACATGCGTTCCGACGGCATTCCGGAAGGGGAGGTAGAAAACTATCAATTACGGCAATTGGAAAGCCTAAGGGAGGCCATAAAGGTAATGCCAATGAAAGCCGAATTCATTTCCCAATTGGAACGCGACTTTAAAGAGGTGCTTGGCAAGGCTATTGGTGAAATCCCAGTTTTTCTGAGAAGCGACACCAACATGGAGGATTTGAAGAATTTTACCGGAGCGGGATTAAACCTCACCATTTTCAATGTTGCAGCAAAAGAAAAAATAATTTCGGGAATTAAGGACGTTTGGGCTTCCCCTTATTCTGAACGCAGTTTTAAATGGAGACAAAAATACCTCCTAAACCCTGAAAATGTATTCCCTTCCATTTTGGTCATCCCAAGTGTGGACGTGGATTATTCCGGTGTACTGATTACTAAAGGGATAAGTTCTGGCAATCCTGAGGATTTGACCATTGCTTTTAGCAGGGGGGCCGGTGGTGCAGTCGATGGCCAATCGGCAGAAACTTACTTAATAAAGGATATTGGCGGCACCCAATTACTGGCACCAGCTAGGGAAATGTACCATAACAGACTTCCTGCAACAGGAGGAACTGAAAAACGAATGTCCACTTTTGAAAATTTCATCCTTAGCCACGAAAATATTAAGGAAATAAGGGATTTTGCCAAGACTATTCGTATCACTATGCCCAGGGAAACACAATCGGATTATGAAGGGGCCTATGATGTGGAGTTGGGATTCCAAAACAATAAACTTTGGTTGTTCCAAATTCGCCCTTTTGTAGAAAATAAAAAGGCATTAAGTTCCAATTATTTGGAATCTATCACCCCAAATATTGATTTGAATAAAAGCATACCACTTTCTAAAAAGATATAAGATGCGCAAGTATATTAATTATATTGTTTTACTACTGATCTGTTCTGCATTTACTACTGCGAGCTATTACCCTATTGACGGTTATTTGCACACAGGAATCAAGCGATTGAAGTATTTGGAACTCGTAAAAAGTGGGGAACTCAAGTCTACCACGGTAATTCCTCCCGGGGCTCAAAAGTCCTATATGGATATTGAACTGAACCTGCTTTCCAAAAAGGAGGATAGTGTGGGAGCCTTTCTAATGGTGGATGAGCAATTCCAAAAAGACATCAATTCCCTATTTAGGGGATTGGACAAAAGTTATTCCATTGCCGTTTTGGATATTTCCGATATAGACAGTGTTCGATTTGCCAAGCGAAATGAAACTGCAGGCTATCAACCTGGAAGTGTTGGTAAATTGGCCGTAATGGTTGCATTGTTTAACCAATTGGAGAAAATATATCCGGATTCTTTTGAAAAACGACTGGAACTTTTACGTTCCAAATCCGTAAAATCGGGCGTTTGGGGATTGACCGATGAGCATACCGTACCCATTTTTAATATGGAAACGAATAAACTTCTAAAAAGACAGGTGATCGCCAGTGATGTATTTACATTGTTCGAATGGGCAGACCATATGCTTTCAGTTAGCAACAACGGAGCTGCCAGTATTGTATGGCGGGAAGCTTTGTTAATGGCCGCCTTCTGTGAATCCTATCCCGCCCTGACCCAGGAGGAAGCGGATACCTACTTTACGACTACGCCAAAAAAGGAATTGACAGATTTGGCCAATGACGTGGTAAACCTACCTTTAAGGGAACTGGGAATTACCACGGATGAATGGAGGTTAGGAAGCTTTTTTACGTCAGGGCCCAATCGCTACGTAGGTGACAAAGGGGGCAGTATTGGTTCTCCTGTGGGTTTGATGAAATTTTTGATTCAGTTGGAGCAGGGAAAGGTGGTGGACGAAGCATCCAGCTTGGAGATGAAGCGTCTAATGTACATGACGGACCGAAGAATTAGATATGCCCAATCCCCGGCCTTAAAGCCTGCCGCCGTTTATTTTAAATCGGGCAGTTTATATAAATGCGACAGAAGTAAAGGCGAAGCCTGTGGAAAATACATGGGCAATGTAACCAATTATATGAATTCAGTGGCCATTATAGAACATCCGGACAATTGCAAATATATGGTGGTACTGATGACCAACGTATTGCGAAAGAATTCTGCTACGGACCATATGACCTTGGCCAGTAGTGTCGACAAAATTATTAAACGCTAATTTTTTTAAAGATAGTCAGAATCTTGGCGGCCTTTTTTCTTGCCTTTTCATTGGAATCCTCCAAAACCATTTCCAATATGGGATTAAATTTGGGATCTCGGGTTTTTTCAATTAGAAAAAGCACCGCTAGTTTTAGCTTTATGTCCTTTCGCTTTAAAAGGGACAAATAACTTTCGGATTCGCTAAGGACCTTTATATTGAGATTCTTTAAATTTTCTTCGGAAATTTCACCTGCCTGTATGATGGATTCCGCCACAGGTATTAATTCCTTTTTAAGCTGTATATCCAGGATATTGTCCAAAAACTCAATAGCATGTATCCGCTGTTCCTCCTTCCCTTTTAATATGGCATTAAGAATTGGATCCACGTCCTGTGGAGGATATTTTATACCCAAAAATTGAAAGATCCGCTGTAATTGCCGGTCCAACCGTAGTTCCAGCAAATGTATAAGGCCGTTCCTAGCTTCATTTTCCTCTTTTGACTCCAGTTTTTCCGGGTTCTTTTTATACTGTAATACTATTTGGGTATGAATTACGGACAGTGTACTTTGGTACAGATGGCACTCGTCCAAAATCTTATCTACAATAAAACGATCCTTTATTTTAAGATGCGGATACTTCCATTTTAGGTGTTTTAAAGCTTCAATAGCCTCAATTTTCACGGTATGCTCCGTATCTTCTGTAAGTTTTATTAAGGTATTGATGGCCTTTTGGGAAGCGAACTTCCCAATAACTCTAACTACGTAGGCGGTATCATCCGGATCAATGATTTCTTTTCTTAATCCCTCAAACAAGATATCAATGATAGGCTCCCCGTAAAAGAAGAGGGCTTCCATAGCCGATTTTCTAGTTTCCTTACTCGATAATTTGGATATAATAACATCAATAAACTGCTTGTCCAAGGTTTTTGATGCCGAAAGGATTGCAGTGTTGATAGTCTGATCGTCCTCCAAATTAAGCTGGCTATGTAATACCTCGTAAAACTTTTCAACTTTGGCATTACCAATGGTTTCCAAAATGGCAATAATTTTATTGGTCCTCTCCAGTTCGGAAGTGTTTTGCGATAGCTGGGATAAGGCATTTTCAATTCTTTGTTCCAAACTAAATCGGTCCTGCATTACCCTATTATTACGCAGCTCCATGGATAAACCAATTAGTGCCGCATTGGCTATGGTATTGTCTTCTACTGAAAGGTACCTATCCAAAAGATCCACAGGGTTTAGTTGATAATGCTTTAACAGGTATCTAAAGGCAGAGGTGGTCACTTGTTGATCCTTATCCAAGACCATAGCCTCTAATGCCGGACATAAATTTTCAGTATTTAAAAAATAAAGATTTTCAATGGCCAAAGCCCTTACCTTGGCAGACGGATTGTTTAATAGGCCTTTAATAGCCATAAAAAAACGTTCATCCTTAACTTCCAACGTCTTATTCAACATGTGCAATATCTGATTCTCGGTCCCTGTTTCAAATACCCTGATTACCGTTTCTATAATGGAAGTAACTTTTATTTCCGATTTGTTCGCCTTCTCTTTTTTAAGGGGACTATATTCCAAGAGACTCTTAAAGGAAATTATATATTCATTCCTTAAATGATAAATAAAATACAACCAGATTAATATTAGCCCAATAATAATTATACTGATGTAGGTAGAAGATATTTCCAGACCGTTTATAAAGAAAATTAGAATAAAGCCCGCCATCCCAGTAGCTATACTATCTACAACAACGTCTGTAAATGTTTTGGTCTTCTTTTTAATTTCTATGGGAATGGGTATCGAAAGCAATTCAGTTGCTGCCTTATTAACAGATTGTTTTAAGCTTCCGTCCACAATTTTAATAAACACCACTACCCAGAGTTGAGGCACAACAAGCAGCAGAAAAGAGCCCAACAATATTCCCGAAGGCAACCACAATAAAGATTTACCAACGCCAAAAGTCCCCACTATACGCTTGGTAAGGAATAACTGTATCAAAAGGGAAATAACGCTCAAGGTAGAAAACCAAAATCCAAAAAAGGAGGTTAATTCATCTTGGTCCTGAATAAACCTGGAGGCATAATCACTATACTGATAATCTACCAACTTGGCAACCAAAACACTAATTCCAATGACCACAGCGATTAAACTCAGCAGCTTGGATTGCTTGATCAACTGAAAAGGGGATTCGGCCTTGGGATTGGAACGACTGGACACCTGAAAAGGATTCAGTTTCAATACCTCATTTTTCCAAATATAACGGGTTATGGGCAAGCAACACATTAGGAGGACGGCGGCGACAAACAATAAATCCTCGGTGTATAGAATATTGGTCAAAAGAGAGGTTAAATAACCTCCAAATATACCCCCGGCAATAGCACCTGCACCAATAAAGCCAAAAACCCGTTTGGCCTCCCTAACATTATATACCAAATTGGCCATGACCCAAAACTGTGAAGCGGTCAACAATCCAAAAATAGCCACCCAAACATAAGGGATATATAGGATCAATCCATCACCTAGATTAAAATTTAGGGCAAGGCCGAATATCACCAAGGATATAACTGAGCCAATCAATGTGCGATCTACAATAACGTTCAAAGAGTACTTTTCCAAAGCCCTATCATAAAAAAAGGACCCCACAACAGCCATTATAGCTGTTAAAACATAGCCCAATGGCAGGGCCTCGGAAGTAAGTTCGGATAGAAAAAGGGAATTTATTGTAGGTTTTACGATCAATAAAACCGTAATGATGAGGAATATATTTAATTGAAGGAGAAATGTTTTGGTCAGTTCCTCCTCTTTTAAATCAAATGCCTTTAGAATGTAAGTTTTAAACGTTTTAATAAATGAAATTAGGTAGTTCAATTTTTATGCGTTTTAAAAAAAAATTCAACAGCACTCCTATCTAAAATAGATCTATAGAAGATTAAAGCCAAAATTACTTTATTGGCCAACATTATGCGAATTAATTAAGGGAATTATAATAAGAGACTTAGTTAACGGCCAAATGCACGCGCTCTGCCTTCAATACTTTTTCAACAGGCCTAACCAGATCCCTAATGATTTGCTCACCTCCGGCATCGTCTATTAAGGCTACCAAAATATAACGGCGATTGGGATTATTTCCCCAAACCAGAATGGAATCGGAATGAAAGGTTCTCCAAGAGCCCGATTTTCTATATAGTCTGGCGTCAGGAGCAATATTGTCCAGTGTATTTACAAATTTATGATGCAGTTCTGGGTCGCCCATAATATCCAACATTTGTTTGGAGCGGCCCTTGCTAACCAGTTTGCCATTGGCCAATAGATAATAATACCTGCAAACTTGGTTTACTGTTGCCGCATGCGACAAATTCTTTAGGGGTTCCCTATTGGTATCACCACCGCTTCCGTACCTTTTACCTACCCATAGTCCACCACCTTGGCTCTCATCATAGAACATATATTTTGGATCGGTCATTACGGACTCTATTTTATCATATCCCAATCGATCGATCATTCTAGTGGTTGCTTCGTTATTGGATTTGCTGATCATTGATCGCATATCCTTCCTTATTTCCTGAGTTTCCTTTAATTCCCCCTTTTCCAGGGCATCCATAGAGGACAGCAATACCGCTATTTTTGGCAAGCTGGCAGCATACATCATGTAATTGCCATTAATGCTCGCATATTTTGCATTTTCCGGATTGGATAAGTCTACTATGCCAACTGCCATCTTATTGTTGTTCATTAATGATTTCCAGGTAGGATTGGACATTAGTTCCTTTTCCAAACTTGCTTGCAAGGCACTATTAGTTAAACTGGGCAAGGGCTTAACCTTGGCATCGCCTATATTAATGGGCAGGTCTTTTTGCGCCAAAGCCAAACCTGAACATACAAATACGCACAAAATTCCAATTACGCGCATTTTCAAATGAAAATAAGATTTACCCATAATATAAACAGTATAATACTGATTGTTAAGAATTAAATATGAACCTCAATTTTATAGAAACACTGCAAAACCGATCAAAGATATTCTATAATCGTGTTCGACATCTGTTAAATTTTATACTTCAACAAAAAACAAAGAACCTAATTAATATAACGCTTAATTAGTCATATTCTGATTTTACCCTGTTAAAATTTATTACCACTGCACCTAAAAAGGTTCCACTACCTTATTGAAACAATAAGGTCCATGTAGGCCGTCTTTATATATACGAAGTAATTGGATAAAAAGTTTAGGTGTTTATAGGATAGGCATCCATTTTAATCATGACAGTTTGATTGCAAATTGTTATTTTTGGAACAAATTAGGGATACATGTTGGTAATTGGTATTGCGGGTGGTACGGGTTGTGGAAAAACTACGGTTGTAAATCAAATTATAAATGAATTACCTTATGAGGAAGTTGGGGTTATTTCACAAGATTCTTACTATTGCGACCTGTCGCACCTATCATATGACGAACGCTCACAAGTAAATTTTGACCATCCACGTGCCATAGATTTTGAATTATTGGGCAAGCATTTAGAGGATTTAAAAAAAGGAATTCCAATTCAGCAACCCGTATATTCTTTTGTAAAACACAACCGCACCAGTGATACTATTCTTACACACCCGAGAAAGGTGATGATCGTAGAAGGTATCCTAATAATGACAAATCCTACTATAAGGGAGATGTTCGACATTAAAATATTTGTTCATGCCGATTCGGATGAGCGATTGATAAGGCGTTTAAAAAGGGATATCACTGAACGCGGCAGGGATTTGGATGAAGTTTTAACACGGTATCAAAATACCCTTAAGCCCATGCACAATCAATTTATAGAGCCTACAAAGGAATATGCGGATATAATTATTCCGAACAATAAATACAATACCGTAGCTGTAGATATCGTAAGGACCATAATCAACGAAAAATTAAGTTAAACACCTATGGGAATCAAAGGGATAAGAAAGAAAAAATGGTTTGGCCTGGTCACCAATATGTATGTTTTGGTCCTAACGGTTTTTGTTGTTTGGATGGTTTTTTTCGATACCAACTCCCTTCTAATACATTGGGAACTAAAAAAGCAAATAAACAATCTGGAAAAACAGAAAGATTTTCTTCATGAAGAGATAGCAAGGGACAAAAAAATAATAGAAAAATTATCCGATCCCGAGGAGCTGGAAAAATTTGCCAGGGAACACTACTATTTGAAAAGAAAGAATGAAGAGATATATCTAATTGAATACGAGGATAGTCTAAAAACAAAGGATGATGAATAAGCCTGAACTCTTTAACGATTTTCCGGAGATTTCTTCCAAGGCTTGGAAGCAAAAAATCCAGTTCGAGTTGCGAGGTGAGGATTACAATGAAAAGTTAGTATGGGAATCCTCTGAGGGCATTAAAGTAAAACCCTTTTATAACACAGAGGACCTAAAGGGGCTCAATATAACGGGAGCCAAAAAAAATTCTGGCTGGAACATTGGACAGGGAATATTCTCGGGAAATGCCAAATTAGCCAACAAAAAGGCCTTGGACGCCATTGCAAGGGGAGCTGAGAGTATCCTATTTACCATTCCATCCGAAAAAATCAAGATTCAGGAGCTTCTTAAAGAAGTTGACCCAGGGCAAACAACTATTTATTTTAACCTTCAATTCCTATCATCCTCCTATATCATATCTATATTGGAGGCCACCAAGAACCAAATCAACAAGGTTTATCTCAATGTAGATATTATTGGTCATTTGGCCAGAAATGGCAACTGGCAATACAACCTCAATCAAGATCATAAAATATTAGGGGATATTCTAAATCTACATCACACCCATACCTTGAGTGTAGATGTTGCCCTCTATGGAAATGCCGGGGCCAATCCAATGCAGCAACTGGCCTACGCCATAGCCCATGCCAATGAATACTTAAACCATTTAAACGAGCACCATAAGGATGCACTTAAAACAACTGTAATTACCTTTAAGGTTTCAGTTGGCAGTAATTATTTCTTTGAAATTGCAAAACTTAGGGCCCTAAGGATATTGTTTGGGACACTTGCACAAGAATTCGGGGCTTTGGAGCAGTGCCATATAATAGCCACTCCTACCTTTAGAAATAAAACACTGTACCATTACAACAGTAATATGTTACGAACCACCACCGAATGTATGTCAGCTATTTTAGGGGAGGCAGATACGGTAATAAATACACCATATGATGCCCACTATCACAAGGATAATGAATTTGGTGAACGAATGGCAAGAAATCAATTGCTGATTTTGAAAAACGAGAGCTATCTTGACAAAGTGGACAATGCGGCGGATGGATCATATTATATAGAATCCATCACGCATCAACTTGCATCCAAAGCACTCGAATTATTTAAACAAATCGAAACTGGGGGAGGGTTTTTGGCACAATTGAAAGAGCACATCATTCAAAAAAAATTAAAGGAAAGCGCAGCCAAAGAACAAGAAAATTTCAATAAGCTAGACAAAATCCTCGTAGGCACCAATAAGTATGCTTCCAAGTTGGATAAAATGAAAGATAATTTAGAAATATATCCCTTTGTAAAAACGCATGCCCGGAAAACCTTGATCGAGCCGATAATTGAAAAACGCTTGTCCGAGGATTGGGAACAAAAGCGATTAAAAACTGAATAACAGCTTGGTCCGAACTGTTTAAAAAAGTTGTGAAATTTCTAAAAGGTCCAATTGATACATTAGGATAAGACGATTCAAAATAATGGCAAGAAAAAATCTTCAACAAATTCAACTGAGGGCGGTTCCCGAAACGAACTCAAAAGAGCATGCCCAACAATTGCCATTTGAGACAGCGGAAGGAATTCTCCTAAAAAAAACATATTCCCTAGCGGATATTGAAGATTTGGAACATTTGAATTTTGCTGCGGGCACACCTCCCTTTCTCCGAGGACCTTATAGCACCATGTATGTCAGTAGACCTTGGACTATAAGGCAGTACGCCGGATTCTCCACGGCTGAAGAGAGCAATGAATTTTACAAAAAAAATCTAAGCGCCGGACAAAAGGGTCTTTCCGTTGCCTTTGACCTTCCTACGCATAGAGGATATGACAGTGATCATCCACGTGTGGTCGGTGATGTTGGAAAAGCTGGGGTAGCCATTGATTCCGTAGAGGATATGAAGATTTTGTTCCAGGATATTCCATTGGATAAAATGTCGGTCTCCATGACCATGAACGGTGCAGTGTTGCCCATACTGGCATTTTATATTGTAGCGGCAGAGGAACAGGGTGTTTTACCCAAAGAACTCTCAGGTACCATTCAAAATGACATCCTTAAGGAATTCATGGTCAGAAACACCTATATCTACCCTCCTGGACCATCTATGCAGATCGTTGCAGATATTTTTGAATTTACCAGCAAGTTTATGCCCCAGTTTAATAGTATAAGCATTTCTGGCTATCATATGCACGAGGCAGGAGCAACTGCCGATATTGAATTGGCCTATACCTTGGCAGACGGACTGGAATATATTAGGACTGGATTAAAAGCTGGATTGAATATAGACGATTTTGCCCCCAGATTGTCCTTCTTTTGGGGAATTGGGATGAATCATTTCATGGAAATTGCAAAAATGCGGGCCGGCAGAATGCTATGGGCCAAATTGGTAAAACAATTTAATCCTAAAAATGAAAAATCGCTTACTTTAAGGACGCATTGCCAAACCAGTGGATGGAGCCTTACGGAGCAGGACCCATTCAATAATATTACCAGAACAACCATAGAAGCTGCTGCGGCAGTTTTTGGCGGCACCCAGAGTTTACACACCAATGCCTTGGATGAGGCAATAGCACTACCAACGGATTTTTCTGCACGAATTGCCCGTAACACCCAATTATATTTACAGCATGAGACCGAAATCACAAAAACGGTAGACCCCTGGGCCGGCAGTTATTATCTAGAAAAACTAACGGACGAAATAGTACATAAAGCTTGGGCCCTAATGGAAGAAGTGGAAGCATTGGGCGGCATGACCAAGGCCATTGACGCTGGCATCCCAAAATTAAGGATTGAGGAAGCGTCTGCAAAAAAACAAGCAAGAATAGACAGTGGAAGGGATATCATTGTGGGCATCAATAAATATAGGACCAAGGAAGAGGATACCCTTCATATATTGGAAGTGGATAATGCCGAGGTAAGAAGGCAACAACTGGCACGCCTACATCTAGTAAAGGAAAATAGAAATGAGGTTGTTGTTAGGCAATCACTACAGAAACTTACCGAGGTTGCAAAACATAGAATTACCTCTCAAGCGCCTAAAACAGCCAACAAATCTGATGTAGATGGGGAAAATTTATTAGCTTTAGCTATCAAGGCCGCCAGGGCACGAGCTACATTGGGCGAGATCAGCGCCGCATTGGAAAATGCTTTTGGCCGGCACAAGGCAACTATAAATTCATTTACCGGAGTGTATTCAAAAGAAATTAAAGGAGATGACAGCTTTGGCAAGGCTAGGGAAATGGCAGACAAGTTTGCCGAAATGGAAGGCCGTAGACCTAGGATTATGATTGCCAAAATGGGTCAGGATGGTCACGACCGCGGTTCCAAAGTGGTGGCAACAGCATATGCCGATCTAGGTTTTGATGTTGATATTGGACCACTGTTCCAAACTCCGGCCGAAGTAGCCAAACAAGCCGTGGAAAACGATGTGCATGTATTGGGTATTTCTTCCTTGGCGGGCGGACATAAGACCTTGGTACCACAAGTTCTACAGGAATTAAAATCCTATGGGCGGGAAGATATTATGGTAATCGTAGGCGGAGTAATCCCTAAACAGGATTATGACTTTTTGTACGATGCCGGAACAGTAGCTATTTTTGGTCCCGGTACAAAAATAAGCGATACGGCCATCCAACTTCTAGAAATCCTGAGCGCATAATATACGTAGTTCGTGAACAGGAAGTTATGATATGGGTTATATTGATTTTAAATTGTTAACAACTGTTTAGGACAATATTACCCGGCAGACCCTGTCTGGTCGCAGACGGACACATCCCGATGATTTACCGGGAAGAACCTTACTTTAAAAATATAATTGCCAAAATCTCTCAACTACACTTTAGGAGACAGAAACATATACATTAATTGATAATCAGGTATTTGAGTCTATTTATAAAATGAAACTCATATTAATCGGGTTTAAACTTCAAAGTAAGCCTTGAACCACAATTGGGAAATAAGTCCATGTACAAGTACATTTAATCAATGACCCCTCTTTTTTTGGATTCGTTCTACTTTTTTCCTACAATCTGGTTGAGGCTTTTAATAATTGGGTCCCATTAATAAGTTGTGTATAAGTGATTCACTAAAAAACAATAAACCTATAATAGCCTGACAACAAATCCCATACAACTTTAACTCACTTTAACGTTAAAGACTACAGTTATTCACCCAGTGTTAACAAAATACATTTTATAACAACTTAAATAATCGTATTTTTACCCCCTAACTTACTATGATAATGGGCAAAATAATTGCTATTGCTAATCAAAAAGGTGGCGTAGGAAAAACTACTACTTCGGTAAATTTGGCCGCCTCTTTGGGTGTATTGGAAAAAAAGGTATTACTAATAGACGCTGACCCCCAGGCTAATGCAACTTCAGGATTAGGTTTGGATGTGGATAGTATCGAATTTGGAACCTACCAAGTATTGGAGCATTCCAAAACAGCCGAAGAAACCATCATTAAGACCTCCTCCCCAAATGTAGATCTTATCCCGGCACATATTGATCTTGTAGCCATCGAAATCGAATTGGTGGATAAGGACGACAGGGAGTATATGATGAAAAAAGCCATTCGAGGCCTAAAGGACAAATACGACTATATTCTTATAGATTGTGCACCTTCACTTGGCCTTTTAACTTTGAACGCCCTAACTGCGGCCGATTCTGTTATGATCCCCATACAATGCGAATATTTTGCATTGGAAGGACTGGGCAAATTACTGAATACCATTAAGAGTGTTCAAAAAATACATAATCCGGATTTGGATATTGAAGGTATGGTACTTACCATGTACGATTCCAGGTTAAGGCTATCCAACCAAGTTGTGGAAGAGGTAAAGAAGCACTTTTCCGAAATGGTGTTCGATACGATCATCCAAAGAAATGTTAGGCTAAGTGAAGCCCCAAGTTATGGTGAAAGTATTATTAAATATGATGCCAGTAGTAAAGGAGCCGCCAATTATTTAAATTTGGCACATGAAGTAGTAGTGAAAAACAAGGAGACAGTATAATGGCGAAAGCAATAAAAAAACAAGCGTTGGGCCGTGGTTTATCAGCCCTATTAAAAGATCCGGAAAACGATATTCAGTCGGCTACGGACAAGAATGCCGATAAAGTAGTGGGCAACATTGTAGAATTGGATTTGGACGCAATAGACGTAAATCCGTTTCAACCGCGTTCCAATTTTAATGATGAAGCCTTACAGGAACTGGCCTCTTCCATAAAGGAATTGGGAGTTATACAGCCAATAACCGTAAGAAAACTAGATTTTAACAAATATCAATTAGTTTCTGGTGAACGCAGGTACAGGGCATCAAAATTAATTGGACTGGAGACCATTCCGGCCTATATCCGCATTGCCAATGACCAGGAATCCCTTGAAATGGCCTTGGTCGAAAATATACAGCGACAGGATCTGGACCCCATAGAAATTGCACTTTCCTACCAAAGATTGATTGATGAAATTCAGTTGACCCAGGAAAAAATGAGTGAGAGGGTGGGAAAAAAACGCTCTACGATAACCAACTACTTACGATTACTGCGCTTAGATCCCATTATTCAGACGGGAATAAGGGATGGTTTTGTAACTATGGGCCACGGAAGGGCCTTGGTAAATGTGGATAAAAAGCAAGATCAAATTGCCCTTTACGAAAAAATAGTAGGTGAAAATCTTTCGGTCAGGGACACGGAAAAAGCAGTTAAGGATTATCAAGATGGCAATTCCGACGCCGACCCAATTAATTCCATTGTGGCAAAAGGGCAAAAGAAATTGGCCATAAACCCAGATTTCATTGACAAAAACCTTGGTCACCTTTCAGATTTTTTATCTGTAAAAGTAGATATTAAAGCCTCTGAAAAAGGGAAAGGAAAAATCACCATACCCTTTCATTCCAAGGAGGAATTCAATAGGTTAAAAAAATTGATTACGGGTGAGTAAATATCTTGTTTCTCTGGCTGTATTTTTTCTTTTTATAACTTTCGGACTTGCCCAAGAGGAAGAGAAGACTACCCAGGCATCAGATTCTATTAAAACCACTCTTAAAAAACAGGGGATTTCAGTAGTAGACACCCTAAAAGTCAAAAGGAAAGCCATAAATCCTTTGGCACCAAGTAAGGCAGCCTTCTATTCCGCCGTATTTCCCGGACTTGGTCAAATATACAATAGACGTTATTGGAAAGCTCCCATTGTTTATGCCATAATGGGTGGTGGAATATATGGCTACATATACAATGACGACCTCTATGACCGCTTTAGAACGGCATTTAAACGCAGACAAGCAGGATTTACAGATGATGAATTTTATGACCTGGGAACGCCCAATGCCCCTGGGGCAGATCCGGACTTTTCCGAAGCGGCCTTGGAAAGTGCACAGGAACGATATCAAGAAGATAGAGATTTATGGCTCCTGGTCACAATTGCCATGTACGCCCTAAATATTGTAGATGCAAATGTTGATGCACATTTAAAACAATTCAATGTGGACGATGACCTAAGTATGGATTTAAAACCGTATTTGGACATGGACGCCATTACCGCCAAACCAGTTTATGGCTTGGCCTTAACCATTAAGTTTTAATTTATGAATATTGCCTTGTTTGGATATGGTAAAATGGGTAAAATGATCGAACAGATCGCCCTTAAAAGAAACCATAATATAGTAGCAAAAATTGACTTGGATGCAACAGATATAGATTTTTCGGAAATCGATGTTGCCATTGATTTTAGTATGCCAAACGCTGCTTTTGGAAACATAAAAAACTGTCTAGAACACAACGTTCCCATCATTTCAGGAACTACCGGCTGGTTGGAAGATTACCAAAAGGCGGTGGACCTTTGCAATGTGAACCAAGGTGCATTTATCTACGCCTCCAACTTTAGTTTGGGCGTCAACCTTTTTTTTGAGCTAAATTCCTATTTGGCAAAAATGATAGGCTCCCAAAAACAATACCGAGTTTCCATGGAAGAAATCCACCATACCCAAAAATTGGATGCACCCAGCGGAACAGCAATTACTTTGGCCGAAGGCGTTATTAACGAAACCGATTACACCAAATGGAAATTGGACAATGCAGGGGACAGTGAAATTCCTATTACAGCAAAGCGAATCGCCGATACCCCAGGTACCCATACAGTTTCCTATGAAAGCGAAGTAGACAGCATTGAAATTAAACATACTGCCCATAACAGGGAAGGCTTTGCACTAGGGGCTGTAATAGCAGCAGAATGGATTGTGGGAAAAACAGGTGTCTTCACCATGAAAGACGTGTTAAACCTTAGTTAAAGAACGTAACAAAGATCAACATAAAATGACTTAAAGATTGAAGAGTTACTAAAAGCCCATCAATCATTAAATAATAATTACCAATATGAACGGCACACAGTGGATTATTTTTATTTTAATTATTCAGGTGATACATTTTTTAGGCACCTGGAAATTATATGTAAAAGCAGGTAGAAAACCTTGGGAAGCAGCAATCCCTGTTTATAATGCCATAGTGCTGATGCAAATTATCAACAGGCCTAAATGGTGGGTAATTTTGCTTTTTATTCCAATAATTAATTTATTGATGTTTCCGGTTGTCTGGGTTGAAACCCTTAGAAGTTTTGGAAAAAACAGCTTATTGGATACCTGGTTGGCCATATTGACCTTAGGGCTTTATATTTACTATGTCAACTATTTTGAAGACGTAAAATATATTGAAAACAGGGATATACACCCTAAAAGTGCCTTGGGCGAGTGGGTTAGTTCCATTGTATTTGCCATAGTCGCCGCTACTTTGGTCCATACCTATCTGATCCAACCCTTTGTTATTCCTACAAGTTCTTTGGAAAAAACCTTGCTGGTTGGGGATTTCCTTTTCGTAAGCAAATTTCACTATGGAGCGAGGATACCAATGACTACAGTGGCCGCACCTATGGTTCACGATACGCTGCCCGTATTGAAAACAAGATCCTACGTTGCCGATGTTGATCCCGCAACCTATAGGACTTCAATTTGGAACAAATTACAGTTACCCTATCTTAGATTTCCTGGATTTAAAAAAGTGAAAAGAAACGACATTGTTGTTTTTAGCTGGCCGGCCGATACGGTTTACCAGTTCTTTAAAAAACAGAAGGGAGTACGCAAGCCTATAGACAAAAAATCGAACTATGTAAAACGCTGTGTTGGGGTACCGGGCGATTCCCTGACCATTAAAGATGGATATGTTTACATTAATGGTGAAAAAACCGTTTTACCATATAGGGCAAAGCCGGAATTCTTGCACACCGTTGCTGTAGACGGACAGTTTTCCAATGCCGCCATTGAACTATTGGGTCGGGAGAACCTATCCGGTAACGTAATTAGGGTACCCAACAGCTCGCTACAGCAGGAACGGGCTTCGGAGGTAATAACTGCTATGAATTTGGAACAGATAAAATCAGATTCATCTTATACTTATTACGCCGGCAATGTGGGCAACCAAAAGGTTAAGGAATATCTAAAGTCTGAGGACATGAAGAACATGGCGCTCTTTAACCTAACCGAAGAGGAAGCCAGGAATTATACTGGGAAAGACGGTATTACCTCCATTAATAAATTTGCCTATAAAAATGCAGACACCTCTATATTCCCACAAAATGCCGCACATTCCGGTACCGTGGACAATATGGCCTCCATCTACATTCCGGAAAAAGGAAAAACGGTACCACTTAACCTCGAAGTCCTCCCCATTTATGAAAAAATAATTAAGGAATATGAAGGAAATGAACTTGACGTAAATGGAAATCAGATCATCATTAATGGCGAAGTGACCAACTCCTACACCTTTAATCAAAATTACTATTGGATGATGGGTGATAACAGACATCGATCGGAAGATAGCCGTTTCTGGGGATATGTCCCTGAGGACCATATTGTAGGAACTCCAATTTTTATATGGATGAGTATAGATGGCATCAATGATGGCATGAGCAATTGGAAAGTAAGGTGGGACAGGGTTTTTACAACGGTAAACGGCGAAGGTGAACCTACCTCCTATTTTAAGTATTTTCTAATCTTATTGGCCGCCTGGTTTATTTTTGATTTCTTCAGGAAAAAGAAAACAGTAGCCAAGAAATAATTATTGCTACAACAATTTTCGAAACCATGAAACTTTTGCTTCATCCGGGCTATTTCCCCAATATTGCCAATTTTGCTGCGATAGCTCAGAATGATGTATGCTGGGAGGTGATGGACAATTATCAAAAACAGACCTTTCGCAACAGGTGCTATATCTGTACGGACCTTGGAATGCACATGCTTAATATCCCCATAAAACATGTTGGAAACAAAAAGGGGAAACAACGGTATGGTGACGTAAAAGTTGACAATGATTATCCTTGGCAGAGACAGCACTGGCGCACCTTGGAAACGGCGTACAGAACCTCTCCCTTCTTCGAGTTTTACGAAGATGATATTGCCCCATTATACCATACAACATTTAATTCTTTAATGGATTTTAACCTCAAAAGTATTGAGACTATCTGTGAATGTTTTCAAATAGAAATGCCTATAGGGACAACTGAGAGCTATGAAGTTGATGTTACGGACAAAATAGACGGAAGGTTCTTAATAAATTCCAAATCAAAGTTTGCATTTGAACAGCCACAATACGTTCAGGTTTTCGATGACAGAAATGACTTTATTCCCAACTTAAGTGTTTTGGATCTTTTATTTAATGAAGGCACCAATGCACTTACCTATCTTAAAGACATCAAAATAAACCTTCGCAATGCTTAGGTTTTGTGTACACTACGGCATTCATTTTTTACTTCCAATTATTATTGGACTGTATTTTTACAAAGAACACCGACTAAAAATAATTTTAATCCTATTGGCCGGAATATTTATTGATTTGGACCATTTATGGGCAAATCCAATTTTTGACCCCAACCGATGTAGCATCAACTTTCATTTTCTACACACCTATTGGGCCATTGCCGGCTATTTCCTATTGTTATTTATCCAAAAAACAAGAGTTTTTGGAATAGCCTTTTTAATACATATTTTGGCGGACTCCGCAGATTGTTATTTAATGTAATTCCAGCCCTGGCCCAACTTGGCCATCTACCTAAATTTGCCTGTCTGTGATTGCCATTATTCCAAGAACCTCAGCACCTACTTTAAGTGGGCATTGGACCATTTTGAATATCTAATTCCCTCCTCCAACTTTATCTTTAAACCAGAACTACAAGAATGACACAAACACTATTTAAGCATCCTATGTACTATAAAAATTTATCACTATTTTGTATGTCCCTTTGCTTAAGGATAAATCTAATTCATAACTAAAAAAAATGAAAAACCATACATCTAATAACTCACCTACCCCTGGACGTAGGGAATTTATAAAGAAATCAGGAATAGCCCTTATAGGGAGTTCATTGGCATACCCATCTGTTTCATTTGGTGCTGCCAATCTTTATAAGGATTCCCCACTTAAGATAGGCCTGATTGGTTGCGGCGGGCGCGGAACTGGCGCTGCAGCTCAGGCATTGGAGGCCGACCCCAACGTGGTTCTATACGCCATGGGGGATGTTTTTGAAGATCGATTGGAAGAAGCTCATGCGGCACTGGTCAAGATTGCGGGCGACAAAATAAAAGTGGAAAAGCATAACAAGTTTATTGGTTTCGATGCCTATCTAAAAGTAATTGAATCTGGCGTAGATGTGGTATTGTTAACTACACCACCTGCATTTAGACCAGACCATTTAACTGCAGCGGTAAATGCCGGAAAACATGTTTTTTGCGAAAAACCCGTAGCGGTGGACGCTCCTGGAGTCCACAAAGTTCTGGCTGCAGCAAAAAAGGCCAAAGAGAAAAACCTCTCCTTGGTTTCCGGTTTCTGTTTCAGGTATGATTATCCCAATAGGGCCATTTACGGCCGTGTTCTGGATGGGGAAATAGGGGACATTAGGACGGTAACCACATTTCGCCACGGAGGTGAGGCCTGGTACAAGGACCGCCAACCGAATTGGACCGATATGACCTATAACATGCGTAACTGGTATTATTACAACTGGCTGTCGGGAGACTTTATTGTAGAACAGGCTGTTCATAGTTTGGACATGATGTCTTGGGTGATGGGAGATAAAATGCCGGTAAGTGCAACTGGAACTGGAGGGCGACAGGTAAGGGTAGACAAAAAATACGGCAATATCTTTGATCACTTTGCCGTAGAATTTGAATACGCCGATGGAGCAAAAGGCTATCATTTTACAAGGCAACAAAGCGATACCTCCCATAAAAATAGCGTTGAAGTATTTGGTAGCGTTGGCAGCGCCATTGTACATATTGGGCGAAAGTATGAAATTACGGGTAAAAACAAATGGACATACGAGGGCGAAAGAAACAATATGTTCCAGACCGAACACGATGAACTTTTCGCATCTATCAGAAATGGAAACCCGATTAACAATGGTGAATGGATGGCAACCAGTACCATGTTGGCCATTTGGGCCAGAATGGTGGGTTATACCGGACAGACCATTAGCTGGGAACAGGCCTTCAACTCCCAGGAGTCCCTGGGACCAAAAGTGGATGAATATCATTGGGATTTAAAATGGCCCACACCCCCCATAGCCGTGCCCGGTAAAACTAAATTTCTATAGCATTCCAAATCATGATCAAATACTATTTAAGTGCCAAGCGTATAATGTCCTCAGAACAAATACAAACAATCAAATGAAACTATTCCTAAAACTAAGTCTACCAATTTTCCTGTTGGTCAGTGCATCCGTATTGGCCCAGATCAAACCAATAAGCTTCGGCACAGAGACCACTTTGGAGCAATTGTTCTCCATGGGAAAGGAAAAACCTATTAATTGGATCAATGTGAATACAGATCCGGATACATGGCGCAAGGAAAAAGATATTCTTGTCTGTTCTGGTCTTCCCATTGGTGTTATGCGTTCTGAAAAACAATATGAGAACTTTATACTAATGGTTGAATGGCGACATATGGAAGCCAGAGGCAATTCTGGGGTCTTTGTATGGAGCGATGCCAAACCTGGGGAAAAAGATCGTTTGCCGGGTGGTGTCGAAGTCCAAATGCTGGAGCTAGACTGGGTAAATCAGAATATACGTGACGGGGTAAAGCCCCCAATAGCCTAAGTACACGGTGAGCTTTTTGGCGTCGGTGGAGTTAAAACCATACCTGATAACCCTAGGGGCACCAGAAGCAAATCTATCGAAAATAGGGCGCTGGGCAAAGAACAATGGAACAGTTACAAAATGGTTTGTGTTGATGGAACCATAAAACTTTCGGTAAACGGTAAATTTGTCAATGGTATTAGTCAATCATCCATAAAAAAAGGTTACTTATGTTTGGAGTCCGAAGGTGCTGAAATCCAATTCAAAAATTTTAGTATAATAGAATTGCCCCCAGGAGTAACCTCTGAGGAACAGACCGCCAAGAAAGTAATTTAGGCCTTGGCTGACAATTACAGGGAGTCTGCGACAGTGGAATTAACAGGTACCTTAATGGTCCACAAATTTGGCATTGTTCCTTTAATGGAGACCACTATTTGGAGTCAATTTTAATGGATGCCATTACGGGAAAGTGATCGGACAATTTGAGGTCGTAATTTTTATGGGCCATAACCTCTAAAGCTGGGTCCGCCAAAATAAAATCTATTCTTACAGGATAATATCTAAAATTAAAGGTACGCCCATATCCGGTGCCCTGCTTAGTGAAGGAATCGTTCATATCCCCTCTGATCACTTTATAGACATTGGAAAATTGGGTGTTGTTAAAATCTCCACAGACAATTTTCTTATAAGGCGTAGCATTCCTATGTTTATCAAATAGTTCAGCCTGCTCTCCCTGTTTGGCAAATGACCTGCTAACGCGCTTAAACAACCTTCCCTTGGGTTCGTTGGAGATACGGCTAACGCTGGGTGTTACCCTATGAGATTCCAGATGGAGATTATAGACCCTTACCGTATCCCTATTTACCACGATATCTGCAAAAAGGGCATTATTTCCACTTAAAGGAAAGTCCAAGGAACCCTTATTGATAATTGGGAATTTTGAATATATAGCTTGAATGGATTTTTTTTCGCTCAATTTATAATCCGTAATATATTTAAAGGGATAGATTTTCTTTAGTTGCCTATCCTTGATCCGACTGAACTCCTGAATACATAATACATCAGGGTCTTCCGAGACAATAAAATCCATTATACGCACCTCTACCGATGCATCATGAATCCATTCAAACTTATTAAACCCCCTAACATTGTAGCTCATGATGCTTAAGTCCTCTTTCTTTATTTCCTCTTCGGACAGTTTAAACCTAAAAAAATTCCCCAAACATATATAACCAAGCAACAGCACAAAAGCTGATAGCCATAATTGTCTTTTCCTCTTAAAGAGCCAATACGCCAAAAAAAGTAAATTAAAAAGAACCAAAAGGGGTACCGCTAGACTAAGAATGGAGAAATAGGCGAAATGGACCACTGAAATCAGCGGCACAAAACAGGAAACAAATAACAACAAGGCCAAAACCCCATTAATGAAGAATATAATTTTATCAATGAAATAGAGGTTTTTCACTTTTTATTCTTTTCCTGCCTTAAATAAAAAATCCTTTTCAGCTTTGGAAAGACTTTCGTATCCAGACTTGCTAATCTTATCCAAGATAGCATCTATTTTACGCTGGCGACTTTCCTTATCATAATTATCTGTAGTTACTTTACCTCTATTTTCTTTTCTATATACCGTTTTTAGAGGCGCCTTTTTCTCACCCCTCTTAAATAAATTGCCAATGGCATCCAAAAACTTGGCAAAACCGCTTCCAATATCGTGACCTTTAAGGAGTTGTCGTGCATAAAAATAACCTAAGGCAGCACCGCCTATATGTGCCAAACGTCCGCCTACATTGCCCCCAATTGAGATTTGAATAAGATCCAACAAAACCACAAAGACTCCAATTTGCCATAGTTTTACATTAAAAAATACAATGCGGACTTCTTGATTTGGCAAATAGGCACAAACAAAAATTAGCACAGCAGTAACTCCGGCCGAAGCCCCGATCAGAGCAGTATTTATACCCAATAAGGCTGGGAATATATTATAGCTCAATAAAAATATCAATCCTCCAAGGATAACCCCTAAAAAATAAACATTGAGAAACCTCTTATTATCGAAAAGGTTTAGAAATATTCTACCTGCGAAATACAGCATCAACATATTCCAAAAGATATGCCCCAAGCCCGAATGAAAAAAAGAATAGGTAACTATTGACCACGGCTGGGTAAGGAAATTAAAAAAATCCTTTGGAAGTTCGAACCAACGAATTATACTATCCCCAGAAAATCCAAATAGTATCTTCAGCAATCCACTCAGAATAAATACAGCCACATTAATGACTATTAGCCTTTCGGCAATATTTAACCTGTTGTAATAATATCTAATATTTTGATTGCCCATTACCTATCCCAGCGATTGTTGTTAAACTGATTATTTTTCCAATACCACATCATAATAAACCCAAATAACGCACCGCCTACATGAGCAAAATGAGCTATTCCATTGCCAAATATAGAATACCCCGTTACCCCTGAAAATAAATCCAATCCAATTAGGACCGGAATAAAATATTTGGCCTTAACAGGTACAGGAATAAACATTAAAAAGAGTTCACTATTGGGATACGACATTCCAAAAGCCACCAAAACACCATAGATGGCACCAGAGGCCCCGACTGCTGGAGTATTAAAAGCTCCCAAAAAATTATCGATTGTACTCTTGGAAGCCACATCGTACCAACTAGGACTATATTTACCTCCTGAAATAATTTCCATGATCTGTTCCTTAGGAATTCCTGAATTCACTAAGGCATCCAGCCCCTGATTAAAATAGTAGTAATTGACCCCGGTATGGATCAAGGCCGCCCCAATTCCTGCCGAAAAATAAAAGAAGAAAAATTTATTCCTTCCCCACATTTGCTCCAATGGCGACCCAAAGGCCCACAACGCGTACATATTGAATAAAATATGCATAAACCCGCCATGCATAAACATATGGGATATCATTTGCCAGACTTCGAAATTTTCATTTTTGGGAAACCAAAGTGAAAACCACTGGTACATTTGATCCCCGTATAATTGTGTTGCCACAAAAAACAGCACATTAATAATTATCAAATGCTTTACTGCGTCCGTAATTCTACCCATTTATATAAATTTTTTATCAATTTCATCCTCACTAATAGTGACAAATATTGGCTTATTAAAAGGACTTACCCCAGATTCCTTACAGGCAAATAAATCGTTGACCAAACCCAACTGGGAATCACTATCCAATACCTCCCCTGTTTTTACAGAAAGGGATTTGGCCAAGGTTTTGGCCAGAATATCGGTCTGTGAAAAACCATCCCCAACAAAGTCCTGTTGATAGTCCGATATCAACTGGTCCAAAATAATTCCTACCTCACTCTCGGGAACGGAGAATGGGACCCCGGTGACCTTCACCTTTTCCACATCAATGCTATCAAAAATAAATCCCACTGTGGTTAAACTATCTTGAATTTCTTCAATAATTGCGCAATCGGATTTTGAAAATGTCAAAGATAAAGGAAATAACAGTTGTTGACTTACCGCCTCCTTTATGGTGATGTTCTTTAAAAATTTTTCATAAAGCACCCGTTGATGCGCCCTACTTTGATCAATGACCACCATTCCGGATTTTATGGTAGTCACAATATACTTGCGCCTTAATTGAAAAGTGGTTGCACCTGTATCAATGGTTTCTTTTCTGTTCTCAAAAATAGAACCAGTAATTGTATCGGATTCGAAGCTTACACTACTAAAACCGGCATTCTTGCCTATATTGGACTCCATGCCAACATATAAACTTTCCCAGTCTTTTGTACTCGGTTTCTGGAAACCCGACTTTTGTGCAGATCCTGCCAAAGAGTCCTCCTTAAAAGGATTAAAGCCGGCATCGACAATAACTTTGGGCAGCTCCGCCGATCTATTTTTATAGTTATACGGAGTTTCCAAATTTTGATCCTGCTCAAAATCCAGGGATGGCATTACATTGAATTGTCCTAAACTATGCTTCACGGTTGACCTTAAAATGGCATACAGGGTATGCTCATCATCAAACTTAATTTCCGTTTTGGTGGGATGAATATTAATATCGATAGAACCTGGATCAACGGTTAAATACAGGAAATAGCCAGGATGATTTTCCTTTTTTATAAGTCCGTCAAATGCTCCTAAAATGGCATGATGGAGATATGGGCTCTTTATAAACCTATTGTTTACAAAGAAGAACTGTTCACCCCTACTCTTTTTGGCAAATTCCGGCTTACTGATGTAGCCACTTATTTTAACTACCTGGGTATCTTCCTTTACCGGTACTAATTTTTCATTGGTTTTGGCACCAAATATATTTACAATACGCTGTCTACTGTTCGAGCTAGGCAAATTAAACAGTTCACTTCCATTATTATAAAAATGAAAACTAATCGAGGAATGTGCCAAGGCCACTCTATGAAATTCGTCCATTATATGCCGTAGCTCTACATGGTTCGATTTAAGAAAATTTCGTCTTGCAGGAATATTAAAGAATAAATTCTTTACCATCATGGATGTCCCTTTGGGTGCCACAGCCACTTCTTGGGCGATAATCTTGCTACCCTCAATTTTTATATGCGTTGCCACTTCATCTTCCTCTGTCCTCGTCTGCATTTCCACATGGGCAATAGCAGCGATGGAGGCCAAAGCCTCTCCTCTAAAACCTTTGGTACTCAATTGAAAAAGGTCCTCCGCTTTTTGAATCTTTGATGTGGCGTGACGTTCAAAACTTAGTCGCGCATCGGTAACACTCATCCCTAAACCATCATCAATTACTTGAATTAGTGTTTTTCCTCCCTCCTTTACAACCAATTTTATAGTGGACGCCCCTGCATCGATAGCGTTTTCCATGAGCTCCTTCACAACCGAAGCAGGCCGTTGAACTACTTCCCCCGCGGCAATTTGATTGGCAACATGGTCTGGCAAAAGCTTAATAATATCTGCCATTATTGCTGTATAAAGATAGATAGATCGAAATCTATGATGTATAGAAAAATAAGAATAAGGATGGCAATAATGATTAGGGTCCTAATTTTTTGATTTCGGCTTCCAGATTGTTTTAAATCGTCCATAGCCCTACTGAACTTCCCTTTAAATCCCGAACGACCGTCCATGGTGGGTCTAAATTTGTCCAATTTGTGTTCTATTTTAAACGGACTTCCTTCACCTTTATCATCGAAGTAACGAGGTGTATAACCAAACTTTTTGTTTTTGCGTAATTTTGAAAACTTTCCCATAATCCTTATTGTTTCAAAGTTACTTAAAATCAAAAAATATGCCTTATATCCCTTGCCAAAAAATGTTAACAATTACGGCAGTATCACCTATTGGGCATGCAAAGCCGGAAGAATAGGAAAAGTAAATTATAAAGGCTACTTTCCTAGGCTGGCCATTTTTATGGCAGCTATTGCGGCCTCAGCTCCCTTATTGCCATGTTTGCCGCCACTTCGGTCAATGGCCTGTTGCATATTGTTGTCCGTTAAAACGCAAAAAATAACCGGCACTTCCGTTCTTACGTTTAGGTCCATTATTCCTTGGGCCGTAGCGCTACAAACAAAATCGAAATGTTTGGTTTCCCCCTGGATTACGCTACCGATCGCGATAACTGCATCCACTTTCAGGGTTTCTATCATTTTTTTGGCACCAAAAGTAAGCTCAAAACTCCCAGGAACATTCCAGCGAATAATATTCCCCTCCTTGGCACCACAATCCAAAAGGGCGCTCAAAGCTCCGTTGTAAAGTCCTTCGGTAATGTCCTCATTCCACTCTGAAACAACAATCCCAAACCGAAAATCATTCGCGCTTGGGATTGCAGTTTTATCGTAAGCCGATAAATTTTTATTAGCCGTAGCCATACTATTAGTTTTTTGCCTTGCCTATAAATGCATCAATAGTCCTAGCCTCATCAGAGCTTGGGTATTCATCCTTTATACTTTGAAAATATTTTAATGCCTTACCATTTTCCTTCAATTCCAAAGCGGTAACACCAGCTTTATACAAAAATTTTGGAGTAGTAAAGTCATTGGCACTATGGGCAAAAGCCTGCTCATAATATCCCAAGGCATCACTAGGCTGGTTCAATTGAAGAAAAGCATCACCCAAACCACCTTTTGCCAAGGCACCCAAAATTAAATCATCGGATGAAAATCCTTCCAAGTACTTAATGGCTTCATCGTATTTCTGCATATTCAAAAAAGCCATCCCAGCCGAATATTTGGCTAAATTGGCAGCGGGAGTACCATTGTACTCTTCAATAATATCCAAAAAACCATATTTACCTTCTGCCCCGTTCAAGGCTAGGGTAAACAAGGAATCCTTTTCAGTAGTCGCGGTTAAGGCTTGATCAAAATATTGCTGAGGATATAGCATCTCGTTGGCAGCACTTTCTTCCTTTGGCTTTTCTACAAATTGAAAGTAGGCCATATATCCTAAAACGGTTACGGCAATTACCCCAATTACTCCAAGAATATAATTTTGATTCCGGGAGACCCATTCTTCCGATCTGGACGCTCCTTCATCCAACGAACTAAATACCTCTGCAGTTGTACTTTCCTGCTCATCCAACAAATTCTCCTCCTCTTTATTTTTTGGTTTAAAACCTCTTTTCTTGTAAGTTGCCATTTTTGAATTTTATTAATCGCGCAAAAATAAAGTTTTTATCCAAAACCGAACGGGTATTTATTCGTTATTTTTGGATATTTTATAGATTCCGAGAGGAATAGAAAATAAATATTTTAAGACCCAGAATGTTTCTAAAGAAATTATCACTTATAAATTATAAAAACTTTGCCTCCGAAAATTTCGAATTCGATGCCAAAATCAATTGTTTTGTGGGCGATAATGGCGTGGGAAAAACGAACGTTCTAGATGCCATTTACCACCTTTCCTTTGGAAAAAGCTATTTCAATCCAGTTGCGACCCAAAATATAAAACACGATGAGGATTTTTTCGTAATCGATGGGGAATTCCATAAAAACGACAGGGAGGAAAAGATTCTGTGCAGCCTTAAAAAGGGGTTGAAAAAAATCATAAAACGCAACGGCAAGGCCTACGAAAAATTCTCTGACCATATTGGCTTCCTACCCTTGGTTATTATTTCCCCAGCTGATCGCGATTTAATAATAGAAGGTAGTGAAACCCGTAGAAAATTTATGGATGGGGTCATTTCCCAATCCGACAAGGAATACCTGCAAAATCTGATCAAGTACAACAAAACCCTTAGCCAGAGAAATTCCCTACTAAAGTATTTTGCCGTCAACCAAACTTTTGACAGGACAAGCTTGGAGGTTTACAATGAGCAACTGCAGGAATACGGCAGCAGAATTTTCACCAAAAGGGCTGAATTTCTGGAAGCGTTCATACCCATATTCAAGGAACAATACCTCGCAATATCCGGGGGTAAGGAACCTGTAGATTTAACATATGATAGTAAGCTATTGGACAATGATCTATTAACTTTATTGGAAAGGAATCTAGAAAAGGATAAAGCGCTCCAATATACCAGTGTGGGCACGCATAAAGACGACCTTAACTTTGAAATAGACGGGCATCCCATAAAAAAATTTGGAAGTCAGGGGCAACAAAAATCTTTTTTGATCGCCTTGAAATTGGCTCAGTTCTACTTTATAAAAAAACAGGCCGGGACAACCCCCTTATTACTACTGGATGATATTTTTGACAAATTGGATGAAAGCCGGGTGGCCCATATCATTCATTTGGTAGACGAAGATAATTTTGGACAGATATTCCTTAGCGATACCCATGCGGATAGAACCGAAGAGATTATAAAGAAGATACACCAATCCTATAAGATATTTAAGCTGTAGTATGCGATATATTTATTTTTTTATAGCACTAAATAGCCTAATTGGCTGTCAAGACAAAATAAACCAAATAGACCTGCCTTATTTGAACGGCTATTGGGAGATTGAAAAAGTTTCTTTTCCAGATGGCACCGATAAGGAATATACCGTCAACACAAGTGTGGACTACATTGAAATTAACGCCCTTAAAGGATATCGAAAAAAGGTACAACCAAAATTTAATGGAACCTACGATACCTCCAATGATGCAGAAATGTTTACTATTCATGAAAAAGATGGTGTTTTCACCATAAACTATACCACTGGACTGAGCGAATGGCATGAAAAAATCATTAGTCTATCTGAAAATAGCTTTACGGTGCTAAGTGAGGATAATTTAAAATACCACTACAAAAGATTTGAACCCATTAATATCAAATAAGAATGGCCAAGAGAAAAAATGACAACCTTCGCCTAGGTGAAGCCTTACAGGAATTTATTTCTGAAAATAAATTACAAAAGGGAATGGACCGGGTAAATGCACGTGAAGCATGGATAAATCTAATGGGCAATGGCGTAAATAATTATACTACGGCCATAGAATTACGGAACGACACCCTTTTTGTATCACTTTCCTCCTCGGTGCTAAGAGAGGAGCTAAGCCATGGCAAATCCAAAATCATAAAGTTATTGAACGAGGAATTGGGGAAAAATCTAATCACAAAAATTGTTCTGAGATAAACTTCCGGCATGGACAAACAAAAAAACCACGCTTAAAGGCGTGGTTTTTTTGTCAGGAATATGGATTATTAAAAAATTTCCCTTCCTGCAAAATGAAATGCACCTTCGATAGCTGCATTTTCGTCACTATCAGAACCGTGAACCGCATTTTCCGCTATTGAAGTTGCAAACAATTTACGAATAGTACCTTCAGCTGCATCAGCAGGATTTGTTGCACCGATCAAGGCACGAAAATCTTCAACGGCGTTATCCTTTTCCAATATAGCGGATACAATTGGTCCTCTGGTCATAAAGTCTACCAATTCTCCGAAAAAAGGACGCTCTTTATGTATTGCATAAAACGCTTGGGCATCCCTTTTGCTCAATTGCGTATATTTCATTGCCACAATCTTAAATCCGGCCGATGTTATTTTGTCCAAAATTCCACCAATATGCCCATTCTCAACGGCATCTGGCTTTAACATGGTAAATGTTCTATTTGTACTCATTACTTTAAAATTTTGCGCAAAAATACGTTTTATTCTACAAATCGCAATATTTAGGGAATATCTTGTGGTAATTACCACATTTCATCGTCAACTATTTCCTTTCCCCGGCAAACCGAGCGATAAGTCAATATTTTGAAATCCTTTTTCCACATAGAAACTGTTTATAATATGTTTTTAGAATCTACTTTGAAGTTTTTTTACAAAATCTAGGCCTTTTGAGGCGTATCACAAAGGCTAAGTGACGAGAAAATAACAAGCAGCTGGCAAAAAAAGGCAAAAATAGAACTGAAGGATAAAATTTAAATAGTTTCTTAGTCCCTATATTTGCACCTATTACAAATTGGACAGGCAACTAATTTTGGTACTTACCCATTAAAATATCAATAAAGGATGAAAAAGGCTTTCTTTAAATTTTTGGCAAAAATGAATAAGTTGTTATTGCCATCCTATTCGAAACAACAGTTGGACCTTTCCAAGGCCACAAAAATTCAAATGGTAATTATTGGATGGCGGTACTTAGTAACCACTAATGCCCTGGATTAATACTGTATAAGGGAAGCTACAGGGTATCCGGACAATTTTTCCCTACCCTTTAAAAAATAAAGTTCCATTAAAAAATTGCACTGAACCACTTCTCCACCCAACTTTTCTACTAGTTTACAAACAGCTTTTGCCGTTCCTCCTGTGGCTAGGACATCATCATGAATAAGTACCCTCTCCCCTTTTAAAATACTATCTACGTGAATTTCAAGCACATCTGAACCATATTCCAACTCATATGATTCACTAATTATTTGATGGGGTAATTTTCCGCGTTTTCTTACAGGAACAAATCCGGCATTGAGGCGTGTAGCCAACATAGGGGCAAAGATAAACCCCCGACTTTCCATGCCCACCACCTTATCTATCTCCATATTTTCAATCAAATGAAATAAGGCGTCCCCCGCTCCAGCCAAGGCCTCTGCATTCTGCAATAGGGGGGTTATATCTTTAAAAGTAATTCCATCCCCAGGGAAATTCGGGATATCGCGTACAAATTTTTTAAAATCCATTTATTTTGGCTGTTGTAATTTTGTGGTAAATTTAAAAAGAAATATATTTGCAGCCCGTTAAACGGGAAGAATGAATTTTTATATTGGCCTCGTGGCGCAACTGAATAGCGCATCTGATTACGGCTCAGAAGGTTACTGGTTTGAATCCAGTCGAGGTCACCACAAGCAAGAAACCACGTCCTTTTAGACGTGGTTCTTTTTTTTTATGAAAAAATGGAGCTTGCTCAAAATTTTGGAATGAAAAAAATTGTATAAAACCCTGGGAGAAGTTTTAATCACTTTTAAGGAACCAACCCAAGTGTCGAGATATTAAACCGGAGACCCCGCCAAAAAGGCGGACTTCGTTCGACTATCGCATTTCAATGAGCCTACGGCTATTAAAATACGTGTCTCACAAATAAGTCAACAAAAAGTTGAAAACAGAGCAAGCTAAATAACATAGCTTGCTTTTGTTTTTTTTGATTGAAAATTTTTCTTTAGTTGGTACTTTACGCATTGACCAACGTTCGCTTGTTAGACCATGTTATTACATTCACTTCGTCACACCAACAACCTTACATAGGATCAAGGTTATTCTTAATTCTGAGTTTTAATAAAAGAATATTTTTATTTTTTATTATGATATTTATCATTTTATACAGGAGGTGGAACTCCTAACTTTTCCGGTTCAAAATTACTTTTGAACTAATGGATTTAAAAGAAAGAATTAACACGTTAAGGCAAGAAAAGAACGCCGTAATTCTTGCGCATTACTACCAGCGGGACGAAATACAAGAAATTGCCGATTATGTTGGCGATAGTTTGGGGTTATCACAAATGGCTGCTGAGACCGATGCATCAATAATCGTATTTGCCGGGGTACACTTTATGGCAGAGACCGCAAAAATCCTAAATCCAACGAAAAAAGTGCTGTTGCCCGACTTAAGTGCAGGTTGTTCGTTGGCAGATTCTTGTCCGCCAGAGGCATTTTCAAAATTCATAAAAGCACACCCCGAGCATCTGGTAATTACATATGTTAATTGTTCAGCAGAAATTAAAGCAATGAGCGACATTGTATGTACCTCCTCCAATGCCTTAAAAATAGTGGAGTCAGTGCCTAAGGAAAGACCGATTATTTTTGCGCCCGACAAAAATTTGGGTCGCTACATAAGCAAAAAAACGGAAAGAGACCTATTGCTATGGGATGGTTCCTGTATAGTTCACGAAGCCTTTTCCCTGGATAAATTGTTGGCACTCTACAAGATATATCCCGAATCCAAAATAATAGCCCATCCCGAATCAGAGGAGCACATCTTAGATCTAGCTACCTATATTGGTTCCACTGCCGGTATGATCAATTATGTAAAAACCCATCCCAAAGAACAGTTTATTGTTGCTACGGAAGCCGGTATATTACACAAAATGCAGCTAGAGGTCCCGACTACCGTTCTTATTCCGGCCCCAGCAGAGGAAGATAACACCTGCGCCTGTAGCGAATGTGCCTTTATGAAAGTCAATACCCTTCAAAAAATTTATGATTGTCTTTTAAATGAAACACCACAAATAGAAGTCGAAGAGGACATAAGGTTACGGGCACTACAACCTATTCAAAGAATGTTGGAATTATCGAAATAAAATGGTGCATGCAAATTTTCTTGTAATAGGCTCGGGAGTGGCAGGATTGACTTACGCCGTAAAGATTGCCCAGAGATTCCCCGATAAGACCGTAATTATAGTCACTAAGGCAGATGAGCATGAATCCAATACAAAATACGCCCAAGGTGGTGTTGCCGTTGTATTGGATTTAGAGGAAGATTCTTTTCAAAAACACATACAAGACACCTTGGTTGCGGGAGACGGTTTGTGTGATGAGGCCGTGGTTGAAATGGTCATAAAGGAAGGTCCCCAACGGCTCAGGGAATTAATGCTCTGGGGTGCCAGTTTTGATATTAATGATTCCGGTAAGTTGGATTTAGGAATTGAAGGTGGACACTCGGAATACCGGGTTGTTCACCATAAGGATATTACCGGGTTCGAGATTGAGCGTGCATTACTGCAACAAGTTCATAAATTCCCCAATGTCACTGTTTTATCCTATCATTTTGCATTGGACCTGATTACTGAACATCATCTTAATATTCCGGAATCCAAAAATATATCATGCTATGGCGCCTACGTATTAGATCAAAAGACAGGGGATATAATTACCATTAGGGCAGATAGTACCTTATTGGCATCGGGCGGCATTGGTCGTGTATATGGTCATACCACCAATCCAATAATTGCAACAGGGGACGGCATTGCAATGGCGTATAGGGCAAAAGCCGAAATTAAGGATATGGAGTTTGTGCAGTTTCATCCCACGGCCCTGTATAACAATAAAGATGGGCGATCATTTCTGATTTCTGAAGCGGTCAGGGGCTTTGGCGCCACTTTACGAGATAAAAAAGGACATAGATTTATGCCCATTTATGATAAACGTGCAGAATTGGCTTCGAGGGATATCGTATCCCAAAGTATTGATGCCGAGTTAAAAAAATCAGGCGATTCCCACGTCTTTTTAGATTGTACCCACATAGATATAAAGGCCTTTAAAAAACATTTTCCAAATATTTATCAAGAATGCTTATTCAACCATATAGATATTGAAAAGGATTGGATTCCCGTTGTTCCTGCTTCACATTATCTTTGTGGCGGCATTGTTGTGGACAAGTACGGACAGACTTCGGTGGCCAACTTATTCGCCTGTGGTGAGTGCTCAAGAACAGGACTACACGGAGCCAACAGACTGGCTTCGAACTCCCTATTGGAAGCTTTGGTTTACGCCCATAATATATTTGAATATCACACTGCACATCCGCCAGATCCCAACTACGCCTCCATTCCTGAATGGAATGATGACGGCACAAGCATTCCCAAAGAATATATCCTGATACAACACAACCTTACCCAATTACAGGCCCTAATGCGGGATTATGTGGGAATTGTAAGAAGCAACAGGCGATTAACAAAAGCTGTTCGTCATCTAGATCTTATTTACAATGAGGTCGAGGAACTTTATAAAGGCGCAAAAATTAATACTGCGCTCTGTGAATTAAGAAATCTGGTGAATGTCGCGCATTTAATCATTAGCCAATCATTGGAACGAAAGCTTAATAAAGGGAGTTATTACAATATAGACAATGTACAAACCGATATGGAAAGTCTGACAAAGGATCTGCTGTAAGTCTTTACACAAAATCTAAAATTGTTATAATGGAAAAACATGAGCACAGTACGGTACCTTTAATATATTCCTGTTCAGGCTGCAGTAATGTGGCACAATTGGCGAACGATATTGCCCTAAAAATAAATTCCGATGGTATTGCGGAGATGTCATGTATTGCTGGGGTAGGCGGCAAAGTCAAATCACTTGTTAAAAAGGCCAGGTCCAATAGGCCAATAATAGTTGTTGACGGATGCCCCCTTCAATGTGCCAAAGAGTGCCTGAAGAACATTGACATCGAACCCAATAAACATATCATTTTAACGGAATATGATTTAAAGAAAAAATACAATACCGACTTAAAATTGGAAGATGAACTAGATATTTTTGAGCAAATTGTAAAAATAATTAAAAAGATGTAGGTGGGAGTACCGTCTGCATTTATAGATTATTGGTTACCTAGGTTTAAACTTTTCCTGAAATGGACCACTTAACCCTGACCTCCTTCAGGTATTGGGATAGCGGTTAAATTGTATCTACACGTTGCTCAGAATGGCAAGGTCCAATTTTTAAAGTAGCAAATACTTTACCTTAGCAGGTCTATTCCCGAAACACATATTATTATACTATATTACCCCGTATGCCGAAACATATTATTATTTTTAATAATATTTGCAAAACATAAGTCTTGAAAGTACTACCCTTTAAAATTCCGAAGCCAAAAAACGTAGCGCTCATCTACCAAGAAGATCGGGAAAGAATATTTTATGGCCAACTTCACCAACATCAAGAATTACAAATAAGCCTTATCGTAAAAGGGGCGGGATCTTTTGTGGTAGCCGACACCATAAACGAATATAGGGAGAATGATATTATGGTAATTGGAGGGTACGTTCCCCATGTTTTTAAAAGTGATTCAAACAAAAGTGATGAATCTATTATGTGTTCCTTATTTTTTAACAAAAGCTCCTTTGGAAATCATTTTTTTGAATTGACGGATATGGCAGGAACCAAGGTTTTTTTTAAAGCTTCGGAATACGGAATGAAGGTACTTTCCAAAAAAAAGAAAATCGCTAAACAATTCAAGAAACTAAACAATCAAAATAAGATTGAAAGGATAGCTACGCTTTTAAAAATAATAAGTTTAATCAGTGCGGCCCAAACCACACCTCTTTCTTCCTTTGTTTACAAAAAGAAATATACCGAGGATGAAGGAAAACGGATGAATGATGTTTTTAAATATGCCATGGAAAGGTTTTACGAACCTATTACATTGGAAGAGATTGCAGATAAGGCCCATATGAACAAGAATTCATTTTGCCGTTATTTCAAGAAGCGAACCAACAAAACCTTTTTCCAGTTTTTAATAGAAATTCGTATCGAAAATGCCTGCAAACTTATTCACAACGATCGGGACCTTCCCATTTCCCATATTTCTGAACAATGCGGATTTGGAACAATTGCCAACTTCAATAGAAAATTTAAAGAAATAAAAGGGATTACACCAACGGAATATCGCTTCCAACGATTTAATTAGTTGCTTTTTACCATCTATTATAATAAGATCGAATGATGCTTCAGTTAACTCTTTAATAACCGTCCCTTTGGCAGTTGAGAATATTGGGCAATACATCGGAATTACCTAGACTTCGCAGAAATATACAACAAACATTACGGATCAATTCCAAAAGTTGTGGCCGAATGGAACTGATAACCCGAAGGCAACAAGGGAATTTATTCAACTATTTGTTGTTGATCCTACCGAATCCCTTTCCCGAAAAATGCGGTGGATTTTAGAAACAAAAAAACGCCCATTCTTACGAAGGGCGTTCCTTTATATAAATTATAAAACTTATAGTGCAGAGACTTGTTTGGTCAACTTGCTCTTTAAGTTTGCAGCTTTATTGGAATGGATAATATTGCGCTTAGCCAATCTATCGATCATACTTACCACACTTGGCAACAAAGTTTCAGCAGCCTTCTTATCTTCCTCTGTACGCAGTCTTCTGATAGCGTTACGGGTTGTTTTGTGCTGATACCTGTTACGTAACCTTACCGCTTCGTTTCTTCTAATCCTCTTTAATGCTGACTTATGATTTGCCATTTTCTATTTAATTAATTTTTTAGTGGGATAAACCCCGAAATCTACTGTGTAGTCCGTAGGGGAATCGAACCCCTGTTACCAGGATGAAAACCTGGCGTCCTAACCCCTAGACGAACGGACCATTTTTTGGTTTCAAGTATTGACACAATTTTTAGGTCGAAATCAACACCCCAAAATTTCAAAATAACTTTAGTAGTCCGTAGGGGAATCGAACCCCTGTTACCAGGATGAAAACCTGGCGTCCTAACCCCTAGACGAACGGACCATTAAATCGCATAATTGCGGATGCAAAAATACAATTATTTTTTACTATCGCAAGACCTAAATAAAATTTTTTAAAATCTTTTAATACGCCTTAGCGAAAAGCACCCTATTTGAAGATGGTTTTCCTGTTATCATACAGACTCCCCCTTCCTTTTTTACATCTATTGGAATGCAGCGAATGGTAGCCTTTGTTTGGTCTTTGATCAATTCTTCGGTTTCCGTAGTTCCATCCCAATGTGCCGACAAGAATCCACCTTTGTTTTCCAACACTTCCTTAAATTCCTCATAAGAATTCACCTCCGTGATATGGGTTCTTCTATGTTCCAAGGCCTTATTATGAATATTCGTCTGAATATCCTCCATCAAAAATTCAATTTTCGCTACTACCTCATCGGCCTTAACGGTTTCTTTTTCAAAAGTATCCCGTCTTGCTACCTCAAAAGTACCATTATCCATATCCCTTTGTCCTATGGCCAAACGAACGGGCACTCCTTTCAACTCGTACTCATTGAACTTAAATCCTGGTTTATGGGTATCCCTGTTGTCATATTTTACGGAGATTCCTTTAGAACGCAATTCCTTTACCAAAGGAGCAACTCTTTCTGAAATGGCATCCAATTGATCTCCCCCCTTATAAATTGGAACGATCACCACTTGTATGGGAGCCAATTTTGGAGGTAATACCAATCCGTTGTCATCACTATGCGTCATGATCAATGCCCCCATTAACCTTGTGGAAACTCCCCAAGAGGTTGCCCAAACGTATTCCTGCACACCTTCTTTAGTGGCAAATTTTACATCAAAAGCCTTGGCGAAATTTTGACCCAGGAAATGTGAGGTACCTGCTTGCAAGGCTTTACCATCTTGCATCAAAGCTTCAATACAATAGGTCTCCAATGCACCAGCAAAACGCTCACT
Source organism: Arenibacter hampyeongensis (assembly GCF_002909255.1). Lineage (GTDB taxonomy): Bacteria > Bacteroidota > Bacteroidia > Flavobacteriales > Flavobacteriaceae > Arenibacter > Arenibacter hampyeongensis. The sequence goes on from NZ_PIOB01000002.1 coordinate 596,764, forward strand.
GGCTGTTTTAGTCCCTTTTATAACGGGCACCGCCATATAATCCTCCACAAATTCAGCGTACACGTTCATCATTTGTTCAGCTTCGGCAATGGCCTCCTTTTCCGTGGCATGTGCAGTATGGCCTTCTTGCCACAAAAATTCTGCGGTTCGCAAGAAAAGACGCGTACGCATTTCCCAACGCACCACATTGGCCCATTGATTGATCAAGAGGGGTAAATCACGATAAGATTGAATCCACCTTCTATAGGTGTCCCATATTATGGTTTCCGATGTTGGCCTTACAATAAGCTCTTCCTCCAACTTGGCATCTGGATCTACAATAATTCCACTACCATCCTCGGCATTCTTTAATCTATAATGGGTAACCACGGCGCATTCCTTTGCAAAACCCTCCACATGACTCGCCTCTTTGCTCAAATAGGACTTGGGTATAAACAATGGAAAATAGGCATTCTCATGACCTGTTTCCTTGAACATTTTATCCAATTGGGCCTGTATCTTTTCCCAAATGGCATAACCATAAGGTTTAATGACCATACAACCCCTAACTCCCGAATTTTCAGCTAAATCCGCTTTTACTACAAGTTCATTATACCATTTGGAATAATCCTCTGCTCTTTTCGTTAAATTTTTACCCATACTAGTAAGTTTGGCACAAAACTTGCGACCCTATATTTAAATGAAATAGTTCGGCAAAACTAACTATTTTTACAATGTTCAACAATTAAATTTACAGCGATGATACATTCTCTACCCCACCGAAGAATACATATAGCAGCAACTGTTGTACTCCTTAGTATAGTATTGACATCTTGCGGATCGTACCAACAGGCCTCTTATTACGATAATGATGGCATCTACACCAATAGCTCTGAGAGAACAGAGCAGGTCCGTGTTACCAATCAGCCAAGAAATCAGCAAGTAACCGCAAAACAGGATACCTACGGAGATTATTTTGGCCAAAAAGCAAATGAGTACGAGGAAATTCTGGATAGCGAGGTATTCACCGATGTTGATGGCTATTATAGCGATGTTGAAAACGACAGCCTTAACAATAATCAGGACTTGGGTTACAATGGTAACTATAATGATTACAACGGATATGGCTCTTGGGGAGATAACGCAACAACTGTAAATATAAACATTCATGACAACTGGGGTTGGGGCGGCTCACCTTATGGATGGGGATACAGCGGTTTTTACGGAGGCTTCTACGGTGGTTATTACGGATACCATAACCCATGGAGATGGGGAGGTTATGGATATGGATGGAACAATTGGGGCTGGGGAGGATACGGCTATTCATATGGCTGGGGAGGTTTTTATAGCCCTTATTACTATTCTCCTTATTACTATAACCCTTATCGCAACTATCCTTATTATTATTCCCGCAATAGGTATGGCAATAATTACCACAATAGAAGTTATGCCTATAGCGCCAGTAGGAGAGGTGTTTATAACTCCAATTCCACTTTAAGCAGTAATGCCTTAAGAGGCAGGTCCAATGTCAACTCTACCAGTCGTACAAACACTAGTAGGTATCGAAGCACTGCTTCCCGAAGCAATGTCAATAGAAGTGGAACCTCATCTAGAAGCAATGTTGGGGTCGATGCCCTGGAAAGAAATAGATCCTACCGTACCAGTAGAAGTACTAGGGCAGTACCAAATTATAGCAGTTCCAGAAGCAATCAGACCTATAGGAGCAGTTCACCTAACAATAGTACATATAAAGGCACCGCGCCAAGGACTTCTACCTATAGAAGTTCGGGCAGCACTCCTTCTAGATCGTCAAGTGGAACCTACAGAAGTTCTAGCCCAACACGATCATCAAGTGGAACATATAGAAGTAATTCTAGCAGTACTCCTTCAAGGTCATCCAGTGGCAACGTAAGAAGTTCCAGTAGCTCCAGTAGCTCCAGCGGAAACGTAAGAAGTTCTAGCAGTTCTTCTTCAAGATCGTCATCCTCAAGTAGTAGCAGCAGAAGTAGCGGTAGACGCAACTAGACAATATGGCCCCTAATTTCAATAAAAACTTTCTAAACTAAATAAAATGAAAAGGAATTATACTTTCATTCTAATATTGGTATGTGCTTTCGCCAGCGCCCAGAACATTAATGATGTTTTAAGGTTGAGCGGGGAGGGTTCTTATGGATCCGCACGATTTCAAGGATTAAATGGTGCCTTTGGCGCATTGGGAGGTGATTTATCCGCCCTAAATGTAAATCCGGCAGGTTCAGCTGTTTTCAATAATAGTTTGCTATCCCTAACTGGATCAAATTACAATGTTAAAAATGACGCCACCTATTTCAATGGCAGTTCCAGCGCCTCTCTAAATTCTTTTGACCTTAACCAAATAGGAGGTGTTTTTGTATTTAAAAGCACCAACGACAGTTCTCCATGGAGGAAAGTTGCATTGGCTTTTAATTATGATCTAATTAAAAATTTTGACGACGATCTCTTTGTTAGCGGCAATAGTAACCAGGGTATTGACAATTACTTTTTGGATTTGGCCAATGGAGTACCATTTGGACCTCTTTTAGTACAGGATGATGAGTTTATAGAGGAGGCTTATCTGGATATTGGCTCTAATTTGGGATTTGTGGACCAACAGGCCTTTTTAGGTTATTATGGTGGCATAATAGACCCTGTTGATTTCTCTGACGACAACAATACCGATTACATCTCCAACGCCCAATACAGTAATGTTAATCAAAATTACTCGCAAAGTAGTTCGGGATATAATAGTAAGTTTACCGCCAACTTGGCCTCGCAGTATGGCGATAATCTATATTTGGGAGCCTCCATGAACATACACAGTGTATTTCTGGACAAACTTACCCAATTAACCGAAAGAGGTTTCGATGCCGATTCGGAAATTCAAACCATAACCTTCGACAACTTTTTAAGAACTCAGGGGAGCGGTTTTTCCTTTAGTGCGGGAGCCATCGGGAAATTGAATGAGACTTTTAGGATCGGTGGTAGTTATCAATCCCCTACCTGGTACAAATTATCGGATGAAACCTCACAAAGAATAAATTCTGATTTGGCAGATAGTGATATTTCATTTATCAATTTTAATATCATTAACTTATATGAGGATTACACTATAAAAATACCCGCTAAATTAACTGGTAGTTTAGCTATTATTTTTGGACAGGATGGACTAATAAGCTTTGATTATGGATATCAAGATATGTCAAAAGCCGAGTTAAGACCTGCTTCGGATCCAAGTTTTGCTGCGGAAAATAACCTCATTTCCGATAAACTAAGTACTGTATCCACTTTTAGATTGGGTGGGGAGTACCGAATTGCGGCACTTAGCTTAAGGGCTGGATACAGATTTGAACAAAGTCCTTATACCAATGGAGGAACCATAGGCGATTTAAATGGTTATTCTGGTGGAATTGGTTATAATTTTGGAGGAAGTAGGCTAGACCTATCCTACAATTACGCCACTCAGGACATAAACAAACAACTTTATGATGTTGGACTTCCCACCCCGGCAAGTATTACAAATAAGAACTCTGTGGTAAGTTTGGGATATACCCTTAATTTTTAAAGTAAACGGGATTTTAGGAACATAAAAGACGGGATTTACCCGTCTTTTATTATTTTGGAATCCATAGATTATCTATCGCTTTAATGTAAAATGGGTCCTAATAGCTCGAGCCACTATAATACCATCTTCGTCTCGGGAATAATCCATCCTAAACCAATAGTCCGATGATGGCATAGGCCTTCCATTAAAGGTACCATCCCACCCTATTGTGGTTTCATCAATCTGTTTAAGAAGTTTGCCGTAACGATCAAATATAAATACCACCGGATCTATCAAGGTGGAAATTCCATATACATTCCAACGGTCATGGATACCATCGGCATTGGGCGTAAAGAACTTGGGATAACCCACCACTAAAAACTCTAAGGGCTCGGTAATTCCGCAGCCATTTTTATCATTTATAATCACCGTATTTACCCCTGGTGGCACATTATTAAAAACAGGGTCATCCTGAAATTCCCCTCCATTTATAGCGTATTCATAACTCCCCTCTGGCCTCAACATTACAAATTCCACAATATTATTATCGGAAAGATCGTCCCTAACGATTACTTCCTGTAAAACCGGGGTTCCAAAAAAGGTGATTAGTATATTATCACCTACATCATTTCCAAAACTGTTGGTCAGTTCAACAAAATAGCGTCCAGAATTGGGGCTGCTCACCACCAATTCGGCATTGGAAGGTCCGGATCCCGGCAAGGTGGCATCAATAACGCCATCGTCCTCATAATCTACAGTCCAAACAACAGTTACAATATCAGGTCCAAAAGGAGAATTTTGTGCAGATAAGGTGATGTCCGGATCACCCTCACAAGCAATTATATCCAATCCTAAAAATTCGTCACGTAAGGTACAATCCAACGCATTATCTTGATCGGCATCAACCGAACTACCCGTAAAAGTCAATGAAAATTGCTCGGCATCATCATCGAAATTGGTGTTGAAATTATTAATGAAAATATAGTAGATTTCTCCTGGGAGTACATCTAACCATTCGTCATATGTGTTTTGGCTTTGCTTTAAAAAAGGAGCACCCACATCCCCATTCTCCGGATTAATCCCTATTCCTGTGAAACGCGTATTATTGGCTTCATAATTACAACGGATAGGTTCTGATCCACTTCCTATAATCGAACAGAAATTTTGCCCACTGGTCTGATCATAAGGACCATAAACCGCAAAGTCCCACTCCGCTGTTATTGTAGTACCCGTTACCGGCAAAGCCTCAATGTCAAAACCTACCTGACCGCCTGTACCTGCTCTAAAAACGAACCAAGAGGTGTTGTTTTCGATATTTGCAGAACTTACACTTCCTTTCTCCAAACAACCACTTTGCCTAATTACATCAGGATCAAAATCGTCTATATCACCACTGCCATCAACAATTGGCATAATTGGCTGGCCATCTGCACAAACAGGAATCGCAGTCCTACAATCAGGTGAATTTTGTGCATATATATTACTGATAAACAGAAATATAAGACAAATAGAACAGGTAAATGTTCGCATAGGTATTGGGGCTAAATATATACTTAAGTCAAGTATAATAACTCTTATGAAAAAGATTTAGTATAAATGGGGTATAATTTATCACAAAATCTGAGGTATCCCTTGTTCCATCTGAAAGCAACAATTCTTCAAAGAAAGAGAATCTTCAGATAATGTGTCTTACCGAAATAGGTAAAATTAGTTTAACAAACACCCAAAAGTATTATCGGACCAATACCCATTATCGCTTTAAAGAGAAATGATTATTTACATACTTTGCAATGGTGCGTTGGCCGTTCTTATCCAGAAAGCTTAACTTGAACCAATAATCGTCCGAAGGCAAAGCCACTCCATTATAGGTTCCGTCCCAACCCACACTATTTTGGGACAGCTGCTTAAGCAACTTTCCATATCGGTCATAAACATAAAGCATAGGTTCTTCCAAACTTGAAATACCTACAATATTCCATACGTCGTTAGCCCCATCCCCATTAGGAGTGAAAAATTTAGGAAACCCCACCACCACGATGCTTTCCGTGGAGGTACCACAGCCATTCAAATCGTTTAAAGTTATATTATGTGCACCGGGCAGAACGTCGTAAAATATATTTTCGGCCTGATAAGCCCCATCATCCAAGCGATATTCAAAATCACCTTCCCTATCAGGTACTGCGGTAATAGTATTGCTATCCTGTAAATCGTCAACGATAATTTCCTTAATATGCGGTGTCTTGGATGCAAAGACGGTAATCACAAAAGTATTGTCACAAGTAGACACCCCAAGTTTATCACTTATTGTCAAGGAATATTCGCCGCCCTGAGTAACTGTTATACTGGAAGTTATTTCACCCGTACTCCATTGATAATCGTAGTCCGGATCTGCGGAGGACACTCCTATTATAGCACTAATCTCCCCTTCACACAGAAAGACTTCCAAAGGAAAATCGGGCTCCAAAGGTTCATGCACCGTTAATTTAAAGTCTTGGGAAGCATCGTAACATCTAGGATTCTGCACAGAGGTGGCCCTAATGTAAATCTGTTGTTCCCCTGACACCAATTTATATTCCAAAGGAAGTGCATTTATTCCTGCATCCGCATCTGCGCTAGTAAGGTGATATGATATAATTACTTCTTCTTGGGATTGCCCACCCAAGGCCAATTGGTCCTTTTCACTTAAATTAAAGTATTCGGCATCCGAGCAGGTATTTTCGTCATTTACTGGAGATGTTGTAGGCGCAGTAGAAAAACCTACCTGAACATCGCTAATAATATTATTTTGGGATTGGGTAATAACCTCCACCCTGTAAAAGGCAGCATCCAAAACAGAAAGGGTAGCAGAAATCGCTCCTGGTATTGAGGCATAACCATTTCCAATATCCTTGTACCAAGTGTAACTCACCACATCAGCTGTAGTAGCATCCAAAACAATGTTTTCGTTGTTACATGCCGCAATTGGCGGTCCCAAAAGATTACTGACTATTGAGCAATCCAATGCATCATAGGGGTTGGTAACAAAAATTTGACCTGTGAATTGTATAGAAAACCCTGAATTGATATTACTGAAATTATTGACCAATAGGTAATAATCCTCTCCTGGTAAAACTTCCAACCATTCCTCATATTGAACATTGTTGGCAGCTCCTTTGGGGTCCTCCCCTACGCCGATAAAACTATTGGCCTCCCTATTATCAAAAAAATTACATCTAATAGGATCGCCCAGGGAATTGCAATCACTGGCTTTATAAAGCGCAAAGTCCCAATCCTCTTTGGAATCAAAACCAATATTAAACCCCAATTGCCCAGAAGCACTTGTTCTAAACCTATACCAAGCAGCATTGGATTCAATTGCCCCGGAAAGTGTTTTTTCCAAACAACCGGATTTGGCAGCTCCTTTAAAGTCGTCGATTCCAAAACCATTGGTACCTCCGTTGACAGGTGTATTATTACAGATTGGCACAGCATTGGAACAATCGGAAGCCACTTGGGCCATGGCCAAAGCAGTACCTAGATACCAAATAACACCAAAAATGACAACCAACCTGTTCATGAATACCTACAAAATTTGGGAATTTCAAAAGTAACCCCCTAAACTACTTAACACTAATTTATGTTGTGTAACAAGGCAAACATGGTATAAAGTGGCATATAATGTATATCTTTGCTGCCTTAAAAAGCAATATTTTAATGAAAATCGATAACGCATTGGAAAAGCATTTTGAAGAGCTGGGAGACGATCATGTTTCCGCTGCTGAAGACACACCTTTACGTAAGGATGCATTTGTGCTAAGTGATGAAGAAAAAATAGCTCGTATAAGGGGAAGCGTAAATGAAATAATGCTGACCTTGGGCCTCGACCTTGAAGACGACAGTCTAAAGGGAACTCCGAATAGGGTAGCCAAAATGTTCGTTCAAGAAATTTTTGGGGGACTTAATCCAAAACGACGTCCAAAATCATCCACTTTCGATAATAAATACAAGTACGGTGAAATGTTGGTTGAAAAAAACATTACACTATATTCCACCTGTGAGCATCATTTACTCCCTATAGTTGGTAAAGCCCACGTGGCCTATATTTCCAAAGGCACAGTGGTAGGTTTGTCCAAAATGAACAGAATCGTAGATTATTACGCCAAAAGACCGCAGGTACAAGAGCGACTTAATATTCAGATTGTTCGGGAACTTCAAAAGGTTTTAGGTACGGAAGATGTTGCCTGCGTTATAGATGCCAAACATCTATGTGTAAATTCACGAGGCATACGCGATATTGAAAGCAGTACGGTAACAGCCGAATACGGCGGAAAATTTAAAGACGAGGCCGTTAGACGAGAATTTCTGGACTATATAAACATTGATACTAAATTCTAATTGTCCCGCATAAAAATGCCTTTGTACCAAACTCAAAAATTAAAAGTTTATAATTCCCTTTCTGGAAAAAAAGAAGATTTTGAACCAATAAGCGAGAGTCATGTTGGTATGTATGTCTGTGGACCTACAGTTTACAGTAATGTGCATTTGGGCAACTGCCGGACTTTCATGTCTTTCGACATGATTTTTAGGTATTTAAAGCATTTGGGCTACAAGGTACGCTACGTCCGGAATATTACCGACGCCGGGCATTTGGAAAATGATGCGGAAGACGGTGAGGACAAGATTGCAAAAAAAGCGAGGTTGGAACAATTGGAACCCATGGAAGTGGTGCAACAATACACCTTGGACTTTCACAACATTCTACAAAAATTCAATTTTTTACCGCCTAGTATCGAACCCACTGCCACGGGACATATTATTGAGCAAATCGAAATCATAAAGACCATATTGGAAAAGGGATATGCTTATGAAATTAATGGTTCTGTTTATTTCGATGTTGAAAAATTCAATAAAACCAATGAGTATGGCAAACTGAGTGGTCGGAAATTGGAGGATATGATTGCCAATACCCGTGAATTGGCCGCACAGGACGAAAAAAAGAATCCACAGGATTTTGCTTTATGGAAAAAGGCGGAAGTTCAGCATATTATGCGATGGCCTTCACCTTGGGGAGATGGTTTTCCCGGTTGGCATTTGGAGTGCACAGCCATGAGCACCAAATACCTGGGAGAAACTTTTGACATACATGGTGGCGGTATGGATCTTAAATTTCCGCATCATGAATGTGAAATTGCCCAGGCAGAAGCCTGTAATGGGCATGCTCCTGTAAAATACTGGTTGCATGCAAACATGTTGACCTTGAACGGCAAAAAAATGGCCAAGTCTACCGGTAACAACATCTTGCCCAATGAAATGTTTTCTGGAGAGAATAACATCCTCAGCAAACCATACACACCATCTGCAGTACGATTTTTTATGATGCAGGCACACTATACCAGTATTTTGGACCTAAGCGATGAAGCCCTTTTGGCATCTGAAAAAGGGTATCAAAAGCTGATGGATGCAATTGGCAACTTGGAAAAATTGCCTACAGCTTCATCATCCAGCTTTAATGTGGAGGAGTGGAAACAGAAGGGGTACGATGCCATGAACGATGATTTTAACAGCCCGATGCTAACGGCCAATTTATTTGAAGCCGTAAAACACATCAACTTAATAAAGGAAGGGAAGGAAACCATAACCGAAAAGGACAAGGAACTGCTAACAGAGACCATGCACAATTTTGTTTTTGACATTTTGGGGTTGGAAAATCAGAATAATACAGCACTAAATTCCGATAAATTGGGCAGTGTGGTTGGCCTTTTGATACAGTTGCGTAATGAAGCGCGTGCCAACAAGGATTTTACCACATCGGACAAAATAAGGGACCAGTTGGCAGAGATGGGCATTCAACTGAATGACGGTAAAGACGGTACCACTTTCAGCCTCTCTTAAATTTAGCTGTATCTTTTGAGAAAATGATATTTATGAAATGGGCATAAATAAAAATTGCTTTTTTGTCCCAAGTCAAATCATTGAATTTTTTATACCACAGGGAGGTGTTTGATCTGTGCTGAAAATTTTTATTAACCTCATTTTCAGATGAATACCAAATTTTTAAATAGATGAAAAAAATATTAATTGCCCCCTTTATTCTATTGGTGAAATTTTACCAGAATTTCATTTCCCCTCTTACCCCTGCCTCTTGTCGCTACTCCCCCACTTGTTCACAATACACTTTGGAAGCATTGCAAAAACACGGTTTGTTCAAAGGTGGATGGCTGTCCCTAAAAAGAATTTTTAGCTGTCACCCATGGGGAGGAAATGGTTACGACCCAGTTCCCTAAATCCTTTATTTATCGATTTCTGGATTGTGGATTCTTGGTACTTGGTCCATAGCCCTTTTTTAATTTTAAAATTTAATTCACGGCCTCCTCGAAGGCATAATTTTACAAATGTACATTACCAGATTTCTATTTAACATATTTAAACATTTCCGTCCACTTTTCTTTCCAGTATTTACTTATCTTAGTCCCTTAAAAAATTGTTGATGTACTTTTTAGGCTTTACTTGGAATCCCGCCGATACTCTTTTTAAAATTGGGGTAATACAAATCAAATATTACAATCTTCTATGGATAATTGCATTTGCTCTAGGCTGGTATCTTATGAAGAAGATCTTTTTAAAAGAAAAAAAATCGCTTGAACAGTTAGATTCCCTTTTCATATATACCGTTTTGTCCACCATGTTGGGTGCACGATTGGGTCATGTAATCTTTTACGATTGGCCTTATTACCAGAACCATTTGTTGGAAATTTTACTACCTATAAGGGAGAGTGCAGAGAGCACACTTTTTGGATTTATAAAGGGTTACGAGTTTACAGGATTTACTGGGCTGGCTAGTCACGGAGCGGCCATCGGAATAATAATAGGCATGTATCTCTATACTAGAAAATACCCCGAGTTTAAGATTCTCTGGATTTTGGACCGGATAGTTATACCTGTTTCCATAGGTGCTTTCTGTGTTCGATTGGGGAATTTTTTCAATTCCGAAATCAATGGGAAACCAGTAGAAAAATCCTTTGCCCTTGCCACAAGATTCATCCGTGATTCCGACGATATGCCAGCTTACAAGGCTTTGACCATTACCAAGGAAAAAACCGTGAATGCCGCCTACAACCTTATTGAAAAAGATCCTAGATTCTCAGAGTTTTTAGAGACCATACCCTATAGGCATCCAGCCCAATTATACGAAGGTTTTTGTTATATTTTCGTCTTTGCTATTTTATACTTTCTATATTGGAAAACAGATAAAAAGGAAAAGCTTGGATACCTTTTTGGCGTATTCTTGGTACTGTTATGGACGGTGCGCTTCTTTGTAGAGTACGTGAAAAAGAGTCAAGGCGGATTTGAGGAGTCCCTTGGGTTATTATCTACTGGACAATGGTTGAGCATACCTTTTATCCTAGTAGGATTCTATTATATTCTTAGACCAAAATCAGGAACCTCAAGGAAGTAGACAGCTAGAATTAAAGATCCCAAATAACACAGCGTCTTTGCAAAATGAGAAATAATAAAATCTATCTAATTTTAATTGTTATTATAATTATCCAGGTGTCCTGCAAGGAAGAAACTAAAAAAGTTATAGAAACAACCCCTGTTACTTTTAAAAAAGAAGGTAAGCTGCGCATCCTGAAAAAGGAAACCGATTCCCTTATTATCAATTTGGACATTGAGATAGCGGATACGGACTACGAAAGGGAAACAGGGCTTATGTACAGAAGTTCTATGGAACCCAATCAAGGGATGTTATTTGTTTTTGATGATGTATCCATGCATTTTTTTTATATGAAAAACACGGAGTTCCCCTTAGACCTGATCTTTGTGGATGATCAAATGAAGATTGCCAGTATTCAAAAAAATGCACAACCCCTTAACGAAAACAGTCTATCGTCCAAAGTTCCTGTAAAGTACGTTCTAGAAGTAAATGCCGGAATGTCCGATAAGTGGTCCTTGGAACTTGGGGATTCCATATCCTACGGAAAAGATTAGAATTTGGCTTAAAAGTAGTTCATGCCTTATGGATTCGATTCTCATAAAATGCCTAATTTAGTGAGTTCAACCAACAAAAGGACCATTCCATTGCCAGCTACCACAAGAATATACCTAACTTTCCTAATCTTTGCCTTAGCCCTACCCACTGCAGCTCAGAAAAAAAACGAAGCCTTTAGACTAAATATTCGCAAGACTACCTCACCGATTGCAATAGACGGAATTGGGAACGATATGGCCTGGCAAGATACCGATGTGGCAACTGACTTTTATATGGTATTGCCCATGGATACAGGAAAGGCCAATGAACCCTCTGAAATTCGAATGGCCTATGACGAAAACAACCTTTACCTATTAGCTACTTTTTATAACGTCACCAAAGGCTCTTACTATGTAGAATCGTTACGTAGGGATTTCAGTTTTGGAAAAAATGACAACTTTTTGTTGTTTATGGACCCTTTTAACAATCAGACTACTGGCTACTCCTTTGGATCTAACGCTGCAGGAGCCCAATGGGACGGAACCATGTACGGTGGAGGAAGTGTAGATTTAAATTGGGACAGCAAATGGATTTCGGCAGTAACCAGCGATGAGGAAAAATGGGTCTTTGAAATGGCAATCCCATTCAAATCCATTCGGTATGAAGATGGCGTAACGGAATGGGGTATCAATTTTAGTAGATTGGATTTAAAATCGGGAGAAAAATCGAGCTGGACACCCATACCGCGACAATTCCCTACAGCCTCCCTAGCCTATACCGGGACCTTGGTCTGGGACTCCCCTCCGCCCTCCCCGAAAACAAATTTTTCCATTATCCCATACGTATTGGGCGGCATAGGCGAGGACATGGAAAATAACACCGAGACCCAGTATGATAAAAAAATTGGAGGTGATGTTAAATTTAGCCTAAGTACTTCCCTGAATTTGGACCTTACCGTTAATCCAGATTTCTCACAGGTGGAAGTGGATCGGCAGGTTACCAATCTAGACCGATTTGAACTTTTTTTTCCCGAAAAAAGACAATTTTTTTTAGAGAACGGGGATCTCTTTGCCAACTTTGGATATGCTACCATCCGCCCTTTCTTCTCGAGGAGAATAGGATTGGGGGTGCCCATTAGAGCTGGTGCCAGGGTAAGCGGAAACCTTAATAAAAAATGGCGTTTGGGCCTCATGGATATGCAAACCGCCAGCATAGATGAAACTGGTTTACCCAGTCAGAATTTTGGCGTACTCTCACTACAAAGAAAAATATTTGCAAGGTCCAGCATAGGTCTCATGTTTGTAAACAAGGAATCTATTAATTACCCAAGGGATACGGATTCCCTAAGGACCGTTTTCCCAAAGTTTAATAGAAATGTGGGCTTGGAATATAATTTGGCTTCCGCCAATAACCAATGGACAGGGAAAGCATTTTTCCTTAAGTCGTTCGCTCCTAACAAGAACGGCAACGGTATTACCCAAGCAGCCCATTTGGAGTATAAAAGTCGTAAATGGAATTGGCGAATACAGGAAGAATCGGTAGAAGACGATTATACCGCCGAGGTTGGTTTTGTTCCACGAAATGGGTATATAAATATAACCTCTTTCGCGGGGCATTTATTCTTTCCAAAGAAAAGCGCCATTCTAAGTCATGGTCCCAAATTTAGCACCAGCTACTTCTTCAATGAAAAATTGGAGCGAACGGACAATATAAACCTTTTTGAGTATTTGCTCGACTTTCGGGACCGTTCCAAATTAAACCTAGGTGTAACCGACGAATACGTGGAACTACTATCCCCTTTTGACCCCACAAGATCAGGCAAGCAATCCTTGGAAATCGGTACCCAACATCATTGGAATGCCTATACCATGGATTTTGTTTCAAAACCCCAAAGTATGTTTACCTATTCCCTGGGCGGCCGTTTTGGAGGATATTATTCAGGAGGTAACAGAACCAGTCTTATCAGTGAATTGGGTTACCGCTTTCAACCCTTTGTAAGCCTAAGCACTAATTTAAGTTACAACAACATCAACTTACCAGCGCCCTGGAACAATACAGAATTTTGGCTTATTGGGTCAGAGGTGGATGTTACCTTTACCAACAAATTATTCTTTGCCACCTTGTTCCAATACAATGAACAATCCAAGAACTTTAATCTTAACTCACGCTTTCAATGGCGATATAAACCTGCCTCGGATTTGTTTTTAGTGTACAGCAACAACTATCTTATAGAACCATTTGAAGGGAGAAATTGGGCCTTGACCCTTAAATTTACTTATTGGTTCAACAAATAAAGTGGGTGAACCCAAAAGACCATAACCATTAATTATATTCTTTTGAATTCTATAAAAAGACATTATACATGAATCACAAAATACATTGGGCCGTATTTATAAATAACAATTCCCACAAAGATAAGTTTATAAAAAATTTATTGGAGGGGCCACTTCCTGGAGGATTTGAAGGTCTTCAGGATTTAGAGGGCGCCCTATTTTCCAAAATAACCTTGAATCAGTTTATAGACGAAGAGGAAAGGCATGACATCAGGATAATTAATGAGAATGCACGGCAAAGCTTAAAAACCATGTCCAGCGGAGAACAGAAAAAGGCGCTATTGAAATATATACTTCATTTAAAGCCAGATTTTATTGTTTTGGACAATCCCTTCGACAATTTGGACAAAGACTCCCAGAAGGACTTAAAAACCTCCCTTGATCTTATTTCCAAGAGCACCTTTATTGTCCAGCTAATAAGCAGAAGAGTTGATCTTCTACCCTTTATAACCCATAGGATGATATTGGACAAATCCACCATAAAATCACTTTCCAACGGTTTAATGGAAGATAAAAAAGCCGCTACATCACTAAATTCTTCTTTTTCGGGTAGAATACCAATTCCCATTACACCTACAGATTATAAGGAATCCATTTTAATAGATTGTAAAAACATTAAAGTAGCCTATGGGGATAAAAAAATATTGAACAATATTAATTGGACCATAAAGAAAGGGGAGTTCTGGCAACTTATAGGTCAAAATGGAAGTGGAAAATCAACACTATTATCCATGATTACCGGTGACAATCATAAAGGTTACGGACAGGAACTATACCTTTTTGGCCAACAGAAAGGAACTGGGGAGAGTGTTTGGGAGATAAAGAAAAGAATAGGGTATTATACCCCTTCCATGACCGATAAGTTTTCAGGTTTACATTCTGCCTTAAACATGGTCATTTCCGGACTGAACGATTCCGTTGGACTTTATTTAATGGCTACCGAAAATCAGAGAGCGCTTGCCAAAGAATGGTTGATTATTTTGGATATGTGGCACCTAAAGGATGTTTATTTTGCCGACCTATCAACGGGCCAACAACGTATGATAATGACGGCAAGGGCCATGATAAAACATCCACCATTATTAATTTTGGATGAACCCACGGCAGGTCTGGATGATAACAGTGCAATGCTTTTTATATCCCTCGTAAATAAAATTGCCAAGGAGAGCAAAACTGCCATTGTTTTTGTATCCCATAGAAAGGAACCAGGATTGGAACCACAATATATCTACGAGTTAAAAATGTCTCCCAAAGGATCCATTGGATATATGATATAAAAAAGGCCGCTGAACAGCGGCCTTTTTTATTATAGTCGATCAGAGACTTATTTCTCTTCTTCGCCAATTTGGGTTTTCTTTTTCAAAGTATCGTACATTATCGGCGTAGCAATGAACAAAGATGAATACGTACCTACAATAATACCAATGATCATCGCGAACATAAATCCTCTTAAGGATTCACCTCCAAAAATGAATATCGCCAATAATACTACCAAAGTAGTCATGGAGGTATTTAAGGTTCTACTCAAGGTACTGTTCAAGGCCAAATTGGTATTCACACCAGCTTTCCATCCTTTCTCAGCAATAATTTCCCTAATACGGTCGAACACTACCACAGTATCATTCAATGAATATCCAATTACCGTTAATATCGCAGCGATAAAGGCTTGATCTATCTCCATATTAAAAGGCATTAATTTACCAAAGATGGAGAATACACCCAATACAATCAATATATCATGGAATACGGCCATAACAGCACCTAAAGAGAACTGCCATCTACGGAACCTTAAAAGAATATAAAGGAACACCACAGCCAAAGAACCAATAATGGCCAGAAATGCATTCTTCTTAATGTCATCCGCTATGGTTGGACCCACTTTTACAGATTGAAGGATCCCAATGGAATTTTCACCACTACCGATAATAAAATCTTCAAAACTGGTACCATCCGGCATATATTTCTGTAGGGAAGTATAAAGCTTATTCTGTATTTCATTATCTACTTCTATCCCTTCAACATCTACTTTATAAGCTGTGGTAATTTTTATTTGATTGGCCTCACCATAGGTTTTAACATTAGTACCCACACCGAAAACTGTGTTCAATTCCGTGGCTATTTCAGCCGGATTAACCATTTTTTCAAATCTTACCGTGTAAGAACGACCTCCAAGAAAATCCACTCCTTGTGGTATGCCTTGGGTAAATAATGAAAATAGACCTATACCTACCAAAATTGAAGAAGCTAAATAAGCAATCTTTCTCTTGGCCAAGAAATCGATACTGATATTCTTGAACAGGTTCTTGGTCATTGCCGTGGAGAAATCCAATTTTCTTCCTTTTCCGCTAACATACCAATCAACCAAAAGTCTGGTTATAAATATGGCAGTAAACAATGAGGTAACAATACCTATTAATAAAGTGGTGGCAAAACCTTTAATTGGTCCAGAACCAAAAACAAATAATATAAGCGCCGTTAAACCAGTTGTAATGTTGGCATCCAATATGGAAGAAAGTGCATTTCCAAAACCATCTGCAATAGCTTGGCTCTGCCCTTTACCTTTTGCCAGTTCCTCCTTAATTCGTTCGAAAATAAGTACGTTGGCATCCACCGACATACCTATGGTCAACACAATACCCGCAATTCCAGGTAGGGTTAATACTGCATTTAAACTAACCAATACTCCAAAAATCAACAAGATATTTAGAAGTAATGCCATATCTGCAAAAATTCCCGCTTTACCATAGTAAAAAACCATCCATACCAATACAATGGCCATGGCGATCATAAAGGAAAAGAATCCACTGCTGATGGCTTCCTGTCCTAAGGAAGGTCCAACAATTTCCGATTGAATGATTTCAGCAGAAGCAGGTAATTTACCAGCCCTTAATACGTTGGCAATATCCTTGGTCTCGTTAATGGTAAAAGTTCCAGTAATCTCTGAGCGACCGCCAGAAATTGGTCCTGAAGAAACTCCAGGAGCGGTATATACCTTATTATCCAGAACAATGGCGATACCAGTCTGATTGTTAAAAGCATCACCGGTTAATTTCTCCCATTCCTTTGCCCCTTTGGTATTCATGGTCATTGAAACCGCAGGTTTGTTATATTGATCAAAAGTATCCGAAGCATCGGAAACAACGTCACCACTGATTCTTGGAGTATTATCCCTGTTGGATTTTAAGGCAAATAATTCCACAACTTCTGAACCTTCGGTTGGACGTTCCCATACAAATTTAACGAACTGTATATCTGCCGGAATTAAACGGCGAATTTCTTTCATTCTAAGGTATTCCCCTATTTTAGCCGTGTCCTGAATAGCAGCACTAACCAATGCGTTTCCGTTGGGATTTGCTGGTATCAACAAACTGAACAATGGATTAACGTCTTGGGAAAAGTCCAATGAATCTTGAGCAACATCTGACAACAAAGAATCCAATTCTGACTCTGGCTTTACAGCTACTTCAGGTTTTTCCACATCGACCAAAGTCTTTAACCTTTCATTGGCCGCCTGTATAAAAGCGCTTAAGCTTGGATTACTCTGCTTATAAGTTTCCCAAAACTCCAATTGAGCCGTACTGGACAATAGATCCTGTGCACGTCCAATATCCCTTGCACCCGGCAATTCCACCAAAATACGGCCAGAATTACCTTCACGCTGAATGTTGGGCTGGGTAACACCAAAACCATCAATACGCTCACGAAGTACTTCGAAAGCAGAAACAATGGACTCATCGATCTTAGTTCTTATAATTGGTTTTACCTGGTCATCGGTCATTTGAAAATTAATGACATCGCTCAAACCTTTATTTGCAAAAATATCGGGGGAAGCCAATTTGGTATCACCCTTTATCTTGTCAAATGATTCGAAAAACAGATCTATATAGGTTGCATCACTACTTTTAGAAGCGTTATCTGCATCTGCCAGGGCTTTGTTGAAAACAGGATTCTTAGTATTGTTTGCAAGACCTTTTAAAATGTCCTTAATGGATATTTGAAGGGTAACATTTATACCTCCCTTTAAATCCAGACCTTTATTAAGCTCCTTTTTCTTGGCTTCCTCATAACTGGTATACCCTAAAATGGAATTGCCTCCAATCGAGTCTAAATATTTTGCTTCCAGCGCTTCCCTTTTTTCAAGGTAATCCTCTTCGGAATCTGAAACTTTGTTCGTAGCAAAGACAGTTGCTTCCTTTTCTACTTTATTGGTAATAAAAGTGTAGGATAGCTGATAAATACTAACTAGCCCAAACAAAAAAGCGAAAAGCTTTATAAGTCCTTTATTTTGCATTGGTTATATTATTTTAAAATGGTATTCTTAAATAGCGTGCAAATATATTATTTCCCATAGGAACTAACAATATATTTATCAGTTTTATAAAACGAGGGCATCCGCCCCGTTCCGATGGTACTCGGAAACCTATGGGACGGATGCCCTAAATATTTGTCAACCCCAATGAATTATAGGGCCAATAAGCTATTTGTTTTTCTCACACCCTCGGCACTTTCTTTCATTTTTGCTTTTTCAGCATCGGCTAAATCTATTTTTACAATTTTTTCGATACCATTTTTACCTAAAAGTACAGGAACACCTATGCAAATATCATTTAAACCGTACTCACCTTCCAAGAAGGCAGAACAAGGAAACATCTTCTTCTGATCGCAAGCAATTGCCTGTACCATGGAAGAAACAGCTGCACCTGGAGCATACCAGGCACTCGTA
Source organism: Arenibacter hampyeongensis (assembly GCF_002909255.1). Classification (GTDB taxonomy): domain Bacteria; phylum Bacteroidota; class Bacteroidia; order Flavobacteriales; family Flavobacteriaceae; genus Arenibacter; species Arenibacter hampyeongensis. The sequence goes on from NZ_PIOB01000002.1 coordinate 615,306, forward strand.
CCCAACAATTTGGTTAGGGTAGCACCACCCACTTTGGTATCCTCAGAAACTTGGGCCAAACGGTCTTCCGACAAAAATTCGGATACCTTAATACTATTTCTTGTGGCATGGGCCGTAAGGGGCACCATCCCAGTATCACTATGACCGCCAATTACCATGCCGTCAACATCTGAAATAGGAGCTTCCAACGCCTCGGCCAATCTGTATTTAAACCTTGCGCTGTCCAAAGCTCCACCCATACCTATAATTCTATTTTTAGGCAAATCGGTAGTTTTATGAACCAAATAGGTCATGGTATCCATAGGATTACTGACTACAATAAGAATTACATTAGGAGAATGTTCAATTAAATTTGAAGATACCGTTTTTACAATACCAGCGTTTATACCTATCAACTCTTCACGGGTCATTCCGGGTTTACGAGGAATACCTGACGTAATAATAGCCACGTCGCTTCCGGCGGTTTTACTATAATCATTTGTGACTCCAGTTATTTTGGTATCAAAACCATTCAATGAAGCTGTTTGCATTAAATCCATGGCCTTACCTTCAGCAAAACCTTCCTTAATATCCAACACAACTACTTCTGATGCAAAATTCTTTATAGCAATGTACTCTGCACAACTTGCGCCTACAGCACCTGCCCCAACAACGGTAACTTTCATTATAAGGTTATTTTAAGTTAAATTTTATCCCCAAAAGTACTGATTTTTAACAGAACATTACTACCATATCCTTAGAAACCACCTAATTTTTATCACTACCAAGTTTTAGTCTTTTTAACTGCACCCGGGAAAATGGATTATGTAATTCGACGGGGTAAAATTTAAACTGAACGTAATAAATTGACCATTCATCGAAAAAAATCAAAATATAGTTCCATACATCGAATATATATAATAGAAAGATAAAACGCCGCGTTGAAGAAGAAGTACCCAAATCAATGATTAAACCTACAAAATGAAAAAGCTATTTTCATTCTTAGCAATAATTGGTATCCTACTCGCCAGTAATTGCACTAGAATTACAGAGAACAATGACCCGGTCATTGGAATATGGTCCCATCTCTCGGCAGATGGTAGCACCACCCAAAAACAGACCCTTAGACAGGAGTGGATTTTTAACGATGCCTATTTAGGCAGATATCACACCTATCAGAACAAAAAGTTAACCATAATCTCTGATTTTAAATGGGTTCGGAAAGACAGCCTATACGTTATTTCCTATCCCGGTTTGGAAAAAGAAGAGGATATTGTACTTATGACCGAGTCTGAGGACGGGATAATACTAGCCGACAACGAAGGCAACGTATTGGCCATTAGGGAATAAAAAAAAAAGGGTAAATTTTGGATTTATCTAAATCCAAAATTTACCCCTACAGTAAGGTTGTTAAACTCGGCCAAGGAATAATCGGCATGCAACCTAAAGAATCCAAGTTTCAACTTGGCCCCCAAAGTACCAGAGACTCCACTTGCCTTTCTGCTCAAAGAAAAGGGATCTTCATAGGTTTCCTGAAAAGGACCCGATTGCACCCTATAGGTTCCAAGAACATCTGTCGTAGATTTTCCAGAAACATACCCAATACCTCCATAAAAATTAATTATAGGGAGTTTGGTGGATGCGATTGCCTGAAATGTTAAAACATTCATATCAACATCTATCTTTTGGTCACTACCGTCTACAATATTACTATTGGTAAAATCGTAGGTAGCGTTCAATTGGGTAAAACCAACCACCGCGGAAAGCGCAACTGGCAATATTTTATCCGCCGGCAATAATTTAGAAAAGTCATATTGAAGGCCTACCCCATATAAACCGATGGCAACATCTTCCGTATCTATTTTTGGTAAAAATCTCGCCTTCACTTCCAACCCTTTTACCAAGCCCACACTTAGCTGTAAAAAGGCCGTAGGAATAAAATTGATATTTTCAGAAGCAAGTCCGGTCGGCAGTTCAAATTCCTCCCTCGTTGTCACCCCCGGCGCCAACTCACCTTCCACAAATACGCGAATTCCTTCCAAATCCCCCAAGGCGGTTGAAACTGGCTGGGAGCTGCTACCATCTACGAACTGAAGATTTTCATAATCCGCTGTATTTAAAACAAAGGACTTCTTTTCTTCCTTATTCTTAAAAGATGTCATATTACCTATTATCGAAATCTCAAAACCACCCAAAGGTTTTGAATCTGCAGAATTATACCATCCATTGGACAAACTGTAAATTGCCCCCTCTGACACAGGACCAAAATAATTATCTGTAAATTTCTCAGCATCATTGATCCCTGCGGCAAATAATTCATTGACATTGGATTGTGAATATCCGAACGCACTTAAAATCAAAATACCTGTTAATAATATATACTTCATAACTATTAGATTTTGGTTAAAACTAAAAAACTCGCACCAGTGGTGCGAGTTTTTGTTGTGTAAACACTATTTTTTATGCATCAATGTTCGCATAGACGGCATTTTTCTCAATAAACTCCCTTCTAGGTGGCACTTCGTCACCCATCAACATAGAGAATACCCGATCAGTCTCGGTAGCATTATCAATGGTTATTTGCCTTAAGGTCCTAAATTCCGGATTCATAGTGGTATCCCACAATTGTTCCGCATTCATCTCCCCAAGACCTTTATAACGTTGTATACCTACGCTTCCATTAAAACTCTCGGCAATTTCATCCCGTTCCTTATCGTTCCAAGCGTATCTTTTCTTAGTTCCTTTCTTTACCAAATAAAGGGGCGGTGTTGCTATATAAACATGCCCTCCCTCAATCAATTCGCGCATATATCTAAAGAAAAAGGTCAGAATCAAGGTTTCAATATGGCTACCATCCACATCCGCATCACACATGATCACTACTTTGTGATAGCGCAATTTATCCAAGTTCAATGCCTTACTGTCGTCTTCTGTACCTATGGTTACACCAAGAGCCGTATAAATGTTCTTGATCTCCTCATTTTCAAATACCCGGTGCGGCATGGCCTTTTCAACATTCAGAATCTTACCTCTAAGAGGTAAAATGGCCTGAAAAGCCCTATCCCTTCCTTGTTTGGCAGTACCACCCGCGGAATCTCCCTCGACCAGAAACACTTCGCACAAGGTTGGATCTTGTTCTGAACAATCCGATAGTTTACCAGGTAATCCGCCAATGCTCATCACCGTTTTTCGCTGAACCATTTCACGTGCCTTGGTAGCCGCATGACGGGCCTGGGCCGCCAAAATTACCTTCTGTACAATGATTTTAGCGTCATCCGGATTTTCTTCCAAATAATTGGTCAGCATCTCGGAAACCGCCTGACTTACAGCCGCAGACACCTCCCTGTTACCCAATTTAGTCTTAGTTTGGCCCTCAAATTGAGGTTCGGCAACCTTGACAGAAACTATTGCGGTAAGACCTTCCCTAAAATCATCACCTTGAATCTCGAATTTTAATTTGTCGAGCATTCCGGATGCATCAGCATATTTTTTCAAGGTAGTAGTCAGACCCCTACGGAAACCGGACAAATGCGTACCGCCTTCATGGGTATTGATATTGTTTACATAGGAATGCAAATTTTCCGTATAGCTGGTGTTGTAGGTCATGGCTACTTCCACAGGGATATCGTTCTTTTCCCCTTCCATGGAAATAACATTGCGGATCAATTGCTCACGATTGCCATCCAAAAAGCGGACAAATTCCTTTAGTCCCTCATCGGAATAGAAGGTTTCTGAAAGAAAGTTCCCTTTCTCATCCTTTTCACGTCTATCAGTCAAGGAAATGGTCACCCCTTTGTTCAAAAACGAAAGTTCCCGCATTCTGTTCGCCAAGGTCTCATAGCTAAATTCTATGGTTTGGGTGAAGATGGTTTCGTCCGGATGAAAGGTAACCTCGGTTCCACGATCATCGGAAACACCTATGCTTTTTACAGGGTATAATGATTTCCCCCTTTCATACTCTTGTTCCCAAATTTTTCCATCCCTATAGACTGTGGCCCTTAAATGATTGGAAAGCGCATTCACTACAGAAACACCAACACCGTGAAGTCCGCCAGACACCTTATAGGAATCCTTATCAAATTTACCCCCTGCACCAATTTTGGTCATTACCACCTCCAAAGCGGAAATGCCTTCTTTTTTATGTAAATCTACTGGAATACCCCTACCGTTGTCTTTGGTTGTGACCGAATTATCTTCATTAATGGTAATATGGATGGCGTCACAATGACCCCCCATTGCCTCATCAATGGAATTATCGACTACTTCGTAAACCAAGTGATGTAACCCGCGCACACCAATATCCCCAATATACATGGATGGACGCATGCGTACATGTTCCATTCCTTCCAATGCCTGGATACTATCTGCGGAATAATTATTCTTTTTTTGCTCGTCTTTATTTGCTTCTTCGCTCATAAATAAATACTTATTTCATTATAATTTTAGCAATCCTACAAATATACGCAATACCCTATGAAATATAGGGTTGATGGGCAATATAAGTCACTAAGTTATCAACAAAAATTGTGGAAAAATACCTGCCAAAATAAAAGGTGTCGAGGAGGGTTCTTCCCGCCTTTACCGACCCGACCTGGACAAAGTTAAATACCCCAATAAACCATGAAGCTTTTGGAGTAAAAGCAAAATAAAACACCTGAAATGAAGTATCCGAATTGGAAAACAATTCGGGATATTCGCAATTCACAAACCTAGCCCAAATTTCCAAACTCCTTTAATACCTCCCAAACAAAAGAGGCACCCCTTAAAGGATACCTCTTGCGTACTAAATAAACTAAAAATTATATAATTCCTATTCTTGCAGCCTTAACCCGTTGGATTATTTTACGTAGGCATCCGAATGAACTTTTGAAACTGCCCTCCCGGACGGATCGTTCATGTTTTTAAAGGCCTCGTCCCATTCCAATGCTATTCTGGTACTACAGGCAACTGAAGGTTCCTGTGGCACGCACAGAGCTGCTGCATCGGATGGAAAATGCTCCTCAAAAATTGAACGGTAATAAAATTCCTCTTTGGAAGTAGGTGTCTGCAAAGGAAATCTGTATTTGGCGTTTGCCAATTGATCATCCGTAACTTCTTTCTTAACAACCTCTTTTAAAGTATCTATCCAACTATAACCGACTCCATCTGAAAATTGTTCCTTTTGTCTCCAGGCAACACTTTCCGGCAACATATCCTCAAATGCCTTCCGTACTACCCATTTCTCCATACGCTCACCGTTGATCATCTTATCCTGTGGATTGATCCTCATGGCTACGTCCATAAACTCCTTATCCAAAAATGGAACCCTTCCTTCTATTCCCCAAGCTGCCAAAGATTTGTTGGCCCTTAGGCAATCGTACATATGTAGCTTATCCAATTTACGGACCGTTTCCTCATGGAATTCCCTAGCATTTGGCGCCTTATGAAAGTATAGATATCCCCCAAATAATTCGTCCGCTCCTTCACCCGACAAAACCATTTTAATACCCATAGATTTTATAACTCTGGCCATAAGATACATAGGTGTAGATGCTCTAATAGTGGTAATATCATAGGTTTCAAGGTTATAAACTACGTCCTTGATGGCGTCCAATCCCTCTTGAATTGTAAATTTTATCTCGTGGTGTACTGTACCGATATGTTTCGCCACCTTTTGTGCTGCAGCCAAATCAGGAGATCCTTCCAAACCTACCGAAAAGGAATGTAATTGTGGCCACCAAGCATCAGTAGTATCGTCTGATTCAATTCTTTTCTGAGCGTATTTTTTTGCAATGGCAGAAGTTACCGAAGAATCCAATCCCCCTGAAAGTAGAACACCATAGGGAACATCGGACATTAATTGTCTGTGCACAGCAGCTTCCAAGGCCACTTTTATGGCATTAATACTTGTCTCGTTATCCTTAACTGCATCATATTCCATCCAATCACGGGAATACCATCTCTTAAATTCCCCATCCTTACTATGTAGGTAATGCCCCGGAGGAAACAACTGTATTTTGGTACAAATACCTTCCAACGCCTTTAATTCGGAAGCAACGTAAAAAGTACCATTAACATCCCAACCTATATATAAGGGAATGATCCCCATATGATCTCTTGCAATAAAATATTCGTCTTTTTCTGCATCATAGATGGCAAAACCAAAGATACCGTTCATTTCATCCAAGAAATCAACTCCTTTCTTCCTGTACAAGGCCAAAATTACCTCACAATCCGACTCTGTCTGAAAATTATAAGTTCCTGCAAATTGCTTCCGTAATTCCCTATGGTTATAAATTTCACCATTGGCGGCCAATACCAATTTTTTATCCTCAGTAAACAATGGTTGTTTTCCTGAAGCTGGGTCCACAATAGACAAACGTTCATGTGCCATTACAGCCTTATCGTTAGAATATATCCCACTCCAGTCTGGTCCCCTATGTCTAATTTTCTTAGACATCTCCAATAATTGAGGCCTCAAAGTCTCAGTACTCTCCTTTACATCAAATGCACATACAATTCCACACATATTATAATATTTATGTCAATTTTAAAGCAAATATTGGCCAAATATAAACATAATAAAAGACAAAATTGATAATTAGTTATAAATCGAAACCTTAAAGTATATTATAATAATAATATGTTAGTTTTTAAGGGATTTCACTTACAACAACCCACTATTTTGTAAGTTGTCCAAAAATTACCGACTTTTAATTCAAAATAATAGGAATACTACTTAAATTTGACAATCTCTAAAAATGAAAAAAATGAAAAACTTATTTACGATTACACTTATGGTTATTGCTTTGGCCTTCGGCTTTGAGGCAACAGCGCAAAAATTCAGTGGATTGGACAAGAGTCCGGCAGACATCGCTTCTTATCCAACAGATTATAAAGTTTCACAAAAATTGGTTCGAATTACTTATAGTCGCCCACAATTAAAAGGAAGGTCAATATCCGAACTTGCTCCCGCCGGAAAAGTTTGGAGAACTGGAGCCAATGAAGCCCCTGAAATTATATTTTATAAGGATGCTACTGTAGGAGGTAAATCTGTTGCCGCCGGTACTTATTCGCTATTCACAATCCCAGGCGATAAGGAATGGACCGTAATCTTGAACAAAAACTTAAATCAATGGGGCGCATATTCCTATCAGGAAGGCGATGACGTAGTCCGGGTTCCTGCCAGTGTTGGCAATGCTTCCGAATCATTGGACGCTTTTTCGATTGCATACAAGGATGTAGACAATGGCACCCACATGGTACTTGGATGGGGAAACACCAGGGTTTCTTTGCCTATAAGCTTTTAAAAGATACCAAGTCTCAAAATAAAAAAAACCGAAGTTTAGAACTTCGGTTTTTTTTATGACCAAGCCCAACGACCTAGACTATCATTTATATGATTTATTACTAAATCCTATTCCGGGTCCAATCGCCTTTCCCCACTCAAATTAAAAATACCGTCCTCAGAACTGGCTTTTCCCCTTAATTTATCACCTTCTACCGTAATACTCACGGAAACCAAACGCCCCTCAAGATTAAGTGAAAATGTCAATGTATTTTCTATAACCTTAACGTCATCCGCCTTGCGCTCACCACCTGGCAAAGCAACCAAAACACTTAATGACCCTTCTTTTTTAGAAATAAACAAAATTCCCCTTGCATACTCATAAGGCACATTTTCTGACGAATATTTCCAATTGCCAATAAATTTTTCCTCATCAAATGGAGTTGAATCATTGATAACCCCAACATCCAATTGATTTACCTCCTCATAAGCCATGGCAGCAATACCCATTAGCATGGTACACGCTAAAAATCCAAACTTGATAATTCCTTTAAATTTTCCCATCTATTATTTTTATTTAAACAACAATCACTTTACTGACAGCTAACTTTACATATAATTCACTTTCAATAAGAATTCAATATTACCCTTTGTCTACATTTAATAATGAACTTATATCAACATAAGAACTCCCTTTGGCTAATTTTTATTGTTTAATTTGCCATGAAAATAAGAATCCAATTACAAGTGGAAATCATGAGTGATAATTATTTCCCTAGTGAACTCCCTTCACAAGTTCAATTTTTAAAGATTAGGATAGATGCCCTCAGACTTGAAATTAATGACATAATACAGAAAACCTCCGACTTTGAAAACCTACTTCGGGCCAGAATAGAGGATGAATTAATTGAGGAACAGGAACTATCCTTGCTCTACAAGCAACAGAAAAAAGCAAAGAAGGAAAAAAGACAGGTCCAAAAAAAGCTTGGTAAAAACTATCAGGAACCTACCTCCCTCCAATCTACCAAAAGAACACCTTTGGCCGAAAAAAACACAAAGGAACATCTACTGAAAAAAAGATTATACCGTGAGGCCATGTTGCATGTGCATCCCGACAAGTTTTCAATGCAAAAGGACAAATTGGACCTTGCTACCGAAATAACGGCCCAACTCATAGAAATTTACCAATCTGGGGACCTGAAGACCCTAAAGGCTTATCATTCCCATATTTTTAACGGGAATACTACATTACAACCATTGGGCAAACCCATACAAACTAATAGCTCAGGACTTGAATTTTTACAAATGGAGCTCAATAAACTACTGGAAGAATTGGCGTTGGCCCAAAATAGGCACACTTATAAAGTTTTGATCGAATACGAAAATCCAATGGCATTTGTGGATGAATTAAAATCGTACTACAGTGACCGCATATCCAAACTCAGGAAACGGACAAGAACTAAATAATTATAAGGCGGAAATGTTTGCAGCTTTTAATTGTAGTCAGGAACAATATTTCTAAATGTTGCACCTTAGCCTTGTTGTTCATTTATTGGTATAAGATTGAAGAATCCTTCTACAACACAAGTTTAAATGTATCCAACCGCTAAACCTCAAAATAACATAGTTACCAAGTCCCTAATTAAATGTCCTTGGTATCATGCTTTTTTATAGTTTTGCAAACTTAAAATTGAAATATGATTTCTGTAGATGCAATAGCAGTTGAGTTTAGTGGAGACACCTTGTTTAGTGATGTTTCCTTCGTTATAAACGAAAATGATAAAATTGCCTTGATGGGGAAGAACGGGGCCGGAAAATCTACCATGATGAAGATTATTGCGGGGGAACAAAAGGCTAGCCGTGGACATATTCGTTTTCCAAAGGACGCCGTAATAGCATATCTGCCCCAACATTTACTGACCGATGACAACTGCACTGTTTTTGAGGAAGCTTCCAAGGCTTTTAAGGAAATCTTCAGCATGCGCGATGAAATTGAAAGTTTGAACAAGGAATTGGAAACCCGGACCGATTATGAATCGGATGCCTACATGTCCATCATTGAAAAAGTATCGGACCTAGGTGAAAAATTCTATGCCCTCGAGGAAATAAACTATGAGGCAGAGGTGGAAAAGGCACTTAGAGGGCTAGGATTTAAAAGAGAGGATTTTCATCGTCTTACCAGTGAATTTAGTGGCGGATGGCGTATGAGGATAGAGCTTGCAAAAATATTATTGCAAAAGCCCGACTTGATTCTCTTGGATGAGCCCACCAACCACGTGGATATTGAATCTGTAATATGGTTGGAAGATTTCTTATTGAATAAAGCCAAGGCAGTTGTGGTTATCTCGCATGACAAGACTTTTATAGATAATATCACCAATAGAACCATTGAGGTAACCATGGGTCGTATCTATGATTATAAGGCCAATTACAGCCATTACCTGCAATTGCGGGAAGACCGTCGAAGCCATCAAATAAAGGCCTATCAGGAACAGCAAAAATTTATTGCGGACAACCAGGCGTTCATTGATCGATTTAAAGGCACTTATTCCAAGACCAATCAGGTTACCTCAAGGGAAAGAATGTTGGAGAAATTACAGATCATAGAAATTGATGAAATAGATACATCAGCCCTAAAATTGAGGTTCCCGCCTTCCGTACGCTCCGGTGACTACCCGGTTACTGCCGAAGGTCTTTCCAAAAGTTATGGCGACCATGTAGTTTTTAAAGATGCCAACCTCTCCATTTCACGTGGAGAGAAAGTTTCTTTTGTTGGAAGAAATGGTGAAGGAAAATCAACCATGATCAAAGCCATTTTGGGTGAAATTGAAGTAGAGGGCAAATGTAGTTTGGGACACAATGTGAAAGTTGGTTATTTTGCCCAAAACCAAGCCTCCTTGTTAGACCCTGAACTGACTATCTTCCAGACCGTAGATGAAGTGGCAGAAGGAGACGTACGCACACAGATCAAAAATATTTTAGGCAGATTTATGTTTGGTGGAGATGACCTGGAAAAAAAGGTGAGTGTACTTTCTGGAGGAGAAAAAACAAGATTGGCAATGGTAAAATTACTTTTGGAACCCGTTAATCTTTTGATCTTGGATGAGCCTACCAATCATTTGGATTTGAAATCCAAAGACGTCCTAAAAGAAGCACTTCTTGCCTTTGATGGTACATTGATTTTGGTCTCCCACGATCGGGATTTTCTACAAGGACTTTCACAAAAAGTCTTTGAATTTAAGGACAAACGTGTTATAGAACATTTTGAGACCATTGATGCCTTTTTGGTGCGCAACCGAATCGAGAACCTCAAGGAAATAGATTTAAAGGGCTAATTCTTTATATCTGCACCCCAACAACCTAGTTAGACAGTGGTAATAAAAAACTAATGCGACCATTAGGATTTAAAGAAGGCGTCAAAATACATTAATTGGTATTGAATGGCATTGGCCCAATAATCCCAATTATGGCTTCCTGGTCGCTCTATATAGTCATGGGGAATATTTCTTTCCATCAATTTTTGGTGCATTCTGTTATTGGCAACATAAAAGAAATCATTAATTCCACAATCAAAAATGAGCTTTAGGTTATCTTTTTTCAACAAATGCACCATATTAATCACCGTATTATCCTCCCATTGGTCCGGATTTACAGCATAATCGCCCAAGCGTTGGGAGAGGTCCCAATTTTCAGGAAAAGGGCGTATATCCAGCCCCCCGCTCATACTTCCGGCAGCCCCCCAAACATCCTGATGCCTAAAGGCTAAATAAAATGCGCCATGACCGCCCATACTTAAGCCCGTAATCGCCCTAGATTTTCTATTGGCCAGAGTATTGTATTTCTTATCCACCGACTGAACAAGTTCTTCGGAAACATAGGTCTCATATCGCATGGATGGATCTACGGGACTATCAAAGTACCAACTGGTCCTACTTCCATCAGGACAGACTATAATCATGTTATATGCGTCGGCATACTGCTTTATGGCCGAAACCTTGGTTACCCAATCAGTATGGTCGCCTCCTGCCCCGTGTAACAGATAAAGCACTGAATAACCTTGCTTTTGCTCAGTATAGCTATCCGGCAAAATTACCAGATTGGCAATTGATTTATTCATGGATCCACTCTGGACATATAGGGTATCCACCTGCGATGCAAATGCACCAATTACAATAAATAAGGTTAAAAGTAAAGTCAATATGTTTCCCTTTTTCATACAATATCCATTAAATCCTTCATATAAATTATGGTGACTTCAACCAGTTTTATAGTAAAACGCATTTTGTCCCCCCTAAAAATGTTCCTTTAGGCACCATTTTCAAAACTAGGAAAAAAAGACAAAACACAGTTTGTAAAATCTATAAAATGAATTCAGAGTGAAGTAATGGATTTTTTGGTCACAAAAGACTCTGTGAGCCTTTAATTATGTATTAGGTAATGAGGTTAATTTTTAAGAAAGGATTCCCTAGAGTTTATGCGATAACTTTGTACCCCTCTGGAAAGGGACGGTAGGCATAATACTGAAGTACTTCTTCAATAGCAGCCTTCATGGCCTTATTGATCGGAAGAATACTATTGCCCATTCTAAAATCTATTTGATTGAGATTCATATAGTAGTCGGTAAAAATGGGCACATATAGTCCATTCTTCATAGCTACCTTGGAATTTTCATAAAGTTCGGACTGGTTTTCCTTTATAATCTTACAGGTGGCCAAGCGAAGTTCTCCCAGCTTATCCCTATTTGCGCCATAACCAAACAGGCGACATATTAGTCCTCGGTACTTATAATCGCCACATCGGCCACTATTACTATCCAAAACGGATAAAGGACGATATAAATGGCAAATAGAACTTTCACCGACCTTTAATTCTTCTAAAGTAGTTTCTGCATTCCCACTTAAAAAAAGGTTGAAAGCCCAAGGCAAGAATTCCAACGGGGAAGCATCAATATCTGGATGGGTACAACACCTGCCACAACCAGCCTTACAGCCCAGGCCCGTCTGAGATTGAAAAGTAGCGATTTCCTGATCTAAACCATCGAATAACTCCTCAACTGCTTTTACCTTACGTTCTATGGACATTAATTTTTTTGTGCGAAGGTACACCAATAAAGGTATCGCACAACAAATTTTCCTGCAGTTGTAACAAGATAATTTCAGTCCTAAAGTTAATGGACACAGCAACTTAAAAAGCTCCTGAAATTAAAAACAAAAATGGCTAATCCACTTTTTCCATTTCCATCCAAAAAGGAAATATATTTTTATTATCCACAGCATAAAAAGGTATAAGATTACCCACCATTTTAGGAAAATAGACCTTTTTCATCTGAATAATATCGGTATTGGCATTTTTATTCTCCATCTGTCTAACCAAGGTATTGGCTTCCAAAACCATTTTTCCATTGCCCGTTACAGGTTTTACAAACTTATAGGTAATATCATAATAACCCTCCTCAATATCCACATCCCAGTTACCATAAACTTCTTCCTGATTCCATATACCCCTTTCGCCCCCTGCATCGTTCCTGTTAAGTATTACCGGATTTTCATTTGGCGTACCCACAATAATTCTTGGCGGATTTATAAGATTTTCCGAATTGATCAATTCATTGTAGATTTTATCCAATTCCTTTTTAAGGTTGATCGCCAATTCCTTGTTTTCCATTCCCACATTACGCTGTTCATATGGATCTTTAATAAGGTGGAACAACTCAAAATCTTCAATTTCGGCATTGTAATCAGTTTTCCCCACCAATTTATACCCACCTTTCTGCAAGGCCATATTATTGTACAACTCCGGGTAGCGACGGGACCAATAAAAAAACAATGACCGATCGGCCCAATCTACCTGCTGACCCTTTATTAATGGAAGTAAACTTTTACCGTCGATTATCCTGTCTTTGGGCATTTCTACACCACAAAGTTCAGATAAGGTAGGCAGTACATCTAAATGGGCTGTCATGATTTCCACATCCTTATTACTCTTTGAAAGTGCCGGATATTTCAAATAAAATGGCACCCGCACTCCCCCGTTGTATACATCGCCCTTAAGGCCACGCATACCACTTACATACCTCGTCTGCTGGGGGCCATTATCGGTCATAAAGATTACTATGGTGTTTTCCGTGAGCTTTAAGTCCTTCAATTTCTTGAAGAGTTTACCTAGATTGTCATCAATGTTGTTGACCATGGCGTATACCTTTCTAGCATCTTCCTTATCCTTCCCGTTCATTTCTGAAAAAGGCTTTCCATCCTTATCGAAACCAGAAGAGGGGTCTATGTCCTTATATTTTTGATAATAAGAATCCGGCACCTGCAAAGGAGTATGTGGAGCATTAAATGCCAAATAACAGAAAAAAGGGGAATCCTTATTTTTATCAATAAAACTAATGGCTTGATCGGTGAAAATATCGGAGCAATATCCGTCGTAGGCCTCTTGCTGGTTATTATGCCAAAGGACAGGGTCGAAATAACTTCTATCCCCCTTAAAGTAAGTAGTAATATCTCCTACCTGCCCCATACCTCCTGAAAGATGGATAACAGATTCATCAAATCCCTGATCACTTGGCCTACTTGGGAAATTATCGCCTAAATGCCATTTACCAAAAGCCCCGGTACTATAATCTGCCTGCTTCAACATTTCGGCAATAGTTACTTCATTGGAAGCCATAATGGCACCTCCGTTATAGGTATCCCTCATACCTGTACGTAAAGAATATCGCCCGGTCATTAAACTGGATCTAGTCGGGGCGCATACGGGGGAAACATAAAAATTATTGAACCTTACACTTTCTCGTGCAAAGGCATCAATTACTGGGGTTTTTACATGGGGATTTCCCGTAATCCCCAAATCCCCGTACCCTTGGTCGTCTGTAATTATTAGGATTACGTTGGGCCGTTGTTTTAGTTGGGCCTTTACACCAAAGGTTAGACTTAAAATTAGGAAAAGAATAATGCGATTTGTATACTTCAAAATCATAGGAAATAGTTTCAAGTTTTGTTGATTCTTTTTTAAGCAAACTGAAAAGGAGTACAAATTACTTAATTTCGCATTACCGCTAAAAGTCTTTACAAGAATCTTAATAAACATTATTCCATTATTTAAGGGCATATAATCCATCCTTTTTCAGGGCAGTTAAATTAGTTATAAGCAACCATGGTTTTTTTTTCCGGTTGCCAGCGCAATGCCCTAAAATCAAGTTGTGTGGATCTAAGAAGTATATTGCCATAGGAACAGGGGGATCCCGGCATTAAGGAATCTTCAGATTACACCTCCAGAATACAAGCAAAATCCAATAGAAATGGGACAGTTCTATTGCTTAGTTACCACTTTTTAATAATCCTTAATTTTTATTTGCCTTCCAACCCTCAAATTCTTCCGTAATTTTTTTATCCACCAATGGATAAAGTCCAATAATGGATCGACCATTTTTTACCTTTTCCATTACAAATTCCTCAAACAAGGTCATTTGAAGGCATTCATTGGCCACCTCATCGGCAATGCTGGCAGGGATTACCATGACTCCATCATCATCGCCTACCAAAATATCACCTGGAAAAACAGCTACATCACCACAGCCAATGGGTTCGTTAATGGCGATGGCCTGGTGCAAGGTCAGATTGGTGGGTGCAGACGGTCTATTGTGATATGAGGGAATATTCAACTCGGCTATTTCAGCTGAATCGCGAAAACCTCCATCGGTTACAATTCCCGAGACCCCTCTTACCATTAATCGGGTAACCAATATGGAACCCGCGGAAGCAGCCCTGGCATCTTTTCTACTATCTATAACCAAAATAGCGCCTTCGGGACATCCTTCAACTGCTACACGTTGCAAATGTTTAGGGTCTTTGAACACTTCAATAGTATTTAAATCCTCACGGGCCGGTATATAACGCAGGGTGTAGGCTTCCCCTACCATGGTGGGCTTACCCAGTTTTAAGGGTTTAATGTCTTGAATAAATTGCTTTTTCAATCCCTTTTTAAAAAGACAGGTAGCAATAGTGGCTGTACTGACTTTTCTTAATTTTTCCTTTGTAGAATTAGTGGTGTTGTCCATGATATTATGCTCTAGGTATCCTATGTATTATGCTCTTTGCCAAGCTTCCTGAAGGAAGGTTAAATCTTTTTTCATTTGTGCAAAGACTTCTTTTTTGTCTATTGTAATCTTGGTGGCTCCGTGTTCTGAACCACCTAATTCGTACTCTAGGTGTAGGGACACGGGCACGTTTATGCCATATTTTTTAAGCAAGGTAAAGTAGCGGTCAAAATCTACCATCCCCTCCCCTAGCGGAGTGTTAATTGGTTTCCATTGTCCATTTACGTTTCCCCATTTAAAATCCTTAATTACTATGGATTTTATAAAAGGTCTAATAATCCGCAGCCCAAGTTCCCAACAGCTGCCCCCTTCCACCACGGCGTGTCTTATATCATATTGGCAACCTATATTTTCGTTTTTTGTTACCTTAAGAATAGGTGGCAAATCCCAAATGGGTGCCCCTACATGATTGCCTGCATGATTTTGATAACAGCCAATAAGACCCAGTTGATTATTTAGAACTTCCAAATTTTTCAACTGTTGTCCATAGATTGCCTGACTTTCAGAGATTTCACTATTCTCCGGATAGCTTAGCCAAGCTGTGCGATAATGGGAAAGCCCAAACTTACTGGCTGTTTCCAGGACGGATCTGTGTTCCTTATTTTCAACGTCAATAACATTGGTGGTCATCATCTTAGGATTTAGACCAAATCTTTTCATGGCTTCGACCGCCTTGGGCAAATCTTCAGATACGCGACCGGGCAACACATGCCCCTCTGGCCTTACCGTCAAATCCAATCCATCGAAACCTATTTCTGCGGTAGCTTCCGACATCCCATTATAATCTAAAAATTGCAGATGTTTTGAAAACAAATGCACTTCCAATGTATTCTTAAATGTAGAAATAGAGTTGAACATTGCTTGATCAAATGCCATCAAAGGTATGGCAGCTCCCGCCATTCCTGTAAGTTTAACAAAATTCCTTCTGTCGGGATTTGTGATATTCTTCTTTTTCATTTTAAAAGCTGATTATTAGATATTTAGACAGTTTTTGTGTTAAAAATTTGTTAGTCTTACAAATATACGTATTTTTGGTAAACCAATCTGGTTAACCAATTTTTAATTGGAAGTTGTTTCTGAAAAATATATTAATTATGAGGAGAATAGCAACCTTACTGTACTTTTTAATTATTCTAAGCTCCTGTGAAGACAAGATCAATCCGAATAATAGCATAGTAAGTACCCCAGAAGAATTGGAAGAAGCCTTAAAAAATGTACAGGCCGGTGACAACATTGTGTTGGCCAATGGTATATGGAAAGATCTTCAAATCAAATTTATTGGTGAGGGAACGGAAGACCAGCCAATAACCATTAAAGCCGAAACACCTGGAAAGGTTTTTATTGAAGGTGTTTCCGATCTTAAATTTGGAGGGAAGTACTTAGTGGTCGATGGCCTGCACTTTAGAAATGGTCATTCGCCAAGTGAAGCAGTATTGGAATTTAGGGTGGACGAAAATATGATAGCCAATCACTGCACCGTTACCAATTGCGTTATTGAGGATTTTAATAAAATGCATCGCGATGATACGGATCTCTGGGTTCAATTCTGGGGAAGACACAATACCTTAAGCAACTGTTACATTGCCGGAAAAACAAATCGTGGACCAACTATTAGGGTGGACTTTGAAGGCAATGAGAGCATAAATAATTATCATCAAATCGTTAATAACCATTTTGGACCCAGACCCCCAAAAGGTGGCGCCAGTGCGGAGACCATTCAAATTGGCAACAGCTATTCCTCTATGTCCCCAAGTTATACAAGTGTTGCCAATAATTTATTTGAAGAGTGCAACGGTGAAGTCGAAATTATTTCCAGTAAAACCAACTTCAATGAGTTCAGAAATAATGTCTTCTATAAAAGCGAAGGTTCTTTGGTAACAAGGCACGGAAATTATTGCACCATTGATGGCAATTACTTTATTGGCGACGGTAAAAATGAAAACATAGGAGGTATCAGAATTATCAATACGGGGCATTGGGTGACCAACAATTACTTTTACAATATAAAAGGAAATAATTTTAGAAGTGCCCTGGCCGTGATGAACGGAATTCCAAAATCCCCTTTAAACAGATATAATCAGGTTACTGATGTAGTGGTCGCATACAATACCTACATAAATTGCGATTCCCCCTGGCAATTCGGAGTAGGTCAAAATTTAAGTCAGGAAGACGTTCTGCCTCCCTCGGAAATTCGTTCGGCAAGACCCATAAGGACAATTGTGGCAAACAACGTAATTTATAATGAAAAGGGTGATACTTCACCGATAGTTGAACACGACAAGGCTGATGGTGTTACCTTTAAAAGCAACGCCATCAATAATCAAGGCGTGGATTTTAAAGCTTATGACGGATTGGAGGATGTAAATATTGATGTTAAAGAAATTGGTGAAAATATTCCAATCCCTTCTTCCAAAATAGATATTGAACCTTACCAAGGTTTTGAATTTGAAAAAATTTCGAAAGATTTAGTTGGAAATTCCAGGGCCAAAAACAATTCTATTGGAGCTTTCACATATACGGATTTTAAAGACCCCAATATTTTGGATAGGACCAAATATGGTCCAAGTTGGTATTCAGCCGAGGCAAAAGTAAAAGAACCTAAGACCTTCGTTGTCTCAAAAGCAGAAATTCTTCAATCAAAAATAAACGAAGCTGAAAATGGAGATATCATTTCACTGGAAACTGGAAATTATGAAATCCCGAAATCCTTGATAATCAATAAAAAGCTGACCATTCAATCCGCCGACAAATCAAAAGTTGTGCTTAATTATTCTGGAGCAAAAAATTCACCCTTATTCCAACTCCAACCTAAAGGATTTTTAAATCTGAAAAATGTAACCATAAAAGGAAATAACACCCAATATGCATTCGCCAGTTTAAAAGAAAATATGTACACACATTTTGGGTTGACGGTTGCCGATTGTGATATCAGTGAATTTAGTTATGTATTGAAGGTCCATAAAGAGGCCTTTGCGGAACGTATCACCTTTGATAATACTTCAATATCAAATTGTGAAAATGGTTTGGAACTATCTGAAGAAACCGATGATAAAGGAGATTATAACACTGAATATCTAACAATAGACAATTGCAGGTTCCATAACGTAAAAAGCAATGTGATCGATTACTATCGCGGGGGTTATGACGAATCAACCGTTGGTGGCAATATGTTGGTCACCAATAGCACTTTTACCAATTGTGGAGTACAGGAAAAAAGTGGAGTTCTGATCAATTCCCACGGCATTGTAAATGTGGATATTTCCCAAAACACCTTTAAAAACAATCCGGTAAAACTGGTGGCGCTACTTTGGGGAGCGCAAAACAATTCACATTCGGACAACCAGATCAACAATTCTGGAGAAATAAGGGTTGAAGAGAATTTAGAAATGAAATTAATGTATTAAACCAATCTCCCTATCAATAGACCACTTAGCAAACATTATAACCAATGTTTCAAATTGAAAAGAAGTAAACAATAATAAAAACCTAATAAAATGGATTCCATAATTGTTAAATCATTTGTACGACCACTTTTATCACTAGTTCTAATAGTAGTGCTAAATAGTTGTCTTAATACTGCTAAGAAATCCAATAATGAAGATTCAAAAGCCACAATTAATGAAGATTCAAAAGACGCAATTTATCCAAGCGATGTAATTCCCTTTATGGATGAATGGAAAATTCTTTTGGGAGACGGTACGCATAGGGACACATTGATAAATTATGCGAAAGAAGATTTTTTTTATGTCGCGAATGATGGTGTAACAAATTGGGTAGTTTACAAAACCCCCAATTCCGGTATTACCTCAAGAACATCGAGCAATACAAGGACAGAATTAGGGCAAAAAAAACATTGGACACCCGAAATAGGAGGTAAATTAAACGGAACATTGAAAGTAATGCATGTTTCAACTTCCGGTGATGCAAGAGTTGCTGCCTCATTTTCGGTAGTAGTTGGGCAGATTCATAGTGATGAGGGGCATGAAAACGAACCTATAAAAATCTTTTACAAGAAATTTCCCGGACACACAAAAGGGTCTGTCTTTTGGAACTATGAAATCAATACCGAAGGCGATAATTCAAAAAGATGGGATTTTTCAACTGCAGTTTGGGGTCATGACATGTCTGTTGTAGGACCGGATTCAACTTCCTACCCAGAGGAGCCAAAAGATGGCATTGAACTAGGGGAGGAATTTAGTTATGAAATAAATGTTTATGAAGGCACCATGTATCTCACTTTTAAGAGCGAAGGTCATGGGACTAAAACATTCACCAAGAATTTATTGAAATCGGATTTTTCCAATAAATCAGATATTCCTCAACAAATATTGACATTATATGCAGCTATAGGTCGTGACGGGGTTGAACGTGAAAATGCCTATTCCGGTGAAATTCAGTATTTCAAACAAGGTGCCTACAATCAAACAAATGGAAAATCGCCAGAAGAAAATATAGTTTGGAGTACCGGAGCAGAAATCTATGATGGAGATATCGCCAAACAATATGCAAATGGAAGCTATACAGAAGTTTGGTTTAAAGAAGCGACCGTAGGAGAAGGAACAGTCCCAATCTATAATACTTTTTAAGTATCAAAGCACATAAAAAATTGTGCTTTGAATGTAAAATAAAATTGAAACAAAACATAAAAATGAATAAAAAAAATATCACATCAGTAGCAATGTTCTTAGTCCTTAGTTTTTTCCCAATACTAAATAGCTGTAAAAATGGAACTAAAGAACAAAAAGCATCGACTAAGATCGGCACAAGTAACAAAGAAGTAGTAAAAACCGTTTACGCAAGTGACGTAATTCCATTTTTTGATGATTGGAAATTGATTTTGGGTGATGGTTCAAATGTGGGTCATGCAAATAATTTTGAGAACAAAGATTTCTTTTATACTGCAAATGATGGCACTGGAGATTGGATCGTTTTTAAAGCACCCAACGGAGGAGACACGCATGGAACTTCAAACAATACAAGAACTGAATTGGCGCAAGTAAAAAAATGGTATCCAAAAACCGCTAATGATAAATTGACTGCTACCCTAAAAGTAATGAATGTATCCGCTACTGGTGATGCCCGAGTTGCGGCTACTCACGCTGTAGTGGTAGGTCAGATTCATAGTGCCGATGCACATGAGAACGAACCGCTTAAAATATTTTACAAGAAATTTCCGGGTCACACCAAAGGTTCTGTTTTTTGGCATTATGAAATTAATACAGCAGGAGATGACAATTCTAAAAGATGGGATTATTCAACAGCTGTTTGGGGTAATGACTTTTCTGTTGTTGGTACTGATGTAAATACCTACCCAGAAGAACCTAGGGATGGTATTGCTTTGGGTGAAGAATTTAGTTATGAAATAGAAGTTACTGATGGTATTATGAACTTAACATTTACCAGTAAGGGACATGAAACCAAAACATTCACAAAAAACTTAATCGAATCCGAATACACAACTACTGCTGACATACCCGAGCAAACACAAAAATTGTTTGTGCCAATTGGCCAGGATGGAGTAGAACGTAAAAATGCATATTCTGCTGAAGGTTGTTTCTTTAAGCTTGGCGCTTACAATCAAACAAATGGAAAGTCTCCCGATGTAAATAAAAACTGGTGTTCTGGTGCTGAAACGCATGAAGGTGATATTAAAAAACAATATTCAGACGGAAACTACGCCGAAGTGTGGTTTAAAACAGCTAGTATAACTGTAAGTGACGACTCTGTGTCGAATGAAGGCTATTTCACTAAAAATGATTAAATCAATTAATTTAGAAAAAAATGAAAAACAATAATAAATTAACGGGCAAAAATGTTCTCATTACCGCTGGTGCCCAAGGGATTGGAGAGTCAATCACCAGACATTTTATCAACAGTGGAGCTAATGTAGCCATCCACTATTTTTCCAGTGCAGATACAGCCAACCAATTAGTCGAATACGCAACCAGCAAAGGGCAAAAGGCAGTTGCGATATCTGGTGACTTAACAGATGAGGCCGATGCAAATGCAATGGTAGAAAAAACAACAAAAGAATTTGGTGGACTGGACATACTGATCAATAACGCAGGTTCACTTGTTGCACGTAAAATGCTTAGTGAAATGGACGCTGGGTTCTGGCACAAGGTAATGGACATTAACCTTACATCCATGATGTTTGTAACGCGTGCCGCAGCTCCCTACCTTGCAAAAAATGACAACAGTAGTATTGTTAATTTGGCATCACTAGCTGGGCGTAAAGGTGGTCACCCCGGGTCATTGGCTTACTCCACCAGCAAAGGTGCTATTTTAACGTTCACGCGCGCGCTGTCCGCAGAATTGGGTCCTCAAGGCACTCGAGTTAACGCGGTCGCGCCAGGGCTTATTCTTGGAACTTCATTTCACAACACCCATACATCCAAAGAATCAGCAGCTACAACAACAGCAGGCATTCCAATCCAACGTGCTGGTAATGCAGCTGACGTAGCACGAGCAGTTTTGTTTCTGGCGTCCGAATACGATGGCTTTATTACCGGTGCAACTCTAGACATTAATGGTGGTGTTTACAATATGTAGTTCCCTGTTGGATCAAATATAATTGATTGTTATAAAAAAAACACTAGGTGTTATTTAGCTCCTTGTGATTTTTACTCACCTATTTTAAGGATAATTTTATGCTAAAAACTCCAGTAATACACCCAACAATTATGGAGGCGCTTGCGCGTTCAGGTCATTTTGCACAAGTTGTCATTGCAGATGGAAATTTGCCTGTCGGTGCTATGAAAGGCCCTAACTCGACAACCGTACACCTCAACTTTCGTCCAGGACTATTGGATGCTCTCACAGTACTTGAAGGCATACTGGAAGTCTGCCCGGTTCAGGGTGCAATCGTCATGGAAAAGCCTGCTGAAGCAAATGCAGAAATACATGATGCTTATAAAAAATTACTGGGTGAAGTATCGTGGATCGAGATGGAACGATGGGCTTTCTACGACAAAATCAGAGAACCTGCCACCACTTTAATTATTCAAACAGGTGAACAGCGCCGATTCGCTAATTTGATACTAACTGTCGGTGTCGTAAAAATGACAGAAGAAAGCGGATTTTAAGAAAAAATACTAAAATTCTAATTTGAATCACAAGAGAGATATCGATGAAGATAAAGGATATAAGAGTTTTTGTTTGCTGTCCAGGACGCAATTTCGTTACTGTTAAGATTATAACGGAAGATGGCACCTATGGGCTGGGAGATGCCACGCTGAACGGAAGGGAAATGGCGGTAGTAGCCTATTTGAAGGAACATATAGTTCCCTGTCTCATTGGAAAGGATGCACATCAAATAGAGGATATTTGGCAGTATCTATACAAAGGAGCCTATTGGCAAAATGGCGCTGTGAGTATTGCTGCTATTGGGGCTATAGACATGGCGCTTTGGGACATAAAGGGAAAGCTTGCCCATATGCCGGTCTATCAACTACTCGGCGGAAAAAGTAGAAAAGGGGTTACGGTTTACGGTCATGCGAATGGGGAAACCATAGAAGAAGTACTTAAGAACCTTGGCACCTTGATAAAAGAGGGATACAAAGCCGTGCGCTTGCAGTGTACCATTCCGAATGCCAAGGGTACCTACGGCACCATGGAAGGTAAAAAAAACTATTATGAATTACAGGGCAATAGACCCTTGCCGCCAGAACAAAAATGGTCGACCACCAAATACATGAATTTTATACCCGAACTCTTTAAGCAGGCAAGGGAAAAATTTGGCTACGATATAGCACTTTGCCACGATGTGCATAGTAGATTGACCCCTATAGAGGCATCACGACTGTGCAAACTATTGGAACCTTATAAGCTCCTTTTTATAGAAGATGCCGTGACTACGGAAAATGCTGAAGGATATAAGATTATTAGGGAGCATACCGATACGCCATTGGCTACGGGAGAAAAATTCAATACGCTGTGGGATGCCAAAGTGATGATACAAAACCAATGGATAGATTATGTCCGAACTGCTATAACTCATGGTGGTGGATTAACCCCCCTAAAAAAACTGGCCGACTTTGCAGCATTATATCATGTGCGTATGGCACCACACGGAGCACCCGACCTTTCTCCCATCTGTTTAATGGCGCATATGCATTTTAATCTTTGGGCACCTAATTTCGGTATTCAAGAATTTATCGGTTTCGGCACCCCAGAACTGAACGAAGTGTTCCAATACAAAGTTGAATTAAAGGAAGGATTGCTATTTATGGATGACCAACCAGGGTGGGGCGTTGATTTCGACGAGGAAGCAGCAAAGAAATACCCTTATAAACGATCTTACCTTCCAGTAAATAGATTGGAAGATGGCACCCTATGGAACTGGTGAAAATGTACCAACAGAAGAAAAAAAATGTCGACATATTTTAAAATACTCTTCTAAAACCTTATCAAATGGATAAAAAATTAAAAGTACTTATATCGGGAACTGGATTTGCCGGCCAGGGCCATGCGGTTGCGTTTCGAGCTGCCGGTTGTGAGGTGGTGGGTATTGTTGGTAGAACACCAAGTGTCGTAAGCAAGGTGGCCAAGAAAATGGCTATTCCTTACTCCAGCTCTGATTGGCAACGGGCATTGAAGGATTGTCAGCCCGATATTGTTTCTATCGCAACTCCTGGTGGTGCACATTATGAACCTATAAAACAGGCAATTGAATTTGGGTGTCATGTATTTAGCGATAAGCCCCTTACAGATACAGGGGAGTCGTCATTGGAATTGTACAAACTTGCACAGAAGAAAAATGTAAAAACGGCGTATGCTTCCTCCTTCAGATATATGCCTCACATTCAACACGCTAAACAGCTTGTCGCAGATGGTGCAATTGGTGAACCTGTGGAAGTGGAATGCATTTCGCATTTTAATCTTGAGCGGGATATTCCCTTCGGCTGGTCGCACCGAAAAGAAGACGGTGGGGGTCGCCTTAACAACAATTTTACCCATATGATATCCATCGTAACCTCCGTGATCGGCGAAAAAATACTCTCTATAATGGGAGAAGTGCGCGACGATTTGGGAAAAGCACCTATAGTTGAAGGTGTGCATAATTTTAAAACCAGAAGAGACTTCATCCCCAAAGATCTCAACGACCCTTCACTTAAATGGGGAGAAAGTAATGTTGAGTGGTCGTATACCGTGTTGGCAAAGTTGGAAAGTGAATTAGCCAACAAGCCGGTTTCAGTACTGTTCAAACATGGCGGACTGAACCCCAAATTCCAAGAGAACCATATTGTGTTTTATGGCACCAAGGGTGCAATTTTTATTGAAGGCCATTATGGCATGGGCCCGCTGCATTTGTATGGTGAAAACAAAACCTGGGATGAGCTGCCAGTACCTCAAGAGATAGCGGACAATCAACCAAAAATTGATGGCGATACAGAGCGAAATTGGCATTACCTGGTTCGGGAGTTTGTAAAAGATATCAAAGGAGAAACAGTTGCTCCCTACCAAACCTTTAAGGAAGGTAGTTTGTACCAGCAACTCATTGACATTATTAGAAAGAATGACAACTGGACAGATGTTCTTCATCTTCAATAGGAACTCATTTTGAGTGCCAAAAAAAGAAAATATGTTTTATGACTATATCGTAATTGGAGTCTATTTTATATTAATCCTGGCCATTGGTGTTGTGTTTTCACGAATGGCAAGTAAATCTACGAGCGATTATTTTCGTGGCGGTGGAAGAATGCTGTGGTGGATGGTAGGGTCTACCGCTTTTATGGCACAATTTTCAGCCGTGACATTCACTGGTGCGGCAGGTAAGGCCTTCGCTGACGGATTTGCAATAGTCGCTGTGTATATTGGAAATACCTTTGCCTTCTTTTGCGGATATGCCTTCTTTGCACATCGATTTAGACAAATGCGGGTAGATACGCCAACAGAAGCAATAAGAGGGCGATTTGGCACTCAAAATGAGACGTTTTTTGCTTGGGCATTGATTGTGTTTTCCTTCCTGAATGCTGGTGTTTGGTTAAACGCCCTAGGTGTTTTTACCAGTGCCGTTTTCGATGCTGATATGTCTTTAACCATTATCTCTATTGGGCTTACCGTACTTTTTGTATCGGTACTTTCGGGTGCATGGGGGGTTGTGGCTTCTGACTTTGTTCAAACCTTGGTAGTGGCAGTTGTTTCCATTGCCTGTGCGGTAGTGGCATTGGTAATGGTAGACGGCCCTGTTAATTTGGTTAATAATTTCCCAGGCGGCTTTCTCATAGGCCCGAATATGAACTATCCCTTAATATTGTTTGGAACCTTCATTTTCTTTTTGCCGAAACAGATCATAACGATGATGAATCTGCATGATTCATTTCGATGGCTCAATGCAAAAGATTCCATAAACGCCCGTAAGGCGGCCTTATTGGCCATGACGCTGATGGGAGTAGGTAGTATTATATGGTTCATCCCTCCCTGGGCGGCGGCCACCTTATACCCGGATGCCGCAGCAGACTATTCCCAATTAGGCAACAAGGCGGCAGATGCGGTTTACCTAGTGTTTGCTCGTAACGCCATGCCTATTGGGACTGTTGGGCTATTAATGGCAGGGCTTTTTGCAGCTTCCATGTCTTCCATGGATTCGGCACTGAATAAAAACGCTGGAATCTTTATTAGAAGTATTTACCAACCTTTTCTGGCTAAAAGGAAGAAACATACCGAGGACAAAAAGTTGTTGCGTCTCAGCCAACTGGTTAGTTTTATTAGTGGGTTAGGAGTTATAATTGCAGCGCTCTATTTTGCATCACTTGAAAAGCTAAGTCTTTTTGAGCTTATGATGTCTGTTTCCACAATGGTACAGGTGCCAATGATGGTGCCGTTAGTTATTGGCATTATTGTAAAAAAGACGCCGAAATGGGCACCCTGGGCCACCATTGCAGTAGGTTTTTTTGTTTCTTGGTTGGTCATGAACGTTTTCACCGCCGAGGTTTGTGCAGGCTTGTTTGGAATTGGATCACTTACCGAACGGGAAATTATTGACATGAATATAATTCTAACGGTAGCCGGCCATGTGTTCATTACTTCTGGTTTTTTCTGGGCAACTTCATTATTCTACAACGAAGCAAAGGACGATCACAAGCTCCAAACAGATCGCTTTTTCGAGGATTTGGAAACGCCTTTTATTTCGGATAATCAACAAGGAGATTTCGACCGCCAGCAAAGACGTAAATTGGGCAATATGGTAATGACTATGAGCATAGGTATTCTGTTAATGGCACTTATTCCCAACCCGCTTTGGGGCAGGTTGCTTTTTGTGGCCTGTGCCCTGATCATTTCATGTATTGGCTTTTTGTTGAAACGCAGTGCCACAAACAAAATGTCTTCTACTTAAACTAAGCGTATATTAAATGTTTCAAAACTGCGATATCAATGCTTCCAATTCAATTTGAAGGTATCACAGCTTACTTGTTCCAAAAGGATTGTGCAAAGAATAACCCCATTCCTAATTTATTCTTTTAAGTATCCTAAAGTCACATTCACCTGCAGCAAAATTTACATTTGCCGAATTGCTAATTTTACCCAAGATATATTATTAATTAGGGATAAAATAAGTCGGTATTATGTTAAATTTTTGGTAGTTCCACAAATTTACGTATTTTTGGTAAACCAATCTGGTTAACCAATTTAAAGACGATGTCAAAATTCAACTTTTACCTGATTATAATTAGTTTTCTACTTGTTGCCTGTAACTCAGAGCCCAAGAAGGACTACCTAGTTAGAACGGTGGAAGAATTCAACGATATGGTATCTTCCGCCCAACCTGGGGACAGTATTGTACTTGCCAATGGCGTTTGGGAAAATGCAGAATTACTTTTTGAAGCAAATGGAACAGCTGAAAAGCCGATCACTCTTACCGTTGAGGAAAAAGGAAAAGTAACTTTGGAAGGTGCCTCCAATCTCCAAATTGCCGGGAACTATCTAATAGTGAAAGGTCTCGTTTTTATAAACGGATATACTCCAACCAATGCGGTAATTTCATTTAGAAAAAGCCGGGAGCTAATGGCCAATAATTCTCGACTAACAGAATGTGTTATAGATAATTATAACAACCCTGAACGTCAAGTTCAGGATTATTGGGTAACCATATATGGAAAAAACAACCGCATAGATCACAACCATATTTCAGGAAAAAAGAATTTAGGTGTAACCATGATTGTTGGCCTGGACACAAAGGAGAGTAGGGAGAACAATCATATAATAGATCACAACTATTTTGGTCCCCGTCCAACCTATGGTAATAATGGAGGAGAAACGCTAAGAATAGGTACTAGTCATAACGCATTGGAAAATTCCAATACCCTGGTGGAATCCAATTATTTTGATCGTTGTAATGGCGAACACGAAATTATTTCAAACAAATCCTGTCTAAACACATTTAAATACAACACCTTTTTTGAGTGCACGGGAACGTTAACCATGCGTCATGGAAATGAAACCATGGTTGATGGCAATATGTTCATTGGCAATGGGAAACCCAGTACTGGAGGTGTACGTGTCATTAACGAGAAGCAAACGGTTATTAATAATTACCACATTGGTTTAACAGGTTATCGTTTTAGGGGAGCATTTGTCATGATGAATGGCGTACCAAATTCCCCACCAAATCGCTACGTTCCCGTAATAGATTCCAAAGTAAACAACAACACCTTTATTAATTGCGACAATATCCTTTTCTGTGCCGGAAGTGATGCAGAAAGAAGTCAATCACCCAGAACTTCTGAGTTTTCAGAAAACATTATTTATCATCAAAGCAAGCAAGATCTTTTCACGGCATATGATGATATTAGCGGTATTACCTTTAAAGCAAATATCCTAGGTAAAAACTTAACTACCAGTATTTCAAATGGTTTCGAAAATGCGGACATTGAATTAGTGAAAAATGAACAAGGATTTTTAATCCCTACCTCAGATATAATAAAAACTAAGGTTACCATAAGTCCAAATATTGCAACAAAGGATAATACTGGTACTACTTGGTATTCCAAAGCCGATAAAAGTGTGGCCTTAAATACCGGTAAAACTCTTAAGGTGGAAGCTGGTATTAACACTTTATATGAAATTATCAAAAATTCCGAAGCCGGAGATATCATAGAATTGGAAGAAGGCGGAACATACCTATTGACCAAAGCCGTACAAATAACCCATCCCCTTACCGTTAAGACGGCAGGGAAAGAAAAGGCAACCATTTTTTTTGAAAGAATGATGGCTTTCGAAATTCAAAATGGCGGAAGCCTGTCTTTGGAAAGCATAGTATTTAACGGAGAAAAATCCCCCGATTACGCGGGTAATTCGGTTATAAGTACCAGTAAAAATTCAATGACCGAAAATTATAAATTATTTATTGATAAATGCGAGTTTAAGGATTTAATAGTAAACCATTCCTTTGATGTGCTAAGAGTTGCCAAAGGCACATTTGCCGATACTATAAGTATCCAAAATTCAAACTTCAAAAATATCACAGGAAGCATTGCGGCACTGGATACGGAAACTGACGATATCGGAGCTTATAATGTTGAATATTTCTTAATGAAAAACAATACCATTTCCGAACTACAAGGCGCAGCATTACGATTATATAGAGGGGGAAAGGACGAAAGCACCTTTGGGCCATTTTTAGAAATAGAGCATAACGTATTTGATAAGGTTGGTTTTGGGCAGAAAAACAAATACAACGCAGCCATATCCTTATATGGCGTACAAGAAACAGATATCAAAAACAATATCTTTAAGGACAGCAAGGCCATTAATATGCACCTAGTCGTCGGAGAACCTATTGTAAAAATCCGCAATAACGCCTTAAATAATTCGGAAAAACTAGTGGTTACTGGCGATGAAAAATACTTAGTTGAAAATCAATGGAACCTAAATCCAAAATTTACCAATGATACTTCGTATTCATTAAGCTCAGACTCCCCTTTAAAGGGGAAAGGAACAGATGGCCGGGATATAGGCATAATTCAGAAATAAAAAAATGCAAAATATCAAAACAAAATTAAAGGGACTATGCATAATGTTAATTATGTTGACCATTGGCATTTTGGCAAATGCATTGTTGGCTCAAGAACACCCCAATCTGATTCTGACCAAGGCCGGAGTTGAAAAAATAAAAGCTGAATTGGGCAAGGTTCCCTTATTTGACGCTACAGTATCAGCTACAAAAGCAGAAGTGGACGCAGAAATCGCTCTGGGTATCCACACTCCCATTCCCAAGGATTATTCCGGTGGATATACCCATGAACGCCATAAGCGGAATTTTTTGATCCTTCAAAAAGCAGGGGTGTTGTTTCAGATTTTGGATGATGAAAAATATGCCATTTACGTCCGCGATATGTTGTTCCAATATGAGGCCATGTACAAGGATTTGCCCATTCATCCACAGCAGAGGAGCTATGCCAGGGGTAAATTGTTTTGGCAATGTCTAAACGATAGCAATTGGCTGGTTTACGTAAGTCAGGCCTATGATTGCATCTATGACTGGCTTCCCCCAAAGGAACGTAAGAAATTGGAGAAAAATCTTTTCCGTCCCTTTGCTGATTTCATTTCGATAAAGAATCCACAATTCTTCAATAGGGTACACAATCACAGTACTTGGGGAAATGCTGCCGTTGGCATGATCGGATTGGTCATGAACGACGAGGAACTTATCCAAAGGGCCTTGTACGGAATAAAAAATGACGGCCTTGAAATTGACGCCAAGGACAATGATGGTGGTTTTATTAAACTACCGGGACAAAAACCTGGATTTTTATCCAATATTGATGAGCCTTTTTCACCGGATGGTTATTTTACCGAAGGGCCTTACTACCAAAGGTATGCCATGTATCCCTTTTTAATTTTTGCCGAGGGACTGCACAATGTAAAACCGGAATATAAAATTTTTGAACACAAGGACAGCGTACTTTTAAAATCGGTAAACACCCTATTGAATTTATCAGATCCCGATGGAGAATTCTTTAGCTTAAACGACGCCCAAAAGGGAATGTCCTATTACTCCAGGGAATTGGTGACTGCCGTTGATATTGCCTATTATTTTGGAGGTAATAATCCACAACTATTGAGTATTGCCGAAAAACAGGGGAGTGTGCTTTTGGACGATTCCGGACTTGCCGTAGCCTTGGGAGTTCGTGATGGCAAAGCACAACCTTTCATAAAAAAATCCATCAACCTTTCCGATGGGGCCGATGGTAAACAAGGCGGTGTTGGCATTTTGCGCTATGGCACTGAGGATTTGACCCTGGTTTTTAAATATGCAGCCCAGGGATTAAGCCACGGTCATTATGATAAACTCTCATTTTCCCTTTTTGAAAAAGGCGATGAAGTCATCCAGGATTATGGCCTGGCACGATTCGTAAACATAGAGCAAAAAGGAGGGGGCAATTATCTAAAGGAAAACACAACTTGGGCAAAACAAACTATTGCGCATAACACCATTGTCCAAAACGAAACCTCCCATTTCAATGGTGAATACGAAATAGGAAGCAAGTATCATTCCGAGCTATATTTTTATGATGCTTCCAATATCGAGGTACAGGTAGTCAGTGCCAAGGAAAAAAACGCCTATCCAG
The DNA here is from genome assembly GCF_002909255.1 of Arenibacter hampyeongensis. Classification (GTDB taxonomy): domain Bacteria; phylum Bacteroidota; class Bacteroidia; order Flavobacteriales; family Flavobacteriaceae; genus Arenibacter; species Arenibacter hampyeongensis. Next base: position 646,222 of record NZ_PIOB01000002.1, read on the forward strand.
GAACCGAAATGCATAGAACCATGGCGATAATCAAAGACGAAAACTTTGAAAAGCCATTTGTACTGGATATTCTAAAAGTGAATTCAAGTAACCCTAACCAGTACGATTTGCCCCTGTATTTCATAGGACAAGTCCTTCAGGTAAATTTTGATTATGAATCCCCACTTACGCTAGACACCTTGGGTAAGGAAAATGGGTACCAACATTTGTACCTGGAGGGTAAGGGAAGCCCAACCCGAGACAACACCCAATTCTCCTGGTTGGACAATGGCCGTTTTTACACCTATACCTCAGCAACGAAGAAATCGGATGAATTGCTATTTACCCGTATTGGGGCCAATGATCCCGAATTCAACCTGAGAAGGGAAGCTGCATTGATGATACGCCGGAAAAATACAGGGAATACGGTTTTTGCCTCTGTCATTGAACCGCATGGAAGCTACAGCACCGTATCGGAGTTTGCGGTTAATTCCAATAGCAGTATTTTAAACTTGAAAGTCGTTCATGATGATGCGGAATATACAGCGGTAGCTGTAAAAGATGTCAATGGAGGTGAATGCCTGATGATAATTAGCAATATAGATTCAAGTAAGACAAGTACACATAAATTAAAAATAGGCGATCGTGATTATCAATGGTCAGGTCCTTATTATTTTAAATAAAACAAATTAAAATTATGAACCTTCCATAACGAAAACTTGATACTCAAGGGAATGATTATATGGAAGCAACATATGACCTTTATTAAACAATAAATATACACATATGAAACGATTTAGTGAAAAGTACATCATCTCAAAAGAAATGAAATGGGAAGAACTTGGAGGAGGAGTATCAAGAAAGTTTTTAGGTTACGATAACCAAATCATGATGGTAAAAGTGAAATTTGAGAAAGGAGCATTGGGTTCCCCTCATCAACATTTTCACACACAAGCTACCTATTGTGTTTCAGGTAAATTTGAATTTGAAATTAATGGAGAAAAGAAAATTGTAGAAGCAGGAGATGGAGTTTATATTGAACCAAATCTATTGCACAGTGCAGTTTGCTTGGAAGAAGGGATGCTAATTGACACATTTAGTCCTGTAAGAGAAGATTTCTTAAGCGGTGGAGAAGTATCTTATTTTGGAGATAAGCAGTCATAATAAAAAAACCCACCTTTCCTGGAAGACATAAAATACGAAATGGATAGCCTCACATAGGAAGCGATATTAACGGGGGCTTGTCTTTTCATAGCCGAAAATTGTCCTAGGCCAAAAAAGAAAGATTTAACCATTTCATTTTCAGCCTCTAACCCTTACAAATGTTAAATTTTAATTTGTTCTTTTTTTTAACGAATAAATAACATATATTTGGTAAACCAAACTGGTTGACCACTTTGGTTTACCAAAAAAACAAAAACAGCACCAGCCATGTTAAAAGAAAAATACTTGAAAATAGACCAAAAGATTTGACAAAAAAAAGGACGGGTGCACACCCATCCTTTTAAAAAAGTTTACTTCATTCTGAAGGGAAGTAATAACCTAGACATGTAATAATTTATTATAACACGCTTACTGCAAATATAAAAAAATACATTGACTTGTATACAGATTGCGTGATTTGGTAAATAGTGGAAAAAATGTGAATGCACAAACACATTTAAAAACTGATTTTGATAATCAAAATCGAAATCGAAAATTGACAATTCTAACTCAATACAAACACCAATGAATTTAAAAAAGAAACTCATTTTAGGAGCAGTATTGCTCATTAATGTTGCACTGTTCGCCCAAGATGGCTTTATGCTTTCCGGAACGGTCACGGACGCTGCTAGCGTACCTGTGCCTGGAGTGAACGTAATTATTGCCAATACTACTACAGGAACGGCAACAGATTTTGATGGAAATTACCAAATTGAGGTAAAAAACGGAGACGTACTACAGTTTTCGTCTTTAGGCTTTGTAACCCAATCGATTCCAATTACAAATCAAGAACAATTAAACATCACCATGCAAGAAGATGCAAGCCAACTTGATGAGGTTGTTGTAGTTGGATATGGTACAATAAAAAAATCACATCTTACCGGAGCGGTTGCAAAAGTAGGAGGAGATGAAGTGGCTGCTGTTCAAGTGGCCCGTGTGGATGATGCCTTGGCAGGTAAGTTGTCTGGAGTAAGAATTCAAAATCAAAGTGGAGAACCTGGTGCGGATCCAAAAATCCAAATTAGGGCAGCTTCATCTGTTTCAGGTGACTCAGGGCCCCTCATCGTTGTTGATGGTTATCCGATTTCAGGCAATTTGGCAACCGTTAACCCAAACGATATAGAAAGTTTAGAAGTATTAAAAGATGCTGCCTCAGCTGCTATTTATGGTTCTTTGGGTGCAAATGGAGTTATTTTGGTAACCACCAAAAAAGGAAAATCAGGAAAAGTTAATTTCAGTTACAATTCATATACAAGCACCTCAAGCAAGTATGTGAAGGACATTGAAATGCTTAAGACTGCACCGGAATGGGCCAGTGAGTTACAAACAGATGCCTATGATCTTTCCGAAACCGACCCAGGTTTATTGGCTTACAGACTAAATGCATACGCCAATGCGCCTGATGTAGTAAGTATAGAGGATTGGCTTTTCAAAAATGGTAGTTCAACTAGCCATGATTTCAGCGTGAGCGGAGGGTCTGAAAATTTAAAAGCTTTTGCCTCCCTTGGTTATTTGAACACTGAAGGTATAGTAAAAGGGCAAGGTTATGAAAGATATAACGGGCGCATGAACCTTGATGCCAACTTGGGTTCCAAATTAAAGGCCGGACTGAGTATGAATGGTTATTATGGCAAGCAGGATATTGTTCCTTGGGAAATGAGAGATCTTTTAAGATCATATAGCATTAGTCCTATATACCATACGCAAGCCTCGATTGATTTCGTTCAACAATTGGACCGTAACAGACAAGCATTATTCGATACTGGATTTACTGGAAATAACATAGGTAGATCATTTGACCAAGATTATAGAGGTATTGGTCTGGATCCTACAAGTATCTATGATTTGCAACCAGGTGATGTAGTTCACGATTGGCAATATGGTCGAAATCAAAACGGTATTGGAGGAACGGGAGATGCAGGTGTAGCCGCGAAGTTTGATAATTCAAAAAGGTGGAAAAAGACATATTTTGGGAACGTAAGTTCTTATTTGCAATATGAAATCATTGAGGGTTTAAATATAAAAACCGTTTTTGGAGCAGATCTTGAAGATACCCAGACTTACGTGTATCATGGAATATTGTCGGATGGCCAACAACGTTCCAATCAAACAGAGTTGGATATATCCAATATAAAAAAATCTACCGTTTTAAGTACAACTACTTTAAATTATGCAAAAGTATTTGCCGATAAACACGACATATCTGTGGTGGCTGGAATGGAATTTGTAAATACCTATTATAAGGGTATAGTAAACAATGGATCCAACGTGCCATTTGGTCTGCCTTTAAATTATGATTTTTTTGACCCCGCAGATGTGATTACCAACGAGATAGATGACACCCAGTCAAGAAATGGTTTTTTTGGAAGAATTACCTATGCGTTTGATGACCGTTATCTACTATCGGCATCCATTAGAAGGGATGGTGATTCACGATTTGGAGCCAATGAAAAATACGCAGTATTCCCAGCACTATCCTTAGGCTGGAATATTCATAATGAATCTTTTTTCGGAGATGCTGATGCTTTTAGCCTATTTAAACTTAGGTTTAGTACTGGGTCTTTAGGAACTGCTTCTTTCTTGGGATCATACAACTCATTAAGCATTTTGGGTACCTCACCTACCGCTTTCGGGACAGGATTTCTAATTCCTGAGGATATAGCAAACCCCGATTTAACTTGGCAAACCAATAAAGAGACAAACTATGGTGTTGATACAGGGTTTATAAATAACCGTTTCAGATTAAGTGTAGATTATTATACGTCTGATGTCCAAGATATGTTGATCAATCAAAGTGTATCTGAAGTTCTTGGAACACCTGCTATAAAACTTAATCGTGGTGATGTGACCAGTTCCGGTTTGGAGTTTGAACTTAATGCTAAAATAATTACCGATCAAGACTTCTCTTGGAATATCAACGCCAATTTATCAACTGCTGAATCAGAAATTACCAATCTAGGTGAATTGACCGAACTGCCCAGGCAAATTTATGGTGGACCAAGTGGTAGAGGTCCTGAGTTTAGAAACTATGTAGGAGGAGAAATTGGTGAAATGTGGGGGTATGAAGTCACTGGTGAGGTTGAAACAATACATATGTCAGATCCCTCCAGAGGCGTTGGATTTGGCAGCGGAGAATATTATGTTGTTGACCAAAACGGTGACGGTGAAATTACCTATGAAGGTGATTATGTAAAGTTGGGATCCGCAACACCGGATTTCTATTGGGGACTTTCAAGTTCCATGAGCATAAAGAATTTTGATTTTTCATTCCAATTCCAGGGATCTCAAGGCGCAGAACTTTACAATATAGACCCCATTTACTGGAAATCACAATTTGGCGGTAGATTAAAGTCCAGTTTTGATGCCAATAATGACGGTATTGCCGACGCCAGTGGCAAGTTTTATCAGGAGACCAGAAATGCACATGGTTCGGGAATTCAAGATGCTTCCTTTACCGCCTTAAGAAACATAACTTTAGGGTATACCCTTAATTCTGAATTAACGGATAAAATTGGTATAGGTTCTATGAGGGTATATGTTGCAGCTACCAATTTATTGTATTTAATGGCAGATAATTATACCTCCTTTAACCCTGAAGGTGTAGAGATCGAAAATACAGGTTATGCTGGTCCAACCACTTACGGATACCAAGAAGGTGCGAGCCCTCTTGTAAGAAGTTTTACTTTGGGTGTAAATGTTAATTTTTAATTAAGAAAAAATGAAAAAAATGAAAACTATATATCTAGTATTAGTGTCCGTGTTGTTGATAACAGCATGTGATAACGATTTGGATCAAACGCCACCTTTATTACTTGAATCCAGTGGCTTGGAGGAATTTGGACCCGTATTGAATGCAGCGTATTACTATCAGACCGGTGGTTCCACACCACTTGGAGTGATGGGTGACTTTAGGGCCGACAATATGTTGATGCTGGAAAGCCCATATACTTCATTTGACACCTACAATGCAGATTTGGGAGGTTTGGATTTGGTAGAGCAATTCTTTCGCCCATTCTATAGCAATTTGTACAAGGCAATCTTGAGTGCCAATAATGTCATTGATAATTCAACGAAGCCCACTGAGATAGCGGAGGCCAGATTTTTAAGAGCTTTATCCTACTTTAAATTGGTGATGGTTTTTGGTGATGTCACCGTGAATTTATCTCCCTCACCAAGCCCATCGGATTTGTCTATTTTAACAAGACAACCGGCTGCCGACGTGTACAACAATGTGATTATCCCAGACTTTCAGGCCGCTATAGCTGGTTTAAACAATTCTGGATTGGCAAGTGGACGCGCGTCCAAAATTGCGGCTCAGGGTTTTCTCGGAAAAGTATATATGTACAGAGGTAATTTTCCTGAAGCTGCAACAACGCTTGGAGCTGTTGTAAGCGGTGCCGCCGCCGCAGGGATAAGTTTGGAAAGTGACTTTGCCAAGGTTGTAGTAGACGGTAATTCAGAAATCCTTTTTGCAACCCAATTATCAACTTCAGTTCCAAACGCATATGGATCAGCCACCACGTTTGTAGGTTGGTTTACCGGGGCTGACACAAAAGCCCTTACGCCTCTAGATCCACGCTTAATTGCAGCTTTTGACGCCAGTGGTGCTGCTGGTGGAGGTACGGATTTAAGAAAGGCGCTTACTATTGATACGGATAATATGAATGGCAGTAAGAAATATACTGGAGCTTTGGATCAGGACTATATAGAACTTAGGTTATCCGATGTAATTCTATTATACGCAGAGGCACTGAATGAAAATAGCGCTCCTGCAACAACAGTACTTCCATTATTGGATCCCATAAGAACGAGAGCAGGTTTAAATAGCTTAACTGGAACAGTAAGTTCACAGGCCGATGTTAGACAGGCAATTGCTGACGAAAGAAGAGTGGAATTGGCGCTTGAAGGGCATAGATGGTTCGATTTGGTGAGAACGGGTACCGTTGATGTGGAGATGGGAGAAACGATTAGCAGTAATTATAATGTGTTTCCAATACCAAACTCAGAAATTCTTGCAAGCGATGGAGTTATTACTCAAAATGATGGTTACTAAAAATCAGTAAGATTATAAATACAAGTAGTTAGTTATAGTTAGTTTTTTTAATTGGAATTTACCGGCTAAAGGTCTGGCCGGTAAATTTCTTAAAACTTAAATAAGAATACTTATATTTTGGAATCGTAAACTATTAAAATTTCATTCAGTTATTGATTTTATGTAGATTTGACCAACCAATTTGGTTAACCAATTTAAGCCATACAAAATTAGCATGAAAATAGAAATTCTTCCTAAAACCGAAAACGACGAAATACAGAATGAGATTATTTCCAAAATCAGGGATTATATTAATTATAAGAACTTGGAGCCTGGAGACAAATTACCTTCAGAAAGAAAGCTTTCGGAAAAATTTGAAGTGAGTAGAGGAAATGTAAGGGAAGCCATTCAAACATTGGAATTTTACGGACTATTAATATCAAAGCCACAGAGCGGAACGTTTGTTGCCGATATTGGTCCTGTTGCAATGAACGGTATGATTACCGACATTCTGAGATTGGAAAATCCAGATTTCAAATCTTTGGTTGAGACAAGGATACTTTTGGAACTTAAAACCTCAAGGTTGGCAGCGATGAGAAGATCGGAGGAAGATTTGAAACAAATGGAGGAGGCTTTGGAGGCCTATACCGGAAAGGTTATGAAAGGGGAAGATGCCGTACAGGAGGATTTGTTGTTCCACCTAGCCATAGCAAAAGCTAGTGGCAATAGTACCATCAACACATTTATGTTGATCATCACCCCGGAGATTCTAACCAACTTTACCAAATATCATGTTTGCGACAAGAATATCGCTTTTATTGGCATACAAGAACATAGGGATATTTATGAGGCTATAAAGAAACAGGACCCCCAATTGGCCAAGGAAAAAATGAAAATACATTTTAAAATGTTATACGAATATTGTTACAACATTAAAGATTGATAAAAAATAAGCAGGGGATAAAATTGCACAGTTTTATCACTTTCGACACATAACTGAAGGGAAATAATACTTAGAATACTATTTTAAATTTACGTCGTATTTAAAAGACCCCATTAAATACTCCCCCGAAATTTTAGATATAATTCAAGTATTTGATAAGCACAGGCATTTCGCCTGCTTACTTTCTATTGCCATTTCACAACATAGCAACAACAATAACATACCAAAGCAAAATACTATGAAAATTAAAGGATTACGTTGGTTCATTATCGGTCTTATCTTTTTAGCAACTGTTATTAATTATATAGACAGAAGTGCTCTATCCATTATGTGGGGTAATGAAAATGTAGAAGGCTCTATTTCGCATTCATTGGGTTTGACCAAAGATCACTACAGCTATATTTTAAACATTTTTATGGTAGCTTATGCCTTGGGACAATTATTCTCGGGTAAATTATTCGACAAAGTTGGCACTAGAATTGGATACGTAATAAGCATAGGCATTTGGAGTTTATCAACCATATTGCACTCAACAGTTAGAGGTTTTTTGTCATTGGCCTTTTTCAGAACGACTTTAGGTTTATCAGAAGCTGGTAACTGGCCAGGTGCCGTAAAAAGTAATGCGGAATGGTTTCCAATAAAAGAACGTGCCATAGCCCAAGGCTTGTTCAACGCCGGTGCTTCCATTGGGTCGGTTATAGCGCCACCATTAATAGCCCTCCTTTTTGTTGCTTATGGGTGGGAAGTTACTTTTATCGTGGTGGGGGCCTTAGGGCTTTTGTGGATTATTCCTTGGCTTTTAATTAATAAGGCAGGACCTAAAAAGCATCCTTGGATAACAGAAGAAGAGCAAAAATTTATTTCTGAAGGACAAAGTATCGCCGATCAAAATGCCACTGAGGACCAAAAAGGACTTAGCCTTAAAGAAATTCTTTCCCATAAGGAGTCCTGGGCCATTGTTGCAAGTAGATTCTTCTTAGAGCCTATCTGGTGGCTATTTGTAGGCTGGATGCCCATATATTTATTTGATGTGTATGGCTTTAATGTAAAAGAGGTGGGCATGTTTGCCTGGGTTCCCTACGTAGGCGCAGCCATAGGAAGTATTGCGGGCGGCTATGTTTCTGGAGTTATTATTTCAAAAACCAATTCAATAAATAAAGGTAGGAAAACCACAATTTTCATTGGCGGAATCATAATGGTGTTAGGTCTTATTGCGACTATTCAGTTTGCTGACACACCGGAGAAATTTGTTGCGATTGTATTCATAGTTTTATTTGGATTTCAATTTGCAATTGGAAATATCCAAACATTGCCAAGCGACTTTTTCAGTGGTAAATCTGTAGGTTCACTGGCAGGTCTAGGTGGGATGGTAGGAGTATTTTCTGTAATTATCATGAACTTTTTGGTTCCCGTAATTGCAAAAGTGTCGTACACACCTATTTTCATAACCATTGCCATTTTTGTTCCCCTAGGAATAGGATCTATCTATTATTTCGCAAAAAATATAAAGTCAGTAGAATAATTTAAAAAAATAAAATAACAATTAGAGATATGAGTAATTCAAACGGAAAAGTAGCAGTAATCACCGGAGCCACTGGTGGAATTGGTTTCGAAGTAGCAAAGAGATTGGGTAAAGACGGATATACCGTGGTTTTAAACGGTATCGATGATGAAGCAGGAGTTCAAAGAATAAAAGAGCTTACCGCGGAGGGCATCACTGCTGAATATTATGGATTTGACGTTACAAAAGAAGAAGAAGTAACTGCAAACATCTCCAAAATTGGTAAAAAGTATGGAAAAATTGATGTTCTTGTAAATAATGCAGGTGGACTGGGAGGAAGGTCCAGGTTTGAAGAAATGACAACTGATTTTTACAGATTTGTAATGGCATTAAACCTTGATTCAGTGTTTTTTGCTTCAAGAGCTGCCATACCCTTTCTTAAAAAAGGAGATCTACCTACTATAATAAACTATACATCCATTGCTGGCTGGAATGCTGGAGGACCAGGAGCTGGTATTTATGGTACATCAAAAGCGGGCGTTCATGCTATAACAAGGGCATTGGCAAAAGACCTTGCTGAATATGGGATTAGAGTAAATGCAGTATCTCCAGGTACCATTGACACGCCTTTCCATACTGAAATTAAATCTACCAAGCCTGAAGTTTTTGCTTCTTGGAAAAACAATATATTGTTGGGAAGATTGGGGCAACCCGAAGAAGTAGCCTCCGTAATTTCGTTTTTGGCTGGCAAAGATGCTGCTTTCCTTACCGCCGAAACCATCCAAATTGGTGGAGGACAAGGTTTGGGAATTTAAGGAGAGAAAAATCAGCTGGTAATAATGTTGATAATAATAGCGGGCTAGCATTTAGCTTCTACCTAATGTTAAACACATTAAAAAGGGTAGTTTCAATTTTAATAAATTGGGGAGTGGTAATGTCTCTGCGGTTCAAGTGATTTTTTAAAAAGATAAAAATGGCCAAAAAAAAATCCATATTAATTATTTGCGGAGGTGGTCCTGCGCCAGGCATCAATGCTGTAATAGGCACTGTGGCGAAGATTTTTTTAAAGGACGGCTATAGAGTACTTGGATTACATGAAGGCTTTAAAGGAATCTTTTCAGAACATCCCAAAATAAAGGAATTCGATTTCCCCCATGCCGATCGAATTTTTAGCAGAGGTGGTTCCACCTTGATCATGAGCCGGTTCAAACCCGGCAATGAAAAATTGAATACTACCCTTTTTTCTGAAAACAATGTAAAACTATTGGTGAGTATTGGTGGTGATGACACGGCCTCTACTGCCAATAGAATTACAGGTTATTTGAAGAAAGAAAACATTGTCATATCCAACATTCATGTTCCCAAGACCATAGACAACGATCTTCCGTTACCAGATCGGAATCCCACCTTTGGTTTTCATTCCGCAAAAGATGAGGGCGTAAGAATTGGCACCACTACCTATGAAGATGCACGTACCAGCGAAAACTGGTTCGTTATGTCCACCATGGGAAGGTCTGCAGGGCATTTGGCTCTTGGAATTGCAGCTAGCTGTCATTTTCCAATGATGGTCATTCCTGAAATGTTCAACAAGACCAACATTACCTTCGATAAGGTAGTCCGATTGATTATCTCCTCGATGGTCAAAAGAAAAATAGAAAATGTAAATTATGGCGTTGCCCTTGTCAGTGAAGGCATATTCCATATAATGCCAGATTCAGAAATTAAAGATTGTGGTATAAATTTCACATACGACGATCACGGACATCCCGAATTGGGCAATGTTAGTAAATCCCACATTTTTAACATGTTGGTTCAGCGGAGATTGAAAGAACTGGATATACAGATAAAAAGTAGGCCTGTTGAACTGGGCTATGAACTCCGATGTTGTAGACCAATTGGATTTGACCTAACATTATGTACCCTATTGGGCCTGGGAGTCAAGAAATTATTCGATGAAGGCCTTAGCGGATGCATTGTTACTGCCAATTCGAGAGGAGAAGTATCCCCACTTTTTTTGACGGACCTTCAGGATAAGGATGGAAAAATAGCACCGCGATTGGTTGATATCGATTCCGAATTTATCCGACTTTGTTTCCAGAATCTACACTATTTGGAGGAAAAGGATTATGTGCGTGCAAAGGTTTATTTGGATAATCCCTCGGATTATGATTTCAACAAAATATTAAACAAAGTATAAAAGCGAATGGCACAATATTCAAGATTGGAAGTAGCAACGGCAATGAAGGAATCGGGTATGGTTCCCTTATTCTATGATCCGGATATAGAACTAGGTAAGAAAGTATTGCAGGCCTGTTACGACGGTGGTGCCAGATTAATGGAATTTACAGCGCGTGGCGACTTCGCGTACGAAGTCTTTTCCGAAATGAACAAATTTGCCATTAAAGAACTGCCGGGCATGATTATGGGAGTTGGTTCCATAACAGATGCTGCCGCGGCATCGCTATATATGCAGATGGGTGCCAATTTTATTGTAACCCCTTCCCTAAGAGAGGATATTGCCATTGTCTGCAACCGAAGAAAAGTGCTCTGGTCACCAGGCTGCGGTTCATTGACCGAAATTAATAGGGCCGAGGAAATGGGTTGCGAAATCGTAAAACTATTTCCAGGGTCTACCTATGGCCCCTCTTTTGTAAAGGCCATTAAAGGTCCACAACCTTGGACAAGTATTATGCCCACTGGAGGAGTAACTACTGAAACTTCCAACTTAAAGGGCTGGTTTGATGCCGGCGTAACCTGTGTAGGACTGGGTTCCCAACTTATAAGCAAAGAAATATTGATCAACAAGGATTTTATAGGGTTGGAGAGTATGGTTCGCGATACTTTGGGATCCATCATAAAACTTAGAAACTAAAAGTATGGAAGCCCCGACCGCTAAAAAATCGTTTTTAAAAAAGATATTGGCCCTAGTTTTGGCCTTTGGTCCTGGAATATTTGCCATTGGTTATACGATTGGTACGGGGAGTGTAACCTCTATGATCGTTGCAGGAAGCACTTACGGTATGCAACTGTTATGGGTTTTGCTATTAAGCTGTGTGTTCTCAGGAATCTTGATGTTTGCTTATGGCAATTTTGCACTGGTTACCGGTGAAACAGCCTTGTTTGCTTTTAAGAAACACCTGAAATGGGGCAAGCTCATTGCTATAATGATTATTATAGGAATTTCATTTGGACAATGGAATTCATTAATGGGTATTTTAGGAATTTCTGCGAGCATTATCTTCGAGATTTTCCTAATCTATTTTCCTAGTTTGGGCGGCTATCAATATGAAGCAGTTTTGACAATTGCCATAGTGGTCATTATAATTATGTACGGTTTTCTTATGGTAGGCAAGTATGCCTTCTTCGAAAAGATTCTTGTCATTTTCGTGACCATCATGGGGCTTTCGTTTATAATATCCCTTTTTATGGTCTACCCCCTACCCATTGAGGTGGCCAAAGGATTAATACCATCCATACCCCAGGTGGAGGGAGGTAAAATGATGGTGGCTGCATTTGTGGGTACCACAATGGCTGCTGCCACCTTTCTATCCCGTCCCCTTTTCGTTAAGGGCAAAGGTTGGAATATCAGCAATCTCAATCAACAAAAAAAAGATGCTATTATAGCCGCAGGTTTGGTCTTTGTTATTAGTGCATCTGTTATGGCGGTAGCCAGTGGAGCCTTGTTCCACCAAGGTCAACCCGTTACCAAAGTTTTGGACATGGTCAATACCCTAGAACCGGTCGCAGGGAAATTCGCATTGACACTTTTCTTTTTTGGAACTTTAAGTGCAGGGCTATCTTCTATATTCCCCTGTTTACTCATAGCCCCCATTCTCTTGGCCGATTACCAATCAGGTGAATTGGACACCAGCTCCAAGCAGTTTAAGATAATTACGGCCATTGCTTGCTTGTTTGCACTAATAGTACCTGTATTTGGTGCCAATCCTATTCAGATGCAGATTATGTCCCAGGTTTTTAATGTATTCGTCTTACCTCTAGTAATTCTAGGAATTATTTTATTGATCAATAACAAAAAACTCATGGGCCAATACAAAGGAAGTTTATGGCTTAATTTGGGCCTATATGCCGCCCTTTTGTTTTCAATCGTCATCTCCTATAATGGGGTTGTGGCGCTAATTGACTTTTTTTAATTTACTAGCTGTTTTATTAAAGATGTTTTACCCTAGATTCATATTTAAGATATAGTTCTTCATTGTCCGCCTCATCTATGTTCTGACTTTGAAAAACAGAAGGCCTAACGCCTCTTTCCAAATTAATTTTTATGGCTTCTGTGGAAATTATGTTGACAATGATCATTCCTAACACCGATGAAGCTGGACCGATCAGTGTGTCCTTAAGGGAGATAACCCCATCCCCTGCTGGAACACAATTATCAATTACCAAATCCGCGATCTGATACAGTTTCTTTCCACTTTCATGTCTGGAGGCATACTTTCCTGATTGTTCCAAAGAAGTGATCGCTATAGTCCTTAAACCCTCCTTCCTGGCCTTCATGGCCATCTCCAAAGGCAAGGCATTTCTTCCGGAATTTGATACCACGATCAATACATCCCCCTTATTAAATTGATATTTGTTCCAAAGTATTTCGGCAAGACCACTTATTTGCTCCATGGCTGCCGATCTCCTTGCCCCGCTGGCCATAAGTACCATATCATCCATTATGGCATTGACATTGGCCAGGTTGGAAGCCCTACCAAACATCTCCATCCCAATCATTTGGGAATGGCCAGTACCTAAGGTGTGGATTATACCATCGTTCTTAATAACATCCGCAACTATTTTTGAGGCAGTGATCAATTGATCTTTTTGATCAGTGGACATTTTGTCTATGAGCAATTTTATTTTATCTAAATATTCAAACATAGGAACAATTACATTTAGTTAGTAAAGGAAACCAAACGTATTATTATCGGGATGTGCTAGTACGTCTACCAATAATGCCAACCAATGTTTCCAAAATCCAATATAAAGAATAAAAACATAGCCACGCGAAGGTATAAAGGATATAGTCGCATTAGCACATCGTGGAGCAATAATTTCCAACTTTATAACTTAAGAAACGGCATAAAAACCTAAACCAAATACTGGACTCCTATAAGGGATGTAACCGAAACACGGGGCATTAAACCGTCCCCAGCTCTGGGTATTAAACCGAAAACCCCGCCAAAAGGCGGGGTTCGTTCGACTATCCTATTCCAATGCGCCTGCGGCTTTTGAAATACGGGTCTCACGAACAAAAAAAAGCCTATCGTTAGATAGGCTTTGGGTCTTAAGAAATTAAAAAGTATTTATTAAATAACTTTAACGTTTACTGCGTTTAATCCTTTTTTTCCTTCTTTTAGTTCAAACTCAACTTCGTCGCCTTCGCGAACTTCGTCGATTAAACCAGAGATGTGTACAAAATGTTCTTTGTTAGAACCTTCTTCGGTGATGAACCCAAATCCTTTGGCATCGTTGAAAAATTTTACTGTTCCTCTACTCATTACTAAAATTTAAATTAATTACTTATTATAAATCAAATATAGTTCCAAAAGTTTGAACCACAATCATTTAAAGCCAAGAATTTTAACAAGCTGCTAAAATAATTTCGACTCCCCTATAAAATGCTCACTTTTCAAGGGATTTGGAGATAATAAATTCCACCCTCCTGTTTAGCGCCCTACCCTCTTCATCACCATTATTTCCAAGGGGCCTGGAGGCCCCTAATCCATTCCAAGTAATTCTTTTCCTGGCCAGGCCCAATTGGATCAACCTATTTGCCACTGCTGTTGCCCGTTTACCAGAAAGTTCCATGTTGTAGTTGTTAGTGCCAAAACTATCCGTATATCCGTTGATAACAATCTGCAAAGTACTATCAGATTGCAAATAATTAAATACCCGCTTTATCTCCTGCGCACCATAATCCTCCAGTTCAAACTCATCAAAATTGAAAAATACGTTCTCAAAAATATGGGCTTCGTCCAAGGCATAGGACTGAATTCCTTCACCAACATATACCATATCCAAGTAATAATAAGCGCCCTTTACATTTTTTTCCTTTACCAATTTCTGTCGCCTAGTAGCAGCATTGTCCTTAAAATTACCAACCGTTATAAACTGCTCATAGCCATTGGCAACAAAGGTTGTGGACACCTTTGTCCATGAACTCTCATCAATGATGAATTGGTCGCCCAAAATCTCGATGAAGGTAAAATCGTTCCCTATAATCTTAGAAAGCTGCCATTTCGATAGCCCTTTTTTTATTTTAATTTCCAATGGCTTGGATGACAATAAAATATCAAAATCACGAATGGCATAGTCAGAATTCTCTGCCAAATTAATATAAAAGGAAAGTGTATAGGTAAGATCTTTCTGCAACGGTTGCCGTAGCTCTCCTTGTATATACTCCCTATAATCCTCAGGGGCGTACATATAAAATCCCATATAACCCTCCCCGAATTTTGCCAGCTGTTTTCCCATAAAATTGTTGGGCACGCCCATACTCAGACTACAGGCATTAAAATAATCGGTGCTGCCGAGAGTGGGTACGGACCAATATTTAAGGTCTTGCCCAAAATTTCCTAAATGATCTGGGCAGTCCAAAAAAGATTCAAAACTGGGATTTTCCACTAAATTTTGGGACACAACACTTCCGAGGCATAATACGGACAATACTCCTATCCAATTTCTACAACCTACAGTGAACTGACTCATACTGAACAAATTGTATGTAAAACTTGTTGACAAAAGGAATTCCTAACTTACAAAAAGTTTAAGTACATTTTATCAAAAATAAAAAAACATCCCCATATTCAAGGATGTTTGTAATACTTATGGACAAATACAGGCTTAAAATCTATACAACTTTTAGGATTTATTTCTTTTGCCATTCAATGAAAATGTACCTTCTGTAGAATTGGCGTTACCATTTATAGCATCATCTGTCACTTGCAAGGAAACTTGTACTTTCGAACCCTCAATAAAAACCGAAAAGTTTAAAGTGTTATCCTTGACCTTCACATCAGTGGCCGTCAGAGTATTGTAGTTGACCTTGATCACTGCCTTATATCCCTCTTTTTCCTTGGTAATAATCAACGTTCCTGCACTGTATTCATAAGGAACATCCTCAACTGTATATTCCCATATGCCAACAGGAGAATTATACACTTTACCAAGTACCTCGGTTGGATTATTGGTACAAAAAGTACTATGACCTGGGTTTACAGCCAAAAGAGACATACTGCAGGAAACAAAAAAAATACAAGCGCAAAACAATTTTCCAAAATTTTTCATTCTCTTGAAGTTTTATAATTAATATTGTAACAAAGGAAAGATATCCCACAACAAAAAGTAATCTTTTTTCCTATTCTGTGACTAAATGTCCCGTAAGCGTGACGAATGGGACAATTTTAAAAGTTACAATTTCCCAAACGCAACCTTGATCAAGATTAATCAGCACTTTTTTGATAAAAATTTTTAAAACCTTGACGGCTATAAAAGGTATATTCAAATTAAAATGGGAGAAGAAGTCACAATGCTATCCAACACTCAAATATTGGACAAGTCCTTCTAGAAATAAAAATACCTTACTGCCTTATTGCCTCCCAAGATAGAAGGCTAAAGGCAGAAGGTACATTTACGGCGATCATAAAATACCACGGGGTTTTTGGCAGATCATAACCAACCGCTAATTCTAAACTCTTTTTTCTGATCTACAGATCAAATTTGTATGTGGCTCCAGCCAAAACTTGGAAACCCTGTACTTGATAATTGTTCCAACGCATATAATTCTGGTTGGCAATATTATTGGCCCTTGCAAACACAGATAATTGTTTATTTACCCGATATCCAATATGCGCATTGGCATCAAAATAGCTCTCCAGAGTCTTAGCCTCCATTGTAAAATTTTCTGGCAACGTTCCGGGAGATGCCACTGTATATAAATCATCGCGTTCCCCAACGTAAAATAGATTGGCACCCAGAAACCACTTCTCCCCTATTTGATAATCCATAAAAGTGGAAGCCGTAAGACCGGGTAGGTTCCATGCTGGATTGTCCGTTTCGGTATCATAATCGTACACTTGTACATTAACACCCAAGCTAAAATTACGATTTACATCTACATTTAATTCACCAAAAACACCCAATGTTTTAACATCATCGTAAAACACCTGAAAACTATTTCCATAGAAATAGCCTTTTTCGTCGGACCTGGAGGTGTTTTCAGGATTTAGTATAAAGAGTGGTTTTCTATTTTCGGCCGTATAGGACCCTTTTAAGTTGTAGCTAAGGTTGGGCAATAATTGTCCCTTTAAACCTATGTAAGCATCGTATTGTTGGTCCGTGGGCTGAATATCCAAGGTAGGCGAAACATATGGGTTCTCCTCTACAAAACCATAGAACGAGTTTTGCTTCAACTCCCCTTCTACCCCTCCATAGGCAATGGCCACCTCATCCAATAAGCGATAGGACGCCGTTATTGTAGGATAAATATAGAAATTACCCTCACTATTTTCCAAATCCATACCATACACCAAATTTACGCCCAGATTAAGTGAAAGATCATCCCCTAAAATATTGATGTTGGGATTTAATCCAGCCTGCAAATGGGAATAATCTATACCGGGAATATTGGAATCATTTGCAACCTGCCCATTCTTAAACTTGCCACCCAAATAATCTACCTTGGCCTTAAGGGTCAATAATTCATCCCCCAAAGGAAATTCGAAGGCAGGTTTTAGAACAGCCCTGTTTTCACCTGATTTGGTTGCATCCCAAAACCGTCTCACCACTACATTTAAACTCTTAAAAAAAGAATCTTCCACTTCTACAAAACCACCTGCAAACACATTAAAATAATTCTGCTTTTCATCTATACCGTTCACCACTTCCTCTGTGTAATATCCGTTAGGGATTCCATACCAATTATATAATTGATGCTGTGCCCCTATATTGGCTCCCCAACTTAGGTCCCTGTCTTTTTTGGTGTAGTTGGCATCCAACTCGGTATTGTAAAATACATTGTCCAGAGCGGTACCATCAATTTCTCCCCTAGAGGAGTGATGATTAAGGCTTAGATCCAATCGCTCGTCCCTGTTCAAAGCACTACTACTATAAAAATCTACCAAGGCATTGTTAAAATTGCCCAGGCCTACGGATGCATAGGAGTTATATATTTTTTCCGCAGGAGTCTTTTTTACACCTGAAGCCTTACCCTTGGCAGGCGTAAAGGTAGATACTACTGGAACCGAAAATATACTATAATTAATAGGTTTCTTTTGTAAAACGATGGAATCGTTCAAGGTAGGCATGGACTTCACCTTAAAAGCATCTGAAATTGTTGGTGCATAGGCCTTAACCACAGTCACCGTTTCCGTACCTATATCTTTTTTGTCGTCCTGTGCCAATCCGATTTGAAATAAACCAAGAATAGCGAATAAGGATATTTTTATGTGCTTGTGCATATATTGTTCTTTTTGCAAGGAATTTTTAATTTCCATCTGTACTAATGGAGGAATTGCTTTGGGCTTCTTTGGCCTTAATTATGGATGACTCTTGTTTGGCTTGGGCCACAATAGTTGGAAAATCACCAAAATTGGCAATAACGCTGTCCAAAATATAGGTAGCTTGGAAAGCATCTCCCAAGGCGTAGAAATTTTTGGCCATAACGATCAACCCTTTGGCGCTCCATTCCTTATACCCTGCGTAATCCTTAGCCAATTTTTGAACCGAAGCATTGGATGCCTCGTAATTTTGGGCCTTATTCTTAAAATAGGCGTCATAATAAAGTGCCTCTGCCGCCAAATCTCCAGTTGCAATTTTCAACACTTCCGCATACGCCTTTTCTGCCCTGCTTTCATCCTTGGTCTTAATGGCCGATCTCGCAATCATTATTTGGGCATCGCTTTTTATGCGGTTGTCTATTTTGGTATTGGACAACACTTTTCCAGCATATGTTATGGTCTTGCCATAGTCTGACTGCTCGTAATAACCTTTCATTAAATTGGATTGGGCAAAGGTGATGTTCTGCTGAATTTCAGCCTTGGACTCCAATTGTACCAAGTATGGAATGGCGGTAACATAATCATTCTTGCTTACATAGATCTCACATACCCTAGTAAGGGCCTGTTCGGCGTATTCATTGGTGCCTTTACTGGCTACATTTTCGAAATAGGGCAAAGCTTTATCCTTTTGGCCCTTTCCAAAATACAATTGTGCCAAATTGAAATTGGCTTTTAAGGTATTTAAACCGTTTGGAAATTGTTTAACATAGCCTTCATAGCCCTTTATGGCAGCATCCTGATTGCCTTCTATATATTGTTTGTCCGCAGATTCAAAAGTGGCATTGTCCAATTCGGTATCCGTTACCTCCACAAAGTCAAGTCCTTTTACCCACTGGGCATATTCATTCACCCTGCCCAAGTCCACATAAATTAGTTTTGCCGTGGTTACGGCCTGAAGTGCTTCCTGGGTGTTGGGATGATCCCTGACCACCGTTTTAAATTTGGCCAAGGCCTGTTCGTTTCTATTGGCATTATAATGCACCAATCCCTGACGCAACATAGCTTGCGGTACCAATGCACTTCCTCTATAGTCTCCGATCAATTGATCGTAAAGTTGTAACCCTCTTTCAGTATTGTTGGCTCTCACATAGGAATTGGCCAATTCAAACATAGCATCATCCTTAAGGGTCGAGTTGGGATATTTGGAAACGAAATTGGAAAGCTCCTCAATCTTCGTGGCACTCCTGTCCACAAAACCATAACTCAATGCTTTTTGGTAAGCAGCGTAGTCGCTCTCCGGAATATTTCTAGCTATAGCCTTGTTATAAGTTTCAATGGCAGGCCAATACTTACTACTCACAAAATAACTATCGCCCAATCGCAGGTAGGTATCGTTTAATTTTTCACCATCGTTGCTGGTCTCCGCATAAGTGGAATAGGCGGCTATAGCATTGGTATAATCTCTTAACTTGAAGTAGGTATATGCCAAATTATAATTTAAGTCCTTGAATTCAGGGGTGGATTTAGCACTGGGAATGGATTTAAATTGAAGGAATCCCGCCAAAGCATCATCAAAGTGATTCATATTGTACTCCGATTCCGCCTTCCAAAAACTTGCCCTAGCCTTAAAGTATTGGTCTTCCGCATTGTCCAATGATTTTTTAAATACGTCAGACGCCTGCTCATAGTTCAGCTCCAAAAATAATTCCACCCCTCTGTAAAAGGATACTTTTTGATAAGTTGCCTTGCTGGCGAAATTTTTATTTTTTTCCAGAAGGTCCATCGCCCCGGCAAAATTCTTTGAAGTAATATAAGAATCTACCAATAGTTCCTGTATCTCCTCTTTATGGGTGTCATTGGGGTATTTTTCCAAATAAGTTGTCAAAACTTTGGGTACCGGTTCGTATGCATTCCCTATTTCATAACTCAATCGGGCATAATTTAGATACGCATCCTTTTGAATTTCTGCGCTAAAATCCATTTGGGAGGCATTTCTAAAGGCATTTAAAGCCTCTTGTTTTTTATCCAATTTTAAATAACATTCCGCCAAATGATAATAGGCATTTTGAGAAACATCATTACTCCCATCAATTATCTTATTGAACTGTTGTATCCCATTGGCATAATCGCCTTGCATATAGTAAGAATAGCCCAGGAAATAATAATCTGTATTGCTCCACTTACCCCTTTTACCCTTGTATTCAGTTAAATAAGGTATGGCATTGGCGTATTGCTTTAGATTGAAATAACTTTCGCCAATAATTTTGTTTAGCTCTGATACCTCAGTTCGATCCGATTTTGGCAATTGTTTTTTCGCCAAGGCGATGGCCTCTTCAAACTTGCCCAATTTAAAGTTCATATCTGCCTGATAATAAGACAGTTTTTCCTCCAGCAAATCTTGATCGGCTATCTGATCAAAACGCTGATTGGCCTGTGCATAATCATCTTGCTGATACGCTATATACCCCAAGTAGTATTTGGCCTGTGAACCATAAGTGGGCGAGGTTGTGACCTGATTTAGATAACGCTCCGCATCCTTAGGCTTGTTGGATGAAAATAAGGCGTATCCATTGTTAAAATTGAAGCGTTCCTTGTCTTTTCTGGACATGGAACTCTGATCTACTTTACCGTACCATTTTAAGGCATAGGGATATTTTCCAGTTTCAAAATAATAATCGGCCACATCAATATAGGCAGAATTGCGCTTGGTGGAAGTAGGGAACTTTTCTACAAAGTCCTCCATTAACCTGTCGGCCCCCAACTGATTTAGGCGAATAGCGGCCGTCGCGGCATAATACGCACTGTTAGCCTGGGTTTCTTCATCCCTGGTATTGTTTTTTACTTTGTCAAAGATAGTCTGAGCTGCTTGATACTGTTTATTGTTATACAAGGCCAAAGCTTCCTGGTAGTCCTTTTGGTCAAAAGTATAAATTTTAGATTCTTGGGCTTTCGCATAAAACAAAGACCCAAAAAAACACAGTATTACAGCGGTTTTTTTTCTTAGCATAATGTTCTCTAGAAGTTAAGAATTACCGTAATTAAATTATATAACGGTAAATATTGTCCTCAAGTATATGATAAAGAAAAAGATTTTTTAAGAAGATTTGATTTATTTCCAAAGGAACTTATTACATTTATATCAACATTAAAAATTATGAGCGAAAGCATATTGCAGCTGAAGGATGTAGCCGTATTTCAGGGAGAAAATTTAGTATTGAACGATATCACCCTGGAAATAAAAAAAGGGGAGTTCGTGTATCTTATCGGGAAGACGGGCAGTGGAAAAAGTAGCTTTATGAAAACTTTATATGGTGACCTCCCGTTAAAACAAGGGAGCGGTCACATTGTAGATTTTGATCTTACCACTTTAAAGGAAAAAGAAATTCCTTATTTGAGAAGAAAACTGGGAGTTGTTTTCCAGGATTTTAAATTATTGCCTGATCGCAACGTCAACAACAATCTACTTTTTGTGCTTAAGGCAACCGGCTGGAAGGACCGGAGCGAAATGAATGCAAAGATTGAAGATGTCTTGGACAAAGTAGGCATGAAAACAAAAGGTTTTAAATTTCCTCATGAACTTTCGGGCGGGGAACAACAGCGTATCGCCATTGCACGAGCCCTACTGAATGATCCAGATCTAATTCTGGCGGATGAACCTACAGGGAATCTAGACCCCCAGACCAGCGTTGAGGTAATGAAGGTACTTCAGGATATCAACAAAACGGGAAGGACCATTCTTATGGCCACCCACGACTATGCCCTTATTCTTAAATATCCATCAAAGACATTGAAGTGCGATGGCAATAAGGTGTTTGAAGTCATACAAAGGGCAGTTTAAATTTTAATAAGAGATTATACCCTAGTCCATACCCACCATTTTTTTACAAAACTCACCCTAAACAGCTAGTCTTATTAATGGCTTATCTGCTTGTACATACGGCGTACGACACCAGTTTATGGCCTTTTTTCCCAAATCTGGTTCACTTCAGTTAAATCCAAAGTCGCTTCACCCTTCATTTTGTACACTTCACTTATTTACCACCCTTAAGTCATCAATGCTCCCTTTATATTTGTACTAGGAATAAAACATATATCAAAATATTCATAAAATCAAATAATATGAAAAACGCAACTCTATTAATAAGTACCATACTAATATCCCTTTCACTGTTTTCTTTTTCAGGGAAGGACAAATGTTTAAAATCTGATGACATCAACTGTTATATCGAAACCCATAACCCCTTTGCGGAAGGCTTACTTATGGATGAAGAAGTAAGAAATTTAAGCTTGGATCAAATCACCCTTATTGATGAGGAGGAGGAAATTAACCTAGGATTCGATACGGCCAACTACCTTCCCTTTGGATTCGATGCTTATGCTGGGATGGAATTAGACCTAAATAGTATTATTGTTGAGGAATTGGATGAAGAAATTGTATTGGATTTTGATCCGGCAAAATATCTACCACTTGGTTTCAATGCCTATGACGGTATGGAACTAAATCTTAACGATATTGTTTTGGAAGAATTGGAGGAGGAAATTAATCTTGGGTTTGAAGTGAGGAATTATCTTCCAAAAGGATTTGACCCTTATGCCAAATAAAGAATAAATTAGTAATACTAAATATAGGCCCTTGACACTTCTCAAGGGCTTTTTTTTTACGCAGTGCCAATAGAGCTATTAAAATCTATGCTGCGAACTATGATAGGGATGATTAATGAAGTATATTTAAAAATAACAATGTTAAAATGGAAGCTCCAAAACAGGTTAAACAGCTCGAAATAATAAAGATTGCATTACTCATCGCTGTTTTGGTGACCCTTCCTCTGACCATATCCCTTTTCAGGTCAACCGGGTTTAATAAAGAGATTTTCTCCAGTGAGCTGTTTGTTGATCTTGATCTAAAATTCTGGTTTTTCTTCCTTTTTTCCTGGACTGCACTTCAGTTCAACACCAATTTTATTTATCGCATCCCTAAAAAGAACCGCTTGGTGGATTGGGGATTGAGGCTTGTGGGCAATATTGTAATTCTAGTGGCCACAATTTCTATTCTAAATATGGTTTACCCTATTTTTATTGACAAGGACATTTCTAACAGGGAAGAGGATTTTCAAGATTTTATATTCATCGTTGTCCACATCATCATACTTTTTATTTCCAGAATTTTAAGGCTTAAAATTATTCAGGGTGAAAGTATTCTGGAAAATGAACATTTAAAACAACAAAACCTTCAAAATGAACTTTCTGCCCTAAAGAATCAAATCAACCCGCATTTTCTTTTCAATTCCCTAAACACACTTAATTCCCTTATACGAGACAATAAGGAGGCTACCATGTTTGTTAAAAAGCTTTCCTTTATGTACCGCTATATATTGCAAAGCGGGGATAGAGACCTGGTCCCTTTAAAAGACGAACTTAAATTTCTAGAAAGCTATACCTATTTAATAAAAACAAGATACAGGAACCGTTTTCAAATAGATATCGCCATTGATGAAAGTTATCTAGACAGAAAAATTCCACCCTTGGCATTACAATTATTGGTAGAAAATGCGGTAAAACATAACGAGATTTCCGAAACACATCCATTAAAAGTCCTCATCTACTCACAGGGCCAATGCATTTATGTGGAGAACAAAGTACGGGCGCGGACCACATTGGCGGAAGGTACCGGTACCGGACTTCTAAATCTTTACAAACGTTATTATATGATAAGAAAGCAACAAATTATTGTGGATAAACAAAATGATATTTTCCGCGTAAAGTTACCTTTGAATAAAATGACATGAAAGTAGTAATTGTAGAAGATGAAATGGCGGCAAGTGAAAACCTTGTCTATATGCTCAAAAACTTGGAGGATAACATTGAGATATTGGCCGTGCTCGACTCTGTAAAAACCTCCGTTGATTATTTTTCCCAAAATCAGGGGGCCGACCTGGTTTTTATGGATATACATCTGGCCGATGGGCTGTCATTTGAAATTTTTGATGCCATAAAAATTGATGCTCCCATAATCTTTACTACTGCATATGACCAATATGCCTTAAAAGCCTTCAAACTAAATAGCATCGATTATTTATTAAAACCCATAGATGAGGATGAGTTGGAAGAAAGCCTACTTCAATTTAAGGAGCAAAAAGAAGGTAAAGGTCTTATTTCCAATCAAGTCGAAGGATTACTGCATTTATTAAAAGATCAGAAAAAAGGCTACAAATCAATGTATTTGGTCCATCACAGAGACGAATTGATACCAATAAAGACTGAAAAAATTGCCTACCTATATATAGATAACGGAATTGTTAAAGCGGTAACCAAGGAAAAACAAACTCATTTCATAGAACAAAAATTGGAAGACATTGAAAATGAACTGGACCCGTCCAATTTTTACCGTCTAAACCGCCAATTTATTGTTCAAAGAGATGCTATTTCTGGGATCAAACAATATTTTAACGGAAAACTTATCGTTAATGTTATCCCGACCTATGAAGAGCGGGTAATTGTGAGCAAAGCCAAAGCTGCCGAATTTAAAAATTGGATGAATCATTAAACTGCTGGGCATTAAACAACTTTCAACACAAGGCCATAAAACAAGTTCAAGCTCTTTTAATTCCATCTACCGGACCAAAAAAACTCAATCCGTCAAATGTCCATAACTTAACCTTTACGCCCAACTCCATAAAGTAATGGACCAAAAAATGCCCCTTACTTGCCTTCGACATTGTTTGTATTAGAGTCTCCTTGCAATACAACGGATTTAGATCCCGTCAACGGCTTAACATTGTTTTCCCCATTATCCGTATAACTGGCCGTAATCACCATTACAGTTGCTCCCTTTGTAGGATTTGGAACTATGCTTCCCTCTGCCGGTAATGATTTCTTCTTAACGGCCGTACTTGCAAGGGATTGGATATACATTCCTATCTGTCTGGATTCATCCTTGGTCATATTGGGATGTGCAGGCATGGTTACTTCTCCCCAAACACCACTACCCCCGGAAATTATCTTTCCCTGCAGATAGCTTAGTCCCTTTTTATCGTCCTTGTACTTTTCAGCTATGTCAGTATACATCGGCCCAATAGATTTTTCCTTTTCTTTATGACAGGTTTTACAGTCCAATGCCAATGTCAAAGCCTTTCCTGTAACGGCAGCCGAAACTTCTTGATGTCCCAAAGAAAGTGAAGCTTCATCCAAACCATCCATATAATCTACGGAAACAAAAATATTGTCCACATCGATCGCGGATCCACCTGGATCAATAACGGAAACTTTATAATTCAAAGCCACCCCTGGCATAAAAAAAGAGGTGTTACCTCCACTGATATCTATAGACACTTCCGGTCTGGTATTTCCGGCAACAATGTTTAGAACTTCACTTTTGGCCGATGCCTCCTGATTATCCACCACAGTGGCAGAAACATTATAATCCCCTGCATTTTCATAGGTATATACTATATCCGGTGTAGCGGTTTCCTTGGTTTCACCATTCCCCAAATCCCACACATAGGTCATGCTATCCTGCTCCCTATCCCTTGCCTCTACTTTTGCATTAATAGTCAAAGGAAGTTTTCCGGATGTTTTATCAACAATAATATTTTCGATTATGGGAGGTCTATTGCCCCCATTGAATTCTATATAGCTCAATGCAGAATCATCATTTTTAGAAAACCAGCCACTGCCATACTCCAAGAGATATACTCTACCATCAGGACCAACCTCCATATCTATGAGGTTATTTACCTTAATATGATCCGCAAAAGGTTCCATCTTATTAAATTCCCCATTGGGAAATAAGCTAACCGCCATCATCCAGCCTCGTATCCAATCATAAACCAATACTTTACCATCGTAATACTCCGGCAGGGCATTGGGACCATTGTAGAGATCAGAATAGTACACAGGTCCCGCCATAGCGTTCCTTCCTCCAGTACCGGTTTGCGGAAATTCCTGGGATTCCACATAGGGATAAAAACCATAGGCCGGCATTGCTTCAGGAAGTTCCCTAAGCCCCGTATTATTTTTTGAATCGTTAATAGGTTTTTTTGGATCAAAGGCCTCTCCGCTCTCGCCCGTAGCATAATCATAGCTACGGTATGGCTTGTTATCCGCTACGAACAATGGCCAACCAAAATTTCCAGCTTCCCTAGCCTGATTCATTTCATCATAACCTCTGGGTCCTCTAGTATCTAAGCTATCAACCCTAGCATCAGGCCCCACATCTCCCCAATATAAATATCCCCTTTTGGGGTCAACAGAAATCCTATACGGATTACGATGGCCCATAGTAAATATTTCAGGTCTGGTCTTGGCAGTTCCTTCAGGGAATAAATTTCCTTCCGGAATACTATAACTTCCATCCTCATTTACCTTAATTCTCAATATTTTACCTCTAAGATCATTGGTATTTCCGGAAGATCGACGCGCATCGTACTGTTCTTTTCCCGGAATGTCGTTTAAGGGAGCAAAGCCACTATTCACATATTTTACCCCTTTTTCACTAAAAGGTGTGGAATTGTCCCCTGTAGATAAATACAACATATTATCCGGTCCAAAAGCTATTGATCCACCGGTATGGCAACATATCTCGCGCTGGCTATCCACTTCAAGAATTATCTGTTCCGTAGTGGTTTCCAAAACATCGTTCTCAAATTTAAACCTGGACAAACGGTTTACCCACTTATCGCCTGTTGGGCTGTAGAACAAATAAATCCAATGGTTGGTTTCAAAATTGGGGTCTTTCTGCAAACCCATTAATCCTTCCTCCGCATTGGCATTTGCAGTCAAAGTCTTGTTATAAACATCCAAATAACCAACTTGCGACAACTCTTTGGTTGCTGCCTTGTACAACATTATTTCACCCCTTCTTTGGGAAATTAAGACATCATTATTAGGTAAAATTGCCATTTCAGTAGGCTCAAAAAATTCACCATATTTTAAAGGAACTTTGGTAAAGCGATCGGTATCGGGAGGAATCTGGGTAGAAACCTTTGTATAATCCAAGACTTCATTCTTTCCTATGGCATATTGAATACCTCCCAACAGATGTTTTAAATACAACGATTCGGAAAAGCTTTCCTCGGTGTGGCCCAAGGCCGTATAAAAAGCACGACCGCCATCGTATTCGTGATACCAGCTCATGGGGTGATGATCACCGTTGATACCTCCCTCATAACTCTTTTCGTCAACGGTCATCAAAACGTGTACGTCCGGATTTATTTTCTTAAAATTATAGAGCTCATCGGTGCGATGCCAGATAGTATCGGCAAACATGTTGGTAGCACTAAAAGAGTTGTCCTTAATAACAAAATCAGCTTCTGGTGTCCCTGCTGGATGACTTGCAAAATAAGCTCCGACCAATCTACCATACCAATTCCAATCATATTCGGTATCTGTAGCGGCATGCACACCAACGAAACCTCCACCTGCCTGAATATACCTTTCAAAGGCGGCCTCTTGTTTAGCATCCAATATATTGCCCGTGGTACTCAAAAATACTATAGCAGAATACTTTTTTAGGTCTTCATCATTAAAGATATCGGCATTTTTTGTAGTATCCACACTAATATTGTTTTCCTGCCCTAATTTTTGAACTGCTTCCAATCCTTTGGGTATGGAAGAATGTTTAAATCCCATAGTTTTGGAAAAAACCAAAATTCGGGGTTCGCCCTCCCTTTTCTTGCTATCACAAGAAGTAAATAATAACATAAAAACACCAAGGATAATGGCAAAGTAATTTTTCATCGATACGATATTAAAAAGATTGTTTGGATCTAACTGAGAAGCTTAATTTATACATAATGGAATTGGAAGTCGAAAAATCAAAAGGACATAGCTCATTTTTAAAATAATAAACAATATGCCATACCCGAAATTTTGAATTTTTCAAATATAGCATTTATTTAATATTATTGCAGCTACACTTTTAATTATTGAAAGGCTTGCATTTTTTCCATTCCCAAGATCACATTCAAAAGGCTTCACTTCTGCGAAAATTATTTTATACCTTTAAGCAACCAACCAAGGCCAATGATTTTAAAAAAACAAATCTATAAGGTAGACAAAAAGGTGAATCCGTTAATTGGGATCCTCCTGTTCTTCATCTCTATATTTTTACTCCTATTTACCTTCCCTTTAGGTTTTATATATGGTCTTTTTCATGGTTTATTCAAAAAGGGTATTGTAGGATTGTCCGAGTATCTTCTAAAAATTGCCATATCCATAGATCAACTGGGAAATGTTGGGATGCAGCATTTTTTAAACCTGGTATGGATCAAAAAGGGAGGTTATAAATTTGGCAATAGGGACGAGACTATTTCCAGTGCCCTTGGCCGTAACCATAAGTTGGGGACACTCACCAAATTTGGAACAGCCATAGATCAAATTTTGGATTTTATTGACAAAAACCACTCCCTAAATTCCATTGATTACTATATTGAACCTTCGTCCGAAATCATAGATCACTTGGCATGGGTGCATATCGTGGACCAAAAACTATTGGCCATAATACCTAAAGGAAGGAACAACTGTATTCTTCCAGGGGGAAAAAAAGAACCAAAAGAGTCGGATGCAATGGCCCTTTCAAGAGAAATTAAGGTTGAACTAGGCATAATTTTAGAAATCTCCTCCTTTGAACATTTAGGGATTTTTGAAGCGCGGGCCGATAATAACCAACCAGGTATTTTGGTCAGATCAACCTGTTATTCCTCCGAATATACTGGAGAACTTGCCATAATACCTCAGGCGGGTGAAATACTATGGTTGAATTATAAAGACAGGGAAAAAGTATCCGAAGTTGATAAATTGATTTTTGATTACCTCAAAGACTCAGGCCGGTTGATTTGATATTATTCCAGTCCCTATATTTACAATCATTTTAACCCAATTAATTTAATTTGCCATGCCAATCTCTTTCAAAAAACCATTTTGCCTACTGGCAATTCTAGTATTCCTGGGAAGTAATCTGCAATGCAAGCAAGCACCAAATCCGCCCAATGTTTTATTTATTGCAGTGGATGATCTACGAACAGAATTGGGCGCTTATGGCCATACGATAGTTCAATCGCCCAATATGGATGCCTTGGCGTCCGAAGGATCAGTTTTTACCAATCACTTTGTACAGGTCCCAACCTGTGGTGCATCAAGATATGCCCTATTAACCGGCATGCGCCCCAGCAAGCCATTACATTTGAGAAACGATGCCATTGAAAAAGAAATATCCAATGCAGCGGAAAACAAAGTTCCAGAAACCTTTATCCACCATCTTAAAAGGAATGGTTACTACACTGTTGGCATTGGTAAGATAAGTCACTCTGCCGATGGTTTGGTATATGATTATGAAGCACCGGTATCCAACAAAAAAGAATTGCCCCATAGTTGGGACGAGCTATTATTTGATGCCGGGAAATGGGGTACAGGTTGGAACGCATTTTTTGGTTATGCTAACGGAGAAAATAGGCAAAGCCTAAAAAAACAGGTGAAACCATATGAGGCTGGGGAAGTGGATGACGAGGGTTACCCTGATGGACTGACCACTAAATTGGCCATTTCAAAACTTAGGGAACTTAAAGATAAGAAACAGCCTTTCTTTATGGGCGTTGGTTTTTTTAAACCCCATCTGCCATTTAATGCTCCAAAAAAATATTGGGCCCTATACGATCGGGAACAAATACCTCTTTCACCCAACCCGAATATCCCAGAGAACATTAGTTTAAAGAGTCTACATGAGAGTGGGGAATTTAATGGATATGCGCTTGGTGAGGAAAAGTCAAGTCTATCCAATGCCGTATCCGATGAATACGCCAAAAAATTAAGACATGCCTATTTGGCTTCCATAAGCTACATAGACGCGCAAATAGGGATGATTTGGGATGAATTAAAAGTGCTGGATCTCGATAAAAATACCATTATTGTGATTTGGGGCGACCATGGCTGGCATTTGGGAGACCAGAGCGTTTGGGGAAAACATACATTGTTTGAAAATGCCTTAAAAAGTGCCTTGATCATTAAATCACCTTTTGAGGGAAATCAGACCAAAAAAGTGGAATCCATTGTTGAAACCGTGGATATTTACCCAACGATAATGGAACTTTGCAACATTGGTATGGAACACAAAATAGATGGTGAAAGCTTTAGCGATAGTTTCACAGGCGCTACACAAAAAGAGGATCAGGTGGCATACAGCTATTTTAGAAATGGAATTTCGTTGCGGACCAAAAAATATAGATTAACCAAATATTTCAGACAGGAAGAACCTACCATTGAACTTTACAATCACAACACAGACCCTAATGAAACCGAAAACATAGCCCAAATGAATCCGGACATAATTGAATCACTTATGCCGTTGCTGGAAAAAGGGAATACGGGATTGTATGGAAAAACTAAAAAATAAGCTAATCTCGCGGAACAATTGGACTAAAAAGAAGGCTCAACAAGTTTACAAAACTGGGCGCATGAAACATTGATACTTTAACTCACAAAAGTTTTTTGTTACTTTGTTCGTAAATATTTTAATTTAATACATGGAAATCCTCGGAATAGATATCGGTGGCTCAGGCATAAAAGGAGCCTTAGTAAACATGGAAACAGGTGAAATGATTACGGAGCGGTTTAGAATACCCACTCCAAAATCACGTAAACCAAAACCAATGGCCGAAGTAGTAGCCAAAATTGTACAACATTTTGACTACAAAGGACCCATTGGCTGCGGATTTCCAACAGTTATAAAAAATGGTATTTGCAAGACTCCGGGGAATCTTCATAAGAAATGGGCAGGAGTAAATGTGAACGAACTGTTTAGTGAAGCTACCGGTTTACCTGTAAAAGTGGTCAACGACGCCGACGCGGCAGGATATGCGTCTATGAACTTTGGTGTAGGAAGGGGCAAGGAAGGTCTTGTAGTGATGATTACCATAGGAACAGGGCTGGGCAGTGGTGTTTTTTTTAACGGAGAATTGATTCCAAATTTTGAGTTGGGACAGATTCCATATAAAAAATATGATAAAATTGAACTTTGGGCAGCAGCTTCCGCTAAAGAAAAGGAAGAACTTAGTTATAAAAAATGGAGCAAACGCTTTAATGTCTTCTTGGAGTTGGTTGAATTGATCGTTTCTCCCGATCTAATTATTCTAGGTGGGGGAACCTCCAAAGACTGGGACGAATTTAAGGATTACATAAGTATTGAAACTCCCGTAATTCCCGCAGAATTACAAAATCATGCCGGGATTATCGGTGCCGCTGCCGCGGCCTATAATAAAAAAGAACTAGTACAGTAAAGACATTTCATTGGAAATAGACAACACCATTATACCCAATGTTTATAATCTTACTGGTTTAATTGCTGCGTTTACAGAAAAAAGGTGATTACCAAACTATGGAAATCACCTTTTTTTAATATCCAATTTACAAACCTTCTATCAACGTAGCGCCTTCTGGGCGTTTAAAAAAATCTTCCGCTACCTGATCTTGGAATTCAATATCGCTCAATTTGATAGTTGTAATAGGCTCTCCTTTTGGTTGTCCATCTTTGGTTGACCAATAGGTATCAAATTTTAATGGCAAATTAATCCCATTAATGGTTTTACGGTCGACCAAATCCATAATTTTTTCCGGATTATTTCCTCCATTGGGAAAATATCCTGGGTAAGAAACTATATATCTAAGAGCAGTTAGCAAATGTGTTTTGGCATCCAGATACAAAATATAATAATCATCGGGAGCATCACCAGTACCGGAAGCGAAGGTTACCTTAACCACATCCTGTGGTGCATCCTTATAATTAATTCCCGGCAACAATTCCAAATTAACACCTTCTCCATCCAAAACAAGAGGTTGTGCTGCTAGGTATAGTGGAGTTAATGCCCAGAAACGCATATTATATTTAAAAGCAGTGCTGTCTTTTGCTTTTACCCAAGCATTTTCACCATCCCATCCAAAAATTGCCGTACTGTCGGCTGCACTAATATGCCTTGCTTTGTTACTCCATGTATCTATAGTTTGGTAGGTATCACGAGAAACTGAACCATCCAATGGCTGATAATTAAATCGAAAGGACAAATAGCCATTACTATACCATTTAGACAAGCCTCCATGTGCTTCCATAGCGTTCCAAACAACTTTTCCAGCTCCGGTAGCATTTAGTCTCTTATTGGCTTTATCCACTCTCTTTTGTATCCAAGATTCCGGTATTTTATATTTGGAAACGGATTCAACCATAACTTCCTCAGTTTTCTTTTGCTGCTCTTTACAGGCGCCAAAAGTCAACAACAAAACAGAAACAACAAAAAACAAACTCCTATTCATAATCCTCATTTTTAATTTAAGACCCACTTGGTCGATAATTACAATAACACCTTTCAAATAGTTCTAAAAAAAAATCCCAAGATTATTACCTTGGGATCTTCAATTTATTTTACCTAATGGATTAGGCTATTTTATTTCGCTTACGTTCATTTTCCGTCAAATATATTTTCCTTAAACGGATATGTTTTGGTGTTACCTCAACATATTCATCCTTTTGAATATATTCCAACGCCTCCTCCAATGAAAATTTAATGGCAGGAACAATTTTAGCTTTATCATCCGCACCGGAAGAACGAACATTCGATAATTTTTTGGTCTTGGTAATGTTGATGGTCATGTCATCCCCTCTAGAGTTTTCACCTATTACCTGTCCTTCGTAAATATCCTCACCCGGATCAACAAAAAACTTACCTCTATCCTGTAATTTATCAATAGAATAAGGAATAGACTTACCTCTTTCCATGGAAACCAACGACCCATTTTGTCTTTGAGGAATATCCCCTTTCATTGGTTGGTATTCCAAAAAGCGGTGTGACATAATCGCCTCACCGGCAGTAGCTGTCAATAATTGGTTTCTAAGACCTATAATACCTCTGGACGGAATTAAAAATTCACAAATCATACGATTCCCTTTGGCCTCCATACTGGTCATCTCACCTTTACGAATGGAAACCATTTCTACTGCCCTACCGGAAACTTCTTCAGGTAGATCTATGGTCAATTGCTCTATAGGTTCACATTTCACTCCATCAATCTCCTTAATGATTACCTGGGGCTGCCCAATTTGTAATTCATACCCTTCCCTTCTCATGGTTTCGATCAAAACTGAAAGGTGTAATACCCCGCGGCCAAAAACTAAAAATTTATCGGCACTATCAGTGTCATTTACCCTCAATGCCAAGTTCTTTTCCAATTCCCTTTTAAGACGGTCATTGATATGTCTTGAAGTAACAAATTTACCATCTTGACCAAAAAACGGACTATCATTGATGGTAAATAGCATACTCATGGTAGGCTCATCAATGGCAATTGTTTTTAAACCTTCAGGGTTTTCAAGATCCGCAACGGTGTCACCAATTTCAAAGCCTTCGATACCTACCAAAGCACAAATGTCTCCTGTGGCTACTTCTTGAACCTTTAATCGGCCCATTCCTTCAAAGGTGTATAGTTCTTTAATTTTAGTCTTTACAATATTTCCATTCCTTTTTACCAAAGAGACTTGTTGACCTTCTTTCAAAGTACCTCTCTGCAATCTACCAATAGCGATCCTACCTGTAAAAGATGAGAAATCCAAAGAAGTAATCAACATTTGAGTATTTCCTTCCTTTGTTTCAAAAGTTGGGATATGTTCTATAACCATATCCAACAATGGCTCTATGTTATCTGTCTGGTTCTTCCAATCATCACTCATCCAATTGTTCTTTGCAGAACCGTATACCGTTGGAAAATCCAATTGCCATTCTTCGGCTCCAAGCTCGAACATTAAATCAAAAACTTTTTCATGTACTTCCTCTGGAGTACAATTTTCCTTGTCCACTTTATTGATAACCACGCAAGGCTTAAGACCTAAATCTATAGCTTTTTGGAGCACAAAACGAGTTTGTGGCATAGGACCTTCAAAGGCATCCACCAACAAAAGCACACCATCAGCCATGTTAAGAACGCGCTCTACTTCACCACCAAAATCGGCGTGACCAGGGGTATCAATAATGTTTATCTTGGTATCCTTGTAAACCACGGAAACGTTCTTTGAGGTAATAGTAATACCCCTTTCACGCTCCAAGTCATTGTTGTCCAAAATTAAGTCACCAGTATTCTGATTATCCCTAAACAATTGACAGTGATACATTATTTTATCTACCAAGGTAGTTTTACCGTGGTCAACGTGGGCTATAATAGCTATATTTTTTGTTGCTCCCATAATATGATTTTAAACGCATCTAAGCACCCTAAATGCGGGCGCAAAGATACTCATTTTTTTTACGCTAACTACAAAAGCCTAATTTTTCTTATCTTATTGATATTGAAGTAGTTTTACAAAATACCTATAACACTCAAATTCCACTATCTTTGTACCAAAATTAGGTCCAATGAATTTAGAGCTCGTACCTCAACTTAAACATACCAAAAGCAACAACTTTTTTTTACTTTGTGGGCCATGTGCCATTGAAGGAGAAGAAATGGCGATGCGAATTGCAGAAAAGGTGGTATCCATAACCGACAAATTAAATATTCCGTACGTTTTTAAGGGAAGTTTTAAAAAGGCCAATCGTAGCCGAGTAGACTCCTTTACCGGTATTGGGGATGAAAAGGCCCTGAAAATTCTAAGAAAAGTGTCCGAAACTTTCAAGGTTCCTACCATTACGGATATTCACGAAATTTCCGATGCCCATATGGCAGCAGAATACGTTGATATCCTGCAGATCCCTGCTTTTCTAGTGCGTCAGACCGATTTGGTAGTTGCGGCAGCAGAAACCGGAAAGGTGATCAATCTAAAAAAGGGCCAGTTTATGAGTCCGGAAAGCATGAAGCATGCGGTTCAAAAAGTCCTTGATTCCAATAACCAACAAGTTATGATAACCGATAGAGGCACTATGTTTGGCTATCAGGATATGATAGTAGATTTCCGTGGCATACCAACTATGAAACAGTATGCACCAGTAGTCTTGGATGTTACCCATTCCTTACAACAACCCAATCAGTCATCCGGAGTTACCGGAGGTAGACCGGATATGATCGAAACCATAGCGCGAGCCGGTATTGTTACGGGTGCTGACGGAATTTTCATGGAGACACATTTTGATCCCGCCAATGCCAAAAGTGATGGTGCCAATATGTTGCATTTAGATCATCTGGAAAAATTATTGACCAATTTGGTAGCTATACGAAAAACGGTAAATTCCCTTTAGCCACATGTATGCCCAAAGGTATTTACCATATTAAAATTTAAATGCCGCAGTCTAATATGTGGCATTTTTTATTGGCATAACCTTAAATGTAATTAATGATACGTATACTATTTTATACCATTTTAGGAGGAACACTTTTAAACTTGATGTCCTGCAAAACCAGTGGCAAGGAAATTACCAAAAAAAAGCCCAATATTATTCTCATCATGGCAGATGACCTGGGGTATGAAGCTTTAGGGGCATATGGCGGCAATAGCTACCAAACGCCAAACCTGGACCAACTTACCAAGGAAGGTATGCTATTTAATCATTGTTATTCCACCCCACTTTGTACGCCCTCCCGAGTACAGATAATGACCGGGAAGTACAACAACAACAATTATTTAGGATTTGGTCTGTTAGATCCAAAGGAAAAAACTTTTGGACATTATATGCAGGAAGCGGGATACAAAACTTATGTAGCCGGAAAATGGCAGCTCCTGGGCAATTCCCATCAACAAAAATTGGCCGGAAACCGAGTTGGAACCACTCCGGAAAAAGCTGGATTTGACGACTATTGCTTATGGCAAATTGATCAATTGGGATCGCGGTACAAAGATCCTACATTAAGTACAAAGAAGGATGGTACAAAAACGTACTACGGCAAATTTGGTCCTGATATTTTTCTTGAGAACATTACTTCCTTTATGGAAGAAAACAAAAAATCTCCGTTTTTTGTGTACTATCCCATGGCATTGACCCATGACCCCTTTGTGCCAACGCCCAACAATAAGCTGTTCAACAATTTTGACGCCAAATCAAAGATAAACGACCCTGTCTATTTTGGGGAAATGGTACAATATATGGATATGATCATAGGTAAAATTGTCGATGCTACAGATAGGTTGGGTATTCGTGAAAATACGCTGATACTTTTCGTTGGTGACAATGGAACCGACCACGATGTTGTTTCCAAATTCAATGGCCATTCAATTCGGGGCGATAAGGGCCATACCACAGACGCAGGGACCCACGTACCCTTAATTGCCAATTGGAAGGGAAAAATTGCGCCCAACAGCATAAATGATAATTTAATAGATTTTACAGATTTTTTACCCACACTGCTAGATCTTCAGGGATCAAAGCGGTCCAATTCCGAGCAATTGGATGGACTTAGCTTTTATCCACAGCTTTTAGGGAATAATTCCAATAAAAGGGATTGGGTATTCTGCCATTATGCCCCCAATTGGGGTAAATTTAAAAATAAAAGATACGTTCAAAATAAAAATTGGAAGTTGTATGACAATGGGGAACTATATGATTTGGCAGAGGATATTTTGGAGGAAAATCCATTTTTGGATGGTAGCTATCCCGAGGGTCAAACCACTACCATAAGAGAATTCAGGAAAGTGTTGGACAGTTACAAATAAATTTCCCATTCCCATATTAGTTTTTAAATTACCTATTTTTGATTTTTAAGATTTTCAATAGACCCATATGAAACCAACGCCAATCAGCATCATCCTAGGAGGACTACTTTTGTGTTTATTATCCTGTAAAACAGAGAAAAAGGAAAATTCGACAAAAAAGCCGAATATAGTTTTTATCATGTCAGATGACCACGCCTACCAAGCTATTAGCGCTTATGACGACCGTCTGATCAAAACGCCCAATATTGATCGCATCGCAAAGGAAGGATTGTTGTTCACAAATGCAACTGTTACCAATTCTATCTGCGCCCCTTCCAGAGCAGTAATTTTAACGGGAAAGCATAGTCATATTAATGGTAAAATTGACAACCTCTCCCCTTTCGACACCACCAATGTTACCTTTCCACAATTATTGCAAAAAGCAGGCTATCAAACTGCCATGTTCGGAAAGTTGCATTTTGGAAATAACCCCAAGGGCTTCGACGAATTTAAGATATTGCCGGGACAAGGGGACTATTACAACCCGAGGTTTATAACCCAGAAAGGCGACACCACCATCACTGGATATGTTACTGACATTACCACGGATTTAACCTTGGATTGGCTTAAAAACCGCAGAAAGGCCGATAAACCTTTTATGTTGATGTACCTGCACAAAGCACCACATAGATCATGGATGCCTGCTCCAAGACATTACAAAGAATTTACAAATAACACTTATCCTTTACCAGCTACCTTGTTCGACGATTATGCTACACGTGAAACTACGGCAGGACCAGCGGAGATGAACATCCTTAAACATATGCTGTTGCGATACGATCTTAAAATAACGGATGATGTACTGGCCGAATTGAACATAGAGGAGCGCTTGGGAGCAGGAGGTATCAATAAGTTGAATCCCGAACAGAAAGCGGAATGGGACAAGGTGTACGGCCCCATTAACGAAGCCTTCAAGAATGAGTACGGGAAGATGAACGATTCTACTCTTATGGTTTGGAAATATCAGCGTTATATGCAGGATTATTTGGGAACCATTGCAGCAGTTGATGAAAATGTAGGTAGGGTATTGGATTATCTGGATCAGGAAAAACTTACAGAGAACACTTTGATCGTCTATACCTCCGATCAAGGCTTTTATCTGGGGGAACACGGCTGGTTCGATAAGCGATTTATGTACGATGAATCTTTTAAGACCCCACTACTTATTAAATGGCCAAATGTTATAACGCCTGGCACCACAGAAGATGAAATGGTGCAAAACCTTGATTTTGCCCAAACTTTTTTGGAGGTTGCCGGGGTAACAGCTCCTGAAGATATGCAGGGCAAAAGTCTAGTACCACTACTAAAAGGCGAGAAAGAAAAATGGGATAGGGAGGCCGTGTATTACCACTATTACGAATATCCTGCAGAACACGCAGTAAAACGTCAGTATGGCATTGCAACAAAGAAGTATAAGCTAATTCACTTTTATTATGACGTGGACGTGTGGGAACTCTATGACCGTGCAAAAGACCCACAGGAACTGAACAATGTTTTTAACGATTCCGATTATGCGGAAATTGCCGCGGAAATGAAACAAAAACTGTCGGAAATAAGGGAAAAATACAAGGATTCAGACGCTTTGAGCAATCAGTACATTCAGCTTTATAAGGACAAGGGGCTGATTGAGGAGTAGGCAGTGGTCAGTGGTCAGTGGTCAGTGGTCAGTGGTCAGTGGTCAGTGGTCAGTATCAAAAAAATAAGCAATTCGTCATAATTTCCAACTTATCTATTATCAATACTAACTTTATAGCTAGAGCTTTATTTCCAAAACTTCCTGTCCTTTACACTATAGGCATCCTGCAAGACTTCCAATAAAACAGTACTTTCAATTTCTTCCAGGGATTTATAGCGCAAAGATTTCATCATTTTCCGACCTGTGGTCGTCATTTGCTCTATATGGACAGTTAAATGGGATGCATTCCAGAACCCAACATCCACATAATCCTTGCTTTGATTGAGGTAACAAAAGGGCCTACCCTCCAAGTAATAAAAGGGAATTTTGTATTTATATTTCAATTCCAATCCTGGAATGGCACCTTGGATCATAGATTGTAGATACAACAAAATGCTTCTATAGGGTTCTGATTGATCAAGTATATATTCTTCAGCAGGATTCATAATTTTTCAAATTTACTTTTTCCCCATCAAATGCACATTTTTTTCTTTAAAACAATAAATTTAATCTCCCAATTTATTAAAAATTTACATTGAACAAAATTCCTTTATAGCCTATTGAGGCAACTACCCAAGTTACAAGTTGCTGTTGGACGGAAAATATTTTAGAAACCAAAATTCACGATTATAAAACTTAATTCCCATTGTAGATTCAAAATTTATATTAACTTTGAATTTCAAAGTACTTTCGTATGAAATCAAATAAATATTTGGACGACATATCAGAAATCAAAAATATGATGAGCCGTTCGTCACGTTTTATCTCCCTCAGTGGCCTGTCCGGAATACTGGCGGGCATCTATTCCCTTATAGGTTTTGTTATTGCCCAGTCCAGGATCAAGATCTATTTAGAGCCAAAAGAGGTACTGGAATCCACCCAACCCATTGCTATCAATACCGCACAATTGTCCATTGAACTCTTTACTATTGCAATTGTTGTCATAATAATGGCAACAATTACAGGAATCCTGTTATCTATTCGAAAAGCCAAACAAAGCGATGAAAAAATATGGGATGTTTCCAGTAAACGGTTGGCTGTAAATTTTTTGATTCCTTTGGTAACTGGCGGCATTTTTTGCATAGCCCTGCTTCAAGAAAACC
Organism: Arenibacter hampyeongensis; assembly: GCF_002909255.1. Classification (GTDB taxonomy): domain Bacteria; phylum Bacteroidota; class Bacteroidia; order Flavobacteriales; family Flavobacteriaceae; genus Arenibacter; species Arenibacter hampyeongensis. Next base: position 685,813 of record NZ_PIOB01000002.1, read on the forward strand.
ATGTAGGCCTAGTGGCCCCGGTCACACTTATCTTTTATGGATTGGCATGTGTCAATGCCAGTAAATACACTTTGGGGGACGTACGGTATTTAGGTTATGCCAATATCCTAATAGGTTTAATTGCCACCCAATTCACGGGATACGGATTGTATTTTTGGGCTTTGGGCTTTGGAGTGTTCCACATATTTTATGGCACACGGATGTATTTAAAATTCGACATAAAAAAGATTTGAGCATTATAAACAACATTAACAAAGCATTTGATCACCGAATAAAATTGGGTATCATGTCCATTCTTATGGTGAACGACTATGCCGATTTTAATACGCTAAAAGAGCTTTTGGGCATTACTGACGGTAATTTGGCCAGTCATACCAAGTCTCTTGAAAAGGATAAATACATAAAAGTAGAAAAGCAATTTATTGGACGAAAACCCAATACAAGGTATTCCGTTACGGCATTTGGGAAATCAGCTTTTAATAAACATATTGATGCGCTAGAAAAGCTTATTGGGAGATAACAAATATTTTTTTATCATTTCACTTTGAAAAACAAAGTACTTTTAAATAACAATTGAAAAATGGAAACAAAAAAACAAAAAATTGGAAATTGGTTCAAAACCTCAATTACTGCAAAAATGCTGGTCGTAGGGTTTATATTCCTAGTACTCCTAATTCCCTTGAACTTTGTTCACGAACTAATTAAGGAACGCGAAGTAAGACAGGCCGAAGTAATTCAGGAAATTAATGAAAAGTGGGGTAAGGAGGTCATACTTTATGGACCGATCATAAAAATTCCCTATAAGATATATATAGAGGAAAAAACTTTTGACGAAAAAACAAAATCATTCCTCAAAACTTATGAAGAAATCATACGTTATGGTTATTTTTTTCCTAAAGCACTGAACATAAATACTGATGTCGATACCAAACAATTGGAAAGAGGTATATATGAATCTGTTGTCTTCACCTCTAATCTCAACTTTGAAGGAAGCTTTGGTAATTTTGATTTTTCTTCACAGGAAATTCCCGATAATGATATCCTTTGGCAAAAGGCAACGATATTATTTAAAACATCCAATCTCAAAGGTATTAGAAATGAAGTCAAGGTTAAATTAAACCAAAAGGATTACACCTTAAAACCAATATTCGATGAAGCCTATATGAGCACCTTGGAATCTGACTTTTTAACGGCATTTGTCGATCAAAAAAGGCACGACCCGGCATTTTCAATGCGTATAAAAATAAACGGGAGTCAAGGGCTACGATTTATACCTATTGGCCAAGAAACATCCGTAAAAATGAAATCAGATTGGCATTCTCCAAGCTTTAGCGGAAACTTCCTACCAAATGACGATACCAAAACCATTTCCAAGAATGGTTTTGAAGCCCAATGGCAAATTTTGGAAACCAACAGACAGTTTGGTCAGCAATTTTTTAATCAACTACCCGATTTGAATAGTTATTCTTTTGGAGCCGATTTAATAATCCCCGCAGACGATTATCAAAAAACAGACAGAACAAGCAAATATGGTTTCATGATTATAGGGCTTACACTTTTGGTATTTCTATTAATACAAATAATCAGTAAAATTGACATACATCCCTTTCAATATATGATGATCGGTTTGGCATTAGTCATGTTCTATACCTTGCTCATCTCCATTTCTGAGCATCAAAATTTTCTAAGGGCATACCTTATTGCGGGTACAGCCGTTGTTGGCCTTATCACCATTTATTCCAAAACCATTTTGAAACAATCAAAATTCCCGTTACTCATATTTGGTTCTTTGACCATACTATATTCGTTCATATTTGTGATTATACAACTGGAAAATTATGCACTATTGGTGGGAAGTATTGGATTGTTCATAATCCTGGCCATAGTAATGTTTACCTCCAAAAAAATAGATTGGGCCAACACAGATTAAAAAAGTCCTAATTAAAAACACCGTTATTAAGGTTCCAATTAACGGTGTTTTTTACATTTCCGTTAGAGCTCCAATTATACTTTACCGTCTACATAATCCTGTAAATACGCATACCTCTTAGTGAGTTTTCCGTTTTTTGTCATTCTTGCCCTTTCCAAAACCCCATCTTTATCGCCGTTAAAAAAGGCGGGGATTACATTTTTAACAAAGGCATCCCCAAAGCCCAAGCTGGCATCACGTGGCAATTCGCAAGGTAAATTATCCACGGCCATCACCGCAATGGCTTTCGGGTCCTTATAATCTATTTCCGACTCTGTAATGGGGTCGTATCCATATATTGGTTCCGCTATTGTACTGGCTCTAAGGGTTGTGGCTACAGGGCCATTGATATCGCAACTAACATCGGCTACGACCTTTATTCCAAAATTAGGGTGCTTCGTATCTTCTCGGGTAAAAAGATAAGGGGCACCGTCGCCGTAAAAATGCCCGGCGATATAAAAATCCGTTACTTCTGCAAAACGAAAAAAATTGGATTTATAATCTCCAGGGTGTGCAAAAAAATCGGCCTTATTTCCCCTTACTCCATCCTTGCGCCTATTATATTCAGAGGCGTCAATTTGGCAATAGACCGGTTCCTGAAAAATTTCGGTTAGGTAATCAGAAACCTTAACTTTCTTTATACCCATTGCATCCAACATCTCCTTGGCACCATTGCCAACCCTTCCCCTACCCGTCAGGAGAATTTTTATGTTGGGGAGTATCAGCTTACGTAGCTCCGATATCAAAGCTTGCTGGTCTACCAATGTTTCCGCCTTTGGCAGCTGATATAAACCAAATTTAAGTCCATAAGCCCTAAAGCCGTTGTAGGCCCCAACTATTCCGGCATATCTGCCAAATGCCACCAAACGCTGACGTGAGGAATTGGTGATTACCTCGTGATCGTACAATTCAATATTCCTATCCAAGACTGCTTTTAGCAAATTTCTATTGTAGGGCTGCTTTTTAATGGTATGGGAAAAAAAGAAGTATTGTTTGTTTGGGATCAATTGATCGATCGGCACTTCTTTGACACCGATAAGCACATCGCAATTTTCCATTTCCGACGCCACTTGAAATCCCTTTGACTCATACTCCTTATCGGTAAAGACTCTTATGGGAGATGGCTCCACTATTATTTTAGCGTCTTTGAATTTAGCCACAATCTGTGTACAGGCCTCCGGTGTTAGGACCACACGACGATCGGGTGGGTTTTTACGTTCCCTAATAATTCCAAATTTCATAAATAAATATTTATAACTTTTTGAAGTGATATAGTTGTAAATGTAACAAATGACAAGTTGACAAGCAAAACTTTTTTTGGAATAGTTTTTGGAGTACCTTTGCCGACCGCGTTAGGGATAGAGGCGAGTACCCCGCCCGAACGTGCCGTTAGGTACGGTGAGGCGTGTACGGCCGAAAGCCCGACCTTTTTTTGATACCTACAAGGTTTTGAAAACCTTGCAGGAAGAAAAAAGGGAACGCCCAAGTAACGATAATAAAGTTCATTGAAAAAAAAGATGAGAGAATATTTCTGCCGATGGCGGGATTCAACCTGCCGGCAGGCAGGTTCGATTACGGTACGCCTAGCGTACCTATCTCATTGAAGGGGCCGACTGGTTTTGACAGCGAGACCAATTGGAATGTAAGCATGTCGAGCGCTGGGCTACAGCTCGTTAATCTCATTTTCCACACTTTTTAATTGGCGAAAATAATTACGCTCTTGCCGCTTAATCCGAATCACAGTAGGATTTAGCCTCGTCCCTACAAGGTAGGGAAGCGAGATGTTTCTGGGAAGCCTTTGTTGACGGCGTCCCAATCAGAAGCACCATCAAAGTCAATATAAGGGTAGTGAAGCTTCGGCACTATCACCAAAACTTAAGAAGATAAGTGTGTATTAGGCTGTTTCTGGTCAGGTGCACATCGAAAATTAATTAGGAACTAAGCATGTAGAAGGCATTGTAATTGCTTGTTTGGACGAGGGTTCGAATCCCTCCGGCTCCACTTAAAAAAGGCTACCCAAAAGGTAGCCTTTTTGCGTTCGGTCAGGTGAATCGAAGGCCAGCGCGTCAGCTCGCGCCTTACTAAAAAAGTCCACGGGACATTTTCTAAACGCTCGGCCGTCTCCGGCTCCACGATCACCCACAACAGCGTTGTGGATCAAAACATATAAAACCCAACAAGTTTACTTGATTGGGTTTTGTGGTTTTTAGATACCCATTTTAAAAAGATAGGCAGTAGTAATTGCAGAAAGGAATCTTTTGGAAGTAACGCATATAATGTTCGGGCTTCACTTCAAAAAACTACCTGCACCGGCTTTGTTCGTCCCCTTTTTATAAGGGTTGTAGTACGGTTTCTTCAACGGCAAAAAGCTTAATGGGTTTGTCCTTCCCTAATACAGGGATTCCACCAACTTGCTTCTTTTTATATATTACGGGCAAATTGATCCGTTTCAGCAAGGGCTCCGACACCAAAATATCCAAGCCCAGTTTTTGACATTCCTTTTCTATAAAAGCCGTTTCATAGAGGGCTTCCCCGTGAAATACGATCTGGCTTTTCACATTTCCTACTTCTCCCCGAATTACCTTTCCCATATGTAAACTTGCCCTAAATTTTGGCACTCTACGGTATTTGTGAAGATATTTTTCCCGTTGCTTTTCAGTTTCATTTTTTACATTATAATAACAGCGTATGCAATTGGCATTTTTCAACCCATTTTTAACGGACCAGCTGATCACTACCTGATCCCCCACATATCTATATATTTCACCATAGTTCGCTACTATACATTTGGTTACATCAAAATAAAACTCCTTCAAAAACTTGTAATACCCCAATGACCCCATTTTTTCGGCCAAGGGAGTAGAGGATTTCTGATCTAAAAACATAAATATCCGTTCTTCTTCACAGGGGGAATGGTATTTTCCGGTCAGAAAATTTACAAACACACCCTGCCCCATTTTTCGACTCATTTCCCTGGTAAAAATGATGATTATAACCGAAAATAAGGAATACAATACAATGACCTTAAAATCTCCCTCGTACAAAAATGTCTGAAATCTTTGGGAATAGAAATTCTCGATCATATTTGTATTATAATACCAACTTTCATTAAAATTAATCAGCAGGACAATAAGAAAAATAAAAAGCAAGGAGTACACCGTTGATTTTGTGATTACAGTTATAAGAAAGGAAAACTTTCTATTCTTGGGTTTAAAGGCATAAAATTCAATCACACCAACCAGAAATCCGCCGATCAAACCAATAGAGACACCGTGCACATATGCAATGGGTCTAGCAAATCCATTTGCCACCAGAGGATAGAACAAACCCAATACCAAACCAGCCATGGTCACATAAATAATGGCGTATCGCCCCCTTTCATTTTCCAATGTAAATTTCATACCACTTCCAAATTGATGATGGATTCTTCATTTATGTAGTACAATTCCAAGTCCTTTTGCTTCCCTTTTAAACCGATTTCCCCACAACTGGTGGAATAATAAATTTTAGGCAAGGTGAGTCGATCGTTAAGATCGGCAGAAATTAAGAGGTCCTTTTCCAAATCTTCACATTTTTCCTTTATCCGTGAAGTGGTGTTCATCACATCCCCAAAAAAGACAATGGTTCCCTTAATTTCGCCCAACTCACCACGAACCACTTTTCCAATATGATAGCCTGCAATTAACTTCGGTACAAACCCATAAGTGGTGTAGTAATGTTCACTATTTTCCTTTATCTTATTTTTGGAATTATAAAATGTGCGGATACAGTTGGCGTTCTGTATGCCTTCATTAGGTTTCCACGAGACCACAACCAAGTCATCTACATATTCATAGATAGTTCCCTTATGTTCTAAAATTGGTTTGGTGATGTCGTAAAAGAAATCCTCTAGGAATCTATGAAAGTGCAGGCGCCCAATCTTTTTCACTATTTGATCGGAATAGCGAACACTTAAGAACATGAAAATTCGCTCCACCTCGGAAGGCTGGTAGTACTTTCCCGTAACGATGCCCCACATAACGTCTTTCCCCATTTTACGAATCATAAGTATGCTAAAATTGATTATAAATGCCAAAGCCACAGTGTAGGCAATTGCCACCTTAAAATCTTCCTTAAAAATGTAGCGTTTAAAATCTTCACTGGCCAATACATTCAAAAAACCCATATCCAGTCTAATCATTCGTGAAATCAACAATACAAAAAAAACGATGGACGAAATGGAACCTATATATAGAAAAGTGCGAATTAGTACTAGGGACATAAATTTTAATCTTCGACCTTTCTTGGGAAATACATAAAACTCGAGATAGGAGATAAGTGCTCCAACCAAAATGCCTATTATAAAGGTATTTACGTGCGGATATAAAACCCCAAAGCCGTCTGAGAACGCGGAATAAGTAATGCCAAGCAGGGCTCCCATAAGAACAATAATAGTTATGTCCCTATTAATTTTTTCCTGAAGTATGTTCCGTTCCACCGCAATTTCGTTTAGTCCTTTTTTTGATTTATTTCACTGTCTATCCGATTAAAATATGCCAATTGGTTCGCTGTGTTTGATAGGCCATGTCACTGCCAATTGAGCATCCAAATTCTCAATTACATTTGGGGGTGAATATCGGATGGCCTTACGCGGCACTAGATCTATAGCGTTTGAAAACATTAATTCCTTAAAAATGCACCGTGGTCAAATCCACCCACATTTTTGCCTAAGTCACTTAAAAGGTTATGACACCGGTCATTATTCATATATAAATTTAGTCTTTATTCATCAAAAGTTGCCAATAGTGTCCTAAAAAGAAATAGGGCCAAAATCGGCTTAAAACAAATAAACTCAACGAAATGCCTAAACCACATATATCTCCACTTACACAACATTTAATGCACCGTTCACATCATTTTTGGCCGCCTAGAAGGCCATTTAAGTACCTTGAACTTAAATTAAACGAGGATTACACATTATGAAATTGAGAAGTATAATCGTAGACGATTCGTCTATGCAGCGGATTGCAATAGCCAAATTAGTGAACAATCACCCAAACTTGGCAATGGTGGCCCAGTACAGCAATGCCATTGAGGCAAAAAAAGGCATCAAAGATAACGACATCGACCTTATTTTCCTTGACGTGGAAATGCCCATTATCAATGGTTTTGATCTTCTGGAATCCTTGGACAACCCACCGCAAGTAATTCTGATTACTGGTAATCCTGACTATGCCCTTAAGGCTTTTGATTACGACGTAACCGATTACCTTCACAAACCCATTACTTTGGCCCGTTTTGATGCTTCCGTAAAAAGAGCTGTGACCAAATACGAGCAGATGCATAGGGTGACAGAAGAAGAGGAATATATCTTCGTAAAAAGCAACCTTAGGCAGCGCAAAGTGGTTCTTAACGACATAAAATGGATCGAAGCTCTTGGCGATTATATTAAATTGGTGACGAACGAAGGCAATGTAGTTATTCTTTCCACAATGAAATCTTTTGAGCAAAAGTTGCCGAAGGACAAATTCCTAAGGATACACAAATCCTATATCGTGAATTTGGAAAAAGTTGAAAAGTTCAATAGTAAAAATGTTGAACTTGAAGGAAGACAGGTTCCATTGAGCAGAAACAAAAAAACCGAACTGGCGGAGGCGCTTTATAACTTTTAAAATTATTACTATCATCCAATTCGCGTTCGGCACATAATCTCTAATGGCAGTGCCCTTTTGATTGGTATGAAAATGATAACTTAGCGATAAAAATCAATTAAATAGGTCAAGCACCAATCAAAATTAATGCTTGACCTATTTTTTTTGGACCGGGCAGGTGTCGTTGGCAACGAAGATAATTCCAGTATTTTTTCTAATTCTTAATTCAATTCTTCCCTCGTAGTGGGCAGACATAATCGGGGCTACTATTTTCTAGTGGATATCGCCCCATATAATTCTTTATTGCCTTTTCCCAAAAGGATATATACGCTAACAATGCTTCATGAATTTTGTTGTTTTTGATTATTGACTGGAAAGGACGGTCAGTTTTAATTGCGGATCAGAAGCATTTGGGGACACCTCAATTAATCTCCACGACTACAAAATTAGACTTATATATAAAAGGTCTCCTATTTGGTGAACACGAAAATTAGGGCATTTAGCAATCAAATTTTAAATTATTAAGAATTTGGGCACAGTCTCTTCCTCTTCACCACATGTATATATTCAGCTTGTAATATAGTTTTATGATATGAGTAGCCCAAGATTGTTATTGGGCCATCCAATTAAGATGAAATCACTTCACTTTGGAATTGGAAATGGGCGGTAATTAAAGCTCATGATGGTGCTAGGGAATATTCTATGATAAACTAAAACCCTAATTAACTCCACCAGAGCAGGATAAAATTGGTTAACTACCCAGAAGCATTTACTACCATTCATACAATACTAACAACCAATAATACAATTCCTACAAAATACTCAAATATGAAGATATATCTTAATAGTATCTGTAGGAAAAATAATAAAAACAGAAGGCTTATGAAACTTTATAAAATAGTTTTTCCGACGCTCGTACTTTTTTTAAGTATAACCCAATCCTCCTGTGTTAGTACGCGTATAGAAGCGAGCCCCTATCAAGACAGTGTTGAAAATCTCGAATGCAGGAAAGAATCAAGTTGGAGCTATTATTGGGGATTAAAACAAAAACGCATTGATGCCAATCCAGAAGTAGCCGGAAACGCATGTCCATGTAGGGAAGGTGCTTTGTCCTGGGTGGTTGTAAATACCTCCTTCACCGATTTCCTGCTTAGTTTGGTTACCCTGGGTATTGTAAATCACAGAACGGCAACCTATGGATGTGCCAGACCTCAAAATGGCGAAGGTGATCTGGATAATTAAAAAAAACACTAATGACACCAAAAGGCATAGACCCACTTCCCATTCAAAAATGGACCAATAAACACGAGAATTTCACTCATGACCTGGTTCCGAATGCTTCTTTTAAGCTCTGGAACCCACCGGGCCAAAAACATCGCGAGCGTTATTTGGCCACAACCAAGAATTTTCAATGGCTGATCAACCATGCCCTGAACAACAATCTTAAATTGCGTGCCATGGGGAGCGGATGGTCCTTTACAAAAATCGGTGTAACAGATGGTGGATTAATCGATACGGCTTCATTGAATTTTTCATTTCCTATTAGCGAAAATTATACTAATACCAATTATGTAAAGCAATCGGAAGATCTTTACTTTTTACAATGTGGCGCCATCATACACGAAGTGAATACACGATTAGCAGCGAAAAACCCACAAAGGTCAATAAAGGCATCAGGGGCGAGTAATGGACAAACTATTGCTGGTGCCCTATCCACGGGCACTCACGGGGCGGCAATTAAGGTGGGTGCAATTCCCGATTTTGTGGTGGGGCTACATATAATCACGGGCAGCAACAAACACATTTGGCTGGAACGGGCCTCCTACCCCGTTGCCTCCACAGAATTTGTGACTTGGCTGGATGCGGATCTGGTTAAGGATGATGCATTGTTCAATGCGGCCCTTGTCAGTTTTGGAAGTTTTGGTTTCATCCATGGTGTTATGATAGAGACGGAACCCCAATTTTTGCTTACCGAACACAGAGAAGGTCCTATAGCCTATAATGATATTTTGAAAAATGCCATGAAAACTTTGGATTTCACTGGTCTAAATCTACCGGGAACAGGAATTAATGGAGCTATTTACCATTTTGAGGTACTATTCAATATCCATGATTTTGAACCCAATAATCCTGCTAAAGGAGCCTTCGTGAAATACATGTTCAAAAAGCCATTTCAATTACCCCACATACCCTTACAGCGCAATAATGATTTCACCTATGGTGATGATCTTTTAGGAATCATTTCTACGGTTTTGGACAAGTTACCGGGGTCCGGTTTATTGATTCCGGCAATGGTAAACTTGATGTTCGGCCTTGCTTTTAAACCGGAACCACCTCGCGTTGGAACAATTCGTGAAATGTTCAATTACACCAAATTTAGAGGTAAAGTAGCCAGTGCAGCTATGGCAATCGACATACAGGATTCTCCCAGAGCCGTAGAACTCATTGTAGAAGTGAACAAGCAGAAACCATTTCCAGGTGGACTTTCACTGCGTTATGTAAAAGGAACCCAGGCCACCTTAGGGTTCACCAAGTTTCCAAATACTTGTGTATTGGAAATGGATGGTGTGGATGGCCAACCAGCAAGGGATTTTTTTGATATGGTCTGGAATAAATTTGAGCAGGAAGGAATTGCTTACACCCTTCATTGGGGCAAGATCAATTTTAATTTGAACGAAACACGCCTGAATCAAATGTACGGGAACACTAAGGTCCAAGCATGGGTAGATGCGCGAAACGAATTGCTTGACACCCCTGTAATGCACATATTTACCAATCCATTTATAGCGCAATGTGGGTTGGCTAAAATTAACGGGGCTATTGTGTGAAAAATGTAGGGTATATAGGTTTACTTACCTATGAATTAATAGGAAGTTGTAGAGTTCGAAATGGCCAATGATGTAAAAATTTAACAATAGCGCAAAGTCGGTGCAGGCTTTAGGGCCATTATCCACTCCCTGCCTTAAGTATTATTTTGAGAATCGTATGAACCTATGTTCTGGATTCCAATAGGCGCCATTTAAATACCAAACAATGGTATGAAGTAATTAGATTTTTAAAATATTAGCATTTAAACCTCAATCGCCATGGCAAAAAACATCAAATCCGACGAAAGGCTATACACTTACCGAAATGGTAAAAAAGTATACCTAAAAAAAGAAAGCGACCAATTTGTTGTAAGGGCTCTGCCAGCAGAATTGGAGAAAATGGGAATTACCAAAGATGTAGAAAAAGTTTCCTCTGCCTCTTCTAGGGTCAAAGTAAAGAGCAATAAACTCGATTCCGAAATTGCAGATATGCGGAAGGAAGCGGTTACACACCATGCCTATAAACAAGAAGCCAATAATGAGGAGTTTCTTATAACCGATCGTATCATTGTCACCTTTAAAAAGTCGGTCAGCAATGAACAGCTCAGCAAGTTTATAGCAAAATATGCATTGATACTTATGACCAAATATTCTGACAGGGAATATTTGTTACAGCTAACCGATCAAACCGGCATGAATCCGGTAAAATTGGTGGTACTTATTAATGAATCTGAAAGCAGGCTTGTTGAATTTTGCGAACATGATCTTAACAAACGGATGACGATGTCCAATGTAAATGTACCTGTAGATCCAAAATACGTACAGCAATGGCATTTACATTCACGTATGACCAACACCTCATTTGACCCCCGATCCTCAGCTAACTGCGAAGCCGCCTGGAACCTTTTAAGCAATTATGGCAGTCAGGATGTGGTTATTGCCGTGACCGATGACGGATGCAAATTGGACCATCTGGATTTTGACTCCATCAATAAATTTGCTCAATGGGGATACATGTCCGGAAGTAGTTTGATCACGAGGGATACTATCGGTGGTAACCCGCAGAATATGTACCAGTACGGGTCTAATCATGGTACTAGCTGTAATGGTGTAGTCGCTGCTGAAATTGATGGTGTGTTGACCGTTGGGGCTGCTCCCGGTTGCAGGCTTTTACCCATTAAATGGGAATCAAGCGGCCCTGGCCTGTTCATTAGTGACAGCAAAATGATGACGGTGCTTACTTTTATTGGTGACAAAGCCGACGTGCTATCCAACTCCTGGGGCTCGTCACCATCGTTTGTCTTTGCATTGAATGTTATCAATAAGATTACCCAATTGGCCCAAAACGGTGGAAGACGTGGAAAGGGAATTATTTTTTTGTGGGCGGCCGGAAATGAAAACTGCCCCATCAAATATTCGGGAAACAAAGATATTCCTTTCGATAATGGATTTAACGCATCCGGAAATTGGGCAGGAGTGCAAACGTCAAGGATTTTTGAACATAATTTAGTCGGTGTTCCCGGTGTTATGCATATTGCGGCCTTGGCCAGCAATGCCCAGCGCAGTCATTATTCCAATTACGGAGAAGGCATTTCACTATGCGCACCTTCAAGCAATTCTCATGAATATTGGCGCATGGCCGTTACCGGGCTTGGAATTACGACAACAACGGGACGTTCACCTTTCTTCGATTCAGAATTTGGAGGCACTTCCAGTGCAACTCCGCTGGTGGCAGGAATAGCCGGGTTGGTTATTTCAGCAAACCCAGACCTCACTGCCATAGAGGTTGTTTCTATTCTACAAAGAACAGCTGCCAAAGACCTGAATATGACCTCATATCCCAAGACGCCACCAGCACCTTATGACCCTGATACATCTTGGGATATTTCACCGATAAGCCCATGGAATAATGGCAATTTCAACAACTCAGGCAATCCGGATGGCAGCTGGAGCGGTTGGTTCGGATTCGGTAAAGTGGATGCCTCCGCAGCAGTAGATGAAGCGTTGCGACTAAAAGGAGGTAGTGCCAGCAATGAAGAAATAGTCACTCAAACTTCGGCGCCGGCAAAAGTAATTCCAGACAATAATCTTGCCGGCATAACAGATGTTATCCATATAACGGGAGCGGGAACGGTCGCCTCCATTAAAGTTGGCCTGAATATTACCCATACTTATGTTGGTGACCTAGTAATAAAGATTACTTCCCCTAAAGGAACCTCGGTTATATTACACAACCGTAATGGAGGAGGTGCGGACAATATCAATACAATCTACGATAGGCAAAATATTGCCCCGCTATCCAATTTCAACGGAGAAAACGCTAATGGAAACTGGACACTTGCCGTTGCAGATCTTGGCAATTTGGATACCGGAAAATTAAATAGCTGGACATTGCACGTTGGTTCCGTTCAATCACAGACTATCATTCTAGAGGAAGCTCCTGGCATTCAGATCCCGGATAATAACCCCATTGGTATAGAACGTACTTTAATATCAACTGCCGAAGGCACTATCAACAACACTGAAGTAGGAATGGATATTACTCATACATACATCAACGACCTGATTATAAACCTGGTTTCGCCAAAAGGCACTGAAATCAACCTACACAACAAGATAGGAGGCTCTGCCGATAACATTATAAAAGTGTATGACTTTAATAACAATTTGAAATTAAGGTCATTGAAAGGTGAACAAATTCAAGGAAACTGGAAACTGAAAATATCGGACGTGGCCGGGCAGGATGTTGGAAAATTGAATAAGTGGTCTATAAAAATTAATAAGCAATGATTTAATTGAAAGGATTTTGGAAATAGCCTGCCCTAAAGTTAAATTCTCATTTCCACAATTAATAACTGGCAATTTGTTCAATTTTTTTTCCAATAAGTAGCTAATCCATAGTCTGGGCATAATGGCGTTCAAACTACCGGAAGTGGTCTATGTAAAAAAAGTATCTGCAATTGTTAAAAAAAGAAATAACCATTAATTCAAACGGAAACTATCTCATGCAGTGTTTAAAGGGAGTTATGGCAAAACATTCTTAAGGTCGCCCATTTTTTACTAATGGATTCTTTTCTAGTACCACAAAATAAGGGAGACCTTGCAAAGCTAGATTTACCTAAACTATTCAGGTTAGGTTCTGGACTTATTGCCCGCATATTTGGATAAAATAAAACACGTGGAATAATAGTAACATGACAAATTAGGCGGCGCCCTCTGTCTCTATGGTCTTGAACAGATCTGCAAGTATGGAATCGGACAATGGCTTTACTATAAAGTCTTTTACTATATCATAGGTATGGGCCTTTTCAATATCCTGATTGTCTATTGAAGAACTCACTATATATACTCTGGGCTTATTTTTAAGAGACAATTTTACAAATTCGTCCAAGAATTCCCATCCGTCCATAATTGGCATATTTAAGTCCAAGAAAATGACATCTGGTAATTGTTGGCCATTTTTAACCATTGAGGTGAGATTTTCCAAAGCCTCTTTTCCGTCCTCGTGCACAATGACGGACGAACCAAAACAGCTGTTGTAGTTTAATAAAACCTTTGTCCCATAAACAAAAATGGGATCATCATCTATAATGCATACTGTCTCAATCTTCATAACCTTAAAAAGTGTAAAAAGACACATACAAATCGCCGACCAACTATTTTCAGAATATGATTTAGGTAGATAACATACAACCTACTATACCTTTGGAAATATTGCTAAAGATTTGGTAGTCCTTATTGGGGTAAGTCTATATTTTTAAAAAGTAATATTTTTCCTATAATTTTTATTTTTTCAAATGTAAGGAAAAATTATTAACCAAAATTATATTTTACTGTTCCAACCATCTATTCTCCAATGGATCAACCATCTAAAAGAAAGTGGCGCACTACTATAGTTACTTGATTATTTAGGAATGGTCAAAGGTGTCCGTTCACATACACCCCCATCGTTTACAATAATTTTTTAAATTATCCAATCGCTGGTTAAAATTCCCAAAGCAACCCTATTTATAGATTCATTTTATTGGTCGCCATCAGTTGTGGAATAATTCAATTCTATAGAAAGGCTATCCTTAACTATAGAATCAAATGCTATTTCCCCAGGTACAATCCCTAGAAGCGAATCGATTGCTATAGGCGTATCCACCAATACAGCAAGGGTATCCCTTACCCGTAATTCCTGCAAATAAATAGAATCTGTTTGTGCAAATTCAAAAGCCTCTTGGGCATTCAATTCAACAAACGGCCTACAGGGAAAGTAATCAAAACCATACTCAAAATTGCTAAGAAGTGGTCTCTTCCAATAACTTAAGTTTTTAAATATGGATGCCACTATGGGTAGAGCCGTATTGGAACCAGATCCCATGCTCGTGGAGGCAAACTGAACCCGTTTATCAAAGGTTCCTACCCATGAACCAACTACAAGTTCAGGTGAGCAGGCTATAAACCAACCATCCCCATTATTTTGGGTAGTTCCCGTCTTACCAATAAGATTATAAGGAATCTCATAACCCAATAAACGAGACCCCGTACCTTCCGTAATAACCCCTTCCATCATTTTTTGAATGGCCTTAACGTTTTCAGAGCTCGCAACCCTTCCTTCATATATAGGCTTTGCCTCATATAATATATTACCCTGTTCATCTTCTATACGATCAATAGCATAAGGCTTTATTTTATTACCCCCATTGGAAATACTGGCATATGCAGTTACCATTTCCAACAAGCTGATATCGGCAGTTCCCAGCACAATGGAAGGTACATTTGGGAGCTCCGATACTATACCCATTTTTTTTGCCTGTTCCAGCACCCTCTCCGTCCCCGTTTTTAGCTGAAGTGTCACTGAGACGGTGTTTACAGAATTCGCCAAAGCCCCATACATACTATAACTTCCTCCATACTTGTTATTGGAATTTCGCGGTCTCCAATCCTCGTACTTCGAATAGGTAACAAGATTATTCTCATAATAATTACAAGGATCCTCCCCCACTTGCAGGGCGGCAAGGTAAGTAATGGGCTTAAAGGTAGACCCTACCTGCCTAGGCGTGATAACATTGTCTATTTGACTAAATCCATAATCGATTCCGCCAACATATCCCATTATCCTCCCCGAGGTACTGCTAACAGCTATAACTCCGGCATGTAACCTATTTATACTTTTAGCAATGGAATCCTCTAGAGACTGCATTGAATCCTCATACCCCTTACCGATCACCCAATATTTTCTTTTTTGTTTCTCAGAGACAAACGCCTCAATTTCAGCCTCCGTTTTTCCACTTTGGCGCATTTGCCGAACTTCATTATTTTGCTCCACCAATTTTTTCAACAACACCTCTTTACCCCCTTCGGTAGTCGCTGAAGCCCAATAGGTATCCATTAGTTTCTGCAGATTGTCCGCCTGACGATGTAGAGCAGATTCTGCATACTTCTGAATGTTCGTGTTTAAGGTAGTATATAGGTTTAGCCCGTCTGCTTCCAAATCGTAAATATGACCATCGGGTGCAGGATTGTCCGCTGCCCACTGTGCAAATTCAGTAGCCACAAAATCCTTGAAATAAGAAGAAAAAGAGGATACTTTTTTTGGAATCTGATAATCCACCTTCATTGGAATTTGGGCGCCTAACAAAATATCTTCGGTAATATAATCGTATTTAAACATTTGCGAAAGCACCACATTTCGTCTTTGCTCGGCCCTTTCGGGGAACCTCCTTGGATTATAATAGGAAGGTGCCTTCAACAAACCAACCAAGGTTGCACTTTCTGGCAAAGTAAGTTCCTCGGGAGCCTTGTTAAAAAAGCGGGAAGCTGCCTTTTCAATCCCATAAATATTTTCGCCAAAAGATACCGTATTGAAATACAGCAAAATAATATCCTCCTTGTCATAAATACTTTCCAGTCTTCTGGCGATAAATATTTCCCTAATTTTATTTATTGGGGTAGAAAGAAAAAACTGTTCTTCCCTTCCAAATAAATTTTTTGCCACCTGTTGGGTAATAGTACTACCACCTCCTGCATTTTGCTGTAATATGATTGACTTTATCAATACCCTCGCATAACTACGGTAGTCCACACCCCCATGCTCATAAAAACGTGCGTCTTCAGTAGCTACGAGTGCCTGTCTAAGGGAGCTTCCTATTTGTGAACTATCGGCATTTGATCTGTTCTGAAGATAATAATACCCAATAGGTTCTTTATTTGAGGCATAAAGGGTAGAAGTAACAGGATTTTTTAAACTTTTTAAATAAGCCTTGGTCGGTAGTTTTCCAAAGGCCCCCAAATAAATCACCAAAAAAAGTAAAACCAGACTAAAAAATCCAGCAAGCCCAGCAAATAATAATGATTTCAAAGGATGTTCTCTGACATAGGTCCAAACTTTTGTCAACTTTCTCCGGCTTTTTGCCAAAACATTCTTTATTCCTTCCAATACCATATTATCTTTTCTCAAATTTCAACAAATATAATTCGATTGCAAATAAAAATAAGTCAATAATCAATTACCCATGACCTTTTGATTATAAATAAATTTAGCAGATAGGTTATTCATAAAATCGGTCTTGATCAATCCAATTACTTTTACAAAATTATGGGGCATGTCAGGAAGAGTTCCTAAAGGGTATATTGGCCATCTTGTTTATTCAATAAAGGACTTCGCAACAGTGGCCAACGAATGAATGTCTTGATTTACATCAGAAAAAAATATAATTACACCGATCATATCAATATTAGCTTTTAATATTGGATCTTCTTATTTATCTTGCTGATTAATTGCTTTTTAGAGAAACCGCATTGATTATTAAAAGAATTGCAATTTTAAGATAATTTGCAAAAATTGCTCTTTATCTTTGCAATACAATTCGGAATTCCTCTCGGGCAAGGTAGATTGATAATCCTAGTTGAATACTTATTTGAGAATATTGTATTTCATTTTTGGACCATTACTATAAGTAGTATAGTTTGCGATAGGTAGTTTATTTACATTTTAGAATCCAATCTTATGATTACACAGGTAACTAAAGGCATTAAAATATCGGTGAATACTAGTTTTGAAGGAACTTTCTTCAAGAACTACAAGATGCATTTTGCTTTCGGCTATACTATTACTATAGAAAACCAAAGCAAGGATTCAGTTCAATTGACATCCCGTCATTGGCAAATTTACGATTCGTTAAATGAATTGGAAGTATTGGATGGCGAAGGAGTAATTGGCAAAAAGCCTGTAATTAAACCTGGTGAGTCGCACACCTACAGCTCTGGTTGCTTATTGGCTTCCACTATTGGGGCCATGAAAGGTCACTACAACATGGTAAGCATAAATAATTCCGAGAAGTTTAGGGTATATATTCCCACTTTTAAATTTAGTGCTCCTTTCGCCCTTAATTAGAATTCAGAAATCACTTGGTCTTTTTCTCTATTTTCCTTGATATTTTTTCATGGAAGGAACTGGGTATTGCGATAATTTCAAAATATCAATGATTCTGTTGATTTGGTTTTTTCTATACCATACATGAAAACAAAATTCACTCAACACTTCCTTTTATTTTCGCAGATGCATTTAGTACCTTTGCCGTGAATTTGAACTTAAAAATAAATTATCATGGGCAAAGGATTTTTTCAAGTCCCCACGGCATATAACGAACCTATTAAAAGTTATGCCCCTGGCTCTCCGGAGCGGGAAGAAGTACTAAAGCAATACAGTGCCTATTTCAATGGCCACACCGATGTTGCAATGTATATTGGAGGGAAGGATATAAAAACGGGAAACACCAAACTCATTTCCCCACCACATGACCACAAGCACATAGTGGGCCAATATCATACTGCCAAGAAAGAAGATATAACCCACGCCATTGCCAATGCATTGGAAGCAAGGGAACATTGGGCTAATTTGGAATGGGAACAGCGCGCAGCAATTTTCCTAAAGGCAGCAGAGTTGATTGCCGGACCCTATAGGGCGAAAATTAATGCTGCTACAATGATTGCGCAATCAAAAAACATACATCAGGCCGAGATCGATGCGGCATGTGAGCTTATAGATTTCCTTCGATTCAATGTAGAATACATGTCCCAAATTTATGAGGAACAACCAGATTCTGCCGAAGGTATTTGGAATAGGGTGGAATACCGTCCACTGGAAGGCTTTATCTATGCCATAACCCCATTTAATTTTACTGCAATTGCAGGGAACCTCCCTGCCAGTGCGGCAATGATGGGAAATGTGGTGTTATGGAAACCAAGCGATAGTCAGGTCTTTTCTGCAAAAGTAATTGTAGATATATTTAAGGAAGCAGGAGTACCCGATGGTGTTATTAACGTAGTATACGGTGATCCAGTGATGATTACTAAAGAGGCTTTGAGCAGCCCGGATTTTGCTGGAATCCATTATACAGGGTCCACCCACGTCTTTAAGGAATTGTGGAAACAGATCGGAAACAATATCCATATCTACAAAACCTATCCTAGGATTGTTGGCGAAACAGGAGGAAAGGATTTTATTTTAGCCCATCCTACCGCGAATCCAAAGCAGGTAGCTACGGCTATTGTGAGGGGTGCTTTTGAATTCCAAGGTCAGAAATGTAGTGCTGCCTCACGGGTCTACCTTCCAAAATCCATTTCAAAAGAAATATTGGATTTTGTTAAAACGGATGTGGCTTCGTTCAATAAACCTGGCTCTCCAGAAGATATGAGCAATTTTATAACGGCAGTCATACATGAAGGATCTTTTGACAAACTGGCCAAATATATTGACCAGGCAAAAAAGGACAAGAATGCTGAAATTTATGCGGGTGGAAATTATGACAAATCCAAAGGTTATTTTATAGAACCTACTGTTATTGTAACCACCGACCCTAAATACACTACAATGGAAACCGAGCTTTTTGGACCGGTGGTTACTATTTATGTTTATGAGGACAAGGATTGGTCCAAAACGCTTAAATTAATAGATGTCACTTCTGAATATGCCCTTACAGGAGCTGTTCTTTCAGGTGATCGTTATGCTATTGCAGAAGCCACAAAAGCACTACAGAACTGTGCCGGTAACTTTTATATCAACGATAAACCAACTGGTGCTGTCGTAGGGCAACAACCCTTTGGTGGAGCTAGAGCCTCCGGGACCAACGATAAGGCGGGATCTGCCCAAAACCTATTGCGCTGGGTATCACCAAGGTTAATCAAAGAAACCTTTGTGACGCCCGTAGATTACAGGTACCCATTTTTGGGTTAGTACAATTTTAAGATAATTTAAAAACCCGTATTTACAATGTGTAAATACGGGTTTTGTATTTTTCCGATTATTCCAAACAGCCGATATTCCATAGACCCTCAACCTACTAATTTATAGTGTGACATAATAACAATCGCATTTATTAATTTATAAAAAATATGGCAACAAGCTCCCAAACCACTAGCAAACAAAGGGAGTATTACCACTTAAGAACAATTTTAAGCAATATTAATGTAAACTTAACGTTAATTTATTGTAAATTTATAGTCAAAACAAGTTTAACCCTAAATCGCATCGTCATGAAAGATAGTCTTGAAAAAAATACTCCTAAAGAGGCAAAAGCCTTTTCATTCAAAAATTTAACGAAATACATAAGGACCTATGCCAAAACATGTAGGGAGTCTTATTACCACATGTTAAGCCTCTAGACTTAACCTTTAAATTTTACCGGCAGGTAAACCAACTTTTTGGTTTCAAAAAAGTCCTCTTGAAACATATCCGAAAGACTATATATCTGAACGGTACGGTATTCCTTTAATTCCTCCTCTAAATCACCTCCTTTTAAATACAGGATTCCGTTTTTGAGTTCGTGTAGCGATTTCTTTTTAATTTTTCTTTTCACCCAATGGGTAAAAGTGGGCATAGCTGCCACCGCCCTACTGACAATAAAATCGAACTGACCATCTATTTCTTCCACTCTGGAGTGAATGGCTGTGACATTGGTAATTTCCAGGCCCTCCACAACTTCCTGCACCACTTTTATTTTTTTCCCAATGGCATCGACCAATGTAAAATGGGTCCCTGGAAAAAAAATAGACAAGGGAATACCCGGAAAGCCTCCTCCAGTACCTACATCCAACACTTTTGCCCCAGGATTAAATTTATGAAATTTGGCTATGGCCAGTGAATGTAACACATGACGCACATACAATTCATCTATATCTTTTCTGGAAACTACATTTATCTTTAAATTCCAATCCCGGTACAGATCTTGCAACTTTTCAAATTGCTGTTTCTGCAAGTCCGTTAAATCAGGAAAATATTTATAAATAATTGTAGAGTCCATTATCTTTAGTTAAATTTTTCGCAAAAATAGCATTTTAAAGGGCATGGCCTAAGTTTTAACGAAGCAGTTATACGTAATTTGGGCTCGAATTGCCGTATATTTACAAAAAAATAAATCATGGACAACAAACCCATAAGATTTTCAAGAAAAGACTCTACTCAATTTTTCAAAACCCTTAATAAACGTGTTAATGATTATTTTAAGGAGAACGACCTTAAAAAAACAGGGAATTGGAAATTGCATTTAAAGACAGCAGTAATGTTTGCCCTGTTTTTGGCACCCTATTTTCTAATATTGACACTAGGTCTGCCCAATTGGGCCAATTTATTGTTAACCCTTACCATGGGTGTTGGTATGGCGGGAGTGGGCATGAATGTAATGCACGATGGAAACCATGGTTCCTATTCCAATAAGAAATGGGTAAACAAACTCATGGGAGGCAGTATTTATATCCTAGCTGGCAACGTTTACAATTGGCAAGTTCAGCACAATGTGCTGCACCATACTTACACAAATATTCACGAGCATGATGAAGATTTGGAAGCTGGAAGGATCCTGAGGTTTTCGAAACATGCCAAATGGCATAAATTTCATAAATTCCAGCATTTTTATTCACTATTACTTTATGGCCTTCTGACCTTTAATTGGGCCATAACCACCGATTTTCAACAAATGTACCGCTATACCAAAAGAAAATTGGCCTACGGCAAGTTCCCAAATCCATTTATGAACTGGAGTATGTTGGTTGTAACCAAACTCATTTATATTACTATTTGGATAGTAATCCCTATGCTTTTTTTGGAAATAGCTTGGTGGAAAATACTTATAGGATTTTTTATAATGCACTATGTTGCCGGAGTTATTTTGAGCGTGGTATTTCAGTTAGCGCACGTTGTGGATGAAGCGGAAACACCACTACCTGAAAAGGACGGTACCATGAAAAATACTTGGGCAATACACCAATTATTCACTACAGTGAACTTTGGCACTAAAAACCGTATAGTAAACTGGTTCACAGGTGGTTTAAACCATCAAGTGGAACATCATATCTTTCCGAACATTAGTCATGTACATTACACAAAAATTGCCAAAATTGTTAAAGAGACTGCAAAAGAGTTCAATTTACCGTACAACGAATATAAAACTACAAGAAAAGCTATAATTTCGCACTTCAAACATCTAAAAGAGCTGGGCAAAAAACCCACAATACAATATCAGTAAATTATAACAGAAAAATGAAGAACCATTTATCCGATAGGATCAACTCCATGTCCACCTCGGCCACACTGGCTATGGCTGCGAAAGCCAGGGAATTAAAAAACGAAGGCAAAGATATCATTGGTTTAAGTCTTGGGGAACCTGACTTTAACATACCGGATTTCATAAAAGAAGCTGCCAAACAAGCAATAGACCAAAATTATAGCAGCTACTCCCCAGTGGATGGTTATGCCGATTTAAAGCAGGCTATTGCCAATAAATTTAAAAGGGACAATGGTCTAACTTATGGCCTTAATCAGATTGTAGTATCTACAGGTGCAAAACAATCCTTGGCAAATATTGCCATGGTAATGTTAAACGATGGCGATGAGGTGATTCTACCTGCCCCATATTGGGTAAGCTACAGCGATATTGTAAAATTGGCAGAAGGTGTACCCGTGGAAGTTCCTACGAGTATCGATACCGATTTCAAGATGACCCCTGAACAATTGGAAAAGGCAATTACGCCGAAAACCAAAATGATCTGGTTCAGCTCTCCCTGTAATCCCAGTGGATCTGTTTACAATCAGAAGGAACTGGAAGGCTTGGCCACAGTATTGAAAAAGCATCCAAACATTTTTATAGTTTCCGATGAAATATATGAGCATATTAATTTTATTGGAGGCCATGTAAGTATTGCCAATATTGATGGAATGTACGACCGTACCATTACGGTAAACGGAGTTTCCAAGGCATTTGCAATGACTGGATGGCGTATTGGCTACATTGGAGGTCCAGAATGGGTTGCCAAGGCATGTAACAAGTTCCAAGGACAGATTACCAGTGGCGCCAATTCTATTGCCCAACGCGCTACCATAGCTGCTCTTGACGCACCTATTTCCTCTATTAAGTTCATGATCGATGAATTCCACAAAAGACGTGATATAGTTTTGGAATTATTGGGTGAAATAAAAGGATTTAACCTTAATGTACCCGAGGGAGCGTTTTACGTATTCCCAGATATTTCCAGCTTCTTTGGAAAAACGCTTAACGGTACCTTAATCAATAATGCTTCTGATTTTGCCCTATACCTGTTGGAAAAGGCAAATGTGGCCACCGTTACAGGTGAGGCCTTTGGAAATGATAATTGTATTCGTATATCCTATGCTGCCTCTGAGAAAGAACTGAGAGAAGCCATTGCCAGAATAAAGGCAGTAGTATAAGTAACACTTGGCATTTAAAAAAATGGACGTCCTTACCGACGTCCATTTTTTTTGTTTTGAGTTTAAATTCGCTTCCAGAAATAGGGTGAAAATAAAATCAATACCGTAAATAGTTCCAGCCTGCCCAGGAGCATTAGAAAGCCGCACCACCATTTCCCCAATGCCGGAAGACTATTAAAGTTGGCCAAGGGATTTAATGTACCTAAAGCCGGGCCCACATTTCCTAAGGAAGAAGCCGCCCCACCTACGGCGCTTTCAAAGTCCAACCCGAGTGCACCAAGCACTAAGGAACCAATAATAAACAGCAACATATAGAGTACAAAAAATGCAATGATATTATATACAATGTTTTCCTGTACCGTCTTATTGTTATACCTAACAGGAATAATGGCATTGATATGCAGGGTACGTTTAAATTCCAACAGGCCATTCTTAATAATAAGCAAATGCCTCATGACCTTGATACCACCAGCGGTAGAACCGGCCGAGCCACCGAGGAAAAACAGCCCAAAAAAGAAAATGGTTAAAAAAGGTGTCCACGAAGTAAAATCTGCAGTAACAAAGCCTGTGGTAGTAATTACGGAAACTACTTGAAACAAGGTGTGCCTAAAAGCACTTTCAACCTTCCCCAATACCATGGGATGAAAATCGGAAACCGGCACATTAGCCTGAAAATAAACCACTAAACTTGCAACTATGGTAAAACAAACTATAAAAATGGAGTAAAACTTAAATTCCTCATCCATAATCACTTTTTGCACCCTGCCCTTAAAGGCATAATAACTAAGTACAAAGTTGCTTCCCGCCAAAAACATGAACAGAATTACAATGTATTGTATCAAAGGTTGATCGTTCCAATAGGCCATACTGGCATTCTTGGTCGAAAATCCTCCAGTGGACAAGGTTGCCAAGGAATGATTTATTGCATCAAAAAAAGACATTCCTGCAAGTTTCAACAATATGGTCTCGGCCACCGTATAACTAAAATAAATCAACCATAGCCTTTTGGCCGTATCCGTAATCCTAGGGTGAAGTTTGTCTCCGCTAGGTCCGGGTGCTTCCGCAGCAAACAACTGCATTCCGCCTATGCCCAAAAGGGGCAAAATGGCAATAGCAAGAACTATAATCCCCATTCCCCCAATCCAATGGGTAAGACTTCTCCACAAAAGAATACCTTCCGGCAAAGCCTCTATATCATCTACAATTGAAGCCCCGGTGGTAGTATAACCGGACATGGTCTCAAAAAATGCATTGGTAACATCAGGAATAGCTCCAGAAAAAAGATAGGGCAACATTCCTGAAGCGGACATTACCAACCACCCAAAAGTAACGATGATATACCCTTCCTTTCGTTTTACCTCCTTTTTATGTTGGCGCGTATAGAACATGGACAAAACGCCTACCAGCATCGTAACTATGGCAGCAAGGGTAATATCCAATGTAGCGCCATCCTCATAAATTCCACTGACCACTGCGGCCAAAATCATAAAAAAACCATTGCAAAGCAATAGCAATCCCATGAGGTGAATGATAATTTTAGAATTTAAACCCATATTACAGGAATAGCTTTTCAATTTTTGGAATGGCACTTGGCAAACAACACACCACTACCCTATCTCCTTCGGTAATCTTAAATCCCCCAAGGGCTATAATCCCTTCATTATCTCGGATTACACCTCCAATAGTAGCCTCCCTGGGAAACTCGAGCTCCCTAATAATTTTCCCGTTCACTTGGGATGTGGGCTTAACAATGAATTCCAAAATCTCCGCATTTAAATTATTCAACCTGGTCATTGCAACTATTTCACCTTTTCTGATATGTCTGAAGATATTATTCGCGGCCAATAGTTTTTTATTGAGCAAAGTATCTATACCTATAGAATGTGACAATTGAAAATAATCCATGTTTTCCACTAAGGCGATTGTTTTTTTGACATTCTTGGACTTAGCCACCAAGCAAGACATAATGTTCGTTTCCGAGTTTCCGGTAACAGCAACAAAAGCATCCATTGCCTCCAAATTCTCCTCTTCCAACAGTTCTACATTTCGTCCATCACCATTAATGATAAGGGCATTGGGCAGTTCATCTGCCAAATCGAAAGCCTTCTCCTTATTTTTCTCTATTAGTTTAACATTAAATTTATTTCTGCAAAGATCCCGTGCCGTTTTAAAGCCTACCTTACTTCCTCCCAGTATCATTACGTTTTTGATTTCCTTTTTCTCTTTACCGGTAAGTTTATAAAGTTCATCCAAGCCCTCTTTGGCGGTTATAAAATACACCTGGTCATTTTCCTTAAAAACGGTATCTCCCCTTGGCACAATGGTATATTGCGTGCCCATCCTTTGAATGGCAATGGGCATAAAGTGTAGTTCAGGAAATATTTTAGCCGCATCTTTTACCATCTTTCCCACAAAAGGTGCAGTTTTGGGCAAGGAAACGCCTACCATTATCAACAGACCTTCTTCAAATTCGTAGGTATTGTTAAATGCGGATTGATTTAATAATAGCTGAATTTCTGTGGCCGCCAAAGCCTCTGGTGAAATAAGCTCATCGATACCCAAATCCGAAAATTTAATGGCTTCTTTATTATGAATAAACTCGGCGTTGGATATACGGGCTATGGTTCGCTTACAACCCAATTGTTTGGCCAACATACACAAGGTAATATTGGTGGTCTCTGAAGACGTTACACCAATTACCAGGTCCGATTTCTCTACCTGGGCATCCTTTAAAATGGAAATTGAGGTGGCATCGCCCCTAAGCACTCTAATATCTAAATGGCTATCCGCATAAGATAAACTGTCCTTATTACAGTCTATCAGCGTAATATCCTGAGATTCGTATGACAATAATTTAGCCAAATGAAATCCTACTTCACCTGCTCCTGCAATAATAATTTTCATCTGTTATATAAATTGTTTTTCATCAACCTAAGTGCATAATAATTAAGGGTTGGTCCGGCGTTGTTATAATTTCGCACCTTCCGTTACCTAAATTCAATTAAAATGGAAACTACATCTATTTAATTTGTATACCTAAATTTATGACATGGTATTAAATCCATTTTGCTTAAAAAGTACAGAAGCTTGTTAAGGCCAATTTCAAATATAATCTGAATATAAGCGGCACAAAATTACACAATTAAATTGGGTTGGTTTCCAAAACATGGAAGTTAAAACAAATAAGAGGCCGCCACTTATTGTAAAAAAATAGAAGTAAAACTTTATGTCTATATAGTATCTTTACCAAAAATAAAATGATTATGAATAAAAAGGTAACCCCTTATAAAGATTCAACGCTAGGCAAAAAGGAACAGGTAACAAAAATGTTCGATACCATTTCCGGAAATTACGATGGATTGAACAGGGTAATATCTTTTGGAATAGACATAAAATGGAGAAAGCGCGTTGTGTCCATAGTTTCCGAAAAACATCCGGCAAAGATTTTGGACATCGCTACCGGCACTGGCGATTTAGCCATTAATATGACCAAAACAGGTGCGAAGGAAATTATTGGTTTGGACATCTCCCCAGGAATGTTGGAAGTAGGAAAAAGAAAAATAGCTGAAAAAAAATTGGAGGACATAATTCAATTGATAGTAGGAGACAGCGAAAAACTGCCATTCGAGGCCAATTCCTTTGATGCAATAACCGTTGCCTTTGGCGTTCGGAATTTTGAAAATCTAGAAAAAGGTTTATCCGAAATATATAGGGTCTTAAAACCTGGTGGATCCTTTGTCGTTTTGGAAACATCCATCCCCACTAAAACTCCCTTTAAACAAGGGTATAAATTTTACACCAAACTTATACTTCCTGCCATTGGGAAATTATTCTCCAAGGACCGTAGCGCTTATGCATATCTATCGGAATCCGCAGCCGCCTTCCCACATGGAGAAGCCTTCAACAATATTTTGAATAAAATTGGGTTTATAGGTATAGACAATAGACCACAAACATTTGGGGTTGCCTCCATATATGTAGCTACAAAGTAAAATATGAAAAACATTCTTATTCTTCTATTGGGTTTTATACTACTTGGCACCAATTCCAATGCCCAGTTTAACGAAAAACCCGTAATGAACCTTGAAAATGAGGACCAGCCACTATTAAATTGGGGATATTTTTTAGGCTTCAATCAGTACGACTTTAAATTTGAATACAAAGATGATCTACCCGATATTCTGGTGGACAAATCCTTCGGATTTAATGTAGGTCTCATTGGTGAACTACGACTCAATAAATTTTTGGACCTGCGGTTTGAACCGGGACTACATTACAATCAAAGAAATCTGGGATTTCCAGGTTTTGACAATGAAAGGGACGCTATCCGAGAGGTGAAATCCACCTATATAAACTTTCCGATACTCCTAAAAGTAAGTACAAAAAGGCTGGGCAATTGGAAACCATTCCTAGTTGGTGGCGCTTCTACCTCCCTAAATCTGGGTAGCAACGAACAAAGTTTAGACGATAACAGCAATGCGACTTTCCGAATGAAAAAGAACACCTATTATTATGAAATGGGTTTTGGGATAGATTTCTACCTGGAATATTTCAAGTTCACTCCTTCCATCCGTGGCGTTTTCGCCATTAATGATGAATTGATCCGAGACAACGACCCCAATAGCCCTTGGACAGGCAATGTTGAGGCCATGATGACAAGAGGGCTTTTTATTAACTTTACGTTTGAATAAAGGACTATCCCCTTCTAATCTCGTTTAACAATATAGCTGTTGCCGTTGCCACATTTAAACTTTCTGTAGTTTTATTGCCGAACTGTGGTATACTTATTTTTTTGACAATTAAATTCTCAATGGCCCCGGACACCCCGTTGGCCTCATTTCCCATCACCAATACCCCTCTTTTAGGGAATTGTTCATCATATACCGCCTTGCCATCCATAAATGCCCCGTATACAGGAACGTCTGTTTGGCCAAAAACCAGTTGCAAATCCTCATATACGATATTAACCCTGCTTATGGAACCCATTGTAGCCTGCAAAACCTTAGGATTATAACAATCTACCGAATTGGGCGAACAAATAAGGTTTGCAATTCCAAACCAATCGCACAGACGGATAATAGTACCCATATTTCCAGGATCCCGAACATCATCCAAGGCAATGACCCAGTCAGAAAAATCTATAGGCTTTGGCAACGGAAAATGAAAAACACCCAATACCTTATTGGGCGTGGACAATCCACTCATTTTTTTTAAATCCCCCTCACTTATCAATTCAACAAAATCATTGTTCAAACCCAATACGGATCCATCAGTGACATATATTTTGTTGACCTTGAGAGTGGATTCCAATAACTCTTTTACAGTCTTAATTCCCTCTACAACAAACAACTTATTTTGCGTTCGGTACTTTTTTTGCTGTAAATTTTTTATAAATTTTATTTGGCTTTTAACAACCATACAAATAATGTATTTTTGACTTCTATGAGGACACGGTCGTGTATGAAATTCAACATTACGAAAATAGGATTATTATTGCTAGTAATTGCAATTACCTCATGCAATGCAATAAAAAGAGTTGGTGATGATGAACTCCTACTAACCAAAAACCTAATTTACGCCGATAGTGTTAAAATTACCGGCGAGGATATCCACAGCCTTATTTTTCAAAAACCAAACAGCACCTTATTGGGATACCCCCTTAGATTAAACCTGTACAATCTTGCCAAGAAAAATCCTGATTCCTCCTATCAGGTATGGTTGCACAAAAAAGAAAAAAGGGAACAGCGCCTCATCAATATTTTATCCAAAAAACAGGTGGAAAGATTGGGAGAATCCTTTTTAGTTAAAGGAGCTAGCGTATGGCTCAAGAATATTGGAGAACCACCGGCAATAATAGACACTACAAAAGCAAGAAGATCATTGCAAAGGTTGAATGCCTATTACAAAAGCAAAGGTTACTTTAATAACAACACCACCTATATCATAGATAGCAGCTCTAGAAAACAAAGGGCCATTATTAACTATAAGTTAGATTTGGGCAGTCCCTACCTAATAGATTCCTTAACCACTAAAATTACCTCCTCGGCTTTAGACTCCATCAATAAAGCGAACAAGAAGAATTCATTTATAAAATCGGGTCAGCAAATAGATTTGGACAATTTCAACAATGAAAGGGAGCGATTGACCAATCTTTTTAGAAACACTGGAATCCACAACTTTCAGGAAAGCTCTATTTCCTATGATCTAATTGGCGATACTACCAAACTGGGAAACAATCAAAAATTGGATATTCTTTTGAACATCGAAGATTTAAAAACAAGAACGGACAATGCCCTTTCCACTTCGGAATATAAGGTTCATTCCTTTAAGAAAATCAACATTTACACCAACTACACCTTTAACAATGGATTGGACAGTGTTAACAAGTTGGATTATAAAGACTTTACTATCTACTATCAAGGCAAATTGCGTTACAAGCCAAAAACGCTCACAGATGCCGTTTTTCTTAAAAAGGATAGTATCTACAGAGAAATTGATCGTATAAGGACCTATAGACAGATTACCAACCTAAACACTTTTAAATATCCCAATATTGAGTTTGTTGAAGATAGTGTGGCTTCCCAATTAACCGCCAACATCTACCTCTCCCCTCGTCCAAAATATTCCTTGGGCACCGATTTTGATGTAACCCACTCCAATATTCAATTTTTGGGCATTGCGTTCAGTCCGTCCCTCCAAGCTAGAAATTTGTTTAAAGGTGCGGAAAACCTAAGTATTTCAGGAAGGATAAGCATAGGGGGCTCAAAAGACCCCAATATAGTCGACGACCGTTTTTTTAACATCTTGGAAGTAGGGGGGGATATCAACCTGAATCTACCCCGAATATGGTTTCCATTCGTAAAAACATCTAGAATTATTCCTAATTACATGCTTCCCAAAACCAAATTATCCATGGGAACCAGTTTTCAACAAAATATTGGCCTGGACAAACAGACCTTTAATTCTGTTTTTGGTTATAATTGGTCACCATCAGATTTTGTAAAGAATACTGCCGAACTTTTAAATGTACAATTCGTTCGCAATGTAAACCCCAATAGATTTTTTACGGTCTATCAGAACACCTATGAAAATCTGGATGATATTGCCAACAATTATGAGACCGAACCGGCACTTGCCGCTTTTTATGCGACTGAAGATGGAAGTACAGATCCAAAATTAATTATACCTGAGGGCACCATGGGTTTTACCAACGCAATCCTAAATGGGGATGTAGCCTCGAGCACAGAAGACTACGACGATATTAGTAGTATTGAAGAAAGAAGAAAAAGACTTACGGAAAATAATTTGATTTTTGCGAGCAACTACACCTACAACAAGAACAATAAAAATGGCATAACCGATAATGATTTTTATCAGTTTAGGTTCAAATTGGAAAGTGCTGGAAATCTATTGTCGGGAATCTCCTATTTAATTCCCTTCGATAAAAGTGATGACAACAAACTCTTGGTTTTCGGTGTCCCTTATTCCCAATATGTTAAAACGGAGTTCGACTTTATAAAACATTGGAGTTCCTCAGGAAGCAATGTACTGGCCTTTAGAAGTTTTTTCGGCATTGCAATACCTTATGGCAATTCGGACAACATCCCTTTTGTAAGAAGTTATTTTGCAGGCGGATCCAACGACAACCGCGCCTGGTTACCATATTCACTGGGCCCTGGTAGAACAGAGGATGTAAACGACTTTAACGAAGCGAATTTAAAAATTGCTTTAAATTTGGAATATCGGTTTCCGGTAGTAGGCAATATTAAAGGAGCTATTTTTGCGGATGCCGGTAATATTTGGAATGCCTTAGACAACGTTACCGATGAGAAGGCCAACTTTGAAAACTTTGGCTCCCTGGCAGACATAGCATTGGGCACCGGCCTCGGAATTCGTTACGATTTTACGTATTTCGTATTCAGGTTGGATTTGGGCTTTAAAACCTATAATCCGGCAGAAGAATCTTCAAAAAGATGGTTTCGAGACTATAATCTGTCAAAGGCCGTATTCAATATAGGTATAAATTATCCTTTTTAGAGCTGAATATTTTATTACTTTTGTCCCATCTTTTTAATTAACTACACTAAAATAAAATTATGGCACACAATATTAAACCAGGAGTTGCAACCGGAGATGAGGTACAGGAAATTTTCAATTATGCTAAGGAAAAAGGATTTGCTTTACCTGCAGTTAATGTTATAGGATCAAACACAATAAATGGAGTTTTGGAAACTGCCGCCAGTTTAAATGCTCCTGTTATTATACAGTTCTCTAACGGAGGTGCACAATTTAATGCTGGAAAAGGATTGTCCAATGAAGGTCAACAAGCAGCCATTCTGGGTGCGGTTGCCGGAGCAAAACATGTTCACGAATTGGCCGAAGCCTATGGAGCTACCGTAATACTGCACACAGACCATTGTGCCAAAAAATTATTACCTTGGATAGACGGTTTATTGGATGCCAGTGAAAAGCATTTTAAAGAAACTGGAAAACCTCTATATAGCTCACACATGATAGACCTATCAGAGGAACCTATAGAGGAGAATATTGAGATTTGCAAAAAGTATCTTGCCAGAATGAGCAAGATGGGAATGACCTTGGAAATAGAATTGGGAATCACCGGTGGCGAAGAAGATGGTGTGGACAACTCCGATGTGGACGATTCCAAATTATATACCCAGCCAGAGGAAGTGGCATATGCTTATGAGGAGTTATCCAAAGTGAGCCCTAAATTTACCATTGCGGCCGCTTTTGGAAATGTACACGGTGTATATAAGCCAGGGAACGTAAAATTGACTCCCAAGATTTTAAAAAATTCCCAGGAATTCATCACTAAGAAATACGGCGTGGAACACAACCATATCGATTTTGTTTTCCACGGTGGTTCAGGTTCAACCGTTGAAGAAATACGTGAGGGAATAAGTTATGGTGTCATTAAAATGAATATAGATACAGATTTGCAATATGCCTTCCTGGAAGGAATCAGGGACTATGTTCAAGGCAAAAAAGATTATTTACAATCACAGATAGGTAATCCAAATGGTGCCGACGAGCCCAACAAAAAGCATTATGACCCACGTGTATGGCTAAGAGAAGGTGAAAAAACCTTTGTTGCACGTCTAAAAAAGGCTTTTGAAGACCTTAATAACGTGAATACCCTATAATCCCCCAACCCTAAAAAAAAACTTATGTCGTCTTGGTTCAAAAGAAAGGAAAAAGGAATACAAACCGCAACCGATCAGAAAAAGGATACTCCAAGAGGCCTTTGGTACAAATCGCCTACCGGGAAAATTGTTGAGTCCGATGAGTTGGCCAAAAATTATTATGTTAGCCCAGAGGATGATTATCATGTTAGAATAGGTAGTAAGGAGTATTTTGAAATTCTATTCGACAAAAACAAATTTACCGAGTTGGATGCCAAATTGTCTTCAAAGGATCCCTTAAAGTTCGAGGATACCAAAAAGTACGTTGAACGCTTAAAGGCGGCAGAGGCAAAAACCGGACTTAAGGATGCAGTAAGGACTGCAGTAGGCAAATCGCTGGGTAAGGATGTTGTTATTGCCTGCATGGATTTTAGCTTTATTGGTGGCTCTATGGGCAGTGTGGTAGGAGAGAAAATTGCGAGGGGCATAGACTATTCCATTAAAAAGAAAATTCCTTTTGTAATGATTTCCAAATCTGGAGGTGCACGTATGATGGAAGCTGCATTATCACTTATGCAATTGGCCAAAACATCGGCTAAATTGGCGCAACTTGCAGATGCAGGTATTCCCTATATTTCTTTATGTACAGATCCAACCACCGGAGGAACTACTGCTTCTTATGCCATGCTCGGGGATATAAATATTTCCGAACCTGGGGCATTGATCGGTTTTGCCGGCCCCCGTGTTGTTAAAGAAGCTACCGGTAAAGAATTGCCGGAAGGGTTTCAGACCGCTGAATTTCTACAAGAGCATGGGTTTTTGGATTTCATCGTTCATCGCAGGGATCTTAAAAAGAAAATTAATCTTTATATAGATTTAATAGAAAACAATCCTGTTAGAGGATAGGAATAAAAGGCCCTGATATTTACATCGGGGCCTTTTTTTTTGAACTTGTTTTACTTTTTGAACCTTCTTAAAAGTATTTCCTTGGTTTCTCCATTGGGATATGTCAGCATTCCTTTGGCATCACAAGTGCCATCACCAAAATCAAGACTAACCGCGGTATCATTTTTAGTAACCTCCAATACCCCGCTTACCAAAAACCTGCAAGACAATTCCCTGCGCAATGGGCTTATGGTTTCCCTGGAATAAACATCAACCGTTTTACCAGTGTAAGTGCCTTGTCCGGAAATAAGGAACACGTTATCTGCCCAAAATCCGGAACCGTAACCCTCTATCCACTCCCGTGTCCTATTGGCTGTAAAACTAGCTGTACTTCCATCTGGCCATAGGCCACTATAACTGGCAATAGCATGGGATTCTGGATTGCCATTGTCATTGGAGCGCATTCTTTCCAAGGTAGCACCACCCTCGACCGCCACTTCATTAAAGGTAAAATTCTCCAAAGAAAGACTTATGGTTTTGGTTGCCATATCTACGTCCTTTGCATAACTTAAATGGATAATTCCACTTAATAGATTGCCATTGGGCAGCTCACAACCCTCTCCAAAATCTATGTCAGTTTCCTTTTTGCCGTTGGCAACCACCGTAGTTATGGTTACACATTCCGGTAAAAAGTTAGAGAGGAAGAACGATTTTGAGGTTGCCCTTATCTCTTCAGTAGCATATACATCTTCCCCTATGCCTGCAATTTCTTCTGAAATTAAATCTGCTTCATCACTGGCGATAAGCGCTACCACTTCTACAGAGGAACCCTCATCAATTGTCGTGGAACCTTCTTTGTTACAGGAACCCATCACCAATAAAGCCATTAGTGCCATTCCTTTTAAGTTTGTTTTCATAAGAACTTTTTTCATCTGTTTAAATTTTATTGTTTTTCAAAATGTCATACACAATTCGCAATTATATAGCTAGCTTTTCAATACGATCGTTTACCGCTCATTTCATAATAACATTTTATTAACATTTATAATTTGACCGCGTTCAAGTCAAAAAGTTTAATCCAACTATCAAAAAATAATATGATTGCTAAAGGTTTCTAAAAAAAAGTCTATCTTTGCGCCCTGATTGAAAATCAATCATGTACATAAAAATCATTAAAATAATATTGGAATGTATTTAACAAAAGAAGTAAAAGCCGAGATTTTTAAGAAACACGGCGGGGAAGAGAAAAACACGGGTTCGGCTGAAGGGCAAATTGCTTTGTTTACCCACAGAATTAATCACTTGACGGGGCATTTAAAAAACAACCGTAAAGATTTTAACACCGAGCGTTCATTGGTGATGTTGGTTGGTAAGAGAAGATCTCTTCTGGATTATTTAATTAAGAAAGATATTGTAAGATATCGTGCCATAATTAAGGAATTAGGAATTAGAAAATAATTTACAAAAAGGGGAAAAAGTTAACTTTTCCCCTTTTTTACAATATCAATTTTACTGTTTACGGTATTATTGTAAAGTCCCAAAGGGTTTCCGATGGGCAAAACAAAAAGCTTACACATAGTTTTTCATTGGTCAACAACACACAACTACAACACAACAACGTCGTCTTTAACAGACGAAAGACCATTGTTTAATAAACCTGTAATGACACAGGTTTTAATTCGTATTTATGATACCAAAAGTATTTAAAGAGGTCATTGACCTTGGAGACGGTAGGGAAATTTCTATCGAAACCGGAAAATTGGCAAAACAGGCCCATGGTTCTGTTGTTGTACAATCAGGAAAATGTATGTTATTATGTACAGTAGTTTCCAATTACAAACAAAGTGATGTGGATTTCCTTCCACTAACGGTAGATTACCGTGAAAAATTCGCTGCATCTGGGCGTTACCCAGGTGGTTTCTTCAAAAGAGAGGCAAGGCCTAGTGACGGTGAGGTATTGACTATGAGATTGGTAGACAGAGTTTTGCGTCCACTTTTCCCAAAGGACTACCATGCAGAAACTCAGGTGATGATCCAATTAATGTCACATGATGACGATGTAATGCCGGATGCAATGGCAGGATTGGCCGCTTCTGCAGCTATCCAACTTTCAGATTTCCCATTTGAATGTGCTATTTCAGAGGTACGCGTTGGCCGTATTGATGGTGAATTCATTATCAACCCAACTAGAGCCCAATTATTGGTTTCAGATATCGATATGGTAATTGGAGCTTCTGCCGATTCAGTAATGATGGTTGAGGGTGAGATGAAAGAAATCTCTGAAGAGGAAATGGTGGAAGCCATTAAATTTGCCCATGATGCCATTAAAGTACAATGCGCTGCGCAGCTTAAGTTGGCAGAAGCATTTGGCAGAAAAGAGGTTCGTGAATACGATTCCGAAAGAGAGGATGAGGATTTGGCCAAGAAAATTCATAAAATGGCTTATGATAAAGTATACGCCATTGCAAAGGCCGGCTCGGCAAAACACGAAAGAAGTACTGCCTTCGATGCCATTAAAGAAGAAATTAAGGCTAGCTTTTCTGAAGAAGAATTGGCAGATTTCGGGAATTTGGTTTCCAAATATTACTACAAGGCAGAAAAAGCTGCTGTAAGGGACCTTACTTTAAATGATGGACTTCGTTTGGATGGTAGAAAAACAGATGAAATTAGACCAATTTGGTGTGAAGTTGATTATTTACCTTCAACACACGGTTCAGCTATTTTCACACGTGGGGAAACACAGGCCTTGGCAACGGTTACTTTGGGAACTTCCAGGGAAGCCAACCAAATAGATATGCCATCCTTTGAAGGCGAAGAAACTTTCTATTTACATTATAACTTTCCTCCTTTCTCGACAGGAGAAGCCAGACCTATAAGAGGAACTTCCCGTAGGGAAGTAGGACACGGTAATTTGGCCCAACGTGCCTTAAAAGGTATGGTTCCTGATGAATGTCCTTACACCGTACGTGTAGTATCTGAAGTATTGGAATCCAACGGTTCTTCTTCTATGGCCACTGTATGTGCCGGAACAATGGCCCTAATGGATGCTGGGGTTCAATTAAAAAAACCCGTTTCTGGTATCGCAATGGGATTAATTTCCGATAGCGAAACAGGAAAATATGCGGTATTATCCGATATTCTGGGAGATGAAGATCACCTTGGGGATATGGACTTTAAAGTTACCGGAACTGCAGATGGTATTACAGCTTGCCAAATGGACATTAAGGTAAAAGGATTGTCTTATGAAATTTTGGTCAATGCCTTAAAACAAGCTAGCTCTGGTCGTTTACACATACTAAGCAAACTAGTTGAAACCATTGCTACTCCAAATGCAGATGTTAAATCACATGCACCTAAAATGGTTACCAGAGTTATTCCTGGCGAATTCATTGGGGCATTGATCGGACCTGGAGGTAAAGTAATCCAAGAATTGCAAAAAACTTCCAAAACAACGATCGTTATCAACGAGGATCCAGTTACAGAAGAAGGTATTGTGGAAATTCTAGGTACTTCACAAGAAGGTATTGATATGGTACTTACCAAGATCGATTCTTTATTGTTTAAACCAGTAGTGGGCAGTGCTTACGAAGTTAAGGTAATAAAAATGCTTGATTTTGGTGCTGTAGTTGAATATTTGGACGCTCCAGGTAACGAAGTTTTGCTTCACGTATCTGAGTTGGCATGGGAACGGACTGAAAATGTTTCAGATGTTGTAAATATGGGAGATGTTTTTGATGTTAAGTACTTTGGTCTTGACCCAAGAACAAGAAAGGAAAAAGTATCCCGTAAAGCTTTACTACCAAAACCTGAAGGTTTTAAGGAAAGACCACCACGAGAAGATCGCGGTAGAAATGACAGAGGCAACGACCGAAATAGAGATAGAGATCGTAAGCCAAGAAGGGACTAGTTCTTAAACAATAGTCACAGACTCACAGCCACGTTTATTCCTTTTTTAAGGGAGAGCGTGGCTTTTTTCATGCATTTCAACTAAAAAAGTAAAATAAAAGGGACCATTTGTAACATTTCTAACTTTTGAACGTATAACCTTATGCAGCTTATGCTTAATGCACATAATTTAGAAAGAAAAAATTTCGATGAGACAGCTTAAAATTACAAAACAGGTTACCAATAGAGAAACTGCTTCTTTGGACAAATACCTACAAGAAATTGGTAAGGTCGATTTAATTACGGCAGATGAAGAAGTAGAATTGGCACAACGAATCAAGGCTGGTGATCAACTTGCACTTGAGAAATTGACCAAGGCCAATTTACGATTTGTGGTTTCCGTTGCCAAGCAATACCAAAACCAAGGTTTAACACTTCCCGATTTGATCAACGAAGGTAACCTAGGATTGATTAAAGCTGCACAACGTTTTGATGAAACTCGTGGATTTAAATTCATATCCTACGCGGTATGGTGGATTCGCCAGTCCATATTACAGGCTTTGGCAGAACAATCGCGTATTGTAAGATTGCCTTTGAACAAAATTGGGTCCATCAATAAAATAAATAAGACGTTCGCCTTCTTGGAGCAAGCCCATGAAAGACAACCTTCGGCGGAAGAAATTGCCAAGGAATTGGACATGACCGTTGAGGATGTAAAACAGTCACTTAAAAACTCAGGGCGCCATGTATCCATGGATGCGCCTTTGATAGATGGTGAGGATTCCAACCTATACGATGTATTGCGTAGTGGGGAGTCTCCCAATCCAGACAGGGAATTGTTGCACGAATCCCTGAGAACAGAGATAGAAAGAGCTTTAGAAACTTTAACCCCAAGGGAAGCGGATGTTATCCGTTTATACTTTGGATTGGCAGGACAACATTCCATGACATTGGAAGAAATTGGGGAAACTTTTGACCTTACCAGGGAAAGGGTTCGTCAAATTAAGGAGAAAGCCATTAGAAGGTTAAAACACACCTCAAGGAGCAAAATCCTTAAAACATATCTTGGTTAACCCAAACAATTTTATTTTTTATACAAACGCCAGCCCTCATTGGAAAGCTAATGTAAAAATCGTAAATTGTGGACAATAACAACAGTTATCATGACTGTTCGTTTTTTGATTGATGAATAAACTCCGGCTGATTACCGGAGTTTTTTCGTTTATAACCAAGTAAAAACGCTGTTAGATCCCGTATTTATTTACTTTTTAAGAATAAATAAAAATATAGGTACACTATTTAGTACACTTTCTCATGGTAAAAACTGGATCCTTTTCAATTGCATTCCCTACCCATTTCCCAAGCCTATTACTGGAAACACCCTTATCTTTGTACCATAACCCATAAATTACAATGGCCAGAGACCTGCTTCTAATAACCCCTCCATTTACTCAATTGAACACCCCTTATCCGGCAACGGCATATTTAAAGGGTTTTTTAAACACCAAAGGCATTAGTGCCCTTCAAATGGATTTGGGCATTGAAGTTATATTGCAACTCTTTTCCAAAGACGGATTGCAGGAGGTCTTTGAACTTGCCACTGAAAAAAAATCTATAATCTCCGACAATAGCCATCGAATATATGCCTTAAAGGAGACCTATTTAAAGACCATAGATTCCGTTATTTCCTTTTTGCAGGGACACAATACCACCTTTGCCAGGCAAATATGCACTCCTAATTTTTTACCACAAGCAGCCAGATTTGATCAATTGGACGATCTGGAATGGGCCTTTGGCACCATGGGCAATCAGGATAGGGCCAAACATTTGGCAACCTTATACCTTGAGGACCTATCCGATTTTATTGTGGAATGTATCGATGAAAATTTTGGTTTTAGTAGGTATGCGGAACGATTGGGAAGAAGTGCCAATTCCTTTGATGAATTATACAGTCATCTTCAAAATAGTATTACATATATTGACCGCATCACTTTAAGCCTTCTAAAGGAAAGACTCATTAAGGGAAATCCCAAACTGGTTTGT
The DNA here is from genome assembly GCF_002909255.1 of Arenibacter hampyeongensis. Classification (GTDB taxonomy): domain Bacteria; phylum Bacteroidota; class Bacteroidia; order Flavobacteriales; family Flavobacteriaceae; genus Arenibacter; species Arenibacter hampyeongensis. Next base: position 724,884 of record NZ_PIOB01000002.1, read on the forward strand.
TTTTCTGTACCTTTCCCTGGCAATTTGTATAGCGCTTTTAGATGTGCCCAATTTATTAAACAAAACTTTCCGAAGATAAAGGTCGCTATGGGAGGGGGATTTCCAAACACGGAATTACGGTCGGTTACCGATACGCGCGTTTTTGATTTCTTTGATTATATTACTTTGGACGATGGTGAGCTGCCTTTGGAACTTTTAACTGCCCATTGTAAAGAGCACAATTCCAATGATAGTACTGCCGAATTAAAACGAACCTTTTTAATCAAGGACGGATCTGTATTTTACAATAATCTCTCAGCGAGGACAGATTACAAACAAAGCGAGGTGGGCACCCCCGATTATTCCGATCTTTTATTGGACAAGTACATCTCGGTCATAGAGATTGCCAACCCTATGCACAGCCTGTGGAGTGATGGTCGTTGGAACAAACTTACCATGGCACACGGTTGTTATTGGGGCAAATGTACCTTTTGCGACATCTCCTTGGACTACATAAAGATCTATGAACCCATAGCTGCCAAACTTTTAGTGGACCGCATGGAGGAACTCATAGAGCAGACAGGGGAAAGAGGTTTCCATTATGTGGATGAAGCCGCACCACCGGCCTTAATGAGGGCTTTGGCACTTGAAATTATAAATCGTCGATTAATCGTTACTTGGTGGACCAATATAAGGTTTGAGAAAAGCTTTAGCAGAGATCTATGCCTACTATTAAAGGCATCGGGATGTATTGCCGTTTCCGGGGGTTTGGAAGTGGCTTCGGACCGATTATTGGCTTTGATACAAAAAGGGGTTACCGTTGAACAAGTGGCCAAGGTGACCCGTAATTTTACCGAAGCGGGCATTATGGTTCACTGTTATCTAATGTACGCCTACCCTACCCAAACAATACAAGAGACGGTGGACAGTTTGGAAATGGTACGCCAAATGTTTCAAGCTGGTATTCTTCAATCTGGTTTTTGGCATCAATTTGCCTTAACCGCCCACAGTCCGGTGGGACTTAATCCGGATGATTACCACATTATACCGGACTATCAACCCATATCTTTTGCCAATAATGATATCCAATTCACAGACACTACCGGTATTGATCACGAGCGCTTTAGTTTCGGGTTAAAAAAATCGCTCTTTAACTTTATGCACGGAATTTGTTTTGATCATCCGTTACAGGATTGGTTCGATTACAAAATTCCAAAAACCACTATTTCCCCCAATTTCATAGAAAATGCCCTGCTTGAAGAACCAGTTTTAACGACAAAACCGAATGCCAAAATTGTTTGGCTTGGGGGTACGCCCATTGCACATACCATTACGAAATCCAAAAAAGGATCTACCTGGGAACTACTAAAATTGACCTTCCATAACAAGATTGGCGCTATATCGATTACGGTAGATAACCAACAAGGGGAATGGCTAAGGGATACTTTGGCACATTTATCGGACCCTAAAGAAAAACCCCTAACCTTCGCCCAGCTTAAAACCGATTTTGAATCCCGATTTGAAGATTTTGAATTGTTCTGGTATTCCAAACCTTTACAGACCTTAAGAAGTCATGGCCTATTAACATTGTAACCCTAAAGACAATGTTTCAAGACACGTTAAGAATATCACAATTAACAACAGGTCTATCACAATTAACAAACTGCCAATAGAACAATTCAGTAACTTTAAATGTTGTTTTTAGTTTAACTCATTAATAATAAGTTTACTAAAATCACATAGACCAACCTACCAAACTCTTTTTTAGAACTTCCAATTGTCCCCCTCCAATTAAGCTTTCTGCATATATCATTATTGATAAATTATAGAAAAAAGAGGAGTCCAGATACCCCTATAAAAAACGGGGCGTAACCGAAAAGCCATACGAGTAGGAGAAAATATAGGTACTATGAAAAAAGTTGTAGTTCAATTTGACTTTCGTGGAATGACCACGAAGCAGTACGACCAATGTTGGGTAGAAATCAGAAAAGCTGGTCATGCCCACCCAAAAGGATTATTGCATCACTATGGTGCCCCTGTTTCCAATGGAATGTTGGTTGTTGATATCTGGGAATCGGCAGAGCGTTTTGAAGCATTCGGAAAAACACTGATGCCCATTTTTGAAAAATTACAAATCCCCAAAACAAAGCCTAACATTCTACCCTTGCATTATGAATACAATGGCAATTTAGTTGCGCATTAAGAACATTTCATCTTACTACAAACCGAATAGACCAATAATAAAATCAAGAGAAGCATTGAATTATCAATGCTTCTTCTTTTTAATAATCATTACAATACGCTACCAAATTCCCGATCAGGCCATGGCAGCCTCTCCCTTGATACCAGATTCCAAAAGACCTTTATTTTTGATCAACCAGGTTTTAAAGGGCATTAAAGTGGGATTTAATTCCCTGGTGAAATTTACATCACGGGCCTTGCAGAAATCATCTTCAAATTCATTTTTAAACTGAAACATATTTCCCAAATCATCTGCTCCGGGAAATCCCAATTTCCTGTAATCATCGGCAGCAATATCATTAAAACCAATTTCAACACCGAATACCTTTGTAAAAGCTTCAGCCATTTCATTCCCTGTTAGATGCTCACCGGATATGCCTACTGTTTTATTTTGATACTTTTTACCAGCCTTAAAAATTCCCAAAGCAGATTTACCTATATCTTCAGCGGCAATCCCTGGTAGCTTTAAACTGCCGATAGGCATGGTAATCCGTAATTTACCGTCCATTCCTCTGGCTGGCCCTAAGCCAAAATATATGAAATTGTCCCAATAAAACGAAGTTAGCAGTAGCGTGTATGGAACGCCACTTTGTTCAAAGAAAGTGTTCGATGCTCCCTTGGCATCAAAATGTGGAACCTTGTAGTTCCCCATTAAAGTTGGCATTCGATTATCACTTAATGGAACCCACTTACGTGTATCTTCAAGAGTGGACCAAATTACATGATTTACTCCTGCTTCTTTGGCAGCTTGGGCCATATTCTTTGCTTGTTCCATCTCCTTCTCGGGAGAAAAATGATCCCAAAAAAATGTTACACAATAGGCCCCATAAGCACCTTTAAAAGCCTTAACAATGCTGGCCATATCATCCAGATCGGCCTGAACCACCTCAGCTCCCAATTCTTTTAATGCCTGGGCTTTTTTTGACTTAACATCCCTGGTTATTGCCCTTACAGCAAATTCCTTTTTACCATCTTTTAAGATTGCCCGGACCAATCCGCCACCTTGGGCCCCAGTAGCCCCTACTACAGCAATAATTTTCCTTTTTTCCATAATAAATAACGTTTTAGATTAACCAATTCCATCGAAGTGCAACTTAAAGTGAACCAAAGTCGCAACTTCACAATTATCAGGAAAGGGGATTCCATGGCATTTTCCATTTCAATTATACTTTGGAATTACTTCGCCCTTCCACATAGGTGTTTTGCCATTATTATTTGCGATCCAATTAGGATCTATTAAAAAGGGGGATTGCGAACATATTACACCCAACTATTTTTATAATTAGGATTTTGGAAGACTGTTTTTGTCTAAATTTCATTGGGTGGGTTCACCATTGACTAAGAAACAAAACAACAATAAATTTAATAAATTACCTTTTATAGTTTATATTTCCTTAGTTAAGATTAAGCCAATTTTGTAATATTTAATTATAATATTATTCGTTAGCGAAGACTTTAGTATACTGATATACTGTCTTTTACAATCAATAGCTTAGAGATAAATTCATACAAAGGGTTAAGCCTTAATTTACCTTACCTTTGTAACCATCACTGCCAAAACTAGTACCCATATGAATTTTAAAGAATTAAAGCTAAATAAACACCTCTTGAGAGCGGTCGCAGAAATGAACTATAACGACCCAACCGCTATTCAGGAAATTGCCATTCCATTAGTTCTACAGAAAAATGACATTATTGCATCTGCCGAAACAGGAACGGGTAAAACAGCCGCTTTTGCCCTTCCCATATTACAACTGTTATTTGACAAGCAGGAAACTTCTGAAAGAGGCAAAAAAATAAAGGCCTTGATAATTAGTCCTACGCGGGAATTGGCATCACAAATTCATGAGAGTTTTATAGATTACGGCAAGCACACCCACTTAACATCGGGCGTTGTTTATGGTGGAACACGGATAGAACCGCAAATATCCACCTTAAGAAAGGGAGTGGATATCTTAGTGGCTACACCAGGTAGGTTATTGGACCTGCACAAGCAGGATGTGGTTAATTTGGATTATGTAGAGACCTTGGTATTGGACGAGGCGGACTTAATGCTGGATATGGGATTTATAGATGACGTTAAAAAAATAGAGCGATTATGCCCTAAGGAAAAGCAAACTTTATTGTTTTCTGCCACCATGCCTTTTAAAGTGGTTCAGTTGGCCGACACTATTTTAAAAGACCCCAAGAAAGTGGCCGTAACCCCTACTTCTTCGGCAGCAGCTACCGTACATCAGTTATTATATTATACTCCAAAACCCGATAAGATAGAATTGTGCCTTTATCTGCTGAGAAATACAATAAAAGGCAATATCCTTATTTTTAGACGTACAAAATTCGGAGTGGATAAATTGGAAAAAACACTCTTGAACAATAATTTCAAGGCTGGAAGTTTACATGGCGATAAGTCCCAGGACGAGCGGCAAGAAGCCTTAGGAAAGTTCAAGAAAGGAGAGACCAACATTTTAGTGGCCACTGATGTTGCGGCACGCGGATTGGACATAGACGACCTGGACGCCGTTATCAACTTTGACCTACCCAATATACCAGAAACTTATGTTCATCGTATAGGAAGAACGGGAAGGGCAGGAAACACCGGAACATCCTATGCTTTTTGTTCTGCGGATGAAAAGGGATATTTGTCAACTATTCAAAAACTAATGCAGAAGCACATTGAGGTTATTGAAGACCATCCTTATCCTCTAGACCCCAAGGCCAAACCGGAAGTACACAAAAAACAAGGTAGCAAACACAAAAAAGGAAGGAAATCCGTAGCATCCAAAAAGAAAAAGAAACGTTGGTATTGATTGTGCATTTACTTAAAACAGCGAGTTGAACATATTGCACATGCGCACTCCCCAATTCCCTCAAACCATATCATTTTATTACCTTTGTAGAATTAATTTCAGTTAAAGTAATGGACGAAAAGATTATTGCCCCTTCCCTATTGGCTGCCGATTTTGCCAACTTACAGCGAGATATTGAAATGGTAAACCAAAGTGATGCCGATTGGCACCACATAGATATTATGGATGGTGTTTTTGTACCCAACATATCCTTTGGCATGCCGGTCCTTAAAGCAATTGCAGCCCATGCTACAAAAACTTTGGACGTGCATCTAATGATCGTTGACCCGGACCGTTATATCAAGACCTTTGCCGAACTGGGAGCCAATAATTTAACCGTTCATTACGAAGCCTGTCCGCATTTGCACCGCACACTACAGGCCATAAAGGCGGAAGGAATGGCGGCAGGCGTAGCGCTAAACCCCCATACCAATATTAATTTGTTGGAGGACACTATAAATGACATTGATCTCGTTTGTGTAATGAGTGTAAACCCAGGATTTGGCGGACAATCGTTTATAGAAAACACCTATGACAAGGTAAAGGCCCTAAAAGAACTCATAATAAGAAAAAGTGCACATACCCTAATTGAGATCGATGGTGGTGTTACCTCGGAAAACGCCAAGCAACTTATAGATGCCGGTGCAGATGTTTTGGTGGCTGGAAGTTTTATTTTCAAAAGCGACAATCCATCCCAAACTATTAAGAAACTCAAAAAATTGGTAGGATAATGAAGATTTGGGATGTAGTAATTGTAGGAGGTGGGCCTATTGGTATTGCCTGTGGATTGGAAGCAAAAAAAAAGGGATTGTCCTACATTATCCTGGAAAAGGGATGTATCGTTAATTCACTTTACAATTATCCGCTAAACATGCAGTTCTTTTCATCCTCGGAAAAATTGGAGATTGATGATATTCCATTCATCAGCATAGAGGCGAAACCCAAGAGGAATGAGGCCCTGGAATATTATAGACGAATAGTTACCTCTAACCATTTAAAAATTTCCCTTTTTGAAAACGTAAAATCAATCAATAAAACCGACGGGAATTTTAACATTGTCTCCGAAAAAAACACTTATCAATCCAAGAATGTAATCATTTCAACGGGCTTCTATGATATACCCAACAAAGTGAATGTTCCTGGGGAAGATTTAAAAAAGGTAACACATTATTACAAAGACCCACATTTTTATTCTAGCCAGAAAGTAGCGGTCATTGGCGCCAGTAATTCTGCCATAGACGCTGCTCTCGAATGCTATAGAAAGGGAGCGGATGTATCGCTGATCATTCGTGGACCAGAGGTAGGCCAACGTGTAAAATATTGGGTAAGACCAGATATTATAAACAGAATTGAGGAAGGCAGTATAAAAGTATATTACAATAGTTTGGTACAAGAAATTACAGAGGACGAAATTATTCTGAAATCTCCCACCGGAATAATAAGCTTAAAAAATGATTATGTCCTAGCCCTTACGGGTTATATGCCCAATCTTGGATTTTTGAAAAAAATAGGCATCCATTTGTCAGAAGACGAGAAAAAAATTCCACATTATGATTCGGAAACTATGGAAACGAATGTTGAGAATTTGTATTTGGCTGGAGTAATCTGCGGAGGAATGGAAACCCATAAATGGTTTATAGAAAACTCCAGGATTCATGCCAAAATGATTATGCAGAATATTTTAAAAAATATAAAATTAGTTAGTAAGCAGCAAGTTAACCTAGGTTAACTTGCTGTTAAGTGATGGATTAATTGGATCTTTCCATTTTTTGCAATCTATCCAAAGCCTCTATATAATAATAATCAGCATATATCAAGGCCACATCAATTTCATGACCTAAGGATTTAGCACCTGTGGAATGTATCAAAAAAGAATCTGTTTTTCCTACTCCGGAATAATCCTCTGAACTCAACGATTCCAGCATGCGCATGGCAGCATTGTAATACCGCTCCTGTTCCTTTTTATCCTCCATAAAAGTACTTAGCTCCAACAGGCCGGAAGCAACAATTGCGGCAGCAGAGGCATCTCTTTCCTCATTTTCCAAATTGGGAACATCAAAATCCCAATGAGGTATATAATCCACAGGAAGTAGTTCCAAATATTTATCCGTTAAATTTACGGCAAAATCCAAGAATTTTTTATCCCCTGTCTCCCTATACATCATAGTATAGCCATAAATGCCCCATGCCTGCCCCCGGGACCAACGACTATCATCGGCATAGCCCTGTTTGGTATGTCTGTTCAATACTTTTCCTGATATGGAATCATATTCTATAACATGCCAAGAAGTATAATCTGGCCTAAAATGATTATCCATGGTAGTCTCCGCATGTTTAACTGCGATATCATAAAATTCTTGATTGCCACCATTTTTAGCCGCCCAGAACAGTAGTTCCAAATTAAGCATATTGTCGATTATGGTAATATGTTGCTGCCAACGTGGATGCATTTTATTGGACCAAGACCTTATTGTTCCTACTTTTGGGTTAAATCTACTGGCCAAGGACTCAGCTGAAGTTAGAAGAATGTCCTTATACTCTTTTTTATCTCCAAAAATATATCCATTTCCATAGGCCGGGAACATCATAAACCCAATATCGTGGTGCTCATTGATCGTTTTAAAATCCTCAAAAACTTCTGTCCTTTTTATAGCTTCCGCTTTCCATTTTTCATCCTTGGTAAGGTCGTACATATACCAAAGAATCCCAGGATAAAATCCGGAAGTCCATACCAATCTCCCATTAGGTATTTCCTTCCATTCGGTTTCATTGGTTTCGATCAGTCGCGGATGTTTGGACAGATCTGTTAGTTTAGGAACCGCTTGGTCCAATTGGGCCTCACAGTTTTTAATTTCCTTTTTAAGATCAAAAGAATTAAGCTTGGCAGAAACCTTACTATCTACTATACTATTTTTATTTTTGGACAAATTTTGACAACTGGCAAAACAGACAAGAAGGGATACGAAGAGTAGTTTCATGGGATATTAGTTTATTTGTATAATTTTAAAGATGTTACATATGGCTTTAAATATCATCTTCTAGAAGAATCACGTTCTATTAAAGAAGACTTCAGAATTGTTTTTTTGACTTTTTTTAAGTTCGATGATTTATTTATTTCTTCCAATAAAAGTTTTGTAGAGATTTGGCCTATTTGAAAACCAGGTTGATCAATTGTGGTCAAAGATGGATCAATCACCTCCGAAATAGGTTCATTACTAAATCCTACTATAGCGATATCATCAGGAATTCGAATTCCTTCATTTCTAAAATACTTCATTGCCCCAATGGCAGCTATATCATTGGCCGAAAATAGTCCATCTATTCTGTGGGGCAATGAAAGCAAGGTTTTCGCACCCTCAGCACCATCAATTTCCATTAAACTTGAATGGAGTACCAACTCAGATCTATATGGAATTTTGTATTTTTCCAAGGCCTTAATATATCCCGCCAGTCGATTTTTATAAATTGATAATTCTTGGGGGCCCGAGAAATGAACTATATTTTTACATCCATTTAAAATTAAATGCTCCGTAGCATCAAACCCTCCCTGAACATCATCTATAAGCACACTACTAATTCCTTCTATATCACAATGCCGATCAAAAAAAAGAAAAGGTGTGCCATTATTTTTCATATTCAATAAATGGTCGTACTCATTTGTTTCCATTGAAACGGACAACAACACTCCAGCAACCCTATTGGCCAATAAAGTACCTACAATATCCTGTTCCCGCTTCAACTGTTCCAGGGACTGACAAATAATTACATTATATCCCTCATCATAGGCAGTTTCCTCTATTCCTGAAATTACCGATGAAAAAAAATGTCGCGATATTCTTGGCACTATCACACCTATGGTATTGGTCTTATTTTTGCGGAGATTGGAAGCCAATAAATTACGTTGATACCCCAATTCATTCGCCTTTGACAATATCCTATCCTTGGTTTTTTGACTAACCCTTGGACTATTGTTCAATGCCCTGGAAACAGTTGAAGCATCAATATTCAAGGCCTTCGCAATATCATGAATAGTTGTTTTATTTTCCACGAACAAAGTGTATATTATCCCTCACAAATATACAAATCCAAAAATACAATCGATTGTATTTTTGGAAAATTTTTAATATATTTACAATCTAGAGATAACATTAGAAATAAAATTTCCACCACTAAGGGAACAAATTATTAGAAATATATAGTTATGAAAAACAATTACGAAGTTAGATATGCCTGCTCTCCAAAAGAGACAATGGAGCTAAACACCGAAGGCTTAAGAAAGAAGTTCTTAATTCAGAATTTGATGGAATCCGATACTATTAATTTAGTATATACCCATTTTGACAGATACATAGTAGGTGGTGCTGTACCCGTTAGTACATCATTAAAACTAACTGCCATAGATCCTTTAAAATCGGATTACTTTTTAGAACGAAGGGAGATTGGAATCATCAATGTAGGTGGAGCAGGTTCCGTAACTGTCAATGGCAAAAAATATGATTTAAAATATAAGGAAGCCCTGTACATTGGAAAGGAAAATAAGGATGTTGTATTTAGCAGCGATAGTGCCGAAACGCCTGCCAAATTTTATTTGAACTCCACCCCGGCCCATAAGGTCTATCCTACTAAAAAAATTAGCCAAGCGGATGCCGAAATTGTAGAGATGGGCTCCATGGAGACTGCCAATGCCAGAACTATAAGAAAATTGATCGTTAATAGTTTGGTCGAGACCTGTCAGGTTCAAATGGGAATGACAGAATTAAAACCTGGAAGTGTTTGGAATACAATGCCAGCTCATGTACATGATAGAAGAATGGAAGTTTATTTCTATTTAGAAGTTCCTGAAGATCAGGCAGTGTGTCATTTCATGGGACAACCTCAAGAAACAAGGCATATTTGGATGGCCAATAATGAAGCAGTAATTTCTCCACCATGGTCCATACACTCCGGTTCCGGGACCAGTAATTATACCTTTATCTGGGGAATGGCCGGTGAAAATTTGGACTACGGAGACATGGACCATTGCAAAATAAAAGACTTAAAATAACAGTTTCAAACATATAAAGATGTCAATAAACCTATTTGATTTAACTGGAAAAACAGCACTTATTACTGGTGCTACACACGGCTTGGGCAAGGCTATGGCCATTGGACTTGGTAAGGCAGGTGCCACACTCGTCATTAATGGAGCCTCCTCCCAAGAAAAGCTGAACAATGCCGTTGCCGAATACAAGGCTTTAGGGTTACAGGCCTATGGATATCTCTTTGATGTTACAAAAGAAGAGCAGGTCCAACTAAATATATCCAAAATTGAAAAGGAAGTTGGGCATATTGATATTTTGGTAAACAATGCCGGAATTATCAAAAGAATTCCCTTGGAGGATATGGAAGTCGCTGATTTTGAAGAAGTCATTAAAGTTGATCTAGTCAGTCCGTTTATCGTATCCAAACATGTTGTAAAGGGAATGATTGCCAGAAAAGAAGGGAAGATTATCAATATTTGCTCCATGATGAGCGAATTGGGCCGAAACACAGTTGGGGCCTACGCTGCTGCTAAAGGCGGATTAAAAATGTTGACTAGGAATATGGCTACGGAATGGGCCAAACACAATATTCAGGTCAATGGAATTGGACCGGGCTATTTTGCTACGGCACAAACAGCCCCGATACGCATAGAAGGACATCCTTTCAACGATTTTATAGTAGGAAGAACACCAGCCGGGAAATGGGGTGACCCGGATGACCTACAAGGCGCAGCCATTTTCTTGAGTTCAAAGGCAAGTAATTTTGTTAACGGACAAATAGTTTATGTAGATGGAGGTATATTGGCCACCATTGGAAAACCATCCAATGAAAAATAAAATGATGTTATGAAATCACTTTATAAAATAGTAATACTTTCCATTAGTGTATTGTTCTCAATAGCTTGTTCCGAAAAAGAGAAGCCCACGATCATTTCAGTGAAAAATGTTCTTAATATGGAACGGATTTCAGAAACTGTGGAGCTCGACCAGGCCATCCTAAAGATGGATGACCTATCTACTATAGGAATTAAAAATACAGAAACCAATCAGCTGGAAATCATTCAAAAGGTGGACAATGATGGGGACGGTATTTTGGATATGATCCTATTTCAACCAAAAATAACCGCGAATGGCGAAAGCAAATTTGAGATAGTTAAAGTTGGGGAAGGGGAAAATCCCACCGCCCCGCAATTGTGTTATTCCAGGTTTGTTCCTGAACGCACCGATGACTATACCTGGGAAAACAACAAGGTAGCATTTCGGGTTTACGGTCCCACCGCACAAAAGATGATAGAAGACAAGGTTCCGGGAGGCACGCTGTCCAGTGGGGTCGATGCTTGGTTAAAAAAAGTAGAATACCCAATAATTGATAAATGGTATAAAGAGGAACTGAGCGGAGTCAGTAGTTACCACAAGGATACCGGTGAAGGCCTGGATGATTTTCATGTTGGTCCAAGTCGAGGTGTTGGTGGAATTGCGGCAAAAATCGACACCACATACTATTATTCCAAAAATTACACCAAATGGCGTACCATCACCAACGGGCCAATAAGGACCAGCTTCTATCTGGAATATGAAGATTGGGGCGCCAATGGAAAAACCATTAAGGAATCGAGAATAATAAGCTTGGACCTAGGTCAAAATTTATCCAAATTCAACATCACCCTAAAAGGTGTTGACCAGATTTCCGCCGGACTTACTCTTCACGAAAAGGATGGTGAGGTTAGCGGTAAGAAGGACAAAGGATGGGTAAGCTACTGGCAGCCACACGGAGATTCGGAATTGGGAACCGCCATCATTGCCCCCAATGACACTTTTATTGATTTTGAAAAGTACGATGTACCAAAAAAAGATCTAAGTAACGCCTATGCACATCTAAAAGTTAAAAATAACACTGTAATCTATTACGCTGGATTTGGATGGAAAAAAAGCGGGCAATTTGACACTAAAGAGGATTGGGAGAATTATTTGGACTCGTTTTCCGAACAGATCAACCATCCTTTAATTGTTACTGTAACCCCCTAGTTCGCATTTTTAGTTTACACCAAATATAGCAATACCCTTATTCATAAAAATGTCTTGGGGTATTGCTTTTTTATGTCAAATTTTAACTTCTTTTTGTACTTCCCCCGAGAAGTATCCATGTTTTATATCGTATTTTTAATCAGCAAATCCTGCGCCATTATTTTTAAATAATCGATTTGACATGGAACTCGAAAAACTGGAAACGGACCTCCAAAAAATTTATGAAAACCTCATAAATAATGACTCTACCGCGAACAGGATTGCCTCTTCCATTCATCCGCAGTATAAATCCAGTGCTAAAAACCTATATCGCTATTTACTGCTTCGTAGTTTAGATATACGTGAGATTCAGAGTGGTCTATCCGAAATAGGAATATCTTCCTTGGGAAGCGGGGCCGGGTACGTCTATGAAAATATTTCCAATGCCCTAAAACTTGTCAAAGTACTGAATGGCAAAACTTGGGAAAAGAATTCCAGCTTGGAAGCCATTGGATATTCAGGGAGCAAAAAATTATTGGCAAAGCACGCCAATGACCTCTTTAAAACGGATAGCGGGGAACGGGATACTGAAATAATGGTCACTATGCCAGACGAGGTAACGACTAATAAGAAACTAATTAGAAAATTAAATTTGGCGGGTATGGGTATAGCCCGCTTAAACCTTAGCCATGGAAATAAAAAGCTTTGGGAAAAGGTTCTTTTGAACATAAAAGGCATTAAACAGGAACTGGATCGCCCTATAAATATCTATATGGACCTACCTGGTCCCAAAATACGGATTAGCAATATTTATACACGGATCGATAGTGAGAAACCCCTGAATTCCGTACCATTCCTAAAAATAGAGAAGGGGACTAAACTACTATTGATAAAGCCCAATTCGACATATATTTCAGAAGGAAATGATAAAATAAAGCTTCCACCGGATAGTGCCTTGATCGAAGTCTCAGTTCCGCAGATCATTGACGCCCTTGAAGTGGGGCAATCAGTATTTTTTGATGATGGCGCTATATGGGCCAAGGTCAAGTCGATCTCGGGCAATACTGCCTCTCTGATCGTTAAAAAATCACATAAGAAAAAACTTAGGCCTGGAAAAGGTATCAATTTACCGGATACCCATCTCAACCTTCCCTCTTTAACTCGGGAAGATTTACAACTACTGCCGTTTATCTCTGACAATGCAGATCTAATTGGCTACTCTTTTGTTCGCAATGCAGCCGATGTATCCCTCCTTTATGAGGAACTGGACAAACTAGGAAGTAACGATATCGGAGTTGTTTTTAAGATTGAAAACAGGACCGCTTTTGAGAATTTACCCTCCATTCTTTTTAGCGCGATGAAAAGACCAAAAATTGGTGTTATGATCGCTAGGGGGGATTTGGCCGTAGAGATTGGTTTTGAACGTATTTCCGAAGTACAGAATGAGATACTCTGGTTGTGCGAGGCAGCCCAGATACCCGTGATTTGGGCAACACAGGTGTTGGACACTTTGGCAAAAAAGGGCATGGCCACTAGGGCCGAGATTTCGGATGCCACCATTAGCGCCCAGGCAGAATGTGTTATGTTGAATAAAGGCCCCTATATTGTGGAAGCTACCAAAACACTAAAGAACGTACTTCTACGAATGGAAGCGCATTCACAAAAATCCAAAAACACTTTACGGGCCCTAAAAGTGGCAAAAAAAGGGTTGAAAGATATCCACAATGAATTTCAGCAGTAATAAATTAAATTTTAGGGAGCATAACACTATAAATATGGTGACCTCGGATAAAGGACAAGACTCCTAATAGTTACAGATAGGTGAGTATTTTAAAATGAAAACCAAATAAAAGATTTCCTATATTAGATTAATAATGGGTATATAATTACTCTTTGTTATATACGTCCCTTGTACATATTTTAATCCAAAATAACCACGAACAACAAAATGAATAGAAACCTTTTTTCTTTGCTTATTGCATTGATAGTATTCACATTATGCCAGGGTCAAGAAATTGAAATGAAAAAGGTTTTTGGTGGAAACAAATACACTTAAAATGGAAATAAGTTATCATCATTCTCCAAATTGTCCAGTGGGGTAAAAACGAATACCCAATCATTAGAATTATTAAAGAAGGCAAAAACAAAGGGAATTTTTAGTATAATTCTAAGTGGGATAGGTGGAGGATTGACAGGGACTCCTATTGGAACTTCCATTGCCGGGGGAGACCCTAATTGGACTCTGGCCGGGATTGGAATTGGGTGTTTTGCAATTGCATTACCCATTGCCATTAGCACCGATAAAAATATTAAACAAGCTGTAGAAAATTACAATTCTTCCTTAAATCCAACTACCCTTAACCATTCCAAGCCTGAATTAAACATAATTGCCAATGTGCAAGGTGCAGGATTTTCAATAAATTTCTAAAAACCTATTTACAATACTGGACTATATAAACAGCAGTTGTTGAACGTAAAAGTATCTGGATCAAAAACTGAAATATGGTTCTTTCTCAATTTAATTACATTAATATATTGTGTATTGGATGCTGAGTTTTAAGTATATTTATACGACGAGAATATTTGAAAATTACCCTCCATTTGAAGCTTCAAATTTTACTCATGAATCAAAGGCCTTAAACTTTTGTAATAAAAAGGGTATAAACTTAGTGATTTTCCCCATCGCACTACTTTAAACCCTGGTGTTCCCTGTATTTTTAGACATGCCAACGTAAATAAAAAATGAAAAAAATAACAACCTTATTAGGTCTGATTATTTGTATTACCAATGCACAGGCCCAATTCCAGAAGGCGACAGCTCCTATTGCAGAAAAAAAAGAACACTGGCGAGTAATTCATGCCGATAGTGTAGCTGACTACTATTACTGGATGTATGACTATTTTGGCAAAGGGCCGGACAGTACAAAGGCCATCAACTACCTGGAGGCCGAAAACGCATTTCTGGACAGCGTAATGAGTCCTTCCAAACCATTTCAGTCAGACTTATTTGTCGAAATGAAATCAAGAATAAAGGAAAAAGACGAAAGTGTGCCCGTATTTAAAAATGGATACTATTATTACAGCAGAACAGAGGAGGGAAAGCAGTACTATAAATACTGCCGAAAAAAAGCAAGTTTGGACGCCCCTGAAGAAGTTTTACTTGATGTTGATAAATCGGCCGAAGGACATGCTTATTATGCAGCTACCGGATTCGATATCAGCCCGGACAACAAATTAATGGCATATGGTGTTGACCTTGTGAGTCGCAGACAATATACCATTCACATCAAAAATCTAGAAACGGGCGAAATCCTTAAGGATAGTATTCTAAATACCGAAGGAGACCCTTGCTGGGCAAATGACAGCAAAACCTTTTTCTACACTTCAAAAAACCTGATGACACTATTGCCCGAAAAAATAAAACGGCACTCTTTAGGTACAAGTGCGGAAAAGGATGAAGTGGTTTATCACGAAAAAGATAATAGCAATTATTTATGGGTGAAAAAGAGCAAAAACAATCAGCACATTCTTATTTATTCCATGGCAACCCTGTCTTCAGAATTAAGGATGGTAAATGCCAACAAACCTCAAAGTGTCTTCAAGGTGTTTCAACCAAGGCTAAAAGATGTATTGTATGATGTAGTACCCTTGAATGATAAATTTTTAATCCTCACTAATAAGGACGGAGCCATGAACTTTAAATTGATGGAATGCCCCCTTGACAAGACCGAAGTATCCAATTGGAAGGAAATAATACCAAATCGTAATGATGTTTTAATTGAAGGCATGGAAGAGTTCCAAGACTTTATTGTGGTTAAGGAACGCAAAGACGGACTGGTAAAATTACGTCTTAGAAGTATAAATGATAATGCGGAACATTATCTCAATTTCGGTGAAGCCGCCTATACAGCTTCTGTTATTCCCAATCCTGAATACACAAGCAATGTGCTACGCTATAGCTATACCTCATTAACTACTCCCTTATCTACTTATGACTACAAAATAAGAAGCAAAGAGAAAATATTATTGAAACAAGAGGAAGTTGTTGGCGGTTACAATTCCAACGATTATGTTACCGAACGTATTTATGCTACTGCAAAAGACGGTGCTAAAATCCCAATATCCTTGGTCTATAAAAAAAACTTGAATAAAGATGCTGCAACACCTTTATTGCTCTTTGGTTACGGCAGTTATGGAAATAGTATGGATGCTAGTTTTGCAAGTAGTAGATTAAGCCTACTGGATAGGGGTTTTGTTTTTGCAATTGCCCATATAAGAGGTGGTCAGGAAATGGGCCGCAGTTGGTACGAAGAAGGTAAGTTGATGAAAAAGAAGAATACATTTACCGATTTTATCGATTGTGGTGAATTTTTAATCCAGGAGGGCTATACCGGTAAGGGCCATTTATATGCTATGGGTGGTAGTGCCGGTGGTTTATTAATGGGAGCGGTGGCAAATATGTCATCCAGTTTATGGAATGGGCTTGTAGCTGCAGTCCCTTTTGTGGATGTGGTCAATACCATGCTTGATGAAAGTATTCCATTAACGACCAACGAATTTGATGAATGGGGAAACCCAAAAAATGAAGAGGCCTACTTCTACATAAAGTCCTATAGTCCCTATGAAAATGTTGAAAAGAAGAACTACCCTAACATTTTGGTCACAACGGGCTTACATGATAGCCAAGTACAGTATTTTGAACCGGCAAAATGGGTTGCTAAGCTCAGATCCATGAAAACTGATAAAAATCAATTGCTCTTCCGTACCAATATGGATTTTGGTCATGGAGGTGCCAGTGGACGATTTGATTATTTAAAGGAGATGGCGGAGATATATGCGTTTTTGTTTAATCTTGAGGGGATATATAAATAGTAAGGATTATCTATTTCCGATGACAAGGATGACCAATTTAAAACTCAAACCAAATAAAAGATTTGTTATTTTGGACAGATATTAAGAATCTTAAACTTGTTGCCATATAGGTACGTTGGCCGCCATTGTTAGCCAGCCATGCGACACGGACAATCCCGAAGTATTCAGAACCGCGCTGTGCATTTCAACTTCCAATCAAAAGCCCATTCGTTGATTTTCAAAGGCAGCAAGTAAGAGAGTAATAAATATTATTTTTACCAAGTAGTTTAGAAATCATTATGAAAAGAATTTCAATAATATTTCTTCGGGCTGTTATCGTGCTAATCAGCATTGTGACACTTTACATTATGATTCGGTTTCCATTGTCCGAAGGAAGGGCCGAGAACCTGGACCTATTCAGCATTTACTTTGACCCATTCATCCTGTATGGATATGCATCATCAATCGCTTTTTTTGTTGCGTTGTACAAAGCATTCAAATTACTCGGGTATATTGGAAAAGATGAATTGTTTACACTGAACTCGATAAGAACCTTAAGAAGTATAAAATATTGCGCAATCATATTAAGCATTTTAGTTGCGATGGCCGGTATATTTATAAAGATATTTCATAATAAAGAAGACGACCCCGCTGGATTTCTTGCGATGTGTATCATAATTACGATTATGGCCATCACAGTTGCATTTGCTATGGCAGCGATTGCAAAAAAATTACAAAAGGCTGTAGATTTGAAATCTGAAAAGGACTTAACACTTTAAACTATGCCAATTATTGTGATTTTAGAGATGATAAAGGCAAAGCGAAAAATTTCTTTAAATGAACTTACTGAATGAATAGATTTTACATTATCCCACCTTACTATTTTAAGGACAGGATAGGCGAAAGCAATTCATGTAGCACCTTGGACGCAATTTGCAAACCTACTTTAACGTATCCAAATCAAACGAATAGACGTTACCCAAATCATCCGAGAAAAATATAAGTTTAGGCCCATTGGACGAAAAACTGGCCTTACTCGAAGTTGCATCCCCGTTTTTTCCATTTATTTTGGTTTTTAATTGGACTAGTTCGTTAAACTCCCAGCCATCTTTCTGCTTTTCTATTTCATTGACAGAAATGTAATATCGATTATTCACTTTGTTTTTTACAGAATGTATTTCAAATATCTTTCCTGATTCAACGTGATTAATAATAGGACGGCTAGGACTTAATCCAGGATGAAGGTTTTCATATGGAACGTTGGTCCATTTGCCCTTTAAGTCCCTTACTCGCAATACAAATTGGGGTTGATCAATTTCGTCCACACTGTTCTTGGTGACCAATGCCATTTCCCCATCTTCAAACACAGTAGCATTCAAGTGATCGTCTGCGTTATTGTCTCCCTGCTGAACAATTACAGGGGCTGACCAGTGATTGGGAGCATCTCCATCAATGTGAATTCGTTCATTGACGGATTGGGTATTTTGGTTGGACCAGATAACAGATACTTGATCTTTTAAGCTGACTATTAAGGAGATATCATCTTCATTGATGTCATCTGCCAGTGTAAATGAATCCGACCAATCTTTGCCATTGGAGGAATGCCAAACCATGATTTTTTCATTCATATCCGCACAAACCCAATATTCATTTTTTGAATCTTGTGTAATGGTAGCTGTTTCAATAGACTGACAGTTCTTAGGAATGGGAAGATAACCCATCGATCTATGTTCGTATTGCTTGCTATGGCGGGAATACCTTATTTGAACTACATTCAAAGCACATTCTCCAACTAAGACTATATGCACCTCATCGCCCTTGCTCCAGACGTCGGCTCTACTCGGTAAACCAAGCCAGGCTCTATTAACCGATTCTTGCCTTGTCCACCCAGAAACATCCTTTTTCAATAGTTTAGGACCGTCTTCATCGCCCACAACCAGCCATTGCCCATGATCGGTTGTCCATGATTTTGATTGGGGTTTATCGGCAGTAGCATCTCCGTAATTAACTTTGAAGATAGGATCTAAATAAATTTCAGCTGTATTGTTTTTTTGGGAAAATGCCCCATATCCGCTTAGTAAGAGACAAAAAAGTGCCGGAATTAGAGATGAAATTCTGTTTAGTTTCATTGTGTTCTAAAATTGGGAGTTAATCTAAAGAAACATTTATAATAAATAAACAATTTGTAATCAATACTTGCATAAACCAATGGAAAAATTTGGATCGTGCCCAATAGTGTCCCATCTGTCCTTATGATTTCATGTTTTAATTTGTTACGGTGGGAATCAATAAGTACGAATGCCCAATCCAATGAAAAGCACTGGTCATCTACCAAGACATAAACATCAATTCAATTTCTTAAACATCAATAGTCGCACATCCATAACTTCTTCTCCAGGAATTTTTAGAGCTTTTAGTGTTAAATGGCCCCTACCCTTTTTCAGGTGCATCCTACCTAAATCCATAGGAATAAAATCCTTGGTATAGGATTCAATTCTCGGATCAAGATCCCTGATTTCCCCTACCAATGGGGGATCATGCGCCTTATTAATTGTTCCTTTTAGGGAACTCTCCCCTAAGCTCAATTCAATTTCGGCCCCCAAATCCAGTTCTTTGGCCGTGTAATAAAGTTCAACTTCAAATTCCCCATCGGCCAGGACGTCCACATCCCAGCTGATGCTATCCTCTGTACTTTTCCAATTCGTAAAAAAGGTACAGTTGGGATGTCGATTGCTTCGTTCTATCTTGCCATGCGCCACACCATCCCGAGCAGGAATCTGGGTGTACACAAAATCTGGATGCCCCAGAGTAAAAGGGCGATCCACCGATTCTTTGGATTTAGGCAGAACCTCTTCAAGCCAATCATTTTTTAATCCTTTCAAAGAATCAGTCAACTTTGGTAATTTCATTGAAAGATCCGTTGTTTGTCCACTATCATGGTGCATATCATATAGTCGGTCTTCGTTATCCAATCTATATTTATCCGTTCTGATGCTTGTGCCGCTATTCCAATGGTTGTAGATTACTCTAGGTTGCCAAGATGAATTATCTTCCATTAGAAGAGGCTTTAGGCTTTTCCCATCCAATGGTTTAAGGGTTTTTAACTGAATTTGTGCCAATTCGGATAAAGTGGGCAATAAATCAATGGAACTTGCTATTTGCGAAATCCGTTTTCCTTGAGGCAAGTTGTTTTTCCATTGCATGATAAGGGGAGATCTCACCCCTCCTTCATCGGTTGATCCTTTCTTGCCCCGCAATCCACCGTTCCAGCGCCATCCGTTGGGACCATTGTCCGATAGATATACTACGATAGTATTTTCTTCCAGATTCAAATCCTTAAGCTTGTCATATACCCGACCCACATTGTAGTCTATATTTTCTACCATGGCCAGTGCTGCCCTTGTGAAATTTTCATTTTCCTCCTCTTCTCCGTGATATTTCATGGCAAGCTCTTTGTCTTTGAACCGATTCCAATATTCATCAGGTACCTGCATAGGGCTATGCGGCGTGTTATAGGGCAGATATAGGAAGAAAGGCTTGTCTTTATTCCTGTCCATAAAATCTATTCCCTTATTGGTAAGGTCATCAATTATGAATCCCTCTCCCTTTACAATTTCTCCATTATGCTCCAACATGGGACTAAAATAATTGCCCCAATGACCGGAGCAGAATCCATAATAATCATCAAAACCTCTGGCATTGGGATGATAAGGTGGTTGCATGCCGTTATGCCACTTTCCATAAGCAGCAGTGGCATACCCAGCCTCCTTGAAAACTTCTGCAATTGTGGTTTCATCCAAATTTAAACGTTCCCCACCCGCAGAAGTGGAATATACCCCCAGTCTTGGAAAGTAGCGACCGGTCAACAGTTCCGCGCGAGTGGGGGAACAAACAGGACTTACATAAAAATGATCGAACATAACTCCGCTTTTGGCTATCGCGTCTATGTTCGGGGTTTGAAGATTGGTGTTTCCAGTGATACCCAGATCTCCCCATCCTTGATCGTCCGCCAATATGAGAACAATGTTGGGTTTGTCGGCGCGTTGGGAATTGGAAACTAAATCGGGCCTGGCCTTGCCCTTGCAAGAAACAAATGTCACCAATATGGCCAGCACCATATACTTTGATTGGAAATACCTCATTTGGTTGTTTTTTTGAAAGTATAAGGTATGAAACTTAATGGATTACTATGCATATTGCATAAAATCCGCATTGGAAAATTATTCTTACTATTTCTTTATTGATCCAGACATAGGAACTTGAACTTAAAAGGGATTAGGCTGCGCCCCTCCCTACAAAGCTCCACTTTGAAAACCACTAAAAGTTATGCTTCACTTTGCTTCAAAAAAGAAGCGCGAATCGAACAGGTTTACGAAAACGGGATTGGCTGCGCCCTTCCCTACAAAGCTCCGCCTTGAAAACCACTAAAAGTTATGCTTCGATACACTTCAAAAAAGAAGTGCGAATCGAACAGGTTTACGAAAACGAGATTGGCTGCGCCCTTCCCTACAAAGCTCCGCTTTGTAAACCACTAAAAGTTATGCTTCGCTACACTTCAAAAAAGAAGTGCGAATCGAACAGGTTTACGAAAACGGGATTGGCTGCGCCCTTCCCTACAAAGCTCCGCTTTGAAAACCACTAAAAGTTATGCTTCGCTACACTTCAAAAAAGAAGCGAGCTTCTTTTTTGAAGCTCGCGTGCACAACCACTTTTTAGTGGTTTATTCGTGACCCCGGAGGGATCACAAATTACTGTTTATCTAAATTTTATAACGAACTTATACTCACCAACTAATACAACATAACTCACCAATATTAGGGACTTAACAAAATTAATGTCGTAAACTAAGTCAAACTTAGACCAACTTAGGCACACTATAAAGTGACACAAATAATTACACAATTAAATCATATGTGTCACTTTTTAGAGTATATTTGAACTCAAGACTAAATAGCATGGCAAAACTTACTTTCGTCCCTAGAAAAGGCTCTAACAAATCAGCATCAATTCAATTATACTTCAACTACGGAAGTAATAAACGTTTAAGATATTCAACTGGGCTAAAAATTATAGATATAAAAAACTGGGATGATTCTAAAATGAGGATCAGGAATGTCGTTTCCGAGATTCACAAGAACAACGTTAACAATAAGCTCACCGAAATTCACAATTTCGTTGAAAAAACATATTACCGATTGGCTATTACGGAAAACGTTGAGGTAACCAACGAAATACTTAAAGAAGAATTGAATGTATTTTTGAACCGAAATTCTATAAAGGACGACAAACCTCAACTGTTAGAATTATTGCCATTTTACAAATGGTACATTGAACATTACCAAAAAAACCCTCTGGTAAGCACAGGCAAGCCCATGGGAACCGGAACTGCAAAAACTTATAACAACGCCTTCACCATTCTAAAAAAATATAATGACACAGTATCACATTTAACTTATGACAAAATTAATATCGAATTCTATGATAGTTTTTTGAATTATATGTATGATCTAAACTATTCCTTGAACTACATAGGTACACAAATCAAAATTTTAAAGACTATAATGAATTCTAGTTACGAGAAAGGCTATCACAATAATTTAGATTTTCGAAAAAGATATTTCAAAAAGCCACAAGAGGATATTTACAATATTTATTTAAATACAGCTGAATTAGAGAGAATATTTGAACTAGATTTCTCAAATTACACTCCCAAGAGAATCAAAAATGATTTTGTAATAACCAAAAATAAACTGGAATTGGCTAGAGATTTATTTCTAATTTCAGCCAACACCGGGCTAAGGGTATCAGATTTCACCAAGCTTAGCTCAAGTAGTATCATAACAAACAATTCAGCGAGCTACATATCTATTACCACACAAAAAAACTCCAAACTTTTAACAATTCCCTTAAATTCCACGGTTAGGGCAATTTTAGAAAAAAGGAATGGCCATCCTCCCAAAGGAATGGCGGAACAACATATCAATTATTGCCTGAAAGAAATAGGCGAACTTGCCAAAATCAACGAAATCATTGAGAAAGGTGTTACCAAAGGAGGAAAGAAAGAGATGAAGTCCTTCAAGAAATATGATTTAATCACAAATCATACCGGCAGGAGAAGTTTCTGCACCAATGCCTATAAAAGTGGCATGCCTACCATCGACATTATGGCAATAAGTGGACACAGTAGTGAAAAAGTGTTCTATAACTACATTAAAGTTGATGATCTAGAACGTGCTGAAAAAATTTCAAAACATAAATTCTTCTCTTAAAACTTATCATATTGAAAACCAATATATATCTAGTTAATTTTATATTAGCACCTTAATCCTAACCAAACTATTCAATAAATGGAAATCGACGATTTTGAATTTTTAGATACGCCAGAAATCAAATTACAAACAGATTTTTTCGAAATGGAAATGTTGACCCAGGAACTGGATAGAGCCTATTCCCGTCACGATGAAATATCAGACCCTAATCTTTTCTATAAAAGCATTGAACATTTTCAAGAAGCAATCACATTAAAGAATGTAGTTGACTCAAAGGTTAAAGAATTAAACATTCTGTATGAACAATTTCTTAAAACTGCAGAGGAAAACAATTTATTTTGGAATTATTGCTCCGAACGAATTTACACTCTCAACTTTAAAAATTTTGAAAAATCTTTTTTTACAACAATCCCTAATGCCAAAAGAATAGAATTTCTATTCTACGAAATCAGCGCACTATCACGTGAAGAAAATATTAAAATTTTCACTCATTCGGAATTTGAACTAGACTTTACAGTTGGTTTTAATATTGACAAGCATTTAAGCGAGGAACATCTAGTACGAATTCAATTTGAGAATAAGAGAAAAATCGAATTTGTTGAAGAGGAGATAAAAAATGAAGGCTACCATGTTGTTTACCATGAAAACGGTATTGAGCTAAAAAAAATAACGAAGGAAGACTTGTCGGATGAAGAATTTCTCGAAGAACCATTAAAAATCAAAGACCTTCCTTTATTTGACACCTTAGATAGATTTACGCTGATTAAGGAATTAAAGATTGATGATATTATTCACAACTTAGAAACTTCTCAAAAAAGTAAGTATAAAGTACTAGCTCTAATAATGGGAATTCACCCAGATAACGCCAGGAAACTACTAACTAATAAATATCCTAAATTAAAAACGAAAGAAGAGTATAGCGTATTAAGAAAAGCTGCAAATAGCAATGTTCAAGCATTTCTCAACAACCCAAACAACGATATTAAAATTCCATAATTTAAAAAAAAGGGTCTGCAGTTATATAGACCCCAAAAGACCCTTTTCTCCTTTGTTTTATCAAAACGATAAAAAAGGAAATTATGATTCAACTTATTCAGATTACAGAAGAAAAGCTAACTGCTAATATCTTATTAGCGTTAAAGAAAGAGCTAGATCAGCTCAAAGAAGAATTCCAACCTCAGCTACCCCCTAAGTGGGTTTCACGCAAGGAAACCGCCAAAATGCTTGGCGTGAGTTTCACTACCCTTACCAATTGGCATAAAAAAGGTGTGCTAACAGCATATAGTATAGGAACTCGAGTTTACTACAAACTCGATGAGGTTCACAACGCTTTAACCCCAATTGCATGTTAGCCTAAACACGCAAGAAGGAGGGGTAAAGTCTTGGTCGGTATTTCACTGGCTTATCAAAATATTTTCAAAATTTTATGAACTAAGAATCAGATAGTTATCTGGTTTTTAAAAAAAAGAAGGGTATAACTATTCACTTTACCCAAGGTGCATAGTATTTATTAATACCAAGTCCGAGGTGTGTCTTGTTAAAAACGAAAATAAGTATGAAAAACAAAGTAGAAATTAAAAAAGAGTATAACAATCTAATAAAGGTTATAAATCAAAACAGATATGATAAATGGTACAGCCTAAAAGATTTAGTTGCTATTAAAAACATTAGCTATAAATCACTAAAGAATATGGTTAAAAGCATTTTTGATAAGTACCACCCCCAAGGAACAATCAAAAAAGAAAAGGGAAGATACCACATTCATTATTCAATTCTGGATGCATTCAAATTGAAGGTTCCCAGACGTAACAAGTCGCCCACCATTTACAGCCACAACTGGAAAAGTAATATTGTATGGACAACTAGAGATTATTATGATCGTGATTATCACCAGTACTTAATCAATCATTTAAAGGTATTAACCTCGGATGTAAATTATCTGGAAGCCATTGAATACGATAATCAAGATAGACTTCACGTTCATCTATTGGCAGACGTAGAACCAAAGGCTATAAAACCTGTTTTAGAGGCCCTACTACAAACTTTTCTAGATGATGACAGAAGTTATAGAATATACTGCGAAAGTGTCGCAAATACCGGGTGTAGCGTTGACTACCTATTAAAAGGTCAACAATAAATTAATATTAAAAGATAAAAATATGGAAGAAATTCAATTATCAGAGGCAAAAAGCCTCTTAATCAGTGACTATATGCTCACTACCAACAGAGAGTACACAATTATCCACAATCAGCACATATTAGGCGTATATCAACACCTAAAACAAATAGGGCTATTAGGCATGCTATTTAGCTATCAAAATCCAGATGCCGAAGAACTTGTGTTTAATGAGTACCAAAGAAATGTAATTATAGCCTATATGCACGCCCAGTACGAAGAAGAAGCTATATGCACCGATTATTACATAATTACAGAATACAACTATTTAGTTGAAAACAATTTATTACATGAACTTTTTGAGTACCAAAACTAAATGAAAGTTAGGCGAACCCTACAAAGCAACAAACTAAGGAGGGCCGCCTAGACCATCATAGCAAATGAAAAAATATTAACATTTTAAAATTAAAAATTATGAATTACATTAACTTAGATAACCCAGGATTTGTAAAAAACTTAGAGGACCATCCATTTTTGTGGGAGCTATTGAAAAAGCACATAACCTACAAGGAAGGAAAAGATTCAAATTATCCAAAGGAGCAATTGGAGATACTAATAAACTATTATATTCAGCAAAGAGAATATAGTAATATTTTGAGCGTATTACTTAGTGAAGTAATAATAAATACTCCTATGGTAAACGGCTATAAAATCTATGATCTGGAGAATTTAGAATTAAGCAATAGTCCAATGTTAATAGGGTTGATAAAAATCAATATTACTAACAGAAAAGATGATGTACATGTAAGTTCCTCAGTTCGTAACTTCATGAATATGGTAAGCTGGACTTTTAAGCATGAATTAGGGGAGGAAATTGTTGGAATAGCCCTAAATGAAGCTATTAAAAACGATAATACACCTCAACTCAACACAGTATACAAAGATGTAGTAGCACTTCCCGAAGCATCTAAAAAAGTAATAGGTAATTATATAAAGAAATTAAATAGGCAGAATATGATAGGCATGCCTAAATTTTATTTCAATGATTTAATCATAAGCGAGTATAAGCGATTGAGAAATGAAGGCAAGCTACATGAAGTATTCGAAATGGAAGAATTAACAGAATCCAAAATTAGTGATGAGGATTGGCAAGAGTATATAGAACTCACAAAAGAAAGTAAGACCCCTCCAAAGTCAAATTTAGCTTGAAAAGTTATTATTAAAAATAATGGACCCCTCCCTCCCTATATATAAAGTTAGGGAGGGAATTCCACAAGTTGTGACCCTTCTTAGAAATAGGAAATATTAAACATAATTATACACACATGATGAGGTTAAGAAAATTTTTGGGGAAAATTTTAGGGAATTATATTGTTCCTTTTTCTACCAAAAGGGATAACACTTAGCACCTAAAACGGAGAGCACAAATATTCATTATAAGGGTTTAGCACGTGTTTAGGGCCATAAACATGATGAGGTGTTCAAACTGAGACTAAAAAATTAAAAAAAATTTAAAATGGACAAAAACGAAATAAACAATAAAATAATACTAAAACAAAAAGAAGTTGATCTAGAACAGGATTTCAACAAAAAGAATCAATTAAGAAGTGAGTTACAGATTTTAAACCTGCGAAAAGATATACTTGATACGAAAGAAAAAATTGACAAACTCATGTGAACACCTTAGCAAAATTAATTGTTTTTAGTATTGGTCTCCACATCTAGTCATGGCTAACGAATAAAGTCACACCCTACGAATACACCCCTTATTAATAATGGTTATTCGGTTAATGCCAGTTCGGATTTAATATTAAGATTATCTATGTATTCTTGAAACTTACTTATTGACAATTTAGGCGCAGACCTAATCTTATCCTCTCTACCTCTGTCGTCCTTTTCATCAGGAAGGGTCTGTTTAAAATCTCTCGGATTAGCATTTGGGAACAAACCAATATCTACCATATATGCAGAATACCTTAAACCATCGCTTGGAGCTGAACTAGTATTGGAATTAACCAGATGAATTAAGCGTAAATCAACTAATTCCTTAATAGCTTGATTAAGCTGTGGGTGACTAATTATTTCTGAGTTAGAAACCAGAAATGAGTTGTTTTTCTTTATTGTGATTATTTCATCTCTTATAAACTGTAAGTAATGTTCTAAAACTTCTTTCTCGTCTGCAGTGTCAGTTTTAAATGCTTCCAATTTATTAGGCAAATTGTCTATGCTACAGTCAATAACATTTGGTTTACTTATAGACTTATCTCCATTTATCATTTTATTACCCAACGAAATGAACAAAGAGAAAAAATCTCTAGGTACACCACCAGAAGCAAGACACAGAAATTTGAAAGCGTTATCTGTTAAAATAGTTTTGTAATCAATTTCAACCCCCACCTTGGCATTAACATGTTCCAATAATTCACGCATGAAGCTAACCAAGGCATTGAAATTTTCAAGACTGTAATCCAGGTTAAGTGCCTGCGCATCATGACCAATTTCCATCCCAATAAATGTGTCTCCCTGTACATACAAAGAAGACCTATGTTTAATTGTTGCTACTTTTAAAAACATACTCGTGTTTTTACAAAGGCGGTGAAAGAAATCGATAAAATATGGTTGCTCTAATTTTCTAATAAAATAGAAGTCATCTAGGATTAGAAAAATGTTACTATCAAGAAGCTTACAGGTTTGATTCACCAATTCTTTTAAGTCCGGCAATTCATTTTTTAGAATATTTAGCTTGTCGATTTTAAACTGCTTTGAAATTTCCCTTTCCTCTGATTGTTGTGCACTGACAGAAGCACTAGTATTTTTGTGACCAGACTTTGCTGTGCCTGATAATTTTGATCCAGTTTTCTCCCTTATGGATTCATCAAAATTATCGGGTTGAACAAGTCTTTTTTCAAGCTTGGATAAAATATCGTCATACTCTTTAATTATTCGTCTTGACTCTTTCCATTTTCTAAAAGATTTAAAAATACTGTATTTGCCTTTTATCTCATTCTTAAGTTGCATTATTAAACTTCGCAATACTTGAATGATCGAATTCGGAAAACTAATATCTTTAAAATCTTCAAGATTAATAGATATACATGTAATTTCAGGTCTGTTCTTTTTTAAGGACTTCAATAACAATGACTTACCAGAACCCCTTCTCCCAAAAATAATTTGATTTTGCTTACTATCTAACCTCTCAATATGTCCTTTAGGGTCCAGATATTCAATTGAAGTTTGATCTGTCACCCTAATGTTTTCTTCAATATACTTTAAAACTTTATTTAACTCACTATTTGTCATACTTTTATAATTAATACCAACAATCCGCCTCGATTTTGGCCTGAAAAATCGAGGCGGATTTCCCAATTAAAAAATCAAGTTTTGAAATGTATGGATTTTATCTAATTCAATAGGAAGCAATGTTTAGCAAATCAGTGCATGCCCTAAATTAATATTTGGTTATTTTACATTTACCTTGTTCTAGGTCCAATTTAACTTTTTTATATTTAATATTATCAATCCGTTTACCATCTTGATAAACCACATTAATTCGGTCGTTTCTACCAAGCATTTTAATCGGTGTAATTTTAGATTCATTTTTATGGTTTAGAGGAGTACAATTAAACATTAAGCTTTTCGGCAAACCTACTTGTTCATAGCGGACTTGTTTTCCTTTTCCAACTTGCATTTTTCTAAATAATTCAAATGCTTTATTAGCCTTTTCCTCGTCATAAAGAATCTTTCCATTCTCAAAATCAAAAGCTTTAGTTCCAAATGAACCAATAATTTGGTCAGTGGTAACTTCCTCTGAAGTATGGTCAAGTTTAGAATATTCGTCAAGAATAAACCTTGTTTCAACTCCGATTAAATTATATCGATCTAATATGAGTTCATTTCGAATGGCTACATTCCATCCATGTTTTTTCCTTTGAACACTTGGATATAATATTGCATCGAAGTTTAATTTCGAAACGATTGGATAAAACAATTGGTCCGAGGATATTTGACCACTGAATAAATAATCCCTCGGCCTATCCCTAGACACCCTAAGACTATAAATTTCTTCAAAAAACTCCTCAAGCAAATAAAAAACTTCCTGCAGTTTACTCTCGATTTTTGGGTCTTTGGTCTTCTCCTTACTAACAATGAAAGAACGAACCTTTGAATTTGGCTTTAACTCAAAAAAGGAAACAGTAATTACATCTCCATTTTGCGGCCTAATCTCCCAATAAGCACCAGCTTCAGTGGTTGCACAGTATAACACTTGCTGCTTTGGGATATTACATCTTCCAAAATTACACACTTCAATAGGCGGTGCTAATAATTGAGAGATGTCAGTCAGGTAGCCCAATGCTTTACCTTGAGCCTTAAGAATTCTATTATTAATGGAGATTCTAATTAATCTTTTTGGTGGTTCATCCGTTTGTGAACCGAGCTTTAGAGTGAAAAATTTTGAAACATCCTTTCGTAAATTGTCAAATTCCTCATCAGATAAGTCCTGAACTTTACCAAAAAAAGAGCGATAATAATCAAGTTTTTCAACTATTTTTTCGATAGAATGTAAATCCGGTTCACGAAAACTATCTTTATTCTTAGTGATTTTCTCTATCATTGGCGGATTTTTCTAGAGACAATTATTAGGAGTGTGCACATTAACTTAGTTCTGAATTCCGAGAATAATTATTTGATTATTATCACTTTTATCCCTTCATGCAAAATTGGTTTTTACAAAAGCTTAAACTTCTACCAAATGGATTTATGCATCACGTAGTATCCAGCGGATTAGCCACATTTTCAATATTTTCCGTCTCTTTTAGTTATTCCATCTAGTTTTCCAGTTGGTAGATTGGAATATATTCCACTGACTTTTTTAGGCAATGCAATCATATATTCTACAATTACATTTATTAAATCAAAGAGCTGACCAACTGTTTCCTGATTATCAGTATCTATTTGACCAGGATGCACAGCGTCATTTCCCGTTACTCTAACAATATCAAGTGATTGCTGTACTATTTCAGGAAGTCCTTTTTTTACTAGACTACCAATATCAGCATTAATATTATCACCCTGCTCCCCTAGCTCCTTACACAGAACTTGTATCGCCAGTCTTATTAATGCTGCGGCTCCTCTAGGTGATTTGTTACTTATTGAAGCAGCCTCTAAATATAATTTTTTAACATTTTCTGGCATTTCTGGATTTGGGAAAGGTGAATTTCCTGTATCAGGGAAATACATTATATCCTTCACCCATATTGATGTATCATTACAATGCTGACAAGTAGAAGACCCAAGAATGTTACTTTGTAGATGTCCGTGATTACCAAATCTCATACCTCTAGAAATCCACTCTTGTTTGGCTAATACTCCACAACTTGGGCAAGTAAAAGAATCCTTATGTAATTTCGGTTGAATGTATTTCATATTATGCTTTTCGTAATTATGATCAACATACGGATACGATTAAATATTGATATCTAGATAAAAAAAATAAAAGTGTATTATACTTAATAAGCAGATAGTCTATAATGCCCCACTCCCATCAATTATATAATATCTCATAAAAATCATGAATTTAACAATTTTAGAGGAATCAAAAATTTAAAAATACAAGAATTTTCCAACAGTAATAAAATATTGGATAAATCCATTTCTATTTTTAGTCATATGAAAATTCAAAGACTGGAGTTTTATTAAGAGAATAGCAGTCTTTGAATTTAAAAACTATTAATTTAAACCCAATAAAATTCTTCGAAGAAAAAAAAACCAGAAACAAACTAAAAGTGACACTAAAAATGACACAATTACAAAAATAAAAAAAGCAACTAACTGAAAATCAATTAGTTGCTCTACATAAAAGTGACCCCGGAGGGATTCAAACCCCCAACCCTCAGAGCCGAAATCTGATGCGCTATTCAGTTGCGCCACGGGGCCTTTAATTAGTTCTCAGTCGACAGCGGCAGTAAGCAGTTCTATATATTAGAAACACTGCCCACAGTAACGGCCTACATTTTCATTAAATTCTTTTTTACAATAGTAGATATCGTCTTCCCATCTGCCTTTCCTGCCAATTCTTGGGATACAAGACCCATAACCTTGCCCATATCCTTCATTCCTGCAGCACCAAGAGCAGCTATGGTCTTTATTACCGCATTTTCAATTTCTTGTTCCGACAATTGTTCTGGCAAGAACTTTTCAATGATCAATGCCTGTGCCAATTCCGGTTCGGCCAAATCTTCCCGACCTTGTTCTTTATATATAGCCGCACTGTCCTTTCGCTGCTTTACCAATTTTTGAACCAACTTTACTTCCTCTTCCTCAGACAGTTCCGTACCAGGACCTGTTTCGGTCTGTGCCAATAATAAAGCAGATTTTATAGCTCGTAACGACTCCAAGGCCACGGTGTCCTTAGCCCTCATTGCCACTTTCATGTCTTCCATTACCCTTTGCTGTAAACCCATATCATTTTTTTAGCCCTGCGAAGATAAAAATAAACCCGAAAATAAAAGCTATTTTCGGGTTTAAACTTTGTGATTTATAGTTCACCGTACTCTACTAGTCCACATTGTCATGTAAATAAGAGTTGTTGGAGCGCAATTGGATATCGTCATTACTATCCTCACTAAGACTCGTTCTGGAAACTTTATTCTCCCTAGGGTTTTCGTTTAGATTTACCCCTTGTCTCTTATAAGCCGGTTGCTTGGATATTTCGTCCAAGTTGCTAAGACTATTCTGGAATTTATAGTTAAAGTCCTTTAGTTTACGTCTACGTTCATCTGCGCGTTCTTTCAAAAGGATTTCTATTGGGGTGTTAACGGGGTCTTCATCCTCCACATTCACCCTATCTTGATTTGATTCCTGTTTTGCAATGGTGCGCTTTTCAAATATTAACTCATCTTCAACAATACGGGGCTCAAACTCCTCCGCCTTCGATTGTGCACCGGTAAGTTTCTTCTCCAACTCCATATAATCATCCAAACTGTATCGCTTTTCCCCGTTCTTATTGTATTCTAGAACTGGTATTACCTCTACGTGATCTTTTACTTCCAAATCCCTTACCTCTTCATCCAAATCGAAGGTGATGATATGGCGGGCTTCCTCTTCCTCCTCTACCGGCTTTTTGGCCAAAGGCATATCAAAACTAAATTCAAATTGATCTTCCTCCACAACCTTATTGGAAACTACTCGGGGATCTACTACCTCAATATCCTTAATTTCATCGGAAGCACTAATTATGATAAAATCGTCCTGAACATTTTCCGCTACAACTTCCTCATAGAATACATTAAAATTCTTAATAAAATTGGTGGTAGGTATCAAATCCATTTTCGGCTCCTCTTGCACCTTATTAGGCTTAACTGGAGTTACTGTAATTTCCTCTTCTTCGACCAACTGGTGAACAAGGCTTTTAGGAGTAAGATTATGCTCCGCGCGTTGTTCATCTTCTAACGTATGAATGATTTTTTTGGATTCGGTATTTACTATATCATCCTGTTGATCAATATTAAAACCCGTGGCTATAACCGTAACTGCGATTGCCTCGCCCAGTCCCTCATCTTCACCAACACCCATAATGATATTTGCACCGAAACCTGCCTCATTTTGAATATGGTCGTTAATTTCACCTATTTCGTCAATCGTAATTTCTTGTGCCCCGGAAACAATAAGTAGAAGTACATTCTTTGCTCCAGTTATTTTGTTATCATTTAGCAAAGGGGAATCCAACGCTTTCGTAATAGCTTCATGAGCCCTGGATGAACCGGACGATATGGCCGATCCCATTATGGCCGTACCACTACTGCTCAACACAGTCTTGGCGTCACGTAAATCTATGTTCTGAGTATAGTGATGTGTAATTACCTCTGCAATACCACGAGCGGCAGTGGCCAACACTTCATCTGCTTTAGAAAAACCAGCCTTAAATCCTAAATTGCCGTATACTTCCCTTAATTTATTATTATTAATAACAATCAGGGAATCTACATTGGCACGTAATTTTTCAATTCCCAACTGAGCCTGTTGGCAACGCATTTTACCTTCAAATTGAAATGGCATGGTAACGATCCCCACAGTAAGAACATCCATTTCCTTTGCCATTTTTGCAATGACAGGGGCAGCACCAGTACCTGTTCCCCCGCCCATACCGGCAGTAATAAAAATCATCTTTGTTGTAGGTTCAAGCATTTGCTTGATTTCCTCCATACTTTCAATAGCCGCTTGTTCCCCTACTTCAGGATTGGCACCAGCGCCCAGTCCTTCCGTCAATGAAACTCCCAATTGTATCTTATTGGGCACAGGACTATTATGAAGTGCTTGTGAATCGGTATTGCAAATCACAAAATCCACCCCATTGATACCGGCCTGGAACATGTGATTAATAGCGTTACTACCTCCACCACCAACACCAATGACTTTAATTACGTTGCTTTGATTTTTGGGCAAATCAAAGGCTATACTTTCAAATTCAGTGTTCTTGCTCATATTTTTAATTTTACTGGTTTTCTATACTGTTCTTATTTTATAATCTATTCCGCATTATCCAAGAAATCCTTCAATTTCTCGGACCATTTATCAAAAATAGATTTACGCTCTTTTTTAAAGGCAGTTGTGGTTTGGGTTTGGCTCTCTCCCCTAAAAATATCCTGGTTTGCATCCTTATCTACTTCTTCTTGTTGCGCTTCCCTTACTTTTGACTTGTTCTGCACCGCGTTCATCAATAGTCCCACCGCAGTAGCATATAATGGACTAGCTATTTCCTCGTCGGAATCACCTGCCAAATGCTCATTTGGATACCCAATCCTAGTGTCCATTCCCGTAATATATTCCACCAATTGCTTAAGGTGCTTCAACTGGCTACCTCCACCCGTTAATACGATGCCTGCAATCAATTTTTTCTTTTGCTCGTCGTGCCCATAATTCTTAATCTCAACATATACCTGCTCTACAATTTCCACTACGCGGGCATGTATTATCTTAGATAGATTTTTCAAAGTAATTTCCTTAGGCTCGCGCCCTCTAAGGCCTGGAATGGAAACAATTTCATTATCCTTGTTTTCCCCTGGCCAAGCCGAACCAAACTTGATCTTTAAAAGTTCCGCCTGCTTTTCAATAATGGAACAACCTTCCTTTATATCTTCGGTGATTACATTTCCTCCAAAAGGAATAACTGCCGTATGACGGATAATTCCATCTTTAAAAATGGCCAAATCCGTGGTGCCACCCCCTATATCGATAAGTGCTACACCTGCTTCTTTTTCTTCCTGACTCAAAACAGCATTCGCGGAAGCCAAGGGTTCCAAAGTAATATTGCCAAGATCAAGACCGGCACTCTTTATACATCTCCCTACATTTCGGATAGAGGAAACCTGACCCACAACAACATGAAAATTGGCCTCAAGTCTTCCTCCATACATCCCCATGGGCTGCTTTATCTCCGCTTGTCCATCTACTTTGAATTCCTGCGGCAAGACATGTATTATCTCTTCACCCGGAAGCATTACCAATTTATAAACCTGATTGCAAAGCTTTTCCACATCATCTTCATTGATAACTTCTTCGGATTTTGCCCTGGTTATATAATCACTATGTTGTAAACTTCTAATATGCTGTCCTGCAATACCTACCACTACAGAGTTGATTTTTAAACCTGAGTTGGCTTCGGCCAATTCAACAGCTTGTTGAATGGATTTGATGGTCTGTGTAATATTATTGACCACACCACGATGCACTCCCAAACTTTTAGATCTACCAATACCCAAAATTTCAATCTTGCCATATTCATTTTCCTTTCCAATGATGGCCACAATTTTGGTGGTTCCAATATCCAACCCAACTGAATAATTACCTTGTTCCATATCTTAAATTTTGGTGCACACTACTTGGTTATTAAATTCTAAACTCACCCTATTATAATCGTTCAGCGTTTTGTCCTTGTTCGCCTTGGTATAGAACGCTTTGAAATTGCTGAACTTTTTCTCCAATTCTTTCACATCCCCTAGGTCCACAACAAAATTCTCCATTCTAAATTTCAACTGATACTTTTCCTCACCGGTAATATGAACGCCTATAATATTCTTTCTTAAGAATTCATCAGAATTTATATAGGTTAAAATTTCATACACTCCCACTGTACTTTTATCTGTTATTTTCCCAGTAATTATTGGCACTCGCGCAGAATGGTATCTGGAAAATGGCATGCGTCTCCCATCCTCATCAATATAAAACTTTGCAACTCCCTCAACTCTTCCGATTGGTTTACGCTGTATGACTTTAGCCATTAGGTCCCCGTTTACCGTAAGGTAAACTTGGGCATTTTTTACCATTTCATTAGCTTCGATAGCTTTTTCTATAGTATTCAAAACTATATCTTCTTTGGGCAGGTTTTTAAGGTCCCCGGAATTTTGTATTAACAATTTATTAACCGTCTCCTGGGTCATATAAAGATTCTGATCTCCGACAAACTTAATTTCAATATTATCGATCATTTTATGCTTGTTCCTAATGTTGGAAAATGCATAAAGACCTGTAACAACAAGCAGTAAGGCCCCGAATTTTATGAAATTCCAATTTATTTTCATTTCTTTCAATTTTACAGTTTATTATCTACTAGATCTAATTCCTTTTTTATTTTTGGAACTTCCAATCCAATATCTCCCGCACCCAAGGTGATTAAAACATCTGGGTTTTGGGCTATTATCTCGGAAATCAACTCTGACTTTGTCAACAATTTCTTCACTGGACTTGTAACCTTATCCAACAACCATTGAGCGGTAACTCCTTCAATAGGTTTTTCCCGCGCAGGATATATATCCAATAATATCAAACTGTCAAAGTTGGACAGACTCCTCGCAAATTCATCCACAAAATCCCTCGTTCTAGAAAATAAGTGTGGTTGAAAAACCGCCAGTACCCTCTTACCGGGATGCATTTCAGAAACGGCCTGAAAGGCTGCATCAATTTCCGTGGGATGATGTGCGTAATCATCTATAAAAACAAAATGGGCCCTTTTAATCTGATAAGAAAAACGCCTCTGGACTCCCTTAAACGTTGCCAATGCTTTGGCTAAGCCCTGTGGTGACGAACCGGCTTGGATGGCCATTGCGTAAGCCACCAAACCATTAAGCAGATTATGTCTACCCGGTTTATTAAATCGAACCGCTTCAAGTTTAGCTTCCGGAGATTCCAGATCAAAAACATAGCTGCCCTGGTCTATTTTAATATTTCTAATACAATAATCGGAACCATCCTCAATACCGTATGTTGTTCCCTCCAACGGCAAACCATTGCGTACAAACAGTTTACCATTTGGCTTGATGCGTTTTACAAAATCGGCAAAAGACTTTTGAAGCTCTTCACTACTACCATATATATCCAAATGATCCGCATCCATGGAAGTAATACAGGCCACATCAGGGGACAGCCGAAGAAAGGAACGATCAAATTCATCGGCCTCCACTACCGAGTAATCCGAACCTTCCAATAAAAAATTACTGTTAAAATCCTCTGATATTCCTCCCAAAAATGCCGTAATGGGTGTCCCTGTTTCTTTTAATAAATGTGCCAGAATACAAGAGGTGGTTGTCTTGCCGTGAGTACCTGCAACCGCAAAACAGAAGGTATCCTTTGTAATCAACCCCAGAACTTCAGATCGTTTTTTTACCTGAAACCCGTTGCCTATGAAATAATTATATTCCATATGATAATTGGGTACCGCTGGAGTGTAAACAATTAGCGTGTTAATTGGATCTAAATAGATCTTTGGAACTAGTTCCAAATCATCCTCATAATGTACATTGATACCGAATTCAACCAAATCCCTTGTCAGTGGGGTTTCGGTCTTGTCATAGCCGGCAACATTT
Source organism: Arenibacter hampyeongensis (assembly GCF_002909255.1). Taxonomy (GTDB): domain Bacteria; phylum Bacteroidota; class Bacteroidia; order Flavobacteriales; family Flavobacteriaceae; genus Arenibacter; species Arenibacter hampyeongensis. The sequence continues at coordinate 762,069 of NZ_PIOB01000002.1, forward strand.
TTACCCACAAATTTAAAATACCGCGCAAGAGCAGACATACCAATACCTCCAATACCTATGAAGTAGACCTTATGTATATCTTTTATGCCCATTTTCTAATTATTTCGCTAATAGTTTTTGTATTTCATCTACAATTTCCTGCGTAGCATTTGGCCGGGCCAATTTTTTGATATTGGCTCCCAACTTTTCTCTTATACTATTGGAAAGGAGTAATTCAGAAAACGCTTTTTCAAACTTTTCATCCAACTCTGTCTCCCTGATCATAATTGCTGCATCCTTATCTACAAGTGCCTTGGCATTTTTCGTTTGATGATCTTCCGCCACATTTGGGGAAGGGATAAAGATTACCGGCTTGCCCACTATGCACAATTCGGATACCGAACCGGCTCCGGCCCTGGAAATAATAACATCCGACGCCATATAAGCCAGATCCATTCTATTTAAAAACGACACTACCCTAATAACTTCACTGTCATATTTTTTATACTCCTCATAATAAATCTTGCCACTTTGCCAAACGATTTGAATTCCTTCAGCTTTAAAAAAAGGCAACTCCCGTTCTATAAGTTTATTTACACGTCTCGCTCCCAAACTACCTCCCAGAACAAGCAGCGTGGTTTTACCAGGTTGCAATCCAAAGAAACCCAACGCCTCCACTTTATTACTTGTCAATGAAACCAAATCCCCTCGGACTGGGTTTCCCGTTTTCACAATTTTGTCCTTTGGAAAAAACTTATCCATACCGTCGTAAGCCACACAAATTTTGGCAACCTTGTTGGCCAACAATTTATTGGTAATACCTGCATAGGAATTCTGTTCCTGCAATACACATGGAATGCCTTTACCCGAGGCCACCTTCAATAAGGGACCACTGGCAAAGCCACCAGTACCTACGACCGCATGTGGCTTAAACTTCCTTACTATGTTTGCTGCTTTTACCAAACTACTTATTACTTTAAAAGGAAACATTAAATTTTTCAAGGTGAGCTTCCTTTGTAACCCACTTATCCACAAACCTTCTATTTTGTAACCCGCCTGCGGCACCTTCTCCATTTCCATTCTGTCCTTTGCCCCAACGAATAAAAATTCGGCATCAGGATACCTAACTTTCAGCTCATTTGCAATTGCTATGGCAGGATATATATGCCCGCCTGTTCCCCCTCCTGAGAGTATAAATCTATAACTGCCCACTTAGAACTTCTAAAGGGTTGGATTCATCAATTTCTTCAGGTTCAGACTGTGCATGTTTGTTACTGGCACTTAAAATTATACCTATGGCCAAGCAGGTCATCCAACTCGAGGTTCCCCCACTACTGATCAAAGGCAAGGTCTGACCCGTAACCGGAAAAAGTTCCACCGCAACTGCCATATTTATCAATGCCTGAAAGACTATAGGAAGTCCCACTCCCAAAACCAACAATTTTCCAAATACCGTTCCGTTACTATTTGCCACCACAACAATCCTAAAAAGCAACAGCAAATAAAAGAACATCAGGACAAAACCTCCCAACAGTCCATACTCCTCCACAATAATGGCATAAATAAAATCCGAGGAACTCTGTGGCAAAAAGTTCTTCATTACACTTTTACCAGCTCCATTACCCACTATTCCACCTGTTGCAATCGCTATCTTCGCCTTTTCTATCTGGTAATCCGCCTCCGTATCCTCTGGATTGGAAAAGCTTTCTATCCTGCTCATCCAAGTATCTACCCGGTTGGGAAATAAATCCGGCACCGCTTTGGCCGTCAATACAAACAGGGTTAAACACAATATCCCAGCTCCAACTATACCCAACAAATACTTAAAGGGATATCCACCAATAAAACAAAGCAGCAATACCATGGAAAATATAATCCCGGCGGTTGAAAAATTAGCAGGAAGTATCAACACTACCACCAAAAAAACCGGTAACCATAAAGGCAGGATACTCTCTTTGAAAGTTATGGTCTTATCTTTTATTTTTGTTAAATACCTAGCCACATAGATCATCAATACCACCGCTGCCAAATTCGATGTCTGAAAGGTAAATCCAACAATTGGAATTCGTATCCACCTACTGGCATTTGCCCCATCTATAACCTGTCCTTGCGCTAGGGTATAAAGCAATAAAAGCAATACTACCGGCATTGCAATCAATGACAAACCTTTAAAAAAATGCGTGGGAATACGGTGTACCCCATAAATAATCCCGAACCCCATTAACAGTAGGATGGCATGCTTTACCAGATAACCTATGGTAGTTCCACTGCCTACAACGTAGACCAAGTTACTACTGGCACTATAAACAGGTAAAAATGAAAATAGGGCCAAAAGGGCAACGACTGCCCAAATAGCTTTATCTCCATTCATTTTGTTTAAAAATCCCAACACAGTTTATAATTTTTTAATTGCTGCTTTAAACTGATTTCCCCTATCTTCATAATTCTTGAACAAGTCAAAACTGGCACAGGCCGGTGAAAGTAATACGGTATCTCCCCGTTCGGCAATCTTATAAGCCACCTTTACGGCCTCATCCATTGCATATGTTTCCACAACCAAATCCACAACATTTCCAAAAGCATCCTTGATTTTTGAATTATCCATACCCAAACAAATAATTGCCTTTACTTTTTCACGGACCAAAGACATTAATTCCTTATAATCGTTTCCTTTGTCCACTCCCCCAACAATCCAAACCGTCGGTGTCTTCATACTATCCAAGGCGTAATAGGTAGCGTTAACATTGGTGGCCTTGGAATCGTTGACATATTGCACATGATGAATCTTCAATACTTTTTCCAACCTATGCTCCGCCCCTTGAAAATTCTCTATACTTCTACGTATAGTTTCTTTTCTAATACTAATTAAATTAGCCGCTGTACTAGCCGCCATGGTATTCTTTAAATTGTGTTTTCCTTCCAAAGCCAAAGCATCTGTACCCATTTCTATAGTATTATTATCTGTTTTAATAATTATTTTATCAATTTCTAAAAATGCCCCTTCATCCAATTTCTTATTGATCGAAAAAGGCAATAATTTTGATTGGACCGGGTTCTTCCTCAACCAGTCGACTATTACTTCATCATCGGCGTCATATATTAAATAATCTTCCTTCGTCTGGTTTTCTGCAATTCTAAACTTGGATGCTATATAGTTTTCAAATTTGTATCCATATCTATCCAGATGATCTGGAGTGATATTGGTTAGGATGGCGATATGCGGCTTAAAATCCACTATTCCATCCAGCTGAAAACTACTAATCTCCAAGACATAGTAATCAAAATCCCTTTCTGCAACCATTTTGGCATAGCTATCACCAATATTCCCTGCCATTCCCACATTTAGTCCTGCTGACTTTAAAATATGGTTTGTAAGCATGGTAGTGGTAGTTTTCCCATTACTACCCGTAATCCCAATAATGGTAGCCTTTGTATACCTTGATGCAAACTCGATTTCCGAAATAATCGGAACTCCTTTCGCCTTTAGCAAGAGTATTAATGGAACCGTATCGGGGATACCAGGACTTTTCATGACCAAATCAGCATTCAAAATCCTATCTTCAGTATGTTGCTGTTCTTCCCAATCAATCTCAAAATGTTCAAGAACTTTTCTATATTCCTCTTTAATAATCCCCTTATCGGAAACAAAAACTTCAAAACCTTCCTTTTCACCTAAAATAGCCGTTCCAACACCACTTTCTCCACCACCCAAGACAACCAACCGCTTCATTTTATCGCACTTTTAAGGTTACAATGGTAATTACCGCCAACAGGATTCCGACAACCCAGAATCTGGTGACAATTTTACTTTCATGATATCCCTTTTTTTGATAATGATGATGTAAGGGTGCCATTAGAAATATCCTCTTACCTTCTCCAAATCTCTTCTTGGTATACTTAAAATAGCCTACCTGCAGCATTACTGAAATGGACTCAGCAAAGAAAATTCCACACAAAACAGGGATTAATAATTCCTTTCGGATAATGATGGCTATCACAGCAATAATCCCACCAATGGTCAAACTCCCGGTATCTCCCATAAATACCGTAGCAGGATATGCGTTATACCATAAAAACCCAACCAAGGCACCTACGAATGCAGCAATAAATACCACCAATTCACCTACTCTAGGTATGAACATGATATCCAAATAATCGGAGAAAATTATATTACCCGATACAAGGGTAAAGATGCCTAGAGTGAATACAATTATCGCCGATGTACCGGCAGCCAATCCATCTATACCATCGGTAAGATTTGCTCCGTTGGAAACGGCAGTGACAATGATTATGATAATGGGAATAAATACCAACCATGCATATTCCACCATCCCATCTCCCATCCAAGAAATAAAACGGGAATAATCCAACTCGTTATTTTTTATAAACGGCAAAGTGGTCATGGTAGATTTAATTTCCTTGCCCGGGATTTGTTTAACGGTATAATTCTGGGTAATCTCCGTCCTGGCATGTTCCTTCACGGTTACCTCTGGGTGAAAATATAAAGTCGCCCCCACCATAAGTCCCAAAACTACCTGCCCCAACACCTTAAACCTTCCCTTTAATCCCTCTTTGTCCTTTTTGAATATTTTGATATAATCGTCCACAAAACCAATTATCCCCATCCAGATTGTAGTAACGATCAAAAGGATCACATAAATATTATCCAAGAAACGGGCAAATAGCAAAACCGGAATCAAGGTGGACATAATAATAATGAGTCCTCCCATGGTTGGCGTGCCCGATTTCTGTTTCTGGCCATCCAGACCCAAATCCCTAACGGTTTCCCCAATTTGTTTGTGCCTCAAAAAATTAATAATCCTTTTCCCATAGACCGTGGCCAAAATAAGCGAAAGCATTACCGCCATTGCCGCCCTAAACGTAATAAATTGGAAAAGCCCCGCACCAGGCAGTTGATATTGTTTTTCCAAATATTCGAACAAATAGTATAGCATTTCCGGGTTATTGTTTTTTATTATTCACTTTAAAACAGATGACCTAATCCTCTATTTTTTTACACTGGCCAACAACTCCTTGACCATTTTAAAATCATCAAAATCTTCACGGACACCATTTGTTTCCTGATAGGTTTCATGACCTTTGCCAGCAACCAAAATAATATCCTTGGCAGTGGCCAATTGACAGGCCGTTTTAATGGCCTGTTTGCGGTTTACGATTGATAATGTTTTGTTTACATTTTGAGGTTCCACACCAGCTTCCATTTCCTCGATAATAACGGTAGGTGATTCCGATCTAGGGTTATCCGAGGTGAAAATGACTTTATTGCTTAATGATGATGCGATATGACCCATAACCGGACGCTTAGACTTATCTCTGTCACCACCACACCCCACGACGGTGATGACATTTTCATTTCCAGTCCTCAATGTATTGATTGTATCAAGTACATTTTTCAAGGCATCCGGTGTATGGGCATAATCAACAATAGCTGTAATTTTTTCTTTTGATATATAATACTGAAACCTTCCGTCCACATTTTCCAATTCACTAAGAAGACGTAGAATTTCCAATTTTTCCAATCCCAATAAATCTGCCGTGGCATATATGGCCAACAAATTATAGGCGTTAAAATCCCCTATAAGTTTAGACCATACCTCATTGTCATCGATCTTTAACAATTGACCATTAAACTGATTTTCCAATACCTGAGCCCTATAATTGGCATAGGATTTTAAAGCATAGGTATACTTTTTTGCGTCTGTGTTCTGCAACATCACCAAGCCGTTCTTATCATCTATATTGGTAAGTGCAAACGCTTTTTTCGATAATCTATCGAACAAGATTTTCTTGGTATCCCTATATTCTGCAAAAGTTTTATGATAATCCAAATGGTCATGGGATAGATTGGTGAAAATTGCACCTTCAAACACCAATCCTTCTGTTCTTTTTTGATGGATTCCGTGTGAACTCACCTCCATAAAGCAATACTCAACACCGGCATTGTTCATCAATTGCAAGTATTTATTTATTGTCAGGGCATCCGGAGTCGTATGGGTAGTGGCATATTCCTTATTATCTACCATTATTCTTATAGTGGATAATAAACCTACCTTAAAACCAGCTTTCTTAAACAACTGATATAATAGGCTGCTAACAGTAGTCTTACCGTTGGTTCCTGTAACCCCCACCAGTCTTAAGTTTTTGGAAGGATTACCGTAAAAGTTGGATGCCATTATAGCCAAGGCCTTGTTACCATTGTCCACCTCTACATAGGTTATTTCATTTACCAATTTTTTTGGCAGTTCTTCGCACACAATAGATTTAGCACCAGAAGCAATGGCCTTATCAATGAACTGATGACCATCGGCAACAACTCCTTTTATAGCCACAAAAACATCATTCTTTCCAACCTTTCTGGAATCGAAACAAATACTACCCACCTTTATGGAGGTTGAACCACTTACCGCAGTAAGGCTAACACCGTACAATATGTCCTTTAGTGTCATCATGATAGTTCCAATACTATTTTGTTAACCTTTTTTAGATCCGTTCCCTTAGCAATAGATTGCTTCTTGACCTTTCCATTTCCTTTTACCTCTACTTCTATCCCCAAATTTTCAAGAATAGAAACCGCATCCATTCCGCTCATACCTTCTACATTGGGCACTTCATTGTAATTCTTATTGGAGGCGGCAAAATATCTTTGAAATTCCTCGTCCAATTTCTTTGTCTCGGCATCATGAACATCAACTTCATCCACCAAAGGGGAACTTGCATAAATTTTTTGTGCAACGGATTTGAAAACGGGACCTGAAACATCCGCACCATAGTAACCAACACTTTTATCGGGCTCATGAATTACCACGATACAAGAATATTTTGGATCGTCCGCGGGAAAGTAACCAGCGAAAGTAGAGATGTATTTCATTACCTCAGGATCTTTGGAAACATAATTTTTCTGTGTGGTTCCGGTTTTACCGGCCATTGAAAAATTAGGCGAATAAAGCCCATGACCGGTGCCGTGTTTTTTCTCCACAACATTTTTAAGCAATTGCTGCACCTTGTGAGCTGTTTCCTTTGAGCAAATGGAAGGGTTAATGACCTCCTTATCAAATTTGAGAATAGTCTTATCCCATTCCTTTACCTCTTTTATAAGTCTAGGCTTTAACATCTCACCATCGTTGGCAATGGCATTATAAAATGTTAAGGTCTGCAATGGCGTTAAGGAAACCTCATAGCCATGGGACATCCACGCCAAGGAAACACCGGACCAACCCTTATCACCTGGATATCGAATTACAGGAGTTCCCTCTCCTTTTACCGGCAAACCCAATTCCCTATGAAGGTTCATATTCATTAGGCGGTTTACATATTTTTCTGGATTTTCCTTATAATTATTATTTATAATTTTAGCAAAAGCGGTATTTGATGAGACCTCAAATGCCTTAGCAGCCGTTATTTTACCATAACCTCCGTGTTTGGAATCCCTAACGGTCCTATTATAAACTTTAAATGTGCCTTTTTCAGTATCTATAACCGTATTGGTATCGATTACCTTATCCTCCAAGGCCACGACCATGGACATTAGCTTAAAAGTAGACCCAGGCTCATGCGACTCGCCAATGGCATAATTTAATCGCTCATAATACTTACCATCAGTGGTTCTTCCCAAATTGGAAATAGCTTTGACCTCCCCGGTCTTGGTTTCCATAACAATTACACAACCGTGTTCCGCATTATATTTTTCCAATTGCCGCAATAAAGCATGATGGGCAATATCCTGTATGTTGATATCTATTGTGGAAACAACATCATAGCCATCTTGTGGCTCCACAATATTATCCCAGCCAATTGGCTTCCATTGTCCTTTTGCAATTTTTTGCTTTAACCTCTTGCCCTCTATGCCCCTTAAATAATTTCCGAAAGCTCCTTCAAGTCCAACTCTGGTGCGGTATCCATTCTCATCGACCCTTTCATAGCCTACACTCCGCTCTGCGATTTTACCCAAGGGATGCTCACGAACAATTTTTTGCTCAATGATCAATCCTCCCTTATATGGACCTTTATTAAAGAGTGGAAATTGCTTTACCGCTATATAATCCGAATAGTCCAAATCCCTTGCCACCAATGCGTATCTGTTCTTGTTTACTTTCGCTTTTCTCAGCAACTGCTGATAATAGGAAGTAGACTTTCCGAATAATTTTGCCAAAGCATCGGACAAGGGCTTTACATTTTCCTCAAAATCTTTCTTTCCTACAGTTTCAGCATCAAAACGTATGGTATATCGTGAAACTGAAGTTGCCAGCAAACTGCCGTCATCAGAATAGAGATTACCTCTTTTGGGAGCTATGGTGAACATTTTCTCTGTACGATCCATGGCAAGCTTCCTGTACTTATCCCCTTCCACCATCTGGATACTGACCAATTTAACCAAAACAGCCATTGCGAACAGGAATAAAAATCCCGCCACAATGTATAACCTAGTCAATATGTTTTTTTCTGTTACAGGCACTATTCTTCTGTTTCTGTTTTGACTTTTATTTTTTTAGGAGGAGTCTCCGATGGAAACAAGGCATCCGGCTCCAACAATCGCAATACTGTGGATTCCAACTTTAGCTCTTGCATATCCGAACGAACATCCACAAACTCACTTCTCAGCTCCTTAACCTGCTCATCAAGAGCGGCGATTTTATGAACTTTTCCATCGGCACTGTGAGAACTGGCAATCATTACAGTTGCCAAGAAAGAAATATAAATGATGAACATCCAGTTTTTTGGAGCACCTCCGCTCACCAAAAACTTTCCTTTTAATATGTCCAATATTCCTTTTCTCATCACTTAAAAATTATTCACCTATACCTTATATTATAAACACCCTTAAGAGGGTAGTTTATAATTTTCATTTAAATTCAAACTCGTTCTGCTATCCGAAGCTTAGCGCTTCTCGCCCTATTATTGATCTTTATTTCCTCTCTTGACGGAACCACCAATCCTCCAACCTTTTTAAGAGGAACCTCTATGTTCCCGTAAAAATCCTTTTCTGGCTCCCCTTCAAACTGGCCTGCCCTAATAAATCTTTTTACCAGCCTGTCTTCCAGAGAATGATAGCTTATAACACTCAACCTGCCCCCATCATTCAATAATTCCGGCACCTGCAACAAAAACTCCTTTATCACCTGTATTTCCTGGTTTACTTCTATCCTTATGGCCTGGTATATTTGAGCCAGTATTTTATGCTCCCTATGTTTTGGCAAATATTGCCCCAATACCTCCTTTAATTGATCTGTGGTTTTTATTGGACTTTCCCCTCTCTGGTCTATTATGGTCTTTGCCATTGCATTTGCATTTCGCAAGTCACCATACTGAAAAAGAACCCTTCTCAACTCGTCAAACTCGTATACATTCACCACATCAAAAGCCGATATCTGGTTTTTCTTGCTCATTCGCATATCCAAATCAGCATCAAAACGAGTTGAAAAACCTCGCTCCGCTTGATCAAATTGATGGGATGATACCCCAAAATCGGCCAAAATCCCATCCACTTTCTTTACACCATAGAACTTCAAAAACTGCTTTATATACCTGAAGTTTTCATTGATCAACTGAAATCTCCCATCGTCAATGGCATTTTGCAATGCATCCTCATCCTGATCAAAAGCCACCAGCCTTCCTTCCTCTCCCAGTCTTTTCAATATTTCCCTAGAATGTCCGCCACCTCCAAAAGTCACATCTACATAAACACCATTAGGCTTAATATCCAGTCCATCAACGGACTCTTTCAACAATACCGGGTTATGATAAGTCATCATCGTCGTCCCCCATTACCTCTTCAGCCAGACTTGCAAAGTCCTCGGCAGTTTCCTCCAATACCTTTTCATAATTATCCTTATCCCAGATTTCAACAATGTTGATTGCCGAGCTCAATACCACTTCTTTCGCGATTCCTGCCACATCCACCAAATTTTTTGGAATCAGCAACCTACCGGTGGCATCTATTTCCACCACTTTTACTCCAGCAGAAAATCTTCTTATGAAATCGTTGTTCTTTTTCTTAAATCGGTTCTTTTTATTCATTTTCTGCATCAACAAATTCCACTCTGCCATGGGATACAGTTCTAAACAAGGTTGAAAAACCGAACGCTTTACGACAAAACCTTCATTAATTACGGGTGCCATTTGATTTTTAAGCGCCACAGGAAGCATTACCCTTCCCTTAGAATCGGCCTTACAATCATATGTTCCAATGAAACTTATCACTTAAAGTAGCTGGTTTTTAATTTAATAACTCAAATATATAGAAATTATTACCACAATTTACCACAAAATACCACTTTGTTAATAAAATGCATACTTTATCGACAAACGACACCAAAAATGTCCCTTAAAAAAATCTTTGGAACTAATCCAGAAAAATTCTTTCAACAAAAAAATTGTCATTATTTATTGCCATTCCAAAAACTTGGCTATACTTGTATAACAATGAATTGCCTATATTTGTCAACTAAGACCAGAAGCATCCTTAATGGAAAAAAAGATAATTAAAGAGGGAAAATACCGCTACATTGAAATGGGTGAAGGAAGACCTATTATAATATTGCACGGCCTCATGGGCGGATTGAGCAATTTCCACGGGGTTATGAATCACTTCCCTCCTAAGGGCTACAAGGTATTGGTTCCCGAGCTTCCAATTTACGACATGCCATTGCTTAAGACCAATGTGAAGAGCTTTGCCAAATTTTTGGAACGGTTTATAGAACATAAAGAACTAAAAGATGTAATACTTCTAGGTAATTCCTTGGGAGGACATATTGGTCTGCTTCATACCAAACTATACCCAAAAATGGTTAAGGCCTTAGTAATCACAGGCAGTTCTGGCCTATACGAAAGTGCTATGGGTGACGGTTATCCCAAGCGAGGCGATTATGAATTTATCAAGAAAAAAGCGCAGGATGTGTTTTATGATCCGGAAATAGCGACCAAAGAAATTGTAGATGAAGTTTTTGCCACCGTTAATGACCGAATTAAATTGGTAAAAACCCTATCCATTGCAAAAAGTGCCATAAGACACAACATGTCCAAGGATTTACCGCATATGTTGACCCCAACCTGTATTATATGGGGCAAAAACGATAGTGTTACGCCGCCAAATGTGGCCGAAGAATTTCATTCACTTCTCCCTGATTCCGATTTATTTTGGATCGATAAGTGCGGGCATGCCCCAATGATGGAACATCCCCTGGAATTCAACACCTTACTTGACGCTTGGCTGGAGAAGCGAAATCTATAAGCTGGAGTCAAGACTAATAATACTTTAACAACAAACAAATGAAAATAAAGTCGGCCGACTTTGTCATGAGCAATTCCAATGTAATAAATTGCCCAAAGGACCATTTGCCGGAATATGCCTTTATAGGTCGTTCCAATGTGGGAAAATCTTCCTTGATCAATATGCTTACCCAAAGAAAAGGCTTGGCCAAAACATCTGGCCGCCCCGGAAAGACTCAACTCATAAATCATTTTAGAATAAATGATAATTGGTTTTTGGTTGATTTACCTGGTTATGGGTATGCCCGTGTATCCAAAAAAGACAAAAAAACCTTTCAAAAATATATTACCGACTACTTTATTGAGCGTCAGCAATTGGTATGTGCCTTTGTTTTGATCGATATTAGACATGAACCCCAAAAAGTGGATCTGGAATTTTTGGAATGGATGGGGGAAAACCAGATTCCGTTTTGCATGATTTTCACCAAAGCGGATAAATTGAAGCCAAAAGCAATAGAAAACCACGTTAACGAATACATCAATCAACTATTGGAAGGGGTCTGGGAAGAAGCACCAAAATATTTTGTCACATCCTCCACCAACGGAATGGGGCAAGAAGAATTACTAGGTTATATTGATGAATTAAATACTAATTTTTTCAAAGAAGTCCGCTAGGACTTTCTTCAATTCATCTACAGTTTTTTTGGGTATATTTTTCCTGAACTACCAATATTAAGCCGTCCAGATTCTTTATGGAATTTACCTCTTCTTTATTGAGAAACCCTGTCAGTCTGCCATTATTTAAGACAAACACCCTTGGAAAGTCTGTGGTAGTATAATTTTCGTTTGGGTATCTTTCTATAAACTCATCCAAATGAAGAAATTGCATCTCCAAATCGAATTGCCGCCTAAATTCTTTCCATTTTTTATTTTCAGAAAAAACACCATAGGTTAAAGCACATAAATTACAATCGTAAGAGCCAGGACTTAAAATTTTGTGAGCACTATCCAGTAACGCATTACCTAAGCCAGATTTGGCATTATATACAAAAACAAGTCGTTCCTCAGTAGTACCATCCATAACAATAAGCTAAAAATTCTTAATATTAACTTTGTCGGTAAGCAATGACAATACTAACGGAAGTTCAAAGAGCAAGTCGAATTGTACATTAACCTCAATGGCAACTATTTTTTCAATTCAAGCTTTTCGGCAAAATAATCACAAAAATCTTTCATGGTTGCGGTCATTTTTTCATCTTGTGTAGCCTTCATAAAGGTATCAGACAAAGAAACCAGGGTTTGATGAAAGAAAATTTTCATCTCATCCACAGGCATATCCTTGGTCCACAAATCAATTTTTAGGGATTCTTGGTTCTTACTATCCCAAACGGACAATAACATGGCCTTGGCTTTTTCATTATCAATGCCACCATCTTGGGCTGACCATGTCAATTCCTCAGGGACCCTATTTTCATCCAATCCAACTTTTAACGTAATTTCCGATGTATGTAGTTTTGCCATTATTTTTTTTTGATATGTTTGATCTTCTACAGTTTTCTTGGTTTATATCCTGATCTTTTGAACAATTCTTCCTCAGGCAAGGTCAGCATCTCCTGTAAAGTGATCTTATTATTATCCATGAATGCATTTACTATTTGCCAACCTAAATACCTCCCAATTTTACCAGGTGACTCGTTATCAAGTTCCAATTCAAATTTTGAAAAAGGAGCGGGATCCAAAAATCGTGGCCCCAATTTACTATTGGTGCTATACAATAATTCGCGCTCAATAAAATAACGCCAAATCTGTTCCTCGTTGGCATTTGCCCAATCCATTTCATCCGGGGTATAACCCAATGTAACGGCATCGGTATTTTGAGGCATAAGTTTTTCCATTAAATACAGCTCTTTACCATAATAAATAAGCTGTGACAAGAAAGTACGGTCCCGCGGTGTGGGCACCACCGTTTTGGCAAACGCACTGGCCACATCACGGATCATATATTTCTCCTCTAAATCATTGGCTATGTATTTGGAAATGCCCTGATAAAACCTGTGGGATGTCCCTAAATAATTGTCAAGACCAATAAGCAGTAAACTATCCGTTAAGATAATTCTATTGTTATAATCCACATCCGAAGTCACCGTAACCAACTTTGGAACCTTATAGTTTGGAAAATAATACTTTACATACTTGAACAACAGCTCAAGTTCTTCCTGTTCCCTATCAAACCCTGGGAAGGATTTTCCTACTTCGTCAAGTACCTCTATCTGCACAGTATCCTTTAATTTGGCAATCCAAATGCTATCCGAATAATTGACGGGAAAAAGATAGGGGTAGGCTTTTTTCAATAAAGGAATGTCCTCAGGCTGTGCTTTAGCAAAATCCCTATCGAACCTTAATACCTCTAAATCTACATTTATTTTCGCGACCTCATCGGCCACTTTATCGCTACTCTCACAACTGCAAAAAATAATTATTGGAAGAAAAATGAGGAATATGGCCTTTCGCATGCTAAAGTAATTCGGTTAATGTTTTAAGTTTTAAATTCTAGGCTTTATTTTTACCATGCAAAGTTAAGTTTTTAAACCTTATAAATTGTTCAGATGCAGACCGAAAAAGTAATAGACCACATTGTAACCTGGTTACGCGATTATGCCAAAAAAGCAAATATGAAAGGATTTACAATAGGAATTTCGGGAGGTATAGATTCCGCGGTAACCTCAACCTTATGCGCCAAGACGGGTCTACGACTTTTATGTCTTGAAATGCCCATACATCAGGCAGACAACCAAGTCATCCGGGCATCCAACCATATTGACTGGCTAAAAGAAAATTACCCAAATGTTGACAGGAAACTTGTAAACCTTACACCTACTTTCGACAGTTTGGTAGATGCTTTGCCAGATGTTGAAAAGGAGGAGGATAGATTTATGTCCTTGGCGAACACTAGAGCAAGGTTAAGAATGACCACCTTATATTACTTTGCGGCATTGGACAAAATATTGGTAGCAGGAACCGGCAATAAGGTGGAAGATTTTGGCGTAGGGTTCTATACCAAATATGGGGATGGTGGCGTGGACTTAAGTCCTATTGCCGATTTATTAAAAACCGAAGTATATGAAATTGCCAAAGTCCTGGGGATTAACGAAGATATCATTAAGGCGGCACCTACCGATGGATTATGGGGCGATGACAGAACTGACGAGGACCAAATAGGAGCATCCTATCCAGAATTGGAATGGGCCATGCAAATGCAGGAAGAAGGAAGAGTGGATACGGATTTTTCTGATAGACAAAAAGAGGTTTTTCAGATATACCAAAGATTTAACCGCGCCAACAAACATAAAATGATTCCTATTCCTGTTTGTGAAATTCCAAATTCGTTAAAATGAACCTCTCACCTAAGAACCAAGTGATTAAAACGAAAAAATACCCAAAAATTTCCGGTTTTGAATAAAAAAATGAAGCTTTGCCTATCGAATTAGATATTTTAACCCTACATTGCATGTCAGTATTTTAGACATGATTATTGATGTTGAAATCTAGAAAAATAACCTAAAATGATCAAAATTTTAATTGCTGATAATCATCCTATTGTTCGGATGGGCGTACAACAAGTCTTGAACCCTGTTTCAGATATTGAAGTCATTGCCGATGCATCTACTACCACGGAATTATTTAATAAGCTGGAAATTTACTCCCCGGACGTTATTCTTCTGGAAATGGACATTCCCGAAATTAATGGCATTGCAACCCTTAGAAAGATCAAAAAACAGTACCCTAATATACGGGTGTTGATCTACAGTGGTCAGTCTGAAGATGTTTATGCATTGAGCACCATAAGGGCCGGAGCTTTCGGCTACTTATCCAAAACTTCAGAGATAGATTATATTATTAGCGCCATTAGAAAAGTTAGCGAAGGCAATATGTTTATTACGAATGAATTGGCACAACGCCTTGCTTTTGACGAAGGAACGCAAAAACCAAGAAGATTCTTTAGAAAATTATCTACAAGAGAAGTTGAGGTCCTTAAATTGTTGGCCAGTGGCAAACGCAACAAAGAAGTAGCACAAGGTTTGGATTTAAACGAAAAAACAGTAAGTACCTACAAAGCGCGTTTAATGCGCAAATTAAATGTAGACAACCTAGTGGATCTATTACAGCAAGCCAAGGCATTGGAACTGTACTAAATTACTGGAACAATAATAACTAAACAAAGACCGCATCCCTGTTAAAATAGGATGCGGTCTTTGTTTTTTAGTACTATTGGCCGAATTTCTATGAAAGAACCCTATTCAGTTTTTTGTTCAGTAGAACGTTAAGCTGAATATAATTCATGATCTCTTCCAAGGCCTCCATATTGCCTTCATGGTTATTTAAAGTATTCTCCTGAAGGGAGCCTATTCTTTTTTTTATTAAATAACACCTTAATGTTAAAATAGTTTCACTCACCAACTGGGAAATTCCCACTTTTTTATCTTTAGGGTATATATCCTTTCGCTCCCATTGATGTAAAACGTATTTTTCTTCCTCCATTAAAATGGAAGATATTTCAGAAGCCAATTCTTGGTCTAAATTGGCGATAAAGGTAGTAATGGAAAAATCTTCCTTCTCATTGAGATCTTCCATTAATTTATAATAAATATTTCTGAACTGCTCATTTGCCAGCTCAATTTCATCATCTTGGAGGTCTAGATAGATCTTTTCATACACCTTGGTATCCAACGATTCGGGCTCCAGTTCCAGGTCACCCTTTTCGTTCTCCTTCAACACCAAATCCTCAAATTTTTGTTCCAGATCCCCATAAAGCAACAACATCTCTATAATCTTGCGCTCCAGTTCATACTGCACATCCACCTTTTGCCGTAAAGGCTCGTTCTTGACCACATCAAAGGCTTGATGCTCCTGTTTTATCCTTTTATTGGCGTCCGATATGTCCTTTTTACCAATCTGTGCCAAAGTATTAAATAAAACCGCCTCGGAAATATTCATGATCTGAGCACATTCCTGTATATAAATTTCCTTTTGTATCCGATCCGGAATTTTAGAAATACTATGAACAATATCCCTGACCGTATCCGCTCTTTTAATAGGGTCGTTTGCAGCTTCCTTTACCAATAAAGAAGCCTTGAATTGTATAAAATCCTTTGAATTTTCCTGAAGATATAAGACCACATCCTCAAAATCATTATTCTTGGAAAAACTATCAGGGTCTTCCCCTTCCGGAAAAGTACATACCTTTACATTCATCCCTTGTTCCAGAATAAGGTCTATCCCCCTGAGTGATGCCCGCAATCCTGCCGCATCCCCATCAAATAAAACTGTGACATTCTTAGTAAGCCTATTAATCAACCTTATCTGATCCGAGGTCAATGCCGTACCACTCGAAGAAACTACATTGTGTATACCGCGTTGGTACATTTGGATAACATCTGTATACCCTTCCACCAAATAACAATTGTCTTCCTTGGCAATGGCCTGTTTGGCAAAGTATATACCATATAGCACCTTGCTTTTATGATAAATATCGCTTTCGGGAGAATTTAAGTATTTGGCAGCTTTTTTGTCATTTGTTAAAATGCGACCTCCGAAACCTAAAACCCTTCCACTCATACTGTGTATGGGAAACATTACACGCCCTTTAAAACGGTCAAAGGTTTTATTGATATCAGGGTTGGAGGCATCCTCCTTTACAATGGTAAGCCCCGTTTTTTCCAAATAATTTAATTGATACCCCTTATCCAAAGCCGCCTTGGTAAATCCGTCCCATTGATCTAGGCAATATCCCAAATCAAACTTCTTAATAGTGTCATCACTAAACCCACGCTCCTTAAAATAGCTCAAACCGATTGCCTTGCCCTGTTCCCTTTCCCATAAAATCTCCGAAAAATACTTTTGGGCATATTCGGAAACCAGATACATACTCTCCCGTTCATTGGTCTGCTCCTTTTGCTCATTGCTAAGCTCTGTTTCCTCTATTTCAATATTGTATTTCCTGGCCAAATATTTTATGGCCTCCGGATAGGAAAAATGTTCGTGTTCCATTAGGAAGGCTACAACATTCCCGCCCTTACCACTGCTAAAGTCCTTCCATATCTGTTTTACCGGTGAAACCATAAAACTGGGGCTGCGTTCATCGGTAAACGGACTTAAGCCCTTAAAGTTGGAGCCAGATTTCTTTAGTTGCACAAAATCCCCTATCACCTCCTCCAAACGGGCAGTCTCGTATACTTTGTCTATGGTAGATTTTGTAATCAATCTTTACATTTTTAGCACGCTAAAGATAGTACTTTAAGACCTGTTGGAAAAAGGAAAAGCCATGCTTGTAAAATAAATATTGGTTAAATTGCGATTTTCATTTAAAAGTATAGACAAATAGTAAATGATATTATTTCTAGGCACCAAACCGGGAAAAACAACTTCACTGGCACTGCAAAACATTGATTGTCCCTATTGCAAAAATAGGGGCACCTTAATGGCAGTGACAAGTACCACCTATTTCCACTTGTTCTGGATTTCGCTGTTTAGAGTAGGCACTTCTACCACCATAAGCTGTTCGCACTGTAAAAAATCTTATTTCGAAGAAGAATTTACGGAGGAAATGCAACAAGGTATTGGCAGTTGAGAAACTCTAATGCAAGAATCCAATTCCCCTACAAATGTTATAAATCAAAGCGTAATCCCAGAGAGATATTATGCTGATCTACAAGGGCATTATTAAAAATAGGGTTTAGGTCGTACTTCAAATATATCAGCGCCTCACCCACTCCAGTATAAGCGCTTAGCCCATACACAAAATCGTTGGTATTATAATCCCTTTTAAATTTATCCTTCACCCGGTCGCCATCCCTTTCATATTTCAATTTTTGACGGCTACCCATATTAATTCCAGCATACCCGCCCAAACCAAGTCTAAATTGTTTGTGAATGGAATATCGAATGGTTTGATCGGTCTTCTTTACTCGGGAAGGACCAAATTCGAAGTGTACCGGAAGGACCACATTGTCCATCCTGAATTTAGATTTGTCCAAATCATATTCAAATTCCATCAACTCCGTTCGACTACCATTAACAACAAAGTAACTATTGTCCTTTGGCTTTAACCCATTAAACTGAAATGACACACCGTAATTTAACCTTAGGAAATTGGAATTTTTAAACACCCTGGTCCTCCAGACATATCCTAATTCAAAAAAACGGCTACCGCCAACCTTATAGGGGGTATCCTGTAAGGATTGACCATCTATCAAGGTATTGTTTAGTCCCACGCCAATAACGGGATTGGAAAACGTTCGCTGATCGTATTTTAGATTATTCTGATTTCCGGTATTAACCTTTATACCAAAAATCTTATCACCCCCTTCCTCTTCCGCTCCTAACCCTATAACAATCCTTCCCATATCCATATTTAGATCCAAATCTCCATTTCGCTTCAATAAATCAATATAATTTTCTATGATAACCAGTTTATTTTCTATATTTCTAGCGTGGTTTTCTGCTGCTTTCATTTTAAGCGAATCCGCTTCCTTTATTGAGAGACCACCATTATCCATTCGGATATTAATTTGACCAATCTCCACCTTTAAAGCTTCTCTTTCGGAATTTTTGATAGCCGCCTTTTTCTTTTCCAGCTGATCTATTTTATAATTTAACACATCCTGATCCTGGGCCAATAAATTCTGTGTAAATAATAAAATAACCAGCACTACTACGTACCACGCCAATGTTCTCATAATGAATTTTGATTTAGTTATCCCCTGCCCGGCGCTCCACAATGGAGCGGGGCCAAGAGAATTGATTAATGATCGATGAATATTTTAGTTATTTCTTGCAGCTACAGCTGTTTTAACCTTAAAGTACCCCTCCTTGAGCATATCAAATATTTGCTGTCGAAACGATTGGTCCAACTCACCTTCAACTTCGGCCAATAAGGCCATAGCATCTACAGAATGATTGTCCCTAAAGATTTTTTCTGAAAATAACTCTTTCTGCGCTTGCTTTAGGAGTGAATCCACTTCGGCATCGGTCAAGGAGATATTATTTTCCTCCATTAATTCTACTAGTGTAACTATTTCCTCTATTTTAGCTGTGATAATATTATTGGGTTCCATTAATAACTTGTCCTTACCTTTTGGTTCAACAGGGTCATTAACGGCAACAGCATTAGAAATCCCAACTCCGTTCGTCAATTCCGTTTCGGTTATATCCTCAACTTTTTTCTTTTCTTTTTTTGTAGTCTCAATTTCTACCAATTCAGAAGCTTCATTGGTCGTAACAATGCCCTCCCGCTTTTCAACCTTCTTAACATTGGGATTGTTCATAGGCTCTTCCTTAACCTCCGTATTAGGAGCTGCTACAGTTTTGCTGCCCTCGCTGTCCAATTCCTGACTATTATTAAGGTACATCAGGGTTAAGATCAACAATCCTATTATACTGGCCGCAATACCGATTCGGAAAAATCCAATTTGCGAACCCGGCTTACTGTGTTCCAATTGGGCAGATAGCTCTTCCCATGCCCCATCCGAAGGGGTTATTTTCCTTTTATCCAACTTCTCCTTAATATGTTCCTCAAATTTTATTGGTGCCATATTATTTAATTTTTAAAAAGTATTTAGTTGTTACTCAACTTGGTCTTACATTTAATCCCTAGATCCCACAACTTTTCCTGTAACATTTTTCTAGCTTTGAACAATTGGGATTTGGACGTACTTTCCGAAACCTCCAACTTATGGGCTATTTCCCTATGGCTATACCCCTCTACTGCATATAAAACAAATACCATTTTATAACCATCCGGCAAGGCATCTATTAAAAATTGAATTTGCTCCAAATCTAAATCGGAACTCACTGAAATTTGATTGACAGCATTCCTCTCATATATTTCATCGTCAAAAATTATTGGTTGACTCTTTCTTAAATAAGTGATGGATTCCCTCACCATTATTTTTCTTACCCACCCTTCAAAACTACCTTCATGCCTAAAGGAATCCAAATACTTAAACACCTTTACAAATCCCCCAACCATGACATCCTCGGCAAATTGAAGATCTTTGATATATTGTCTACAAACGCTTAACATTTTAGGGGAGTATTTATCGTATAACCACTTTTGCGCCTCCTTATTACCAGATTTGGCCTTCTTAAGCAGTAACTTTTCGTTATTGTAAAAAGAAATAATTTTCAAATCCCTAAAGTTTGTTTGTTATAAAGATAGACGACTTCATTTACAAAATAGTTGCCTATGGTAATGAAGAAAATAAATATAAAATGTAAACAATTGATTTACAGTGAAGTAATTTTATTTTTTGCGGTCCACCACATAGTTCACCATTAGCTCCAGTGAATTCCTATATTCTGAATCTGGGTAGGTCGCCAATAAGGCCAATGCCTCCTCCTTATAGGCGAGCATTTTTTTCACGGCATATTCAAGACCACCGTTTTCCTTTACAAAGGCAATAACTTCCTTGACCCGTTTTTTATCCTTGTTGTGATTCTTAATAGAATTGATCAACCACCTTTTTTCCGCTTTGGAACATTTGTTGAGTACAAAAATCAATGGCAGGGTCATTTTTTGTTCCTTAATATCTATGCCCGTTGGTTTGCCAATTCTCTCTTCCCCGTAATCAAATAGATCATCCTTAATCTGAAAGGACATCCCAATTAACTCGCCAAATTTCCTAAAAGCTTCCACATCCGTGGAATCAGGCTTAACCGAACACGCTCCCAAACTACAACAAGCGGCAATCAAGGTTGCGGTTTTCTGTCTAATAATTTCGTAATACACCACCTCGGTAATATCCAGTCGCCTGGCTTTTTCTATTTGCAGTAATTCCCCCTCACTCATTTCACGAACAGCGACGGAAATAATTTTAAGAAGGTCAAAATCCCCATTGTCTATAGACAACAATAGGCCCTTGGAAAGCAAGTAATCCCCAACTAAAACGGCGATTTTGTTTTTCCACAAAGCATTGACCGAAAAAAAGCCTCGACGTTTATTACTATCATCTACCACATCATCATGGACCAAGGTGGCAGTATGAATCAATTCTATAACCGACGCCCCTCTATAGGTTCTCTCATTTACCTCCCCGTTGTTCAGGAGCTTGGCAGTAAGAAATACGAACATGGGCCGCATCTGCTTCCCTTTTCTATTAACAATGTAGTAAGTAATTCTATTTAATAGGGCAACCTTGGAAGACATGGATTCATAAAACTTTTTTTCAAAAAGTTCCATTTCCTTATTAATCGGTTCCTTTATTTGGGATACAATTTTCAAGGGATAAATTAGGCTGTTTTGGATTGCTTGTTCAGTTGCGTAAAATTAGGCAAAAAAACATAGTAATCACCAGCCAACAATGGTAATGTAACCGTAATTTATAGATTTTAGCGATTTTGTGTTTGGAATTAGCTCCTCATTTACCCGCAGCCCTTTGGTTAGGGTTTATCTAGGATTTATTTGCCAATTGTCCGCAGGCAGCATCAATGTCCTTGCCTCTGGAACGCCTTACCGTAACAGTAATACCATTTTGCTCCAAGGTTTTAACGTACATTTCAATGGCCGCATTTTTGGCCTGTTGAAATTCCCCGTCGTCTATTGGGTTATATTCAATTAAATTAACCTTGGAAGGGGCAAACCTACAGAAATCCACCAAAGCATTTACATCTTTTTGCTTATCGTTTATACCATCCCAAACCACGTATTCATAGGTTATCCTACTCTTGGTCTTTAGATACCAATATTCAAGTGCTTCGCGCAGGTCAGCTAAAGTAAATGTAGCGTTAAATGGCATAATGGAAGTTCGAATTTCATCAATAGCCGAATGCAGGGATACCGCCAACTTAAATTTCACTTGCTCATCTGCCATTTTTCGTATCATCTTTGGCACTCCAGAAGTAGACACGATAATACGTTTAGGGGACATACCCAATCCTTCCGGGGAGGTTATCTTATCAATGGCCTTGATCACATTGTTATAATTCATTAAGGGCTCTCCCATGCCCATAAAAACAATATTGCTCAATGGACGATTAAAATACAGCCTACTTTCATTATCAATGGCCACCACTTGGTCATAAATCTCATCCGGATTCAAATTCCTCATCCGCTTTAGTCGGGATGTGGCACAAAATTTACAATCCAAACTACAACCTACCTGACTGGACACGCAAGCTGTAGTCCTAGTTTTAGTCGGAATTAAAACCGATTCCACAATAAGATCATCGTGTAAACGGACCGCATTTTTAATGGTTCCGTCGCTACTGCGTTGCATTTGATCTACCTTTATGTGGTTGATCACAAAATTATCCTCCAGCATTTGCCTGGTTTCCTTGGAGATATTGGTCATATCCTCGAAGGTGTGGGCCGATTTTTGCCACAACCATTCATAGACCTGGTTACCCCTAAAGGCTTTGTCCCCCTGGGTTTCAAAGAACGACCTAAGTTGTTCCTTGGTAAATGCCCTTATATCTCTTTTATTTTTTGCGATTTCCACTTTCCAAAGATAAATGATTCTATAAAAAAATCCCGCCAATACAGATTTATCTGTGATACTGACGGGATCTAACTATTATTTAGGATACTTATATAATCAACATGGCATCACCGTATGAATAAAACTTATACCCTTCCAAAATTGCTTCCTTATAGGCCTTCTTCATTAAATCGTGCCCCATAAAGGCCGAAACCATCATTAACAAGGTAGATTTTGGCAAGTGAAAATTAGTTACCATTGCATTGGCAATACTAAAATCATATGGAGGAAAAACAAACTTGTTGGTCCAACCATCAAAAGTATTTAAAGTCTGCTGGGAAGACACCGCACTTTCCAAAGCCCTCATAGCGGTAGTACCTACGGCACATATCCTCCGTTTCTTAAGCTTAGCGGAATTTACAATTTCAGTGGCCTTTTCATCTATGATCAATTCCTCACTATCCATCTTGTGCTTGGAAAGATCTTCTACTTCCACAGGATTAAAAGTTCCCAAGCCTACATGCAAGGTTACCTCTGCAAAATCGATTCCCTTTATTTCCAATCTCTTAAGCAAATGTTTGGAAAAATGCAAACCTGCCGTAGGGGCAGCAACTGCACCTTCATGCTTGGCATAAATGGTTTGATATCTTTTTTCATCCTCAGCCTCTACTTTTCTCTTAATATATTTAGGCAAAGGAGTTTCCCCAAGTTCTTTTAACTTTCTTCTAAAATCAGTATAAGAACCATCGTAAAGGAACCTTAACGTCCTACCTCTGGAGGTTGTATTGTCTATTACCTCGGCAACCAAAGTTTCATCATCACCAAAATAAAGTTTGTTCCCAATTCTTATTTTACGCGCTGGATCTACCAAAACATCCCAAAGACGCTGCTCCTCATTTAATTCACGCAATAAAAAAACCTCAATTCTAGCTCCCGTCTTTTCCTTATTCCCATATAATCTTGCAGGAAAAACTTTGGTGTTGTTAAGCACCATTACATCGCCCTCATCAAAATAATTAATCAGATCTTTGAACATTTTATGTTCAATTTTGCCCGTAGCCCTGTGCACGACCATTAATTTGGACTCATCTCTATTCTCTGCTGGATACTCTGCCAATAATTCGTTTGGAAGTTCAAAACTGAAGTGCGATAATTTCATTTAGTATATTCCTTAAATTTAGATTCATGTTTAGCGGCTGCAAATATACGACGATGCATGGGGCGATGTCAAGTAAAACCCCATATAAATAAAAATCAGACAGTTTGCACCTTGAATTTTAAATTTTTCATGTCCTCCCAAAAGTCTGGGTATGATTTGGAAACCACTTCCGCATTGTTTACAAACAGTGAAGTTTTGAGGGCCAATGGGGCAAAGGCCATGGCCATTCTGTGGTCGTTGTAAGTATCTATGGCTATTTCACTTTTAATCTCTCTGGACGGTTCCAGGGTCAAGGTTTTATCAGTTACCGATATGGGCGCCCCTAACTTGGTCAGTTCCGTCTTTAAAGCTTCCAGCCTGTCCGTTTCCTTAATTTTAAGCGTATGAAGGCCTGTCATATGGCAACCCACACCTAAACCGAAACAGGTAACGGCAATGGTTTGTGCTATATCAGGTGCATTTGCAAGCTCAAAATTATAGGTGGTATTTATAGGATTTGCCTTCTTTCTCAAAACAACCTGATGGTCTTGGAAGCTTGTTTCCACCCCAAAATCCTTATATATTTCCTTGAGAACACTATCCCCTTGAAGGCTATTCCTGTTATAGGCCGTTAAAGAAATTTCAGTACCTAATTCACAAAGGGCTACAATACTATAAAAATATGATGCAGAGCTCCAATCCGATTCCACTACTTGAGTAGAAGGTTCAATTGCGGTCTTTGGCGACACCTTGATCGTATTCCCATCAAAAGAACTCACTACCCCTATTTGGGAAAGAAGTCCCAAGGTCATTTTTATATAAGGAACAGACGTAATTTTACCGACCAGTTCCAATTCCAGGCCATTTTCCAGACTTGGCGCTATTAAAAGTAATGCTGAAATATACTGGCTGCTAATATCCGCAGGCAAACTCACCTTATGTTTCAATAGTTTTTTGCCCTTAATATTAATTGGCGGATAACCCTCATAATTTACATAACTAATCTCAGCACCCAAACTGCGCAATGCCTCTACCAATACTTTTATTGGTCTTTCGGTCATTCGTTTCGATCCCGTTAGGGTAACTTCCTTATTTTCCTGTGACGCGAAATAAGCCGTTAAAAAACGCATGGCTGTGCCTGCATGGTGTATATCTACCACCCCATTACTGATAAGCAACCCTTTTTGCATTACTTCTGCATCATCAGAATTGGAAAGATTATTGATTTTTATGTTGGGAAATAAGGCCTGTAATAATAACAACCTATTGGATTCACTTTTGGATCCCGTGATTTTTACTTCTGATTTTATTAGGGTTTGCGAAGGGGCAGATAAATGTAGCTTCAATTTATATGTGATTTTTTAGACTTATTTGCATGATCTATTGCTTTTGAATGAATGCACAAAAACAAACGACAAATATAGTACTATTTCAGCTTTTTATTGTTGTGGTGACGATCATGATCGCGTGTGGTCTTAAGATTTAATTTCTTTTCAAAGGACTCCTGTAAATTTATTCCGGTCTGATTGGCCAAACAAAGCACTACAAAAAGTACATCTGCCAATTCTTCCCCCAGATCCTTATTCTTGTCCGACTCCTTTTCGCTTTGTTCACCATAACGCCTGGCAATAATACGGGCCACCTCCCCTACCTCCTCGGTAAGCTGGGCCATATTGGTAAGCTCGTTAAAATAACGCACCCCATGGGTCTTGATCCATTCGTCTACGGCTTCTTGTGCATTTTCTATATTCATTATTCTTTATTTTTTGTATCTATCTGAATGGTCACCGGTCCATCATTTAGTAGGGCCACTTTCATATCCGCTCCAAAAATACCAGTACCCACTTTCTGCCCAAGATCCTTTTCCAGTTGTGTTACAAAACTTTCATATATCGGAACTGCTATCTCTGGTTTTGCGGCTTTAATATAACTGGGCCTATTTCCTTTTTTCGTGGAGGCATGAAGCGTAAACTGACTTATTACCAAGGCCTCACCATTTACCTGAAGAAGGGATAAATTCATTACACCCTGCGCATCATTAAAAATCCTCAGATTAACAATCTTATTGGAAAGCCAGTTTATATCCTCATCCTGATCGGCCTCCTCAATCCCCAGAAAAATTAGTAGTCCGTTCGAAATTTCTGAAACTATTGTCTGATCCACCGTTACACTAGCAGTGGTAACCCTTTGTATTGTTGCACGCATTATTTTTCCCCGTAAATGTCAACCCTATAGTGCTCTTGTTCCCCACTTATCATCTGCACATAACTTTTATAGCGGCTCCAAGCCACCTCATT
The DNA here is from genome assembly GCF_002909255.1 of Arenibacter hampyeongensis. Classification (GTDB taxonomy): domain Bacteria; phylum Bacteroidota; class Bacteroidia; order Flavobacteriales; family Flavobacteriaceae; genus Arenibacter; species Arenibacter hampyeongensis. The sequence goes on from NZ_PIOB01000002.1 coordinate 788,183, forward strand.
ATTGTCCAAGGCTTCTTTTACCGCACAATGAGGCTCGTCCAAATGCAGGCAATTATTAAACTTGCACTCGCCTTTCAACTTAAAAAATTCAGGGAAATAATCCCCTATTTCCTCCTTTTCCATATCTACTATCCCAAATCCTTTGATTCCCGGTGTATCAATTATTTTTGCACCGAATTCCAAATCGAACATTTCCGCGAAAGTAGTAGTATGTTGCCCTTGCATATGTTGGGACGAAATATTTTTTGTTTTCAGGTCCAATTGTGGCTCTATGGCGTTGACCAAAGTAGATTTACCCACTCCTGAATGCCCGGAAAACATACTTGTTTTGCCAATCATCAGTTCCTTTACCTGATCCACATTTTTTCCGGTTTTGGCAGATATCCCGATACAGGTGTATCCAACCTCCCTGTACAGGTTTGCCAGATATTTTATCTCATCCAGTTCCTCTTGGCTATAAGTATCTATTTTATTAAAAAGTAAAACAGCCGGAATGTGATATGCTTCCGATGTCACCAAAAACCGATCGATAAAACTCGTGAAAGTGGGCGGATTATTTAAGGTTACAATCAAAAAAACCTGATCCAAATTGGCAGCAATTATATGGGTTTGCTTGGACAGGTTAACCGATTTTCTAATAATATAATTCTTCCTGTCCTTAATTTCAGTAATAATTCCTTGCAAATTATCAGCGGTCCCATCCACGTCGAACACCACCCTATCTCCAACGGAAACAGGATTGGTACTCTTTATCCCCTTAAGCCGAAATTTTCCCTTAATCCGACATTCGTAAAAAGCTCCATCCCCAGTTTTTACGCTATACCAACTTCCAGTAGATTTATATACAGTTCCTTCCATTAACGAATTCTGACAGATTTGCCTACAAAGAAACAACTTTAGTTTTATACTAGCTTTTAAAATTGATCGTTGTTAATCAATTATAAACCATATAATAACACGAAAATGAAAAACTTTATAATCATTGCATGCCTTATTTTTGCAACCTCTATAGAGGTAAATGCCCAACAATTTAAAGTAATCACCAGTGTAGAATCCATTGTTCCAAGCGGTATGGGGAGATCAAGGATCATTAGCGCCACTGAAGATAGGGACTATAAGGAGTTTACCAGTGAACAAACCGACGAAGATAATTCTAGAAACAAATCTGACCGAGGGGACATTAGGGTAAAGAATTTTGAAGAAACCAAACTTTTAAATTTTTATAATATTGGAGGAATTAGATTTCAAAATATAGCGGCCAATGATGCACTAATATCATCCAAAATAAATGCCATGGCGGCTGAAGGGTGGGAATTGGCCTTTGTTACCAGCGCAGTAGAAAGCGATAGTGGAAAGGATGATGGACAAGGAATTTTTATTACCCGGTACATCTTTAAGAAATAATCCATCGTTAAAAAAAACACTGAATCCCGACAAATGGCGGGATTCAGTGTTCAAAACAATATTTTCAACTAAAATTGAATTCTCAAATAATTTCTTTGAGGATAGGCATTGCTAATCCATAATTTTTACCCTACCTCCGGCAAACGTATTCTTATTTACCTCCTTTGGATTTCCATAAACGTATACATCCCCACCAGCTTTAATATTAATGTCTATTGCAGCCGAAGCAAACATTGAAGCCTCTCCTGCAGCGGTTATCTTAATGCTGGCCTTCTCACTAATAAGCGGCTTTCCCTCAAAAACTCCTCCTGTATTCAGGACCACTTCTTGATTAATAGTCTTTCCAGAGGCCTCAACAATACCGCCCGTAACACATCGAACGATCAATTGGTGCACATCAAGGCCCACTTTTATTTTAGCTCCTTCTTGGGTCTTTAATTCGATTTTTTCCTGGCTTAAGGTTTCGTTGACCGTAATTCTTGCTCCTTCATTCGCATCAATTAAGTCCAGATTCTTAAAATACACCTCTACAAAGGTATTTTCCCCGTGAAACTTTTTATCCAGTTCCATTTTTACCTTAAGTACTCCATTCTTATTTACAATTTGTATATCGTCAACATTGTCCCCCTTTACCAAAACCTTATTTTCGTCCGATTTAATAAGGTTAACTTCTATTAGATCATAAACTTTCACCTCCCTAAAATCTCCTACAGATTTATCAACTATTCTTTGTGAAAACCCTGCGAAGGACAGGCAAAGGAATCCTATTAGCAAAACATTTTTCATCATCCTTATATTTTTGTTATTAAATTATTCCATTAAAATTTGGGAAACAATAGACTATTCAATCTATTTTCTTGGTAAAGATGAAACAAAAGTCCATTTGTTACACTTATTTAATGAAACAATTAACTTTTTAACAGGCGAACTATCAAAATTCCGATCTAAGCATGGGTATATTTTTGTAAGTAATTGACTTTAATTTTTACAAGCGACCTTGGGTCAATCCCAAAAGTTGTGTGTAAATTAGAAATGATAGAATGAACTATCCTGGAGTTTGTGTTTTGTTCATTTTTTGCATCGCCAAAAAAACGACCAGGGCCGAATAGCCAAGGTACGGTGTACCCTGGTTAGGAGGAGCCAGCTGTAGCCATGGCTAGGCTGATTTTAAATTTCTATAAATCCACGCACTTTCCACGGCCGCACCGTCCAGGCCGCTTTCACTTGGGTGAAATGCTCTATGGACGGCTTCCATCTCCCAATGTGGAAACCACTTGATTTAAAACGAAATTGAAAATAGGCCGTTTCTTTGTTCCGTCAATTATTGGGCATTATTGCATAAGGTTGAAAATTGCATGAACAGCCTGTTGTGGGGTCTATCTTCTTCCGTCGTGGAGTTTTCATGGCCGTAAAGAATTATTGAAGCCTTGGAAATAATTTAGGCCATGGCAACGGTCCCTTAAATCCCTAGATTTTAGGGGCCACCTAGCGAAGAAGGGTCTTTTCTTTTGTTTCGTTTTCTTTGGACAGGCAAAGAAAATGAAAGAATAATTTGATCATTGGTCCTACTGCATTATTCCCACCAATTAAAACTATTGATTAAAAACACGACCAATTAAATTAATCTTAATTTTCTATTAACCCAACAATAAACAATGATCCCAGTTCAGAGGTGTGAAAAAGGTTGAGTTCTTCCTTTATAGATTAAACACAATATTTGCACAAACACAACATTTGTTCTTGACCCGTGACCTTTCCATATCCATTGCAAAAGTACAATGCATTAAACAAAAAAACCACGCCATTGGGCGTGGTTTTAACGGTCAACCAATAAAAAAGTTTAAGAGTTAATTATTTTCTCTTGGTGATTAATGGATTCTTGGTGAATTGCCTTAAACATTTTTAAAACAAATTCCTCACTTAACCCCTTAGTTTCACCTTCCAAGATCATATTACCCAAAATGGCATTCCAGCGATTGCTTTGCAATACGGCAACGTTTTTCTGCTTTTTTAATGCACCAATAGCATCGGATATTTTCATTCTTTTCCCAAGCATTTCGATCAACTGGCTATCAAGAACATCTATTTGCGCCCTTAGATTACTTAATTCAGTATTATATCCTGCCTCTGTATCGGATTCTTTTCTAATTTTCAAATCTCTCATAATCTGGATCAATTTGGATGGAGTTACCTGTTGGGCAGCATCACTCCACGCATTATCCGGATCGAAATGGGTTTCAATCATCAAACCATCAAAATTAAGATCCAAGGCGGTTTGGGAAACATCAAAAATCATTTCCCTATTTCCTGTAATGTGAGAAGGATCGTTAATCAAAGGTAAATCCGGAAATTTATTTTGAAATTCAATGGCCAATTGCCATTCAGGGATGTTCCTATATTTTGTTTTTTCATATGTGGAGAAACCTCTATGTATGGCACCTAAATTTTTAATTCCGGCGGTATACAATCTTTCAATTCCACCAAGCCATAATGCCAAATCTGGATTTACCGGATTCTTGACCAATACAATTTTATCCGTTCCCTCAAGTGCATCAGCAATTTCCTGCATTATAAATGGACTTACCGTTGAACGGGCACCGATCCACAATAAATCAACGTCATGTTCCAATGCCAACTTTACGTGGGCAGCATTAGCTACCTCGGTACAGGTTTTCATGCCTGTCTCCGACTTAACTTTTTGCAACCACTTTAAACCTAAAGCACCTACTCCTTCAAACATTCCAGGACGTGTTCTTGGTTTCCAGATACCAGCACGATAGTAATTTACATCCGTATCTTTTAACTCATTGGCAATTCTAAGCACCTGCTCCTCTGTTTCCGCACTACAAGGCCCGGCTATTACTAACGGATGGTCCAATTTCATATCGTCCAACCATGTTCTCATTTGTTTTGAATTTTCCATTTCTATACTCTATTTTTTGTTAAGTGGTATTCCGTTTAATATTTCCTTTATTTTATTCGTATTGTTCATTTCATTAAATATGCCTTCATAATCATCGGCCAACAACATGGCCTTAAACTCCTTCAAGTTTTGAATATATTCTCCCAAGGTTTCAATTACATTTTCCTTGTTTTGCTCAAAAATCGGGGTCCACATAGCTGGCGAACTTTTGGCCAACCTCACAGTGCTTTCAAAACCACTTCCAGCCATGTCAAAAATATCACGTTCATTTCTTTCTTTCTCAATAACTGTTTTTCCCAACATAAAAGAACTAATGTGTGACAAATGTGAAACGTAAGCTATATGTTTATCATGTGCCTCCGGATTCATGTAACGTATCCTCATACCCAATTGTTGAAATAGCTCCAGTGCCCTTTCCTGCAATTTAAAGGCTGTTTTTTCTATTTCACATATGATATTCGTCTTGCCCATAAACAGGCCTTCTATAGCCGCGGAAGGTCCCGAAAACTCGGTCCCGGCAATCGGGTGACAAGCCAAAAAATTTCTTCTCTTAGGATGATTTTCCACCGCTTTGCAAATCAAGGACTTCGTGGATCCTGCATCAAGCACTATGGCATCATCATTTACGGCATCCAATATTTTGGGCAATACCCGAACCATAACATCGACTGGAATACTTACAATTACGAAATCGGCCATTTGAAGTTGATCATAGTCCGCCTTTTCATCGATCAAGGATAATGACAAGGCTTCATCCAAATGCCCTTCATTGGCATCGATGCCGTAAATTTTGGAGTCCGGTCGGTTGCGCTTAATATCCTTGGCCATAGACCCTCCTATTAATCCGATACCGATTACAAATACATTCATCTTTTATTATTATCAGAGAAAAAAATGATAGAAAATGGACAAAGAATTACTCTCCAATACTTTATATTTCCTTCTGTTTTCTTTTTTCCTTATTCCTTCTTATCTACTTTTTAAAACCTTTCTATTGCTTCCTTAATCTTATCGGCCGTAACACATAAGGAGAAGCGAATATATCCCTCTCCGTTTGAACCAAAAATTGTCCCAGGGGTAATAAAAATATTCTTATCATACAGCACCGTGTCAATAAATTGCTCAGAAGACAAAACGCCAGCGGGCAATTTGGCCCAGACGAACATCCCTACAGAATTTTTATCATAGGTACATTTCAACTTATCAGCCAAAGCGCACATTAATTCCCTCCTCTCATTATACACCTTATTCAAATTACTAAACCATGATTCGCTACTATTTAAAGCAGCTATGGCACCTTTTTGAATACCATAGAACATCCCGGAATCCATATTGCTTTTCACCTTTAAAACAGCATTTATATGTTCACTGTTCCCTAAAACCATCCCTACACGCCAGCCTGCCATATTAAAGGTTTTACTCAATGAATTTAATTCCAAAGCCACGTCCATTGCACCTTCAATCTCCAAAATACTTATTGGATTTTGGTTCAATACAAAACTATAAGGATTGTCATTCACCAATAAAATATCGTTCTCTTTAGCAAAAGCCACAAGAAGTGTCAATTGCTCCCTACTTGCCGTCGCTCCTGTGGGCATATGTGGATAACTGGTCCACATTATTTTAACTTTAGCAAGGTCTTGCTTCCTCAATGCTTCCAAATCTGGAAACCAACCGTTATTATTGGTCAAGTCATAGTACCTTGGCACCGCCCCAACCAAATTGGTTACCGATGTATATGTGGGGTATCCCGGATTAGGAATCAACACTTCATCTCCTGGATTCAAAAAGGCCAGGCTAATATGCATGATTCCCTCTTTAGACCCCATTAATGGTAATACCTCAGTTTGAGAATTTACACTTACACCAAATTTATTCTTATAAAATGACGTAAATGCCTCCCTTAACTCGGGCAATCCTTGATAACTTTGATATTGATGTGCCCCATCATGGCTCAGAGCATCTTTCACCGCATCCTGAACCTCAATGGATGGTTCCAAATCAGGGCTTCCGATACCCATATTTATTATAGGTCTACCTTCGGCCATTAACCCCCTTACTTCTCTAAGTTTTTTAGAAAAGTAGTATTCTTCAACTGTATTTAATCTTTTTGCCCCAATCATAATATTCTGGCATTTTTATATTCTCCCAACACTTTAAATTCTTCCGCCATAATTTCCAACAAGGCTTTTGCCTTGGAAAAATTTTTAAATTTTTCAAAGGTAACATCTACGAAAAAAGAATACTTCCATGGCGTTTCAATTACCGGTAAGGACTGTATCTTGGTTAGATTCAGATTACAATCGCTCATAACGTTCAATATCGCGGCAAGACTTCCTCGTTTATGGTCAGTGATAAAACGTACCGATGCCTTATTAATTTCATGCTCCGGCAAAGCTTTATTCTGGGTCTTTACTATTATAAACCTAGTGGAATTGTCCTTTATCGTCTGAATTTCCGAATGTATAATCTCCAAGTCGTACAATTCCGCCGCAACTTTAGGCGCAATTGCCGCTATTCCCCTTAACTGATTCTCCTGAATTCTTTTGGCAGTCTCTGCAGTATCTACATCCTCCACCAGTTTAATATGCTTGTAATTTTTAAAAAATTCATGGCACTGTAGTAGGGCCATGGGATGCGAACGCACCTCTTGAATATCATCTATCGTCTGCCCCTTTAAGACCATTAGGTTATGATGTATATTTAAATACTGCTCTCCAATAATATGAAGGTTTTTATGGAACACCAATGCATAATTGGGAATAATGGACCCAGCAATGGAATTTTCAATGGCCATTACCCCTTTATCCGCAGTTTTATTGATCAGATGGTCCACCAAACCATCAAATGACGAACATTCAACGAATGTAACATCATCGCCAAAATAATCCTTGGCCACCTGATGGTGGTTAGAACCTTTTATACCCTGTATTGCAATTTTTAACTTCACCTTATTACAAATTAATTGCCTGCCACTTAGAACCTTTCAACTTTACTACTTTCGGATTTTACCATTTATTTTGAAAGTTAAATCCAAAAAAAAAGTCCTGGTTTTCACAGGACTTTTTTCTATATATACTTTAAAATATGCTAGACCAGTCCCATACCTCCCTTAAAAAAGAAGTAAAAATAAAAACCGTTCCAGAAATATTGCTTTGTCATTTTTCTTGTAAAACTTTGGCTAATGTAATAATTATATTTAAAACCAAACATGTAAGCAATGATTTTTTTAGTTATTTCAGTTTAATTCAAATAAAATAACAATTAAAACCCCAAATCTGTTAAAATTTACGAATTGCGAAAAAGAATCCCGTTCGACTAGTTTAGATAAAAACAACCATCCTGCATTGATGGTCAAGTTTTTATCCGGTTTATAATTAAAACTAGTTTTCACTTATTTGCATTATTTTTGATAAAAAGTTAACACATGTCCATCCTTGTAAAAAATATCACCAAATCCTTTGGTAATCAAAAAGCTTTGAACAATGTCTCCTTTACCATTGAAAAGGGAGAAATTGTCGGCTTTTTAGGACCTAATGGTGCCGGGAAATCCACCATGATGAAAATTTTGACCACCTACCACACCTCGGATGAAGGACAGGCAACGGTAAATTCATTTGATGTACTAAAGGATAAGAAAAGCGTTCAAAAAAGCATAGGCTACCTCCCTGAACACAATCCTTTGTATTTGGACATGTATGTTAAGGAATATCTTGCATTCAATGCCGATGTATATAAAGTTGACGAGGATCGGGTTAATATTGTAATTGCCCAAACAGGCCTTACCCCCGAAGCCAACAAAAAGATTGGGCAGCTTTCCAAGGGTTACCGTCAAAGGGTTGGACTAGCTGCTGCTCTACTGCACGACCCAGAGGTATTGATTCTGGACGAACCAACCACTGGCCTAGATCCCAATCAATTGTTGGAAATCAGAAAATTAATTCGGGAAATTGGAAAAGAGAAAACCATTCTCCTTTCCACACATATCATGAAAGAGGTAGAAGCGGTCTGCGACAGAGTATTGATCATAAACAAAGGAATCTTGGTAGCAGATAAAAAACTGTCGGAATTAAGGGACGGTCAAGATCAGGTATTGCTGGTTGAATTCGATTTTAGGGTAGAAGAAGCCTTTCTGAACAAACTGCCCAATGTGAGCACTGTTAAAAATATTGGCGGGTTTGTATATGAGATTACCTTTAATACCACCAAAGATATGCGCCCAGTAGTGTTCGACTTTGCCCATGACAATCAATTAAAGACCCTTCAATTAAGTAGGAAAAACAAAAATTTGGAGAGTCTATTTACAGAAATGACCCTTTAATCCAAGAAACCACCCTTTGTAGAAAGATTCAATTCCTATATTTTTTGAATTATTGGGTTAAAGGCCTTGGAAGCTACAAGAACCTGATCTCCTACCTTTAACCCATTGGCCTCCCGCCGGTCCGAAACCACCTTAATAATATCGTTACCAATAAGTACCGAGATAACATAAATAACATCCTCCTGCACTATTTTCAAAACTTCCCCAGAAAACCTAAATTTAGCACTGGTCTTGGTGAGTCCAAAGAAATCGCTGGCAGTACCTTTCTTGATAACCCGACCATTTTGAAGCTCAAACACGCAATCCGATAATTTTACAATCTCCCCAACATCATGACTTACCAGTATCGTAGTAAGTTTGTATTTTTTATGAATTTGCAGCAGATACTCCTGCAATTTTATCCGCATCTTGAGGTCTAAGGCCGATAATGGTTCATCCAAAATTAAAATATCCGGCCTCTGCACCAATGCCCTGGCCAATGCCACTCGTTGTTTTTGACCACCCGAAAGGGTTTCCGGTTTTCTTTGTTGCAACTCATTGAGTTGGGCTAGATCCAACAACTCCTCAATTATGTCCCCATCCTGATTCCTCTGCAGGGCATATTCCAAATTTTGCCGAACCGTCATATTGGGAAAGAGGGCGTAGTCTTGAAAAACATATCCCACCTTGCGTTGTTGTGGAATAAGATTAATTTTTTTATGACTATCAAACCAAGTTGTTCCATCAACAGTTATTATTCCGCTATCTGGCTTCAATAATCCACTGAGCATTCTTAAAGTAGAGGTTTTCCCTGCCCCGGAATCTCCAAACAAGGTAATAAACTCACCCTTTACTATATTCAATTCCAAATCAAGGACCATATTTCCTCCGCCTGACTTAAGTGTTTTCTCTATGTTTAGACGTATCATTGAACAAAGCGTTTGAAATACCCTCCATTTGTTAGATAAACTATAAGAAGAATAATGAAGGTTATTGAAAACAATATCAAGGAATAGCTATTGGCAGCGGAGTAATTTAGTGCCTCTACCTCATCATAGATGGCAATCGAAGCCACTTTGGTTTTTCCAGGCATATTGCCACCAATCATCAAAACTACGCCAAACTCACCAACCGTATGGGCAAAGGACAGAACAATCCCTGTCAAAAGCGCGGGTTTAACATTGGGCAATAAAACTTTTAGAAGGGTAGTCATTTTTGATTTTCCCATGGTGTATGAAGCTTCCTTAAATGTAGATGGCAGTGAGGAAAGTCCGGCCTGAATAGGTTGCACCATAAATGGAAGGCTATAAATGACGGAGGCTAACACCAAACCCCCAAAAGAAAATATAAGTCTTATTCCCAACCATTCATTTAACCAATTTCCAAATGCATTTTCTGGGCTAAAAGCCACTAGCATATAAAAACCCAAAACTGTAGGCGGGAGCACCAAAGGCATGCTCACCAAAGTTTCTATGACCGGCTTTGCTTTAGATTTCGTAAAGGAGAGCCAATTGGCAATGGGAATTGAAATCACAAACAATATAGCCGTGGTTATCACAGCAAGTTTAAAAGTAAGCATTAGAGGTTGCCAATCCATTATGGTGCCAGTATTACTTCGTTCAATTTAACCATAATCTTCACTTTCATATTTTCAGTCAATCCTAAATGCTTTGCACTCATGCTACTTATTATGGCAACGACCTCACCAAAATTGGTTTCCAAAGTTAATCTGCACATTAAGGCACCTATTTCGATATTGGTAATGATTCCGGAAATCCTATTCTCTATACTAATGTCCAATTCATTTTGGGTACTAATAGTAACCTCCATTTCCTTAAACAGGACATTTACCCTGTTACCCTTTATTAAATATGGGACTGTTTGAGGTGTATCCAATACTATCGAAATTAGTTCTATTTGGTTTGCAACCTCAACGTGAACTATGGACATATCTCCATAAGTTTCAATATCTGTTATCTGACCAGGAAAACTATTCATTCACCAAATATCCAAATTCTTTTAATACCTCCTTGGCTTCTTTGGAAAAAAGAAAATCATAAAAACCTTGAGCCTTAGGATTATTGTCCCCTTTCCGATCTACAAGAACCACACCTTGACTAATGTTGGCGTATATTGATGGGTCTATTAGAACCCACCTACCTTTACCCCTCATTTCCGGAGATAGTACACTTGATAATGCTGTGAATCCAATTTGTGCAGCTTTTGAAAAAATGAATTGATCTGTCTGACCAATACTTTCCCCATAGACCAATTTTGGCCCTAAGAATTCATACAAACCATAATGCTGCATAACTTCCATAGCAGCGACGCCGTATGGAGCGGTTTTGGGATTTGCCAAAGCAATGTATTCTATTTGGGAATTGGACAGTTCATCAATTGAAACCGTTATATTCTCTGACATTGACCAAAGTACCAATTGTCCGTTTGCATAGACCTTTGGGGAACCCAATGCCTTACCCCCATCAAAAACCGCTTCGGGATATTTCATATTTGCCGCAACAAAAATGTCATATGGCGCTCCTTCCAAAATTTGTGCTGTTAATTTACCTGATGAACCAACGACCAATTCAAATTCCAACCCAGATTTAGCGGCATAGTCTATTATCAATTCCTCCATGGTATATGCCATGTTGGCGGCAGTGGCAATTCTAATTTTTTTAACGTGATTTTCCTGACAGGCAGCCAATAGGCAAGTCAAGAACATGTACACCACCCATCCTTGGGCTGGTCCATAAAATATTTTCCGGATAGATATCATCTTTTGTTGGACAAATTTTACTTTCTAAAAATAGATAAGGCATAATTATAAATTAGTCCGTTACTTGTGCATACTCCGTCCACGACCCATCATATACCTTTGTAGAATTTTCGAGGGTCATTTCACAGGCCAGTAGCACAATGCAAGCAGTGACACCAGAACCACAACTAAATACTAGAGGCCTCCCCTCCTTATGCAAATCATTAAAAACCTCTTTCAATTCCTTCTCGGATTTATACTTTCCATCCTTTAGGACAGTTTCATAAGGCAAATTGATGGAGTTTGGAATATTCCCCCTTCTTAACTCCTTCCTTGGTTCCGGAACAAGGCCAAGGAAGCGATCAGAGGATCGTACGTCGACTACCAAGACTTCCTTATTTTCTATATTATCCTTGACTTGTTCATAGGCCACCACCAACTCAGGATTGAAGTGTGCCTTAAAATTACCTAGGCCAACCCTCTTCCTAATCCCTTTTCCCGAGGCATACCCCTTGCTACTCCATTCAGGGAAGCCACCATTTAAGACACTTACGTTCTCATGTCCCATAATTTTGAACATCCACCAAATCCGTGGGCTTATATAGATGCCAAAATGATCATAAACCACTATTTTACTGGATTTATTAATCCCCAATTTTCTACAGGATTTTTCAAATTCGGCCGAACTTGGAAGCATATTGGGAAACGGGCTATTTTTATCACTAAACTCATTTTCCAAATCAAAAATACGTGCCCCTTTGACCCTAAGATCTTCCGTATCAGAATCTGTTGCATCATATCGTAACCGGGCATCCAAAATTACTATTTCGGGCTTATCCAAATGTTCCTTTAGCCAATCGGCTGACACAAGTATATTTTGCATGAATAATTAATTAATTTTAGTCGATCGAAATTTGCAAATAATTCATAACTGCATCATCTCCCTGAAGTGCATCTTTTGGCCTTGGATTTCCCTTACCAAAAACCATCAAATCCTCTGGGGTCAAAATAGTAACAAAATCCTCCTTATAGCCTTCCTCATAAGGAATATTCCCAGCATTGAGATCAAGATGATGGTCAAAGAAATTATAGAGAGCCGTTCTTTTATTATATCCATAATCGTGTCTTTCGGCCGGTAGATGAACATTTTCAACTTTGTGCTCAGCATCATATAAGGCATATACCTTTTGTATATAAGGATACTCTACCCTAGGAGTATTCCTTGTCCAGTCTGATCCATCCGAAACCAAAAGCAAAGGTCGAGGGGCACAAAGAGCAGCAATTTCAACATTATTGGTCTGGTGATCAACACTTTTGTGAATTGGCATTCCACTCTCACAAACGCATCCACCGAAAAAGTGCGCAGAAACCTGGACCACTGGTGCTGCTACTTTTATGCGATCATCTATGGCCGTTAAGACAAAGGTCTGTGTGCCTCCTCCAGAGGCACCTGTCATCCCTACCCGCTCTTTATCCACATCCGGTCTGGACAACAAATATTCCAAGACCCGTTTACTGTTCCAAGTTTGTAACAGCAAGGCAACAGGCATCTTATGGTTCACCTGATTACTTTCGGCATAACCCACCATATCATAAGCGAAAACTACCGCCCCCATTCTAGCTAGGGCCGCGCAACGCCATTGAATATAATCCGTATAGCGCTTATCCTTCATATGACCGTGGGGACTGAGAATCGCTGCATATTTACCCTCCATTTTTACTGGCCTATACAGGTTACCCGTAATATAAAAACCTGGAAAGCTTTCAATGGCGATATTTTCTACAATATAACCATCCATGGATCTAGTATTTCTAATAATAGGATTGAAATTGCCTGTTATTTTCGGCATCTTATCCAGTTGCATGCCTTCGACAATACCTTTCCTTATTCTCGATGCCCTTTGTTCCCAAGATTCCAGGTCCGACCATTCCGCGGCAAATTTTTTCATCACAATATTCCCTTCATCCTCAGTCCAATGACTTCCAACACACAACATATTGTTATCCTGACCATAAACAATGAAACTAAAAAGGGCAATTGCCAGTAGACTGATGATATTTTTCATGTTTTAATAGATAAATGTTCGTTGTGGAATTTATGAATTTTTGTATTTATTTATTGGAAGTCGCACAGCCCATTTTGTCCATTCATCCATCAAATAATGGCACTGTTCACTTTAAGTGGTTCCCGGTAAATTTATTCTGTTAACTAAAATAGCGCTTTTCCTTCATTGTTTTAATATTTCCGAGTCAAGTTCTTTTAAATAACTCCGAATAAAATCATTAAACCAAAACTTTATTGAAGGAGGTTTTATAACTACAACCTTATAACACTCCCCATTTATAACCCCTTGCATTATTTTTGGACTAGATGGCCATTTTTTTGGTAAATTGTGGCAATACAACCAAAACCTATCAAATGTTTCAAAACCAATCCATTGCCAAGGCCCTAGTTATTATTTTGGTCATAAGCGCCTTACAGGCTTGTCAAGATCAGCCTAAAACGATTATCGATTTTCCATCACTTTCCGAACAGGATAAAAGATTGGCAGAAAATGCATTGGCCTCAATGGAGGTTGCGGACGGATTAAATCTGGAGCTTTTTGCTTCCGAACCCATGGTTACCAACCCTACCAACATGGCCATTGATGCAAAGGGCAGAATATGGGTTTGTGAAGCCAGGAATTACAGATTATTCGCCAATCCCAACAATAGTTATGACGATACCGGGGACCGCATCTTAATACTGGAAGATACAAATGGAGATGGCAAAGCGGACACCTCCAAGGTTTTCTATCAGGGTGAAGATATAAATGCCGCCCTAGGCATAGCCGTGTTGGGAAATAAGGTGATCATATCGGTTAGTCCAAACGTTTTTGTCTTTACCGATGAGAATGGGGACGACCTTCCGGACTCAAAAGAAATCTTATTTTCAGGTATAGAAGGTGTAGACCATGACCATGGGGTACATGCCTTTGTTTTTGGTCCTGATGGTCGACTTTATTTCAACTATGGCAATAACGGCGAACAATTATTGGACCAAAATGGTGAAGCCGTTATGGACATGTATGGACAGGAAATAGTAGCCAATGGAAAGCCCTATCGTGAAGGCATGGCCTTTAGAATGAATTTGGACGGATCAAACCTAGAGGTTTTAGGGCACAATTTTAGAAATCCTTTTGAGATTACTATTGACTCCTATGGCGGTCTATGGCAATCGGACAATGACGATGACGGCAATAGGGGAACTCGAATTAATTATGTCATGGAATACGGAAATTATGGATATAGGGATTTATTAACAGGGGCCAGCTGGCAAGAAAGAAGAACTGGTTGGGAAAATGAAATACCACAAAGACATTGGCATTTAAACGACCCCGGAACCGTCCCAAATTTATTACAGACCGGATCGGGATCTCCATGTGGCATTCTTGTTTATGAGGACACTATGTTGCCTCAGAAATTTCAAAATCAACTCATACATGCCGAACCCGGCCACAATGTAGTACGGTCCTACATCATAGATGAATCGGGGGCCGGCTATACCGCAAAAGTAGAAAATTTAATAAAAAGTAAAGATGATTGGTTTAGACCGGACGACGTTACCATTGCACCTGATGGCTCCCTTTTTATTTCCGATTGGTATGATGGCGGCGTAGGCGGACATAAGGCAGAAGATATTGCTCAAGGAAGGATTTACCGTTTGTCCACAATCCCGAATTACCATCCCGTTACAATAGACCCCAATACGGAGGATGGAACAACAAAAGGAATACTCTCTGGTAATATGGACGTTTTTTATCAGTCCTGGCAAAAATTGCATTCCATGGGCGAGGCTTCAGACCCGCTTTTACAGAATCTGATAGCCAAGGGTGGTAATGCAAAAGCACGCGCATTTTGGATAGGGCTGCAAATTCCGACCAAAAGCAACGAATACATAGAAATGGCACTTAAAGATGAAGATCCCAAGTTCCGAATTCAGGGTATACGTATGGCACGATATAAGGGGAAAGAAAATTTGGAAAAATACTTATCCGGACTAATCAACGATACATCACCACAGGTAAGACGGGAGATGGCCATAGCGCTAAGGCATATTGGTACTAAAACCGCCGCTGAACAGTGGGCAAATTTGGCCATACAACATACTGCCGGTGATCGCTGGTATTTGGAAGCCTTGGGCATTGGAGCCGATCTATTCCCTGACCTTTACTTTAATACCTGGAAGAATAAAGTCGGAGACCATTGGAAAAGCGAAGCAGGAAAGGAAATAGTATGGCGTATCGGCGCCACAGAATCGGTACCTATGATGGTAACCCTTATACAGGACGAAAATATACCATCTTCAAAATTAGCCTCCTATTTTAGGACTTTTGATTTTAAAGATCATCCGAAAAAAAACAACTATTTAATTAACATGTTGGCCCTGAATCATCCTTTGCAAAACCAAATTCAGGCTTATGCCTTAGGGCAGATAGACCCTACTTTTGTTCATAGATCCTCAACACATGTTAAAATGGTATTGGAAGTACTTCCCAAAATTGAAGGAACCCCTGAGTGGATCATGGCCATCAAAAACCTCGATCTAAAAAACCAGAATGAGGCCTTGTTCCGAGTAATGGTCAAAGGAACCAATAAAGATATTGGAAAGGAAGCGGCAAATCTATTGTTCGATAATGACGGTGCGCCCTTGATCGATAAATTTCTTCATTCCGAAGTTCCTGAATCCTCCAAAATAGCAGTTATGGACATGCTTAACGGAATATCCAATCCAACAGCCATAGCACTGATAAAGAAAAGCATTACAGAGGAGGGTTTAAGCCATGCGGTTACCAGAAAAATGATAGAAACCTTGGGAAATACCGGATCAGGTCAGCGCGAATTATACCAATTGTTAAATGATGGTGAATTAGCTGAAGAATATATAACAACAGCAGTACTTAAACTGATGACCAGTTGGAATAATGAGATCAGAACCAATGCCCCAAAGTTCTTAAAAACTGAAGGAGATGGCACCTTGAATATTGCTGCCCTGGTAGAACGCAAGGGCAACGCTATTCATGGCAAGGAAATTTACAATACCTATTGCAGCTCTTGCCATATGGCTGCCGGATCTGGAATCGAATTTGGACCGGAACTATCGGATATTGGCAATAAGCTCTCAAAACAATTCCTATACTCCAGTATAATTTACCCTAGTGCGGGTATCAATTTTGGCTTTGAAGGGTACTCCTTTAAAATGAAAGACGGCAAGGCATATACGGGTTACATTTTAAGCAGGACCGAAGATGAAATTACGATAAAAATAATGGGAGGAACCCAAAAGACATTGGAATTAAAGGATATCACCGAACAGGAGGCCTTGGAACAATCTTTAATGACCCAAGGATTGGCCCAAATAATGCCAGAACAGGATTTAGTGGATTTGGTAGAATATTTAGGGACTCTAAAAGTGGAAGCCTTGGAATGACTTCGAATAGATCATGATGTGTTCAATCAGTTTATATTGCAATAGCATTTTAAAACGATTAGGCACTTCCCAATGACAGGTTTTGAGAGAATTTTTAATCAATATTATACAGCCGATTCCACAAACGCAAAGCATAGTAACTAAAAAGCCTTTGGACAATACTGCTAGTGACATAAAAAAGAAAAGATTTTCTAAATTATCCCGTCAAGCTTCTAGGTCATGTACTTATTTATATCCTGCTTTTTCAGCGTGATTAGTTCAACCAACTATTTTAAAAATGGATCAATCCTAAAAGTTGTGTGTGAACTAGAAAAAGATAGGATAGACTTGCCCAGAGTTTGTGTTCTGTTCATTTTTTGCATCGCCCAAAAAACGACCAGGGCTGAATAACCAAGGTACGGTGT
>NZ_PIOB01000020.1 GCF_002909255.1 Arenibacter hampyeongensis
CGTCATTGTTTATCGTGCCCGTGGCCGTGGCCGTGCCTATGGTATAGCCCGCACTGGCCGCGCTGAGCGTAACCGTAAAGGTCTCGTTCGGCTCCACAGTGGTGTCGCCGCTGACGTTGACCGTAAAGTTGGCCGTAGCCGAACCCGCCGCAAAGTTCACCGGGCCACTGGGCAAAGCCCCTCCAAAGTCAGCCGCGTTCGCGCTGCCAGCCGTTACCGTAAAGGTCGCACTGGCCGCGGATGTCGTCGCGCCCGTACGGCTCGCCGTAAACACGAAGGCCGTAGTGCCAGAGTTCCCCTCGGCAAGGGCAACGTCCCCGCCCATGTTCATCACTTCGCTGTCGTCATTGTTTATCGTGCCCGTGGCCGTGGCCGTGCCTATGGTATAGCCCGCACTGGCCGCGCTGAGCGTAACCGTAAAGGTCTCGTTCGGCTCCACCGTGGTGTCCCCGCTCACATTGATCGTGATCGTGGCCGTAGGAGAACCGATGGCAAAGAACACTGGTCCTGTGGGCAAAGTGCCCCCGTCAAAGTCGGCCACATCTGCACTGCCCACTGTGACCGTATAGGTTGCACTCGCAGGCAAGGTGGTTGGACCAGTACGATTAGCCGTAAAAACAAAGGCTGTAGTGCCCGCATTTCCCTCAGACATGGATACGTCTGCGTCCATAGTCATATCTTGAGCATGACCAACAAACCCAACAAACAGGAATGCGCATAAAAAAGCCAAACTTCTCAGGTAGCGTGAAACCAAAAAATTGGAAAGTATATTATATAGGGAAATTATTTTCATAACAGGTTCTTTCATTCAAAGATTTAATTGGGATATGGCCTAACCATTTCCCAAGAAATAGGGAATCAATATTAAGAAAAAATAGCCCACAAGCCTAACAATACAGCTTAAATATGTATTTATCAGATGAATGGCAAAAAACTTATGTCGAGCCCATTTAAGAAAGCTCTGCAGACATGGTTTCAGCTGCAGGATGAATTTTTTTAACCAAGCCTTGGAGCACCTTTCCTGGTCCCACTTCCGTAAACAATGTGGCACCATCGGCTACCATTTGCTGTACACTTTGAGTCCATTTTACAGGGGCCGTCAATTGCGCTATTAAATTTGCCTTTATAGCCTCTGGATCGGTCACCGCAGTGGTAGGTACATTTTGGTAAATGGCACAGCTTGGAGTCTTGAAAATAGTATTTTCTATGGCCGCTGCCAATTCTTCCCTTGCAGGCTCCATTAATGGTGAGTGAAAGGCTCCACCCACTGGCAGTACCAAAGCCCTACGGGCTCCGGCCTCCTTTAATCTTTCGCATGCAATATTAATCGCCTCCACTTCACCCGAGATTACCAATTGACCAGGGCAGTTATAGTTGGCTGGCACCACTATTCCTGGGACTGAAGCGCAAATTTTTTCTACAATGGCATCATCCAATCCCAAAACGGCTGCCATGGTGCTTAGCTGCTTTTCACAGGCTTTCTGCATGGCCATTGCACGTTGGAACACCAGTTTTAATCCATCTTCAAAATTCAGGGCCCCATTGGCCACCAAAGCCGAGAATTCCCCCAAAGAATGCCCGGCCACCATATCCGGTTTAAAACTTGAACCCATAACCTTGCTCATGATTACCGAATGTAAAAAAATAGCGGGCTGGGTAACCTTGGTTTCCTTTAAGTCCTCAGGAGTACCCTCGAACATAAGATCGGTGATGGAAAAATCCAAAATTTCATTGGCGGTTTCAAACATTTTTTGTGCTAAGGGATATTTTTCGTAAAGATCTAATCCCATTCCTACAAATTGTGCGCCTTGACCAGGAAAAATATATGCGTTCATATGTTTGTTTTTATACTAATTAATGCTCGGGCAAAAATAAGACTATTTGTTATAGTGACCTTTTGGATTTTTAACAATTTTTCACAGCCACTACCCTTTAAGTCAATTCGAATCCTTTATTCACTGCAATAAAATAATTATAAATCTCTTTAATCCCAATAATCACTCTTTGAACCAACTTGAATATTTTACGTAATTATTGGCTATTCGCTCTACCTCACCAACACTTAACTCGGTACTGATATCCTTTATTTTTTTAGCTGGCATACCCGCGAATACAGTACCTGAAGGGACACGTGTTCCCTTGGTGACCACAGCACCCGCTGCAATTATACTATTGCTTTCAACAACACAATCGTCCATAACAATACTGCCCATACCTATCAACACATTGTCATGAATAGTGCAGCCGTGCACTATGGCATTGTGTCCTATGGAAACATTATTGCCAATATTGGTGGGCGACTTTAAATAAGTGCAGTGTATAACAGCTCCGTCCTGCACATTCACCTTGTTTCCCATTTTAATATAATGAACATCACCCCTTAAAACCGCATTGAACCAAATACTACATTGGTTTCCCATGCTAACATCACCAACAAGGGTGGCATTCTCCGCTATATAACAATCTTCCCCGATCTGGGGCGATTTACCGTTTATGGTTTTAATCATTCTGATTTTTTTAACTAATTCGCCAGATTTCATTTCCTGACCTTCCATTTTCATCCTAAAGTGGTCAACCTTTATCAGGAACGTACAACTTTAGACTTTAGACTTTAGACTTTAGACTTTAGACTTTAGACTTTAGACTTTAGACTTTAGACAAATTTATGCTATTCGAAATACGATAACAAATTCTTCTTTTTAGAGGCAGATACCATTATTTCCTTGCCATTGGAAACTACAACACTACCACCTTTGCCCCGCTTATATTGGACCACTTCATTAACATTCACCAAATACGACTTATGTATGCGGGCAAATGCATATTCCGTTAAGGCCTCCTCGAAATATTTTAAAGTCTTACTGACCAGAATCTTTTTTTTCTCCAAATACAATTCGGTGTAATTATCATCTGCCTTGCAGTACAAAATATCGGCAACATTGAGCACCTGAAAGCCATCCTGTTGCGGTAGGGTGATCTTACCGTCCACCTTATTGAATTTTGGTGTAAGTATGCGATCTTCCACCGCCTTTTCCTTTTCCCTTATTTCCGTTACATATTCAACCGCCTTTATGAGTTCGTCTATGCTAATGGGCTTCATTAAATAATAAGCCGCATGGGCGTTTAGGGCATCCACGGCGTATTGATTAAATGCGGTGACAAAAACGGTCTCAAAATCACGGTCAGGCAACTGATCTAATAAATCAAAAGCATTGCCAAATGGCATTTCCACATCCAGAAACACCAAATCCAGATCATTCCCTTTGATCAGGGCAAGTCCTTCCGCGATGGTAGCCGCCTCCCCCACCAAACTTACCGCGGGACAATATTTGGCCAAATAATTACGGAGAATTTCCCTGCTATTGACCTCGTCTTCTACAATTATGGCATTTAACTTCATTCTTGGATATTACAACATATTAAAATTCGCGAAGGACCCAGTAACCTGTAACCTAGACGTCTTCTTACTTTTTCAATCCCTCTTAATAGTGAACCGTACCTTGGTGCCCGTACCATTTGCCTCCAGGTCAGAAATAAAAACGTCTACTTTATCCTTATACATATCGTTTAATATTTCTATTCTCTTTTTAATATTCCCCATGCCTTTTGACTTTTGTTTCTTCTGATTTTGAGTCTTAATGGCCGTCGATTTCTTTCTGCCTATTCCATTGTCCGTTATCGAAATTTCTAAGGCATTTTTATCCTTTTGGTTCAGTTCTATTTTTAAAAAACCCTTATCTTCCCTATAACGCAACCCGTGCCATATGGCATTTTCTATATAGGGTTGCAACAGCATAGGCGGGATTTGAAAAGCATCAATATCAATATTTGAATCTATCACAATCTTATAATCGAATTTATCCGTAAAACGGGAATGCTCCAACTTGGTATACAATTCCAACAATTCCAATTCTTTGGACAAGGGAATGAAGTCTTCATCAGAATTTTCCAATACAGCCCGCATTAAAGTAGAAAAATCGCTTAAATACCTATTGGCACTTCTTTCATCGCTTTTAGCAATAAAATTATTTACAGAATTTAGCGCGTTAAATATGAAATGAGGGTTCATTTGAGACCTCAGCGACTTCAGGGCCAATAAATTGTTTGCCAATTTTTGTTGTTTATTGCTCCTGTAAAAAAAGTAGGTGGCCAAGGCCATCAAAAGCATTCCGAAAATCAGGGAATAGATAATCCAATTTTGTCGTTTTATACTTTCTTCCACCAATTGCTGCTCGGTGAGTGCCAGACTGTATTTGCTTTGTGAAAGCTCCCTCTCCTGTTCCAAACCGGAAATTCTGCTTTGTTTGGAGGCAATCTCCCTATTAAAACGCGCAGCTCTGGCTATTTCCTGCTCCTTTCTAACATATAAGGTATCCACAACAGCTACATACTGCTGATAGGTTTCCAAAGCCTTGGTGAAATCGCCCTTATACTTATATACTTCGGACAATTTCCTTGTAGCGTCTTTCTGCACAAACAAATCATCGTCAAGGTCCGCATCCTTAATACTCTCTTCCAAATACGGTATGGCTTCTTCATATTTGTCTTGGGCAATATAGGCGTTGGCTATCTTATAATTTATTCTTTGGGCGGTAATAGTATCGTTTTGATTTAGAGTTCCAGCTACGGGCGACTTTGTTTTGGGTATTTTCTTCAGATCCTCCAAGCTCTTCTTGCGCAATGCTATTTCTTGTCCAAATTGATTTTTTTGATTGTAAAAATCGGCCACCTTCTCCTTTTCCTGTACCGAGCGCTGAGGAGCTTGTTCAGAGGCCATTTTTAGGGAATTATTAAAATAGACATCAGCCTCATGTATCCTGTTTACCTTAGCATATGCCCCAGCTATCTTGGAATTTAAGTCAATGGTCTTTGGTGATATCTGGTTCTTTTCGGCCACGGTAAGCCCTTCATTATAGAAGGCCACGGCTTTGTCCACATCTCCAAGACCTCCATAGGCATCCCCAAGGGATTCGTACAGCTCAACTCTTTGATAGGGAACCATTTTAGGTATTTTGACCAAGGGAGATAAAATTTTCTCCGCCGCTACATAGTCTTTGTTCAAAATATAGGACTGGCCCAACAGCAATGAGGTTTTAAGTGTATTATTCGCCAAAAGGGCGTCCTTATAACTTGAGATGGCCAAATCATACTGTTTATGATACTGATAGACTTCTCCCAAGGTGGTATAGGAAATAGCCAATTCTTCCTTATTGTTGCCTACCCCCAAGTGGGAGATGGATTGGGTAATAAAATCGATGCTTCTCCGAATATCCTTCTTCTTATAAAAATTTGCAGAATCTATATAGCTCCGATACAAAAAGACCGACCTATCCGCTGTCCTGCTCTTGCTTGCCCCAATTTCACCTGTTTTAAAGCTATCTACTAAAATTTCTATATCATTCTTATTTTTTACCAGATAGCGTACGGTTTCCATATCAGGGCTAGCAAACAAAACTTCCTCGCCCATTGTTACTTTTATTATGAATTTACCTCGGGCATTTGTCAGGCTATACTCCCCGCTTTCGGTAGATACCGCTACCCCAGAAATACCTTGGTTGCTTTTCTTTTCCTTAACAATACCCTGTACCTCAAATTGTTCTCCTGTTTGGGATATTTGGGCATAGCCAATGGAACCACCGAACAACATTAAGAAACATATGCAAAAATACTTGGTCATTA
Source organism: Arenibacter hampyeongensis (assembly GCF_002909255.1). Taxonomy (GTDB): domain Bacteria; phylum Bacteroidota; class Bacteroidia; order Flavobacteriales; family Flavobacteriaceae; genus Arenibacter; species Arenibacter hampyeongensis. The sequence goes on from NZ_PIOB01000020.1 coordinate 5,680, forward strand.
GCTTATATAATATAGGATAAACTTAATCGATTTAAATCATATTAAAAAATGCATAATTCCAGCAAACTACACAGATTACTATCAAAAAATAGGCTTTACGAATCCAAAACTCTTGTTGCCTCATTCAGTATAGCCGTTTACTCATTACCGGTTTTATTAGAAATATGTTGCAATTACTTTTAACATATGATTTTACCGGATAAAATCCAAAAAATGAAATTCCGGTGGCTCATAAGACAGTAACAATAGTGGGAACCTGGAACAATCCAACCACTAAAAATAAAAAAAATCAATGTTTAACTTAAATAAAATAGAAATGCAAAACTTAAAACAATTAGCAGTATTGGGTGCAATTATCCTAGGTATGGGCAACAGTTATGGCTCAGACCTAAATTATTTGAACAATAACAATGACCCCATTTTATCCGAAGTGGCCATGGAAGAATCCAAGCCGGCCAATAACCTGGTCAAGATAGCTCTATTGCTCGACACCAGTAATAGTATGGACGGACTCATTAATCAGGCGAAAGCACAATTATGGGATATCGTCAACAAATTTTCCCATGCCAAGTGCGGGAACGATGGTAGACCTCAATTGCAAATAGCACTTTACCAATATGGGAATGATAATTTATCTTCCAGGGAAGGTTTTATTCAACAGGTTTTGGGATTTAGCAGTGATCTGGATGAGATATCCGAAAAATTATTCTCCCTATCTACCAACGGAGGGGAAGAGTATTGTGGACAAGTGATACAAACTTCCTTGAACCAGTTGGACTGGGGTAAAAATCCGGATAATCTAAAAATGATCTTTATTGCTGGCAATGAGCCTTTTACCCAAGGAAAATTAAACTATAAGGATGCAGTCGCCAACGCCAAGGAAAAAGACATTATTATTAATACCATTTTTTGTGGTGCCTACGAGCAAGGCATAAACACCGATTGGAAAAACGGGGCCCAACTAACAGGAGGGGAATATATGGCCATTGACCACAATCGGGAAGTAGTCCATATAAATACTCCCTATGATGATGTAATCATTAGACTAAACGGCAATTTGAACAAAACTTATATTTCCTATGGAGCTTTGGGTGCAGCCAAGATACAACAGCAAAGTGCCCAGGACGACAATGCCATGGAAATGGAAGAGGTTGTTGCCGTAAAAAGAGCAGTTAGCAAATCGTCGCGCCTATATTCCAACTCCTCATGGGATTTAGTGGATGCGTCCAAAGAAAAGGATTTTGATATCTCTAAAATTAAAAAAGAACAATTGCCAATGGAATTACAGGGAAAATCCAAAGCGGAAATTACATCCTATGTAGATGATAAAAAAAGGGAGCGCATGGACATACAAAAAGAAATTCAAGAACTGAATGGTAAAAGGGAAATCTATATTGCCGCACAGCAAAAGGATAACGAAAAAGGTGAATTGGAAAATGCCATGCTTACGGCAATAAAAAAGCAGGCGGCCAAGAAGAATTACAGCTGGGAATAGTAAGTTAAAAAAATTGAGGTCCCTTGTAAAAATCCCCAATACATCCTAAGTTGAAAAAAATGTTCAATAGATCTTTTAGGATCTGTTGAGCATTTTTTTATCTATTGGCAGCATAAACCAGAGCAATATATAAATTACTTTTGTATTTGTATGCGCCTATGCTTAGGTCCATAATTCAACAAAGGCATCAGTAATTAACTGCCGGACATTTACAATCGTATCTTTTCTCTGATTGCCCAAAGTCGTACCCCAAAGTAATTTGATGAAATCCGCCATTATCAAATCTAACATCGCCCATTTGATAGGAATAGTTATAGGACACTAAAAAATTTCTGTAATTTACTCCAACGATTGGAGTTATAAGTTGCAAACGCTGTTCCCCAAAATCCGTGGCAGTCTGGTATTGCGCACCATCAAAGCTTCTTCGGTAAGAAACGCCGCCCCAAACAGTTCCAAAATCCACACTCTTGTAGACCTTTGCATTAATATCTATAGCCTTTTCCTGGGTAAACTCTGTAAACTGAAATAATACCGAAGGCTCAACCTGCCATTCGCTCTTCCCAAATACATAACCAGTAGATACCAAGTATTTTCTTAAGTTGTTGGATTCGATTGCCGAGTATAAATCCCTACCCCGCCCCAATAAATTGTGAATCGCGGCATGGGCGTAGAACTCCATAAAATTGTAGGACATCCCCAAATCCATATTAAAATAGCTAACACTGTTCCTAGTTCCGGTAATAATCGGGTCTGGAATGACCGATACAAACTCCGACTCATCCAAATTACTTTGTTGAATCCCTCCACTTAATCCAAATGAAAGTTGATTAAGACTCCTATAATCCCCACCCAGCCTTAGATGATGTGCGTAGGTGAGCTTTAGCCCCGTTTGGGAATGGTAACCGTTGGCATCATTAAATACTATAGCCCCAAAACCACTACTTTCACCAACCCTTACATGGGCATTCAAAGTTTGTAAATTAGGAGCTTCATCCACATTAAACCATTGCTTTCTAATAGTTGCCCTAATTTTCCCTCCTTCACCTATTCCTGCCATTGAAGGGTATACCAAATAGTAATTATCTGCTAAATAATCAAAATAGACAGGGACGCCTTCTTGCGCAAATGACTGGTAGCCAATCGCAAAAAACGAAAGTAAGATCAATAAATGGTGTTTCATTTAAGATGAGGGGTGAATTAATAACATCGTCCAAATATAAAATATAACGGTTGAAATACTACATTATTATATATGCCATTACTTAGAAAACCTTCGTACTTTTGTAAAAAATATTAAAATGAAGGAGTTTATAATTACCGTAGTACCCACGAAGAATCCGGCGATACTAAAATTTGAAACTAATCATTTCATTACAAAAAATAATAATTACGAATTCAAGAACATAGACGAGGCTAAAAATTCGCCTTTGGCCCAACAATTATTTTACCTTCCTTTCATTAAAACAGTTTACATTTCAGGTAACTTCATTGGCCTTGAACGTTATGATATTGTGGAATGGGACGATGTAAAAGACAGCGTGGCCCAACAGTTGGTAGATTACCTTAATGAAGGAGAACCTGTAGTTAATGAAGATGACAACAAGAAAAAAGTTGCGGTAACGGTTTACGCCGAAGTGACCCCGAATCCATCTGTGATGAAATTTGTTACCAACAAAAAAATAGTTCCCACTACTTTTGAATTCAAGAATATAGATGAGGCCAAAGAATCCTTGTTGGCCAAACAGCTTTTTATGTTACCCTTCGTAAAGGAAGTATTTATTGATGAAAATTATGTTTCAATAAGTAAGTACGAGGTTGCGGAATGGGATGATATCACCCTGGAATTACGTGAAAAAATCAGGGATTTTATTGCGGAAGGTCATGAAGTGGTATCGGCCACAAGCCTTCAAAAGCAAAAAACTGATGCTCCACAAGCCAAATTGGAGGATTCAAATTTGGATGATACATCAAAGCAAATCATCGATATTCTGGAGGAATATGTAAAACCGGCAGTTGCCAGCGATGGTGGCAATATTCTTTTTAAATCATATGAAGCTGAGACAAAAACTGTGAACGTTATATTACAAGGGGCATGTAGCGGTTGCCCTTCGTCTACCTTTACATTAAAAAATGGCATTGAAACAATGCTAAAAAATATGATGGGCGATAAGGTTCAAGAAGTTGTAGCCCTAAACGGCTGATTTTGACACCTTTTAAGCCTTATTCTATGTTTTATTTGTTAACTTTAAGAGAATCTAAAATTATACATTATGGCTATCTTAAAAGTTATCGAAGTACTTGCAAACTCTAACAAAGGATGGGAGGATGCCGCTAAAAAAGCGGTAGAGCAAGCTTCCAAATCGGTTAAAAATATTAGGTCCGTATACATTAATGAACAAAGTGCTACGGTTAAGGATAATAAAATAGACGACTACCGAGTAAATGTCAAAATCACTTTTGAAGTGAATTAATTTTATTCGCATTTCAATCAACAAGCGCCGTTAAAAGGCGCTTTTTTTGTAATAATCATTTTAAATAGCCCACGGTGATTATAATCATTGGTGTTGCCGCTCAAGATTAACAATTGTTTAGTGCTATTAATTTGATAAGGAACTTGAATTTTTATTGCTTTGCAAAAATTTAGAATTACATGAATATAATTAACGATTACGAGAACAATATTACTAACGCTCAAGAATGGGCATGGGAAATTCTGCCCGGCTTGGCAAAGTCAATAGTCACAGCCGTACTGATTTTCATAATAGGACTTTGGATTATTCGATTGATCAATAGAATGGTTAAAAAGTTTTTCGATAAAGCCGATTACGACCCATCCTTGGAAACGTTCCTACAAAGTTTTATCAGTATTGGGTTAAAGTTCATGTTATTTGTTCTGGTAATAACACAGCTGGGCGTACAATCTTCTTCATTGGTAGCCATTATTGGTGCCGCTGGTCTTGCCGTTGGCTTGGCCCTTCAAGGCTCTTTGGCTAATTTTGCTGGCGGAGTACTTCTTTTAGTCTTTAAACCCTTTAAGGTGGGCGATTTTATCTCTGCACAGGGTGTTGACGGTACAGTTAGGGAAATTACAATTTTCACTACCAAATTAAGCACCTTCGGAAATCAAATAGCCATTATACCCAACGGGGAACTCTCCAATAACAACATCATTAATTACAATGCTCAGGACACCAGAAGGGACAAAATTGCAGTTGGCATAGGATACGGCTCCAATATTAAGCTTGCAAAAGATATTTTACTTCAGATTTGTGAAGACAACACAAATATCCTTAAAGATCCGGCACCTGAAGTTTATGTAGCTGAATTGGGGGACAGCTCTGTTAATTTGTCTTTGCGGTTCTGGGCAACTAACGAAGTGTTCTGGGCTGCCCACTTCCATGTGATGGAAGAACTTAAAAATAGGTTTGATGCTTCCGGAATAGAGATTCCATTTCCACAAAGGGTCATACACGATGCGAAGTCCTAGGATTTTTTACCTTGCAACATAAAATCCTTTAAATAATACGGTTCAAAGTAAGCGACATTTTCAAATTCGCTTGCTTTGAACTTTTTATAGGATAATTCGCCCATTTCCAATGCTGTAGGCAATGCAGATTCAAAACTAAAATTGGGATGTTCCAACAAGGCCCTACATTTTTCGGCACCGTCTCCAATCAATAGTACTTTCCCCCTCTGCGCATATTCCAAAAAACTCTCTTTTTGAATTATTTCAGCCTTGACCTCCCTTAGGTTATTACCGTCTGTATCAAAAACTGTGGAATACACCTCCATTCTCCTAGCATCGAGTAAGGGTATTATAAAATCATACTTTTTGCCAAGTCCTTGCTTGGCCAAACTTTCCAGAGTGGATACTGAGATTAGAGGCAGGTCCAATGAAAAACAAAGTCCTTTGGCCGCAGATACTCCAATGCGTAAACCTGTATAGGAGCCAGGGCCCTTGCTTACGGCAATAGCGGATATGTCCTTAAAAGATAAGGAAGCTTCTTTCAAAGCTTCCTGTATAAAAACATGTAATTGTTCTGAATGCGAATAATTGGGGCTGTTATCTTCCTTTAATAAAATTACCTCCCCTTTACTAGCAATACTCACCGAACAATTTGTAGTTGCGGTCTCTAAATTTAAAATCATAGCCATAATAGACTACAAATATAGCCTAATCCAATGTTATAGGTAACCCAAAATAAAACTCCAATACCTTTAACCTAAATATATAATCGTATTTTGTTCTTATTAATATTGCCTCTGCATCATCTACCCTGGATTGTGATTGACTAAAATCGAAGGCGTTCATTAAGCCCACATCAAACTTTTCTCTAGAATACTCATAGGCCAACCTCCTAGCATCCAAGGTTTTTTGTGCCGCTTCGTAGGCCATGGAAAAACTCTTGACATCTACATATGCCTGATTTATATTGGTTTCCAAATCCAATTTATCCTGTTTTAACTGTAACCTTGACCTTTCCACCCCAATCTTGGCCCTCTTAATATTATTCTTAACACTAAACCCATTAAAAACAGGAATATTCAGTTGAAGTCCATATGAGATACCATCTGTTAAATATAACTGATCGGCAAAAGCGATTCTGTTAAAAGTGGTTGGATCTCTAAATTCACTTGAATACCGAGTGCCATAATTAAAGAAAGCCCCCAAAGTTGGATACACTGCTCCTTTGGCAATATCCAAATCCTTAAGTGCCAAATCTACACTGGATAATGAAAGCTTAATATCGTTCCTAAAAGTTACCGCTTTATCAAAGATAAGCTTAGGAGAATTCTCCAAAATATTGGACGGCGGAATTTCAAATTCCTCTTCCGCAATGTCAAAGTTTTCGTAGTCGGTGATTTGAAGTAGTTGCGCAAGGTTGATCCTAGAGATCAATACTTGATTTTCCCCGTTTACGATTTGCTGTTCCTGATTGGCGGCGGTTGCTTCAATTTCCAATAAATCACCTTTTGGGACAACACCTGCTTCTACCAGTTCCTTTGTCCTTTTCAAATCCTGGCCGGTAACAGCATATTGTGCCCTAAAAACCTTAAGAGATTCTTTATTTGAGACAACCTGTAGATAGGAATTTGCCACGGCCAGCATAATATCATCCTTCAAATTATCCAACCTATATTGATTGGCCAAGGCATTTAGTTTGGCCCTGTTCAATCTATGTATACTCCTTAGTCCATCAAAAATATTGACCGAAGAACCAAAGCCTCCTGAGGCCGTTGTAACCGTTCCCGTAACCTGCTGGTTCCTGGATTGATCCAAAACAAGACCAGAATTACCGGTGAGACTTGCATTTACATTAAAATTGGGCAACATATCACCAATAGCATCCGATTTATCTATTTTGGCATTTTCAAGATCAAGTTCAAATTGCTCAATCGTCAAGTTATTTTCAACGGCATAGTACACACATTCTTCCAAGGTCCATTTTTTTTCTTGGGCAGTGATGACACCACAACAGAAAATAAACAAACCTATAATAATCTTAATTTTCATGTTTTGATTGTTTTTGGATTGATTTTCTCCTTTATTTAGCCTCCGCCGTTTCACCTTCTTCTTCAGTACCCTTTTTAATTGGCTCTGTTTTGTTCCACACCTTCACCTTATCATCTTTTGTTATTCCAGAAACAATTTCCACATTAACTCCATCCGATATCCCTATCTCAACATCCTTTCTTTCAAATTTTTGCTCTTCAACCGTACCAACAGCTATCTCTACAAAGGGCTTATCGGTTATTTTATCAAACTGTAAAAGGGCCTCTGGAATTACCATTACGCTATCCTTCTTTTCGAGTACCAATGAGGCATTGGCACTATAACCTGCACGGATCAAAAAGTCATCCTCAACAGTTACATCTCCCTCTATCTTAAACTGAACAGCGCCCGATTCTTCAATACCTTTTGGAGCGATAAACCTAAGTTTGGCATCAAACTTTTTATCGTTTATAGCCCCTAGACTAATCTCAAGTGGCATTCCCAATTCCAATTTTCCAACTTCACCTTCATCTACCTTTCCTTCAAAAATCATGATGCTCAAATCGGCTATGGTAGCAATGGTAGTACCATCATTAAAGTTATTACTTTGAATAACCTGATCTCCTTCTTTCACCGGAATCTCCAGAATTGTACCGGATACGGTTGCCCTAATATTGGTGTTTGCGGTAGCACTACCGCCAGCCGAACCATCCCTAATGATTTGATAATCTGATTGAGCATTTTGTAGTTCCAGTTTAGCTCTATCAAACTGCAATTGCTGGGCATTGAAATCCTGCGAGGATATCACTCCCTTATCAAAGATGGACTTATTCCTGTCGTATTCAATTCTGGTATTGTTCAATGCTATTTCAGCATTTTTCACACGGCCTTTGGCCTGGTTCAATGACTGCTCATTGGGAACCACCTTAATTTTTGCAATTAGGTCGCCCGCATTAACTTTGACACCTTCCTTTAGGAATATTTCGTCGATAATCCCGGAAATCTGTGGTTTTATTTCCACTTCATCCTCGGGCACCACCTTACCTGTTGCCACCGTTTTCTTTTGAATATTGGCTGTAAAAGGATTTTTTGTCTCATAAGTTATGGCCGATTTACTATTGGACTTCACAAAAAAGGCCGCCGCCCAAAGAGCACCTAGTACCAAAATTCCTATTAATACATATTTTACAATCTTGTTCATTTTACTATATATTTATTTGTATTGGTTTGTTTATTCTTCTCTTAAGGCGTCTATTGGTTTTATACTTACGGCTCTTTGTGCAGGTATCAACCCTATCAAAGTTCCAAGAATTACCATAATGGCCAAGGCCCCCAAAACATAGGGTATAGGTACGGTTGGATTGGCATAGGGGAAATCCATGCCTTGGGTCATCTTGTTGATCAAACTTAGTACTCCCGCCCCTAAGATAATGCCCATGACCCCAGCTATCATTGTTAAAAACACCGATTCCAGGATAATTAGGGACCGAACTTCTTTTGGAGTGGCCCCAAGAGCCCGCCTAACGCCCAATTCTTTGGTCCGTTCCTTGACAGATATCAATAAAATATTCCCGATACCTATAACTCCGGCCAAAATTGTAGCAATCCCCACCACTAAGGACATGAAGGTCAATCCCTTCGCAAAGCCGACAATTCTATTAAAAATTTCTCCAAGATTAAAAGACCCAATAGCCCGATCATCTCTGGGATTCACATTATGAATAGTCTTTAGAACCGCTTTTACATTTTCTTCCACCTTAATTACATCCGCATCATCATAGGCCGCAATAGCAAACCAACCCACATTCTCTCCAGTATTGTATAATTTTCTAAATGTAGTATAGGGTATATAAATATCGGAATCACTCTCAAAGCCACCTCCAGGTGTAAACTTATGCACCCCTACTACCTGGAAAAACACATTATCTATTCTAATATAATCACCGATAGGATTATCACTCTTTTCAAACAATTCCTTTTGGGTACGCTCCCCTATAACACAGACTTTTCTAGCGGCTTCTATATCTTCATCATTGATAAATCTACCTCCATCGTATATTTTCTTGGTCGCTATTTTCGTAGAAATGGGATAATCGCCATAGACCGCATAATTCCCCGATTTTCCAGCCCTAATAATTTGAGCCGGACTACCTCCAAAAACACCTTTTACATTTCTAGGGGCGATATATTGAATCTCGGGAATCCTGTTTTTCAATACGGATACATCCTTTAATTTAAGTTGTATCTGTCTTCCTGTTTTATAACCTTTATAGGGCATACTGGTACTTTGTGCCCAGGTGAACATACTGTTCATTGCCACATTTTGAAATTGTTTTTCAAACCCGTTGTTCAGCCCTTGGGCCGCACCTGACAGAACGATATAAATGAATATTCCCCATAATACACCAATCACGGTAATAATGGTCCTAGTCCTATTTTTACCAATAGAACCAAAAATCTCCTGCCATGTATTTGCATCAAATAAAAATCGCATATTATTCGTCTCTTAAGGCTTCAATTGGTTTTATATCTGCTGCTCTTTTTGCCGGAATATATCCTGCAATGGCGCCAAACAGTATCAATACAAATGTTGCACTAATTGCCATTGTAATATCTATATAGGGGTTGGTTATGAAGTAGTCCTTCAATTTTTCTCCCAATGAATTCAAAATAAAAACCCCCAGAAGCATTCCCAGAAAACCTGAAATAGTAGTAATAAAAACTGATTCCAATAGGATAGAACTGATAACTGACTTTGGAGTTGCCCCCAAGGCCTTACGTATGCCCAATTCCTTGGTGCGCTCCTTAACTACGAAAACCATGATATTGCTGATACCTATTATGCCCGCTATAATGGTTCCAAAGGCAACAAAGGCTACTATGATCTGCAAGACCCGGGCAAATTGTTGATTTTGCTTTAACTGGTCCGCAACATTTCTAATAAAGACCCCACTCTGGTCATCTGGACTGATGTACTTCTTCTCCCTAAAAAAACGATCTAAGCTTCTATCCAAGGCCATGGCCCCTGCGTAACCTATCTCTGGCTTGAAAGCAACTATAATTTCATCTATTTTATCATTATTTTTCTCGATGAGCTGTCGTGTAGTATATGGCATGTAAATCAAACGTTCTTCATTATCCCCGCCATCATCCTGAAAAACACCGATAACCATAAAAGCGCTCCCAGCTACATCTATATATTCGCCTATGGAATTATTGTTCCCGAAAAGATCTTGCTCCACGAGCCTTCCTATGACAACATATTTTGATCTATTCTTTAAGTCTTCTTCATTTATAAATCTGCCCTTCATCATTATCGTCTTTTCAGCGTATTGATGGGCAGGAGCAACCGCTCTAGTCGTATAATTATTGGATTCGTTCTTGTATTTCACCAAACCCCCTCTGGAAATCCTTGGAGTGGAATAATCAATGAACATGGTAAAGTTTTTAGCAATGTCCTTCAAATCACTATTATCGAACTCTATGACCCTATTGGATTTATAGCCTTTATACGGCACGGTGGTTCTTCCAGGAAATACATAAAGTACATTGGTGGCATCATCCCCAAAAAACTCATTGAAGGTATTTACCAGGCCATTACCCATCCCAAATAGCACCACAAAAATAAGAATACCCAAGGCCACAGTAAATCCGGACAGGAAGGTCCTGAGTTTGTTCTTTTGGATTGTTTCAAAAATTTCCTTCCAGTTATCCCTACTAAACATATTGGGAAGCTCTAACTTGAGTTATTTTTTTGTCCTCAACAATAACCCCATCCTTTAAATGGACTATCCTTTTACACATGTCCGCTATATCCGGCTCATGTGTAACAATAAGTATGGTATTGCCGTCATCATTTATTTTTTGAATAAGATCCATGACCTCATAAGACGTTGTACTGTCCAAGGCGCCCGTAGGCTCATCTGCCAATAGTACTTTGGGTTCAGCCGCCATAGCCCTCGCTATAGCCACCCTTTGTTTTTGCCCTCCGGATAATTCACTGGGCAAATGGTCCGCCCACTCCCGTAAACCTACTTGCTCCAAATATTTTAAAGCCTTTTCCTGTCTTTCTTTCCTGCCTACTTTTTGGTAGTACAGGGGAAGTGCAACATTTTCCATGGCACTTTTGTAATTGATCAAATTAAAGGATTGAAAAACAAAGCCCAAAAACTTATTCCTATATTGAGCGGCTTTAGTTTCGTTCAAGTTCTTTATAGGTACCCCATCCAAGGTATAGGTACCTTCATCAAGCACGTCCAACATACCCAAGATATTGAGCAAGGTAGACTTCCCAGAACCGGAAGATCCCATAATGGCTACAAGCTCACCCTCTTCAACAGAAAAATTAATACCTTTTAATACGTGAAGGGAATTGCTCCCCATCTTATAGGATTTATGCAGATCTTTAATTTCTATCATGATTTGTTTAATTAGGTGAGTTTACCCGAAAATACGAGTATATGACCAACTATCAATATAATTGTTACATCCGAAGGTGTGAAAATTATGTTAAAAATTTAACCCCTGGGAAAAGTAGGCCTATTTGCCGATCTAATAGGCCCATAACTCCTAGGATGGCCATGACTAGACATTTATCAATTCCTAAGATTTCATCCTTTTATAGATAAAGAAGAACAAACCCGCCACCAATAGGTATGGAACAGCCATTAAATATACTATACCATTGTTAATGCCCTTTGCAGTAGCCTCACTCCCCTCGCTTTCCAAGACCGCCCTGCACATGGCACATTGGGCCTCCGACATATTTGGCAACAATAAAAATGATAAAGTTAAAACCAATGCCAGGTACTGTATCCTAAAATTGGCACGTCCTGCAAAAAAAGAAAATGATTTAGTGTACATAATAGGGAGATATCATTAAATAGACCACTACTCCGGTAACCGCGACATATAACCAAAGTGGAAATGTAATTTTCGCAAGTTTCCTATGTGCCTCATAATTTTTTAAATAGGCCTTTGCATAGGTCCGCAATACTAAAGGTATAATTACAATGGAAAGTAAAATATGGGTAATCAAAATAAAGAAATAAATATACTTAACAACTCCTTCGCCTCCAAATGAAGTAGAATCCGAAGTCATGTGATAGGCCACATACATAATTAGAAATGCGAGGGACAATAAAACACAGCTGGTCATTAGCTTTTGATGCAGCTCCAACCTCCCATTTTTAACGGCTATGACCGCAATAACTAACAAAATGGCCGTTAATCCATTAACAGATGCATAAATCGGCGGTAAAAAACTCAAAGGTTCCACGTTTGGTAGTTTTACCCCAAAAAGTATGGCAACAACCAGGGGTATTACAATGGATACCAGGTTGATAATCTTATTGAATTTTTTTTCCATTAGCGCAATTGCATCCATTATTCCTCCAACAATTTTTTAATATCCTCTTTCAGAATTGAAATTTGTTCCTTTTCCCCATGATCATTTTCACCTTCTTCCTCGGTAATGGTTCCACGGTAGTAAACGATCGGGTTTCCAAAGTTATCCACCCTAGAGCGTATATAGCCTTTTTTATCTACCAAAGCAAAAAGGCCTGCATGTTCAAACCCGCCTTCAGCAGCCGGAACTTCAGCTGCAAAAATGCTAAATCCAGTATTGGCCAAGGTATAAATGTCGTTTAGGTTCCCAGTTAACAAATGCCAGTCCATGTTGGTTATCCCATATTCTTCGGCATACTCCTTCAATACTTCCGGTGTATCATAATCGGGGTTTATCGTAAATGAAGCAACCCCTAAATTTTGAATACCTTTAAACTCATCCTGGATCTGCACCAAGTTTTCGTTCATTATTGGACAAATGGTTGGGCATGTTGTAAAAAAGAATTCCACCAGATAAACCTTTCCTTTATAATCGTCATTGGTAATCAGGAGGCTATCTTGGTCCACAAAGGCAAAAGGGGGTACTTTCCTCTTTTTCCCGTTCATTTCCACAAATGCCAATTTCTCATTGGCACTCCTTAGGTTTAACCTATCATTTTGCACTACACTGCCGTCCTTCACCCGATCAATAATTCTCGGAATAAAGATGATTCCAAAAATCAAAATCACCAAAGAAACCCAAACATAGGTGTATTTATTCTTTTGCATTATTTTATCCTGTTGGCATTATTCTTTTTTAGGGCCATACGATATTCGGCCAATATAATCTTAACATCATCCTCCATCTTATTGTTTAAGTCCGCTACCGAGGAGGTATCAAATCCATATTTAACTCCTTCCCCTTCATCATCGTCCCTTCCTCTAAGAGCCCTTTTCTTATCTATTATAAAGACGTAGGGGGTGCCTAGGTCTTTGTCCAAGCTTAGGTTTGTCTTTAGACTGTTGAACATTCCATGAATTTCATTTTCATCTCCAAAAACAAACTTCCATTTGCCCACATCCGCCAATTGTTCCAACTCCTTTTTCAATTTTTCCACACCCAGCTCCGTACCTTTTGGCATTACCATGACAAATTGAAAATCGTCAAATTCATAAAAACGCTTGTAAATTTTCTGGTTCAAATTAAAGGCATTGCCTTTTTTACTTTCCACTTCTTTCCCCAGAAATCCAAGAACGGTAATCTTACCTTCCAAGGAAACGTTATTTGGGACAAATTCCAATTCCGGGACATTCTCGGTCATAGTTCCCAACCTTCCGAAGTTTGTAATCCCCGAAGCAAAAAAAAGATATATCACTATGGGCAAAATAAATAGGGTAACAAGTACAATTGTCTTCTTCATCCAAGATATAAGTTTACTATATTACAGTTAAGACCAAAAAAACATGGTTCCCTTGCAAAATCGGCACAAACCGAATAGGTACAAAAATAAAAAAGACGGTTGTTATACCGTCTTTTTAAGCTGTTAATTATTCGTTAGAAGTTCCACTTTACAAAACCGTCAGTGTAAACGTGGTATATATAATCTGCCTCAAAGAGAAGGATAAAAATAAGATAGGCCACCAAGAATATAGGTGTCCAAACAATGGCTCTTCTCAAAGAGCTCTTCTCATCCCGAAGGTGCATAAAATCCCAAGCAATATAATAGGCCTTTACCAAGGTTAATATGATAAAAATCCAGTTCAAAACCTTCATTCCCAAAAAATGTGAATGGGTCAAAGCGGCCGGCTTTGCAATCCCCAATCCTACTTCAACTATGGTTACCAAAGTTAGGAATATTAGTACACCCCATATTTTTTGGGTATTGGACTTAAACTTTAACAGACCTCTGAATATTTCGAGTTTATGTTCGTGTGCCATTTCTAATTAAATTTTTTTAATGTATTCTTTTAAGTATAAATAATAATTCACAGTAAACTATACCAAGTAGAAGAAGGTAAATACAAATACCCATACCAAATCTACAAAGTGCCAATACAACCCAACCTTTTCTACCATTTCATAATGCCCCCTTCTTTCATAAGTACCAAGAATGACATTAAAAAAGATAATACAGTTGATTATAACACCGGAAAAAACGTGGAAACCGTGAAAACCAGTAATAAAGAAAAAGAAATCGGCAAACAACCTACTGCCATACTCATTGTGCACCAGATTGGCCCCCTCCACTACTAGAACAGCATCATTTAGTTTTTTCATGGTTTCATCCCTTGTCAAAACAGTTTTGTGGCCATCTTCATTTATTAATTCGGTACGTATTAAAACATTCGAATTGGATTTCACCCCTTCTACTATCTCATTTAAGGAATAACTCGGAAGTGTTTCACCTTGATAATACCAAACTCCGTTCTTCTTTTCATGATTCACCCTTTCGCTAGGCAGCGGTTCCGCAAAATCGCGAATTGCCATACGTTCTCCTGAGTCAGCACTCACAAATTGCAATATTCTACCCCCTTTGGTTTCCAAAGCTCCATAATCACCCTTTATAAAGGTAGCCCATTCCCAAGCTTGCGAACCTACGAATATAGCTCCCCCAATGATGGTAAGGAACATAAACCAAATTACTTTTGTCTTTTGTAATTTATGTCCTGCATCGACCGCCAATACCATGGTCACCGATGACATAATCAAAATAAAGGTCATGAATGCTACGTAATACATGGGATAATTCCCATGAAAAAACGGAACGTGGGTAAACACTTCATCGGCAATTGGCCAAGTTTCTATAAACTTAAATCTCGAAAAACCGTATGCAGCAAGAAAGCCAGAAAACGTCAAAGCATCGGAGACAAGAAAAAACCACATCATCAACTTTCCGTAACTTGCACCTAGAGGTTGATTTCCTCCACCCCAGACATTTTCTTCTGTACCCGTAGTAACCGTAGAATCCATAAAACAATTATAGCGTTAATAAAATTTTCACAAATTTACATTTTTTTCGGCTAAACAAAATTTTTGCCTTTTAAAAATGGCAAAAAAAACCCATTCTAAATAAGAGTGACTATATTACTTTCCAAATAGGGCAGAAATAGTCCATATTTAGTTGACGAAATACATAAATAGAATTAGATAAACCCAAAGAATATCTAAAAAATGCCAAAATGTGGCCCCTAGTTCCAAGCCAAGCATTTCTTTGGAAGAATACTTATTTCTCAATTGATTTACAATAACCACCAATAGAGAAATAATCCCGGCAACAACGTGAACAATATGCACTGCCGCTATTAAAAAAACATAGGACATTTTAATATTGCTAGTAGGACCTGTAAAATAATACCCACTTGCCACCATCTGGGAAAATCCATTAAATTGCAATACCACAAAAGCAATTCCCAAGCCCAAGGTCAACAACAACCAATTGGTACAACGCTTCACCTCGTCTTGCTTAATGGCCTTCTTCGCCATGATATAAGTTATACTACTTATAATTATAACCAAAGTACTGATCAAAAACGAAGATGGCAAAGCCAAATCCTTGACCCAATCTTCCCTGGAGCTACTAACAATATAAGCACTGGTCCAACCTGCAAATCCCATTAGCAAGCTGATAATTCCGAACCAGAGCATCATCTTTTTCGCCCTATCGTTCTTTTCCTTTCCTGTCCCTTGTGTTAAGTCCATCCTTATTAAATAAATTTATCGATTACGTATACCACCTGCATCAAGGTGATATAACTTACACTAGCCAACATTAATTTCCTAGCGGAAACGTTATCCCTTTTTTCATACAATCTAAAAGCAAAGATCAACATGACCATACCCATTAAAAAGATGATTACTGCCGCAACAACAGACAATTGTAGTCTTCCTGTAAACCCAAATACCGGAATCACAGAAATAATCATCATCCATATGGTATACATAATTATCTGCAATGCGGTGCCCTTATCCTTTTTACCTGTGGGAAGCATTTTAAAGCCTCCTTTTTTATAGTCCTCATCCAACATCCAACCCAAGGCCCAAAAATGAGGAAACTGCCAAAAAAACTGTATCATAAACAAAGTACCAGGTTCTATCCCAAAGTTATCGGTAGCGGCAACCCATCCCAACATGAATGGAATGGCGCCTGGAAAGGCACCAACAAAGACAGCTAAGGGAGTTTTGGTTTTTAATGGGGTATAGACACTTGTGTACAAAAAAATTGAGATAGCTCCGAACATGGCCGTCTTGGGATTCAGGAAATACAAAGCCACTATCCCCAAAATTGTCATCAGCACGGCAATGGTCATAGCCGTGGCCACTGACATTCTTCCTGCCGGGATAGGCCTATTCTTGGTGCGACTCATTAAAGCATCCAAGTCTTTTTCTATAATTTGGTTGTAGGCATTGGAAGCCCCGACCATACAATATCCACCAAAAGCCAAAAGAAAAACCGATAAATAGTTAATTTCAACGGCCCCCAGAAAATACCCTGCTATGGAAGAAAAAACTACACTGACGGCAAGCCTTGCTTTGGTAATTTCCTTAAAGTCAGCAAAATATTCCGCAATAGAGGTGTTTTTTACTGAACTGACCGCCGTTTTCATTTACATTCTTTAAATGGAGCGCAAAGATACACCTCATTGGAATTTTTTGCAACCAAATAATCATGTTTAATTAATAAACAGTCAAAGCAGCCTTAATTGCAAATAAAATTAAATCCTCAGGGTGTACTTATTACCTATTCCTTAACAAAATTGGCCCGGAATTATCAGGCATAAAAAAATCCTGAGCTTAAGCTCAGGATTTTAAATATTGCGATGTTTTCCAATCTACTATTGTAATTTAAAGGTAATTGGAATACTAAATGGCACACGAACTGCTCTACCTCTTTGTTTTCCTGGAGTCATCTTGGGCAATTTACCTATAATCCTTGCTGCCTCTTCCTCCAAGTTTTTGTCCGGACCTCTCATTCTTACGTTCCCGATACTACCGTCCTTTTGGATTACGAACATTACGTTTACCCTTCCTTGAACTCCCATTTCTTGGGCAATTTCTGGGTAACGGAAGTTTTTACCAATGTGTTTTTGCATCATTGAGTTAAAACAATCCCTCAACTTACTTTTTGGCTCGTTTTCACATCCTGGGAAAATTGGAACATCCTCGATAACCGCAAAAGGCACATCTACATCCTCCTCAATCTCTTCGACCTCAACATCGGCAACTTCTATAACTTCTTCCTCTTGACTGGTTTCAGTAGATTCGATTACAGTCTCTTCCACTTCCTCCTCATCCTCAACAACCTCGATGATTTCGGGAGCAGCTGGTGGTGGTGGTGGTGGTGGAGTTTTAATTTGTTCTGTCATGGGAACTTCTTCATCCAAAGTATCCTCCACATTCATGGTATAATCAAAATTGTTATCGTCGTCATAGGTCTTCCATTCAAAAGCTATATACGTCAACAGCATAACCAGAACAAGACCAATAACGAAATAAAGTCCGCTATTTCTTGTCAAATCTGCCTTAGGATTCTTTTTAAGTTCCATAATTCTTAATTTTTAATGTTCGCTAATTTATATATTTATTTTATCTGTTTAAAACTTTTTGTTAAAAAAAATACAAATAAATTCCAACAGTACACTGGGATCCAAAACATCCCATTCATTTGTTACTACAGGCACTGATTGCTTCAGCGAGTTGGATACCAGCCATCTATCCTTACATATGACCAATAACCAGAAAGTTGTACCCTTTAAATTGGAATACTCTCACAAATTACTCAAAAAAATACTATTTCAACCACTTTAAAGAAGTTTTTCCTGAGAAGATATACTTCACGGCAAGACTTCCAAACAATGCCCCGGAACTATTCGCTAAAACATCCAGCAAATCGGGATCCCTATCAGTAGTAGCTACACCTTGTAACACCTCAACAACTATACCATAAATGATCGCATATACAATTATTTTAGCCAATACTTTTCCCAAAGGAATTTGTTTTCGATTTATTTCCCTAAAAGACAAACAACCTAAAACGGTAAAGCCAAAATAAAAAGTAAAATGGACCAGTTTGTCCAAATGGGGAATAGCTATGGACGGAATGCTATCCTCCTCAAAAGAAAATAAGCTGAGCAATGTAATGAACACCACCCAGCCTATAAATATTATTGTGAAAAAATATTTTTTAAGCACCCACTAGCTCTTTGTAATCGGCATCACTAAGCAAACTCTTTATTTCGGACGAATCACTTAATTTAATTTTAATAATCCAACCGTCGCCATACGGATCCGTATTCACTTTTTCTGGCTCATCCTCAAGTGCCTCATTAAAAGCCACTATTTCCCCACTTAAAGGAAGAAAAAGATCTGAAACGGTTTTTACTGCTTCAACAGTACCAAAAACCTCATCTTTATCCAATGTTTCATCCAAGGTCTCTACTTCTACATAAACAATATCACCAAGTTCACCTTGGGCAAAATCGGTAATGCCCACTATAGCTGTATCGCCCTCTATTCTGACCCATTCATGGTCTTTTGTGTACTTTAAATCTGAAGGTATATTCATTATCTCAATTTGTTAAGGAAACAAATGTAAAAGATTTCTGTTGTTAATCAATAAACTCAATTAAACTTTTTTAAATACTTAAAAGTTTGGGCCTTTTAAGCCAGTCATGGTCGGAAGAAATTCCGACCATTTTTTTATGTTTCAAAATGATCTAATTTCCCTTCACATTTTACGACTATCATAGCAATAGCCAAATT
>NZ_PIOB01000021.1 GCF_002909255.1 Arenibacter hampyeongensis
CCTTATCATTACCTCCGCTCAATATGTTTTCTGTCTGAACTGCGTCATCCGCCAATTTAGCATTGGTCACTGCATCATCGCCCAGTTTTATCGTGGTCACTGCGCCATCGGCCAGTTTTGCCGTTACTATGGATAGGTCCTCTACCTTAAAAGGGTCGGCAACTGTGCCCACTCCTGTAATCGTTATTTGATCGGCAATGGCATCAAAGCTGGTCTTGTCAACCCATGCCACTGTACCAACGGCATCCGTAACCAATACCTTATCGTTACCACCTGAAGAGATATCCTCTGTAAGAATGGTACCGTTCAATATGTTTTCTGTCTGAACTGCGTCATCCGCCAACTTGGCGTTGGTCACCGCATCATCGCCCAGTTTTACCGTGGTCACTGCCCCATCGGCCAATTTTGCCGTTACTATGGATAGGTCCTCTACCTTAAAAGGATCGGCAACTGTGCCCACTCCTGTAATCGTTATTTGATCGGCAATGGCAGCAAAGCTGGTCCTGTCGACCCAGGCAACTGTGCCAACGGCATCCGTAACCAATACCTTGTCGTTACCTCCGCTTAATATGTTTTCTGTCTGAACCGCATCATCGGCCAATTTAGCATTGGTCACCGCATCATCGCCCAGTTTTATCGTGGTCACCGCGCCATCGGCAAGTTTTGCCGTTACTATGGATAGGTCCTCTACCTTAAAAGGGTCGGCAACTGTGCCCACTCCTGTAATCGTTATTTGATCGGCAATGGCATCAAAGCTGGTCTTGTCAACCCATGCCACTGTGCCAACGGCATCCGTAACCAATACCTTGTCGTTACCTCCGCTTAATATGTTTTCTGTCTGAACTGCGTCATCCGCCAATTTAGCATTGGTCACTGCATCATCGCCCAGTTTTATCGTGGTAACTGCCCCATCGGCCAATTTTGCCGTTACTATGGATAGGTCTTCAACCTTAAAAGGGTCGGCAACTGTGCCCACTCCTGTAATCGTTATTTGATCGGCAATGGCAGCAAAGCTGGTCCTGTCGACCCATGCCACTGTACCAACGGCATCCGTAACCAATACCTTATCGTTACCACCTGAAGAGATATCCTCTGTTAGAATGGTTCCGTTCAATATGTTTTCTGTCTGAACTGCATTGTCCGCCAATTTAGCATTGGTCACCGCATCATCACCTAATTTTACTGTAGTCACCGCTCCATCGGCCAGTTTTGCCGTCACAATCGAAAGGTCTTCAACCTTAAAAGGGTCGGCAACTGTGCCCACTCCTGTAATCGTTATTTGATCGGCAATGGCAGCAAAGCTGGTCCTGTCCACCCAGGCAACTGTGCCAACGGCATCCGTAACCAATACCTTGTCGTTACCTCCGCTTAATATGTTTTCTGTCTGAACTGCGTCATCCGCCAATTTGGCATTGGTCACCGCATCATCGCCGATCTCCAAAGTAACATCTCCCAACAAAGAATTGATATCTCCACCTACATCTATTGTAGAAGAAGTAATATTACCATCGCCGGCAAGGCTACTTAAATCTGCATTAAAGGTCCCTCCATTCTCAAGGGTAAGCGTCAACTGATTGCTAACCGGATTAAAGCTAAAAACCTGAAGTTGTTGACTATCAGTTGATGTTAACTCCCAAGAATCTCCATCCCAAAAATAGATAGTTCCTGTATTAGTGTTTACATATATATCTCCAACATCAGCTCCAGTTGGATTTGATGTCCCAGGCGCAGTAACAAGCGTACCGCTAAGCACCTCGCAATTACACTGGTCTTCCAAATTCACTGTGGTTTGCGCTATGGCAAATCCAGAAATTAGAAATATGATTAATAAAATCCCCTTCTTCATGATATATACTTTACTTAAGTTGGTCTTTGTTCAGTTGGCATCAATAAGTTCTAAATCGAATTAATCTTTAATTAAGGCCGTAAAACTTATTGGATAATTTATAATCTTGGAAAATCCTAAATATTGGGTAAGTGATACTAACAATTCCATTTGCGGTATTTTAAACCATGTTGAAAAAATGTTCTTATTCAAACTTTTCATAAGTAGGGTTTTCTAATCTTTTAAAATGGTAACTTTTGATGTTTGTCCTATTTTTTAATTAAACAGATCTATAACACCATACAAAATTAACCTTAGGGATGGCTGTAAGAAATAAATGTTGTGTAACCCTATATTTGTACTGTATATACATCGATAATTGAGGTTTTAAATATTTTAAAACCATTATTCTTGGTTTTTTCACTCGTCGATTATCCTAATAATAGCAACGCTTGCCGAAATTTAATTGTGGGAAAAATCATATGTATTCTCCAATTATGATCCGAAAATATTATCTAATTCTTTTTAACTCTATATGTTATTCTCCTATTAGTAATTACTGTGTTTACCCTCACTGCCAATAAGGCTGTATTAGATGTTTCGAAGGCACAGATGTACATGGAATTTGAAACAATTACCCTATATTGATTTCCGTCGTCCAGTGTG
The DNA here is from genome assembly GCF_002909255.1 of Arenibacter hampyeongensis. Taxonomy (GTDB): domain Bacteria; phylum Bacteroidota; class Bacteroidia; order Flavobacteriales; family Flavobacteriaceae; genus Arenibacter; species Arenibacter hampyeongensis. The sequence goes on from NZ_PIOB01000021.1 coordinate 2,492, forward strand.
GTGGCATTTGTGATTGTTAGCAAATCCGTTGCTGTTCCACCGTGGATTCCTGAATCAGTGAGATTTACCCAGCTAAAACCGTCAAATATTTGCCACTGAAAGGTATCCGCGTTGGAAGCTATTGCCGAAAAGGTTGTAGAACAACCTGGACAAACCTGATTATCAACGGGTTGATTGGTTATCAATGGAGCTGTACCTGCTTCTAGAAAATCGAACGTACCATTAACATCTATATCTGCAGGAACAGAATATGCTGCCGAAGTAACAGTGCCATCTGCATTGATTGCTGCGGGATTTCCGGTTCCATAATACCCATTAGCATCCCCATCAGCCGTTGCGTTGGCGTAAGCCTCATTGGCATCGTTACATCCGTCTCCATCACTATCCGAATCCAAATAATCTTGTGTTGCACTGCCATCGGTATTACTAATTGTATAATTTATGACACCGCTTTCCGGAGTGGTCTCAACCACGTTGGCCAAACCATTGGCTCCATAGCCACTATTGACCACACCATTGGTATGGGATTGATTATGGCCAGCCTCAACTGCATCATAAATACCGTCATTATCGGAATCAAGATCAAAAATATTTGGGATTCCATCAGCATCGGAATCGCAGTTGGCCGCTGAAAAATTACCAAAGAAAAACACTTTTCCATCGGGCCCATCAGAGGTAGCTCCTGGAAATGAAATTCTTAAAGCGCTTATCTTACTGCCCAAGGGTGCGATGTCATCTATGGGGAACAATGCCAGGTATGCGGTTCCGGTTGCCGAGGGATGTAGTTGGTGACCAGTATCCACATAGTCCGTTACATTTACTGTAATACTACCCAAAACGTTGTTTCCTGCATCCAAGGCCTCTACAAAATATGGGTTATTGCCATTTCTTTCTGTTATGGCAAGGAAAACCTCTCCAGTTGAAGTAATGGGATTATTGTAGGTCAGTGTAAAATCATCATTTGTAAAATTCTTCAAGTTCAGGGTGTGATAGTAATTCAAGTCACGACTTTGAAACGCAGGCAGTATGTTTGTCGTAAAGTTAGGATCTGTATAAAAATCATTGGAATCTACGTAGTGATCTATGAGATACACACGCTCTGTGTTGGTTACATTGCTAAAATTTGGCACATAAGAATCCGGCACGATAAAATCGGAAAAGGTATCTCCGTTCAAGGTTATAGAATTCAGGATATGGTTTTCAGTAACATCGCCAGGGTCTGCACTAGTGATGGAATATGAAAAATTAGAGGAAGGATAGGATCCGTCATGGCCGCTATCTGTTATGAAACATTCCTCGGTATCAGGTATACCATCGTTGTCATCATCTAAATCTATGTAATCAGGAACTCCATCACCATCATTATCGAGCTCACAACTATTGGTCACTATGGTTTTGCTTGCATCCACATAGCTAAGGTTATCATCTGAATCATCATCACTACTTTTAAATCGAATGTAGAGCCAGTCTATAGGAGAAATGAAGGTGAAATCAAGCTGGGCATTGTTGCCTACACGTGTCCATGGCCCAGTAGCACTGGAAGATATCCAAATATCAAAATCATCACCGTTCTCTCCATTTACTGTAACCGAATCCCCACTATTTATGGACTCTCCCATTTCCAATACCAATTCATCATCCTCATCATTAAACCTTGCATTGGTACCATCGTCATTGCCTAACGCATTGTTTTGATTGTTTACACTATCATCTACAATCACACCCGAAGCAAACACATGTGTGATACTAGTATCTTCAACTATAGTACTTCCTGGCGGACAAACCGTAGGGTCGTAAATTATAAGCTGGTAATCCTCCACTTCGCCATCAGCCGCCTCCGAATTACCTGGGGGCAACCCTGTTTCGGACGAAAATCTAAAACGGGCATAGGATGTTCCAACATTTGAAGAAAGTGGTACGAGAACGTTAAGCGTTATATTTCCTCCGGAAGGGGCTATATCAGATGCAATCTTCTCCCCCGCATCATCAAAATCGCCATCCCTATTAAAATCGATCCAAGCATTTAAAACTCCAGAGCCATTCGTGTTTATATCGATTGTTTTTGTCTGTCCCAAAGTCAATAACTGGCCATCCAAATCTACACCACCGCTAGTAACACCGTCTTCATCATCTCCTGTATTGTCATCACTGGAACCAGTACTGAAATTCACAAAGGGATCTTCACTATCTGGATATACAGACCCCATATAAATGGTAATTGGTGTTGAGGTCAGAACCGGTAGAATATGTGCAGCATAACCGTAGGACGAAGGTGCATCCCCCGCGTCATTTCGCGTCCCCAGGTTTCCCATAATCGATTCAACATCACCTGTACTACCCAATTGGGCAGGGGAGTTAAATCGCCCGTTGTTGTATTTACAATGAAAATGGTCCTTCCTAAGCCTACATTATCTTCATCTTCTATATAATTTGTTCCGTCACTGGCATAGGTAATTCCTTCGCCATCAATGGCAGCGGATGTAGTAAATGCCAAAGATGTAACTCCTGTATTTATGTCTACCGTATAATAATCAACATTATTGTCGTTCTGAATGTAAAACTCGGCTGTATCCGGATTCCATGAAATACCATCTGCATTAGATCTGGCCCCCGACAGTACCACTGGAAATCCGGCATAAGAAGACCAAGCTGGTTGCGAACCGTCAGCATTAGGGTTAATTGCCATTATGCGATCGGCCCCACCACTTGTACCATTATTGTAAACTATGACTAAAATTTCCTGTCCCGTATCGTTATTGATATAGAATTCGGCCCCCTCCACATGCCCCGGAACTATACTCGTTTTCACCAAGGTGGCAACGCCTGTTGTTGGATCAATGGAATACATATCGGAACTTGGTGTGGGTTCATCTCCCTCGAAAACATATACCTGTCTATCCGTAGACCTATAGCCTCCTCCTTCCCCTGAAAAGATAATTGGCGAGCCCCCATACGTAATATTGGTTACATTGGGAGAAGGCAAGGGCGAAGCAGTTGGATCTGGTGCTACGGAATACAATTCCGATCTATTATCCGCCATGTAGTAAATATACGGGAGTCCCCTGTTTAGGTTTGGTATTATAGCAGGTAATGACGTTAAAGGAGGAGGCGTAAAATCGGCCACAATTGTCAACACGGGTGATTTTGCCGAATCCCCGTTATAGGCTTCTGCAGTACGTTCGCCTGAACCATTAATTACAAAAGCCATGGAATTGCCATTGCTCCATCCACCTCTATTTACAATTTCTTGTACAATGGTCGTTATATCCGGTGTTTGTTGGTTAGCCCCGGATTGTCCTACGGTATTCCAAGAAGGAATATTATTCCAAGCAACGGATGCCGATGTCAATGTTCTACTGGAAATATTATAATTTGAACTGGAAAAAACGTTGGCGTTGTCAGAATCATCACCTCTAATGGTAACCGAAGTGCTACCTGTGTCAGTCTCATCCGTTGTAAATTGAATACTAGCACTCAAAATAGTGGTTCCCTGGGGAATGTTTATATTTTGAAATCGAATACCCACATATTGGTTTGTTCCCCCGTCACTGGTCAATTCCAAATCGGAACTACCAAGATCCATATTTCCATTGGAAACCCGCTCTTCGGCATCATCATTGCCTTGAGCCACCTGTGATGTAATAGTTGTCTGGGCAGTAGCAATGCCAACAAAGACCATTAACAAACAAAAAAATATTTTATGTAAGCTTGAATTCCACATTCAAAAAGTTTAATAGCGTAAATAGAAAGTTCTTACTAGACTACAAAACTACCATAGTGAAAGAATGAGGAAAATAAATGTTGTGTAAGGGGAAAATAACAATGTAAAGCCCCTAAAGCATGAAGTATAATAGTTTTAACCACCCACATTCATAGATGCTGGATAAATTAAAATTCTACAAATCAATGACTTAGCTTCCTTTATGCCAGCAAAATTAATTATTATTAACCCTGTATGTAATTCTCCTGTTGGTAATCAAGGAATAAGTCCTGATAACACTTTGTGGGGAAAACTCCGAGGTGGAATTCGCTATCGTTGCTGTTGATGTTATAAAATTTCCAATAATTACTCCTGGAGGCATTGGAATAGAAAATTTAAACCTATTCGTATTATCCGTATTTCCATCCAAATCTGTATAGGGCAAAGTTCCAGAGTCTGTATCAGAACCACTTCCTTCAATAAAAGTGGCCAAATAGGTTTGCCCCTCTCCATAGTCAGTGGTTTTGCCCATTTTATTGGCACCAGCCATTGCGCTTCCCTGACTGATATCCGTTAAAAACAGTTCTATTGTCGCCCCTGGGCGTGACCAACCTTCGATTGTTAAATTGGAACCTGAAGCGTAAGCCCCAAATAAAATCGGAAAATTAATAAGCTCGTTGGGGCCATTATCCGAATCTCCGTTATCATTCAATGTTACACCATCACCCATAGCATTGGTAAGATCAACATCTATACCTAAAGCCGGACTTGCCGTACCATTGGCATAGAACGAATTGCGTGACACTAAGTTTCCCGTAGTGTTACCTCCTGATAAAACAAGGCCTGCACCCCCATTATTATTAATAATATTATTGGAAATAGAAGAATTATTTCCATTGAGCTTGATACCGACATTTTCAATGCGCCCACTACAATTTCCGCCGTTTAAACCTGAATTTCTAATGGTATTATCTGAAATTGTTATGGAACCAGCAAAGCCCTGACCATCTATCCCTATGGAAGAGGCTCTATCTATTAAATTCCTTCTTATGATAATACCTGATCCACTTTGAATCTTTATATTGTCGGAACATGCGGCATTACCATTATCGGTAATATGATTATTCTGTATCACCGTAGATGTTCCTCCATTAATCAAGATACCCGCGTCGGTATTTCTACTTATATAATTTCCATCAATTTGTGCGGTACCCCCGTTAATTCCAACTCCGGTAGTTATGTTGCCAGAAGCAGTTCCTACAGCATTAACACCCAACAAATTGGCCATTAAAGTTGCAGAACCACTTTCAACTCTTATCCCTACATTTGAATTTGCAAAAACGGCCACATTTCGGATTAAATCACTACCGCCCTGCAATCGAAATACATCTCCCGCATTGCGTTGAATCTGAATCTCAGGTAGGTCATAATTAGGAAGTACCACGACATTGGTACCTACTGTAGCACCTCCGGATCCAATTGTTCCAATGTTGGTATTTCCGGAATATGCGGTTTGTGTGCGTCCATCTATATTTGTTCGGCTTCCTGTTATTGCGGACAGCGTATTTACGTCGGATATTGCTATATTAAAATAGCCACCAATAAAATTAGCATCGGCCGTTCTACCCAATGGATCTGAGGTTGGGGGAATCATAAATATAGAGGTGTCGTCCCCAGCTGCTGGATCAAAAATAGAGTTTGCCTCGATATCCAAAGCTATTTCATTTAAGTTATTGGAATTGACAATAAATTGTTCCAAGGAACCCTGTCCAATGTCGTTGGTATTTACAATGGTATTAAAGTTAAAGCCAAAATCTATGCCTACCACCCCGTCACCTGCCACGGAGACCGTTGACACACTCTGTGCATTATTTATTACTCCCAATGCTACATCTTGCTGTGCGCTGGGATTGTTACCGCCTACTTCGTCCGTTACCTCTATCAATGAAGATGGACCGCGATACTTCCTAAACGTTTGTACCGGATAACAGGTGGAGCAATTGAGCCCACCCCTGTTGGATTTAACTGACGAATTGACTGCTTTTATACGATACGCCCCATCCGACATGCCCCCAAAGGAATAGTACCCATTAATGTCCGTGTTTTTTCTTTGAATAAAGGTTCCTGAGGAATTGAAAAGTTCTACAACAGCACCTGATACCCCTATTCCACCAGAAACTAATCTATTCCTACCTGGCCCTCCAGGATAATTCATGTCCTCAAACACTGTTCCTGCTATTAGATTGGAGGGTACCTTGAGCACAACAGCTGCGGAAATCACAAAATCCTGCCCCACATTGACATTTGCAGTAACCTGGCTGTCCGATGGCAGAATATAAGTTGAAATGTCATAGGTATCCAAATCTACACCATGGGAACTGGAAGTATTGTAAATAGGTAATACCGTATTATCATAAATAGTGGAATTGTAAGCATTGTTTCCCGTTTGACCACCGTCCCCGGAAAGAATATAAGTAGTTCCTGATTGATTGGTTACTGAAAGTCGCTCTGGGTTGGTAGAACCAGAACTGGAACCGTCCAAGTTGGGGTCTCCTTCCCATGATAAAAAGGTCGCTTTTGCTCCGGATCCAGCTATGGCATAGAAGGAATCCAAAGTAAATGAGGTACCGGCATTACTTAGACCGTCAAAACCTTGATATAAGTTAATGTTAACTGCGGGCAATGAGGCATCTTCATAAAATACGATCAAGGTCCAACCCCCGAGAACGGTTGCGGTGGAACAGTAATTCCCAGTATTATCTATATTCAGGTCACTAAAATCATAGGTATTGGTTGATGGATTGGGAATGCCTTTAACAATATTTGTTACATCGCTTACATAGCCATAGAAGTTTCTATTGGTAAGCGTGGTCTGATACAAATAATTCGCGGAAACGTTTTGGCCTTCAAAAGTTACATTTTGATCGCGAACACTATTTGAATGCGCCCAATATAAATAAGCCCTTTCCACAGTAGCCGTAGCCGGAATAGGGGAAATTAAGGTATTGGAGGAGGAGGTGGTTATAGCACAGGCATTACCACTGTTACTTTGAGTTCGCAGGGTACCACCTGTAGAAGAATAATCATAGTAGCCATCAAACTCTTGAAAAAGGGTTAAAGGGTCATTGGCCAAAATCTGGGTATTGATGGTCCCGGTTCCCGTGTCCGAAAAATTGACAGTCCCATATGCCGCCGTTGCCCCAGTAAACCTGATCGTAAACTCTTCGGCATTCTCTGGTATACCGTCATTGGCTATGGGCACTGAGATAGTCTGTACATTGCCCAACTGGCCATTTAAGGTCAAAGTCCCCGAAGTTGCCGTATAATCGCTACCCGCCAAAGCTGAACCGTTTACCGTTTCAAAATTAACAGTAAAAGGCACATGAATGAAGCTGAACAGAAATGTATATCCGTGGCGTACACGTGTCTGTGTGACCGTAAAAACGGCATTACCTACCGTTTCATCAAAAGAAATATCGTTTATTACTATTTTAGGGCCTTCAACCATACATCTTACTCCAGCCTGCCATCCTGTTCCTGTCCCGCTACTATTAGAGGTAAACCTAAAAGTTAAACAGCCACCAGCACCATAAGGGGAATCGATTGAGCTAGGAATATTGTTGTTATCATATACACCTATAGGCGTTCCTGTTGCCGTAGTGCCCGCATAAACATAAAGAATATCACCTACAGCGACATCAAAACTGGTAAAATCCACACTAATATAATTATTGGCAATGTCAGGGCAAATAGTATGGACCCTATTTTCATTATTTCCATAACTGCCACCAACACTTCCCGAATCAAAAAAAACGGCATTACAGGTATTGGTCGTAGCCCCATTGGTAATAATTAAGGCATCATTATCCAATATGGTTCCAGTGCCTATATCTGTAATATCTACTGTGGAAAGTGATTTTCCTGTAAAACTAACAGTAAATATTTCCAAATCCTCTACTGCGATATCATCTAAAATATTTATGGTTATAGTCCTTGTAACCCCTGGGGTGCCTGTAAAACTTAAAGTTCCTGTCTTGGCCGTATAATCACTTCCAGCAGTAGCTGTTCCGTTATTGGTGGTATAGTTTACCGTAAATGCTGCAGCACTGGAACCCGTATGGGTTACCGTAAAAGTAGCCGTTCCTGCATTTTCATTTACAGATACATCGTTAATGGTCATAATTGGGCCAAAGGTGGCAGTGAACTGTACATTATCTATATAATAGTAATCATCCTTATCCCAGTCCCCGCTTCCGGTTATAAATCGAATGGAGGAGGATGCAGATATTTGGCTTACAGTTAGAGAATATGAAATAGAACCTGTACCATCATTATTTAAGGTTGAGACTGTTTGCCAAGAAGATCCATTCCACAATTGTACCAATAAGGTTTCCCCTCCCCTGCTGGACCCATTATAATCAAAAGTAAGTGTAACCGTACCAGCGCCCGCCAAATTAAGATTCCTTTGAATGGTCTCGTCCGATAATCTCCTAAAACGCAATTGGCTCCCAGTTATCCTTATATTTCCACCAGAGACACTATTATCATCATTGCTTTCGGTCCAATTGGAAGAAAAATTGTTGGTCCCATTGTTGTTGGAATAGGAAGTTGTATTAAAATTATCCAAATAGGTTTGCTGCCCAGACATTTGGGTAAAGCAGAAGAACACCATAAAAAGAATAGGTATTCTTTTTTGAAGGCTAATCCTTGTCATCATTAAGTAGACGCGATCCTAAGAGATCAACGTACCAAATGTATTCCAAGAAAAATTATAAATTTTGGAAATGTTGTGTACTTCACCAAAATAATGGTCAAATATAAAAATTACAATATCTAAAAAATTAGAGCAACTCCTTTAAACCTTAATCTAAGGTATTTTAAAAATGAACCATTGTGAAAAATTATAAGAAAAGACTAAAAAATCAATTCTTTTTAACCCTATAGGTTATTCTCCTATTTGTAATTACGGTATATCCTTTAATAATACTTTGTGGCGAAAACTCTGAAGTAGAATTTGCCAAGGTTGCGGTAGATGTAATAAAATTGCCCTTTACCACTCCCACTGGAAGTGGCACAGTAAATTTAAACCTATTCGTATTGTCTGTATTTCCATCTAAATCAGTGTACGCGGAGGTACCCGTTGCCGAATCGGCCCCACTACCTTCTACCAGAGTAGCCAAATAGGATTGGCCCTCGCCATAATCTGTGGACATACCCAATTGGTTGTCCCCAGCGCTAGCACTTCCCTCATTTATATCCGTCAAAAACAATTCTATGATTGCACCAGGTCTGGACCAGCCTTCGACAACCAAACTGGTTCCAGTAGCAAAGGCAGCTTCAATAATTGGGAAATTTAACACTTCATTTGGGCCATTATCACCATCCCCATTGTCGTTAAGGGTAACCCCATCCCCATTGTTTTTGGATTTATCCAAATCTATCCCTAAAGACGGAGCTCTCTGCCCATTGTTATATATAGCATTCTGGGAAATCAGTATTCCAGAAACATTTTCGGCCACCACGATTCCTTCACCTTGATTGCCGTGAATTACATTCCTATAAACGGTAGCATCTGCTGCCTTTAAACGAATACCAGAATCATCGAATATTCCCCCACCGCAGGCGGTATTATTTACACCGTTATTTGTGATGGTATTTTCGGTTATCATCAATCCAGCAGCATAATCATCTCCTTCAATCCCTATTCCTGCAGCCTCGTTGATCAGATTATAACGAATGGTAATCCCACTACCACTCTCAATCAAAATATTATCGGAACAGGTATCGTTTGCCCCATTACTATAAAAATGGTTGTATTCCATAACCGTAGCAGTTCCCCCATCCAAATGAACTGCAGCCACATCCGAACCACTGAAATAATTTCTGGCAATAGTTGTTGCACCGTCCAGAATTTCCACAGCATATTCCAAATTTCCAGACTCTGCTCCCAAGGCATTGACCCCGAGCACATTCTCATAAAGAAAAGCAGTTCCGGAATTTACCTGAATTGCCGACTTATCATCTGTGTATACAGCCAAATTGCGGAGGGTAGCACTATTTCCTTCCAACCTAAAAAGTTCCTTGGTATCTCCACGAACCTGAATTTCAGGTAAGTTATAATCGGGAAGTACTGAAGCTGCAATACCTACAGTAGTGCCACCATCTCCTATGGTACCCGAATTGGTTTCTCCCGAATAAGCTGTTTGAGTCCTACCGTCAATAATAGTGTTGGTTCCAGTTATGGTAGAGAGCTGGTTTGCATCCGTAACGAAAATATCGAAATATCCGCTAGCGAAATTAGTATCTGCAGTTCTTCCCAATGCATCTGAGGTTGGAGGTATCATAAATATTGAGGTGTCTTCCCCAGCTGCCGGGTCAAATAATGAATTAGGCTCTATATCCAAACCTGTTTCATTTAAATTATTGGAATTAACTATGAATTGTTCAAGGGAACCTTGTCCAGATTCGTTGGTATTGACAATAGTATTAAAGTTGAAGCCAAAATCTATACCTACCACTCCGTCACCAGAAACGGAAACGGTTGATACACTCTGGGCATTATTTATAACACCTAGTGCCACATCCTGAAGCGCTGCCGGATTAACACCCCCTATTTCGTCTGTCACATCAATTAGGGAAGTGGGTCCACGATACTTCCTAAAAGTCTGTACAGGATAACAGGTAGAGCAATTGAGTCCACCCCTGTTCGACCTCACGGTTGAATTGACTGCCTTTATACGATAATCGCCGTCGGCCATCCCTCCGAAGGAATAGTACCCATTAATGTCGGTGGTTTTTCTTTGTACAAAGTTGCCTGAAGCATCAAAAAGCTCCACAATGGTTCCTGAAACTCCCAATCCCCCTGAAGAAATTCGGTCTCTACCAGGACCTCCGGGATAATTCACATCTTCAAAAACCCTACCAGCAATTAAATTGGAGGGAACCTTAATAACTACTGCGGCTGAAATTACAAAATCCTGACCTACATCTACATTGGCCGTAACCTGAGTATCCGAAGGTTGTATATATGTTGATATGTCATAGGTATCCAAATCCACACCGTAAGAAGTTGAAGTATTATACACGGGCCCAACTGTATTGTCATATATCGTGGAATTATAGGCATTGTTCCCTGTTTGGCCTCCATCCCCTGTAAGCACATAAGTTGTACCAGATTGGTTGGTTATGGAAAGTTCTTCCGGGTTACTGGAACCGGAGCTATTGCCATCCAATGTTGAATCTCCCTCCCATGATAAAAACGAGGCTTTGGCGCCAGAACCGGCAATGGCAAAGAATGAATCCAAGGTAAAGGAAGTTCCCGAATTGCTTAGGCCATCAAAGCCTTGGTACAAGTTAATGTTTACTGCGGGCAATGAGGGATCTTCATAGAATACAAAAAGAGTCCACCCGCCCAGTACGGTAGCTGAGGAACAATATGTATTTGAATTGTCTATCGTTAAATCGGAAAAATCAAAAACGTTTGTAGAGGGGTTCGCGACCCCTTTTACTATATCCGTAACATCACTTACATAACCATAAAAATTTCTATTACTTGAAAGTGTGGTCTGGTACAAATAATTGGCTGAAACATTCTGACCCTCGAAGGTAACATCCTGATCACGAACACCGCTGGAATGTGCCCAATACAGGTAGGCCCTTTCCACAGTGGCCGTGGCCGGAATAGGTGAAACCAGGGTATTGGAAGAAGAGGTTGTTATGGCACAGGCATTTCCCCCGTTATTCTGAGTTCTCAATGTACCCCCTGTGGCGGAATAGTCAAAATAACCATCAAACTCCTGAAAAAGGGTCAATGGATCATTGGCCAAAATCTGGGTATTGATAGTTCCAGTTCCTGTATCCGAGTAATTTATAGTACCATACGAGGCTGTAGCCCCTGTAAATCGAATCGTAAAATCTTCTGCATTCTCCGGAATCCCATCGTTGGCAATAGGAACCGAAATGGTCTGGACATTTCCTAACTGACCGTTAAAGGTCAATGTCCCAGAGGTGGCCGTATAATCACTGCCAGCTAAGGCGCTGCCATCAACCGTTTCAAAATTAACAGTAAAAGGCACATGTATAAACCCAAATAACCAACTATACCCATGTCGTGCCCGTGTTTGTGTTACCGTAAAAACTGCATTCCCAACATCCTCATCAAAAGAAATGTCGTTTATGACTATTTTAGGTCCTTCTGGATAACAATTTACTGAAGCTTGCCAACCTTCTCCGTTATTCCATCCATTAGAGGTAAACCTAAAGGTTAAACAACCAGAACTATGTGTAGATTCTATAAGATCCGGAATATTATTGTTATCGTATTGCCCTATTAACGTCCCACCAGTAGTAGTTCCGTCATATATATATAATACATCTCCGCTGGGCACATCGAAACCAATAAAATCCAGACTAATGTAATTATTGGCGGTGTCAGGACAAATGGTGTACACTATATTTTGGTTGCTATTATAATTACCTACACCTCCCGGGTCCAAAAAGGTATCACTACAAGTATTTACTGTTGTTCCATTGGTCATTATTATGGCATCGTCATCTACAATTGTCCCTTCGGCAGTATCTGAAATATCTACAGTTCCATTTGAAGTAGACGTAAACTGTATGGTAAAGGCCTCAATGTTTTCAAAGGTAGTGTCATCCGTTATGGGTACCGTAAAAGACTCTGTATCACCAGAAGTACCATTAAAGGAAAGTGTACCTGATGAAGAGGTATAATCCGAACCAGCTAAGGCAGAACCATTGGAAGTTGTATAATTCACTGTAAATGCTGCCGCGGCATTTGCACCTGAATGGGTAGCTGTAAAGGTAGCTGTTCCGTCCCCTTCGTTAACGGTAATATCGTCTACGGTAATTGCAGGAGCTGTGGAATAAACTATGGTTAGTACTGGCGCTCCTGAAGAACTGCCATCACGGGATTCGGCAGTACGTTGACCAGAACCAGTAATCACAAAGACCATGGAATTACCGCTACTCCATCCACCCCTATCAACAATTTCCTGTACAATAGAACTCAAATTAGGGGTCTGTTGATTTGGTCCGGCCTGACCTACAGAATTCCAGGCTGGTATATTGTTCCATGCCACAGAAGCGGTGGTCAGTGGTCTGTTGGATATATTGTAGTCCCCATTCCCAAAATTCCCCGGATTATTGGCATCTTGTCCCCTGATAACAAGGGATGTTGCTTCAGAATCTGTTTCATCAGTAGTAAACTGAATATTTGCACTAATTATAGTAACGCCTTGGGGAACATTGATATTTTGGAATCGTATACCTACCAGTTGATTGGTATTTCCATCGCTTGTCAATTCCAAATCAGAACTTCCTCTATCCATATCCCCATTGGATACGCGTTCTTCGGCATCATCATTATTATTTGATACCTGGGAAGTCACTGTTATTTGTCCAAAACTATTGGATACCGTCAAAAAAAGAAACGATACTAAACAGATGGTAAAAATTCTTTTAAAATGTAATGATGGGACTATCCACTTGAAGGGTCCAAAGGGCTTAACCAAATCCCTTTCAAATATTTTTTGGATAAAAACCACGGCATTGACGCGGGAAAGCCTACACCCAAATTTTTTTGAACCGACTCTATATTTGTTTGTAACTTTGATAATATTGCCTTTTTCTATTACTTTTTAATGTTTCAAGTTTTTCAACTTTAGTAAAACAAGTAAAATCTGGCTTAAAAATATACCGGAAGATGCCGGATACCTAAATTATGTTGTGTAAAGAACTTAAACTAAAGTGAATACTGCATTTTCTGCTGTTACCGCTAAAAGGATATTTGAAAATTGACTAATCTTTCAAGGCATTTGGACTATATCTTCCCTATAATCAAGGTTTTGCGATATTCAATTTAGAAATGTAATGATAATAGCAATTGTTTTGAATAAAAGTTTTAGGAATACGATTACATATCAACCCTATAGGTTACTTTCCTATTAGTAATAACAGTTTTCACCTTCACCGTCAACAATGCAGAAGATGAAATTGTAGGTGGGCAAGTAGACCCGGATTTTGAAGCCAAAACACGATACCTAAATCCATTTTTATTTGCTCCCGCCGTCTTGACGGTTAAGGCCGTAGACTGAGTACCGGCGTACTCCGCGCCGTTTAATATGTTGTTGAATACTGTTCCCCCGTCTGTACTTACTTGCCATTGATAAGTATCTGAAGTAGTAGTAGTTACTGTAAAAATGGCATCACCTCCCGTAAAAATGGATTGATCGGGCCCTATAGCGGCTGTCGAAGGGGTATTTTGAGTAACGATTATCGCCGTTCTAGCCCCGCTAAGGCAATTGGTTGTTGTATTCCGTGCCTCAGCATAAAAAGTACCTGGCCCGGCAGGGGTGTATGTTGTATTACCCAGCAATAATAATGTTCCTCCACTGGCGGAATTGTACCAGTCCACTGTCTGGCCAAAACCTACCGATGCAGTTATGCTGGGTACGCTATCCCCAGTACAATAAGACTTATTACCTCCGCTAGCAGGTGCACTTACCACTGGGCAGGCGCAATTTGGTGCGGTCACTGGAAGTTGATTAGTACAGCCATTGCCATCGGTTACAGTTACCACAATATTGGTTCCTGAAGGAACATTGGTTATGTCCCATACATTACCAGACGTATTTGTAACAGTTCCCGCCGTACTGGTTACTGTTCCCGTACTAACGGTTACTTGCAATTGATAGGTTGTAGGCGAAAAAAGCCTAAAAACACAGGTAGGGGAACTAGTGACCGAAATTGTAGGTCGTGGACGAATGGTTAGTTTTACAGCAGTTCTAAAAAGGCTTCTTCGATTGGAATCTGAATTGTCTACACTTTCACCATAATAAGTAACATTCCCCACCGTATTAAAGGTTGGTGAAACTGGAGAACCACCACTAGTAGCAGTATACCACACCACATGTGCTCCAGAAGGAGGGGTTGCGGAGGCGGTTAGGGTTTGGATTGGGTTGGCCGCACATTCAGTAATATCCCCATTACTAGTGGGAGGAGGCAGTGCAGCCTCAATCTCTTCAAAAGAATAATCGGCTCCTCCATTTCCATTACAGTTGGAGAACTTTTCAGATCCAATATAAATATTTTGGGAGGCATTACAGTTTTTATCTGTAGTTATCTGCCCTCCATTATTGAATATCTGTGCGCCAGCAGGTAGATGTAGATCGGCATTCTTGACCCATGTTAGAATACCGTCGCTCTGTACAGAAATCACCATAATGTTGACGTCAAAATCTCCGTTATTAGGCAAAGAAAGGGTGTCACTTCCTCCCGATTGATCTCCAATAATAAGCTTGTCTATGGTATAGGAAGTTATATCAACATTTAAAGTGACTGTATTACCACTACCAATGGTTACAGTACCTACATTGCTGTTTTGTCCTGGATATGATGTAGCATTAACCCAAGCAGAACCATTGTATATTTGCCATGTACCGGAACTGCTCCAATTGCCAGTTGCCTTTGATCTATAGTCCCCAGTAACCTGTGCCATAACAGGCAATCCAAAAACAAATAAAATTGTTATTAAAACAAAACGTCTTAATATATGGCTTAAGAACACAGATCTAATTGATATTTTTAAAACTTCCGACTAACTCTATAATCTTACTAATACAATGTATAAGATTATATTAAATCGTCATCTGAAAATGAAATGACTATGTTAATCGGTGAAAATATCTATTAAAAAAGTTTTTTAATATAATATGTTGTGTAACATCTACTAACTGTTGTTAAATGAACTATAATGACTATACCCTCAATTTACTGGACATTTTTTTACATCAAGAAGATGCAATTAAAAAAACGTACCATGTCTAAACCTTGTTTTAGATTGTTGCAAATTTAATCACAAACAAAAATGCAGTTGCCAAGGCAACTGCATTTTTTATACATTACGAATATTATATTATTCCAATATCAAAAATTCTGACCTTCTGTTCAGCTGATGTTCAGCTTTGGAGCATCTTACTCCATTGACACATCTATTTACCAATCTAGTTTCCCCAAAGCCTTCACCCTGCAATCTCTCGTTTGCTATGCCTTTTGAAACCATATAAGCTACGGTAGATTCAGCTCTTTTTTGTGATAACCAAAGATTATAGGCATCAACCCCTTGACTATCCGTATGGGAAGTAACCTTGAGTTTTAAACTAGGATACTTTTCCATAGCAGCAATTACCTTTTGAATTTCAATTTCAGCGTCCGGCCTAACATTATATCTATCAAAATCAAAATAAATGGTACTTAGCTGCAATAATTTGGCCAAATCGTCCCCATAGCCCGCTGTTACGGTATCTCTTTCCAAATAAAAATCTACGATTAATGGCTTGCTATCGGATATATTAAGATACTCTTCAGAAGGCACATAACCTTGCATGGAAGCCCGGACAAAATTACCTTTATTACAGTCTATTGTAATACTATAGTTGCCATTTGAATCCGTAATTGCCGATGCCAATTCCTCATTATTTTCATCTATAACCTTAACAGTAGCCCCTACCAACACTTCGTTGGATATTTTATCCCTTACGGTACCTGTAATTGGTTTAATACAATCGAATTCCAATTTCTTGGTCTCTACAAAACTATATATATCATCCTCTCCCACCCCATTCTCACGGTTTGAAGCAAAGTATCCATTTCTGGTTTCTTCGTTTATAATGAATGTAAAATCATCCAATGCACTATTCACTGGTTTTCCAACGTTCAAAACCGACCCAATATATTGACTGTTTGAAATTTTAGTAGCAAATATGTCCAAACCACCTAGGCCTGGATGACCATCCGATGAAAAATAAAGTATATTTTCACTGGTAACGTACGGAAAAGTTTCCCGAGCTTCCGTATTAATTATGTTCCCCAAATTTACCGGCGTACCATAGGTACCATCACTATTTATGGCCACCTTAAAAATATCCGACTCCCCATAAGAACCGGGCATATCGGATGCAAAATATAGCAAATTTTCATCTGGACTTAGCGTTGGATGAGCTATTGAATAAGATTCACTGTTAAACGGAAGCTCCTCGATTTGTGTCCACACCCCGTTTTCTTTGGTCGCCTTAAATATTTTAAGTCGTACAACTCCTTTTTTATCCTTTACCGTTTTACCATCAAAAAGATTATTCCTAGTAAAATAAAGCGTATTGCCATCTTTGGTAAAGACCGAAGTGGATTCGTGAAATCTGGTATTGATCTCATCCCCAAATTTAACCACCTTATTCTCCGACGTACTGTCGACCGTTATCTTGTATAAGTCCAGGAAATCCTTGGAATTCCAAGTATGCCTATACCGCGCTAAATTACCTGTATCCCGATCGGAAGAAAATATTAACCCTTGTTTATAAAATGTAGGAGCAAAATCCGAATATCTGGAATTAAATTCAAATTTACCAATTTCGTATCTACCTGAATTTCCTTCTATTTCCGCCAAATAGTCCCTTTCTGCCATATAAAGGTTGGCCCTAACATCTGCAGACGTCATTTGGGAAAACTGATACATTACATCTTTGGAAAGATCATACTCTCCAAGGGACCTTAAGGTTTGGGCATATCTAAAATAGTATTCCGGACCAATCCCCTCTTTGTATTCGTTTAAAAGTCTTTTATAGATTTCGGAAGCCTCTTTGTAATTAGCATTAAAATAATAAGAATTTCCAAGTTTCATTAAAAGGTCTGCCGAGGTATATCCCTTGTCCAATACCCGTTTATAGATATCTATGGCCGGACTAAAAGAGTAATCCCTATATTTTTCATCTGCCTTGTTTACCAATCTATCCTGAGCAATGACAACATTACCAATGACAGAAAATAATACCGTCAGCAAAAAAATTCTTTTTATCATTTTATTTTTTTTAAAAGAAACGCGGTGATACCATTCTTTGGAACGATTTCACCAGTTCAAATCTTAAAAACACTTCGAAAGACCCATCATTAAACTGAGTTCCACCCAACTCTGTGGTTTCCCTATCATAAGCTAGTCCAATCATAAATTGATCACTTAATTGGAAGCCTACCATACCACTTAATGCCGCATCCCATCTATAGGCAGCACCAAAACTAAACTTGTCATTGAACAAGAAACTGGCGGACATATCTATTTGCAGGGGAGCACCTCCCACAACTTTGGTCAATATCGCAGGTTTGAATTTGAAATTATTATTAAGGTCAAATACATAACCCGTAATTAGATAAAAATTCATCCTTTCCGCAGAAAGAAATTGTACCGAATTGGGATCTCTTTGTGAATTGTCAAAATACTGGGTCTCCACTAGGTTTGGTGCAGAAAGTCCGGCATAAAATTTACCAGTGTGGTAATAAACGCCCACCCCAAAATTGGGAGAAAACTTATTGTCAATATTATCCCCTTGAACATTTTCCGCATCAAAATTGTTCAATCCATTAAAATCCAAACTCAACATATTACCTCCCACCTTTAATCCAAAGGATAATTTGGCATCCAAGGCAACATCAACGGTATATGATAACACTGCATCGAACTGTGTTTCCTGAACCACACCATCGCCAATATTATCATTGATAATAGAAATTCCGTAACCCAGTCTGCTATTCCTTATAGGGGAATGCAAGTTTAAGGTCTGCGTTTTAGGGGCACCTTCCAAACCTACCCATTGTGAGCGGTATAGGGCCGCAATACTCAATTGCCCCCTAGAACCAGCATACGCTGGGTTTACGCTCATAGTATTATACATATACTGGGTGTATTGGGCGTCTTGCTGGGCGTAAAGTCCAGCTAACATGGAAAGCATCAATAAAACGGTAACGAAGAGACTCTTTTTATATATCATCTACACTAAAATATATTATTTACTGACATAAATATAACCACTATCTGTAATATTCTGTTGTTTATTTTCATACTGAAAAATATAATAATAAACACCTGCAGGTAAATAGTTATTCCCTGTTACGGTAGATCTTGCCTTGGACCTGCCGTCAAATACATTATTCTGGTTATTATATCCCTTTCCTTCATACACCGAAACTCCCCATCGATTGAAAATTTTCATGGTATTGTTATGAGCATTTTTTACGCCCCTAATAAAAAGGAAGTCATTTTTCCCATCAGAATTCGGGGTCACCAATTGATTGACCTCGATCTTTTCATCTTCATCACCTTCTTCAACAATAACGGTGACCGTTGCCGTATCACAATTATCCGTATTGGCCGCTTCGCAGATCGTATAGTTTATGGTATAGGTGCCATCGGCGGTACCGGTGGCTACGCTTACGCTGCCATCCTCGTTTATTGTAAGTTCGGCAGTTGGAGTCGAGCTAAGTACCACATCCGTAGGTACTACAGGATCCCCGTTTAGGGTATCGTTGTCAAGCACATTACTACCCGTGATTACACCAGTGTTATCGGTATCTGTGGTATAACTATCGTCCACTGCATCCAGTACATTGTCCATATCCGGACCTACCTGAACGGTGACCGTGCCCGAATCACAATTGTCCGTATTGGCCGCTTCACAGATCGTATAGTCAATGGTATAGGTGCCATCGGCAGTACCGGGGGCCACACTTACACTGCCATCCTCGTTTATCGTAAGTTCGTCCGTTGGGGTCGAAGTGAGTATTACATCCGTGGGTACTATAGGATCCCCGTTAAGGGTATCGTTATCCAATACATTGCTGTCAGGGATCACTCCGCTGACACCCGTATCCACGGTATAGCTATCGTCCACCGCATCCAATACATTGTCCATATCCGGACCTACCTGAACGGTCACCGTGCCCGAATCACAATTGTCCGTATTGGCCGCTTCACAGATCGTATAGTCTATGGTATAGGTGCCATCCGCGGTACCAGGGGCCACGCTTACGCTGCCATCCTCGTTTATCGTCAGTTCTTCCGTTGGGGTCGAAGTGAGTATTACATCCGTGGGTACTATAGGATCCCCGTTAAGGGTATCGTTATCCAATACATTGCTGTCAGGGATCACTCCGC
>NZ_PIOB01000022.1 GCF_002909255.1 Arenibacter hampyeongensis
AAAACATATTAAGCGGAGGTAACGATAAGGTATTGGTTACGGATGCAGTTGGTACCGTGGAGTGGATCGACAAGTCGAGCTTTGCCGCCATTGCCGACCAGGTAACGATTACGGGTGCTGGAACAACAGCTGATCCCTTCAAGGTGGAGGATCTGTCCATTGTGACCGCCAAGCTTGGAGCCGATGCTGTGACCAATGCTAAATTGGCCGACAATGCGGTTCAGACAGAAAATATATTGAACGGGACCATTTTAACGGAGGATATTTCCTCTGGAGGTAACGATAAGGTATTGGTTACCGATGCCATCGGGACCGTGGAGTGGATCGACAAGTCGAGCTTTGCAGCCATTGCCGATCAGGTGACGATCACAGGAGCAGGAACAACAGCTGATCCCTTCAAGGTGGAGGATCTGTCCATTGTGACCGCCAAGCTTGGAGCCGATGCGGTGACCAATGCTAAACTGGCCGATAATGCAGTTCAGACAGAAAACATATTTAGTGGTGGAAACGATAAGGTATTGGTTACGGATGCCGTTGGTACAGTAGTTTGGGTGGACAAGTCGAGCTTCGCTGTTTTGGCCGATCAGGTGACCATTACCGGAGTAGGTACGGTTGCGGATCCTTTCAAGGTAGAGGACCTTTCCATAGTAAATTCCAAACTTGGCCCCGATGCGGTAACCAATTCAAAATTGGCCGATGATGCGGTAAGGTTGGAAAACATAGCTGATGGTACGGTCTCTGGGCAAGTAATGCAATGGGATGGGACCGATTGGACTCTAGTAGATTTAGGTTCTGTTACGGTTACGGAAAATGATGGAGTTATCGGAAACGAGGTAACAAATGGAACAGATGGCACTTTGGTGCGTTCGGGAGCAGGAACAACAATTAGCCCTTATACGCTGGACGTGTCGGCCGATGGAATAACTAATGCCGAACTGGCGGACAATGCAGTTCAGACAGAAAACATATTAAGCGGAGGTAACGACAAGGTTTTGGTTACGGACGCAGTTGGTACCGTAGAGTGGGTTGATAAATCATTATTAAATTCTGACAACCAGACCCTAAGTATAGCCGGAGATCAATTGAGCATTACGGGTGGAAATACAGTAACTGTACCGTCAGCCGATGGCTCTGAGACGATAGTGACCGGGGCCGGCATCAATGTGGTGACCGGAAGCGGTACCACGGCGGATCCCTACGTGATCACGGCCACCGAAGTGGACGGCAGCATCACCAACGAGGTGAACACCGCCTTTGCGGTGAACTCGGGGAACCTTGAGATCACGGACGGCAACGGGACGCTTTCTGTACCCTTGTCCTCCTTGGGCACCGACGACCAGAACATAGACGTACTTACGCTTAACGCGACGACCAACATATTGACCGTCGGGATCGAGAACGGGAACGACCTTACGGTGGACCTTTCGGGTCTGGTCGCCGATGGCTCTGAGACGATAGTGACCGGGGCCGGCATCAATGTGGTGACCGGAAGCGGTACCACGGCGGATCCCTACGTGATCACGGCCACCGAAGTGGACGGCAGCATCACCAACGAGGTGAACACCGCCTTTGCGGTGAACTCGGGGAACCTTGAGATCACGGACGGCAACGGGACGCTTTCTGTACCCTTGTCCTCCTTGGGCACCGACGACCAGAAGATTGATAAGTTTGTTCTAAATGGGACAACCTTGGAATTATCTGTGGAGAATGATGGTGAGGCCGATAAGACAATAGATTTAAATGGCACCTTTGCTACAGATACAGAATTAAGCAATGCCATTTCTGCAAGTGAAGCATTGGATTTGGATAAAGTAACCGGCAACGAAGTTACCAATGCCACAGATGCAACTTTAATACGTTCCGGATCAGGTACAACTGCAAGTCCATATACATTGGATGTAGCAACGGGAGGTATTACTACTACTGAAATTTTAGATGGTACTATTGCTACTGCTGATTTAGCCAATAACTCGGTTACTAGTGCCAAAATAGTTGACGCTACTATTGCCACTGCCGATTTAGCAAATAGTTCAGTGACTAGTGCTAAAATAGTTGATGGTACGATTGTAGCTGCGGATTTAGCAAACAATTCTGTGACACCGTTAAAGATTGATGCTTCGATAGCTGGTTCAGGAATTTTAAGAAATGGAGTAACAGGAGTATTATCTGTTGATGTATCAAGTTTAACAGGTGATGGTTCAATCACTTCAACTGATTTGACAGTAACTGGTGGTGCAAATTCAACATTGAATGATGTTACCTTAACAATAGCCAATAATGCTGTAACAAGCGCAAAAATATTAGATGGAACCATAGCAACTGCTGATTTAGCCAATAACTCAATAACTACGGGTAAAATAGTAAATGGAACCATTTTGGCCGAAGATGTTGCTTCTGGTGGTAACGATAAAGTATTGGTTACCAGTAGTGCAGGCATAGTGGAATGGATAGACAAGAGTGCTTTAGTACCAACCACCACTGTAAGCAATATTAGTAATATTAATACTTTAACCACAACCGTAAATGGTGTTACAGGATCAGGAGTAAGTATTATTAATTCCAACGTATTAAATTTAAGTGGTACCAATCAATTGACCAGTACGGTTAACGGTGTGTCATCACCAGCACTGAATTTGAATTCATTCTTGGATAATACTGACAATCAGACTTTATCAACTAATGCAACCCCTGGGTATATTGCTATTACCGGGGGTAATAATGTGACTTTAAATGTGAATGATGCGGATTCAAATATCGGAAACGAGTACAATACGGCTTTTGCTGTTAGTGGTGGAAATCTAACGATTACAGATGGTGGTGCTGCAAGATCGGTACCATTATCATCCTTAGGTTCTGATGATCAAACACTTACTCTGGTTGGGAATGACCTAACCATTGAAAGCGGAAATACAATTACATTGCCATCCGCGGACGGAACTGAAACTTTAGTAACTGCAGGCAATGATATTAGCGTTACTGGAGATGGTAGTACAGCTACTCCATATGTAGTTGCAAATACACGACCTAATATTTTCTATCCTCCTTCCATTGCCGTGGATGCCTCTTCAACAGGCACGGGTAGGACAATTAATCTGCATACGCAATATACAGCCCAGTTTGGATCTCCAATGGTGTCCAGTAATTTAGCGCCTACTGCAATACCTACCTATGCCAATACAGAACTGTATTACTATGTTACGTACTTTGATAATACGGTGTTTGCCAATGTAAGTGTGGACGAATTTGGGGTAATGACTTATGATGTAATAGCAACACCAACAGATTACAATTCATTGATCAACGTTGTTTTTGTAGTAAAATAATATAAACTAACCAACAAGGAATACCAGGAGTTTGAAGTCAAAACATATATATAGATTTCTTTTTGTTAGCCTAGTAACCATTTTCTTTGGTACTAATTTGGCCAATGCACAGTTTTTGTTGCAGGCACCCAATAGTACCGATGAGCATAATTACAAATGGTATGAAGCTTCCGATGCCTCTACGGTTTTGGGTACTGATTTTTTTTATGAGGC
Organism: Arenibacter hampyeongensis; assembly: GCF_002909255.1. GTDB lineage: Bacteria > Bacteroidota > Bacteroidia > Flavobacteriales > Flavobacteriaceae > Arenibacter > Arenibacter hampyeongensis. The sequence continues at coordinate 3,537 of NZ_PIOB01000022.1, forward strand.
TACTTCATCAGGTATTTATTTTGCAACATACGATGGTACCCTTTGTGGGTCAAATGCCACAGGTTATTTTATTTTAACGGATTGTACAAGTCCAGATAATGAGGTAACCATGGATATTTCCAATAATGTAAGTCCGAGCGCTGCAATTAGTTGGTCGCCGGCAGTTGGTGGCGATCAGCTGAGGCCAACGGTAATCGCTACCCAAAGTGTGGTGCGATATACAGCGACTGTGACCAAGGCAGGAAATTCCTTTGATTTGCCAAATTTTACGGTAGTTTGTTTACAGCAATCCAGTGTTTTGGTTGATGATTATGTAACTGTCAACGAAGATTCATCTGTAGTAGTGCCCATTTTTGACAATGACAGCAATTTGCCGACTACCGGTATTTTGACTACAACAAATCCATTTAATGGGAACGTTCTTGTTGATGATAATGGGACGCCAAACAATCCATCGGATGATATAGTGACCTTTGTTCCAAATCCGAACTATAATGGTCCAATTACATTTACCTATACAATTTGTAATGCCCTGGGTGATTGTAGTACTGCAACCGTAAATATAGATGTACTCCCTATTGTTGATGCATTTGATGATTCTGTTGCTACCCTGGAGAATATGCCTGTTGACATAGATATCTTGGCGAACGATAATGATATCCCTGTACTGGGAACCATAACCACCACCAGTCCAACCAATGGTAGTGTAGTAGTGGACAATAATGGCACACCAAATGACCTTACAGATGATTTTGTAACCTATACACCTAATAGTGGTTATATAGGTAGCGATATTTTTACCTACACAATTTGTGATAATCAATCCAATTGTAGTACTGCAACTGTTAATATATTGGTCAATCCGAATGGAATAGTGGACATAGATAGTGATGATGATGGAATTTTAGACAGTTTTGAAGATCTTAATTTGGATGGTGATAATGATCCCAATACTGATCCAACGGATTCCGATGGTGATGGTATAGCAGATTATCTGGATATTGACAGTGATGACGACGGTATTCCAGATAACGTGGAAGCTCAGACCACCCAAGGATATGTTCCTCCAAGTGGAGTGGATGCCAATAGTAATGGTCTGGACGATGCTTATGAAAATAATGGAAATCTAGGCTTGTTCCCAATAGATACGGATGGGGATAGTTTACCAGACTACTTGGATGAAGACAGTGATAATGATAACGTACCGGACAGTGTTGAAGGCCATGACCATAATCATGACGGAATCCCGGATGTAGTTTATATTGGTTCGGATAAGGATAATGATGGTCTGGATGATGGTTATGAGGGCAATACGGCCATAGATGTGGATGTTAATGATGAGATGAACGACCCATATAATGATCTACCAAATACAGATGGTGATGATGAAGTGGATTATCGGGACAGCGATGATGATGATGATGGAATACTTACCATTGATGAAGATGAAAACGGGGATGGAAATTATGCAAATGACGATTTTGATGAGGATGGAATTCCTGATTATTTGGATTCTGATTTGATTATACTGGACGTTGGAGTGGAAGTGTTTAATGTAATAACACCTAATAACGATGGTATCCATGATGTATTGACGATTAGAGGGATTGAAAATTATCCAAACAATACTATCAAAATATATAACCGATGGGGAGTTTTGGTATATGCCACCAAGGCCTATAATAATGATTCCAATTATTTTGACGGCACTTCGGAGGGGAGGGTCACCATTAATAAAGACAATCAATTACCGGTAGGAACTTATTTCTATATTTTGGACTATACCCGATCTGTTGGAGGAAAGATGACGACGCTTACGGGATATATTTATATAAACAGATAAAGGATGTCAAATCTAATAAAAAACATACTCAAGCCGCACCCAATATCATTTTGGTTATTTGCAGTAATTATCTTGGTCAGCTTTAAGGTACAGTCCCAACAGGACGCCCAATATACCCAGTATATGTATAATACCGTAAGTGTAAACCCAGCTTATGCGGGTTCCCGTGGGCATATAAGTATGGCGGCACTGCACAGGTCGCAATGGGTTGGTTTGGACGGTGCCCCTACAACACAGACGTTAAATTTACATTCGCCTATAGGGTATAGAGGCGTAGGTTTGGGAATTTCAATAGTTAATGACAAAATTGGTCCCACCTCTGAAACTTATTTTGATGGGGATTTTTCATACACCGTTTATACTTCCCAGGAAGGTAGATTGAGCTTTGGATTAAAAGCCAGTGCTCATATGTTGGATATTCGCTATTCCGAGCTTAATCAGGATTATTCAAATCCCGGAGGACCGGACCCAACTTTACAGCAGGACATAGACAATAAATTCTCCCCGAACATTGGAGCAGGAGTCTATTACCATACCCAGAAATTCTACGCTGGTTTATCGGTGCCTCGTTTTTTGCAGACCACACATTTTGATGGAGAGGCATTGTCGACCGCAAAGGAACAGATGAATTTATATCTGATAACAGGTTATGTATTTGATTTGAATACCAATTTAAAATTTAAACCTGCTATTTTAGCCAAAGTAGTACAGGGTGCGCCGCTTCAACTTGATGCCTCGGCAAATTTTATGCTTAGTGACAAGTTTATTTTTGGGGCCGCTTATAGATGGGACGCTGCAATTAGCGCTATGGTAGGCTTCAATATTTCCAATTCTTTTCTAATTGGATTGGCATATGACAAGGAAACCACAGAATTGGGACAAGCAACATTTAACGACGGATCCTTTGAGATTATTTTGCGATATGACTTTATTAAAGAACTTGGCAATTTAAAATCCCCGAGATTTTTCTAAAAGAGTATCCGAATTTTTATTAGAGACACCTATATTTCAAAGGCCCCAGTGCATTAAATTTCAAATGTAGAACTAACCCTTCCTATCAAGGCGCCTCAATTTCAATACAGTGAAAATTGCCACGGGTTATTAAAAAAAATTATTTTAACCCATTACCTCTTTAGCTTAGTCCGAAGATTATTTGCTTATGGGGAAACTGCCCATAAGGTGTGCCTACATAACTATGACAGTTTATATATAAATTTTAAAAGCTAATTACTTTCGCAATATTCTTGTGGGAAATTTTCACTTGCCACCGTTGTCTTTGGTAAAGGGTAATAACACGAAACAATCCCAAAGTATTTAATTTTTATGATGGACTTGGCCCTTATTATTGGGGAAAGGTTTTATTTTTACCAAATGGAAGAGGAAAAGGTAATTCTTGTTAATGAATTTGATGTTCAAATTGGTCTGATGCCCAAAATGGAAGCCCATGAAAAGGCTTTGCTCCATAGGGCATTTTCTGTATTTATAATGAACGATAAAGGGGAGACAATGATCCAGCAAAGGGCGGGTCACAAATATCACTCCCCACTTTTATGGACAAACACTTGTTGTAGCCATCAACGGGACGGGGAATCCAATATTGAAGCAGGAACCAGAAGATTGAATGAAGAAATGGGTTTTAATGCGGAATTGAAGGAGTTGTTTTCCTTTATTTATAAGGCTCCCTTTGACAATGGTCTAACCGAACATGAATTAGATCATGTGATGATAGGACACTATAATGGGGAACCCAGTATAAACCCTGATGAAGTTGCCTCATGGAAATGGATGACTCCCCTTGCGGTTAAAGAGGATATGGTTACCTCCCCGGAGAAATACACAGCATGGTTTAAAATTATTTTTGATAAGTTTTACGATCATATTTCACAATATAATACGGCCATATGAAGGTAAAGGTAAGTAGGAAGGCTCACTTTAATGCCGCTCACAGGCTGTATAGGCCAGATTGGAGCTTTGAAAAAAATGACAGTGTTTATGGACTGTGCAATAACCCTAATTTTCACGGCCATAATTATGAGTTGGTAGTTAGTGTTACTGGGGAAATTGATCCAGAGACAGGCTTTGTAATGGATATGAAGGTGCTTAAGGATCTTATTAAGGATAAAATTGAAAATAAGTTGGATCATAAAAACCTTAACGTGGATGTGGAATGGTTTAAAACCATAAATCCAACAGCAGAAAATATAGCCGTTTATATTTGGAACCTGCTTAGGCCATTTATTGAAGCTTCACACGAACTGGAGGTCATCTTATATGAGACACCAAGAAATTACGTGACTTTTTCCGGATAGTTGTGTTTTTATAAAGCCAACTGGCATTGGAGCAAACTAATTAAATTCAGTTTAAGCAAGACAATCAAATTATTAAAAGTATACAAATACATAATACCAAACAGAATGAACTTATATCCTTTAAAATTCAATCCAATCCTTAAAGAGCGCCTTTGGGGCGGTACCAAATTAAAAGATGTTTTGGGAAAGCCTATTGAAAATGACATTACAGGTGAAAGTTGGGAGCTTTCTGCCGTTGAGGGTGATGTGTCCGTTGTTGCCAACGGTGATTTATCGGGTGCCTCCCTACAGGAATTGATCAATAAATACCCAAAGGAATTATTGGGAAATAGTGTTGTAGAGCGATTTGGTAAAGAATTCCCCATTCTCATTAAGTTTATCGATGCTAAACAGGATTTGTCCATCCAATTGCACCCAAATGATGACTTGGCTAAAAAACGCCATAATTCCTTTGGAAAAACCGAGATGTGGTATATTATGGATGCCGATAAGGGGGCAGAGTTGATTGTTGGTTTTAACAAAGATGTAACCAAAGAGGAATATGCCAAAAGTATAGAGGAAGATACACTACTGGATTTGTTGAACTATGAAAGTGTAAAGGAAGGGGATACTTTTTTTATTAACACGGGAAAGATGCATGCTATTGGCGCTGGCGTTTTACTGGCAGAGATACAGCAGACCTCTGATATTACCTACCGTGTTTTCGATTTTAATAGGAAGGATAAAAATGGCAATTTAAGGGAATTACATACAGATTTGGCTTTGGACGCCATAGATTATACCAAGAAGGCCGATTTTAAGGTAAAGTATTCCAATAAAAAAGACAGTGTAAATAATATGGTTTCATGTCCATATTTCAATACCAATATTTTGGAGCTAACCAAGGATCTGGAATTGGATGTTGAAAAAAGGGATTCGTTCACTATCTACATGTGTGTAGGGGGTAAGGCAACTATCTCCAATGAATTTGGTTCGGTATCCATAGAAAAAGGAGAGACCACTTTGGTAGCTGCACAGTCCAAAATTATAAATATAATCACAACCAGCGCAAAACTTTTGGAGGTTACTATCTGAAAATGATTACTTTTGCAAAAAAAATATTACCAATGGCAAGTATAAAAGATTTAAAGAAAGACATTAATTACGTTTTAGGAGATATTATTGAAGCGGTGTATTTAGTGGAAGCTTCTGGAAATAAGCAAAATTCAAAAGAGGGCAATGCGATAATAGATAACGCAATTGAAACTTTTGATGAGCTAATAGCAAAAGTTAACCAGAAGTCTGTTGAGAATAGACCGGCACATTTAAAATCCGTTAAAGCGGAATTGCAAACCAAGGCAGGTTCTTTAATTGAACAACTGAATAAATTAGGGTAACAATAACCTTAGAAAAGTAAAAAAAAAGCATCCATTTAATGGATGCTTTTTTTTTACTGCTTTGCCTCTTTCTTGGCAACTTCTATATGTTCCTTTAATTCCTGTCCGTATTTGGATTTGGCCACTTCGGGAGAGAGCGAATTGTTTATGGAGTCCAAATATTTAATGTTGGCGTCTGCCACTTCTTTAACGGCGATGTATGGGGCTACATACGAATCTGCATTGTTCAATGCAAAATTAATGGCATACAGGTAACCACGCTTTACATTTTTATCGGTTAAATTTTGAAGGGAATCCATTGCCGTGGAATCATTTTGGGCTTTAGAATCCATACTCATTCTTATATATTCCAAATTCTTGGTATTGAATTTAGACATAACTTCTTGATATTCCTTGAGCTTCTCATTACTTTTGGATCCCTCTATTTTTGCATTCAAGTCAAAAGTATTCCAGTTAGTTTTAATGGTTATATTTCCAGGCTCGGCAAAGAAGGTAATTCTGTCATTAATACTATTGTTGTCCTTTTTGTCCAAATATAGGTAGAATAACTCTGGGCTTTCCAGTTCCGTGGTAAAGGAAAAATTGCCATCCCCATCCACTAGAAGGGAATCAACAGTTACTAAGGTGGTGTCCGCAATGTGTTGCAGGTATAAGGTTCCCTTTTTTAATCCCTTTACATTACCCGTAACGGTCATAGTATTTTCAGTAACGCCTCCACAGGAGATAACAACTATTGCCAGTACCGCAACCATTAAAATTTTCTTCATAGTATTTTTTTTGAAGCGCAAATATCACTAAAGTTTATGGAATTTTAAACTTTTGATGCAATTTCCATAAGAATTGTACAAAGTATGGCACCGCCAGTACCAACTACGTATCCAAAAACGGCCAATAAAACCCCTACCGAGGTTAATGATGGGTGAAATTCCGCTGCAACCACTGGGGCCGACGCAGCGCCGCCCACGTTAGCCTGACTGCCCACGGCAAGGAAGAAATAGGGTGCCTTGATCATCTTGGCTACAATGATCAACAAAACGGCATGGATTGTAATCCAAACAAAACCAATGGCAATCAAGCCAGGATTTTCAAGCACCTTGCCCAAATCCATCTTCATACCTATAGTGGCCACCAGGATGTAAATAAATACGCTGCCCAATTTACTGGCGCCCGCACCTTCATAATTTTTGGCTTTGGTAAAGGAAAGCACTATTCCTACTAGGGTTGCAAGTACCACCATCCAAAAGAAACTGGAGCCTAAAAAGGATAAAAAACTTTTATTATCGCTAACACTTTCATAAGTGCTGGTCAAATATGAACTGATGTAATCCCCGAAAAGATGGGAAATTCCAACCCCGGTAAAGGCAAAGAAAAGCATCATCATATAATCTTTCAAAGTAGGAACCCTAGTGATTTTTTCTGTAAACTTCGAAACTTTTATTCTAAGTTCTTCAATAGCTGAGGTGTCCGCTTTAAGCCAGCGGTCTATTTTTTGTGTTTTGCCCACGCCCAATAAAATAATGGCCATCCAAACATTGGCAACTACAATATCTACCAATACCATTCCGCCATACTTATCAGGATTGTACTGGTAAATTTCTAGCATTGCGGCTTGGTTGGCTCCCCCTCCGATCCAACTACCGGCAATAGTGGCCAAGCCCCTCCAAATGGCGTCAAAATCGTTCCCTCCAACAGTTTCTGGAGAGAATATGGATATTAATAAAATGGCCAATGGTCCACCAATGATAATCCCCACCGAACCCGTTAGAAACATAATCAAAGCTTTTGATCCCAAATTGGCAATGGCCTTAAGGTCAATACTCAAAGTCATTAAAATAAGGGCTGCAGGGAGTAAATACCTACTGGCCATAAAATATAGGTTAGAGATCTCGTCCGAAATTAAACCACTACTAGCCAAAATAGACGGCAGTACATAGCACATTAGTACAGCCGGTACTATATTGTAGAATTTACTCCAAAAGCCGGTTTTTATGGAAGAGGTGTAAAATATAAATCCAAGACAAAGGGTAAGAAGTCCAAATACAACGGTATCGTTGGTAATGATCGGGTCGCTCATAAAAAATTATTGTTCAATAAGGCTTGTCACTTGCGCCAAATATAATCAAATTAAAATATGCTGTTTTATGTAGTGTGCCACCCCGTCCTCAGAATTTTTAAGGGCCAGACCACTGGCAATGTGTTTTACTTCTTCCCGCGCATTGGCTACCGCTATACCACGTCCAACATTTTGCAGCATCTCCATATCATTGTAGTTGTCCCCAAAGGCAATAACATCGTTTAAACTTTCATGTTCTTGAAGTAAAAGTTTAATGGCAGTTAATTTGGAAACCGACTTGGGGGCAATTTCGATCAGGGTATCATTGGATCTATAAAGGTTCAATGATCCTGCAAAATTCTTTTGCAGTTCAGGGAAAAGAACATCGGTATTTTCTTTGTTCCCCATCAGCATAATCTTGTGGGCTCCAATTTTTCGGGTTGTCCATTCCTGTATGGTCTTTTCAGTATCCCTGTAGGTGGGAAGGGTTTTTGTATACTTTATTTCCTTTTGTACCCGTTCGGAGTCCATTTGCACATACCATTCGCCTTTAGAGTAAAGTCCTAATTGAATTCCCACTTGGTCGGCCATGTTATATATGGAAACAATTTGCTCCATATCAATAAAAGTTGAGAGCAATTCTTTTGACCCATGTAGTACCAATGCCCCATTATAACATATAATAGGTTCATTTTCTATCCCCAGGTTTTTTTGAATATAGGTCATGGATTGTGGCATTCTGGCCGAAACCAGTATAATCCTTATATGGTCCTTAATTCTTTTGATTTCCGAAATCGTAAAATCGGAGACATTGTCTTTAAAGGTCAATAAGGTACCGTCCAAATCGGAACATAAAATTTTGAAATCCATATTATAAGATAGGGAATTTTAGTTTTTAAATCTTTTCGTTTTCAAAGATATAGTTTCACGATAAAATAGGGCATTGATTTGCATGAATGATAATTTTGGAATCACTATTTGGGAATGGAAAACCGATGGCCTTAGCCATAATAATTGATATAAAGTCCTTAGGTTTTATTATTACTTGTTCTAAAATCCTTGGTTTTCTTTTTCTTGGGATTTTTGAACAATCTTTTGAAAAACCCATCCTTTTTTACCGGGTCGCAATTCAATTCAGTTAATACCGCAGAGGATGGAGTAGGAAATTTGGCCCTAGTTATATAATTGAAGGATTTATCGGCATTTAGTTTTTGCAACCACAAAGCAAAAATGGGTAGTGCTGCATTGGCCCCCTGTCCCAGACTGGTACTGTTGAATCCAATTTCATGGTTGTCCAATCCCACCCAAGTAATGTTAATTAGTCTTGGCGTTAAGGCTATAAACCAAGCATCTTTGTTGTTCTGTGTAGTCCCTGTTTTTCCTGCAATATCGTTTTTAATTCCGTAAGTGGAGCGTATTCGGGCGGCGGTACCACTATTTACAGTTGCTTTCATCATCTCTATCATTATCTGGCCATTTTCTTCTGAAAAGGCCCTTTTTTCGGCTACTATAGGTTTGAAAATCTCTAGTACGGAGTCTTTTTCATTGGTAATTCGTTCAATTAAAAAAGGGGTAACGGATTTACCGTTGTTCAAATAACTGGCATAAGCACCTGCAAGTTCATTGATTTTAATTTCGGCAGTCCCCAATGCCAATGATGGCAATGATGGTAATTTCGTGTCGATGCCCATTTTTTTGGCTTGTTGTATCACCTTGGGAATGCCTGTTTTTTCCAAAACCTTTACTGCAACGGTATTAACAGAGTTGCTCAAGGCCTCTTCCATTGAGTAATTCAGGTAGGCCTCATCTTTTTTGCCCGAATTGCTGGGGGACCAACCTTCCATATTTTCGTAGGCTACCTCCTGGGCGGAAAAGTAAGTGCAGGGAGCAATGCCATTTTCAAGGGCGGCGGTGTAAACAATGGGTTTAAATGCAGAGCCCACTTGGCGCTTGCTTTGGGAAATGTGATCGTATTTAAAATGTTTAAAATTAATTCCACCTATCCAGGTTTTAACAGCACCTGTTTTGGGATCTATGGACAGGGAGCCAGTATTTAGGAATTTGAGGTAATGCAGAAGGCTATCCACTGTGCTGGCAGAACGCATTTCATTCTGGTTCCAATCGCTTAGCTGTATTTCTTTTTTTAAGTTCATGGAATCCATTATCCGATCCTCTTTTAACCCGGCATTTTTCCATTTTTTGTAGGGTTCTGAACTCTGGATAATTTTATTGATGAGTTTTTTATTACTTTTCCATGGCGCCCGATTTCCGTAACTTTTTTCAAAATTGTTCTGAAGTCCCTTCATATGCTGAATCATGGCTTCTTCTGCCAAAATTTGCATTTTGGAATCCAATGTTGTGTATATTTTAAGTCCAGAAGTATAAATATTAAAATCTTGTCCTTTCTCTCTCTGCGCCTTGGCCCAAACTAGCATTTGTTTTCTGACTTCCTCCCTAAAATAAGGAGCAATTCCCTGATTATAATCGTACTCCCTGTAATTAAGTTGTAGCGGAAGCTGTTTAAGACTATCTGACTCTTGTTGTGATATAAAATTATTGGAATACATGGACTGCAATACCAAATTTCGTCTGTTAAGGCTGTTCTTTGGAAAAACACGGGGGTTATAGCCATAGGTTGCCTTCAACATGCCCACAAGGGTTGCGCTTTCTTCCAGTTTAAGTTCTCTTGCTGATTTGTTGAAGAATTTTAAAGAAGCACTTTCTATCCCGAAGGTGTTGTCACCAAAAGAGACCGTGTTCAAATAGAGCATTAGAATATCGTTCTTGGAATAAATGGATTCCAATCTTGAGGCAATTATCATTTCCTTTAATTTTGATATGGCCAAATTGAACTTTCCGGATTTTTCCCTAGGATATAGATTTTTTGCAAGCTGTTGACTAAGGGTACTACCGCCACCAGCAGCCTGATCCTGCATCAGGATGGTCTTGAACGCTACTCGGAGCAGACTCTTGAAGTCTATTCCCGAATGATCGTAAAACCGCTCATCTTCTATGGCCACCAATGCTTCTATCAAGTTTTTGGGGACAGCTTCAAATTGAATGGGCTGCCTATCAAATAGAAAATATTTTCCGATAAGCACACTATCCGCAGAATAGACCTCGGAAGCTCTCTGGTACTTGAAATCAGAAAGCTGCCGTGTATTGGGTATCTTGCCCCAAGCACCTAAATATATGGACAGAAGCAACAATAGAACACTGCCTCCTACTACCAATAAAGAAAGGATTCCAATCCGAAGGAATGGATTTTTTATTTTTTTGAACATCAATTTTAATAATTAAGTTCTGCAAGATCAAATTAAAAAATTTAATGGGAGCACTTCTTAACAATTACTTAAATTCCAATTTGTTATTTTTGGAGGCCAATTTCAAACAGTGCAAAATAATATATAGCTGTAAGAACTTAGAGTTTCATCAATCATTGTTTTGACTCAAAAGACAACTTCTGTATTCGGGAGGTACAATAGTAAAAACAACTAAAAATTATAAATGAAAAAAATAATTGCACTTTGTTTTCTTATGCTTCAATTAGGATACGGAAACAATATAGAATGGTCTAAGACCGGACACAGGACTATAGGAGAAGTGGCACAGCAACATTTGTCCGGGAAGGCAAAAAAAGCGCTAAAGAAAATGTTGGATGGTCAAAGTTTGGCTTTGGTTTCAAATTATGCAGATGAAATAAAGGCTGATAGAAGCTTTTCCAAGTTTGGCCCCTGGCATTATGTAAATTACCCGGCAGACAAAAAATATACAGAGGTTCAGCCAAGTGTGGAGGGAGATTTAGTTATTGGAATTGAAAAGTGTATAGCAATTGTTAAGGATAAAAATAGCAGTGCAGCTGATAAAGTGTTTTATTTAAAAATGATGATTCATTTGATCGGTGATCTGCACCAACCTATGCATGTGGGCCAGCTGGAAGATAAAGGAGGGAACGATATTCAACTTCAATGGTTCGGAAGAGGTACCAATTTGCATAGATTATGGGACTCCAACATGATCGATGATTATGGCATGAGCTATTCGGAATTGGCAAATAATTTACCCACCCTGAACAAGAGTGAAATCAAGAACATTCAGAAGGGCAATATATATGAATGGGTAGAAGAATCACAGGATGTGGCCAACGAGCTATACCTTTCGGTAGAGGAAGGTGAAAAACTGGGGTATGCCTATGGTTATAAATATTGGGCAACTGTAGAACATCAACTTCAAAAAGGGGGTTTGCGCTTGGCCAAGGTTCTGAACGACCTTTTTTCGTAAGCAGATTTCACCATAACTTATTTATTCTAAAATTTCATTACTACTAAATGAGCCGATTGCCAAGGTACGAATGGAAGGCTGATCTTTTCATTATCTTATGTTATGGCTTAGTTATACTTATTATCGAAAAAATCATGGCTTTTGACCAATTTTCATATTATTTGGCAAAATAATTGAGTTATTATTATTGAAGTTGGGTGTGAGGAGACTAACGTAAATGCCTGGTAGGTTAGGGGCAGTGTCCAACAGAAATAACAAAGGCATAAAAAAATCGGTTTTCGTAACCGATTTTTTTATTTAATAATTCTAAATGTAATGTTGATCCGTTCATTGATCACTTTGGTAGTTTTGGGAATTTGGTGATACCAACAATGTTGGGTTTCTCCCTTCATTAAAAGCAAGCTGCCATGTTCCAATAATAGTTTGTGCTTCAATTCCTTGTTCAATTTGTGTTTTAGATGAAAGTAGCGTTCTTGCCCCACAGTTATGGATGCAATTACGGGATTTTCTCCCAAGGCTTTTTCATCATCAGCGTGCCAACCGTTACTATCCTTACCGTTTCTGTATAGGTTAAGGAGGCAGCTTGTAAAGTGTATGCCAACTTCCAATTGTAACTTATTCTTTAATTCCAGCAATTCCGATGAAAACATATGGGGTTTCATGCTAATGTTGGAATAGGAATAGGCTTTGTTATTTTCCCCAAATAATGCCGTTAATCTTGGTTGTGGGTATGTTTTGCCAAATACTGTAATATTATCCTGTTTCCATGGACTGGTTTCCTTAAGAATCTTGAAAAAATAATCAGCTTCTGCAGTATTTAAAAAGTTGGGATAATAAACTATGTCACTATCTGGGAGTTGAAGGTCTATTCCATTGACATATAATTTGTTCACGACTGCAGCACATTTTTCAATTCATTTCTATATTCGGAAGGATTTTGTCCTGTGAAGGCTTTAAACGATTTGTTGAAATGGGAGAAATTGTTAAATCCGCTTTCAAAACAGACCTCAGTAATACTGATTGGCTTTTCTGCCAATAATTTGGACGCATGTACCAATCTACATTCATTAACGAACTGTATAAAGGTCTTGTTGGTAATTTTTTTGAAATATCTACAGAATGAAGGAACCGTCATGCTAACTAAATCCGAAATTTCCTCAAGCGTTATTTCTTCCTTAAAGTTTGATTTTACATAATTGAAGACAATATTTATTCTGTCATTGTCCTTTACCTCCGTTTGTAATGAAAAACCTTGTGCGTTCAATACCTGATATTCTTTGGAATTTCCCAATTCGTTTAAAATATTGAGAATGGAGAGAAGTCTTTGGAAATCGCTCTGATATTCCATAACCTCTATTTTTTCACCAATTTTTTTCTTGGTACTACCTGTGAATGCAACACCTCCTCTAGCAATTTGAAAAAGGCTTTGAATTTTTTTCATTTCGGGAATGTTGAAAAAATCGTTCCCCAAAAAATCCTGTTTCATTTGTACTACACTTTCGTTTTTATTGCCGGTAAGCACATCCGTGAAGCCACAATGGGGCAGGTTGGATCCAATTAGGATTAAATCTCCATCGGTATAATAAGATACGTGGCTTCCTATTTGTCTCTTTCCAGATCCTCCATTCACATAAACGAGTTCAATTTCAGGATGATAATGCCAAACCCCAATCTTATTAGGGTGATGTTCATCAAACTGTTGATAGGTGTAAGAATGACCGAAATCAGGTTCTATTACCTCAAATGTAGGTTTAGGTATCATATCCTCTTATTTCATTAGATAGTGTAAAGATATTACAGCTGTTTACGACTATTCTGTGCAAAATTAACTTAAATATGTCCTATATTAACTTCTTAACAATTATTTAATATTGAGAGATGGTAAAATAGAATAGAAACTGGAAAATTATGGAGTAGTGGGAGGTGAATTGCTGGTCTACATTTGCCATATAAATGATTTATTAATATTAAATCCTAAATGTTATGAAAGCAGTTTTAAAATTAACAGCAGTGGCAGCCTTATTACTTAGTAGTACTATAGCAATGGCCAACGATCCAGGAATGTACTTGACAACAGTTAAAGAAGCAAAAAGATTGGTTCTTAAATTAAATAAGCAAACCGAATCTTCTGTATTGACTTTGACCGATACAGAAAAGCACCAGATATTCGTGGAGAATATTAGGGAAGATGAAGATTACTCTAAAAAGTTCGATTTGTCAAACTTGGAGGAAGGTCTTTATTATTTAAAGATGGAAAGCCTTACAAGAACAGTGGAGTTCACTATAAGTGTAGAGGATTCAGAGGTAAATGTTATTGCTCGTGATGAAGTGGCAAAACCATTTTTTAGAAAAAGAGGAAATATACTTTATGTAAATTACTTCAACCAAAAATTAAACTCGGTAGTTATTAATGTAGTCGATAGTGAGAACAGGGTAGTTTTTACTCAGAAAATGGGTGCGGAATTGGTAATTGGTAAGATGATCAACTTTACAAATGCTGTAAAAGATGACTATACCGTATCCGTTAGTGAGGGTACCAATACCTATTTCGAAACAGTTTCGGTGAAGTAGTAAAACTAAAAAAGAGATACTAAAATTGGAAAACAGGGGCCATTTGGCCAGTCATGGTCGGAAGAAATTCCGACCATTTTTTTATGTTTCAAAATGATCTAATTTCCCTTCACATTTTACGACTATCATAGCAATAGCCAAATT
>NZ_PIOB01000023.1 GCF_002909255.1 Arenibacter hampyeongensis
ACTGGTGCAACCGGAGCTGATGGAGCTAAAGGTGATACTGGTAATACAGGAGCCAAGGGAGACCAAGGTGATACGGGTGCACAAGGAATTCAAGGTGAAACTGGTGCGACCGGAGCCGATGGAGCTAAAGGTGACAAAGGAGACACTGGTAACACAGGAACCACCGGGGCAGCTGGTACTAATGGAACCAACGGAATAGATGGAAATGATGGTGCCACCGGCGCTACAGGAGCCAAGGGAGACCCAGGTGATACAGGTGCACAAGGAATTCAAGGTGTAACTGGTGCGACCGGCGCTAAAGGTGACAAAGGAGATACAGGTAATACAGGAGTAACAGGTGCTACAGGAGCAGCTGGAACTAACGGAACAGATGGAAACGACGGAGCTACCGGCGCCACTGGTGCTGATGGAGCCAAGGGAGACCAAGGTGATACTGGTGCACAAGGAATTCAAGGTGTAACTGGAGCCACTGGAGCTAAAGGTGACAAAGGAGATACTGGTGCAGCCGGAACCAACGGAGCTGATGGTAATGATGGGGCAACTGGTGCGACCGGAGCCCAAGGCGACAAGGGCGACAAAGGAGATACAGGTGCTACAGGAGCAGCTGGAACCAACGGAACTGATGGAAATGACGGTGCCACTGGTGCTGACGGAGCTAAAGGTGACAAAGGAGATACCGGAGCAACAGGTGCTACAGGAGCAACTGGTACCAACGGAACAGATGGAAACGACGGAGCTACCGGCGCCACTGGTGCTGATGGAGCCAAAGGCGACAAGGGCGACAAAGGAGATACTGGTGCAGCAGGAACTAACGGAATAGATGGAAATGACGGCGCTACAGGAGCTAAGGGAGACCAAGGTGATACGGGTGCACAAGGAATTCAAGGTGTAACTGGTGCGACCGGAGCTAAAGGTGACAAAGGTGATACAGGTAATACAGGAGCCACTGGTGCAGCTGGTACTAATGGAACCAACGGAATAGATGGTAATGATGGAGCCACTGGTAATACTGGAGCAACTGGTGCCACTGGAGCAGCAGGTACCAATGGAACCAACGGAACAGATGGAAATGATGGTACTACGGGAGCCAAAGGCGACCAAGGTGACAAGGGAGATACCGGAGCAACTGGTGCCACCGGGGCAGCTGGTACTAATGGAACCAACGGAATAGATGGAAACGACGGCGCTACAGGAGCCAAGGGAGACCAAGGTGATACGGGTGCACAAGGAATTCAAGGTGTAACTGGTGCAACCGGAGCTAAAGGTGACAAAGGAGATACTGGTGCAGCCGGAACCAACGGAACAGATGGAAACGACGGTGCAACCGGAGCTAAAGGTGATACTGGAGCAGCTGGTACTAATGGTACCAACGGAATAGATGGAAATGATGGTGCCACAGGAGCTACAGGAGCCAAGGGAGACCAAGGTGATACGGGTGCACAAGGAATTCAAGGTGTAACTGGAGCCACTGGAGCTAAAGGTGACAAAGGAGATACTGGTGCAGCTGGAACCAACGGAACAGATGGAAACGACGGTGCAACCGGAGCTAAAGGTGATACTGGAGCAGCTGGTACTAATGGTACCAACGGAATAGATGGAAATGATGGTGCCACAGGAGCTACAGGAGCCAAGGGAGACCAAGGTGATACGGGTGCACAAGGAATTCAAGGTGTAACTGGAGCCACTGGAGCTAAAGGTGACAAAGGAGATACTGGTGCAGCTGGAACCAACGGAACAGATGGAAACGACGGTGCAACCGGAGCTAAAGGTGATACTGGAGCAGCTGGTACTAATGGTACCAACGGAATAGATGGAAATGATGGTGCCACAGGAGCTACAGGAGCCAAGGGAGACCAAGGTGATACGGGTGCACAAGGAATTCAAGGTGTAACTGGTGCGACCGGAGCCGATGGAGCTAAAGGTGACAAAGGAGATACTGGTAACACAGGAACCACCGGGGCAGCTGGTACTAATGGAACCAACGGAATAGATGGAAATGATGGTGCCACTGGCGCTACAGGAGCCAAGGGAGACCAAGGTGATACGGGTGCACAAGGAATTCAAGGTGTAACTGGTGCGACTGGAGCCAAAGGAGACAAAGGAGATACTGGTGCAGCTGGTACTAATGGTACCAACGGAACAGATGGAAACGACGGAGCCACTGGTGCCACAGGTGCACAAGGAATTCAAGGTGTAACTGGTGCGACCGGAGCTAAAGGTGACAAAGGTGATACAGGTAATACAGGAGCCACTGGTGCAGCTGGTACTAATGGAACCAACGGAATAGATGGTAATGATGGAGCCACTGGTAATACTGGAGCAACTGGTGCCACTGGAGCAGCAGGTACCAATGGAACCAACGGAACAGATGGAAATGATGGTGCTACGGGAGCCAAAGGCGACCAAGGTGACAAGGGAGATACCGGAGCAACTGGTGCCATCGGGGCAGCTGGTACTAATGGAACCAACGGAACAGACGGCGCTACAGGTGCAAAAGGAGATACAGGAGCCACGGGAGCAGATGGAGCTAAAGGTGATACTGGTGCCACTGGAGCAGCTGGTACCAATGGAGTTGATGGAGTTAAAGGTGACAAAGGTGATACCGGAGCGACTGGAGCAAAAGGTGATACGGGTACACAAGGAATACAAGGTGTAACTGGTGCCACTGGAGCAAAAGGTGATACGGGTACACAAGGAATACAAGGTGTAACTGGTGCCACTGGAACTAAAGGTGATACCGGAGCACAAGGAATTCAAGGTATAACTGGTGCGACCGGAGCCAAAGGCGATAAGGGCGACACTGGTGCGACCGGAGCCAAAGGAGATACTGGAGCAACTGGAGCTACCGGACAGGACGCACAAGGTGGTTCATTTAAGCGTGGTATCAGAAGTACCTCAACAAGTACAACCTTAGGGTCAACTGATTTTACTTTAATTGTTTACGGCAGTAATGATGTAATTTCTTTACCAAACGCAACGGCATCAAACCTAGGACAAGTTTATGTATTGAAAATAATGGACAATGCTAAGAAGAATGAGACTAACATAAATTACATTGGTGACAAAGGGAATTGGAAAAAAGACTTGGATGAAAACAAAATATATTGGCTACAAAGTGATGGCACCAATTGGCAACAATTGAATAAAGATTAAAGTCAATATTGTTTATGAATCATTACTCCAAAGTCTAATTAAGTTAAATAGAATATAAGGAAATCCAACAGATTATCAGAAACGTGAATACCATCAAACATATAATTGTCTACATCATATTTGCAGCCGTGTCGCTTTCAAACGCGCAAGATGCCGTGCATAATTATGGGACCATTCAGATTCATGAGACTGCTATGGTAGGTTTCCATATGGATGTTATCAATGATGGTACCTTTGATGAAAATTTAGGTTTGGTAGGTTTTTATAACGACAACAACCCCTTGACCATTTCAGGTGCCTTTACCCCCGTTTTTTATGATTCCGAGGTAGCTGTAAATGGCGGACTCTATCTGGAAACAAGTGTAGGGATATTGAATAATTTCAACTTTATACAAGGTGACGTGTTTACGCCCAGGAATCGCTCCAATGTCTTCCTAAACTTTTCCGATGATTCGTTTTATGTGGGTGAGGGAAACAACACCAAAATTGATGGTTACGGGGCCATTGTAAATAAAGACACCTTTACCTTTCCCGTAGGGGATGATGATCGTATGAGGCCATTGACCATATCTTCGGAAAGCGTTAATGTGCTGGCCAAATGTGCCTATTTTTTTGTAGCACCAGATAACCAAATTAGTTTCAATGAAAATTTCACTTCCGACGCACGGGACTTTAATGTGGCCGCAGTAAGCAACCAGGAATTTTGGCGTTTAGAGGGGGTCTCACCTAGCACAGTTACTTTAAGCTGGGATGATCGGAGCAATATTGGTATTCTTGGGGAATATATTAGTGACCTAATAGTAGTAGGCTGGAGCAAAAATCAACAAAAATGGGTCAATCTGGGGAATTCAGCCCTAGAAGGGGAATTTTCCTTTGGCTCCATAACTTCCAATACCTTCATCCCAAATGAATATGAAATTATTACCATCGGTGGAGCTGTAGATCTAAATGAAACCCTAACTACAATAGATCTGGGCAATTATTATTTGACGCCAAACGGGGACGGTACAAATGATTTTCTCGTAATTGACGGAATTGAAGAATCGCCCAACAACATACTCCAAATCTTCAATAGATATGGAGTGATGGTATATTACAAAGAAAATTACAGGGATGAATTTGTTGGCATATCCAACCGAAATATGTTGGTAAAAGGGCAAATAGGCTTGGCTTCGGGAGTATATTATTATATCATAATATTGAATGATCTAAAAATAAAACATCAAGGATACCTATACCTATCCCAGGCAGTGAAAAATTAAAGTATTTCCAAAAAAATTCTTGGATATGGACTTCATAAGAGTCTAAATCCTTTCTAGGTAAGAAAGCCATAAACCGTTACCTCTTACTGCCCGTAGTTATTTTACCCACTAAGTGGGATTTGAATGTTCCAACGCTTGCCCGCCTGAAAGGAACGGGCGGCGAATTGATATCAGTAGTTTCCATCCGATGCCTCATTGGCTTGCACTGAGGTAATTGAATATTTAATTCATTTCAGACCGATCCATTGCCTCAATTCCTATAAAGGGCCATTCTCAATCTTGTTTAAAATAAGTAACTTTATGGTTTCACATAAATTCAATTTGATACTTTAAAATTAAATGGATCAATATTATTTACAAAGTGGCAGTATTTTTGAGATACCTCATGGATTGGATTTAGTTTTATTAAATTAGTTATTGCCTTATGCATAGAAGATCTTTTATCAAAAAAAGTAGTTATTCCGGTTTGGCCTTATCAATATTACCAGGGCTTACCCATTTCCAAGAAACAGAATATTCCATAGGCGAATTAATGGGCAAGGATGAAATTAAGCTCTATGGCCAAGATATTAACCTGAGAAAGGAGGCCCATGATGCATTTTTGGAAATGAAAAAAGCGGCCTATAGTGAGGGTATGGATCTGAAAATTGTATCGAGCTATCGAAATTTTTATCGTCAGGAGGCTATTTGGGAACGAAAATATCTTCAATTCACTGAAGAAAAAGGGATGACCAAATTGGGTGCTATTGAAAAGATTATAGAATACTCCACCATACCCGGTACCAGTAGGCACCATTGGGGAACCGACATTGATATAATTGACGGTTATCCAAGAACCACGGGCGACGTTTTGGTTCCGGAAAAATTTGGGGAAGGTGGACCTTTTGAACTTTTAAAAAAATGGATGGATGATAATGCCAACAAATTTGGCTTCTATTTGGTCTATACCGATAATCCCAAAAGAAAGGGATTTAAATATGAACCATGGCACTACAGCTATGCCCCTATATCTATTCCAATGTTGAAAACCTTTAGAAGGAAAAATATTTTTAAATTACTTCTTGAAGAGGATATTATAGGGAAAGAAAACTTCACCTCCGGTTTTCTAAAAGGATATATTCAAAACAATATTTTAGATATTAACCCAGACCTTTTATAATAATCTGCTGATAGATTATTAACTCTTAAAGGCACTATATCATGAGAAGAGGAAGTTGGAAAATTAGGATTTTCATCGGCTTGGCCATTGTGGTTTTTGCTTTTGTCCAACGTTGCAACAACAAAGAGGAAAACCCATATACGGGTAGGGTTCAGAATATAAACATGAGCACTGAACAGGAAATATCCATTGGCCTGCAGAGCGCCCCCGAGGTTGCACAACAATATGGCGGTCTTTATCCTGATGAACGTCTACAATCCTTCGTAGACCAGATTGGCGTAAAATTGGTCAATAATAGTATTGCCAGGGAAACGCCATATAAATATGATTTTCATTTATTGGCAGACGATCAGACCATCAATGCCTTTGCCCTTCCTGGCGGGCAGGTTTTTATTACCTATGCCCTATTTTCCCAATTGAACGAAGCGCAACTCGCAGGGGTTTTGGGTCATGAGATAGGACATGTTATTGGAAGACATTCCGCTGAGAGGATTGCCGATGGCAGTTTTTGGCAAACGGTTACCATGGGTGCCTCCGTTGGTGCCGATGCTGGTGATATTGTTGGAAGTATTGGCCAGAACACCCTATTGACCAACGGCAGGGAAGATGAATTGGAAAGCGACGAATTAGGGGTACTCTTTATGATTCGATCAGGTTACGACCCCTACGAAATGATAAATGTGATGAAGATTTTAAAAGCTGCAGCAGGACCCAATAGAGTCCCCGAATTTCAGAGTACCCATCCAGACCCGGACAATAGAATAGAGAAAATTAACGAGGCCATAGAAAAGTACAAAGGACAGCAAAACACAAAATAAAACAAACAAAGGATAGTAATTAGCTATATTTTAGTATATTGCACCAGTACCAAATCTTTATACCGTCTCAAATTTAACCCTTATAGCTTTGATTTACAATCACTTAAATGAGACTATATGGGAACTTTATTACACTTTAAGAACATTTACTTAGCGGCATTCGAGAATTGTAAACCAGAAATTGTAGTAATACTCTTAAAGGTTTACTCAGTATTCTGTGTGGCAATGTTATTCATGGCACTTTATGCATTTTTATTTAGAGCCTTTACTGGATTTGAATTCTAGAAAATTGGATTTGCTCTTTTACTTGAACACTATAAAAGCAAATTGAAGTAATAAAAAAACCTATCGACAATTGTCGATAGGTTTTTTTATTGGATTACAACAATTACTACGGATCATGCTTATTTGTTGTGTTTCTTCAAAAATTAGGATGAACATAATATTTCGTGTTTTTTGATTTTAGCTTTATTTATTGGGCAAAATCGAATG
>NZ_PIOB01000024.1 GCF_002909255.1 Arenibacter hampyeongensis
AAGTTCATTGATATATTGTAAAGACAGCGCGCCATATTTTTGGGAACAGGGATATGGTGCAGAAAAAGAAATCGAAAGAACGGGCCGGGAAGATATCTCATATGGTTGATCGAAGTAATTTAAGAATCAACGATGAAGAGTTTGATCCTGGCTCAGGATGAACGCTAGCGGCAGGCCTAACACATGCAAGTCGAGGGGCAGCGGGGATGAGCTTGCTCATTTGCCGGCGACCGGCGCACGGGTGCGCAACGCGTATAGAATCTACCTTGTACTGGGGAATAGCCCAGAGAAATTTGGATTAAGGCCCCATGGTATGTGGGAGCGGCATCGCTCCCCCATTAAAGGCTACGGTACAAGATGACTATGCGTCCCATTAGTTAGTTGGTAAGGTAACGGCTTACCAAGGCAGCGATGGGTAGGGGCCCTGAGAGGGGGATCCCCCACACTGGTACTGAGACACGGACCAGACTCCTACGGGAGGCAGCAGTGAGGAATATTGGACAATGGGCGGGAGCCTGATCCAGCCATGCCGCGTGCAGGAAGACGGTCCTATGGATTGTAAACTGCTTTTGTACGGGAAGAACAAGGGGCACGTGTGCCCCTCTGACGGTACCGTAAGAATAAGGATCGGCTAACTCCGTGCCAGCAGCCGCGGTAATACGGAGGATCCGAGCGTTATCCGGAATCATTGGGTTTAAAGGGTCCGTAGGCGGGCCATTAAGTCAGGGGTGAAAGTCTGCAGCTCAACTGTAGAATTGCCCTTGATACTGGTGGCCTTGAGTTATAGTGAAGTAACTAGAATATGTAGTGTAGCGGTGAAATGCATAGATATTACATAGAATACCGATTGCGAAGGCAGGTTACTAACTATATACTGACGCTGATGGACGAAAGCGTGGGGAGCGAACAGGATTAGATACCCTGGTAGTCCACGCCGTAAACGATGGATACTAGCTGTCCGGATGCAAATCTGGGCGGCCAAGCGAAAGTGATAAGTATCCCACCTGGGGAGTACGTCCGCAAGGATGAAACTCAAAGGAATTGACGGGGGCCCGCACAAGCGGTGGAGCATGTGGTTTAATTCGATGATACGCGAGGAACCTTACCAGGGCTTAAATGTGGTCTGACAGCTTTAGAGATAGAGTTTCCTTCGGGCAGATCACAAGGTGCTGCATGGTTGTCGTCAGCTCGTGCCGTGAGGTGTCAGGTTAAGTCCTATAACGAGCGCAACCCCTGCCGTTAGTTGCCAGCATGTAATGATGGGGACTCTAACGGGACTGCCGGTGCAAACCGCGAGGAAGGTGGGGATGACGTCAAATCATCACGGCCCTTACGTCCTGGGCCACACACGTGCTACAATGGCCGGTACAGAGAGCAGCCACTTCGCAAGGAGGAGCGAATCTACAAAACCGGTCACAGTTCGGATCGGGGTCTGCAACTCGACCCCGTGAAGCTGGAATCGCTAGTAATCGGATATCAGCCATGATCCGGTGAATACGTTCCCGGGCCTTGTACACACCGCCCGTCAAGCCATGGAAGCCGGGAGTGCCTGAAGTCCGTCACCGCAAGGAGCGGCCTAGGGCAAGATCGGTAACTAGGGCTAAGTCGTAACAAGGTAGCCGTACCGGAAGGTGCGGCTGGAACACCTCCTTTCTAGAGAATTTGCCGTATGGGCATTTTTCCGAAGGCCCGTTTTTTCGTTTTCTGTCTTTATAAATACAAAAAAAAATAAACTATAGTGAGTCTCATAGCTCAGCTGGTTAGAGCGCTACACTGATAATGTAGAGGTCGGCAGTTCGAGTCTGCCTGGGACTACGATGCAGCAATGCTGCAGGTTCAAAGTTTTAAGTTTAAAAGTTTAAGGTTTTGAAACGTTCATTGATTGAAAATATTGAATTAGGAAATTCTAGAAGTTGGGAAACCTGCCGACTATTGACTGGCAACTGCCGACTTATAGGAAAACGGGGGATTAGCTCAGCTGGCTAGAGCGCCTGCCTTGCACGCAGGAGGTCATCGGTTCGACTCCGATATTCTCCACATTGGCAACACATTGCCGTTATCCCGGCCAAAGGCCGTAAAGGGGATAGCGGGACTGGCCAAAAAGTTCATTGACATATTGGGACAGGGTGCGCATCAAGATTCAGGTCTTTGCGTACGCTGAAAAAGAAACACAAAAGTAAAGTAAAGTACAAGTACAAAAGAGAGGGCCCCATGGACGCTGCCGCGGAAGGGGGGCCCGCGAATAACATAAAGGTCTGGCGACAAGCTGGATAAGGGCGTATGGGGAATGCCTAGGCTCTCAGAGGCGATGAAGGACGCGATAAGCTGCGAAAAGCTGCGGGGATCGGCACACACGATATGATCCGCAGGTATCCGAATGGGGCAACCCACCATATTGAAGGTATGGTACCCCGCAAGGGGGGCAAACCCGGTGAACTGAAACATCTAAGTAGCCGGAGGAGGAGAAAACAAAAGTGATTCCGTGAGTAGTGGCGAGCGAAAGCGGATTAGTCCAAACCGATGTTGTTTCGGCAATATCGGGGTTGTAGGACCGCGAGATTCGATGTGCGATGAATCAGAACCCTTTGGAAAGAGGGACCGAAGAGGGTGATAGTCCCGTAAGAGCAAAGAACATTATCGATAGCGGTATCCTGAGTAGTGCGGGGCACGTGAAACCCTGTATGAATCCGGCGGGACCATCCGCCAAGACTAAATACTCCTGAGAGACCGATAGTGAACCAGTACCGTGAGGGAAAGGTGAAAAGAACCCTGAACAAGGGAGTGAAAAAGATCCTGAAACCATACGCCTACAAGCGGTCGGAGCCCCTTCGGGGGTGACGGCGTGCCTTTTGCATAATGAGCCTACGAGTTACTTTTACTGGCAAGGTTAAGCACTTCAGGTGCGGATCCGTAGCGAAAGCGAGTCTGAACAGGGCGAACGTAGTCAGTAGTAGTAGACGCGAAACCGTGTGATCTACCCATGGGCAGGTTGAAGCAGTGGTAACACACTGTGGAGGACCGAACCCGTTGACGTTGAAAAGTCTTGGGATGACCTGTGGGTAGGGGTGAAAGGCCAATCAAACTCGGAAATAGCTCGTACTCCCCGAAATGCATTTAGGTGCAGCGTGTAGATAGTTTTATAGAGGTAGAGCTACTGATTGGATGCGGGGGCTTCACCGCCTACCAATTCCTGACAAACTCCGAATGCTATAAAATGTTTCTGCGCAGTGAGGGCATGGGTGCTAAGGTCCATGTCCGAGAGGGAAAGAACCCAGATCACCAGCTAAGGTCCCCAAGTATATACTAAGTTGATATAACGCGGTGGAACTGCATTGACAGCCAGGATGTTGGCTTGGAAGCAGCCATTCATTTAAAGAGTGCGTAACAGCTCACTGGTCGAGCGGTTCCGCATGGATAATAATCGGGCATAAGTATATCACCGAAGCTGTGACTTCTGTACTCGGTACAGAGGGGTAGGGGAGCATTGTAGTGCCGCTGAAGCTACGCTGTAAGGCGTGGTGGAGGAGCTACAAACGAAAATGTAGGCATAAGTAACGATAATGCGGGCGAGAAACCCGCACGCCGAAAGACCAAGGTTTCCCCAGCTATGCTAATCAGCTGGGGGTCAGTCGGGACCTAACACGAACCCGAAGGGGGTAGTGGATGGACAACAGATTAATATTTCTGTACCTGCTCACATTAAAAGTGACGGGGATGTGGCGTTGGTGCGTACTGACGGAATAGTACGTTGAAGGGAGCGGTGACGCCCCGATAGTACACCGAGGCTCCGGCCAAGGTGACAATCCAGCTTAACATCCTCCGAGAAAACCAAGTGAAGCAGCCCGTACCGCAAACCGACACAGGTGGTTGGGATGAGTATTCTAAGGCGCTCGAGAGATTCATGGCTAAGGAACTAGGCAAAATAGACCCGTAACTTCGGGAGAAGGGTCGCCCCCCTTGTGGGGGGCCGCAGTGAAGAGGTCCAGGCGACTGTTTATCAAAAACACAGGGCTCTGCAAAATCGAGAGATGAAGTATAGGGCCTGACACCTGCCCGGTGCTGGAAGGTTAAGAGGAGATGTCATTCGCAAGGAGAAGCATTGAATTGAAGCCCCAGTAAACGGCGGCCGTAACTATAACGGTCCTAAGGTAGCGAAATTCCTTGTCGGGTAAGTTCCGACCTGCACGAATGGTGCAACGATCTGGACACTGTCTCGGCCATGAGCTCGGTGAAATTGTAGTATCGGTGAAGATGCCGGTTACCCGCAGTGGGACGAAAAGACCCCGTGCACCTTTACTATAGCTTCGTATTGACCTTGGGCAACCAATGTGTAGGATAGCTGGGAGACTTTGAAGCTGCATCGCCAGGTGTGGTGGAGTCATTGTTGAAATACCAGCCTTTGTTTGTCCGGGGCCTAACTCCCTTATGGGAGGACAGTGCGTGGTGGGTAGTTTGACTGGGGTGGTCGCCTCCAAAAGAGTAACGGAGGCTTCTAAAGGTGCCCTCAATACGGTTGGCAATCGTGTGCAGAGTGCAATGGCACAAGGGCGCTTGACTGAGAGACATACAGGTCGACCAGGTACGAAAGTAGAGCATAGTGATCCGGTGGTTCCGCATGGAAGGGCCATCGCTCAAAGGATAAAAGGTACGCCGGGGATAACAGGCTGATCTCCCCCAAGAGCTCATATCGACGGGGGGGTTTGGCACCTCGATGTCGGCTCGTCACATCCTGGGGCTGGAGAAGGTCCCAAGGGTTGGGCTGTTCGCCCATTAAAGTGGCACGCGAGCTGGGTTCAGAACGTCGTGAGACAGTTCGGTCTCTATCTACTGCGGGCGTTAGAAATTTGAGTGGACCTGACCCTAGTACGAGAGGACCGGGTTGGACCGACCGCTGGTGCACCAGTTGTCCCGCCAGGGGCATTGCTGGGTAGCTATGTCGGGATGGGATAAGCGCTGAAAGCATATAAGCGCGAAACCCGCCACAAGATGAGATTTCTTTAAAGGGCCGTGGGAGATGACCACGTCGATAGGCCATAGGTGGAAGGGCAGCAATGTCCGTAGCCGAGTGGTACTAATTGCCCGTTGGCTTGCGCAAACGCCGTCCCCGCGGGAAACCGCGGGGACGCAACAAACCTTTTTTTTTAACGATTGTACGTGTACCTTGCCTTATTCTAGTGCGACCGCAACGGCCGCCCTGTCCCATTATTATGTCATGCTTCGGCTACGCTCAGCATCCGCTGCAGGGTACCGGACATTAAAGTATAGAAGTTTTTAGGTGGCCATGGCGACGGGGCCCACCCCTTACCATTCCGAACAGGGAAGTTAAGCCCGTCTGCGCCGATGGTACTGCTACACCAAGTGGGAGAGTAGGCCGCCGCCTTTTTT
>NZ_PIOB01000025.1 GCF_002909255.1 Arenibacter hampyeongensis
CCAACAACGAGGTACGGGCCATAACAATAGATGTGGACGGACTGGTATACGTGGGAGGAAATTTTGATGCAGCCGGGGGAAATACAGCGCCCAGGATAGCCGTTTGGGACGGGACCAATTGGGGCACACTGGGAACAGGGACTAGCGGCTTTGTACAGGCCATGGCCATTACCCAGGATTATATCTACGCCGGCGGAAACTTTGCCATTGCAGGCAATGTTACCGCCAACAGGATCGCCAGATGGGACCGATCGTCCCTGCAATGGGAAACCTTGGGACAAGGACTCAGCGGCAATGTAAACGCACTGGCACATGACGGCTCATACCTCTACGCCGGGGGGAATTTTCAGACTGCCTCGGACCAGGAAAATATAAACAAAGTCGTGAATAACATCGCCAGGTGGAGCGAGATCCAAGGCTGGCAGGCCCTGGGGAACGGTACTGCAGTTGGCACGGACAAACCCGTTAACAAACTGGTATTTGACGGCCAAATGTCCAGTTTGTACGTGGGCGGTACATTTAACTTGGCCGGGGAAGATAATGCAGGCAATATTGCCATCTGGGGCTTAGACTTAGGATGCATTAACAATATAATCCCTGAATACACTATTAATGGATCAACAGATAACGGTCTAAATGAGATTACGCTACAAGAGGGATCCGAAATTATATTAAGTATTCTGCCAAAAGACATCGATTTTTCCATTGAACTTGTTGATGGCAGTATCATTTTAGGTGACTACACTATAAATAATTTAACAGAATCCGATCAAGGAACCTATACTTTTACAACTCCAGAGGGATGTATCGAAACACTCCAAATTATAGTAGAATCTTCAAATGTGGATAGTGATAATGATGGGGTACCTGATGAAATTGACCAATGCCCCAATACTGCACCACTTGAAATAGTTGACAATACAGGTTGCACAGCTGCCGAATTACCAATAGACAACTATATTATTTCAGCTACTGGCCTAAATTGTAGAGCATCAGGGAATGGAAGGATATCAATTTCTTCCAACAACAAAAACATTGAATCATCAGCCACAGTCATTGGGGCCAATTTAAATAAAAGTTACACCTTCATAGACAATCTTGAGATAACAGATTTACAATCCGGCCAATACGAAATATGTCTTACCAATAATAGGTTCCCCAACTATAACAGTTGTTCGAATATTTTTATTACAGAACCTGAAGAATTGCTGGTCACATCTACATTGAACAAAGAGAATAATGTCCTAACTCTAAAAATGAGCGGTGCCAAGAATTACAAGATCAATCACAACGGATTAAACTTTTATACTAAAGAGAACACTATGAATTTGGTTATTGAGGACAATGTCAACGTTATTCAAGTTTCAACAGATGAAATCTGTCAAGGTACACATGAAGAGATAATTTCTTTAAAAAGTTCAATAGTATATCCAAATCCCTTTGACAAAAACCTTAACATCACCGCCTTCACCAAATCAACCGAGCGCGTTGAAATTTTAATATATTCATCCCTTGGTGTGCTAATCTCATCCAATGTTTATGACTACCAAGATGGTGTGGTACAAATTGAAACTCCCTATTTATCTGCAGGCGTTTATTATGTATTGGTATATAATGGAGAAACATTAGACTCTCACAAAATAGTCAAACAATGAAAACATTAATATTTCCATTATTATTATTATTTCTAATTACAACTTCATGCAGAAAGGATAATAACCTTGAGCATAATTTAGAACTGAATCCAACTAAAGCAGAGCTGATTTTTCCAGAAAACATTTCCGAATGTGTTGAAGGAAGTATCACCTCGGATACTCAAAGTGAAGTGGTTTTTAGATGGAAACCAACGGAAAATACCGAAAATTATGAGCTCAATATTACAAATCTCATTTTATCCGCCTCAAAAACTTATTCCACCGAAAATACAGAATTGCCTGTTACTATCGATAGAGGTACACCTTATTCTTGGTATGTTACTTCCAAGAATAATTTAAAAACTACAGTTAGCGATATATGGTCCTTTTATAATTCCGGTAACCAAACGGAATATTTTATTCCATTTCCTGCCCAAAATATTAGTCCAGAAATTGGAGAAGTTTTACCTTCAAATCAAAATTCCGTCACATTGGAGTGGGATGGAAATGACCTCGATTCCGATATTTTGGAATACGATTTATATTTTGACGACCTAAATCCACCCGATATATATCAGGAAATAATTAAAGAAAACCGTATTGCTGGTTTACCCATATCATCAAGTAACACTTATTATTGGAAAATTACCACAAGGGATGAATTGGGGAATGAATCCGATTCAAATATTTTTGTTTTTGAGGTTGAATAATATTCCTTTCCCTTTATTATAGTATTATTCCTCTTTTTAATTCCCTCTTACAAATTAAATTCAAAAAGATAAATTATATATTTATATACAGAATAGATGTAGGATAATTATGGCCTTTAACATGCAAACAAAATTAGAGATAAAAACAGTATTAATTTGTATTATTGCCTGCTTTGGAATTTCGTTATGCCAATCCCAGGTAACCTATGAGAATGTCTTTCCCGACCTGAGCTTTGAATTCCCCACGGAAATAATGAATTCTGGTGACAATAGCGGTAGAATGTTCGTTGTTGAACAGGCGGGAAGGATAAAGGTCTTCCGGAACAGCGAAAACACCTCGGTGGCGGATACCTTCCTGGACATTAGCGATATCGTGAGCTTTTCCTCCGGTCAGGAGATTGGACTTTTAGGACTGGCCTTTCACCCCAATTTTGGACTGAACAGGTATTTTTTTGTTTACCATACCCGTCAGAGCAATATTTCCGGGGTCAATGTCGAGATCGTATTGGCAAGATATACCGTTAGGGCGGACGACCCCGACCTGGCGGACCCCTCCTCCAGACTGGAAATATTCAGTTTTGACAAGAACCAGGACCATTCCAACCACAACGGGGGAAAGATCGGCTTTGGACCCGATGGATACCTATACGTCTCCATCGGAGATGGCGGCGGCGGCGGCGACCCCAATAGGAACGCACAGAACCTCGACAATGTTTTCGGGAGCATCCTGAGGATTGATGTGGACCTGGACGGCAGCAACCCCCTGGAATCCAACCCCGATGCCCCGGATGGGAATTATGAAATACCGGCCGATAATCCCAGGGTGGGACAGAGCGGATTGGACGAACTATTTGTCTGGGGAATTAGGAACACTTGGAAGTTCTGCTTTGACGGACCTACAGGGCACATGTGGGGAGCGGATGTGGGACAGGGCGACAGGGAGGAGATCAACCTGATCGTAAAGGGAGGAAATTATGGCTGGAACAGGTTCGAGGGCAATACCGTGGAGGACGCATCCACCGTACTGGCCACCACCCCGGACATCAAGCCCGTTTTTGACTATGGCCGCAGCAACGGGGACATCTCCATAACGGGAGGGTACGTATACAGGGGGGCCAGCAATAATCCCCAGATCAAAGAAAAATATATCTATGGCGACTATATTTCCGGTAGGATCTGGGCCCTGGACTACGATCCTTCGACAGGTGGCGCCACATCGGAACTGCTGTTCAGGACCAATGGCCAATACATTTCCTCCTTTGGATCGGACGAAGCGGGCGAACTCTACTTCAGCGATTATGGCACCGCATCAAAACTGTACAGAATAGTCGGCGGCAACAATGGCCCCCAGACCGTTGCCGTAAACGGTGTGGGGGATTGGTACGGGATGGCACAAGGGACCAATGGTACCGTAAGGGCCCTGACCGTACCGACGGAAGGCCCCGTATATATCGGGGGCGAATTTACGACCGCAGGCGCCATTGCCACTGC
>NZ_PIOB01000026.1 GCF_002909255.1 Arenibacter hampyeongensis
TATTGGTTACGGATGCAGTCGGTACAGTGGCATGGGTCGACAAGACCAGCTTTGATGCCATTGCCGATCAAATAACGATTACAGGAGTGGGCACAGTAGCCGACCCTTTTAAGGTTGAAGACCTTTCGATTGTAACGGCAAAACTGGCCGATGGCGCAGTGACCACGATAAAACTGGGCGATGATGCGGTGACCAATGCTAAATTGGCGGACAATGCAGTTCAGACAGAAAACATATTGAGCGGAGGTAACGACAAGGTATTGGTTACGGATGCAGTTGGTACCGTGGAGTGGATCGACAAGTCGAGCTTTGCCGCCATTGCCGATCAGGTAACGATTACAGGTGCTGGAACAACAGCTGATCCCTTCAAGGTGGAGGATCTATCGATTGTGACCGCCAAGCTTGGAGCCGATGCGGTGACCAATGCTAAATTGGCCGACAATGCGGTTCAGACAGAAAACATTTTGAGTGGAGGTAACGATAAGGTATTGGTTACCGATGCAGTCGGGACCGTGGAGTGGATCGACAAGTCGAGCTTCGCCGCCATTGCCGATCAGGTAACGATTACAGGAGCTGGAACAACAGCTGATCCCTTCAAGGTGGAGGATCTGTCGATTGTGACCGCCAAGCTTGGAGCCGATGCGGTGACCAATGCTAAATTGGCCAATAACGCAGTTCAGACAGAAAACATATTAAGCGGAGGAAACGACAAGGTTTTGGTTACCGATGCAGTTGGTACCGTGGAGTGGATCGACAAGTCAAGCTTTGCTGCCATTGCCGATCAGGTGACGATTACAGGAGCTGGAACAACAGCTGATCCCTTCAAGGTGGAGGATCTGTCGATTGTTACAGCCAAGCTTGGAGCCGATGCGGTGACCAATGCTAAATTGGCCGACAATGCGGTTCAGACAGAAAATATATTGAGTGGAGGTAACGACAAGGTTTTGGTTACGGATGCAGTTGGGACCGTAGAGTGGATCGACAAGTCGAGCTTCGCTGCCATTGCCGATCAGGTAACGATTACGGGTGCTGGAACAACAGCCGATCCCTTCAAGGTGGAGGATCTATCGATTGTGACCGCCAAGCTTGGAGCCGATGCGGTGACCAATGCTAAATTGGCGGACAATGCAGTTCAGACAGAAAACATTTTGAGTGGAGGTAACGATAAAGTTTTGGTTACCGATGCAGTAGGAACAGTGGTTTGGGTGGATAAGTCCAGCTTCGCTGTTTTGGCCGATCAGGTAACGATTACTGGAGTAGGTACGGTAGCTGATCCCTTCAAGGTTGAGGACCTTTCCATAGTAAATGCTAAGCTTGGGCCTGATGCAGTGACCAATGCAAAATTGGCGGATGATGCGGTGCAATTGGAAAATATAGCTGATGGTACTGTCTCTGGCCAAGTAATGCAATGGGATGGGACCGACTGGATTTTAATAGATTTAGGCTCCGTAACGGTTACAGAAATCGATGGTGTAATTGGAAACGAAATTTTAAATGCAACTGACGCGACTTTAGTACGCTCTGGATCAGGTACCGATGCCGATCCATATACAT
Source organism: Arenibacter hampyeongensis (assembly GCF_002909255.1). Taxonomy (GTDB): domain Bacteria; phylum Bacteroidota; class Bacteroidia; order Flavobacteriales; family Flavobacteriaceae; genus Arenibacter; species Arenibacter hampyeongensis. The sequence goes on from NZ_PIOB01000026.1 coordinate 1,555, forward strand.
TGGATGTATCTGCAGATGGGATTACAAATGCAGAATTGGCGGACAACGCGGTTCAGACAGAAAACATATTAAGCGGAGGTAACGACAAGGTTTTGGTTACCGATGCAGTTGGTACCGTGGAGTGGATCGACAAGTCGAGCTTCGCTGCCATTGCCGATCAGGTAACGATCACAGGAGCTGGAACAACAGCTGATCCCTTCAAGGTGGAGGATCTATCGATTGTGACCGCCAAGCTTGGAGCCGATGCGGTGACCAATGCTAAACTGGCCGATAACGCAGTTGAGACAGAAAATATATTGAACGGTACCATTTTAACAGAGGATATCTCTTCAGGTGGAAACGATAAGGTATTGGTTACGGATGCAGTTGGTACCGTGGAGTGGATCGACAAGTCGAGCTTTGCCGCCATTGCCGATCAGGTAACGATTACGGGTG
>NZ_PIOB01000027.1 GCF_002909255.1 Arenibacter hampyeongensis
GATTACAGGAGCAGGAACAACAGCCGATCCCTTCAAGGTGGAGGATCTATCGATTGTGACCGCCAAGCTTGGAGCCGATGCGGTGACCAATGCTAAATTGGCGGACAATGCAGTTCAGACAGAAAACATTTTGAGTGGAGGTAACGATAAAGTTTTGGTTACCGATGCAGTTGGTACCGTGGAGTGGATCGACAAGTCGAGCTTCGCTGCCATTGCCGATCAGGTAACGATTACAGGAGCTGGAACAACAGCTGATCCCTTCAAGGTGGAGGATCTATCGATTGTGACCGCCAAGCTTGGAGCCGATGCGGTGACCAATGCTAAACTGGCCGATAACGCAGTTGAGACAGAAAATATATTGAACGGTACCATTTTAACAGAGGATATCTCTTCAGGTGGAAACGATAAGGTATTGGTTACGGATGCAGTTGGTACCGTGGAGTGGATCAACAAGTCGAGCTTTGCTGCCATTGCCGATCAGGTAACGATTACGGGTGCTGGAACAACAGCTGATCCCTTCAAGGTGGAGGATCTGTCGATTGTGACCGCCAAACTTGGAGCCGATGCTGTGACCAATGCTAAATTGGCCGATAACGCAGTTCAGACAGAAAACATATTAAGCGGAGGTAACGATAAGGTATTGGTTACGGATGCCGTTGGTACAGTAGTTTGGGTGGACAAGTCCAGCTTTGCTGTTTTGGCCGATCAGGTAACCATTACCGGAATAGGAACGGTTGCGGATCCATTCAAAGTAGAGGACCTGTCCATAGTAAATTCCAAACTTGGCCCCGATGCGGTAACGAATTCAAAATTGGCCGATGATGCGGTACAATTGGAAAACATAGCTGATGGTACGGTCTCTGGGCAAGTAATGCAATGGGATGGGACCGATTGGATTCTAGTAGATTTGGGCTCTGTGACGGTAACAGAAGTCGATGGTGTAATCGGAAATGAAATTTTAAACGCCACTGATGCTACCTTGGTGCGTTCGGGAGCAGGAACAACGGTTAGCCCTTATACGCTGGACGTGTCGGCCGATGGAATAACTAATGCCGAACTGGCCGACAATGCGGTTCAGACAGAAAATATATTGAACGGTACCATTTTAACAGAGGATATATCTTCAGGTGGTAACGACAAGGTATTGGTTACCGATGCAGTCGGGACCGTGGAGTGGATCGACAAGTCAAGCTTTGCTGCCATTGCCGATCAGGTAACGATCACAGGAGCTGGAACAACAGCTGATCCCTTCAAGGTGGAGGATCTGTCGATTGTGACCGCCAAACTTGGAGCCGATGCGGTGACCAATGCTAAATTGGCCGATAATGCAGTTCAGACAGAAAACATATTAAGCGGAGGTAACGATAAGGTATTGGTTACGGATGCAGTTGGTACCGTGGAGTGGATCGACAAGTCGAGCTTTGCCG
>NZ_PIOB01000028.1 GCF_002909255.1 Arenibacter hampyeongensis
CCAGTCATGGTCGGAAGAAATTCCGACCATTTTTTTATGTTTCAAAATGATCTAATTTCCCTTCACATTTTACGACTATCATAGCAATAGCCAAATTTCTGAGTTCCATTTTAAATCTTCTCTTAGCAGTTTTGTATCCTATCCTATTGGCCTTTTTGTATATTAGGACCAACATGGCCACAATCAAGGTCATATATAACATCACCTCTATTCCGTTTTTGTTCAGCGACACAAGGTGGCTCACATTAAGTTCTTGTTTGATAAAACGAAAGAATACCTCAATATCCCATCTTCTCCTATAGGCTTGGGCAACTTCTTTGGCGGATAGATCAAAATCATTGGTAATAAACCAAAAATCCTTAGAACCTTCTGCCTTGGTTTTTGCGACAATCAGACGAAAAGGAGTCTCCACCAATTCTTCTCGATGGTGGATATTGCCTTTTTTGTTATCAATAGCTCTTCCTGTGTAAAGATGGACTTTACTGTCCTTAACAAGAATCAACTCTCCCAAATCCAAGTCTTGATCTTGATCAAGCAATGATTGTAGTTCTATATGTTTTCGATTTTCTTTTGCTCTAACAATAAAAGTGACAGAATCATTAGTGAATGATTTCATTGTTTTTGCAGATTGGAGGCCTCTATCGATAACGTAAATGTTTTGATGGTGCGTTTCTTGCTTTACATGGTTTAGTATAGCCTGCGGCAAGGCTATATCTTCACTAGAATACTTTGCGGTATTGAACACATTGGAGTGGCAGGGCAATAAGCCGTCAAAAGCAATACTATACTTGACCGACTTTTTTCCACTTTTATTGTCAAGTCCTTCCAACAGTTTACCCGATGCCTCACTGACCATAGAACTATCAACATGGATCAAGTGATATTTTTCGCCATCCTTGTTGGAATAGGCATCGTAAAACTGATGGTAGACACATTGATAGATCTGACGGAAGTAATCCGAGTCAATTTTAGATAATCTTTCTGAAATGGAGCTTCGTCTTATACTTTCTGATTTATCCAGATCAAAAAGAGTTTTGAAGATCACATCGTTAAATGTATCCTCTAGGGTACGCTGGCTAAGTTTTTCATTTTCTAAAATACCATATAGCAAAAGATAGAACATCTTTTTTCCATGAAGGACCTTGGCATAATAATCTATTTTAGTGGTTACCGAAAGTTTGGATAAAAGAGCTTCCGGAATTACCCCCAACAATTGATTTACTGAAATTTTGTGACCTTTAAATACTGACATAATAGGCTGATTATCAGATATTAAGATACGAAAATTGTATCAGAAAAACAAGTTAAATGCCTGAAAATCAATCAGTTGACCAAAAATTATGGGGATGTAAAAAACAAAAAAAGTCGGAAGAAAAAATCTTCCGACCATGACTG
>NZ_PIOB01000003.1 GCF_002909255.1 Arenibacter hampyeongensis
GGGTGTTGGTAGCCGTCCAAAGAGCATTTCACCCAAGTGAAAGCGGTCTGGACGGTGCGGCCGTGGAAAGTGCGTAGATTTAAAGAAATTTAAAATCCGCCTAGCGTTTTTTGGTTCGTTTTTTGGGCGATGCAAAAAATGAACAGAACACAAACTCTGGGCAAGTCTATCCTATCTTTTTCTAATTCACACACAACTTTTAGGATTGATCCATTACTACTTCAGATTGGCATTGATGACTTCCAACGCCTCTGTGGCATTGGAAAGCTCCGCATGCTTTTTTGCGTTGAAGCCATTGTCGCACTTGATTTTTAAATCCGCACCATTTGCGATAAGGAGCTCCAATATTTCAACCTTATTGTAACGGGCGGCAAAAATTGCAGGTGTTTTTCCCAAGGATTTTTGATTAACATCCTCGCCTAATTCAATTAATCGCTTAACGGTTTCCAAGTCCCCTTTGACTATTGCCTTGCAAAAGGAACTCAAATCTCCAGGTTTACCCATTAATACCGATTCACTTAGGGTGTAAATGTTGTTACTACTACTCTCGGCGCTAACGCCTGCAACCATAAACAATAATGCCATGGTAACTGTTAAAATTGCTTTTCTCATGATGAATAAGATTAATTAGTGATTATTGATTACTATAACAGACCTTAAAACCTTAAATTTGTTTCATTTTTTTCCGTTAAATAACAAAATTTTAACAAAAAAGCCTTCACTTGGCTTTTCACATAAACCCCCTCTACGGGATACTAAAATTTTTAAAAAAGGTGACTTAAATCTTAGCAATCCATATACAATAGTTTTATTTTTGACGTCTACAACAAACATATTATGAACAAGAAAGTTATTTTAATGATTTTGGATGGATGGGGCAAGTCCCCGGACCCCAAGGTCTCCGCCATAGAAAACGCCAACACCCCTTTTATAGATTCACTTTATTCCAAATACGCCAATTCCAATCTCTTGACAGATGGAATGAATGTAGGCCTGCCCGAAGGACAAATGGGCAATAGTGAAGTTGGGCACATGAACCTAGGTGCCGGACGTATAGTATACCAAGATCTGGCCAAAATTAACCTTGCCATTGACCAAGACACTTTAAAAGATGAACAGGTATTGAAAGATGCCCTCTTGTTTGCCAAAACCAATGACAAACCTGTCCATTTTTTGGGGTTGCTAAGTGATGGTGGCGTACATAGCCATACATCCCACTTAAGAGGCCTTATAGATGCCAGTGAAAGTTACGGATTAAAAAAAACCTATATCCATGCCTTTACTGACGGTAGGGACGTAGACCCTAAAAGCGGAATAGGTTATGTAAGTGCATTGAATGAATACTGCGCTGACAAGAATGCCAAACTGGCCAGTGTTATTGGCCGCTATTATGCCATGGATAGGGATAAAAGATGGGAAAGGGTAAAACTGGCCTATGACCTATTGGTGAACGGCGAAGGCCAAAAGACATCGAATATTGAAGAATCTATTTTGGCCAGTTATGAATCCGGCATTACGGATGAGTTTTTAAAGCCCTTATTGGTCTCGGATGACCAGGGATCTCCTTTGTCCGTCATAAAAAATGGTGATGTCGTTATCTTTTTCAATTTCAGGACAGACCGTGGAAGAGAGCTGACCCAAGTTCTAAGTCAAGAAGACATGCATGAGCTTAATATGCATAAACTGGACCTTTATTACGTAACCATGACCAACTACGATGATTCCTATAAAGGAGTGAAAGTTGTTTATGACAAGGATAATATAAGTGAAACCTTAGGGGAAACTTTGGCCAAGGCACATAAAAAACAAATTCGTATCGCCGAGACGGAAAAATATCCACATGTAACCTTCTTCTTTAATGGTGGCAGGGAAATTCCGTTTGAAGGTGAAGAGCGAATTTTATGTCCGTCTCCCAAAGTGGCTACCTATGATTTAAAGCCAGAGATGAGCGCTTATGAGATTAGGGATGCTATAATTCCGGAACTAAAAAAGGGAGAGGTCGATTTTGTGTGTCTTAATTTTGCCAACCCGGATATGGTGGGCCATACAGGAGATATGCAAGCCGCCATAAAGGCTTGTGAAACAGTAGATAGTTGTGCGGAGTCCGTTATTACGGCAGCCTTGGCAAATGGATATACCACTTTGGTAATTGCAGATCATGGAAATTGCGAAACCATGATCAATCCGGATGGAAGTCCCAACACGGCCCATACTACGAATCCAGTGCCATTGATTTTGGTGGATAACGAATTGAAAAGTATAAAGGATGGTGTTTTGGGTGATATTGCTCCGACCATTCTAAAACTTATGGGTGTTCCGCAGCCAGCATTAATGACAAGAAAGCCATTGGTATAATTATTATGTGCGTTGCCGGACATTGGCAAATATCCTGCGACGTGCGGTTTTAAAAGTATTGTTTTACATTTGCATTCTATGATAAAGATCAAAACTTTGGAAGAGATAGAATTAATGCGCGAAAGTGCATTGATTGTTAGCAAGACCTTGGGAATGTTGGCCAGTGAGGTAAAACCTGGTGTTAGCACCTTGCAGTTGGACACCATGGCAGAAGCATTTATCAGGGATCACGGAGGGGTTCCAGGTTTTTTGGGATTGTATGATTTTCCAAATTCCCTGTGCATGAGTCCCAATGCCCAAGTTGTACATGGAATTCCCAATAACAGCCCATTGGTTGAAGGTGATATTATTTCTATTGACTGCGGTGTTCTTAAGAATGGATTTTATGGTGATCACGCATACACCTTTGAGGTTGGCGAGGTTACCCCTGAAACCAAAAAATTATTGGACATCACCAAGGAGTCACTATATGTTGGAATTCGGGAATTTAAAGTTGGGAATCGCGTTGGCGATGTCGGCTATGCCATTCAACAATTTACCGAAAGTCATGGCTATGGTGTTGTACGCGAATTGGTAGGTCACGGATTGGGCAGGGAAATGCATGAAGATCCAGAAATGCCCAATTACGGAAAGCGTGGTAGAGGAAAGAAATTTGTAGAGGGCATGGTTGTCGCCATAGAACCCATGATAAATTTAGGAACCAGAAGAATAAAACAATTAAAGGACGGCTGGACCATCCTAACAGCGGATAATAAACCTAGTGCCCATTTTGAACATGACGTGGCCATTATAGATGGCAAGCCTGAAATACTTTCTACCTTTGCCTATATTTATGAGGCATTGGGGATAGAAAGTGACGAGGAGGCGGAATTTCGCCAAAAAGCACTGGTTCTATAACACAAAGTAAGAAGTTCTACTGTAGCTCTCGTATTTATAGTACTTATTTCCAACTCCTTCTTTCAAGGCCAACACCAATTGCTATGGTTTACACCTTTAAAGTAGAATAAGATTACCTGATAACTCTCTTCAGTGTATCATTAAGATAATACTGGATTACTCTGGATAACAATTTGAAGAAATTATTTAAATATATACTAAATACGATTCCTAGACCCATCCTCATAAAACTAAGCTATTTGGTGCGTCCCCTTATGGCATACTTCATGCGTGGCAATCGCTATACAGATCCCATAGACGGAAAAAAATTCAAAAGTTTTCTCCCCTATGGTTACGAACACCCTAGGGAAAATGTATTGTCCCCCTCTACCCTATCCCTGGAAAGACACCGACTTTTATGGCTTTACTTAAAAAATGAGACCAATTTTTTTACGGACAAACTTAAGGTGTTACATTTTGCTCCTGAACAAGCTTTTTATAGGACATTCAGAAACCTAAAAAACATTACATATACCACTACCGATCTCCATTCTCCCCTAGCGGATGTTAAGGCGGATATTTGCAACCTGCCATTCACCGACAATTCCTTTGATGTTATTTTTTGCAATCATGTGTTGGAGCATATTCCCAATGACACCAAGGCAATGGAAGAATTGTACAGGATTTTGAAACCTGGTGGATGGGGTATTTTTCAAATTCCGCAAGACCTCAACAGAGCCGACACTTATGAGGACAATAGTATTTCCGATAAAAAAGAAAGGGCAAAAATATTTGGACAATACGACCATGTCCGAATCTACGGTAGGGATTATTTTAATAAGCTTAGGTCTTTTGGCTTTAAGGTGGAAGAGGTAGATTACACTAAAAAGCTTTCCATTACCGAAGTGGATAATTATCGCTTGGCAATGGGAGAGATAATTCCTGTGGTCCACAAATAATTACTCTATCACATTATTCTTAAATCCGTCCGTCATATATTCCAATACATTCCCTTCTGGATCCAAGTAAATTATATAGCCATGTAGATCTTTATGTTGGGCCAAAATGGTTTTTGTTTTCTCCAGGTCCATGGCCATAAAAGATGTAGCAAAAGCATCTGCTGTAGCACAATCCTTTGCCATAACAGTGGCCGCTAGAATATTCGAATTCTTGGTATAACCCGTTTTGGGATCAATAGTATGGACGTATTTGGCACCTGTCTCCGGATCAATTTTAAACTTTCTATAATTTCCTGAAGATGCCATAGCCACATCCTTCATATACACCGTTCTTTTGGATGACCTGCTTTCCTCCATCATGGGATCATCAATGGCTACCACCCATTTCTTTGCCTTGATCTTATTTTCTCCTTTTGCAACCAACTCCCCTCCAACTTCAATTAAATAATCGGTAATCCCCTTCTCCTGCAACATTACTGCCAAACGATCTACAGCGTATCCTTTGGCAATGGCATTAAAATCAAAGTACATACCTGGGCTGGCCATTTTAATTTTGTTTTCGGAGCTTATACTAACTTTATCGAAGCCTACATAATCCAAAAGACTATCTACCCTTGCACTGTCCATTTCCATTTCGGCTCCTGGACCAAACCCCCACGCATTCACCAACCCCCCCACGGTAGGATCAAAATAGCCATCCGTGGCAGCATAAACTATTCCCGAAAGCTCAAAAACTTCCCTAAACATCCGATCCACAATTATAGTAGAGTCCCCACTGTTTATTCTTGAGATATCTGATGTAGGAATATAGGTGGACAAAGACGCATTTAAGACTTGAAAAACGGAATCTATTTCCCGCTCAAAATCCAATTCTTCCTTTGCCAAATAAATTATATTATAGGAAGTTCCTAGGGCAGCCCCTGAATTTACATTCTTGACCCATTTATCACCATCGGTCCTACATCCAGTGCAAAGCAAAACCAGAGTTCCTATAAAAAGGCAACTATATTTTAACAAGTCCTTCATAGTCCAATATATAATCTTCATTGAGATAAACCGGCAAATTTCTATCTACCGCATTGTAAAGTCCCACTCCTGCGTAATAGGTCTCCCCGTTTTGGGTCAGGGCATGTTCCTTAATTTTTTCCATTAGTGGAATGTCATAGACTCTTGGGTTCTGCGGATGCAGCACACATCTAACAACTATAAAAAATAATGCTTTGTCCTTTAGACATACAAATTGCGGGTTCTTTTTAGGTTTACTGTTCACCCCCATAAACTCGAACCCTTCGGCTTCCAGTTGTTTTCCAACTATATTCATGGCCAAATTGTGCAATTCCTGTTCCGTTAACGGCCTACCCATTTTCTAAAATTCAAAATTAAAAACAGATGCCCAAATTGAATCAAAGCACCTTTTAAAAAAATAGTCCCAAAAAAAGACCTGTCAGATTTAAGAAACCTGACAGGTCTGAAATTAGACCTATAAGGTCCTGGAGATTTTGAAGCCTATAAATTAACCTCCAAAATCATCAAATCTAATATGCTCATCAGGGATACCAAAATCTTCTCCCATTTTTTGAACAGCCTTGTTCATCAACGGTGGTCCACAGAAGTATAGTTCTATATCTTCCGGTGAATCATGATGGTTCAAATAATTTTCTATCACACAATTATGTATAAATCCAACAAAACCGTCTCCAGGAGCATCTATATTCTCTTTCACTTTCCAATTGTCCTCAGGTAAAGGTTCAGAAAGCGCCAAGTAGAACTTAAAGTTTGGAAATTCCTTTTCAAGCCTATAAAAATGGTCCAAATAAAACAATTCCCGCTTAGACCTACCACCATACCAATAAGTAACCTTTCTGTTGGTCTTTAAAGTATTGAACAGATGATATAAATGTGAGCGCATAGGAGCCATTCCTGCTCCACCCCCAACATATAACATCTCTGAATCCGATTCATTGATAAAGAACTCACCGTAAGGTCCTGAGATCGTTACAGGGTCACCTTTTTTCAAATTGAAGATATAAGACGATGCAATACCTGGATTAACATCCATCCAACCGTTCTTAGCTCTATCCCATGGTGGAGTAGCAATACGTACGTTCAACATAATTTCTCTTCCTTCAGCAGGATAAGAGGCCATAGAATAGGCTCTTTCAACCGTTTCAGGGTTCTTCATCACCAAAGGCCATAAGTTGAACTTATCCCATTCCGCCTGGAACTTATCCGGAGTTTCGTGTTCCTCGGGATGTGCAGTGATATCCATTTCAGAGAATTTCACCTGACACGGAGGAATCTCAATTTGTATATATCCACCTGCCTTATAACCCATGTCTTCAGGAATCTCAACTACAAATTCCTTAATAAAAGAAGCCACATTAAAATTACGCACAACGGTTCCTTGCCATTTTTTAATCCCAAAAACTTCTTCAGGAATAGTAATTTCCATATCCTGCTTTACTTTCACTTGGCAGGCCAAACGAGCTCCATGATTTAATTCTTTCTTGGAGAAATGTGGTGTTTCCGTTGGAAGGGCTTCCCCTCCACCAGAAAGAACATGACATTCACACTGTATGCAGGTACCACCACCACCACAGGCGGAAGGAAGAAATATTTTCTGGTTACCCAAAGTGGACAACAAAGATCCACCGGAACCTACTTCAATCTTCTTTTCACCATTAATGGTTATGGTTACCGGTCCTGATGGAGAAAGTTTTTCCTTGGTAAACAGTAATAGTGCCACCAATAATAACAATAGTATTAAAAAAGCAACTACCGTTATCAGTATTGTTCCAATTGTACTTGTAGCTAAAATCATTTTTACTCGTTTATTATAGCGTTGTTATAAGAAACCGTATTTTCCTTGGTTTCCTTTATTATCTTGTCTTCCTCAACTTTCTGTGCAGTATTCTGCTCCACTTCTTTAGGAGCTTCGTCACCACCCGTCAACATACCACCAAAACTCATAAAACCTATAGCCATTAGGCCAGTTATTATAAAGGTTATACCTAATCCTCTAAGTGGTGGTGGAACATTGGAATATCTAATTTTCTCACGTATTGCGGCGATGGCCAAAATAGCTAAGAACCAACCGATTCCGGAACTAAGTCCATAATTAAAGGCCAATCCCAAAGTTTGGATATCCCTGGACTGCATAAACAATGACCCTCCCAATATGGCACAGTTAACCGCAATTAGTGGTAAAAATATACCCAGTGAATTATAGAGTGCCGGAGAAAATTTTTCCACTACGATCTCTACCAATTGCACCATAGTAGCTATGGTTGCAATAAAGAGTATAAAAGATAAAAAGCTTAGGTTGTAATCTGCATATTCCGGACCCAGCCAAGCTAGGGCGCCGTCTCTTAAGATATACTGATCCAATAGCCAGTTTAAAGGTACCGTTACCGCCAGGACAAATATCACAGCTGCCCCAAGACCCACTGCAGTAGTCACTTTTTTAGAAACGGCAAGGTAAGAACACATTCCTAAGAACGTGGCAAATACCATATTGTCTATAAATATGGATTTAAAAAATAATTCTACATGCTCTAACATAACATTCTATTCTTATGATGACTACTAGTTTTCTTCAATTAATGCTTTGTTGCGTGAACGCTGTACCCAGATAATGAGTCCGACTACTATCAACGCCATTGGGGACAACAACATAAATCCGTTGTTCTCATAACCTATTGAATACAATCCTGTTTTTTCAATGGGATCACCCAACACTTTAAATCCGAGCAAAGTTCCTGAACCCAAAAGCTCTCTAAAGAAACCGATTACCACCAATATTAAACCGTATCCGGCAGCATTGCCAATACCATCCAAGAAGGACCTCCAAGGGCCATTCGCCAAAGCAAAAGCCTCAAAACGCCCCATGATGATACAATTGGTAATAATTAACCCAACAAAAACAGAAAGTGTTTTACTAAGTTCATAGGCAAAGGCCTTTAACACTTGATCTACCATAATTACAAGAGCCGCAACAACGACCAATTGTACAATAATTCTAATTTTTGAAGGGATAATGTTCCTCATTAATGAGATAACAACATTTCCCATACCCAAAACGAACATTACGGAAACGGCCATTACAATTGATGCCTTAAGTTCCGCAGTAATTGCCAGGGCAGAACAAATTCCCAACACCTGAATGGTTATGGGGTTATTATCGGCTAAAGGGTCTAATATTAGACTCGTATCTTTTTTTGAAAGTAGTGCCATAGTTTAATTTTTAGCTCTTATTGATTCCAAATAGGATTTATATAGGTTTACACTTTCTTTGATCATTGCGGACAAACCATTGCCAGTAATAGTTGCTCCTGCCAATGCATCAACTTCATTGTCATCTTTTATTTCGTTGGTAGGATCGTTATTTCCCTTGGCCACTGCAATACCGGCATATTCTGTCCCTTTTAAAATGGATTCTCCCGCAAAATCATCCATAAAGTAACGCTGCTTAATATTTGCCCCCAAACCAGGAGTTTCACCCTTATGGTCAAAATACACACCTTTCACCACCAAATTATCATCCAAGGCAACAAAGCCCCATATAGCATCCCAAAGACCTTTACCTCTCATTGGAATGATATAATACTTTGCCCCATCCTTTTCTCCAATGAACAGCGGCAACTTTCTTGTTTTCCCAGCCTTGGCCTCTGTTTCCTGTTTCTTAAGATCAATAAGGTATGCCTGATCATTCTTGGTTATCTGATCTCCTTCAATTACCAATTGCTCGATAATGTATTTTTGAAACTCTCCAGCTACCTTATCGGTAGAAACAAAATTAACACTTCCTTCATCCTCATTTTCATTAACGCCCATGGCGTAAAGAATGTTTTGCTGTTTTTCAAGCCTTTCGTTTTCCTTGATCTTTTCACTAAGTGACGATGCAAAAAATGCCAAGAGGGACCCCACAATAACCACCATAATGGCGGCGAAGATAACCGTGTAACTATTTTTATCTGTATTAACTGCCATGATTATACTGTTTCTGCTTTTAATTCCTGTGTTTTTCCTTCGCTGTCCTTAGGCAAAATAGTTGCGTTCTTAGCACGCTTCATTCTTCTTTTGATATTTCCTCTAATAACATAATGATCAATTGTTGGTGCAAATACGTTCATCAACAAAATAGCCAAGAAAACTCCTTCTGGGTAAGCGGGGTTGAACACCCTTATCAATACCGATATAAATCCTATAAAAAATCCATAGAACCATTTACCTCGATTGGTCTGGGCACCGGTAACCGGATCGGTTGCCATATACACAATACCAAAGGCCAAACCTCCTACAATCAAATGCTGCCAAAAGGCAAAACTCATTAGTCCGTAGAATTTACTTGTTTCCGTTATCCAACCGGCATCAACTACACCGTTAAAGATAAGTCCCATTACCAAAGCTCCTGCAACCGCACTCACCATGATTCTCCAACTGGCAATTTTACTGAAGATTAAGAAAAGTCCCCCTAACAATATCAGTATAGTAGAAGTTTCCCCAACAGATCCCGGAATAAATCCAAAAAACATATCGGAAATGGAATAACTCATTTCAGCACCTTTCCCTTGGGCCAAATAACCCAATACGGTTTCTCCGGAAATAGCATCCGGTCCACCAGCCAAGTCAACCGCTTGGTGCACCCAAACTTTATCACCACTCATCCATGTAGGATAGGCAAAGAATAGAAAGGCTCTAATTGTAAGCGCAGGATTCAATATATTCATTCCTGTACCACCAAATACTTCCTTACCAATAACAACCCCAAAGACAACGGCCACAGCCAACATCCACAAAGGTGTGTCAATTGGTACGATCAAAGGCACCAACATCCCGGTAACCAAATATCCTTCCTCAACCTCATGGCCCTTTATTACAGCAAATAAAAATTCCACTGCAAGTCCCACTGCGTAAGAAACAATCACCAAAGGCAAGACTGTCCAAGCACCCATGATAAAGTTCTCCCAAGTTAGGAAGTTTCCAAATATCGAAGCCTGTCTTATAATACCATTGGCCGCATCTACAGCAGCATAGTGCTGATATCCGGCATTGAATATTCCGAATAACAACACAGGCACCAAAGCCATAATAACGGTGTTCATGGTCCGTTTTAAATCATCCACAACGCGGACATGGGAACCAGAATGTGTAGTTTCATTGGGAGCATACAAAAAAGTATGGATAGCATTGAATGCCGGTGCCATCTTCTTGCCCTTATACCGCTCCTTTAGGTTATGTAAATTACTTTTTAAGCTCATCTTTTATCCTATTTCTTTATATAATAAATCCAACCCTTCCCTGATAATCTGTTGATGGGGTTGTTTAGAGATGCAAATAAATTCTGTAAGTGAAAAGTCTTCCGGAGCCACCTCGTAAAGACCAAGTTGTTCCATTTCATCCAAGTCCTTCACCATACAAGCTTTTAGAAGCTGTAAGGGATAGATGTCCATGGGAAAAACCTCCTCATATAATCCAGTAACCACAAATGCCCTGTGCTCACCATTGGTATTGGTGTCCAAGTCATATTTCTTTTTAGGCTGCAACCATGAAAAGGTCAATGCCCTAGTAGTGGAAACTTTATTGAAAACCGGCTTGTTCCATCCAAAAAATTCATAATCATCACCTTCCGGGATAACACTTACCGTATTGTTATAATGACCTAAATATCCGTCAGGTTTTGTTTTGGAACCTGTAAGGACATCCCCATTGATCACCCTAAAATTTTCTGTATTAACACCGCTGGCATAAAGAAATGTAGCCACTTCCGACCCAATTTTTGTAGTATAATATTTTGGAGCCTTTACGCTAGAGCCAACTAAGGCCACTACCCTTTCAGGGTTATACCTTCCGGTGATCAAAAGCTCTCCAATAATCACTAAATCCTGTGGTGTAATGGTCCAAATCACCTCACCTTTATTAATAGGGTCTATCTTATTGATCTGGGTTCCTACCAGACCAGCTGGGTGGGGACCACTTACGTTATGTATTTCAGCATCTTCCATTTTGGAAAAAATGGACTGGCCACCTTTACCAATTGAAACATGTACCTTTCCCGGACTTAATTTCCCCAATGCAGTAATTGCCGCCTGTAGTTCCTTTTCTTTGCCCTTTAGGGCATAATCCAAGTCTGCAGCCATAGGACTGGTAACATAGGCGGAGATAAATATCGCTTTGGGAGTTACAGCCGGGCTTGCTATTATATCATAAGGCCTTTGCTTAATAAAAGGCCAACACCCAGATTTTAAAAGCAATGCTTTAACTTCTTCGGCTTTGACACTTTTAGGGGACAAAGGTGTATGTGAAACAAACTCTTGGCTTTTGTCCGCCAAAATTTTCAAGGTTAAAATTTTTCTTCTGGCACCTCTTACCACCTCTATCAATTCCCCACTTACCGGGGAAACAAAAAGCATGTCTTCCACATTTTTATTATAAAAAAGTGGTTCTCCCGCCTTAACTTCGGCGCCTTGCTTTACTAATAATTTAGGGGTAATTCCGTGAAAATCCTGAAGATTAATCGCATAAACATTACTTAAAACAGCCTTGGAAGTAGTCTTTTCCGCCTCGCCAATAAGATTAATGTTCAAGCCTTTTTTAATTCGGATGTCTTTAGACATATTTAGTAGACCTTAGGTTATCAAAATTTCGAGCAAATTTACTACTTAATAAAAAGTTTTCATAATTATTACTTAATTATTACCTATAAATTTAGAGATTAAACCATGTGAGTCCATTTAGGCTTGCTTTTTGCTTACCTTTACTAGAAAATATTACCAAATGAGATTGAATTTTTTTGCACTTTTAATACTCCTTTCTGCCCATTTAGCATATGCCCAGGTGCAATTGGAAATTAACCCTCCAACCAATATAAAATCTATCATATTTAAAGGTTCCACCGATGACCAATTTCCTGTGGTAAATTTGGGTGATCCCATTTATCTGGAATTTGATGATCTTTTGGCCAATGAACAGGATTACTATTATAAAATAGTACACTGTGATTACGATTGGACACCATCCTCACTTTTAAAATCGCAATTTCTAAACGGAATGGACAATGAGCGAATAGTGGATTATGAAAATAGTTACTCTACGTTGCAGCCATACTCCAATTACAAACTTATCATACCCAATGATAATACCCGATTAAAAGTTAGCGGTAATTACGTGTTGGAAATTTACAACAACTATAATGAGCTTCAATTTTCCCGTAGATTTTTAGTATACGAGGATTTGGTAAATGTGGGAGGCGTCGTAAAACGCTCAAGGGATTTTACCTATCTCAATGAAAAACAGGTAGTGCAATTTACCATCAACACCAATCAGGTAAAATTGGTAAACCCCAACAAGGAGGTAAAAGTTGCCATTATACAAAACTATCAATGGCCCACGGCCATTACCAATATAAGCCCCCAATTTAATATGGGTACGGAATTGGTATATAAATACGACAAGGAAACCAGTTTTTTTGGGGGAAATGAGTACTTTAATTTTGACACAAAAGACCTAAGGGCCCCCAGCTCTTCCATCTCCCGTATAGAACTGGCAGAACTTTACAACCATTATCTATTTACCGATTACTTTAGGTATGACCGTCCTTACACTTATTACCCCGACGTAAATGGGGATTTTGTAATTCGAACACTGCAGGGAGAAGACAGTTCTAGGGAAGCCGAATACAGTTATGTACACTTTACCCTGCCCTATACCGATAAAATTGGCTTGAACGATGTATTTGTTTTCGGAAAATATAACAATTACGCCTTGGACGAGGAAAACAAGATGACCTATAACGAGGATACCGGCAATATGGAAGCGGTTATTAAAATGAAGCAAGGATTTTACAATTACAAATATGTAATGAAAAATGATAAAGGGGTTATTGACATGAACACTATCTCTGGAGATTTTCATTTTACCGAAAATAGCTACCTGATCTTGGTATATTATCGAAATTTTGGTGATATGTACGACAGCATTATTGGAGTGGGCTCTGCAAATTCCCGTTCCATCACCAATTAACCTTTGACTTTAACCAGATTTATTAAATTTATCATTTTTTTCTTGGCCTTGAGGCCTCTACGGACATGGCTGCCAGGAAAAACATGTCGGCAACAAATGAATTCTACAGAAAAGACGTTCAAAAGAATATATTAACATTTGCTTAAACGTGTAAACAAAAAGACTTGTTATATTGCAACAAAATAATAATGGGAATTACAACTTAATCCCTAACCCATAATTAAAAATGTACAGCAGCCCTAACAGAACTTGGAACAAAGCTCTTTTTATCCTTCTCCTTTTCTTAAGTCTAACTTCCCAAGCCCAGGAAACAAAACTCGATAGTCTTTTAAATGATTACCATAACCACCCCGAACTTGTCCTTGTGGCGGCCCACCGGGCAACCAATCCCAATTATCCTGAAAATTCCTTGGCCGCCATTGCGGAAAGCATTCGCATAGGTGTAGATATCGTGGAAATAGATATTAGAAAAAGTAAGGACGGCGCACTTGTAATTATGCACGACAAAACTATTGACAGAACCACCAACGGCAATGGAAAAGTAGATGATTTTAGCCTTGAAGAGCTAAAGGAATACCGTCTTAACTTTGGAAGCGAAATTACGAAAGAGCAAATTCCAACCTTTGAAGAAGTACTGCAGCTAACGAAGGGAAAAATACTTCTGGATGTAGATTTCAAATTAGAAGATGAGGCTTCCGTTAAAGAAACCTTTGCCCTGATCGAAGAATACGGAATGGAGGATCAGATATTATTTTTCCTTTATGATTATCCCGAAACCACTCAATATCAAAAATTGAATAAAAAAATAAAAATAATGCCTAGGGCCTATTCCCGAAAGGACATTAGGGCCATTAAGGAATTGGACGATATTTCCATTATTCATATTGATGAAAGTTTTTACAAAAAAGGAACCATGCGCAGGACCATAAAATCTGGATATAGGGTATGGATAAATGCCTTGGGCAAGTATGATGAAATGGAGCGACAAAAGAAAGATTCAGGTTTTGATGCATTATTGACCCGAAAATATGTCAATGTAATTCAAACCGATTTACCGGAAGAGCTTCTGGTCTATTTAAGAAAAAGAAAATTACATCACTAAAAAAAAATCTTGAAACCCGCTATCCCCGAGCAATTCCAACGGGGAATTTTTAGATTAATGTCCTCATTGAATAAAAAATCAACCTTATTAATTAACCCAATGATGAACGAAACAAACTTGGCACTTTCCTAATATCCAATGGATATAAAATCAAATGCAAGGGAAAAAGTGAATTATTTTTCAAAGTTCAGTTTCCCTTCCTAGGCTTTTGACAATATTACTTTGCAGCCCTTGTCATCGTAAATTCTCCTTCAACACCCGGTCCGCCCGAATAATTAATTAATATTTCATCAGCCTTCACCAATTTTCCCTTATGGGTATGGCGTACCTCATTAATATCAAAACTATATTCAAAACTATCCCCTGTCACCTTACCGTCAGAAAAAGGTAATTCGCCATATTCCGAGTTGATTACTCCGGAAATAATTTCATCCTGAACCTTATACGTAATTGTAAAACTCAATAATCCATTTTGCGTTTCTATTGATCCATTCCAAGCTCCATCCACTTTGGACTTAATTACTTCCACAAGATCCGTCGCATCCACATTTTCAGGACACGAATTAAAGGCATAAGTCATGGATAGACCCATGAACAGCATGGAAAACATCACTAATTTTTTCATAATCGCTAATTTTATTTACATTAATACCCTAAATTGAACTCTTTCCTTCAAATTTTTGAAGAGGTCCAAACGAGTTAGTAATGTACCTAAAAAATATAAAATAGATTAATATTGGATCAAATACTTTCCTGTATTGTAGTCGATATCCGATTTTATTACAAGCTTCCTGGAAATGGAATCATACAACCAGGAACCCATATATTTTAACTCAACCCCATCCAGACTTACTTTTTTAGGTTTTGTTTCGGAATGGATTCTTAAGATATGCGCGATTTTCGTACCAACCAATGAAAGTCTCATATTACCGTCTACAAGTTTATAAGAAATTTTGGTTTCCCCAACGCCATCCGTATGGTAAAAGTCAAAAATATTTTCACCCTTGGGATAAATTAAAATGGTATTAAAACCCTCCGAATCCAAGTCCCCCAAACCAGTATAGGAACGCTTAACATCCATGGGTATTATGGCACCCTCCTTTATATAAACCGGAAATTCATCCATTGGAAATTCCCGTTCAATATTAGCCCCTCCCTCGAGGAGTTGATTATCATCAAAAAAGTACCTCCATTGCCCCTTTGGCAAAGTAATGCCTCTCTTTTCTGAATCCATATAAATTGGAGCAACCAAAAAATCTTCACCGAACATATAGTGGTATTTTCCATCCTTCAAAGGTGTCTGCAATCTTTTGCCCCCATTATGGGCTGTTACAACATAGTGGTACATATAGGGAACCAGTTCCGTATGCAACCAAGAGAACTTTCGTATCACCTGCAGCTCCTCTTCCGTTCTCTTCCAAAGCCGCCTTTCGCCGTGTCCACCATTCATGAACAGACCACAAAAGGTAGAGAACTGAGTCCAACGCATATAAAGTCTTGGCGGTATTGTTTTCCCCGAAAACCCAGCCACATCGGACCCAACGATATTATACCCCAGCTCAGCACTTTTTAGGATATTCTCTATGGCCGACTCAAAACCTTGAATTCCTTCCAAAGCTATATCCACTTTATCGTCTTCGCTTGCCAATATCATCTCATCTGTAACCCATTTGTGCTCCTGGTCACCTACCCAATTTACAGGAGAGGCATCTATAGGCGAAAAGCCTTCAGGGTGGAACCCTCGGTCTATGGATCTGGAAAGTGTAACAAATTCCGGATTTTGCGTAAGTCCATGCCGGTACTCATCCCTATAATAATGATCCATATAGGTTCTGGTGGTCATTAATCCTTTGGATGTCCTCTTGTAAAATATAGGAATTGGCCCCAATTGGCTCCAGAATAGTGTTGCCGTGCCATCCAACTTCCAGCCATCAATACCCAGATCAAAAACATTCTGTTGCAGACCCCGCCACCATTTCATTGCATTTGCATTGGTATAATCTATAAAACCCCCTTCGCCCTTCCACCATTTATTGGGACTCTTGGAATTGACCAGGTAGGCCTTATCAGCAGCTTCCCCATACCAATCCTTGGAATCCTTTATCCGGGTGTCCTTGCTATAGTTATTTACCATAGAGGTCATCCACAGGACCACCCTATAATTATTGTCCTGAAGTTTCTTAAACCATTGGACGGGTTTTTTATAAAGTATAGTATCAATTGCAAAATCGTTATAGCGTAAAGACCAAGGACTATCCAAAATAATGGTTCTCACCGGAATATCGTTCTCCTTATACCCCATTAATAACTCATCTACATACTCAGAAGTATTAACATCGTCTTCCCAAAGCCAACATTCCAAAGCCCATGCAGGAGTCAATGGCGGATTTCCATGTCGCTGCCCGTTGAATGGCATGCCCCACACGGGTAAAACCCAATAAAAATAGGAGACCAGACTTAAAATCAGCAATACCAAAACACCAATCTTTAAGGCTTTCCTTTTCAAGTTTTAATTTTTAATTTTCTGAAGAATCTAAAATAAATGGTCAAAAGCGAATAGATCATAAAGATGGCCCCAATGGTCAAGAGCAAGGAACTGTATTCCGCGAACACTTTACTATAGCCTTTTACAGCATTGCCCCGCACCATATAATACAAGCCCAAGGCAACCAAAAACATAGCACTGACCAAACCTGTCAATGCCATTCTTTTATGCATCGGAATAAAATGCTCCCTCCTGTAATTCCAAAGCAATTGGAATAAAACCAACCAAATGGTCCAGGATAGAACCTGATAGAGGTTCAGCGTCCTAAAATAATTGCCCAAGGTAATAAAGGGTTGGAACAGCAGATTTTCATTACTATAAAAAGATCGATCCTGGTACATAAGTACCTTTACCCTGGTTTGATCCCTATTTCTGATGATTTCCAGGATGGATTTTTCCTTTTTATTGGGATCCATTTGATGCCAATTCGGAATTTGAAACGCATTCCAAATACCACAGGCCCTCCCGTAACCATGAAAATCCAGGCCACCGATCATAAGCAATTGGTTATCTTCACAGAACTTTTTTAGGTCTTTAAATTTGGTTCGATCATAATATAATTCCTTTCCCACATTTTCAATTTCAAAGCCATCAGCCCCAAGGTCCTTATAAAACTCTTTGTCATTTCCTTTACCATCAAACCAATGATTAATTATTACGGCACCGCCATGTTTATGCACCAAATTCACTATTAGGGAATCCGATTTTTCCTTGGTATCAAACTTCCCGTTCAATCCCAATAAACTCATATGATTGGATCCCGAATGTTCTTGGCCCACCATTATCAACGGTTCCAAAGGAAATTGGCCATTCCTTTGCTTTGATGAGAAGTCCAAGGATTTTTTATGATTGGCATGATCGGTTATAAAAAAGGCGTCAAATCCATTTCTTTTATGCCATTCCCACATTTTGTCCTGTGATATTAATCCGTCATGACTAAACTCGGTATGGGCATGGGTGGTGACCAAAATCTCATCCGAAGTATTGTTCACTATTGTATTATTGGGTAACGGAAGGAAAAGGATAACTACAAAAACAGAAAAACAAACACCAATAATTAAGGGCAAGTTTCCCAAAAATCTTAGTGCTATTTGCCGCCTAAGGACACCGGCAGAAACTCTAAAAACTTTAATTAGACTTAGGCTTATGTAAAAAACCATTATCCATAATAAAGTTATGGGTAATTCCTGCAGGGGATAAATGGAACGATTAAAATAAAGTAACAATCCCAATACAGGTTCAAAAAGAATTCTCCAGGTGTGGATTTTAACACCATAATTCGGAAGCGATTCCAAAGTAAGGGCATCGATAACCTGTAAATCCAAATGAAAAAAAAGCGCTAGGACAGCAATAATGATCAACGGAATTGCAACAAAAGACTTTTTCAACATTTTATTATTATCAATTGCCAAAAGGCTTCAATATAGCCCACTTTTCCTTAACGGAAACAAAAACATATCCCAAAAGGTAGGGCTCCCTCCTAAGTATTAATTTCAATGAATAGAATCGTATTCATTTTTATATTTAAATTGAGCAATATATTCTTTAATTTGACTTCGCTCAGTTTCGGTGAATCTCTGAAGTGGTTCTGCGTTATGATCCTGACAAATTTCCATGGCCAACAAAGCCGACTTGGTTCCCTTAATATGTCTAGAGGAATATTCCCCAACCTCATAAATTGTGGTATGAATCTTTAGCACTTGTTCTCGTAATGATCTTATCTTTTCCAAATCCCTGTCTACTGCCGCATTGTACAAATCAACGAACAATTTTGGAAAAAAATTAGCTCCACCAGCTACAGCACCATGTCCGCCATTCATAATTGTTTCCGGCAAAAACAATTCCGTTCCTGCTATTACTGAAAAAAGTGGATCAGCTTTAAACTCTTCGATCAACATATACAAATATGAAAGATCCCCAGAACTATCCTTTATACCAATTGCCCCCAGCTCTTTTGCCCTTTTTACAACTTCAATGGACAAATGTAGCTTTGTACAGCTTGGCATGTTATATAACATAAATGGCAAAGGCAGTTTAGGCAACAGACTTTCAAGATAATCTCCCATCTCCTCCTGAGAAATTGGAAAATAGTATGGCGGAGCAACAACCAAGGCATCTGCCCCTACTTTTTTTGAGTGGTTTGCGATTTCCATTGTACCGTCGAAAGAAGTATCTGTAATCCCCACCAATACCGGGACTTTTTTGTTTACAATTTTACAGGTTTCCGTTATCAGTTGTTTCCTAACCTCATAACTTAAACTAGGGCCCTCCCCAGTAGTCCCCAAAATAAAAATACCATGAACGCCACCACTTATTAAATGATTTACCAAATTTCTCAACCCTAGTAAATCCAATTCCTTATTCTCCATTAATGGGGTAATCATCGGAGGTATTATTCCTTTTACAGGTAATTTCATGATTTTATATTTAATGGATTAAATATTGATTATACCTTACATCCGACTGATAAATTATTGCAATAAGTGCATTCATAGTGGTTGGTTTTTTTTAGGTTGTTCACGAATCTATTAGTACGTTATAAATACCATAATTTAACAACTTGACCTACAGATACTAATTTCATGAGACATGAATTGTTGTTATAACAAATTAAATTCAATTTAATATCCCTCGCCACTACAATATTGTTTTAATTGCATTAAATTTTAACCTTAAATCTGAATAATTTAATTATATTAGTCCAATATTGTCAATATACCAACTTATGGAATTTATCTTCGAAAAAATATTTGTACCAAACAAACATTCCTTTATATCAAGAAAATTACCTTTGGCATCAAATGCGAAAATACATTCCCACAAGAATTTTGAACTAAACTTTATTACATCTGGATCGGGCAGGAGAATTGTCGGAGACAACATCTCCGGATTTGAAAAAGGTGACCTGGTTCTATTAGGTCCTAATCTACCCCACTGTTGGGAAGCCTTGGATTTTGAAATAGACAATGATCCGTTTTGTATTGTTACACACTTTTCCGAGGACATCATAAACTCCGATTTTTTTAGGATGCCCGAGTTGGAGCAGGTGGTAGATTTGTTAAAGCAGTCAAGCACCGGACTTCGTTTTAAACTCGAAAATGATAGCCATATTAGGAATAGTCTAGAGAAAATGACCCAATTACAAGGATTGGAATACTATATTGAGATGCTTAAAATATTTAATTTTCTGCTGCAAATAGATGAAAGGGAAAATCTATCCAATCCTCATAATAGCTCGGCCGTTTTCTCCAAGAATCTGGATAAAATAAATAAGGTGTACGAATATGTCTTTCAAAATATTCAGGAAGGGGTTAAATTGGAGGAGGCAGCTTCTGTGTTGAATATGGCCCCCAGTTCGTTTTGCAGGTATTTTAAAAAGAAGACCAATCTTACCTTTATGGAATATGTTAAAAGTGTAAGGGTGGGTATTGCGGCCAAACTTCTGGCGGAGACCGATAAGCAGATAACACAGATTTGCTTTGAAAGCGGCTATAATAATCTTGCCAATTTCAATCACTACTTTAAGCATATTATGGGCAAAACCCCTTCGGATTATAGAAAAACATTTAGGTAATAAAGCAAAGAACTCCCTTAAGTTTAATTTGGTGTTTAAGACAATTAATTCGTCTTAATTATAGTGGACTAACAATGTATTTAAAGACTGCTCAAAAATAATAATTGGGGTCTCACATTTATGTTTCAATACTCCACAAATTGTAACTTATCACTATTTTTTGCAAAAACTACTAGTTTTCCATTTAAGTTCCTTGTCCTTAATATTCCTGCACTTTTTACATCTCCCCTTACCAACAAACCACTATTATTCGGATAAAGTGTTGAAAACCGCCCCTTTCCATTACCTTTTAGAAAAACTCCGTAACCAGCGTCATTCCTTGGAGTTTCCACCTCCGACTGATACAAATTTCCAGACAATAGGGCATCTAAATTACCATCTTGATCATAATCATCTATCAAAATACTATTGACAGATGAGAATTGTACCGGCCCATCAATAATATGGGTTTTAAATTGGAAATTACCTAAATTCTCAACATAGGTTGTGGCAAATGTTGTTGCCTTATAATGAGTGGCCTTCTTTAATTCCTCTATACCATATACCGTGGTTAGATCTGCCATACCGAAATCATGATAACTAGGGAATTTTTCTTTTATAAACGGCATTTGATTGGATGTACATTCCCTTCCCCTTAAGGGATAGGCAATGCCCTTTTCTTGATAACTAAGTACAATATCCAAACTACCATTCTTGTCAAAATCGCTAGCATATACCTCAAAGGGCGATTCCGCAGATGCTTTATATTTATAGTTTAATCCCAAATTTCCGACTATAAAATCCATATCACCATCCTGATCAAAGTCGGCCGATGCAACACTAAACCACCAACCTGTACTATTTTCAAAACCCGAGGGTGTAGTAATATCCGAAAATTTTGTTCCGGTATTTTTAACAATTCGTATAGGCATCCACTCCCCGACAATAACAAGATCTAAGTTTTTATCATTGTCCATATCCAACCATTCAGCATCCGAGACCATTCCCAAATTTCTCATGAACGGGGCCAATTCTTCGGTTACATCAACAAACTTTACATTACCATCACTACTGTCGTTTCTTAAGAGGTAACTACTGGCAGGTAGTGGGTATTTGCCAGGAATCAATTTACCGCCAACAAATAAATCCAGATCTCCATCATTGTCAAAATCTCCTGCCTTAACACAGGATCCACTAACTAGATAATTAGGCAGGGCATTCTCCCTTTTAGCAAATTGATCATTGCCCAAATTTTCGTAGAAGCGATCGCGATAATACTCATCCTGTGCCAATTCCTCATTGCCCCCTGAAACTATATAAAGGTCAAGATCACCATCTTTATCGGCATCAAAGAATACTGAGGCAACATCCTCATGTGCTTTGTCCTTCTCCCAAAGGTTTGGTAGCACCGATATGAAACCACCATTTTGTTGCTGAAGGAACAATTCTCCTTTTTGTCCCTTTGCACCACCCACATAAAAATCATCCAAGCCATCATTATTTACATCCCCAACAGCTAAAGCTGGTCCGTTTTCAGAAAGTTTATGTGGTAATAAACTTTCCCTATCAAAATCGTCAAAATCATTTTCTACATGTTTATAATTTGTTCGGACAAGATTCGTTACATCACGAAAAATGGGGTTGTTATTTTCTTTTAAGGATCTATCGGGAAAAATTGCATCCAAATAGTCCAAAATAAGCTGCTGGTTGACATTTATTCCGTTAATAGACTGAGATTTCCCATCGGGCCATACAATATTTAAACTCTTAATATTGTCCGCTGTACCAACACCAAAATGCACAATCTCACTTACGGAAGATTGAAAGCCCCTGGACAAATATTGTTCCTTGGTCTGTTTCTCATCATTAGTATTAACGGTAATCCTGGCTCCGATGCCGACACTATTTCCTACAGGTCCTTTTAATTTTACTTTTAAATAATTGTTTTTGAATGCCAACTCCCGGGAATTATTCCTGTAAACAAAGGCTGGGTCATTTATATTGTTCCCAATAATATCCAGATCACCATCGTTATCCAAATCCGCGTAAACGGCACCATTGGTACAGCTAGGAGTATTTAAATTCCATGTTTCGTTCATTGATGTAAATGTAAAATCCCTGTTGTTCAAATAGAGTAAATTTACCTCCTTCTTTTCCGGCATTCGTGCTAAAACATCATCGTAATAGGTTTTAATGAGGGAATCCCTATTCTTAAAATTTTCAAGATCTTTATATAACTGACCTACTCTTTTGCGCTTATAAATCACAAAATCATTATTTCTAAACGACCTCAATATACCGTTGGAAACAAAAACATCTTGCCATCCATCGTTGTCCATATCAAATAAAAGGGGAGCCCAACTCCAATTGGTATTGGATATTCCGGCATACTTACCTATTTCCGAAAATGCCGGGACGCCATCTTCCACATAATTTCCATTGTTTACTTGCAAAGTATTAAACATGTATTGATGATGAAGCCCCTTGTCCACTATATCCTGAAACCTCTTTATGCTCATACCACTCATACTGGTCTTAAGGTCATAATTGTTATTGGACACCATATCTACCGAAATAAAATCCAATAAACCATCATTGTTGATATCCCCAATATCGTTGCCCATTGAGAAATTGGAAATATGATTGGTAGCTTTCAAAATCACTTCCTTAAAACTTCCATCTTTTTGGTTTAAATAAAGATGGTCCTTTTCCGAATAATCGTGACCCACTATTATATCTGGCCATTGGTCATTGTTTAAATCCCCTATTGCAATACCTAGCCCAAAACCTATAGCGTTATTTACTATACCGCTGAACTCGGAGACATCTATAAATTTGCCATTGTCGTTCCTAAATAAGCGTTCACTACTGTAGTCCGACTTCTTGTTCAACAGAGTGCTTATATTAGGTTCAACGTCCGCAGGCTCAATCCCATGATTGATCAAGAACATGTCCAAATCCCCATCCCTGTCATAATCCAGAAATGCAGCTTGGGTAGAGTAATGGGGCAGATCTAATCCATAGTTGGAAGCCTCCTCCTCAAATACAGGTATTCCCTCTTTGTTATTTCCCTTATTTACATAAAGCTCATTTCTTCTTTCCTCCAAATTACCATAATCACCGGATTTGCATACATAGATATCCAATAGTCCATCAGAATTTATATCCACCATGGTTACACCGGTAGGGAAACCATTGATACCCTTCACTTTTGACACATTGGTTGTTTCCTCAAAAGATAAATTGCCTTTATTTATAAAGAGTTTGTTGGAGTATAGATTTGAAATAAAGTAAATATCAGGGAGATCATCATTATTTAAATCCCCTACAGCTACACCACCTCCATTATATAAGTATTCATAAAGTACCCCATTGATTGTTGGGCTTTCGTTAATGACATTTATAAAATTTAATTTGGTTTCATTGGGGCCCAATAGTGTAAAAAGTGCTTCAGCCGAGGCTTTGCTGCCATCATCCGTCCCTGGTGCATCTTTTTTTTCTCCACAACTAAGAAATATAAAACTTAAACCCAATATGATACTAATCCTGTTCATTATTCAAAAGTATTATTTTATAAATGGTACGTCCATTAAACTTTGCATTGGTTCGCCTGTTTATACAATGAACACAAAATTTCAATTTACTTAAAATAGTACTAACCCTGAAGGTAAATGTTGAAGTATTAGAGTCGATCAATAGCTTCAAATATAAGATATTGAATCCTTCCAACTTCTCTTATTGGCATTAAGCCTATTATTAAAAAATACTGACAGATAATCTTAGAAAGGTTATTTTGTCCTTTAAAGAAAATCTGTCAGTACTAAGTTAATTACAACTGGATCGTTCAGGTTTTCACTAACTTCTACCTATAGGAACCATAAATATTCTATAATAATTACCTATCCGAATCAATAACCAGGATTTTGAATTAAAACCCCATTACTAAGGTCAATTTCACTCTGAGGTATGGGGAAGAAATAATTTTTAGGCTTGACAAAGACTCTTACAGGATCAAATTGCCCCCTATCTTCTCCATAAATCGCCACTATATCCACAATTCCCGCCTTATCCCATCTCATAAGATCCTGATGACGCTGATTTTCACCCACTAATTCCACCCTTCTCTCGTGAATCAATTCTGGCATTCCAGCGTTGGATACTGGCAATAAACCTACCCTATCGCGAACAACATTAATTTCATCATCTCCAGCCCCAGGACCACTTTTTCTAATCTTGGCCTCCGCAACCAACAAATAAACATCAGCCGACCTTAGAATTGGTACATTGGCCTGGTTACTTAGGCTACCGTCCTCATTAAAGGTGGTAAATTTGGATAAACTAAATCCTGTTTGGGTCAAATCTGCAGTGAATTCAGTTAATTCCGGACCTCTTTGTACCATATCACCGGGCTTAAATATAGAATACCCCAAGCGCGGATCGCCGTCCTCAAACTCATCTACCACATTTTGTACCGGGTTATGAAAATCCCAGCCACCCCATGGTCTTGGAGTTACAAAATATTGTGGATTATCGGACCAATCAGATCCTTGTGCAGCGAAGAGCATTTCTGGATTATTCTCTGTAGCAGGAGTAAAATTATCCCTGAAGTTATCGGCCAAAGGATAAGGACCGTTTATGACCTCTGTTCCGGCGGCAATGGTCCCGTCAAAATTTTCTTGATATAAATACAGTTTTGCCAAAAGCCCATTGGCAGATCCTTTATTTGGCCTTCCCAAATTTTCACTGGTATGGGTGGCCGGCAACAAACCTACTGCAGCAATTAAATCCGTTTCAATTTGAGCCTGTACCTCTGCAAGAGTTGCTTTGGGCACATTAAAATTACTTTCCAAAATATTATCTTCAAGAATTAGTGGAACACCCCCATAAATCACCGAAAATCGCCAGTATCCGAATGCCCTAATGAAATGTGCTTCACCCAACACTCTATTCTTTAAGGCCTCATCCATTCCCTCAATTCCGGGAACATTAATAAGTACCGCATTGGCCCTATTGATCATTTCGTACTTATTTTTCCAGCCCGCTCTAACACCATTGTTACTGGCGTCCATAGTGAAGTTCTCCATGGCTTCTTCATAACCGTGATCGCCAGCCCTAAAAATATCATCCGCACAATTGTCGAATACATTTTCATTATGACCATAGGAATCTTCCTCACGCAAAGGTGTGTACATGGCATTTGCCGCTGCTACAGCATCTTCCCCATTGCGCCAAAATGTTGCTGAAGTAGATTCCCCATAAGCTGTGGTATCCAATATATTCTTATCACAGCCGATAACCAACAGCGATAAAAACGCTATAGGCAATATGAATCTGTTTTTTATAATCTTTATCATGACTTTTTAATTTTCTATTTATTAAATCGAATCTTTAAGATTGGGTTAAAAACCAATATTGGCACCCAATAAAAATGTTCTTGCCTGAGGGTATTGGGCGTAATCCACATTTAATTGATTTCCATCGGTTAAACCCAATTCGGGATCATATCCGGAATAACCGGTAACAGTAAACACATTCTGTCCAGTTACATAGAACCGCAGTCGTGAAAGTCCAATTTTATCCGTAATATCCGAAGTAATGGTATAGCCTACCGTAAGGTTTTTCAACCTTAGAAAATCTCCTTTTTCAATAAACAGGTCGGATGTTCTGTGATTTAAATTGGTACGTAAGGTTGAAACCCTTGGGATATCATTACTTGTTCCAGGTCCTGTCCAACGCCCGGTAATGTCCGAGTATAAATTGAATGGATAACTGGCATCCAGTCCCTGCATTCTGTCCGCGTTATAAATTTCAACACCTGCCACCCCTAAAAAGAACATGGTTAGATCGAAACCCTTATAATTTGCGCTGGCGTTTATGCCATAAGTCATTTTTGGATGGGGGCTTCCAATAATTTCCCTATCCTTATCATCTATAACATTATCATTATTTACATCTTTAAAACGTACATCCCCTGGCACCGCTCCCGGCTGATTGGCATGCGCATCGATTTCTGCTTGGGTCTGAAAAAGGCCATCTGCACGCCATCCGTAAAAGGTGCTAATTGGATTACCTTCATATGTACGCACTATTTCTTGATTGGGTCTTCCATATAATGGGGATCCCAAAAAGGTACCACTAACCAATTTTACAACTTCATTTTTAACAAATGAAGCATTGGCCCCTATACTATATCCGAAGTCTCCCTTGGAATCCTGCCAGTTCAATTCCATTTCCAAACCTTTGTTTCTTACTTGTCCAATATTCAGGAAAGGGGAAGGATTGCTACCTTGGGCGCCAATAACTGGAGGCCTAAGCAACATATCGTCCGTGTCTTTAATAAAATAGTTGAAATTGGATGTCAATTTATTATCCAAGAAACCCATGTCAATACCAAAGTTGGTCATTCTCACGGTTTCCCAGCTAATGTCCTCATTGGCATAACTTACTTGATTAGCACCCACAATATCAACACTGCCGTCCAAACCAAAGGAATATCTTTGTCCACGGCCAATTCTTGCCAAATATTGTAGCCTATCAATGTTCTGGTTACCCAGTTCTCCCCAGCCTCCTGTTACTTTTAAATTATCCATAAAAGGGACATCAAAAAAAGACTCTTCGGAAACTCTCCATCCCAAAGAAAAGGCGGGAAAAACACCCGTTCTGTTGCCATCAGCGAATTTTGAAGATTCATCGGATCTTACGGTAGCGGTAAGTAAATATTTATCTAGATAAGAATAATTAAGTCTTCCAAAAATAGATTCTAGTCCATCATGCGCCTTGTATTCACTATTCCCGCTCAACTCACCTGTACTAAGTAGGCGTTGACTTGGATCTTCATCCGGTAAATTTTTTGAACTCGCAGAAAAACCCTGATAATCAAATGATTGCTGGGTATACCCCCCTACAACTCCCACTCTATGAGCTCCAAATATTTTATCATAGGTTAGAAAATATTCCATTAAAAACGAAAATTCCTCATCGTAGTTCCTATTGGCATTATTTTCATTAGTAGTCCTAATCTGGTCTAAAACCTGTGAATTAAAACTTCTCCTATCCCTGACCAAAGCATCTATTGCGAAATTGGCCTTGAATTTTAAATCATTGGTCAACGAAATCTCAGGAGAAACACTTGTTAGCAAACGTGTTATACGATCATCAGCGTCCAGTCTATCAATTTCGAAAAGGGGATTATTGATATCCCCAAACTCACCACTAATTTGATTGGAACTATACTTACCGTTGCTATCCTTAATAGGTAATCCTGGGTGAAAACGAATGGCGCTCCAAATTAATCCATTTTGGGCGGAAGTTGTATTGAAGCCAGTTGTGGTTCTAGAGGATAAAGACATCGTCTGTCCTATTTTTAGCCACTTCTTTACTTTATGGTCAGAATTAATTCTCAAGCTTATCCTGTCGGCTGCCGACCTCTCAATAATTCCCTCTTCATTGTAATAACCCAAACCAAACAAAAATGTTGAGTTATCATTTCCTCCACTTATATTAAGGTCAACATTTTGCGTCATTCCAGTGGAAAAAACGGCATCTTGCCAATCCGTAAGCTGTGTTTGATATTGTGCATCTTGCCAAATTGGATTAACAGGAATACCATCATTGGCATAGCGTTCCCTTTTTATTTCCGCCAAAGTGGATGCGTCCAATACGTCAAGGGTTTTTACTACATTGGAAAAACCGGAATATACATCTATATTCATATTAAGCTTTTCCCCAGACTTTCCTTTTCTGGTAGTTACAATTACAACACCGTTGGCAGCTCTTGTACCATAAATGGCAGAAGCGGAGGCATCTTTTAAAACCTGAATGGATTCAATATCGTTCGGGTTGACCCCATTAATGTTTGCTGTAGGTATTCCATCAACAACATATAAAGGCTCTGAATTGTTAACCGTACCGGTTCCACGAATTCTTATGGCCACTGAACCTCCTGGAGCACCTCCATTGGGAACTACTTGTACACCTGCCATTCTACCTTGCAAGGCCTTATCAATTCCGGATACCGGCAAATTCTTGAAATCATCTCCTTTTATGGAAGAAATAGCCCCGGTAACATCCTTCTTTGCCGTAGTACCATAACCCACTACGACAACCTCATCCAGAAAATTGGCATCCTCTTCCAGTTGAATATTAATATTGGTGTTTTGCCCTACAGTTCTTTCCACCGTCTGCATCCCTAAATAGGAAAATACCAATATGGCATTACTGGAACTTACTTCAATGTTATAATTACCGTCAAAATCTGCAACAGCTCCATTACTGGTATTTTTTTCCTGTATGGAAGCTCCTGAAAGCGGCATTCCTTGGGAGTCGGTAATATTACCTCTCACCGAGATGGGATCTTGTGGATAATCAATCAGAGCATTGGGCGAATTGGCCCATGCATTTTCAACACCCACTCCAAAAAGAAGGGTGCAAAGCAACAAACAGTGCTTCATTTCCAATTTTGGCAAAAAGGATATATCCCTCCATTTTTGTAAGAAGAAGGAAAATACCAAGTGTTCTTGTTTTTTCATCTAAAGTTTAATTAGTTGGTTAAGTAGTGTTCTTAGTTCAATAAAAATTCAATTTAGTGAAACGTTTAAGCAAAGTAAAAAAAAAGACCCCAGAACTTTAAGGGCTCACCCATTCTTAACATTAAATTCACATTGAGCTATACTACAGCAGTTTTACAAATATTACAAATCTAAGGTAATAAAAAGAATTATTCGACGCCTATTTTCCAATGAAATTTTTCATTATATCCACCCCAATACGCATTCGAAATTGCTAAACGTTGAGGGCAATGGTCTTATTAATATTATTATGGCGGTAAAGCTTGGCAACCTCACCAATTACCTTTTACTTCCTAGAGGAGGGCCTACCAAGCACATTTACAATGAATCCAAAGAACACTACCACAAAGGATATCAAACTTATGGGAGGTAAGCCTCCTTGCCATTTTGAAGGTGCCAACCAAGTGGAATATCCCATAAAAAAAAGGTGTATTCCCAGCATAAAGAGCAGACCCAATAAGAATTTTTTTGAAGTAATAATCTTGATAAGTATTTCTTTGCCCTTACTCCGGTTTCTAAAGCACCAGTGATAAAGTCCCAGTACCATAAAACTGACCAATCCCGAAAGTAAGCTAAAATTCCCTATTACAGACAACGTATTATCTCCTTCAAAAAACTTAGGATAATACTGGGGATTGAAAATTAAAAAACTTAGGAGCACGTGAAATATGGTCAACAGCAGGCCAGAAATACCCAACACCTTTCTACTTTCCAATCCTAAATTAAAATTGGTCATTCGCAAATTGGTCAATGGTCTAATTGAAAAACTAAAGACCAGCAATACGATTGCTGCCAAGGACACTCCCTTGTTCAATATAAATATTGGCAAATCTTTCCATGCAACCGTTCCCACCACATTATACCTTAATACCGCATAGCCCATAGAAATACCAAAAACGGCCCAAATTATCTTTTTGTATTTTCTTTGTTCACTCTCAATCATAAAAATTCATTCTCAATTTAATTCATAGGAAATCTATCCCTATCACCCAAGTCGCCATGTACGCTTATGGCTATCAAGGCCAAAATAGCGATTGCTACAAGTACAACAAACAAGTAAACAAGCCACTTCTTAAGGTCCAACCTATCAATATCCCCAAATGAAAACTGTATGCTCTTGAATCGGAGCAAAGCGAAAATCACTATAATATTTAACACATAAAGATGATGGTTCAGGTGCATTTCCCCTCCAAATATACCTGTTACGGCATAGCTCATAAACGTGTATGCTACAAGCATGGCAAAAAATGTAACCAAAACATCTTTTTGTGAGAATTCTTCCTTTTTAAATTTCCAAAGGATAGTGATGACCATTGCCACTAAAACCAAAAGCACCATTAAAGTACTGATTGAGGCAATGGATTCAATATTGGGTAAACTCTCCAAACGCCTGGCAATATGACCATAGGTTAAAGATTCCCTATAAACGATCAATGGAATAAAGAGTACTACAATGATAAAGGCGGACCAGTTTTCCCATTTTTTTGCACTCGGAATTTCTTTAGGCCATTTGGAACTAAATACACCATAGGCCATTCCAGTTCCACCAAAAAAACCAATACTGTATTCCATAACGTTCCACATGTTAAACGGAATTTCCCATGTATTTCCCAATACCTGTAAAAAATTACCAAAACTAAAACCAATTCCTCCGCCCAACATAGAGAACAAGGCCACCCTAATGGCAGAATTTCTATTTTCCTTGGCCATATACCACAACATGGCCAGCCCGGCCCCAAAACACAGTGCCCATGCCTCAGATCGCGGTGGAGTCATTTTAAAGCCTATCTGTTCCACCAAAAAATAATAGCTTACAAGTGCGCCAGCAACCATCAAGGATAACAACTGTCCCCACTTAACCCTATTCCCTTCTGTGGAATCCAAGGTTAAACCTACCAGTCCTCCACCCAATAATCCAAAAAGTCCACCAATTACGAAAAGCATTCCAAGTCCGTAATAGGCGTTAATAAAGTTATCTGCAAAGCCATAACCAACTACCATACCATAGCTTATCATGCCACCTGCTCCCCAACCCACTGCCGAAGCCAAAGCAATTAACATCATTTTGCCATACCAATCCTTTCGCCCGGAAACTAGTACCAAGGCAAGCCCACCTATTGCCCCTGCCCAAGCGGCACCCTGTTCATGTCCAAACTGACCCCTTATGGCCCAAGCCGTTGCAAGCGCCATGGCAACAATCAATATCTGTATTCTTATCTTACTAATTTTCATGGTATTGCCGTAGATTATTTTCTTCTTTTTATTTCCACTGTTTCAATCTCATTGCCATTTATGTCCGTCACATGCAAATAGGCGTTTTTCTTATTGATCTGTACATTGACGAAATGTTCTATTTTACTCGATTTCTTAGTTTCTGGCAAGGTAAGCTCAATATCATATAATGGAGCGCCTGCTCCGGCAGAGGTAATATAATGCACACCATTTTTAGTGGCACGGTGATAATGGTGGTCATGGCCGTTCAGGAACACCTGCACCTTGTGTCTTTCAAAAATATCGCCCCAAAACTTACGGGTCTGTTCGGCCTCGGCCTTTCTATTTTTCATTGCACTATACAATGGCTTATGCTGGAAAACAAAAACAAATCCCGCTTCCCTATTTAATTCCAAAACGATTTCCAACCATTTTTTCTGGGTATTAAAATACTCTGAAAAGGCACTTTGCCAGAAGGCATCACTATTCTTTTCAGAAATAAAATCCGGTTCCGAAATTTGCTTCCCTTCGCTATCCAAAACAATAAAAAGGGCATCGCCAACGGTGAAATAGTAGTATTTTTCATTGTTTGGCAAATCGAACAAATCATAGTAATAGGGAGAATCCTTTTCGTGATTGCCCAATACAGGATAGTAAGGTGTACTTCTCATAAGGTCCTTGTTCACCCCAAAAAAGGCTTCCCAATCACTAATAGACCGCCCATTGGCCACCAAATCTCCTGAATTGATGATAAACCTTGGATTTGTCTCCATAATTTTGGCCACTATTTTTGCATGCACATCGTGCCTATTCCTGGAATCGCCCGTAACCGCAAAATTAAATGGCATTATTTCATCAGGATAGGTGGTCAATGTACCTTTACCTTCATCAGAACCATCATTAAGCACATCATATTTATATTCGGTATTTGGTTCCAGATCCCCCAAATGTATTTTGTGGTGTTTATACTCCCCTATTGTTTTTACATTGCCCTCCTTATCCATAATTGTTGGCTCACTTTCCAGGGTAGACCAGCATATGGTGGCATCCTTGGTGCCCATTTGCTGAATATAGGGCCCAAAGGCAATTTTATCCTTTTCTTGTGCAATTCCAATGATACTGATAAACAAGAGGGATAAGAAAAATACTTTTTGCATGATTTTAAAATTTAAAGTTCTGAACTATTAATCCGACATTAGAAAATGTTTTAATAAATGGTATTGGACCTTAAGGCTAGCCTTGGTCCCTTTTTTGAACCGACCTAGGAGTCGCGATAGTACACCGTAACCCCTGCCAAAAAGTCGGCATTCGTTGGACTATCACATATCAAAGGCCCTTCGGCTTTTGAAATACGGGTCTCTCGAATAAAAAGAGGCAGCCCTTGCGGAATGCCTCCTTTAAAAAAGCTGCTAAACTAACTCAAATAATTATTTTTAATACGGTTTTCCAGTTCCCTGCAACAACCACATTTTGGACCATGCGCTGTTGTTACTGGTATCTTCTCCTTTAAATGGAGTTGTTTCCAGTTTCTGAATGGCCGCATCTGCATTTTCGGAATTGGTATCTATTTCATTTATATGATAATAAAATCTCAATGGCAACGCATCTCTTTTAGTGGCAACTCCCACCTGAAGATCAGGCAATCCGGTTCTTCTATAGTCGAACCAAGATTCAGTGGCAGCAGACCAACTGGCGATCCACTTTTGCTCAATGATATCTTCCAATCCACCATAGGCGGCACCTGCAATGTAAGCGTCATATTGACCCCCAACACCCCAAGTTTCCAAGGACTGCTTAATACCCGCATTATAATGGGCCTCAGGACCACCGCTCACCCATCCTTTAAGGGCTGCTTCTGCCATAATAAAATGTACTTCTGCCGCAGAAATCAAACGGGCCTTCAATAAGGGACCACTAGCGGCTTTATATATATCATTTAATTGAGAGGCATGAGGATTGCCACTTCCCTGTAGGGAAC
Organism: Arenibacter hampyeongensis; assembly: GCF_002909255.1. Lineage (GTDB taxonomy): Bacteria > Bacteroidota > Bacteroidia > Flavobacteriales > Flavobacteriaceae > Arenibacter > Arenibacter hampyeongensis. The sequence continues at coordinate 33,168 of NZ_PIOB01000003.1, forward strand.
CTACCGTCTTAAGGTTATAGGCTCCAGCCAATACCATTGCAGTAGGAAGACCAATATATTCCTTGTCATAATCTACGGGTTCACCTACTATATCTTCATAGGCGTCCACGATATCTTGTGAAATATGTCTTTCCCCATCTATAATCACATCCGTTCCATCGGGTGCACCGGCATCCAAAACCAAAGGTATTGCCACCTTATTTGCCCAAACCGCAAGTCGAGGGTCGTCCAAAGCTTGCAAGGCATCCACTAAAGTTTTTGCCATCTTAACTCTGAAATAGGACCCATTGGGACTATTGTCAAATTGGGTATTGGTAGGCCAGGAATCACTTCCAGTATTACCAACATACGACATGGCTGCATCATCAGAGGCATTTAATATTAAAGGATATTGCCCAGCATTGGATGTCAGCCTTCTTATACCTTCTTCTGCTAAAGCAGGTTCTTTAGACGATAACCGCATATAGTATCTCAATGCCAAAGAATTGGCAAATTTTCTCCATTTGGATACATCACCACCATAGAGAACGTCTTGATCCTCCTGAATACTAAAGTATGCACTTTGATTTTTGGAAAGAAGCGTATTTGCCCTTGCCAAATCGGCTAAAACACCCAAATAGATATCCTTTTGGTCGTCAAAAGCGGCGTCAAAAAATTCAGCTCCTTCATCCCCTCTCAGAGCCTCGGAATAGGGAGCGTCTCCCCATAAATCGGTAATCATTCCAAAAATATAGGCCTTCATAACCAAACCTACACCAATATGAAATTCCAAGTTATCCGCTTCTGCCTTTTCAATAAGTGTCTTATTATTGGTCAACAAGCTATAGTACCCATTCCAACTATGCGAATCATTGCTCCAATCATAGGAGTTGTGCCCACCGGACCAACCATCCTTTTGAGTATGTTGCATAACCCCTCCAATATCTCCAAAACCTAAGTTTAAGGCATTTTTTGCAGCACCGCTGATTACCGTTGGAACCAAAAGGTTTGGGTCCACAGTATCCGAACCAATTCTATTGGGATTTTCATTGAGGTCCTCAAGGCCGTGACAAGAGACCAAAACAATAAGTCCCGAAACCAATAAGGCCATTTTACTTTTTATCTGATACATCATGATCTTAGTTTTTTTTATTAAAATGTTATACCAATTTTAAAACCAACTGGGACAACCCATGGATCTACATTATAGCGTTCAATACCTTGCTTAAACTGAGTACCCCGCTTATCCTGTCCGGCTTCTGCCTGATAGGCTCTTTCCGGATCAACTCCGAAAGATGAGTCTTTGGTCCACAACATTATATTCCTACTATACACGGATAGGTTTACATTGTCCAGACCTGCTTTTTCAACAAACTTACGAGGCAAGTCATACCCGAGTGATATCTCCCTTAATTTTATATAATCCGCATCGAACATGTGTGGCGTTCCAAAATCCCAAGCATTGGCTACAGAGAACGGAATAAAAGCCGTTCCATCCAAGCCCAGATTTTCATTTTCCAATATAAAATTACCATTTTCATCATGATATCCCACTACTCCAGCATTGAAAACCCCGTCATAAACAACCGTTCCAGAAAAGGCCTCGGGAAATCCTCCTTCACCTGGAGGGCCACCGATAGAAATAAAGTTTTCTCCATAAAGTAAAAGATCTGCATTATCCAGCACCCATTGCTTCAATTCGGGCCCGGTCTCATTTATTCCCGGATCGATCAAGTTATCCAACAGCTGTTGACTATAACCATCCTCAGTCATGTATCTTGAGGTTTGTGACATATATTGCCCACCGGAACGCCAATCGAAGGTCATGTTCAAGGTAAAATTCTTATAAGAAAAACTGGACTGTAATCCCATAACAAAATCAGGGTTATAGTTTCCTACCTTTACCCTTTCCTCTTCCGCAAGCCATTCTGCATCTTCACCTTCACCCAACATAGGGTATCCGAAATATGGTGAATTGGCATCGGTCACCCTTTGAATCTTGGGAGAATACAAGTTCCCGACCAAACCGTCTTCACCTGTGGCCGCATTGGCTACATACCCTCTGGATACACTTTTGTTCTCACTCCAAAACTCAATATAATCCACACCATCGGCAAGGGCCAAAACTTTTGATTCATTGGTAGTAAAGTTAACATTCAAATCCCAATTAAAATTTTCTGTTCTTATAGGGGTAACGCCTAAGGAAAGTTCGTAACCCTTACTTTCCAAAACTCCTGCATTTATACTAACACTACCATAACCAGATGATCCTGGAATAGGTACGCTAGGTACAATTTGATTTTTATTTTCAACAGTGTAATAAGTTCCCTCAAAACGGAACCTATTGTTAAACATGGTCAAATCCACACCAAATTCTTTTGAAGTGGCTTCTTCCGGCTCCAAGGTCGGCGTACTTAATCCTCCCGGAGCACTGTAAAGAATCGCATTGTCCCATTGTCCTGCATTGTTATAATAAGCACCAAGTTGATAGGGACTGGTATCGTTACCTACTCTGGCCCATCCACCCCTCAGCTTAAATAGATCAACCTTAGGTATGTCCACAATTTCGCTTAACAAAAAGCTCAGGGAAGCCGATGGATAAAAATAAGATCTGTTATCAACAGGCAATGTACTTGACCAATCGTTCCTTGCGGTAACGTCCAAATACAACATATCCTTAAAACCAAAATTACCCAAAGCATACACACTATTAATTCCACGTTCGCTCATGAAACTGGAATACACCAAAGCCGTTGGGGCAATATTACTTATGGTAAATAGGTCTGGCACAACAAGACCTACCCGAGAGGCTGCAGAATTACTAATCCCAGAACTCTTTTGGTACATAAGATTGCCACCTCCAGATATTGACATATCAAAATCTCCGAATTCCTTCGAAAAAGTTGCCAATAGATCCACATTAGTTTCCACCCCATCGGTTTTAGAAATACCATAAGTACCATTATTGGTTTCACCACTGTAACCTGGCGACATTTTAGTTTCCTGGGTCTGATTGGAGCTATTGAGGTTATAACTTGTCCTTATATTAAATGAAGGGGATAATTTCCAATCCAATGCCATATTCCCGAATATTCTATATCTAGAATAACTATTATTCACCTCGTTGGCCAAGAAATATGGATTATTATAGTCACTTGAAAGGCTTAAAACATCGGTACCGGGCAAATCGTAATCCTTAATGCTCAGTATATCAATATTGGCAGGCATGGCATAAGCCCATTGCAATGGATTTGCCCCCCTGTTGGATGCCGGTCTATTGTCGGCAAAGCTATGTACCACATTAACATTGGTAGTTATTTCCAATTTATCGTTTAAATTGGACGAGGCTGACAATGAGAAACTGTTTCTGTTCACATCAGAGTTGGGAACCAAACCAGTATTTTCCATATTGGTTACTCCCAACCTATAATTTAATGCTTTTGTACTATTGGTCACCGTTAAACTATTGGTAGTGGTAATTCCTGTCTGTACAAAATTCTTGATATTATTGGGATACGATCTTAGTTCAGTTGGAATTGGAACACCATTGGCATCCAAGGGCGCATTCCATTGTACCGCAAAATATCCTCGATCTAATTCAGATCCCGAATTTCCGCCAGAAAGTGCCACAGCCGGCATTAAATTACTTCCTCCCTGAGATTCCGGAGAAAATGAAAAATAACCGGATGCAAATCGGGTTTGTTGTTCCAAATATTTATAAGGAACATCAAATACTGTATTGGAAGTGAAGGAAACCTTCATCTTTTCCTTTTCATTGGCCTTTTTCGTGGTAATCAAAACCACCCCATTACCAGCACGCGAACCATATAAAGCGGCTGCACTTGGTCCTTTCAAGATACTGACATTCTCTATGCTATTGGGATCCAAATCCGAAATAGCATTACCATAATCCACTTTGTTATCGTTACCAAAACCACCAATGTTGTTTACCGAGTTGGCAATGGGAACCCCATCCACAACAAATAAGGGTTGGTTGTCAGAACTTAACGAGATTGCCCCCCTTATAACCATACTTACCGAAGAACCTGTTCCTCCCGTAGAATTTAAGGTTACACCAGCTACCTTACCGGACAACGAATTTAAGACATTCTCCTGGGCAACCCTGGTCAATTCTTCCCCTGCAACATTTTCAACGGAATACCCCAAAGATTTATCGGCACGTTTAATTCCCAAAGCCGTTACCACCACCTCGTCCAAGGCTTGGGCACCTGGCTCTAAGGTTACATTAATAGAAGTTCTTCCATTCACCGTCACCTCCTGGGCTTCAAAACCTATATAGGAAAAAACAAGGACACCATTCCCATTGGGAACATTTATACTATAATTTCCATCAAAATCCGATGATACTCCCTGAGTGGTTCCTTTTAATACAACACTGACCCCCGGCAAAGGCATTCCATCTTCTGAGGACGTTAAGTTACCCGATACCATATGCTGAACAGATTGGCCCATTACCGATGCTGAGCAGAATACCAACAACATCAAGGACAATTGTCCAAGGCTCTGTATTTTATTTTTTAAATATGTGTTCATAGAATAATATTGTAGTTAGTTATTTTGTTTTGATTATCCACATAAGGACTATTTAACAGCCTCAAAAGTAAGCACAAGTGCGTGTGTATTGAGTGGCGCATAATCCGGAGAGGCTGATATAAACATGATTGCCTTCAAGGTATTATCTTTAACTTCCTTTATAATCACCTTTCGCTCGTAATCTATCATTCCAAAAAACATAGTTCCGGAAAAACTCAAGGTACTTACTCCATTATAAGTCAATGCAAAGCCAGGACCATATACAGATGATACGGTTAAATCCGTATTTTCAACATATGTAAAGGTAGCATTGGGCTCAGGGGTATAAAAGCCCGTGCACAAACCGAAATCCTGGTCGGAACTCGGATTTTTGATTCCCACCCCACCAGTAGTTAAAAATTGATAGACCAAACCACTAAATGCAGCCCCGTCCTTTAAATCCATGGAATAATCCCCATTAAAATGGAAAGTATATTCATCCTGGTACACCTCACCCAAACCTAAACCAGCTCCTAATATACCACCAGGAAGGGGATTAGGGGCCCCTGCAAATGGTGAAAGACTAGCATCTGCATTGGCGAAATAATCCCCAGCGGAATGCGCATTGGCTATGCGCCAAGTTTTACCATTGGTGGCAGTTGGCCCACCCGTAAGTAATATATAAGGTGTTAAATCTACAGCTAGGTCAATCTCCCTACTTACAGAACTTCCATCTGCAGCAGTAGCCGTCAACTTCGCAGTGTAATATCCGCCCTCAGCAAAGACATGAACCGGGTTCTTTTCTGAACTTGTAGTCCCATCTCCAAAATCCCACAACCATGAGGTTGCTTTATTGGTCAACCCTTGGAAGGCTACTTTCTTCCCGACTGTGCTCTGAAAAATATCAGCGGAAAGAGGAATATCTTCAGAACTGGTACTATCATCTGAACTACAAGAGGACAGGGATAGTATCATCGAAAATAAAACTCCATACAACAGTCTTAGATTTTTTTTAGTCATAAACAATAGTTTTAAGTTAGTTTTTATGTAATCAAATATTAAGAATTACCAAAATCTTGTTCCAATTTGATAACCCCCAGTTAACGATATGTTAATTTTAGGACCGATTAATTACACTCTTACCAAAAATATATTTAAATTTTTCAATACAATTCAGATATATTATTAAATATGCATTATATATTAACCATTGAATTAATAAATTAATTATATTTTTGTGAAATAAGTCAATATTCTTATTAAGTTTTATGCATGCATAATAAGAGCATTTTTAACATTTAAATGTGAATATTTATGAAAATAAAATCTTACACATCATGTAGGGCAATATTAGATCTCTTACTTATTCCATTTTTCATCCTAGTTTCACTTAATGTCCATTCCCAACAACTAAATGTGGGTGCGGCCCAACGAATTATTACCCCCAACCCACTTATTGCGGTTTCTGGTGGTGTAGGAACTCCCAAGCCCACTACTGAAAAGAAAGGAGAATTATATGTTAGGGCCATGGTGTTGGAAAAGGGCGGGGAAAAAATAGCCATTGTTAATGTCGATAATCTCGGATGGCCGGCATCTCTTGGCAATAGGGCCAGAAAACTGATCAAGGACATTCCGTTCAATAATATATTAATAGGAGCCACACATACCCATAGCGCTCCTGATGCCTATGCTTTTCCGGACGAAAAAGGGAATTTTGCAGCCGATTTAAAATACCTTGATTGGTGCGTGATCCAAATTGCGGATGCCGTGAATGAAGCTTCTCAAAATTTAGAACCCGCCCAACTGAAAATCGCTGTAGGAGAGGCCAAAGGAAAAATAGCGTACAATTATTACGCCCCGGAATTGTACGATCCAAGATGTGGGGTAATTCAGGCTTTGGGCACCAAGGGAAAAAATAAAGACCGGCCTATTGTTACTTTGCTAAACTATGCCATACATCCGGAGGTAATAGGCAGCGATCGTGGAATTTTGAGTCCTGATCTCATTGGACCACTATATGATAGAATTGAGGCAAAGACCGGTGGGATGGCCCTTTTTATGAATGGTGCCCAAGGAGGAATGGTCACTGCAGACAATAGATTGGGAAACGGCCATGAAGCCTTTGATTGGGAAGAATGTAAGCGTATCGGGAATTTGTTGGCAGATGAAGCCCTAAAAATCATTTCAACTGCTGATATCCAAGAGAACCCTGAACTATATTGTACCTCCAAACAAACCGAATTCCCTATAGATTCGGAAATGATGCGATATATTATAAATAATTCCCCTTTAAATATGGGCGACTCGGACAGTGCCGTGAGTACAACCCTGAACCTTTTAAATATTGGATCGGCCCAAATACTGACCATTCCTGGAGAAGCCCTACCCAATATAGGCTATTATTTAAAAAGAAATATGCCCACGGAACATCCCTTCCTTTTTGGATTGACCAATGATGCATTTGGGTATATATTGACAAAAGAAGATTTTAACAGTTTTAAAAGATACGATTACGTAAGTCGCACCAGCCTAGGGGAAAAAACAGGAGAAATCCTTATCAATGACCTATTGGCCCTAATCAAAAGCAGTCCTAAACCCAAGAAGTAAAATAATTGCTAACATTAACAAAATATCTTTATGAAAAAAATGCTTTCCCTTTTCTTAGTGATGTCCCTATTATTTATATCCTCCTGCAAGGAGAGTCCAAAAAAGCTGGTGGAAAATGTTGGCCCAGTTGAAGCGACAGTAACACCTGAAACGGCACTCCGGAGCTATCTAAACAATGCCGACCATACCTATAAATGGGAACTAAAAGAGAATTACCCCATAGGGGATGTAACTGCCTATGAGCTCTTATTGACCTCCCAGAAATGGAGAGAACATGTGTGGAGCCATGAACTAACGGTATTGGTACCCAAGGAAGTTGCCCATGACGGGGCACTATTATTGATTACTGGAGGAAGTATAAAAGAGGGAATCCCCAATTGGTCCTCCAATGAAGATGACAAAAAGTCGATTAGTTTTGCCCAGGTAGCGGAAAAAAACAAGGCCATAGTTGCTATTGTAAGACAGGTTCCCAACCAACCGCTTTACGACGGCTTAACGGAAGATGAACTTATTTCCTTCACCCTTCACAATTACAAAAATGATAAGGACCTAACATGGCCTCTACTTTTTCCAATGGTAAAAAGTGCCGTTAAGGCTATGGATGCAGTTCAGGAATTCACAAGTAAAAATCTGCAAAAGGAAGTTACACGCTTTACGGTAACCGGAGCTTCCAAAAGAGGCTGGACCACCTGGCTAACCGGGGCCAACGATAAAAGGGTTGAAACAATTGCCCCAATGGTAATAGACGTTTTAAATATGCCTGTTAGTTTGGATTACCAAATTACAGCTTGGAACGAGTATAGCGTACAAATAAATGATTATATAAAATTGGAAATCCCACAAACCGTAGGAACAGAGGACGGGAAGGCCATAACCCAAATGGTAGATCCCTATTCTTATAGGACCAATTTAACCATGCCAAAATTAATATTTATCGGAACCAATGATGAGTATTGGCCTGTAGATGCCATCAAGAATTATATCAATGATATCCCCGGTGAAAACTATATTCACTATGTACCCAATGCCGGACATGATTTGGGAGATGGGGAACAGGCTATGCGGGCCCTAAGTGCTTTTTGGGGGAAATCGCTGAACAAGACTCCCCAGACTTCCTTGGCCTACAACCTTACAACGGACAAAACCTCGGCAACCTTAACGGTCAAAACTACCTCGGATGAACTTCAAAATGCCTATATATGGTCGGCAGATTCGTCAGATAGGGACTTTAGGGACGAAAAATGGACCTCAAAAAAAATAGATTCAAAAGACCATGACCATATTTTTCAGCAGGTGAAATTTCCAAAAAGCGGCTTCAAGGCTTTTTATATTGATTTGGAATACGCCGACCCTAATGGTGGAAAATATACCAAGAGCTCTAGAATGTATGTAGCAGACGACGATGAAATCCTTTAGTAAAAAACAGGCATATTGGTTTACCGGAATTATCGCCATTCTTTTGATGCTGGCATTTACCATCATTTACGCCAGTGACACAAGCGAGAGCTTCACTGTAAGTGGATACTACGGTTATGATAAGGCAATCCCTTTAAAGGATTCCATTACAGTGTTAAAGGATACAACGGACTTTACCCTCTATCATGTAACCTACAGTAGCGTACACGACAAAAAAGTTACTGGTCTGCTAAGTATTCCCAAAAATAGCACCAAACCATTCCCCTTAATTATCCTAATGCACGGCCTAGGGGATAACAAGAATGTAGATTACGTGGCCTATGGCAACGATCTTTTCCTTAAAAACGGTTATGCGGTGTTAAGGCTCGATTTTAGTCAGCACGGCGAACGAAAAAATGATGTGTATGATTTTAATCTTACCGGGACCTATAAACACTGGACCAGGGACATCATTAGTCAGACCGTATTCGACTTAAGAAGGGCTGTGGATTTTATTGAAACCCGTGAAGAATTGGATGCCCAAAGAATTGGATATTATGGCATAAGTTTAGGAGGAATTACCGGTACCATTTTTTGTGGAGTGGAAGAACGTATAAAAGTCCCTGTAGTAGCGTTGGCTGGTGGGCAAATGAATCTACTATACAAAGAGAACGCTCTTTCCAAGGAAGCAAAAGATTTTGTCAGTATTGTTGAGCCACTCAACTATGTAAAAGAGATTGCTCCACGTCCCTTCCTAATGTTAAATGCAAAAAATGATGAAATAGTACCTCCCTTAATGAGCAAACTACTCTATAATGGAGCTAAGGAACCCAAGGAAATTATATGGTACGATGCCAAACACAGGGATGCCCCTTTGGATATAATTTTCGGTGACGGACTCAACTGGTTTAAAAAATATTTATAAATCTATACGTTAAAAAAATAATTAAAATGAAAAAGTCTTATCCATTCTCCTTATTCCTGAGCCTTAGTATGGCTTTCTTGCTAATTAGTTGTGGGGAAAAGAAAAAAAACAACGCGGTAACAGTGGAAGAACAGCCTGTTGAAGTAGCCAAAACCTGGGCGGAAAAACTGGGATGGCCTGCCGGAAAAAAGGTTATTATGCTGCACGCCGATGACATTGGGATGTGCCCAGAGGCCAATATAGCTGCCAAAGATCAACTGAACAATGGACACATTCAGTCCGCTGCCGTAATGATTCCATGTCCCAATGCCGAAGAATTCATCAATTGGGCGAAGGAAAACCCAGCTATGGATATCGGACTTCATCTTACACTGACCAGTGAATGGAAGAAGCATCGTTGGGGCCCTATAACCCCGGACGCCGAAGTCCCTGGATTATTGGACCCTGAAGATAAACTGTGGCGAAGTGTCCCTGAGGTAGTACAACACGCCACTGCCGAGGAGGTTGAAAAGGAAATAAGGGCCCAAATTGAGCAATCCATAGCATGGGGCTATAGACCAGACCATATAGACACCCACATGGGCACGTTGTTCGGCGACCCTAGCTACGTAAAGGCATATATTAAAGTTGCCCAAGAATACGGTATTCCTGCAAACATTATTGATCTTTCCGTACCTTCGGTACTAGCCGAATTCAGGGCAAAAGGATATCCTATGGATGATTCGGTCGTTAAAATGTCCGAGGCCTACACATTGCCCAAATTGGATTATTTTACAAGTGCACCAAAGGCGGATACTTATGAAGAAAAGCTGGATAGCTTTAAAGAATTGATAAAATCCTTAAAACCAGGTCTAACAGAAATCATTTTTCACCCTTCCGTAGATACCGATAACTTAAGAAGTATTACTGGATCTTGGCAACAAAGGATTTGGGAATCACAGATTTTTTCCGATCCGGAACTAATCAATTTCTTCAAGGAAGAAGGTATTATTTTTACCAATTGGAAAGAAATCATGAGTCGGTTCAATGCTATGAACTAAAAAGAATAACCTGTTAAATATTCATAAACCAAACATACCAAGGAATTATTGGGCAACTGCTTTCCATCACCAATAAACTTGTTGGTTATTGGCCAAGAATTTGCCCAAATTCTCCTAAACACGATTACTACTGTCCAAAGGCAAAGCTAAACCCTACTATTACAAGGTCAGTGGTCATATCATATCCCACTTCGCTTCCAGGGATAGCCCCGGTAGGGTTGGTGTCCGCGTTCCATGGACCTCCCGAACTATCAGGCGTTGGATTTAACAACGGCCCAGTGGTTGAACCGCTGCTAGTTCCGTGGTGATAGGCAAAATCTAGGCTCAAACGCTCAGATACCTGGTAGCTGAGCCCAAACTGAAATGCATTTTTAATGACCGCGGTGGCTGGAGAGGACATGAAAACAAATTCTTCCTGAATAGGGTTTTCACTATAAGTATAGCCAATACGCAGGGGTAGCTTTTGGATACCCTTATATTGAAGTCCTGTAGAGATTACAGAAATATTTTGCCATCCAAACCCTTGTACGGCACCTGTGGGAAATCCTGCGAAATCACCGCTTTCTGCCAATTGCCAGCCTGACTTTTTAAAGCCATCCGTGTTTTCATAGTCAATGTACCTGTAATCCAGGGCATAATCAAAATCTCCTTTAGAATAGCCCAGTCCAACCGAATATATTGCCGGATAGTCCATATTGAAATCTACGCTAGGGGCATCGCTTCCATCCAGATAGGTATTGTTAAAACTAAAATCATTGAAAACCTGTTTGGATTTGTATGAAGCACCGAGCTTAAATCCACTTCCGGAATCATAAAAAAGGCCTAACTGTGCTCCAATACCAAAGGCGTCGGCTTTATCACTATTGGGATAACCAAGAGTCTGACTTGGTGCTGCCAATGGGTTGGGCCCAATTTCCAAGGTGGCATAATTAAAATTCGGTTGTATCCCCAAAGATATCTTGTCGGTTATTTGATAGGTATATGCAAAACTTATCTGCAGTAGTGCATAATCCGATTCTATGCGTCCGAACCCCCCTGAGCTCTGTGGCATGGTTATAGGGTTGTCCTGACTTTCGGGAAAAGTTACACCAAAACCGGAAACGCCATAGGCAGAGATTCCATAGTTATGTTTGCTTTCTGCATTTCCCCAAGCATAGGCCAGAGCCGGCAGTATAGAAATTCCGCGATCATCTCCCGTAGATCCGCTGAATGGCCCGTTTTGTGTTGGCACGGTGGAGGAAATGGAAGGATCCGAAAAAAACAAACCAGCATTAAAGGACAGTATCTGCCCATCAAATGTTGAGAGCGTAGCAGGATTCCACAATAAGGCTCCGGCTATATCCAACGGCTGTGCTGTAGCTGCCCCGCCCATGGAGGTATTGATACTCCCTACCCCTTGAAGTACATGGCCTACTTGTGCCTGTGTAGATGCTCCCCACAGCAGTAATATAATTGTAATAAAAAATCCCTTGGATATCCTAGATAAGCTAGAGATGTTACATGCTAATTTGTTCATTTTTTGCAATCGTTTATTAATTTCTGACCAGGCCAATTTCTGGAATCTGGCCAATCGGGGACAAAAATACAAAATAAAATCTATAGGCTTAGTAGGTTAATTACTAATTAACGAAGAAGTACCCAATGACCTATTGCATAATTAACCAGGTTACCATCTCAACCTTAGCCATGGCATGCAAGCAGTACCCGCCTAAAAATATGTAAGTCTGTCTTATATTGGGAGTTTAATCGCTGTTAGTTTGAAAATTGGAATATTTAAAAAGTCCTTTTCGATAATAAAACCAGAAAACCTTCCCGAACCAAAATTTCAAATATTCTAACACTTTCTAGAAATAATTAAACATATTTTCACTTTTTTGGTAAAATATAATGCAAATCAAATAAAATTTAATAGGGAAAATACTTTTTAATAAGTTTTATTTGTGTGTAACCCCTTATTTTGGGAAAATGATAATAATTTTCAATAATATCTGTTTATCATGAATTCAACCTCTGGAATAATCCTAGCCATTTCTTTGATAATTATTATGTTCGGGATGGGCCTGTCCTTGACCATGTTCGATTTTAAGAGAGTGGTTAGCTATCCTAAGGCTATGATCATAGGTCTCCTATGTCAGATGTTGTTACTGCCGTTAATTGGCTATTTTATTGCCATTTCCCTTAGCTTGTCCCCCACCACAGCCATAGGCATTATGTTATTGGCGGCCTGTCCTGGTGGACCAACATCCAACATGCTATCTTATTTGGCCAAAGGGGATTTGGCCTTATCCGTTTCATTGACTGCCGTGTCCAGTATTTTGTCCATTTTAACCATTCCATTAATCGTGCAATTTGCCTTGGAAGAATTTTCCAATAAAAGCATGGCCGTAACTGTTGATGCCCTAACCATGGTAAAACAGTTATTGGTAATAGTGATCATACCCGTTGGAATTGGGATGCTTATAAAAAGTAAATTCGAAGCATTTGCCAACAAAATGGAGAAACCTGTTAAAATAGCCTCTGCCATTATTTTTATTTTAGTAATCATTGGCGTGACAATCAGCGTCAAGGATGTTTTTATGAGCTATTTAAGTGAGGCTGGGCTACCGGCTATACTACTAAATGTAAGTACCATGACCATAGGGTTTCTAATGGCCGTCCTGTTTAAACTAACAAGACCACAAGCCATCAGTATTTCCATTGAAACAGGAATCCAAAATGGGACTTTAGCAATTACCCTTGCAACAATTGCCTTGAACAATGCCGAATACTCCATTGTGCCTGCCATTTATGGGCTGTTAATGTTCATCACGGCCACCGTAATTATTTTTATCAGAAAACCACTTGGTGTAAAGGATGAATTAAGTCTGGAAAAAGAATCTGCCAAATAATCCTCACACCTTAAGATGAAAAAAAATCAAATCATTGTAGTCCTTATTTTATTCATCTTTTTTGTCATTTCCTTCCTTACCAATATTTTAGGGCCTTTAATCCCCGATATCATTACTGATTTCAAGGTCAGCTTAACCATGGCCGCCTTATTGCCATTTGCCTTTTTTGTTGCCTACGGCGTGTTTTCCATTCCCGCAGGAGTAGCAGTGGAAAGCTACGGGGAAAAGCAGGTAATCTTGGCTGCATTTTTGGTTTCCTTTTTTGGTGCTATTCTATTTTCCTTGTTTCCCAATTTCCCTATAGCCTTGGTATCCCTATTTTTAATAGGCTCGGGAATGGCCATGTTACAAGTAGCCATTAATCCCTTGCTTCGGGTTGCAGGGGGGGAAGAACATTTCGCCTTTAATTCTGTAATGGGACAGCTCGCATTTGGACTTGCTTCCTTTATCAGTCCCTTCCTTTTCTCTTATCTTGTTCTCAACCTGGAAAACTACTCGGGTCCGGGCAATTCCAATTTTGTTATCGAAACATTTCACAAAATTGTACCAGAAGATTTACCATGGGTTTCCCTCTACTGGATTTTTGGGATTATTTCACTGCTTATGGTCATATTCATATATCCCATAAAATTACCCAAGGTAGAAAGGAATGAAGACGAAAGGGCCGGTACTTGGGCCACTAATAAGCTATTATTGAAAAACAAAAAAGTAATCCTATTCTTTATGGGCTTGTTCGCATATGTTGGAACCGAACAGGGTGTCGCCAATTGGATGTCCCAGTTTCTGTCCGAATATCATGGGTTGGACCCAAGGGTGGAAGGAGCCAGCGCCATTTCATTGTTTTGGGGCCTATTAACTGTAGGCTGTATTCTTGGGCTGCTATTATTGAAATTTATGGATAGCAAATTGGTTCTGAAACTATTTGCAGGAGCAGCCATCTTAAGTTTGACAGCCGCACTTTTTGGCTCTGCGCAAATTGCCGTCGTGGCATTCCCTTTGGTCGGATTCTTTGCTTCGGTCATGTGGTCCATTATATTCTCCTTGGCCTTGAACTCGGTAAAAGACAACCATGGTGCCCTCTCCGGTATACTTTGTTCAGGAATAGTGGGCGGGGCCGTTGTTCCTCTAATTGTAGGGGCAATAGGTGATCTGATTGGGCTTAAAGGAGGTATGATCTTTTTATACCTGACTTTAGGCTTTATTTTTAGTATAGGGTTTTGGGCCAAACCTCTGGTAAATAATAAAACCATAAGTATTAAAGAATTTTTTGAAACTGGAAAAACATCGAAACCTTAAGTTAAATTAATTATGGGCATTAGAATAGTACTCATTTTATCGATATTCTTATTAATTGTTGGATGTAAATCAAAACAATATGATATCTCCCAACCGCCCAAAGGCTACTCTAATAATACCACCCTAAAGATAGCCTATGCAACTGGGGCCCTAAAAATAATAGAAACAGACTTCCCCATACCAGAAGATATTGAGGAATACAAAGATGTAGTTTATAAAACTGTGGACACCACACAACTCAAATTGGACATTTACCACTCCAAGGGACTTGATAAGGACGCCCCGTTAATTATTTTTATACACGGCGGAGCATGGAAAAAAGGTAACAAACACGATTATTTGGCGTATTTGATCAGTTATGCAAAAAAAGGATATATAACGGCTACCATACAATACAGATTAACCAATGTTGCCAAATATCCTGCACAGCTAAATGATGTTGAAGATGCCGTAAAATGGTTAAAAGTAAACGCGGACCAGTACCATATAAATCCTAAAAAAGTAGCCATGGTTGGTGGTTCAGCCGGTGGGCATTTGGCCATGATGAACGCCTATTCCAACACTCCCCAAGATGTAGATGAGAACGGAAAAACTGCCGCTGTACAAGCCATCGTGAATTTTTATGGCCCATCCAATCTAACGGATGAAACTGCCATTAAAGCAGCCTCGGTGCAATATTTAATAGGTAAATCCTATGACGAGGCCCCTGAACTGTACAAAAATGCCTCTCCCCTATTTCTAATTTCAAAAAATGTCCCCCCAACCATTACATTCCAAGGTACCCTGGACGAATTGGTTCCCTATGAACAATCGGATATATTGCATGCCACCCTACAGGAAGCTGGTGCCACCTCCTATTACCATAAACTAAAAGGCTGGCCACATACTATGGATGCTTCTGTAAAAGTGAATGCTTATTGCCAATACCATATGGATCGGTTTTTTGAAAAGTACATTCCCATAAATTAGAACTAAGTATAAGTTATGAAATGGCTAAAAAAAACAGCAAAAATCACAGCCTATTCCCTTGGAATAGGCATGGGCATTGTGCTCCTTGCTATTTTTCTTGCTAGTTGGAAATATAAAAGTACTGTAAATGCCACCCCAAATAACCAAACAGAAAACTTACGTCCAGGAGAATTAGGTAAATATGTAAATACTTTTATTGGCACTGGAGGCTTCCCCAGTTGGGTCTGTGGATTCAACTTTCCTGGTGCAACCGTGCCTTTCGGCATGGTCCGATTGAGTCCTGAAACCATGTCAATCCTTAACGACATCAAAAGTTTTAGTACCTCGGGCTATTATTACGGAGACAGTAAAATATTAGGCTTCAGCCATACAAGATTGGCCGGTACCGGGGCTACGGATGGAGGTCATTTTCTATTTACCCCTACAACAACGCCAAGGAACGATATAAACTTTAAGCTAGATTATGCACATAAGTTTTCCCATAAGGACGAAGTCGCCTTTCCTGGATATTACCGGGTAAAATTACCGAAAGAGAAAATAGAGGCGGAATTATCGGCTACGGTGAGGACTGGCCTGCATAGATATAATTTTCCTGCTAGTGGGGAAAAGAATATCCTAATTCATATAACCAATACCACAGGTAATCATAAAGCACAGGACGGGTCAATAAAAATACTTCAGAAAAGCAATGAAATTGAAGGTTCCGTTAAGACCTTTGGTAGTTTTGCCGGCCGATTTGGAGGTATACAGGTATACTTTGTGGCAAGGTTTAACCAGCCCTTTTCCGATCATGTCATTTGGGATGGAAAAATATTGGACGAAACTACTACTAGCAAGAAAAGCGATAGCCTAAAAGTGATTCTCGGCTTTAAACAAGAAAGCGTAACGGCCAAAGTTGGAATTTCCCATGTTAGCATTGACAACGCTCGATTGAATTTGGAGACTGAAGTAGGATTATTGGATTTTGATGAAATATTGGATCGTGCCAAATCCGGTTGGGAGGAAAAATTAGGGCTGATTAAAATTGAGGGGGGCTCACTGGAGGAAAAAAAAGTCTTTTACAGTGCTTTATATCGAAGTTTTCAAATGCCAACTACCTTCAATGATGTAAATGGCCAATATATTGGTTTCGACAAGAAAGTCCACCTGGCAACCGACTTTACCTACTATACAGATCTATCTTTATGGGACACTTTCCGAACTGTACATCCACTGTTTAACCTAATTGCCCAGGATGAACAAAGGGACATGTTGGTCTCTTTGGTAGAAATGGCCAAACAAGGGGGCAGTCTGCCGCGTTGGCCATCAGGGTATGGTTATAGCAATTCAATGTTGGGCTCCCCGGCGGATATGGTCATCGCAGAATCTTACATAAAAGGTATCCGCAATTTTGATGTGGACCTTGCCTATAAAAAAATGAAACAAGTTGCCTTGGAGCCCATTCCCAAGGACAGTTCCGCAACCGGCCGTGAAGAAATAACCGGATATATTACCTACGGCTATTGTCCGACCGAATATGGGGATGAAGCTGTTAGTAAGACCTTGGAGTATGCTTGGGCCGATCATTCCATAAGCCTTTTGGCGAAGGAACTAAATTTTCCCGAAGACCAAATATTGTTTGAAAAACATTCCAAAAATTACAAGAATGTCTGGAATGCGGAAACACAATATTTTCAACCAAGACATAAGGATGGGCATTTTGTAGAAAAATTTAAACCTTTGCAACTTACTTATACGGATTGGGACAAGGAATATACCAAGGATTATACGGAAGGGAGTGCCTTGCAATGGAGATGGGCAGTACCTTTTGATACGGATGGACTGGTATCCCTTTTTAAAGATAAAGACTATTTTATCAGTGAACTTAACAATTTCTTTGCCAAGGCAGATCCAAAAAAAGCTACTTGGTCCCCAGGCTCCTACTACTGGCACGGAAATGAACCGGATATCCATGCCGCTTATTTATTCAATGCGGCTGGGAGACCAGACCTGACCCAAAAATGGGTACGTTGGATTTTGGATAACAAATATGACAATACCTACGTGGGTATAGACGGAAATGATGATGCAGGTACATTGTCCGCCTGGTATATTTTTAGCTCACTTGGGTTTTATCCCATTGCAGGTACGGATATATATCAACTGGGAGCTCCATTATTTAAAAACGCAGTTCTTAAAATGGGTAAAAACCTATTGACCATAAATACGGAAAACTATAATCCAAAACATATCTATGTAAAACAAGTGCTGCTCAACAATATACCCTTGGAGCACACATGGATAAACCATAAAGAAATAGCCAATGGTGGCAATTTAACCTTCATCATGGCCAATCTTTCGCAATATTCAATTAACGAACAATCATCTAAATCGATCTTATGAGACTTTTGTTTTTATTATGTACCTTGTTAGTAGCATCATGTAAAGGAAAAATGGATAAATTACCTGAAGTAGTTCCATTAGAACATCCTGCCATTTTAGAACAGGAATTTATATACGAAATTGAAAATGCACTTACCCCAGAATGTCATGCCTCCACAGTAGAAGTAAGTAATGGAACGGTTATCTCCTCTTGGTTTGGTGGAACGGAAGAAAAGAACGACGATGTGGGAATTTGGGTATCCCGAAAAACTGCAGGCTCATGGTCTACCCCTATCGAAGTTGTAAATGGCGTACAGGAAGATGGTACCAGATACCCTTGTTGGAATCCAGTACTGTTTAAACCAAAAGACCAACCGTTAATTCTATTTTACAAAGTAGGGCCCAGTCCTACTGAGTGGTGGGGACTATATATGACCTCTAAGGATGATGGAAAAACCTGGTCCAGCCCTGTAATGCTTCCAGACGGCATACTAGGACCTATAAAAAATCAACCCATTCAATTGGCAAGTGGGGAAATACTTTCTCCCTCCAGCACGGAAGACGACACCGACGGATGGAAAATACATCTCGAACTTAGTTCTGATAACGGAAAGACCTGGTCCAAGACACAAGCCCTTAATGATGGCAAGGAATTTGGCGCCATTCAACCTGTGGTACTAAATTATGGAAATGGAAAAATACAGCTATTGAGTAGAACAGAAAATGAGGTTGTCACAGAAAATTGGTCTACGGATTACGGCAGTACTTGGAGCAAAATGACAGCCACTTCATTACCCAATCCCAACTCTGGAATTGATGGAGTAAGCTTAAAAGATGGACGACAATTATTGGTGTACAATCCCACCGGTAAAAATTGGGGCGATCGGGTACCTTTAAGTTTGGCCCTGTCCACTGACGGTAAAAATTGGAAACGCGTGTTGGACTTGGAACCATTAAGGGAAAACACCGATAAGGACGGGGAAGAATATTCATACCCCACCATGATACAGGCCCCTGACGGAAAGGTGCATATTGTTTATACCTGGAACAGAAAAACGGTAAAATATGTCGTTATAGATCCCGAAAAACTTAATTAATAACAATGATGTTAAAATGGTTAAAGATCTTGGCTAAAATCTTTGGGGCACTTATCCTGCTCCTGATTCTTCTGTTCTTTTTTGCTACCAGTACTATAGATACCTCTCCATATTTTGAAACCCAATATTACAGGAATACTATTCAAAATATAGAGGAAGCCGTTAAAAATAAAACGGAAGCCGAGGGATCTTTACTTGCCGGATTTGCAAGAACAAATATCACCCCTAAAATTGTAAGTGGAACTCCAGACCCCAATAAGGGGGAATTCAATAGCATTAAAATGGCGGGTTATGGCAGTGGCAAAATTGCAACGGGTGTGCACGATTCCATATTTGCCAAAGCAATCGCCATAGATGTCAACAATGAGTCCATTATACTGATCAACGCGGATCTGGTAGCCATACCTGAAGATGTTGTCTTAAAGGTAACCGAAATCTTAAAAGGAAAAATATCCAGGAAACAGCTTTTTTTCGGAGCCACCCATACCCATTCCAGTATTGGAAATTGCATGCCGGGCTATGTAGGCAAAAGTTTTGGGGGAGAGTATCAACCGGAAGTAGTAGCATGGCTTGCCCAAAAATTTTCCGACCTTATATTAAAGGCTTTGGCAGACAAACAACCGGCCCAGTTTTCATCAGGCTACATAAAGGTTCCCCATCTGGTACGAAATAGGATAATTGGAGAATCTGGGCGCCTCAATGATAAACTAGATCTATTATCCTTTATTCAGGAAAACGGTAGAAGAGCCAGCATTGGCGTTTTTTCTGCCCATGCCACCGTAATAGGTACCGATAATGAACAATACACGGGAGATTATCCAGGATACTTTCAACGTCATATGGAAGAAAATGGTGTGGACCTCGCCATGTTCTTCGCTGGAACAGTGGGTAGTCATTCCAATAAAGGTATAGGCGAGAAGTTTGTCAAAGCGAAATACATTGGGGAAACCCTTGCCGATTCGGCCCAAGTGGCCCTGAACAAAATGGAACATTCCGGAAATATGGAATTAACGGCAATATCCTCAGAGATTGAAATTCCAAAGTTACAGTTCCTATATATTTCTGACCGTTTACGACTTTCGCCCTACTTAGGAAGGAAGCTGATGCCAGAAATGAACCCGGTTCATGTACAGGGCCTGAAATTAAACAAGCTCGTTTGGCTTGCACTGCCTTACGAACTTAGCGGTGAATATGGTTTGGATTTAAAAAACGCCTTGGAATTGCAGGGCTATAATTCCGTGCTCAGTAGTTTTAATGGGCAATATTTGGGTTATATCGTACCGCAAAAATATTACTATTATGATACTTACGAAGCGCGGTTAATGGGGTGGTATGGCCCCAGTATGGGCGATTACCTGATGGAACTCAATTTTAAAATGGCCAATGAACTAACTCATACCAAGCTATAAAACCAAATACAATGAAAACTTTAAAAAAGGGATTAAAAATAATCGGGATATTGGTCCTTTTACTGCTGTTGGTAGGAGCATCCATAGTGATGTACAATTGGCGCGATCGCCATCCAGATTACACCATAGATCTAAAAATTGAAAACAAAACTCCTCAGCCCATTAAGGCCGGATTTGCCAAAAAGCCTATAACACCTACCATAGTGGACACTTGGAACGACGCCAATGGAAACAATAAATACAGTAAAGATGAAGGGGATACGTATAATGACAATAACAACAATGGAAAATTTGATGCGTATTGGATAGCCGGAATGAGCAATGCCAAGCCGGCACAGGGCGTCCATGATGATGTGTGGTCCCGTGTCATGGTAATGGACGATGGCAAAAGCAGGATCGCTATGATTTCTATGGATGCCATTGGTTTTTTACATGGCGATGTGATCGATATCAGAAAACGTATACCTGCGGAATTAGGAATAGATTACACCTTAATATCCTCTACCCATACCCATGAAAGCAATGACCTTGTAGGCATATGGGGAGAAAATATATTCAATTCGGGAGTAAATCCTGAAATGATGGAATATGTAAAATCCCAGACCGTTGAAGCCATTACGGAAGCCGTTCAAAATTTACGCCCGGCCAAACTGGTGTTCGCCGAAGATCTATCCGGTAACGATGGCAAACTCATTAAAGACACCCGAAAACCGATCGTAAAAGCCACTGGAATACATTTAATGCAGGTCTTGGATGCCGAAAACGATACTACCTTGGGGACCATCATCAATTGGGCCAATCACCCGGAAACGCTATGGTCCCAAAATCTATTGATCAGTTCCGATTTTCCGCATTTTATACGTGAAGCAATGGAAAACGGCGTATATAATGGAAAAGAATTGGTACATGAAGGACTTGGCGGTGTCGCCATTTATTTTTCAGGAGCCATTGGTGGCCTAATGGCCCCCCACCCTTCCCTTGGTATTCCAGACCCCTTTACCGGAGAAGAATATTTTGAACCCACTTTTGAAAAAACCAAAGCGCTTGGCGATCAAATTGCACTGATGTCCTTAGCTGCCTTAAAACAAAAAGGGGATACTCTGGCCAATTCCAATATTTCGATAAGGGCAAAAACCATAATGGCTCCTTTGGACAATACTACCTTTAAAATTGCCAGTGGTATTGGCTTGATTAAAATGGGTATGCCAGAATATTTTAAATCGAGAACGGAAGTGGGCGCCATTCGGATAGGCCCGGCTTTCTTTTTAAGCATCCCTGGAGAAATATATCCCGAAATTGTTTATGGCGGAATTGAAGCACCTGAAGGGCGAGAATTTGACATCCAGCCCATGGAGATACCTCCACTTCAGGAATTGATTACCGACAAGTACAAATTCTACTTGGGACTTTCCAATGATGAAATAGGGTACATAATACCCAAAAGTGAATGGGATACGGGAAAACCTTATCTCTATAATGATGAAGGTGATACCTATGGGGAAGAAAATTCTTTGGGACCAGAAACGGGTCCCATAATTTACAATGCTCTAACGGAAGTTATACAAGACTTAAAATAATCGTAAATGAAGTTCTTTGTGGGTGTAACTTTATTTGGGGACCTGCAATGATACAACCAGCATTTTCTTACAGAAATCTATGGATGGTCTGATGTAACCTTGGATAATCAAATTTTTTTTTTAATATGTTATAGGTCCTATTTTTGATCATTTTCCCATAACTTTAATGTTCTGTTATGCCCAGCGCCATTTTTTATGTACACCATCATAGATATAGAGACAACCGGAAACGGAATAAAAGGAAATAAGATTACGGAGATTTCCATCTTCAAATTTGATGGTTATGAGGTGATAGATGAATATACTTCCTTGGTAAATCCGGAATGTGAAATTCCATACTTTATAACCGGTCTAACGGGAATTGATGACAATATGGTACGCAATGCCCCAACTTGGGAAGAAATTGCCCCAAAGGTCTTGGAAATGACCCAAGAGACGATCTTTGTGGCTCACAGCGTAAATTTTGATTACAACATCATCAAAAATGAATTTCAGAATATTGGCATTGGTTTTTCCCGTAAAAAATTGTGTACAGTACGTTTGTCCAGAAAATTGATTCCAGGTTTAAATTCCTATAGCCTGGGCAAATTATGTACCTCACTAAATATTCCCTTGACCGATCGGCATAGGGCAAAAGGAGATGCCCAGGCGACCGTAATTCTATTTAAAAAATTGCTAAGGACCGATGGTGCTGATAAGATTTTTAAATCCTTTCTGAATGCACGCTCCCAAGAAGCTACACTTCCGCCCTCATTATCCAAGGAAATATTTGAGAAGTTGCCCAACGCTCCCGGAATCTATTATTTTAAAGATGAAAAAGGAACCATTATTTATATTGGTAAGGCCATTGATATAAAAAAGCGGGTGTTGAGCCATTTTTATGACAAGGCCACCAAAGAAATTTTAATGTGCAAGGCCACGCATGATATCGATTTTGAATTATCGGGAAGTGAGCTAATTGCACTATTAATGGAATCTGCGGCAATCAAACATCATTTCCCATTGTACAACCAAAGTCAAAAGCGAACACCACAAGAGTATGGGATCTTCACCTATGAAGATAGAAATGGCATATTACACTTAGCCTACAACAAATTAAAATTGACTCCCAAGCCTTTATCCACTTTTAACTCCATAACAGAATGTAGGTTATTTATGGAAGAACTTTGCAAGTCCTATGGGCTATGTCCAAAGTTCTGCCATTTACAGGAAAACATTTCTAGCTGCTCCCATTACAGCATAACCAGTTGTAACGGTATATGCAGAGGTACAGAATCCCCTGCCGACTATAATTCCAAAGTAAAAATGGTCATTGAGGAGTTAGCGGTCCAAAATCAAAATATCGTAATTAAGGAGAAGGGAAGATATAAAAAGGAGGAGGGATTTATTTTGGTTATCAACAACCAATATAAGGGCTACGGATTTATTCCAAAAAATGAACAGGTAAGTACCATAGACGACTTGGAAAACTTTTTGGAACTCCAAAAGGAAAATATGGACACTAAACGAATTCTTTCATGGTATTTAAAAAAATACCCAAACAAAGCAATTCAATTAACCCCTATTTCAATTTAAAGAAATGAACTGGGAATTATAAGCAGGTATATTCCCAGACTATTTTTTCTTTCCACTGTTCATTAACATCAATACCGCGGTAACCAAACCGACGCAAACGGCTCCAAAAACAGAAATCATTATTATTCCGTTGCTCCAATTTACTAAGGGTAAGTATTGTAAAATCATAGGTGTGAATTTTAGATTGAGTAGGCTAAAATATACACAAACCAAACTTTAAAATATGATAAATGTCACTTTTTAAAGTGTAGTCGGACATACATAGTTGGTAACCTCATAGCCGGAACCCTTTATTTCCGCAAATCCCCCGGCAATATCCACTAGGTTGTGTATGCCCCTACTTTTTAGGATGGAAGCCGCTATTACGGACCTATACCCCCCAGCACAATGCACGTAAAAAGTATCATCCTTGGGAAATTCCGCCATATGGTCATTTAAAAAATCCAAAGGAGTGTTATTAGCATTTACCATGTGTTCTGAAACATATTCGGATTCCTTACGAACATCAAAAACAGGAACTTCCCTGTTATTGAGGGTATCCTTCAAATCCTTTGCTGCAATTGAAGTAATGGTATCGTATTCCTTGCCTGATGCTTTCCAGGCCTTAAAACTTCCTTTTAAATAACCTACAGTTGCATCAAAACCTACCCTAGACAACCTTATTATGGCTTCTTCTTCCTTACCTTCAGGCGCTACCAATAAGATAGGCTGCTTGGTATCGGCTATTAGAGCGCCTACCCAGGGTGCAAAACTTCCATCCAGACCAATGAAGATCGATCTTGGAACATATCCTTGAACAAAATCGACCTGATGCCTTACATCCAAGATTATGGCATCTGTTGCATTGGCGGCCTCTTCAAATTCATCTAGGGACAAAGCCGTAGTACCTCTTTCCAAAATTTCCCCAATATCTTCATACCCTTCCTTGTTCATCTTAACGTTAAGCGGAAAATATTTTGGCGGAGGCAAAAGGCCTTC
Organism: Arenibacter hampyeongensis; assembly: GCF_002909255.1. Taxonomy (GTDB): domain Bacteria; phylum Bacteroidota; class Bacteroidia; order Flavobacteriales; family Flavobacteriaceae; genus Arenibacter; species Arenibacter hampyeongensis. The sequence goes on from NZ_PIOB01000003.1 coordinate 57,797, forward strand.
CGTAACCTCCTCAACAAACTCCTTCTTGGTCATATTTGCACGAAGGGCATAATTCATTTTCTTTTGATTTCCCAAGGTATCCACTGTTTCCTTCATCATGTTCTTTCCACAGGCAGAACCTGCACCATGGGCCGGATAAACCACAACCTCATCTGCCAAAGGCATAATTTTATTTCTAAGACTGTCAAACAATAAACCAGCCAAATCTTCCTGGGTCATATTGGCTGCTTTTTGTGCCAAATCCGGTCTACCTACATCACCAAGAAACAAGGTGTCGCCGGAAAATATGGCATAATCCTTACCTTTTTCATCCTTTAGTAAATAGGTAGTACTTTCCATGGTATGCCCTGGAGTATGCAATGCTTTAATAGTGATGTTGCCAAGTTTAAACTCTTGGCCATCCCTAGCTATAATAGCTTCAAAAGAAGGATTGGCGGAGGGTCCGTAAACAATGGGAGCCCCCGTTTCCTTGGACAAGGTAACGTGACCACTGACAAAATCTGCGTGAAAATGGGTTTCGAAAATAAATTTTATGGAGGCATTATCCGCCTTGGCCCTTTTTAAATAAGGTTCTACCTCACGCAAAGGATCAATAATAGCTACCTCTCCATCACTTTCTATGTAATAAGCCCCCTGTGCCAAACATCCAGTATATATCTGTTCTATTTTCATAATCTTAATTTTTTGTGATCTGATTAAAATAAAATAATCAAAATATTTTTAATTGGAAAATCACATTTACAAAGGTAGATAATCCATCCCTGTGCTTCTGCAACATTAGTTACTTAGGTTCTGATATGCTATTTTATCCCTTAAACTTGTAATAGTGTTGGGATCATCATAATAGGCCACAGCTTCCTTTATTTTCACAAACAGATACTTTTTGTCCAAACAATTAACGATTCCACTCTCAAATATAATGTCCCTTGCTGGACCTATAGCTCCAGCTATGTAGAACTGAACATTCATTTCATGAATCTCATCTATAACACTCATTAACATAGTGGAAGCAGTAGAATCTATATAATTAATTGCTTCGGCATTTAAGATCACTGCCCTTAGTCCAGGCCCCTTGGCTTTAATATATTTAAAGAGCTGACTTTTGAAATAGGCCGAATTCCCAAAATACAATTGGGAATCGAACCGGACAATTAAAAGGTCTGGTCTAACTTCAACTTCTGGGCCAAAACGCTCAATATTTTTATAGTAGTCGGAACCGTTTATATTTCCCAATACGGCAAAATGTGGCTTGGAAGTCCTGTATACCATCAATAGCAATGACATTAATACTCCGATCAAAATTCCTTCCACTATACCTATGGCCAAAGTGATTAAGAACGTGATCAAGAGTACCATGAACTCATCCTTGCGCTGTTCCCATAAATTTTTAGGGTAGGACAGATCTATCAATCCAAAAACAGAAACCATAATGATGGAGGCCAATGCAGCTTTTGGTAAATTGTAAAATAATGGGGTCAGAAACAAAAGGGTGAGAGCCACCATAATAACGCTTATTATAGAGGCCACAGTAGTTCTGGCACCAGCTTCGTAATTAATGGCCGATCTGGAAAAACTGGCTGTAACGGAGTACGACTGAAAAAATGAACCTAACATGTTTGAAGCTCCCAATGCTATCAACTCTTGATTGGGTTCTATGGTTTCAACCTTATTTTTTTCCTCAAATGCCCTACCAATGGAAATAGCCTCCAAATACCCTACCAAGGCCAGCGTAAGCGCAATGGGCCAAATATCCCTGATTTTATCAATACTAAAGTTATGCATCGTAAATGAAGGCAATCCTGCCGGTACCACCCCCACTACCTGAACATCATAGGCTTCCAAGTTAAATAAGTAAACGACCAAACTGCTCAATACGACAACCAATAGGATTGCCGGAAATTTTTTGTACCACTTTTTAAAAGAAACAATAATTAGTATGCCAATAATCCCTATCCCAAAATCATAGAGATTGGTTTCTGAAATATGTTGAAATGCGTTAATTACCAATTGATGAAATTTATTGCTACTGGCAATATCTGCTCCCAATAAATGTTTTAACTGACTAAAAATAATGATTACTGCTGCGGCCGAGGTAAATCCACTGATTACCGGTCTGGACATAAAATTTACCAAAAAACCCATGCGTAAAAACCCTAACAACATCTGAAAAGCTCCGATCATAAAAGCAAGGAACAACGCCATGGCAATATAGTTCTCAACACCCGTAATAGCCAGGGTTCCCAATCCGGCAGCGACCAAAAGTGAATCCATTGCCACGGGGCCAACTGCAATCTGCCGGGAAGTGCCCAAAAAAGCATACACCAAAATAGGTAACAATGAGGCATATAGGCCATAAACCGGAGGTAGTCCCGCAATCATGGCATAGGCCATACCTTGGGGAATCAGAATTATACCCACGGTTATGCCGGCCACCAAATCTTTTCCAAAAAGGTTTTTGTTGTATTTTGGTAGCCAGTCCAAAAAAGGCAAATATCTCCTCATTCACCAAATTTAATGTTTAATACCTAATTTGTGTGTAACCGTGGTTACAGAATATTAACTGAAAAAATCCTTTCCTTCATAAAATTGGATATTTATATAGTCTAAATAATTTATCTTGTGCCTTAAAATCAATTAATTCCATATAATATGCAAAAAATCCATTCTGTTATCTGTGGCCTCTCCTTAGCATTTCTTCTTTGCCAGTGCAGTACCGTAAAATCTGTTACCCAAGAAAATAACGATGGTTGGATTTCTATGTTCAATGGACAGGACATTGATGATTGGACCACTAAAATACACCATTACGATGTTGGGGATAATTATGGAGATACCTTTAGAGTGGAGGATAGTATCATTAAAGTACGTTATGACAAATATGAGGGCGATTTTAACGAAAGGTATGGGCACCTTTACTATAACACCCCCTATTCTTACTACCATTTTGTGGTGGAATATCGTTTTGTGGGAGAGTTACATCCAGGTGCACCCAGTTACACCATAAAGAATAGCGGTGTAATGTTCCATTCCCAAGACCCAAGGAACATGCCCAAGGAACAAGATTGGCCTATTTCAGTGGAATTGCAGTTATTGGCCGGATTGGAAGAAGGAAAATCAAGACCTACAGGAAATATGTGTTCCCCGGGAACCGATGTGGTATACGAAGGTAAAATTGACCCAAGACATTGTATTAATTCTTCTTCCAAAACCTATTTCGGAGATCAATGGGTACGTGCCGAGGCCATTGTTTTAGGAGACTCCATAGTAACCCACATTGTTAATGGCGAACAAGTATTACAGTACACCAAACCACAAATCGGAGGTGGTGTTGCCAACAGATATGACCCAGCAATTAAGATCGATGGCAAATTGTTAAAGGATGGTTTTATTGCCTTACAGGCCGAAGGACAGCCCATAGATTTTAGAAAAGTGGAAATTAAGAACTTAAAGGGATGTATGGATCCCAAAGCCTCAAATTACCGTAAATACTATATTAAACCAGACCCAGAGGATTGCAAGTACAACTAATTTTACCGGACCATTGGATTATTGAATGTCTCCCCCAACCGGCAAGCCACTTGGGACCTTTTCCGGAATTTCCTTATCAAAATTGTCGTCGTTAAGGGTGTTCAAAAAAGAAATAATCAAAGACATATCCTTAACGCTGAGTTGTAGTTCCCTAACAAAGGGATCGAACATTTCCTTGGATACTGAAGGATTACGTGTTTTCCCAAAGGAGATATCCTCATAAAATTCCAATACCTGTTTTAAATTTTGAAAGGCTCCATTGTGCATATAGGGCGCCGTAAAACGCAAATTTCTGAGTGAGGCCGTTCTAAATGCGAAACTTTCCTCAAATCCACTATCCGGTTCAGGTACCTTATTATTCTCCGGAACTCCCAATACGTGCAATTTATAGTCCGAAAACATAGGCCCATTATGGCAATTGATGCAACCTACGGATTTAAAAAGTTCAAAACCTTCTTTTTCCGAATGGGAGATTGCGTTTACATCTCCCGCCATATATTGGTCAAAACGTGAATTGTTGGCAACCAAAGTCCTTTCAAATGCCGCAATCGCCTTTCCTATATGAATGCTGTCTATTTCCGTGTTAGGCCCAAAAGCATCTTCAAAAAGGTCTTTATATTCAGGAATAGATTGAAGCCTCGTTGCCACTTCCGTTAAAATCTGTGACTTGGTAAAATGAAGCCCTTTCATTTCTTCCATGGTCTTAATGGGTTCCAAGGCCTGTTTTTCCAAGCTCTTTACCCGGTCGTCCCAAAACATGGGAGCATTTTCTGGGTCATACTCATCCTTTCCAAGTATACCATTAAATGCTGTGTTTAAAATAGTCGGGGAATTACGTTTCATTAAGGGAATGTTATTGGGCTCCTTAAAAACTCTTTTGCTGCCCAATCCCCTACCGTTACTACCAATGGAAAGATCTAAGAACTCGGCATAACCTGTAGCTGGATGATGGCAACTTGCACAGGCAATGTCTTTGCCTCCTGCAAGAATGGGGTCGTAAAACAATAGTTTCCCCAAAAGTTCCTTCTCCTTTGAATTTGGATTGTCAAGGGGCATTTTAATGCTTTTTGGTAAGGCCGCTACCTTGGCTATTTCTTTAGACTGTACGGAGTCCCCATGCTTCTCCTTTGCAGAATTGCCGCAACCCACCAGCAGTATGGACAGTATTATGGCACTCTTACAAAAATAAATCTTCATAAATCTCTACTTTTTCCTAGACAAGTTTAGCACTTAATATCCTCAATAACAAACACTAAACCTTCAAAATCTATAAATCCAACACTTTTATTTGATTTCTATAAAGTTTTATTTTGCCTTCGTTTTCCATTTTTTTCAATAATCGTGACACCACCACTCTCGAGGTGTGAAGGTCATAAGCTATTTCTTGATGTGTGGCGTACAACAAGTCATCATTGGTAACTTTGGCCTTATCCTGCAAATGCTTCAGTAATCTTTCGTCCATTCTAAGAAAGGCAAGAGTATCTATAGTCTCCATAAGCTCCATCATCCTTGCATTGTAACTGTCCAGGATAAACCGCTGCCAAGTCTTATATTTTCCCATCCAAGTTTCCATGTAACCTACAGGAATCATTAATATTTCGGTATCGGTTTCTGCTACAGCCCTTATTCCACTTTTTTTATTTCCCATGCAACAGGAAAAAGTCATGGCACAGGTGTCCCCTTTTTCAACAAAGTACAACAACAGTTCATTGCCGTCATCATCCTCCCTTAATACCTTAATAGCTCCACTTAGCAACAAGGGCATGGACTTAATGTTATCACCGATTTCCATTAGAGTTTGGCCTTGACTAACTTTTTTATAGCTACCAACTGTCCTAATTTCCTCCAACAACTCTGGTTCAAAAAGATAGCCATAATGTAATTCCAATGCTTCTGTCATACTTACCGTATCAAATATTTGGTTGTATAATTACCGAAAAAATCTTCTCCATCCTATTTATATTTAGAAATCCGGTATGCAGTTGTTCCTGGCGAACCGCATAGGGATAAAAGGAAATAGGTTCTATACACAGCATATTGGGAACCTCTGTCCACAACATAAAATTTCCAAAACCTTCCGTTTTTATGCCAAGTCCCCCAATATCCAATAAAGTAATGGAATTGCATTCCAAAATTGGCAGTGCCCTGCTTCCTGCTGCAAGTACCTCTTGTAAGGTAATTGTTCTATCACCGGCTTGTATCGTTACATTTTCTGAATGTAACTTAAAGGCCGGATGGTATCCCAACATAAATGGCATTCCCTCTTCACCCCTTATCTTAAATTGAATTTTAAGTCCCTTTTCCATGATTTCGTAAGATTTCAGGAATTCGAAATCATAGGGCCATGCTAAATATTCTTCCGTGGATTTCGCTGGAAATTTAGAGTTTTTTATTTGAGTGCCGGAAACATATATTTTACTGAAAACTGCTTTCGTTTTGGTTTGGGAAACAAGTTCATATTCCATTTCCCTCAATAGACCATGTTGATCCTGTATTGCATTTCCTTTTGGAGTTGTAACCCTAAAATTGGCCTCAATGGTGGGACCTATTATTGGAAACATTTCAGTATCGGAATTTCGCCATCCCGGGCTACCCTTTTGATGAATATACTCATGGCCATGCACCTTATAGCCTACCAACTCACCAGCATCGATACCTACTATTTGATTATGTAGTTTCAAACTCACCATGTACTTGCACTTTTTATCTGAAATTCAACTATTTACAGTCCTTGTAGGACCAACATAATTATCCAATGCTTCTACTCGAATTGTATGGCTTTTACCGGAGAAATTTTAGTTATAATATAGGACGGCACAAGCAACATCAGTAGGCATAAAACCAACACACCAAGATTAAGGAACAAAACCGTTAAAATATCAATGTGCACGGGAATATAATCTATATAATATTCCTTCGGGTTTGGAAACTTAAACATACGAAATTTATACTGCAACCCAATAATGCCCAATCCAATGATATTACCCAACAACAGTCCAACACCTATCAAATAAGTAGCATTGTACAAGAATATCTTACGTATACTCCAATTGGAAGACCCCAAGGCTTTTAAAATCCCTATCATTTGGGTGCGTTCCAAAATTAAAACTAGAAGTGCCGTAATCATGTTAATACCTCCCACAATGATCATTATACCAATGATCAGTGCTATATTAAAATCGAATAGGCCCAACCATTCAAAAATTCTATAGTATTTGTCCTTTATGGTCTGAGTATCCAGATCGGACAAAGTTTTTCCATAAATTTCTTTGGCCTTATTGTCTATTTCATCAAAATTATCGACAAATATCTCAAAGTTACCCACTTCATTATCCGCCCATTTATTCATATGCTGAATGTGACGCAGGTCGATAAAAATATAGGATCCATCCAGCTCTTCAAAACCACTATCGTAGATTCCCGTAATAGTAAATTTCCTTTGATTGGGCATTTTGGATTCATCATCTTCCTTAAAGAAAATAGCAACGAACGAATCGCCCGTTTTCAGTCTTAGTCGATTAGCCAGTACCCGTGAAATTAAGGTCTCATCATTGATTTCTCCTACGAAATTGGGTAAGGCCCCATCTACCAGAAACTCCTTAAAAACCTCCCAATTATAATCGGCCCCAACCCCTTTGGCTATAACCCCTTCAAAAGTTTCTTCCGTTCTTATTATACCGGCTTTAGTAGCTACTGCCTGAATATGCTGTATTCCACTAACCGATTTAAATTGCGGATAAAAATCCTGATCAAGGGAAACAGGGACCATGGACACGTCGGAAGTGTTGTTGTCATAGTTATATATCTGGATATGGCCATTAAAGGCGGCTATTTTTTCGCGTATCTTGTGCTTTAATCCAACTCCGGTCGAAATGGCCACCAACATCATTATTACTCCCAATGAAATTGCCGCAATAGCTATTTTTATTATTGGTGCAGATATGCTAATTTTATGCTCCTTCCCTGTAACAAGGCGCTTGGCAATAAAAAATTCTAAATTCAATTTATGGCAGTTTTTTCCGTTTTCAAAAATACAGTTTTATTATTGTTTTTTACACTTTCTTCTTGTGGAAACCCTACCAAAGCCCATAATAAGGAACTTAATTCCCAAGTGGCTCAAGACACCTTGGCTACCAAATTGCCCATAGTCGTAGCCGCCAATAGAACCGAAGCCTATCTACCCTTGTTACAAGGAAAAAAAGTAGGTGTGGTGGCCAATCAGACCAGTGTTATCTTTAAAGATACCGAACCCCTATCCTACACCCATATTGTAGATTCACTTTTGTCCCTAAACATTGATATTAAACAAGTATTTGCACCAGAGCACGGGTTTCGAGGCGAGGCAGATGCAGGTGAAAAAGTGAGCGACGGCAGGGACGAAAAAACCGGGCTTCCCATAATTTCCCTATACGGAAAGAACCGTAAGCCCTCTAGTGAACAATTAAAAAACCTTGATGTTGTACTATTCGACATTCAGGATGTAGGGGTAAGGTTCTATACCTATATAGCCACCATGCAATTGGTCATGGAGGCATGCGCCCAAAACAACATTCCTGTAATTGTCTTGGATAGGCCAAATCCGAACGGACACTATGTAGATGGCCCCACCATGGAAACCGAACATAGAGGATTTTTAGGAATGACCAATATTCCTTTGGTATATGGTATGACCATTGGGGAATACGCCAATATGATCAATCAAGAGGGTTGGTTGGAAAATAAGGCTGTAGCGAACCTAACCGTAATACCAATGGAGCACTACGATCATCACAAGGATTATATTCTACCTATTAGGCCATCTCCAAACTTACCTAATAACACCTCAATTTATCTTTATCCCAGTTTGGGATTGTTTGAAGGAACAAATGTTAATGCAGGTCGTGGAACAGAATTTCAATTTCAGCGTTATGGCGCCCCCTTTATGGACAGTACCCAATACAACTTTAAATATATACCCGTCCCAAATTTTGGATCTAAGGACCCAAAACATAATGGTAAAATTTGTTACGGCAAGGACCTGTCACAGACTCCAAAAATGAATACTGTGGATTTGAATTATATATTGGACGCCTATAGAAACACTAAAGACAAGAGTCTGTTCTTTAATAACAGTGGCTTCACCAGACATGCAGGGACTGAAGTTTTACAAAAGCAGATAGAAACAGGTCTTTCCCATGAAGAAATTAAGAAGACTTGGCAAATTGATATTAACCGTTTCAAGAAAATAAGGGCCAAATACCTTATTTACAATTGACGTGTAGATTCCAAATCCATCTTTTCCGGAGATTTGTAGCGCTTAAAAGGAATTTTCAACAAGGCCCCTATATTGGAATTCTCCTTTTCATTGGGATAGGTATCCACTCCATATACTATTTGATCGTTGGGCAATTTTAGGAAGGTTCCAAAAAGACGGTCCCAAATAGAAAAAATATTTCCATAATTACTATCCGTATAGGGTAATTTATAGTGATGATGCACTTTGTGCATGTCCGGTGAGACAATAACCCAACTCATTACATTATCCACCTTTTTGGGCAGTGAAATATTGGCATGGTTAAATTGCGACAAAACAACCGAAAGAGCCTGATATATCATAATTATGGCCACTGGAGCCCCAACCACGAAAGTCCCAAAGCAGGTAAATGCAAAACGGACCAGACTTTCTCCTGGGTGGTGCCTATTGGCAGTAGTAGTGTCTACCTCGTGATCCGTATGATGAATAAGATGAAAGCCCCATAGCACTTTAACCTTGTGCTCTACCCAATGGGCCAACCAAGCACTAAGTAAATCCAACAACATTACTCCCACCAATACCTTTAGCCATATGGGCATAATGGGCAACCAATTCAACACGCCAAAATCATTTGCTATGGTCCAATCACTGGTTTTTAAAAGTAAAAAAGCCAATGGAAAATTAACCAAGATGGTAGTAAGCGTAAAGAAAATATTAATTCCGGCATGTCTTATCTTGCTGTATTTTAATTGAAACAAGGGAATAATGTACTCCAATATCCAAAAAAAGGCTATCCCTGAAACCAAAATGATACTTCGGTGTGCAGAAGGTATAGTTTCAAAATAAGTATAAATTGATTCCATTGTCTAAATTTACAAAATAGTTGTCGGGTATAAAACGTATAAAAGTGAATTGAAAGTTTTGTAAATACCGGTATAAAAACTAAAACAAATCCTTTCTACTTAAGACGTATTAATTTTTTCATTTCTTCCACAATATTATAGGCCGCCGGGCAAATGGCCACATTTTTCAGGGTAAGATGACTAATTTGCTGAAACTTTTTTCTGTCCGTGTGGGGAAATTCGCGGCAGGCCTTGGGTCTTACATCATAGATGGAGCAGTAATTTTCCGCATCCAAAAACGTACATGGAACCCCTTGCAATACATAATCATTATCCTCATCCAACCTCAAAAATTCATCAATAAATTTTTGGGGTTTCATCCTAAAATGCTTCGCAATACGCTCCACATCAGCATTGGTAAATAGGGGCCCAGTAGTCTTACAACAATTGGCACAGTTTAGGCAATCGGTCTTTTTAAACTCTGCCTCATGTAAGTCCTGCATAATATAATCAAGGTCTTTAGGCGGTTTTCTCTTTAGTTTTCCAAAGAATTTCCTATTCTCGTTGTGCTTCTCCTGTGCAAGCTTGGGAAGTTGCTTAATTACCTCATCCATTATGGAATAAACTTTTAAAAGTTGGTTAAAAGTCCCACATTTGCATCAAAATAACAAATTTATATGGCTAAGGACATTTTGGGCAATGCACTCTTGGATTATCAATCAGGTAATTACACTGAGGATATCAAGACATATTCCTCCTTGGATGAAGAGGATATTATTCCTGTCCCCTACCTATTTAGGGACTTTAAAAAAATGCCCCCTTTGGAACAAAAGGCCCTGAAGTATTGCAAAGGCAGTGTCCTGGACATTGGTTGTGGCGCAGGTAGCCATAGTCTTTATTTACAAAAAAAAGGATTCTCGGTAACGGCCTTGGACAATTCCCCTGGAGCCATTGATACGTGTCAAAAAAGGGGATTGGAGCAAACTGTTTTATCTGGCATCCACGATTTTGACCTTCATAAATACGACACCCTTCTTATGCTTATGAACGGAATAGGCATAGTGGGAAAGTTGAAAAACATCGACTCCTTTTTTACACATTTAAAATCGCTCTTAAAACCTAAGGGGCAGATCCTTCTGGATTCCAGTGATATTATTTATATGTATGATGAGGATGAGGATGGGGGATACTGGATTCCTGACGACCAAGATTATTACGGAGAGGTGACCTTTGAAATGGAGTATAAAGGCGAGAAAAGTGAACCTCTTGATTGGTTGTATATGGATTACAACACCTTACAACGTGCCGCTAACGCCAATAACTTGGCTTGTGAGCTTGTAAGCAAAGGAAAACATTACGACTATCTAGCTAAACTTACACAATTAAGGTAATACCTGTGGAAATTTGTCGTTATCTTTAAAGTAACATGCCCTTATTCCAAATTTATTAAAAATGAAGAAGTTATCCATTTTAATTTTCTTGACCTTTGCCTTAATTCTAGGCTGTTCCAAGGACTCCAATGAAAGCGACGCCCTAAAGGTAGACAAGACAGCAAATTTAAAAGGTCCAGGCGATTCGGCCAATGAATTCCTTTCCGACTCCAAATTTAAAAACTTAATGATTGAAATTGGTTATGTAACTAATTTCAGACCCACAGAAACAGCGATTACCAATTTTGTAGACCTTCTTAAAGAACGGACCCACAAGGATAATATTAGCATCATTTACAAGGAATTGAAATCCCCACAAAAGGATAGCCTAAATGTGGAGGAAATAGCCGATCTGGAAAAAGAAAATAGAACTATCTACAATAATGAAGACACTTTAGGGCTTTACATCTATTTTACCGATGCAGCTTCCAGTGATGATAAACCTGAAGAAGATCTGGTTACACTTGGAGCCGTTTACAGAAATACCTCCATGGTTATTTACGAGGCTACCGTTAGAAAATTGGCCGCCAGGAGTTCCCTAATTAGTAATTCTACTGTAGAAACTGCCACTTTAAACCATGAGGCAGGTCATTTATTTGGTTTGGTCGACCTGGGAACACCATCTGTTAACGAGCATCAAGATCCGGATGCCAAAAGTCACTGTAATATTCAGAATTGTCTAATGCGGGCAGAACTACAATTTGGCTGGGGAATGGCCAAAATGTTGACCTCAAAAGGTGGAGCGGTCCCTAATTTTGGAGTGGAATGCATTGCAGACCTTCAAGCCAATGGAGGAAAGTAGCCATAAAACCCTTGGCAAAAACCAAATATAGGTATTGATCAACTCTAAAGATTTCTTCAAGAAAGAATCACTAGAACTAAAGGAACAAAGCTGAATAAATTTAAATTCCCGGAAAAATCCTGTTGGGCACTTTCGGATTTACCTTGGGAACTAGTTTCCAGTTTCTAGTTTCCAGTTTCTAAGATAATAATTGCTAATTTTACGATCCATTAATATTGAATCAATTCAAATGAAAAAAATAATTACCACAAAAAATGCCCCTGCGCCAATAGGACCATACAATCAGGCTATTTTGGCAGGTAACACCTTATATATTTCCGGACAAATACCCATTGACCCCAAAACCGGGGAATTGGTATCTGGGGATATAAAAAAGGAAACAGAGCAATCCATGCAAAATTTAAAAGCCATTCTTACCGAGGCAGGAATGACTTTTGAAAATGTTGTTAAATCCTCAATCTTTGTAAAGGATATGCATCAGTTTGCACAAATAAATGAGGTATATGGCGCTTATTTTGATGCGGATACCGCTCCAGCCAGGGAAACAGTTGAAGTAGCAAATCTACCCAAGTTTGTAAACGTGGAAATATCCATGATCGCGCTTAAATAGAAGCTCTGTGGAACTCAACAAGACCTTCAATTGGTCTTTGCCTAATAACACCAAGTACCAAATCATTTCTTTCAACCACAGTTGCCAGTTCCTCACGTAGGTAATAGGCTATACTGCCCACAAAACTTACAGGAACTTTTGTAGCCAATTCAAACTGCATGATATAGTTATTAATAAACTGCTGAAAGCCTTTATCTATAACTCCCCTGCAATATGGATGATTTTTATTTTCTACTATAAATCTGGCAAAAGTGGCAAGATATGTATTGGGATTAGGTTGCTTGTACAAATTTTCCTTGATTACGTCGGCATCCAAATTATATTCCTTGGCGAATTTGGTAGCCAAATCTTGCGGCATTTTATTAAAATAGTAATCCCTTATCAATTTTCTCCCGAAAAAGTTACCGCTACCATCATCCATGGGAATATACCCCAATGAGGTAACTTTTTGATGTAATTCTTCACCATCATAATAGCTGCAATTGGAACCTGTTCCTAAAATACAAACAATTCCATGTTGCCCTAATTTTGTTGTGGCGAATATTGCGGCATAAGTATCTTCCTTTACTTCTGCTTTTGCCTTGGGAAAAAAATCGTTAAAAATCTCTGTTAAAAACTTTTTCATCCTATCGGTTCCACATCCGGCGCCATAGAAAAATAAGTGTGTAACATTCTCCCTGTTCTTGGAAAGTTCAAAATTATTGGCCAAACGGTCTTCGATTACAGGACGGGTCAATACTTCAGGGCTTAATCCCAAAGTTTGTGTCATGAATAACTGGTTACCCTTGTCATCCAAGGCAATCCAATCCGATTTTGTTGCGCCACTATCTACAATCAATATCATATAACAAGTTTATTAAAAAAGAATCCTGAAAATAAGCAAAATATCGCTCACTTTCAGGATTCATTAAATTATTACCCAATAAGACTATAATTTATGTATGTATTGTGCTAAGTCTACCAATTTATTGGAGTATCCAGACTCGTTATCATACCAAGAAACAACTTTGAAGAATTTTGAATTTAATTCAATTCCTGCGCCTGCATCAAAAATACTAGTTCTTGGGTCTCCAATAAAATCTTGGGAAACTACCGCTTCATCGGTATATCCTAAAATTCCTTTTAGTTCACCTTCAGAAGCCTTTTTAAATGCCTTCTTGATTTCTTCATAAGAAGTCTCCTTCTCCAAACGAACCGTTAAATCCACTACAGAAACATCAGCAGTTGGAACACGGAAAGCCATACCTGTTAATTTACCCAACAATGATGGAATAACCTTGGTAACGGCTTTGGCCGCACCTGTTGAAGCAGGAATAATATTCAAAAGGGCACTTCTACCACCTCTCCAATCTTTTCTGGAAGGACCATCAACGGTCATTTGAGTAGCTGTTGTAGCGTGAACCGTAGTCATTAAGGCTTCTTCAATTCCGAAGCTATCGTTCAATACCTTGGCCATTGGAGCCAAACAGTTGGTAGTACAAGAAGCATTTGAAACAATTTTATCCGATGCTTTGGCATCTTTATGGTTTACACCCATTACAAACATAGGCGCATTGCTTGATGGAGCTGAAATAACCACTTTTTTGGCACCACCGTCGATATGTGATTGTGCTGTTTCCAAAGTAGTAAAAATACCGGTACATTCGGCCACGATTTCCGCACCAACTTCATCCCACTTTAAATTTTTAGGATCCCTTTCGGCAGTAATTCTAACCGTTTTACCGTTTACGACCAAATTACCATCCTTTACTTCAACTGTACCATTGAATTTTCCATGTACAGAATCATATTCCAACAAATAAGCAAGATGTTCTACATCCAACAAATCGTTAATAGCAACTACTTCTACATTATCTCTTTCTACTGTAGCCCTGAAGACCAATCTTCCAATTCTACCGAAACCGTTAATCCCTATTTTCAAGTTTGACATTTTCTTTGTTTTTAATGTTTAAAATTATGTTGTCATGATATCGGAAACCCGCATAAGTTCCTTATCAATTTTTGTATGTCCTTTTATTGCCTTACTGATCGGCGTCAATGTTATAGTATTATCTTGTATACCCACCATTAAGTTGGTTTTCCCATCCAATAACGCTTCAACCGCCTTTACTCCCATTCTACTTGCCAAAACACGATCAAAACAGGACGGCGACCCCCCTCTTTGCATATGCCCTAATACGGATACCCGAACATCGTAGATAGGAAGGTGCTCTTCTACATATTCCTTAAGTTCAAAAACATTTTTACCCGTTTTATCCCCTTCGGCCACCACCACTATACTGGATGATTTACCAGATTGCTTACTGCGTTTTAAAGATTCCAATAATCTTTCAAGGCCAAGGTTTTCCTCTGGAATCAATATCTCTTCGGCTCCTGCACCAACACCTGCATTTAATGCGATATGTCCAACATCCCTTCCCATAACCTCTACGAAGAAAAGTCTATTATGTGAACTGGCCGTATCCCTAATTTTATCTATACATTCGACAGCTGTATTTAAGGCTGTATCAAATCCTAACGTATAGGTAGTTCCAAAAATATCGTTGTCGATTGTACCCGGTATTCCAATTATAGGAAAATTAAACTCCTTGTTAAAGGTCAATGCACCAGTAAAGCTACCATCTCCTCCAATAACAACAAAAGCATCTATTCCAGCAGCTATTAGTTGATCATATGCTATCTGCCGGCCTTCTTTGGTCCTAAATGGCATACAACGGGCCGACTTTAGGATAGTTCCGCCCTTATTAATTATATTGTTGACGCTACGTGCGTCCATAACCTTAAAATCACCTTCCATCATGCCTTCATATCCTCTGTAGATACCAACACATTCTACTTTTAAATAAGCACATGTACGCACCACTGCCCTAATTGCAGCGTTCATTCCCGGTGAGTCTCCTCCTGATGTAAATACACCAATTTTTTTTATTGCTGAAGCCATAAAAATTTTAAAAGGCAAAACTAGCAAACTTATTTCAATAAATACGCGACTTTGGCTTTAATTTGACAATAGTGGAGCACTAAAACGTTTGCGTTGAATATTTTCTTGAAAATTGTTAAATTCATAATCAATCTTTAGCAAAAAGTGATTTTTCCCTTTTTGCCAAAATGGATTAAAACAGCCTTAAAATCAACTATTTTTTCTTTCCTAGAATTTTAAGCATTAGCTCTTTAAAACTATTGAAATCTACCTGATAGGAAAGTCCAACACCTTGGGTGTATCCCTGACGATCTGCAAGAAATTGTTGAATTTCGTTTTCCCTGTTGAATATTTTTGCGCTGAGGGTCCCTTCTTCGTTTAATAAAATCTGTACTTCCACGTCCCCGGCAACCACTGTTTCCGTTACTCCGCCTACCGGGACCCCTACCCTTCCGTTTAGAAGTACCCGATCGCTGATTTGGGTGGACAAGGTTACCCCTACTCTATTTTCCGTCTGTATATCGGTACTTCTATCCAAAATACCTTGCTCATAGGACAAGCCCAAATTCAGTTTATCGTTATCCCCCGCCAATAAGGAATTGAGAATTCCAGAAGCCGATTGAAGAAGGTTCCCTGTAACAGCTTGCTGATTGATACCTGTTTGGTCATTGACAAAAGATCCTTGAGCCAATAAAAAAAGTGCGTTTCTTTCGGCAATTGTAGGATCCTGCAATCTATATTCCAATTCCGATTTTACAATGGAATTGGTTCCGGGAAAATCGATTCTCCAATCTATGATCGGGCTTTCCAACTCACCAGTAAGTCTTACAACCACGTCGGTCGGTATTCGTCTAGTATACCCAGGATTATCCAATAATGGAGCAGGATTGGCATTTAGGGAATAAACGGCTTCCATATTTAGCTGAGCTGCCAAGGGTTCCCTTTCCCAGGTAATATTACCTCCTGGCTTTACCCTGAAGGTTTTATCCACTATACCACCAAACTTATAGCGAAACTGGCCAGTGACAACTACAAAGTCACCGTACATATTAAACTTACCGTTAGTGTTGATTTCAATAAATAAAATCCCCGCACCTGTTCCTTTCAAGGAACTGCCTGTTTTGGTGTCCACAACAATTTCTACCTCTGCATCGGGAGTAACATCCAAATTAAAGGCCAGCTCAAGGCCCTCCACTTCTTTAAGAACACGTTGGGCGGTATCCGTATTTTCTGGCTTTTTACCCACGAAATTGATAAAAGAAAAATCTCCAACACTAACTACATCGCTAATTGGGATTTTCAAGGAGGTCCCCCGCGCCGTTTCCCCATCCACATTTATCGTAAGGGCATTGGTTGGCCCAAATATTCTCCCCGTACCATTTAAATAACCAGCCCCATAGTACAACACTTCTTCCTTAAACGGTGTATTTAGAATTAAAAAACGGTCATTATTGGTATCAACATCCAAATCCAAACTCCAATCCCTAAATAATTTATGTGTAATTGTACCGTCCAGTGTAGCTTTGGTATTCATGGCTACATCGGTAAGTTTAATTTTCTGAAAATTAAAGGTTTGATTGGTCAACCTAACCTTGGAGAAGGGTGCAAAACTATAATCAACGTTTAAATACGGAATTGCTATGCCGGCTTCATTTAAGGACAGCACTCCACTCATATCGGGATTATTTATGGGTCCCCTTAGTATGGCACTACCCTGCAATAAACCCCTAATATTGGTAATAACCCCTTCGCCCAATGGACTAAAAGGCTCTAAATTAAACTTGTTGAAATCAACTATCAGATTGGCTTGGGGAATCTCCTCACGGTTTGAGATATTACCTACAACGCTAAGCTTTTCAAACCCCTTATCCACTAAGGAGGTATTCACAACAAAATCGGTCAGATCCCTATTGCCAACTATGCCAATAGCCAGATCTCCCAAAGTAATATCGTTGACACCAAAATTCTTAATATTTAAATTGGAGGAAGGCAGATAAACATTGTCCTTCTGCAAAACGTTCAAGGTTCCATTGACCTCCCCATGTAACTTTAGGCTATCTATAGAGGGTGTAATCTTGCCCAAGGTCACTATTTTAAACTGCAGCTCAACATCTTTATAAGTGGAATCCGCCAATTGACCTCTTAACCGAATTTGCTCCTGTTCATTATTGTTCATTACTATTTCCTCAATAGTAATACTATCCAGTGTTTTGTTGAGAATTACCTTATTCTTGTTATTGCCGTCCTTGTTGAGTATCCATTTATTCCCCTTAAAACTAATATCCGAAGTTTTTAAACCGATAACGGATTTGTTTTCCTTATTAAAGGTATGGTAGAAATTCAGGTTATAACTATCATTATATTCGCTCCCCCCCCGAAACTCCGTTCTAAAAAATAAGGTATCCTTTAAGGTGGTATTGATTAAATTAAAATCTTTTACATCATAGTAGGGCGTTGCAAGATCACCGATGGAAACATAGGTATTAAACAAGGGGTTCTTATTATCTATCTTTACATCAATGTTATCCAATTCATTGCCATAAGCCATTATACTAGGCGATTTAAAGGTGAGCTTAAAATCCCCTTCATCCGCTATGATATTTCCTCTAATAAAGGTGTTGGGGTCAAATTTCACCTCTGGAAAAAACACATCCACAATCTTGTTATAGATTTTAAAATTAAAGGCCAACCTTTGATTTTTTGAAATATTGAAAGGTCTATAATTGGTGTAAATACTTCCCAAAGAATTTTGTAGCAACCTACCCAGTTCTTTTACCTTGAAATTACCTTTCAAAAATCCAGTAATGATATCCGGGGAATTAATATCTATAATTCGTGTACTGTCATTTTCAAATGTGGACGAAACTTTAAAATCCTCAAAGTAGTAGGTGTCGTTTTTATTTTGATAATTGGTTTTGGTAAACTTTATATCCCCTACAATATTATCCAAGGAATTCCCGGTAATATCCATATTTACATCCCCTTTAAATATGGAAACACTATCCTTTATAAAGTTTATTTTTTTGAGATCCGCATAATCTACCGAGGCAATGAAGTTGAAATTATTTCTATTTTCGGCAAAATCCGCCAATCCTTTAAAACTAAACATTATATTTTCGTCCTTACACAATAGGGATCCATCAAAAAGTTGTTCTTTAATAATCCCCGATACGCTTATATCCTTATAATCGTAGCCGTTAAAATTTAAGGAATACACCTGCCCAATTACTTCAGTATTTAGATATTCCATGACAACACCTTTACCCTCCACATTAAAATCCAGATTGGCCATGCCCACATCTTTTCTTTCAATTAGATTTCCCAGGTCAAAATCGATCAATGAGACAAACCCCTTGTAGGAGGCGTCGTCTATATGGTCTATATCTGTAAGTTCCAGATCCACATAACTGCTCCCAATGAGGGTATTAATGTTGGCTTTGGCATTTATTGAAGATTCGGTGATTAGGGCCTCCCCACGTACCGTAAACTGGCCCAATTTCTGTATTGAAGACGGCAACACATCCAAAATATTGGGCAACAATGCCCTGAGCTCGTAGTAGTTGGAAGTAATATTTTTCATATTTGCCGTTAGGGCAAATATGCCATCCTTGGCGAACAAATTTTCAAAATTAAAGTCCCCACGGATACCGGTATTATCCATGGTTAAAAACAGGTCGTTCGTATTTAAATCGTTCAATACCCCGTCTACCTTGGTAGAGAAAGTTACTATTTTATCGCTTCCAAATTGGTTATAAAGCAAGTTTACTTCATTCAAGGCCACTGTAGACTCAATGAATTCTGCATCAATTTTCACCTTGTTCAAAAAATCCCTAAAGTCTTCCCTATCATAATCGAATACTACTTTACCCAATAAATGGGACTGAGGGGTCTTAATACTCAAGGAATCAAATCGCATTTGTTGTTTTGTATACTTAAACTCGGTAGCCATTTTCTCTACCACCACACCCCTTGTGCTCCTAAAGGACATCTTTTGAATATTAGAAGTTACGTCAGGGCCAATTATGGTAAATTCCGAGGCCGAGATGTTTAGATTATCAAAATTCAGCATTTCAGTAGTCTCTCGATTTTCATCAATGAGCTTAAATTTACTATCCGTTATTTCAACATCAGCGGAAGAAAAATAAAATGGGGGCGTTCCGGGTTTGCGCGGTTTTTTATCATCCAATTTATCAATAAAAACCTCAAGGTTGGTATTGTTGTTGTCCTGGTAGGTTTTAAGCTTAAAATTGAGTCGCTCAATAGCTATATCACCAAACTCCAGTTTACCGTTCACCAAATTGCGAACATTTAGGATGGAAGTACTTAAATTATCAATATAAAATAGAGTATCCTGTTTATAATCTTCAATATAAACACCTTGAAGTGAGGTATCCCACGAAATTAAGGAAATTCTTAAGCGCTCAATATTAATGTTTGTACCAAATTCCTTGTTGATTTCTGTAGTGGCATACTTGGCAAAAAGTGTCTGGACAAAAGGCAAAGAAAGTATTACACTACCCAAAACGCAAATAAGAACGAGTACCAAAAATACTCTGACCAGGATTTTTCTTAATTTTTTGATAGGGCTTTATGTTTTACCTTTGTACATTCAAATTTTATTCCAAACAAAGTGGAAAATAAAACTATTTATATTCTTGCCATTGAATCCTCTTGTGATGACACTTCTGCCGCGGTATTATGCAACAATAGGACGCTGAGCAATGTTGTGGCCACTCAAAAAATACATGAGGAATATGGCGGGGTTGTTCCCGAACTTGCCTCAAGGGCTCACCAACAAAATATAGTTCCTGTAGTGCACCAAGCGTTAGCCAAAGCAAATATCGATAAAAATCAGTTATCAGCCATAGCTTTTACACGTGGACCAGGACTTATGGGTTCTTTATTGGTAGGAACCTCCTTTGCAAAATCCCTTTCCTTGGGATTGGACATTCCCTTAATAGAGGTAAACCATATGCAAGCCCATATTTTATCGCACTTTATTGAAGAAGAAAATTATAAAATACCTTCCTTCCCCTTTTTGGCAATGACCATTAGCGGAGGACATACGCAAATTGTATTGGTGAAGGATCATTTTGTTATGGAAATTTTGGGAGAATCATTGGATGACGCGGTAGGGGAAGCTTATGACAAAAGTGCAAAACTATTGGGTCTGCCCTATCCCGGGGGACCATTGGTGGACCAATATGCACAATTGGGCAATCCTAAGGCATTCCCCTTTCCCAAACCCAAAGTGGACGGACTCAACTTTAGTTTTAGTGGCTTAAAGACCAGTATACTCTACTTTATTCAACGCGAAACAAAAAATAATCCCAACTTTATTTCCGAAAATCTGAACGATATCTGTGCCTCCATCCAATTTACCATCATCAATATCTTAATGGATAAATTAAAAAAAGCGGTAAAACAAACTGGTATTAAACAAATAGCCATTGGAGGTGGTGTCTCGGCAAATTCGGGTATAAGACAGGCCTTGCAAAATGCTGAGGATAAATGGGGATGGACAACTTTTATTCCCAAATTTGAATACTGTACGGATAATGCTGCCATGATCGGTATCGTAGGATATTTAAAATACAAAGAATTAAACTTTGTAGATCAAAGCATTACCGTTAAGGCTAGATATGCGATTGAATGAAAAGGCTCCCGACTGATAGTTCATTTTGGGAAATGGTTCTTGTTTCAGAAAACAGATATTATGACTTTGAACCAATTCATTTACATGGATTTTGTATCTTGATATTTTTAAATGTTATGGCATTCAATGAACAATTGGCAAAACGGCTTAGGGCTAGTTTTGAACTTCAACCCCAATCTATCCGATCCAACATTTCCGAAAAGAAAATGTTTGGTGGACTTGCCTTTTTGTATGGCGGAAAAATGACCGTCGGAATAGTAAAGGACGACCTTATGGTAAGGATTGTTACCCAAAAAATGGAAAAAACGCTAAAATCCAAACATGTGAGACCCATGGATTTCACAAAACGCCCCATGAAAGAATTCATTTATGTTTCGCAAGAAGGAATTGCCACTGAGGAACAGCTATTAAATTATATTGAATTGGGACTTGAACACGCAAAACAAAAACTGAATAGTTTGTAATCATTACTATTAACTATTCAATTGTTCTACCGTCCCGAATTAGGAAGCAACACCGACCAAAATAATTTTCAGAACCAAAAGGCTTAAGAAAATAGTTTTTTTAATGTTTTTAAATTAATATGAGGTACAATAAATTTTTCATTGGCCTTTTACTCATGGTTTTGGTAAATCAGAATTCTGTATTTTCTCAAAAGTCTTGGGTGAAAAAATTACCTGGTATCGGGACTTTTTCCTCTCCGAGAATAGCAGACCTAAATCAAGATGGTACTGGCGATATTATCATAGGGGCCGGAAAAGAGGAATTAAAGCGCTCCGATTCTGCCGTCATTGCCGTAAGCGGAATAGACGGAAAGCTACTTTGGAAAGTGTCGGCAAAGGATCAAATATTTGGTTCGGCCACTCTCAAAGACATTAACAACGACAAAATATATGATGTTTTTATTGGAGGCCGATCAGCTCAATTATTGGCTATTAACGGGAAAACAGGCAAAATAATTTGGCGATTTGAACCTCCAAAGAATCAAAAAAAAGAATGGTTCAACTTTTACAATCCACAATTTATTCCGGATCAGAATAATGACGGACAGGAAGATCTACTGGTCTCCAA
Organism: Arenibacter hampyeongensis; assembly: GCF_002909255.1. Lineage (GTDB taxonomy): Bacteria > Bacteroidota > Bacteroidia > Flavobacteriales > Flavobacteriaceae > Arenibacter > Arenibacter hampyeongensis. The sequence goes on from NZ_PIOB01000003.1 coordinate 79,889, forward strand.
TGGTGGAAATGTACTGAAAGGACCATATGACCCTGATAGACCTGTGGGCTATTTGGTAATCTTAAACAGTAAAAATGGTGCGTTAATTCAGAAAGCGCCAATGCCGGATGGAAAAGAGACCTATATGTCCGTAACCGTATTGCCTAATGTATCCGAAAATTTTAGGAATGTAATCTATGGGACCGGTGGAGAAACCATGGCTGGCAACCTTTATGCAACATCCATCAAAGATATAATGACAGGGGATATATCCAACTCCATTACCCTGGCCTCTGGAAACTCCTCAGGGTTCATAGGGCCCGCTGCCTGGGTGGATATAAACAATGATGGAGTGCATGACATTGTGGCCAATACTTTTGATGGCAGAATGATAGCATTGGATGGTATAACCTATAAACCCATTTGGAACATGGTTATGCCAGATACGCAGGCCTACGGTTCCATTGCGATAGGGAATTTCACAGACGATTCCATCCCGGATTTTTTTACTTCCTACGCTCAAGGTCAGTGGCCTAATTTGGAATGGTCCAAACAAATAATGGTCAACGGAAAAAATGGCAAAGTAGAATTAATGGATTCGTTGGGGTATTATCAAATGAGCACGCCCATAGCGGTTGATTTAAACAATGACGGAAAGGAAGAGGCCATTCTACCAATGAACTACCAAGTGATTGACAGTCTGCAAATGAAATACTTTTACAATGATCTGGCCGTTATCGATTTCTCCAAAAAAGAAACCACCAAATTAAATTTAAATTACGAAGGCAATAATCTATCTTCCACGCCATGGGTTGGAGATTTGGACAATAACGGATTTTTGGATATCATTTATATTCATGGTACAAATCTCAAACAAACCTATACCTTTGACGGATTAAAAATAAACAGGATAGACACAGACATCCCAATAAGTCAAAAAATAAAATGGGGAAGTTATATGGGCAGTAATTACAATGGGGTGTATGACCATTAAAACCATGTCTTCCTAAAATTGAAATTTCCTAAAATTATGCAACTGTTCTACCATCCTGAATTAGAAAACAGCGCGGACCAATTTATTTTTCCAACCGATGAAAGCAGGCACATATCCAAGGTTTTACGCAAAAAATCAGGGGATATCCTACAAATTACCAACGGCAGGGGCATTTTTTTTGAAGCCGAAATTCTGATTCCAGACCATAAAAAATGTACCGCTAAAATAATTTCCAAAACCCAAATAGCTCCAAAACCATATCAACTTCATATGGTTGTGGCACCTACAAAATTGAACGATCGCTTCGAATGGTTTTTGGAAAAAGCCACAGAGATCGGTGTTCATGAAATAACACCAATTATTTGCGACCATTCCGAAAGAAAAATAATTAAAATGGACCGGATGGAAAAAGTAATCCAATCGGCCATGAAACAATCCTTACAGGCCTACCTTCCACAATTAAATCCGGCCATGCCCATTAAGGAGTTCCTCGTACAACCAAAAAATGGTGAGCTCTTCATAGCGCATTGCGAGGAAGATAAAAAAAAGGAATTATCCCATTTGGCAACCCCCCAAAAAAAATATACCATCTTAATTGGGCCAGAAGGCGACTTCTCTCCTGAAGAGATAAAATTGGCCCTTGGAAACGGATTTCAGGCTGTTGCTTTGGGAAACACAAGATTGCGCACAGAAACTGCTGCCATTGTAGCCTGTACATCCATGGCCTTAATTAACTTGTAAACTGTTTCATTAGAGTACATTTAAAAAGAATACTAATTAAATCCAATGGGCTCAAACAAAACTACTTGGCAGCACACCCTAGTAGGATATACCTATCGCAATAGTTTTTTAACTCGTTAATATTCTTAAATTTGAATACCTTAATTTTCCACGTTTACATGAAGCAGTTGATTGCGATCCTTATTATTTTCAATTTTTATATGGCTACATCTTTACACGCCCAGGAAATTGCTATTTTAAAATATGGTGGTGGTGGGGATTGGTACGCCAATCCCACTGCACTTCCCAATCTCATAAAATTCTGTAACCAACAATTAAGGACTACAATAGATTCCAAACCGCAAACGGTGGAAGTAGGCAGCCCAAATATATTTCAGTATCCCTTTTTACATATGACGGGTCATGGAAACATATTTTTCTCCCAGGAAGAGGCAGATAACCTTAGAACCTATTTAATGGCAGGTGGATTTTTACATATAGATGACAACTTTGGAATGGAACCTTACTTACGCAAAGAACTGACCAAAGTATTTCCAGATAAGGAACTTACCGAATTAGGGGCAGATCACCCTATATTTCAGCAACAATTCCAATTCCCAAAAGGATTGCCCAAGATACACGAGCATGATGGTCAACGGCCCCAAGCCTTTGGAATCTTCGATCAAAACCGCCTAATCCTACTTTTTACATTTGAAAGCGATCTTGGGGACGGATGGGAAGATCCCGAAGTGCATAACGACCCTCAGGAGGTACGCATAAAGGCTCTACAAATGGGGGCCAATATAATCTCATACGCTTTTAAAAGTTAAGTTATGACATCAAAGACTATTGCCGAAGGTATCTTAAGGGCTCTTGGAATTGTTGTGGCAATTGTAATCCTTTTGATTTTCCTGCATAAAATAAGCGCTGTTTTAATATACATTGCCATAGCGGCGGTGGCCAGCTTAATTGGACGGCCCATTGTTTTATTTTTTCGTCAGAAGTTAAAATTCAATAATACCATAGCCGTTATTATAACCATGATATTCCTTGTTGGAATTGTTGCTGGGGTGATAGCCTTGTTTGTCCCATTGTTAATTCAACAGGGCCAAAACTTATCCCTGCTCAACATTGAAGCCCTACAGGGAAATTTAGAGGATTTATACGGACAGCTCTTGGAATATTTTGGTGTTAAATCAGAAGATTTGGAGCAGGGCATTAAGGATTCTCATTTGTTTTCAAACTTTAACTTTGGGATTCTCCCTGATTTCCTAAATTCAGTAATCGGTATATTGGGCAGTTTTAGTGTAGGTCTATTTTCTGTATTATTTATAGCCTTCTTCTTTTTAAAGGACAGCAAGCTTTTTGAGGAATCCATCCTCACCCTAATCCCTAAGAACAATGAAAATAGATTTCAACATTCCATGGAAACCATTAAAAATCTACTTTCCAGATATTTTGTCGGTCTCGTGTTTCAAATCCTGATCTTGTTTGTCATTTATTCCATTGTCCTTTTCATCTTTGGGATAGAAAACGCCATAGTAATCGCCTTCCTTTGCGCCCTTCTAAACCTTATTCCTTATATAGGCCCTATAATAGGGGGAATATTGATGGCAGTTTTAACCATGACCAGCAACGTAGGGGCAGATTTTAGTACGGTGATTTTACCCAAAACCGGCTATGTTATGATAGGATTTATTATTGGCCAATTGGTAGACAACTTTTTTTCCCAACCCTTTATTTTCTCCAGCAGTGTAAAGTCGCACCCATTGGAAATTTTTCTGATCATCATTATTGGTGGATTACTTCTTGGAGTTACGGGTATGATTATTGCCGTACCAGGATATACGGCCATAAAGGTAATTTTAAAGGAATTTTTCTCCGACAATAAGATCGTAAAATCCATTACAAAAAATTTATAATTCCACCTTGAATAATAATATTTTAACATCTGAAATTCAAGATTTTATAAGTGAAAATTTAAGGACGGACCTTATATCCATTTTATTGAAACCGTTAAATTTCAAAGGTGTAACCAACAAGGAAATTGCTGAACAAATTGAAGCAAAGGTTAAATGCCAGTCTAAACTTCCCACTTGGTTTGGCACACCAAACATTTATTACCCCAACAAACTAAATATAGAACAGACCTCTTCCGAAATCACAGCCCAATATAAAGCAGGTCTGTTAAGAGGTAAGTCGGTTTTGGATATGACAGGCGGCTTTGGGGTGGACAGTTATTTTTTTAGTCTTTGTATGGAGCGGGTTCATCATTGTGAAATGAACAGGGACCTTTCCAAAATAGCCGATTATAATTTTAAGATTTTGGGTAGGACCAACATCCATACCCATTCAATGGACGGCATAGATTTATTAAAAAATTCCGAAGTTACTTTCGATTGGGTATTTATAGATCCCTCTCGCCGGCACGACTTAAAGGGAAAGGTTTTTTTATTGTCCGATTGCCTTCCAAATGTCCCCCGTAATCTAGACACCATTCTTTGTAGGGCAAAGAATATAATGATAAAAACCTCCCCTCTACTGGATATATCGGCAGGTCTTAAGGAGTTGGGCTTTGTTAAGGAGATTCACATTGTTGCAGTTAAAAATGAAGTGAAGGAAATCCTGTGGGTTTTGGAACATGCTTACGAAAATGAAGTACTAATAAAAACGGTAAACCTATCCGGAATAGAAATAGAACGGTTTGACATTGGGCTTGAGGAAGAAAAATTGGCGCTTTCCAACTTCTCCGATCCACAGGAATATTTATACGAGCCCAATTCAGCCATCCTAAAGTCAGGCGCTTTTAAAACCCTTGGGAATAAATTTAATTTGTTCAAACTACACGACCATTCACACTTATACACCAATAGCTATCTCTTGGAATTTCCGGGGCGAACCTTTAAAATTTCAAAAACCATTCCCTTCAACAAAAAAGAAATCCAAAAACTTAACCTGAACAAAGCCAATATTACAGTGCGTAATTTTCCTATGAGCGTCGCCGAAATAAGAAAAAAATACAAGATCAAGGACGGAGGGGAGGTATATCTATTTTTTACCACCAATCCCGAAGGTGAAAAAATTGTAGTTCATTGTCATAAATTATAAGGGCCGTACGCAGCATTTTATAGCTACAATTAAGTAGCCTAATATGTGAGACTTCTCGTCGTTCATTCCTCGCTCTGTCGAAGTGACTATTATGGTCTGGATTTCACTTGGAGTCACTTAAAAGATCCAGGAATCCCTTAAACAATTTCAATCGCAATCCCATTTAAAATTAGCCACTTTATCATTGGATGCGGTTCCAAGATTGTAATGCCACCATTCCGTTCGAATGGCCCAAAAACCATATTTTTCCATGGTTTCCTTCAACAACAACCTATTGTCTAGAATTAATTTTGGCAGGTCCAAGTTATCATGATAAGCCCTTTTTCCAAAAAAATCAAAATCGGTACCCATATCCAGTTCCTTACCTTCCAAGCTAACCAATGTAATATCCACTGCACCACCCTTATTATGGATCGACCCCTTTACTGGGTTTGCCACATATTGTGGATTAGGAACTATGGCCCACATTTTATATTGTACATCATTGGGACGATAGCAGTCGAAAAATTTTATTTTATACCCCTTGCCCATTAATTCCGTGTTGACCAAAAGAAGTGCCCGCGCCGTTTTTACTCTGGTATAGCACTCTGCACAATCGTATACCTTGGCCTTTAAAAAATTATTTTCGGTGGCATATCGCAGGTCATATACAAAATCATCACTGTAATCGGCTAGCCTAACAAATAGGGTATCCGCCAGGCCCTCAAGGGATTTCAATTTGGGGCCTGGCACTTCTTCCCTCTCCCCATTTTGTATTATCAATGAGTCGTCTCCCTTCAATTCGGTTTCAATCTCATTCTTTATATTCTTGTTTACAGCTACCTCCTTACACCCAAAAAGAAGAGCCATTGCCAAAATGGCCATTCCTTTAAAAACTGTCCAATTCCCATTCATATATTCCTGTGCCAATAATTATTCCTTTAATCTCCGGGAACGTAGCGTTCCCAACAACAAATAAACAAAAAAGCCCCGAAATAGGGGCTTTTAATATATCCAATAGGGTATCGTAAATAAATACCGATCCTTACTTAAAACCAATTTTATTGGACCTAGGTTAAAAGGTTGCCCTTATCGTCCCAAGTAGCGATCTCGTTTCTGGTACTTTGATCGATACATTTTGCGACCCATTCGGGATCGTAGGACACCCCATGCTGTTCCAACACATCGTCCGGAACACCATCCCATACATTGGGCGTATTTCCTTTATAGCCCAGTTCGGCAACTCCTACTTTGGAGGAATAATAACCACAAACCGTTAATCCGCGCATCAAATAGAAAAATTGTATTTCGAGCGGTTGCCCGTCCAACGATTTTTCAGGATCATGATAACATATGGTATCCAATATCTGCTTTTGTTGTTCCAAATCAATCAATTTAAATTCGGTTCCGAAATCGTTATTGCTCTTATGGTCCAACCACATTAGCCCCCCTTTAAGCGTAAGCTGCAGCTCAGGGATATCCTTACCCATAAATTCTATAAATTCCGGAACCTCTGCTTCAATGGGTCCTCCGTTAGGTTCCCTAGGGGGAAGTATTACGGTACTCAATACCGCTATGGTCTCCATTTCATGTTCCGTAAATAGCTGTTCTGCATTTAATTTTTCAATAAGCTCCAACTCCTCTGGAGTACGACCAAAATAATGGGTGTTTTCAGCTGCGGCAACAGCTTCGTTTGCCGTATCCGTTCCATCGGTCTTACAGCCATGAAAGGCCATGGCGGATGCTCCCGCACCAAGAATTATTGTTTGTATACTCTTTCTTCTATCCATGGTCTAGATATTTTGCTGTTTTAATTGTTCAATAATATAATCACTGGCACGCCAGGATAAAGCCAAAATGGTCCAAGTACAGTTCTTGTCCGCTTGGGAAGTAAAGGGCCCTGCGTCTACAATAAAGACATTGTCCACATCGTGTAATTGATTGAATTTATTCGTGACCGATGTTTTGGGATCATTGCCCATTCTTGTAGTACCAACTTCATGTATAATACGACCTGGAGCCTCCAGTCCATAATCGCGATCTTTGCCGGGCTTTTCCCCTAAAGGCTCTGCCCCTATATTGTGGAAGATCTCCTCAAAAGTATCCTGCATATGCTTGGCCTGATTTTTCTCCAAATCGGACCATTTGTAATTAAACTTTAATACGGGAATGCCAAATTGATCCACTGTAGTAGGGTCTATTTCACAATAGTTCTCCTTACGGGCAATACCTTCGCCCCTTCCGGCAATACCCAGTACGGACCCGTAATATTTTTTTACATCATCGCGCAAGCTATCCCCATAACCTCCTACTTTTATCCCAAAGAACTTATTAAATTCATTGGGGTTAAAACTAAAACCATAGCCAGGCATCTTCATGCCACCGCCGACTTCTATATGATATCCCCTAGGAAAATCCAATTTGGAATTATCTCCCCACCAAGGAGAGTATACATGGTTACTGCCCACCCCATCTTCATTATAAGATACTTTTCTGTTCATCAATGACGGAACGAAGGCAGCTCTACTGGCCCCGGTAGAATCGTGCAGGTACTTCCCAACAACGTCACTACTATTTCCCAATCCGTTAGGGTGCTGTTTACTTTTGGAATTCAAGAGAATACGGGCGGAACTACAGGCGGAGGCTGCCAAAACCACAACCTTGCCTTTTAATTTGTATTCTTTTCTATCGTCCTTACTGATGTAAGACACGCCTGTTGCCTTGCCTTCTTCATTGGTAGTCACTTCCCGCACTACACAATTGACAAATAATTTAATTCGGCCACCGCTTTTTTGCGCTGGAAATATAAGACAACTTCCCGATGAGAAATCGGCATATACAGAACAGGAGCGTGAACATTGTCCACAGTAGAAACAGACGCCACGATCCGCATTAATTCTTTTGGTTAACATGGAAAGTCTACCTGGAATAGTAGGTATTCCTGCCTTTTTGGCTCCATTTATATAGAAAACCTCATGTAATCTTGGTTTTGGGGGAGGAAGGAAAAATCCGTCTGGATCATTTTCCAGTCCTTCATTCGTTCCAAATACCCCGATTAATTTATCTACCTTATCATAATACGGTTTTACATCATCATAACCTATAGGCCAATCCTCACCATGACCGTCCCTGGTCTTCCCCTTAAAATCCTTTGGTCCAAAACGCAGGGAAATTCTCCCCCAGTGGTTTGTACGCCCCCCTAACATGTGTGACCTAAACCAATCAAATTCAGTACCTGGTTCACGGGTATACGGCTCTCCTTCTATCTCCCAACCGCCATAGGCGGCATCAAATTCGCCAAATGCCCTAGTTGTTCCAGCCCCCCTTCTAGGAGATTCATAATTCCATTTTAATTGGTTCATAGTTTTGGGATCTGCCGGATCAAAAAACGGTCCAGCCTCAACAACCGCCACATTGAGACCGGCATCGGCCAACTGCTTCGTGGCCATACCGCCACCTGCACCCGAGCCGACAATTATTACATCATAAATTTCTGAGGATTCTTTTATCTGCATATTGGAATAAATTAATATTGAACTTCAATATAAGTTTAAAATGTAGTCAAATTAGATTTTTTTAACCAAACAACCTCAAAATTCATGTAATTTGGTATAAAACCATTGATATTTGATAAAATATTATTAGAAGAGACAATTCTTTGAAAGCAACCCTGAAGATTAAGGTTCCAATTCCTTTACTAATAACCCTATGGAATAAAAAAATATTTTTACCCATCCTCATAGCATTAAGCTACCATAATCTTCAGTTTAGTCTCCAAAGATTTCATGCCTCCTACTTCCATTCAGCCCATCTACTTCCCTTAAACAAATAAAAAAGCCCCTAAATAGAGGCCTTTGAGTTAATATCAATAATATTTTGAATGGATGGGAGATTATTTTAATCCCTTTAAATACTCTAAACTCTTGGGTACTTGTTCCACAACCCTGGAACATTCGTCCTCAATGAACATATACTTGATGCCCAACTTCTTGGCCTCTGCAACAACTCCCGCTATATCTACTTCCCCAGTTCCCAAAACCACATTTGTTTCCACATCGGCATGGCCGGTATTGTCTTTTTTGGTCCCTTTTTGCATGTCCTTCAAATGCATTAAAATAAATTTGGAAGGATATTTTTTAAGCAGTTTAAGCGGGTCGACACCTGCGTGATGCACCCAATAAACATCCATTTCAAAATCGAAATATTTGGCATTCTCTGCCATATAATCAAAAAGGGTTCCGGCCTTATAGGGCCTGAATTCAAAACCATGGGCATGATAGGCCAATTTTAATCCATTTTTTCTAAGAAGCTCTCCTGCCGTGTTAAATACCTCAACAGCCTTTTGGGCATCCGATATACCAAAATTATTACCATCGTGTGGTATCCATGCGCACATCACATAGGTGGCGCCGTAACTTTTGGCCTTTTTTACAACCTCCTCCGGTGCATTGGCCAAATCGTTAAATCCGGCACCAATACTGACCACATTTAAGTTGTTTTTGGCAAGTAACCCTTTAAACTCCTCCTCGGGCATCCCATAGCTATCTCCTCCTTCCAGAACGGAGATACCCCAGTCATTTATCAATTTTAAGGTGCTTGGAATATCTTCCTTAAACTGATTTCTAAGGCTGTACAATTGTAATCCCACCTCTTGGGCCGTTACAGTTGGAGTACCGAAAAAAACCATGGCCAATAAAAATAGCGATAGGAGCTTTAATTTATTCATCTTTTGTTTAATTACTTAAATTCCCTGTACAACTTAAGACCTTCTAGGTCAATAAATTACCTTCGTCATCCCATTCAGCCATTACGTTGCGCTTACTTTGGTCCACACATTTGGCAATCCACTCCGGATCATAGGATTTTCCATGCTTTGCCAGCACATCTTCCGGTACTCCGTCCCAAACGTTGGGGGAATTACCTTTATACCCCAAATCCTCAATACCCTCCTTGGAAGTATAATATCCCGTTACGGTTAAATTGCGGATCAGTGAAAAGAATTGTTGTTCATATGTTGGATTTTCCTTGTCAGGAAAAGCAATGGCATCCATAATCTCCTTTTGTTGGGCTTCAGTAGCAGTTTTAAATTCCACTCCATATTCCTTATTGCTTTTATGGTCCAACCACATAAGTCCCCCTGCAAGAGGAGTTTGGTATTCAGGAATATCCTTTGCCATGAACTCTATAAAATCTGGTACCCCAGCATCTGTTGCATTACCATATGAGCCATTGGCCGGTATTATTAAAGCGCACAATACTCCCAAAGACTCCATTTGATGTTCATTAAAAAACTGTTCCGCATACAGCTTTTTCAACAATTCCTTTTCTTCCGGGGTACGCCCAAAATGTTTTTCATCCTGTACCAGAGCATCGGCAGCTCCAGCCTCACCTTCGGTTCCTGGTTTACATCCATTTATTGCCAATCCGCCTGCTACACCTCCAAGAATAATGGACTTTATACTTTTTCTTCTATCCATAATACTAGATATTTTGTTTTTTCAATTGCTCAACTATATAATCTGATGTTCTCCAAGCCAAGGCCAAGATGGTCCAAGTAGGGTTCTTATCCGCTTGCGAGACAAAGGGACCTGCATCAACAATAAAAACGTTATCCACATCGTGCATTTGTTCCCATTTATTGACTACGGAAGTTCTAGGATTATCCCCCATCCTTGTGGTACCTACCTCATGAATAATTTCTCCAGGGTTTAGCAAACCATAATCCCTATCTTTTCCGGCCGGTTTGCCTATGACCTGTCCCCCCATATTGTCAATTATTTCCTCAAAGGTTCCTTGCATATGCCTGGCTTGTAGACGTTCGTGATCGGACCACTGATAATTAAAGCGCAATACTGGAATACCAAATTCATCAACCTTTCCTGGGTCAATTTCACAATAGTTACTTTCCAAAGCTATGGATTCCCCACGACCGGCAAAACCGATCATTGCTCCGTAATATTTCTTTACATCCTCCCTAAGGACATTGCCATAGCCTCCAACTTTTTCACCTAAGAACTCATTCAGCGCATTTGGGTTAAATCCGAAGCCGTAGCTCGGCATCCCCAAACCGCCCCATATTTCTATATGATAACCTCTGGCAAAATCCAGTTTTTTATTGTCCAACCACCAAGGTGTGTACACGTGCATACCGCCTACACCATCTTCGTTGTATGTCTTTCTGTTCATCAATTCAGGGACAAATCCGGTCATTCCCCCTCCCGTGGAGTCGTGCAGATACTTTCCTACAACTCCGCTACTGTTGCCCAGTCCGGCAGGATGTTGCTTACTTTTGGAATTCAATAGGATTCTTGCGGTACTACAGGCCGATGCAGCCAGGACAACAATTTTCCCCTTTAAGCCATATTCTTTGCGATCCTCCTTGTTGACATAAAGTACCCCGGTGGCCTTACCTTCCTCATTGGTAGTTACCTCCCGTACCATGGCGTTCACAAAAAGGTCTATTTGGCCTCCATTCTTTTGCGCGGGGAAGATTAAACAACTTCCTGATGAAAAATCGGCATATATTTGACAAGACCTGCTACATTGTCCGCAATAAAAACAGACTCCGCGATCGTTGTTTATCTTTTTTGTCACCATGGACATCCTTGAGGGGATGACGGGAATATTGGATTTCCTGGCTCCATCTATATAGTACAGTTCATGCAATCTAGGTTTAGGGGCAGGAAGGAAAAACCCGTCCGGCTCGTTTTCCAAACCTTCTTTTGACCCAAAAACACCAATTAACTTGTCTACCTTATCATAGTAAGGTTTTACATCTTCATAACCTATAGGCCAGTTTTCCCCAAGACCATCAATATCCTTGTGCTTAAAATCGCGTTGACTGAAACGCAGGGAGATACGTCCCCAGTGATTGGTTCTACCCCCCAACATACGTGACCTAAACCATGAAAATTTTGATCCATTTTTTTGAGTATAAGGTTCCCCGTCAATTTCCCAACCGCCATATGCAGCATCATATTCCCCAAATGCCCTTGTGGTACTGGCACCTCTCCGAGGAGATTCATATGGCCATTTCAATTGTGTTATCTGTTCAGGATTTTTGGGATCAAAAAACGGACCCGCTTCTACAACGGCCACTTTTAGCCCCGCCTCGGACAACACTTTTGTGGCCATACCACCACCGGCACCGGACCCAACTATGATGACATCATAAATAGTTGATGATTCTTTTATCTGCATACTCTTAAGAATTAATTTTGAAGCTCAATATAAGTTTAAACGATATTAAATTAAAATTTTTTATCCGAACAACCTTAAAATTCATGTAATTTGACACAAAACCATTGAAAATCGTCAAATACTTCTGAACAAGTCCATGAGGCATCGAATGGAAACCAATGATAACATTTAGGCGCACGCCCGTTCCTTTCGGGCGGGCCCGCCTAAATGGAATGGGACAGGCAAGCGTTGGAGCATTCAAATCCCACTTAGTGAATAAAAATATTTAAAGTAGGGCAAGTTTAGCAATTACCCCGGTATCTGTTGACCCAGAGACATTAAAAATGCTCCAAGGGGTTACAAAAATTAAATTGCCTTGCCATTAATTAAAAAAACTGCTGCCTAGAAATTTTTCAATTGTTCCAGAGCTTCCTGTGTAGTGGCCACCGGTAATTTACAGGTGTGGTCCTGGCAAACATAAATAAAGGTTCCATCATCGGCATAGCGCCCTTTGAACAAAGGCAACTCACTACTTTTATTGCTTCCTACAATTAAGGTATTTGGTAAATTTTGCTGCTGTAATTCGGCCAATAACTGCTTGGCATCATCGCCCACAACGGCAATTTCATAAAAGGGCAATGCCGATTTGAGCAATAAGGAATTCCATTTGGAATAGTTGTAGGCATTTTCCTCTAACACTGGAATCATGGACGAAAGCATTGACCGGGCCTTAAGTGTAGCTTCTTTATTGTAATCTATATGCCCTAAAAGGAGTAAATTCTCTGCCATAACGGCATTGGGTGAGGGCAAAACCCCATCATCGGTCTTAATTATTTTGGCAATTAGTTCGTCACTGGAGTTAAAACTGTACATGCCCGAATTTTCATCTGCAAATTTATTATTGGCAATTTTATTCATGTTTTTGGCAAAATCCAAATAATTGGAAGCCATTGTTGAACCGTACAATTTTAAACTGGCATTGGCCAAAAAGGAATAATCCTCCAAAAAACCATCACTCTTTTTACTTCCCTTTTTGAAGGTATGTAGCAACTGATCTTTGTCCAAACTATTTTTCTCAATAAAACGGAACACTTCTTCCGCCTTGTTCAAATAAGCCGTCTTGCCAAAAGTATTATAGGCATCTACAAAGCCAGTAATTAATAGGGCATTCCATGAAGTAATGATTTTATCATCCGTATTGGGCCTAATTCTTTTATTTCTTTCGGTTAATAATTTTTCTTGCCATCGGCCTAGATAGGCTTCCCAATCTTCATTGGAAATATTATTTTCTTTAATAAATTCCGCGTCGCCAGTGGTCCTAGAAAGAACATAGGCATCGTTTTCCCATATATTGGAACGCTTTATATTGAAGTATTTGGAGAACAATTCAAAATCCGAACCTAGTATAGATTTTAGCTCTTCTTCTTTCCAAACATAAAATTTACCCTCCTCACCTTCACTATCCGCATCGATAGCTGCATAATAACCACCATCAGGGTTTTTCATCTCCCTATCCAAAAAAGAAATGGTTTCCTCCACCACCTTTTTATAAAGTGGCTCATTAAACACCTTGTAAGCCTTGGAATAAAGGCTTATTAACTGTGCATTGTCATATAACATTTTCTCAAAATGTGGCACCTTCCATTGGGAATCTGTGCTGTACCTGTAAAATCCACCCGCAATATGATCGTAGACCCCACCCCAGGTTATCCTATCCAATGTGGTTCTAACAAAGCTTCTGGCGGACTCATCATCTGTTAAAACTGCATAATCCAACAAAAAATCCAAATTAACTGGAATCATAAATTTTTGTGATCCATTATTTCCGCCCCATTTCAAATCCCAGTTATCCTTCCATTTTTCAACACTTTTATTTAAAACCTCGGGAGTCAAAACTCCAAGATCTGAACCAGGCACTATTATATTTACTTCCTGTATCCCCTGAGCAACCATATCAGCATACTCGTTGGCTTTTTTAGGGTCATCCTTATATAGCTTGCTAACCTCGGACAAAACCTTGCTCCATTGTTCTTTGGTATGGTAGGTACCCCCATAAATGGGCTTTCCGTTAGGCAACGTAATTACATTCAGAGGCCATCCACCATTGCCATTGATAAGCTGTAAGGCGGTCATATACACATGATCAACATCCGGTCTTTCTTCCCTATCTACTTTTATACTGATAAAATTTTCGTTCATTAACTTGGCCACTTCCTCATCCTCAAAAGTTTCCTCTTCCATAACGTGACACCAATGACAGGAAGAATAACCCACACTTACCAAGACCAACTTATCTTCCTTTTTGGCATCTTCAAGAGCTTCTGGACTCCATGGTCTCCAATTGACAGGGTTATGGGCGTGTTGTAATAAATAGGGACTCGTTTCATGAACAAGGTCATTGGTGTATTTGTGGTCGTTTTTCTGACCCTTTATATCGGCACATGAAAATAAGATCATTGTCATCAAGAAAAATAGATTAACAAAAGAAAACCTAAGGCAGTAACTTCGCATCATAAAGACTAAATATTGTTCAGTTTTGAAAAATACAACAATTGATTTCAATTATGGTAGAATCAGATAAAGTTCTACCTCTATTTGATTGTTAATTTTTGGATAAATCCTCCTTTTTTTGCCTTACAAACCATTCATAAAGCTCATCATTTTCATAGGCCTTGTCCCAAGCGTTGTGTCCAACACCCTTATAAATTGTAAAATCCACATTATAACCCATTTCCTTTAATTTGGCTACCATTTCTACAGATTCCGAGATGGCAATCGACTTATCCTGATCCCCGTGAAAGACTCTAATTGGCATGTTTTTATTTATCCATGAGGCATAAGGTACCGGTGTCATTCCACAAACAACGGCCAAAGCGGCAAATTTATCCGGATATTGAACGGCCATTTCCCAGGCTGCCCCACCGCCCCTACTAAGTCCGGTAAGGTATATTCTATTTTCGTCCACTTTATTTTGGGCAATAATGGTATCCAAGAGTTTATTTACAGCTCTAGTGTTCCACCACATTTTTTCGTTGGGATTCTGGGGAGCTAGAATTAAAAAA
Organism: Arenibacter hampyeongensis; assembly: GCF_002909255.1. Classification (GTDB taxonomy): domain Bacteria; phylum Bacteroidota; class Bacteroidia; order Flavobacteriales; family Flavobacteriaceae; genus Arenibacter; species Arenibacter hampyeongensis. The sequence goes on from NZ_PIOB01000003.1 coordinate 94,910, forward strand.
GGAAATTTCTTGCCACGGGCAATGAGTTTTGGAGGACCATTTCGTTTAACGGATTTTAAATTCCCTCCCGATTCACCTCCACCATGTAAAAAAAGTAATATAGGAAACTTCTCGTCCGCATTTACCTCATAATTTTCAGGGTAATAAAGATAGTAGCGCAATGTTTCCGAAGTAGTAACCTCCATTTCGGAATGTACCAATTCTGGGGATGATTGGGAGGCGCAACCCTCAAAAATAAATAGGCAGCAAAAAATTAATACTATTTGTTTCATCTAGTTAAATTTATTCTTCATTCTAGGCCAAATGGAATTTACCTAAAAAAATATCCATGTCATCAACTTCTTAATACGACTCATTTCATGCTATTTTTATTGATATTCCAAAGGAATTATTGTAATTATCACACACCGTTCCAATTTGTACTGTAATCGGCAAATTGATGTTATTTTTTTCAAATTACCGTGTATATACGTTTATTTAACATTCTAGATCATTCCTTAAACAAAAAACAGGATAATAGTTATAAAAGTCAAAAAGTGTTTTCTATTAGAGTTTTCAGTTTTACTTTGGTACTTTTATCGAGGATAACAAACATTTTAGTATGAAGAAAGTCATCACTTTCGGAGAAATACTCCTAAGATTATCAACCGAAAGACACCTTCGTTTTTCGCAGGCAACCAATTTCAACGCTACCTATGGAGGTGGAGAGTTTAACGTAGCGGTATCTCTTGCCAATTATGGTTTTAACACCGAATTCGTTACGCGCTTGCCGAAAAACGATATTGGTGATTGTGCCCTACAAGAGATAAGGAAATACAACGTAGCCACTACGAACATACAGTTTGGCGGTGAGCGTTTGGGCATTTATTTTTTGGAAACTGGTGCAGGTACGCGCGGTAGCAAAGTAGTCTATGATAGGGCCAGCAGTGCCATTGCAGAGATAGAGACGAACACCATCGATTGGGAAGCTGTTTTTAAAGGCGCCGATTGGTTTCATTGGAGCGGGGTAACACCTGCCATTTCAAGCAATGCAGCGGCAGTTTGTTTGGAAGCCGTGAAGGCTGCCCATAAGATGGGAATCACCATTTCCTCCGATTTAAATTACCGTTCCAAATTATGGAAATACGGGAAAGAACCAAAAGATATTATGCCGGAACTGCTAAAGTACAGCAATGTTATTTTAGGTGATTTGGATACTGCATTTTTTATGACAGGTCAGGAAAAGCAAGACCCGGATTATCAAGATATGGACTCGTTGCCCGAACTATACGATCTCTTATACAAAAACTCTCCGAATCTAAGTTATGTGGCTACTACCCTACGCTATTCGGTAAATGCTTCGCACCAAAAAATAGGAGGTATCCTATATGATGGAAAAAAAATACATTACGCAAAAATCAGGGAAGTAACTCCCGTGGTAGACCGTGTAGGTAGTGGCGACGCCTTTATGGGAGGTTTGATTTATGGTCTATTGCAAAATTCAATAGACAATCAGCACACTATCGATTTTGCTGCAGCAGCTTGCTGTATAAAGCACACCATTACTGGAGATTTCAACTTAGCCAGTCTTGAAGAGGTAGAGCAATTGGCAGGAGGGGAATCTTCGGGAAAAGTAAGCAGATAAAAACAAGTAGATTCATATGTCACAGTTTACAAGAATTGAAGTTGCCACATTAATGAAGGAAACTGGGCTTGTACCCCTATTCTATCATCCAGATGTGGAATTAGGAAAAAAAATATTAAAAGCATGTTACGACGGTGGCGCAAGATTAATAGAATTCACCGCACGTGGAGATTTTGCCCACGAGGTATTTGCAGAATTAAACAAGTTTGTCATTAATGAATTACCGGAAATGGCCGTAGGTGTGGGATCCGTAACCGATGCGGCAGCCGCTTCGCTTTATATGCAAATGGGCGCCAATTTCATTGTTACTCCTTCCTTTCGCGAAGATATTGCCATAGTCTGCAATCGCAGAAAAGTCTTATGGAGTCCTGGATGTGGCTCCCTGACAGAAATAAATAGAGCAGAGGAACTGGGCTGTGAAATCATAAAACTATTTCCTGGCGCCAATTACGGACCAAGTTTTGTCAAGGCAATTAGAGGACCTCAACCATGGACCAACGTGATGCCTACGGGCGGGGTAACCTTGGAAGAGTCAAACTTAAAAGGTTGGTTCAGTGCAGGGGTCACCTGTGTAGGCATGGGCTCTAACCTAATAAGCAAATCGGTATTGGAGAACAAGGATTACAAGGGTCTGGAACAGACCGTACGGGAAACTCTTGCCCTGATAAAGAAAATCCGGAATTAGTTTTGAGCCTATAATTGGCTTCCTAATATATTAGTAATAGAAAAACCTCCAATTTTGTTCAAAAATGGAGGTTTTTCTTTATACCTTCTTCAGTATTTTTCCAATACGTGGAATTTAATTTATCTTATAAAGACTTTCTTATTCCCAATTCTAGCCCTCTTAATTCTGCAAGACCTCTAAGCCTTCCAATGGCAGAATACCCTGGATTTGTTTTTTTCCTAAGGTCATCCAACATTTTATGACCGTGATCTGGACGCATCGGCATTCTCAAATCCTTCCTTCCAAAAGCACTTCTTTTTAGTTGCTCTTCCACCAAAGCTTTCAGTACTCCATACATATCAACGTCCCCGGCCAAATGATCGGCTTCGTGAAAATTACCCTTTTCATCCCGCGCTGTACTTCTCAAGTGCATAAAGTGAATACGATGACCTAAGCGCTTTACCATTCCCACCAAATCATTGTCCGCCCTAACGCCAAAAGACCCGGTACAAAATGTTAGTCCGTTATTGGGGCTATCCACTGCATTGTACAGATCTAAAATATCCTGCTCAGTACTCACCACCCTTGGCAGCCCAAGAATGGGATAAGGTGGGTCGTCAGGGTGAATACACATCCGTACCCCTCCTTTTTCGGCAACCGGAATAATACTCTTTAAAAAAGAAAACAGATTTTCCTTTAATTCTTTGGCTCCAACACGATCATAGGTGGCCAATATCTTATTAAATTCCTTTAGGCTATAACCTTCCTCTGCCCCTGGCAGGCCAGCAATAATATTTTGGACCAATTTCTTCCTATCCTTTTCGGAAGTTTTTTCAAAATACTCCTTGGCTGCTTTCTGCTCCTCCGTTGTATATGATTTTTCCGCTCCAGGACGTTTTAGCAAGAATAGTTCAAATGCGGCAAAAGCAGCCTTTTCGAACCTCAAGGCTGTAGATCCGTCTTCCAACTCAAAATCCAGGTTGGTACGTGTCCAATCCAAAACAGGCATAAAATTGTAACAAATTGTATCAATTCCACAGGAGGCCAAATTGGCTATCGTTATCTTGTAATTTTCCACATATTCCTGATAGTTGCCCTGCTGTGTCTTAATACTTTCATGTATGGGAACACTTTCTACTACCGACCAGGTCAATCCAACCGATTCAATCGCCGCTTTTCGTTTCTTAATTTCCTCCACAGGCCAAATGTCCCCATTGGGAATGTGATGGAGGGCAGTAACTACCCCAGTAGCTCCTGATTGTTTAATATCCATCAGGCTAACAGGATCTTTGGGTCCATACCACCTCCATGTATTTTCTAAAGTCAAACTCATTAATTTTATTTTTTTAAGTAAAATATCACTCCAAAAGCGGCAACTCGACAAATTTATTTCAATTCGGCTATTCCTGAAAATAAATAATTCACCAATATATTAATTTTAAAAGTATTGTAAAGACCATACTTGAGAAAGATTAAAAGTATAACAAAATATATTTTATACTTAAACTTGGTTAAATTTCCTTATCTTTTTTAGGCATTTGAATAGTTTGTACTACTTTTATCGATTCAACCAAAAATGAACAAAAAATCTAGCTATCCATGATTAAAAGTAAAATCGACAAGGTTACCAGTTTTGAAAAAAGGTTTGAAAAAATCAACACGGTCATCTTTGAATCTTCAGAGGTTGCGTCCAAAGCAGCGGCGGCTGAAATTGCGACATTAATTAAGAAAAAACAAAAAGCAAAGGAGATGTGTGTCCTTGGACTCGCCACAGGTTCCACTCCAAAAAGACTGTATGCCGAACTTGTTCGTTTACACCGGGAAGAAAACCTTAGTTTTAAAAATGTGATAGCCTTCAACTTGGATGAATACTATCCAATGGAACCGGATGCTATACAAAGTTATGTGCGATTCATGAAGGAATTGCTATTTAACCATGTAGATATAGAACCTGGAAATTATCATATTCCAGATGGAACATTGGAGAAAAAGGATATAGCGGATTATTGTAAAGAGTATGAGGCCAAAATAGACGCCTTGGGTGGTATAGACCTACAAATCTTAGGAATTGGTGGTAACGGACATATTGGTTTCAACGAATCCGGTTCCCTTCCCAATTCCAAGACAAGATTGGTTACTCTGGATCATATTACCAGAGTTGCGGCGAGTAAAGATTTCCAAGGTCTGTACAATACCCCCAAAACAGCGATAACACTGGGAATAAAACAAATTATGCAGGCCAAGCAAGTAATCCTTATGGCCTGGGGTGAAGGTAAATCGTCTATCATTAAAGCTTCCGTTGAGGGACCTATTACGGAACAGGTGCCTGCATCCTATCTACAGGAACATCCTAATAGTGTGTTTATCCTAGATAATGGATCTTCTACCAAACTTACAAGGATTAGTACCCCATGGATAGTAGAGAAGGTAGAGTGGGATGAAAAAATGATCAAGAAAGCCGTTGTTGGGTTGGCACTAAGATTGAAGAAAGCAGTACTTATGCTTACAGAGGCCGACTATATTGAAAATGGTATGAGCGATTTATTGACAGAAGTTGGCGACGCTTATGACATTAATATTAGAATTTTTAATAAACTACAACATACCATTACCGGTTGGCCAGGAGGAAAACCCAATGCGGAAGACAGCAATAGACCGGAAAGAGCAAATCCGGCGAAAAAGCGAGTACTTATTTTTAGTCCACACCCAGATGATGATATAATTAGTATGGGTGGTACATTTATGCGTTTGCAGAACCAAGGACATGAGGTACATGTAGCGTATCAAACCTCTGGAAACATAGCTGTTGCCGACGATGAAGCTTTGCGCTTCTCCGATTTCGTGATCGATTACAACCGTTCCTTTGGACTAGACAATAAAAAATCAGTTGAAATTTACAAAAAGGCCACTGAGTTCATAAAAAACAAAAAGACCAGTGAAATTGATATTGAAGAGGTAAGAAATATCAAAGGACTTATACGTAGAAGTGAAGCTAGGGCTACCAGTTATTATGTTGGTCTTACGGACGATCAGATACATTTTAATGATCTACCTTTTTATGAAACCGGTACTATTGAGAAAAACCCTCCAGGAGAGGCAGATATCAAGATTACCATGGATTTGATCGAAAAAATTAAACCCCATCAAATCTACGCCGCTGGAGATTTAGCAGATCCACACGGCACACACAAAGTGTGTTTGGACATTGTTTTTGAGTCCTTAAAACGACTCAAATCAAAATCTTATATGAAAGATTGTTGGTTATGGTTGTACAGGGGAGCATGGCAAGAATGGGATATTGAGGACATAGAAATGGCCGTTCCAATGAGCCCAAGTCAGGTTTTGGCAAAGAGATATGGAATTTTCAAGCATCAATCCCAAAAGGATGGCGTGGTTTTCCAAGGATCTGATTCCAGGGAATTTTGGCAACGTGCAGAGGATAGGAACAAGGAAACTGCAGCCAAATACGATGAATTGGGATTGGCGCATTACGCTGCTATGGAAGCATTTGTCCGTTATAAATTTTAAACTAAAATTTATTTATAAACACAAAAAGGCTGCCTGATCGGGCAGCCTTTTTTATGGAGGTAAGTTTTATCTAGAATTCCAATTCAAAGTACAGCGAACTGGCTTCGTTTTCAACGGTAACATCTTCGCCTTTCAACACCACTCCAGTGTCATTCAGCAACTTCAGATTAAGCTTCCAATACCCTGTCATGGTCAATGACAATTTTCCATTGTAACTTTTAGCATTGCTATCATAGGTCAAATCCACGTTGTTAGGGGAACTGTGGTTACCCATACTAGGCATACGTGGATCAAGTGTTACGGAATAATTTTCCACAATGGGAAAACTCATCATATTTTCCATTTTAAATAACATTGCCCGTATATCGTTAATCGCCACTTGTGGGTCTGTGGGTTCAACCATGGCCAAGACATACCTTATATCATCACTTCCCATAAAGGAGGTCACCTTTTGTTTACCATCGCTGGGAGCTGCAACATCTATGGTTTCCGTCAAAGAATATTCTTGCCCCTCCACCGTATAAGTAAAAGTTATGTCCCAAAATTCATCCGCGTTTCCTGGCATTTGAAATATGATGTATCCTTTGGCAACCGTGTTATGTTCCTCTGTAACGGCTAGGTCGGATTTAGGACAGGAATGATTCATACTCGACATATGCATAACGGGCAACCATGTTATTTGAGGATTGGCAAAGTAGCTTTCATCTGCATTGTTTTTTATACGTACGAAGATCTCATTATACCCGGTAGTAAAACCATTATTCCCTTCGGAATATAGCTCCAAACTGTGCCCATTGGCAGCGATGCTTGCAAGTAAATTAAATTCTGCCATTGGATTTTCATCCATTTTTGGGGTATCGTCCCCATCTGATGTACAAGAACCTAATACCAATGCTACAATGAATGTTACTATAAATGATTTAATTGTTTTCATTTTTGTTTATTATTAAGTTAATTTATTGAATAAGAAAGTGTTAAAAAGAAATTTCTTCCCATGCGCGGAATGTTCTTCCAATCGGTGTAAGTGGAGTAATTTTCATCAAAAATATTCTCTACCCCGAATTTCGCATACATTGAATCGTTATTAAAATTAAATGTCTTCCCAAAGGTCAAGGAACAAACGGTATACGCCTGAGTCAGGTCTTCCCCAAAATCTGGATTATAGTTGACTTGTTTTGCTGCTCCGGTTATCCTTAAACCGGCAGAAAATGATCTGCCGTTATATTGAAGACCTGATCGATATGAAAATGGACTTATAAATGGAATATTTTCCTGATTATTGTCGGTACCTCGATGATAGGAAATTAATCCAGTCCATTTCAATTCTGGCAGAACTGCGTATTCCATATCCAATGAAGTGTTGAACAAATTGGCGTACTCCAAATTTTTATAAATCTTGACTCCATCCGCACCAATAGTCATTACACTAAGTGAAGGATCAACCTCTCCAATGATGTAATCTTTAATGTGAAAATAATTAGCCTCCGCAGTCAACTTAAATTTGGATTTCTCCCAAGAAATCTTGGCATTGGCCTCCATTGATTTTTCGTTGACAAGTCCGGGATCCCCAATATAATCGTGGTTATCAAAACTATTGAACAAATAAAACCCATATCCCTCGGTAACGGAAGGCGCCCTATCCCCATAAGATAGTCCGGCATTGAAATGCCATGGCATCCACATTTTATGCCATTGCCCAGAAATACTTTTCAGGAAACGGGTTTTGGATTTTTCCATCTCCGGATAAAAAATTCTTAGACTGTTCAATCCGAATTCGTCCGCCACATTCTGATTCTGCACGGCCATTCTGGTCGCTATTTTTAAAAAGCTTCCATTTAAATTGAGCTCATCCTCTACATACACCCCGGCATTGGTGGTACGTACATCTGGCCAAGTAAGCATAAACATGGGCAACTCGTTGGGGTCGTTGGGATACATGGTCATTTCTGCCAATGACTTATTGTAATAACCATCCACTTTGAACAAAAATTGATGTTTTTTCAGCCTTAAGAAGGCTTGCGAGAAGAATCCATAAGTATCGCTCCAACCGGGCATATCCATATGAATAGGTACATCGGGCCTTTTAGTATCGTCCATTACATGAGTAACCTTATTAAAATACAACTTGGATTTCCAATCCCTTAAACTGCCCCATAAATCATCCTGTTCAAAACCAACGGATGCAATGATAGCCCTGGCCAATGAAACATCCATTGTTAATGCCGGATAACCTACATCCCTGGCCTCATCAAAAATAATACTCGCTGTTAGTGCCCGATCTTCGGCGATTTTATAACCACCGTTGGCTGAAACATTATATTTTTCAAATTGGGAAAACTGAACTTCCTCATCACCTCCTGCAAAATAGTTTTCTGCCTTGCGATAAATAATATCGGTATCCACATAGAAGTTGGAATCTGAATAATTAAGCTCGGCACCAACAATACTCATCTGGTTGTTGCTTTCGAAACCGGTCTCCAAACCGCCGTAAAATCCAGTCTCCTTAAAATTGCCCCTATCCAACTCCAAATCAATGGCGCCACCAATGGTGGTTCCGTGCTCGGCGCCTTGCTGGCCAGAAGCTATATGGGCTTTTGACAAATTGGACACATCCACATAAGATGTTATGGGATCCATCTTGTCCGTACAGGCACCAAAAATCCTCATCCCATCTATAGTAACCGAAAGTCGTTCCGAGAACATATTGTTCAAAGTAGGTTCCCAAGCATAGGCACCCCGTTTCACCATATCCACTTTTTTTGACGATTCCAAATATTCGTCCAAGGTTGATAAGGGTTTTGGCTGGCGATGGTAATCCAAAGCCTTTCTTGCCGATATCAGGATAACTTCGTCCAAATTGATCGTAATAATCGAATCCCTTTGTAAAATTAATTCCTGAGCGCCAATGTAAATAGGAAATAGAAATATCCCTAACAAAAGCACCCGCCAAGATATTGGTTTGCTCGTTGCCATAAGTATTGTGCATACCTTATGGGCACATCTAATAATTTTCACACCTTTAAGTTTAAGTTAATTGTCTAAAAAAAAGAATTGTAGAATTAAGAAGAGGTGCAAGCACTATGCTCTCACATTAAAAATTTAATTAATCTATTTGAGAATAAATTTTTAAAATCCCTTAACGACAGTTTTCTGATTTTTTAGATAATACAATTGCTTTAGAAGCCATAATAGTGACAAGGGAATTACAATAATTCCCAAACTACCATGGCGATAATTGTATTATCCCAGCTCGGGAGGCTGTGCAATATCTGTAGTATATAAGCCAGTAATTAGAATCTGGGTACTTTTATAGTTATTCTGAATGCTATTTCGGTATTCATTTCCAGTTCCTAAGACCGTCAATGGCTCGAATGAAGAGATAAACTGGATTTCCAAGTTGAATCGTTTGCCTTCAAACGGATTTTTATCACTCCCTTCAGATTCTTTTGCCAACTGTTTTGCCAAATAACATTTACCATCACAATGTAAAGAGGGAGTATCCCTATTTTCACAAAGATTCTCCACTATATAGGTATAATTTACAGCATACTCAGCTAAGGGCCACAAGGGCTTTATCAGCATGATCAAGGCAACAAAGAGTATAACTTGCTTCATTATTTATTTTTAAACTTCTAAATTACAACTGTTATCTGGCCGTAATTTTTTAGGAACGCAGGATCGAATGATATAGGGCCTGCTTTTTATAATCCTGAACAAAGATAAATCATATTATAAACATAAAAAGATGACAATTATCATGAACCTTGAATTTTTGGGTTTAAACAAAAAATACTAAAAACAAGATTATCAATGGGAATTAATTTTATTTAGGATAAATTTGTCCGAAATAAGATTATGCCTTATATTTGTACCGATCTAATTTAGAGTCACTATGTTTTCCAAAGCCTGCGAATACGGAATAAAAGCCACTATATATATAGCCGTCAAGTCTATGCACCAAGAACGTGTAAGCCTTAAAGAGATTGCGGAAGAAGTGAATTCCCCAGTGGCATTTACAGCTAAAATATTACAGTTGTTGGCCAAAAGTGGCATTATTGATTCCCATAAGGGTCCAACAGGAGGGTTTCAGATCGATGAATCCAGAATAGATAACATTAAATTACACGATATTGTACATGCCATTGACGGCGATAATATTTTTAATGGCTGCGGTCTGGGACTAAAACAATGCGATGCCAGTCAGCCTTGTCCGGTTCATCATAAATTTGTAGTGATTAGGGACAATCTAAAGATAATGCTGCAGAATACCAGCTTGTACGAATTGGCTATAGGCTTGGATATTGGTCTAACCCATTTGAAAAGATAATTTTTTAAATTATTAAAAGATAAAAAGGTATTAAACTCTTTATATGAAAAACTTAACACGTAATCTACCAATAATAGCCTCCGTTTTTTTATGGATCGGATTTGTAGGGGCCATAAGTTTTATGGAGGCTTGGCTAAAATTCCAAGTACCCACGCTTACATTGTCAGTGGGACTGGGCATAGGTAAATTAGTGTTCAATGCATTAAATAAAGTGGAATTGGTTTTGGCTATAATCATTTTGCTTGCGTTATACAGGACTTCTAAAGAGATGTTTTCATGGAGAAATCTCTTTTTTTTCATTCCCTTGGCCATTCTAATTTTTCAGACCATAATTCTCCTACCCATCTTGGACACCAGGGCTATGGCAATTATTGAAAATAATCCTGTTCCCATGTCCAATGCCCATCTATATTATATAGGTCTGGAAGTGGTCAAAGTAACAGCATTATTCATTTATGGAATTAATTTCAATAAAACCTAAACCATGAAGGACATTATCCAGAAAATAACAGAAAAATACCAATCCCTTGGGGAGAATCCGGATACTTATCTTCAGGGTCTTCTCCATTCAAAACCAATCACCTATTGGGATTACGTTGAAGTTGACACCTTACTCTCCCTTCAAAAACCACGTACCAATTTTAAGGATGAGTCCATTTTTATAATGTACCATCAGGCAACCGAACTATTTCTAAAAATGATGCTGCATGAACTTGAGCAAATAGTAGCGGAACCAAATCCTACCACGAAATTTCTTACTACCAAACTGGATCGACTTATAAAATACACCACTATGTTGATCACTTCCTTTGATATTATGACAGTGGGCATGGACTATGACGATTACAATGCTTTTCGCACTACCCTTACCCCCGCCAGCGGTTTTCAATCTGCACAATTTAGGTTTATAGAACTTCATTGTACATCCTTGACCAACCTAATAAGCATTGGAAAGAAAAGCAAACTATCCAATAATCCCGATTTAAGGGAATGTTTGGAACATGTCTATTGGAAAGATGCAGGTACCAATCCCAAAACGACCGAAAAATCATTGACATTAGAACTTTTTGAAGAAAAGTACCTAACACAGTATACCAAAACCGCTAAAAATTTAATGGGCAACACCCTGGAGGACAAGTTGGCACAACTACCCTATATACCTGATGCCCTAAGAAACAGACTTCGCAAATTTGACCAGCTTTACAACATTGAATGGCCATTGGTCCATTTACACACCGCAGAACATTACTTGGATAAAAAAGGTCACAACAAAGCAGCAACTGGAGGCTCTGAATGGAAAAAATACCTCCATCCGAAATATCAGCAGCGCAAATTTTTCCCGGCTTTGTGGACGGAAACCGAAAAGCAAAACTGGGGTATGAACAACAAATATGAAGACTATGGAAGTATTGAACAGACCCGAATTAACGCACCTGCAGGTAGGTAAAAATCTTAAAATCCTACAAATTAAGGCCTTGACCGGTATGGGCATGCCTAAGCATCACAGTACCAGGGAAGCAGTAATCGTTGTTCTAGAAGGTAAAGCAATCCTTAAAACCAAGGATACTGAATATCTTTTGGAGAAAGGAACCTCAATGTTGGTGCCTGCTGGATTGGAACACAGTCTTGCCATACTAGAGGAATTTGAAGCAGTTGCCATAATGGCAAAAGATTCTAATATAAATTTTAACAATTAATAATCATGGAAAATTTAATGACCAAAAACATTGGGGAAATAGTAGCTGAAAACTATCGCACAGCGCAAATATTCAAAAACCATAAAATAGATTTTTGCTGCAAGGGAAACAGAAGCATCGTAGAGGTGGCCGAAAAAAATAAGCTGGATGCCAATCTTCTGTTACAGGAAATTGAAACAGTACAGCATCAAACAGGCGATAACAATATCGATTTTAAAACTTGGCCATTGGACCTACTGGCAGATTACATTGAGAAAAAACATCATCGCTACGTGGAGGCACAGATACCAATTTTAAATCAATATCTGGCCAAATTATGCCGTGTTCATGGAGATAGACATCCTGAATTATTCGAAATCACCGAACATTTCAACAAAAGTGCTGGAGAACTGGCCATGCATATGAAAAAAGAGGAACTGATTGTTTTCCCTGCCGTACGCAAAATGATACAGAGCAAACACTATGGCAATCCATTGGACGAGCAACATTTTGGCACCATCCAAAATCCAATACAAATGATGATGCAAGAGCATGAAAACGAAGGGGACCGTTTTAGGATTATTGATGAATTAAGCAATAACTACAATCCACCTGCCGATGCCTGCAACACATACCGTGTAACATTTTCACTGCTACAGGAATTCGAGGAGGATCTGCATAGACATATACATTTGGAAAATAACATTCTCTTCCCAAAAGCCATAGCCTTGGAAAAAGAATTAAACCAATAAATCTAGTCCTCCACTAATAAAATGCTTGAGGAAATATTCAGGAAAACCAATCCGGCACGGTTAATGACTTTACCATTGAGTCCCCCCAACCGAACCGTATTGGTCCCTGTTTTCCCAATCATCCATCAAAGATCATTATTAAGAAAATGCCCAACAAGATAAATAGACGATAACTTAAAAACAGTGACTATGAAAACCAAACCTATTAAAAGACACCAGGCCCTGCAACCCTTGAGCAGGGACCATCATCAAGGTTTACTATTATCTTGGAAAATTAGGACTGGTTTTGCCAAAGGCATATCTGTAGATCGCATAAAGAACTACACCGACTGGTTTTACAAAAACCATTTAACACCACATTTCAAGGAAGAGGAAAAATACATCTTTCCCATTTTGGGAAATGATAATGAATTGGTAAAAAAGGCCATTGCACAGCACAGAAGGCTGGAGCGCCTATTCAGTAGTCCTTTGGAATTAAAAAAGTCTCTAAGTAGAATAGAGGAAGAATTGGAACAGCATATCCGATTTGAGGAAAGGGTGCTTTTTAATGAAATCCAGAAAGTAGCCACAGAACAGCAGTTACAATTTATTTTGGAACATCATTCAGAAACCAAATTTTTGGATAATACCACGGATAATTTTTGGGAATAAAAACAAAAAATGAACATTATGAAACTTTACAACCAGTTGTTGAACGAGTTTAAAAGGGAACAAACAGGGTATTCCACCATTGCTATTATTGGTCAGAGCTGTATTGGATCTGTAGCTGCTATGGTATTACTAATGAACCAAATGCCGACCTTTATCAAATTGACTTTACTTTTTCTGGTTACCATATTCTGTATGGCCTATAATGGTGCGGTTTTGGCCCAATTAAGTGCCAAAACAACCTTTAACCTTCTCGTTTTAAGCGTCCTTTTTAGTATCATGACCATTATTGGAAATCTTGTTTAGAATAAATGTTAAAAGAGAAGTATAACTTTACGTATATCGACGAATTTGGGGATAGTAATTCTGCAGAATTCAGACTAAATGAATACCATAGCCTAATGGATCTTCTTTTTGACAAGTATCTACAGGAATGGGGAGATTGTAAAGGCAGGGCATGGTGCGGAACATGTCATATACAAATTCTAAAAGGGACATTAAGTGCAAAAATGCAGAGCGATGAAAAACATACTTTGTCCAAATTGGATGGTGTCACAGTACAAAGCAGATTGGCATGTCAAATCCCTGTTAATGCTGATTTACATAATATTGTATTTAAAGTAATAACGGAAAACGATTTCGGAACCAACTAATTGTCAACCCGGCAAAAGGTCAATTACCTCAGGGCAAGCCAATGAGGCATCGGATGGAAAACGCTGAAACATTTCGATGCCCGCCTCAATAGAACGGGCAGGCCCGCCCGAACGGTACAGGCGAACAAGCGTCGGAGCATTCAAATCTCACTTAGTGAGTGAAAATAATTGTGACCATGAATACCTAAAGCCGTTTTTATAAACTTTTTTAAACAAGAATAATTATCACCAACTAAAAATTGAACAGATTACCTTTGTGATTTGTCCAAAGAAGTTAAATTAAACTTATGTCATTAAGATCTGAAATTAAAACGAGACAGGATGTTAATCTTTTGGTGGTTAATTTCTACGCCAAAATTAGAAAACACCAAATATTGGGACCCATTTTCAATGGCATAATCAAAGATTGGGACAGTCACCTTGAATTGCTCACCGATTTTTGGGAGAGTCAATTATTGCTGCAACGAAAATATATGGGCAACCCCATTGTAGTCCACCAAGAGGTAGACGAGAAAATGAACCATACTATAACCCCTGAGCATTTTGGACTTTGGTTAAACGAATGGTTTGCGACGATTGATGAACATTTTGAAGGAGAGGTGGCATGGATAGCGAAAAACAGGGCCCAAAAAATGTCTACCATGCTGTATATGCAGATTTATCAGCATAGAAATAAGGGAGCTTAAATCCCTGCCTTTGAAACTTCACCCTTTGATTGCCAAAGTATCAATATCAAAGCAATAGGAATTAGAACACTGCCTATGACCAAGAATTTTAAGTGCCCTTCAAATAATGGCCAGCCCAACCAACCTGCAATGCCCTTATAAAAAATAAGTAATTCCGTTATTGCAAAGCCCAATAAATAAACTATATAGCTGGATTTTGAGAGCTTTATCAATCCCAAAAATTCCAAAAAGAAGAACAGGCCCACAGTAATGACCCCTAAAAAAGTCCAATGCAAATAGCCTATGGTGAAATCCAACACCGTTGAAGCCAAGTTGGAAAAGTAGGGCATGGCAGTGAGCAATTGCAATGTCATTTTGACAAATAACAATACAGTCGCCAATTTTAGAATTCCAAATTGGAATTTGGAAATAAACGATTGCAATACCAACCTATTTCCGTAAAAGATCTTTATTAAAATACCAAATCCGATCAATTGCAGCAATGCGCCCAATCCCCCCAGAATATAGTATATCAATTCTGGTTGTGTCCAAAGGGTAGACAGGAAAAAGCTCAGTACTATCCCCACTAAGGTGGTCCAGAAAAATTTCTTAAAAATCGAAGGAGAAATAATAATTTGCTGCTTTTCCAACAGATAAAAAAGGAGTCCGGCCAACGCCAGTATCATCCATCCATTATATTGAAAATGTAGGTAAAAGTAGATGGCCAATCTGTACCAAATAGATTCGGGTCCCAAAATGGTCATAATAGCACCCAGTGCCCAAGGCCCAAGACTGGAAACTATCATAAACCAAAGGGCAGCCTTAACACAGATATAGGCCTTGGTGTTCTTTAAGGAGTTGGGAGCGTTTTTTATAAAAAATGCCGAAAACCAATAGGAGGCCAACAAAAATAAGGTAGAAAAAACAATGGAAAACAATGCATATCCTTGAAAGGGAAAGGAAAGCAGCATTCCCAACAAACAAAATTGTGTAAACCAGAAAATCCTTCGATATTTCCTTTGCAATTCCTGCTTGTTCAAAAAAAGGTGATAGAGCAAGGTGGTCAGCGCAATATAAACCCAGCCCAAAAGCGCTATATGGGAATGTGTATGCACTATAAAGCGGTAATTAATCGGCATTGGGGCAACCACAAAAGTACGCAATACAACCCCTAGTAGTGCCGCCAATAAAAAATAGCCTAAGGATACCTTAATATGGATTTTAGTGTTAATCACGCTTGATTGAAATTCTGCTAAAGGTACTATTAAAAATCCTTTCTTTTAGCCACGTAACTCAACCGCCAAACGGGGATTATAGTCCATAGCAGCAGCATACAAATAGACATGACCAGCCCAAAATTGGTGCCGAAAAACTGCTTAAAAATAGCTCCGGTATACCCCAATAGAGCGGAAATATCCAATTTTAACAATATTAGGGTTCTGGATAGATCTATAGGATTGAACATAGTGGCTACCAAAGAAAAACTATCCAAGGGATATTCCTCAAAAACGATCAATGACATTAAAAAGAGTCCGTCATAGATAACGGCCAAAAACAGCCAGGCCAATACGGCATACCCAAAACCCTTTATCCTATTTTCATTGGACAGGGCAATGTTGAAAGCAACTGCAGTAAAGATCAAGGTTAAAAAGGCTCCAGTAATCAACAATAGTGAAAAATCCCAAATGGCATTACTTTCAAACAATCCATACAAGGCAAAGGGGATTCCCAAACCTAGAACCAAGCTCATAGTAAGCGAACCTGCCACTCCAAAATACTGACCCAAAAATATGGAAGATCTTTTAATGGGCTGTGCCAAAAGAAGCTCAGTGAATTCCTTGGAGTTGTAATAGTACATTACCCCAAATATGGTCCCTATCAAAGGTACCAGTACTATAATTACATTCATTAAGGTAATAACTGCCTTGGACAGCTCGTTGTTTAAAAATAACAATACGAACCCCAATAACAGATAGAACAGGAAATAAACATAACTCCATCTGCTGCGCATTAGGTCGTAAAAACTGTATTTTAATATCTTAATCATTCTTGTTGTGAGTTGATATTGCCGCGATGGCATGTTCAAAATTAGTTTGTCCTGTTTTGGTCTTAAGCTCGGCAATACTTCCCTTAAAGTAAATTTCACCCTCAAGAAGGTAAACTATCTCATCGGAAACTTCTTCTACGAACTGCATAATATGGGAGGTAATCAAAAAGGTTTTTCCTTGGGCCTTTTCCTCGGAAATAAGTTCCTTTAGTCGAATCATGGACAAGGGATCCAGACCATTTGTAGGTTCGTCCAAAATAATCAAAGGACTATCGAACATAAAGGTGAGTACTATATTCACCTTTTGTTTGGTACCACCGGAAAGGTTGCTCAATTTTTTATCCAAAAAAGGCTCCAATCCAAATAGGCTGATAAGCTTTTTCTCATCACTGGGTTTTTGCCTTATGTCCTTTATCATTGCTATTAATTCCTTGACCTTTAAGTTTCCGGGAAAATTAGCTATTTGGGGGAGATAATTTATATCCTGACGATACCTCCACTTATTTTTTATCTTTAAATCCATCACAGAAATAGTCCCCTTATTGGGAATCACCATTCCTAGGATTGTTTTTATCAGGGTTGTTTTACCTGAGCCATTGGGCCCAAGGATAGCAAAAATACCCCCTTGATCGATATCGAGTTCCAATCCGGCCAGTACTTCATTTTTGCCGAATTTCTTATGTAAGCTTTCAACGTGTATCATTTGATCTTTTTCATTAACGGTTTTGCATCAACCAACGCATCCGGTGTAAATACAGGGGATACTTTTTCCGAAAAATCGATAATATCCATAAATAAACTGCGCAACAGTATAATGGTCTCTGGTGTTCTGTTTACGATATAGGAAAATAATTTTACGGGTCTGTAGGGAACATCGCCCATGCCGTTCCTGTCCAAATCGTAGCCTGTGTAGTTGCTCCAATAGTTTTCTTCAAATATATTATCGTTCAAATTACTATTGTAGGCAAGATCGAAGGAGTTGTACATAAAATTATTGTGGATAAAGGTATTGGCATAACAGGCCCCACGTACTTTAATGGCCCAACCATTTTTTATAAAGTTATTTTTAGAATAATTTATCCTGTTGGACCCCTCAATACTGATACCTATCGTATTCTCTTCAAATGTATTGCCAGTAATTTCGGCATCATTTATCTCCTTCAACAACACTCCAAATGAGGCGGTACCCCAATTTTTTTTAAAGGTATTGCCCAACATTTTTATTCTTTTGGAAAACATGACCGCAACTCCTGCCCCATTGTTCTCAAAGGTATTGTTCTTATAGATGTCATCATTGGAAAACATAAAATGCAACCCATAACGAAGATTGTTGGAACTGATATTGTTTTCAATTATTATGTTGTCCGAAAACTCCAAATAAATACCATCCCGTACATGCTGCACTATATTTCTTTCCACAACAATGTTTTGGGAATACCATAATTGTATGCCATTGCCAGAATTATATTCATCCACGGCATCTCCAATAATCTTATTGTTGTATACCTTTCCATTCTTACACTTTTCCAGATAAATACCGAAAAACAACTTTTCAAGCACCACATTCTGTATCAGAAAATCTTCGCTCTTTACTACCCTTATGGCGGCATAATCTGCCGTGTAACTGGTTCCGACGTTAATAATAAACAATCCGTCTATGGTAACATTATTTGAAACTATAGTTATGATTTCCCCCTGATCTTCCCCGTCAACTACAGGATAGTTTTCCCCTATAATGGTCAAGGGTTTGTTTACCTGAATATTATATTCCTTATATGTCCCTTTTTTAATTAATAGGGTATCAAAATCAGCGGCCACAGCTATGCCTTCCCTAATAGTTTTCACCTCGCAGGAATTGCAGACTGTAATTGTTCCTGCCCATAAATGATTCCCAAAGAATAGCCATAATAAACCTACAAAGACACTAATTTTTCCCATTATCTAATGATCAAAAATTTGGAGTTTTCTTCGGCAGACACCCAATGTGGAACTTCTTTGGGGAAACTAAAGTGTTGTTGTTCTTTAATGGGATAGGATTTACCATTGATATGAAACATAATTTCACCTTCCAAAACAATCAATTGCGCATCGGTTGGAGCAATATGTTCCGGAAAAATAGCCCCTTTTTCCAAACTGATGTTCAAAATTTCCAAAACCTCAGTTTTCACCAATTTATTTACCTGGAGCTTATTGTATTCTTGGTTTTTGATCTGATTATTAATGGCGTACATAGTTATTGTATTGTTTTAATGAATAATTTCTTAAATTTTTATAAGCATGAAGGGCGGAATAATGCAACATTTGCATTACAGTTATCAATTGCCCTAAGTTTGATACCTATAAGACATTTAATTACTTACTATAACTGAAATCTTAGTTTTAATTGTTCCCACGTCAATAAGTCTCCCTCATAGGTCATAAGGGCATCCACAGCGGCCTTTTCTGTCTTAAAAGCCGTTAAAAATTCGCCCATAGGGCTTGGAATACGAACACTTATAAGATAAGTTGCCATTGTGGCATCAATTAACTCCCCGGGTTGATCGAAGTCGTTTACCAAATAAAGGGCAATTTGCTTCTGGTCTATATCCTTGATATGATTCATCATACATTCACTTGCATCGAACTTAAAGACTTTACCTTTATCCGTAACTATTTCAGCTGCATGTTGCCTATCTACTATGGTCATACTACAGAAGTGACAGCCATCAGATCCATAAGCTATAGGTTGGGGACCAATTCTACAGGAAGTTGCAAATAATAAGAATAATAACATAACTATTCTGTAGTTAACCATATCTTTATTTTTTAAA
This sequence comes from Arenibacter hampyeongensis, assembly GCF_002909255.1. GTDB lineage: Bacteria > Bacteroidota > Bacteroidia > Flavobacteriales > Flavobacteriaceae > Arenibacter > Arenibacter hampyeongensis. Next base: position 114,304 of record NZ_PIOB01000003.1, read on the forward strand.
ATTATGCGGCCACTGCCTCTTTTGACCCCTGTTTTTCTTCTGACTTCTTGCTCTTCCAACCTAAATATGACGCTACCACAGTAAGAGTCATTCCAACAAACATCATGTAACCACCAGTGCTCGGAAGTGAAGTTACATCAAAATTCAACATTTTCTGATTCCCGAACAAAGGCGGCTTATAAGTCATGGGCGTCCCATCCTCATTAACCACTTTTATAATGGCGTGGGGATCTAAATTTGAGCCATAGTCCGTTAACCATACATTAAAATCATACATGCCTAAGATTCCTAAAATGGACATAAGTAGAAACCAGCCCAAAAACCATCTGTAGCCTACTTTTCCAAAAAAACCCAATAACCCTATAAGTACTCCGAGGCCTACCATTCCGATAATAACCATAGGAAATATATTAAACTCCCACATTTCTCCAGGTTTGGGTATGGTCTTCATACCTATATAGTGATTGAGTCCGTCTATATTCTGCAAATCAAATTCAGAGACACCCTGAATTCCCGTGATATGTATATTCATGCCCAAGGGCTCTGGATACTGTGGTGCGCCCAACATGATGTTCCATAAAGGAAAGGCAAACAAACCCAATAAAAACAATGGGCCAATGATCATTAATAAACTTGCTTTTTTCATTACTATGGTCTTTATAAATTACAAATCAAAAAAATGTTTTGGATGGTTTTCCTATTCTTCAATTTGTTAAAAAAGCGGGCAGTTAGTTAAACCAGACCCGCTTTTTCTATTAAAAACTAAAAATAAGTAAAGCTAATCGCCTAGGGACCATGAAAGTTCTATATTGGAACTTGCTGGTGAAACCCTAACATAACCTTGCATCTCTTGGTGGAGTGCCGAACAGAAATCGGTACAGTAAAACGGCCATACCCCAACTTGCTTAGGCTCCCAAATTATTGTCTTGGTCTGCCCGGGCATAACCAACAATTCTGAGGTATTTGCTCCTATCACAGCAAAACCGTGTGGTACATCAAAATCCTGCTCTTGATTCGTTATATGAAAATAAACCTTATCACCTACCTTGACACCTTCAATGTTATCGGGGGTAAAATGGCTTCGGATCGTAGACATATAAATATGAACATCCTTACCTTCACGGACCACTTTGGCATCAGCTGCACCTAAAGTAGCGTACGGGTGTTTGTTATCTGCGAGTTTATAAAACTTTTTCGATTTAGGAGCCAACAGTTCAGCTGGGATACCTGCCGCATAATGTGGTTCACCATGAGTGGGAAAATCATAAATAAGCTCCATTTTACCCCCTGATATATCATATAATTGGGCAGAATGCTCCAATTCTGGACCAGTAGGCAAATACCGGTCCTTGGTAATCTTGTTCATAGCTACCACGTATTTACCAAATGGTTTTCTGGAGTTACCACCGGGAATCATCAAGTGTCCAACGGAATAGTAGGTAGGTTTTCTATCGATAACTTCCCATGTGCCTAGTTTCCACATAACCACCTCCGATGAAATAAAGAAGGTAGTATAGGCATTACCCTCACCGTCAAACTCTGTATGTAATGGTCCAAGACCACCGCTTTTTACGGTTCCCGCTAGGACGTCCTCAAATTTTAGGATAGGAATACCATAGGCCTCTCCATCAAATTTCTTACCCTCAATGGCTGCTATCATCTTATCAAAAGAGTGTACCGTTAAATCAGCGGACAATTTTCCATTTCCAATAATATATTCTCCAGAAGGATCAACATCACAACCATGAGGTGATTTTGGGGTTGGTAAGAAAAACACTGCTCCCGGGATTTTAGTTGGGTCAACTGTTAAAACTTCCTTTACCATGGTAGAAGTGGCCGTGTGTGTTTCATCACTGTACACATTATGCGCATAATTTGCTGGCATTTTTGTTCCACCACCATTGTTTACATACTCCTCAATTTTTTTCCAGTTGATAGCTGCAATAAAATCCTTATCATTTTGAGAGGCATTAACTTCCAATAAGGTATTGGCCTCCTCAGTGTTGTAGGTAGTAAAGAAGAACCATCCGTGAGATTTCCCCCTACCTGGATGTGAAAGGTCATAATTGAAACCTGGCATCAGTATTTGAAACTTAATATCCATTCGACCATCTTCTGGATCTACACTAATAAAAGAAAGTGCTCCCTTAAAATTACCCTTGTAATCCTTAATGGGCATATCGGCCTGTGGAACAGGTACCGAAAAACGGGTTCCTGCAACAACATACTCCGTATTTTCCGTAATGAAGGAAGAACTGTGGTTACCTGCACTGTTGGGAACCTCTATAATCTCGGCGGTCTCAAAAGTTTGAAGGTCAATTCTTGCTATACGAGGTGTATTGTTACCGTTTATAAAAATCCATCTTCCATCCAATTCGCCATTGGTTTGGCTAATGTCCGGGTGGTGTGAATCATCCCATGGAACAAAACCGAAGGAGGTATTCAACATAGGTTTGGTCTCTTCGGAATAACCGTAGCCAGAGGTGGGAAATTGTGAGAATACCGGAATTTCCTTGAACATTCTTCCAGATGGTAAACCGTAAACTGTTAGATTGCCACTATATCCTCCAGACATAAAAGCGTAAAATTCATCATGTTCCCCGGGAGCCACATACACTTTTTCTGCATTACTCGAGTTTAATGCTCCGGAAGAACCTTTACCTTGGTTACCATTACCGCAACTCGTCAATAATGCGGCAAAGCCCAAGAGTCCCAAAACTAAATAAGTATTTCTTTTCATTGTTTATAATTTAATTGATAATTGAGTTTTATAATTATTCCGAAGGAGGCAACATTACCTTATCTACAACATGTACAATTCCATTGCCCGCAGGGATACTGGCAATAATTTTTGCACCACCAACAAAAACATCCTCACCCTTTACTTCAACGGTAGTGTTCTGATCATTGGCCTGTCCCAATTTTTTAAACTTCATTAAAAAATCCTTGCTGTAATTACCTGCAGTAACATGAAACTTTAAAATATTTGCCAAAGCATCTTTGTTCTCCGGTTTTAACAGATCTTCCACAGTGCCTGCCGGTAGAGCGGCAAAAGCCTCATTGGTTGGAGCAAACACCATTAAGGGTCCTGCATTCACCAATGCGTTTTCCAATTGCGCAGCCTGTACCGCTGCCACCAATGTGGTATGGTCTGGAGATCCAATGGCTATTTGCAATACATTGGGGGTAGAGCCATCATCAGCAATAAAGGCTTGACCCTGCTTTTCCGTTGCTTCCGTACCAACATTGTTGGAATTTGGAGTCGTAGCCGTCTTTGATTCATTTTTACAACTGAACGTAAGGACCAGAATAAAAAATGACATCATCAGTAATTTTATGTAATTAGTTGATATCATAGTAGTATATATTTAAAATTATAAGGTTCTAAAGTATTCCAATACTGCTCTTGCCTGTTCTTCTGTTAGACTTTGATTGGCCATTGGCGCGCCGTTAAATTCGGCCAATAAAGCTTTTGCCAATGGATCTTCCTTAACCATAACCTCAGGATTCAAAATCATGTTCATGACCCATTCTGGACTACGTCTTTCCAAAACACCATTTGGGGCCGGTCCAATGAACTTCTTACCAATCCTATGGCAAGCCAAACACATTTGACCGTATATTTCTTCTCCTTTTTTAGCCATTTCCTGATCAATATCAGCCGCCAAGGTTACCGAGGTAATTGGCCCCACTCCCTTATTGGTTAAATCCACGGTCTCTGATGCAGATGTTGTTGCTGCCGCCGGAGTTGTGGCAGGCTGCTCGGTTGTAGTTTTTGCCCTATCTACACTAAAGCCTTCTTTTTTCTTTTCTTCCTTACCTCCACAGCTCATCATCAAAACTGAAAAAAGAACTGCGCTACTTTTTAAAATTATTTTCATTTGCTTGTCATTTAATTGTTATAGGTCACTTGTTTATTAATTATTCGTAATATTCTCATCGGTTTCATTAAAATGGTCTATTCACTAATTGTTTATCGGTTTTATGAATTTATTTGGACAAAATTAGGTCGCCATTGAAACAAAAAACATGATATAAATCATATTAAGGATAAAAATGTCCTTTTTTTAATATTATAGCGGTTCTGAAAAATACCCAGTGGCACTTTCCTTTGGAAATAACCCTTAAATGAAAATCAAGATATTGATTATCAATACACTACTTATCACATTCTATAAATCCATTAATTTCCGGATGACCGGAAATGGCCCCGACGCATTTGTCATTTAAATCTTTTACATATCTTAGTGAAAGCACAAAACTGGAATCATTGGTGCTATTGCGCCTAATAATATTTAGGACTATTTCAAATAACTTTCAGCCTTAAAATTGAAAGAGAAGCATGGGATACGTTAGATTTCCATTATTGCTAAATGGTTTATAAGCGATTTACCTTTAGATGGACCTTAATAATCCTTGGAAATTTTTTAGCTAATTGATCCTGGCACTTGTTATCCAGTAGGATAATTCTGTGCCGGGTTATGAAACTGTAATATATGACCCACTACAATATCATTGTTGATAAAGAAAATTTCAAGATTGGTCCTAAGGATATTGAATCCATGGACATGATTGCCACGGGCTCTCTGAAATATCATTCCTTAATGAACAACCAATCCTTTGTCATACAAATCTTGGATGCCGATTTTGCCAACAAAACAATGACTATAGAGGTAAATGGCAATAGTTATGAAATGTACCTAGAGGACGAATACGATCAGATGGTTAATAAAATGGGGTTATTAACTGCCAAGACCCATAAAATAAATAGTATTAAGGCCCCTATGCCCGGGCTTATTATAGATATTATGGCCACTATTGGCCAAGAGGTATTAACGGGCACCCCACTGATCGTGCTTTCTGCCATGAAAATGGAAAATATAATCAACTCTACTGGGGAAGGTGTTGTAAAGAATATTAAAGTCAAGGTTAATGATGCGGTTGACAAAGGACAGATTATAATTGAAATGGAATAAGCTTAGCATAAAGATGAAAAAAATATTGGTAGCCAACCGAGGAGAAATAGCTTTACGCATCATGCGGACGGCACAAAAGATGGGTATAAAAACTGTTGCTGTTTATTCGGATGCTGATAGGGAGTCTCCCCATGTACGCTTTGCAGACGAAGCGGTTCATTTAGGAAATTCACCCTCCTCAGAATCTTATTTGGATATGGATAAAATAGTGAATGCAGCCCTCCATACCAAGGCTGAGGCTATTCACCCAGGCTATGGATTTTTAAGTGAGAATGCCGCTTTTGCCCAACTTGTAACCAAAAACGGCATCAGTTTTATAGGTCCAAAACCACATGCCATTGAAGTTATGGGCGATAAATTAGCGGCCAAGGAGGCCGTAAAAGGTTATAATATCCCAATGGTACCTGGAATAGAGGAGGCCATTACCGATATTGTCTTGGCCAAGAAAATTTCCCAAAAGATCGGCTTTCCCGTTTTAATAAAAGCCTCCGCCGGGGGTGGAGGTAAAGGCATGAGGGTAGTCCGTCACCTTTCCGAACTAGCGGAGCAAATGGAGCGTGCCATCAGCGAGGCCAAGGCAGCTTTTGGAAATGGTTCTGTTTTTTTGGAAAAATACATTGAATCTCCCAGACATATAGAGATCCAAGTACTGGCCGATACCCATGGCAATATATTACACCTATTTGAGCGGGAATGTAGTATCCAAAGAAGACATCAAAAGGTTGTGGAAGAGGCTCCATCCGCCATTTTGACCCCCGAAATAAGAACAGCCATGGGCGAAGCCGCCGTAAAAGTAGCCAAGGCCTGTGATTATGTAGGTGCGGGAACCGTGGAATTCCTATTGGACCGGGAAAACAATTTTTATTTTCTTGAGATGAACACTCGTTTACAGGTGGAGCATCCGGTAACGGAATTGATTACCGGTATTGATCTTGTGGAGCAACAAATAAAAATTGCAAGAAATGAAAAACTGGCCTTTACACAGGAAGATTTAAGTATAAAGGGCCATGCCCTGGAAGTAAGGGTCTATGCGGAGGATCCCATGAACAATTTTTTACCCAGCATAGGCACTTTGGAAATCTATAAGCGTCCCAGTGGCGAAGGTATAAGATTGGATGACGGTTTTGAAGAAGGGATGGCCATACCCATGTACTATGACCCCATGCTGGCCAAATTAATTACCTACGGCAAAGATCGTGAGGAAGCCATTCAGTTAATGATCCGTGCCATATCGAAATTTAAGATCAAAGGAATTTCCACTACCCTACCCTTTGGAAAGTTTGTTTGTGAACATGAAGCCTTTACTTCCGGGAATTTCGACACTCATTTTGTTAAGAACTACTTTACTCCGGAATTATTAAACGAGCAATATGGGCAGGAGCGTAAAATTGCAGCCTTGGTTGGTTTAAAGCTTTTCTTGGAGCACAAGGAAAAACTCAAGCTCCCCGATTATAAAATCTCCAATTGGTCATTAAAAAGATCCAAGAAATAAACACCACATGGACCATAAACTTTAAATGGTAAAAAGCAATACTTAATGAAGGACAATATAAAATCACTCGAAGATAAAATTGCCAAGGCAAAATTGGGTGGCGGCCAAAAACGTATAGAGGCCCAACATGCCAAGGGCAAGCTAACTGCCCGTGAGCGTATTCATTTTTTACTGGATGAGGGTTCGTTTGAGGAGTTGGGTGCTTTGGTTACCCATAGAACCAAGGATTTTGGAATGGGCAAGCAAATATTTTATGGCGATGGGGTAGTCACCGGCTATGGAACCATTAATGGTAGACAGGTTTGTGTTTTCGCCCAGGATTTTACCGTATTCGGAGGTTCGCTTTCCGAAACCCATGCCGAAAAGATTTGCAAAGTAATGGATATGGCCATGAAAATAGGAGTCCCCATAATTGGATTGAACGATAGCGGTGGCGCAAGAATACAGGAAGGCGTGCGATCATTAGGGGGCTATGCCGATATCTTTCACAGGAATGTAATGGCTTCGGGTGTTATCCCTCAAATATCTGCCATAATGGGCCCCTGTGCAGGAGGAGCGGTCTACTCGCCGGCCATGACCGACTTTACACTTATGGTGGAAAATTCAAGCTATATGTTCGTCACCGGACCCAATGTCGTGAAAACGGTCACCAATGAAGAGGTTAGTTCAGAAGAATTGGGCGGGGCCATGACCCATGCCACCAAATCCGGGGTTACCCATTTTACAGCGGAAAACGACTTGGAATGTATTGCACAAATAAAGGAACTCATTGGGTTTTTACCTCAGAATTGTGAGGAAATGGCCAAACCACTGGCCTATTCATTAAATACGGAAATCCGGGAAAAGTTGGAAACCATTATCCCCGAAAACGCCAATCAGCCGTATGATATGCGACATATCATAACTGAAATCATTGATGACTCCCCATTCTTTGAAGTCCATAAACATTATGCAGAAAATATAGTCGTGGGATTTGCAAGATTGGCGGGAAGAAGTATTGGGGTCGTAGCCAATCAGCCCATGAGCTTGGCTGGAGTTTTAGATGTGAACAGCTCCAAAAAAGCTGCCAGATTTACCCGTTTTTGTGATTGTTTCAATATTCCACTTTTGGTATTGGTAGATGTTCCCGGATTCCTTCCGGGTACGGATCAGGAATGGAATGGTATCATTACCAATGGTGCCAAGTTGCTCTATGCCCTGAGTGAGGCCACAGTTCCCAAGGTCACTGTTATTACTCGAAAAGCCTACGGTGGTGCATATGACGTTATGAATTCCAAACATATTGGGGCCGATCTCAACTATGCATGGCCTGGGGCCGAAATTGCAGTAATGGGCGCCAAAGGAGCCAGTGAGATCATCTTTAGAAAAGAGATCACTTTGGCAGATGACCCAGAAGCTGTACTAAAAGAAAAAGAGGAGGAATACGCCAATAAATTTGCCAATCCCTATTCCGCGGCGGAAAGAGGATTTATAGATGAAGTTATTTTTCCACGAAACACCCGTAGGAAATTAATAAGGGCCTTTGCCCTCTTAGAGAATAAAGTAGTGAATTTGCCCAAAAAGAAACATGGAAACATACCTTTGTAATTTCGCTTAAAACTTAAAGTAATTTTGAATCAATAATTTCGCATGGGCAACTTAGAAGAACTTATACAATTACTTACCCTGGAACGTATCAACGACAATACCTTTGTGGGACAAAACTATCAGGCTCCTTGGGGCCGTGTTTTTGGGGGTCAGGTATTGGGACAGTCATTGCATGCCGCCTACCAAACAGTATCCAACGATAAGATGGCCCACTCCATGCACGGGTATTTTATTTTGGGGGGCGACCTTAGCCTTCCCATTACCTATGAAGTAGATCGTCTAAGGGACGGACGTAGTTTTACCACACGTAGAGTGGTAGCCAAGCAAAACGGCAAGGCCATCTTTAACATGGCCGCATCTTTTCAGGTCAAGGAAGATGGGGTGGAGCATCAGATTACCATGCCCAATTTAATTACCCCAAAAAAGTTAATGAACAGCTTGGAACAAATTGAGGAAATGGAAAAAACAGATCCAGATTCCTATAATCTTATAAAACTTACCCATCCCAAGGTATTTGAATTTAAACCTGTAGAACGCCTTACCTCCCTGCTTGCTAAAAATGGCCCGCCATTTAACCACATGTGGATGCGCTCCACTGAAAAGGTAAAAGCCGATTTGCCACTACAACAGCAACTATTGGTCTATGCCTCCGATTACAACATTCTTACGACTGCTTCCCTACCCCATCGGGAAGAACTTAGAAAAGGGAAGACTTTTTATGCCAGTATAGACCATGCCATTTGGTTCCACCGCAATTTTAAAATAGATGAATGGCTTTTGTATACTATGGACAGTCCCAGTGCTGGTAATTCCAGAGGGTTCTCCAGGGGGAGTATTTTTGACAGAAATGGTGTTCTTGTAGCCTCTGTGGCACAGGAAGGATTGATGCGCAACACACAGTCAGATTAATGGCATTGGCAATAGATATAATTACATCAATTTTGGTACTATTTATGTTAGACCGATCCCTACAAGAATATTTCTGCATATGTCAAAGCTCCTTCTTGCGCAATGGAACGGGATTTAGGCCAATCTTTCCTAGATTAATTATTTACGGGCCATAATAGACCAACTACCCTATGCTAAACTTCCATTAACATCCTTGAAGTACTTTTACGTTCATGAATCCACCTGCGGTTTATCCTTGGTAAATAACCGTTTACCCGAACAAAATTTTTCCACTCGTTATTTAACCAGTTTTTATCCCTTTTAACCACTAAATTTTCATTTAGGGCAAGGCTAGCCGAATTTTGCCCTATAACATTAAATAAAAAGTATGAAAACATTATTACTCGTTAAAGAAATTTATTCCGAAGGATTTAAAAACCTAGGTAACATCATTGTCAAGAATTATTTCAAAGCCTTCCTGTGGTTCAGTATAGCTATGTTTGTCGTGGTATTGTACGCTTTCATTTTTAGATTGTCCACTGGATTTATTTGGGATTAAAAAATAAGAAACCCATTAGTATGAAAGGTATGCAGTATTTAAGGGAATTATTGCTAGGAAAAAGTGGAGGAATTGAAGTTCCAATAACACTAAAGTTGTTGTTGATATTGGTGTTTCTTTGCTTTTTCCTAGCCTTGTTCTCAATCTTACTATATACTTTCGAATAGAATATTTTTGTTGCAGAACCTTTGGTTTTGCATGCTTTCAACTTTATACTATTTTTTTTGTTATGTTAGTTCCCCCAGCTAGACAACATAACCAGAACAGGTTTTTTTGATGTTGCTCTTAGGACAAGCTTAGCTTTAAAATAAATTATGGATATTATCCAAAATAATGGAAATATTCCATAATTTAGCATACCTTTTTTGGGTGTGCGATGGAAAAAACAATACTTCATTTGGATTTGGATACTTTTTTTGTATCCGTAGAGCGACTTCAAGACAGTAAATTGGAGCATAGGCCCATACTCGTCGGTGGCGTTAGCGACAGAGGGGTGGTGGCAGCATGCAGCTACGAGACCAGAGGTTTTGGAGTGCATTCCGGCATGCCTATGAAAATGGCCAAGGAACTTTGTCCAGAAGCCATCATCATAAAAGGGAATGCGGGAAACTATAGCAAGCATTCCGATATCGTAACCGATATTATTAAAGAACACGTACCCCTATTTGAAAAATCCAGTATCGATGAATTTTACGCCGATCTTACCGGAATGGACCGATTTTATGGTTGCCACCAATATTCCACCGAGCTACGCCATAAAATTATTAAGGAAACCGGACTTCCCATTTCCTTTGGCTTATCAGCGAATAAGGTAGTATCCAAAGTGGCCACCAATGAAGCCAAGCCCAACAATGAATTAAGGATAGACATAGGGCACGAGAAACCGTTTTTAGCGCCTTTATCCATTAAAAAAATACCTATGGTGGGCGACAAAACCTATCAGACCCTCCGAAATTTGGGCTTGCGACAAATAAAAACCATTCAAGAAATGCCCATGGATATGATGCAACGGGTGTTGGGCGCCAACGGGGGCGTAATTTGGAAACGGGCCAACGGCATAGACAATACCCCTGTTATTCCTTTTTCCGAACGTAAATCCATTTCCACCGAACGTACTTTTGACAAGGACACCATAGATGTCATTAAACTGCGGGGAATCCTTATTGCCATGACCGAGAATCTGGCCTATCAGTTGCGGAGGGGAAAAAAACTAACCGCCTGTATTGCTGTAAAAATTCGCTATTCGGATTTTAACACCTATTCCAAACAACTAAAGATTCCTTACACCAGTGCGGACCATATCCTAATTCCCAAGATTTTGGACCTCTTCAATACGCTTTACAACAAAAGACTGTTGATTCGGCTGATCGGTATTCGCTTCAGTCATTTAGTACAGGGCCATTACCAGATCAATCTATTTGATGATACCGAGGAAATATTAAATCTCTACAACGCCCTGGACAAGATCAGGGAACGCTATGGGGATAAAAGTGTTATAAGGGCCTCCGGTATGGGAGCCAAAACCATTGGCAGAATGCAGAACCCGTTCAACGGACAACCACCGATAGTATTGGCACACCGGAAACAGTGATACTGTATTAAAAGTTCAAGGTTCAAGGTTCAAAGTGTACGGCTGTACGTCCCTAATACAGGGGAGGTGCTTTTTTTTTAACGTCATTGCGAGCCTGTCTACCGAAAAGGAGGCGCAGCGCGGCAATCTGTTAATTGCAGTGGCGCCAGTACACAGTTGTGGGTAATCAGTATTAAGAATTGAGTAGTTGGCATCCAGTATTCAAAGATCCTTAACTTTGAACTTTCCAACTTTGAACATTCAACTTAGGTCTACGGTATATTCAAATACTTATGCGTTTGAAGCGACACTTTCCACTTGGGGTTTTGCATAACATAATCTACGATCCAAGGGGTGACCTTATCCCTTACACTCCATTCCGGCTGCAGGTACAAAATACAATCCTTATTGGTCTTGGCCGCCTGTTCTTCGGCAAAAATAAAGTCGTGCTTATTGTACACTATCATCTTTAATTCATGTGCCTTGTCATAGATAATGCCTTCTGGCAACTTATTCTTTTTTGGGGAGAGACAGATCCAATCCCAGGTTCCTGAAAGTGGATAGGCTCCTGAAGTTTCTATATGCGTCTTTAGGTTTTTGGCCTTTAGGGCATCTGTTAGAGGCCCCATATCCCAGGTGAGGGGTTCTCCCCCGGTAATAACAATGGTGTCCGAATATTTGGCCGCATTGGCAACAATATGGTCTATGCCCGTTGGGGGATGGGTCTCCGCATTCCAGCTCTCCTTGACATCGCACCAATGGCAACCTACGTCGCAACCGCCTACACGAATAAAATAAGCAGCGGTTCCTTTGTGGAAGCCTTCGCCCTGAATAGTGTAAAATTCTTCCATTAACGGAAGCATTAGGCCCTGGTCAACCAAAGCTAAAACATCTTCTTTTACCATGGCGCAAAGATAGAAAATACCCCGCTCTAGTACTACTAATTAAGAAAAAGATATTACCCTAGCCCATAACCCTACCTCATTTAAAAATATTGTAAATTAAACCTTAATAAATACCCTTAGGGTTTACATATAATATGCCTTTGAAAACGGTTAATAAAAAGAAATACAGCAACTAATTATTATGCACTTATTATGCACATACCTTAGCTGCAGGCTGAAAAACGAAAAATCAGAAATGAACAAAGGAAATGGAAAGTTTAATTTTTGGCAAAAATGGTTGACTTATGCAAATCTCATGACAATTGCCGTTGGACTATTGGTTGCATTTGCCGGAAACTCCTTTTTCTTTGAAATACACAATAATTACACAAAAGATGTTTTTTTAAATGGAAATGAATTTGACCAAAACATTTTAGAATTAAAAAATTGGCTGTTCGGAATTATAGGAGGAACAATTGTTGGTTTTCACATCCTAATGGTAATGATTTCAGAAAATTCATTTAAGAAAAAAGAAAAGTGGGCATATAAAACAATGTGGTACGGACTTTTAACTTGGTTCATAATTGATAGTGGAATTTCCATTTATTATGGGGCAATTCATAATGTTATTATAATAAATTTAGTTGCTTTGGTATTGATCGGAATTCCATTAATAATGACAAAAAATGAATTTAAAAATTAAACCGACAGCTTAGCAGATAACACTACGCATCACGTTCATTGCCAGCAAAAGCCGGCTATACCGCATACACGAGACCATTGTGCGTTATTAAAAAGATAAATTTTCAAAACAGAATAAATTCAAAATGAAAAAGTCGATCCTACCAGTTCTGGTGATGTTTGTTTTCTTTACGTGTCAAGAGAAAGATGTTGCGATGAAATCCACTAGGGAAGATGCTTCCCAAGTTGTGAAAAAGGAAGTGCTAAAATTCTCTGACATATTAGGTGACACACTTCGATATAAAGTAGGTGAACCTGTCTTTGATATTGTAATATCATCGGATACAACTTTATACTGGAAAAGTTTAAACCCCAAATTTGGCACAGAAGCCCACGAAAAAATAGTTGTAATTCCCATAAGTGAACATGAAAATATGGTTTCATATGTTGAAAATGAAGGTGGAGGACCAGGAGTACGCTGGTATAATAATTTTGAAAGAGGAATTACTACAGTAACCGTTTTTGTCGGAAAAGGAATGATGACGTTTTCTGGTACAGTAAAGAGGAAACATAAGAAAAATTAAAAAGAAAACAACACAACAATATGTATAGTGGATTGCACACTTCAGGATGCTACGACACCATATGGAACGTTAGTTGTAAGTAGAACAGGCGATATGAAAAACTTGAATCATTATGTAGCGATTTATAAAGCGCAACTTGACAAAGGTGACATATTAATTGCCTATAATCAATTAGTGAAATTTGTAATGAAGCTTAGAGTAGACCTTATCAAAAGTCTGTCTAAACAATATTCATTTACAGGTATTCTTCACGGATATATGGACTACACCTATTTTTACTATTCCAATGACTTTTTAAAAAAGAAAAAGCTAAAATTAGGATTAATATTGAATCACTCGGAAATGAGATTTGAGATTTGGCTTTTGGGAAATACCATGCCAATTCAAAAGAAATATTGGGAATTGTTGAAAACGACAAAGTGGAATGAGGACAAAACGGAAATGCCTAAATATTCAATTTTAGTAGCCGTAATCGAAAATAGACCAGACTTTGACAACCTATCTTTGTTGTCAGAAAAGATTGAAAAGAAATTAGTTGAACAATCGGACGAAATAATTAGTGAAATAAAAAAGTTGATTTGATATAAAACCTACACTTAAAAATGGCTGTAATTCACACGGGTTTTGGTTCTTAATCGAAAGATAACAGCTTTTAATTCCCGTACTAAAGGTAACCTTAACCTACCTGATCGGACGACAGGATAATTAGGTGTTTTCTAAGGTCATCGTTGGAGGAATTGGCGCAAGGCAAAAAGATGGAAAAAAATTTAATAGGGTAATCAACAAGGAGTTATGGCAAAAACAAAAACGACTTACACCGTAGAAAGCGTAATAGATTTTATAAATTCATTCGTTGACAGCGAATAGAAAAAGGCTGACTGTTTTCGATTGATGGAATTGATGAAGAAATTGACCAAGTCTAAACCCAAAATGTGGGGACCAACTATTATAGGATTCGGCAATTATCATTACAAATATGCCAGCGGACACGAAGGTGATGCACCAGTTCTTGGATTTTCCCCGAGAATAGCGGCGTTCAGGCTCTATGTTTATTCAGATCCGGAAAAAAGTAAATTATTGTTGGCTGACCTCGGTAAATTCAAAATGGGCAAAGCCTGCATATATGTGAAAAACTTTCTTACATCAATATTAAGATTTTACAAGAACTCAGTATAGAATCAATTAAATACATTAACGAACATCACTAAAATTCTTGCTAAAACAATTAAAGAAAGACAGTAAGACTACAGATAACCTATAATTAATAGCGATATGAATTATAAAGAAAAAATCGGAACAAAAGAGAATCCATTGGTGCTTAAAACTCCTCCTTTATCATCTGAATACACAATTCACGTGGAAGAAAAGGATGGAAAGGAAATTTTAGTATGTACCGTTAATACAACCGTACTTCATTACGACATTAGATGTATTGATGACTTATATAAGATGCTCAAAGAACGTGGCGATTGGATGGAGCTTGCCAGTAAGGATGAAAAGGTCGAGACCAAACCGGATACAGTCGAACATTGGGGTAGATCTTCAGACAATCCAATCGGTGATTGGTATGGGCTAAAAAAAGGATTCAAGGGTCGATTCGGAATGTATATTCCACCTTTAATGGAAGCACTTGGACTTGCCGAAGTAACCCACGAAAAACGTGGAAACCAAATGAAAGCAAAATAAGCAAAGTAGGCAACACTGTATTTGAAATCCGAACACGCTTCGTAATTCCGCTCTTCATGTACCAACCCTCAGACTGCGTAAGGGTACTTTAAAGGGACATCCTTTACAAAGTTAAAGGTACATAGTTGTACTATTTTAGGTAATAATTAGATATCTGGGAATAATATTTAATTTTAACTGAAATGTACTTTGATTTAGGTTTTATTGATAATGATTCTTATAGATACTTAAGTAATTAAACTTACCATGCAAGAAACTGAGTGTTATGAAAAAAGAATTTAAGGAAGAACAAAAATTCACCCAATGGTGGTTGTGGGTACCTTTGATAGGTATTGGATTCATACCAATTTATGGAATTTACAAACAGTTATTCCTCAAAGAGCAATTTGGAACCAAACCAATGTCCGATTTAGGCCTTATTATATTTCTAATAATTGTTTTCTCGCTTATTTTATTGTTCGCGTGCATGCGTCTTAAAACAGTGATTGACAATGAAAATCTTCGGATGTCCTTCTTTCCTTTTATTAAAAAAAATGTAATATGGGATGATATTAAAAATGCTAAAATTGTTGATTATGGCTTTGTTGGAGGCTGGGGAATAAGACTTGGAACCAAATATGGCACTATATATAATATAAGTGGAAGTAAAGGGCTTGCCATAGAATTGAAAAATGGGAAAAAGTTTTTAATTGGCACCTAAAAAGAGAAAGAACTGATTAACATAATTAATGAAATAATGCCAAAAGGTAACAAAAGCTAAATTTCATGAGCAGTGATGAGTTTTTGGAACCATAGGCACAATATATAAATACCGGTAAGCGAATAGATTGGATAAAAATAGTATGAGAAAACTAATTGCGGCTATCAACATGACACTTGACGGGTTTTGCGACCATACTGCTGGACTACCCGATGAGGAAATACATCAACATTATACAGAGCTATTAGGTCAGGGAGATGCAATTCTATATGGCAGGACTACGTATCAACTTATGGAATTTTGGCGCACATTTTTAAAAAACCCTTCCGAAGAAAAATCAATGAACGACTTTGCCAAGGCCATAGACAAAATTCCGAAAATAGTTTTTTCACGCACGATAAAAAATGTAGAATGGGAAAGTGCAACAATAGCAAAACGTGCCTTAAAAGAGGAAGTTTCAGAACTCAAGCAGCTATCAGGTAAAGATATTTTTGTTGGTAGTCGCAGTTTAATTATACAGTTGATAAAACTTGATTTGATAGATGAATTCCAACTTTGCATTTATCCTGTGGTTGCAGGAAACGGTTTGCCATTATTTGAAAACATAAGCGACAGGATTATTTTTAAACTCGTTAATAAAAAAACCTTTAGTAATGGAGCTATTATTCTGTATTATCAACTGAAAAAGGAATGATAAAGAAAAACAACCAACCGCAACAATGATTAAAAGTAACCAGCCCTATAGAGTCGTTCTAGCGGGTTGCGTCTTCTGGACTACTTTGGAAAATCCTCCACGCTAAAAAGAATGGTGGATTTTCCTCTGGTACCTTTTCTTTTCTACATTAGACTATGCCAGGGCAATTAACCATACACAAAGCCCTTAGCATTTGTTAAATCTGATTCATGATTTATTAATGATAAATCAATACTTTGAATTATGAGAAAAATATTCGTTTCTACGATTGTAATTTTAACCATTTCAATAACCGCCTTTTCCCAATCTACCAACTATGAGGTATATGCTTTAAAATATGCAAATGTTGGAGTAACATTGCCACTATCCGTTTTGGTTTTGGACGCTCCGGAATCCGAAACAATTGATGCTGTTTTTATGTTTTGGCTACTTAAGGGAACAAACGGGAAAAACATATTGGTCGATGCCGGTTTCTTAAATGACATTGAACAGTCAAAAGCTTATAGTGTAACCAATTACATACGCCCAGATTTAATGCTGCCAAGAATAGGCTTAAATGCAGAGGACATAACTGATATTATCTTGACCCATCCCCATTGGGACCATATGGATGGTGTAGACCTATTTCCCAATGCAAATGTTTGGATTCAAAAAACGGATTACAATTACTTCGTTGGAGATGCGTGGCAAAAAGATGGCTGGGGAGACTTTAATAAAAGGGACGTACTCAAACTTGTGGAACTAAATCTGTCTGGCAAATTAATGTTAATAGATGGTGATGATAAAGAAATACTTCCTAATATAAAAGTATATACAGGTTCTCGACATACGTTCAATTCGCAATTCATCCTGGTTGACAATGGGGTAAATAAAATAATACTTGCATCAGATAATGTTTATACTTACTACAATCTAAATCACCTTATGTCGGCTCCTAAAACTGAAACTTTTGATACAAATGCATATGTTAAATCGATGGAAAGAATGAAAACTTTAGTTTCAGACATTAAATTTATTATACCGGGACACGATGCCTTATTATTTTTAAATTTCCCCAGTATAGCAGATGATATTTATAAAATAGATTGAGCCAGTCCTAGAAAAAACAACAAATATCTGAGTTAAAATACAAGCCTTTTTAAGCTAATATCCCTACATTTTTCCCATTATATTGCCAATCCGACTTGTCTTTTTGCCGGAAACATACGGGAATCTTCAGTCTTTATTTGCCTTTAGTTTTTGGGCTACGGTATCATAGTATTCCTGGGTTAGCTTCTCGGTCCAAACTGTTGGTTCCTTACCATAAATAGCTATATATGAAACCGAACTGTCTGCAGATGAAGTATGCCAATGTTCTGTGTCTTTCCCGCAATTGACAACATCACCCTTTTTTATGATAATTGGCTCTTTACCCCTTTCCTGATAGTACCCTTTGCCCTCAACAACAATGATGATCTGAGTTGTAGCGTGTTTGTGCCAATCCAATGTTGAGTTAGGACTAAAAGTTGCCTGTGTGATGTTCTGATCGAAATCTTCATCTGCTTCCAATAAAAAGTTTAACCAGGCATCACCACTATGATGGGTATTAGGTACTTTAACTCCTTCACTCAAATATGAATTTAGGTTATATTCAGCGCTTTGAGCATTTATAAAAAAGGGTATTAGAATAACTAAAATTATTACTAGATTTTTCATCCTTATGTTTCGAATTAATAAAAAGGTGTACGATTGCAAGATAAAAATTATACTTCAGTATTTGAGATGAGCTCGCATTTTTATGTTCCTGTTACTTTTGTAGATTGGGAAAATAATCCAATAGTTTCATTAAGTTGGTTGAATGCTCCTGAATGAAAGCTACAAATGGGCTTAGAGGAAACACCTATTTGTGGAAAACAATGGAATGTATTCCCTAAATGAAATTTAAAAAGGTGGAGAAGATAATCCTCGGTGATATGACGAAGGAACTATGAAAACTACCAGTTGGCAACATAGTTAAAATAGCCAACCCGACATTAAGCCAAATTCAACATTTGACTGGAATTCTGGGGGACAAAAACGCACTCCACTTAACACAATATTGAGCCATACGATAAACTTGACTGGACAGGAAAAACATATGGCTTGTTTGCCATTTACAACTGGACGCCGAACGATTTAGTTGAGAAAATTTTGAAAAAAGTATGAGAAAATGGCTTAACTTGTAAAAGCCGGAATATAAAAAGAACATAAGGTTGTGTTTAACAATTAGGAATAGCAATGACACTAGAGGATTTAGGATACAATAGTGAAATGGAAGTATATCGAAAAGAGCATAGTCTTGACTCTTTCGGGATAGGAAGAGTTATTTCCGAGCACAAAGACCGATATACTGTTAAAACCGATCATGGCGAATTTGACGCTGAGCTTATTGGGAATTTAAGATTTACGGCAACCAATAGGAATGACTTACCGGCTGTTGGGGATTGGGTATCTATATCAGAATACGACGAAAACAAAGCGCTCATTTATGCGGTATTTCCCAGGAAATCAAGCGTAGAAAGAAAGGCTGTCGGCACATTGGGCCAAACTCAAATAATAGCCACAAATATTGATTTTGGATTGATCATTCAATCTGTAAACCGAGATTTTAACATCAATCGTTTGGAGCGCTATCTGACTATTTGCAACGCCTCTAAAATAAAACCCATTATTGTTTTAAGTAAAATGGATTTAGTTGAGAAACAGGTATTGGATGAATTAATGGTTCAAATTAAGGAGCGGATTAAAAACGTTCCCTTATTTGCGATAAGTAATCAATCCAAAGCCGGAATTGATATTTTGAAATCCAAATTGACCAAGGGTTGCACCTATTGCCTCTTAGGCTCCTCAGGAGTTGGAAAATCTACACTTATCAATACTTTGACTGGAGCCCGTTTGATGGAAACCGGAAAAATAAGCCAGCGTATCGACAGAGGAAAACATGTTACCAGCCATAGGTCTTTAATAGTTCTGGAAAATGGAATCTTAATAGATAATCCTGGAATGAGAGAAGTGGGGATTACAAATATTTCTGCTGGGCTTGAAATAACCTTTGATGAAATATTGAATCTTGCTCAAAATTGCAAATTCAATAATTGTACCCATACAAGTGAAAGCGGATGTGCAGTATTGGAGGCAATCGAACATGAAGAATTGGATGCCAATGCATATATAAATTTCATGAAAATGGAAAAGGAAAGGATGCATTTTGAATTAAACGCTAAAGAGCGGAAAAAGAAGGATAAGGACTTCGGGAAAATGATCAAGAGTGTACAAAAGCAAAGAAAAAATAATAAATACTAAGTGCAACATTACAGTATCCAAGCAGTTGACGCCTATCTGCCGGCTACTGATCTAACAAAAGCCGTTCTATCATATTAAAAAAAACAATGAAGCATTTTATAATTCTACCTATTTTGTTTTTTACAACAACTTTAATTGCACAGTCTTTTTCAGGGGGTATTCAGTATGGAAAGTCATCACTTAACTATAAGATAAGACTGGTAGAAATGGAAGGGAAAACAGAAGCTTATTTTTCCAGTTTGGCAATGAATGCCTATGAAATTCCTTGTCAAAAAACAACCTTCAAAAAAGACTCTCTTAAGTTTTATGTAGTTAGTGATCATTATACATATGAATACAATTACCTTAAAACCAATAACAATCTCAAAGGAAATTTAATGGTTTATTCCAATGAAAACGAGCAATTATTGAACACATTTGAAACCTACCTGGTTCCAGAAACTAAAACAGAACGAGACGTTATTAAAATTCAGAATTTGAGCTTTACTAGCAATGGACTTGAATTATACGGAACATTATGGGAACCCAAAAATTCTATACATAAGGGTTTGTTTTTAGTAACATCCTCTCAAGGAAATGACCGAAGTGGCACAAATGCGGAAGCGTCCTTTTATGCGGATTTAGGTTATACCATTTTTAATTACGATAAGCGAGGTACAGGCAAGTCTTCTGGCGAATGGCAATCTGCAACCATAGAAGAACTATGTTCCGATGACATGAATGCATTGGAATTTTTTTCCAAAATTTCCACCTTGTCGCTATCTAATATTGGCATAAAAGGGAGCAGTCAAGGTGGCATAAAAATCCCATTTATCTTATCCAAAATGCCCGAATTATGTTTTGGAATTTCAATTAGCTGCCCTGATGGCACCCTCTTGGAAAGTGATTTAAACCATTGGAAAAATATAAATTTCAATAATATCGGAAAAGATAATATTGAACTCGCCTTGAAAGTTCAAAAAATGGGGTACAATTATCTGGCGGGGAATATTTCATACGAATTATTGATGCAGGAATCATCCAAAAACAGCACAGAAGATTGGCTAAAATATGTCTGGATACCCGAACGTGATGTGCCAAAAGATTACAAGTTAAATTTTAGCGGACTTCCTTATTTCAAAATAATAAAACAACCTATTTTGGTTATTCAAGGGTTATCGGATGAAGTTGTACCGCCCGAAAGTTATAAAACTATAGAAAAAGCAATCAAAAAATCTAAATCCCCCAATTCTAAAGTTATCACGCTTGCCGATACTGATCATTCAATGACCTATTTGAATAAAGAATTTCCATATTTTCAAATATTAAATCCTGCCTATTTAAATACAGTTACAGATTGGTTAAATAAAATTTTGAAAGAAGAAGAATAGGGTAGATTAATGTGTGAAAATAATAAACCAATGAGCCTTTGGGATTTATAAAAACAAACATTATACTTGTCACCAACACATTGAGGTCTGTAATTTTCAAGATTTGACTGCTCCGATGAATGCCATATAGGCCCAACTTTACAATGGTTCATCTCAAAAATATTTTATAGAAAAAGATGGGAATTAAATCGGTTGAGGTTGAATTAAACTTATAGATCGCCCAACCTTGAAAATAAATTCGATTAAAAGGGATACTCCCATAAAGTTGAACATCCCATTGGACATGCGTAATTGCTATTCCCAGCCAGCTTACAAAAACCCTCCCGCATTAAAATGCGGGGCCAAACAGTTTTTCCCTTCGGTTTGTATTTGCTACATTAGGTAATCAATACACCACAAACCATATATGAACACTATGGTAATAATTATACGATTTATGAAGACAACTTTTACAGTAATAATTTTCTTTAGCTTGTTTCACAACCCCTGTCTAGGCCAAATCCCAAAGCCAGAATACGGTCCAGTTTTTTACGATGCAGGAGCAACATACAAGCTTGAAAATGTGGATTTTGTTCCAGATTCCACAGCAGTCCTAAAGGCCGTCTTTGATATTGACTTTATGGCCAAAGACTCCTTGTCTTCGAATTCCCTGATCTCCAGCCTTCATAGATATCTGAACGTGCATGTTAAAAGTGGCATAAAGGAATCCAACATTTCACTTGCGTTTGTCCTGCACGGAGCTTCCACAAAGGACGCTTTGACGAATGAGGCTTACAGGAGAAAATATGGAATCGACAATCCTAATACCAATTTAATCAAAACCTTATCAGCACATGGGGTAAACATGTTTATCTGTGGACAATCTGCCGCATATAACGGAATTTCAAAATCCGAGATTCTGCCCGAAATTAAATTGGCTTTGTCCGCAATGACGGTATTAACAATTTATCAATCGGAAGGATATTCACTTATAAAGTTTTAGTTTATTGTTTTTTTGAAAAATTAAGTATAATCATTCAACAGATCACGTTCAACAACAAAACCTAAACTGCCTTGAAACTCCGTTTGGCCAAAACGTTGGCATAAAATAAAAACACTATCAATACCACCGAAATACATACCGTTCCCGATATACCTTCGCCTATTCGTCTACAGGAATATGGGGTAGGTATTTTCATTGCAGCTTTTACCAAATCAGCTCTAAAAAAAGCACTAAAGAAAAAGTTCATTACTGTTAATAATGTTATTGCCACTACGGCTACCTTAATAAAGGGAGGTGAGTGCATAAGGATATCCATTCCAAAAGAAGTAAGCCCGAACAAGAAACTGGTCTTTCTACTAAAAGTTTTATTTGAAGATGATCATTTGGCCGTGATCCATAAACCCGCTGGTATTTTGGTCAGCGGCAATAGCTTTAAAACCATTGCCAATGCCTTGTCCCAAAACATTGAACGAAGTAGTCTTCCAGATGCTACAAAACCTCAGCCCGTCCATAGATTGGATTATGCAACCACAGGTATTTTATTGGTAGGAAAAACGAGTAGTAGTATTCGTGCTTTAAATAAAATGTTTGAAGACAAAAAGATAGAGAAAACCTATTGCGCAGTTACTATTGGTGAAATGAACAATGAAGGAAAGATCACCACAGAAATTGACGGTAAGAAATCACAATCGAATTATGAATTGTTCAAATCTGTTGCTTCAAAAAGATTCGGCAAACTCAACTTGGTACAATTGAAACCTCAAACAGGCAGAAGGCACCAATTGCGCAAACATATGTCCAGTATTAACAATCCCATTCTAGGAGATGCGGCATATGGAATTGAAAATTTAATTTTAAGCGGTAAGGGATTGTATTTACATGCCTATTCGTTAAATTTCAGACATCCATTTACAAATAAACAAATCTATTTAAAAGACGAATTTCCCCAAAGGTTCCATAAAATCTTTATTTCCAAAAAAGGAGAAACTTCCGCTAACAACACTTTCAGTATTAAGGAGTTTGGTTTTTAATCCTAGGTTTATCTATCTTTATAATATCCGTTAAAATGAATACAGGTACAAAGAGTATTGACAACTATTTAGACAACCATTACATCCACCGAAGTAATTGGTTAAGAGCAGCTGTTTTAGGAGCCAATGACGGAATTTTATCAACGGCGAGTCTTGCAATAGGCGTTGCCGCTGCAAGTGATGTCAGGGACCCAATTGTATTGGCTACTCTAGCAGGTTTAGTAGCAGGCGCACTATCCATGGCCGCTGGCGAATATGTTTCTGTAAGTTCTCAGACAGATGTAGAAAAAGCAGATATTGAAAGAGAGAAAATAGAATTAATAGAAACACCTGAGATTGAATTGCAACTCCTAGCCGAGATTTATGAAAAAAGAGGGTTGAAAAAAGAAACCGCTATAACAGTTGCAAAAGAACTAACTGCACACGATGCTCTTGGAGCACATATGAGAGATGAATTGGGATTGAATGAAATTAGTAAAGCTAAACCATTACAGGCCGCTTTGGCTTCTGGAACAGCTTTCACCGTTGGGGGAATCTTACCTCTAATTGTCACCCTCTTCTTGCCGTTAAAAAGCATGGAGTATTCACTTTACGGTTTTGCACTTTTTTTTCTAATCATTTTAGGAGCATTAGCAGCTAAAACAGGGGGGTCAAGCATTATTAGAGCTATTATCCGAATTTCATTCTGGGGAACAGTGGCAATGGGTTTGACTGCTATGGTCGGGTATTTTTTTAATGTAAATATTGGTTAAATCAAATACAGAAAATAATAAAAATAGTCTCTAAAACCACTGCTTATATGTCCCCGACAGTTGGTGTGACTAAATAAAAATTGTAAAAATGAGCAATAAACAGGATTGGCCAGTTTTAAATTTTGCAGAAATGCAAGACACTATTGAAACACTTCACCAATGGATTCAAATCGTTGGCAAAATACGTCTAAAGACTATGCCGTGGCAAAATCATTCCTGGCACACCACCCTTTACATTACACCAACAGGATATTCTACCAATGGAATTACATTCCAAGGGCGGATATTCCAAATAGATTTTAATTTTAAAACTCATAAGCTGCTTATTCAATGTTCCAATACTGAAACTTTGACCATGGACCTAAAACCAAGAACTGTTGCCAATTTTTATAAGGAACTTTTGGAAAAGTTATCCAGTATTGGCATAGAGGTGAATATTCATTCCAGGCCAAATGAAATGGATCCTGCGATTCCATTCTCTAAGAATAAAATCAACAAATCATACGATCCGGAGGTTGCTAATGCACTTTGGAGAGCCATGATAAAAGCCAATGCAATTTTTAGTGAATTCAGAAGCAATTTTATTGGTAAGGCCAGTCCAGTACAATTGTTTTGGGGCGCATTTGACCTGGCAGTTACCCGATTTTCGGGGAACCCCGCTCCGCTTCATCAAGGTGGCATGCCCAATATGCCTTTGGATGTAATGCAGGAGGCCTACTCACAGGAGGTGTGCAGTGCCGGATTTTGGCCGGGCTCCAAAGATTTTCCCATCCCTGTTTTTTATGCCTATGCATACCCAAGCGATGCGAATTTTGGAAAACAAAAGGTCTTGCCCAAAGAAGCTTACTATAGCCCCGAAATGGGCGAGTTTTTCTTGAAATATGAAGATGTACAAAACTCAGAAAATCCGGAAGCAACATTACATGATTTTTTACAAACAACCTACATAGCGGCAGCCAACACTTCTGAATGGGATAGGGATAAATTGGAAAAGAAATAAGAATACCCATAATGGTTCTCGACTGCAAGCTAAATCCCAATCGGAATTTTACGAATTTGGCGGAGCCAAGGGTGCCAAACTTAAATCTAAAATATCGTGGGATTTAGAAATTTAAATGGTGTGAAAAAGGCCATTTGCCAACAATTTGTACAAATAATTGCTCAATTTTGGGCTTAACCAAGGGTAGTTGCAAGTGTATTCTTTATGATTTTACTAAATATTTTTGAAACAACATTACCGTTAACAAATCCGGTATTAAAATTTCTTGTAATACTGATAATTATATTATTTGCACCTATTCTTCTGAATAAGTTGAAAATCCCACATATCCTGGGGCTTATAATAGCAGGGGCTATAGTTGGTCCCAATGGTTTTAATCTACTTTTACGTGATAGTAGTATAATTTTATCTGGTACGGCAGGATTACTTTACATTATGTTTCTTGCCGGATTGGAAATGGATTTATCAGAATTCAAAAAAAATAGTTCAAAAAGTTTCATATTTGGCATCTATACCTTTTCAATCCCAATGATATTAGGGACTTTATCGAGTATTTATATTTTAAATCTCCCAATTCTTTCATCAATTTTGGTTGCCAGTATGTATGCCTCCCATACATTAATTGCTTATCCAATTCTAAGTAAGTTGGGAGTTGCAAAAAATCGAGCAGTTAATATCACAGTTGGTGGGACTATAATTACCGATACCTTGGCACTTTTGGTATTAGCTGTTATTGTTGGTATGACAAAAGGTGAGGTAAATACTGCATTTTGGACAAGATTGTCCATTTCAATTTTTGTTTTTGGTTTAACAGTAATGTTTCTTTTTCCCATAATAGGACGATGGTTTCTAAAACGATATGAAGATAAAACTTCTCAATACATATTTGTTCTTACTATGGTTTTTCTTGGTGCAACCTTAGCAGAAGCGGCTGGAATTGAAGCTATTATTGGTGCATTCCTATCCGGTTTGGCACTTAACAGATTAATACCAGCTACCTCACCTTTAATGAACAGAGTAGAATTTGTGGGTAATGCCGTATTCATACCTTTTTTTCTTATTGGCGTTGGAATGCTAGTAGATTACCATGCTTTTATTAAGGATTTTGAAACAATTAAGGTGGCAGCAGTGATGACCATAATTGCTACTTCTTCAAAATTTTTTGCTGCTTGGCTAACTCAAAAGTCGTTTAAATTTTCCCCTGATGAGCGAAGGCTGATTTTTGGATTAAGTAATGCGCAAGCTGCGGCAACGCTTGCTGCTGTCCTGGTAGGATACAACATAGTTATAGGAGAAACAGCCTTAGGAGAACCAATTAGATTATTAAGCGAAAGTATTTTAAATGGAACAGTGATCATGATTCTGATTACATGTACAATAGCAACTTTTGCTGCCCAAAAAGGGGGTAGAAACATTTCATTAAATGAATCTTCCATTATTGAAAGCATTGATAATGATGACACTGAAAGAATATTAATACCCATTAGCAACCCCGAGACAATTGATGAATTAATTAATTTAAGTACAATCATAAAATCAAAGGATAATAATAATGGATTATTTGCACTTAATGTTATTACCAATGAAAACCTTGATGCAAATACTGAACTAAAGGCAAAAAAAATGCTTGAAAGAGCTGTAATAACCGCTTCAGCTACAGATATTTCATTAAATAGATTGTTGAGATATGATTATAATATTGCCAATGGCATTATGGGAGTTATCAAAGAGCAAAGTATAACTGATTTAGTCCTAGGTCTACATAATGTTAATAAAGGAATCTCAGAATCATTTCTGGGTAATTTATCAGAAGGTATTTTATCTAAATGCAGCACTACAACATTTATTTATAAACCTGTACAGCCTATTTCTACAATCAAAAGACATATTATCGTCGTTCCATCTAATGCCGAAAAAGTAATCGGTTTCCCGTTCTGGCTTGCAAAGATTTGGAACATTCCTAAAAATACAGGTTCAAAACTAGTGTTTTATGCAAATGGGGCAACTATCGCATTAATAAGGAATTTACAATCCAAACATCCAATAGAAGCAGAATTTAAACTCTTTGAAGATTGGAATGATATATTGCTTATTTCACATGACATTAAAATAGATGATAATCTAATAATGGTATTAAGTAGGGTAGATAAGCCATCCTACCATGAAAATATGGCAAATGTACCCGAATACCTGAACAAACATTTCCGATCCAATAGTTTTATTCTCATATATCCAATTCAAATTGGTGTTACAGATAATGAGACCATCGACTTGAATAATCCTTCCTTAACAGAATCAATTGAAAAACTTGATTCGTTAGGAAAAAATATTGCAAAATTATTTAGACGTAAATAAAGCACGGCGACCAACTGATAACTGACCTAATAATCAGGTCTTTAATCCTTTTTCTCAACTAAAGTCGATAGAACAAATGCATTATCGACCTAACATATAGAAATATAGAACGGAATAAAACCAGTTTCTACAATGACCGGAATTGACCCTAGAAATGACCTTACACTTTGCTTTAGGACCTATAATATGAATGGCATAGGGCGAAATATCGATGCGCTCGGCTACCCCTGTGGAGGAAGATTTTCAATTAAATCAGAACTCACGTAAAATGGAATTTTCAATTCGAAACCCAATTGCCCATTATTTAACGGTAACCGAATATTACACATATGAAGGTTGAAATAAAATAGGTAAGTTGTCAACTAAACTCTGGCCCAAGCCCACAATTAGATAATAGCAACAGATTTCTTATTTTTATCCAAAATGTGCTCTTTAAGTGGCGACCTTTGCCTGTATAAACACCTAGTTCCCATTAGATGATAATTATTAAACAAGTAACCTATGAATCCAGAGCTTGATTTCTTCTTTAATATGGATGGTAAGTGGCAGGGCGCCTATAAGCAATTGAGAGTGCTTATTCTGGAATGCGGACTCACGGAAGAACTTAAATGGGGCAAACCCTGTTACACCTTTAAGGGCACAAACATTGTTCTAATACATGGGTTTAAGGAATACTGCGCCCTGCTATTTCACAAAGGTGCCCTGTTAAAGGACACCAATGGCATCCTTGTGCAACAAACGGAAAATGTACAGGCAGCACGACAGATCAGGTTTACTAAAGCCAAGGAAATCGCTGGAATGAAAGCAACCCTTAAAGCCTACATCTTTGAGGCCATAGAGGTGGAAAAAGCCGGACTAAAAGTAGATTTTAAAAAGACCAAAGAATATAAGGTGCCGGAGGAATTTGAAAAGAAACTGGTTGAAACCCCTGAATTGAAATCTGCCTTTGAATCGCTCACCCCTGGCCGACAAAGGGGGTATCTTCTTCATTTTTCCCAACCCAAACAATCCAAAACCAGAATATCTAGAATTGAAAAATGTATGGAGCAAATTCTCAACGGCAAGGGGTTAAACGATTGATAAAAGCAGCTAATCATAAACAGCCCTACCCGATATCGGAGTAAAAGCAAGTAAAGTAAGCCCGCATGCTGCTGTATATTTTTCCTAACTATACCACGACTTTATAGAAAAGGGTAAAACAAAAGAAAAAAGGGGCGAAAATGAAATTCAGACCACGTAGACACGGGTTGATATGTTATTTCCTATAAAAAACGGGCCGGGCATTTATAAATAAACAATGCCCAGAATTTAGCACCCTGGGCATTGTTTTTTCGCTTCCACACCATTTTGTTAAAATGGTTATCAATTGGAAGGTGCTCTAATTATACATTTTCCGGAACCTCAAATCCCTTACGATAATCCCGCCTCAACATTTTATCGGCTTCCGGATCGTTTACGAAGGATTCAGATTTTGGATTAAAGTCCAGGACACGACCCGTTCTATAGGCTATGTTGCCCAAATGTGCCAATCCAGAGGAAAGGTGTGCAGTTTCTACCGGCCCGTTCAAGATAGTTTTGTCGCGCTTCCTCACGGCCTCGATAAAATTGGCAAAATGTCCGTCCGTACCACCGGCACCACGATCCATTCCAGATCCGGACTCTCCTCCATCCTCACCGGATTTGCCTGGTGTTCTGTCCTGTCCCAAATATGTTTTATACTTGTCATAACCGTCTACGACCAATATTCCCTTATCTCCATAAAAAATATTCCCTACAGTAGCACCTTCCTCGGTGTTGGTACACCAAGGCCGTACTTCAAACTGTATAATTTTCCTTTCTTCAGGGTAGTTATATACTGAAGTAAGTACTTCTGGCACTTCCTTGCAATCGTCCCAAAGAAACTTTCCGCCCATGGAAGTAATCTTAGTTGGCAGCCCAACGTCCAAGCCCCACATACATAGATCGGTTTCATGAATACCCTGGTTGCCCACATCGCCATTTCCGTAATCCCAATGCCAATGCCAATTGTAATGTACCAAATTCCGGGTAAACGGACGCTTTTGAGCTGGCCCAGTCCACAGATCATAGTCGATTCCTGCCGGCACTGGAGAAAAACCTTGGTCACCAATATCTCCCCTCCAACGAAAAACAATACCTCTGGCCATATATACTCTACCTATATATCCATCGCGCATTAAATTAATTGCCTCGTTAACGGCAGGGGAACTCCTCAGCTGAACCCCGTGTTGCACAATACGACCATACTTTTCTGCAGCTTCAACCATTTTACGGCCTTCCCAGATATTGTGCGATCCAGGTTTTTCAACATAAGCATCTTTTCCTGCCTGGCAGGCCCAAATTACAGAAAGAGCATGCCAGTGGTTTGGAGATGCAATACTTACCACATCTATATCCTTATTATCCATAACCCTACGAAGATCTTGCTCCAAGGCAACATCTTTTTTATAGGTTTCCTTAAACGTTTTTTGACGCTCCCGTAACAGATTCATGTCCGGATCACATAAGGTTGTAACCTGTACATTCTTTTGTGCCATTAGTCCTTGGATATGGCTTTTTCCACGGCCGTTGACACCCAAAACCGCCGCATTTATACGGTCGTTGGCTCCAAAGACAGAGGATGAGATTATGGTCGGTGCGGCTATTACCGCTGTTCCGGCCACAGCCGTTCTTTTAATAAAGGATCTTCTCGTTGATTTCATTTGACTCTATATTTACATTAACTTCAATTACACTATAATTTAATTGACTATAACCTATTATTAAATGTTTAAACCATTAAGCAAAAGACACTAAGGTGCACATTTATGAGTAATTTCCCACTTGGTCCTATTCAGGTATTTATCGCCCTATAAAAATCAAGTTACTTTGGATTGAAGAACCAAAGCCTTTTACTTTTGCAATGAAAGTTAGCATTATTTTTTTATTCGTTAACGTTAACAGCTATAGATTTTTGTTAATTTTTAATATAAATGATCAGCATTAGGTATTTACGACCGTTTTTTTTGATCCATTGCATAAATTTAATTTATCCGCTACCTTGCCTATTCCAAATCATCTGTTGGTTTAAACCAACATTAGGTCCAAAATATAGGCTATGTCAAATTTACGGATAAATACGAACCCCGGGGTTACATTGGTTTTTAACAATTACCCCCCTGAGATTCGATTAAAAATAGGATACCTGCGAACGCTGATCATTGAATCCGCCAAGAAAATAGAAGGTCTAAGCTTGCTGGAAGAAACTTTGAAATGGAACGAGCCAAGTTATCTAACCAAAACAGGAAGTACCATTAGAATAGATTGGAAAGCAAAAAATCCAGATCAGTATGCCATCTACTTCAAGTGTACCAGTAAGTTGGTACCCACTTTTAAAATGGTATTCAACAATACATTTAAGTATGAAGGCAGTAGGGCCATTATTTTTCACTTAGAGGACTCCATCCCAAAAGAGGAATTGCAGGCTTGCATCACCGCTGCCCTCACCTATCATAAGGTAAAACACTTACCTACATTGGGCATTTAAATCGGATTAGGGGATTTGGTATCCGCTACCTACCAGCTGAAAATAATTCCACAATTAGTTCACTAACTTCAAAGTTTCATGAAATTGTCTGGCAGTTTTGGAGAAAGACACTCTCCAAATAACAATTATCCATAACCAACATATAGCCAAAAACCCTTAATTGAAACGTTAAACCTTTTAAAATTACACCTCTTCCCTATTGGTAATCAGCCCTTAGTATTTTCTTATTTAGATTTATTATAAATAATTTGGTCAGTTCAAATCTTCAAGATATTTTTGCCATCGAACCACTATTTATCATTAGTCTAAATAAAAATTATGAAAAATCAACTAGCCTTGTTGTTCCTTTTAATCGTAAAATCATTGGCATTTTCACAAAGCGCCACCGTACAAGGGACGATAACCGACAACACCCAAACCCCCTTATTTGGGGTTAATATTATTATCCAGAGCT
This sequence comes from Arenibacter hampyeongensis, assembly GCF_002909255.1. Taxonomy (GTDB): domain Bacteria; phylum Bacteroidota; class Bacteroidia; order Flavobacteriales; family Flavobacteriaceae; genus Arenibacter; species Arenibacter hampyeongensis. The sequence continues at coordinate 145,414 of NZ_PIOB01000003.1, forward strand.
CCGAAAAAGGGACACAAAGCGATGAAAATGGATATTTCGAAATAAAAAACTTAGGTAACGGAGACCAAACCCTATCCTTATCCTATTTAGGTTTTAAGACCCGGGATATAGCATTTTCTATTATAAACAATAATACCCTAGATCTTAAGAACCTTGTCCTGTACGAAGGAAACGAAATACTGAGCGAGGTTATCGTTGAGGGAGAACGCATTAATAAATTCTCCAGGAAGAAAACGGCTTATGTGGCCAAACTACCATTAAAAGACATTGAAAACACACAGGTCTATAACACCATTACCAATGACCTATTGGAGTCCCAAATAGTAACCAACTTCGACGATGCCTTAAAAAATGCAGTAGGGGTAGAAAACCTATGGACCTCCACAGGCCGGGGTGGAGACGGAGCTGGATACTACTCAATGCGAGGGTTTTCTGTACAACCACAATTGGTAAACGGCCTGCCAGGTCTAACCAATGGTACTATTAACCCCGCCAATATAGAACGTATAGAAGTCTTAAAGGGTCCCTCGGCAACCTTATTTGGCAACGCCGTTAGTTCCTACGGCGGACTAATCAATGTTGTAACCAAAAAACCATATGTGGGCACAGGAGGTGAACTTTCCTTTACTTCCGGCACATACGGGTTAAATCAGATTACGGGCGATTTTAATACTGCCATTAATAAAAGTGAAAATCTATATTTTAGACTCAATACCTCCTACTTCACCGAACAGAGTTTTCAGGATGCAGGATTTAGAAAATCCTTTTTTGTAGCTCCTTCACTTTCCTATAAAGTGAACAACAGACTTTCTTTCTCCTTCTATGGCGAAATTACACAGGCGGAACAAACCAATCCCACATTTTTGTTTTTAAACCGGGGTGCACCAACGGAAGCCCAAAATCTGGAGGAATTGGGCTACAACAACAAACTATCCTTTACTAGCAATGACCTTAGCTTGGAGAATCCTACCCAGAATTATAGGATCGAAATGGACTATAAATTGTCCAACACCTGGCAATCCCAAAGCCTTCTTTCCAAAAGTTCCACATCCACAAAAGGTTATTATTCCTATCTGTATGACTATGGTATTTTGGGGAACGATACCTTTACCCGGTTTATCAACAAACAAAATGCCAATACACAGACCACCGACATTCAACAAAATTTCATAGGCGACTTTAAAATTGCTTCCATTAGGAACCGGATGGTCATAGGTATCGACTATTTTAATGCTACTGAAATAAACAACAGTAGCGGCTATGCCTTTTACGGAAATGTAACTCCCGAAGGTGGTTCCAATGGTGACAACCCCTTTACTGCTGAAATTGAAACAGATTCCTTTCCGTTATCAACTACAGGGGTGGATGCAGTTTTGTCTACACAGGCGGTCGGAAATATAAAATCCAAATATCACATTTATAGTCTTTATGCGTCGGATGTTATCAATATTACTAAAGACCTATCGGCAATGGTAGGAGTTCGCCTAGATCATTTTGACAATGAGGGCGATTTGACCAACACGGATGATGATTATGACCAAAGCACCTTATCCCCAAAATTCGGGCTACTTTATCAGCCCATAATGGAACAATTGTCCTTATTTGCCAATTACCAAAACGGATTCACCAATGTGGCACCCCAATTAGTGGGAAATCCGGGTGATGGACCCCAAACCCTACAAACCTTCGACCCTGAACAGGCCAATCAGTTGGAATTTGGGGTTAAAACAAACCTATTCAACAACAGATTGAATGCCACGATCAGTTATTACGACATTAAGGTTAAGGACCGGGTAATTACGGACCCCTCTTCCCCCTTCAACAAGATACAAGGTGGGGAAGTCGAAAGTAAAGGTTTTGAAATGGAAATTAACACCAACCCCCTTAGAGGTTTAAACATAAGGGCAGGTTTCAGCAACAATGACAGTGAAACCACAAAATCCGATAATAGCGAGATACTCAACAGAAGACCTTTGGAAGCTGGTCCCAAAACACAGTACAATCTTTGGACGAACTATGAATTTCAACAGGGTAGTCTGGAGGGTTTTGGCATTGGAATGGGGTTTAATGGAGCAAGTGAGCGATTTGCAATAAATTATGCCTCTACTGGCGAATTTATTTTGCCAAACTATACCATTGCAAATGCCTCTGTGTATTATCAGGCCCATAAATACCGAATTGGTTTTAAGCTGAACAATGCATTTAACAAAGAGTATTACAAAGGCTGGTCCACTATAAACCCGCAGGCTCCTAGAGTATTGTTGGCCAATTTTACGTACAAGTTTTAAGTGGATAACCAACATTCAACACCATAGCAATGAAATTTAGAAAAATCATATTTGAAATTCATAAGATACTGGGCTTAACCACAGGCATCGTTGTCTTTATCGTAGCAATTACAGGCTGTTGCTGGGCCTTTAGGGATGAGATTGAAAGCATATATGACGATTATAAAAAGGTAAGCCCACAGAATAGTCCAATTCTTACCCCGACTGAGGCCAAAATGTATGCTATGAAAGTTTTCCCCAATAACCACATACATGGTACCCTGTTCAAAAAAGCTGATGATGCCATAGAGGTTATATTCTATGATCCCAAACCAGAATTTTACCAAAGTGTATTTCTAAATCCTTATAATGGCAAGGTTATTCAGGTGGATGATCATTTATCCGGATTTTTTGCCTTTATTTTAAAAGGTCATATGCGGCTGTGGTTGCCAAAGGAAATTGGAGAGCAAGTGGTAGGAGCTTCCATACTCATTTTTATGATCATCATCATTTCCGGCGCAGTATTGTGGGTACCCAAAAAGAGAAAAAATCTTAGACAAAGGTTAAAGTTTAACTGGAAGGATACTACACGCTGGAAACGAAAAAACTTTGACCTACATGCTGTCATCGGTTTTTACGTATGTTCCTTAGCTTTGATTCTGGCCTTTACAGGTTCTGTAATGTCTTATAACTGGATGAAATACGTCCTGTACAAATCCTTGGGAGGAGAAAAGGAAGCAGCTTTTATTATTCCTAAAAATAGTGGCACCCCAAGCCCTAACGACACCGTGTTGCCAATAGACCTGCTTATTCCCAAGCTTCAGGCAGCATCTCCCAATGCAGAAAGTTTTGAACTTCACTATCCCACAGGCCCGGACAAAAGTATATATGTGGAAGTTTCCAACAGTTCCGGCCTTTACTACGATTCCGACTTTCGTTTTTTTGACCAAAACACCCTGGAGGAAATAGAAACGCCAAGTATATATGGCAAATACGAAAATGCCAAGATGGCCGATAAAATACTTCGTATGAACTATGACATCCATATTGGGGCCATTGGTGGTATTGTTGGTAAAATAATCGCCTTTTTGGTGAGCCTGCTTACCGCCAGTCTACCGGTAACGGGAATTTTATTATGGTACGGAAGAACCTATAAAAAGAAAAATAGTTTGGTGAAAATTGAAGTCTAGTACAAGGGGGTAAAGTCAAAATAATTCCGTACTTTTTAATCAAAGAGAATTATACATACATACCCATTAAATCCTACATGAAAACCAATATTGAAATAAAATTGGCCCAAACAACGGCCGACTTCTTAGCCGCAAAAGAATTGATTCTGGAGTATGTAGACTGGTTGGGGATCGACCTCTCCTTTCAAAACTTTGATCAAGAAATGAAAGGCCTGCCTCAAATGTACAACCTAGAGGACGGTGGCTTATTTATTGCCTATATAAATAATGAGGCCGTTGGCATCGCCGGTATCCGCAGATTCAATGAACAGGATTGTGAAGTTAAACGAATGTATGTAAAACCCAAAAGCAGAGGTCTGGGCATAGGGCAACTGCTATTGAAGGATTGTCTTGATACCGCCAGAAAACTACAATACAAAAGTGTAAAATTGGACACGGCCGACTTTATGAAATCCGCCATAAAATTATATACGGACCACGGTTTTGTGGAAATATCTGCTTATCGCCATAATCCTCACGAATCGGCCAAATATTTTGAATTGGATTTGGCCAAGAACCTAAATTAAACCCCAAGAGAGACCAAGATTATGCTAAAGTCTGGATATCTTTACATAAAAGGAAGATTCAATAAATCCCAATCCATGGATCGTTTCATAAGAAACCACAAACCAACAGCCCCATCTGGCTCTATAAACCATAGCAAATGGAAAATATAATCGCCTCGGCAGATAATAACCGTCTATATAAAATTGCTCTGGGATTTGCCCTGTTCACTATAATCTACAATATTGCGGAGGGTCTAATCTCCACCTATTTGGGTTTCGAGGACGAAAGTCTGGCGCTGTTCGGGTTTGGTGCCGATAGCTTTATAGAGGTCATTTCCGGTATTGGCATTGCACATATGATTATTAGGATACAAAAAAGACCTGACAGCAACAAAGACCCTTTTGAACGTACCGCCTTGAGGGTTACAGGATTCGCCTTTTATGGCTTGGTGGTGGCCTTGGTATTTACAAGTCTCTATAACATATGGAGTGGTCACGAACCCATTACCACCTTTTGGGGCGTGGTCATTTCTATCGTCTCCATTGCCATTATGTGGATGTTGGTCCTGGGCAAAAGAAATGTTGGCAAAAAACTGAATTCGGAACCTATTCTCTCCGATGCCAATTGTACCATGGTCTGTGTATATATGTCCATTATCCTTTTGATAAGTAGTGGCATCTATGAACTATGGAACATTCCCTATATTGACAGTATTGGTACCCTGGCTCTTTCGTATTTCGCATTTAAGGAAGGGAAAGAATGTTTTGAAAAGGCCAATAGCGAAAAATACTGTGGCTGCCATTGATTCCTGCCCCCTGAAATAAACTTGAAATTATAGGTGATATCGTAAAAAATATCAATATTATTTGTTTAGTTAGGATTCCTTACTATATTTGTGTGGCAATAGTGCTATAACCTAAATTTAAGAACAATGAAAAAATCAGTTTTTTATCATGCCGGATGTCCAGTATGCTTAAGTGCAGAACATGAAATCTTAGAACTAGTGGGAAAGAACAATGTGGAAATTGTACATTTCGGAACTAGCAAATCGCGTATCCCCGAAGCCGAAAAAGCAGGAGTTAAATCAGTGCCAGCTTTGGTTACCCCTTCTGGAAATGTGCTCCATATTAACTTCGGTGCTTCCATGGCAGACGTAAAGGGTTAAAAAAATTAATCCTATAGGTTAGGACTCCTAATAACTTATTTTATAATTTCAATGAAAATATCGGTTTGGGACACTTATGTAGCCCGCAAAGATGGCAAGACCATGCATTTTGATATACTGGTACCCAGTACCATGGAAGATAAGGACAGCATTTTCCGTTACGGGCGTACCTTTCTATCCTCTAAGCCTTTCCAAACAGCTGAATTAACCCCAAAGGAATGTAAGTTCTGCCATATGGAACAGGCTCCAGAAACCCTGGCCGATATCATCAATGAAAAAGGGTATTATATCATAGAAATGGAAAATTGCGAATAATAAAATTAGGATAACTAACTTTGCCTGTCGGGCAAAATCCCGGCAGGCTTTTTATATGGACAAGAGTATATTTAATCCAGACCATCAAGAGACCGACGTTTCCAGCAAAATTGTGGCAGGACTTGAGCGTATATCCGAGGCATTCAAGGTATTGCTCTGGGATAAAGCCAAATTGTTGGGATTAAGTCCCATCCAAATCCAGATCTTAATTTTCATTGCTTACCACAAAACCGAATTTTGTAATGTAAGTCACCTGGCCAAAGAATTCAATATTACCAAACCCACCATAAGTGATGCTATTAGAGTGCTGGACAAGAAAGGCTTGATTACCAAAAACTACTCCTCCAGCGATAGTAGAAGTTATTCCATTGGTCTTTCCACTACGGGCAAAAATGTAGTGGCGGAAACATCCGATTTTGCCCATCCCCTTAAAACCCAACTCACAACTATAAATCAGACTGACTTGGAAGGTCTATTCGGAACCCTTAGCAAACTTATCTATCAATTAAATAGAAGCGGAATACTTACAGTACAAAGAACTTGTTACGGATGTAAATTCTACAGTATGGACAACAAGCAGGACTATTGCAATTTGTTGGACAAAGCACTTTTAAATACCGAAATTAGGTTAGACTGTCCGGAATTCGAAGAAAGGCATACCCACTAAATCCTCCAGTCCAATCTACTATTGCAATACCCATTGGTTCCTGCAAGACCCAACCTTATAATTTGATTGGAACCCAATAGTTGGACAGATGAATACAGCCGTATTCTTAAGCTGTTCCAACAAAATTTGTTGAATAAAACTGAGACGCAGCAAACGCAGAACACCATGACAGGTCGGCCCATGTTCACTGTAAATCAGGACAAACCCATTTTTAAACTTCAACTACAATTCCGCCCAGTCTTTGAGCCTGTACTTAAAAAAAATAACCGTAGTACCTCCCTACCGGTCAAGGGAAATATTACTGTTTACCAAGGTATTCATCACCAATTAAAGGCACAAAAGGCAAATAGGTATTTGAAAAATATGCTGTTTACATTATATATTATCAAAAACTAATTATATATTAACATTGTAATTGGATGAGCCTAAGTCTACCAACTATTTATCGATATAGGACAAGCAATTTGGTAATCTTTAAGAAATATGGGTATACAGAACAAGTACTATGGATGGAGATGGGGTGAAGAAGACCCGATATTCAAGAATCTTGGATACATTCAAAATGTCTTGGGATATATAGACCCGGCAGATAAATCATTTACTTCAAACAATTTCAAGGAGTTATTTTATCCTGGAGATTTTGATTTACTTCAAAAATCATGGAAGAAATATAAAAAAGGCACCGATCATGCTTTTGAAATGTCCTATAGGTTTAAGCATAAGGATGGGTCTTGGAGATGGATAAAAGAATCCGGTCTAGCAAATGTATTTAACACTTCCAATAATCCAATTGGCGGCATTGGCACCATACAGGAGGTTACGGACAAGAAAAAAAAGTATACTCAATTAAAATCCATCCTTAAAAACGTTTCCATTATAATACTGCGCTTAAGACAGGATTCCAACAACCAAATCACAGTTGATCATATAAGTAAGGAAGCCCTAAAATACTGGAATATTCCATGTGAAACCCTATTAAAAGATGAAGGCTATTTGCGCAATTTAGCACATAAGGATGATCTAGTTGGCATAAGATCCGCCTTAAGCAATTCCTTTGCGAAAATGGAATTTTTCGAATGCCGATGGCGAGTAGTTTCAAAGGAAGGTAATATTAATTGGTGTCAGGGTGTGGGAACACCTTTAAAGGATAAAGACGGCACTTGTTTTCTAGACATTGTAATTACAGATATTACCAAGGAAAAATTGTATACCGAACAACTTAAGGTATCTGAAGAAAAATATCATAGCCTTTTTCAGCATTCTCCCCAACCTTCATGGGTATACGACCTTGAAACATTGGCTTTTTTAAATGTAAATTCAGCAGCTATTTCGAAATATGGGTATAGCAAAGATGAGTTCATGGGCATGACTTTGGCAGACATAAGACCAGAATGTGAGTTGGAAAATCTGGAAATACAGGTTCAAAAAACTCGGGAAAATTATCTAAACTTTTTCGATGGCTATTTTAAACATATTAACAAGCAGGGAGAAATATTGACTGTGCATCTTTATAGTAGTCCCATTACCTATAATGGCCAAAAATGTAGGCAAATCATCGCGATAGATATTTCAGAAAAAATGAAATATTTAAAATTTATAGAAAATCAGAATAAGAGTTTAAAAAGGATTGGCTGGATGCAATCCCATGAACTTAGGGCTCCTTTGGTACGCCTAATGGGACTAATAAATTTACTGACCGACCAGGATTCCATAGGTAAGGAGGAAAGACATTATATAAATACCGAAATTATAAATTCGGCCAATGAAATGGATATAATGACCAAAAATATAGCCCAGATTATTAATGATGCCCAACTAAAAGAGAAAATGAATGACGTACAGATTATTGCAGGTTGATGACGATCCCGTAATTCTTTTTTTGCATAACAAACTGTTTTCAAAATATACCAATTCCAAAATTGAACAATTTAAGAATGGGAGATTGGCATTGGATTATATACTCATTGATAATGGTCCAGATATTTCCTATTTGTTGCTTTTGGATATTAATATGCCCGTTATGAATGGCTGGGAATTTATGGATGAAATTTGCAACCACGGCTTGGAAAACAGTACCAGTGTCATTATTTTAACTTCCTCTGCGGATTGCACTGATTTAGACAAATCCAAATCATTTGCCAACATTGTACATTTTATTCAAAAACCATTGACCAAAGAAAAGATTGAAAAATTACCACTACTTATGGAATATTTGGCTTTACAGGATTAATTGGTATCGGCGTCCAATATTTATGACTTTACATAACATTTTAAGACAAGCATTATTCCTTTCCCAATACAAAAGGTCTTGTAAGGTATCTAATAGTCGGTATAGCCCTATTGATATACCCTAACGTAATCCACTTCCATAGTGGAAGATGTGAAATTGGGGTCTACTATAAACCAACTACCTCCCATGGCTACATTCAAAATAATAAACTGATCTGCCGTAAAGGGCCATGAATCAATGTTTTTTAAGGTGGGATTATAGGAATACACAAATTCATCATCTATTAGGAACCGCAGTGCATCTTCTGTCCATTCAACCCCATAAACATGAAATTCCGTGTCATAATCCGCAATATTTGTAGATCCTACTGTGACTTGGGAACATCCTCCAGAGCAGGAAGGGGTATGGGTGGCACTTGAGATTTTCTCAGGTTCATGTCCCCAATGTTCCATAATATCTATTTCACCACAAGCAGGCCATCCTACGGTTTCAATATTTGACCCCAACATCCAAATGGCTGGCCAAGTGCCTTTGCCATACGGAAGCTTTGCCCTGACCTCCACCCTACCATAGGTAAATGAAAACAGTGAATTTAATCTGGCCGAAGTATAATCCTTTGTGGTACCCTGAGCTGTGTATTGTTCCTTCTTTGCCACAATTTTAAGAGTTCCTTCAGAAACATAGGCGTTGTCCATTCTATTGGTGTAATGTTGTAATTCCCCGTTCCACCAACTCCCGTTATCAGGAGCAATAATTTCGGATTTCCAATTTTCTGAAGATATGGCTCCATCTACCTCAAATTCATCGGACCATATAAGTTTAGCTTCATGTTCGGCCACAAAAACGGTAAACATTTCAGAAAAATAAATAGCATCGCCTGTTTTTGAATAGGCCCAGACCGTTATTTTGGAATCATGGGTTCCTTCCTCCTTCATGGTATAGGAGAAAGTGCCATCTTTACTTTCTACCTCTGATTCATCGTTGATAATAAATCCATATTTAACTGCATTTTTGGCCAAAGCCGAAAATTGTACCACACCTGTTCCATCCCCATATGGATTATTGATATCCAATCCCAAAACCTCTACGGACAGGTTAAGCTCGGTAGGTAAAATTTTCTCTATTTCCGCATTAGTGTAGACAAAGCCGCTATCTTCATTATTACTGCCACTACAAGCCACGGTAATTGCAATTAAAATAAATAACATCAATCTCATAATACGTTTTTTTTTTAATCTAGAGCTTATATATTGAAAAACCTTGTTGACTTTAACTATAGATCAACAAGGCCTTCAATAACTAAATTAACCAACTCGAAAAGGTTTGTTTTTATTACTATTACAAGAATTGCAATAAAATGCCTTTTCAATAAATTCAGCAATAAGGGCCGGACTAACCACTGTCCCTTATTAAAATCCATGTTCTAGTGGATTATAACAACTATTCCGGTTTAAAAATCCAGGTCCAACCTGTGCCACCACCATTATTGGCAACATACAACACCATCTCATCTTCGGTCAAGGAAATAATAGTATAAAGACCGTCCGGATTACCCCTAGGGTCCTCTGCCCCCAAAATATTTGCATTATTAATTTTTAAGGTTTGGTTGGCGACATCCAAAACAAAGTTTCCTGTTGTTGGTGTGGCATCTGGAGCAGAATAATATGTAAAGTTTGCACCACCATCCAAATCGAACTTCATATTACCGGCAGCATCAGCTGGAGGACAACAATCTCCCGCAGCATTCCACCATGCAGTTGCCCAGGCACCTGGATCATTGGGAGGGGACATATACCACCATCTGCCACCATCTGGCGAAGGACCTCCATTGAAAACCCATGTTTTACCAGCAGAAGTACTCTCACTCACCAAATCATACCAATCTTGGTCCAAGGCACTGTCCAATTGATCGATCTGTACGTCGATGGATTTAGTGAAAAATTCAGCACCTAAAGTTCCTGTAAAAGTAAAAGTAGCTGTCCCCGGTATTGGATAAATAAACTCCACCTTGTCCGAATAGGCCCTACCAAGATTGTAGTCCCAGTAGCCTGTAACCCCTGGGGTAGCCATATTGAGTTCTATCTTATTACCACCGGCTGTACTTTGGGTGGCAACAAGCTGTACCCCAGCCACATCAGTCGTGTTCTCCAAATAATCCCGGTCTTCAATTGGCTCACAGCCCACGGTCACCAAGAATAGAGAAGCAATAAACCATTTTAATATTATTCTATTGTTTTTCATCTGTCTATATTTTATTGATTCTAACTATTTTACCAGCCCGGGTTTTGGGTATATGCGCCCCCGGATAATCTTATCTCAGTTTCTGGAACCGGAACCAATCCTTTGGTTTCTGCACGGTAGGTTACCTTATATACGGCATCTATACCTGAATTCCTAACATTGATAGCATCGCCAAAAGCAGTATTTACATCTCCCCAACGCACCAAATCGAACCATCTTATTCCCTCGAAAGCCAATTCATGCAAACGTTCTTCCTTTATGGCTTCCAAAGAATATCCTATTTCTCCCAAACCTGCTCTAACCCGTACTCTGTTCATTCCTGACGCCGTACCGGAAATTTCGGAATGCATCAAAAGAACATCTGCATAGCGCATCAATATATAATCTTGCGCTGCCCATAACTGCATGGGATCACCATTGTTCATATCGTACAAGAAGTAGAACATACCTTTTACTCCGTCCACCCCGTCTGGATCTGGATGTTGAACTGTAGTGTATTTTTTATTAAAAAAGCCAGTCTCATGATCACCTTTGTCGGCTTCGTACCCACCAGTTCCTTGGTCGGCATTCCCAACCTCTATAATGGAACCAACTTTTCTTTTATCGGCATCGTTCCACTGGTTCCAAAGTTTGGGATTTACAGTTCCCCAGCCCCAGCCTTGTCCAAAAGGTACCATGGAGTTATCCCGAATTCCCATAAACAAAGGCATTCTGTTGTTATATTTCTGTCCTTCGCCCCAACTGGTGGTGGAGTATCTCAGAGCAAACATGGTTTCTTTATTGCCCGTACCGAAAGTAGGTGAATGCCCATCCTGGCCAACCCAGGCCAATCCTTCTGTTTGTGCCCATGGTAGCACAGTTGTACCTGCACTTTGGTTTACATAGGAATAAGGCCACAAATTTCTGAAATCCGTGGCTAAATCATAACCACTATTATTAATACAATCATCCAAATACGCAAGAACACTGCTCTTGGACAAGGATCCTCCATCTGCCAAAGGCAGATCTGAAGTAGACTGGCCTTCCATATTGCTCATATAGCCAGTAAAGAAAAGGTAAGCTCTGGCCATATACGCTTCCGCAACCCATTTATTGGCATGACCATAACTGGAAGTTGGGATGTCATTGGAATTTATGGATGGCATAGTTTCTATGGCTACTTTAAAATCTGATGCTATCTGGGCAAAAGTCTCTGTAAAGGAGGCTCTTGGCGCATCTCGGGGATCATCTATTGCTAGGATCAAAGGAAGCCCTCCAAAGAACTTTGCTGCTCTAAAATAATAATACCCCCTCATAAAATAGGCTTCGCCAATAGTCTGGTTTTTAAAAGCAATGGCCTCTTCTGGCGTATCAAAGAAGGAAGCAAAATCTACCTCCTCAACTTTTTCAATAATGGCATTTGCCCGGGTAACGCCATTATAGGTTTCCACCCATAGATCCCGGTAAGTGTCCTCTTCCGGATCTTCAAATTTATCTACATTTTTTGCCGATTTATCATCTGGACCACCACCACCCAACATCATATCGGACAGTAGATTGGCTGCAATACTTTCATCACTATGTACACCTCCGGTATACATGGCATTATAAACACCGGACATAGCCTCATCTATATCTTTAGGACTACTGTAGAAGTTATCTAAACTTTTTTCGTAAAGATTTTCAGTGTCCAAAAATTTCTCGCTACAGCTTGTAGTAAAAACCAAAGCCGCAATGCATATATTATATACTAGTTTTTTCATCATCTACTATTTTTAAAATTAAAAATCAACACTAAAACCAAACATTACAGTTCTTGGTAAGGGATATAGACCTAGGTCGATACCTGATGCCCAACCTGCATCGTGACCAAAGGAAACTTCTGGATCCATCCCTTTAAAATTTGTAAACGTATATAGGTTGTTGATTGCGACGTATACTTTAATATCGGAGAATAACTTTATGTCAGAAATATAGTCGCCCAATTTAACCCCTACGGTCAAATTATTGATCCTTAGGTAATCTGCATCCTGCATATATATATCAGAAATCCAGTTGGTATTCCTGTTGGAAACCGAGCTTAAGCGAGGTAGCGTATTGGAGGTTCCGGCACCGTGCCAGCGCCCAAATATCTCGGTAGTATAGTTTTGGTCAAAACGGTCGGCAAACGATCTATAGGATTGCATGACCTGCATTCCATATTTCCCGGACAAGGTAACATTAGCATAGAAACCTTTGTATTCTGCATTGAGTTGAATACCTAGTTCAAAATCGGGATTAGGATTCCCCAACATCTTTTTATCGCTCTCATCTATAATACCATCTTGATTTTGATCTACGAACCTAACATCACCAGGGCGCTGATCACTAAAATAAGGGGTACCATCCGTTGGCTTCACATAAGCATCAACCTCATCCTGAGTTTGTAGAATGCCGTCTGTTTCATACCCGTAAAAGAATCCTATTGGCTTGCCTACTTCCGCTCTGGAAACTGAGGCCGTACCTTGCGACAATACAGAGCTTGGTCCTTGGATAATACCGTCCGAGTTTGCAATTTTAGTAATTTCATTCTTGTTGAAGGCCCCACTTATGGTGGCCCCATATTTAAAATCGCCAATGTTATCGTTCCATGACAACATAAGTTCATAACCCGTATTCTCTATGTCACCACCGTTAATGTACGGTGCTCCTGCACCCGACGTACCTTGAATAGGGGCAACCACTAACCAGTCCTTTGTAGTTTTCTTATACCAGTCGGCCGTAAAATCCAGTCTGGAATTAAAGAACCTAGCATCCAATCCGAAATTTAATTGCTCCGAGGTTTCCCAGGTTACATCCGGATTGGTTACCCTGGCAGGGACAGCTGTTGCTCCGGAAATAGGTTTGGTATCACCAAAATAATATCCTGGATTTAGATATGCGATATTAGAGCTATAGATAAAATTATCTATGGATTGATTTCCGTTCTGCCCCCAACTTCCCCTAAATTTAGCAAAGTCCAAAACACCACTGTTGTTGGATAGAAAATCCTCGTTGGTAAGGATCCATCCTGCAGATACTGAAGGGAAATAACCCCAACGGTTGCCTTTCGCAAAGTTGGATGATCCGTCTGCCCTCATGGTTGCCGATAACAAATACTTTTCCTTATAATCGTATTGTGCCCTGGCTATATAAGACAGCAATCCTCCTCCTCCTGCCGCGTAGTCTGCGCCAAAAGTATTAATGGAATTTACATCGGTCTTATCCACATTGTTCAAATAAGCGTATTCCGGCAATCCAAATCTTGTGTTGGCCATACTGCCACCAACGGAATTATTGATCTGGTTTTTATATACCTCATTACCTATCAGTGCATTTATATTGTGATTCCCAAAAGTACGTTCATAGGTCAGCGTGTTGGTCCATGTTAAATTGGCTCCTAAATATTGGTATTGTGATGCACCGTCGTTGGCATTGCTGAAAAGCACTCCCAAAGCAAAGGTTGGTGTCCAGGACCGTCCGTGGCCAAACCATGAATCCAATCCGTAGGATGATCTAAATTTCAAATCTTCTATTGGCTCCAATTCCATATAAACGTTTCCGACCAATGTATTGTCCTTATTCCCCAAATTGCTGTAGTTACTTCTGTAAAACATAACCGCGAGCGGATTCGCCTGATCGTTGGCAAGTCCATCCAAAGTTGGAGTAAACCCATTGGCATCTGGTGATTTGTCCCAATAGGCCGGCATTAATGGGTTTTGCACCAAGGCATTGTGAAGATCGTTCCAGTAAATGTTTCCAGTGGCCACTCCTCTGTATTCCGAATTGGTATATGTAAGGTTCTCCCCTATGGTAAGTATACTATGATCATCATTTTTAAAAAGTACAAATTCGGTGTTCATACGGGCTGTAAGCCTTTTGTAGCCCGCATCTATAATATTGCCCCCTATGATCCCGGTTTGATCCAAATACGAGACACCGAACGCATAGGTACTGTCTTCTCCACCTCCGGTAATATTTACGGAGTGGCTGGTTACAGGGGCACTTTTGGTAGTCATTTCATCAATCCAATTGGTACCTTCCCAACCATTTTGCAGCATACCCCATATTTCAGAACCTAATTCGGTTCCCAAATTATTGGGATAATTATTATTTAGCCAGTTATTATTTTGTAGAATAGCCTCCCAATTGTTCGGCTCCAAACCATCATTTACCCTTCCTTCGTCCATGATGAACATGTATTCCTGGGCATTTAAAGGCGATAGATTCTTGTATATCTTCTGAATTCCGTAATAGGAATCGTACTGTATCTGCGCCTTGCTACCTTTTCTTCCTTTGTGGGTCGTTACCAATACCACTCCGTTGGCTGCTCTAGACCCATAAATGGCCGCGGATGCAGCATCCTTTAAAACGTCGATGGACTCAATATCCGAAGAGTTTAAATAATCAATATTGCCAACCGCTACCCCATCCACAATATATAGTGGACTGGAATTCCCGATGGTACCCAGACCACGAATAGTAACCTTGGTACCTGCTCCTGGTTCCCCATTGTTCCTGGTAACGCTTACCCCGGGTGCAACACCTTGAAGGGCCTCCATGGCTGTTGATGTGTTCAACTCGGCAATATCTTCTCCTTTTACGTTAAGATTGGCCCCTGTGGTCAAAGCCTTTTTTTGAACCCCATACCCTACTACAACAACCTCTTCCAAAGACTCATAAGATTCCAGTAAGGTTACTTTGATAGTGGTTTGCTGTCCTACGGTGATTGTTTGGCTGACCATACCTATATAGGTAAAAACCAAGCGGTCCTCTGGCCCCACATTTCCAATGGAATAATTCCCATCAAAATCCGTGGTGGTTCCATTAACGGTACCTTTTACAACGACCGTTACTCCAGGCAACGGTAGGCCCGACTCATCGGACACCAGCCCTGTTATGTTCTTGGTCTGCGAAACGACGTTTTGCGAGCAAACCAGTACCAAAGTGATAATCAAGAATTTAAGCTTTAGCATCATATAAAATAGTTTAGGTTAATTAATTGAGTTTTCATTAGTGTAAAATCTTATGTTTCTTCAGTAAACCAAAAGGCCTTAATTATTATTTAATTAGAGAATAAAAACGATGACAAAAACCAGCAATGCAACGATGGCCATTATCAGCAGTATCTCTATCAACTGCTTCCATTTGAATTTTGGATTGTTAATTTTCATTCTGTCAAATGTTAAATAAATATTAAATTATGCATGCCATATATCATGCAACCCGTAGAAGTTTTGCTGCAACTTTCAATTATAATTCCAGCATGCTACATCTTTTGTATGCAGTGCATCATTTGTTATAGTATTTATATAATACCGTGGAGAGAAACTAATTTTAAATGACTTCCTTAAAATGGAAACCTAACCTTATGTTAAAATAATCTGGACTTAAAAAAGGTATGCAGACGCCCTTTTAAATAAAATAATACGCTGGAAGAAATGAACTGTAGATCAAAAAGTTCATGTTTTGAAATGAAGAATTATAAAGATTAAAATATAGGGCAACCCTATATGCTTTTTGTCAAAAATAAATTGCCTTGTCTATAAGCATTTGACGGAAATTGAAGGGCAGCCCCAAAGCAGCCCCCTTGAAACATTTTTCAATAGGACGGACCAATGCTCTACCTCAACATAAATATAATCCCTAAATCAGAATCCAGGAGTAATGATTTAAGATTTTATCGGATCAACCTCTGTAGGCAGAATCCCAAAATGTTCTTTAAAGCATTTTGTAAAATATGAAGGAGTGGAGAACCCAACCTTGTAACAAACCTCACTTATATTAGTGTTTCCATTTTCAATTATTTGTTTGGCCCTTTCGATCCTTATATTTCTCAAAAATTCATTGGCCGTTTGGTTTGTAAGCGCCTTTATTTTTCTATAAAACTGACTTCGACTCAAATTTAAATGCGAAGCCAAAGCTTCTACACTTAAGTCTGGATCATCCAAATTTTTATTGATATAGTTCAGTACCTTTTCAATAAAATCTTTATCCAATGAGGTAGTATTCTTGTTCACTGGCACATCACTTATAACACTAAAATATTTATTGAAAATTAATTGCCTACTGGTTACTAGCTGTGATAATCGAAGTTTTAGCAGCCTAAGATCAAAAGGTTTTACCATATAGGCATCTGCTCCCGTTTCAATCCCTTCCATTCTATCATCTATCCGAGCTTTTGCCGTAAGCATCAATAAAGGTATATGACTGGTTCTTATATCCCCTTTAATTTTTTTGCAAAATTCAAATCCATCCATTTCTGGCATAATAACATCAGAAATAATAATATCGGGCAGAGCTGACTTGGCCAGTTCCAAACCTTCCTTACCATTCTTGGCCAAAAGTATCTTATATTGGTTTTTAAGTTCATTCCTTAGATAACTCCTTAGTTCACCATTGTCCTCAACAATCAATAGAGTGTAGGCTGTGGCCACCTCCTCTGACCCAACCTCCGATACCTCTACAACTTTGGATTTCACCAATTTAACGCGCTCCCTAATGGTGTCGGGGTCCTTGACATCCGACAAAATTTCATTCGCTTTAAAATGCCGGGTTCCTTTTGGCAATATCAACCTAAATGACGTTCCGCTACCTTCCTCGCTTTTAACTTCTATTTTCCCTTTGTGCAGGTCCACAAAACTTTGGACGACTTCCAAACCAATGCCTGTTCCTCCGTAATAGGTCTTATTCAAGTTTTCCACTTGATAAAAACGTTCAAAGATTTTCGCCGTTTCCTCCAGTTTTAGTCCTGGGCCTGTATCCGAAATAATTAACTCTACCCCTGGGGTAGGATTTGTCTTATCTACCAATGGCAGACCGTACATTTCATCCTTTGAAAGTAGTTGAATATTAATGGCACCACCTTCTGGAGTAACCTTAAAGGCATTGGAAAGTAGGTTGAAAATAATTTTCTCCAACATACTCTCGTCCGCCCATATGTTTAGATCATCAGCATCAGAATCCAGGCTCAGATGTATATTTTTATCCAATGCTTCCTCCTTGAAATGGCTTATTACTTCCTGTGTTAAATCTATCAAGTTAAGTTCCTTGGCCCTGACCCCAATTTTATTTAACTCCAATTTTCTAAAGTCCAACAACTCGTTTACCAGTCTATATAGTCGATCCGTATTTTTATAAATTATGTTGTGCTTTTCCTTTATTCTGGGTGGCAGGCTTAAACTTTCATCATTAATAATATCCTTAATTGGATTGATTATCAAAGTGAGTGGGGTTCTAAACTCATGGGATATGTTAGTGAAAAATTGAAACTTTTTTTCATCAAGATCCTTTTCCTGCAACCTTTTTTCTCGTTCAGAATGTATTATTTGCCTTTCCCTTATCCGTGACTGGGTCATTTTATTTAAAAGATAAATGCCTAAAACAAATAAAGCTATATAAGAAAGTAAAGCCCAATTTGTTTTCCACCAGGGCGACAAAACGGTAATCTGCAAAGTCAAGGGAGAAGCATTCCAGACACCATCATTATTGGCCGCTTTTAATTTAAAAGTATAATTCCCGGGATCTAAGTTGGTATAGGTAGCACTTCTTTTTTTTCCAACATAATTCCATGATTCTTCATAACCCTCCAAATAATAGGCATATTCATTTTTTTCTGGACGAGTGTAGTTTATGCCCGAATATTCAATAGTAAAAACAGATTGACCATGATTCAATACAATGCTATCCGTTTCGGAAATCACCTTTATCAAAGGGGAATCTTCTTGAGTGGGCAAGACCTTTTCATTGAATAACCTAAATTCTGACAGATACAACGAAGTCTCATTGGTATTGGTCAATATTTGCGAAGGATTAAAATAATTGACCCCCTGATAACTTCCGAAGTAAATATTACCCTCATTGTCCATAAAGGTGGAATTTATATTGAAATCGTTGGCAAGAAGTCCATCATCTGTGGTAAAATTGCTGAATTCCTTGGAATTCGGATCCATTTTGGAGAGCCCTGCATTGCCCCCCACCCAAATGTTGCCATCCAAACTTTCAATAATTCCACATACATTTTCCTCTTCCAGGCCTTTAAGTTTATCGTACCAAATAAAGGTATCGGTTTTAGGCTGGTAGTTACAGAGACCCGCTCCTTTAGTTCCTATCCATATGGCGTGGTCACTACTTTCATAAAGTGACAATATGTAATTCGAGGCTGAATTATTGGTAGATTCCTGCGACATTCTATCTATCATGGAAACCACCGAAAACTTTCGGTCCGGTAGCTTCGTTATTTTATAAAGCCCTTGGGTTGTCCCCAACCATAAATTATCTTGGAAATCTACCAAAACTTTATAAGCACTACTACTCGTGATCCCTAAATCTTCAAATGGCTGGGAGCTATATTGCTTAAACTGATTTCTAATTGGGTCATAGGAATGCAAACCACTATTATAGGTCCCAATCCAAATAGTACCTTCCTTATCCTCATCAAAACTCATTACCGTATTGGATGTTAAACCACCTTGTGTATTATCGGTATTGTAATTAATAAATCCTTTAGATCCTTTTTTCAAGAAATAGATTCCCCCATCCCAACTTCCTGCCCAAATATTTTCCTTGCTATCTATAAAAAGGGTCTGTATATAATCACTGGACAAGCCTAAATATCCATTATCACTAGCTCTGTTTATATGGGTGTAATCATTAGTGTTCAAATCCAGAATATCTATTCCGCCACCATCCATTCCTATCCATAGCTTACCCGAGGAATCTTTTATAATTGACGTAACAGAACTAATCTGCAAAGAATTTGGGTTGTTGTACTGGCTTTCAATGTCTTTAAACTTGTCATATAACTTATCATATACAGCGACCCCTTTATTGTAATAACCGAGCCATATTTTTTGATCATTATCCAAATACAAGGTCCATATAGAATTTGACAGCAGACTCTTTTCATCTTTTTTGTTGGTCAAATAATGATTCAATACTGCCCCACTAGCATTAATATGAAATAAGCCATCGTTTTCCGTCCCACACATCAGCGTACCATCGGGGAGAGCCATTAAAGTAAAAAAGGGATGCTTTGAAAAGGTGTACTTCTCTATGAACGTAGGTTCACCTATACTGGAATTGCCAATTTTCACCTTATATAAACCATCGTCGAAAGTCCCTACCCAAATATTATTGGCATCATCAATAAGTAAAGATCTTATTGAGACCTCAATTGAATTCAACTCCCCTTTGTTCCAAAGACTAAAACGTTTAAGAACCCCTGTTTTATCGTCCATTACATATAGGCCCATATTGGTCCCAGCATAAACTTTCCCACTGGAATTCGTCTGAATAGCCCTTACGACCAAGAGGTCTGAATCATCCGCTTCGTTGACGGTTACTTTTTCCACCTCAAAACTATCGAGATTCATTTTGAACATTCCATATCGGAAAGACCCAATAAGTAGATTGCCATCATTATCCTCTTTTAGGGCACTTATTGGCATTATAAGGCCGTTCTGCTCATTGGCAGATACCAAAGGAATTCTCTTAAACTGATCCTTTTCGTTATCGTATAGGTTTAGTCCAACTTCCGTGCCTACCCATAATCTATTCCTACTGTCTAAATAGGAACAATTAACTTGGCTACTGCTGATTGAAGTAGGGTCATTAATTATATGCTTGTAAGATTTGTAATCTATTCCGTCATAGCGATACAGGCCAGATCCGTTGGTCCCTATCCATATAAAACCATAATCGTCCTGTAAAATGGAATAAACCCCGACTTTGGATATCCCTTCCTTTATATTGACGAAATTTAACTTGGGAACAGCTTTTTGGGACCAGGAATAAGGAATAAAAAGACATAAGACGATAAAAAAAATACAGATTCTTATAAAAACTTTGGTCATTCTGTTTTAATTTAATCCAGGTAATTGAAAATACACTTAAAATAGGAATAATATACCAAATTCAATAAAATATCAAATTAGCCCCATAGAATTTACGACAAGGAAATTTTCGTGGAAAAAGAACAATGTAGTTACAATAGTTTCCAAACCCACAGTCTTTATTAAGCTATATGGATAACTTCAAAATCAACAACTTTTCTTTTGACTAAAATTAGCCTATTTTTATCAAAAATTAGCTCAATGGACATCAAAGACAAATTCTTTGCACATATAGAGGAAGGATATACCACAAAAGGGGACTTTATTACAATGGGAGCGGCTATGCTGAATGGGGAGACCATAACCAATGCACACGTAAAAATCCCATTAAAAACCCTTAACAGACATGGTCTCATTGCAGGGGCAACCGGTACCGGCAAGACCAAAACCCTGCAAGTGATAGCCGAAAACTTATCGGACAAAGGTATTCCAGTATTGTTGATGGACCTTAAAGGGGATTTAAGTGGTCTGGCACAACCCAGTCCTGGGCACGCAAAAATTGATGAACGTCACACCAAAATTGGACTGCCGTTTACGGCTACAGCTTTTCCGGTAGAAATACTTTCACTTTCCGAACAGAATGGTGTAAAATTACGTGCCACTGTATCAGAATTTGGCCCGGTCCTGTTAAGTCGTATCCTAGACCTTTCCGTAACCCAAGAGGGTATAGTTGCGGTTGTTTTTAAATATTGTGATGACAATAAGCTTCCGCTGCTGGACCTAAAAGATTTTAAAAAGGTACTGCAATATGCTACAGAAGAGGGCAAAAAGGAATTCTCCGATTCCTATGGCCGAATCTCTACCAGTTCTACGGGAACTATTCTAAGAAAAATAATAGAACTTGAACAGCAAGGTGCCGATCTGTTCTTTGGAGAAAAATCTTTTGATGTAGAGGACCTTACCCGAATTGATGAAAATGGCAGGGGATATATCAATATTCTTCGCTTAACGGATATTCAGGACAGACCTAAATTGTTTTCCACTTTCATGCTGAGCCTATTGGCAGAAATTTACGATACTTTTCCTGAACAAGGTGATACCGGGAGACCAGAATTGGTCCTTTTTATAGATGAGGCACACCTCATTTTTAACGAGGCTTCAAAAGCACTTCTAAATCAAATAGAGAACATCGTAAAATTAATACGATCCAAAGGTATCGGGGTGTATTTTGTGACTCAAAACCCTACAGATGTTCCTGATGCCGTTCTATCCCAATTAGGATTAAAGGTGCAACATGCCTTACGGGCATTTACGGCAAAAGATAGAAAAGCCATAAAGCTTACCGCGGAAAATTATCCCATTTCGGAATTTTATGACACCAAGGAAGTACTAACCTCCCTAGGAATCGGTGAAGCCTTAATCTCTGCCCTTGATGAAAAAGGTAGACCAACGCCTTTGGCGGCCACTATGCTTAGGGCCCCAATGAGTCGTATGGATATTCTTACCGATAGTGAGCTTAAAGAGGTAATTGACAGCTCAAAATTGGTTCGGAAATACAACGAAACCATAGACCGTGAAAGTGCCTATGAGCTACTTAACGCAAAGATTGAAAGGGCAGAAAAACTGGCCGAAGAAGAAAAAAGCAATAACAGTGGCAGGTCAACCCGATCAACGACCAGACGAACTAGCACGCGTCAAAATCCAGTGATAAAAGTATTGACCAGTGCTACTTTTATAAGGGGAGTTTTAGGGGTGCTAAAAAAGATGATGCGCTGATCCATTCCCTAAAACGCTTTAAAAAAGACAACAAATTAACTAACGCAGTATTCCTTTCTACAACACAATGATAAAAAAATCGATTTTTACCGTGGCATTAACGTCACTACTATTTATTCAATGTAACACCAATTCAGATTTTGTAGTTGCCAAAGACCAAGTGGGCAAACTGCAAAAATCCAACACCATTGAGGAAATTGAAACCATATTTGCTGCTGATTCCATAACAAGGGATAGCACTTTGACCAGAATCGGCGCAGCTGTTAAAAAAATTAATATCTATGAAAAAGGGGGCAAACAATTGCTTACTCTTAACCCAAATACAGATAGTATTCCAAGAATTGGTATTATCCGTATTTATGACCCTAGATATGTTACCGAAAAAGGAGTTGGTCTCAATAGTACCTTTAAAGATATTGAGGACAAGCACACCATCAAAAAAATTACTTCCGCCCTTAACAATGTGGTCATATTCCTTAAGGACACCGATGCCTATTTTACTATTGCTAAGACAGAACTTCCGAGCAATTTACAATATGGAGCCAGCGCCAATATTGAAGCTGTTCAGATTCCTGACAATGCCAAAATAAAATACATGATGGTGGGCTGGGACTAGCTAGAACTATCCTATGCAAAAATTATTATACCATATTCTAGCGTTATCCTATGGAGCCTATTTTAATTCCATAGCCCTATTCTCCGAAAAGGAAGTGGGCCAAAAGGCGTTCAAACTATTTAGTAACCCGAGAAAAGGAAGGGTCCTGCCTGACCAAGAGGAATACCTACAACAGTTCCTGGGAAAAAAGATATTGGCAAACAACACCCGTCTACAGACCTATCAATGGTCTGGATCCCAGGAAACCGTCCTATTACTGCACGGTTGGGAAAGCAATGCCTATAGGTGGCGGAATCTCATCGAGAAATTACAGGAAAGGGAATTTAATATTATTGCCTTTGATGCTCCAGGCCACGGGTATTCCGAAGGAAAAAATTTGAATGTGGTTACCTATGCCGAAAGTGCCCGCCACCTTATAGACATGTACCATCCAAAATATATAATTGGGCATTCTATGGGCGGATTGGCAACACTCCACAATCAGTATCAAAATCCAAATACTTCCATCGAAAAAATAGTGACCCTAGGGGCACCGGCAGAACTGTCCGAACTAATGGGGCATTATCAGAATCTGCTAAAATTTAACAACAAGGTTTTACAGGGTTTGGATCAACATCTTTACGAGCATCACAATTTTCGCATCAAGGATATTTCCACCCCCACCTTCGCCAGGTCTATCACCCAAAAAGGGCTGATCATACATGATGAATGGGATACCATAACTCCCTTTAGTGCCTCGGAAAGACTACACAAAAACTGGAAAAACAGTAGACTCATAAAAACCCAGGGGCTTGGCCATTCCCTGCACCAAGAGGACCTCAACCTACAGATAGTAGATTTTTTAAAGGCTTAAAATTTTGGACCATTTCCAGATTCAGGGACATTTACTTCTTTAAAAATGATTAGATTTAGGTGTTGGGACTTGGCCCTAATGCAGAAAATATAACACATAGATCTATGTCAGAATTAACACCCTTCCATATTGCCATACCGGTACATAATTTGGCCGAATGCCGCACCTTTTATGGGGAGATATTAAATTGCGAAGAAGGAAGAAGCAGTGACCATTGGGTAGATTTTAATCTATTTGGCCACCAATTGGTGATTCATTACAAACCTAAAGCCAAAGACGAAGAATTGCACGTTAATCCTGTAGATGGCAAGGATGTACCCGTACCCCATTACGGAGTAGTGCTGCCATGGGACACCTTTAAATCCTTTTCTGAAGAACTTATTGCCAAAGGGGTCAACTTTGTTATAGAGCCCTATATCCGTTTTAAGGGAGAGGTTGGCGAACAGGCGACCATGTTTTTTTTGGATCCTGCCGGAAATGCGCTGGAATTCAAGGCCTTTAAAGATATGGGACAATTATTTGCCAAATAACCTTTCAATAGTCCAGGACCATATATCCCCATATTCATCCAACCGAGTCCGATCTAAAAATCTACAGATTTTTCATAAACTTCATATTGTGCTCCATACTCTCAAATGGAGTACTGGCATACTCCTCCTGCTCAATAAAAACATATTTTAATCCAGATTCCTCTTTATGCTCAAGCATTTGGGCAATATCCAATCCTCCTTTTCCAAACTCCGTGCTTTCCTTTTTTACCATGTCCATATCCTTCAAATGCCATAAAGGAAACCTGCCATTATAACGCTTAAAATAATCCAAAGGATCTTTTCCGGCCACGACCACCCATCCTAGATCAAGTTCCATATGTACTAGGTCTGGTTGCGTATTGTTCAATAAAATATCGTAGAATACCTCCCCATTTTCGGATTCAAATTCATATTCGTGGTTGTGGTACCCAAATTTTATATTTCTAGCCTTACATTCTTCCCCGGCCATATTAAAGGCCTCAGCAACCGACTTGTAATTATCCACTGTTTGCCCCTCAGTGGGCATGGAAGAGCAAATTAAATATTCCTGACCGGACTCAGCAGCTTGATCCATGGTATTCTGCCAATGTTCATCCAAGGCAACATGACCACTCCTAAGTGTCATACCAAGATCACTGCAAATGTCTTTCATTTCTTTAGGCTTAAGCCCGTAATAAAGTCCTTTTGTGCTTCTAGCGGATTCAATTTGCTTAATTCCCAATGCCGCTATTTTCTTTAAAGTTCCAGGAGCATCTTCGGCCATTTCTTTTCGAAAGGTGTACAATTGTACCCCTAAGTTTTTCTTGGGATTCTTTACCGGCAAAGAAAACGATGGCAACAACACCACACCAGCTATTAACATTCCCGACTGAACTAAAAAATCTTTTCTGCTTGTCATATTTTTATTCTTTTATTACTGGGACCATGAAGTGGGTTTCCTATCCCATCTATGGCCCTTCAATTCTTGATACAACTCTTTGGACAAGCCTTTCCCATCACTCAATGCCGTATTCATAAGAACGTTTTTTTCCTTTCGCATTCCTGGAATAATGGTACTTACCGTTTTGTTCATTGCAATAAAGCGCAATGCCATTTCGGCCATTGTCATTCCCATAGGAACAATAGGCCTCAATAAATCTGCCTTTTCCGCACTCTGAATTAAATTTTCGGGAACAAAATAAGTCCCTCTCCAATCCCCTTCAGGGAAAATGGTCTCCTTGGTAATATTTCCTGTCAGGGTACCTTCATCAAAAGGAACCCGTGCAATGACGGCAATATCCAAAGCCTCACATAGCGGAAAAAGAACATCTTCCGGGGCTTGATCAAAAATATTGTAAATCACTTGCACTGCGTCAAACTTATCGGTTTTAAGGGCCTTAATACCATTTTCGGGTTCCCAACGGTTTACACTGATACCCATGGCAGCAACCTTTCCTGACGTTTTTAAATCTTCCACCGCCCTTTGCCATTCTTCCCGATCGGACCAGCTATCGTCCCAAGTGTGGAATTGCATGAGATCAATTTGTTCAGTACCCAAATTCCTAAGCGTCTTTTCTGTATATTCCAGAATATGGGAAGTAGGATAGGACTCCTCCAAACTATATTCCGACTTCGCTGGCCATTTAAAATTTTGCGCAGGAATCTTACTGGCTGTATATAATTTTTTATTGGGATGCCTACCCAACAATTCGCCAAGTAATTTTTCACTATGTCCATGGCCATAAGCCCAGGCGGTATCAAAAAAATTAACACCGTTTTCCACGGCCAGATCCAAAGATTTGGCATACAACAGGTCATCGGACTCCGACCAGCCGCCCATGCCCCACATTCCATATCCTATTTCACTTACGTCCCATTGGGTCCTACCAAATGTTCTTTTGATCATACTTATTCTTTACTTTCTTTCTTCCAGAAACCCTGTTCATTTATTATCGGTCAATATTGATGAAAGGCATCGGAGACAAACTCCAGAACAACGGGCAGGGATTCTCTCCAGTAGGTCCAACTATGGCGACCTTCCCTTACCCTAAATTCATGCGGAACATCTCTCTTCTTCAGTGCTATATGCACCAAACTATTTCCTTCATAAAGAAAATCGTCATCACCACAATCTATAAACCATCTAACGGATTTCATTGCTTCAACAGATGAAGTCCGAATTAAGGACAGCGCATTGTGTTTTTCATAATAAGCACTAACCACGCTATCTTCATAATTCTCATTATTACTTTTTAATCTTTGCTTAAAATCATCCAAACTCAATGCACCGATGTAGGCACTCAACGGACAGGCAGATGAAAACAATTCGGGATGGTGCAAGGCATACATGAACGATCCACCGCCCCCCATTGAAAGGCCGGCAATTGCCCTATATTTTTTTTCGCCCTTAATGCGATACTTTTTTTCCACATAAGGCATCAACTCCTCAAAAAAGAAATCTTCATAACGCCAATCCCCTTTAATGGAATTGAAATATCCCCTAGTTCCGGTATTGGCATCCGGCATTATTATGACCATAGGGGTAGCCTTCCCCTCCTTAATGGCATTGTCGGCAATACGCAATACTTCTCCAAATTGTACCCAACCCGTTTGATCATCACCAGCACCATGAAGCAAATAGAGCACTGGGTAGCTCCTATTGGAAGTTTCATAGTCCGGAGGTAGATACACTGCAAATTTTCTATCACTTTTAAGGATTTCACTCTTCATGGCAAGCTCGTCGAATACCTTTCCACTTTGACCCGCAACCGGCAATGCACAAATGAGTGCCCATAGCAATAGTATGTGATTTTTCATTTTATAATGGTTCTATTTAAAACTTAAGAAATAAATGGAAGTGATTTTGAGTGCTTCCGATTTATTGAAGCCCTGGAATTTCGACCATTTCGTTCACGTCCGCATCATAATCCACTCCGTCTACCATAAACCCGAACAAATTGAAGAAATCTTTTTCATAACCTTTAAGATCTCCGATTTTTGGTAAGGTCTCCGTGGTGGCCTCCTTCCATAGTTCAGCCACCCTAGCCTGTACATCATCCCGCATTTCCCAATCATCTATACGTATTCTCCCTTGACCATCAACAGGCATATCGTTCACATATAAACGTTCTTGGAACAAGCGTTGAATCTGTTCTATACATCCTTCATGTATTCCCTCCTCCTTCATTACCTTATACAATAGGGATATATATAATGGAATAACCGGAATGGCAGAACTAGCTTGGGTAACCAATGCCTTATTAACAGATACATAAGCTTTACCATTTAATGGTTTTAAACTGTCAGTTATTGCAAAAGCTGTAGATTCCAAATGGTCCTTGGCACGACCAATGGTTCCTTTTCTATACACCGCTTCAGTAAGCGATGGCCCAATATACGAATAGGCTATCGTTGTAAATCCTTCGGAAAGCAATCCTTCCTTTCTTAAGGCATCGATCCACATTTTCCAATCTTCACCTCCCATTACTGCTATTGTATTCTCTATATCATCCCCTTGAGCAGGTTCTATGGACACCTCTGACACCACTCCTGTATGAAAGTCGACCGTTTTATTTTGGAACTTACCACCGATTGGTTTTAGGACCGATTTATATTTTACTCCTGTATCAGGGTGTGTCCTTACCGGGGAAGCCAAACTATAGATTACCATATCTACCTGACCCAAATCGGCTTTGATCAGATCTAAGGTTTGTTTTTTAATTTCATTTGAAAATGCGTCCCCGTTAATACTTTTTGCGTACAATCCTTCCTTACTCGCTTCTTTTTCAAAGGCTGCACTGTTGTACCATCCTGGTGAAGCAGGCCGTCCTTCTGCCGGTGGTTTTTCAAAAAACACTCCTATGGTGGAAGCCCCGGAACCAAATGCACTTGTAATCCTTGAGGCCAAACCAAATCCTGTGGAAGCACCTATTACCAAAACTTTTTTTGCTCCATCTATGGTCCCTTTGGACTTAACATATCCAATTTGATCAATAATATTTTGTTCGCACCCTTTAGGATGTGAGGTCAGACATATGAATCCGCGTGTTCTAGGCTCTATTATCATTTCTTAATTTATTTTTTTGCACTCCCTTGAGGTAGGGTGTATCATAGTGCATATTATTTATAATTTTCCCAATTATCGAAGATATATAAAAGATTCAAAAGACAAAGTTGTAGCGGCCAAAATTGCATCTTTTATGGTGGATTTAAACAAAATTACCTCGATTCTAGGGCAATTGTTCCATTAAAAATCGCTTAACATTCTCGCCCATAATGGCTCTTATCTCATTTTCCGAAAATCCCTGGGTCATTAATTCCTGAACCAAAAAAGGCAGGCCGGTAACATCTATTGGCGTGGTGGCCGCACCATCAAAGTCGGAACCTAGGGCCACATGATCAACACCCACCAAATCCCGGACATATTTCATGGCTTCTGCAATATGTTTAATTTCCCCTTTTATGGCTCCCCTAAAAAAGCCTATACCTATAAGTCCCCCCGAGGCAGCAATTCTCTTAATATGATGGTCCGATATATTGCGGGGACTGTCCTTGGTACCCTTTACTCCTGTGTGTGACACCAACACAGGTTTTGTGGATAGATCCAAAATATCATCGATCATTTTTGGGGACACATGTGCCACATCTATGATTACTCCCAATTGATTCATCTTATTAATTACATCCCTACCAAAATCGGTAAGACCCTCTCCAGACATACCATGAGCAGACCCACCAAGTTCATTGTCAAAAAAATGGGTAGGAGCCATCATCCTGACCCCTTCGTAATAAAGGTTTTGCAGATTTTCCAATTTACCTTCCAGACAATGCGCTCCTTCAATTCCCAAAAAACCACCAATTACCTTAGGATCTTCTTTCTTTAAATCTATTAGTTGCATTAAATCTTGGCGCGATTTTACCAATATAAACTTACCGTGGAACTTCTTTGGGTATTCCTGTAAGGCCCTTGCCTGGTATACAGCTCGCTTGTACAAACTAAACCATTTGTCAGGAAACCGACCTTGCACAAAATTCAACATTGTAATCTTATCGAAAGCATTTGCGCTATTGTGGTTGAAATTCTGCCCTTTGGGAGATTTGGTAACAATGGTAAATGCCTGTAAACTCATTTTAGCTTCCTGCATTCTCGGAAAATCCAAATGGGCATAATCCACGCGTTTGGTCAGGTCACGATCCCAAAGAAGGGCATCACAGTGCAAATCAGCAATAAAATGAAGGGAATTATACAAATTCTTTGCCTGGGTCCCAAGTTCCCTAGGGTCGTTATATTCCACTAGGTTCATCTGCCTGTCCAAAATAGGTGATACGACAAGAGTTGTCACAAAATAAAGGAATAGCACAATGGCCAAAGCGTATCTAAGGAATTTTTTCATGCAATTTTGCCACTTTAATTACTCAAAAATTAATCAATTAAAAATTAATAATAGCTATAAACCACTTCGATTTATAAATCCAAGTTACCTCTAGGTCCTATTGATGTTATTCCAGTTCCAAAAAATCATACAATAGACATAAAACAAAAGTGAAATTAAAACGTTATAAAACATATTGAATTTGGATATATCCACTAAACTCTGAACTCATGAAAAAAATAATCTACTTGGCAAAAGTCCTCTTTTGCATCATTGCCTTAAGCAGTTGTACCAATGACGAAGATGACGAAAAAATTGATGTCCTAACTCCAACCGACAGTACTCAAGTAATTCTTGAACCGACAGAGTAGGGCAGAAAAAAGGTCGATTTGGAGGATAACAACCACTAAATCGACCTTTATATTTATCTATTTTTTCCTTCAGATTCTATTTAAAAGCCAGATGTAGGTGGCAATTCAATTTATTTAAAGGTAATGGTAAAGGTAACTCCATTATTAACTTCGCTTTCTACGGCAATGGTACCTCCTAGGCTATTAATATGATTATATACCAGATAGAGTCCAACTCCTTTACTATCGCCATTATGATGAAACTTTTGATTAAGACCAAAGATTTTATCTCCAAATTTCTCCATGTCAAACCCAAGACCATTGTCGGTATAAACCAACTGCTTACTGCCTTCAGAAATACGCGATGTTATAGATATAACCGGCGGAACATCCGGCCTGGCATATTTTATGGAATTGGTCAGCAGATTTAGGAAAATACTTTCCATATAATTTACATTGTGCTGTACACCGCTCAAGCCTGAGAAATCAACATTAAAGGTTACATTGGCATTGTTCAATAAGGAACTGATGGAGAGTTTAACATGTTGGAGTGCCCTCGTAAAATCCACTTCCTCCAATTCCAACTCCGAGGCATCTTTCTTGCTCAATAGATCAACATATTTGTTAAGCGATTTATTGAGACCCTCAGTGGCCCTCCTCATATAATCCAAGGTTTCCAAAATTTCAGGATCCTCAATTTTATCGACATCCAAAAATCCAAAGATGGACAATAAATTGTTTACCGGTGACCTTAAATCATGTGAGGTGGTGTAATTGAGTTGTTTTAATTCTTGGTTTTTATCAACAAGGCTTATAAGATGTTCTATCCGCTCTTTTTCCAAACTCTTTTTATGGGTAATATTTTTGGCAATAGCATATACCAAATTTTCATCCTCCAAAGGAATTGAAGTCCAATGCAACCAAATTATATCTCCCGATTTAGTAACGTACCTGTTTTCATAATTGACCAAGGGCACGTTATTTTTTAAATTATCCCTATAGCGGGCCGTAAGGTCCCTATCTTCCTCATAAATAAACTCCCGGATCTTTCTAGAAAACAACTCCTCCTCCGAATACCCCAATAGTTGTATCAAAGCTGGGTTTACTTTTTTAAAATAACCATCAAATCCAGCTATACATAGCAGGTCCATGGAAAGGTTAAAAAAAGGTTCAAGGCTAAGGTTTTTGGTATTCTGCATATGGGCTTCTAGCATTATGGAAATATACGGTTTTTTATTAATAGCCAAAGGAAGTTACTATTGAAGATACAAATGCACTCTATGGCAACTATAATTAAAAGCATCCGAATTCTCCTTTGGATATCTACTTGCGCACGTATTAAAATAAACAAAAAAAACCGCAAAATAAAGGCTTTGCGGTCTTCTGGTATTATTTTAAGCTTCTATGCCTTTCCCTTGCCAACAAGGTGTTTTTCAATAACATGGCAATGGTCATTGGCCCCACACCACCTGGAACCGGCGTAATAAAAGAAGCCTTCTTGCTCACATTTTCAAAATCAACATCGCCGGTGATATAATATCCCCGTGCCTTGGTCTCATCCGGTACGCGCGTAATACCCACATCTATAACCACGGCATCGTCCTTAACCATTTCAGCTTTTAAAAAATTAGGAACTCCCAATGCAGAAATAACAATATCTGCCTGTGAAATTATCTGTGTAATGTTCTTGGTATGGCTATGCGTCAAGGTCACTGTGGAGTTACCTGGCCAGCCTTTTCTTCCCATAAGAATACTCATAGGCCTACCCACAATATGGCTTCGACCAATAACTACGGTATGCTTTCCCTTAGTCTCTACCTTATATCTTTCCAAGAGTTCCAAAATTCCAAAAGGCGTTGCCGGAATAAAAGTACTCATATCCAAGGCCATCTTTCCAAAATTGGTAGGATGAAATCCGTCTACATCCTTATCCGGGTCAACTGCCAACAAGACGCGTTGGGTATTGATCTGCTCCGGCAAAGGAAGTTGAACTATAAATCCGTCTATATCTTCATTCTGGTTAAGTTCTTGGATCTTGTTCAACAACTCCTGTTCGGAGGTTGTGCTGGGCAGCTGCACCAAGGTGGATTCGAACCCTACTTTCTCGCAGGACCTTACCTTGCTGCCTACATAGGTAAGACTGGCACCATCGTTCCCTACGATTACCGCTGCCAAATGTGGCACCTTTTCACCACGCTCCCTCATTTTAGCCACCTCAGCGGCTATTTCTTCCTTAATTTGATTCGATACTTTTTTACCGTCTAGTAATTCCATTTCTTAGTATTCAGTTCCCAGTGGCAGTTGGCAGTCCCTTACACACCAAACTTGCCCGGATTGTTAATCATATATTGTAATAATCTTCCTATTTCCAAACTTTCATCGATTAGGTCTCGTTTGTCTTCCGCTGATATATATTGACAAGATTCGGCAAATTCCAACCAAACCTGAGTTTCCGAATTTTCACTATCGGCATCTGTCAACTTGCTGATAAAATGCTTTTCATATCTCCTTTTTCTATATGCCTCCGAAATATTGGCACAAACAGAACGGGAAGATCTTCTAATTTGGTCTGTCAAAGCATAGGTTTCTTCTTTAGGAAAGGATTTTGACACTTCAAAAATATCCATTGCCAATTGAAATCCTTTTTGATAGGCCAACAATTTTTTATACCCCATGCCCTGTAATTTGTAATCCAGCTTCTTAAATCAACTGCCAACTGTAACTGCAAACTGCCAACCAAATAAGAACAATACTACTTCATCCCCTTCATAGCACCCATCATTTGCATCATTTTTTTACCTCCGCCACCTTGCATCATTTTCATCATCTTGCTCATTTGGTCAAACTGCTTCAACAATTGATTTATCTCCTGAATGCTGGTACCGCTACCCGCGGCTATTCTCTTTTTCCGACTTGCATTTAATTTCGCTGGCGTAGAACGTTCATCAGGTGTCATGGAATGTATAATGGCCTCTATATGTTTAAAGGCATCATCATCTATATCCAATCCCTTCAAAGCCTTACCCGCACCCGGGATCATACCCATAAGATCTTTAAGACTACCCATCTTTTTTATCTGCTGGATCTGACTTAAAAAATCATCGAAACCAAATTTGTTCTTGGCTATTTTCTTTTGAATTTTCCTTGCTTCCTCTTCATCAAACTGCTCTTGGGCCCTTTCCACCAATGACACCACATCTCCCATTCCTAGGATCCTCTCCGCCATACGGGAAGGATAGAAGACATCTATAGCGTCCATCTTTTCTCCGGTACCAATAAATTTAATGGGCTTGTTAACAACCGACTTAATGGAAATTGCAGCTCCACCACGGGTATCCCCATCCAATTTTGTTAGTACAACACCATCAAAGTTAAGTACATCGTTAAACGATTTTGCCGTATTAACTGCGTCCTGACCAGTCATGGAGTCGACCACAAATAACGTCTCCTGAGGTTGAATGGCTTTATGAATGTTGGCAATTTCAGTCATCATTTGCTCATCCACGGCCAAACGACCCGCTGTATCTATAATAACAACATTAAAACCATTGGCCTTTGCGTGGGCTATACCTGCCTTGGATATGGCCACAGGATCATTGTTGCCTTTATCGGAAAAAACCTCTACCCCAATCTGCTCACCAACAACATGAAGTTGGTCTATGGCCGCTGGTCGGTAAACATCACAGGCTACCAACAAAGGTTTCTTATTCTTTTTAGTTTGAAGAAAATTGGCCAATTTCCCAGAAAAGGTAGTTTTACCGGAACCTTGCAAACCGGACATTAGGATAATGGAAGGTGTTCCAGACAGATTGATGCCTTCAGCATCACCGCCCATTAGCTCCGTAAGTTCGTCCTTTACCAATTTCACCATTAATTGGCCCGGCTGAAGGGAGGTTAATACGTCCTGCCCCAATGCCTTTTCCTTGACCTTGTTGGTAAACTCCTTTGCTATTTTAAAGTTGACATCCGCATCCAAAAGTGCTCTTCGCACTTCCTTTAAGGTTTCCGCAACATTAATCTCCGTAATTTGCCCATGTCCTTTTAGAACATGTAACGCCTTATCTAACTTTTCACTTAAATTATCGAACATAGTCTTACTGTATTATCAAGAAAGCGCAAATTTAAGAATAACTGCCGTAAGTCTGAAGCCCGAGGTGAAAAATATAAACGCAAAAAAAAGGGCAGCTTCTTAAAGAAGCCACCCTTTTCCAAAAATTGGGGCAAAATTTTTATTTCTTTTCGAAGACCAGGATTTCCGTGGTGTTATCTCCGCTAATATTTTTCAGCTCAATTCGGCTACTGGAGACAGAAACAATTTTCCAATCGTCCATTAAAACCTGCATAGCAGTTGCCAAGCCAAAATTAAGATAACATTTCAATTCTCCTTCGCTATCCCTAATTATTCTCCATAGTCCTGGGTAGGTAGGTCCAGTTTCTCCTGTGGTAACATTAACGGCAAGTTCTGCCTGAAATGCAAAGGTAAATGCCGCGAAATTCTGAGTTTCATCATTGTCACCAACCATATACTTGGCCACTAACCATTCTCCACCCATCAGAATATTCCTTATCTCCGGAACATCTCCGTCGTTGGCATTGTTATCACAAACCCTTTCCAGGATAAGTTCATAATTTTCATCTTCTATACTAAACTTCAGGCGTTTGTCCCTAAGGTCGGATAACAACCACTCAAAACTCACACCAGGCTCGTCACCCATTGTAATTGCCATCACCAAACGTCCTTGTGCATTGGTAGTAATAGCCCATTGCCCTTCAGAAATATTGGACTCGTTGCTTAAAGTAACCACTCCTTCGGCATGAAAATTAAATTCATATCCTAAAAGTCTATCTACCTCTTCGTTATTAAGCTTCACCTTTTTAATGACCCAGCTACATTCCTTTAATATTTCCCTTAAGGTATCAGGCGTATTGTCCACAATATCACATGCCTTTTTCATTATTATTTTCTCCCCTTCACCTGCATATAACTTTATCTTACCATAGTCCAAGTCATATACAAACCATTCCAAACTGAAATCGGCCAAAGCTTCAAATTCAAGTTTCAACAAAACTCTGTTGTCACCAATCCTGGTGCTCCAAGTACCGGTAAGGCTATTACCTATCCTATCTCTCATAACTACCTTACCATCATCAGTAAAGTTCATTACATAATCAAAGTATTGATCGCTGTTGTCCAAATTGGCTCTGAACACTTCCCGCACCAACCAAGGACAGGCAACAAGATATTCTTCCAAACGCTCTTGCGTAAAGTCATTATCATGAAAATCATTATCATCATCCTCATCACATTCACTTTTTGCAGTTTCAATGGCATGGGCCAACTCAGCATTATTGTTCACACTAATTTTAGTGTCATCATATAATTCCAATGTAATAGGAAAATCAAAACTAAGTAGGTCATCATCACCACGCTCCGCAAAATAGCGTCTTAGTTGCATATCGTTTTCTACAGTTACATTCCCTGTTTGTTGAAGATTAATATCAAAGGAATAAACCACAATTGGATACACAAAATCTATACACTCAATATCGTCGTCATCCCCACCTTCAATGCACTCCTTGGCTCTTTCACGCAATTCCTCCCTGTTATTTATCTTAATTTCAGTGTAATCCGATAAGGTTATATTTATAGGAAATACAATATTCACAATATCATCATCAATCTCCACTTCATTAAAAAGTTGCTTTATCAACTTTAAATCCTCAATGGCATCTATTTCAACTTCCAGGCCATTAACATTTACTATATAGGGAAAGTTGATTGCAAAACAACTGGCACCATCCACTATATTATCATAGGAACCATCTTTGGAAGAGGTTCTTTGTATAAGTTGTCCAGTACTGGAACTTGCCATTATGGCTTCCTGGCTATCTTCTCCAGGCAATTCTTCAAACTCCTCTTGACAAGAGGTGAAATTTAATGCCACTAGAAGTAGGCTCCCATACATTAAATAAGACATAAACTTTTTCATAACGATTTGGTTTTTATTTGTTCGTATATATCTAAAACAACTCACTTTTAAAATACCCTACCCAATATTTCGTTTTTTTTAAAATATCTTTGAAAAAATAAAAAACAAGAAGGATTGAAAGCTATCAAAGAAGAACATGTATGTGAGGATGAAGTTTACGCTTCCATCTTCAGCACCCATTCCAAAACGGTTTTTAATTACATATATTATAAGTTCGGCAACGAAGAGAAAGCGTATGACGTTGTTCAGGAGGCCTTTATAAAATTATGGGAGAACTGTTCCAAGGTCGCTCCGGAAAAGGCAAAGTCCTATGTATATACCATTGCCAACAATTTATATCTCAATGTTATAAAGGCCGAAAAGGTTAGATTAAAATATGCGCCGGATACCAATGCCGTAGTGCATGAATCCCCTGACTTTATAATGGAGGAACAGGAGTATAAAGAAAAATTGGAGCGGGTGCTTCAGGCCTTGCCTGAAAACCAGCGCACAACATTTTTACTAAATAGGATCGACGGAAAGAAATATGCTGAAATCGCCGATTTGGAAGGGGTAAGTGTAAAAGCTATTGAAAAAAGGATGCACTTGGCCTTAAAAACGCTTAGAGATCAAATTGAAGGCATATAAAGGAGAGAAATGAGAACTAATTAATGAGTAAACGAACTATTTGGATTGTTTTATGCTTTTAAGGGTTATAAAATTTTCATTTTATCCTGCGGTCCCAATAAGTAATACTCAATGCTAATTTCTCATTACCAATAATAATTGTTATTTTAAAAGTAGGGTATTTTAATTTTTGATTGTTATACTTATATAAAGCTAGAAACCATGCAAGAAAATTATTTGGCAAAATGGCTCAACAACGAACTTTCTGAAGAGGAGGTCGTTAAATTTAAAGAGTCCAAGGAGTACGCCTCGTATGAAAAACTACGTAAGGCCACCGATAATTTGGTTGGCCCGGATTTTGACATGGCAAAAGCGTGGGAAGACCTTAACAAGCAAAAGACTTCCAAAGAGAGTAAAGTAGTTAAACTAAATCCTTTTAAGAAGTATTTGAGCGTTGCTGCAGCCATAGCCTTGATTTTTACGGCCACCTTTTTATATTATGGTACCTTAAACGAAGAAGTTAGCACCCAATATGCAGAAAGGGCAGAAATAGTGCTTCCCGATGCATCGGAAGTTCAATTAAATGCGGATTCGCAAATTTCTTACAGTAAAAAGAATTGGGATAACAAACGAAATATAGCACTGAACGGGGAAGCTTTTTTTAAAGTTGCCAAAGGCAAACGTTTTACGGTGACTACAGACAATGGAACCGTTACGGTATTGGGCACACAGTTCAACGTAGAAAACAGAAAAGGCTATTTCGAAGTTGCTTGTTATGAAGGCTTGGTAAGTGTTGTCTACAACAAAAAAGAGGTTAAACTTCCTGCTGGAAATTCTTTGGTAGTCATCAATGGTGAAGTGCAGGCCTTGGAAATTCCAAATATTAAGGAACCATCCTGGATACGCAACGAAAGTAATTTCAAGAGTATTCCATTGAAATATGTCCTGGATGAATTCCAAAGACAGTTCAATTTAATGGTCACCACCCAAAATATTGATACCGATCAATTATTTACTGGGTCCTTTAGCAATACCAACAAAGATTTAGCGTTGCAAAGTATAAGTACTCCTTCTCAAATGAAGTATAAATTAGAGGGGAATAAAGTGCTATTCTATGCTGAAACGCCATAAACAATATGTATTTCTTATTGGCCTGTATATATGTCTAGTTTCTTTCACCACTAGAGCACAGGAAAGCTTTGCTCAAAAAGCAAACCTGATTGGCTATATAGAGGAACTGGAAAGGGAATTTAACATTAAATTCTCCTATGCAGATGAAGATTTACAACTCTTACAGATAACCGTTCCGGATACCAATTTATTACCTGAAATAATAGAGGAACTACGCAAGGAGACCCAACTAGAAATCACCAAATTGGATGATCGTTATTTTGCCATATCCAAACCTAACTTCGTGGATATCTGCGCCAATGTAGTTGACAATTTTGAGAATAGCACTATAATGAATGCCACCGTGGAAGTTTTGGGCAACAGTGTTTCCCAAATTACAGATTTGGAAGGACGGTTCTATTTAACAGAAGTTCCCAGAAATGCCAATATCGCGATTAAACACCTTGGATTTAAAACTAAATATTTAACCGCGGAAGAACTAACAGGAAACAATCCCTGCAAGACCATCTTAATGTCACCCAACTACCAACAACTTGAAGAGGTGGTTGTTTATCAGTTCCTAACCACAGGTATAACCAAGGAACCTGATGCCAGCATAGAATTAAATACGGACAAATTTGGAATTTTACCTGGTCTAATAGAACCAGATGTTCTTCAGACCATACAGGCTTTACCAGGCATTAAGAGTGTTGATGAGACCGTATCCGATATAAACGTAAGAGGAGGTACAAACGACCAAAATTTGGTACTGTGGGATGGGATAAAGATGTACCATTCCGGACATTTTTTTGGCCTCATATCCGCTTTTAACCCTAATTTGATAGAAAAGGTAAACATTATAAAAAATGGAACAAGCGTTCAATATGGAGATGGGGTGAGCAGTGTTATAAATATTAGAACTAGGAACAATTTAACCGATTCTTTCGTTGGAGGAGCAGGATTTAATCTATTAAGCGGCGATGTGTACGGACATCTCCCCCTTTCAGAAAAAGTTTCCGTTCAATTTTCAGGAAGACGTTCTACCACAGATTTTATAAACACCCCAACCTACAATCGATTTTTTGATAAGGTTTTTCAGGATAGTGAAGTTAAGGACAATGACAACTCATCCGACGACGAAAACATTGTGCGGAACGAGGATTTTTACTTTTATGATTTTACAGGCAAATTGCTTTATGACATTAGTGAAAATCAAAAAGTAAGAATAAGCTTTATCAACACCAACAATCACCTTCAGTACACCGAAAAAACAGAGGATCGCACGGCAACAAGTTTGTTGGACCAATCCAACCTTTCCTTTGGGGGAAGCCTGGAAAGTATATGGAATTCCAAATGGAGTACCCATCTAAACCTTTACTACACAAGCTACAACTTGGACTCCCAAAATATTCCTTCGGAATCCCAACAACTTTTTCAAAGTAACCAGGTTTTGGAAAAGGCCGTAAAGCTAAATACCAATTATAAATTGGGAAAAGGACTTAAATGGCTCAATGGCTATCAATTGAACGAAGTAGGCATCACCAATTATACCCAAGTTAGCCAACCTCCTTACAAAAGCAATATCAAAGGGGTAATACTTACCCATTCCCTTTTTTCGGAGTTGGATTATGAATCCAATAATAAAAAATTGATAGCCAGAGGAGGACTTAGATTAAACTACATTAAAAACCTCAAAACCTTTAAAACGTTTGAGAAAATTATCCTTGAGCCTAGATTAAACATCAATTACACCTTGGCCGATGGTCTTAAGACCGAATTATTGGGAGAGTTCAAAAGTCAGACCACCAACCAAATAATTGACTTGGAGCAGAATTTCCTGGGAATTGAAAAAAGGCGTTGGATACTATCCGATGACGACATCTTGCCCATAACCAAAAGCAAACAAATATCCTTAGGACTTAACTATGACAAAAACACGCTTTATGTTGGAATTGAAGGGTTCTACAAAAAGGTGGACGGCATAAGCACCGCTACACAGGGATTTCAAAATCAGGATCAATTTAGTGGCGAAATAGGAAAGTATGATGTTTCCGGTATCGAATTTTTAATCAACAAAAAAACGGCCACCTATAGCACTTGGTTTAGCTATGCTTATAATACCAACAATTACACTTTTGAGAATATAACCCCTAACAAATTCCCCAATAATCTAGACATAAAACACACTATAACTTTTGCTGGAACCTATACCTATAAAAATTTTAGAATGGGCCTTGGCGCAAATTATCATACAGGAAAACCATACACCAAACCGCAGGAGGGGAACAATTCCATAATACTAAATGTTTTTCCCAACAAAATCAACTACGAGGAGCCTAACAGCAGTAGACTGCCCTCTTACCTAAGGGCCGATGCTTCAATTATCTATAACTTTAGAATTAGTTCCGGTATAAAATCTTCCGTTGGTGCATCAGTATTGAATATATTGAACAAAAAAAATATCTTGAACACCTATTACCGGCTGAACGATCAAAACGAAATTGAAACAGTGGAAAGGGTCTCCCTTGGCATTACTCCCAACTTTAGTTTCCGAATGAGCTTTTAGTGGGTCCATCTCCAAAGTTAAGGCTGTATTGGAATATAGGATCTCACAGTTCGTGTTCTGTTCATTTTTTGCATCGCCCAAAAAACGAACCAAAATCCCGATAACTATTGGAAGTAGGCTGATTTTAAATTCCTTTACCTTGGATTATAGCCACAAAAAAGCCGGAAGCTTTATAAAACTCCCGGCTTGTATTAATTAAAATCAAATTACTTACCCAAATCCTTAATTCTAATGTTCCTAAAGGCAAGTTCGGCACCATGTCCCAAGAAACCAATATGTCCAGTATTTCTTTCTAAACCAGGGTGATCTTTATGGTCAGCCGTCCCATTCTTGGAAGCTTCTTTCCAATCTCCATCCACTATAATGGTACCATTCAAGGTTATTTTAATATGATTCCCCTTAACAATCACTTCTTGCGAATTCCACTCCCCTACTGGATTGAGAGCACCTCTTTTGGCTGCAATTATTCCATATACAGAACCATGGTATTGGTAAGGTTCTAGGTTGGCATATATTTCAGCCGTGTCGTCCAAAATCTGCAATTCCTTGCCATCATAGGCAGCATCCCCGTCCAAGGGAGCATGAATGCCCAAACCGTTATTGGCTCCAGGTGTTAACTTAAAATCAAATCTGAAAATGAAATCTGAATATTCTTCAGCCGTAAACAAGTTACCATGTCCACCTCTTTTTGGGCGTACCAGCAACTCATTATTTTCCATGATATAGTCGGTTTTATTGCCGATCCAATGATCTAAATTTTTTCCGTTCAACAAAGACTTAAATCCTTCATTCTTTTCAGCCTCTGTTAATTGATCATCACCAGAACCAATCTCTCTTAAATAAATATTTCTAAAGCCCAAATCTTCTCCATGCGCCTGCAATTCTATGGCCTCTTTGGCAAAAATAGCCTGTTTGCGGTCCCAATAGTTCTCTAAAACTACATTATCCGTGACCAAGCTTCCGTTTAAATGTACGGTAACTCGCTCACCTACCATTTTAATTCTAAAGGTATTCCACTCATCTATAGGGTTGTCGGCCACCTGTAACGGTTTGCTTTCATGTTTCTGGTTGTTGTACAAGCCACCTGAACCAACTTGCGCACCCGCATCCACTCGAGCTATATCCCAAATTTGTACCTGGGGCGTGCCTCTAAGATAAATACCACTGTCACCGCCATTGGTAATCTTCCAATCCACGATCATTTCAAAATCACCATAGTCCTTTACCGTACAAATATTATTATATCCTTCCCCTTTAAAGCCGATCACTCCATTTTCAATATACCAATCCCTCATCATTTGCTCATTGGCTTTGGCCTGTTCCTCTGCCAATTTTCTGGAGGACATTTTGGAACGGGCAATTGGGTTTTGCACCAATCCTTCCCATCCTGTAAAGTCCTTTCCATTAAAGATTGATACAAAGCCTTTTTCATTGGACATTTTATCCAAAAATTCCTTTACATCAATTTTGATATACTGACTATCAGGGCCAGTAAGATTATCGATACTTCTAGACACTATATCCCTAACCATTTCGCCGCTTAGGCCATCCTGTACACCAGGAGTTGGCAAGGCTATGGCAATAGCTGCATTGGAAGCGCTGGTCAACAACTCTTGGTCATCTAAATATTCCGATACAAAAATTAAGGAAAGAAAAGTTTTTATACTTTGGGCTGCTGATAACACTTGCTTTTTTTCTGAGATGGTTTTGGCTTCGGGCATCAATTTCCTCACTAAAAGCAACTTCTGATCTGCTGGATAATCCGATTTTCTCACTTTGGCAAGATAATTAGTAAAAGCATTCTTCCTTATAGCTCCATCAGTGCTAGCAGTGGCTGTTTTAAACAAATACGGCAAAGCATCATTGTTTTTCCAGCTTGCAAGTGCGTCCAAAGCAATCATTTTCTCGCTTTCATTACCCGTAGAAAGCCTTTGGGAAACTAATTCCAATGCCTCTTGACTACTTAAAGAAGCCAATACAGGCAACAATTTAGACTTATCCGCCGCTCCTTTATATTCTTTAAATACAGCATCTGAAAATTTACCATTACTTTCATTCAGAATTCCAAGTATGGCTATCTGGGCATTTTTTATGTTTTCCGGCTTTTCTGTCTTGTCCAAAAGATTTATTAAGGTTGAAAAATTCTTTTCTGTTGAAATGGATGGCAAAGCCCTGTATACCCCTGCTATAACGTTTTCACTTCCAGTTTCTACAACTGCAGTTAATGTATTAAATTGATCCGTTGCGTTTCTGGCGGCCAAGACATTAATCAATACCTCCTTGCCCGCATCATTGACATGGGCAAGTTGACCAGCCAATAATTGACTATCCTTGGCATCGACCAACCTCAACAAGGTTTCCTCGATAGCAATATATTCCACAGGTAATGTAGCCGACCTTAAACTCTTGAACAAAACCGGCAAGGCCTTGCTTTTATTTTGATAGGACAAAGCTTTTATTCCAGCCTCACGTACCGAAGCATCTTTATCCGCTACCGCGTTTAAAATAACCTTTTCAAAAACTACAGCTGCATCACTTTTAGTAAGCATCCGAATGATTAGTGGTTTAATTTCTGTGGATGACTTCTTGTACTGTTTTACCCAAAGTGCAACTTCACTGGGTGATAGATCGGAACTGGCGGCGTCCAAAACGGCACCTACATAATCCTTATTGCCATTCTTGGATTCCTTTAACAGTGTCTTGGTAAAGGAGGTTCCTTCATTGGCACTTAATATATGTATTCCCGCAGACCGAAAATGTAATTGGCCGTCCATCTTGCAATTTTTCAGTATGGCGTTGGCCACGGTATTGCTTAATATTGTATTTCCTTTTTTCTGCAATCTATTTCCATAGTGTATAAAGGCAATAATACTTTTTGTATCATCCAATTGATATGCAGAATTCCCGACAGCTTTTTCGAGTACCTCATAAGAACTCGGACTGGCAATTTCCGCCAATGCCATTAAGGCCCTTTGTTGAACTATTTTTGAGGATGAATTAACCCTAGCTTTCAAAACTTCTTCTGCAGGAGCAAATTGCAAGGTTCCCAAAGCCTCTACAAAAGCTGCCTGTTTATTTGCATCCTCAACCTCGGTAGCTTCCAAAATGGCCAAAGCAGCATCCGTAGTGCCAATTGAGGTCAAAGCCGCCAGAGCAGGTTTAAACAAATCGTTGTTGGACAGATACTTGTTTAATACCGGTATGCTTACCTCTGTTCCAACATAAATTAGCCGGTCCATTATAAATGTTTTCACCTCTTTGTTGGACGAAGACTCCAAGGCTTTCAGCAAGGCATTTTCAACAACACTGTTTTGTATTTTGGATTGCAGCCCACCACTGTATATAGCTACACTCTGTATGGCGTACCTTGCTTTGGTATCATCTCCACTACCAAGAGGTACAAGCTTCTCCGTGAATTTCAGGATACCCTTCTCACCTAAGTCGATTATTTCCTGCATTAGGCGATCGGAATGCCCCAGGTCTTCCGTCGGTAACTGCATCAAAATATCAGCCACCTTGGTGTCCAAGGTTCTATTATCCTGTGCGCTTATAGTAAGTGTACCAACAAATAGCATTAGCACAGCTATAATTTTAAATAATGTATTCATTTTATTAATTCTAATTAATTGGTTAATAAGCCCAAGAGGACCTCATTGGTTGATCTATTAATCTATTGGCTTCCTCGTCATTGATGAATTCCTGTTTTACCGGATCAAATTCCAAAGTTCTACCCAATCGCAAGGCAATAATACCCATATTCACCACAGTGGCCGAACGGTGGCCATTTTCTTCATTAAGAGCAAATTTCTTTCTGGTTTTCACCGATTCC
Source organism: Arenibacter hampyeongensis (assembly GCF_002909255.1). Classification (GTDB taxonomy): domain Bacteria; phylum Bacteroidota; class Bacteroidia; order Flavobacteriales; family Flavobacteriaceae; genus Arenibacter; species Arenibacter hampyeongensis. The sequence goes on from NZ_PIOB01000003.1 coordinate 189,442, forward strand.
GAGAAAACGGTAATTTGCTCCTCGGGATCTGGAATACTATCTATTAACCCCTCAATATTGGGAATGGTAGATTTAAAACCGTTATATATTTTGCCATTCGGCCCTTCGATGTACGCCGCATCCTTATCACTATTTGCGCCATCCAAAATAATTTGACAGCCATCGGCATAGGTGTAGACAATTCTTCGCCAAGTACCAATGGCATCATAATGCTGCTCAGGGGCATCTACCTCTACTTTTACAGGGCTGGTATTATCCTTGCCCAAAAAGTATTGTACAGGATCTATATAATGCTGGCCCATATCTCCCAATCCACCGCCATCGTAATCCCAATAACCCCTAAAGGTGCCATGCACCCTATGGGGATGATACGGCTTTTCAGGAGCTGGCCCTAGCCACATGTTATAGTCCAGTGCAGCAGGAACTGGCTGAGGCGTTAGATTTTCCTTGCCTACCCAATAGAATTTCCAATTAAAACCGGTAACACCGCTTATGGTCACTTTTAACGGCCAACCCAGGGCACCACTATCCACTACCTTCTTCAACTTTTTTACAGGTGTACCCATTCCGTAAAAATTATCCTTAAAACGGAACCATGTATTTAAACGGAACATTTTTCCATGCTGCTGCATGGCTTCCACTACTTTTTTACCCTCACCAATGGTTCTTGTCATGGGCTTCTCGCACCAAACATCCTTACCTGCCTCCGCAGCCATAATGGACATAAGACCATGCCAGTGCGGGGGAGTAGCAATATGAACGATATCAACATCAGGTCTTTGCAAAACTTCCCTAAAATCGCGGTATCCCTTTACCCCACTTCCTACTTTTTGAAGAGTGCTTGACAGGTGATTCGCATCAGCATCACAAATAGCCAATAGTCTTGTTCCTTCATAATCCAAATGTCCTTGGCCCATGCCTCCAACTCCAATTATCGCCTTGGTCAATTGATCACTGGGCGGAATAAAATTGGTTCCCCCCATGACATGTCTTGGAATAATACTGATACCTGCAGCTGCCACTAACGACCTTTTTACAAAATCCCTGCGGCTGGTTGATTTTTTCTCCATTGATTCTATTCTATTAATTATTTGAAGTTTTGATATTTAAAACTACAAAGAAAAACTACAATGCGTAAAATAGGGGGTAATATTTGGGGTAATGAAATTGAAAAACAACGAATTATGTGAATTTTATTTCAATTCCTAGTGTCCGCTATGGGGTGTTGCCAACCACCATATCCTCAAATTTAACGGTATACATTTCACCATATATCTTTTCATACAGCCTGGAAAAATTGTCGTACACAGTATGCGCCAAACTCAATTTTCCCTGGCCAATAAGAATTTGCAATTTAATCTGGAGCGCATTCTCATTTAAATCATCATAGATGTACATTACCGATGCCAGGTCATACAATAGGGAGCTATGCTTATCCATGTCCAGCCTCTTTGATATTTCATAACAGAATTCAATAATTCTATTGCTCATTTTTTCGACAATGGGATCCAACCAAGAATCGCTCATATTGACAAAAAAACGATCCTCCTTTAAAATAGTGAACAATTTAGGCAAATGTTCTTCCAAATGGGCGACCGACATATCATTCCGGCCCAAGTCATTTAAATAATTAAGTACCTCCTGATAATCACAAAAACAATCTTCGCCAATTTCCAAATACCAATTTTTATCCCGAAATGTCAAATTCATTTCTTTGGTAAGGGACAAAATAGCCCTGAGGTTCTGTATATTGGTTCCTCTGGTGTTTTTCGCATTCTTGAGGCCTACCCCTGGCCAAAGTGCTTCCGTAAGTTTTTTGGTATTGATTCCATCTTTATCCCCGAGGCTATGTAGCAAAACAATAACAAATAACTGTTTCAGCTTGGGCGACAATTTCTTGGCTATATCCTTACCCTCTGAAGTTATTATACGCAAGGGACCAAAACAAAGTATTTTTTCGGAAGCCTCATCCGATCTCTTGAAATCACTGTTTACCCCCACTTTTCTATTTTCCTTTCGTATTGAGGTCACCCTTGTCTTGGCCGCCCTCCTCCTCCATAGCCAAATGGTCATGACCATAAGAAAAACTGCAGCAGCCACAATTCCTATTATCCCATAAAGTGATAATTCCGTTGGACTGTTCATTTCTATTCTATGATATTCTTTAGCAATTTCAAAGGCATTCAGCTCACGCTCCCATATTTTAATATTTGTAAGGAATCCCACAAAAAACTCCTGCCATAAATTACTTCCAATCAAAATATTATAGTCGGACGTATCATAGTCTTCAATGAGCTGTATTTTATCGGTCTGCACGCCGTTTACAAAAAAAAGCAGTTCATTGTTCAGCTTCGAATGTACTAAGGCAACATGTGTCCATTCATTTATAGGCACAGGAGATGCCTCCGATATATAATCCTTGATATCGGCCATGGTGAAGGTCAATAAGCCCTCATGTAGCTTTAAAACAAAATTATCGCCTTTCCCCAGTATGCTATTATTATTACTGAGAACAGTAGGCTTTACCCAAGCAGATATAGCAAAACTTCCTTTCAATGCAGTTCTACTGTCAAGTCCGGCATCTACATAGGCTCCTTTACTAAAATAGCCTACCTTACCGTGAACTTCATCCACCTGAATCCTTACCGCATTAATGATCAGTTCTTTGTTATTTTTCCGGATCGAATTTTTTATTGTAGTCCCAAACGCAAAATGATCGGTTAAACCATATTCAAAATCTAAGGGGAATCCAATGAATTCCTTTAGGTTATTCCTATTTTCCGGAGTTGTGTAAATAATATCAGGGGAAAAATAATAACCGGCTTTATGTGGGATAAATACAGGTAAGTTCTCCTTTATATCTATTGGAAGACTAAAATATCCGTCGACAACAAGATTCTTATGGTTTTTAAAACTTACCCCATATAACAATCCCTCTTTAGATCTTACAGCTCCAAATACTTTGTTTTTCTTATTTAACATCAAGGCAAGACTATCTGCTATATGGAAAAGTTCATGGTCAATTTGAATAAAATTGGGCATCTTTCCCAATTGATTCCAATAGGCTATAAAAATGCTATCATTTATACTTTCCTGATTTAATATCTTTAAGGCCAACAATTCCTTAGCTGCTGCCACTATTAAGGAACCCTCACTATTGTTAAGAGTATCCAATTGAATTGTTTCTACCTTTTGAAGCGGTATCTGAGGTAGCCATGCATCAGAAAAAACATCATCATCAAAAACCTTGTCCCCGACCACTATGAGTGAATCCCTTTCCTCTATCAGGCTTTCTATTAGTAGTTGGTGGTTTTCTTGATAATCTGAAATATAGAGGGCAATAGGAGTATTACCATTAAGAAGAGCAGGTAAATTTTCCGTTGTAATTTGATCTATATCTATTAAAACGTGAGATTGTAGCCGTATTTTCCATTTTTCCTCTTCCGTAAGAAGATGATATTGCTGTGCTATTCCCACTTTCATTAAGAGAAGTAAAAACAACAGACAAAATTTAGAAAATGGACTACTTCTTAGCAATATTTACGTAATAATCCCAGATTGGGCATTTATGTTAACCACGCAATTTACTAAGAATAAATAAAATTTCGTCCAAGGAAGTCATTCGAAGTATATCTATGCCGAACAATTTAAATTTAAGTCACAAAAATACTAACTAGCCAAGGAAGTCTCAGAACTGTTTACATCCTTTCGGGCACCTGTATCCCCAAAAGGCCAAAGGCCGATTTAATAACGTCGGCAACCTTCTTTGCCAATTGAACACGAAAGATCTTTTTGTCCTCATCCTGCTCCCCCAATATAGAAACATTCTGATAAAAGGAATTAAACTCCTTCACCAAATCATAGGTGTAGTTCGCAATTAAAGCTGGACTAAAGTTATCCGCTGCCAATTGTATTGTATCTGGAAATAATTGCAATTGTTTTAGTAACTCTTTCTCTTTTTCATGCAGATCTGCCAACTTTGGAGTACTGTTCAAGTCATATTCCAATTCTTCGGCCTTTCTCAAAATAGATTGAATCCTTGCATAGGTATACTGAATAAATGGTCCTGTATTTCCTTGAAAATCAACAGATTCCTCCGGATTGAACAAAATTCTCTTTTTGGGGTCAACCTTAAGAATATAATATTTTAAAGCACCTAGCCCTATAATTTTATAAAGTTCTTGCTTCTCATCCACCGAGTAATCCTCCAACTTACCCAATTCTTCAGAAATTTCGGCTGCCGTCCTGGTCATATCGTCCATTAATTCATCTGCATCCACCACGGTACCTTCCCTACTCTTCATCTTTCCACTAGGCAAATCTACCATGCCATAACTTAAATGGTACAGTTTTTCAGCCCATGAAAATCCCAGTTTTTGAAGGATAAGGAACAACACCTTAAAGTGGTAATCCTGCTCGTTGCCAACGGTATAGACCATGCCACCAACATCGGGATTATCCTTCACCCTTTGTATTGCGGTACCAATATCTTGGGTCATATACACTGCCGTACCATCTGAACGAAGCACAATTTTTTCATCAAGGCCCTCATCGGTTAGGTCTATCCAAACACTGCCATCCTCTTTTCTAAAGAAGACACCTCTTTGCAGCCCATCCTCAACAAAATCTTTTCCCAGCAAATAGGTATTGCTTTCGTAATAAAGTTGATCAAAATCGACCCCCATGTTTTTATAGGTAACGTCAAACCCTGTATAAACCCATTGGTTCATAGTTTTCCATAAGGAAACCACTTCCTCATCCCCCGCCTCCCATTTTCTTAGCATGTCTTGGGCCTCCAACAAGATAGGCGCCTCCTTTTCTGCGACCTTTGTATCTACACCATTTGAAACCATGGCAGCAATTTCGGCCTTATAGGCCTTGTCAAAGGCTACGTAATAGTTCCCAACCAACTTATCCCCTTTTAACCCAGCAATCTCCGGCGTTTCCCCCTTGCCAAAGCGTTGCCATGCCAGCATGCTTTTACAGATATGGATTCCCCTATCATTAATGATTTGAGTTTTATATACCTTCTTACCGGAAGCCTTTAGGATTTCTGCCACGGAATATCCCAATAGATTGTTTCTTACATGGCCCAAATGCAAAGGCTTATTGGTATTGGGTGAAGAATATTCCACCATAATAGCTTCTCCTTTCCCTGGGACCACAAAACCAAAATCTTTCAGATTCCTTATACCAGCAAAGAAATCGAGGTAATATTCATTGCTAATGGTAATATTCAAAAATCCTTTGACCACATTGAAATCGGTCACCTCATTTACCTGATCTTTCAAGTACTGCCCTATTTGCTCCCCTATTTGCACAGGATTTCCTTTTACAAATCGTAACATTGGAAAAATAACCGCTGTAATATCACCGGCAAAATCCTTTCGGGTAGGTTGAAATTCCACAATGGGCAAATCAACTTTAAAAATTGAGCTAACGGCTTCTTTTACCTTTTGGGCAAGGACTTCTTGAATGTTCATTAATTTTGTTGTTTACGGCTGCAAAATTAAGCAATTTTTATTCTTTCGCCTTAGTACCCGTTGAAGTAATTGCCATAGGCAACTTATTAAACAGCCACTTAATATTACACATATGTCCATTATAAAGCGGAATGATTTTTTTAACTTTATTTTCCTAAAGGTCCGTTGTGTGCCAAGTAAGTCTTTATCTCATTTAAACCTATGCTTTTAAACGTTTCCTATAACAATAAAGAAATTACAAGAAAAATAGACGAAGAAGTTGGAAAACCTTTTACGTTAAAAGAACGCTTTGCATTGGACGGAATAGGCTCTCCCAAATTATTCATTGTGGACAGTAGCATCGAAATTAAAAATTTATTGATTTTAGACAACAATACCAATTCCTGCAATATAGAATTGAGGCCAAAGGGAATCATAATTCGTTTTCGGTCCCTACTGGAAACATTTGGCCTTATTATCCCATATTACAAGTTTACCCTTTACAAGACCGATATTGGTATATACACCATTTATAGGGACCAATACTTTATAAAAATAAAATCCGACACCAAGGCCATTCAGAAATTTTTCACCAAATTATTAGGTCATAGGGCAGACAATGCTCCACCCAATATAGAGGATATTTAATATATCTCCATACCATTATATTACGGTCCACCATAGTATAAAAGAATATAAATTATACCATAAACGTCAAAATCCATCCTAAAAAAATAAGACGCTTTTTAGTACCTTGTCTAAAAATTCATATTATCAAAATATTTAATTCCTGCCGAAAATATCCATTGCTTTCCATTTCCATTGGAATTCTATCAATATCCACTTTGATAGTGTTTGTGGCCACCAAAGCCACCTATAACGTTATTGAAACGACTTCCATTTGGGTGAGGAATCATTTTGGATATTTCTATTTATATCTTGGCCTGGGATGTGTTCTTCTTTTGATTGCAATTGCCCTTTCACCTTTGGGGAAAATTAAACTAGGAAAGAAAAATGAAAAACCCGAGTTCACCATCTGGGCTTGGACAGCTATGCTCTACAGTGCGGGAATGGGAGCGGGAATTTTACTTCGGGCGGTACAGGAACCCACTTATATGCAGCAAAACCCTCCTTACCTTTCGGATTTGTCCCCAAATATCCTTGCCTTGGAATTCACCTTTTACCAGTGGGGCTTTACCGCTTGGGCATTTTACGGACTTTTCGCAATGATTATTGGTTATTATCTCTTTGTTAAAAAGAAAAAAGTACTGGTAAGTTCAACCATAGAAGACATAATTCCAAACAAAGCTGCTCGGACAAGTATAGATGTGCTTACCATTATGACAACCGTTTTTGGGCTGGTTGCGGCTATAGGCTTGGGGACTACCCAAATTAACGGTGGCCTTAATTACATTTCCTCCTCTAATTTTGGTCTAATTGCTACACTATTGCTCACCACCGTTATTTCGGCTTTGGCGTTCTATTCTGCATGGAAAGGCGTAAACAAGGGGATACAGGTATTATCCAAAGTCAACATCCTTATTACATTGGCGGTTTTGCTTTTTACGCTTGTTCAAAGTGACATTCCTATGGTCATGACCAATTTTATCACCGCTACCTTCCAGTATATAATTGACTTTATACCCCTGAGTTTGGCAATTGGAAGTTACGATCCCGGTATAGCTTTTCTTACCGATTGGACCTTCTACTACTGGGCATTTTGGTTGGCTTGGGCTCCCTTTACCGGGATTTTTATTGCTAGAATATCGAAAGGGCGCAGCCTAAGACAGTTATTATTGGGGGTTTTGATCATTCCAAGTTTAGGTACCTTTTTTTGGTTTTCGGTATTTGGTACCTCGGCCTTTCAACTTATAGAAGGATGGGGAAGTTACAACGGCGAATTTGATGGGGTGTTTTCCTCCATATTTGTATTTTTCGGTAATTATTCCTTTTCCACGTTTCTGAATATTACCACCATAGTATTATTGATCGGTTTTTTGGTAACCTCCGTAGATTCTGCTGTTTTCGTATTGAGTATGTTTTCGGATAAAGGCAAAAAAGACCCCAGTAAGAGGCATCGCTTAATTTGGTCCCTTTTTATCTTTCTTGCAACGATCGCCCTAATTCTATTGGGCAATGCAAGACCGGAGGTGGATGTATTAATTGCTGCACAAAAGCTATTGATAATAACTTCACTACCCTTTGCTTTTTTTATGGTCTTTATGACCTTTGTCTTTCTAAGGGAACTATTGGGGCACCATAGGAAGTACACCCTCGGCTCAAAAAAATGATTTAAGCACTTATTTTTTTGGCAGAAACACCTCGGCCATCATACAGCGTGCACTGCCACCTCCACAGGTTTCAATAGTATCCAAAGAACTATGGATAATAGCACAATGTTTTTCCAATGCCCGTACCTGTTCATCTCTTAAACTATTGTAGGCCGCAGTACTCATTACCAAATAGCGTTTTTCACCCATTCCCAAGACTTGTAGCATATTCCCTGCAAAATGGTGCATTTGCTTTTCGGAGATGGCAATAATTTCTTTACCATCTTGCTTTAAATGGTTAACGACATTCTTTTTTTCTTTTTTGTCGTCGATGGAATCCAAACATATTACGGCAAACGTTTCTCCCAAACACATCATTACGTTGGTATGATAAATAGGTTTTCGGGTTCCTGCCACGGATTGATTGGCCGTAAATACAACAGGGGTATATTCAAAATCCTCACAAAACTCTATGAATAAATCCTCATTCGCCCTATCTGAAAGTGCACAATACGCCTTTTCATTCACCCTATCCAAGATAACACTTCCAGTCCCTTCCAGAAAAAAGCCTTCCTCCTCCGCAGAAGCATAGTCCATTACATTTTCTATAACGAATCCCCTTTGTTCCAAAATGGCAAGTATATCTTCCCTTCTTTCATTTCTTCGGTTTTCTGCGAACATAGGATAAATGCCCACTGTTCCATCTGCATGGAAGGACACCCAATTATTTGGAAATATGGAATCGGGTGTATCCACGTCCTCTTTGTCGTCTACCACAATAACATTTACTCCCTTTTCCCTTAACGCTAAAACAAAGGCATCAAACTCCTCCTGTGCTTTAGCATTTATTTCCCTATTTTTTAAATCAAGATCCTCCTGAAAATAATTATTAACCGCGGTCTGCTCGTTCATTCGAAAATTTACGGGGCGCACCATCAATATGGTATTGGTAACTTGCATTTTTTTATTCACTTTTCAATTGGATATTACAAAACACTTTCGTGTAAAATCTGCGCAAAATTAGTCTATTTAATTCCCAGTATGAACCATTTGGAAAAATTTAGGACTAAATTAATCCCTTACCAAAGGTAAGGTACTGCATCTCAAAAGACCTTCTTGTTTAGCTATCTCCGCATAGGCAATTTCTTCGACCGTAAAACCATTTTTACGTAACCAATTATTCAATCTGGTAAAATTGCGCTCCGAAACCACTACGGTTGGGGAAATGGAAAAAACGTTGCTCATCATATTGTACATCTCCTCCTTGCTAATCTCAAAAACATTGTCGCTTCCAAAATAATTCAACAACCATTGATAGTCCTCCTCCTTTAGAAAGCCATTTTTATGTAAGATTGCCTTATCCTTTCCAACCGGCTGAAAACAACAATCCAAATGCAGTGCATTTTCACGGGCATTGGTATTTGATTTTCGAAGTTCAAAAGATTTGACCTTTTTATTCGGAAATTGTCCGGCAATAAAATCTACCGCAGCTTTATTCGTGCGCGCAGTAATTTGATCGGGGTAGTCCACACCCGTATAGGTTCCCATAAAAATATACTCGCCCCATGGCATAACATCACCACCTTCTATATGCACCTCCTTTGGGGGATAAACAATCTGATCATCATCAATTTTATTAAGCACAAATCTGATTGCTTGAAATTCCTTTTCCCTATCTGGAAGAATATTGGCTTTCACCAGCTTATCATCTATTACAAAGGCTATATCCCTCGAAAATATTTGATTGCAATCCTTTAAAACCCTAGGCCTAAAAACCTGCACATCATATTTGGCAAATACTTTGGCAAAACCATCCATTTCCCGAATCATATCCTCCTCTTCTGGGTAGGTTCCTGCCAATATATGTTCCAATGATTTGGGATCGTAGGCTTCTTCAGGTTTTGGAATGGGTCCACAGCTTTTAGCAGTTCCCAGCACCACCGATCTTAAGCGCGAAGTTTCATCCTGTACATTCAACTTTAGCATACCTGAATTTTATGTAAAGATAGAAATACTTATTTTGATAAATAAAAACTGCCCTTTGTGAAAAATACACAAAGGGCAGTTTAATATAATTTACACCTTACTTATCTCTTTTCCAAGGGAACAAAAGATCTTAAGGTCTCTCCAATATAAACTTGTCGCGGACGACCAATCGGTTCATTTTTCAATCTCATTTCCCTCCATTGGGCAATCCAGCCCGGTAGGCGACCCAATGCAAACATTACAGTAAACATTTCTGTTGGGATTCCCAAGGCCCTATATATTATTCCCGAGTAAAAATCCACATTAGGATATAATTTTCTATCCACAAAATATTTATCCTCCAGAGCTTCCTTGGCCAAACCTTTGGCTATATCCAAAATAGGATCATCAATACCCAAATCGGCCAATACTTCCTCCGCAGCTTTCTTAATAATCTTTGCCCTTGGATCAAAATTCTTATAAACTCTATGTCCAAAGCCCATTAAACGGAATGGGTCGTTCCTGTCCTTGGCCTTGGCCATATACTTTTTAGTATCTCCACCATCGGCTTCTATTGCCTCGAGCATTTCCAATACTGCTTGGTTTGCCCCACCGTGCAGTGGGCCCCAAAGAGCACATATGCCCGCGGATATAGAGGCGAATAAACCTGCATGGGAAGACCCTACTATACGTACGGTCGAAGTAGAACAATTTTGCTCATGGTCTGCATGTAAGATCAGTAATTTATCCAAGGCATCTATAACAATCTTATTTGTTTCGTACCTATGACTAGGTCTCTTGAACATCATTTTATGAATATTCTCGACATAACCTAAAGAATCGTCCCCATAATCTAAAGGCCATCCTTTTTTCTTCCTGAGAGTCCATGCTACCAATACCGGAAATTTAGCCAAGATCCTAACAATGGCCCAATACATTTCCTTTTCGGACGACACGTTTACAGAGGTTGGATTAAAGGCTATAAGTGCACTGGTTAAACTGGAAAGTACACCCATTGGATGTGCAGATTTCGGAAAACCGTCCAAAATCTTCTTCATCTCCTCATCCACATGCGACTCGCCCTTAATATCATGATGGAATTTTGCCAATTGCTCCTTATTCGGCAATTCCCCAAAAATCAACAAGTAAGCTACTTCCAAAAAATCGGCTTTTTCCGCCAATTCTTCAATAGAATACCCACGATACCGTAAAATCCCCTTTTCGCCATCCAAAAAAGTAATGGCACTCTCACAGGAGCCCGTATTCTTAAAACCAGGGTCTATTGTTATCATTCCTGAAGTGGCTCTCATAGTTTTGATATCTATAGCCAATTCATTTTCAGTACCTTCTATAACTGGAAATTCAAATTTTTTTCCTTTGTATTCTAAACTTGCCTTATTCGCCATTTCTTAAATCCCTGTTTTATTCGATTATTCGTAAAAATACTAAAAACACCCAAGGTTAACAATTGAAGAATTCTTATTTATAGAATAAATATGAAATCTTCACGAAACCTAATATGATTGTGAATCTATTGATTAATGGAATATAAAAATTTATAGTAATCATCCACGGATTTTTCCCAAGTGAACCTCATTTTTTTGGCATTGTCCTGAATCTCCTTCCATTTTGGTTTGTCATTTACAAAAATGTCCAAAGCTTGATCTAAAGCAACAAGCATATTTTTAATTTTATCGTCATAGGTCTTGCCATCAAAACTGAACCCTGTTCTCATATGCTCCACAGTATCTCTCAAGCCTCCAGTATTATGTACCAAACAAGGGTTGCCATTGCGCATGGCCAACATTTGGCTAATGCCACAAGGTTCAAACAAACTGGGCATAAAATATAGATCGGTCTCCAAGTAAATGGAATCGATCAAATCTTCGGATTGTCCGTTGGTAAATATGAAGTTCTTATGTTCGTAGCTCAATTGGCGAAATAATTCCTCGTATTCAGGCGCACCCGTACCCAAGAGCATAAAGATTCCATCAACTTTTTGGAGTCGTTTAAGAATTTCAACAAAAGCCTCTGGAGAACGTTTAAAAAAGTAAAACTTCTGTTCCGTTAAACGAGCCACACTTGAAACTATGAATTTTGGCCTGTCCGTGACATATTCCATTACTTTCTCACCCGTATGCGCTAAAAAATCGGCCTTATACTTTTTGGATTCCTCTTGCAACCATCTAAACAAAGCTTTTACCGTATTGCGATACAGTAATCCCTTTTCTGCCGCACGAATATTCTTGTAATTGGAACCATTAAGAATTCCGAATAACCTCCCTTGATTATTGGCTTCCTGTAAGTCCAATTCCAAACTTTCACCTCCTATAAACTCTGGTGGTGTGCTAGGTCTAAGAACATCTTCCTTGTATGAAGGAGATACCGTATGAACAGAATCTGCCAACCGGATACCGACTGCCATTAGGTTAATACAGTCTTGATACCTATGATCCATTAACCTTGGTATATCTAAAGGAACATTGGGAAACCAATTCCCAAGTGATGAATAATTATCATAGAACGGACGTATTCCTTGAATCGCAAGGTTATGAATGGTATAGACATAGCGCATTTTTTTTAACGCCTGATATTCCGGGTGGTAGGTTTTCAAAAACAGCAATAAACTGGAGTGCCAATCGTGCATGTGCACGATATCCAATTCTCCAAAAGCCCCAACTTTAATGGCCTCAGCTACGGCAGTACAGAAAATGGTAAATTTAATATTATCCGTATAAAAAGCTTCTTTCGGGTCATCATGATAAATATGTCCAATTTCTCCGGCTGTAATTTCCGGATGATGAATTACATAATGATGTAAATTTGCAAACTCCTTTTTAGGGACCACTTCGTACAACTCAGCAACATATACCATTCCCCTCAGGTTAAGGTTTAAATTGGTTATAAAAGTTCCATTTTGGTGTAATCTTGAATAGGAAGGAACTACTACGTGCGCCATGTCTCCTCTTTCCGAAATCTGCCTAGGAACATCCCTAACAACATCACCCATGCCACCGGCCTTACATTTGGGAAGACCATCATTCTCCGCAGCTACAAATAGAAAGTTATTCATTTAATCTAGAATTTGGTTGTTCAACTTGGTTTAATAATAAAAGTATGATAATATAATTATTTATTTCTGATAAGTAAACAAACCTCCATTATATTTAAAAAAAAAAGCCATTCTGATTAGAATGGCTTTTTAATGACAATAAATATGTGGTATTATTTTATCTTGAAAGCATTAACCCCAGGATAATAGGCCGTACTTCCCAATTCTTCCTCAATTCTTAACAATTGGTTATATTTTGCCATTCTATCCGATCTTGAAGCAGAACCTGTTTTAATTTGACCTGTATTCAAAGCAACGGCCAAATCGGCAATAGTGTTATCCTCAGTCTCTCCTGAACGGTGAGACATAACGGAGGTATAGCCAGCATTTTTAGCCATATTCACGGCTGCAATGGTTTCGGTCAATGTTCCTATCTGGTTTACCTTGATCAAGATGGAGTTGGCAATACCTTCTTTGATTCCTCGGGATAAACGCTCTACATTGGTTACAAATAGATCATCCCCTACCAGCTGTACCTTATCTCCAATTTTATCGGTCAAAGCCTTCCAACCTTTCCAATCGTTCTCATCCATACCGTCTTCAATAGAAATAATAGGATATTTAGCACTCAATTCTGCCAAATATTGGGCTTGCTCTTCAGAAGTTCTTACTACTCCCTTATCTCCCTCGAATTTGGTATAGTCATATTTTCCGTTTACATAGAATTCCGCAGCTGCACAATCCAGGGCGATCATAACGTCGTCTCCTAATTTGTATCCAGCTTTTTCCACTGCTTTTGCAATAGTATCCAATGCATCTTCGGTACCACCGGCAAGATTTGGTGCAAATCCACCTTCATCACCTACTGCCGTACTAAGACCCCTATCGTGCAAAACTTTCTTAAGGTTATGGAAAATTTCCGTACCCATTTGCATGGCGTGCGAAAAACTATTGGCCTTAACGGGCATCACCATAAATTCCTGAAAAGCTATAGGAGCATCCGAATGTGAACCTCCATTGATAATATTCATCATTGGAACAGGCAAGGTGTTGGCACTAACACCACCTACATATCTAAACAAGGACAATCCCAATTCGTTGGCAGCTGCCTTGGCAACTGCAAGGGAAACACCCAAAATAGCATTGGCACCCAATTTTGATTTATTGGGCGTACCATCCAAATCTATCATCGTTTGGTCTACCAAATTTTGTTCAAAAACCGACATACCTAGAATCTCCTCAGCAATAACCGTATTTACGTTATTTACAGCTTTACCAACTCCTTTACCCATGAAAGTCTTTCCTCCATCACGAAGCTCTACAGCTTCGTGTTCACCTGTAGAAGCTCCAGACGGAACTGCTGCCCTACCCATAACTCCATTTTCCGTAATTACGTCTACCTCTACTGTTGGATTACCTCTTGAATCCAAAATTTGTCTTGCATGAACACTTAGGATGATACTCATATGTCTTACTTTTATTTTTTAGTTAATTTAATATGCAAATATAGCAAAGGAAGCGCTTTTCACCCCACTATTATTAGCTTTATTGGCGGTTTAATAACAATAAATTAAAACTATAACGTTTTAGTTTACCGTGGATTGGATCATTTCAAAAAATTGATCAAAAAGATATTCTGCATCGTGAGGACCCGGACTTGCTTCAGGGTGATATTGAACAGAAAATACATTCTTATTTTTCATTTTTATCCCAGCTACAGTATTGTCATTGAGATGAAGATGGGTAATTTCCAAATCTCGATTGGATTCGGCCTCATCCCTATTTATGGCAAAACCATGATTTTGGGAAGTGATCTCTCCCTTTCCTGTTACCAAATTCATAACAGGATGGTTAATACCCCTATGCCCATTGTGCATTTTATAGGTAGATACGCCATTGGCCAGTGCCAACACCTGATGTCCAAGGCAAATACCAAACAATGGCTTGTCCGATTTGATCATTTCCTTGGCAGATGCTATTGCCTCGTGCAATGGATCAGGATCTCCGGGGCCATTGGAAATAAAATAACCGTCCGGATTCCAGGCACTCATTTCCTTGAAAGTTGTATTGTAGGGAAAAACTTTTATATAGGCTCCCCTTTTGGCCAAATTCCGAAGAATATTTTTCTTAATTCCAATATCCAAAGCGGATACCTTATATTTCGCATTCTCATCTCCATAGAAATATGGCTCTTTGGTAGAAACCTGTGAGGCGAGCTCCAATCCTTCCATACTTGGTACTTCTGCCAATTTCTTTTTAAGCTCCTCTACATTATCTACGTCTGTAGAAATAACGGCATTCATGGCTCCATTATCCCTAATATAACCTACCAAAGCCCTGGTATCCACATCGGAAATGGCAAACAGATTGCTTTTATCCAAAAACTCCTGTAAGCTCATATCGGCATTAGGTCTCGAATAGTTGTAACTAAAATTTTTACATATCAAACCAGATATCTTCACAGAGTCAGATTCCACTTCATCATTATTGGCCCCATAATTCCCTATATGGGCATTTGTGGTTACCATTAATTGTCCAAAATAGGATGGATCTGTAAATATTTCCTGATAACCGGTCATACCTGTGTTAAAACAAGCCTCCCCAAAGGCAGTTCCTTCCTTGTCCCCTACGGCCTTCCCGTGAAAAATGGTCCCGTCGGCCAGCAACAATATTGCTTTTTTTCTTGTTTGATACTTCATTTTTAGTCTTACAATTTTGGTTTTGCAAAAATAACATAAAAAAAGGATAAGCTTTTAGGCTTATCCTTTAACAATTATTAATATTTAATAACAATTTTATTCTTTTGAATCATCAGCTTTTGTATCTGCCTTTGTTTCATCCTTTGTTTCAGCTTTGGCATCTGCTTTCGCTACCTCTTCAACTACTGGTGCATCTTCCACTTTTTTGGTTCTACCCCTTCTTGTGGTTTTTTGCTTTTTAGGTTTACCTGCATTGTATATTTCATTGAAATCTACAAGCTCGATCATTGCCATATCAGCATTATCTCCCAGACGATTACCCAATTTAATAATTCTGGTATATCCTCCTGGCCTGTCAGCTACTTTTTCAGCAACACTGCTAAAAAGTTCGGTCACCGCATACTTGTCACGAAGACTCTTAAAAACAATACGTCTGTTATGAGTACCTTTTTCCACAGACTGGTTATTTTCAGCTTTGGATTTGGTAATCAATGGTTCTACGAACTGCTTCAAAGCTTTTGCCTTAGCAACAGTTGTATTAATTCGCTTATGCTCTATTAATGAACAGGCCATGTTTGCCAACATAGATTTTCTATGGGCTGCCTTTCTTCCTAAATGATTAACTTTCTTACCGTGTCTCATTGTTCTTTTCTATATTCTTTCTCAGTCCTGGTATTCCCAATTCCTTTGAAAGTTCAATTAATCTTTATCCAATTTATATTTTGACAAATCCATTCCAAAGCTCAAGCCTTTGTTGATAACCAACTCTTCCAATTCGGTCAAGGACTTTTTTCCAAAGTTTCTAAACTTCATCAAATCGTTCTTGTTGAAAGAAACCAAATCTCCAAGTGTATCCACTTCAGCAGCTTTTAAACAGTTCAATGCTCTTACAGAAAGATCCATATCAACCAATTTGGTTTTCAATAGCTGACGCATATGCAATGATTCCTCATCATAGGTCTCTGTTTGTGCAATCTCGTCTGCCTCCAAGGTAATTCGCTCATCGGAAAACAACATAAAATGGTGTATTAAAACCTTAGCTCCTTCGGTCAATGCCTCTTTTGGATGAATTGAACCATCGGTTGCGATTTCAAAAACCAATTTTTCATAATCGGTCTTTTGCTCTACACGAAAGTTTTCTATACTGTACTTTACATTCTTTATAGGAGTAAAGATAGAATCAACGGCAATAGTACCTAATGGCGCATTGGACTTTTTATTTTCCTCGGCTGGCACGTACCCTCTACCTTTATCTATAGTAACCTCCATGTTAATACTAACCTTGGGGTCCATGTTACAAATAACCAAATCTGGGTTCAATACTTGGTAACCAGAAATAAATTTTTGAAAATCACCTGCAGTCAATTGTTCCTTTCCGCTAACAGAGATGGATACAGTTTCACTATCAACGTCATCTATCTGTCTTTTGAAACGAACCTGTTTAAGATTTAGAATGATTTCGGTAACATCTTCCACAACACCGGAAATTACAGAGAACTCATGTTCCACCTTATCAATTCTAACAGAAGTGATAGCAAAACCCTCCAAGGACGAAAGCAAAACTCTTCTTAATGCGTTCCCAACAGTTAGGCCATAACCTGGTTCCAATGGTCGAAATTCGAATTTACCTTCGAAATCGGAGGAATCAATCATTATAACTTTATCGGGCTTCTGAAAATTTAATAATGCCATAATTGGATCAGTGTTGTTTATTTAGAGTATAACTCGACTATTAATTGTTCTTTGATATTCTCTGGAATTTGCATTCTTTCTGGAACGGCAACAAAATTACCTTCCATTTTTTCAGAATTCCAAGTAATCCATTCGTACACGCTGCTATTGGCAGAAAGTGCGTCATCGATCGCTTTTAAAGACTTTGATTTTTCCCTGACACCTACAACATCACCAGCTTTTAAGGTATAGGATGGTATGTTTACCAACTCTCCGTTAACTGTAATATGTCTATGGGAAACCAATTGTCTTGCACCACTCCTAGAAGGGGAGACACCCATTCTGTAAACAACGTTGTCTAAACGGGATTCACACAATTGAAGTAATACCTCACCCGTAACTCCTTTACTTCTATTTGCTTTCGCAAATATGTTCCGGAATTGTTTTTCCAAAATACCATAAGTGTATTTTGCCTTTTGCTTTTCCATTAACTGGATAGCGTATTCAGACTTTTTACCACGACGTCTGTTATTACCGTGTTGTCCTGGAGGATAATTTCTTTTCTCAAAAGATTTATCATCTCCGAAAATCGCTTCACCGAATTTACGGGCGATTTTTGTTTTTGGTCCTGTATATCTTGCCATTTTCTTTTAGTTTGGAAACGTGATCATGAATTAAGGCTTATCCTTCGATAATCGTATCTACATCTCCTTGAAATACCCCTTGGGGCAATTGATTACTATTAATTATACTCTTCTTCTTTTAGGTGGTCTACAACCATTGTGCGGCATTGGGGTTACATCGATAATCTCTGTAACTTCAATTCCTGAGTTATGTATGGAACGAATAGCAGATTCCCTACCATTTCCTGGTCCTTTTACATAAACCTTTACCTTTCTTAAACCAGCTTCGTGAGCAACTTTAGCACAATCCTCAGAAGCTATTTGAGCTGCATAAGGAGTGTTCTTTTTAGAACCTCTGAAACCCATTTTACCTGCTGAGGACCAAGAGATTACATCACCCTTCTTATTGGTTAAAGAAATAATAATATTATTAAAAGAAGCAGTAACATGGGCTTCGCCCACAGACTCTACTATAACCTTACGCTTCTTTGCTGCTTTTGCACTTGCCTTTGCCATAATATCCTAATTATTATTTAGTTGCCTTCTTCTTGTTAGCAACTGTTTTTCTCTTACCTTTTCTTGTCCTAGAGTTGTTCTTGGTACGCTGACCCCTTAAAGGCAGACCAGATCTATGGCGAATACCTCTATAACAACCTATATCCATTAAACGCTTAATGTTCAATTGGTTTTCGGAACGCAATTCTCCTTCTATAGTCAAAGAAGAAACTGCCTCACGAATACGACCAATCTCATCATCGTTCCATTCAGATACTTTGGTATCCTCACTTACTTGGGCAGTAGATAAAATCTCCTTAGCCCTACTTCTACCTATACCGAAGATATAGGTAAGGGCTATTACCCCTCTTTTCTGTTTTGGTATGTCTACACCTGCAATTCTTGCCATAATTACCCTTGTCTTTGTTTAAATCTAGGATTCTTTTTATTAATTACGTACAATCTGCCTTTTCTACGCACAATCTTGCACTCGGCACTTCTTTTCTTAATTGATGCTCTAACTTTCATCCTATTTACTTAATATCTATATGTAATTCTTGCTTTACTTAAATCGTAAGGGCTCATTTCGAGCTTAACCTTATCCCCTGGAAGTAACTTAATATAATGCATTCGCATTTTTCCAGAGATATGCGCCGTTACCACATGACCGTTTTCCAACTCCACGCGGAACATGGCATTTGACAATGCCTCAATTATGCTTCCATCCTGCTCTATCGCTGCCTGTTTAGCCATAATCTATGCTACCTTTCTATTTTTACCTGATTTCATCAACCCGTCGTAATGTCTGTTCAACAAATATGAATTTACTTGTTGTACTGTATCGATCGCAACACCCACCATAATCAGCAATGATGTTCCGCCGTAAAACAATGCCCAACCTGCCTGCACATCCATGAGCTTTACGATCACTGCCGGTAATACCGCCAACAATGCAAGGAAAACAGAACCTGGTAAAGTAATCAATGACATAATCTTATCCAAGAAATCCCCAGTTTCCTTTCCTGGTCTAATTCCAGGAATAAAACCACCACTTCTCTTTAAATCATCGGCCATTTTATTGGTAGGTACCGTAATCGCCGTATAGAAATACGTGAAGACGATAATCAAAAACCCGAACAATATATTGTAAGCCAGCCCAAATATATCTTGGAACTGCACCTCCATCCACTGTCCTACCGCCGTGTTGTTAAAGGTTTTACCCAATAAGCCTGGCGCAAACATAATTGCCTGTGCAAATATGATAGGCATAACTCCAGAAGCATTCAATTTTAAAGGAATGTACTGTCTGGATCCCATGATATTCTTTTCATAACCTCCGGATGCGGTTCTTCTCGCATATTGAACCGGAATCTGGCGTGTCGCCATCACTAACAATACACACAACAATATAACCGCGAACCAAATAATAACCTCAATGAGCATGAACATAAGTCCACCGTTGTTATTTGCCGTTCTTGATATAAATTCTTGAACAAAATTCTGTGGCATATTGGCTATTATACCGACCATGATCAATAAGGAAATACCATTACCAATACCTTTATCGGTGATTTTCTCACCCAACCACATTGCGAATATTGTTCCTGCAACCAAAATTATTACCGATGGAATAATAAAATTAAGTCCCTTACCAAATACAAAAGCGCTTTCAGGAACACCTAAGGCTCCCAAACTATACAAATAAGCAGGAGCTTGAACAATACATATACCGATAGTTAACCATCTGGTAATTTGATTGATCGTCTTTCTGCCGCTTTCACCTTCCTTTTGCAATTTCTGAAGATAAGGAATCGCTATACCCATCAACTGTACCACAATGGATGCAGAAATATAGGGCATAATGCCCAATGCAAAAACCGAGGCATTTGATAACGCACCTCCAGTAAAGGCATTCAATATTCCTAAAATACCACTATCAGTACTGGCAGCCAAAGCACCTAACTGGGTAGAATCAATACCTGGAAGAACAACTTGGGCACCAAAACGATACACTAAAAGCAAACCAAGGGTAATAATGATTCTACCCTTTAGCTCTTCAATCTTCCAAATATTTGATAATGTCTCGAAAAATTTCTTCATAGTATTCTTTGCTTATAAACTTATGGCCTCACCACCTGCAGCCTCAATAGCAGCCTTTGCGGTAGCCGTAAATTTATGTACAGAAACTTTAAGGGAAGCCTTTAGCTCTCCATTACCAAGAATCTTAACCAAATCGTTTTTGCCAACCAATCCATTTTCAACAAGTGCATCTAAAGTAACCGTATCCTTGATAACTCCTTTATCTACTAATTCCTGTAATTTTTCTAGATTGATTCCAGCGTAATCCTTTCTATTGATATTCGTAAAACCAAACTTTGGCACACGTCTCTGTAATGGCATTTGACCACCTTCGAAACCAATTTTCTTAGAATAACCTGATCTGGATTTAGCGCCTTTATGCCCTCTGGTAGCAGTACCTCCCTTACCGGAACCCTGACCTCTACCTATGATTTTACCGGCTTTTTGGACAGCACCCTCCGCTGGTTTTAAATTACTTAAATTCATAACACTAATATTATATTAAGCTTCCTCTGTGGAAACTAAGTGTTTAACTTTATTTATCATCCCAAGAATATTAGAAGTAGCATCATGCTCAACTACCTGTCCTATTCTACGTAAACCAAGAGCCTCTAATGTTCTCTTTTGATTTTGAGCTCTTTTAATACTGCTCTTAACTTGTTTTACTTTAATCTTTCCCATTATATTCTTGGTTTTATCCTTTAAAAACTTTTTCTAAAGAAATACCTCTTTGGTTTGCAACTGTCTTTGCACCTCTCAGTTGTAAAAGAGCATCAAAAGTAGCTTTTACTACGTTATGAGGATTGGAAGAACCTTGTGATTTGGACAATACGTCATGAACACCAACTGCTTCCAATACCGCTCTAACAGCACCACCTGCAATTACTCCGGTACCATGCGATGCAGGCTGGATATAAACTCTAGCTCCACCGAATTTCCCTTTTTGTTCGTGCGGCAAAGTACCTTTGTTCAATGGAATTCTAATAAGATTCTTTTTAGCATCTTCTATAGCCTTGGCTATTGCCGTGGCAACTTCCTTAGACTTACCTAGACCATGACCCACAACACCATTTTCATCACCTACCACAACGATAGCAGAAAATCCGAACGCTCTACCACCTTTTGTAACTTTGGTAACACGTTGTACCCCAACCAATCTATCCTTTAATTCTAAACCTCCCGGCTTAACAGTCTCTACGTTTTTGTATTTCTGATACATAATATTCTTAGAATTTTAATCCTGCTTCCCTAGCGCCATCGGCTAATGATTTTACTCTACCATGGTATAAGTTACCACCTCTATCAAAAGCAACAGCTTCTATACCAGCTTCTTTTGCCTTTTCAGCAAGCGCCTTACCAACTATGTTGGCCACTTCCGTTTTAGTCCCTTTAGCTTTAGCCAACTCCTTATCCCTTGAGGATGCGGACACTATAGTTTTACCAGCCACATCATCAATAATTTGAGCGTATATTCCAGTATTACTTCTAAAAACAGCTAGCCTTGGCCTTTCTGCAGTACCTGAGGAAATTTTTCTAATTCTCCTTCTGATACGTAGTCTTCTTTCAGTCTTCGTTAATCCCATAATGCTAATTATTAAGCCGATTTACCAGCTTTTCTTCTTAATTGTTCGCCAACGAACTTAATTCCTTTTCCTTTGTAAGGTTCTGGCTTACGTAAGGATCTAATCTTAGCGGCGATCTGCCCCACTAATTGCTTATCATGCGAACTTAGCTTTATTATTGGATTCTTTCCTTTTTCGGATACGGTCTCCACTTTTACCTCTGAAGCCACATCCAAAACGATGTTGTGTGAAAACCCTAAAGCTAGGTCCAATGTTTGTCCTTGGTTACTGGCACGATATCCTACCCCTACCAATTCCAATTCCTTTACCCATCCTTTAGAAACTCCTTCGATCATATTAAAGAACAATGATCTATAAAGACCATGTTTCGCTTTATGCTCCTTGGAATCTGATGGTCTTGTAACAAAAACTTGACCATCCTCAACCTTAACAGCAGCACCAGAAAATTCTTGGGAGAGTTCTCCCAACTTACCTTTTACGGTAATAACATCTTCCTTAACCTCTACGGTTACTCCTTCTGGAATTGCTATTGGATTATTACCTGTTCTAGACATTATTCTAAATCTTTATAGTATTAATAAACATAACATAATACTTCCCCACCTGCATTCTCAAGCTTTGCTTGCTTACTGGTCATTACACCATGGGAAGTAGAAATAATAGCAATACCAAGACCGTTTAATACTCTTGGCAACTCCTCTGAGTTAGCATATTTTCTAAGTCCTGGTGTACTAACTCTCTTAATTTTCTTTATAACCGGCTCTTTTGTGAATTTGTCATATTTCAAGGCTATTTTAATAGTCCCTTGAACCGCATTATCTTCAAATTTGTAGCTTAAAATATATCCTTGATCGAATAATATTTTAGTAATCTCTTTCTTTAAATTAGATGCAGGAATCTCAACCACCCTGTGGCCAGCACTACTTGCATTTCTAATTCTAGTTAAATAATCCGCAATTGGATCTGTAAACATAATTATTGATTTACGGTAACGGTTTTTAACATTATTGTTAAACCTGAAACCAGTTTATACTCTTTTATTACCAGCTAGCTTTTCTTACCCCAGGTATAAGACCATTATTGGCCATTTCCCTAAAAGTAACTCTGGATACACCAAAAGTTCTCATGTAACCTCTTGGTCTACCAGTTAACTTACAACGGTTGTGCATGCGAACAGGTGAAGCATTTTTAGGTAATTTCTGTAACCCTTCATAATCACCAGCCTCTTTTAAGGCTTTTCTTTTCTCAGCATATTTTGCTACAGTCTTAGCTCTCTTGACCTCACGGGCCTTCATGGATTCTTTAGCCATACTAATTCTTTTTAAAAGGTAGTCCTAATTCGGTTAATAATGATTTTGCTTCTTTATCTGTTTCCGCAGAGGTTACAAATGTAATATCCATACCATTGATTCTATTAATTTTATCAATGTTTATTTCTGGAAATATGATTTGCTCTGTAACACCAAGATTATAATTTCCCCTTCCATCAAAACCAGTGGCCTTAATCCCTTGGAAATCCCTTACCCTAGGCAATGCGCTAGTCACCAATCTATCCAAGAATTCGTACATTCTTTCCCCACGTAAAGTTACTTTTGCCCCGATCGGCATACCTTTACGTAATTTAAATGCAGCAACATCCTTTTTAGACATCGTTGAAATTGCTTTTTGGCCAGTAATATTGGTCAACTCATCTACCGCATGGTCTATAAGTTTCTTATCCGCAACAGCGGCACCAACACCTCTACTAACAACAATTTTTTCTAATTTAGGAACCTGCATTACATTTTTGTAACCAAACTCCTCTTTAAGAGCCTTAACAACTCTTTCTTTATATTCCTGTTTTAATCTTGGAACGTAGGCCATAACTAAATTACTTCTTTAGATTTCTTAGAAAATCTTACTTTCTTACCATCTCTTACCTCAAATCCTACTCTAGTGGTCTCTCCAGATTTTGGATCGATCAATGACAGATTGGATATTTGTAAGGGAGCCTCTTTCTTAACAATCCCACCTTGTGGATTGCTAGCACTTGGCTTTTCATGTTTAGATACCATATTGGCACCTTCAACGATCGCCTTGTTCTTTTCACGGTCTACACTTACAACCTTACCCTCTACCCCTTTGTGGTCTCCGGCAACGATTCTAACAGTATCCCCTGTTTTGATTTTTAATTTTCCCATTTTGCTATTTATATTAAAGCACCTCTGGAGCCAATGATACAATTTTCATGAATTGTTTATCACGAAGTTCCCTAGCCACCGGTCCAAAAACACGTGTTCCCCTCATTTCCCCAGTTGGGTTCAAAAGTACACAGGCATTATCATCGAAACGGATATAAGAACCATCCGGTCTTCTAACCTCTTTTTTTGTTCTTACAACAACCGCTGTGGAAACCGCACCTTTTTTAATAGCCCCATTAGGAGTAGCTTCCTTAACGGAAACTACAATTTTATCCCCAACAGAAGCATATCTTCTTTTTGTACCTCCCAACACACGAATGGTCAAAACTTCTTTTGCCCCCGTATTGTCCGCTACTTTTAGTCTAGATTCTTGCTGTAACATAATTATTTAGCTCTTTCAATGATTTCCACTAATCTCCAACACTTGGTTTTACTCAATGGACGAGTCTCCATTATCTTAACAGTATCGCCAATATTGCAATCGTTCTTTTCATCGTGTGCAACATATTTCTTAGTTTTCAACACGAACTTACCGTACATAGGGTGTTTAACACGTTTAACTTCTGAAACCACTACTGATTTCTCCATTTTGTTGCTAGTTACAACTCCTATTCTCTCTTTTCTTAAATTCCTTTTTTCCATAAAGCAGAACCAATTATTGTAATTCCCTTTTAGTTAATTCAGTTGCCAATCTTGCCACAGTTCTTCTCACTTTTCTAATTAGTAAAGGATTTTCCAATGGTGTAACAGAATGGGCCAATTTTAAATCAAAATACTGCTTTTTAAATTCAGCACTTTTTTCCTTTAACCCCTCAACTGATAATTCTTTTATTTCTGATTGTTTCATGATTCCTTGCAATTATATTAAGCAGAATAGTCCCTAGCAATAATAAATTTCGTTTTTACTGGTAGTTTCTGTGCCGCAAGACGTAAAGCCTCTTTTGCAATATCAAGAGATACACCGGCAATCTCGAACATAACCCGTCCTGGCAATACCACAGCTACAAAATATTCTGGAGCACCTTTACCTTTACCCATACGAACCTCTAACGGTTTTTTGGTGATAGGCTTGTCCGGGAATATTTTTATCCATAATTGGCCTTCTCTTTTCATGTACCTAGTTGCCGCAATACGAGCTGCTTCAATTTGGCGCGATGTTATAAAAGAGGTATCCATTGATTTTATACCAAACATACCGTTTGAAAGTTGATGACCCCTACCTGAGATCCCTTTCATACGACCTTTCTGCATTTTGCGGAACTTAGTCCTTTTTGGCTGTAACATTTCTTTACTTCTTTAAAAAATTACTTTCTACGACGTTGTTTCTTCGGTCCTTCTTGCTTTCCACCTTTTCCTGGGGACTGGCTCTTGGCCATTCCTACCAATGGAGAAAGTTCTCTTTTTCCGTAAACCTCACCTTTCATGATCCATACCTTAATACCCAATCTTCCATAGGTAGTATGCGCTTCATGTAAAGCATAATCTATATCAGCCCTGAAAGTAGACAATGGAATCCTACCATCTTTGTAAGATTCTGATCTTGCCATTTCAGCACCGTTCAAACGTCCAGATATCTGAATTTTAATTCCTTCAGCGTTCATTCTCATGGCAGCTGCAATCGCCATCTTAATAGCTCTTCTAAAAGAAATTCTGCTTTCTATCTGGCGAGCTACACTGGCAGCCACTAGATTAGCGTCCAATTCAGGTCTTTTGATCTCAAAAATATTGATCTGAACTTCCTTGTCCGTAATCTTTTTAAGTTCCTCTTTTAATTTATCTACCTCTTGACCACCTTTACCAATGATAATACCTGGTCTAGCAGTAGTAATGGTAACCGTAATCAACTTTAGAGTACGCTCAATAATAATTCTAGACACACTTGCTTTTGCCAAACGTGCATGAACATATTTTCTGATCTTATCGTCTTCGGCAAGTTTATCACCATAGTCGTTTCCACCGTACCAGTTAGATTCCCATCCCCTGATAATTCCTAGACGATTTCCGATTGGATTTGTTTTCTGTCCCATACTAAATGCTCTAGCTTTGTGTGTTATTGTTAGATCCCAAAACCAAGGTAACGTGGTTGGAACGTTTTCTAATTCTATGTGCTCTTCCTTGTGGAGCAGGACGTAGTCTTTTCAACATACTTCCACCATCCACTCTGATTTCCTTAACAAAAAGTTCAGCTTCCTCAACACTGGCATCTTCATTCTTAGCTTGCCAGTTAGCTATTGCGGATAACAATAACTTCTCCAATCTACGTGATGATTCCTTTGAGTTGAATTTCAAAATAGCAAGCGCTTTCTCCACTTTTACACCTCTAACCAAATCCGCTACTAAACGCATTTTTCTAGGGGAAGTAGGGCAATTATTCAATTTTGCAAACGCTATTTGCTGCTTTTCCGCCTTAATTCTTTCGGCCATTTGTTTTTTACGAACTCCCATAGCTTACTTTTTACCTTTATTTTTTGCCCCGGCATGACCTCTAAAAGATCGTGTTGGAGAAAATTCACCTAATTTGTGACCCACCATGTTTTCTGTTACAAAAACTGGTACAAATTGCTTTCCGTTGTGAACCGCTATTGTCTGACCTACAAAATCAGGAGTAATCATAGAAGCTCTAGACCATGTCTTAATGACTGCCTTTTTACCAGATTCAACATTGTTTTGGACTTTTTTATCCAAACTATAGTGAACGTAAGGTCCTTTCTTTAATGAACGTGCCATTTCTTTCTACTTTTTATTTCTTTCTACGTTCTAAAATATATTTGTTGGTACTCTTGGTCTTGGAACGGGTCCTATATCCTTTAGCAGGAATTCCGTTTCTAGATCTAGGATGACCTCCAGAAGCCCTACCTTCTCCACCACCCATGGGGTGATCAACAGGGTTCATAGCAACTGGTCTTGTTCTTGGTCTTCTTCCCAACCATCTACTTCTACCAGCCTTACCTGACACCAATAATTGATGATCAGAGTTGGATACAGCACCTATAGTGGCCAAACAATCCGCTAAAACCAATCTGGTTTCACCCGATGGCAATTTAATGGTGACAAACTTACCGTCCTTGGCCATTAATTGGGCAAATGTGCCAGCACTTCTTGCCATTACAGCTCCCTGTCCAGGACGCAACTCAATTCCAGATATGATAGTACCCAAAGGTATTTCGCTCAATGGAAGTGCATTTCCGATCTCTGGGGCAACTGCAGTTCCAGAAGACACCTCTTGACCCACCTGCAAACCATTTGGAGCAATAATATATCTCTTTTCACCATCAGCATACGCCAATAAAGCTATAAAAGCTGTTCTGTTGGGATCGTACTGAATTGATTCCACCGTGGCAGCAACATCTTGCTTATCCCTTTTGAAATCAATAACACGATACCTTCTCTTATGACCTCCACCTTTCTGGCGTATGGTCATCTTTCCTTGACTGTTTCTACCTCCCGACTTTTTTAACGGAGCAAGCAAGCTTTTTTCCGGCTTATCAGTAGTAATGGCGTCAAATCCATTTACTACTCTAAAACGCTGCCCGGGAGTGATTGGTTTTAATTTTCTAACTGACATTTTTTGTCTTTATAGATTACTGTAAAAATCAATAATATCTCCTTCTGCTACATCAACAATGGCTTTCTTAAAACCACTTGTCTTTCCGTGCTGTACACCAGTTTTGGTGTAACGCGATTTGCGCGAAGGACCATAATTCATTGTTCGAACTTTCTCAACAGAAACACCATAAGTTGCTTCTACCGCTTCCTTGACCTGAATCTTGTTGGCTTTTGGATCAACAAGAAAACCATAACGATTGTGCAACTCGCTATCCGCAGTCATTTTTTCCGTAATAATTGGCTTTATCAACACACCCATGGTTCGCTTATTTAATTAAGTTCGATTCGATTCCTTCCAAAGAACCTTCCAACAACACTAGGTTGTTAGCGTTTAATATTTTGTAAGTGCTTAATTCTGAGTTAGTTATAACCTCAGAATGCTCTAAATTGCGTGAGGACAAATATACGTTATTATTTGAATCACCCAACACAATTAAGGATTTTTTATTCTCCAAGCCCAAAGACTTTAAAAATTGCTTAAAATCCTTAGTTTTTGGTGCTTCAAAATTAAAGTCCTCAACCACCATTATAGCATTCTCTTTTGACTTCAAAGTTAAGGCCGACCTTCTAGCCAAACGCTTAACATTTTTGTTCAATTTTTGCTTATAATCCTTTGGTCTTGGCCCAAAAATACGTCCACCACCTCTAAACACTGGAGACTTAATACTACCCGCACGAGCAGTACCTGTTCCCTTTTGTTTTTTGATCTTTCTTGTACTTCCTGCTATCTCGGCACGCTCTTTGGATTTGTGCGTACCTTGTCTTTGGTGTGCCAAATATTGCTTAACATCCAAATAAACAGCATGATTGTTTGGTTCTATTGCGAATACAGCGTCAGAAAGCTCAACCTTTCTACCTGTTTCTTTTCCCTTAATATCTAAAACTGCTACCTTCATTACTTCTCAATAGTTACGTAAGCGTTCTTATGACCAGGAACACAACCTTTTACTACTATAAGGTTCTTTTCTGGAACAATTTTTAATACTCTCAAGTTCTGAACGGTAACTCTATCAGTTCCCATTCTACCAGCCATTTTCATTCCCTTAAAAACTCTTGCAGGATATGAAGCAGCACCAATGGAACCTGGAGCTCTTAACCTATTGTGCTGACCGTGGGTTGATTGACCAACACCGGCAAAGCCGTGTCTTTTTACAACTCCTTGAAAACCTTTACCCTTTGAGGTACCGATTACATCAACAAATTCTCCTTCTACAAAAAGGTCTACTCCAAGAGTATCACCTAATTTGTGCGCACCTTCTTCAAAATACCTGAATTCCATGACCTTTTTCTTGGGAGAAGCGCCTGCCTTTTTAAAGTGACCTGTAGCCGCTTTATTAGCACGTTTTTCTGCCTTGTCATCGAAACCAAGCTGAAGGGCATTGTACCCGTCGACCTCTGCGGTTCTGACTTGGGTAACTACGCATGGTCCAGCTTCGATTACTGTACATGGAATATTCTTTCCATTTTCATCGAAAATGCTGGTCATACCTACTTTTCTACCTATTAACCCAGACATATTTAATTAATTATTAATTGATTACTATTTAAATTATTGACAAAAAAACAGGGTCAAAAAACAATTCAACCCTGAATATATTTTTTTCCGTTTTTCCTTCGCGAAACGCTCGGGACATGTCTTTCATAATTTCGAATTATGAATTCCGAAATTAGAATTATACTTTTATCTCAACCTCAACACCGCTAGGAAGTTCCAACTTCATTAGAGCATCGATGGTTTTTGATGAAGAGCTATAGATATCCAAAAGCCTTTTGTAAGAACTTAATTGGAACTGCTCCCTTGCTTTTTTATTTACGTGTGGAGAACGCAACACAGTAAATATCTTCTTATGTGTTGGCAAAGGAATTGGTCCAGTTACAACCGCACCTGTAGTCTTTACCGTTTTTACGATCTTCTCAGCAGATTTATCTACCAAGTTATGGTCGTACGACTTTAATTTAATTCTAATTTTTTGACTCATCTTAGTACGATTTAAGCTGTTAATCCTTTTGCTTTCTTAATAACCGCTTCCGAAATATTGGAAGGAGTTTCAGCATAGTGTGAAAATTCCATTGTTGAAGTTGCTCTACCTGAAGACAAGGTTCTCAAAGAAGTAACATATCCAAACATTTCGGATAAAGGTACTTCGCCCTTAATTACTTTGGCACCGGCTCTATCATCCATATTGGTAACAGTTCCTCTTCTACGGTTAAGGTCACCTACAATA
This sequence comes from Arenibacter hampyeongensis, assembly GCF_002909255.1. GTDB lineage: Bacteria > Bacteroidota > Bacteroidia > Flavobacteriales > Flavobacteriaceae > Arenibacter > Arenibacter hampyeongensis. The sequence goes on from NZ_PIOB01000003.1 coordinate 219,352, forward strand.
TCACCCATGTTTTCTTCCGGGGTCAAAACCTCCATTTTCATGATAGGCTCCATAATTATTGCACCAGCAGCCTTACCAGCAGCTTTATAACCCATTTTTGCAGCCAATTCAAAAGATAGTGCATCGGAATCCACAGGGTGGAAAGATCCATCCTTAAGAACTACTTTCATCCTATCCATTTCAAAACCGGCCAATGGACCATTCTTCATAGCGGCAGCAAATCCTTTTTGAACAGGACCTACAAATTCTTTTGGAATACGACCACCTTTAATTTCGTCAACAAACTGTAAACCAGTTCCAACAAAATCATCATCAGCAGGCCCCATCTCAAAGACGATATCCCCAAATTTACCACGACCACCGGATTGTTTTTTATAAACCTCCCTATGTGCAGCCGTTTTGGTTAACGCCTCCTTGTATTCAACTTGCGGTTCCCCTTGGTTTACTTCAACCTTAAACTCACGTCTTAGACGGTCAACAATAATATCCAAGTGAAGCTCGCCCATACCAGAAATAATAGTCTGACCAGATGCTTCGTCTGTTTTTACCTGAAAAGTTGGATCCTCTTCGGCCAATTTAGCCAAAGCCATTCCTAATTTATCAACATCAACTTTTGTCTTGGGTTCTACCGCAATACCGATAACGGGATCAGGGAAGTTCATACTTTCCAAAACAATTGGATGTTTTTCATCAGACAAGGTATCCCCAGTCTTAATATCCTTAAAACCTACAGCTGCACCAATATCTCCCGCTTCAATAAAATCTACCGCATTTTGCTTATTGGCATGCATTTGGTAAATTCTGGAAATACGCTCTTTGTTACCTGAACGATTGTTCAACACATAAGAACCTGCATCCAATCTACCAGAGTATGCTCTAAAGAATGCCAAACGACCAACAAATGGATCAGTAGCAATCTTAAAGGCCAAAGCAGCAAATGGCTCCTTAACACTTGGCTTTCTAGATTCCGGCTTCTCCGTGTCAGGGTTGGTACCAGTAATCGCTTCCTTATCCAATGGAGAAGGCAAATAACGACAAACTGCATCCAATAAAAACTGAACACCTTTATTTTTAAATGAAGAACCACAAATCATAGGTATGATACTCATATCCATAACCGCAGCCCTTAAGGCAGCATGAACTTCATCCTCTGTAATGGAATCCTCATCCTCAAAGAACTTCTCCATCAAGGTTTCGTCATATTCCGCAACAGCTTCAATCAATTCAGCTCTGCGTTCCCTAACCTCTTCCTTCATATCTTCCGGAATAGCAACAACATCAAAAGTTGCTCCGAAATTATCCTCATGCCATACAATAGCCCTGTTTTTCACCAAATCCACAATACCCTTGAAGTCTGCCTCGTCTCCGATCGGCAATACAATAGGCACCGCATTGGATCCCAACATAGTCTTAACCTGCTTGTTAACCATTAGGAAGTCAGCTCCCTGACGATCCATTTTGTTAACGAAACCGATACGCGGCACTTTATAATTATCCGCCAATCTCCAGTTAGTTTCAGACTGTGGTTCAACACCATCAACTGCACTAAACAAGAAGACCAACCCATCCAATACACGTAAAGAACGGTTTACTTCAACCGTAAAATCCACGTGACCCGGGGTATCTATAACATTAAAGTGATAGGATTGAGCATCCTCGGTTGGCTCTGCATTCTCCATTGGGAAAATCCACTCACAAGTTGTAGCAGCTGAAGTAATTGTAATTCCACGCTCCTGCTCCTGCTCCATCCAGTCCATTGTGGCAGCACCATCATGAACCTCACCTATTTTATGACTCACACCAGTATAAAACAAGATACGCTCTGTCGTAGTTGTTTTACCTGCATCAATATGAGCAGCAATACCAATATTTCTTGTTAATTTTAAATCTCTTGCCATTTCTGCTTATTAAAATCTAAAGTGGGAGAATGCTTTGTTTGCCTCTGCCATTTTATGGGTATCTGTTCTTTTCTTAACTGCAGCACCTTCTTCTTTTGCTGCTGCCAATATTTCTCCAGCTAATTTTTGAGACATTGCCTTTTCGTTTCTCTTACGAGCATAACTAATAAGCCATTTCATAGCGGTTGAAATCTTACGATCTGGTCTGATCTGCATAGGAATCTGAAAAGTAGCACCACCTACTCTTCTACTTCTTACCTCAACATGGGGCATTACATTGGACAATGCATCTTTCCAAAGCTCCAACGCTGTTTTTTCTTCGTCTGTCTTTTTCTCTTCTACGATATCAATTGCATCGTAAAATACTTTAAAGGCAACCGACTTCTTTCCATCCCACATCATCATGTTAACAAAACGGGTCACCAATTGGTCATTAAACCTTGGATCGGGTAAAAGTGGTCTCTTTTTTGCCTGCTTTTTTCTCATTTCTTCTTTTTGAGTTAATGGTCAATAGTTAATTATCAAAAGTACTTATACCTTTAATATTAAACTTTTAACAAATTTTTACTTCTTAGGGCGTTTTGCTCCGTACTTAGATCTACGTTGTGTCCTTCCAGCAACACCTGCTGTATCCAAGGCACCTCTAACGATATGATACCTAACTCCTGGCAAATCCTTTACCCTTCCGCCTCTTACTAATACTATCGAGTGCTCTTGTAAATTGTGACCCTCACCTGGTATATAAGCGTTTACTTCCTTCCCATTGGTCAACCTAACCCTTGCAACTTTACGCATTGCGGAGTTTGGTTTCTTAGGAGTGGTTGTATAAACACGTGTACATACACCTCTTCTTTGAGGACACGAATCCAAAGCAGCCGATTTACTCTTCTTAGTAATCGTGACTCTTCCTTTTCGTACTAATTGTGAAATTGTTGGCATACTATTTTTGTATAATAAAAACTTAACCCCTCTTTTAAGGGCTGGCAAATGTAGTAATTATTCGCAATAATTCAAACCCTAGCGAATTTATTTTTTATATTTTTTATCCTCAACAGATTCGGCACCTTATAATTAGATTGCAACGCACCACTCTTTGGATCCGTCAACCTCTTAAAATTTAAGAAATCGCCATTGCGAAATCAAAGATGAAGCCAACAAAAGATCAGGGAATAATTATAGAAATTCAATTCATTTATTGATAAATTCTCAGCTTAATCGATTAATCACTAAAAATAATGCAATCCTATTATCTTAAACCGCCTAATAGTTGCGATTATTATGAAATTGTCATTATTTTAACTGTTTTGCTGCAATAAAATCCTACAATCAAATCTTTAAATTGTTTTAAATGTAAAATTTTAATTGAAATGTGTGTTAAAAATGCAAATATAATAACCTAAATGGGCATTTTTAACAATATTTTGCTATGCGTGCATAATAAATATACCTAAAAACTTGTTTTATTAACAATGATTTAAGATTTTTGCGTTGCTAATTCAAATAAACATAAAATGAAAACAAAGTTAAATGGAATCCTAACGCTGTTTCTAGCGTTGATTGTGCAACTATCGTTTGCACAAGAAAAGACGATTTCAGGTACGGTAACGGACCAAGACGGTCTACCGCTCCCTGGAGTGAATATTCTAGTAGAGGGAACTACCACAGGTACCCAATCAGATTTTGATGGACTTTACACCATTGAAGCAAATGTTGGGGAAGTTTTGGTATTCTCTTATATAGGACAAAAGAATGCAAGAATGACGGTTGGTGCCAGTAGCACCATAAACGTTCAGATGGAGGAAGATGCACAGGCACTGGAAGAAGTGGTAGTAACCGCTTTAGGTATTAAAAGAAATCCAAGATCTTTAGGATATTCTGTTAAGTCTGTCGAGGCCGAAGCCATTACAGAGAACTCAGAACCAGATTTAATAAAATCACTTAATGGTAAAGTACCGGGAGTAAACGTAAATGTCTCAACTGGTGTTGCCGGTGCTTCCAACAAAATAAGTATAAGGGGTACCACTTCTTTCCAAGGTGGAAACCAACCTCTATTTGTTGTTGATGGTACTCCTTATAGTAACGACCAAGTAACCACTACAAGCCAGATTACAGGTGGTGGTGGCTATGAATCCGGTATTTCATCTTTGGACCCTAACGATATTGCCAATGTGGAAGTCCTAAAAGGAGCGGTTGCAGCGGCACTTTATGGTTCCAGAGCCGTAAACGGGGTAATCATTATTACCACCAAGTCGGGAAAATCAGGCGGATTGTCCAACAAAAAATTCGAGGTGTCCCTTAATACAGGTGTCTATTTTGAAAAAATTGCCAATCTTCCAGAGTACCAAAACACTTATGGTAACGGAACCAATTTCAACTATAACAACGCCAATGGTTCTTGGGGTGCTAGATTTGATTCACGCGAAACCATCCCAACCTGGCCAAACTTGCTTAATGCATTTCCAGACCAATTTGGCCCTACTGTGCCTTATGTTGCACAACCAAACAACGTAAAGGATCTGTTTAAAACAGGATTTGTTGCCGATAATTCGGTAAACATTAGTTCTGCCAAAGAAAATTCTAATTTTAGTCTTACTATATCCAATATAGACCAACAAGGGTATATTCCTTTTAACTCCTATAAAAGGACCAATATTTCTGCAGGTGGTAATTTTAAATTGGACAATGGTTTAAAAGTTGGAGCCAATCTAAGTTACTCTGACAGTTACCAAGTTGGCCCTTTCCTTGGAGAAAATCAATTCGTAGGAGCCGCTTCTTCCTTTGCAAGGACTTTGGTCCTAGGAAGAACATGGGACCTAAGCCTGCCCTATGAGGATGCCAATGGAGCACCCGTAATACCCAACGGTGGTTGGGACCATCCATTATGGTCTTGGGAACACAATCAAATCAGGACTGGGGTAAATAGAACTGTTGCCAACGTAAGTTTTGCTTACGACTTTAACGAGCATATTAATGCAAGATATCAACTTGGTATAAATAAGTACGATTTAGCCCGTATAGAAATAACCGATAAAGGCTCTAGAGGTGCTTCGGGCACTGGAAGCGTAGTAACCGACAATTATGGAAGCGAAGAAATAGAATCTACTTTCGTAGTAACTTTCAATTATGATTTGGCCGAAGATTTAAACATGAATTTCTTGGTCGGAAATAACGTAAACCAAATTTCCAGCCACCGTGTTGGTTATACAGGTACCAATCTTATTGCGGACAATATTTTTACCGTTAATAATACGGCCAATGTGGTTTCTGACGTAGATAATACTACAAGAAAAAGAATAGTGGGTGTTTTTGGAGATTTAGGATTGGGATATAAGGACTTTTTATTCTTAAACGCCACTGCAAGAAACGACTGGTCTTCCACATTACCGCAAACGGACAATAGCTTTCTTTATCCTTCCGTTTCTACCTCTTTTATATTTACGGAGGCTTTGGGTATTAACAATGACATCCTTAGCTATGGTAAGATTAGAGGTGGTTGGGCCAACGTAAGCAGAGATGCAGATCCTTACCAGATTAATAAAATATTTACCGTAGGTACTGTATATTCTGGGCAACCTTCCGTATTTGTCCCTGCTACTCTTGGTAATCCTAATTTAAGTCCTGAGAATACCGAAGAATTTGAAATAGGTATGGATTTGGAACTCTTTAGCAAGAGAGTGTTAGTTGATTTTACTTGGTATCAAAAAACAACTACAGATCTTATTTCTGAAGTTAATGTACCTACGTCCTCCGGTTATACTTCACTATTGACGAACATAGGTGAAATGGAAAACAAAGGTATCGAAGTTGGATTGACCTTGATCCCAGTGAGAACGGATAACTTTAAGTGGTCTACCTTTACCTCTTTTACCAAAAATAAGAACGTGGTAAACAAATTGATCGAAGGCCTAGACAGATTCCCTATAGATGTAGACCAAATTGCCTTTGTAGATGAAGGTGAACCCTTTGGTGTGTTCTACGGAACCGCATTTATGAGGGATGATGAAGGGAATTATTTAATTGAACAGAGTGAAGGAGGTATTTTACAGGCCTTGGACAACCAAGTAGTAGGTGACCCTAACCCGGATTTCAAAATTGGATTCACCAATACCTTTAAATATAAAACTTTGAGTTTACAGGCCCAATTGGACTGGAAAGAAGGTGGCGACATTTCCTCTTCAGGAATTGCAGCCTTATTAGGTAGAGGGGTAACCAAGGATACCGAAGACCGGGAACGTACTTTTATTCTTCCTGGTTTTTATGGCGATCCTATCACAGGGGAACCCATTTTGGATGGTTCAGGGAACAAAATTCCTAATACCACACAAATGACTATGAACAACCTATATTTCTCCCCAACCAATAGTAACACATTTGGTATTAACTCTGTGGATGAGGCTACCATTTATGATGGCACTGTCTTTAGGTTAAGGGAAATAGCATTGGCATACGAAGTTCCTAAAAAGTTTTTGGACAAGACATTTATAGGCGGTATGACTTTTTCAGTAGTCGGGAACAACTTATGGTATTTTGCCCCTAATGTTCCTAAGTACACTAATTTTGATCCAGATGTTACTGCTTATGGGTCAGGTAACCTACAAGGTATTGAAACCCAATCTGCCCCTAGTTCCAAAAGATTTGGGTTTAAACTTAACGTAACATTTTAATAAAAAGAACTATGAAAAATATATTTAAAATAAATCAGAAAAGCCGCACAATGTTCGCTGTAGCATTGGTGTCTTTACTATTCTACAATTGTAGTGACTATTTGGATGTGAATACAGACCCAAACAATCCTACTGTAGCTCCGTTGGACCAACTTTTGACGGACACAGAGAGAAACTTTAACTTGATTACTGAATTTAGAGTTTATATGGCAGAAGAACTTTCCGCCTATGTCCACCAGTTTACTTTCCGTGAAGAACAAGATCAGTACGGTACCAAACAGGATAATACCGATATTCAAAATTCTTGGGACGTTGCTTATTCGGTGATAACCGAAGCTGATATCATTATCGAGCAGGGTACTGCTGAAGAAGAGATGATCATTGTTGGAATGGCCAAGGTCCTTAAAGGATATACCGCCACCATTATTGCTGACATTTGGGGAGATGCTCCATATTCCGAGGCATCAAAACTTGCCACTGGTGTGGTAAGCCCTGTATTTGACAGTCAGACTGCAATCTACGAGAATGCCTTGGCGCTAATTGACGAAGGTCTAGCCAATATTAACAGTGGAAAAGGTTCCAACCCAGGAACCCAGGATTTGTTTTACGACGGTAGTATTGCCAAATGGAACAAATTCGTTAATACCCTGAAATTAAAATTGTACAACGAAATTAGGTTGTCCACTATGTTTAATGCCGGTAAATTAAATGCTTTAATTGCTGCAGATAACTTTATGGCCAGTAGTAGTGACGATTTCGAATTTCCTTATTCTACCACCCAATCACCGGCTGAGGAAAGAAATCCGCTGTTTAGAACAAGTTACCTTTCTGGTCAAACCTCCCATTACGCAAGCCCTTGGTTCTATGAAATTCTAAAAGGATGGAATCCAAACATTCATAACGGAGTGGCAGACCCTAGATTACCGTACTATTTCTTTAATCAATTAACACCAGGTCAGTTACCTCCGGATGTTGGAGATCCAACAACAGGTGATCCAAAAGCGGATTATTGGGATAGAAATACCGGATTCCACACCATTAGATTTGGTAGTATAAGCCCTAATAGGGATTTTGCTTCCAGAGAATCTTCCACATATCCTGGAATATATCCTGCTGGTGGCAGATATGATGATGGCCAAGGAGGTGATGCAGACGTAAATGCAGGTACAGGTGCAGCTCCACACAGGCTGTTAACCTTTCATGAGTCTTTGTTTATACAGGCAGAATTAATACAAGCCAACGTAATCTCCGGCGATGCAAGAGCAATGTTGGAAGATGCTATGACCGCTGCTTTCAAGAAAGTGGATGAAGTTGTTGCCAATTCCGCTACGACACAAACAGTTCCAAAACTTGATGGAACCACGGCAGTTACCGATTTTATTGCAGGTATATTGGCTGAATACGATGCTGCTTCCGATACCAAGAAAATGGAAATCATTATGACCCAAAAATGGGTATCCACTTTTGGCGATCCGTTTGATCAATACAATGATTATAGAAGAACGGGATTTCCAGTTTTGGCTAATCCAAATTCTACTACTCCGGAATATCAATTGGACAATGAAGATGAATGGCCTTTGCTTGACAGCGAAACCAACTTACTAAGACCATACCAGGTTTCATTATTCTGGCCACAAGCTGAATTGAACGTTAATGAAAATGCACCTGCCCAGAAAGATGCAACTACGTATAAAATATTTTGGGATAACTAAAATCATAAAATTCATATCATGAAAAAAATATATATTTTAAGTCTCTTTTTAGCCATATTTGCGCTAAATACATCATGTGATGATGACGGAGGCACTTCAGCAATCCCGACCACCAATGGCGCTCTACCAGATTTTAAGGTAGTGGCGGGTAGTCCTGCATTTATTGACCTTACTGGCTTGGACGACCTAAACCTACAATTCACCGTTGGTGTTGGCGTCGGAGAACCAACATCTTTTGATCTAAAAGCATTCTACCAGACAGTGGATGGCGATTTGTATGGCCCTATAGTTTTGGATGCCGGTGTCACCACTTTTCCTAAGGAGTATTCAATTACAGGAACAGGTCTTGTAGCTGCCTTTTCAGAACTGAGCAGTGCTGATGATATTCAAGTTGGAGATGTCTTAAAATTATTTACATCTTATACATTTAAGGATGGTTCCCAAATTGATATTCTTAATAATAAAGGGGAGCCAAACTACCTTGCTTCCGATTTTAACACCTACACCGACTTTACTGTAAAATTGGAGTATGTTGTATCATGTCCTTCCGATTTGGCTGGTACTTACACGGTTCTTAGTAGTGGATTCTCTACTGATTCCGGACCAACACCAGATGAAAACCCTATTGTTGATTATCCATACACTGTGGTTTTAACAGACAATGGTGGCGGAAATTATACTGTTTCGGATGGTTTTGCCGGCTTGTATATACTTTGGTATGATATCTACGGTATCTCTGGAGAAACTCCAGGTAATTTCACCGATATATGTGGTGAATTATCAGGAACCTGGGGAGAACCTTTTGGAACTGACGTTACTGTTACAGGAACTGTTAATCCGGATGGAACGCTTTCCATTACATGGATAAATGGTTATGATGACACTGCGGATGCTGTATATACCCCACAGTAAATCTATTCTAAACCCGGCATAAAACCGAGTTACAATTTATTCAGAAACCGTTGAGAGTTAATTTTCAACGGTTTCTTTTTTTTACCCATAATTCCAACTTTGAACCTATTTAGTTCAGGTAGCATTAAATATTACCAGCTTATATTTTTAAGTTGTATTTATTTCTGACTTATTTTCTACCTTTACCGCCATGAAAGATACCCAACAGATTTATGGCATCAGAGCCGTAATTGAAGCCATAAAATCCAATGAACCCATAGACAAGGTTTTTATCCAAAAAGGCCTTAAAGGCGACCTATCCAAGGATATGGAAACGCTAATTAGAAAAAATGGTATTACTGCTTCCTATGTCCCTATTGAAAAATTAAATAGACTTACCAAGAACAATCATCAAGGTGTTGTTGCCAATATATCTCCCATTACCTTTTTGACCATTGAAGAATTGGTAGAAAAAGTATTGGAAACCAAAAAAGTACCTCTTTTCCTATTATTGGATCAACTATCCGACGTGCGCAACTTTGGCGCAGTTATTAGAACTGCCGAATGTACTGGGGTAGATGGAATCATTATTCAGAAAAAAGGGGCAGCACCTGTTACGGCAGATACCATTAAAACATCGGCAGGAGCGGCGTTTCGTGTGCCCATTGTCAAGATAGACCACATAAAGGATGCTGTATTTTATTTACAGGCTTCTGGAATAAAGGTAATTGCAGCAACCGAGAAAACAGAAAATTCCATTTATGAGGTTTCCTTTAAGGAACCTTGTGCCATAATTATGGGATCTGAAGATGTGGGTATCTCACCCTCTATTTTAAAAGCCTCTGACCATTTGGCAAAACTTCCCCTATTGGGTGAAATTGGTTCACTAAATGTTTCCGTAGCCTGTGGTGTTTTCCTTTATGAAGCAGTAAGACAAAGACAGGAAACCACTTAAGGAGTTGGATTTCCCAACTTTATCAGGACTTGGCAATATTCCAATTTTCCCGATATACTGTCAAAATCCATAGTATTATTCCAATCCCGAATCCTCGGGATTTTTTTTATAACGATAGGTGATTTTGATTTCTTCCGCTGTTGAGTCTTGTGGTCTATTTTCAATGAAATTTCCATTTTCGTCAAAATGTTTTAAGAATTCGTCCTCCTCTTCATTATAATCTTCCTTCTCCCAATCGTATTTTTTCACTTTGGGTAAAGGGGCCTTCAAAACAAATGCCAAAAACAGGCCTGTTATAAATCCACCTAAATGACCTTCCCATGAAATTCCGTCCTTAACAGGAAAAATATACCAAAGTGTACTGCCATATATAAAAACTACAATTAGTGATAGGGCTACCAGACGGTAGTGTTTGGAAATAATTCCTTTAAAAAATATAAAGCTCACCAAGACATAAATTAATCCACTGGCCCCAATATGATAGGATGGCCTACCAATGAGCCAGGTTATAAAGCCCGAGACAAGAATTCCCCATAACAATACTTTAAAGGCTATGCCTCTATAGAAATAAACCAACGATGCTGTAAGGATGGCAAGTGGAATGGTATTATTGTACAAATGCTCCACGGAGGCATGTAAAAAAGGACTTAAAACAATACCCCGTACCCCTAGTAATGTCCTAGGATAAATACCGTAGTCATTGAAATTAACCTGAAACTGAATTTCAAACCAATATACGGTCCAAATGGAGAGCACCGCCAATAACGGAATTGCTATTACGGTATTGGAAAATCTAAAATAATTGCTCTCTGTCATAATGGAAATATAATTATTTATGCAATATGCTTACCAAAATTTCAAAATCGGTTAAAATGTCATTGAAATTTTAGTCCTTTTAAAATCAATTTTAAAGTCCCAAAAAAGAAACCACCTTATAACAACTTTGTTTTATTTTTACATTATGAACGAGCCACTAGCAGAAAGGGTACGCCCCAAAACCTTGGAGGAATATATAAGCCAAAATCATTTGGTGGGAGAAAATGGATCCTTGACCCATCAAATAAAAAAGGGGATTTTACCCTCCTTGATTCTTTGGGGACCTCCAGGTACAGGCAAAACTACCTTGGCAAATATTATAGCCCATACAAGCGGGCGACCTTTTTATACGCTAAGTGCCGTTAGTAGTGGAGTTAAGGATATCCGGGAAGTCATAGAAAAGGCGAAGCAAAGTGGTGGATTGTTCACGACCAAAAACCCAATACTTTTTATTGATGAAATTCATCGCTTTAGCAAATCGCAGCAAGACTCCCTTTTGGCGGCAGTGGAAAAAGGTTGGGTCACCCTAATCGGTGCCACCACAGAAAACCCCAGCTTTGAGGTAATTCCGGCCCTATTGTCCAGGTGTCAAGTATATATTTTAAACCCTTTTGGAAAGGAAGACCTTGAGGCATTGCTCCAGAGAGCCATGGAAGAGGACAAATATTTGAAAACCAAAAAAATAAAACTAAAGGAAACGGAAGCCCTACTTCGTCTTTCAGGGGGCGATGGAAGAAAATTGCTTAATATATTTGAGCTGATCATCAATTCAGAGGAGACGGATACCGTTACCATTACTGACGAGCTGGTTTTGAATAAAATACAGAAGAACACTGTTCTATATGACAAAACGGGCGAACAGCATTACGATATTGTATCGGCTTTTATTAAATCGATCCGGGGAAGTGACCCCAATGCGGCGGTATATTGGTTGGCTAGGATGATAGAGGGTGGAGAGGATGTGAAATTTATTGCAAGACGTTTACTTATTTTGGCCTCTGAAGACATTGGCAATGCCAATCCTACCGCTTTGGTAATCGCAAACACTACATTTCAGGCCGTTACTACCATAGGATATCCCGAAGCAAGGATCATATTGAGTCAGTGTGTAATCTATTTGGCCACATCGGCAAAAAGCAATGCCAGTTATATGGCCATAAACAAGGCGCAACAAACCGTAAAACAAACAGGTGACCTATCGGTACCCTTGGCATTACGCAATGCCCCTACCAAATTAATGAAGGATCTGGGTTATGGGGAAGATTACAAATATGCCCACGACTATGAGAATAATTTTATTGCAGAGGAGTTTATGCCCAAGGAGGTAGCCAAAACAAGCTTTTACCGTCCTGGCAACAATCAGCGGGAAAACGCCATCAAGGATTTCCTAAAAAAACGATGGAAAAATAAATATGAACTCTAGCTTCAACTTAAACTACTTGGTCATTGATTGGAGTTCCACTAAAACTTAATATTCAGTTCCTGTGCCATTATTTTGTCATCACCGCGATATTCAAAATACCACTTGTCTCCTTTTTTAACGACAATACCATTCTCAGCAACATGGGTGGCTTGGGCAATATAGACATCGGTTACCGTTGTTTTCCACATCCACATAGCAATTTTGGGCGTGCTGTCCACTAACTGAAAGCCGTTGGCTATTGGCTGGGCATATAATACTCCCAATCCTTCCGTGGCATACTCCACTTCTGGCAAAGCCACATCAGGCATGCTTTGGGCTTTGGTTATATTGGACTGTACCGGTTCCATATTTTTATAGGATTGCTCCTCCAAGGTTGCTTTTTGCTGTACAACTGGATTTGGAATATTTTGTTTTGGCGCTACGCTGGCCTTCTCTTCGATTCTTTTAACATCATTTTTAAAACTCACTGTAGGTGGCACATTTTCTCCCGAAGGCTCAAATTTGTACCCCAACCCTGACAGCGATTTAAAACATTCCTTTATAGCCTCGGAATAGGCAGATTTGTAGTCCTTCTCCTTACTAATTCCCTCCACAGTGGTATAGACCTCATTAGAGAGACAATCTTTGAGAATCAAGGTTACCTTGGTGGTAAACATGGAGGAATCGTCCTTAAGACTCAATTGCAAACCAAGGCATCTATTGGCCACCAAATCTACAGGCATATCATTATCATAAACCGCCGCAAACCCATTTTCCACAAGATTATATTTAATCAAAGTACTGGTCTGATACTGATTTTCACTTTTAAAAGCTTCAAATTTGGTTGGCACTATTATGTATTTGTATTTATTTAATTCAGCTTGGGACATTCCGTAAAAGCTGCATATTAAAAACAGGGGTAAAAAAATATTTTTCATCATTTCAAATTTCATTGTTTCTATAAATCAAGTTAGTTGGCCTTTAATGGTAATTAATCACAAAACATGCCAGAAAGCCCTAGCTTCCTGTCATGGTTCATCCATAAGGTGAAAATCCAAATAATTATTTGATAAGGAATAAACTACGATACTAAAAAACTTAAGAATCACTGGATTCCCACATTTATAATTTTAGACACCATTTAAGACAAATGGAAGCCTGAAATCCAATAATGCACGTTTTCAAAAATCATATATTATTTCTTTCCCCAAGATATGATATTTAATCCTAATTGAAAAGAGGAGTAGTGACTATCCGCAAGGTTCCTATAAGCCAACAAGTTGTCGGCCAACACATAGATATTTACAGGACCGGCCTGGAGATTGAGGCCCAAACCAATATTACTCCAAGTAAACTTATCTACAGTGTAGGTTGTTTTAAGTGCCAAAGCCCTACCAAATCTTCGTAAATAAAAGGCAGTAAGTGCTGCTTGTGGCCCTCGGGGCCTATTAATTACATACAATTGTCCACCAATTCCGTTGGCATATTTGGTATAATCCCTCCTTTTTGAAACCATATAGTTACAGTCGCAATCCATATTTTGTTTCATTGCCTCCCCCCAATTATGACGTATGGAACCATACAACTTGGTAGGCCTAAATGAAATATAGCTATTATTATTGGTGCCGTGTGGAACCAGGGCATCCACCTCATCCACTAAATCTTGCCAAAAATCATCATTGGAATTGGAAAATGCATCGGGTAGGATTACTTCTATTCCCTCTACAGTGGCATTCCCATTTATGGTATAATTCTTTACGTCTGTAGAACTATAAACAAAGCCTAGATCCAACAAGCTTCCTGTAATCACCGTCTGCTTGTTAAGCTTATACGTAAATCCAAGGTCGATTCCAAATCCCAAATCTCCCCCGAAGAACATTCTTCTTGTAATAATTCCAGGCAAAAGGGAACTATCATTGTCCAGGGCATCTTCAATTTCATTAAGGCCAGAAGACCTTAATTCCATATCGGCATCAAAAGTATGGGACAGGATATTGTTCTGCCCTTGGTTAGTTACAAAATAACCTTTGTTTTTTGTGGACGAAAAATTAAACACACTGGAATACACTTTAGCCCTCGCTCCAACGGTCAAGGCACCATCCACACTTTTGTTGATTCCGAAGTGAAACACATTGAGCATCTCCCCTCGTGTTTTTAAATGCCCAAGATCAAATTTTCGGCCCAACTGATCCGCATTGCCCTCAAAGGCCAAGATGGCATAATCCTTAAACCAATAGCCAATAGCATCCCCTTCATTATAAATCCCAAAAGAGTAAAAATTATCTGGATTACGCCCCCGAAAACCACCATTCAGTAATTCAACTTGATAAGTGCCGCTAAGTTCATCACGGGTGTTCATACCATAAATGGCTCGTTCCCTTACTTTTTCGTTAAAATCCACTCCGTCATCAGCGAACAAATCGTTTACTGTAAGTCCACTACTTCCAGCTTGAAAGGAAATGCCGGATATTCCGGGAATACCGGCATACCATTGAAAATCCGTAGACATTCCCGGATTGATCATTAAAGCCTGGGGGATTTCTGTAAAATCGTACAGTATTTGTTTGTTCTGTGCAGTAACAAAGGTACAGCCCAGTAACCAGGACAAAAAGACAAGTTGAAAATGCCTCATTTTAAACGAACCCTGAATTTACCACTGGACCTAAAAATAATTTTTGGATCTGGGAGGTTGGAAACACTGCTGTTGTCCTCTATAAGAACACTGACTTTTATACTTGAAGTATTTTTTATGATTTCTATGCTTCTTTCCTTTCCTGGGCCATAAGGCACTTGCCTTCTATAAAGCGGCGTTGGGGCGGATGGTTGTACAGGAAAATCTATAATATCAATCGTATTCCCACCTTCATCCAAAAATTCTACAGTCGGCTTAAACTCCTTACTGGTAGTATTATCTATTTCAAAAAAAATAGAGCCATCCAAAACCCGATCAGCAAAGGCATCAACAGTAAAGGCATCAAAATTAAAATCCTGGGTGTAAAAATATTGGCCAACAGACTCGTTTATTATTCTTTCGGGCGATTCTACATACAAGATACTGGCTTCAATTGTGGGGATAATTTCCAAATCATCGTATTGGTCAAAGTTTTGCTTTTCTATGCAGGAATAGAACGCAAGCAAAATTAGGGATAGAAGTAAAATTTTATTTTTCATACCAAACCTGTCAAGAACAACTACTGGTATCGTGTTGCTATAGTGTTACTTATATTATAACTCTATAAATACAATTTTATTTCACTTAAATCGTGAATCATATCGCAATATTCGTGCTCTGGTTCATTATTGGCGTTAAAATGCAAGGTATGCAATCCCACCGCCCTGGCACCCAAAATATCTGCCTCCAAACTGTCACCGATCATCAAGGATTTATGCGGCAAAACTTTGGCTTTACTAAGTGCCAGTTCAAAGATTTTGGGGTTCGGTTTTTTCACACCTGCCATTTCGGAATTAATTATATGATCAAAATAATTATGGATTTTGGAGCTTTGTAACTTTTTATCCTGTATTTCCTGAAATCCGTTCGTGATGATATGCAACTTATAATTGGGCTTCAAATAGTCCAAAACCTCCGTTGTATTTGGCAAAAGATGATTGAAGGAAGATAAGTTCTCAATATACTGATCGGACAGAATAAATATTAATTCCTTGGATATGGTATATCCAAGTGTATCAAAAGTGATTTTCAATCTTTGAAACCTAAGTTCCTCCTTGGATATTTTTCCTTCCCGATAATACTTCCAAAATTCGAAATTTATGGGGATATAGACCTCTAAAAAATCCTTTAGATCAACACTCACCGAATTCCTTAAAAGAATTTTCTGAAAAGTCAAGGCTGAATTTTTCTCAAAGTCCCATAGGGTATGATCTAAATCAAAAAAAATATCGGTGACAAGAGATTTAAACATGTACTTGTTTTAGGATACTACTGTACAATTTTTTCCAATTCAATTTGCTCTCGGCCCCAATTAATTCATTTGAAAAAACGGTGATAAAATTTCCGTTTACCATTTTCGTTGCCAGATACAGTCTGTTAACCGCTGTAAAAGCCTCTGTCCTATTTCTATATTTCAACAAACCGTAATCGTGAACTGCAAACGGATGTATCTTAATGGGCTGTTGGACTTCCAAGGGAATATCATAAAAGTAGAATGGTGTGCAAGAACCGGCCCTAAAACCAATTTCATGGGTATATCCCATGGTATAGTCATCTGTAAAACCAGCCTCGATCAAATTCCTATAGGTTTCAGGGATATCCACCCTGTTATAGCGCATTCGAGAGCTGGAAACAGGCCTATTAATAACATTGGAAAGATTCCTTTTCTCCTCTTTAAGCAAGGCTATATCATTAAAGGAACTATAGGAGCAGGATAAGGAAACCTTATCGTAGTCGGCCACAGATTTAATTAGGTGTTTAAAATTGTTATTGTTGGGGGACACATTTTTGTCATAGGTGGAATACTCGGCGAACTGAAAAAAGAACATTCCCTTAACCTTATTTTTTTTATGTAATTCAATAAGCTCGAAAAAATTGTCATAGGGATCTTTCTTTAGCTTTGCCCAAACCAAAATGCGGTCGTATACCCGTCTGATTTTAAGCGATGCCAAATCGAAAAAAAATCCGGACATCCCCCTGACAAAACCTCTATAGGCAAAACAATGCGAAGTGGAAACATCTATGACGGACGAGTATTTATAATTCCTTGGCTTGTGTTTTAAATCTTTAAATCTGTTCTTAAGGGCGTATAAAAGTTTTTGGGCCCAAATATCTACCAAGGGCTTTTCTAAAAAATCGTATTGAAAAGCCAAACTGTCCTTTGGGGAAAATCTGCCATGCATGTCCTTCACATGGGGCAAATACTCTTCGTACCTACTTAACAAATAAAAACTGCCTGAAAAAATATCGAAGGGCAGGTTACTCCTTTCCCCTGTTGAAAAAAAACAAGGTGTTCCTTCCCAATCGGCCATATGAATCTGAATATCGTTTATACCGTGTTCAAACAACAAATCATTGCTCCTTACAAAAAACTCGTTTTGCAAAGGTTGCTTCGTATACGTAATCTTTGGGCCTGTATGTTTTATAAAATCCTCTACTTTGGTGGTGTAGGTTACCTCTATCCCCAATATAGTAGTAAATATATGCCTCATAATATAACTAAAACGAGGGGTGATTTTATGGGTATAGATGAGTAACATAGTAATTTACTTTTTCCTATTTTAAATGAGCCTGACCTTAGGTTATAGTTTTCAAAAATAGTTGGTCCATATTCTAAATTACGAACCGCGGTCTAAAGGATATTTTCATCTGCAAAACTAAAGTATTCTTTTTGTGTGATGATGATATGATCTAAAACTTTTATATCCAAAGCCTCTGAGGCCAATTTTAATTTTCCGGTAATTTGTTTATCGGCCTCACTGGGTCTTAATGTGCCGGAAGGATGGTTATGCGCCAGGATCAATCCTACGGCACCAAGTTCCAAGGCTTGTTTTAACACCAAACGAACGTCTACCAATGTGCCGGTAATACCTCCCTTGCTCAATTGGCCAGCATGCAGCACCGCATTGGAATTATTAAGAAAAACTATCCAAAATTCCTCATGTGGCAGTTCACCCATTTTAGGCTGCAGAAGTTCAAATACATTTTTGCTACTGCTGATTTTTGTTATTTTTTGTGCCTCTTCTCCCCTACGTCTCCGCCCGATTTCCAAAGCTGCAGCAATAGAAACAGCCTTGGCCTCCCCAATGCCCTTAAATTGCATGAGCTGTTTTATAGAAAGTTTTCCTAATTCGTTCAGGTTATTGTTTACCGATGCCAAAATACGTTTAGACAGTTCAACAGCACTTTCATTACGACTTCCAGATCCAATAAGAATGGCTATTAATTCCGCATCCGAGAGATGGGATTTACCTTTTTGTACCATTTTCTCCCGCGGTTTATCATCATCGGACCAATTTTTAATGGAGAAAGAAGTCGGCTTGTGTTGCATAACCTAAAGATAAGAATCTTAACGTTTTATCATAATTACAAAACCGAATATTACGGATAGATGGGAACATAAAATCAACAAAAAAAAGCCCAGCTGCAATTCTTGTTAAAAATAGCAGCTAGGCCTCAGAGATAACTTAAACAGTTGAATTATTAAAAATCCCTATACGGTGCGTCCAAGAACTTATTGGCTTCCGGTTCAGAAAATCTAGCGGTGTTATTATCCCAATGTAAAGTTTTATTAGGAAAACGGCCGGCAATAACCCCCAACAATATCGTTTCTGTCAATCTAGCTGCATATTCAAATGGGGCAGTACATTCGGCTTTGCCCAAACAGGCGTCCACGAATTGATGATAATGCTTATCCCCTTCAGAATCGTAATCCCTTACTGGCTCTCCTACAGCTTCCTGATCCTTAATAATGGACAGATCCAATTCCTGGTACTTACCATCTACAATAAGCCTAGGCAATTCCATGAAATGTGGTAACAAAAGTCTTCCTTTTTCACCTATAAACATGGCTCCTTGACCTGGTAATTTCTCTTTGTTGGGCAGTACCAAATCCTTGTGCTTCTCCGGCGCCCCTTTACCATCATACCAAATCCATTTTAAGGTATCTGCGGTAAATTCAGTTCCGGGAAAGGTATAGGTAACGGTATTTTTTTCAGGGAATCCGAATCCCGTGGGTTTTCTGCACTGGTTTTTTATGGTCATGGGCACGTCCAGTTTAAGTGCGTTATAAGGAGTATCAAAAATATGTACTCCCA
Organism: Arenibacter hampyeongensis; assembly: GCF_002909255.1. GTDB lineage: Bacteria > Bacteroidota > Bacteroidia > Flavobacteriales > Flavobacteriaceae > Arenibacter > Arenibacter hampyeongensis. The sequence goes on from NZ_PIOB01000003.1 coordinate 238,458, forward strand.
TATCCCCCAAGGTACCACAACCGTAGTCCAATAACTTTCTCCAGTTGGCCGGATGGTAATACCCTTCCTTATATGGTCTTTCTGCAGAAGTTCCCAACCAAAGGTTCCAATCCAAATTTTCGGGAACCGGATCGGACCCTTTTGGTTCCGGCCCGTCGAATCCCCAATTCTTGGGACTCCATGCCCTAACGGTACTCACTTTTCCTATAATTCCAGATTGGATCAATAATGTTGCCAGTTTATAATCATAGAAAGAATGTACTTGAATTCCCATTTGGGTCACCAAGTTTTTTTCCGTGGCCATCTTCCTCATCGCCCTAGCTTCGGCTACGTGGTGGGTAAGGGGCTTTTGACAATATACAGGCTTACCTATTTCCATGGCCATCATTGAAGCGGGAGCATGGGTATGATCCGGTGTAGAGACTATTACCGCATCTATATCGTTCTTCATTTCCTTGAGCATCACCCTGTAATCCTTATAGACTACAGCATTGGGGTGCAATTTTTTGGCTTCGGCCAGTGCATTGGAATCCACATCACAAAGTGCCACCACATCCACCAATTCATGTGAAGATATGGAGGCCAGATCATTTCCCCCCATATTACTAACACCGATATGTGCCGTCCTCAAACGACCATTTTTGGACAATGCCCAAACAGAGGATGGCAATAGCGCCGTTAAACCCAAAGCAGCGGTACTTTTTAGAAAGTCTCTTTTTTTCATATGTATATTTTAATTTTTTTATCAGTTATAGGTAAGCCATAATGATTAAAATAATCATTCCCCTCTGTGAAATGGATTATTGTAAACAGTTACGTTTTATAATTTTCTAATTTTTATATTTCTAAACCAAATGGGACTTGAATGATCCTGAAATCCAATATAACCAGTTTTAAACCGACCATAATGCTCTTCATTCTTCCATTTTCCTGAATTCTTTTTTTCATACCAATCCTTGGACCAAGGCACAAAAGATAGCACTTTTTTCCCATTGAGCCAGTGCTCTACTTTTTCTGGGGTAAAGACTATTTTGGAGGAGTTCCATTCACCTACAGGGTTCAACATTTTTTGATCGGGATCGGCTACATGCATTGCATAGTCAGAAGCGGTCTGTTGTAAGGGTTGAAGTGCCGCTGGATTTTCTGTATGCCCAAGACTAAGATTATATGCTGTAAGATCGTGAATCTTCGCATAGTTTTCATCATCGATCAATTGATATTCCGGGGAAATATTTGGTGGCCCGGCATTGGGTATTCCTTCCTTTAAGTGGTAAAAAATCCCACTATTCCCCCCTTCTGGCAATTTCCATTCAACGTAAAACTCAAAGTTATCAAACTCTTCCAAGCCGTAAATTATATCCTTTCCTCCAGTATAATCCTGCTCCAGCCCCAATTCGGTATCAAATGTCAATACACTATCCTTTACTACCCAACCAGGAGGTAATGTATCTCCGTTATAAGCACGCCATCCGTTGGTAGTGACTCCATTAAACAAGTATGTCCAGTTTTCGGTTTCTACTATAGTTTCAGGTTTAACATCAGCGTCGGTTTTGGTCTTAGATTTGCATGAAGACAGAACTAAAGCCACAGAAAAGAAGGTCAACAATAATTTCATTCGATTATTTTATTTGTAGTATTTATAAAAAGTTGAAGATAAAAATTTTTTCACAAATGACTTAAAATATAAAAGCGTAATTTAATCTGATTCCAATTCCTTTAGCAAACTGGCCATATTTAGAGGTTTGGTAAACATTACCAAGGAGCCGTCCGGCTCATAGGTCCAAAGACTTTTTGGTCGATCCCAATATAGCTCCACCCCATTCCCATCTGGGTCATCCAGATAAAGAGCTTCCGAAACACCATGATCGCTGGCCCCCGTTAAAGGATATTGGGCATTGTGCAAACGCGTGTATATTTCTGCAAGATCTTTTCTTGTTGGATATAAAATTGCAGTGTGAAACAAGCCAACACTATTGGCAGATGCAGGAGGTTGCCCTTTAGTATGCCAGGTGTTTAAACCAATATGATGGTGGTAACCACCAGCTGAAATAAAGGCTGCTTGGTTTCCATACAAGGTAGTTACTTCAAACCCCAAAAGATCGCAATAAAAATTTAGCGACCGCCCCAGGTCTGCTACTTTTAAGTGAACATGCCCAATTCGTGTCTGGGAGGGTATGGTGTATTCATTTTCCATATAAGAAAGGTATTTAGCTACAGATAAATACTAATTCACGATTCCGTACTAGAATTAATCCAGTAACTACAAGCTTTATCAATACTTATAAATTCTTGCAGCGTATGTTGAAGTAGTGTCTATAGGATAAAAAGCTATGGGATAATTTCCGCTGGGCTTATAATTGGGCATTTCCACAACCTTGACAGTAGGAAAGATAGCTGTTGATCCATGATTATCGATCAAATTATCCAATTGATCTTTATAATTGAAGTCAAAAACGATAGTATCCTTTAAGGTACTTGCACGCTTTTTAAAAGCATTGGCCTCATGATCGCTCCAATCCTTTTCCAAAAAATTGTTATTATCATCTTCGGTATTGGCCAATTTAGGGTATTGTTGTGCATTTAAACTATTGCCAATTAAAAATAATACTGAACAAAAAAAGATGAATTGTTTCATTTTATATTTTTTGTAGGCGCCACTTAGGTAGGAATATTTAAAATTCCCCGCAGTGAATCCCTTTTTCGTATTGTTCCCTCAACGCATTTACAGCATTTTTTAATCCCTCAGGCGCGTTTCCGTACTCAAAGGTCACCTTGTATTTTTTACCGGAAAATTCTTCGATTTCCAACCATTCTGCCCCACCATCCGCACAATCAGGGCATCCTATGATTTCGGGCAGTGAAAAAAATTCACTTAAATCTACTGTTTTTTTAAAAGAATCCCAACTAATCTTGGTCAAGTTTTCGGTACATTTAATGGGTGTCACTTGATCGTTCCAACCTGAACGGGAATAGGTTACTTTGCCCAACTTAAGCAACATGGCATGTGTACAATAGCCCACACACATTCCAAAGGAAGTCCCATAACCCATCTGTTTGATTTCCGAAGGGTTACCCTCATTTTTTTCGCAAGAAATCAGTAAGCCGACCATAATAACAAGAAATAAGTAATTTTTCATCATCTGTTTGGGTATTAAAAACAACTGCATCATAGGGGATTTCGCAAAGTGATTCCCAGTCGGTCAATTGTTTTTATTTAGATGTAAATGTTCAATTTAGGTTGCGTGGACCCATTATTCCCTTTACGAAACACTCTATCCCCAATGGCAATAAAGATCATAAAACACAACGGTTTAACAGCTAGGTATTGACTAAAAAATATAAAGGAACAATCAGCGCCAATGAAAATTGTCCATATATTAAAAAGAATGAATAATGATTAGCAGGACCAATAATAATTGCCCAGAGTAAATTGAAGATCAATTGCCCTACAACTATGTCTTTGCAGTTATAAGCATTTTCAGTACCTCCTTATTGAATATAATAAATAAAATAATTAAAAAGATAAAAACAGGATTAATCAAAAAAGAGCCAACACCGAACTTTAATGAAACATAAAAAACGTCGATCAAACTAAATAATCCCGCTATTAAAGTTAGTCCAAAAGCAAATAGGTAGATCTTCTTATTGATAAAGTAAAAGCAGGAAGAAAAGCTCAACCATCCAATCCCAATATATAGCGTTCCGTCCAATTTAGCATCCATAAATAAATTCATACCCATGGATATAAAAACTAGAATTATGGCCATCAATAAGGGTATTATATCTTTATTCATCTATAAATTATCTATTGAACTAAATTTGTAATGTCTGATATTATAAAAACCGAAATTTCACCTCTACCCGCACCGACAAGTTTTAAATATCGTTATTTTCATCTTAGCCAGAAAGAAAATAGTCAGTTTTCAGCTACAATCCAAATCCCTTATGCTCCAACCAATGGTGCCCAGCTTTAATATCTGGAGATATCCACAAAGGTTTTAGAATTTATTGGCTATGTGGTCGCCTCCCCAATAAGAATCCCTATCACCTCTTCCAAGGTATCCAAAACCCCGGGGTTAGTACAATTTATTAGAATAGAAAACACCATATCCTGTTCAGGATATATGTAGAATACCGCGTAACCGCCTACCCCGTTCCCCACATGACCATAATAGGTTCTGCCCCATTTGTCCTGTGTTACTTGCCAACCTAGACCATAGTAAGTTGGTGTCCCATTAATAATCCCGGAAGTAAGGAATTGGGACTGAGTTTTATTCTCCCTAAACATGGAATCCAAATATAACTGTCCAAAAAGTGCAATGTCCGAAGAAGTGGACAAATAGCCACCTCCGGCCAGTTTGTAAGTATTATTTACTGGGATGGCCATCCTAAATCCCAGCCTTCCCCTTGAATAAAAAGTGGTACAGTTAGGTGGGGGCTCACCGGGAACTTCAGGGAACGTATTTTTTAATCCATAAGGCTCCAATATTTTTTCCCGAACATAATCGGCAAAGGGGATACCACTAACTTCTTGCATGGCCAAAGAAATCAGCACCCAGTCAAAACTGGTATACTGAAAGCCTTTTCCTGGCTCAAAAAGAAGTTTGTCATCCTGAAACAAAGCAAGAGCCTCCTTAATGGTCATCGGCCTATTTAATCCATATTCACCACCGCGATAACCTCTTATTCCAGCAGTATGTCCCGCCAACTGACGCAAGGTAATGTCGAACTCCTTTTTTGGAAAGTAAGGAAGATATTCATAAATAGATGTATCCAGATCCAACAGTCCTTCCTCTACCATGGTGGCCAAGGCGGAGGCGGAAATGGGTTTGGATACACTGGCTACCCTAAAAATTGCGCTTTGCGGTTCTATGGAAGTTTGTTGTTCAACATCGGCATATCCATAGCCTTTCTCAAAAAAAACTTCATTGTTTTTGCGAACAGTAATTGCCAGACCTGGAACCCGCTGGTCATCTATAAGCTTTTGTAAGATTTGATCCGCCTGGGCCTTGCCCAATAATTGCCTGTACGCCCCGATTACCCTTTGGGAAGCAAAAAAATTCTTTAAATATTTTAAAATGGGATTCATCGGGTGGCTATGGGTTAATATAAAGGCCTGTCTGTAATGTGCCTCACTAGGTAATTTCTACTACCAATTCCTGGGAGTAATCCTCTTTAACAGTTAAACTGGCAACTGCGCGCCAGCAGCAGTACCTACTCACTCACTAAAAATAAGTTCCCCCTTATACAATTGCTCCACCTCCACTACAGCTGGTCTATTAAAACTTACCACATCCCCAGTACCGCGCAAGGTACCCTTTAGGGATTGTTGTGGGCTAATCCGCATATCGTTGGAACCTCTGTGGTTAAAACTAACATTTTCTGCAATTAAGGCCTTTGCTTCCAAGCGGGAATCACCAGCCGCAAAAACTATATTAAAATTAAGCGTTTTGCCCCGCAAATTATAAAATGAAATACCATTGGAGACAATGGCCAAACTTTGGGTATCCAATTCCAGGTTAAACTCGCCGCTGGTATAGCCGGCGTCAGGATCATTAAAGCTTTCAGAAATAAGATTTAAACTCGGGAAGGCCAATACCCCATCACTTAAAATATCCTGTCCCGTACTACTTCTGATTTCCGAAATATTGGGAGCCGTAACATATACCTTGGTAAGGCCATATTTTCTGGTAAAATTACAATCATTGGTATCGCGTAACAACAAGCGGCCATCCTCCACGGCCACCTCAACCTCGTTACGCAAATATTCCCCTGTTTCCACTTCTACTTTTAAAGTAATTCCCTGTTTAAGGGTCAGTTGTACATTTTCGTAAACCGTAATCCTGGTAAAATCGGGCACTTCTACAATCTCTCTAGTAATGTCACCTGCATTTTGAAAGCAATCAGAGGCGTTTTCACTGTTACAATTCCAAAGCAAGAACATTGCAGACATAAGCATGCTGCATCTGGAAACAATTTCCAAGCCATTCCTCCAGCCAAATCTTATCATCAAAATTAAATAATTCATGCTATTAAATCTTTAAAACTTACTGTTAGGCATTACAGTCAAATCTTTTTTGCACTATAACCGTACCCCTACCCCAAATTCCACAGCTTCGGCTTTTGCACCATGGGATTTTAAGGTTACGGCCCCGTAGACCTTGTCCGAAAAATATCGCTTAAGGCCAATTCTATTGTACACCTTCCCTTCAAAATCAAATGGATAATACACATAATACCCCAACTGGGCTATAACAGACATTTTATTGATAAAAAGTTCATGCCCTAAAAATAGACCAACCCGCTTATAATCGTCATCAGGTTGCACTCCATATTCCGGGAATGCTACCGATTGATAGCGTATAAGCTCCTTCAAAAAGTTGGAAAAATACAGGTCGGCACCAAACTGCAGGGCACTTCTTCTGGTAAAACGTTTGTCCACATAGGCCGAAAAAATATAAAAGGCATATTGTCCGGAATCCACTACATCGCTTTCATTAATACCTGACCTGAAGGCCAGATTATACCGAATTGGCTCTGTAATCTTTAATTTTTCAGATCGTAAATAATCCCTTTCCAAACCACCATCCAAATCGTAGGTTAACCCCACATTTAGGGCCATAGTATTGGTAGAGGTATTTGGAGCAGTAACATTGGCATTGGAATAATGAATTAGGGAGATTCCGGCCTTAAGGCCCAAGCCTTTAAATATATTCTCCTTTTGATAGTTCAACATTAAATAGGTAGAACTCAAAAAATGGGAACCATAGGCGTTGTTCCTAAAATTCTCGTTCTTATCAAATGGGTTGGTGTTATAGGCCACCCCCTGCCCTAGCCTGAATTGAAGATTTCTTTTAAAAAAATAGAAATTATAGTGTGCGTAGAGCCCAAAATTCTCGCCCAAAGTACTACTGTTCATATTCTGATAGACGAATGAAAAACCGGTATCGGGATAATTATATAACTGTTGCCACTCTTCCTCCCCATAGGTTTTCCTATTATATCCCAAGATAAATCCCCCAGGATGATTGGTAATCAAATGGGAAATATCAGGATTGTGCAAGAGCACGGAACCATAGTACTGGCTAATATCCAAGGTATATCTCTTGGTTTCTTGGGAGTTTTGTGAAAAGCAAAAAGCTGTCGACAGACAGCCTATAAGAAATAGCCTTAGTTTCATGGGGAGCAAATGTAATGAAAAATTAAAAATAGGGGTTTCTAAAACTTGGCAATACTTCTAGCCCACACATGAACTCCTGAAATTAATTCAATGCAGAACCTTTTCCAATCCGTTTCACGGACATTGTCACAGAAGGCAACCTTTAAAACAACTCTTTGGCGATGGCTTCAATATTGTCAGATTTACCCATGGAATAATAATGCAATACAGGAACTCCTGCCGCTTTAAGTTCCTTGGATTGCTGTATGGCCCACTCAATTCCCACCTTGCGCACATCTGCGTTGGTAGAGCAGTCGTCTACTGCATTTATCAGATCCTGTGGAAGATCAATTTTAAAAACCTGAGGCAATAATTGCAAATGCCGTTTTACGGCAATGGGCTTAATCCCTGGAATAATGGGCACATTAATCCCCATATCCTTGGCTGCTTTTACAAATTCGAAATACTTTTGATTATCAAAAAACATTTGAGTCACCACATAATCGGCTCCTGCATCCACTTTTTCCTTTAAGCGTTTTAAGTCGGTTATCAAGGAAGGGGCCTCTAGATGTTTTTCAGGATACCCCGCCACCCCAATACAAAAATTGGCACTATGCACCGTCTCAACCTTATCATGCAAATAATTTCCATGATTTAAGGCGTAGATCTGTTTCACCAAATCCGTTGCATAAGCATGTCCGCCTGTGGTAGGACTAAAATACTGTTCCTCTTTCCGGGCATCTCCGCGCAGAGCCATCACATTTTCGATACCCAAATAATGACAATCAACAAGAACGTACTCGGTTTCTTCTTTGGTAAATCCGCCGCAAAGTACATGGGGAACTGTATCTACCCCGTATTTATGTTGAATGGACGCGCAAATTCCTACCGTTCCCGGTCTCATACGCGTTAACTTTTTATCCAACAGGCCATCCCGGTCTATGTACACATATTCTTCCCTGGATGTAGTAACATCAATAAATGGCGGTTTAAACTCCATTAAGGGATCTATATTGTCATACAATTCCTGAATACTCCTACCCTTGACCGGCGGTATAATTTCGAAGGAGAATAAGGTCTTCCCCTCAGCTTTTTTTATGTGTTCTGTTACTTTCATGATTTCTCCCCCTACCTTTCCCTAATGAAAAGGACCTTTGTCAATTATTATAATTAATACATGCGCAAATATGCACTTCTATATTCTGAATTCTTATATGGCAGCTCCCAATCACTCCTTTCAGTCGGTTTGGGACCGGGCTATACACTTAATTTTTTTATGTCCAATTACATAAAAAAGATATCGTTCCTATCCCTGCTGCAAAGGCTATCCCTGTGGATAGGAATCAAAATCCAATTTCAATGCTACATTTTATTTCGAGAGCGAAACCTAGACCTACAAGGTTTTTAAAACCTTGCAGGTCCAAATGGCCAAATTAATCATCCGCAATATTCTGCAACAACTTTGACAAGACCTACAAGGTTAAAAAAAACCTTGCAGGTCCAAATGGCCAAATCAATCATCCGTAATATTCTGCAACAAGCCTTGACAAGACCTACAAGGTTAAAAAAAAATCTTGCAGGTCCAAATGATGATACCCAATCAACCGCAATACCCTTCCTCTTCAAACCTTAACTAGACCTACAAGGTTAAAAAAAAACCTTGCAGGTCAAATCAACAACCTTGCAAATTCCTGTCCTTAATCATCCGCAATATTGGGCGACAACCATCTTGTGGCTTCCTCCACAGGCATCCCTTTCCGAGCTGCAAAATCGGCCACCTGGTCCTCCTTTATTTTACCTACTCCAAAATACCGGGCTTCCTCATTGCCAAAATAATATCCACTTACACTGGCTGCAGGCCACATGGCCAAACTATCTGTCAATTCCACCCCGATCTTTTCCTTCACTTCCAATAATTCCCAAAGGGTCAATTTCTCCAAATGGTCCGGACAGGCCGGGTATCCCGGTGCTGGCCTTATTCCTTTGTAGGACTCCTTGATCAGTTCTTCATTGCTAAGCCCTTCATCTACGGCATATCCCCAATGGTTGATCCGTACTTCCCTATGCAAATATTCCGCGAAAGCCTCTGCAAAACGATCTGCCAATGCCTTTACCATAATACTGTTGTAGTCGTCCAGATTTTTACGATAACTATCTGCCAATTCATCTGTTCCAAATCCCGTGGATACACAAAAACAACCTATATAATCTTGTAAACCACTTGCTTCAGGGGCAATAAAATCGGACAAAGCAAAATTAGGTTTCCCTACATATTTTTTAGCCTGTTGCCTTAAAGTCCTAAAGGTAAATTCCTTTCCATTGTGCTGCAACAAAATATCATCGTCGTTGACCGTATTGGCAGGGAACAAGCCAAATATGGCTTTCGCTTGAAAAAGCTTGCCATCCAGTATTTTTTTCAGCATGGCCTTGGCATCATCAAAAAGCTCGGTCGCCTGTTTGCCTACGACCTCATCCTTCAAAATATCCGGGTACTTGCCATGCAGTTCCCAACTTCTAAAGAAGGGGGACCAATCTATATACGGTTCCAATTCCCGAAAATCAAAATCTTCGATCATTTGAATTCCCAAGGTCTTAGGCTTAACAATTCCGGCCTTTGACCAGTCCATTTGATATTTATTCTTTCTTGCCGCCTCTAGGGTCAAATATTCTTTATGTTTTCCCCTGTTCAGGAATTTTTTTCTAAAATCGGCATAGTCCAACTTAATGTTCTCCTTGTACTTTTGGGAAGCCTCTTTTTGCAATAGGTCTCCCACCACGGTTACTGCCCTGGAAGCGTCGTTAACATGCACCACGGCACTCTTGTATTGCGGGTCTATCTTAACGGCTGTATGGGCCTTACTGGTCGTAGCACCACCAATAAGCAGGGGAACCGTAAAATTTTGTCGCTCCATTTCCTTGGCCAAAAAGACCATCTCATCCAAGGAAGGGGTAATAAGTCCGCTAAGACCGATAATATCCACATTTTCCTCCCTGGCTGCATTAATAATTTTCTCGGGAGGCACCATTACCCCCAAATCAACGATCTCGTAGTTGTTACAGGCAAGAACTACGCTAACAATATTTTTCCCTATATCGTGCACATCCCCTTTTACGGTCGCCATTAGAATTTTTCCAGCAGACGAGCTGCTTCCTTCAGGTTGCGGATTTTTAAGCTTCTCTTCTTCAATAAAGGGTAACAGATAAGCCACTGCCTTTTTCATTACCCTGGCAGATTTTACCACTTGGGGCAAGAACATCTTACCACTTTGAAAAAGATCTCCCACCACGTTCATTCCGGTCATTAAATGTCCTTCTATTACCTCGATTGGGGCTTTTACACTTAAGCGCGCAGCTTCCACATCCTCTACAACATATTGATCGATTCCCTTGACCAATGCCCGGGTAATCCTATTTTGCAAGGGTTCTTCCCTCCAAGAAAGATCTACTTTATTTTCCTTCTCCTTGCCAATTACAGTTTCTGCAAATTCCAATAAGCGCTCAGTGGCGTCATCCCTTCGGTTAAGGATTACATCCTCTACACGCTCCAATAGGTCCTTTGGAATATCGTCATACACTTCCAACATACTTGGGTTAACAATTCCAATATTCATACCCGCCTTTATGGCGTGATACAGAAATACGGAATGCATAGCCTCCCGAACAGGATTATTGCCCCTAAAACTAAAGGACACATTACTCACCCCTCCACTTACACTACAAAAAGGTAAATTCTCCTTCACCCAAGCAGTAGCCTTTATAAAATCGAGCGCATTTAACTTATGCTCATCCATTCCCGTGGCTACGGGAAAAATGTTTAAATCGAAAATAATATCCTCTGGTGGAAACCCTACTTTATTCACCAAAATATCATAGGAACGTTTGGTAATTTCCAGCCGCCTCTCGTAATTATCAGCCTGCCCTACCTCATCAAAAGCCATAACAATGACTGCAGCACCGTAACGCCTAATTAATTTGGCGTGATGTATAAACTCTTTCTCCCCTTCTTTGAGACTTATTGAATTTACCACACATTTTCCTTGCACTACCTGCAGACCTGCCTCTATAATTTCCCATTTAGAGCTATCGATCATGATGGGGACCCGGGCTATATCCGGTTCGGCCACGATAAGGTTCAAGAACTTTACCATAACCTCCTTGCCATCTATAAGGCCATCATCCATATTAACATCAATGATCTGAGCCCCTCCCTCTACCTGTTCGCGGGCAATATCCAAAGCTTCTTCAAACTTCTCCTCCTTGATCAGTCGCAGGAATTTTTTGGAACCCGCCACATTGGTACGTTCTCCCACATTTACGAAATTGCTTTCTGGGGTTATCACCAAAGGTTCCAATCCGGAAAGTTTTAAAAACCGTTTTGTACTATGCTGTTCCTTATCCTTAGTATTGTTCATTATTTATGTATTGACCACAATATTAAAACACGATCTTGTGTCCCTAAAATGGCAAATTCGATAGTTCCACATTACCTCCCGAGAGGATGATTCCTATTTTTTTATTCCTAAACCTTTCTTTTTCCTTTAACAAGGCCGCGAACGGCACTGCACTGGACGGCTCTATTACCAGTTTCATCCGCTCCCAAATTAATTTCATGGCATCGATGATTTCCTTTTCACCCACCCTAATAATATCGGATACCAATGCGGTGATAATTGGGAAATTCTTATCCCCCAGGTTCGTCTTTAGTCCGTCCGCAATAGTATCTGCGGATGTATTGTATTCTATTTTTCCACTCTTCAAGGCTCTATAGGCGTCATCGGCCTCCATTGGCTCAGCTCCAACAACTGCGCAATTAGTCCCAAAATAATGGGCCGCCAAAGCCGTGCCCGCTATGAGTCCCCCACCGCCTACCGGAGTAATAATGAACTCCAGATCGGGTTGATCCTCCAAGAGTTCCAAGGCCGCGGTACCTTGACCGAGAATTACATTGAGGTCATTGGAAGGATGTATAAAAACAGCTCCCTTTTCCTCTACAATGGCCGCCGCAGAATTTTCCCTGGCTTGCAATGTAGGCTCTGTAATCGTAACTAGCCCTCCATAGGCTTTCACAGCCTCAATCTTTACAGTTGGGGTGCCGGATGGCATTACTATATAGGCATTTACACCTAAATTCTGTGCTGCCAATGCAATGGCCTGACCAAAGTTTCCGGAAGAATGCGTTACTACCCCTGCCTTTTTCTGCGCCTCACCTAATTGCTGGATGGCATTTATAGCACCCCGCATTTTAAAGGCTCCCATTTTTTGAAGATTCTCACATTTAAAGAAAACCTCCGCCCCAGATAAGTCGTTCAATAAACGGGAAGAGAGCACCGGTGTTCTATGAACAAACGGGGCAACTCTATTTCCTGCTTCAAGAACAATTTGCCTAGAAGGTATCATACGTTATGCGCTTCCAGGGTATTTAGGGTTCTCGGGGAATAGTGCTTAACAATATCGGCCATCGCCTTTATATGTTCAGGAGTGGTCCCACAACATCCACCTACAATATTAACCAGACTTTTTTCGGCATACTCCTTAATCTGCATGGCCATCTCCTCCGGAGTTTCATCATATTCGCCAAAGGCATTTGGCAATCCCGCATTTGGGTGCGCTGAAACTGCATGCTCCGTCTTCGCCGAAAGTACCTCCAAATGAGGTACCAATTGACTAGCTCCAAGAGCGCAGTTGAAACCTACGGACAAAATGGGTATATGGCTTATGGATATTAGGAATGCCTCGGCCGTTTGCCCGGATAGGGTTCTACCAGAAGCATCTGTAATGGTACCACTTATCATAATTGGAACGTCTATATTTCTCTCTTCCTTTACTTCTTCAATGGCAAATAAGGCGGCCTTTGCATTTAAAGTATCAAAAACAGTCTCTACCAATAATATATCCGCGCCTCCATCCAAAAGTGCTTCCACCTGTTGTTTATAAGCTACGCGTAATTCGTCAAATGAAACCCCCCTAAAACCGGGATCGTTCACATCTGGGGACATGCTGGCTGTCTTATTGGTAGGCCCAATACTCCCGGCAACAAAGCGTGGCTTGTTTGGTTCCCGTGCAGTAAACTCCTCAGCCACTGCCTTGGCAATTTTGGCCGATTCATAATTTAGTTCGTAAACCAAATCTTCCATATGGTAGTCAGCCATTGCAATGGTGGTACTGGAAAATGTATTTGTTTCAACGATATCCGCGCCAGCAGCAAAATACAGACGATGTACCTCAGCTATAGCTTCGGGCTGGGTGAGGGACAAAAGATCGTTATTTCCCTGTAAGGGGTGTTCCCAATCTTTAAATCGTTCTCCCCTAAAATCCTCCTCCGTATATTTATGTCGTTGTAACATGGTGCCCATAGCGCCATCCAACACTAAAATCCTTTCCTTTAGTACGTCTTGAATCTTCTTCATATTACTTTTCAAAAATGTTTGCTCCCTTATGGGTCAAAACCAAGATGTTATTAATTGGCGTCCCAAAATAGTAGGGAAACACAAAATTATAAAAATGACACCCATAAACAATGGACTACCCCCTTAGTTATCGGTATCAAAAAAAATAAATAAAATCAAGTAAGGAAAAGTTTTAGACCAGCGTCTTTCTTTATGTTATCTATTCCCGTATAAAATTCTAAGTAAACAGGATTAGAATGTAGCACCTTCTTTCTTCCTCCCGATAGTTGTCGAAAATGAAAAAAGGGTTGCTAAGGCTTCACCGGGTCTAGTCCCTCCGCCTTTCTTGATAACGTTTCAATGTATTAATGAACGGGTTGCAAAGTAACGCAACAGAGCCTTTAAAAGCAAACAATCACATCTTTATTTTAATCCTCCCAAAATATAATTTCAGGAAAATCATATAATAATTAAACCTGTCAGCCCTAACAACCTGACAGGTTTAATTGGCGGTTACGCCAAAATACTTTGAACTACTTCTTTTTTAGCTTCCTTCTTGCTACCGTCAAATCCTTCTACACCACCAACAGTGGTATATTTCATTACATAACGCTTTCCAGGATTGATCAACTGGTAGGCACTCTGACACATAACGGCCGCTTCATGGAAACCGGACAATATTAATTTAAGCTTTCCAGGATAGGTGTTTACGTCGCCAATGGCGTAAACTCCTGGAATATTGGTCTGATAATCGTAGGCGTTGTTCACCTTGATCGCATTTTTTTCTATTTCAAATCCCCAGTCTCCTATAGGTCCCAATTTTGGGGAAAGTCCGAACAGAGGAATAAAATTATCCGCTTCCACATAGGTTTCACCTTTGGCCTCATCATTGTGTTTTACCACAACGGCTTCCAAATTGTCGTCTCCGTACAATTTAACCACCTCAGCTTCAGTAAATAACTTAATCTTACCCAGTTTGGCCAAGTCAGCGGCTTTTTCCACTGAATCCAAAGCACCCCTAAATTCATTTCTTCTATGCACCAAAGATACTTCAGCGGCTACGTCCGACAGGAATATTGCCCAATCCAATGCAGAGTCGCCTCCACCGGAGATTACCACTTTTTTATCCCTATAAACTTCAGGGTCTTTAATGATATACGCCACACCCTTATCCTCAAAATCGGCCAAATGGGGAATCAAAGGTTTTCTTGGCTCAAAGGACCCCAATCCACCAGCAATAACCACTACTGGCGCCTGATGTTTTGTTCCTTTATTTGTAGTTACCACAAATGAACCGTCATCCAACTTATCCAGTGTCTGTGCTCTTTCACCCAAGGTAAACCCAGGTTCAAAAGGTTGAATTTGTTGCATCAGATTTTTAACCAAATCACCGGCAAGAATTTCCGGGAATGCTGGAATATCATAAATAGGTTTTTTAGGATAAATTTCAGAACATTGACCCCCAGGTTGAGGCAATGCATCTATAAGATGCGTCTTCAATTTTAATAATCCCGCTTCAAAAACCGTGAACAACCCTGTTGGACCTGCTCCAATTATAAGTATATCTGTCTTTATCATACTACTTCGATTAATTCCTAATTAATTACGACACCTATTTAGGCCTGGACCCAATTAGTTAAATGTCTCTCCTTTTATTTACTGTGCCACTTCGTAGCTATTTAATATTTCGGTATAATTCAATATTATGGAACGATGGCTGACCACCTCTCCGATAATAATAATCGCAGGGTTGCTCAATTGCTCTTTAGCTACTAATTTCTCAATTGTGCCTATAGTCCCAACACCTACCTTTTCGTCTTCACGTGTGCCATTTTG
The DNA here is from genome assembly GCF_002909255.1 of Arenibacter hampyeongensis. Taxonomy (GTDB): domain Bacteria; phylum Bacteroidota; class Bacteroidia; order Flavobacteriales; family Flavobacteriaceae; genus Arenibacter; species Arenibacter hampyeongensis. Next base: position 253,839 of record NZ_PIOB01000003.1, read on the forward strand.
AATAATAGCGATGGGTGTATCCGATTTTCCCTCGCTTTTAAATAACCCGACAATCTCAGCAAGTTTGCCCATCCCCATCAGTATTACAATAGTGGCATTGGATTTGGCGGCCAAGGCAACATCAGTGGATAATTTATGATCTTTTGTCGTACCCGTAATTACCCAAAAACTTTCAGCAGCACCCCTTTTGGTAACCGGAATGTTTTGAGAAGCTGGTACGGCCACCGATGAAGATATTCCGGGTACCATGGCTACTTTTATGCCTTTGCTGGCGGCAAATTCCATTTCTTCCGCCCCTCTACCAAAAACAAATGGATCACCCCCCTTTAACCTTACAACATGGCCGTGGGTTTTAGCCCTACTTACAATAAGTTCATTTATTTGTTCCTGTTGATAGGCATAGCATCCTTTCCTTTTGCCCACAAATATATGTTCTGCATTAGGAGCATAATTCAGTAAGGAAACATCCACGAGGGCATCGTACAATACTACGTCTGCCGCCTGCAAGGCTTTTATGGCCTTTAGCGTTATTAATTCCACATCGCCAGGTCCAGCACCAACTACGGTCAACTGTCCAAGCTTATTGGCTTCCCCATTTAAAATAAGGTTCGCCAGCGTGGTATTAAGGTGAATATTATTTTCCTTGCCGATCATTACTATGCGTTTGTCAATTCCAATTTTCTGTAAGCTTCCACATTGCCCAAAAATTCCTCAGCATCTTTTAAATACGCTTTTGCAAAGGCCTCTGTTGGTGCGTTCTGATTTAATTGAAGTACCATTTTCTCAAAGCTTTGATCCAATTTAAACTTCCCAGAGGCAACTAACAACTCATCAAAATCCTTAATGATACTGATATGTGTATTTACCTTGGTATTTTCGGCTGTCAACAAAGCCTTGGCCGTATTTACCATTGAGGAATAGGAGTGATAGATACTAGCGGCCCATTTTTCTTCTTCCAAATTCAGTTTTGCCGTTTCAATCTTTTCCTCACTGTCAAACAACAAGGTGGCTATTAAATCTATTACCACCCCGGCACATTCCCCAACACCAATGGCTTGTTCATATTTTTCTGAAGTACCCCAATCAATAAAATCGGATGCTTCTAAATTATCCACATCGGATAAGGGCTTTAGAAAATCGTAAAAGTACATCTGACCCTTTTCCTCATAATAATCAACAAAGGGTTTTCCATTGCCGTTGGCATCATAATCGTTTAAAATAAACCTTAATGCTTCAGGACCTCTTTTACTAGGTATCTTAATTACTTTATCTGCAAAACGCCCGTTTCCGTCTCCTAAATTACCACCTCCCAAAAGCACTTGAAGCGCTGGAGCTACCAATTTATTCTTTGTTCTAACGGACATTCCCTGAAAACCAATATTGGCCATATTGTGCTGCCCACAGGCATTCATACATCCACTAATCTTAATAACCACGTCAGGATTATTGATATAATGGGGGTATTCTGCCTTAATTACCCTTTCCAATTCATCTGCTATCCCAGTACTACTGGCAATTCCCAAATTACAGGTATCGGTGCCCGGACAGGCTGTAATATCCAATGCCGTATTGTATCCAATTTCAGCGAAGCCCAATTTTTCCAACTCTTGATAGAAAAAGGGTACCAATGATTCCTTAACATAAGGAATCAATATATTCTGACGCAGACTCAATCTAATTTCACTTGCTGCATATTTTTCTACCAAATCCGCCAATAACCTGGCTTTTTCTATATAAAAATCGCCCAATAACACCTTCACCCCAATAGCAACATATCCCTGTTGTTTTTGTGGAACCAAGTTGGTCGCCTTCCAGTTATCAAAGGCCTTCTGGTCTTTGATAGTTACCTCAGGAGCATTATTCTTGGCAATATTCACACTTGGATAGGCATCTGCATCTATCTCGTAAGTTTGGATGGGTATTGCCAATTGCTCTTCTTCCAGCAATTGTTTAAATCCGTCCAAACCAATATCCTTCAATAAGAATTTCATTCTTGCCTTTGCCCTACTTTTTCTTTCCCCAAAACGGTCGAAAACACGAACTACTCCTTCCATTAGAGGAATGATCTTGTCGGTAGGTAGAAAAGTATAAATTACATCTGCATGTCTAGGTTGTGATCCCAAACCACCGCCCAAAAGCACTTTAAATCCTCTTACACCATTCTCTATCTTGGCAATAAATCCAAGATCGTGCATATATGAAAGACCAGTGTCTTCATCTGATGAAGAAAAAGAAACTTTAAACTTCCTCCCCATTTCCTGACTAATGGGATTCCTCAAAAAGTACTGAAACAAGGCATGCGCGTATGGGGAAACATCGAAGGGTTCATTTACATCTATTCCCGCAGTTTCGCTGGCCGTAACGTTCCTCACTGTATTTCCACAAGCCTCCCTGATCGTAATATCATCCTGTTCCAACTGTGCCCACAATTCCGGTGTACGGTTAATGTCCACATAATGGATCTGAATATCCTGACGCGTAGTAATATGAAGTCGGCCCGTAGAGTATTCTTCGGAAACGTCACATATCCTTCTTAATTGCTGAGAACTTACTTTTCCATAGGGCAATTTTATACGAATCATTTGGACACCAGGTTGTCTTTGACCATAAATCCCCCTAGCCAATCTTAGACTACGGAATTTTTCCTCATCCAAACTACCGCCTTGAAATTCACGGATCTTAGCTTCCAATGCTATGATATCCTGTTCTACAACCGGGTTTTCCACTTCTGTTCTGAAAGTCCGCATGTTACTTTTATTTTTTATTCAAATTGATTATTAACTTTAAAAACTGTTTATCCCATAGGGATAATAGATTAAATTGACAACAACACCATACCCTAGGGTATGGATGGAGGTTTAATTTATAAACCCAACCCCAGCTGTTGTATTGGATTGATTATCTATTAAGATAAAAGAGCCATTGGTACGGTGATTCTTGAAAGAATCGTAAAATATTGGCTTATTCAATCTAAAGGTAACCTGTGCTATATCGTTCATTCCCAAAGCAGTGATCGTCGTATCAATACCTGAGTAATCCGGATTAATTTTATGGTGAATGTTCTCCACCTTGGCCAAAACCTTGTTCACTCCATGTTGTACTACATATTTGCTTCCGACAGTCAAATTTTGGGAATCCATCCAAGAAACTGTAGCCGTAAATTGCTTGTCAATTGTGGGCAAATCACCTGCCTTGACTAACATATCACCCCTGCTTACATTGATCTCATCTTCCAAGGTAATGGTTACGGAAGAACGTCTTGTTGCAGTTTTATATTTCTTGTCGTAGAAATAAATCTCCTTGATTTTGGATTTGGTCATTGATGGCAAAACCACTACTTCATCACCTACGCTCAGCTCCCCTCCATATACTTTTCCGGCAAATCCCCTAAAATCATGGAATTCCTCTGTTTTGGGACGTATTACATATTGAACCGGAAATCTTGGGGTACCTACATTGTAGATATCCTTTCTATCCAATTCCTCAAAATGTTCCAAAAGAGTTTGCCCTTTGTACCACGTCATTTTCTCTGACCTGTTTACCACGTTGTCACCCTTAAGCGCACTTACGGGAATAAAGGTAATTTTCTGGTCTTGGTAATCGCGCTTACTCATCAGTTCCTCAAAATCCGCTTTGATTTCATTGTATCTTTCCTCCGAATAATCAACCAAGTCCATTTTATTTATGGCCACGATAACATCTTTTATCCTTAATAAATTATTGATAAAAAAGTGCCTGTTGGTCTGCTCTATTACTCCTTTTCTAGCGTCGATCAGAATAATGGCCGCTTGGGAAGTAGAAGCACCGGTAACCATGTTACGGGTATATTCTACGTGTCCTGGGGTATCTGCAATGATATAACTCTTATTGGGCGTTGAAAAATAGATATGGGCTACATCTATAGTAATTCCTTGTTCCCTTTCCGCTACCAAACCATCAGTAGCCAAAGAGAAATCAAGATAATCATATCCTTTTTGCTTACTGGTCTTTTCTATGGCCTCCAACTTATCGTCTGTCAGGGATTTGGTATCATACAGCAATCTTCCGATCAAGGTACTTTTACCGTCATCTACACTTCCTGCCGTTGCTATTTTTAGTACTTCCATTTCTTTAGTATTTTGTATTTGACATTGAGCTTCTGTTGACATTTTTTACAAGTGCCAATTCAAATGCCGACTTTAAAAGTATCCCTGTTGTTTTCTTTTCTCCATTGCGGCTTCGGAACGTTTGTCATCTATCCTAGCTCCTCTTTCCGAAATCTTGGATTCCCTAATTTCGCCTACCACCTTTTCAATGGTATCAGCGTGGGACAATACCGCCGAAGTACAACTCATATCCCCAACTGTTCTAAAACGAACCATGCGCTCTTCCACTTTTTCATCATCTGCACGAAAAACCACATCATCTTCTGCCGACCATATAAATCCGTCCCTAAGGAAAATTTTTCTCTTATGTGCAAAATAGATGGAAGGTATTTCTATATCCTCTTGTTGGATATAGCTCCAAACATCCAATTCTGTCCAGTTACTTATCGGAAAAACCCTTACGTTCTGACCCAATTCTATCTGACCGTTCAACATATCGAACAACTCTGGACGCTGATTTTTTTCATCCCACTGACCAAAATCGTCACGAACCGAAAAGATGCGTTCTTTGGCACGGGCCTTTTCTTCATCCCTTCTGGCGCCACCAATACAGGCATCGAACTTAAATTCCTCAATGGCATCCAACAAGGTCGTAGTCTGCAACATATTCCTACTGGAATATTTACCAGTTTCCTCTACCACTTTACCTTGATCTATGGAATCCTGAACGTTGCGAACAATCAATTCAACTCCTAATTCCTTAACCAACTTATCCCTAAAGGCTATGGTTTCCGGAAAATTATGCCCAGTATCGATATGCATTAAAGGGAATGGTATTTTAGCAGGGAAAAAGGCTTTTTGTGCCAATCTCACCAAGGTAATGGAGTCTTTACCACCCGAAAAAAGCAATACTGGTTTTTCAAACTGTGCGGCAACTTCCCTTAAAATATAAATTGCTTCGTTCTCCAAAGCATTATTGTTCAATACTTCCAATTCATTCGATTCGATCACGTCTACTACTGTTTCCAATTCTGATTCTACAATGCTCACAATAATTCTGTATTTAATTGGCTTTCCCCCAATGGAAGCAATTACCAACTGTTAATATTCTTTTCTAGGTATGTAGTCCACATTCCCGGTTTTCCAAAACCTTGGTGGGGTCAAAGTATTTATGTTCATTGGGCAAATTCCTATCCTTAAGGTAAGCATCCAATTGACTATCATTAAAATGATAGAATGGACTCACCTTTAATACTCCATCGCGACTTAAACTTAGGATATCCAAAGAATCCCTTAATGCAGTCTGCCCTTGTCTTAGATTGGTAAACCATACATCTGGCTTGTGCTCGTCCATAGCCCTTCTAAAGGGTTCCAATTTTACCTGTTCCGTAAAAAGCTGATGCCTGGGATCATCTATACCAGGAATTCCCATAACTGCATCCCTATGGGAGGAAGTTTGTTTAGGAACATATAATTTCACATTTAAGTGCAACCTTGCAATTAGCTCCTCGGCATGTTTGTAGGTATTGGGCGTATTATAACCAGTATCGCACCAAACCACAGGAATTTTAGGGGCAACATCGGTTACCGCATGTAAAATAGCCACTTCATAAGGCCTAAAATTTGTTGTCACCAACGGATTCTCGGCGTATTGAATAGCCCAGGAAATTATTTCCTCTGGCGGTATACCCTTAAATTGTTGATTTAATCTGTGTATTTCCTGCTCTGTAAATGCCATTGTCTCTGATTCATTAAATTCTTTGTACTCTATTTCCTCTACCTCCCCCAATTAATCTTATTCCAAATCCTTTCGTGAAAGAAATACAATATCATCTTGGTAAACAACTCAACAACCCCAATAGAAAATGCAACGCTCAAGGTCCCGGTTACGATCCAAGAAATTAAGATGGTATCCAAGGTTCCAATAATTCTCCAACTAATAGATTTAGCAATACTCCTTTTAGGATTTTCAGAACGCTTATCCGCCTTATAGCTTTTAGTTGCAGTACCAGTATTATTATTTGCAATTAATTGTTCAGCAATCATATGACAAAAAAACTTAAATTTATTACCCTATCGATTTAATAGAGTAAGCAAAAATAAAAATATTTTTCAGAACACAATAGAAAAAGTTGCATAAAATACAACTTACCCTATAAATTTAGTAGATTAATAAAATTTATCCCTGATTATTGAAGATTATCAATGTAATATTACGGAATTACCATGCAAACTTTACAACTATACTTCCTTGATTAGGTAGATTCACTCTTAAGGCACAAGGTCCGCAAGCGTGTTGTTCCTAAAAACCTCCAAGGTGCTATCCCTAACCTGTAACATTAATTTATGAACGGAACAGCTGGCCTCATCCGGGCAGTCCTCACATTTTTCGTAGAAATTTAAACTTACACAGGGCACCATGGCTATAGGCCCTTCCAAAACCCTCATGACAGTGGTCATGGGTATATCCTTTGGTTCTTTAATTAGGTAATAACCTCCTCCTTTTCCCTTTTTAGAACCTAATAGGCCCGTTTTTCGTAAAGTAAGAAGAATACTTTCCAGAAATTTTTGAGAAATATTCTCATGTTTGGCTATTTCAGAAATTTGAACAGGGGTACGCCCCTCTTGAGACGCCAAGAAGGTCAGTGCCTTTAATCCGTATTTGGTCTTTTTGGAAAGCATGCAGCGAAGATAAGGAAAATTAACATTCGCAATTGGACCTAACCTTATTTTACAAAAACAGTTTGGCCCATTAGAAAACCTTCACAATACAGGCTAAGCCAATGCTTGGGCAATATCCGCAATAATATCATCTATATGCTCCAAACCAACCGATACCCTGACCGTACCATCTGTAATGCCGGATGCCATTCTTTCCTCAATGGACAATTTACTATGTGTGGTCGACGCTGGATGTGTAACTATACTTCTGGAATCCCCTAGATTGGCGGACAGTGACAGCATTTTAATGGCGTTAAAGAATTTTTGTCCAGCGGCTACCCCTCCCTTTACTTCAAAGGCCACAACACAACCACCTGCCTTCATTTGTTTCTTTGCTACCTCGTATTTAGGATGTGATTTTAAAAATGGGTATTTCACCCAATTGACCTTTGGATGCCCTTCCAAATATTCCGCCAATTTTAGGGCATTGTCGCAATGTTTATCTACTCGTAAGGCCAAGGTTTCCAAACTTTTGGATAGTACCCATGCATTAAATGGTGATAGGGACGGACCCGTAATCCTGGAAAAGCGATACACCTTATCTATTAGTGCTTTGCTTCCAACCGTAATCCCTGCCAACACCCTTCCTTGACCGTCCATTAATTTGGTTCCGGAATGGATTACCAAATCGGCCCCGAACTTAATAGGTTGCTGCAAATAGGGCGAAGCAAAACAATTGTCAATGATATATATTAAGTTATGCTTCTTGGCAAATTTGCCCAATTCTTCCAAGTCCAATACATCCACTCCCGGATTGGTGGGACTTTCCGCATAGATAATTTTGGTATTTGGCGTCAATAATTCTTCAAGCTTATCCAACTCGTCTATTTTAAAATAGCTCGTAGAAACATTCCATTTAGGGAAATACTGAGTAAACAAACTATGGGTAGACCCAAAAATACTTCTAGCGGAAATAATGTGATCTCCACTTTCCAATAAGGCCGCAAAAGTGGAAAAAACAGCCGCCATTCCAGATGCAAAGGCAAAACCATCCTCGGCACCTTCCATCTTACAGACCTTATCAATAAACTCGGAGGAATTGGGATTGCTATACCTAGAGTAGATATTACGGTCTTTTTCTTCAGCAAAGGAAGCGCGCATATCCTCCGCATCCTCGAAGATAAAACTAGAGGTTAAATACAGGGGAGTTGAATGCTCTAGAAATTGGGTACGCTCTGTCTGAGTACGTATCGCTTCCGTTTCAAATTTAAAATTCTTCTTCATTATTTCTAATCTATCTAATTCTTTAAGTATCCATTGCAAAGGATAAGCTATAATTTCACTTTTTTGCTACTATTTTTCTCACTTCATTTTGAAGGATATATTGCTAGGGAAGACCCAAAACATAATCCGATTTCGACTATCCCCGGTGGCTGAGCGGTGCCGAAGCCACATCCAAATACTTTCCTTCTCCATTATGACCGATTTCGACTACGCTCAATCTCCGAATATCCCCGGTGGCTGAGCGGAGCCGAAGCCACCAATCGATTATGGTTTAAACTTCTCCTCAATATAATGTTTAAAGTGGGTTTCATTTTTACATTCAGCAAGGCCATTTAATTTGGCTAAATCCCCATTTATCAATACCTCCTTTTTATTACGACTCCAACCCTGGATTTGCTTTTCACGATAAAATGCCTTATCAATCCTATCATACTCCTCTACGTACATCAACTTAACCGGAAGTCTCTTTTTTGTATGGTTGGCCCCCTTACCATCGTTGTGCTCCTTTAACCTCTTGTCCAAATCCACCGTACTACCACAATAATAACTTCCGTCCGAGCATTCCAATATGTAAAGGAAACCTTTCACCCTACAAAAATTAAAACCGTTATATCCGAAATACCTATTATTTCTATTTCGACTACGTTCAATCTCCGACTATCCCCGGTGGCTGAGCGGAGTCGAAGCCACATCCAAATACTTTCCTTCTCCATTATGACCGATTTCGACTACGCTCAATCTCCGAATATCCCCGGTGGCTGAGCGGAGTCGAAGCCACAAAAACCTAGCCCTTTTCAGCAATTCGTAATATATCTCCGAAAACACCTCTGGCCGTTACTGCGGCGCCTGCACCTGCGCCTTGTATTACCAGTGGATGTTCCCCATAGGATTCCGTATATATTTCAATGATGGAGTCGGACCCTTTTATTTGTCCAAGAGCACTCTCTTTGGGAACTGAGATCAATTTCACTTCCAGTTTCCCCTTTTCCTTTTGCAGGTCTCCCGATAGGTCGCCCACATAGCGCAATACGTGACCCGGTTTTTGAACTTCCTTTATCTTGCTGAATTTTTCATCCAAAATATCCAATTGTTTCAAAAAGCCTTTTACATCACCGTCCTGAAGCGACTCCGGAATTAAATTTTCAATTTGTATATCCGAAAACTCATTGCTAAGATCCAGTTCCCTGGCCAAAATCAATAATTTCCTGCCCACATCATTACCGGAAAGATCCTCACGCGGATCTGGTTCGGTATATCCCAGTTCCATTGCTTCTTTTAATATTACAGAGAATAAGGCATCCTTTTCTGAAAAAGTGTTGAATATATAACTCAAGGACCCCGAGAATACCCCTTTTATTCTTGTGATATTCTCACCGGAAAGATGCAATAATTTTATAGTATCTATCAAGGGTAAGCCAGCGCCCACATTGGTCTCGTACAAATATTGCTTTTGATGCCTGGCAAGCTCCTCCCTGAGCAATTGATAATAATCGAAACGCAGGGTATTGGCAATTTTATTGGACGAAACCAAATCAAAACCGTTATCCACAAAATCAAAATAAGAAGCTACAAAGTCCTCGTTGGCCGTGTTGTCTACAGCAATAAGGTTCTCCAAATGATTGTCTTTGGCAAACTTGAAAATATCGCTTAATTTATAAGGAACTGCCTTGGTATCCATCGATGCCTTCCAATTTTTGGAAATACCATTTTTATTCAGTAATACCTTTTTTGAATTGGCAACTGCAAAAACATTGATGTTAATCCCTTTTCTCTTTTCGATAGTCTTGTTGGACTTAAGAATTTGATCAATGAGGGTTCCACCCACATTTCCATGTCCAAAAATGGCCAAATTTACTTTTTTGCTTATCCCGAAAATCTGTCCGTGCACCACGTTAAGAGCCTTGTGAAGATCTGATTTTTTAACGACCAAACTCACATTCTTTCCTGAAATAGTATTGTTGAACAACAATGGGACAACCTGATTCTTTATAAGGGCATTGAAGGGCTTATGGAATGTGCTCAGATCCTGGCCTACTATGGATATAACGGACACTTGGTCCACCACCGTAATATTATTGATATCCTGTAGTTTGAAATCGGTTTGAAATTCCTCTTCCAACGAGGATTTGGCCAAGTTGGCATTCTTTGCGTCGACCACTAAACCGATCCCTCTTTCAGACGATCCCTGGGATATAATACTTACACTAATATTATTATTGCCCATTGTCCTAAAAATTCGGGCATCTACCCCAACCTTGCCCAGTAAACCACGACCTTCCAAATTGATCAACGCCATATTCTCTATTACCGACAAGGATTTTATACCTTCCTTACTGGTTTTGGCACTTATTAATGTCCCTTCATTGTCGTTGTTGAAAGTATTTAGGATACGAAGTGGAATATTCTTTTCTATTAATGGTATAATTGTCTTGGCATGCAGGATATTGGTCCCGAAATTCGCCAGCTCATTGGCTTCACTATAGGAGAGTTCCGAGATTCTTTTTGCCTCGGTCACCAAATCAGGATTGGCCGTAAAAATACCGTCCACGTGAGTGTAGTTCTGCAATTCTTCGGCATTGAGGTAATTTGCCAATAAGGCGGCCGAGTAGTTGCTCCCATTTCTGCCCAGGGTGGTTGTTTCATTAAGTTCATTGGAAGCAATAAAGCCAGTGGTAACCGCTACGGCATCCAAATCCAATTTACCGAATTCGCTTTTCACATTTTCCTTGGACAAAGTCTCCAAAACTTTTGCATCGCCAAAGTTGGAATCCGTTTTAATGAGCTGTCTGGAATCCATAAATTTGGCATTGACTCCTCTCCCAATGAGTAATTTGGTTACCAATTTTGCCGAGAGCAGTTCTCCATATGCCAAAACCTGGTCCTTTATCTTAGGGCTATAATCCCCTAACATCGCTACCCCTTCGAACAATTTCACCAATCCCCTAAATTCCTCAGATAGATTAACATTGTCATAAGAGTGCTTCTGATATTTTTCAAATTCCTCAAAATCCTTTACATAATCCAACCCCTTGGCCGCCTTATCCAAAATGGCTTCCAATTCATCGGTTGCTTTATTCCTAGCGGAGACCACTACAGCAATATTTTCACCCTTTTCCACCTTATCGGTAACAATCCTCAGCACCGTATCAAGTCCTTCGCCATTAGCCAAGGACTTACCGCCGAATTTTAAGACCTTCACCTTTTTGGATCTGCCGTTACGGTCAAAAACTCCTTTTAACAGCTCCTCCATCTGATTGAATTCGATCAAAAAGGCATCGTGTCCGTGAAGGGAATGAATTTCGCCATAGGTTACATTACTGTTGGCCTGGGCCAATTTTTTAAAGGTATCCTTATTTTCCTGGGCCGTAAAAAAAAGATCGGAATCTACCCCAATGATATGGATATTGGTATCACTATTTTGAAGATTAATAAATGCTTCTTCCCCTTCCCTGTTAATATCAATGGTCTTTAACAATTGATTCATTAACTTATAGGCAGACAATTGAAAACGCTCCTGTAACTTCTTTCCATGGTGCGTTAGCCAACTTTCCACGTTGAAAACTTTCAATTCCTCATTGGTACTTCTTTTGAAGCGCTCTTTAAAAGATTCAGGTGTCCTGTAACAGAGCATGGCATGCATACGTGCATCATGTACAGGTTGCTTGGAATTCACCAAGAACTGTTCCTGTATCTGACAGTTGGCAATAAGCCAGTCCGTAGATTTCCAATCGCTTGCAACTGGTATAAGATGTTCTGTTAAGTTGGGATTCAAGGCTGCCATTTCCCATGCAATACCTCCTCCCAAGGAACCGCCGATAAGGGCATGAACCTTACTTATATTTAAGGCCTCCAATCCTAAAAGAAAAATTTTGGCAATGTCCTTGGCTACAAAATCCTTGTAATTTTCTATAACAAATCCATCGTATCCATTTCCAGGGATATTAAAAGAAAGAATGGTGTATTTCTTAGTATCTATACATTTACCAACCCCGATCAATGTCGTCCACCAGCCATGCTCACCAGCCACATCGGAATTACCTGTAAGAGCATGGTTCACCAGAATAATTGGAGCAGAATGCAGGGGAAGACCAAAAACTTCATAAGACAAATTAATATCCAAGGTTTTGCCACTATAGGTAACGTATTTATTTATTGAAAGATGATGTAACATAAGTTGTTTATACTTGTAATTATTCCTGAAAGAACACGGTCATTGATTTTAAAACAATATGGGAATGCCTGGGCATTTTAGATATTAATTTCTGCACTCCCACATCATTTTGTCAATTTATTTAAAGAAAACTATCGCGATATTACGCCAAAACGGATTTATCGATCGCTGCAAATGCCTGCACCAAATCGGCCTTAATATCTTCAATATCCTCCAAACCTACACAAAGACGTATCAAATCCTTAGTAACTCCTGTCGTTTGTTGGGCATTGTCATCCAATTGTTGGTGAGTGGTACTTGCAGGGTGGATAATTAAGGATTTGGTATCCCCTATGTTGGCCAATAAAGAAAACAACTTGGTTTCGTCAACAACTTTTTTAGCAGACTCAAATCCTCCTTTAACACCAAAGGTTACAATACCACTTTGTCCGTTTGGAAGGTATTTTTTTGCCAAGGTATAATAAGGACTTGTTGATAGACCAGGGTAGTTTACCCAAGTCACTTCCTTTCTACCCTGTAACCATTTTGCCAATTCCAAAGCATTTTCACTATGTTTCTTGATACGAAGTTCCAAAGTTTCCAAACCTTGAATAATCTGAAAGGCATTAAACGGACTCAAGGCTGCACCAAGATCCCTTAAACCTTCTATTCTAACCTTTGCAATAAAGGCTGCAGCTCCCAAGGCATCGTGATAAACCAATCCATGATATCCTGCGGATGGCTCTGTAAATTCCGGAAATTTTCCACTGCTCCAATCAAATGTGCCGGCATCTATAATAACACCTCCCATGGAAGTACCATTTCCGTTTATATATTTTGTCAGCGAATGGATTACAATATTCGCACCGTGCTCAATTGGTTTTACCAAGGCACTTGTAGCCACCGTATTATCCACAATGAAAGGAATTTTTGCCTTTTTCGCTACTCCAGATATGGCCTTTAGGTCAAGTACATCCAATTTTGGATTCCCCAAAGATTCCACGAAAATGGCTCTTGTGTTTTCCTGAATGGCATTGGTAAAGTTATCTTCGTCCCCTGGCTCAACAAAAGTGGTCGTAATACCCAATCTAGGCAATGTCACAGCCAATAAATTATAGGTTCCCCCATAAAGACTACTGGAAGCTACAATGTGATCCCCTGTTTTCAACAAAACCAATAAGGCTGTAGAAATAGCGGCTGTACCCGAAGCTGTAACCACGCTCGCAAGTCCTCCCTCCAAAGCTGCCAAACGCTGCTCTAGTATATCATTGGTTGGGTTGTTAAGTCTGGTATAAATAAATCCAGGTTCCGATAGATTAAAAAGATTGGCAGCATGGTCAGAATTATTAAACACATAGGCTGTATTCTGATAAATAGGGACAGCCCTAGTACCAGCCGTTGATTTTGTGTCATGTCCTGCATGCAAAGCATTTGTTGAAAATTTTTGAGTACTCATGATTTCTTGTTTTTTTTATATTATTAAAATAGATAAAATAAAAAGCCAAAACAAATAATGCGGACAATGCAATATTATAAAATCAAAAAGTTAAAAAGAAAATCAATTACAGAAGTAACCGTTAGCGTTATCTGCCATGGATACTGCAAAAAAAAGTCACTTTTCTTTGGAGCAGTATTTAGGTAGAATTTAGCACCTTCTTTAACAAATGATCAAAGGGTTGCTAAGGCTTCAAAGGGTCTATTCCCTCCACCTTTCTTGATAACAATTCAATAAGTGTTTGAACTTTAGGTATGCAAATATAGGTATGGAAAATTCTTTTTCCCTAATCTTTTCAAAAAAATTATAAATCGAAAGCTTGTTTCACCAAATCAACGGCATCCAATTTCTCCCAAGTAAACAATTCCACTTCTTTTTCTACACGTCCATTGTAAGGCGATTCGAAAACCTTAACCTTAGTTATTGGTTCCTTGCCCATATGTCCGTATGCTGCAGTTTCCAAATAAATTGGATTTCTAAGTTTCAAACGTTCCTCAATGGCAAATGGACGCATATCAAACAATTGCGCAACTTTTTTTGCAATTTCACCGTCACTCAATCCAACTTTAGATGACCCATAGGTATCCACAAATATTGAGGTTGGCTCCACAACACCAATGGCGTAACTTACCTGCACCAACATTTCATCTGCAACACCGGCAGCTACTAGATTTTTAGCGGCATGCCTTGCCGCATAAGCAGCACTGCGATCTACCTTACTGGGATCCTTTCCACTAAAGGCACCACCGCCATGGGCTCCTTTACCTCCATAGGTATCAACGATGATCTTCCTTCCGGTTAAACCTGTATCGCCATGAGGACCACCAATTACAAATTTCCCTGTTGGGTTAATATGATATTTTATAGTATCGTTGAATAGCTTTTGTATATTCCCTGGCAATTGTTCCTTTACCCTTGGGATTAGAATAGAGATTATATCCCTTTTAATTTTTGCCAACATTAATTCATCGTCCTTATCAAACTCATCATGTTGGGTAGAGACGACTATGGTGTCTATACGTTGCGGCACATTATCATCGGAATATTCTATGGTTACCTGCGCCTTGGCGTCCGGTCTAAGATAGGTTATGGCATCGCCAACTCTTCTTAAATCTGCCAAAACTTGCAATATCTTATGGGAAATATCCAGGGCCAACGGCATGTAATTATCCGTTTCCTTGGTTGCATAGCCGAACATCATGCCCTGATCACCAGCACCTTGTTCTTCCTTTGAACCACGGTCTACCCCTTGATTGATCTCTTTGGACTGCTCATGGATCAATGAAATTACACCGCAGGAATCTCCACTAAACTTATAATCTCCATTGGTATAACCGATCTTGTTGATGACATCGCGAGCTATTTGCTGAACATCAAGATAGGTATGGCTCTTGACCTCCCCGGCCAAAACCACTTGGCCAGTGGTCACCAAAGTTTCACAAGCCACCTTACTTTCCGAGTCAAATGCTAAAAAATTATCCAATAACGCATCACTAATTTGATCCGCAATCTTATCTGGATGCCCTTCACTAACCGATTCCGAAGTAAATAAATATGCCATAAATCCTTTCTAAATAAAAAATTAATAAGAATTTGACGAAGCATACTAAAGAAGAGTGGATGTTAAAGTTCCCTAGGAACATAAACAACATAAACTGCTTTAGCATTTTGTTATGCCGAACCTATTTCAGCAATTGAGGTTGCAATCAGTCAAATCCTTCCTCGATATTTTAGGGTACAAAAGTACAAGAATTCTTGACGTATCTAAAAATGTTTAACAACTATTTTAAAATACAGGTAGATTCAACTTATAAATCATACTTAACCGTAAACAAGACATACCGTGGTTGGATAAAATAAGAAGAGGTGGTGAAATACAATTCATTGGTGCTATCCCTATTCAGCGTTGAAGTATCCAGAAGGTTGGTGCCCTTAATTCCAAATTCCCATGGACTATCCTTTTTCTGATAGGAAAGATTGCCTTCCAAAAAGCTATAGGTGTTATCAATGGTATTTTCCTTGTCCCTGTAATTATAGTAATCATAATCCAAGGTAAATATGAAGCTTTTTAGAAAGGAGGCATCAAACTTGGCGAAAGGGCTGCTGGTATAATAAGTTGTAGCACGTCCCCCGTTGTCATAATTATTTACAGAATACCTATAACCCAACTCCAAGTTAGGGGCATTTCTAAAATTGGTTGCTAAGGAAGACGTATAATTTTGAGTAAAGGATTCCGATTTTCTTGGCTCCAGGTCCACAATATTATTAGTGGTAGACCATGAAACATTTGCCCCCACTGAAGCCTTTATTTTACCAAAAGTCCGTTGGTACCTACCATTGGCACTTAAGGATTCGTCCTCCAAGTTAGAGTTGATAGTAGTGCCAATCCTATTTATTCCAATAATTTCCGAGGAACTTTTAAGGGCATCTATCCGCTTCGTATAAGTAACATTACCGAAAATATTGGTAAAATTAAACATATTGAAACTAAAGAAATTCAAGGATAAATTATGGTTTAAGGCACTTTCCAACTCCCTATTTCCAGAATAAACTGAATTATAGTTATTGAGAACATATGCTTCGGCGAAATTATTAATATCCGTAAAAGATCTTGAAACCTTATAATTAAATCGAATGTTTTCTGACTTTTTCAGTTGTGCGTTAATATATAGATCGGGCAGCAAGGCCGTTAGATTTTCCTTTACTATAGTTCCCAGCTGGGTGTTTTTAGCTCCGTATTGATGCAATGTAGCCCCTGGATTAAAAGTAAAGATTCCTGCAATTACCTTGTAATGAAAACCCAAATACAAATCCGAAATAGTATAGGTGACATCATTGTTAAATTCGGCATCCGTAAAATTCAATGATGATCCCCCATCCAAAATTTGAAAAATATTTGAATCGAAACTTTGACGACTCTGTGTGGTCCCCAGGGTAAAGTTTAAATTACTTTTCATACCAGTAACCCAATAGTAGTCTACCTTGGCGTCCACCTTGTTGGTAATTGTATTTTTGCCCTGGTTTAGGTCATAAACATTCTGACCCTCATCCACTGGAAATAGATCCGTAAATGCAAAATTATCCCTTATAGCATTATAAAAGGGATCTTCATCCTGATATATATGTTGGGCTTCAAAGGCAATGATGTTTTTTGCATTTAAGGAGGTATAATAAATATTGGCATTTTGACTGACCGAAATAGGCTTTTGCTTCTTAGTTTCGGTAATTTCATCTGTAATATTGGAAATGGAAAGCACATTTTCCACTTCATAATCGTCCGACTTCTTTAAAAGTACATCATAATCAAATTGCACTCTGTCATTGGGTTTATAAACGGAACTAAATTTGGCCAAACCCAAGTGGGCGGTTTGATCTGTAGCCGTAGTAGCATCTTCCGTCTCGTTGGAGGAAATGTATACTCTCCTAGTTTGGTTTTCCATCAAGGTCCCCGTATAGGAATAAATACCAAATCCACTTAAATCCCAATTTTCTTTGGGAGAGTAACTAAAGTTGACAGCGGCAAACTTGGTATTTATATTCTTGGCCCTATTGTTTTGTAGACTGGACAGTCCCAATCCATCTCCACCAATATCTATTGAACTTCCACTTGAGCTGCCCAAGTTTCTAAATCCACCGGTAAAATTCTGATAATCCCTTCTATTAAAGGGGGCTTCCCCTATATTATTAAGATCTGTAATAATGTTAATACTATAATCAGGACTGTAATAAAACAGTTTTGGATGGGCCAAATAACTATCGTTGGTACCATAGCCTGCCGTTATTTCACCAAACCAGAATCTCTTTTTTCCTTCCTTGAGTTTAATATTTAGGGCCACATTGTCCGTATCATTGGTAAGGCCCTTCATTTGGGTTACTTCATTAAAATTTCTCAACACCTCTATTTTATCCAAGGCATTGGCCGGAATATTCTCTGCGGCCAACTTGGAATCCCCGTCAAAAAAATCTTTGCCCTCTACCATTACCTTGGTAACTCTTTTACCTTCCACCTCTATTTGCCCATCATCATTTATTTCCACCCCGGGCAAATTGGCCAGTACATCCTTGAGCTTCTTTTCTGTACCGGTCACAAAAGAATCCGTGTCGTACACTATGGTATCCCCCTTGACCGAAATAGGCATCTCATAAGTTACCTCAACTTCATCCAGTTGATTGGTTTGTTCATGAAGAACAATATCCTTATTAACATCGTTGGTAGGTGCCGTAAAAGAGAATTCCTCCGTCTTAAAACCCAAATAACTAACGCGAACATTAAAATTTGCGCCCGATTTTAAATTTAATTTGTACAGTCCACTATGATTTGTAATCCCATAGGATTCCAGCGCCTTGGTTTCCGTATTTATGGCAATTACATTAGCCATATCGATTCCCACTCCAATGGAATCCTTAACTGTTCCCGTGAGGGTAATTTCTTGGCCAAAAGCTACCGATAGAGCGAAAAAAGCTGCTAGTACCGAATAAAAATTCTTATTGTACATCTATAATAAATTAAAATACAAATATGATTGTTTATGAAAAATGTCCCTGGGTTTATTGAGGCCTTCCGCCACCACCTCTGTTACCTCCTCCTCGACGGAAATTCTGTCTCATCTCCGCCATCTTTTCCTTGGAAATTTTATCATATTCTTCTTGGGTCACCGTCTTGCCTTTGCTCGGAGCCTTTATCTCTTTCCTCTCCGTAGGATTAAGCACTAATTTTGTACAAAGTATAACCGTAATATCATCCTTTACTTCCAAAATAAGGCCCGGAAGTCCCCAATACTCGCCAGGACCTTGATTCACAGGAACATCTGGAGTATACCAAGCTATAAGCTCTATTTCCTTTTCTGTAAATTCCTCCTCCTTATTTTCATCATTCTCACCTCCCCTACGAAAAATTGCCCGCATATTGGGTCTTTTTATCGTTTTGGTTGCAGTGGCCTTAAAGGCAGTATAATTTCCAATCTGTTTAGACTCTCCACCCAGTTTCCATTCCAATTTTGGCAACTGATCATCGACCAGAAAAATCTTTCCAAAAAGTTCATTTTTAACTAAATACCTACCTTCTTTCACATCTTTGTAATAATCGCCACCAGCTCCCGACATCATTCCAAATCGCCCACCACCTCTTTCGTTGCCAGGCTGTTCCAATCTTTCTTCTTCCTTATAGATAGATGCGGATTTGTCAAAGGTTAAAATATAGGTCCTCTCATTGGCTTCCTTCATCCTTTGCATAATTTCCTTCTTGCGATCCTCCGGAATTTGCCTTCCGCCAAAATCCATATTCACGGTGGTTTTACTGAAATATGTGGCTTCGCCCTGAAAATCTTGGGCATAAATTCCAACGTGGGACGCAAATAGCATCAAAGAGAAAAAACAGAAACTTTTCATTATTTTACATTTTATATCAAGAATAAGACTACAATTATATGTTTTGGTTTAATCCGAAAACCGATAAAAAAAATAATTATGCCTTCCTATAAGTTTTTTATCGGATAATCTACCAAAGATTTTAACATGCACACGATATCTTGTATATTGTACCACTTAATTGGAAGGGAGCACAACACTAACCATAATTACATAATCTATGCATATCGCCGTTGCAGGAAATATTGGGGCTGGCAAAACCACCTTAACAAGATTACTATCCAAACACTACCAATGGGAGGCTCAATTTGAAGATGTGGTTGACAATCCTTATCTGGACGACTTTTACAATCAAATGGAAAGATGGAGCTTTAATCTCCAGATTTACTTTTTAAATAATAGATATCGACAAATATTACAAATTAGAAAAGGTGGCAAGGACACTATTCAGGATCGTACCATCTACGAAGATGCACATATTTTTGCCCCAAACCTTCATGCAATGGGTTTAATGACGAATAGGGACTTCAACAATTACACTAGTCTTTTTGAATTGATGGAAACATTGGTGCAGCCACCTGATCTGTTGATTTATCTAAGAAGTTCCATTCCAAATTTGGTGAATCAAATTCACAAACGTGGACGTGAATATGAGAATAGTATTTCTATAGACTATTTAAGTAGATTGAACGAGCGGTATGAGGCCTGGGCCCAGAGTTACGGCAAGGGCAATCTCCTGGTTATTGATGTGGATAAACTTAACTTTGTGGACGAACCCGAAGATTTAGGACTGGTAATAAATAAAATAGACGCCGAGATCAATGGCTTGTTTTAAGCCTAAACAGCTTTATACTTTATTGGAAATTAAATAGTCTTATAATATTGAATTAAGTACTTTATAGAAATAGGCCTATTTCTTCACAATCAATCCATTTGCCTTGGCATGTTTTATGGCTTGGTCACTATCCTCAACCAAAAGTACGGGTATAACCTTATATTCCTTAAACAAACCCCTTATCCTCAACATTTTCCTCCTATGCCTAACACTGCGTAAATAAATGGCTTTGATTCTATCGGGAAACATTCCTGCAATTTCCAAATAGATATCAGCATCCTTCTCCCCACTATCGCCAATAAGCACAAAGGAAAGTGCTGGATAGGTTTTAAGTATATTTAAAATTTCGTTTATTTTATGTGGACGATCGTCCGGCCCCTTTAGCTTGCTTCTTTTGAAAAATGCGCTAAGGCTCCTTAATAATATGGGCCCTTTTGGAAAGTTATTATTCCTTAAAAAAAACTCCAGATATAGATACAAATTCCATGGACTGTTACTTACATAAAAAATAGGGTTCGATTTTTCTCCTGAAGTCCCTCTATGGAGCAGGTGATAAAACTCTGGCGCTCCTACCAAGGGAATCCTTCTTTCAGGGGTTTTTAGGATAGTGTTATACAACACCCGCCATTTCAACAAGGACACCATACCGGTTTGAAGAATAGTATCGTCGATATCACTAATAACCCCAAAATCTGATTCCGGAGAAGGAATCAACATTTCACCAGGAAATCGGTTTTCAAGTTGAATACTTCTCTTTAAGATTTTATTGGCATAGGATACTTCAAACGCCAACCACCCCTCTTCATTACACATAGATTGCAGATCGGTTTTTCCTAAGGCCAGTAAAAAATAGCCTTCCGTATCAGTATGGAAGTCATGAATATCACCATTGGGCAACTTCAATTTTAAAGCGCAATTCCCAATAACATCTGTCTCGAAGCGTTTCCAAGAATTGATTATAAGGTGAATGAAATTCTTTTTTGATAGATCTATATTTTCATCCTCAAGGGCACGCCCCTTAATGTATAATTGCGTGTTGGAGCCATAGGTTTGGAAAACAATAATCTGTAAGGGGTCCCGCCTTCTAAATAATCCCATAGCAAACAAATTCTATGGCCATAGCCAAATTAAAAATATCCCGGCTGTAATGGCTATTCCAAAAGAAATTGCAATCCATCTCCCTAACTGTTTACTTCCCAACACCCCTGCCATTACCCCTTTAAAAGCCAAATTGGACATTGAGGCCAGTAGGATAAGCCTCCAGCCTGTATTTGCATTCAATGATTCGGTTTTAACAAGTTGTGACAAGGAAAGGGTAATGGCATCCACATCCGTTAATCCACTAATGATCGCCACTAGATATAAGGCTTCGTTGCCCAATTCTTCCTTGGCAAAAGCAACCGCCAACAAAATAGCCCCATATAGCAACCCAAATATCAAAGCACTTTTAAACTGGGCAGGGTTATCGGGCTCCGGCATCCTATCATTTGAAGAGTCCTTATTTATACTGTAAAACATGCCCACACAAATTAGTGCCATGACCACAAATTCGATTATTAAAGGCAATAGCATTTCCGGAATTTTCTCAGGTACCACCACACTCACTTCTATCATTACCCTAGCCAAGGCAATTGCCGACGCCGTTGTAATTACAAAGGCCGCCATTTTGCTTATGGACACGGTATCTGTAGTTTTTCGGGCATAACTTACCGTAGTTGCAGTACTGCTGATCAAACCGCCCAAAACACCATTGGAAATAATTCCAACTTTCTTCCCTACGAACTTATAAATAAAATACCCTAAGACACTCAGCCCTACTATAAGGGTTATCATTAACCATATGTTCTGTGGATTTAGCACCTCGTACGGCCCATATGTTTTATTCGGAAGAATGGGCAACACAACCAATGAGATTCCAGCAAAGGTCATTATGGCAGCAAGATCCTTTTCCTGTAGTTTATCTATAAATCCATGCAGTCTTTCCTTAACATAAAGAAGAACTGCCATGGAAGTACCTATAATTACACCCAATACCCTGTCGCCCATTACCAAATAAGCCCCTATAGCAAACATCATCAAGGCGGCCACCTCCGTAGTCTGTCCAATGTCCGGGTTGGTAAATGCCTTTACTTTAATTAAATTGGCGGCTACCAAAAGGCTGGTAATGGCTATGCCAAGAACTGGCAAAATAAAGGGGTTTTGATAATCCCTACTTATGAATCCGGCCAATACGCCCAAAACCGCAATTAGGGTAAAAGTTCTTACCCCCGCCATTTCGCTATGGGCTTTTTGACGCTGCAGACCTACCAACAATCCCAATCCAAAAGCAATGCCCAAAGTAGTTAAATCGTGATAATCCATATACATTAATAAGTTAACAACTCAAAAAAGTAAAAACCCCGTTAAACGGGGTTTTTAAGATAATACCAAAAAATAAATTATACAACTTACTTATTAATCTCCACCTTTTCAATTACTACTTTTCTATCATTATTATCTGATTTTACAGTAGTATTTTCAAAAGCTTCCAATTGGGCCTTTACTTCTTCAGCTGTTCCTTTAAATGTTTTCTCTTCTTTTGTTGTCTCACCATTAACAGTTGTTGAATAGGTAATAACGGCTTGAGCCAACTCAGGAGCATTCACAGTCATTTCAATTTGCACTTCCTGCTCTGCCACTCCTGTCTCAGCGTGACCTCCCAATATAGGGGCAATTACCAATCCAATTAAACAGGTAAGTTTAATAAGTATGTTCATTGATGGACCAGAAGTATCCTTAAATGGATCACCAACCGTATCTCCAGTTACCGCTGCTTTGTGGGCATCCGATCCCTTATAGGTCATTTCTCCATTAATTTCTACACCCGCTTCAAAAGATTTCTTGGCGTTATCCCAAGCACCACCTGCGTTATTTTGAAAAATAGCCCAAAGCACACCTGAAACCGTAACCCCTGCCATATAACCGCCAAGCATTTCGGCAATTAACTGATTGTCGCTACCATAGACCAATTTCCCCAAAAGTACAATTGCAATAGGGAAGCCAATGGTCAGAATTCCCGGCAACATCATTTCACGAAGTGCAGCCTTGGTTGAAATATCGACACATTTTGCATAATCTGGTTTCCCAGTACCTTCCATAATTCCTGGAATTTCCTTGAATTGTCTACGCACTTCGTATACCATATCCATAGCCGCTTTACCCACTGAATTCATGGCCAATGCGGAAAAAACTACAGGAATCATACCTCCTACGAACAACATGGCCAGAACTGGCGCCTTAAAAATGTTAATTCCGTCGATACCCGTAAAGGTAACATAGGCTGCAAATAATGCTAACGAAGTCAAGGCTGCAGAGGCAATGGCAAATCCTTTTCCTGTTGCTGCCGTGGTGTTCCCAACGGAATCCAATATATCTGTACGTTCCCTTACAATAGGGTCTTGCTCACTCATTTCTGCAATACCGCCGGCATTATCAGAGATTGGCCCAAACGCATCAATGGCCAATTGCATGGCGGTAGTAGCCATCATTGCAGAAGCGGCCAATGCCACCCCATAAAAACCTGCAAAGGCATAGGAAGACCAAATTGCTGCTGCGAAAATTAGAACCGTTGGAAATGTAGAAATCATCCCCGTTGCCAAACCGGCAATAACATTGGTTCCTGCACCAGTACTTGATTTTTGCACGATTGCCATAACTGGCTTTGTACCCAAACCTGTATAATATTCAGTAACCGAGGAAATAACCCCACCTACAACCAAGCCAATAACGGTTGCATAAAATACCCTTATTGAAGAAATATCTTTTAAACCTTCACCAAAAAACTCCATTTGCATGGTTTCCGGCAACATGTATTTTACCAACACAAAGCAGGCAATCAATGTTAAACCTATAGATACCCAGTTTCCGATATTCAGAGCACCCTGCACCTCTTTTTCCTTGGCTTCGTTATTTTTTATTTTAACCAACATTGTACCAATAATGGAAAAAATAATTCCAAAACCAGCAATGGCCATAGGCAACAAAATTGGTCCAATACCACCAAAAGCATCTTGTATGGCTCCACCCATATCTTTAATAACATAATTACCAAGTACCATAGCCGCCAAAACAGTAGCTACGTACGAACCAAATAAATCCGCACCCATACCTGCAACATCCCCAACATTGTCCCCAACGTTATCGGCAATAGTGGCCGGGTTACGCGGGTCATCCTCAGGAATACCTGCCTCAACCTTGCCAACCAAATCCGCGCCAACATCAGCCGCCTTGGTATAGATACCTCCACCAACTCTTGCAAACAAGGCTATGGATTCAGCGCCTAGGGAAAAGCCGGCCAAAGTTTCAAGGACAATAGTCATGTCCTCTGTAGAGGTCCAGGTACCGTTCATAAAGAATTGGAATAATAGTATAAAAGCGGTGGTTAAACCCAAAACGGCCAAACCTGCAACTCCAAGTCCCATTACAGTTCCACCACCGAAAGACACTTTTAATGCCTGGGGCAAACTTGTACGTGCCGCCTGTGTTGTCCTAACATTTGTTTTTGTAGCTATTTTCATCCCCATATTACCTGCCAATGCAGAAAAGAAAGCACCAAAAATAAAAGCTACTACAATTAGAATATGGGTAGTTGGTACTATAAAAGAAATTGCAGCCAATGCAACACTGGCCCCTATAACGAAGATGGTCAATAATTTGTATTCTGCTTTAAGAAATGCCAAGGCCCCTTCATAGATATAATCTGAAATTTCTTTCATTTTTCCGTCCCCAGCATTTTGTTTTAATACCCAAGACCTTTTTACCGCCATAAAAGCAAGACCTACCAATGCCATAATTATTGGCAAGTAAATAATTATTGATTCCATTTGTTTGATTATTTGTTATATAATTTGAGGGGCAAAAGTAGTAAAATATGGTAGAATAAAAAAAGCAATATTACTTCCATAATATTGCTTTTTAACTTTTTAAAAAATTAAGGATTAATACTTTATACTTACATCTTGTTTTGGCACATCGCTATCCTTAAACCTTTGGATACATTTTGCTACAATTTCCATAGCCTCTTGTCGCTCGCCCCATCCGCCTACATCAACTTTTTTCTTTTCCAAATCCTTATAAACCTTAAAGAAATGTTCTATTTCCTTTATTAAATGCGGATTTAGTTCGTTTAGATCATTGATTTTGTTCCAGACTGGATCAGATACCGGTACACAAATTACCTTTTCATCCGGTCCTTTTTCATCGGTCATATGAAAGACACCAATAGGCTTAACTTCCATAACACATCCAGGGAATGTTGCTTCCGTCACCAACACAAGCACATCCAATGGATCCCCATCCAGGGCCAGGGTTTCCGGTACAAAGCCATAGTCCGCAGGATACATCATGGACGAAAAAATCATCCTATCGTATCTTATCTTCTTTAAGGCAAAATCGTATTCATACTTATTTCTACTACCTTTTGGTATTTCGATCAATACATCGAACGACGTAATATCTTCATTGCTCATATGGTTATCTTTAATCTTATAATTTTCTAAAATAACAAATTAATATCAGGTAGCGGTCAAATAAGTATATTAGAAATGAAATCCGAAGGACCCGGTAACCCCAAAAGACCTTGCCCCAGGGTTTTCCAAGTAATTTCCCCTAAAGTTAAAATCTATCCTTAAAATCTTCAATATATTGCCGACCCCAACGGAATACTCCCAGTATATCTTATCATTTGGTGCTAACAACGGTATGTTTGCCGGGGCACTCAGGGCCTTATTTTCGTCTGAAAGTTCGCCCCAAACACCTCTTAGTCCAACGATCTCCCTTAAATTCCAATTTCTCATAAAGGGAATCCGAGAGAGAAACCTACCGTTAAAATTGTGTTCCAAATGGGCCGATACGTAGGTATCTGTTACAAATTCGTAAAAATCCAGATTGGAAAAGGTATTGTACACCGAGAAAAAGGTTTGGTTTCCAGGAATGGCATTTAGCAATCCCAATGGTACCTCTCCATAAGTCTTACCAATCTCCACCGTACTGAGCAACCTTCCCAGACCTCCAACCTGCCACGGCTGGGTGTAGCTAAATTGAACCTTTTTAAAATCGAAATCACTATCCATGAAATTTTTAATTCCATTGGTATAGGACAAAAACAAGGTACTGTAATTGTCATTTACATCCCTTCTTTCCACCCCATTGCCTATAGTCCTCTTTCCCGGAGTGTATATAAGAACGGTAGAAAGATCAAATTGATTTATTTCAGAGGAAATACCTGTAGGCGATGAAGGATCTATATAATCCAGATTAAAAGCATTTGGCAAGGCTGAACCAAGTGTCCTGAATGACCCTCCTACACCAATCCTAAAATTGCGGACTGGCTCCAACTCCAAGTTAAACGTGCTAAGATCTATATTGGTAAGCCTATCATTGGAACCCACTGTAAACACAGAGGAAGATGCAATACTTCTTCCCAGAACATCATTGGTGGACGTTAAACTAATCCCAAGTTGCTCTATATCCCTCCGTTTGCCACCCGATATGATAAACCTGGATTTCTTATCTACTAACCATTTCCCGGAAATTCCATACTTAAATTTATCGTCCCCAAAACCATAGGCAACGTATCCCTGAAGCCTCCATGGATCATTTTGTCCAAAATAGGTCCTTGCCCCTGCCCTAAGACGTACTCCTTCTGCTTCATTGTAACCAAAAACACTATATACATCCCCCAGATCTAAATTCCATTTATCGATCTCCACATAACCTGAACCCAGTATGCTCACAATATTATAATAGCTTTTAAATTTGGGAACTGTTTTTAAGGTATCCAACAATTTATAGATCCCTTTTTCATCGGCATTTAAGGACTCCAACCTATTGGATGCCCAAAAGTCATCTTCCTTGTTCAGAACCAGAGGGTCGAAAGGATCTGTCTTGGCCCTGTAAAAGTCATTGGGTTTGGGCTGATCAAATTTATAGTCCCCGTAAACAGTAGTTCTTTTACCATATACCCCCCTTGAATTTTCTTTTTTATTAAAGCTGAAATCGGACAACATATAATCCCTGGTCAAAAGAAAAACGGAATCGTTGACCACATCAAACTCTTGTTCAATGTAGATCTCCTTTACCCAGTTAATATTGGCACTTTTGGTCACGGCCAAATTTATATTCTTCACCGCATAGGTAGTATCATTTACCCAAAAATTCCCTTTAAATGTCAATTCGTTCTTTCTTCGAGGGTAGTAGATAATATTATAGCACCATTTATTATCTACATAGGCACTATCGGCCAAGACATAATTATAGGTGTCCACCCCTGTTTTGGACAAGGGACTGGTAAAACTTTTATCGAAAAATTTTAAGTAATTATTATAGATATCGTAATCTGAATACAAATCGGCTATAAATGCAATTATTGCCTGATTATTGTTAAAGCCAGAATTCTTGCTACCAAGAACATCTTCTTTGACCACTCCCGTTTCATTGTTGCCATATACCTTCGCAAAGGTTTCGTTCAAAAAAATTGGCAAGTAGGTCTTCCCCGTTATTCTGGACGTATCCAAATCATTAAACACAAATTCCAATCCCCTAAAAACCCTGCTTTTCATAAGGGCACTATCTATAGTATTTAGGTCGAATTGTACCTTTTCGTATTTATCAAACTGATATTGTTTGAACATATGAACCCCATTTTTACGTTTTTTGGCCCATATTTTTTTAAGGATATCTATAGCTGGATTATTTTTCTTGTCCGTTTTCCCAACATATACCACCACCTCGTCCAACTGTTCACTAGACTCCACCAATACAATATTCATATTATATGTGACTTTGGAGGAAAGCGTAATTTCCTTGGTTTCATAACCAATAAAAGACACTAATAAGGTAGCATAGGTATTATCGGATTCCATATAAAACCTACCATTATCATTGGTAATGGTCCCTTCGGAAGAATCTTTGAACAAAACGTTGGCAAATGAAACAGGCTCACCGGACTCGTCCAACACTATACCACCAACCTTGGTCTGGGACAACGAGAATTGAGCGATAAACAAAAAAAGGATTAAGAGGATTCTTGTCATTTTCTTAGATAAAAGGACTTATGTAAATATTGCATCATTCCTTTAAAATTGGGAATCAAACCTATAGACGCAACCTTAAGGCGATACTTACCCAAATAAATCAATTTATAATATAAAAGCTTCGTCAACCCTAAGTCAACGAAGCCAATACAATCTTTTTATGATATAAATTATAATTTGTACAATACTTTCTTAACCGCTTTCACAACATCTTCATGGTTAGGCAACCATTCCGCCAATAGTACTGGGGAATATGGTGCTGGAGTATCTGCAGTGTTGATCCTTACAATTGGCGCATCCAAGTAATCAAATGCATTCGCCTGCACATGATACGTTATTTCAGTGGAAACATTGCCAAAAGGCCAAGCTTCCTCCAATATAACCAATCTATTGGTTTTCTTAACTGATTTTAGAATCGCCTCATAGTCCAATGGCTTAACAGTACGCAAATCAATAATTTCTACACTAATATTCTCCTTGGCCAATTCCTCGGCGGCCTTATCCGCTTCTTTAATTATTTTACCAAATGAAACGATAGTAACATCTGTACCTTCCCTCCTTATATCGGCCACACCCAATGGGATGGTAAACTCACCTTCAGGAACTTCCCCCTTATCTCCATACATCTGTTCCGATTCCATAAATATCACGGGGTCATTATCGCGAATTGCAGATTTCAATAATCCTTTGGCATCTTTTGGATTTGAAGGAACCACCACCTTTAGTCCAGGACAGTTGGCATACCAACTTTCAAAGGCTTGTGAATGTGTCGCTGCCAATTGGCCAGCAGAGGCGGTTGGACCACGAAAAACAATGGGACAATTAAATTGCCCACCCGACATTTGTCTGATCTTAGCGGCGTTATTGATGATTTGATCTATCCCGACCAAAGCAAAATTAAAGGTCATAAACTCTATAATTGGTCTATTGCCAATCATAGCTGAACCCACACCTATACCAGAAAAACCAAGCTCGGATATTGGAGTATCTATCACCCTTTCCGGACCAAATTCCTCCAACATTCCCTTTGAAGCTTTATATGCTCCGTTATATTCAGCAACTTCCTCCCCCATTAAATAAATGGTCTCGTCCTTTCTCATCTCCTCGGACATTGCTTCTTGTATAGCCTCCCTAAACTGTAGTGTTTTCATCTGTAAAATGGAATCTTTATGTTAAAATGCTAAAAGTGCAAGCAAAAGTAGGAAATAATATATCAAATCTAAGATGTTAATAATTAAAAATACGTCAAAAATATACTATGCATGCATAGTATATTAAAAAATTATTCAGTATATTAGCCACCATTTCTTATTTAAAGGTCAACAAAATATTAATATATGAAAATTTTAGTATGTCTAAGTAATGTCCCCGACACTACATCCAAAATAAACTTCACTGACGGAGACACAAAATTTGATACCAATGGGGTCCAATTTGTAATTAATCCGAACGATGAATTTGGTCTTACCCGCGCCATGTGGTTCAAGGAAAAACAAGGTGCTACAGTCCACGTGGCAACTGTTGGCGAGGCCAGCACAGAACCAACCATCAGAAAAGCCCTAGCCATTGGTGCTGACGAAGCCATACGGGTAAACGCAATTCCGACGGATGGATATTTTGTAGCCGAGCAGTTGGCGGAAATAGTAAAAAATGGAGAATACGACCTAGTTATTGCAGGGCGTGAATCTATTGATTTCAATGGCGGAATGGTCCCTGGAATCTTAGCTTCTTTGTCTGGAATGAATTTCGTAAACACCTGCATAAGTTTGGAAATAGAAGGCAACAATGCAACCGCCATAAGGGAAATCGATGGTGGAAAAGAAAAAATATCCACAACATTACCTTTGGTAATTGGCGGGCAAAAAGGTTTGGTTGCCGAAAGTGACCTAAGAATTCCGAACATGAGAGGAATTATGATGGCACGTCAAAAGAAATTAAATGTCGTTGAACCTATTTCAGCAAGCAAAGCGACGGATGATGTTAAATTTGAAAAACCTGCACCTAAGGGTCAGGTTAAATTGGTGGACGCCGACAATATAGACGAATTGATCAATTTATTGCACAATGAAGCGAAGGTGATTTAATATTAAGTCCCTATAAATACATTCGTACTGAAGAAATAGTAACCAATAAAACATTTTTTTTGGTTTAAAGGAAAATAATTAATGTGCCTTTTAACAGCACATCTTTACCATTTGACACTCAAATAAAACTTAAAAATATATGTCAGTTTTAGTATATACAGAATCCGAAAACGGAAAATTCAAAAAGAATGCCCATGAGGCTGCCTCCTACGCTTATGAGGTAGCAAAGCAAATGGGAACTACAGCTACGGCCATTTCCATTAATGCCAATGAAGCGGAAAGCTTGGCGGATTATGGGGTTTCCAAGGTCTTGAACGTCTCCAATGAACGTTTAAAAACATTTAACGCCAAAGCTTTTGCCAACGTCATAGGGCAGGCTGCCCAAAAAGAAAACGCCAAGATCATTATTCTTAGTTCCAGTGCGGACACTAAATTTTTAGCGCCAATTTTAACCGCGCAATTAAAGGCTGGCTATGTCCCAAATGTTGTTTCTGCCCCTGAAAGCACCAGTCCTTTCAAGGTTAAGAGAACGGTTTTCAGCAACAAGGGTTTCGCTTTTACTGAGATTAGTTCAGAAATCAAAATAATTGGTGTATCTAACAATGCCTTTGGAAGTATAGAAAATAAGACTACTGCAACAGTTGAGAGTTTTGACCCCAGCCTAGCGGATGATTTGTTTACCACTAAGTCCATAGAAATTGACAAAGTGGTTGGAAAGGCCACTATTGCCGATGCCGACATTGTGGTTTCTGGGGGACGAGGA
Source organism: Arenibacter hampyeongensis (assembly GCF_002909255.1). Classification (GTDB taxonomy): domain Bacteria; phylum Bacteroidota; class Bacteroidia; order Flavobacteriales; family Flavobacteriaceae; genus Arenibacter; species Arenibacter hampyeongensis. The sequence goes on from NZ_PIOB01000003.1 coordinate 284,635, forward strand.
CTAAAAGGTCCCGAAAACTGGGGAATGATCGAAGAATTGGCAGAAGTACTGGGTGCGGCAACGGCATGTTCCAAACCAGTATCGGACCTTGGATGGAGACCTCATGGCGAGCATGTTGGACAAACAGGAAAACCGGTTGCCAGCAATTTATACATCGCCATTGGTATTTCAGGAGCAATTCAGCATTTGGCCGGTGTTAGCTCCTCCAAAGTAAAAGTCGTCATTAATACAGACCCGGAAGCCCCATTTTTTAAAGCCGCCGACTACGGTATTGTAGGTGATGCTTTTGAAGTTGTTCCTAAGCTTATCGAAAAATTAAAGGAATTTAAGGCACAAAACGCTTAATTTTTGTTAAATTGTGCCCCTCAAAGGGCTGCTCAAATTTACTTGGTCCGTCCAGTATTTTGAACAGCCTTTTTTAGTTGATAAATTTCTATGAGCTTAGTTAGATTAAAAATAAAAGGGATATCCTATAGCCAAACGCAAAATGGCGCCTATGCCCTTATATTGAATGAAGTTGATGGCGACCGTAAACTACCTATCGTCATTGGTGCCTTTGAGGCCCAATCCATAGCCATTGCCCTAGAGAAGGAAATTAAGCCTCCTAGACCGCTGACCCATGATCTTTTTAAAAATTTTGCCGACCGTTTTGATATTGTTATCAAACAGGTTATCATCCACAAATTGGTCGACGGAGTTTTCTATTCCAGTATTATTTGTGAACGTGACAAAATAGAGGAAATCATAGATGCCAGGACCAGTGATGCCATAGCCTTGGCATTAAGGTTCAATGCTCCTATTTTTACTTATAAGACCATTTTGGACAAAGCCGGTATATTCCTAAAATTTTCTTCCAAAGAGAAGGATAAGGAAGATTCCGACGACAGCATTATGGTCGATGAAATTCTTCAGGAAGGGGAAACCGTAGAGATAAATCCAGGGGCTTCAGAAGGATACAAAGAACTTAGTATAGAGGAGTTGTATGCAGAGCTGGACAAGGCCGTTGCCAGTGAAGATTATGAAAAAGCAGCTAAACTTAGGGACGAAATCTCCAAACGCAAATAAATTACCTCTAATAAATATTGGATGAGAAATAAGCTTTGGGTTTTATTTATTTTCTGTTTAATAACATTTCCATCCTTAGGCCAAGAAATAGGCAACACGAACATTCTTCAGAGCACCTCAGAGATTACCCCCAATCAAGGTGTGTCCTTTCAAAGTATTTGGAGGGGCATTTTAGGTATGTTATCGCTGATTTTTATTGCCTACCTTTTCAGTAACAACAAAAAAGCTATCAATTGGAAAACAGCAGGTATTGGAATCTTAATCCAACTTGTATTGGCCATATGCATTCTAATTGGCGAAAAAATAGGCTTCAATGCTTTTGGGTATAGATTTGACCTTAGTTTTGTTTCCAAGATTTTCGAATTTGGAGGGAAAATTTTTGTCAGTATTTTAGATTTTACCAGAGCGGGCAGTAAATTCCTTTTTGAAGGATTGGTAGTGGATATGGATACCTTTGGATTTATTTTTGCATTTCAGGTCCTGCCTACCATTATCTTCTTTTCTGCACTTACCTCAGTTTTGTTCTATCTGGGAATAATTCAAAAAGTAGTGCAGGCATTGGCATGGTTATTAACAAAATCACTAGGGATTTCAGGTCCAGAAAGTTTAAGTGTTACCGGTAATATTTTTTTGGGACAAACAGAAGCTCCCTTATTAATAAAGGCTTATTTGGAAAAAATGACCAGATCCGAAATCCTTTTGGTCATGATCGGCGGGATGGCCACAGTGGCAGGGGCCGTATTAGCGGCATATATTGGCTTTTTAGGAGGAGACGACCCCATCCTTAGGCTACAGTTCGCCAAACACCTATTGGCAGCTTCGGTTATGGCTGCACCTGGTGCCATTGTTATCTCTAAAATTTTATATCCACAAACTGAAGAAATAAACACGGAGGTCCATGTTTCAAATGAAAAAATTGGTTCCAATATTCTGGACTCCATTTCCAATGGTACTACGGAGGGCCTAAAATTGGCCGTAAATGTTGGCGCCATGCTTTTGGTATTTGTGGCCTTTATTGCCATGATAAATGGTATATTAAATTGGACAGGTGATATTACGGACCTAAACTCATGGATCGCCTCCAATTCACCTTATGGGAAGTTTTCTTTGGAAGCCATACTGGGGACCATGTTTGCTCCTCTTATGTGGCTTATAGGAGTGGATTCCGTGGATATTATGTTGATGGGGCAACTTTTGGGCATTAAATTGGCTGCCAGTGAATTCATTGGATACATACAACTGGCGGAACTTAAAAATATAGCTAGCACCACTCACTTCTCATTCAACAAATCGGTTATCATGGCCACCTATATGCTTTGTGGATTTGCCAATTTCGCATCTATTGGCATTCAGATCGGAGGCATAGGCTCCTTGGCACCAGGTCAGCGAAAAACCTTATCCGAATTTGGAATGAAAGCAGTATTGGGAGGATCCATCGCCTCTTTACTGTCCGCTACTATAGCGGGAATGATTTTGGGATAAGTAGTAAAAAAAACAAATCCTTAGATTTACTGATGACGGAAACTTTTGCATTATTTCCCGTTAATAAAATTTAATAACTTCAAACCTTGGACGATCGTACCCAAGGTAGATTTACCTAATTTTGCTAGACAATTTATTAGACTTAAATCCAAACTACACTAGCTCCTTTTTGGAGGTCAACAAGGCTAAGGCATATGAAGCAATATCACGATTTACTAAACCATGTATTGGAAAATGGAACCCAAAAGGGAGATAGGACCGGAACGGGCACCAAAAGTGTGTTTGGATATCAAATGCGCTTTAACCTAGCTGAAGGTTTCCCCATGGTGACCACAAAAAAACTTCATTTAAAATCCATTGTACATGAATTGCTTTGGTTTCTTAAGGGCGATACCAATATTACCTATTTACAGGAAAACGGTGTGCGGATCTGGAATGAGTGGGCCGACGAAAATGGTAATTTAGGACCTGTTTATGGATATCAATGGCGCAATTGGAATGGTGACGAAATAGACCAGATCAAGGAAATAGTAAGCACCCTTAAAACCAACCCCAATAGTCGACGCATGTTGGTTTCAGCCTGGAATCCAAGCGTACTCCCGGACACCGCATTGTCTTTTTCAGAAAATGTAGCCAATGGAAAGGCGGCCTTGCCTCCTTGCCATGCCTTTTTTCAGTTTTATGTTGCCGACGGAAAATTATCCTGTCAATTATACCAAAGAAGTGCGGATATATTTTTAGGTGTTCCTTTCAATATTGCATCATACGCCTTATTTACACTTATGATTGCTCAGGTTTGCGGATTGCAACCCGGCGAATTCATTCATACCTTTGGCGACGCACATATCTATAACAACCATTTTGAACAAGTTGCATTGCAATTAAGTCGTCCACCCAGACCCTTGCCAAAAATGGTTTTAAATCCTGACGTGAAGGACATTTTCCATTTTACCTTTGAGGATTTTAGTTTGTTGGATTATGATCCGCATCCACATATCAAAGGAGCGGTAGCCATATAATACTTTTTTTTTGATTAGAGAAGTGTAAGGATATCAATATTCTTAGACTAATTTCCAGTGATTCCCCAAGCGCTGTTCCAAAATGGAACGGGTCAATCCCTCATTTATCTGGATTGACCATCATTGGTGTATATTTCTTAAATTTGGGGATAAATATGGATATGGTCCTTACAGGTCAGATAACTAATTTCTTTTTAGAAACAAGAAGGCATTCCGAAACCATATGCCAACCTCTGGAAATTGAGGATTATGTGGTACAGCCTATTATTGATGTTTCACCGCCAAAATGGCATCTGGGCCATACTACATGGTTTTTCGAAGAATTCATCCTTAAGAAACACTTTGACGACTACAAATGTTTCGACTCCAACTTTTCATTTGTATTTAATAGTTATTACGAAACAGTGGGGAAACGGGTAATTCGTGCCGATCGCGGTAACCTTTCCAGGCCTTCCGTAGCCCAAGTCTATGCGTATAGGAACCATGTAACAGAAAGCATGAAAGTCTTTTTAGATCAGGGAATTACAACAGAGATTGAGGAATTGGTCGAAATAGGGATACACCACGAAAAACAGCATCAGGAATTATTATTAACTGATATTAAATACATACTTGGCAACAATCCACTTTTGCCGATACTTTCCCCTTCCTACAAGGAACATATCCCTGATAATTATAATCAAGAATGGTTAGAGATTGCGGAGGGTATCTATAGCATTGGACATAATTCAGCTGATTTTTGTTATGATAATGAACTAGGCTTACATAAGGTCTATCTCCTACCATTTTCCATTTCCAATAAGCTGGTGACCAACATGGAATACCTTACATTCATGAAGGACAATGCTTATAAAAAATTTGACCTATGGCATGCCGAAGGATGGGATTGGGTTAAACAGAATCAAATCAACGCTCCGCTCTACTGGCACCTAATAGATGGTGAGTGGTATAATTACACCTTAAATGGTTTACAAAAGATAGATTGGACAGCACCCGTTACCCATATATCCTATTTTGAAGCCTACGCTTTCGCACAATGGAAAAACTGTAGGTTACCAACGGAATTCGAATGGGAAACAGCTTCACAAAATTTTATGTGGGGAAAAAGATGGGAGTGGACGGAAAGCGCATATTTACCCTATCCAAATTATAAAAAGGCGCCCGGTGCCCTTGGCGAATACAATGGCAAATTTATGGTAAATCAGAAGGTACTTCGCGGGAGTTCCATTGCCACTCCGGCAAAACATGCCAGACACACTTATCGTAATTTCTTCCCAACCAATCTTAGATGGCAATTTACCGGGATTAGATTGGCCAAATAGCAATAATTTATGGAACAACAAACAATAACAAAACTTGACATTAAATTTGGAAAAGATGTTTATAATGGCCTTACAGATTTTCCAAAGCACTTATCTTCAAAATATTTTTACGATTATAATGGCGATAAGATTTTTCAGCAAATTATGTCCATGCCCGAGTATTATTTAACCAATTGCGAATACCATATATTGGATATAAATAAGGCTCATATAACAGAATTGTTTACCAAAAATACGAGTGGAATAAATTTGTTGGAACTTGGGGCCGGTGATGGCGTAAAAACCAAAATATTATTGGAGCAATTGTCGGGTAGCGGAATAGATTTTAAATATATTCCTATAGATATTAGCCAAAACGCTTTGGACCAATTGGAAGCATCCCTTTCCTTGGAATACCCTACAATAAATGTTGAGACCAAACAGGGCTCCTATATTGAAACTTTAAAAACCATAAGTAAGGAAGGCAATGCCAGAAATATCATCCTCTTCCTAGGTTCCAATATTGGAAATCTACTACATGACCAAGCTCTTCAATTCCTCTCGGAATTGAACAATTCTATGGATGTTGACGATTTGATCTTACTTGGTTGCGATCAGAAAAAAAATCCACAAACCATCTTGGATGCCTATAACGATCCGGCCGGAATTACGGAGGCCTTCAATAAAAATATTTTAAAAAGAATAAATTCCGAATTGCAGGGGAATTTTGAATTGGATAAGTTTTTGCATTGGGAAACCTATGATCCCCAAACTGGGACCGCGAAAAGTTATCTGGTTTCCAAGGAAGCACAAAAAGTGCATATAAAATCCATAGACCTTGTAGTTGATTTTGAGGCTTGGGAAACGATCCATACCGAAATTTCACAGAAATATGATGATAGGGAAATTACAAATTTAGCAAGAGAGGCCGGTTTAAAGGTTTTGAATGCCTATGCGGATTCCAAGAAGTATTTTAAGAATTATATTCTGGCCAAAGAATAGGATTGGCACTAATACCTAGAGGTGAAATCAATACTAACAACATTAAAAAGTAAAGGAATTTAGGCCGTCCGGAAAGGCAACAAAATCGCCGAAAGAAACCATTGCATTAGAAACAATCATTATTTCCCAGCGGAAAGTATTAGGAAAGTGTATTTTCCATACAACATTCCCATTCAAAAGCACTGCTTCCATTATAACAATGGCCTATGGTTATAGGAACAATGATGGGCTTCTTGGTTTATCCGGAAAAAAGGACCTAGTAAAGGCAATTAAGTGGAGAATCACATTTTGAAGCAAAAGATCAAATATGGGATTGCACAACGGCTCCGAATTAACATTCAAATAATTATGATACCATTGAGATGAAAACCTCAATGGTATCATATAGACTTAATTACAATTCCAAAACTGAATTCTCAGCACCAGCGAATTCATTCCATTGGTAACGATCAGCCTCAGCCTCGTTAACGAAATTACCATCCACTATATACTTGAATTCAAACGTTTGTTCTTTAGGCAAATCGAAAGTTCCCTTGAAGGTTCCATTTTTCAATTTTTTAAGTGCACTACCTTTGGGGCTCCAATTATTAAAATCTCCAACTACCGCAACCTTCTTAGCATCTTCTGCAGGAACTGAAAAAGTTACCTTGCATACTGGCTTACTCTTTAAATATTGTTTTGTAATTCCCATAACCTCTAAATTTTAGATTAAAGTGCAAAATTACATCATTAAATCCCTCATTACCAATGACCCATATCATTTTTATCATTTTCTTAAAATAAGTTTAACAATTAAACTACTTTAATAATTAAACAGGGCAAAATTCCTAAGTAATTAACATTTACCGCCTTCCTTTTAGGATTCCCACAATCTTATCTATCTCATTTTCTGTATTATAGAAATGAAAACTTAAACGAATACCGCTTCCCCGCTGGGCACTTACCACATCCTTCTCCAATAATTTAGCATATATATCCTTATTGGCCGAGATATTAAAAATAGAACTATGTTCTTTTCTCTTTACAACGGAATCTTCCAATAGCCCTAAATTCCCGAACTCAACTTTTGCTTTTATAGAAAGTTTTTTTATCTGGTCCGAAATATTCTCCATTCCAATGCCGGATAAAAACCCTAGAGAATAATTTAGACTTCCAAAATTGAATGTATCCAAATGTCCAGGTTCAAATTGTTTTGCAAAGGACACCTTATCCTTACCACTCAAATCCCCCTCGGCAGCGTTAAACCCGGTAGACCGGCAAGTAAATTTAGCAGACGTTTCATCAGCAAATAACATAAACCCATTTCCGTAACCGCCAAGAAGCCATTTATAGCAACTTGCACCGACTACATCTATACCAGAATCCTCAAAATTGAAAACATCGGAACCCAAAAATTGAGTTCCGTCAGCAATAATCAAGAGATCGGGAAACTCCTTTTTTAAACTCTTTAAGAATTCCAAATCAACCTTGATTCCATTTAACCATTGCACCAAGCTAAGTGCTAAAACATTTATATTCCTGGATTTTATCTGGCTATAAATATTTTCCTCCAAAGCCTCGGTGACCTTTAAATAAAAAGTATTGCACTCCCTATTTTCAAAAGGCCAGTTTAAGGAAGGATAATCCCCCTCCAATAACAATACGTTCTTTTTACCTCCCATTCCTTCCAACAATAAGTTGAGTCCAATGGAAAAATTGGGCACCAACGCTACATTTTCAGCTTTACAGCCAAAGAATTTTCCAATGGTTTTTCTAGTTTCTGAAATAAGCACGTTGCTATTCATTTTCATTTTACTTCCTCCAATAAGGAAATCAAGGTCATGCTCTTGACGCCAATCCAAGAGTCCATCATAAAGCAGGCCGGAGGTGGCTGTATTTACATAGGTGTATTGACTTAAAACTGGAAATTGTTTAATAATCTTTTGCATATCCAAAGATGTAAAATTTGTATTTATGGTATCTTTGTCTAAAGATAGGAATTCGGATGTTCTTCAAGAATAAAAAAAAATCACTTATAGAAATTGAGCAGCATGAACTCTTGGAACATGCTCAAACCAGGATAAAACAAAAAAAGAATCTGTTTAGCCACTTTGTTGTGTTTTTGATAGGAAGTGTATTTCTGATCATCATCAATAAAATTCTGAAGTATGGCGTGGAATACAACTGGTTTATATGGGCCATTACCTTTTGGGCATTTTTGTTCGCAATTCACATCTTTAACGTATTTGTCACCACAAAATTCATGGGGTTGGAATGGGAACGCACACAAAGGGAGAAATTAGTCCTAAAACAAAAACAAAAAATAGCCGAATTACAGAAGGAGATCGAAACTGAATTTCCTTTATCAAACATTAATAAAAAAAAAGAATAGTGAACATCCTATCTATCATAGCTGCCGCTGGGGAGAATAACGCATTAGGGAAAGACAACGACCTACTATGGCATTTACCCGATGATTTTAAGCGGTTTAAAACCCTTACTTCAGGACATAAAATAATCATGGGACGCAAAACTTTCGAGAGCTTCCCTAAACCTCTACCCAACAGAACCCATATTATAATAACCAGGGATAAGGACTATTCAGTAAACCATACCGATTGTATTGTAGTACATTCCATGCAGGACGCATTGAACTTGGTAAAAGGCGATTCCCTATCCTTTATTATCGGAGGTGGCGAAATCTACCGGTTGGGATTGGAGCACGCTAACCAAATAGAACTTACCCGAGTGCATGGGTCCTTTGATGCGGACACCTTTTTTCCGAATTTTGACGAAACTAAATGGCAATTGACAAATGAGGAATACCATCCTAAGGATGAGAAACATAGGTATGATTTCACATATTTAACCTATATAAAAAAAGAGGACCAATAACCAGCGAAAGTGAATTAGTTAAAAATCTAAATATTGTGCCTTATACAGTACCCGAACATCCTTTAAAAAGGCTTTTAAAACCGAGACATCCCCATTTGTAAAAAATTGATGCTCTATTTCCTCTTGAGGTGGGCTATTTAATAAATCAGATAGCTGTAAAACGTTTTTGGTATGTTTGGCCACACCCTCCCCAGAATCAATAATCTTAATATTACCCGGCAATATTTCCTTTATCAATGGAATTAAATATGGATAATGTGTGCATCCCAGAACCAATTGATCCATACCTTGACTTAACATAGGCTCCAAATAGTTTTTCAATAGTACCTTGGTTTGGGCAGTATTAACCTCACCTTTTTCTATAAGCTCCACCAAGCCTGTACCTACTTGGTCAAGTACCTTTATGCCATTGGCATGGATTTCCGAAGTATTATGGAACAAGGCACTTGTCAATGTTCCCTTGGTAGCCAAAACTCCCACGATTTTGGTTTTGGAATTCCAGGCTGCAGGCTTAATGGCCGGTTCAATTCCAATCAACGGTATCTTATAACTTGCCCTAAGTTCTTTAATGGCATTCGTGGTGGCGGTGTTACAGGCTACAACTATTAGCTTGCAGCCCTTTTTTAAAAGTAATTCAACATTTTTAATGCTGAGCTGAAGTATTTGTTCCTTTGACTTTTCCCCATAAGGGGCATTCTTACTATCGGCCAAATAAATTGTTGCTTCATGGGGAAGAATCTTGTTGATCTCCCGCCAAATAGAAGTGCCTCCAACACCCGAATCGAAAATTCCTATAGGACCTTTATTCATTTAATAAAAGATTAAGTAGCCATAAAGTTACATTAATATCGCTCCACCATCTCCTTAACCTCCACCAAATTCAACCCACCATAATTCCCTGAACTCATTAGTAGCAATACAGCATTATCATAATCCTGAGCAAAAACAAAATCTTTGAAAACTTCGGCCTGGGTAAAAATTTGTAGGTCATCACGAACAAAAGCTTCTGAGATTTGTTCTGGAGTAACTTCCTTAAGCTTCTTTATCTTAACCGATTCCGGTAAATAGAAAACCGATGCTATATCCGCATCCTCCAGCGCTCCTTTATACTCCTTTAAAAATTCAGGGTTAAAGCTGCTATAGGTATGTAATTCCAGACAAGCAATTAATTTTCTGTCCGGATATTGCTCTCTTACAGCCTTGGTTGTGGCCATTACCTTGCTTGGTGAATGGGCAAAATCCTTGTAGGCCACTGCAGTCTTTCCTTCGGCAATTTTCTCCAATCTTTTGGAAGCCCCTTTAAAAGATGCAATAGCCTCATAGAAATCATCCTCATCCACTCCCATATTTTGGCATATCCATTTTGCCCCGGCCAAATTGCTTAGGTTATGCTTCCCGAAAACTTCAATAGGCATGGGTCCCTCTGGAGTTTCCAAAATAGTTTGTCCGTTTTCGACAATATATTCAGGAGTGTTATAGGGTAGTTTTCTTATGGCATTCCCAGATGCCCTTACCACCTTATCCACTTCTGGATCTTCCTCGTTATAGGTAATACTACCTCCTTTGACAATACTATCCACAAAAATCCGGAATTGCTCTACATAATTTTCATAGGTGGGAAATACATTAATATGATCCCAGGCTATACCGCTCAAAAGGGCAATGTTGGGCTTGTACAAGTGAAATTTTGGCCTCCTATCTATAGGCGAGGACAAATATTCGTCCCCCTCCAAAACAATAAAATCGTTCTCCTCTGTAAGATGTACCATGCGATCAAATCCGTCCAGTTGGGCTCCTACCATGAAATCCACAGGTTTGTCGTGATAATTTAGAACATGTAATATCATGGAGGTAATGGTCGTCTTACCATGACTTCCCCCAATGACCACCCTAGTTTTATTCTTGGATTGTTCGTATAAAAATTCCGGATAGGAATATATTTTTAATCCCAATTCCTGAGCCTTTAAAAGCTCAGGGTTATCAGCCTTGGCATGCATTCCCAAAATTACTGCATCCAAACTTGAGTGTAACTTTTCGGGGAACCAGCCAAAAGATTCGGGTAGAAGTCCCTTAGCTTCCAACCTAGTTTTGGAAGGTTCAAAAATTACGTCATCACTACCAGAAATGATATACCCCTTATGATGTAATGCCAAAGCCAAATTGTGCATTGCACTGCCTCCGATGGCAATAAAATGAATATGCATGTAAAAATCAATTTAAGGGGCAAAGATAATCATTGTTCAAGGCTATCAAAAAAAGTTATTTTACGGTTTCATTTTTTAAGGAAAATAAATAGCATTAAACCCAAGTTGCCCTTGACTCTTGAAGGAACCTATCTAAGGGTCCAGACATTAAACCAGTTACCCGGCCAAAAAGGCGGGGTTCGTTCGACTATCCCATTTCAACGAGCCCGCGGCATTTAAAATGCGGATCACACGAATAAAGCTTGGAATAAGGCCGAAAAGAATATTTAAACCCTTAATATTTTTTAATTTAGTGCCAAAGGATCCAAAAAATGAAAATAAAACTTGCCGAAATTGACTCCAAAGAAATTATGCCGGGCTACCACGGAAAACTTATCCATACACAAAATATGAGTTTGGCCTTTTGGGAAGTGGAAAAAGGAGCCATAGTTCCTGAGCATGCCCATATCAATGAGCAGGTGATGCAGGTATTGGAGGGGAAATTTGAATTTACCCTGGACGGTATTACCAATACCTATGAACCAGGAGACTTGGTAATAATCCCACCATATGTCTCCCATAGTGGACGCGCCTTAACACCCTGTAAACTAATGGATGTTTTTAGCCCTACAAGGGATGAATATAGATAAATGGTTTATCCCATAGGGAGAGGATTAAAAAAACAATTACAAGATGAACATATCACTCAAAAATAAAAAAGCATTGGTCGGAGGCAGTAGCCGAGGAATTGGAAGAGCCATTGCCCATCAATTGGCCGCCAGTGGCGCTAGTGTAACAGTCATGGCCCGAAGTGAGGACAAATTAAAGTCCTTGATAGCCGATTTACCAACCAATAACGGACAGCAACACCAGTATTTGAAAGTAGATTATTCCGATTTTGCAGGATACAAGGAAAGTATTGCCGCCTTCTTTAAAACAAACATGGTAGATATCTTGGTAAACAACACCCAGGGACCTTCTGCTGGGGGCGCCTTGGATAAAAAGACAGATGATTATCAACAGGCGTTCGACCTGCTTTTTAAAACTACGATTTTTACAACGGAACAGGCTCTAAAGGGAATGATAGCCCAGAAATATGGACGAATTATTAACGTAGCCTCTATTTCGGTAAAGGAACCTTTATCCTATTTGGCCCTTTCCAATAGCATCAGGGCGGCGGTAGTTACCTGGTCCAAAACCTTGGCCTCCGATGTTGGCAAATACAACATTACAGTGAACAGTACCTTAACTGGATATTTTAATACGGAAAGACTAAAAGAGCTTAATGGTGCCAAGGCCAAATCCTTGGGCATTCCGATTACTGAAGTTGAAAAACAAATGCTTTCCCATGTTCCCGTAGGCCGATTTGGCAATCCAGGGGAATATGGCCATTTGGTTACTTTTTTAGCATCCGAGTACTCCTCTTTTATAACGGGGATCAACATCCCAATAGATGGTGGATTGCTAAAATCGCTTTAATATTCAGGCTCAGTAACAAAATTCCTTGTTTTTTACACCGATATCAAAAGACATTGAACGGGCAAAGGATATTGATGCTACTTTAGGTTGTTCAAAAAATCTCTGCACCTGGGAAGCAACGTTGGTATTCTTTTTGCATCTATGCTCTTCAAGGTAAGTTTGCTCACTTAAAAGGGCAGTTCACTCATTTACGCTTGCGATAACTTGAAATATAGCCCAGTTTTGTTCTTTAAATTAATACGATGAAAAAGATAGCAACAATATTCACCATAATTCTATTCTCACAATTGGGGCAATCCCAGTCTACCAACGATTCTTATACTGCCTTATGGGAAAGGGTCCAAAAATTTGAAAAGGAGGCATTGACAAGATCAGCGCTGAATATTGTAGCCTTAATTTCCAAAAAAGCCAAAAACGAACAGAATTCCGTTGAAATCATAAAATCCCTTTTGTACACCTCCAAATACGCCTTAACCTTGGAGGAGGATGCCCAATTAAAAATAGTCCAGGACTTTAAATTGGAAATAGCCCACAGCCAATTCCCTACCACCAATATATTGGAAAGTTATTTGGCGAATATATATTGGCAGTATTTTCAACAAAATAGGTATCAATTCTACGAACGTACAGAAACAAAGGAAAAAATTGACAGTGTTGATTTCAGAACCTGGGACCTGACCACAATTTTCCATGAAATCAATATACATTTTGAAGCGTCGTTGCAAAATCCATCAGAATTACAAAACCTCAAAGTGGATACGTTCAAGGAAATCCTGGAAGAACAAAAAGGTTCGGAAATTTATCGCCCTGCCCTATTTGACCTTTTGGCACATGCGGCATTGGATTTTTATAAGTCAGATGAAAACGGCATTACACGGCCAGCTGATAAATTTGAACTGAACATGCCCGAAATTTTATGTGAAGCGAAACATTTTATTGAGCAGAAAATAAGCCTAAGTGATAAAACTTCCCTTCAAGCCAAGGCAATAATGGTATATCAGCAACTCTTGGATTTTCATTCACAAGACCCTTCAAGTGAGGCTTATGTGGATGTAGATATAGAACGCCTTAAGTATATTAGGAAACATGCCGTATTCCAAAATAAGGACAAACAGTATCTGGAGGTTTTGCAAAATACCGCCGAAGCCCAAAAGAGCAATAAAAATTCGGCCCTATACCAATATGAAATTGCCTTGTTGTACCGGGAATGGGGCAACAGCTATCAGCCTAATATCAAAGATGAACACCGTTGGAGACAGAAAGAAGCCTTGGCAGTTTGCGAATCGGTTTTAGGCCGATTTCCAAATAGCAGGGGTGCCGAAAAATGCGCAGCTTTAAAATCGGAGATTCTTTCCAAAGACATTCAATTGACAACGGAACGATATATTCCGGTCAACAAGCCTTCTCGTTTACTAGTAGACTATAGAAACTTGAATACACTGGTTTTATCAGCCCGTAGGATATCCCAAAAGGAAATAAAACAGCTTAACGAACTATATCCCGATGACAAGAAATTAGCGTTTATCCAAAAACTAAAGGAAGTTAAAAAATGGGATGCCAAACTCATTAATGAAAATGACTATCAACCCCATAAAATTGAAATTTTATTACCTGAATTGGCGAATGGGTCCTATATCATATTAGGCGTCCCCAATGTCGAAAAAAATACAACTTTCTCCTACAGCCCAATTCAAGTCTCCAACCTGGCATTGGTAGAGGGCCAAACCAATACGGATCATCACTTCCAGCTAATAAATCGAAACAACGGTAAGCCCATTTCGGGAGCTACCTTAAAACTTTCCTATCATCAAAACTACGAAAGACCTCTATTGACCAAGACTTTGATCACCGACGGAAAAGGCATGGCTGTCCTTCCCCTTTCCAAGGAGCGCTGGAACAAGGTAGATATCCTGATCAATACTAAAAATGAAGAGGCCTACTTTGAAGATTTTTATGTTAATGCCAAATATGATCAAGGTGAGGAAGACAACCGCTTTTCCTGTTTTTTGTTTACGGACCGTAGCATTTACAGACCGGGACAACCTTTATATTTCAAAGGGGTGGCGATGGTGCAAAAAGATGACAAATCCTCCGTACTTACCAATACTAAATTAACGGTAAGCCTTATGGATGTTAATCATCAAGAAGTGGCCCAACAAGAATTTAAGACCAATGATTATGGTTCCATTTCAGGAGAATTTATTTTACCCAATATCGGGCTTACAGGTAATTATTATCTGAAAGTAGATTCTGCTGAAGTTGATATTAGCGGCAATATTTATTTTTTAGTGGAAGAATATAAACGTCCCAAATTTGAAACTCAATTGGAACCAATAACGGAGACGTATAGGGTCAATGACAGTATCTCTGTTAACGGTAAGGCCACTGCGTATGCAGGAAGCCTTATTACCGATGCGAAAGTGAGCTATACCGTTCGCCGGGTAGTGTATTTTCCAGCATGGTATTATTGGCGCCTACCCTATTTTGAGGGTACTCCACAAGAAATTGCCCATGGCGAGACGGTTACCGATGCCAATGGTAAATACCAGATTAACTTTACAGCCATACCGGATTTAAGTATTGACAAAGAAAATCTACCTACCTTTAATTATGAGGTCACGGCAGACGTAACGGACCTCAATGGGGAGACCCATAGTGCAACTACCATGATCAACGTTGGCTATCATGCGCTTACCGCAGATATCCAAATCACAGACCTCCTTGATAAGGATATAACGAATCCTAAGATTTCCATCGCCACCAACAACCTAAACGGACAATTTGTTCCAGCTCAGGGCACCTTGAAAATGTATAAATTACAAGCCCCTGGCAAGGTATTAAGACCAAGACCTTGGGCAGCGCCCGATTATAACGGCTTTGGAAAGTCCAAATTCAAGGAACTTTTTCCCCATGAAGCCTTTGGCAAAGAGGACAATGCTGCCTATTGGGAAAAAGGTGAACTGGTATGGGATTCCAGTTTTGATACAGGAAAATCCAAGGAAATAGGGTTTGGCAACGTTAAAAAGTGGTTGTCAGGAAAATATGTCATAGAACTGGAAACAAAAGATAAATTTGGTCAACTGGTAAAGGATATTACACAAACTACCTTTTACAGTGATAATGATAAGAAGTTAGCGGACAATCAGCTTTTTCAAATCAAGACAGACAAAAACACCTATACCATAGGGGACAAAGTGCAGCTTACGTTGCTTTCAAGTGCGGAAGATATTTCTATTTCGGTATTCATTGAAAAGGACCGCAAAGTTGTTGCAACCCATATCATTGAATTGCACAATAATTCAAAGACCATCGAAATTCCAGTTACTTCGGAGGATTTAGGAGGATTTGCCATTAATTATAGCTACTCGGCATATAATTCGTTTCAAACGGGAAGCCTTTCAATCGCTATCCCCTATCCCAGTTCCGATCTAAAAATAGAAACTATCACTTTTAGGGACAAGCTACTGCCAGGAAAAGACGAAACTTGGTCCTTTAAAATTAAAGGTCCCAAAGGGGATAAGGTAACCGCAGAACTGCTGGCCGGCATGTACGATGCCTCGTTGGATGCTTTTACTGGGCATCATTGGAATTTTTCTCCCAAGTATAGAGGACAATATTACTCCAACAGGTATTTAAATGCCTATAAAAGTTATGGAATTACCTCATTTAACACGTATTTAAATTTTGGGGACGGTCTCACCTATGACCCACAATATTATGACTCCTTTGATTGGTTCGGTTTCCATTTTGGATATGGTTATGCCCGTAGGGAAAGAATGATGATGAAGAGCAGTGCGCCAGGTGTCATTATGGAAATGCAGGCTGATAGTGAATCATTGGATGAAACGGTAGTGACCGGTATGGGAGCACCAGCTTCTGAGAACAAAGCGGACGACAATCAAGTTCCACAGACCAACAATAAGGAAAAAGATGGATTTGATGATATACAGATTCGGAAAAATCTTCAGGAGACTGCTTTTTTCTTCCCTCAACTATTGACCGATCAGGATGGAAATGTAACTTTCAGTTTTACTACGCCAGAGGCCTTGACAAAATGGAAGTTGCAGTTGCTGGCACATACCAAAACTTTGGAAAGTGCCACCACCACCTTGCAAACTGTTACACAAAAGGAATTGATGGTAACCCCTAATGTACCTCGCTTTCTGCGTGAGGGCGATAAAATAGTTATCAGTACAAAAATTGCAAATCTAACGGAAAGATCGCTTGCTGGAGTAGCCAGATTGGAATTGGTGGATGTTATTACCGGAAAAGAAGTTACCAAAGAATTATTGATTACCGACACCTCGTCAAAATCATCTAAAATCGAAAATACATTTACTGTAGATGCCAAGGGAAACACCCAGGTGTCATGGCATTTAAAAATTCCGGAAGGATTGGAAGCTATCCAATATAAAGTAATGGCAAAAGCGGGCGATTTTAGTGATGGGGAACAAAATGTACTCCCAGTACTCACGAACCGCATGTTGGTTACCGAAACATTGCCAATGTGGGTGCGCGGCAATGAAACAAGGACCTTTACCTTGGATAAATTAAAGAACACCAACTCAACCACCCTAAGACATCATCAACTTACGCTAGAGATAACTTCCAATCCTGCATGGTACGCAGTACAGGCCCTTCCTTATTTAATGGAATATCCCTATGACTGTAATGAGCAAATATTTTCAAGATTCTATGCCAACACCTTGGGGGGATACATTACAAATTCCAATCCAAGAATACAGGAGGTCTTTAAACAATGGGCCAATGCCGATGCGCTGTTGAGCAATCTTGAAAAGAATCAAGAATTAAAATCGATTTTAATTCAGGAAACGCCATGGTTAAGGGATGCACAATCCGAATCCGAACAAAAGAAACGTATAGCGCTGCTCTTCGATCTTAATAAATTAATGAATGACCAGGCCAATGCCTTTAATAAACTGGAACAAAATCAAATGTTGTCCGGAGCCTGGGCATGGTTTAATGGTGGTCCGGAAAACCGATTTATCACACAACACATCATCACCGGTTTAGGCCATCTTGAAAAACTAACATCGACCAAAACAAGTAAAGGAAAATCAGGGTCCAATATAAGCCGTGCCCCTAAAGAACAGCAAATGATAGCAAAGGCAGTAGCCTATTTGGATGAGGAATTTGTGAAAGAATACGAGCAAATGAAAAAATATGCCAGGAACCTGAACGATGATCATTTAAGCCCGACCCAGCTACATTACCTTTATATGCGCAGTTTTTATCCAGACATTGAAATCGCTAAAAAGGTTGAAGAAATTATGGATTACTACAAAACCCAGGCGCAAAAATATTGGGTTAAAAAGGATTTGTACGCAAAGGGGCTTCTATCCTTATTTCTTAATAGGAATGGAAATACAACTACCGCCAATAAAATAATCAAGTCCTTGGAAGAAAACAGCATAAGCAGTGAGGAATTGGGCATGTATTGGAAAGAAAACACCAATTCCTGGTTTTGGCACCAGGCACCGATAGAGACCCAATCCCTGCTGATCGAGGCCTTTTCTGAAATAAAAAACGATGTTCAAACTGTGGATAACCTTAAAATATGGTTATTAAAGAACAAACAGACCAATCAATGGAAAACTACAAAAGCTACCACAGATGCGGTGTATGCGCTATTATTACGGGGAAGTGACTGGTTGTCCCTTACAGATGCCGTTGACGTAATGGTTGGGGGAGAAAAAATTAAACCTTCCCAATTGGAAGATGTGAAAGTGGAAGCAGGCACCGGGTATTTTAAAACCACATGGGCCAAAAATGAAATAACACCAAAAATGGCAGAGATACAACTTGTGAAAAAGGGAGATGGAATTGCTTGGGGGGGGCTATACTGGCAATATTTTGAAGATTTGGACAAAATTACGGCAGCTAAAACACCTTTGATATTAAAAAAGAAAGTGTTCTTAAAAAAGAACACCGATACAGGTGAGCTAATATCCGAAATTAAAGATGAAACACATTTAAATGTAGGTGATTTAGTGCGGATAAGAATTGAGCTAAGCGTAGATAGACCTATGGAATTTGTACATATGAAAGACATGAGGGCTGCTGGGCTGGAACCCATCAATGTACTATCTAGTTATAAATGGCAAGATGGACTGGGTTACTATGAAAGCACCAAAGACGCTAGCACCAATTTCTTTTTTGACTATTTACCAAAAGGGGTTTTTGTTTTTGAATATGATCTAAGGGTTAACAATGCAGGTGAATTCAGCAATGGTATTTCTTCGATACAGAGTATGTACGCACCTGAATTTAGCAGCCATAGTAAAGGACTAAGAATAATGGTAGAATAGCAAAAAAAGTGAAGGATTAATAAAAAGGTATTGCTTTTTTTTATAAATTCATAAATAACTAACATAAAATCAACGAATTATGAACTCTACCTTTTTTATCGCTCTGCGCTTTGTTTTCGGAATTTTCCTTATCGTCTTCGGGGCGAATAAATTCTTTCATTTTATGCCTGCAGGACAAATGTCCGAAGCGGCAATGAATTATTTTTCAGCTTTAACAAGTACAAATACCCTTTATGTTGTAGCCATTGTGGAAATACTTTCAGGACTTTCATTATTGATAAACAAATTTGGCGCGTTGATGATGATTATCCTTATGACTGTTTCAGTAAATGCGTTATTGTTCAATGCATTTTTGGAACCAGGCTCCATTGGCCTAACTTTAGTCTTGCTTGTTCTTAATATAGTGATGATCTACGCCTACAAGGACAGGTATAAAGATATACTTAGACCATGATTTTTTGTATAACATATTCCAAAATACAAGAAGCGGGACAAAATTATTGGTCCCGCTTTTTATTGGTAGTGGTAAAGGATATTATTTAACTGGAATCCAGTTTATATTACACTCATCTTCTACTTTTAGGTGGGTATTTTTCAAAGGTTTTGACAACCAATGCCTGAAGCTTTTGCTCCCTTTCATTAGGAGAACTATTTTCCTTTAGGGAACTTACAGTAATGGCCTGCCAAAATAATTCATCCTTTTGACTGTCCACAAAATCAAACTGAATCTCCCTTTCAACATTTGCTGCTCCAACCGGGATCCCTATCGACATTCCTCCACCTACATTTCTACCGCCTCCACCTAGGCCCACACCTACGGTATTGTTTCTTGGTGCTTGATAAGACCTGCTCAAAATACCTATTAAAAATTCCGGCTCTTCGGACAACAAAAAGCCCTTCACTCGCATAGTGGAATCTATGGCTCTTAATAATCGTTTGGTATCCAGTTCACTTAAACCACTATCCATATCCGGATAATAATTATAAGTGGTATATTTAGAAAAATCGGTATCCCTATCGTAGTCATAATTTACTCGAATAGCACTGCAAGAAACCAAAAAGATCAACAACAAGAATGGGATTATACTTTTCATTATTCCGATTTTTATAATAGCCTGTTTAAGAATTTGGATTGGGAATACCTTGAACAGGCTCTAAAATAGTGAAAATTATTATTGCCGTTTTTCTAGAAGGTAAGTATTCGTTAAAGCGCATGGCAATATCCAAAAAGAGCCTGGCAACCTATGTATTCCAAAAATAAATAAAATTATTTATTCAACATTGCCCACAATCTGTCCTTAAGTTCTACCAATCCTATCTGGGCTATAGATGAAATAAACAAATAAGGAATTTCCTTAAAATCCTTGTCCAGCTCAAGCCTCATTTCTGCAATTAGCTCCTCGTCCAACATATCCGTTTTAGAAATGGCGATCAATCGATCCTTGTCCAACAACTCTGGATTATACCTACGAAGCTCGTCCAGCAAAATTTCGTATTCCTTAGAAATGTCCTTACTATCGGCCGGAATCAGGAATAGTAAAGTAGAATTACGTTCTATATGCCTTAAAAAATAATGTCCCAGTCCCTTACCTTCGGCCGCTCCTTCTATAATACCCGGAATATCAGCAATAACAAAACTTTTAAAATCCCTGTATTCCACAATTCCCAAGTTGGGTTTTAAAGTAGTAAACTCATAATCCGCTATTTTGGGCTGGGCAGATGTAAGAACGGATAAAAGGGTGGATTTACCCGCATTTGGGAATCCTACCAAGCCAACATCGGCCAATACTTTTAACTCTAAAATTAGATCCAATTCCTGTCCACTAACACCAGGTTGGGCGTATCTGGGTGTCTGATTGGTCGCCGTTCTAAAATGCCAGTTACCTCGACCTCCCATCCCTCCTTCCAAAAGAATTCTTTCCTCTTGATCCTCAGTTATTTCCATCAATACCTCCTGGGTTTCAGCGTCTTTAATAACGGTCCCCAAAGGAACCTCAAGATATACGTCCTGGCCATCGGCACCACTACTTCGGTTCTTACTGCCATGATCACCATGGCCTGCCCTAAAAGTTCTTGTAAATTTGAAGCCCAAAAGGGTCCATAAATTTTTATTTCCACGGACAATAATGTGTCCACCACGACCACCATCACCACCATCTGGCCCACCTTTTGTTATAAACTTTTCCCTATGCAAATGCACAGAACCTTTTCCTCCTTTACCGGATTCCAAGTGCACTTTTACATAATCCACAAAATTTCCTTCAGTCATTATTTTAGCTTATTTATCCGAGGTCCATCAAAACCCGACCAACCCTTGTTAATAGTTCAAAAAATTAAACCCAAAAATCGCTAGTAGTGCAGATTATACGAATGCTTTCAGGCATCTCATAATAGAATTGATCTTTCAAGGGACTTTTTAACTCCCCAAGGGGCCAATCTTAAATTGCCTGTAACTCCTCAATTACTTTTGCCAAGCGGCTAGTAATATCTTCAATAGAACCTATTCCGTTTACACTATGAAATTTCCCTTGATCATCATAGTAATCCTTTAAGGGAGCAGTTTTTTCGTTATATTCATCAAAACGGTTGCGAATCATTTTTTCGTCCTGATCATCTGTCCTACCGCTAACTTTACCACGTTCCAATAATCTTTGAATCAATACTTCATCATTGGCTTCTAAAGCAATTGTAGCGTCGATCCTCATTTCCTTGGTCACTAAGAAATTATCCAATGCCTTGGCCTGTGCCGTAGTCCTTGGAAATCCGTCAAAGATAAATCCGCTCGCATCCGGATTTTTCTCCACCTCATCCTGCAACATTTTAATGGTAACTTCATCAGGCACCAGTTCTCCCTTGTCAATATAAGATTTTGCCAATGTGCCCAGTTCTGTGCCATTCTTAATATTATAACGAAAGACATCTCCGGTAGAAATGTGCTTTAAATTATATTTTTCCTTTAAAAATGAAGCCTGCGTGCCCTTTCCTGCACCAGGTTTTCCAAACAAAACTAGGTTTATCATGTGCTTTTGGTTTAGTTGATATACTTCTCTTAAATTTCTTCCCAATTCATTATAATCCAACCCATAGCCCACAATAAATCTATCCTCGATTTTAATGCCAAAATAGTCTATATCATACTCCCCGTTATACACTTCAGATTTGTAGAACAAGGTGGCAATTTTAAATTCCTTCACCTTGGTATTGGAAAATAAGTCGATTAATTTTTTAACGGTCCTACCGGTATCAATGATATCTTCCAAGATTATAACACTACGTCCTTCTATATTTTCAGGAACGTCCAGCAGCGATTCCACTATTCCTGTAGAAGTAAGTCCTTGATAGGAGCTTAAGCGCACAAAGGAAACCTCACAAGGGTGTGGATATGCTTTTAAAAAGTCTGAAACGAACATAAAGGCACCGTTGAGGACTCCCACAAAAATGGGGGTTTCCTTTTTGTAATCCACAGCAACCTGATCCGCAATCTTTTTAATTGCGGCCATAATTTCGCCTTCACTAATAAAAGGCTTAAAATATTTGTCGTGTAGCTTAATCAAGGTTAAAGTTTTTATTATAAATTCAAGATGCCAAATATAGCACTTTGATTTCTCTTTTTTAAAGGTCTAAGCTTAGTTTCTAAGATTTAGATGTATTTTTGTTCCTAATATACAATCTACTTTAATACAAGCGAATCATTTCCAATGAACTATTTTTCTTCTGATTTTAAGCTAGGAATACTAGGAGGCGGTCAATTAGGTAAAATGCTTTTGTACGAATCGAGAAAATTTGACATCCATACCAAGGTAATGGACCCGTCCAATGAAGCGCCTTCCAAAATTTCCTGTAATGAATTTTTTAATGGCGACCTAATGGATTTTGATACGGTTTACCGCTTTGGCAAAAAGGTAGACCTCTTGACCATAGAAATCGAGAACGTAAATCTGGACGCTTTGGAAAAACTGGAGGATGAAGGTTTAAACGTATATCCGCCGACCCGTGCATTGCGCATCATACAAAACAAGGCAAAACAAAAACTGTTTTATATTGACAACAATATTCCCACGGCAGATTTTCAGCGTTTTGCGTATAAAAGTGAGATTGAGGACAGTATCGCCAACGGAGGTCTAAAATTTCCTTTTATTTGGAAAGCCACACAATTTGGTTATGATGGACAAGGTGTAAAGGTTGTTCGTAAATTGGAGGACTTAAATGGTCTTCCCCCCGGAGAATGTATTACCGAGGAAATGATAAATTTTAAAAATGAACTTGCCGTTATTGTTGCCCGCAGCCCCAGTGGGGAAGTAAAGACATACCCCGTAGTGGAAATGGAATTTCACCCAGAGGCCAATCAGGTAGAATATGTACTTTGCCCTGCAAGGATAGACGCCAAGGTTGCGGAAAAAGCCCAGGAAATAGCGCTGCAACTGTCCCATAAAATAAAACATGTTGGACTTTTGGCCGTGGAAATGTTCCAGACCCAAGAGGATAAAATCCTGGTAAACGAAGTAGCTCCAAGGCCACACAACAGTGGCCATTATAGTATTGAAGCCAGCTATACCAACCAATTTGAACAGCATATCCGCGCTATTCTGGATCTTCCCTTGGGAAACACGGCCAGTAAAGTAGCTGGAATTATGGTGAATTTGGTTGGAGCAGAAGGACACACAGGAAATGTAGTCTATGAAAATATGGAGGAAATATTGAAACTCAACGGAGTTACCCCTCATATTTATGGCAAAAAGCAGACACGGCCCTTCCGAAAAATGGGCCATGTAACCATTGTAAACAACGATATTATTGAGGCCAGGAGAATAGCCGAACAAGTGAAGAATACAATAAAAGTAATTAGCGAATAAGAAATTTCAATGATATGAGTAAAGTAGCTATAGTTATGGGAAGTACCAGCGACCTCCCTGTAATGCAAGAAGCCATTGATATATTAAAAGGATTTGATATTGAGGTAGATGTAGATATTGTATCTGCACACCGCACACCGGAAAAATTGTTCGATTTTAGCAAGAACGCACATAAAAAGGGATATTCCGTAATCATTGCCGGTGCAGGTGGTGCAGCCCATTTACCTGGAATGGTCGCATCCATGTCCCCTTTACCTGTAATAGGTGTTCCAGTGAAAAGCAGTAATTCCATCGATGGTTGGGACTCTATCCTATCCATTCTTCAAATGCCTGGTGGAGTCCCTGTGGCTACAGTAGCGTTGAATGGCGCTAAAAATGCCGGAATTCTGGCTGCCCAGATTATAGGGAGCTCGGACAAATGTGTTCTTGACAAAATTATCTTTTATAAGGAAGGCCTGAAGCAAAAGGTAATCGACGGAGCCGAGGAAATGAAAAAAAGAAAAAACTAGTCAGTAGTCAATCTAATACAGAAGAATTCGCATACCAAATATAAAAACGCCCTACCCTTTTATGAATCCCTTATTAAGCCCATTCGATACAGCACCTTTCTCAAAGCTTAAAAATGAACATTTTAAACCGGCGTTTTTAAAAGCCATAGATATGGCCAGAGCAGAAATAGACGGTATTGCAAATGCAACCAACCCTCCAACTTTTGGGAACACTATTGCCGCCCTGGATTTTGCAGGACAACAACTGGATAGGGTTTCCAGTGTTTTTTTTAATTTGAATTCTGCAGAGACCAATCCGGAAATTCAGAAAATAGCCCAAGAGGTATCTCCCCTATTGTCCGAATTCAGCAATGACATTACCCTGAACGAAGATTTATTTAAGAGGGTAAAAGCAGTATACGATCAAAGGAATAATTTAAAATTAACTACTGAGGAAGAAACTTTGCTCGACAAAAAATATAAAAGTTTTAGTAGAAACGGTGCCAATTTACCAGATGACAAAAAGAAGCGTCTACGCGAAATTGATGCCGAACTATCCAAACTAAAACTTCAATTCGGGGAAAATGTTTTGGCGGAGACCAATAAATACGAAATGCACCTAACCTCTGAGGTCCATTTGGACGGACTACCCGAAGGAGAAAAAGAAGCTGCTGCACAATTGGCTAAATCAAAGGACAAAGAAGGGTGGTTGATTACCCTGGATTACCCAAGCTATATTCCTTTTATGAAATATGCCAAGAACAGAAAATTACGAAAAGACCTGTCCATTGCTTTTGGAAGCAAAGGTTTTCACGATGATGAATTGGACAATCAGGAAAACATAATAAAGATAGCCAACCTCCGGCACGAAAGGGCCAATTTATTGGGCTATAAAACACATGCCCATTATGTTTTGGAGGAACGTATGGCGGAAACTCCTGAAAAGGTCCACCAATTCCTTAACGAATTGTTGGAAAAAGCAAAACCTGCAGCGGAAAGGGAATATGCCGAATTGGAAGATTTTGCTAAAAATTTGGATCGTATAGACCGTTTGGAGAAATGGGACGGCGCCTACTATTCCGAAAAATTAAAGCAAAAACTGTTCGACCTGGACGACGAAAGGCTTAAGCCCTATTTTAAACTGGAAAACGTAATTGCCGGGGTATTTAAGGTTGCCGAAAAATTATTCGGCCTGCAATTTGAGGAAGTTTTTGATATAGACAAGTACCACCCAGATGTAAAGACCTATCGCATATACGATCAAGACAAAAATCTTGTATCCCTATTTTATGCCGATTTCCACCCGAGACCGGGAAAACGCGGAGGAGCTTGGATGACTTCTTACAAAGCCCAGTACGTACAGAATGGAATTAATGTGCGTCCGCATATTTCCAATGTCTGCAATTTCACCAAACCTACCGCGAGCAAACCCTCATTGCTCACATTCAATGAGGTAACCACTTTATTTCATGAGTTTGGCCACGGATTACATGGCATGTTGGCGAATACGGTCTATCCAGGACTCTCAGGCACTTCGGTATATTGGGATTTTGTGGAATTGCCAAGTCAGATAATGGAAAACTGGTGCTTTGAAAAAGAAGCACTGGAATTATTTGCCATGCATTACCAATCGGGCGAAGTGATCCCGATGGATTTAGTTCAAAAAATAAAAGACTCGGCAACCTTCCAAGAAGGAATGGCCACGCTGAGACAAATAAGTTTTGGTTTATTGGACATGTCCTGGCACGGGACCGATCCATCAGGGATTACCAACGTTAAGGATCAGGAACAACTTGCATTTAAGGAAACCGATTTATATCCAGAAAGCCCAGAAACGTGTATGAGCACTTCCTTTTCCCATATATTTCAGGGAGGATATTCATCTGGCTACTACAGTTACAAATGGGCCGAAGTATTGGATGCCGATGCCTTTGCCTACTTTAAGGAAAAAGGAATTTTCAATAAGGAAGTGGCTGCTAAATTCAAGGACAATGTACTCTCTAAAGGTGGAACTGAAAAACCAATGGCTTTGTACAAGCGTTTTAGAGGAAGCGAACCCAAGATCGAGGCCTTGTTGAAAAGGGCTGGCTTGCTAAATTAAATACCGATTATGTGCTGGTTAGTGTAAAACCCAATCATATAACTGAAATAATTATTGATGAAAATTAATGTGCCTGATTGGCTAATTGTATTAGGAGGAATTGGCCAGATTTTCACTGCTTTAATCTATCCATACATACGTCATAATGTATTTGATTGGTATAACGACGTAAAACAATTAAAGCCTCTGAACCAAGAAATTGCTAAAACCTATGGCCGATACATTCAAGGACTAAATTTTTCGTTTGGATTAATCGCAATTCTTTTGACAACCGATTTACAGAATGGCACAAAGTTAGCAATGGCAATGACTGGATTGATAGCGGCGTATTGGATTGGGAAAGTTATCACACAAATCGCATATTACCCAATGTACCAAATTCCACAGAAGCCCCTATTTAAGATTGGCAGTTATTTAATGAATACCTTATTTATCCTTTTTGCTTCTGTATTTACTTGGCTCTTCATTAACAACCTATTACAGTATATCGCATCGAATTAGTCATTTTACAAACCGGTACTATCCAGTATCTTGGGATTTAGTTGTTTTAAATGGGCAATAAATCCCCGTTTCTCTTTAGGTGAGATTATGACACTTTCATAGGTATTGTAAAATATCTCCAGCCTATCCAAAGAAGTTGCTGGGGCACTTATGGGATTATTGGTTGCCTCGATTTTTGTTATGGTATTTATTTGAATGGAACGGTTGATCAGAAATCCACTTTTAATTCTCAAAACGCCATCATCAACCTCATAATAAGTAAACAAAAAAATATAGACGATAAAAAGAAAGGTAAATAACAAAATTATAGGACCAACTCCCATTGGATACTCCATCATTAAGTAAATAGGACCAACAAGCATTAGGACTATTACCAAAACAAGAATCCAACCAATTTTTGACCTATATCTTACCATAAATAATTGTGCAAAAGCAACATTAACATCCTACAGTTAAGATGTCCGGGTAGTCCATGAAATTATAAACAAAGCTGAGAACCCTAACTCACTTTTTATTCTTAACCGCATCATACCCACCTTCCAAATTCACCACACGGCTATAACCTAAAGATTTTAGCTTTTCCTGTGCCTTTGCACTCCTTCCACCCATCTTACAATACACATATATTGTCTTATCCTTATCCACTGCGCTAAAGCTTTCCGTAAAATTTGAATCGTACCAATTTATATTTTTGGCATTCTCCAAATGCCCAACTCCAAATTCCTCAGGGGTCCGCACATCCACCAAAATGGCATTATCAAGTAATTCCTGCTTAAATTCGGTTATGGGCATTTTGCTCACATTTTCCTGTGAACAGCCAGTTTGCAGTACTATTACAACTAAAAAAAGTAATATTGCTTTCATATCTAATTTACTTATTCAAAAATAAGAATTCTACTTGAGAAAAATCACTTATTTTTGAATCGACAAACAGGTATGACAAAACAAGAATTAAATCCGGACACATGGGTCGATAGTTATTCCGATTACCTATTTAACTATGCGGTAAGCAGGGTAAACGATGCGGAAACAGCCAAAGACTTGGTACAGGAGACCTTTTTTGCGGGTTTAAAATCTGCCAAAAATTTTAAAGGAGAGGCTGCTGAACGCACTTGGCTGATCTCTATTTTAAAAAGAAAGGTGATCGATCATTATCGCAAAATAAATTCCAAAAAAGCGAAATCTATGATCCGCATCACACAGAACCAGTATAGTGAAACTGATAGCAACTTCTTGGAAGAGCAAGTTGCGGACCCAATGAGCATATTGGAAAATAGCCAAATAGAAAACGAAGAGTTAGGCATGGCCATTCAGGACTGTATCAGCAAACTTCCAAAAAAACACGCATTGGCCTTTACGCTAAAAACAATAAACGGACTCAGTACGGAAGAGGTATGTAAGGAGCTAGAAATTAATCCGTCTAATCTTTGGGTTATAATCCATAGAGCAAGAACTGTTCTTATGGATTGCCTAAATAACAATTGGTTTAAAATATGAAGACCTGTAAGGATGTTGAAATAATTTGCACGAAAGTTCAGTACAAGGAAGCCACTTTTGTGGAAAAAATCAAGATCAGAGTTCATGTGTTGTTTTGCAAAACCTGTAAAACTTTTTCCAAAAAGAATACAAAACTAACCACCCTCTGTTCAGAAGCCAACCTTAGGACACTACCTATTGAGGAGAAAGAAAAGATGAAGGAGAATTTAAAATTAAGGGCCTAAAAAAACATCCAATACCAATATACAGATCCACCAAAAAATTGGAATTGCCTCTACCCAAAATGAGGAAAAATATTTTGTCTGCCTTCTTTTGGTAAGGAAGATAAATATTCCCAAAAGCAAAAACAGCACTCCTTTACCTATAACATCCAGATAGGTTAAGTGATCCTTCATTAAGGTTAAAAAGAATAAAACCACCGCACCCAAGGCACCATATAATTTTGTGTTTACAAAACCAAATCTTTGAGGCAAGGTCTTAAGTTCTGGGTCATCGTATTCCATATCCCTTATTTCAAAGGGCACCATCAGGATCAAGACCATTAAAAAACGTTGCACTCCCTCCACACCAACATCCCAATTCATCGTCTTATTTGCTGCAATGATGGGTAACACAACCGTTGTTCCTGCCCAAACCAACGCGACCACAAAAATTTTGAGCCCCCCTAAATTTCTAAGATTTTTTGTGTTTGGCAATAAAGGAATGGCATACAGACTAGTTAAAACGGACAACACGACGATTCCTATCCAGGCATCAAAAGACACAAAATAAGCATGGTATAGGGCGAAGCCTCCCGCCATAAAACTGAACACTTGAATATTCTTGTGATAGCTGTTTGCCGCTAGCAAATACTTTTTGGCCTCTACTCCGTATTTCACAAAATTGTAACACGCTATTGTTCCAAAAAAGGCCAAATACGAGATATGATTGTCTCTAGGCAATCCAAAAAAAATACAAGTAATTTCAATACAGGCAAAAACCGATATTGCTACATGAATACTGGCATCCAAATAAAAATGAAATATGTATTTAAGCCAGTTCATAATTTAAAAATAACCAAAGTGTTTATAACCTCTTGTTTTAGTTAAAAACTTTGAACGAGTTGGAGGTCAAAGCTGCAAAATAAACATAAATAATGAGTATTTTTGCTCACATTTATTCTAGATTAAATTAGCTTGAATTATGAGGACAGACGTATTTGCCTTACGCCATATCGGCATTAGAGAAGAAGACCTTCCACAAATGCTGAAAACTATCAATGTAAACTCCCTGGACCAATTGATTACCGAAACTATTCCAGACGATATACGACTGGCAAAGCCTTTGGTCTTGGATGCTCCTTTGAACGAGCACGAGTACTTGTCCCATATTCAAAATTTATCCGAGAAAAATAAAGTTTTTAAATCCTATATCGGCTTGGGATATCACGAAAGTATTACGCCCTCTGTGATAAAAAGAAATATTTTGGAAAATGCCGGATGGTACACTGCCTATACGCCCTACCAAGCCGAAATTGCCCAAGGCAGATTGGAAGCCTTATTAAATTTCCAGACCGTAATTGCGGAGCTAACTGGAATGGAATTGGCCAACGCATCCCTATTGGATGAGAGCACTGCGGCTGCCGAGGCAATGGCCATGCTTTTTGATGTCCGTAGTAGAGATCAAAAGAAAAATAACGTTTTAAAATTTTTCGTTTCAGAAGAAATATTACCTCAAACATTATCCTTATTACAAACTAGGTCAGCACCACTGGAAATTGACCTAATAGTGGGCAATCACCAGAACTTTGAATTTAGTGATGATTATTTTGGGGCACTACTTCAATACCCCGGAAAATACGGTCAGGTATATGATTATGCCGCATTCGTGGCCAAAGCTGCAGAAAAAAATATTAAAGTTGCCGTGGCAGCCGATATTTTGAGTTTGGCAATTCTAACCCCTCCGGGCGAATTTGGTGCCGACGTGGTGGTAGGAACCACCCAACGTTTTGGGATTCCATTAGGTTACGGAGGACCACATGCAGCCTTTTTTGCAACAAGGGAAGAATACAAAAGAAGTATCCCGGGAAGAATTATCGGAGTCACCAAGGACACTGATGGCAAGCCTGCCTTAAGGATGGCGTTGCAGACCAGGGAGCAGCACATTAAAAGGGACAAGGCCACATCCAATATATGTACGGCTCAAGTGCTATTGGCTGTAATGGCAGGAATGTACGCAGTGTACCACGGCCCTAAAGGACTACAATACATTGCAAATAAAGTTCATTCCTCCGCTAAGACCTTAGTCGAAAGTCTTGAAAAGTTGGGACTATTCCAGACCAATACTTCTTATTTCGACACCGTTAGCATAAAAGCGGATTCTTCGAAAGTAAGGCCCGTTGCCGAAAAATATGAGGTTAATTTCCTTTATGTTGATGCGGACACCATTGCCATAGCCTTAAACGAAGCTACCTCCCTAAAAGATCTTCAACAGATTGTAAATATTTTCGCTGAAGCAATTGGAAAAGCTTCCGTTACCATAAAGGGTCTTTTGCCCCATTCGTCCATAGAAGGCAAATTAAACCGTACAACCAAGTTTTTGGAGAACAGCGTATTCAACTCCTTTCATTCGGAAACCGAATTGATGCGATACATAAAAAAATTGGAAAGAAAAGATTTGGCATTGAACCATTCCATGATTTCCTTAGGGTCTTGTACCATGAAATTGAACGCGGCCTCTGAAATGCTCCCATTGAGCCTTGCACGCTGGGGGAATATTCATCCTTTTGTACCTATTGAACAAGCGGAGGGCTATCAAATTATTTTGAAGGAATTGGAAAATGATCTTAATACCATCACCGGATTTGCCGGAACTTCCTTACAACCAAATTCCGGGGCACAGGGAGAATTCGCCGGACTTATGGTGATTAGGGCTTATCATGAATCCCGAGGGGAAGGCCATAGAAATATATGCCTTATACCTGCTTCCGCACATGGTACCAATCCCGCCTCGGCCGTCATGGCCGGAATGAAGGTCGTGGTCACCAAAACAGATGAAAATGGCAACATAGATGTAACCGATTTAGGGGAAAAGGCTGCTTTACACAAGGACAATCTTTCCGCTTTAATGGTAACATATCCTTCTACCCACGGAGTATTTGAATCCTCCATTAAGGAAATAACGAAATTGATCCATGATAACGGCGGGCAGGTCTATATGGACGGTGCAAATATGAACGCACAGGTGGGGTTGACCAACCCGGCCACTATTGGTGCCGATGTATGCCACTTAAACCTACATAAAACATTCGCCATTCCTCATGGGGGTGGCGGGCCTGGAGTTGGACCTATTTGTGTAGCGAAACAATTGGTGCCATTTTTACCTGGGAACCCAGTTATCAAAACAGGCGGAGACAAAGCAATTTCAGCTATATCGGCAGCGCCTTGGGGAAGTTCATTGGTATGTCTTATTTCCTATGGATACATTAAAATGTTGGGGGAATACGGACTGAGCCAGTCTACAAAAATGGCAATCCTTAATGCCAACTACATTAAAAACAAACTAAGTGGTAAATTCGACGTTCTGTATACTGGGGAACGAGGAAGGGCGGCTCATGAGATGATTATAGATTGTAGGCCCTTTAAAGAAAATGGTATTGAAGTTACCGATATTGCAAAAAGACTAATGGATTATGGTTTTCATGCACCTACCGTATCTTTCCCGGTTGCAGGAACACTTATGATCGAACCCACTGAGAGCGAAAGCTTGGCAGAATTAGATCGTTTCTGCAGCGCCATGTTATCTATACGGGAGGAAATAGATGCCGCGTCCATTGAGGACAGCAACAATGCCCTCAAAAATTCTCCCCATACCTTGGAAATGATAACCAGCGATGATTGGGATTTTCCTTACAGTAGACAACAAGCGGCCTTTCCATTGCCTTATATTATGGAAAACAAGTTTTGGCCTAGTGTACGGAGGGTTGACGACACATATGGAGACCGTAATTTAATATGTACCTGTGCACCTATCGAGGCCTACGCAGAAGCATAGAAATCCCAATAAAGACAAGCCCTTTAAAGCCTTTCTATTAATTTTGAAAGGCTTTTTTTATGTTAAATACAAAAGAGGAATAATCTTGGACATCATATCAAATATTATGCATAGGCATTACCCCGGGCCAAATGATTTATATTTATATAATTAAACTCACATTTTACTATGAACATTGGAATTACTGGCACTGGCTCTTACCTACCATCCATTGTAACAAAGAACTCAGATTTTAAGAATCATGATTTTTTAAATGAAGATGGCAGCCCCTTTGCGCATCAAAATGAAGTAATAATTCAAAAATTCAAGGGTATTACAGGGATTAGCGAAAGGCGATATGCGGAGAATAATTTAAATACTTCCCAATTGGCATTTTTCGCGGCAGAAAAGGCCATCGCTGATGCCAAAATCAACAAAGAAGAACTGGACTATATAATTTTTGCCCATAATTTTGGTGATGTATCAGATGGTAAAACACAGGGAGATACCTTGCCCAGTTTAGCCACAAGGGTGAAACATCAATTGCAAATCCAAAATCCGAAATGCGTTGCATATGACCTCCTATTTGGGTGTCCGGGCTGGATTGAAGGGTTGATCCAGGCCAATGCATTTATTAAAAGTGGTATTGCCAAAAAATGCCTTGTCATTGGGGCAGAAACCTTATCCAGGGTTGTGGACAGACATGATCGGGACTCCATGATCTATTCCGATGGTGCTGGCGCAACTATTTTGGAAGCCAAAGATGATACAGGGCAAATATTGTCGCACAATAGTGCAACCTATGCCAATGAGGAAGCCTTCTTCCTATTCTTTGGAGAGTCATATTCCAAAGCATCCAAAGAAGATAAGCGTTACATAAAAATGTACGGTCGCAAAATATATGAATTCGCCGTGACCCATGTTCCACAGGCGATGAAGGACAGTTTGGATAAAAGTGGAGTGCCCATCACCGAACTCAAAAAAATATTCATTCACCAAGCCAATGAAAAAATGGATGAAGCCATAGTAAAACGTTTTTACAAACTTTACGATATGGAAATGCCCGATGGCATAATGCCAATGAGTATCGAAAAGCTAGGAAATAGCTCCGTAGCAACCATACCCACCTTGTACGATATGGTAAAAAATGGAAAAATGGAAAATCAATCGATAAAAAAGGGAGATGTTGTTATATTTGCCAGTGTTGGTGCAGGCATGAATATTAACGCCATAGTCTATAGGGTTTAATCTATATACCAATAAAC
This sequence comes from Arenibacter hampyeongensis, assembly GCF_002909255.1. GTDB lineage: Bacteria > Bacteroidota > Bacteroidia > Flavobacteriales > Flavobacteriaceae > Arenibacter > Arenibacter hampyeongensis. The sequence goes on from NZ_PIOB01000003.1 coordinate 318,085, forward strand.
GCCTATTCATATATCTTTGTTTCTGGTTATAGGGTTATTAATTCTTAAACCACTGCACGAACATTAAAACAACAAACCAGATTACCACTGATGTACGAAAGAACATTCCCGAACAAACGTTTTAAACATACACTCGCCTTCCTTCAAAAACATATATCTACGGACCAATCTATTTTGGATCTCGGAGTCGATAATCCCTTTTCCAAGATTATGAAAGAAAATGGATACACCGTTGAAAATACACAAGGAGAAGATTTGGACCTAGATCTTACTTCTGCCCAAACAACGAAAGCCGAAGTGACCACTGCCTTCGAAATATTTGAACATTTATTGGCTCCATTGAATATTCTTAGCGTAATAAAATCGGATAAACTGGTTGCCAGCATCCCTTTAAATTTATGGTTTTCACCGGCATATAGGAGTAAGACGGACCCTTGGGACAGACACTACCACGAATTTGAGGACTGGCAATTTGACTGGTTACTTGAAAAGGCGGGTTGGGAAATAAAGGATCGGGCAAAATGGACCAATCCCATAAATAAAATAGGCATTAGACCCCTGCTAAGGAGTTTTACCCCAAGATATTACATTGTTTATGCGGAACGAAAAATAAGTCCTAAAACAATTTCCATTCGCTAATATGGGCTAGAAAAAAATTAGGCAATGGGTAAAACTTGAGAAGTCCTAGCGCCAAATAAAACCAAGCTTCCCATACTTTGGAATACTGACAATTAACATCTTGGACTACTGGAAAACAAATACAATTTTATAGGTGAATTACTATATCATTATCCCTGCACATAACGAAGAGCAATTCCTAAAGGATACACTGCTATCAGTGGTAAAACAAACCATGCCTGCAAAAAAAGTAGTAGTAGTAAACGATAATTCAACCGACCAAACAGAGCACATAATAGATCGTTTTGCCTCGGAATATGACTTTGTAACGAAGGTCAACTCCAAATCTTCAACTGCCCATATGCCCGGCAGTAAGGTCATAAACGCTTTTAACAAGGGGCTGGAACTACTGGATGAGGATTATGATTTTTTGGTGAAATTGGATGCAGACATCATTCTTCCGGATACCTATTTTGAAAGAATGGCCCAGATATTTTCCAACGATCCAAAAATTGGCATAGCAGGTGGATTTGCCTTTGAACAGAACAAAAATGGGGAATGGAAATTAAATCATCCCATGGACAAAAATCATGTCCGCGGTGCATTTAAAGCCTATAGAAAAAGTTGCTTTAAGACCATTGGGGGACTTAAAACCGCTATGGGATGGGATACTGTAGACGAGCTGTTGGCCCAGTATAACGGCTATAATATTTACACCGACACCTCTTTACATGCCAAACATTTACGACCTCTGGGAAATGCATATAACAAAAAATCCAAATTGCTACAAGGAAAGGCAATGTACACCATGCGATACGGTTTCCGTATTACCCTGATCGCCTCCCTAAAAATGGCCTTAAAGCAAAAAAAACCAAAGGCATTTTGGGATAATATTCAAGGCTACTTTTTAGCAAGGAAAGAAAATGCGGAATTTTTGGTAAGCCCATTGGAGGGTAAGTTTATTCGTGAGTTTCGATGGAAAAAAATAAAAGCCAAACTTTTCAATTAGTTGAAAAGTTTGGCTTTTTTACTTTTATAAAATTATTGCTATTACTTAATCACCTCCCCAATAGGTTCTCCCGTTGTCCCTGAAGGAGCATTCATCCCTAACAATGCAGCAATCGTTGGAGCGATATCAGGAATTTCGGTTCTACTTACAGTACTCCCCTTTTTAATCCCTTTCCCGTAAAACAGTAAGGGCGAATGAGTATCATAATTCCAAGGAGAACCATGTGTTGACCCTGTACCTCCGTATTTTCCACTTCCTGGATCAAAGACAAACAATACCTCCCCGGAACGTTTTTGATTGTATCCATTTTGAACTATGTAGGGTATACCACTGCTATACTGATTTAGCCACATTTGATTGGCGGTAAATACTTTATATACGCCATCGTATTGTATAATTTCACGGGCTATAGCTTCTTCAACCTCAGCCATCTCCAGATCCAAACCTTTAACAACCTTATAATCCAGAAACAATTGATTGTTCGATGTATTCTTCAAAATATCTGTAGTTCCAAAGGTATACTTCATATAGTCGGATAGTCTCTTATTAAAATTATCGGACTCCAAGGCTGCCGCAGGTAGTTTTTGGTCTCTTAAATAAGCCGGAACGTTAATAGCCGCATGATCTGCAGTTAGAAAAACGGTATACTCCCCTGCTCCCACTTTTTTATCCAAGGTATCAAAAATACGTTTTAAATCCAGGTCCAAACGCAAATAAGTATCCTCAACCTCTTTCGAATTTACCCCCCATTTATGCCCAACATAATCCGTACTGGAGAAACTAATGGCCAAGAAGTCTGTAAAACTATCAGCACCAAGCATCTCCTTTTCCACCGCCTCCAAAGCAAAATCCGCCGTTAGGCTATTGCCGTAAGGAGTACTTTTTAGGATACTATACTTTCCATTGGTATCCCACAAGCCAACTAAATCGTGGGGGAAGGTTGGAGTAGACTGCCCTTCAAAAAGACCTTCGTAATCATTATTGTCAGAACCACTTTCCTTATAGGTATTTATATCTTTCAAAGTGGCCCAAGACTTTTTGTATTGATCTACACTTTTTTGTGAATTAAATTCACTCACCCATATTGGCAAGTCGTTCATATAATAGGAACTGGTAATCCAGTTACCTGCATCCCCACCATCAAACCAATACGCGGCGTTGGCCGTATGGCCTCCAGGCAGAACTGCTCCCCTATCCTTAATAGCCACAGCAATTACTTTACCACGCATTTGGGTATGTAACCTTACTTGGTCTGTAATGGTCGTCGTTTGCATTCTATGCGGGGACATCTTTCCGGCATCGGAAGATGTTCCAACGGAACTATAATTGGTATCTCCTGCACAATAAACACTTTCATCTGCATATTTATCATACCAATCATTAGCTATTATACCATGTACAGATGGGGTTGCACCGGTATAAACCGAGGCATGTCCGGCACCGGTCACTGTTGGCGCATAATTAAAATGATTGTTTTTGCAGTTGAAACCATCATTTACCATTCGCTTAAATCCACCTTCTCCATATTGATCCCAAAACCGGGTCAAATAATCGTAACGCATCTGATCTACTACAATCCCAACCACTAATTTTGGTGTTGTGGCAATATTTGGATTGGCAATAACACCAGTATTCTTAATAGACTCAACCTTATCTTTTTTAGATTTGCGCTGAGCATTAACAGTCACAGAACCAAACCCTATTAAAAGCACTAAAAACAATAGAAGCACACGATTATTTTGCATTTTTCATTTTTTTTAAGAAGCAAAAATATATAAATAAAACCTTTAAATTCTAATTGGAAGTTAAATGATTCTTAATATTGTTATTTTTACACTCCTAAGCAATATCACTTATTGAATGAATTACCTTGCATCTATCGGCAGCTATTTTATAATGATCAGGGAGGTTTTTAAGAAACCTACCAAATGGTCCGTAATGAGAACGTTAATTCTAAAGGAGATTGACGAATTGGTCTATGGGTCCATGGGCATTATTATTTTCATCTCTTTTTTTATTGGAGGCGTAGTCGCCATTCAAACGGCATTGAACATTACCAACCCATTGATACCTCGAAATCTGATCGGATTTGCCACCAGACAATCTGTTATACTTGAGTTCGCACCTACTTTTACCTCCATTATTATGGCCGGAAAAGTTGGATCCTATATAACGTCCAGTATAGGTACCATGAGGGTGACGGAACAGATCGATGCTTTGGAGATCATGGGGGTAAATTCATTGAATTATCTGGTATTTCCAAAAATAATAGCCATGCTGTTTTATCCATTTGTAATTGCAATAGCTATGTATGTTGGGATATTTGGAGGATGGACCGCTGGTGTTTTTGGCGGTTTCAGTTCAAGTGCCGACTTTGTGGAAGGCCTACAATTAGACTTTATTCCCTTCCACGTAACCTATTCCTTTGTTAAATCGATAGTATTTGCACTACTTATTGCCACCATACCATCCTTTCACGGATATTATATGAAAGGTGGGGCCTTGGAAGTTGGTAAAGCGAGCACTACTGCCTTTGTTTGGACAAGTGTTGTAATTATTATTGTGAATTACATTTTAACGCAATTACTTTTAGGCTAATGATAGAAGTTGACAATATACATAAATCGTTTGGTGACACCCATATTTTAAAGGGTATCAGTTCCATCTTTGAAAAAGGCAAGACCAATTTGATAATAGGTCAAAGCGGATCGGGAAAAACAGTCTTTCTAAAATGCCTATTAGGTCTTTTCACGCCAGACGAAGGTACAATTAGTTACGATGGGAAAATTTATGCCAAGCTATCCGCTAGTGAACAAAGAGATTTAAGACAGGAAATGGGGATGGTTTTTCAGGGAAGCGCACTTTTCGATTCAATGACGGTCGAAGGCAATGTCATGTTCCCTTTAGGCATGTTTACCAAACAATCCAAATCCGAAATGCAGGATCGGGTAGATTTTGTACTCAAAAGGGTTAACCTAGTTGATGCCCACCATAAATTTCCGTCGGAAATATCTGGGGGTATGCAAAAAAGGGTTGCCATTGCAAGGGCCATTGTAATGAATCCAAAATATTTATTCTGTGATGAACCCAATTCGGGACTAGATCCCAAAACAGCTATATTGATAGACAATCTTATCCATGAAATTACTCAAGAATACGATATTACCACTGTAATCAATACCCATGACATGAATTCTGTTATGGAAATCGGCGAGAAAATAATATTCCTTAAAAATGGTCTTAAGGAATGGGAAGGCAGTAACAAGGAAATTTTTAAAACTGAAAATGAAGCCGTAACCGACTTTGTTTATTCATCGGAATTATTTAAAAAGGTTCGTCAGATGTATATTGAAGAGCGCAATTAAATTTGTTCTTCCCTTACTTGAATCTTCGAATTCTTTAGCCTTAATCGCAACCAATCCGTTAATTTTTGTGAATCAGTTTTTATTTGCTGGGCAGGTAATCCCTTTTTCCACTGTACATTAAAAACAGGAATGGTATCCAGCTTATTAAAATCTGTTGTAATGGTATAGGAAAAACCCAAAGTGGTTAAATTTTCGTAATTGGCCTTGGCTTCTGCACTTATTTCCTGAAAAGGAATCTGTTGCTCAACAATCTTACTCATTTTGCCTACCTCTTCCTTTAAAACTTGAATTTGTTGTTCCTTACTAAGTAGTTCCGCTTTTTTTGATTCATACAACTCATTAACATACTTCATCTGATCCAATTCTAAATTCTTAGAACCTTGTACAACCTTCAATTCTACATTTTGTAGCTTACTAAAAGTATTTTTTTGAGTATTCCAAGTGGCAATTACATTATCCGGTATAGCTTCGCTCCCCATAAAAACCAATTCTATATAACCATCCTTTCCGTGATTATATTGAATGTCCGTTAAATTCTCGAGATACCTACCTTCCCCTGGCAATTTATAGGGTGCGATATTGTTCGATACAAATTGATTGGCCTCTTTTTTAAACAAGGACTCTTGAAACACATCATAAAATGTAAATCCAGCAGGAATCATTACCAAAATTGCAACAATGGACGCCATTCTTGCTATGAACCTTCTTCGCTGCGAATTGGCATAGCGCACCATTGGAAAACGCAATAATTTTATTACCAAAAAAGTGGCCAACCCAATAAAAATAGTATTTATGGTAAAGAGATACATGGCACCGGTAGCATAACCAAAATTACCAATGGCCAATCCAAATCCCACCGTACACAAAGGTGGCATCAAAGCTGTTGCAATGGCCACACCAAAAATAACGCTGGCGATAGTTCCTTTTTTTGCGCGGGCAATAACCAATGCCAAGCCTCCAAAAAATGCAATGAGAACATCCCTGATATCGGGTTCCGTACGGGCCAATAGTTCTGATGACTCATCCCTCAAGGGGAATAAATAAAAGAATAAAAAAGCGGTTATAACACTTAACCCTACCATTACAGCAAAATTCTTTAAAGATCGTCTTAGGGTATCTATGTCATTGATTGCCAAGGAAAGCCCCATGCCTAATATAGGACCCATTAAAGGGGAAATTAACATAGCCCCTATGACTACAGCCGTGGAATTGGCATTAAGACCAACTGAGGCAATAAAAATGGAACAAATTAAAATCCACGATGTATGCCCTTTAAAAGGAATATCCGCAATTATAGATTCTTTGGTCGCCTCTTGATCAGTATTTTGGCGAATATCGAGCAAATCACTGAGAAATTTTTTCGTGCTGCCCAATAGCCCTTTAAAATCCTTCCTAATGTCTTCCCGGTTACCTTCGACCCCTGACTGGTTATTATCCTTATTAAAATTTTCCTCCATAACTAAGCTATATGTTCCCCAAATTTATCCTTTACCTTAGCAAGTATTTTTTTTATATCCTGTTCCTTTGACTTGGGGTATATCAATAAAACTTCCTCCTTGTCCACTACAATATAATCTTTTAGGCCTTCAATGACTATTATTTTACCTTTTGGGGAGCGTATCATATTCCCTTGGGCATCTTCGGCCAAAACTTGGCAGTTTACCAAAGCATTATTATTGGCGTCCTTGTCCAATTTATCGTAAAGGGAACCCCAGGTACCCAGGTCGTTCCAATCGAAAGTAGCAGGTAGGACGAAAATATTTTTGGAGGGCTCCAAGATCGCATAATCTATGGACACATTATCTGCCTTTGGATAATTTTCAATGATAAATGCCCTTTCCTTGTTAGTATTGTAATAATCCATTCCATTCTGGAATAAAGTGTATTGTTCAGGTTGAAATTTTTTAAAAGCACTTATTATGGTATTCACACTCCACATAAAAATTCCGGCATTCCACAAAAAATTCCCTTGTTTTATAAAATCCTTGGCTGTTTCATAATCTGGCTTTTCCCTAAATTGACGCACATTTTTCAAAGGAGTATCATTTGTCTTATCAAATTCTATATACCCAAAACCTGTATTGGGAAAAGTTGGCTTTATGCCCAAGGTACAAAGGACATTTTCTTCCCCGCACTTATCAAAACAGTCAACGACATCCTTGGCAAATGCTTCCTCATCCTCTATCCAATGATCGCTGGGAGCTACAATCATTAAGGCATCGGGATTCATTTTATGAATTTTTAAGGCCGCATAAAGAATACATGGAGCCGTGTTGCGCATAGCCGGTTCAAGCACTACTTGTTCTTGTCGTATATCCGGCAATTGCTCCATGACCAATTCGTTGTATCTTTCATTGGTCAAAATCAAAATATTTTCTACTGGAATAAACTTGGACAATCTTTTAAAAGTCTTCTGTATCAAGGTATCCCCTGTCCCCAACATATCATGGAACTGCTTGGGATAAGCCGCTGTGCTTATTGGCCAAAATCTGGACCCCACTCCACCTGCCATTAATACGGCATAATAATTTTTATTCATAGCCTTCTACTCTAATCCCTTATTAATTCCACCTCGGCATTGGGCTGAAAAAGATATACCCTGCCAGTAGCTACTTCGATACATTCGTACCGCTTTACCCTTTTGTTTTTCTTTTGAAATAGTTTGCCATTATATATCCTAAAAACACTGCCGTGCGGTAATTCAAAAATATAAGATTTTTCCTTATCCTGAATATCAAATTGTTTTAAGGCCAAAGATAACTTTGCATCCGTATCACTGCTCGCTTTTGGGTTTCTAAAATGCTTGGCCAACATTGGCAAAAGATTGTTTGGAAAGACCTCCGGCCTTAGAAAGGGCAGCATTAAATATTGAAATGTCCTTTTCCATTCCAATCCGTGAGGTTTTATTTTTCTGCCATATTTCTCAAAAGCAACCAAATGTGCTATTTCATGGACCAATGTAATTAAAAATCGATATCTGTTCAGCGTGGCGTTTACGGTAATTTGATGAGATCCATTAGGCATCCTTCTATAATCCCCATGCCTGGTAACCCTCTGATTTACAATCTTTAGGTGTACGCCGTTTTCCTTTATAAGTTCCATACTTAAACCTATGGCCCTTTCAGGAAGATACTTTTCCAAAGTGTCCTGCATAACAACAAAATTAGAAATTTTAAGATCTTAATTGGATTAACATAAGTATTTTATCCACAATAAAGTTAACCTTTGATGAAAAATGGGTTTATAGCCAATATTTACATTTTTATTAACTACCAAAGACAACTTCTTTCCACTAAATTTGCATTCCCAACAATCATAGCAAAAAATAATTATTATACTATATATGAACGATTTAAGAACCACCAATAAGCTACTCCTTATTATCGTAGTACCCTTAGTGTTTTATTTACTAAAACTTCTTTCGTTTATCTTTATTCCCCTTATTTTCTCTATGTTCATTGCATTATTGTTTCTACCAATCATGCGCTGGCTCAATAAAAAGAATGTATCCAAACCAATAAGTATTTTCATTGTATTACTAATTTTCATTGGTGCCTTAAAAGTAGGTGGAGAACTCATTCAACTCACTAGCAAAGAAATACTTTCTGCGGACAACGCCTTTTTTGCAAAAGCAGAGTCCAAATTGGAAGGCTTATTAATAGGTATGGAGGATTATTTAGGCATACCCTATTCCAAGGAAGAAAGCATCATTAACAATATTATCCCCAAAGAAAGTATGATGAAGAACTTTGGGACAACATTGGATTTCATTGGCAATACACTTACCATGATTTTAATGACGGTATTCTTTGTAGTGCTTTGGCTGGCAGAATCCATAAACGTCCAGAAATTAATGAACAATACCATTCTAAAGCAAAAACACACCTCGGTCAAAACATTTGTTAAGGTCGAAAAAGATATTATTAAATTTATTAAGGTCAAATTCTTGGTCAGTCTTTTTACGGGAATCGGATTTGGGCTGGCCTGTGTATTTTTTGACGTGAGCTTTCCAATTTTCTGGGGATTGTTTGCTTTTGCCATAAACTTTGTTCAAATGGTCGGTTCCATTATATCGGTAATACTTTTAGCTCTTTTCGCCTTTGTAGAATTGGAACCTACAAGTACTCTCTTATTCTTTGTGATTTCCATTACCGGGGTACAGGTTTTGTTCGGGTCAATATTGGAGCCGATATTTATGGGCAAATCCTTTTCCATAAATATTATTACCGTATTGGTGATGTTGATGCTTTGGGGATATATTTGGGGCGTACCTGGATTGATAATGGCAATACCAATTACTGTTTTTATCAAGATTATTTTGGAACAGTTCCCGCAAACAAAAATAATTGCAAGTCTCATTTCTGGGAACAAACCGCTAAAAACTGAATTTAAAAAATAAAATGTAGTTAACTACAATTTCAATAAGGATATCAAATCGCTCATTTGTTGAAACGTTCTGGTCACTTGCTTTTCAAAATTGGGATCTTCATTGTGCAGGGCATACCCATAAACATCAAACCCACCGGAGGTTGCTGCCATTGCTCCCTTGTAGGAATCCTCTATTACAAGGCATTCATTTGGCAAAAATCCCATGGTTGCTGACGCATGTAAATAGATGGCCGGATCTGGTTTCCATTTTCCAATATCATAACAACTGAAGATATTGCCATTGAAAAAAGACAATAGACCTGCAGTGTTCAAATTCCTTTTAATTTTTTCCTGCGGTCCACTTGAAGCGACACAAAAAGGAACAGTCAATTTTTCCAAGACCCTGTCAATACCCTCAACCGATTTAAGTTGGGTTGAGAAGATTTGATAAGACCTCCGCCGATATTCACTTTCAAAATCCAATGGCAATGATTTTTGGATCATGGCCTCAACCTGTCTGATGCTGTCCATTAGAAAGCCTCCTTTGAAATGCTGCATGGCGTAGGAAATATCTATATCAGCACCGTTTTCATTAGCCATATCCACAAACACTTGGTTACCTAGTACCTCACTATCTACCAGCACCCCATCACAATCGAATATTATACACTTGTATTCTTTCATTAGCTAAAGTTGATTAAGGCGTGGAATTGGACACCTGCAACAATTTACCATTGTAAAGTTTATTTCCTGTAAGTGCAAAATCCCTAATATAGTTTGCCATTTCCAAAGCGGTGGTCGGCGCCTGATATCCTGGAAAAGCTTCTTCCAACATTTCCGTCTGTACCGCCCCTAGGGCCAACACATTAAAGGACGGTCCCGAATCCTTAAACTCTTCCGCCCATAATTCAGTCATTGTAATTACGGCCCCTTTACTGGAACTGTAGGCAGATAATCCAGGGAATTTTACGCTGCCCTGTACCCCACCCATAGAGCTTATGGTAACCACATGCCCAGATTTGGGCATTAAGGGAATTATTCTTTTGGTAATACTTGCCACTCCAAAAACATTGACCTTATACACCTCTTCAAATTCTTCCATGGAGGTTTCCAAAAAAGGCTTGTTCAATAATTTTCCTGCATTATTTATGAGGACATCTACCTGATTCCAGTTGTTTTTTAAGAAAGAATCCAACTGTTCATAATCCAACATATTGGCCAGATCAAACGAAAAACTAGAAATATTGGCATGCCCCAGTGCTGCTATAGGCGTATTATTTCTTGACAGTGCCAATACCTTGTGTCCGTCATTGGCAAACAACTGTGCCAATTGAAAACCAATCCCCCTGCTACATCCCGTAATTACAATATTTGCCATTATTTGTATTCTATCTCCCTGATAGGGGCATTAATAATATCCTTTAAAACTGGAATAGTTTTATTTACCAATAAGGCCATATGGTCAAAATCCATTATAGAAACCTCATCACCAACTTTATGGTAGTGGTCGAAATTGGTAAAATCGAAGGTACAAAAGGTTTGGGAAGGAACCCCAAACTCTGTATGAAACGGATAATTATCAGATCTTTGAAACAAGTTGAATTCTTTTGCCGTTGGGAGAAATCCAACCAATTTCTCTTTGGCATAGCCGTTGCATATATCTGCCAAATTAGATTCCTCATACCCTGTTACATACATGAAATAATCTTTCCCCACCAAAGGAACTCCGACCATTTCGAAATTAAGCATGGCATATAGGTTTAAATTTTGTTCCTTGAGCTTTTTAGCCAAATGCTTAGACCCCAAAAGCCCCTTTTCCTCAGCACTGAACAGGACTAAAATTATGCTTCGCTTATTCTTTCCAAACTTCCCAAAATAACGGGCAAACTCCAAGACCGCAGTGGTTCCCGAAGCATTATCATTGGCGCCATTGGCAATATGATCCCCGGACACTGGGTCAGCAGTACCTATGTGGTCATAGTGCGCCCCAATTATAACAAATTCATTTTTTAATTTTTTGTCCGTACCTTCAATATAACCCACTACATTATAAGCTGGTTTTTCAAAATTGGTCAATGTATCCCTGTAACTTTCAAAATAGGGCTTAATTCCGTTATTTCTGAAAACTCCCTCTATATACTTGGCAGCCATATCTATTCCTTCAGTACCTGCTTCCCTTCCATTTAGATCATCAGAGGCCAAATATGTTAATATCCCACCAACTCTTTCATCTGTAGAAAAATGCGATACGCTAGCGGTCTGATCAATTTTAGCGCCACCACACCCAATTATAACAGAAAGGATTGCAATACAAATTATATTTTTCATAGAATGATTTTTAATCGTTAAACAAATTGAAAAAATTGATCATTATTCCTATATGAACATGGAAGCACCATAAAAAATTAGGAGTAGCCCAAATGACCAATAAGAAATGATATTGTTCTAAAGTGAAAAGCATCCTGAAATTCAGGATGCTTTTTCTATAATTATTTAAAGACCGTGCCTTCCTGTCATCTATTTTATTTCAGTGATAGGAAAATAATCAACTTAAAATCCATATCAAAATAAAGGCTTTTGGCCTATGCCAACATAGTAACCGGATTCTCCAAGTACGACCTTAATGTTTGTAAGAACTGTGCCCCTGTGGCTCCGTCAACTGTCCTGTGATCACAAGCTAATGTTACCTTCATGGTATTACCAACTACGATCTGCCCATTTTTAACAACTGGTTTTTCGACAATTGCGCCTACCGATAGTATTGCCGAATTAGGCTGGTTTATAATCGAGGTGAATTCAGAAATTCCGAACATCCCCAAATTGGATACCGTAAATGTACTGCCTTCCATTTCTGCCGGACTAATTTTCTTATTTCTAGCCTTACCAGCCAAATCCTTAACCGAAGCACCTATTTGAGTAAGTGTCATTTGGTCGGCAAATTTCAGTACCGGCACCAATAAACCTTCATCAACGGCAACGGCAACACCTATATGTACATGCTTATTATATCGGGTGGTTTCATTGTTCCATGAGGTATTTACTTGCGGATGCTTTTTTAATGCCATTGCACAAGCCTTTACCACCATATCGTTGAAAGAAACCTTGGTATCTGGCAAAGCGTTTATTTGTTCTCTTGAAATCTTGGCATAATCCATATCCACCTCAATGGTCAAATAATAATGTGGAGCGGAAAATTTGGATTCTCCCAAACGCTTGGCGATTACCTTGCGCATTTGTGAGTTCTTCACTTCTTCAGTTCCCTCTTGACCTACGGGCAAATTAATAGGAGCCGCAACAGCAGCTTGAGTAGATGCAGCCTTATCCTGTGCAGGAGTAGCTTTATCGGCAGTTTTTTGTTTTGGCTGATAATCCTCAACATCTTTTTTAATAATCCTACCTTGATCACCACTACCTTTAACTTCCCCTAAATTAATTCCTTTATCTTGAGCGATTTTCTTTGCCAAAGGTGAAGCAAAAATTCTTTGACCATCATTGGTGACAGTTGCAGCAGATTCATGGCCATTAGTAGAGGTACTTTCAGACTTTTTAGTTACTTCAGGCGTACTATCTGCTTCTTTAACAGAACCTGATCCGGCACTCAATACAGCATCAACATCTGTACCTTTTGGACCTATTACAGCTAGTACAGAATCTACAGCTGCAGTTTCCCCTTCATTAATTCCAACATATAATAAGATACCCGAATAAAAAGATTCAAACTCCATAGTAGCCTTATCGGTCTCGATTTCGGCCAGAATATCCCCTTCTTCAACTTCGTCACCAACTTTCTTTAACCAGGTAGCCACTGTACCCTCCTCCATAGTGTCGCTAAGGCGAGGCATCTTTACAATCTCTACCCCTTCAGGAATTTCAGCGGCTCCACTATTTGCTTTCGGAGCATCCGTTTCAACCTTCTCGGGTGCAGCGTCCACTTGTTTTTCATCCTTGGCATCTGAGGACGAATTATTCAACAATCCAGAAATATCTTCTCCTTTTTCTCCAATTATGGCCAAAAGTGAATCTACCGGTGCCGTATCACCCTCCTTTATTCCAATATATAATAAAGTTCCTTCATTAAAAGATTCGAACTCCATGGTAGCCTTGTCGGTTTCAATTTCCGCCAATATATCACCTTCTTCTATTTTGTCCCCTACTTGTTTTAGCCACTTAGCAACAGTCCCTTCTTCCATGGTATCGCTTAGTCTTGGCATATTTATTACCTCTGCCATTTACTTATATTTTATGTTGTACAAATGGATAGTCTTCTTGATCGTATACCATGTCATATAATTGGTTTACAGGTGGATAATCTGATTCGTCTGCAAATTTTTCACACTCGATAACCGACTTTTTCACCCTAGCATCAATTTCCTTTATCTGTGCATCCGAAGCATATTTATTGTCTTTTATTACAGTCAATACTTGGGATATTGGATCAATCTTCTTGTATTCCTCAACTTCCGCTTTGGTTCTATAATGCTGTGCATCGGACATGGAATGACCTCTATACCTATAGGTCTTCATTTCGAGAAATGTTGGTCCTCCCCCAGATCTGGCACGCTCAATAGCCTTACTCATTTCCTTTGCCACCGTTACTGGATCCATTCCGTCTACTGGTCCACAAGGCATTTCATATCCCAATCCCAATTTCCAAATTTCGGTTGAATGTGAAGTCCTAGCCACTGATGTCCCCATGGCATAGCCATTGTTCTCACAAACAAAAACAACCGGTAATTGCCAAAGCATTGCCAAGTTAAAACTTTCGTGAAGAGAACCTTGTCTAACGGCACCATCACCCATATAACACAAGGTTACGGCATCCCTCTTAAAATATTTATCGGCAAAAGCCAATCCTGCGCCTAGTGGAATTTGACCCCCTACGATGCCATGGCCTCCATAAAATCGATGTTCTTTGGAAAAAATATGCATAGACCCTCCCATTCCTTGGGAAGTACCGGTAACTTTACCATAGAGTTCTGCCATAACTTTTTTGGGATCAACACCCATCCCAATTGGCTGAACATGATTCCTATAGGCGGTAATCATCCTGTCCTTGGTTAGATCCATTGCATGCAATGCTCCTGCAAGAACAGCTTCCTGTCCATTGTAAAGATGTAAAAATCCACGAACTTTTTGTTGAATGTATACTGCAGCAAGTTTATCTTCAAACTTTCTCCAGAACAGCATGTCCTCATACCATTTAAGGTAGACCTCTTTGGTTATTTTTTCCATTAATTGATAATTTATGTAGTATTTCGCATTTATCAAAAACAAGTTTTAGATAAAAATGGAAAACAAAAATACATATATAAATCAATAGGAAAAAAAATTAAATCAAAAGCTTCGCATAAAGCAATTATATACAACAAAATTGGGAATAGTTGAGAAATGCTTAAAATTTCAAAGTCAATTACCAAAGGGCATATCCAAGAGGCATCGGATGGAATCAACTGACAACATTTCTACGCCCGAACAGAACAGGCGGGCAAGTGTAGGAGCATTCAAATCTCACTTAGTGAGTAAAATACTGCAATTTATAAATCTAACCAAGAAAGGCACTATTGAAAGCCAAAGGAAGTATGTCGGCAACAGAGCTACATTTTAACACATCCCCTGTTTCCCCGGACATAATTATCGATATTGGCTGAAGTTGCTTTATTTCATATTCCGAAATTGACTGCCTGCAATTCCCACAAGGGGCAGCAGGTTTATTTACCACAAAATTTTCGGAGGTAGCGCTTATGGCTATTGTCTCAATGGCAATTCCAGGGTATTTTGCAGAGGCGTAAAAAATTGCCACTCTTTCCGCGCATAGACCAGAGGGGTAGGATGCATTTTCTTGATTGTTACCCGTAACAATTTCACCGTTTTCCAATAAAACGGCTGCACCAACATTAAATTTTGAATAAGGGGAATAAGCTTTTTTCCTAGCTTTCACTGCCTCTTTCATTAATTCCCGATCATGCTCCTCCAGTTCTTGGATAGATCCATAAACCTCAAGGTCAAACGATATCCTTCTTATATTCATATTTAAACAATGCTATACAATTAGGTAAAAATAAACAAAACCTGCCAGTAGGCAGGTTTTGTTTATAAGCTATATCATATATATTAATCTAATCATTCAAAAATTCCTCCCCTAAATTAAATGTAAGGGAAAATCTCAAAGTATTCTCCAGTGGATTTCTCACCTTGGAGGAAGAGAATAAATAGGACAGATCAACCTGGGCCGATTTAAATCTAAATCCAGCACCCAAGGTGAAGAATTTTCTTGATCCTTTTAGATCACTTTCGTTAAAATACCCTGTTCTTAACATAAATGCATTTTGATAGGTGTATTCCGCTCCAAGTGCCCAGGTAAGTTCCTTTAACTCCTCACTAAATCCATCCGGTGCATCACCGAATGACTTAAAAACTCCTTCAAAAAAAGTAGTTTGCTGGTATTCATCATTATCGGTTCCGTCAATGACGCCATCATTATTATAGTCTTGTGGTGTAGGCACCAACAGTTTATTAAATTCCGTCGTAAGCCCCAGCACATTATCCTGATCCAGGATAAGGTCAAATCCAATACCTGCTTTCAAATTCGTAGGAAGAAAATTTTCTTGCCCGGCGTCGTCATATTTCAATTTGCTCCCAAGGTTTGAAATATTAAACCCTGCCCTCCAGCGGCCATCAAAACTATTGTAGGCTATTTCCCGTGAGCGATAATAACCGGAAACATCCACCGCGAACGAACTCGCTGCCTTGGAATCCTCACTGCCATTATCCGGTAATTTAAGATTTGAGCTTATGAAGCGACCTGATACGGCCATTGAAAAGGTCTCACTAAGTTTTAAAGAATAGGAACCGTCAAAAGCAACTTCATTGGGTTTGGCCAATCTTGCTTGATCTCCTGCAAATTGTCTAAGTTCAATTTCCCCTAAGGTAAAATATCTAATTCCAAAAGCAAAAGCACTTCGATCATTGATTTTACTATGAAAATTGGCACTTAACAAGGCTATATCCGTAATTATACTTTCCAAATAAGGGGTATAGCTCAACCCAATTCCCATTTTTCTTTCTGCAAATGCAAATTTAGCCGGATTCCATTGTTGTGAGAAGGCGTCTGTAGACGTTGCGACCCCCATATCTCCCATACCGGATGCCCTAGCGTCTGCGGCAATGGTCAAAAAAGGTACAGCGGTTGTTATTACCCTATCTTCCTGTGCAGAAACTTTACACACCAAGAAAAGTAAGAAAAGTAGTGATAATTTTTTCATTTTTACTTGTTATAATTAAGACTTGGTTCCTATAGTTATTCAACAAAACCTAAATAAAATCTTTTGGGTTCATTATACTCAAACGCCCTTTTTCCAAATATCTTATATAAACTACAAAAAAAATAAGGCCTATTAAATTCATTACAAGGCCATCCTTTTAAAATATGAAAGACCAATGCGGTAAAAAATTTCCCTACAATTCAATTTAATTGATAATTTTTAAAGAATTATCAAATGTCCATACTATATTAAATTTTAAGTCGTTATTGAAGTTAAGCGATGCTATTGGCATGTTAAATAATTTGATTAATTTTTTTCCATTAACAAAATATTATGCCCTAATCATCGTTTTATAAGCCGAAAGCGACACAAAATATTAATAAAATATGAATCGCAAACTCCTTTAAGAAGAGTTTGTCTTTTGAACTCAAGTCCTAATTATGAAAAAACAATTCATCAAAGTTGTACTCTCTTGCGCTATTGTAGCGGGTGGTTTTTCAAGTTGTAAAAACTCATCCTCCTCTAAAAATGTTTCAAGGGCTACAGGCTGGAATATTAACGCCAAGGAAGGTGGATTTCAGTACAATTCAGACTTTAAAGAGCAGGAAACTGCTCCTGGCTTAACCTTTGTGGAAGGCGGGACCTTTACAAGAGGTCAGGTTCAAGATGACGTAATGCATGAATGGAACAACACCCCTACCTCGCAGCACGTACAGTCTTTCTATATGGATGAGACCGAGGTGACCAACGTTATGTATTTGGAATATTTAGATTATCTGAAGAGTGTTTATCCTCCTGAGGACCCTAAATATGTACATATATACACCGGTGCTTTGCCAGATACCTTGGTTTGGAGAAACAGATTGGGATTCAATGAAACGATGACCAACAATTACCTGCGTCACCCAGCTTATGCGGAATATCCCGTGGTTGGTGTCAGCTGGATACAGGCTACCCAATTTGCGGAATGGAGGACAGACCGTGTTAATGAAGTAATGCTGGAAAGGGAAGGCTATCTATCAGAAGAAGCCAAATACAAAGTAATTAATGGCGAGGCCGAAGGAGGTTTTAGTACTGAAGCCTACCTAAACAGACCAGAATCCGTATATAACGGACAAATAGACTCCTTACAGGGGAAAATGAAAAAAGATTCAGTTTCCGTATTTGCAAAAAGAAGTTCAGGAATAATTTTACCGGAATATAGATTGCCAACTGAAACAGAATGGGAATACGCAGCTCAAGCTCAAATTGGAAGTAGGGAATACAACAACTACAGAGGTAGAAAAAAATATCCATGGGAAGGTGACTATACCAGAAGTGGTCAAAGAGTTGGTAGAGGAGACCAATTGGCCAACTTTAAGCAAGGTAAAGGCGATTATGGCGGAATTGCCGGATGGTCAGATGATGGTGCCGATATCACTGCTGAAGTTAAGTCATACAAACCCAATGATTTTGGATTATATGATATGGCCGGAAATGTGGCCGAATGGGTAGCAGATGTATACCGACCTATTGTAGATGACGAGGTAAGTGACTTTAACTATTACCGTGGTAACGTTTATATGAAAACGGCCATAGGAAAAGATGGAAAAGTAAATGTAATTAGGGATTCCATAGTTTATGACACCCTACCTAACGGAAAAATTGTAGCCGTGAATTTACCAGGGGAAATAAAAATGGTACCTGTAGGTGAACAAGAAACCTTTTTAAGAACAAATTTCTCATCCAGTGATAACCGTGGATATAGGGATGGCGAGCCAGGTTCTACAAGATTTTACGACAGGTTTAACGATGAAGACGAAGATGAGAAAGATCAACAGAAAATGTACGACTCCCCTGTGAGCAAAGTGCAGGTAGACTCCACAGGAAATATCATAAGAGCTTATGACAAATCCAACAACAGGACCTCATTAATAAATGACGAAGTTAGGGTTTTCAAAGGAGGTTCCTGGAGAGATAGGGCTTATTGGTTAGATCCAGCACAAAGAAGGTATTTACCACAATATATGGCAACAGATTATATTGGTTTTAGATGCGCTATGTCCAGAGTAGGTTCAAAATCCAAGACAAAAAACAAAACCCCTAGAGGTAAGAAAGCCAAATAGGCTCAACCTTTAAATAAATATTAAGAAGCCCTTTGCAAAAAGGGCTTTTTTTATATCTTAGATTTATGACAATAGAACAGTTGCACCAACTCTTTTTAGAGTTTCCACAGGTTTGTACCGACACTAGAAAAATAAGTCCCAATTGTATATTTTTCGCTCTTAAAGGAGATAATTTCAATGGAAACACCTACGCTTTGGAAGCCTTAAAAAAAGGTGCTTCATACGCTGTTATAGATGAAGGGGAAACTGCCGGCAAGACCAAACTAATACTTGTAAAGGATGTGCTTACAACGCTTCAAAATTTGGCCCAATTTCACAGAAATTATTGCACTGCAAAAGTTATTGGCCTAACAGGGAGCAATGGCAAAACAACCACCAAGGAACTCATTACCGCTGTTCTTTCCAGAAAATACAAAACCATTGCCACAAAAGGCAATCTCAACAATCATATTGGTGTTCCCTTAACCTTACTTTCAATAAGCACGGATACTGAAATGGCCATTGTGGAAATGGGCGCCAACCATCCCAAGGAAATAGACTTTTTATGCAAATTGGCCATGCCGGACTACGGATATATAACGAATTTTGGAAAAGCCCATTTGGAAGGTTTTGGTAGTGAAGAAGGTGTCATAAAAGCCAAAAGTGAACTTTATGACCATTTAATTGCCCGTGGAAAATCCATTTTTTTCAATGCAGATGACCCAATTCAAAAAGACAAATTAGGCTCGGTAGTTAAAAAATATGGATATAGTCAAGAAGACAATCAATCCTATTGGATAAAACTTATTAGTGCCGATCCATTTGTTAAAATAGCCGTTGGAGATACCAACATTCATACCCAATTGGTGGGCCGCTACAATTTCACCAATTGCTGTGCCGCTATTTTAATAGGCCATTACTTTAACGTAGACCTTGACAAAATAAAAGAAGGATTGGAAAATTATGCCCCGCAAAACAATCGTTCACAAATTATCAATAAAAATGGCCATCATATTATTCTGGATGCCTATAATGCCAATCCTACCAGTATGGCGGCTGCACTAGAGAGCTTTCAACAGTTAAAGGCCAACCATAAAATTGCTTTCTTAGGGGATATGTTCGAATTAGGTAAAACTGCAGAAAAAGAACATCAAGAAATATCCGATCTGGTCACAAATATGAATTTTGACCAAGTGTATTTAATTGGAGAAAACTTCTTTAAAACAAAAGGTAAGCTTAACAAGTACAAATCCTTTGACCAGCTCAGGAAAACTCTCAAGAACAGTACTTTAGAACACGCCACTATCCTAATAAAGGGCTCCAGAGGAATGGCCTTGGAAAGAATACTCGATATCCTATAAGTACAAAATCGAGGTATTTATTGTGGGACATACTGGATTCGAACCAGTGACCTCTGCCCTGTCAAGGCAGCGCTCTAAACCAACTGAGCTAATACCCCATTACTGTGATTACAGAAAATAGTCCGCCAAAATTACACCAATTTTAAGAGTTTAAAACAACCCTAGACAATATTTTTCCAAAATTTTATTTCTTTTAAACGCCAAATTGGCTTCTTAATAAGCCAATCAAGACTAAGAAGCATGCCCTTATGCTTTCAGCTTCAACAACATCCAAAAGACCAGAAATTTCCATCTTTACCATTTAACAAAAGTCGACCCTTTAGAAATAAACACAATCAACCACAAACACCTTTATTGCATTTGCCTTAATATTTATTAAAACACGCGGAAATTTATAAAGATTTTAATAATGGAGTTTCACTTCAATAAAATTAAAAGTAAATTTATACCTGAACCTTTGGCTATAATAATCAAATAATCAGTCTTCATTTTGAAAATTCCTTTCCTTATTTTTTTCAGTTTTATTTATTACACCAGCCTCCTCGGGCAAGAAGCAAATACTAAAATAGTGTTCGTTATTGTAGACGGGATATCTGCAGACGTAATAGAAAAATTGGACACGCCCAACTTGGATGCAATTGCGAAGCAAGGAGGATATACAAGGGCCTATGTTGGGGGCATAAAAGATGGCTATTCGGAAACGCCTACCATCTCTGCCGTTGGATACAATAGCCTCCTAACCGGTACCTGGGCTAACAAGCACAACGTCTGGGGCAACAGTATAAAAGACCCCAATTATAATTACTGGACTATTTTTAGATATGCCAAGGAGCATAGGCCCAATATAAAAACGGCCATTTTCTCTACTTGGCTGGACAATAGGACGAAACTGGTTGGAGAAAGCCTTCCCCAAACCGATCACCTGGCATTAAATTATCATTTTGATGGCTTCGAACTGGATACCCTAAACTTTCCCCATGACGAAGACCGACAATACATACATAAAATTGATGAGAAAGTAGCAAATCAGGCTGCTAGATACATCAAAGCTGAAAGTCCTGACCTTTCTTGGGTTTATCTTGAATTTACAGATGATATGGGACACCGGTACGGTGATAGCGAGCAATTTCATAATGCCATTACTATCATGGACCAACAAATAGGGAGACTGTTCAAGGCCATGGAGTTTAGACAAAGTAACTATGGCGAGGATTGGCAAATATTCATCACTACAGACCATGGCAGGGACAAGGAAACGGGTAAGGGACATGGTGGACAATCTGAACGGGAACGTTTAACTTGGATCGTGACCAATACCCATGATGTAAATAATTATTTTACGGAAGGCACCCCAGGTATAGTGGATATTTTACCAGCCATGCTCAGAAGTTTGGAAATTTCACCTTCGCGCGATAGAGCATTCGAAATAGATGGGGTATCCATAACAGGCCAGCTTTCCGTTAGTGATTTAAAGGCTACGGTCCTAGGTAAGGAACTAACACTTAACTGGAAGTGTTATAACGACAATGAGAAATTGAAAGTTTATCTGAGTACTGAAAACGGATTTAAAAATGGCAAAAACGACCCCTATAAATTGGTCAAAAAGGTGAAGGCCTGTAGCAATATCACCACAATCAACTTAGACAAATATCCTTCCAAATTTTATAAAATTGTAGTTGCTGGAAAGCACAATTCCATCAATATTTGGGTTGATTTGGAATAATGCAGTCCAATTGAAAATAACATCATTCGCCAAGTTCCAAAATATATCAATTGCCATTGAACGAACAATTGCTTTTAACCAATTGTGCAGAAAATCCTACCAACCATACAATTCCCTTTTAGAGGATTACATATACTCACTATCTTTCATTAAAATTAGATTGAATCAATAGCCATTGCCATAAATAAGGCTTTTGTTTAAATTGGACAAAAAAGCTTTTCAGCATGGAGACCGTCCATTTTAGTGTAATTATATAACTGATTGCAATAATTATATAACACATAGCTTCCCCTATTTTCGACATTTGTATAACCTTTAAAAACAATTATCATGTCACAGATCATAAGCATTATACTCGTACTGAATCTTTGCTTTGCAGGAGGCACCATTTTGGTAATTCTTCATGGAATGTTCTTTTCTAAAAGAACCCATGCCATAGATCTGGATTCCATTTATGATTTGGAAAACAGAAAGAATAATGAAGGTCCCAAGAACCAATTTTAAGCTTTTGTGCCTTCATCTTGCACAGATAACAATGACATACAACTTTGGCCACTCTAGTCACAAAAACGATAATACCTTTAAACTCTATTTTCAATTCTGGGGATTCATAGCTTACTTCAAATTTTAAATACTCCAGCCAGCTTTAGAGCTGCCACCCTTCCCTTTATTAGGTGAAATCATATCATCCATTTAAGTTAAGTAAATACTTTTCACATAACAGACCCTAACCTCCATGACCTGAACTCAACCTTCAGGCAGGAATGAAACCTTTGTTAAAAACTTGTACGTACAAGTAAAATTCTTATATTTACTTGGTCACCTTATAAAATCTGTTTGCCAGTTCTTTACGGAAAAAAATAGCTAAAAGAGCCAAATGCAAAACAAAACCGGAATTACGAAGTGTGGCCATATGGAATATAAAAACATCAATATGAAAATTGCTATGCTAGGTTCGGGCTTTATAGCCCGATTTTATGCCGAATCCTTACATTCCCAAAGAAGAAAAGATCACTTGGTGATGGTATATTCACGAAATAAAGAAAATGCCAAACGGTTTGCAGACGATTACAACCTACCGCACTATAGTACTTCAATGGAAGAAGCCATTTCCCATCCTGAGGTTGAAGTTGTACTCATATCCCTACCCAATCATCTGCATGAAGTAGCAGTTAGGGAATGTGCCAAATTTAAAAAACATGTCATCTGCACAAAACCCTTGGGACGCACGGCCAAGGAAGCCAAGTGCATGTTGGACCTAATCGAGGAAGCCGGCATTTTTGGGGGGTATTTGGAAGATTTATGCTATACTCCCAAATTCTTGAAATCCATGGAAAGTATACAACGTGGCGACATTGGCAAAGTACTCTGGACAAAATCGAGGGAAACGCACCCTGGGCCACATAGTGATTGGTTTTGGGACAAGGAAAAGTCTGGAGGTGGCGCCATTATCGACCTCGGTTGCCATTGTGTGGAAATCAGTCGCAATTTCATAGGGAAAAATATAAAACCCATGGAAGTCATGTGTTGGGCGGACACCCAAGTTCATCCCATAGATGCCGAAGACCATGCCATTGGGCTCGTAAAATATGCCAACGGAGCCATTGGACAATTCGAAGTAAGTTGGACCTTTCGTGGAGGTATGGATCTCAGGGACGAGGTCATGGGCACAGAAGGCACTATTTGGATCAATAGCTTTTTACGCACCGGCTTCGAAATGTTCACCACCGGAAAAGGGGGTGATGGCTATGTTGCGGAAAAAGCAGAATCCAATACCGGCTGGTTATTTCCAGTGGGAGACGAAGCGCACGAACTGGGCTACCCTCATATGTTTACCGATATGTTTAATGCCATAGAAGAAAAAAGACAGCCTCTTGAAACCTTTTATGATGGTTATGTAGTAAATGCCATTCTGGATGCCGCCTTCAAATCTGCAGATACCAAACAATGGGAGCCGGTAATATTAGAGGATTGGCGGGGCGATGAACCCGTAGAGCATCAAAAAAAATGGAATTCATATGACGATGACCACTATTTAATAAAAGAAGAAATTTTGCCAAACGGAGATACTAAAATGATATTAAAACACAAACAAACAGGCCTGGTTACACAAAAAGTAACCCAAGGCAAAAAATAAAAGCCCATTCGCATAAGTCAACTATAAAGAAGGATCAGCACAAATAATTGACAGTGCAATTTAAGTGTTTATGAGGACCAAAATGAATGAAACTTTGACAAATTAAAAATTAGCGAACCATGGCCAATTTACTCCAATTAGCAAAACAGTATTTTAAAACGCACTATGGACTTTAAAAACACCACTTACATAATAATGGGTGGCACTACCGGAATGGGTCTGGCGGCTGCCATTGCTCTAAAAGCGGAAGGAGCCAACATAATGGTGGTCGGAAGGAACCTTTCAAATTGCAAAAAAGCGGAAGGAATCCTAGGTCAGGGTAGCATTAGCATGGACGGCGATGCCACCAACCCAAAGACCATTAAAAAGGCCATTCAAACAACTCATAACACTTTTGGATATATTACTGGATTATTTCATGTTGCCGGCGGAAGTGGTCGTAAATGGGGTGATGGGGCATTAGATCAATTAACATTGGAAGGCTGGAACAAAACCATGGAACTAAACCTGACTTCCTTAATGTTGTCCAATCAGGCCATAATAAATTATTTTCTGGAACATAAAAAACCGGGAACCATTTTGAATATGGGATCGGTGTTGGGCTACTCCCCTTCCCCAAAATATTTTACTACACATGCCTACGCTGCGGCCAAATCGGCCATTTTGGGTTTTTCCAAATCCATTGCAGCATATTATGCAGAGCACAATATTAGAATTAACGTCATTGCCCCAAGTTTGTTTGTTACCCCCATGGCCCAAAGGGCAGTACAGGATAAGGACATACTGGAATTCCTAAAAACCAAACAACCCTTGGACGGAGGGCGCCCTGGGGTTTCCGAGGACATTAACAATGCCGTATTAATGTTCTTACATCCCGATTCCAAATTCATAACCGGACAAGTTTTGGCAGTAGATGGCGGCTGGAGCATTAGTGAAGGCCAATATGGTTAAATATATAGACAAGACTTCATTTAAAGAATACAAAAGCATAATTTAAAAATGAGCGTAACAAAAGAATATCTAGCAAAGGGAAAAGAAATTATATCCATTGTAGCGGAACAGGAATCGAAGATACAAGAAGTAGCCCAAATTTTTGCCCAATCTATTTTAAGCGGAAGAATGGTCCATCTTTTTGGATCTGGACATAGCCGTATGATGGTGGAAGAAATGTGGCCCCGATATGGGTCCTTTCCCGGGTTTAACCCCATTGTGGAACTTTCTCTGTCCTTTCACAATTTGGTGGTCGGTGCCAACGGGCAGCGTCAAGCCATGTTTCTTGAGAATGTATCCGGATTTGCCGCGCGGATCCTACGGAATTTTGATACCAGTCCACAAGATACGGCATTGGTCATTTCATCCAGTGGCTGTAATGTGGTCCCTATAGAAATGGCGGAAGAATTTCAAAAAAGAAATATCAAAGTGGTCGCCTTGGTGAGCAAGCTACATCTGGAAGGGAGTACCTCAAAAAAATCGGACGGTAAGAAGTTAACGGATTTTGCCGATTTTGTATTGGATACAGGAGCGCCATTGGGCGATGCCATGATATATTTGGATGGTTTGGATTCTCCAGTGGCGCCAGGTTCTACCTTAGGCGGGGTTCTGCTTATAAATTGCATCAAAGCCGAGGTGGCTAAAATATTACAAGAAAATGGGAAATCGCCAAAAGTACTAAGTAGCGGTAAAATTGTAGGTGAAAAACGCGCTGTGGATCTTTTCGAATCGGCTTATGATGAACACGCTCATTTAATGGCAAAATTATATCAAAATGTAGGGGCCGAAACAGGCAAAAATTAATGGTGGAACACCTATATCCAAAGCATTCCCCTGCTATTCCATATTTTGGAATTTAACTATTTTTCAACATGAACTTTTCAACTGTAATTTCTAAATCGTTTCACACAGACATCCTCATTATTGGCAGTGGCAGTGCAGGGTCTACCGCAGCTATTGCTGCCTCGGATGGGAGGTACAAAGTTACCTTGGTTGAGCGTTATGGTTTTCCGGGCGGTACCTCAACCCAGATGCTGGATACTTTTTACGGTTTTTTCACTCCATCGGATTCTCCAAAAAAAATTATAGGAGGCATCCCGGATAGAATCGTCAACGCCTTAAACCAATCCGGCGATATTTTTCTAAGGCCCAATACTTATGGTGCAGGTACAGGCGTCAATTACAATCCTGAAAGGCTAAAACTGGTTTGGGACAATCTTTTACAAAAAAGTGGTATTCAAATTTTATATCACTCCACACTAGTTGGGGTAGAAAAAGCGGGGGAAACATCAACCTGCATATTTTTTAATAAGGGTATTGGATTTTTTTCCATAACAGCAAAAAGAGTAATAGATGCATCTGGTGATGCCGATTATTGTCATTGGGCAGGCATTAAATACGAACGGGCCGGGGAGAAGGAAGCCGCCCAGAGTATGACCACCACCTTCCGCATGGCCAATGTGGAACAGCAAGAATATGAAGCTGCAGGAGGAAAAAAAATGTTGAAAGAAAAGATGGCAGAAGCCTTTAATAAGGGAACTCATGGCCTTCCCCGCAAAGAAGGATCTGCCCATGAAATGTGTCAACCCAAATGCATTTCCACTGTGGCGGTAAAAGTAGTGGATTTAGACCCTTTGGATGTGGAGGGCATTACAAAAGCCGAAATAGAAGGTCGCAGGCAATCCTTTATTTTTGAAGATTTTTTTAGAGGGGAAGTACCTGGGTATCAAAACGCCAAGATCATAGGGCTCTCCCATCAAATTGGAGTTAGGGAGACTCGAAGGGTATTTGGCGAATACCGTCTTACAAAAGAAGATTGTATGAACGCCAAGACCTTCGATGACCAAATTTTTCTTTGCGGCGCCCCAATAGAAGACCATCGAAAATCGGACAAGGGAGATTCGGAAACTTTTTGGCAATATGTCCCTAAAGGAGGAGCATATGGGGTACCCTATGGCACAATTGTACCTTTGGAAAGTCAGAATACTTGGGTAGTGGGCCGTTGCTTCTCGGCCACCCATGATGCACACGCTTCCTGCCGTTCAATGGCACAGACCATGAGTATGGGGCAGGCAGCCGGTCTGGCCGCCAAGATCTCCTTGGATTCCGATCAAAATGCAAAAAATATCGATTTCAACAAACTACAAAATGCTTTGATCGCAGTTGGTGCAATTTTAGAAATGCCCCAAAAAATAGCGGATACATCCAGGAACGGATGGGAAAATAATAAATAAGATATGTCTCAAGAATTCTTTAGAACTGTTTTGGGCGACAAGCCAACTTCGGAAATGGGTCTGACCTATTCCCACGAACACATTATTATAGAGGATAGTTATGTAACCGCCGCACACCCCGAATTTCTACTTAACGATGTGGCTAAAATTTCAGAGGAGCTAAAAAATTTTTATAAGGAAGGAGGTAGAACCGTTGTGGACACTATGCCGGCCAATTGCGGTCGCAATATTATAAAATCGGTTGAAGTTAGTCGGTTGAGCGGCGTAAATATTATTGTCCCAACGGGAATCCATTTGGAAATTTATTACCCGGAAAATCATTGGAGATATAGCTATACTGAAGATGAATTGTCCGAACTTTTTATAGCGGATATTGAAAATGGTATTGATCAATTCGATTATTCCGGACCTTATGTACAGCGAACAATCCATAAAGCGGGACTCATAAAATTAGCCACAGGAAGCGACCCCATTGACAAACATCAAGAAAACATTTTCAGGGCAGTGGTCAATGCACATCTGGAAACTGGAGCACCTATACTAACTCATACCAATTTTGGAAAACAGGCCTTGGAACAAGCCAAACTATTCAAAAAACTGGGAGCAAATCTAGAACATGTGGTATTGTCCCATGTAGATCGTGCCAAAGAAATAGACTATAACAAAGCGGTACTTGATATGGGAGTCAGAGTGGAATACGACAGTGCTTTTCGCTGGAAAGATAGCGAACCCAACTATACCTTAAATCTCTTGGAACACCTACTTCCCCTGTACCCCGATCAAATTACCTTGGGCATGGATATGGCCAAAAATGCTTATTGGAAAAGTTACGGAGGCGGCCCTGGCTTAAATTATCTTTTGGAAACCATCCCCCAATTTTTAAAATCCAAAGGGCTGGAAGCACATTACAAGAAATTATTTTTTGACAATCCCAAAAAATTATATGCCTTTACCAAGTCGTAACCACATGCCTTGATTAGCTAATGGTTAGCAAAATAAGTAGCTCGTAGTCCTCAAAAATAGAATATCGGGGACTAGGTCATATGAGCAAGACTTCTATAGAAAATAACTATTTCTAATAGGGTATTCCGTAGTATTACAATACAAATCCCCATAAAGGTTTAGATTGGGCCTACTTGTCCTGAACCTAATGGAGATATGTAGAATTGGGACACCTACCGCAATCCCCAATTTCTCAGCTATTTCCTTAGTGGCAGGTACCGATCTTAATTCTTGTTCCGCCCCCATAATCTCTATTAAATATTCTTGACTAAGGGTTTTAAAAAAAGAACCCTCAACAAATTCATCGGACTTTATCGGCTCCAAAGCGTTCAAGGCATACCAATTGTTCTCCAAAACCACGGGTTTGTCGTCTATATAGCGAACTCTTTGAAAATAAACACATTGTGAATTTTTTTCATCTTCGGATAAGGGAAAAACAATTGAAGCGTCCCATTCCACAATTTTAGGCTCTTCCGTTACTTTCGTCTTTACCTTGTAATCTGTTGAACCTGAAAAGCCTTTAACAGACAACAGTCCCAAGTATTTCCCCCTCTCAAGGACCTTACTGCCCTTACCGTGTTCCTTCTCGATAAAACCTTCCTTCAAGAGTTCATCCAAGGCCTTTCTAACCGTTGTTCTAGTTGTACCAAATTGCACACAAAATTCATTTTCCGAAGGCAAGTAGCTATCAGGAGGATACTTTTGAGTTTGGATTCTCTTTTTAATGTACTCTTGAATCTGATGGTATTTCTTTATCTTCTTCACTTTCTATATTCAGGTATCAATTCTAATTTTTAATCTCCTTTAGCCATTTTAAAAGAGCTTTTTAAATGAAGCCTTCTTTATATCAACAGTGTGTGTTGTACAGACAAGTTATATATTAGGAGAATTTTAATTCGTACTCCAATACAAAAATAAACTATCCCCAGCTTGTTTCCTAACCCATTGATTAAGCCAACCTAACCCTAAAATATCTACCTCTGTTTTCAACTTCAAAAAGGCTTTATTATATTGAATTTTAAGACTTTACAATAAAAATAGGCAATTTGATGCTGAGAGATGACCTCTACGATCATTCATCATATGACAAAGTATTTAGAAATAATCCTAACCTTAATTAAACCAATAATAGCTAACTCAATTTTTCACGGAAAATATCAAGTTATTTAAAATTAAATTCTAACTTGTATGCACATGTTAAAAATAATCAATTTTCCATATGGGATTTATACAGGGAATTAAAGCAAAATTATTATATCTGGGTATTTCCACCTCAATGGTCTGCTCCTTTATTGGTTGCACAGACCCGAGAAATGCCAACTACACAACCCCTGAACTTAATTTCGAGACCAATATTGAGAATGATTTTAGTGTGCCAGAAGGATGGCAAGTGAGCTTATGGGCAGAATCTCCTTCCTTATATAATCCGACGAATATGGATGTAGACGAAAAGGGAAGAATTTGGGTTACCGAAGCCGTTAATTACAGGGATTTCAACAATGACCCAAAACACCATCTAAATTTCGACCAAGGAGATCGGGTAGTGATTCTAGAAGATACCAATGGGGATGGGATTAGTGACACCTCCAAAGTATTTGTACAGGATAAAGATCTTGTAGCTCCATTGGGTATAGCAGTCATAGGGAACAAGGTGTTCGTTTCCTGTGCACCCACATTATTTGTCTACACCGATGAAGATGGCGATGACGTACCCGACAAAAAAGAAGCGTTCCTTACCGGGTTTGGGGGCTTTGACCATGATCACAGCCTCCATTCGCTCGTAGTAGGTCCGGACGGGAAATGGTATTTCAATACTGGAAATGCCGGACCCCACAAGGTAACCGACAAAGCCGGTTGGCAACTCCGTTCTGGTAGTGTTTATACAGGCGGAACGCCGTACAATGATAAAAATGAGCCAGCACAACTCAGTGATGATGGACGTATTTGGGTTGGAGGCCTCGCCCTGAGAATGAATAATGACGGTACCGGTCTTGAAGTTGTTGGCCACAATTTTAGAAACTCCTACGAAGTTGCTTTGGATTCCTATGGCAATATGTGGCAGAACGACAATGATGACCAAGTAGTAACGTGCAGGGTAAGTTGGCTTATGGAAGGCGGCAACGCTGGCTATTTTAATGCCAATGGCAAACGTACCTGGCAGGCCGATCGCAAACCTGACCAAGATATTTTTTCTGCCCATTGGCACCAGGAGGATCCCGGGGTTATGCCCGCGGGGGACAATTCGGGGGCAGGCTCTCCAACCGGGGTGGTCGTATATGAAGGGGATGCCTTTGGACCGGAATATCGTGGAATGCTCTTAAGTGCCGATGCCGGGCGCAATGTTATCTTCGCTTACCAGCCTTCGCCCCAAGGCGCTGGATTTGATTTGGAGAGGCACGATTTAATCACCTCAACCCAAGAATCAACCGAAGATTATGTTTGGAACGATATTGATGAGGATAAACGCAAATGGTTCCGCCCGAGCGATGTGGCCGTAGGAACTGATGGCGCTATTTACGTGGCCGATTGGTACGATCCCGTAGTTGGTGGTCACCAGATGAAGGACACCCTCGGCTACGGTCGAATCTATAGAATTAGCCCAAAAGGAAAGGAACTCAAAGCCCCAAAAATAGATCTTACCACCACCGATGGCCAGATTTCGGCCCTCCTAAATCCTGCAATCAACGTAAGAAGTCTAGGCTTTGATAAACTATTGACTCAAGGGGAACAAGTCGTGGACGAAGTAAAAAAAATATTGGATTCGGACAATCCCTATCATCAATCACGCGCTATATGGCTATTGGCAAAACTTGGCAACAAAGGAAAAACCATTGTAAAAAACACCTTGGAAAACGACCCGGACCCCCGATTAAGGATCGTGGCCTACCGCGCCTTGAAAGATGATTCCGAATTCTTTTTGGATAATGCCTCCATTTCGGTCAACGATCCTTCTCCCCAAGTAAGAAGAGAGGTCGCTATTTCCTTGCGCGACAAGTCTTGGGCAGAAAGTGGCCAGTTGATCAAGGAATTATTTAAGGGCTACGATGGCAACGATACCTGGTTTCTGGAAGCCTTGGGAATGGCCTCGGACGGAAAGGAAGAAATGACCTATAAAGAAATTCTTAATGATCAGGCCCAAGACCCGTCCAAATGGTCAGATGCCTTTGCGTCACTTGTATGGCGTATTCATCCAAAATCGGCCATTAATGCCCTAAAGGAAAGGGCCTTGGCCGAAAGTCTATCTCCCAATCAAAAAAAACAAGCAGTAGATGCCCTGGCCTTTATTAATGATCGGAATGCAGTTGCAGCCATGTTCGACATTAAAAAATTGAGCACTGATAATACTGTAAAGGAACTAACGGAATGGTGGCTAAAATTCAGAAAGAGCAACGATTGGCATACTCTATGGGACTGGCAGGCAGAAAGTGGTGAAGGCTACAGTATCCCTGAAAAAATTGCAGGTCTACAAGAAACCCTTTTAAACAAAGATTCGTCCGCAGCCAAAAGAATAGAAGCAGGAAAAGAGATGGCCGGGAGCTTAATTGGTGGCCGTTTATTGATAAGTTTGGCAGCAAAAGATCAACTATCCAATGAAATAATCAACGGGATTTCTGATGCTATTTTCAATAATCCCGAATTGGAAATTAGAACTTTGGCCAGTGAACATTTTATAAAAACCGGCGGAAAGCAATTTTCTATTCCTGCAATCCTAAAATTAAAAGAAGATACGACCAAAGGAGAAAATGTATTCCTCACAAAATGCACAAGCTGCCATAAAAACGGAACTACCGGTAATGACATTGGACCAGATCTATCTTCGATTGGGGAAAAATTCGACAAAACAGCTTTATTGGATGCCATTATAAATCCAAACGCCTCCATAGTATTTGGTTATGAACCAATTATGATAAAAACTAAAAGTGGTCAGGCCTTGTATGGTTTTCTTCTTTCCGAGGGCGAGACCACTGTCCTAAAGGATATGACCGGAAAACAGATGGTTATAGCAGCGGATGATATTGAGAGCAAAGAAAAAATAAAAATGGGCATTATGCCAAATGCAGTATCCCTAGGTCTCACGGAACAAGATTTGGCCGATCTGTCAGCTTATTTACTCACGCTTAAAAACAGTAGCCTATAGCCTAACCGCATCTTAAAAAATGTAAACATGAGCACTACCATTACAAGAAGGGAAGTTTTAAAATCTTCAGCTGGAATATTTGGTTTAAGTCTTTTAACCGCATATGAAGTTTTTGCCTTGGACAATGACCGGCGATTTAAGATTGGGGCCTGCGATTGGTCCATTCAAAAAATGTCGGAGGTAGAGGCCATAAAAGTCGGCAAAAATATTGGATTGGATGGTGTTCAGATCAGTCTGGGAAATCTGGGCAATGACATGCATCTAAGGCAGGAATGGATTCAACAACAATATAAGAATGCCTGCTCGGAATATGGTATTAATATAGGAGGTATCGCCATAGGGGAAATGAACAACATCCCCTATAAATCGGACCCCAGAGCAGAGCAATGGGTATCGGACAGTATAGATGTTGCCAAAAAGATGGAAGTTGGAGTGGTATTATTGGCATTCTTTCACCATGGAGACCTTAAGAATGATATGAAAGGCACCCAAGAAACAATCCGCAGGTTAAAAAAAGTAAGCAAAAAGGCCGAAGATAATGGTATTATTCTAGGTATAGAATCTTGGTTGAGCGCCGAAGAACATATGGAAATCATAAATGCCGTTGGTTCTCCCAACGTGCAAGTGTATTATGACGTGGCCAATTCGAACAAAATGGGTTACAATATTTATGAGGAAATCCGGTGGCTGGGCAAAAAGCATATCTGTGAATTCCACGCCAAGGAGAACGGTTATTTATTAGGGCAAGGCAAAATAGATTTTGAAGAGGTAAAAAAAGCGATTGATGATATCAAATATGAAGGATGGATACAGATAGAAGGTGCTGTTCCCGAAAATGCGGATATGTTTGATAGTTATGTTCTCAACAATAAATATATTCGGTCCGTCTTTAAAACATAGATTTTTATTCTAGGATTATATTAAAACCAACTTTTTCCTATTCTGAATATACTATCCAAAACACCTACATACCATGGCATTAAGGACAAATAAATACTGGCAGTACTGAGAATCGAATAATGATATTACCAGTTGGATTTCTCTGGTAATCCTTTAAATGATATGATACAAAAACTTTAAGGATTCATAAACTTGTTTATTCTTTGAATGGTAATTATTGGGTTGGCGCCTTCACTTTTCGCTACCATAGCTCCTACGGCGCAACCAAAATCAATTGCCGCTTGTGGTCCTTCCCCGTTAAACAATTTATAAATTACCGAAGCCAAAAATGAATCTCCAGAGCCTACCGTATCAAGAACCTTAATCCTATAGCCACTATTATAATAAAAGATATTGTGGTGATATAATACAGCGCCATAAGCTCCTTTGGTGACACAAATGGTTTCTGTTTGGGTCTGTTTTGCTACAAATATTATAGTTTGCTCCATAGAATTGTATTTAGAACCAAGATATTCCGCTACCTCATACAATTCGTCATCATTAAATTTCACAAAATTAGCGTGCTGCATTAATTCCAGGATCAATTTCTTGGTATAATGCGGCGCTCTTAAATTCACGTCAAAAACCTTGTATTGAGCAATTTCCAATAACCCCTGTAAAGTTGCCCTAGAAGTATTATCCCTGCAGGCAAGACTGCCATAAATAAAAACATCGGTTTCATTTAGAATACTTTCATATAGATTTCGCGGCAAAATTTTATCCCATGCAACAGGATAGGCAATATCGTAGGATGCCACTCCCTTGTCATTTAAGACAACGTTTACTTGACCTGTCCCATAACTGGAACTCATTTGTATCCCATCGGTATTCACGCCGCAACTATTTAGATATTTAATTATTTTATTTCCATCCACATCATCACCAACACTACTAATCATACTAACGTCTACACCATAAGACTGTAGGCGCAAAGAAACATTCAAGGGAGCTCCCCCAATCTTTGAGTGTGTTGGGAAATTATCGAATAAAACCTCTCCGAAACAAATAGCTTTTAATTTTTTCATAATTCAAACTTTAAATAAAAGGCACGGAGAAACTACTCTCCGTGCCTTTAAAAACTAACTCAAACTAACTCGGACTTAAATCAATATCCAGGATTTTGCTTATAGAGTCCTCCTGTAAAATCTATTTCACGTTGTGGAATTGGATAGTACTCATCCCTTCCTGCCGTAAAAACTGCACTGGACAAGAAATCCCTTTTTGTTTTTTCCTCGGTTAAATAGGCGTTCAACACTTCTGCTGCCTCACCCCATCTTACCAAGTCAAAGAATCGGGGACCTTCCATCCCAAATTCCAATCTCCTTTCAAACTTTAGGGCTTTCCATGCATAGGCTTTATCAGGGAAGGCAGTGTACTCTTGAATATTGTAAATATCGCTTGCACCTGCATCAATCTGACGTTGCGTGCTAACGGCCGCACGACCTCTAACCTGATTGATCAGAGGTAAAGCCTCATCCCAACGATCCAATTGTATCAAGGCCTCCGCCTTGAACAGCAGAATATCCGCGTACCTAATAAAATCTACATTCTTTGAAGTACCAACGAAGGGTCCTTCCTTCACATAACAAGAGCAATCTGGCGCTTGTTGTTCCTTCATGTTCCCAAAGTATCCATAAACCCCTGGATCCCTGGCCCAGCTAAAGTTATAGACCATATCACCGGTAGTATTAACTGTATTCCTGTATTTAAAAGGTCTTCCCGGAACTCCCACGGTATGATCCAACCTAGGATCAACCGTTAATCCTACTGCCGGTGTTACGGTTCCATCTTCATTAACCGTAGTGAATATATCCGTATCATTAAAACTATCCAATAAAGGCAATCCAGCTGCATCGGTCTTAAATGCGTTGACCATATTCTGACTGGCCAAATGAAATCCACAACACCCGTATAGTGCAGATCCATGAGGAGAATTAAGTCCCGTTACAAAACTCACCCTACTTACCTTGGTACCGTCATTAATAGAAAATTGGGCCGCCCAAATTGATTCCGGACCATTATCGAAACCGTCCAAAAAGTTGTTTCCGTAATCCGATTCCAAACCAGCAGTTACATCATCCGCGTAATCAATAACCTCTTGAAGTCGGGCCGGATTGATAGTAGTGACCTGATGCTGGTCATTCTGTTCGTACGCCTGGAAGAGCCTAAGTTTGGCCATATAGGCTGCAGCTGCATTTTTATCTGCCCTGCCAACCTCATCTTGCGATTGGGGAAGATTGTCATAAGCAAAAATAAAATCTTCAGCAATTGTATTCCACAATTCATCGTTGGGCACATCATTTGTAACGGCAGCAGTTTCCTCTTGAGTCAGCCCTTCTTTAATATAAGGTATTTTTTTAAACAAAAGCTTCATCATAAAGTGGGAATGTGCCCTCAAAAATCTAAGTTCTGCCTGCCTCAAAGTCTTATTTGGATATTCCGCGTCAGGTATGTCGTTGATTACGGTCAAAGCAAAATTAGCTCTAGAAATGGCCTTGTAATAATTGGTCCAAGTTCTCGGGGCCATCCAATCCCCAAAATCTGGAATTGTTAGATTGTATTGCTCATAGCGGTCAATTACATCTACATCACCTCGGCCTCCACCGCCCTTATAGGCATCATCCGAACGTACACTTCCATACACCCATTGATGGGTCAGGGGTCCAATCATCTCATCATTGGCAATCCCTGCATAAGCAGCAACTACCAGGGCTTCAGCATTATCTGCCGTGGCTACATTATCATTGGACAGGACTCCCTCCGGTTCATATTCCAAAAAGTCCTTGTCACAGGAGGCTAGGAAAAACGAAACCAGCACTCCCATTATAAATATTATATTTCTTTTCATGATTTTCATTTTTTAAAAGTTCAAATTAAGTCCCAATGATAGCACAGTAGGAACGGGGATATTATCAACAGTTGTACGCTCCGGATCCGATCCGATATAATCTTTTGGAGTAAACCAAAATAAATTCTCACCTTGAAAATAGACCCTTAATCCGGTCATACCCCAAAATTGGCTGATCATCTCCTCAGGTAAAGAATACCCTATTTGTAGATTTCTTATTTTAAAATAGGAATTCTTCCTAAATAAATAATCGGAAGTTCTAAGATCGTTGAAAGCCAAAGACAAGGAAGGAATATCTGTATTGGTATTGGTCGGAGTCCAGGCATTAAGAACACCAAGTCCGGCATTCTCTCTGCCTTGCGTAAAATTGTTCCATAATATGTAAGGATCCTGACCAATTCTTCCAGCTACTCCAGAACCAAAAACGGAAAAATCAAAGTTCTTATACCCAAGATCTACTCGGATACCATACTCTAGGTCCGGCAATGTATTCCCGATAAAATCACGGTCATCGGAATCTATTACATTATCACCGTTAAGGTCCTGGAATTTTATTCCTCCTGGCCTTGAACCAACATGAGTTGGACTAGCATCGATATCTGCCTGACTTTGGAACAAGCCATCAGTTTTATAGCCAAAAATTGAAAATTGCGACTGACCTAAAATTGAATTGGCAGCGGTTCCAGGAAAGCCTGCCCTAACCTCTTCCGGAAGAAAGGTAATCTCATCCTTAAATGCTCCAAAATTAGTAGACAACCCTAATGAAAATCCACTATCCCATGTTTTGGAATAGGCTATGGATAGTTCCCATCCTTTGGTCTGTGTAGTGGCCCCATTCAATACGCGCTGTTGCCCTTCACCAATAACCGAGGCAATAGGGGGCGTGATCAAGATATCACTGGTTTTTCTGGTAAAGTAATCGAATGTACCTACTACAGCATTATTAAAAAGTCCAAAATCCACACCATAGTTAAATTCTTTGGTTGTTTCCCACTTCAATGCCGGGTTTGCAGCTTGAATGGATACAAAGCCAGAAGGCAAAGTACCTCCATTATTACCCCCAAGATCATAGGCCGTTCCAACATTGTAATACTGATTAAAAAAATCAGGAACAAATTGATCTTGGTTTGGACCATATCTGGATTCGTATAGGCCAAATCTTGCAAGGTCACCGATCGATTGATTACCAACTTCGCCATATCCTGCCCGAAATTTTAAATCCGACACCACCCCTTCATCATTGAAAAAATCCTCCCTACTAATTCTCCAACCCAAAGTTGCCGCTGGAAAAACACCATACCTATTTTCATCACCAAATCGTGACGAACCATCCCTACGTACGGTCACAGAAGCCAAATACCTATCGGCAAATGCGTAGTTTAATTTTCCAAATTGGGACAATAGGCTACTTCCACTGGAACGGCCGGTATTGGTTCTAGCTCCCGTTGAGGCATCCAAAACAAAATAAGACTCCGTTTCTACAGCAAAACCATCGGCAATGGCCGTAACTGAATCAAAATCATTTTTAATGGATTCTGCTCCCAACAAGAGACCAAAGCGATGATCTCCCAGTTCCAGATTATAATTTAACGTGTTTGTAAAAACAACACTTGTAAATTTATTAGTGTCCAAAATCAACCTATTGTTGCTCCTGTTTACAAATCCATTGGCAACCTTGGGCTCAATATCCTTACGTTTGTAGTCACCATAATCGAGACCAATACTTGTCCTAAAGGTTAAATTGTCCAGGATTTGGAGTTCGGCAAAAACATTTCCAAAAATATTGGTCCTTTCGGTGTTGTCCCACCTATTTAAATACTGCATCAACACAGGATTGTTACGATCGGAATAACCAGCACCCAATGGCCCACCATAATTACCGTTATTATCGAACAAAGGTATGGTCGGCGCCATACTTATTGCCAATGCAGGAGTTGGGGCACTGCCAATATCTGTAGAGGCCAAAGTTTCATCCGAGGTAGTAAAAGCAGTATTTACCCCAATCTTTAATTTGTCATTGAATAATTTAAAATTGGAATTTAATTTCCCAGAAAATCTTTCGTAACCTGTATGTTTTAATATACCAGTATTCTTAAGATGCCCCAAATTAATGAGATGAAATGACTTGTCCGTTCCTCCGGAAATAGAAACTTCGTTATTGTAAACATAACCAGTTTCATAGGATTCTTCCTGCCAATCGGTATCCCCTGCCGGCACGTTGGCATCACCACCAACAAAAGGCTGAAGTGTTACACCGTTGAGCACAGGATTATTAAAATCACCGTTCCAATCAAAATTATAAATTTCACCATAGCCTCCAGTTGGATCGGCACCATCATTAACGGAAGCCCTCCACAAAGCCTCTCCACGTTGTATGGAGTTCAACATATCATACCGCTGATTCTTTTCTGATTGTACGGATAAGTTAGAATTTACACTTACCCTATATTTCTCGTCCCCACCTGCTTTGGTACTGTTTTTGGTCGTAACGATAATAACCCCATTACCAGCTCTAGAACCATAAATGGAAGATGCGGATGCATCTTTTAAAACCTGAACAGATTCTATAGTACTTGGGTTAAGGCCTGAAAAGACTTCTTGGCGAACTGTTGGTACCCCATCAATTACGTATAGAGGATCATTATTTCCCAATGTTGTTACCCCACGTATTAGAATTCGGCTACTGGTACCGTTCGGGTTTCCGGATTTTTCAACAAAGAGTCCTGGAACCCTCCCTTGCAAAGCCTGCATGGCATTACCCGAACTTAAACTTTGACCTTCAACAGGGCCAAGTTCCACAACGGTAATGGCTCCGGTTAAATCGGCCTTTCTTTCCGTGGTATACCCGGTTAGTACCACCTCGTCCAACATTTGTGCATCTGGCTGTAATACAATTGTGAAGGTTGTCTGTCCATTTACCGGAATTTCCATAGTTAAAAAACCAACATAGCTTACAGAAAGTGTCGCATCAGTAGGCACATCACCAAGTGTAAAATTACCATCAAAATCTGTAGTTGTACCATTGGTAGTACCCGCCACTACCACAGAGGCACCCGGCAATGGCATCCCATCATCCTGGGAGGTCACCGTACCTTGTATTTGTTCTTGGGCCAATAGCCCCAAGGGAACAAACGTCATTAGTAATAAAAAGAGTTTTAGTTTCATAATTGAGTTGTATTTAGTTAATATTAAGTTCATTTACTTCTAATAAATCAAGAATAAAGTCTTGATTGACCGTCTCTATTGAAAGCGTCTCGAATGGTGTATTGGGAAAGAAGATTTCCGTCATTACCGTGGACCCTTCATCAAAAAATAATTCTATGGAAGTCTTATCCAAAAGGATAGATCCGGACAACATAGTACTGCCGGAGATTCGTTTCGCAATACTTTTCTTATTCGAGAACGTATCGGAAAATCCTGTTTTACCTGATTTATTGCGATCGATGAAAAAAGTATCATCGATGCCATTGTATCCAAAGTACAATTCGTCGCCTTGCTTATTGGAAAGCTTAAAAGTGAAGCTATCTTTTTTTATATCAGAAATATTGAAGTTGATTGCAGCCCTAGAAAAATTTATCCTTTCTGAATTGATGAGTACCAATTCCCCATTCACTGCAATATTTTCTTTCTTATACTTTACACCTTTATAGGCGTCAATTTCATCAACTGGCTTAAAAGCCAACCTATAGGAATCTGCATCCTTGATCAATTTTATCTCCCTTGCCACGGTCATGGCACTACGCCAGGTCTCGGTAGGTACTTCGTTGGCATATTCCCAATTGGACATCCAGCCCATATAAAATTTCCCTCCGTTCTTGGAGGTAACATTGGAAAAAGTTACCCCGGCATAATTGTCCTTCCCAAAATCGATCCAAAAGTTCTGACCCTTGTTAAGGACTGTTTCAAAATCCTTATCCATGGTAAATTTTGTGCCATCAAAGTCACCAATGAAATATTGTGTAGCACTACCGCCATTTGGACCTCCAGGATTAACACTTACATAGAGGACCCATTTGGTTTCATCAGTACCCTCTACTGGAACAGGAAATAGATCTGGACATTCCCAAACACCACCATGAGTTCCAATCTCCCTATTCAATTCCTTGCCGAAATCCGACAACAGCTCCCAGTTTTTAAGGTCCTTTGAACCATAGAACATAACTTTATCTTGGGCAGCCAAAACCATGACCCATTTCTTATATTCCTCGTTCCAGGATAACTTGGGATCCCTGAAATCTCTAATTCCTGGATTTTTTATGACCGGGTTTCCTGAATATTTGGTCCAAGTAAGACCTTCATCCAAGGAATATGCAATGGCCTGAGACTCAACATCGATTCCATTGGCCTTTTCAATTTCCATATTATGATATGTAAACATGGCAATTATCGGTACTTGTCCCCCTGTCCCAAACCCAGAGGTATTTTGCAAATCCACCACTGCACTTCCAGAAAAAATATATCCCAGATCATCCGGATATAGTGCAATGGGCTGCTCCTTCCATTCTACCATATCGGTGCTTATGGCATGCCCCCAATGCATGGGACCCCATTTATTACCGTCTGGATAATGTTGAAAATACAAATGATAATACCCATTGTAATGGAACATCCCGTTGGGATCGTTCATCCATCCAACCTTAGGTGTAAAATGGTAATTTGGACGATACAATTCCTCTTCGGCATCCACAGTACTTTCCTGCTGGACAACAATGTCCTTGTTCTCTTTCTGCCCTTGTTCCCTGCATGCGAAAACTATGCACAGACCTGCAATGGCAACAACTAATTTTAATCTATGTTTTTTCATACTTTCAAAAAATTGGGTTTAAATTTTATCTATTTATTCTCTTTAACTACCTCTGCCTTCTTAGTATTTCCGCCATTGGACTTACTCAAGGATTTACTCAAAGCTTCCAAGGAAACCCCCTTCGTTTCTGGCATAATGAAAGCCACAAAGAGCAATTGCAAAAACATCATAAAAGCAAAGAAGGCAAATACTGTTCCTGCTCCAATAGAGGAAAACAAGACCGGAATCAAGGACGGAATTACTGCCGCCAAGACCCAGTGGACTGAACTTCCAAAAGATTGTCCCGAACCTCTTAAGTGATTGGGGAAAATTTCTGATATAAACACCCAGATTACTGTACCTTGTCCAATGGCATGTGCAGCAATGAACAGGAACAGAAAAATAGCTACGGACATTCCTTCCCAATCAAAGAAAAAAGCACAGGACACCAAGGTCAGTGAAACGATATACCCAAAAGATCCTATATACATTAATTGTTTTCGACCGAGCCTATCGATCAGAAAAATACCCAAGAGGGTAAAAAGCAGGTTGGTGACCCCTATTCCAATACTGCTCAATAATGCAGTACTTTCTCCCAGACCGGCCTCTTCCAAAATTCTAGGGGCATAGTATAGAAAGGCATTAATACCGGAAGCCTGATTAAAAAAGGCCATACAAAAGGCAAGAATTAATGGGAAGCGGTATTTCTTTATAAAAATGTTTTCGCCCGGTACTTTGTTTTCATTCTCCTGATTTATTTCCAACATCAATTTTTCTACATCCTGACCAGGATTTATAACTTTAAGTACATTTAGAGCTTCTTCGGTACGAAGCTTGGTCAGAAGCCACCTTGGACTCTGT
Organism: Arenibacter hampyeongensis; assembly: GCF_002909255.1. Taxonomy (GTDB): domain Bacteria; phylum Bacteroidota; class Bacteroidia; order Flavobacteriales; family Flavobacteriaceae; genus Arenibacter; species Arenibacter hampyeongensis. The sequence goes on from NZ_PIOB01000003.1 coordinate 359,807, forward strand.
GGAACGGTCATAACAAATAGAGTATAGATTACGGCAGGAATGGCCTCTACCCCAACCATCCATCGCCAAGCATTTTCACCTATACCACTTAATAAGTAGTTGGAAAAAAAGGCTACCAATATACCGAAGACAATATTAAATTGGTATAAGCCTACTAATTTACCCCTATCCTTGGCCGGGGCTATTTCAGAAATATATGCAGGCGCGGCAATAGTGGATGCACCCACTCCCAATCCACCTAAAAATCTAAATAAGGCAAAAGTAACAGGGTCGTTTGCGAATGCAGAACCCAAGGCGGATACGGTATAAAAAATCCCTATCCAGAACAGCGTTTTCTTTCTCCCCAACCTATTGGTAGGTATTCCGCCCAATAATGCTCCAACGACTGTTCCCCACAAAGCCATGGCCATTACTATAGTTCCATGGAACACATCGGAAGAACCCCATAGCAACTGTAATTTTTTGTCCGCTCCGGAAATCACCACCGTGTCAAAACCAAAAAGAAATCCAGCCAAGGCTGCAGTAATAGACCAAACCAATATTTTCTTCATATCGCAATTATTAAATATGAAGACTATATTATTACATTTTAATTGGCGATAATTTTGCCAATGTTACAATCTATTATGATTTCGTTAACATTTTTATGAAATAAATTCAAAATACTGATAACCAGTGTGTTAATGGAATAAATTTAACAAAGAAGGATTGAAGCAGTTATAACTATGTAACACAAAAGTTTAAGATTGATACATGGAATTAAGGTAAAAAGATAAAAATACCCTAAAGTGATTTTTTATAAGCCCCTGGAGTAACACCATATTTACTTTTGAAGGCAGTAGAAAAGTAATTTGGGGAAGAAAATCCTGTGCTATACCCTATTTCAGACATGGAAAGATCTGTGTTTTCTAACATAGTTTTTGCATTTTCCAATCTATAATTTGAAATATAATCGCTTACGCTTATACCTATTATTGCCTTTACCTTTCTATATAACTGAACCCTCGAAATATTCAGTGCATCAGCTAAATTTTCTACGGAAAAATTGGTATTGTCCAGGTTTCCCTTTATTTGTTGATTTAGTTGACGTACAAATAATTGTTCAGGGCTCCCAAACGCTTGTCCCTGATCAATTTTATGGATGTTATTGGTATAATAATACCTCAACTTTTCCCTATTGTAAAGGAGCGACTTTATTGATTGCGTTAAGATGGAATAGCTGAATGGCTTTGTCAAATAAAGATCGGCCCCGCTTTTAAGGCCCTGTAGAAAAGAATCCTTATTGCCCAAGGCTGTTAGGATGACAATTGGAATATGAGATGTTCGCAAATCGTTTTTCAAGATTTCACAAATTTCAAATCCATTTTTATCGGGCAAGTTAATATCACATATAATAACATCAGGAATATGCTCAAATGCCAACTCTATACCATCGGTACCATCAGACAAGATCATATCATACTCGACACCTAGTTTATTCTTTAGAAAAAAACTCAAATCCCGATTGTCCTCTATTAAAAGAATGGAATAGCTATCCTCCCTAATCTTGGTATCCAGTTCCAGATAGTTATCATCCAAAGTAATCTCCCCGGGAAAATCACTAAGCCTTGTATCCGCCAAATCCGGGTCAATTACAATTTGATCTTCATTAAAATGGGTATTTCCTTTAAATAGGGTAATAATAAATTCCGTTCCGTGATAGGACTTAACTTCAATTTTACCAAGATGAAGTTCTACAAATTGTTTACTAAGATGTAACCCTACGCCTGAACTATTTTTCCTATTATTGGAACCCTTAAAAAATGGGGTGAATACATTTTGCAATTCGTTTTCCGGGATTCCTATTCCGTTGTCCTTAAAGTGAATATCAACAGTACTTTCGTCTAAATTATCGTGAATTTCAATATCTATTCTTCCATTATCAGGAGTAAATTTAAAAGCATTGGACAATAGGTTAAAATAGACTTTATCCATTAAATTTCTATCGATAAACAAGTCCAAATCTTCATTATTGGTGGTAATATTAAATTTGATTCCCCTCTTTTTTGCCTCCCCGATAAATTCTTTAAATATATTATTGGAAAACCTAAAAATATTGGTTTCTGAAGCCCTAACATTGAAATTTTGGTCCTCCACTTTTCTAAAATCCAATAAATTATTGATCAGCCTAAGTAAGCGATTGGAGTTGTTCTGAATCAATTCCACCTCAAATCCAGTTTTATAGCCCTTTTGTTTGTCCCATTCCCGTAGCGATTCTATTGAACTCATAATTAGCGTGATAGGAGTTTTAAACTCATGGGATAACCCTGTAAAAAAGTTCAATTTGGCCTCATTACTTTCCTTTACTTCATTGGCTATTTTCTCGATTTGATTTCTTTGTACAGTAATCTTTTTATTGATCAACTCCAGCTGTCTATTTTTCTTGGATATAGCTATTTTGGAATATATGCTATAAACAGCTAGGCCAAATATTATTACCGAAAATATAATAATGATTTTCAGAATATTATTTTGTGAATAGTAGAGCTGCTCTTGTCTTTTAATGGCGGAAATCTGAGATTCAATGAGACCTTGTTGCTCATTTATTTTACTGAATTGATTCTGCATTATATCAGCATTAAACTGATCAATAACAGTGGTGCTCAGAATATTATTTGTAGGCACTACTTCAGCGTTTAAAATTTTCAAGGCAATCTTTATTGCTTCAGCACCACCTGTAGGATACAATATCGTTGCATTTAGAACCCCATCCTTTACCAATTGTATCCCTCCGTTAGGTCCATTAAGTCCGTCAACACCAATGACTTTTATTTGGCCTTCCATGCCCAAATTCCTAGCTACCTCCCAGGCACCCTTGGCCATTCTATCGTTATGGGCAAAAATATAATCTACCGGTCCGGTGCTTGACAACAATTCTTGTAAACTTTCCGTGATGGATTCCTTCTCCCAATCCCCTTCTATGGTTCCTGCAAATTTTATTTTGGGAAATTTATCCAAAATCTGATGAAAGCCTAGGCTCCTTTCCTCAGCAGGAGATGATCCAGCTAGACCCCTTATTTCAATAACCCTTAATGAATCCTGAACATTGGAAACAATGATTTTTGCAGCATTACGGCCAACTTCAATATTGTCTGCACCTACATATGCCGTGTATTTTTGGTTGTCCGTTTTCCTATCCACCACCAGAACCGGAATCCCGGCATTCATTGCCTCTTCCACAATGGGAGTAATAGGCTTCGATTGAATAGGGGAAACAATAATGATATCAACACTGTCAGTTATGAAATCCTTTACTTGTGCTATTTGTTGCCGAACATTGTAGTTTGCGTTCGAAATTCTTAAAGTAACATTGGGATACAATGAGGCCTGTACTTCCATGGAATTATTCATGGATTGCCGCCACTCATCATTTAACATGGCCTGCGAGAAACCTATCCGTACTTCCTCTTTTTCAGTTTGTTTTGAACACGAGAAAAAAAGAAAAATCAGAAATAACAACAATAAAAAGTTGATTCTTTTGAGACTCATAAAAATTGAGTTTATCACGTAAACTTAGGAAGTTAAAAAACTTCAATAGCAACTTACGAAAAATACCCATTCAATTCCTAGAAATTCCCGCCAAATAATATTGGGCCGCTATTGCACAACCAAGGGAAAGGCTAACAACCATAATGCGAACAATACCAATCTATTTTTCATAGGATACTTTTTGGTTATTAATTTCCTATTTGATTTTTACTTGGTAAAGAAAGCCTTTTCGGGAACTTTGGTTCTCGAAAAGGATGGACCTTCCCAGCTTAATTCCGGAGTGTTGGCGCTATTAGGGTTTCTACTGCAGTAAATCTTAATGGGGTGATAACCTGCTTTAAGGGTAATGCTCCCTTCTCTTGATGCACCAGCTTCATATCCATAATCGGCATCAATAACACTTGCCCCATGAATTTTTAAAAAGCATTTAGTTTCGGACTTCATAGAGAAAGTATATTTCCCATCCACGGGTATATTAATATATCCCTCAAAAAGTAACAACTCCCCTTTGTTCAACTTTATTCCTACTTGATCAAGGGATGCAACCTTGCCCATTGAAGTTGCCGGCAATGAATTTGTTTGAGGCAACCAAGGAGCCGAATTTTGGTAAGCTTTCCAACTAAGTCCGTTGGTCAGCCCTTCCACAGAACTTGCAGCAATGGCCGCATTATCATATGGTCTTTGTGAAGTGGCATCAGGCATACGTACCTGCAGTACTCTTTCTTTAAAAGTTTGCTGCAACTCCTTCATATACCCATTACCCGCTAAATTATTAGCCTGTTGGGTATCGCTAATAACATTGTATATTTCAAAATCATCATTGGCATTTTTAATATCATAACGGAGTCCGACCAGGTCCCCGATCCGCATCATCTGCATTTCCTTCCTCAGTTTACCGCGATTATTCGGTGAAAATTCGTCATAATTTGGCGTGGGCTGACCTTGGGAATATTCCACGTAGATAAGACTCTGTTGTTGGTCCCCTAGTCCAGTCAAGGACGGTAACAAGGAAACTCCGTCAGTGTTTACGGGTGCCGGACTACCAGCGGCATCAGTAAAGGTCGGCAACCAGTCATAGGATATTGAAGGCGATTTAACCACATGTCCAGCCTTAATTCGTGCCGGCCATTTGGCAATAGTAGGCAACCGCTCTCCCCCTTCCAGGACATCCCTTTTAATTCCATCAAACGGACCAAAACTATTAAAGAAGTTGGCCTCATAGGGCTCATTGTCCAGATAGGATTCAATAGAGGGCCCATTGTCGGAACTAAATACCACCAAGGTGTTTTGATCGATATTTAGATCGGATAATAGCTTTAAAATATCACCTACCTGATCATCGATTCTCCGAGTAGTCGTGGCATATCGCTTATAAACATTGGGCCAGGCCACCTCTGGTGTAGCTTCATTGTTATCATGATCAAAAGTTACATTGCTATAGTCTGGATGTATCCAGGAATCTATGGATCCGGTAGCGGTGTTTATCATTTGACCAGGTTTCCCTGTCCATTGCAGCCCACCATTTAAACCTCCCCCCTCGGGATAGGCCTGGGTGGGCAGCTCCAAAACGGCATGTGGGGTATCAAAGGCCAAATACATAAAGAAGGGCTGTTTTCCCCCTTTACCTTTTGTTTGTTCTACAATCCATTTTTTGGCTACTGCCGTCCAAAGGTCCCCGGTATAACATTTGTCAAGATCCTTACTCACCTCTGTTTTATTTTCATAGACTTCCTTTGCTCCCCTATAAAGACCTTCCTTGGGATAATGCTCATGCCCGTCCCTGTGCCGCATATAGCCGTAATAGTAGTCGAACCCACGGTTTAAGGGATGTGCAGGCCAACTATCCCCATCTTCAGACCATTTATTGGAACCCATTAAACCCCATTTTCCGATTGCAGCAGCGGTATAACCCAACTTCTGAAGTACGTTACCCATGGTGTGGTTATCCGCCAATGCTTTGTCGAACTGATTATTCCTTACATTGGCGTGCCCTTGACTTAAACCGGACAACAGGGAAGCCCTAGAAGGGGCACAAACCGGTGCAGCGGCATAGTGATGGGGCATTAATGCCCCATCAGAAGCCATTTTGTCCAAATTGGGCGTCAAGACCCAAGGTTCACTGCGGTCGTTGATCTGCTGTCTTTGATTTTGAAAAAATACCCCTACATCGCCATATCCCAAATCATCGGTTAGGATAAATATAATGTTTGGTTTTTGATCATTGGCCATAGTCCCTGCCTCTTGGGCATAAGCTATTTTCCCGCCCAATCCCATTATCATTAAAACAACAATTGGTAACGAGTAGCGATTTCTTATTTTTAGGTATGACATTGACTTTCTAATATTTGGTGATTATTTAAATTTAAGGTTGGGAAGCAATTCGTCTTTCAATAGTATTTGTTTTGCCTTGCCCATATATTTGTTTTTCTTGAACACGATATTTTTTGATGCTTTTACCGTAATGGCGGGATTATCGGGGTACAGTATGGGGAAGCTGCCAGAATTGGTTATCGTATTCCCTTGAAACAATAATCCATCAACATTTGAAATCTCCAAAACAAGATTGTCGAATTGATGAAACTGGTTATTAGTTATTTCAATATTTCTAAAGGCAATATTGTGATTTTCATCGTCCGTAACAAATCGAATCACACCTCTATTAAATCCACTATGCTGATTGTCCTGAAAAGTATTGTTCCTAATAATAAGGTTGGCAGCATTCCCTGATTCAAACCAATGACTACTTTCGACAGGTATCAATATAGCTTCCATTTCGGTACTGAAAAAATTGTTCTCGATAATCGTTTTCTTTGGATTGGAAATAAGAAGTCCTCTAGCCCGGTTACTGCTAATATTACAATTTTGCACCAATAGTTCTGGATAGCCCTCTACATTTTCAATTAAATCGCCAACCTTTAGCCCCGCTGGCAGGTCTTCATTAAAGGTTAGAATCTGATACCTACCGTTTAAATACTCATTACTTTTCAGAGTGAGATAGTCATACGGAAAAAAGGAAGTCTCCAATCTCACCAGTCCAATAGTATCGTTGGTGCGCCCAATAGTAAACCCTTGTTGCCGTGCATGTCCCATACGGACACCGATGCGTTTTTTGCCTATAATGTCTATCACTTCCTGATAGGTACCATGAACATTTGTTGCATCGTCCAACTGATTATTAAACGTGCAATTTTTTAGTACCACTTTGCCCCTACAACCAACAAAATGTGTGGCATCCGCTGTGGTAGAGACCATTCTTCCCTGGGAAGGGGTAACATTAAAGCTGTCCAAAATTAGGTCCGATGAATTCTCTGCAATCAACCCCATTCCTCCTGCGTGGTGGACATTCACATTTTTTGCATTAAAGCCTTCTGTTCCTGTAATCCGAAAGGCAGGTGCCAGGCGATTCAGACTCTGATCGCCCTTGCAGACCAAAACCATTCCCACGGGGGGCAATTTCTGTTTGTGATTAAAAATACGGACCGTACCCGGCTTAACTTCCTCTACCCTTAAATTATCCTCCTTTCCACGTACTTTCTCCACCTTGGAACGTGGGTCGGTCTTATACTTATATTTTATTTTATCAAGATTGTGCTGAACAGTAGAGTTACGTGTGGCGGTTATTGGCGTATAAACTTCCGTATTAAAGGCGATGGCATTCCGAGTGGGGTCAAAAAGAATGGACTGTCCCAAGTTATGCTCATAATACTCCTTGACAAAAATTAATTGTCCATTTCTAATCTCATAGGGATACTCCTCTGAAAGCTCCATGTCAAAAGAATTGTTCATCCCGTCATTGGCCACTATTAGCCCCTCACTATGGAAAGGCACTGCCCAGTCGACAGTAACATTCGTAATGGTAATATTTTTTGAATCCTCAATTAGAAAAGGAATCATTCTCCCGTGAAAAATAAAAGTAGAACCTTGGCCATTAATAGTCAAGTCCTGCATCCCAAATATAGGCATGGCAGTCTTCGCCAACACATCGTCATGATTGGAAATGCGTGTGAATTTTTCGAAGGCCTTATCCGGATAGAAATGGTAGGTTCCCTTTTCAAATTTAATTTCAGAGATGGGATATTCCCTGGCCTGATGAATCCTGGCCAAAACAGCTGGGGTAGCGTCTTCGGCTATTTCAGATGTGAACACCACATTTTCCGAAAGTAGCCCCTCCGATTGTGAAAAACCAGACCCACACAAAAGGAAAATGACAAGAAGTATCACAATTTTTAAACTCTTAGACTCTACTTTGGCTAATTGATATTTTCTCATTTCCTTATTTTAAAACCTTTGTTTCTCCTTACTTTCTGTTTCTTTTATAATGCACGATCAGAAATCTTCCCTAAGGCTTAACCAACAATCCAATTATTGCCTTCTTGCCCAGGTTAAATAGTCATAAGCCTTTACCAGTGCACTTCTAGAAAAAGATTAAGACTACATGTGAGAGGCTTATAGTTATTAATTGGGACTTGAACTTATAGTTAATCTATAAATTTACTCCTGTTCCCTGAAGAGAGTCATCGTGATCCCATGTAATCAGCCAGGGATCACGGGTTTCAATTTGAAAGGCTTTCATTTTTTTGATCATTTTATCCATTACTTCCTTATAGTCAGGGTCGTTGGCCAGGTTTACGATTTCATTGGGGTCTTTTACCAAATCGAATAATTCAAATTCAGGCCGAAATAGGTAATCTTGTACCTTTCTTTTTCCGTAAAACTCCTTTTGACTTCTATGCACCTCCTGCCAGGTTGATGCGGCCCATAGATCCGAAGCAAACGGATATTCCGATCTCCATGCAATGTTTCTTATGAGCTTGTAATTTTTGTCGCTCACCACACGCATGGGGTAATACATGGTGATTTCATGAAATGTATGGGATGCATATATTTGATCCCAGCCTTCAGGTTCATTTACATTCAACACATCTTTAAAAGAACGCCCATGAAACGAATATCCTTTTGTTTCCACCTGCGCCATGTCCAAGATGGTAGGCGTAAGGTCTACCCAAGAAATCATAGCATCCGAAACAGTATTCTTCAACTTGGAGAAAGGGTCTTTAATAATACAGGGCAGTTTCATCCCTGGCTCATATAGGGTGGTCTTTGCTCCCGGAAAAGCCATGCCGTTGTCGGATATATAAATAACAATAGTGTTGTCCGCCTTCCCCGACTCCTTAAGCAACTGCATCAACCTGCCAAAACCCTGATCTATTCTGGAAACACTTTGATAGTACTGGGCAATTTCTTCCCTACTTTCATTCGTGTCCGGTAAAAAATCCGGCACCACGACCTCAGCCGGATCGTAAACAATAGTTTCTACCCCTGGATAGCCTTCCAACTTGTTCCCAAAACTGTTTGGTGCATCCCATTGTTCGGGATCTGTAGAATTTGCCCTATGCGGATCATCCGTACAGAAATACAAAAAAAATGGCTTTTCGGATGTCAAAATATCTTTGCATTCTTCTGCCATGGCCACGGTACTTCTAGGGTCGGCCTTCAACTCTTGTTCAAAATGGTACACGGATTCCGGAGCCACGTGATATTTACCGATTCTGGCCGTGGCATATCCTTCTTTTTCAAGCAGCACCGGCAGGGATTTTACGATGTCATAGGTGCTAAAGTGATGATAGTCGTGTACATGACCATAAGAACCGGTGGCATGGCCATAGAGTCCGGTAAGAATTACCGATCTACTGGCAGCACAACTGGCAGTGGTACAATAGGCGTTATTGAAACGCACACCTTCAGAGGCCAATTTATCCAGATTCGGGGTTTTTATCACCCTATTCCCGTAGGCCCCGAGGGCATCGGTTCCATGGTCATCGGCTACAAAGAGTATTATGTTGGGCCTCTCTACTTGCTTTGGTGCGGCTATCTCTGATTCCTTTTTTTCACTACAGCCTGTAAACATTAAACCAAAATAAGCGGAAATAATAATTAACTTATATTTCATATTTTATCGTTTTAAATAGAATAAACAAGAGTCATAATTTCTTTGGCTCCCTATCCATATGTAAATCAAAACCACATTGGGTTTATGCAATTATTGGTTCTGACCTAATTCAGGGAGTACCAGCAGCATTGGTGTAAATAGGGACATAACAATATCTTTTAACGTGCTAAATTATTCACCCTGTTTCACATATTTCAAAGGAGATATACGCTCCCCTGTATTGTAATCCAAACGCTTACCGTAGTATATATAGTTATCAAAAATATCGCCATTACCTAAGGTTCGAGGGTCTCCCTGAGCTATAAGCTCTGTTTCCATTTGAATGCGAAGTTTTTTTATTTGCACAGCATATTCGGGAAGATCGGCTAAATTATTGATACAATGTGGATCTTCCTGAATGTTATACAGCTCATGTTCTGGCCTTTTATCAAAATTCATCTCAAAAAAGAAGTATTCCTTATCCCCAGGTTTTAAATCCATAAGGTAAGTTTTGGTTGGGGATCCATCGCAGTTTAAAAACCCGTATTCGGGATTTCCAACAGGCCATCTTTCTGGTTTTATGTTATGGACGTAGAGTAACGAATCATTCCGAATGGCGCGGACCGGATAGGCCAAATCTGTCCCGTCTTGATCTGAACGACCAACATCATGACGTTCCTTGCCCAATAATACATGATCACGTGAAGGGTCTATTTGTCCAGATTTTGAAGAGACCAACTGTTTTATAAGACTTCCTCCAGTCATTTGCCGATGTGGTTTAGCCCCCACTACTTCCATAAATGTTGGTGCCAAATCGGAAAAACTTACAAAATCGTTCACAGTACGACCAGGGTAGATTTTACCCTTCCAATAAACGATCAATGGTATGTGAAAGCCCTCTTCATAAATTTGCCCTTTTACCCTAGGGAATGGCATCCCATGATCAGAGGTAATCACTATCAAAGTATTTTCCAACAAACCTCTTTCCCTCAATATTTGTATGGCCCTACCTACTTGGGTATCAAACCATTCCACCTCATTGGCATAATCCAGCAGGTCTCCACGAACAATGTCGTTATCAGGATAAAAGGGGGGGACAACCGCTTCTTTCAATTCACGCCCTGCCTTTTTCCAAGAATCCAGTTCATAGGCCCTATGAGGCTCCTTGGCCCCCAACCAAAAACAGAAAGGTTTTTCCTCTCCCTTTAGGTTCAAAAATGCACCAAAGTTGGCGGCATAATCTATATTACTTATATTCTCATACGGGGGTGTTATTTTTATACTGTTGTATTCCGGTCCGGCTGGATTATCAGTAGTATCATATACACCGGGCCCCCAGCCTTTACCTGTAAAACCTACATTATATCCCTCCTTTTCCAATAATTGCGGATACGTCTCAAACTCGGAAGGAAACCGACCATTGTGATCCGCCGCCTCCTTGAGCTGCCAACTGTATTTTCCTGTAAGAATACAGGCCCGAGCCGGGGAACATTTTGGATTTCCGTTATACGCATTGTTAAAAACTACCCCTTCTTTGGCCAGGCTATCGATAGAAGGCGTATTGACAAAAGTATCGCCATAGGCTCCAAAACTCTTCATGGATGCATCATCTGCAATGCAAAATAGGATATTGGGCCTTTCCGTACTTTTTTGGGCGTTCGCTACTGGGGTCAGGAACAAGATTCCAACCAACAAGGCACAAAAGGTAGATTTTTTCATAGATCAAGATTCAATTCATTCTTTCTGGCTATGGGTAATTTACATACCTTATTTTAACTCCAAGTCCTGAATACCCTCCTTTGAAATACCTCTAATTTTTTCAAAATCCGCAACCAATTCCTGAAGTTTTTCAGGATTGGATTTTGCCAAGTTCTCCTTTTGACTTGGGTCTTTTTCCAAATCATAGAGCTGATACTCTTCTGAATTTCCAATTTCTATATTGACCGACTTAATTAATGCAGGTCCTTTATAAGGGGGAATCATAGCCCAATTCCCTTTTCTAAAGGCTGTTCTTGAGGTTGCTTCCAACACCAACTCTTCCCTTCCGTCCTTGGATTTACCCATAAATGCATCCAAAAGATTCTCACTATCCTCACCTTTCTCATCACTTCCGACCAGGGCGGCAATAGAGGTGAACAAGTCTAACTGGCATACCAAGGCATCAGATTTACCTGGTGCTATTTTACCTTTCCAATAGGTGATAAACGGAACCCTTGTACCCGCATCGAACAAACTATATTTACCTCCCCTTAAAATTCCTGCTGGGGTATGATTGCCCAATTTCTCTACTGCGTCGTCATAATAGCCATCATTGACCACTGGGCCGTTATCGCTGGAGAAGACGATCAATGTATTCTCAAGAATTCCCTCATTCTCCAAGGTTTTTATAAACTCCCCTATCATCCAATCGGCCTCCAAAATAACATCACCCCTTGGACCCATTCCGGATTTTCCGGCAAAACGAGGGTGCGGTGTACGTGGCACATGTGGCTGTTGCAAGGCATAATACAAAAAGAAAGGTTTGTTTTTGTGGTCTTTTACATACTGTTGGGCTTTGGTCAGAAAATGGTCCGCCATATCAACATCGCTCCATTTGGCGGACTCCCCACCTTTCATAAAGCCAATTCTAGGAACTCCATTCACTATACTGTTGTTATGACCGTGATGCCATTTTATAGTAGTTAGTTCAGGATTGTCCAACCCTGTGGGTTCACCTTCAAAATTTTTATCATAGCTCACTTCAATGGGATCATTGAGATCCAATCCGTCTACGTGACCGTTGGCAATATATACTGTTGGTACCCTATCCTGGGTTGCCGCAAGAATATAGGAATAATCAAAACCAACTTCATTGGGGCCAGGTGACACCCTTACATTCCAGTTCACATTTCCGCTTCCAAGTCCCAAATGCCATTTACCCACAATACCGGTGGCATAACCTTCCCCTTGCAACATTCTGGGCACGGTCATTTGAGCCGTATCAATTATCAAGGGGGCAGTTCCCGGTAATATTTTGGCATCTTTGTTACGCCAGGGATACCTTCCCGTTAATATGGCATATCTACTGGGAGTACACGTCGCAGACGAGGCATAACCATTTGTAAACTGTACACCGCCCGTTGCCAATGCATCCATATTGGGAGTGCTGATTTCCGTTGCACCATAGGCGCTCATATCACCATAGCCCAAATCATCCATATAAATAAATACAATATTGGGCTTTTGCGTAGTTTCAGCTGTAGCGACAACCTTCTCTTCCTTGGATTTACATCCCACCAAAAGCAACACGATTAAAGCGGTCTGGAATAAATTCCTTTTAATAATTTTCATTTTCTATTTAGTTAATTATAATGATTTCGATTTTAGAGGCTAATAAGGTACAACCCATATATTATTGATTGGCACCTTTCCACATATTTTATTTTATTGGCCTAGGCCTCCAAAACCTCCTTTGGGTTCGTACTTATTTCAACAGATTTGAAAACTTTCCCATCTTTTCCTTCTCCAATGATCAAGGTGTATTTAGCCAAGGAAAACACGGCAGGAACAAATTCCTTTCCTTTGACCCTCAACGATTTCACCATTTCATTGGTCTCTTCATTAATAATCTTAACAACTTGGTTAGATTCCTTAAGCTGTAATCTAGGCAGATAGCCCAAGGCCCTTCTGCCATCGTTGTCATCTTGGTCAATGGTCAATGGCCAACCCGGGTAAGTATTTTCTTCGGAATCCACATCAAGGTTTGCCAAAAACCGAATTGCTTCCATTTTTATAGTCCTAGCTCCGGTATCAAAAGTAACAATCCCATAACCAGATGCCTTTTTCTGTGCTTTTATATATCTATTTTTCTCCAGGTCAAAATCATCGGTCGGATTACCAACGGCATAAATATAATTAGTGTTCCCAAATCCATCTCGATAACTACCCGTATTGGGTAGCCCATGTTCTGGTCTATCCGTAAAAGGAACATTGACAGAATCCGGTTGTCCCCATCTTGGATAGCCCGTTGAAATGGCCGGGGTACAAAAGGTCCAGCCGCCATCCCGTACTTCATCTACGCTATATTGTACCATAAAGGGTAAATGTTGATCTCCGTTGATATGAAAAACAGAAGCTTTTCTAATGGTTCGTATTACCTCGTCCCGTTTTGATTTTGGCCAACCTCCGGAATCCAAATCTCCAAATAAAAACTCTTTTTTAGGGCCGTGATGGGTACCTACGTTGGAAAACAGGGTCTGACTGAGCAAAACTTTCATTTCCGATCCTTGCCAATCAGCGATCCACCCATTTAAAAATTCCATTTGTCGGTTACCGAAAAAGGTAAGATCATTGGAATCAAGTTCTTCCGGTTTGGCTGGTGCAGTAAGATGATCGATCCTACCTTCTCCACTCCTGAGCATTTCCGGGCCAGACTTAAACAATCTGTCACTTACAATTGCGAAACTAACTTTGCCATAGATCATTTGGGTATACCAATTGGTTATCCCCGAAGGCAAGGGTAATGAATCATAGGCATCCGGCAAATGACCGCATTGTGTGCGGTATACTACATTTACCATTTTAGGAGTCTGTACAAGTCCACCGTGGGCATCCCTTACTTTTTCCCATGCTTCAAAAGAAATACCTTCACCCCCTTCTCCCCAAAGATTACCTTGATAAACATCGTGGTCATCGGGCGTGCAAATCGTAGGCCGGTCCCGCATTATATTGCCAAATGCCCAACCGAACATATACCATTTTCCTAAATAATTAAGTATGGCACTATCTTCAGGCTGTCTTTTAATAGGATATCCTCCATTTCCTTCGTACAACTGATCACCAGAAAAATATAGCATATCTGGGTTGGATTTTTCAAGGTTCTCCACCAAGGGACGATAAGGATATCCTGCCCATTCCTGACAGGTTAACCCCCCAAATCGCAGTGGCCGGTCATTTGGTTCCTGTCTTATAGTTCCTTTATAATAATGCTTTTCCTTGTCTATGGAATAGACCAAACGATAAGGAGTATCTTGGGCTGAATCCCAATTATCCATTGAAAAAATTGCACAGTAGGATATAGGGTCAATTTCGACTTTATCTTCTTGGGCCCATTTACCTTTCTTAAAGAATTGAAGCTCCACCTTTTGTGAATCACTTTTGCTTACAGGAGGTAGTTGTGCCGTTAATTTAAGTTTTCCCTTTGAAAGCGTGTACATGGCCCAAAGAATAGGCCCAAAACTGTTATCGGGAACATATTCAACCTTTGTGCCATCAAGGGCAATTGACCGGGTCCAAAAGGTACTCCCCTCCTTCTCATGGTAGTTCTGCTCCAAGGCCACCAGGCCTTCGATCTCTCCAAAATGACGATATGCCAATTCCGATTTACGATCATCCTTATCCACAGCGACCAAGTTACATTCGTAATCTCCATTTTTTGGGGACACCCCCAATTCCAAAGTAAAATCGCTATAATCAAAATTTTCCGGAAGCTTTACTTCTTTGTTGGCCACAAATAATTTGCCGTCCAAAGAAATACCTGTAAACAATCCATCACCAAAATAACAGGCCGCTTTTACACTATTGGGATCGGTAGTATCCCTTATTCCGATAGAAAAACCGACACTCCCTTTATCTTTATTATTTTTTAAAAGCCCTATTCTACTTTTGATGCGAAAATCTCCCTTGTCCTTTTTAAGGACATAGGTAAGTAGATGTAAGCGGGTATTCCGCATAGTCCCTTTAAACTCCAGCCTTTTATTTTCAATTTCCCAGTCCTCCATGGGAATACTCCAGAAATCTTTACCGATCCAGACTCTGTCATTTAAATTTTCAAAACTAAAGGCAATGGATTTTCCCGAACTACTGTTTAGTGTATTATCCAACACTCCACTCTGGGCGAAAATATTGGAGAATGGGTTGGCAATTATTGGAATTGCCAACCCTACTTTTTGAATAAAATTTCTTCTCTTTAAAACCATTTATGTAATAGGATTAATTTCCTAATTTGGGATTTACGTTGACCTCCGATTCTGGAATTGGCCATACATCATCCACTCCCTCACGAAAATTTTTGCTGGTAACGTACCATCTAGACTGTGGGTCTATTTTCTTGGAAGTTGTTGGGTAAAGGGTTGAATTTGGGAAAGGGGCACCCCATAAATCACCTACCAACACCTCGTCACCTATTCCCCATCTAAAGATATCCCATAATCTTTGACCTTCCAAGGCCAACTCTATCCTTCTTTCATTTCTTAAAATAGGCCTTAGAGCAGCGGCATTGGTTTCCGTTAAAGGAGGCAACCCCACAGAAGCCCTTCCCCTAACAGCATTGATTGTTTCGTCCAACAATTGTTGGGTAATGGCATTGCCCGCTTCGAGTTCGGCTTCCAAATAACTCAATAATACTTCGGCATACCTGATGATAGGAATATTGCCACCATAATCGGACCTTAAGTTACCGCTGAACGACTCGTCAAAGAATTTTCTTAAACCATAACCTGTTCGGGTAGCCTGTTTGGAGTAGGTCAATTGATCTACCGATCCTGTTGAATCTGGATTACAATCATAAACCCTGCCTGCAAACGTAGCACCATCCCAAATAAAATTATACCTAAACCTGGGATCCCTATTTGCCCCCATATCATCATAGTCAAACTTGGGGTCATCATAGGACAAGGGAGTACCGTCATCAAAACCATAGGCATCGGCAAGACTACCCAAAGGGTTTACAATATGCCAGCCCGAAGCAACCGCCGGATAGGCGTGCTGGGGTAAGGAATTACCTGCCTGACCACCAAAATATTGGGCACTAAAAATATTTTCACTGCTATTCTCATTAGAGGGAATAAAAAGCGAACTATAATCTGGATCAATAATATTATCGCCCATATCAATGATTTGCTTGTACACTACGGAAGCTTCTGGAAATTTTTTCTCCCCAAGATACAATCTCCCTAAAAAAGCCAATGCGGCTTGTTTACTGGCCCTACCAGCCTCTCCTGCTTTCAACTCGCCGAAAGCCGGAAGTTCGGCGACGGCGGCCTTAAGCTCATTCTCTACAAAAGTCACCAATTCCGTTTTAGAGGCCTTATCCACATTATTGGCCTCATCAGGAGTTAAAGTTGCCGTAACTAAAGGAGCACT
This sequence comes from Arenibacter hampyeongensis, assembly GCF_002909255.1. Lineage (GTDB taxonomy): Bacteria > Bacteroidota > Bacteroidia > Flavobacteriales > Flavobacteriaceae > Arenibacter > Arenibacter hampyeongensis. Next base: position 376,386 of record NZ_PIOB01000003.1, read on the forward strand.
TCCCCAAAATTGAGATAGATAAAAATATTGCGTAGCCCTTAGAAACTGTACTTCGGCTTTCATTCTATCAATTTTTGCCTGTTCCATATCTACTGTTTCAATATTTTCCAGGAAATCATTGCATATGGCTATACGCTTATAAGACCCTTGCCAATATCCATTAACAACGTTGTTATTTGGCAATAAAGTACCATTTGTCAATCGGTTCTGGGTGGAATTATCACCTCTTCTATCATAAGCATTGTCAGTAGCAAATTCCATAAACACAATGCCACAATAGGTCCACCAATCCGAAGGCACCACTTGTGTTCCATATTCCACGGCCCCTCTATAGGCCCCTGTTAGAGCTATGTTGGCATTGGACTCCGAAGTCCAAAAATTATCAGCGGCAAAGGCGTTACTGGGAAATTGCTCCAATTCCTTATCGCAGGAAACTACTGTTCCCAAGGTGACGATTCCTAGAAGAAGTAACCCCAGGACCCTTGATTTAGATGAATGTTTGTTATATATTTTAATCATGATCTTAAAATTTTAGGTTTATACCAAAAGTGTAGGTAGTTAATATGGGATAATATGCTCCGCCTCCGATTATTTCTGGGTCCCATCCCTTTCTATAGGAATTAAAAGAATGTAAATTCTCTGCCCCCAAATAACATCTTAAATTATCTATCCCTAGAATTTCATTGACCTTGTCAGGAAAATTATATCCAAGCTGAATATTCTTTATACGTACATACCCAGAGTTGATGACCCAAAAGTCTGATGTTTCCGTATTGGCCGAACCGCTGTTGGTCAATACTTCCAATCTTGGATACTCTGGATTACGAACAGGGTTGTTGGGGTCGAACCTACCGTCCATTTGCCATCGCTGAATATTCCCTAGATTAAAGAAGGCATAACCGGCATAACCATCCAATTGGCCCTTTACCTCTGCGGTTCCTTGTAATAAAACTGATAGGTCGAAGTTTTTATAGTTAAAACCTAGATTGGCGCCAAAAGTATATTTTGGTATCCGGCTTCCCAAATAGGTCCGGTCATAAGTAGGATCTACCTTACCATCCGGAACACCGTCCGGGCCACTAATATCCTTATATCTAAAATCCCCGGCCTGTGCAGTAGGATTCACTGCGGTCATATCTGGCCAGCTACCTACCTCACCATCATTTAAAAACACACCATCGGCCTTATAGCCGTAGTACATTTGCATGGGATAGCCTATAAACAAGTCGGAACCATTTCCTACAAACCCATTGGGCTGCTCCACATTACCAAGTCCCAAGGTAATAACCTCATTATTGATGATTGAAAAATTAGCGTTGACGGAATATCCAAAATCTCCAGCTTTTCCACGATGGCCTAGGTCAAATTCCCATCCTGTATTCTTTACCTCACCGGTATTGGTCTCACTAATACCTACACCTAAGACAGAGGAAACACTTGCAGATGGCTTAAACAACACGTCAGTCGTATTTCTATTAAAATAAGTGACGTTAAAGGAAAGTTTTCCATCAAATAAACCAGTTTCTATTCCTATATCGGTTGTTTCCGTAGATTCCCATTTAATATTGGCATCCTTATAATTGGCGTATGCTGCTCCAGTTGCCAGTCCGCCCCCCAAGGAATAGTCCCTTCCGGAAGCCAAAACCGTTTGATAAGGGTAATTACCAATATTTTGGTTTCCTAAAATACCCCATGAAGCTTTCAGTTTTAGGTTGGATATCCAGGATACCTCTTCCATAAATGATTCTTGGGAAACACGCCATCCCACAGCTGCAGATGGGAAAAAGGCGTACTTATTATTTTCAGGAAAACGAGAAGAACCATCGTACCGCATAGTGGCCTCAAAAAGATACCTTTCGTTGATGCTGTATTTTAGGCGTGAAAAGAAGGATTGCAAAGCCCATTCTTCATCATAACCCCCAGATTGCTGATTTTCAGCACTACCAAGATCCAAAACTGTATAATCATTACTCGCAAAATCTTGACGGTAGCCATTGAAAAGGGATAGCTCTTCATTTTCAAAGGAATATCCCGCCAATAAGCTAAAATCGTGCGACCCAAACTCTTTGGAATACTCCCCAGTAAACTGCATGGTCTTAAAAATAGTTTTGTTGCTCTGTTGATTTAGATAAGATTGCCCTAAAAATACATCCTCATTAAGTCTTTGGGACGCCAGATAGGAGCGCTCCTCATAAAGCGAAAAGTTATAACCTCCTATAGCGGAAAAAACTAGATCATCATTCGGCTTCCAGTCCAATTTCACATTTACCCCTACCCTTGTTGTAGGATTGGTCAAATAGGACTTGGAATCTAACCACGCCACGGGTGTTCCACCACTTTCCGGTCCTATTCCATAATTGCCCTGGGAATCACGACCTAAAAAAGTTGCTGGATAGCGTACTGCATTTTGAACAAGTTGGTCCAAAAATCCTCCGCCTTTATTTGCAGTGGCCTGAGGTTCTTTTCGTTCTTCCAATGCTCCAAAAAACCTAGAGTTCAATTCAAATTTTTCACCTAACTTATTATTGAGGTTCATACGAAAGTTATAGCGGTTAAAGCTATTTTTGGGTACAATCCCCTGCTGGTCCAAAATACCTGCAGATACATAATACTTGTTGTTTTCATCACCCCCATTTACAGTAAGTGTATGTGATGTCTGGATTCCATTTCTAGAAAACAGATCTTCCAAGAATCTGGTATTTGGATAATTGTCGGGGTCGCTTTGCGCCCTGTATTTGTCAATGTCATCAGCACTAAAACTAGTGCTCCCCGAAGCTATATTGTACATTTCCGCATACTCCCAAGAGTTTGCGAATTCAGGAAGTTCTGTGGCCTCATTAACACCAACATAACTATTATAGCTAACAGAGAACTTTTTATTACTTCCACTTTTTGTCGTAATCAATATTACTCCATTGGCCGACCTGGCTCCATAGATTGCAGCTGAAGAAGCGTCTTTAAGTACGGAGATCGAAGCTATATCGTCTGGGTTAATATCATTCAAGGTTCCTGCTATACCGTCGATCAAAACAAGGGCATTTGGGGTAGCTCCAAAGGAACCAACTCCCCTAACACTAATATTCCCTCCGCTTTGTCCGGGTCTTCCCGATCTTTGTATTACCGTAACCCCGGGCATCTGTCCCGTTATTGCTTGGGATGCCTGTGTTACAGGCCTATTTTCTATATCCTTGGAGGATACTTGTGATATGGAGCCAATTACATTGATTTTCTTCTGGGTTCCATAACCTACTACTACCACTTCATCCAATCCGGCCGCACTTTCCTGCAGTATAATGCTAAGATTCGTTTTTCCATCAATAGGCACTTCCAAAGTGGAAAATCCAATATAGGAAACTACCAGAATGGCGTTGACATCTGCTACTTCCATAGAAAAATTACCGTCAAAATCGGCTGTTACCCCATTCGTGGTTCCCTTTTCTATAATATTGGCACCCGGTAAGGGCGTCCCGGTATCGTCCACAACTGTACCTGAAATGGAAGGTTGTTGCAATCCCATTTCCTGCGCGCTACTTTGGTCACTTTTTTCTTCTTTGACACCAGGTTTTAACGCTATTTGTTTGTCCAAAACCTTATAAACAATATTGGTTCCTTTAAACACTTTCTCCAATATCTTGGAAATAGTTTCCCTTTTTACTTTTATGGAAACCATTCTTTCCAAATCCACTTCTTTGGTGTCCACAAAGAACTTAAATTCCGTCTGGGATTCAATTTCATTAAGAACATCAAACACTTTGACATTATTAAGATTCAAGTCTATTTTCGTGTTTTGGGAATAAGTACTTGCATTAACTTGAAAAAGTGCAACTAATAAAAATAGGGTTGTTAATTTCATTTTTAAATCGAATCGCCATGGACAACCATTACGATTCCGCGGTTTGTTAAATTTTTTCATAATTTAGTAATACGTTTGGTGGTTAATAAAAAATTTTAATCACTTTAATCTGCCAGAAAATGTCGCAAGCATTTTCTGGTTTTTTTATTAAGTAGATTGTGTCCTAGCCTCTAGAAATTCACTTCATATATAATTATTTTAAGATTAATTAATTACTATTTTATTTTGATCAATGATGTACTCAATAGAATAAATCTCATTTAAAGTTCGCAACACCTGCTCAATACTTTCAACATCGAAAACCGCATTATAGGTCCTCTCCTCCAAAATTTGATTATTGTTTCTAATGGAGACATTATAGTGCCTTTCCAGTTTTTTTCTGATGATTTTGAATGGGGTATTTCTAAAGACCATTCTTCCTTCCACCCAGCTTGTGTACATTTTTGTATCCACCTGTGATATGGAGGTTGCTTTTGATTTTAGATTCCATTCCCCTTTATATCCAGGCTCCAATACAATTGTATTTGCAGAAGTAAACTCGCTGTCCTCCGAATGCAGTGCCACAGATCCCTCAACAAGTACGGTGTTGACATTTTCCTCTTCTGGATACGAAGAAACATTGAATTTTGTCCCCAAAACCCTAACATTTAAATCATTTACATTTACTACAAAAGGATGGTTTGCATCTTTGGTGACATCAAAAAAGGCTTCCCCATCAAGGAATACTTCCCTTTTTGTACCTTCAATAAATTTTACAGGATATTTTATGGAACTACCGGCATTGACGTGAACTGTTGTGCCATCGGACAGAATCAACTTAAAGGTTTTTCCGTAAGGTATGGTCAACTCATTATAAATAGGTGCTGTAGAAACAACCTCATTGGCAACGTCTTTATAGGATAAAACTCTTCCTTGCTGTTTTCCAACCACCTTTCCGTTCTTGTCAAGTATTGCACTTTCCTCTTTCTCGGTTATAACCTGAATATTTCCGTTGCCCAAATCCAAGGTAATGGTGTTCTTATCAATGACTGGTAGCTCGGAATCTGATTTTTGTTGGTTAAGATAAGACCCTATGCCCACAAGAAGAACTAATATTGCGGCATACTTTATGAATCCTGAAAATCTAGATTTCGGTTTATTGTTGACCAGTTTTGACTCCAATTCCTGCCAAGCTATTTCGCAATCTTCATCGCTCTTTGCCCTAAAAGCCCAGGTTTTTTTGAATTGTATAAATGCTTTTTTATTTGCGGGGGAATCGTCTATCCATTGAAAGATCAATGAGACTTCCTCTTCTGTGGCATTACCTGAAAGATACTTAGAAATTAAATCATAATCCATTAACTGGAATTTTGTGTTCCAATTAAGTACACCTTAGAAGTACTTTACCCTACATTGATTTTTGATTATTTTTATCAAAAATGCAAAAAAGCATAAAAAAATATAATGATTACGTAGTTTGCAATTCTCAATTTGAGGAATTTAGTAGCCCGTGTTATGTTGGCTTCAACCGCTTTGATAGTAATACCCAATTCTTCAGCAATCTCTTTATTCTTCTTATTTTCAAATCGCTTTTTTAAAAATACCTGCTTGCATTTGTCCGGTAATTCCTCTATTGACTTTTCAATAAGATTTTCCAATTCCGAAAAAGTAACGGAATCAAAATTCAAGGAGTTCAAAATTTCAGTATGCAAGTTGCTCTCCCTTTCCTGCAATTGCCGGGAATTGTACTTCCGTACAACCTTATGGTGCCTAATTAGGTTTAAACAATCCGTTTTTACAGACTGGTACAAAAAGGATGGGATTCCATTAATTTTTTGCACTTTTTCCCGGTTCTCCCATAGCTTGATAAATGCTTCTTGGGCTACGCTTCTTGCTTTGTCCTTATCCCCTATAAACTGAATACCAAACCCAACAATACTATTGTAATATTCTTTAAAATAATATTCGAAAGCGCGGCGATCTCCTTCCCTAAATTGTAGGAAGCGAAAATCTATCAAACTTAAATGCTCTTTCTTCATTATGAATTAAGAATTACACAAACTTAAACATGTTTAATTACCAATATAGCAGCTAAATATACAAAATTTTATTAAATGTAAAATTTACATATAAAATTTATTTTAATCACAATGCTTATGGAATAGTAGCAGCTGAGGAATTTAATTTGCAATGTTAGAGTTAATTCATCCCTTTGAATTGGTATGAGCTGTTGCTGATATAATTTTTTCCATTTCCTTTTTTGAGGGGCGCGGGCGCCGTCTAAATGAATTTGATTTACCTGTTTTCCTATCAAATTCATCCGGAGTCCTAAAAGCTGGCAAACTGTCTAAGGTAAGCAGTCTAATTTTTTTCATTTCTGAACGCAAAGTCTCCAAACTTTCCTGATAATCCCCGTTTCCAACCAAATTATTGAGTTCGTATGGATCTTTGATCATATCATACAACTCTTCATTTGGACGTGGAACAATAAAGCAAGCTAACTGCGCTTCAGAGAGCTCTCCATTTTCCTTCATTTTGAGCATATCGGTAAATGTTTCACTGACAAAGGCATCTGCCGAAGGTGTATTTGGAAGGTCAGGATAAAAATTACGGATGTATTTTAATTTTTTTGTTCTTATTGCCCTAGTGTAATCCTCGTAGTCATGCCAATGATCTTCAGCATAGACCACATCCCTTATATTCGCTTCCGGATTGGTCAACAAATTTGAAAAATCCTGTCCTTCAAAGGAGGGAAGGCTTTCCAGCCCTGCCAACTTTAGAAATGTGGGTGCAATGTCTACGGCACTAACCAGGTTATTACAGACGGACTTAGGTTTTACTTTTTGGGGCCATTTTACTATCCATGGCGTTTTAATACCACCGTCGTACAGGGTTGTCTTGTCTCTTGGAAAAGGCCTACCGTTATCGCTAATAAAAAGAATCAAGGTATTTTCGGAAATTCCTTGCCTATCCAACTCCTCCACTACTTTACCAACATAGTCATCCAACCTTAAAATTTCATTGTAGTAGTACATAAAATCTTTTCGCACATTTTCAGTATCCGGCATATAGGGAGGTACAATTACATCTTCGATGGTCTGTGGATGCTCTACAATATTATCAGTATAAGGTCGGTGTGGATCAACAGCGGCCAACCAAAGAAAAAAAGGCTTGTCTTTTGGCCGTGCCTGCAGCACGGGAACCCAATTCTCACAACCACTGCCATCACCCTTTTGTAAGGCTTTAGTACCATCAGGTGCCAATTGAAAACCGGAAGTACCTACATCATAGACCTCATCGAACCGATCCTTAATGGCATCTCCCATATGCCACTTGCCGGCCTGGGCTGTCCAATAACCAGAGGCTTTGAGCTTTTCCACGAAAGTTATTTTATCCGGGGTCAAGGGCCAATGTAATTGTTCCGCATTGGTATTGTGGGGATAAAGGCCGGTAATGATACTTGTCCTACTGGGACTGCAGGAACTGGCCGTAAGATAAGCCTGATCAAAACGCATTCCATCCTGAGCCAGTTTATCAATATTTGGGGTACGTATATTTGGATGCCCATAGGCCCCACTATCGTCCCAGGCCATATCGTCAGCAATAATCAATACAATATTTGGGCGCTCCCCTTCTTCATTTTTGGTCTCTTTTTTTGAGGAACAGGATAATGTAAATATTGATAATAAAAGAATTAAAAAGTTGGTCGATTTTGGTTTGTGGGTTGTCATAATAGGTGGATTATTTCTCTAGAACTTTAAACATACAGGTTGTGAAATGGATATTTCATTTCCTGTAAATTCAAGGAACCCCGTTTGCCCATCGACTTTAAAAACGGTTATGTTATTCGATTTTTGATTGGCCACCAATAAAAATTTTCCATCTGGAGATAAGGTGAAATTCCGAGGCCAATCCCCTTGTACAGGTTCTATGGTCAGAAGTTTTAAATCTCCACTATCAGATATCGAATAAACAGCTATACTATTATGCCCCCTATTGGAAGCATACAGGAATTTCCCATTGTTGCTAATATGTATATCGGCACAGGCATTGGGTCCTTGGTAATCCTCTGGTAGCGTACTCTTTTTATCGATTTTTGTAAAAACTCCGGTCTCTTCATCCACGGTGGCCGACACAACAGTACTGGACAGTTCATTGATAATAAACACCTTGTTTTCCGTTGGGTGGAAAATAAGATGTCTTGGACCATCCCCTGGATCCATTTTTAGCCCTACTTCCGCCTTACCTAATTTTTTATCAGCATTTATTGGATAGGTCAAAATCTGGTCAATACCCAAATCTGCCGCGTACAAAAATTTTCCGTTTTGGGAAAATTGTACACAGTGTGCATGGGCCGAATTTTGGTTTGGATGCGGACCACTTCCTGTATGTTGTATCCCTTGTGGCTCATCTAACATAACCCCCTTTTTATCAATGGGATATAGTACGATACCTCCCGAACTATAATTTGCTGCAGCAAGAAGATTTTCATCGGAATTTACCCCAACATAACAGGCTCCATCCCCTATACTGGGAAGGTTGGCCACTCTGGTCAGGGCTGTTCTATCTTGGTTCCATTGGAATGCCGATACACTCCCCGGTTTTGTTCCGTTCGAAGAATAGACCCTATCCCCATCTTTTGAAAGGTATAAATAGCCTGGCTTATTCTCTTTGGCCACATGTTGACTGTTGGTAAGCTCCCCCGTTTCTGTATTAAAGTCGAGTTGATAAATGCCTTGATCATCCCCCTCGGCAAAAGTACCGACCAAAAGTTTTAGACCTTCTTTTTGGATTGGTTGTTGTTGTCCACTCGCCAAATTGGCTTTTTTGGGTTGATCTTTACACCCGACCACTAGCGCCAATAGAAGAATAATCATTAAATAATTTGAAGATCGTTTCATGATAAAAATGGAATTGATTCTGTTAAATATATTTATTTGTATTTAAAAGCCCCTTATTTCAGCCTTTATCTTCGCAAAATGATCGGCCAGGCCTTCAAAATTTCTTTCCGCTATCCACTTTTTGTCGAGGAGCGAACTGCCCATTCCCACGCCAACTGCACCGGCCTCAAAAAAGGATCTGATGTTCTCCAAAGTAACCCCGCCCGTTGGCAAAAGCTTTATATTGTTAAGCGGTGCCGAGATGTCCCTTATAAATTGGATCCCGAGCTGGGTGGCAGGAAATATCTTTACAGCGGATGCCCCTAAGCTCCACGCCCTGTAAATTTCAGTCGGAGAATAGGCCCCCGGAAAAATTGGTATCCCTTGGGCTACAGCAGTCTTGATAACTGTTTCGTCCAGGATCGGGGTTACGATGAACTGGGCACCTGCCGCTACGGCCCTATCGTAGTCCTCCATATTACAGACCGTACCCGCACCCACATTCAGGTCATTGAATTCGCTCCTTAGCTTGGAAATCATCTCCGTGGCCCCGGCGGTATTCATGGTTATTTCAATGGTGTGCAGACCCGCCTCCAGATATGCCCTGGCAATATCCCGCATAAGATCCATGGATACTCCCCTTACAATACCGACTATAGGGGCCCTATTGTACAGTTCCCAAGAAAATGATTCTTTATTTGACATATTTTTCTAAAATTTTCCGCTGTCCGACCAACAGGGCCGTTTCTATAATTTGAGGCTCAAAACAAACGATGCGCTCCATGGGGAGAAAGGATTTCAGGGCCAGTTGGTACAATTCGTTCTGTATTCCGGTAACCGCAAGGTATACGGTTTCGCTCCCTTCCCTCAAACGGCCCAGCTCCGCCCCTATCAACAATCCCGATAAATAATAATAGTTTTCCTTAGCGGAGGTTTTATGTATCAAACTGTTCGCCCTAATGGAAAAGAGCGAGGCCATCTCTTGGTTGGCAGCTCCTTTTTTAACACCCTTCATAAAAACATCCTTAAATGAAGGGCTCCATCCCACTTCTTCCACTGAGGCCGACAAAATACTGCTCTTCCCTATAAGCTCGAACAGTTCGCCCGTCATATAGGTGGTGAAATCCATAAATCGCCCACCATCAAAATGGATATGTTTACTGTGGGTCCCGGGCAACAACAGAACCCCCTTTTCCTTCTTGGGCAGGTAATCCGAAAGTCCAATGGCCTGGATCTCCTCACCGCGCATCACGTCGTTATCCGTTCTGGCCCCGGAAACCAGGAGAAGGTCCAATCTATCATTGATCGAAAGCCATTTGCCCATTAGGTCTTCCCCACTAAAGGCCAAGGGCAATTGGCAGTACTCCAGTTCCTGCATGCCTATGGAGGAGGACAGCATTCCGGAAGCCATCAAATGGTAGTTTTCGGCTCCGTCCAAATCCAACCTTTCCAGCTGCGCCAACAAATAGTCGCCAAAAAAAGCTTGCCGATCCCGCTTGCTTTGCCCTGTAAATAGTTGATAACACTTTTTGATTCCCAGATCGGTCCTCATTTCGGAAAGCACCTTTAATGAACGGGAATCCACCAAACGGAGTCTAAAATTGGAGGTCCCCCAATCACAGCTAATAAATTTATCCGGTAGCCCCATGTTTCCTACAACGCTTTGGTTACTCTTTTTATATTGGGATAATCCTCAAGTACTCAGTTTGAACAAACCACTCCAATACCAATACTTTTTATTGGACCATCGGGAAGGCAAATATCAAAATTATATCCGTTCTGGACCACTTCGCCAAATTCCAATTTTTCCGAAAAATACGCTAATTTTTTTTTTCATCCTTGGAATATAAATAAGAAGCAAATCTAACATTGGTATTGTTGGCCAAACCAGTGAAAAGCAAAAATTATGAAGTAGCCTATAGTTATGTAAAGGTAAAATTGTGTCCTAAATCTGCAATTGGGCAAAACAAAAAAGCTTTCAATTTCTTGAAAGCCCTGTTTATTTTGTTACAAGTCCGAAAAGTGCCAATAGGCTCTAACATCCGACATATTCAGTTTATAATTGCCTGGTTTTTGGGATTACAAATAGAGTTAATTTAACTCTTTTGAATCCATTTGCTAAAGACCAGGAACAAAACACCGCAAAGTAACCAAGCCGGCAAGGTGACAAAGGACAGGAATACATCATATTGAACGGATATAAAATAGAACAGTCCAAAGCTAATCGCCCAAGCGAAAAATACGGCCCTATTAAATTTTAGGTTTGCCACTTCAGCATAATTCTTAACGATTCCTGCTTGTTTATGGAAAAAATGTTCGAAGACGATAATAGCACCGAAAGGCGCTAGGATAAACCCGTATAGGGCAACAAAACCCAACAATTTCATAGCGAAGGCTGGAAAAAGACCAGCTATGGTTGCAACAGAACCTGCAATTATGGTAACCCAAAAAGTGGAAACTTTTGGCATAATGGCCTGAAAGGCGAGTCCATTAATAATTACTACACTGTAAGGGTAGAACCAAGAAGAAATGACTATACAAATATTTCTCAACGATATGCACTTACATCCTCAGAATCGTAGGTGAATCCCAATTTCTGATTATATTAGTGCACCTAATAAAAACTAACGATAATGACCAGACTAATTGCCGTACTTATTTTTTCAATGCTTTTAACCGTTTCTTGTGAGGACTCTAAGAAAATGGAAACGGGAAATGGTCTAGACCTCGACCCAAAATTGGCGAAACTTAAATTACAGCCAGGCTTTGAGGCCGAACACCTGTATAGTCCGGCCGATAATGATCAAGGCTCATGGGTAGCCATGACTTTTGATCATAAGGATCGACTGATCACTGCTGATCAATACGGTGCTTTATATCGCCTAGAGCTCCCTGCCATTGGGTCTGATGTGCTAACACCCAAGATTGAAAAGCTAAGGATACAAACAGGGGAGGCCGTGGCCGATTCTATAATCCAAATGGGTTATGCCCAGGGGTTGCTCTACGCTTTCAACAGTCTGTATGTAATGGTGAATCATCGTGGCAACGAGGAATTCGAAAAGAGCAGTGGTCTCTATCGTTTACAGGATACTGATAATGATGATCAATATGACATGATTACCCAGTTAAAAGCCTTGAACGGTGCAGGTGAGCACGGCCCACATAGTATTGTTTTAAGTCCGGACGGAGAGTCTCTTTACGTTATTGCAGGAAACCATACCGATCTTCCAGAAATGGATAATTATCGTTTACCCAAGGTTTGGATGGACGACAACTTGTTTCCACAGGTCAAGGATCCCCGCGGTCACGCCAATGACCGTGGAGCTCCTGGGGGTTGGGTCGCCAAAATAGACCCGGAAGGAAAAAATTGGGAATTGGTAAGTGCCGGTTTTCGAAATCCTTTTGATCTGGATTTTAACGATGAAGGAGACATGTTTGTTTACGATTCCGATATGGAATGGGATTTGGGCATGCCTTGGTACCGCCCCACCCGCATTTGCCACGTTACCAGTGGTAGTGAATTTGGATGGAGAACAGGGAACGGAAAATGGTCAGCGGCCTATCCCGACAACCTTCCACCCATAGTAAATATTGGGCAGGGATCTCCCACCAATGTGGTTTATGGAAGGGGAGCTAAATTTCCTGAAAAATATCAAAAGAGCATCTATGCTTTCGACTGGAGTTTTGGTATCATATATGCTATTCACCTAAAGGCCAATGGTTCTTCCTATGATGGGGAGAGGGAAGAATTTTTATCAGGGATCCCACTTCCTTTGACGGATGGCGTGATAGGCCCGGATGGTGCCATGTATTTCATGACCGGAGGTCGTAGATTGGATTCCGACCTTTACAGGGTTCATTATACCGGAAACGAAGTCGTAACGGCTTCCAATAGCACACCTGAATTGACCGAAGAAAATAAAACAAGAAGGCAGTTGGAAGCGTTTCATGACGGCCCAAAAAGTGGGGCAGTTGACTTTGCATGGCCTTATTTAAACAACGAGGACCGTTTTATTCAATATGCGGCACGTATTGCCGTAGAGCACCAACCCGTTAATGAATGGCAGAGCAAAGTGCTTTCCGAAAAAGACCCCATTACTCTGGCCCAGGGAATTATTGCCCTATCCAGACATGGTAATAAATCTAATCAAGACCAGATGCTCAATGCGCTGTTAGGTGTAGATTTTTCGAAGCTTTCCCCCCAACAACAGGTGGCCCAGCTAAGGGCTTTTGAATTAACGATGTCCCGTTTTGGGATTCCGGGATCATCCGTTAAGAACAAGGTCATCGATTATCTATCGCCACATTATCCGGCAATGACAGATGTATTGAACCAAATGCTTAGCAAAACACTTGCATATTTGGACGACCCCACGGTGGCTAGTAAAACATTGGCACTGTTGGAATCCAATACTGGTGAGAATGTTGACGTAATGGCAAACACCGCTACGGACGCTTCGGATCTGATTTTGAGAAATCCACAATACGGAATGGATATTGCCCTTACCCTGAAAAATATGCCTCCTGCCCAACACACCTATTACGGTATGGTTCTGGAGGATGTTGACAAGGGATGGACTCCTGAACTTCGCGAAAAATATTTTATATGGTTCAATAAAGCCTTTTCATTTAAAGCAGGAAGAAGCTATATCGGCTTCATAGACAAGGCCAGAAAAAAAGCATTGACCCATGTTCCTAAGGATCAATTCGATTTTTACGATAAGATGTCCGGTGTGGACCTGTTGTCCAGCTCGGGCAATGATTTGGCAGTGTCAACTGTGCAACCTAAAGGTCCTCGCCACAATTGGGAAGTTGAGGAAATAGAAGCCTTGGTAGCCGATGGCCTGAAGGGCAGGGATTTCGAGTACGGCAAAAGTATGTTCGCTGCTACGACCTGTATCACTTGTCATTCCATGCTGGGAGAAGGAGAAAATATTGGCCCGGACCTAACACAATTGGGCACTCGTTTTTCACCCCAAGATATACTAAGGGCCATTATAGATCCAAGCGATGTAATTTCGGATCAATATAATACTACAGTGTATACCTTAAAAGATGGAAAATCGATCGCTGGACGATTGATGAACGAGACCGAGCTAAATTATGTCGTTTCGCAAAACCCTTATGCTCCCGATCAAACTCGTGAGATACCTAAGGACCAAGTGGTGAATACCAAGCTTTCTTCCGTTTCATTGATGCCTCCCGGAACCATCAATAGACTTAATGAAGAAGAAGTCAAAGACCTTTTGGCCTATTTGATTGCTGGGGGAAATCCAGAAAATCCGATATATTCTAAAACAGAGGCCAACAACTAACAATGGATAATTTTATTACATTAACCGGCCTATTCAGGTTAAAAAGACCTGCACCGTCCAAGTTTAGTTTTATAAACTTAAACGGTGCAGTGTTTTTTATAAACGCCGTCTTTTTATTGATGGGTTCTTTCTTATTTGCACAACCGAAACCTTTACAGTTTACTAAACAACAGATTGCTTCCGAAAGCTATGAAACGGCGGGAGTGTTCGATGTGGACAACGACAACGTCCTCGACTTGGTCTCCGGGGCCTATTGGTATAAGGGACCTGACTTTCAAACCCGTCACTATATAGGTTCGGCAAAACGATACGGCGAATATTATGATGATTTTTCCACCATTTCTTTAGACGTGAACGGGGATGGGCATATGGATTTTATTACGGGCGGCTGGTTTGGAAAACAATTGGTGTGGAAGCAAAACCCTGGTGATGGCGGTGAATGGCAGGAACATTTAATAGCTGAAGCAGGAAATATTGAAAGTACCCGTTCTTGGGATTTGGATGGCGATGGCACTATCGAAATAATCCCCAATACTCCCAATGATTCTTTGGTAATTTATAGATTGCAATTGGATAACAACAAAAAAGGTGCAGGAAAGTTCAGTAAGCACACCATTTCTGGCACACACGGACATGGGTTGGGCTTTGGTGATATAAATGGTGACGGATTGGACGACATTATTGTACCAAAGGGTTGGCTCCAAGCCCCGAGCAACCCATATGCCGGTAAATGGAAACTTCATCAGGATTTTGAATTGGGCACGGCAAGCGTACCCATAATTGTAACCGACGTAAACAAGGATGGACTTTCAGATCTTATTGTTGGTCAAGGCCATGATTACGGCTTATTTTGGTACGAACAAAAAACGGCTACCAAGAAACAGAAATCCCAATGGATAAAACACGCCATTGACCCCTATAATTCCCAATACCACAGTATGGAATGGACTGATATTGATCAGGACGGAGAAAATGAACTGATTACGGGAAAGCGTTATCGTGCCCATAATGGAAAGGACCCAGGTGGCACAGATGATCTTGGCCTTTATTTTTTCAAGTGGAACGGAGAGAATTTTAGTAAACAGGTTATTGATTATGGACCCTATGGCCAAGGAAAGGGAACTGGAGTCTATTTTAGTGTTTCCGATTTGGACAATAACGGAATGAAAGATATTATCGTGGCCGGAAAGGATGGCCTTAACATATATTACACAAACCTAATAAACAATAAACAATGAATTTGAAAAGAACTTTTAAGCCCTTTTTATTAGTACTGATAGCAATTATTGGTTTGCAATCCTGTAAGGATAAAAAAGAAAATAAATCCATAGAAAAAGCAGAAGCGACCATGACGGAGCAAGATGGCTTTGTACAGATATTCGATGGAAAGACACTTGATAACTGGGAAGGAGATCCCAACTATTGGAAGGTAGAAAACGGCAATCTTGTAGGAGAGGTAACCCCTACCACCCTGTTGAAGAACAATACCTTTATTATTTGGCAAGGCGGACAACCGGCAGATTTTGAACTGAAGCTCGAATTTCGCATAGCGGAAGCCGGCAACAGTGGTATAAATTATCGCAGTGAAAAACTCGACACTATTCCATATGCAATGCGCGGCTATCAGGCCGATATTGACGGAAAGATACAGTATACCGGGCAGAACTATGAAGAGAAAAAACGAGCTACACTGGCATATCGAGGTGAGAAGGCCATTATCACTTCACAAGAAAACCCTGATGCTCCGGGATCCTTACGTGCCAATGTAGCAAATAATGCTTGGCAGAGCCGCGAAGTTGTTGAATCTCTTGGCGATTCCGAAGAACTCAAAACAAAAATCAAGAGCGAAGATTGGAACGAAGCCCACCTTATTATAAAAGGAAACCAATTACAGCATTACATCAATGGTATTCTAATGAGCGAGGTAATTGACGATGATGCCGTTAACAGGAAACCTTCAGGGTATTTGGGGGTTCAGGTTCATGTAGGACCGCCGATGAAGGTCGAATATAGAAATATAAGATTGAAGAATTTATAGTGATATCAATGCCTTTCTTTCAAGAATAATAAAGACTGCCCTATAATTGCTGGCTTCTGTTATAACTTGAAAAATTTAACTACCCGAAAAGGGATGAAAATTAAATTTCTCATCCCTTTTTTTATATTGCCAAAAACATGTCAACTCCCCACTCCAACTATATAATAAAAATAAATTTCATGACGGTACAGGACATCACAGGATAGGTTATGATGATATAAAGCTTAATTTTGACCAAATCTATTTCAATCATAATAATACTTTCTTCTTTGAATAAAAGTATAACTTCCAGTCGCATGGACAACAACTTATATTTGAAATAGATATTGACAACTCTTAATTTATGTACCAATCACGATAGGCAAATTACACCTGCCTATTAAAAACAAAAAACACCAATAGATGACAATAAGAATAATTGTTGTATTACTCTTTTTTGTTTGCGCTATTCCTCTAATAGCACAAAAAACAACACAAGAACAGCAAACTAAAAAACCCAACATCATCTTTATTTTGACTGATGATCAGCGTTTCGATGCCTTGGGTTATGCAGGCAACAAACTCATATCCACCCCAGAAATGGACAAATTGGCCAAAGAAGGCACCTATTTTAAAAATGCCATGGTTACTACTCCAATCTGTGCGGCTAGTAGGGCGAGCATACTGACCGGGTTATACGAACGCACACATAACTTCAATTTCCAGACGGGAAATATTCGAGATTCCTATATGGCAGACTCCTATCCGTCCATCTTGAAAAAAAACGGTTACTATACCGGCTTTTATGGTAAGTACGGTGTTCGGTATGATGATCTTGTAAAACAGTTTGATACTTATGAGTCCTATGACCGTAACAATCAGTATAACGACAAGCGCGGGTATTATTACAAAACTTTGGGCAAAGATACGGTACACCTTACCCGATATACGGGTCAACAAGCTATAGACTTTATTGCGGACGCCAAAATCGATACTCCATTTTGCCTCTCGTTGAGCTTTAGTGCGCCCCATGCCCACGACTCAGCTAAAGACCAATATTTTTGGCAACAGGAGTCCGATTTGCTGCTTCAGAACATGGATATGCCTGGACCGGAACTGGGGGAAGACAAATACTTTGAGGCTCAACCAAAATTTGTACGTGACGGATTTAACCGTTTACGTTGGACTTGGCGCTACGACACTTCAGAAAAATACCAACATAGCGTCAAGGGCTATTACAGGATGATTTCGGGTATAGACCGTGAAATTGCCAAGATCAGGGAGGAACTAAGGAAAAAGGGAATTGATAAAAATACTGTGATTATTTTGATGGGAGATAATGGTTATTTCTTGGGTGAGCGTCAGCTTGCCGGCAAATGGTTATTATATGATAATTCGGTTCGGGTACCCTTGATTGTGTTCGACCCACGCTTAAAAAAACAAAAAGACAGCGATGCCTTGGCATTGAATATTGATGTTCCGTCAACTATTCTGGACCTAGCCGGCATTGTACAGCCCGAAACTTGGCAAGGTAAAAGTCTGATGCCAATTGCTAATAATTCCATGAAAAACTTTGATCGGGATACTGTTTTGATCGAACATCTTTGGGAGTTTGAAAACATTCCACCTAGCGAGGGTATACGCACCAAAGATTGGAAATACTTCCGCTATGTAAATGATAAGTCTTTTGAAGAGCTATATAACTTAAAAGACGATCCAAAGGAGATCCATAACCTTGCACTAGATTCAAAATATAACGCGAAGCTCCAATCTTTCCGGGAAAAAACGGACAAGCTTATTCTTGAACTTTCGGATGATTATTCTAAAGGACCGTCCAATTTAATTATTGAATGGATAAGAAACACCACTGGGGTTACAATTATCGATTCCAAACCGGAATACGGATGGGTGGTCCCAGATGGCGCAATTTCGCAGTCGGCCTATCAAATATTGGTAGCCTCTTCCGAAGAAAAAATAAATAATAACATTGGTGATGTTTGGAATAGTGGCCAAATAAGAACCAATGCCTCCACAGAAATAGAACATGGAGGGGAGCAGTTGAAAAGTGGAGGGACTTATTTCTGGAAAGTTCGTATTTGGGACCAGGACAATCGTCTATCACGATATTCCAATAGCCATAACTTTTCTATTGACAATCCATAAGCAACCACTACAACACCTAACAATTTTCAAATAGATAAAATTAAACCGGTCCAATGCGAAAAAAAGATGATACCTATTTTGTCGATTTTGGGATTTGTATAATTACGCTATTAAGGCCACAACTTTTAGCGGTCTCTACCTAGCCAGTGACCGTGAGCACGTTCCTTACTAGGCTGACGCCTATTTGAACCAATTGAGCCATTATACTAATGATTCCGAATATGCCGAAGCTAGATAGAACATTGAATATTATAAGGAACACCCTACCGGGCCTACCGAATGGCAACAGCATTTAACACATATGTTTTATGCCGATTATATTTACACGGGCAATACCGAGCATGTCCAAAAATACTACGACTATCTAAAATATAAATCCCTTTATGTGCTGTCGAATCAGGATGGATTAATAACCTCTACCAAGTTGACTCCGCAATTGATGGTCAATCTTGGATTTCCAAAAATGGTGGTTGTAATCTCCGATAACTAAACTGCTTTTTTAAATTAAACAAAAATAGATGGGTACGATGTCCTATCTAATTTCTATTTAAGCTATTTACGGGAACGTGCCCTAATAATGCTAATTGGTATATGGAACCGTACCTGTTTCATCAACTGGATAGCCCCACTTTTTTATGTATTCCATACCTGGCCGAAATTCATCCCCAGTTTCTTTCAAGCGCTGTGCCAACTGTTTTTCCAAATCGTCCTGTAAGGAAGTATAGCCCTCATTACCTACCAGGTTGTTTAATTGGTAAGGGTCATTGATATTATCAAAAAGCAACCACGGACCGTTTAAATTCCTGGCATAGGTATATTGTTTAGTCTTAATGGCCCTGTACTCCCGACCGCCATGTTTTACTTTGTTCCATTGTCCAAACGGTTGTACGCAGCTTAGCAATGCAACATGCCCCACTTGTTCTTTACCTTCCATATAAGGTCTATAATTAATTCCTTCCACAGTGTTCGGTATGGAAATGTCGCATAGACCTAAAAGGGTGGGCATTATATCTTCGGAATTCATTAAAGCCTCCCGTTCTCCAGCGGCAATTTTTAATTTTTCAGGAATGTAGTAGAGCATGGGTACCCTTGCGGATTCCTCGTAAGGTTGCTGCTTTTTATAAGCTCCATGAGAGCCCAGCAAATCCCCATGATCAGCCGTAAAGACAATAATAGTGTTCTCAAACTGCCCCGAATTCTTTAAATTTCTTATCACCTTGCCAATCATATCATCCAATGCCGCTATATGTGCATAATAACCTGCCAAATCCTCTTTTACCTGTTCTTTAAGACTATCTGGCACATTTCTACGGAGTTGTATCTTTTCCGGATCAAACCGGTTCCTATATTCCAAAGGAGCAGTATGGTATGGCGCGTGTGGTGTACCATAGGAAAGAATCATCATAAATGGATTGTCGGCCGACCTTCTTCCCTTAACATATTCGATCGCCGCATCGGTCTGTTCAAAAGTATCGTATCCGTCCCAAATTTTTCTATTGGGATCTTCGTTATCATAATACACAGATTCATTATAATCGTGGGTGCATTCATTGCCTTTCCAGAACTGGAATCCCTGTCTCCTATTACCAGGGGCAACATTCTGTAGCCTTCCATGACCATCCAAATGCCATTTGCCAATGTAGCCAGTATCATACCCTTCCTTGTTAAACACTTTAGCAATAGTAACTGCATTGGTGTCCAGCTGTACATCGTTCATAAAGACCCCATGTGTCAATGGGCGTTGGCCTGTCAAAAGGGACGCCCTAAATGGAGAACATACGGGCATACCTGATACCGCATTTTTAAAATTGACGCTTACTGCTGCCAAACTATCCAAGTGCGGAGTATTTATATTGGGGTCACCGGCATAGCCCGTTGCCTGGGCCCGCCATTGATCCGCTAAAAGCACCAACACGTTTGGCCTAGAAGTGTTTCGGGGTTCCTCGGCAATTTCCTTTTTTTTCTCATTACAACAAACCAAAGAAACAAGAGTAAACCCCAAGATTAAATAATGACGAAAGAGCTCTTGAACTTTATTTTTCATGGATTTCACTTTGTATATTTTTTTGATGTAATTAATTAAGGTAAAGGCTATTTAAAACACCAAAGGTTATGTATCATTTTAGGACTATTGACGAGGAGTTATACCAAAAACCAAGCTTGGAAGTTAACAAAAAAGGAATTACTCCCCAGTCATAAAAGCCTATTCCCAATTTCCAAATCATATGACCGATCGACTATTCTATCTACACTACAGTTCACTCAAGGCGAGCCATTCTACTTTGGTAGCAGGTAATTTTTGGTGTTCAAGCATTATTTGCCATTTCCCATTCTTTTTGGTCAAGAGGGCATCGAAATGGACAAACCTTTCTGTTCGCTTG
The DNA here is from genome assembly GCF_002909255.1 of Arenibacter hampyeongensis. GTDB lineage: Bacteria > Bacteroidota > Bacteroidia > Flavobacteriales > Flavobacteriaceae > Arenibacter > Arenibacter hampyeongensis. The sequence continues at coordinate 396,974 of NZ_PIOB01000003.1, forward strand.
CCACTCTCATCCAGCAATTCGTATCTAAATATACCTTTTTCAAATGCAGTGGTTATGTCGCCTGTGCGCTCGGAAAACCTAAAATTCAAATTTACCTGAGTAAGACCTTTATTCGTTTTTACCAGTCCATCTTCCCATTTTTTTAATGCCTCCTGCAAGGAATAACAGATCTTGCCTATGTCTGAGACCAAAATACCATCTTCATGGAATGTTGCACCATAACCTACGACATCCCCTGCTTCCACAACTTCTTTTACATCATTCCAATAGGCATTGAGTTCGGTTATGCGGTTCTGTGAAATGGCATCACTGGTGAATAACATGAATATCACCACTACTTTTAATATCGTCCTAGTCTCCATATAAATCTTTAAATTTTATTCTTAGGTCCTTAAATATAAATTATTTCCCTTCTCTTCAAGAGATATCCCCCAAGTTCACAGCTTGACCAATGAAACACATTTCCACTTTTTTAATCCCAATAGTAAGATGAATACCATAATTAAGTCCGTAAGCCGCGCTTTATCCATTTTCAATTATCCGAAAAATACGCTAGTTTCTTTTTCGGCCTTGAAATATATGCAAGAAGCGTGACTTAAATTGGTATTATCTGCCAATACTTGGAAAATCACATAATATTGAAATAGCTCAAAGTTATATAAAAAATAAAAATGAGCCATAAATAAGCAATTGGACAAAACAAATTAAAATCGAAGGCAAATCAAATGCTGAAGGCGAACATTCCATCGCATCAATGGTGCTCAAAGACACTCGTGAAAAATATGTTCATTTTATAATCCGGTCTGGAATATTTTTCGATACTCTCTTGGTGTCATGCCAACGAATTTCAGAAAACTGGCATTAAATCTGCTTATGGAGTTAAAACCGGCTTCATAAGCAATGGAAGTAATGGGATCAGTAGTGATGGAGAGTTTTCTTTGTACGTACAATACCCTTTGCTGAATTAGGTAATAAGATAAAGATACGTCAAAAGTCTTTTTAAATATGGCATTGGCATAATCGGAATGGATTCCTACAGCATGGGACACATCCGTGACTTTAATTGGTTTTGTGAAGTTTTGGGCAATAAATATGGCCATTTGCTCTACAAGGTTCATTGGGGGCAGTTCCATCTTGAGCTCCATTTCGTCATTATTCGATTTTTTAAACATCAATCGCTTTAAGTAGGCCTGAATTTCGAGGGCACAAACCTCATTTAGATAGGGCATTTTGCTATCCAGGTCAAGTACCCATTGTTTAAACAAGGCTGTCGTTATTTGGAGATTCTGCACAGTTTCAAACATTTGTATCCGCCCCTTAAAGAGTGTATCCACAAAGGATTTGGACATATTCCATTGAGATATAATCGCAAAGGGAATAGTGATTACGTAGTATGGCGCATCGCCATTGTAATCAACAATTTGGTGTGGCAGCAATGCCCAGAATACTACAAAGCTGCCCTTTTCCACATGTATTTTTTTGTCATGGATCAAATAAGTGATAGATCCTTCCGGTAAATAATTAATTTCTATTTCATTATGTCTATCGGGCCTTCGCATGACATTAGGGCGCCATACTTCACAAGTAAGACCATAGGGCGTTAAATCTTCTCTTTTCTCATCGAAATGCTTTAACATATAGGAAAATGATAGGTATTTGTTCAAATATAGGAAGTATGTGTATAATTACGAGCATATCTTAGCATTTTGAAATACAGATATCCGATCATTTTAATTTTTGCGTTGTTTGTGAGTAGCCATCAGACTCATTCCCAACAGGAGGATATACTAAGTTATTTGTGCTTACGAATATTGAAAATGGACTGGACGATGCTGGGTACATAGTTCGGCTTGACACCTTCGAATAATTTCAAAACTAAGAATCAGTTCCCAACGGGCATAATCGAGTGATAGAATTAGATGACATATTGCCGAATACATGAAAAGAGACACTCGAGGATATCAGCCCAATGGCTAAAGACAAAAATGAAAATCATTATCAAAAAATAAAATCATGAAACCTGTTAAACTAATTACATTAGCAATTTTGACCCTAACCACAACTGTAGGTTTTGCTCAAAATAAAGCCTCTGACTATCTCAAAATGAGATGGGGGGATGTTGCCACCGGCATGTCCTTGGAGTGGTATGGGTCTAACGAAGCGCGTTTGGTTGCGGAAAATGTAATACTAAGTCAGAAGGAAATCGGAGGATGGAAGAAAAACAAAGACTACCATCATCCCTTTTCAGAATCAGAGAAATCCTATTTTAACAACAACAAGACTGAAATTGGAGCAACTTTCGATAATGGTGCGACTATTACCGAACTGACCTTTCTTGCCAAAGTACATTCACAAATTAAGGACAATCGGTATAAACAGGCTTTCGAAAAGGGACTCAATTACATCTTTGCTGCTCAATACGAAAATGGCGGATGGCCACAGTTTTTTCCTGTACGTAAAGGCAGTGTGGCCTATTCTGGCCATATCACGTATAACGACGATGCTATGGTCAATATCATGAAATTTCTAAAAGCGATTGCTAAGGACAACAAAGAATATGCCTCACTTCAATTAAGCGCCGGCACAAGGGAAAAAGCTAAAAAAGCGTATGAGAAGGGCATTCAATGTTTTCTAGATACACAAATAATATATAAGGGCAAACTAGCGGTCTGGTGTGCCCAGCATGACTCGGTGACACTTGCACCAGCAAAAGCCCGTAGTTACGAGCTTCCTTCGTTTAGTGGTTCCGAATCTGTGGGTATCGTACTATTATTGATGGACATAGATAATCCTTCCAAAGAAATTGTCACTTCTGTAAACGGGGCGATACAATGGTTTGAAAATAACCGAATTGAGGGTATAAAAATAGAAACAGAAATCAAAAAAGACGGGGGAAAGAATAGAATTGTTGTTGAAGATAAAAATGCACCCACCTTATGGGGACGCTTTTATGATTTAGAAACCAGCACCATATATTTTTGTAGTCGGGATGGTGTCAAAAGAAACTCACTGGCAGACATAAGTGACAATCGAAGGAACGGTTATAGTTGGTACACAAATGCCCCAGAAAAGGTGTTAAAAAAATATCCGGAATGGTTGGCAAACATCAAACTACCAAGGAATTAATTAAGGAACATGCTTGACTTTTGCTAAATTTCAAAATAACAATTAATCTATATTTGGAACACCCTTAATATCATTGATATGAAAACATTTTATTTGTTTATTTCCTTTTGTTTAGTTTGCAATACCACAACTTTTGCCCAAATAAATCTAAAAAATAGAGTAATTGTTTTAACCGATATTGAAGCCGACCCCGATGATACACAGTCTTTGGTGCGATTGCTGTTGTATTCCAACCAAATTGACATAAAGGGAATTGTCGCAACGACCTCTTGTTGGTTACAGCACAGAATAGCCCCAGAATCTATAGAAAGGGTTATTCAGGCCTATGGCAAAGTGCATCCCAACCTTTTAAAACATGAAGCTGGTTTTCCCAAACCGGAAGCATTGGTATCACTTATTAAAAACGGCCTTCCGGAATATGGCATGAAAGGCGTAGGCGATGGAAAAAATTCAGAGGGTTCCGAGTGGATAATCAAAACATTGGAAGAAAAAGATGATCGCCCGTTGTGGATATCAGTTTGGGGTGGTGTCAATACTTTGGCCCAATCCCTTGACCAAATTCGGAAAACAAAAAGCAAGAAGGAGGCCCAAAGACTTATCTCAAAACTCCGAGTCTATACCATCTCTGACCAGGATGATAGTGGTATTTGGATAAGGAACAATTTTCCTGAGCTTTTTTATATCGTTAGTCCGGGAGATTATTACGGCACTGCCACCTGGACGGGAATCAACAGCTATATAAAAGGAATAGACAACAGTTTGATCAGTAATCCCTGGATAGCCCAAAACATTCAACAAAATCATGGGCCACTAGGCGCTGAATACCCAGATGTTGCATGGGGCGTAGAGGGAGACACTCCGGCATTTTTATCGTTAATACCCAATGGACTTAACGAACCTGAGCATCCGGAATGGGGTGCCTGGGGTGGACGCTATGAATTATACAAGCCCGATTTCTCAAAAACCAAAAAAGGGAGCTCCATTGTAAAAATTGCTCCTGAGACCAGGGCAATTTGGACCAATGCGGATGACAATTACACCCCCTACGTTCTTAAGGAATATGGCCGTTCCGTTAAAAGGGATACCATTACATTCAAAGATAATAAAGTAACGTTATGGCGCTGGAGGGAAGATTTTCAAAATGATTTTGCCGCCCGTATGGATTGGTGTACCCAAACCTATGAGGAAGCCAACCACCCACCAGTTCCCGAATTGACCCATTCCGATCGACTAACAGTAAAATCGGGCGAAGCCTTTAGCCTGGATGCATTTAATTCTACCGACCCTGATGGTGATAATCTAAGTTATTTGTGGTTCCATTATCCAGAAGAAGGTTCATTTAAAGCAAAAATAGATTTAGGTGCAGAGAATGTTCATATTGTAAATCTTAGGGCCCCGAAAGTAGAAAAGAAAGAAACAATTCATTTCATTTTAAAGCTAACGGACAAGGGCTCCCCTCCATTGTCAAGATACAAGCGTGTAATTGTTACGGTACTTCCAAATTAGTCGGTACCCACGAATTGGGAATAAAATAAAACGACCATGAATAAACTAATTTTTATACTTACCTTCTTAATTCTACAAAGTTGTGCCACTAAAAACAGTAAGCAAACTGTAATTAAACCTAGAATTCTTATCAGTACCGATATAGGTGGCACAGATCCGGATGACAATCAATCCATGATTCATTTTTTAATGTATAGCGACCTATTTGAAACCGAAGGATTGGTATCTTCTCCCTCTTATGGTTTTGGAACTAAACAAAATATCCTTGATATGATCGCTTTGTATGAAAAGGATCTGCCCAAGTTAAAAAAGCATAGTGCGGAATTTCCATTGGCAGATTCGTTACGGGCTGTCACCAAGCAAGGAAGAAAAGGTGCTGCTCCCTATAAGGGCTACGACTCTTCTTCCGAAGGCTCGGATTGGATCGTGACATGTGCTAAAAAAGATAGCAATAGGCCTCTTTGGGTTCTCGTATGGGGAGGTCTTGATGATCTGGCCCAGGCTTTACATGACGCTCCTGAAATTCAGAATGTGATTAAAGTGTATTGGATCGGGGGTCCCAATAAAAAATGGAGCACAAATAGCTATGCATATATTGCAGAAAATTTCCCTAAGCTTTGGTTCATCGAGGCCAATGCTTCATACAGAGGTTTTTTTAGTGACAGCAATGTTCAAGATAGTTTAAAGGGCGATAAATATTACGAAAACTACATAAGCGGGGGCGGATATTTGGGCGAAGAGTTTAAGAATTATTATAAAGGGGATATTAAAATGGGAGATACACCCTCACTTCTCTATGTAATGAACGGAGACCCTAACAATCCGCAGGCTGAGAACTGGGGAGGTAGCTTTGAAAAATTCAGTCATAGTCCAGGGTTTGTATATGAGCGAAATACTACCCTTGCCGATACCGTTTCGGTATATTCCATTGTTGAATATCAGTTAGATGGTCCAAAAATAAGTATTCCTTCAGATTCTACTTGTTTTACAATGACGGTACATGCAGGAGTTGGAGAACAAAAATGGCCAGGATTTTATCTTGGTGAGGGTAAATTTGCAATCAGATACGCTCCTAAAAAGTCGGAAACTTTAACTTACGGGATTGCCTCAAATATTCCTGGATTCCCGGAGCAAAAAGGTCAATTGGTCGTAAATAACCTGTGGCCGGGAAAACCTTTGGCCAAGGATTATAAGCTAGGCGCAAATTGGTATACCGATTCCTCTGACCCACAATTGTTCGATAATGAATGGCAAGGTGCCAAGACAGTGCTAAAATGGCGCAGCCATGTTTTAATGGATTGGGCCAAACGCTGGAACTGGTTAAAAGAGTAATGAAAGGTATCACTTATGAATTCAAAAAATGCCCAGACTCAACTGATCATATATAAAAGCTACACTACTATGGTAGTTTTAAGTATTCATTGAAAAGTCCGGAATTTTATAATCTATCTTTCGGGAAATCCTAAAAATATTGAGTTATTTCATTATTTGGGCGTTCCCTCCTAGGTCGGTCGGGCCCTTGGCTATAACCCTGGCGTTGCTGCGGGGATGCCGCCGCGGTCCCTAACGCACTATAAATGTTCTCCTTTATAAACCAAAAAAGGCCTCCAATTTCTTGGAAGCCTTGTCTTTGTTACTGTGGGCCCTACTGGGTTCGAACCAGTGACCCCCTGCTTGTAAGACGATTAAAATTGCATTTCATTTAGTGCTTTTAACTTTCATTTAGCTTGATTATCAGTTAGTTATAATTTGTAATTTTATATCGGTCGTTATTAAATATGGTTCTAAAATCCTATTTGTTGTACCTATGTTGTACCCATTAAACTAAATGCTATGTCCAGTATCAAGATTGTTTTGAGAAAAAAAGGCCTTTCCGATGGCACATATCCCGTCTGTCTCCGCTTAATTAAAGATAGAAAAACAAAATATTTCAACACCATTTTTAAAAGCTCTGAAAGGGAATGGGATGCCCATGCAGGTTGTTTTAATAAAAACAATACCAACTACATTCAAAACAACAGGCTTTTGTTGAAGATAAAAGCACGTGCACTAAAAATCTATGCTGATCTAGAATTTGAAAGGGATTTTTTTAACCTGGATGATTTTGGTCAGCGCTTCCGGGTGGAGAGTAATCCTGTAAACGATGCAGTTTTTTCTTTTTGGGAAGAAATAGTTGCTGAATTGAAACTCGCAGGAAGAATGGGAAATGCCACCATGTATGAAGAGACCATGAAATCGGTCAAAAACTTTTGCGGACATAGAAAAATAAAGTTTCAAGACATTACCAATACCTTTTTGAATAAATATGAGGCATGGCTAAGATCCAGGGGCGGAACGGATGGAGGAATCAGCATTAAGCAACGCACATTAAGAGCATTGTACAATAAGGCTATTGAACGTAACATCATAAAGGACATTGACCATCCTTTCAAGACCTATAAGATATCAAAGCTAAAAGGTCAGGGTATTAAAAAGGCGTTGGACTTTGATCAGGTAACCAAAATCATCAACTTCAATATATCCAAATTTCCCCACCTAGCAGATGCCAGAAATTATTTTATATTCAGCTTTTATACAAGGGGGATGAATTATACCGATATGATGGTACTTAAATGGCAAGATGTCGATGCAAAAACGATTTCTTACATTCGAAACAAAACCAAGGGTAGGTTTGTTATAACCATACTTCCACCGGTACGTGAAATTTTAAACTATTACGAGCAACATTCGTTGCCCACTAAATATGTGTTTCCCATCCTATTACAGGACGGTCTCACTCCTGCCCAAATCAATCATCGCAAAAAGAAGACCTTGGCCAAATATAACCGGGACCTAAAGGAAATAGCTGGTATATGCGGCATAAAAAAATCGTTGTCCAGTTATGTGGCCCGACATAGTTTTGCCAATTGTTTAAAACAAAAAGGTGTTGCGACGGATGTTATCGGCGAATCTTTGGGGCATAAAGATTTGACCACGACCCAAGTGTACTTAAAGGAGCTAGGAAGCAATGTCTTGGATAAAGCTGTCGAACTTCTGCTATAAGCACTTATGGTTGACCCTTCCTTTAAAATTTGAGGTAATTAAAGCGAAAAATCAATATGGTACCACGTTCTCCTGACAATTTCAGTTTTTATATAAGCATTATTATGTTCAATGTCCCAATTATATTGATTTTTGGGAAGAGTCCATATAATCCTGCCAGATTACCAGAATATATTTATCCTTTCCATTATGCCTTTTATTCAAAAAACCATACTCGTAAACAAAGAGGTAGACATCGCCCTTTTGGTTCTTCCAATAATGGGTGAAAAATTGGGGGTCAAATCCCTCCAGGATCAATTCAGATTTTCTTATGGTAGTAATCCCCGACCTATTATATTTCTTGAGTAGTTTTCTGTTTATTTTCAATTGCCTATCCACCCTAATATAAAAAGTTTCGGTTTCCTGACGTTGTTCATATTGGTCTATAGATCTGCATTTTGGAGAACAAAATATCTTGTCAGATCTTCCTTTTACCACTATACCACATACGGGACACGTTCTATCATTATTCATTTGTAAACGTATATTATAGGTATAATATACCGTTTAAAATCGAATTCTTCACTAAACTTGTTATATGAATCCGGTTAAATCCATAACGCTTTACCATTTGATGATCAGGAATGAAAAAATGATCGGCATTAAATTTTTGCCGGACAAGCTCATACAAGGACTGGTCAGGGGCCTTCCTGATCCAAAATGGAGCAAGGAACATAATATGGCCTATATCCCCAATACCAAGAACAATCTCGGTATAATTTTCAATACTTTTAAAGGAATCGTATGGATCAATTATAATAGGTTTTTGTCGAATAAACCTATAAACACCCATAATGATGCCGTAGATGTCGAGTGGTTCAGGAAAAGAAACCCTATACCGCAATACAGACTATGTCCTGAAGAATATCTATTGAAACTGGAACTTAAAAGGTACGCCAATAGTACTGTTCGGACCTACGTTTCCTTTTTCGAAATGTTCATAAATCATTACAAGGACAAAGAACTAAATGCAATAAACGAAAGTGATATAAGGGCATTCCTTCAAAAACTTGTCCATAGGAATGTTTCCAATTCCTATCTCAATCAATGTATAAACGCTATTAAATTTTACTATGAGGTTGTTTTAGGTATGCCCAATCGTTTTTATGAGATAGAGCGTCCAAGAAAAGAATATAAACTGCCTACCATTATTTCTAAGGAAGAAGTGCTGTCCATAATTGGCAGTGCCAATAATATAAAACATAAGTGTATCATTGAATTATTGTACAGTTCAGGTCTCCGTCGCAGCGAATTGTTAAACCTAAAACTGGAAGATGTAGACAGTAAACGTATGTTGATCAGAGTACAGGGTTCGAAAGGCAATAAAGACCGACATACCCTTTTATCACAGACTGTTCTGGAAGATCTGCGTTTATATTTTAGGGAATGGAAGCCTCGCGAATATTTGTTCGAAGGCCAGAGAGGCGGTAGGTACAGTGCTCAAAGTGTACTTAAAATTGTTAAAGAGGCAGCATTAAAAGCTAAAATAAAACAATCCGTGACCCCACATGTTTTACGACATAGTTTCGCCACCCATCTATTGGAGTCTGGGGTAGATCTCAGACAAATACAAGTGCTGTTGGGACATGGATCCAGCAAGACGACGGAAATATATACCCATGTAGCCACAAATACTTTTAAAAATATAAAAAATCCACTAGATTAGTGGTGTAGACAAAATAGGAATATACACACTAGTGACTATATACAATTGTTGTAAAACATTTTAGCCCAAATAGAGGATGGAAAATACAGATGGACCCAGAATGAGTAGAATCGAAAGATTAAAGTTGCAGGCGTTTAAGAATTTTATGGCGAAGAAGAAATTGGCGAAACCCGAAATTGATTCGTTAAATCCTAAAGAGCGCAATGAATATTAAAAGTTGGTTTAGCGACTTTAAGTATAATCGAAATCATGACCGAAACGCTAAACGGTTGAATTCCGAGTTGGAAAAAAGATACTACAAACCAAAGAGTAGTGATTTAATTAAAATACTGTCCGAAATAGAAGATAAAGCAGGTTTAAGCGCTTACGATATTATTCCTTTTTTAATAAAAATAAAACTAATGGCCCCTAAAGGATCAATGATTGAAGAAGGTAGTGGTGGGTCAATAACTGACCGACATAGAAATGATGAATTATTTAAGGAGCTCGAGCAACTTGAATTTATACGGATAATAGAGAACAAGCTGTTTTCTAAATTACAAGGACAAAGATATAAGACACCTGCCAAAGAATGTGTCTTAAAAGTTAAGTTATTACCTAAAGGGGTTGATTATTTAATTGAACATCGGAAAAAAGAAAAAGACCACTTTTATCAAAAGTTAACAATAATACTTTTGACATTAGCATCAGTAATATCATTATCCCAAGCGAGTATTGGAGTATTAGAATATCTTGGGAGGGACAATGCCATATACAAAATAGACATAATTAATAAAGATAGCGTAACAAATCCAGTAGAAAAGAATAATATAACAGATGACAAAGAATACAATATCAGAAGTAGAGATACCAATGTAAAAGAAAGTACACCAAAACCATTCTCTGAACCTGTTAAAAGCGGAAGATAATTTTTTTAATATATAAAAAAACCAGTCGTATATAGAAACGAAAATGAAATACATTATTAAATACAACAATGTTTCTTTATGGGAATCTCTTAAACGACCAAACATGGTAAATAATAATTAAAATTAAGCACTATGAGCATCAGGATTCAAAACAACTATGACGCATTTAAAGCAGACTTCAAAAAAGACACAGGTCTAGATTATTCTAAAGACACTATATCTGAATATCTTCAATATATAAATTTTAGACAGACCGACCAACAATCACAAATGAACCTACATCAAATTAACCAGCTAAATCAACTGCCTGACACAATCAGATTGAGAATTGCGGAAATGATAACATCACACGAAACTATTAAAGAACTTTTGAGGAAGCTCGACAATCGGAGATAACTCCAAGTAAAATTTTTTCGACAGTTTCAATAGACTCACCTACCATTAAAGAACGTACCTGACTATGTTTTGGGTGTTGTGTTGATAAATCTGTGGATTCCAATGATTGTGTGTTTCCCGACATAAAAAAACGTTTTAAAGATTAATAATTAATAAAAATAGATATCTCTAGTCTTTGTAAAGAGAACTCATTGTTGTCTCCTTCGGAAGTCCTAAAAGATCGAAATTGATTTCAATGCACCATCCCTTTTCTTCTATAAACATAAATTTAAACGTTTCTTTTGGATGCTTATCAATACTTGATTTAAGGCTTGACCATGAATCGTTTATTTCGTCTATAACGCTTGATAATTTGCTTTCCCCCGACATAATAAAAACGTTTTACAACACCGTATAAAAATAATGCGCTACGATGTCCGTTACGAACAGTGTCTTTTTTAACTTGGCGCACTATTCTTATACCAATTCGTTGTAGCCAATTTGAGAAAATGAAGAACTTTCGACTAACTTTAATTACTGAAAACCAAAATTCTCTTGAAAAAGGGAAAAAGTTTGCGGATTTGATATGCGAAACTCTGAATTGTGAAAACGGATTTGAAATCTCAAAATATGAGAAACTGAAAAACTCATACCGAATTGAAATTATTGGAAAAATGGCTAACCAAAATAATTCGATTTCAGAATCGATTGAATTGACTGACAGAATTTGTTCGCCTTGGATTCTAAATTTTGACCGAATAGAAAACGAGGTAGAACTGATATTTAATAAATCGGAATTAACCAACTATCGGAATGAAAATTTCAATACGCTGAATTGGGCAAATTTCGGAATAGAAAAATAATAAAAACTGGCTACAACACCGTATATAAAAAATTGCTGGTGTTGTGCTATAACAAAGGTCGTTGCAAGTTTGCTAAGTCTGAATTTCCTTCGGAAATTCCTCGCACGCAAACCCGCAACTTTCCATATACAAACACGTTACCTGTAATTTTGAAATTGTTAATTGGAAATAACTAAATCCGACATAGTTAAGTTAATTGAAGAAAAGCAAACTGACAGCTTTACAACTCACCTTTTGAAAGTCTTTAAGTGGGATTGTCGCCCATCTGGAGAAATAAGGAATCGTGAAATCAGGGTATGGCGACAAAACGGTTGGAATAAGATGTTCTACCCGATTTTTAAGTTTGACCTAAATAAGGAAGGACACTTAATAAATATATCCGACAGAATTAACCCTGTTGGGCGAATTATTTATGTTCTTTTCTGCGTTTTATTCTCAATTCCCTGGCTTCATTGGGTTTTTGAAGATTTTGACATATCCAATCACTGGATTCAATTTTTTGGCTGGGTAATCTTCCTTGGAATTTTCCTTTTAATAGGTTTCAAAGTCTACCGAATGGAAAAGCAAATCCAACTGGAACAGATTTATGAAATATTGGATATTGAAACGGATAAAAAAATTGAAAAAGAATGGAGTTGGACTAAAATTCTAACTAGACTAATCATGTATCCGCTCAGTATTTTTTTAATCATTGTGAATATACTTTTCGTTATTCCGAAAGGTCAATTTATACTTACAATAGTTAGTTTAGGACTTGTTGGGATTTATCTGTACACGGACTTAAAAATATTAATGCGAAAAAAAACTACAGGTAACAATGGCTAAAATTCATTGCTTGCGGATTTCCTAAACGGAAATCACGCGCAAAAAGCTATCTTTAGGTTCGGCTGGATTGTCCTTCGGACGAATCACAGCAACGAACCTTAGCCTAACCGTTAGGCACAAGCTGGTACGTTAAAGGGACATCCTTTACAAAGTTAAAGTCACATAGTTTACACTTTTTTAGGTTATAATTTGAGATCAAAATCAAATTATCATGCCTTGGAAAGAAACAACAACTATGGAACAGAAAATTGAATTTATCTGTGAATGGCGTACAGGGAAATACACCATCACAGAATTGTGCAAAGGCTTCGAGATCTCCAGGCCAACGGCCTATAAATTGATAGCCAGGTTCGAAAAGCAAGGTTTTGAGGCCTTAAGGGAACAGTCCAGAGCTCCTGGAAAACATCCCAATGCCACCAGTGAATATATCGTTGATGGCATTCTAAATTTAAAGAAGAAACACAAGCATTGGGGAGCAAAAAAAATCAGGGAGTTGATGTTTAAAGATTTTACGCAACAAGAAGTCCCTTCAGTGGTCACCGTCCATAACATCCTAAAGAAAAACGGTTTTGTATGTCCGCAAAAACGGATGCGGAGAGTCGAACCGGTATACCCTATTTTTGATCCAAAATCATGCAATGAGGTCTGGAGTGCCGACTACAAGGGAAAGTTTTTAATGGGCAATAAGATCTACTGTCACCCACTCACCATTGCGGACTCCAAAAGCCGATTTCTGTTCACTGCAAAAGGACATTACCATGAAAACCTAAGATCTGCCAAGGCCGAGTTTACAAAGGTCTTTAGAACATTTGGCATTCCAGAACAAATACATACGGACAATGGCAGCCCCTTTGGTTCAGTGCGTACCATTCAAAGATTTACGCAACTCTCCTATTGGTTCATAGAACTGGGGATTACACCTGTTTTTTCGGACCCGGCCCATCCCGAACAGAACGGACGACATGAACGCATGCACCGCGATCTGAAGGCAGCTTGTGCCAAACCTTCAGCCTATGACCTGAAAGCGCAGCAAAGACGTCTCAACCACTTTGTAAAGGAATACAACCACATAAGACCACATGAAGCACTGGACATGAAAACACCTGCTGATATGCATGATTTTTCCACTAGGCCGTTCCCTGAAAAAATACCTAACTTTGATTACGATGCCAACTATAAAGTTCTTAAGGTGACACAAAATGGATCTATAAGGTGGAAATCCTATTATTGGGTATACGTGACCGCAGCATTAATGGGAAAATATGTGGGGATCCAGGAAATGGGCAACGGAATTTGGAGGGTATTTTATAGAAACACATTTTTAGGTTTCTTTGATGAAAAGTATTTAAGAAATAAAGAACAAGCAACAAGGTTAGAGACTAATTTAGTGTAAAGGCTAATCTTTAACTTGTGTAAACTATGTGCCTTAACGAACATGGCTCATGACAAAATCTAGTGATTGGAAAATTGAACCAATGCCCAAAGAGACCGAGAGTTTTTATTCTGGGCGGAAGTTGTTGTCTGAAGAATATTCCAAGCTTGTAATGGGGTTCAAACCTACTAGCATGGATGAAAAATGGTTCATCTACAGTCAAAATGAATCAATTTACTTCCATCGTAGCTGGTTAGGGCATTGTATTTTTATTGCTAAAATTGTAAAAAGCGAAAATGATATTTTTATTGGCGATATAACAGCTAATAGAAAGCCCGACCAATTCGGCACTAGCGATATAGAAGTGAAAAAAGAAATGTTCAGTAAGCTCGTTGACTACATATTGCGCAAATAGTTGAATATTCTTTTTTCGAATTTCTTTAAAGAAGTAATAACCTAATATTGGTCAGATGTGTAGCCTTCCCTAAAAATAGGACAGTATAAAATTCGAACTAATTATTTCCAACTTTTTCAAACCCAAATCTTACAAAAACTTTTGCGCACGGATCCTGTGCTGTTTTTGTAGTGTTCAGGCAGATAAGCGTCAAGCAAAAACAGCATAGGGCGCAACCTACTATGGGTTTAGATTTATTTCTTTTTCGGACCACTTCAAGAAGGTCGTATAAGCCTCTGTATATTCTCCAAAGTAATTCTTCAATTCGGTTGAAATAGTGGTCTTACCCTCATTAAAGGCTTTCTCCTTTTCTTCCCCGAACTGTGCCACTTGATAGCCCAAATAAATGGAAACTGACAGGGATAGGATAAGTACCAGACAGACCATGAATAATAACCATTCAGGGATAATTTGCGACTTTTTCAATTGTTCCTCAATTTGGATGGTTCTAGTATCCTGCCCTTGGAAATGATGTTCCTGCGTTCTCTTGAGTTCCTCCAGTTCACTTCTTATTAGCGAAATGTCCTGTACCGTTTCCGAACTGGTCAATTCCTCGCTCAGCTGTTCCAATTTCACCAACATCTGTTTCAATCCTTCCAGTTCGTCGGTCAATAGTTCCGTAATCTCGTCCAACTTTGCCATATTGTTTTCCTTTTATTATTAATATCCTATCTCGAATCCAGCACTTTTTTGGATCGCCTGTTTGATGGCCTGTTTTGCCAACTTCATAGCAATATTGCCACTGAGCTGTACGGCCTTTCCCATGAGGCTAATTGTATTGTCCTTGTTTTTGACGAGGCCCTTTCCGGCATGTTCCCCTATCCCCATCAACAATCTGCTGCCGGACATGGAACGGTGCACCTCACTCCCCTTTAGGCTGTGCCCCTTAAATTCAAACCTAAACCCCTGTAATCGGTTCGACTTGTTGATGCTGGGCACAACCTTTATATCCTTTTCCCCCATTAATCTGACATACTGGTCCAGGTCCTGGGGGCGGTGTTCGGCCATGACCTTTTCATGTAACTGTTTGATCTCAAATCGTATAAGTTTGATCCGGTCCAATTTTTCCTGTTGCACCTCCCTTGCCGTGGTAAGCCCCATTTCCTTGGCTACATTTTCCGCGGCCTGCTGGCTCCTCTTTCCGATAAAACTGTCGTTATAGGCCCTGCCGTTAAAATCGATGCGGTTCACGTACACATGGACATGGGTGTGTTGTCGGTCCCTATGTACAAAGCCGATGGCTTGATATTCCTTCAATTTCATTTCCTTGAGGAACTTTTCCGTAATCTCTTTGAGGGCCTTGGCGCTAAGTTTCTTTCCGTCCTCGATGGTAGGGCTGAGGACAAAGCTCAGGGTATTGTTGGTGCACTTGGCATTCTGACCTTGGATGATCTTGAATTCCTGCGTAATCTGTTCGGGAGTTTCCCCGGCCAGATGTTTGGAGTATACCACCTCCGCATCCTTCTCCTGGTTCCAGCCATAGGCCATGGAGGCCCTGGTGTGCGATATCGATTTTCCCTTACCTATCATTTTTTGAAATTTTTAAGGTGGTCCCGTATTTCTTCGGCCAGCTTTGTGACCTCTTCGGCCAGTTTGGGATTCCGTTTTCGGAACATGTTCCCGATCAGTCTAAAGTTTGTAGCATACTGGATCAACATCTTATAGATATCTATCTGTTCCTCCGTCAAGCGTTCGACGATCCTGTCCCCCAAGGCGGCACGACGGCAATATTCGCTGAGGCTGAGCCCGCTCTTTTTGGCCTTGATCCTAAGCAGTTTCTTCTCGAAGAGGGAACATCGGAATTTGATGTAGGTCCTTTTCATTTTTTGTTTCTTTGCGACCATCGGGAGCAAAGCAAGATCGTTTTTGTGGCAACAAAAACACATCTTGAATTTGCTGCCCTCCTAAATCCTTTGATCCCGAAATGAGCCATTCGTTCATATCCTTAAATCCTGCGTACAAACCAGATCTATCCACAATGTTCTTGGAATGGCCGATTAAGGTTTGGGCTATCTTTTTACCGTTCCTGTCATTGTCCAAATACAGTTCAATATGGTCATACCCATCCAAGATCTTCTTCGCCCGTTCAACAAATGCGATCGAGTTCAATACTAAAAAATCATGCCCGCCCTCTAGCTTTTTATTGATCTCCGCAATAGACAATAGGTCGAACATGCCCTCGGTAACTATAAGTTTGGCACTACCATTATTGATATGTGCGACATCTTTGGGTGAACTCGAATTCTTCATATAACGGTTCCGAAGTTCCCAACCGCCCGAATCGTTTTTCAATCCAATGGCAAAGTATTTCCTCCCTTTAAATAGGTAATGAACCTCCTTGCAATACAACATTGCTGTGGCAATGGATATTTTCCTTTTATATAAATAGTTGACCAACCCGGGATGACAAATAGTGGCGGCATAGTGGATCATAACCCGGGACCGGGCCTTCTTTTTAAAAGATGGTTGCTGTTGAAAAGAAAAAAAGATTTGGCCCTGTTGGATGAGGCTCAGTGCTTCTTTGACGGTCCCATCGGTCAATAGGCATATCAGATCGATCACATTGCCCCCTTTGCCCGCACCATGGTCGTACCATCTATTGAGTTCCTTGGATACCTTGAAAGAGGCTTGGGCCTCTGGCCTGAAAGGACTCAGGAACCAAGCTTCTTTTTCCGTTGATCTGGTCGGAAAGTGCCCGAGTTTTGCCAGCGCTTTCTCGATGGGAAAGGCTCGGGCTCTTTCGCACGATAGTTTATGGAATCTTTTTCTTTTCATTAGCAATACTTTTTAACCATTTTTTTGATGTTTTGATGACAATCCGTCCCAAAGCCCCTATTCACGGTGCTTTTCCGGTCATCAAAACATTCATCGATTCATCACTATTATGGTTTTAGGTTTTCCTGGTCGTCATCACTTTTTATTTTGATGAACAAATGATGATATAATGATGAGCGCACCAACATCGACGGGCATTGACCTCACATCAGTCTGTCATCGATTCATCAAAATTTTCCAGCAGAAAGGATTTATCCACCGTAAAATAGCGTCCCTTGGCTTCCATCAAATGCATGGTGGCATCCTGCCAGATCACCAATTTGTAGTAGCTGAGGGTATTGTCCTTGTTCTCCAGTTTCCAATCTTTTTTCAGCATTCTTCTTAAATGGGTAATATCGGTCTTGATTCGTGTACGGCTCAATAGCTGAAGTGCATCCAAGGGACATATGTTTAATTCCGTAATATCAAAATGCTCCATGGCTCCCAGTATCAGTGAGGCCAATTCCTTTTCCACCCGGTTACGGTTGTGCCTCACCAGGTTCCTCAGGGCAGGTGTTTTGATCTGCCCGGGAGAGAACCACATGCGGGTGATATGCCGTGTGGTCAGATTACGACCCTTCAGAAAATATAGGAAAGCGGGAATTTCTTCAATAAGGGCTTCCAAAAAATGGGTATTCTCTTTCTGCAGATGGGGTATCTTCAATACCCAGAACCTGGTCTCGTTCCCATCTATCTTAATAAAGTTGTTCTCATTGTTGCTGCAAAGGATAAACTTGCCAAAGAATTCCACTTCCCTTTTGTCCTTCCCCTTGGCCTCCAACTTATTGATATTGGTGGTGCTCAGGTATTTGATCCGTTCGGTAAGCTCTTCCTTATTGAACAGCACTTCGTCGATACAGATTAGCAGTTTGTTGGCCCAATCGGCATTGAACTGGCTACCAAAGCTGTCATTGGTCAGATAGGTAAGGTTGTTCTCGAAAATAGCCTTTAACCATTTCAAAAAAGTACTCTTCCCTGTGGATCGCTCCTTGGAGACCAGGCACAGTATGGGCAACATCTGAACCGGTTTGGTGTAGAGCAATTGAAAATAGTCCAATCCCAGCTCATAGTGCCTCCCGAAAATATGCCGGATAAATCCGAGGGAGGTCGAGACGTCCCCCTCTTTCGGTTCTTTGCCCAATGGGGAGTAGGTATTATAGAATTTTTGGTATTCCTGTTTGAAGTCGATGTGGTTCGGTATACAGGTGAACCCATCGTACTTGGGCACCTTGCTCAGGTAATCCTTGCCATGGTCCTGGCGAATGGTCTCAATGTTCCAGTGGGTGAGCACTTCATTGAAATGGCCGGAGATGGTGGGCACCTTGACCATTTTATAATACGCAGTGCCCACCCGGATGTAGGGTATATCTATCATAATAAGCAGTTTAAGAAAGATGGGGTGGATTAACGCCTTCTGTTTTTCAAGAGCTGCTCATTGAATTTTTGTTCCAGATATTCATCCGAAACGTCAGGTTTCCCCAATAACCAATCATCTATCCTATCCTTCTCAAAGAAGAGTTTGCGGATTTCCCTATTATCGCCCTTGGGGATCAAATTCAGTCTGGAAAGTTTGTAGATGGTGCTTTCGGACATCCCTGTGTATTGCACCAGGTCCTCCAGATTAAGGACCTTTTTATTGAAGGCCATAAGCCCCTTTATTTCCTTTAACAGTTCAATGACCGATTTGTCCGTGTCCGGGTCGGACTTTACATTTGTTTGCTCATTCATGATTTCAGGTTTTAGAAATTAATGATGAGTAAAAGGCCGTTTACAATTTTGAATTCGAAGACCAATATAGCTGGATGACAGGCAAAGACACAACAAAAGGGGACATGCACCCCTACAATTTGCAAACACACCCTTGTTTACTTTGGAAAACAGTTATCGATCTTATCGCTGAAGTATTTGGCCGGGTGCTTTCTTAGACCATTGTTGGACAGTTTCCTGGCAGTAACCGGCTTTCCCTCCAGGAACAATTTATTGGATCTCTCAAAAGTTGAATATTCCACACCACATTTTTCCTTGAACTTTTCCAATAGGTATCGTACCTCCGCCCAGCTCATATCCGTGAAATGTATTTCCGAGTCCGTCTCCTCAAATCGCTGGGTAAGCACGGAATGGAAATTATCGATTCCGGTCTTTTCAACATCGATTTTTTCATAGCCCCTAAGGACATAGTAAATATTGTCCAGAACCATCCGGTTAAAATCCAGCCCAATGGTTTTAATGGGTTCTACAGCCACCGTTCCAATATTTTTCCTTTCCTTTTTGGTAAGCCGGACTAACAAATAAAATATACCAATACATAATGAGCAAACAAAGATCAGGGACCAATACCAGGGAAGGCCTACATCAAAAATAAAATAAAGGACCGTTCCGATCAGGATCAAAAACAGAACGATCGCCAGTGCTACTTGGGTATCTCTGAAGTAATACCAGGTTTTGACCCGCTCTTTAAATTTATCCAGAGCGTCCAGCCGATCTATTATTTCATCTATTATGTTCAAACCTGAAGAAGTGTATGCCTGAACTAAATTTAATAAATAAAAAATAATATTGTTGTACCTATGTTGTACCCGTAAAAAAGAAAAAGCTTTCCAATTTCTTGAAAAGCTTATCTTTGTTACTGTGGGCCCTACTGGGTTCGAACCAGTGACCCCCTGCTTGTAAGTCTATAAGATAGGACATCAAAACATGTTATATGCCTATCTTATGTACTTGAATATCAACAATTTAAATCATTTTGACTTATTTTGTAGTCATTTGTAGCCTTTTGATATCAAGGAAAAGTGAGCGTAAAGTGAGCGTTTTTATTTCTTACCTTTTACTTATAATATCCAAGGATCAATGGCCAAGGTAAGTCTGATACTCGACACAAGGAAGAAATCCAAAAGTAGGATTACCGGCCTATATCCCATAGTCCTCAGGGTCTTCCATATAAAGAATCGACTGCTTGGCATTGGCCATTACACCTCCCCTGCAGGATGGGACTCAAAAAACCATCTTCTGCGCAAATCCGCAGCAGTGAACAATAGTTCGGATTGCCAAAAGATAAACGCTGAACTTGGCGATAAGTTCCATTGGGCCAAACAAGTGGTATACGAGCTCGGCGATAGTATCGACCGGATGGACGTAGACCTCCTTCTGGGCCATATCAAGGGCAGATGGGATACCGAACTGGATTTTGAGATAAAAAAGAAGGTGGAAAATAATATTTCATTATCCCAATGGGGAAGTGTGTTGATAAAAAGAAAACGGGCAGCGAACATTCCGGGCACGGCACAGTGGTACCAAAGTGGCTTGGATGCCATGACTAAATTTAACAATGGAAAGGATATATTTCTCTACGATATTTCCGTGACATTTCTCAAGGACTTCGAGGCCCAACAACTGAGCAAGGGAAATTCCAAGAACACGATAGGGATGTACATCAGGGCGATTAGGTCCATATACAATAGTGCCATTAAAGAGGACCAATTTGTTCCGATCAAAAATCCGTTCGATCATTATAGGACGCCATCAATGGCGAGGACCAAAAAGAAGGCCGTGGCAAAAGTCAAGATTATGGATATAAAGGAATTGGAATATGAGCACGAAAGCCCTCTTTGGCATGCAAAGAACTATGCCCTGATCATGTTCTACTGCAGGGGAATGAACTTTATAGATCTTGTAAAGCTTAAAGTGCAGAATATCAAGGACGGCCGACTTCAATATGGCAGGAGCAAAACGGGTGACCCATTCTCCGTCAGGATTACCGAAAGTCTGGGGAACACCCTGGAGTTCTACCTTAAGGGGAAACAACCAGAGGATTATTTGTTTCCCACGAACTACGACGGCAGCACCAAACATTTTCAAAAGTACAAATCCCAAAGGAGGAGAATGAACGAACGTCTTAAGATCATTGCGAAAGATGCGGGGATAGAAGGAGAATTCACGACCTACTACATCCGCCATTCCTGGGCCACGATAGCCAAATTTATGGGCATATCTACAGAAATAATCAGTGAAGGTTTAGGTCATAGTTCCTTAAGAACTACCGAAATCTATTTGAAAAGTTTTACCAACTCTGTTTTGGATGAGGCCAATGAGCTTGTTGTTTCTTAGACTCCTTCTTTATTTTCGTTTAAATATCCGAATGATATCATCCAAAACTTCACCATAGAGAATTTTCAATAACTTATTAAACTCTTTAAAACTTCTAAATAGTACTCCTTCACCCCTCACGATATTTAAATATTACATTCAAAATGGCCAATACTAAGCTCCAAATTTATTATGGTTTTTGAATGCTCTGTTTTCTCCCAATTGACCAAAAAAATGCCACTAATTCGAACTTACACTTTCTGCCTTGAACCCAATTTTTTGCAACGTAGTTTTTACATCTTCTTCTGAAGCACCAGCGCTTTTTATGGTTAAAATTTTGTCAGGATTATCGGTATCCACTTCCCAACTTTCTATACCTTCTTGCTTGTTTAAAAATGGGGTTACTTTTGATACACAACCACCACAATTAATATTTGTTTTAAATTTTAAAGTTTTCATAGTATTTGAATTTATAATTAATATTAAAGTTTTACTCGTTTAAGTCTTAAGCTATTTAGAACTACAGATACGCTACTGAAAGCCATGGCCATTCCTGCAATCATTGGGTCCAATAAAAATCCATTTACAGGATACAAAACGCCTGCTGCAATAGGAATACCAATGAGATTATAAATGAATGCCCAAAACAGGTTCTGACGTATCCCCAATACAGTCCTCTTTGATAGTTCCAACGCTTTTGGGATGGATTGTAAATCTGACGTTATCAATGTCATTTTCGCGACGTCCATCGCTATGTCCGAACCTTTACCCATAGCAATACTAACATTGGCCTGTGCCAAAGCGTGGGAATCGTTGATGCCATCACCTACCATAGCTACTATCTTTCCTTCCGCTTGTAATTTCTCAACAAAAGCTGCTTTCTCTGAAGGCATTACTTCGCCTTGGTAATTTGTTACTCCTACTTGTTTTGCGACAGCAGATGCGGTTTTATTATTATCTCCGGTAAGCATATATACCTCGATACCTCTTTCTTGAAGTGTTGCTATGGCCAATTTTGAGGTTTCCTTTATTTTGTCGGCAATGGCGAGTATCGCCAGTACTTGTTTTTCATTCCCAAAGAATATAACCGTTTTCGCTTGCTCTTCGAGACTTTCTGCTGTTTGCATTAAGGAAGGGTCGATCCGGATATTTTTTTCAAGCATTAATTTATGGTTTCCAACATAGTATTGTGAACCATTTTCTGTTTGAGCTTTCACACCTTGTCCCGTGATACTTTCAAAAGAAGCAATTTCAGCTTGTTCAATATCTTCCTCCTTTAAGTGGTTGACTACTGCTTCCGCCAAAGGATGTTCTGATTGCGCTTCAATGGCTAAAAGAATTTGCTTGTAGTCATTATTATTTTCAAGTTTACCATTCCAAAGTATATCAGTTACTAATGGTTTTCCTGCTGTAATTGTACCTGTTTTATCAAGAATGACCGCATTTACTTTATGACCGAGTTCTAAACTTTCGGCATCTTTTATTAGGATATTGTTCTCGGCTCCTTTACCGATACCTACCATTATCGCGGTAGGTGTTGCCAATCCCAATGCACAGGGACAGGCTATAACCAATACCGCTACTGTGGTTAATAAGGCTTGTGAAAATGCATTTTCGCCACCTACTGACATCCATACAATGAACGTAATGATAGAAATACCCAAAACGATTGGAACAAATATTCCAGCAATTTTATCTACAAGTTTTTGAACGGGAGCCTTGCTACCTTGTGCCTCTTGAACCATTTTTATGATTTGGGACAGTAAGGTTTCCCTACCTACTTTTTCAGCGGTAAATTGAAAGCTCCCTTTTTGGTTTACCGTACCAGCGAAGACTTTTTCATCCTTTGTTTTTTCTACTGGAAGAGGTTCTCCCGTAATCATACTTTCATCTACATACGAGCTTCCTTTGGAAACTTCTCCATCTACAGGTATCTTTTCTCCCGGACGTACCAAAATGGTCTGACCCACTTGCACAGCGGAAATAGGAATTTCCTTTTCTTCCCCATTCTCAATAATTTTGAGGGTTTTCGGTTGCAGACCCATCAGCTTTTTAATAGCAGAAGACGTGTTGGATTTAGCCTTTTCTTCCAATAGTTTCCCCAATGAAATAAAGGTTATAATTACCGTAGCCGCCTCAAAATAAACGTGAGGCTCGATACCGCGACTCAACCAAAATTCAGGGAAAAAAGTATTAAATACACTAATGAGGAAAGCGATTCCTGTACTCAAGCCTACCAATGTATCCATATTCGCCTTACCGTGTTTGGCTTGCTTGAAAGCATTGATGAAAAAGCTGCGACCGAACCAAAAGAGGACAGGAAAAGTTAATACCAAGGATATCCATTTCCCAGGTTCCCATTGCATAAAAAACATTCCTAATACAAAAATGGGAAGTGTAAGAATCGCCGACCAGATAGTACGCTCTTTAATATCTTGGTAGTGCTTCTGCTGAAGTTCTTGTTGCACTTCTGAAGGATCTTCTGCATCAATAATGATATCATAACCAACTTCGCGAAGCGCATCTTGAAGTTGATTAGGGCTCAACTCTTGATTATACTCCACAAGAACAGAACTATTGGCAAAGTTGACACTGGCATCAAAAACGCCTTCTGTGTGTTTTAATACAGATTCAACACTCGCTGCACAAGACGCACAGGTCATACCTGTAACTGGGAATGATTCTTTTATTCCCTGTTTATTGCTTTTTTCTTTGGTTTCCAATATGTTAACTGTCTCCATAATCCCATTCTTATTTGTACACTTCAAATTTCGGAATTAAAGGACTTTAATGTATTACGTTATTTACTGAAAAATTTGTAGAATTAGCTGATTATGGAAACTAACGACACTTTAATTGCTCAATTTTAATATTCTAAAAGCACCTTGGATAACTAAAACAAAGACAATTGTTCCTACAATCAAATCAGGTTTTCCTGAATTTAACCAATTCACTAAAAGTCCTGCTGTTATCACGCCTAAATTTATAATCACATCATTTGAAGTGAAAATCATGCTTGCTTTCATATGCACTTCTTCTTTGCTTTTTGACTTTTGCAATAAATACAAACAAATTCCGTTTGCGATTAAAGCGAAAATTGAAACAACAATCATTGTCGTAAAATCTGGAAGTCTTTCGTTTCCCAAAAATCGTCTTAAAATCTCTATAAATCCAATAACTGCAAGTGTGATTTGAAAATATCCTGCAATTTTTGCAATTCGCTTCTTTTTGATTAAAGTTCCGCCAACTGCAAAAAGACTAATTCCATAAACAAAACTGTCTGCTAACATATCCAAACTGTCCGCAACAAGTCCCATTGATTTTGAAATCAAGCCCGTTGTCATTTCAATAACAAAAAAAGCAAAGTTAATTCCAAGAACAGTCCAAAGTAATTTTCGTTGGTTAGTATGTTCTTCAAAATCGGTTTGCTCAGTTTTTTCAGTTGAGATTTTTTTCCGCCTAAATTAAGTTCGTTTATTGACTTTTCAATTTGGTAAATTTCTCCGTTGTGAAAAACAGTCAATTTTCGATTGGGAATATCAAAATCTAAATTCGCAATACTTGAAATTTCGTCCAATTTCATCCGAATTAGATTTTCCTCCGATGGACAATCCATTTTGGTAATTTCAAATACTGTTTTATTCACTCGGTTCTTTGTTAGCCACTAGTTTTTTAGTTCAATTGTCTTTTAAAACTACAAAACAAGAAGTTCTGCGTTGTGTCAAATGGTGTTAAATGGTCTTCCGTTACACACTTAATTTTGTCAAATCCATTTATCAACTTTAATGTTAACTCGTCTTCATTGTATTGTTTTATTTCGAGACCGCTACATTTTTCAGGTCCATTTTTGGAAAAGGTTCCAATTGTCAGGAATCCGCTTACAGATTTTCTTGCAGTTTTTATATATTTTGTAATTTGTTCAGTCGTAGTAAGAAAATGAAAGGTTGCTCTGTCGTGCCAAACATCAAAAGTCATATTGGGTTCGAATTCTGTTATGTCGCTTACAATCCAATTTACTTTATTTGCTTTTTCTCCAAGTCGGTCTTTTGCTTTTTCGAGTGATTTAGCCGAAATGTCAAGTACAGTCACACTTTCAAATCCTTCATCAAGTAAGTAATCGACAAGTTTGCTATCTCCACCACCAATATCTATTATTTTTGCAGATTTCTTTAGTCCGAATGAATGAATGAATTCAAGAGAAGTTTTAGGCGATTCCTGTGTCCAACTTACTTGGTCTGGGCTTTTAGTTTCATAAACTGTCTCCCAATGTTTCTTTCTGTCTAATTTCATCGCTATATCTTTTGTTTTAAACTTATGCCTCACGGTCTTATATGGTTTGCATTCATTTTTTAACTAAAGCATATGTGGTATGTCCGAGGCCAATGTTGGATATGAGAAAATCATTGTTCTAATATCATTAACTTTCATTTTTGTTTTTATGGCCATTGCGAAGAGATTTATGGTTTCTTCTGTATGTGGTCCGATTAAATGCGCACCTAAAATTGTTTGTGTTTCTACGTCAATTATAGTTTTGAACGCATATTCTTCTACGTTCAAGCGTTTAGCATTAAACCAATTGCCGACCTCTTTATAATTTATCCGAATATTGTAATTAAGCTCTTTCGCTTTCGATTCAGAATGGCCAACAGACGCCATTGTAGGCAATGTAAAAACTACCGTTGGCATTGGTGGGTAACTTATTTCTTTAGAATTGCCTTTGATTATATTTGAGGCAACCGTATGACCTTCTAAAACCGCAACTGGCGTTAAAGGTAAACCTTCTGAATCTGCGGCATCGCCGGCTGCATAAATATGAGGGTTTGAAGTACTTTGAAGGTATTTGTCTACCGTAACACCTTTTTTAGTAAAGGCTATGTTCGCTTTGTCTAAATTTAAATCGAATATTGCTGGTGGACGGCCGGCAGAATTAAAAACAGCTTTGGCTTCAAAATATGCTGTTTTTTTCGCGGATTTACCTTTCACTCGATACTGGTTATCCACTTTCTCAATAGCCGTAACATCTGTATTCAGAATGAGTTTTATACCTAATTCTTTTGTGGCAGAAACAAGATGTTTTACGATGTCCTGTTCAAAATTTTC
Source organism: Arenibacter hampyeongensis (assembly GCF_002909255.1). Lineage (GTDB taxonomy): Bacteria > Bacteroidota > Bacteroidia > Flavobacteriales > Flavobacteriaceae > Arenibacter > Arenibacter hampyeongensis. The sequence goes on from NZ_PIOB01000003.1 coordinate 423,147, forward strand.
CAAGGGGTTTTCTCCACGATGAACAATGGTTACTTCTGCTCCACATCGAGCCGCGATATGCGCAAACTCAAAAGCGATATACCCGCCACCGATAAATAATAAAGATTTTGGTAATTCTGCCAAATTCAAGAAATCGGTACTGGATTTGGCAAAATGACCACCTTCAAATTCTAAAACCCGTGGCTTGGAACCCGATGCGATTACAATTTTGTTAGCTTTTACTTTATCGTTTCCAACTTCTAACAAGTTTTCTGACAAGAATTTAGCTGAACTATGAAAAGTGTCTATTCCGTTTTTTTTATATCCTTTTTCAATTTTTGGTGGCATTTCATCCACAAAGGATTGTTTAAAGCCCATTATATCCTTCCAATTGACTTTAGGTATGGTATCAATGCCATTACCTTTAAGCCTTTTGGCAAAGTCTCGTACTTCCGTAGCGCCTATAATCACTTTTTTAGGGTCACAACCTCTCAATGCACAAGTGCCACCGTATGGTAATTCATCCGTTATTCCGACTTTCAGGCCTTTTGAGGCGCATTTATTGGCGATGGTCATTCCTGCCATTCCTGAACCAATTATAAATACATCGCAATTTTTCATATTAAATTATTTTTCTTGGATGCTTAAACTAACTCGCACAACAACTCAATTTAGAAACATCTTTTCCAAAAGTAATTGCTGCTAATTTGATTCCTTCTCCAAGTGTCAAGTATGGATAAAAACTTTCAGCCAAATCTTTTACTGTGATACCAAACTTAATAGCCATACTTAATTGTTGGATGAGTTCACCTCCTTCTGGTGCTATTACTCTTGCACCAATTAATTTATCTGTTACCGTATTGCGAATTAGCTTTATAAAACCTCTGGTATCTTGTGCTGCTAATGCTCTTGGAACGTGAATTAAATCTAATTTAGATACTTCAAAAGGGATGTCTACTTTTTCTGCTTCCACTTCATCCATACCTGCTCCTGCAATTTGTGGATCTGTAAATACTACCCAAGGTAACGATGTATAATCTACACTGTTTTTTGATAATGAAAAGGCGTTATTTACTGCTATACTTCCTTCTTTTGCTGCTGTATAAACAAAAGGAGGTGTGTTTGTTACGTCGCCAGCTGCATAAATATTGGAAATATTAGTTTCCATTTTTTCGTTAACTAAAATATGTCCTTTTTCTGTCAGGTTTAAGTCAATATTTTCAAGACCTAATTTAGATGTATTTGGTTTTGTTCCTGTAGCTACGACAATATGGCCTTCTTCAATTATTTGAGTGGTAGAACCATCAGGACATTTGCAATGAATAATGGTATTATCACCATTTTTTTCAAATTTAATGGCTCTAAAATTCGGAAGGATTTCAATCCCTTCACTTTTCATTTGTGCTTCTAAAACATCTGTAATATCGTTGGTTTGACTACGTAATGGTCTATCTGTAAATTCCATAATACGAACTTTTACTCCCAAGCGGTTATATGCCATTGCAATTTCCAATCCAATATATCCAGCTCCCATTATGGTTAAGCTTTTTGGTTTTTCTTCTAAATCGAATAAAGAAACATTGGTTAAGTAGCCTACTTTATTGAGTCCTTCAATGTTTGGAATGTTTGTTGTTGCTCCTGTTGCTATAATGATGTTAGTTGCGGTGTATGTATTTTTTCCATCTACAAGAATGGTTTTATTATCTACAAATTCTGCCCAACCTTTAAGCATTGTTAAGTTTTTGAAATCACTTACCACATCCATATACTTATGTTGTTGTAATGTGGCAACTAATGCTTTTTTGTCTTTTATAATTTGCGTGAAATCAATTTCAACACCTTTTGGTTTAATTCCTTTAAAATTAGAATGTGTTGCGTGATACGCTGTTTCGGCAGCTCTAATCAAATTTTTAGAAGGCACACATCCAACATTGACACAGGTTCCTCCAAAATCTAATCCCTCATTTACCATTAAAGTAGTTAAACCAATGCTTTCCGCTTTTATGGCTGCTGAAAATGCTGCTGAACCACCACCAATAACAATTAAATCGAATTGATTTTTGAAATTAGAATTTGTAACACAGCAATCTTCCTTTTCAATATCTTCAACAACTGAATAATTACCAACACTATTAACTGCATTAATAACATCGTGATTGCTTATTATATTGGTATCAAAAACAAATTTACCTTCTCCAGTTTCGTGATTTACAGTACCACTTACAATACCATCTTTATGGTTCAAATCTTTTTCAATATGTGATGAACACCCACTACAAGTCATTCCATCTATATGTAGATTTATTGTTTTATTACTCATCTTTTTCTTTATTAATTACTTTATATCCGGTTGAGTTTATTGCTTTTTCTATATCCTCTTTAGTAGTTTTTGAATTATCAAACTCCACTTCTGCGTTTGCCTTTTCATAGGAAGCCTTGATATTTACAATACCTTCTAACTCATTAACTGTGTGTTTAACGTGTTCTTCACAAGAGGCACAAGTCATCCCTTTAACATCAAAATTTAATGTTTGAATATTGGATTGATTGACTATAACCACTTCTTTCTTATTATCAGGATAAAAAATATGAGCATAATAAGGAAAAGCAATTGAAAACGTTGCAAACAATGTAATACCAACTAAAAACCCTTTGGTTTGAAACCATTTTGGTTTTGCATCAACTTCACAACCACAATCATCGGCATTTTTTGGTTTTAAATAATTATACCAGGCATAGCCAATTGCGACTATAGCTAAACCAATTAAATATGGTCTAAATGGTTCCATCCAAGATAGGGCAGACGCACTTCCTCCAACGCCAGCAATTAATGCTATAACAGGTGGTATGCAACAAGACGATGCTGCTACAGCAGCAAATAAACCTGTGTATGCAGCGTTTTTTGATGTTTTTTCTGTTTTCATTTGTTTATGAATTATGCTGTTTTTCTAATTAATTCTATTGATTTAAAAATGCTACTAAATATCTCTGTTTCATCTCTATTTAAAGAATAGTAAAGCGTTTGACCATCTCGTCTTGAATTGATTATTCCTGCATCTTTGATTTTGCGCATATGTTGTGAGATTGCAGGCATACTCATTTTTAGAATATCTGCTAAATCACAAGGGCATAGCTCATTTTCTAAATTCAATAAATAAAGAATTTTCAATCTTACATCGCTTCCGGCAATTGATAAAAGTTTTGTCATTTTTTGAAAACTTCCTTCCATTTCATGCAATGTCTCCATACAGGTTTGTAACTGCTTATGGTTGGCTTCCGCTCTTGTACAGGTAATTTCTAATTTCATTTGTGTATATATTTTTATTAAAGTTATTTGCTTTGTCGCACAAACATATAATTAATTACGTAATTAAGCAAATACTTAAATACGGAATTATGAAAAGTAAGAACTTGCGTTTAAATCCACCTCAAACTTTAAGGTTCTTCAATCAAATCCTATCTATAGATTTACGGTTCTTATTCGTCCTTTTTTTAAATTCCGAAGGTGCCATCCCAGTTATCTTTTTAAACTGGTTGCTTAAATAGGCAACACTACTGTAGTGAAGTTTAAAAGCTATCTCACTCAAAGTTAATTCATCATACACTATAAGTTCTTTTACACGTTCAATTTTTTGGTTGATGATATACTGTTCAAAAGTGATGCTTTCCACGGATGAAAAAAGGGAACTTAAGTACTTGTAATCAAGATGGAGTTTTTCGCTTATATAGTTTGCCCATTTAATATCCAATTCGTTCGCTGAATGATGGATCTTATCTATAACCAATGTTTTCATTTGTTCAATAAGTTGACTTTTACGATCGTCGATCAAATTAAAACCCCAATTTTGAAGGGCCTTAGATAAATCGCTTTTAGTTTTGGTATCTAAAGAGGAAAGTAATTTGACCTCTCCTAAATTGATAGAAACATACGGTATCTCAAGTTGTTCCAAAATATTGGATACTGCAGAGATACATCTTGGACAGACCATATTTTTTATGTGGATGATGTTGCTCATATAATTCCAGTTTCAAATTGTATAGTACGCCACTCGATTATCTAATTGCATTGATAATAACCAATATTGCCGCTAAAAGAAATAACAACACTATCGCCAGTATTCCGTATATTTTATCTCGTTTGGAAATACTTCCTTTTAGTCGTTTCTCTTGATTTTTTCTTCTATTTCTTCTATTCTGGGACATAACTCCAACGCATTTTAATAAAAAATTGAATTCTAATCAATGCATAATCAACGCATTCTAACAAATTTCATAACGATTGTGGTTGTCAACAGACATTTTCGCTATGATAATTCCTCAATTAATTCTAAACCCATACTCTCGTAGTTCTCTATTAAAAGTACCCTAATAGTTAATTAATATTAGTTCAATAATGGCCATAATTTCATCCTCTCATTTTTTCATTCGGATACTATTTATCATCTTGATTTTGCTGTATTGTATTATAACTTTTCGCTATTCACTGTTATCTTCTATATTTTATGATGGTTGGCGAGGATATGTACCATAAGGTAAATCCGCTTACTACGGTAATCAATCCCAATAGGGAAAATGCCCTTAGTACAAAGGTGTTAAAGTCATCCCTACCTTCATAATCCATGGTATGTGTCATCCACAGAAAATCGAACCAACGCCACTTGCGGTGTCGTACCGTTTGGAACTCCCCATTTTCAATCGCTACATAGGCCTTGAGATTTTGAGGGGTTTCATAGGAAATCTCATAAGCTGGCAAGGGGCGACCGCGGTATTCGTGGTGCTTATCCACTTCTTCTATACGTTTGATTCCTGACACTTTTAATTCAGGTTGCATATACCGGTTGGCTACTTGTTGGGCTTCCTGTTGGGTAATTTCATTTTTTTTGTTCCCTGTTCGGGCATTGTACAGGGTTGTTCCATTAATCCAATAATAGGGACTGCCTGCAATTTCAAGTAATTCCATAGATCGAACTGGTTGTTCAATTTCTAATTGTGTTGTGCCCAATAAATCGGAAAAAGCGGTTTGTTCCAGAATTTCCTTTTTGAAATGGTCGCCGTGTATCTCATCAATATCCGTCCAGCTAAAATACATGCCACTAATCGTCCATATTAGGAACTGGATACCCAAAAAAAGACCTAAATACCGGTGTGCTTTTCTGATTTTTATTGCTGTTTGTCTTGTTACCATTACTATTGGATTACTGAAAAAGGAAATTATACGTTGGATATCATCTTTGGTAAGGTCATATTTTTTTGAATTTTATTTCTCTTTAAGCACTGCAACAACCATTAAATCATGCTTATCATTAACTTTTATAAATGCCAAACTTGGGCGTTCCAAACCGTAATCGGTAATCAACAGCGACCATGTTGCGTTCAGTTGTATGCCTTTTGACACGGGATCCAGATCTAGGGGAACCGTTATTTGTCGGGTGGATCCCGCAAGGGTAAAATCTCCTTTTACCTTGACCGTTTGCTTGGCCTTTTTATCAAAATCAAAGTCATCGATTAGTTTTCCTTCAAAGACAACATCGGGATATTTTTGCAATTTAAGTAACTCGTACATGTGTTCATCACGTTTATCCTTACCTGTCTTTATGGATTTAACTGGTAGCCTAAAAGCTACTTCTCCAGTTGCAAAATTAATGGTTCCGTTTAACCGGTCGGACACGCCAGTATATGAATTAAATGACATTTTTGCCTTGAAATTCGCAATTCCTTCCTTGGTGGTATATACTTGTGCAGACGACACATTACTGCTAAGAAGCAGTAACAAGGTCGATAATAAAATAATCAAGTTTCTGGATAGACATAAATCCCTATCACTTTCAACTGTAATAAATTTATTCATACGAATTAGTTTTAGTTTCACCTTTTCTTTTGATAGTACCAGTTTTTTCTAAATAGTTTATAAAGCCACGGAGAATAAAATGCACAACTAATAGCCCGAGCTACCAGAGTCGGGGCTTACAAGCAGCAATGAAAATAAAATCGATATTTTCATGTTCAATTGTTTTTAATTATTTGTAAAATAAGTGCACCTATGACAATAGCGCCTATAATGATGTAAATTGCATAGTTGAACCAAATTTTCCAACCTCGTTTTTTCGACTTTGGAGGTCTATTTTTACAACAATCTTTCATCTGATGATATCTATTTATTTTTTGTAAATCAGACCTGGCAGACTATTTCTTTCAGGCGGGTGTAATGCGCCATTGAAAATATCTATTGGTATCTAAAATTGTAATGGCTCATGTCATAACAACTCATTTAGTTTATTGTGCCTGTCAAGGGAAGGGCATTAAACACTAATAACTAACTAAATATTCCCTTCCCATAACAGGACTTTGTCTTAATCAATAAAGGTCTGTACATTAGTGGGAAAAACTACCCCATCATTCCCAGAGCTTTATATTATTTTTCTTTCACCATATGCTTACCTAACAAAAAAATTAGCCAAGGCAATATCATAAACTGTAGCACGGGCGACATACCTACCTCCACTACTGGCAGTAAAGGCATTGCATCGGTATACGACCAATCGCCCCGTATGGTATGAAAAACTTCCGCAAGTATTGCACCCGAAAAGCCGACAAAGACCAAAAGCAACACTTTTTTCAAATCCATACTATTTATCCAATACAAATTTTTATAAATCAATCCAAACGAGAAGAGCAATATGAGTACCATCAACATATCTGCTATGGATGCCAACATACAGAATGAAATATGCTGCCAATCGTATTTAAATCCTTTGTATAATGGACCTTGTGCGAATTCCCAAATAAAATTCAAAATAAACGCCAATAAAGACACCGTAATTATGGACTTTCTATAATTTAGCTTGTTCCCAACTTGATTGACAAAATGGTAATAGAAGAGAATTACCAAAACCAATGCTATGGTCGGTACGACGTAAATGCTGAGACTTAATTCTTTCATTTTGTTATAAGTCTTTTTTAACCTGTGTCAAATATTTTATAATTTCCTTTTTATCCTCTTCTGAGAGTTTTGCATCCCCATGTACAATGGTGTAGGAAAAAAGCGGCATTTCATCGTCTTCTATTTGGCTGATAATGGACTTCAATTTGCTATTTTTCCTCCGTGCTGAATAGTTTCCCCATTCGTTAAAATTAAGTTCTTCCTTACCTTGTACTACATGGTCTTCCAAAATCCAAGCGATCGGCTGGATCTTATTGTACCACGGATATTCCGTATTGTTACTGTGGCAATCATAACAACTTACTTGTAACTTGTTTTGAATCGTTTTAGGTACCGAATTGATTACCATAAAGTCAGTTTCAGGTACAATTTCGCTCAGATTGGGTTTGGTGGGCACAAACTGGATACCCACCAAAACTACCAGCAAAATTGATCCTATGATCGTAACTACCTTCTTAGTTAATTTGCTTTTGCACACTGCCACAAGTCATCATTTTACTACCATAGTAGGGGTTCTTGATTTCTTTCGTGGCACTTAACCATTGTGCCCCCTTATTATTGTTGTACATAGGGCAAAAATCCTGATACAAGGTTTTTTCCGTTCCTGTAATAGCTATCAGATCTATTAAATCTATACTCAAAACATCAAAGTGCTCACGTTGATGTTCGATTGGGCTCTCGGCGATATGTTCTGCATGTTCTTTGCCATCTTCGATGATGTCCTTTAATTCTTCCTGTTGTTTGGAAGCATAAGAACTAATATCAAAATTGTTAAAAGCCATAACCATTTTTCCACCTGCTTTCGATGCAGCATTCTGGTTATCCTCCACCAAAGCATCTTTAAGTTCCAAATAATTAGCCACCAACATATCCGATTTTGATGACTTTTGCCCGTCACCCATCATGCTTTTTGACTCCAGGGATCCATCATGGGGCATGTCCATACCTTCATCATGATGGTTTTCGCCACTTCCCATTTCTGAATGGTGCCCATCTGTAGTACTGTGTTCTTTTTTTGCGTCTTTACATGAAGTAGCCATAAGGGTTACGAATGCAATCGCCATTATACTTGTAGTCACTTTTAATTTTCCCATAATACCTGATTTTAGATTTAGATTTATTTATATAATTTTTTTACATAATTTAAAGATTGGCCTCTTAAAGTTTTTCAATTACATTTTCAAGCTTAGCTGTTATTTCATCGGCAATTTCCATCAATTGTTTGTTATCGACAGCCTGCATCGATGCCATTGGATTTACTGCCGCAACTTCAACAACCCCTTTTGAAATTTCCTGTACGATCACATTGCAAGGTAACATGGTGCCAATCTTGTCTTCGGCCTCCAAAGCTTGATGGGCATAGGGCGGATTACAGGCACCAAGGATTCGATATTTTTTGAAGTCTACATCGAGTTTCTTTTTCAGTGTTTCTTTGACATCGATTTCGGTCAGAATACCAAAACCTTCTTTTTTCAGCTCTTCCGTAACCTTGTCGATTACTTTTTCAAAATCTTCGTTAATAGTCTTGTTGAAATAATATTTCATTGTTTTAATTTTTAGAATTCAACATTCGTTTTTGTTCTTCATATTCTTCTTTGGATATCTGGCCTTTAGCGAAACGTTCGTCCAGAATATCCATAGGTTTCTGTTTTCTTTTTAGCGTGTTCCCGTTCTTCCCAACATACATCCATATGCCTAGAACCAAAACAGCTAAAACAATTACCCACCCGTACATCATCATCATTTGAAATTTTAAATGTTATCCGTTTTTTTTAAAAACCATTTTTCCCCAGTAAAAACGAGTACCGTAAGTACCGCCGCTACAACGACCACCAACAGATCACTTGATACTTTAATCCATAAAAAAGCTCCCAGAACGATAAGGTCAAGGATAATGGCGGTTACAATAATGGCTGCATTCGCCTTTATTTCCTTTCGAAGGTTTCTCAAAATGCCCCAATGGATTCCAATATCCATGACCAAATAGAGAATAGCACCTAAAGATGCAATCCTTGTCAAATCGAACAGAACGGTCAATGCGATTGCCGAGACTACAGTATATACCAGCATATGCTTCTGTATGCCTCCAGGCATTCCAAAATGCCTATGGGGTATCAAATCCATATCCGTTAGCATGGCAGTCATTCTTGAAACGGCAAAAACACTGGCTATAACTCCCGAAATTGTAGCAACAATGGCAATACCTACCGTAAACCAAAGACCGTATTTACCAAAGGCAGGTCTAGATGCCTCCGCCAAGGAATAGTCCTTGGCCCGTATGATTTCCTCAATCGAAAGATTAGAGGAAACCGCAAAAGCGACCAAAAGATAGATAATGGTACAAATGGCCAATGAAATAATAATGGCCCTACCGACATTCTTGTTAGGATTAACGATTTCCCCACCGCTGTTGGTTATAGTAGTAAAACCTTTGTAGGCTAAAATGGACAATGCCAAAGCCCCTAGGTAACTGGAGACCGGATACTCGGACAAACTGCTGGATGGGACTACTTCCGAAAAGGAGAATCCTGCGGCCCATAGACCGCCTATCGCAAAAATGGAAATACCACCTATTTTCAGGATGGCCATTACCAACGAAGATTTCCCGATAACATTATTTCCCGAAATATTGATCAAGAACGCCGTAATCAAAAGTATGACCCCCAAAACAGGAACCCAGACACTATTATCGCTAACATCGAACAGTTGCAAGGTGTACGAGCCGAAAGTACGGGCGACAAGACTCTCGTTGATGACCATGGAAAAAGCCATCAGTAAAGCCCCCGAAGCTGTAAGTGCACCTTTGCCATAAATCTTTTTAAGATAGGTGGCAATTCCCCCGGCAGAGGGGTATGCGTTTGACATCTTAACATACGAATAGGCACTAAAGCCAGAGATAATCGCACCAACTAAAAATGCAATCGGAAACCACTGGCCAGATAATTCGGCTACCTGACCTAATAATGCAAAGATACCGGCACCGATCATTACTCCCGTACCAAGAGATACGGCACCTGTTAAACTGAGACTATTTTTTTTGTACTGTGACATATTTAAAATCTGGCTAATAGTCCACCACCCCAACCATATCGATTATTGTAGTTTCCTTGGATTGAAAAATTGCGGGAAAGAATGTATGCTACCCCTACCAACCATTGGGTTTCACTTTCAAAGGATTTATTATTCTCTATATCATTTACCCACCCAAAGTCTGCTCTATACTCGTATTCACCTTCCAGAAAAACTCTAGGAAAAATCAATAATTCTCTGTCCAAACGTATTCTTGGGCGCAGTTGATGATCCATACTCACATCTACATTAAATCTATAAGGCATAAAATATTTAACACCAACCAATCCTACTGTATTAAATGTGTCGTAAGAATCCGGAGAAGAAGTTTCGGTATTTACTCCTGCATACACACGGACCCAATCATTCAGGTATCTATTATAATTCACTTCTATTTCGGTGTTTTGGTTGTAGTCAAATTCGGCACGTAGGCCAAATTCATTTCGAATATTACTCGATATTAAATTGAGCTCATTAAAATTTGAACCTAGACGTGCTCTTCCCCAAGAATAATAATGGTCTGTTTCATCAATAAGTTTCTGAACAGGATAATCCTTCATTCTTTCATCCCTTGGCGTATCATAACTGAAAACCCTTGCCATACCTCCCATCATATGATACAGTATGTGGCAATGAAAAAACCAATCGCCATACTCTTCGTTATAGAACTCTATGACCACTTTTTGCATTGGCGGTACGTTTATTGTATGCTTTAATGGGGAACGTTCGCCATTTTCGTTGATGACCCTAAAATAATGACCGTGCAGGTGCATCGGGTGGTGCATCATCGTAAGGTTATTGAGCGTAATCCGCGTTACTTCACCTCCCTTGATTTTTATTTTATCGGCTTCTGAAAGTGGTACACCGTTCATACTCCATACATAGCGCTGCATATTTCCCGTTAGGTTCAACAGTATGTCGTTTGTCGGCAAATCCGCATTGTAGGTGGTATTTTCCTTGGCCTTTAAAAAGTCGTAGTTGAAATAAGTTTTACGAGTGTCGTAATTAAATGAGGAAGCATCCTGCTGCATCTTGGGTATATTGTGACCCATATGGCCTTTCATTTTATCCGATGTTCCGTTATGGTTCATTGGCATCGAGTCTTTTTTCATTCCCGACCTATTGTCCATATTCATATGGTCACTTTTCACAGGCTTTTTATCATCCATCTTCATTTCCATTTGATCATTCATCTTACCATTGTTCATCGACATCTTATCGTGCATCCCAATATTCATCTGACCGTCTTTCATATCCATCTTCATTCCATACTTCTGCATTAAAAATTCAGGGGTGTTTTTCTTTTTATTACCAGCCATTGCAGGTGCTCCCATTTTCATATCCATTTTTGCCATTTGCTTCATCATTTCCACTTTGTCCGGTCTGTCAATCGTTTTTGCAGGATAAAGTGTCCCTTGTCCTAAACGCAATGATGTATGCCCAGAGCCATCTTGTGCTGTTGCCTTAACTTCCAAAGTACCGTCAGGTATGGTAACGATTACATCATAGGTTTCGGCAACACCAAATAGAAATCGGCTTTTGGATACAGGTTGCACATCAATACCATCGCCGGAAACCACCATTGGGTTACCCCCTCCAAAATCCATCCAATAATAGGTAGAGGCCGAAGCATTGATAAAGCGAAGCCGCACCTTTTCCCCTGGATTGAATTCTGGATATTCTGCCAATATTTTCCCGTTGGTCAGAAATGCTGGATAATAGATATCGGCAATATCCGCTCCTTCCATACGGTCTCTCCAAAATTTAAGTTGTGCACCAAAAGCACCTTCCTTGATGACCCTGCCCAAAGGGACCGCTGTACCTTTTTTAACTTGATACCATTCGTTTCCCCTTTTTAGGTTACGCAGTACGTTCATCGGTTTTTCGTTGGTCCAGTCAGACAGTACTACAACTAAATCTTTATCATAGTCCAAGGTTTTTTCCTTGGGCTGAATCATAATGGAACCATACACACCTTTCTGTTCTTGTAGCATCGTATGGGAATGGTACCAATAGGTCCCTGACTGGTTGATAGGAATTCTGTACTGGAATGTTTCTCCAGGTTCAATAGGTGGTGTTGTCAAATACGGTACACCATCATAGAAATTTGGAAGAATCAATCCGTGCCAATGTACCGATGTTTCAACGTCCATTTTATTGGTTACGTTGATTATGGCAAGGTCACCTTCGGTAAATTTCAAGACTGGTCCGGGAATACTGCCATTGATGGTCATCCCGTGGGCAGTTATCCCTCCAAGCGTTATTTTATTGTTTTCTAAAATAAGGCTGTATTCCTTAACGGCACGTCCTTCTTCCTTTCTATCCTTACCATTGGTACCTACTTGGGCGATGCTCATAGATGTTATGAGAAACACAAATAGTATTGTCATTTTTTTAATCATAGTTAATATTTTATTTTCTCAAGTTCATATTATTCCTTGGTTAGCACATATATTGGTTTGATTGATTTTAAAGTTGTCTCATTATCCATTTCCGTAAGAAATAGAAACATATGGTTGAACATCATTGTATTTTCAATCAAACGCTATGTATTACTCTGAACGGTCCGACCGTCCTTTGAACCTACCCACGACTATTGATATTATGAACACGAGAATACCAACACCCAAAGCCCACCAGTACATTTCCATCATTTCATAGTTTGTGTTCTTTTCTAATCATTTTGAAATTAATTTCGCTATCATTTTTCTGAATTTTTCACTAAGCTGATATTCGAAAATAAATCTCAATTTGTTATGGAGACTTGTCCTAATGGTCCATTCGGCTAACTTCTTTGAACTTTAAAAAATTCTCCTCTGATCCAAAGTAGGCAACTTTGTTGTCCACGCCCATCAGTACAATGAATGCTTCTGTTTTATCGATTTTATGTTTACTAAAAGGGTCAATGCCCGTTCTGGCTTCATCATTGTTGTTCAATGTTTTAACACACATTTCGCAACAGCCATAGTAAGTCTTGCCATTTACGGGAACGGGAATTTGCATTTTTCCCATGAAGGCATCATTTACCATACAGACCAACTCCTTTGGTACTTGGGAGCCCACCTGAGGATTTTTATTTATGATATCTTCAGGTTCTACAGTGGCAACCACTTGTTTAGTATCTTGTGCCGACACGTTCTTATTTTCTGATTTACAACCCATTAAGGTCAATACTAAAATTCCTGAAAGTAGTATTCGCATTGTCTTATCATTTTTTGTTTTAATTTCCAATTAATATTTCTTACTGTAGAGGGTCCTAATTCTTTTATATGTCAACTTTAAGCTATATTTTAATTTTCTAAAATGTTATTGCTACTTACTGATGATAGCTTCCGTGGTGCCACATGTCAACATTTTGTTTCCCATATAAGGATTCCTGATTTCCTCATGGATACTAAGCCAATATGCCCCTTTTTCGTTATCTGCCATTGGGCAAAATTGCTCATATACTTCCTTGTTTACACCAAACAGGCGTACACCTTTTGATAAATGTGCCGATAGATGTTTAAAGTGACCCCTTTGCTTTTCAATATCAGAGGTTTTGCCAATAGCTTCTGAAGATGACTTGATCTCCTTTGAAATGGCCATCCAGTGATTATGGGCCTCCTGGTCGGTCAATTGTTTCATATCTACCTTTTTCAATGTGGCCAACAATTTATCGGCCCCCTTTTTTGCCGCAGTGGCCTCGTCCTTTACCAAGGCGTCTTTGAGGTCCAGATAGTTGTCAAAGACTTTCTCAAGCTGCCCAACAAAGATTTTTGACACTTCCATTCTCTTTTCCATACGGCTGTGGTCAGTCTTATCGGGCATTTCAGAATGGTCCGTAGATTCATTGGATCTCATTCCACTTTCCGATTCTTTTTCTCCTCCCTTATCCATACCTCCATGATTATGCCCTGTCATGGCTGGGCCCCCTTCGGGATTCATCATGCTGGGCTTGCCGGCAAGTTGTGCAGCGGCATCTATGCTGAAGGTTCCGTTAATGGCAATTTCCTCACCTTCTTCCAGTCCTTCGTTCACTACGAAACTTTCGCCCAAAGCCGGGCCTAACGTGACGTCGCGCATCATAAAATTTACACCTTTGTCCGAAATATTCTTTATATAGACCACAGAACGCTTTCCTGTCCACATGACCGCTGTTTTGGGAATAACGATTGCATCGGACTTTAAAGGCAATTTAGCCTCAACAGTGCCGGAAACGAACATTTCGGGTTTCAGTTGTAGATTCCGATTATTCACTTCTACCCTTGCTTTTGCAACCCTGGTCATAGGATCGATCACAGGGTCCAAATACGAAATCTTTCCTTTAAAGGTTTCGCCTGGTACAGATTGTACCGTAAAACTTACCTCATCACCCTTTTTTATCCAGACCATGTCGGATTCATAAACATCGAACAATATCCAAACAGTGCTCAGGTTGGCAATCTGGTATATAGGCATGCCTTTATTGACGTAGTCCCCAAGATTGACCTTCTTTTCTGTCACATAGCCAGATATATCGGCCAGTATGTGGAGTTCTTCTTGAACTGTACCCGATTCCAGAATTTGTGTAATCTGGATATCCGAAAGCTTCCAGTTTTTAAGTTTTTCCTTTGCCGAGTTAAAAAGCATTGGCTGGGTCTCGACTATTTTTCGGGCCTCGAAAAGTTCTTCTTGGGCATTGACCAGATCTGGAGAATAAATAGAGGCGATTACCTGCCCTTTATTAACGTATTCGCCGGTAAAATTAACCATCAATTTTTCAATGCGGCCAGGAATATGGGAAGATTGGGAATAGACCAACCGTTCATCGGCCTGTACCTTTCCATTCAATCGCAATAACTTTACAGGCTTGGTCTTTCCGACAATTTCTGTACCGACATTTGCAATCTGCATTGCGGTCCGAGACATGCTGATTGCCATGGGATCCAATTCAGCATTGCTATCGTTATCCAAAGGAATCAATTCCATGCCGCAGATGGGGCAGTTACCCGGTTCGTTCTGTCTGATCTGTGGGTGCATGGAGCAGGTCCAAATGGTCTCACTGACGATTTCGCCGTCGTGTTGGTGTTCGTCCACTGTCCTGTTTTCCGAACCTCCGAAAAACAGCCATCCAAGCAATAACCCTATGATCAAGGTAATTGCAGCTATACCTATTATTTTTTTAGTTTCTGTTTTCATAGTACTATTTTTTTGCTGTGATGTAATTCAGTTTTGCTTGCGCAATGCGATATTGCGTAAATGCGGTTATTTTAAGTCTATCGTATTTAAGCAGTTGTTGCTGCATCCGAAGTACCTCCTCGAAATCCTTTCCCGAGTTTCCATAAGACGTGAACAAGAGATTGAGAACTTGTTCTGATTCCGATATCTGCTGATCAAAAAGTGAAATCAAATCGGTCTGTTGTCGTAAATCGAACAGTGCCATTTCATAATTTGAATTCAGCGCATTTACGGTTTCCGTTTTTTGAAGCGAATAACTTTCTTGCATCAATTGCGCCTCTTTGACAGCTGCTTTGTACTTTCCCCTAAAGATGGGAAGGCTTACGGTTACCATTGGCATCAATACATCCTTCCCGTTGTCAGGCAAAGCCATATCGGTCCGTTCATCGACTATTACAAAATCCAACCCGAGCCCGAGCCTTGGAAAGCCTTGTTTTATTGCAGCATATTCAGATGCCTCGCTTGCCTTTATTTTTAATTCAAGTGAATTCAAAAGTGGATGGTCCACAACAAGGGAATCCTTCGCATAATCCAATAGTATATGATCTATTTCAATGGTATCGGCGATAATAACTGGTTCTATCTCGTCGCGGTTCAATAGTTTATTGAACGATGCCAACAGGGGCGTCTCTTTTTTATTCAGAATTCCCAAATTTGTCTTTGCCTCTTTTAGCATGATATCCACTCTCAACACATCAACCAGTGTCCCATTACCATTTTTGAACTTTGAGTTGGAAATGGACTTATATGATTCTAGTATGGCAATGTTCCTTTCCTCGATTTTCATCCACTCCCTCAATTCGTATAAAGGAAAATAAGCCGTGGATACCTCAAAATAGAGTTTGTTTTTGGTATCTAAAAAAGATTGGTATCTTGCCTCTGCCATAAGTGTGGCCACATCGCCCTGGGCCTTCAGCGTGCCAAACCATGGGAACATTTGGGTCAATGAAAACCGTGCCTTTTGTGGCCCGACCCTTGTTTCTACCGGAGATATAAAATACCCGAAAGAAATGGATGGATCTGGCAAGGTGCTTACCTGTGGTACCTTTTCCAAAGCCGCTTCGAACTCCTTATATTGGGAAAGTAGGCCCGGATTGTTGTCCGAAGCTATTTTGAAATAATCTTCCAATGTCTGTGCCTGCAATCCTAAACAGGTAAATAATAGTAACAGTGCGATTATGTTCTTCATTTTATTCTATTTTTTTTGTTCTTATTATTAATGACCGTTTCCCTCCAAAACGACTGAAGAACTGGCACGACGAACATGGTCATGATCTGGATGGTCATTCCTCCAAAGGTGGGGATTGCCATGGGAATCATTACATCAGCGCCTTTACCAGTCGATGTCAATACTGGGAGGAGGGCAATAATAGCAACGGCTGCGGTCATCATTGCCGGGCGGACCCTTTTTTTACCGGCCTCCAAAACAGCTGCCCTTACCCCTTCTATAGTATCTGGCTTTTTTTCCTCGAAAACTTGATGAATATAGGTCCCCATAATAACCCCGTCATCTGTTGCTATACCGAAGAGGGCAATAAATCCTACCCAAACAGCAACACTCAAATTGATGGTGTGCATTTGAAAAAGATCTCGCATATTCACACCCGATATGGCAAAATTTAGGAACCAGTCCTGCCCATAGAGCCACAACATGATAAATCCGCCCGCAAATGCGACGAATACCCCCGAGAAGTGGATTGATGATGCAATAACTGTCTTAAATTGAAAGAACAGCAGCAAGAATATGACTACCAAACTGATCGGTATTACTATAGACAATCTTTTGACCGCTCTTATCTGGTTTTCATAGCTGCCAGAAAATTTGTAGCTTATTCCCGCAGGGACCGTTAATTCCCCTGCATCGATTTTTTGTTGGATGGCATCTTGTGCATCGTTTACCACATCGACCTCCGCAAAACTATCCCTTTTGTCAAAAAGAACATAACCAACCAAAAATGTGTTTTCGCTCTTGATGGCCTGTGGCCCTCTTACATATTCAAAATCGACCACTTGTGAAAGCGGAATTTGGGCCCCCACGGGGGTAGGAATCAATATCTTACTTAAAGATTCAGGATCATCCCTTAGTTCCCTTGGATAGCGCACTCTAATTGGGAACCGCTCCCTACCTTCGACGGTAGAGGATATTTTCATTCCTCCAATGGCGGTCTCAATGCTTTGTTGCACGTCCTCAACATTGAGACCATATCGTGATATTTCATCCCTATTGATATTGAGATGCAAATACGGTTTACCAACGATCCGATCGGCAAATACCGCTTCTGACTTTACGGAAGCGACTTCTTTTAATATCACTTCCAACTGCATCCCAAAATCTTCTATTGTTTTCAAATCCGGGCCGTAAACTTTGATACCCATAGGGGCGCGCATCCCTGTCTGGAGCATTACCAAACGAGTTTCTATAGGCTGCAATTTTGGTGCTGAAGTGATTCCGGGTATTTTGGTCACACTGACGATTTCGTCCCAAATATCATCTGCCGATTTGATGTGGGGCCTCCAATTTCGATAAAATTCTCCATTTTCGTCCGCAATCAAGTCTTCTTCTGTAATACCCCTTTCCAATGCCTCTCCATTGGTAAGGGTATCCTTTTGAACGGTAATGAACCGATCTTTACGGTCCACTTTAAAATGGACCCTATGACCTGCTTCGTTTAGGATAAATTCGGGTTTGTAGTTGATAATGGTCTCGAACATGGAAATAGGTGCAGGATCGAGTGCCGATTCCACACGTCCTAATTTTCCGACTGCCATATCCACTTCTGGAATTCCATCAAGAAGCATATCCAATTGACCAATTACATTTCGGTTATATTCCACCCCTGAATGTGGCATTGAAGTTGGCATTAACAAATAGCTGCCTTCATTCAAAGATGGCATAAATTCAGAGCCTATTCCAGGAAATCTGTTTGAGGAAGCTTGCCAGCCAGAAGTTTGCCTGACGTTTTTCCAACCTACGAATTCGAAACCTTTAGCTACAATTCCAAAAGTACTGTCGAACCCTAGCCATATCAATACTCCAAAAAATATGGTTACGAAGGGAATCAACATAAATTTCCCTTTGTTCTGCAAGCACCATTTGAGTACAGGTTCATAAAAATGCACTATCGCCATTAAGGCTGCCAATATGATTCCTATCAAAAACAATACGAAGAAGTAGTTGATTATAATGCCATTTTGAGGCCCTAAGGGCATCCATTCCTCCGTAAGGAAAAAAGAGGCTATAAAAATGGTAAGCCCTAAATTGATATAATTGGGATATGCTTTATATTTTTTGGGCCACCTGGGTTCCAAAAGATTGTTTATTCCAATTAAAGTAAGTGCAAGTGGCAACAACATCGAGGCATAGACCGCAAAAATAATTCCAGCCACAATCAAAAGGATACCCCAGAACCTGCGGACCCTTTTCTTGTCATAGTTGATGCCGAAGATGAAATGTGCAAGGGCAGGTAATACCACGAGACCAAGTACAAAAGCACTTAACAAGGCAAAAGTTTTGGTAAATGCCAATGGCCTAAAAAGTTTTCCCTCGGCAGATTCCATTGCAAAAACAGGCACAAAACTGACCACGGTAGTAGCCAAGGCCGTTGTTATTGCCGATGCCACTTCAATGGTCGCCTTATAGATAACCTGCATGAGTTCCTTCCCCTTTACACCATGGTTTTCTGGCATTTCTAGATGGCGAATAATATTTTCAATGAAAATAATCCCGACATCGACCATGACCCCGATAGCAATGGCAATACCCGAAAGTGCCACTACGTTGGCATCAACACCGGCATACCGCATAACAATGAAGGTCATTAAAACGCCAACGGGCAAAAGCCCTGAAATGATAATGGAGGCCCTTAGATTAAGTACTAAAATCAATACTACAATAATACTTATAAGGATTTCATGGGATAGCGCATTTTCCAATGTCCCTATGGTCTCGTGGATAAGCTGCGTCCTGTCATAGAACGGAACGATGGTCAATTGGCTTTCCGTCCCGTTGGCCAACGTCTTCTTTGGAAGTCCCGGGGCAATTTCCTTGATCTTTTCTTTTAAATTGTTAATGACCGCCAATGGGTTGGAGCCATACCGGGCAACAACAACGCCCCCAACAACCTCTGCCCCTCCTTTATCAAGTACACCTCTTCTAGTGGCCGGGCCTAAACTTACGACACCAATGTCTTTGATTCGAACTGGAACGTTGTCCTGAACTGCAACGACCGCCTTTTCGATGTCCTCTGTCTTTTTAACATAGCCCAAGCCCCTAACCAAATATTCCGCTTGATTGATCTCTATGGTCTTTGCCCCAACATCTTTATTGGATTTCTGTACAGCCTGCATCACTTTGTGCAACGGGATATTATAGGCCTTTAAGGCGTCGGGGTTCACGTCTATCTGGTATTCCTGAACATACCCTCCAATGGATGCCACTTCGGAGACACCTTCAACGGCATTTAGACCATATTTAACATAAAAATCCTGAACGGTACGTATTTCGTGTAAGTCCCATCCACCCGTAGGATTGTTGTCCTTATCCCTACCTTCCAAGGTGTACCAATAGACCTGGCCCAAAGCAGTGGCATCGGGCCCTAAGGTCGGCGTCACAGCATCCGGTAAGAGCCCGGCTGGGAGTGAATTTAGTTTTTCCAATATCCGGGAACGCGACCAATAGAATTCTACATCATCGTTGAATATTATGTAGATACTGGAAAATCCGAATATCGAAGAACTACGGATAGTCTTAACGCCCGGTATCCCCAATAAATAAGTAGTCATAGGGTAGGATATTTGATCTTCTATATCCTGTGGCGATCGTCCGGGCCATTGGGTAAAGACAATCTGCTGGTTTTCCCCAATATCAGGTATGGCATCGACAGGAACCGGGTCTTTGGGCAGGAATCCCGTATCCCAATTAAAGGGCGAGGTGGCAACGCCCCAGGTTATAATTGTTAATAGAATGAGAACCGTAACCAGCTTGTTCTCCAAAAAATATTTGATTAGTTTATTAAGCATATTATGAAATGTTGATTTGGAATTAAAAGAAATGTTCCAAAGGCGAAAAATGCCTATAACCATACTAAATCAATAGCATGGTAATACTTCATAAAAATGCTCTTAAATAAGGAAGGTTTGATCTAGGATTTGAATATCCCTGACCAAAAGAGGTGGTGGGTAATGGCTGAAAGGAACTATATTTTCTTGCAGTCCCTCAAAAAGGTTTAGATAACTATAAACGAATGAAACAACGAACTGTTGTTGTTCAAAACTTAATTTTTCAAGTGAAAGTTTCAAGTCATTTTGTCCACTTATTGAAAGTGTTACATCGTCGCAGCAATCCTTTTTTACGAAATTGTGTTTGTGTGAATCCGAAGGTTGTTGAATCTCCATTCCGCAAGATTCCGCTTGGCCGAAGAAAGAGAAATCAACAAGATCATCACCACAATAATGTTGTGCAACCGTAAAAGAGAAGGTCGAGAACAACACTACAAGTGCCATTAAAAAAGATGATATTTGAAATAAAACTCTTTTCATCAGATATGCAAAACTACAAAAATTTTAACTCATGGTTTGTATTTAACAAAATTTTAGAATTAAATCAGTCAATTTTTTCAATAAGAATATTACATTTTCTACTAATGTCATAAACGTATTGGATAAAACCTATGCGGTATCTAGGGTTCCGGCCGGACTAAGACCCGGTCACCCGTTTGGGATTAATTTTACTATGGCTTATGGGTTTTAATTGATTTAGTGATTTAATGACGGCCTAAAACTGCACTAGTCCAATATTTATTTTGAAGGGACGACCAAAAATTTAAAAATATCTATTGCTATGTTCAGTATGTAAGTGCAGGCGAACAGGATAAGCAAAAAAAACACGGGAACAGATACAGTTCTTGGCACCCAACTTTTTAAAGGGCAGAGGCCGAAGCTGTTGATGAAGAAAAATAAGAAAGTATCTGTAAACAGTGAATAATATATATTGTTAAAAACAAATTGACCGATTAAGGAATACATGAAACAAATAAATCATAAACTATCGCTTTTTTCGATTCCAGTAATCGTATTCATACTATTATTTAACTTATCCATCGCACAAGAGAACATAGTTGATAAGGCCATCGAGGTTTCCGGAATGGTAAAAATGAGGAATGCCGAGGCTACCTTTATCTTCCGTGAAGATACCTATGAGTACAGACGTCAAAACGGACAATTTACTTATACAAGAATCGGTAAGAATAAAGAAAACAGACTGGTCCGCGATGTTTACACCAACAAAAATTTTGTCCGCCATGTTACCGATACGCTAGTAAACCTTACCGAGAAAAGAAAAAATGCCTATACCAATTCTGTGAATTCGGTCATCTGTTTTGCGTTTTTGCCCCTATGGCTAAAAGACCCAGCAGTCATTTTAGAAGATCAAGGTAGAAGTGTGATAAAAGGTAAGGAGTACCATAAAATCCTTGTTACTTTCAAACAAGAGGGCGGTGGCCATGATTTTGAGGATGTGTTCCTATATTGGTTCGATGTTGAGGATTACAGTATGGACTATCTTGCGTACAAATATTTTACCGGAAAAGGTGGAATGCGATTTCGGGAAGCTTATAATACTCGTAAGGTCAATGGTGTACTCCTACAGGATTACCGTAACCTACAGCCTAAAATAGAAGGAGGCATTGATTTTGATGAAATCGAGAAGGCTTTTGAAAACGAACAACTGGAGGAACTATCACTAATCATATTGAAAAATGTAAAAATCAAAACGATACCCAAACCTTAGCACAGTCTAATTCATTCAAAAACCCGAAGTATGTTTCCCGAAAGTTCTGTCTGGAATATTTTCAAAGGGTTGCTCGTAATACTGTTCAAGGGCTTTCCGGTTTGGTCAAACCGCGCCCCATGGGTGGAACATTTATACACACCTCCATCCTTGGCTACAAACCTCACTTCCTCGGTCTGTTGATGGCTGCATACCTGACTTGCCGCCACATAATTACCTTCTAAATTTTTAACTACGACCACATAATTTTTTAATATAAAATCCCCATTGTTCTGCAGACCCACTCCTTCATCGGAGCTAAGGTCTATATTAAAATCGATTCCGACAGGGATAGGCCTCATATCCTCTGGTGAAACGTCTCCGTTACCATCTTTGGAACAACCTTGAACACATGGAAAAACAATTGCGAATGCCGCACCGGCCCCTAGACTTCTTAAAAACTGTTTTCTTTCCATAACATATAACTTTTAAATTTTAAACGTCTTTTACTTGAAAATCGTATGCAGATAACACATATGTGGTCTTCAGTGCATATTGTAAATGAAATAAAATTTACAATATCTAGACATGGGCCAAATTTAAGTATTTGACCACCCCCATATATACTGTAATATGCCCAAAACCACACACCTATTTTTAGTGCTGTGCTGAGAGTGTTTATACAAAAACAACCATAGTCTTTTTTGAAAACCAAGAATTCAAGAGAAAGTACTAAAGAGAAATTATATAAAAAAGAAAGAAAATTATGTAGATAAAGGTTGCGGGGAACTAATACTTTTAACAGCGGCCAAACAATAATGGCAAAAAAGGAAACGTAATAGATTGTAGGATTATCAGTTCAATACAATGTTCTGAAAATAGTAGAAAAGCTTTTGTCTTTTTATTGCCTATGTTCCCTTGGGGTGTAAACAAAAAATCTAGATGACGATATGCTAAGCATCTATAAATCTTTATGCTATTTAACGGAAAAGGAAACATAATTCAAATCTATATTCCAAAGGCCTGTTCACCCAAGCCGAATGTGGGGTTTCGCTTAAAATGAACAGGTCTTACTGCTAAGTATATTACAAAAGAAAAATTAACATGCAAATAAAGGAATCTTCGACACTATATGATGTAATCATAGTCGGCTCTGGGGCAGGCGGAGGCATGGCGACCAAAATACTTGCCGATTCAGGTCTAAAGGTTGCCGTTGTGGAGGCCGGGCCGTTCTTTGACCCTAAAGACCCGGAACAGATAACCCAATTAAAGTGGCCGTGGGAATCGCCTAGAAGAGGTGCAGGTACCGTCCGGCCTTTTGGCGATTTCGACAGCGCATACGGTGGGTGGGATATCGAGGGAGAACCCTACACAAATAGTAACGGAAGCAATTTTAGATGGTTCCGTTCGCGAATGTTGGGCGGTCGGACCAATCATTGGGGCAGGATTTCATTGCGCTTCGGGCCAAGGGATTTTAAACACAAAAATGAGGACGGGCTGGGCGATAATTGGCCTATAGGCTATGAAGATGTCAAACCCTATTATGACAAAGTAGATAAATTGATCGGGGTTTTCGGCACCAACGAGGGCCTGCCTAATGATCCCGATGGTTTCTTTCTGCCACCACCGAAACCTCGGTTGCACGAGCTTTTTTACATCCGTGGGGCACGGAAATCAAATATTCCCGTTTATCCCTCAAGGATGTCGATCCTGACCAAAATGATAAACGAGGATAGGGGCATCTGCTTTTATTGCGCGCAATGCTCCAGGGCATGTATGGTATATGCCGATTTCTCGTCGGAAACCTGTTTGATTTTCCCGGCACAAAAAAGCGGCGGTCAGATCGATCTGTTCCTGAATGCCATGGTAAGGGAGGTTACTACCAATCAAGAAGGTAAGGCAACGGGCGTTTCGTACATCAATAAAGAGGATAGAAAGGAATATAAGTTAAAAGGGAAGGTCGTAGTCCTTGCCGCATCCGCCTGCAGCTCGGCCCGGATACTCTTGAATTCCAAAAGTGCCCAACATCCTAACGGATTGGGCAACAGCAGCGATATTGTTGGAAAATATCTTCACGATTCCACGGGAGCGAGCAGGGTGGCCTTCATTCCGGATCTGATGAACCGGAAAGTTTCCTATAACGAGGATGGCGTGGGGGGCATGCACGTATATTCCCCTTGGTGGGGCGACAACAGGAAATTGGACTTCCCCCGCGGATACCATATCGAGGTATGGGGCGGAATGGGCATGCCCAACTATGGGTTTGGTTTCAATGCGAACGAGTTCAATAAATTCTTCGGCACAAAAGTGGGGGGCTATGGCAATGGCCTCAGGGACGATGTTAAAAAATACTATGGTGCCGTCCTTGGTTTTGGTGGCCGGGGAGAGTCCATCGCCATGAAGGATAACTATTGTGAAATAGATTCTACCAAAGTAGATGAGTTTGGAATTCCGGTACTTAGGTTTAATTACAAATGGTCCGACCACGAGCGAAAGCAGGCAAGGCACATGCAGGACACTTTTGAAGAACTGATCCACAACATGGGCGGAGAAGCTTTAGGAGAAAAACCCACCAAGGAACAAGATTATGGTATATCCCCACCAGGGTGGATCATCCATGAAGTGGGTACGACAAGAATGGGCGATGATCCCAAGACCTCTGTAGTGAACAGGTTTCAGCAACTTCACGATACCGA
Source organism: Arenibacter hampyeongensis (assembly GCF_002909255.1). Classification (GTDB taxonomy): domain Bacteria; phylum Bacteroidota; class Bacteroidia; order Flavobacteriales; family Flavobacteriaceae; genus Arenibacter; species Arenibacter hampyeongensis. The sequence goes on from NZ_PIOB01000003.1 coordinate 447,796, forward strand.
CAATGTATTTATCGTCGATGCCGGGCCTTTTGTGTCACAGGCCGACAAGAACCCCACTTGGACCATCCTAGCGCTAGCCTGGAGAACATCTGATTATATTGTAGAAAAATTGAAACAGCAAAATATATAGGAAAATGGATAGAAGAAATAGTATAAAATCGATTATCATAGGGTCGGTCGCTGGCGGATTGGCAGTCCACGGCTGCAAACCTGAAGATGAGGCCAAAGCGGAGAACACTGAAGTGCTGCAGGGCTATAGTTACAAATATGGTCGGACCCAGAAGGAGAAAGAACGGATCATGGAACTGGAAGCGGTACAATTTTTTAACGGACACGAGTTGGGGACTATTGCCGTTTTGAGTGATCTGATATTGCCTTCCAATGATAAATTTGGTAGTGCTACGGACGCAGGAGTACCAAATTTTATAGAATTCATGGCCAAGGATATCCCAGAATTGCAAACGACCCTCAGGGGCGGCCTCATGTGGTTGGACCATGAGAGCAATACCCAATTCGGTACCGAATTCAAATCGAGTGCTGAGGCTTGGCAAAAAAAACTATTGGATACTATAGCCTATCCCGATATATTAATTCCAGAGGGCGAACGCCCCTTGGAAATACAGTTTTTTTCCATGTTGCGAAATCTGACGCTAACAGGTTATTACACATCGAAGATCGGCCTAGAGGATTTGGGGTATAAGGGCAATACCCCAAATGTATGGGACGGAGTGCCCGCAGACGTATTGAAACAGCATGGCGTTGCCTATGAAGAAGAATGGTTGGCAAAATGTGTAGATCAAAGTCAAAGAGGGGTCATGGCAGAATGGGATGGCAATGGCAATCTACTTACATAGGCCTTTAATAGAATGCCATCCAATTTCTAATTTAGGTTACCAATATGACATTTATCATGTGATGGTTAAAAACCTTGTTCTACTTTTGATACTGTTCTTTGCATTTAGAACACGAACTATATTATTTTTAAAATAACTATGATTTTTTTGAAAATAATTTAATACCCGATACTGGAACAAAAAAAATTCAAATCTTTAGGAAGTGAAACAGATTTTGACCAAAATATTGTCCGTTACTCTAGCCTTCGCAGTGCTTTTTGCAACTTCGTCTTTCATGGTGGATATGCATTTTTGCTGCAACAAGTTGGTAGATGTTGCGGTTTTTGGCAAAGCAAAGCCTTGTAAAGATAAAAAGCAGAATTTATCAAAACCTTTTAAAAAATGTTCCATAGGGCAAATGGATTGCTGTAGCAATAAATCTATTGTAAAAAAGGCCGAAGACAATCTTAAAAAGTCACAAGTTGAACTGGATACGAATAAAATTGTTTTCCTACAGGCATTTTTCCATTCCTACGTAAATCTTTTTGAAGGACTTGAATTTAATGTGGTTTCCTTTATAAACTACAATCCACCTTGGATCGAGAAGGACATCCTTGTACTTCACGAAACTTTCTTAATTTGAATATTATTGAGCAGATTATTGTCACGATAATCTGTACTTCCTATTAGTCTGCAACAAGTTGTAGGCTACCTCATGTCGTACCCTTTTTCCAACGACAACCTTTTTCCAATTTTAATTTATCAGGGATTAAATACTCTGACGGACCTTATACTTAAGGAACAATAACATATTGTGAACATGGAATCCATAAAAACATATTGGGTCAAGAACATGGTTTGCAGGCGGTGCCTGAAAGTCATAAAACAGGAGCTTGAAGAGATCGATGTAGCAGTACTTTCCGTCGAATTGGGGAAACTTACTGTCCGTATCAGTACTGGTATTGACAATCTAATCGATTCGAATATAACCGAGGTTCTTCACTCCAACGGATTTGAAATCGCGAAAAACGAGGAGGAAATGATCGTTGAAAATATAAAGATTGCTTTGATTGAACTGGTAGGTGACCTGCCATTTCATATTAAGGAAAAGACCTCTGAACATTTGGCATCTGAACTTCATAGGGATTATAAGTTGTTGAGCAAAATATTCTCAAAAAATGAAAATACCACAATAGAAAAATACCTTATAAAATTAAAGGTTGAGAGAGCAAAGGAACTTATTCAATTGCAACAGCACACTTTTTCGGATATAGCCTATTTGTTGGATTACAGCAGCATAAACCATTTATCGAGACAGTTTAAGACCATTACGGGATTAAGCATGACCGATTATAAAAATGGCCAAATGTGGGATAGAAGTTTCCTTGACGAAATTATATAAATATGAACGAAGATTATGCAGACGTAAACATTCAATAAGAAATAGATTTATTAACAATTAAATGCCAATAAAATGAAGAAAAAAAGAATTTTTCCGGGTATGACCATAGTAATGGTTGTAAGTTTTTTATTCCTGGGATTCAATAGCCATTCCCAGGAAAAATGGGTAGCACCCCTTAGTGCGGATAAGATTGTCAACCCATTAAAAGGTGATGTCAATGCGGCTGCCAACGGTCAAAAACTTTACAAAGTACTATGTGTTGTATGCCACGGGGCAAAAGGAAAAGGTGATGGTGTGGCCGGTGCAGGTCTAACGCCAAAACCGACAAATTTGACCAGCGCAGAATTCCAATCCCAGAGCGATGGAGCCATTTTTTGGAAAATTCAAATAGGACGGGCTCCAATGGCCTCATACGAAACCTCAATACCGGAGAACAAACGATGGGAAATTATTAATTATATCAGAACACTTAAAAAATGAAAAAGCTAATAATATTACTAACCGTAGTTGTTTTTGGTAATCCTATATATAGCCAAACATACAACAATTTTGAACCAAGTAAGACCCAGTTCATGATCCGTGGTTATGGACATACAGGGCTAAACTATATGAGTAACGGAGATGAAAAAGAATCCTCTTATGTAGGCTCGGCCTTCGCGCCGATCTTTTTATTCAAACATTCGGACAAACTCATGTTTGAAGCCGAATTAGAGTTTGTTCTAGAAAGTAACGAACTTGAGGTGGGCTTGGAATATGCCGACGTTATGTATGTCCTTAACAAGAACATGACCGTTAGGGCAGGAAAATTTTTACTTCCTTTCGGAACATTTATGGAGAGGCTTCATCCCGCATGGATAAACAGACTTCCGACAAGACCTTTGGGCTTTGGCCATGATGGGATAGCTCCTGCCTCAGGGATCGGTGTTGAACTCAGAGGTGCCTTTGATCTTGGCGGTCCTTCTTTAAACTATGCCATTTATTCTACCAACGGTCCGCGATTAAAGGACGGAAGTATTGAGCCGGAGGAAGCGGGAATGCTCATGTTTCAAAATTATGAAGATAATAATACAAGTAAGGCTTTTGGGGGCCGATTGGGGTTATTGCCATTTTCAGATTCTTCTACCGAATTAGGGATTTCGGCCTATTCAACAAATGGTGCCGGGGCAAAAGATTCGCCATATGAGGACGTTGGTGCTTTCTTATATGCCATCGATTTTGCTTTTGTTAAACAAGTGTCGCCCCTTATTGGCTTTATTGACATTAAGGCTCAATACAACAGTTCCAATGTGGACACGGCAACCTTCATTGAGATGCATGAGGATGGAGATGAGGAAGAATATTCGTTCGATAACCAAAGTAATTCCTTTTATGGGCAATTGAGTTATCGACCTACCATGGCGGAGAGTGACTTCATGAAAAAATTGGAGTTTGTTGGAAGATATTCAAATTTCAATGCTCCGGAGGGTTCTGAATGGGAAGAGAAATCGACCCAATTTGCCTTTGGATTGAACTACTGGTTAACCTGGAGATCCCTTATCAAAATAAGTTATCAGACCACTGAAACCGAAGGTGGGCATGGCGGAGAAGGCATAACGACTACTAATGGGCTATTTCTCCACTGGGCAATAGGATTTTAAGAATACATAAAAATAGAAAACATGAAGACAATAAATAAATTTTTAGTAATCGTGATGGTTTTCCTGACCATTGGAATAACCGTAGTTGCCTGTTCTTCTTCTAAGAAAACACTTACAGAAAATAATATTCCTGTTGTGGCAGGGGTGGAAGAGGAGTTCAAACTGGAAAAATCAGGAGCCCAATTATGGGGAGAAACCTGTAATCGATGCCATTTAGCACCTTCTCCAGCCGATTATAACGACACGGATTGGGAAACCATCAGTTTGCACATGCGCGTAAGGGCCAATCTTACAGAAAAGGACGTTGCAAAAATCGAGGAATTTCTGAAATCCGCGAATTAATTGAATTGGTAAAGCACATTTTCCATGAGAATGGAAATTTAGGGCTTTAGGGAAATGTACTTTAATAAAAAGAAATTAATATTAATTAAAACTAAATACAATGAAAACAGTAACAATGATTATTTCTGTCCTCGTACTGGTTATCCTATCCAGTTGCGATCAGAAATCAGACCCCACAGCAATCCTCGAAAATCCGGAAACTAGAATGGAACTTTTTGAGGCGATTGCCAGCAACCACAGTTACATGGCGGAATTCATGGACAACATGCAAGATAACGATCATGCAATGCAGATGATGCAGGGTAACCATAAAATGATGGGCAATATGATGCAGAGTGGTGGAATGCAAACGATGTTGAAAGATAGCATGATGACGAAAAACATGATGCAATCCATGATGAAAGATGGCAAGATGATGGGCAATATGATGAAAATGATGCACGAAAAAGGCATGATGAGCGAAGATTGTATGGAGTCGTGCAAGAAGATGATGGGCAACAAGGGAATGGACATGAAAGGAATGGGATTGATGGAAGAAAATGAATTGGATGCCAAAGAACAAGGCGAACTCGAATTGAGCAAAAGCCAAAGCCATGGCGATCATCATTAAAGAATATAACATTTAAACCTAAAAATAAAAATTATGAAAGGTCACTGGATATGGATGGTTATCGGTTGTGGATTGCCGTTGTTACTAATATTTTTCGCTCCCTCACTGGGCATTACCGGATATAATGGGCTTTTTGGCTTCATAGTCCTAATGTTCATTTTTCATCTCTTTATGCCACATGGTGCACATGGCCACGGGGCGCATGACCATACGGAACAGAATAATAAGCAACACGAACATGGTAAAGAAAAACCATTGTCGGCAGAAACTAAGGAGGAGCATAAGGGCCATAGTCACCATTAATAATGGAAAAACAGATGAAACATAAATATCAAATAAACGGAATAAGCTGTGGCGGATGTGTGGCAAGGGTAAGAAAAACCTTGGAAGAACATCCGGACATTGAGAAAACGGAAATCTTTTTGAACCCGAAAGGCAAAACGATCATCAGTATGAAAGAGAGGCTTTCAGTTGAGGAATTACAACAGCAACTCAACAAACTTGAAGGTTATACCATTACGGAGATAATTTAAAATATTAATAATCTTAAAACTAAGAATATGTTCTATAACAATGGATTTTTTTGGGGAATGCACCTTATCTGGTGGACAATTTGGTTCATATTTTTATGGTGGATTTTCTTTACGCCCTCCAGCCCATCTTCCACAGAAACTAAGGAAGATGATCTGTCCACAACTCTAAAAATAAGGTTCGCCAAGGGTGAGATCACTCAGGTAGAATACGAGGAATTAAAAAGAACATTAAAATCGGAAAATGAAATAAAGCCCTAAAGAGGGATTTCAATACCTAAAATGAATAAGCCATAAACACACGCAAAAACAGTAACAATGAAAAAACATCTCATCATGAGCCTTGTATTCCTGACTGGAATGCTGCTCTCGGTACAATCTATATCTGCACAGGCAAGCGATAAAACCAAAAGGCAGATGTATATCAACGGTAAAGGTGAAGTCTCGGACCGTGGTATAACCCTTGGCTATATAAGTAAGGAAGATATTGTGTTCAATAACCTGGGAAGGAAAATCGGTTTCATTAAAAACGGGAAGGTATATGATGCTGAGGGCAATTCCTTGGGAAAGGCAAAAAAAGGAGGTCAGTATTATAACGATAGTGGTGAGTTTGTGCTCTATGTTGAAGGAAATGATGAAAAATGTAAAATATTGGATACTAAGGGCCATTCCTTGGGTTATATACATAAAAACTACAAACTTCATGCCTGTGCAGTACATTGCTTCTTTAAGGAGAAAAGTATAGAGGAGGACATGGATTCAATTTTGGCGGGATATATGAACATCGAAAATGCATTGGCCGAAGATAATTACGAGTCCGTACAGGAAGCGGCAATAAAATTGATTAACGACTCGACCGCCGTGAACGAGACCTACCTGAAAAAGACCTTGAATCAACTTTCCATAGCCTCCAGTCTTACTGAACAACGATTATACTTTGCAACATTGTCCAAACAACTGTACACTATTTTCAAGAAAAGGGATTTGAAGGGGAAAACACTTTATTGGAATCATTGTCCCATGGCCATGGATGGTAAGGGTGCAAATTGGCTAGCTCTGAGCGAAAAAATCAACAATCCCTATATGGGGCTGAAAATGCCCGGATGCGGTTCGGTAAAGGAGACCTTGAAATAGTTTTTTAACGTAAAAATAATTACAGAAAACAGTCAGTACATCAACAACAATTATTTAAGCAATAAGTCTAATCTTTAAAACTAAAAACTATGCATTTTTTCAACGGACACTTTGGTGGTATGCACTTTTTATGGTGGATCATATGGTTCATCTTCTTAATATGGATATTCTTTGTTCCATATGATATCCCTTACCAAAAATCAAAAAAAGAAGACCCGCTCACAATTCTCAAAAAAAGATTTGCGAAAGGGGAGATTACAAAAGAGGAATATGAAGAATCAAAAAAGATTCTAAAATCCGAATAGGAAGTATCAACAAATTTTAACAATTAAAATTAATCGAAATGAAATCAAAAATTAAAAAAGCAATAGGAATTGTTTTGGCCACTTTCACTTTGTCGGCTTGTGCACAAAAACAAGAAAGTTCTGTAAAGGATATGCTTAAAGACCCTTCACAACAAGAGAAGGTGTTGACATTGATGGTAGAAGACCACGATTTGGGCAAAAAGTATATTGCCAAGATGATGGAAAATGACCATGCCACGGGCATGATAGTAGATGAACTAGTAAGAACGGCTGCAAACGATACCATCCTGGCCGGTAAACTTAGCGATATGATTACCAGATACCCTGACCTGATGCTCCTTACAACTCACCACTTTATGCCCGTCATAGCGGCTCACGGTGAATTAAGCGACACTTTTTGCGACCACACATTGGAACATGAAAATTTGGAAAAGACCTTGCACGAAAAGATGGATGGCAACAAAAAGATGGATCATTAACAGGGACCTGTAAATAGTTTGTACGGGTTTCAAAAATTATATTTAAAAACTGGACAATTAATTTTAAAACAAGAATTATGAATCGATTTAATGTAAAAAAATTAGGATTTGCTTTTGGCCTAACAGGCGCCTTAATTTATCTGGGCTGTATGATTGTAATGACAACAGCAGGTCAAGAAGGTACAATATCATTTTTCAACAGCCTTTTACACGGTTTGGATACTTCCAGTATTATAAGAATGGATGTGCCGTTATCGGAAGCATTCTTCGGAATCATTCAAACTTTTATCCTTGGATGGCTTATTGGGGCCTGTATAGCGGCTTTTTACAATGTGCAACTAAAGAAATAAATGCAATACGTCTGGTTCATATGGTCCCTTATTCTCCTCGCCCTCTGGGGCCTGGTTTATCTTTTGAAAAAGGATTCTAGGAAAGAGATGCTCAAAATGAGTTGGATTACCATACCCTTTGGGCTTACAGAAACTTTGTTCGTCCCTGAATATTGGCATCCGCCGTCCCTTTTTGATTTAGCGATAAAGACCGGCTTCGATATTGAAAGTCTCATCTTTTCATTCGCCATTGGGGGTATTGGTATGGTGTTATATAACCTTCTATTTAAGAGAAGATACATTGAAATGCCGCATACGGAACGCGGACATGCCATGCACAGACTTCACATATACATCCTTTTCGTCCCAGTTCTTGTGTTTTTGGTTTTGAGTCTCTTTACCGATTTGAACCATATTTATTGCGGGATTTTGGCCATGTTCATGGGAGGTTTGACAACGCTGTATTGCCGGCCAGATCTAAAGGGGAAAATATGGGTTGGGGGTCTTTTGTTCACGCTGCTCTACTTTGTGTATTTTGGAAGTATTCTTCCCTTCTATCCAGATTATGTAGAACTGTACTGGAACCTAGAAAATCTGACCCAAATCCTTGTTCTAGGTATCCCAATTGAGGAACTGCTGTTCGCGTTCACTTTCGGAATGTATTGGTCAGGGCTATACGAGCACTTGTATTGGAAAAAGTTAATGAAGCCTATTATCATAAGTTGAGATTAGGAGACATAGCGTAGATATAAACAAAAAATAAAAATCATAAGATGAAAATAGTATTAGCAATAGACGGTTCTGATTATAGCAAGATAGCCGTAAATGAACTTGGAGCGATGCCATTGCCTGCAGGCACGGAAGTATGTATATTAAATGTGTTCGAAAATCCCATGTTGGCCGTTCCAATGGGTGGCACGCTTGGTAATTATTACGAAGAAGCTATATCCAATGCAAGAAATTCGGCAGAGGCAATTGTTAATGATGCCTCAAAATTATTAAAAATCGAAAATAACAAATTGTCGATTTCAACAGTAGTGGTCAATGGGATTCCCAAAAGTGCAATTCTAGAAAAGGCCGAAGCCTTTGATGCAGATTTAATCGTAGTCGGGTCTCAGGGCCATGGTGCATTCTCTAGATTTTTGCTTGGCTCGGTTTCCCAGTCCTTGGCAACACATGCGGACTGCTCGGTTTTGATTGTAAGAAAACGCAGCATATAAGAGAAAAAAGTTTAGTAAGTGCGGGTATGGACTATTTAAGCACTTGTATCGGAAAACGTATTAAAATCAATTTGGCATGTGCAATAATCAAATATTAGGCGGTATAGATCATGATAAATGTAAAGTGGAAGATGAAATTTGCTTGCCCGATTCCGAGCAACCGAGAATAGTTATAGTTGGAGGTGGCTTTGCGGGTTTGGCATTGGTGGAAGGACTAAAAAACAAAAATGTTCAGATAGTGCTTATAGACCGTAACAACTTTCATCAATTCCAGCCCTTATTTTATCAGGTAGCTACGAGCGGCCTCGAACCCGATAGTATTGTATTTCCATTTAGGAAACAAATTAAAGGGTACAAAAACGTAAGCTTCAGACTGGCCGAGGTACGGGAAATCCAGGCCTCTACTAATACTGTCATAACGGACAAAGGAAAACTTACCTATGATTATTTGGTACTGGCGACTGGAACTAAAACTAACTTTTTTGGTATGGAAGAAGTGGAAAGAAATAGTTTGGGCATGAAAGATATCCGGGATTCCCTAAATATCCGTCATATGATGTTGCAGAATTTGGAGCAGGCGGCAATTACATGCGATGATGTGGAACGTGATGCCCTTACCAATTTTGTAATCGTGGGCGGTGGCCCTGCGGGAGTAGAAATGGCAGGTGCACTTGCTGAGTTTTGCAAATACATCCTTCCAAAGGACTATCCAGAATATCCTTCTTCAATAATGAATATTTTTTTGGTGGAAGCTATGGATAAACTACTTATAGCAATGTCCGACAAAGCTTCTTCAAAAACATTGACCTATCTGGAAAATCTAAATGTGACTGTCTTGTTGAATGAATCCGTTAGCAATTATGACGGTAAAGTTGTCCAAACCAAAAACGGGAAGAGAATATTGGCCAAAAACCTTATTTGGACGGCAGGTGTAAAAGGGGACTTTCCAAAGGGTATCGATCAGAAGCATGTAGCTAAGGGCAATCGCTTAAAAACTGATGCTTATTTGAAGGTTGAAGGGCAAGAAAACATTTATGCCATCGGGGATATTGCGGTTCTGATTTCCGAAGAGACTCCAAAAGGCCATCCCCAGGTAGCTCAGGCTGCGATTCAACAAGGAAATTATCTTGCCCTAATGTTGAACAACCTAAATAGCAACATACCATCAAAGCCTTTTAAATATACTGATAAAGGGTCTTTGGCGACCGTTGGAAAGCGAAAAGCGGTAGCGGATCTGGGAAAACTAAAGTTTACCGGATACTTTGCATGGTTGTTATGGTCCGTGGTGCACTTGATGTCAATCAGTGGATTCAGAAATAAACTTTTGGTCGGCTTCAATTGGGCCATAAGTTATTTTTCTTATGAAAAGAGCAATAGGGTAATAATCCGGAATTTCAAACGTGATTCTACCGTGGAAACTCCATCAAAAAACAATACTAGCAATGCTCAAGAAAAGGATACAAACACACAAAAAATCCAGCACTGATGCATAAACAAGATACAAATAGCGGTATTATGAAATTCTTTGGCAACACGGCCAAAGAACTCAATAACAATGGTGTTATTCTATTTATCACTGTAGTCATCGCAATGGTCTGGGCCAATTCGCCATGGAAGGAATATTATATCGACTTAATGCAAACCGATATTGCCTTCACTATTGGCACCCTTCAGCTATCGGAGCCGCTATTGTTATGGATCAACGATGGCCTAATGGCCCTATTCTTTCTACAAGTTGGCTTAGAGCTGAAACGTGAAATAATCGGCGGTAAACTTTCATCTCCAAAGAGTGCGGTATTACCTATTGGAGCGGCTATTGGAGGCATGGTACTTCCTGCCCTTATTTATTTTATGTTCAATAGCTCGGGCGAGGCATCAAATGGTTGGGGCATTCCCATGGCTACGGACATTGCCTTTTCTCTAGGGGTATTGGCCATTGTCGGAAAAAGACTGCCTTCCGCTTTGAGGGTCTTTCTTATTACTCTTGCTATAGTGGACGATTTGGGTGGTGTCTTGGTCATTGCGCTATTTTATACCTCCGGTATTTCCGAGATGGATCTACTTCATGGACTATTGTTCTTCGGAGCTTTGATTATCGGAAATTATGCGGGAGTAAGAAGCACATGGTTTTATGCCATTATTGGTATAGGTGGTGTTTGGCTGGCCTTCTTTTTCTCAGGAATACATCCAACGATAGCTGGAATTCTTACCGCATTTGCAATTCCAGGCAGGGTAAAAATTAAGGAAAATACCTTTTTGAACCGTTTAGACAACTTACACAAAAAATTTCAAGAAACCAAGTCGATAAGGGGCGCGCTTATCTCAAAAACGCAGTTGGATATTTTGGAGGATATCAAGACTACAAGTTCAGAGGCGGAGACTCCCCTTCAAAAATTGGAAAGGTCCTTAAACCCAATAGTTAGCTTCATCATTCTCCCTTTGTTTGCTTTGGCAAACACAGGAATACATCTTCATGGTGATTTGTTGAAAGTACTATCCAGCCCCGTTAGTTTGGGGATTGGTCTGGGCCTGATTCTTGGAAAATTTATCGGTATTGCCGCTTTTTCAAGAATACTGGTCGCACTTAAACTTGCAAAACTACCGGAAAAAGTGAATTGGAACATGATTTATGGTATAGCTTTTCTTGGAGGTATTGGTTTTACCATGTCATTGTTTATAAATGAGCTGGCCTTCACAGACGAGTCTTTGATATTCACGGCCAAGGTAAGTATCCTATTCGCTTCTATGTTAGCAGGTGTAATAGGCGCTATACTATTACATAGAAACAGTAAAAAATTAATAACAGTAAAATAATAAGGATATGAAAAGTATTGCAGTAGTAGGTTATGGGGTCATCGGAAAAAGAGTGGCCGACGCCATTAATGTACAAGACGATATGAACTTGATCGGGGTTTGCGATGTCATCAGCGATTGGCGGATACAGAATGCCATAAGAAAAGAGTATGATATCTACGCGGCAACCGCCGAGGCCGAAAAAGAAATGAAGGCCGCAAGTATTCCAGCAAAGGGTAACCTGCAAGACCTGTTGAAAAAGACAGACTTAGTGGTGGATTGCACCCCAAAGAATATAGCGGCAAAGAATGTGGAAATATATAAAAAACTGAGTATAAAATTCATTCTTCAAGGTGGTGAAAAACACCATACTACTGGCCATTCCTTTAGTGCAGAAAATAATTATCAATCCGCGATAAATTTAGATGCTACAAGGGTAGTTTCTTGCAATACCACTTCTATTCTTCGAACCCTGACAACTTTGAAGAGAGCAGATCTATTGGACTATGCACGGGGAACATTATTAAGAAGGGCCACCGACCCATGGGAAAGCCATTTAGGTGGTATTATGAATACAATGGTTCCCGAAAAAGATATTCCAAGCCATCAAGGTCCTGACGCTAAAAGTGTGGATCCCGAACTGGATGTCATCACTGCCGCAGTAAAAGTGCCCGAAACATTGAGCCATATGCATTACTGGAACGTGAAATTAAAAAAACAAGCCACAAAAGAAGAAGTGCTAAATGCTTTTAAAACTTCTACAAGGATTAAGCTAATTAATTATGACCAAGGTTTGGTTTCAAACAATACAATAAAAGAAATGTTCTTGGATATGGGCAGGCCTTGGGGAGATATGTACGAGGTGGCCCTGTGGGAAGATATGCTTAAAGTAGTGGGTGATGAGCTTTTTTATGCTTATGTGGTGGATAACCAGGCGATTGTTATCCCAGAGACTATAGATGCCATTCGTGCACTTACTGGGATTGAGACAGATGCAGCAAAATCCATCGCCAAAACCAATATAAGTTTGGGAATCATATAAACATAGCGTTATGAAAACATATGAAAATTTAGTGAATCATTTAGGGGACAAAGCATCTTTCTATTTGGACCACGTAAGCGAAAGGATTACCAAGGATGAACTCCATTTGCCTGATGAAAATTTTGTCTCTAAAGTTTTTGTCAATAGTAATCGGAATCCACAAGTGCTAAGAAGTCTTGCCCAGCTTTACGGGCATGGCAATCTGAAAGATACAGGATATTTAAGTATACTGCCCGTTGACCAAGGTATTGAGCATAGTGCAGCCTTTTCCTTTTATAAGAATCCCGATTATTTTGATCCGGAAAATATCATAAAATTAGCCATCAGTGCTGGTTGTAATGGGGTCGTCTCAACCTTCGGGGCGTTGGGTCTCTATGCCCGTAAATATGCGCATAAAATTCCTTTCATTGTTAAGATAAACCATAACGAACTCCTGTCATACCCCAATGCCTACGACCAAACCTTATTCGGAAAGGTCAGGGAAGCTTGGAACATGGGTGCTATATCGATCGGGGCCACCATCTATTTTGGATCTAGGGAAAGTAATCGACAGTTAAAGGAAATTTCGGATGCATTTGCCGAAGCCCATAGTCTTGGCATGGCTACGATCTTATGGTGCTACACCCGGAACGACGCTTTTAAAACGGATAAAGTGGACTACCACGCAGCAGCAGATTTAACGGGGCAGGCCAATCACCTTGGGGTAACGATACAGGCAGATATCATCAAACAAAAGTTGCCCACCACAAATTTTGGTTTTAAAGACCTGAAATTTGGAAAATACGACGATGCCATGTACGAGAATCTGACGACAGAGCACCCTATAGACCTTTGTCGATTACAGGTTGCCAATTGCTATATGGGCAAGATAGGATTGATAAATTCAGGTGGAGGTTCCAAAGGAGCATCCGATATGGCAGAAGCCATCACAACCGCAATCGTAAACAAACGAGCCGGAGGATCGGGTTTAATTCTGGGAAGAAAGGCTTTTCAAAAACCCTTCAAGGATGGGGTGGAATTAATAAATGCGGTTCAGGGCGTTTACATTGAGAAAAGAATCACGGTAGCATAATACAGATAAAAGAATGGTCGATACGGAAATAAAATCATTAAAATCCCTACACCACTACTTGCAAAAGTTGGTAGAAAATAGGCTTTGGCTTAAGGTTATCATTGCTTTGTTTTTAGGTGTTGGTGTTGGCCTGTTGTTAAGTCCTCAAAATGGTTGGATAACCAAAAACACTGCCGATGCATTAGGAAATTGGTTGGCCCTACCAGGTATGTTATTCCTAAAATTGGTACAAATGATCATGATTCCCTTGATCGTAGCATCAATCATTACTGGTATTGCAAGTAACAATAAGGAAAACCTGAAAAGGTTGGGTGGTGGTGTTCTATTATATTTTATATCAACAACCATTATTTCAGTGACAATAGGTACAATTCTTGCATTAATTTTTAGGCCTGGAAAGTATCTGCACCAACAGGCGGAAGTTGGTCATGCAAATGCAGTGGCCAATACTGCCGAAAGTTCGGAACTGTCATTTGGAATAAATGATATTCCGAACGCCATAACAAATTTGTTGCCTGAAAATCCATTGGCCTCTATGGTAAGCAGCGAAATGTTGAGTATCGTTATTTTTACTATTATAATTGGAGTTGCCGTATTATCACTAACCGACGACTTGCTTAAACCGGTAAAGTTACTCCTAGGGGCCATTCAGGAAATATGTATGACCGTGGTCAAATGGGCTATGTTATTAGTTCCGATCGCCGTATTCGGTTTAATGGCACAATTGACCTCCAGCGTCGGTTTGAACTCCCTAAGGGGTTTGGGCTTTTATGTGCTCGTGGTGCTAATAGGATTGCTAATATTGGTAGGTATTTACCTCGTGTTGGTAAGCATTCTTGGCCGGAGCAACCCATTGACATTTTTGCGAAAAATAACGGATGTTCAACTATTGGCATTCTCAACTACAAGTTCAGCCGCAGTAATGCCCCTATCTCTAAAAACAGCAGAGGAAGGGCTCATAGTGGATGCCTCCATCAGCAATTTCATTATTCCCATCGGGGCTACTGTAAATATGGATGGGACGGCCCTTTATCAGACCATTACGACTTTGTTCATAGCGCAGGCCTACGGATTGGAAATGGGCCTTCTGAATATTATTGTTGTAGTAGTTACCATAGTTGCAGCTTCCATTGGAACTCCGGCCATTCCAGGAGGTGGCGTCGTGATTTTGGCTTCTGTGCTATCCAGCGTAGGAATTCCCGCCGAAGGAATTATCATAATAATAGGGGTTGAGCGCTTGCTTGGAATGTTCCGAACAGCAGTCAACGTTACCGGTGACCTAACAGCCTGTATGGTTTTCAATCGTTTTTACGGGAATAAAATGGAAGGATCCAAAGAGACTGATGTAAAAGCAAATACGGAATTTTCCACTATTTAAATATTTAAAGAAGAAGATGATAAAATCAATTAACGAAATAGATTTTTCTCCAAAACCGGGCAAGGCCTACTGGGTAAACTGTCACAGGGAATGGCGGGAGGAGGTCATTTATTTTCTGATGGTCGACCGATTTCATGATAGTAGAAAACGACATTCTTTAAAGTTCGACATGAGACATCCCGGTTTCGGAAATGAAGATCAATTGCAAAAGCCTTTTGGCGGTACCCTCCAAGGAATCATCAACAACATTGACTATATCAAAAATTTGGGCTGTACCGCCATTTGGTTAAGCCCTGTGTTTGAAAATAATCCAGAATCCTATCATGGATATGCCATCCAGAATTATATGGACGTGGACAAACGCTGGGGCAACAAGAAAGATTTGGAAAAACTAGTGGACAAGGCACACGGGTTGGATATAAGGGTGTTCTTGGATATCGTTTTGCATCATTCCGGAGATAATTGGTCGTATCCTTTTGATTACAACTATTACTATTTTAACGGCCAGCGTTTTCCCTTGGACGAATGGCGGGAAAAAGATAGGCCAATTCCAGTTGAACTGAGAAATATGGAACTGTATAACCGTAAAGGGCAGATTATAAATTTCGATAATTATCCCGAGACACAGGAAGGCGACTTCTTTACCTTAAAAACATTTAGAAACGATGGTTCCCCTGATAGTGAAGATTTACGGGAGATACTGGCCAAGATACATTGTTACTGGATTCGTGAGACAGATGTGGATGGTTTCCGTTTGGATGCCGTCAAACATATGAAGGGAAACGACATTAACCGTTTTTGCTCTACGATAAGGGAATATGCCTACTCCTTAGGCAAAAGAAACTTTTTTCTATTTGGTGAAATTATCGGGGACGATGAGACGGGTAATCCCTATATAGGTCCCAAAATACTGCCCGAGGACCGGAATATATATTACGGGCTTGATTCTATATTAGATCATCCATTACACAGTGTTTTAGCAGAAGTGATAAAAGGGAATTCATCCCCGAATAGATTGATACAGAGGTATTCGGATTTGCAAAAGAATGCTCTAAGCCGAGGTAGGCATGGGGAGTTCCTCGTGACCTACATCGATGACCATGATCAGGTGGGGATGGACTTTAAACACCGATTTGGCCATAACGCCACTAC
The DNA here is from genome assembly GCF_002909255.1 of Arenibacter hampyeongensis. Taxonomy (GTDB): domain Bacteria; phylum Bacteroidota; class Bacteroidia; order Flavobacteriales; family Flavobacteriaceae; genus Arenibacter; species Arenibacter hampyeongensis. Next base: position 464,054 of record NZ_PIOB01000003.1, read on the forward strand.
TGCACAAGTTGTTGCGGGAATGGGATTTCTTATTTGTGCCCTTGGCGCTCCGTGTATTTATTATGGTACCGAACAAGGTTTTGAGGGTAACGGCATGGATGACCGATATATTAGGGAAGGAATGTTCAATCCCGATGATAAGGAGTCGAACGTATTGAACCAAGAATCATGGATATTCAAGAGAATTGCTGTCTTGGCACATCTAAGACAAAAAGAGGCCATTCTAAAGTTCGGCAGAATGTATTTTCGGGAAACTTCAAAAAACGGACTCGATTTTCAGTTTCCTGATTGCGAGAAATGTCTTTTGGCATTTTCAAGGATTCTGCATACGGGTGAAATTCTCGTTGTTTATAATTCTTCCCCAAAAGATATCAAAGAGGAATATATAGCAATTGATACCACTATCAATAAAGAGGGTACACTTATGCAATGCATTTATGGGAACAAGAAAAAAATCAGGATAGAAAAAAATATAGATCAAGATGCTGACCGCCTTTTCATCAAGGTAAAGCTAAAACCCATGGAATTTTTGATATTCAAGAATCATTAAATAAAGGAACTTAATAAAGAACAAGCATTACAAGCATGAAAAAACAAAAATACAATGCAAATCAAATCTACGGATTAATGCACACAGACATCGAGGGAATCGATGCACTGATAGAACTGGCCCTGAACATACGATGGTCATGGAACCATGCCTCGGATGAACTATGGCAACAACTGGATCCGGAACTTTGGGAATTCACGCAGAACCCATGGGTAATTTTGCAAACGATTTCACGAAATCGACTGGAGGAACATTTGGCAGATCCAGCTTTTCGGGAAAAGCTCGATGGCCTATTAAAGGCAAATGAGCAAGCGAATTCAACTCCCACTTGGTTTCAGAAAAAGCATCCGAAGACACCGCTTACCACTATTGCCTATTTTAGTATGGAATATATGCTTAATGAGGCCCTACCCATATATGCCGGAGGCCTCGGAAATGTAGCGGGTGATCAATTAAAATCAGCCAGTGATCTGGGGGTACCCGTTGTTGCCGTGGGACTACTTTATGCCAAAGGCTATTTCCGTCAGGAAATTGACAAATATGGAACGCAAAATGCCTTATTTCCCTATAATGACCCGGGACAATTGCCCATTACGCCCTTACGTTTACCTAACGGGGAGTGGCTACGTATAAAGGTATCGTTGCCGGGTCACCCGATATGGCTCCGGGCATGGCAGGTACAGGTAGGACGGTCTAAGCTCTATCTGTTGGATAGCAACGACGCTGCCAACTTGCCCATACATCGTGGAATAACAGATGAGCTGTATGGGGGTGGGCCAGAACTCCGCATAAAACAGGAGATTATTTTGGGTATCGGGGGCTACCGGCTGCTTAAGGCCCTGGATATAATTCCCGAAGTTTGCCATATGAACGAAGGGCATGCCGCTTTTTTGGTCCTGGAACGAGCCAACGATTTTATGAAGGCGAACGGTACCTCGTTTGAAGAGGCACTTACCGTTACTCGAGCGGGCAACCTATTTACCACACACACTGCGGTTGCAGCTGGTTTTGATCATTTCAGTCATGAGTCTATGGAATACCATTTAGGTACTTATGCCAAAGAACAATTGGGCATAAACTTTCATGATTTGATGGCCTTGGGGCGGACAGACGCCAATAACCGATCGGAGAGTTTCAACATGGCCTATCTTGCCATTCGTGGCAGCGGGGGGGTAAATGGCGTTAGCCGATTGCACGGAGAGGTAAGTAGAACTCTTTTTAACAATCTTTTCCCGCGTTGGCCATTGGAGGAAGTTCCGATAAGCCATGTAACAAATGGAGTGCACATGCCATGCTGGGACTCCAAATATGCAGATGAAATCTGGACGGAATCCTGCGGAAAGGACCGCTGGAGGGGCGAACTCGATGATCATTCTGCACATATTTCAAAGTTATCCGATGAGCAGTTATGGCAATTTAGGACTAAATCCAGAAACAGGCTCGTCGGTTTTATAAGGCAAAGGTTTGAGAGACAGGCAATAGTCTCGGGCCTACCGTCGGAAGTGGTTGGTATCGCTAACCAAGTTTTTGACCCGGACACCTTGACATTGGGCTTTGCCCGCCGATTTGTGCCTTACAAAAGACCGGACCTCTTATTGCAGGATCCGGAACGTTTTGTACGAATTCTTACCCATCCAGAACATCCGGTACAATTGGTGTTGGCCGGTAAAGCACCCCCTTTCGATGAATCCGGGAAGGCCTTGATACGAAAATGGGTGCAATTTATCCAAGAACATAATTTGTACAAGCATGTCCTCTTTCTAAGTGATTACGACATTATGTTGGCGGAAAATTTGGTGCAAGGTGTCGATGTGTGGCTCAATACGCCGAGACGACCATGGGAAGCCAGTGGTACCAGTGGCATGAAAGTACTTGTAAATGGAGGCCTCAATTTGTCGGTACTGGACGGTTGGTGGGCCGAGGCATATAGTCCTGAAGTGGGTTGGGCATTGGGCGATGGCCAAGAACATGGAGATGATCCGGCATGGGACGCACACGAGGCAGCAGAATTATATGAAATACTGGAACAACAGGTCGTCCCCGAATTTTACGCACGTAACAAAAAAGGGGTGTCGGAATCCTGGGTGGAACGCATGCGAAAAAGTATGGCGATCCTAACGCCTCGTTTTTCCGCCAATCGAACGGTTCGCGAATATACGGAGGACTATTATCTGCCAGCGGCAATCAACTATAAAAAATGCGCAGCTAGGAAAGGAGCTAAAGGGAAAAGAATTGTCAGCGCAGGACATGATCTTAAAAATAAATGGGATACCATACAATTTGGGAGAGTCGAAATTGAAAGTGAACGCCAAAAGCACCACTTTAAAGTAGTCATATGGTTGAAAGGAATAGACCCCAAACATATTCAGGTAGAACTATTCGCGGAAGGCTTGAACGGTGAAGCGTCCGAAAGGATCAAAATGACATTTGATTGGTTGGGGGAAGATGGTGCACATAATTTTTATGCACAGGCAAATACTTCCCGACCTTCAGATCATTATACCGTTCGTATTGTACCCAGCTACGAAGGCATTTCTGTACCATTAGAAGACAACTTGATTTTGTGGCAGTATTAGAATAGAACTTAAAATATAAAAAGAAAAATGGAGACACTGAAATATCATGAAACCATAATAAAAAAAGTCTGTTTCGACGAGGAGCTGTTGCAGATAGAACTGAAGAAGGCGGTTCGAAATACCACTTGTTCCGAACAACCGGCATTATTGGAATGGTGCGTTATGAGCTTGGGGCGAAATATAAAGAAATGGCATCATCTTTTATGAAAGAAAAGGATTGTGATTTTACTTATCTGGATTTATGATAGGATCCAAATAGCAATCACGTCATCAAAACCTTAGGTATAGATAATTTATAAATGTAAACTAGAAAATAAATGCTTCCGGAAAATTCAAATATCTTAACGATCAATGGTGGTTCATCCAGCATCAAGTTCGCTATGTATGAAATGGCCAAAACTCCGAAACTCATATTTTCTGGGTGTATTAACCGAATTGGGTTGGCGACTACGACTTTCAATGTTTCCAATCTCGACCTTGATGAAAAGAAGGGATATGAAATATACTGTCCCGGTTTTTACGAGGCAGCCATCTTTTTGATCCTTTGGTTAAAAAGGCAAGCTGGTTTTGATAGGGTCAAATGTATCGGCCATCGCATCGTCCACGGAAAGGCACATTCTTGTGCGGAGGTAATAGATGCAACTTTGTTAAAGGAATTAAAGCTAATAAAGGACTATGACCCGGAACATCTTCCTGCCGAAATCGAAATCATCGAACTTTTCAGGCAGCGATGCCTTGGAATATTTCAAGTAGCCTGTTTCGATACTGCCTTTCATGCAACATTACCACGCATAGCAAAGATTCTGCCCATACCAAGGCGCTTTGACCAAGCCGGCGTTCAAAAATACGGTTTTCACGGTCTATCGTATGCCTACCTCGTGGAAGAACTGAAAAAAACAATAGGTGTGGAAGAAGCTAAAGGGCGTATCATTCTTGCCCACTTGGGAAACGGGGCCAGTTTAGTGGCTTTGAAAGAAGGGAGGAGTGTCGAAACCACTATGGGATTTACCCCGGCAGGTGGGTGTGTCATGGGCTCCCGAAGTGGGGATTTGGATCCTGGGGTTGCTTGGTTTATGATGAAAAGCGAAGGTCTGAATACTAAACAGTTCAATCATTTGATCAATCATGAAGCTGGTCTCTTGGGGGTTTCGGAAACCAGTGCCGATATGCAGGACCTACTGCAAAAAGAAAGTTCAGACGAAAGGGCAGCTGAGGCGGTAGCCTTATTTTGTTATCAGATAAAAAAGTGGATCGGTTCATTTATGGCTGTATTAAGTGGACTTGATATATTGGTCTTCTCCGGCGGTATAGGTGAAAATGCCCCAATCATCCGTTCGAGAATCTGTAAAGGTTTGGGCTTTACAGGAATAGAATTGGATGAAGAGCAAAACGAACAAAATGGATTTCAAATCTCGAAGGCAGAGAGCAAAATAAAAGTATTGGTAATCCCTACTAACGAAGAGTTGATGATTGCAAAATGCACGGCAGATCTATACAACGATTTTAAAAGTAAAGAAAGACAGCATAAAAATTAATAAGACATGGAAAATCAAAATAGTGAATTAGGGTCAGTTCAAATAGCGCAGGAACTTTTGGATAAAATGGATGCGTACTGGCGGGCGGCGAATTATCTTTCCGTAGGCCAGATCTATTTAAGGGATAACCCCTTAATGCGACAACCCCTGAAGACGGAACATATTAAACCCATGTTATTGGGTCATTGGGGCACTACCCCGGGCCAAAATTTCATATATGTTCATCTAAACCGTATCATCAAAAAATATGACCTGAACATGATTTATGTGTCGGGTCCTGGACATGGAGGACCCGCCATCGTCGGAAGCACTTATCTTGAGGGAACCTATAGTGAGGTATATCCTGATATTAGCCAAGACGAAGAGGGATTGAGAAAACTGTTTACCCAATTTTCTTTTCCTGGCGGTATTCCCAGCCATGTATCCCCAGAATGCCCAGGATCAATTCATGAGGGGGGCGAGTTGGGCTATTCGCTCAGCCATGCTTTCGGGGCGGCCTTTGATAATCCAGATCTGATCGTGTCCTGTATAGTGGGCGACGGGGAAGCGGAAACAGGTCCTTTGGCTACCGCTTGGCACTCCAACAAATTTCTAAATCCTGTAACGGACGGTGTGGTACTTCCTATTCTGCACCTCAATGGGTATAAGATTGCCAACCCAACAATTCTTGCCCGGATCGGGGATACAGAGCTGGAACAGCTTTTTTTAGGGTACGGCTGGAAGCCTTATTTCATCGAGGGCGATGAACCTATGACAATGCATCGGAAAATGGGGGCATTGTTGGATAAAGTAATCGAGGAAATAAAAACGATTAAGGAGAATGCGGCTCAAAATGACAATTGGGAACGTCCCCATTGGCCAATGATTATTTTAAAATCCCCCAAAGGATGGACGGGCCCCAAGTTTGTGAATGGTTTGCCCGTGGAAAACCATTTTCGATCACATCAGGTGCCGTTGGCTGATGCTGCCAGTAATCAGGAACACCTTAAGCAACTTGAGACATGGTTCAAAAGCTACAGACCTGAAGAACTTTTTGATGAACAAGGGCATCTTTTGGCCGATCTGGTGGATTTGGCCCCTAAAGGTGAGCGGCGAATGGGTTCCAACCCGCATGCCAATGGAGGCATCTTACTGAAAGATCTTCGCATGCCCGATTTTAGGGGGTATGGCTTAAATGTATCGGTACGTGGAGAGATGGGAAACGGCGATACTCGCGTTCTTGGAGAATTCGCAAGGGATATTATCAAGTTGAACGAAAAACAACGAAACTTTAGGATTTTTGGCCCTGATGAAACACTTTCAAACCGTTTGAATTCAGTTTTCGAGGCCACTAGTAGACAATGGGAAGCCGAGATCATGAAAACCGATGAACTTCTTAAAAAAGACGGACGTGTAGTGGAAATGCTGAGCGAACACCAATGCGAGGGTTGGTTGGAAGGGTATCTCTTGACTGGACGACACGGTCTGTTTAATTGCTACGAGGCATTTATCCATATTATAGATTCCATGTTCAACCAACATGCCAAATGGCTAAAAGTAACCTCAGAGTTACCTTGGCGCAGAAAAATTGCTTCCCTGAACATTCTTTTGGCCTCCCATGTATGGCGGCAAGACCATAACGGGTTTACCCATCAGGATCCAGGCTTTATTGATCATGTCGTAAATAAAAAAGCCGAAATAGTCCGGGTATATCTGCCACCGGATGCCAATTGTCTTTTATCCGTAATGGACCATTGTTTCCGCAGCAAACATTATGTAAATGTCGTGATAGCCGGTAAACATCCCGCACCCCAATGGCTTCCCATGGAAGAAGCGGTCATACATTGTGCCAAGGGCATCGGTATTTGGACCTGGGCGAGCACTGATAGAGATGCGGAACCCGATGTAGTTATGGCCTGCGCAGGGGATGTGCCAACTCTTGAAACGTTGGCAGCAGTGTCCATATTACGTGAAAAATTACCTTATCTGAAAATACGTGTTGTAAATGTGGTGGATCTAATGAAGCTACAAACCGATACGGCGCATCCTCATGGATTAAAGGATGCCGATTTTGATATGTTGTTCACTAAAAACAAGCCTGTCATATTCGCTTTTCACGGCTATCCTTGGCTTGTACACAGGCTAACCTATAATCGAACTAACCATGCCAATATTCACGTAAGGGGGTATAAGGAAGAAGGAACTATCACGACCGCTTTTGATATGACGGTTCTAAATGATATGGATCGTTTTCATTTAGTACAGGATGTCTTGGACAGGTTGCCGAACCTAGGAGATGAAGTGGCCTATCTAAAACAGGAAATGCAGGACAAGCTGATCGAGCACAACTATTTCATACGGAAAAACGGTTTGGATATGCCCGAGATCAGAAACTGGAAATGGAAAAACTAAATGGGCTCTTTATAAGGACTATTAGAACTCCAAGAATTAGTACAATAAATTTTAATAAAACAAAATGAAAACAACGGTATTCAGCACCCACAAATTTGAAGAGCCCCATTTGGTAGCTGCAAACAAAGGCAAGCACGAGCTTAACCTACTTGATGTACGGCTGACCGAAATCACTGTTTCCTTGGCTCAGGGAGCAGATGCAGTGAGCCTATTTACGAGTGACGATGCTTCGGCCGAAGTACTTGATAAACTAAGTGCCTTTGGAATAAAATACATTGCCCTGCGAACCGCTGGATACAACAATGTAAATACTAAAAAGGCCGCTGAATTGTGTATCAAAGTTTCACGCGTTCCATCCTACTCCCCTTATGCCATTGCTGAACATACCGTCGCCCTGATATTGGCCTTGAACAGAAAACTGATCAGGTCACACAATAGGGTGAGGGATATGAATTTCTCCTTGAACGGATTGACGGGTTTTGACCTGAATGGAAAGACGGTCGGGGTAATGGGCACCGGGAAAATCGGGGCTATCCTTGTTAAAATACTCCATGGTTTTGGCTGTAAAATAATGACCTTTGATACCTCCGAAGATGAATCGCTCGTTGAAAAATATGGGGTTTGCTATACTGATTGTAAAACGCTATGCAGTGAATCTGATATCATTAGCTTACATGTCCCTTTAACTCCTTCCACCAAACATTTGATCAATGACAAGCATATTTCTCTTATGAAACCAGGAGTAATGCTTATCAATACAAGTAGAGGTGGTTTGGTGGATACCAAAGCGGTTATTCAAGGATTAAAATCAGGAAAAGTTGGTTATTTTGGGATGGATGTCTATGAAGAAGAGGAAGGACTCTTCTTTGAAGATCATTCGGATGAAATACTTCAGGATGATGTGATTGCGCGTTTAATGACTTTCAACAACGTTCTGATAACGAGCCACCAGGCCTTCTTGACCGATACTGCACTGACAAACATTGCGGACACCACAATTTATAATCTGGATTGCTTTGAAAAACAAATCGATTCGGGAAACGAAGTTGCTAATAACTAAAAACGACAAGTTTCTTTTAATCGTTTAAATATATGAATCTTAAAAAACAATCACTATGAAAAATATACTAGTACCTACCGATTTTTCCGAAAACTGTACCAAAGCAGCTAATTTGGGAATTGAAATGGCCAAGCTGTATGAAGCGGAAATCCATTTCTTTCACTTGATACATACCCCCGTAGACTGGGTAAAACTTGACAAGCTAAAAGAAAAAAGATACCCTGATACCTTGAGGGAAATCGGGTCGGCCAAATCCGCCTTACGGGAATTGGAAAAAAAGGCTGAAAAGGAAGGCTTAAAATGCCAGACATTCTTGGAATACCAAATAGAAACAACCAATATTTTACGACATTCCGGTCATTTTCATCATGATTTTATCATAACGGGAAGCAGTGGTACCAAAGGGACCGTAAGGGAATTATTGGGTAGCAATGTGGAAAAAATCATTAGAAAATCAGATGTACCCGTAATCGTGGTGAAAGGAGATGACGTTGCGTTCCCTTTTAAAAATATAGTATTTGTTTCTGATTTTATGGAGGATGTGAGTGGTGCTTTCGAGCATGTAATTTCAATTGCGAAAAAATGCAATGCCCATATTCGTTTGTTGCGAATCAACACCGAAACTGATACCAATAGTATCGAAGCAGGTCTGGATCCGATTAAGAGATTTTTGGAGAAGTTTCCCGATTTGAAAAACTATTCCATGTACGTCAATAACGAACCGTCTGTGGAAACTGGCATAAACACGTTCGTTAAACACGAACCAACGGATTTGATTGCTATGTCCACCCACGGCAGTACGGGATTTTTGAGTTTGTTTTCCAAAAGTATCGCTGAAGGAATGGCCAACCATTCCGCACTTCCGGTAATGACGATTAAAATTTAAAAAAAAGTATAATTCAATGTCGGATAGCTTAAATCAAATACAAAAAAAGCCCTTTTACAAATTATTGTTGGGAAGAACGGTCTTGCCACTCGTCACCATTTTGGGAATTGGCATCTTCTATGTTGTTTTAATGTCAACAATCGATCATAGTACTTTGCCATTCCACATTATCATAATAACAGCCGCATTGGGAAAGACCATAGTGATTACGATGACTACCTTGAAACGACTGTCAAAATTGATAAAAATCTGTCATTCATTGGAGAGATTGCTTTGGGTTTTTGGATTGATAATCACCATAAGTATTTTCTCCTTTGCAACCGATTATGCCTGTCTTTTCCAATTCAGTCCTACCACATTTGAAGGTGTTCCCGATTATTCAAACTCTTACTTGTATAATTTGTACCACTTTTTTTACTTCAGTGTGATTACCTTTTCAACAGTAGGCTACGGCGATATTATTCCAACTTCTGACGTAGCCAGATTCGTTGTTATGCTAGAAATATTTTTAAGTTTTTTCTTGATAGTCTTTGCTTTGGCCAATATTAAAAAAATACACATCAATGGATAAGATAAATATTATAAAAGCAAACGGGGACAAAGTACCTTTTGAAATAGAAAAGGTAAGAATTTCATTAGAACGAGCTGGAACCGATAAATTGTTGGTGGAAGAGATAGTTCAAGATATTGTAAAGGAAGTGTACGATGGAATGACTACCAAAAAGATATATCAAATGGCGTTCAGGATGCTCAAAGGCAAGGCTAGGGTAAATGCCTCTCGATATAAGCTTAAAAAGGCACTTATGGAACTTGGTCCTTCAGGTTATCCATTTGAAAAACTGGTAGGTAAACTATTGGCACACGAAGGTTTTGACACAAAAGTCGGAGTAATTGTTCAGGGCAATTGTGTACAGCACGAAGTGGATGTGATAGCCCAAAAAGACAATAAACATTATATGATCGAATGCAAATATCATAGTGATCAGGGCAGGAACTGCAATGTAAAGATTCCACTCTACATCCAATCCAGATTTTTGGATGTAGAAAAACAATGGGAGAAACAGCAGGGCCATGAAACCAAATTCCATCAAGGTGGTGTATATACTAACACCCGCTTCACGACAGATGCAATACAATATGGAACCTGTGTTGGGTTGTTGCTCACAAGTTGGGATTATCCAAAGGGGGACGGTCTAAAAGAACGGATAGACAGATCCGGCCTACATCCCTTAACCTCTTTAACAACATTGACAAAGATCGAGAAGTCCAAATTATTGGATAAAGGCATTGTGCTCTGCAAGGAAATTAACAAAAGCCCTTCACTATTGGAACAAATAGGTATATCCAAACGGCGACAAAAAGACATTCTTGAAGATTCGGAAAAATTATGTACCACGCATTAAAATGAAAAATAAGTAAATAAACATTTATTAATCTTAAATAGAATACAGATGAAAACAGAAGCACTACAAAAACAGAACAAAATAGACCTTGAGCCATTTTACCAAGCATTGGAGGATGAACCAAGGTTACTTGAAGAGGCCTTTGAAACACTGTTGGAGATGGTAAACTCCGAGCCTAAATCCGCAAAGAAACTGGCACTTCTTATCAAAAAGGACTTTCATGAACTGTACAAAGAAATAGCGGAATTATGCAAATCGGATGAAGACAAAGGGAACGCACCTTCCTGTTGTGGTGGACTTTAATATTTGGAATTGTGAAAGCACGAGCCTTGAAGTCCGTAAACAGGTGAATAAACAATAGTAATGGTTAGAAGGTAATAGTGATTCTGGATACTAGCAATAAAAAGATTTCAGAATAAACAGTAAAATTATTTACAGCACTTTTAAACTAAAAAAATGAACAACAACAAAATAAACATTCACTTTTTGGGCGCAGCAGGTACTGTAACCGGTTCAAAATATTTAGTGGATACAGGGGATAAAAAAGTACTTATAGATTGCGGACTATTTCAAGGACTTAAGGATTTGCGGCTAAAAAATTGGGAATATCCGCCAGTGGTGGTTTCAGAAATCGATATGGTATTGCTTACCCATGGCCATATGGACCATACAGGTTATTTGCCAAGGTTGGTAAAACTAGGATTTAAAGGTCCCATTTACGGTACCAACCCAACATTGGACATTGCCAAAATCATTTTGAACGATAGTGCAAAAATCCAGGAACAAGAAGCTGAACGGGCAAATAAAGAAGGCTATTCCAAACATAGTCCCGCAGAACCACTTTACGATTTAAAGGATGTTGAAAATACCATACCGCATTTTAAAGCGATTCCCCAATCTCAATGGATTCCATTGTTTGAAGGTATCAAAGCTCGTTTTCAGTATAATGGACATATTTTGGGTGCAACGTTCATCGAGTTGGACGTAAACGGAAAACGTTTTGTCTTTTCTGGAGATATTGGTAGAACCAATGATTTATTACTCTATCCGCCTTTAAAACCTAAAAAAGCTGATGTACTTTTTATAGAATCGACCTATGGTGGTAGGTTTCATCCTGACGAAGTGGAAGCCATTCCGCAGATTGAAAAATTGGTCAATGATACCATCAATAGAGGCGGCAGCCTGTTTATCCCAAGTTTTTCGGTAGAACGTGCCCAGTTGATGATGCTCATTTTCTGGAGGTTATTAAAGGAAAACAAAATCCCTAAAGTCCCGATGATAATGGACAGCCCTATGGGAGCCAATGTTCTGGAATTATTCCATCGCACTAGGGATTGGCACAAACTAAAAGAAATTGAATGTGATGAGATGTGTTCATATTTCACCGTCGTAAGCAGCTATCGAGAAACTATGGAATTAAGAACCGACAACAAATCAAAAATTGTAATTGCAGGTAGCGGAATGCTCACAGGAGGCAGAATGCTGAACTATCTTGAAACACAAGCTCAAAATCCCAATAATACGCTGCTGTTTATAGGTTATCAAGCGGAAGGTACTCGGGGAAGAAAATTGTTGGAAGGCAACAGGGAATTGAAAGTATATGGAAAAACAGTTCCTTTTCAAATGGAGGTAGCAGAAATAGAAGGTCTCTCGGCACACGCAGACCATACAGAGCTTATGGACTGGATGGATAAAATAAAGAATAAACCGGAGAGAATTTTCATTGTGCACGGGGAAAAAGAAGGTGCAGAAGCCCTTCAAAAGGGAATAAAAGAAACCTATGATTGGGATTCTGAAATTCCTCAGCTTTATAGCATTGAAAAAATAGGATAGTTATAAAAATCTCAAAAACAACAGATAATATGGAACAACGGTCAAATATCCTAAAATACAAACACCTCGGTATTTACACACAGAACGAGCATGTGGTCTACATGCGAGAAGATTGTCACGTTTGTATTTCCGAAGGGTTTGAAGCACTTACCAGAATTAGGGTTGCCAATACGACCAACTCTATAGTGGCTAACCTTAACGTAATAAATTCGGACATTCTGTTGCCTCATGAAATTGGACTATCAGATGCGGCGGCAAAAAGATTAAAGGTATCCGGTAATGAAACATTAAGAGTATCCCATTTAGAACCCATAGATTCATTAAGTCATGTAAGGGCCAAAATCTATAATCAAAAACTAGATTATACGGCCTTTAATGAGATTATTACCGATATCGTTGAAGGAGATTATTCCAACATTCATCTCTCTGCCTTTATTACCGCCTGTGCAGGAAATAGATTGGATGTCACTGAAATTTCAGACCTGACCAAGGCTATGATCGCTTCTGGAAAGCAATTGGATTGGAACAGGAAAATCATAGTCGATAAACATTGTATCGGTGGCTTGCCCGGTAACCGCACAACCCCTATCGTTGTGGCCATTGTTGCGGCTTATGGACTTACAATGCCAAAAACATCATCGAGAGCGATAACTTCCCCGGCAGGAACAGCGGATACGATGGAGGTAATTACGAATGTTGCGCTCTCATCGGAAGAAATTAAAGCTGTGGTAGAAAAAGAAGGTGGATGTTTTGTGTGGGGAGGTACTGCACAATTAAGTCCGGCTGATGATATGCTTATCAAAATTGAAAAAGCCTTGGATATTGATAGTGAAGGGCAGTTGATTGCATCGGTACTTTCCAAAAAAGCGGCCGCTGGTTCTACCCATGTAGTTATTGATATTCCAGTAGGCGAGACAGCCAAAGTACGATCTTTGGCAACGGCACAACAACTGCAAGAACAATTGGAAAATGTTGGCAATACTGTAGGTTTAAAAGTAAAAGTAGTTATTACCGACGGCAGCCAGCCTGTTGGAAGGGGAATTGGCCCCAATTTGGAGGCCATCGATATTTTAAGTGTACTGCGCAATGAAGAAAGAGCACCAAAAGACCTCAAAGAAAGGGCCTTATTCTTGGCAGGGCAACTGCTCGAATTATCGGAAGAAGTTGTGAAAGATAAAGGCTACGAAACCGCGACGCAAATTTTGGGATCGGGAAAGGCCTATAAAAAATTCGAAGCCATTTGCAGGGCACAAGGAAGGTTTTCACGCCCCCTAAAGGCATCCTATTCGCATGAAATTCGGGCAGGAAAAAGAGGGGTACTTCAACGAATAAATAACCGAAAGGTTTCTAAACTCGCAAAACTATCGGGAGCTCCGCAATCCAAATCTGCGGGTATTTTATTGAACGTTCATTTGAACGATAAAATAGAAAAAGGCCAATTGCTCTATACGCTCTTTGCAGAATCTGAAGGCGAGTTGAATTATGCCTTGGAATATTATGAGAATCACAATGATATTATAGTAATAGAATAAATAAAAAGAAAAATGAAAACTATATTATTCAGCCTTCCGGGAAACCAAGAATTCACGGAATTGTTAGCAAAAAAAATGAAAGCAGAAATAGGGGAATGTTCCATACGCAAATTTCCTGATGGGGAATCCTATACCCGCATCCTTTCCGATGTGAAGGGAAAGTGTGTGGTCATGATCTGCACCTTGCACAATCCAGACGAAAAATTATTGCCTTTATATTTTTTGAGCCATACGGCCAAGTCATTGGGAGCCATGTGTACCTGCTTAGTGGCCCCCTATTTGGCTTACATGCGGCAAGACAAGGTGTTTCACGTAGGGGAAGGGGTAACCTCTACTTTTTTCGGAAAATTGATTTCTGGTTTTGCAGATAGCATCACGACCATTGACCCTCATTTGCACAGAATAAGTTCTTTGAGCGAGGTATATGATATTCCGAACAGGGTCATCCATGCTGCAGATGAAATATCGAAATACATCAAGACAAAGATTCACAATCCGGTACTTATCGGACCTGATTCCGAAAGTGAGCAATGGGTTTCCGATGTGGCAAAAAAAGCAGGGGCTCCTTTTATCGTATTACAAAAAGTTCGACATGGCGACCGTGACGTTGAAGTTTCTGTGCCAGATGTGGATAAATATAAAGAGTCCACACCTGTTTTGGTAGATGATATTATTTCTACCGCAAGGACCATGATTGAAACCGTATCTCATTTAAAAAATGTAGGAATGAAACCCCCGATATGTATAGGCATTCATGCCGTATTTTCAGGAAACGCCTATCAAGATTTGTGGGATGCCGATGTACAGGATATTATTACCTGCAATACCATCCCACACCAATCGAACGCCATTGATTTAAGCGATGTCATTGCAAAGGAAGTCACGGAATTGATGCGCCATTTATGAAAATAGGATTACACTTAATATTATTCGTTTTAATGATTATTTCCGGCTATGCCCAAGACAAAATGTTGATCGGACAATTGTCCGATAGGCTGGTGGTACGGGAAAATTTTGATAAAAATGGTAACTTTCTGAACAAACAAACCTTTGAGGCAGGTGAGCTTAAAGAAGCCGATGGATATTATGAAATTCAGGTCGTGACCGAACTCTTTGATGAAAATGGTGCCTCCACCGATAAATTTACCACCACTTACCGATGTAAACCGGAAGAATCTAGTATTATGATCATGGCCTTTCCTTTTTCAAAACCAAAATCAAAGGAAACCGAAATCAATACGGTGTCCAAAAATTTCAAGGAACTCTATGATTTGACAAACTTAGAAGATATTGAACTCGAAATGAGTTTTGATTCGGGATTGCTAAATTTTTTTGGTTCCAATAGTAAAATAAAAATTTATGACCGGGTGTTGGAATCCAATGGGAATGGAAAAGAAATTAGATCTAAAATCAATATTAAAGCATACGCCATTGGAATACGAATTAAACAGTTAATTTATGTCGCAAGTGAAATATTGACGGACAAGGGTTTATTGACCTTTCAGAAATTTACCGAGGAAGACGGCAGCTATTTTATAATGACCTATAAATAATGAAAAGATGAACAATTACGATACCCTTTCAGAAGCCATAAGCAATCTCCAGCAAAGAGGATATACTTATGATTTCAACTTAAAGCCAGAATGTCTGGAATGTGCGTCACTGAAAATAGAAATCCATCCGGAAGAATTTGAAGTAGATGAACTGCACCGTTTTGAAGGCATGAGCAGTACGGATGATAATAGTATCCTATATGCCATTTCTTCTAAAAACGGAGTCAAAGGCATTTTAGTGGATGCCTACGGAGTATATGCCGAGAATATCTCGGAAGAAATGCGAAAAAAATTGCGTTAACCCTTAAATAGAACAATATGGACAATAACAAAGATCACAAGGACAAAAAAATGGACCACTCGAAGATGGACCATTCTAAAATGAATCACGACAAAGATGACCATTCAAAGATGGATCACTCGAAAATGAATCACGATAAAGATGATCACCCAGAAATGGACCATTCAAACCTGCCTGCCGGCAAGGCAGGGATGGACCACTCGAAAATGGAAGACCCAAAATCGGATGACCATAGTAAAATGGATCACTCAAAAATGGATCACAGTAAGATGAATCATGGTAATCATGATCATGGTAGCATCCCAATGGGCATGGCAGGCCACGACCACCATAAAATGATGATTGCCGACTTTAGAAAACGGTTTTGGATTACGTTGATATTGTCGATACCTATCCTTTTCTTTTCCCCAATGATCCAAGATTTTTTTGGATATAGTTTACTGCTCCCTGGAAACCCATATATTTTGTTTGCACTTTCCAGCATTGTGTATTTCTATGGCGGTTGGCCTTTCCTCAAGGGATTCTGGTCCGAGGTAAAAAAAGCGGCTCCGGGAATGATGACCCTTATTGCCATGGCCATTAGCGTTGCCTATTTTTATAGTTCGGCGACTGTTTTTGGCTTAGCAGGGGTCGATTTCTTTTGGGAATTAGCTACCCTGATCGCCATTATGCTCCTTGGCCATTGGATAGAGATGAAAAGCGTCCTAGGAGCATCAAAAGCTTTACAATTATTGGTCAGTATGATGCCTGCGGAAGCACATCGGGTGAAAGGTGAAACCATAGAAGATATCCAATTGGCTGATTTATTAAAAGATGATATCATCTTAGTAAAACCTGGTGAAAAAGTTCCTGCGGATGGAATAATTGTGGAAGGCTCCAGTTACTTGAACGAATCTATGCTTACAGGCGAATCCAAACCAGTTAAAAAAGAGTTGGACGATAAGGTAATCGGAGGTTCGGTAAACGGCAACAGCACCTTAAAAGTCAAAGTGGAACATACCGGTAAGGACAGCTATCTCAACAAGGTAATTACCATGGTCGAGGAAGCCCAAAAAACCAAATCCAAAATGCAGAACCTTTCCGATAGGGCCGCAAAATGGTTGACTTATATAGCACTGACCATTGGTTTTGGCACTTTGGCAGTTTGGTTGATTTTAGGCTTTCCATTTGTGTATGCCTTGGAGAGAATGGTTACCGTAATGGTCATTGCCTGCCCACATGCCCTAGGTTTGGCTATCCCCTTAGTAGTGGCTATATCCACCGCAGTTTCTGCACAAAATGGTTTGTTGATTCGCAACAGAACTGCCTTTGAGGAATCACGAAAAATATCGGTATTGCTCTTTGATAAAACAGGAACATTGACCAAAGGTGATTTTGGCGTTACCCGTATTGAATCGGCTGATAAAAAGTATTCACCCGATGAAGTCTTGAGGCTTGCAAGTGCATTGGAACAAAGTTCGGAACATCCCATTGCCATTGGAATTATAAAAAAGGTAAAGGAAGATAAAGTTGCCATCCCAAAACCTGAAAATTTTCAAGCGATTACCGGCAAAGGTGTGGAAGCAAATGTAGAGGGCAAAAAAGTAAAAGTGGTCAGTCCCGGATATTTAAGGGACGAGAAAATAACCATTCCCAAGGATGCCTATAGTGATGCCGCTGAAACCGTGGTTTTTGTTCTAATCGATGGAAAATTGGCTGGATATATTGCCTTGGCAGATGAGATCAGGCCGGAATCAGCAGAAGCTATAAAAATATTCAAAAAGAACAATATTAAAGTGTTGATGGCCACTGGGGATAATGAAAAAACTGCAAAGGCCGTAAGTGATAAATTGGGGTTGGATGGATATTATGCCGAAGTTCTTCCCCATCAAAAAGTCGAAATCGTTAAAGAACTACAAGGTAAAAATGAATTTGTCGCGATGACTGGAGATGGAGTGAATGATGCTCCTGCTTTGGCACAAGCCAATGTTGGAATAGCCGTAGGCTCCGGTACCGATGTAGCTGCTGAAACTGCCGATATTATTTTGGTCAATAGCAACCCGCAGGATATCGCCAACCTGATTTTATTCGGGAAAGCTACCTATAACAAGATGATCCAGAACCTCATTTGGGCTACGGGCTATAATGTAGTGGCCATACCTCTGGCGGCCGGTGTGTTGTACTCATCAGGCTTTGTTCTTGGTCCTGCCGTGGGTGCGATATTTATGAGTTTGAGCACCATTATAGTAGCCATTAATGCACAATTATTGAAAAGGAAAATAGGAAAAAAATAATGAATAATAAGGAAAAGCTCAACAGGATAATTTTAGTCCTGTTGAGCTTATTTGTGGTAATGTTGGGGTACGGTATATTATTACCAACCCTACCCTATTACACTGAAAGATTAGCGCTAAAAGACAATCTAGATAAGGATCTGATCAACTTTCATATTGGAATGTTGACCAGTATTTATCCGCTGTTCCAGCTTTTGTTTGTAATCGTTTGGGGGAAGCTTTCCGATAAATATGGTCGTAAGCCCTTAATTGTAATCGGTCTATTTGGTTTTGTAGTGATGAACTTGTTAACGGGTCTGGCCACGTCACTTACAATGCTTTATATTGCCCGAATCGTAGGTGGCATATTTACATCATCTGTCATTCCGGTCAGTAATGCTTATTTAAGTGATATTACTTCAGAAAAGCGACGTACAAAAATAATGGCATGGTCCGGGGTGGCTATCAGTTCGGGCCTTATTTTTGGGCCTGTTTTGGGAGGATTTCTGTCGCAAACGAACCTTCACTTTAAATTTTCCTTCGGAGTATTTCATTTAGATCGTTTTTCGGTTCCTTTTATTTTTGCTGCTCTTTTGGGCTTTATTGTAGTACTGATCATAGTAAAATGGTTGAAGAATACTGAAATAAAAAGTCGTATTGCTTCGGAGGTAGTTAAATTCAGTTTTTCGCTAAGTAAATATTTTATCATTTTGTTGCTGCTATCCTTTGTTATGCAATTTGTGGTTACTTTATTTGAAACCGTGTTTTCTATTTATGGGAAGGATGAGTTGGCATTTACAAGCAATCAAGTCGGTATTGGATTTATGCTTTGTGGTTCAGTTATGGCCGTTTTACAGCCTGTATTCGCGACCTATGGCGAAAAAATATTGACCTCAAAACAACAAATTACACTAGGTCTGTTAATATCCGGAGTCTCGTTAATTGTGTTCCCTTACTTAAGTAATGAGCTATACGTATATATTACGATAGTAACATTTGCGGCCGGAGGAGCTATGGTAACACCTAATCTGCTTTCAGCAGTTTCCTTAATTTCCAAGCAGAACACGGGAAGAAATATATCCATACAAAGTTCCACTAACAGTATCGGTCAAATATTGGGCCCGGTATTGGGAACTTGGCTGATTGGAGGTGGATTTTATTATCCCTTCATCATTTCCGGGGCAACCGTTTTGGGCGCTATGGGACTGGTTTATTTATTGAATCATCAAGAAAAAGAGATTGATCCAGTTTTATTGGCCGACCAACATAAAAAAATATAGTAATGGACCATAAATCAACAACAAAAAGACATAGTAAAACGGCATTTTTAAATTCTGTCGACAATACTAAATATATTGAGTTGGTCCATTCGGGAGAAGACTATTTTGTACGGTTAAAGGAAATTATAGATAAGTCCAAAAAGGAAATCCATTTACAGACTTATATTTTTGAAAACGATGAAACTGGAAACAGTATAGCTGCAAGTCTGAAGGAAGCCGCTCAAAGAAAGGTGAAGGTATACGTCTTATTGGATGCTTATGGTAGTGCAGCATTGCCCAATAGTTTTGTTGAGGATTTGATACAGCATGGAGTTTTACTTCGTTTTTTTTCGCCTTTATTCTCTTTGAACAATTTTTATATCGGAAGACGAATGCACCATAAAATATTTGTCGCCGATGAAAAAGTAGCATTGATCGGTGGAATAAACATTGCCGATAAATACCACGGAACAGTAGCTTCGGAGCCTTGGTTGGACTATGCTGTTCAGCTCAACTGCCCGGCAGCCAGGAATCTGCAAAAGCTATGCAGCGATTACTTTTTCAAAAAAGGAAGCTTCAAAAAAATACCACCTGTGTTACATTCGGCCGGTAGCGCACTTGTGGGAATTTTACAAAACGACTGGCTACATCGAAAAACAGAAGTCTGTGATGCCTACACAAATGCCTTAATTCATGCTGAAAAAGAAATAGTAATCGTAGGCTCTTATTTCTTGCCTGGTAGCATTATGGCAAAGGCTTTGAAAAAAGCCTGTAAAAAAGGCATAAAAACAACGGTGATCCTAGCTGGCATTAGCGATGTACCTTTGGTACGTAGGGCAACCGAACACTTGTATTCGTCCTTTTTAAGTCATCATATGAGGATCTATGAATGGAACAAGTCCGTTGTGCATGGTAAAGCGACAGTAGTTGATAATAAATGGTCTACTATCGGCTCATTTAACCTGAACAGTCTTAGTTGCTATGGCAGTATTGAAATGAACGTAGAAATTCACTCCGAAGAATTTGCCGAAAATCTTAAGGTTCACTTTGAAAAAGTTATAAGCCAGTGTAACGAAGTTACATCAGATACTATAAGTCATAGAGCGGGTATTTTCAAAGTGTTAGCCAATTGGGTTTCCTATCAAATGGTACGTACAGCGATGCTTTTTCTTACTTTTCTTCCACATTTAAGGTTTTTGAAAAACTATAGGATTTAAGGTGTTGGCAAATGATTAAATAATCTTTGGTGCCCTGGTGGATTACTTGTTGTTTTAGGCAAAACAGGTGATACATTTCAAGAAGAATTGCTCTTAACAAGAATTGCCTCCATTTTTGATGGTGAAATATGTAACTTTATTTAGAAACAAAAAATAATTGCAACACGGATATGAAGTTACTAAGTTACATTTCAATACTATTTATGCTTATTTCTTGTGGTAAACCTAATAAATTCAATGGCCTGGACAAAGAGCGTACGGCAAAAGAAGTTTATCTTATGCTTCAGGAGTACCATAGGGATATTGGTAAGGAAGGATTGATAGCGGAGTTTAAATATTTTGGATGATTCTCCTGATTTTTTTTGGGTTCCTCCTGGCTACAGTTCGGCCCTATCATTCGATTCGGTGGAGATAATTTTGAATGCTAGCCATAAGGCACTTCAATCGGTTAAAATGGAATGGGATACCCTGCAAATATTTCCATTAACAAACGAAATTGCAAATTATTTCGGAATTGTTGAAGGGGTTATGGTAGATACATCTGGACTCGAATCAGCAATATCAATAATAGAATCGGGAACAATCATAAAACGGGAAAGCGGGTGGAAATTGTTGAGTGGCCAGTCGGAAATACTCGATAGCCCATCCAAAAACTAAAACCTAAATACATAGGCGTAGATGGTATAATGACCATTCAGTAGAATCGCTTAAAGTTTAAATAATCGTTGGCATGATAGATAATATTTCCAATAGTTATGTAGTTCTTGAACTTCCAGTACAATGGGGTGATATGGATGCTGCACAACACGTGAACAACACCGTCTACCTTCGTTGGATAGAATCGGCACGTATTGAGATGTTTCAAAAAATGCATAAAGGCGATTTCAAATTTAAAAAGATAGTTCCTATACTGGCCTGGCAGGATTGTAAGTATGTCTTTCCCCTGACCTATCCCGATCAAGTTGTCATTTCTTTGGATATAATTGAATTGTTGGAAGATAGAGTGCTTTGCGAAGGAAAAATCTACAGTATAAAACATGAACGAATTGTGGCAATATCTAAATCGTTGTTAATGGCCTATGATATGGAGAAATTAAAAAAACATCCCTTTCCTCAACCTTGGAAAAAATCATTCACAGATTTTTATGGGGAATCGATTTTAAAATAATTCATATGCCCAACATAGTTCAATTAAATAATTAAAGAATATAGATTCATAGTTCTTAAAAAGAGATACAAATCTTATGAATAATTTGTAGTAATTGTTATTGCCCGCTGATAATTATTATTGATAATCTAACCAGAATTCTAATAATATTCTGCATCTATTAACTGATATAATGCCTGAATAATAACCATCGCATATCCCCTAACACTCTCCTTCCTTCTACTGTGCTCCGCCTCCTCCCAATTAGATAAAAATCCTATTTCCAAAAGTACCCCTGGACTATCGTATTGGGTTTCTCGGAGCACTTGAAAATTGGCATACTTTATACCCCTAATTTTAAACCCCAAAGCCTGATCGAATTCTAACAAGATGGCTTCTGACAAGTTTTCGGATACGAATTGTAGTTCTGAGCTCATGGAAGTATTGTGTTGCTGCACATAGACCTCAATTCCTTGTGCTGCCTTCCTTGCTGCCTGATTACAATGAATAGAAATAAAAACATCAGGTTGCAATACTTTCACCAATTTGGTCCTATTACTCAAAGAAATTAAAGTGTCTTTATATCTGGTCAAATAGATATCTAGGGTGTTTCCAAACAATTCCTTGTTCAATCGGATGGCTTCTTTCGCAACTTCCAGAACTATATCCTTTTCCTTTATTCCATTAATTCCAATCGCTCCGGAATCCATTCCGCCATGTCCGGGATCAAGGATTACCATTTGTCTTCTATTTTCCTGTGCCTGTGTGCGATTGCAAAACAGAGCAAAACCTATCCAAAGGCAAACTATCCAAAGGCGTTTCATTTTGTTCGATTTTTAATGTGCGTGTTGCACAATTTTCATCGTTTCGTCGAATTCGCTTCCAATCCGTGAAATTTTAACGCTTTCAACTGTTAAAATTTATTCGATTCCTATCAATTTCTACCATCCTTTGGAAATTCCATAACGAATAATTCATCAATCGGTCTTTCCAACATTATTAGGGGAGCATAAAAAACAAACAGTCATGAATAAACCTCTTAAAACTCTTTTCCTCTTACTTATGACGACGGGATCAACATTTGCCCAAATCGGGGGAATAGAAGACTCTGTCAATGATGTTTCGGATACCATTAGGACCATTTTTCCCATTATCCTAGGTGTCATTTTCCTTATCGGCTTCCTGTTCAATGCCGGCCATTTCTTTGGCGAAAATTCAGATCTTAAAAAGGGTATAACCAGGGTACTGGTCTTTGTCCTTATCGCAGGTGCCGTGGTGGGCATCTTTACGTACCTAATTGGAATAGTCGTTTAATGAAAAGGTTCGAGGTATATCGCAACATCAGAAAACAGGCCGTGATATTCGGCCTATCCATCTCCTTTTTTGCCCTACAAATGATTTGCGTGGTCGGTTCTTTAATGGTTATCATTTTCTCGTTCAGTCTTGCGATGATCATGGGTGTATTGGTATTCAATGCTGGCCTTTATGTAGCCTTGATCAGGATTTCAAACAACCCACAATCAATTACACTTTGGGGGGTATATCCAAAAATCATCAGCAATAAAAAATCGTCATTAATTAGCTATGGACAAGATTAATCTTTCGGCACACCATCCTATTGCGGATATTAGATCCAATATGGTCTTTGCCAATAATGGCAATGTAATCCTGTGTTATGAGGGTTCCTTACCCGAGATCTATTCCCTTTCCGAGAAGGATTTTGAGGATATCCATGGTACTTGGTTCCAGGCTATCAAATCCTTACCCATCGGATGTGTAATCCACAAACAGGATGTTTATTTAAAGAAACAGTACACTTCTGAAAATTTGCCCAATACCACGTTTCTGGCCAAGGCTACACATAAGCATTTCAAAGGACGTGATTATATAGAACATAGGTGTTTTGTGTTTTTTATCCTTACCAAGAACAAGGCATTAAACAATGCCAAATATGTGAACCCGTTCCGAAAAGTTCCCCAAGGGATTCCCCAGGAACTGAACGATCAGATTAAAAGTTTTATGGACTCAGTAAACGACTCCGTTTCCTATATCAACAACAGTCGAAAAATGCAGTTTGTCCCTTTGACCGAAAAGGAAATCCTAACCCTTACCGACAACTATTTCAACGGGTTCAATGAGGGTTTTGATACCGACATCCTCTTGGACCGGTCCAAGATTTCCATTGGGGAGAATCTCTTTGATGTTTTGGCCATAAACAGTGAGCTTTGCTTTGGGGAGAATGTCCAGAGCAGCAAGACCAATGAACGTTTTACCTCGGACGATTTTGTGTTCCATCAGGGGTTCATCGATGGAATAGGACTCGCGTTGAACGAAAACCATATCGTAAACCAGATCATCTACCTGGACGATAAACATAAATGGCGCAAGCTGTTGGACAAGAAGATCGAAGATCTTAAAAAAAGTTCCAATTTCGGTTCCCAGAACAAGGTAACGCTTTCAAAAGTCCAACTGATTCTTGACCAGATCAATAACGATGACAGCTCGCGCATCATCCGTGGCCATCTCAATGTCATCTTTTGGAATCCCGAAGCCAAGGGCCTTGCTAAAATAGGTTCAAAAATAAGGACCGAGTTCAAAGAGCTTGATATTGTCCCCTACTACCCCAGGGGGGAGGAACGCAAAAATTATATCCTCAATAGTTATTTCTGTTTCTCCCCCAATTTTTCTGACGAGGACCTATATGTGACCGACCTGAAACATGCCCTGTGTTTGTACATAAACAATAGCAACTACAAATCGGATGCTACGGGAATCATCTTCAATGACCGGGAACACAACATTCCGGTACTAAAGGATGTCTGGGATGAAAGAAAAAAACGAATCAAAGCACGGAATTTTGCCATTTTCGCGCCAACGGGAGAAGGCAAGTCCTTTCTGGCCAATAATATACTCCGTCAATACTTCGAGGCCGGAGTCCGGCTGGTCATCATCGACCTTGGAGGGTCCTACACCAAGTTTGCGAAACTTTATCCCGAACAATACACCGTACTGAGATATGAGAGCGGTAAAAACCTGGGCATCAATCCATTTTACGTTCAAAATCCTGAAGACCTTACCCCGGAGCGATTGGAGGACCTTTCGGTATTTCTTTTTGAATTGTTGGCCTCTGAGCTAAAAGCCACTAAAGCCCAGTCGGTCTCCATAAAAAAGATACTACTGTATTATTATCAGATAATTGGGGAGAACCATTCCTTGGACAGCTTCTATCGCTTCATAGAGGAACATCAAAAGGGTTTGTTGGACGAACTTAAAATACAGGCCGATTACTTCAATATCCCCGGCTTCCTCCATATTATGTCCGAATATGTTGGCAATGGACTGTACAGCTTCCTTTTCGAGGTCAGCGAGGACCAGACCTTTAAGATCGAAGACAAACGCTTGATCGTTTTTGAGCTGGACGAAGTAAAGGACAATAAAGAAATCCTTTCGGTAATGTTGAAACTTATCAAGTCCGCCATCCAAAGAACCATTTGGAAAAATCGAGCGGAAAAGGGCATCATCCTTTTCGATGAGTTTGCCAAACAACTGAAATTCGAGAATGTCCTGGAAAGCGTGGAATTCTACTATCAGGCCATCCGGAAACAGAACGGGGCCATAGGGATCATCCTGCAATCCATCAACCAATTGCCAAATAATTCTACTTCGGCGAGCATACTGGAAAACACCCAGGTCATTTATAGCCTAAACAACGAAAAGGGCTATGGGGAACTGAAGAACAGGCTGAACCTGTCCAGCCATGACCTAAACCAATTAAAATCCATCAAGAATAATCTTTCCGGGCCACGCAAGTACACGGAAATGTTTATCAAGATAGGGAAGGAAAGCAACATTTTCAGGTTGGAAGTACCCCCTGAAGTCTATGCCGCCTATTTAACCGATGGCGAAGAAAACGCCCGCATAATGCGGATTTATGAAAATACCAATGATATGGAGAAAGCTATAACCGAATTTATTAACCCAAATAACAAGAAAACATGAAATTTTCAAAAAAAATTCACGAACACTTCGGCAATAGATTCGCCGTGAGTAAAACATATGAGAAACAAACCTTTAAGAAAAGCGTACTTACCATGGTCATTGCCCTGACCATGGCCATATTATTGCCAGGCCGTGCCACGGCCCAAGGAGTGCCGGTCTACGACAACACCAATTTCATCTCCTTTATGAAATCCCTTCTAGAGTCGGGAAAACAGACCTCACAATTGTTAAAGACTGTCAAGTTTTTAAAACAACAGAAGGAAAACGTAGATAAGGTCAATGATGTGATCAAACAACTAAAGGCCGTAAAGGAACTCGCCAATAGCAACCAACGTCTGTTCGATTTCGTACAGGACGACCTGAGGGAGATTTTCAACTCTCCCTATATCAAACCTGATGAAGTTACCCGTATCTCGGATTCCTTCAACGACATCATAGAAAACTCTCTGTCCGGCATGGATTATATAGAAGAGGTGCTGTCCAGTGACAACCTGAGAATGACCGATGCCGAACGGGCTGCGGTCCTCAAGGAAAAGGAACTGCAATCCAAGGAAATGGTGGCCGAAATAGAGGCCAAAACACGCCGTTATCGAGAAATAATCGCCTTTAGGGAAATGCAGGACAAGATCAATAACCGAGAAGCCAAGTATTAATGTCGGACATTTTTTTAGGTATCGGTCTGGAATATGTGGACACTGTTTTTCAAGCCATTAAGAACAGTGAATTCTCACGGTACACCATTACGGGAATGAAGACCCTTGCGGTACTGTTCTTTCTGATCAATATTCTAAAAAAATACAATGAAGGCGTGGCCAATAATGAAGGTTACACCTGGGGACTGACCCCTGCCGAACTGGCCAAGAATTTTGCGGTAATCATTATTGTCATTTTTTCCACTCAGGTGCTGGGGGTTTTCGACTCAATTTTGGTGGCCGTTGAGTCTCAATATAGGGACACGGCCCCTGCCCTACTTCCCTTGCAGATGCAGGAAATTGACATAGAACAGGATGTGGGGGCGATCGAAGCAGCAAAAAAGGCTATGGCACTTTTATATGAGGCTTTGGTGACACCCTTGTTCGGCCTAAAGATTTTGGCGTTCATAATTGGATTGTTTCTTTGGTTGATGGACCTGTTCATCTATCCTTTGTTTTTGGCAGAACGTTTCTTTCTCTTGGGGATAATGCAGGCCTTTTTTCCATTGATCATCAGCCTAGCCGTATTCGAAAAGTTTAGGTCATTGGCATACAATTTCTTTAAGCTCTATGCAGGGGTTTATATGTTGGTGCCGGCATTTTTCTTGGTCAATGTATTTGTCAACTTTATATATACCGAGCTGAACACCAACTTTTGGTCAAGTCTGTTCGGAACGGACTGGGGAAGCCAATTCTTTGCGCCTGTAATACAGTTGGGGTCCATAGGATTTATTGTGTTCTTAAAATTCAAATTGTACCGTAGGGCTATCTCGTTTACGTTGAAACTATTTAGCGGTATATAAACAATAAAAAACCACTGATGAAAACACCTTATAAAAATATTTACAAAATCCTGAACCAAAATCGTTTTATCGTTTTGTCCGTAGTTGTAGCTGCAACCTTAACTAGCATCTTTTCCATATGCATGGTCATAAAACTGCATAGGGAAACTGTCAACAAGGCCTTTATGGTCAATACCGATGGAAATGTAATCCCCTTAAAATTGGTTTCCCAAAAAGAAAATTTGGGAGTAGAAGTTTTGTCCCATTTGGAATTGTTCCACACTTATTTTTACAATATAGACCCAAGCAACTATGAAAAGAACTTGGAAAAAGCACTTTGGTTGGGCAACAGTTCGGTGGATGCCCTATATAGACAGAAAAAATCGGACGGGGTCTATAATCGGTTATTGCAGTATTCCTTGGTCCAAAAGGTACTCCAGATCGAATCCGAAATAGAGATTTCCCAAGAACCTTATACCTTCCGTACCACAACCCTATTCGAAATCAATCGGGGTCAGGTAACGGACATCTACGAATTGGTGACAACCGGCAATCTGATTCACGTGGACCGGAACTTTCCAAAAAATACCCATGGGCTTTTGATCACCAACTATTTCGAAAACTCGTTAAAAAAAATACAGGATGAAAATTGAAAAGAACAAGATCGTGTTTGGGTCGGTAATTCTGGTCATTGTACTGTTCATTGGGGGATATACCATGATGGTTATAGGAAACGATGAGAATTCGGAAGAGTCTTTGGAACAGACCGAAGTACCCCAATTGGAAGAACAACAAAATGAGTACAAATCCAAACTGGAAGCTGTAGACAATATCCCAGAAGAACGCGTGAAAAATGCACCCAGCGTATATGATGAAAGGTTTTTGGATTCTACCGGGCTATATGATCCCGATTTTTTGGACAGGGATAAACAACGTATCGTTGATAGCATCTACAGCCAAGGGCGGATCGACTATTCAGAAAGCAGGTACCGGAAAGTGGAAACCAAAAAAGCTAAGGTGGTTGCACCCATAGAGAAGGATACTATTGAACTTGAAGCTGAGCTACCTATTTCTACTAAGGAATTGGCGTTGGAGCACCAGCTCTTTTTTGCTGCGGATCCAAAATCAAATCCTATATCCCTTGCTCTCGATCCCCCTGTTGTTAAAGTAGAAGTGGATGGCAGTCAAGTGGTACGGGCATACAGCCGGCTGCAGCTGCGCCTACTGCAAGAAGTACAATTGGGCAATACAAAAATTCCTAAGAATACTTTGATCTATGGCATTGTCAGCTTTAAGCCCAACCGGACACTCCTTAAAATTGATAATATCAATCATATTCCTGTTAAGCTCAAGGCCTTCGATCTACAGGACGGACTGGAGGGCATTTATGTGGAGAACAGTTTTCGGGGCGAAGTAGCAAACGAGGTGGTTGATGATGTCCTGGACGATATCAACATCGCTGGGGTACCACAGGTAAGCGGTATCAAAAAAGTCTTTCAACGGAATAACAGAAAAACAAAAGTAGCCGTGCTCAACAATTATAAACTCATTTTAAAAGCTCCTATGGGGCAATAAACTTACATTCTTATGAAAAAATTGATACCCTTGCTCGGTCTTCTGATCATTATGGCCACTTTAGAGGCGCAAAATGGAAAAGTCATCGACACCATTTATGCAAATGAACAAAAGACGGTATCCCTGTTCTTTCCAGGTCCCATTCGACAGGGAGTTACAGGGGCCTCCAATTTCGCCTTTAGCTTCAATAGGGAAAAAGCACAGTACTTTGGGCTGCTACAGGCCACTCCCGGCGAGGAAAGTAATCTTTTGGTAGTAACCCAGGACGGTGGGATCTATTCCTATCTGCTACGGTATTCCCAAAAATTGGAAAGGCTCAATTATTTTATTGCCGGATCCGAGAGTATAGGCAATGAAAGGACGGGCCCCACTATATTGCCACATCAGGAATTGTCTTCGATTGATTTGGACACCATCCCAAACTCAGATAAAGCTTTGGACTATCCCAAGCTGTGTTCTCAATTGCTTCGAAATCCCAGGCCTTTTGATCAGATAAAATATAAGGATGGAGTCACTATTGGCATGACGAAAAGTATCTATTATCTTAACGAGGTCTATGTGGTCTTTGAAATTGATAACGATTCCCAAATTGATTTCGAAATCAACACCTTGAACCTGTACAAAGCAAACGGCACCAAAAAACGAAAGGCTTCCTACCAGGAACTACTCCTTTCGCCTATTTATCAGTATAAGGTGCCACTAACGGTTCCAAAAGGCCAGCAAGTACAATTTGTATGTGTATATCCTAAATTTACTTTAGGGGTCCGTGAAAAGCTATTAGTTAAATTGGAGGAATTGAATGGGGCTAGAGATGTTTTGGTAAAACGTCCATAATAAACTTCACTCTGTGGTGAAAATATTACTCCTGTTATACATAAATAAAATTATAGTACATATATGCTTGTGTTGTAAAACGGCGCATACCGTGTATTTGATATAATTGTAGATATAGCGACACACCAGTGTTCTATATCGTCAACAATTATGTCAAAGCCGTTTTACTGAAAAGTTTGTTCATATTAGTAAGCTATAATTCTATTATATCAAATATCCCTCGACGTTTCGTCAATTAAGCGAATTATGAACAGGGTCATTAAACTTATAAGCGGTTTGCTTCGCAGAGTTATTTAAAACATTATGTATCTATAATTAGCCGTTATGTAAAATAGCCGCTACCAAGCGCTCGATTGTTTTATAAAATCAAATTGCTCTGCAGCCGCATCGTCTCGCACGAAAAATCAAAAGTCTACTAGACTTTCACTTTTTACGTCGTATTTTAAACACACTTATCCAACGCTTGCCAACGCCAAAATAAAAGCTAACCTTTTTGCACTTATTAAAATCGCGTATTCGATAAAATGTACGTAATAAAAAAATTTACGAGATTCTCGTGAGCTTGCCACAAGAGTATAAAATTTTCCCTTGCTCAAATCCTTGCTTAAAAATTTCTATACACTTGTTAACGGTAGAACTTCAATTAATCTTTTTTTCTTCTTTCATTATCTTTTGTCTTGAAACAAAAGAAACAAAAATTCAAGGCTGCATATAATTTTGGAAACAATTAACGGCTCATTCGCTATATTTTAGGAAACATTGTAACTAATTAAGATTGCTCTGAAGTTATTATGTAATTATAACTCTTAAGAAACTGTATTACTAAACCCCTAAAATATAAACGCTTATTTCACCTATTATTTAACCAAAATTATATGAGGCCAAGAAAATTAAAAACTAAGCAAGGAATTTATAGATTCTTTTAAAAAAGCATAAAATCCTTTGTTCTTTTTATTTACTAACGAATTTTCATGCTTAATTCTGCTATTCTCAGCTGCTAAATGATTTATTATCAAAGATTTATTTATTTCATCTGCACTACCAAGTAAACCTTGAGAAATTGAACAATCATTCCTGCATTCATTGTCAAATTCGAAATCTATATTTCCTGTATTAAAATCCATTTCTTTTGGACCATAATAAATCCCTCTAGGTTTCAAAATCAAGGATAAGAATTGTTGTATTTCCATTCCTGCCAAACTTAAACTAAAACCAAAAACATTTTCACCTCTATTAATAAAATGATTCTTTGGTAAGCCTTTAATATAGTTAGGATTATCCAACTCTCCAGACATTTCCAACGCAGCATCTTCGGGTTTATATTGCCCTAAACATTGCATACAGATTCTTTCAGGTCCTATTGTGTGAGCCTTCCATCTTGCTTGATCTATATTTGATAAATCTTCCTTTGGATTTGTATCAATTCCTCCATCAATTACAGGAATTAAATTAGCAAATGATAAACAATCTAAAGTGTATCTCGGCAAAGGCATATCTACACAAGAAAATAATATATCGCAATCTAGAGCCGCATCCTGTCCTTCTTTTTCAGTAATGCTAAATGTGACAGCATTAATACTTAAATCTGAAATAAGCTCAGTACTTAAAAGACGTTCTTTTAGAACATCTACTTTAAATTTGCCTACATCTACTCTATTTACTGCTAATAATCTATCTAAATTTTTCAATTCAACTACATCAAAATCTATAAAGGTTAAGTTTTTTATACCAGTCCTTAAAAGAGCTTCAGCAACAATGGAACCAACACTACCTAATCCAACTATTCCAATTTTTAACCTAGTAATTTCATGCTGTTTTAAATCTCCCCAAGATGAAATAGTACGTTTAAACTCTTCTCCGAAATTAGATTTTGGCAAAATATCATCACAAAAATATGTTTTTAGAGACTTCCCTACTACTCTTACAGATTCACACCAATAACGTTCATAAGTATTTGGAGCTTCTTTAATCCAAAAGCGAGCACTCCAATAGTTATCTGTTCCAAGTGTCATTCCAATTAAAGGTAATCCTGTAACGGCCTTAACTCTTGGTGCTAACATTTTTTCTGCTTCTATGTCATCAAAGCTCATTCCTTGCCAACCTGGATAAGGATGGCTATGTATAAAACAGATTCCTAAATTATTAGCTAACGCATAAGAAGTCACTTTATCAAAATAAACTGAATTAAAACTTACGTTTCCATGTACATTTCTGTCCCCAAATTCTGGTAAAATCACCTCATTAATTACTCCTGTTTTTCTTGATTTTCCAGAAGATAATTTATAAAAAGCAAAGCATAAATCTTCTTGACCATCCTCTCTAATGAGGTGTTCAAAAAATATCCTATTGACATTTTCTGTCATTGTTATGCTGTACTTCATTCGAAATCTAATAATGTTCTTAAGAACGCTAAATAGTCATCCGCAGTCATACCAGAAGTCCAACCTCTAAATGGTCGACTCCAATACTGATATTCTGGTGTAGGAACTTTTCTGTCATGTATTCCACCAAAAGGATGTACTCCTCCACCTCCACTAATTGGAAGTAAATGTGGTTTAATATGTGGTCCCGAAGGTGGTAATAATGGAAATTGAAGACCTTGTAAAGCTATTTCAATTTCTTGTCCTTTAAACCTTCCTAATGGTACGATAAACTTGAAGCACACAAAGTTATTTGTGTGCATCCAAGTTTCGAGTCCTTTGCTTTGCAACTGACTCATCAACTCTTGATTTCCCATAACTATGAAACAGTTGTAGGTTCAAGCTTGCAAGAACTAAATTTAAGACCATTTTTAATTGCTATTTTATGTTCTCTGTCATTCTTATAACTAACTTCTTTATGCCCACTAATTTGTTTTAAATAAAACCCATTAGCATCTTTTCCTGCAGTAGTTAATATTTCATTTGGTGTCATGAAACATTCATCAACTTCTAAAGGTTCATCATCAATATAAATTATTAGCTTCTTATAAGGTTTTGCAAAAAAACCTTCAATTCCAGCGCCTTTTAAATCAATTTTTTCATCTAATTGAACTGGTTCGAAACCTTTTTCGTTTACCTTAATTAATAACTCGTAATCTTCTACAGGTAATAAACTAGCTATTTCTAAAATTTCTTTACCTGTAATAATTGCGTTAACAGATTCAAATTTTTGTCTGTTAACTTTAAATATAAACTTCTCCATTTTTTCTTTTTTTTTATGGATCACCTCACTTTTTTAAAACAGTTTGAGTATACTGTTCAGACAAGATATTGGTCGTTATACTTGTGTAGATTACAAAAAAATACTACTATTGTATAACAAAACAAAGGAATTGTTAAGGTGATAAGCCTTAATACTAGAGTGTCGAAACTTTTATTCCTATTACTATAATCCAATTTATTGTTGTCGCAATAAATTGGATTTTTTTTCTTATCAGCTATTTTTTTTTAAAATTAAACATATATAATTATCTTACCCAACCAAGCGCTAATAGTTTATCAATATTGCCATTGATGCCAGATTGTATTAATTTATTACTATCCAATTTATTAATTTCCATTTTTCTAATTTCTTCATCTAATGGCATAGAATTAATTGCTTCTTTCTCAACTTGACCTTCCAAATACGTGGTTAGTGTATCTAGATTGTTTGCTGTGAATCCTTCTATATTATTCTCAAAATCATATTCGAAAATCAATAAATTATCTTCTAAATCAAGTTGAGCTCTATTCATTAGTAATTCAGCTCTTTTAATTGCCTCAATTTCCCAAAGTTGTAGCTCATCGTTAACAGTTTTTGTACCTATTGAAGCATCAACCTCTATTCGCACTTCTTCCCTTATTTTTATATTAGAGTGCAGAAAGTTTCTATCAGCCAATAACCTAGACACTTCATTGTAAACTTGTTGTTGTCCTTTGGTATCTCGTATGGTCACTATCAAAGTAAAATCTTGATTTAAAACTTCGCCATCTTCTTTTGACCTTGTTTCGGCAAATTCTCTATATTCCCCTTTAATTTTAACATACCATTTTCTTCCGTTTGTTAAACTGTCTCTTTGTCTAGCAGCTGTCATTTCATCTAGGTTTATTGAGTATTTTTTAACAGGCTGATATTTTTTACCGTAGTTTAAAAGCATTCGTTCTCTAGCATAATCACTTGTCGTATCCTTCTTATAATAGCTGCCATAGTTCGAATCTAGTATTACATTTTTTGGGTCCTCTGGTCCAATTGGATTTAGAATATTTGATTTAGTTGTATCTCTATTTTTTATGTCATCATAAGTGCCAAATTGTAATTTTAGATTTGATTGACAGTATTCAGCTCCTTGTTTCTCCCTTAGTACGGGCTGTGCAACTAATGTTATCTTAACTTCACCATAAAAGAAACCATTCTCATCGATTAAGCTTTCTGGAAAGGGGAAATCAAGAATTTCTATAAATTCTCCTTTGTTAATATTCTCCTGTAATATTAAAGTAATTTCGTGTGGGTCGTTATAGATAATGTCATCTGCAGACGAAGCAACTCCAAAACCCATTTGATTTACTTTTTCGCTAATAGAAAAATCTACTCCTATTGGATATTTTGCTGAATGAATAGCTAATGCCTTTAATAATGTTGGATTAAAGTTTTCTTTTACTTTAAAGTTCAATTCAGATAATAGCGAAGTCACTCTTGGTGTTGAAAAACTAGTTCCAATGATTTTTACTGAACTACCATCTGGTGCAATAGCTTTAACCCCGTTTTCAACTCTTCTGCCTCCTTTCATTCCAGCATTGCCTCCATAAGAAACTAAATCTGGCTTGATACTATTAGCAGGACCTGGTCCAATTCTAGTAAATGGTGATGGATGATTTACTTCTGCAATATCATTTCCATTTTTTGAATGCGTTATAGATCCCACCACAAGTGAACGCATTGAGTCCCCAGACCTCGCAACTCTGCCTTTAGGAAATCCTCTCTCAAAATTTCTACAATTTCCTGTAGACTTACAAATAATTACATCATTTGATATTTGAATATCATCTAGAGCTTTTCCAAAATCAGAAAAATCATTTAAATCCGATTCAGATCCTGTACCTAAGGAAAGGTTCCAAATTTTAATATCAGAATTGTTTTTTATTGCTGTTCTAATATTTATGACAAGCTCATCTTCATCTATACTTTCTTTTTTTTCATCAGGAAATACAGTTGCATCAAAAAGTTTGCACCCTGAATTACCTGTCCAATTTTGACCTTCCAATTCATCACCATAAATAATAATACTAGAAACACAAGAGCCATGAGTTGGATCTATTAAATCCTCTGGATATGATGAATAATTTCTATCAAGAAGCCAAGGTTGTAGATATTTGTTTTTAGCTATACCAGAATCCAGTACTCCAATAATAGGGTATTCTTCTCCTTCAATGGGGTCTTTAACCTCTAGTGCCTCCGTTGTGCCTAATAAGTCCATACCAACGCTATATTTTGGCATAAAAGTTATAGATTCTAAAGCTTCAAAATCACTAATACTATCTAATTGTGCTTTGGTCGCATTTTTGATTTTAAAAATGATTAAGCCTGATGAGTAATTTGTTTCTATAATATCTACGTTTTTTTGTTTACAGTATTTTTCAAATGAGACCTTGACCGCGTTATTTATTTCGTAGTTTAGAAAATCTATTAGTGAAATTTTAACTGTCTCATTTTTTTCAATATCTGCTATAAACGGTTCAAATACTTTAACAGCCTCTACCGCAGAAATAGCTTTAGGATTTTGATTATAATTTTTGATATTTCTTCTTATAACTTTACTATCTTCAATACTGTCTACTTTAACAATAGCACTATTAGAATCTATAAAGCCAATTATATTATTTTTAGAAAACTGACCATTAAATAATTTCTGAATGTCTGTTCTATGAGATTTTGCAATAGCGTTATCATCAATATCCACACGCAAAGTTGCTGGTATGAAACTTCTTGCTTTATCACGAGTATCAAAAAAGGTATCTAACTCATTTAAAGGTTCTAATAGACTGTTTGCCCTAGCTAGAAGCTCTTCACCACCAAGTTGCCATTTTGGTGGAATATTACTACTCATGCCTTCAACTCTTCTATCATCAATTTTTTGTCTCTTTTGAAAGAGTTTTATTGGTAAGTTTTTTTTAGCCATCTTACTCTACATTTAATGCGTTTCTTACTTGTCTTATTGAAATATCTAGGTAACTAGCTATTTGTTTTTGAGGTATATGACTCTCATTTAAAAAACGTATCATTTCCTCTTGTGTAAACCTATTGTTATGTTTGTATTTGAAGTATTCAGAAAAAATTTCATCATATTCAAATTCTTTATTTTTAATGATTGAATTATAAAATGCACTATTTATAATCTTAATAATTTCAGAGTGTGAAAAATCATTTAAATAAGAACTTAGTATATCAAACTTCTTGTCTTCTATGTCTAATTTAGAATCTACTTTATTAAAATAGCTCCCAATAAGGTTCTTAATTTCGTCTGAACTAGGCTTATTTACATTGATTACTTTTTCAAACCTTCTCCAGATAGCGCTATCTAGCAATTGTTCGTGATTTGTAGCTGCAATTAGAATACCTGTTTCTAAAAAATCGTCAATATTTTGCAGTAAACTATTGATTACCCTTTTTAACTCACCCGTTTCATGATTATCGTCTCTTGCTTTAGCAATTGCATCAAATTCATCAAGAAATAATATACATGGTTTGCTTTTTGCGTAATCAAACAATTTTCTAATATTCTTTGCTGTATTACCTAAAAGCGATGATATTAAAGAATCAAATCGAGCTATTACTATAGGAATATCTAATTCTTTAGCAATATGTTTAGCTAAAGTAGTTTTACCACATCCAGGAGGTCCATAAAGCAATAATGATAAATTCATTTGCAAACCCTTACTTTCTATTTCATTTTTTGAATTAACCAGAGAGATAAAATTATTTACAGGGTTCTGAATACTTTCAGAAAGTAATATATCTAATTTTATATCTTGAGGTAAAATAATATCAGCAATATTTAATCTTGTATCATTATCTACAGGGGCATCAAATAATTGATCTTTAAAAACAGGAATACCTGTTGAGCCTTCAATAGTTTTCATAATCTTATCTGCAAGTTTATCTGCTCCATCTTCTCTTAACTTTTTAGCCAAGTGTTTAGAATAGCTAATAACCTTCTTTGGATCGTGATTAAGACCACCTTCAATTATTTTAATGAGCTCAGTATACATATATGTGTGATATTATTTTGGATTTATGTTACAAAGATAGTAAATAATGTAATATATTTATAATAAAACGTAATAATTTTACATATAAACGTAATATTTATACAAACCATCGTGATAATTTTTGATTATTTTGTTGTGTATTAGGACTTTAAACCCATTCCACACACATTCCACTACTCTCCTATCGTCGCTTCGTAAAAAGAGTGTTCCATTAAAATGGTAGAAGAACCTTTTGAAAATAAATTTTTTTAAGAAACTTAAGAAGAACCTTTCGCTTTTAACCAAAGCTCAGGTTACATAACGCAGAACATTATCGTACATTTTGCATTATTGGTTTAGCCAGTGGCTGAAGCAATAATCAAGAAAGCTGGCGTGCTATCTAAATTCCACAGAAGTTTAATAAATGTAGCAATAATTCTATTATGTAAAATATCCCTGAGCATTTTATTATTTATACGAATAATGAGCAGGGTCATGAAACTAATAATCGGTTTGCTGCGCAGAGTTTGTTTGCATTTGTATCTATAATTTGCCGTTATGTCAAATTGCCGATCGGCCAACAACTTATTGCTTTCATAAAACTAAATACATATGCATTTAGTTTTATACGCAATTCTCAGCCGCTTTGCCAGTGCCAAAAAAGCAAAACTTTTTAGATATTTTTAAATATGCGATTTATGAGGAACGATCTGCCAGTAAATTTTTCAGGGAATTTTAGATTTCTTGGCGCAACAGCTAAAATTTTCTCAGCGAGTAAGATTCTTAGCACTTGCTACCACCATTCTTTTGTTTTAGCCTTTTATAAATAGTGCATGTAATATTATGAAAAATAGAAATTATATTACCCATAAATTCTTTTATCTTTCAAAATAATACAGGAATAAACCAATCAAAATCCGATGATGAATTTGTATATTTTTTTGGGCTTAGCTATAGTTACCTTTTTTTTAGGCTTTTATAATCTAGTTAAAAGGTCAAGAGATATTGATTTTTCGTTTAGACCAATAGAATCGGTTTACTACCATTCATGGGCCTACATAATTGTACCACTTATT
Source organism: Arenibacter hampyeongensis (assembly GCF_002909255.1). Lineage (GTDB taxonomy): Bacteria > Bacteroidota > Bacteroidia > Flavobacteriales > Flavobacteriaceae > Arenibacter > Arenibacter hampyeongensis. The sequence continues at coordinate 501,712 of NZ_PIOB01000003.1, forward strand.
ACAATAGGAGGCTTATATTCCTACGTGCCAGAAAAAGGGCCAATTTCCAATACTATAATATTATTATTATTCCTGGCTATTTTACCGATATTACTAGATGCGTTATTATTTTATTTTCCAATTCTTCCACGTTTTATAATGAAAATTATACGAATGACAGGTCAAAGTCTTGGATTTTTCCTCGCACTGAGTGTAATAACTTATGCGACACTCGATATGAATCATCCCTATAAAAAAATAGATGATTATCAGATTGGTATTGAGGGTATACAAGAAAGTGCTTATAAAATAAATGAAAACATTAGCTCATTGGACAGCGTAATTTCCATAGAAACTAGCAATATCAATAGTACTTTTGATGTTTTAATGGAGCAGATAAAGAATAAAAATGAAGAACTCAAAAAAATTGAAAGTGAAAGAGCTGGATATATAGAACAAATAGATTTTTACAAAAATTTATCCAATTTAAGTAAAGAAGAAGCAACTGCAGTAATTAAACAGTTTGACAAATCTTCTAATGGATATTCATTCATTAATCTTTTAGCAAGTTTTTTTTTAGGAGCTCTAGCAAGTGCATTTGGGAATTATATAAGTTCTATGATTTCTAAAAAAGCTGGAAAGAAAAAACCGGAATCTTCAGATTCATAGTAGCTTTAAGTTGATTTAAATTTTTGAAATAAAATAAAAGTCTTCTTTTCTTTTTTACTTGATGAAAAAAGAAACAAAAAAAATCAAGGCTTACAGATAATTTTGGAAACAACGTACGGGTCGGTCACTAAATTTTAGGATCCATTGTAACTCTTAAAACCGCTCAAAGGCAATATAACCAATACTGCCAGTCAACAACTATTATAACCACCCTCCTAAAATTGTTAACGCTCCTCTCCCCTATTACTTTAGCTGAAATTCTCTTAGGCCATCAAAATCAATATTAAGCCTCCCATATTATACTGATGATAGTTTTGTACTGCTTGGTTGGAATGCAATACTCCATAAAATCAGAATCTTCTTGATTTTCATATAATTTAAACCAAGTAGAACGGTATATTTCCTGAGCTTTTTCATCTCCTTTGTAAATAAAATCGTAATTGGCGTCAATATATTCTTTTGCAACAGAATCCTCTGGTGGGGAAAGCTTGGTCATATCTTTAAGCCAACCTTTCAAATCGGGGGATTTTCTCCAATACAGAACTACTCCATCAGAAATGAAAACTACTAATAACGGAAAAACATCTAAAGTTATTAATCTGTAAACTACTGAAGTTAAGCTAGTTTGAAATCTATTCGAAATTTCCTTTATTAAAGGTGGACTAAAAGATTTGTATTCAATAAACTTTCTAAAAACAGTTTCTGGCATTAATAATTCCGATGCAAAATCGTTTGCTTCAAATTCCTGTAGCCCTCTTTTCGCCTGGTCTTCTACCTTAAACCAATTTAGTGTTTTAGAATCATCGGTATGAATTTCCAGTTTTTCGTGTAAAAAATAATGTCCTAATTCATGAGCTACTACGTAGCGAATTCTTTGAGGATATGGTATTAAAGAGTTTACTTTAATTATGGTTTTAGTTTTTCCTCTTATAATTTTTCCATCAGCATTTTTTAAAGGTTCAGAAATAAAAAGTATACCAAAACCACTAACTAAATCTGAATTTTTGAGTTTTGTTACTTCATCAAAACCAATATCATTTAGTACCTCTTTGGCCTTATTTTTCCCTTTACTGTTCGTTTTCAAGTAACTCAATTATTTCAATCAAATTTTGGTCTTTAATAATCTCTTTTATTTCATCAGGGCTTAGCTTATCCAACTTATTATACTGAACTAACAATCTATTATCTTCAATCAGGTTATTTAAATAAGCAATCGGTTTATCTAACCCCTTATTTATTGCTTCTTGAAAGAATTCTGTTGCCTTAAGTAAAAGGATTTCATTTTTTTCTTTGTTTATGGATGAACGAAGTTTAAACTTTAATTGCTTAATCAATTTATCCTGACGCTCACGATTATCGCCTAAATTGACTCCGAAATCAGATAAACTTTTACGAACATCATTTATATCCCCAAAAAGATAATTCTCGGTAAAACCTTTATCTATTATTTTTTTAAGCTTTTCCATTTTTCTTTTAACTTGATAGTTTTTCTAGAAAGTCTCTTAACAGTGTTATTTACTTCTGTAGTATCTATTCCACATAATTCAGCTATTTCTTTTGGCTTATAATAACCATTTAGCCAACAGTCAAATACTTCTATCTCTAATTTATCGGACCCTTGCTCTCGTAAAGACTTTAGTGCATCTTGTGATATATCTTTAAAATCAATATCTGGAGGTTCATCATCCGTTTCAACTTCATCTAATTCAATAAAGTCATTTACTTCAATTAGGTATATTTCTTGGTCTTTAGATTGCAAATCTTCTACCTCTTTTTTTTTATTCTTTTGTTTTCTAAAGAAGTTATATAAATCACTTCTTAAGCACCCAAAAATAAACTTATCAAAAGAGGTCTTTTCCTTATCCCAATTTCTAACACCTGTAGAAGCTTTAACTAGAACATTATAACAAAAATCAAGATAATCAAACCCTTCTCTTTCTTTCTCTGACTTATTGTAAAAACGATTTCGGACATAGTTCTCCATCCTATCTAAAAGTTCGTTCAAATCGATAGAATCAAGATGTTCAAGAATTTCCTTTTTACTCGCTAAAGCCATATTTCAATAGAGTATGCTCATTATTATTAAAAATTATCCATGTGAATGGCTAAAAAACAAAACCTATGAGCATATACAATTGTGGGACAACATTAAAGGTTTGCTCATTTATTTAATTCGTTATGGAAAAATATAAAAATGGGACAACATTAAAGGTTTGCTCATTTATTTAATTCGTTATGGAAAAATATAAAAAACCGTGAGCATTTACTTACAAAAACAAAAATATTAATCTCATAAAACAATAAAATGGCTAAAAATCCACCAAAAGGAGACAATGCTAGAAAAGGAGCTGTAAAAGGACGTTCCCAAGTATTAAACCCGAAAACTAAGCTCTATGTAAAGAGAGATACTGAAACGGGAAGATTTATGGATGTAAAAACTACTGGCGGCAAGTTTAAAGGTGTAAGAAAAGAAAAATAATTGATGGATAAAGACAAAAGAAATATTGAAAAGGATAGACTGCTATATTCTATAAACCGATTTGATCATTATTTTGAAAGCGTAAATAATAAGACTGCTGTTTATTTAGCCATGAATACTTTTCTGCTTGGTGGTATAATTACTGGATACATAGCAGTACAAGAACATATATGTCAATTCCAGTTTACGTTTAATTTGTTACTAGCATTTGAAATGTTTTTGGGTGTTGTTGGGCTAATGGTTATAACTATTGCCAGCATACCATATTTTTCGAAAGATTCGGACTCCCTTTATTACTTTGGAGGTATCGGTTCAATGACTAAAGAAAAATTCTTTAACTGTTCTAAGAGCATAAGTAAGAAAAATGAAATGGATGATTTACGAAATCAAGTTCATACACTTTCAAAAGGTCTAAACCTGAAGTTTACGCGACTTAAGATATCCGGTTGGTTGATTTTTTCACAGTTCGTGATTCTTTCTTTGCTCATATCAATTTTAATAATAAATAAATTTTAAAAAATGGATGTATATAAAGACTATATGAAATTAATAAAGGAAGCTGTTGACTCAGATTCTTCTAGTTATTTATCTAAAGGGCTTGGTGTGCCAATTGAAAACATAAAAAGAAGTAATGATCAATTTAAGGCATTATTTTCTAGAATTAAACAAAACGAAATAGCTCCTAGCATGGTTAATTTATCTGAGAGCATTAATAGAGAAATTAATTATAAGCAACAACTTGGATCACACCCAGATTTTAACTATTTAAAAGGAACAGAAGCTATTGAAGAGCATTATGTAGTGTCAAGCTTTATTGATATTAAAGGTAGCACTAACCTTTTCAAGAAATTTGACAAAGAGACTGTTTTTCTTATAACAAACACGATTTTGAAAGCTGGAATTCATACAATGTTAGTTTTTGGCGGATATATTCATCGTTTGCAAGGCGATGGAATTTTTGTCTATTTTGGTGACAAAAAGATGAACGAGAAGGAAGCTGTAAAAAAGGCTCTTTCAGCAGTAAGCGTCTTTACACATTTCGTGAAAACGGATTTGAAGGAGTATTTGGAATCGGTTGGTATTGAATATATCGGAATTAGAACCGGGGTAGATCTTGGATATAAGGAGCATGTCATTTGGGGTAATTCAGGGATTGGAGATATTAGTGAAGTTACTACGTGCAGTCTACATACTAGTTTAGCAAGTAAGATGCAATCATCCGCCGAAAAAAATGGTGTGGTGGTTGGCGCTCATGTTAAGAATGAAATCAGTAATGGGGACGATTATTTTACTCCGGTGGCCGCAAGAAAGGGAGAAAACGAACGCTATATTTATATAGATAACGCCAAAAAATTCTATTATACACAGTATGACTTTCTTTGGTCCAAATTCTTAAAAACACTCGATTTTATTGCCTTAGACCAGTATGGCAATCCCATTGTCAAGTTTAGGGACTACGCTCGGCCAATATCAGATACGAATTTAAGACCCATTGCAGTTAAAAACAAACCATATTTCTGTAAACAGTCATGAAGAAAATCTCAACTAGGACGAATCAACAACTAAAAAAAGATGTAAAGTCTTTTTTGGAAATCTACCCTGGCTATTCCTACTATAAAAAATATGGAGAGAAATATTCAGTAATTAAGGGAGAAATTGATGTTTGTGATACTATGGGGAATTACCTAGACTCTTTTAATATTGAAATTTATTTAGATAATGATAGATACCCATATTTTATACCAATTGTTAAAGAACGCTCCACCAAGATTAAAAGACACGAGGATTGGCATATTGATAAAGACGGTATTTGTTGTTTGGATATTGAACATGAGTTAGAATATAAAGCTAAAAAAGGAATTGAATTTATAGATTTCTATCAGAATAGTATCTACCCTTTTTTTGCAAATACGGTATACAAAATGAATTTTGGGAAATATTCGAATGGAGAATACCGTCATTTTTTTAAGGGTGTGCAACAATTTTATAGTGAAAAACTGCTGTTGGATAATAAGCATTTAATAATTGGAATTCTAAATGCCATTTTGATCAACGCCCTGCCAGGTAGAAATGATCGGCCATGTATATGCGGATTAGATAAAAAATTCAAAAGATGTCATCTCAAGTGCGTCGAATTTCTTAAAAGTTTATCTAAGGAAAGACTATTGAAGGACTTAGCAGGTTTCGAAGAAATATGCTAAAGTGACCACCACTCGAGAATATCTAAAGATTTTGCTGCAATAATTTAAGAAAAAGGGGAACTTATAAATGCCAACCAGATAGTTGTAAATAACATCTTTTTTCCCCATGTGCATCCCACCATTTCGCAAGTGAAACTCTAATTAATGTGCCAACTGGTATTACATCAATTGGCGGAACAATACCCTTGTATTTAAATTTTCGATTTCTAAGCAAAATTCCTCTTTCATAAACATAATATTCCTTACCATCCCATGTTAATTCATTATCAGAAATCCAAAATCCTACACTGTTTGCTGGTACATTATTTGGATTATTTAAGTATCCACTACCTGCATATGTCCATTGTAGTTTTCCTTCGTATAATTCATTAAAGTCACCATTCCAAATAACACAATTGTTTTTTACATAGCTAACAAAGTCATGATGTTTACCTACCAATCCATTTCTGCGAATGACTCTAACATCTTCTATATGTGGTGGGGAATCGGGGTAATAATTGTATTCCAAATCCCAAATATTTCCAATTTCGAAGGGACAGTTAAGTGGTTGATAAGTGCCAATTGAAGTCATTAACCTGACCATCCTATTGGAAGGCAATTCCAACCCACCTATGCAATAATATTTGCTCCATTTGGTTTTTGATGTTATCAGTACCTCCAAAATTAAATATTTTTTACTTGGAACTGATACTCCATAGAAGATAACTTTTCCGCTACCAATGACCTATGACATGCCTTATGATCTTCTTCTACGCAAAATAGAACAATCTTGTTAGCATTAAGATTTTCAAGATCAATAATGAACTGGTTAAAATTAAAAGTATTAATAATTTGATTGTTATATTCATTTATAAATACCTGTCCCAAAGATCTCCTATTTCTTTTTAATTCAGAATTGTTTAAATCAGCCTCTTTCTGTAATGCTCTAATTTCTTTGGTAGGAGCCAAATCAAGGGAATGTATATATTTGATATTATGATTTTGAAGCTTGGATTGTAATTGTTTACTATTTACAAATGAGTATTTGGAACCACGAACACCTCTTCTTTGGCGTATATCACAAAAAGTATCAATTTTATTTTCAATAAGCTTCTGATAAAAATTAGCCTCTGAAGAATTGTACACACCTATAGTATAAAACTCCATTATTATTACAAATATGTGTTTCTAGAAGTGAAGTCATTCTCTCCAAAAAGATCATTGACCCCGAATCCCTGAGTTAATATTTCAATGACCTCCTCTTGAGATTTAAGCCCATTTGCAGTAATATGCTGGACTGAAATGTCATGATTCATTAGTTCCTGACCAATTAATTTACACCTATGACATTCTTCTGGCTTGGACTCGCTACACATTAAAGCAATTCGCATTTTTTCTTCATTTGCTTCAATTAATAAATCTATACCATCTTTAAAGAATTTTTTAGTTCTTATTTTAGCATAATCTACTTTACCATTTGTATAGCAAGACCTGTCTTTGGGCAGGCCCCCAAGATATTCTCCTAGGAATTCATATGTAATATTATTATCAGGCAAATCTTTTTCCAGCCACGCTCTATTAAAATGGAAGTTAAATTTAGACATAGGACTAGACCTAACATCTAAGAGAAATTCAATTCGATATCTTTTAAGTTCACTAACTAACTCATCAAATTGCTTATTCCCATGACCAATTGAATAAATCGTTGATTTCCCCATATCTCAAATTTAGGACATATACTTCATTTATCAAAAACATTCCACAGACATTACAGTTACCTCTTATTGTCATCTCGCGTATTAAGTGTTCTATTACCTTTTACGAAGAATATTTTTAAAAGATAAACTTAAAGAAAAAGATGAGACAAATACGCCAGCGCACCAACCAGCACAAAAAATTTAGATATTGAAGACTTGTCATTGTAATGCCTTCTATGGAAAGAGATAACGCAGAACGTTATCTGTCAATATCTGGCCTCCTCATACAATTCCCTTCCCCACTCAACAATATATCTTTCGGGTTGGTTCTCATTATGAAGCAAGGCATCAAATTCAACCACCAATTCCTTAACCGCATTTCTGTCTGTAATTCGAATTCTGGTTTCATAGTTATTCTTGGTCCCATTTCCAGTGAAATTCAAGGAACCCAAATACGCAATCCCATCGTCGATCAAGTACAATTTCCCATGAACAAAAGGATGTGAATAGGAGTTATCTTCAGGAGTTGTAAATACCTTGAATGGAAATAACTGTCTGTAGGAATATTTGTAGATTTTAGCGTTCCTAATTTTCGATGTGTAATGCCGAATCAAGAGCCAAACCAGGATCAAAGGAATACCTCCCCATAAAACCATGCGATTCCAGGTAATAAATGCCATGATACACAACATTAAAATCATTACAATCAAAAAAAAGTAAAGCAATCTTTTTCTATTGACCCATTTTAATCGAAGGGACTTTGCATCATTATCAATACTTCTGTCCTGAATGATAAGTTGACAGATATTCTTTTGTCTATCCCCGTAAAAATCCTCTATGTTATCCATAGTAATCAATTGCACCTCAATGCCCCTAAAATACAGGTCGATCAATTTCTTGACCAGAAAGAGAGAAAGATATGGCGATACAATTTTTACCGATTGCTTGGCATTCTCAATGTCCTCCATTAATTTCTTTCCGGCTCCCGTACCGATATATATATCGCAGATGGCCTGATTATAATACATGGTTTCATCATTATTGTTGACCTATTAAATTACAAAATCCGAAGCTTTTATTAAAACGCATATAACCCCAAAGCCATTAGTTATCAACAAATTAAGGCCGTTTTAGCTTTAACGGGAGAAATTTACGAACGTCCATGTGGATCCGCTCAAAGTTTTCCCTCGGGTGGGTAGAGACATGCGCCACGCAAGACAGTATAGTACAGATTGACATATAAGTTTAATAGGTTCAAATCCCAACCTACAAGATATTTTTCCAAAAGTCTTAATTTCTATCCCGCCTGCTCAATTCGATACCATAGTTTCCATCCATCCATATCCATCGAATCAATGGGGTCTCCTGAAGGTGAATAATTTTTAAACCATGACACTGGATTTCCGTCATATTCTTGCTTATAATTAAGAAGATGATCATCCGGATCAAAGGTGTCCAACTCTACGCCGCCGATCTGGATCCTTAATTTGTCCTCAACCCAATTTTCAAATATGGCGGCATTGAGAATAATTTCATTCGACCCTTTGATATCACTTAAATGGTAGTGCCCCTTTAAAGGAAATATGTTTTTTGTTAATATCCCGCCGTTGTTCGGCGTATATACTTTGGCAAAAAAACGAAACTCACCTTTGCCTTTAAAAAATGGTTCCCTATCATCTGTGATTTGAATTTTCTCTATTACGACCCTCACCTTTTTACCCTTCTGAAATTCTGTGGGGTCCTTCCATTCCAAAGGCTCCATTTCCGGGTTCTCCTCATTTGCCAAAGCAACCATATCTTTTGCACGTTTTCTTGCAAATTCAACCTGTCTGGCAACTATAGGATACCATCTGTCGTCAGCCTTTTTCACACTAAACCGCTTGTGAAACAATTCAAGTATGCGAAGATCGGCATCTAGAATTTCTAACGCTTTTTCCACTTGAATATTTAGCTGAAACCCACCTAAGGTACGTGCTTCATCTGCACGCATTTGCAAAATATCAACTTTAAAGCGTTGTCCTTTTTTTATACCGGCCGGTAATTTTACTTTTATCAAGCCCGATATATTATCACCCCAGAATGGGGCAATTGGCAAATATGTGGTCCCAGTGGGGAAAAGTCTTAAAGTATGTGAATCAACTATTTTTACCGTAGAGGGTGCGTGTCTTAGGCTTCTGAAATTGAATATTTCCTCGACATTCACCCCTGGTAGGTAGAGTTCAACTTCTGAGGTTTTGGGAAGGTTATTCCAAAAAATCGCCAACTCATCCAGTCCAGTTGTGGGTTTCCATTTGTCAATACTAAAGGTCCACCTTTCCATTGCTTCATGCTTGGCATGCAACTTATCCTTAAAGCGCTTTAGCAATCCAGGAGATTGCGCCAACCAACTTTCCTCAAGATGTAATACTTCCGATTTTAAGTCGCCATTATGGTGGTTTCCATCCACTATGGGTCGAGCTCGATTGATTTTTATTGGTGATAAACTATTGTTCAATAGTATATTGCCCTTATCGTGATTTTCATGATTATCAGTGTCAGCCACGGACAGACCGTGCCCGTCATCACTATGGGAATGATGCAAATGAATTGGATCTATTATTGGAGGAAGATCTTTTTGTGGTCTTTTTATACTCCTTGTTAAATCAATATTAAAAGCATGTTGTACAGTCCTGGTTATTTCCGAACCGGGGTTTGCTGTTTGAACGATCAGCAAGTTTCGCTGGGATAGATTATCTGAATTGCCAGGTGTAGATCCATTTATAGTGGGATCTGAAGGATGTAGCAATTCAACTACCATACACTGGTGATGATCTTCCAATAAATCCCGAATGCTCTGCAAAGCGCCAATAAAGGGTCCATCACCCGTGTACGTCTGCGGAAAGCGTGGCGTTGTCTGATTTATATCCAGATAAGCACCAAAATAACTTAGCGCTTCCGTTCCTCCGGTAGGGGCGAAATCAAATAAGTTGAAAGGATCGATCTGTGTGCCCATATCCACAGTGGTTGCCACCCGAGGTTCAGCAAAAAACGGAATGGATGCCAACTCGTTAGACGTGGTTTTCCCGAGCAAACCAATGGTTGATGCATCTGAGCGATATGCCAGTGTATTGTTAAACTCTACATTTGCCACTCCCCAACGAAAGAACCTAAATGTTACCCGTAGATCATCAAGTGGAACCTCACTCTGTAAATGCACTTGTGCCAAAGCAAAATTATAAATATTAACTCCACCTATGCTAGTAGAATACTCCAATTTAGCATCTCCTTGATCAGCCTCCAAACCGTCGAAGGTTTCCCCTCCTGCAGTACCGTTCCCTGTTCTAAAATTAGAAATTACTTGTTGAATAAATGTATTTGGATCTGTCCATCCGGCTGGAACCCCAAAACGAGCCTGCCCTTCTGGAATTTGAAATACCCTTGTATCGGTGCTTAACCAATGCGTTGGACCATCCAACATATATGGATTTGGATTAAACTGTAATCTGATTTGAATACTATCATCAACTACTTGATTTCCACAACGGTCTGTTGCAGTAACCACTACCTTTACCATAGTGAAATCGCCTGCTGCAATTAAGCCGGCAAACGCATCCTGCCCGGTAAATGTAACCTGGCAAGGACAAGTGACCCGTTGCTGAAATGTAGGATGTAATCCCGGGTCTTCAGGTTGTAAGGAGGTAACCAGCACCTCCACGCCCGGTATCACTGCATCCGTTATAGCATCCCGCAACTCAATGGTAGGACGGTGTGCCAAATCTGTGTAAAGACCAGCTGAATATAATGGAGGAGCAATTAGGCCGTACAGGGCAGGCTCTACATCTGCGGGCCATGTAATTGTATACGGTCTGGTAGTTTGATCTTGTAAGACAACATAAAATGCATCGTCAAAAACCGTGGTTCCTACAGCGGCTACCTGCTCAATACTAAAAGTACTTAAATCCAAATAAGTTGTGATATCAGGTACCGATTTTTCCTGAATTAACGAGATCTCTACTTCCGATTTATGATCAAAACCGTCCAATCGTTCATAGGTGGATCCAGCCGGTAAATCCGGGCTAAAAGGTTCAAGCAAAATTAAACTGGTATTGTTGCTTATATTAGTAATCATCCTAACCTGTCCGTTGCTACGAATTAAATCGCCTTGTCTCAATTCAGAGGAGAATGCAGACCCAACACCGGTTACATTTAAACCGGCACTTGAAATTGTTCCAGTTACGATGGGCACAGTTCCATCTGGCTTCGAAGTACAAGTTAGATAACCGCTAATTCGGATAGTGTGATTTTTAAAACCAACTGGAGTAGGTACAAAAAGTAAATTATCTGATTTAAAAGGCCCATCAAAATCTGTATCCTCGGTTCCGGCCGTTCCATCAAAATCAAAATCTTCAAAAAAATCGACGTTCGCCAAACGTTGATTCCCCGCTGGAACACCCGCTGGAATTATTGTTAGATTTCGTGTTAATGCTATTACGGCAGTACTACCTAGTGCTCCGCGAAAAACCTCACATTTTAATTCCAATTCTAAAGTGCGACCAAAAGGGTCTGGTTCTACATTTAATTTAATTTGTAAAGCTCCCTGACCATTAGTAATATCAATACCGGCAACACCCAAACTTGGTTCAACAGTATCAGTTGACGCATTAAGATCTCTTAGAATGGTCAATATATTTGGCTGTGGAAAATCTGAATTGTCTGATTGCACCAATTTAAAAGTGTCAAATCTAGGCTCTCTTTTACGCCAAACACTATCATTATAACCGTGCCAAGCAAAAAAACGAGGCGAATGATTATTATCAACTGGTGGTGCTAGATCAGCATTAAGTACATGCCCTGTTCCATGATAACCGGTATCCGAAACTCCGGGTATATTTATAGCAGGAAACTGATTAAAATCTGTGGCAAAACGTTGACCCATTTCCCCGATATTACTAAACTCATCCACATCACTTTCCCAATAAGTCGTATGAATATCGTTAAAGATAACATCCGGTGGATTATCGCTCCAATCTTCAATATGTGGATAACCTGAGTAATCAGATTGCACTCCGGCAGGAGGTGGGTCATTGGGATCGGTATCGTGGGCACATGTATTTATGTCTTGTATTACATCCTGACCTGTGCTTATTAACCAGCGATCAAATAACTCCAAATGATCCCTATGAAAAGTGAAGAATTCCGCACCCACTTGGGTACGGCTTATTTCCTTTTTTCCTTGGTGCTGACCTACACTCGTATTGAAGAAAGGTGTTGCAGTTGTCCAGCCTCCACCTATTGGTCCATTAGGATGCCAAACATGATGCACCTGATGAAAAATATCGGTGAAATCTTTTTCAGAAAGTATCGTACCATTTCTATCAAAAACCTTGTGAACATGTATTACCGGTTGCCCCAAAACTCGTTTTCTTAAATCGCTTGCCCATTTTACAAATGCCCAATATCGGTAACTATAGGGCGCCTTTACTTCATCAGCCATCTCTTCTGTTAATAGGCTACGATAATTGGTGTTGTAATATAGTCGAATACTCGTTCCCAATGCATCTGTATTTCCAGGTAAGGGGCCGGCTCCAGGAACTGTAGCCGATTGCTCGCCTTCCATACTGCTTTGTCCATCCCATGGTCTCACCGGAGGAAGGAAATATTTACTTCGCCATGATTCGTATAAGCTTAGCATATAATCTAGGTGATGCTCAAGAAAGGCATCACCAGTTACCGCGGTTGCACCTGATGAAGGAATATTATCTCGTGTCCAATGGATATGGTTTTTTGCTCCTATGGGGGCTACTGCTCCCAATTCCCCGGCTCCCAAATCACCGTAAATTAATTCCGAAACGAAATCGATATAATTGTTTCCTGTTGCAGCCATAGCATTCGATTTAACTGTTAATATTTTCGTATTATAAATAAAGGAATCTAAAACAAGGTTTTAGAACTGGAGGAAGGAAATCATGCCAAAAGTTCAATCGCTGTTGGCAAGTCGTGAGGTCTTTAAAAAAAGAATATATAGGAAGGTACTTCAAAAATGAATATCCCAAGAACAGATTGTATATCTAGTAGAGAATATTGTATATTTTGTAGGAATTTTATGTCAGTTATAATTTTTTCTATCATGTTACCTTGCAAACAAAGCATTTTGGTCAAACCTGAAGTGAGCGAGGCTAAAGCATCAAATTACCGTAATATGTAAGAATAAAGTTCTATTTCTAAGGTGCAATTTGGTTGGAAAAATTATACGGCGAAAAAACTATCTATATTCTAAAAGAAAGGATTGGATTATTTACCATCCCGCTCACATTACGCTTGTAAATGAAACTTTTTAGAAGAAAAACATATACAAAGTGTGGTACAAAGTATGCCAACCTCTCAAATATTAAAAGGTCTGCAAGCCCTTTTAATATCATACCGTACCAAAGCGAAATTACATATCGCGGAATATTATAATACAAACAGCTCTAATTATAGAATTAACCTTTCTGCGACAGCCACTGTCGTTTTATGAAACCAATTGGATTTAAAAATTTTGCAACCCAGTTGCACTAAAATTCAATTACCTTTGCAATTCAAATGAATATATTTGTTTCCATATCAATGTCATTTATTTTTCTTCTTCAAGGAGTAGCTATGGATATGGACTTATGTGAACAAATTGAAAAAATTTCGCATTTCGTTGAACATTATCAAGATCACAGGGAGTACGATGGAGATTCATTTTTTGAGTATGTGGTCGAGGATTATTTTAATTCAGAAGGCGATAATGGATTCCACCATACGGGTTCGGAAGAGGACAAAATTCCATCACATACCCATAATCAGTGCTGCCATCCCATAGTATTTGTTGCTCCCGCTAATTCAGTTGAAATTAAGTCTATAAGATTTGAAAACAGCTTTGAGTATGGCAAATATTCATTCCTCTTCAATTCCAGATTCCTGGAATCACTTTACCAACCCCCACGGGGATAATTCAGTTTTCATAGGACAACTAGGATAACTCTGTCCTATTATGAAGCTTTCGTTTCGATAAGTATCGGATTCAATTGCGCACACCATCATTTTTTTAACTGAATTAACGCTGTAATCCATGATTAACAAAATCATTTCATTTTCCATTAATAATAAATTTATTATTGGGCTATTTATAGTGGCACTTGTAGGCACGGGCATTTACTCTATGGCCACTATAAACCTGGGCTCGGTACCAGATATTACCAACAACCAAGTACAAGTTATAACAACTGCACCTAATCTGGGGACAGAGGATATTGAGCAATTTGTAACCTATCCGGTGGAATTGGCAATGGCCAATTTACCCGATGTTATTGAGTTGCGCTCCGTTTCCCGTTTTGGGCTTTCCGTAGTTACCATTGTTTTCGATGATGAAGCAGGAACATATTTGCCCCGACAGTTGGTGCAAGAGAAACTTGCAGAAGTGAGCGAAGAAATCCCCGCAGGATTTGGGAAGCCCTTTATGGCACCAATTACTACGGGATTGGGCGAAATTTACCAATACACGCTAAAAGTAAAGGAAGGCTACGAGGATAAATTTGATGCAATGGAGTTACGTACCATTCAGGATTGGATTGTAAAGCGTCAAATGGCATTAGTGCCCGGTGTTGTGGAGGTCAATGCTTTTGGAGGATTTGTAAAGCAATATGAAGTAGCCATTAACCCCGATAAATTGAAAAGTTTTGGCATTACAATGAATCAGGTTTTTGAAGCCCTGAAAGTTAATAATGCCAATACGGGCGGTGCTTATATCGAAAAAAACCATCAAGCCAATTTTATTCGAGGCGAAGGCTTGGCACGTAGCATCGCCGATTTAGAAAATATTGTTGTTACCTCACAGAACGGTAGTCCTGTTTTAGTTCGTGACGTTGCAGAAAAAGTAGGTTATGGAAGTCAGGTGCGTTATGGTGCTTTTACCCAAGATGGACACGAATCCGTTGGTGGACAAATTTTGATGCTAAAAGGGCAAAGCCCGAGCAACGTGGTCAAAAATGTCGAGAAACGTATAATCGAAATTCAAAAATCCCTTCCGGAGGGCGTTTACATTGATACTTTTTTAAGCCGAAGCGATCTCATTGACAGAACAACAAGTACCGTCGAAAAAAATCTTATAGAAGGGTCGTTGATCGTAATATTCGTTCTGGTGCTACTTTTGGGAAGTTTCCGTGGCGGATTGATAACAGCCTCGGTTATTCCACTATCCCTATTGTTCGCATTTATCTTAATGAAACAATTTGGTGTTTGGGCCAATCTGATGTCATTGGGAGCTATTGATTTTGGAATTATTGTAGATGGAGCAGTAATTATTGTGGAAGGAATGGTATTCCATATTCATCAACGGATGAAAAAAACTACAACTGTTATCGAGAAATCTGAAATGGATGAAATAGCCTATGAATCGGCAAGTACGATGATGAATTCCGCATTTTTTGGACAATTGATCATTCTAATAGTATTTACACCTATTCTATTCTTAACTGGAATTGAAGGAAAAATGTTCCGTCCGATGGCATTTACCTTTGGATTTGCCGTTTTGGGAGCGATAATTCTTTGTCTTACCTACGTACCAATGATTTCGGCATTATTTTTAAAACCCATCAAAGATCAAAATAGTTGGTTCGCCAAATTTGAAAACAAGATTGACAGGTTTAGTGATAAAATAATGTTCGGTTTAAACAAAGCCTATGTACCGTTGCTCAATTTTGCACTGCGCTTTAAGGCAGGTGTTGTAATTGGAGCCGTCGGGCTATTATTGATTGCAGGATTTATTTTCAGCAATATGGGTGGCGAATTTATTCCAAAATTTGATGAAGGCGATATTGCGATGCAGGCCCTTATAAAACCTGGTAGTAGCCTTACGGAATCCATTGAAGCTTCAAAAAAACTTCAAAATATCGTAAAACAATTCCCTGAAGTAAAAACAATGGTCTCACGTATTGGTGTTGCTGAAATCCCAACTGATCCGATGCCTATGGACATCGCCGACAGCTATATTATTCTGGAGAAAGATAAAAGCAAATGGACTTCGGCAGATAGTAAAGAAGAACTCAGAGAAAAAATTCAAGAGAAAATTTCTGTGATTCCCGGTGTCAATTTTGTTTTTACACAACCCGTAGAACTTCGTTTTAATGAGTTGCTTACAGGTGTTCGGGAAGATGTCGCCATAAAATTATATGGCGAGGATCTGGGCGTATTGGCTAATAAAATTAAAGAAATAGCAGCCGTCATTAGAACCGTTCCCGGAGCGGCCGACCTGAATGTGGAAGCCACCAGCGGTCTGCCTCAAATGACCGTGGTTTACAACCGTGCAAAGATGGCACAATACGGTGTTACCGTTGATAAGTTGAACGATTATGTGAGTGCTGCTTTTGCGGGTGAAAAAGCCAGTGTCATTTTCGAAGGCGAAAAACGATTTGATGTGGTCATCCGTTTGGCCAAGGAATTTAGAAAAGACATCAATAGCCTAAAAAATCTTTATATCGATTTACCAAGTGGTGCACAAGTACCTTTAAAAGAAGTAGCTGATATCAGTTACAAACCTGGCCCGATGCAAATATCAAGGGACAATACCTACCGTCGTATTTCCATTGGTGTCAATGTCCGTGGGCGTGATGTAAAAACGATGGTGGAGGAAATTCAGCAGAAATTGGAAGCCGAAGTTAAATTACCAGCGGGTTATTATATCACATACGGCGGTTCTTTTGAGAATTTGCAACGAGCAACAGACCGATTAATGATTGTTGTACCAATTGCATTGTTCTTAATTTTCATATTGCTCTATTTCGCACTCAACTCATTTTCTCAGTCCTTAATGATTTATATGGCCGTACCCTTGGCTGCCATTGGTGGAGTTTTCGCCCTGTTGGTCCGTGGTATGCCTTTTAGTATATCTGCAGGTGTTGGGTTTATTGTACTCTTTGGAGTTGCTGTATTGAATGGACTGGTACTCATAAATAAATTCAATGAACTAAAAGAAGGTGGAATGACAGATTTAAAAAAACGTATATACGAAGCTACGCACGAACGTTTACGTCCAATTTTGCTTACTGCAACTGCGGCTATTATGGGCTTTATCCCTATGGCGGTTTCTACCTCTGGTGGTGCTGAAGTTCAACGGCCTCTTGCAACAGTGGTAATTGGTGGACTGCTTACGGCAACATTTTTAACCTTGGTAGTCATCCCTGTTTTATACTATTGGCTCGAAACCCGAAAAGAAAAAAAGGGTAATAAAGATGATGAAAGCTATGTCAATAAAAGCACCACGGTAATTATTGTTCTATTAGTATTGGGTACTGTATTCACTTCCGGAAATAGCTTTGCACAGGAAACAAAACAGGCCACTTCAGTTCTGAAGCCCATTACTTTGGAAGAAGCTATTGCAATGGCAAAGCAAAATTATCCATCCCTTAAAGAAAGTCAAGCCTTTATTGAACGCGAACAAGCAATGAAAGGTACAAGTTTCGACATGGGTAGCACGCAGGTTTTTACAGGAAAAGAAGAATATGGCAATAATCTTCCTGGAATACAGACTACTATTGGTGTACAGCAGGGCAATATCGATTTGCTTTCTGGCTTTTCAAAATCGAAGTTTTACAAACAGCGTGTGGCACTGGGCGAAAAATTCTATGCGGTAAACGAGCAACAATTGATAAGAAATGTAATGCAAGCGTATGACCAAATAAATTATAATAAAGCGCAACTTCTTTTTGCCGAACAATTGGATAGTGTTTATGCCAATTTTAAGACCGCAGCACAATTGCGTTACGATACGGGCGAAACCGGAAAGTTGGAATTTATTTCTGCTTCCTCGGAATACCAGCAGATTCAAGTATTGCGACAACAGGCCTATGATGATATTGAAATTGCCAAACGGGCCCTAAAGCAGTATTTGGGAACGGAAGCACCTATTGAAACGTTTTCGGTTTTATATGAGCCAATGAATTTGAGCAATATAATGGATTCAACGACCGTGGCAAATAACCCCATATTGCAATATTCGCTTCAAAATGTAGAAGTAAGCAAAGCCAATGTGGGTGTTGAAAAATCGGGGTTCCTGCCAAAATTCAGTCTTTCCTATGGACGGCAAGTGGTAGATGATGTTTCAGGCTTCAATACCTATCAGGCAGGAATTAGTATTCCGTTATGGTTTTATCCTCAGAAATCAAGGGTAAAGGCAGCCAAGGCAGATGCGATGGTCGCAGAAAATCAATATTTGGAACAAAAAGCTATAACTGAAAGCCGTGTTTCCCAATTGCTCAAATCCCTTGAAAAAACACAAAAGATATTGCAATATTATGAGGATGGTGCATTGTTATTGGCAGAAGAACAGATAGCCACGGCACAATTGGCATCCAAGGAAGGCGAGATAGAATATGTGAACTATATCACTATCCTAAATAGTGCCATCAGGATAAAACAAACACATTTACAATATATCAATCAATTTAACCAACAGGCCATCGAGGTACAATACCAGTTGGGCAATCTATAACATTAAAGAAAAAAAAATGAAATATATATCTATAATCAGTATAGCACTAGTAACCTTTTTGATGATTGGTTGCAATAACAAAGTAGATTCAGGTTCGGGACATAATGAGGAAAATACAGAGCACAGCGAAGAAAAGCATGAAGAGGGTGTGGTAGAACTTACAAAGGAGCAGGCTGAAACTATTGGTCTTGAAATGAATACCCTGGAAAGAAAGAGTTTAGGCAATACCATTAAAGTTACTGGTCAATTGGAACTATTTCCGCAAGACAGGGCAAACATAAGTCCTTTTGTGGGTGGAAACGTGCGATCCATAAAGGTCATTGAAGGTGATAAGGTAAACAAGGGTCAAGTATTGGCATATTTGGAACATCCCGATATTATAACGATGCAACAGGAATATCAAGAAAAAAATGATGAACTTGTATTTTTAAAACAGGATTTTGAACGTAAGCAAACTTTGTACGATAAGGGAGTTTCGTCTGGCAAGGAATTTCAAATGGCACAATCCAAGTTCCGTTCCACCAGTTCTTCTGTAAACGGACTTCGTTCTAAATTGAGATTGTTAGGCATAAACACCGACCAAGTACTTAAAGGGCAGATTTACTCCGCAGTTCCCATAACAACCCCTATAAGCGGATACGTGGATGAAGTAATGATAAGTCTTGGCGATTATGTAGCACCCCAGTCCAAAATGTTCACAGTAAGCGATAATTCTGAAATTCACGTGGATTTTAAAGTGTACGAAAAGGATATCCGAAAAGTTAAGGTAGGTCAGGAAATATATTTTACGGTTGCAGCCAAACCAGACGAGCTTTTAAAGGCAAAAATTCACGCCATCGGTAAAACTTTTGAAACTGACCCTAAAGCATTGCACGTCCACGCAGACGTTCATAATGAAGATAAAGAATTGCTTCCCGGAATGTATGTGGAAGGAAGAATAGTCCAAGACCAAAAAATGGCGTTTGCAGTACCCGAAGATGCCATCATAAAAGAGGGCGAACAGTCCTTTATATTCATATTGGATGCAGATGACGAAAAAGGAGATAACAAAATGAAATTTAAAATGATTCCAGTGAACGTTGGAATTATAGATTTAGGATATGTTGAAATCAATCTTCCTACAGAAATTGTACAAGATGTAAAAGTGGTTACCAAAGGTGCGTATACATTATCATCAGAAATGATAAAGGGCGAATTGGGACACGATGATTAATTCATAATTAAATAATTGGAAAAGATGAAAGAAATAAAAGCATTTATAAAACCAAACAGGATTCAAAAAGTAATAGATGCCCTTACTGATAATGGCTTTAAAAGTATGACCCTTTCACAAGCAGAAGGTACAGGCGCATTCAAGTCTAAAGGTTCAAGACCATCCTTGGATTTTCATGTTACAGACAGCCCTGTGATTAAATTGGAACTGGTCTGCCAAACTGAAGTATCCCTAAACGCTATTGAAATAATTACGAAGAATAGTAAAACTGACGAACCAGGAGACGGAATTATTTATGTTTCCAATGTTGAAGATGCCTTTCAGATTAAAACGGGCGAATCATTAAAACGTATAAATTAAATAATGACCGAAATAGAAAAAAAATTGGAAAACAATGGAATACGACCAACAGCGATGCGTATTCTCATATATAAATTTATGGCTCAAAAAGAAGTAGCCATAGCACTTACAGATATTGAGGATGCCTTTGTTAAAGCTGAAAGAACGACATTATACAGGACACTAAAAACCTTTGAGGACAAGGGGATTGTTCATCATATTGATGATGGTACAGGTATCTCAAAATATGCCTTATGCGAACAAGGGTGTAATTGCGAGCTGGATCAAGACCTACATTTACATTTTCATTGTAGTAATTGCGATAAAACAGTTTGCTTAACAGATCATAAAATTCCTCATATCAACTTACCCGACGGTTACATCGCCGAGGATGCAAACCTGGTAATAACGGGAATTTGTGAGAAGTGTAGCGGCCATTAAATGCACTTCCGTTGCATTCTTTATTTCAATACATTGAATAAAAATTAAAATTATGATACAGTTAATAAATTCAAAAAATGAAAATTTGATTGCAGTAAAATTGGAAGGTAAAATCTCAAAAGAAGATGTTGAACAAGTCCATCCGCTAATCCACAAAATTCTTAAGACCAATAATAAAGTGGATTTCTATTTTGAAATGCACGATTTCCACGGATATGAGCTGCAAGGTCTTTGGGCTGATATTAAAGTCGATGTTTCCCACCTTTCAGATTATGGAAAAATGGCTTTTATAGGAGAAAAGGAATGGCAGGAATGGGCTGCAAAAGCAACTAATTTTTTCACAAGTTCTGAAGTGAAATATTTCGATTTAAGGAACAAGGAACAAGCTAAGCAATGGATAAATTTTCAATAATATAAAATGAGCAAGAAAAAACATAATCTTCGTGATATCAATATCGAAGAACATAAAGGAGAACATGCTCACGACGATGGTCATAAGCACAGCAGTTCAGAAAGGATAAGTAAATTTAAAACCTACCTACCTGCTATTTTTAGTTTTGTGATGCTGATAGTCGGTATTACCATAGACTATTTTTATGCGTTACCTTATTTTAAAGACTGGATACGTATTGTTTATTACACAGCAGCATACCTTCCTGTAGGCTTCCCTGTGATAAAAGAAGGCTGGAACAGTATTAAAAATGGCAATTTCTTTACAGAATTCTTCTTGATGTCCATTGCAACTTTGGGGGCATTTGCTATAGGCGAATATCCGGAAGGTGTGGCCGTGATGTTATTCTATGCTGTAGGCGAACTGTTCCAGAATGCCGCTGTCAACCGTGCTAAAGGAAACATCAAAGCTTTGCTGGACGTACGCCCCAATGAAGCACTGGTATTTCGCGATGGCGAGTTTATTTCCGTCAATCCAGAAACGGTTTCTATAGGTGAGAAGATTCAGGTACGAGTGGGGGAGAAAGTACCGCTTGATGGTATGCTACTTTCTGAAAAAGGTTCGTTTAATACGGCAGCCTTGACAGGAGAAAGCAAACCCGATACCATTGCAAAGGATGAAAAGGTATTTGCCGGTAGCATCAACCTCGATGGTGTTATAGAAGTGGAAACGACAAAGGAATTTAAGGACAGTTCCATAGCACGAATTTTGGATATGGTACAGAACGCCACCGCCCGAAAGTCCAAAACGGAGCTTTTTATCAGAAAGTTTGCAAGGATTTATACCCCCATCGTTGTTTTCCTAGCTATCGGGCTAACATTCCTGCCCTACTTTTTTGTAGATGGTTACGTGTTCCGTGAATGGCTCTACCGTGCGCTGATATTCTTAGTGATTTCATGTCCCTGTGCCCTAGTAATTTCTATTCCCTTGGGTTATTTCGGCGGCCTGGGTGCGGCATCCAGAAATGGAATACTGTTCAAGGGTGCATCCTTTTTAGATACGATGACAAAAGTAAATACCGTGGTAATGGATAAAACTGGGACGGTAACCAAAGGGGTCTTTAAAATCAAAGGAGTTGTAAACAGCTCGGCTTTTACCGAAGCGGAATTTATGCAGTACCTAATGTCGATGGAAGAACAATCCACCCATCCCATTGCAAAGGCAATTTTGGAATACAAGGCAGAGGGTGCTGATTTTGAAGCGACCGAGGTTTCCGAAGTCGCCGGGAAAGGATTAAAAGGAACGGTCAATGGAAAAACCGTGTTGGTAGGAAATAAAGCCTTAATGACCTCGAACAAAATAGAAGTCAATTCACAAACAGATGGCATCGTAGAATCAATTGTAATGGTTGCCATTGATGGAAAATTTGCAGGTTATGTGACCATAGCGGATGAATTAAAGGCCGATGCGCATCAAGCCATAAAGCAAATTAGGGAATCAGGGATTTCCAAAATCATCATGCTTTCTGGCGATAAGGATTCCATTACCCAACAGATAGCAAAAGAATTGAAAATCGATTGGGCGAAGGGTGGTCTATTACCCGAAGATAAACTTAACGAAGTCGAAAAACTAAAAAAGCAGCTCGATACCAAAGTTGCATTTATTGGCGATGGTATTAACGATGCCCCTGTCTTGGCTGCAAGTGATGTAGGAATTGCAATGGGAGGTCTTGGCAGTGATGTCGCTATCGAGACTGCCGATGTCATTATCCAAAACGACCAACCGAGTAAGATTGCACGTGCTATTCAAATAGGGCGTTCTACACGTCGAATTGTTTGGCAAAACATTGGTCTTGCCTTTGGCGTAAAAGTGTTGGTAATGGCCCTAGGAGCGTTCGGAATGGCGACAATGTGGGAAGCCGTATTTGCGGATGTAGGCGTGGCACTTTTGGCAATACTCAATGCCATACGGCTCCAAAAAATGGTTTGGCACTCATAAAAAGTGAATATATATATAAATATACCTATGAAATGTCTCAAAGTCGGAGAAAGAGAAGAGAAAATAACAAACTTGAAGAACCTAAAGGACGGACGGTGACCAAGAAGGATAGATTATGTGGCACCCTTGTAATCACTGGAATATTTATTGTAGGATTAATAATTTATTTTTTTGAGGCTATTTTTTATTTCTTTTACCTGCTTTTCTCCGATAAGTAAAATCGTGAAATGGGTATAGTGTAAATAACAGGATATATATAATATAGCGATAGTTTGGGAAAAAGAAATGCTCACGCATGCATAACATATCCTCTAACGTCACATAGCCAACAATTGAGCTTGCTAATTTTTCTAACTTGGTTGTCTACTATACTTGCAATATTAAATCCTTTATGTTTCAAAAAATGAAAAGTAGCAAAAATTTGCCTCGTACATTGAATTAGTATCTAAAAGTACATGTTGTGCAAAACTTTCATTGCAATAATCGCAAAATGGTTTAAAACATACCTTTTTAGGCACATTCCCCATACTAAAAACTAGTTTCTTGGGACTGCTTGAGTTTATATTTCAACGGAAAAACCCTTTTTTACCGTAGCCCATTCAAAATTTTAAAAAAGCTTTAGATCCGTTTAAAATTAAATCGGAAAAGTTATCTTTGTTTTTGATGCAAAAGTACAATCACATAAAAGTATTTTTCTTTTTAGGCCTGTTCAGCTTTATGATGCTGCATCAAGCCTTTCCTCATTTGCATCATCAACATGAGGAAACATATTCACATTCAGAAATTGCACATACTGGCGAACACCATCACAATGATGACCATTCCCAAGAAGACGAAAATTCACCTTTAGGTTTCTTTGGATTCTTTTTGGATATGCACGTCCATTCTACGGTGTCTAGTGATATTGGCCTATTTAACAGAGACATTGTTGAAAAGCAGACCATTATTGGTAAAGAGATTGCTAATGGTGTTTTTGACATTCAAGGTCTTTTTTTAATTGATGATGGGCAAAATAGAACATCTCCTATTTATCATCCACCGAATACTTATTTTAATTCTTATCTCTCATGCCTCGATACACGAGGTCCCCCATCTTTAGGTTAATCGTTTAGGAGCAATTACCGCTATGGTAGTAATCCTTTTATAAATTTAGATTAAACCTAAAATTCACAAACAATGAATAAACATATAGTATTCGCTATTTGCGGATGCCTGTCTTTTGTTAGTGGTTTCTCTCAAAATAGAAATTTGGAGGAATTACTTCTTGAAATAGAACAGAATAATACCGAGTTACAAGGCTATCAATCCTATATTGAAAGTCAACAGCTCGAAAACAAGAGCACCAACAATTTGCCAGACCCACAGCTCTCTGGGTATTATCTGCCCTTTGGCGCTAATACCACAGATACTTATACGGAATATCAAATATCACAATCGTTTGAGTTCCCAACGGTTTATGCTGCAAGGGGTAAGTGGAACCATTTAAGGTCGGCGCAACTACAAACTGCCTATACAAAAAGGAGACAGTTGGTGCTATTAAATGCGAAGGAGCTTCTTATAGAACTTGCTTTCTTAAGGAGGCAAAAAGGAATTGAGGCCGAAAGAAGAGCTCAGGGCAAACAGGTATTTGATCAGCTTAAGGAGCTCTATGACAAGGAGCAAGTAGGTATTTTAGATTTGAATAAAGCCAAAATTGCATGGATTCAGGAACAATTTGTGCTTGGACAGATCGAAAATGACATCCAAATCCTGGTATCCAAACTAAAAACCTTAAATGGCAACAAACCTTTGGATGTACTTTCAATGCTAATTGATTTGCCCGTAGAAATAGGAAGTAAGGACAACCTTTGGCAGGAAAAATTAGTGCAAGACCCTGCCCTCCTGGAATTAAAGACCAATGAGGTTGCTTCCTTGCAAAAAATGAAATTGGAGCAAAACAAGGTACTTCCAAATGTCGCTCTAGGCTACAACCATCAGGGTGTAAATGGCAATAATTATTCGGGATTTTACGGTGGACTTTCCATTCCCTTATGGGGCAGTAAGAACAAAGTTAAAGCTGCTCAAGCAAGCCATGAGTATCAGCAATCCAATTCGCAAGTAATCTCAACTACGCTCTACGCCCATTTTCAAGAATCTTTTAATCGCTACCAATTAATGCGTTCAAAGTACCATGAGTATCAAACTACGATGGGCAATTTGGAAAGTGAGAAATTACTTTTTAAGGCCTATATGCTGGGTGAGTATTCTTTTATGGATTACTATGTAGAGCTTCAGTTTTACCGAAATGCCTTCGATAAAATGCTGCAAATGGAAAAAGATTTGCATTTGCTTCAAGCAGAATTATTAAAACATCAATTATAAATTTTAAAACAAAACATTATGAAAATTTCAAAAATAGTATTCGCAGTAGCCTTAGTTTCAACTGTGGCCTTAACTTCTTGTAGAGACACAAAATCAAAGCCAGAAAGTACAGAAGAGCACGGTCATGAACACGATGCTGACGGTGGTCATATGCACGAGGAAACTATAGAACAAGAAGAGTTCCATGTTGATAAGGATTCTATGGAAATTAAACCTGAAACCCATAAACATGATGATGGTTCTGAGCACCACAATCATTAATATATAAATAGTTGTAGCAAATGAAATATATAATTATAGTGCTTGCCTTTTTGGCAATGTCTTGTAATGACAAGACAGAAGATGCACACGCACATAATGCAGATGGTAGTCATGTTGGAGAAGAAATTCCCCGTTTGGACCATACGATCTGGACGGACAAAACAGAACTATTTGTTGAGTTTCCGGTACTAATAGTAGGCCAAGGAAGTAGATTCGCTGCTCATTTTACCGAAATGGATAAACACCAGCCTGTTAGGGAAGGTTCGGTAACCGTAAGCCTGATAAAAGATGGTAAGGGCATCAGGAATACGGCGGATGCACCCACATCACCTGGGATATTTTCACCTGCAATTCAGCCCAAAGAAGTAGGGAACTATCAGTTGGTCTTTGAATTAACTACGCCCGGATATTCAGATAAGATCGTTATTGATAGTGTTACCGTATTTGCCAATGCGGATGAAGCCATAAAGGCCTTGGGTGCAGCTAAAGATGATGGGAGCATTTCATTTTTGAAGGAACAAGCTTGGAAAATAGACTTTCAGACAGCGGCTGCGGTCAATGGTAAAATCTATG
This sequence comes from Arenibacter hampyeongensis, assembly GCF_002909255.1. Classification (GTDB taxonomy): domain Bacteria; phylum Bacteroidota; class Bacteroidia; order Flavobacteriales; family Flavobacteriaceae; genus Arenibacter; species Arenibacter hampyeongensis. Next base: position 527,784 of record NZ_PIOB01000003.1, read on the forward strand.
ATGTTATAAATACCTCAGGTGTTTGGATGCCTGCGCCAGGCTCCGTTAAGACAATGGTAGCAAAATCTAACGGGGTGGTGGATTTTGCAGAAAGCAATCTTACCGAGGGTACGCCAGTTAAAAAAGGCCAATTATTGATCAATATAAGCAGTCAAGGTTTGGCATCCAATAATTTGAGTACAGAAATTGCAAAGGCACGTTCCAGTTTTGAACAGGCTAAGTCCGAATATGAACGTAAAAAGCAATTGTACGAATCGAAAATTGTTCCTAAAGCAGAGTTTGAAAAAGTAGAAAGCAATTTCAATATCGCCCGATCCAATTATCAAGGCCTTGCGGCAGGAGTTGCTGGTGACGGAAAGCAAATTCGGGCACCATTCGATGGTTATATCACAGCGATAAATGTTGCCAACGGAGAATATGTAGACCAAGGCGCCGCAATGTTAACGTTGGGAACGCTTCGATCCAGGGTTTTAAAGACCCAAATTGCACCTTCTTATGGACTCACCATGGAGAATGCACAAAGCATTTGGTATCAAACCAAGGATGCCCAATGGCGCAATGTGGCATCTTCTGGAGGTTCGATCCTTTCCATTGCTAAAGATGTAGATAACAACAGACCGCTAATTTCTGTTTTTGCCCAGGTCAATGACGATATTGAAATGCCGGAAGGGAGCTTGACCCAGGTTCAAATTGCAATGGGCAACGCAACCCAAAACACAATGATTCCTGTAAATGCTTTGTTGGAAGATTATGGTAGTTATTCCGTTATGGTACAACTTTCAGGAGAAAGTTTTGAAAGAAGGCCTGTAAAAATTGGAAAGCGCAATGGGGAAAATGTAGAAATACTCCAAGGTCTAGAGATTGGGGAAGTAGTAGTAACCACAGGAGCATATCAGGTTAAAATGGCTTCAATGTCCGGTTCAACACCTGCACACGGTCACGAACATTAAAAAATCGAAGAGAAATGTTAAACAAAATATTATCAATTTCACTTCAAAATAGATTGCTCATTCTATTGGGAGCGGTTGCATTGAGCGTGTTGGGTATTTACTATGCCAGGACAATGAACGTCGATGTATTCCCAGATCTTACGGCACCTACGGTAACCATTCTTACCGAAGCCGATGGAATGGAATCTGAAGAAGTCGAAAAATTAGTAACCTATCAACTGGAAACAGCCTTGAACGGCTCGCCAAATGTTCGAAGAATCCGTTCTTCATCGGCAGCAGGCATATCCATTGTTTGGGTAGAATTTGATTGGGGAACCGATATCTATCGAGCACGACAAATTGTGAGCGAACGGATCCCAATGGTAAGGGAAAATTTACCAGAAGGAATAGGTGCGCCGACTATGGCTCCTATTTCATCCATTATGGGCGAAATAATGCTACTGGGAGTTACGTCGGATAGCCTTTCGGCAATGGAATTACGAACTCTTTCCGATTGGACCATTAGACCACGTATAAAAGCTATTGGCGGTATTGCAAATGTGGTGGTCATAGGTGGCGATTATAAGCAATACCAAGTATTTGCAAACCCTGAAAAGATGAAGTATTACAACCTAAGTCTTTCAGAATTGGTCGAAAAGGTTAAAGAGGCCAATGCCAATGCGCCAGGTGGTGTTATCAACCAATATGGCAATCAATACATTATCAAAGGGAGTGGTAGAGCTTATGCTTTGGAGGATTTACGGGAATCAGTTTTAAAACAAGTCAATGGTCAAACCATCAAAATTAAGGATGTGGCCACGGTTCAAATTGGAGCTGCCGATAAGATCGGGGATGGTTCATTGAATGCAAACCCTGCGGTGATCTTAACCATTTCAAAGCAACCGGATGTAAACACATTGGAACTTACAGACCGTTTGGATGAAGCTATTACTGATTTACAAGCAACTTTGCCTAAAGGTGTAAACATTAAAAGTCAAATCTTTAGACAATCCGATTTTATTGATGCCTCGATTAGTAATTTGAATCAAACCTTAATGGAAGGTGCATTCTTTGTTATGATCATCCTTTTCATCTTTTTAATGAATTGGAGAACAACGGTAATTTCATTGCTTGCCATCCCTATTTCCTTATTGGTATCCATTATCATCTTAAAATGGCTGGGTTATACTATTAATACCATGAGTTTAGGCGGGATGGCAATTGCTATAGGCGCCTTGGTAGATGATGCTATTATTGATGTAGAAAATGTGTATAAGCGCCTGCGCGAAAATATCAGAAAACCAAAGTCTGATCGACAATCGACAATTACTGTTGTGCGGGACGCATCCGTAGAAATACGAAGTTCTATTATTATCGCCACCTTGATTATCATTGTATCATTTATACCGCTATTCTTTTTGAGCGGGATGGAAGGTCGATTATTGCAACCGTTGGGCATTGCATTTGTAACCTCTGTTCTAACCTCTTTGATCGTGGCTGTAACGGTAACCCCAATATTGTGTTCCTATTTGTTAAATAACGAAAAGCTTTTAAACAAACAAGCAGAGGGGACACGGGTGGAACGTTGGTTACAGAAACATTATGGAAATATTTTGGAACGTGCCACAAAAATTCCAAAAATTGTCATTGGCACAACCGTCCTTGCCTTTATTATAAGTCTTTTGGTTTTAACGCAATTGGGAAGAAGTTTTCTTCCCGAATTCAATGAAGGTTCTTTGGTGATCAGTGTGGTAGGACCCCCGGGAATGTCTTTGGAAGAGAGCAACAAAACAGGAAAATTGATAGAGACGATATTACTGGACCTGCCCGAAGTTGAAGTGGTTACCCGACGACAAGGACGAGCAGAACTGGATGAACACGCACAAGGTGTAAATGCTTCAGAAATTGATGTCCCTTTTGTTCTCAAAGACAAAACCAAGGAAGAATTTTTCGAAGAGGTCCGTACTAAACTAAGCATTGCCCCAGGAGTAAATATTACTTTGGGACAACCTATAGCACATCGTATAGACCATATGTTATCAGGTACACGTGCCAATATTGCGATCAAGATTTATGGTTCCGATCTACAACGTTTATTTGAAGTAGGCAAGAGTGTAGAGCAGAACATCAAAGATATTGATGGATTGGCGGATGTAGCGGTAGACCAACAAATAGAAGTTCCGCAGATACGCATCAAACCTAAACGTCAAATTCTCTCGGCCTATGGAATGACAGTTGGAAATTTGATGGAGCAGTTAGATATTGCTTTTGCCGGGGAAGAGGCTGGCGAGATTTATGAAGGTCAACAATATTTCGATCTGGTTGTGCGCTACGAAAAACCATTTAGGAATGACATTGAGAACATCAACAATACATTGGTGAGCCTTCCTAATGGCGGATACACAATATTAGGTGAATTGGCCACCGTTCAATCCGTGAGCAGTCCAAATACTATTAACCGAGAGGATGTGCAACGTAAAATTGTAGTAGCTGCCAATGTACAGGGCAGGGATTTACGAAGTGCCGTCAACGAAATAAAGGATGTTGTTGCCAGTAATGTAGCAATGCCTGAAGGTTATCGGGTGGAATATGGCGGACAGTTTGAAAGCGAGTCCAAAGCATCACAATTACTTATGTTCACTGCAATCATTGCAATAGCTATCATTTTCCTGCTATTGTATTATGAATTTAAAGATGTAAAACTGGCATTTGTAGTATTGATCAATCTGCCTTTGGCTTTAATCGGTGGTATTTTGATAGTGTACTTCACTTCCGGAATTATCAGTATCGCAGTGACCATAGGTTTTATTAGCCTTTTCGGTATCGCAACCCGAAATGGAATCCTATTGGTTTCCAGATATGAGGATTTGAGAAAGGAAGGAATGAAAGGTTTTGAATTGATAAAAACAGGAGCTTTAGATCGCCTAAACCCGATCTTAATGACAGCCTTTACAACAGGCCTGGCCTTGATTCCCTTGGCCCTAAAAGGAGGCGAGCCTGGCAGTGAAATACAAAGCCCCATGGCGGTGGTTATTTTGGGGGGATTGTTATCTGCTACCATTTTAAATTTGGTCGTGATTCCTTGTGTTTATCAGTTGGTATTGAAAAGCCCGACCAGTGCTGCTGACGCCCCGGAATTAGTGTAAATAAAAAATCTTCGGATATATAACTGAACCATTTCAGGCCTTGAGTAACAAATTGTTTGCCAAGGTCTATTTGGCTCGGATTATTAGTTCAATTTAAGATTCACAATAGGCATTGAATTGATACATTTAGAATTTTTGGATTTAGAACCTTCTATGATTTGGATTTAATTAATGAATGAGTAATAAATCTAAGTAATTCAGTAAACTGAATGTTTAATGGAACAGATTAAAATTTATTATTATAATGTATAATATTGCCTTATTATTCAATTCCCTTGCTCAAGATACAACTCCTTACCCCACTCGGTTAACTCCTTTTCCAAGTAGTTTTCATTATGGAACAAGGCATCAAATTCACCTACCAATTCTTTAATAGCTTTTCTGTCCTCAATTCGGATCCTGGTTTCATAGTTATTCTTGGTCCCATTACCAGTGAAATTCAATGAGCCCAAATAGGCAATCCCATCATCGATCAAGTACAATTTTCCATGTATAAAAGGATGTGAGTAGGAATGGGAATCGGCAGTTGTAAACACCTTGAAAGGAAATAACTGTCGGTAAGAATATTTGTAGATTTTGGCGTTCCTAATTTTCGAAGTGTAATTCCGAATCAACAGCCAAGCTAGGAGTAAAGGAATACCTCCCCATAAAACCATACGATCCTGAATATTATATGCAATAACAACAAGCTCTAGAATCATTACCATCAAAAAAAAGTAAAGCCATCTTTTTATGTTGATCCATTTTAATCGGAGGGCCTTTGCATCTATATCAATACTTTTGTCCTGAATAATAAGTTGACAGATATTCTTTTGTCTATCCCCGTAAAAGTCCTCTATGGTATCCATAGTGATCAACTGTACCTCAACACCCCTATAATGCAGGTCGATCAATTTCTTGACCAGAAAGGGAGAAAGAAACGGCGATACTATTTTTACAGATCGTTTTGCATTCTCAATTTCTTCCATCAATTTTTTGCCGGCTCCAGTACCGATATATACATCGCAGATGGCCTGATTAAAATACATGGTTTCCTTATTATTGTTGACCTATTAAATTACAAAATCCGATGCTCTTATTAAAACGAATATAAACCCAAATCCATTAGTTATCAACAAATTAAGACTATTTCAGCTTTAACGGCAGAAATTTTCGAACGTCCATATGGATCCGCTCAAAGTTTTCCGTTATCGCTCCATCTCTAATTCGAAATTTGGGTTTTGGAAGCCCCTTCTCAATATTGGGTTTTGGAAATCTTACTTTTTTATCCTTGCCATCCGCGAAGGCAATAAACTCCCCTTCCTTCAATCTAAAAAATTCCTCTGCCCGGATCTTGCTTACCTCCCTCTCTCCCTTTGTTATCCTGGTATCAAAATTCAACGTATTCTCCCCCTTACTAACACTCTTCGTCGGCCGCTTTACAAGTTCAAAAAAACGTTCGTAATATCTGGCGGTATCGGGATCATTCGCCTTTCCAAAAAACTGGTAGGATAGATTACTTAAAATGGCCCGGCTGGCTTTGTCCCCATACATCATATCGTTTTGAATTTTATCCTGGAGCACATAGATCGTGGCAACGTCATAACTTCTTAAAGTCGCTGGAATTCTATGCATATTAAGCAATCGTATCGTAGGCGCTTCTTCCATCAAAACGAAAGAACGGTGGCGGCCACGTTTGCTCATTTGCTTGGTAATGGTATGGATTATTGTGGCTATCACCGGGGAATAGGCCGTTTCAAATTTAGGATTGTTCACTATGGAAACTACGGAGGGATGTTCGGGATTATTTATATCCAAAGGCACTTCATCGGCGGACAGTGCCATAAATATGCGTTGGGTACTGATCTTTTTAAGGGCATTGGCCAGCGTGCTCATTACCCCGGCTGTTTGACGTTCGGAATCCTTTCCTGAAATAAAGGCATCCGCCATAGCCTTGGATGTAAAGTCGGAACTTAAAAATTGTATCAGATTTTCCGTATCCAAATATTGGTAGGCAGCAATCAAGTGTGGTAGGGTACAATATTTCCCATGGCTGGTCTTCAGCTTCCAAATAAGGCCACCCAAAAGTCCTTCCACGGCATCGTTAAAGAACTTTGAGGAACCCATGGCAATTGTCTCGCGTTGCTCCAAAAGGTTCTCCAAAAGTACCCTGGAAACCTCATTAACGCTTTCTTCGTCCTCCATATAGCGAGGTGCGATAGGATTAACACGCTGATGAATATCGTCAAAGGAAATAATATGAAACGGTATTTCGGTATTGTTAAATAAGGGATAGGCCATTTCTGTAATCTCAAAATCCTTGTAATCATGGATGACCCCTGCAAATTGATGCTCGTTGAAGTGTTTCAAAAAATTATAGACCACGCTTTCCGTTTTGCCACTTCCCGCCGATCCAATTATGGAAGCCCCTCGCCTAATGTTCTTCAGGACCAGGTTCCCGTTCAATAAATCGAACTTCACCTTATATCTTTTTGGTTCTATAGCAGTTCCAAAATTATAATTGAAGTATATAAATAATACCAAGTTTGTCACCTGAAAAGGTATTAACCAAAACAATACTATTTTGATAAAAACTGGCCACCCAAATAAGGTTAGTAATGCGCCTCCTAGAACAAGCAACAATATAAAGTTGATAGCAAATGGATACTTGTTTTTCTTAAAGGACAGATATTGCAAAGCCATGGCCGCCACATAGATAAATACAGAAAGTAAAACCGTAATTTTCATCTTGGATTATTTTAGAAACATCTAATAATTCCTGGCATTCTTAAATAGCTATGGAACTTGAGGATTTGGCCACGTCTATTACCTTTTTAAATTGTTTAATGGCCTGTAGGGCTGCTTCCACCTTATTGGTGGGAATATTAAGTTTTGGAATATGTACCCCGGCAGTACCCATAAGTTTAAATGCAGCGCTACGTTCATTGGTCGGAAGTCCCAAGAGATGGGCGAAATAAATTTTAGGGTCATGGATATAAGTCTTACGGGCTTGGTACGACTCCACAAAATTTCGTTTGTATTTAAATAGGGTATCAAACCTCTTTTCCGCATTGTCATAAAACTGATCTCTCCTAAACCCACGTTTGACCATTTTGCCGTTAAGTTTGGACTCTGACGCCATGTATTTGCTCCCTGGGGAAAGACTAAATCTATTGGAAACATCCTTTCTACTGACAATGATATGGACATGGGTCTGTGGTCCTGGCTTATTCATCCCCTGAACAACGACCTTGCCATCGATACGATGTGGGATTTGAGCATTGAGCATGGCGATGTCATTTTGCATAGTTTTGGCATTGCCGGCAACCTCCCCCCGTTCCACTTTACGGATTTCATTTTCAAGTTTTACGATCTGTGCTCTGTACACCTGATTTTCTTTCACCTGCCTATCAAACCCTTTAAAAGTGCGTTCATATTCCAGCTTCGCATAGTATTTGATACTGTCTACAGATACAGGATTATCACGATGGAAAGAAGCCGCATAGTCCTTCATGACCTCTCTCACATATTCCTTTAAAAGTTTTGGGTCATTGTTGATATGATTAAGTTCCCGCTGACTTGGGTTAATGGTGATGGAATAAAACTTGGGTTCCTGCTTTTTCAGTTTGGCGGTATTGCCGTCGATCTCCTTGACCACCTGTTCCGGGGGGATACGGTCATGGTTTTGATCAAAGAACTGTTCTTGCTGATCCAATCCTTTTCCCTCGTTCTCCTTTTCCAAATAGTCGACAAAATCCGAAGAGCTCTGGGAAAAGGTCGTGTCCAAATGTTGTTTGGTGATACTGATATACATAACGCTATTCTGTTTTTAATTTCATTTTCAATTGTTCGAACTCTTCAGTGGTCATATCCAATTGCAGTTTGGGTTTACCAAAATTGCTTTTCACCAAGTTTACCTTATTGACCAGCGCCATCAATTCCGACTTTTTTTGGTTTAGGTCGCGTTGAAGATTGGTATGCTCCCTTTTTAGGACTATAGCTTCCTCTATCTTCTGAAAAAAAGCATCTCTTTCCGGGTTGTCCTCCTGACCTTCCATTAACAATGGTGCTTGTCGGTACTTCTTTCTGGGCGAGTGTTCGAATATAAGTTCCAGCATGGCAGTTGTGGGTTTGGTCTGATGCTTTTCTATATCCTTTATGATCCCGATCATAGAATTGATACGCCTTTTGATATTAGCCTCCATGTCCCACAAATTGGGACCAAAATCTTGAAAAGGGGATAACTGATATTTCTCAAAAAAATCCATCATTCCTTCCAGAACATCGCTATGTGTTCTTTCATGTTTATTTGAAAAAATCCGAAACCGATTCACAGTTTCCAACAGAAAATTGATACGTGCAAATTGTACTTTCATGACTTTCATATTTACTGGGACAGTGCTGCCCAGGTATAGTGGGACTTCCCAAGGCCTCTATCCTATTACGCTTCTTTTTCAACAGGTTTAAAATTTAATTATATAATTTAAATAACTGATAATCAATTATTTAAAAACAAATCAAACTCCACAACGTCGCAACGCGCGTTGTCCTCTTGCTATTCCGTTTTTCCCGCAGGGTCAAATTTTTAGACTTCCTCCCAATTTAGTGTTGTCTTGTTTTTCTGAATTCTTCTTGAAAAATTTTAAGAGTTTTGAAGATGGATTTTTGAGGAATTATCAACTAATGTTTAAAAACGCTTCGAATCCCGCAAAAAAAGAAAGGGCAGCTCTTGGCTACCCTTTTACTTTTGGATTAAATATTTTTAAACTTTATCTATAAATTTATAGGTATAGCGTTTTTTAAATGATTCCTCCATGATGATTTTTCATAATCGATTCTGTTCAGCTTACAATATTCCTTGATCTGAAAAACTGAAATATTTCCCATTGGGCACAAGTATCAAATGATCCAAAACCTTTATATCGAAAAGAACGGCGGCATTTTTTATCTTCTCGGTCAAATCCGTATCCGCTCTACTTGGTTTCAAAGTTCCTGACGGATGGTTATGGACCAAAATTACGGCCGTAGATAAGGTTTTTAAGATTACGGCAAAGAGTATTCGCAAATCCACCAAAGTGCCCGTAATTCCCCCAGTAGATACCTGATAGGTTCCTTTAACCCTATTGGAGTTGTTCAAAAGAAGAACTTTAAAGGTTTCCTGTAACCCTATAGTGTCCTTGTTCCATGTTTCATACAATAGTTTGGCAACATGCGTGGAATCGCAAAGGGAGGCAGAGTCAAAAGTCCCTAATTTGTCGCAATAACTTATCTTAATTTCGTTAACTTCGCTTTTCATTGTTTTTCTTATTTAAGGTTAATAATGAAAAGAGGGCGGTACTATGGTCAGTTCGCCCTCTTTTATTTTTAATATTCGCTGGGCAGCATCAAGGTATTGTCCACAAAGAACAACTTGAGTTCGTCCAACGGAAAATCTGTAATATGATATTTATGGCTTTCGAAGATGTTGCCATTGCCATCACTGTAATCAATGCTGGCTTCGTATCCCATGACCTCTTTTTCTTCCTCTGAAAATCTTCTGAAATCGATTGTAATAAATCGACTTTTGTTCATCAAACTTTTGGCGATTACGGAGGCATCCGTAACTAGCCAAAAACATTCGGCTTCATTGGCAAGGTATTTTATCCCATTGGTAAACCTAGTCTTCAATAGGGGTATTTGAAATAGCATTTCAGAACCGTTAAAATGTTGTAGTCCTTCCCTTATTTCCTTAGTTTTGCAGTTCATTATTGATAGATTTATAGTTAATAATGATAAGATTTAGAGGGCGTTTAATTTCGGGAACGCCCTCTTTTGTTTTCTTGAATCTGCTATGACTTGTTTCCAAGCAATAGAATTTCATCTGCTACCACTTCGGTAACATAGCGCGTATTACCATCGTCCGCGATATAAGTCCGGCTTTTTAGTTTACCTGTTATACCCACTTCCTTGCCCTTTCCGGCGTACTTCTCCACGATCTCGGCAGTCTTCCCCCAAGCTACAATGGTGTGCCAGTCGGTACTTTGGACCTTCTCTCCATTGGCATTTTTGTAATGCTCATTGGTTGCCAGTTGAAAACGTGCCACCTTTTTACCACTTTCAAGATTCGTAATCGCTGGAACATCCCCGATGTTCCCGATCAACTGTACATGGTTTCTTAATTTGCTCATAATTGAAAATATTTATGTCCACATTGTTGCAGACGGTTAATAATTGATTTAAAAATGATTTACTTTTTATATCTCGAGCGTTTTCCTTTTTTTGATTTTTTTGTACGGTTTCATTTTTAGGATTTGGATACGCTTTCATGATTTCCTGATTTAGACTTACTTCCCATAGTGCTCTCACTGTTACCTTTTTTGATGCTATACAGTGCACAACATTCGAACTTGGCAAGACGTATAAATAGGAGCGAGTGGAGCCTGCCTAGAGTGCAGGCGAAGAGAGCCTGGTTTATGCCGTCGCACAAGACCGAATGTTGTTATTTCGCTATCGAAAAAAGGTTAGAGGGACTGAGGAATAGTAGGTCTACAACATCCAATGAAAAGAAAACAGAACCTATGAAACGGTACAAAATGAACTTTAAAGATTCCGATCAGTTCTTACCCTCATATGAAGCTCCTTTGTTCAGTTTTACAACGATTAATTTTTTGAATGAAGTTGGCAAAGCGGACTTGAGCTATTTTTTTATGGATGGGGAGAGGCTGGGGGCCATAAAACAATGGCTCGTATCTAAGATGGGCATGAGGCTTATTGCCCGAAATGTAATGTAGGAGCAATGTGCCGAAGAGTCGGCACCCTTAAATAACATTCCAATATTTATTCCAATATGGGAAAGTATGTTCTTGATTGCCATTTAGCATTATCGAACTCTCCCCATATCAAGGGATGGGAACTAGCGGCATGCACCTTATTTTTTAATGTAGGATATACTTCCCATTTTGAATTTCTCTCCGGCCACATCCCCTTACGATTAAGTCCACAAGCAGTAAGCTTTTGGATCATCTCAAAGGAAAGTAACATATAGTCCTTCTGTTTAATGTTAACTCCCATACGATAGGCACCCATTCTGAAATATCCTGCATCTTTGCCCTTGTCCTTGTCCGCCCTACACCTTGGATTTCTGGACACATCTTCCAGATCGGTCTCCCGAAGGAGTGGAGAAAGACAGTCACTATACGACACATCGTTCAGGGTGCCACAGACGAGAATAAATTCCTTTCCTTCTGCTTTCATTTTGTCATAGATGGAGGCAACCTTCCTGGCTTGTATTTTTCTTTTAGATTCGTTGTCTGATGAAAACTGACTAGAAAGGATATAAAGTGTTTCCCCTTCAGGGGTGGTTATAGTATATTCTTGGCAATCAATATCAAAAATGGGATCCGCCCTATCCACAAAATCCAATCCATGACTTTTTACGGCATCCAATCGATAACCGTTTTTGGTCAATATTCCCATACTTAATCCGCGGGAATCATTCCCTTCCAGGACCAAGATTTGGTCATAGGGAGCGATATCATATTCCCTTAAAAATATACTATTGAAATCCATTAACGACGCCTTGTCCTCAACCTCCTGTAGTATTAAAATATCCGGGTCAATTTCCGCGACCAACCTCGCCTTATTTAGGATTGCTTTATGATCGATTGCTACTGAATGTAGGGCTATCCATCCGTTCCAATCGGTAAGCAACGAAGCCCTATTTTCATTAGTAAAGCCTCTTTGTTTTAAAAATAATTCCCCCTGTCTTTTTCTAAGTACCCCATAAGGGTGGTTATCTATTTTTTCAAATCCCAATAAAAAGGTAAGTTCCCGAATGCGTTCCATATCATTTGCACTTTTTTGCATTCTTGGCATTAGGGCATCCAATTCCGAAATCCAATTGGTCACACATTTGCTCAGGCCGTTTCTTATCAAGCTTTTGTCCCTATGAAAGAGGTTTTCAATATTGAAGCTGGCGATTTTCATGTTTGTTGTTTTTAGATTCGTTTATCTTTAGTGTTCTTGTCAAAAGAAATCAGATTGAACATTTGGCGCATACGGCTTCGTACACGTTTTCCATAGCGTTCCTCTAATTCTTCAGCATTTAGGTTTGAGGTTATATGGGTAATAATCTTAGTTTTTAGGAAGAGTTCGTATCTGGAGACCAACACCTCCCCCATTACATTGCAATCGTCGCCAAAATATCTCCCCAAGGGTTCTACACCCAAATCGTCAATGCAATAGAAGCGGCCATTACCATAATCTTCGATAATCTTGTATCCAATATGGTTGAATGCAAAAGTGATGTTACGGGCAGGAATAATTTCATAGGTCCTTTTATGCGGGACAAGATGTCGAATCAATCGCATCATGCTTGTCTTGCCACATCCCACAGGGCCGGTCAACAATATACCTTTGTTTGTGTCTATTTCCATTTTCCTGCAATTCTCGATATCCTTTACCATGTAACTGCATAGCTTTAGGAAAGTGCCCTTATCCTCTCCTCTAACCTTAAAACTTTCTCCGAATAGCGACCTGCCCTTGGCATCCAGATAAGTGAGCACTTTGGAAAAGTCGTAATCAATACGCTTGCCATCAAAGCTTCCCAGGCAGTATTCAATGCCACCTTCCATCAAAATATGTGGGCACAGATTTACCATTTTATCACAAGGGTTCCCCATAATTTTTGTTTATTGAAATATCCAAGAAATCCTTTTTAAGTTTATTGTTCGATCGTCCTAAAAAAGCACCCTCTCGATCTGATTCCATTGCCCTAAGCATCCATTTTTTTGCCATAGCCTTCCAGTCCTCAATTGTTGATTTCCTTCCTACCTTCCATCCCACACCTTGATAGTGGTTGTAGAATTTGGTACCCTCCATTATTGGCCATTTATTTTTTTTAAAAAATTTAATAACAGCATCTTCATTTTTTGGATGGCGCTCTTTAGAGCGTTTATTTTCTGTTTTAATTTGTTTATTATAGTTTATATTAGGTACTAATGCTTGTTCCACTACTTGTTCATTACTTGTCCCAGTGGTCGTACCACTAGTTGTACAGAATTTGAGCAACCTGATTTTACTGCCCTTGAATGGATTATGGGATGGCATATAATGAATATATTTCCAATCGTCAAGTCTTCTAAGGCAACGGTGGTAGGTGGCTTTTGATCCTATTTTTGCCATTTCCATGACTTCCTCGCGATTGATGTAGAAAATCTCCGGAAATCTATTGATGTTCCAAAATTGAAACAGGGCCATATACAAACTCACATGGGTGGGGTTTAGCCTTGAATCTTTGGCAAAATGTTGGAATACCGAATTGAGGTGTCTTATATAGTTCATTTTTTTTGTTTTGAGTTCTTAACAAGGTTATCCATTAGAATTCTTTGTATTTGCTCCGCATCGTAAAATATAAGCCCTCCTATTTTTGTAAAGGATAAAATGCCGCTGCGGCGCAGACTCCGCAACGTTCCAGAGCTAATGTTGAGCATGTTCATAACCTGGGTGCTCTTGAGCCATTCCTTTTTAATGACCTTGGCCTGGTTTTCGTGTAAAAGTTCCTTGATTTCCCCCAGAAGTTCAATTTTAAATTCCCGAAGATCGTCCGTAGTGATAATAGCCGTTGGCATATCGATTGATTTAATACAGAACCTACTTAATTGTTGTAGTCTGTGATTCGGACACAAAAATGAAAAAGAGTTTTGGAATAAATAGCCAAGTCATAGTCAGTTGACATAAATTATTATTGCATTAAATTCGAAGAAATTGGTAGGAAAATACCCCGAATTAAATAAAAATTTTGGCATAATTTGATTTATTCCGTTTGGAAATGTTAAACAGTCAATTGACTATGACCTGACATTTTTTAATCGTCCAGATCAGTAATCCAATACTGTAGGGAATTTTTCAGTTTATCCAGAAACTTGGTTGGGTGGGTACGGTTTCTAATTCGGACCGAGGTATGGTGATAATCCCCCAGACCCACGCCAGTAACCTGTTCTAGGAATAGCATCACAGATTTTAAACTGGCATTGCCATGGTTTATGATGCCACTATAAAATAAGGCGAACCCCAGCTCAGTGAGGGCAATTTTTGACCCGGTCCAGTTGATTTTGGGAATAGGTATTTTCGGTAAGGGCATAGAAGTACTCAATTTTTGTTGAAGAAATTGCAAGAATCCTTGGTAACCCAATATCTGGGCAATCAATACATCATGGGAAGCACTAAATTCCGAATCAAAACTATGTCCAATTCGACCAGTACAGACAAATAAATTTCTATTCTTTCTTAAAAAATACTGTGAATCCAATGCACTGTTTTCCAGTTCAAGATATAGCACCATATCTTTATGACCAGCCAAAAAAGCATTTACGTCCCGGATCTTTCTTACTATAATTTCGTTGTTCATACCATAAGCTATATTAGGGAAGTCCAACTCAAATGTAAGTTGATGGGAATATCGCAAAAGGAGACCAAAAAGCAAGGGCTTGTCCTTTTTAAAGAATCGAATTTCTGAAGCTTCATCAGGAAAGCCATGGACTATCACTGCTTTACGATAATCTTCCAATATCTTTTGGCAAAAAGAAATGGCCTTATCAAATGACGCAATTGGGTTGCTGAACGATTGCTCAATCTGGAGCAGTTCTGATTCAATTTCACTTCGTGACCTTACCCAATCCATCTTTTCTCTTTTAACCCTTTGTCATTACCTCTAATATCTAGAAATAAGTAAGGCAAAAAAAGCCGGAGCCACCTTCATTTATAAACGAAAGGTGTGCATTTATAAATGACGGGGTAATAACTAGAAATTTTCTGAGATCATGAAAATTTAAACTATCAGTGTATTCTAAACCTAGTTCAGATTAGGGTCAAGGAAATTAAATAGAGCACTATTATTGATATCAAGTAAATTAGGCTTTTAAGTTGAACGCTCTTATGAATTCCAATAAATTAGAATAACCAATACAGCATCCAAAAGGGAGAAGAAATTGTCTAGTACTTCATATTAGACTTGGCAAAACTAAAAATTCGTGCATTCAGGTCTATAGAAGTGTCATAACCTTGTGAATTCTCATGACCATAATGATAATCGATATCCATCAATATAGGAACTTTTCCTTGATTGTATTTTTGAAGCTTCGCAATATATTTACCGCTATCCCACAAGGGGATCCTGTCGTCGTTGTTGCTAGGCATAATCAAGGTAGCAGGATAATTTTTTTTGGATCTCAAGTTTAAGTATGGGTCCATTTGTACAAGCCCAAGGCATTCCAAGCTATCTTTTACCGTACCATACTCAATATAACTGGTACTGCTGGACATCGTAGAGGATTCGAGTCCAAACGGGTGCATTCTAGGCACTTCGGCAATAAAGGAAGAATATAATTCAGGACATTCATTGACAGCCATACCTGCCGTAATACCACCAGCACTATTGGTGTAAAGTGAGACCAATCCTTTTCGAGTGTACCCCTTTTCAATTAAAGATTTGGTACAAGCGATAAGGTCTCTCCATGAATTATATTTTAAGGCTTTCATTCCTTGAATATGCCATTCTTCGCCCTTTTCCCCTCCACCGCGAACATGCGGGAAGGCAAGAATACCCCCTTGACTTACCCAATCCAGATATGTGGGCGAAAAGAATGGGCTCATACTTTCCCCATAAGCGCCGTATACATATATAAATACTTCGTTATTGGAATCAAGTTTTATATCTTTTTTATAGACCAAGGAAAGAGGTACTTCTACCCCATCATGGGAAGTGACCAAAATCTGTTTGGAGGTTATGTTGCGGAATTCAGGAAAGTTGGCAGAATCCAAAAGCCCTTCGTTAATAAATTTTCCATGTGGATCTATATAATATCGAACGTAATTTGAAGTCCAACCATCCACACCAATACCAATTTTGTTGTGAGTAACCGATTCCCCTAAAAATGAAGCATAGCCCGGTACAAAGGGCGGTTTTAGTTGAATAGTATTTTGTAAACTGTCAATTCGAAAAATAGATATCTCAACCCCATATTTTTCCCGAATAAAATATATGTTGTCTTTAGTAATCTCAAATTGGGTAATGGGTTCTTCACGACTACCGGTAGCAAGAATTAATGGCTTATCAAATTTGGGACGTTCAATATCTACTTGACAAAGTTGATTTCCGTTTGGAGTAGCTCTACGATATATAAAATGTTGGCCCCTTATTTCGCCCTGATTATAATAAATCTTATCTATAGTCTTAAAGAACGGCTTCCACTGGGGACTTCCTTTCATTACATCACTTAATTTGGCAATAAAACTATCGTAAAACATGCCTGATTTAGAAGAATATCCTATTATGTAGGAATCCCAACTAGAGCCTATTTTTACCTTGGGGAAATAATCAGAGGCAATTCCCAAAAAACTATCATCTCCAAAAATAGGCGTTCGTTTTTGAGGATTATCCCCAAAAAAATGGATAGCTGAAAAAGATTGCCTTTTGTACCTGGCGTCCGACTGTTCAACAAAAGGAAAGTAAAGATATATTATCCCTGAGTTATCAGGCAACCACTGTATTCCTCCAAAATCCGGATTAATTTGTGTTATTTGGTCCTTTAAAATTTTTTTAGTTTCCAAATCATA
Source organism: Arenibacter hampyeongensis (assembly GCF_002909255.1). Lineage (GTDB taxonomy): Bacteria > Bacteroidota > Bacteroidia > Flavobacteriales > Flavobacteriaceae > Arenibacter > Arenibacter hampyeongensis. The sequence continues at coordinate 544,432 of NZ_PIOB01000003.1, forward strand.
AAAGATAATGGTAGAGGTAAATTCCTCCCTTGGATCCAACCCAATCGCTATCTTACTTCCGTCAAAAGAGGGTTCTAAATAGCTTATATTTTTACTCTTGATGGCATAAGTACTCGGATCAAAAAGAACAGTTTCTTTATTGGACAGTTTTTCCTTATAGTATAGCAGGTCAATATCCTTTGTTTCGTCATAGCGCAAATAGAAGTAATTCCCTTTTTCATCTATACGTATGTTACTGATATTACCTCTGCTCCTACCTTCTAATTCCTGGAAACGCTTTTTAAACTGCCTAAAACGTTGATTGTTTAAAAAATAAGTTTCGGCCAAAGAATCCTGTGCTTTCAACCAATTTTGGACTTTGGGGTCTTTCAAATTCGTTAAATTATGGTAACTATCCACCACTGACATTCCAAAATGCTTATGGGATATAGAGTATTCGGCAATTTCTGGATAATTCCAAGAATCCGCTTCCTGCCTATTGTTACAGGAAGTAATCAAGCAAAAAAGACCAGAATATAATAAGATGTACCTTATCATTGTTTTTTAATTTTAAAACGTAGAAATCTAAGACCGGCCGAAGCGATCGCTGAATTTATAGTAACTTAAAGTATTAGTCTCTGTGTCCCCTTTTCGGCCTTTTAATTTTATCAGTATCGATAGGCCCATCTCCACCGCCCTTAATTTTAGTCAAGTTCTTTAATGCTCTTTTTTTGAAGTCTTCCATTTTTTTTCTCATGATTTCCGGTTTTAATAGTTAATAAATTAAAGGTTTATCCCAAGATAGCCCGTGTTGTAAAAAACTACAAATAATATATCCTACCATTTATAAATGACGTCCAATTTGTCTATTCTTAAGCTCCTTTAATACCTTGGAAGGATACACTCCGGTCTTGGAATAAAATGCTCTGGAAAAGGATTCCCCTGTTTTAAAACCAAAGGTGTCCGCCAACCCCTGATAGTTGTATTTTAACAATTCAGGCTCACTGGAAAGCCTATCAATTGCCGTTGTGATTTTTAAATCCTTCAAGTAGTTCGGGAAACTCATTTCTTTGTAATGGTTAATAACAGTGGACAAATAGGAGGTGTTCGTATCCATTTCCTGTGCCAATTGAGCCATATCCAATTCTTTGCTTAAATAGTGGTCAGACTTTTCAAAAGCCTCCAATTTCATCAAAATATCATCTCTTATTTCTTTAGGTACAGATGTTGGATATTCCTCGACTTTGGGTGAAAGAGGTTTAGGCCGCTTAGATCCTGCCAATAATTCCTTTACTTTGGTTTTAGTCTTTTGGGCCTTAATATAGAAGTATACACCTATCAAGATTGCAAGGCTTGCCATTGACCCTAATACAAATATCCAAATACCTTTGGCCTTGAGTTGTTCCTCTGCTTTGCTTTTTTGACGCTTCAGATAAGGAATATCATAGGCAACAGTGGCCTGTTCTATAATTCCTTTTTGTTCCGATGTCATCACGCTATCAAAAAATATAAGTTTTTCAATGGCATCGATTTCACGTTTTTGATTCTCCTCCAAACTGTAATACATAACCAGCTGTTGGTAAACCTCTTTAATATTATCAAAGGGTTCCCGGGACGCGCCCACGATGGAATCGATTTGTTGAAAATAAGTTATGGCCTGTTTATTGTTACCTGAGTATTGAGCTATCTTGGCCAAATAATAAAGTTTGATCGCCTTGCTTTTTCCTTCCAATTGAAAGACATATTTTAGAAGAGTATCCCTCGCTATTTGATAGTCCCCTTCATAATAATCCAATTGAGCGCCCACCAGAACAAAATCACGGTATTCCATTTTGTCATTATTGGACAATGCCTTATCAATGCCGGCTTTGTAATATTGCCGTGAGGAGTCCAATTGTGAAAGCCTTAGGTGGGCTAAGGCAAGATTGTACATCAAGATCATATAGTCATTATAATACGTGTTTTCAAAGTCTTTTTCCTTTTTCAACACCTTTAATGACCTGGTGTAAATATCTGCTGCAGCATGAGGCTGGCCATTAAGGTTGCGAATTGCAGCAATGGCCATGGAACATGTAAGTTGATCGTTAAGATTGTTTTTCTCTACCGCTAGATTATAAGCGGTAATGTAATTATGCAGGGAAAGTTGATAATCTCCTTTGTCATAGAAAATAATAGCCTTGAGTATATAACCAAAAGTGGGATATTCGAGATGGTCACTTTGAGCGGTAACCAAAATAATTGAATCGGAATAGGAAATTGCTAATTCCGGTTCTTCAATAATAGTTCGGTAATAATAACCACTGGCAAGCTCCATTACGTTGGATTCGCTTTTAGCTTTATTGATATGGACCTCGGTTAGATATCTTAGCTTTTGTAAATCACCATTTTCATAGGCTTCATCCTCCAAGTCCATAATGCTTTGATAGGTCGTATCCGATAAGTAATCCGTAGTCAATAAAAGAGTATCCTTGAGAAAGTTGGGTTCTTGAGCAAAGCAGACGCTCAATGTAGCAAACAACAAAACTAATATTGCCAAAGGGCTAAATCTATAGACTCTATATTTGATTACGGTCCTAGTCATTATTGTGTATTTGACCAGAGATTTCTAAACTGATAAAAAATACGCTGTAGTAACGTTACCTCCTCTAAAATGATTTCGGCGCTGCCGATCATTTCCTGTTTAAATTCCAAAGTTCTACCGTATGAAGTCACTAAGTCCTTGATCTTTACATATACCACATAACCTTCATTTTCGCCCGTTCTGGGGACTTCGGAAATTGTTTTTACTTCTCCCTTAAGGGACCCCCATTCGCGATAGGGATAGTTTTCCAATTTAATGATGACACGCTGACCCGGCCTTATCTTTCCTGAGTTTAGGATGGGTACCTGGCACCTTCCTAATAACCCTTGGTTTCTTAATGGAACCACCGTAAAAACTACCTGATTTTCCTTAACATTTTGATGTTTTCCCCAAACATCGAAAAAAGAGATCCGTCCGGCAATAGGGCTCGTTAATAAATATTGTTCCTCCCACTCGGTCAATGCAGATATGAGTTCTTCTTGCTCCAATTCTAAAATGGAACCATGCGTATTCTCGTTTTTTAGTCGAGAATTATCGAACTGCAATTGAGTGTTCCGAATACTCGTTTCCACCATGCGTAATTGATTTAGTTCCTGTTCTAGATTCCCATATTCACGTTGGACTTTCAAATATTCCTTTTCCTTTTTTTCTAAATCACCAAGTGATATGACTCCCTTTTTTAAAAGCTCTTGATATCGATCAAAATCAATTTGGGCTATTTCAAGGTCACGTTGAAGAACAATAATTTCTTCCTTTTTGTTTTTAATGGCAGTGGATTGTCCAAGAAGTTGTTGTTTAAGTTCAGTTTCTTTCAACGCTTCGTTGTCCAGGGATCGATAAAATATAAGATTGCGATAGGCATTTAGAAATCTATTATAAAAAGGTCGAATCTGCCCGCTAAGCCTCAATTGGTTTGGGAATTGATATGATAAGGTCTGCGGTTTTAATACCAAAGGATATCCAGATGTCAGTTTTTGTTTTAGCATGACCATGTCCTTGGCTTCCCCAGTGTTTTCCAACACTCCTAAAATGTCACCTTTGGAAACTGTATCCCCTGGATTATAATTTACCTCGATTAATTTACCAGTCTGTTTTGCCCTTAAATGTACAGGTGGATCCAATGTGGTCAATACCACCGATGCTTTAATGCTCTCGTTAAAGGAGAAAAAAGAGGCAAACACTACAACAAGGACAAAAAAAGAAATCACCAATACTATTCCCCATTTAAGCATCCAATTGGATTCCCTACTTATATAGGCCTCTTTCTCATATATGTAAATACCCTGGTCTTCCATGTGTTCTATAATTGATTAAGGATTAGTTGATGATAAAAACCATTTAGTTCTACCAATTCCTTATGGCTGCCCTTTTCCACAATCTTTCCCTTGTCCATGACCAATATTTGATCTGCATTGCGCACCGTGGACAACCTATGGGCAACTAAGATTACCGTTTTGTCGACATAAAAAGACTTTAGGTTTTCAGAAATGACCTTCTCATTTTTGGCATCAAGGGCACTGGTCGCCTCATCAAAAAAGAGATAGTCTGGATTTTTATAGATGGCCCTTGCAATTAGCAGGCGCTGTTTTTCACCACCACTAAGGAGATTGCCATGTTCGCCTATCAAGGTGTCCAAGCCCAAGGGAAGATTCTCCACTAATTCGCTAAGATTGGCCATGACGACCACCTCGAACAATCTGTTCCGATCCGTAGGTCGGTTTGCCCTCGATTCCGTAATATTTCGTCCCAAAGTATCATTGAACAAGGAACTATCTTGAAGAACGGCACCACAATGTTCTCTCCATTTTTTCGTGTTCATAAATCTCAGGTTATCCTTTCCTATATTTATTTTACCCTTTACAGGTTCATATAATTTGAGCAATAATTTAAGAAGAGTTGTCTTTCCAGAACCACTAGAACCAACAATAGCCGTAATTTTCCCTTTGGGAATGGTTAGCGTAATATTGTCCAACACCTTATGTGAAGTACTTTCTCCATAAACAAAATCGAGATTTGTAATGCCAATGTGTCCTGGTTCAATGATTTCGGTCTTGGCAATTGGCAAAGACCCATTTTTTTCAGAATGGACTTCGGACAAACGCTTTAGGGAAAGGGTTGCACGTTGTAATCCTACTATAAAATCCAAAGTATTAGAAATTGGAATGGAAAGACTGCCTACAATAAATTGTATGGCCAACATAGTTCCGAGTGTAATTTCGCCATATACCACCGCTTTTGCGGACCAAAAAATTATGAAAATGCTGGTCATTTCATTAAGAAAGGAACCTCCTTTGAGCTGGATCTGATCTAGTTTCAAGATATCTATCTTTAACCTGTACAACCTTCCTTGGACTTTCTTCCATTCCATTTTGCGCCGACGTTCGGAACCATTCAGCCTTATATCACGAATAGCTGTTATCAGTTGGATCAAAAGCGACTGTTCCGAGCGGTTCAGATTGAATAGCTTATGGTCAAGTAGAGCTTTACGTTTTAGAAACAATACGGTCCAACCCATAAAGAGCAAAGTGCCCAACATAAAAATTACCAAAATGTCAATATTGAAGTAACCCAGTACAATTCCAAAGACCAAGATGCTGAACATATCAAACACAATGGAAAGGGAACGACCGCCCAAAAATTCGTCAATGCGATGGTGGTCATAGATTCGTTGCATAAAATCTCCCGTGGTCTTAGAATCAAAATAGGCAAAGGGCATAAGCAGCAATTTGTCCAAAAAATCGGAAATCATGGAAATGTTGATTTGAGTGGACATATGTAGTAACAGCCAGTCTCTAATAATCTCGGAGGCCAAACGAGTCAAAAAAAGAAAAATCTGGGCGATTACAACAAGGTGGATAAAACCAATATTTTCAAAATCAATTCCATAATCCACAAGGCTCTGTGTCAAGAATGGAAGAAGCAATTGAATTGTGGTGGCAAGTAAAAGTCCAAGGCACAATTGGCCAATATAAACCTTAAATGGCATTAAATATTTAATCAGGAAGCCTAACCCCGTGTGAGAGGTATCCTCTCCTGGGATGTTGGTAAAACTGTGGTTGGGTTCCACTAGTAAAAGAATGCCTTTTTCATTGTCCGGGGATGCCCATTTCTGAATAAATTCCTTATGACCATATTTTGCTATCCCAATTGCGGGATCTGAAACATATACATACCCCTTAGTTGCCTTGTAGACCACGAGAAAATGATTGTTCTCCCAATGTGCAATAGCTGGCAATGGAACGTCATTCACCAATTCCTCGATATCAGATCGTATTCCTATGGCGTCGATCCCGATGGTTTCCAAAGCCTCTGAAAGTCCTGCTAGCGATGCACCTCCCCTTCTAAGGTTGGAAATTTGTCTTAGATACTCCAAATTATAATCCTTTCCGTAATGTTTGGTGATGATTTTTAGACATGCGGGACCACAATCCATTTGATCGAGCTGGCGGTAATTCGGAAAATGGCTGGTACCAAACTTCATCTGCATTCCAATTACAATATCTCAAAATAACCCAAAAATTCAGATGAACCTTTAGACTTTGAAGATGGTTTATAAATGACGACCGATTAGTCTTGAATAACTTTTACAGATAAAAATCGTACGAACTACTTATCGTACTCAAAAACCTATGCAATTCCTGCATGGAATTCTTGCAGGAAAAGTTGATTGGGCGAACTAGCTAAATGAATTTATTCATTAAAATGTATTGTTCCAATTAGAAAAGGATACAAACTACTCAACGTATCCAATATCTATAAATCACTAGGATAATCTTTAAAAATGACTTCACTTACATTTAACTCCCAAAAAGATACAATAAATGTAGGAATTAACACAAGTAAATAATATTCAAAATTCAGATCGATGCTAAAAATGTAAGGGTTAATAAAATTAGACTCCATCCGTCGCGAACATGTCGGAGGTCCAAATACTCAGACTAAGTACTACAAATGAACTCAAATGAGGTCATTTGGGTTCAAAATATATTAAAGTTTTGTTAAAAGTAAAAGTGAGCGTAAAGTGAGCGTAAAGATGTAATTTGTAAAACCAAAAAAGGCTCCCAATTTCTTGGAAGCCTTGTCTTTGTTACCGTGGGCCCTACTGGGTTCGAACCAGTGACCCCCTGCTTGTAAGGCAGGTGCTCTGAACCAGCTGAGCTAAGAGCCCTATTAATCAGTATTTAAAATCGCATCTTGATTTCTCCAGAAGCAAGCCTGCCTAACGGTAGGCGGGTGCAAATATAGAATAGTTTTTAATTTTCCCAAAGGAAAAAATAGAAAAATTTATACAATTTCGGCCACAACGAAAGTACTGCCTCCAACAAACACAAAATCAGTTTTTACAGCAACCCTTAATGCAGATTTAAGCGCTTCGTTTACAGAGGGATAAGCCTCTCCCTTCAAACCGTATTCCATTGCCCGGGTTTTAAGCACTACCTCATCCAAACCTCTTTGAATATTGGGCTTGCAAAAATAATAATGGGCCTCTTTAGGAAAAAGGGGTAAAATCTGTTCCAAATTCTTATCCTTAACAAATCCGACTACCAGGTGTAGGTCCGTAAATTCCTGTTGCTTAATTTGATCCACCACAATGGTCAACCCTTCTGTATTGTGGGCCGTATCACAAACAACTGTTGGATTCTTGCCAAGAAATTGCCATCTACCCAACAATCCCGTATTTTCTGAAACCTTCATTAAGCCATCGGAAATATGTTTTTCACTAACATTAAAACCTTTTAACTCCTTAATACTAGCCACAACTCCCTTAACATTTTTGACCTGGTAACTCCCCAATAAAGAGGTTTTATAGTTTCCAGGGATTACTTCCCCAGCAAAAATTATTTTCGCCTTTCTTTCGGTGGCAACCGTATTAAAAACAACCGCTGTCTCTTCTTGAAGCTCACTTATTACCACAGGCACACCAGGCTTAATGATTCCCGCCTTTTCGTATGCTATTTTTGCAATAGTGTCGCCCAACATTTCTACATGGTCGTAGCCGATATTTGTAATCAACGAGACTTCGGGAGTAATTATATTGGTTGAATCCAAACGCCCACCAAGCCCCACTTCAACAATGGCAATATCTATCTTCTTCTCTTCAAAATACTGGAAAGCCATTCCCACGCTCATTTCAAAAAAAGAAAGGTCATGTGCCTCCAGAAATAGTTTATTATCCCTGATAAACTCGACAACAAATTTTTTACTTACAGGCTTGCCGTTAATTCTGATCCGCTCCCTAAAATCCTTTAAATGGGGTGAGGTATATAATCCTACCTTATACCCAGCTTCCTGTAAAATAGAAGCCAGCATATGGCTACTGGAACCTTTACCATTAGTGCCCGCGACATGTATACTTTTAAATTTTCGTTCAGGATGGCCCAAATAGGCCGAAAGCGTAAGTATATTATCCAATTTACCCTTAAATGCAGAAATTCCTTTTTGTTGGTACATGGGCAGTTGCGCGAACATCCATTCCAAAGTTTCCTGATAGGTCATTTATTATTGTCTGTTGAAGTTAGAACAAAGTGCTGCAACAATACCATCAATGCACTTTAATAGCAAATGAAAACTTAAAATTTATATAGGGAAATAGATTCTGGATAATGAAGGAAGGCTTTATTCGCCCAATTTAAAATTCACTACTACAAAACCAACTTGTTGGCTAGGAGCATTGGAATCCAAATTCCATTGGTGCATAAAAGCCGTTTTCTTTGCGGGTGCCATTAGGCAGGGATGCGTATTGGTAGATCCTTTTTGCCCAGGTTCAGCACTAACCACCTTTCCATTTCGGTCCACTATGATTTTTACAACGACCCTTCCCTCCTCATTACATTCCTGTTGTATCTTACCTTTATTCACCAGGGATCGGCCATTGAGCCCGTAACCTCCAGTACCACTACCCGATCCAGGACTACCATAATAACTGGTTGCATAGGGGTCTCCGTCGGGCCGCCCCTTATCCCCAGCCTTATTATCATCGCCCTCGCCACCAGAAGCTGTTCCTTCGGACTTATTAATACCCCCGATCAACTCATCGAGCTTATTCTTTTTTGCCTGTTGTTCCTTACGAACCTTTTCTTCAGCTTCCTTCTTCTCGCGAGCAACCCGTTCCGCTTCGGCCTGAGCCTTTTTAACGGCCTCTTCAGCCTTGCGTTTGACTTCCTGTTGTTGCTTTATTTTTATGGATTCCTCACTTTCCTGGGTAAGTAATTTTTCTGCAGGTTTCTCCTTGGCTACCTTTTCCTCAGGCACCTCTTCTACCACATCTTCTACCTTCTCCTCTTGAACCTTTGGCTCTTTGATAGGGGTGTTAAGGGGTTCGGATTTAATTTTTTCTTTAGGTTGTACCCTACCGCTACCAAAATCGGTGGTACCAAAATTGACAGAAATGCCATTTTCTATTGGAGGATCTAAATAAGTGAGTCCAATATAAAAAAGCAATAGCAATAGCACACTTAGCAGAATTGTGGTAAGTGTAAAAGATTTTTTCTCGTGTCTCGTGTTAAGTAATGACATTAATTTGGTCGCACCGCCAAAATAACCTTATAATTATTTCTATTGGCAATATCCATAACGTTTACTGCCTCTTTTATGGCAACGCTCTCTTCTGCCCTAAGAATAATAGTAGGCTTCTCTTGTCCTTTTAGTGCCTTTTTTAATTCAATTTCTATATATTGTCCGTTAATCTTCTCGCTGTTTACAAAATATTCCAAATTCTTATTAATGCTTACCGATACATTTTGGGTATTGGTAGATTTACCTTTTGCCTTAGGCAACAACAGATCCAACGCATTGGGCGAATTGGCAGTCAGCATAAAGAAAATAAGCAATAAGAATACTATGTCCGTCATAGAGGACATGCTAAAATCTGGACTAACTTTATTTCTACCTTTTAGTTTCATTTGTTATGTTCTAAAGAGGTTCGTTCAATAAATCTAAAAATTCTACCGCATTCGCTTCCATTTTATGAACCACCTTATCCGTTCTGTTCACCAAATGATTATAGCCTATATATGCAATAATACCAACGATAAGCCCAGCTACAGTCGTGGTCATGGCCGTATAAATACCTGAGGCCAAGGAACCCATTTCTGCTTGCCCTCCACTGGATGCCATTTGATGGAATGCCAAAATCATACCAATTACGGTTCCTAAAAATCCGATCATTGGTGCTGCTCCCGCCACAGTAGCCAGAACACTAACATTCTTTTCCAATTTATAAACTTCAAGGGTACCAGCATTTTCAATAGCTGTATTAATATCGTCCAAGGGTTTTCCTATTCTGGATATTCCCTTTTCCGTTAACCTTGCCACTGGCGAATCTGTTTGCGCACACAATATTTTTGCCGCTTCCAATTTACCATTGGTAACATGGTCCCGTATCTGGTTCATAAAATTGCTATCTATTTTTGACGCGGCTTTGATGGCAAAAATGCGTTCAAAATAAATATACAGGGCCACAAAAAGCATTACAAACAAAACACTTATAATCAAGATACTCCCTGTACCGCCATTTACTATTAAATCTATAACAGAAAGTGTCTTTTCCTCAGACACAACTCCCTCTAATCCTGCCTCTTGAGCAAGGTCTTGTATCAATAACATATATTTTATTTATTTAAGTTGCCTTAATAACGGTCTTTTATCGATTAAATTATGCGTTTAACACTAAATTTCTAATTAATATAAATACAATGGCACCAGCAGCAAATCCTAGGAAAGCCAACCATGCTATTTTCTTCAAATACCAGAAGAAGTCTATTTTTTCCATGCCCATGGCAACAACACCTGCCGCTGAACCAATTATTAACATACTTCCTCCTGTTCCTGCTGAATAAGCTATAAAATGCCAAACAGGATCATCCATTCCTACAGAGAACATTCCAATACTGGCCGCTACCAGCGGCACATTATCTATCACAGCTGAACCAACACCAAGGAATATGACTACCAAATCCGACACCAATTCTCCGCCAGACTCGGTTCCCAGCATGGGCATTACCTCATCCAATGTACCAGCAAAATGGAACAGCATACCCAATGACTCCAAAGCTGCTACTGCCATTAAAATACCTAAAAAGAAAAGAATACTAGGCAACTCAATTTTGGAAAGCGACTTATGAACCGGACTGTGATGCGATTCTGCATCACTTTCACCATCGATATTGGAAATACTAAATTTGGAACTACTATATATTTCAGCAAATGTAGCCACAAGCGCCAAGGAAAGCATCATTCCCACATATGGAGGCAAATGTGTTATTGTCTTAAAAAAGGGAACAAAAATGATGGCGCCCAATCCCAAATAAAGCATAGTAGCCCCGTACTTGGATTTTGTTGGCTCTACTTCCTCCAGATCAGTTTCGATATTTCCTGAAAACGCCTTATACCTGCTGGCTATAAAAGTTGGTACAACCATACATATAATTGAAGGCACGAGTACATGTTCTATTAATTGCGCGGCAGAGACCTTATTGGCTATCCACAACATGGTAGTGGTAACATCACCAATTGGAGACCAAGCTCCCCCGGCATTGGCGGCTATAATTATCATACCGGCAAACCAAAGTCTGGTTTCCCTATCGTTAACCACCTTCTGCAGTATTGTTATCAATACAATTGTGGCAGTAAGATTATCTATAATAGCAGACAATATAAAGGCCAGTATGGAGAACAACCAAAGTAATTTCCTTTTACTCTTCGTTTTAATAAAACCTTTAATTGTGGCAAAACCATCAAAATAATCTATTATCTCCACTATGGTCATAGCCCCCAGAAGGAAGACCAATATTTCAGCAGTCTTGCCGAGATGATGTAGCAAAATCTCATCTATATGCGTGGGCTCCAACTCCCTGAGCTCGGCGTTAACCTCAAAAACAGGCATATGTGCCAAGGCTATAACCGCCCATAAAAGCGCCATCATAGCCAAAGCAGGAATTAATTTATCTATTTTAAGGTTGTGCTCCAATGTTATTGCCAAGTAACCGGCAACGAATAAAATAATAATAATGGTCTCCATGCTATTATTGGTTAAATTTAAATTAATTGATTCAATGCAATCTCAAATCCGGTTTTACTGAGATTGACTTTTGTGTTATTCTGGTTAAATATATTTAAAATTGCGCTTCTAATGGTATTCGATGTATCATTAAAAATAAGTTCGTCATCCATGGCTACCCTTCCTTCCATAAAATAGGCAAAAACTCTGGCCATACCACAATTGGAAATAAAATCGGGAATTAAACTAACCCGCTCGTCAGTATATTCCATGATCGGACCAAAAAATATTTCCTTATCTGCAAAGGGCACATTTGCACCACAACTTATCACCTCCAGACCACTTTTGATCATTTGTGAGATCTGTTCCTTGGTCACCAACCTGGAAGCGGCACAGGGCACAAAAATCTCGGCCGGTAAATTCCAAATTCTTTCATTGATCTCCGCAAACGGAATAATATCATCCGCAAAAAGGGTATTCCCTTTTTTATTTAAAAAAAACGACCTTATTTCTTCAGTTGAAAAACCTTCCTCATTAATCACACCACCGGCCCTATCAATAATCCCGACCACTTTCGCCCCCATTCGGGACAAATAAAAGGCCGCCGCGGAACCTACATTACCAAATCCCTGCACAATAGTCCTTTTACCCTTAACCTGACTTCCGTGGATGTCATAAAAATGCTTTACGGCTTCAGCAACTCCAAAACCGGTAATCATATCTGCTACCGTGAACTTACGTGACACTTGAGGCGAATATTGATCACTCTCCAAAACTTTTATCACCCCTAAACGCAGCTGGCCGATCCTATTTATTTTATCAGCTTCCGTTGGCTTAAAATGGCCATTAAAAACACCTTCTTGAGGGTGCCATACCCCAGCATCTTCAGTTATCGGAATTACCTCATGAATCTCATCAATATTTAAATCCCCACCAGTACCATAATAACTTTTCAACAAAGGTGCCACTGCATGGTACCATCTTTTTAGCACCCCCATTTTCCTAGGGTCGTTGGGGTCAAAATTAATACCGGATTTTGCCCCTCCTATCGGAGGTCCTGAAACGGTAAATTTCACTTCCATTGTTTTTGCCAAAGACAGGACCTCGTTCATATCCAGTCCTTCCCTCATTCTAGTACCGCCACCAGCAGCCCCACCACGAAGGGAATTAATAACTGTCCACCCTTCTGCTTCAGTCTCTGGGTCCTTCCAGTTAAAAACAATTTCAGGGGGTTTATTTTCATAAATTTTTAATAACTCTTTCATTGCACATTAACATTAAACTATTGAATTCCACTCGCTATTAATTGGGATTTTTCAAATCCTCGGGTATATTTCACCTGGCTAGCTAATGTTGTCTCATAATTGTTAAGTTCTTTTACAGATAAAAAAGTATTCGATCGAACAAATATAAAAATATAGATTAGGTTTTAATGTTTTTATTCTCCATTATTATTCCATTGTATACTCGTATATTTGTAATATTCTCACTATTTTTTTTAAACACATGGATTTTACGCTTTCGGAAGAACAGATAATGATACAACAGGCGGCAAGGGATTTTGCTCAAAACGAATTACTTCCCGGGGTCATTGAAAGAGACGATGCCCAAAAATTCCCTGGCGAACAGGTAAAACAAATGGCGGAATTAGGTTTCTTGGGAATGATGGTAGACCCTAAATATGGTGGGAGTGGTTTGGACACCATTTCATATGTACTTGTTATGGAAGAACTTTCTAAAATTGATGCCTCAGCTTCTGTAATTGTATCTGTCAACAATTCCTTAGTGTGCTGGGGACTGGAAACTTTTGGCAGTGAAGAACAAAAAGAAAAATATTTAAGCCGATTATCCACTGGACAATGTATAGGGGCATTTTGCCTTTCCGAACCGGAAGCGGGCAGCGATGCCACTTCCCAAAAAACAACTGCACTGGACAAAGGCGATCATTACATCTTAAACGGAACCAAGAACTGGATTACCAATGGAAATTCCGCTGAAATTTATTTGGTAATTGCCCAAACGGACATTTCAAAAGGCCATAAAGGGATAAATGCACTAATAGTAGAAAAAGGAACACCTGGCTTTGAAATAGGCCCCAAGGAAAACAAGCTGGGAATAAGGGGAAGTGACACCCATTCCTTAATCTTTAACGATGTTAAGGTCACTAAAAAAAATAGAATTGGCGAAGATGGATTTGGTTTTAGATTTGCCATGAAAACACTTGCAGGGGGCAGAATAGGAATTGCCGCCCAAGCCTTGGGTATTGCAGCAGGCGCTTATGAACTGGCCCTTAAATATTCCAAAGAGCGAAAAGCCTTTGGTACCGAGATCAGCAATCACCAGGCCATCGCCTTTAAACTTGCCGATATGCACGTACAAATCGAAGCCGCCAGACATTTGGTCTATAAGGCAGCCTGGGACAAGGACCAAGGCAATAATTATGACCTTTCAAGTGCAATGGCAAAACTTTATGCTTCCCAGGTAGCTATGGATACCACTATAGAAGCGGTGCAAATTCATGGGGGCAATGGCTTTGTAAAGGACTACCACGTGGAAAGAATGATGCGGGATGCCAAGATTACACAGATTTACGAAGGCACTTCAGAAATACAAAAAATCGTAATTTCAAGAAGTATTTTGAAAAAATAACATGAGTACCCTCTATTTTTTTAGGGTATTTATTAAATTAATTAATATTTTTACACGACAACCCCTGTACTAAAGCTGGGGTGCAACCAACAAAAACCTAATTTACATTATTAACCCCCTATTAATAGGAAAAACACCAATATTCAAACGCTAATATTGAGGAAATCCCAATTTTATAGGCTCAAATATCAGAATATGCATTTTTTTTAACGTTGAATTATAAACGTTGGATTTCTTATACACTATTTGGCATACCACTGCATTAAATGCAATTATTTTGATATTTTTGAACAAATATGATAATTTATGAAGCTGAGAAAACAAGGATTATACCTACCGGAATTTGAACATGACAACTGTGGAGCAGGATTTATTTGTAGTCTTAAAGGAAAAAGGTCGAATGACATTATTCATAAGGCACTGGAAATATTAGAGAAACTAGAGCATAGGGGTGCGGTAAGTTCCGATGGGAAAACTGGTGATGGCGCAGGAATTTTAATAGACATTCCTCATGATTTTTTTCAGGACGTATGTAGCTTTAAGCTTCCAGAGCCGGGCAGTTACGCCGTAGGAAACGTATTTTTACCACAAAAGGAGAATCAAAGGGAATACTGTATAGAGGTTTTTGAATCCAATATTGAAAAACAAGGATTAAAATTGTTGGGATGGAGAGATGTACCTGTCAACAAATCAATTCCCGGAAGAATAGCAGCGGAAACCGAACCATTCGTGAAACAAATATTTGTTGCACGCGAAAATGACGAACAGGATTTCTTCCACTTTAATTTAAAATTGTTCATAGCCAGGAAGGTTTCCGAACATACCATCAACGCTTCTAAATTATCAGAAAGCAAATTTTTCTATGTTCCCAGTCTTTCAACCAAAATTATCATCTTCAAAGGGCTCCTTATGCCGGAAGACATAAGTTTGTACTATAAAGATCTTATGGATCCAAGGGTAGTAACCCGTTTGGCTTTGGTGCATCAAAGATTTTCAACCAACACTTTCCCTACCTGGGATTTGGCGCAGCCATTCCGTTATATGTGCCACAATGGGGAGATAAACACTCTTAGAGGCAACGTTACAAGAATGCTCTCCAGGGAAGAGTTGATGAAAAGTGATTGGTTTGGAGATGAAATAAAAAATATTGTTCCGGTCATATTGCCAGGAAAGTCGGATTCCGCCACCATGGACATGGTAGTGGAGCTATTGTTAATGACAGGAAGGTCACTACCAGAGGTAATGATGATTTTGGTTCCTGAAGCCTGGGAAAAGAACAATGAAATGTCCGAAGCCAAAAAGGCCTTCTATGAATATCACTCCTGTTTAATGGAACCATGGGATGGACCCGCTTCAATTCCTTTTACTGACGGCAATTACATTGGGGCCGTATTGGATAGAAACGGTTTACGTCCGTCTAGATATTCTGTTACCAAGGACGGTTATGTTATTATGTCCTCAGAAGTTGGGGTTGTAGATCTTGAACCGGAAAATATTGAACTGCATGGACGATTGGAACCAGGAAAAATGTTCTTGGTAAACATGGAAGAGGGCCGCATTATCAACGATGAGGAAATAAAGGAAAAAATTGCGCTAAAATATCCCTATAAAAAATGGCTGGACAAAAATTTGGTCCACCTTAAGGACATCCCTTATAATGACTGCCCGCTTTTCTTAAATGAAGCTACCGTACAAAAAAGAAAGGCAATATTTGGATATACGCTGGAAGATATAAATACTATTATACTTCCAATGGGAAAAACGGCAAAGGAGCCTCTTGGATCTATGGGATCCGATACCCCAATAGCCGTATTGTCTGAACGGCCGCAATTAATTTACAATTACTTTAAGCAATTGTTCGCACAGGTTACCAATCCACCCTTGGATGGTATCCGCGAGGAACTTATAACGGATATCAGCCTAACCCTTGGTAGCGATCAAAATATTTTTGAATTTTCCGAGCTTCATTGTAGAAAATTGAAAATTCAAAATCCCGTAATATCCAAGGAGGATTTGGATAAGATAAAAAATTATGATTCCAGCCCGGACTACAAGGTGGTTTCCATTTCCATGCTTTATGATATTGAAAAAGGACATAACGGTCTTGAGGATGCATTGGAATCAATATTAAACCAAGCAGAACAAGCCATTGATGACGGTGCCAATATTATTATATTATCGGATAGAAATGTAAGTAAGGAAAAAGCTCCCATTCCTGCAGTTTTGGCCTGCTCATTTGTTAACAGCGGGTTACAACGATTGGGAAAACGTTCCAAATTAAGTGTTATTATTGAATCTGCCGAGCCAAGGGAAGTACATCATTTTGCCTTATTATTTGGTTTCGGGGCCAGTGCAATAAACCCTTATTTGGTAAACGAAATAATAGCCGAGCAGATTAAGGAACACGATATTACCGAATATACTTTTGAAGAAGCCATCAACAACTACAATAAAGCAGTTGGCAAGGGTGTTCTCAAGGTAATGAATAAAATAGGCATTTCTACCCTCAACTCGTACCGAGGCTCCCAATTATTCGAATGTATTGGAATCAATACCAAAGTAGTAGACAAATATTTCCCTAACACTCCAACTAGGATACAGGGTATTGGGCTTTATGAAATAGAAAAGGAAATAGCCAAACGGCATGGTAGAGCTTACATGGATAAAGAAATTGCCGCAAATTTGGATTTGGAAATAGGTGGACAATATCGTTGGAGAAGGGATGGTGAAAAACACCTCTTCAATCCTTTAAGTATTGCCATGCTTCAAAAGTCAGTTCGAAACAACGAACCAGAATCCTATAAGGAATTTGCCCAAATGGTAAATGAGCAAACCAAGGATTTGATGACCATTCGCGGTTTGTTCGAATTCTCCAATTACGACCCTATTCCATTAGATGAGGTTGAACCATGGACAGAAATAGTTAAACGCTTTAAAACTGGGGCCATGTCCTATGGCTCCATCAGTAAGGAAGCGCATGAAAATTTGGCCATAGCCATGAATAGGATTGGCGGGAAAAGTAATTCTGGCGAAGGTGGTGAGGATGCCGATCGTTTTTACAAGAACCAGACTGGTGACTGGAGAAACAGTGCCATAAAGCAAGTTGCTTCCGGTAGATTTGGGGTAACCTCCAATTATTTGACCAATGCCAAGGAAATTCAGATTAAAATGGCACAAGGTGCAAAACCTGGTGAAGGTGGACAATTACCTGGACCGAAGGTAAATCCGTCCATTGCCAAAACCAGAAATTCAACCCCATATGTGGGGCTAATTTCTCCACCACCACATCATGATATATATTCAATTGAGGATTTATCACAATTGATATTCGATTTAAAATCTGCGAACCGCAAGGCAAGAATCAATGTAAAATTGGTCTCTGAAGTAGGTGTTGGTACCGTAGCAGCCGGTGTTTCCAAAGCAAAGGCAGATGTTATTTTGATCTCAGGTCACGATGGCGGTACAGGAGCATCACCATTAACCTCATTAAAACATGCTGGACTTCCATGGGAATTGGGAATTGCGGAAGCACAACAAACTTTGGTGATGAACGACCTTAGGAATAGGGTAGTTTTAGAATGTGACGGTCAGTTAAAAACAGGTAGGGATGTAGCCATAGCTTGTTTATTAGGTGCTGAAGAATTTGGTTTTGCTACAGCGCCATTGGTAGCATCGGGATGTATTATGATGCGTGTTTGTCATTTGAATACTTGCCCAGTAGGTATTGCAACACAAAACCCTGAATTGCGCAAGAAGTTTGAAGGCAAGCCAGAGCACGTTGTCAACTATATGTACTTTGTTGCCCAGGAACTTCGGGAAATAATGGCACAATTAGGTTTTAGGACCATTGTGGAAATGGTTGGACAGGTTCAAAAATTGGATCGTAAAAAAGCTTTGGAACATTACAAGGCCGCAGGGATAGACCTTACACCAATTTTATATCAGGTAGATGTCCCAAAGGGGACGAAATTCTACAATACTCAAAAACAACAGCACGATATTGATAAATCCATTGAATTTGAAATTATAGAAAAGGCGCATCCGGCCTTGTTCAGAAAAGAAAAAATTTCATTGGATTTCCCAATACATAATACAGATAGAGCCGTTGGAGCTATTACTAGTAACGAAATTTCTAAAATTTACGGAGCAGAAGGATTACCTGAAAATACCTTGAAACTAAATTTCACAGGTTCTGCCGGACAAAGTTTTGGGGCATTTGCAACAAAAGGCCTTACCATGATCGTCAATGGAAATACCAACGATTATTTAGGCAAGGGCTTATCCGGAGCAAAATTAATAATAAAAGTACCTTATAAGTCCACCTTAAAACCAGAGGACAACGTAATAACAGGAAACGTTACCTTATATGGCGCAACTTCAGGTGAGGCCTATATAAACGGAAAAGCCGGTGAACGTTTCTGCGTAAGAAATTCCGGAGCAAAGGCTGTTGTAGAAGGCATTGGAGATCATGGTTGTGAGTACATGACTGGTGGTATCGCCATTATCCTTGGTGAAGTAGGAAGAAACTTTGGAGCTGGAATGAGTGGGGGTATTGCTTACATCTTTGATGAGAAGGATACCTTCAGAAAAAACTGTAATTCAGTATCCTTAAATCTTTTAAAGGTAGAGGATGATAATGATATTGCAGAACTAAAAGGCCTTATAGAAAACCACTATAATGCCACACTTAGTCCAATTGCCCAAAGGATATTGGAGAATTGGGAAGACTATTTGCCAAAATTTATCAAGATTTTCCCTGAGGAATACAAGCAGGCATTGATACGTTTGGAAAAAGAAAAATTAGAAACGATATAATCGAAATATGGGAAAGATAACAGGATTTTTGGAATTCGATAGAAAAGTAGAAGAGTACGCTCCGGTAGATGAAAGGGTAAAGAACTATAAGGAATTTACACTTCCAATGAAGGAAAAGGAGCTAAAGGACCAAGGTGCCAGATGTATGGACTGTGGTATTCCGTTTTGTCATAGTGGATGTCCATTGGGAAATCTAATTCCCGATTTCAACGATGCGGTATACCTTGGAAAATGGGACAAGGCAGCAGAAATATTGCACTCCACCAACAACTTCCCGGAATTCACTGGAAGACTATGTCCCGCCCCTTGTGAAGAAGCATGTGTTTTAGGTATTAATGAAGACCCCGTAACAATAGAGAATATTGAGAAAAATATTGTTGAAACTGCCTTCAAAAAAGGATGGGTCGTGGCAAAACCACCTACCACCAGAACCGGCAAAACAGTTGCCGTTATTGGATCAGGACCTGCCGGCCTGGCAGCAGCCCAACAACTAAATAGAGCTGGTCATCTTGTTACACTTTACGAAAGGGATGAAAAAGTTGGCGGTCTTCTGCGATATGGTATTCCTGATTTTAAGATGGAAAAAACCATCATTGATAGAAGGGTGAAAATATTGGTCGACGAAGGTATTATAATTAAGACCGGGGTTAATGTAGGTGTGGATATTTCAGCCACTGAACTTAATGATCAATTTGATGCCATTGTCCTTAGCGGAGGAGCTACCGTAAGAAGAGGATTGCCAATAGAAGGGGCGGACCTTAAAGGAGTGGTACAAGCCATGGATTTCTTAAAACAGAATAATAAGCGTGTAGATGGCATTAAAGATCTAGGCGAAGAAATTAAAGCCACAAACAAAAATGTTGTGGTTATCGGTGGTGGAGACACCGGATCCGACTGTATTGGAACTTCCATCAGGCACGGAGCCACTTCTGTAACCAATTTCGAAATTTTAGGAAAACCACCTGTAGGGCGGCCTGATGATCAACCTTGGCCATTTTGGCCCATGCGCTTAAGAACAAGTTCATCGCACAAAGAAGGTGTTGAAAGATTCTTTAGCATTTCCACTAAGAAATTTGTCGGTGATAAAAATGGGAATTTGAAAGGACTTATTACTGCTGAAGTAGAGTGGATTTCTGTTCCTGGAAAACGACCTACGCTTAAGGAAGTTCCGAATACTGAAAAGGAATGGAAATGTGAATTGGCGCTATTGGCAATGGGTTTCACAGGATCCGAAATGACTATTGCTGAGCAATTGGGCCTTGAAGCGGACGCACGTACCAATATTAAAGCTAGTGAGGCGGATTATAAGACCAATGTACCTGGTGTATTTGTTGCTGGGGACCAAAGAAGAGGACAATCCTTAATAGTTTGGGCTATTTCCGAAGGTAGACAAGCTGCTTACCATGTAGACACCTATCTGATGGGAACGTCCTATTTACCATTAAAAGGAGAGGGAGACTTACCAAGGGTTTAAAGTCTTTTGTATTTGTTCCAATAAATTAAGAAATCCAACCTATTAAAATGGGTTGGGTTTTTTTTTGATTAATTCAAGGTAAAATAAGCGTCTTCGGAAGCCATGAGTCCAAATCGCCAATAGTAATAACAAATGGGATAGTTTGGTTAATAGGGAATAGAAGCCACCAAAAAAGTATTACCCCTAAATGTTGCACTAACAAATTTTCTTCCTGAAATCATATTGCTAAACTTTATGAAAGAATGTCTTTCACGACATGGCCATGAACGTCAGTTAATCTATACCGTCTGCCCTGATGTTTAAAGGTTAATCTTTCATGATCAATGCCCAGAAGATGAAGCAAGGTCGCTTGAAAATCGTGTACATGCACTTCATTTTCTATTACGTTATAACTAAATTCATCTGTCTTGCCGTATACCATGCCCGCCTTTACCCCTGCCCCTGCCATCCACATAGTGAAACAGCCCGGATGATGGTCCCTACCATAGTTATCAGCCGTTAACCTACCTTGAGAAAAACTGGTGCGTCCAAATTCACCTCCCCAAACTACTAGGGTATCTTCCAACAAACCTCGCTGTTTAAGATCTTTGATCAAACCTGCGGTGGCTTGGTCTGTTCCAAGTGCTTGCTTCTTTATACCGCCTGGGAGTCCACCATGTTGATCCCAGCCCATATGGTACAACTGTATAAATTTTACATCCCTTTCCGCCAATCGTCTTGCCTGTAAACAATTAGCAGCGTAAGTTCCAGGTATTCTGGCATCTTCCCCATATAATTTATAAATATGGTCCGGCTCCTCTTTGGTATCCACGGCTTCGGGCACAGAGTTTTGCATCTTGTAGGCCATTTCATATTGATTTATTTTGGATTGTATCTCTGTATCCTGCCAAATATCATATTGATGACTGTTTAGCTGAGAAATATAATCCAACGCCCTCCTACGATCTTCATCATGGACCCCGTGGGGATTGTTCAAGTAAAGCACAGGATCCTTGCCTGACCTAAATTGCACACCCTGGTGATGAGATGGCAAAAATCCGTTGCCCCAAGCAGCTGAACTTAGGGGTTGCGCCCCTCCCCCCTTAGACAATAGGACTACAAAATTTGGTAGGTTTTTATTATCACTTGCCAATCCATAACTAAGCCAGGAACCAATGGATGGCCTGCCGCTTTGTTGACTACCTGTCTGCAAGAACATTACGGCTGGCTCATGATTAATGGCATCGGTACGCATGGAGTTAATAATGCAGAGATCATCCACCACCTTGGCCGTATGTGGAAAGATTTCACTTACCCAAGCACCCGATTGTCCATATTGTTTAAAATCGTAAATAGATTTGACCAAAGGAAAAGTAGATTGACTGGATACCATCCCAGAATTTCGTTGGGTTCCCTGAACCGATGGGGGTATTTCCTTTCCGTGCCATTTTATCAATTCCGGCTTATAATCAAAGGTTTCCAATTGTGATGGCCCTCCACTTTGAAAAAGATAGATTACCCTTTTAGCTTTAGCCGGAAAATGGGTAGTCCCCAATACACCTCCCGATTTATTCCGTGGTGCGCTGGCCAGCATATCACTACCATACAAGGATGAAGGTCCTAATAAACTACTCAAGGCTATGGATCCAAATCCCAAGGCCGATTTCTTTAAAAATCCCCTGCGGGTTTCCATAAACTCCATGTGTTTTTTAAAATCTTCCATATCCCTTTTATCTTATAGTATATCCTTCAAAAGTATTCATCACCCCATTTACAACTGTTGCCAAAGCAGCCAACTTAACGGGATCAGTATTATGTTTTACCTCGGAACTTCCTATACTTACATAAGCTAAGGCATCCTCGGTAGTCTTGGAAAATCGCTCCAACTCCTGCTTATGGAATTCACTTAAAACTCCTAATTCGGTTTTATTGGGATTTCTACCGGTACATAACACAAATGCCTTTTGCAATTGAAGATCCACATCCCCGCCATAATCCGATATCAAGTTTTCGGCAACTACTCTAGAGGCCTCCAAAAATTGGGGGTCGTTAAGGAGCACTAAGGCCTGCAGTGGAGTACTGGTCTGTCTCCGCTTTACCGTACAGACCCCTCTTTCCCCCACATCAAAAATCAGCATGGATGGTGGACCCGATGTCCTTTTCCAAATGGTATATAAACTCCTCCTGTAAAGACCTTCACCCGGTTCCTGCAAATATTTATAGCGCCAAGGCTTATTGCTTATCTCATCCCAAAGTCCTTCAGGTTGATACGGATAGACACTAGGACCTCCGATCTTTGAATACAAAAGACCGCTGATGGCTAGCGCATTGTCCCTAATCATTTCAGCCGTCATGCGAAAACTAGGACCCCTGGCCAGCAATATATTTTCTTTATCCCTTTCTTCAAGCTTAGGGGTTAACATGGAACTTTGCTGGTAAGTGGCAGACATCACAATCAATTTGTGCATTGCCTTTACGTCCCATCCAGATTCCATAAATTCAACCGCCAGCCAATCCAACAATTTCGGGTGTGAGGGTAGACCGCCCTGGTTACCAAAGTCGTCGGAGGAATACACTAGACCAGAACCAAAATGCATTTGCCATAACCTGTTCATAAAAACCCTAGCTGTAACCGGATTTTCCTTATCGAACAACCACATTGCTAGACCCAATCTATTTCTAGGTAGGGTGTCGCTAAAAGGAAGCACCTCCTCGGGTACACCTGGAAATACTTCTTCTCCCCGGGCATCATAGGCACCTCTCTCCAAAAGATAGGTGGACCGTGGTTTTGGCAAATCACCCATGACCATAATTTCCTGAATTGTATCCAAAACTTGGTTCTTCTCCCTATTGAACCCCCTTATGCTTTCCTTTACATCCTTGAGATTGCCATTTTCCCTCAATTCATAATGGGCTAATAATATAGGTAGATTTATAGAAGTTGCAGGGTTCTTAAACATTTCGTCAGGAATACTGGCATCAAAACTATAGGCTACTTCCAAGGCCGACAATTCAGCATTGTGAATTTTAAGTTCATCCATCCCGCCATTAATAAAGGTCTTCATATGGTTCCTAATACCCATTCCAAAACCATTAAAACCATAGGTATGCAAATTAGGCTGGAACAATATAGATTTATAAAGGTGGTCTATTTCCACTTCCACTGGAATCTCTTTCCCATTTAAATACATGTGTATCCCGCCAGCTTTCCCCAAACCGTCATAAGTGACAGCTATATTTGTCCATTCCTTTTCCGGAATTTGTTGTTTGGCTTTAATTTGAATTGCATTTGTTGGCCAAGAAAAAGCCATAATAAATTTTGGCTGGTTGTTTTCCAAGAACATGGAGTACCCTTTTAACCCCAACCTCAAGTCTTCACAATGATAAAACAGGGCAGCGTCATCATATTGGGTATCTGGATAAACACTGAGTGAAATTGTAAACGGATCGGTCTGATCAAACCAACCCATCTTCCCTGGCAAACTTATCGAAGTAAAGTCGTTTAAGAAAACACCATTGTTCATGGCTCCTTTCTTAAAAATAGGTTCATTAATCACAGCAGCCTGAGAATTATCAACCTTATTTGGACTTACATATTTCTTATTGCCTTTTTCCAAAAACGAATCGAAAGGATAGTAGGCGATCAGGCTACCCGAATACCCATTCTCTACAGATTTCCTTATCGCTGAAGGGCTTGACGACCAATTTTGAAAATTCTCGGGAACAGATACTTGCAGGGATTTCAGATCGTCTTCCGCTTTAACAATATCATTGTCAATAAATTCCAAAACCTTATCAGCCTCTTTATCCGTCAAAAGAAGCGATGGTCCTGGTACCTGAGCAGGACCGTAGACAGCAGAACCGAATTCATTGGTATTATTAAAAAATGCGGCCATTTCATAATAATTTTTCTGACTTATGGGGTCGTATTTATGATCATGGCACCTTGCGCATTCCATACTAAGTCCCATGAAGGCCTTCCCCACGCTTAACACCCTATCGGCGACATATTCAACACGGTATTCTTCAAAAATAATTCCCGCCTCGGAATTCCTTTTATGGAGTCTATTGAAAGCTGTTGCCAAAACACTCTCCTTAGTTGGTTCGGGTATAAGATCACCAGCCAATTGTAAGGTAGTAAATTCATCGTAGGGCATATTTTCATTAAACGACTTTATTACCCAATCCCGATAGGGACTAAAATCCCTATGTTTATCATCCAGATAACCATCGCTATCCGCATATCTAGCAACGTCCATCCAATCAGCGGCCATTCTTTCTCCGTAGGCCGGACTAGACAATAGCCTATCCACCAATTTTTCATACGCATCAGCCGATGTATCGGCCACAAAAGCATTCATCTCCACCAGACTTGGAGGAAGTCCTGTTAAATTAAAACTCAACCTACGAATTAATGATTCTTTTGAAGCACGTATAGAAGGTTCCAATTTTTCCTTTTCAAGTCGCTCAAAAACAAAATAATCCAATTCATTTTTCGCCCAGTTCGAATCCTGTATTCGTGGCAGTTCAGGTGAACTAGGCTTTATAAAAGACCAATGAGGTTTATACTCCGCGCCCTGCTCTATCCATTTGGCCAAAATTGCAATTTCTTTATTGCTCAAAGACAAATTAGATTCCGGCGGAGGCATTTTCTCAGAGAGATTATCAGAAAGAATACGTTTAATTAGATCACTAGCACCAGGCTTACCTGGAACAATTGCAAAAGTTTTGGAGTCGCCGTGAGCAGAAAGTGCACTTTCTTCATTATCCAATCTTAAGTCTGACTTCTGATTATCCGTATCCGGACCATGACACGAAAAGCATTTATCTGAAAGGATTGGCTTTACATGATAATTAAAATCTATTATATCCGGTGTTTGTTGTAGCGCCAATTCCACTTCCGCTGGTGCATTCCAACCACAGCTATTAAATAAGACGGTTATACCTATAATTACATAAATTCTATAAAACTTCATGGACTTATATCATAATTGTTTTTCCCAATGTAATATCCTCAATTGCAATTTCAAATAAACAATTCTGGTGGCAAATGGATTGAAACGTTCATTTTCGTCAAAACAAATAATCTATCCATACTCCTTTCTAAAAGTACATGTCATTTTAGTTCATCCCTATTTACCTGACTAATCCAAATATACATAAGTATTTAACTGTTAATTCATTCATAAACAGTTTTATTAACTGTTAATAATTATTGATTATATTTAACCATTGCCAATCTAAAATGAAAAATAATCATAAATACAGCCAAATCATTGCTAAAATAATTGCTAGTAAATCCTTTGGCAACTCCAATACCTATTCCAACTTACTACAATATTTAGTTAGCAGTACCTTACAAAAAAACATACCAAAAGAAACAACAATAGCATCTGAAATTCTGGGAAAAACCGACTTTGACCCCTCGCAGAGTACATTGGTTAGGGTATATGCATATAACCTTCGTAAAAAACTGGGGACATACTATTCCACTGAAGGAAAACACGATAAGATAATTGTTCAGATACCAAAGGGAAGTTACGAGGTTAAATTTGTTGAAAGGAAATTAGTTAAAAAGAAGGACTCCAATTTCTTAAATAGGAGAATTGGAATCACATTATTCCTCCTATTAATACTTTCCTTAGCCTATAATGCCTTCTTCTATCCCACAAACTACAATACCAATCCTATAAACAAAGACGGTCTCTGGACGGATTTATTGGCGGATCATAAACCATTAATGGTTGTACTAGGAGACCTTTTTATATTCGAAGAAGAGGATACCACAAAAGGCACAAAAAAAATAATTAGGGATCCCTTCATAAATTCATTGGAGGACTACGACCAGTTTACCTTGGATCACTCCCAAACGAATATAAAATATGAGCCCTTGAGTTATAGCCTACTCATATACAACAGCGCACTATGGATTAAAGATTTGAGTGAAATATTCTCGTACAATCAAAGTGACTTTACTATTCGGAATATGGTGCGCTTTAATCCCAAAGAACTGCCGGACAACAATTTTATGGTTATAGGGATGATGAAAACTTTTGGAATGTTCAAGGACTATTTAAAAAGTCCCAAGTTATTCTACAATGGCCAAAACCAAAGTATTGTTTATCGCGAAGATCTGGAAGGAAAAGAAATAGAGTATCTCCCTTACGGAGACCCAAATGGACATCACACGGATTACGGATTAATTACTAAGGTCCCAGGACCCAACAACAACAATATATTTTTATTTGGAGGCCTATGGGATACTGCGGCTTCGCAAAGTTTAAAATATTTCACATCTCCAAAATTACTTAATGAATTGGAGGAGGGATTAAAGGAAAAATTTGGAGTGCTCCCTAAATATTACCAAGTATTATTGGAGGTCAAAGGAATAGACAGAATGGAGTTGAGTTCCAAGATTTTGATTATGGAAAAGATAGAATCCAAATACATTCTTGACAAAAACTAGGGACAGGGCTTTATTGCCTAAGATTAGGACACAAATTCCATGGTCCTAATTTTGTTAGAAGGGTTTCTCTCGAACCCATTTGAAAAAACCGTACCAATCTACAAAAACTAATCTTTGGTTACCTTGCTACCCCACCAATCGGCATTGGGTTCAAAATCTTCGGACAGAACATTCAACCGTTCATTTTCCAACCTTGGCCACAATTCACTTTTGATTATATCTTTTCGCTCCTTTGCCAATTTTTGATCGTATTCAGGATCCTCCTCGGCAAATCTTGCCCCAACCTCGGAAAGCCATGCTTTAAGTTCTTCACCAAGAGCCGTGGCAACCTCCGGGTGTTCCGAAAAAACGTTGTTTTGTTCTGCAGTATCAGAGGGCAAATGATATAGCTCTTCCCTATCATCTTCCCAATAATGTATTAGCTTCCATTCCTTTCTCCGAATTATAGAGGAGGGTTCACCTCCCTGATTGCCATAATGCGGATAATGCCAAAACAAAGGTCTATCTACAACCAATTGTTCCCCTTCCAACAACGGTCTCAGACTTATACCGTCCAAATGTTGTTCCGGTTTTAGGTCGATATCGGCCAAATCCAAGATGGTGGGATAAAAATCGGTACCAATAACTGGAAAATCACTTTGCGAACCTCCATTTTTTAACCAAGGTACTTTTATAAAGTAAGGCTCCCGAATACCACCTTCCCATTGATATCCCTTTCCTCCCCTTAAAGGGAGATTACTCGTTGAAAAAGAGTCGCCAGAAGCTACTCCCCCATTATCCGAAGTAAATACAACAATAGTATTGTCCTCCAAGCCGGCGTTTTTAATTGCATCCAATACTACTCCGACGGCATCGTCCATACTTTCTACAAGTCCGGCATAAATAGGATTGTCCTGTACAATACGAATAGGCAAAACATTTTCCATTTTGTACCCACTCTCTGCCAGCCCCCTATTCTGGGCTTTATCCCTATATTTTTGCCATTTTTGATCGGTAGTTTGAATTGGTCCATGTACGGCATAAAAGGAAAGAAAGGCGAAAAAGGTAGAATCCTTATGCTGTTTAATAAAATCGGCTGTTTCGTTACCTAAACGCATGCTAAGGTTCTCACCTTTAACCTTGTTGGGTAATTTTGGATTATCCCAGGGTGAAAAATATCCCCCCATTGGACTACCCTTATCCCAACCCCCCTTATTGACTTGAAAACCATGATCTTCAGGATACGAGCCTTCGGACCCCAAATGCCATTTACCGGCAAAGAAAGTTTTATACCCCTTCTCCCTCATAGCCTCAGCTATGGTAACATCGTTAGCCGGCAAGGTATGCACATATTCGGCAGGCAACAATTTATCGTGCCGATTATGAGCTCTCCAAGCTGAACCGTATGCTGCTCCGATCCAATCAGTGATTCCATGCCTGGCCGTAAATTTTCCGGTCATGATACTGGCCCTGGACGGACTACATACCCGGCTGGCAGCATATCCTTGAGTAAAAATCATGCCTTCTTTGGCCAATTTATCAATATTAGGTGTTTCATAATAGGAACTACCAGTAATACTAAGATCAACAAGACCAAGATCATCCACCAATATAAAAACCACATTGGGTTTTTGTTTTACCTTTTCAGCTTCTTGCTGGCAGGCAATGTTAAGAAACCCAAGAATAATAACACAGATAATTTTAGTTAAAGGCGTAGGTAAGTACATTTAAATTCTATTATTGGTTGGAATTAAGGTAAAGGTTTCACCATTATATCCTTGTAATAGATAACACTTTTCGGATCATGACCTTGTAGCGCAAAAGTCCCACCTTTAAGTACCCTATGCTGGCGTTCCCCCGCGTCGCGTTTAGGATTTTCCGGCTCAGTGTAATCTACCACAACTATATCGTTTATTTTAATTATAATTCTCTTGCCCTCTACTTTGATATATTCCGTATACCATTCATCATCTCCAACATAGGTTTCAATAACATTAACTATATCATATAAGCTACCGGTACGTTTCCAATCCCCTTGCGAATTGTTTACCTGTACCTCATAACCATATACCGGCCAACTGGCATCCTGGTAGCGGGTATGGATATAAATACCTGAATTGGCTCCTGGCTTGGTCATTACGGAAGCCTTGAATTCAAAATTATCAAAATCATGGTTCTCAACATCTCCTACATAAAACAAATGGGCCTTAGGACCAGCAACTTTAATTGCACCATCTTCAATTGAAAAGGTATGGGCATTTTCCCCAACTTTCCAATCATCCAAATTTTTGCCATTAAACAGGGAGATCCAACCATCTTTTTTCTTTTTCTCCTTACTCCCAACTTGACCTGTACTAGTATTCAAAATTCCTAGGCACAGCACTAGGCTCATTAGATATGCAAAATTGTTTTTCATTGTATTATTTTATTTATGAAGAGACAAGATATTAAAAAATGGGTTACTCAAAAGGTATTGTTGAAACTATTTTGGGATGGCGTTGAATATTGCTCGTTGGTAAAAGAATAATTTAATCTGCCATTTGTTCAATGTAACAATTGCTTAATGTAGCAATGTATCAATTAAGTGATCTTGAAATTGAAAGATTTGAAGGTGGGCCAATTTGGAAATGTACTAATTGTTAAATAGATCAATGTGCCAATTTATTAATGTATCAATTAATGACCGTCCCTGGGTGCAGGGGAAGCGTCGCACAAAGTGAAACGGGAACTGATCACGCAATAAGGCGTGCGTTCAAAGTCCATCAACAAATACTGGTAAAACGTTATAGGGGCGGCTGCGGGAACGGACCGTGCCAGCGGCCTGCCCTTGAAAGTTGCGAGATCGCTTGGGCATAGGGCAAAAAAAAAGTCCCCCCATCTTGCGATGGGGAGACTTCGAAAAAAGGCGGCGGCCTACTCTCCCACTTGGTGTAGCAGTACCATCGGCGCAGACGGGCTTAACTTCCCTGTTCGGAATGGTAAGGGGTGGGCCCCG
>NZ_PIOB01000004.1 GCF_002909255.1 Arenibacter hampyeongensis
CGGGGCCCACCCCTTACCATTCCGAACAGGGAAGTTAAGCCCGTCTGCGCCGATGGTACTGCTACACCAAGTGGGAGAGTAGGCCGCCGCCTTTTTTTGAAGTCCCTTCATCGCAAGATGGGGGGACTTTTTTTTTGTTCCATATCCGACAAAAGGGCACGCCCAGGGCGTGATTAATTCCCGTATCCCTTTGTACTGCACTGCGTTTGTACCCAGGGACGGTCATTGAATGCACGCCTTTTGCGTGATCGGTTCCAGCATCCGATACTGCTTCGCTATGCTTGCAGTATCGGGCTTGTCACCAATAGGCCGCCGCCTTTTTTTGAAGTCCCTTCATCGCAAGATGGGGGGACTTTTTTTGTTCCATATCCGACAAAAGGGCACGCCTATTGCGTGATTAATTCCCGTATCCCTTTGTACTTCACTGCGTTTGTACCCAGGGACGGCCATTAATAGGTTCATCAAGCAATCGGTACATTGAACAATTGCTACAGTTCCAAATCACCAAATTGTTGTATTTTCAAATTAACCAATTGTTGCATTGATTCATTGGTACATTAAGCAATTGGTACATCGATTTATTGCTACAGTTCCAAATCTGCCCATCTTCAAATCTTTCAATTTCAAGATCACTTAATTGATACATTAAGCAATTGTTACATTGAACAATTGTTACATTTCCTTTATCCTGGGCACTTTAAATACTTACAGCAGTAAATTACCTACTTCCAACCAATTGTCGGCACGTTCATATCCCGTAGTGTGTATATTGTGAGGGGAAGTAAATAATATTTTTCTTCCCTTGAAATATTCCAGGTTGTAACTGCGATCATCAATTAAAATATCTCCGGAAAGAATATGCTTGCTTCCGCAGAGAATACGGTTTCTCCAGTGTATAAATGGAAAATGCTCATCCAGCCAGTCGCTTTTCTCTCTCAGTGAATTGGGATATTCCATAGCGGCAGAGGCTACGTAAAGATCATATTTCATGGAGAGTTCCTTTAAAATCTCTTTGCTGTCCTTGATGGGCTCCAGTGTTCTGAAGAAACCATCCGTCCTAGCATGGTTTCTTACACTAAGTTGTCGTTCTTCGGGAACGCTTTGCCAAACCTCCCGGCCCAAACAGTCCAATTCGGTAAGGTTTTCATTAAATTCCGCATTGTATAGTGTTATGTGTGCGTTATACGCATCTGCAAACACCTCGTCCATATCTACGAATAAGGTCATTGATTTAATTTTTAAATACGAAAATAACCATTTTCCATGGAAGACCGGATCGATTATGATTTGGTTATAACTTGATAATGCAATGGAAGGGTTTATTAAGCGATTAATGGGAGTAAAGGAATGACCTTAGTCTGAACTTTAAACTTGTCCGGCAAAAAAAAAGGAGCTGTAAGGCTTAAGGCAATAAAGGTCGATAAAATTTAATCTTGCTTGTGATTCTTGTTGAACAGGGCATCCATAATTAATTTCATACTATAAAAGCCAAGGCTAATGGCGGCAATTGCCAATATTAGACCAATAATCAGAACCGGCCAATATAGGGGATGACCTTCATTTTTAAAGGCCTGATAAATTATTAATGGGGCCGTAAACATGAGGGCTATGGTATAGGCTATAAATTTTAGGCCTTTTAACAATAGGGCTTTGTTTGTTCTCATAGGCTGGTTTATTGGGGTACTCTATTCATGGATGGATTATTTTTTTATCAAAAGGAAATCTGAAAAAGTCTGACACACGGCAAAATATCCCAAAGCGAAAGGGGTTTCGTTTCCAATAAAACTATCACTACTGCCGGTAATATTAATAATATTTCCTTTAACCGTCGTGGCCGGGGTACTAAACGGTCCTGTGTCAGGTCCACTCTGAAAAATCAATTGGTTCATATAATTAAAAAAATCCTTATCCACCCCTAAAATGCTAATTTTCACTTCTCTTTCGTCTTCCACCTTGCTGTCATAAAAAAACGAAAACTGAAATTGCTTTCCCTGATAAAATTCATCCTCGGTAACCAAGTACTCACCAAAATCAAAATCGAACAAATAATAATCATCCCGTTCACCATTATCGGTAAAAGTAACGACTACTTCGGTTTCATCATCTCCAAATAAGGTAGTTGTTCCCTGCTCCAAGGAGTCTATGGGAACTGCAGGAACAAATTTGGTTTTGGCCAAATACTTTTGTCCGTCGTGCTCTATGCGAAGTTCTAAATTTCCTTGGGTCAATTCTTCCAGATTCCATATATTTTCATAAATACCTGTACCTGGACTGGATTCCGATAAGATTAATTCAGCCCCTGAGTCCGTATTTGTTAGTGAGATTTCCTGTAATTGGGTAGGTTGAACCTCTTCAAAGAACGAACTGGTTATACTGGCCTTAATTTGGACCAATACTGAAGGGTTATCCATATCTTCCAAATTGATCAAGGCATCAATGACCAATCTTGGTTCTTCAGTAGGAAGGTCAACTTCAATTACATCCTGACAACCAAAAGTTAAAAAACAAACGATTAAAAATAAGACGTTCTTCATTTTATTAGAATTTGAAGTTATAAGTTGCAGCAGGTACTAGACCAAAAATTGAGGTACGGACAGCTTCATTTACCCCAGTGTCCCCATTGCGGCTAAATCCAATCGAAGCCGCATTTCTTCTATTGTACAAGTTATAAATGCTAAAGACCCATTCAGATTTAAGCTTTCTTCCCTTGTTTTTCCGTGGTGTAAGCGTGGCCGAAAAATCGATTCTATGATAGGCGGGAAGTCGTTGCTTATTTCTTGGTCCATAGTATGGCACCGCTAGATTTTGGAATTCGAACTGCCCAATAGGATAATTGGTAGGTTGGCCGGTCTGAAACACAAAATTACTATTAAAACTCCACTTTTCATTTAGTTCATAATTTGCATATAGAGAAATGTCATGGGTCTTGTCGTAGGGAGTGTTGTACCAATTTCCTGAATTAATTCCCGTTTCCGAAGCATTTCTGCCGGGGGTCCTTTGTTCCGACCTGGAAAGGGTATATGCCAACCAACCTTGGAACCTATCTTGATTTTTCCTTAATAACAACTCAAATCCATAAGCCCTGGCTTCCCCATTCAGGATTACCTGCTCTATAGCGTCATTCGCAATTAAGTTGGCACCGTCTATATAATCTATACGATTTTGAATGTCCTTATAAAAAACTTCGGTCTCCAAAGAATATTCCCCGTTCTTTAAGTTTTTGAAATAACCCAATGCGTATTGGTCCAATAATTGCGGCTTTACAAAGGGCCCGCTTGGTGTCCATACATCCAACGGGGTAGGGGAACTGGTATTGGAAAGCAGATGAAGATATTGGGTCAATCTGGTGTAACTAGCTTTTATAGAATTATCGGGATTAAGTGTATAGGCCAATGCCAATCGGGGCTCCAAATTAGTAAAGGTGGCTAATTTTTCACTTCGTTTGGGATATGTAACGCTTAACGGATCCGCTTCTTTGTATATCTGCAGGAAGGGATCAAAATAAACGGGATTGTTATTTTCATAGACATTTAGCTCATCCTGTCCGAAGCGTATGAAATTACTAAGTCGTAACCCATACTGTAAACTTAATTTTTCAGTAAGGTCCTGCTCTATATCTACATATAAGGCAAATTCATTGGCATATTTTTGGATCAACTGATTTTCAATAATTCCCGATTCAGAATCGCTGGGTTCAATTTTCCCTGGATTAAAGCGATAATATATATTATTGATTCCGTAATTTATTTGAAAATTATTGCTCAAATAATGTTTGAAATCGTATTTCAAATTAAAATTTTGAATTCCCGAATTCCATTTGAATCCAACAAAATCCAGTTTTAAACCGTAGTAATAGTCAGAATATATCAAAGACAAATTAGAGAACAGTTTGTCCGAGAATAAATGGTTCCACCTGAAATTCAGTACGGCATTGCCATAGGTATTCACAAAGCTCTCGCTTATGCTAAAGACATCCCTACCAAAATATCCTGATAAATAAATATTATTGCGCTCATTTAATTTGAAGTTCAATTTTGTATTTAAATCGTAGAAATACGCCGTATTATCTATGTCGAAAAGCGGTAGGAACAAATGGGCGTAAGATGCCCTACCACCTATAAGAAAGGCTGCTTGATCCTTAATTATTGGTCCCTCTACCAAAAGCCTACTTGCCACAGCGCCTATGCCACCGTTAACTTTCAGTTCTTTGCTGTTCCCTTCTTTTTGAAAAATCTCCAAAACCGAGGAAAGCCTACCGCCATAGCGTGAGGGGATACCCCCTTTGAATAACTTTACATCCTTTATAGCGTCCGGATTGAAGACTGAGAAAAAACCGAATAGGTGGGAGGAATTGAAAATGGTAGCCTCATCCAATAGAATAAGGTTTTGATCCACTGCGCCACCCCTTACATTGAATCCTGATGCCCCTTCGCCAGCATTACTTACTCCTGGGAGAAGGAGAATGGACTTTATAATATCCGCTTCCCCTAATATAACCGGTATTTTTTTTATGGTTTCCACAGATAGGGAGTTAACGCTCATTTGAGGTTTGCGAATATTTAATTTTTCTACGTCCTCCGTAACTATTACCTCTTCCAATTGTTCCGCAACTTCCATTAATTGAAAGTTTATTTTTTGATCGTAGGAAAGGTCTATATTTTGGATAATATCCTGGTATCCCAAAGAGCTTATTTGAACCTCATAACTTCCTTTGGGCAAGGTAATGGAATAGAAACCGTATTCATTGGTAATAACACCGGTACTTAATGATGGCACCGCAACTGTAACTCCGATCAGTGTCTCGTTACTGGATATTTCGGTGATTGTACCGCTGAGGGTAAACCGTTCCTGGGAAAATATATGTATTGAAAAAAATAGTAGAACAAATAAAGGTATACATAGATTTTTTCCCATTAACAGCTATTTTCATTAAAAGTATTGATAATATTTAAGAAGAAAAAAGTTTGTAATTACTTAAAATCAAAAGACCTTTTCAGAATTTGAAAAGGTCTTAGGAATAAAGTAAATATATGTTTATATAGTTTCCAAAATGGAATTAAATGTTTTGCTGGGTCTCATGGCCCGACTTATAAGATCGGCATCGGGCAAATAATAACCTCCAATATTGACTGCTGCTCCTTGGGCATCATTCAACTGTTTTAAAATTTCATCCCTTCCATTGGAAAGCTTTTCGGCAATGGGGGTAAAAATAGTTTTAAGTTCTTGATCTTTATTTTGTTTGGCCAAGGCATTGGCCCAATATAGGGCCAAATAAAAATGACTTCCCCTATTGTCCAATTCGCCGACTTTTCTTGATGGGGAGTTGTCGTTTTCTAAAAACTGTTCTGTAGCCTCGTCTAGGGCATCGGCCAAGACCAATGCTTGCTTATTGTTGTTTTTTTCACCAAAAAATTCCAAAGATACTCCAAGGGCCAAAAATTCACCTAAGGAGTCCCACCTAAGGTGGCCTTCGGATAAAAACTGTTCCACGTGTTTGGGGGCGGAGCCACCAGCACCTGTTTCGAAAAGTCCGCCACCGTTCATAAGGGGTACAATGGACAACATTTTAGCGCTGGTACCTACTTCCAAAATGGGAAAAAGATCCGTTAAATAATCTCTTAACACGTTACCGGATACGGATATTGTATCCTTGCCGTCCTTTAACCTTTCCAATGTAAATACGGTCGCTTTTTCTGGAGACATTATCCTTATATCCAATCCTGTGGTGTCATGATCGGCCAAATAGGTGTTTACCTTTTTAATTAATTCTGCATCGTGGGCCCTTTTCTCATCCAACCAAAATATGGCAGGTATATTGGTGGCTTTAGCCCTGGATACGGCAAGTTTAACCCAGTCTTGGATTGGTGCATCCTTTACCTGGCACATTCTCCAAATATCCCCAACTTCTACATTGTGCTCAATTAGAATATTGCCGCTATTAAGGTCTACTACGGAAACCTTACCGTTGGCCTTAATTTCAAAAGTTTTGTCATGGGAACCATATTCCTCCGCTTTTTGGGCCATTAATCCTATATTGGGCACTGTGCCCATGGTTGTAGGGTCAAAGGCTCCGTGTTTTTTGCAGAAGTTTATAGTCTCGGT
Source organism: Arenibacter hampyeongensis (assembly GCF_002909255.1). Lineage (GTDB taxonomy): Bacteria > Bacteroidota > Bacteroidia > Flavobacteriales > Flavobacteriaceae > Arenibacter > Arenibacter hampyeongensis. The sequence continues at coordinate 6,103 of NZ_PIOB01000004.1, forward strand.
ATAAATTCCGGCATAACTACTATCCGGAATCACAGCCTTTGTATCCTGAGCTTTTCCCTCGGAATTCCACATTTTACCTGAATTGCGTATCATGGCCGGCATTGAGGCATCAATAATGATATCGCTTGGAACATGTAGGTTGGTAATACCCTTTTCCGAATTAACCATTGCCAATGCTGGTCCATTTTTTATGGTATTCTCTATATCCAATTCTATCTGTTTCCTTTCAGAATCAGGAAGACCCTTTATTTTTTTAAGTAAATTTTCCAGACCATCGTTGGCATTGATGCCAATTTTATCAAACGCGGCACTGTGTTTTTCGAAAACATTCGCAAAAAATACTTTTACGGCATGACCGAATATGACGGGGTCCGAAACCTTCATCATTGTTGCTTTCAAATGTACGGAGTACAAAACCCCTTTCTCTTTGGCGTCTTTTACCTGCTCCTGTAGGAACGTTATCAATGCTTTTTTGCTTAATACCGTAGCATCTATTATTTCGCCTTCCAGAAGTTTAATATTCTCCTTTAATAGGATTTTGGAGCCATCGGTTTTAGTTAGTTCTATATTTACGGAGGTTGGAGCCTTTAATGTAACCGATTTCTCGTTGGATTTAAAATCGCCATGGGTCATGGTGGCCACATGTGTTTTGGAATCTGCACTCCATGCACCCATGGAATGCGGATGTTTCTTGGCGTAATTCTTTACTGCCCGTGGAGCTCTTCGATCCGAGTTGCCTTCCCGTAAAACGGGATTCACGGCGCTTCCTTTTATTTTGTCATATCTGGACTTTACATCTTTGTCAACATCATTTTTCGGATGATCCGGATAGTTTGGAATGTTATATCCCTTACTTTGCAATTCAGCTATGGCTTCGTTTAATTGGGGAACGGATGCACTTACATTTGGAAGCTTTATGATATTGGTTTCAGGCATTTTGGCCAAATTTCCCAATTCTACCAAATCGTCCGAAATCTGCTGTTCCTTTTTAAGGTATTCTGGAAATACAGCAATTATTCTACCGGCTAGGGAAATATCCTTAAGTTGGACATCTATACCAGCTGTTTTTGTAAATGCCTTAATAATAGGTAGAAATGATTGTGTTGCTAACGCAGGGGCTTCGTCTGTTTTGGTATATAAAATTTTTGGCATTATAATTAAGATTTTTAAGTTTAAGCGGAGCAAATATACAATTTTAAAAATGCCAAATAAACTTGGAAGGGACCTAATATTACCTAAAAGTAAAGGAGAAAAGTAGGGAAGGTAAAATTCTTTATATTGAAGTTGAAATTTTATCAAAAATAAAAGCCATATCATTGTAAAATTACCTTGATATGGCTTTCTAGAAATAGTTTACAAACTTGTTGTTCTGTTTTTTACAAAACGGCAACCATTGATTGCATTTGCGTCGCTATTTCAACGTTTGAAACATTTCGTACTTAATAATTCAACTAAGTAACAAAGATGTTTCTCCTCAATGTTCAAATATTTGGTATTCTTAACGTACAACCTAGATCTTACATTAGCAATATCAAAATATTTACAATTCCATTCCCTTACTATTGTAAGCAAATAAACTGACTGCAATCTATCGTGTAAAACACTTTAGAAGGACAAATAACAATGAGATAAAGAACGTAAACTTTATGTGACATTCATTAATCCGTGTAACGAATTACCAGCCACATTTTAAAAGTAGATAATTTTTGGCTAAAAAGCAAATTTTGTAACGAATTTATTATCAACACCTTGTGAACTTAGTTTGTGAACAAATGTTTATAAATGAAAAAGCACCCTATGGCCGAAGACAAGGGTGCTTTTTCTATATTCGGTATGCTTTTTAAGAGCGAACCTCTTTAATTCTAGCTTTTTTACCAGTAAGGCCTCTAAAGTAGAAAATACGTGATCTACGAACTTTACCTTTTTTGTTGACCTCTATCTTTTGCAAAGCTGGCATATTGATAGGGAATATACGCTCTACACCAACGGTACCTGACATTTTACGTATTGTAAATGTTTCGGTTGCCCCTGTTCCTCTTCTTTGAATAACAACACCTTTAAAAAACTGTGTTCTTGTTTTCTCACCTTCCTTAATTTCATAGTACACAGTAATAGTGTCTCCTGCTGAAAATTTTGGAAAATCCTTTTTCGGAATAAATTCGTTTTCTACAAATTTTAATAACTCTTCCATTGTATTATATTATTGTTTACTTAGACCAACTTTCACGATTATCGTCAGAGGTTGATTTAATGGAGTGCAAAAATAGTATATTATTTATAATCTACAAGCGATTATGTGTTTTTTATCGCCAATCCCTACCAAAAATATTTACCTTTTTTTATTGTTGGTTCCTTACTGTTTATAGGGGATTTAAATTTTTAAGGGCTCAACCAAACAGACTTTATTTCCTTCTTGATCAATGTTTTTAGTAGGATCATTATTCATTTAGCAAATCGGGACGAAGCTGCTCTGTTCTTTTGTAAGCCTCCTCCTCACGCCATGTCTCTATCTCTGGAAAGTTTCCGCTCAATAAAATATCCGGTACTTTATAGCCCTTGTATTCCGCTGGTCTGGTATACACTGGCGGGGCAAGTAAATTATCCTGAAATGTATCCGTAAGGGCAGAGGTTTCGTTGTTCAACACTCCAGGAATAAGACGAATAACGGTATCGCACAACACTGCCGCACCCAATTCACCCCCGGACAATACATAATCACCAATAGATATTTCCTTGGTAATAAACAGGTCCCTTACCCGTTGGTCAACTCCCTTGTAATGGCCACATAGAATAATGACATTATTTAACAATGACAGCCCGTTGGCCATCTTTTGATTCAACGTTTTTCCGTCCGGGGTCATGTAAATTACTTCATCGTATTCACGCTGACTTCTTAAGGCAGTAATACATTTGTCGATCGGCTCTATCATCAATACCATGCCGGCACCACCCCCAAATTGATAATCATCTACCTGATTGTAACTTTTATCCGTGTAATCCCTTAAATTATGCATATGGACTTCCACTATGCCTTTTTCTATGGCTCTTTTAAGAATGGACGCTTCAAATGGGCTTTTAAGTAATTCTGGCAATACGGTAATTATATCTATTCGCATGGGTAAAATCGATAACAATTAATGTTTTTTCAGGGTGTGTTCAAAAGTAGTAAAATTAGCTGCAATCCCATTCATTTATAAAATGTACCTACCCTTTTGGGCACTATGTGAAGTGGCTATTAATAATAGAGGGATTTATTCTCGGTAAGAAACCAAATAATGAATACCATTATGGAAAAGGTAATAATTATTGCAGGCATAGAAAAAAAATATAAACTACATTTTATAGCTGATGTAAAATTTCATAATTAAACTCTTAATGCAACTTTTTCCTAGAGTCAATATGGTCCATGGTGTTCCCCTGGATTGTTTTCCTAAATAAGCTCCTAAAAAAGGAGCTTATTATATTATTTGGATTTTTTGTGTTTATTGATCTCGTCTTGGAGCTGCCTGCTAATTTTTTGCTCTCTTTCCAATGCTCTTCTACGGTGATCCTCATATTCCGTTTCAACCTCTGCAAGTGTAGATTTGGCTTCTTGGGTAAGTATATTGCTATTTCTGAATTTATATATAAAAAATAACAAAAACAGTAGTAAGGCAGTGATTATGGTCCACAGGATAAAATTGTATGTGCTTTTGGCAACCAGAATTCCTAAAAACGACATGCTATCCTTTTCTTCTGTTACGGAGGAAAGATTATCGGTGGTCTCTTTTAGTTTTTTGTTCAGGCCGTCAATAGTTTCAACATGTCCTGCAATGGTCCCATTTAGTTCATTGACCTTTTTATTATAGGCGTTAAGGGAATCCAGCACATTCTGCCTTAATTTACCCAAGTTGAATTCCTTTACAACCTCATATCTTACCCCATCGGCTCTATAATTGCCAGATTTTTTGGAGATAAATTCAAATTGGGAGCTAATAGGGCCTTCGTCCAAGGAAAGTTTATCTTCCTCCTGGGAATCCTGGGCAAAGTGTAGGTTAAATGACAATAGAGCCATTACGATAAAGAGTATTCTCGAGATTTTCATTTATGTAATTCTTATTGTTAATAATGATTTAGAGAGGGCTAAAATACTTTAATATTCCCATAATTAAAAAAAAATGGAATTATAACGTACCATTAGCTAATAAGGATAACCAACTATTTTATAATTTATTATACTCATATAAGATTTTAGTAATATGTATACCTGCGAACTTTGGCGATGTACTTGGCAAGACGTATTACCTGATGTGAATACCCAAATTCATTGTCATACCAGATATACAGTACCAAGTTCTTTCCGTCTTCAGATACTATGGTTGCCGTACTGTCATATATGGCTGGTGCAGATGTGCCAACTATGTCTGTTGAAACCAGTTCATTGCTCAAGGAATACTTTATTTGTTCCACCAGATCACCTTCCAAGGCATATTTTTTGACTATGGTGTTCAATGCTGCTTTTGAGGTTTTGTTTTTTATCTCCAAATTCAATATCGCCAAAGAGCCGTTTGGCACGGGTACCCTAATGGCATTTGATGTCAACTTGCCTGCCAACTGGGGAAGGGCCTTGGCCACGGCCTTTCCGGCACCTGTTTCCGTAATTACCATATTGAGTGCAGCCGCTCTACCTCGTCTATATTTTCCGTGCATATTATCTACCAAATTTTGATCATTGGTATAGGCATGAATAGTTTCTATATGTCCTTTTATTATTTCCAAAGAATCGTCCACCACTTTTAATATAGGCGTTATGGCATTTGTGGTACAGGAGGCAGCAGAAAATATTTTTACAATGTCCGGGTCAAATTCCGTGTGGTTAACCCCATGAACAACGTTGGGGATCTCCTTGCCTGGGGCCGTTAGTAGTACCTGGCCACTCCCTTTGGACTTTAGATGTCGACTCAAGGCTTCTTTATCCCTAAAGGCTCCAGTGTTATCTATGATCAGGGCATTGTTAATTCCGTGTAGCGTATAGTCTATGTCCTCTGGACATTCCGCGCTAATAATATGAACGGTAGTTCCGTTAATGGACATGGCACTGTTTTTAAAGTCCACATCAACAGTTCCCATAAATTGTCCGTGAATGGAATCGGTTCTTAACAAGTTTGCCCTTTTTTCCAGTATTTCGGGCGTAAGGTTGCCCCTTGTTACAATGGCTCTAAGCCTTAACTGATTACCTTTGCCGGTTTTTGCCATTAATTCCCTCGCCAATAATCTACCAATTCTTCCGAAACCGTATAGCACCACATCTTTGGGTATTATTTCATTACTGGATTTGGCGCTTTTTAGCTTATCGATTACAAATGCCTTTACATCATTATAATTATTGTCCTCGGAATGATATTCATAAGTGAGTTTTCCGATGTCCAGTTTTGAAGGTGGCAATTGTATGTCGTAAATAGTTCTTAATATTTCGACCGAATCGAAAATTGAAATTGGTTTTTGAACAAATTCGCCTGCATACTCATGTAGGTTTATAATGTCGCTTACGTTCTTATCAATAACCTGATTTTTAAATAGCACTATTTCTATGGACTTGTCGTACCATAAATCACTGGCAATTTTAATGAATTCGGTGGTAGCCTTCCTTCTGTCTGCTTGGAAGGCCAATTCCTTTTCATATAATTTTGTAGGGCTCATAGGTTTTTGTCGATTTGCTGGATTTTGGGTAAAATTATAGATTTCAAACGTTTTCGTAAAAAAATATATGCATAAAAAAAGCGCCCCATTCGGGACGCTTGTCTATACTGCAAATATTATTGAATTATTAGTCGTTCTTTTTCTCCTTTTTTATTCAGCATGGTGATACTTGACCTATCATACCTAGAGATTTTGCCGAACTTGTTTTTGGCATCCTGTATATCAATTATTTCCTCATCCCCAAAGGAAAGTAAAACTTTTCCTTCGAAACCATAATTTCTATATGTTTCGGGGACTCCTATAATTTTAACGCCTTTCTTGGTCTTAAAGCTTTTTTTCTCATCCTCGGTCAGGTTTTTAACCTCAAAACCCAATACAGGAATAATGATGGTTTGCCTTTCTTTTAGCATTACAGGGAAGTCCAAACGCTCTTCACCGCGTAACACGGTGACCAATAATTCGTCCCCTGGTCTCTTGGAAGAGATGTATCCTATTAGGTCTGCGAATTTGTGGATTTCAACATTATCGATATTTTTTATAATATCACCTTCTTTCAAATCAGCATCAAATGCTCCGGAATCTTCCTCAACGCCGGCTATATAGACTCCATCAATTTCGTTAATTCCATTTTCAACGGCATAAGGACTGTTCATAGGAACGGTATTGATACCTAAAATACCTTTCTGTACGTTGCCATATTCCATAATGTCCTCAACCACTTTCTTTGCAATATTACTTGGTACCGCAAAAGAATATCCCACATAGGAGCCTGTTTGCGAGGTAATTGCAGTATTGATGCCTATAAGATCACCATTGGTGTTTACCAACGCACCACCACTATTGCCAGGGTTTACAGCTGCATCGGTTTGTATAAACGACTGGTCTAGACTGGCCAATGCCCTAGCTTTGGCACTAACTATACCGGCTGTAACCGTAGAGGTTAAATTAAAAGGATTTCCCACGGCAAGTACCCATTCGCCTACCTTTGTATTGTCCGAATCCCCAAAAGCCAAATAAGGTAATTGTCGGTCAACTTTGATCTTAATAAGTGCAATATCAGAATTAGGGTCGGTGCCAATTAGCTCGGCATCATAGGTTTTATTATTATTTAAAGTAACCTGTAGTTGGTCGGCATTGGCAATTACGTGGTTATTGGTAACAATATATCCATCCTGTGAGATGATTACTCCAGAACCAGTACCCACCTGAGGTGTTGGACTCCCACCATAGCCGTAAAAAAATTCCATAATATTGGATGGTCCTTTGCTGGCGGCTACATTTTTAACGTGTACCACAGCATTCACCGTGTTCTGGGCAGCCATGGTAAAATCAACCTCGTTAATTCCAGAGCCCAGGGCAGAGGTAGGGGTGTAGCTCGATGTAATCATGTTTGCCCCATTTTCCTGCTGAATTACTGCATAATTTGGTTTCTCCAAAAAAAGTTTGTAAGCACCTAAAGTAATAGCACCTGCAAAAACAGAAACCAATAATAAACTTCCAAATTTCTTCATAAAAACATTTTTTTTAATTCGCTGATGTAAAATTAACACAATTCCATACCAATTATTTGGCTTTAACGAGTTTTTAACTGATAACAAAACCTTAATAAAATTATATCTTTGCCTCTTAAATTACGATATGCTATTAAATTTTTATAAATATCAGGGAACGGGAAATGACTTTGTGATGATCGATAATCGTCAGGATGTGTTTCCAAAGGACAATGTTGAGTTGGTCTCATTTTTATGCGATAGAAGATTTGGTATTGGTGCCGATGGGCTTATTTTACTGGAAAATGATAAGACAGCGGATTTTAAAATGGTCTACTACAATTCAGACGGTAGACAAAGTTCCATGTGCGGCAATGGTGGTAGGTGTATCGTAGCCTTTGCCAATTACTTGGGGATTGTGGATAAAAACACCTCCTTTTTAGCAGTCGACGGACTTCATAATGCCACAATAGATAATGGTATTGTTAGTCTGCAAATGCAGGATGTTAAGGAAATAAAGGAAAAACCCAATTCTTTGTTTTTAAATACGGGTTCCCCACATCACGTTCAATTGGTGGACGGACTCCAGGATTTTAATGTTCGCAAGGAAGGAAAAAAGTTGCGTTACGGATTATACGGCGAGCAAGGCAGTAACATTAACTTTGTAGCTTTGGCCGGAGAGGACACTTTTAATGTGAGGACCTACGAGCGTGGAGTAGAAGATGAAACCTTATCTTGTGGAACGGGAGTTACTGCAGTTGCCTTGGCAATGCACCATTCGGGTAAAACCAATGGTGATACTGTAAAAATTGTTACGCCGGGGGGTAACTTGGAAGTTAAGTTTCAAAGTAAGGAAAATGGGTATAACCAGATATGGTTGACCGGTCCTGCACAACTTGTTTTTAAAGGAGGGGTAAATGTTGGGACTTAAGGGTGAAAACATATATTTAAGAGGCTTGGAGCCGGAAGATTTGGATTTTCTGTATCAGTTGGAGAACGATCCTGAAATTTGGGAAATAAGCGAGACCACAGCACCTTATTCCAAACACGTATTAAAGCTTTATCTGGAAAATGCGCATAAAGATATTTATGAGGTAAAGCAATTACGGTTATGCATTTGTAATCTGAAAGGGACTGTAGTTGGTTTAATAGATTTGTTTGATTTCGACCCCAAGAATTTAAGGGTGGGAATGGGAATTATCGTGAGTAGTAAAATTGACAGGAACAAGGGGGTAGGTGCCGAAGCCATTACCATACTCTGTAATTATGCTTTTTCAGTTTTGGGAATGAGACAAATTTATGCCAATGTATTGGAGGATAATGCTCCCAGTATACATTTGTTTTCTAAACTTGGGTTCCAGAAAGTAGGGATAAAAAGGGATTGGATTTATTCCAATGGTACTTTTAAAAATGAAATCTTGTTTCAAAAGATAAATAGCTAATGTATATAAAGAAAATTTTACTGGTTATTGTTATTGTGGGAATGTTGATTGGTGGTGCCTTCGCATATATGGTTTACACCGCCTTTTTTATACCAAACACCCAATTTAACGACGAGGTTGCCTATGTCTATATTCCTTCAGATTCAAACTTTGAACAGCTAAAGGGAATTGTGGACCCACTATTGAAGGATATGAAAACTTTTGGATCTGCTGCGGATAAAAAGGGCTATAGTGATAATGTAAAGGCTGGAAAATATGCCATAAAAAAGGGAATGAACAATAACGATATTGTAAATTCCCTACGAAGTGGCAATATTCCTGTTAAGGTCGCTTTTAACAATCAGGAAACCTTGGCGGATTTAGCTGGTAGAATATCCCTTCAGATAGAAGCGGATAGCATCAGTTTGTTGAGTCACTTTATGGATCAAGAGTTTTTAAAAACAAAGGGGTTTAATGATAAGACAGCGCTGTCCATGTATATTCCCAACAGTTATGAGTTTTTCTGGAATACATCTGCTGAAGGCTTTAAAGAAAGGATGTTCAAGGAATACACTAGATTTTGGAACGATAGTCGCCAAGCTAAGGCGAAGGCTTTGGGACTAAATTCTTCGGAAGTGATCACTTTGGCTTCCATTGTACATAAGGAGACGGCAAAAGTAGATGAAAGACCAAGGGTGGCCGGTGTGTATCTCAACCGATTGAGAACTGGGATGATGCTTCAGGCAGATCCCACAGTAATCTATGCCATAAAACTTCATACGGGTAATTTTGATACCATCATAAAAAGGGTGCTGTACAAGGATTTGGAATTGGACTCCCCTTATAATACCTATAAGGTAACCGGTTTGCCTCCGGGACCTATTGCCATGCCAGATATTTCGGCAATCGATGCCGTTTTAAATCCGGAAAGGCATGAATATTATTACTTCGTTGCCAATGTGGAAAACTTTGGTTATCACAAGTTTGCGAAAACATTGGCGCAACATAACCGCAATAAAGAGCAGTATATCCGATGGATCAATAGTCAAAAGATCAACCGGTGAGCCAATGGTCCTTAAATTTGTGTCATTTATCCAATATTTATAACATTTTGTACAAAGTTGCGTTAAAGTGGGTCGGTTTTTAAAAAACGGGCATATCTTTGTAAAGTGAAATTTAAGCAAACCCTTTTTTGGTTGTAAGTCTTAAGAAAACAAAAATATGAGAAAGTGGACAAGTTATTTGTTCCCCGTTATCATGATTTTTATTTTTATTAGTTATGGGTTTAAGCCAGTAAAAATGGTTATTCCTGAGGCTTTTAGAGTAAATGGACCTACCGAAGTTTTGTATCCCAAACACAAAACTGTTTTAAAAACGACTATGGCTGCGCCACCCTTTTTAGGAACATCCTATAATGGGTTTAAAGAGGCATTAGCCTTTAAGGAATCTCAAGGAAATTATTTTACTACCAACGCATTAGGTTATTTAGGAAAGTATCAATTTGGTATTGGTACCCTGGAACTACTTGGTGTTTACAACGCTACATTATTTCTAAACGATCCAGTTCTGCAAGAAAGGGTATTTCATACCAATCTTTCAAGGAATAAGTGGATTTTGAGAAGGGATATTAAACGTTTTGTTGGCGTAGTAATTAATGGTCAGGAGATTACGGAATCGGGTATTCTAGCTGCTGCACATTTGGCAGGGGCGGGGAATGTAAAAAAGTATTTACGGTCCTATGGGGAATTAAATGTGGATGACGACTTTGGTTCGTCCGTTTCATATTACATCAAAAAATTCTCAGGTTATGATATTTCCCATGTAACCCCCAAAAGAAATCCAAGAATATAAAGAGTTTATAATTATGAAAATGGAAGGACCCTGGCAATATTGCTAGGGTTTTTTTATGCGTGAATAATGAAAATAGTGGGTCTTTTATGAAGATCCACCGAAGCTCTTTGCCAATCTGCAACCTGTTTGGTGGCGATAAATTCTGTGGGAAGGGTAATGTCACAGGCAATGCAAACCAAAGTTTGGGGGGAGAGTGATTTTATTAATTCGGCCAGCAGTTTATCGTTTCTATAAGGTGTTTCAATGAATATTTGTGATTGATCAAAATCCCTAGATAGTTTTTCAAACTTCTTGATGCTTTTTTTTCTTTCCCCTGCCTCTATGGGAAGATAGCCATTAAAAGCAAAACTTTGACCATTTAAACCACTGGCCATTAAGGCCAATAGGATAGAGGAGGGGCCTACCAAAGGCACAACCTGAATACCTTTTTGATGTGCAATTCGGACTATATCGGCGCCGGGATCGGCAATTCCAGGACAACCTGCTTCGGATAGTATGCCCACATTATACCCCTCAAAACAAGAGTCTAAAAAAGTGGGAAGGATTGCTGGCTCTGTAAATTTGTTTAGAAGGTTAATGTGTAAGCTGGGTTGGGATTTCTTAGAACTTATTTTTTTGATAAAGTGTCTAGCAGTTTTTTCATTTTCCACTATGTAGTGATCAATATGTTCAATGGTCCTTTTAATGGATATTGGTAGCACCTCCAAGGGTTCATTGTCGCCCAAGGTGGTTGGGATTAAATAGAGTTTGCCAATATTGCCCATTGTTTGGTTCATAGGTATTACATTATTTATGCATTAGGTCTTGGGCAATTAGGTTGCATGCCGAGTCTATTAAATGAAATATTTCTTCAAAACCGTCGTCACCACCATAATAGGGGTCAGGAACTTCTTTGTTGGTAGTATTTGTTTTATAAAGCAGTAACTTCACTTTTGCTTTATCGTTCTTATTTTTGGCAAGGGCAATTACGTTTTCATAATTACTGTTGTCCATGGCAAAAATAAAATCAAAATCACTAAAATCTTTGAAGGTAAATTGCCTACAGCGTTGCTGGCTAATATCGATCCCGTATCTTTTTGCTATCGAAATAGATCGATCATCCGGTTTTTTTCCAATATGATAACTAGCTGTACCTGCCGAATCCACATGGAAATTTTCCTTATCCAGCTTGCTTTTTAGAATACCTTCGGCCAATGGCGACCTACATATATTCCCTAAGCAGACCATAAGGACTTTGGCACCCATACTTATGTCAATATTAGGAAAACTTCTTTGTTAAGTCGTCTATGTATTTTCGGAACTGTTTGTCGGTTTCTGCCAGGTTATCCACAGTTTTGCAAGCGTGCAATACCGTAGCATGGTCTCTTTTTCCAATTTGGGATCCAATACTTGCCAAGGAGGCCTTGGTGAATTTTTTAGCAAAGAACATGGCCAATTGTCTGGCTTGTACAATATGCCTTTTTCTGGTTTTTGACTGTAAAGTGGCCACATCCATTTCAAAATAGTCGGAAACCACTTTTTGGATATAATCTATGGACACTTCCCTTTTGGTGTTCTTTACGAATTTCTCCACGACCAGTTGGGCCAATTCAAGAGTAACTTCCTTCTTGTTGAAGGAGGACTGGGCAATTAGTGAAATTATGGCCCCTTCCAATTCCCGAATATTGGTTTTTATGTGTTTGGCAACGTAGTCTATGATATCTTCGGGCATTTCTACGCCATCTCGATACAATTTATTTTTTAAGATCGATATCCTTGTTTCGTAGTCGGGTGTTTGAAGTTCCGCTGACAATCCCCATTTAAAACGGGAAAGCAAACGCTGTTCTATGTCCTGCATATCAACAGGTGCCTTATCCGAAGTTAGGATTACTTGCTTTCCATTTTGGTGCAAATGATTAAAAATGTGGAAGAAAACATCCTGTGTTCCTGACTTACCTGACAGAAATTGTACGTCATCAATAATGAGCACATCGATCAATTGGTAGAAATGAATAAAATCGTTTCTAGTGTTCTTTTTTACGGACTCAATATATTGCTGGGTAAATTTTTCGGCAGAGATGTAAAGTACCGTTCTTTCTGGGTATTTATCCTTTATCTCAACGCCTATGGCATGTGCCAAATGTGTTTTTCCCAAACCAACACCACCAAAAACCAGTAGTGGGTTAAAAGAGGTTCCACCGGGTTTATTGGCAACTGCCATGCCGGCCGACCTGGCCAACCTATTGGAATCACCTTCCAAGAAATTGTCGAAATTATAACTTGGATTTAATTGGGACTCAATTTTTATGTTTCTTATCCCTGGAATTACAAAGGGATTCTTTAATTCCGGGTTTTTGGATTTTATGGCTACGTCCAATTCTTGAGGCTCTACATGGGACCTATTGGAACTCGGTATTTTTTCTGTAAAAGGTTCGCGATTGCCATAGGTGTTTTCCATTTTAATGATGTACACCAATTTGGCGGTCTCACCCAATTCTTTGGTGAGCGCAACTTTTAATAGTTTAACGTAGTGCTCTTCCAGCCATTCATAAAAGAATTTACTAGGAACTTGAATGCTCAAGGCATTATCTGAAAGTTTAACAGGTTTTATTGGTTCGAACCAAGTTTTGAATGCCTGCGGTTGGATATTGTCTTTAATAAAGCCCAAACAATGGTTCCATACGGACGTTGCAGTAACACTCATTTTTAAAGTTTTCTTTTTTTTGGTTAGTGTAAATTACTGATGATATTCAGCCAGGTTAATTGGGATTATCAAGTGGGCAAATATGTGAACAAATATTCTAAAAAAAAAATCCAAAGAGGTTGAATTTTCGCTTTTTTTTTCTCATGTTGTACCACAAATTTTTCACACTTTTAAATATAAAGGTTTTACACGGAATAACATGGATTTTAATGAATTTTCTTTTAGGGTTAGATACGGCGAAACGGATCAAATGGGGGTGGTTTATCATGGGAATTACCCGCAATATCTAGAGATGGGACGGGTAGAGTGGCTGAGGTCCATGGGCATTTCCTACAAAACGATGGAGGAAAACGGAATAATGTTGCCTGTAATTTCCTTAAATATTACATACAGGAAATCAGCAGTTTATGATGATCTTTTAACAGTAAAGACCTTTATTCGCAAGAGACCGATGGTTAGAATAGAATTTGACTATGAGATACGCAATGAGGCCAAGGAATTGTTGATAGAGGCCAATACCGTTTTGGCATTTATAGATATGAAAACGAATAAGCCTATAAAATGTCCGAGCTATATCTTGGACAATCTAAATATCTAGTTTTTTTATTTTCACCGGATACATTGCCGCAAAAATAATTTCGGTAGGATCAGCCTCGTTTTTTCTAACGGATATTTCAATTGCGCAATCCATATCCATTTTTTGGGCCGTAATTTCCATTTGATGTTGCTTAATGGTTCTCATAACCTTATCCATGTCGGAATATTCGAAAGAAAGCAAATATCTTTGCTGCAATGTCTTTTCAATTATTTGGGCAGAACCGAGTGCCATTTGCGCTGCAGTTCTATATGCGGATATTAATCCTCCGACCCCTAGTTTGGTGCCGCCAAAAATACGAACCACGGCAACAAGGACATTTGTGATGCCAAACGACTGTATTTGGCCATAGATGGGCATTCCAGCTGAGTTATTGGGTTCGCCGTCATCATTCGCCCTATAGCTGACCTCCTCAAACCCCAATTGCCAAGCGTAACAAACGTGGTTGGCCGTATGGTGAAGTTTACGTAATTCTTCAATTATAGGCTTTACTTCTTCTTCGTCCTTTAAAGGGAAAGCATATCCGAAAAACTTGCTTTTTCGTTCTTTGAATAAAATCTCCTTTGAGGGTGATTCCAAGGTTTTGTAGGTGTCCAACTCCATATTGTTCCATTAAAAAAAAGCGACCAGGATAATACTGATGACAGCTAGTGTAATTCCCATCCAATTTTTGACGCTGATACGCTCCTTGAACAGCAAAACCCCCAAAAGCGTAGAGAACATTACGATGGCTACATTATTTATTGTAAAAACAGATGCACTGTTAAGGTTTTCTTGTTGTAAAGCACGCAATAGGTAATATATAGAAAAATAATTTAGGATGCCCAGTCCAATTCCGCCAAGAGCAGTTGTAATACTTGGCGTAGAACGTGTTTTAAAAGATTTTAAGCTGATATAAATAATGCCGGTTATTGCGGCAGAACCAAAAACCACTGCGGAAAACAGGGGAAACTCATCCTTGGGAACCAGTGTTTCCTCCAAATACTTAATGCTGGTATCTATTATGCCCGAACCTATAAAAACCATGACAGGAAGTATCAGGACATTCTTCTTTATCAGTATATCCCTTTCCTTTACAGAAGCGAAATATACTGCGGCCAGGGCCAAAATAATGCCTATGGTTTTTAAGGCCCCTAGTTGCTCATCATATACCAACAAACCAAAGATAACTGGAATTACGAGCGACATCTTAGTAGCTACCGAAGCCACTGAAACCCCACTTTTTTGTGAGGTAGCGGCCATAAGATTAAATACAAGGATAAACAATATACCCAAAACCAAAGTGCCCAGAAACCATGGTTTTGTAGGGACTTCCAAGAAAACAATGTTTTTTTCATATAAGATCATGCCAGCCGCCGAGGCAACTACATAATTAATTATAATGGCAATTAAAGTTTCTACCTTATAGGTGTCAAATAGTTTGAAAACAACAAAAATTAAACTGGAAAACAGTACGCTTAAACCTAGGTCCAACATGTTACAGTCTTTCCTTTAGTTGAATAACGTCTTCCTTGCCAACCTGTAGGTTCCAGGTATATATTCCCAATTCCTTGGCGGCATCCGTATTTTCTTTGGTGTCGTCAATAAATAGGGTATCCTCCGGACTCAGATTGTTTTGCTCCAATACAAATTGGAATATTTCTTTATTGGGTTTTCTTAATTTGATTTCATGCGATAAATAAAATTGTTCAAAAGAGTTTTTGAACCGCCCGTAATTTTCGGCACCCATAATCTGTCCCACATGGGGGATGTGCAAGGCATTGGTATTGCTTAAAAGGAATAGTCTATATTTTTTTTCTTTATCCAGGTTTTCTAAAAAGTTGAGACGATATTCAGGAAAATCCAACAACATGGAATTCCAAATATCGATGATCGATTTGGATGTGAGGTGGGGAAAATCTGGTTGCAATAAGTCTACAAATTCCTGAGGGCCAATCTTGCCAACTTCAAATTCCTCATTTATGGAATGATATTTAGGTAGAAATTCTTGGATATTTTTATTTTCCAATGCTTTAAAAACTACCTGTTTGTCCAGGTTGATAAAAATATCCCCAAAATCGAATATGATGTTTTTAATCATGTTTAATGAGTGTTAGTGTATCTGATTCTATTTGCTTTTCACAAGTGGTAATACCATGGATTACTGGAGCTCTTAGACCTTCCCCAAATGTAGTTTTGCCTTTAAATACCCTGGCTTCATCCCATAGTTCCGTATCTATAAAGCTCTGAAGTGTTTTGGCCCCACCTTCAATAATGACACTCAATATGTTATGTTTATAGAGAATGGTGCAAATTTGAGGAGCTATATTATTTCTAAAATCAATTTCCTCATATAAAATTTCGCCCTCGGACTTTTTATGATCATGGCCGCTGAGGATGATGGTTTTTACGCTACCGTCCAATACATGGTATTTGCTATTTATTTTTAATTTCCTGTCCAAAACAATTCTAATGGGATCCTTACCTTTCCAATGACGAACGTTCAGCTGGGGGTTATCGGCCAATACGGTATTGGTCCCTACTAAAATGGCCTGTTCCTGACTACGCCATTTGTGTACCAATTGCTGGGAATACGGGTTGGTAATCCAAAAAGGTTGTAGATTGTTACTTCTTTTTTCTTGGCTTGGAGCTATAAATCCATCAGCCGTTTCTGCCCATTTCAAAATAATATAGGGCCTCTTTTTGGTGTGAAAGGTCAAAAATCTTCTATGGTGTTCCCGGCACTCCTTCTCAAGAACACCAACACTAACCTGGCAGCCGGCAGCCCTTAGTTTTTCAATACCTTTGCCCGCAACTTTTTCGTGTGGGTCCAAGAGGCCTACAATTACGTTGGGAATCCCATGCTTTATAATTAAGTCTGCACAGGGAGGGGTTTTGCCGTAATGGGAACATGGTTCCAAGGTTACGTATATGGTGGCCTGATTTAACAGTGCCTTGTCTTTTACGGAATTTATGGCATTGACTTCGGCATGGGGACCGCCATAGGGACTGGTGTAGCCCTCTCCTATAATAGTATCCCCATGAACAATAATACTGCCCACCATGGGATTGGGGTAGGTAGTTCCCAGTCCATTTTTGGCAAGTTGTATACATCTTGAAATATATTTTTCGTGTATCTTCACTTCGTAAAAATAGAACAATATTAGTAGATTTTTAGTAAACATATGTTAGTCACTACTATAAGAGAAATTAAGCCTAATGACAATGAGGAGGTTGCAAGGGTGATAAGGAAAGTTTTGGAGGATTTGGGTGTTCCTAAGATTGGTACTGCCTATGCCGATAAAGCTTTGGATCGGATGTATGAAAATTATGATGTTCCAAGGGCCGATTATTTTGTGGCCGAGGAAAATGGCATTATTATAGGATGTGCGGGAATTGCCCAATTGGAAAATTATGTAGGGAACGTATGCGAAGTGCAGAAAATGTATTTTCTGGAAGAGGCCAGGGGGAGGGGATTGGGCCTTAAGATGATCAATGTTTGTATAAATAGAGCTATTAAATATGGCTATGAGCAGTGCTACTTGGAAACCATGCCCTATATGGAGGATGCCCAAAAATTGTATTTAAGGACAGGATTTCATTATATAGATGGGCCTATGGGAAATACCGGCCATTATTCATGCTCAGTTTGGATGCTTAAAAGTTTATAGAAAACACTGAAGGAATACGGAATGCTGTTAAGTTCCATATTGATAATACGGTTTGCAAAAAGTTGGTATGTTATTAAAGGAGATTAAAGAAATTTACCATCTAGAGCTAGATTCCCTCTTCCCAAAAGAAGAGGTAGATAGCTTTTTTTATTTGGTAATAGGTCATTATCTGGGTTTGGAAAGATTTGTTTTGGTCTTGGAGCCCAATCTGGTAGTGTCCAAAGAAAAGGAGGAACACTTATTTTATGCTTTGAGCCAATTAAAGGAGGAACGTCCCATTCAATATATTTTGGGGAAAGCCCATTTTTGTGATCTTGAGTTTAATGTAGACGAAAATGTTCTGATTCCTCGACCGGAAACAGAAGAATTGGTGTATTGGGTCCTGGATGAGCTACAAAGGCAGGATTCTACCAAGGAGATAAAAATATTGGATATTGGAACAGGAAGTGGGTGTATTGCCATTGCCCTGGCCAAAAACCTGCCCAATGCCAAAGTGGTTGCCATGGATATTTCACAAGGAGCCATCCAGGTAGCTGAAAGGAATGCGAAAGAAAATAAAGTCGACATAGCGTTTATTGAAGCGGATATCCTTACTATGTTGGGCTTTAAAGGTGAATTTGATGTAATTGTGTCTAATCCTCCCTATGTCAGGGAATTGGAAAAAATGAAAATGAAAAATAATGTTTTGGACCATGAACCTAGGTCTGCACTTTTTGTTTCCGATAAAGACCCTTTAATATTCTATAAAAAAATTGTCCAATTTGCTAAAGGTCATTTAAAGAAAAGTGGTGTTTTATTCTTTGAGGTCAATCAATATTTAGGCGAGGAGACTAAAGAACTTTTGGAAAATGGAAATTTTTCGGATATTGAACTCAGAAAGGATATTTCTGGTAATGATAGGATGTTGAAAGGAATGCTTAATTCCTGATTTTTGTATTGATTTTTAACGAAGGATTACTGTCTGCCAAATGGTTGTACACTCAAATATTTCTTCTTAAGGAGTTGTGTAAATTATGAAAAGCGTAGTTGTATTTTGTGGGAGCAGTGAGGGCAATGATCGGGAAATTGTGGATTGCGCCTATCAATTGGGGGCAAGGTTGGCGGATGAGGGGATTACCTTGGTCTATGGGGCTGCAAAAATTGGCATTATGGGAAAATTGGCACAAGGTGCCTTGGAGAACCATGGTAAGGTTATAGGCGTTATTCCGGATTTTCTAAAACTGAAGGAGGTTTTTCATTCTGGACTTACCGAACTGATTATTACGAAGAATATGCATAAACGCAAATTAAGGATGCACGACCTTTCCGATGGAATTATAGCACTTCCCGGTGGATATGGTACCATGGAGGAATTATTCGAGATGATTACATGGGCACAACTTGGCCTCCATCAAAAACCAATTGGTCTTTTGAATGTCAATGGATTTTATGATGAACTGCTTGCCATGTTGCGGACCATGGTACGTAAGGGATTCCTGAAACAGGAATATTACGATATATTGTTAATAGATAATTCTATTGACGGACTTATACATAAAATGAAAAACTACCAACCCTTGCCATTGCCAAAGTGGATTAAAAAGGAACAGCTATAAATGGAAATTAAACAGAAAATAGAAAACCTTAGAACCGAACTTAGGGAGCATAATTATAATTATTATGTGCTGGACAATGCCACCATTTCGGATTTTGAGTTTGATACGAAACTAAAGGAACTGCAGGCCCTTGAAGATAAATATCCTGAATTCTATGATGCCAGTTCCCCCTCTTTAAGGGTAGGTGGAACCATCACCAAGAATTTTGAAACACTTGTGCATGAGCATCGCATGTATTCATTGGACAATTCCTATTCCAAAGAAGATCTGGAAGATTGGGAAAAACGCATTCAAAAAATATTGGGAGATGCCCCAGTGGAATTTACCTGTGAACTAAAATACGACGGGGCGTCTATAAGCTTAACTTACGAGGATGGTAGGCTGGTACGCGGACTTACTCGAGGTGATGGGTTTCAGGGCGATGACGTTACCAATAATATAAAGACCATTAGATCGGTACCCTTGCAATTAAAAGGGGATTACCCGCCCAAATTTGATATTCGGGGAGAGATCGTTCTTCCTTTTGAAGGGTTTGCAAAGATGAACCAAGAGAGGTTGGAGAACGGGGAAGACCCCTACATGAATCCAAGAAATACAGCTTCAGGCAGTTTAAAATTACAGGACAGCGCCCTTGTTGCCGAACGTCCTCTTGATTGTTTGTTGTACAGTATAGTGGGAGTAAATCTGGGAATGGAGTCACAGTTCCAAATGCTGGAAAAAGCCAGAAATTGGGGATTTAAGGTCCCTATAGCGGCCAAATTATGCAAAACTACGGATGACGTTCTGGAATTTATTGATTACTGGGATAAGCATAGACATGAACTGCCCTATGAGACCGATGGGGTGGTAATTAAAGTGAATAGCATACAACATCAGGAAGAATTGGGGTATACTTCCAAATCTCCACGTTGGGCTATGGCCTATAAATTTAAGACCGAGCAGGTTTCTACTATTTTGAATGAGATTACATACCAAGTAGGACGTACAGGGGCAATAACCCCTGTAGCCAATTTGGAACCTGTACTTTTGGCAGGAACTACCGTAAAAAGAGCTTCCCTTCATAATGCCGACCAAATAGAAAAACTGGATATTAGGGCGGGGGATACCGTTTTTGTGGAAAAAGGGGGGGAAATAATCCCAAAAATCGTGGGTGTGGATTTCAGTCAAAGACCTGCCGATTCCCAGCCTACCAACTACATAGATCATTGTCCCGAATGCAATACCCTACTGGAAAGAACGGAGGGAGATGCCAAGCACTATTGTCCCAATGAATATGGATGTCCTCCCCAGATTACAGGCCGTATTCAACATTATATTTCCCGTAAGGCTTTGGATATAGAAGGTTTGGGTGGAGAAACCGTTGAACTTCTTTTTAAGGAGGG
Source organism: Arenibacter hampyeongensis (assembly GCF_002909255.1). Taxonomy (GTDB): domain Bacteria; phylum Bacteroidota; class Bacteroidia; order Flavobacteriales; family Flavobacteriaceae; genus Arenibacter; species Arenibacter hampyeongensis. The sequence continues at coordinate 26,449 of NZ_PIOB01000004.1, forward strand.
ACTTATTAAAAACTATGCAGATCTATATTTACTTACCACGGAACAATTGATACCCTTGGAACGAATGGCTGAAAAGTCGGCCGAAAACCTGGTAAAGGGAGTTGCTGAATCTGTCAAAATTCCTTTTGAACGGGTTTTGTTTGCCCTGGGAATTAGGTTTGTAGGAGAAACAGTGGCCAAGAAACTGGCGAAGGCTTATAAAAATATTGACGCCCTAATGATAGCCAGTGAAGAGGAATTGATGGGGGTGGACGAGATTGGGCAGCGTATTGCGGAAAGTGTGGTGTCATTTTTTCAGAATGAGATCAATTTGGTAATCATTTCTAGATTAAGGAAATACGGAGTACAATTGGAAGTCTCAGCTGACAAGCTTCAAAATCAGACGGATCTTTTGAAAGGATATACCTTCGTAGTGTCGGGTGTTTTCGAAAACCTCAGTAGGGATGAACTTAAAAAATTGATCGAAGATAATGGCGGAAAAGTGGGGTCCAGTATTTCCTCAAAAACTTCTTATCTTGTGGCAGGAGATAAGATGGGTCCCAGTAAAAGGACGAAAGCAGAAAGTTTGGGAGTGCCCATTATTTCGGAGACCGATTTTATGGGTATGCTATAATTGGCCTATTATGAAGAATGAAGATAATCAATGTATGCTACAGATAGTTTAGGAAGATTATGAAGTTTAAAAAGTGCTACACTAAATAAGAATTATGTATACCATCCTGCTACTGCTAATCTGTATTGTTTTCATTATTGTGGCTTCCACCCGTTTTAAGCTTCACCCATTTTTGGCTTTACTGGCAGCCAGCTTGTTGTTCGGTATTTTTTCAGGACTCCCATTGGATGAACTCATAAGAACTATTAACGATGGATTTGGTGCTACGATAGGTGGTATTGGTATCATAATTATAGCGGGTTTAATTATAGGGACTTTTCTGGAAAAATCTGGCGGAGCCTATACCTTGGCCAACCTTGTCTTAAAGATTATTGGTCCTAAGAGGGTACATATGGCCATGGGCTTTATTGGTTATTTTGTATCCATACCGGTATTTGCCGATAGCGGATTTATTATTGTCTCCCCATTAAATAGGGCGCTGACAAAAAAGGCAAAATTGTCCTTGGCGGGAACAATAGTGGCCTTGTCTCTAGGTTTAATGGCTTCGCACACTATGGTGCCGCCAACTCCGGGACCCATCGCTGCTGCAGGAATCTTGGGTGCAGATTTGGGTCAGGTTATTCTCTTTGGGCTAATGACCAGTATACCGGCCTTGTTGGTCTGTATTTTGTTTGCCAAAAAAATAGGTTCCAAAATTTTCATTGATCCCGCGCCAAAGCTAACGGAGGAGCAAATTAATTCCCAGCTGGAAAACGCTCCATCGGTTTTTAAATCCTTTATTCCTATAGTGGTTCCCATAATTCTTATCGTGTTGAGGTCTTTTGCCGAATACCCAACCCTGCCGTTTGGGGACGGAACTTTTAAGCACGCAATAGGATTTGTGGGCAACCCAGTGGTAGCCCTGTTGATCGGAATGGTACTGTCATTTACCCTGCCCAAGAAATTGGATAAGGAAATGTTAAGTACCTCGGGTTGGATAGGGGAGGCACTTACCTCTGCAGCCATTATCATATTAATAACAGGGGCTGGCGGGGCATTTGGAAAAGTACTAGAGACTTCGGACATTAGTTCCTTGCTGGAGAACAATGTTTCCAACGGAAATTTGGGGATATGGCTACCATTCTTAATTGCCGCAGGTATTAAGACAGCCCAGGGCTCCTCTACGGTAGCCATTATTACAACAGCATCCATTATTGCCCCTTTGATGCCTGCAATGGGTTTTGATACAGAGGTATCAAAAGCTTTGGCGGTCATTGCCATTGGGGCTGGTGCATCTTTGGTCTCCCATGCCAATGATAGTTTTTTTTGGGTGGTTACCCAGCTAAGTGATATGAAAGTAAATCAAGGATATAGGACACATAGTTTAGGGACTGCCATTTTGGGTTTTTCGGCAATGATAGTTTTAACCATAATAAGTTTATTAATATAATTTAAATAGGATGAAAGTTTTTAAGACCAACCAAGGTATTCTAATTGAAAATAACCATAAATTTTATCTAACCGATATGGATTGGGATTCGTTTATTGCGGACGATGACATTTTTGCCAGTACCCTGACCTTGATTTCCAAGCTTGATCCTATTGAAAATAGCGATACCATATTGACCAACAGTTTAGTGCCACCAGTGGGGCGCCAAGAAATTTGGGCATCCGGAGTAACCTATTATAAGAGTAGGGAGGCCCGCATTGAAGAATCCAAAGATGCCGGGGGAGGTGATTTTTATGACCGGGTCTATAATGCTGAAAGGCCTGAATTGTTTTTTAAAAGTACTGCTAGCCGGGCAGTAGGGCATAAGCAGGATGTTAGGATTAGAAGGGATTCCAAATGGAACGTTCCCGAGCCGGAATTGACATTGGTAATAACTCCCAATGCCAAAATAATAGGGTATACCATTGGTAACGACATGAGTTCTAGGGATATTGAAGGGGAGAATCCCTTATATCTCCCACAGGCCAAGAGTTATGATGGTGCTGCGGCTATAGGGCCTTGTATTTGGCTTACCAAGGAACCCATTTCTATGGATACCAAGATCAAAATTCAAATTGTTCGTAACGGTAATAACGTATTCGAGGGTGAGACCGAGGTGGGACAAATGAAAAGAAAACTTACCGATCTTGTCCATTACCTTTATCGCGAAATGTCTTTCCCTTATGGCAGTCTTTTAATGACCGGGACCGGTGTGGTGCCACCCGATTCCTTTACCCTTGATCACGGGGATGTTATTAATATTACAGTAGATTCAATAGGGACCCTATCCAATACTGTAGCATAATTTGTCAAATTAATATAGGTATAATGTCCATTCCAAAAAGTTACAAGGAATTTGAAAAAACCCTTACGCAACACTCGCCACCGCTTACTTGGTCCGGAGCCTTGAGGGCCATGTGGTTCGATGTTAAGGGAGATTGGGAGTCGTCACACAATATTGCGCAGGACATGCATGATAACAATGGGAGCTGGATCCATGCTTATTTACATAGAAAGGAAGGGGATAAATTTAATGCGGGTTATTGGTATGGAATGGCAGGGAAAAAATTTCCCAGCATAGACTTGGAGGATGAACAACGGCAATTGACGGAGTATTTTTTGGCACAACAGCGGTAGTAACGGCTGTTTCTGGCTAAAATTTTAGTGGTTATTAGGTAAAAACAAAAGGCCGTGATATAGTTTCGCGGCCTTTTTTGTAATAAAATTTTTTTATCCCCAACATGGTTTTTCTCCTTTATTTCCAAGGTCTGGATACAAAACGGAGTTATGATTAATAATCAGAATATTCAGTAGGGTAGAAAAAGCGGGTGACGTTCTTGGAAACATTGTTTTGGTACCTTGGGTCCGCTTTTAATTTATTCCAAACGGGTGAATCGGAAAATGATTTCCAATGGGCATCCCTACTGGCCTGATTTTCAAATGTGGTCATATACATGAGGTTGGGCATATGGGGTCCTGAAAGTACCTCCCCATAAAAAACGGCATTAAACCCTAAATTGTCAAAAAGTGTTACCTCCCCACCTTTGTTGAACATCTCCACCTTGTTTATGTATTTGGCCTCTGTCGCCGATTCGTAACTTCTCAATTCATAGATTCGGTCTTTACGGGGTCCGCTTAAAGGTGATGGCTTCATCTTGGGCATATCCACAAATGCCTTTAAAAGGACAGATTCGACCCTACTGAAAGGTGGGTTTTTATAGGGTGCATCCAAAAAATCCTTGGAAGCTGCCATATAAACCTTATCCTTTTGAAGTTTGGTCTCTATTGTTTCCAAATCGCCAGGACCTTTCATTGGAATCAATACTTTTATACTTCTGGGATTTAAAGAATCTATGGTTCTAGGTTTTAACACGCCCACGTTCTTTATATTCAGTTTTTTAAGTGCGGGCAATAAGGCCTCGCTCAGATATTTGTCAGTACTTATTTCCTGTTCCTCGGTGTCCAAGAGGAAGGTTTTAAGTTGATAATATTCACGTTGCTGGGCCTGGCACCATGTACCGATAGTAAATAAAAACAGGAGGAAAGAAAGATATAAGGCTTTTTGCATTGCGCTGGATTAAGATAAATAATTTAATTTTATTAGAGATTGGTAAGGTAGTGTTTTAGTAAATAATGTCATAGTTTTTTAATAAAGCAAACACTGTTGACCATTCCTTTGTATTGTCCGTAGTTGGGAATAGGGAGGTAACCATTTTTTTTATAGAGTGAAATGGCCTCTGGCTGTCTAAGTCCTGTTTCCAGAATACAGGAACTGCAATTCTTTTCCGCTGCCCATTTTTCAAGCTCCTTTAAAATCATTGAAGCAATTCCCTTTCCGCGTTCGTTTGTTGCAACAAACATTCTTTTTATCTCCATGGTGGTGGAATTGTATTCCTTTATTGCGCCACAACCTACCGGTTTATTATCCCGATAAGCCAAAACTACAAAAGGTAGGTTTACTATGCCATTGAATTGCGCATAGAAGTCATGCTCATCCCCATCCCTTTGTTTCAAATCGGAATCGAGTAATTTAACCAGCGCTATAAAATCCAAATTTTTGGAATTACTTCTTTTAATGATTACCATGGTAATATGATTTTCTTCAAGTATGACCCAATAGTCCTGGATTTTGTTTCTTGTAAGGTCTAGGAGGCATGTTTTTTTACTTTAATAATCACCGATTTGGAAGTAGGGGTATTGCTTTGGTCGGCCGTACTGTTTAATGGGACCAAAACATTGGCCTCAGGAAAGTAGGTTGCACAGCATTGTTGGGGGATATCGTATGGAATTACTATAAACTTTTGGGCCACACGTTCCTTATTGTCGTGATAATTAAATAGGTCTACCAGATCGCGTTCATTGAGCTGGTGCTCTTCCATATCTTTGGGATTCATCAATATAATCCTTCGTTCATTAAAAATACCTCTATATCGATCATTAAGTCCATAAATAGTGGTGTTAAACTGATCGTGGCTACGTATGGTCATCATTAGAAGTTCATCTGATTGTAAAATAATGGCCTCACTATTGGAGATACTGAAATGGGCCTTCCCAGTTGTAGTATTATAGGAATTGTCCCGTGCCCCATTAGGCAAATAGAAGCCTGAAGGCTGTCTTATCTTTTGGTTGTAGTTCTCAAATCCTGGAATACATTTTTGGATACTGTCCCTAATATGGTCGTAATGTTCCAGGTATTTTTTCCAGTCCACCTTGGAGTTTTTCAAAGCGGCCATGGCCAAATGGCAAACAATGGTAGGTTCACTTAACAATTTGGAGGATATGGGGTTTAGACTTCCTTTGGAGCTATGCACAATTCCCATTGAATTTTCAACACTTACAAATTGTAATTCCCCATTGACAATATCTTTGTCCGTCCTTCCCAAACAGGGCAGGATAATAGCTTCCTTGCCATGGATAAGGTGGCTACGGTTGAGCTTGGTGGAAACTTGTACGGTAAGGTCACATTTCTGAAGTGCTTCTGCTGTATATAAGGTGTCCGGGGTTGCCGATAAAAAATTACCTCCCATTGCAAAAAAGACTTTAGCTTTACCGGAGTGCATGGCTTTAATACTTTCCACTGTGTCAAATCCATGTTTTCGAGGTGGACTAAATTGGAATACTTTTTCCAGGCTGTCCAACAATGATTTTGGAGGCTTTTCGTAAATACCCATGGTTCGGTCCCCCTGGACGTTGCTGTGGCCTCGGACAGGGCATGTACCGGCACCGGGTTTTCCTATGCTTCCCTTTAATAACAAAAGGTTGACAATTTCTTTTATTGTATTAACAGAATTTTTGTGTTGTGTAAGGCCCATGGCCCAACAGGCAATAATTTTATTTTTGGTGCTTAGGATATTGGCAACAGTTTGCAGGGTTTCCAGGGGTATTCCAGATTCAGCTACAAGTTCATTTAAATTAAGTGTTCTTATGTGGTTCAAGTAATCTTTAAATCCCAGGGTTTTTTTATCAATAAATGAATGATCGAAAACAGTACCTGGACGCCTGTCTTCTATGGCCAGCATAAGTTTTACCAATGCCTGGAGCAGGGCCATATCCCCATTTATTTTTACTTGGAGGTATATATCGGTTAATTTGGTCTTTATTCCCAATGCCCCCTTTATTTCTTGGGGATTGTTGAAATTTAAAAGACCTGTCTCGATAATAGGGTTTATAGAAATTATGGTGGTACCATTTTCTTTTGCCCTTTTAAGGGCACTTAGCATTCTTGGGTGATTTGTCCCGGGATTTTGTCCTAGGATCAGAATTACCTCAGTGTTGTAAAAATCTTCCAGTTTTACCGATCCCTTACCTATGCCAAGGGTATCCGTAAGAGCCACGCCACTACTTTCGTGGCACATATTGCTGCAGTCCGGCATATTATTGGTGCCGTATTCCCTGACAAAAAGCTGGTATAGAAAAGCGGCCTCATTACTAGTTCTACCAGAGGTGTAAAATATAGCCTCATCAGGACTATTTAATTTATTGAGATGTTCTGCTATTTTATCAAAAGCCCCTTCCCATGTTATTTCCTGATAAAAGTCGGACCCTTCGGGCAAGTACATGGGTTGGGCCAACCTCCCTTTTTTGCCTATTTCGTAATCGGAAAGCATGGAAAGTTGGGAAACTCTGTTTTCTTTAAAAAATTTAGCGTCCAATTTTTTGGTAGTGGCCTCTTCGGCAATGGCTTTGGCGCCATTTTCGCAATATTCTGCTATTGAGCTTCGCTCATCGTCCGGGTCTGGCCAGGCACATCCTGGACAGTCAATTCCACCTTTTTGGTTGAGGTTGGCAAGTGCTTTTAATCCTCGACCGAGTCCCATTTCCCCTAAAACATGTTTGGCTGAAGAAAAAACAGCAGGAATACCTGCAGCAACTTTCTTGGGTTCTGCAGTTTTTAGACCGGTTAATATTGCCGGAGCTGTTGGACTTGGACTGGTTTTTTCTGGATTTTTGGCCATTAGGATTTGCTTGTTGCCGCGGGGTTGGGGTAATTATCCGATTGATCTTCAATACGCTCATCCAAACAAACAAAATCTTTTTCCAAGAGAAGGCGTAAAGTTTGTCCATTGTCCAAAGTCATATCATTCGAATAACCCACTAGATCTATATCCGGCCATTTTTCGCTTTCAACTTTGGGAAGAAATAAAGTAATGGTATTATTTAGGAAATCCGCTTGGAGGGCGGTGATACCCTCTTTAGCCAATACTCGATAGCCAAAGTTTTTACCGTTAAAGGAGGTATGCTCTTCAAAACAACCTTTCTCTTGTAATGCAGTTACTTCGGACTTTGTGAGCCTGTAGCGTATTGAATTGCCCTGTATCCTAATTTTCATTCAAACCAAATTTTATATCAGTATATAAAGTTATGGATTACACAATTAGCTTCAAAGTTAAGATACCTATATTTTAATTCGATTTGCTCCGGTGTAGATGTTATAGCGGGTTTCACTTAGAAAGCCGATAAGGGTAATGTCATGTTCCTCGGCCAATTCCACAGCCAAGCTGGATGGTGCTCCGACAGCCATAATGAAATGAATTCCAGCCATGGCCGCCTTTTGTATCAATTCAAAACTGGCTCTACCACTCAGAAATAATAAATATTGGTTTAAGGGCAAATTCTCTTGTTGAAGACTATTGCCTATGAGTTTATCCAAGGCATTATGCCTGCCAACATCTTCCCGAACATTAATTAGTTGTCCTTGGGTATTGAATAGGGCGGCTGCATGTATGCCTCCGGTATTGTTAAAGATATTCTGTTGTTGCTGAAGAATCCCGGGAAAGGATTTAATGAGATTTTTTTCAATTAGAAAATCCGATGGGGAGGAGGGTAGACGACATACTGTTTTTAAAGCTTCAATACTGGCTTTGCCACAAACACCACAACTACTGCTGGTGTAAAAATGTCTTTCCAGTTTGCTAAGATCTACTTCTTCAGAATTGTTTAATTGGACCTCAACGCTATTATCATCAAGAATAACTCCTGAAATTTGATGGGAGGCAATGATAATTCCTTCGGTGAAAAGAAATCCTATGGCAAGATCTCGATCATGGCCAGGGGTCCTCATGGTTATGGAAATACTTTTATTGGTAATGGGTGGATCCACTTTTATAAGGCTGATGCTTATTTCCAGGGGTTCCTCAACGGCTATGGCATCTGCGTGTTCTACAAGGTCGTCTCCAAGTATTTTAATAATTTTTTTGGAGACTATAGATTTAACTTTTTCCTGAATCATAATTTTGAGTTTAAACCTTGATGGACACGCCCTCTGAAGCATTTTGCTTTCCGTCGTCAAAATAAAAATCGATTCGGCCTAAATTAATACCAAAACAACCTACTTGGTTTACCAATGTTTGTTGGTTTTTTCTATTGTTGGTTATAGTTGGCCGATCCAAAAATGTATGCGTATGGCCACCAATAATTAAATCTATATTTTCTGTGCTGGCCGCAAGTTTTAGGTCGTCCGGTTTTTGTGGATTTTGGTATTGGTATCCTAAATGGGAAAGACAGATAATTAGATCACATTTCTCTTCTTCCTTTAAGGTACGGCTTATTTCTTGGGCAATCTCAATGGGATCTAGATAAACGGTTTCTTGGTACAGCTTTTTGGTTACTAAACCGGCAAGCTCTATTCCCAATCCGAAAACTCCAATCTTTATTCCGTCTAAAATATATATCTTATAAGGATTTACGTGCCCGTCCATCGTCGTATTACTAAAATCGTAGTTGGCCGATAAAAAATCAAATTTTGCATAAGGAAGTTGCGCGGCAAGACCATCGAGACCATTGTCGAAATCGTGATTGCCAATGGTGGCGGCATCATATTTTAACATGCTCATCAATTTAAATTCCAATTCGCCCCCATAAAAATTGAAGTAAGGAGTTCCTTGAAAAATATCCCCGGCATCGAACAAAAGTGTATTTGGGTTTTCTTTTCTTATTTGGTCCACTATAGTTGCTCTTCTGGCCACACCGCCCAAGTTGGGATAAGCGGAATGGTTGTTTGGAAAGGGGTCTATATGGCTATGTACATCATTGGTGTGCAAGATGGTAATACGCTTACTGGACGAATTATGGCAAGAATTCATCGATAGACCTCCTAAGCCAATAAACGTGGAAGAAGCTGCAGTTCTGGTTATAAATTTTCTACGATCCATAATTAATCAATTTTTATAAATCGATCATCTTCAAATGGGGTTATAGTATCCATTTTCTTAAAATAATCGATCAAGGTATTTCTAATCAAATAATCAGAATCGGTCAATGAAATATAATCTTTAAAAAAATCCATTTTATCCCCACCTGTGACCAAATAATCCGATGTTGCTACATAATAAGTCCTGTTCTCATCAAAGGGCTTTCCTTGAATGTTGACCTCCTGTAAACTTTTATTTTTATCCAAAATTATTTGAATCCCTGAAATGGGATGGGCAACGGTCGACTTTATTAGGAACGATACCATTGCTCTAACGGTTTTGCCGTCCAATTCTGCGATAACCACCGAATTTTCAAAGGGCATCACCTCAAAGGCAGTGCGCTCGGTAATATTCCCTGCGGAAATTACAGAGCGGATACTTCCGAAATTAAGAAGTACAAAATCTACATTCTTACCCGTTCTAGCTTTAAAAACGGGATCTACCTCATGCATTACAATGTCCGCCATTAAATTGCCAGCGGTTGTATTCAATGTTCCTTCCGTTTTGGATATGGCTTTTGGAGCAAAAGCCAAAACGCTGTCCAATACCTCGTTGATCCTGTTGCGATAAGGAGAGATATAGATTTCAACGGAATCTTTTGGAGTAGCGGAGTAATTGATCTGAATCCGTTGCCCTTCAATATTTCCAAGCTTGGGAATAGATTCTTTACACGCTAGGAAGATTACACATGTTACAATTATAACAAAATGTTTGTTTTTTAAATTCATATACTTCTTACCTTCGTGTAAATATTGCGTTGAGAATATTTACATTTACATTCTTGAAAATGTAAAAATACATGTTTTTAAAAACGCTTAAGGAAAAAATTAAATTTAGGGCCGGTAAAAAGTTTTTACTACGGGGATTGAATGCCCCTTCACAGGTGGTGAATAGGGAAAAAGGTATAAGTTCTGTAGGCTGTATTGTGGATTTGGATGCGTTTGAAAATACTAACGCCTTTTATGAGTTTGTGGATGAATTTTCTTTAAGGCCCAATTCGGTAAAAATAATTGGTTACAAGAAATTTTACGATAAAAATTCTCCATATTCCACCCCAGTTTTTTCCGATAAGGATTTAGGGTGGAAAGCCAATATTGAAAACAGTTATGCCTTAGAGTTTTTAAACAGGGAATATGATCTATTGGTAAATTATTATACGGATGAAAAATTATTATTGCAGTTAATGACTTTAAAGACAAAGGCAAGATTAAAGGTAGGCTTTGGTGATGTGGATAAAAATTTAAATGATTTGATATTGAATACTCCCATTAAGGATTTCCAGGCCTTTAAAAAGGAATTGCGGAAATATTTAAGGGTTTTAAATGAAATTAAGTAATGGAACAGTTAGTTGGTACAGGTGTTGCTTTGGTGACTCCTTTTAAGGAGGATTTCTCTATAGATACGATTGCATTATCCAAAATCGTAAATTATTGTGTAGATGGTGGAATAGATTATTTGGTTGTTCTAGGTACAACCGGTGAGTCTGTTGTACTTACAAAAAAAGAAAAGCAACTAGTTATAGATACCGTTGTTGATGCCAATGCCGGAAGGCTTCCGTTGGTCTTGGGAATAGGGGGTAATAACACGGCAGCTGTAGTGGAAGAGCTTCAGGAAACCGATTTAAAGGATTTCGTGGCTATTTTATCGGTTTCGCCTTATTATAACAGACCAACCCAAGAGGGTATTTACCAACATTTCAAAGCTATTTCCTTGGTGTCGTCCAAGCCTATAATATTGTACAATGTACCAGGAAGGACGGGTAGCAACATGCTTCCTGAAACGGTTTTGAGGTTGGCCAACGATTTCAATAATATTATAGGAATTAAGGAGGCTTGCGGCGATATGGTTCAAATAATGCGCATCATTAAGGGTAAGCCTGCAGATTTCATGGTGATATCCGGTGATGATTTTACGGCTCTTTCCACGGTATTGGCCGGTGGTTCCGGGGTAATATCGGTATTAGGTCAGGGAGTGGCTTCGGAATTTTCCCAAATGATCCGATTTGGATTGGCTGGAAAGGTTAAGGAAGCCTTTAATTTGCATTACGCCCTACAGGATGGTATGGATTTAATTTTTAAAGAGGGAAATCCTGCTGGGATAAAGGCATTATTGGAGGCTGTTGGTTTAGGTACTGCAGTTGTTAGATTGCCATTGGTAGAGGCTACCGGAACTCTAAAAAAGACCATTAAGAGCTTTTTAAACAGCTTGCTCAAGACGGCAGTATAGCAAAATACGATCATACCTACTTTAGGAATTTATGCCCACAAAGTTAAAACTTGCATAAAAATGTTGTCGTTGGTAAAGTTGCAGGCTATTTTAGCGCGATAAAAATGTTTTTTATATCCGTTTAGAATCCTTAATTTTGCAAAATGTTTTTAAAAATGAAGCGTATATTTTCCTTTTTATTATTGGTTGTATTCCTTAGCTCTTGTAGTGAGTACCAAAAGGTGCTTAAAAATGAAGATGTTAAGGCCAAATATGATCTGGCCGAAAAATTTTATGATGCTGGAGATTTTAAAAGGGCGAACCGTTTATTGGAACAGATTGCTCCTAAGTACATAGGCAAGCCACAAGGGGAACGGGTTATGTTCTTTCTTGCGGATTCTTATTTCCAAACTAAGGACTACAATATGGCCGGCTACCAGTTTGAAAGGTTTTTAAAGTCTTACCCCAAAAGTGACAAAGCTGCCGAAGCAGGATTTTATGGTGCAAAAAGTTACTATAAATTATCTCCAAAATATTCCCTAGATCAAACAGATACCGACAAGGCATTGATAAAATTGCAAAATTTCATTAATGCATATCCAGAATCGGAATATTTAATAGAAGCCAATATTATGGCAAAGGAATTAACGACAAAGAAGGAGCGCAAATCCTATGAGATAGCAAAGCAGTTTAATACCATCGGTGAATTTGATTACACCTTTTTAACTCCAGCAGTTACCGCTTTTGATAATTTTGTATCCGATAACCCTGGTTCTGTTTACCGTGAAGATGCCCTTTATTATAAGTTTGATGCAGCCACCAATTTAGCGATGAATAGTGTTTCATATCTTAAAAAAGAGCGATTAAATAGTGCCAAGTCCGCTTATACGGCATTAAAAAAATCATTTCCTGAGTCCAAGTATCTTAAGGATGCCGATAAGACTTTGGAAAAAGTTGAAAAAGAATTAGAAGTTTATTCCAAATAAATATACATTTTTGATATGAATATGAACGATTTAAAGAATTCGAAAGCTCCTGTTTCCACGGTAACTATCAATAAAAATGATTTTGATGCCAGAACTGGGAATATCTATGAGGCTATTTCCATCACTGCGAAAAGAGCTGTTCAGATAAATTCTGAAATTAAAAAAGAGCTTTTGGAGAAGTTGGAGGAATTTGCAACCTATAGTGATAGTCTGGAGGAAGTTTTTGAGAACAAAGAACAGATCGAGGTTTCAAAATTCTACGAAAAATTGCCCAAACCACACGCATTGGCAGTAAAGGAGTGGTTAGATGATAAAATTTATCATAGGAATACAGAGAAAGACGCTTAAAGGATGTTGAGCGGTAAGAATATACTTTTAGGAATTACTGGGGGTATAGCTGCTTATAAAACCACCTTTTTGGTCCGTTTACTTATAAAAGCTGGCGCTAACGTTAAAGTTGTTTTAACGGATAGCGCCAGCTCTTTTGTTACTCCCCTAACCTTGGCTACCCTGTCCAAGAATGCGGTTCATTCTTCGTTTATTAATGAGGAAGATGGCAGTGTTTCCTGGAACAATCATGTAGAATTGGGGCTTTGGGCAGACATTGTTCTTATTGCTCCGGCCACCGCCAATACCTTGTCCAAAATGGCCAACGGTACCTGCGATAACTTATTAATGGCTACTTATTTATCGGCCAAATGCCCTGTTTACTTTGCTCCCGCAATGGATCTGGACATGTTTAAACATCCTTCCACTTCAGCTACTTTTCAAAAGCTATTATCTTTTGGGAATATTATGATTCCGGCAACTTCTGGTGAACTGGCCAGTGGATTGATAGGGGAGGGCCGAATGGCAGAACCTGAGGATATTGTTGAATTTCTCAATGATCACCTAGGTAAAGGGCTGCCATTGAGCGGTAAAAAGATATTGATTACAGCCGGACCCACTTATGAAGCCATTGATCCCGTTAGGTTTATTGGCAATCATTCTACAGGATTAATGGGGTACGAGTTGGCAAGAAATGCCGCTAAACTGGGTGCTATGGTATATCTGGTTTCAGGGCCTTCGCATCTAGCCATTCAGCATTCAAATATTCAATTGATTAAAGTAACTTCTGCCGATGAAATGTATACGGAAACCATTGCCCTGTACAAAGATATGGACGTGGTTATTTGTGCTGCGGCAGTAGCGGATTACAAACCAAAATCTGTAGCCGAACAGAAAATAAAGAAATCTTCTGAAGAGTTTAGTATTAGCTTGGTGAAAAACAAGGATATCCTATTTTCCTTGGGAGAAATGAAGGAAAAACAGTTTTTGGTAGGATTTGCCCTGGAAACGGAAAATGAAGAGGAAAACGCCATTGGAAAATTGAAAAGGAAAAATCTGGACGCTATTGTCTTAAATTCCCTCAACGATAAAGGTGCAGGTTTTGGAAAACTCACCAACAAAGTATCGTTCATAGATAAGAATTTGGATATAAAAACGTTTGAGTTAAAAACCAAGGCAGAGGTAGCCTCGGATATTTTAAATGAAATCACCAATAGGATCTATGCGTAATCTACTTTTGATCATAATTTGTTTTATAGCTTCCATAACTGTTGAAGCCCAGGAATTAAATTGTGTCGTTACCATAAATTCAGATCAGGTAGGGCAGACCAATCAGCAAATTTTTAAGACATTGGAGCGTTCCTTGAACGATTTTGTCAATAAAAATAGATGGTCCAATAGGGTTTATAAGGAAAATGAAAGGGTTAATGCCCAAATGTTTATAACCATAACCGAGTATGAATCCAACAGGTTTAAAGGGAATATTCAGATTCAATCTTCAAGACCGGTTTTTAATACTTCTTATACAAGTCCCATTTTTAATTATAAGGACAATCAGTTGAGCTTTAATTACATTGAGTTTCAGCCTTTGGTCTTCAATGAAAACAACATAGATTCCAATTTGGTAGGAGTGCTGGCTTTCTATACTTATATAATTTTGGGATTGGATGCAGATACATTTGCTTTGGAAGGCGGAAGTGAATTTTATAAAAAAGCCCAACAAATTGTTACTTTGGCCCAAAGTGCAGGTTTTTCGGGATGGGCACAGACCTCCGGGGACAGAAGTAGGTTCGAGTTGGTAGACAACCTTATGTCCAACTCCTACAGGGAATACAGAATAGCCATGTACAATTACCATAGAAAGGGATTGGATGTATTGGCAGATAATAATAGTACAGGGAAGCAAGTGATTGCTGGTACCATGCGATTGTTCGAAACTATGATAGGAAGGCATCCCAATGCTTTTTTGATTCAAACTTTTTTTGATGCAAAGTCGGAAGAGATTCAAAATGTATTTTCCGATGGTCCTAAAGTGGATATTGTACAATTAAAGCAAACCTTGAATAAAATAGCACCTCTATATTCTTCCACTTGGAATGAAATAAAATTTTAATAGGATTCTACTCTTTAAATTTTGGCCCTTGGTCTTTAAGGAATTGGTTGAGAAATTTTTTATCCCACATTTTTTTCCAAAGCAATATAAATTATCTTTACGGCAATATTAGAACATAAACATTGCTGACAAATCTCTCCATAAAAAATTACGCTTTAATAGATCATTTGAACGTTAAGTTCACCAATGGCTTTACGGTAATAACCGGTGAAACAGGTGCTGGTAAATCTATTTTATTGGGTGGACTATCCTTGGTACTGGGTAAAAGGGCAGATCTTTCCTCTTTACGGGAGAAGGATAATAAATGTATAGTGGAGGCAGAATTTGAAATTTCCAAATATGGTCTAGAAGCTTTTTTTGCAGAAAATGATCTTGATTACGAGAAAAAAACCATAATTAGGAGGGAGATTTTACCTAGTGGTAAATCCAGGGCCTTTATCAATGATTCGCCTGTAACCTTGGACATTCTTTCCCAATTAGGTGATCAATTGATAGACGTACATTCACAGCATCAAACTTTACGCCTTGCAGATAATGATTTTCAACTGAAGGTGATAGATGCCTTGGCAGACAATGGCAAAGGCATAAAGGAGTATGTGTCCAAGTTAGTGTTATACCAGTCCACATTAAAGGAATTGCAAAATCTGGAAGATTTTCAGAATAGCGCCACCAAGGAGCACGAGTATAACAGCTTTTTGTTGCAGGAATTAAATTCGGCACCATTAAAAGAGGGGATATTGGAAGAGTTGGAGGAGCAATATGAACAGCTTAACAATGTGGAAATTATTTTGGAACAATTGTCCCATGGACAACAGCTGTTAAATGAAGAGCAGATTGGGGTTGTGAACTTACTTGCGGAGTTGAAACAGGTATCCAATAAACTAGCTAGTTTTGGTCATCAATATTCCGATATAAATGAGCGCATAAAATCGGTGTTTATTGAGTTGGATGATATCTCCAATGAACTTAATATACTAAATGAGAAGGTTGAGGCGGATCCACAAATGTTGGAGCAGGTAAATGCCAAGTTGCAATTGCTGTATGACCTTCAAAAGAAACACAAGGTACAGAGTATTACAGAATTGCTGGAGGTAAGGAATAATCTGGACGAAAAGGTGAGTGCCACTGAGAATGTGGTCGTGGATATTGATCGTAAAAAGAAGGAATTACAGCTTTTGGTGTCAGACTTGAATACGGAAGCTTCCAATTTGAGTAAGAAAAGAAAGTCGGTTGTTCCAAATTTGAAAAAACAACTGGAAGATACTTTGGTCGACTTAGGGATGGCAAGTGCTACCTTTAAAATAGAAATTAATCCTGCAAAAGAATTTAAGTCGACCGGTAAGGATGACTTAATCTTTTTGTTTTCAGCGAACAAGGGATCTGATTATGGCGACCTTAAAAAAGTGGCTTCGGGCGGTGAGCTGTCCAGGATTATGTTGACCATTAAGGCCATTTTGGCAAAATATGAGCATCTGCCCACAATGATGTTCGATGAAATAGATACCGGGGTTTCTGGAGAAATTTCCAATAAGATGGGAGATATTATGCAGGATATGAGCAATACCATGCAAATATTTTCCATAACCCATCTACCGCAGGTGGCCGCCAAGGGAGTGCACCATTTTAAAGTTTACAAGGAGGAGGAATTGATGGGGACCAATACTAAAATGAAAAAACTTTCTTCGGAAGAACGAATAGTGGAGCTGGCCGAAATGCTAGGGGGTAAGACTTTATCCGATTCAGCTTTGGCCCATGCCAGGCAGTTACTGGATTAATCTTAGCTTGATTGGATAGGGAAATCTCGAATTCAATTTAGTGCTGTTTTAAGGTATAACAACATTGCTGCCTTTCTGATTATAACCCTTATAATACAAAGCCCCAACAAAAGGGTGTCCAACTTTTCTACCTTCTACTTTTTTCGGTCTACCGGTTAATTTTTAATATCTTTGACGATCTAAAATTCACAAAGAAAATAGACTATGTCGTTTAATTTATTGAAAGGGAAGAAGGGAATTATTTTTGGGGCACTGGATGCCAATTCTATTGCATGGAAAACTGCAGAAACCATTCATGCCGAAGGGGGTACCTTTGTTCTTACCAATGCGCCTATAGGAATGCGTATGGGGCAGATAGATGAGCTTGCCAAAAAGACAGGTTCTAAGATTATTCCCGCCGATGCTACCAGCGAAGAGGACTTGGAAAATTTGGTAACAAAATCCATGGAGATTTTAGGGGGGAAGATAGACTTTGTACTGCACGCCATAGGAATGTCCGTCAACGTACGAAAAGGCCGGGCCTATGTGGATGAAAAATATGATTTCACTACCAAAGGCTGGGATGTATCTGCCCTTTCCTTTCACAAAGTAATGCAATGTTTATATAAGGCCGATGCCATGAACGAGTGGGGTAGTATTGTAGCTTTGACCTATATGGCGGCACAACGCACCTTTCCGGATTATAATGATATGGCAGACAATAAAGCCTATTTGGAATCGGTAGCACGCAGTTTTGGATACTTTTTCGGAAAGGAGAAGAAAGTTAGGGTGAACACCATTTCCCAATCCCCAACACCTACCACAGCCGGACAAGGAGTTAAAGGTTTTGACAACTTCATTTCCTATGCAGAAAAGATGTCGCCTTTAGGAAATGCAACCGCCCAGGATTGTGCGGACTATACCGTTACTCTGTTTTCTGATCTGACCAAAAAGGTTACGATGCAAAATTTGTTTCATGACGGTGGTTTTTCCAATACCGGGGTAAGTCAGGAGGTTATAGACCGGTTTTCGGAATAGTCCTTTAGTTTTAACCAGAAAGCCCCGATATACATGGGTAATACGTTTTAACATTGGGTAAGTTTTTTGGATTGGCCCAATGTGAATTTATATGAGGTAATTGCTGCTATATCATAATCAAACCAATACTTTTGTTCCACCCCTTTTTTTACATAAGACAATAATGAATTTATTCTTTTCTTTTATAGTACCCGTTTATAACCGACCCAATGAGATCCATGAATTGCTGGAAAGCCTTTCAATACAGGACTATGGCAAATCTTTTGAGGTAGTTATTGTGGAGGATGGTTCTACGGAAAGTTCTGAGAGTATTGTGGAAGAGTTTAAGGATAAACTATCGATTACTTATTTAAAGAAGGACAACTCCGGCCCTGGGGATTCACGTAATTATGGAATGGACCGAGCCAAGGGCAATTATTTTATTGTGCTGGATTCCGACTGTATTGTTCCTTCACAGTATTTATCCGTTGTGGAAAAATCTCTGACCAATAATTATGTGGATTGTTATGGGGGTCCCGATGCAGCCCACCATACCTTTACCAATGTGCAAAAGGCCATTAATTATGCTATGACTTCAGTGTTTACCACTGGAGGAATAAGAGGCAATAAGGCCTCGGTCGGTAAATTTCAACCAAGGAGTTTTAATATGGGGATATCCAAAGAAGCTTTTAATAAAACTCGGGGCTATGGGAATATTCATCCAGGGGAAGACCCTGATCTTACTTTTAGGATATGGGAAGCTGGTTTTGAAACAAAATTGATTGAAGACGCCTTTGTTTACCATAAACGTAGGATAGATTGGAACAAATTTTATATACAGGTCAAGAAATTTGGCATGGTTAGGCCCATATTGAATCATTGGCATCCTGGAACAGCAAAAATTACCTATTGGTTTCCCACCTTGTTCTGCTTGGGATTGGTTGGAGGCATTGTAATAATGGCGTTAGGTGTTTTATGGCCATTAGGGGTATATGCCCTGTATTTCGGTTTGCTTTTTGTACATTCATTCATGGTCAACAAAAATTTCAAGGTCGCATTTCTATCCTTGATTGCGGTAGTGATCCAATTTGTGGGATATGGTTTTGGATTCTTGAAAAATTCAATTCTAATGGCGATAAGCAGTAAGAAACCTGAGGAGTTATTCCCTAAGCTATTCTTTAAAATATTGTAAAATTGATAGACAGAATTAAAAACGGACTCAATAGAAGAAAGGTTAAGCTGTTGCTGATCTTTCTACTGTGTTCCAGTCTCGCCTGGTTTATAAGCAATTTGGGAGAGCAATATACCAATAATGCCACTTTTGATATTTATTACGGTAGCACCCCTGATAGCTTATTGCTAAATGGAGTTTCCAAAAGGAACATCAAGGTAAGACTTAGGGCAAGTGGTTTTCAGTTTTTAATGTTCGGCTTTAAAAACAAAACGGTGGAGGTAGACTTATCCGAGCTTGAAAAGAGAGGTGCCAAATATTTTGTTTCTCCATCCACTTATAGAAGTCAGATAGAAAACCAACTGTCCAAATTTATCTCCGTCGTGGATATGGATCGGGATACGTTATTCTTTAATTTTCAAAAACTTTATAGAAAGAAGGTTGCCGTAATACCTAAAGTGACCATTGATTTGGAACAAAATTATTTAATGGACAAAAGCTATACATTGCTTCCAGACTCTATTACTGTAATAGGACCTAAAAAGGAAATAGATACTATAAAGGGCATATTTACTCAAGCTTTGGTTTTGCCTCATACGACAACTGATGTTTCCAGGAAATTAAAACTGGATCTTCCCGCCCATTTAAAAAATACCAAGTACTCTGATCGAAGTGTTGCCATATCGGCCAAAATTTTTAGATTTTCCGAAAAGGTATTCATGGTTCCGGTCGAGGTGGTCAACGTGCCTGAAGGTGTAGAGATAAGGACATTTCCGGAAATGGCCTCAGTTCTTTGCAGGGGCCGTTCGAGTTCCATTAAGGAATTGGCAGTGACAGATTTTGTGGTTACTGCCGACTATTCGAGCCTAAGGGACAAAAGCGAAAATATTTTGGAATTGAAATTGGTAAAAAAACCGGATAGTCTAAATGTGGTGCAATTAAGAGAGAATAAAGTAGAATTTATCCTTAAGAGGCAATGATGATCGTAGGGTTGACAGGAGGAATTGGTAGTGGAAAATCTACAGTTGGGAAAATGTTCCAGAAATTGGGGGTACCAATTTATAATTCGGACATTGAGGCCAAGAAATTAATGTCCCACTCAAAAAAGATAAGAAAAGAGATTGAAGCCTTATTGGGTAAGCAGAGCTATTTGGATGGTGTGCTGAACAGGGAGTATATAGCTAAATCTGTGTTCCAGGATAAAGAATTATTACAGGACTTGAATAAAATTGTGCATCCCGCTGTAAGGCGACATTTTATAAATTGGTCCAGGAGACAGAAGGTGCCTTATGTAATACAGGAAGCTGCCATTATTTTTGAAAATGGAACCAATGAATTTTACGATAGGATAGTCTTGGTGACCGCCCCTACAGAAATTAGAATTCAAAGGGTTGTCGATCGGGATGGGATAGCGCCTGCCGAAGTAAAGAAACGCATAAACCATCAATGGCCCGACAACCAAAAGGAGGAACTTTCAGATTTCATAATTAAAAATATCGACCTAGAAGTTACTGAAAAAGAAGTTTGCCAAATTCACCATAAACTTCTTAAAATAAGTGCTTAAGAACGTAATTTTAACATTTTTGTTAAGGTTAGGTTAAACGTACAATCCGCTAAATGTTAAATTTATAATTTTGTTAATAAATGAATAAGAGGTTATTTGGTCTTTTGGTAGTCTTAATGAGCCTTTCCCTAATTGGAATCATCTTTGTACAGAGCTATTGGATAAATAAGTCGGTAGCGGATAAAGAAGAACAATTTTCAAATACTGTCAACCAAATTTTAAGTAGGGTTGTAGAGAATATTGAAAAACGGGAAGTGCAGGATTATCTTAATGAGTTTTACAAGCTAAAGGATAGTATAGGTAAACCAAAGGCTACCCATCTTAAGAATTTCTTTTTTTTTGATCGGGATATCAATTCCAATGAAATACGATTTTATACCCACGGTATTTTGGAGGAGGATTACAATATGGCATCTACGTTCTTTGATATAGGCTTGGACACAACAACCTTTAGAAATATTACCAGTACCAGAAAAACCGAAATTTATAAAGAAGATTTTGGACTGGACGGGAGGCAATATTCCTTGACACCAGTCCAAAAGCTCGAGAAGATTGGAGGACTTTCATCTATTGATAAAGCTGCATTGGATGATGTTTTTAGGGAACAGGCAAAATCCAGGTCTATCCACAAACGTGTATCCAAACAGGAAATAGAATTGTTTCTAGGTAGGGAATTAAAAAATGGGGGTATAGATATAGAATACGAATATGGAGTCTATAGCAAAGGCCTACCCACCAAAGTTAAATCCAGAAAATTCAAGTTTACACAAACAACGCTTTATAAGGCGCCATTATTTAAGGATAGTGAGGGGAATACCAATTTTTCCTTATTGCTCACTTTTCCCAAAAAGAAAAGGTTCCTTATTCAATCTATCCTAGGAATGGCAATTTTGTCGTTAACATTTACCTTGGTTATTGTAGTGGCATATTCCAGTGCCATTTATCAGTTGATAAGACAAAAGCAGATTTCGGAGATAAAATCGGACTTTATCAATAATATGACACATGAGTTTAAAACTCCGATTGCAACGATAAATTTAGCCGTTGAAGCTATAAAAAACCCTAAGATTATAGATGATAAGGAGAAGGTGCTGCGCTATTTGCAGATGATCCGGGATGAAAATAAAAGGATGCATGCCCAGGTGGAAAATGTGTTGCGAATATCCAAGTTGGAAAAAAATCAACTGGATATAAGTAAGGATAGGGCAGATGTGCACGACATAATAGAGGACGCCATTACCCATGTGGAATTAATTGTTGCGGATAGGGGTGGATATATAAAGCCACATCTAAAAGCAGAACGTTCGGAGGTATTGGCCAATGAAATGCATTTTACCAATGTTATAGTGAATATATTGGATAATGCGGTGAAGTATTCCCCGGAAGTGCCAAAGATTGATGTTTATACTGAAGTGGTCGGAAATTATATCATTATTAAAATCCAGGATCAAGGTGCTGGAATGAGCAAAGTGGTGCTTAAAAAGGTTTTTGAAAAGTTCTATAGAGAACACACAGGAGATATACACAATGTTAAGGGGCACGGGTTAGGGCTCGCTTACGTAAAAAAAATAGTTGACGATCACCAAGGTGAGGTTTATGCAGAAAGTGAAAAAGGTAAAGGAAGCACTTTCTATATAAAACTGCCTTTAATTTAAAACAATAATGGAAACAGCAGATAAGAAAATATTACTCGTAGAGGATGATCCCAATTTCGGAATTGTACTTAAAGATTATTTGGCAATGAACGATTTTGACGTTACGTTGGCAAAAAACGGAATGGAAGGATTTGAAAAATTTAAGAAAGACAATTTTGACGTCTGTATCTTGGATGTAATGATGCCTTACAAGGATGGGTTTACCCTTGCAAAGGAAATCCGGGAAAAGAACGAAAATGTACCAATCGTTTTTCTTACCGCCAAGACTATGAAAGAAGATGTTCTTAAGGGATATAAGGCTGGTGCGGACGATTATTTGAATAAACCCTTTGATTCGGAAGTCCTGCTGATGAAACTTAAAGCTATAATTCAAAGAAAGTCTTCCAATTCCCTTGCGGATAGCAAACAATTTGAATTTACCATTGGAGGTTTTCAATTGAATTCCAAGCTCCGTTTTCTAAAATTTAAGGAGGAAGAGGCTATTAAATTATCCCCTAAGGAGAATGAGCTTCTTAGACTGTTGGCTTTACACGAGAACGATTTAATGCCTAGGGAATTGGCTCTGACCAAAATCTGGAGGGATGATAATTATTTTACCTCTCGAAGTATGGACGTTTATATTGCAAAATTGCGTAAATATCTTAAAAAAGATGAAAATGTGGAGATTTTAAATATCCACGGAGAAGGGTTTAGATTGGTGATTAAAAGCGAATAGTCCTTATCATATAGATATTTTAAAGGGTACTAAGGGAAACCTTGGTATTTTTTATTAATGGGACTGGCATTACAATAGCCGCAGCCTCATGGAAATGTAACAATTGAGTAAACCCTGCCTTTTTGGCGGGGTTCCTGGTTTTATGGACTTACCCTTGGGTCTCTACTTCTTTAAGGGTGCCAAGGCGTGCTTTAGGGTTTAATATCCTTTAGTTCTGGTGTATTCCCTCAATATTTGATCCACAATTTCTTCGGGACCGGGCTCAATGGATATCTTTATGGCCTTGGTAGGAGCTTCAAAGGTGTCCAGTTGGGAGCGTAGCAAATCTGCGGGCATAAAGTGGCCCTTCCGTTTTTGCAATCGGTCCAATAGCAATTCGAAAGAGCCTTCCAGGGAAACCCATATTACCAAATCTTCAATTTTGCTTTCCAGTAATTTTCTATAGGATTCCTTTAATGCGGAACAGACAATAACGGCACCTTTCTCCTTATTGTCTATGGCCAATTGGTTCAGCGTTAACAGCCAGTCATATCGATCTTCGTCCGTAAGGGGATTTTTATTGGCCATTTTTTTTATATTGGATTCCGAGTGAAAATCGTCACCATCATAAAAAGCGAGGTCTAATTTTTCAGCCAGCAACTTCCCGATTGTAGATTTACCGGTTCCGGAAACACCGATTACAAAAAGAATATTTTTTTTACCGTCCGTCATAGACCATCTATTTTTTGTTCTACTTTTCTAAAAAGTGCTTCCTGGTCATATTCATAGTCTACCCAAAGGATATCCTCTTTTTTTCTCAACCATGTTAATTGCCTTTTTGCAAACCTCCTGGTATTCTTCTTTATTTCTGCAATGGCGGTGTCCAAATCGTCTTCACCATCTAAATACCTAAATAGTTCCCTATAACCTACTGTTTGTAGTGCATTTAGGTTCTGATGCTTTTTTAAGGATTTGGTCTCTTCCAATAATCCCTCTTCCAACATTATATCCACTCTTTGGTTTATTCGGTCGTAGATCGCCTTTCTTTCCGCGCTTATGCCTATGGTAATCGAATTAAAATTTCTATGTACTTTTTCTTGATTGAGGAAAGAGCTGTAAGGAAGGCCGGTGCCAATACATACCTCCAGAGCCCTAATTAGCCTATGTGGATTGTTTAGGTCCACTTTGTTGTAATATTCCACATCCAAAGATTTAAGTTTCTCCTGAAGGCTTAAAATACCTTCGTTTGTTAAAGTGAGGTTTAGCTTTTCGCGCACATTTGGGTCTATAGAGGGAAAATTATCCAGTCCGTATTTTATGGCATCAATGTATAATCCGCTACCGCCCACCATAACAACAATATCGTATTGTTGGAAAAGTACTTCCAGCTTTTTAATGGCTTCCCGTTCAAAATCCCCAACAGAATAATCTTCAAATATGCTTTTGTGTTGAATAAAATGATGTGGAACAACAGCTAACTCATCCGGGGATGGTACCGCAGTTCCAATGGACATCTCTTTGAAAAACTGTCGAGAATCGGCGGAAATGATCTCGGTGTTGTAATGTTTGGCAATGGCAATGGCCAAGGATGTCTTCCCTATCGCAGTTGGTCCAACAACGCTAATAAGATTTTTACCCTCCATTAATCTTCACTTAATCTGTGTCCACATTGCCTGCAGTACTGTGCATCCAAACGTATTATTTCAGTGCCGCACTCCGGGCAGGTTCTCTCTGTGTCCAATTTTCTTTTATTGATTGCTCCTGTAGTGTATTCAGCAGAAACAATTCCCGTAGGAACCGCAATTACTCCATAACCAATGATCATTATTAGAGTTGCGATAAATTGGCCCAAGGGAGTTTCTGGGGAAATATCGCCATATCCAACAGTGGTAAGGGTAACAATGGTCCAATAAACACTGTGAGGGATACTGGAAAAACCATGGGTAGGCCCTTCAACGATATACATTACAGTTCCCAATAAAACAGATATTACAATAACAAAGAATACAAAAACGAATATTTTGGTTCTACTGGCATGTAGGGCCCTGATCAGATTGTTCGATTCCCCAACAAAACGTACTAATTTTAAAATTCTAAAAACCCTTAATAATCTTAAAATGCGAAAAGCTGTAATGAACTGGGAACCGACCAGGAATAGGGAAAGATATTTGGGAATGGTGGATAGTAGGTCCACTATGCCAAAGAAGCTAAAAATATACTTTTTGGGCCGGTTGATGGACACGATTCTTAAAATGTATTCAATAGAAAAAAGTATAGTGACCGTCCATTCCGAATAGTTTAAAAATTTATGGTGCTTTTCGTCAAAGGTGGGGACGCTCTCGAGCATTACGATGATTACACTATAGACAATTACAACAAGTAAAATTATATCAAAAAATCTCCCGGCGGGCGTATGGGTCCCGTAGATTACTTCGTGAATCTTGCGTTTCCAGCTTTTGTTAACTTTCAAAGTTTAGTGTTTTAGTTCTAGAATTTTTAAGACCTTTTTTTTTCTTAGATAGCTTGAAATGATATGGGTCGTGTTTTCATTTCCTTCCATAGGTGTTATTATGGATTCCAAGATATGAATATTATTGATTTGATGGTTTAAATTAAAATATCCAAGGCCTTTAAAAACACCATCTTTGATTTCTATTCCACAACGTTCGCCAATTTCCCTACCTCTGTCCATGATCAAGACGCTCTTTTTTGAGAAACTGTATTTTTCAATGGCTTGTCTGGTTCTTTCATTATAGGATTCTGTAGGCTCCTGTTCGATACAGGCTCCAAGGCAACATTTGTCCTCGTAATGGGAACAATGCATTTTAGCCTGCGATAGCCCATTTATTTTATTGCACAATTGAAACTCCTCCCTAATCTTATGTAGAAAATTCTCGGCACCTTGAAGGCTGTTAAAAGTGGCTACCGGCCTTTTTTTTAGGTCGATCGGCTCAGCGGTCAGTGCTAAATAGCCATTCACATCAACGGATTGGTATAGTCCATGTGAAAATAACCTTCTCTTGTAAAAGGAATTGTATTTGGGCTTGTTTCGTAATAATTCAGCATTTTCTTTTAATAGTGCAGCAAGTTCATTGCCCGTTTTTTCATAAGAAACTCTTTTGGTTTCTTTTTGAATTTTCCTGGCCTTGGAGCTATTGTTTGTAAAATGCTGGTTGACCCTTTTTTTTATGTTACTGCTTTTGCCCAACAAAATAATATCGCCATCCTTATTGTGTAAATAGTATACCCCGGTTTCTGAAGGCAATTCGTCTACCATATCAAGCTGTCTTGGTGACAACTCGCCTTGAGTTTCACTTCTTAAAACGCTTCTAACAATAGTTTTATCTAGGTCCTTTAAAAGTAAAAGTTTAAATAGCTGTAAAGTGGCCAATGCATCCCCATTGGCCCTATGGCGGTCACTTACGGGGATACCCAAGGAACGCACCAGTTTTCCAAGGCTGTAGGATTCTGAATCCGGAAGCAATTGCTTTGCAAGTTCAACGGTACAAAGGGTCTTGCGTTCAAAATTAAATCCTAACCTTCTAAATTCTGTGCGTAATATACGGTAGTCGAACTGGGCATTATGGGCTACGATTACAGCGTCTTCCGTAATTTCTACTATACGCTTGGCTACTTCATAAAATTTTGGAGCTGTACGCAGCATATTGTTATTGATGCCGGTAAGATTGACCACAAATGGCTGAATCTCCTTTTCAGGATTTACCAAGCTTATAAATTGGTCAACCACCTTATGCCCGTCAAATCTATGGATGGCAATTTCTGTAACCCCCTCTTCATTGTATTTTCCCCCTGTGGTTTCAATATCTAATATGACGTACATCTATTATTTCTAATTCGGATTGATAAACAAAGATACATATTCTCTTTTCAAAGAAATGGCAAGTTTTTGTGCTAATTTCTGGCCCCAAAAATGCTGCTGCCAACTCGTATCATGGTGCTGCCTTCCTCAATGGCAATCTCGTAATCCCCGCTCATTCCCATTGATAGTTCCGACAGGTTGGGAAGTAAGGTTTTGGTTTTTTTAAATAAGCCTTTAAGTCGTTTAAATTCCTTTCTAATTTGCGGAATGTTATCTGTAAAAGTAGCCATCCCCATTAAACCAACTATCCTAATGTTAGTTAGTTGTTGAAAGTCGGTTGAAGTTATAATTTCACTCAATTCATCCTCGTCAAAACCAAATTTAGTATCCTCCTCGGCGATGTGAATCTGTAGGAGACAAGGTATAACCCGATCGTGCGTTTTGGCCTGTTTATTTATTTCCTTCAATAGTTTTAGGGAGTCCACCCCATGGATCAAGGATACAAATTCCGCCATATACTTAACCTTATTACGCTGTATATGGCCAATCATATGCCATTGGATATCCTTTGGAAGAACTTCCCATTTCTGCGTCATTTCCTGGATTTTATTTTCGCCAAAAACCCTTTGTCCGGCCTCATAGGCATCCAATATGTCAGCTATAGGTTTAGTTTTGGAAACCGCTACCAGTTTAACGTGGGCCGGAAGCGATTCCATGATTTTCTTTAAATTATCTTTAATGGACATTAGCTTGTTTTTATTTGACCTTAATCCATATTGGGGATTATAATTGATTAAACCTATAATTTATATATAGTGCCTCAATTGACTGTTATGTAAACTGTTTTGAAACTTTCTCGGCCTTTCTGTATTGGGAATAATCATAAAAACCTTCCCCTGATTTAATACCTAATTTTCCTGCAGTTACCATATTGACCAATAGGGGACACGGTGCATATTTGGGATTTTTAAATCCGTCATACATAACATTTAGTATAGACAGGCAAACATCCAATCCAATAAAATCTGCCAGTTGTAAGGGACCCATTGGATGCGCCATGCCCAATTTCATGACCGTATCTATTTCGTTAACCCCGGCAACGTTATTGTACAAGGTTTCTATGGCTTCATTGATCATGGGCATTAAAATGCGGTTGGCTACAAAACCAGGATAATCATTCACTTCTGTTGGAGTTTTTCCAAGTTTCAAAGAAAGATCCATAATGGTTTTCGTCACCTCACTGGAAGTATTGTAACCCCGTATAATCTCTACCAATTGCATAATGGGTACGGGATTCATAAAATGCATGCCAATAACCTTGTCGGCCCTATTGGTGGCGGCAGCTATCTGTGTTATGGAAATGGATGAGGTATTGGTTGCCAAAACCGTGCTCGGTTCGCAGATGGTATCCAATTCTTTGAAGATTTTAAGTTTTAGGGCAGTGTTTTCAGTGGTGGCCTCAATTACCAAGTCGACCTTCCCAACCCCATCCGCAAGTTTGGTGTAGGGAGTGATGTTGCCCAAGGTGGATTTCTTGTCATTTTCGGTGATAAGCTCCTTGGCCAACATTCTGTCCAGGTTTTTACCTATAGTTGTCATGCCCCTGTCCAAAGAGTCCTGAGAAATATCTATGAGGTTGGTTTTATATCCATTTTGTGCAAATACATGGGCAATGCCATTACCCATTGTACCGGCTCCGATGACTGCTATGTTTTTCATTTGTATATGTTTTTACCTAGAATTTAGGACCTAATAGGTTAGTTTGATTTTTAGAATATTTAATCCTTACTTCTATTCCTTTTGAAACGATTTAATAACCTCCAAGGCGACCCTTAAAGCGCGGGTACCTTGTTCCAGACTTACCACAGGGACGGTATTGTGGTTTATGGCGTCCGCGAAGGTTTCCAGCTCGTCAAGAATAGCATTGTTGGAAGCTATGTCGGGGTTTTCAAAATAGATCTGTTTTTTTACGCCTTCGGCATTCTGCAAGATCATATCAAAATCTCCAGGTTTTTCCGGGGCGTCCTTCATTTTTACCACTTCCACTTTTTTCTCCAGAAAATCCACTGCGATATAGGCGTCTTTTTGGAAAAAGCGTGACTTACGCATGTTTTTCAAGGAAATTCTACTTGCTGTTAGGTTGGCAACACAACCATTCTCGAACTCTATTCTGGCATTGGCAATATCGGGCGAATTGCTAATCACAGATACTCCACTGGCATTAATTTGTTTAACCTCGGACTTTACCACACTCAGGATGGCGTCGATATCATGGATCATCAAATCCAAAACAACCGGCACATCAGTTCCTCTTGGGTTGAATTCTGCCAATCTATGGGTTTCAATGAACATGGGGTTGTTAATGTTTCCTTTTACGGCCATAAACGCTGGGTTAAATCTTTCCACATGGCCTACTTGTCCTTTTACCTGATATTTTTTCTCCAACAGCAACAATTCATCAGCTTCTGCTATTGTGTTGGTGATGGGTTTTTCAATGAAAACATGTTTCCCCTTTTCCATTGCCTTTTTGGCGCAGTCGAAGTGGGAAAGGGTAGGGGTAACAATGTCTATAACGTCAACGGCATCTATTAGTTTGTTGATGTTTTCATAAAAAGTATATCCGAATTCCACTTCTACTTTTTTCCCATTTATAACATCTGGGTCGTAAAATCCTACTAAATTATATTTTTTGGACTCATTGAGTAATCTAAGATGAATTTTTCCTAAATGTCCTGCTCCTAGGACGCCAACATTAAGCATATGTATTTATTTTCTTCAAAAATAAGGATAGTTTGCAAGTTTAAGGGCTTAAAAAATAAAAGTTAGGTTTAATACACCTTCTTTTGTGCGATATATAATTTAGGAAATTGATAAAAATTATTCGGGGACAATGGAGCTTTGGTTTGGAGATTAAAAATAAATTCAGATTTAAATTACCAGCAGATAGCAGAATAAGTTAGATTGCAGCATGTAATTTACCCGATTTTTTCATTTTAAGTTTTTCGTTTTTTAACTTTACAGACCAAAACCAATCAATTGAAAGATACATTAAAACATCGCGGAATGCGCAACAAATTGGCGGACATTCTTGCAGAAAAGGGAATTGCTGATAATGCCGTCCTAAATGCCATCCGCGCAGTGCCAAGACACTTGTTTTTGGATAGTAGTTTTGAAGATCATGCATATCAGGATAAAGCTTTCCCCATAGGGGCGGACCAAACCATCTCCCAGCCGTATACAGTGGCCTTCCAGTCAGAACTTTTACAGGTAAAGCCAAATCATAAAATTTTGGAAATAGGTACGGGCAGTGGTTACCAAACTGCCGTTTTATTGAAACTTATGGCCAAGGTATATACCATTGAGCGCCAACTGGAGCTCTTTAAAAAGACGAATCTCTTTTTTAAAAAAATGGGGTACAGGCCCAAAAAAGTAATTTTCGGGGATGGTTATAAGGGGTTGCCTGAAGAGGCGCCTTTTGATAGTATCATTGTAACTGCCGGGGCTCCATTTGTGCCAAATCCTTTGTTGGCACAACTTAAGATAGGAGGAAGGTTGGTGATACCTGTGGGATTGGATGAACAAATAATGACCTTATATGTCCGGAAATCTGCCAAGGAATTTGAGAAAAAAGAATTAGGGTCTTTTAGATTTGTACCCTTATTGGAGGATAAGAATTAGGGAACTCACTAATTATTAAAACTTTTTTTAATTCGGTCCAGGTTTTTCTTGTTGTCACGATCTTTTATGGTTTCGCGCTTGTCATATAATTTTTTACCCCTAGCCAAAGCAATGTTTATTTTGGCCAACCCCCTGTCATTTAGGAAGAGGTTCAAAGGGATAATGGTAAGGCCCGAATTTTTTACTTCCTTTTCCAGTTTTTTAAGCTCACCTCGGTTCAGTAAAAGTTTTCGCTCCGCTTTTGGCTTATGGTTATAATGGGTTCCATGGGAATATTCATCAACCTGCATATTAATGACAAATAATTCACTCAGATCATTAAATTCACAAAAACTTTCAGAGATCGAGGCCTGGCCCTCCCTGATGGATTTGATTTCGGTACCGGATAATACAATGCCCGCAGTATAGGTGTCCAACAACTCGTAATCAAATCGAGCCCTTTTGTTTTTTATGTTTATTTTTTTCTGCATATGTTTGACAAAAATAGCAACAATTATCCGATTGGCAATTAGCGCTTACGTATAGATTTTACGTATAAGATTGGACACATGCTTCTTTTTTTGTAATGATTGGAACAACTTTACGATTAATCTTAAAATTATTGAGATGAGAACGGTATACCCTTTGTTATTGATTTTATTAATGGTTTCATGTAAGGAGAAAATGGCGACCTCAATTTCTGCCCAGGAAATAGTGGATAGGTCAATATTGGTAAGCGGTGGGGATTTGTATAAAACCAGCGATATCGCTTTTAAATTTAGAGATTTTCAATATGCCTCTGAATGGAATGACGGTAGTAGAATTTTAAAACGGATAAAGCGCACAGATTCCACAAAGGTGTCGGATGTAAAAAGCACTTATGGTTTAAAGCGTTTCATTAATGATAGCTTGGTACCTTTAAAAGATTCGATGGCCAATGTGTTCGCAAATTCGGTAAATTCAGTACATTATTTTGCAAATCTTCCGTTTGGTTTAAACGATCCCGCGGTTAATAAGGAGTTGTTGGGTGAGGTTACCCTAAACGGTGAAGAGTATTACAAGTTAAAGGTAAGCTTTGATCAAAAAGGTGGCGGGGACGACTATGATGATATTTATTTGTATTGGTTTAATAAGGAGACCTTTAAGCCCGACTACCTAGCGTATGAATTTCATGTGGACGGTGGTGGAATCCGTTTTAGAGCTGCTTACAATGAACGCTACATAAGGGGTATCCGTTTTGTAGATTATGAAAACTATGAAGCCTCCCCGGAAGTTGCCTCTATATATGAGGTTGGAGATCTTTATGCACGGGGTCAATTGAAATTATTGTCAAAAATAGAATTGGAGGATATTGCTGTAGTGGCGACCGATTAATCCATTTTTAATCTAATATCCGAGGCTTTTCCATTTATTATCCGCACAATAAAAAGGCTGCTATTGTCATAGTCGTCCATGTGCTCGTATTTTTCTTCCCCCAATATTAGATTTACAAATTCCGGGGTGGTATTGCTGTGGCCAACGATAAGAACGTTCTTGCCTTTGTTCTCTTGTTTAAATTCTTCTATAATAATTGCTTTGGGGTCGTAATATTGTGGTGTAATTTCTTTTTTTACGGAAGTAGGCGCTGCCGTCATAGCCGTTCTTTCAAAATCCGTGATATAAATGGCATCTAGGGCTACCGGGTCAAAAACCTCTGCCCAACGGATGGCGCGTCCCAACCCATCCTGATTCAATTCGGGATCTATATTTTCCGGATTGCTGCGATCTTTTTCGGCATGTCTAATGAAATAAAAGGTGGAAATATAATCTTCTGCAATTTCCAAGGGTAACTTTGGTTCGTCCCTACAGGCCATGTTGCCAAAAGTTAAGGCTAGAATTAATAGCAGTTTTATATTTTTCATGGTCAATTCTATTTTTGGTAAATGATTATTCTTGTAATGTAACTAAAATTACATTAAAAAAGTATGTAGTGCCCGCAGTTTTTTGTTCTTTTGTATATGGATAAAAAGTATGCTATTTATGCTATTTTGTTTGCGATATTTTTTACGCATGCCCAAGAGGTTGCTCTTCCAACCGATCTTAGGCAACACAATTTAAATGAATTCAACTCCAGTTTATTTAATCCCGTTTTTTCTCTTGACAGGAACAATCCGCAGTCCATTGCATGGTGGTCCAGGTATCAATGGCAAACAATAGATGCTGACCCAACTTCCATTTTTTTAAATTATTCTAGAAAAATAAACGCTCAATCGTCCATAGGTGTTGGGTTTGTCCAAAATAATACGGGGGTGTTTTTAAATACCGGCGGAGTGCTGAATTATGCATATGCCTTTAATTTTGACAATAATATGCAATTGTCTGTAGGGCTTAACGTCTTTGGTTTCAGTAGTGAAATTGCAGATGACCGCTATAATCCGGATCCCGATATATTAATACCGCAATTGGAAGTGTCCAATGCCTTTATTATGCAATTTGCACCAGGGGTCAGGTTTTCCATAGATGGATTTAGTGTTGGTTTTACTGCGGAAAACCTTTTTGATTATAATTTTTCTACCAACAAAAGTTATTCAGAAACTAATGAAAAGATCTACTTAGGCATGGTGGACTATCAGTTTCCGTTAACACTTTTCAGCGGTGTGGATAATGCTTATCTCCGACCTTTATTATATGTGAAATCTGTACCTTATGGGGATACCCAGGTTGGGCTAAATGCCCTATTGTCGTCCAATAAATTCTGGTTGCAGGGTGGTTATAATAGTTTTTACGGTCTATCCGGTGGTTTGGGAGGTAGATTTTTTAAGCATTTGTCATTGGGTGCCTTAATAGAATACGGCACGGATGCTGATATCAAGGATCAGGATCCAAGTTTTGAAATAATTGCAGCCTATACTTTGGGTAGTCCTGATGACCGTAAAAAGGTAGTAGGTTTTGATGTGGATGAGGAGCAGGAAGCGTTGGCGAAACTGCAGAAG
Organism: Arenibacter hampyeongensis; assembly: GCF_002909255.1. GTDB lineage: Bacteria > Bacteroidota > Bacteroidia > Flavobacteriales > Flavobacteriaceae > Arenibacter > Arenibacter hampyeongensis. The sequence continues at coordinate 59,655 of NZ_PIOB01000004.1, forward strand.
GAAAATCTAAGTGAAGAAGAAGACCGGAAAGCAGAGGAAGTAAAAATGAAGGAAGATCTTACAAAAGCAGAGGCCCTAGCTGAGCAAAATGCGAATAAAAAAACCAAAAAACAAAAACGGGTTAGAGGTAAGAAAAAGAGGGCCTTGGCAGAAGAATTGAGAGTGGCCGAGGAATTGGCAGCAGCAAAAAGATTAAAGGAAAAGCAGGAGGCCGAGGCTATGGCCAAGGCTGTGCAAATGAAGGAGCAGCAAAGATTGGATTCTATAAATAATATGGAACTGGCCTTAGCCAAGAAAATTCAGGAAGATTTGGACAGGATTGCGGCTAGAAAGAAGGCGGGTAAATCTGTGACACAAGGACATTATGAGGAAGTAGATAAACTTCAGGGTCAAAAAGCTGGATTTTATCTTATTGGCAATGTTTATGGTACCAGTAGATACCGTGATATATTTATTCAAAACCTTGATAAAAAAGGTATTGAAGCTAAGTTTTTCCACCTAGAGAAGACCAATTGGGACTACGTATATTTGGAAAGGTTCGATACTCTAATTGATGCCGAAGCGGCAAGGGATAATGACTTTAACGGCAAATATTCAGAAAAAACGTGGATATTTAGGATAATCGGGGAATAGTTCTAGGTTATTTTTTTATCTCACGGACAATTAATTGGTCCAAGTAGGCTATAGTGTTAATCAAGTATTTTCTGTCACCTGTAATTGTTGCCATGGCAACGGCTCCCTGTATCATTGTAAATAGTTGTTTGGAAAACTGAAGGGGGGTTACCGGTAATCTAAGTTCATTGTTGTTTAGCCCATTTTCTAGAACCAAGGCAATTTTTCCTTCAATCGTTTTTATTGTTTCCCTGGTTGCGGCCAATAACTGTGAATTATTGTGATTGGCATCTACACCAACATTTAAAATTGGGCAGCCTCCCAATTCTTCAACAAAGGTGTCGTAGTTTCGATAAAAATTTGTTAGTACAAATAGTTTTTGAAGGGAAGTTCCGCTCGAATTTAGTTTTTCGTCAATTTCAGACAATAGTTTTTTGCTATTGTATTCAAATGCGGCAAGTGCCAAGGAGTCCTTGTTTTCGAAATTCCCGTAGATAGCTCCTTTGGTAAGTCCGGTAGCCTCGGTAAGGTCGCTCATGCTAGTTCCCACATATCCAAGTTTGTTAAAAATTGGCGCAACAGTTTCGATGATATAGGCAGTGGTTCTTTCAGCTTTTGTAGACATGTCCTTACAGTTTTATGCTAATATAAAAAATATTATACTGCATGGTATTTATTGTTAATAAAAAAAGGGCATCCAATTTTAATTGGGATGCCCTCGTAACGTTAAGGATCAATTTATTTTGCAAGTTCACTTTCATTTCTAAAGACCAATTGGTCGTCAAAAGAGTCTATGAGAATAATTCCACCTGGTTGAATTTTGCCACTTAGCAATTCTTTGGAAATATTGTTCAATACTTCTTTCTGAATTACCCTCTTTATGGGCCGTGCACCATATTGGGGGTCGTACCCTTTGTTGGCCAAATATTCAATAGCCTCGTCCGTTGCATCTATTGTGATATTCTGCTTGGCAACCAATTTTTTCAACAGATCCATTTGGAGTACCACTATCTTGCTTATGTCTTTTTTGCTCAAGGGGGTAAACATGATAATGTCATCTATGCGGTTTAGGAACTCTGGCCGTATTGTTTTCCGCAATAGTCCCAGCACTTCTACCCGTGCCGCTTCTGCGGCACTATAGATGTCCTTGTTGTTCTCAAATGTTTCCTGTATTATATGGCTTCCCATATTACTGGTCATAATAATTATGGTATTCTTAAAATCCGCAACACGGCCTTTGTTATCTGTTAGTCTACCTTCGTCCAATACCTGTAATAAGACATTAAATGTATCAGGATGCGCTTTTTCAATTTCATCCAGCAAAACTACGGAATAGGGTCTTCTTCGCACTGCCTCGGTCAATTGTCCACCTTCGTCATAGCCAACATATCCTGGAGGTGCACCTACCAATCTACTTACGGCGTGCCGCTCTTGATATTCGCTCATGTCAATTCGAGTCATAGCATTTTCGTCGTCAAAAAGATAGGCGGCCAATGTTTTGGCCAATTCAGTTTTTCCTACCCCGGTGGTCCCAAGGAACAGGAAGGAGCCAATTGGTCTTTTGCTGTCCTGTAATCCCGCCCTGCTTCTTCGTATGGCATCGGAAACCGCCTGTATTGCCTCTTCCTGACCTACTACTCTTTTATGGAGGACATCTTCCAATTTTAAGAGTTTTTCCCGTTCACTTTGGAGCATTTTCGTAACTGGGATTCCTGTCCATTTGGCCACTACTTCAGCAATATCTTCATTGGTAACCTCTTCTTTGATCAGGGTCTCTCCAAGTTGCTGTTCTTCCAGCTCGCTTTCAAGCTTTGCCAATCGTTCCTGGGCTTCCTTTATTTTGCCATACCTAATTTCGGCAACTTTTCCATAATCCCCGTTACGTTCGGCCCTTTCGGCATCCAACTTAAAGTTTTCAATATCGTTCTTTGTTTTTTGGATGTCGTCAACTACGGTTTTTTCACTTTCCCATTTTGCAAAGATTTCATTTCGATCCTCCTTTAAATTGGCAAGATCAATATTTAGGGCCTTTAATTTTGAAGTGTCGTTTTCTCGCTTAATAGCTTCTATTTCAATCTCCAATTGCATTATTTTTCGGTCTAAAACATCGAGTTCCTCCGGTTTGGAATTAATTTCCATCCTTAACTTGGAAGCGGCCTCATCCATTAAATCAATAGCCTTATCCGGTAAAAATCTATTGGTAATATAGCGTTGTGATAATTCTACCGCCGCAATTACGGCCTCGTCCTTAATTCTTACCTTATGATGCGCCTCGTACTTTTCTTTTATTCCTCTAAGAATGGATATGGCGCTTTCGGTATCCGGTTCATCCACTATAACTTTCTGAAACCTTCGCTCCAAGGCCTTGTCCTTCTCAAAATACTTTTGATACTCGTCCAGGGTGGTGGCACCTATTGCACGAAGCTCACCACGGGCCAGGGCCGGCTTTAAAATATTGGCCGCATCCATTGCACCCTGACCTCCTCCAGCACCTACAAGTGTGTGGATTTCATCTATAAAAAGTACAATATTGCCATCGGAAGTGGTTACTTCCTTGATTACCGCTTTTAAGCGTTCCTCAAATTCACCTTTGTATTTGGCGCCCGCAATAAGAGCGCCCATGTCCAATGAAAAAATTATTTTATCCTTAAGGTTCTCAGGGATATCGCCCTGTACAATTCTGTGGGCCAAACCTTCGGCAATAGCTGTTTTACCCACTCCGGGCTCACCTACCAACATAGGGTTGTTTTTTGTCCTTCTGGATAGAATTTGCAATACCCTTCTTATTTCCTCGTCCCTTCCAATAACCGGGTCCAGTTTACCGCTATCGGCAAGTTCATTGAGATTTCGGGCGTATTTGTTCAAGGAGTTGTATGTGTCCTCTGCGCTCTGTGAAGTTACCTTACCTCCCTTTCTCAATTCGGAAATAGCAGCTTTAAAGTCCTTTTCGGTAACTCCTTGATCTTTTAAAATTTGCGCTATTTTGCTTTTGGATTTGAAAACAGCCAACAGCAAATGTTCTACTGAGACATATTCATCCTCCATTTTTTTTGCAATAATACTGGCCTCGGTCAAGGTTTTATTGGCTTCCCTGGAAAGCATTATTTCTCCACCGGAAACTTTAGGGAAGCTTTCCAGTTCTTTTTCCAGGATTTGATTTAATAAGGCGGTGTTTACATTAAGTTTTTTGAGTAGAAAAGGCAGCACATTTTCCTCTACTTCGGAAATGGCCTTAAAAATATGTTCGTTCTCAATTTGTTGGTGGCCGAAACCTTGCGCCATCTCATGGGCATGTTGGATGGCCTCCTGGGATTTTATAGTGAAGTTATTAAAATTCATATAGTTGTTTTTTTTGTGTTATTGTTTACTTTTGAAGTGGTAAGGGCAACAACCTTACCACTGTTTTTAACAGGACATAATGTCACTTATTATTGAAATTATCGCGACAATTCGTCAGTATGTAAGTTTGGTGGGATTATTCGACTTAATTATAAAATTACGAAATGGGAATATTTAATACGCTTTTTGGGAAAGAAAACAATAAAGAAAAAAAAGAAACCAAGGTGGCACCATGGATTCCATTAGCGTCAATTGAACAGTTGGAGAAAATAAGGGAAAGATCCAAGATCAAACCTCAGGCAATATTTAAGCACTCCACGACCTGTGGAATTAGTAGAATGGTTATGAACAGGTTTAATGAGGGGTATGACATTCCTGCAAACAGTTTGGATCTACACTATCTTGATTTGCACAACTACAGGTCGGTTTCCAATGAGGCCAGTAGCATTTTTGGTGTTATTCATGAATCTCCACAGTTACTTGTGGTTAAGAACGGAGAGGTAGTAGCTCATGAATCCCATGGGGCCATTACGCAACTGGATATAAAAAAATACATTTAGTTTAAAGAATATCCTTTCTTTAAACTAAATGTATTTTACAAAATGTGACTAAAAAATAAGGTGGACCTATTTAGGTTTAATTGAAACGATGTCTAGTGACAATGCCTTTCAATTTCGCTTTTAGATCCTCTCCAGCATCATAAACCATTTGTTCGTTACTGGGGAATGGAACCGCAGATAATTGTAGCAAGGGAACCATATCCTCCTCAAGGGCACTTGTGTCCCCGTTATGTTTGGCATAAACGTGGTTAAAGATAAATTGACTGGACAAAGGGTAGGAATTGATTTGTTGTTGATTTTGCAAATCCAAAAAGCTAACATTTCCAACCACTTCAACCGACTTCTGTTGGGTAAACTGATAAAAGTTGCATTTAACAGTTTTAAATTTATCAACCTTTATTTTATTGCCCAAACTGTCCTTTAAAACCTCTCCTTGTGGATTTGTCGCGTATTTGTACCCATCCTTGATCTGTTTTTCCTTAGAGATTTGTTTTTCCGTAATCTGTTCAGGACTTATATTTATGTTCCTAAAGGCTACCTGCATCTCATAGTCGTATTTAATATTTTCCAGGGAATTGGTGTGGTAAACCGTCCAAAGATCGTTTAATCCGTAGGTATTAAAATTTAAAAGTTCCTGTTCCAGGCGATTGGGGACTATTTGTTCCGAATCGTTGATCATGACTACCTGAACGTAGTCCAAACCTTTGTTATGGGCCTCTTCTATTTTAAGCTCGGTATCCTTGTAGTTGGGACTTAGTTGGCTTAAATAGGTAAATTGGTCAAAAGCTTTTCTAAAATCTTCCTTGTAGTTACCTGCGTTTAACAAGGCAGTGGCATTGTTGTACAGATAGTCGGATAATTGGCGTTTCGATTTTAGGATTTCCTCATCGTAATCTTTAAATGCAAATCTGGCATTCCTATTTTCGTCATATAATTGTAATGGCAATAAAGGTTTTATGCGTTCCTGAATTGATTTTAAGTTCTGATAGCGATTAAAAATAACTTCGTGGTTAGCAGGATTGTTGTCCTTCTTTAAGAATGCAATTTCTTGAAGTTCACGTTCGGTATTTTTCTTAAAAGCCTCTTCCAATAATTGAATATAGGGCTGGTTGGATTTCTTGGTCTTATTTTCGGCAATGTTTTTCAAGGCTGTATTTATGGCATTGCCATAATTGCCCGTATTCAGGGCTTCCTGTGTTTTTTTAACCCCTCCGCAAGAGATTAAAAAAAACAACATTAATGTGGTGAGTAAAGATTGTTTCATAACGTTTGATTTAAAATTATTGTGGACATAGTTCAATTGCTATGCCAAAATAGTTCTATTCAAAAACGTTAAACCCATTGGTATCGTACAAAAAAGAGCTGATTTTTTATATTTTATTTTTTCTTTGGCTGAAAAACAGGCAGTAATTTGGTGGAAACTTCCCCAAAACCAATACGTACATTATCCTTTTGGCAATATCCGGTTATGGCCACTGTATCGTAATCTTCAATAAACTTTCTCGTTGATCCGTCTTCCAAGGTCAAGGGTTTTTCCCCTCGCCAAGTTAGTTCTAACATAGAACCATAGGTATCAGGCGTTGGCCCCGAAATTGTGCCACTGCCCATCATGTCACCGCTATTTACCTTGCACCCATTTATAGTATGGTGAGCCAGTTGTTGCGCCATGGTCCAATACATATACTTAAAGTTGGATTTTGTAACTGTGGTGGCTTTGCCTCCTTCAGGCTTTATGGAAACTTCTAAATTAATATCGAATCCTTTTTTTCCAGTTTGCTGTAAATAGGGTAGGGGTTTAGGTGTTTGTACAGGACTGCCCACCCTAAATGGTTCCAGCGCGTCCAAGGTTACGATCCATGGAGAGATGGATGATGCAAAATTTTTGGCAAGGAAAGGACCTAGAGGCACATACTCCCATTTTTGGATATCCCTAGCACTCCAATCGTTAAATAGCACCATTCCAAAAATGTAGTTCTCTGCCTCATCGACGGGAATGGGTTCTCCCAAAACATTGGCATCTGTAGTTATAAACGCCATTTCCAACTCAAAATCCACTAATTTGGAAGGACCAAAAATGGGTTGGTCCGCCCCTGTGGGAAGGGTTTGTCCCATAGGCCTTCTAACAGCAGTGCCACTTGGTACAATAGAGGAACTTCTCCCGTGATATCCCACAGGAATGTGCAACCAGTTGGGAAGAAGTGCATTTTCTGGATCTCTAAACATTTTACCTACATTGGTAGCGTGTTCCTTACTGGAATAAAAATCCGTATAGTCCCCAATTTGCACTGGAAGCTGCATTTCAATTTCGTCCATGGTAAAAAGAACAATACTCTTATGGTCATCGTTGTTCTTCAAAACGTTGTTGGTGATATCGAAAATTTCACTGATTCGGTTTCTTACCAAACGCCAAGTCTTTTTACCGTCGGATATAAAGTCGTTTAGGGTATCCTGCAAAAATATATCATCAGTCAAGGGAATATCCTTAAAATACCCCAATTGATGCAATGCCCCTAGATCTATTGCGTAATCACCAATTCTAGAACCAATGGTGATTATATCATCCCTAGTCAAGAAAACTCCAAAAGGAATATTCTGAATGGGAAAATCAGAATTAACGGGTACAGGTAACCATGTTTTTTTTTCTGGATGATTAGTTTTTAGTGGCATCTTCGAATTGTTAACTTATGTTTAATAAATATCTTATCAAATATATTATTTTCTTCCAATTAACGCTCTGCAATTTGTATTTTTGCACATTATTTAATAGAATAATACAGTATGCAACGCGACAATCAAATTTTTGAACTAATTGAGGCGGAAAAAGAACGCCAAATTGATGGAATTGAACTAATTGCTTCCGAGAATTTTACCAGTCCACAGGTTATGGAGGCTGCAGGATCGGTATTGACCAATAAATATGCCGAAGGATATCCTGGTAAGCGCTATTATGGTGGTTGTGAAGTAGTTGATGAAATAGAGCAATTGGCAATAGACAGGGCCAAGCAATTATTTGGAGCGGCTTATGCCAATGTTCAACCACATTCCGGTTCTCAAGCCAATGCCTCTGTATATCACGCATGTTTAAAACCAGGAGATACCATTCTTGGATTTGATTTGTCACATGGTGGTCATTTGACCCATGGTTCTCCGGTAAATTTTTCGGGTAGATTGTATAACCCCGTATTTTATGGAGTTGATCAAGAGACTGGTGTATTAAACTACGATAAAATACAGGCCATAGCCACCAAAGAACAGCCTAAGCTAATAATTGCAGGGGCTTCTGCCTATTCCAGGGACATGGACTTTAAAAGGTTTAGGGAAATTGCGGATAGTGTAGGTGCCATATTATTGGCCGATATATCCCATCCGGCAGGACTTATTGCCAAGGGAATATTAAACGATCCGTTACCACATTGTCATATTGTAACCACAACGACCCATAAGACTTTGCGCGGACCAAGAGGAGGCCTTATTTTAATGGGTAAGGACTTTGATAATCCTTTTGGGGTTAAGTTGAAGAATGGTACTTTAAGAAAGATGTCTGCTTTATTGGATTTAGCAGTTTTTCCTGGTAATCAGGGAGGTCCTTTGGAGCATATAATTGCTGCAAAAGCAATAGCATTCGGAGAAGCCTTGACTGATGAATTCTTACACTATATGTTACAGGTTAAGAAAAATGCTGCGGCAATGGCCAGTGCATTTGTGGAAAAAGGTTATAATATTATTTCTGGAGGAACGGATAACCATATGATGCTTATTGATCTTAGAAATAAGAACATTACAGGAAAGGATGCTGAAAATGCATTGGTAAAAGCGGATATTACCGCTAATAAGAATATGGTTCCTTTTGATGATAAATCACCTTTTGTTACTTCGGGTATCCGCTTTGGAACGGCTGCCATTACTACAAGAGGTTTAAAAGAAGATCAAATGAAGACAATTGTTGGATTTATTGATCAGGTGATTATGAATCCAGAAGATGAAAAAATTATTGAAGAAGTAAGGGAAAATGTGAATGCCCTAATGCATTCAAGAGAGTTATTCAACGCTTAATAAAACTAAATCGCTGTCCATGAGGTTTAATGCTTTTTGGACAGCTTTTTTTTAGATAAATCCTCCTATTCACTTAGGATTTGAATATCTCCATGTATAATTGTTTTGGTATTCAGGTCGTATATGGCCGCTTCCTCAGTTTGGTCATAATACATGCCCCAAAATCCAAAATAGTCATTTGTATTATTATTGTCAGAAACAATATTCCTCAATTTGGTGTCGCTCTCCAAGGTATCTTCCTCAAATACAGGTATAAACATTTCAAATGGGGTCTCGTTTAAACCTTTTGTATAATATAGGTTATGCTGAACGAGTTCCGTAAAGATGTTTTCTGCTTGATCTGCAATACTTTGATTGTATATTTTACTAATTAGAATAGTAGTGTCTGTTAAGGAAATGGTCAACTCACTAATGTCTACGTATAGAGTGTTGAGTTTTTTTAGTTCGGAATATGCCCTTAGGAACAAAATGGTCTTTTTGGGACTGGATTCGTTGAGAGTACCCTGGTTGGGAGATATTTTGTTTAAATAAAACAACGATTCGTTCAAACTGAAATTACATTTAATATCTATAGTCAAATTTGCAGACTCTTTTTTCAGTCCGTAATTGCCAATACTGACTTCTGCATAATAATTCATTTCCAAACTTTTTTTAAAAGTCTCCAAACCTATAATATGGTCGGTGCTTTTATCCCCTATTTTTGAATTATTAAAAAATTCGTTTCCTAACTTAGACATCTTGAAATAAATTTATTGAAAATCTAATTTCAAAATTAGCTTAATGCTTTGTCCTTAGTTAAATATAAACCTTAGAAAAAGTAAGGTTTCGATTTAAATGGGGTGTATTCATCGAAAAAGTAGACGATGAACGGTAAAAGGGTACTTTGTAATGGGGAAAGGGGTGGAAATAAAGGTGTTTGGTGATATTTTTTAGATTTTCCGAATCCAGAGTCAAAAAAGATCTAATTGTATTGGTAGAAAGCTATAAATTCAATTATAGAAATCCTCTGTTTCTGGCTTCATGAACCAAGGCTAAATCGTTTTGCTTTTCTACGCCAAATATAACTTTGAGCTGTCTTTTTCGATTTTCGATTCCAGCAAGTGAAAGATTTATAAAATCGACCATATCCTTGGTTCTTGTCCCAATGGATACGTGATATAGTATTTTTTTGTCATTATCATCCAATAAAAGATCATTGGATACTTTCTTTCTTATGGCCACTAAAGCTTTTTGACTATAATATGGGGGTGAGGTAATTACACCTTTTACCATGGCTACCAGCGATTTTTCGTCCACTTCCGATTTAACCATATAGCCATCGGGGTTCACATTTTTTAAAATACTGTTTATTCTATAGTTATCACTAAAGGATGACATAAAGACAATTTTGGTATCCGGAATAACTTTTCTGGCCAATATTCCCAGGTCTTCTCCGGAATGAGGTTCTTCCAAATGGGTTTCGGTTAATTGTACATCCAATAATAAAAGGTCATATTTAAAAGATCTGGCGGAATCCTCAATTTTTTGCTTTCCAGTATCGAAAGTATTGGCAGTTTCAACTTTAACTTGGAAATCTTCAAATTCAGCAGCCTCCAAAAGATATTTATATCCTGTAGTGATCATTTCATGATCATCTATCGTTAAAATCCTTAAAGTTCTCATTCTATTCGCAATTAATAATCTATTATGCTGATTGGGGTTCCGCCTGTCGTTCCAAAATATATGGAATAGTAACAATTACCTTTGTTCCTTTTCCTATGCTACTTTGAATGTCATATGTTCCATTTAACTTTTCCAATCTGGAATTAATATTTTTAAGTCCAATACCTCGTTTTCCTTTCTTTTGATCAAAACCAACGCCGTTGTCCAAAACTACAATTCTTACATGATCATTTTCAGACTCAAACATTAGGTCCACTTTTGTGGCCTTGGCATGTTTAATACAATTCTGCAAACTCTCCTGAACAATTCTATAAATGTTAATTTTAATATCACCTTTTAATTGATCCCAATCTATTTTATTGTCGTACTCAAAATGGCATTTCATTTTGGAAGAATCCTGAATTGTTTTGACCAATTCTTCGATGGATACAATAAAGTTATGAATTTTTTCTTCCGATGCCCTACTTAGTTCATGTGAAATTGTTCGAATTTCCTCCTCCAATTGTTGCAATTTCTTTAGAAGATCACTTCGCTTTAAAACGGATTCAGAATCGGTTTTATTGTTAAGGCCGGTCAGAATTAAACGTATCCCTAACATTTGACCCAAAATACCGTCGTGCAATTCTTCAGATATACGCTTCTTTTCCAATTGTTTACCTTCCTCGACCTTTTTGTTTTGCGCCAATAAAAGATTGAAAATTTCTTGATTCGCCTCCTGCTGGGCCTTTTCAAATCTTAATTTTTGATTTTTCCGACGTTGATCTAGCGTGATAAGTATGAAAACTGCCAAGATTAGTAATGCCAAGGCAATACCGATCCACAATTGGCGCTGTCTGGTCAATAATTCATTTTGTTCTATAAACTCGTCCGTTTCAAAGCGGATTCTGGTAAATTTATTTCGTACTGCCCGTTCCTCCCGTAGCAAACTATCGTTCAATTTTATATATTTCTGGTTGTAAATACTGGAATTTACAGGATCCAATTTTGCCATAAGTTCCAAAGACTCCAACAACCTTCTATTATTACTGGTCTGTTCGGAATTCGTTTTGGATTTTTGGGCATATTGCAAGGCCATGGCCGTATCCTTTTGGCTTAAATAGTATTCCGCTATTTCGAATTGGGTAAGCCCTAAACTTCTGAAATCCCCAATACTGTCTTTAATTCTTAAAGCCTTTTTAAAAGTGGTAAGTACTCCGGTCGTATCTCCCAATTTACCTTTACTATTGGCATAATTCGAAAGTGACATGGCATACAACTCCGTATCTTTGTAATATAGGCTATCCGATTTTATAACTTTATCGAAAGATTCCATGGCTTTATTAAGGTCTCCTTTAGCCTGATAAACCATACCCATATTGTTTATGGTAACTAAGCTGACAAGGTAGGAATCATTAACCTTACTTAAATAGAATAATGCCTTTTGGTAGTACTCTAGGGCCTTGTCATATTCGTTTAGAGCGTTGGTCACAGATCCTAAATTGTTATAACATAGATAAAGGTAGTAGGGTTTGTCCAGTTTTTTGAAGAGTTCTAATGCCTCGATGGTAGTAACTTCACTTCCCGTATAGTCTTTTAGGTTTGCCTGAACCCTGGCCATACTATACAAAACGCGAGCATTGGAAAAATCATCATTTAATGACTTAAAAATTTTCTCGGCTTGGGAAAAGTGATAATAGGCACTATCTTCGGTAGCATTGTCATCCAAAAAAGAACCCAAATCCCAATGATTATTTGCTAGGGCATTTGAATCTTTCATCTTTCCCGAGAGGATTAGAGCCATTTTATTGGCACGTCTAAATTGTAATGAATCACCTAAAAGAGAATAGTAGTAGGAAATTTTAGAGAATTGTTTTGATTTTAAGGAATCGCTTTTTTGCATTAAGGCAAAGTCAAATGCCTTAGAAAGATTGTTTTTATAGTTTTCCTCGGAAGTACTATTTTTTTCTGACAACCAATATTGGATACTATCGTTATTAATGGAGGTGTAGGATTCTTTATTGGAAGTATTCGTCTCTTTACAACCCAATAACATCAGTTGTAATAAAATAACTGAATAAAAGATAAATCTGTTTAACACATTTTTGTCCATGGAGATGGAAAGATATAAAAAAAAGCCCTAAACAAATTTGTTTAGGGCTTTATATTTTATGAAGTTAAGCCTACTTCAAATCTAGTAAAACCTACGTTTTATACAGCTATGCAATTGCACTGTTCAAATTTTGTAATTCCGTCATTACCGGGGGAGGATCTCTTCTGTCCTTTGGGATCTTGTCGCCATCGGTAGCCACGGCATTGTCATTGTACTGGAATTCGTTCATTACCGGGGGAGGATCTCTTCTGTCCTTTGGGATCTTGTCGCCATCGGTAGCCACGGCATTGTCATTGTACTGGAATTCGTTCATTACCGGGGGAGGATCTCTTCTGTCCTTTGGGATCTTGTCGCCATCGGTAGCCACGGCATTGTCATTGTACTGGAATTCGTTCATTACCGGGGGAGGATCTCTTCTGTCCTTTGGGATCTTGTCGCCATCGGTAGCCACGGCATTGTCATTGTACTGGAATTCGTTCATTACCGGGGGAGGATCTCTTCTGTCCTTTGGGATCTTGTCGCCATCGGTAGCCACGGCATTGTCATTGTACTGGAATTCGTTCATTACCGGGGGAGGATCTCTTCTGTCCTTTGGGATCTTGTCGCCATCTGTGGCCACGGCATTGTCATTGTACTGGAAATCGTTCACCACCGGTGGAGGATCTCTTCTGTCTTTTGGGATTTTGTCGCCATCTGTGGCAACGGCATCATCAACGTCAGGGAACATTTTTTCGGTTCCCATTGCAAACAAGCCCATACTTAGCAGCACTACTGCTAAAATAGATAATAATTTTTTCATTTTTTAGTGGTTTTCGAGGGTTAATAAGGTTTAATTTCTAAAGCCAAATTAACAAGAGATAGCCATTAATAAATAATGTAGGAATTATCTTTAGTATATGTCAGAGTTCTATTAGTGAGCGTATGGGTTTTGAGAGTATTTGACTAATTAAGTGCAGAAATGGTATTTTTGGCCAATATTTGTTTTAGGTTGTCAATGTTATTTTTGTAAGATTTGGAAAAGGGCAATTGTAGTTTGCCATGCTTTAAGGTGCACAGACCTTTCCCGTAATTGATCCTAGAAACAAAGTCGATATTAATAATATAGCTCTGATGTACCCTTATAAAATTTGCGGGTAAATTGTGTTCAAAAGTCTTTAACGTTTTAAAAGCACTAATAGTACTTCCGTCTTTCATAAAAAAATCGGTAGCATTATTATCCGCCTGTAAATACATGATTTCTTGGGTATTTATATAGCGGTAGTCTTTATAGGATTGTAGTAAAAGTGTTTTGGGTTCCTGTTCCTTTGGGGTTTTTAATTTTAATCGGAGTAAGGTCTTTCTAATGTCAAATTCGTTATAAGGCAATAACCAATAATCAAAAAAATGACATTTTAAGGCTTCAAAAGCATATTGTTTGCTTTTTGATATGCCTATAAAAATGGGAATTTCCTTCAAGTACTGGTGCATTTCCATTATCATGTGAAAATAATCATGCGCTTTTTCATTTAAATGAATGAAAACAACATCTGGAGATTTTTTTAGAATACCATTTAATCCGTCCACACTGTCAGTAGCCACTCCAGTACAATAAAACTCACTATATTCTTCCATATAGTGCTGTAGCTGTAAATTGGATTGGGCATCGGAGTCCAAAATGGTATATGTATATTCCATATCTTCAGATGATTTTAAGGCAAATTAGTGATACTTAGTAGTATAGGGTCGTATTTCAACCTTAGAAAAACTAGGGTTTTCATTTTATTGGCAAAATATACAAAATTTGAAAGATTTTTCTTTCAAAAATAAGAGAGTAGTATTATTTTATTCTATGAAAATTACTTCATATGCGCCAAGGGCTGGATTTTTTGTCCTGTCGGAACCTAAAATATCTAGGGGAACTAAATTAGCGGCATCTAGATTTCCGGCTCCAATTACACTGGAGTTTTCTTTGATCAAAAAATTATTTTTGGTGGGCGAAACAAAGATAGGATCTAGATTCAGAAGTGTATTTTCATATCGGGATACATCGTTAAAATTGTATAAGCTGTCTTCTGTATTTTTTGTGAATTTTAATAGGCAGTTTTCAAAATTAAAAAAAAAAGCCTTATTGGGGTCCATGCTTAAGTTTAGTTCGTTGGGATTGCTTCCATAAATAATACAATTTTTGAAATCTGCTTTTGCCAAGTCAAAAGAACTGCCGTCATTATTGGTAGAGTTGTCTATTTGCAAAGCAACACCGGTACGAAACCCATGTTTCCAATAATTGGCGATGGTAGCATGAATAAAACTGTAATCGCCTCCTTGGTTACAATACAAGGAAATGTTGCCCGCACCACCAAGGACCACATTCTCAGAGCGTATTATCGCTGTTTTGGCCCATAGATTAATATTTTCGCTATTATAAATTTGAGAATTTTTTATGGTCAATGTGGTTCCCCCAATGGTATTATCCCCTTGAACAAAAATTCCAACAGTGGCATTTTTAATTGTTAGGTATTCTATTTTATTGTTTACACTGCCTTTTGATATCCATATGGACCCCCACTGTCCGGGGATGTCCGAATAGGAGGGCTCCAAGCGGTTGCCTTCAAAAATAACTTCATTTTCCAACAATTCCTTATCCTGGCTCAGCTTGCCAATAACATGTAGGGAAGCATTTTCTTTTATCAATACCCCGGAATCTTTATGGAAATGTACTCGTGCTCCCTCTTCTATTTTTAAGGTTTTGCCGTAGGGTACCGAGGCATATCCGTATATTACATGAGGCTTGTCCTTGGTAAACAGCAGTTGATCCGCTTTTAATTCAAAGCCTTCCACCTTAATTTCCTCCCCAGTTTCACTAATATCAAGGACAATTGTTTCGCGTTGTCCGTTTACCAGTCTCTTTGGAAAGTAAAATATGGCATCTTTCACCAAGGTTACCAATTGTACTTCTTGCAAGTGGTTTTCTTTATCAAATTGTATAGCGTCCGTATATAAAAATTCCTTGGAACCTAAATTACCTATATCAAAAGTGGTCTCTACAAAAATGTATAGGCTGTCCTTGGCGAATAATGGTATATCCTTGAACTGTTGGCCAGCCTCACCATCCACATTTAAACGATACTTACTGTTGTCCCCGTTTTTAAGTCCGATACTCGGAATACTTATATCTGTGGTACCACGGTTATATACCTTTAAGGTGTAGGTACTGCTTCCTATTTGGCTGAAAATGGTATCCAAAAAAACAGTATCCTTGGAAAATGCCAAGGAGCCATTACTTTGAGCATAGTCGAAGTCCACCCTGCAGGAAGAAAACGTCAGGATTAGAATTAGGGCGGAAAATATAAAAATCGATCTATGCACTTAACTTGTTCAATATTTTAGGTTTGGCTGATAAAAATATTTTCAATTTCCGAGGAAATCCGCATGGGTTTAAAGGTTTCGGAGTTCAACAAACACCATTCCGTCTTGGACTTGACCAGTAATTGATTGTTTTCCTTGTTATACATTTCAACAACCCTAACGCTTACAGGGCCTTTTGTCTTATCTATATAGGTTTTCATTAAAATGATGTCGTCCAATTTGGCGGAGCTTTTGTATGTTATGTGATGGGTCAAGACCACCCAAACCGTGGTGTTGACCAAATCTTTAGGTGCTTTGGCCAGCCAATGTTCCTTGGCTATGTCTTGCATCCATTGTACATATCGCACATTGTTGACATGCAAAAGGTCATCAAGATCATCTTCAACCACCTTTATGGTTTTTTCAAAAATTGCCATACCTATTTTTTAAGGATGTTAACCTCAAATAATTTGTCCCAATTTTTTCCCGTAACAAAGAAAGTCTTTCTCTGGGGATGATAGGCCACACCATTAAGTACATCGAGAGTTTGATGTTGGGTCACCTTTTCTTTTAGGCCGCCAAAATTTATTACGCCCTCGATTGCGCCACTTTTGGCGTCAATGATCATCATGCTTTCCTTTTGATATACATTGGCATATATTTTTCCGTTTACATATTCCAATTCATTGGCTTTGTTGAAAATAGAGGTATTGGTTACTGTTTCAAAATGCCCCTCTTCGGCCAATGTTGTTGGATTTAAAAACCATATTTTCTCGGTACCGTCGCTCTTGAATAATTTGCTGCCGTCATTGCACAGACCCCATCCTTCCTTACTTTGGTTGTATTTAAAGCTGTCTATTTTCTTAAAATCCTTAAGGTCATAAATAAATCCAACTCCACTTTGCCAAGTAAGTTGATAAATTTTATCGTTTAATATTGTTATGCCCTCACCAAAATAGGTGTTTTCCAAGTCTATCTTTTTTAAGATTTCACCAGTTCTAAAATCCACTTGCCTCAAAGAGGATTTCCCCTTTTTTCCTGTGCTTTCGTATAGCATGTCATTATGGAATTCCAATCCTTGTGTATAGGCATCTTTATCATGGGGATATTCATTTAGGATTTCGTAGGTGTAAATCTCAGGGGCATGTTCCGCCAATAATTTTATTCCTTTTGACACTTCAACGGTCTCGCCATCGAACCTAATATTCGCAGTCAATGTTTTGGCGCCGAGTTCCAATTGATCAAGTGTAATTTTATTGTTATTAAGGATAATATCCTCATCATCGATCTTATAAGTAATCTTTTCAATTTCCTTATTCTTTAGATTTTTGACGGAGATACCAACGACCTGATTTTTTTGAAATTCCGTTGTGTTTCCTTCCAATTGAATTTCGAAGAGCTTTGAAGGGTTGGTGGTGCCGTCGCAAGCCAAAAAGAAAAGGGGAATTATGAAAATAAGATTTAATTTAAAGAGGTTCATTTTGTTATTGTGAGTATAATTTATAGTATAATTTTAGTGGGTAAAGTGCTTGCTTTGTACAATTGTCACCTTTAATTTCAATATAGTTGTCTTAAAATCAACTTGCTATAAAGAAATAAATGTAGCGACTTTTTAAGGCAAGATATTTAATAAAATTAAGACCTGAAAACGATTGCAAAAAAATTAAAAGATTGTATATTTGCATCGGCAAGTCCTACACGACCAGCTCCTGTAGAATCCCCCAGGGTGGGAACGCAGCAAGGGTATATGGTTGTAGCGGTGCGATGTAGGTAGCTTGCCATTTTTTGTGCCCTAAAGTGAACAGCAATTTTACCTTGTTTTGTGTAACATAACACAGATATAACTCCATTGTCGACTTCAATTCCTGTTTTATTCGTTAATTTGCAACCTTAATTTCTATTAATGGAACATAAGGTTGTACTGGTTACAGGAGGTTCTTCGGGCATTGGAAAATCTATTGGAATTTATTTAAAATCAAAAGGTTTTAAAGTTTATGGAACTACCAGGAAAGTGGCCAACTATCCTGATTTTACAGATTTTGACCTCCTGGAATTGGATGTAAGAAATCCAGAAAGCATACAGGCAGCCATTTCCCGGTTGATTGCAAAGGAAGGTAGGGTAGATGTTTTGGTAAATAATGCAGGCATAGGCATTACAGGACCCATAGAGGAAACACCGCATTCTGAAATCTTAAAAGCCTTCGACACCAATTTTAACGGTCCCTTACACATGTCGAAAGCGGTTTTGCCGCATATGAGGAGTCAAAAAAATGGTCTTATTATCAATATTACCTCCATTGCCGGTTATATGGGGCTACCATATAGGGGAATTTACTCTGCCAGCAAAGGTGCATTGGAGTTGGTAACAGAGGCACTGAGAATGGAAATTAAAGGCTTTGGGATAAACATTACAAACTTAGCCCCGGGCGATTTTGCCACCAATATAGCCTCTGGTCGCTATCATGCTCCAATATTGGAGGATTCGCCTTATAATTTACCTTATGGTAATACCTTAAAAATAATGAACGAGCATGTGGATAGCGGTCAAGATCCTATGCTTGTAGCCCATATGGTTTTTAAAATTATAAACACAAAGAAACCTAAAGTTCATTATCAGGTAGGGGAGTTTATGCAAAAGATTTCCTTGTTTCTTAAAAAAATATTACCGGACAAAGTGTATGAGAAACTCTTGATGAACCATTATAAATTGTAATTTTGCAACACCAAAAGGTAGACTTGCAAGAAGACATATCTTTCACATTAATAATTTAAAAAAGCAATTAACATGAAGTTCTTTATTGACACCGCTAACTTAGCACAGATAAAAGAAGCCCAAGAATTAGGGGTTTTGGATGGGGTAACCACAAATCCGTCCCTAATGGCCAAAGAAGGGATTACCGGAAGAAACAATATCCTTAAACATTATGTGGATATATGTAAAATTGTGGATGGTGATGTCTCTGCAGAGGTAATCTCCACCGATTTAAAAGGAATGATCAAGGAAGGTGAGGAATTGGCGGAGCTGAATGAGCAAATTGTAGTTAAGGTTCCTATGATAAAGGATGGGATAAAAGCTATAAAATATTTCACGGATAAAGGAATTAGAACTAACTGCACCTTGGTGTTTTCCTGTGGGCAGGCATTGTTGGCCGCTAAGGCTGGTGCTACTTATGTTTCACCATTTATTGGCAGATTGGACGATATCTCTACCGATGGATTAAATTTGATTTCTGAAATTAGACATATATACGACAATTACGACTTTCAAACTCAAATATTGGCTGCGTCCGTTAGACATACAATGCACGTGATCGATTGTGCCAAGTTGGGGGCAGATGTAATGACCGGTCCTTTGTCAGCTATCGAAGGTTTGTTAAAGCACCCTTTAACAGATAGTGGTTTGGCAAAATTCTTGGAAGACTATCAAAAGGGTAACTAGGATTTCCATTAACCCTAAATACACCAAAGCCTCTTTTGCTTAATTGCTCAAGAGGCTTTGTTGTTTTATATGGTGAGGTGTTTTCTGAGTTTAACGATCTGGATGCTTAGGTCTAAGTTTGTTGCCCATACTTTAATTAAAGTAGATTAGAAACTATTATATAGGTCTGCAAATGCATCCACTATTAGTCCGTCTTTGGTTATAATGCCTTTATTGAGTCCTCCAATGACTAGGGCATTTTTTAAATTCTCAAAATCGTCCGTGCGAAATTGATTTTCAGTGTCCAATTGATTGGAACTCAATAATGACTGCCATCTTACGGCGTCTGTATTACAATTTATTCCAACAAAAGTATATTCAGGTTTCTTTTCCGTTAGTTGTGCTACCCGGGTAAGCACATTTTCAAAGTTGGATCTCTGGGTGCCCGACCAAAAATAGAACACTGTATTTTTCTCCTTTTCAGCAATTTCCTGGAGTGTCACCGAATCTCCATTTGTGTTGAAAACTGAAATATTGGGTAATTTCTTGGTAGGCTGTAAATTGTTGACGCCTTGGTAAATGGCTTCAATTTCCCCCCTATGTCGGTTATTTCCAGATAGTTTATGAAATTCCTCTATAAAAATTCTATTGTTGGCATCGGTGTCATGAACGTTGATGAGATAGTCCATTGCCACATTTCTGAAAAGATTGTCACGAAGGTCCTTTTCCGTAACCAAGCTATCGATCAGTTTCAATTTATGTTGATTAAAATGTAATTTGTTTTTAATGATCTCATAATGTTCACCCTTACATTTGGAATAACAGCCCATATAGGATATATTATTGAAATGGGTTTTCATGAAATTATAGTAATACCTATGGTAGGCGAGATTTTCGTTATTGTAATCCAAATCCTTCCGATATTCATAAAATTGTGCCGGTAATTCCGGAATGGTGCTTAGTCCAGTTTTCCTCCTGTTCCAAAAGGGATATTTTTCCTTATAGATATAGTAGTTGTAATCTATGCTTGCCTTGGCCATTTCTATGGCTTTGGGGGATAACTTCACCTCCTTTACAAGTTCATTTAGGGAATTAACCTTGATGGCCTTAAGAGAATCCAATTTATAATTGAAGTCCCCAGGGCCAAGTTGTGAAAAGGAATATATTATTGCAGGCTCACCTTCAGTGGTCAAAAAAAGATCTAAAAGAAAATTATTTATCTCCTCACCTCTGCCCGAAAAAATCAATGATTCATCAAAATCCTCAGTATTTAGACGGATCATTAAACTATCTCCCTTTTCCAGGTATACATATTGCAATTCTGGACTATGGTCAAAATGGTACAGGCCTTCGGCAACCGAATCCAACTTTATGGAGAACCTATTTTCATCATTAAGTTTAGCAGAATCTATGACGATATCGTCCTTGAAAAGTACGACATATTCGCTTGTGGGATTTACGATTTCACCAGCAAAGAATACACTAGGGGATTTTTTTTCTATCGAACCGCAACCAACTAAAGCGATAAGAAAGGAATATAGTAAAGGTTTATTCATATGAGAATAGCTACTTTATAGTAAACAAATCTAATAAACTCAACAGATACAGGCTGTTAATTGTGAGTTAAAACTATTGCGTCTTAGTTAAAATGCTACCTAAAGGCGTTGCAATATAGTTGCTTAAACGGGTTTATTTTTGTTATTTTTGCACAAAATTTAAAACTTTATATATGCTGTCAGTATCAAATTTATCTGTGCAATTCGGGAAAAGGGTTCTTTTTGATGAAGTAAATGTTTCCTTTACCCAAGGTAATTGTTATGGTGTTATTGGTGCCAATGGGGCGGGAAAGTCCACATTTCTAAGGATTCTGTCGGGACAAATAGATCCAACCTCGGGTCATGTCCATTTGGAACCAGGAAAAAGGATGTCCATCTTGGAACAGAATCATAACGCCTATGACGGGGATACTGTCTTGGAAAGTGTAGTAATGGGCAACAAGCCATTATTCAAGATAAAAAAGGAGATAGATGCCCTCTATGCCGATTACAGTGATGAGAATGCAGATAGAATAGGGGAGTTGCAAGTGCAATTCGAGGAAATGAATGGTTGGAATGCAGATAGTGATGCTGCAGCCTTGTTGTCCAATTTGGGGATTACAGAGGAGTTTCACCATACTTTGATGGGTGATTTGGATTCCAAGTTAAAGGTAAGGGTTTTATTGGCCCAGGCCTTGTTCGGTAATCCTGATGTATTGATAATGGATGAGCCTACCAACGATTTGGATTATGAAACCATAAATTGGTTGGAAAATTTCTTGGCAGATTATGAGAACACCGTTATAGTAGTATCCCATGATAGGCACTTTTTGGATTCGGTATGTACCCATATTGGGGATATAGATTTTGGAAAGATGAACCTGTATTCAGGAAATTACACTTTTTGGTACGAGAGTAGTCAGCTAGCGGCAAGACAGCGGGCACAACAGAATAAAAAATCTGAGGAAAAGGCCAAAGAATTACAAGAGTTTATTCAGCGGTTCAGTGCCAACGTTGCAAAGAGCAAACAGGCAACTTCCAGAAAGAAAATGTTGTCCAAATTAAAAATTGAGGATATAAAACCTTCAAGCAGACGTTATCCTGCCATTATTTTTGAACGTGAAAGGGAAGCCGGCGACCAGATCCTTAACGTTGAAAAACTATCGGCCTCAACAGAAGATGGTGAAATTTTGTTTCAAGATGTCAATATTAATTTGGCAAAGGGAGATAAAGTGGCTATTATTTCTAGGGATTCTAGGGCTACTTCGGCCTTTTATGAAATCATAAATGATAACAGAAAAGCAGATAGTGGTTCCTATCAGTGGGGTGTAACCACCAACCAATCATACCTACCGGCAGATAATGCATCATTCTTTACGGAAAACATCAACCTTGTGGATTGGTTAAGACAATGGGCGAAAACGGAAGAAGAGAGGGAAGAAGTAAGTATAAGGGGATTCTTGGGAAAAATGCTGTTTAGCGGAGAGGAAGCTTTAAAAAAATGCACGGTTTTGTCCGGAGGGGAAAAAGTGCGTTGTATGTTGAGTAGAATGATGTTGATGAGAGCCAACGTGGTCATGTTGGATGAGCCCACCAACCATTTGGATTTGGAGAGTATCACCACCTTCAATAATTCCTTAAAGAATTTCAAAGGGACTGTTCTTTTTACTACCCATGATCATGAATTTGCTGAAACTGTGGCAAATAGGGTTATAGAATTGACACCTAAAGGTAATATTGACCGTTATTTATCGTTTGATGATTATATGTCCGATAAGACTATAAAGGAACAGCGGAACAAAATGTACGCGGTCCCGGTGTAATCTTATTGGCCCAAATTCTTACTTTATGAAAACCTACATATTATCATGCATGTTTATTGCATGTCTCGCCTTGGGCTGTACTGAGGAAGGAGTAGGAGATAAGGAAATCCAATCCCTTAACTTAACAGCCGACTATACCGTTTTATTGAAAAAGGACGGTGTTTTACAAAGTGCCTATTTAAATGCCAATGCGGATGGAATGACCGTTAATTCCAATAAAAATGACTTTGAGGTAGCGCCATTGCCAGAACTTAGCTATAGAAATGGCTCGGCAATAGGTTTTTATAATTCCCAGGTGGACTGTAGCGCTACTTTAAAAATCCATGACTTAAGTGATAATACGGTTATAAATACCACTGTGTTCTCGGAGGATAAAAATTGCGATTATCTTGTAAAGTCCATGGCCTATTCGGAAGATAAGGCCTTTGTTGCTTTTGTTGCGCCATCAAATATTAAAAAAGACAGTTATTATTTAAGGATTCTGGATTTATCTATAAACCAAAGTCCATATATGGATGTGGAATTGGCTAAGGAGCCAAAGCAAACATTAGTTTCCGACAACAGGGTATTTGTTCTGTCATTGGATACCGATATTACTGACAAATATGCTCTGATCGTAATAAATATAGATAGTGGAGCTATTACCCATGAGGCCAACTTGGGAACCGATGTTTTAAAAATTTCAAAGGATGGAATGGGCAATATTCTGGTAAGTTATCCCAATTTACATAGCCTTTTTGACGGGAAAACAATGATTTTGGGAATTACCACCAATTATTTATTGGGGAAAGAACCTAGGTTTGGATATGCCGAATCGGAATTTTTCGGGGAACAGGCCTTGTATTACCCTATGGAATCTGGTTCAAAAAGTTCTTATCCCCATATAGCTGCAGTTTATGATTTTAAGGAAAATATCTCCATTCTCTATATTTATGAAAATTTTCTTACCCTGGAGGAGCGAAACCTTAAATATGAAATAGAAGATACTACTATGGTTTCCTATGATTCCAAAAACAATTTGATCCTGATCGGTTATAAGAAAAAAGGGGAAAATGGTAAAGGGGGACTCATGAGGATAAAACCAATACCGGACCCAAAATTTCTGGATAATGTTGATCTGGATGGTATACCAATGGAATTGTTCCCCAATTGAAACCCTTTGTATCAAAAATAATTTACCCTTATGTTTTCAGGTATTTACTGTTCCAAATGGCGGGATTGAAATTTTTGCCCAAGGCAAAGCCGTAAAATATCACTATCGAGGCAATGCACTTAAACATAAAAAAGAAAATCACCCAAAATTGAAAACTGGAACTTTCTTTAGAGAATAATCCGTTCGGGACTAATAGCGTTACCAAATAACTAATAGCTATTACGACTGCAATAAGATTTATAATACTCTTAAATGGCCACATCAATAATTTTCTTAAAGGATGTAGGTCACGACCCCATTTATGAATCAAATAGTAATAGTCGTTGCCTATCGGGGCAAATAAAATGGGATCATCCCTATCCTTCAATTTAAAAAGTTTTGAGGGGGCAAGAATCTTAAAACCCTTTAATTCCAATTCGTGATTATTTTCCAATGTTTTGATCTTGGAAATTGCTTCTAGCGGAATTTCCCCCTTAAAAAAATGGGAATCCAAAAAACGTAACCTATATTCTATGGCTATCTTCTTAATGTGACGAATATGATAAATGCCCTGCGTTTCAAGTAAATCAATATTAAAGTCATTCTTCACTATTGGGTCCTTACTACGAATGTTCAGGTCAATTCTTTTTAGAGCATCTTCGTCTTTGTTCAGTAGAAGATAAATTTCATTTATTATTTGATCTGCAGACGCGTCCTTTCGTTTTGCCAGAATAAGTTTTTCCTGAATATTGGTTCTTCTCAAAAACATTTCACCTCTATTTTACAGCAATTGTCATAAAGTTAATGAATTACGGATTTCATTTTTAATTCTAATCGTTAAATATTGGATATCGGCAATGATAAGCCCATAAATATTTTCAATTTGCAAGCAAAATGTTAATATTGGATCAATCCAAATTTGGTTAATAACTTTTTTTAAAATTTTAGGCCTAATGTTGTATATTGTCGACGAAATTAACCTTTTGTCGATTTTTTATATTCCCAAGTCCCAGAACTTATGAAAAGCTATGTGTCCCTTTGCGCTCTATTATTTTTTATTACTTCCGTCAATTATGGACAAACGTCCTACAAAGGCAATAGCTTTTTAGAGAAGGAGAGTTCCATTGTGGAAAGCACAGCTGATTCGGGTCATCATAACACTCTTTTGGAAGCAGTAAAGGCAGCCAATTTGGATAAAATATTGAATGAGGACGGTCCATTTACAGTTTTTGCCCCCTCAGATATGGCTTTTAGAAAGCTTTCCAAGGTAAACTTGGAGGAATTGTTATTACCGGAAAACAAAAAGGAATTATTTTCACTTTTAACTTATCATATCGTTGCCGGAAATATTTCGGCCTCCAAAATTTTGAAGGCTTTGTGTAACGGGAATGGAAAAGCAAGTTTTACTACTGTACAGGGCGATAAAATTTACGCCTCCATGGAGGGTTTGGATATTGTTCTAACGGACAAGTCCGGTAATAAAGCCAAGATTACCAGTGCCGACTCCAATCAATGTAATGGGGTTATCCATGAGATAGACAGTGTAATTCTGCCCAATTCACTTGCAACTGCAAATTTATTACCTTAATTCGGCTCCTAATTCGCTTTCATAACGCTGCAAGAGCTTATTCATTATCTTATCTATCTGCTTGTCGGTCAAGGTACCGTTTTCATCCTGCAGGGTATAACTCACGGCATATGACTTTTTACCTTCGGGTAAATTTTTACCATTATAAACATCAAATAAGTTTACATTGGTTAAATATTTCCGCTCTGTCTGCTGGGCGATATCGTGTATTTGCTTAAAGGAAACACTCTCGTCCACTAAAAGCGCATAGTCCCTTTTTACCTCGGGGTATTTTGGAATTTCTTTATAAACGATTAGGTTAGGTACAATGGCCTCCAAAATATAATCCCAATCAAAATCGGCATATAGCACCTCCTCTTTAATATCAAATCCCTTAAGTACAGATTTCTTTACTACTCCGAGAATTACAACTTCTCTTTGCGCTATTTTTAAGGAAATACCCTCTGAAAGAAGGTCACTGTTGGTTGGTTGGGAATTAAGTTCGGTAAGGCCCAATCTTTTAAGTAGATTTTCTACTACGGATTTAAGATAATAGAAATCGGTTTTTTTCGGTGGTGCGGTCCAGGTGTCTTCCAATCTGTTTCCTGTGATAAGCATACTTAGATGCTTTTTTTCTTCTCTCTGGGTTTGATATTGATGATAGGTTTTTCCAAATTCGAAAATTTTAAGGTTGTGCATCTGCCTATTGCTATTGTGCGCAATGGCCTCCAATCCGGAGAACAACATAGATTGCCTCATCACCGATAGATCGGTACTTAGCGGGTTCAACATGGTAATAGTGTGCTCTTCCTTAATATCATTCGATAATTTATTATAGTCAGGAGAGGTAAGGCTATTGGCCAATATTTCATTAAATCCTTTTGCAGCTAAGAAATTGCCTATTATATTTTGGATTTTATAATCTTCAAATTTTGAAGTAGGAGCAATGGAAGCATTCAATTTCTCTTTGAATTCTACATTGTTATAACCGAAAATTCGTAAAATTTCCTCAATAACATCAACCTCCCTTTGTACATCCACTCGATAAAATGGGATGGACAGCCCAAGACCCGATTCCGTTACGTTTTTGACCTTAATATCCAACGATGCCAGAATGGATTTAATGGTATCCTTAGGTATTTCCTGACCTATTAGTTTGTGTATTTTGTCGAAAGTTAAAAATACATGGTAGTCATCCTTCTTTTTAGGGTAAATATCTACAATGTCCGATGTAATATCGCCTCCGGCAATTTCGTGGATCAACAATGCAGCACGTTTTAGGCAATACTCCACATTGTCTATATCTATTCCTCTTTCAAAACGAAAGGAGGCATCTGTATTTATACTGTGTCTTTTAGCAGTTTTTCTTACGGATACGGGATTGAAAAATGCACTTTCCAGAAATACGCTACTGGTGCTTTCGGTAACTCCGGAATTTTCACCGCCAAGAACACCGGCAATACAAAGTGGTTTTTCTGTATCGCATATCATTAAATCCTCCTCGCTCAAGATACGCTGAACCCCATCCAGTGTGGTGAATTTGGTTCCCTTGGGAAGTGTTTTTACAACTATCTTGTTTCCTTTTATTTTTGCCGCATCAAAAGCATGAAGAGGCTGACCCAATTCGTGCAATACATAATTGGTGGCGTCCACTACATTGTTTTTAGGGGTGATCCCAATGGACTTCAACCTGTTTTTTAACCAGTCGGGAGATGGCTGTACAATAAGATTGCTAATGGTGATACCGCAATACCTCGGTGCCAATTCGCTCTTAACAACTTCGACATCTATTTTTAATGATCGGTTTATAATATTAAAATTGGTCACCGGAGGTGTAATCAATTCCTTAAGGATGTCTTTTTGCTTAAAGCCAGCCTTTAAATCCCTGGCAACTCCAAAGTGGCTCATGGCATCGGCCCTGTTTGGGGTAAGCCCTATTTCAAATACCTCGTCTATTTCAATTTCGAAAACTTCGGAACAGGGAGTGCCCACGTTTAAATTGTCGGGCAATATCATTATTCCATCATGACTTTCTCCTAATCCCAGCTCATCTTCGGCACAGATCATACCATGGCTTTCCTCTCCTCGTATTTTTCCTTTTTTAATCACCCAGGCTTCTCCTTCGGCAGTATACAGCGTAGTTCCTATGGTGGCTACGGCTACCTTTTGTCCAGCATCAACATTCGGTGCTCCACAAACAATTTGTAACGGAGTTTCCCCGCCAACATTTACAGTAGTCAATTTTAATTTATCGGCATTGGGATGTTTAGTGCAGGTTAAAACTTCACCAACAACAATTCCCTTCAATCCACCTTTGACCGATTCAAAAGGAGTAATACCCTCAACCTCCAAGCCTAAGTCAGTTAATAATTCAGCTGTCTTATGTGAATCCCAGTCAATTTTTAAAAACTGCTTCAACCAGTTGTAAGATATTTTCATTGAGTATTTTTAAAGACCCCAAATATAAAACAATGGAATAAGACATTCAATACGTATTTGATTGAATGTTTTATTTTTTATTTTCCAAAATTTTTTGTTACTTAAGCTAAGTTATTCCCCAAAATCTTCTTTTAGTTCTCAATTCCAACTTGAGAATTTGGTTAAAGTACCCCTATTTAGATTTTCCCCGAAGTATAATTGTACAAAAGATTATTATGAAGCGAATATTCTTAATACTTATTCTAATTATAGCTTGTAATAGCTGTAAAAATGGTGAAAATGTTGGTTTAGCGGAGGGATTCTGGTTGGCCGAATTGGAGGTAGGGGACAACCAAAGGCTGCCGTTTAATTTTAAACTTTTGAGACCGGGGAATGGTAAATACAACATTGAATTGTACAATGCAGAAGAGACTATTGTAATAGACGAAATAAAAGTGATGGGAGATTCTGTGGTTATTAAAATGCCAGTTTTTGAGGGGTACTTGGCAGGAAAATATACCGCGAAAGAAATAAATGGAAAATTTGTCAAAGAAAATGAAGAAAGGGTCTTGCCTTTTAAAGCTGTCCATGGGATTAGGGAGCGTTTTAAAAGTGCGGGTATACCCAACACCAATATTTCTGGTAATTGGGAGGTGGAGTTCAGCCCTGCCAATGCAGACAACTATATGGCAAAAGGCATCTTTAGGCAGGTAGATGACAGGGTTTCCGGTACCTTCAGAACTGCGACCGGGGATTATAGGTATTTGGCGGGCATCCACAGTGGCGATTCCGTAAAATTTTCCACTTTTGATGGGGCACGTGCCTATCTATTTCAAGCAAGCGCAACGGACAGTACCATGGCAGGAGTGTTTTACTCCGGAAAACATGCCAAGGAAACTTTTGTAGCAAGAAGAAATGAGAATTACGAGTTGCCAAATACCGAGGCATTGACCTACATGAAAAAGGGATTTGACAAACTAAACTTTTCCTTTCCGGATTCTAAAGGCAATATGGTATCCCTGGATGATGCTATTTTTAAGGACAAAGTAGTGATCGTTCAGATTATGGGAACTTGGTGCCCCAATTGCTTGGATGAAACCAAGTTTTTGGTAGAATATTTAAAGGAACATTCAAATAAACAGGTAGCTGTTGTTGCGCTTGCATTTGAGTATGCAAAAACAAAAGAGGCTGCGTTTATTTCAATCAATAGACTTAAGGATAGGATAGGCGTTAAATACCCCATAGTATTGGCGCAATATGGAACCATAGACAAGGAAATGGCACAAATGAAATTACCCATGTTAAATCATATCCTTTCCTTTCCAACTACCATAGTTATAGACAAAAAGGGCGAAGTGCGAAAAATATATACGGGTTTCAACGGTCCGGCAACCGGTAGTAATTACGACAGCTTTAAGAGGGATTTCCATAGCTTTATAACACTGCTCCTCGAGGTTTAAAGTGTACTTGATAATACCATTATATATAGCCTTAATTGGCATTATGTAGACCAATAAGCGTTCTTGGAATTGGATGCCGATATGGTTTATATTCTAAGGTACTCAGGTCCTTGGATCCCGATTTCCCATTTATCTCCGGGCCTTTGGCCAATTTAGTTGAAGCAAAGTGGTAAGTACTGCTATTTTTTTGAAGGCTCTGGACACGTTAAAATTAAGTATGGCCTAATAGGAAATTAAATGATGGTTGATTTTCCCAATCCTATGTTTTCATAGTTATAATTCAGGTTCTCATCAGAATCTATGATATTGCCAGCTATAAAATCGCCTACTTGACTGGTACCATATTTGCTTGTTGCACTTAAATCTCTGGTAACCACATGTTTTCTCATGGATTTATCCACTGCAATTACAACTGCTCTAGATTCTTCATAAAGTCCAAAATGGCTCAGCATCATGGCTATAGATAGTATGGAAGCCACAGGATTGGCTATATTTTTTCCCTCTGCCTGAGGGTAGGAACCGTGGAAAGGTTCAAACATGGCATGCTCATTGCCTATGGAGGCCGAAGGCAGTAATCCCTTGGATCCACAAATGGCACTACCTTGGTCGGAAAGGATATCCCCGAACATATTATCCGTTAGGATAACATCAAATTCGTTGGGGTTTAACATCATTTGCATTGCGGCATTATCCACAAATAGAAAATCCAACTGCACTTCAGGATAGCTTTCAGAAATTCTGGTGACCACTTTACGCCATAGCCTAGAAGTAGCTAAAACATTGGCTTTGTCCACTAGAGTCAGTTTCTTTCGTCTGCCCTTGGCTGCTTTAAATGCCAAATGGGCAATTCTACTGATTTCTTTTTCCGAGTACTCACATAAGTCCGAAGCAACTGTTCCGTCCTCACTGAGTTTTTTTTCACCGAAATAGATTCCCCCGGTAAGTTCACGATAGATGACGAAATCCGTTCCAAAAATAACATGCTTTTTTAAGGGGGATTTATTGACCAATGTTGGAAAAACCTTAACTGGTCTAATATTGGTAAAAAGTTGTAATTCCCTTCTTAGCTGAAGCAACCCCTGTTCTGGTCGCACTTTTGCACTTGGGTTGTCATCATATTTTAAAGTGCCTATGGTGCCAAAAATAATAGCATCCGAAGCCCGGCATAGGTCTATGGTCGCCTGAGGCAATGGGGTGCCAAATCTATCCATAGCAGCAGCTCCAATTAACCCTTCTGTATAGGTGAAATGATGGTTGAAGGTCTCTTCAACCGCCTGCAGGCATTTTACAGACTGTGCCAAAACCTCTGGACCAATTCCATCGCCCCCTAAAAGAGTAATCTTTAGATTCATTTTAAGCTATGCTTTTTATTTTAATTCCACTGGAAACGATAATATCGTGGATGTCCTCGTCAAAAATTTCTTTTTGTCTATCCGCAAATTTCAAAAATTCCTGATAAACCACATCAAGTTGGATCTTGGTTAATTCGTATCCAACATTTTTAGCCCTATAAGCCAATGCTGCCCTACCACTTCTGGCAGTAAGAACTATGGAGGATTCGTTTACACCCACATCTGCAGGGTCGATTATTTCATAGGTTTCCCTATTTTTTATTACCCCATCCTGATGAATTCCCGAGCTGTGGGCAAAGGCATTTGCCCCCACAATGGCTTTATTGGGTTGCACATATACGCCCATTTTTTGGGATACCATCTGACTGGTGTCATATAATAATTTGCTATTGATATTGGTATCCAGATTTAGGGCAGGGTGTTGTCTTAAGATCATAACCACTTCCTCTAGGGCAGTGTTCCCGGCCCGTTCTCCAATACCATTGATAGTACATTCAATTTGCCGAGCACCATTGATCACACCGGCTATGGAGTTCGCGGTTGCCAATCCCAAGTCATTATGACAATGACAGGATAAAATGGCCTTATGTATACCAGTTACGTTTTCCTTTAGGTATTTTATTTTGGCCCCGTATTCATCGGGCAAACAATATCCTGTTGTATCGGGAATATTTAAAACCGTTGCACCGGCCTTTATAACGGCCTCACATACTCTAGCCAAAAATTCGTTATCCGTTCTACCGGCATCCTCGGCGTAAAACTCCACATCCTCTACAAAGGATT
Organism: Arenibacter hampyeongensis; assembly: GCF_002909255.1. Lineage (GTDB taxonomy): Bacteria > Bacteroidota > Bacteroidia > Flavobacteriales > Flavobacteriaceae > Arenibacter > Arenibacter hampyeongensis. The sequence goes on from NZ_PIOB01000004.1 coordinate 90,782, forward strand.
TGGCGTAACTTACCGCCTCGATTGCCCGTTCTATGATGGCATCCTTATTGGAGTTGAACTTGAACTTAATATGGGATTCCGAAGTGCCGATACCTGTGTGTATTCTTGGTCTTCTCGCATATTTTAAAGCTTCAGCGGCTACTTCAATATCTTTTTTAACAGCACGTGTAAGTCCACATACCGTTGCATTTTTTACAATTTTTGAAATCTCCTGTACAGAATTAAAATCCCCGGGACTAGAAATTGGAAAACCAGCTTCTATGATATCTACCCCTAAAACATCCAATCTTTCGGCGATAATTAATTTTTGGTCAGTATCCAATTTACATCCGGGTACTTGCTCTCCATCCCTAAGTGTCGTGTCAAAAATATGTACCTTTTCTTTGCTCATTATATTTACGTAATTTTATGTGCGCTATACGAATATAGTACTAGTAGGTTTTCTAGTCCAAATCGCAAAATGGCATTTACAACGTTAAATAACTTTTTGTAGTATATAAATCACTGAATATCAATTATATAAACCTTTATTATTACGATGACAAATGCGCATAAAGATGCATTATTCGTTCTGGTCAAATCACTATCCAAGTCAGAGAAGCGGCAATTTAAATTGTATGTTGGTCGCTTGGGAGTGAATACCGATGCCAAATTTCTTGCTCTTTTTAATTTAATGGATAAAATTAAGGTATATGATGAAAAATTAATACTTGAAAATGGCATTGTAAAGAAGGCACAGTTGTCCAACCTAAAGGCCCACTTGTACAAACAAATTTTGGTGAGTCTAAGGTTAAACCCCGTGAATCAAAATATTAGGGTGCAGATACGGGAACAATTGGATTTTGCTACTATTCTTTATCAAAAGGGACTTTATAAGCAAAGCCTTAAAATATTGGACAAGGCCAAGGCCACCGCCATTGAGAATGAGGAGAAGAACGTTGCCTATGAAATTGTGGAATTTGAAAAGTTGATCGAGACCCAATATATTACGCGCAGTATCCCGGATAGGGCAGATGAACTGGCCGTACAGGCCAAGCAACTTTCGGCACAAAACGTAATCACCAGTAAATTATCCAACCTAGCGCTACAGTTGTATGGGCAGATGCTGAAAATAGGTTATGTAAGAAGCGATGAGGATTTTAAAAGAGTTCAGAAATATTTCGAAAAACACCTTCCAAAATATAACATTGAAGACCTTGGCTTTAGGGAAAAACTTTGGCTATACAAGGCACATCTCTGGTACAGTTTTCTAACTCAGGATTTTTTGTCCTGTTATAAATATTCCAGTAAATGGGTTGACCTTTTTTACGAGAATAAGGAGATGATTTATTTAAACCCTGTATTCTTTTTAAAGGGAAACCATTATTTGTTGGAATCTTTGTTCTATGTAAAATATAGCTCCCAATTCAAGGAAACTTTGGAGAAAATGGAAAAAATTGTCAGCAGTAAGGAATTTCCGGACAATGACAATATAGCCTCCTTGGCATTTTTGTATATCAATTCGAACAAACTAAACCTTCATTTTTTGGAAGGTAATTTCGAAAAGGGCCTTTATTTGGTCAAAATAGTGGAATACGGTATTAATAAACATAAAGATAGGATAGACCAGCATCACGTTATGGTATTGTACTATAAGATTGCCTGTCTTTATTTTGGAATAGGGGACAACAAAACCTGTATCCAATATTTAAAGCGCATTATTAATAATAAGAACCTTAAAATGCGTGAAGATCTAATGTGCTTTGCCCGTGTTTTAAGCCTTATAGCCCATTATGAAGCGGGTATGGACTACCACTTGGAAGTGCAATTAAAAAGCACCTATAAGTTTCTGTTAAAAATGAACGATCTACATGCCGTACAAAAGGAAATGATCAAATTTTTAAGACGTCTTGGCGATATTTTTCCGCACGAATTGCCCAATGAATTCCAAAAGTTGTACGATGAATTAAAAAAATATGAAAATCATCCCTATGAGAAGCGTGCCTTTTTATATTTGGATATCATCTCTTGGCTGGAAAGTCACTTGCAAAATAAACCCGTTGCACAGATTATAAAAGAAAAGGCCATGTCCGTTTCCCGATAAAATTTATTCTTGAAAAGTAAAAGCCTTCACATAAACCATCTGCTAGAGATCAATCTGGCCATGTTATTTATCAGTACTTCCGGAGCGTTGGGAAGATATGTACAATTGCCGGTTCCGGTTACTATAGCCAGTAGGGCGGGATTGGCATTTTTATTTTTGGTGCTCTATTGTAAATGGAAAAAGATATCGTTCCATATAGAAAAAAGAGACCGACCTATACTTTTTTTAGGAGGAATTATTATGGGGGTGCATTGGTTGACCTATTTTTATGCACTGCAGCTTTCCAATGTGGCAATTGGCATGTTATCTATGTTTACCTATCCCATAATAACGGCCTTATTGGAACCCTTGATTTTAAAAACGCCCTTCCAAAGAATTCATTTTGTTTTGGGACTTTTGGTATTGGCCGGAATTTATTTGTTGGCACCGGATTTTAACACCGGCAGCACACATGTTATTGCTGTGGGTCTAGGTGTTTTTTCGGCTGTGGCATACGCTGTTAGGAATATTATATTAAAGTCCAGGGCGGCACATTACAATGGTTCCATGATGATGACCTATCAAACGGGCATAGTGGGACTTATTTTGGCGCCCGTATTTTTTATTTATAATGTTGAAGCCATAAGCGATCAATGGCCGGCACTGTTGACATTGGCCCTGTTTACAACTGCCATTGGCCACACCCTGTTCCTAAATTGTTTTAAACACTTTAGCATTACCACGGTGAGCATTCTAAGTAGTATACAACCAATATATGGTATATTGATCGGTATCGTTTTTTTATCAGAAATTCCTAGCTGGACCACCGTTATGGGCGGAATATTAATTTTAAGTTCTGTGGTAATAGAGAGTGTGCGGTCCTATAAATAAATGTACTAGTTATTTAAGGAAGGGGTATTGGGATTATACTCCTTGATCAGGCTTTCGGAAAGTTTATCAAACTCATTATTTTTTGCCATCCCCCGTACTTTAACTGGGTCAAAATCGCCATTAAAATAAAGGAATGATCCGGTTTTATTATTATTGTTGAATATTAAAATTTCCTTGACAGAATTTTTTCGTTCCCTTATGGAAACCACGGAACGTTTTAAATCATCATTTTTACGAAAAATCTCGATAAAGGAATTTCCGGTAATTCCATTCATTTGTTTGTTTAGGAAATCGGCCTTTGCAGGAGTTTCCACAGGAAACTGCATATACCTTAAATCTTTGGTATCTCCGATCAATGCATTTATTTCTGGTGAAATATTACTTAAAAGCGATATCATAAAATGGGGTACACGGATGGCAGTAACCTGGTTGTCATTTTTATGGGCTTCATAAAAGGTATCTATGGAATTGTAACTTCCACAAGAACCCATAAACATTATACTTACAATAAATAGTGTTGTCTTGCCCACAGAATTAATTTTTATGTCCGAGTTACGGATATGCCATTTGTTAAATGTAGTGAAAAATCAGGTACATGCGTTCCATACACTGTCCTCCGGCGGTGGGGCTATAAGTTGCAGCATTTCTTTTTTTACAGGATGAACAAAAGAAAGGCTTCTAGCGTGCAGATGGATACTACCATCTTTATTGCTTCGGTCCGAACCATATTTTAAATCACCTTTAATGGCACATCCAATGGCTGCCAGTTGTGCTCTTATTTGATGGTGTCTGCCGGTTTTTAAATCAATTTCCAATAAAAAATAACGATCTAGGCTCTTGATCACCTTATAGTCTAAAATGGCTTTTTTGCTGTCCGGGACCTCATTTTTATGGCCATAGGATTTATTCTGTTTTGTATTTCTCTTTAACCAATGGATAAGGGTATCATTTTCTTTTTCTGGCATCTTGTTGACCACTGCCCAATACGTTTTTTGGGCATCTTTTTCAGCAAACAATTTGTTGAGTCTGGGTAGGGCTTTTGAAGTTTTTGCAAAGACCACTATACCCGTGGTAGGTCTATCCAGCCGGTGTGCTACCCCCAAGTATACGTTCCCAGGTTTGTTTTGTTTTGTTTTAATATACTGTTTAACAACCTCACTCAATGGTGTGTCCCCGGTTTTATCCCCTTGTACAATATCGCCGGCCCTTTTATTAACGGCTATAAGGTGATTGTCCTCATACAATACCTGAAGATTCTCTGGGGTAGAAATTATTTTTGTGGACACTTAGGTTGAATTAATTATCTAGTTCAAAGACCAATATCAATAATGAAAATGGCATAAATTATAGGAAGTAATATTAAAACCAGTTTAATATTGCTCGTCATCACTTGGGAAGTCCTTGGTTTTTACGTCATCTACATAATGCGAAATGGCCTTGCCCATCTCCTCATATAAGTTAAGGTACCTGCGTAAAAATCTTGGATTAAATTCTTGGGTAATACCCAATAGGTCGTGTATCACCAATACTTGGCCGTCAACACCATTTCCGGCCCCAATTCCTATAATTGGAATGGAGACACTTTCGGCAACCTCCTTGGCCAATTTGGCCGGAATTTTTTCAAGTACAATGCTAAAACAGCCCATTTTTTCCAATAGTTTGGCATCTTCAATTAGCTTATCGGCCTCATCTTCTTCTTTTGCCCTGACGGTATAAGTCCCAAATTTATAAATGGATTGTGGCGTTAGGCCCAAATGTCCCATTACCGGGATGCCTGCATTCAAAATTCTTTTGACCGATTCCTTAATTTCCTGCCCACCTTCAACCTTTACGGCATGGGCCCCACTTTCTTTCATAATCCTTATAGCGGATCTCAAGGCCTCTTTTGGATCACTTTGATAACTTCCAAACGGAATATCAACTACCACCAGGGCTCTATTTACTGCACGAATTACAGAAGAGGCATGGTAGATCATTTGATCTAGGGTAATAGGTAAGGTAGTTTCATGTCCGGCCATTACATTACTGGCAGAATCGCCCACTAATATTACATCTACATTGGCAGCGTCGACAATTTTGGCCATAGAATAATCATAAGCCGTTAACATGGATATTTTCTCGCCGTTTTTTTTCATATCAACGAGAGATTTTACAGTAACTCTTTTGTATTCTTTTTTGGCAGTGGACATTTATTTCGGTTTTGGTGGGATAAAAGTAATGATTTGTTCCAAAAATTAAAGTTGTTTCAACCTTTTGTTTTTTTTGATTATTTTTAATTGACTTCTAAATGCATTTCAAATGAATAAAATTTGGTCAATCATTTTGTTCTTTATGTTCGCCTCTGTTATGCATGCTCAGAATGGGGGAGAGGAGTTGGTGAAAAACACCATTGATGCTTTTTTTAAGGCCTTTCATGAACAGGATTCAATGGCCATAAAGGAAACGGTTTCCAAGAATATTGTGATGCAGACCATTGGAAAAAATGCCGAGGGTTTAGAGGAAGTGAAAACCGAAGATTTTGGGAATTTTTTAAAATCGATTGTGTCCATTCCGTCTACGACAAAATTTGAAGAAAGAATCCTGACTTATAATATCCAAATTGATGGCTCCATGGCCAATGCATGGACATCATATGAATTTTGGGTGAACGATAATTTTAGCCATTGTGGGGTAAATTCCTTTCAGCTCTTTAACGAAAAGGGTATCTGGAAAATCATTTATTTGATCGATACCAGGAGGAAGGAAGGCTGCAATTAAGACATACCTCGGATTTGGTTGAAGGAATTTTATCTTTCTTAAATATTCTTCGATCTAGGGGATATAGCTACCCAATTACCTCTACAAGGAAAGCTAAAACACAATCCCGTGATCTTTTGGGACATTTTTTGGCCACAACTTCAAGGACCTTCACAATTCTTAGGGTAGTTTCCCAAAGACCGTTAACTTAAATTATTGCCAATAGTTAGTATGATTCCCAGTTTTTGCAATTGCCCAACTTATTCAGGTCCATTTTCAAACTAAAATCATTGGTATTAAATGTCGCCCCAAATTTGTCTCGGATGTTATTGAAAAATCCTGTTTTTAGGGGATTGCGGGAGGTGAAATTTATATGGACTTTTAACATACTTATAGGCCAGTTTCTGAAAATTGAAAGGGGTAGGAATTTCAATAGGCATTTTAAGGAATGTTTTATAGCTGTCAAAAAAAAGTATTGAAAACTGGGTGTTTAACCAATATAAAAAAACAATGAAAACTAAAATTGTATTACTAATTGCCGTGTTGGGTTTATTGTCTATATCTGCTATTAATTTGGTCAATGATATAGTCGCGAAATTGGGAATGGATGCCAAATATGCACATTATAGTATTATTGGCAATTTTGTTGGGAGATTTGATTCTGGTCCCATGAAAAATGGAGTTGGCCAAAATTCCTTTAAAGTACCTTATGCCAAATTGTTGCCTTCAATAATATCCGGGGATAAAACCGGGGCGGCGAAGGAGTTATGTGCCTACATCAAAACTTACATCAACAGTGAGGAATTTATAGCGTCATACAATGAGTTAAGGGAAGATGCCATGCCTTTAACCAACTCGAATGGCGTTGGCCTGACTTCCTTGAAAAAGGACCTAATAGTCATTAATTCAAATATTGAGAATTACCCTAATGACAAGGCCTATGTCGCAGAGCAGAAAAAACTAAGGGACGAGACCCAAGCTGGTATCAACGGTATTATGGAGGAATCCAAGAAACCATTTCCCAATAAGGAATTATGGGAACAGTCCTTTCCTGCCAATCCAGAAGTTTTGGTGAAAAGAAGATTGCAGGAATATTTGGCATTAGTTGGTACAGTTGATTTCGGCGCCAAACTTACTGAGCCGGATAATTATAAAATCCGAAAATTTGTAAATCCGGTCTATGAAAAGAAAAGTCCACAATGGAAGGCCTGCTATAGGGCAGGGAAGGAGGTAAACGATGTTTTTACCGGTTTTGTTAAGGAATGGCTCAATGGTGAAATTGTAGCCACTGTTAAAACAAAAATGTCTGTAAACAGTCCTGTTGCATCTAAAGAGGAAAAGAATACTGCCGCTACGCCAACAACCGCTGTAGCCGAAAACAGTAGCATAGAGGACAATAGCACAACCACAGCACCACAGGATAATTTAGGATCGGTTGAAGGCATAAAGGCCAAAAAATCATTGATAGGTAAAATAAAGGACAAGGCGAAGGCGGTGATCAAGGATTAATCCATTGGGATATAAGAATTTTTAAAGAAATAGCTAATTGCAAAGCGTATGCCAACTACAATTATTAGTGCATAGCAGGAAGAATATAAGGCAACGATGAATTGGGGTTATTGGGTTTTGGAAGCTGATATAAATCCAATCAACTTTTCCGGTTGATCGGTCTGTATGCCATCCACGCCAAGATTAAGAAGCATTTGCCATTGCTGTTCCCATTTCTGAGGGTCATCCTCCTCATCATCCACAAATACCTTTACCTTATTTGCATGTAGTTTTTTTACAAAGGATTTTGAAATATGGTCCATATCGGAGGCCATAATTATAGGAGCATAAGCGCTAAGTACCTTTCGGATATTTCTTTTTTTACCCGGATCTGGCATTATTAGGCATTCTGGACAATTAGTTTTAAAATCCACAAGTGCTTCGTGGTCCGCTGCGGAGATATACCAAACTATGGATTCTTGCATGCCATAATTTTTTATTATTGAGATCAAAGCCTTGGGGTCCGCTTCTTTTAGGTCCAAATATATGCCAATCTTTCCTTGGCACAGTGCTAGGATTTCCTCAAAGGTCGGTATTTTGGTGTTGCGCCACTTTTCGCCTATTTTTATTCCTATGTCAAGAGCACCTAATTGAGACAAGGTAAGGTCGCTTATCAGGCCTGATGCTCCTATAACATAGGCATCTATGGTAGCATTATGAACACTTACAAATTCGCCATCCTTGGTGGTCCTAACGTCAATTTCAACGAAATCACAGCCCAGATCTATGGCTTTCTGATATGCCGCTAGGGAATTTTCTGGAATCCCGTTATGTACTCCTCTATGCGCAATAACATAGGTATTGCCATTTTTTGGCCTGGAAATCCCATTCTGTGCATGACCATAGCCAAGGGCTAATAGGAATACGAGCAATACTATTTTTGGAAACCCAGGCATTTGAATAAATATTAAAAGTGCGTTAGTGTTACTCCTTTATGGTGTTCTAAGGTTTAATTAACTTGTGATAAGTGGCTAAATAATAGGGCAGGAGATAAAATGTACCCTCGTGCTCAGCGTATCCATTACCTTCGTTATCGTGGAGAACAGTGGCATCACGGTCCAATCTTACGTGGCCTCTTTCGTCTATTGGTAGTGCATAGGTGTCATTGCCCCAGCCCATACCTTTTGACTGGCCCGGTGTTGGGTCCAGCAAAATATCAAGACGGTGGGTATTGTCCATGTCATAGCCTATGAGATCTAAGGGAATTCGTTGTAAGGTTTCCGTCATGTATTGGGTATCCAAACTACTCTTGTAGTACCTCTTTATGGAAGCCTTGGCAAATAAGGGATTTTCAACAAATAATTCCTCGGGATTAAAAAAGCCTTCATCCACTTTTTTGGTAAAAAAGCCTGTCATGGCACCATAGAGGCCGTCCCAAAAGGCATTTTTCTGCTTGCTTATATGCAGCCAAGCATTCTCAAGGGCTATGCGGTACATAATTTGCCTTTCCGGATGCTGTTCATAATTTATAAGGCCATAAAGACTCATTAAACCAAGGTTGTTATCCCATGGAACCGCATTTTCCGGCGGAAAAAATTCTTTGGCATGCATGGCGTAGATATCGTAATTTTCCTCTTCACGAAGCTTTTCGGCCACTTCTTCATATTTTGGGTCTCCGGTTACATGGGTGGCAACGTTCAAAAAGGAAAGCATCATCATGGCATTTAAACCTCGTTGATCCCAGCCCCAAACGGAATTGAAATAATCCGGATCAAAACTCCCCCAACGGGTTGGTTTTCCATCATAATCCACCAGTTTGAAACCATGCCGAATAAGGTGGTCGGTAACATCCGAGACCACTTGTTTAACGGCATCTTTTTCTTCTTTGGTTTCGGCTACCAGATCATAGTAAATCCCGTAATAAAAATAATGTCCGGCCAGCTCATCCGAGCTGGTATCACATTTCCATCTATATTTTCCGTCTTCACTTAGTGGGAAACGGGGAAAAATATCTTTCCAAAAGGGATCGTTTGCCTGATTTCGGCGATTGTATTCCTTACTGTATTGCTCATTTACAGGTTCATGCCAATCCACAGGGATGATTACCCTTGCAGGAAATCCAGGCTCATAAGTGATGTCTACCAGCCATTTTAAGGCGTAAAAACTTCTATTGGCGAGTTCCCGGGCCTCTGGGTCTTTGGTAAGTGCGTACCTAAATGCTTGGGCTGCCCCGTACATGGCCGTATACTGACCGTCATTGTCCGAGATGGCCAATTTGCTGGTATCGATATTGAATTGTTCGGAAAGATGACTTTGACAAATAAAGCCGATCCTATTGTGTCTTTCCTCTACCTGATTTATAAAATGGGTAGCTTTATCGCCATAGGTCATTTCCTTGGAAATAATTTGGGCTAGCCCGTTTGGGGTAGCTATCCAAGCCGTGCCTTCCAAATCAACGGCAATATCATTTACATGGTTATCCGGTAACCATCTGCGGTTGGATCGGTAGAAAAATTCATCATTTTCTACCCTAAAGGCTCCATTTTCGGTACCAAACCAGACTTGTCCCGCTGGGCCCGAAGCTGCAGATGTAAAATGATTATAGGGTACTCCTTCCTTACCCGTATACAGTTTCCAGCTACCTTTGTTTAAGCGGCCAATGCCTGCCTTGGAACCGAACCACAGACGGTTATTGGAGTCCACGGTTAAGGCGGCAACGTCCTTCAAGGCCCAACTATAGTTCTCGTCAGAGGGGAGTTCCTGTCTCCATTTATTTTTTCCAGTTTTTACATAAAGTCCGTTTTCGCATCCAACGTAGGTGGTATCACCGTAAGTTGTCCAGCTCAGTACCTTACCGGTATCTTCAGGAAGACCTTTAAAAATAGGGGAGGAAGCAGATGTTGCGGCCCTATTATTGGAGGACCATTTAGAATCCTTCCATTCATATTGTCCATAAGAGGTTATGGCAGTTGGCGTATTGTTGGCTACTGATATGTGCTGGATATTTCCTGAGGGAAGCCCTTCGGCATTCGCATGAATAAAGGCTATGTCCTGATAAAACTTGGTTTCCTGTGCTGTGCTGCCAAAGGAAAAAGCAATGATAAAGGTTACTGATAATAGTATTGATCTCATGTTCGTCTGGTTAAAGTTCTATGACAAAAATCTGCATTGTTGGTGTTTCCCCATTGTTGGAAACCAAACGGTTATAGGCAATTTTACTTCCATCGTGCGACCAAACTGTATTTTTAGGTGGATTTTGCGTTGGTTTCGTCAAGACGGTATTTTTTCCGCCTTCGATATTTAACCCGATCAAAGAATTCTGCCAAACATAGAGGAGACGATGCTCTTTAGGATGCCAACGTATTCCACCTTGAACATCCGAGTCATGAAAGGTACGTTGTACGGGTTCGCCGCCCCAAGGGGAGATGGTGAATAACTGTTTTATGTTATGGTCATCTTGGGCCAAATAGGCTAGCATGCTTCCTCCATAAGAGGAACGGACAATACCTTCACACCCTGGGTACTTGTTATTGGTCGTATAGGTAAGCCTGCGTTGCTGGGTTCCTTTTGGAGGGGCTGGCATGGTGGTTTCTGTTCCTTCCAAAGCACCGTCTCCAGGAATGGTGATATCTTCCGGGATGTCCACGATATAAACTTCATCTACCTGCTCTCCTTCTTTGTTAGTGGTAGTCCCAATAAAGGCCCTTGCCCTTTGGGTAGCGCCATCGGATTTCAGGTAACCGGAATGTCCAACCCAACTATCTCCGGCCGCCCGGCTAATTTCATCGGACCCCGGATTTGGGTCTGGCACTACTTTTACTACGAGGGCACTGAACCATTCCCCGGAAAAATTTTCACCGTCGGGGGATTCGGCAACAGTTACCGGTTGATGATTTTTGGATACCCCAATGGTTCTTAGATTATGTGTTACCCCGGTTGAATCTTCGAGCTTCTTCATAATGGCATCGTTATAGGTATAGCCTATCCATTGTCCGTCCCCGCTATATTCGTGTCTGTGGGTTCCTCCTCTAAGTGCTCCTACTGTAAATGGAGGGGAGATGTCCCTGGCATCCATAAAAATGGGCTCTCCGGGATTGTCATCCTTTATAATTACTCCAGATCTACGCCATTGCTCGTAGGGTTTCTCTTCGGAACAATTCAATAGTCCATGTATAAAAACCACTTCGTTATTGGTATGGCTATAACTTACGGCACCAACACCCGGACCGTAGTCCTGGTTTTGCTCCAGTTGATATAGGACTACTTTTTTACCGGTTTTAAGATGTATCTTTTCTATTTTTCCATTACCGCCAATGCCACCTGCTTCGGTACGGGCGTCATAGACCAACCATTCATCATCTGGAGAAAAATTATCATTGCTGTCCAGATCATGGTTATAAGTTAGGTCTTGGGTTATTTGTTTTTCCATTTTAAAATTATTTTGTCCACAAGCACTAAATAGTATGGGAGTCACGAACAATAGGAGCATTGGTCTATTATCAAATTTTAACTTCATATGCTTTTTTGTAAAATCCATACTACTTACTTAGGTTGTTAATATTTTAAATTCTATTCTTTAGTTATTTTTTCAGGGGCACTGATAACCCCTAAATATCTTCCCATCCAATAGGGCAATAGCCAGATATCGCCGGCAGAAAACTCTTCAGAACCGTCCTTTGCGGAGTTTCTGTCCAATCTAAACATATTGGCATTGTGGCGTTGAACCGGTCTTTCGTCCGGTGGCAGCACTTCGCTAAGGGTCTGCTCCCTGAAATTAGGTTCCAGGAAGGTGAGATCTTTTCTATGACTGTTCATAATGTTCCATGATACCATATCCATTGGGTGTTCCCTAAGGTACCAGGCCGCCTCTTCCAAGTCGAACTCCTGAGTTCCAGTGAGGGCGGTCATAATATTCCATGCGCCTTCTTTTTCTGGTCGTTCAATTTCCCAGTGATCAATAATAGCTTCTTTGAATTTTGCTTTAAGGGTATCGTTAAAGGCATACTTATACAGACCCCAATACCCCACAAAGTACATTTCGTCATCGGAATGGTTCCAGGATTCGGACAACATCTTACTCCAATCATCAGCATCATCCGGAGCTTTGGCCACATCTTTCATAAGCCACATCAGGTTTTCAAAATAACCGTGATTATCCATCAGGTCAAAGGCCTTTTCCTTATATTTTTCCTTACCGGTAAAATGATAGGCTGTTTGCAACATGCCTATAATATTGGAAGCATTTATTTTTCTGTCGCCGACCATCTTTGGTCGGGCATTTACGTATTCTGGATTCCATCGGCCCCATGTGGTGGGTTTACCATCAAAATCTACCATATACATATCATTTCTTACAATATGGCTCATTAGGGTGTCTATCAGAACTATGGCCCGATCTTTAAGATCGTTGTCCATGATTTCGGCCATAGCGGCATAGGCGAAAATATGTCCAATGGCCTCATCACTACTGGTGGTAGATTTCCAATCCCATTCGGGGTCATCGGAAGGTTGCCATCTTTCTGGATCATGCAATCGCTCTTTATAGCCGCTGCGTTCAAATGATCTGGAAGGAAAGCCCGGTACATTATTAATACTGAACAACCTTTCCATGGCGTCCATGGACTCTCTACAGTTCTGAAGTGCGTCTTCGGATTTGGTCACCGCATAACGGAAAACCTCACCAGCTAGGTACATGGTAGTCCAAAGTCCGTCGTTATCGGAATCGGAAAGTCGCCCTGTATCAAAATTGCCATTGTCCATATCCACCAAGGTTGCATTAAAACCAAGTCGGATATGTCTATTGCGAACCTGTTTTTCATAATATTGGGCCTTGTCGAACAAGGTCATTTCCTCATATACTATTTGTCCCAGTCCCGCATCGGTCAATATTAGCATAGAACCATCTGTACCTTTGGATATGTGTACAACATTGTTGCTTGGCAACCAGCGTTTTCCATTATAGTAATTGAATTTACCATCTTTTTTGAGCATAAATACCCCTTTGGTGGATCCGAACCAGAGGTGGCCATCAATTTCCACAACATAGGTAATTTCTGTCCAGGGCAATTTGGTTTTCTTTTCCCCAATTTGCTTGCCAGTATTGGCATCCACTTCCAGATAACCATCCAAAGTAGTAAGGATCAATTTGTTTTCAAATAGGGCAAAAGAGGTAAAATTGCCTTTTTCAAAAACCGTTTTAAGCGTTTGGTCCCTAGGGTTGAAGGAAGCTATGGATTTTTCTCCCAATACCCAGAAGGTCTTGGTTTTTGGGTTGAATTTAATAGCTTTTACCTTGTCTTTGGCAAGGGCTCCCTTCCAGCTCTTCTTATTTTTGGAAACATATTGAAGCGCTACACCATCACTGATCAAAAAATTGAAATCGCTCCCGGGGGCAATAATATTTGCCTTAGGTAATTCGTGCTCAAGGTAAAGACTACCGGCCCATGCATTGCTGAGGACCGCCTTATCATCTAGGTATACAAATTGATCTTTAAAAAGGGTGATTGCCGTAATATTCCTATCGGCTATTGGGCGGTAGGTATTATCCTGTAAAAGGACCCCAGGATATAGGAATTGGCCATCGTGTGTACGCAATATGCCTTCAGATGAAGCCACTTGTATAACTTCATTCCGATCCATAAATACTTGGGACAACATAATTTTGTCCTCTTGTTTGTTGAATTTTATGCTGTAATCCTGTAGATAGGGAACATCCTTGTAAATGGGTTGCGATGCTGTTTTTGTTTCCGTTTTAGGGGCTTCTGAACAAGATATGGTGACCAAGACTAGGGTCCATATGAAATTTGGAAAACTTTTTCTCATGTAATTAATTATTATGGTTGCATTAAATGGGCAGTCTCTAAATATTATCATTAATAGGTATTCCTTCAGTGGGGTACTACAGCCCTCTACAAATAAACCTTATTTGAAGGTGTGGAACTTCCTATATTTTACATGATTTACATCATATATTGCCTTTAATATTCATTTCTTATTAATTTTTGAAATAAAGTGTTAGAATAATTGAAATTTGGGTTTTGGTGATCTATATCTAGAGACTAGAGACTAGAGACTAGAGACTAGAGCCAATAGCAAAGAGTGAAAATGAAAAAGACATAATCTAGAGCCAAGAGAAAAGAGAGGTTAATTTGAAAATGAGTCAATTTGATAATTTGAAAATGAATCAATGAGGAAATGGGTTAATGTGAAAATGGGTTAATGTGAAAATGTAACAATGAGTTAATGTAACAATTGGTTGATTTGGAAATGAGTTAATTTGAAAATGGGTTATTGTGGAAATGGGTGAATGTGAAAATTGATTAATGTGGAAATTTACCAATGAGTTAATGTAACAATTGGTTGATTTGGAAATGAGTTAATTTGAAAATGGGTTATTGTGGAAATGGGTGAATGTGGAAATGGATTAATGTGAAAATGAACCAATGGGTTAATGAAACAATTTGAAAATTTGGAAATCGGTTAATTTGGAAATAACTCAATGATCAAACTTTAGGATTACGACAAACAGGGCTCCTTCCCTTAACCAAGGGAAGGTGGATCCTCCGCCAAGTGGCGGCGGAGACGGAAGGGATTGAAAGCCCAGGCCCTTTTCGGGACTCCAGAAAACCGTCGGGAGAGAAGTCGCACACATCAGGCTTGAACTGCTTGTGCGATTTAGTTCATGGCATAATTATTTTAAGGATATACGTGAATCTATGGTTTTGTTTAGAGGTTAAGTGTTCAATTCATGTATGGGTTGAGCTACTTGTGTGATTTAGCTCATGGCATAATTATTTTAGGGGTATTCGTGAACCTTCGGTTTCTGATATTTATTCGAAATGACAGTTCGGCAATTTTCAACTTTGGACATTAAAATTGATAATTACTAATTGTTGATTGTTCATTGTAACAAGCAGATTGCTACGCTTCTCCTGCCTATCGGAAGGCAAGCTCGCAATGACGGTTTTAGTTCTGTCGTCAGTTCGAGTGAAATGGCGATAGCCATTTAGTATCGAGAACCGAGTGCTTCTCGATACAATTTTATTTCGCTGCGCTTCATAAAATCACCTGCCTGCCGGCAGGCAGGCTCGAAGAGACGGGCAAACGACCTTGAACTTTGAACTTTGACCATCAAACTTTCAACATAACGATTTCGTCTAGTTTCCAGGCTCTAGAATCTAGATTCTCAATACTCACTTCTCCTCACTCAATACTTGGTATCAACAGTCACTAAGGTATACCCCTACGGCGAGTCCGCCTTCCGAGGTTTCTTTGTATTTGGTGCTCATATCCTTGGCGGTTTCCCACATAGTGTTCACCACCTTGTCCAGCGGAACTTTAGCATTGGCGGGATCGGAGTCCAGCGCCAATTCAGCGGCATTGATGGCTTTTATGGCACCCATGCAATTTCTTTCTATACAGGGAATTTGTACCAAACCACCTATGGGATCACAGGTGAGGCCCAAATGATGCTCCATGGCAATTTCTGCCGCCACAAGCACTTGCTCGGGAGTACCGCCCATTAGTTCTGTCAGTGCGGCAGCTGCCATGGCAGAGGAAACCCCAATTTCGGCCTGACAACCACCCATGGCCGCAGAAATGGTAGCACCCTTTTTAAAAATACTGCCTATTTCACCTGCTACCAGGAGGAACTGTTTTATGTGCTCAAAAGTGGCTTCATGGTTTTCGATGACCATATAGTACATAAGGACTGCAGGGATTACCCCAGCACTGCCGTTGGTAGGGGCGGTGACCACACGTCCCAAGGAGGCGTTTACCTCATTGACACTTAGGGCAAAGCAACTTACCCATTTGAGAATGGAACGGAATTTAACTTCGGTCTGTCTAATGGTGAGCAACCATTCCTGTGGAGTGGAATAGGGGAGGTCCCCTTTTAATTTTATATGGGTATCGTATGCCCTTCTTCGTACATTTAGTCCACCAGGAAGGTTTCCTTCGGTATGGCACCCAATGTACATACACTCCAACATAGTATCCCAAATGTGGTGTAGTCCTTTATCTATTTCATCATCCGATCGTAGGGAACGTTCATTTACCAGCACCAATTGGGAAATGGATTTATTTTCTTTTTTGCAGGCGGCCAATAGGTCAACCCCTTTTTCTATAGGAAAGGGGAAGGATTTGAAAACTTCCAGTTTCTTTTTGGAACGCTTGAGTTCTTCCTTGACTACAAAGCCCCCACCAATGGAATAGTAGGTTTCCTTGATTGATTTGCCGTTGGATAGGCTAGCGGTAAAAGTGAGTCCATTGGCATGAAATGGTAAAAACTCCCTCTTAAAAACGATATCCAATTTAGGGTCGAAGGCAATTTCCAGGGAGTTGTTCAAAAGCAACTTCTTATTTTCTTGAATACCTTTTATAATACCACTTATGTTTTCAATGGGTATGGTTACCGGGTCGGCTCCGGAGAGGCCAAGCATAATGGCCAAGTCGGTGGCGTGACCCTTCCCGGTCAAGGAGAGGGAACCATAAACTTCTATTTGGATGTGGGTAACGGAAGGGAATACTTTTTTTTCCAGTAGTTCCCCAATAAAACGGTCGGCGGCACGCCATGGTCCCAAAGTATGGGAACTGGATGGGCCGACCCCGATTTTAAGCATATCGAAAACACTAATGCACTCCATTTACCAATAGGTTAAAATTCTTAGTAAATATAGGATTATCTATTGGGAAATGGATCAATTTGAAAGTGAGTTAATGTGGTAATTTGATAATTGGTTAATTTGAAAATGAGATAATTTGAAAATGTACCAATGTACCAATGTGGAAATCTATCGATGGATTAATGAATTAATTTGAAATTGAGGCCATGTGGTAATTTGAAAATTTACTAATGGGTTATTATTGAAAAAAGTATTTTAAGTAAAAATTTCGGCTCCTTCCCTTGGGCCTATTCTGAGCGGAGTCGAAGCATATGGGAAGGTGGATTCTCCGCCGGCAGCGGAGGAGACGGAAGGGATTGAGAGCCCAGGCTTAGGAATGGGATATAGGATAGCGTATAGGGTGAAACACCCCTAATCTCCAGGCAAAAGGCGGGAAAGGCTTTCTCAAGAGGGGAATATTTTTTTCGCCAAAAGTCCAACCTCTAGATTCTTACTACTCTTTTCAAACTTCGATTTCGACTACGCCTGCCTGCCGGCAGGCAGGCTCAATCTCCGTAAGGGCTTTCAACTTTCAACTTTTGAACATTTGACATAAACATTGTTTATTGCTAATTGTTAACTGTTCATTGGAATAGGCAGATTGCCGCGCTTCTCCTCCCTATCGGAAGGCAAGCCTCCCTAACGGCAGATAAACTCGCAATGACGGTTTTAAATCTTTCGTCAGTTCGAGTGAAATGGCGATAGCCATTTAGTATCGAGAACCGAGTGCTTCTCGATACAATTTTATTGCGCTGCGCTACATAAAATCACTCGAAGTGACGGGCGATAGGTATTTTGTATCGAGAACGATTTTTTGCACGCCTTCTACTTCTCGCTACAATTTTGCTCCAATTCGTTATGCAAAATCACCTGCCTGACGGCAGGCAGGCTCGAAGCGACGGGCGATAGGTATTTTGTATCGAGAACCGGATTTTGCACGTTGTTCACTTCTCGATACGATTTTGCTTCAATTCGTTATGCAAAATCACCTGCCTGCCGGCAGGCAGGCTCGAAGTGACGACTTTCAACATAAGCCTTATGTCTAGGTTCTAGCATCTAGGCTCTAGATTCCTTCTTCTCCTACGGAGTGAAGGGCATTCGACTTTGAACCTTGAACTTTGAACTTTGAACTTTCAACTAAAAAATGCATTAGTGATTGCAATGGATAGCTCCCAAGAGGGGACATTGAAATGGACACTATTGGGACTAGGAATGGAAAGCACGACCGCTTGGCATATTTTTGGCCAAGGGGGAATGCCCAAAAAAGCATATAAACCTGCAATTTTTGGTCAATTAAAGGGTTGGTTCTGACAGCTTGTCATATTTTTTGTCATGGCACAATCATTGACCTAATAGACGCGAGTGCTAAAAAGAATTTTGAAAACAGTAAATATATAAACATGAGTAAAATTATTGGAATAGATTTAGGAACAACAAACTCTTGTGTTTCCGTAATGGAGGGTAACGAAGCTGTTGTTATCCCAAACGCAGAAGGTAAGAGAACTACTCCATCTGTCATTGCTTTTGTAGAGGGTGGCGAAATTAAGGTTGGAGATCCTGCAAAAAGACAGGCCGTTACAAATCCCACCAAAACCATTTATTCCATAAAACGTTTTATGGGAAATAAATACTCTGAATCTACCAAGGAAGCCACAAGGGTACCTTATAAGGTAGTTAAGGGAGACAACGATACTCCTAGAGTAGATATAGATGGACGTTTGTATTCTCCACAGGAACTTTCGGCTATGATCCTTCAGAAAATGAAGAAAACTGCCGAGGATTACTTGGGACAAACGGTTACTAGAGCGGTAATTACCGTTCCTGCATACTTTAACGATGCACAAAGACAGGCTACAAAAGAGGCCGGTGAAATTGCCGGACTTACCGTAGAAAGAATTATAAACGAGCCTACCGCAGCCTCTTTGGCCTACGGGATGGACAAAAAAGACACGGATCAGAAAATAGTGGTTTTCGATTTTGGTGGAGGAACACATGATGTTTCCATCCTGGAATTGGGAGACGGTGTTTTTGAAGTATTGGCCACAGATGGGGATACCCACTTGGGTGGTGATGACGTGGATCAAAAGATAATCGACTGGTTGGCCGATGAGTTCAACAAAGAGGAAGGCATAGACCTACGTAAGGATGCTATGGCATTGCAACGTTTGAGAGAGGCTGCTGAAAAGGCAAAAATTGAGTTGTCGTCTTCTGCGCAGACTGAAATTAACCTTCCATACGTTACCGCTACGGCTTCAGGACCTAAGCATTTGGTGCGTACTTTGACCAAAGCCAAGTTTGAGCAATTGATCGATGATTTGGTAAAACGTACCATTGAGCCTTGTGCCACTGCCTTAAAAGCGGCTGGATTAAGCAAGAGCGATATAGACGAAATTATTTTGGTTGGTGGTTCTACAAGGATTCCTGCGGTACAGGATGCCGTTGAGAAGTTCTTTGGGAAGAAACCTTCCAAAGGTGTTAACCCTGATGAGGTAGTTGCAGTAGGTGCCGCTATACAAGGTGGGGTATTGACAGGAGATGTAAAAGACGTTCTTTTATTGGATGTTACGCCTTTGTCCCTAGGTATTGAAACTATGGGTAGCGTAATGACCAAATTGATAGACGCCAACACGACCATCCCTACAAAGAAATCGCAAGTATTCTCCACGGCAGCTGACAATCAGCCATCTGTTGAGATCCATGTATTGCAGGGAGAACGCCCAATGGCAAAGGATAACAAGACTATAGGACGTTTCCATTTGGATGGTATTCCACCAGCACAAAGAGGAACGCCACAGATCGAAGTTACCTTTGATATTGATGCCAATGGTATTATAAAAGTATCGGCTACCGATAAGGCTACCAACAAAACGCAGGACATTAGAATTGAAGCTTCTTCAGGATTGACAGAGGAAGAGATCAAAAAGATGAAAGCGGAAGCTGAAGCCAATGCAGAAGCTGATAAAGTAGCTAAGGAAACTGCCGATAAATTGAACGAGGCCGACGGAATGATCTTCCAGACTGAAAAGCAATTGAAAGAATTTGGCGAAAAATTGTCCGCTGATAAGAAGAAGCCTATTGAGGATGCCTTGGAAGAACTTAAAAAGGCCCATGAAGCCAAAGATTTGGCTTTGATTTCTCCAGCTTTGGATAAGATCAATGAGGCTTGGAAAGTAGCTTCTGAGGAAATATACAAAGCCCAGGCAGATGCACAACAAGGTGCACCGGCCGGTAGTGGAGATACAGCATCATCCAACGGAGAGGCCAAAGAAGCCGACAACGTGGAAGACGTAGATTTCGAGGAAGTGAAATAAGAACCTCAATTCATATATTAAAGACCCCCTTCAAGCAATTGAAGGGGGTTTTGTGTTTTATATGGGTGCAGCCAAGAGCCAAGAGCCAAGAGGGAATTTGGTAATTTGAAAATGATTGAATTTGAAAATGGTTCAATGTTGAAAAAGGTCCTTTAAAGTAAAAAGTTTTAGCTCCTTCCCTTGGGCCTGTGCTGAGCGAAGTCGAAGCCACTGACTACCGAAGACTGTTCACTCTAAGAATCCGATTGCCACCCAGGCTACCCCTTCCGTCTTCTCCTACGTCGAAGCCACCTTCCCCTAGCTAGGGGAAGGAGCATCCATTAAATAACTTTCAGCACAAATCTTTAGTCTAGTCTCTAGGTTCCAGGTTCTAGCTTATAACTACACAATTCCAACTTTGAACATATCAACTTTCAACATTATAACACCTTTCTACTTCTCGATACAATTTTATTGCGCTGCGCTACATAAAATCACCTGCCTGCCGGCAGGCAGGCTCGAAGTGACGGGCGATAGGCATTTTGTATCGAGAACCGAGTGCTTCTCAAACCAATTTTATTTCGTTTCACTCCATAAAACCACTCGAAGTGACGACTTTCAACAGAAGACTTTAGTCTAGGCTCTAGCATCTAGGCTCTAGATTCTTCCTACGCTCAATCTCCGTGAGGACTTTCAACTTTCAACTTTTGAACATTCGACATTATCATTGTTTATTGCTAATTGTTCACTGTTCACTGTAATAAGCAGATTGCCGCGCTGCGCCTCCATATCGGCAGGTAAACCCGCAATGACAACTTTCAACACAAGATTTTAGTCTAGTCTCTAGCATCTTGGCTCTAGATTCTTCCAACGCTCAATCTCCGTGAGGACATTCGTCATTGCGAGGAGCGATAGCGACGAAGCAATCTCACCATAGGAACGAGCAGATTGCCGCGCTGCGCCTCCCTATCGGTAGGCAAGCTCGCAATGACGGGTTTTATTCTATCGTCAGTTCGAGTGAAATGCCGATAGGCATTTTGTATCGAGAACCGAGTGCTTCTCAAACCAATTTTATTTCGTTTCACTCCATAAAACCACTCGAAGTGACGACCTTCCACTTTCAACTTTTAAACATAGGACATTGAAATTGTTGATTACTAATTGATCACTGTTCATTGTAATAAGCAGATTGCCACGCTGCGCCTCCCTATCGGTAGGTAAACTCACTATGACGTCAGTTAATCATGTTAAACTAACAACCTACTATTGCCATTTGGCTAATGGCTTCTGGCTGAAAGCTGTTCACTGAAATCGCTTCTCGATACAATCCTCCTACGTCGGATCACTCGAAGTGACGACTTTCAACATTTGGACATTGAACCTTGAACATTATCATTGTTTATTGTTAATTGTTCACTGTAAGAAGCAGATTGCCGCGCTGCGCCTCCCTATCGGTAGGCAAGCTCGCAATGAAGTCAGTTAATCATGTTAAACTAACAACCTACCATTGTCTAGTGGCTTCTGCCTAATGACTTAGCAAGAGACCACTACTTAATTTGAAGCCTTCTTGACTGTTCCCGGCCATGACCATGGACCAAAATGGAATCTTTTTTGAATTCTACGGTGGAAAAGGCGGAAGTGCTATCGGTTTCTACCATGCCTTTAAAGGTGAGGTAATGCACTCCGTTTCTTTCCATATAATCGCCATGGTGGTTATGTCCATTAAAATAGAATTTTACATTGGGGTAGTTGTCGATTAAGGAGATGAGTTGGGTGCTGTTCCAAAGACGGTGGACCTTATCCTCGCCCATTACAGGGAAATGACAATAGAACCCAACATTTTCGTTATTCTCCGTAGCCAGTTTCAGTTCACTTTCCACCCATTGTAATTGATCATGACTTAATCCGCCGTTCCAGGTTTGTAGGTTGGGAAGGTCCGATGTTGAAAGCAGGGTAAAGAGGGAGTCGGTCTGTGCTATTTTCTCGGGAGAAATGGCACCTTGATAGCTGAGGTCGTTGCCGTCCAGTATAATAAATCTCCAGTTGTTTTCCACCAAGCTGTAGTAGCGCTGGGTGAGGTTCATTTTGTTCATTACCTTGGATTTTAGGGAGTCGGCCACACTAAAATCATGATTGCCCAGCACGTGGTATTTCTTGGTCTTTAAAGCGTTCCAGATAGGGAGGACTGTATCAAAACTACTGAAATCCCGATCTATGAAGTCGCCCAAATGAATGGCGTAATCCAGTTCTTCCTTATTAAGTGCGGTAACGGCTTGTTTTAATTTATGGGGGGAGTTTTTATAAAAACGGGAAGGGGAGGACTCGCAGTAGCAGTACTGACAATCGGCAATAATACCTATGGCCAGATCCTGTTGAGGTATATTTTTATTTTCCTTTGATCCGCAGGCGGTGAGTAGCGCGAGCAGGATGATACTTAATTTATTTTTCAGTAGGGTCATAGGGTAGAGGGGTTGGTTTAAAATGTCTACTATGACCAAATATAGTTTTTTTTGGCTTTAGGAAGATTTTGGGGAAATTTGATAATTTGAAAATGGGATAATGTGGAAATGTATTAATGTGGAAATGTACCAATGGGGTAATGAATCAATGTATTAATGTGGAAATGTACCAATGACGGAATTGCCATAAGCCAAGAGCCAAGAGAAAAGAGAAGAGAATAAAGAGTCAAGAGCCTGAAGTGGTTAATTTGAAAATGAGTCAATTTGATAATTTGAAAATGTGGAAATGTACCAATGTACCAATGACGGAATAGCCAAGAGCCAAGAGCGAAGAGAAAAGAGTTTAGATTCTTCCAACGCTCAATCTCCGTGATTTCATCCGGTGGCTGAGCGTAGTCGAAGCCACTGACTACAGAAAACTGTTCACTAGTTAGCTACTATTGGCTCCCGATAACTATCGGGATGGCTAATGGCTTTTGCCTAAAGAGCTCTGACCACTGACCACTGACCACTGATTACTGCTCACTGAAATCCCTTCTCGATACTATTTTATTGCGCTGCGCTACATAAAATCACCTGCCTACCGGGCAGGCGGGCGTAGTCGAAGCCACTGATTACTAATTACTGAATACTGATCACTGCCCACCGGCTACTTCGATTTCGACTCCGCTCAATCTCCGTGATGACTTTCAACATTTGGACATTGAACCTTGAACATTATCATTGTTTATTGCTAATTGTTCATTGTACACTGTAAGAGGCAGATTGCCGCGCTGCGCCTCCCTATCGGTAGGCAAGCCTCCCTAACGGCAGATAAACTCGCAATGACGGGTTTTGTTCTATCGTCAGTTCGAGTGAAATGCCGACAGGCATTTAGTATCGAGAACCGAGTGCTTCTCGATTCTATTTTGCTCCACTTCGTTATGCAAAATCACCTGCCTGCCGGCAGGCAGGCTCGAAGTGACGGGCTGACCACTGTTCACTGTAAGAAGCAGATTGCCGCGCTGTGCCTGCCTGACGGCAAGGCAAGCTCACAATGACGGGATAGCCAAAAGCCAGGTGGCAAGAGTTAAAAAGGAAAAGACATAATCTAGTGTTAAGAGAAGAGAGAAAAGAATAAAGAGTCTAAATTATAACTACTCATAACTAATAACTGACCACTGAAAACTAACTGTCGCCTACTTCGATTTCGACTACGCTCAATCTCCGTGAGGGCATTCGTCATTGCGAGGAGCGATAGCGACGAAGCAATCTCTTCATAGGAACAAGCAGATTGCCGCGCTGCGCCCGCCTGACGGCTGGGCAGGCTCAATCTCCGTGAGGACTTTGAACATTAAACTTTGAACTTTAAATGTTTCAGTCACTGACTACTGTTCACTGAAGACTGACCACTGTATTCCCTTCTCGATACAATCCTCCTTCGTCGGATCACTCGAAGTGACGAACTTTTGACTTTATAACATTATAACTTTCAACTTTACAACTGTCTCACTCAAGTCCATAAAAATCCACCGCATTCTGCCCCATAATGGCGGCTTGTTCAGTGGTGCTAAGGCTGGAAATGAAATTTGTGGTCAGCTCTTTTACCTGGGCGTAGGATCCTGCAACAAGGCAAACGGGCCAATCGGAACCGTACATGCAGCGTTCAGGGCCAAAGGCCTCAAGGACCAAGAGCATATAGGGATGTATCTGTTCCGGGGTCCAGCTATTGAAATCAGCTTCGGTGATCATGCCCGAGATTTTGCAGTGTACATTTTCATGTTTGGCGACTTCTTGCATCATAGCCGCCCAACCGTCATAAAAGCCATCCTTGATATAAGGTTTGGCAATATGGTCGATGACGAATTTTTGGTTGGGGAACTTTTTCACGAATTCTAAGGTAGCTCCCAATTGATGTGGAAAAATAAGGATGTCATAGACCGCTCCGTATTGTTCCAATTTGGAGATGCCCCTTAAAAAATCTTGTCTCAATAAAAAATTATGGTCCGCTTCTCCTTGAACAATATGTCGGTACCCCTTTAAATGCTTATCCTTGGCGTATTTTTCCAATTCTTTGTCTACATGGGCACTTCTTAGATCTACCCAGCCCACGACGCCTTTAACAAAAGCGTTGTTGTGGGCGTGTTCCAAAAGGAAATCGGTTTCCGCCAAGGTCTGGTCCGCCTGTACCGCCACACAACCATCTACACCGTTTTTGGCAAACACAGGTTTAAGGTCCGAGGGTAAAAAATCCCTACGGATAACGCTCATTTGCTCGTTTATCCAGGAGTGCTTTACGGGGTTGTATTTCCAGAAATGTTGATGGGAATCTATAATCATGTTAGAAGGTTTAATGTATTATGTTATAAAGTTGAAAGTTATAAAGTTGAAAGTTGAAAGTTTTCTGAGTTTGATGTTCTTTAGCTCTCCTTCGGAGAGGCCAGTTATAGGGAAATACCTCTTTTCCAGGGGATAAAGTCGTTCTGCTCCAATCTAACCGCAGCGGGGACAATGTTGCCACTGGCCACCTCAATAATATAGTCCAACAGTTCTTCCCCTTTGGTCTGGATCGTATCTTCTCCCGTAATAATGGTTCCCGTATTAAAATCGATAATGTCTTTCATACGCTCACTTAGGGCGTTGTTGCTGGACATTTTTATGACCGGGGCCACAGGGTTGCCGGTTGGCGTGCCCAAGCCGGTGGTGAAAGCGATTACATTGCATCCTGAGCCTGCCAAGCCTGTGGTACTTTCCACATCGTTGCCTGGAGTACATAAAAGGTTTAGCCCATTTTTGGTGACCCGTTCGGTATAGTCCAACACGTCCTGAACCAAGGATGTGCCTCCTTTTTTTGCCGCACCCGCCGACTTCATGGCATCTGTGATGAGTCCGTCCTTTATATTTCCTGGTGATGGATTGTTTTCAAATCCGGAGCCTATGGAAACCGCTTTGGCGGAATAGGCCCTCATAATACCGGCAAATTTTTCTGCATTTTCGGGCGCTTCACAGCGATTGATGAGTTCTTGTTCCACCCCGTTGAGTTCTGGAAATTCGGAAAGCACGGTAGCGCCGCCCAAGGCCACAATTAGGTCGGAGGTATACCCCAGGGCTGGATTGGCTGAAATTCCTGAAAATCCGTCCGAACCACCGCATTCAAGCCCCAAGACCAATTTGCTTAGCGGGGCAGGCTGTCGTTCTACCTTGTTGGCTTCAATAAGGCCTAAAAAGGTCCTTTTAACCGCTTCCTCTATAAAATGGCGCTCGCTCTTGCTGTTTTGTTGCTCCAAAACATGTAGGGGTTTGGAAAAGTTGGGGTCGCGTTTGGCAATGGCATCTTCCAAAATTTTCACCTGGGCGTTCTGGCAGCCCAAACTAAGAATGGTAGCCCCGGCAACATTGGGATTGGTAATGTATCCTGCCAATAAATTGCAAAGCGTGTCCGAATCCCCGCGATCACATCCACAGCCCCCGTCGTGGGTAAGGAACTTAATGCCGTCCACATTGGGAAAGGTCCTGTTCTGTTTAATTTCGTCGGCCGTTTTAATAATAGGGGCAGCCATCAAGTCATCCGCACTGGCGCCTTTTTTGTATTGGGATACCAGCACTTCTGTATCTATTATATAGTCCTGGGCAGTCTCATAGCCCAAGGCATTGAGTAGGGTAGTGCGCAGTACGTTTACATTTCTATTTTCACAGAATACCATAGGGATAACCAGCCAATGGTTGGCGGTCCCCACACTGCCATCGGCACGATGGTAGCCTTGGAAGCTGCTGTTCTTCCATTTGGAAATGTCCGGTGCTTCCCAGTGCGATTGTTGTTCCCCTACATTATAATCGGAGGAGGCATGCACCACATTTTCTATGGTTATGGTTTCCCCTTGAGCTATAGGTTTGGTAGCTTTCCCGATCAAGGTGCCATACATTAAAATAGGGTCTCCTACCTTGAATTGCTGTAGTGCGAATTTATGCTTGGCGGTAACATTGTTTTTAAGAGGGAAGGATTTCCCATCAAAGGTAACCACATAGTCTTTCTTCATATCCTGCAAAGCTGCAAGGATATTGTCCTTAGGGTGTATTTGTAAAAAATTCTTTGACATATTGTTATGCTATTGTTTTAAAATTCTACGGTGGCCTTGATCACTCCTGTGGTGGGTTTCAACCAGCTGTCGAAATTCTCCTTCATCTCCGAGAAATGCACGTTGTGGGTAATGAACGAATCGGTAGGGAACTGGTCCAGGATGTCTATGACCCGTTCAAAATCGGCCACCGTGGCATTCCTGCTGCACATCAGGGTGGTCTCCTTGGCGTGTATGGCCGGATGGGCAAAGGTAAGCTCCCCTTTGGAGAGTCCCACCAAGATGTACCTTCCTCCGTGCGACATATAGTTGGGTCCCTGTTCCAGGGCTCCCTTGTGGCCCGAGGCATCGAATACCGCTGTCGCCATATCGCCCTTGGTAATCTCCGAAATCTGTTTTACGGGGTCTTCGGCCACATTTACAATATGGTCCACCCCGATCTTTTCCTTGGCGTACTGCAGTCGGTCCTGGTTCATGTCCAGGGCGATGACCTTGGCCCCTTCGATCTGGGCCAGCTTCATGATGCCGATTCCTATGGGACCACAACCTACGACCACAATGGTTTCACCAGGGACCAACCGTGCCCGTCGGATGGCATGTGCCGCTATGGCCAAAGGCTCCACAATGGCCATCTGTTCGTTGGTCAGCTGCTTGGCGGGCAACAATATATCCAACGGTACGGTGATCTGTTCCTGCATGCCGCCGTCCGTGTGTATGCCCAGCACCTGGATCTGGGTGCAGCAATTGGTCTTCCCGTTCCTACAGGCAACACAATGGCCACAGCTCAGGTAGGGCATGATCACCACATTGTCCCCGGCTTCAATGCCCTTGTCGTTTTCGTCGATCTCCAGCACGGTGGTGGCCAGCTCATGGCCAAGGATCCTGGGATAGGTGAAAAAGGCTTGGTTGCCGGTATAGGCGTGAAGGTCGGTACCGCAGATGCCCACCTTGTTCACTTTTAAAAGGGCTTCCCCTTTTTTACGTATAGGGGCCTCTTTTTCCTTTAATTGAAAGTCACCAGGTTCCTCACAAACTATGTATTTCATGTGTTTTTGTCTTTTGTTTTTATTGGTTTTATCTGATTGTTATCAATCATTTGATGGCCGTTGGATTACAATCCAAAAGCGAGTATGTTAATATAGTTCAAGGGTGTAATTTAACCAAAAAGATTTAAAAATTGTTGATTGTACAAAGTTCAATGTTGAAAGTTCAATGTTAACAGTAGGGAAGGGTTAAATGTGTATTGAGAAGTGGGAAATTAGTATAGATTGATGAGTAATGAGTATTGAGAGAAAAAAGAAAAGAGAAAAGAGAATGCAGTGAACATTGTTCTGTGGGCTGAACCCTTTAGCCATCCCGATAGTTATCGGGAGGCAAAAGGCAATAGGCAAAAGTTCAATGTTAAAAAGTTGAAAGCCGTCATTGCGAGTTTACCTGCCGTCAGGCGGGCGCAGTGTGGCAATCTGCTTCTTGACAGTAAACAGTCTTTAGTAATCAGTAAATAGTAGCCAGCCCGTCACTTCGAGTGATTTTATGTAGCGTAGCGAAATAAAATTGGTTTGAGAAGCACTCGAACTGACGGTAGTGTCTAGTTTCTAGGCTCTAGAATCTTAAAAGATGTTACTGATCTAAATCATTTCAGTAAACCTGCCGCCGTATTACCTTCGGAAAAATAAGGCAGAGGTACATTTGATGCGTTTTAAATATAAAATTGAATATGATGAAAATAAAAATACTACTGATGATCTTGGTTGTCTTGGGATGGAACTGCAAGGAAAATCCAGAACAGCCGAAACAAAAAATCGAAGCAGTAAAAGAGGAAATCCAAACCACACCCGAAATACCGGACAGTATTGAGGAGATTGCCACCTTTGTAGCGCCACCTTTGGCGGATACTACAAACCTTCTGGACCTAATAATTTTTAAGGAGATCAATACCAGCGATAAGGTTTCTACAATAGAAATGGCTAGAGCAGGAGATCTTTATAATATGTTGAAGACGCGTGGGCAAGCCACATCGCTGCCCATATTTGAAATAAGGGATACGGACCTGGTTGTCCTACCAGTTCAGGGTGTTGGTTTTGGTGGTGCTATCTGGGCAAAAGTTCTTTTGGATAAAAAAACGCTGGAAATAAAAAAAATTGCATTTGAGCACCAAGCAGAATCTGATGGTTATGGTGCTGCATTTGTCGAAAAAACATTTGAAGATCAGTTCTTAGGCGTGAAAATTAACCTGAATGAAAACACCTTTACATTGCAAAAAGCCGGTGACGACGTGCATTTTGTTGACGGGATTTCCGGTGCAACCATGACAAGTAAAGGTGCCGTTACCATGGTGAATGAGGGATTGCGAAAGTATGGTGGCTTTTTGAAGGAGAATTGAGTAAGCAGTCTTCAGTAGTCAGTAAGCAGTTGGAAGTGGCTGAAACAATGAACAGTTAACAAATGGCAATAAACAGTTTTAATGTTCAAAGTTTAATGTTCAAGGTCTTTACGGAGATTGAGCCTTCCTATCGGCAGACAGGCGGAGTCGAAATCGAAGTAAACGGATGTGAGTAAACAGTGAACAGTGATCAGTAACCTTTAGGCAGAAGGCATTAGCCATTAGCCAATAGTTAGTTTTTACTGAACAGTCCTATAAGCCGCTATTGTCCGGTCGAGCCTGCCTTCCGCAGGAAGGCGCATCCCGATAACTATTGGGAGAGAACTATATTCTGCTTAAAAGTTGAAAGTCGTCACTTCGAGTGATTTTATGAAGCTCAGCGCAATAAAATTGTATCGAGAAGCACTCGAACTGACGATAGAACCAAGAACGTCATTGCGAGCCTGCCCGGCCTTCAGACGGGCGCAGCGCGGCAATCTGTTTATTTCAGGTTTGGGATTGCTTCGTCGCTATCACTCCCTGCCTAGCCGTCAGGCAGGCTCGCAATGACGGATCTCATTCAGAACGTAATACATTCCCCTCTTGAGAGAGCCTGTCACGCGTTTACCGCGGGAGGTTAGGAGTGTGTTTTGTAATTAGACCAGGGGGTGTATTTAAAACCTCGCAACTTCTCCATTCTCCTTTGGCTTGGGCTTTTAATCCCTTCCGTCTCCTCCGCCAAATGGTGGAGAATCCACCTTCCCTTATGCTTCGACTCCGCTCAGCACAGGCCCAAGGGAAGGAGCTAAAACTTTTACTTAAAAGGACCTTTTTCAACATTGAACCATTTTCAAATTAACCCATCTTCAAGTTTTCAAATTAACTCATTTCCACATTGGTAAATTTCCACATTTTCATATTAACCAATTGATTCATTAACCCATCGGTACATTTTCACATTAACCCCTTTCCTCATTTCCAAATTATCAAATTAACCTTTACCCTCCGTCTCTTCGAGTAGTCCTACGAAGTAGAATAGTATCTACAAGTAACAGCGGAAACTTCCAAGAAAAAACGCTATCTTTCTTATAACAATTTTAGCTCTAGAATTATGTCGTACAACATGGTTATTGCAGGTGCCGGGGGTATTGCACAGGCCGTTGGATTGATACTTTCCGAATGGGGCAACGTTCCTCTTAAGATCTTTATTGGTAATCGCACCCTGGAAAAGGCAGAAAAAGTGGCCCATTGGATCGGGGAGGGGACTACCAACCCCTCAGTGGCAAAGGCATTTTGTCTTTCCGATATGGGCCTGACGAAAGAAATGGAGGAAATTTTTACCCAGGGCGATGTCCTGCTCGATTGCCTCCCCGGAAGTCTGGCGCCCAA
The DNA here is from genome assembly GCF_002909255.1 of Arenibacter hampyeongensis. Classification (GTDB taxonomy): domain Bacteria; phylum Bacteroidota; class Bacteroidia; order Flavobacteriales; family Flavobacteriaceae; genus Arenibacter; species Arenibacter hampyeongensis. Next base: position 121,176 of record NZ_PIOB01000004.1, read on the forward strand.
AATGGCGAGTTACGCCAAAAAGTTTGGACTTCATTACGTTAACCTCACCGAGTATGTAGCGGAAACGAATGAAATAATGGAATTGGCCAAAAATGCCGAAACCGGTTTTGTATTGCAATCAGGTCTGGCGCCAGGGTATGTAGATATTTTGGCCCATTACCTCTATCAGGAATTTTGTAGAAAGCATAGTGTAGACAAAGTGGATAAGCTACAATTCAAGGTTGGGGCCTTAACGGAGCATGCCGTGGCACCCCATTACTACGGCTTTACCTGGAGTCCTGTAGGCGTTGCTACCGAGTATGTTAAGGATGCCGAAGCCTTGCGGGATTATAAAAAGGTACAGTTGAAGTCGCTCTCGGAGCGGGCACAGATTATTATAGATGGCAGGACCTATGAGGAAGACCTAACTTCAGGTGGGGCGGCCGATCTGCCCGATGCCCTGTTGGCCAAGGTGCGTCATTTGGATTATAAGACCCTGAGGTATCCCGGACATTATGCCTGGGTAGAAAAACAATTGGCAGGTTCGGGAAAAGGGGATTCAGCCATTAAGACACTTCAGGAGAAAATGGAAACGGAAATCCCACATATAGAGCAGGATCAAATAGTGTTTTACGCCGCAGTAGAGGGCAAGGACAGTCATGGTATTCTAAGAAGGAGCGAGGCTTCCAATCTTATACTACCGCAAAAAGTAGGGAAGCACAGGTTAAGGGCCATACAGACTACTACCGCAGCACCCATGGTACAGGCTGCTTTTATGCTGTTGGAGTCCAAACGCAAAGGGTTGATCCTGCAAAGTAAGATAGATCCAAAGCCCTTTTTAAACGGAAATTTTGTGGTGCCCGTTTATGGAAACATTAAGTAAATGACCCTTCTTTTAAGTTAGGAGAATAGGATTTTCTAATTTTTACTCACTAAGTGAGATTTGAATGCTCCAACGCTTGAGTCGAAATGTTATCAGTAGTTTCCATCCGATGCCTCATGGGCTTGCCCTTGGGTAATTGACTTTTATTAAATTATCTTAAATGATTGCTATGTGCTTTAACCTTTCAGCAAAAATGCGTAATATTATTTTTTATTTAAAAAACATCCATCCACCATTTAAATTCAACCTAATGAATCGGTTTTTTGTAGTCCTTCTAGTTTTAGTTTTTATTTCTTGTAATTCACGCCAAAAAAGTATTTCCATTTTACAGGTGCCGGGTAAAGACCAGTACAGTATTATTGATGAAAATGGGATTTCTATCCTGGCCAGTGGGAGGTATGTAACTCCTGTAGGCGATAAATTGCGGATAACACATGATCCCTTTGGGATGGCAGTATCTCCGGACGGTAGCAAGGCAGTTACCCTGCACGACGGGGTATTTACGGTAATAGATCTAACTAGTTTAAAGTCGACCAGAATCCCCAGCTATGATGGCACTATTCCTTCACCCTTGGCAAATGGGTCCTTTTTGGGGGTCGAATTTGCACAGGATTCCAAAACGGTTTATTTGAGTGGAGGAGATACAGGAGCGGTCATTCAATATGACGTGGAAAGTCTTACCAAATTGGATTCCATTTCTTTAAATGGTATTGTCGATGGAAAGGATTACCAAGATAGTTTTACTTCGGATCTGCGGATAAATGAAGCCCAGAACGAATTGTTGGTGTTAGATCGTGCAAACTTTAGAATGGTGCGTATCGATTTGGATTCTAAAAAAATAAAAGGATCCGTTAATGTAGGCCGTCAACCTTTTGGCTTGGCAATCAGTCCCGATAAAAAGCAGGCATTTGTGGCCAATGTTGGTGTGTATTCCTATCCTTTGATCGAGGGTGCTGCCCCGGCCAATTACGATTCCTTAATGATTTCTCATCACGCCTACGGGGACAATACCAAAGAGTCCATTGAGGGTACTGTAGTGGAAGGACGCAAAATTCCGGGACTGGGAAGTCCGTTGCATCCGGATGCCATGAGTGTTTTTACTATAGACCTCGATAATAATAAGGTAATCAAAAAATTTAAGACTGGGCACCAAATAGGACAGACGGTGGAAGATGCTGAAGTGGTTGGGGGAGCAAGTCCAAATTCCATTGCTGTTGGAAAGCAATTTGCCTATGTCACCAATGCCACCAACGACAATATCACGATCATTGATCACCAGAGTCAGGAAATTGTGGGCCATATTCCCATTAAAGTCGATCCCCGTATCGACAAATACCGAGGCCTGTTGCCCTTTGGAATTACCATGAGCAAGGACGAAAAAACATTGTATGTGGCCCTGTTGGGATTCAATGCGGTGGCCGTTATAGATATTCCATCCCAAACCACCAAGGGGCTTATCCCTAGTGGATGGGGGCCTACACGAGTGGAATTGTCCAAAGATGAAAAGAACATATATATTATTACCTGTAGAGGTCTTGGTTCTGGACCCAATGGTGGAAGAGATTTTGTGGAACCACCTCAGGGGGATTATATAGGCGATATTCAATTGGGCAGTTTCCAAAGGGTACCTATGCCCACTGAGGAGAAACTAGCGGAGTACACCAAAATAGCCATAGACAATACCTTTAGGGAAAGTACCGTTACGGATGACGGGTCCAACCCTTTGCCTCCCTTGCCAAAATTGCGTCAGAGTCCTATAAAACATGTGGTATATATTACCAAGGAGAACAGGACCTATGATGAGGTTTTTGGGCAGCTTAAAACAGGAAAGGGAGATAGTACCTTGGCCCGCTATGGTGTTAATAATTCCTATACCTTACCGGATTCGTTACAAGCACAATTCCCCAACCTGAGAATTTCTCCCAACCATCATAAAGCCGCTAAGCAATTTGCTTATTCGGACAATTACTATTGTGATAGTGATGCATCCGTACATGGCCACCATTGGTTGGTGGGTGTTATACCCAACGAGTGGGTAGAGGCCAATGCCAGTGTAAGTAAATCGGCCAAAATATTTTCCGATGCCCCAGGGCGTCGTCACCCGGGAACCATTGGCAGTGTAGACCCCGAGGACTATGCGGAGATTGGGGGGCTATGGGAAGCCTTGGATAGGGAAAAGGTTTCTTTCTATAATTTTGGACAGGCCAATGAAACGGCACACGTACGCGAGGAATGGTACGATACCAATACAGGGGCGGCACATGGGGTGATGGTGCCAATGCAAAAAGCACTTTTTACAAGGACTAGCCACGACTATGCCGGTTATAATATGAATATTCCCGATCAATACCGAATGGATCAGTTTGAAAGGGAGTTTACAGAGAAATGGATCGAAGGTGAGGAAGACATGCCGCAATTGGTGACCATGATGCTGCCCAACGATCACGGGGCAAGAGTCCGTCCGGAAGATGGATATCCTTATCCACAATCCTTTATGGTAGATAATGACCTTGCGGTTGGTAGGGTATTACATTTCCTTTCAAGGACCAAATACTGGAAGAATATGCTTGTGATTATCACGGAGGATGACCCACAAGGTGGCGTAGATCATGTGGATGCCCATAGGTCTATTCTAATGATGGCAGGCCCTTATGTAAAAAAGGGATATGTTTCCAATACCCATGCTAATTTTGGGGCCATTTTAAAAACGATGTACAACATATTGAATGTTCCTTATGTAAATCAGTTTGACGTTACGGCTTCCTTGTTGCAGGATTTCTTCACTTCGGAACCCGACTTCACTCCTTATACTTTGGAGCGTCATGATGAGCGAATCTACAACGCTGAACTTTCAATGAAGAAGTACAATAAAACCATTGATTGGCGCAAAATAGAACAAGGCCCACCAATGGATAACGAGGACGATGCCCGGGTTAATCATTATGAGAACAAGACGGATGAGGAGTAGTGAACAATAAACTGTTTTAAAGTTCAAAGTTTAATGTTAAAGGTTAAAGAATTTGTGGCTTCGACTACGCTCAGCCACCGGATGAAGTTTACGGAGATTGAACCTGCCTATCGGCAGACAGGCGTAGTCGAAATCGAAGTAGCCGAAAGTTTATTTTCAGTGATCAGTTGACTGTGAGCAATAAATAGTTTTAAAGTTCAAAGTCTTTGCGGAGATTGAGCGTAGTCGAAATCGAAGAGGTGAGGTAGTAGAGAGAAGTAATTAGTAAACAGTGGGCAGTGTTCTTCAGCCAAAAGGCAATAATTTGTTTGTTCAACATTATTAACTGACGTCATTGCGAGCCTGCCCGGCCGTTAGGCGGGTGATCCGACGAAGGAGGATTGTATCGAGAAGTAGACGTTTTACACCAAACTGGTTCTCGATACAAAATGCCTAACGGCATTTCACTCGAACTGACGAAAGAACAGAGAAGCAAAGTCGAATGCCCTTCATTTCGAGCCTGCTTACCGTCACTTCAAGCCTGCCTGCCGGCAGGCAGGTGGTTTTATGGAGTGAAACGAAATAAAATTGTATCGAGAAGTAGACGGCACCGAGAAGCACTCAAGTTTAAGATGTTAAATTTGATTACAACCCAACCTTGTATATCACCACTACAAACTCGCAGAAACTGAAACCACTCCGGACCTCCCATAACCATTAACGCCGGAGCCATGGTATCTATAATCCTCATTGAAAATATTCTGCAGGCCAAGATCGATCGTCACATATTTTATAGTGTAACTAGTATGTAAATTAAGGACGTTCCAGCCAGGGGTGCCTCCAAGCGGGATTCTATTATCGTCTATATCGCCTGAGGCCAATCGGTCCTGCTTACCAGCAATGAGCCAATCAGCATTAAAAGTCCATTTCTTTACACCATATTCAGTGGCAAGTCGGCCAAAAAGGGGAGGGATACGACGTGCAGGCTCGTCACTGGTTTTGTTCTGTCCATGGGTATAGGTAAGGTTTCCCGAAAATTTCCATTTTGGATTCACGGTTAAATCCAAAGCCATTTCCGCACCTTGGACAAACCCGCGTTCCACATTTTTCTTCTGATAAACGGGATAACCTTCAATACTATCGCCCTCAACTCTGTTTCGGACTATTAAATCGTATAATTCATTCCGATAAAGAAATACCTCCGCTTTTAGCAGGCGATTTCGAAATTTATAACCGACTTGATATTGGAGGGAATGCTCGGGTTTGAGGTCGAAATTGGGTGTTTCATATCGGAAATCGACAATTCCCAAGGAACCAAGATCATTAATGTTAGGAGCTCTAAACCCGGTATTGATGGAGGCAAAGACATTTGAGGCTTGGTTTAAACTACGTTGAACGGCCAAATTACCTACTAGGGCAGATGGTGTTAGTTTGGTAGTGCCCAGGGCCGAATCGGTAACTTTGTTGATGAAAGAATTAAAACGTACTCCGGCAGTAATATCCCATTTTTGTAAACTTATATTATGCATACTGAAGGCAGCTATACTGGTCATTGTGGCCCCATCCGGATATAATCCGCGATTGGAGGTTTCGGTATTGGAGGAAAGGTCCTTATCCGTTCTACTACTTTTTACCTTGTCGTTATATACCTCAACTCCGCTATTGGCCGACCATATTTTGCCAGAACTCATCCTTGTTTCTGCCGAAAAACCAAAGGTTCGGACCTTGTCGTTTTCGGTACGTTCCAGGGAAGATCCATTTTTTTGTAATATCCTACCTTCCTCGTTTTGCTGAAAGGAAGCGGTAACCACTGCCGATTTAAAGATGCTGTTATTCAGGTCCTGATGCAGTCGGGCATAAGCCAATTCCCGTTTTTGGAGATCCATTTTGTTAATGGCATAATCCTCCAAAGCCACCTTGTGGTACACTGGCACGTCCCTTTGGTGCACACGTTGATAGACTGTGGTAAGATTGGATAGGTCCGTAAGTAGTATTTTGCCCTTAAGGTCAAAATCCAGTTCACGATATCCTGTAGGGCTTTGTTGTCCCGTAGTGTCCCCACCGATAAGGTCCCCGAAATTTCGCCAGGTGGCATTAGCTCTAAAAGCCACTCTTTTATCGCTGTACTTCAACGCCGTATTTGCCGTCTGCTCCATGCCTTGGGTAACAATTCTGGTTCCAAGGTCTGCGCCCCACAATGGTTTTTGGGCCAACATCAACTCCGGACTCAGGGCCTGGATCGTTCCCCCAATGGCATCGGAACCATATTGTACAGAACCACTACCGCGTAAAACTTCCATTTTTCCTATGCTAAAAACATCAATGGTATTAAAATACTGATTAGGTCCCGATCTTACTGTAGCATTATTGAGTCGGATGCCATCATATAATAGTAAGGTCTGGTTCCCTGTCAATCCTCTTACAAACGGAGATCCACCACCGTGGTTGGTCTTTTGTACAAACACTCCGGGAGATAGGAGAAGGGCTTCGGGAGCCGTACGCAACTGAAATCTTTGAATGGTGTTGTTATGTACCACTTCTATGGCCTCAGGGGTTTTATTCTGAAATGTTCCAAACCTATTTGCTGTAATTACCACTTCATCCAAACTATGTGTAGCCAAGGAATCCCCTGGAGATAAAGAATTGTCCTGGCCAAACGATAAAGCAGTAGTAAAACAAAGGACTAGGAGGAAAAGAGATTTTGAAGGTCGATTATAATAAAATGTCATTTTATGGGTATTCAGTAGTTAAAGTATAGTATACTAAAAGGTATATTGATAGATGGATCGAAATTAAATCAGAAATAATTAAAATTCATTTGCAATAATAATAGTTCTACCAAGAATAAAAAAGTCCATAATCTGGATTGATGCCCGTTGGGTATGTTTAGTATTGCTTGGGGCAATCCAAGTGTTGAAAAATCTGAAAAGGGTAATATTGGATTCATAATTGATAAATTTTATGTATTGTGATCCTTTATCTTTGGATTGTTGTTGAAGCCCAAAAAAAGCTGATGCTTCTTTGAAGTTTTTACTTGTATTTTATGCTGAAAGTAGGTTACGGTAAATCAAAGAATACACCTTAATTAATTAAAAATTTATTCACTATTTATGAAACCAATTGTACAAATATCCCTTGATCTTACCAATATTGATGAAGCTTTGGAAACGGCCGCCATGGCGTTGCGCGCAGGTGTGGATTGGCTGGAAGCGGGGACGCCACTTATTTTGGCTGAAGGTTTGCACGGAGTTCGAAAATTAAGGGAAGCTTTTCCCAATATACCTATAGTAGCAGATCTTAAAACGATGGACGGAGGATATCTGGAAGCAGAAATGATGGCTAAGGCAGGTGCTACCCATGTGGTGGTAATGGCCAGGGCCCATGCCGAAACCATAAAGGTGGTGGTACAAGCGGGGAAAGATTACGGAGTGAAGGTAATGGGCGATAATTTAGGATGTCCGGACATGGTGGAAGGGGCCAAATGGTTGGAAGATCTTGGATGTGATTATATTATTCACCACATTGGTTATGATGAACGGCGTGGAATTGCAGCACAAGGCTTAAAAATGCCAAGTCCTATGGATCAATTGCGCGAGGTGGTACAGGCCGTAAAAGTGCCGGTACAGGCTGTAGGGGGACTTACCTTGGAACAGGCCATACGTTGTCCCGAATATGGGGCACCCATGGTTGTTCTTGGAGCTCCACTGACCATAGATGCCGATTCTTTTAAAACGGCCGATGGCGACCTGGAAAGTTCGTTACGACTTATTTGTCAAAAGATCCATGCTTACGGGGAGGTAACACGATAATAAAAACTAGTTATAAAATATTAAAGAGTTAAATAGATGAAGTCAATAGGAGTAGTAAATTTCTCTTCCAAGCCAGGAAGTGTAGAAATCAGGGAAATAGAAAAACCAACCATTGGAGAAGATGATGTGCTATTGGAAGTGGCCAACGTTGGGGTATGTGGAAGTGATCTACATCAATGGACGGCCGACCATAGTTGGCATGTAAATTATCCCGTAGTACTCGGACACGAGTTTGGAGGGCATATTGTAGCATTGGGAAGTAGGGTAAGCGGATGGATGGAAGGGGATAGGGTAGTGAGTGAAACGGCTGCCGTAATAGATCCCAATAGTCCACTTACCAGACAAGGCCTTTATAACCTAGACCCTACAAGGAAAGGTTTTGGCTATGGAGTAAACGGTGCCATGACGCGTTTTGTTAAGGTGCCTGCAAGATGTCTGCATACAGTACCTGAAAACCTGCCTTTTGAGCAAGCCTGTTTAACGGAGCCCTGTTCGGTGGCCTACAGCGCCGTTGTGATGAACTCAAAAATAAAACCGGGAGATCGGGTAATAGTTTTAGGGCCTGGGACCATTGGTATCCTCTGTGCCGCCATGGCGCGTTTATGTGGTGCCGAAGTGGCCATTGTTGGATTGGAAGGGGACAGGGAAAGGTTGAATATTGCCAAGCAATATGGTTGCGAAGGAATTGTAGGAGACGCAAGCGCTTGGGCCAATAAACAAGATGGTTTGGGAGCGGATTGTATTATAGATGCAGCAGGAGCCAGTGCTACTTTAAAAATAGCCTTGCAATTGGTGCGACCAAACGGACATATTACCAAAGTAGGGTGGGGCCCACAACCTCTAAACTTCTCCTTGGATCCATTAGTACAAAAGAACGTTACCCTTCAGGGTAGCTTTAGCCATAATTATCCGATATGGGAAAAAGTGCTTTCCCTTTTAGCTTCCGGAGCCTTAGATGTAAAGCCAATTATTGGTGGGGTTTGGGAATTAAAGGATTGGCATGAGGCCTTTGATCAAATGCACTCTGGTAAGGTGGTGAAAAGTGTTTTAAAACCTAATTAAAACGGATGCGTTTAAAAGATAAAGTCGTATTAATAACAGGTGGATATACCGGCATAGGCAAGGCTATTGCCAAACGTTCCGTACAGGAAGGGGCCAAGGTAGTTGTCAACGGATTGGAAGAAGAACATGGCTTGGCCCTAGTGAAGGAATTGGGAGCTGATCACGCAGCTCACATTACCATGGATATTACGGAGGAAAGTGCTCCACAGTTGTTGGTAAAAAAGGCCATATCTAAATTCGGGCAGTTAAATGCTGTCGTCAATAATGCAGCATATATAGCTTCTTCCAATATTGTGAGTACCGAAGTACCTTTTATTAAAAGAATGCTGGCCGTTAATTCCATTGCTCCCTTAATGATCATTCAGGCAGCATTACCTCATTTATCCTCGGTTAGTGGTTGTGTCCTTAATATTGGGTCAATCAACGCCTGGGGCGGGGAACCGGATTTGCTGGCCTATAGTATGTCCAAAGGTGCATTGATGACCTTGACAAGAAATCTGGGCGACAGTCTGTTTCGTGAAAATGGGGTGCGTGTAAATCAGATCAATCCAGGGTGGGTACTCACGGAAAAGGAAATTTTGAATAAGAAAGAACAGGGGATGAAAGCGGATTGGTATAAGGATATACCAGATATTTTTGCACCCGCCCAAAGGATTTTTACTCCCGAAGAAATAGCAGCAGCCTGCCTATATTGGCTTTCCGATGAATGCGGACCTGTTAGTTCCCAAGTGATGGACTTGGAACAGTTTCCCGTTATAGGGCGAAACCTCCCCAAGAACTGGGAAGGTTCCCACAAAAAGAAATAATTTAATAACATTAAAAGAATAAAGATTTGCCACAATTAGCAGTATTTCCCAAAGCATTTATGCATGAACTTTGTAAGGATGGAACCATGAAGGTTTCCGAATGGATCGACCTGGCCGTTGAGCTGGAGGTAGACGGATTGGAATGGTATGCCGGATTTTTAGAAATGAGCGATAAGGCCAACTGGCCCGTTTTTAGAGAGCAGGTAGAACGTCATGGAAAAGTAATACCCATGCTTTGTTGTTCTCCGGATTTTACCCATCCTGATGCCGCTTTTCGGGAAAAAGAAATTAAAAAACAATTAGGGTGGATAGAAATGACCCATGCTTTAGGCGGTTCCTATTGTAGGGTGTTGTCTGGACAGAGACGCCCCGAATTAACTATGGAGGAAGGTATTAGCTTTGCGGCGGATTGTATAAAACAATGTCTTCCCCATGCCGAAAAATTGGGGGTTACCTTAATTTTGGAAAACCACTATAAGGATGATTTTTGGGAATATCCGGAGTTTGCACAACAAATGGACATTTTTTGCCAATTGGTAGATCGGATCCACCATCCCAATTTTGGAGTTAATTACGATCCCAGTAATACGTTTTTGGCTGGGGAGGACCCCTTGGAACTTCTATACCGTGTGTCCGATCGTGTAGTGACCATGCATGCAAGCGATCGCTACCTTAAAGAAGGTACTATAGAAGATTTGAGAAAGGAAGAAGGCGGTGCTATGGGGTATGCCAAAAGGCTTAGCCATGGTGAGATAGGCAAGGGCCTAAACGATTATGATGCCATTTTTAAGGAACTGAAAAGAGTAGGTTTCGACGGCTGGATCAGTATAGAAGACGGCGTGGACGGTATGGACCAATTGGAACGCAGTGTTGCCTTCCTGCGAAAAAAAGTAAAGGAATATTGGCCCGATTTTAAATAGGGGGTACTAATAGCCTTAAAAGTAAAAAGTCATCAATAAGATTTGAAAAGGTCTGTTGGTGACTTTTTTGTTTGGGGGAAAGGGATCAATAAGAGGTGAAGAATTCGTCATTGGCAGACAGGGAGCTTTGGTGACGAAGCAATCTCATGAAATAAGAAACAGATTGCCGCGCTGCGCTCGCAATGACGGAATAGCCATCCCGATAGTTATCGGGAGGCAAAAGGCAGAGTCTATAGAAAAAAGAGTAAAGAATAAAGAGACCGACCAGAGTCGAAAACTTTTGAATTTCTATGTTCTAGATTCTGTCGTCAGTTCGAGTGAAATGCCGATAGGCATTTAGTATCAAGAACTGCTTTGGTGTTGTTTGTCTACTTCTCGATACAATTTTATTGCGCTGCGCTTCATAAAATCACTCGAAATGACGACTTTCAACTTTTAGACATTAAACTTTAAATTGTTTGAACTACTGAAGACTGTTCACTGCCAACTGCCAACTGAACACTGAAGACTGCCTACTGATTACTGAAAACTGTTTACTGAAAACTACATCACTAATACCCCCTTACATCCCCCATATCCAAAGTTATTGGGCCGATATTATGTTTACTGGGCAGAAAGGCACCACTTTCCGTTACTTGCCATTCGTCCCAACTGGCTTCAATGCCGCCAATAGGGATAATACTCACCCACATCTTAAAGCTGACAGGAAAACCATTGGGCTGTAATTTCCACAAATAGGAATCCCCTGGAGTGCTCCCGCCCGAAGTATAGGTCACCAACAGTCCTTCGGTACCGTCTTCTAGGAGTACAATACTCCTTTCTGTACCGGGATCAAAAATTTTAAATGGAGCTACCAACCAAAAAGAATCATTGTTGAAAAAAGAGATGGCCTTTTTAAGTAGTTTTTGTTTTTCAGGACCGCTAATACTAGTCTTATCTTTCTCGACAGTACTTTTAGTGGATTCGTTTAAATCGAGGTGAACTTGATAATCGCTCCAAGAAATTTTTACGATATTGGCCTCCTTATCCCAAAGGTAATAGTGTTTTCCATTGGAAAAGGACCATTCCAGGAAACGGGTTTCCCTATAGGCTTTATCATTAAGGGCAGCCAACATTTTCAGGGCCAAAGAATCGGCCTTATCGCTCTTGATGCCTTTGGGCCGAGCTTCATTGTAAATGGCGAAGAGAATGCCACAAAAAATGAACAAGAGCACTAATGATCCAAGCAGTATTTTACCTATTTTTCTTAGCACTTATTGTTTTTTATTGGATGGATAGCCTATGTCGTGGTTGCAATCTTTGAGTTTAAGTGACCCTGGTCCATTTTAATTAATATCCAACAGCGGTATCATCCCCTCGTTTATCAGCGCCTCCTTCCAGCTTTCCATTCGGCAAGACCTTAATGGCGTCTACCTTTCCTATAACTGGGGTGTTTTCCTCATTGATGATGTATCCCTTACTTATTAAGTCAGTGAGTAAGCTCTGCTCAAATCCTTCCGGTTCAAAAATTATGGCATCGGGTAGCCATTGATGGTGGAAGCGGGGAGCGTTAACCGCTTCTTGCATACTCATATTAAATTCGTAGCAATTGAGAATGGTCTGTGCCACAGCTGTGATAATCGTGGAACCTCCAGGTGAACCGACCACCATCCATAGTTTTCCATCCTTTTCTACAATGGTAGGTGTCATACTGCTTAACATTCTCTTTTCTGCAGCGATGCTATTGGCCTCTGCACCCACTAGTCCGAACATATTGGGAACCCCTGGTTTGGCACTAAAATCATCCATTTCATTATTAAGAAAGAAACCAAGTTCATCTGAAAAGAGTTTGGAGCCAAAGCCACCATTAATGGTTGTTGTGGCCGCAATGGCATTCCCAAAAGAATCTACAATGGAGTAGTGGGTGGTTTGATCACTCTCTACAATCTGCACGGGGCCATGGGATACTTCCGAGGATTTGGTAGCCTTATCAAAAGAGAAATTTTGCATTCTTTCTTTAAGATATTGATCGGACAAGAGCTCCTTTAGAGGAATTTCCACAAAATCGGGGTCGCCGAGAAAATAATTTCTATCAGCATAGGCCCTACGGGCCGCCTCGGTAAACAATTGAATGGTTTTAACAGAATTATGTCCAAATGACGATACTTCATAGGGTTCCATCATCTTAAAAATTTGATTGATAGTAAACCCGCCACTGCTCGGAGGGCTCATGGATATAATTTTTAGGTCCCTATAGTTAAAGCTAATGGGAGACCTCCATTTGGCCTCATATTTATCAAGGTCTTCCAAAGTGACATATCCTCCCTTGGCCTGGATAAAATTCGTTAATTTTTCCGCAACTTCGCCTTTGTAAAATCCATCTTTCCCCTGTTCTGAAATTTTTTGAAGCGTTTTGGCCAATGCGGGATATTTTATGGAATCCCCTTCTTTAAACACGGTGGCGAAAAAAGTGGTGTCGCTATTCACTTTAATAAAAATGTCACGATAATTCTCCAATCGCTCGGCTTGTTTTTTAGTAACAATAACTCCTTTTTCTGCCAGTTGAATCACTGGTGCCAGTATTTCTTTCAAGGGTAGGGAACCAAATTTTTCGTGGACTGCGATAACCCCTGCCGCCGTACCAGGAACTCCTACGGCCGTTGCTCCCAAAGTACTTTTGTCCGGGATTACATTCCCTAAGGAATCCAGATACATATCCTTATGTGCGGCCAAAGGCGCTTTTTCACGATAATCCAAGGCTCCTATTTCTCCATTGGCCATGCGATATACCATAAACCCCCCACCGCCAATATTGCCAGCATAGGGATAGGCTACTGCAAGCGCTAATTCCGTGGCAACCATGGCATCGAAGACGTTTCCCCCTTTTTGAATGATATCCGATCCAATTTTGGAAGCTTCTACGCGGGCAGAAACTACCATGGCCTTTTCGGTCACAAGTCCAGTTGGTAAGGCCGATTGTTTTTTGCAGTTGACTAAGAGTAGTAGGGTGATGGCAAATAGGAAATAGTTCTTCATTTTTTACATCTTAATAATGTGCAAAATATAAACATTTCTCTAGAAACCTCTTATCACCCTTACCATTTTCTATATTAGGCTATTCCATGCCTTTTCAAGGGTATGCAGCCAACCTTCTTTTCTTGTGCGATTTCATCAAAAAATGAGTGTAGGTAATTGAAATAGATGCAATAAAAAGGGTTGTACAATGACAACCCTTTTTAAAGTGTCTATTCGGCTTCTCGATGCACGAATTCGCTTAAAGAGATAATTTGCTTTTGATCCTTTGAATTTTGATAAACATTATAGACCGTTGGATAATAGGAAGTTTTTGCAAATTTTGTAGGCTGGGAATAAGCTTCGCTGAAAGGAACCCCACTTTCTATATATGCCACTGTATTCATAGGTTCGATAAAGGTTACCTCCCCATCATAAGATCCGTAAAGTAGGATATTGGAAAATGGGGGAGCAAAGCTCAATGGGATCCAATGGGTACCCATCATTGGCACTGCTGTACCACCATCCGGCGGAGTTATATAATCAACAGGTAGGTAGCCTGGTAACGGATAATTGTCAAACTGTGGCGTTGCTTCGGGGTATGTCGGAATTGCCTCCCGTGCGGCTACTGAAGTCAAATAAAAGTGTACATCAAAATGAGGCACTGTAAACACGCCATCGGGTTCATGACCGTGAGGATTCCAATCAAAGAGGACATGATTGAACGGGGTCACATCCATTGCCTTTTTGTGCAATGGCAGTACCAATTGTACAGGATCATCACCTTCAGGCAGACGGTTTAGTAAATTTTTGGACATTTCCACTCCCAATTCTTCTGGAGTGCCATCTTTTGCAATCCTTATCCATGACCGTACATGGCCTTTCCCCAAGGATATTTGGGGACCATAGAAAGTGTTGGATTTTAAGAGGGCTTTGCCATGGACAGGTTCCAGAGTATCTTCGATTGTTGACTCTGGACTACAGCCCAAATGAATTAGGAGAAAGAACAATCCCACTCCAATGTAGTTCAAATGTTTAAATTTCATAGTTGTTGATGTTTAGGTAAGGTTTTAAATAAAAACGCACACCATTGTTTGCACAATGTTAAGAGGACTAACTGTGAGGGGAAATCAATTTAAAGGGAACTTATAAGTATTTGGGGAAGTATTCCCAAAATTTGGGAAAGGTGATTAAAGGTAATTATTTATTGTAATTTAATACCATGTTTAGATGAAAAAAATCATGGTTGTCCCTTGACAATGAAGGGGTTGGAATTCTCAATTTCAATGTTTTTGACATAGGTGATCAAATCATCGAAGAATAAACTGAATTCTTCTTCAAATATCGAATAATGTTCCTCTAGGTCCAAAATGGCAAAATTCATTTTGGATTTATTTTTGGTTCTTCTGTTTATGCCATGCAAAACCCTCGATATCCCTTCCATTTTGGAATAATTGTAGATCCAATTATCCGATATCATATAAGGCATCATCCGTTTAACACCTAAGGGGAGTATTTCATAATTTTCATCCAATAATTGGTAAAAATTATTCACATAATGTTTCAAGGGAACCTCAGAATAATCTTTCCAATTTTTGGCCAGAAAATGATCATAAAAAATATCTACGATTACACCACTGTAATGACTGTAATTCTCATGTAATCGTTTGGTGCTCTGCCTTACCGTTGGGTGGGAATCTGTATATGTGTCTATGGCACGGTGTAAAAGTATTCCAGTTTGAACTCTTTCTGGAAGGTAATGATATTTATTACCTCGAATACTGTCTGCTATAAAATTTCCGATAGTGAGTTCATTGTCCCCAAAGGAGAGGTAAATATGTGCTAAAAAATTCATTGACCTCGGTTGAAGTTTATTAAGTTCGAATTTACAACTTAGCAGCGTAGGATTTAAACCTAACCTTTTATATTTGTAAAAATTTATAATATAATATGACTTTAATAAAATCTATTTCCGGAATACGAGGTACTATTGGAGGTAAGCCAGGAGACAATCTCACTCCTATTGATGCCGTAAAATTTGCGGCCGCTTACGGTGTTTGGTTAAAAGAATACTCTAAAAAGGAAAAGTTGACCGTTGTCATAGGCCGGGATGCGCGAATTTCTGGAGAAATGATTCAAAATTTGGTGGTATCCACCCTTGTAGGATTGGGGATAGATGTAATTGATCTAAACCTATCTACCACGCCCACAGTAGAAATAGCAGTTCCTTTGGAAAAGGCCGATGGAGGTATTATTCTAACCGCCAGCCATAATCCAAAGCAATGGAACGCCCTAAAACTTTTAAATGAAAAAGGGGAGTTCTTGGATGCTGCCCATGGAGCAATAATATTGGAAATTGCCGAAAAAGAAGCTTTCAATTTCTCTGAAGTGGACCACCTGGGAACCATAACTAAAAATGATTCTTATATAGATATCCATATAGATGAGGTTTTGGATCTATCCTTGGTAGATGCAGATGTCATTAGAGCAGCCAAGTTTAAGGTAGTGGTAGACGGTGTCAACTCCACTGGAGGCATTGCGATTCCGAAACTTTTAAAGGAATTGGGCGTGGAAGTTGTTGAGTTGTACTGTGACCCAACAGGGCATTTTCCCCATAACCCCGAACCTCTAAAGGAGCATTTAGGTGATATCTGCGAATTGGTAGTTAGGGAAAAGGCAGACTTCGGAATTGTAGTAGATCCAGATGTAGATCGCTTGGCTTTTATCACCAATGAAGGAGAAATGTTCGGGGAGGAATATACTTTAGTGGCCTGTGCGGATTACGTGTTGGGTAAGACCAAGGGAAATACTGTTTCCAATTTATCATCATCCAGAGCCTTAAGGGATATTTCTGAAAAACATGGGGGTACCTATGAGGCCGCAGCCGTGGGTGAGGTAAATGTAGTGACCAAAATGAAGGCCAATAAGGCCATTATTGGTGGCGAGGGCAATGGAGGTATTATTTACCCAGAAAGTCATTATGGTAGGGATTCCCTAGTGGGAACCGCCTTATTTTTAATGTTGATGGCAGAAAGGGGAGGTACCGTAAGTGAGTTGAGAGCCAGCTACCCTAGTTATTTTATGAGTAAAAAGAAGATAGAACTTACGCCTGGTTTGGATGTGGACGCTATTCTGGTTGCTATGGCCGAGAAATATAAAAATGAGGAAATATCTACCATAGATGGCGTAAAGATCGATTTTCCCGAGAATTGGGTGCACCTGCGAAAATCCAATACGGAGCCCATTATCCGAATTTATACAGAAGCCAAAAGTCAGAACGAGGCGGATGGCTTGGCCGATCGAATTATTGGTGAGATAAAGGCGGTAGCCGGAATCTAAATTTACAGTTTAATGGGGGTCGGGTTGCTTAAATCCGGCCCCAACTTATTATTGGGTATATGAAATCAATGACTTTAAAATTAATTCTTTTTACTTTATTGACAGCTACTTCTTTCTCTAGTTTTGCACAGGCGGATACCCTGAGAGTGATGAGTTTTAACATTCTCCATGGGGCTACCACCGAGAACGATTTTAACTTGGATACTCTCGCTGGAGTCATTAATCATTACCAACCCGATTTGGTGGCCTTGCAGGAGGTCGATTTTAAAACTAAAAGGGCAAAAAATTACGATCTGCCCACGGAATTGGGTATTCGGACAAAAATGGCTTCGCTATTTGCCCGGGCCATGTATTATGATGGAGGGGATTATGGAGAGGCGGTACTATCAAAATTTTCTTTTATAGCGAGTGAGAACTTGGCTTTGCCCCATTTGCCGAATTCGGAACCTAGGGCGGCTTTGGTAACCCGTGTCAAAACCAAAAACGGAAATACCATTCAGTTCGTGGGTACGCATTTGGATCACCTGAAGGATGAAACCGACAAAGTTATGCAGGCCAATGCCATTGTTGAAAGGCTTGGTGACACCGAATATCCCACTTTATTGGTTGGCGATCTTAACGCTGTTCCCAATAGCAAAACAATGGATATTCTTTCGGAAAAATTTATGAAGCCCAAACATAGCAATGCTTGGGAAGGCACTTTCCCAGCAACCGGACCTACAATATGTATTGATCATATTATGTTCAACCAGGCTGAAAAATGGCAGGTCTTGGATTATGAGGTGTTTTGTGAAAATTATGCCAGTGATCACTGTATCGTGATCGCCACCCTGGTATTTACTCCTTAGTCAGTTTTTGATTTAAATATTGTCCCCTTACCAACTTGGCAGTCTGATGTTCACCAGTATGGCTCCAACCTGGAGGCATTATAAGGTAAAGGAGTTTATTTTTAATTCCGGGGGCTCTCGCGACATCTTTGAACAAGGCTACAAATTCGCCAAAATAAACATCCAAAAAGTTACCGCTATCCATTTTACGGGTAATACCATATTCGATTTCAATATCATGTTGTTCATCCTGGTAGGTTCCAAAGACCTTGTCCCATATATTC
This sequence comes from Arenibacter hampyeongensis, assembly GCF_002909255.1. GTDB lineage: Bacteria > Bacteroidota > Bacteroidia > Flavobacteriales > Flavobacteriaceae > Arenibacter > Arenibacter hampyeongensis. The sequence continues at coordinate 139,023 of NZ_PIOB01000004.1, forward strand.
AACAAATTACAGAAATTGGTGTCCATGTAAAGCGGATTTCTGGCATGATGTACCCTATGATGCGATGGGGTTAAAATAATTTTATTCAAAAATCCCATTCTGCCATCTTTCATCATATTTTCACCCACATGAATAAAGGCACCATAGGTACCATCTATAAACATGATTAAAAATAACAATACAGGTTCTACACCCAATAAGATGCAGACCGTGGTTCTAATGGCATCCGCATAAGGGGCCTCTAGAAAAAAATGGGCGTGGGTCACGGATAGGTTCATTTGTTCCGGAGCGTGGTGGGTAGAATGCAAACACCAAAAAAGTCGGACCTTATGGCCCCAATAGTGGTATAAAAAATGTCCAAATTCCCAAACAATGTAGCCGTATAGAAACCAATACCAGGTCATTTTGGTCTGAAATGGGGCAAGGGGCTGTAGCCATCCAATTATAAAAGTAACCATGGCTATGGCAATAAATCTACCAATAAACCTATTGAAGATATAAATAAGGAAGTTTACCTTATACACTTTGGTATTAGGTTTTTTGTATACAAGTCCAAGAATAAATTCCAGTATTAACAATAAGGGAATTATAGGGTATATTAAAGAAACTACTCCATCATAAGTGGAAAAAACGCTATAATCGCCAGCTTGTAGTAATTCCAATGCCTGGCTAATACCTAAAAATCCAACAATTTCATTGTATAGGGTTCCCAAAATGTCCATAAGCGGGTTGATTTAATATAATTTCGGGTTTAATATAATTATAAAAGTTAAAACGCCCCATAATTTTAGACCAACGCCCATGTTGGACACGAGTTTGGGTATGATCTTGACCTTAGTCAACACCTACCAACTCAAAATTTATATCTTCTATTTCCGTATAATTATAAAATCACATCGTCTATTGGCCAGATGATCCTCATTACTGCATGGAACACCGTTAGCGCAATTATTGATCAAGCGGGACTCACCATAGCCAATGGCACTCTCAATTCTTGAGGCGTCAATGCCCATATAAACAAGATAATCCAGCGTAGATTTCGCCCTGTTATCTGAAAGTTGCAAATTAAATTCGTCCGATGCCCTAGAATCTGTATGCGCCTCAATCTTAATTTTTACCGATGGAAAGTCATTCATAAAGCGCACTATCTTATCCAGTTCTGCTGCTGCTTTATAAGTGATATTAAATCGATTTAGATTAAAAAATATAGGGTTTACCTTAACTTTTTCTACACCACCTTCGTTAATCACGAAACTTGAAAATGGGATTAAGGTAGCGCTATTAAGGTCTTGATATAGGCTTGGAGAATCTGCATTGTTCACCGCCTTAATTTCTTGTTTGTATTCCAGTTTTAAAAAGGCGAAAATGTGATTGTTGCTAGGGGATAACTCCACTTCAAAATTACCTTGCCCATCGGTGCTGGCTTCTGTAACCAGTTGTTTGTTCCCATCGTATACTTTTACAGTAACCCCTGGAATGGGAGCCTTGGACAAATCATCCAATATATTGCCCTTATACATCATCATTTCGGCCGATTTACTGAAGGAATATATATCATCATCCCCTTTGCCATTGGCCCTATTTGAAGAAAAGTAACCGGTGTTTTCCGAATCATTTATGATAAAGGAAAAATCATCCATATTGCTATTGATGGGCATACCCAAGTTTTTTGGGATTCCATAGGCATTGATCGGTTCAATTTTCGATTTAAAAATATCCAATCCGCCTAAGCCAAAATGGCTGTCCGAAGCAAAATACAAGTATTGGCCGGCAACAAAGGGAAACATTTCCCTTCCCGGAGTATTGATGGTAGGCCCTAGGTTGGTTGCAGGTCCCAAGTCTCCATCTTCATCAATATCCACATAATAAATATCAGTTTCTCCAAAACCTCCGTACATGTTGGCAACAAAGAATAGTCGCTTTCCATCCTCAGTTAAATACGGATGCCCGAAAGAATATTTGGGATTATTGAATTTCAGGGAAACTGCATTCACAATGGAATCTCCTTCCACCTCTCCCCGTAAGATCTGCATATTGGAGAACCCCTTTGGGTTTACCTGCAAGTCGTTGCCCTTTAAATAATTTTGGGTGAAATAAACGGTTCTATAATCCGAAGAATAGGTCAGCGTACCTTCGTGAAAGGAAGATTGAATGTTCTGATGAAATTTTTGTACCTGGTTAAGTTCCCCTGTAGTTTTGTTTCTATCGGCCATAAAAATGGAAAGATACGGTTGGTTGTTCCAAGAGTATTCGGCATCTTCTGAAAACTCTGGAGCTCTACTCGAGGAAAATACAATGGCATCTTTGTAGTACATGGGGGCGAAGTCCGAAAGGGGCGAGTTAATTTCGGAATTCCTTATACTGTATTTAGGTGTTTTTGCCATAAGGCTGTCCAAATATTTTTCTTGCTCCAAGATAATGGCAAGTTTTTGCTTGTCATAGCTGTAATATTCTTTTATTAGACTGTTGGCGACCGAATATTCCTCACAGGCTTTTAGGCTTTGTATGTATCGGATAAAGGTTTCTTCATCCACTTTTTTCTCCTTCAGGGCATAAAATTTTTCGTACCAAATTTTGGCATTGGTATAATCATTAATACTGAAATAACTTTCCGCTAGGCGTTCCACAAATAGAGGTTTGGATTTTTTCTTTTTCGATTCCAATTGCTGGTAAAGGTTTATGGCCTCGGTAAAATCTAAATTTTGAAAATACTCGTTCGCATCCGCTCTGGAATTCTGTGCCAGATGGGTATTATATATTAATAAAGCGAAAATGGAAAGTATAATTTTCATAGTTCTTGGCTTAGAAAAATCTGGGTGAACGTGCATTTGGCCCCCATCGTGGCATTAAATATTTGAGAATTATTTCGTGCGATCCCTGATTGTAATTGCCAAGGTCGGATATACTGTAATCATAGGAATAGCCCAGGAAAAAGTTTTTGGAAATCTGGAATCCTGCCAAGGCACTGTAACTGTCCTTAAGTCTATGTGAGGCCCCCAATGTAAATTTTTCCAGGAAAAGTGCGTTTAGGGAGGCGTCTATTGTAGGTGGTGCATTGTTTACAGTCTTGACCAAAATAGACGGTTTTAACTTTAGGGAGGCGGAAATGTCCACAACATACCCTCCCATAAAATAAATATGGTTATCCCGATGGATCAAATTTTTATCACTTTCTACATTGGATTGGTTGATGAGCACGTTGGGAACTGAAAATCCGAAATACCAATGGTCACTAAAAATATATATTCCAGCTCCTACCGCAGGAAGTGCATTGTAATAATTGTCATAACTAAAAAGAACATCATCCTGATCGTAATAGCTGCCTTTTGAATAATCGACTTCGAAAAAATCGACACCTGCATTTAGTCCCAGTGACATTTTTATTTTTTTGCTAAGGTTTAGGTAGTAGGAGAAAACCGCGTTGGAATTAAACTCGGTCGAAGGTCCAATGTTATCCTTAAAAATATTAATGCCCAATCCAATTCTATTGTTGATGATCCCGGAAACGGTCAGTGCTTTGGTTTCGGGGGCGCCATCGATCCCTATCCATTGGGCCCGGTAGCTCAAAGTAGCATCCATGCGGTTGTCTTCATTGACGTAAGCAGGATTTATTGTAGAAGTATTGTACATATACTGGGTGTACTGTGGCAACTGCTGCGCCACCAGCCTACTTCCACCTAAAAGTAGAAACAGTAAAATTAGCTTTAAGCAATAATTTAGGGGGGAATTCATCTGTTGGTTTAAAAGGTAGTGCCCATTATTCTTTTCTTAAAAATAACCAGCCGGTTTTGTTTTCGCTCAAAGCATCTGTTTTGAGGATATAGAAGTAAGTACCTGTTGGCAATATTTCTCCTTTGCCAACAACACCATTAACATTGGCTAAACCTCGCCAATCATTTTGATAAGCTTTTTTTTGATATACGAGAGCGCCATATCTGTTGAACACTTGTAGGTCCGACTCCGGAAAGGTTTCAATGCAATCTATTCTAAAATAGTCGTTGTCCCCATCGTCATTAGGGGTAAATTCATTGTAAATATTTATACAAGATGGTTCCAATGTAATTTCCGCGCTGTTGTTCTGTGAATTTTTATCCAGGGGCATAGATGCTTTAAGGGCTGAAATACTGCTGTAACTTCCGTTCGCTATTGCCTCTACTTCGAGGTGCAATACTGCCGTAGCCTTGGCCGGTAATGCAGAAAGTGTCCAAACATGGTTGGTTATATCGTAGCTTCCGTTCAAAGTTTTGGCATTTACGTATTTATAGCCTCTATCTAGATGCTCTGTGATTACAATTTCGCTAAAGTTGGAAATACCATCGTTCTCTACTGTTATGGTCAAAACTACTTTTTCACCTATCATAGGATGTTTGTTATTGACCGTTTTACTGATTTTTATGTCCGATGGTTCGTGTACTTCTACTTGTACCATTAGTCTAGTATTACTTTCGCAAATGGAGGTGACTTGGGCGGCATAATAATTCATTCCATTTTGTAATGGCGTATCTAAATCAAGTAAGTTGCCTGCCTGTGGGGCGTCGTACCAAACAATGTAAGTTTCCTCAACTTCCAACTCTGCAATAGTAGCATTATCGGTCGATGAAAATAACTGGACTGTGTTTTTCGTTGTAGGAGTGGAAGGGGAGATCATGGAAATGGATACAGCCAAACGCTGGGTGCTTTCCTCGTTTCCTATTAATTGAGCCGCATAATACGTCGCATTGTTTTCTATGGGGCTATTTGGTGCCAATGGCTCGCCATGTGAAGCTTTGTCGTACCAAATAATACTGGCTTCATTTATTTGTACGGAGTGTAAGGTAGGTAGGTCCCCTGCACAAAACTCCTGATGGTTGTTTTTGGTTGTTGGAGGGGATACGTCCATAATGCCGGGGTGGTCATAAAAAAATAGTTTATCCACCTTGTTCATCTCGGAATCGGTCTTGGGGGTAGCGTAGCCATTACTTTGCCCCCCTATGTGAAATAGAAGGCAAAAAAGTAAAAAAAACCTACCTTCATTATAATTTTTCCTAAGACAAAATTCCATTTATGTTAAATAAATTTTGTTCTATAACGCAGAAAAAATTAAAATATTTAGTTTTCTTGGTATAATCGCCCATGCTACAAGCCTGATAGGATGGCTTTAACGGGATGTGAATGGCGAATTTTTGCTGGAGATGTGAAGCTAAAAAATAGGACTACTGAAATTCGCTGGGAACTTTATTTCTATGTTTCCAACGCTTATGGGTCCACAGATAGTACTCCGGGCGTTCCAAAATCTGCTGTTCGGTCAGCCTTAGGAATCGGTCTGTAATCTCGTTCTTTTTGGTCTGCTTGCCAGCTGTGGTAATTGGAATAAATTCTGCTTGATAATATCCCCTTTTTACTTTTGATACCTTTAAGAAAACCACAGCCAAATCCAATTTTCTGGCCATACTTTCGGGGCCATTAAAAATGGGCACTTTGACCCCCATAAATTCGCTCCAATATTGAGCTCTCTTTACCTGTGGGGATTGATCGCTAACCATACCATAAGCGGAGATTATTCCGTCCTGGACATTCCTGTATACGGTTTTAACAGTTTCTTGCTGGGTAATTAGGGTTGTATTCCATTTTGCCCTAATTTTTTTTATAAGATTGTCGAAATAGTAATTTCCAATTTTTTGGTATACGGCATATCCCTGGGCATTAACGTAATTATTAATGCTCACGTTCCACTCCCAATTGGCATAATGGGAGCATACAATGAGTACACTTTTATCCTTTACGATTTCTTGTAGCACTTCAATATTAACAATCCTATAGCGTTCTTTGAGTTCCTCTTTGGACAGGTTCAAGGTCTTGACCATTTCCAGGAACATATCGCACATATGGTGGTAGAAATCTTTCTGGATTTTTAGTATTTCTTCCTTGGTTTTATTCGGAAAAGCGCGAGTAAGATTTTCTTTCACGATTTTTTTGCGGTAACCAACAACATGGTAAAGAATAGTAAACACAAAATCTGAAAAAAAGTAAAAAAGTCTAAAAGGTAGTATGGAAATAAGCCATAGTAAGGGGTAAACTAGAATATAGACCAGTAACTGCATGCAAAATATAGTTAGGGCAAATATAGCTATATTTGAACCCAAAAATAATAGTTTTCTTCATGAATAACATTCATATTGCAACCATTGCCATTATGGCCGCCAACGTCTTGGCTTCTTTAAAAGGTTTTAACGATAATACATTTTTTGAACGATATAAGTTTGGTGTCGGTGCCATACAGGCAGGGCAAAAGGATAGGATGCTTACATCCGGATTTTTACATGTAGACCTCTCCCATCTCTTTTTTAATATGTTTACCCTTTACTTTTTTGCCGATGTGGTCATCGATTGGTTTGGGCCTGGCAAATTTGTCATCCTTTATTTTATAAGTCTAGTTGCCGGCAGCCTATTGGCATTATATTTTCATAAAAGCGAACCTTTTTATAGCGCTGTGGGTGCCAGTGGGGCGGTAACCGGCATATTGTATTCGGCAATCCTACTGGAGCCTGGAATGCGCTTGGGAATTATGTTCATCCCAATTCCCTTGCCGGCATACGTATTGGGGATTCTATATTTATTCTATTCTATTTATGGAATGAAAACCAGATTGGGGAATATTGGTCATACTGCCCACTTTGGCGGGGCTATAGGCGGATATGTGGTTACCCTATTTTTTAAGCCCGATCTACTTTATACAGATACCTTAATGGTGCTGTTATTGGCTTTGCCCATTGTGCTTCTTTTTATTCTTGGTAAAATGGGTAAGATTTAATTGGGTTCCCTAGAATACTGAAATCGATTACAATTGTTTTGTTGGGTCATGGATGATTATAAATAGTATACTGATCAAATGGAAAGGTGTCATAGGTACAAAATGGATTAAATAAGAAAGGCCCGTAAAACTTACGGGCCTTTCCTATTTAATATAATGTGTTTTACTGCAAAAGTTCTGAAATTTTCGCCTCTAGTTCGGGCCCTCTAAGATTTTTTGCAATGATTACCCCATTTTCATCAAGAATAAATGTTGCTGGGATTGCTTCTACGTTATAAAGTTTCGCCACGGCATCATTAAAGTAATCCAAACTGGAAATATGGTTCCAGGTAAGTTTGTCGTCCGTAATGGCTTTTTTCCAATCTTCTTCCTTACGATCCAAGGAAACGCCAATAATATTTAGACCTTTGGAGTGATACTTATTGTATACATTAACCACATTAGGGTTTTCAACCCTACATGGCTTGCACCATGCGGCCCAAAAATCGATTATAGTCACTTTCCCCATAGCCTCTTTTAAGGACAATTCCTTACCATCTGGTGTTGGTCCTGAAAAATCGGGAGCGGTAGCACCAATGCTGGTACTCTTACCTTTTTCTTCCCTTTCCCTAGCTGCATCCAGACTTTTAAGGACGTTCTTGGCCGGCAAGGTTTCCTTTATTTCTGGAGTTAGGGCGTCATACATTTTCTGTGCCTCTTCACTCTCCACCATTCTTGAATTAAGTCCCTTTTCTATCAACAATGCGGAAATAAGACCATTTGGATTCTTTTTAATGAAATCCAATTCAAAATTCTTATACTCTTCCTGTAGTTCGGCAAACTCGTCGCGCAAAGAATTTACGGTGGCCTCGTTGCCACTCGTACTGGCATTTTGCATATCCCTTTGGATAGACATTGCCTGATCGGATAATGTCCTGGATTCCTTCAGGTAATTAAAAAATATATCATTCTGTACGGTCCCCTTAACCTTGGCAAAATTTAAACTGTCTTTTTGGGCGGTTAGTTCAATTTCACCTTTTTCGGCAACAACTGGCGTGTAACCCTGTATTTTATCAATAAATACATATATCAATTCCGGAGAATCAGCAGGGCCACTTATAGTAAATTTGCCATTTTCAACCGTAGTGGTGTCTATATCATAGGGCTGATTGTTTTCATTGATTTTTCTTATAAATATTTGAGTACCGTTTTCAACATCGCCGGTCAAAGTTCCGTTTAAAACGTAACCTTCCGGATTGCTATTACAAGCTAATACTCCTACTATCACAGTAAGGGACAATACTATTTTTTTCATTGTTATTTTCTTTTAATTGCCGCAAATGTACTTATATATGGGTAATAAAAAAAGCCATAAATGCTACAAGAACATTCATGGCTTAATAAAATAGCATTTAGGTGATTATATCAAAACTGATAACGTATGCCCAAAGCGATATCAAAATCAAAGTTATCCGAAAAATTTTTATAGCCTGCAATACCGATTTCCGGTCTAAAATCAAGTGAAAGCAATAAAGGGATATCAAAGTTATATTCTATACCAATGTCACCGGCAGCCAAAACAAATAAGCCGCCATCAGGGGTGTAATAGTCATTTTGATTATTGGGCCTGGAAGCAAAATCAACACTTCCAAGTCCGCCACCTACACCGTAATACCAATTAAAGTTCCCGTCCAAGGGCCTAACCCATTGGTAAAGAGCCGTTAATTTAAAGGCATCAAAATACCTGCTGTCCCGCCATCCCAGGTTGGCCTCCAACCTGTTATCGCGATCTAAGGATTTTTGATAGGAAATTTCTGCACCAAAGCCATCACTATCGCCCAAGCGAAGTCCAATAGTGTTATCGGATATTTCCTGGGCGCTCATAGAGTACCAGGAGCAGAACATAAATAGGGTAAACAATTTTAAAATTTTCATAAGTGTTCTAAAGTTAATTAATGTAAAAATTAAAAATTCATTATTAATCTGAAACAATAAAACTTAATTTTGTGCCCAAAATTGTTTCGAGTTGGATAAAAATATACTAAATAAATTAAAGGACGATTTAGAGGGAGATTTGTTTGTCGACAAATTAATGACCACCCTATATGCAACGGACGCTTCCGTATATAGAAAAATGCCAACGGCAGTGGCCTACCCGAAATCTGAGGAGGATATAAAAAAACTAATTCTTTTTGCAGGAGAACACAAAATTGGGTTAATACCCAGAACAGCCGGAACCTCCCTTGCCGGTCAGTGTGTTGGTGATGGAATTGTGGTTGATGTATCCAAAAACTTTACCAAGATACTTTCTGTTGATGTAGATAAAAAACAGGTAACCCTTCAGCCAGGGGTTATTCGGGACGAATTGAACCTTTATTTGGAGCCCTATGGGCTATTTTTTGGACCAAACACTTCCACCTCCAACCGATGTATGATAGGAGGAATGGTAGGTAATAATTCCTCGGGTACGACATCTATACAATACGGGGTTACCCGTGATCAAGTGGTGTCCTTAAAGACATTTTTATCCGATGGTAATAAGGTTGAATTCAGGACCTTGTCCATGAACGAATTTCTGGGAAAAATGTCCCTGGAAAGTTTTGAAGGGGAAATTTACAACAACATCCATAAAGAATTAAGCAACAAGCAGATACAGGCGGAAATTGTAAAGGAATTTCCAAAGCCCCAAATTCACAGACGCAATACAGGCTATGCCGTTGACGAGTTATTGCATAATAATATTTTTGGTGATGGTGATGAGGGAATAAACCTATGTAAATTGTTAAGTGGGAGTGAGGGAACTTTGGCCTTTACCACAGAAATAGTGCTTCAATTAACAGAGATGCCCCCCAAACTTTCAGCCATGGTAGTTACCCATTACAAAACATTGGAGGACTGCTTAATGGATGTTGCTCCTGTGATGGGGCACAATTTACATCTCTGTGAAATGATGGATAAGGTAATTTTGGATTGTACCAAAAATAACCGGACCCAATTGGAGAATAGATTTTTTGTTGAAGGGGATCCTGCCGCATTATTGATGTTGGAGGTTAAGGCCTTTACCGAAGAGGATTTGGATCAACAAATTCAAAAATTATTGGAAACCGTTGAAAAGTCCGGATTGAGCTATGCCAACCCTATTTTAAAACATGGGGATGTAAATAAGGCCATTGAACTTAGAAAGGCAGGATTGGGACTTTTGGGGAATATTGTTGGGGACCGTAAAGCGGTTGCCTGTATAGAGGATACGGCCGTGGCTTTGGAAGACTTAAAAGATTTTATAGGCGAGTTTTCCCAAATAATGAAGGATTATAAACAAGATGCCGTCTATTATGCCCATGCAGGTGCAGGAGAATTGCATTTAAGACCAATACTAAATTTAAAGAAATCTACCGATGTGGCTTTGTTCAGATCCATTACCACAGATGTAGCCAAACTTACTAAAAAGTACAAGGGGTCATTTAGTGGGGAACATGGAGATGGGATAGTAAGGGCGGAGTTTATTCCGTTGATGATCGGACAGAAAAATTATGAGCTATTAAAACGTATAAAAAGCTATTTTGATCCCTATAATATTTTCAATCCAGGGAAGATTGTGGATGCCTATCCTATGGATGAATCCCTGCGTTATGAAATTGATAGGGAAGAGCCACAGATAGAGACTTTGATGGATTTCTCGGATAGCGAAGGTATTCTAAAAGCCGCAGAAAAATGTAACGGGAGCGGGGATTGTAGAAAAACCCATTTGGTATCGGGAGCAATGTGCCCCAGTTACCATGCAACTAGAAATGAAAAGGATACCACCCGTGGTCGGGCCAATACGCTCAGGGAATTTTTAACTTCCTCGGAAAAGACGAATAAGTTCGACAATAAGGAACTAAAGGAGGTTTTTGATCTGTGTTTAAGTTGCAAGGCCTGCTCCAGTGAATGTCCCAGTAACGTGGATGTAGCTACCTTAAAAGCAGAATTTCTTTATCAATACCAAGAGGAGAACGGCTACCCGCTTAGAGCTAAGCTTTTCGCCTATAATACCAAGCTGAATAAATTGGGCAGTAAAATGGCAGGTATTACCAATGCTATGTACGATTCCAATTTTTTTGGAGGATTGCTTAAAAAGTCGGTTGGAGTTGCAGAGCAACGAAGTTTACCAAAAGTGTACAGTGTAGACTTTGATAAGGAACTTCAAAATGCTAAAGGCAAATCCAACGCCACCAAGTCCACAGTAGTATTGTATATAGACGAATTCACCAATTACTTGGATGTTGAACTTGGTAAGGACGCCATTGAGGTGTTGACGCGATTGGGCTATGCCGTTGAACTTTATTATGCAGAGAGTGGTCGGACCTATATTTCCAAGGGATTTCTAAAACAAGCCAAAAAATTGGCCATTAAGAATTTGGAAAAACTTTCTGAAATAACGGATAAGGGACTTCCCATTTTGGGATTGGAGCCATCCGCTATACTTACGTTTAGGGACGAATATAAGCGCTTCGGTTTCGATAAGGGAAAAATCGAAGCCATCGGGTCCAATTCTTATTTGATTGAAGAGTTTTTGGCCAAGGAAATACAGCTAGGGGTTTTGACCTCGGACCTCTTTACCAAGGAAGCCAAGACCGTTAAGATACATACACATTGCCATCAGAAGTCGATATCCAACCAAAAGGTAACTTTTGACGTGTTGAACCTTCCACAAAACTACAGTGTTTCGATCATTAGCTCTGGATGTTGTGGCATGGCGGGATCCTTTGGTTATGAAAAGGAACATTATGAGGTAAGTATGCAGGTAGGGGAGTTAAAGTTGTTTCCAGCGGTGAGAAAAGCGGCAGATGACGTTATTATTGCTGCCAATGGCACCAGTTGCAGGCATCAAATTTATGACGGCACCAAAAGAAAGGCCTTGCACCCTATTTCCATTTTAAAAGAGGCCCTTATTGCCTAACAAGAGTTCTGCTTGTTGGTATGAACTTGTGCTTTTTAACCCTATAGGGTTTTATCAAATTGGATCAAGGAAATAGTTAAGATTGGATTAAGTTGGACCAATTCTGTTTTTATTCGTGAGGCCTTTATTTCATAAGCTGCAGGCTTATTGAAACAAGATAATCTAACGAACCCCGCCTTTTTGGCGGGGTTTCTAATTAAATACCATTTATTTTGTAATATCCAAGGGTTCAATTTTCGTATCTCTGTTTTAAGATTTACCTTTGGATCTTTAAGTTGATATCACCTTTAAAACCATTGCATAAGCACAACCTTTAACTTCGATTATGGCAGGAAATACTTTTGGAACCCTTTTTAAATTATCCACCTTTGGTGAATCTCACGGTGTTGCTATTGGGGGTGTATTGGATGGCTGTCCAGCGGGCATTGAATTAAATCTGGAAGCCATTCAGAATGATTTGGACAGACGTAAACCAGGTCAGTCAGCCATTGTAACACAACGAAAGGAGCCCGATACGGTTGAATTTTATTCCGGACTTTTTGAAGGGAAGACCACTGGGACACCTATTGGTTTTGCTATTCATAACACCAATCAAAAATCTCATGATTATTCACATATAAAGGACTCCTACAGACCATCGCACGCCGATTATGTCTATGACCAAAAATATGGGTTCAGGGATTATCGAGGGGGAGGTAGAAGTTCTGCCAGGGAAACTGCCAGTAGGGTTGTGGCAGGCGCCATTGCCAAGCAATTCTTGGGAGATATGAAAATAAATGCCTACGTTTCCCAAGTAGGAGAACTATCACTTAACAAAAGCTATAAAGAACTTGATTTTTCACTTATAGAATCCAATCCGGTACGATGTCCGGATACTGCAATGGCGGCCAAAATGGAAGATCACATCAAGAAGATAAAAAAGGATGGCGATACAATTGGAGGGGTCATTACCTGTGTGATCCAAAATGTTCCGGTAGGCTTGGGAGAACCAGTTTTTGACAAGCTTCATGCCGAATTGGGAAAGGCTATGCTATCTATAAATGCCGTAAAGGGCTTTGAGTACGGTAGCGGATTTGAAGGGGTGAAAATGAAAGGCAGTGCCCATAATGATCAATTTAATACCGATGGCACCACTAAAACGAATCATAGCGGTGGTATCCAGGGAGGTATTAGCAACGGAATGGATATTTACTTCAATATTGCCTTTAAGCCTGTAGCCACAGTAATTCAGGCCTACGATACTATAGACAAGGAAGGGAATAAAGTAACCACTCAGGGTAAGGGCAGGCATGATCCGTGCGTGGTGCCCAGGGCAGTGCCAATAGTAGAGGCTATGGCTGCTTTGGTTATGGCAGATTTTACCTTGCTGAATAGGACCATTAAATTATAGCCCTATAATTTTTGGTGCTTTGTACCACAAAATACTATCTTTCCAATCTAAATCACTGTTTTTATGAGGAAGTTGGAATTGCATTGGCAAATTATTCTAGGAATGGTGGGCGGAGTTCTTTTTGCTTTGGCCATGGTTCAGTTTGATTGGGGTCCCAAAATAGTTTCAGATTGGATTAAGCCGTTCGGGAATATTTTTATAAATTCCTTAAAACTCATAGCAGTTCCATTAATTTTAGCTTCCTTGATCAAAGGGGTTTCTGACCTTAAGGATATTTCCAAGCTTTCCAAGATGGGTGGGAGGACTATAGGAATTTACATTGTAACTACCGTAATTGCTGTTTCCATTGGACTTACCATTGTGAATGTAATAAAGCCAGGGACCTCAATTAGTGAGGAGACACGTAACGAATTGGTGGATAATTATAAAGGGGATGCCGAGTCTAAAATAGCCCAGGCCAACGAACAAAAGGAATCGGGACCACTACGGGCATTGGAAGATTTGGTTCCCAGTAACATCTTTGCTGCAGCAAGTGATAACGGGAATATGTTACAGGTCATCTTTTTCGCAATTTTTTTCGGGATAGGACTTATTTTGATTCCAGAAGAACAAGCTGCCCCGGTAAAGAGATTCTTTGACGGATTTAATGAGGTAATTCTAAAGTTGATAGATTTGATCATGTTGGCTGCTCCCTATGGAGTTTTTGCCTTGTTGGCAGCCTTAGTGGTGGAATCGCCCAGTTTAGACCTTTTTAAAGCTTTGGGATGGTATGCTGTAAGCGTGTTGATAGGTTTAGTTTTAATGATCGGCGTTTACATTTCGTTGGTATGGATCTTCACCAAACGCAGTCCTTCGTTTTTTATAAACGGAATTTCACCAGCTCAATTGTTGGCATTTTCCACCAGTTCCAGTGCCGCTACATTACCAGTGACCATGGAGCGTGTAGAGGAACATTTGGGGGTAGAGGAGGAAGTTACCAGTTTTGTGCTGCCCATTGGCGCTACCATTAACATGGATGGCACCAGTCTTTATCAGGCTGTGGCAGCAGTTTTTATAGCTCAGGCATTTGGTATGGATCTAAGTTTTGGCGCCCAACTGGGGATTATTGTAACGGCGACCCTGGCTTCCATAGGTAGCGCGGCCGTGCCGGGTGCAGGTATGGTTATGTTGGTGATCGTTTTGGCCCAAGCCGGAATACCCGAGGCAGGACTGGCATTGATCTTTGCCGTAGATAGGCCTTTGGATATGTGTAGAACTGTAGTCAATGTAACAGGAGATGCTGCAGTGTCTATGATGGTGGCAAAGTCAGTTGATAAGTTAGGGGAGCCTAAAGTCAAGGAATGGAGCGATCATTACAAGAAGTCTAAATAATATCAATCCTCACAATTCTTTCTTTTAAGCCGAATAAAGATTACCAAAATTATTTTTATGGGTTTGTAAATTCAATTGATTGTTCCCATAATTTAGCGCATTCTTATTTGAAGTTATGAAAAAACCTGCCTTGCACTGGCGAATCCTAATCGGTATGCTTTTAGGGCTGCTTTTTGGGGTATTAATGCTGAATGTATCCGGAGGTAAGATATTTATCCAAAATTGGATAAACCCTTTTGGCGTTATCTTTATCAACCTATTGAAACTTATTGCGATTCCTTTAATATTGGCCTCGATAATAAAGGGAATTTCAGACCTAAAGGATATTGCCAAATTTAAAACAATAGGTCTCCGTTCCGTTACCCTATTTATCAGCACCACCATAATGGCCATTATTATAGGTCTTGTGCTGGTCAATATTTTTTCACCTGGGAAAGGAATCTCCCAAGCGACCGTTGATAGGATTAGCAATGAATACTCTGGTAGGCAGGGTGTACAATCCAAAATAGAGGAAGCTTCCTTGCAAAAGGAATCGGCCCCTTTACAATTTTTAATAGACATGGTGCCCGATAACGCTTTTAGCGCCATGAGTGATAATAAATTAATGCTCCAAGTGATATTTTTCTCAATTTTCCTTGGGGTATCCATGTTGTTGATAGGAGAGGCCCAGGCAAAACCCTTAAAGAGCCTTTTTGACTCCCTTAATGAAGCAGTATTGAAAATGGTTGATTTAATTATGTTGACCGCCCCTTTGGCAGTATTTGCCCTTTTGGCGAATGTAGTGGTAAGTTCTGGAGATACTGATTTATTGTTGGCATTGGTTAAATATGCGGGTGTGGTTATTTTAGGGCTTTTGCTAATGATAGTTTTTTATTGTTCTGTATTGTTGTTGGTAACAGGGAAAAATCCAATTTGGTTTTTAAAAGCCATCAGTCCTGCCCAACTTTTGGCGTTCTCCACCAGCTCCAGTGCGGCAACTCTTCCGGTGACAATGGAAAGGGTAGAAAATCATCTGGGAGTGGACAAGGAAGTGTCAAGTTTTGTACTTCCTGTGGGGGCAACCATAAATATGGACGGGACCAGTCTTTATCAAGGAGTGGCGGCCGTTTTTATTTCCCAAGCCTTGGGGCATCATTTAGAGATCACCGACCAATTAATGATAGTACTAACCGCTTTATTGGCCTCTATAGGGTCTGCGGCGGTACCAGGGGCTGGAATGGTTATGCTGGTCATTGTTTTGGAGTCCATAGGGTTTCCAAGCGATAAGTTGGCTGTAGGTCTCGCCTTGATCTTTGCGGTAGACCGGCCATTGGATATGGCCAGAACGGTTATAAACGTAACTGGAGATGCTATGGTGGCCGTAGTGGTAGCTAAATCGGTAGGGAAGCTGCACTATAAATCGAAATTGGGATAGTCTTGATGGGGTACAATAATAAATAGAATTATAATGTTAAAGGAAGAAATGGGCAAGCAGGTTATACAACAGTTTCCCAATGTATTTGAAATAGATGCCAACCTAGACCGTTTGGTAAAGAAAATTGAATTGCTAACCTATTTAAATCCGTTAAATATTGAAAAGGAAAAAAATCGATTTTTTTCTTCCAAATATGTTGAAGAGCCCATATTTAAGTACAAAAAAATTCAGTTTGACCCCTATAAATTACATAGACTGTTCTTCTCCCAGCGATTGGAGCGGATCAAGGATGAACAGATAAAGAAATTTTATCAGGAGGTGGTTTATTACTATGCCAACATGATACAATGTATAGAAACCATTGGTCAGGGTAAAAAGTTTTATTATAATTCTTTAAGGGTTTACGGTACTCCTACCGAAAAGGATGTTCAGAATGCCAGGTTTATTCTTCATATAGGTGACGAACCCGATACAAGGGATATGGAAAAAACATATTCTCCTGAGGACGCCAAGTCATATTTTGAGGAGTTTGCACAGCAATATAATTTTCCCTTAAATATTTCATTCTCCAATAGTATTGCCGCGGATGCCATGGTCAGCAATAACACCCAATCACTCCTAATTAAAAAAAATGCCATTTTTAGTAGGAACCAATTACTTACCCTTGCCAATCACGAGATAGGAGTCCATTTGGTAACCACATACAACGGCACTTTGCAACCTCTTAAAGTTTTTTCGAATGGTTTTCCTAAAAATGTTGAAACCCAAGAGGGTTTGGCAGTTTTTAGCGAATATATGAGCGGAGCACTTACCTTAAATAGATTAAAGGAGTTGGCTTACAGGGTCTTGGCTTCCGATAGTCTAATTAAAGGATATAGTTTTTCGGACACCTTCGATATGCTACACGGGCAGTACAAGTTGGATAGAAATAAAGCCTTTACCATTACTATGCGCGTCCATAGAGGTGGCGGATTTACTAAAGATCGATTGTATTTAAGTGGATTGAAAAAAATCTACAAACGACACAAGAATGGATTGTCTATGGATACTTTGTTGACAGGTAAGGTTACCTTGGAATCCGAAGCGACTATTAACCGATTAAAGGATCTGGGCCTGGCAAATGATTTGACCCATACCAATCTGGCTTTTAGAGAAAATTGCAATAAGAATAGGACTCTGGATTTTATATTGGACAACTTAAAATAAATCGGTCAAAGGTAAAGTGCCAATGGTATAAGAGTTGAATAGTACCATTGATGTGAACCGCTACAAGTACTGACCCGGAAGTTTAAGCTTTAAAAGTGTAAATTATTTTTAATAGCCCTTGGAATAATTACTTAGATTTTGATATCTTTGTACCAGAATTAAAAAAAACACACCAATCATGTTCGATTTTGACCAATATCTAGGGTTTTTAGCATTTTTGACCATCTTAACCATCGGTTTTTGGTTGATGATTTTTCTGTTGACATTTGTTGTGCCTTATTGGATAGGTGGTGCTCTACTTGAAATCTTTAAGGAGAAACGTGCTGCTAAAAAGGCTAAGCGTAACGAATAGGATTAGGACATATATAAAAAAAGGGAACCCATGGGTTCCCTTTTTTTATGGGCTATTTCAATTCTTATCCTTCAAAATCCATATCCTCACCTCCGCCGCTTCTTCCTTGTCTGCTTCTATCATTTTTGTTTTGGGGTTGATTGAATCTATATTGAAAGGTTAAGGTTATTTGCCTTTGACGCCATTGAAATTCACTGTAGGTAGCTACATTCTCGGTCCTGGTGTCGCTTCTACGTTTTCTGGTATTAAATATATCACCTACGTTTAAGGTTAGGGAGCCTTTGTCCTTTAGGATATCCTTACTTAAACCAAGATCAGAACTCAACATGCCCTTGCTCGTGTTTTGGGCATCCTTGGAAGGGCCCATATAAAAGAAGTTGGTCTGAAAGTCGATTTTTCCGGGCAAAGGTATTTTGGCACTAAAACGCGTAAACCATGAGAAGTTATTGGCATCAAAATTTTGAACTATTTCTTCGTTTTGACTGTTGATATAGGTAAAATCCC
This sequence comes from Arenibacter hampyeongensis, assembly GCF_002909255.1. Classification (GTDB taxonomy): domain Bacteria; phylum Bacteroidota; class Bacteroidia; order Flavobacteriales; family Flavobacteriaceae; genus Arenibacter; species Arenibacter hampyeongensis. The sequence goes on from NZ_PIOB01000004.1 coordinate 156,968, forward strand.
CCTGTAAATCCCTTTGAAAAGCATTTACATTCCATGTTAATCTCCAATTTCTTTTAGGGGTATAAGTTGTGGTGAACTCCATGCCATAACGATCTTCAGTAGCTAAATTTATTGGGCTACGTACCTGTACGGGTACAACAATTGGATTTTGTGGGTCGTCCGGATTTTCTATGGTAACAAAGTCACCTGTCTCCCTGGAAACAAACTGAAATACTTCCGTAGATCTATTAAAGTATCCGGATGTTGTAAAAGTGAATTTATCCCATCTTTTTAAATACCCAAGATCATATGCATCTGTAAAAGTGGGGTCTAAATCCGGGTTTCCCTGAAATAGATTGGTGTTACTGGATCTGGAAGGAAACGGGTTTATAAATCTGGACCAGGGTCTTCTAAGTCTTTTGCTATAGCTTAAGGTTACTTGCTCTTTCTCGGAAAATTCATATCCTAAGAATATGGATGGAAACCAGTTGACATAATTCTTTTTAGTGATGTCGTTTGTGTTTACCAATTCTATTTCAATGTCCGAGGCCTCCATACGCAGACCTCCAAGAATGCTGAATTTTTCTAGTTTTGTTCCTAATTGTGTATATGCCGCATTTACATATTCCTTATAATTTAATTCATTACTGAAATTTGGGTCGCTGTTAAAGCTCCCATCCTGCTGTTGGAGGCCAAAATCGAAATCGGTGTTGTTGTCATTAAAAGTTCCACGGTAACCAATTTCGAATTGTGATTTATCATCTTTTCCAAACGGAAGCACATAATCCATTTGCACCAATTGAGATATTTGTGTTTGTGCATCTATGGTCCTTTCGGTATCCAAGTCAATATTATCTACCAGAATTACCTCTTTAATTATAGAATTTTCATCATCAATACCTTTGGAATATTGATAGTCGAAAGTAAGGGTATGTCCTTCTTTTTCAAATTTCTTTTGATAATTTAAAGAGTATTGTACCTCTTCTTCAAACTCGTCTTCAACCGTATATCTGTTTCTTTGAATGGTCGGATCCATATTGGAATCGAAATTGGAAAAATCCACATTAACCGTGTTGTCCCCATTGGATTTGCTAAAAACAAAGGAGTTGGTGATGCTGCTGCTCTCATCAAAAAATAGTTCAAAACCAACATTGGTGTTAAAGCTTTTGTCCTTTCTTTGATACTCCCTTATCTCATTCTGAAAACTCAAGGTATTTCCATTGCTGTCAAAATTTTCTTGATTGAACAGGGCATTTCCAGGACCGCTGCGGTACCGATAAGTGGTATTGGTAAAAATATTAAAATTATCTCGCCTCAAATTTAGGCTTACCGCACCGCCATAAGTCTCGGGGTGACCGGTATAAACATTGACCGAGCCGTTGAGTCCGGCAGTCTTACTTTGTTTTAATATGATGTTTAAGATACCTGCCGTACCTTCTGCGTCATATCTGGCCGACGGGTTGGTTATTACTTCTACCTTTTCTATGGCATCCGCGGGCAATTGTTGCAGCGCCTCTGGACTCAAGCCCGATAGGGCAGATGGCTTGCCATTGATCAGGATCCTAACACTTTCATTTCCCCTAAGACTAATATTACCTTCCACATCCACAGAAACAGAGGGAACGTTGCTAAGCACATCGGTTACCGAGCCTCCTTTTACTGTAAGGTCGGAACCAACATTGTAGACTTTTTTATCCAGTCTTAATTCTACCGTAGTCCGTTCTCCTACCACCTCAACTTCTGCCAATTGCGCAACGTCCAAGGCAAGGTGTATTACTCCAAGATCGGTCGCTGTTCTTAAGCTTTGATTATTTAATTTATAGGATTTATAGGAGATATATTCAACACTAATGTTGTAGTTGCCAGGAGCGGCCTCAACTTCAAATTTTCCCGAGGCATCTGTGATACCGCCAGTTACTTTTTCTGGATTTCTTACACTTTGTAGTACCAAAGTGGCGTATTCCAGGGGTTGATCTGTCTCTTGGTCCAAAACTGTCCCAGTTATTTTAACGGGTTCTTGAGGGCTTTGCCCCCCCTGTGTATAACCTATTAAAGTGAATAATAGTAGTGTAACTGGGAGTAGTTTTTTCATTTGCTATGTTTTGGATTTGTTCTTTTTCTTCTTCTTTTTTTCCTTAACCTTTTTAAAACCGTTCTTCTGAAGTTCTACAAAGGCTTCATATTTATCTGCCGGTAGTCCGGCCTTAAGTTCTTCATCCTGCTTTAGGGTTATTTTCTCATAACTTTCCCTCATCTTGTCCGCAGGTAGCTCCAGTATCTGCAATTCTATACGTTCCTGCAGGTATTTTTTTAAGGTGGTACTCAAAACAGCTTCTTCAAAGGGGTTTAATCCCAATTTTTCTGTAATGCTTGGCATTTCTTGATCTACAATTTGCGCAGCGGTTAATTTTTCCGGCTCTTTGGGCGTTTCCTGTGCTTGCGGAATACTGTTGCGTTGCCTACCATATCCTCCGTATCCATATCCATTTCCATAACCATTACCGTACCCGTATTGGGCACTTAAGAAGGGAAATGATAATACGATCAATAAAACACTTAAAAATAATTTCTTGTTCGTTTTCATAATGTCAACTGCTTTATGGGATTCCAAAATTAATAGATGGTTTAACCGAGAAGGGTTAAATGTTTGTTAAATTGAATATTTCAAGAATTGTGCCGTTATGCGGCCGCAATTGCTTTGATCCTTTGGGAAGTATTTAATATAATAATAAATGTTCCTTTTTCAAATCATTTTAACTTAGATGCTAATTCAAAAGATCCTTTATTTTTTCGGGAGGGCGGCCTATAACCCCTTGTTTATTTTGGATTACGATCGGGCGTTCTATTAATTTGGGGTTTTCTATCATGGCAGCCACTATTTCGCCATCCGTCAATGATTTTCCTTTATATTTTTCTTTCCAAATGGCTTCATTGGTGCGTACCAAATCCTTAGGCGAAATGCCTAATATTTTTAAAATGGATTCAAGTTCCTTTTTGGTAGGTACTTCCTCCAGATATTTGATAATTTCAAATTCCTTTCCAGAATTTTCCAAAATGGCCAATCCTTCCCTCGATTTTCCACATCTGGGATTGTGATATATTTTAATCATAATGTTTGGTTTTAAGTTGCATAGCTAAAATTTACAGGGTTTCAGTGTGTTCAAAACTGAATAAAATTGGCGAGAAACCTGAAATTTCCGGACCCAAGTCCAATAACATTTTTTATAATGTTCCAAGAGCAACGTTTAACTAGATTTCTTCCTTTTGTCCCATCATCATTAGATAAGCTTTTAAGAATTGATCAATATTGCCGTCCATTACTGCATCAACGTTTCCTGTTTCTTCACCTGTACGCACGTCTTTCACCAACTTATATGGGTGCATTACATAATTTCTAATCTGTGAACCCCATTCTATTTTCATTTTTGAGGACTCAATTTCCTGACGGGCCTCCATTTTCTTGCGCAATTCTATTTCGTACAATTGGGACTTAAGCATTTTTAGGGCTGTAGCCCTATTGTCGTGTTGCGATCTGGAATCTGAACAAGAAATCTGTATTCCGGAAGGTTTGTGGGTCAGTTGAACTTTGGTTTCCACCTTATTTACATTCTGCCCTCCGGCACCACTTGATCTGGCAGTAGTAATCTCCACATCTGCCGGATTTATATCTATTTCTATACTGTCGTCCACCAATGGATAAACATAAACGGAAGCAAAAGAAGTATGGCGCTTGGCATTACTGTCGAAAGGGGAAATACGTACTAGTCTATGCACCCCGTTCTCGCCCTTAAGCCAACCAAAGCTAAAGTCGCCCTCTATTTCCAAGGTTACCGTTTTTATTCCTGCCACGTCCCCTTCCTGATAATTGAGTTCTTTTATCTTGTAGCGATTCTTTTCGCTCCACATCATATACATCCGCATTAACATGGATGCCCAATCACAGCTTTCCGTGCCTCCGGCACCAGCAGTAATTTGAATTATGGCCGTAAGTTCATCTCCCTCGGCCGAGAGCATATTTTTGAATTCCAATTTTTCCAAGGCATCAACGGCCTTGTCGTAATGACTTTCAACATCGGCCTCGGACATTTCACCCTCTTTCTGAAATTCTAAAAAAATCTCCAGATCGGCCGCTAAACTTTGAGCACTATTAAAATCATCGACCCATTGTTTCTTGGATTGAATTAATTTCATCTGCTCTTGTGCTTCCTGTGGATGGTTCCAAAAATCCGGAGCCAAGGTTTTTTCTTCCTCGTTTTCTATTTCTACAAGCTTGGCATCTATGTCAAAGATACCTCCTTAACGCACCAAGGCGATCAATGAGACTCTTATAATGGTCCGTAGTTATCATATGCTAATTATTTTCAGCCAAAAATAGGATTCTTTTTTTTGATTATGTATCAAATATGAAATGATATTTATTGTTCGGCCTGCACTTCCACGGAATGAACGGTTTCATTGGCACCTTGGGAATATACAACGCCTTTTAAAGGAGAGCAATCATTATAGTCCTTCCCATGGGCTACTTTAATATGGTTGTCATTGACCAACAGATGGTTGGTAGGATCAAAGCCTATCCAGCCAACTTGCGGAATGTATGCCTCTGCCCAAGCATGCATTTGAGAGTCGCCAAAGTAACCATTGCCTTGGTGCAGGTATCCCGAGACATAGCGCGCGGGAATATTATTTGCTTTTGACAAAGCACAGAATAAATGGGTGAAATCCTGGCAAACACCTTCCGGTTTTTTTATAATTTCATCCAACACGGTATTCACATGGGTAACCCCGGCATTGAAGTGTATAAAATTATAGACCCAATTATTTAGCTTTTGCAGATTTTCAAAAATACTGATACTGCTATCAAAAAGAAACAAATTTTCAGTGCCTTCTGGGAGGACTGTATATTTGGTCTGGCGTAAAAAGGGTTCAAAATCAACCTTGAAAGTCAAACTTTGTACAAGCTCGTAATTACTAACAATATCAAATAGCGGAATTTGATCAAAGGGATTGAAACTTAATTTTTTTAGTTTAAAAGAAACACTGAAATTTATTTTTTGGAGGCGTTCCTTGGTGTTTATCCTTATGGTCTGAAAACCATAACCATTTTGTGAAAACTCACTTCTGGCTTGCATTGAATTTTTGATATCTACACTGATCAATTCTTGTGTATCATTGTCTTCAGGAACTATCAAAAATTGCCATGAGGCATTTTCCACCGGATTCTCATATTTATTTTCAGCGCTATAAGTAACGGAATATTCAAATGACATTGTAAATAAGTTGTTGGCACAAATGTAAGCCAATGGATTAAAAATCAATAGTTAAAAAATTCATTTTCCATTTTAAGGCTGATCTGGACCAGATTATTGAGAATTTTTTCAATGAAGCCTTGAATATCCTCTTCAATTTCCTCGGCGTATTTAAATTCATATTCCCCTTTGACCTTACTTATTAAAAAGGCGGTGGAATTTTTATCTGGAGTTTTGGATTCATCCAAATCTTTAATATGCTTGTGGACCTGATTGATGCTGTTGATAACAGATCTTGGACAATCCGGATTTAATATTAAAAATTCCAAAGTGGAGATGCTTGTAGGGGCCTTCTTATAATATCTGCGCATCATATCATAAGATTCCACACATTTAAGTAAGGTGGTCCATTCAAAACTATGGCTAATTTTGTCCCCATAACTACCTTTTGCCTTTACGGCATCATTGTATTTGGCATTAATGATCCGGATTACTTGTGTGGCTCTTTCAATATTTATACCCATCAAAATAATGGCATATACATCATCGTGCAACAGGGTGCCCCTTATTTTTCCTCTTAAAATAGCGGTCATCTCCGTAATGTTTACCGTAAAATCGTATAGACCTTTTTTTGTGAAATCCTCTATGGAATAATTGATTACGAAATGGTAAAATTTGTTAATAGATTCGTACAGTTCGGTAGAAATAAGGTCTCTTGCACTATTGGCATTCTCACGAGCATATTTTACGTTGTTGATAATGGAATAGGGCATATCACCATTTAACCCAATATTGTACAAAATATCTTCTTCCTTGAGAATAACGGAGTTATCGTTAAGCGGTTCCCCTACAAAGAACATTAGGGAACGCAGTACAAATTGTCTGGATTGGGACAGTTCGTTGGGAGCGTCCAAGGATGAAAAATAATTTACGTTAAGGTATCTGGCAACATGTTCTGAACGTTCAATATAACGCCCCATCCAAAAAAGGTTATTGGCAACTCTAGCTAACATAAGTTTTTTTTATTTTTTTAATACCCAGGTATCTTTTGAGCCTCCTCCTTGGGAGGAATTTACAATTAGATTACCTTTTTTCAGTGCTACTCTGGACAATCCGCCTTTGAGAACAAACTCCTTTTTGTTTCCCAAAAGAGTAAAGGTCCTTAAATCTACATGACGTTGTTCAAAAGACTCGCTGTCATCTATATAAGTGGGATGTACAGATAAGGACATAATTGGCTGGGCAATGTATTTCCTGGGATTTTGCTTTATTTCCTCTTGGACCACTTTTATTTCGGCCTTGGTAAGTCTATTGCCTATGGAAATTCCATAACCCCCGGCTTCGTCTACAGGCTTTATCACTAGTTCGTGGATGTGTTCCAAAACGTACTTAAGTTCGTCGGGCCTGCTACAATGGTAGGTATGTACATTGTTGAGAATAGGAGTCTCATCCAAATAATATTTTATGATTTGTGGCATATATGTGTAAATGGCCTTATCATCAGCAACACCGGTCCCTGGTGCATTTGCCAAGCAAACATTCCCTTTGATGTAGGCCGCGAACAGACCTGGTACTCCCAATGAGGAATCGGCCCTAAATTCCAGGGGATCCAAAAATTGGTCATCCACTCTTCGGTAAATCACATCAACCTTAATGGGTCCACGAATGGTTTTCATATACACAAAATCGTTCTCAACAAATAAATCCCTACCTTCTACCAATTCCACACCCATAGCTTTTGCCAAATAGGAATGTTCGTAGAATGCAGAATTGTACATCCCCGGTGTGATCACTACACAATTTGGGACATCTACCCCTTTTGGTTTTACACTTTCCAGGATATCCAGCAGGTTTTCCGCGTAGTTGGTTACGGTATGGGTCTTGTAATGGTTGAAAACTCCAAAAAGGGCTCTTTTTAAGGCGGTGCGGTTGCAAATAACATAACTTACACCTGATGGACACCTAATATTATCTTCCAATACATAATAATTGCCATCTGAATGTTTTATTACATCTGTTCCCGATATATGATTGTAAATTCCCCCTGGTGGGTCAACACCGATCATTTGATGTAAATAGTTTGCGGAGGAACTTATAAGGTCTAAAGGAACTACGCCATCTTTGATAATTTTTTTATCGTGATATATATCCCATAAAAACAGGTTCAATGCTTTACTACGCTGGATAGCACCCCTTTCAATAATTTCCCATTCATCTTCATCTATGATTCTTGGAAAAAGATCAAATGGAAATATTTTTTCCTGTGTCTCCTTTTTGTCATAGACCTGAAAAGTGATTCCCTGGTTAAAAAATGAGGATTTGGCCTTGTTGTTCAACTGCACATAGTCTTGAATGGAGTGATTCCCGTACAGTTCGAACAATTTTTGATAAACATTTTTAGCTGTTCCATTGATGTTGAAAACTTCATCAAAAAGTGCCGTATTGTTGATGTACGAAGAAAATATGGGTTTTTTTACGTCCGGGTTCATAGGCATATTTTTTTCAAGTTACTTTATTTTAGTTACTTACGGGCGATTTATGTTTTTTTAGCCAGAGAATTATCCATACTTAAAAAATGGAATGGTATTATTGTCAAATCACATTAAATGAGAGGAAAAAAATAGCTACTTGAAAAATGTTTAATACGTTTACATAAATTAAGAACCCAGTTTAATAAGGATGTTAATCTTGATTCATTTGTTCTATATAATTTTCAACCTTTATGCATATAAATCTTATTAGTGATACCGTCACAAAACCTACCTCTGTAATGTTGCAGGCTATGATGACAGCCGAGGTGGGGGACGATGTTTTTAAAAACGATCCTTCGGTCAATAGGTTGGAAGAAAAGATAGCCAAATTGTTTGGTATGGAAGCGGCTTTGTTTTTTCCCAGTGGCACCATGGCCAACCAAACGGCCATAAAATTGCATACCCAACCTGGGGATCAATTAATTTGTGATAAGTACGCCCATGTATATAATTACGAAGGGGGAGGGGTAAGTTTTAATAGTGGTGTATCCTGCAGATTGGTAGATGGCCATAGGGGAATGATGACAGCTGGTCAAGTTGAGGAAGCCATAAACCCTCCAGACTTTTATCACAGTCCGTTAACTTCTCTTGTTTGCATAGAAAATACAACCAATAAGGGTGGGGGAGCCTGTTGGGATTTGGAAGAATTAAGGGCTATAAGAAAGGTGTGCGACAAGCATCATTTAAAATATCACTTGGATGGAGCGCGTATCTGGAATGCCCTAATCGCCAAAAATGAATCCCCCCTGGAATATGGGGAGTTGTTCCATACCATCAGTGTTTGTTTGAGTAAAGGACTGGGGTGTCCAGTAGGTTCCGTTTTGGTAGGGGACAAGGAGAATATAGACAAAGCACTAAGGGTAAGGAAGGTGCTTGGAGGGGGGATGCGACAAGCTGGATATCTTGCTGCAGCAGGAATATATGCCTTGGACAATCACCTGGATCGATTGGCGGAAGACCACGCAAAGGCTGCGGAAATTAGTAGGGTACTATCGGGACTGCCTTACATTAAAAAGGTTGAGCCCACGGAAACGAATATTATTATTTTCGAATTGGACGAAAAGCAGATTACTACTGAACGTTTTCTGGGTAAGCTGAAAAAAATGAATATTCAAATTATTGGAATGGGACAAAATAAATTGCGAATGGTTACCCATATGGACTATACCGACGATATGCACGAGTATTTGTTGAATATACTACCCAAATTATAGGCCAATGGCATCTGGTAATAAGGAAATACTGGTTTTAAGATTTTTTATGCCATTTTCCATTCCGGCCTCGGAACTATAAAGCATGGAATTTCCAATTGTTTTTCCTTCACTATTCTTCATGGTAAAGAGAAATTTCCCATTATAATCTGTCTTGCGTTCAAAAACAGAAGATTGGCCAACAAGAATCTTGAGTTTGGCAATTGTATTATCAATATCCGCTCTACTGTTAAAAGGGACGCTTGTAAGTAGCGTTTGTCCACTTTCAGATTGCAGACTAAAGATATATGAGGTATCCGATTCCTTTTTTATTTCTAGCATGGCCTAGGCAACTTTTTTTAAAGTTACACAAAAAAAATGTGAATTTTTTATCTAAAAATTGTCATGTCTTTGGGCCGGGGGTCTTAACATGCACCTGGGAGACAGTGCGGAATGTAGACCAAGTAGGAGATTCGGCCCGGCAAATTCCGAAGGGGTAAGAGTTGGTATTTTTAAAGTTGAGATTTAAGTATAAAAAAGGGTGCCAAAAAACTCGGAAAAATAACTTTTAAACACCCTTATGTTTAAGTTTTTGAAAATTATTTTTCAACTTCGGGTAGTCCAAAGGTATCTACAACATAATCAATGTCCTTATCGCCCCTACCACTAAGATTGACCAAAATGGAGGACTGCGGATTTTGCTGTGCCAATTTTAGGGCGTAGGCTACTGCGTGGGCACTTTCCAATGCAGGGATAATACCTTCCAAGCGACTTAATTCATAAAAGGCGTCTATAGTTTCCTGGTCAGAAACAACTTCATAGGTTACTTTTTTAAGATCCTTCAGCATACTGTGTTCAGGACCCACCCCAGGGTAATCCAAACCGCTGGCTACAGAATGTACGGCTCCCGGTTCGCCCTTTTCATCTTTTAGCATATAACATTTAAATCCATGAATTACACCTGGTGTACCAAAGGTCATAGTAGCGGCATGTTCACCGTATTCCATGGAACGACCTCCAGGTTCTACGCCGTATAAGGTGCATTCAGGTTCATCCAGAAAGGAGGAGAATATCCCCATGGCATTACTACCGCCTCCAACACAGGCTACTACCTTATCCGGTAATTCTCCGGTCATTTCCAAAAACTGTTCCTTGGCTTCAATACCCACGACACGTTGAAAATCACGGACCATCATGGGAAATGGGTGTGGCCCTACTACAGAGCCAATGCAATAAATTGTTGTTATGGGGTCTTTTAAATAAGCTTCAAAGGCTGAATCCACAGCCTCTTTCAAGGTTTTTAGGCCATGGGAAACCGGTACTACTTTTGCGCCAAGGATTTTCATCCTGACCACATTGGGATGTTCTTTGGCAATATCCACTTCTCCCATATGGATTTCGCATTCCAATCCAAAATAGGCCGCTGCGGTAGCCAATGCCACACCGTGCTGTCCGGCTCCAGTTTCTGCAATTAATTTCTTTTTACCCAAGTGTTTCGCTAAAAGCGCCTCTCCCATACAATGGTTTAGTTTATGGGCTCCTGTATGATTAAGATCTTCTCGCTTAAGATATATTCTTCCTCCGTATTTTTCGGACAGCCTGTTGCAATAATAAACAGGCGTTGGCCTTCCTTGGTAGTGTTTGCGAATGCTACGAAGTTCCGAAATAAAATTATGCGATTTGCTGATGGAATAATAAGCGTCTGTAATTTTTTTCATTTCCGCTTCAAGAACGGGAGGTATAAAGGCACCACCGTACTCTTTAAAAAAACCATTTTTATCTGGATAGGTTTTAAAATAATTTTCCGTCATAATAAGTGTGAAGTTTGTAATGGATAAATAAGTTAGATGGCAAAAAACACATGCCTCTACAATTATAATGATTTCTAAAATAAATTTCGACTTTTTCTATAGGGAATAAGGAGCTTGTGCCAGTTTGGATTAAGCATTTAGTATGCCCGAATAAATATAGGTTGGCAAAAAATAAAAAGACTGGTTGGGGTCAAAATCACATTTTTCTGTTCCGCCTAAGAAAGTCCATGTACTTTTCCACATCTCCTTTAGTGCCGTAACCCGAAAGTGAGGCTACCTCTTTTTCTTCAGTACTGACCAAACTTATAAGTGGAAAAATGCCTTTTTTGTTCCACTGTGATAACAATTCCTTGTTTTGTTTCATTTCATCTGGAGTAAGGCGTTCTTTTTTTCGGGGAAGATCAACATATAGAAGTACATAGTCCTTTGCCACTTCCTTAAATTGCTCGGTCTCGAACAAATCTTTCTTTAAGGCCTTACATGGAGAGCACCAATCACTTCCAGTAAAATACATCAGGATGTTGGAGTTGGTTTTCTTTGCCATTATTTGCGCACTGTTATAATCGGTTAGCCAGTCGGTTTCTTGGGTATCGACACCGTTGTTTTGTGCATGAACAAGAAATGGTAACAAGAGTAATATGAAAAAATTCTTCATTAATAACAGTTTTGATTTAATGACTGTGCTAAACTTACTGAAATTTATTTCAAAAACGAATCCATTCCCGGAATATTGGGCATGCCTTCCTTGGCAACAGCAGCCAATTCGTTTTCGTTTATAGTTGTGGCTTTTTCAATAGCCTTGTTCACGGTGAGGATCAGAAAATCTTCCAATTGTTCCTTGTCACCTAATAGGCTATCATCTATGTTAATGGACTTTATGGTCCTGTTGGCAGTAATACTTACTTTTAGTAAACCGTCAGGAGATTGCTCATCTAGAATTACTGTATTCATTCTCTCTTTGGTAGCTTTTACTTTTTCCTGGGTTTCTTTCAATTTCCCCAACATGCCCATCATATCTCCAAACATAATTATAGATTTAAATAGTTCTACCCCCCAAAATTACTAAAATGCTTGGGATTCATAAAAAAAATAGGTGAACGTTATAAATATAGTTGTTTTTAGTGGTTAAGGATTTTATTGTGGATAAAGCACATAATTAATCAGGTCGGTGGCATATAAATATTATTTTTGCGAATTCTTATTAAAAATATCTAAACTCATGCAGCGGGAATTGAAAGCACCAAGTGCAAAAAAAATTGAGAAACAATTAATAAAGCACAATGATGTTAGGATAGACAATTACTATTGGTTGAACGAAAGGGAAAATCCAGAGGTAATTTCTTTTTTGGAACAGGAAAATGCATACTACGAGGCCTTGACAGCCCACACCAATGACTTAAAGGACAGCTTGTTTCACGAGATGAAATCCAGAATCAAGGAAGATGATTCTTCGGTACCCTATAAGTATAATGGATATTGGTATGCTACGCGTTATGAAGTGGGAAAGGAATATCCAATTTTTGCGAGAAGGTTTGAAAAGGAGGATGCTGCGGAGGAAATAATGTTCAACTGCAATATTTTGGCAGAAGGGTTCGACTATTTTAATTTGGGGGGGCTGTCCATTAGTCCCAACAACGAACTTGCGGCCTTTGGGGTGGATACGGTTTCACGAAGGCAATATACACTTCAGATAAAGAATTTACGCACTAAGGAGGTATATCCGGACAAAATAGAGAACACAACGGGAAGTGCTGTTTGGGCCAATGACAATAAGACCATATTTTACACTAAAAAGGATCCGAAGACTTTAAGGTCCAATAATATTTATAAACACATTTTGGGGACATCTCCCAAAGAGGATGAACTGGTTTTCCATGAGGAGGACGAAACTTTTACAACCTTTGTTTATAAAACCAAATCCAAAGAATTTATTGTTATTGGTTCTTCCAGTACATTAACATCTGAATTTCAAATACTGAGGGCAGATGACCCCAATGGGAAATTTCATGTTTTTTCAAAAAGGGTAAGAGGGCAGGAGTATTCATTATCCCATTACGAAGACAATTTTTATATCCTGACCAATATGGACGGGGCAACCAATTTTAAATTGATGACGACCCCTGAAGATAAAACGGGATCCGAAAACTGGGTTGACTTTATTCCACATAGGGAAGAAGTGTTGCTTGAGGATATTGAAATGTTTAATGATTACTATGTCTTGTCCGAGCGTGAAAATGGCCTAAATCAGTTGAAAATTGTGCGATGGGATACCGGTGAAAGCTATTATTTGCCCTTTGACAATGAAACCTACACGGCCTATGTGGGCACCAATCCAGATTTTGATACACAGGTCCTTAGATATGGATATAACTCCATGACCACTCCTAGTTCCATCATTGATTTTAACATGAGGACTCAGGAGAAGGTTATAAAAAAGGAACAAGAGGTTTTGGGAGGAAATTTTAAAAAGGAGAACTATATTTCCGAACGAATCTGGGCTACCGCCAAAGATGGTAAAAAAGTCCCGATATCCCTGGTCTATCACAAGAACACCAGGTTGGACGGTTCCAGTCCGTTGTTACAATACGCCTACGGGTCTTATGGTCACACCATAGATCCATACTTTTCTACAGTACGCCTGAGTCTGTTGGACAGAGGTTTTATTTATGCCATAGCCCATGTCAGAGGGGGAGAATACCTGGGACGCGCTTGGTACGAAGAAGGTAGATTGCTTAGGAAGATAAATACATTTACGGATTTTATTGATTGTTCCAAATTTCTAATTGAAAGGAATTATACAAGTCCCGAACACCTTTACGCATCCGGCGGTTCCGCAGGGGGACTTTTGATGGGTGCTATAATTAACCTATGCCCAGAAATATATAACGGTATTATTGCTGCCGTTCCTTTTGTGGATGTGCTGACCACCATGTTGGACGACACCATCCCCTTAACTACCGGAGAGTACGATGAATGGGGCAATCCTAATGAAAAGGTATATTATGATTATATGAAATCATATTCGCCATACGACAATGTATCTCAGCAAATACAACCCAATATTTTGGTTATAACTGGATTGCATGATTCCCAAGTGCAATACTTTGAACCGGCAAAATGGGTCGCCAAACTTAGAGAGTATAAAACGGACAATAATTTGCTGCTATTCAATATTAATATGGATGCGGGCCATGGCGGTGCTTCAGGGCGTTTTGAGTCCTTAAAAGAGGTGGCCAAGGAATATGCATTTTTGTTAGATTTGGAGCATAAAATTCGTTAATCCAAAAAAAAGACTAATTTTGTCCTATCAATATTGGCATAAATCAATAATGTCAATATGTTCTAAACCTAGAAATTGTTTATGGAACAAAAGATAAACGCTTGTAACAACCTCCTAGAACTTGTAGGAAACACCCCATTAATCAAACTAAATAAAATAGCTGCCAACCTTGAAGGCAATTTTTACGCCAAGGTTGAAGGCTTTAATCCAGGACATTCTTCCAAAGACCGTATAGCCCTTTATATTATTGAAGAGGCGGAGCGCAAGGGTTTATTAAAGAAGGGGAGTACCATTATAGAGACTACCTCGGGAAATACAGGTTTTAGCATCGCCATGATCAGTATTATAAAAGGTTATGATTGCATTTTGGCAGTAAGTTCAAAATCTTCCAAAGATAAAATAGACATGTTAAGGTCTATGGGGGCCAAAGTATATGTTTGTCCAGCGCACGTAAGTGCCGATGATCCCAGGTCCTATTATGAAGTGGCCAAAAGATTGCACGAGGAAACGGAGGGATCCATATATATCAATCAATATTTTAATGATTTAAATTCCGAAGCCCATTACAAAAGTACTGGACCGGAAATTTGGAAACAGACCAATGGACATATTACCCATTTGGTTGCCTGTAGTGGTACAGGAGGTACTATTTCAGGTACGGCGAAGTATCTGAAGGAGCAAAATCCGAATATTCGTGTAATAGGAGTGGATGCTTATGGCTCCGTTCTTAAAAAGTACCATGAGACCGGAGAGTTTGATACTAAGGAGATTTATCCATACAGAATTGAAGGCTTGGGTAAAAATCTGATACCTACTGCCACCAACTTCGATGTTATAGATGAGTTTATTAAGGTTACCGATGAAGAAAGCGCCCATATGGCTAGGGAGATATCCAGAACCGAGGGACTTTTTGTTGGTTACACTAGCGGTGCGGTAATGCAAGCGGTTAGGCAATTGGAAGAAATGGGGGAGTTTAATGAATATAGTAATGTGGTAGTTATTTTTCCCGATCATGGATCTAGGTATATGAGCAAGATATACAGTGATCAATGGATGGCCGATCAAGGTTTCTTTGACAGCAAGAATGTTGAAGAGCCACAAAAAATAGAATTCCTAAAGTAGGAAGTATGTAAAACCTATGATATTAAAAGCAGCGGTTCATAAGTCGTTGCTTTTTATGTATTAAATAAGTTGCATATGCATATTAAAAATATATACTTTTGCAGTAATAATCAATGTAGGCTAGATGAGAGATTTATTTGACAGAATTATCGAAAATAAAGGTCCTTTAGGAAAATGGGCTTCCCAGGCAGAGGGATATTTTGTATTTCCAAAATTAGAGGGCCCTATATCCAATAGGATGAAGTTTCAGGGAAAGGAAGTAATCACTTGGAGTATTAATGATTACTTGGGATTGGCTAATTTGCCGGAAGTAAAAAAGGTAGATGGTGAAGCAGCTTTGGAGTACGGTGCTGCTTTTCCTATGGGAGCTAGAATGATGAGTGGCCATACAGATTTTCACGAACAGTTGGAGCAGGAACTTGCTACTTTTGTTAAAAAAGAATCTGCTTATTTGTTGAACTTTGGATACCAAGGAATGGTTTCTGCCATTGATGCTTTGGTTTCCAAAGATGATATTATCGTATATGATGTGGATGCACATGCCTGTATTATAGATGGGGTGCGATTACATATGGGTAAGCGTTTTACCTTTAAGCATAACGATATTGAAAGTCTTGAGAAAAATTTGGATCGTGCTGTTAAGATGGCCGATCAGACCGGAGGGGGTATATTGGTGATATCCGAAGGTGTTTTTGGAATGCGTGGTGAACAGGGCAAATTAAAGGAAATTGTTGCCCTAAAGAAGAAGTATAATTTCAGATTGTTTGTTGATGATGCACATGGCTTTGGGACTTTGGGTGAAACCGGGGCCGGGGCAGGTGAGGAGCAGGGAATACAGGATGATATAGATGTTTATTTTGCAACCTTTGCAAAATCTATGGCAGGTATCGGGGCCTTTTTGGCAGCGGATAAAGAGATTATAGATTATCTAAAATATAACTTGCGTTCCCAAATGTTCGCAAAATCATTGCCAATGATTTATGTAAAGGGAGCTTTAAAGAGGTTGGATATGCTACGCACCCAACCAGAGCTTAAGGCCAAACTTTGGGAAAACGTGAATGCATTGCAAAATGGGCTTAAGGAAAGAGGCTTTGATATAGGTACTACCACTAGTTGTGTAACGCCTGTTTATCTTAATGGCAGTATTCCGGAAGCCATGGCATTGGTAAAGGATTTAAGGGAGAATTTTGGAATATTCTGTTCTATTGTAGTATATCCTGTAATTCCTAAGGGACTGATTCTGTTAAGAATGATACCTACAGCTACACATACCTTAAAGGACGTTTCAGAAACCTTGGAGGCTTTCTCGGTTATTCGCGAACGATTACAGAATGGTACTTACAAAAGGTTGTCTGCCGCAGTAGCAGCAGCCATGGGAGAATAAAACTATTTCAACAATAACGACAAAAGCCAACTTATTTAAGTTGGCTTTTGTCGTTTAAATAATAAGGTTATAGAGGAGCCAAAGGGGTCTTCAGAGGCTGTTTTCCATTAATGTGACACTCTTGGTTCAATTGCCAAAAGAAATGGATATAAAACCTTAGGTGTAGATAGCGCACAAAAGATTATAAACAGTGCCCATCTTTAATTGGGCCTGCTAAAGGCTATCTCGGGATTGGAGTTCTTTTGCTCCCTAAACAATCGTTGTTGCTGTTTTACCGTAAGTGTGCTGCCATCCGGACTCCATCCAGGAGGGCCGAAAATATACTTCAAGGCATGGGTAAGTTTTTTCGACTTCTTAACATCTTGGTAAATATCCTTGAATTCATGTGTTAGGATAACTACCGGATTGTGTGAGTTTGGGGCGTGAATTACACCGTATTTAACATCAATATCGTCATCCAACTCTTTCCAAGTTCCAAAAATTTTGTCAAAAATATTCAAAAAACCACCGTGATTTTTGTCCAAATATTCCACATTTTGTGCGTGGTGTACCTGATGCATGGTATGTGTGTTAAAGATTTTTTCAATGAATCCCATTTTGGGAACATAAACAGAATGCAGTTGAAATTGCCACAAGGCTTCTATTCCCAAGCACACCACTACCATCTCGGGTGGAAAACCAATTGCTGGCATCCACATGTAAAATAAGGGCTTATATAATATGGTGAACCATCCATTGCGTACCGCTGTACCCAAATTGAAGTTGTCTGAGGAATGATGTACTATGTGGGCAGCCCATAAGATTCGGACTTCATGATTTGCCCTGTGAAACCAGTAGTAGGTAAAATCGTCCGCTAACTGACAAAGAAGCCAAATATACCAGGCATATCCAAAAGATGTATATCCAAGAATGTTGGTTCTAATCCCGTCTGTAACCGGGTTGAATAATTCATAGGTGAATTCGAATATTACAATGGCGGATACAACCTTGATCAGAGGAGCAATAATGGCAGATCCAACGCCCATAAAACCACTGGCCGCCAAATCTTTCCAGTCATATAATTTATCATCGCCATGTGTCTTGCTATAGGTAAGCTCTAAGAGGATAAAAGCAATAAAACAGGGTACTCCATATACCAGGGGGTTGGTAAAATCCATAAAAAAAATCCGTTTTCGCAAATATAGGACATTACTAAAGGAATCCTCAATTAATTATCCCAATTAACCTTTAATTAATGAAAATAACAATCTAAAACAATGTATTCGCAATATGGAATAATATTTTAAAAGGTATTTAAAAAAGCGTTGTCTGTGTTTCGTCGTCGTCTTGTGATGAATTCTTTAGTTTATTGGGTTCTTCTTCAATAGTCTTGGACCCATCGGAATTAGGTTTATCCGTTGATACTACATTTTCTTCATCTACCACCTCTATTTCGTTTGTTTCGCTTTCCTTAGGCTCCTCATAAGGGAGTGGGTCCAGGGAATTTATATTTTTCACCTTATCCGAAGTAAGCTGATTGCCTAAAGCTTTTATCCCCTTAATGGATATAAATCCCTCCAAATCAACGATTTGATTAGGCTTTACATCTTTACCCCTTGGCTTTGTAAATTCAATTTCAACCACTGGTCTCCAGTCTGTGGAAGCCAGTTCTAAGAACGATTTTGGATGTTCTGAAATAAAAAGTTCCTCTTTGTTTTCGTTCTCGATTAAAAAGCGCTTTACGTAATAACGGTCCTTCTCCCCTTCGTAGTAAATTGCCGATAAGGGTTTGTTGGGATTCCACTTTTCCAAAACCACCATATCATCATCAAAATGGGTGGATAGGTTGGGGATGAATGTTTTGGCCAATCCTTTTTGTGTGACCACCAACAGCATATCATCGCCCTTAAATTCTCCTAATAGTTCCCCTCTACCATCTACATTCAATCTACGGACAATTTCATCGAACCATATTTTTCTAGGTTTAAGGGTAGAAACTCCTTTTTCCTTTAATTCAATTCGTTTCACGGAGTATTTGGTAACAATGTTGCCTTTTGAGGCCCTGCCTTTGATCAATACGTCTGCGAAATCAATATCCCACTTTAATTTTTTAATACTTCCTACCTGCCTCAATAGAACGGTAATAACTTCCGCCTCCCCATTGGGGTTGGCAGAAAAATACAATACTTCGGATTGTGGCTTCCCGGCAGAGAGGTCGTAAGGTTTGTCTCTGGTAACTCCCGTAACATGGAATCTCTTAATATAACTAGGTCCACCCTTGCCATCCTTGTAAATCATATTGTAGATGGTTCGTTTGTCCTTTTTCTTGAAGACTGCTACATGAATAATGTTTTTGCCTACGAATATCTTCGAATCCACTTTGGCAATCATCATTTTGCCGTCTTGGGTAAAAACAATAATATCATCTATGTCGCTGCAATCCGTTACATATTCGTCCCGTTTCAAGGAAGTTCCAACAAAGCCTTCCTCCCGATTTACATATAGTTTAGTGTTTCTAATAACTACTTTAGTTGCTTCGATATCGTCAAATACCCGGATTTCCGATTTTCGTTCCCGGCCCTTTCCGTATTTCTCCTTTAATGATTTGAAGTAGTTGATAGCAAATTCGATAAGGTTTGCCAAATGATGTTTTACTTCAGCAATCTTATCCTCCAAACTGTCCAAATACTGTTGCGCCTTGTCCAAATCAAATTTAGAGATTCTTTTGATCCTTATTTCCGTAAGCCTAACAATATCATCTTCGGTAACTTTCCTCTTTAGGTGTTTGGTGAATGGTGCAAGACCCCGGTCTATAGCTGCTATGACACCCTCCCAAGTTTCTTCCTCTTCAATGTCCCTATAGATTCTATTTTCAATAAAAATACGCTCAAGGGAGGCAAAATGCCATTGCTCTTCCAGCTCTCCAAGTTGTATTTCCAACTCTGCCTTGAGCAATTCCACGGTGTAATCCGTGGAACGTTGCAGCATTTCCGTAACCCCAATAAATAACGGTTTATTGTCCTCGATAATACAGCCTAAAGGAGATATGGAGGATTCACAGGAGGTAAAGGCGTAAAGGGCGTCTATAGTCTTGTCTGGCGAAAGGCCTGATGGTAAATGCACTAAAATTTCGACCTCCGCGGCCGTGTTATCCTCTATTTTTTTGATTTTTATTTTCCCCTTTTCATTTGCTTTTAAGATCGAGTCTATTAAAGAAGATGTATTGGTTCCATAAGGTATCTCCTTGATCACCAGGGTGTTTTTATCCAACTGCTGTATTTTGGCCCGTACTCTTATTTTTCCACCTCTTAATCCGTCGTTGTAATTGCTTACATCTATAATCCCTGAAGTTGGAAAGTCGGGATAAATCGTAAATCGCTGTCCTTTCAGATGTTTTATAGAGGCTTCTATAAGCTCTATGAAATTATGCGGAAGCACTTTTGTAGAGAGTCCCACAGCAATACCCTCCGCACCTTGTGCCAGCAGGAGAGGGAATTTAACAGGTAGATTTACAGGTTCCTTTTTTCTGCCGTCATAAGATTGCTGCCATTCAGTGATTTTTGGACTAAAGACCACTTCCAGGGCAAACTTGGTCAATCTGGCTTCTATGTAACGGGAAGCTGCTGCACTGTCCCCAGTTAAAATGTTCCCCCAGTTACCTTGGGTGTCTATTAAAAGATCTTTTTGGCCTATTTGCACCATCGCATCTGCAATACTGGCATCACCATGTGGGTGGTATTGCATGGTGTGGCCCACAACATTGGCTACTTTGTTATATCTACCATCGTCCAACTCTTTTAGTGCATGCATGATCCTTCGCTGAACAGGTTTAAATCCGTCCTCGATTGCGGGTACAGCACGTTCTAAAATTACATAGGAAGCATAATCTAAAAACCAGTCTTTATACATGCCCGTTACTTTCGTAAGGGCATCATTGGATTCTTCTTGATTTTCTTGTGGCACTTCGTTCAGTTCTTCATTCTCTTCCATAAAGAAAGATTCGTATTAGTTTGGCCTGCCTGCCGGCAGACAGGTTTATAATTGGTTTTCTTCAACTAAGTCAACCTCTACCTTGAGGTTGTTAATAATAAATTCTTGCCGGTCAGGGGTGTTTTTTCCCATATAGAACTCCAACATGGTTTCTATAGGCATCGATTTGTCCAACATCACCGGCTCCAATCTGATGTCTTCACCAATAAAATGTTGAAATTCATCGGGTGATATTTCGCCCAAACCTTTGAATCTCGTCAATTCGGGCTTTCCTGTTAACTTCTCTATGGCCTGTAGTTTTTCCTCATGACTGTAGCAGTAATAGGTGTCTTTTTTATTTCGGACCCTAAACAATGGAGTCTGTAGTATATATAAGTGATTTTCCTTAATAAGCTCAGGGAAAAATTGAAGAAAGAAAGTAATCAATAATAGCCTAATGTGCATTCCGTCAACATCCGCATCCGTTGCTATTACGATTTTGTTATATCTTAAATCCTCCATGGATTCCTCAATGTTCAATGCGGCCTGTAGCAGGTTGAACTCCTCGTTTTCGTAAACAATTTTTTTGGACATGCCGTAAGAGTTCAAAGGTTTCCCCCTTAAACTAAAAACGGCTTGGGTGTTAACGTCGCGCGATTTTGTGATAGATCCGGAAGCTGAATCTCCCTCAGTTATAAACAAAGTGCTTTCCAAGCAGCGGTCATTTTTTGAATCTGCCAAATGAACTCTACAATCCCTTAGTTTTTTGTTGTGCAGATTGGCTTTTTTTGCCCTGTCCTTTGCTAGTTTTCGAATACCGGACAGTTCCTTTCGCTCCCGCTCTGCCTGCATTATTTTGCGCTGAAGCTTCTCTGCAGTGTCAGGATTCTTATGAAGGTAGTTATTGAGTTGGGTACCGACAAAATCGTTGATATAGGTTCGCACCGTTGGTAAATCGCCACCCATATCCGTTGACCCCAATTTAGTTTTGGTCTGACTCTCAAAAACGGGTTCCATCACCTTTATGGCAATAGCAGAAATAATGGATTTTCTTATATCTGATGGGTCATAATTTTTACCGTAAAAATCCCTTATCGTCTTTACTATGGCCTCCCTAAATGCCGTTTGATGTGTTCCACCTTGTGTTGTATTCTGACCGTTTACAAATGAATGGTATTCTTCGCTGTATTGCGTTTTACTGTGGGTAATGGCAATTTCGATATCGTTGCCCTTCAAATGGATTATAGGGTAGGTCATATCGTCCAGACTATTATTGTCTTCCAATAAATCCTTAAGTCCATTTTCAGAGAAAAATTTCTCCCCATTGAAGATAATGGTCAGTCCCGGATTAAGATAAACATAGTTTTTGAGCATGCGTTCCACATACTCGTTTCTGTACTTGTATTTTTTAAAGATTATTTCGTCAGGGGTAAAGGATACTTTGGTTCCTTTTCGCTTTGAGGTATCTTCCGGGCCTACTTCTGCAACAAGGTTCCCCTGTTGGAATTCAGCGGTTTTTAACATATTGTCCCTTGAGGACTGTACTTTGAAAAAGCTGGATAAGGCGTTTACGGCTTTTGTACCAACCCCATTTAAACCTACCGATTTTTTAAAAGCTCTTGAATCGTATTTACCGCCAGTGTTCATCTTGGATACGACGTCCACTACTTTTCCCAAAGGTATTCCACGGCCATAATCCCGTACATTAACCACATTATCTTTAATAGCGATATCTATGGTCTTGCCAGCTCCCATTACAAATTCATCAATACAGTTATCTATTACCTCTTTTAGGAGGATATAAATTCCGTCATCTGCAGAGGATCCATCACCCAATTTGCCAATGTACATTCCCGGACGCATCCGGATATGTTCCTTCCAGTCTAATGAGCGAATGTTATCTTCTGTATATTGGGCGTTATCTGACATGTTCTAGGGCTTTTTCCAAAGTGTTGCTAATATAGCAAGTGTTATAAAAAGATGAAACCCCTATGCATTAAAGTAATTAACAAAGGAAACTGTTCATTTGTTGATAGTATTACGATTTTAATTAAAATAAATCCACTTGACCTTCACCATTTGACCAAATTTTAATTGTGAAGTTAGTTTAACTACACAACGGTGTTATAGTTTACAAAGAATAACAATGATTCAATCCTGGATTTAGGCCATTGGAAATAGTAGTTATGCCACATTATCCTCTCTTTATCAAGAACATATTCCTGCTAAAGTGGTGGTGGTTTTACTAGAATTTAAGCAAATACATGGGTAACATCCCTTAAATTTAATGATAAAAGGAAAGTAACCCAAGTATTAGACAATAATTTAGGAAACAACAGTATGTTGAATCGTAGACAAAATGTATATACCGATCGGAATTATAACACGAAGGTGGCCGGTATTTCTATATAAAAGCATAAACGGAATCCTAGATAAGTGGTAAAGACCAATTTACAAAATCTTGCCATCAGCATCAACTTTCAGTTTCTTTTTTACATTACCATTCCTTAGTTTTAATTGATAAATTTTGATCGGCCTTTTGCCTTTATAGTAAGTAACCATATAGCGATTTTTATCCATTGTCCAATTAGGGTATTTTACATAAACGCTATTTCGAACAGGCTGGGGAGGTGTTACATCTTTAAACCTCTCCAAAGTAGATATAACTCTGCCATTCGGGTCATAAGTAGCTATAATACTTCCATTGGTTTGGGCGAAATAAACTACGTAAGGAGATTGGCTTTTATAGTATTCCGGGTCTTTACGGATATCATAGACTGCTGCTTCAGTCTGTAAGTTTTTGACAAAATCAGGAGTGGCTTCCACATATACCACATTGCGATAGGAATGGTTCAAAATAGGAGAGATGGTTACTCCTTCCAGCTTAACTGCCTTAACTGGATCTTGGGAATACCCAACAAGCGTAAAGCATAAAATACCGACTTCAATTAGTGATTTCTTCATGATTATTAGATTTTAGAGTTGTAAGCTAAATTTACTTTATCCAAAAGTCCTTGCCTGCTACCTAGGTAGCAGGCAAGGACTTTTAACAAAGCTTTGTGATAACCTGGGAGAAGCAGTTTTTTATGAATGTGGCTGTTTGGGAATGGATTGACGTTTTTGTAACAAAAGAGGCAAGTCGATTATTTCTATATTTCCGCCATCAATTCTCAGTATGCCAATTTCCTTAAATTCTTGGAGGTGCCGATTAAGCACGGCTCTTGTAGTACCAATTAAACCTGCAAGGATATTATTGGTAAGCCCATTGATCAATTCAATTTTATTGGTCTCCTTGTTTAGATGTTCGATCAATAATTTTGCCAGGCGGGTGGAAGTATCCATAGAACAAAGGTCGAATACTTTGTCCTCCAATTTCTCGGTCTTTCTAACCAGATAGTTCATTATTGGCCCAATAATTTTAGGATTTTCCTTTATCCATAGGCGCATTTGATCCATGGGAATACAAATCAGTTCAGCCGAGGACAACACTTCGTAGTAAAGTCTGCTGGCATGACCATTCATTAAGGTACATACATTAAAAAAATCATTTTTTGTCAATATGGAATGAATGAGCTCCCTATTAATGCCATTTTCATAATTGTACTCTTTTATCTTTCCAGAAATTAAAATGTAAAACTTATGCAATGTATGGTCTGTGTCCAGAACACATGTTTTTTTTGGCCATAACTGGTTGTTGGAAATTTCAAGGAGAGATTTAAGGGAGTCGTTGTGAAGGTCGCCGAAAAGGCTATTTTCCCTTAAAGTTTCGTAATAGTATCCATATTGTTTTAATCCATTGTTCATAAAACTAGATTTAAACTGATATGAATTGGCTAGGAGGGTAGTCGCTAATTCTTCATTACACTTAAATAGCTTTGGAGTTAAATAGCTTCTTTATTATAGAAGGGAGGGAATAAATTTACGATAAAATACTTTTAATTTTTTCTTAATTGTGATGTTACCAAAAAATAAATATGGTTCAATTAACTCGGTTGCTAAATCTCCTTATCCGCTCCAATCTTCCTTTAATATACCGTAGCAGCAGGTATTTCTTTTGAATCCATCCAATAGGTAAACATTTTTACGTAAAACACCTTCTAATTTTGCACCTAGTTTTTCTACTGCCTTACGGGAACGAATATTGCGTTCATCAATTCTAAATTCAACCTTTTCGAAAAGCATTTCATGAAATATGTAATTGAGCATTAATAATTTTACCTGTCCATTTAGACCCGTACCCTGAAATTCCCGCCCAATCCATGTGGAGCCTATTTCAAGAACTTTGTTTTTGTAGTCAATGTTCATAAATCGGGTGCTCCCGGCGTATCTTGAGGTTTTTTTGTCATAGATTATAAAGGGCATGGCAGAACAATCCATTTCCTTCTCCAGAGCCTGTTCTACGTAATTTTTTAAAGCTTCGGCAGATTCAATATCCGAAGGGGAGTATTGAACAAGCTTTTCTTGACCGGCAATAGGCAACAATAAATGGTAATTACTTAGAGTTAATGGGGTTAGTTTTATAAATTCGTTTTCCAGAGTTGGGGTAGGAACTCTCATCTGATCAGGTTGTTTAGAATTTCTTTTTTAATTTCATGTCCACCTTCA
This sequence comes from Arenibacter hampyeongensis, assembly GCF_002909255.1. Lineage (GTDB taxonomy): Bacteria > Bacteroidota > Bacteroidia > Flavobacteriales > Flavobacteriaceae > Arenibacter > Arenibacter hampyeongensis. The sequence continues at coordinate 182,064 of NZ_PIOB01000004.1, forward strand.
AATTTAATTAATTGGGCTCTTCCAAAAAATAGGCTATCAACTTTTTCTTGCTCCTTTTTCAGTCGGGCTTCTGTAATAAATTCGTCCTTATTGCCAATTACTAATTTTATCTTGGCATTTTTGGATTCTGAAAATTTAAAATCTTCGGGAGTAAGTTCTTCGGGAATTCCCCCTGCATATATTATCAACTGGTCAAAGCTGATTTTACTATTCGCAACCCAACGTGTAGCGATTGATACCCCTTGGGAAAATCCCAGTATAATAAGTTGGCAATGGTCCGGGATTTTTTCCAAAGCATACAGATTATCCATATAACTCAGTACGTTTTCCGTTTCCCTAATCCTATCCACTTTTGTAAGCCAACTGGCACCAACATGCTTAAAATCTTTGTTCAAATAGTATTTTGATGGTGCCTGTGGAGCTATAATATAGTTTTCTTCACTGGGTAATCCGTTAAAATACTTAAGAAAGTATTTGCTTAAAAATCCCATACCATGAAAAATAATCCAGACATTCTTGGTGTTCTTGGTAAGCGTATTCAAGGTGCTATAAGTATTGGTAGTCGTATACGAAACATGCTTTTCTTGGGATTCCATAAATTTTAGATAAGGGATAAAGTAACACAATAGTTGTATTTCTAATGCTTAATTTTACGAAAAATTAATTCATGAACGAATACAAAGAAAAAATACTCAGAATTTGTAATGAGTCCAGCAAGGGAACTTTGGCGGAAACCTTGGAGATAGAGTATATTGATGTGGGAGAAAATTTTTTGCTCGCCAAAATGCCCGTTGGCCCTAAAGTTCACCAACCGGACGGTGTTTTGCATGGGGGAGCAACTGTGGCTCTAGCAGAAAGCGTAGGAAGTGCTGCCTGTTTTATTTTTTTGGACACCAAGGAGTTTTTTGTTCGGGGATTGGAAATATCAGCCAATCATGTCAAGAGTATTCGTGCAGGTGAGGTTTTTGCAAAGGCGGTTGTTCTACATAAGGGGCGTACAACGCAAATTTGGGATATTAAGGTAACGGATGCAGAAGGAAATTTAATTTCAATTTGTAAATTATCTACGATATCATTACCTAGAAAATAGTATGTCTTTAAGTTTTTTGGATCAAATTAGTAAACAGTTCAATAGTCGTCTTCCCTTTGTTGCTTATAGGAAGCCCAATGAGGTTGAAGTAAAGGTTATTTTTCAAAGGGACCAGGAATTGCATTATGTGAACGACTATTCCGAAAGTGGTTTTGTTTTTGCCCCGTTCGATTCGCAAAGCCCTACAGTTTTAATTAAGAACGAAGAGACTTTCGTTGAAGCTTTTGAATCGAATCCAAAGTATTCTGAAAACCCAATAATCCCTCTTCCAGATCAGGACTGTGATAAAGATTTTTATCTCGAATTAATTAATAAGGCGATATGTAAAATTGAATCTGGTAAAATTGACAAAGTAGTTCTTTCCAGAAGTATTGAATTGGAAATATCCAAGTCACCTTTTGATTTGTTCAGGGAATTGTTGCATCAATATACAACTGCTTTTTGTTACATCTGGTTTCATCCTAAAGTTGGTCTGTGGCTGGGAGCCACCCCTGAAATATTTTTGGAAACTAGGAACGATCAATTCAAAACCATGTCCTTGGCGGGAACTCAATTATATAATGGCGAAGAAGTTCCCAATTGGCAAGATAAGGAGTTGGTGGAACAAGATATGGTAACCCAATTCATCTGCGATTCCTTGGAGAATAAGGTTTCTTCCCTTTTGGTATCGGAAGCCATATCCGCTAAGGCAGGAAATCTTTGGCATATAAAAACATCGGTATCGGGCAAGATGAATTCATCAGGTCTGGAAGAAATTATAAACGCGCTACATCCAACCCCGGCCGTTTGTGGGGTACCAAAAACGGAGGCCAAGGAGTTTATCCTAAATAATGAGAATTATGACAGACAGTACTATACCGGATATTTGGGTGAATTAAATTTTAAGGAAGAAATAAGCAGGCCATCGACTAGGAAAAATCAGGAAAATAGGGCTTACAGGACTATTAAGAACAAAACCTCATTATACGTGAATTTGCGATGCATGCAAATTTTGGGAAATAAAGTAAAGATTTATGTGGGCGGAGGTATAACCAGTGGGTCGGTCCCAGAAAAGGAATGGCAGGAGACAATAGATAAAAGTAGTACCATGTTGAATATAGTTTTAAAGTAGGCTAAAAAGAGAAATTCAATTGGTTTTAGAATTAGCTGCGTTGTATTTTTGCAGTAATGAAATATTCCAGTATTCCTTCAGCACAGTCTGTTGTCTATCATTGCAAAGCAAGGGGCATAAGAAATATAATTATTTCTCCAGGGTCAAGAAATGCGCCCTTGACGATAAGTTTTTCGGAAGACCCTTTTTTTAAGTGCTTTAGTATCGTGGACGAGCGATGTGCAGCATTTTTTGCCTTGGGTATAGCTCAACAGCTCAGGGAGCCTACAATTGTTTTGTGCACCTCAGGTAGCGCATTATTAAACTATTATCCCGCAATTGCCGAAGCTTTTTATAGTGATATTCCCATAATTGTTCTTTCTGCGGACAGGCCGCTCTATAAGGTGGATATTGGGGACGGACAAACCATTAGGCAAGGAAATGTTTTTATCAACCATATTGGTTATTCTGCAAACCTTATGCAGGATGTAAGTCACGCAACCGATAAAATACGGAAATACGATCCAGGCCAATTGGTACATAATAGCGTTGATCGAACCCAGGCACAGGTACAGAAGTATAATGATTCAGAACTTGACAAGGCTTTGGATATAGCCTTTTCCTATTCTACGCCTGTACATATAAACATACCTTTTGAAGAGCCTTTATATCAGACGGTTGACTCGACTGCTCCTTTACCAGAAGTTAATTTCACACATGTAAAGAAACAAAGTAGTGAAGAGGAATGGCAGGATTGCCATAAAGCATGGCAAAACGCCTCTCGAAAAATGATTTTGGTTGGTGTAAATCCACCTAATGCAGTGGAGCGGCAATATTTGGAAATACTGGCGAATGACCCATCGGTTATAGTATTTACGGAAAGTACCTCCAATTTATTCCACCCCAAATTTTTCCCCAATATAGACAGTATCATAGCACCTATTGAGAAATCTGGCAACAAGGACGAATTGTTTAAAATGTTACAGCCTGAAGTAGTTCTAACTTTTGGGGGGCTCATTGTATCAAAAAAAATAAAAGCCTTTTTAAGGGAATATTCTCCTTCACTGCATTGGCATGTAGATATAAAAAAGGCGAACGACACCTTTTTTTGTCTGACCAAGCATTTTAAGACCAATCCCAACGATTTTTTAAAATACCTTTTGGAAGGTAACTCCTTCAAGGAAAGTGGTTACTATTCATACTGGTCAAATAAAAAGGTTCATTACAAGTTGAAAAGAAAAGAGTACTTGGAGGGAATAGTATTTTCGGATATGTGGGTGTTCCATAATGTTCTGGATAGTGTCCCCAGGAATTATCAATTACAATTGTCCAATAGTTCTACTGTTAGATATGCCCAATTGTTTGAAATGGACCCCTCTATAAGTGTATTTTGTAACCGAGGGACTAGCGGAATAGATGGAAGCACTTCGACCGCTGTAGGCGCTTCAGTATATGATGCGAATCCCACCTTATTGGTTACGGGCGATCTAAGTTTCCTCTATGACAGCAATGGTTTATGGAATAACTATATTAAGCCGAATTTTAGGATTATTGTCATCAATAACGACGGCGGTGGCATTTTTAGGATTTTACCCGGAAAAGAGGATAGCAGTAATTTTAATACCTTCTTCGAGACAACACATAATATTGATATTAGGGCCATTGCTGAAATGTATAGGTTTGGATTTGAATCTGTTTCGAATAAAACCGACTTAAAAAATGCCCTGGATGATTTTTATAAAAAGTCCGAAAAACCTAAAATATTGGAAATTAAAACCCCTAGATTATTAAATGACAAAATTTTGCTTAGTTATTTTGATTTTATATCTTAGAAGAATATAAACCTAATCATTAAGAATATTAGCAATTATGAGCAAAAGAGACGAATTAATCGAAAAATATGCGGCCGACATCAAGGATAAATTTGGTGAAGCGCCTAATATGGATTTATTGACCAAAGTCACCATTGGATTGGGGCCATCTATTTATAACATGGATGCGTCAAAAGTTTCCGGCACGGATGACAAGGAATTACAAACGGTTAAAAATAATTTCTTAATTAAAAAACTTGGCTTGAAGGATAGCCCACAATTAATGGATGCTATAAAAAGCGTGACCGATAAATATGGTAGTTCTGTGAAGAGTAAACACAGAGCAGTGGTTTATTATATGTTGGCAAAACACTTTAAAAAGGAATCCGTTTATAAGAAATAGAATCTGTGAATAATTATATATAAAGCCGCTCTTTTAAAAAGAGCGGCTTTTTTTTTTAGAGATTCTTTTTAAACGTATTTTTGCGCTATGATAGCACTTGGGAAATATAATAATTTGGAAATATTGAGGGATACTACAGTGGGTCTCTTTTTGGGTGATGATGAAGATAATGATGTATTGCTGCCTAATAAATATGTGCCGGAAGAATTTGAGATAGGTGACCGCATAGAGGTTTTTTGCTATTTGGATCATGAGGAGAGAATTGTGGCCACCACACTAATACCATTTGTCACCGTTGATCAGTTTCAATTGCTTCAGGTAGCAGAAGTGAATGAATACGGTGCTTTTATGGATTGGGGATTGGAAAAGCATTTGTTGGTTCCTTTTAGGGAACAGCGCAATAAAATGCAAGAAGGTCAATGGTATGTTGTATACTGTTATTTAGATGAAAAAACGGATAGGTTAGTGGCTTCCAATAAGTTGGATAGGTTTTTGTCCAATGATGACTTAACAGTGAATGCACTGGATCAGGTTGACCTAGTGGTTACCAGACTTACCGATTTGGGATGGGAGGTAATTATAAACCATAAACATAAAGGTTTGGTCTACGCCAACGAAGTTTTTAAAAAAGTATCCATTGGCGATAAATTATTGGGGTATATCAAGAATATTAGACCGGACAATAAGATAGATGTTAGCTTGCAGCCCATAGGGTATAAAAGTTTGGAGCCCGCGGCAAATCTAATTTATGAAAAACTTGTTTCCAACGGGGGGGTCTTAAATTTACACGACAAATCTGACCCTGAGGATATTAAGAGAATGTTGCAGATGAGCAAGAAAACTTTTAAAAAGGGTGTTGGAGCATTGTACAAAGAGCGTAAAATAGAAATTAAGTCGGATAGCATTCGCTTAATATAAAAATGGCTTTGTTTAAATGAAGGACTTTAAAGAAATGAATTTCAATAATTTAAAGATTTTTGGCTTTATTTATTTGTCGTTTTGCAACAAAAACTATTACTTTTACAACAAGCAAGTTTAAAAACTTAATTAGTCGATTTATTTTTACTAATTTTAGTACTCATCCCCTAAACAAATAAGACTATGCCATTCATAGAGGAAAGTGATTTATTGGAATTGCATAAAGATATAGACAAGGCCCAAATCATTAATGAGCGTCTATTGGATCAAATAAAATACAAGAACAAGGAATTAAAGCGAAGCAAGATACAGCGCAACCTATTTGGTAGCGTTACCGTACTTTTTTTAATTGGCACTTTGGCCGTTTTCTCCTATAATGCTGGATTTATAAGATCATCCAATTTTGAAAATAGAAATAACCTCAGAAATAATCTCCTGGTATCTATAGATAGCTTGGATGTCATAAAAGCGAGAATTGATAATCTTAAGGAGCAGAATGAAGAACTTAGCCTGGTAAAGGAGTTTTATTTGGCCAAGAAATTCTTGGATAAAGAAAAGATCTATTCAGTACAGGTTAAATCGTTTGTAGACAATAATATAACCCTTGCATCGGAGTCGCTTAGCAATACAATCTTCGCAAAAACCAATCCCTTTTATTCTTATTCCTTGGGTAATTTTGAAACTTTGGAAGAAGCCAGATCCTTTAGGTTTCAATTGGTAAAAATGGGCTTTGAAGATGCTTTCGTTGCCTCTTACAAAGAAGGTAAACGTGTAGAAATAGAAGATCCGTATTAATTTGCCTAAAATAAAAGCATGGATTAGTGCGGCCAGATTGAGGACACTTCCTCTTTCGCTATCCGGAATAGTGGTTGGTACGGCCCTCGGAAGTTTTTATGGGCAATTTCATTGGAATATTTTTGCATTCGCACTTTTAACTACAGTGGCATTTCAGGTTACTTCAAATTTCGCCAATGACTATGGCGATGGTGTTAAAGGAACCGACAATGAAAATAGGGTAGGACCGAAGCGAGCTCTTCAAAGTGGACAATTGTCTAGAACCGAACTTAAAAGTGGCATACTTTTTTCGATTGCTATTTGTGCTATTTTGGTTATTTCCCTGTTGTTCCTCTCATTTGGGACTAAAAACCTTTTGTACAGTTTAATTTTTGGCACCTTGGGAATTCTAAGTATATGGGCAGCCATAAAATATACTATTGGATCTTCGGCCTACGGATATAAGGGCTTTGGGGATTTGTTTGTGTTCCTATTTTTTGGATTGCTCGCGGTAATGGGGTCCATGTTTCTCTATACCAAGGCATTATATCCAATGACCATTTTTCCGGCAATGGCCATTGGGCTGTTAAGTACCGGGGTACTGAATCTTAATAATTTAAGGGATTACGAATCGGATAGGCTTTCCAATAAAAATACCTTGATCGTTAAGATGGGAATACAAAACGGAAAAAGATATCATGTGCTGCTAATATTATTCAGTTTTGTTAGCATGTTGGCCTTTACCATTGTAAATTTTCATAATTGGAAAAATACAATTCATTTGTTGGCATTTGTACCTATATTTATACATCTGAATAAAATGTGGAATCTGAAGAATACGGTTCTACTTGACCCTGAATTAAAGAAGTTGGCATTAAGTACTTTCTTACTGGCAATTCTCTTTTATTTTAGTTTTAATAATTTTTCGTAATTTTGAGTTAATAACCAATCAAATAAATACACTTTGGAACAACCAATTAGAATTCTTATTGTAGAGGACAACGTGATTATTGCAGATGATATGCAATCGATGTTGGAAGAGATTGGATACGAAATCGTAGACAATGTTATTGTTTACGAACAGGCAGTGGAGGTTTTAAAAAATAAGGAAGTTGATCTAGTGTTGATCGACATAATTTTGGCCTCGGATAAAACTGGTATCGACCTGGGTAAGCACATCCGGGAAAATTATAACATCCCATTTATTTTTGTAACATCCAATTCGGATCGCGCCACCGTTGAAAATGCCAAGACCGTAAAGCCCAATGGCTATTTGGTTAAGCCATTTGAGCAACAGGATTTATATACTTCCATTGAAATTGCACTGTCCAACTTTATTTCCGTAAAAAATAATGGGGCAGGAGAGAGTCAGGAAGAGGAAGATGATAGGTTAATGTCCAACAAAGTATTGAAGGATTCAATTTTCGTTAAAAAGCAACATTTGTATTATCGAATTCAGTTTGGGGATATACAGTTCATAAAGGCGGACAACGTATATTTGGAAGTAAATACAGTGGATAAAAAGTTTTTGGTACGTTCTCCTCTAAAGGATTATTTGGAGAAATTACCGCAACAAAAATTTTATAGGGCACATAAATCCTATATTGTTAACGTGGATCATATCGATGCCATTAACTCCAAGGATATTCTGATCAACAATACGCTGATTCCTATTTCAAAAGAATTTAAGGAATTCATTATATCGGCTATGAATTCTTAATGAATAACATAACGTAAGGGATATTAAGGTGCTTTAGGGCACCTTTTTAGGTTTATATGAATAATGGTTACTTTTTGCCAAGTCTTCGGAGAATTGAGCTTTAACAGCCTATAAAAATTTGAGACTCATTTAACCTTTTCAACAATACACCATCATTGGCAAAAGCTTGTTTTGGCTTCCTGAAAGAATTACCGATATTATTAAGAGTAGTTGTTTAACCTTATAAAGACGATTCGTTTAAATTAAATTTCCGGAATGTTCCAATTCCCTTAATTTATTCAGGGCCTCCGATTTTGAGTTGACATTCAATTTTAAATAAATATTCTGAATATGAAAGTTTATGGTACTTGGGGTAACATATAAATTATTGGCAATTATTTTATAAGTTGCGCCCTGGCTCAAATAATCGATTATCTCATTTTCCCTTTCTGAAAACGAAGCATACGATTTTCTTTGGAACATTGAAATAATTTTTTTGGCAATATCATTGCTTATAGTAGCTCCTTCGTATTTTATGGCATTCAAGGCCCGGTGTAAACTATTTATGTCTACAGGTTTTGTAAGGTAGCCATTCGCCATATTTTTGAATGCCTTTTTTACAATTTCAAAATCATTTTCGGCACTTACCATGATAATTTTAACCTTGGGGTCTTTTTTTCTAAAGTGGCCAATTCCTTCAATACCACAACCTTCGGGCATTGAAACTTCGGAAACAATAATATCGGGCAGAACACTGTCATACTCCAATAGCGCATCCTTTACAGAAACGTATACTCCTTCAAGTGAATAATCTTTATAAGTTTCAAAATAATATTGATAAGCCTTGTGAAAAGACAAGTCGTTGTCTATTACAATAATTTTCAGCATATTGGAATTCATATTTTGTGGGGTTTGGGGGATTTCTTACTGGTATTTTAATTTTGAACGGACTTGGTTATGGCCCAAATGGAACATTACTAATTCTATATTGAACAATGTGCTTTTTTTAAGACAATGGGTATTTCAATCCAATTACAAAGTCATAATTCACTTAGGTCAGTATATATAAACTGCCATTACAACCATCAAGTGCATTGGCCCAAATAAATCATAGTTGAATTATAAGAACAGGAATACTTTAATTCCTTGTCCAACACTGTCCATAATATTCTCCTAAGCCTATGCAACTTGTTAAAAAGGACCAGTTGTTATTTTTATTGAATTGTAGGGTTCCCGTATAAGATAAGGGGAGGACATTTTTTCCTTCTCCTTTTTGATCACAGGTAAATTGATCCTGCTTTTTTGTTAGGTCAATGTAGGATTTCATGATTTGGGACTTGGGATTATTTGATTAGTAGCTACTCTTTCTGTTTAATTATTTTAATGATCAATTACTTAGCGATGGGACACAAATTAAGAGCGTAGGTTCATCTTAAGATTATGTGCCGATTGCATTTTTTACTTTCAAAGCTTAAAATTTTGTTAATAAAAGTTAAATATAGAAATTATATTTAAAAAACCTAAATAAAAATGACGAATTTTCCTACAAAATAATTTTGATTGGGTTATTATGAATTATTATTAAAAAAATATCATTTTTACTGAAGTATTCTGATTAAATATATAAGGGGTTGATTCTTAGTAAACTACAATTAATTATGCATTTTGAAATTTTATGGCCTAAAATTTTTCCCCTTAGCCAAGAAAAAGTGAGTGTAGGAAAAGTGGAATTGTAGGGGTTTGCTTATTATTTCTTTGATTATGACGACAGGATGGATTTCATTTTTATTGTCCATTTCAATGCGCATTAAATAGGGTAAATATTATTCGAAGCGGTCATTGAGTTCATCCTCGTCTTCGTATAAATTCTCGGCGGTAGCGGGGTTGTTATAAACCTTCATAATCCATTTATCGTTTTGATATTTCCCGTCCAAATCCGAGGTGTAGGCCATTTCGGCGTCATTCTTCTTATTATAATCAGCTAAATATACATAGTACAGTCCATTCTCCTTATTAAAAAATTGCTTTGCGCCTACGCCCTGATTGTTCAAATCCTTTATAAAGGAATCTACGTTTTCCTTGTTCTTATATACATTGGCTATCAAATAATATCCAGATTTCACTCCAGTTATACCTGCATGCTGTTCCATCCTTATTGGTAATTTTGCAAATTCTTTACGTTCGGCATTATTTATACGGTAGATCTTTTTTTCTTGAATATCCGCCACAGCTGTTTCGTATTGTGCATTGTTTGATTTTTGAATATCGGATTTCATATTTTGTTTTATTTCATCCTTTATGATATGTACCAGCATATTGAACCTCTTTTCAATCTCAATTTTGTTCGCGGTTTCCAAGGAGTCCTGCCTTAGGATCAATCCATCCAATATCAAACGATTTTCAGAGGCAAGGGTATTTTGGCATCCATCACTTTTTTCGGTCACACTTGTATAGGCGGAAGTACCTGTAGTACCATTTGTACCTGTGTTGACCGTTAGATTTATAATATGGTCATTGGCGCTTTTATTTTTTACGAGTTCTTTTAAAAGTAAATGATTTTCATACGCCAGTGAATTTTGACAATCACAATCGTTGTTTTCATCTGATAGCCTAAGCATTTGGGCACCAGAACCTTTTTCTTGGGGTAAATCCGCTGATGCCAGTTGCTTCTGAGATGGTAATTTTCTTTGAGGTGTTTCGCTCTTTTTTATTTTGGCATTTAACTTGGCTATTTGTCCCTCATATCTCCTTGTCTGAACTTCAATTTTGTCATACTTGGGTTTTGACGGCTTTCTGGAACGGGATTTTGCTATGTAATTTCTTGGATGGGAAGTATTGTTTTTAAAGGTATAGGCCAGGGTTATTTCATGATTCCAGCCAAGGCTGGCCCCGTACTCCAAAAACTTCTTTTCAAATACATACCCAATGGATATCTTTTTGCTAAGATTAAATCCAAGACCAAGGGATAGTCCATATCTGTTGTCCAAGGTGGTCTGTAGCCAACCATACTCGGGCAGATCCACCAATACGGAACCCATGAAGGAAAAATTGGCTTCCTCCTTGCTGTGCAATTGTATGAGAGGCATAATTCTGGCCTCGGAAAATAAACCCCTGCGGGCATTCACTATATACGTATATTGTAGTGAAGCTTTTAAGGTCTTTTCACTAAATTCTGTTACTATGCTATTTGTGGTCTGATTATAGCTGAGTAGATTTTCCGCATACAATCCAAAATCAATTTGCCCAATTGATAGGGCTATCCCTGGTTGAACGGCCAACTTGGTTTCTTTTCTGGCATCCATTATCGTGGGGTCATTCTCCAAGGCAATAACCCGATTCTTATCTATCCCCTGATTTATATAGGTGATATTTACACCAAAAGTCAATGCACTCTTTTTGCTTAGTTGGGTTGAGTTGGCATAGTTGGCATTAAGACCAAATTCTTGCATAACACCTTCCAAATGGGTATAGACCCCAATACCAACTGCTGCATTATCATTGATTTTGTTGCTAAATCCTAGAAAATAGTTCTGATTGTTATCAGCAAAGGTGGCATACTGGTTCCTGTGGAGGATATTTAGGTAAGATTTATTCTCCCTTACCAATGAGAAGGCAGGATGAATTAGAAATCGATTGAATACCAGTTGATTGTGATAGGAGGTGTTTGAACTAAAGTCCGAATTAATTTCTTGACAATAAATAGTGGTTTCGCAGAGCAGAATGCAAACAAATATAAGGAAGTTAACCTTGTTAAATATGGCAACTCTGCAGTTCATCCAAGGGGGGAGATTTATGTTATTCCGATCATAATGTGTTCCTTATAATCATATATGGGGTGTCTCTCGGTTAACTTGGATCATTCATCTTAAGTTGACCACGAACCTGGTCGGGGCTTCAGAAAAGTGTACTAGAATTAGTCCAAAATTTACTGAGGACCAAAGTAGTATTTTGTAAGTAAAATCTTACTAGTAATTTATCATAGTTTTGTTAGGCCGAAGCTAGTTCATTAGATTTAAATGTATATAATTGAAATTGGATTTACTCCTCAAAAACAGTATTTGAATAATTAATTTGTGAATTGTCATTGATCGATTCTAAAATATTGAATTGTTTTTTTTCCAATAACCTTTCCCTTTTTTCCTTTGAATATGTGAATGCCACTCGTTGAGGAATACTTTTGCTTTCACCTCTGTTGGACATAACGTAGCCCATTCCGTTTTTTCCTGTTAGTAAAATTGAAAAGTCATCTTCAATACTATTGATGTCCGACCCCAGGTTGACAGAGGTGCCTACTTTTTTATGGTCAACTTGCACCATGTATACGTCAAGTCCACCAAGACCTTGTCTTCCTTCGGATGCAAAAACTAGGGAAGACCCCCCTATTATCTTAGGATATAGGTCATTGTCGTCCGTGTTAACTTTTTGACCTAGATTTTTAGCCGAACCAAAAGAGCCGTCCCTTTGAATGTCCGCCACATAAATGTCATATTTGCCAAAGGTACCGGGCATGTTGGAGGCAAAGAACAATCTTTTTCCGTCTGGTGAAACAGTAGGGTGAATGGCCGAGTAATGTTTGGGTGCCAACACAACTTCCTTTACGTTTTCCCATTTTCCATTTACCTTATTGGCCTTGTATATTCTGTGTACCACTTCCTTTTTTGAAAGTACCCCATATAATGGTTTTGTATAGACGGCCTTGCTAAAATATGCGGTACTACCATCTTCAGTCATTGCGATTGGGGCATTGTATGCAAATTTAAAATTCTGCTTGTCCTCAATATTGGATGCCAACTCATTTTCCAGACCTAAATCTTCCAATGTCAATTCCTGCGAAACCACTGATTCTTGGCTCTGTTGAAAATTGAAATCTCGATATTTACCTTCCTTTTCAGGAAGAATGGTACTTTCCACGGGCCTGTTGTTTATTTGATAGTCCACTTTAATCTGGGCAAGCCAGTCTTTATCCTGAGAGGTACTTTCGTGGACGGTAGATCTTATTTTTTTAAGAGCGAAAAGGTATCTTTCATAATAACCTGCCTTTACCGTAGTACTGGGGTTTGTATCAATCAATTTTTTATACCAAAATATGGCTTCTTGGTAATTCTCTACCAAAAAGTTGGCATTGCCTAAGTCTTCACATATTTCATTTTCCTTATATCCCAATTTTAGAAGTTGTTGGTACTTGTCGGCTCTTTTGCTGTTTTCGTAACTATTGGGGTCATTATAAATTTTAGCATCCTGTGCTGGCAACGAGTAGAAAAATAACATAATAATGCAGCCAATGATTCCTCTGAAATTAATGGATTGGTTCATATTATTGAATATTGGGGTGTTAAACTAAACAAAGGTCTAGAAATTTGTAGGAATAATAATTAGTAAAATTTCATAGGTTTTCAATTATTTTGAGTTCGATTCCCATCTAATCAGAATTGGAATGCTTATACTGTGGACGCCATTATATCTATTATGGAAAAAAAATGGTCCCGATATTGATCGGGACCATTTACGAACATTAATACGTAGTATTTTTCCTACCACCAGTATTGCTACATCGGAATTACTGAAGTTCTGATTTTCTTGACTGTGATTTCAGGAAAGAAAACAGGTCAACAATTTCCTTTTCATTCAATCTATTCAATAAAGAAGGCATCATGGCCGATCTTTTGGAAACTTCCTGCGTCTTAATATCGGCCTTGATCAACTTTGTCAGTTGTTTTGGGTTTAATGGATTTTCATTGATAATGATGGTATCATTGGTTTCGTTGATAACTCTTCCCCAATGACTTTTTTCATCGTTCATGGTTATTTCCACTGCCTCATATTGGTCCGAAATGGTCTTATTGGGATTAACGATTGCTTCGGCAATATCTTTAGGGGAAAAACGCGTAGTTACCTGTGTTAGATCGGGCCCTATGCTGGCGCCCGTTCCATTAAGACCATGGCATGAGCTGCAGAGCACGGCTTTATACATATCCTCACCGTTTTTCAAATCCCCATTGTCTCCCGCAGCATTGTAAAGTTTAACTATTTCAGCTGTGGACCAGTTTTTACCAGGGCCTTTAGGGTGTGGTAGGTCCGCCAAATCCGTACTGTTCAACTGAATTAATTCTTCACCGGATAAAGCCAACAGGTTCTCCCTTTCAGCCTGTGGCACGTGCACCAGTGCATTTTCCCTTATTTTTAATAAGAACCCTGAATAACTTTCACCTCCGTTGGCTGCGAATAGTCTGGAATAATAAGTGAAATATTTTTCCCTTAACGCTTTGGTCCATCCATTAGGGGCATAGCTTAACGCTTTTACATAATGTATTAGCTCTGCAGGAGGAGTATTGGATTTCATACGTTCAATGGTTCCTCCATATTGCTCACTACGTCCGGTTACATCCTTTTCTATTATGGTCGTTATTTTTTTGGTCTGGGCCAAAGTGTCCAATAACTTCATTGTTTTTGCAACAACCGAAGGATCTTCCACATAAGCCAATAATTGTACCATTTCCCTGTTCACCTGATTGCTCTGGGTAGGGTAGTGGGGATCTAATTTTTTGGATATTTCGGATTTTACATCCTTGTTAAACTCTCCTCTAATAAATAAAAGATCACATGCCCTAATAAAATCTGTTTTTAGATTAGTTGTTAAGTCAGGGAAAGATATGTCCATTAATTTTTTCATGGCCATTACCTTATTATCCTGATTTCCTATCCTCGCCAGGGCAATAGCACTTTGAATTAAAATGGAAGGACTGTTTTCGGCAACAAGCCTTTTTTGAATCAGTTGTGTATCCTGGTATTCCAAAGCTACTCTGGCCGCATATCTAATTCGCCTGTCCGCATGTTGTAGGGAAGACCAAATAAGATCTAAATCCCCTTTCTCTTCCGATGCAAATGACTCCAGTTTTCTTCTAAGATTTTGTTCTTCATTAACGGGCGTGCCCGTAACATCCTTGGCCTTATCCTCTCCATTGAAGAATACGCGGTACATTCCGGACTCCAATCTTCTGCCACCGGTAAGAAAATACATGGCGCCATCATCCCCGGCAACTCCATCTGTCAAAGGGAGGGAAGCCCCTGATAAAAATTCTTCCTTGGTGCCTTTATAAGTGGCCCCATCCGGTGCCATTGAAATAAAGTACATGGTTCCAAAACTCCAGTCGAACACAAAAAGTCCGTTTTTGTAATATTCAGGAAAGGCCAAGGTGTTTCCAGCTAAGACTCCTGTAGGAGAGCCTTGTCCTATGTCCACTATACCGGGTACGTTATCAGGGTAATACGCAGGCCATTTACCAGAGCCTGTTCTCCACCCAAATTCCGAACCATTGGTTATATGGCACACTCTAATGGGTCTATACCAAGGGGACCCCATGTCCCATTCCATATCGGAATCAAAAGTAAAAAGTTCCCCGTCCGTGTTAAAGGCCAGGTCATAGGCATTTCTAAAGCCAGTTGCAATAACAGTTAATTCCTTGCCATCTTTATCGGTTCTTGCAACCCAACCTCCGGGTGCCACCACGTCATTGGCATGACCTCTTGGATCTTTAATGGCATCAAAAAGTTGGTCCTCTTCCCAAATAGGTTTTTGAATGGAATTAAAGGTTTTTGGCAATAGGGTATGATTACCCCCTGACATATAAATATATCCATCAGGGCCCAATATAATTCCATGTGGACCATGCTCGCCTCGACCCACAAATTGGTATAAAAAGTCCACCTTGTCCAAGGTGCCATCGGCATCGGAGTCCGTTATTTTATACAAGCCGCTTTCCTCCTGATTATCCGAATTGGACATTACATAAAGGCTATTATATGCCCATAGTAGTCCATGTGCATTACCTATATTCAAAGGAATGGAATCAACCTTAATTTTCTCCTTCGAACCAATTTCAGGTACTTCTACGTAGTATAAAGCTCCATATTGGTCCGAGGTAATAAAACGACCCTTATCATCTTTGGTGATAGATACCCAGGACCCTTGGTCCATATCACGTGGACTGTATAATTTTTCAACTACAAAACCATCTTTGACCAAAATATTCGGGTCGGATTCAATTGGAGTAGGGGACTTACAGCCCATAATCATTAGAGAACATACCAGTGCGGATGTACAAATTTTACTCATACCTAAAATTGTTTAAATGTTTAAGCAATTATTTTTCACATCCTTAAAGAAAGGGTTGTTTGTCGACTTCGGGATTAAAAAACAATCACATTGTACTAAGCATCTAATATAGGTAAAAGTTTAAAACCTGTATTATTTGAAATTCATTTCTATGGCATCATTGGCGTTTTTTTATAAAAAATCCTGAAATGAAACTAAACATGGCTTAAATGTTAAATGCTCATTCACGTATAGACTTCAATTATATGTTGATCTAGCTGTTTTATCGTATGTCCAATTATAACCGGATGACGCCTCCTTTAAGTGAATAGAGAATCGCCAGAACATCTTTTTTGTCTTCATCCCCATATTTATTTTTATCCATGGCTTCCAATATATCATCTACAACAGCCAAAAACTCTTGTTCTGAAATATTCATGCCTTTATGGGTAGTAACCAAATCTCTACCTTTGTATTCTTGGGGACCACCCGCACCTGCACAAAAAAAATGGACCGTATGTTGTTTAATGGTCATCAGTCGTTCTGGTTGATCTTTATAAGGTGTAAAT
The DNA here is from genome assembly GCF_002909255.1 of Arenibacter hampyeongensis. Lineage (GTDB taxonomy): Bacteria > Bacteroidota > Bacteroidia > Flavobacteriales > Flavobacteriaceae > Arenibacter > Arenibacter hampyeongensis. The sequence goes on from NZ_PIOB01000004.1 coordinate 198,510, forward strand.
CTTGGACTTACATGTGGGTTGTTCATGTGTAGATTTACTACATCATCAACCAATTTCGTAATTCCCTTTAATTCTCCTAATCTGTTATAAAGTGTCCGTGTCATAATAATATTCTTTATTAGTTAATTTCCTTTATCAAGATTAGACTCTTTTTAGGTATGACAATGGTGTAATTCATTCAAATAATTACATTTTTGATTCATTTATAACTTAATCGATCAATTTCGAATTGGTATCGGGCATGGACATTCTGGAAAGCGGGTAATATAGTAGGTTGCAATTAATGCAATTGAATAAATTGGATTGGTCCAAGGTTATAATGCCCCAAAATTCATGAAGCTCGCAGAAAATATATTATGGGGTGAAAAATTCGCAATAATTACAAATCGGGAATTAAATAAGGTTTGTGGAAGTCCAACTCCCACAAACCTTATTTAATAATAATTGATCTTCGTATACTCCCATTTTCTAGGAGGTGGCCACCCCTAAGGTATAGAGTTGCTCCAAATTTGGAGCGGCACTACCGCCAGCTGGTTCCAATGTTATACCAAATGCTTCAGATTCATTGGGGTTGGCCAAGGCAAATACCTTATTATCATCCTCAACAAAATCCTCTAACAGTCCCATGCTGGTCGGTCTCAATGGATTTAATTTTAAGGACCACACCTGGTAGACAAATCCATCTGGGGGATCAGGTAAACCTTGGGCATCTATAAATACTTTCTTTTCGTGCTTGTTCCAATACGCTTTTGCGTAGGAGGTTGGTGATACCGTTTGTCCTCCCAATGGCACCACAGTAATATTTTTATCACGAATGGTCGCGAGCAATTCGTCTTTTTTGGCCAATGAAATCTCAGAATCGGCAATCTGTTGCTCCAAAGTAATATTTTGTAAAGAAACCACTTCAATATCTGATATTAGTTGGTTGTTCTGTTCGTACAACCATATTAATCCTGCCATGAATATTAAGGATACTGCCCAGCCCAAATAGGCTGTCCAACCAACTTTATTCTTTGTTCCCTCGGTAAGGGGGAAACCTTCCATGTCCATCCTATTACGGATATCATCAAAACCTATTGTCCCGGGAGAAACTGTTCTCGTCAATGACAGGACGGAAGCTTCAATGGCCTCTATTTCCTTTTTTATCTCAGGGTACTTTTCCGCATTTAGATACACTTCCAAATTTTCTAATTCGGAAAGAGTACCTGCAACGTAAAGTTCCAAGATACCTGATGCTATGTATTCCTTTGTATCCATATTATAATGCCAGGTTGTTCCGTATTTGGGAAATACAACTTCTATTTCTTGTTTTTACCGTTCCCAATGGAATATTCAATTCTTTTGATACTTCCTTCTGTGTAAAGCCCTTGAAGTAAAGCAGCTCTATTATCTCGACACACTTTTCTTTTAAACTTAGCAAATGATTTTTTAAACCGATGATATCTTCCTTACCACTTTCATGATCTTCCTTACTTTCCAAAATACCTACGAAGTAATCAGCTGAAAGGTTCTTTTTACTGTTTTTATACGACTTACTGCGAATTTCATCGATGGCCGCATTCCTGGCAATATTTAATATCCATGTAAAGAACCTACCCTTGGAGGCATTATAACTCTCCGAATTGTTCCAAACTTTCATAAATACATCCTGGCAGATCTCTTCTGCAACATTGGAATTCTGAACAATTGTGTTTATAACCCCACAAATATTTTCAGAATACATATTATACAGCTTTTCAAAGGCGACAGTATCCTTTTTTTGAAATTGCGCTACAATTAATTCTAATTCCATTCAAGAATTTTTTTAAAGATAAAAAAAGCTGCCCGATAAGCAGCTTAATAAATTTGCAAATAGTTTCTACTCAATTATACCGGCACAACTTACCCTACCACCAGCGTCCCCAGTGGGTTGGGTAACAAAATCATCGACCCCTTGATGTACGATCACTCCCTTTCCCAAAAGGTTTTTGGCCTCATCATCGCAGCCTAAACACCATTCATCGGTAGAAAATTCAACAGTGGCATTGCCTTCGCCATCAGCTGTGAAATTGCCAATATCTCCTCGGTGATAGCCTTCCGTAGATCCCCATTTGCCATGAGGGGCAAAGGTAGGGTTCCAATGTCCTCCAGTAGATTTTCCGTCTGCAGAGGAACAGTCCGCCTTTTCGTGAATATGAATGGCGTGCTCCCCTGCTGTTAAACCAGCTAAGGTAGCCTTCATGCTAACACTCCCGTTTTCCTCAGTAAAACTTACTTCTCCCTTAACATTACTGTCACTTTTTGGTTCTAGGGAAAACTTAAGGGTTTTAATCTTCACTTCCTCTTTTATGTCTTTGGCAATGATTTCTTTATCTTCAATAACATCCATAGCTTCCTTTTTTGCTTCTTTACAGCTATTGGAAGCAATGAAAATAAGCGCCAAAAACAGCAACTTTGTATGTTTCATTTTTAAGTAATTTTTTGTTAAAAATAAAATTACCAATTAATTTAGGAGATATCAAGCCGCCGTATGATATGGGTTATTATTGGACCGAATAGAGTTAAAAAATATACTTAAACTGAAAATCCCCGTTTTTAATTCTTTCTAAAACGGGGATTTTCTATTAAAAAATGTTTCACAATACTATTGAACGGGCATTGTCAATTGGTCCTAACTGCTCATTTGGAATTATTCTTATGAAACAATATTCGCTACAAGGCTTACTTTTCCTGCAAAAGAACGTCGGCGTGTACGGCAACTTCGCTCCATGTTTTACTTATGCCATCTTTTCCAGTGTGCAAAGCTTCACACGCTTTGTTTATGGACGCTACGGCATTTAAGGCATCCCAATTCTCCAAATTCATAACACCGCTGAATGAATAGCTATTGTCACCGGTCATTGTATGATCTAAAGGAATATTTTGTGTTTTTCCGTTTAAAGTAACCTCTATGGAGCATTTATCCTCTCCAGAAACCATAAATTTCCCAGAAATGAGTTCAGTATTCTCCATAACCCCGAAAAAGAATTCCAAAATTTTGGGATCCCTGGTACCTGTGGCATCATTGGTAAATAAGCTACTCACGGGAATACTAAAAGTAGTACCGTTTAGGGCTTCCATGGCAGTGCTGCCTTCATTGGTATTTGTAATATTAATTTTGGTAAACTTGCCACCTACCGGTAATTTTTCGGTGGTCTTATAGGCCGTGAAACTAACTTTGGTAGAATCTTTGACCAAACTGAATTTTTCGGAAGATGTGGCCTCCAATTCTACAGCCTGTCCATCTTTTTCTTTTTTGGCATCCTTACAACTTATCCCGGTTATTAAAAGCAAGCTCAAGCATGCAAAAGCAATTTTTCTCATGATGTTTTATTTGAAATATTAGCCCTAAAGTTAAGCATAAAATAATGCCGAACAATTCTTTGAAATGATTTAATCATATTTTAAAAAAGTAGCGTGTTATAAGGCAAATAATGGAAACTGGTCTAATTATTTAGTAATGTGGTGGTTACCCTTGTTTCACTGTGTAAAGTCCTATGGACGGGGCATTTATCTGCGATTTCCATTATTCTGGAAATTTGTTTTTCGTCTAGTTCCCCTGTTAGTTTAATGGCTCTACGAAACGTATCTATTTTTGCCTCATTGGATTCACAGTTTTCACAATCGGTAGCGTGTGTTTTCTGATAAGAGATATGTACTTCCACGTTTTCCAATGGCCATTTTTTTCTTTTGGCATACATCTGAATGGTCATCGCCGTACAGGCCGATAGGCCTGCCGACACCAATTCGTAAGGAGACGGGCCAAAATTGTTTCCTCCGTAAGAAACTGGCTCATCAGCAGTGACATAGTGACTTCCAACTTTCATTTGGGTAGTAAATCCGTCGGCATTATCCAAACTGGCCACCACTTCTTGTTCTGTATCCAAGGCTTTGGATTCTGGCATCTCCAAATACCTTTTGGACCAACTTCCAATAATTTCACCAACATAGGAAGCGTCTAAAGCGTTGTTCAACAAATGGTCTGAACCATCCAGGGAAACAAAACTTTTTGGATGGTGTGCGGCTATGTATATTTCCTCGGCATTTTTTATCTCCACAATTGTATCCTGTGGTGAATGAAGGATTAATATTGATTTTCCAATGTTTCTTAGGGTTTCTTGAAAGGTGTGTGATTTTAGATCTTCCAAAAATTGTTGTTTTATGGTAAAACTTCTTCCCCCAATATTTACTTCTGCAGCACCTTTATCGTTGATAGCATCGATATCATTTTTGAAGATATGTTTAACGTGTAATGGACTGGATGGAGCACCAATGGTAGCGATGGCCCTAATGGAGGATATTTTTTGCGATGCTAGAATGGCCGCAGCTCCTCCTAAGGAGTGACCTATAATCAAAGTCGGGGAAACGTAATTTTCCTTTAAGTAGTTGGAAGCTTCCAATAAATCTTCCACGTTTCCTGAAAAATTGGAATCGGAAAATTCACCTTCACTTTCCCCAAGACCTGTGAAATCGAATCGCAAAACACCAAAGCCTTTCGCAGTAAGGGCTTTGCTTATGTTTTTAACGGCCTTAAAGTTTTTATTACAGGTAAAACAATGGGCAAATAGGACAAAATTATGGGGGATTTGATTGGCGGGCAAAGCCAATCGCCCCACCAGGGTTTCACCTTTGGTATTCTTAAAACTTACTTTTTGCAGGTTCATACGCTATTTTTTTTTCAGTATACTTCTTAAGTCGGGATTATAGGTAATACCTATCTGAAGTCGATCGTAATGTATCGTTGCAAAATGATTTTTTAAGTACCCCACCTGTAGACTCATGTTATCGGTTACGTTTATTCCCAATGCGGCATAAAGGCGGTTTTGACTAAAAATATCATCTTGAAGATTTATAAAGATCTCGTCGTAGAAATTTAGGAAAAAGGTATTGGTCAATGGAAGGGTCATCTGCAAACGATAGCGCATCCTATGTTGTACATCCGTACGATCTTCAAAATCCAAAAACCGTTGTTCCAAGGTATATCTGTGTTCAAAGTTAAATTCCCATACCTTATTTTTTAAGAAAAATCGTTCAAAAATTCGGTGCTCTAGATAATTCGTTTCATCGGGGAATTCCTCATAACTGCCGTCCGTAACAATATATCCATATCCCAATGTAGCCCATGCATTGGCATCAATATGATAGTTTAAACCAGTTCTCAAAAGCAATTGGTTAAAATTTTTGGCCTGTTCGTAATAGCGTAGCTGTGCTTCTGTGTGGATACTTAATTTGTTGCTAATCCTATTGGTGCCGAAATACATGTGCCAAGACCCCAACTTGTTTTCACCATTTTCCTGTGCTTTTATTGTAAAGGTTGAGATAAGGATAAGTAAGCCTAAAATATTCTTCATAATGTTAACTTGTTTCTTGTTTTTGTGTTTAGGTTATAATTTAGTTTTAAATAGCTAATTCTTAAAAATAACTATTCTACCGAAACCTTAATTCTAGGGATTTCCAGTAAAATTTCATCGAGCTTAATATGAATTTTGAGATTATTCCATGGCCCTAAAACCGCATATTGATGCTTCCCTGTTTTGATGGATAATATTTTAATGGACCAATATTAGTTTTGCTTGGCATTACTGGCAATTTCCTTCAACTTTTCGTCTATGGATTCCTTGGACAACCATTTTCCCCGGACCATAACACCGGAAATTTCTTTTAAAGCTGAAATATCATTCAAGGGATTGGAATTCAATAATACCATATCCGCGTCCAAACCTTCTTTTATTGTCCCGAAAGTATTTTCCATTTCAAAAAATTTAGCTGGGTTCAATGTTCCTGATTGCAAAATTTCCAAAGGGGTAAGTCCAGCCTTGACCATCCCTTCTGTTTCGTGGTGGATTGAAAATCCAGGGACATTAAATAATTGGGGTGCATCCGAACCCAGTAATAGACCATGTCCATTGTGCTGTAGTTTACTAATCAACTGCCTTCTTATCGCCGTAAACGTATTCCATTGCTCTTCATTAAAACCGGTACCCGGACTGGTGGATTCATCTTTTCTTCTTTTCCAGTCCTCCAAAGTGGAAAGGGGCATATATTTCATTTCTGGTTGCTTCAACAAATCATCCGAACTAATTGGGGCGTACCATCTTTCAAATAAACTTTGAGTGGGTACTACCCATACCTTATTTTCCTTTGTCATTGTTACCAATTCATCTATTTTGGCAGAATCGGCAATAGGGGTAAAGGCAAAGCCAAAAAATCCATTTGCAGAAGGGTCCACACCTTCGGATTCCGGCACAAGTCCTTCCAAGTAACCATCTACATGGTCTATGGAAGCGTATTTGCTGGCCAGTGCATGTCGTATGCCAACCATTACCGGAACGTGACCAGAAAAGGGAATATTAAGTTTATTGGCGGTTTCCACCATTTGATCAAAAACCTCCAATTGCATCCCTGGATATATTTTTAGAAAGTCGTATCCTTCATTCTTATAGGCAGTAACTTTCTGTACGGCCTCTTCTTTGGTAGTAACGGTATTTCCATTGAAAGAGGGACTTGAGGTAAAAATACGGGGACTCAAAACTTCGCCATTTAAAGCTTTTTGCCTTAATTCTAAATGACTTGGATGACCCAGCATTCCCCTTATAGTAGTTACGCCATTGGATAAGTATAGAAACAGGGTTTCCTTAATACGTTGATCACTGGTAGGAGGTTGTGGAATATGCGCATGCATTTCTGCAAGGCCAGGGATTAGATATTGATCCTTACCCTGGATCGTAGTACGGTAGTCACCAGAATTTTCGACCGATTCCATTATTTTCTTGATCTTTCCGGAATCGATTATAACCTGGTGCTTTTCCAGTATATTGCCATTGCTGACGTCCACAATATTAACATCGGTGATCAATATTGCGGTTGGGCTAACTTCTTTCTTGGCTGGGGAACAGGAAAGAAAGGTTACAAAACAAATAAGTAAACTAATTTTTTTCATTTTGATATCGGTTTTAAGTTAGTGCCATTGTTGTTATTGACTAAATCAAGGGTAATCCAAAACAAATTATCAAGTACGGAACTATGTTTTATATCTAGTTAAAAATTAGGGACGCTACCTATTTCTAACATAGATTAATTTAAACCTTCCCTTGACATTTTCCCGTTGGTCTATTTCAAAGTTTTTAATGGATTTTATTAAGGGTGTCAATTTTTGAAAACCATAGTTTCTAGAATCAAAATTAGGTTGCTTCTTTTGAAGAAGACTACCTACATCCCCCAAGAATGCCCAACCATCTTCGTCAGCAAGGTCGGAAATGGTGGAAGCAATGAGTTTAATTTCCTTTTGGGTAATCTTGTCCACATTGTCTTTCTTGTCTCTTTTATTATCCGCTGTTTCAGAGGAATTTTCCTCGATTTGATTTTTAAGGATTTCTATGTAGATAAACTTGTCGCAGGCAACAATAAAAGGGTTGGGGGTTTTCTTTTCCCCAATGCCGATTACATTCATACCGGCCTCCCTCAACCTAGTGGCCAGTCGCGTAAAATCGCTATCACTGGATACTATACAAAAGCCACCTACTTTGTTGGAATACAAAATATCCATGGCATCAATGATCATGGCAGAGTCGGTTGCATTTTTTCCGGTGGTATAAGCATATTGTTGTATAGGCGTAATGGCATTTTCCAATAACAGATTTTTCCATTTGGACAATTTGGGATTGGTCCAGTCGCCATATATTCTTTTTATTGTGGGGTTGCCATATTTGGCAATTTCCTCCATCATCTCCTTAACATAGGCAGAGGGTATATTGTCACCATCTATTAATACTGCAAGATTTATTTCCATTATAAGTAATTATTATATTTAGATTTTTACGAAGCTAACCATTTATTGGTCGCGCGACTTTTTATTTTGTTTGCATAGCGATACAATCTCTGTAATCCGCTTCTGTCTTGTCTCATCCCGTTTGGCTTGGTGTAGCCAGTAGAGATAGTTTTTTCTATAACTATTGGCAAAACCTTGATAATTAATATAGGCCACTTTCTCCTTGTTGAAGGCATGTTTCAAATCCTCTGGGATTATTCCATTTTCAACATCATCCAAGGCCTTCCAGGAACCATCAATTTTTGCTGCTTTAACTTTTTCCAGTCCACTGTGGTGCATTTTTCCTGCGGCGGTAAGCTCTTTAATATATTTTTTGTTCAGTTTACTCCAAACGCTTTTGGGTTTTCTTGGGCAGAAATATTGCCGTCGTTTACCTTCGCCTAGACTTTTAACGGTGCTATCTATCCATCCATAGCAAATGGCAACTTGCACGGCATCTTCCCATCGCATACTGTCTTGTTCATTTGCCACCTTGTAAAAAATAAGATGCACTCCAGAACTGCTGGCATGATGATGTTGTAACCAGGCCCGCCATTCACTACTTGTTTTAAAGTAAAATTCTTCAATTATTTTCAAAAATCATATTTTTTTGGAGTCTATATAGAAATTTTCATCCACACTAAACGATTGTACTGTCTTTTCGAAGGTTTTTGATTTCCAGTCCGCTGTGGGGTACAACCACTCATTAGTGCCATTTATATCTACCTTGATGGGCATGTCAAAACCACCAATAATATTGATATATCTAAACCGCAATTGTTTGCCCTTCAGTGTATACTCCAACAAAGGTATTTTAATTGTACGCAGGTACTGGTCAAAAAATTGGGTAAGGTCTATGCCCGACTTTCTGCTGATATAATCCTCTATTTGTTTTGTGGTTACGGTTTTATGGTAGAATTCGGTATTAAGCCCTCTAAGGATAGTCCGCCATTTTTCGTCATCTTCCACTAACTGCCTCAAGGTGTGCAACATATTTGCACCCTTATAGTACATATCTCCAGAACCTTTTTGGTTTACGTTATAGGTGCCAATTATAGGGCTGTCGTTTTTAATATTGCCCCTAGTGCCAATAACATAGTCCGATGAGGCCTTTTTACCAAAGTGATAATCCACATATAAGTTTTCCGAATAAGCCGTAAAACTCTCGTGTATCCACATGTCAGCGATATCCTTGTAGGTTATATTATTGGCGAACCATTCATGACCAGATTCATGGATAAGGATAAAGTCGAATTTAAGTCCCCAACCTGTTTTTGAAAGGTCATTGCCCAAATATCCATTCTTGAATTGATTGCCATAAGTAACGGAACTTTGGTGCTCCATGCCAAGATAGGGTGCTTCAACCAACTTATATCCATCTTCGTAAAAAGGGTAGGGGCCAAACCAATGTTCAAAAGCTGCCATCATTAATGGGGCCTGTTTAAATTGTATTTTTGCTTTTTCCAAGTTGTCCCGAAGTACATAGTAGTCCATGGTTAATTTTCCCTTTTCCCCTTGGTAACTTTCTCCAAAATGTACATAATCACCTATATTTATATTTACCCCATAATTGTTTATGGGATTGGCTACATACCAATGATAGGTATTGCTGTCTTTATGCTCTTCCACTTTTAAAAGCCTACCATTAGAGACATCCAATAGCCCTTTTGGGGTTGTAATACTTATAGCCATGCTATCCACTTCGTCGTACATATGGTCCTTGTTTGGCCACCACACACTGGCACCCAAACCTTGACAGGAAGTGGCCACAAAGTGTTTGCCATTGTTGTCTTTTTTCCAGGAAAAACCACCGTCCCATGGTGCACGAACAGCTTCTTTAGGATGTCCGGAATAATAGACCATTACTTCATTGATGTCCCCCTTGAGCTGCGGTTTTTGTAGGGCGATAAAATGGGCGTTTCCGTTCGATGCTATTTTTAAGGTTTCACCATCTTGAATTGCTTTTTCAATAATCAAAGGCGGTTGCAAGTCAATCTGAAGCAGCTGTTTCTCTTCCAGAACGGTGTAACGAATTAGGTTGCTGCCTGAAATGAATTTCTCATCGGGCTGCACCTTGACATCCAAATGATAAAAATTAAGGTCCCACCAAGAGCGCTCTGGGGTAATACTGCCTCTAAGGGAATCCTGTTCCGTATAATTTTGGTCTTGTGCAAAGGAGGAAACCCCTAAGGCCAATAATAATGCTAAGGTTATTTCTTTCATTTTAAAAGGGATAATAATTTTGTCCATGACTTTTCAAAGGCCATAGTATTTGGGCCATAAGCCTCTTCGGCCCCTCTTCTCATAAAAGCATGTCCGGCCCCTTCGTATATATCAAAGGTATATGGGTTTCCATATTCTTTCATTGTTTTTTCTGTATCTGGAATGGTCGCATTTACCCTATTATCAGCTCCTCCATAAAAACCATAAATAGGGGATTTAATATTTTTTAAGGTCGATAGGTCCTTGGGAGCCGTACCATAATATACCATTACACTTTCCAACTTAGGGTTTTTTGTGGCATAGTTGAAACTTTGAGACACGCCCCAACAGAATCCCACAAGAGAAACTTTGCCATTGCTCGATGGGTCATTGTTTATATAGGCGTAGACCATATCCAAATCCTTGTTTACTTGCTCTTGGTCCAGGGCATAGATGGCTTCCCTAACTTTGTCCGGATTTTCAAAATCACTAGTTTTATCAATACCCTCAACAGTATTGGATATTAGGTCTGGTGCAATGACCAAAAACCCTTGGCCCGCCAACTCGTCCGAAAAGGTCCTGGCCCAATCATTTAAACCCATATTTTCATGGATCAGAATAATTGCCTTGGTAGAAGTATTACTTTCCGGGTATACTACAAAAGCCTTTAAAATACTACCATTGTCCCTTTTAAAATCCACCCACTCCTGATGTCTTGGGGATTCGGACAACTTATTAAATTCTTGGGCCAACAATAGCCCTGGAAATCCTATCAATACTATAAGTATTTGAAAATTTATCTTCATATAATCTTGTTCTAACTGCCTTATATTATCTTAAAATAGCATTGGGGAAAACCACTACACTTTCAAAGCCATCCTTGCCTACGGCAGACACCCCAAAGAAAAAATTGTCCAACACCACACCCTCCAAGGAATATTCCGAAACATCGCCTACAAATCTACTGTGGTCCCAAGTTGGGGAGGTGGTATCTCTCCAATAAATTTTATATCCAACAGCTCCCGGAACCTTGCTCCATTGAAACTTGGCAGAAGGCTCAACGATTCCCCCAATTTTCACCTCTTTGGGAGCGGGAGGTGCCCAGGCCAAGGAGGCCAGATTAATTGCATTTGCAGCGGTTAATTTCTTGGCATATTCAAAATTAACATGCTCCAAAACATCGCCATAGGCTATTCCATTTTCTACCCTTATGTCTTGGTGTTGTTGGGTATAATTTTCATGGGCTTCCATTATCCTAATTCCGGCGTACCCGGCATCATTAAAAGGTCGATGATGCCCACCCCGTCCAAATCTATCCAACCTATAGATCATCATGGGATTCATTTCCGGCATATATGTCTTTACGTTCTTATGAACGTAACGTGCCAATTGTCTTGAAATTCCGTCCACTTCTCCGCCATAAAATCGGCGCATATTTCTTTCCCTTTCCGTTTCGGTCGGAGGTACGGGCTCAGAAAAAATTCTAAAATCGGTATTGCTAATAATTCCATCCACCCCTTTAATATTTCCGATCATGTCGTTATTGAATATCCCAATAATATCCCATCCCTTTTCCTTGGCACTCTTTACCAGACCCTGCCCTCCAAAAAGTCCTTGTTCTTCACCTGAAAGCCCAAGGTATATTATACTATTCTCAAATTTATATTGGGAAAGGACCCTTGCGGCCTCTATGGTACCGGCCATACCACTGGCATTATCATTGGCACCGGGGGAATCGGAAGTGTAATTGTTGGCATCGCTGACGCGCGAGTCTATATCCCCGCTCATAATTATATAGCGGTCCGGGTATTTCGATCCTCTTTGAATGGCCATAACATTAACCACCCATACATCCCTTGTTATTCGATTGTTTTCATCCTTTTTCACCAAGTCCTTTTGAAAGGACACTTCAAGGCAATTATTGCAATTGTTGGAAATCTTATCGAACTCGCTCTTGATCCATCGCCTTGCTGCGCCAATACCCCTAGTATTGGAAATCGTATCGCTCAGGGTGTGCCGTGTACCGAAATTTGCCAATGTGGTAACGTCATTTTTTATCCTTTCGGACGAAACCTTGTCCATTATTTCATAAATGCGCTGGTCTGTCTGGGCCAAAAGGGCATATGAAAATAGAAATATATATATGGTAATTAATTTATGCATTAGTCTTAGATTAGGCTTGGTAATTTACGTTTATCCGCAAAAATAGATCCTTAATTATTTGTTAAGTCCTCCTTTTAGCATCGCCAATAATCCGAGTATCGGACCAATGGCCAAGAAGGTAAAAATATAGCCCGGATCTATATTTTCCACCAAGAAAGTTAGCAACTGTATACTGATTATACTTACACTGAAGCCAATGCAATTCACAAGCGTAAGTGCCGTTCCTTTCAATTGTAAAGGTACTGCATTAGCGACCAAAGTGGAGAATTGGGGCGAATCTGAAACTACAAATATTCCCCAAAGGCAAAATACAAGTAGGAAAAGGTAGCTGGGCAAAATAAAAAACAAAGGAGAAGTTATGCACAGGAACCCAGAGATCAGCAAGGAAACCATCGCTACTTTCCTACTGCCCAATTTAAGAGAAAGATGTCCGCCAATGGCACAGGAAACTCCTCCCAGGGCAATAATGGAAAATGCCCACATGGAAAATGGAAGTTGATCAAGATGAATGGAATTGTAGGTTTTTATGGCAATGGGAATAAAGGCCCAGAAGGCATAAAGTTCCCACATATGGCCAAAGTAGCCTACTGCTGCTTTTTTAAAGGCAGGAATTCTAAATAGCGCTATTCCGGCTCGTAATTGCAAATTCTTGCTTGGTTTTCTGTACGGGCCATTGGGGACTAAAAAAAGCATGGATGCACCCCCGAAAATAGCGAGTAACGAGGTTATTTTAATTACAACAGTGTAGTCTTCACTCAATTCCAAACCCTGAAGCAAATGTGGAAAGGCGGTGCCCAAGACCAGTGCGCCTACCAAATATCCCAAGGCCTTGCCCAATCCCAGTTCATAATAATCAGCTGCAATTTTCATTCCCACCGGGTATATTCCAGCAAGAAAAAAACCGGTACCCAATCTGGCTAAAAAGAGAGTTGTGTTGGTAATTTCATCTGCCAGTAGTACCGCGTTGCAAAGGGCAGCTAAAAAGGCACAGATCATAAAAATTTTGGAAGGTGAATAGCGGTCGGCAATCATCAATAGGGCAAAAACCAGGGTACCGATAATAAAGCCTATTTGTACTGAAGAAAGCACATAACCAATAATTGCTGTCCCCAAGCCGGTTTTTAAAATTAGATCATCAATTACGGCATTCCCTGCAAACCACAATGAGGTACACGCAAATTGCGAAATAATGATGACAGGCAGTATAAAGTGCTTTTGCTTCAAGGCAGTGCCATTTTTTGGAAATGGGCAATAGGGTATATATTGGGTCAAGATCAATTAAAACAACCTACCATTGGTACAATATGGCTCTTCTTTATTTTTTGGGTTGATCAACAAAATGTTCAAGTAAATTCCTAACGTTCTTAATGTTGTCCACATAGTACCTGGCCTGAGTTTTTTGTCTTCCTACTTTTACGGTAATGGCGCTATCCGGTAATTCCTGGAACATAAATTCATCGGTCCAATCATCTCCTATGGCAAAGACAAAATCATATTCCTTTTGGGAAAATACGCGCATAGCAGCACGACCTTTGTTAACATTGCTGCTCTTTATTTCAATTACCTTATTTCCGTTCAGTATACTCAAATCGTCATTGGCAATTAAACTGGTAAGCACTGTGTTGAGTTCTGTAGCCCTTTTTTGTCCAAAATCTGGATCGGTCTTTCTGTAGTGCCATGCGAGCGAATAGTTTTTTTCCTCAATAAAACTTCCGGGAGTCCTGTCCACAAAAGATTCCAGTACGGGATGAATTTTTTCCATCCAATCCCTTTTAACATTTTCCAACATTCTGAACTCTTCTCCGTTCTCAGAGATCCACACCCCATGTTCCACGATCATATTATATTTCTTTGGTAAAAACCATTTGGTAAAAGTGTCTTTGTCGCGACCACTAATTAAGTATAAATCGGTATTTTTCAATGCAGACAGACGGTCCAATAAATCATACAATTCCTTATCTGGATTCGCTTTTTGTGGATCACCGTGAAAGCCGGCCAAGGTGCCATCATAGTCTAGAAATAATAATCTTTTTTTCGCTTTTCCAAAATTGTCTGTTATAACTTTCAACACATCTGCGGACAACTTGTGCGACTTATAGGAATGGTCTATTTCTTTTTGGTTTTGCAGGGAGGTCATAAAGTCATTGGCCCATTTCTCTACATTATATCTTTTCAATCTTTTTTGTAAAATTGAATTTCTTGCTTGCTGCTCTTCTACAGGCATATTTATGGCTTCGTAGAGAGCATCTGCAATTTCTTCAAAATTATTGGGATTAATGAGCAATGATTCATTCATTTCGTTAGCGGAACCGGCCATTTCACTAAGGATTAGTACACCGGTTTGATCAGTTCTTGTGGCAATATATTCCTTGGCCACTAGATTCATTCCATCCCTAATGGGTGTTAACCAGGCAATATCACTGGAGGTGTAAAGATCTATAAGGTTTTCGAAAGGCATGGACCTATAAAAATACCAGATTGGTGTCCAGCTTACAGTTGAAAATTCCCCGTTGATCCTACCCACCAACTCATCTATTTCTTTTTTTAGCAATTGATATTGCGGCACATTTGATCGGGAAGGCACAGCTAGGACAATAAGTCTAACCTTTTCCTTGTACTGGGGGTATTTGTTTAAGAAATACTCAAAAGCATTCAGTCGCTTTGCAATTCCTTTGGAATAATCCAAGCGATCTATGGACAAAAAGAACTTGGCATCCGGAGCGGATTCTTTGTGCATATCCAGTCTTCTTTGTAATTCCGATCGTTGGCCAGATTTATTTTCATCGTGTTTTTTCGCAGCATCACTAAATTTTTTATAATCAATTCCCATGGGAAAGGAATCTACTTTTATAACACGGTCTTCTAGATGGATGTCATTGAAACTTACTTCCAACCCCAACAATCGCCTTACCGAGCTTAAAAAATGCCTTTCGTAATCATAGGTGTGAAAACCAATCAAATCCGATCCCAACAACCCCATTAGAACTTCTTTACGCCAAGGTAAGGTTCTAAATATCTCATAGGAAGGGAAAGGAATGTGCAAAAAGAAGCCAATGGAAATATTGGGACGTTTTTCCCTGACCATTTGGGGTACCAGCATTAATTGGTAATCATGTACCCAGATAGTGTCATTGTCCCCTGCTTTTTCCAAAATGGCATCCGCAAATTTCTGGTTTACGGCTTTATAGGTATTCCAGCTTTC
Source organism: Arenibacter hampyeongensis (assembly GCF_002909255.1). Lineage (GTDB taxonomy): Bacteria > Bacteroidota > Bacteroidia > Flavobacteriales > Flavobacteriaceae > Arenibacter > Arenibacter hampyeongensis. Next base: position 213,902 of record NZ_PIOB01000004.1, read on the forward strand.
AAGCTCAAATTCTGAATATTCCAAAAAATAATGAAAAAGGGGCCAAATGGTGCGGTTGCTAAAGCCGTAATAAAAACCATCTACCTCTTCGGAATTTAGATTTACCTTTGATGATCCGTGCTTCGCCAATGCCTTGTCAATTTCAGGGGCAAGTCCGTCAGGAATTTCTTCGTCCGTTAATCCGCTCCATCCAATCCATAGACTATCACCTCCTTTGTGGACAGATTTCATACCAGTTGCCAAACCACCCACACTTGGTATTGCGGTGATGTTTCCATTGTCAATTTGTAATTGTACGGGTAGTCTATTTGAGATTATGATAGTTTTGGCCATAATTTGACATTTTTAAGTGTTAATCGTATTTAATTTCCCTAAATTTCGGTAAAATGATGTGTAAAACCTACTAATTAAGGTTATTTAAAGGACAAAATAGAATATGGATAATTTAGACTACGGAATAATAGGAAATTGTAGAAGTGCTGCATTGATTTCTAAGAATGGTTCATTGGATTGGTGTTGTTTGCCAGAATTTGATTCCTCTTCCATATTTGCAAAAATTCTTGATGATGAAATAGGAGGTAGTTTTGAAATTTTGGTGGATGATACTTACACTATAGAACAAAAGTATATTCCTTTGACCGCTATTTTGGTAACCAGCTTTTCAGATGGCAAAAATACTTTTGAAGTTCAAGATTTTATGCCCCGCTATTATAAGCAAAGTGGTGGCTACAATGCGCCACCGGAAATTATACGATATATCAAGCTAATTTCGGGCAAGCCGGTGTTTAGGGTATTGTACAATCCCAAATTGGAATATGCCATGGGAAAAACAAATACCTATGTCAAAAAAAATTTTATTGCCAGTTTAACCCATGAGGTAAAGTTCGATACCTTTTTTCTTTACACTTCCTTTAATAAAGAAGGAGTTCTGGCACAACGGGAAATAGTTTTGGAAAGCGATGGCTATTTTCTTTTGGGCTATAATGAAAAGATATTGGAGCCAACCTTGGAAAGGGTTTATTTAGAATTGGAACGTACCAAGGTCTACTGGTTAAATTGGTCCAGCAAGACACCTACGTATAAGAAATATGATTCCGAGATAAAAAGAAGTGCCCTAACCCTAAAGATGTTGAGTTATGACAAGTCCGGGGCTGTTCTGGCCGCTGCTACCACCTCACTTCCGGAAACCATTGGTGAGGTGAGGAATTGGGACTATCGCTTTTGTTGGATCCGGGATGCCTCCATGGTAATTAAGGTGGTTGGTCAATTGGGCCATAAGAATATAGCCAAACGGTATTTACAATTTATCATTGACCTTATTCCTGATAAGGATGAGAAGTTGCAAATCATGTACGGTATTAACAAGGAGAAAAAGTTAACGGAAGAAACTTTGGATCATTTAAAAGGGTACAAGGGTTCCAAACCTGTAAGAATAGGAAATGCGGCTTACAAGCAGCGGCAGAATGATATATATGGTATCCTGATGGATGTTATTTATACACAATTGGAGAAATTTAATACGGAAATAGAGAATGGGGAGGAGCTTTGGGGAATTACCAAAGGCATAGTTTGGATTGTAAATAAGCATTGGCAAGAGGCTGATAAGGGGATATGGGAATTTCGTACAGAGGACAGGCATTTTACGTTTTCAAAAGTGCTCTGTTGGACGGCTATTGACAGGGCAATTAAAGTGGCCGAACTTTTTGGCAAGCAGCGAAAATTGGATAAATGGCGAACTTTGGAGAAGGAAATTCGGGAGGATATACATAAGCACGCCTGGAATGAGGAAAAACAGGCATTTACCCAATCCTATGGATCGCCACATTTGGATGCCTCGGTTTTATTAATGGAATCTTATGGATTTATTGATCCCAAAGATTCTAAATATGTAAGTACGGTGCTGGCCATTGAACGAGAACTATGTAATGACGGACTTCTATATCGTTATAAAAATGAAGATGATTTTGGATTGCCATCGTCCTCCTTTACTATTTGTACTTTTTGGTTTATCAATAGTCTATTTAAGATAGGTCAAGAAGAAAAGGCCATGAAACATTTTGATCAATTATTGAGTTACAGTAACCATTTGGGTCTGTTTAGTGAGGATATAGATTTTAAGACAAAGAGGTTGTTGGGTAACTTCCCTCAAGCATATTCGCATTTGGCGTTGATTGAATGTGCTATGAATTTTTCCAAAAAACACAGTGAAATGGAAATTTTGGAGTCACTTAATGATCACGATAAATAATAATGGACATTATTTAGGCACATCGGCCTTAAATAGGTTGTGTCATGTGCAATTCCAGAAATCTTGTCTAATCTTTTAGAATTTTTCAAACACCCCCAAGCCAAATAAGGCAAAATCATATTTTACGGGGTCATGGGGGTCCAATTTTCTAAGATTTGCATCCAATTCGGCCAAGGCCTTACCGTCATTCTGTTTACGTTGGATTAGGCCTAGTTTACGTGCTACATTTCCGGAATGGACATCCAACGGACATGACAGTTGCGAAGGTTTAATTTTATTCCAAATACCAAAATCCACTCCGGTGTTATTATTTCTTACCATCCACCTTAAAAACATGTTTATACGTTTGGCGGCAGACCCCTTTAGGGGGTCGGACACATGTTTAGTGGTCCTTGATAAATGGTCGAGTTCAAAGAAGATGGTCTTGAAATGTGAGATGGAAGATTGTAGGGATGTTAAATCACTTTTCACTGCGAATAGGTCCTCAAGCCCCGAATGACATTTGTAAATGTTATTCAGACTGCGTATAAAATACTTAAGGTCTTCACCGTTGAAAGTTCTATGTACAAAGCCTTGTAGTTTTTCAAGATCTTGCTCTTCATGGTTCATTACAAAGTCGAAAGGGGAGGAGTCCATCATTTCCATCAGTCGTTCTGCATTGTTTATGATGCTTTTTCTGTTGCCCCAAGCAATGGTGGAGGTTAGAAAGCCACTGATTTCTATATCTTCTTTTTTAGTAAATCTATGCGGAATTTGGATAGGGTCCGTTGATAAGAAATCGGGTCGATTGTATTGTATTACCTTGGCGTCCAAAAATTCTTTGAGTTCTTGGTTTGTCATTCCAAAGGGATTTTTAAAAGTTTATAAAGAAGGACAGGCGAAACAAGAATGGCATTGTAAGTGGCGTGCAGACAAATAGACCACCTTAGCCCCAATGTAACACGGACGTAACTTAAAAACGCTCCTAAAATTAACTGCGGTAGTACTAATAAAGGCGCAACATAATAAATCTGCTTGGTCATTTCAAAATTGGATAAATGAACCCCTGCAAACAACAAAATGGAGAGGTACAGAATGTATTTGAAATATTTATTGTTCCTGAACCAAATCAGGGGGCCTCTAAAAAGCGTTTCCTCAACAATAGGAGCAAGAACTGCAGCCATAAAAAATAAGGAAATAACAGAATATTTTTCGAGAAAGGTTTCAATGGCATGCTCACCAAGGTCAATGCCCAATAGGCCTATCAACCATTCATTAAATATGGCAACAACCAGGCTCAATATGATACCCCAAGCAAGGAGGGCAGAAACAATTTTCAGTTTTAACGGATTTTGGATATGGACTAACCTAACATAGATCGGTGCTTTTATAAACCTCCATACTTTATAAAGTATTTTCATCGCTTTATGGAGCCATCCACCATGGTCAGCTTTCTGTCCGCCATATTGGCCAATTCTTCATTATGAGTGACAATAACAAAAGTTTGCCCAAATTTATCTCTGAGATCAAAGAACAACTTGTGAAGATTGTCGGCACTTTCAGAATCCAAATTACCACTGGGTTCGTCAGCAAAAATAACAGAGGGGTTATTCACCAAAGCCCTAGCCACAGCTACCCTTTGTTGCTCTCCACCCGAAAGTTCATTAGGTTTATGTTGTAATCTATGTGAAAGTCCCAAAAATTCCAAAAGTTCTGCGGCCCGTGTTTCCGCTTTGTCTTTTTTGGTTCCTTTAATAAAAGCGGGGATACATACATTTTCCAAGGCGGTAAACTCTGGCAATAACTGATGGAATTGAAAAATAAATCCAATATGACTATTTCGAAATTTGGCCATTGCCTTGTCCGAAAGTTTCGTTACATCCTCTTCATTAATATGAAGGGTACTGTCATTTTTATTGCTTTGTGTATCCAAAGTGCCCAGTATTTGCAAAAGGGTTGTTTTACCAGCACCTGAGGGTCCTACAATGGATACCACCTCTCCTTTTTGAATGTGAAGGTCAACTCCTTTAAGTACCTGGAGTTTGCCGTAGTATTTATTGATATTTGTAGCCTTGATCATCGTTTTTAAATATGGGTTGAAAGTAAACATTAACGCGAAGAATACAAAATGGTTTTACTTACCCATGTCTTTTCCAAATTGTTCCAATATTGATATTAGCCACCAATTTATAATTGCTTAATGCTGATTTAATATTTTTTTTGTAATTATAAGGTAATTATTATATTGAGATTGCGACGAAATGAGTCCTCTTTATAAAAAGGAAATAGTAATTTAGTTTTTAATCTGTAGGGTTTACGAACCGATTTAAAATAAATTTAGGACTAGGAATTTATGAAACAATATAGAAGTTTGGAAGAATACAATTTGGAAATTACCGATGAGGTAAAATCAAGATATTCATCGATTATTAATGAAATTGGAGAAGACCTCACTAGGGACGGATTGGTAAAAACACCAGAGAGAGCTGCGAAGGCAATGCTTTTTTTAACACAGGGCTATAAGCAGGATGCAGTAGAGATTCTCAAGGGAGCCATGTTTAAGGAGTCTTACAATGAGATGGTAATCATTAAGGATATTGAAGTGTATTCTTTGTGCGAGCACCATATGCTGCCCTTTTTCGGTAAGGCCCATATCGCTTATATTCCCAATGGACATATTGTTGGTCTGAGCAAAATACCCAGGGTGGTCGATGTTTTTGCACGACGCTTGCAGGTACAGGAAAGATTGACCAATGATATCTTGGAATGTATAAATAATACCTTAAAACCACAGGGTGTAGCTGTGGTCATCGAGGCTTCCCATATGTGCATGATGATGAGAGGGGTGCAAAAGCAAAATTCGGTTACAACGACTTCAGGATTTAGGGGTCAGTTTGAAAAGATTGAAACCCGGAACGAGTTTTTGAAATTGATCAGTTCAAAATTGTCATAATACAATCCCGGATAATGGTATAAATGTTTTGGCATCCTATTTGATTTGAAAGTCGTTGTAAATTATTATTTTTAAACATGTCCACATTAAAAGACCATAAACTTAGGAACTTATTTTTAGGATTGCTTTTTGATGCAATAGGAATGCTTTCTTTTGTTATTCCCGGTATTGGTGAATTTTCAGATATTATATGGGCACCAGTGGCCGGATGGCTAATGACCAAATTATACAAGGGCAAGATAGGACGTGCTGCAGGTGTAATTACATTTGTGGAAGAAATGTTGCCCGGTCTGGACATTGTTCCAACCTTTACTATAATGTGGTTTTATACCTATATCTTCAAGTCTTTCAAAAAAGAAAAATTTATATCAGCCAAGTAATTGGACTATCAGGCTTTAATGGAATGAGATAGGCCGATCTCCTTTTAATTAGTGACTATTGTTACTTACAATTACCGATATCTTTCTTAGATTTATCTTCTATTACAATTTAAGTTAAATGAAAAGAAGAAATTTTGTCAAAAAAATCAGTTTAGGTTCTTTGGCTGGAATACTGGGTATGGAAATTGTTTATGGATCTAAAATACCGGAAAACTATACCTTATTGGGGCTTCAGGATCCAGATCCGTTTCAAATGTTCAATAAGGATATGGAAATGGTTGTACTGAATAGCCAACCATGGAATATGGAGGCTGCGGCCCATTTATTGGACGACAGGATAACGCCCAATAAATATATGTTTATCCGGAACAATGGGTTGGTCCCGGAAAATATCAATATAAAGGAGTGGGCCATTACGTTCGATGGGGAATCGGTAAAAGCAAAGAAGACTTTTACCTTGGAAGAACTAAAATCCAAATTTACCCACCATACCTATCAACTTACCGTGGAATGTGGAGGAAATGGCAGAAGTGAATTTGATCCGCCGGCCAAAGGGAACCAATGGACTATTGGTGCCGTTGGTTGTGCTTCATGGACTGGGGTTCGTTTAAAGGATGTATTGAAAGATGTTGGGATAAAGGATGACGCCGTTTACATTGGCTATCACGGGGTAGATCAACATTTAAGTAGGGATCCGCAAAAAGAACCCATTTCCAGAGGTGTACCAATGTCCAAGGCCTTGCAGGACGAAACATTATTGGCTTTTAAAATGAACGGAGAGGATATTCCCTTGGTTCACGGATATCCATTGCGTTTGGTATGTGGCGGTTGGCCCGCATCTACCTCCGGTAAATGGGTCAATAGGATCAGTATTCGAAATATAGTCCATGATGGAGAAAAAATGACGGGATCGTCCTATAAGGTTCCCTGTCATCCTGTAGCTCCAGGAGATGAGGTTAAGGACGAGGACATGTGTATTATAGAATCCATGCCCGTAAAATCCCTGATTACCTTTCCCAAATCTGGAGCCATTATTCCAAAGGGTAATAAACTTAATATAAGAGGTCATGCTTGGGCCGGGGAATTGGAAGTCTCCAAAGTCTCCTATTCTATCGATTTTGGGGCCACTTGGTCCAATTGTACTATGGAAAAGCCGGCAAACAGGTTAGCTTGGCAGCATTTCAAGGCCAGTATCAATTTTCCTAAAACCGGATATTACGAAGTATGGGCAAGGGCTACGGATGCCAATGGAGTAAGTCAGCCCATGTTGTTGCCAGGTTGGAACCCCAAGGGATACCTTAATAATGCATGTCATAGAATAGCGGTAAAAGTTAGTTAAATGAACAAACAGGATAATTTTAGAAAACAGCTTAAGTCCTTTTATGGTGTTTTAGTGGTTTCCTTTGTCATGGTTTTGCTTATTGGAGTTTTGGGGATTGCCTACATGATAGATCCATCTGCTTTTTCTTTTAAAGGGGATGCACCCAATTCTGAAGTAATTAGCACAAAGGTTGACGATGAAGATTGGGATAAGATCGAAAATGGCATTCACTTAAGAACCGGATTTAAGGACGGAGAAGGTTTAATGACTGTAGTTAACAATTGTACCAATTGTCATTCCGCCGAATTGGTGATACAGAATAGAATGAATGAAGAACGATGGGTAGAGACCATTCGTTGGATGCAAAAAACTCAGAACTTATGGGATTTGGGGGATAACGAAGGAGTTATTATAAACTATTTGGTCACTAATTATCCCCCAATAACTAAGGGTAGAAGGGAAGCGTTGACCAATATAGAATGGTATCCATTGAAGGAGGAATAGGGTAGTGGTGTAATGTAAAGGCAATAGATCTTGGGAAAATATTTTGAAGCTTTCATTAATGCGTTTATAGGTACTGCGAATTGGACATGGAAGTCCATAATATTCGAAGTGCCCTGGTATACCAATTATTTCTGGGGTTTGATAATTATCTCCCTTGTCGTTTGGATGCTGGAAATTTTGTTTCCATGGCGCAAAGAGCAATCTATATTCCGTAGGGATTTTTGGTTGGACGCTTTCTATATGTTCTTTAATTTTTTCCTTTTTTCCATTGCAATAAGCGGCTTCTATAAGCTATTGGGATTACTCTTTGGAGATTTGGGAATTAAGCAAAGTAGCTTGGCCATATTGGATATGTCACAATTTCCTTCCTGGGTTCAATTATTGATCTTCTTTTTGGTTTTGGATCTTGTCCAATGGTTTACCCATATTCTACTCCATAGATATAAGTTTTTATGGATATTCCATCAAATACACCACAGTGTCAAGGAGATGGGTTTTGCCGCCCATTTAAGGTATCATTGGATGGAAAATGTTTTGTACAAACCTTTGAAAACCTTTGGGGTCATGATCCTAGGGGGCTTTGAACCGGAACAGGCTTATATAGTCCATTTTTTTGCAATAGCCATCGGTCATTTTAATCATGCCAACATAAAAATTACTTGGGGACCCTTAAAATATATTTTAAACAATCCTGTAATGCACCTGTATCATCACGCGCACGATTTGCCTGACGGGAAATACGGCGTGAATTTCGGAATCAGCCTAAGTCTATGGGATTATATTTTTAGGACCAATTATATCCCTGAGGACAGTGGTACCATTGAATTGGGCTTTAAGGGAGATGAAAAAATTCCGAAATCTTTTTGGAAACAAATAACCTACGGCTTAAAAAATTATAAGCCGTAGGTATTTCTTATGATTGGAAAATTGTTGCGCCTTATTTGGGATAAAGTCGCCTCTTTGACAAACGACTTTTATAATAAAATGTTTAGGCCAACAAAAACAGATCTTCCCATATTCAAAATATCATCACTTTTTAGACGGGATAGATGGGCAATGTATTTTTTATCCAAAAGGTTATTGGCACTAATGGTGATATTCATAGATTTTTTTAAAAATTGGATATCCCCTCCTAAGCCGGCATTTAAAAGGGTGTAGCCCGGTGTAACTGTTTCAAAAGTGCTTACTTTTCCCTGCTTAAAGCTGGTATTCACGGAAACAAACGCATTGGACCTAAGCCACCATCCTTTAGTGTTATTGAACTCCACCCTTAAAGTATTGGTCAATTTATTGGCGGGTATCAAAGGTAGGCCATCACCGGTCTGCAATTCACCGAACACCGTTTGGTAACTACTTTCAATATGTAGCCAATGGTACGGGTGCGGGTGCAAATGAAATCCAATTTCCCCTCCGTAAAGTATGGCATCTTGTTGCAGATAGTTGAAAACAGGGGTTTCATCCATAATGGTTCCACTGGGTGCTATGTAGATATAATCCTTTATACTGTTGTGAAAACCATTAATAGAAAATTCATAATGTTCATTTTGAAATTCCAATGCTAGATCAATTTGAAGGTTTTGCTCGTTCTTGAGATCTCTATTTCCAATTTCAAATCTGTTGGTACCTTCATGGGTGCCATAGGAAGTGAGTTCCGCCAAATTGGGAGCCCGGAACCCTGTAGCCACATTGATTCTACCGGTGAATTGTTCGGAAATATTGTTCTTGTAACCAATGGCACCATTAAAACTATTAAAGTTACGTTTTAAAGGGGCAATATATCCTTCTTCCCCACCAATACCATAGGCCTTCCCGTCAATATTCCTATGGTCATAGCGCAATCCCATTTGAAAATCGTTGTTTTGATCCAGGTGAAAATGGGTGGTCCCCAAAAATCCTATATCTTGGGTAATTGCATCCGGAATTAAAATCTCTTCCCCTAAATTTTTATTGGTTTGATATATTCCTTGAACGCCAACAACAGTTTCAAACTTGCCCGATTTAGGGAGATGGTACAGTACGTTATAATTGAAGGTATTAAGCTTCATGTGCAAGGCAGCTTCTTCATGGGCTTCATGATCTTCCTCGTCCTCCTCATGATCTTCTTCGTTTTCCTCATGGTGATGGTGGTCTTCGTACTCCTTACGGTTATTACCAATGTAACCTAAAGTGATGTCCAAATTGGAGTTGTTGAAGAATATTTTGGAGTTGGAGCTCAAAATGTGGTTGTCCAATTTTTGATAAGGTAAATCTGGTGTTCTAGAAGTGGTTTGCAAGCCCACCTCTTCCGGAATCCCCAAATTGGATTGGTTGTAATTGTATCTGATATCACTTTTAAAAGAGGTTGCCTGATACCCCAATCCCGCTTTTAAATCTTTCTCGTTGAACCGGGAATTGGTAACCCTATTGCCATCCCCGCCTAAGTAATCAACATGGTTATTGGTTGCCAATCGCAAAAGGTATTTTAATCTTCCTTCTGAGGTTCTTATTCCGGCTCCACTGCTTATACCTTGGGTGTTGCCATTGTAGTTGAAATTTATATCGCCCTCCGTACTATTGGGTGCCGCAAATTTTTCCGGGTTTAAATAAAGTACTCCCCCCATAGCATCAGATCCATATAAGAGGGAAGCGGGACCCTTTATTACCTCAACACTTTCTATTCCTGCTTCATTTACTCCTAGACCATGTTCTGCACCAAACTGCTGGTTTTCTAACCGAATACCTTGTGTGTAAACCAAAACACGGTTGGAGGTAAGCCCCCGGATTATTGGTTTTCCAATTCCCACACCAGTAGATACCACGTCCACCCCGGGAATGGCGCCTATACCTTCCACGAGCGTTGTGGCTCCTTGGGTCTTAAGGGATGAAAGTTTTGCAAACTCCACCTTCATAACGTTTTCACGCTGTAATTTATGGAATGGGGTAGATACAATAACTTCTTCCATTTCAATGGCACTTGGGAGCAATAAAATATCCAAGGTATTACTACCTTTTTCTATTGTGATATTTCCGGAAAATGTTAGGAAACCGATATAAGAGGCAACTATTTTATAGGTCCCGGTTGGTAAACCTTCAATTTTGTATTCCCCGGTACTATCGGTAACAGCGCCCTTTTCCATTTGTGGAAAATATATGGAGACCTGTTCCAATCCTTCCTGGTTCTCCTTATTACTTATATTCCCGGATAAGGTATTTTGGGAATTCACTGATATATATGTCAAAATGCAGAGCAATGACAGAATTACATTTTTCATTTAAATTTTTTTATAGATAACGGTGAGAGCTGCCTAGTGGCAATCCACCTCCAAAGTATTGTTTAATATTGCTTGGACTTATAGGGTACCCTTATAAAACTACCAAGCGTCCCTAATATAAGACCGTATACGGCTTGGGGATAACACAATATGTTTGCACCGGCACTTGGTTAATATGGCGTTTTATGGTCACACAGCAAGCATGTCCAAGGTTATATAAGTCTGGTGAAAATTTTTAAATCGCGGATGGAGGGCCTCTACGGGAGAAATGAAGTTTTTGATACTTGCTTAAAAAATTATAGAAGTTTATAATTTTTTTTGATTTTGGCAATTCTGAATATGATCTGAATTCTTGTTGTAGATGAGCTACATAAGGTGTGATATTAAATTTATGAAGATCACAATCCAATTCTACCTCATGAATATGTAGTTTACCTTTTTCCTTACAAACAAAGGTATGGTGCTCAAAGATGGCATGTTTTAATTTTAATACTGAAGGAAGTAATATTAAACTGACCAGGAGGGCAGCCATAAAAGAAAATAGGATATTTCTTAAATTTATCTTCACCCTTCAAATCTAGTGGTATGCTAGCAAAATGTTTGTTAAGAAAAATATAATTTATTTAAGAATGAAGCCTAGGCCCATACGGCTCAACATCTTCTTTTCAAATTCCCAAAAGAATTTGAACTGGCCAAATATCCAACCGTAAATAACCAATAGGAATTGATAAATGGGAAAAATCAATAAAATTCGAAAGAATAAATAAATTAGACCACCCCAGATAAAATCGGGAGAAAAACTTTCCCTATTCAATCCAATCCAATTAAGAAAGGGTTTGGCAGCATAAACGGCCGATGAACCTGTAATGGAGAATACTATAAAAATTATCGTTAGCTGCCAATTGGAGCTTACACCCCAACGTTGTTTTAATTTCTTCATACATAAATAAAATCACAACAAAGATAACTTTTTATACACGAGGAACAAATGGTCCCAATCTTTGATTGTATTTGCGTTGGAAATAAATAAAGTAATTAAATAGTTTATAATTCACCTCATAACCGTAATCGGTATTGGCGTCATAATCGATCGGCAATTCATAAAGGTTGGAATTATATCTATAGGGTTGCCTCGCCCTTTGGTTCCACTCCAGGACATAAATTCTATTTCTATTCTCCAAATAGGATTGTGAATAATAACCTTCCGGCTTGGCAATGCTCTGTAGCCAAAAGTCGAACCCAGGCTCTATGATAATAATTTCATATTCTGTTTTATCATCCTTGATAGTGATAGTGTCTCCTTCAGATTGGGAAAAGGCCGCCTTCTCATCATCTGAAATGGAAAGTGCTGTCTTGGTACTATTACAATTTGCCAAGGATAAAATAAACAGTACAAGAATGCCGATAGTAAATATATTCTTTTTCATTGCGCTTATTATTTTAAGATAATTACAAAAACTTGGATGATAATAGCTTTGTCGTAAAGCTCTATAATTCATTACACACCCAATTCTTTCTTTAAGGTACAAAAAAAGCCATTTGAGTAACAAACGGCTTTTCATATACTATGTTAAAATTGCTATTTTCCAAAAAGCCCACCAAGCAAGCCTCCAAGGCCACCTTTCTTTTTGCCAGTTCCCATGACCATGCCTGCAACATCATCCAAAACACTTCCATCTCCATCGGCATCCAACAATGTTGTAATTAGGCTCTGATTCTGTTGTGGCTGTCCGCCCAACATACTGCCCAACAAAGTATTTAGGCCATTGGCATCGTTTACATTGCTTTGGGCCTTTTGTTTTCCTAAATACGCCATTACCAATGGAGCGGCAATTTTTAGAATATCGGCCACAGCACCAGCGTCCAATCCGGATTTTTGACTTAAAGCATTTTCTACATTGGCCTGTTTTCCTCCAAAGACATGCCCAAGTATTCCAGCACCATCCGCCATAACCGATTGATCTACACCACCTCCGAATAGTCCTCCAAGGTTATCCAATAGTCCACCATCGTGTTTGGACGATAGGGCACTCATAAGGCCTTCGGCCCCTTTTGGGGAAGAGACGTTTTTTTTCATGGCACCTAATAACAATGGCATGGCCATACTTAATACGTCGGCTGTTTTGTTTTCTGGTTGTCCCGTTTGACCAGCAACCCCACTGATCAACTGTTTGCCCATTGGGCTACTCAATAAATCCAATAATCCTGACATTTTTATAGTAATTATGGTTAGAAACTAATTTTCTTCAAGGTACAAAAAAGAGTTTAAAATAGGGAGGTATTCGGATTGTACATTTATTTGTAAAGATCTATAATTTGGGACGCCAGTTCCAACCCGATCCTATCTTGCGCCTCCTCTGTGGCAGCTCCAATATGGGGGCTTAGAGAAATATCCGGATGCATTAAAATCCGTAATTCCGGGATAGGTTCGGATTCATAAACATCCAAGCCAGCAAAGGCTACCTTCCCACTTTCCAAGGCATCAACAAGGGCTACCTCGTCCAAAATGCCTCCACGGGCAGCATTAACGATACCAACACCGTCCTTCATTAACGCAAATTCTCTCTTTCCAATGACATATGATTTTTGGGCAGGAACGTGAAGACTAATAAAATCGGCCGTTTTCAATAAGTTTTCCAATGGAGTACTGCTAAGCTCAAAAGAAATTGATCGGTTGTCAAAAAATGGTACTGTTACGGTGGCCTCATCCAAAAAAGGGTCTGTAAAAATGACTTTCATACCTATCCCCAAAGCTATTCTTGCAGTGGCTACGCCTATTCTCCCGAATCCAATAATCCCCAAGGTTTTACCCCTAAGCTCAATGCCTTTGGCATAGGCATTTTTAAGTTTCTTAAAATTACTATCCCCTTCCAAAGGCATGTTTCTATTGGCGTCGTGTAAAAACCTCACCCCGCTGAACAAATGGGCAAAGACCAATTCCGCAACAGAGGAAGAGGAAGCTTCAGGAGTATTTATTACATGTATATCTTTGGATTTGGCATAGTCTACATCTATGTTATCCATTCCAACTCCACCACGTCCTATTATTTTTAAAGCAGGACAAGCATCTATAAGTTCTTTTGTTACTTTCGTAGAACTTCTAACCAATAGTACCGAAACCTTATTTTGGTTGATATAGGCAACAAGTTGTTCTTGGGCCACATTGACTGCCAGAACTTCGAAACCGGCATTTTCCAAGGTCTCCTTACCACTTTTTGATATTCCGTCGTTTGCTAAAATTTTCATTATACAGTCTAATTGTTAAATATTAAATATTAAATATTAAGTAATGGAATTAAATCGACCGTAATGGAAAATTTTGGTAATTATATTAGCGATTTGCTCTATATCTTCCCGATATTCATCAATATTGGCAGATATAAACAAAGTTCCATTAGCTTCTGTTGTTATGCTTTCCGCTCCAATTCGCTCATTACATCTACCAAAGTACCAACACTGTCCAACGAAAGTGCATTGTACATAGAGGCTCTATAACCACCAACGGAACGATGTCCGTTTAATCCACTTATACCAGCTTCCTTGCACATCCCATCAAAAACATCTTTCAGCTTTTCCTCGGCCAAGGTGAAAGTGGCGTTCATATTGGAACGGTCCTCTTTATGTGCATACCCTTTAAACAAAGGATTCAAATCTATTTCTGAGTACAGCAGCTGTGCCTTCTTTTCATTTATCTCTTCTATGGCAGGAATTCCACCTAGGTTTTTTAGCCATTCCAGGGTTAACATGGAAACGTAAACAGGAAAAACTGCAGGGGTATTAAACATGCTTTCTTTGTCTATATGCACCTTATAATCCAACATGGACGGGATTTTTCTGCTTACTCTGCCCAAGATTTCTTCTTTTATCACCACCAAAGTAGCCCCTGCTGGCCCCATGTTCTTTTGGGCCCCGGCGTAAATAAGGTCAAATTGTGAGAAATCCAATTGTCTGGAAAATATGTCCGAACTCATATCGCAAACCAATGTGGTACTTGTTTTTGGAAATTTCTTTATCTGTGTTCCAAATATGGTGTTATTGGACGTAAGGTGCAGGTAATCCAGGTCGTTGGGGATGGTGTAACCTTTGGGGATGTAACTAAAATTCTCGTCTTTGGATGAGCCAACCTCAATTACCTCTCCAAAAAGTTTAGCTTCCTTTATGGCCTTATCGGCCCAAGTACCGGTATTGAGGTATCCTGCTTTTTTTTCCAATAAATTATAGGCCACCATTAAGAATTCCAAGCTGGCACCTCCTTGTAAGAATAAAGCCTGATAGCCTTTTCCCTCCAAATCCAATAACTCCAGGGCCAAAGACCTGGCTTTATCCATAACGGCTACAAAATCTTTACTTCTATGTGAAATTTCAATAAGGGAAAGTCCCAAACCATTAAAATCCAATACGGCTTCAGAAGCTTTTATGATTACGTCCTGTGGCAAGATACAAGGGCCGGCACTAAAATTATGTTTTTTCATTTATTTCTTTTTATGGTTATTCAAAGATTAATTCCTATCTCGGAGCTGTTAAAATAATTAATGCCATACTTTGGAGGTAATTATCTTAATTATTTGATTATCATTAATCTAGGTTATTGTTGTTATTGAAATATTGTAAAATCCAGCTTTTTATGGTTCAAGGGTTAAAGGTCATAAATATTTTAGGAAGATCGGCACTGACTCCAAAGATTATTGCACTATGTTTTCAACAAAAAATCAACAGTATCTATATTGTCGGCATAATCGTTTAATGACGGTTTTTGGGTTTGGCCAAAAGGTATCTCATCTGCCAAGAAGCCATTGGACACTATGCATTGAATCTTATCCTGTTCTTGGGATAGTCTAATTTTTAAATCTTCCAAGGAATCATAGAACTCATAAAAAACGGTGGCTATGGGAGAGGCATAGTTATTATCCTCCTTTAGCATTAGGAAACCATTTTCCAATATCTTGAACAAACTCATTAGGTACACGGCCTTGTTATAATCATAATTATTGGCGTATTTATGATGTTCAATGATGGTATTGAAAGGGTAAACAGCTTTGAATAGGGAGTCAAAATTGAAATCTTTGGGCAAAAATAATTTGGAAACACTTCTGCAGCCCAATCCGTAATACCTGAAAATATCCTCTCCCAAAGCTGTTAGCTCTTCCTTTGTTTCATTACCACTAAGGACGGCCGTAGAATTTCGATTTTTCCTAATGATATTAGGTTTTTTTCCGAAATAATGCTCAAAATATCGCGATGTATTGTCGCTTCCCGTTGCAATTACGGCATCAAAATCTTCCAGTTTGCCATCTTCAAAAGAAATCTGGTCCTTTAAGGAAGGTTCCACTTCAATTAAATATTGGGCAACACAGGGGAGTAATATTTTGTCATTGGAGGAAAGTTTTATAATGGCCTTATTTCCTGTAATGAGAGTACATAAAAAATCATGGAAGCCCACCAAAGGAATATTGCCGGCCATAATCAGGGCAACCGATTTAGGCCTGTTTTTATCCACTTTATAGGCCGCTAACCAATTTTCGAGCTTTGAGGGTGTCAGTAATTCCGCCCAACTATCTAAACTAAATAAAATATTTTCAGGGGTAAACCAACCATTCTTATGTCCGGCCAAGATTAGTATTTCATCGAATTTAATTAACCATGCATGCTGATTATCATCTATTTGAGTTTGGTTTTTCGCATATTTGCAATATTCTTTGAAAAAACTACCAAGTTTAACAAAAGCATCAAGTCTATGTCTAAGGTCAGTCATTATATTTGTAAAAGATTTTATTAGGCTTTACCTTTGTACAAAAGTATTGATACTGAAATTAAATCAGCATAAAGAAATAGAAAAATATGGCAATTATAATAACAGATGAGTGCATAAATTGTGGAGCTTGTGAACCGGAATGTCCGAATACTGCAATTTATGAAGGTGCGGACGATTGGCGTTACAGTGACGGAACCCTTTTAAAGGGTAATGTAGTACTGCCCAATGGTAAAGCAGTTGATGCCGATGAGTCACAGGAGCCTGTAAGCGATGAGATATATTTTATTGTACCAGATAAGTGTACGGAATGTAAAGGTTTCCATGATGAGCCCCAGTGTGCTGCTGTTTGTCCTGTAGATTGCTGTATCCCGGATGACGACCATGTGGAGTCTGAAGAAGTGCTTTTGGGCAAACAACGTTTTATGCACCCTGAATAGGTGATTTAATTATATTTTTCAGCAATCCCTCTGCAGTTTTATGGGTTGAATATTTATTCTCCCATAGGGTATTTGGGAGGTTTTAGAATGTTTAAACCTTGGTAATAAGGGTTGTTGAACTTTAACGTAATAAAAAAGGTTGCCATTATGGGCAACCTTTTTTGCATTGTAGTGTTTTGTTTATCTAAAACGTAAATCCTACTTTGGCATAGTAGTAAGCCCCTCCAAATCCCATTTGTACGGAGTCCCAATACCCACCACCTTCTACCCAGTCGTCCTGCTGATCCGGATAAACATTAAATAAGTTGTTGGCACCGACATTCAATTTAAGACCATCGCACAATTCGTAACCAAAAACTAGATCGGTAATCAATCTGGCGTCATAGGTATCCGTGGCCTGATTTATTTGGTCAGCAAAACTGTCGTAATCCGAAGTGGGTTCATACATTTGGTAATCCAATAATTCTACCTTGCTAAAATGGGTAAAACCCAGCCCTGCATCAAATTTGTCCTTCTTATAATTCATGTTCAGGGTAAATTTACTTTTTGGGGCCGAAGCCAACAGAAACCCTTTATCCCTTTCACCAAAAAAAGTCTGCTCATCCAAACTTCCATTATTTACCTTATCGATCTTCATATCATTTATATTACCTGTAAAGGTGGCCGATAGCCTATTGCCATCAAAACTTTTCTTCCAAGCCAATACAATATCCAAGCCAGTGGTTTTGGTATCCACCCCATTTACAAAGAACTGCGCGGCTTCGACATTGGGAATTTGTGGGGCATCAAAATTACCAGTTAGCACAATCCGATCGTCCACTTTAATATAATACCCGTCCACTGTGGCCGTGAAGTCTCCGAAAGTCGCTGTAAAACCTAAACCGGCATTAAGTGCCTTTTCTTCCGTTAATTGATCTATTCCAAACGAGGCGGTTACTGGACTGTTGTTGGGAGATAATAAGGACTCCAACGCCGCTCCACCAACAAAATTGGTAAACTGTAGGTTGTAATATTTTTGGGCCAAGGAAGGGGCTCTAAAACCTGTACTCACAGAACCTCTAATATTTACATTGTTGGATGCTTTTAATCTAGCGGCCAATTTTCCATTTAAGGTACTTCCAAAATCGCTAAAATTTTCAAAACGCGCTGCCGCACTTAGCAAGAAAGTCTCGGTAAGGTCGAACTCACCATCTGCATAGAGCGAAAAATTACTTCTACTTCTGTCTACTTCGTTTTTAGGACTATATCCTGGGAATCCTTGTGAACCACCCGGACGGGCGTCTCCCGAGTCTGGATCCGTAGGTTGGGTCTGGTTGGCAGGGTCTGTTATTAACAGCCCATTTACGTCATAAGTGCCCCAAGAACCTTCTTCTCCGGCAAATATGATAAAGTTTTCAGTTCTATATTCGGCGCCAAAAGCCAGGTTCATCCCTTCCAAAACATCTTCATAATATTTGGAAAAATCCAAATTAACCGTGTTTTGCGTCAGGCTATGTCCCCCTGCATCAAAATCGGTCGGGGAAACATCTTCCAAAGAGGCATTGAGGGTTCCTTGAATGAAATAATGAAAATTGTTTTTACCATAGGTATTGCTGATATCCACTTTCCAGCCGTTGGCCAGTTCTGTTTTAAATCCGGCCGAAAAGGAATTATCTATAATGTTCGAAGTGATTCTTGGTGTAAAACCATTGGGGTATATGGACGGTATTACCCTATTTCCGCCATTTCTTGTAAAGGCGTAGGCATCTGTATCCCTATAGTTCCTACCACCAAAAGCATATACTTCTGAATTATCGGAAATGGGGACGGAGGCATTTACCATTAAATTAAATCCATCTATTGCCGCTTCCCCAAAGCCTCTCCTAAAATCGAATCCTGGCCGCAACGTTTTATTCTTACTAATATATTCTGTAGTGACATTGACAAAACCACCATCATTACCTATGGCCGTTCCAAAATTGACTCCTGCTTTTAAAGAGCCTCCATCAAAACTTTTATCACTTCCAATGGCATTGCCGTCCCTCTCCGTATCTAAACGGTTACCATCCGTATTGGGTGTTCCGGCAGGAAAATCACCTTTGGCATTGGTATTATATGCGCCATAGCTTACAAATCCGGATACTATATCCGTTTGATCTTTTAGGACAATGTTGATAACCCCTGCTATGGCATCGGAACCATATTGTGCCGCAGCGCCATCACGTAATATTTCTATTCGTTTAATGGCCGATGCTGGAATTGCGTTTAAGTCGGTTCCTGTATTTCCACGGCCCCTAGTTCCAAAAACATTGATCAAGGAGGATTGATGCCTTCTTTTTCCGTTTATTAGTACCAAGGTTTGGTCGGGTCCCAGCCCCCTAAGGGTTGCCGGATCTATATGGTCAGCGCCATCCGATCCCGATTGCTTATTGGCGTTGAAGGATGGAGCGGCATACTGTAAAAGTTCGTTTACTTCAACACGGCCGGATTGGGTAGCAATTTCTGCGATGTCTATTACGTCCACAGGAACAGCAGTATCTGTTGAGGTTCGTTTGGGACTTCTGGATCCCACCAACTGTACCTCGTCCAACATCATTCCTCCAGATAGGGAGACATTGATAACCGATTTTCCGGAAACAATTTCCTCTTGTGTGTTATAACCTATATAGCTAAAGACGAGGATAGCATTATCGAATACGGATATTTGATAATTCCCATCAAAATCCGTTGTTGTTCCATTGGTGGTACCTTTTTCTACTAAGTTTACACCAACCAAAGGTTCTCCACTTTCATCCGTAACGTTTCCAGAAACAGAATTTTGCGCAACCAATAAAGTAAGATTGCCAAACATTAAAAGTGTCAATAAATAGAATTTTTTCATATTAATGATTTTAAGAGTTTTGCATTTAAATTTAGGCAATTTATTTTTACCTAATTATCATTGGCAATGTATGTTTATAAATGGACATAAATAGTATCTTTGCAGCTGTTTAAAAAAAGCTGGAAAATAGATTGTAGTCTACAGTTCCGGTTTGTAATTGATCTTGACCATGAAAGCAGGTATTGTAGGATTGCCCAATGTAGGAAAATCGACTCTTTTTAATTGTTTGTCCAACGCAAAGGCACAAAGTGCCAATTTTCCTTTTTGTACCATTGAGCCCAATATTGGGGTCGTAAATGTACCGGACACCAGATTACAGAAGTTGGAAGAACTAGTAAATCCAGAACGGGTGTTGCCTGCAACTGTGGAGATTGTGGATATAGCGGGATTGGTAAAAGGAGCCAGCAAGGGCGAAGGTCTTGGCAATCAGTTTTTGGGTAATATCCGGGAAACAGATGCGATTTTACACGTGCTACGTTGTTTCGATAATGAGAATATCGTTCATGTAGATGGTTCGGTAAACCCTGTTAGGGATAAGGAAACCATTGATATCGAATTGCAATTAAAGGATTTGGAGACTGTGGATAAAAAGCTCGAAAAGGTAAAGCGGGCTGCCAAAACTGGCAATAAGGAAGCACAAAAAGAGGAGGCAGTTCTTTTGAAGATAAAACAGGGACTGGAAACAGGAACATCGATACGTGCCTTAGATATCAGTAAGGAAGATCGGGTGGAGTTTGTTAAGCCTTTGCAGTTTATAACGGATAAGCCTGTAATGTATGTATGCAATGTGGATGAAGATGCAGCCACAACGGGTAACGCCTATGTGGAACAAGTAAAATTGGCGATAGCCAATGAAAAGGCCGAGGTTATCTTTTTGGCAGTAGGCACCGAAGCCGATATTACCGAATTGGAGAGTTATGAGGAGCGACAAATGTTCTTGGAAGATTTAGGGCTTACGGAGCCTGGTTCTGCCAAATTGATTAGGGGAGCCTATAAATTATTGGATTTGGAGACTTATTTTACCGCTGGTGTAAAGGAAGTACGCGCTTGGACCATTCCAGTGGGTGCCACTGCGCCACAGGCTGCGGGAGTAATACATACCGATTTTGAAAAGGGATTTATCCGAGCAGAAGTTATTGCCTATAATGATTTTGTTTCCTTTGGAAGTGAGGCCAAGGTTAAAGAAGCTGGAAAAATGCGGGTAGAAGGAAAAGAGTACATCGTTAAGGATGGTGATGTAATGCATTTTAGGTTTAACGTATAGTATTGTTCCGTAAACCTGAATTGGGGAGTAGTCATTCACAATACTATTTCAGCACTAATATATAAACCCAACTTACTATTTTAAGTTGGGTTTATCATTTGGGCGAACCTTGGTCACCATACTGTATATTTGCTACAGATTTTTTCTATAGGTCCTTCTTCGCTTATAAATTTTTGGGTCAAAATGTTTCCACAATTGGCGAATAGCTACATTTTCCTCCAATTCGGGCGTTCTTACACAATTCTCAATACCCTTAAGTGTAAAAGTCTTGTGATATTCACTGAACATAACAGCAGTAACTCCTTTGTTTTGGTATTCCGGATGCACTCCTATCAAATAAAAAATAACCTCTTTGCTATTTTTTTTTGCATTCAATAGATGAAATATCCCAAAGGGGAACAACTTTCCTTTGGCTTTCTGCAAGGCCTCGGAAAAGGAAGGCATGACAATTCCAAATGCAATTAGATTATCGTCCTTGTCGAGGATAAATTTAATGTACTCCGGATTTATAAAACTGATATATTTTTTCTTAAAATATTCTTTTTGGATGTCTGTAATGGGCACAAATGAGGACAGTGAAGAATATGATTCATTGAAAAGATCGAACATCTTATCCGCCATTGGAAGGACATCCTTGGTTTTGGTAAAGTTAAGTGCTTTTACACCATACCTTTTTTTAACCAAATCGTTGGCCTTTTCAAAAAATTTGGGATCTGCATTACTAAATGGAAATTTATTTTCCATGTATTCCTTTTCCTTGGTAAACCCATAGCGTTCAAAATGGTTTACATAATAGGGATGGTTATACCAAGTGATCATTGTTCCTATCTCTTCAAATCCTTCCGTTAGTACCCCAACCTTATCCAAATTGGAAAAGCCTACAGGCCCCTCCATAAACGACAGTTTATGTTCCTTCCCTATTTCTGCTACTTTATTGAACAGTGCCTGGGTAACTTCAAAGTCATCGACAAAATCAAACCAACCAAAACGCATTTTTTTCACCTGCTGATGGTCTACTTCCAGTCTATTGACAATGGCAACAACCCTACCCACAATTTTATCATCCTTATAGGCCAGATAAAACCAGGCATCCGCATCCTTAAAAACTGGATTTTTACTTTTATCAAATGACTCCAGCTCATCGTTGATGATAGGAGGAACCCAATAAGGGGAATCCTTATATAGTGAAAACGGGAATTTGACGAATTCTTTAAGGTCCGATTTTGTTTTTGCTTCTTTTAGAGTAACCATACTACATTTCTTGTATGGTTCAATATTAGCAATATTAATCTATAGGAAAAAGTACAAAAGTTAATTTGTTAGAAATCGATGTCAGAATCGTCCCTATTCTTTTCCTTTTTCTTTAATTTTCTCAACTGTTTTTTTGTGGGCCCTAAATCTATATCTTCGGCACCCGAGCCCTTGTTTTTTCCTTTTTTCTTTTTCTTCATTGCGTTCTTTCCAATAGGACCGCCATTTTCCCCTGCATTTTGATCTTCAATGGCCTTCACCTTGTCCCTGTGCATGTCTATCCTATAGGAAAATCCCATTGCGGCAAAAATCCTGCTGGGTGTATTCTTAAAACTGGCCCCCAGATTCATATCTACCTGCATATTTTCACCTAGTAAATGGGCAACTCCACCTCTTAAAAGTACGTCCGAGTACCTATCACTTTTTATACCCTGGTTTTCTACAAAAACACTCCATTTAGGATCCCTAAAGGCATGGGACAAGGATAACGTATAATTCCATTCAGGAAAATCCGTGCCCAATCTGTCATAGGCGATATTGGAAATAAGTACAAATCTTGGGGTAAGTCTACTTTGGGTGGCCACCATTACCCTTGGTGAAACTGTAGGGTCGCCACTATAAAACGGATTATCACCGAGCACAAAATTGGCACCTGCATAGACAGAAATAGCGGGGATTAGGTTTTTCAGCTTAAAACCGTAGTTGGCCTTCCAACTGTAGAGATTGGGCTTGTTATTTTCTGGATTCCTAAATGGATCGTAAATTAAATATTTTAATCCTATCCTGTTTCGGGAGAAATCGGTGTTCTTAATTTCCACCCCTGTATTGGTATAGGTTTTATTTTGATTATCAAAAGTACCTTCATAATTTAATTCCAAGGTTTCGAAAAGCAAGCCGTAGCGCAATGAAAGATCTGCTCCAAAAATGTTGGATTCAGTAGCCAACCTCGTATGGTCCTGTTGTTCATATGCAACACCAAATTCGGCTTGTAAAACGTTGGTGCCAACGGCATATGCGCTTACGGATAGTCCTGGTCGGTTGGAGTTGATGACATCGGTATATTGGGAAAAACCGACCAATGGAACGGTGAAAATTCCAAAAATGAGCATTTTCATTAGGCGTTTCGTTGAAACATAATATTCCATAGGCACTATTTTATTATTATTTTAAGACTTTTGCACTATTATTACAACGTTAGAATTGTACTTTTGATATAAAATTTGTCAACTTATTATGGGTTTTTTAAAAACGATACTAATTGTACTCTTAGTATACTATTTGCTTAAAATTGTAGCTAAATGGTTTGCTCCTAGGATGTTTAGGTATGCCGCAAAGAAGACGGAGGAACATTTTAAGGAAAAGTTTGAAGGTTTTGCTGCACAGAACGATCAAAAAGAAGAGCAAATTGGCGATGTTATTATTGAGAAGAAAACGACCAAGAAAAAAAACACCTCAAAAAATGTTGGAGATTATATAGATTTTGAGGAAATTGAATAACCTTTTACCATAACCAAACATGAGAAACGGTCTAAGAGCCTTTTTTATCCATTTTTTTGCAACCGTATTTTTTATTATTGCCGCACTAGCTTATTTCCATCCTGTATTACAGGGGAAGGTGATTGAACAATCGGATATTGTTCAATTCACGGGTATGGCCAAGGAGCAAAATGACTTCCGTAAAAAAACAGGGGAGGAGCCATATTGGACCAATAGTGCCTTCGGCGGAATGCCTACATATCAATTGGGGGCCTATTATCCACATGATTATATAAAAAAATTGGACCGAATAGTCCGTTTTTTACCAAGACCCGCCGATTATCTCTTTATTTATCTAATCGGATTTTATATGCTACTCTACTGCCTTAAGGTAGATTATAAGTTAGCCGTGTTGGGAGCCCTGGCCTTTGGTTTTTCTACATATATGATCATTATTTTAGGGGTTGGGCACAATGCAAAGGCACATGCAATAGGGTACATGCCTATGCTCTTAGGTGGAATTATTTTGGTTTTCAGAAAGAAATACCTTTGGGGCTTTCTCCTTACTGCAATAGCCATGGCATTGGAAGTAGGGGCCAACCATTATCAAATGACCTACTACTTTATGTTGTTGGTACTTATTCTTGGAGGTGTTTATTTAGTGGATGCCATCAAGGAAAAGAAATTGAAACATTTTGGTATATCTGTCGGAATATTGGTTATAGCGGTGTTGATTGGGATTGCTGCCAATGCTACTAGTCTAATGGCTACTAAGGAATATGCGGATTGGAGTACTAGGGGCCAATCAGACCTTACCATAAAAGCCAATGGGGAACCCAAGGAAATAGGTTCTGGTCTTGATCGGGAATATATTACCCAATTTAGTTACGGTATTGTAGAGTCTCTAAATTTGTTTGTTCCTAGATTGTTCGGAGGTTCTGGTGGCGAAGATCTTGGAGCTGATTCCAAAACCTATAACTTTTTAACGGAAAATGGAATATCAAGGACCAAGGCTTTGGATTTTACCAGTGCATTACCTTTGTATTGGGGAGACCAGCCCATAGTGGCCGCTCCGGCCTACATTGGAGCCATTGTGTTTTTCCTCTTTGTTTTAGGGCTGTTTTTGGTCAAGGGAAAGGTAAAATGGTGGCTTGTGGGAGGTACAATAATGGCCTTGTTACTTTCCTGGGGCAAAAATTTCGGACTACTTACGGATGTAATGATCGATTATTTTCCGCTGTACAATAAATTTAGGGCAGTATCATCCATTCAAGTTATTCTTGAACTATGTGTACCTGTTTTGGCCATCTTGGCATTGGCACAGCTTTTTGATAAAAAGGTGGACACTTCCAAGAAATTAAAGGACTTAAAACTCACTTTTTTTATTTCTGTGGGAATCGGAGTAGTACTTTTTTTAGTAAAGGGAATGTTCGATTTTGCAGGACAGAGCGATGAGACTTATAGACAGTATTATGGCGATGACATTGTTTCCTTAATTGTAGCAGATCGCAAGTCTGTTTATAACACGGATATATTGCGATCATTGATCTATGTTGCTCTAGCCGCTCTGGTTATTTGGTTCTTTCTAAAGGATAAATTAAAACAGAATCTAGCAATTGTTATTTTAGGAGTTCTGCTATTGTTCGATTTGGTAGGTGTAGCCAAGCGATACGTAAATGAAGATGATTTTGTAGCTCAGCGTAGAATGCTGGAACCTTTTCAAGAAACTGAAATGGACAAACAAATTGCCAAGGATACCACTATTTTTAGGGTGTACGACCCTTCAGAGATTGGTGGTGGAGGCCGTACCGCCTATTTTCACCAGTCCATTTGGGGTTACCATGCTGCTAAACCGGCAGGAATCCAGAACTTGTTCGACTTTCACATCTCCAAGAACAACGTTAAGGTCTTAAGTATGCTCAATGTAAAATATGTGGTGCAGCAAGACGAAGAGGGTAGAAATTATCCAGCACTAAATCCCGAAGCCAATGGCAATGCCTGGTTTATTAATGAACTGGTGCCAGTTTATAATGCCAATGATGAAATAATGGCCTTGAATTCGCTGGATGTGAAGCACAAAGCAGTTTTTGATAAATCGAAATTTGTCAATTTGGAAGAGCTTAACTATAAGACGGATTCTTCTGCTACTATAAAGCTTACCCAATATGAGCCCAATCATTTGACCTATAGTTCAGAGAATTCCAATCCAGGGATTGCCGTATTTTCCGAAATGTACTATCCCCACGGTTGGAATGCCTATATTGATGGTAAATTGAAGGAGCATTTTGAGGTGAATTATGTGCTAAGGGCGATGGAAATACCTGCCGGTAAACATAAAATTGAATTTAAATTTGAGCCGACCCTTATTCAGGTTGGCGGAAATATAACGATGGCCAGTTCTATAATTTTGGTACTGGTATTGTTTTTTGGAATTGGACACACCTATTGGAAATCTAGAAAAAAACCGACGGCTTAATGCAAAAGGTGCTCATCATTACGTATTATTGGCCACCTGCAGGCGGGCCGGGAGTGC
Organism: Arenibacter hampyeongensis; assembly: GCF_002909255.1. Taxonomy (GTDB): domain Bacteria; phylum Bacteroidota; class Bacteroidia; order Flavobacteriales; family Flavobacteriaceae; genus Arenibacter; species Arenibacter hampyeongensis. The sequence continues at coordinate 240,111 of NZ_PIOB01000004.1, forward strand.
AACGATGGCTAAAATTTGTGAAGTACCTGAGGGATTTTAATATAGAACCCATTATTTATACTCCAGAGAATCCCAGTTATCCCATTATAGATGAAACTTTTCTGAATGAGGTACCTAAAGGCATAAAAATATATAAGAGGCCTATTTTTGAACCCTATGCATTTGCTAAAATATTTTCCAAGAAAAAGACCAAGAAGATAAGCGCGGGTATCATAAATTCCAAAAATCAATCCTTTTTGGAAAAGTTATTGCTTTGGATTCGTGGCAATTTATTTATCCCCGATGCAAGAAAATTTTGGGTAAAACCTTCCTTTGCTTTTTTGTCAAAAATTATGGAACAGGAAGGTATAGGTACAGTAATCACTACAGGTCCACCACATAGTGTACATCTTATTGGTCTTGAATTAAAAAAGCGCAACAAAGTTAGGTGGATTGCCGATTTTAGGGATCCTTGGACCTCGATTGGTTATCATAAAAAATTAAAACTTAGTGTTTCCTCCCAAAAAAAACACAAGCTTTTGGAGCAACTGGTCCTAAATGAAGCCGATAAAATTATAGTTACCAGCAATACCACAAAACAGGAGTTTGCCCACATCACCAAAAAACCGATTACGGTCATAACCAATGGGTACGATACCAGCAATGTGAGTCCTGTAGTTTTGGACGTTAATTTTACGGTTTCCCATATTGGTTCATTACTAAGTGGTAGAAACCCTATAAATCTCTGGAAGGCTTTTTCAGAGTTGATACACGAAATCCCTGATTTTAAAAAGTATTTTAAATTACAATTGGCGGGCGTAATTAGTTCGGATGTTTTGGAAAGTATCTATTTTTTTGGCCTTCAACCCTATACTGAGCTATTGGGGTATATTTCCCATGAAGAAGCCTTACAGTGTCAAAAAAAATCCCAAGTATTATTATTGATAGAGATAGATTCTGAAGAGACCCAAGGAATTATTCCCGGGAAAGTATTTGAATATATGGCTGCGAAAAGGCCTATATTGGGGATGGGTCCAAGCAAATGGGAGGTGGGAAACCTTATTTCAGAGTCCAATACGGGTAGAACTTATAACTATCAGCAGGCCAGTGAATTGAAGAACTCTTTGTTGGAGTGGTTTCTAGATTATAAAAAGGATCAATTGACATTGCCTTTTGCAAAAGTGGAGCAATATCACAGACGGGAATTAACCAAGGAGTTGTCCAAGTATTTAGCATGGGAATAGTCTTAAAGCAATCGTTGAACAATACATTGATCACCTATGGTGGATTTGCCATAGGGGCGTTGAACCTGCTCTTTTTGTACACAAGGTTTTTGTCTGATGAGTATTTCGGATTGGTCAATGTTATACTTTCGGCTTCTTCTGTTTTAATGCCACTTTTGGCATTTGGAATTCCAAATACGCTGATCAAATATTATTCTGGCTTCCAGGAACTGAAAAGTCGGGATGGTTTTTTGACATTAATGGTGTTATTGCCACTTTTTCTTGTGGTACCTATCGGAATTGTATCTTATTTGGCCAATGAAACCATAGGCGATTTTTTATCCAAGGAGAACCCTATTGTAAAGGGGTATGTTTGGCATATTTTTATTATTGGGGTGGCGATGGCCTATTTTGAGGTATTTTACGCCTGGGCCAAAGTTCAAATGAAGTCGGTTTTTGGGAATTTCATGAAAGAAGTTTTTAGCCGAATAGTGGTAAGCATTTTGCTTTTAATGGTGTATTGGGACCTTATTTCTGTATTGAGCTTTCTAAATGCCCTTGTGGGCATGTATATTCTTAGAACCCTGATAATGCAGTTCTATGCCTTAAGATTACTCAAATTAAAGTTGGATTTTAACCTTCCGGGCAACACCCGCGAAATTATAAATTATAGTGCCCTTATTATTTTGGGTGGATCGGCAGCAATAGTTTTGTTGGAGGTAGATAAGGTGATGATCAATCAATTTATAGAAATCAAAAATGTAGCCTATTACAGCGTCGCTGGCTACATTGCAACCGTGATAGCCGTTCCTTCACGATCTATGCACAATATAACCTATCCGTTAACTGCTGAAATAATTCACAGAAAGGATATCAAAGCGCTAAAAACCCTTTATCAAAAGAGTTCACTGACTTTGTTTATAGTGTCTGGGCTCATATTTATATTAATTATTTTAAATTTAAATGATTTGTATAATCTATTGCCCACTTCTTATCGTGGGGGTTATGTAATTGTTTTTATCATTGGCATGGCCAAGGTATATGATGCGCTATTGGGCAATAACAATGCGATAATGTATAATTCCGATTTTTATAGGGCTTTGCTTCTTATGGGTGTTGTATTGGCCATTTTAACCATATTATTGAACCTATGGCTTATTCCAAAATATGGTTTGGACGGCGCGGCAATAGCCAGTTTTTTGGCCTTTTTTATTTATAATTCGGTAAAATTAATTTTCGTAAAAATGAAATTTGGTATTCAACCTATTACCAAAGAAACTTTCAAGGTTATATTTCTCCTTTTATTGTTAACGACCATTTTTTACTTTATTTCCTTTCCTTTCCATTCCATAGTAAACATTGGTATTAAGAGTATATTGATTGTAATCTGTTATGTCCTCGTTTTGTATAAGTTTAGAATATCCGAAGATGTGGTTAGTGCCATTTCATTTTATGTAGGAAAGTTGGGGAGGAAAAAATAGGAAAATGTCTATTTCTATACGCCAAGCCCTTTATACATTGGACTTGAACTACAATTAGTGTTCTAAGGCCTACCTGAACGGGAACGTGTATGTTTTGGAGAACGCAATCACATCTAACAAGTAAAACCCCGCAGGAACGAATTCACTGCGGGGCTAAACAACTAACCAACCTAAAAACTATTTTTAATTACTTCTAGAACTTCTTCCTCTTGTGGAAGCCGTTGAAATTTTTCTAGCACTACTATTAGATGACTTTGTTACTGACCTCTTTACAGTGCTTTTTGACTGTACACTTGGTCGTTTTACGGAGCTATTCCTTACAGATGAACCGCTATTGCTTCTACTTGAAGAACTGCTTCTTACCGAAGCATTTCTTGGGCTTCTACTAACTTCCTTTTTTACCGTTGTTCTGGTATTCCCAGAAGGTCTGGACACAACCGCTTTGCTCCTTGTTATAGAACTTCCTCCTCCATTATTACTCCTTGTAGTAGTTGTTCTACTTACAGTTCTTTGCGCATTGCCCTTATCATTGGAGCGAATGGAAGAACTTCTGGAAATGGATTTGTCATTTCTTGAGTTGGGAGTATTGCTTCTAACTGTTGTACTTCTCTTTATGGTACCATTTCCATTACTACGTTGAGTGGTAGATCTTGCAACATTATTATTTCTACCGTTAACATTATTGCTGCGTTGAGTGGTAGATCTTGAAACATTATTATTTCTACCGTTAACATTATTGCTTCTGGATGTTGTATTTCTTGAAACATTATTGTTCTTTCTATAACCATCGTTTCTACTGGCTACAGACCTATTTGATCTAAGGTTGTCTTGACTTCTATATCCATGGTCCCTTACAGCAACCCTCTTATCGTTTCGGTAAACTGAGCTTCTCTTGTTATGATGCCCTTTATCGTACTTATAATGGTGACCTATTTTGGCATATGCCTTTCTGTGATTGTGGTGATATGGCCTATAATAGGTATATCTTACAGGTTCGTAATACCTTCTATAAGGACTTCCGAATACTAAACCAAAGCCTAAAGCCGGTCTTGCGAAATAGCTATGGAAAGGGCTATACACATAATGCCTGTTGTATACGTTTATAAATCCTCTGTGATGGCTATAGTGGCCATTGTGGTTGTAGTACACATATAAACCACCAACTCTGGATACTCTACCTCTGTTATAGTTGATGTTCACTTCCCCAATTTGACTTACTCTTCCGTAATAGTCATAGTAAATAGGAACATTCTCAACCTGAATGACTGCTCCGTAATCGTCATACTGAACATAAGGGTTATAGTCATAACCTGAATTAAAAGTTATATTGGCATTTCCAAAATTTACATTTGCATTTACACCACCTCTGTTGTCAATATAAAAATCGAACTCTCCATCTGGGAAAACTGAAAATGTAATGCCATTTTCAACAAAAATAAATGAGTTATCATTTCTATAAGTATTGCTTGTGGCAACCTTATCTTCCAATGAAGCGGCCATGGTACCTGTAGTACCTAATATAAGCGCTGTAAAAAGGAGTATTAAATTTCTCATGATATAAGGTTTTAATTTAGAATGCAACTATTTACATTCAGTTAGTATATACCAAACAGCATGCCAAAAAAATAAAAAATACTTTAAATCAATGATTACCAGGTGTTTATAATTTATAAACAGTTTTGAGAAAGGTTTTATGAGTAGTTTTCAATAAAGTTGATAGTAATTATTTTAAGGATTTATGAAGTAAAATATCTATTAACTAGAAATCAGTATTCAGTAAAAAGTATACATTGGCCAGAACGTTAACCAGTCAGCAGTAATAAGTAAGCTGTGCAAGTTGGCCAGAGACAGAAACACTAAATGTTAAACTTGAATCAGAGTCTATAATTATCTCCTGTATTTAATGGGGTAATTTTTCTTTTAGATACTTGGCAGTGTGGGAGATTTTATTTTTTGCAACGATTTCTGGTGTACCCTGTGCCAAAAGTTGGCCTCCTTTATTTCCACCCTCTAGGCCTAAGTCGATGATGTAATCGGCACATTTGATCAAATCTATATTGTGTTCTATTACAATTATGGAATGTCCTTTGGCAATTAAGGCATCAAATGATTTAAGTAATTTTTTTATATCGTGGAAATGAAGACCTGTAGTAGGTTCGTCAAAAATAAATAGGGCCTTGTCCTTGGTATTTCCTTTTACCAAAAAGGAGGCCAATTTTATACGCTGGGCCTCGCCTCCGGAAAGGGTAGAGGAGGACTGTCCCAATGTTACATAGCCCAAGCCAACATCTTGGAGCGGTTTTAGTTTTGTTACTATTTTGGATTGATTATTTTTTTCAAAGAAGTCCACCGCATCGTCAATGGTCATATTGAGGATGTTGTCTATGTTGGCATCTTCAAATTTCACTTCCAAGACTTCTTTTTTAAATCTTTTGCCCTGGCAGGTTTCACATTCCAAATGTACATCGGCCATAAATTGCATTTCCACAGTAATCTCGCCCTCGCCTTTACATTTTTCACACCTGCCACCATCTACGTTAAAAGAAAAGTGTTTGGGCTGATATCCTCTCAATTTGCTTAATTTCTGACCGGCAAAAAGGTTGCGGATATCATCATAAGCCTTAATATAGGTAACGGGGTTAGATCTGGAGGATCGTCCTATGGGATTCTGGTCCACGTATTCCACATGCTTTAGGGAACCGAATTTTCCTTCCATGGAACTAAACTGCCCTGCTTTTTCTCCGTAACCTCCCAGCTCCTTTAAAATTATGGGGTATAGTATTTTTTTTACCAACGTACTTTTGCCACTCCCCGATACCCCGGTAATAACCGTTAATATATTTAAAGGGAAGATTACATCTATATTTTTAAGGTTGTTTTCCCGCGCTCCTTTAATTTCAATATAATTTTTGTAGGGTCTTCTTGTTTTGGGTACTGCAATTTCCATTTTGCCATTTAGATAGGAAGCCGTAAGTGAACTGGATTTCAGTATTTCGTACATAGTGCCATGTGCAACCACCTCACCACCGTGTGTGCCTGCCTCTGGACCAATATCTATTACCTCGTCAGCGGCTTTCATTATATCCTCATCATGTTCCACAACTATTACGGTATTGCCTAAATCCCGAAGCGATTTTAAAACCGTTATTAGATTTTCGGTGTCCTTTGGGTGAAGCCCAATACTGGGTTCGTCCAAGATATACATAGAGCCTACCAAGCTACTCCCTAATGAGGTTGCCAAATTTATTCGTTGACTTTCCCCACCGGACAAGGAATTCGATTTTCTGTTTAACGTTAAATAACTAAGTCCTACATTATATAGAAATCCCAATCTACTTTCTATTTCCTTAAGTAATCGCTCAACAATTTTCCGATCATTGGGGCTAAGCTTAATTTCCTTAAAAAAAGTTATAAGGTCTTCTATAGGCAATTCTACAAGATCGGATATCGATTTCCCTGAAACTTTTACATAGTCGGTCTCTTTCCTTAAACGCCTTCCCTTACAGGTGCTACATTTGGTTTTACCCCGATAGCGGGATAACATTACCCGATTCTGTATTTTGTAACTTTTTTCTTCCAGGCCAGCAAAGAATTTATGGATACCGGTAAAATAGCTGTTTCCTTCCCAAACCAGTTGTTTTTGATACTCCGATAACTGATACCATGGTTTGTGAATAGGAAAATCGAATTTGTAAGCTACATTAACCAGTTCATCCCGGTACCATCCCATGCTTTCCCCACGCCATGGAAAAATAGCGTTTTCATAAACCGAGAGAGAGGTATTGGGAATAACCAAGTCTTCATCTATACCTATAACATCCCCATAGCCTTCACATTTTGGACAGGCACCATAAGGGTTGTTAAAACTGAACAAGTGTACATTGGGTTCTAGAAATTGCATTCCATCCATTTCAAATTTATTGCTGAATTGGGTGTTTTTACCTGTAGCAAGTTCCTGTACGATACATTGGCCCTTTCCTTCAAAAAAGGCCGTATCGATGGCATTGCCCAATCTATTAAAAAAATCCTCATCGTCTTTAAATATGATGCGATCAACCACTAGTTCAAACTCCCGACCTACGTCCTTTAGATCCTCATCTATCCTGGTCACCTCGCCATTATGCAATATTCTGGCATAACCCTGCTTGGAAAACAATTGAAGCGATTTATAGGGGTCTCTATCTTCACTGACCTTAATGGGCGCAAGCAAAAGCATTTTGGTACCTTCTTTAAAAGTCTTAATATGTTCCACTACGTCCGATACCGTATGTTTTTTTATCTCCTTGCCCGATATTGGGGAAAAAGTACGACCAACACGGGCAAACATTAGTTTTAAATAGTCATATATTTCGGTAGAGGTTCCAACTGTGGACCTAGGGTTGGTAGAATTAACTTTTTGCTCAATGGCAATGGCCGGAGCTATACCTTTAATATAATCCACCTTGGGTTTGTCCAGTTTTCCCAAAAATTGCCTTGCGTAAGAGGATAAACTTTCCACATAACGTCTTTGTCCTTCAGCGTAAAGGGTATCGAAAGCCAAACTGGATTTTCCGGAACCGGACAATCCAGTAATGACCACTAGTTTATTCCGTGGTATTACAACATCGATATTCTTTAAATTATGAAGCTTTGCTCCTTTAATTATAATATTGTATTTGGGATCAACGTCTGTTAATGTGGCCATATGCGTATTTAAGTTTGCAAAGATACAATATGTGAATTTCATTCGCTAGTAGCCTTTGTCTTACAATAAAATATTATTCATTACAGGAAAGTACTATGAATCGAAATATTTTTTTCTATATTTGATGCGTAATAAACCCTAAATAGCCTATACGTAACACAATTACTTTTTTAAAATCTTATTTGCTCTAATGCACTTGTCCCAGAAAACAGGTATAGCGTTTTAGCCTAAAAAAAGTAATTTGTATGGAACTATTAATTGAGGATTCAGTATTAGTAAGAGACTACATGAATGGGGACGAAAAATCCCTGGAGACATTAATCAACCGTCACAATCAACGACTTAGCAGTTTTATTTATTCCAAAGTCCAGGATAGGGAAACCACCGAAGATATTTTTCAAGATACCTTTATTAAGGTCATAAGGACCTTAAAAAAAGGCAATTATAATGAAGAGGGAAAGTTTTTACCTTGGGTAATGCGGATTTCACATAATTTAATTATCGACTACTTTAGGAAGAATAAACGAATGCCCAGGTTTGAGGGCAATAGTGATTTTAATATTTTCTCCATAATTAGCGATGATAAGCTAAATGCGGAAAGACAACTGATTAAAGATCAAATAGACTTTGATCTAAATAGTCTGATCAAAGAATTGCCCAAAGATCAAATGGAAGTATTGGAAATGCGTTTATATAGGGATATGAGCTTTAAGGAAATTTCCGAAAATACGGGGGTAAGCATTAATACAGCATTGGGTAGGATGCGTTATGCCCTTATTAACCTTCGTAAGATTGTAGATAAGCACAATATTATTTTAACGAATTAATAGGCTTTATAACCGCCTTTAGTTAATTTCTTCATAACACTTGCGTTATTTGATGATAGACGTATATTATTATGAAGAAATTTTCCGTTACTAATAAGAACAAATGTACATTAATGTCCACACGCAGATCGAAAATAGATTTTTTACTAAATTACTCTAAATCGCTGCACATCATTAAATGTAATGATGAACTGCAGGAACATTCTTTAAACTAGTATATTACAATTGCTCAGGCAATCGTCATCGGCCAGTTATTAAAATATTGGTTGCTTCTAGTCCATATAAAGCAGTGGGAAATGGTTTTTAAAGACTTGAGACACTTCTGGGATCATACTTATTTGTTGTGTTTCTTCAAAAATTAGGATGAACATAATATTTCGTGTTTTTTGATTTTAGCTTTATTTATTGGGCAAAATCGAACGAAATTATTGTTAAAATTATTCTTTCATTTTACTCAAGTGGTTTTTATTGTTTTTAATTGGATTTCGTGAATCTTCGATTTCTTTGCTGTCCAAAGAAACCGACGCAGGAGGTTCATGAATACCTTATTCCAAAATAAACAGGCAATGAATAAAACGAAACCGCAGGTTCACGAATTCATATTTAAGAAAATAACCGGCCATGAGCTAAACAAAAGAAAAGACCCTTCTTCACTAGGTGGCCCCTAAAATCTCGGGATTTTATGGACCGCTGCCATGGCCTAAATTATCTCCAAGGCTTCAATAATTCTTAACGGCCATGACATCTCCACTACGGAAGAAGACCAACCAGACCATAGGCTTTGAAGACAATGTTCAATGACATTAAATTAATGATAATGATTTATCTACATTATGTAGGTTTACGGAAAATCGGCCTAGCGTTTTTTGGTTCGTTTTTTGGGCGATGCAAAAAATGAACAGAACACAAACTCTGGGCAAGTCTATCCTATCTTTTTCTAATTCACACACAACTTTTAGGATTGATCCCACTTCTACCAATACCTATTTAAGTATATCATATACTTTTTCAATTACATTTTTCGCATGAACTCCGTCGACAAGGGATATACTCATGTGTAACTTTTGGGGTTTCCATACTCCTTAATATATAGGTATAATTATCATATATATAACCTTACAATAATAAATACACTTCCGAGTAGTCACTTCAAGCTCATCCAACTTCAATTTTGGCCAATTATTATGTGTAAAATAAGAAAATTGGCATTTGACATCAATTAATGGGGGTTTTACAACATAGTTTTTTTCTCACATGTGCATTTATATACTTTTATCCTGTTACTAATCAACAAAGAAGATTTTAAGTCTTCATTTAAAGAAGAAGTAACAAAAAAAAAGTCCGAACCGAAAGGGGAGGCCCCCTAGTTTAACCAAAAAACAATAATTTGTATGGAACTGCAAATAGATGACTCAGTATTAGTAAAGGATTACATTAATGGTAATGAAAAAGCTTTAGAGGTTTTGATCAACAGGCACAACCAACGTATTAGTAGCTTTATTTATTCTAAGGTTTTGGACCGTGATGTTTCAGAAGACATTTTTCAGGATACCTTTATTAAAGTAATTAAAACCTTAAAAAAGGGAAATTATAGCGAAGAAGGTAAGTTTTTGCCTTGGGTTATGAGAATTGCCCATAATTTGGTGATCGATCACTTTAGAAGGAACAAAAGAATGCCAATGTTCGAGGGCAATGATGATTTTAATATCTTTTCTGTAATAGGTGATGATAAACTAAATGTAGAGAAGCAGCTTATCAAGGATCAGATTGATTCTGATTTAAATTTATTGATCGAAGAATTACCAGAAGATCAAAAAGAAGTTCTTTTAATGCGTATCTACAGGGATATGAGCTTCAAGGAAATTTCAGAAAACACCGGTGTTAGTATTAATACCGCTTTGGGGCGAATGAGATATGCTCTAATTAATCTAAGAAAAATCATAGAAAAGAATAATATCGTTTTAACGAATTAACAGGTCATAGGTCGAAGAGTACAATATTTCCAATATAGTGGCGTTATCTTAACATAACAATACTATAATCCTATGGAAAAAATTTACTCTGAGCATCGAAACAAGTGTAAACTTGCGAAAGCAAGTCCTGAAACTATTAAGTTCCTATTGGGCTATTCCAAATCATTGCAAATAATTGAATATAATAATGTTCAATTCGAAAATAATTTAAACTAGCACAAAAAATCCCACCTTACGAGTTGGGATTTTTTGATTTATAATATGCCTGCAGCACAGGTTTTCTTCCAATTTTCTTGGTTATAATGTCTTTTTCCAAATTCCATCCCCTTGCTGGGGAGTATTCCCGTCCGTACCATATAATCTGTAAATGAAGATCGTTCCATATTTCTTTTGGAAATAATCTTTTGGCATCCCTTTCCGTTTGTACTACATTTTTTCCATTGGAAAATCCCCATCGGTACATGAGCCTATGTATATGGGTGTCTACTGGAAACGCAGGAATGCCAAATGCCTGAGATACCACTACACTCGCGGTTTTGTGTCCAACTGCCGGAAGTTGTTCCAATAATTCAATCTCTTGAGGAACTTGTCCGTCATATTTTTCAATTAAAATTTTAGAGAGTCCGTAAATGCCTTTCGATTTCATTGGGGAAAGACCAACAGGCTTAATTATTTCCCTAATCTCATCAGCGGTCATTTTAACCATATCATAGGGATTGTCAGCTTTTGCAAATAGCAATGGTGTAATCTTATTGACACGCACATCCGTACTTTGTGCAGATAATAATACGGCAATTAAAAGAGTATAGGGATCTTTGTGGTCCAGTGGGACAGGAATGGTCGGGTAAAGTGACTGTAAAGTTTCAATGGCAAATTTTACTTTTTCAGCTTTCGTCATTTATTATGTAATTTTATAACTTTTAAATAAAGGAACACCCATTAAAATGGGTGTGTTATAGATTATAAATTTACTTAAATTTTCACTATGAATACTTTAAAAGTAGGGGATAAGGTTCCCCCATTTACAGCCAAGGACGAAAATGGCAACGATATAAAATTATCAGATTACCAAGGAAAAAAATTAATCGTCTTTTTCTATCCAAAAGCAAATACTCCAGGATGTACTGCGGAAGCCTGTAATTTAAGGGATAATTATACCGATCTACAAGCGCAGGGATATGAGTTGCTTGGAGTAAGTGCGGATTCACAAAAAAGGCAGCTTAGTTTTAAGAAAAAGTATCAATTTCTATTTCCCTTGTTGGCAGATGAGGATCATACTTTACTAAATATTTTTGGTGTTTGGGGACCAAAGCAGTTTATGGGGAAAAAATATGATGGTATACACAGAATGACTTTTGTCATTGATGGGGATGGAGTAGTGGAAAAGGTTATTGAAAAAGTTAAAACCAAGGACCATGCTGCTCAGTTGATGTAAAAAGTAGTAATTATAAAGGAGGCTGCCTTAATCTTTATGATTGGGACAGCCTCCTTTATATAAGCACGTATAATTTATACTTTTGCTTGTTCTTCCTCAATCGGTTTACGGATAAAGAGTTTCTTCTTTTTTATTATTTCGGCAATACCCTCTGGAAGTACAGATTCCCAACCTTCTTCTCCATTGATTATTTTCTTGAGAACATCCCTAGAGAAAACATGTAAAATTTCGGGATCGTAATCAATAATATCCATCACTTTTCCATTGTATTTAAAGAATTTGTACAATTCTTTCATCCTGGGATGCACTTTGATGGTATTACTGGTCATGATCTGACCGGTTTCTTCATTGCGCATGGGATATAAGTAGACTTTAAGGTCCTTAAAGAATAACTTGCCAAAAGCTTCTAAGATACCTCCGCTCAAATGACGGTAATATTTCTCATCAAAAATATCTACCAAATTGTTTACCCCCATGGTAAGACCAATTTTGGACTTGGTATAATTACTAAAATATTCCACAAGTTTAAAGTACTCCTGAAACTTCGAAATCATTACCGTATGGCCTAGGGAACATAAAAGCTCTGCTCTATCCATAAAATCCTGTTCATCAATTTCACCGGAAGCCCGGAGGTTAGAGAGTGTAATTTCAAAAATAACAATGGTATTTTCTTCCTCAACACTGGGTTCCCTAATGAATATCTCATAGGATTTTTTGAACATATCCATATTCACATTGGTCACTGGTCTAAAGCTTCCGCGCAGGGCCAAAATATTCTTTTTGTAAAGAAGGGTCGCTGGTAAAAGATTATTGCCATCGGGACCAAACATTACGGCGTCCGTCATATCATTTTTAACAAGTTGCAAACTCATTAATCTATTATCGACTTCGGCGAAATTGGGTCCAGAAAAATTAACCATGTCTATTTCAACCGTATCCTTGTCGATATGGTCGTAAAGATATTTAAGTAACTTTCTAGGTTTGTCGTATTTATAAAATGCACCATAAATTAGATTTACCCCTACAATTCCCAAAGTTTCCTGTTGCAGTCTCGCCTCATTCTGTTTAAAACGGATATGAAGGATAATTTCATTTAATTCCTTTTGCTTTGGATCTAGCTGATAACGGATGCCTATCCATCCATGACCTTTATATCTTTTGGAAAAATCAATGGTAGCCACCGTATTGGCGTAGGAAAAGAATAATCTGTCCGGATGTTGTTCACGGCTGATCCTGTTGTCCATGTTTTCCATTTCATGGGCCAACATTTTTTTCAACCTGGACTGGGTTACATATCTTCCGTCTTCCTCTATTCCATAAATGGCATCACTAAAATCTTTATCATATGCGCTCATTGCTTTAGCAATGGTTCCCGAAGCGCCTCCGGACTTAAAAAAATGCCCGGATGTCTCCTGTCCGGCGCCAATTTCAGAAAAGGTGCCATAAATATCAGGATTTAGGTTTATCCTTAAGGTTTTCGCCTTTATCGAAGGAACATTGGTAAAAGCGATTTCTTTCTTGAAAATAGTGGACATAGTGTCTTTTTTACTTGTAGCAAAGTTAAAAAGTTTGAGCTATCAATTAAATAAATTAGTTATAAATTTGGATTAAATGGATAATGGATTGAAAATAACTTTTCTAGGAACAGGAACATCGCAAGGAATCCCGGTAATTGGGAGTAAACACCCAGTATGTTTAAGCAATAACCAAAAGGATAAAAGGCTTCGTGTATCGGTAATGGTCTCTTGGGATTCCTATAATTATGTAATAGATTGCGGTCCCGATTTCAGGCAGCAAATGCTAACGAATAATGTGGTAAAGATTGATGGAATTTTGTTTACCCATGAACATTCCGATCATACGGCAGGGATTGATGATATACGACCATTTTTTTTCAGGCAGGGCGATATTCCTGTTTATGCCCATGAACGCGTGGTTAATTCCATTAAAGAGCGCTTCCATTATATATTTGCCGATGAAAATAGATACCCTGGCGCACCTGCTGTAGAGATCAATACCATTAAAAATAATAAGCCATTTAAAATAGGTAACCTTATGGCAATACCTGTGGAGGCACAACACAATAGATTGCAGGTTTTTGGGTTTAGGATACAGGACTTTGTGTATCTAACTGATGTAAAAAGTATGGAAAAAGTAGAAATGGAAAAGATAAAGGGAATTAAGACGTTGGTGGTCAACGCGTTGAGGATAGAGCCACATCATTCACATTTCAATTTGGAGGAAGCTTTGGAGTTTATTGATATCATAAAACCGGGCAAGGCATATTTGACCCACATAAGCCACTTATTGGGCTTTCATGATGAAGTGGAAAAACAGCTTCCACAAAATGTGCATTTGGCCTATGACAACCTAGTTTTGGATGTATAAGGAACTGCAAAGTTACTGAGAATCAATTAGAATAATAAACAACAATTAATTAACCGATAAAACCAAGGTATGAAACATAAAATTTACCTGTATTTATTCATATTTGTTTCCTTAATAGCACTTTACCAATTTGTAAGTACCAGCAATATGGTAAAGGCAAAAAACACTAAAATCGACTCCCAATCGGAACAGCTAGTGCAATTGGAAGATTCTATCCAGAAATTGCACTTAAAAGTATTGGACAACCAATATTTTTCGTTGGAAAACAATGATGATGCCTTGGCGTACTACGACCATCTTAAGTTAAGAGATCCAAGCCTTTATATATCGGATAAACTATTGGAAACCAATGAAAGTAAAGGGGACAACCCCCTTATTCCCTATGAGGGGATGGAAAATGATTTTAAAATCAACAAGATTAAGATTTTAAACCACAAATGGATATTGGCCGATTTTTCTGATGGAAAATATTGGGGAGAGGTGCTGATCAAATATGAACTGAAAGATGATCTTGGAGTCGATTTTTCATTAATGGACCATCTGTTATATACCCGTAGCAATTAAATTTTATCCTGAAGCCACGTTTTGAAGGAGTAAAAATTTTGTGGTGCCACACCGTGTCCTACAGGAAATTCCTCATATACATGGTCGATTTTTAAATCTTTTAGTATTCCAGGTGTTTTCTGTGCCCAAGAAACGGGAATTACCTGATCCACACTACCATGGGAGGCATAAATTTTTAAATTTCCAAAGTTATTTTCCTTATAGTTTTCAACAAGGATATTTTCATTGATATAACCACTTAAAGCAATTACATTTTTAATTATATGGGGATAGGAAAGTGCCAAGGCATAACTTAGTATTGTACCTTGACTAAATCCTAAAATGGTAACATTTTTTTCGTCCAATCCATAGGTTTTACAGGCTTCCTCTATAAACACCTTTATTTTATCCCGGGACAGTACGGCTTGTACCTCATCGTTCCACTTGCCCTTGTCTGCTTCAAAATTAATGGCATACCAAGCATTGCCGTAAGGTTGCATGGGATATGGTGCCCTAGCAGATATTATACATAGTTCATTAGGCAGTTCGGGAGCAAATGAAAATAGATCTTCCTCGTTACTTCCATAACCGTGGAACATAAATAGTACAGGCGGTTTGCCAGAGGTGATGTTGGATGGTCTAATAAGGTGTTCAAGTGATAAGGGAGCTGTAGTCATTTTAAGATATAAAGGTGAACCATTTTTGGAAATAGGCACCTAGTATAGGCACCTCCTGTTTCTTGTTATTTAAGGCGCCAAGAAAGCCGTAAAACCATAATACAATATAAAAAACATAAAGGCCATACCAGGCATACTCGTTATACCAATTGCTCAAAAAAATGGCAAAGCCAAGAAAAACAAGATGTAAACCAAATGCCTGTCTTGTATGAAAGCGGGCAAATTCGTTCTTGGGATCTGAATTCATTGAAATGGCAATTAAAGCCCCAACCATGGTTAAATACGCCACAATCGCCGTGGTTTTTCCTTCCTTAATAACATCTTCCATAGCGGTAAAGTTAGTTCAAGTTTAATCTGTGTACAAAAAAAGAGGTCCAATTAGACCTCTTTAAATGTTTTTATAATAATTTTTATTCTCCAATAGACCCAATAATAGGCAATTTTTCAATTTTACCATTATTGGCATTTATTGCACCCATTATGGCCAAAATCCATGGGGCCCATTGCAAAATTCTTAGGAAACCCATTCCCATTAAGGTGGCTATAATTCCAAGGACAATGGACAAGGCAATTGCCAATATCCAGACCCTTAGTGATTGGCCTATATGGAATTTTACAAATTCGTTTTTTTTATCACTGTTCACGATAAAGGCAATGAGTAGTCCAATTAAAGTAATGTAACTGACTATTGCCATCGTTTTTCCTTCATTTATGGTTTTCTGGTCCATCTTATAGTTTTTAGTTCCTATAAATTTAGTTAATTATTTGGTTGTTGGATACAATACCGTACACCTTTCCTTTAAGTTTACTCCCTAGAAAACAGCTATTTTTGGAATTGGATAAGATGTCTTGCTCTTCAAAGGTATATTCTGGATTGGGATCGAATAGTGTAAGACTGGCATTTTCACCAACTTTAAGGCTTGGTGTTTTAATTTTATATCTTTCTCTACCCTTGGTCAATAGGGAAATGCTGGTTTCAAGGTCAAAAATCTGATTCAACATACCAAAAGCGCTTTCCAAGCCAATGGTACCATCGGAGGCATTGTCAAATTCCACTCTTTTATGCTCAATATCCATAGGTCTGTGGTCCGTGGTAACAAAATCTATGGTTCCATCCTTTAGACCTTTGATCAAAGCTTTGGCATCCGTGCTGGTTCTTAGTGGGGGCATCAATTTAAAATGGGAATCGAACTCTACCAAAGTGGCATCTGTAAAACATAAATTATGTATTGCCACACTGCAGGTAACATCCAATCCTTTTTTCTTGGCATCCCCTATTAGCTTTACGGAATTGGCCGTTGAAATAGTAGGGATGTGCATTTTCCCTCCCGTATATTCCAGTATAAAAAGATCTCGGACTATATTAAGTTCTTCGGCCAAATTGGGAATTCCTTTTAGGCCTAACCTGGTAGATACTTCACTCTCATTTACAATGCCTTTTCCGGCAATCTGCATATCCATAGGGAAAGAATGAACTAGACCATCAAAATTATGGGCATATTGAAGTGCGACTTTTAATAGGTTAGAATTTTTCAGGGGTAATTTATAATCATAATACCCAACCGCACCGGCACTCTTCATATCATAAAGTTCCGCCAAACTTTCACCTTCAGATTTTAAGGTCAAGGTACCTAGTGCATGCAGAGAGGTGGCACTTTGTTTTGAAGCATTCTTTAAAAAAACAATATCAGAGCTGCTATCGGGAAGTGGATTGGAATTGGGATTCAACACAATGTCAGTAAAACCACTCTTTGCCGCAGTGTATAATCCGTTTTCAATGGTTTCCCTTTCCTCATAGCCCGGTTCTCCAAAACTTACACTGGAATCGAACCATCCAATGGAAACGTGTAAATTATTGAAACTGATCACTTTTGTTTTTGCCTGAACATCCAAATTGGGGGCAATGTTTTCTATCACCCCATTCTTTATATAAATATCCCGCTTTTTTAAATGTAGATCCTTGTTGGTTGGGTCTACTATCTTGGCGGATTTTAAGAGTATGTTCATTTTAAAAATTTTTGGATAAGAACTTCGGCAAATATAAATGCCATTGCTAAAATAACAAACCATTTCCAAAGCTCGTTTATGCTATTGTCTTTTTCTATACTTTGAAATAGTGTTGCTGCATTGTCATTAATGCTATAACCTTTTAACTCATTTAAGTTCATATAATAAAGTTGACTTTCCACTCTTGGGAAATTAAAACTTATGTTTTTTATGGTCTTTCCTTCGTCCCTAATATGAAAGATTCCTGCGGTTACTGGATAATCATCAAAAGTCAGGGTTGTTTTATTGGTGAAGGACTGTTGAAAGGGAATAAATTCCTCATTTTCATTGGATACTTTTAAAATCCGATCCTTTGTAAGGTTAACAGGTATATCCACTGTGGTTTTGCTACCTATAATTTCGTAAATTCTTGGAATCCGCAGGCTGCCCATACCCATATTGTACAATGTTGGGACTATTAATGGGGAGTTGATAAAATTGGAATTGTCTTTGGAAATGGATGCCGTAAACAAATAAGTACCGTCTTCCCCAACCAAAAATGGATCACCACTTTGGTATGAGAGAATTTTAGGCATGCCAGATTTAATATTATAAAAAGTATTGACGGAGGGGTACTGGAAATTTGTAACTTCTTTTTCAAACACATTCTTGAACAAGGGATTGGAAAAGGATATCTCACTAATTTTTCGTTCCTCTATTACGGAAGTTAGCAATGAGGAATTGGAAAAACTCCCTAGAAATGCATTGTAATTATCCATATCCACTTGGATGCCTGGAATAACAACCAAATTTCCGCCAGCATTTTTATAGGCTTGCAATGCATTTTGCAAGGCTATTGGAATAGAATTAAGTTCATTGAGGATAATCAAGTTTTGCGATTCCAATAAGCTGTAGTTCAAAGAATTTACCTTAAAACTGGAATATAGGAATATGTCCTCAGTAAAAATACGCCCCAAGTAATTACCATCGATATCGCCAATGGATAGTACTTTAATTTTCTCTTGTTTGTTTATGTTGAAGTAAAGTTGATTGTCATAACTGAGTCCGGAATCGGAGATTAAAATTTTCCCATCCATAACCTCGCTTGCCGGGATAGTAAAAATGGCCTCGCCTTTTTTGTTTTCATCGAATGTAGCGGATGTTTTTGCAATCAATTTTTCACCATTATATAGGGAGACCGGGGTATTATCTATTTGGTTATTTGCGGATAATATGGTTTTTAGATCTACGTTTTCCGAAGAAACAGTACTTATATATACGGTGTCTATAGAAACGTTTACCAACTTCTCTGGTAATGATTGCACCAAATGTCTATTTATATTTGGCAATGAGTCATTGGTCGTGGAATAGATGCTTTTTTGAAAATCAGAAATTAAGACCAGGTCGTTACGAGTGGTTTCACTGTTCGTGAACAAAGTCCTGGCCTTTAAATAGATTTCTTCCAGCTGTAATTGGTTGCTGGAATAGGGAAGGGAAAGCAAATTGTTCTTTATATCGGCAATCCGCACTTCCCTGTATATTATATTATTGGTAAAAAGGCTAAAGTTATTTTCTTCGGGAACTGATTTTAAAATCTCCTGAACCATATTTTCCAATAAAGTACCTGTTCCCGTATTGATTTGCATGCTCAGGGAATTATCGAGATAAATTACTGTTTCGTTGCTTTTTAGTGCGGATTTACCGGGAATAAAGGGTTGGGTAAAGGCTGTAATTAGGGCGCTAAGGATTAAAAGGCGGGTACACAATAGGAGCCATTTTTTAAGGGTATTGCTCTTTCTTGATTCTGCAACTACTTTTTTTAGGATTTTGACATTCGTAAATGGGGTCTTCTTAAATCTGCGAAGTTGAAAAAGGTGGATCAATATAGGAATAAGTAGAAGAAAAAAGGCCCAAAGGAGTTCCGGATGTTTAAACAGCATTCCTAAATTTAATTTTTCAAATATAAGAAAAGAATTGCGAGGCCGTCTTAATTTTAATGTTGATATATAGACTAATTCTACATCCGATTAAAATAAATTTAATATATACGTATGCACATAAATAAAGGGGTCAACAAAAAAAGAAATAATCATGAGCCGGATTTTTTCCTTTGGCCGATAAATATTCCCTTATAAACTCTTGGGCTTCCTTATTTGCTACCGTAATTATTATTAGAGCGTCCTCATGCTTGTCTATTTCTATATAGTGGGCCATTTTTTTATTGTAAATATCCAAACCAATTTTATTGGAGTTGTTACATACCCAGGTAAAAACTATATTCTGTTCAATGAGATTTTTGGCCAATTTTTTTCCCTTGTTCCCTGCACCCCATAATACAAGGGGTCGTTGTTTTTCATAGTCAAGTTTTAGAAAATAATGGAGTTTAATATCCAAGAAATAATTTTGGGCATAATGTTCACTGGTTCTAGAAGTTCTATAGCTATAATCTCGCCAATGGTGTAGTACTTCATTACTGGGAATACATTTTAGCCCCTGCTCATAAAAACGAAAAGCAAGATCGTAATCTTCGGGATAACGATTGGATAAAAATGACCCAACCCTATCCAAGTCCCTTCTGTTCACCATCCAACATGGTGAGGGAATAACGCATTCCTTATAGATTTCGGAATAATTCTTCCCTTGTTCCGTTAATCGGTTTAACCACTTTTCGTAGCCTTTATAACCCCCGCCAACACCGTCTTTGGAAAAATATTTTACCTTTCCAAGAGCCACATGTCCTTCTCCGTGAATAACCAGGGCATTCACCATAGTTTCCAGTTTGTTTTTGGACATTAAGTCATCGGAATCCATTCTGGTTATAAAAGAGCCCTTAGATTGGGAATAGGCTGTTCTTAAAGCCTCTATAATTCCCCTGCCCTCATTTTTCAGAACTTTAATTCTGGAATCCATCTTGGCGTAGTGATGCATAATTTCTAGGCTTTGGTCCGTGGAATAATCATTGACCGCCAGAATTTCCCAGTCGTCATAAGTTTGGTCTATGATAGACTGTATACACACCGGTAAAAATTCCTCGGTGTCTTTAAAAGGGATAAGAATACTGATAGTTCTCATGTTCATCCGCCTAAAATAGAAATTTATCTCGCAAAAATCGCATCTAGGACGTTGACCTTGGAAGCAGAATTGTTGTTGTTACCCTTATATTCAAAGATGCGTATCCATATAATCTAATTTGAATTTTGACTCGTTGTCTCCAATTCATTTATGGCGGCCAACATTGCCTTAAAGCAGGCTTCTTGGGTAGTGGGATTTATTTCCTTTACTTTTTGGGAGTGGTAGTTTTTTATAAATTCGCTGGCAGAAGACCAAACCGTATGCATAATGCCCAAAAAGTGCTCCTTCATTTCCGGGGTGGCATTTTCTTTAAAATTATACATCATTTTAACCTGTTCTTTGGCAACTTCCGGTTTTCTCCAGGGGCAGGCAATAACATCAAATCCTTTTAGGGCAAACATGGCAGGTGTTGGTATGGCCTTTTCGTAATGCCAATCACATATTACCACAGATTTATCAATAAGGTCTACGGCCCGTGCGGTATTGTTCATGCTGGCTTCCCACATCCCGATTCCAGAGGTAGAGGCATCTATTAATCGATCGCCCCAAATCCAAAGGCGTTTGTTGCTGTCAGCCAAATGCCGACTTATTTTATTTACCTCATTGGCAAACAAGGTTGCTGGATCTTTTCCTTGGCAACGTGGGCATTTTTCATCGGCTATGTAAAATACTTCATCCATTCCTGCATGAAAGGCAGTGGCCTCAAAAACGGCAATAATTTCATCCACTAAGTCGAACACCACATTATGTACCTCAGGATGTAAGGGACAGTAGCTTTTGCAATAAAGGCCGTCCGGATTTGGCCATTCGTATTTTTCAGGAATTATAACGTGCGGCGTTTCATCAAATTGGGGATATACGTCCAGAAGTTTATTGGTTTTTTCTGCCCAGCTTTGGTGTCCCAATAAATTTACTTGTGGTATTAGATTTATTTGGTGTTTTTTGGCAACCGCTACCAATTGCTTTATTTGGGCTTCTGACAAGGGATTTTGCCCTCTTAATTCTGGTCTTGATTTATAGGCATAATTAAAATCTACCCTAAGTACCAGAGTGTTAATGCCATTGGGACCTAATTCCTCATCAATAAATTTAACAAACTCGGCCACACCACTGGCATTGGGAGCTGCTATACAGAGTCCCTTAACATCAAAAATGCTCTGTGCATTACAGACTAAGGAGGCTAGGCCTAGCACCATGAGAAGTAACTTGCGCATAGTATTAAGGTTTAAGTTAATTTTGTAGCAGGGCCTTATTTATTGCAGCCTCGACCAATGGTTCCATTACGGCATACCCGGCTGTCGTAGGATGAACTTCATCCGATGCATATTTTTTGGGTAGTCCGTTCCGGTCATCTACCATAACCGTGAAATAATCTAGATAAATATGGCTATTTTTTTCGGAATAGTCTTTTAACAAGCTGTTTAAGGCCGGTATTTTTTCATTGGGTTGTAATCCTGGTTTCCAAGGGTAATCAAATGCAGGGAGGACGGAGGAGATAATAACTTTAATTCCATTGGCTTTCGCCAGTTCTGCCATCGATTTAATATTGTCCACTATCATTTTCAAGCTGGAAGGCCCGGTATTTCCTGCAATGTCGTTGGTTCCCGCTAAAATCACCACTACTTTGGGTTTTAGGTCTATTACATCCTGTCTAAAGCGCAAGAGCATTTGGGGCGTTGTCTGTCCGCTAATACCGCGGTTGACATAGGGTTTGTCCCTGAAGAATTCCGGTCTCTTATTTATCCAACCAATGGTAATGGAATTGCCCATGAATACAACGCGATTTTCATCAGCTTTGGGCGGCCCTATTATCTTATTGTCTTCGGAGAAGTGATCCAGATTTGGCCAATCTTGCGAAAAACTAGTATTTATGGTAAAAATGGTCAGTACAAAGAGGGCAATGGATAGCTTCATGGTTTTCATAATTGTAAAAATGGTTAAAAATGATTATTACTTGGACTAGTCTTAAATTTTCATTGATTTTTTTTCATTTGTAATCAATCGTGCTTTTCTCTGTTTTATTTTTTGTTGAATATCTGATGGATAGGCTGAATCGTTTTCAGCCTCAAAGATTCTTATATTCTGTAATTTATCTGGTTTTATCAAATCCTGCTGCTTACAGTTTAGGATGGTAGCCGCAGTCTGAACACCTGAATAACTGGCACCTGCCACTCCATGCGATTGTATGCTTGCCCCACACATATATAAATTTTCAATTTCACTCTTTGCTCTAAATGCAAAAGGGCCTATCTGCCTAAAAGTCTTTTCTGTACCATAAACACTTCCATTGGTGGAATTTATATAATATTTGTTTGTTATGGGCGTCCCCAATTCTTTATTTATAATATTATCCCTTATTCCAGGTATTGCCAGTTCCAAGGTATTGATCATTTTATTGGTCAATAATTCTTTGAATTCCATGTACTCCTTAGATCGCTGTTCATTCTCCTTATTGAACTGGGCGAAAGAATCTGGGTTAATGTAAGTAATAACTTCAAGGGAGTGGTGCTTGCCGTCATAGCTTGTGGGGTCTTTGAGAGTGGTACAGCTAATGAATATACCGGGAAATACTTCGCCGCTGGTTATATCCTTATCTGTCATCTCCTCATAAATCTTATCCATGTCTTTGTTATCCATCATCCATATATTTCCTGAGTCCATTCCCAATTTCCGAACATCTATATCAACTGTTAGAAAAAGCATTAGGGAACTACAAGAGTACTTTGTTCTACCCAGTTTTTTGCGAAGCTTGGCACTGAGGTTTTGTTCTTTTACTAAGTTTAAATAGGTAACTCCTGGGTCGGCATTGGAAATGATCCTTGAAGCGTAGATTTTCTCACCATTTTCCAGTTCCACTCCAATGGCTTTCTTTCTCTTGTCCCCTTCCAAAATAATGCTTTTTACTGTTGTGCTTGTGCGTATTGTTCCACCATTCCTCTGTACGGCCTTGGTCATCGACTTTACAATGGCGGCTCCACCGCCCATGGGGTAGTATCCTCCGCTAAAATAATGGTCCATAACGGCACAGTGCAAGGGGAAACTAGCCTTGGCAGGGGCCAAACCGTGATCGCCCCATTGAATATTGAGCACTTTCTGCAGAAGGGGATCTTTAATATGCCAATTAATGACTCGCTTTAGGCTGAACAAAGCAAATTTACCCATATGCTTGGTTCTAAAAGGGATGGTAATATTGTCCCAAAAACCGCTCATCTTCGGAATCAACTGAATTTGCCTAGAAACATTCCTGACCAACTTTAAATAGTGGTTTAAACGTTTTTTTTCCTTAGGAAACCTATGTCCTAGGGAAGCGTTTAAATCATCGAAATTTCCAGGAAGATCAATTCTTTCCTCTCCAATAAAACAATGCTCATAACCCTCTGGATTCATTCTAAAAAAAACCAAATCATCGGCCAATCCCAAACCTTCATAGAGGGTCCTGGTCGATTCGCCTTCCCCTAACAAGCCAATATAGTGCACTCCAGGAGAAAAACGGTGCCCATTCAGGTAAAAGCTATGGCACCAGCCACCTGGAACATCATGTTGTTCCAAAACCAAAACCCGTTGTCCTGCTTTGGATAGACAAATGGCGGCCGACAATCCCCCTGCACCCGAACCAATAATGATGGTATCTATATCTTGTAGTCGTTTTTTTTTGATATCCATTGAATAGGGATTAAGTATTAAGTATGTCTGGTTGTATTTATCGGGCAAAATTATTTTATTCGGGTTCCTAGTTCTCTAGATGGAAGCACCGCTGTTCTTCCGGACTGAAACTTAAATCGCCCATGACCTTTTTTCTAGTTGGCCTAAGCTTAAAAAGATAAAGAATTAAAAGTAATGAAATTACAAGGTAAAATACATTGTTGTTTATCATAAAGCTCACTGAACCCATAATGGCTGCCCCTTCCAAAAATGCATATCGTACAACGGAGATCTTTAGATAAAGCATTAATTTTTCGTTTAAAGATATACTTTTGACCATGCTGGCCATTTGTTTATTGAAGTAATAATTGCTGCCAAAGTGGCCTATCATGGCAACTAACGGTACTATGTAAATAAAAACACTTTTACGGTCTGTAAATCCCATGACAACATTATCGGCACAAATAAAAACAACGATGGTAAATAAGAATACACATAAAGTCAATACCGCGTGGATAATGAAAAGCGTTAAAAAATAACTTTTGGGAGTTAAGGTTTTGAATTTTGAATTGATCATATGGCATTGAAAAATACAGTGGTGCTTGGCAATGCCACAACTAATGAATTTTGCGTTAACCACATATTTGCTTCTAAAGGTATAAGCCTTTCTGTTTTAATGCAAGGAAGTTATGTCAAAAATAATAGTAAATCCAGTAAATAGGGGGGAGCCCAAAAAAAAGAAAATCGATAATCATAAAATAAAAGAACCGCTTTTTTGGGAGCGGTTCTTCTTTTTGCTTCTTTAAGAAGCATGAGCTTGAGTTAGCTAATCTTTACTAAAAACAATACTTGTTTTCAGCCTTAAGTTTATCTGCAATGGAATTGCGTAAATCAACAACGTTGGGCTGATTTGTATATTTTGTAAATCGCTTTAGTCCCATGAGCATCATACGTTGCTCATCACCTTCAGCCATTGAAACTATTGCTTCCTTGCCATTCTTTATAATAATGTCCACTGCATTGTACAAATACAATTTGGACATGGATATTTGTTCTTTTTGAGCCTCTTCACCAAATCGTTTTACATTCTTCTCAGTTCTGAGGATTGCAGATTCTGCCAAATAAATTTCAATTAAAATATTAGAGGCAGCCAAGAGCAACATTTGATGTTCATCCAAAGCTGGTCCATATTTTTGTACTGCTGATCCGGCAACCATTAAGAATACTTTCTTAAGTTTTGCAATCATTTCCTTTTCTTCAGCAAACAATTCGGAATAATCCGGGGTATCAAAAGAAGGGATGCCCATTAGTTCATTTCCTACTGCCGTTGCCGGCCCCAATAGATCTACATGACCCTTCATTGCTTTCTTGATCAACAGGCCAACGGACAACATTCGGTTTATTTCATTGGTACCTTCATAAATACGTGCTATACGCGCATCTCTCCAAGCAGCCTCCATGGGTGTTTCTTCGGAAAAGCCCATGCCACCAAAAATCTGGATACCCTCGTCCGAGCAGTTTTGCACGTCTTC
The DNA here is from genome assembly GCF_002909255.1 of Arenibacter hampyeongensis. GTDB lineage: Bacteria > Bacteroidota > Bacteroidia > Flavobacteriales > Flavobacteriaceae > Arenibacter > Arenibacter hampyeongensis. Next base: position 265,553 of record NZ_PIOB01000004.1, read on the forward strand.
GGATACCGCAACTTTTAAAATAGAACACTCAATGGCATATTCCTCAACACCTTTGAGCTCGGCTTCTTGATGGCTATTACCAGCTTCCAAACGCATGGCGATACGATCCTCTATATTTTTAGCTGCTCTATATGATGCAGATTCCCCAGCATATAAACTCGTAGCCATTTCTGCCAATTTCGATTTTATTGCTCCAAAATCGGCAATGGCAGTTTTAAATTGCTTCCGTTCGGTAGCGTACCTTAATGAGTTGGTAGTAATTCGCCTTTGGGAATCCAAACAGGCGGCAGCTAATTTTATCCTTCCAATATTTAAAGCGTTCATGGCTATTTTAAAACCATTTCCTCTATCGGAAAGCATGTTTTCTACTGGAACTACGGTGTCATTAAAGAAAACTTGCCTTGTAGAGGAGGCACGAATTCCCAATTTATGTTCTTCCTCTCCTAAAGTAATACCATTGGTTGGGTCGTTTTCAACAATAAATCCAGTGATATTCTTGTCCTTTTCTATACGGGCAAAAACAATAAATAATTTACAGAAGCCGGCATTGGAAATCCACATTTTTTGGCCATTGATTTTGTAACTTTTACCGTCTTCGGATAAAGTAGCTGTGGTCTTACCGGAATTGGCATCACTACCTGCACCGGGCTCTGTTAAACAATAGGCACCGAACCATTCTCCAGTAGCTAATTTAGGTACGTATTTTTGTTTTTGTGCTTCATTGCCATAAAGGGTAATGGGCATAGTTCCTATTCCGGTATGAGCACCAAAGGCTGTACTGAACGAACCACTTCCACTAGAAATATATTCGCAGACGATCATGGTAGAAATGAATCCCATTCCCAATCCCCCATAAGCCTCAGGAACAGCAACTCCCAAAAATCCCATTTCTCCAGCCTTGGTCATTACTTCTTCCGTTAAGGCATAGTCTTTTGCCTCGAACCGATCTCTGTTGGCCACTATTTCGCGGTCGTTAAACTCGATAACGGAATCGCGCATCATTTTCTGCTCTTCGGAAAAATCCTCAGGAGTAAAAATATCCTGGCAATTGGTTTCCTTTACTAGGAATTGTCCACCTCTTAATATTTCTTTAGTTGTTGCTTCTGTACTCATTATTAGTCTTGTTAAGTTTTTTACAGCGTAGATCGAAAAGATATTTTAGAAAAAAAATCTTTACAATCAGAAGGCCGTACGTTGTTTATTTTAAAAATTCAAATATACCTGCAGCACCTTGACCTGTACCTACACACATGGTTACCATGCCATATTTACCTTGCATTTTTCTCTTTCTCATCTCATCGAAAAGTTGAACGGATAATTTAGCTCCTGTACAGCCTAAAGGATGACCCAGGGCGATTGCACCACCATTCACATTGACAATATCACTATTTAAATTAAGTTCACGAATCACTGCCAAGGACTGTGAGGCGAAAGCTTCATTTAATTCTATCAATTCAATATCATCCTGTTTAAGTCCGGCTTGTTTTAATGCTTTAGGGATTGCTTTTACAGGACCTATTCCCATAATTCTGGGTTCCACTCCGGCTACGGCATAGTTCACCAATCGGGCAATAGGTTCCAGGTTTAGTTCTTTTACCATAGCCTCACTCATAACCAAAACAAATGCCGCTCCATCGCTCATTTGTGAGGAATTACCTGCTGTTACACTTCCACCAGCCGCGAAAACCGGTCTCAATCCTGCCAAGGCTTCCTTACTGGTTCCCTTTCTAGGTCCCTCATCTTTGGTTACCGTATATTTTTTACTGGCTTTCTTTCCATTGTCATCAACATAGATTTGCTCTACTTCAATGGGCACGATCTGACTTTGAAAACGGTCTTCAGCCTGGGCATTGAGAGCTTTTATGTGCGAATTATAGGCAAATTCGTCCTGGTCTTCACGTGAGACATTGAATTGTTTTGCTACTGCTTCAGCGGTATTTCCCATACCCCAATAATAATCTTCGTGTCCGGATTTAGCCAAATCATAATTGAGTTCCGTTTTGTATCCGGTCATGGGAACCGCACTCATGCTTTCTGCTCCACCGGCAATAATACAGTCAGCCATACCCGCTTGGATTTTTGCTGTGGCAATACCTATAGTTTCTATTCCAGAGGAACAGAACCTGTTTACCGTAACTCCTGGGACATCAACGATATTAAGTCCCATTAAGGAAATTAAACGTGCCATGTTAAGTCCTTGGGATCCTTCCGGCATAGCATTTCCTACGATTACATCATCAATTCGCTTTTTGTCCAATTGTGGCAACTCATTCATCATATGGGCTATGGTCTCAGCTGCCAACTCATCTGTTCTTTTAAAACGGAATACACCTTTTGGAGCTTTCCCTACTGCTGTTCTATATGCTTTTACTATAAAGGCTTGTTTCATTTTATTTTTAGTATTGAGTATTGAGTTTTTAGTATTGAGTTTTATAACTTCTGTTGAAATGAATAGTTCATTTTTTGGATTTCAATACATGTTTCAATAACAGGTTGTACTTTTTCTATTGCAACTATATTTAAGTTTATTAATAATATTAATTGTGTTTGAAGTTCATAAGCGGAACCATTTGCGATACTTAAAAAATGTTTAAATTCCTTATTTGAATTCCTTCCAGCTCCTTCTGAAATGTTCGATGGAATAGAAACTGCACTTCTTCTATTTGAGCGTTAAGGCCATATTTTTCATCTGATGGTAAATCAGAGACGAGTTGGCACACAGATTCCACCAATTCCATAGACTTATTCCATATTTTTATATTCTCAACTTTATGCATTAATTTCTAATTACTAGGTACTTATATCTCAATACTTGGCCAATTAATTTCGTAACGGTTTTCCTGTCTTCAGCATATGTTGTATCCGCTCCAAGGTTTTCCTTTCCGTGCATAGGGACAAGAAGGCTTCCCTTTCCAGATCCAATAGATATTGTTCTGTTACCAAGGTTGGCTCCGACAAGTCGCCACCCGCCATTACATAGGCTAATTTGTTGGCAATCTTATGATCATGTTCGCTTATATAATTACTGTCTTCCATGGAATCCGTACCAACCATAAACATGCCTAGAGCTTGTTTCCCCAAAACCTTAACGTCTTTACGCTTTGGGGGTTGGGTGTAGCCTTGCTCGGCCATAAGTTTGGCGTAGCCTTTTGCAGTAGCAATTTGTCTGTCCTTGTTTACGACTACAATATCCTTACCCTTCTCAAGTACTCCCATATCGAAGGCTTCGTATGCCGAGGTTGATACTTTGGCCATTCCAATGGTCAAGAAATACTCTTGCAGGACATTAAGTTCCACATCATTTTTCTTAAAAGTATCCGAGGCTCTTAAGGCCATTTCCTTGGAACCTCCTCCTCCTGGTATTACCCCAACACCAAACTCTACCAATCCCATATAAGTTTCTGCTGCAGCAACCACCATATCTGCATGCAATGACAATTCGCAACCTCCACCCAATGCCATGCCGTGTGGGGCTGAAATTGTAGGTATTGCAGAATAGCGCATTCGCATCATGGTATCCTGGAACATCTTTATGGCCATATTAAGCTCATCGTATTCCTGTTCCACAGCCATCATAAAAATCATTCCAATATTGGCTCCAACCGAGAAGTTAGGAGCTTGATTGCCCACAACAAGACCTTGGAAATCTTTTTCTGCCAAATCGATAGCCTTGTTCAAGCCCGCCAAAACATCACCGCCAATGGTGTTCATTTTGGATTGGAATTCCACATTCAAAATGCCATCTCCCAAATCCTCTACTACAACACCTGAGTTTTTCCACACCTCATTGGATTTTCTAATATTATCCAATATGATAAAGGAATCTTGACCAGGAATTTTTTCCATGGTTTTTTTGGGAATATCGTAAAAATAGGTTGCCCCATCTTTAATGGTATAGAAGGTTTTATTGCCGGTGGCAATCATCTTGGTAACCCAATCGGCAGGTGTAAAGCCTTCGGCCTTCATCATTTCAATGCCTTTTTCAACGCCTATGGCATCCCATATTTGAAACGGACCATGGCCCCAGGCAAAACCGGCCTTCATAGCGTCATCAATTTTATACAATTCACCGGTTATCTCGGGAATCCTATTGGAGGCATATTCAAATAATGAAGAAAAACTTTTTCTGTAAAAGGCTCCTGCTTTGTCCTTTCCGGTTATCAAAACCTTAAAGCGATCAATTACATTTTCTATGGATTTGGTAAGTTCAAGGGTGGCAAAACTAGCCTTTTTACTGGGTCGGTATTCCATGGAATTTAAGTCCAACGCCAATATTTCACGACCTTCTTTTTTATAAAATCCTTGCCCGCTTTTACTTCCGAACCATTTGTTTTCCATCATTTTTCCGATAAAATCGGGAAGTATAAATTGCTCCCTTCTTTCATCATCCTTACAGTTCTCCGCAATACCATTGGCCACATGCACCAGAGTGTCCAAGCCCACGACATCGACGGTACGGAAGGTGGCCGACTTTGGCCTGCCAATTACAGGACCTGAAAGTTTGTCTATTTCCTCTACTGTAAGGTCCAACTCCTTTACGGCATGGAACAAACTCATAATGCTAAAAGTCCCTATTCTATTACCAATAAATGCTGGAGTATCTTTGGCAATCACTGAAGTCTTACCTAAAAATTGCTCTCCGTAGCCATTTAAAAAGTCCAATACCTCTGGAGAGGTTTTTGGTCCTGGGATTATTTCAAAAAGTTTTAAATATCTAGCAGGGTTAAAAAAGTGGGTTCCACAAAAATGCTTTTGGAAATCCTCGCTTCTTCCCTCACTCATAAACTTAATAGGAATACCCGAAGTGTTGGAAGTAATTAAGGTACCTGGTTTTCTGTGTTTATCGAGATTTTCGAAAACTATCTTTTTTATGTCCAAACGCTCTACGACCACCTCAATAATCCAATCTACCTGTCCTACTTTGGCAATATCGTCCTCAAGGTTCCCTGTTGATATTCTTTGGGCAAATTTTTGATGGTAAATAGGGGAAGGTTTGGATTTTAGTGCAGCAGTCAAAGAGTCGTTTACTAATCTATTTCTAACGGCCGTATCTTCCAAGGTAAGGCCTTTCGCTTTTTCTTTATCATTTAGTTCTCGGGGGATTATATCCAAAAGCAATACTTCCACTCCAATATTAGCAAAATGACAGGCTATACCGCTTCCCATAATTCCGGAACCAATAACGGCTACTTTTTTAATGTGCTTGTTCATCAATAAAAAGGTGTTAACTAGTTTTTAAACTTATTAAAATATTTTCTTTTCGGTAATTAATTTGCCGATTACCTCAGTGACTTCAAAAAAGTTATTCAATTTTTCCTGAGGTATATGAGCCTTGACTGCATCGTTAAATCGCCTTACGGCCTCCCTGGAGTCGTTCCTCATTTCTAGGCCAAAAGAGGTAAGGTGAATCAGTACACCCCTACCATCATTGGGGTTGGGTCTACGTTCTATGAGCCCTCTTTGTTCCATACTCTTGAGTATTCGCGATAGGCTAGTGGCCTCCATGCCCATTTTTGGGCCAAGCGCTGTTGAGGGGGTGCCGGTTTTGGGGTCAATGCTCAATAAGGTAAACCCTATGGCCATTGTGCCTTCAAATTTTCTTGCTTCCTCATTGTACATTTTGGTCACTGCTTGCCAAGTGGCCCGGAGGGAGTAATCTATTGTTATTTCTTGCATGCTGATTCGTTGGTTCCTTCAAAGGTAAGAAAATTTATTATGCATGCATAACAAATTTTCAAAAAAATATGTGCTTTTAACAAAAAAACAGCTCCTTTATAAGGAAGCTGTCAGTGGATTGGGATATAGAGAACCTATTAATGTTCATAGATGTCATTGTAAAGTTCTATATATTTTTCCTTGACTATTTTGCGTTTTAATTTCATAGTAGGGGTGAGGTGCCCTTCATTTATACTCCAGATATCGGGAGTAAGTCTAAATTGTTTTACCTTTTCCCATTTGGCAAAACTTTCATTGGCAGAATCCACTTCCTCTTGAATTCTGGCAATAACCTTTTCGTTTTTAACCAATTTTTGGTTGTCACCAACTTCCACATTATGCATTTTTGCCCAGTTGCGCACAAATTCAAAATCGGGTTGTATTAAGGCTGCGGGCATTTTTTCCCCTTCACCAACGACCATTATTTGTTCTATAAATCTTGATTGCTTAAATCTGTTCTCCAATAACTGGGGGGCAACGTATTTACCTCCGGAGGTTTTAAACATTTCTTTCTTCCTGTCCGTAATCTTGAGAAATCCATCGGCATCAATCTCACCTATATCTCCAGTATGAAAGTATCCATCCTTAATGACCTCGGCTGTTTTTTCAGCATCCTTGTAATAACCTAGCATTACTTGTGGCCCTTTAACACATATCTCACCGTCTTCTGCAATTTTCACTTCGGTATGTTCCAAGAGTTTTCCAACCGTGCCAATTCTAAATCCGCCATCCCTCATATCGTTAACCGAAACTACGGGGGAGGTTTCCGTAAGGCCATAACCCTCCATAACCCCAAATTCGGCCGCATTGAAAATTCTTGCCAGGCGAGGCTGCAACGCAGCACTACCAGAAGCTATCAACGATAGATTTCCTCCCAGACCTGCTTTCCACTTACTGAATATTAATTTTCTGGCAAGGGCCAATTTCTTTTCGTACCACCAACCATTTTGTCCATAAGGTTCGTATTCCAAACCAACTTCAACGGCCCAGAAAAATAATTTCTTTTTAACGCCGGTAAGTTCTGTTCCCTTGGCGATGATTTTGTCGTATACTTTTTCCAATAATCTGGGAACAGCCGTCATTACATGTGGAGAACACTCTTTTAGATTATCACTAATTTTATCCATTGACTCGGCAAAATAGATGGTTACGCCGGCGTATTGATACAAATACATCATCATTCTTTCATAAATATGACATACTGGCAAAAAACTTAAACAAATAGTATTGCCATAATCTATAGGTAAACGTTTAGTACTTGCAATGGCATTACTTACCACATTGTGATGTGTTAGCATAACACCCTTTGGTCTGCCAGTGGTACCAGAAGTATATATTAATGTAGCCAAGTCATGTGGCTTTACCTTCTCCTTTAGCTTTTCAACCTCCTTTTGATTGGAGGTATCTGCGCCCAATTCAAGAATTTCACTCCAATTTTTGCATTTTCCCAGAACATCAAAGGAGTATACCTCTTTCAAATGCGGTGTATTTGCTTTTACGGCATTTACCTTGTTAAAAACTTCCTCACATGAAACAAAGACATATTTAGCCTCTGAATGGTTTAGGACATATTCATAATCTTCTTCCGATATGGTAGGGTAAATAGGTACGTTTTGTGCGCCTAATTGAAGTATTCCAATGTCCATAATATTCCATTCCGTTCTATTGGCCATGGAAATAAGGGCAATTTTGTCATTGGGCTTTACACCAAGGCGCAACAAAGCCCTGCTAATAGCATTTGCTTTGTCAATATATTCCTGGGTGGAAGTGGCAATCCACTCTCCATTGTACTTGGTAACCAGTGATTTTTTTAAATTGAATTTCTCTAATTGGTAGTAAGGAAAATCAAAAAGGCGGGTGATTTCTTGCATATGTAATTTGCTGTTCGTAATCGCAAATTAAGAAAAGCGAACGGTATTTTAAAATGACATTCATATAAAAAACGCAAAATATTTATTGAGTCCGCATTTTAAGTACCAAAATAGGTAAGGGTATGGCAATGTTTATTTAGGTCGCATACTTAATATTTTAAATGTTTTAAAATTGATTTATTTATAATTATTTTTCAAAATTGAAAGCTATTTGATGATTTTGGATGATGATGGATCGCTACTCAAGTATATATGGACCGAATTATTTCCTGGGTAGAATAATGTTGTTTGTATTATTTCCAAGGTTACTTAGCTAAGATTTATAGGATGGAAATTACAAAATGATTAAGTTCATTCTTTAATACAATGTTGGTAAATTTGCATTTTGGCATTTTTGAGAATAACAGGAGTGCCCAAGTGTGTCTTACATTTAATTTTTAATAACAAATAAACTAAATCAATGAAAAAGCTTTTTGTAACGGCCGTAGTTATTTTTACTATGATTTCCTGTGCCGAAAAAACTAAGATTCCTGTATATGCATGGACCGGTGGTCCTGGAGAGGCAACTGATCAAGAACTTATGGCAACCTTTAAAAACTACAAGGAGAAGGGGATAGATGGACTTATGTATAATGGCGGACATAATCCAGAAACCTATAAGCGGGTAGGTAAATTGGTAAAAGATGCGGGAATGGAATTCCATACTTGGGTACCAACTATGGTACAAGGCGATAATCCCAAATTACCAAAAGATTTGTATGCCATAAATAGAAATGGGGAATCAGCTTTTGATAAACCGGCCTATGTATCCTATTATAAATTTCTTTGCCCAAATAAAGAGGGATCTTTTAACTTTTTGTCCGAATTATACGGAAATATTGCCGCGGTGGAGGAAGTTGATGGAATACATTTGGATTATATCCGTTTCCCGGATGTTATTTTGGCCGAAGGACTTTGGGATAAATATGGGCTGGTTATGAACGAGGAGTACCCTGTTGCCGATTACTGCTATTGTGATAAATGTGTGGCAGATTTTAAGGAGAAATCCGGAATAGACATCAAAGAGGTTGAAGACCCTTCCAAAGTGCAGGAATGGAAGCAATTTAGATATGATTTAATAACTAATATTGTCAATCGTTTAGCGGAAGTAGTTCATAAAAAGGGTAAAGTGATAAATGCTGCCGTTTTTCCAGGCCCAAGCAATGCTATGAAAATGGTAAGACAGGAATGGAACAAATGGAATTTGGACGCCTTCTATCCCATGAATTATAACGATTTCTATTTAGAGAGTCCTGAATGGGTGGGGGAAATAACCAAGGAAGAGGTAGCATCCGTTAAGGGTCAAAAGCCTATTTATAGCGGACTATTTATTTGTCCTAATCCAGAAAATAAAACAAAGGAAAATGATCCTGAAAATCACGGGTTGTTACCATCTGAAATTGAGACCGCAATTAGAACATCAATGGAGAACGGTGCCGCAGGGATTTGTCTTTTTACACCGGAAAGAATGAAGCCCGAACATTGGGAAGCATTTGACAAGGCCATTCATGCGGATTATTCCAAAAAATAAAGAGATGTAAGAACATCGCCTGGCGGTGTCACAAGCGTCTTTTAATCAGTAAATCCCTTGGAAGGGAGTTGAAGTCAAAATTGCTAAGAATGCAACTTTATCCAACTTCTTTCCAAGGGATTTTTATTTGTGGAATTACAGATGTAGTTTTAATCCTTCGTGTGTAGCCTTGAACCCCAATTTTTCATAAAACCTGATGGCGTCCGGTCGCTGCTTGTTCGAGGTTAATTGCACCAAGTGAACTCCTTTTTCCTTGGCTCTCCGAATAATCCATTGGAACATTTGTTTGCCAATTCCCTTACCAGTTTGATCTTCCCTAACATGGACGTTCTCTACAAGACAACGAATGCCCCCAACATAGGTAAGGTACTGGATGAAACTCAATTGAAAGGTGGCTATAACTTCCCCTTCGGAATTCTCTATTACCCTAAGCTCCTGATTTTCGTCCCCATCAATACGATCAAATGCGCTGTAATACTCCTTAGGCAAAGGGTCTTGATACTTCTCCCGTAGCTTTCCCAAGGCATCATTGGCGATCATTTCTATTATTGCCGGTAGGTCTTCCCTGGTAGCGCTTCTAAAGGTCATGATTATCCATTATTCGCTTCCAGCCATTTCCTGGCATTTACAAATGCTTCCAGCCAAGGAGAAACCTCATCTTGTCTTTCTACGGGATAATGCGCCCAATTCCATTGGAAGATGGAGCGCTCTATATGTGGCATTGTCACTAAATGTCGACCAGTGGCATCACATAGCATTGCTGTATTGAAATCGCTTCCGTTAGGATTTGCAGGATAACCCTCATAACCGTAGTGGGCTACTATATTGTAATTATCCTGGGCAAGGGGTAATTTAAATTTACCTTCTCCATGGGAAATCCATACCCCTAATTTAGTGCCTTCCATACTCGAAAGCATAACGGAGTTGTTCTTTTGAATAGCCACGGATGTAAATCCACTTTCGTGTTTGTGGGAATCATTATAGGTCATTTTTCCATGTTCATGATGCTCAGGATTGATCAATTCGAGTTCCATGAATAACTGGCAACCGTTACAAATACCAATGGAAAGGGTATCAGGTCTGGCAAAGAATTTTTTTAGAGCGGTATTCGCTTTTTCGTTGTACTTAAAAGCACCTGCCCAACCTTTGGCACTTCCCAGAACGTCCGAGTTTGAGAAACCACCGACAGCCCCTATAAACTTAATATCCTCCAAGGTCTCCCTTCCGGAAATTAAGTCGGTCATATGAACATCCTTAACGTCAAAACCGGCAAGGTACATGGCATTGGCCATTTCACGCTCGGAATTACTACCTTTTTCACGTAGAATCGCTGCTTTTGGACGTGAAGTCGCCTTAGTTGGTAGCTTGCCATCAAAATGTGCAGGGAATGTGTAAGTTAAGGGTTGGTTTTTATAATTACTATACCTTTCTTGGGCCAAATTATTGGCAGTTTGTCTTTTGTCAAGAAGGTATGAGGTTTTAAACCAGGTATCACGCAAGGAGCTTATGTTCAAGCCCATTTCCATCCCTTGATTTTTAATGGTCAAGGTGGCTGTTGTACTTACCGATCCAATTTTGTGAAAATCAATTCCAGCTTCGTCCAAAACCTTTTCGATTGAAGTGTCTTTGGCCTGAAATACGATTCCAGCGTTTTCAGAAAACAATAATTTTATGGTATCTGATTCACCTATTGAAGTCAGGTCCAAAGTGGCACCTAAATCGAGGTCGGCAAAACATAGTTCCAAAAGAGTTGTAATCAGTCCGCCCGAAGCTACATCATGCCCAGCAAGTACCTGTCCGTTGGTTATCAGACCTTGGAGCGTATTGAATACAGTTTTAAAATTATCCGCATCAAGTATTGTTGGGGCCTCATTGCCTATGGTATTCAAGATTTGTGCAAATGAAGATCCTCCCAGTTTATAAGTGTCTTTGGAAAGATTAATGTAATATATATCGCCTCCATCTTTTTGTAAAACCGGTTCCACTACCTTGCCAATAGCCGTACAGTTTCCTGCAGCTGAAATGATAACGGTGCCGGGAGCTATAACTTCTGCATCTTTATAGCGTTGTTTCATGGATAGGGAATCTTTTCCCGTAGGAACATTGATTCCCAATGCAATGGCGAAATCCGAAATAGCCTCTACCGCCTCATACAGCCTTGCGTCCTCCCCGGGATTTTTACAGGGCCACATCCAGTTGGCGGAGAGGGAAACTGAGTCCAAACCGTCTTTTAGGGGTGCCCATATTATATTTGTCAAGGCTTCCGCAATACTATTTTTGCTTCCCGCAGCAGGGTCTATAAGTCCAGAGATGGGGGAGTGGCCAATAGAAGTGGCTATTCCTTCCTTTCCTTTATAGTCCAATGCCATAACACCGCAATTGTTCAAAGGCAACTGCAGAGGGCCAGCACATTGCTGTTTGGCCACCTTACCACCTACACAACGGTCCACCTTATTTGTTAGCCAGTCTTTAGAGGCTACAGCTTCCAATTGTAGGACTTGGTCCAAATAATCGTGAAAGTGTTCCAAAGAATAGGATGGGGCCGTATATTTTCTTTCTATGGTTGAATCGTTCATTACAGTTTTTGGAGAACTCCCAAACATATCGGCCAACGCCAAGTCCATTGGACTTTCTCCAGTAGTTGCAGATTTGAAGGTAAACCGATTGTCGCCAGTAACATCACCAACCTCATACATCGGTGATCGTTCCCGATCCGCAATTCGGTGCAGCATATCCACATCCTTTTTCCCGATTACCAGTCCCATTCTTTCTTGGGATTCGTTCCCAATAGTTTCTTTGGCCGATAGGGTCGGGTCCCCAATAGGCAGTTTATCCAAGTCTATTTTCCCTCCTGTTTCTTCCACCAGTTCGGACAGACAGTTTAAATGTCCACCTGCACCGTGATCGTGTATTGAAACAATAGGGTTATGATCACTTTCTACCATACCTCGAATGGCATTGGCAGCTCTTTTTTGCATCTCGGGATTAGATCGTTGAATGGCGTTGAGTTCTATAGTGGCCCCAAATTCGCCGGTGTCAGCACTGGATACTGCTGCGCCTCCCATACCAATCCGATAGTTGTCACCTCCAAGGATTACAATTTTATCACCGGTTTTTGGTATGTCTTTTAACGCCTGTTCCGCTTTGCCATAACCAATACCTCCGGCCTGCATAATCACTTTATCGTAACCCAACTTTCTGCCTTGTCCATTTGCTGAAGATTCAGCGGCCTCATCATGTTCAAAAGTAAGTACTGAACCGGCAATTAAAGGTTGCCCAAATTTGTTTCCAAAATCAGAAGCTCCGTTGGATGCTTTTATTAAAATATCCATTGGGGTCTGGTACAACCAGTTCCTTTCCTTCATGCCCTTTTCCCAAGGTCTGTTTTCCTCCAATCGGGAATAGGCGGTCATATAAACTGCCGTTCCGGCCAATGGCAAGGAACCCTTTCCTCCTGCCAATCGGTCCCTGATTTCACCTCCAGCCCCTGTTGCCGCACCATTAAAGGGTTCAACTGTAGTTGGGAAGTTATGGGTTTCCGCTTTTAGGGATATTACAGATTCAAAAGATTTTTCCTCGTAATAATCGGGCTTGTCAGCACTTTTGGGTGCAAACTGAACTACCTTTGGTCCTTTAATAAAGGCTACATTATCCTTATAGGCAGAGACTATGCCCCCAGGGTGCTCTTGGGATGTTTTTTTTATAAGTTTAAACAGCGATGATGGTTTCTCCAATCCATCGATTACAAAGGTGCCGTTGAATATTTTGTGCCTGCAGTGCTCTGAATTTACTTGGCTAAAACCAAATACTTCCGAATCCGTAAGTTTACGACCTATTTTTTGAGATACTTGTTGTAAATAGGTTACTTCTTCTTCGCTTAAGGCCAATCCTTCCTGTTCATTGTATTTGGCAATATCCTCAATTTTTAAAATAGGGGCGGGCATCACATCAATCTTAAAAATCTCCTGGGATAGGCGATTGTATTTTTGTGAAAGCATTGGGTCAAAGTCTTTGTCATCTTTGTCCACCGCCATAAATTCTTCAATTCTTATAATTCCTGAAATACCCATATTTTGGGTTATTTCTGTAGCATTTGTGCTCCATGGAGTAATCATGGCCGCTCTGGGACCAACAAAAAAGGCGTCAATTGACGCCGCGTTTAACCTAGGCTGGTTACCAAATAACCATGTAAGTTTTAAGTTATCTTCCTGGGGTAGGTCGCTTTTGGTCTGTACCGCAAATATCTTAGTGCTAAGGTCTCCAAAGAAATGAATCATCTAATATGTAAATTGAAATGGATTAGAAAGCTGCAAATTTACGGTTTTAATGTGTAATTTTTCAGTAGAATAGTTAACAGTTTTAGAGGACAATTGTTAATTTCTAAGCAGGGATCATTCGGTAATGCTGAACAGCTCAATTTTTATTTGGGCTCTATGTGGATCAAAACATGACCGATATTGGGTATATCGGTACGAAGTCTATCCTTCAACTTATGGGACAGGTCATGTCCTTCTTTTACTGAAATACTTCCGTTTACCGAGGCATGTAAGTCTACGTGATATTTTGTGCCAGCTTTTCTGATAAAACATTTTTCTGTTCCTAAAATGCCCTCAACTTTCAAGGAAACTTGACGAATTTCCTCAATGAGGTCATCATATAGATGTTCGTCCATTATTTCACCAAGTGCAGGTCTAAAGATTAGATAGCCATTATAAAAAATGAAAAAGGCGGCGGCCAATGCAGCCCAATCATCCGCAGTTTCATAACCTTTGCCGAAAATCAAGGCTATTGATATCCCAATAAATGCCATAACAGATGTAATGGCATCACTTCTATGATGCCAGGCATCTGCCTTTAGAGAGGAACTGTTGGTTTGGATACTTTTTTTTAATACTACCCTATACGAAATTTCCTTCCATAGAATAATAGCCCCCAAGACCAATAAAGTCCAGGGTTTTGGTGTTTTGTGAGGGGTTAATATGTTTATAATGCTTTCATAGACTATTATTGTAGCGGAGGTAATTAAAAAACCTACCACCAAAAAAGTAATCAAGGGTTCAATTTTACCATGACCGTATGGATGGTTTTCATCTGCGGGTCTCTTTGCATATTTAAGTCCAAACAAAACCAATAGCGAGGAAAATATATCCGTAGTGGATTCAATGGCATCTGCGATCAAAGCAAAGGAATTGCCAAAAAAACCAGCAAGGCCTTTAATTATTGCCAAAACAATATTCCCAGCAATACTGAAATATGTGGTTCTTATGGCCGACTCCTCGTTGTTCATGCTATTCTTAAACTGGATAAAAATTAAAGGTAATAAACTTATGCAGCTTTTTTTGGGAGACGAATCCATAATTGTATTTTACTTATATTATAGGCTAGGCCACCTAGATTACAATACTTTCATTTTTCTTTAGAAGAGTAAATTGTATATTACACATTGTAATCTATACTAACCAAGTTAATTATTTTACCATGGCAAAAGAATATGTAGATATCGCGACTTTAAAATATTTGTTATACGAAGTCCATGAGGTGGAGGAACTGCTCTCATCCGAACGATACCAAGATTACGACAAAGGTTCCTTGGATCTTTTTATAAATTCTATAAAGGAGTTTTCCGATCGTGAATTATTTCCTTACTTCAAGGAGATGGATGAAACACCGGCAATTTATAAGGATGGCACCATTATGGTACATAAGCAGGTAGATGTAATGATGAAAAAAGGTGGGGATATGGGAATTATAGCTGGTCCTTTTGATTATGGGGTTGGAGGTTTGCAGTTGCCATTTGTAATACATACGGCCTCGGCCTATATACAGGAAGCAGCCAACAACCATCTACCAGGATATGCGGGTTTAACCCAAGGGGCGGCAGAATTAATAGTTCATTTTGCCGATGATGCCCTCAAGGAAACCTATGTCCCTAAAATGCTGTCCGGCGCCTGGGGCGGGACCATGTGCCTTACCGAACCCCAGGCAGGAAGCTCTTTATCGGATATAACTTCCAAAGCAACTCCAACAGAAGAAGATTATTATAAGATATCCGGACAAAAAATATTCATTTCAGGTGGTGATCATCAATATGCTGAAAACATAGTACATCTTCTGTTGGCCAGAATAGAAGGTGCGCCTTCGGGAACCAAGGGCATATCCTTATTTGTAGTACCAAAATTTAGGGTCGCAGCCGATGGTAGTTTAACAAAGAACGATGTGGTGACGGTAGCCGATTTTCAAAAAATGGGACAGCGGGGATATTCCACTACACATCTGGGATTTGGTGATAACGACGATTGTCAGGGATGGTTGGTAGGCAAGGCCCATAAGGGTTTAAAATATATGTTCTTAATGATGAACAGTGCCAGGATCAGTGTTGGGCGAGGGGGTGCCGCAATTAGTATGGCCGCCTATCAAGCTTCATTGGAGTATGCCAATGAGCGGCCACAAGGACGAAAACTATCCAGTGACGGTAAAAAAGATCCCGATGAAAAACCTTGTTTAATAATTGAGCATCCAGATGTAAGGCGCATGCTTTTGTTACAAAAAGCGATTGCCGAAGGGTCATTGAGTTTGGTATTGTTGGCCGCCAAATATTATGATATTATACAATCCACTAAAAATCTTGAAGAAAAGGAAAAGTACGGTCTATTGTTGGAAATGGTCATTCCTATTGTAAAAACTTATCCTACAGAGGCTGGTTCCATAGCAGTAAGCAATGGGATGCAAGTATTGGGCGGATATGGTTTCTGTTCCGATTTTATTCTACAGCAATACTATAGAGATATCCGAATATTTAGTATTTACGAGGGTACCACGGGAATACAATCCCAGGATTTATTGGGAAGGAAAGTTCCCATGGACAATGGAAAGGCTTTGGAATTATTATTAACTGAGATATTGAATACTATAACAGTGGCGTTGGAGTATGAAGAATTGCGTTCCTCGGCAAAAATATTGGGCGGCAAGATTAAATTGACAAAAGAGGTTTTGGATTTCTTAATGCCTTTTGCCAAAAAAGGTAACTACGAGCGTTATTTATCCGATGCAAATTTGTTTATGGAATATTTAAGCCACGTCGTTTTAGGTTGGTTATGGCTGGATATTGCGGTGCATGCACAACGAAATCTGAAGGAAGGGGGGCAAACCCATTCCAAAGCCTTCTATGAGAGCAAGGTCCACACTATGAAATTCTATTTCAAATACGAGTTGCCCAAAACGGGCAGCTTGGCGGAATCTTTGATGCATCCGGATGTGCTTACCATAAAATCCAAGAAAGAGGTCTTTTAAGAACTATTTTATGGCGCAATGAAGTAGGGTAAATCATGGGTTGATTGTTTTATATACAAACAGTGTTGAAAATCACGGTTTAAATAAAACAATCAAGTTATGAAAAGATTACAATTTTTAGGTTTGGCAGTCATGCTTTTTACCGCCGCAGGAACAATAGCACAGGAAGTAGAACCTACTGAACAGGAAAAACTTTCCTACTATGAACAAAGGGCCAAGGAAGATGCCAAATTTGAGCAATCACAGGAATTGGCTGAACAAGAGGAAGAGGAATTCTGGGAATCACAAAAGGAATATGAAAGGCGATTAAAAAAAAGGGATAAGAAGGCTCATAGGGCTTATATGAAAGGTAAAAGGGATGCCTATGCAGAACATAGAGATCATTGCGATGCCCATTGTCACCACAGTCAGTATTATCATAGCCATGCCACTTTCTACTATACCCATAACGATTCCTATCGCTATAATAGTTATCCTAGGAGAACTACGATAAGGACTGGAATTGGTGTCAGTGCACCCAGCGTTAGAATAGGATTATAAGATATAAAATGTAAAAAGAGGCTGTCAATTAGAATTGACAGCCTCTTTTTGTGTGTATGTAAATTTAACTACTAAGCTGGGTTTTTCTCCAACAATGCCATGTAAAAACCATCAAAACCAGTTTTGCATGCATAAATATTGTCATCCTTGATCAAATTGAAATCTTTACCGGCTTCCGAGCCTAGGAATTTTTTCACTTGCTGTATATTTTCCTGTGGCAATATGGAACAGGTGGCATAAACCAACTTGCCACCAGGTTTAACAATGCGACTGTAATCCTGAAGTATTTGTTGTTGGGTAACCATGATTTTATCTAAAAAATCTGGTTGTAGTTTCCATTTGGCATCCGGGTTTCTTTTTAGGACCCCCAATCCAGTACAGGGTGCATCTATTAGAACCCTATCAGCCGTGTCGTATAACTTTTTAATGACTTTGGTAGATTCTATGGTTCTTGTTTCCACGTTATGGGCACCGTCTCGTTTGGCCCTTCGCTTTAGTTCTTTTAGCTTGTTACCGTAGATGTCCAAGGCGATCAGCTGGCCTTTATTTTCCATGAGTGCTGCTAAATGCAAGGTTTTTCCTCCAGCTCCGGCACAGGTGTCTACAACACGTTGGCCAGGCTTAACATCTAAATAGGGAGCTACCAATTGGGAAGAGGCGTCTTGTACCTCGAACCAGCCATTTTTAAAGGCTTCGGTTATAAATACATTAGAACGCTCCTTTAGGCGTAAGGCGTCCGGATATCCTTTTATGGATTCTGTCTCCACTCCGACTTCGTGGAGAACACTACTTAAACTATCCTTGGTTGTTTTTAAGGTATTTACCCTAAGGATTACTTCTGCCTGTTCATTTAGGGCATGAATTTCTTTGGTCCATAATGCCTCTCCCAGTGATTTGGCACAAAGCTCGTCCATCCAATCAGGAACAGATTCCTTATATTTTCGGATTTTGGACAGTTCATCAAATTTTCCTTTGATTCTTCTTTCAGGCGTAGGTTCCAACTGTTTCCAATCCGGTAGTTTTATACCTTTGAGAACGGCCCAAACGGCAAACATTCTAAATAGGTTAGGCCTACTATAAGGTGCCTTAACTTCGGCAATCTCCGCATATAATCGCTTCCAGCGTACCATTTCATAAGTGGTTTCTGCAATAAAACCTCTATCGCGGGCACCCCAACGCTTGTCGTATTTTAATACTTTTTCTACTACTTTATCTGCATATTCCCCTTCATTAAATATATAATTTAAGGCATCAACAACCGCAAACACTAGATTTCTATGTAATCGCATTTTAAAAAATTAAGATTGCAAAGGTATTGTATTAGAACCTATTCCTATTATTTTTGGGGAAAATTATAAGCATGCGAAACTATTTGGTAATCCTTGTACCCTTCATTCTAAGCTCATGTTCCCAAAAGGAAGAAACGAGTATGTTTAATTCCGTGGAAGTGGAGACCATTTACACGGACTCTTTGAGTTTTAGGGCTATACAAATTATGGACAATGGCAATATGGCATTCGCGGCCAATAAGGGTGCTTTTGGATTGGTAGACCTAAAGACCAATAAAGTACGGGTCAATACCCAAAAATATGATAGCATTCTACCTGAATTCCGGGCTGTTGCACAAAATGAATTGGATTTTTTTATGCTTTCGGTGGGTAATCCGGCATTATTGTACAAGACAGGGGATAGCGGAGATATGGAATTGGTTTACAAAGAAGAGGACGATGAGGTATTCTATGATGCCATGGCCTTTTGGAACAATCAGGAGGGTATTGCCATTGGAGATAGTATGAATGGGTGTCTTTCACTAATCATTAGTAGGGATGGGGGCAATACTTGGAATAAACTACCATGTTCTTCCTTGCCCAAATCGGAACCGGGAGAAGGAGCTTTTGCGGCAAGTAATACCAATATTAAATTGTTGGGCAATAAGGCTTGGATAGTTACTACGAACGGAAATGTGTATTACTCTGAGGATAAAGGTTATAATTGGACGGTAATAAAAACCCCAATAGAAAGTTCGGAACCAACACAGGGTATTTACTCCATTGATTTTTATGACGAAAATTTAGGTGTTGTCTTTGGTGGAGACTATACGAAACCGGAAAAAGATACTGCCAATAAGGCCATTACGACGGATGGTGGTAAAACATGGAAACTGATTGCCAATGGAAAACTACCGGACTATAGAAGCTGTGTGCAATTCGTCCCAAATTCTAAAGGAAAATCCCTTATAGCCGTAGGATTTAATGGGGTTGCCTATTCCAATGATGCCGGAGAGACTTGGAAACAACTTTCTGATGAGTCTTTTTACACTTTGAGATTCCTTAATGATACCATTGCATATGCGGCAGGGAAAAATAGAATTGCAAAACTAATTTTTAATTAATCTCCTCATGGTATTAGTTGTTGGAACGCTAATTTTCACAACTAAGTGAGATTTGAATGCTCCGACAATTGCCCTTCCCGCACGGTTTATGCGGGCGACGAAATGTTATCAGTAGTTTCCATCCTATGGCTCATGGGATTGCCCTGAGGCTATTGACTTTCAAAAGCCATGAAACGGCAGAATCTATTTGCCGCCTCTTCTCTGTCTGTATTGTTTTATCAATTGACGTTTGAATTCTTCCTCTGAACGCATCAATAAAATGGTCTTCTTTGCCGAAATGGTTTTGGATATTTTTTCGATATAGGACTTTTCCGCCTTGTGTTTTTCTACCTCCAACTCCTGCATGCGGCTAAGAAGTGCACTGGCCTTAGCGTCGGAAAGGGCATCCAAATTTTTTATTTCGGCACCTATTTCAAAGCGCTCTACTCTGAAAAAACCTTCTTTTATAGATTGATGCTCATTATATATGGGCCAAAAACTTTGGGCTTCTTTAGGAGTAAGCTCCAGTTTTTCAGTAATGAATGCTACTTTAAGGGATTTTATTTTTTCCCAATCCTGTTTTTCTTGAGAGCTTAGTGTTAAGGTAGCTGCAAGGAATAGGAGAGGGGCTAGTATTATTAGTTTTCTAATCATCATTGTGTAAATTTAATTCTTCAAAATCTTCAATATGGGAATCCAGGTAATCTAAAATATTATCATTGTCAAGTCTGTTTTCCAGGATATCGTTGAGGTCCATTTCACTTATAGGTAATATTTCCGCCAAATCGTAGGAGGACACCTCCAGCTCATTAAATTCAAAATATTGCTCAATATCGGAATTGGCCAAATCAGAATATGATAGCGGTTTGTCGCTATTGAATTGGATTACGATGAAAAGCAATAATACGGCTGCAACGGAGGCAACTGCATATAGGTGCTTTTTATAGGACTTGAGGGGGATTACTTTCGTCTCCACCGGTGAATTTTCCAGTTTTTGTAAAATTTGGGTGTTTAGATGATCAAAATAACCTTCAGGTACTTTAAATCCTTTACTTGAAGACATTGAAGTTTCCTCCTTGGAAATCTTGTCCATAATATGGGCAGATAGGGTATCGAAATAACCATCCGGTACTTTAAAGCTGTTATTTTTATCTATTTTATTCATTTCAATAGTTTGACCTTGAACAATATAAAAGGTTTAATTTTCTTTTAAAAAAGCTTCGATCTTTTTTGAAGCCAAATGATAGGAGGCTTTTAACCCTCCTACGGTGGTGTCTAAAATCTCCGAAATTTCTTCATACTTCAATTCCTGAAAATACTTCATATTAAAGATTAATTTTTGCTTTTCAGGAAGTGAGGCAATGGCTAATTGCAATTTATATTGAATTTCATCGCCTTCAAAATAGACATCCGCCCGTAAATCTTCAACCGCCTTATTTGCTATTTGCTCATTGCTGATCCTAAGTTTTTGTGATTTGGATTTCAAAAATGTCAGGGCCTCATTGGTTGCAATCCTATACATCCAAGAATACAATTTGCTGTCACCTTTAAAGCCATCTATATTGCGAAATACCTTAATAAAAGTATTTTGCAAGACATCATCGGTGTCGTCATGGTTTAAAACAATTCTTCTGATATGCCAATATAAACGTTCCTTGTAGGTGTTAACCAACACCTCAAAAGCTTTAGCCTGATGGTCTTTTTGTTTTAATTGTATTACTAAAGTTTCTTCCGCAATCAACATTTTGGACTTAAGTTCCATTATAGGACTATAAAAATTATAAAAGGTTTATTACCAACTACATTAATTCTTTCATTTTGATATCTAAGGTAATCAAGATCAATGACTATTCTATTTTCTTATTTAATACTATTTATTGATAATTATCTTCAATTTTAACTATTTTTGGAGTTATTCCTTGTCAATAGAGACTAATGGAGCACTAATTAATTCGAGAATGTAATAAATTATAATCCTTAAAATTAATGTAATAGGTGATATTCAACTTACATTATAGCTGGAATAGACTTATGTCCGATGAGTTTAACAAACCATATTTTAAATCCTTGATCAGTTTCATTGAAGAGGAATATAAGGGGCAGACTTGTTACCCTGGCGAAATCGATATTTTTGCAGCTTTAGACCATTGTCACTTTATGGATACCAAAGTGGTTGTACTTGGGCAGGATCCATATCACGGTCCTGGGCAGGCCAACGGACTTTGTTTTTCGGTTAATGAAGGTGTGGCACACCCGCCTTCTTTGGTCAATATTTTTAAAGAAATGGAAATGGACCTGGGAATCCCATATCCTAACAGTGGTAATTTGGAGCCTTGGGCGGACCAAGGGGTTTTATTGCTTAATGCTACCCTGACCGTTCGGGCGCATGAAGCTGGTAGTCACCAAAACAAAGGGTGGGAGGTTTTTACAGACAAGCTGATCCAGAATTTATCGGAAGAAAAAGAGGGCCTGATATTTCTGTTATGGGGCGGTTTTGCAAAGAAAAAGGCTAAATTAATAAATGCCAAAAAGCATTATATTTTAACTTCCGGACATCCTTCCCCATTGAGCGCAAACAGGGGGTATTGGTTCGGCAACAAGCATTTTAGTAAAACGAATAAAATATTATTGGAAAATAAAAAACGCCCAATTAACTGGTAATCCGCGTTTTGAAAACTGATTTTTAAATAAAACCGTTTGGTATACAAGGGTCAACGGCTACAAAATGTCTAATTTCTTAATACGATGTAACAATATTATATTTATATGATTTTTTTATTCAAAAGTGTACATGTACTGTTAACTAAATCTATATTTGTACTTTTTGTTAAATCGATTTCAAATAATTTAAAAAAGCACTTTTGATTTTAA
Source organism: Arenibacter hampyeongensis (assembly GCF_002909255.1). Lineage (GTDB taxonomy): Bacteria > Bacteroidota > Bacteroidia > Flavobacteriales > Flavobacteriaceae > Arenibacter > Arenibacter hampyeongensis. Next base: position 287,781 of record NZ_PIOB01000004.1, read on the forward strand.
ACATTAAAAAGTTAATGAATTCTACTAGATTAAAATGGGTGTTATTGGTTGACGACGACGGAACGACCAATATGCTAAATAAACTTTTTTTAAAAAAACTTATTCCGGATCTGGAAATAGATTCAGTTACGGACGGACATAGAGCCTTAGATTACATAGAGAAAAATATTAGTGATATAGACCAAGGAAGTTTCCTATTGATACTGGACATTGAAATGCCAGTTATGAATGGTTGGCAATTTTTGGAGGCTTTCAATATCCTTTTTAGAGAGGAAGAAAAAGAAAAGATAGTTATAGCTGTATTAACTGCCAATGGATGTGAAGAAGTAACCTACAGGGCTTTGTCAAATCCCCAAGTAAAAGAGTGCCTTCACAAGCCTTTGTCCGATATAAACTTTAGAAGCATAATTCAGTCCTATTTCCACAATTAAAAGTTAGCTAGGATGTAAAGTTAAAAATCCTAACTCCCTTTAATTATGAATGGAATATTATCTCAGTACAGGGAACTATCCTATCAATGAGTTTTAAGTCCAACAAGGTATTTTGTACCAATTCCAAATTGTGCTGACCAATATTCTTTTGTCCCCATTCGGTTAGGGACAGCCAATGTTGTATATCATCCAACTTCTGGTTGTAGGTATTGGCCAAAGTACGGTCTATGCTGGGTATTCGTTTGAAATCGGAAGTATATACATTAATTATCTCTAGAATATGTGCCAAGGTGCCAGAATTTTCCGCTATAAATTTATCGGTCGCGGCAATTACAAAACAAGGCCATGGCGTAGGACAATCCGAAATTCTTCTAAATATGCCTTGGTCCACCAACGGTTTTGTGGTGAATCTTTCCCACATAAAATAATCTGACTTACCTTCTGTTAAAGAAGCCACCGCACCATCCAGGTTATTGATCACCTCAAATTTTAGATCTTTGGTATCCCAACCCTGGTTTTGGGCATTTACGTAAGCCATTAAATGACTACCACTCCCAAATCTACTTATGGCTACGGATTTATTTCTTAAATCTTTTAAAGTGCTGTAGCTACTTTTTTCAGCTACGTGGATGCCCCATAAGAGGGGAGTAGCTATGTATTCCTGTACTATTTTCGAAAGATTGCCCTCGGTAATACTTTTTACGATCCCTTCGGTCAGGATAATGGCCAAATCGGTTTCATTGTCCTTTAATAATTGTGCCATTTTACCGGTTCCTTCCGGAATATCTTTCCATTGCAAGTTTATGCCCCTATCTTCGAAAGCTCCTTCTTCGATTGCCAGCTGCCAAGGAAAATTAAAGTGTTCGGGAACACCAATAATATTTACATTTTTCAAATCAACAATTTTTAGAGTTGGTCAACATCATTTCTTAGTGTTATTCCTCAATTCACCTTATATCTAATATTGCAAATCACACATCGTAAAGATTCCATAATCAATAATTTAAGTGATGTCAAACTTTAAATTATTCCACTATTTTGTTCATTGCATAATTAATTAATTCGTCCATTGCCGAATCCGGTCTTAAGGAAAACTTACCATTGGACCTGTTTGCAACAATACAGTTCAAGGAAACGGCCCTATGTCCCAATAGTTTTGCCAAACCGTAAATACCAGAGGTTTCCATTTCCAAATTGGTGATACGCATATCGTCATAATTAAAACTGGCCAATTTGGCATTCATATTTTCATCTTCCAGTTTTAGGCGTAAAATACGGCCTTGTGGCCCATAAAAGCCAACATTTGTAGCGGTAATTCCCAGACGGATTTTATCAGAAATAAATCTTTCTGCCAAGGATTTGTCATAGGTAACCACATAAGGTGTGGACTTATCCTTAAGCCAATTGGTATGCTTTAAAAATGCTAGTTGTATCTGTGGATTTTGAATATGGGAACTGTCATAGAAATGCAATAGACTATCCAATCCAATAGCGTACTCGCTCATCAGAAAAGAGTTTAAGGGAATATCTGGTTGTATGGCCCCGGAAGTGCCGATTCGGATAATATCCAATTGCCTTTTGACCCTTTTAATAGTCCTAGTCTCAAAATCTATGTTTGCCAAGGCATCCAACTCATTCAGCACAATATCTATATTGTCAGTCCCAATCCCAGTAGAAATAACGGTAATTCGTTTTTGGTTTAACCATCCGGTATGGGTAAGGAATTCACGCTTTCCTTTTTTTACGTCGATCTTATCAAAATATTGGGAAACGCGTTCTACCCTATCGGGGTCGCCAACTGTGATTACGGTATCTGCTAGATCCTGGGGTAAAATATTAAGGTGGTAAACGCTTTTGTCAGCGTTAATAATTAGCTCTGAAGAACCAAATCTCATTTTATAATTTTAATATGCGTTCCGTTTCAGAGTTATAAAGGAAATTATATTTTAACGCACCACCCAAATAAGCATCATTTTCCTGGATACAGGAATAATAGCTGGTTTTCCCTTCCAAAATCTCCATACCCTTTTTTGAAAGTTTAACTGGGTTGAAATTGGTAAAAAGTGGCTTTAATTTTGTTATCACCCGCTCATATTGGGTATCGCCAAAACCATATCGGCCTTGATTTTTTAGAACCGTATTCAGTAATTCGAGCTTGGTTTTAGGCTTGGCGCTACGGGCCAATCGCAAAATATTATTCTCAACTTCATTGAGTCCATTTCTAATGGTTGGAAATCTCAACAAATGGGCTTCGATTGCCCCAGAAAGGTGGGAAAATTGAAAACTGTCGAAGTCCTTTAAATTTTCCAATCTAATAGGGTTGTCACTGCAATACAATTGCCAAACATAATCGGCGTATTCTATATCGTCCTGCGTTAAAAGGGTACGATTGGTGTAAAATTTGTGCAATTGTTCATCTGCCAATTCCCCTAACCCAAATAGATTGTCCAAATTATCATCCTCGTTACCGGATACCAAGGAAATTTCGGCATAAGGCCTATGTGTTTTTAGCCAACTTATAACGGCCAACATATTTATTTGGTCAAATAGATCGTAATCGAACCACAGAACAATACTGTCTTCCTTTTTGTGATTACATAGGCTACGGTATTCTTTTAAGGTCTTATCAATGAACCAAGACTTGGATACTTTATAGTTTTTATTTAAAAATTCAAACCTCGTTTTCCAAAATGATTCGCTCCCCACATTAGTCTCCGTCTTTCCTTCGCACAGCATTTCTCGCCATGTAATAATTTCCCCGTCCAATTTCAGGGCTCTTAATTTTTGGGTGAACATGTCGCCGTTCGTAATGTGTAATTGGGAACTCATTGTAGTGGTGGTTTAGGTTGTGGCTAATAAATGTAGTGTTTTATCTTAAAATCAAAAAATAATTAACAAAAATCTAACCTCCAACGCGTTTTACCTTAAATCCTTTTTCTTGCAATAGTTTCATTATTTTATCCCTATAATCGCCTTGTATGATAATGGAATCGTCTTTGAAGCTTCCACCTACACTAAGCTTTGTCTTCAGTTCCTTGGCTAATTTTTTAAAATCCTCATCGGCTCCCGTGTATCCCTCTAAAATGGTAATGGGTTTTCCCTTCCTTTTTTCATACTTGCATATAATAGGGGCCTCCTGTAGCCAAATATTATTTTCTATACTTTTTTTTTGGTCATCTTCCGATGGCGTGTGGTCCGGAAATAGATTCTTTAATTGATCTTTTAAGTCCATTGTAAGTTTTAAATATTATACTAAAATAGTATTACAGGCCAAAAATAAAAACCCATTCTTTTCCAAACGTCAATTTGTAGGAATGGGTTGTTATCCAGTAATTGCACAATTTATTCCATTGGAAAATCCTCGTCATCCATTACTTCTTCCATTTGTTTTATATGTCTTTCCGTATGGCCTGACATAAAAAGAAGAATTTGATAGGCATCAACCGTACCAAACGGCAGCTGTTGATAGCGATTTCGCAGATCATCCTGGGTACTTTTTACATAATCTATATGTTCCCTTCTTTTGGATTTGAATTCTGCGACTGTTTCTTCAAAACTACCGTATTTTCCTGATGGTTCAAAAGCCTCTCCCGTTTTTACTTTATTACTACGATCTTCTATCATGGCAATTAATTGCTCATCGGAGACTTTTACTTCAGAGCGTTTGGATGGATCCGCTTCATTTGCCAAAGTGGCTTGAAGCATACCAAAGATCATGTTTTCGGAGATTGCGATATGTTCTGCACATTCTGCAATGGACCAGGAGTCATCGGTTATTTTGTAGTTGAGCTGCGCCTCACTCAGTCCATCCACTGTATTTAAAAAATGATCATGGGACTTTGTCATTTCTTTAACGGCAAATTCCCTCTCCGCATCTGTAAGGGTAGATTTAACTACACCAAATGCTAAAACTGTCAATACTACAATTGGCAAAATTAATTTTTTCATAGTGTCCACGTTTAAATGTTAATACTCAAGCTTGTGTACTTCCTTAGGCAATAATAAAGCAAGGCTTAACCTTAATCTATTTCTTTATTAAGCCTAGGTCAATCAGTCGTTCATGTAAAAAATCCCCTGCAGAAATATCCTCAAATTGTTTTGGATGTGCTTCATCCACACAATTCTCCAAACAATTTAATGGCATTTCGCTAATGGGGTGCATAAAAAAGGGCACGGAATATCTGGAGGTGCCCCATAACTCCTTGGGAGGATTAACCACCTGGTGTATGGTGGATTTTAATTTATTGTTGGTTAAACGGGATAGCATATCGCCTACATTGATCATCAATTGATCTGGTCTGGCTATGGCATCTATCCATTCACCTTCGTGATTTTTCACCTGAAGGCCCTTTCCGTGGGCTCCCATTAAAAGGGTAATTAAGTTAATATCGCCATGGGCCGCAGCTCTTACAGCATTTTTTGGTTCCTGCTTGATTGGTGGGTAGTGTATAGGCCTTAAAATGGAGTTGCCATTTTTAATATATTCATCAAAATAAGTTTCATCAAGGTCCAAATGCAGGGCCAGCGCACGTAAAACATATTTCGCCGTTTTTTCCAACATTTTATAGGTTTTCTTACCAGTCTCATCAAAATGGTCCAATTCCTTGACCATTACATTGGCCGGATATTCCTTTTCCAATTTAGGATTGTTCTCTACATATTGGCCAAAATGCCAAAATTCCTTTAGATCGCCTTCCTTTCTTCCTTTGGCATGTTCCTTTCCAAATGAAGTGTACCCCCTTTGCCCGCCAATGCCGGGAATTTCATATTTGTCCTTGACTTCCTGTGGAAGATTAAAGAAATTCTTTATTTCGGCATATAGATCCTCGACCAATTTTTCGGACAAAAAATGACCGCTCAAAGCCACGAAGCCAATGTCCTCAAAGGCCTTGCCTAATTCCTTTATAAATTTTTCTTTTCTTTTTTCATCGCCGGATATGAAATCTTCAAGATTTACACTGGGTATTGCGCTCATCAACCTTATTTTTTATTACATCAAAGTTAATAAATATATAGGCAATCTTCTTGAAAAAATATTCGACTTTGTTTTTCCGATTTGTTACATTTATAAAATAATATAGATAAAAAGTATAAAAACCTAACATGCAATATAAAGGCGATAGTGTTGATAAGGCCATGCAATTAAAACTTTATCAACGAATGTTAAAACCCCGGTTGATTGAGGAAAAAATGCTGATTCTCCTTCGCCAAGGTAAAATTTCAAAATGGTTCAGTGGTATTGGACAGGAGGCAATATCGGTTGGAGTGGCAAGTGCGTTGACTTCGGATGAGTATATACTGCCAATGCACCGTAATCTTGGGGTTTTTACAACACGCAACATACCTCTGTACCGACTTTTTTCCCAATGGCAGGGAAAAGCCAATGGCTTTACCAATGGCAGGGATAGAAGTTTTCACTTCGGGACCCAGGAGTATAAAATAGTGGGGATGATTTCCCATTTGGGGCCCCAGTTGGGTGTGGCGGATGGGATTGCACTTGCAGACCTTCTGAAAAACAGTAAGAAGGTAACTGCGGTTTTTACCGGAGAGGGAGGCACTAGCGAGGGCGATTTTCATGAGTCTTTAAATCTTGCTGCCGTATGGGATTTGCCTGTATTGTTTTGTATTGAAAATAATGGTTATGGACTGTCCACACCAACAAATGAACAATATAAATGTGAGAACTTGGCGGATAAAGGTATAGGCTACGGGATGGAATCACATATCTTGGACGGTAACAATATAATGGAAGTATTTTCCAAGGTTGATGAGATTTGCAAAAGTATGCGCAAAAGCCCAAGGCCTGTTTTGTTGGAATTTAAAACCTTCAGGATGCGAGGCCATGAAGAGGCGAGCGGAACCAAGTATGTGCCCCAGGAATTATTGGAGGCTTGGCAGGAAAAAGATCCGATCGTAAATTTTGAAAAATTTCTTCTAGCAGAAAATATTCTTTCCGCACATTTGATAGAAACTTTTAAAAATGAAATATATGCTGAAATTGACTATGATCTGAAGAAGGCTTTTGCGGAGCAGGAAATTGAAGTAGATCAAACCAAAGAATTAAATGATGTTTATAAGGGCTTTGATTATCAGCAATATAATCATGGTTCCACTTCAAGTAATATTAGATTGATAGATGCTGTGTCCCAAGGGCTGAAACAATCCATGGATAGGCATGATAACCTTGTAGTTATGGGCCAGGATATTGCGGATTATGGAGGCGTTTTTAAAATTACAGAGGGTTTTGTGGAGACCTTCGGGAAAGAACGGGTGAGAAACACCCCTATATGTGAATCAGCTGTGGTTTCAGCGGCAATGGGACTCTCAATAAACGGTGTAAAATCGGTGATGGAAATGCAATTTGCAGATTTTGTAAGTACCGGATTTAATCCTATCGTAAACTATTTGGCCAAGGTACATTACCGCTGGGGAGAAAATGCCGATGTCGTTATAAGGATGCCTTGTGGGGCCGGGGTGGGTGCAGGCCCGTTTCACTCCCAGACCAACGAGGCCTGGTTTACAAAAACCCCAGGTTTAAAAGTGGTATATCCAGCTTTTCCCTATGATGCGAAAGGTTTGTTGGCGACTTCCATAAACGATCCCAATCCAGTATTGTTTTTTGAACATAAGGGACTTTATAGGAGTATTTACCAAGAAGTACCAGAGGATTATTACACCATACCATTTGGTAAAGCCGCCCTTATAAAAGAAGGCTCGGACATTACAGTGGTTAGTTATGGATTAGGGGTGCATTGGGCCATGGAAACCTTAAATGACAATCCTTATATAAAAGCCGATCTTTTGGACCTAAGAACCTTACAGCCCATGGATATGGAGGCAATTTACACTTCCGTTCAAAAAACGGGTAAACTTATTATCTTACAGGAAGATAGTCTGTTTGGAGGTGTGGCGAGTGACATTTCCGCACTGGTAATGGAAAACTGTTTTAAATTCCTGGATGCTCCAGTAAAACGGGTGGCCAGTTTGGAGACTCCAATTCCTTTTGCTAGAAATTTGGAAAATAATTATTTGCCCAAGGAACGATTTGCACATGAGTTATTAAGTTTGTTAGCCTATTAAAAATATTCAAGACCTAAAACAATTTATAGTACGGAAGAATGATTACAGCGGAAGAAAAACTCAAGGAGCGAATAAAGGAGCTTACTTGTTTATATGAAGTAACTTCAATAATTGTTAACTGTGACTATGACCAAATTGAAGATGCCCTAAAAGGTATTTTATATTGTTTGCAGAAAGCTTGGCGTTTTAGCGATGTGGCACAAGTAAAGCTCATTTCTGATCAATACAATATGGCCACAACGAACTACCCAGTTGATGCCGTTTCCTTGGAGGCCGGAGTACAGGTATTTAATAGGAAGGTTGGGGCAATCCATGTAGCATATCCCAAGTCAAAATATGGTATAACCGATTTTTTGCAGGAAGAAAAAAAATTACTGAAAAATGTTTGTCTGGAAGTAGGTAATCTTTTGGAGAGGAAGCAGATAAAGGACAACGAGATAATTATAAAACGTAAAATGGAAAGGGCGGACCGTCTAGGTATTTTAGGTGAAATTACCGCTGGTATTGCCCATGAGCTAAATACCCCCTTGGCCAACATATTGGGTTTTTCAGAATTATTAAAAACTCGTATAGCGGAGGACACCCAAGCTAACAAGGACCTTGATAAAATTATAAATAATGCCATATTCTCCAGGGAGGTGGTTAAAAAATTAATGTTCTTCGCCTGTGAGATGCCACAGCAAATGACTTTGGTGAACATAAACCCAATAATTACCAATGCCATTAACTTAATGGAACCTAGTCTTGACAAAAAGAAAATTGTTTGGGAACTCAATTTTAATTCACAATCCATATTTCTACGGGTAGATACCATTCAATTGACCCAGGTTATTTTTAATTTGATACTTAATGCCATATATTTTTCTCCGGCCAAGGGAAAGATTCTAATCGATATAAAGGAAACGGTTAATAATGTAGAAATTAGAATTTCGGATGAAGGACCTGGCATTGACCCGAGAATTAGTGATAAGATTTTTGAACCTTTTTATAGTACCAAGCCGGTTGGGGAAGGTTCTGGTTTGGGTTTAAGTGTTGTGCACGGAATAGTAAAAAGTCATAAAGGCGTTATAAGCTACAGGTCCAACAAACCTAAAGGAACTATATTTACCATTGTTTTTCCAAAAAATTAGAATTATGGGTTTTAACAAAGAGAACGTATTGATCGTAGACGATGATGTAAATATATTGGAGCTTATTCATAGACACCTACAATCCTTTAATTATCATAGCTACAAGGCCGTTTCCGTCAAGGAAGCCTTGACCATCCTTAAAGATTCCAAAATAGACCTTTTGATTACCGATCTTAAGATGCCCGATGTGGATGGATTGCAGTTGGTTAAGTATGTTTCCGAACATTATCCAAGGTTACCGAAATTGGTGGTTACGGGTTACCCATCGGTAAACGATGCGCTGAGCGTAATAAAATCAGGGGCCTTGGATTACTTGGTAAAACCTTTCACCAAGGAGGAATTAAGGGAGGCGGTCATAAAATCTTTCTCACACAATTCTGCAAATAATGAAGGCTCCAGAAATAGTTTAACCTCCAATAATAATAGTTTTGGTGATTACGGTGAATTAATAGGGGAGTCACAGGCCATAAAAAAGGTGACCGATATTATAGATAGGGTGAAAGACAACAAAGCCACTGTATTGATTCAAGGGGAAAGCGGTACTGGCAAGGAATTGGTGGCCCGATCTGTACATTATACAGGGAAATTTTCCAGAGCCCCTTTTATCGCTGTAAATTGTGGGGCTATTCCTGAAAGCCTTTTGGAGGCTGAGCTTTTTGGTTATGCCAAAGGAGCTTTTACGGGTGCCAATGAAAATCGAAACGGGTTTTTTCAAGCCGCCGACAAGGGTACTCTTTTTTTGGATGAAATAGGTAATGCCTCACTTGCTGTCCAATCCAAATTGTTACGGGCGCTTCAGGAAAAAGAGGTCGCAAAAGTAGGATCCCAAAAAACTGAAAAAATAGATATTCGGGTCATTGCGGCCACTAATAGTAATTTGTACTCCCAAGTACAGAAGAAATTGTTCAGGGAAGACCTTTATTATAGATTAACAGTGGTGGAGATAAATGTGCCTTCGCTCAGGGAGCGCAAAGAGGACATACCTTTATTGGTCGACAAGTTTTTGTTTAAATATGGTGTGGAGTATAAGGATAGGTTGGTTACCATTGTTCCCGAAGCCGTAGCGCTCTTGGAACGTTATCCGTGGCCGGGAAATATCAGGGAGTTGGAAAACGTAATTCAAAGAGCGGTAATTATGTGCGATAAAAGAATCGAAATAGCCAATTTACCGGATAATTTGAAGTATAAAATAGATTTTCCGGAAGACGACCTACTACCGTTAAGGGAAGTTGAAAAAAAGTACATTTTAAAGGTTCTGGAAGCAACAGGCCAAAATAAATCCAAGGCAGCGGAGATACTACAGATAGATCGCAAGACACTACGTCAAAAAATTCATTAATTCCTTTTAATTGGGTGGGTAAATATTACCCATCTGAGGAATATATCCCATAATTTTCTTCAAGTAATTTTTTATGTTTGCAGGTCAATATGTTGATTAGCAAGTTTTTATGTGCTTTTAAAGCACTTTTTTAAATTTCTGGCATTCTACTTGCCCTCAATGTATTTCTAAATAAAACTCCTATGCGTGTTGAAACTAGTTTATGTCCGAGTTGTGAGTATTTTAAAACTTGCGTGCTCACCAAAAACAAGGCCGATATTTGGCAATGTAACGAATATGAATCAGCGGATTCAGGAGTAGTGGCCAACAGTGGTCAATTGGTTTTCAAATGGGGAGTTGGATTGTTCTAAACAGAATTTTATGATTACAAAGTCGAAAACAGAGTCGAAACAGGGCATGTTGGAAAACGTGATGCGTCAATTCAACCATGCCGCCGATATTATTAATTTAAACAGTAATATTAGAAAAATACTCAGTATTACCAATAATGAACTGCTTATACATTTCCCAGTTAAAATGGATAATGGCGATGTTGAAGTTTTTACGGGATACCGAGTACAGCACAATAACGCCTTGGGGCCCTATAAAGGAGGGCTGCGTTATCACCCAACGGTGGACATAGATGCGGCAAAAGCCTTAGCCATGTGGATGACCTGGAAAACATCCTTGGCGGGTCTGCCCTATGGTGGAGCAAAAGGAGGAATACAGATTGATCCTTCAAAATATTCCAATGCGGAATTGGAAAGGATCACAAGAAGATTTACCTATGCCCTAGGCGACAATATTGGTCCGGAGCACGATATACCTGCTCCAGATGTGAATACCAATTCGCAAACCATGGCTTGGATCGTGGATACTTATATGTCCACCAAATCCCCTGCGGAAAGGTCTAAAAATCAGCACGTGGTTACAGGAAAACCTTTGGGGTCCGGTGGATCGGAAGGTAGGGATAGGGCTACGGGCTATGGAGTTTTCCTAAATATAAAATTGTGGGCCGAAAAGAAAAAAGTGGACCTGAGGAATAAAAGGTTCATAGTACAGGGCTTTGGTAATGTAGGTTATTGGACCGCCCATTTTCTTGAAAGCGAAGGAGCCAAATTGGTGGGTGTACAAGACGCTTATGGCAGCATTACAAATAGAAATGGGATGGAAGTGTCCAAATTGTTTCAGTATATGCAAACCAATAAAGGTAGTATTGTTGGCTACAGCTCGGGAGAAGCAGTTGAAAAAGACCAATTTTTCGAATTGGATTGCGATATCTGTATACCAGCGGCACTAGGCAATCAAATCACAGCCGAAAATGCCGGCAAGATCAAGGCTTTTCTAATTGCAGAGGGAGCAAATGGCCCTACCGATGCGGAGGGCGAGGAAATTTTGCTTAAAAACGGTGTTGGAATAATACCGGATATTCTTTGTAACTCCGGAGGAGTCATAGGTAGTTATTTCGAATGGCTACAGAATAGAAATGGGGAGTTATGGCAATTGGAAGAAGTAATGTTAAAGTTGGAAAAAAAAATGAAGGAAGTCTTTGAAAGGGTATATGAAATGGCCGAAAAAAGAGATGGGGATATGAGGTCAGCAGCCTATATCATTGCTATAGAACGAATAGAAAAGGCCTATGTTCAAAGAGGAATATTTCCATAAATTATTATAAAATCAAAATATTATGAAGTACGGAAATTTAGTGTTGGAAGAGAAAGAATTCGTCCTTTTAAAGCGTTTGGTAAATGTATCCGGGTTTTATACGGATAATACCTATAAGAATTCCATTAATAAGCTAACCGAGGAGTTAACATCCGCAAGGGTTTATAATGAGGAAGAAATGCCTAAAGATGTTATAAGATTTAATTCTATGGTAACTATACAGGCAGTTAACGGATGGTCCAAACAATTTCAGTTGGTAATTCCATCACAGGGAGATTTTAAAAATAGTAAAATATCCATTTTAACCCCTATGGGTGCGGCAGTTATTGGGTATGCCAAAGGAGACGATATTATTTGGGAGTTTAGAAATGGGGAACAAACCCTCAAAGTTGCCGATGTAAAACAACAACATAGTCCTATTAACTCTGATATTTTATTGTAATTATGGAGGTATTTTATGAGCATGATTCGGATAATAGGTTAATTGCCAAAAAAGATGCACTGGAGTTAAACAATTGGATCGTGCATCTTGTAGGCAATGTCGGTGAACTTGAGATTTTAAAAAATATAGCTAAGAAGTTGTCCAATGGCGATGAAACAATAAATAAACTAGATGAATTGGCTTTGGAAAACAAATTGCATTTGGGCGTTTTTTATAGATATAAGAATTCCATGGTGAATTTGCATGAATGTGAAGATATGGAATGTGATATTTACTATATAAACAAGCATGAGGAGTACCGTAAATTATATACGACCATTTTGGAGTCTTTTCATAAATTAAAGGAAGAACTATATACAATGATTTTGATGGATTTATAATGTTGGTTGTTAACAGTCTGTTTGTTGGTTTTAATATTAGAGTTTTTGGCTGTTAATGCACAAGGGAAAGCAATGCTTTCCCTTGTTTTTTTTAGAGAATTCCAATTTGTTTGTCAAGGGGCCGAACAGATAGAGCCTTTTGCATTTTTGACTGACCGCACTTCGGTAAAGTCAATAAAATTTCTTTTGGAGCAAACTAATTGTTCCCAATTACGATAGTTTTGAAATTAATATGTAAGGCAAGAATACTGAGGTTGAAGGTTTTAGTTTTTATGTTGATATTATTAATTCCTGACACATACTTTTTTTCCAGTTTCAACGTATATATGTTCAAATTATAAATATGAAAATTATGCATTTTAAAAAAATTATATTATTGCTAGTGTTTACAGCTAGTCTTGTTACGTCCTGTTCCGTTTCCAAGGCGGCAAGACAGGATAGGAATGTTTTAAGTGGTAATTGGATTTTAAACAATGTTTCCTATCAAGGAAGTCAGGGGAAATTTAAATCCGTATTATTTAATGACGCCGATGCCTCTTGTTTTGAGGGCAGTACCTGGTTTTTTAGAAATAATAACAGTACTGGCAGCTACATGTTGGGAAACAGTAGTAATTGCGATGGAGCAGAACGCTTTATCCGCTGGTCCGTTGTTGATAGACAAGGTATGTCAAGTCAATTGCAATTTAAATTCATCGATGATAAATACAAGGATATATCCGGCGGACTAGGGTATAGGTTGGATATTGAACTGCTGAGCGATCAACAAATGAGGTTGACTTCAAAAGTTACTGTAGAGGGACAACCGATGACCGTTGTGTACGACTTTTCCAAAAATGACCAAACATTATAAAAACAATTTCCAAAACACCTTTATATACATATCGGGACCAGTGGCGATTGGCATAGTTTCTGTATAGATAGAGGTATGTGACCCCAATAAGAGGGACTAACAAATAATAAATATTAAAATAAGATGAAAAAGATAATAGTAAGTGGATTGTCCATAATGTTGATATTAGTTACATTCAGTAGCTGTCAAGCGGTTAAGAACACCAACCATAAGCAAAGAGGGGCAGCGACAGGTGCCGCCGGTGGCGCAGTTATAGGTGGTGTTTTAGGAAATAATGTAGGAAAGGGAGGTAATACAGCCTTAGGCGCCATAATCGGCGCTGTGGTAGGTGGTGTTGCCGGTGGTTATATAGGCGACAGAATGGACCGCCAGGCAGAACGTATTGAAGAAGAGATTCCAGGGGCCGAGGTTACTAGAGTAGGTGAAGGAATTAATGTAACTTTTAATGAGGATGCCGGTGTTTATTTTGACACCAACAAATCCGATGTTAAAGGTACATCCGCAACAACATTGGACCGAATGGTAGGTATTTTAAAAGAATATCCTGATACCAATATTTTAGTTGAAGGTCATACCGATAGTGCGGGATCAGATGAATACAATCTAAATTTATCAAAGCAACGGGCACAGTCAGTTACAAATTACCTAACAGGCAACGGAATCTCCAAAAATAGATTAACCACAGCTTGGTATGGTGAGGCACAGCCTAAAGCTGATAACAGCACCGCCGCTGGAAAAGCTAAAAACCGTAGAGTAGAACTAGTTATTGTAGCCAATGAGGCCTTGCAAAAAGAGGCGCTTATGAAAGCCAAACAATAAAACAGCTTACACCTTATATAAAACCCGGCGATATTCGTCGGGTTTTTTGTTTATTTTCTGTACCTTTTCTTAATGGATTCTTTTGATATCATAATTGTTGGAGGGGGTCTGGCGGGATTAACGGCTGCCATACATTTAAAACTAAAAAATTATAAAGTTGCTGTTTTTGAAGCTAGGCAATATCCCCATCACAAAGTTTGTGGAGAGTATATTTCAAACGAAGTGTTACCATATATGGAATTCTTAGGGGTTTCATTGCCTCGAACTGTTCAGATCAATGAAATGTTGTTTAGTACCGTAAATGGCAAAACTTTAAAGGCCCAGTTGCCATTGGGGGGCTTTGGTCTAAGCAGGTATACTTTTGATTACCTATTATATAGGAGGGCAATTGCCTTGGGGGTACTGGTTATTCAGGAAAATGCAACCTCTGTAGGATTTGAAAGCGACAATTTTAGCGTTTTGACAGAGTCGGGCACGGAATATACCAGCAAATTTGTCATTGGCGCTTATGGTAAAAGAGGGATGTTGGATAAGGAATTGCAGCGCGAATTTATTCAGAAAAAATCACCTTGGTTGGGGATAAAGGCTCATTATAAGTTGGATTCCTTTCCAAATAATCTAGTGGCAATCCATAATTTTAGGGGCGGTTACGGTGGTCTGTCCAAGACGGAGAGCGGGGCCGTTAATTTTTGTTATCTGGTTTCCTATGAAAGCTTTAAAAAAGAGAAGGATGTTGATTGTTTTAATAAGAATGTTATAGCCAAGAATCCCTATTTAAATTTATTCCTAAATAATGCTGAGATGCTATTTGCCCAACCACAGGCCATTGGCCAGATTTCATTTTATAAAAAGAAACCTGTGGAAAAACATATCCTTATGTGTGGGGATACCGCTGGCCTAATACACCCCTTATGCGGAAATGGCATGGCCATGGCGATTCATGGTGCTAAAATTGCCTCGGAATCCATTCACGATTATATTAAGAATAATTCTGTTGATCGTCATAAATTGGAAAGGGACTATGAAAGACAATGGAAGCAAATGTTTTCCAGGAGACTCTGGATGGGCAGGCAGCTTCAAAGTGCCTTGCTGAACGAAAAAATCTCAAATATGGCCATGGGTATATTGGCTAAATCTCCATACTTGGTGAATAAGCTTATTAAGAGCACACATGGACAAATAATTGAAGGTCAATGAATTTTTCGAACCGTAGTTCCGAGAGGGAGCTAATGGATGATTCCAATTTAGATGCACTTCTATTGCAGGAAGTTTATGCTGACATAAATAAGGTCAATGAAGTTTTGCAAGGGTTTTTCCATTCCTTGAGAGCTATGGAAAGAATCATTACAGAAAACCCCCAAAATTCCTATACCATTTTGGATATGGGCTGTGGGGATGGGGCCATGTTGAGAAAAGTTGCTTCTTATTTTAAGGGCAGATCCTTTGAGTTAACTCTAATTGGGATCGATTTAAATGCAAGGTCCGTTCAATTGGCTAAGGAAAATTCCAAGGAGTATCCTAATATAAGATTCTTCGAACAGGATATTCTGGCGTTGGAAGCCAACAAATTGCAATGTGATATTCTTCTTTGCACCTTGACCATGCATCATTTTGATACCGACGCCATACCAACTTTTCTCAATCAATTTGTAAAACTTAGCAGATTGGGAGTCGTTATAAATGATTTGCAAAGAAGTAGAATGTCCTATTATCTTTATAAACTCTTTAGCCTTATTTTTATGAAGACAAAGATTGCGAAGCATGATGGTTTGGTTTCCATACAAAGCGCATTTACGAAGACAGACTTAATTGCTTTCTCCAATAATCTGCCCAATTTGGAACATCATATAAGTTGGAGATGGGCGTTTCGGTATCTGTGGATAATACGAAATAGGAAAAAAGATATACCATATGAGTGAGACCAGGATAGTTGCGGTTACCAAAGCATTGCCAGCATACTACAGAAACACAAAGGATATTATACCTTTTGTGGAAGAATGGATGAAGGGACAGGATACACGGTTTCAGAGGAAAGTTATTAAAATTTTTGAAGGGGCAGCGGTAGATAAACGATACAGTATTATGAGCCCTGAAGAGGTTTTTGGTGCCACTTCTTTTGAAGATAAGAATAACGTTTATATCCGTGAGGTAAAGAAACTGGGAAGGAAGGTTTTGGAACAGGCCTTGGCCAAGAGCGGTTGGGATCCGGACAGTCTAGACTATATAATAACAGTTAGTTGTACAGGAATCATGATTCCTTCCTTGGATGCATATCTTATAAATGATTTGGATCTTAGAAAAGATATTGTTCGTTTGCCCGTTACGGAGATGGGTTGCGCAGCTGGAGTGTCAGGTTTAATTTACGCTAGCAATTTTTTAAAATCCAATCCTGGAAAAAGAGCGGCCATAGTGGCTGTGGAAAGTCCCACTGCCACATTTCAGCTCAATGATTATTCTATGGCGAATGTGGTAAGTGCCGCAATATTTGGTGACGGAGCCGCATGTGTATTGGTTTCCTCTGAAAAAGATGCTTCTGGCCCTAGAATAGTTGGTGAAGAAATGTACCATTTTACAGACGCTACACATTTAATGGGTTTTGATTTGACCAATTCTGGACTAAAAATGATTTTAGACCCCATGGTACCACAGGTTATTTCTGAACATTTCCAGGCTATAATACATCCTTTTTTGGAGCGCAATGGTAGTTCTATTGAAAAAGTGGACCATTTAATATTTCACCCTGGGGGAAAGAAAATTGTGGAGACAGTGGAAAGCCTCTTTGGTAAGTTGGGCAAGGATTTGGACGATACCCGGGAAACACTCAGATTGTATGGTAATATGAGCAGCGCAACAGTACTTTATGTTTTGGAGCGCTTTATGGACAAGGAAATCCCGAAGGGGGAGCAAGGTTTATTGCTAAGTTTTGGCCCTGGATTCTCTGCACAACGGATATTGCTGGAATGGTGATTTAAGCTTGGAACAAGAGGTTTTCAATATTTGTGATATTAAAGTCAATTATTAAAGTATTAGTTTAAATAAATACAACTTATATGCTAACTGTTAATGAAATACCTAATAGATTACCATATACCAAACCTTTTCTATTTGTGGATAAAATTCAATTGGTAACAGAGAGCACAATTGAAGGTTGTTACACTTTTAAAAAGGATGAGTTTTTTTATGAGGGACATTTTAGAGAGCGTGCCGTTACACCAGGAGTGATTCTGACCGAATGTTGTGCGCAGATCGGATTGGTATGTTTGGGGATATTCTTATTGTACGGTAAAGAGGAAACTTTCGGGAATTTTCAAGTAGTTTTAAGTAGTTCCGAAATGCAATTTTTATTACCGGTTTATCCATTGGAGACAGTAACAGTAAAATCGAGTAAGGTTTATTTTAGATTTAATAAATTGAAATGTGAAGTGAAAATGTACAATCAACAGGCTCAGGTGGTGTGTAAGGGTGTATTGTCAGGGATGTTAAGGAATGGTGATATATGAACAAGCGTGTAGTGGTAACCGGACTTGGAATATGTGCTCCCAATGGAGTTGGCCTTTCCAATTTTTATGAAGCCCTACTTAGTGGAGCCAGTGGAATTACATTTCATCAGGAGTTGGCGGACTTGGGCTTCGGGTGTCAAATCGCCGGAAAACCCGAAATAGCGGAAAGCTTAAAAGAAGCCTATTTTACACCTTTACAACTTAAAGGCTTAAATTCAAGTGGTGTGGTTTATGGAGTCATGGCCGGAACAGATGCTTGGACAGATGCTGGTTTGGGAAAGGCAGGTAAGGATAAACCCGATTGGGACAGTGGTATCATATTTGGCACTGGTATTTTGGGTATAGACAAACTTAGGGAGTCTATATATTTAATAGATGATAATAACTCCAGGCGCTTGGGCAGTAATTCCGTTATGCAGACCATGGCCAGTGGAATAAGCGCTTATCTAGGTGGGATTTTGGGATGTGGCAATCAAGTGACCACAAATTCATCGGCCTGTGCTACCGGTACAGAGGGAATAATTATGGGGCTGGAACGTATTAGATTGGGAAAGGCCAAGAGGATGTTGGTTGGAAGTTGTAATGACAGCGGCCCATATGTTTGGGGTGGCTTTGATGCCATGCGTATCCTACCTGCCAACTATAATACTAATCCCCGGGATGCCAGCAGGCCAATGAGTGCCAGTGCTTCGGGATTTGTCCCGGGAAGTGGGGCAGGAGCATTGGTGTTGGAATCCTTGGAGAGTGCTTTGGAGAGGGGAGCCAGGATTTATGCAGAAGTTATGGGAGGTGCTGTAAACAGCGGCGGACAACGTGGAGCAGGGAGTATGACTGCCCCCAATAGTGAGGCGGTGCAACGCTGTATTTTAGATGCATTGTCCGATGCCGGAATAGAGAGATCAGAGGTGGATGCTATTAATGGCCATTTAACTGCAACATCAAAGGATGCCGAAGAAATTAGGAATTGGAGTGAAGCTTTGGAGCGTTCTGGCAAGGATTTCCCTTATATAAATTCCACTAAGGGCATGGTAGGTCACTGCCTGGCTGCTGCGGGCAGCGTGGAATGCGTGGCCGCCCTATTGCAATACCGTGAGGGTTTGATCTTTGGTAATCGAAACTGTCGAGACATACATCCCGAAATTTTGGAATTCGTGGATGCTTCCCGAATTCCTCAAAATACGATTTCCCATAGGTCAAAAATAATGGCAAAGGCAAGTTTTGGGTTTGGAGATGTAAATGCCTGTATTATCTTTAAAGAATTTAAAGAGATGTAATTATGGTTGATAATGAGGAGCGTTTAGCCAGACTGAAGGAAATAGTTAAGACGTATCTACCTGAAGATGTTCCAATTGGTAATGTAGAGCTGGAAAGCAATTTTGTGACTGAGCTAAACATCAATTCCGCCCACCTGGTAGATATTATATTAGACCTAGAAGATGCTTTTGGTATCCGACTGGAGAATGATGACATGGATAAAATGCAGACAGTAAGGGATGCTTTAAATATTATAGACCAAAAACTATTGGATAAAGAATAATTAGTTTTCCTCAGATGCCTTGACTTCCTGAATAAGCAGAGAAGTAATTACGCCTGCTATCAAGGATACAGATATTACCGTTAAGGAAACCCACTCAGGGATTTCGATATGATGGGAAAATAGCATTTTTAAACCAACAAATGCTAGTATTACCACTAGGCTGTAATTTATATATCTGAACTTTTCCAGCATTCTGGAAATTAAGAAGTACATGGATCTTAATCCCAGTATAGCTAAAATATTGGAGCTAAAAACAATAAAAGGGTCCGCCGTAATAGCCAAAATTGCGGGAATACTGTCCAATGCAAACAAAACGTCCGTTAATTCTATGATTACCAGGGCTACAAAAAGTGGTGTGGCGGCAGTGACCCCCATACGCTTCACAAAGAAATCATGGCCATTTAAGGTTGTTGTGATGGGGTATATCTTTTTTAACCTCTTGAATACGAAAGAGTTCTTTGGATCAAATTTACTTTCGTCCGATCTTAACATTTTAAAGGCAGTATACAACAGGAAAACACCAAAAACATAAATCACCCATTCGAATTTCGTAATAAGGGCAACGCCGAATACTATCATTAAGGCCCTAAATACAATGGCACCCAAAATACCCCAGAACAATACCCTATGTTGATAAATGGGCGGAATTTTAAAGGCACCGAAAATTACAGCAATTACAAAGACGTTGTCTATACTCAGGGACAATTCTATGAGATAACCGGTTATATATTTTAAAACTGCATTATTGGGCGTTAATCCAGTGGGGTTATCTATAAGGCCGTTGGAGAATAACCAATAAATTACACCACTAAAACTGAAGGCAACAGTGACCCAGATGGCGGTCCATATGCCAGCTTCCTTGGTTTTAATAACATGCTCGTGTTTATGAAAAACTCCTAGATCAAGGGCTAAAAATATAATAATCAGAAAAATAAAGGATCCCCAAATTAACATAGTCAATATGATTTTAAGGCACAAATGTAAGTATCATTTTTAAATACTAATGGGAACTAAACCAATCTTTTTTACATGATTATGACCGCCTTGTTTTCTGACTTGGGGGCGCTGTAAATGAGAGAATTATGAAAATAATCGGCAGGATGTTTAAAAACTCGATATACGGTAGGTAAAAACTGAATTGAGGGTCTGGTTTGGTGAAAAATTGTTATAATTTAGAGGAGACTTTATTTGAAAATGATTAAGAAAGGAATTTACAGTACTGTGTTAATGCTCTTTATGGGGTTATTCCTGGCGGAAGGATATGCCCAATCTTTAGATAAAGATAGTGTAGGGAAGAAGTTAAAAGTGGAAAAATGGACCATATTGGAGGAGTATGAGCCAGATATGATACTGTCCGCCCAAGACAGGATTAATTTAAAGAAAAAACGTATAGTTGAAGCTAAAAGAAGAAAAGGTGTTTTGGATACCTTGGACATTTCAGACCGCAAGAGGAAAAAACTATTAAAGGATTTATATAAAAACCCCTTTTCCGATCGATTGATGAAAACCTTGGCAGATGCTAAATTTGAAGATGCTGAGGATTAAGCAATTTGAATATTGTATTGGTAAAGAGGTAAAATAAAATGCCCAAGAAAAAATTTCACACTTTTCCTGGGCATTGGTATGTTGTTTAGCGACTAGAACCTAATGGGTTTTCATCTTACCTTTTCTTTTCTCCAATTGTCTTTCAAGTTCCTCTACGGAAGCGGCTATACCCATTTCAAATTTACCATTGTTGGACTCCGCAAATAATCTTGGCCCAGGAGCACTTAGTCTTATATTACAAATTAACCCTGTATTGGGAGTAGAGGTGTTCTCTTTTTTAAAGAAAACGTCGGCACGCACTATAAAATCATATTTGTCTTCTAGTTTTTCTAACTTCTTGGTTGCCAATTCCTCTAATCGGGCACTTGCTTTTACATCATCATACTCAAAATTAATAGTCATATATAAGGGTTTTAGGTTAACAAATACAGGTTGAATCCGCTTTCAGATTCGGAAATTAAGTTAGGCTTTATTTTTAACAAACCAAAAGGAAATTCATGGTAAATTCTTACAATCCCCCCTTTCTGTCAGGGGCCCTTTGGTCAGGCCAAGTGGTTTGTTCCCCTGTTTTTTTGTTTATGGGCATTATCCTTCTTTCCTTTGAGACCATTTCTGGATCTTCACTTGCCATATAGGCCAATATGGCTGTTAAAATCACATTGTTCCTGACATCGTCGAAAATAATCTTATCATAAGTGTCCCTATTGGTGTGCCACGTATAATTCCAATAGGACCAATTCAAGGAACTGAGTCCAAAGGCCGGGGCTCCAGCTGCAATAAATGAGGCGTTGTCCGATCCTCCACCAGCAGGCATGCCTGGAAATGTAGTTTCTATATGTTGGCTTACTTCTTCGGGAACGGCGGATAGCCATCTGGAGAAATAATCATAGGAGTTGAGAAAACCACCTCCCGATATTTGAACAACTCTCCCGGTACCATTATCCTGGTTAAAAACTGCTTGGATATTGCCCACTATTTCCGGGTGATCCTCTACATAGGCTCTAGAGCCATTTAATCCTTGTTCTTCACTTCCCCAATGTCCTGCCAAGATCGTCCTTTTGGGATTTGGATATAATTTTTTAAGTACGCGCATGGTTTCCATCATAACCAGTGTTCCAGTGCCATTGTCCGTAGCTCCCGTACCTCCATCCCAAGAGTCAAAATGTGCCGATAGAATAATATATTCATCTGGTTTTTCGGAACCTTTTATTTCTGCAATGGTATTGAATGTGGGTACGGCTCCCAGTTCCTTGGATTCAGCTTTTATGCTGATTTTAGGTCGATCTCCATACTCAACCAATCTATATAGCATGGTATAGTCTTCCAGTTCTAGATCTATAGTGGGTATTTTTTCTGTACTGGCGCCAAATATTTTATTGGCGCCAAATCCTTTGGACCAATAAGAGGTTACTATTCCCGAAGCTCCGGCTTTTTCCAATGCCAATGGTAGGGACCTACGGTCGTAACCGGTACGTTGCATATTCTGTGACCATTGATCCTCCAGTAGATCCCGTTCCTTTTTCATTTTGTCAAAAGACGCTGGGGTGGCAAACTCTTCCCAGTTGTAATCTGGTCTACCAGTGGGTTCCTTCATGGAAATCATTACTAATTTTCCTTTTACAGTTGGTAGCCAGTTGTTGAACTCATTGGAGTCAGTAATAGTGGGCAAAACAACCAATTCCGCGGTAACACCTTTTTTTCCAGTACTGGGGCTCCATGCCAATTGGGTACCTTTTAAGGTCTGGACTCTTGGATATACCATATCTATATGCGTAATTCCGCGCTCCCAACCACGCCATTCCCCCCATTGTTCATTATGGGAAGTAATACCCCAATTAGTGTATTTCGTTAGAGCCCAATCATGTGCCTGTTGCATCTGCGGCGTACCTACCAGTCGGGGACCAATAACATCCAATAATTCATGTGCCAAGTGTTCCAATTGAGAATTATTGGTAACCTCCTGTTCAATTTCGCTAAGGAGCTGTTGATTTATTTGGGTAAATCCTGTCTGTGAAAAACAAATAAAAAATAGAATTAACAGTAAGTACACTTTTTGCATATTTAAGATTTTAGATTAGTCTGCGGGTTCAAAATAATAATTATACCAAATTAAAACCCAAGAATTGTGTTTTAATTAAGAATCTATTTTCTACCTTGATTATATTCAACAAATGCCACAACGGCTATTATGAAGATTATAAACTTTACCTTTGTCCCAAAAAAATAGAGGGAATGAGCACTTTTGCCGATTTTAATATAACAAAGCAACTACATTATGCAATTGACGAATTGGGTTTTAAGATCCCAACTCCGATTCAGCAGGAAGCCTTTTCGGTAATCATGTCGGGAAAGGATATTGTGGGTATTGCTCAAACGGGTACTGGTAAAACTTTCGCCTATATGCTGCCTCTTTTGCAGGAGTTGAAATTTTCCAAACAACTTAACCCTAGAATATTGGTATTGGTGCCCACCAGGGAGTTGGTCTTGCAGGTTGTAGCCAATATAGAGGCCTATTCCAAATTTATGAGTGTAAGGGTCTGCGGAATTTATGGCGGGGCAAATATTAACACGCAACGACAGGCCGTTGCCCTAGGTTGTGATATTTTGGTGGCCACCCCAGGCAGGTTATACGACCTTACATTGGATAGAACGGTTAAACTGAGGGATATTAAAAAATTGGTAATTGATGAGGTAGATGTTATGCTGGATCTTGGTTTCCGTTTTCAGATTACCAATATTTTTGAGTTAATGCCACAAAGAAGACAAAATATAATGTTTTCAGCTACCATGACAGATGATGTGGCCAAATTGATCGAGGACTTTTTTATTGCCCCAGAAAAGATTTCAATAGCCGTTAGTGGAACTCCATTGGAGAATATTGAACAAGTTGCATATAGCGTTGAAAATTTTTATACAAAAGTAAACCTTTTGGTTTATTTGCTTAAGGATAAAACTTTTTTCAGAAAAGTATTGGTTTTTGTTTCAAATAAAAGAAGTGCTGACCGGTTGTTTGAGGCCTTGAAAGTGGATTATGGCAATGAGGCGGCAATAATCCATTCCAATAAAACACAGAACTACAGAATTAGATCGATCAAACAGTTTGATGAAGGTAAAAATAGAATACTGGTATCTACAGATGTAATGTCGAGAGGATTGGATCTGGATGAAATAACCCATGTAATCAATTTTGATACTCCCACTTTTCCTGAGAATTATATGCACCGTATTGGTAGAACCGGAAGGGCAGAGAAAAGGGGGAATTCCATTTTAATGTACACTGAGATGGAGGAGGGGTATAAAGACGCTATTGAAAAATTAATGGATTATGAAATTCCCTTAATGACTTTCCCTGTAGCTGTAAAAATATCGGAGGAACTTACACCCGAAGAGCGTCCTAAGAATTTGGAACATAACAATCCTGTTAGTGCTGCGGAATTGGAAGCTCGTGGTGCCGCCTTTCACGAGAAGGCGGTTAAGAATAAAAAGATAAACCAAGGAGGGTCCTATAAAAGGGAAATTGCAAAAAAATATAAAAAGCCAATAACACGGGGAGATAAGAGATTTGCGAAAAAAAATAACAAAAGAAAATAGTATGTTATTGAATATAAGATATTTATATATCTAAAACTGATTTTTTACTTTATATGAATAACAATAACAATCCGTTACATGGTATTACTTTAGCGGTAATATTGGAGTCACTTGTGACCCAATACGGCTGGGAAGAAATGGGTGCTAGAATTAATATCCGTTGTTTTAATCATGACCCTTCCATAAAATCCAGTTTAAAATTTTTAAGACGGACTCCTTGGGCAAGGGAAAAAGTGGAGCAATTATACTTGAGGTCCATAAAACAGTAAATAGTTAATGGGTTAATGTGATAGGACACAAGCCCTCAAAAATGTATTTACAGTACTTTTATATTACTTTTCAATTCTTATTTTTGAAATTTCTTAATTTTATTTAACAAGAGCATTTAATATTTAGCGCTATATTTAAAAAAACCACAGAAAATCTGATCAACCTTTGATAATTAATCAATAATATAAATTTAAATGAAGTCATTCACTGTTGCAGAAATAAATGAGCTCTTAAATGGAGAACTTATAGGGGGGTATGATAAAACCATTGTCGGGGCTGAGCAAATGGACAGGGCCCAAGACCAGCATATTACCTTTATCTCTAGTAATAAATATGCTCGAAAATGGGATACTTGCAAAGCTAGTGCTGCTATTGTGAGTGATAGTTTAAAAATATTGCCAGGTGGGAACAAGGCTTTTATCAGGGTAGCCAATGCAGATTTGGCCATGGCCAAATTATTGGAGGCATTTCAGCCAGAACCACCTGAATTACTTGAGGAAGTGCATCCAAGGGCGATAGTGCACGAAACGGCTGTTTTAGGCAAGGGTTGTAAAATTGGAGCAGGTTCCTATGTTGGTAAAAATGTGGTTTTGGGGGATGGGGTTGTCCTATATCCCAATGTTACTGTTTTTGATGAGACTACCATAGGACATCATACTGTGGTCTGGTCGGGTACCGTAATCAGGGAACGGAGCGTTATAGGCAATCACTGTATCTTTCATATCAACGTAAGTATAGGAGCGGACGGATTTGGTTATAGGCCTAGTGAAGATGGCAGGGGTTTGGTGAAAATACCTCAAATAGGAAATGTGGTGATAGGTAATTACGTGGAAATCGGAGCCAATTCCTGTGTTGATCGCGGTAAATTTAGCTCGACCATTATAGGCGACGGTTGTAAAATTGACAATTTGGTCCAAATAGCACATAATTGTGTAATGGGGAGGTCTTGTATTATGGCCGGACACAGCGGTCTGGCGGGTTCGGTAACTCTGGGTGATGGTGTGATCATTGGAGGGAGTGCCTCTATTAAAGATCACACTACCATTAATTCCGGTGCCGTTGTTGGGGCCGGTTCCGGTGTAATGAGCGATGTTCTTCCTGGTAAAACTGTATTGGGCTACCCTGCTACCGACTCCAGGGAAATGCTAAAACAGTGGGTGGCACTCAGAAAACTGGCCAAGAACTAGAAAATTATAGGTTGTCAATTAATATGCTGTATTAAGTTGTAATTGTTTTTTTATAAAAAATACACGTTAAGAGTTGTAGGAATTGACTACAGACAGTGATATTTAGAAAAAATATTCCTTTATTTTTCCAAAATTATTAGTTAAACACCCATTAAAGGGCTTAGTTTTGCAGTCCAAAAAAGAGATTATGTCGGAGACTTTGATTGCCAATGCTATTGTAGATAGGAAAACGGATAAGGAGCTATATAGCTATCAAAAAGGAGCAATAGACCAGATTTTTGATAAATTTGAAACCGCTCCCGATGATTATCATCTTTTATATCAATTGCCCACAGGTGGTGGTAAAACCGTTATTTTCTCGGAAATCGTAAGGCAATATTTAAAGCACCACAACAAGAAGGTGCTTATCATGACACACCGTATAGAGCTCAGCAAACAAACCTCTACCATGCTGACCAGCTTTGGGGTAACCAATAAGGTGGTGGACAGTAAGGCCAATTTAGATGACCAGGAAGAATATAGCTGTTTTGTGGCTATGGTCGAAACTTTGAACAATAGGCTGCAGGACGACAAATTGGATATATCAGATGTAGGTCTGGTAATTATTGATGAGGCTCACTACAACTCATTTACAAAACTGTTCAAATTTTTTGATAATTCCTTTGTTTTGGGAGTCACCGCTACACCTTTGAGTTCCAATAAGGATTTACCAATGAAGGACAACTATGACGAATTAATTGTCGGTGAAACTATAGTGTCCCTTATTGAAAATGAATTTTTGGCCAGGGCGGAATTTTACTCCTACAATATGGGTCTAACCTCTTTGGAAGTTGGTTCCAATGGAGATTATACCGTAAAATCCTCTGAAGATCTTTACAACAATAGTCTGATGTTGAGCAAATTGTTGGAGGCTTATGAAAAACATTCCAAGGGAAAGAAAACCTTAATATTCAATAATGGGATTAACACTTCCCTTCACGTATACGAGACGTTCAGGGCGGCTGGCTACCCAATTGCCCATTTGGACAATACAGCAACTAAGAAGCAGCGTAAGGCCATTCTAAAGTGGTTTAATATGACGCCTAATGCCATTTTAACGTCAGTAAGTATTCTGACCACTGGATTTGATGAACCTACCATAGACACCATTATTTTGAACAGGGCCACTAAATCCTTAACGCTGTATTATCAGATGATTGGTCGTGGTTCGCGGATATTGAATAATAAATCTACATTTTCGGTAATCGACCTAGGGAATAATTTCCATCGTTTTGGCCCTTGGGGCGCAGATTTGGACTGGCAGACCATTTTTAAATCCCCTAATTTTTATGCTGATAGACTTATAAGTGATGAGGAACTGGAAAGCAATTTTAAATGGGAAATGCCTGAAGAATTGCGTTTGGAGTTCGCTAATTCCGAGGAGGTGTATTTTGATATTAAGGAAACTTATGTAGATTCCATTAAAAATGGTGAGACCTCAAAGGTGGTGTTGGAGCGATCTATTGCCCAACATGCAAGAATCTGTGTGGAAAACAGTGAGGACGTGTATGACGCCCTTGCCCTCTCCAAAATGTTGGGCCCGGATATCGACGATAGGATTCAGCGATACGCCAAATGTATAAGCAAAAGTACTTTTAACTTTCTTAAGTGGCTCACGGACGACTATCACAAAAAATTAAGTACACATCTACGTCAGAATTTCGATACTATTTTTGAAGAAGTTCACGGAAGACCACCAGAGGAGTAATTCCTTCGCTCGCTACCTCTGATAAAAATGGGGATTGGATTCCTTGTAAAATGGAATTAAGCTGCCAAATAAGACATGTTGGGTCAAAACACACTTGCTAATCCTTTTATTTATTAAATCACTGTATAGTATTGAATTACAGTGTCTTGAGGTATTCTATTAATGCGTTTCGTTCAGAGTCGGTTAGTTGGTCTCCAAAGATGTGACCTGAATTGCCATAGCCTTTTAGAGTGGTGTCGTATGTGTTTTTGTCTACTTTTGTTTGTTCCTCGGTATATATCCATCCAACTTTTGTTTGGTCGTAATCGGTATTCAGGAAGGACCTACTCCATCTAATAGGGCGGTTTTTGCTGTTTAATACGTCTTCTAATGTAGGGACGGAGCCATTGTGAAAGTATGGGGCTGTGGCCCAGACACCATCCAAGGGAGGTGCTATATAGCCACCTTCCGCTTTTATCTGTAATTTATTCGATGTGGTTCCAAACCAACCTGAATTGAACCAGTCCATAAAATAATCGTTTATAGGGGAGGAGGTGGTGTAATGTTTGGACAATTCGGAATCCGTACCGACAGATTCCAAAGTCACCAGCAAATTAGGATAAGTTGGGCTGTCCCCATAAGTGCCGTGACAGGTTGCACAGGTATTTTCAAATAACTGTTTTCCTTGTTGGGCCAAATCGGTATCTATGGAAAAGGGGTATTTCGGGGCTTCCAAACTTTGGATGTAGGCAAGGACATCGACCATTTTGCTGTCTATTTCAGCAGCCTTGGAAACATCCCCCATGGTCAACAGACTTGACCCGATAAACGATTTGCAAAAATCAAATCGCCCGATGGCATGATAGAACATGGCGTTTTTCTTTTTCAGCAACCACCAGGCAGGAACATCGGTTGGTATAACATCTTCCAAAACATCAACAAAAGGGGTGTCCTGCCAAGCCAAGGTATTTTTGTCCCTATGGCTGATCAATACCTGTGTAATCTTATCTGCCGGATTGGAGCCCCGGGTTTCTGTAATGGTTTTTGGACCAATGGCAACAATACTTTTTCTAAATTGATCATAAGCGAGCCATTCGGCACTCTCTTCTCCACCGTACAAAGCTCTGATACCGGAATTCAATAGGGATATATTACTGGCCCTATTCACTGTAAAATCTGCATCATGACTGCCTAAGCCTATTATAAAATTATTGTTAATGGTAGAGGCGTGGCACGCCATACAGTTAGGCGCTACTACCCTTGCGCCATTTGAAGCTGATATGGTGGTATAATCATAGGGGATATTGGCATTGTCGCCGCTTCTATTGAGGCGGTTGTCTGGATTTTCGCTTGTTCCCAGCAAAAATGCATCATAAGGAATGCCTGAACTCATGTAGTCCCCAGAAATTAAATAGTCGTATCCCGCCGAAGCGTCCCCAGTCCTTTGGGGATTGTTGTGTAAGGGGCTACTTTCTATAATGGGTTCCTCCACTTCCGGTTCTTCTTCCGTTGGGACAGTCGGTTTTTCACTGACCACAATATCTATGAGGTCCTCTTTGCTCTCTTTGGAGCAAGAAAAGACAAGGGTGTAGAGAATAAAAGTCGTGACCAGTAAATAATTTTTTTTCAAAGCATTGGATTTTTGTCAAAAAAAAGCATAGTCAATTTAGCGATAATTTAGGACAAAAAGGCGGGCTTGCAGGTTAAAATCGACAAACCACCCTGCATTTCGCTAAAAGGAGAATTATGTTGGATCGCCTTGCGGAAAGGTAGGGTTGGGCTTACTTTTGCTCGGCCAGACCTTCCAATTTCCTGTTCGGTACCACCCAAATAATGGCTACTGTAATGAATCCAATGACAGCTATCCAAGTATTGATAAAGGCGCATGGAATGCAGGCAATATAAATAAGCATTGAAATGCTTTCTTTCAAACCTCGTTTGGTAACCAGTTTTAGTGGGTAGTTTTCATCATGGTACTTTATGAGGTAAATCTCCAAAATTCTATATGCTATGGCGCACATTAAGAGTACAGTGCCATAGAGTGAAATAGTTAAAGGAGCGTGATAATTTTCCCCTGCCCAACTCGTGGCGAAGGGAATCAGGGACAACCAAAAAAGCAAGTGGAGGTTGGCCCAGAGAATGGGTCCATTTACTTTTTGTGTAACCTGCATTAGATGGTGGTGGTTGTTCCAATAAATCCCTAAATAAATAAAGCTTAGGATGTAGCTCATGAAGACAGGGAAAATAGACCATAATCCTACCAGAGTGGTATCTTCAGGAGCCTTCATTTCCAAAACCATGATTGTGATTATGATGGCCAAAACCCCATCGCTAAATGCTTCCAATCTCCCTGTTTTCATAATAAATTGTGTAGTTTAGGTTGGTAAGGGTACAAAATCAAGTTCGCCCGCTACTTTTGGAAACTTCTGAAGTTTCCAGTTATTACTGGCTCTTTCAATTATATTTTTATCGGATGAGACAAAGTTCCAATAAATATGTCTTTCCTCCGGAAAAGGTTCTCCTCCAAAAATATAAATAGTAGAATTGGCAGCTAGTTCAAATTCGCAGATCGTATTGTCATTAGCGATTAAAATTTGTTTAGGGCCATAGGTATTTCCGTCACTGGAAAGGCTTCCTTCCAATATATAGAGACCGCTTTCTCCGAACAATTCTGATCCTATATTTATTTTTTTCATTTCCGTACTCTTCAATTCCAGAAAGTACAACTTGCTGTGCACGGGTACAGGAGAAATCCTGCCTAACAACTCTCCGGCAATTAGGGTCACTGTAACCCCTTTGTATTGCCATTTGGGAATTTCATTCTTGGGGATGTGGTTAAATGAGGGCTCTATTTGTTCCTTTTCCTTAGGGAGCCCTACCCAAATTTGTAGTCCATGTAGCGACTTTTTACTGTTCCTCAAGTGTTCTGGAGTGCGTTCGGAATGTACTACGCCCTTACCGGCAGTCATCCAATTAACGCCGCCGGGATTGATTTGCACCTCATTTCCTAAACTATCCCGGTGCATTATGGCTCCTTCAAAAAGAAAGGTGAGTGTAGAAAGTCCAATGTGCGGATGTGGCGGAACATCCAAATTTTCATTTTCGTCCAGTTTAACAGGTCCCATGTGGTCTATAAAGACAAAGGGGCCTACCATGCGCTTTTGTCTAAATGGCAATAATCGGCCAACCATAAAATTGCCGATATTGGCCGCCCTTTCCGGAATTACGAGTTTAACATTGGACATATCCTCCTTTGATAACAATGGAATTATTAAAAATAGAAAAAAGCCAGTAATTATCTTGAATTAAATTATTAATTCATCGGAACCTCCATCAGTAGTACCTTGCTGGGCTCCGAGGAGGCAAGGGTGATTTCGTTGGTTTCCCAGATCCCTAGGGCATCACGGCGTCCCAACTTTTGTTCCCCAATGGTTATCTCTCCTTCTAAAACAAACATATACAAACCATTACCTGCTTTATTTAAAGTGTAGGTGGAGGTATTTCCTGTTTCAAAATCACCCAAGGAAAACCAAGCATCTTGATGTATCCATACCCCTTGATCACTTTTGTTTGGGGAAAGTATTTGGTAAAAGGAATCTTTTGTAGCCAGATCACGGGTGGAAATTTGATCATATCTAGGTGATACATTTTGTACTTTTGGAATTACCCAAATTTGTAAAAATTGCACTTCTTCATTTTTGTTCTTGTTGTACTCACTGTGAAAAACACCGGTTCCTGCGCTCATTACCTGCACATCACCTTCCTTAATTACAGTGGTGTTTCCCATACTGTCCTTATGTTCCAAATCTCCTTTTAGGGGAATGGATATAATTTCCATGTTTTTATGGGGGTGCTGTCCAAAACCTTGGCCGCCAGATACAGTATCGTCATTTAACACCCTAAGAACACCAAAATTCATCCTTTCGGGATTGTGATAATTGGCAAAACTAAAACTGTGATATGAATTTAGCCATCCGTGATGGGCATGGCCCCTACTTTCCGCTGCATATTTAATTGTTTTCATGATTTATCTTTTATTTCTTCAAAATTAAGGATCGATAGCGGATTACACATTGATGTATGTTAAGTAATGCCCAATTCCTAAGGACAACTTCAATTTGGAATATATAGAGGGTCGGCAATGGATTGAAATAATTATTTAGTCGATAATTTATGCACATGTTTCGGACAATAAAACTATTCGTTCGTCCTTGTCGGATAAAAAAATTGCAGGAATCTAATTTACTTATGGTTTAATCAGACCCAAAAAATGATTTTGGGCATTAATAGTAATCTAAGAACAGAGTTAAAATGAAAAAATCGATTTTATTGGCCATGGGCCTCATGGTAGTATTTGGCTATTCGCAGAAGAAAAAAAATGGGACCATATTTTTGGAGCATCCCGCTATCGAAGTTGTTAATGGCATGATGACCGCTTTTATAGCCGGTGATGCAGAAAAGGTGGGCTCTTACCTAGCCGAAGATTTCAAGGCCTATAATGGGTTTAGTACCAATAAGGATGATAAAGGGACAACTAAAGAAGAGTATTTGGAACAAGTAAATTTTTGGAAAGATAATATTGCATACCTGTCTTCGGAACCAAGTGAAGGTGCCTATCCCGATGCCTTGGAATATAAGGAAAGCGGTGTTTGGGTACAGACCTGGGATCATATAAAAGGAATGCATAAAAAAACAGGGGTAAAATTGGATATGCCTTATCATAGGTTATATAAGCTGGATGACGATAACAAAATAAAAAGCATGATCAATTATTTTGATAATGATGTGATCTGGGAAGTTAGAAGAAGTTTTGGTGATCGACAAAATGGTACCATATTTAATCATCACGATAATATAAATACAGTAAGGAAATTGATGTATGCCTTAGAATTCAATGATTTGGAGACCTTTTACAGTTTCTATGCTGAGGATGCTAGATTTTATAGTCTGGAACTACCTGATGGAGAAAGCCTTGGCTTGGATGAGATAAAAGAGCGCAATAAGAAATTAATGGAGACTTATACCATAGACAGTTTGGACGAAAATGGCTACCCGGATTATTTGGAATATGATATGCAGGATGCCAAAGTGGTTCAATCTTGGTGGAAATTTAGATTGACTAGAAAATCGGACGGCAAGAAAATTATTTTACCAGCCTTATATCTTCATGATTTTGATGACGAAGGAAAAATTACGAGGTCCATAGCATACGTAAGTACCAAGATTTTGGATGCAAAATAGCAGCAAAATTCAGGTAGGAAAAAGAGCGCCCACGACGCTCTTTTTTTTATTTAACGGTAATTGGGGAATCCCTAATCAATGGAATTACATGATAGGAGTAGTAGGTAGATCTTTAATTAAGTAGTTTGAGTCTGTCCTATAATTTGTTAAATAGGCTGCTGTCTGAATAAAAAAATAAAGTAACTTAGTGGAGACCATAATTAAACAACTAAAAACACTTTACCATGATTACTTTAATTATTTTTTTAGGAATTTTAGCACTGTTAGCCCTTTTCTTGGTTAATGTGTTTAATCACTTTGCCAGACTTAGAAATCTTGTGAAGGATGCTTGGAGCAATATAGATGTCGCATTAAAAAGACGGTACGACTTAATACCTAATTTGGTAGAAACTGTTAAGGGCTATGCAAAGCATGAAAAATCCACCCTAGAGTCAGTAATAAATGCACGTAATGCTGCCATGGCAGTACCATCGGGAGATATTAATGCCCAGATAAAGGCAGAAAACCAATTGCAACAAAGCTTGCGAAGTATATTTGCTTTGGGAGAAGCTTATCCTGATCTAAAGGCCAATACCAATTATTTGGATCTTCAACAAAAACTAAATGAGATCGAGGAAAATCTGGAACGGGCGAGGAGGTACTATAACGGTTCTGTTAGGGAAAATAATACTTATGGAGAAAGCGTTCCTGGGGTGCTTGTAGCCAGTTTGTTCAAATATCAACATTTTGATTATTTCGAAGCAGAGGAGGCTAGTAGGGCCAATGTAAAAGTAGATTTCTCTTAATGAAAAATTTTTCTTTCTTTCTTTTTATTCTCCTTGTTGTGGGCAAGGGAGTTGCCCAGGATTTTACGGTTATAAATTATTCGGTGGACATAACCATTCATCAAGAAGGTTATTTTGATGTGGTTGAAAACTATGATCTTAACTTTGAAATCTACAAACACGGTATTTATCGGAACATTCAAACAAAATATGACCTTTTGGATTCCGAGGGCGTGCAATCAACCAGAAAGATTAAAATAAGTAGGATAAAGGTTCCCGATCATAACTATGAAGCTCCGTTCGACTTTGTACAAAAGTTACAGGACAATGTACAGATTAAAATTGGCGACAAGGATATCACCGTAATAGGTCCACAGCATTATGAAATAAAATACCGGGTTCACAATGCCTTTCTCTTTGAGGATTCCCATATTCGCTTTTATTGGAACATAAAACCAGAGGATTGGCAGGCCGATTTTCACCAAGTCAGTTTTAAAATACATGTTCCGGACAACATATTTCCTGACGGGCAAAATAGTTTTGTTTATTCTGGGGACAGTGGTATTGGTACAAGGAGTACCGATATGCAGTTATATTTCTCGGCCAACGAATTTTCTGGTACCAGTAAGTCGGGTTTTGTATCACATCCAGGACAGAGTGTTACGGTTTTAATGAACCTTCCCCTGGGCTCGGTCGTAGAAGAGAAACCTTTTTGGCCTTTTTGGGATCGGTTCGGTTGGGTGTTCTTGATCGGGATAATGTTTTTTGCATTTTTTAGGGTATGGTGGAATTTTGGAAGGGATGAACGCATCATTGCCACCACAAGTTATTACCCTCCGGACAATATAGACCCGGCAATGGTAGGTTTTTTAATCAATGACAGGGATGATAATTCGGATTTAATCTCCCTGATTCCGTATTGGGGATCTAAAGGGCTTATTAGACTTGAAGAAATTCCAAAAAAAGGTCTATTTGGCTCCAAGGACACAAAAATTATTCGTTTACAATCTTTACCATTGGATTCACCAACCTATGAAATGGAGATATTCAAGGGCCTGTTTGGTGACAATAACAATGTAGTTGGCACAGAGGTGCTGGTAAGCAGTTTAAAAGATACCTTTTACACAAAGATGATCAAAGCTCGCAGCGAATTAAAGCAATTGGCACAGCCCTATTACGAAGCAGAATCCAAAAAAATTCAAGGCATAATGTATTTTGCATTAGTGGCTTTGGCTATCGGCCTTACTGTAACTGGCCTTTTCTTCTGGGGTCCTTTGGCCGCCGTGGCAATTGTGGTTTCCTGCATTCTTCTGATTTTTGTAAATCGTTTTATGATAAAAAAGAATGCCAAGGGGAATGAGTTGTTGTCAGAATTAAAAGGATTTAAAAGGTTTATCAAGGTAGCAGAGGAAAATAGGCTAAAGATGCTTATTAAAGACGATCCCCATTATTTTGAAAATACCTTGGGATATGCCCTGGCTTTTGGATTATTTGATCAATGGGCCAAAAAATTCAAGGACCTAAATATCCCTCCACCAGATTGGTATTCATCTTCTACAAGTGGGACCTTATCCATGAATCAGTTTTCGAAATCCTTTTCCAGTTCCATGGCCAGCACCAAGTCCAATATGGTAAGTTCGCCATCCAGTAGTGGAAGTTCAGGGGGCGGTTCATCCGGTGGTGGCTTCGGTGGAGGTGGCGGAGGAAGTTGGTAAATGGATGGTTGGCCACTTAATTGAAATTGAAATTTAATTGAAGGGTATAAACCTTTGTTTTTAGAAACTTTTGGTTGGGTTTGATCAATTATCTTGGTTTTCTTAAGAAAAAGGGAGCTTGAACAGAACAGCTTAATTAATAAAAGTTATACTTACTTTTACGCTTCATTGGAAAAGCTTTTTTTATGTCCAAATCCCAGAATACCTTGCTTATTGTACTTGCCTTTTTTGCCATATATGTTATTTGGGGTTCCACCTATCTTTTAAATAAGATTGCAGTAAGTGAATTGCCACCATTTATGTTGGCCTCGATACGCTTTTCGGTAGCCGGTATTTTGATATTTGCACTTTGCAAAATAATGGGAATTCCGTTGACTGTAACGAAAAGGCAATTATTAAATTCAAGTATAGCGGGATTTTTGTTCCTAGCTTTTGGGAATGGTTTTGTGGTATGGGCGCTAAAGTATGTAGACAGTGGATTTGCAGCTTTGGAAATAGCTGCACAACCTCTGGTTATTCTATTGTTGATGCGAATACTTGAGGGTAAAAAAATTCAGACCATGTCTTTTGTAGGGGTTATAATTGGGATATTGGGTATCTATTTATTGGTAAGCCAAAACCAGGTAATAAGCAAGGAGAATTCGGTTCTGGGAATGGTAATGATATTTTTATGCATGATAAGTTGGGCTTATGCAAGTTTGTTTGTGGCCAAAGCAGACCTGCCGAAGAACTATTTTGTAAATACAGGCTTTCAAATGTTCGCAGCCGGAATCATATTAATGGTCGGAAGTTTACTAATTGGAGAAACCTGGTCCTTGCCAACTACTTGGAGCAGTCCTGTACAATATTCTATGTTACTACTTATTATATTTGGCAGTATCGTTGCCTTTACGGCCTTTAATTATTTATTAAAAGTGGTTTCGCCGGAAAAGGTAGCCACATCCACTTATGTAAATCCCATTATAGCCCTTTTATTAGGTTGGTTTTTTTTGGAAGAAGAGATAACCACTCAATCCATCATTGCTGCAATTGTTCTTCTAACGGGGGTCTATTTTATTAATACCAGAAAGAAATTGGTTTTGTTCTCCAGATTTTCAAGTCGGTATTCGCCCAAAGAGGACTAGTCGCAATTTAACTTTTCAAATAGCTACACAAGGAGTAGGGGATAAGTAAATTGGTCGAGATTGTCGGGAATTAAAAAAGCAGCTGATTCCAAAATCCACTGCTTTTAAAATTTCAGCCCTATCTAACTTAATTGGATACATTTAGTTACAATAGATTCTGCGCTCAGCCCAACGATTCTTTTTGATATCTCGAAAATTTACCATCAAAATACTTTCTCCGGTCAGCTGAAAATTTGTTGATTCTGACTGTGATTTATGAATAAATGATTTCATTATTTCTATTTTTTAGGTCTATATGTTACCTGAAACGCCTCTTGGTATTCCAGATGTTGCTTTTTGAATTTTCTATTGTTTGCTTTACGTAATGCTTGTTTACTGTTTCCATGATGTTGTTTTTAAATTGATGTTGATACTTTTGATAACGGTAGGTTAATTGTACCGTCTTTTACTGTTCCAGATTCTACTTTTAGAAGATTCCAATGTTTGTTTTACTAGGTGTTTGTTAATAGTTTCCATGATTTTATTTTTAAAATGAATAATTGATTTACTACTAGTAGACGAAACATTAATAAAATTGTTACAGTACTATGTATAAAATAGTACCGTTTTAAGCAATATTTAACATTTGAGTGAGGTGGTATAAAGTACAAGGATTACTATTTAACTGATAATCAACACATTATGATGGTTTCGTGAAAAGTATGTTTTCCGTGATTAGGGGTTTCAATAAGTTAATGATTCCCATGCACTGGTATTAAAGCGACGGCTTAAACTATGAATCATCCATAAACGGTAAATCCATTTCGGTTAAAGTAAGCGGAGAGAATTAGTAGGAATCTCTACTTTGCAGTCTTATCTTAAATTAATACGTTACCAACATCAAGTGGAAAATATTTGCAAGGTGGAATGCCGTCACGGAGGCATTTATTTGGAATTATGTGAATTTTATCGGAATATCACTTGCTATTTAATATCTTAGAGGTACAGGGAAAATTATTTATTGAGTCGATTTCCTTCAAACTATTGTGCACTCCAGTTTAGTCCCTAAAATGCCGTCAGGTTCGGCCAATTGGTATTATTTAATTTTTTCAAGGGCACATTGGAGTAAAGAATTGGGTAAATTGAAAGTACATTTGACTAAGTGGTTTCTTGGAATTTAATTGAATTATTAACGGATTATAATAACTATAAATATATAAGTATGAAATTCAGTAGAAATGCAAGTGCAAATTGGAAAGGGAGTGGCAAGGATGGTAAAGGTACCCTAAGTACGGAAAGTACCATCCTCAAGGATACCCAATACTCCTTTAAATCGAGATTTGAAGATGGCAAGGGCACCAATCCTGAAGAATTGGTTGGAGCTGCTCACGCCGGTTGTTTTACAATGCAACTAAGTTTTTTATTGGGCGAGGCCGGATTTACACCAGCCAACTTGGATACCAGCGCCAAGGTAAACTTTGAGGACGGGAGTATAACGCAAATAACTTTAAGTCTTACTGGTCAAGTACCAGGAATTAAGGAGGAGCAGTTCAAGGAAATTGCTAAAAAAGCCAAGGAAATTTGCCCTATTTCCAAATTATTGAAAACAGAAATAGTGTTAGAGGTAAAGTTAAAGGGTTAGGACATAAAGCTGTTTACCTTCCAAATGGGTATAACGATAAAAAGCCACTATTACAGTGGCTTTTTTTTATGTTTACTCGTTCATTTATACTTATTTTAGGGTAAAACTCACCCGTGCAAAAAGAAACCTACCTCCGATCCCAAATTGTTGGGCCCTTCGGGACCAATCGAATCGGCCGTCGCTACGATTTCCAAATTCATTCTTGGCCCTGTCCGGATAAATATCGAACAAATTATTAGCCCCAAGGGTAAAAGTTAGTGCATCCGTAGCTTTATAACCCACAGAAAGATCGGTTACGAGTTTGTTGCTGAATACCTGTTGATTGGCCAAAGTGGTAGTAGCCTCGGTAACCTCACCAAAGTATACATTTCTTAAGAAAATGATAAATTTCTCGGAGGTAAGGCTGTTGGAAAGGTTTATTTTGGTTCTAGGAACGGCCTCCTCTAAATATACTCTACTATCCTCAGGGAAGTAAGTGCCTACCAATCCTGCATTCCTTAATACGTCTGAGGCATTTATATCGCCTACTTTTTTGGTTTTGGAGAATGTACCTGCCAGATCGGACTTCAAACGCCAATTGGCACCTAAGTCCGTTTTGTGGGTAACCACAACATCCAACCCTTTTGATTCAGTATCAATGGCGTTGGCGAAAAATGAGGCGGCCGTTGCATTGGCCTGCCTTAGTAGATTATCCAATTCAGTTCCTGTGCCAGGCCCAGAAAACTGACCTGTATATACCACACGGTCGTTGATTTTTACAAAATAACCATCCACCGTCAAGGTGATATTGGCGTCTGGTATTTTGGCCGTAAGCCCCAAACTAACACTTGACGATGTTTCTTCTTTTAACTGCGGAATACCCAAGAGTTTGGCTGCCCTACTGTCATTGGCAAAAGTACCTACTTCCTGTGGATTACCTTGGTTGTCAAAAATAGTGGAGGTGGAATTAAAGTTGATTTGGTGTAAGGATGGTGCCCTAAAGCCTGTATTTAAAGCTCCGCGAATATTTATATTATCCGTAGCCTTGAATCTTCCTGCCAATTTAAAGTTTATGGTACCTCCAAAATCGCTGTAATTTTCATATCTGGTGGCGAAACTAGCTAAAAATGCTTCTGAAAAATCAGCTTCTACATCAAAGTATCCAGCTACACTGCTTCGTCCTCTCGACAATTCATTTGAAGGGGCAAATCCTGGGAAAACTTGAGAGCCCCCAGGTCTGGAATTTCCAAAGAAATCTTGGGAAGGTTGTTGGGAGGCCAAAGTTATACGTTGACCGTTGGCAGTATATTGGGCATATGAAGCTTCTTCGCCAGCAACAATATCATAGTTTTCTACTCTATACTCCGCTCCGAACGCGATATTTAAACCGGACATAACATCGTCAAAGAATTGCGTAATATCCAGGTTGGAGGTATTTTGAAGGAAAGAAAACCCACCGGCATCAAAAAATGTTGGTGAGGCATTTTGCATGGAGGCATTAAAGGTGTTCCCAATTGTATACAAAAATGAGTTTTTACCATAGGAATTGCTCAGGTCAACACTCCAATCCCCAACCAATCCTTTGATTCCTATTGCAATGGACTGATCCTTTATATTGGAGTTTATTTCAGGAAGAAAACCGTTAACGTAGGCAGGCGTATATGTCCTACTTTGGTTTGGCAACCTATAGAACCCGGCTGAATTACCGGTTCTTGAGCTGATTCCCGCAAAAGAGTACAGAGTAGTGCCAATATCATCCAAGGGCAAGGAGAAATTTGCAAATAATCGGCCCCCGCGCAATGCAGACTGTCCTACCCGCATATTGTAGTCACTCCTTTGTTGCCCTCGTGCCGCCAGTTCCGCAGTGGTTGCATCAGCACCAAGAATTGTCCTTAAATCCTCTTTGGTGGTTGCACCATTTCGGTCAATTCCAGCTTGATCGGTGTATTGGATTACATCGGCTATATCATCATCCAATAAATTGGAGATGTCGTATCCATCCGAACCAGCTACTCTTTCCACGGTATTGTACAAATTAAAAATAGTGCCTTCCCATTCCTTCATTCGGCTATACTCTTCACGAACGTCAAAATCCCCTGAAAGATTTATAAATCCCCCGT
The DNA here is from genome assembly GCF_002909255.1 of Arenibacter hampyeongensis. GTDB lineage: Bacteria > Bacteroidota > Bacteroidia > Flavobacteriales > Flavobacteriaceae > Arenibacter > Arenibacter hampyeongensis. The sequence goes on from NZ_PIOB01000004.1 coordinate 327,816, forward strand.
TATCCCCTAAAGGGATACCGTAACTAGCGGAGATATTGGTCGTTTCTCCATCAATACCACCTGTTTGATCATTGGCATTTTTGGTGAAATTGGCACCAGTTGTGACTGTCGTGGTAAGTTCATTTACATTTTTGTTCAATATAATATTGATGACCCCGGCAATGGCATCTGAACCATATTGTGCAGCAGCACCATCGCGCAATACCTCAATACGCTGAATGGCAGCTGCAGGGATGGCATTTAAATCGGTTCCTACACTTCCCCTGCCAAAGGTACCGTTTACGTTAATTAGGGAGGAGGTGTGTCTTCTTTTGCCATTAATCAAGACCAACACCTGGTCAGGACCTAATCCTCTAAGGGAGGCCGGATCAATGTGATCTGTACCATCAGATATGGTCTGGGTGTTAGAAGTAAAGGATGGCGCCACATAATTCAATATCTGGTTTAGATTTACCTGAGGGGCCACATTGTTAAGCTCCTTCATGTCAATAACATCAACAGGAACGGTGCTTTCAGTAGCCGTTCTATTGGGATTCCGTGAACCAACTATAATTACTTCTGACAATGCCACACCAGACGTAAGTCTAATGGCCATGTTGGTATTATTGACCGTAACTTGTAAGGTCTCGAATCCAATATAGGAGACCACTAAAATGTCGCCCATTGTGGCCTCAATGGTAAAATTACCATCGAAATCCGTTGTGGCCCCTGTAGTGGTACCTTTAATTACGATTGATGCACCGGGCAACGGAGTGCCCTCTTCATCCAAAACTGATCCTGTTACTTGGGCGTTGGTGAAACCAACCATCCCAAAAATGAAAATCAAAACAATAAAGTAATACTTTTTCATATATGAGTTTTTTGAGTTTATATGCATAGAAGTTAAGGAATTTTAGGCCGAGTTGTAGGAAAATTTGCTAAAAAGTGACCTTATTGCCTAATAGAGAGAAAAACAGGAATGAATCAATTGTCTTATGTAAGCGTTGGAGTTAAGTCATCCAAGCCATTAACAATTAGAGTAATAGGAACCCGTCAACCTAAATTTTAATGCGTATATAGGATAACACAGAATTTCTTGTTTACAATCCCAAAATCCTGAAAATCATGCATATTTTTAAGCGCTAGGAATAAAAAATTGGCGGGCTAAATTAAAATAATTAAAATAGTAGCCTTATATTTGCTGAAGTTTAAAGAGTTGCGCATTGACCTGTAATTACCATTGCTGCTACTAAATCTTTGGGTAGATAAAATAGATTCATTTTCTTTTTCAAACACTCGTTTAGTATTTCAACCGCTACTCAAACGAGATTTACAATTTATAACCTTAAAAAAAACAATGGCAAAATCGCAACAGACTTATAGTAAAAGTGAAAAGGAAAAAAAGCGCCTAAAAAAGCGTGAGGAAAAACAAAAGAAAAAAGAGGCCCGCAAGTTAGAGTCTAAGGAAAATGGACCAGGTATTCAATTCGCCTATGTTGATCATGATGGTAATTTAACGGATACTCCGCCAGATCCAACAAAAAAAATAAAAGTGGATGCCTCTACCATTGAAATTGGTGTTCCAAAAAGGGATGATAGCGATGTAGAGGAATTCGACCCTGTTAGAAATGGGAAAGTGTCGTTCTTTGATACTTCCAAGGGATTCGGTTTTATTATCGATACTGAGAATCAAGAGAAATATTTCACCCACGTTAGTGGCCTGATAGACGAAATTGCTGAAAATGACAAGGTTTCCTTTGAACTTGAAAAAGGGCAAAAAGGTATGAACGCCGTCCGCGTAAAGAAAATCTAGTACCCAAGTCCATTATCAAAAAAGATTTTAGGAGATATCGTATATAAAGGGCCGTACATAAATTCAATGTTGTATGAATTTATGTACGGCCCTTTCCTGTACCCAATTTTGAATATATTTGCACCTTTTAATTTGCTTTCCTGATCAAAACCTTCATTATTGTCCTTCAATGAAATCCTAGAAAGACGTCAATTCCATTAGTCTATTGGTTACTATAATCAATAACTCTTTTTAAAAAGTTTATGTAATTACATGGAAAGAAGTTGTTGCTTACATTTCTATTTAAGCCCTTAGCCATAACTTTTCTTGTCAAAAAATAATGGCAAACTATTTACTGTTTTGTAATACCAAAAAAAGCAATAACTTTTAGCATTCGTAAAAAGGGAAAAATAATCAAATTTTAAGGTAAAATGATAAAATTAATAAAAGCTTACTTTTTTTTAATAGGGTGTCTGCTATGGCTATCCTTTACACAGGCACAGGACTTATCCACAGCACTTCCCGAGGAAGTAGGGATGTCATCTGAACGCTTGGAACGACTATCGGAAACCCTTGAACAGTATGTTAAAGATGGTGAAATGTCCGGAAACGTGGCGCTCATTGCTAGAAAGGGCAAGATAGTTTATCAACATGCCTTTGGGGCTAGCGACATGGAGTCAGGTAAAAAAATGACCAACGACGCTATATTTAGGATCGCTTCACAATCTAAGGCCATAGTTAGTGTAGCTGCCTTGATATTACAGGAAGAAGGTAAGCTCCTAATTGCGGATCCAATTGGAAAATATTTACCGGAGTGGAAAGAAACTACTGTTGCCAAAATTCGTGATGACGGGGGTTATGATGTGGTAAAAGCAAATCGTTCCATTACAATTAGGGATTTACTCACCCATACAGCTGGAATTGGGTATGGTCATGGTCATGCAAAAAAGGAATGGGAAGCGGCCGGTATTCAGAACTGGTATTTTGCGGACCGGGACGAACCTATTGCTGAAACCGTTGCCCGAATGGCAAAATTGCCAATGGATGCCCAGCCTGGGGAAAGGTTTGTTTATGGCTACAATACCGATATCCTGGGCGTAATTGTTGAAAAGGCTTCCGGTAAAACCTTGGATGCCTTTATTAAGGAAAAGATCTTGGATCCGATAGGAATGGTGGATACCTATTTCTACTTGCCCAAAAATAAAACAGAAAGACTAGCTACTTCCTATATGGCCTATGAAGGTAAGCCCCTGGAAAGATCTCCAGATCCTGGCCTGGGAATTGGTCAAGGCCATTATGTTAAAGGACCTCGAAAGAGCTTTTCCGGTGGTGCCGGTCTACTTTCTACGGCCATGGACTATGCAAAATTCTTGCAAATGATGTTAAATGGAGGTGAGTTTAACGGGCACAGGATAATATCCCCCAAAACCGTTGAATTAATGATTGCAGATCACGTTGATGCTCGGGGTATTCCGTATGGCAGTAGAAACGGATCCGGTTTTGGACTTGGTTTTTCCATTACGAAAAACGTGGGAGAAAGAGGGGAACCGGGCTCCGTTGGAACTTTTGAGTGGGGAGGGGCCTATGGAACTACTTATTGGGCGGACCCCGTGGAGGATTTGGTCGTCGTATATTTTAAACAGTTGATACCTACCAACGGAATCGACGATCACGCTAAGTTGAGAAGTTTGGTATACCAAGCTATTTTGGAATAAAGTTCCGCTGTTATTGTTGAAATTGCGCGATTTTCAATGGAAAGTGTTAAGATATTGTGAATTTTAGAGGTTTTTAGACAATCTATTCTTTTAAAAAATCTATATCCCATAGGTTTGCACTCTAAGAGATAGATTAAAAATCTGAGAAACTGAATTCTATGAGTAAAGCTAAAGTTAACGACACAGTAAAAGTACATTACACTGGAAAATTAAAAACCGGAGAAATTTTTGATAGTTCATTGGAAAGGGATCCTCTTGAAGTTACATTGGGACAAGGGCAACTTATCCCAGGTTTCGAGAAGGAATTGGTGGATATGGAAATTAATGAAAAGAAAACCATAACCGTGCCCAAGGAAGAGGCTTACGGTGATATTGTGGAAGATATGTTCCATGAAATTAAGAAGGCGGAGCTTCCGGAAGATATTAAACCCGAAATTGGAATGATGTTGGTTGCGAAAAATCCGGACGGTACAGAAAACCAATTGCGAATTTCGGACATAAAGGAAGAAACTATTGTTATTGATGCCAATCACGTTTTGGCAGGACAGGACCTTACCTTTGAGTTGGAATTGGTGGCTATCTTATAAAGCTTAAAATAAAACGGCATTTTTCACTACTGTTGGATGATGCTATTAAATGAAAAAGGCCGTCTTGAGTTAGACGGTCTTTTGTTTTTTATACACTAACTTTCTCTAAGAAATCTACAGTGCTATGGTTATTTTGGCATAGCAGTTTTGAAAGTTATGTCGACTAATGATTGCCATTCAAAATAGAAAGAACTAGGGATTTGGTCAAGGGCTTATAGGCAGCTTTGGCTTTTATTTCCTCAAAAGTAAACCTGAAATCGCAACCTTTTCGGTGATTACTGCAACCGTAGGAAGCTTTGCCTTTTATAATAGTACCTTCTTTGCATTTGGGACAACTAGGGCTCTCATCGGTTTTCGACTTTTTCTTAGGTTCCAGAATTAGTCTAAAATTTTCATCAAAGTGTAGGAGACCTTCAACATCCTTAAGCCCCTGGTGGTCAAACCCTTTTAAATTTACGGTGCAACTTTTTTGAAGTAGTCTAATCAATTGATTTTCAGATATTTTTTTTTGATGAACTACAAATGGCAGTATAAAATCACAGCCATTTTTATACCCACTACAGCCATAGGCCGACTTCCCTTTTAAAAGTTTCCCTTTTCTACATTTTGGGCAGGTTTCACCAGTAATACCATTCGAATTTATTTTGGATTTTTCGGCTTTTTTATCGTTGTTGACAGTGGTATGGGAGATATTGGCACGTTTTGTTTCACTTCTAACTTCGTAAACCAATTCGTCTACCATTTTTTTCATATTGCTGATGAACAATCCAGCACTATAATTGCCCTTTTCAATGTCTTTTAATTGCTTTTCCCATAAACCGGTTAATTCCGCAGATTTCAGCAATTCGTTTTGAATAGTATTGATCAATTGGATGCCAGTTTGGGTTGGCAGTACCTGTTTCTTATTTCTTACAATATACTTTCGCCTAAATAGGGTTTCTATAATATTGGCCCGGGTAGATGGTCTTCCAATGCCGTTTTCTTTCATAAGTTCCCGCATTTCCTCATCATCAACCTGTTTTCCAGCAGTTTCCATGGCCCTTAGCAAAGTAGCCTCCGTATATTGTTTAGGTGGGTTGGTCTGCTTTTCCAAAAAGGAAGGTTCATGCGGACCTTTTTCACCTTTCACGAAATTCGGTAAAATGCCTGGCAGCTTTTTTTCTTTGGAATTGGCCGTCTCAAAAATAATGCGCCACCCTTTCTTTAGAATCTCCTTACCAGTAGTTTTAAATGGAATATTGGCCGCCTTGCCAATTACCGTAGTGTTGGAAACATCACAGTCATCATAAAATACGGCGATAAATCGCCTAACAATAATATCGTATACCTGCTGTTGGCCTGTGGCTAATTTTATCTCTACGCCAGTGGGAATAATAGCATGGTGATCGGTCACTTTTTTGTCATTGAAAACTTTTGTTGATTTTCTAATTTTTTTGGCCAACAGTGGGGTGGTCAAAGGCTCGTAATTACTTAAATTTTGAAGTATTCCTGAAACCTTGGGATATACATCATTAGGCAAAAAAGTGGTGTCCACCCTAGGATAGGTGACCACTTTTTGTTCATATAATTTTTGGACTATCTTCAGTGTTTCGTCTGCTGTAAACCCAAATTTAGTATTGCAATATACTTGTAGCCCAGTTAGATCAAATAGTTTGGGAGCATATTCCTTACCTTTCTTTTTTGAAATGGAGACAATTTCAAAATTGTCTTCCTTTACTTGTTTGGCCAGCACTTCCCCTTCTTCCATTTTCAAAAATCGGCCTTCTTCATAGTTAAAGACCGTATCCCTGTATAGAGTTTGCAATTCCCAATAGGGTTGGGGCTTAAAGTTTTCTATTTCCAAATACCTATTTACCACCATGGCCAAGGTGGGAGTCTGTACCCGGCCTATAGACAACATCTGTTTATAACCGCCATGTTTAACAGTATAGAGCCTTGTGGCATTCATTCCTAAAAGCCAATCGCCTATGGCACGTGAAAAGCCCGCATAATAAAGGTTGTCATAATCGTGGGAAGACTTTAACTTTGTAAACCCTTCTTTTATGGCTTCGGTCGTTAGGGAAGAAATCCACAAACGCTTTACTTCTCCCTTGTAGTTGGCCTGATGCATAACCCAACGTTGTATAAGCTCTCCTTCTTGGCCGGCATCCCCACAGTTGATGACCAGTTCCGCCTTATCAAAAAGGCCTTTTATTATGTTGAACTGTTTTTGGATACCTGCATTATCTACCACCTTTGTTTTAAATTTGTCCGGCAGCATCGGTAGATTGTTCAAGTCCCAACTTTTCCAATAAGGCTTATAGTCATTAGGTTCAAATAATGTGCAGAGATGTCCAAAGGTAAAAGTCACGGCATAACCATTTCCCTCAAAATACCCGTCATGCTTGGTGTTTGCTCCTAAAACTTGTGCAATTTCTCTAGCCACGCTGGGTTTTTCTGCAATACAGACTTTCACTTCAAATAGGGTTTAAAAGGCTTGCAAATTACTTAATTTAAACTGTCTTATTCCCAGAAAAGTGAATTTTGTAAGTAATTGATATTTGAAAAGAAGGATTCTAATGGTCTAGGAAAAGGATTCCATTTTTCTCCCATACAAAGACCAATGAAATTTTTTTAATAAGTGGTATATCATCCTAAAATGATATATTTATAGGGCGTAGCAGTGAATTAAACAAATAGTCAACGTCAAATAAAAAAATTAGCAGGATGAAAAATACGATCGTTATTATATTCACTTTCATTGTTTTATTTTCTTGTACCTCCCCATCGGCCAAAAGTCTTTTTAATGGCAAGGATTTGGAGGGTTGGCATGTAGATGTACCCAAAATGGATACCGTTCCCAATACTATAAATCCCTTTATAGTTAGGGATGGAATGTTGGTGAGTCTGGGGGAACCCCAAGGTCACCTTATTACAGATGCCATATATCAGGATTTTAGATTGGAAGTGGAGTATCGTTTTGCTGGTAAGCCAGGAAATTGTGGTGTATTGGTTTTTGCTTCCACACCAAGATCATTATATGAAATGTTTCCCAAATCTATTGAGGTTCAGATGATGCACAATAATGCAGGTGATTTTTGGTGTATCGTTCAGGATATCACCACAGATAACATGTTGGAAAGGCGAGGGCCAAAAGAAGAATGGGGAATTACCGAAGGCAAATTGCGAAGAATAAAAAACCTTACGGATGGATCTGAAAAACCCTTGGGAGAATGGAACTCCATGACTATTGAATGTTTACAGAATGAGGTAAAGGTCTGGGTAAACGGCGACTTGGTAAACCACGGCTATAATGCCACGGCCAGTAGTGGGAATATAGCTTTGCAGGCCGAAGGCTCGGAAGTAGAATTCCGTAAAGTATTTCTTACCCCGATCACGGAGTTAAGCGCAACAATGCCTTAATGGTATTTGGAAATGGATAACTATTGCATTCCCTAGCTCGTTCCCGTACAAATTTGGATATTGGACAGGCTAAAAATTGGCGCTTTGGTTTAGCGGATTCATATGAGGTTCCAGTGAGAATATTTTAATGCATATTATGGCTAATGGTCCTTTTTACTTATTGGGTATTCTGTTAATGGGGGTAGGTGTCCTTGGTGCCCAAAACGACCAATTTATAAAAAGGGAGCAGATGGTAAAAACACAACTGCAGGCTAGGGGCATTAGTGATCCGCTAACTCTTTATTCCATGCTGAATGTGCCAAGGCATGAATTTGTGCCCAAAAGCCTTGTAGACCATGCTTATAAGGACGGAGCCTTGCCAATAGGCAACGACCAAACCATTTCCCAGCCCTATATAGTTGCATTTATGACCCAAACACTACAATTGAAATCAACTGATAAAGTTTTGGAAATAGGAACAGGTTCGGGATACCAAGCAGCAGTACTGGGCAAAATAGTAGATTCTGTTTTTACGATAGAAATAATTAAAGATTTGGCCATGTCTGCCAAGGGAAGATTGGCTAATTTAGGTTTTGATAATGTCAGTGTTAAATGGGGTGATGGTTATCACGGCTGGCCAGAAAAAGCCCCTTTTGACGCCATTATGGTCACAGCTGGGGCAGAATCCGTACCAAAACCTTTAGTAGACCAACTAAAGAATGGAGGACATATGGTGATTCCAGTGGGGCAAAACAATGATGTTACCTATTTGGTAAAGGTCACCAAAAGGAAGGACAGGATAATTACCAAAAAATTATTTCCCGTCCGGTTTGTGCCCTTCACCAGAAATAACTAGAACTGTTGGGATTGGCTTTGGGTTTTTAAATGATAATGGGGTTTTAAGTCAAGAAATTAAGTGTGCTTGTTGGGTAGAGTTAATATTGTTTTCTTAAATATTAATTTAAGATCCCTAAATAGATAGATGGAGAATGGGGATAACCTCTCCTGGGATTAAATTGGTCAATTCAATGTCCCCGATGCGCATGCGAATCAATCGTAGAGTCGGAAACCCTACGGCTGCAGTCATTTTGCGTACCTGACGAAACTTCCCCTCTGTGATGGTGATACTGATCCAGGAAGTGGGCCTATGCCTCCCAATTCTTAACTTTTTACTTGGGTCGGGTAGGGCTGGGGGGGAGGACAATCTATGGACAGTGGGGGTTTTTGTTATGTATTTCTTGCCCTGGAATCCTATTTCCACTCCATGCTGTAATAGTTCGATAGCCTCATTGGTTATTTCCCCATCCAACTGTACATAATATTCCTTTTCCACACCCGAACGGTTGACCAGATCACTCAATTTTCCATTTGTAGTGAGCAGTAGCAGTCCCTCCGATTTTTCATCCAAACGACCAATGGGCATAATGCCTTCGGGAAAATTATGAAGCTCACTTAAGAAACGTTTGTTGCGCGACTCTTTGGAGTCATTGGACTGCAATTGACTTAGCATTTCGAACGGCTTGTATATTTTAAAGTGAAGATGTGCTGGTTCCAGCATGGGCCTAAGCTACTTTGTTATGGACAGGGTTGGAACCCTGAAGTTATATTTTTTATGCCACTTTTTAAAATTCCAATCCAAATTCCCATCAAGTAGCGTATTTTCCAACTGCCCATGCCATGCCTATTATTATGAATTGTATCGGCAATCGAACCATGGCAGCTTCATGGCTTCCAATGGCAGGTTGCTCCAAAAATACATCCCAAATATGGATGGGCAGAAAGATAATCATAAGCCATAATATCCCGGTAGCTCCCAATTTGGCATATGTGGGAAGCAGAAGTAGTACCCCTAGAACAATCTCCAATATTCCAGATAAATAGATGACCAACATTTTAAAAGGTAAAAAAGGGGGAACGAAGGAAAGGTAAAAGGTTGGCTTTAAAAAATGTTGCACCCCGGCGTATAACATAAAAAGGGCCAATAGTATTTTAAGAATTGTCCAAAATAGCTTCATGGGCTCGATGTTTTGAAATTGTGAAAAATATTAAATACTGAGTTAAGTAACTGCCCGAATAAGACGCCGTTAAGGGGTGGGTTTTTCATGTAGGAGTTCCATGCCCGTTGATGAACGGGGCTTAAATCCGATCCAGTCCTTTTCATTGGAATTTTCTTGTACCTCCAAGAATTTTGAGTATTCCTTTTGTTTTAGATGTATCCCTAAAAAGGCGGTCAGAAAATGTTGATTTACATTATTAATTTTCCTTTCATCCCAGCTGGGTTCTGCATATCTAAAATATTCATCTATATGGAGGCCAGGTCTTAAAGATTCTATCGGGGGTGGATTGGGAGCTACGTTGTGTCTTGCATTTTTATAGGTAAGTAAATACCGGTCGGCATTAACAGCTCCGGTATATATAGCTTTAATTCCTTTTTCGTAGCCAGAAATGTCATCTTGGCTTCCTGCAACAAAAAAGGTAGGAACCTTTAACCCTTTTAAGCCTTCAGCATCCCAAACCCCGCGCTCCATTCCCCAAGGCGCAAAGGCTACAACAGCCTTTATTCGTGGGTCTACTTTTGGGAATTTAGGGTTACTCATGGCCAACTCTGCTATGGCTTTGCTACCACCGCTCATTCCGGCAAAGAAACCTACAAGTCCATCACTATAACCAGCTCCCGCTACATTTAATACACCATAGCCTCCCATGGAGTACCCTATGATGCCAATATTTTCGGAATCCACCAATCCAGACAAAAAGTTTTTGTCCCTAGCGTTGCCTAAATTGGCCATTTCGTTTAAAACGAAGGTAATATCCCTTGCACGGTTTACTAAGGTGCTCGGAAAAGGCGAGGCATCTTTGAATGTGGAATCGGTATGGTCTATTGCAACAACAATATAGCCTTTAGACGCCATATTTTCTGTTAGATAGGTCATAAGGTATCTGGAGCCAACATACCCATGGGCAACTACTAAAAGCGGAAAAGGACCATCAGTTGTAAGTGGTGCGGCATCACGGGATGCCCTACCTTTAAAAGTAAAGGGAGTCAAAGGTCGTAAAGTATCATGGGCGGTTCCCATGACTTCGTTATATGTAACGGACTCTGTTGCTCCGTCATTCAATTTAGCCGGATACCAAACTTCTACTTTTAATGGACGGTCGTAAATAGGGTCTATACCGTTTTTCGAATTTAAAACATCCGGCTGTGCCTTATTAACAAAATCCAAAGTCCGTACTCCAATTTTATAGGTGCCACGTGCCGATAATTCTGGAGCATCCGGCAGGGCATCCCCGTATAGGAAAGATTCGTTTTGGGCGTTTAAAATCGAATTGAAAACAAGAAAACAAAGTAATATTTGCAGATGGGCAAAACGGAAAAGAGATGGTTTTATCATGAGTTTTTGGTTTAGCTTAAAAATACAAAATATTACTTCAACTAATCTATCTAAAATCGCTTTTGCCAAAAGGAATGAAAATTTTTGTACTATATCGCTTTGCTTAAAAACCATCAATTGTTGTAGAGATTTCGTTTTTAATTATGAAAACTTCAAAAGTTTGTATTTTAAGGATACATAAGAATATAATACCTTAGTATCTGGGAGATGTTAAAAAATACAATGACGTTATAATAGGGCAAGGTTAGCACCTACACAAAGAGATTATGAGGGAAACAGAGAAACAACTGAATAAATTTGGGGTTAGACCAACTGCTATGCGCATTTTGGTGCATCAGTTCATGGCTATGCAGAAGTCGGCGGTTAGCCTTACTTCCGTGGAGGAGAATTTTGAAAAATCAGATAGGACTACCTTATATAGGACATTAAAGACTTTCGAGGAAAAGTGCATTGTGCATCAGATAGACGACGGTACCGGAATCCCCAAATATGCACTCTGCGATCATGCTGAAGGTATGGCAAGACACACGGACCTACATTTGCATTTTCATTGTACACAGTGTAATAAAACCACTTGCTTAACGGAGCATCGAATACCTCAAATAAATCTTCCGGAAAAATTCATCCCAGAAGATGTCAATATGTTAGTAAAGGGTATTTGCGAGCACTGCAACCAATAAATGCACATACATTGCAAGGGCAAAGCGGTTAGTTTTGCTTTTAAATAAATTATTTATGAAGCATCAGCACGATCATGAGGTTGGGGGCCACAATCATGAACACGACCACCGCGGGATTTTTAATGAAAGGACAGAACTCTATTTTGCTATTTTTAGTGGGGTATTCTTTTTAATTGGTTTGATTTTGTCCACCCTATTTAATACCCCTACATGGGCTCCATTGGTGGGTTTTATATCAGCCTATTTTTTTGGAGGATATTTCACCTTGCTCGAAGCAATTGCCAAGATTCGCAAAGGCGAATTTGAAATTGATTTTTTAATGATAGTTGCCGCATTGGGGGCAGCATTTATAGATAGTTGGGGAGAAGGTGCCCTATTGTTGTTTTTGTTCAGTTTAGGCCACGCGTTGGAGCATTATGCCATGAATAAAGCCACAAAATCCATAAAGGCCTTAGGGGAGCTTTCCCCCAAGACGGCGTTTTTGAAAAATGGCAAGGATATTAGGGAAGTTCCTGTAGAGGATTTGAAGTTGAACGATATAATATTGGTAAAACCAAACACCAAGATATCGGCAGATGGGGTTATTGTAAAAGGGAGTAGTAGTATTGATCAGTCACCTATAACAGGAGAAAGTATTCCTGTGGACAAAACAGCGGTTCCCAATTTCAAAGATCTTCCGGAATTTAGTAAAATTGAAAAGTCGCACATTGTCTTTATGGGAACCATTAATGGAGATGCCATACTGGAGATTCAAGTTTTAAAATTGAATAAGGATGCCACCATTTCTAGATTGGTAAAAATGGTGAACGAGGTGGAAACCAAAAAATCGCCCACCCAATTGCTGACCAAAAAATTTGAAAAATGGTTCGTGCCAGCGGTGATACTTTTGGTCGTTAGTTTGAGTTTTGTTCATTTGATAATTGATGAGACCGTAAAAGAAAGCCTTTATAGGGCCATTAGTGTATTGGTAGCTTCAAGTCCTTGTGCCATGGCTATTTCAACACCGAGTGCTGTCTTGAGTGCCATTGCCAGGGCGGCCAAAAAAGGAGTGCTCATTAAGGGTGGGCGCACCTTGGAAGATTTGGGCAGCCTTACCACCATTGCTTTTGATAAAACAGGGACTCTTACCGAAGGCAAACCGAGGTTGACAAATGCCCTTCCCTTAAATGCATATGATATAAATGAGTTTCTGGTTATGGTGGTGGACGTTGAGAGTTTAAGCAATCACCCCTTGGCAAAGGCCATTACAAAGGACATTATAGAAAAATATGACATAGAAAGCCAACACCGTTCCTCCAATATGCAGGCCATTCAAGGGAAGGGTGTAAAGGCACAATATAACGGTGGGTATATTTTTATTGGAAATACGCAACTGATGGAGGAGGAGGGAATCCAAATTACAGCTGAAACCCAATATCAAATAAATCGATTACAGGAAGATGGACAGACGGTTATGCTGGTCGGGTATAACCAGGAGCTAATCGGATTGTTGAGTGTTATGGACGTTCCTAGAGAAAGTGCAGCTGCTACTTTGGTGCGACTAAAAGATATGGGAATAAAACAGATGATTATGCTTACAGGGGACGATCAAAAAGTGGGCGACTCTATTGCCAGACAAATAGGACTTACGGAGGCTAAAGGTAATTTACTCCCCGAAGACAAGGTAAAGGCCATACAAGAGTTTCAGGAAAAGGGTGTAAAAATAGCCATGGTAGGAGATGGCGTAAACGATGCGCCGGCAATGGCGAGTTGTACGGTAGGTATTGCAATGGGTGCTGCGGGGAGTGATGTGGCCTTGGAAACTGCAGACGTTGCCTTATTGTCGGACAGGATAGAAAGCCTTCCCTTTGTTATCGGGTTGAGCAGAAAATCAAAATTAATTATCAAACAAAACCTATGGATCAGCATGGGCGTGGTGACATTTTTAATACCAGCCACCCTTTTCGGATTTGCCAATATAGGTATTGCCGTAGCCATTCATGAAGGGTCAACCTTATTGGTGGTCATCAATGCTTTGCGACTGTTGCGTTTTAATCAGGATTAGTCATTGTTTTCAAAACTTATACCGTTCAGTATTTAAAAAATGAACGGCTGCCATGAATGGACCCTGGCAGCCGTTTGATTAAAATGAAACCAATGTATTATCAACACCATTTTACAGGCAGTTGAAATGGTTTGGATTCTTATTTAAATCCTATTTTAATGATGCCTTTATGACTAATTTTTATAGCTTCCAAAGGCGTCATATCAAAGGTTTTATCTTGCTCAACCATGTAATATTTCATCCCGGAAATCTTTTTTTGATCAAGGATTTTGGAAAAATTAATTTGGCCGTTACCTACTGGGGCGAACCTACCTTGATCGTCCATATCCTTAACATGCCACATTATGAACCTACCTGGATATCTTTTAAAATAAGCCACAGGATCTTCGCCAGCTTTGGTTACCCAATATAGGTCCATTTGAAAATTCACATATTTCGGATCGGTATTTTCGAGCAGATAATCAATGGTAACAACACCATCATCCCCTTTTTTAAATTCAAAATCATGATTGTGGTATAGAAGTTTCAATCCGGCTTTCTGACATTTTTCGCCAAGCGTGCTTAAAACTGAAGCAAGTTGTTTGTGGTCGTCCCTCAATCCCATAGGCGGTACCGGAATTACAAAGTATTTAAAACCTGCGGCTTTAACATCTGCGATCATGCTATCCGCATTTTCTAGCGTAACCCCGCCCTGATGTGTGCTAATAGGAGTAAGGCCTACCTCTTTAAGCAGTTTGCTAAATTCCTTTGGGGCCATGCCGTAAAATTTCCCATCCCTGTATCCTGCTGCTTCAATGTTTTTATAACCAGCATCAGCAACTGCCTTTAGCGTAGCTTTGACATCGGCGCCCATATTGTCCCGGACCGTATAGAGTGCCAGACCACCAACCTTTTGCTGGGCATTGGAAGTAAACATGCCAAAAATCAGAACTGGCAGAAATAATCCTTTTAATAATAATGTGAACAATGATTTTTTCATAATACTCTAGAATAATATTTTTCTAAAAGTAATATTTGTTTTAATAAATATCCTATAAAAAAATGGATAAAAAAATTTAAGGAATATGGTAAAGCTGCCACCATTATATTTTAAGATAAACCTTGATTTATCGAAACATTTTTTTAGGTTAATCTAAAAATAAATAATTACCTTTATATGAAGAAAGAATCTATGTTGTCCCAGACAGAAGAGAATTATTTAAAGGAAATTTATGCGTTGCAGGAAGGTAACCAATGGGCAGTCAGTACCAATTCAATTGCAGAAAAGATGCAAACTAAAGCGTCTTCTGTTACTGATATGTTGCAAAAACTTTCCAATAAGGGCTTGGTAGATTATACCAAATATAGAGGAAGTCGACTATCAGGAAAAGGAAACGACAAAGCCATTTCCATTGTTAGAAAACACCGTCTTTGGGAAACTTTTTTGGTAGAAAAATTGAATTTTCTTTGGGATGAAGTACATGATATTGCAGAACAATTGGAACATATTAAATCTGAAAAACTAATCAAAAAATTAGAGGCTTACCTTGGAAGCCCAAAGTTTGACCCACATGGTCATCCCATACCCAATGGCAATGGCGAGATAACCAAAGTAAACAGAGTAAGTCTTGCTGAGTTTAGAATTGAGGAAGTAGGGATATTTGTCGGTGTAAAGGATTCTTCGGATAGTTTTTTAAAATATTTGAGCAAGAATAAAATTGCAATAGGGGATACCTTGAAATTACTGTATATTGAACCTTTTGACAATTCCTTCCTTATTTATACCAATTCCAGGCAGTTTGTTATTTCAGAGAATGTAGCCAAAAACTTATATCTAAAAAGCGAATGAATACCTACAATCCCATAACGGCCCTAGCGGTGTTTTTTGCGCTATCAATTTTGGTGTATCTGCTTTTTAGACCTAACAGGGGATGGTTTTGGTTAATAAAATATAATTCAGCTTCCAACGATAAGATTGTGGTGGAGGATGTTTTAAAATTGTTGTATCACAATGAGAATGCGGATAAACATCTCAATGTAAATGATATCATTAGAACCTTAAAATACAATGACCGTTTAATTCTGGACTGTATTAATAAAATGTCTGACCATGAGTTAATTAGTATAGAGGGCGATGCTGTAAAACTGAAAAAAACCGGGATTGATTATGCCCTACGCATTGTTAGGGCACATAGACTTTGGGAAAAATTTTTGGCGGAAAAAACGGGATTCAAAGAAGCGGAGTGGCACGAGAGGGCGGAAAGAATGGAACATGAATTGTCTAAGGTTGATACTGATATTTTAGCGTCCAAATTGGGAAATCCGCAATTCGACCCACATGGAGACCCAATACCAACAAATACTGGAAAGATTGCAACAGTCAAAGGAATTCCTATTTCCAAGTTATCTACAGGAACTATAGGGAGAATTGTCCATATTAAGGATAAGCCCGATATAATTTACAAGCAGATTCTGGCAGAAAATATCCATATTGGTTCACTGATACGGATTGTCGAAAAAACACCTACTCGAATTGAGTTTCATTCCGAGGGCGAAGCTTTTGTTTTAGCGCCTATTATGGCCGGTAATATTACAGTTTCTGTTTTGGAAAAAGACGTAGTCTATGAGGAGGATTTGGCTAGGTTGTCCCTTTTAGGAGAAAATGAAACTGCCAAGATTATAGGTATATCCAAAGAAATTAGAGGAGATAGTAGGCGACGGTTGTTGGATTTGGGTTTTGTGAAAGGTGCTGAGGTCAAAATAGACCTTTTAAACCCCCTTGGCGACCCCAAAGCCTTTCTAATAAAAGGTACAAGTATTGCCCTGCGCCAAAATCAGGCCTCGAAAATATTAATTAAAAAAGATTAGATCATGGAAGTTAAACCCAAGAGTGCGTGTGAGAGCTGTGCCCAGTTCAATGCAGATGGATTAAAAAAGTTAGGGGTAAACACTAATGATTTTGACTTTGTAGTAGCCTTGGCCGGTAATCCGAACACTGGTAAAAGTACTGTTTTTAATGCCATGACAGGATTGCGCCAACATACGGGAAATTGGCCAGGAAAAACGGTAACCAGGGCTGAAGGTGCTTTTGAATATAATAAAGAGAAGTTTAAGTTGGTAGATTTGCCGGGCACCTATTCCTTACTTTCCACCTCGGAAGATGAAGAAGTAGCCCGGAATTTTATTCTTTTTGGGAAGCCATCAGTAACGGTGATTGTAGTGGACGCCAGTAGACTGGAAAGAAATTTGAATCTGGTTCTGCAAATTTTGGAAATCACCAATAATGCTGTCCTGTGTTTAAATTTAATGGATGAGGCAGAAAGAAATAATTTGGAAATTGACACCCGTACCTTGGCAAAGGATTTGGGTATCCCAGTAGTACCCACGAGTGCCAGGTATAATAAGGGAATCCCAGAGTTGATCCAGACCATAAGTGAATTGGCAAACGGTAAAATTGTCTGTAAACCCCATCGTTTAAAGAATATACCTAAAAACATAGAGCAGGCATTGGAGAAGTTGAGCACTGAGATAAAACAGGTGTATCCGGACATTCCAAACAGCAGGTGGATTGCGTTGAGGTTATTGGAAGGGGACAGAAATATCATTGAAACACTTAAAACAGGTGAATTCGTATAATTAAGCTTGATGAAAAATAATAAAATAGACCATATTATATCGCTTTCCAATGACCTTCGTTGGCAAATGGGAGATGAATTTCACGACAGTCTTGCCGAGGGAATTTACGCCGATGCTGCGGAGATAGTAAAGGCTTCTGTCCACAAAAAGGATGAAAAAGGAGCATTTAGGATAGACGCCAGAATAGATAAGATCATCACCAGCAAGGTTTGGGGGTTTCCGCTGATGTTTTTGATATTAGCTGTAGTTCTTTGGTTGACTATTGTTGGGGCCAATTATCCTTCGGCCATGCTGTCGGGATTGCTATTGGATACCATTCATCCAGCATTAAAGGGCATGGCTTCCAGCCTTGGCATGGCTTGGTGGTTGGATGGTTTTTTAATTGATGGAGTGTATTTGGCGGTGGCCTGGGTCATTGCAGTAATGTTGCCGCCCATGGCCATTTTCTTTCCTTTGTTTACCCTGTTGGAGGATTTTGGGTATTTGCCCAGGGTGGCCTTTAATCTGGACCATTTATTCAAATTGTCCGGAGCCCATGGTAAACAGGCATTGACCATGAGTATGGGCTTTGGTTGTAATGCAGCAGGTATTGTTGCGACTAGGATAATAGATAGCCCTAGGGAAAGATTGATTGCCATAATTACCAATAATTTTTCACTTTGCAATGGTCGCTGGCCAACGCAGATTCTAATAGCCACTATCTTTGTTGGGGCCTTGGTACCCGCTTCATTTTCGGGTATGTTATCATTGGCGGCCGTTATCGGAATTGCAGTTTTGGGCATGGTATTTATGTTTTTGGTGTCATGGGGCCTTTCCAAAACGGTATTGAAAGGAGAAGTATCCACCTTTAATTTGGAATTGCCTCCCTATCGTCCGCCAAGATTTTGGAAAACCATTTATACTTCCATAATAGACAGGACATTGATTGTATTGTGGCGGGCCATTGTATTTGCGGCACCAGCAGGAGCCGTTATTTGGCTTATTTCAAATATTTACCTGGGCGATGTCAGTGTTGCCGCATGGTTAATTGATTCTTTGGACGGATTCGGTTTCCTTTTAGGTCTTAACGGCGTAATCCTTGTAGCTTATATTGTAGCCATTCCCGCCAATGAAATTGTGATACCCACTATTTTGATGCTGACCGTGCTGGTAACAGGATTAACCGCCGGCTCAGGAGCAGGTGTCATGTTCGAATTGGATTCCGTAACTGCAACCGGAGATATTCTTAGAGCTGGGGGATGGACTTTATTGACGGCTATTAACCTAATGTTATTTAGTTTGTTGCACAATCCGTGCAGCACCACAATTTATACTATTTACAAGGAGACCAAAAGTGTTAAATGGACCGTTGTAGCTTCAATACTACCCGTTATTATGGGATTTGTGGTGACTTTTTTGGTAGCGCAGATATGGAGGTTGCTTGCGTAGATACTCCAACTCCATTATTGGTCTAAGTTAAGGGCACTTGGGTTTATAAGAATTGCAAAAACCTATTTCGTTATTCATATGCTCTTTTTAGATATCATTGTCGGTCTTAAAAAATATCCCAAGTAGATTTAAACGAGAATTAAGACCGGAAAAATGTATATGGAATTAAGTAAAAATGGGTTAAAACGATATAGGGGTACTCACCTCTAACTAGATTAAAATTACTAACTTGTATAAAAATTTAGATTATGCCAATATACATGGATCGTCACGAAATTCCTGAGGAAATCACTGCGGCGCATGTAGCACAAATGCATCGGGAAGACTTAAAAATAGAACACCTTTACGGTTGTAAGGGTATGACTTATTGGTGTGATGAAAAAAGGCGAACAGCTTTTTGCTTAATACAGGCACCTAATATAAAGGCTATCCAGGATATGCACAATCACGCCCACGGCGAAGTTCCACATAGGATTATTGAGGTGGAAGGTTCTATAGTAGAATCGTTTTTAGGTAGGATCGAAGATCCTGAAAAATCACAAAAGACAGAATTAAATATTATTAACGACCCTGCTTTTAGAACCATTATGGTCATTGGTTTAAGAAAGATATCCTTTGCAGGTATTGATTCAGAGTGCTTAAATGGGGAAATCCTACAGTACAATAAAGCCATTCTTAAATCCATTGAAAAATTTATTGGTCGAATTGTAAAACAAAAATCCGATTATTTTTTGTTATCCTTTAATTCAGTTACCAATGCTGTACTTTTTGCACAGGAAATTTATTCGGACCTAAAGGCATCTTCAAAGGAAGTTGATACGGTTATACAATTGAACATAGGATTACATGCTGGGGTTCCTGTGACAGAGAAGGACGGTATTTTTGAAGATACCATTAAAATGGCGGAACGCTTCTGTGATGTAATATATGGAAAAATCGTTATATCCCCGGAAGTACGTGAATTGTATGAAAGCGAGAATCTTAATGTTAAATTGGATCATGAAAATATAAAATCCCTTAATGTTGGAGACGAAAAATTCCTTAATCTGTTAATGGATTATACGGAGAAGGAATGGACCAATGCCGCTTTCAATTCCAGCGATTTCAGTAAAAACCTGGGATTTAGTAAATCCCAATTGTACAGGAAAATAATTGCTCTTACAGGGAAGTCCCCCAATAGCTTTATCAAAGATTACCGTTTGGAAAAAGCCCTGCAATTATTGAACAAAAACGCGAATAATATTTCTGAAACAGCATTTAAGACGGGATTTAACAGTCCTGCCTACTTCTCTAAATGTTTTATGGACAATTTTGGAATTCTCCCATCAGAATATATAAAGTCTTATGTTATATAGGTATTATTCCATGGAATTAATCTATGATTGAATTTTATAATCAATTGAATCAATTTTAGATGTCAGTTGCCTTTTCTTTCCCTAATTTTATATAAATAAAAATAACAATCACTTCAAATCCGAACGATTTGTGTGATTTTGCTGAAACCAAATCCTGCCATTAGACATGCCCAGGTTTTTGGAAGTGAAAACATCCCCCTCGTTTTCTGGCTTAACAGCCTTCATTGACTATTCCCCCTCTTAACAACTTACTTCGTTTAGGGGATAGGTTGAATTATGTAGAGTTCATCTTTACAAAATATGAATATCCTTTTTTTAATAAAAACTGATTATTGACATTAAAGAATTTTAGCCATGAAAATCGATGTAGATTATTCCAAATTAAAAGTTGCTGTAATCATTTGCATGTTTTTAACCAGTAGTCCATTTTTCGGACAAGGAAATCTTGAGGGAGAGAATGAAGTGGCCTTGGTTAGAACGCATACTGATAAAGATTTGCAATGGGCTCCTTGCCCATCTTTTATGCCCGAGGGCTGTACTATATCCGTATTGCACGCTAATCCCAACAACAGCAATTTGGATGTTTTCTTTAAAGTGCCCGCCAACTATGAAATACCTGCGCACTGGCATACTTCGGCCGAGCGCATGGTTCTTGTATCCGGCGAGTTAAGAGTTACCTATGAGGGGGAATTAGAGCATACAATGAAAGTTGGCTCCTATGCTTTTGGACCCTCTACAAAACCTCATACTGCAAAATGTGTGAGTGCCGATCCCTGTGTACTATTTATTGCCTTTGAAGAACCTTTGGATGCCTTTCCCTTGGTGCAAAATAAGTAAAGGTAAAAGCAGAATAGTTTTATAGAAAGAATTGAACAGAAAGGCTGATTATAATTATAATAGTTAGAATTATGGAAATGGTAATTGGTATGGATGCTGACCTCATTGCATCCTTTAAAAAAGAAATAAGGGGTGAAGTAATAATGCCTTCCGATGGCATATACAATAGTACCCGCAAGGTTTACAACGGTATGATAGATAAACATCCCGGTATGATCGTAAAGTGTGTGGATGTGGCAGATGTAATAGCTTCTGTAAACTTTGGAAGGAAAAACGATTTGTTAATCGCTGTCCGCGGTGGAGGACATAATGGAGGTGGCTTGGGCTTGTGCGAGGACGGATTGGTCATTGATCTATCCGGAATTAAATTCGTTCAAGTGGACACTTCCAATAATACGGTACGTGTTGGTGGCGGAAACCTTTGGGGGGAAGTAGATCATGCCACACATGCGTTTGGTTTGGCAATTCCGGCGGGGATAATTTCTACCACAGGGGTAGGAGGATTAACCTTAGGTGGGGGCGTAGGCTATCTTTCCAGGAAATTTGGACTTACCATAGACAACTTGTTGGAGGCCGATATGGTATTGGCCGACGGTTCTTTTGTTACCGTAAACGCAGAGCAGAATCCTGATCTTTTTTGGGCCATTCGTGGTGGTGGCGGTAACTTTGGAATTGTAACTTCCTTTAAATTTCAGGCCCATCCATTAAAAAACGTTATTGGAGGGCCTACATTATGGCCAATAGAGCAAACCGAGGAAATAATGGCTTGGTATGATGAATTTATACATAAGGCACCAGAAGATTTAAATGGGTTTATTGCAACCATGGTGATTCCCGGGCCTCCATTTCCAGAAAATTTGCACCACAAACAATTTTGCGGTGTGGTCTGGTGCTATACTGGACATCCTGATAAATTTGAAGAAATATTTAAACCCGTTTTGGCCAAAAAACCCTTGTTCGAACATGTGGGCGAAATGCCTTATCCTTCTATTCAAACACTGTTTGACGGACTATTGCCTCCCGGAATGCAATGGTATTGGAGGGCCGATTTTTTTAATAAATTAGGACCGGAAGTTAGAGCGAGCCATTTAAAATATGGCTCAAAAATTCCGACGCCACTTTCCCAGATGCATTTGTATCCAATTAGTGGGGCCGCAAGTAGGGTGGGGGATAAAGATACCCCGTGGGCCTATAGGGATGCAAAATACGCAGGTGTTATTGTAGGGGTAGATCCAGATCCGGCAAATGCTGACAAAATAACTAATTGGTGTAAGGATTATTATAATGAGTTGCATCCACATTCCTCTGGAGGTGCCTATTCCAATTTCATGATGGATGAAGGCCAGGAACGTGTAAAAGCAAGTTATAAGCATAACTACCAGCGATTGGCCCGTATAAAAAAACATTATGACCCCAAGAACTTGTTTAGGGTAAATCAGAATATCCTTCCTAGTAGCTAATGGCCGGCGAATTGTGTTGGCAAGCCATCTATTTGGCTTGTCCAACATATATTCCATCGAGGTCTTGAAGTCCACTTAACGGCCAATATTTTTGGGTTTTTTTACCTAAACCTTGTTTGGTTTCCTCGGTAATTAAAAGGATGCGATAGAATTGTCAAAAAAAATATTTTTTACAGCAATTAACTAATTTTTCTTTTGCTTCTTCGAGTTATTAGGTTTGCCCAAAGTGAACATAACAAAGCCAAAAAGGCCAAGGCAAGGGTATAGAAGTTTATAAGCTCGGCACTGGGCAACCAACCTGTTACTTTATGGATCAAAAAGGAAATATAGCTATTTGGCGGATTTTGTTCACCCAAGCGTCTTAGGATCCCATAATGCCAATCGGTTAAAAAACAATATCCCCAACCTTTCCAAATCCCCAACAAAACCCAAGACCCAAAGGTTAAAAGTAAGGTTATTAGATTAAGTTTTCGTGTACGTTTTAATATCCATCCGAATAAATTAAAAACTATGAGAACCGTATGGAAAACATAGAAAAAAGTATTGGCAATCCTTAAAAATAATTCATCCATAAGGAACAATGGTTGGTTTCTCCAAAAGGTAGTGAATTTTAGTCTCGCAGCGATTCCATCAATTATGAATTAATCCAAAAACATGATTAACATTTTATTATAATTAATATTTCGTAACTTTAAATTTGTATCATTCTCTCCCCTGAATTATTAACCTAATCTTTTATGGGTAATTCAGAATCAAAGAGTATAGACGAAAGGTTTCTTCTGAAATTGACTGAAATTATTCGTAATAATTTCGATAACGAACAATTTGGAGTTAAGGAAGCAGCCCGGATCTATGGGGTGAGTCGCTCACATTTACATAGGCAGCTAAAGAAGCTAACAGGTAAATCCGTTAGTCAGTTTATTCGCGAATTGAGGCTAGAAAAGTCTATGGAGTTGCTCCAAGAAGATTCTGCCACGGTTTCTGAAATTGCTTATTCCGTAGGTTTTCACAGTCCCACCTATTTTAATACTTGTTTTAAGGAGTATTTTGGCTTTACCCCAGGCGAAGCTAAAATACGCGAGCACCTAGAGCAGGAACGCCCGAAGTTAAAAAAATCCAGTAAGCGAAAATTGGTGTTAACCATAGCTTTGGGAATTCTCATTTTAATAATTGCATTTGGTTTTTTTCAGTACAATAGTATTTGGACTAAACCTCCAATTGACACTACCATAACTCCTCCATTGCCTACCAGCCACAGTACCAAGTCCATTGTGGTATTGCCCCTAAAGAATTGGAGTGGAGATCCCAAATTGGAATACATAAGTGATGGGATGACCGATGCAGTAATCAGCAGAATTTCTGAAATTAAGGAAATGGATAGAGTGGTACCTTTTACGTCCAGTCTTCAATTCAAGAACAGCGAAAAAAGTATGCCAGAATTGGCAAAAACACTTAACGTGTTTTACATTCTCGAAGGAAACTTTCAAAAACAGGGCAATAAGTTTAAAATAAATTTACGCTTAAATGACGGTCCCTTGAATAAGCTACTATGGTCTGGATCATATTCTGGAGAATGGAAGGCGAATGAAATATTCGAAATTCAATCCAAGGTTGCGGAAAATGTTGCTACAATAATGAATGTAAAACTTACCGAAAGGGACTATAATGCCTTCAAAGGCATACCCACAAAAAATGAAGAAGCCTATAATTATTATCTCCTGGCTCAATATCAAAACAATAAATTTAATCAGACATCATTTAAAAATGCTATTCCCTTATATGAAAAGGCCTTGGACTTGGATTCAACTTTTATTGAACCCTACCTTGGTCTCGCCGATATTTATGTAACTGGTGGAGCTGTTTGGGGCATGTATGGTGAGCAGGAAGCTTGGAGAAATGCCAAATATTATTTGGAAAAGGCTTCGCTAATTGATGGCGATAATATTCAATTATCCGATCAATTGCATATTGGTAAATTTTATTTTGATTGGAATTTTGAGGCTGTGGAGCAATATGTAGAAGAAACCTATGCCCGTATAGGTGCTGATAATTGGAACGAATATCTCTTTGTTGATTATTACCTTAAGACCGGTAAATATTCATATGCACTGTCAGAATTAAATAGGCTTATTTTTTTAGATCCGTCCTATGGGTGGTTATTTGCCATTAGGGCCTCAGTGATATTTTTCGTTTATTCCACGGAGGAAGCAAAAGAGGAATTAAGAAAATACGATCCCCTATTCATGGATGATATGTTCTATCTAAGGGAAGCGGCCAAATGGTATTATTATTTTGGAGCATACGATGCCTCCAAAGAAAAGCTGCAGCAATTGATGAATAATTTCACAGATCGGCCGCCAATTGTAGTATGGCTTAATGCCTTACATTATGAAATGGCCGATAATAGAGAGGGTGTTCAAGAAAGCCTCACCACCTTACAGAAACAATACAAGCAAGGTTCGTCTGGTAGTCCGGCCTGGTTTATGGCACTTTATTACTGTCATATACAAAATAGGGAGGAAGTATTCAATTGGCTTCAAAAATCCTATGATAACCACGAAGTGGAAATGACCTGGTTGCGCGCCGAGCCTTTGTTGGCAACATATAGGCAGGATTCAAGGTATTTGAATTTGTATAAGAAAATGAAGTTCCCCGTGCCTCCACTTACTATTCCGGATTAATACAATTGCGAGCATAAGTCTATTTTCATTTTTAATCAACATAGTTGTAAGGCTTTGAAACATTTGTTAAGTACTTCCAAAATGAATTGTAAGGAAAGTGTACATAGTTGTTATGTGTTGATTAACAATTAATTATAACTTAAGGTTTCTATAAATTAATAATAGTTTAAACTCCTTATCATGAAACAATTAGTAACACTTTTGATTTTTTTAGGTCTTTGCAGCATAGTCTATGCTCAGGAAGACAATGACGGAATTACCCCTGTAGCCTTGGATGCTATTACAGTTTCATCAGCTAATGCTGATTATTTGAGAAAGGTAACCGATGGCCAGACCTCGGAAGTGGTCCAGGAATTGCAATACAGAGTCGCCAACTTTGATGTAAGCTCATTATCTGAATACGATAAAGAGGCCATTAGTTCTTTCGAAGTTATTTTCAAAGCCAGTAATGGCGATATTATAGCCACCTATACACCTGATGGTTCAATTGTAAAAGCTTTTGAAGATTTTGACAATATTATACTTCCTCTGCCGGTAAGGAAAATGGTATTTGATGGAAATGATGGATGGAAAATGGAGAAGAACCGTTATATATGTATATTTTCCGAAGACGATTTAACCAAAAAGCAATACAAAGTCACTTTAACCGACGGGAACAAGAAGAAGAAAATGATTTTGAACTTTGATGAATAAAAAATTGATCCATTTGCAAAAACCTTGTTCTAAAGACAGGGTTTTTTTATGTTGCCCAACTACCAAATTAAGATTCGATAAAGTTTTCATTTTAAACCTACCTAGTAATATGTGCAGATGAATCGGGGAATAAGAGGTTCGAAGGTTATAGGGCATAGGGATGATAGCCTACAAGTTTCTATTCATATCGAAAAATTTATGTGGGCCGATTAGCACCGAATATTGGCTTTTAGAATGATAGCAGTGAGTATTCCTAGAAGAAATTAGTATTAAGTATTCGAACTTTGAATAATGTAACTAATATTCTGGTGTAGACATAGTCGTATTCATCAAGAATGCCCATTTTAGCCTGGTAATACACGATCGAAGTACTTTTCCTTGCTCTGTGCCCGGAGCCTTTCTTAACTCCTAAATAGTTAAGTTACAACGTACTTGAATTTGTAAAGGAAAGTATTCTCCCTAGGTACATTACCTTCTCACTATAGATTGAAATGCTTTTATTGCACTTTTTTCCCTTAAGGCAACCTAACTGTAAGGCTTTAGCACATTTATTAAGCAATTCCAAAATAAGTTGAAATGAAAGTGTTTATAATTGTTATGTGTTGATTAACAACTAATTATATCTTAGGGTTTCAATGAATCAATAATAATTTAAACAACCTTATCATGAGACAATTTGTAACACTATTGATTTTTTTAGGTCTTGCCTGCATGGTCTTTGCACAGCAAGACAATGACGGAATTACTGCTGTAACCTTGGATGCCATAACGGTTTCTCCAGTTAATGTTGATTATTTGCGGAAAGTAAATGATGGATATACTCCAGAAGTGGTTCAGGAATTACAATACAAAGCAGCCAACTTTGATGTAACCTCTTTAAATGAATACGATAAAAAGGACATTCATACTTTCGAAGTTGTTTTCAAAGCCAGCAACGGGGACATTATAGCCTCCTATACCTCCGATGGGTCTATTGTGACTGCCTTTGAAAATTTTGAAAATATCGTATTGCCCATGCCGGTAAGGAAAATGGTATTTGATGGAAATGAAGGTTGGAAAATGGAAAAGAATCGTTATATATGTGTATTTTCCGAGGACAATTTGACTAAAAAACAGTACAAAGTTACTTTGACAGATGGACATCAGAAGAAGAAAATGACCTTCGATTTTGATGAATAACAATTGTAGTACCGTACAGTTTATTACAACCTTATTCCTCCGATAAGGTTTTTTTTACGGGTGTTTATTCTCTGCTTCAATTGCTATATGTTTGGAATTGGGGAGATGGTGTCTATATTCCAAAAGAATTTATTGAAAGTGCCATGAAACACGGATTCTACTTATTTCATTACTTTTGCACTCAAATTTTAAATTGATAAATGAATGAAAAAAGTTTGTTCTGTGTTATTATTAACGGTTTTGTTTTCCGCATGTAAGGACTCCAACACCAAGGATAATCCAACCCCCCATAATTCCATGAATTCCAATAATAATCCGTTACTCGCTGTAAGTACCTTGCCTTATGGCGTGCCCGATTTTACCCAAATTAAAAACGAAGATTTCAAAGAAGCATTATTGCAAGGAATGGACGAAAAAAGAGAAATCATTGAAAAAATTGCAAGTAGTACGGAAGCTGCAACATTTGAAAATACGATACTGGCGCTGGAAATGAGCGGTAGTCTTTTAGAGCGTGTTCAAAACGTATTTTCGGCCCTAACAGGGGCACATACCAACGATACCCTGCAGGCCGTACAAGAAGAAATGGCGCCTAAATTCTCGGAACTTAGCGATGCCATTTATCTCAATGAAAAATTGTTTCAGCGTGTAAGAACCTTACACAGTAAAAAAGAAAATTTGGACTTGGATGCGGAATCCTTAAAATTACTGGAAAATTATTTTGAAGATTTCGAAATAGCCGGAGCCAACTTGTCGGAAGAAGACAAGGAAACATTAAAAACCTATAATTCGCGCTTGGCTACCCTAAGCAATACTTTCAATAAAACGCTTTTGGAGGCCAATAATGCCGGAGCCTTATTGTTCAAGGATAAATCCGAACTAGCCGGAATATCTGAATCCGGGTTGAAATCATTAAAAAATAAAGAAGATGAGGGTTGGAAGTTACCACTTCAGAATACTACTCAACAACCTTTGTTGCAATCGCTTGAAAAAAGGGCATCACGTGAGCGAATATTTAAAGCTGCCTGGTACAGGACAGATGGTTCCACTCATGATACCAAGGCCATTATCACAGAAATTGCTGAATTAAGAGCAAAAAAAGGAACCTTGTTGGGCTTTGTTAATTATGCGGAATGGAGCCTGCAAAACACCATGGCCAAAAAGCCGGAGAATGTGAATAAGTTGTTTAACGGACTTATTCCTGCCGCCACTGCTAAAGCGCAACAAGAGGCAGTCGAAATTCAGTTAATGATACAGAAAAAGGGAGGGGATTTCATCATGGCCCCATGGGATTGGAACTATTATGCCGAAATGGTGCGCAAGGAAAAATACGATTTGGACGAAAATCAGATAAAACCTTATTTTGAATTAAAGACGGTACTGGAAAAAGGGGTGTTCTATGCTGCAGAAAAATTATACGGAATTACATATTTGGTCAGGACCGATATCCCTACCTACCATGAGGATGTGTTGGTCTATGAGCTTTTTGAAGAGAACGGAGATCAATTGGGGTTGTTCTATGGCGATTTCTTTTCCCGCCCCAGTAAGCGGGGAGGGGCTTGGATGAGCAACTTTGTTAACCAATCCAAATTGTACAATAACAAACCTGTAATTTATAATGTTTGTAATTACCCCAAACCAACCCCAGGGGACCCGGCCCTGCTTACATACGATGAGGTGGAGACCCTGTTCCATGAATTTGGACATGCACTGCACGGCTTTTTTGCCGATCAACAATACCCATCTTTATCCGGTACCTCAGTGGCGCGCGACTTTGTAGAGTTTCCTTCCCAATTTAATGAAAACTGGGCCTTGTATCCGGAAATCCTGAAGAACTACGCCCTGCATTACAAAACCGCGGAACAAATTCCACAAGAGCTTATAGATAAGATAAAGAAATCGGGCACATTTAATCAAGGTTATAGCCTAACCGAAAATTTGGCGGCTTCAAACTTGGATATGCAATGGCATACCATTGAATCGGACACCAAAATAGAGGATGCAAATACCTTTGAAAAAGAGGCCTTGCATAAAACTAAATTGGATGTGGTTTGTGCCGTCCCACCACGTTATAGATCTACTTATTTTGCACACATTTTTGGCAGTGGCTATGCCGCAGGTTACTATTCCTACTTGTGGACAGAAATGCTGCACCATGATGCATACAATTGGTTTGAAACACATGGCGGACTTACTAGGGAAAACGGTCAACGTTTACGGGATATGATTCTTTCCCGTGGAAATACCTTGCCCTTGGAAGAAATGTACAAGGAATGGAGAGGAAACGATCCAAAAATTGAACCTATGCTAAAAGCCAGGGGTCTGCAATAATATAGGAAATTAATAAGTTATAATTCTAAATTGGAAGGGCCCCTTAGCAGGGGCCTTTTCTTTAGCCATTAATTGAGAACTTATAAATCAGAGCAAATTAGTTTTTGACCCCTTTAGGTTTAAGAATCGAATGCATTTCATCGAAAAAAATCTAAAAAATTGAGATGGTGGTAGGGTATACCCCATCTTTGGTTGTTATATATAGCCTTCAAATGTGGAGGTATACCAACAATTGCTAATTATTAAAAATTATAACTATGAAATTTAAACTATTTACATATGCAATGCTCGTTGTATTTACGGTTTTCATCTCTTGTACGGACAATGATGATAAGAACAATGATTATGGACGGCTTTCCGTCAATTTAACTGATGCGCCTTTTCCCCATGATCTGGTAGCGGAAGCAAACGTGACCATTTTTAAGATAGAAGCCCGTTTCAAAGGGGATTTGGACATTAATTCAGAGGCTGATGACAATTTGGATTCTTCGATGGAATCTGAAGAAAAGTCTTCTTTTGTGGTATTAATGGAAGAAGAAATTGAGGTAAACCTATTGGATCTTACGAACGGAGTTACCAAGAATTTGGCCGACCTTGATGTACCTGTTGGCACATACGACCTAGTAAGGGTATATGTTAAAGGGGTAAATGTAGTACTTACGGATGGCTCTACATTTGATTTAAAAGTACCTAGCGGAGAACAGTCCGGAATTAAGATCTTCATCAAACCTGGTCTTGTGGTAAATGGTGGTCTAAGTGCTGATTTATTGTTGGACTTCGACGTAAGCAAATCCTTTGTGGCCAAGGGCGGTGGCAGTAATTTGGAGAATATAACAGGTTTTAATTTTAAACCAGTCATCAAAGCTTGCAATATGTCCACGGCTGGAACCTTGGCCGGCATGGTGACAACACTTCAGGAAGTTGCATTGGAAGGGGCACAGGTAGCGGTTTTTGCAGGAGATACCTTAAATACAACAACTTTTACGGATGTTGACGGAAAATATATGGTTATGGGCTTAATGGCTGGAAGCTATGATGTTGAGGTAGAATTACCAACCTTCCAAAAGCAAACAGTTGTCGGTATAGAAATAGTTGCGGGAAATAAGACCTCCCAAGATTTTATTTTGGTGGCAGAATAAGCATATTTTATATGAAGTTAATAAGGTGGGTTTCATGGCCCACCTTTTTTTATGATTGTAAAAAGATAGACTGGATTTGCAAGACTTGGAGATTCAGTTTATGACATAATTCAAGATCAATGGTAGTTAACTTAAATAAATAGAAAACTCAAACCGTTGATAAAAAAAACCGAACAACTATAAACAGTCATACGGCTTTTATATACTAAAGTCGATTCTCTAATTGAGGGATGCCAATAATTTCTCGGCAACCAATTCTGAGGATGCGGGATTTTGTCCAGTAATTAAATTACCATCCTGCACCGCATAAGGAGCCCAATCGGATTCTTTGGAGTAGATACCTCCATTTGTTTTAAGCATATCTTCCACTAAAAATGGAACTACGGAGGTGAGTTGGACGGCTTCCTCTTCGGAATTTGTAAATCCGGTTACTTTTTTACCTTTTACCAAGGGGGATCCATCTTCATTTTTAACACCTTTTAAGGCAGCGGGAGCGTGACATACAAAAGCGATGGGTTTCTGCTGTTTATTAAAGGTTTCAATTAGACCAATCGAGGTGGCATCGTTTGCCAAGTCCCACAAAGGCCCGTGTCCTCCTGGGTAAAATACGGCATCATAATCGTTGGTATTAATTTCTGCCAATAACAGTGTATTTTTTATTTTATTTTGGGCCACAGCGTCATTTTTAAATCGCTCGGTATCTTTAGTACTGGCATCAGGAGTGTCGCTACTGGGGTCTATGGGTGCAGCACCACCTTTTGGCGTAGCCAATGTTATGTCCACTCCTTTATCCAAAAGGGTATAATATGGATTGGCGAATTCCTCGATCCAAAACCCCGTTTTCTTTCCAGTGTCCCCTAATTTATCATGAGAGGTCAATACAAATAATATATTCATTCGTTTTTGCTTTTTTAATGTTAATTAATAATCAAATATCAGCTCTAGTAATTAGACCTTTACAATCATTTTGCCTTCATTTTTGCCTTCGAATAAATCCAAAAATGCTTGAGGGGTATTTTCAAATCCTTCTACAATGGTCTCGGTATATGTTAATTTACCTTCTGCCAACCAAATTGATAATTGTTTTATGGCTTCTGGGAATTTCTCTGCATAATTAGACACAATAAAACCTTGCATTAGAGCACTGTTTTTTATCAAAAATGGTTGAACACTGACACTCTTGGGCACTTCAGTATTGTTGTATACGGATATGGCCCCGCAGATAATCATTCGGGCAAATTTGTTAATATTAAAAAGTACTGCATCCGATATTGGGCCGCCCACATTGTCAAAATAAACGTCCACACCATCGGGACAAGCTGTTCTAAGGGCTGCTCTCATGTCATCTGTGGTATTGTAGTTTATGGCATGGTCAAATCCAAATTTTGCGGTTAGCATTTCTACTTTTTCATCTGTACCTGCAATACCTACAACGTATAGCCCCAAAATTTTTCCTATTTGTCCAACAATACTACCCACGGCTCCAGCAGCTCCAGATACCACTAAGGTCTCCCCGGCTTTGGGTTTGCCAATTTGGGTGAGCCCACAATAGGCGGTTAAGCCGGTCATTCCCATAATACCCAAAAAGGCACTGAGCGGAGCTCTGTCCCTGTCTACTTTTATTAGTCCTTCACCTTTTGAAATTTGTTGGGTTTTCCAATCCATCATTCCAGAAACAAAATCACCTTCGTTAAATTTGTCATTCTTGGAGGCGATTACTTTTGCTATTATTCCAGAAGTAATAGGCTTTCCCAATTCAAAGGGCGCTACATACGATTTGGCATCGCTCATCCTTCCTCTCAAATAAGGGTCTACGGAGATGTACGTGGCCTCCAAAAGTATTTCACCTTTTTCAATATTTAAATCCGTCTCCTCTTTTATAAGTTCGAAATTTGAAAGGGTAGGCTTTCCTATGGGTCTTTGTTTTAATATTATTGTCTTAATCATAATTTGCTATTAGTTTATTGAGTTTTATTTTTTTATACTGCCCCAAGCAGCCTGGTAGGCGTCCTCCAAATGATCTTGGTTTAATTGAAAAACACCGCGTTGTTGCATCACCATAAGAAAGGAAAGGGGATTTATAGAGTACGCATATAATAGGTAGGGAGACAAAGGTTTTATAATACCCTCTCGCTTGCCTCGTTCCCATAGGTCAAGTAATGGTTGAAGGTGTTTTAGGCCTTCTTGTCTGCTAGCTTCATCGATCATGGGGGTATTGTCACATTGGGCCAAGAACATAGCTTCTTGCACTTCTTTTAATTTAAAATCGGCAATGCGTTTCCAAATTATCTCAAAACCTTCAGCCACAGGGATATCCGTATTATAATTTTTGAAGGCATAAGCGGTAAAGGCAGCCTTTACCTCTATATATACCTTATTTACCAAATCCTGCTTATTGTCGAAATACAAATAAATTGTAGCTGGGGAAACACTCGCCATTTTCGCAATTTTGGACATTGGCGTGGCGTGAAATCCATTATTGTTGACTAGGTGAATGGTCGCCTTTACCAAAGCATTTCGCTTTTCAATACTTTTTTGTAATTGTGCCATTATATGTACTAGGTTTATTTAGGGGACATCGTTGACATCCATAACATAATTCTGGTGCAAAGATAAGACTAAAATGAATGTTCATTCTTTTTTTAACAAAGAATTAATTTTGAAGGGTTTTGAGAGAAGAGGTGAATTATGGATAGTTAAATCTCAATTTCTTATGTATTATAAATTAAGGAGTCTCCGTTAATTATAGGCGTAAGAACATAGGTTGTTCAAAAATAGGAATATATACCAATTACTGACATTCCCTAGAAAACTGTGGCTATCTTTGCCGAAAATTATTATATGTCAAAGCAGTTTTCTGATTTAGGAATTAACGAACACCTACTTCAAAGTTTAATAGACCAGCAAATATCAGTGCCCACTGATATTCAGAAGAAAGTAATTCCTGTGATTTTGGAGCAAAACAAGGATGTAGTTGCTCTGGCGAAAACAGGAACCGGTAAAACAGCTGCTTTTGGGCTGCCCTTATTACAATTGATTGATACAAATAATGGCAATATACAATTGGTAATATTGGCGCCTACGCGGGAACTGGGACAACAGATTTATGCAAATCTGGTTTCCTTTTCCACCCATAGTCCGTCTATTTCCATTGCTTCCATATGTGGTGGAATCCCTATTAAACCTCAAATTGAACGTTTAAAGACAGCCACCCATATCGTCATAGCCACACCAGGTCGACTTGTGGATTTGGTAAAACGGAATGCCATCAATATTAAAGATATCAAGTATTTGGTTTTGGATGAGGCCGATGAAATGGTAACTGCCTTAAAGGTGGACTTGGATAATATTATTTCAGAAATCCCAAAATCCAGAAGAACATTATTGTTTACGGCCACCATGCCGGGAGCCTTAAAGCAATTGATCCAGAATTATATGTCCAAACATGTGGTTCAGATAGAAGCGGACATGGCTACTGCAGGGCATCAGGGTATAGAGCATAGGTATGTTGTAGTGGAACCCATAGAGAAATTGGAAGTGCTGTTACACTTTTTAAAGTCAAGGGAAGGCGAAAGGGGAATTATTTTTTGCAAGACCAAAGCGGCGGTCAATAAATTAGGGAAAAATTTGGCGATAAATAAATTTAGATCAGGTGCAATCCACGGTAGTTTAACCCAGGGAATTAGAGATCGGGTGATGGGACAATTTAGGGAAGGTAATATAGACATAATGGTGGCGACGGATCTGGCAGCACGTGGTATCGATGTTAAAGAAATATCCTATGTAGTAAACTATCATTTACCGGATACATATGACACCTATGTCCACAGAAGTGGACGTACCGCTAGGGCAGGGGCAGAGGGATTTTCATTAAGCGTTATCCAAAAAGAGGAAGTGGAGGATATAGCCGATTTTGAAAAGGAGTTGGGAATAGATTTTAAGGAATTTAAAAAGGCGGATGCCCAAAGTATAGAAGAAAACAATGCCTTGATATGGGCTAACAAAATATTCAAGACCAAACCCAATCGAAATATTTCACAGGAGTTTAGGGAAGAAATAAGAACAGTTTTCCATCATTTGACCAAAGAGGAACTTATAGATAAGATATTGGCGAATTACTTGGTGCAATCTACCGGTCACGGTCCAAAAGTAGAAACGCCTAAAAAGAAAAAATCAAAAAAATAGCCATGGCAAATAACATTAAAGACCAGGAGGATGTTTTAGCAAAACTAAATATCCATCAGTTGAACCCCATGCAGGAGGAAGCTATTGCCGTAATTGGAAAAAACACCAACACCATTATTTTGTCGCCAACGGGTACAGGCAAAACATTGGCTTTTTTGTTGCCATTGATAGACACTCTAGATCCCAATAGTGACGAAGTACAGGCACTGATATTGGTACCTACGCGTGAATTGGCCATACAAATTGAACAGGTAGTTAGAAATATGGGGACTGGCTATAAGGTAAATGCCGTTTATGGCGGACGCCCAATGTCCAAGGATAAGATTGAAATTAAACATAATCCTTCTATTTTAATAGGAACACCAGGGCGTATTTTGGATCATTTTGATAGTGACCGGTTCTCAAAGGAAAGTATTAAAACCTTAGTATTGGATGAGTTTGACAAGTCGCTGGAAATAGGTTTTGAGGAAGAAATGGAGGGAATTCTCAGTGAACTGCCCAATATCAGCAAAAGGATTTTGACTTCCGCTACACAGGGAGCTGAGATTCCAAGTTTTGTTAAATTGGACCAACCAGTACTAATCGATTATTTAGAGGAAGAAGTTGGTTCAAAATTAGCAATTAAGATCGTGTTATCGCCGGCGAAGGATAAATTGCCAACACTATTGGAGCTGTTGCAACACTTGGGAAATCAGCCGGGAATCATTTTCTGTAATTTCAGGGATAGTATAGAGGAAGTGAGTTCTTTATTGGAGAAAAATAAAATTGGGCACACTTGCTTTTCCGGAGGAATGGAACAAAAGGATAGGGAGCGCTCCCTTATTAAATTCAGAAACGGAACCAGTCAAATTTTAATCGCCACGGATTTGGCTGCGAGGGGAATAGATATCCCGGAGTTAAAATATATAATTCATTACGAACTTCCACATTCTGAGGAGGAATTTATCCATAGAAATGGGAGAACGGCACGGGTAAATGCCAAAGGAACTGCCTACGTGTTAAAATGGGAAAAGGAGCGATTGCCTGAGTTTATAAAGGATACTGGCGATATGGATATCTCCAAAAAAGCGGCACCTATGAAACAGTTTTGGGAAACCTTGTTTATTTCAGGAGGAAGAAAAGACAAAATTTCCAAGGGTGATATTGCTGGGCTGTTTTTTAAACAAGGGAATGTCAACAAGGATCAATTGGGGGAGATAGAATTGAAACAGGACTGCGCTTTTGTTGCCGTTCCTTTGTCGATTGCCAATCAATTGGTGGAAAAATTGAACAATTCACGTTTAAAAAAGAAAAAAGTTCGCATTACGGTTCTATAATTTTTTTGAGTAAAAACTAGATATTTATCCGTTGGAATACCTTAAAAATGAAAGAAGATCTAAAAGGGAATAAAGCTGCAATCACTCCAGAGGAGATTGATAATTGTATTGCACTCTTGCAGCAATTAGTGGACCATACAGATCAGATATTCGATATTCCAAAAGAAAAAAGAACCGCCTTAATAAAGGTATCGGGCCAATTTTCCAGACCCAATAGGGAAGAATTTTCCAGAAGAAAAAAAGACGGCAAGAAAAGTGCCCAACGTAAAAAAGCTGCAAGGGACAAAAAGGCCCGTAAGGAAACAGGTATTAGAAATGCACGTGAGGCCCACATATTTGTAGCCCCTAAACTTTTGCCTTCTGCAGAATTGATCGATCATAAAAAACAGGAACTGGAGGTATCAAGGAACTGTTATGTTTGTAAAACGGAGTTTAGCGAATTGCATCATTTTTATGATACTATGTGCATAAAATGTGGTGATTTCAACTATGCCAAGCGTTTTCAAACAGCTGATGTAAAAGGGCAAGTTGCCGTTGTAACTGGCTCTAGATTAAAAATTGGTTATCATATTACTTTAATGTTATTACGTGGCGGGGCCACTGTTATCGCTACGACCCGGTTCCCTGTTGATTCGGCATTGCGCTTTTCCAAGGAGGATGATTTTATGGAGTGGGGGCATCGATTAAAAATACATGGCCTGGATTTACGTCATATCCCAAGTGTGGAAATATTTTGTAATTATATAGAGCGGCAATATGAACGATTGGATATTCTAATCAATAATGCAGCCCAGACTGTACGACGGCCCGCTGGCTTTTACCATCATTTGATGTCCAACGAAGAAAGCCCCATAAAATTACTTCCTCCAGATGCACAAAAAGTTTTGAGCGATCATACAAGTTGTTTACAGGAATTAAAAGAGTTAACCTCTGGAGCATCCCCCAATCGGAATATGCCGGTTAGCTGGCATGGACCGGAAGCGGGAATTGGAATAAGGGCTTCGGCCAAATTATCCCAAATTCCCTATAGTTTTGATAATGTCTTGGTGGCAAAAGAGGTATTTCCCACAGGGGAATTGGATGCCGATCTACAACAGGTGGATTTACGCAAAACAAATAGTTGGCGGCTTAAATTGGGAGAAATTGAAACTACCGAAATGTTGGAAGTACAATTGGTGAATGCTGTTGCCCCTTTTGTATTGTGCAACCGTTTGGCGGAATTAATGAAGAAGGAGAACACAGGACAAAAACATATCATTAATGTTTCGGCAATGGAAGGGAAGTTTCATCGTTCTTTTAAGGAATCACGCCACCCACATACCAATATGGCCAAGGCCGCTTTAAATATGCTTACTCATACCGCTTCAGGGGAATTGGCCAAAGCAGGAATATTTATGAATGCCGTGGACACCGGATGGGTTACGGATGAAGACCCAGCTGAACTATCTAAAATGAAACAGGAAGTCTATGATTTTCAACCGCCCTTGGATATTGTGGATGGTGCTGCTAGGGTGTTGGATCCTTTAATTGATGGAATTAATACCGGAAAACATTGGTCAGGTAAATTCCTGAAGGATTACTTTCCAATTGGTTGGTAATCATATCCCGCCAAATTACAGTTTGAATTTACTCAATAAGTGAGATTTGAATGCACAGATGCTTGGGGCGGAATATTAGCTGTAGTTTCCATCCGATGCCTTATGGGATTCCCCTGAAGTAATTGACTTCAATCTGAAAAAAACAGACCTATTTACCGGAATACAAATTCTATTTTACACGATTAACTTTTTTATCTTCGTGCCTATGAATGCAATTGATATAAGAACGGTTGATGTTGTTCAATATATAAAACCATTACGGGAAGGTGGTTCCCTGCCGGCGATTGTAAAAGCCGACGATGGATTTTTATATGTTTTAAAATTCAGAGGGGCAGGACAAGGAAAAAAGGCGTTAATAGCTGAACTTATTGGAGGCGAGCTGGCCCGGGCCATTGGACTTAAGGTGCCTGAATTGGTTTTTATGAATCTAGATGATTCATTTAGCAAGACAGAACCGGATGAGGAAGTTCAAGACTTACTCAAATTTAGTGTAGGCCTCAACCTCGGCTTGCATTTTTTGTCCAGTGCCATTACTTATGATCCTTTGGTTTCCAAGGTGGATGCCTTGATCGCATCTAAAGTGGTACTACTGGATAGCATTATGAGTAATATAGACAGGACGGCAAAGAACACCAATTTGTTGCACTGGAATAATGAATTGTGGGTAATTGATAATGGCGCAAGTTTTTATTTTCACCATAATTGGGAAACATGGAAAAATCATCTTACCAGAACCTTTCCACTAATAAAGGACCATGTGCTTTTAGAGTTTGCCACAGAATTAAAAGAGGCGGCATTAGTAATAAAAGGTTCACTCAATACCGATAAAATTGAAGAGATCATTGGATTAATACCAGAGGAATGGTTGTTGGACGGGGCCGATGATTTAAATCCCGATGAAATTAGAGCGGCTTATATTGAATATATAAACGCCAAACTTGCTATGATCGATATATTAGCTAAAGAGTCTGAAAATGCAAGATAAAGACAAATACGAATACGCAATTATTAGACTTGTACCTAAAGTGGAGCGTGCAGAATTCTTCAATATTGGGGTGATACTTTTTTCAAGGCGCAGGAAATTCTTGGAAGTAAAATATTTAGTAGATCCCAAAAAATTAAAATGTTTCTCAAGCGAAATCGATATTAATGCCATAGATGAATATTTAAAGGCCTGGACATTGGTATGTAAAGGAGCACCATATGGAGGTGCGATCGGGAAATTGGATTTACCGGATAGATTTCGGTGGTTAACTGCCTCCAGGAGCACTATGATTCAAAGTTCAGAAACACATTCGGGCCTATGCCATGATCCAAAAAAAGAACTGGAAAATCTATTTGAAAGTTACGTTTTATAGGGGAAATATTTGCGTAAGTGGGACACAATGTTAACATATTAACGAATTGTTGATAATAATACTTGGAATTGTTATGCGGGAATTGACGTTTATTTAAACCGCTAAGATCTTCAAATTTACCTATGATATTTATCGATAGGAATGGCAGTAGAGCTAGGTATATTGCAGTTGGGACAGGGTTTTAAGATTTAAGAAATTATGCGTGAAAATTCAAGCTTGTTCGCCTCTGAAAATAGGCCCAGTAAATATTATTGAACTAATTAGCTGTATTTTAAATTATTAGCACGATATTTGCAAAATAATATTATAATAAATTTAATTACATTACAATGAGTAGTAAAGGAACAGTAAAATTTTTCAATGACACTAAAGGTTTTGGTTTTATCACTGAAGAAGGTGTTGAAAAAGATCATTTTGTACACATCTCTGGATTAATCGATGAAATTCGCGAAGGCGATGAAGTATCTTTTGATCTTAAAGAAGGTAACAAAGGATTAAACGCAGTAAACGTACAAGTTATATAATATATACTTCCATGTTTAATGAAAAGGCCCATCAGTTATGATGGGCTTTTTTATGTTTATAAAACAACGAATTTTAAGAAATAAGGCGTAGTTTCGCGCCCTGTAAAAAACTGGTGTATGAAGCGTATAAATGAGTACAAGAAATTATTTGGAATAGAAAAGGAAATCGATCTAAAGTTGCTGAAGAAAAGTTACCGCGACTTGGTAAAGGAATGGCACCCGGATAAATTTCAAGAAGGAGATAACAAACGTGGGGAAGCGGAAGTAAATGGTCGCAGGATTATAGACGGCTACCATTTTTTAGTGAGTATAGCTCCTGAAACCAAAGCAGCAAATCTAGAGGCATATACCGAAACTATTAATAATTCCGGTATTGCAGATTACCATCACAAAGGTCTTTTGTTGGAAATTACCTTTATGGACGGATCTACTTACGAGTATTTTGGCGTTACCAAACAAGTTTATATCAAGATGGTCAACTCCAATACGGTTAATCGTTTTGCCAAACGTATGATCTATCCTAAATACACTTATAGACAGTCTAAAAAACAGCTTCAAGAGGCATAAGACCTTTAAGCTTGAAAATTTAAGCAACCAATTAAGCCTTGATTAAAGAATTAAGTGAAAGCCCTTTGGACTTTTTCTTATTTAAAAAACGACGGTTAAGTTTGTCCGCTATTGACTGCTAGCCAAGGTGATCTGCCCGGGACAAGTTGGTGATATGTAATTAACAGTAATATAAACGAATATTTATTCGATTATATTGTTTATATTTGCAGCGTGAGAGTAAAGGATGAAATAAAACAATTGGCCATAGTAGAAAACACTTTAGAAGTGGTTTTTGAACGGGGCTTCGCCGGAATTAAAATGGCGGACCTGGCCAAGCGGGTTGGCCTATCTGTTTCCACCTTATATGTTTATTATAAGAATAAAGAGGATTTAGTTGTGTCTATTGCCACGGATTTAATCGCCAGGGAAACCCAAAGAAGCGAACAGGAGATATCACAGAATTTACCCTATAAGCTAAAACTAAGAACACTGTGGTTATTTTGGATCAATTTCAGTATCAACCATAGAAAGGAAATGAGTTTCTTGGATCAGTTAAAGAAATCTCCTTATTACGATAAAGTACCTGTATCCGTTAAGGCAAAC
This sequence comes from Arenibacter hampyeongensis, assembly GCF_002909255.1. Lineage (GTDB taxonomy): Bacteria > Bacteroidota > Bacteroidia > Flavobacteriales > Flavobacteriaceae > Arenibacter > Arenibacter hampyeongensis. Next base: position 368,234 of record NZ_PIOB01000004.1, read on the forward strand.
AAAAGTAAGTTGGCCATGGAATTAATTGACTTGGGGAAAAAGGAAGGTCTGCTAAAGAATATTGATAACCATATTCACTTTGCCGTTATCGGGGCCATAATGGGGGAGACCGTAAAACTAATTATGGATAATAAATTGGAATTGAGTAAGAAAGATATAGACTTGATGTTCTCCACGGTTTGGGACGCCATTAAAAGTTAGTTTTTTTTGGATCATAACAGAATTAATATTCGATAATAGAGCAATTAGTGGCATATTGGTGGCAAAAACTATGAATCAATTTAGAAATACAATAAAGAAAATGAGTATAATTATTGGCAGTGGACTTTTCATGGTGATTGTGATCGGGGTTCTATTTTTGTATTTAAGCCCTGAGTTTGGTGGTACTCCCACCATGGAGCAAAAAAAAATCTACATTAAATCACCCAATTATAAGGATGGAAAGTTTGTCAACAGGGAACACGTAAAACTGGATATGAGTATGCGCGATATGGGTAAAAGTTTGGCGGGCTACTTTGGGTCTTCACCACTTACAAAACCCAAAATGAATATTCCAGTGGACAATTTGGATTCGTTGGATATTGTTAAATTTAAAGACAGCACTCGGCTTATCTGGTTTGGTCATTCTGCTTTCCTGTTGCAAACGAACAACAAAACAATTTTGATCGACCCCATGTTCGGTAAGGTGCCTGCACCGCACCCCATGTTGGGAAGTAACAGATTTAGTAGGGAGCTACCGATCGCTGTAGAAAAACTTCCGGTAATAGATGCCGTGATTATTTCCCACGATCATTACGATCACTTGGACTACGGCACCATTCAGAAATTAAAAGAGAAAGTGAATATGTTTTACACCCCCTTGGGTGTTGGTGTCCACCTACAAAAATGGGGAGTGGAAAAAGGACGTATTGTAGAATTGGATTGGTGGCAGGAAGTTAACCATGAGGGTTTAGTATTCAGATGTACCCCGGCCCAGCATTTTTCCGGAAGGGGATTGTCCGATAGAGCAAATACTTTATGGAGTTCTTGGATAGTACAATCAGAAACCGATAATATTTTCTTTAGTGGAGACAGTGGTTATGGCCCACATTTTAAGGAGATTGGAGATAAATTTGGTCCTTTCGATCTTGCCATGATAGAATGTGGGCAGTACAATGAGATGTGGCCCGATATTCATATGTTTCCAGAAGAAACAGCCCAGGCAGGATTGGATGTAAGGGCAAAGCAGATAATGCCCATACATTGGGGAGCCTTTAAATTGGCAATGCATCCCTGGACAGAACCTGTTGAACGCCTTTCCAAAAAAGCTAAGGAACTCAATCTGGATTTGATAACACCAAGAATTGGGGAACCCATAAATATTGATAAATTGAATGTACGCACCTCTGAATGGTGGAAAAAATCTGAATAACCATGATTACAGTTTTTAAGACAGATATAAGTCAGGAGCAGGAGTCCCGGGTAAGACAATTTTTAGACCTATTTAAGGAGATTTTAAAGATAGATTTTGATTTTGAGGATTGTGATAATATACTCCGTATAGAAACCATTGACGATATTACCTCCCACGTAGAAATCGTCTTAAATTCCAATGGTTATTTCTGTAGAGAACTTTTGTAGGGCTAGGCATTCCAGCTGAAACGTATTTTAAGTGCTTAAGCTATAATTAGGCAGTATAGAACCCACTATTGACAAGATTTCCGGATAAGTAAATTATATAAGTGTCAGTGATCATAAAATAAGGGGCTTGGGTACGCCGCATTGCATGAGTCAGCAGATCCCGGTAATATTGTTCAATTATAAATAGGTTTCGATAATGCTCAATTTCTGTAAGCTGCATAGAACAACCGGCATAGCGGAAGCCACACATATTAAATCTTTGTTAATATTGATTATTGTTTACGGCCAACCGGCTCTGGACCTAATTATATGTTAATAATATCGGTAGGAGTTTCAATTAAAATGGTCATTTTACCACGTAGTGCAATGGGCTGCTTCATAATTTCAGGGTTGTGCCTTATCATTTTGATCCAGTCGTCGGTAGAAAACTCATGAGGATCAAATTGTGCCTTATAGGATGGATGTTCCTGATTTACCAAGTCCTTCACCTCAATCTTTAATTTGTCCGCCAGTTCTACTATTTGGGTTCCCGTTAGGGCGACTTTTAAGATGTCTATTTCATGTATAGGTAGGCCCTTAGCCTTCGCATATGCCAAGGTTTGCTTGGCCCTTGTGGATTTGGAACTGTAATACAAGGTAATCTGTCTTTCCGATGTAGCTATTTCTCCCATATGCTTTATTTTTGACCTGCATCACCCATTTTTTTTATGGGTCTCCATATGATGTTTTAATAATTGCTTTAAACTCTCCAAATAATCCTGCAAAGCTTCCTTGTCTACATGCGGATGGTTTTTTGCAGAAATTGTCAAAGGGTTTTCATCCAGAGAACGATATAATTCGGGGTAATTGCTCTCGATATTGGAGGTAAGCTGTGTAATCTGGCCTAATACTTTTCTTAAATCGTTCATTTTAAAATAGTATTGATTGCATACTATAAATATAAAGAAGTTTTTAATCTAAAACTCAGGTTAAGGTCATATAAATCCTATTTTCAGTCTAATAACTCTTAAAAACACCCCGAGACTGTCAAAATTTTATTAGTGAAACTCAATTTTGAGAAGTCAGTAAGACGCACTGAAAATTGAAAGTTGAACTAATCCCGCCGAAAAAGGCGGGATCTAGGTTCAATACCTCGACCCTTGGGTCGATTCCTATTATTGGGTTCAGGGCTTGCCATGAGGTTTAATACCTTTTATTTGTTACCGACTGCTGAAGCAAACTAAGGACTTATTGTTGGCAATTTATATTTGCAAATTTTCTTGTCAAGAGTTTATGACCATTCATATCGGTTATTTTTTGATGAAATCATATATTAGGGTCATTTCAACTATATTTATGTAGCACAAACCTTTAAAAGTGCATAAAATACCCAATATTTACAATAATGGTAAAGAGGTATACAGCTACCTTTGAAGTATAATTAAGAGCGATAGTAAAACAATATAAACGAAAAACAATGAAAGCAATAGGATTTAAACGATCACTACCCATTTCTGAAAAAGATAGTTTTATAGCGTTCGAAACGGAAATACCAACGCCCACTGGATACGACCTACTGGTTAAAATTGAAGCAATTTCCGTAAACCCGGTAGATTTTAAAATAAGGCAAAATGCTGCAAAGGATACGGTATTGGAGACCCCGAAAATTATTGGATGGGATGCAGTGGGAATCGTGGAGGCGGTAGGCGACACCACTTCAAAATTTAATGTTGGAGATCAGGTTTACTATGCTGGGGACATAACCAGGAGTGGTAGCAATGCAGAATACCAATTGATAGACGAGCGTATTGTTGGTCACAAACCTAAAAACCTAAGTATAGCCGAAGCGGCCGCAATGCCACTAACAAGCTTAACAGCCTATGAGGCCTTGTTTGATCGTATTGGAATAGACGCGGAGAAAGACAAGGGAAAATCCGTCTTGATCTTGGCAGGAGCTGGTGGGGTAGGCTCTATTGCTATACAGTTGGCCAAGAAGTTGGCCAATCTTACGGTAATTGCTACGGCTTCCCGTGAAGACTCCATTAAATGGTGTACAGATTTAGGGGCGGATTTCGTAGTAAATCATCATAACCTAAAAGAGGAATTGGAAAAATTAGGGTATAGCCAAGTAGATTATATTTTGGATTTTGTGGATTTGGAAGGGTATTGGGAAATGGCTACAGATATTATTAAACCACAGGGACATATTGTTTCTATTACGGGTAGTAGTAAACCTTTGAATCTGAATTTGCTAAAAAATAAGAGCGTTACCTTTTCGTGGGAGTTAATGTATACTCGTTCCATGTATACAACGGAGGACATAGAGAGGCAGCACGATATTTTAAATCATGTGGCCCATTTGTTGGACGAGGGAATTTTAAAATCCACCTTGAACACTACACTATATGGATTTACGGTGGAAAACCTCAAGTACGCGCATGAAATGCAAGAATCCGGAAAATCTATAGGTAAAACGGTAATCCTTTATTAGTTAATATCCCAGGCAAATGACCATTGAAGAAAAATTAGAAAGTTTAGGTATAGTGGTTCCCAAAATAGCCCCAAGAGGGGTAGGGAATTATGTTTCTTGGACAATTAGTAATAAGATCCTCTACACCTCTGGTCAATTACCTTGGAAGGATGGAGAATTTGGTGTATTGGCATATACCGGTAGGGTAGGGAGCGACCTGGATATTGAACAGGGATATGATTGTGCCCGTATTTGTGCCATCAATGCCATTGCGCAATTAAAAGATGCGGTTAAAGATCTTGAACGAGTTAAAAAAATTATCCGCTTGGATTGCCATATTCAGGCTGCAGAAGGGTTTAAGGAACACTCCGATGTTTTGGACGGTGCTTCGGACGTATTGAACCAAGTGTTTGGGAAAAGGGGTATCCACACCCGATCGGCAATTGGTATTTATCAATCGCCATTGGATGTTCCGGTAATAGTCTATTTAATTGCCGAAGTAGATTAGGCAGGGTTCTAGATAAACTTTAAATTATTGAATTTAATGCAGTTGCGTAAAGTGTTATAAATCAATTCTCTGCCCTGTTTTTACTGCTTTGTAAATGGCGTCGATAATCTTCAGGTCCTTAAGACCTTCCTCACCGTCAACGGGAACAATAGGTTGTACCCCTTCAAAAATTAGTTGGGCCATTCCATCCATCTGAAGGGTCTGGTGGGTTATATGTGGCTGTGTCAATTCGCCCTTATGTGTCCTGCCTTTAATGGGACCATATCCTGAGGAGGGTTGCATTTCTGCATAACCCTTTTCCCCATTTAGAAAAAAACGGTCCAAATGGCTCATGGCATAGGTAGATAGGCATGAGGCCGTAGCACCACTTGGAAATCCCATTTGAAATTGTATGGTTTCATCCACACCTTCCTTAAATTTTACGGGATCTGTTTTGGTTTCCTGGGCCGTAACCCAAATTGGTTCCTCACCTAGCATATACCGGGCTCCATTAATGGAATAGATACCAATATCCATCATTGCACCTCCACCGGCCAGTTTTTTATTCAATCGCCATTGGGTGGGGTCACCAATGGTAAATCCGGATAGTCCTTGAAAGAATTTGAGCTTTCCAAATTCCCCAGCCATACGCATCCTAATTACTTCCACTGTTTTGGGCTCATAATGCATACGATAACCCACCAATAATTTCACATTTGCCGCTTTACAGGCATCTACCATTTCCTGACCTTCTTGGGCATTGATGCCCATAGGTTTTTCACAGATTACATGTTTTCCCGTCTTGGCTACCCTAATCACTTGATCTTTGTGTAATCCGTTTGGTGTTATAACATAAACGGCATCTATATCGGGGTTGTTTTTGATTTGATCAAAATTATCGTAGTTATAACAATTCTTTTTGGGAATGTCATACTTGGAGCGCCAATCTACAACTTTGGATGGGGTTCCACTTATAAGTCCAACCAACTTGGCCCTCTTGCAAGATTCCATGGCTTTGGCAACTCGAGTACCGTAACCTCCAAGGCCCATTATGGCAACTTTTAAAATGGGTCCCTCATAAGGCTCGTTGGATGCTGCAAACAGCTGTGCTGGACTATATAAAATTGGTAAACCGATGGCAGAAACGGTCAATTTTCCAAAAAAATCTCTTCTAGAACCCATAGTGATTGTATTTGTTTGTCCTAAAAATAACTAAAAGGAAGTTATGCCACCAACAGTTGAAGAAATGATTTGTCATAAATAAGCCACCTATATTAATTTTATTACAGCGAAGAATACGTTGGCCTGCCCAGTCAATAAGCGCTTTAAACCGATTTCAGCCTTGGACTGTATCCATTTTCGCTAGGTCTACCAAGAATTGGATTCAAGTGTTTTATGGCTGCCAAAAAGGAGATCTTTATAATAGGTTACCTTTGCAGATTTTTCACGCACATGCAAGATCAAAATAGAATAACCTTAATAAAGCCCCAAGAGTTTCCTTTTTTCTATGGTTATGTAGTGCTTTTTATTGGCAGTTTGGGCATTTTAGCGAGTATACCGGGACAAACCATGGGTGTCTCGGTCTTTACAGATCCTGTAAAAGATGCCTTGGGATTAACGAGAAATGAGTTTAGCAATGCGTATATGATCGGTACTTTGTTAAGCTCCGCCCTGGTGGCAAGGGCGGGCATTTGGTTCGATGCTTATGGAGCCAGATATGTGGCTTTCTTTGCAACCCTGCTTCTTGGAGCGTCTCTCTTAATATTTTCTGTTTCTGTTGAAATTAGTGGGGCCTTAAAGGCCCTTTTTAATTTCGATTCTTGGTTGATTCCGTTCTTATTGATTACCCTTTTATTTTTTTTAATAAGATTTAGTGGTCAGGGGGTATTGACTATGGCCTCAAGGAACATGATTATGATGTGGTTCAAAAAAAATAGGGGCAAAATTAATTCCATAAGCAGTATTACCGTGTCATTGGGTTTTTCCAGTGCACCTATTTTGTTAAATAGTCTTATAGACGACTATGGCTGGGCAAGCAGTTGGCAAATAATGGCTATGTGTCTTTTTATTTTTTGCATCTGTATTTTACAATTATATAGAAATAGGCCAGAAGATTTTAATTTGCTTCCGGATGGATATGACAGGAACGCAGTGGACCAAGAAAAGGAGGAAATGGAAACCGATTTCACCTTAAAAGAAGCTAAAAAAACTCGGGCCTTTTGGATGTTTGGATTGGTATTGGCCTTCAATAGTTTTTATGTAACGGGATTTACATTTCATATCGTTTCCATTTTTGGCAGTCAGGATTATACAAAGGCCGAGGCCATCGCTATTTTTTTACCAATGTCTATTATAGCGATTTTCGTGTCAACCCTGTGTAATATTTTAAGTGATTATATCCAGCATAAGATCTACTTATTCATTATGTTGGCAGGTGGGGTAGTGGCCTCATTGGGATTATTGTTTCTCTCCAATCCTGTAGGGGTTTATTTATTGGTCGGGGGGCTAGGGACCATGGGTGGCTTATTTGCCGTAATCAATGCAGTTACATGGCCAAGTTTTTTCGGCAGAAAGTATTTAGGTTCCATTACAGGAAAAGTGATGAGCGTATTAGTTATAGCCAGCGCCATTGCGCCTAGCTTATTTAGTTATTGTTTTACCTCCTTGGGGTCGTATAAGTATATAAGTTATATCACCTTAGCTTTTTTATTGTTTTTGATCATTGGGTCCTTTAAGGTGAAGAATCCTCAATAAAATGTCTAATATATACAAAAATACTTAAAGTAAAGCTTTAAGTATTGGGCTTAAAATAAGCGTAGGCATATATTTTTTAAGTTAATTTGATGGCATTTAAATAATAAGAAAATATTTTTGTCAGTGTGTTAAATATCTCAAGGAAAAATTTAAATTTGATGCTGATAAACCACAAATATTCACCACCAATTTAAACTTTAGATCTAAGAATGAATACTTTAAAAGGTAGTCTTGGTGCCATATTTTTCCTATTCTATTTTATGGTGATTATTTCCGGCTGTAGCTCAGACAGTAACGAGAATATGGAAGTTGAATCTGCAATTTTACTTTCCCCTAAATCACTGACCCTTTCTGAAAACAGTAGTGGTACTTTAACTTTATCAATTGTCCCATCCAGGGAAACGCCCTGGGAAATTTCATCTAAACCGGATTGGATTTTTATCAATTCGCTTTCGGGAACTTTTAAGGGAGAAGCCGTATCGTTGTATATAAGCCCTATTACTGAAGGGTTAGGTCCAGGTGAATACGATGGAATTATTAAATTAACTTCTAATGGCCTGGAGGCAGAAGCAAATGTGATATTACGCATTGGAGAAAAGGCCTCTATGAGCTTGTCTGAGAGTAGTCTGAGTTTTGGATATTTCGAAGATGAAAAGAGCTTTTATGTAAAAAATGAAGGTAATGTCGTGCTGGATTGGAGTGCTACTTTAGCCGAATCCTATTTTTCTATTATCCCTCAAAATTCCAATTTAGCGCCGGGAGATTCCGTTATGGTCAATGCTGTGTTGGACAGAAGTTCCTTGCCCACTACCATCCATGAACTTGATTTATCTATTATCAGCAATAGGAATCAAATCATTAAAATACCGGTTGCCTATAAAAATTATAAGGAAGAAAAATGGTTGATCAGTGGAGAAGTAGTGGATGCGGAGTTCGATAGAATAAATGACCAAATGATTGTGGTGTCAACAGGACCCAACGAAATTCGTAAGATCGACCCTTTGAACCAGAGCATGGAAACTCTACAATTGAACATAACTCCCACCTGTCTATCGGTAAGCCAGGATGGAAATTTTGCCGTAGTGGGACACGATGCCCGAGTTTCCTATATTGATTTAAACACAATGCAATTGCTTAATATTTTTGATGTTGCCACAGATGTTTTCGACATCGTTTTGGCCCCAAATAATTGGGCTTATGCTTTTCCTAGGTCGGGACAGTGGCAAAGGATCCATTGCGTAGATATGACCAATGGAACTGAGACCATCTCTACAGGCAATCAGATACGTGAAGGCACCAAGGCCAAGTTGCACCCTTCGGGCAATTTTATTTACGGATCGGATAACGGTGTTTCTCCCTCCGATGTAGAGAAATATGATATTAATGCTGGGACCGCGCATTATTTGTACGATTCACCCTATCACGGAGATTATTCCTTTGATGGTGATATTTGGATGTCTGATGCTGGTGATAAATTGTTTTCGAGAAGCAGAAATATATTTAAATTGTCTGAGGACCAAGCTACTGATATTCGTTATAATGGACAATTAATGGGAAATCAGAAAATATCTACCTTGGATATCCATACAGTTGCCAATAAAATTTGCGCTGTAATGGAAACTGGTACCATTTATCAGGAAGTGCCGTCCAATATCATCAACATATTTGATGCGGAGTATCATGGAAATATAGGGACTATTTTGTTGCCAGGATATTTGGTTCCCGATGGCACCGGAGATGGCTCAATTTATGATTCGGAAGCACATTTTGGCTTTTTCAATAATGCGGGTACTGCTTTTTATTCGCTTTTAAAAGCTCCGGAGGAGGCTGATTTGGCAAGCAAGTGGAGTCTGGCTACGGTGCTTTTGGATTAAATGGGCGATAACATTTTTAATAACAATACCATTTGGTATTGAATAAGAAGTTTTGGCCATGAGAATGTATAAGAACAAATTTAGAGGGTTATGCAGTACAGGCATTTCGTGTTAATAGCCTATATTCTCCGTTGTTTTTAAATTCGCGTATGGAGGTGCCTGCATATTTTTTAAAGGTCTTTGATAGATGGCTAACATCTGTAAATCCTAATTCATCGGCAATTTCAGTAAGCGTGAAATCGGAGTTTAGTAAACGAATTTCTACCAATTTCAATTTAGCCTTGATTATGTATTCCCGCAAAGGCATATTCACTTGTTTTTTAAAATATTCACTAACGTAGGTCGTAGACATCATAAAAACATCGGCCAGGTTTTCTACCTTCAATAGCTCGGACTTGTCAATATTCTCGTTTATATAGATAAGCATCTTTGTAATTCTTTCGTCAAAATTCTTTTTGGGAAAATCAAAATAACTGGTCCTTTTAATGTTCCTGATCAGTATCTCCAAAATGCTGGTCATTAAACTGGTAATCAAGTTTACCGACTCTTGGCCATAGTTCCTGGATTCGAGCAGAATCATGGAAATCAAACTTTCCAAATGGTGCCGATCTAAATCACTTTTTATTATATCGCCCGGTAACTGATTGTAATTGGAAAGTATATAGGAGGCTTCCTTAAACCATTCGTTTCTATCAATGGACAATCCATTGATATTCTTAAAAAATGAATCCGTAAACTTTAAAAAGACGAACTTGGTGGGTTGTTCAATAGTAAAAGAATGACATTTTAGAGGAGGCAGTAGAAAGATGCTGCCTCTAGAATAGGCAACCTCATTATAGTTGATACACTGCGTACCTTCTCCTTCTTTTATTAAAACCAATTCAAAGAAGTTGTTTTTGACCGGGCGCTGTTTCCATTCCGATAATTCCAGTTCTTGTATTTCAAAAGGTTTATAGGTCTCCAATACTTGCATTTAAGGCTTATTTTTAAGTAAAATTAAGTAAAATAGCATTAACACATCAATTATCTGGTCCATTAACCTTTAAAAATACATAAATACCCATTTTTTATACCACAAATTAGCAGTTGTGCCCCATTAACTTTGCAACAGAAATTAATCTGAAACAAAAAATATAAAAAATGCTTACTCCAAACATTTCTAAAAAAGACATTATCAACGCTTTTCAATTTAGACACGCAACCAAAGAATTCGATGCCACTAAAAAAGTATCGGATGCCGATATAAATTTCATTTTGGAAACGGCACATTTATCTCCCAGTTCTTTTGGTTTTGAACCATGGCATTTTATAGTGGTCCAGGATAAGGAACTAAGGGAAGCTTTAAAACCAGTGGCTTGGGGTGCACCGGTAAAATTGGATACTGCAAGTCACTTTGTATTGGGGTTGAGTATGAAGGCACCCATGACCAAATGGGATTCGGAATATATTATGTCCATGATGAAGGATGTAAAGCAATTACCAGCGGATGTAATAGAAATGTATTCCAAATTTTATAGGGAATTCCAGGAGCGCGATTTTAATCTCGATAATGATAAAAAGTTGTTCGATTGGGCCTCTAAGCAGACCTACATCGCTTTGGGGAATATGATGACATCAGCGGCATTGATCGGTATAGACAGTTGTCCAATTGAAGGTTTTCACCAAGAAAAAGCAGAAGCGCTGTTACGGGAAAAATTTGGCGTGGATACGGACAAATATGGTTTGTCGTATATGGCGGCATTTGGTTACAGAAAGGAAGAACCAGCCTTTGCCAAATCGAGAAGGAATAAAGAAGATATAGTTACCTGGTTGTAGTAATTAACTTTATTTAAAAAAATATTGAGAGTAATTATTTTTAATATGGATATAGCCTTGTGAAGACAACCAATAACGGCCCTCAAATTTTACTCTTTGGATATTCCTTGTGTTTCACTTAAAAGAATAGGCCATTCACTGATTCCTTAAAATTCATGTTGTTCCAATCCACATCTTTGTAGGGTAATAATAACCTAAAATGAATTTTATAATGAAAAAAGTAAGCATACTGTTTTTTTTAGCAATGCAACTATTATTTGTGTTTTCCTGTTCTGACGATGTTGCAGAAACAACGGGTGATGAATTAGAAGTAATAGACAGCGAGGCGTATGTTGAAACCTATGGGGATACGGATTTTGAAGCTTCTGATTGGACGGATGATACCCATAGTAAATCGGCCGACCCTAATTTTGATGAAGTATTTGAAGATGATGCTGTGAAGCGATTGGATATTGTAATTACAGAAGAACGGTGGCAGAGTATGTTGGATGATATGACCTCACTTTACGGTGCATTTGGTGGGAGTGGAGTCCCTAGTGGTGGAGGTCCAGGCGGTGGAGGATTGGTAGAGGTTGATGAGGACCCTATTTTTGTGCCGGGGGAAGTGTTGTATAATGGAAAGGAATGGTACAGGGTAGGAGTGCGCTTTAAAGGCAACTCAAGTTTACAGTCCAGCTGGTCGGGAGGCATCTTAAAGCTATCCTTTAAGTTGGATTTTGATGAATTTGAGGATCAATACCCCCAAATAGACAATCAGCGCTTTTATGGTTTTAAGAAATTGAGTTTAAAAAACAACTACAATGACAAATCCATGTTGCGGGAAAAGGTGGCTACGGATATCTTTAGAGATGCCGGTGTAGCAAGTTCGCACGCGGCATTTTATACCGTTTATGTGGATCATGGCGATGGACCCCAATATTTTGGAGTGTATACTTTGGTTGAAGAAGTTGATGACACGGTGATCGACACCCAGTTTTCGGATAATGATGGTAATCTGTACAAGCCTGATGGTGACGGAGCCAGTTTTGCCGAAGGCACATTTACCGAAGATGTATTTGTAAAGAAGACCAATGAAGATGAGGCCGATTATTCGGATGTAGAGAGTGTTTTCGCTGCTTTGCATGCAGCGGACAGAACAACGAATCCTGAAACATGGCGTGCCAATTTAGAGGCTGTTTTTGATACCGATACCTTCTTAAAATATTTGGCGGTAAATACGGTAATCCAAAATTGGGATACTTACGGAAGAATGACGCATAATTATTATCTGTACAATAATCCCGATACGGAAAAATTATCATGGATTCCTTGGGATAATAATGAGGCTTTGCAAGAGGGTAATAGAGAAGGGTCTTTAGCTTTGGATTTCTCTGACTTAAATGTTACGGAATGGCCATTGATCGGCTATCTATATGAAGATGCAGCCTATAGGGTACAGTACGATGCTTATCTACAGGAAGTGGTGGATAATGCCTTTAGTGTTGGTACCATGCAAGCAAAATATGCAACCTATGAGACATTGGTAGAACCTTATGCGAACCTTGAAGTTTCCGGTTATACATTTCTAAGTTCAAGTTCGGATTTTCAGGCTGCCATAAACCAGTTGAATAGTCACGTTGGCGCCCGTGCCACAGCAGTGAGCAGTTATTTAAATAAATAGTTTTTTTGAGTTGATGAACCTACAGGTTGATTAATTTTTATTGTTCCCCCGATTAAAATCCGGCTACTTGTAAAAGTGGCTGGATTTTTTTATTTCTTTTCATGAAATGGAAGTCAATAGCAGTAGAAAAATCAAAAACTAAATTTTTGTAAATTCGCTATTAACAATATGACAAGGGATATAATAGATATAAACGACTTTATTATTTTGGTAGAGGAAGCCAAAGTAAATGAGGCCACCATAGATTCATGTACTTTTGATGAACCTTTGATAGCCGTCGCCTTTTATGGCTCTGGTAATGTTGATTTAAAGGTAAAATATGGGGATAAACTTAAAGAGTTCAATCATACCACAGGTCTCGCGCTTTCGTTTTATGCGGATGACAAGGTAGAATTTATACATACGGTCTCCTCCTCCAAGCCTTTGGAGTGCTTGGTAATTGCCACTTCCATAAAAGTATTGGATAAACTTCCCAATCAAGAAGGCGAATTATTCGGGGAAATGCTGACGCAGTTGGTGAACCCCTCGGATCATTATGTGGAAGGACCTCATTTTATCATGACTCCGGAAATGCAAGCCATTGTTGAAGGTTTATTTAACATTCAATACAATGGAAAAACCAAAATGATGTTTTTCCGAAGTCAGATAACAACTTTGCTTTCCCATTTTTTTGGTCAATTGGCCAGTTTGAAAACGGAAAAAATAAGCACCCAGGAACGAGGCCAGCTTAATCAGGCCAAAGATATCTTATTGAAGAATATTGATAACCCTCCTTCCCTAAACGAACTTTCCAAGCAAATAGGGTTAAACACCTTTAAATTAAAAAAAGACTTTAAGGCATATTTTGGCGTTCCCGTATTTAAATACCTTCAAAACGAACGATTGACCTTGGCTCACAAGTTGATCAGAAATCGGGATGCTACGGTACAGGAAGCTGCCTGGCATGTAGGCTATGATAGTCTAAGTTCATTTTCCAACGCCTTTGAAAAAAAGTTTGGCTATAGACCTAGTCAGATCAAGTAAATTCCTTTTCGAACAAATCTTACTCCATTTGGGACAACCCGTCCTGAGCGCACTCCAATAATTTTGGCATGTAACTTTAAAAAATAAAAGTCATGAAAATTAAACGCGCACTGCTTATCGGCATGGTCATTTGGATTATTGCCATTCTTTTTTACTCGGTTTCTTATTATTTACCCATTTCAGAAAATAGAGAGGCACAGGCAAATCTTGTATTGTTTGTTGTGGTGATACCTTTGGTCTGGTTCGGATGCACTTTCTATTACAAAAAGGACCTCCAAACCCATGGATATCTGGTGGGGCAAACCATGTTATTGACTGCTGTTTTATTGGATGCCTTAATCACGGTCCCCTTCTTCGTAATCCCAAAAGGAGGTAGTCATTTTAGCTTTTTTACCTCCTTGGGATTCTGGATCATAGCGGCCGAGTTTTTATTGGTAGCCGTGTTATACTGGTATGCCCGCATATACCCCAAAACTAAACTACTAAAGAATTAAGGCCATGGATATCACACTTGAAACTATATTAATCAGCGTATTGATAATATTGACCGGTCTATCGGCGGGACTGTGCTTCACCTGGACCAATGCCATTACCCCCGGAATTGGAAGGTTGGATGACCAGGGCTATTTGATGTCCTTTCAACAAATGAACCGAACCATAATCAATCCCCTGTTCTTTGTGGTGTTCTTTGGTCCTTCCATACTCGGGTTTATCAGTTTGTATTGGTTCCAAGGAAGTCCGGCTACACTTATGTGGCTATTGGTTTTGGCCACGGCTACCTACTTCTTTGGGGTAGTGCTGGTCACTATTTTCGGGAACGTCCCTTTAAATGAGATGCTGGATAAAGTCGATTTGAATACGGCAAGCAAAAATGAATTGGGAAGATTGAGGGAAAGCTTCGAACTAAAATGGAATCGTTTGCACCTTATAAGGACCATCACCTCGGTTATTTCCTTTCTCTTACTACTAATGGTATTAATACAGGCCGCTAAGAACAGTTTTCAATAAAGGTCTCTAAATCGTAAACAATAATTAAAATTAAAATGGAAAACAAGAACAATATTTTAGTCATCGGCGGAACTGGAAAGACGGGCCGCAAAGTAGTAAAAAGATTAATTAAGGCGGGCCATAAGGTGAGGATAGGTTCCAGATCGGCTTCTCCGGCCTTTGATTGGGAACAACCAGAAACCTGGTCAGAGAGCTTGAAAGGGATAGACAAGGTTTATATCACCTTTCAGCCAGACCTAGCGGTTCCGGGAGCTTTGGAAGCTATTGAAAAATTGATCAAGAAAGCCAAGCAATCTAGAGTAAAAAAGGTAGTGCTATTATCTGGAAAAGGAGAGCGCGAAGCTGAACTCTGTGAACAAGTGGTGATCCACTCGGGACTGGATTATACTATTGTTAGGGCCAGTTGGTTTAATCAAAATTTTAGTGAAAGTTTTTTCCTGGAACCTATTTTGGAGGGCTTTGTGGCCTTGCCACAGGCAGATGTTAAAGTTCCCTACGTGGATACGGATGACATTGCCGATGTGGCTGTAGCTGCCTTGTTGAACGAAAAGCACAATGGGCAGATTTACCAACTTACGGGTCCAAGACAACTTACTTTTAAGGAAGTGATCCAGGAAATTTCGGAAGCCACTGGAAGGGACATTGTATTTACGCCAATTGCCCTGTCGTCCTATACCCAAGTAATGAAACAACAGGGAGTCCCTGCCAATTTTATTTGGTTAATTGAGTACTTGTTTACGGAGGTTCTGGGCAATGCAGACAATGCAGAAATTACCCATGATATAGAGAAAGTATTGGGAAGAAAGCCAAAAGATTTCTCGGACTATGTAAAGGGAACTGCAGCTACAGGAGTTTGGAATCCCCCTTCTTTATGAAATCACGGAGGTTCACATAGAGTAGATATCAACAATTAATATCGGTTGAAAACAATCCTATAGGTTGGACCAGCAACTATCTGCTTTAGTAAAATAAATATATCTTAAAGCAGACAGGAGATAAAAACTAAAAAGAATAATTCAAAAATTTAAACCTATGCCACATTTTATTATAGATTGTTCGGAAAACATTATTTCATTAAAGTCACCTCAGGAGATTATGCAAAATGTATATGATGCCGCCGAGTCTACAGAACTTTTTGACCCTGGAGACATAAAGGTGAGGATCAATCCATTTAAGTATTACAATATAGGGAACACTAAGAATGATTTTGTTCACATATTCGCCAATATTATGGAAGGGAGAACGGTACATCAAAAGTCTATGTTATCAAAAACATTGGTAACCAAATTAAAGCAAATGTTTCCGGAAGTTCAGATTCTATCCATGAACATCCGAGATTTTGAAGAGGCAACTTATTTTAATAAACCTATGATTTAGAAAAGATGAATAAAGAGCAGAAATTAAAAATATTGGATACTAGTTGGAAGTTGCATAGTCAAGTTGAAACTAGTTATTTGAATAATCCCGCCAAAATAGGCGATATGGAGTGGTTGGAAAAACAGCGTATGCTTCTGGCGGATATGGCACTACATTTATTGCAGACAGCTATCAGACCAGGTGATATTGAATCAGATAGATTGCGTGATAATATGAATGCCATACTTACTTTAGCAGATCAGTTTCTACCAAGTGCTGATCTCAAAAAGGCCACTGAAAAATTGTACGATAGCTTATAATCCCATGAGAAAATCAATAATTACCTTCAGTATCCTTCTTTATGCCATTGTGGTTCCTTTTTTGGAAATAAATGCAACCCATGTTTTCAATCCAAATTGGACTCCCCATGTTAGAATTCATGAAGTATGGCAGTTAATTACGAATTCGAGTATTGGAATGTTATGCCTGTGGTTGGTTTGGGTTAAGAATGAAACCAATATCAGTGGCATATTAAGTTTATTGGTAACAGGGGGCTTCTTATTGGCTTTTGGCTTACAGGAATCTTATGGGGGTTCTATGAGGTTTATGGATGGAAGTGAAAAAACATTATTGGGAGTTAATATAGGCGTCTTTGGATTTGGTATCGCATTTGTTGGTTTGTTGTATAGTTTAATATTTAATAAATTAAAGAGGACATAGAGAAGAAAACTTAAATAGAAATGAGGTTCAGAAAAGCTACAAAAAATGACGTTTTGGAGATTGTAAAAATGATTGCCGATGACGATTTGGGAAAAACGCGGGAAAATTTCAATATACCGTTGCCCAATGAATATTATAAGGCCTTTGAAAATATAGACTGCGATGATAATCAGGAACTTATAGTTGTTGAAAATGAAGCTGGTGAGGTGATAGGAACCTTACAATTATCCTTTATCCAATACCTTACGTATCGTGGAGGGGTAAGAGGGCAGATTGAAGGGGTGCGAATAAGAATGGATCAAAGGGGATCAGGATTAGGAACCAAAATGTTTGAATGGGCCATAAAGAGAGCAAAGGAAAGAAATGCCCATCTGCTTCAATTAACTACAGATAAGAAAAGGCCAAAGGCCATAGCTTTTTATACAAAACTTGGTTTTAAGAACAGCCATGAAGGGATGAAGATGCATTTGGATTGATCATCAATTATTTAACATGCTTTTTTAAAGACCAACGCCAATTTAACCTACTTTTGGAATATTCAGTATTTAGACAGCTCTTCTTTTTTTAATTTCTTACCATTTTAATCAATCTTTTGCTTTCTTCATTTTTTTTAATAGATGTAGTTGAGTCTATAAAGTGTATTTGGTTACTTCGCTTCAATATAATGTTAAGTGGGTTAAGCAATAAGTAACACTTCTCCTATAACACTTCTCCTAATTGG
Organism: Arenibacter hampyeongensis; assembly: GCF_002909255.1. Classification (GTDB taxonomy): domain Bacteria; phylum Bacteroidota; class Bacteroidia; order Flavobacteriales; family Flavobacteriaceae; genus Arenibacter; species Arenibacter hampyeongensis. The sequence goes on from NZ_PIOB01000004.1 coordinate 385,721, forward strand.
AATGATATACTGCTTTTAAAGAAGCATTAATCAAATAAAAAGAAATATCAGAGTCAATCCAAAATTTTCAAGAGACATTAACCCCAGCTTTTCCAAAACGTTAAGAAAAAGGGTAAACACCTATTTTAAAACCCACAATAAAAGTCGAAATGCCAATGCCACTATGGTGGTGAAAACGGTAATAATGTTGGCCTTATTTTTTCTCCCCTTAATAATACTGGCATCAGGTCTTGCCACAACTGTTTGGTTGCTTTTTTCGCTGTATATATTAAGTGGATTGGGAATGGCAGGAATTGGCATGGGCGTTATGCATGACGCGATCCATGGTTCATATTCAAAAAATAAAAGAATTAATACGCTGTTAGGTTATTCCTTCAATCTAATAGGGGCCAATGCAACTGTTTGGAAAATACAGCACAATGTTCTGCATCATACCTATACCAATATTGACCATGCAGACGATGATCTTAATGCACCATTTTTTCTGAGGTTCTCACCACATGCCAAGCACTATTGGATACACCAATATCAGCACATTTATATATGGTTTTTTTATGGCATATCAACCTTATCCTGGATTACCACCAAGGATTTTGTGCGCTTAAAGCGCTATAAAAACATGGGGTTTTTGGATAAAAAACACGAATATGTAAAGAAATTGATCAGTATGACGGCATGGAAAGTGTTTTATTATTCCTATGCGCTGATACTTCCGATGATTATGTTGCCTTTTTCATGGTGGGTTATTTTACTGGCATTCTTAAGTATGCATTTTGTGACGGGCCTATTGGTGAGCATCGTTTTTCAGATTGCACATATTATGCCGGTCAACGAGTTTCCGCTACCTGACGATCAAGGTGTAATAAATGATAATTGGTATGGACATCAATTCGCCACCACTAGTAATTTTTCTCCGAACAGCAATCTTATATTTTGGCTCATAGGTGGGTTGAATTACCAAGTAGAGCACCATGTACTACCTGATGTATGCCATGTGCATTACAAAAAATTAACGAAGATCGTATCCGAAACAGCCAAAGAATTCGGAATGCCCTATCATGTCAAAAAATCGATCGTTCTTGCGATTTGGGACCATATGAAGATGTTGCGCTTGTTGGGAAAGAAGGAAGAAGTAATTGCTATATAAGATAAATAAGCATAAATTTGAAAAAAATTAAGGAATAATGATCAAACAATTTTTTTATAAATTATTGAATATTAATAAAGGAAGTGGAATTAAAGAAGGAACGGTAAAGTTTTACAATAAAACCAAGAAATTTGGTTTTATAAGCCTTAAGGATTCTGATGAAGAATTCTTTGTACACGCATCAAATGTTGTTGGCAAGATCAAAAAAAACGACCAGGTAACATTTGAAATAGAAAAAGGTGACAAAGGGTTATGTGCCGTAAACGTACGTACGAAGTAATACATTCAATTCAAAATTGTATTTAGGAATAACCATCTTGATAGATGGTTTTTTTGTTTTCTTATTTTAAGTAATATCAAGAAAATGTGCCATCCCCTGACCAAGAAATAATTCCTGTAGCGCAATAGTGAACCAAGGGCTAAAATTTACAGTTTACCTAAACTATAATTGTACAAGCCATTTGTGAACGGCAGGGGAACTATATACTGTATATTGTTAAATATGTTTTGTTCATTTAAGAATCATCCAACCATTGATCTAATATCCCACTATTATGGAATCTAAAATTGTAAAAGCCTACGGAACTGCCTCTGCTGAAGCGGATTTAAAACCCTTGAATATTAACAGAAGGTCCGTGACTTCCAAAGATGTGGAAATAGATATCCTTTATTGTGGTGTATGCCATTCCGATCTACATTTCGCACGCAACGATTGGGGCATGACACAATATCCTGTGGTGCCCGGGCATGAAATTGTAGGAACCGTATCAAAGGTTGGTCCAGGAGTGTCTAAGTATAAAGTGGGCGATTTGGTAGCTGTAGGCTGTTTAGTAGATTCTTGTGGAAGCTGTGATAATTGTAAAGATGATTTGGAACAATATTGTCCGCAATGGGTTGGTACTTATGGCGGTTACGATAAGCATATGGATTCGCCTACCCATGGGGGTTATTCAGAAACCATTGTTGTCGATGAAGAATTTGTACTTCGTGTGCCTAAAAATCTAGATCAAGCAGGTGTAGCACCGGTATTATGTGCTGGCATTACCACCTGGTCTCCCTTAAGACATTGGAAGGTTGGGATAAATAGCAAAGTGGCTGTTGTTGGTCTTGGAGGTTTGGGCCATATGGCTATAAAATTGGCTGATGCCCTCGGTGCACACGTAACTTTGTTTTCAAGGTCCCCAAACAAAGTGAAAGATGGATTGGCTTTAGGTGCAGATCAGGTGATCATTTCAACAGATGAAGAGCAAATGGCAAGCGTTATGGTACATTTTGATGTTATAATAGACACCGTTCCCTATGCACATGATTTGAATCCGTATATTGGGACCTTAACCACCAATGGCACCTTGGTTGTCGTTGGTTATTTGGGACCCTTGGACCCAATGTTGGTGACCGTGCCTTTGATTATGGGACGCAGATCGGTTGCGGGATCCTTAATTGGTGGAATCGCAGAAACGCAAGAATTATTGGATTTTTGTGGAAAGCACAATATTACTTCGGATATAGAGGTAATTAAAATTCAAGAAATTAATAAAGCCTATGATCGAATGCTAAAAAGTGATGTACATTATCGGTTTGTAATTGACATGAAATCACTTAAAGCTTAAGGTAAGTCCTTAATCAAAGTGAAGCCTATAAAACAGCTCCATCTTAAAAATAGCACCATCTTTAAAGCGTTCATTTAATTGGGTTCTATTATCGCCAATATAAAATGAACTTACCGCCAGATCTATTTTGTCATTAGCATCGAAAACTTTATAATTTCTACTGATCGCATAGCCTAATTTAGTATCTATATATATCGATTTACTTAACTTAAATCGGAAATAGCTAACCAATTCATTGGAAGTTTTAGAAACATACGCCCCATTGGGGCTATAGCTTTGATTATTTAAATTGTAAGTAGTACCCAGGCCATCGAACCGCATCCCGACCCAAGCTTTTTCATATAATTTATAAGTGACGTCCCCAATAATAGGTAAATTTAGATTCGCTTCAAATTTCTTATTATCACTCATATAATATAAACCCAAAATAGGAACTACTATCAATCCGTATTTTTCGGTATTGGCATAAAGCCCATATCTAAATTTTAGATCATCGCGTTTTTTATTTGTGAGTAATGATAAAAATCCAAATTGAAGGTTATCATTGGAGAGCCTTATTTTATCGGATGCAATTTTAGAAAAGGCCATAAACGTAGCGGACCATTTATCGTCAAAAGTTCTATTGACACCAAAATTAAACCCTAAGACATTCAAGCTGGATCTGGGCATATTTGCATCTAACTTCACTTGTGTCCTATTTGCGACAAGCCCGGTAAGCACAATTGTTTTCTCATTAATTATAACGGGAAAGTTAAGTTCTAAGGCCAATTCTTGAACGGTGGTGTGTTCATTTGTTATTTCAAAATCGGCAGGTGGGGTATTGGTATAGGTTAAATTAATAATGTCAAAGTAGTTTTGGGAGAATCCTTGAAACAAAACACTACAAAATAATCCAAACAAAACAAGCTTCATTTTTATATTTTTATAACCCCTTGTAATGTACGCAATTCCAATGGTTGAACATTTTTTATATCGGCAATCTTTTTGCGGCAAATAACAATTAAAATATATCCGAGGTGATTCGATAATCATTTTTGCCTGGTCAATATTAAAAAGATATGTGTCTGAAATGAGATGTTAAGTTTGCCGATCAGGCTTCAGGATACCTACCCGTATTGGAAGAACCAAGGAAATATCGTAAATTCATAGAAACCTTAAACTTATCCCACATGAATGACTCTCGGATTATCTTTGCATTTTTATTTTCGGTGATGATGGCATGCAATTCCGGGACAAAGCAAAAAAAGGAAGAAAAATATGCAGCTAAAAACCTTCCCAAGGTGGTTACGGCAGATATTGAGTCCGGCATTAAGGCCAATATAGCCAAAAAGGTGGAAGAGGGGGGCGGATATTTTAATATGTCTGCAGGTGGAAAGGAACTTAAATTGCAATTGGTACGAGTACATACCGAATACCTATCCAATTTAGGCCCGCAACGGCATTTTGCCTGTGTTGATCTGGCCGATATTAGCGGGGATGTATATGACGTGGATTTTTTCTTGGACGGAGATCCTGGCAGTATGTCCGTTACCGAAACTACCTTGCACAAACTTAATGGCAAACCCTTTTATACATGGAAACAGCGCAAGGATAAGACGTGGTATAGAATGCCTGTTTTAAACGCAACCTCAGATCTGCTTGGAGTCATAGAAGGGGAGGATAAATTTGAATTTCATTATGAGGTTACCCTTCCGGAAATGAAGGAATCGGCAAGAATATGGATTCCCGTTCCACAGAGCGATCGCTTTCAATCGATAGTGTTACGGACCATAGAAACGCCCGTGGAACATCGGATACTTGATGAGAAATACCACGGCAATTCTATTTTGTACATGGAACTTTCGCCTGAACATAGTGGAAGAAAAATAGAACTGGTATACGACGTAGTAAGGCAGGAGAAAAGCCCCTATGAAGAAGAAGCCTCACCAACAAGATATCTCAATGCCAATTTACTGATGCCAGTAGGTGACCGATTTCAAATCCTGGCAGATTCCATTATTGCACAAAAAAGTAGCGAAGGAAGCATTATGGAGGCAAGGGCCTTGTACGATTATGTAATAGATAATATGCGTTACATAAAGGCGGGAAAATACGGCACGGGTGATGCTGTTTACGCCTGTGATGCACTTAGTGGCAACTGTACCGAATTCCATTCTTTGTTCATTTCACTGGCCAGATCCGCGGGAATACCTTCCAGATTTGCCGTTGGGGCTTCCATCCCATCAGATCGGGACGAAGGTGGTATAGATGGCTATCACTGTTGGGCAGAATTTTATGCAGAGGGTAAATGGTGGCCTGTAGATATTAGTGAAGCCAATAAATACACGGCCCTCGCTACTTACTATTTTGGACGTCATCCTGCAAATCGAATCGAATTCAGTCGAGGGCGGGACCTTCAAGTTGAACCCGGTCCACAATCCGGCCCGATCAACTTTTTGGCCTACCCGGTCATGGAAGTTGGAAAAAATCCAGCCTTCCCAAAAACATTTTTTTGGTTTAACAGGAAAATTGGAAAAGAAACCTCAAAAAATGTGGTAAGTCTATTCTGATACCGAATCCTTAGGGTGTTCGTCACTTTTTGGATGTTCATCCCCTTCCTTCTTAGGATGTTCGTCCGCGCCATTAGTAGGATGTTCTTCATGAACCTCACCTTCCTCCATCATATGATCTTCCTGTTGTTCAGTCTTTTCCTCCTTTTTTTGTTCCCTGCAGGAGCTCAATGTCCCGGCCGTAACAAAGCCAAATAGGAGCATTGCCAAAGTAAAATATTTAAGTTCTTTTATGCGGCTCATAATATTTATAATTTTATTAGTAAGTAATCAAGGTTGTGGTGTTAAACCCTTGATTTCATTAAAGATAACCAATTTTGCCCTAACCTCGTCAATTCCCTTAAATTTATCCTAAGCCTGACTATTATTCCTTAATTCTTTAAGAATATTAATCATATCCTTTGCCACCATTTGTCCGGGAGTACCGGAGGGTAACTTTAATGAGCTGGCTATTCAACCCTCAATATCCGGTATAATCCCAACTATAAATAATGCTTATATTTGAGAAAACATATTGTCTACAGATGAAAAAATTTGTCTTCTTACCACTTCTGGCCTTTCTGATTATTTCCTGTAAAAATGAGACTTCCAATAAAAATAATCTTCAAGCAGAAAATAAAACCGTAGTTTTTGAGGGTATTTCGCAAGGAATAAAACCCGGGGATAATTTCTTCGACCACGTTAATAAAACATGGTATGATGAAGCTGTTATTGCTGAAGACCAAGTGGGAGTAGGGTCTTATCGATTTTTAAATATTCCACAACAGGAATTATTGCAAAACATCCTGGATGAAGTATCCAACGGGAATCATGCCAAAGGTAGTATTGAACAACAAGTGGGCGATTTTTACGCTTCCGGAATGGATACCATCGGGATAGACCTAAGGGGGGTAACTCCCATAGTACCAATTTTAGAAAGGATAGATGCCATTAAAGATATTCCCATGATGATGGAGTTTGTTGCCGACCAGATAAAATCGGGCGACTATTCTTTTATTGCTCCTTACATCTCTCCCGATCAAAAAAACAGCAGTATCAATATTTTGCATTTTACGCAAACAGGCTTGGGCCTGCCAGATCGGGATTATTATTTCGGAGAAGACCCTTCGGTAAAAAAGATTCAAGAAGCCTATAAAACCTACCTTGCCACTGTGTTTGAATTGGTTGGCAACGCCTCTGCCGAACAACAGGCAGAAACAGTGTATGCCATCGAAAAACAATTGGCAGAATCCCATAAAACTCGAGTGGAAAGAAGAGTGGTAAAGGAGAACTACCATAAATTATCTGTTGCCGGTTTGGACAAGACCCAAAGTAATATTGGCTGGAAAACTATGTTAAAAAATTTAGGTGCCGATGTGGATTCGGTAGACGTTGGTCAGCCGGCATATTACGAAACCTTAAACGCTATGTTGACTTCTATTCCGTTAAGGGATTGGAAGGTATTTTTAAAGGCCAACTCAATAGGTTCCCATGACAATATTTTAAGTACCCCTTTTCAAAATGCAGCCTTTGAATATTCAAAGGTATTATCCGGCCAGTCCCAACAACAACCGCGAAAACTAATAATGACACGTAGTGTAGACCAGCAAATAGGTTTTGCCCTCGGGCAATTGTATGTAAAGCGATACTTTAATGAAGATGCCAAAAAGCGGGCACTGGACCTGGTCAATAATTTTCAGAAAACATTGGAAAAACGAATAGAGCAGCTGGATTGGATGAGCGATAGCACTAAGCTTAAGGCCAAGGACAAACTCTACGCCATAAACAAAAAAATAGGATATCCGGACGTATGGAGAACCTATGAAGTGGAAATAGATAGAGGGAAGTTTTTTGAAAATGTAGTTGCCTTACGTCAAGACGAATACCAGTATGAACTGGCGGATTTAAATAAAGCGCCCAATAGGGATCAGTGGCATACCACTCCGTCCACGGTAACAGCCTATTATAACCCATCCTTGAACGAAATTGTATTTCCAGCTGGAATACTGCAATCTCCTTATTTTGATCTGTATGCTGACGATGCCGTTAATTACGGAGGGATTGGGATGGTGATTGGCCATGAATTTACCCATGCCTTCGATGACCAAGGTGCGCAGTACGACAAAAATGGAAATGTGTCCAATTGGTGGACGGAAGACGATTACACGAAATTTAAAGCAAAAACGCAACAAATTATTGACCAGTATAGTGATTTTACGGTATTGGATAGCGTGCACCTCAAAGGAGCCTTAACGGTGGGTGAAAACACAGCGGATAACGGTGGTATTGCCATTGCCTATGATGCTTTTAAATTGACAGCCCAAGGGCGGGACACCACAAAAATTGGCGGCTTTACTCCAGACCAACGTTTCTTTCTATCTATTGCACGTATATGGCGTGTTAAAATGCGAGATGAATTTTTACGCAATTATGTAGCTACCGACCCACATTCACCCCCCATGTGGCGTGTTAATGGGCCCTTAATGAACTTTACTCCATTTTACGAGGCCTTTGATGTTAAAAACGGAGAAAACAATTTTAAACCTGAATCCGAAAGGATCAAGATTTGGTAAGGGGTAATTTGGGTGCAATTAAAATTATCCAGTGGATTATTTTATTTAGACAGCATGTTGAGGTATTGGCTTTTGTTCCAACACGAGTTAGTCGCTTTTTAATATAAGTGTATTCCGGGCCTGTTTGCTATTGTGTCTTTGACTATTTGAACCATGATCACTGTACATTGCTGTCAAAACAATGACACCTTTTTCTGAAACAGGCACTGCTTGCTCCTTCGTTTTTATGGTGCCCTTAAGTCCCGCTAGATAATTTTTATTGGAATCTAAATTATTGGCCAAAATCCATCGTACCATTTCTTGGACTTGCCCAGCCATCAAATCTGGATGGGGGGGCATTTTCTCATCTCCCCAATTGGAAGTGCTCCCAGTTATTATTTTTTCAGCTAGGGATTCTACAACCTTTTGGTCATTATCGTATTTGGCTGCAATACGTTCAAACGATGGACCTATTAATGTTCCTTTAGCTTTGTGGCAATTAAAGCAGGTTGAATTACCCATCTGGACCAATGGCTTATAATTGGTATTGGCCTCAAGCTGCAAATAGGATTTAACCTGGGATGAATCCTGCAAATATTTTACGACTAAAAGCACCTCGTTAGGGTTAATTTCATCGTATTCCGAATTGCCATCCTCATCATCCAAAACCTGAATTTCATAAGGTAGAATGGAGTTCCAACCAAAAGTACTGTTGGCAAAAGGTACTTTTATCCTAATTTCTGGAGGGTTGTTTTCTTGTAATTGAAATGATGAAAAACCCAAGAGGAAATAAAAGAAAACACAAACAATAACATCAGTAATAATATTTTGTCGCATCCATTCAGGGATTAGAGCTTGTCTATTGTTTCTGCAACCCGGTTAGCCGATCTAGTAGCGGCTTCTGTACCCCAATTAAGGTTATCTGCATAGGCACCTGCAAAATGGATGCGTCCTTCAGGTTCTATGATATGGGGCCAAAATTTACTAAGCGCTCCGATAGGAAAGGCGGTTCTTTCACAATTGGGCGAATATTTTTGCTTGGTCCAATCCCGACCAACAGCCAATTCGATCGAATCCCCTTTTCCTGGATAGACTTCGCGAAAAGCTGCCAGTGCTCGTTGGGGCGAAACTCCTCCCGGTCCTGTCCCTAGTACGATTACACGATGGGTATCAACTTCTTCGGCAGATTGCCATACTTCCCAGAGATCTGGATGGTCCAGACTCATGTTAATATCCTTGAAACCGTCATCTTCCCAAAACTTGGAGCTGGCCTGAAATACAAACCGTTGGTAAGAATCATAGGTGATATTTTCGTTGATATATTGTTTTTTATCAGTTAATGCAGGTTGTATGGGGATATTTTTAAGGGTTGGCAGCGGAATGCAATTCACAAAATAATCACCGGTAATTTCTTTCACCTCTTTTTGCCGTTCATACGTAACGGTTACCCCTGTTTCTCCGTTAGTTATTGCGGAAATGGGGCAATTAAGCCAAACTCTGGATCCCAATTTTTTGGCAAAGGCGTTCGGTAACATTTGGTTCCCTCCTTTTAATCTAAAAACCTCGGTGGGGTAGGTGGCAACGCCCCTCATTTTTAAGATGGCAGCATACCACAATTCATAAAGTGCGGAAGAGTTATTTCCTCCCAAAAAACCCAAGGCAGCCGGGGAAGCACCTTCTTTTTTATAAATATCCGACATGGGTATATTGTCCAATGCATCATACCCAACATTGAAGGGTTGGTATTCATCTATGAAGGCATCCAAGTATGGCTTGGTATAAAGCAACTTTAAATCGGACCAAGGATGGGTAGATAAATAGCTTATTTCTCTTTTGTTGAATCCAAAACCCTTCAATAGTGCAGGATCCTGGAGCATTTGTTCGGTATAGAACTTTCCATTGATCCTTCGTTTTAAATTTTTTCTCCTAGGGTAGGGAAGTGCTGTAATATTGAATTCCTCAAGGTATGCCCAATATCTTTCATAACCGGGTTTAACAATATGTTCCTGCCCAAAATCTCCATAAAGTCCGTCGGACAATTCATCCCGCGTGGTATACACATGCCCGCCATGTCTACCCGATGCTTCCAAAACAACAACCTCATGACCCTTTTTCATTAGTTCATATGCACAGCATAAACCACCAATTCCTGCACCCCCAATAATTATTTTTTTTGAAGTTGCCGAGGGTTTAGTCCAATCTGAGGCTAACTCCTCCTCTATATTATTAGCGTTTAATGAACTGATGGGCAATACAGTGGCACCAACTCCTGCGGTGACCATATTTTTCATAAAAGTTCTTCTTTTTAGCTGGCTCATAAAATGTGTATTAGAACTTGGAAGGGATACTTTGGCAGTAATGAATATACGAACTTTTTTCAAGCTGCCGTATCTAATCCTCCTCAATAAATACTTGGTATCTAGGACAAGTAAAAGCCGACTTTAGGGAAGTCGGCCTTAATACTCAATATATATCGTCTATAAAATCTTATAAATATGCTTTTAAAATTTTGTTACGTGATTTGTTTTGTAGAATTCGAATCGCTTTTTCTCTAATCTGCCTTACGCGCTCCCTGGTAACATCAAAGAGTTCGCCAATTTCGCCCAGACTCTTAGGGGTTCGTTGTCCTATACCATAGTAGAGACGAATTATTTCACTTTCCCTACTTGGAAGTGTTTTCAATACTTGTTCAATATCCATTCTAAGGGAGTCTTTCATCATTTTGGCATCAGGACTGTTCGTTTCCTTCGATTTTATTACATTGTATAAATTGGAAGATTCCCCTTCTTCAAAAGGTGCGTCCATAGACAAATGCTTTCCAGAATTTTTAATGGCAAGTTTAACCTGCGTTGAACTCATATCAAGTTCCCTTGCAATTTCGGCTGCAATAGGCGGCCTCTGATAGGTCTGTTCCAACGAAGAGTATACCCTATTTATTTTACTGATTTCACCAATTTTGTTCAAGGGCAATCGGACCATACGTGATTGTTCGGACATCGCCTGTAATATAGATTGGCGTACCCACCAAACCGCATAGGATATAAATTTAAAACCACGGGTTTCGTCAAATCGTTTGGCTGCTTTGACCAATCCAATATTTCCTTCGTTGATCAGATCGGAAAGCCGTAAACCGTTTCCTTGATATTGTTTTGCAGCGGATACTACAAAACGTAAGTTGGCATTTACTAATTTATTAAGGGCAATCTGATCACCTTCACGTATTCTTCTGGCCAGTTCCACCTCCTCATCTGCTGTTATCAAATCAATTTTTGATATTTCTTGAAAGTACTTTTCTAAGGATTTTGTGTCTCTGTTTGTAATTTGTTTCGTGATCTTAAGTTGCCTCATATATTTGTTTTAATTAATAATTCTTTCTATCAATATACGATTATATTGAAGAATTCCTAATAAAATAGCTATTTCTTTGATTTTTATTTAAAAAATTTATTAAAACAAGCATTTTTTTGAGGTTAATAACGGAATTTTGGATAAATCAAGGAATAACGCATTGAAACTTCTTCTCCCTTGAAAGAAAAGAATATAGCTACTTCAAATCTTGGAGGTTAAGTGAATGGGTGCTTTAGCGTATTTTGCACTTTTCTTGCCGCTACCATCTATCAGCTTATTAACTGATTTAGATCATTGTGTGGTTGAGTGTAGTTTTTTAGTTTAATGGACTCCTTCCCAAATACTTTATTAATTTAAAACTATTAACTATGAAAACTATTAAGCAAATTCTACTCTTGATGGCTGTTATTGCCATGACCGTGTCCTGTACCCACTATGATGATTTTTTTGGACGTCACAAGACTAAATTCGTTACTGTGCCATTCGAGGCCGAATTTATTGGCGATTATAGGTATGTCGGACCTGATGATGAAGAATCTACAGGCCTAGAGCCCAAATGTGACATTACTCGAGTTATTGTTGATTTCGAGGGCAGTGGAACTCCTTTAGGAAATTTTACAGGGAACTTTGATTTCTGTGTTGGACCAGATGGATATGGGCAAACCGATGCTTATATGGTAACAGTGAAGGGAGATACTCTTTTTGTTTCAATCGCCGGAAATGTTATACCAGGTAGATTGGATGATCATCCTGAACATGTAACTTCATATTGGCAAGATCCCTTTGAAATACTTGGTGGAACAGGTAGATACCAAGGAGCTAGAGGCGGTGGAATATCCAACGATTACAACAGCAGTCTAGATCCAAATTCCCATCACAACTGGAGCGGTACCATTACCATGAAGAAATAATGCGCTAAATTTATGTTTTTGACTCGTTTTACCACTTTTGATTTTGTTCATGACACTTGGTAGAAAATCAGGATAGCTTGGTCTTTGAGCATGATTTTCGGTGTGCCGATGGCTTGTGTCCATATGTTCCATATGCCTAACTGAAAGTATGTTGTAGATAGGGGGGAGGATGGTAATTAATAAAATGAGAGTAAAAACTTATCTGGCAAGCCACAGCCATTACTGATCGAAGTCAAATAATTGGTAGGGAAGTGCCGCCGAATTTTTTTGTGAGGTGTATGTAATCCTCTAAAGAACAAATAACTAGCATTTTTAAATGTTTGTAGAATGGAATACATAATACTATATTTATTAGCACCATTGCTTAAAAATCAAACACTATGCGCCCAATTTCATTTTTCATTCTATTTCTAATAGTATCCAGCTGTAATGAGGATAAGAAATCTAATAACGTTAAGGAAAATACTGTACCCAAACGTGGGGAATTGAGCATGGACTCTCAAATTTTTCTTGGAAATAGATTGTTTTCAGAGAAAACATGTATTACCTGTCATGATATCAATGGGCAAAAAGTAGGGCCTTCGGTCAAGAAAATAATGAAGGTTTATAAAGAGAAAAATGGGAATATAGTGGCATTTTTAAGAGGTGGGACAAAACCACTAGTAGATACCACAGCTAGTCAAGTGGCGATTATGCAGGCCAACATTGATGGATTTTTACAAAACATCTCCGATGAGGAATTAAAAACAATTGCTACCTATATGTTGCATGTAGATGAATTGAATCCAGATTAGTATGCTGAAACACCTATTTTTAAGTTGCAGTTCATAGGACGGTATATTGTACCAACAACAGAATGTTTACAGAAAATAAGAGTAATTAGTATTTTTTTGATTCGCCAACAGATCGGGCCATTCATAAATAGAATAATTCTCATTCTACATAATTCCGAAATTTTCCGCCCCACCTAGTCACTAATAAAATTAAAGACTCTCAATCATTAGAATTCATGCCGCTTCTCAAGACGGTATTGAATAAATCGAGCTTATTCATGGAATTTGTAAACTTCTATAAAGTTATAGAATCCAAGTGAATTTAAACTTTTGCACTGACCCACAATCTGTATTTCCAAAAATTAGTTAAAATCGGTTAAAAACGTTAAAGTGATTGTAAAAAAATGACCGGACAGATTAAAAGCTATTCTTTTGTTTTGAAAAATTTAAATTTAAACAATGAATAAATTATTACTTGTTACGGCAATTACAGTTTTTGGATTGGCAAATGTTCATTCCCAAGAGATTCACCTCGGTGCTAAAGTAGGAATTAACTTTGCCTCAATTTATGGAGACAATACAGGAAACCTTGACCCTATAACCAGCCTAGTTAATTTTGGTGTTGTCGCCGAAATGCCATTTAGCGAGAAACTGTCTTTTCAACCAGAAATAATGTATTCTATCCAAGGTTATAGCATAGGGGAAGATGTAGTTGCTTTAAATTATATGAATCTTCCATTAATGGGAAAATATTATATAACAAAAGGTTTTAGTGTGGAAGCTGGTCCACAAATTGGATTTTTATTATCTGCCAAATATGAAGATGTAAACGTAAAGGATAATTTTAAAACCCTAGATTTTGGTGTAAATCTAGGGTTGGGATATAAACTGGACAACGGACTAAACTTTGGTGCGCGATATGATTTGGGATTATCCAATATTAATGATTTAAATGGTACTTCGGATAAATTCAGGAATGGGGTATTTCAGGTTTCTGTAGGCTACTTCTTCTTTTAAAACGGTCCAGTTTATATTTTTGGACCACCTATATTGGCTCTTTTTCAGTTCTGTATTTATAGACTGTAGAGCCATTTTTTTTTGCTTTAGCCTAATGTACGACCCATGGAGTTATTTCTTATTGGGCCACAAGAAATAAAAGTTGAATTCATGCCTTTATGTTCAAATTGACTATTTAGTGCATCAATGAGTTTGTATACGACCTTCTTCTTGACGCCTTCATTTTCGATTTAAATACATAGAATATTAGCCTGTTTTCTGATAGGCCTTTATTGTTCAAAACAATATGATAGTCGTCAGAATACATTGTTCATGGAAGACCATCTTCAATATAATCATACCAAAATAACAGTATATCTATGTAATTTGATATAACCACTTGGTTGATTTTTTGTAACACACCTGAAACACCGATAAATTTTTCATCCTAACTTTCCAAATGTTAAAAATCACTTAGGTTAAAATACTATAGGTATTCATCAAGAATAGTGATACAACTTAGCTTACTTACATTTAGTTTTATCGATTCAATAATTGATATAAGTTATGAAAAAATTATTCTTAGGTTTTTGTTTAATAGTAGGATTGGCGACCACGGCACAAACGGTCGCCGATGAGGCGTTTCTTCAGGATAAGGCTGAAAAGTTCTCTTTGGAAGAGGGATTGGGGAATGTGGATTTGCTTCAAATTGCCAGTGATCGAAATAAAGCCATTAAAGTACTTTCGAGCCAAGGGCTAATGCTCCCACATGAAAAAGAAATTCGACAAGATGTACAGTATCGACCCTTGATCGACATGAGCATTGTTAAAATGACCGAGCACCAAGGCCAATTTGTTTATTTGACGGACAAGGCGGTACTGAGCAATGCCTGGGCGGGCAAGCTATTTATCAACCATAATATAAAGTCTCCTAAGGCCATGGGTATTGGTCCCGACTTTTTGACCCTGATAGCAGGAGAAGGCGACTTTGTTGTTTTTAAGGAAAACCAAGAAGTATGGAGGTCCTCCATCAATAACCTAAATCCAATATCCATACAGCATGATCCCAATTCCAATCAATTTTTGGTTTTGACTGCAGAGGGATTGTACCAAGTGGATAATGTGTTAAAAACAGCAAAAAAGGTATATGAAGCCAATAATTTAACGGCAATCAGTTTGTATGAAGACACCATCGTCCTGGGTTCTACCAATGGGATACAGATTTTGGACCGCAAAACATTTACCTTAAATAATTTGGACCAAAAACTGCCTTGGACAGAAATTACAAGTGTAAAAAATATCCGTGGCAGTCTATGGTTCGGGTCAACCAAAGGAGCCTTTAAACTACGGGAAGATGGCAAATACGATTATTACGCTTCCAAGCGATGGCTGGTAGACGATCATGTGGTAGATCTGGCAGAAGGTCCGGACAAAAGTGTTTTGGTCCTGACCCAAAAGGGAATGAGCAAAATCGACTTTGTACCCATGACACTAGCTCAAAAAGCGGACTATTTTCAAGAAATTCAGCGGTTGCGACATATACGGTACGGTTTTACTTCAGATCTGGCCATGAGAACTCCGGGAGACCTTTCTACGGGCTACTTTCATGATACCGATAATGATGGACTTTGGACATCCATGTATTTGGCAGGTGAGCTATTTCGTTATGCCGTTACCAAGTCTGAAGACGCCAAGCAAAATGCCTACGAAGCCTTTGAGGCAATGGAGCGGATGACTTCGCTTCCTAATTTAAAAGGGTTTCCGGCAAGGTCTTTTGAAAGGGACGGCTATGAAGTGGGACTACATGCCAACGGATTTTCTGAAGAATGGAGAGAGAAATATGAAAAAGAAAATGGAAGGATTTGGCAGTTGTCCGATGATGAACTTTGGCGATGGAAGTCCACTACAAGCAGCGATGAATCTTGTGGGCATTTTTTCGTTTATGCACTTTTTGCTGAATTGGCACCCGATAAGGCGTGGAGAGATAGGGCGATACATCAAATAAAAATAGAGATGGACCATATTATGGATAACGATTGGTACCTAATGGATTGGAATGGAAAGCCGACCGCTTGGGGAAAATGGAATCCAGAATATGTAAATAGCTTCCCTATCAATGTAGGGGATCGTCGATTGAATTCGACACTTATTCTGTCTTTCCTCCAAACGGCCTATCATTTTACAAAAGATAAAAAATATAAAAAAGGGGCCGAAAAGTTGATAAAAAAATATGGCTATGATGAGAATGCCAACAGACCGGCCACGGTTATTGGTTATGTGGATGGGGAGGATCTAAGCGATAAATGGAACCATTCCGATGATGAAATGTATTTCTTGACCATTCCCGGATTTGTTAATTTTTCCTTTTCGGAAGAACAGAAAGAAGCTCATTTTAATTCTGTAAAAAGCCATTGGGAAGTAGAACGCTCTGAGAAAAATCCTCTATGGAATTATCTTTTTGCACTTTCTGGCGGAAAAAATATAGATAGTGAAGAATCCGCATGGTGGTTACGGGAGTTTCCTATGGATCTTATCGATTGGAAAATAGATAATGAGCACCGTAAAGACCTTACGAAAATAGAACCAAATTTTAGAAGTCAGACCTATACCGAAGTGTTGCCGGGTGACGAGAGGACACTTCATTTGCACAATGGGGCCTATCGAAACAATGGGGGAAGTGATGGCAAACGGGAATATGCCCCCTATATCTACTTGTTGCCTTATTGGGCGGGTAGATATGTGGATGCCATCAGTGCACCGCAGGGGGAGTAAGGTAATGATCTGTTATAAAAAAGGGGAGCTTGGTTGGCTTCCCTTTTTTTTTGCGGATTTAGATGGCAATCGGGAGGTGGGTGGATAGGTTTTTCTCCTTTACATTTGCCAACACCCTAGATCGCTCAAAATTTCATAGATTCCCAATCTTTTAAACTTATGGCTCTAAAGAAAAGCGTATTAAACGAGTGAACAGCGGGAGGGGAGTGTCACCTAGCTTTTTGTCAGGTGCAGGTATTGCTTGCCATAACTTAATCATCCAAGTATAAAATATCGTTCTTATGCTATTCAAAGGTATAGCGCTGCTCTTCCGTTGAAGAGGCATTCAGTAATTGGTTGAAGGTTTTTATATGATCAAAATTTTGGGAAATTTCTCCCGAGACTGCAAGTCCAGTAATACCCACTTCCAATATGGCGGCAACATCTGCCAGGGTTATACCTCCAACTCCAATAATAGGGGTGTCGGTTTTTAAGATATCCGTAATTGCAGTGTAACCGTTTAAACCTATAGATCGACCTAAATTGTTTTTGGGGTGTGCAGACCTAAACGGGCCTAAACAAATATAATCCACTTCTTTGGCAATCAATGCTTCACAATCTTGCAGGGTATTTGCCACACCACCTATCATTTGCCAATTAAACAACTGTTTTCTAGCTTGGGTAGGGTCGGCAACTTTTTGTTCTAAAAAGACCCCATCTGCCTTAACTTCTTTTGCTATTTTACAATGGTCGTTAATAATTAATCTGGTTTGAAAATGAGAGGTGATCTCTCTAGCCTCTTGTGCCAATTTCAGCATTTTTTTATCTGAAACACTATTTAAGTCCAATTGCACTAATTCTATTCCGGAGGTACAGGCTTTTTGTATGTTTTCCAAATGCGCTGTTGGTGAATTTCCCTGGGATATATAATGTAGTTTAGGTATGATCATGCCTTGGTTTTTGTAATCGAATATTCATTTTTTCCTCTTTAAATTGAAGCCGCCAATCTACTGGCCTGATTAATGGCGCGTTTTGCATCCAATTCAACAGCAACATCTGCACCGCCAACCACATGCACTTTTATACCATTTGCTTCCAAAGGGGCTACCAATGCTGCTAATGGCACTTGGCCTGCACAAATGATAACGTTATCCACTGCCAATACTTTTTGTGCTTCCTTTTGAACATAATGCAGGCCGTCATCATCAATTTTGGTGTATTGCACCTGGTTGATAAACTGTACTTTTTTATTTTTTAAGCTAGTACGATGAATCCAACCCGTAGTTTTACCTAAGTTGCCACCAAATTTACCCTTACTACGCTTAAACATAAAGATTTCCCTTGGTGATGGAGGAACTACTGGCGTTACACCTTCGGTTCCACTCCTGGCCTTCATTGTTTTATCTATTCCCCATTCCTTTAACCAAGCATCGATATTTAATGAGGTGCTTTCACCTTCGTGTGCTAAATATTCCGACACATCAAAACCAATTCCTCCACCACCAATAACGGCAACACGCTTGCCAACTGGTTTTTTTAACTTTAAAACATCAATATAGTTTAAAACTTTGGGATGATCAATTCCCTCAATTCTTGGGGTTCTTGGTTTAATTCCTGTAGCAACGATTACCTCGTCAAAACTGCCATTTTTTAAATACTCGGCATCTACCAGAGTATTTAATTTTACGGTTACCTTATGTAATGCCAATTGGGTATTAAAATACCGAATGGTTTCATAAAATTCTTCTTTGCCGGGAATTTGCTTCGCCATGTTGAATTGTCCTCCTATTTCTTTATCGGCATCAAAAAGGGTAACCTCATGTCCCCGTTGTGCTGCTACGGTTGCCGCGGCCAAACCTGCAGGTCCGGCGCCTACCACAGCAATTTTTTTCTTTTTTTCCGTTGGGAGATAATTTAGTTCCGTTTCATGACATGCCCTTGGGTTTACCAAGCAACTGGCTACTTTTCGTTTAAATACGTGGTCTAAACACGCTTGATTACAGCCAATACAGGTATTTATTTCGTCCGCTTTATTGGCTTCCGCTTTATTTACCCATTCAGGGTCCGCTAAAAATGGCCGTGCCATGGAGATCAGGTCTGCATGACCTTCTGCCAATACCTTTTCAGCCGTTTCCGGCATATTTATTCTGTTGGAAGTAACCAAGGGAATGGAAAGTTCCTCTTTCATTTTTTTGGTAACCCAAGTAAAGGCTGCCCTTGGTACCGAAGTTGCAATGGTAGGTATACGTGCTTCGTGCCAACCAATACCTGTATTTATAATGGTAGCTCCCGCTTTTTCAATCTCTTTGCCCAAGGCCACCACTTCTTGCCATGTACTTCCTTTTTCTACCAGATCCAACATGGATAAACGATAGATGATAATAAACTCCTTTCCAACGGCTTCACGGGTTTGCTTTACCAGCTCTATGGGCAAACGCATTCGGTTTTCATAGCTTCCACCGTAACCATCGGTACGCTTATTTGTTCTTTCCGTAATAAATTGGTTGATCAGATACCCTTCGGACCCCATAATTTCCACACCGTCATAACCTGCTAATTTTGATAGTTTGGCCGAGTTAACAAAGTCGCGTATGGTACGTTTAATGCCAGATGGTTTAAGTTTAAAAGGTTTAAAGGGGCTAATAGGCGATTTTATAGCAGAAGGAGCAACGGCAAATGGATGATACCCGTACCGTCCGGCATGTAATATTTGCATACATATTTTACCCCCTTCCTTATGCACTGCATCTGTAATTACTTTATGATGTCTTGCGTGTTTTTTAGTGCTCATCCGTGCCGAAAAGGGTCCTGTCCAGCCTTGTACGTTTGGTGCAATGCCACCGGAAACAATTAAACCAACGCCACCTTTTGCACGTTCCGCATAATAGGTGGCTATTTTTTTAAAGCCATTTTTTTCCTCTTCCAATCCCGTATGCATGGAACCCATTATAATTCGGTTTTTAAGGGATGTAAATCCTAAATCCAGCGGTTCAAAAATATGTTTGTATTTGGTCATTGCTCTCGATATTTTTACTATGCATGCATAACAAGTTACAATATACGGTTTTTTTTGGCTGCGCTAAAATTTAGCGTAGTACTGCTATGGAAAGGCTATAGGGAATAGCGGTACCTGGCGATTGGTTGTTTTGCTATGTGTAGCACGTCAATAGTGGATAATGCAGGTTGGCTAGCACAGCTGTATTTATTGGCAGCTCATAATTCGCAAATTTTAAAATTAAGGTCTTTTGTAAGGAATATTAAAATTATGGTTTGTGTTCAAATTTGAATTTGCTGGCAAATTGGCGCGTTGGCCCGAAGATTTACCAGCCACATCAGCTCGTTCAAAACTCTAAGGGCCTTGTTGTTTCTACAATTTCTTGAAAAAATTTCTTCCCCATATGTTTCTTTGGCAATTTCAAAGGATTACTTTTTTTATTACCCAAAGAGTAGGGGAATGGATTGGAATTTATCTAACTTCAAAAGAAGTAATCTTATTTTTTGTAATAAAAAACTTACCAATTATAAATAAATAACGGTAGTATACATAATTTTCTCTTCAATTTATACAACTAATCCTATACTTCATAATTTACAGAGTAATTTTAAGTGATTTTTTAAAGGGTTCTTAAAATGAAGCACATTTCATTTTCGAACCTTTAGGCAGTTCCCTCTATCCAAATTTCCCCAAGTTACATCCTAATAAACTACAAGAAAATGGAAAGAGTAAGTGCTAATGGTAAACTAAACCCTTTAGATGGTACCACCATCACAGATCAATACACGGGCCACTTTTTAAAAGTGAGTTACACGCAAATGATATCTGGACACCCCGTGTTCAGTAAAGATCGCGTTGATGTACACCCGAACGGAGAATTTCGATTTTTTGTTCCCAAAAAGGAACTATTGGCCAATGACCTGGTCACAGTAGAAGTCTATGCGCCCGATGGCGGACAATTGGGTAGACAGGCCTACACTCACGGGGCATTAAAAACGGCCGACATTCCAATTGGGGCCGAAGATGACAGCCAGACCTTGGATATTGACGTAAACCCGAAGATCATAACCTTTAACCAATCTTCTCCAGCAGAACAAGCCTCAAAAAAATTAAGTGGACGCCTCATCGATATTTCAGGGGAATCAAAAACAGCTGGACTGCAGGTGCTAATAATGGTCAGCAATGACCCAGCGCTGGACTTTGATGTTAAGAAATTTAATACGGTATTCACGGCATCCACAGATGGCAAAGGGTATTTCTTTGGTCAAGTTGTAAATCAAAGTACACAACAGGCTTTTGGTGTTATTGCAGGAAATGAATCCAACCCAGTGTCTATTCCCTTAGAAAACAACAAGCTTCCTAAAAATGTTATATTGGTAGCAGACCTTTCGGGAATGTCAGATGACGATGGTTGTGGGTGTGGTCAAGTAGTACCTGAACTTCCGGACAATGCAGATCTGGTAAATTCCACTGCCTTTTCCCAGGACATTGGCGGTAAGTGCGTAGATTTTACAACTCCGAACAGGACGTTGGAAGAGTTCAGTTTCTACCATACCGTAAGAACCACCGAACCTGAAATCAAAGGACTCACCATCAATTCGAAGCAAAGCCGAAACATCAAAAACGAACTTTTTGACATTTCGGACCATGCCTTTAAGATTGTGGCAAGGCTCAACAGCTCGTTTAATTCATTGTCTGTTGTGCCTTATACGATTGAAGAAGATATGATCCAAAAAAATACTGGTGTCCGCTCCAATGACGCTGAGGATAACGGGGATACTGCAACCAAATCGGCCACTTTTTTTCCCAATTATCTACTAAAAATTGATACTGGATATGCCACAAAATTCAAGATAAATACAAACGATTTGATAGCCGTTAGCGATAGGTTAAAACCTGTCGATATCATAAAACTGGCCTCGGAGCAGCGTAAAAAGAAGCAAAAACTGATTGATCTGCACCAAAAGCTTGCGGCTGCCTACTGTGGTAAAAAAGGAGTGCAGGAAGCCCAGAGTTATTGTGAAAAATTAGCGGCCCAGGATAGTTTGAACAGGGAAGAGCTAAGGTCGCTCATGGGTCATATTGAGCAATTAAAGCCTCAGATGGACTTTGGGGCCAGTGAAAAGAAACTATACAATACCGCGATTCTGGAGCTTGAAAAACTTGTCGAGGGGGATTCTTCCGATAAAAAGGCCCTCACTGCTGCCGAAAAGAAAGTGGAGGCGTTGATAATTGGCATCGACAATGCAGATGTCAATCCGCAGTTGAAAGAAAGTATGCTCGGATATCTTCGAAAGATTGCGGTTGAGTTGGCAAGTGCCGCAGTGGGTTCAGGCTTGGAGTTTGAACCGTGTCCACCCTCTCCAAAATCAGATACCATGGGCATTCTATGCCTAATCCAAAAATTCAACGATTTAAAGGAAACTTTACGGAATAAGTCTATATTTTCATTGGCAGAAATTCTGGAGATACGCTCGTATTACACCATATTTTTGACCAGCTTAACTACCTTCATCACATTACTTGATGAATTCCACACCTTCTACAGTACCAACTTACGGTTTGCTACCGAGCTTGATGACGATTATTTCTACGAGAATTACGACGAAATAAAGAGTACCCTTACCGCACTGAAACGACAGATCTACTTGGCCATACGGACGGTAGAAAAACTGGAACAGGCCTACATTCAAAACCACCCTGGACGGGTTGACCTATCTGTAGAAAATAGCATTGATTGGGATGAGACACCGACCATTTATGAAAATACCACGATTGCCAATGGCCATATCCTTCATTTTAAGCAAAAATGGAAAGCCGCCGGATATTCGCTCGGCGATTTACTGTACAGCCTTCCCTTGGCTCCATGTCAAGAAAAACAGATTGCCATTGTGGATTGGGACCGTAACGAACAGAGCAGCAGGACCGAATCCCAGATTGCCATCGATGAGCTTGAAGCCCAGATATCCAGGGATCGCGACATTACCGAAATCATGAGCTCATCGTTCGGTGAATCGATAACGGCTTCATCAACGAACAAGACCAAGTCCACAAGTGCCGGCATAGGTGGAGGTATAGGTGGTTTTATCGCTCCTGTGGTCTTTGGGGTGGCCGGCGGTGTATCGCACTCCGGGGCTTCTTCAAAATCGACCGCTAACCAGAATTCATCCCGAAACTTATCGGCAAACACTCTGAACAGCCTTCAAGACAATACGTCACAATCGGCCTCTAGTCTTCGCAGTCAACGCAGTACTGTTATACAGACGGTGGGGCAGAACGAAACGGTTAGCGTTCAGACCGAAGTAATCAAAAACAACAATCACTGTCATGCCGTCACTGTCGAATATTTTGAGGTGTTAAAGCACTACGCCATCGAACAGGAATTGGTAGATGTACAGGAATGTCTATTTGTACCCATGCCCCTGGGCCATTTTGATTTTAAAAAGGTGCTCCGATGGAAAAACACCTTACAGAGAACAATCTATGGGCGAAAATTGCGTAGGGGCTTTGATGCCATTGAGCGCATTGAATCAAACTACGCCAACTCCGATATGCCCATTGGTAGTTATGCCGATGAAATGATCGAAGAATTCACTGGCCATTTTACCATTTCCTTTGAATTGGAACGGCCCTTTATTAAAGAAATTGATGAGGCCACCAAGACCGAAGAATACGACCTTTCCATTCCATTTCCATGGTTTTTTGGTAAGATGGTGTTCCATTTGGAGCGAGAGGTGCCACTGACCGAGGCAGAGAAAGATGCCATTTTTGAGGAGCAGTATGCCCCGGATATTGTTCGGGCCTTTGTTGACAAAATGCTGTTCTACGCCATAGCGGACAATGGGACCGAAGTTCCACTTGATTTTGACGTTACACTGCTATCCAACTATCGGAAAAGGGTGCCGTTACGAGTAAGCATCAACGCGGCCAACGTGCCTAACATTACACGTAGACAGATAAAGCACCTGCGGTTTAGGGCCGACACCAACGTAAAACCGACCTCAAAGATCATTCTTCGCTCGGCATACCTCCATTACCGGACCAACTACCTGAGTGAATACATCCTCCGAAAAGATACCATCAACAACGACATTATAAATACCTTGCAATTTTCATTTCCAACCGGAATACGAACTGTTACCGATGCTGCCTTGATTTTTACGCCATTGAACAGCCAAGAACTTCGGAACCCTAGAAAGGAAGACAGGGAAGCAGCAGAGGCCTTGGTCTCGTTCTTGAACGAGTATTTGGAAATGTCGCACAAGATCATTTGGTCGAGTATCGACTCAAGTCGTCTTTTTGGCCTTCTCGATGGGTACATTGCCCCACACAGTGGGGGTAGGAGCGTGGCCAGCGTGGTAGAAAACAAGGTTATGGGCATTGTTGGCAACAACTTGGTGCTCAAGGTTATACCTGGCGAACGCTTAGATCCCGTGTTTAAAAACGTTGAAAACCTACTGGAGTACTACCAGCCCACTACCACCCCGGACCCCTATCGCATTAGCGTGCCTACAAAAGGGGTATATGCCGAATCGGTCATGGGCCAGTGCAATAGCTGCGAAGAGATTGATGAAACCCGCCATTGGAGGTTCACCGATGAGCCCTGCGGAAGCTCGCCAACGGCCATTGAGCCGGTATCTACGGCCAGTAGACGTAGTGATCCGGGCAATTTGCAGGCGAAAGATTTCCCTGCCAATATCATCAATATGCAGAATGCACCCTCGGCACCTGACCCAACGGGCTTGGCAGCTGCTTATGGGCTACTTGGTAAAGCGGATTCCTTCAGGGACATGACCGGTCTCGCAGGCACCCAGGCCAATGCTTTGGGAGCTTTACAGACCACCTCAAAAAGTGTTACCGATCTAGCAAGTATTTCTAAGGACTTTGCAAGTTTGGCGGTCATGGCCAATCAGAAAGAAGATGGTGCCAAGCAGATAGAACAGATCAAGAAATTGAATAAAGAAGGTTTTTTAAATACTGAAGAGGCAAGCGACCAAATTAAGAAAGTCCTTAACTCGTATACCGACGCTGCAGATAGCGTAGTGGGCAAAAAAGATTCTTCCAATGCCAAGCCCCTGACCAGCACTCCTGAAATCCAGAACGCAATTTCCAAAGCAGGCGATGCAGAAAATGGCAGTATCAATGTGTCAAGAACAACCCCACTGGGTACGGAATCCGTTTCGGTCAAGAAGGATTCCAATAATGGAACTCCAAGGATTATTGAAAATCCAGATTTGAATGCAGCTTCAAGAAGTTTTAATCCTGCTACAGCTGGATCTCCAAGTGCGGGAAGTAAGACAGGTGAAACCTCTTTTTCAGTTAGAGTAAGCAATATGCCCGCCGGAGGTAGCGTTCGATGGAGCGTACCACCTAGTGAGGTCGGCGATTATACCATTAAGAATGGTCCTAATATGGTTGTGGGCGAGTCGGTTAACATTCTTGGAATACGCCCTGGATTAAGTAACATTGATGTTTCCGTACGCGACGTAAACGATACCGTTGTTCAAAGTATGAAATTGCCCTTGAGCATACCTCAGTTTGTTACCATCAATGAAGATGCAGCAGCTTTTAATCTGGTCTTGGCCGATTTGTCACTAACCACTTTAAAAAACGATATCATAAGCAAAGCCAAGGAAGTGTGTGATGCTCTATTGGTTGACGCAAACGTAAGAACCATATGGCGATTGGGAGGTTTCGCTGAAGTTGTGCCGGCACATTTACCGGCCAATATGATTACGGTAGCGACGATTAAAAATAGAATCGCCGCTGGCAATAGAACTTTTGGACAAACCAATCCAGCACCAGGAGAAGTTGGTAATATTGTACCGAATAGAACGATTGATGTTTTTCCAGGTAGTTATGATGAGCCAATGGCAGGAGGAGGATTCAGTGCTACAGAACTGGATACGGAAACCCAGGCACTCATTATACAATTGCAATCTCAGGGTGTAGGAGGAGACCCAGCATTGGAATCGTTTGCAACCGAAGTTTACGGACGTTTAATAGGGGAGACTTTGGCCCACGAAATTGTCCATGCCTTATTATGGGATATTGTGGTTAAAGATGGACATAATGACCCAAAAATTAATAACGACATTATGAATAGTGGAGGTGAGCGCACCTTTAGCCAACGTACAGGATTTGTAGACAATGCCCATCAAAGTCCCGTAGACCCTGCGAATTTCACTGATAATGGTATTAATGCCATAAATAGCTTGAAGGCTTTGAACACCTCTAGAATGGATGCCAATTTTCCAGTTCCTGGTCCCAGGGTGACTTCCTTTAAGTGATTTGAAGGGGAGGAAACAATCTTGAATGCAGTATAACCACCACTTTACGTGGTGGTTTTTTTTGGCACCAAATCTGTGGATGGGGATTCGGTGGATATGCCGGTGGCTGATTTATTTTGACGGCGAGATGGAGCGTTGGCAAAGTCGCAGCAAACCGGTTATTAGTTTCATGACCCTGCTCATAATTCGCTTAAATAATAAAATGTTTAGGGACATTTTACATAATGGAATTATAGCTACTTGGATTAAACTTCTGTGGAATTTCGCCAGCGCGCCAACCTTCTTGATTATTGCTTCAGCCACTGGCTAAACCAATAATGCAAAATGTTCTATAATTTACATTATGTAAAATAGGGTTTATAGAACCCTACTGTCTACCTTAAAGAATATAGACCATCTTCCTAGCCTAGCTTTATTCCCTACTTTATAATATCATTCCTTTTTAGCGTCAATAATTTAATCATCACCAACAAGCCCTTTCAATCCTTCATCATAATTTCGTTGTCATATTAAACCCTAAATTATTATATATGAAAAGGATAATGTATTTATTTATGGCGGCATCTACAATTTTTGCCAGCAGTTGCTCTGACGATGATAGTACAGATCAACCCCCAGGCGTTTTTGACAGGGAAAGCAAAACCTATCAATTACAATCGCGTTCGGATGGTTCCGTGTCAGGAACGGCCACTGTTGTGGAAAATGAAGACGGTACGGCCACCGTCAACCTGAAATTAACGGGTACCGCTGCAGGAAGTTTTCCAGCCCATATTCACGCCAATTCTGCGGCAGAGACCGGAGATATCATTGTTGACCTTAATGCGGTTGATGGTGCTACTGGAGAAAGTACCACTATTATAAGTGCTACTAAAAATGGTACCGCCATTACCTACGCCCAGATATTGGAATTGGATGGCTATATTAATGTGCATCAATCCGCAACTGATCTAGGTACCCTTATTGCCCAAGGTGATATTGGTGTAAATGAAATTACGGCAGATTCTAGAGAGTATGCCCTTAGCAGTGTTATCGATGTCAACATTAGCGGAACAGCTACTATCTATAAGCGTGTTAGTGGGGCTTCCCTCCTAGAGATTGCTTTGGAAGGTACTCCGGATGACGGGGAACATCCCGCTCATATACATTTGAATTCTGCTGCTGAAGGTGGTGATATTGCCATTTCCCTATCGCCGGTAATTGGCGTCAGTGGAAAAAGTTTCACCCATATTGAGGAAGATGATGCCGGTGCAGCCATAACCTATGAGGCCTTGTTGGAAATGGATGGTTACATCAACGTACATAAGTCCGCCACCGAATTGGCTGTACTTGTGGCACAGGGTGATATAGGAATCAACGTCCTGACGGGAGATTCCAAAGAATTTGCGCTTCACAGTGTATTGGTACCGACCATCATGGGTACGGCTACGGTACATAAACGTTTAAGTGGGGCCTCCCTCCTAGAACTGCAATTGGAAGGTACTCCATCGGATGGGGAACATCCTGCACATATTCATGCCAATACCGCAGCAGAAGGTGGCGATATCGTAATTTCCCTTTCGGCCGTAGCAGGAGCAAGTGGAAAAAGCTGGACGCATATTGAGGAGGACGATGCCGGAACAGCAGTTAGCTATGAGGAATTGTTGGAATTTGATGGGTATATCAACGTTCATAAGTCGATTGCAGAACTAGATGTTCTGGTTGCACAGGGAGATATAGGTCAGAACGAACTTACTGGCAACGAGGTGTCCTACGATCTGGCAGCGGTAAGTAATGCAGCCATTTTTGGCACAGCTACCTTTTCCGAACGCGTAAACAAAGAGACATTGGTGACCTTGGAATTGGTTGGTACAACGGCAGGCTCAATACACCCTGCACATATTCATACTGGCGCTGTTGCAGATGCTCCTGGAGCGGTTATCGTTACTTTGGGCAGTGTCATTGGAGATAATGGAATAAGTGTAACCAACGTTACCCAGGCAAATGCTGGCGGTGCATTGGATTATGATGCCCTCCTGGCTATAGACGGATACATTAATGTACATCTAAGCACCGAAGACCTGGACACTTTAGTGGCACAAGGAAATGTTGGGGCCAATGTAAATTAAGATACATCAACTTCCCCTGAATACTAAAGCCTTGGATCTTTACGATCCAAGGCTTTTTTTATGCTCTAGTAGTACTATATCCGTTTCATGGTAATGAGCTGTTAAACAGCACATTAAATGCATCAGGTATTTTAAAAGTATCAAAATTCTCTCTTGGGCTTAATTAGGCTGATGTGAAAACCGGTTTTTAATAAATAGAAAAGCCCTGAATAATTATATTCAGGGCTTTTCCATCCCATTATTTTCTTGATTATAATTCTGCCCCTCTGTATGCTTAATTTGTTTGATCAGGAAAATGATAGGAAAATCTTTAATACCTCAACATGTTACTGTATTCCTCAACCGATTTTTGTATTTCAAGATATGAACGAATCTGCGCCATCGTTTTTTCAAAAAGATCAATTTTTAAATCCTTTTCCCTTTTTAAGGCCTTGATCAACTCTGCATTCGAATTTTTCAAGGAATCCAAAGTCTGTCTCAGGGTTTCAGATTTAATAAACAAGGTGTATGTGTTAGGCTCACATACATAAGAGGACATTTTCTTTTCCAATTGGCACAAATCATTATTGGTTCGCTCAAGCTTTAGAATACATCCACTGCTTGAAGGCCTCCTAATTAAATTGTTACTAATTTTTGGGGTTGTTTCCATATGACAAGATTTTTAGGGTTAATGGGGGAACCATCCTTT
Source organism: Arenibacter hampyeongensis (assembly GCF_002909255.1). Taxonomy (GTDB): domain Bacteria; phylum Bacteroidota; class Bacteroidia; order Flavobacteriales; family Flavobacteriaceae; genus Arenibacter; species Arenibacter hampyeongensis. The sequence continues at coordinate 414,415 of NZ_PIOB01000004.1, forward strand.
GTTTATACTCTTATAATCAATATTTATGTTTTGCAAAAAAAAGATACAAAAAAATCCCCAATTTTATCCAAGTAAATCCCTCATTAACATTAGTTTAAGCGAAAATTAACACCTTCGTAATATCGACGTACTGAATTATTTTCCCGACAAAAGGTAGAAAATCTATGGAAAGCTTGGTTTTTGTTGGTCCTTTACTCCATTTTGGAAGGGTATCTCCCCTACCACTCCCCTCCTGCCCCAAACCATTAATTTAACACTAATCCCAATCAACTGTTTGGCCAACCTAAGCATATTAAAGTTTAGATGTAAAATAGGCAGAAAATCAAAGCAAGAAGTTTGTGACTGGTATTCCTTTGCAGTAGAATAGGATTCAAAAGCTCCGAGATTCAGCTTTTTGTTTTTAAAAAAAGCGCGGAGTTTTGAATACGGTTTTTAGGCATGGTCTAAAAAATTCCTTAGGACCGATAGAAGAATGCAATGCTTTGCATTTGATTTGAGGGGCCAGATGGTGCGATGGCCTTGCTTACAGCTGGCTCCTTAAAACAGAGGTACACTGTACCTCTCCTTTAAGGCCCTGTTTCATTTTCTTTGGACAAGCAAGGAAATCGAAGATTCACAAAACCGATAAAAAAACAAGAAAAATCACTTGAGTAAAATGAAAGAATAAGTTGTTCATTAACCTACTTCGTCGATTTCATTATTCATAAGTTGGTTCAATGTTTGAAAGGAATTCATGAAATCTTCTTTAAGCTTAATGATAATCCTGAAACGCAATGGTTCGAAGATTTTGGACAGCAAAGAGATTGATGCTTTATGCAAACATAAAAATTAAGGAAAACCAATTGTGTAAAATGAATGGTCAAAAAGAAACCCCGATGAAATTCATCGGGGTTTACTAAAAAATATATATGATCTAGTTGGTTACCAATTTACTTCCTCAGTGTCTCCATTAGGATATGTAACAGTGCCTTTTTGGTCACAAGTGCCGCTACCAAAGTCCAACGAAGCTGTCATACTATCAACCTCCAACTGCATAACGCCAGATGTAATAAAGGCGCAACCCAAATTCCAAGATAATGGTTCGGTCACTGTAAATTCATAGGTAGTGCCGTTTACGGTTATATCCCAATCTCCTGTACAGGTAGCATCGGCGCCTTCGGCATTAATGTTCTCTAAATACCAGTTAAGAACTTTATTTCCTTTCCACTTTACGATAGCTCCATTGGCACCCTCAAAGGTTGCATCGGTAACAATTGTAAATGTAGGACTGTTGGAATCCGAAAAATCGAAGGAAAAACTCTTGGTACCGTTCAAGACATGGTCGTTGAAGGTAAAATCAGTAAAAGTAACCTCATAACTACCTTTGGTACCATCCGTACTTCCATTATTCCCTGTCAGGACAATAGTTCCACTTATGGTTTTACCGCGAATTATACATTGGTCATAAGCTACCGAAATACTTTCTTCGGTAAATGTCACCGCTGCACAGGCATTGTCTGCTTTATTACTTTTTCCAGCTTTATCGTTGATCAGTAATTCTGAAACTAGCTCGTCCAAGCCTTCCGAAATGGAATTGACCTCCATTTGGGATTTAACCTGTTCGCTTGTTAGACTTTCATTATTTAATTCGTTAATGGCATCATTGCTGCAACCAATAAAGAATAATACTCCAAGACTTAAAATAAAATAGTTTAATGTTTTCATAGGATATAGGGGTTTATATCATAATAATCCGGCGCTAAATTAAGCCGTTCTACAATATTATGTTAAAAAAAACGGTATTTTTCGATATATAGTATGTTTTGTTAAGAAATATCCTACAATATTGAATAATTTTCGTGGGATTTATCGCTGGTTTTAAGGTCAGTTTCTATAAATCCAACCAATATCAGCTATCAATTCTATACAATTAATCCAATTTAATTGAAAAATTGTTGAAATCATCCTTTTGATAGGCCATCTTTTGTGTGCTGGGTGAGATAGCGAAATAGGGTGAAAAAGTGGTGGTAATAACCGTCTTGCCATCGGGCAAAAACTCCATGATTCGAAGCCAGCCATCTCCCCCATTTCCCTGCCAACCTCCACCCATGGCCTGGGCATTAAAAGTAATCTGATTTACCTTTTTCCCGTCGGCATTCCTATCAATTTTAAAGCCCGTGTGCTCTCTAAAATTATCTGGAGATCCAATATGACCGGAAAAAACCAATTGAACGTTTTTGGAAGGTGCTACCAATTTTTCCCAAATGGCCCTGCCGTAGTTGGCATCGACTAAAGGGTAGTTTTCCTTTTCCTTATGCTTGTTTTCAGCATCCAAATAGGAATGGGTAAGCATTACCACAGTGTGGTCCTTATAAATTTCTTTGGAAATCTCACTACTGGCCCATTGCAGAATAGTGTCCCTGGGGGCAAATTCCAGATTCAAGAACAAAAATTTTCTTTGTTGAGGGGAAATAAATTCATACGTAGCGTTCTCCGCAGACGGCATGCCGTCTATATTCTTGCCAGCCGCACGTAAGGCCTTGGCATTTAACAAATTCCTATGTACAGGGAAATATTGGCTGTAGTTCGATTTTCGGTTTTCAACATTTTTATAACCAAAATCGTGGTTTCCGGCTGCCAAAATATAGGGCACTTTCCCGTCTAAACGTTCAAAAGCATGGGATACGGCCCTCCACTGGTCCCTACTGGGCATATTTCCATTTTTTTTATCGGGGACCAAAAGTTCGTTCTGTTCTACCAAATCCCCCGTGCACAAAACCATTTTTATGTTTAGGGTATCTATATTTTCGCTGATCCAAGCTGTCATGGTTTCCAAGGTGCCCTGATTTCTTTCAAACTTCACATAGGTTTGGGTGTCAGGGACCAAAATAATGGACCAGGAATCCGGATTGGACAATTTTGGGGGAGTAAAGGATTCCTGTGCCTTGAGGCCGTTAAAGACAGTGAATGAGAAAACAAGAAGAAGATAATAATTACGACAGAGATTCATTTTTGTAAAATGTTAAAGTTTGTAATCCTTAAATTTAACATTTTTAAGATAGGACCAAACAGGGAATTGCCTTCATTTTGAATTTATTTTCGAAGATTTTAACGTTCTTAAAATTGTTATCGCGCTTCAATAATGATTAATTTCGGCCACACAATAATTTTACCTATACCCATGCCCGATCTGCAGAACGAATTATACTCCCATCTAAAAAAGTTCTTTGGTTTTGATAGCTTTAGAGATCAACAAGAGGAGATCGTTAATTCGGTTTTAAAAAAGGAGGATTGTTTGGTGATTATGCCCACAGGTGGAGGAAAGTCTATTTGTTTCCAATTGCCGGCACTCTTGCTAAAAGGCACTACCTTGGTGATTTCTCCCTTAATTGCACTGATGAAGGATCAAGTGGATGGACTTAAAGCCAACGGGATTCCAGCGGCTTTTTTTAATAGTAGTCAGTCCGCCGAAGAACAACAGAAAATACTGGAAAGTACGCATAAAGGTGAGTTGAAATTACTTTATGTTGCACCGGAGAGCCTCCAAGGCCTATCCCCTATTTTAAAGGAAGAGTTTATAAGTTGTGTGGCCGTTGACGAAGCCCACTGCATTTCCTCTTGGGGACATGATTTTAGACCCTCTTATCAACAATTGGGATTTTTAAAAAGCACCCTGCCCCTCACACCTATTATTGCTTTAACGGCAACAGCCGATAAGGCCACTAGAGAGGACATTTTGGCACAACTGCAGATTCCAAAGGCAAAAAAGTTTCTAGCCTCCTTTGACAGAAAAAATATTGCCCTGGAAGTAAGGGCCGCCCATGATAGGGTTGCCCAAATACTTCAATTTATAAAGCAAAGGCCCAATGAATCGGGTATTATTTATTGTTTGAGTAGAAAATCTACAGAGACCTTGGTGGCAAAATTTTTGGACAACGGCATTAAAGCAGCAGCCTACCACGCTGGGTTGGATTTTGAGAGCCGTAATAAGGTACAGGAAGATTTTATTTTCGACAAAACCCAAATTGTATGCGCTACCATTGCTTTTGGAATGGGAATAGACAAATCCAATGTACGCTGGGTTATTCATTATAATATGCCCAAAAATATTGAGGGTTATTATCAGGAAATAGGTCGCTCCGGTAGGGACGGTTTAGCGGCTCAAGCACTTTTGTTCCACAGTTATGGCGATGTAATCCAGCTTCAACGATTTGCGTCCGGTGCTGCAAATGAGGAGGTACAGTTGGCCAAATTGGACCGGATGAAGCAGTTTTCAGAGGCATCCACCTGTAGAAGAAAGATCTTGTTGAGTTATTTTGGGGAATTTCTGGGGGAGGACTGTGGAAATTGCGACGTATGTAAAAATCCGCCCCAGTTTTTTGACGGTACCATTATCGCCCAAAAGATTTTATCCACCATAGCTCGATTAAAGGAGTCGGAAGCCACGGGAATTGTTATAGATGTATTAAGGGGAGCCCAAAATGCTGCTGTTTTGGATAAAAATTATCAGGAAATAAAAACGTATGGCATAGGTAAGGATATATCTTGGAACGATTGGCAACATTACGCTATTCAACTTATAAATCAGGGTTTCTGTGAGATAGCCTTTCATAGGAACAACGTGTTGCAGCTTACCCCTTATTCCAAAGACGTTCTATTTGGTAAGACAAGGGTATTGTTGAGCAAACCAATGAAAAAGGAAGAAAGGGTGGCCTTGGAAAAAGAACAAAAAACCAAGAAAGTTGCCAAAAACTCATTGTTTGAACGCTTACGCTTATTAAGGTTCCAGATTTCTTTGGAAGAGAATATCCCGGCTTATTTGGTTTTCAATGATGCCACCTTAAAAGAAATGGAAGCCGAAAGGCCCACTAGTGAGGAAGAATTAATGAAAATAAATGGGGTTGGACAACGTAAATTGGAAGTCTACGGAGAGCAATTTATTCAAGAGATCAAGGCTTTTCAGGTAGAAAAAAAGATAAAGAAAAAAAAGAAGTCGCATACCTACCAGGACACCTATGAACTTTATAAAGAAGGAAAGAGCATTGAGGAGATAGCCCAATTAAGAAAGTTAAAGCCCACAACCATTTTTTCACATTTGGCAAAACTTTACTCGGACGGTAAGGATGTGGCTATCTATGAGTTTGTGGATAAGGAAACCATAGGATTGGTTGCCCAGGCCAAGAAGGAACTCAAAGATCCAGAAGCTTTAAAACCGTATTACGAGTATTTTGAAGAAAAGCTGGAATATTCTACCATTAGACTGGCGCTTAGCGTAATTGAAAAGGAAAGGATTTTGTGAATTAAGCTCAAGGTTCAAGGTTCAAAGTTGAAGGTTCAAAGTTTGAATCAGTTTACAGTGCAAAATTTCATCGAAGAAGAAAAGTACTATCGTCAGTTCGAGTGAAATGCCGATAGGCATTTTGTATCGAGAACTGTTGATGGAGTGAACAGTATTCAGTTGGTAGTGAATGGTTTACGACCCTTCAATTCGAGTGAAATTTCGACAAGCATTTTGTATCGAGAACACTTGATGGAGTGAACAGTGAACAGTATTCAGTGGGCAGTGGAAAGTTGACAGCCCGTCAGTTCGAGTGAAATGCCAGAAGAAATTTGAGCATCCCGCCAGCTCAGGAGGGGTCCATTTTATAAGTAGCTTTCCCTGTTTCGTCATTGCGAGCCTGCCCGGCATTCAGACGGGCCTAGCGCGGCAATCTGCCAATACATGCGTTCCTCTATTGCTGGCAAGAAAACTCTTAACGGTTTTTGAAAGCCGTTAATTTAAAAAAAAGCTCCTTCCCCCCTTAAGGGAAAGGAGCTAAAAATTCGAGTACAAACTAAATTAAAAACTTACGGATACTTTTCCCCTGGCAAAGAATGGTGTCCCTGGGGTAAAATGGATTTCTTCCACGGCATTTGGTTCATTAAATAACCTGCTGTTTGTAGCAAATTGGGTCTCGTTCCATTCAGTATCAAACATATTATCCACTATGAATCCAAAACTCCAATTCTTCCAGGAATAATTAAGATTAAAATCGGTTACAAAATACCCCTCGGCAATAATGGAATTGTCTTCATTGGCAGGTCGGTCCCTAATAAAACGGTAATTAATTCCACCTGAAAGGTTGCCAAGTCCCCTAAAGCTAAGTCCGCCCGAGGAGGTCAGGTCGGGCGCCAAGGGAATATAATCCTCTCCACTAGGGTCTTCTGTACTTCTTGCATAGGTATAATTAACATCGCCATAGGCGTACAACCAGTCCGTTAGCTGGTATCTAACACCTAGGTCTAATCCAAGGTGTTGGGTCTTACCGCTAGGTTCCACAATACCTGCATCCCCTACATAAACGAACTCCTGCTCCAAAAAAAGATGCCATAGGGCCATATTTAATACCAATCGGTTTTTTGGCTTGTAAATAGTTCCTATATCGGTCCCGAAGGCCAATGGCAATATTCTTTCCCCATTATTGGCGGTAACCACCCTAGTATCATTGGAATGAAATCCAATGCCTGTTTTGGCATACAACTGCAGGTCCGAGGTAGCCTTATAAATGGCATTTAGCTTGGGACTGACAACCAATTTGTTTTCACTTTTTTGATCATAGGTCGTTGTCAATAGATTTTCATAATCAAACTTTAAATAATCCAGACGGACACCGGGATTAATGTTCCACTTATTTATTTTGTAATTCATATTCAAGAACCCATAGGCGTTCAATTCATCAATATTGCCTAAAGCAAGCGGGTCCAAGGTGGTCTTTCTGTTTATGGTATGGGAAAGCTCTACTTCGTTTATATCGTCATATCTAAACCCTATGCCCGCTTGGAATCTGAATTGAGAATTATTTTGGTCCAAATGAATGGTTCTATCATAACTGGTCTCTCCCCCAATGAGGCTTCTATTTTCCTTTTGCTTTATTTGATCTCCGTTAATGGGGTCCTCGAGAAAAAAAGTGAAATTGGAATACAGTTCAAAATCATATTTTGAAATAAAGAACTTGGATTTAAGTCTACTATGCTGGTCCAATTGTTTGTCATGATTCACCAAGAGGTTGGTACGGCTGGTATTTCCCCCCTCGGTATCGTCTATGGCACCAAACCTGCCAATGCTCCCATTGTCAACCGCCCGTTGGGGAACTTGTCCCGAGGCATCCCATTTGCTCTGAAAATGTGAGGCGGTCAAATCCAATTCGCTACCGGCATCATCCTTATGATTGTACCGTCCCATAATGTTTATTCGATTAAAATTCTGGGGAGATTTAAAAACGCCATCAGAAATTAAATATTCCGAGGCAATATAGGCATTGTCATCATCGCTTTCCAATAGTTTTAGCATCCCCAATCCTCTTAAGGTATTGTATTTTCCTACCTCCATGCTTACCACATTTTTTTCCAATCTCTTTTTGGTGGTCAGGTCCACATAGCCGGCAGTATTAAAATTACCTTTATCCGCATAGTAGGGACCTTTGCCAAAATCTATATTATCTATGGTTTCCGGAATTATGAAATGCATATCTGCATAACCCTGGCCATGGGCATGGGACACCATGTTTACGGGTAAGCCGTCTACGTTTATAGCGATATCCGTTCCATGATCTATATCAAATCCCCTTAGGAAAATTTGTTCGGCCTTTCCTCCACCTGCATGTTGGCCAATAATGAGACCAGGTACTTTCCTAAGGATTTCTTGGGAAGATTTAACGGGATCGGATTTAACGTCCACATTTACAAAACTGCTCATGGCGTTTATATTGGATACCAGTACCACCTGTTCCAAGGAAACCGCAGCCTCCTCCAGGACTATCTGTAGAGTTGTATCCAACTGACTTTCGGTTATGAGCAGTTCTTTGTTCCTGAATCCAAGACTGTAAAAATAGACACGATCATTGATGGTAACATTCACCAGACTAAAGGCTCCCGAATTATTGCTATAGGTATAATGCCCCGTATTCTTATTATACACCCCTACTCCACTTAAGGGGCTGTTGTCCTGATTGGTTATTGTTCCACTTATTGTATGGGCCTGCAAGGTACCGGAAAGTAAAAGAATCAATAATCCAAGAGTATTTTTAACCATAATTTTAAATTTTATTCCGGATAGCTATATGCTATCCCTGATATATATTTTGGGCATACCTATCCATGGCGGGCCAATGGCCTTGTAAGGTGTAGCGTTGTATGCCTTTTCTTTAAAGTATCTTAGGATTGGACAATAACAATGGAGAAGGAAACCAATTGGACCCAGAATGGGATATTGGATTTCTTTCAAAAATTATTATGTTCCAAAAATTTTTTTAGGGCTTTTGGAGGAGGTACAACGAGGTATTTAATTCCTTTGGAAGTGTTTCCCCGAATATTGGAAAAATAGGCTTTTTTAAATGTCTTGATAGTTTGGATAGTTCTATAATTGGCAACCACAAGATGCTTGTCCAAATCCAATGGCACCTTTATCGTGTCATTGTCCTTTTGGGTTGGGGTTGAAGTACTGAATGCCATGCTCATAAAACCTATAACTTCATGACTATGGGTATCCGCATTATGTGGGTGGGGATGGCCATGGGAGGCAATTTCGTTTGATTCTGTATGTTCATGGGCCCATGTTGTATAGATTGATGCCTCGGCATGGGCTTCATCCTCCTGGGCATGGTCGTAAAAATCATGGGTATGGGAGATAAAGGAGTGATGCCCTGCTCCCTGATCAAGTGAATGCGATATAAAGTGCATGAGTTCCGTTAACTCCTGCTGTAAAGGGGCCATTAGATAGCAGATGCCAATAAAGCAAGCTACACTTCTAAACAACCACGGCTTCAAGCCTTTTTCATTTTTCTGGGTCACGTACACCTTTTTTATACTCTACCTACGGAAAATTTATGCTATGGGTTTGATTTTAGTGGAAAAATATAAAAACACAGCCTTTTAACAGCTATAATATCAAGAAACATTATCAGGATGTGGTGAAGTTGAATGCAGGGAAATAGAAGGTAATTGTCTTTTGGGGTGATGAAAAAGGGGTAAATAATTTAACATTAAAACAACAATTTAATTCCCCTTGCGTTCTATAAAAAAAGTAACTTTATATCACAAAAAACGAGCGATATGTCATTTTTATCACCGCAAATTGAAGCTTTGGCCAAAAGAAAAAAAGAGCAATCCCTGATTAAAAAACCCAATTCATGTGGTATTTTTCAGGAGTACGGACAGCTGGAAAAGATTCAAAAACCTGAATATAGGAAATAAGTGCTCTAAAAAGCGTTGCTAATCTTGTGGGAATAGGCTTTTGTCCAATCCAGGAATGAGGTTAAGCGCATTCTTGTAATATAGCTTTTTAAGTACTTCGTCCGGTAGGTCCATACCATACATGGCCCAGAAAGCATGGTATTTCTTATGATAGGGGAAATATTCGTCATCGGATTCCAACACTCTAAAATAGGTAGGGAATTCTTCAGGTTTCCAACTGTCCTTACCGAATAGGACCCTGTCTTGATATTTCACAAAAAAGTTATGTGCATTTTTTGGTTGCCGGCCCAATTCAGCAATAATGGCTCCAATACCCACATACATATTGGGCATTTCGTCCATTAATTTCCCCAAAGTACCCAAATCGTTGGCATACCAACCCATATGGGCATTGATAAATTTGGTTTTCGGATGCTTTTTAAACATGCTGTGTTGTTCTCCAATAATTTGCTCCCAGGAAGCTGGGTCTGTTGCCGAGCGTTTTCTTCGGGGATGTGTTTTTAATTCCAACCACCTTTCATTATCGGAATTTACCTCATCCCAAAAGGGTTTGGGATCTGCGGAGTGAATGAGAACGGGCACTCCCAATTCCGCGCATTTGTCCCAAATGGCACCTATACGGTCATCATCTATAGCCAATCGTTTTCCGGAGGAATCGGTGTCCCTTAATCCTAAACTCTTATACACCTTTAGTCCCTTGGCACCGTTTTTAATATCAGCTTCCAACTGTGCAACGGCCTTCTCGGCCCAACCAGGGTTACCTACCCCGTCAAAATCCACATTGGCAAAGACCGCAAACCTATTGGGATAATGATTCTTGATATTTTCCAAGGATTTTTTAATTCTATCTCCTGAGCCACCACTTAGATTGACCATGATGCCCAAGTTGAGCTTATCCATATCCGCAATTAGAGGGGAAAGGTCTTGTGTTGGCATTTGGTATTGATGGCCATGGACATCTATAAAGGGGAATTTGGCCTTATAGATTTCCTTACCGGGAACTTTTAGCGTCGATACCGGATTGTACTCCTCAAAGCTCATGTCTTGGGCTAATAGGTGACTTGTAAAAGCTAATTGTAAAATACAAACAAGGGATAAAGTTTTTAAGGACATTGCAACATTGAATTAGATCCTAAATTTATACTTTATAGAGGACAACGCGAAGTTTGGAGTAAAAAAATTACTTTTAATTACTCCTGTACTGGAAGTATGGCCATGGATTTCTGTTTCGGTTTTTTTCTACTATATCAGGGACGTACATTTTTGAACCTTGAACTTTGAACTTTGAACTTGGAATCATGAAATTGCCAACTATTCACTGTAGCTACCACTCACCACTGCCTACTGATTACTGAAAAACTGTCCGCCCTTTCGCACCCGCTCGTAATCTTCCTTAGTGTCAATATCCACTTCTTTTCCATTTGGGGATAGCGTAAGCACGTCATTTATATGGGTTTTGATAATATCCTTAGCACCAAAATCTGCATGCAAGGTTTTTAAAGCTTCAAAATGGACTCTTCCAAAAATGGCAGGTACCCCTACTCTATTTTGATACTTTGTAGCCACAATACTGCATCCGGAATCCGTAAAATTATCGATCATAGTATTTAAATACTGCGGATCTATAAAAGGTTGGTCGGTCAACATTATTAAAATACCATCATAGTGGTCTTCCCGCTCCAGCAGATGTTTTGTTCCACATGCAATGGAATTCCCCAGTCCCATATTCCAATCGGAATTATAAACAGTATCCGTACCACCAAATTCGGTTTCCTGAATTATTTCTTCTTTATAGGCCCCTAAAACGGTAAGTATGGTAGTTGCATTGGAATCTTGGGCATTTCTAAGGGCATTTCCGATTAGAGTGGAATTTCCCCAGGGCAACAATTGCTTTATGGCTTTCATACGGGAGGAAGTCCCGGCTGCCATAATCAAAATAGCTATGTTATGCTCTTTAGGTATCAATCGTGTATCCCGGTTTCTTTATCTTTTAAAAGTATAGGTTCTTTTTCCCTGGAAACAGTTAGAATTTCAGCAACGATGGCCAGGGCAATTTCCTGAGGTGTCTCCGCCCCTATATTCAGTCCGGCAGGTCCATGGATACTGTCCAAAAAGGCGTAGGTAATGTCGGGGTCGAGTTCCATTAGTTCGTTAAACAATTTTTCACGCCTTCTGTGTGGTCCCAAAAGCCCTAAATATATGGGATTTACCTTGCTTAGGGTCAACAAATACTTTAAGTCCTTGGAATAGCTGTGATTCATAAGGATTATGGCCGTATGTTGATCTACCTCCCCCAAAGGAAAGCTATCGGGTAGGATTCCAAGAAAATCATGGGCACCTTCAAAATCCAATATATTTTTTTCCTCGGATGGGTCGGCTATTATGGTTACTTCCCATCCGGTTAATGCGGCAAAACCACAAAGTTGTACGGCATCGTGTTCGGCGCCAATGATAAACAACTTAAAGCAGGGTTGCATATTTTGTTCAAAAACTTCAAGATCATCCCTTCCTTGATACCCTGTGGACAATGGTAATTCTATATTTCCAAATATAAAGGTTGAGCCATAAAAAGCATTTAATCCTTCTTTTTTTTCAAAATGGGAGCTTACCTTAAAATGTTGTCGCGATTGAATGGTTTGCTCAAAAGTTTCCAATAATATGGTGTCCGGTCTAAAGGGCTCCAATAAAATATAAAGTATGCCCTCGCATCCCAAGCGATATCTACCATCATAGGTCATTATTTTGGAGATTTGATCGTCAAAAACGGGCTGCGCTTGTCTAATTACTTCCTTTTCAACACATCCTCCGCTAACGGCACCTACCATATGTCCGTCTTCCAGTATCAGCATTCGCACACCAGGTCTTCTATAGGAAGAGCCATCCAAGGCCACCACGGTAGCCAAAACGGTCTTTATGCCTCTTGAAGTGGCAGATTGGTATTCACGTATAATTTTTTTGAGTTCGTGCGTCATAATTATAATAAATCTCTGGTCGGAACAAAGTCAACCAACTCCCCTACCTCATAGGGTTCAATTTTGGGTTCAAGCACAATAAATCCGTCAGTATTCACCAAACTGCACAGATCCCCTGACCCATTTTCCTTCACTAAGAAGGCCACTAAGTGTCCTCTGTTATACTCTAATTTAGCTCTTAGAAGCAAAGTTAAATCGCCCTTAACCTCAACGGCCTCTTTTAAAATAACCTCAATTTTGAGTAGTGGTAGGCCTAGGGAGCGATTTAACCAATCCTTAAAATAGACATTGTAATTTGCAAATGTGGAAACTGGATTTCCTGGAAAAGAAAATACCACCGTTTTAGACTCTTTTTGAATCCCGAACCAAAATGGCTTACCAGGTCGTTGAAATACCCCGTGGAATATTTTTTCTACGCCCAACTCCTCCATTACTTGTGGAATAAAATCAAATTTCCCCTTGGACACTCCACCACTTAACAGGACTGCGTTGTTCAACTTCAAAGTGTTGCCAAGTGCTTTTTTTATTGGGTCTTTTTCATCTGGAAGATGCAGCTTGGCAGGAACAATGCCCTCTTGTGACAAAGCCGCATAAAGGGTATGGATGTTGGATTTGCGTATTTGGTGCGGCAAGGGTGTTTCATCTACCTCTACCAATTCATTTCCGGTAGAAACGATGGTCACTTTCGGCAGTTTTCGAACCCAAACAGAAGCTTTGCCCACTGCCGCCAATACACCAATTTCTGCAGCAGATATAACAGAATGTTTTGCCAGGACTGGATTGCCTTTTTTCTGATCGCTTCCATTGAGGTGAATGTCCTGGCCCTTTGTCGGATTTTTTATTAGACTGGCCCAACCATCCTCTATGACAAGGTGTTCGTACATGACCACTGTGTCTGCATTGTCGGGGACAACTGCCCCTGTCATTATTTCAATACAGTTAGCAGTGTTTCCCAGGCGTTGGGAGGGCATTCCTGCGGCCAATACCCCTTCTATCTTAAAAGTGGTCTGCCCTTTTTCAATGGCATCGTAGTTTATGGCAATTCCGTCCTTGGTAGCCCTATTAAAAGGAGGAAAATTTCTATCGGCAATAATATCTTCGGCAAGAATTCTGCCCATGGCCTGTTCAAGGGGGGCAAGTTCATTGCCAAAATCCTGGCTTAGGTCCAATACTTTTCGATAAGCGTCTTTAAAAGAAATCATGGAACACAAGTTACAATAAAAGAAGATTTGTTAATGTATAGTTCCTTGTAATTCTCTCCAAGTTATAGGTTTAATATTCCTTTCCTTTAGCAGGGCCGCCGTATTTGGATTGGTAAAAAAGTCAAAATCCATTTGCCGCCATTGGGAACCAAAATTGGGATGGCCCACACAGACTTGCTTCATTTCCATATTGTCAAAGGCCGGATGGATCAAAATCACATTTAGCCCCGCTGTAAGGTTTTTGAGCATCTGGGTATACAATCCCTCCAAGCCAGTGCTTTTCATAGTGTTAAAATTGCCTATATGTACCTTATGCACAATGCTGTCCGATTCCTTTAGCGAATCAGGATTGCCAACGCCTTCCAGCAACTGATCACTTAAGAAAATGGGCAGCTTGTATTCCTTGCCCATTTCCCTGTAGACGTCCAGCAATTCATTGGTGAGCCCTAGGGTGTACATATGGGAATCCAAATGGGTGGGTGTAATACCTGCATTCAACGCCCTATCAATTTGCGCCTTCAGTTCCTTCTTAACCTCTTCTGGCTTTGCCAATTGCTTTACTTGATCTCTTTTGGCATGAAAAAAACCGAGCTCATCTACCAAACTAGGGACTTCAGAATAAGGAAGCACGGGACCAAATTTATAATGTTTCCATTCGCAGGTCAAGGTGAGGTGGATTCCGCAATCGTATTGTGGGTGTTGTTTGGCGAAATTGGCCATGTCCCCAAACCATGGACAGGGAACCATAATGCTATATGAAGTTACAATCCCTTTTTTCAAAGCTTCAATTGTGGCTGCATTTTCAGAGCATGATAGTCCGGCGTCATCGGCATGAATCATTAAAAGGGTGTCATTCCTGCCATACCCCAATCGCTCTAAGTCGTAATACTTGGCCATATAATTCTATTTGCAGGGAGTTCCCATAAGACACTAGTTCCATTTATGATGGGCTAGAAACCTATCAACTCCTCCTATTATATTGTAAAGTTCAAGTTGGTTATTTATTTCTTCCAACATTCCCATCGCCATTGCACTTCTTTTTCCGGATTGACAAAGCAAATAAATTGGTATCTGGAGGTCCAATTCCTGTATTCGGCCCTTTAGTTCATCCAAAGGAATATTTACAGCTTTAACCTGTGGCAGGGAAAGGCTTTCAAATTCCGTTACGGTCCTCACATCGATTATCTGAAGAGCTTTGCCGGCTTTTATCTTTTCCGCAATTTCCTCCACACTTATGCCAGCAGTTGCTTCACATAGTTCTGCTCCATAGGATTTTTGAAGTTCTTGCAACATTAGATTTCCTGGTTGAAGACTAAATGTAATGGTTTGATAGGATTGATTCAATCCATTGAACAACAGTAGTTTACCATTTAGTATTTCACCAATGCCTGCGACTATTTTTACAGCCTCCAAAGCCTGAAGATTTCCTACAATACCTGGAATTACGCCCAAGACCCCATTTTCGTTGCAATTTGGTATCTCTTTTTGCGTAGGCATGTTGGGAAACAAACATCTATAGGTTGGGCCGCCTTGGTAATTAAAAACGCTGAGCTGTCCTTCAAAGCCTTGTATGGCACCGGAAACAAATGGCTTTTTTAGGATCACACAAGCATCATTTATCAAATAGCGCGTTGGAAAATTATCGGAGCCATCCACAATAACATCAAATTGGGAAATAATTTCCAAGGCATTGTGTCTAGTGAGAAAGGTATCAAATGTTTTAAATTGGGTATTGGAATTCTGTGCTCTCAATCGTTCCAAAACAACCTCTATTTTTGATCTTCCCAAATCCTTTTCCGTATACAACACTTGCCGTTGAAGATTGGTGATTTCAATAATATCCTGCTCCACGATACCTATTGTACCTACTCCCATTGCATTCAGATACAGTAGGGCAGGAATTCCCAATCCGCCCGCACCAATCACCAAAATACTGCTGTCCTTCAGCTTGTGTTGGGCTTCGGCTCCAAAATCTTTTAAAATAGTCTGTCTCTGGTATCTCTTGAAGTTCATTTACAAATAACTATCCAACTTTAATATTTTCTGTAGTCCGCGGGATTTCCCTAATTGGGGGCTAATCTCAGCAATACCTTTTCATAATCTTCCTTAAAGTTTGCGTTCCATAATACTTCTTCATTCTCAGGAAATACCAACTTAATATCTTCATTGATCAAAAATTTACGCGGACAGGTACCTAGCCCGTTTTCCAAATAATCCAATGATTTTTGTAGCCCGGAAGGTTCCCAAATGGCACATAAAGGTTCTGGCAAACCACTCTCCTTTGTAGCAAAGGCGGTAGCCAATTTGGACGGATTTCGTAAGTCGATCAATTGTTCAAGGGCATCCTGGTCCATTAGCGGAAGATCGCAGGCCAAAACCAACCAAGCCACATTGGGATTAAAATTGTGGGCACTTAAAAGGCCGTTGTAGGGCCCTTTAAATTTGTTTTGATCAATAATTAGATTGTGATCGGAAGAGAATTCCGAGGCCTGTTCCTCTCTAATGCTCATATAGGTAATATCGCATACCTGCTGCAAGAGTGTGTAAAGGTATTCGCGCTGTGCTACGCCATGATATTTTATTAAACCCTTGTCTGTTCCCATTCTGGTACTTTTTCCACCGGTAAGTACTAGACCATATATTTTAGTGGAGCTCATTTTTTGTAGTTAAATTATCTCGGTTCTGCCACAAATTACAATTATTCAGGGTATAGCAGAATGATTTATCCGCCTATGGAGGTCATTGAATTTTCAAATATTCCATCATATTTCTCCTGTTCCTCAAACCCCGTTTTGGATCTACTACCAATGGCGTTTAGAATATGTTCCTTAATTTTTTCTTCGGCATTCCCCCCACGCATCACTTCCCTAAGATTCATTCTTGGTTTACCGTACAGGCAGGTTATTACATCACCTGTGGCAGATATCCTTAACCGATTGCAGCTGCCGCAAAAGGTCCTGGTGAAGGAGGGTATTAGGCCAAAAGTACCTTTGTGCCCCTTTATTTTGTAATTGATGGATGTAGATGTTTTGGGAGATTCCAACTTGGTAATATCAGAATATTCCGATTGGATATGGCTCAATATCTTTTTATAGTCCCATGCAATGGTACTGAAAGATTTACTACCGCCATTGAATGGCATTTCTTCCAAAAAACGTACGGATACCGGATAATGCTTCATCACCTCGAGTATTGGTATAATATCCTGGGTATTCTGATTTTCGAGCGCAATAAAATTAATACGGACATTGAAACCTTCGGCAATCAATTTCACCAAATTGTTATAAACGGTCTCATATTGATTTCGTCTTGTGATCCGTTCAAAAGTTTCCTTGTCAATGGCATCGAGGCTAACATTGATATTTTTAATTCCCAAAGATTTTAATTCCTTGATATGCGGACCGATCAGCGTAGCATTCGTTGTAATGGAAATATCTTTTAGCCCTTCTAAATTGGAAAGTTTGCGCAATAAAATCATCAGGTCCTTCCTAACAAAAGGTTCGCCGCCTGTAATCCGAATTTTGTCTATTCCCTGCCCTACCATGATTTCACTCAATTTGCAAAGCTCATCTATGGTAAATAGGGAGTCTTTTTGAGCAAAATTTATCCCTTCGGAAGGCATACAATAGTTGCAACGCAGATTACAGCGGTCGGTTACCGCCAAACGCAAATAATTTATTTTTCTATTGTGATTGTCTATCAGCATTTTTCCTCTTTTTTACTCACTAAGTGAGTTTTGAATACTCCGACGTTTGTGTCGAAATGTTATCAGTAGTTTCCTTCCGATGGCTCATGGGTTTGCCCTGAGGTAATTGATTTATCCGCCACTTACTGGTGGAATTAGTGCAATTTCATCAAAATTATCGATTATGGTGTCATCATTTGCATAAGAATTGTTTACTGCGACGGCCAAAGATGATAATTTTTTCAGCTCGGGGTACATTTTGCCCAAATATTCTTTTAGCTCTTTAACGGTCTTGGTTTTTTTTATTCCAAATTCACTTGAGCTTGGCATGGACAATGTTGAGCTACCAATAATGTCCTTTGTAACACCAAAAAGTAATATTGTCATACTTATCCTATTATAGGTTTAGTCGGGACTTGCATAAGTTCCGGGAATTTTGAAAATGGCTGTTGGGTAAATCTATTGCCGGTAGCTGCTTTTAGGGCATTGGCAACAGCTGCACCTGCAGGTGGCAATGTTGGTTCGCCCAATCCCGTTGGCGCTATTTCATTTTGTATGAGATGTGATTCCACGACAGGAATTTCTCCCATCCGGATCAAACGGTATTTGTCATAATTCTGTGACTGTGGCTTCCCTTCCATAAAAGTGAGATCTCCGTACATGGCATGGCCTACTCCATCTATAACTCCACCTTCTATTTGATTTTTGGCACCCAAGGGATTTACAACTATACCGCAATCTACCACGCAGGTAACTTTTTTTACGACAGGCACCCCGTTTTCAATTTCCACATCGGCAACTTCCGCTACATGTGAATTATGGCAATAATAGGCGGCAAAACCTTGGAAGACTCCATCCTCTTTTTTGCCCCAACCTGATTTGTCCACTGCAACTTTGATTACATTTTGCATACGTTCAGGTGAATATTGGATACGCTCGTCCGTGCTGCCTTTAACTTTTTCCAATAAATCCAAACGCAGCTGAATGCGATCCACCTCCATAATCTCCGCCAGTTCATCGAAGAAACTTTGTTCGGCAAAGGCCAAAAAATTGGTATAGGGCGCTCTCCAGGCTCCAGTGGTAATATTACTTTGATAATTGGCGACATCCACTTGGTAATTCTCAATGGCACCTGCAGGGAAGAAATTAGGTATTAATCCATACATATTTCCACCAATGGCTGCCTCCTTCAAATGGTAGGCAGTTACATGGCCGTCTTTTATGGCCGCTTTAATTCTATATTTTATAGCTGGGCGATAGGTACCGGCAGTCATGTCATCTTCACGGGAAAATACCAGTTTGACCGGTTTTCTTATAAGGTCGGCAATTTCCGCCGCCTCATAGACAAAATCCCCATAAAGTCGCCTTCCAAATCCTCCACCCATTCGGGTCATTTCCAAATGAACGTCCTTAACGTCCCTTCCCAGCATGCCAGCTACTGCGGTAGCTGCAAATTCCGGTGTTTGTACAGGCCCTACCAAATGGATCTTTTCATCTGTAATATTGGCGAAAAAATTCATAGGTTCCATACAATTATGGGGCAGGAAAGGCGATTCATAGGTGCGTTCCAATGTTTTATCGGCCTTGGCAAAGGCTATGTTGATATCTCCGTCCTTTCTCAAGGTCTTAAATTCCTTTCCATCCAACAATCCAATTAATTGCTTATCCTGAAATTCGGTGCTTTCCAAAACAGAGCCATTGACCCATTGGGCCGAAATTGCTTCCTTGCCTTTAAGGGCCTCCCAAGTAGTTTTGGCAATGACCACTACTTTATCACTCTTGCCCATGGCCACTGTCCAGTTGCCTATACCCTCCTTTGAAAGTTCCTTAGCCTTTTCGCCTATTCTAATTACATCGATAACACCGGGCATGGCTTTTGCTTTGGTATCGTCATAGGAATCCAATATTTGACCAAAGGCGGGTGGTCTCAAAACACAGGCATATACCATACCGTCCACCTTGTAATCCAACCCAAAAAGGGGTTTACCTGTGACTATCTTGTCTATATCCACATTTTGGGCGTCGGTGCCAATAATCTTGAAATTCTTTGGTTCCTTGAGGGTTACACTTTCCGGAACTTCCATGATTGCTGCCTCCTTTACTACATCACCATATCCGAGGGTTTCTCCTTTGGCATTGCTGATTACACCTTCAGAAGTAGTGCATTCAGAGGGGGCTACTCCCCATTTGGCTGCCGCGGCATTTACCAACATTTGACGGGCCGTTGCCCCTGTCTGTCTTAGGGGCTCCCAACCAAGTCGGATCGACTGGCTTCCACCGGCAAGCTGTCTGGTATAATTTTCAGTGTCCAAAATTCCTTGTTGCACATAAACCTTATCCCAAGCAACATCCAATTCTTCGGCTATAAGCATGGGCATAGCTGTTTTTACGCCTTGCCCAATTTCAGGGTTTGGCGAATAAATGGTTACCGCACCATTATCTGCAATTTTTATAAAGGCATTGAAATCATTAAAATTTAACTGGGAAATATCTACAGGTGGCTGCACCTTGGGCTTACAGGCCGTGAAAAGATTAAAACCAATAAGTAGCCCACCACTTGCAAGTGATGAAGTCCTAATAAATGACCTTCTGTTAAACGTTATTGATGATGTTGACATAATTTTAGTTTTTTTATCCCCAATATTTTAAGGATGTATTTTTTTTATGGTAAGCGAATACGGTAGCCTTAATACCAGCATGGGAACGGATTACCCTAATTTGGTAGCCGCAATTTCAACAGCCCTATGGATTCTTGTATAGGAAGCACATCGGCATATATTACCGTGCATAGCGGTTTTTATTTCGTCAGAAGTGGGATTTGGATTTTTGTCCAAAAATGCAGAAGCGGTCATTATTTGTCCAGTTTGGCAATATCCGCATTGTGGCACATCTACTTCCTTCCAGGCCATTTGTACCGGATGGCTGCCATCTTCCGAAAGTCCTTCAATTGTAGTGATTTCCTGTACGCCCACTGAGGCTATAGGTAAAGAACAACTTCTTACTGCAGTGCCCCCTATATGAACGGTGCATGCACCGCATTGGGCAATTCCGCAGCCATATTTTGTTCCAACCAAATCCAAATGATCACGTAACACCCATAATAAAGGCGTGTCTTCCGCAACATCTACACTTTTGGAAATTCCATTAACTTTGATGTCATATTTTGGCATAGTCGATGTTTTTAAATTGAATTAAGTTATACCCTACAAGTTATCAAATTTAGGGCAAGAATGAATTAATTTAACAGTTTGTTAAGGGGATATTTCACACCTATTTTACTGCCTATCACTTATGAATGGAAACTTTAAAGGCCGGTGCATAATGCATCTATTTTTAGTCAATAAAATTAAATCAAAGAGCGCTCTTGTCCAAATAACAATCCACATTGGGATGCAACCATAAAAAGGAACCTGGCAATGAGGTGGTAATTTCCTTGCTCAACAACTTCTTTATGACCTTCTTTTTGTCCGGTCCTGTTAAGAGGAGAATAATCCTTTTGGATTTTAAAATATTGGACATCCCCAATGTTAACCCATAGGTTGGCTTGGTCTTCATATTATTGGCCATGGGATGTTTAAGGGAGGACTTGCTCAAATCTGCAATGTGGCAATCCGGGTATAATATTTTGGAAGGTTCGTTAAATCCTATATGGCCATTTTTGCCCAAACCTAGAATACAAATGTCTATAGGACCGTGTTCCTGAATTTCGTTTTCCATGCGATCACATTCCTTTTTAGCATCGGTAGGGCTGCTGTCGAAAGAAATATAATGGCTTTTAGGGATTTGAAGGGGGTCCAAAAGATTCTTTTGAAGATAATACTCAGATGTATTGGGATAATCCCCGTGGGTTCCACCCCATTCATCCAATTTTATGATCTTTATTTCCTTAAAAATGTTCGGGGAGCTTTTATAGGATTCAACCAATTTTTCATATAGCCTAGTGGGTGAATTCCCAGTGGCGGTGCAAATCAGCTGCTGCGGCTTGTCCCTCAACTGGGACAGTACGGAATCAGTGGCCATTTGGCTCATGTTTTCATAATCTGCACAATAATGTATATTCATAGCAAGTCCAAGCTTTATCTTCCGAAGGGTTATGTAAAATACAAAAATTAAATGTTCGGCACAGTGTAGCAGTAAAGTTTTCAGCCCTTTTATTTTAAAGCGCTTTAGGTAATATAGTGGCCCAGATGATAAATCCTATTATAATCACCTAATAATCAGAGGACATGCCTATTATTTGTTCGACTCCCAATGTTTTGATTAAGGCTTAATTTTTTTATAGCCTTAATGCTATTAAAGGCTGCAGAAAAATTGTGAATAAAGTCTTTAACAAATATTAACATACATTTTAAACATTAATATAATTTTAAATAGTTTTGAGCGTTCTGCTTGTTGAACGTTAAAAATTATGAAAATGAAATTATATACTAGAATGGCGGCTATATGCTTTGGCATTGCCTTATTTGTGTCATGCGGAAATGCGGATGATGATGTTAAATATGGTTTAAATACTGGAGGGGATTTAGGTCTTGGAAAGCCAGTGGATGACTGCCTAAATTTAGGTGATGGGGAATTGGTTTTGTCCATACAAGATCAGTTTACCACCTTACCCGGTAAGGTATCTATATTTTTTAAGGTTTCAGATAAGGATGGAGACCCAGTTCCGGGACTAAAGGCTAGTCAGTTTACAATTTATGAGCAAGGTAGAAATGATGCTTGTTTTAATACAATATCCACTTCTGAGTCATTTGCCAGGATATCTCCAAATTCACAAATATTCAACAACAATACTATTTTGGTGCTCGATCTAAGTAATAGTGTTTTGAGCAGTAGTATGGAGGAATTAAAAACGGCCTCCACAAGTTTTGTAAACAATGTGATGCCCGAAGTGGATACGGAATCCTTTAAAATGGCCATTTACTGGTTTGATGGGGAGGATAAATTACATGTGTTAAATGAACTTACCCATGTAAAACAGGATTTGGTTACTTCCATTCAAGGAATTAATGCCAATATTAGTAGTGATCCTTCTACCGATTTATACGGAGCTGTAATTAAAGCTACGGACAAAGCAGAAAAATTATTGGCCGCAAGCACTACCAATGATCGTATTGGTGCTGCCTCTGTTGTAATTTTTACTGATGGAACCGATCAGGCTTCACGCTATACCCAAACGGCCGCCTTGAAAAAAGTGGACAATGCCAATAAGAATATAGCCTTCTTCAGTATTGGATTGGGTGCGGAAATTGACACCGATATACTTGGAAAAATAGGGAAGACATTTAGCGTGTTTGCCGGTAATAAAGAACAATTGGAAACCACTTTCAACGACATTTCCTTTAGGGTTTCGGAACAGGCAAATAGTTTTTACCTTTTTGAATACTGTAGCCCAAAACGTGATGGTAGTGGTGATAACAACTTGGCCATTCAGGTAAAGGAAGGCAACAGGCAAGGAGCCGTTCAAACTAAATTTAACGCAAAAGGATTTACTGGAGGTTGTGAATAACGGTCATTAAGTTTCTTTTAATCAAAAGGTTAGGGCATCAAATTAGTTTGATGCCCTTTTTTTATGCAGATTTCTTTAAGCCATAACGTCTTTTTCTGCTATATGTCCGTATAACCTTACAGAAAACTATTTGTAAATTTTTTAATCTAAAAGAAATGAAAAAAGTAACGTTAGTTAGTTTGTTGGGAATGGCAGTTTTGGCTTCCTGTGTGTCTAAGAAAAAGTATGTTGCCCTAGAAGGCGATTTGTCCAACACTAAGAGCATGTTGACAAAAACGCAGGTAGAGAAAGAAGAATTGGAAACCAAAGTCTCCAAAATTGAAGCAAGGGTTGCAGAATACAACGAAAAAATAAACTCTTTGCAAGAAATAAATGATTCTCAATTTAGTTCTGTTGCCGATGTTGCCGTAATGAGCAACAACACAAAACAAAAAATGAGAGCTACTTTGGCAAAAATCGATCCTAGTGAATTGGCCAAAGCAAAAACTATGGAAGACTCCATGAACCTTGCTATTTCCTATAACTTAAAGAAATCCATTTCCGATGAAGATGATGATGTAATTGTGGACATCAACAAAACAGTGGTCATGATCAATATTTCAGATAAATTATTGTTCAACTCTGGGAGTTATAAAGTAAGTAGCAAAGCCAATAATATCTTGGCAAAATTGGCAGAAGTGATCAACTCCGAGCCCAGCATGGAGGTAATGGTTGAAGGACACACCGATTCCAAGACTATTAACACGGCAATGTTTCAGGATAACTGGGATCTAAGTGTTAAGAGGGCAACTTCCATTGTAAGGATTTTGCAGGATAAGTACAACGTTGACCCTGCTAATTTAATCGCAGCTGGCAGAAGTAGCTATTTGCCTTTAGTTGAGAATGACAGTAAGGATAATATGGCCAAAAACAGACGTACCAGAATAGTTATTATCCCAAACTTGGATAAGTTTTTTGCCCTTTTGGACGCTGAATCCTTGTAAGACAAAAAAAATTAATGTTTTAGCATAAGAAACCCCCGATGCCTGGCATCGGGGGTTTTTTTATAGCTGTTTTTCCAAGGAGTTCCGTTTGTAGGAAACTATTATTTCTTTGATTTATTTACTTTCAGCACCTTGAGAATCTTGTGAAAAACTTCGCTGTTTTCATAGACCCCTTGGAATTCCTGTGAATGTGGTCCGTAGGCAAAAATTGGAACCATGGTTGCAGTATGGTCATCGGTGGTAAAATCGCCCTCGATCATTTTCTTTTCCATATTTCCCTGGGGCATTGTAAATCCTGATGTTTCGTGATCTGCCGTTATAATCACCAAGGTGTTTCCGGATTTATCCGCAAATTTAATGGCTTCGGTTATGGCAACATCAAAATCTATTCCTTCCGTCACAATGCCAGCAACATCATTCTTATGCCCATATGAATCTATTTGGGCAGCTTCCACCATTAAAAAAAAGGGCTTGTTCTTGGCACTTAGGAATTGAAGTCCATTTTTAGTGGCTTCTGCCAATATATTTCCGCGACCGTCCAAAAAGCTGGGAACGTCGTTTTTCGCGATAAACATTCCTATTTTATCTTTTTTACTGCTTCCAATTTCTTGCACACTCTTTAAAATTGAAAACCCCTGTCCCTCTAATTCACCGCTGTTAAAACTGGATTCCCCTCCCCCAATAAAAAGGGATAGCTTACTCTTCAATAGATCTTTAGCTATATCTACAGTGTCATCCCGATCTTTTTGGTGGGCATAAAATGAACTTGGGGTAGCACCTACTATTTTATCGGTAGTGATACAACCACTTATAAATTGATGTTGATTCAATAATTCAGTTATATTCATCAAGGGTCGACCATTAGGGGCCATGCCAATTGACCTATTGTAGGTTTTTGTACCAGTGGCCAGGGCGGTTCCGGCTGCGGCGGAATCCGTGGTAAAATCGTCTGATGATTGCGTTTTAATAAAGCCTATACTTTTTAGTTGGGTCAGGGTAAGGCTTCCCCCATTGGCCAAAACGGATGAGGAAATTTGGGTTAGTCCATTGCCATCCCCAATAAGCAATATGACATTTTTGATGTTCTTTTCTGTTTGATCGGACTTGTATGTTGGTATATAGATATCAGATTTGGCATTGTTGTAATATACCCGGTTCCCTAAAGTTTGTAAATAAACCGATGATTTGTCAGGCATATCGGTATTAATATAATCCACACCTAAATCATGGAAAGCTTTCCATGCCGTTTTGGAGTCGGGAGTGGCCCAAAAACGGAAAGGCTTTTGAAAACTATGTGCCTTATCTATGGTTGCCTTAACTTTTTGAAGGTCTTCTGCCGTTAATCTGCCCTTCCCGTTCCATCTAGAATATTTATAAAACGGCAGGCTTACCAATGCTACCTTTTTCCATGTATCACCCTTGGGAATATTTTCCAAACTTTGATAATCGAACATTATAAATGGCGGATAATTATTATACTCTTCAGGCTTTGGCCTATTCCCGGATATTACCATCCTAATATTGGGGTTATTGATAATACTGGGATACTTTTCCAAAACGGAGACAATCTTATTTAAGCTTGTATAGGTTTCTGATTTTATGTCTATCAACAGCTGTAAATCCTGTATTTTCCCCAAATGCAATTCCAATACTTTTTCCATAGGTTTCAAGTAAAGGCTTTCAATGGTGTGGTTATTAATGATATCCTTTTCATCATGGGTGGCAAACAAGGTATCATTTTTAAGGAAAACATCTACTTCTATGGAGTTGGCCCCATGGGCATAGGCATCCCAGAACGGCATATTCTGCAAATAGTCGTTGTGGGAATGTATTTTAAACTGATGTGTTTCCTGGCCTATTATTAAATGAATGGATAGTAAAAAAAGAAATAAAAAAAAGCGATTTTGCCTAGACATGGATATTGAAATTTATGACTATTGATATTAGATTTAGTCCTTACCAAAATATTTTGGCAGATGTAATTCCCGAAGAAATAACATAGACCGGTACAATTTAAACAAAACTAATTATTTGTTGTGTTTTATTTTTTGATGGGACTTAAGTTAGCCTAATGATAAACTCTTCGCAACACTTACCGTCATGGCTTCTAGGGAGTATGTCAATATCCCAAAAGTAGGGTTTTTGGCCTGATAGTTGTTTTATTAATAGCAACCCCATTAAACCTATGTTCATAATGCGTACTAAAAACTAAATTTTGTATCATTCTAAAATAAAGTATCATGGTTGTAATCAACGACATTTTTCGGTATAGCGCTATCAGTGAGCTATCCTATTGGTTTAAGGGCCTTGCCCTAACTATATTTACCTGTATCGTAGGCATTCTTTTTATAATGCTGTACTGGATATTTAAATATGGAGATAGTATGCGTATTTCTTTTGGGTATTAGAATTATCTTAAAATCAAAGCATTTTTAAAATTACCTTGCCCGGATTTTAGATCAATAAGGAATCCATTGATAACCGCATAACGGGGTTTGCCCTGTTGCTCCAGCAAAAAGTTGGGAATAATACCTACCCTCATATTAAACTCCCGGACCTTGTAGTTCTTTCCTATGACATTGATGGGTAGTTCTATAAAACTCTTGTCTTTTGGGATATTCTCTACCCTAACATAAGTGAATCCTGAACGCAATAGATCCATTACCTTTAATTGCTCAACCTCTTTTAAAGATGCTAAGGTTTTTGGATATACCTTTCCGCCGGTCATTGTGAATCCTTTTCCTTCCAAGGTTTCATATCCATAATAGGTGGAAAGATCGCCCTGGTCCACAACCCTACTACTGTTGTAATAATTTTGGTGCACTGCGTCATCCACTTCCAACTGGTGAATACCAACATCCAAAGTATAATTTTTGCCCAATAAATTATAAGTAAGGTTGTTGAGTTTTAGATCGAATAGTTTACGGTCATTTTCAGGAATTTTATCATAGTCGGTAATCGGTATACTCTTATAGTTGCCTTCTGCAATGCTATAAATGGCCGAAAGTATGGAAACATAATTCAGTTTTCTAATTTCCTGTTTTTCAGCATCCCCTTTGTATCCCCCGGATTCTATTAAAATAGCGCTTGTGCCCCACTTTTGAATATTGTCTCCAAAGGCTCTTGGTTCAAAATCGTCATTGTACCGCCCAACTTGGCCTGGCGCATATTTTTGAATTATTTTATTCATATAAACGATTACCTTCATGGCGTTTGCACGTACATCATTGATGTCTTTTTCATAATTGAAGGCAGGTGCCAGATAAGAAATGGTAGCGGGCTTATCCGTCCTTTCAGCGTTGTAATAAGTGCTCTGGTCGTGAAGATTAAAACCGAAATCCGCATCCAAACTGTCCCTTACCCTTTTTAAGGTCCTTCCCTCAGGAGATTGCAATGATAATGCATCCCTATTGATGTCTATACCCAAGGTATTTCTCCTTTGATAGATTTCAGCGCCATCCGGATTGAGCATCGGTAAAAAATGCAACTTTAGATTTTTTAGGATATTCTCTTTTTCGCTCTTAAAATCATTACTGCTTAAAAAATTTATAATATCAAATATAGCCTGAGTGGCGGTTGGTTCATCGCCATGCATTTGTGACCATAGAAAAACATCGGTCGGACCAGTTCCAATACTTATCAAGGAAAGGTTTCTCCTCTCAATGGATTTGCCCACAACCGCTACCTTGAATTTGGGATTAATGGACACTTTATTTATTAATGGTTGTAAATCCACATGTTTTATCCTTCTTTTATTCAATGAGGGCTCCTTGTATTTCCCATAGGTAGTGTACAAACTGGATGTAAAATCCTTTTCCTGCCCGAAGCTTGAAAATGCTATTAAGAAACAAAGGATTAGGGTATATTTATTATTGACCATATTATTATTTTGCTACTGGCGTTGGTTTAAAATTAAATTTTTTGGAGGCTCTTTTTACTCTTTTTAGAAATTTTTTACCTGGATCCGTTTTTACGGTCCTATATCCCTGATCCTTTTCCAACCATAGGTCGTGATCTTCAAAAAAAGTATATTCATAGTGGCCTATGAGATAATCGATATCGTATTTTGATTTTAAATATTTCACCAACCATTTATTGGACCTTAATTGTGCCCGGGTAAGTTTTGTATCCCCTGTTCCACCAACGTTTTCAATGCCAATGGCACAATGATTTAGACCTATTACGTGTCTGGCCATAACGGTTTCCGGCATTAACCTATATATTGTCCCATCTTGATCAACTAGAAATTGTGAGGATACATTTAACCCACTGGCAGAACTTATCTCTGGCCGCCATTCTGGTAAATGAGGTAGCTCAAATGCCTGATACGATTTTTCCATGGTTGGGATTACCGTCCAATGCAATACAATCATTTTTGGTTCTATGGTAGGTTCAACTTGAATTAGACCATAATGTTCGGATAAATATTCCAGGGTGAGATTTTTGCGTTCCTGATCAAAAATGATGGGTTTGTCTATAATTTCCCTGTTTACCGAACAGGAAAAGGCAAGAAATAGGGAACATAAAAGAATGCTGATCTTCATTATTTTTTTCGAATGGAAACTGAAGGAATAAAGATACAAGATCATTTCAATTCTATGGAATCCCTTTTTACCCTATAATGGATGGTTACTTTTTTTCTTCCCCACTTTAAGGCCTTTTTTTTATCTTCGCCCATGTAAATGTCAATGCGATTTTTCCATTTGGAATGCATCTTATCCTTTACCAGGTAAATACTGGTATCTCCCTCTATTTTGACTTGGGCATTGTAATCCAACCCCAATGGGATCAGGTCTCTGGAAACGGCAATTATTTTCATGCCCGGCTTTAGGGAATCGCCCCATGCTGTTATTCCTGGGTGAATTTTAGAGGTTTGGGAAGGGAAGGAATTATAGGCTGTAGCCGTTACCTTATGTTTTTTCCAGATGTAACCATCATCTACAACTTTTTCGTTGCAGGTAGCCAGAGAAAAAAGGATGACTGGCAAAACTGACCATAGTGTTAGTTGCCGACCCTTAGGACTCAATTTGCTTACAAAGTTATTCATACCTATTTTTTAGAGTAACAAACCAATAAAATTGGGGGTTTGTCAATAAGTAATTGGAAATTACTAGATTTTGTTCTTATCGCTATACCATCTTTTTAGCCATTTGGAAATTCCCTCCAAGCCGGGATAAATGATCCTTTCCGTAATATTTGCCTGATCCAGCTTATCCCTTATTTCCCACTTTAATCCTGATGGAATAATTACTTTTTTTAAATATTTGGGATGGTTTTTAAGCCACTCCAAAGGACTGGAATCCGGATCTAACATAAATGAGAAAAGTGCGAATTGGTTTATAATGCGATCATCAAGCGAAGGAGGCTCGAAAAATACCATGGTATTTGTGTTCCTACTTGAAAAATCATATAATTCCTCTATGGAATTACCTATCATTTGTTTAAGTTCCATGGAGCTAAAATAGAATATATCTTTGCTCAAAATGGGTGTTTTGAGCTCGTCCGGCAGGTGCTCCCTTAGTGCCACATAGTTTACCATCCAGATGGCTCCGTCCACATTATAAGTACTCATGTCCTCCGTTAAAAAATGCAAAGCAACATTTGGCGAGTGCGTCCAGTCTATAAGCCTTGTAGGCAGCCCATGGTGTTGTCCCAAGGAAATCCAGTTCCAAAGATTATTATAATCATCTATCAAGGTGTTTATGGGCGAGTACTTTTTAAAATTTCTGATCATTGTACCTTCAACTTTGGAAGGTATTCTTCCCAATCTTTGCAGACTGGTCTCTAATCCAAATTGGGCATTGTAGACCCCCCTATAGGCATACGGTGAACGGTACCTATCGATCTTATTGTCTTTTTCATTAAACAAATATTCTTGCAGTTCCAACCAATTCTTAGGTTCAAATAACTCAAAATCTGCCATTTTTCTGAATAATTTAAGTGCGGACCATAGATAGATCCTAGTTATGTCAACAAATCTGTAAACCAATTGAATGGTCGGCACAGGCCTTGTAGGGCACTGGTGCATACTATATTCCTACATATTCTTTTTGAAACTCATTATTCACTTTTCTTCATTTCATTCCCAATAAGGGAACTTGGGAATAATAAAATTAACCCTTTATTTAGAAATAAGTGGAGTTCTTTATAACTGCTTTCAAAACCCAGATTTTATCGGCCCATTAAAGCTGAGGTGTTAGCATTTGAGTGGCGACTATTATGTTGAAACCATCAGCTACCGCCATGGCATCCTTAATTTTATCCCATGGCATCGGGCGTATTTACTATTAATCGACTTCGAAAAAGATAATTGGAGGTACATCTATAAAAACAAAAATTTGTGCAAATTCAATTTAAAAAAAGCCTAACCATAAACCTTCAATCAAATCACACCCTAAAAATAAAACGATTAACTTAGTGTAAAATACTTTTAAGGGAGAAGTAAGGGGTATGAAAAAAATTATTTTCCTATTTATAATATTTACTTGCACTACTAGTTTGGCGCAGTCAAAAATAGAGGGCTTTATTTATGATGGGATGTCAAATGAGCCATTACCCTATTGTACTATAAGGATTTACGGTACAAAGGCTCATTCCACTATAACAAACGAGGATGGCAAATTTGCCGTGGATAGCGCTTTTTCTAGAGATTCTTTAGAAATAAGACACTTGGGGTTTAAAACCAAAAAAGCGGCATTATCTTATTTTGAGAAAGAATCCAAACTTAATTTGGAAATGGATGTTTCTGTTTTGGACGAAGTTGTACTTACCGCAGGAGCAGACAGGGTGTACCCCTATACACTATTGGGCAGGGTTATTGAGGTCTACCGAAAGAGTATAAGTACAACAGTAAGCAAGGCCTTTCTGACCATGGTTTCCTCTACAAGAAACATTCCGATCGAGCAGGTAGAGGGTTTCTACAACACTGAGCAAAATTTAGCAAAGGGTATTTCGGAACTTCGGGTCAAAAGTGGTCGATTTGGACAAAATAGCTCCTTCCCCTTCTATAGCTTGGACAACACCAAAATTTTAAGTGACTTTCAACTTTTTGGGACCTCCAAACAAATATTGCCAGATTATCCAGGGAATTTGACCTATAATGCCATTGAAAGAATTTACGATGTAAAAATTGATGATTGCATCAGCTGTAACAAGGAGGAAGTATCCTTATCCTTTTCACCCAAAGTGGCCAATGGTAGATTGTTTTATGGACAAATGTTGGTTGACCCTAAACTTTTGGTAATCAAAAAAATAGAACTTTGGGCCGAAGACCCCAAAACAAACGCCTTGACTTCCATCAACCCTGATGTTGATCTGACTCCCAAGGAGATTAGGCTAAATATTGTTTTTAACCCTATGGATCTTGAAAAGATTCAATATTTGGAACTTCACTTTCAAATGGGTTATAGATCTAAAAATGTTTCGGAGATCATCGATTCCCGAACTTTTCTATATTTCTTTGATTATGACACTTTTTTTGAAGACCCCTATTTTACTCGGACGATTCCCTTTAACAATGATTATGACAAAATGATAGCCTTGCAGGCGTCTGACGATTTCTGGGAGATCAATTACCAATTTCCCAAAAGCATCAACGAAAACAAGTCGATGGATTTCATGAAAAAAAACGGATTCCTGATTAACTTCAATAATTATATCCCATTGAATGATTTAAAATATACAAGGCCTACTGTCATTTCTTGGCAGCGTGCGAGAAGGCTTGGTTGGGAACATATACATGATTTATCCACGGAAGAAAATGAGGATGGTGAAATGAAAAATAACCCCGGGAAAAATATAACAACCGGCAAAGCCTATGATACGCCATTTCAACAACTTCGAAGCAAACCTTCCCAAAAAGACAAGGACAATATCAATATTTGTTATATGGTGGATAGTTATAAAGGTGAAAATGGGATTACAGAGATAGTGAGCCGCACTTTGTTGGATATCGATTCCTCTCAGTTCAGCTATGAGCGTACAAAAAATAAGCTGGTATATTTCAATATCATTTTTGATATTTACGAAGTTTATAGACAATTGGCCGCATCGCGGATTACGGAGAATATGACCTTTGATGAGGCAAAATTGATTTTTGATGAAATGTACCTGGGAGCTTTAACAGAGGTGAAAAAAATTGAAAAGGAAACCCATAACGGCAGTGACCACGATGGCTTGGTAAAATGGAACAACCGAATAAAAGCAAAATTAAATATTGACAATTTTGTTTCCTTAAAATAAGCACTCTTAAATTTGTAATATTTTCTGGAAAGTGATGTAGATCTTCCTCTAGGAGTATATTTGGTGTTTTCTTCTATCATACGTTCCTTAAAATAATCGGCCAAGTCCAAGAAAAATTGGGTCTTCAGATAAAAATTCTTTATCACTTTCCAAGAATAGCTCTGCTTCCTCTGCGGAAGTGGACTCGCAAAAAACATCTATTTAATCAGGAGGTTTTGGCGCATTCCTATTTTGGTCTATAAACAATTCATTTAGACTGTCCCGTAAAGCTGAATTATCATACCGCTTACCAACTTCACTGTAATCCAATTGGGTGGTGGCCTTGGTATTGATAACTATAACGCCTCCTACACCCATTGGTCCATATCGGGATATTGCAGCATTTCGTTCGAGAATAGCCACGCGGTCAATATCGTGTGCTGATAGATACGTAGGTGCGGTCTCCTGTATGAATCCGTCCACATCAAAAATGGCCTTCGGAGGTGTCCTGATGGTATCATACATGGAATAAGCAACCCTACGCAAGTAGACCTTTACTTCAGGAACTCGAACAACCCTCATACTAGGATTAAAGTTCATTAAAGAGGCCAAAAAATCCGGGCCTGTTGCCACCAGATCCTTACCGCTGATAACCTGAAAAGCCGATGAAGAACGCTCCTTGTTTAAAACGCCCCTTGAGGTCTTGACCAGATTTGTATTTTCTGGAAATTCGGCCAAAATATCCTTTTGGGTTTTTAGTTTCCTTTTCTTTAACGTTACTTCATCCAACACGGTCGCCTTAGGAGATAGGATAATTTTAAGTTCTTCTCCCGATTCTGGCACCACAAATTCATAGCTGCCAAATCCCAGGGAAGAGAAGATTAAAACCTCATTGGCATTTGCTTTTAAGGAGAACCATCCACTTTCATCGGTTTGTGCGCCCCGTTGAGTGCCTTTGAGCAGAATATTTACATTTGGAATGGGAGCTTCCCATACATCGGTCACCCTTCCCGAAATGGTATTTTCAGAAGTTTGGGAATAAAATGGCAATACAAACCATAAAACTAAAAATGACAACCAATTATTCATACTTGTTGGATAACTAAATATTGAATCGGGAGATAGATAATATTAAAGATAATTTAAAAAAAAATAAAAAGGCTTTGACTGTACTTTAAAACAGTGGTAATGGTGCGCCAATAATGGTTTTTCAGATTTTGAGCCGGTAAAATTGTTCTTCCAAACCCGGAACACATTCCAATAATGTGAGTTTTTGCCATATTTAAAAAATTGGAACCCGGTAACATTAGCGGTCCTAAAATATCATATCTAAAATAAATAAAGAAAAGGCCTTTTTTATCCTTTGGGAGGAGTTGGAATCCTGTTTTTGGATTTGGAATAAAAGAGAGATATCACAAAATGGTCCATTCACCACATAAATTGGCCATTTCCCAACATTAATTTCTTGCCAACAGCTGTTCAACATACTTTAGTAGTGTAATAAAAACGAAATAACAATTTTTTCATTTTCATATAGTGTTCTCGTGAAAGAGCTTTGTCCTAAAGGATAAAGCTCTTTTTAGTTTAAGGCGTTTTTAGTCGTGATGGAAGAATTGAAAAAGGCAATATGGATTGGCCAATTCAACTACTCACCTACTTGAACGATCTGGGCGTTGGCCATAAACAATTCCTGCATGCGTTCCATACGGGGATCGAATTTAGTAGAAAAGATGGCGTACTGACATCTGTCCAAACTTTCAGGAATCCGAATCACATCAGAAAAAGGAGTGGGTTTGGACAAGAATTCAGCGTCGTCCACAATAAATAATTTAAGTTTACCCAGATTGATACCGTTCAGGTAAAAAATCTTGCTTAATCTTTTAGGCGTGGCTATGACGATATCAACCCCCTCAAAAATTTCATTCCGCTGCGCTTCTATATTATGTTCTTCATATACGGGGTAAATTCGCAGGTCCATTCTCCTTGTAAAGCGCTCAAATTCATTTTGCAGGGCCAAAGCCGATTCCTTGTCCTTTACAAAGATTAGCGCTCGTGGAGCTTCTTCAAATGCGGCGCAATCCAGTTTTTGAAGTGTACTTATAATTATAGAGGTAGTCTTACCGGCACCTTCAGGGGCAATACCAAAAACACTGGACCCCCCTTTGATTTTTGAAAGGATTGCCTTTTGAAATGGAAGAGGTTCTTTTATTCCTTCCGCCTCCAATGCTTCTTTTAACTGTTCATGTATTTTTTTGAATGCCATAACTTAATATTAACTACTCCAATTTCATTTTTTTTTCAGGTACATATCAAGTTTCTCTTGATATACCACAACTTTTTATCCCTTCACAACAATAGTTTTCCCAATACGCCCTTCTACCCTACTTTAGTAGTGTAATAAAGAAATAAAGATTTTTCATTTTCATATAGTGTTCTCGTAAAAGAGCCTTGATCCAAAAGACAAGGCTCTTTTTAGTTTTAATGTTTTGGTAATTTTTCCATTGGATCAAGATACTTAAGGAATCCAATTGTTCTTTCCAAAATTTGGTTTACGCTTTTCCAAAAAGGCGTTTCTTCCTTCTTTGGCTTCCTCTGTCATATAGGCCAATCTTGTAGCTTCGCCGGCAAATACCTGTTGTCCAACCATTCCGTCGTCTGTTAGGTTCATGGCAAACTTTAGCATTTTTATGGAAGTAGGCGATTTTTCGAGAATTTCCTGGGCCCACTCATAAGCGGTAGTTTCCAATTCGTCATGAGGAATAACGGCGTTTACCATTCCCATTTCCATCGCTTCTTGGGCGGAATAATTTCTGCCAAGAAAAAATATTTCCCGCGCCTTTTTCTGTCCTACCATCTTTGCCAGGTAGGCGGAGCCGTACCCACCGTCAAAACTTGTTACATCAGCATCTGTTTGTTTAAAGATTGCATGTTCCTTACTGGCCAAGGTTAAATCGCATACCACATGTAAACTGTGACCACCACCAACAGCCCAGCCAGGAACCACGGCTATGACCACTTTGGGCATAAACCTGATTAGACGCTGTACTTCCAAAATATTTAAGCGGTGCATGCCATCTTCCCCAACATAACCTTTATGCCCCCTGGCCTTTTGGTCGCCACCACTGCAAAAGGAATATATACCATCCTTTGTGGACGGACCTTCTCCCGAAAGCAGGACTACACCAATACTGGAATCCTCCTGGGCATCATAAAAAGCCTGATAAAGCTCAGCTGTAGTTTTGGGCCTAAACGCATTTCTTACATTGGGCCTGTTAAAAGCTATACGGGCAACACCCCCACTCTTCTTATAGGTTATATCTTCAAATTCCCGAACTACTTTCCAATCAATTTTTTTCTGCATTTCAAAAATGGTTTAACAGTGACCAAAGATAACATACTTTACTAAATTCCTAACTTTGATAATTTTAACCAAAAGTGTTTCCCCTATTGTGGTCTGGAATTTTTTTCCTCGATCCACTTGGACATAAATTTGGTGCTTGCCTGGGTATGGTGTAAGAGCATGGCCCCTATAAAATTATGTGATCTATGCGCAGCTAAATCTTTGTTAATCTGCCCTATTTTATCCAATAAAATTTGTTGAAGCACGGCCTTGTTGTAATAATTATTGATAATGTCAATACCATTCTGCTGAGCCTTGGACCACTTGTCCTTATTTTGATAAAGGAGTATGGCGGCTTTTGCAAAGGTATCAGGGTCATTGGCAATTAGTCCGTTCCAAGGTAAGTTGGCACAAATTCCTTCGGCACCAATATCCGTAGTAATACTGGGCGTGCCACTTAGCATGCCATTTAACAATTTACCCTTTATCCCCGCCCCAAAATTTAAGGGCGCCAAATTTAACCTTGCCTTGGAAACAACTTCATTTGCATTATCTGCATGTCCCATAATGTGAAACCCTTGTTTTGGGCTGTTCAATTGTTTAATGCTTTCGGGCATATAAGCTCCATAGATGAATAAATTGGCAGTGGTCAATACACTGCGAATCATAGGCCATATTTCCTTTTTTAAGGTTTGTACGGCATCTATATTGGGGGCATGTTTCCCATTGCCGATACACACAAAGTCTTTTTTTTGATTAAAATCGAGCCAATTATTCCGTTGTTCCTCATCAATTACATCATACATCATGGGCAAATGCAATAGTAAACTGTCATCTATTTTTAAGGTCTTGGCCAGTAGGTCAATTTCATGCAAGGAAATAATAAAACTAAGATCACATCTATATATACTGGCCATTTCGCGTTTCGTCAGGTCTTGGCCCAGCCAATTTTGAGTAGTAAAGGGAAGCGATTTTTTATAGGCCAGCTGTCGGCAATGTCTAAGCGAGTGCAAATCTTCAGTGTCCAAAATGCGCACGGCATTCGGATTATTCTGCACAACACGCCATCCAAACTGTTCTTCGGTCAAAAAACGATCAAAAAGAACAATAGCTGGATTTAAATCCTTTAAGAAAATATCAAAACTGGAATGATTGAGTAAAATGGGTTTTTTGCTTACCCCAATGCCCGTCAGGTCATAGGAATATTCACTTTCTGCTGCAGTACTGGAAAAAGTTACCTGATAGCCCTGTTCCAAAAAGAAATGGATTAACTGCAACATTCGCCCCCCTGCTGCAGTTGTACTGGGTTCTGGCCAGACATAGCCTATTATCAATATTTTTTTATCCATTTTCGGGGTGATCTTAACTACATTCGCATGGCGAATTTCTGAGAAATTTTAGAGCGCAGTTTACGCTCATAATCCTCTTCCAACCACTCCTTGTAGTTTTTGGTATTGTTCATAATACAATAGGAATATTGGCGCACCCTATAGGCTATCTCCTCCTTCAATTTTTTAGCTAAAATACGGGCGTCAAAAACATCCTTACTATTTTCTACGCATATGGTAGCATGCTGTTCAATACTATTCTCCAGAACAGTTTTGGATTTAAGTCCTTGTGCAAAAACTTTTTTATATTCTGCTTTTACATCGAATTCAATATTATTGGACTTACTAAATAGGGCTTTTAGATCGTCCGGCATCTCATAAACAAAATCCCGTTCAATTTCTTCATCATTCTTTAAACTTTCCAAAAAGAAATCCGGAAAGTGAAAAATTTCCTGCCAATCAATGGGAGCGTTCCAAAGTCCAAACCTGGCAACATTATTTCCTAAATCAACTACTGTAAACTCATTTTTATTTGGCAGGATTCGGGAACCCCTACCAATCATCTGGAAATAAAGCGTCAAAGATTTGGTGGCCCTGTTTAAAATAATGGTTTCAACGGTGGGTTCATCAAATCCAGTGGTCAATATACTTACGGAAGTTAGGATGGCATCCGGGGTTTTTGAAAACCATTTTAAAATATCCTTACGTTCAGATGCGCTGTTCTTGTTGTCCAAATGCCGAATGTTGTACCCAGCTTTTTTAAAGGTGTCATAAACGTATAATGAGGTATTGATACCATTATTGAAAATTAGTGTTTTGGTACCTTTTGCAATCTCCTCATAGGCATTGACCAATTTGGTAAGCATGTTTTGGTTGCCATATAGCTCATCCGAAGATTTTACGGTATAATCCCCACTAATACCCAATTTTAAACTTTTAAGGCTTACATCGTAGTTATACATATTGGCATTTGCCAAAAAGTTTTTTCCAATGAGGGACGAAATGGATTCTCCCACGATCAATTTTTGATAGTGGTCTTTCATTGGGAGCTTAATGTTGGAACTTAAAGGCGTTGCCGTTACCCCAAGAATAATGGATTTTTTAAAATATTTGAATAATTTTCTAAAAGAATTGTAATGGGCTTCATCAATGATAACAAGTCCAATATCGTTGATCCTAACTTTATCATCCTGAAGTCTATTGTTCAAGGTTTCTACCATGGCCACAAAGCACATGTATTGGTCCTGGTCCTGTAAGTCCTTTACCTCACTATTAATTATTTTGTTTTTTACGCCAAACCCTTTAAGCATCCTGGAGGTCTGACTACTTAATTCGATCCTATGGGTAAGAACTACTACCTTTTTATTGGTTTTATGAATATATCGTCTGGCAATTTCTGAGAAAACAACTGTTTTTCCTCCCCCAGTGGGTAATTGGTACAATAGGTTGATATCGTCGGCAGACTCTTCCAAACACTTAAAAATGGTGTTCAAATCCTCCTCTTGATAATCATAAAGTGTTTTTTCTATACTTTCTTTAGGTTGATCCAAATTGAAATGGGCATTATATAATTAAGAAAAATCAAACCTTACAAAATTAAGAGTTTTTTGCGCTGGTATCAAATTTAAAAGGCAAAAACATAAAATTGAAGAATCGCAAGTAGCCCATTTACCGCATTAAGTACCCATTAAGAAAAGACGATAGGGTATTATAAACCAGGCTAAATCCGAATTTTGTTGGATGGCAATTGCAAAGGCTTTATGCTACAAGAAATTTGGCAGGTTCCAAGTTAGTCTATTATGTCCAAGGACCTTGAGAAGTCCTCCCTATTGGGCCAATTATGGTCTGTGGCAAATAAATAGCAAGCAACAATTCTGTCTTTATACTCGCTGAGCAATGCGTTCAGAGAAATATACTGGACCAGTTCGTTAAATGAATTTCCCATACTTTTAAAGAAGGCTTCCGGGACATTTTTCTCAACCGAAAAAGATTGGGCCACTTCCAAGTTGTACAACATAAGGTCAGATATCAAATGGGGGTCTACGCCAAGCTTTATGTAGTGCTTTATATATTTATGGGCTATAGATCTTCTGGCCTTTGGTCTTTTTCTTTTAAGCGGAAAGTACTCATTGGAAATTTTTGTTTTTGCCTCCTGTACCATCTTGTCTTCCTTGGGGTTAAATGCAAAATCATAATATTCCTTTACTGCCGGAAATCTCTGATATAAGTCAATTAATTGCGCCTCCAACTCCTTCTTTTTTAATGCTGACAAATATTTGACCAATGCTCTTTTACTCATTCTACCTATTAATTCGAATTCACCTTAAGTATCGCAATTTCTTATTTAAAAATTTAAAATAGTACAAGAAAGTAAATTAGTATTTTAAAAATTGTATTCCATAATGAATATCTTAAACTTCTCATAAATTATGTATAAGTAATGCTACTTCTTTTGGAAAAGACGTAAAAAAGAGGTATAATGAGAGATTAATACTTCTAATTCCAAATAACAAATATATATGAGGCAACTAAAGATTATCAAGCAGGTTACGAATAGGGAATCAAAATCACTAGACAAATATTTGCAAGATATCAGTAAAATAGAGTTGATCACTGCAAATGAAGAGGTAGAATTAGCACAAAAAATAAGGGATGGAGATCAAATTGCCTTGGAAAAACTAACTACTGCCAATTTAAGATTTGTGGTTTCCGTTGCCAAACAATATCAAAACCAAGGTTTAAAACTTCCAGATTTAATTAATGAGGGCAATGTTGGCTTAGTGAAGGCAGCAAAACGTTTTGATGAGACAAGGGGCTTTAAATTCATTTCATATGCAGTTTGGTGGATACGGCAAGCAATTCTGCAAGCGCTGGCCGAACAATCCCGGGTTGTACGTTTACCCTTGAACAAGATTGGTTCCATAAATAAAATAAAAAAAACATTTTCCTATCTAGAGCAGGCACATCAACGACCACCATCGCCTGATGAAATTGCCAAGGAATTGGAAATGTCCGTCAGTGAGGTAAAGCAATCCTTAAAAAATTCTGGAAGACACGTTTCCATGGATGCCCCGTTCAGGGAGGGAGAGGACTCCAATCTTTACGATGTACTTAGATCAGGGGAGTCTCCAAGACCTGACATGTTATTATTGCAAGAGTCCTTAAATACGGAGATTAATAGGGCTTTGGATACACTTTCCCAAAGAGAGGCAGATGTAGTAAAATTATACTATGGCATAGGAGACCTTCAGTCCATGACTTTAGCCGAGATTGGCCTGACTTTTGACCTCACCAGGGAAAGAGTTAGACAAATACGCGAAAAGGCCATAAGAAAGCTTCGACATAACTCTAGAAGCAAATTGCTTAAGACCTATTTGGGATAAATGGACCAAAACAAAGAGGCCGAATAAAACGATATTTTATTCGGCCTCTTTGTTTCTAATTTAATTGGTTAAGAATAACTTAATTTGCTGATGTTGAAATCAATTAGGATTTCATTTAAATCTTCAATAAAATTTAAATAAGCTGCGTTGTCTGGATTTTGTTTTGCCATCTTAAATAGGGGTTTTGGATTTTGAATGTTGGGTTGAACTACATGTAGTCCAACTCGACTAATTCGTTTAAACTCAAAATTTCATTTAAATCTTGAAGGAATGCTAGATATTCCTCTCCGTAGGTGTCGTATAACATAGTAAGACTTGGTTTTAAATTATTATTGTTTGGGTCAATAATTATATTGTAAACATATTTATTATCTTTTTTCGTGCCAATAAATTGTTGTGTACAGTGGGATTTTAGTTGTCAAATGAAGGGATTATTATGTTTTATCTCTTAAAAATCCTGTTGGTCAGATCTTTTAACTGCTCCAAAAAGTGAATTTCTTCCAAATCCTGTATATTCCTATCCTTCCCACTAATAGGCCAATCCTGATCAATTAATTTCTCTGGTGGCGCCAAATCAAAATCTATTTGAAAAAGGTCATTGAATTCTAAAGATTCCTGAGGCATGTTCCCTTTATCTTTATTGGATGTCTGTGTACTTCTAGACATGGAAGCTGTTGGCGTTTTAGCGGTGCCCTTAACGGCATTGGTATTTTCTGATACAGACTTCCCTGATCCAATATTTTTATCCTTTTTGAAAACTTCTGGCTTGACTTTTTCATTATTTTCCACATCCCTCAATTTTTTATTTAGGATAGTGGAGACAGACTTGGCTTTCTCGCGAATGATCTTGATTGGATGACTATGTAAGGTCTCCAAAAAGTCAAGCTCATGTTGTTCCCCTATCTTAACAATTTCTTCCAAAAGAATTAGTTGTGATTCCATGTCCAATGCATTGAACAAACGGTTGAAAACATAATAATTGCCAAAATCCACTTTATTTGAATTCCTTTCAACCTCATCTTCATCCACGGGATACTCAGAAAGAAATTTGAATATTATTTCTTTTATAAGGCAACCTATGGATTCATTTTCCTCAACGTCCATCATTTCACTTAATAATGGAACCTCACGAATATCCCCCAATTCGGCTATGGCATGTAATAGTTTTACTCTTTTGGACTCTTTATTGGAATAAAATTTGGCCACAGGTAATTGCATTTTGCCCAAATCCAGTACATCACCTTCTAAAATGATGGTATCTTCCTGTACTTGCTCCCTGACATGCGACTTTAGCATGTCGTTAATTTGTTTTTTTATGAAAGGGTCTATGACCACCTCGTATTCCACCTCTATTTCTTTAATATCAACAATCGGATTCAGGACCTCTCCCTCCTCTTCCACTTCACAAATAATTGGTAGAAAGTCTATGTTTAAAAACGAATCTCCCTCTTTATCTTTATTTGCTCCTCTTTTTTCATTCTCAAATTCCTTACTTATTCCTTCATATGGGTTAATTTCAAAATCTTCCAAATCCAAAAACTCCATCAAAAAATCCATATCGTGATTGGTCAATAACCCTTCTTGAAATTCCAGGGATTTGTCATCGGTTTCCGTATCAAATTGTGTTACCAACGGGATGAAGTCAATATTTAACCCAGTCCCAATGGTTTTATCGGTAGCCATACCTTTTTCTTGTAAATTGTTATTCAATGGTAATCCAAAAGTTGGGTCTTGCATAATTGATTCCAGGTCTTTTAACTTTCCGCTTTCCATATTATTAAAATCAGGGGTTGTAGTATTGGGAATACCATTGTTCGATATTTTTTTTGAGTTTTCAACGACTTCCACAGCTAATTCAAATTCCTTGGAAAGCCTATGGATAATGGGTTTAACTTCATCATCAAGGTCATTGTTCAGTTCTAGTAGGATATTGGTCATTATACGTCTGTTGCCTTCCTGCCTCAAAAACTTCCACAATTCCAGTTTAACATCCATTAGGGCACTGGCGTCTATCATAACCGTTCCTTGCTCATTAAGTATTAGTTGACTTATAATTCCACGTATATGTTTCTTTTTTTCATCTCTATTATTCCATTTTATCAAAAAGCTATTCCTTAAAAGGAAAATAATTATCAAATAGGAAACGGTCAATAGCGCGAATAAGGCTGTTAGGTCCCATAATAGGTTGGTATGTATTTTTGGGATGTTCACTTATTGGATTTTTAAGTTAAATTGGCTTCTACTTTCTTTTGTTTTTCAACAACATTAATTCTCTGTCAATGGCCTTCTCCATCATGGGATAGGTTAAAAGTAGTTGGTCGTATAGCCTTCCAATTTTCGGGAGGTCCCTATCCGTTCTACAACAGACTACAATTTCATCTACAAGGAAATAAAGTTTGTCCGCTTTCATCATGGAAAGTCCCGTTTTTACGGTATGGGCGGCAAACCCCAAGCGACTAAAATTTCCTTCGGGGATATAGATATTGGCTCTCCCAATAAAATCCAGCATATTTTGTTTAAATAGCCCGATAAGCTCCTCCAATAGGTCTATTTCTCCCATACATTCTTCCAAAATACCGCTTAAACTAAGCTCGAATGTTTCTTTTTTTATTGAAAATTGGGAAACTTCGTTATTTGGTTCTATCCCAGGTTTGGTTTTTGTTTCCTTTTTATATTTATATAATGTATTCAGCAATTCCTCTGGGCTATAAGGCTTTAAGATATAATCGTCTATCCCCAGTGCTTTGCATTTGTTTTTGTCAGTAATGGTCACGTCGGCAGTCAACGCTATAATGGGTATATTGGGAATATGGCTATTAAAGGTTTCTCGAATTCTTTGAGCAACATGAAAACCGTTCATTTCCGGCATTCTTAGATCCATTAGTACCAAATCCACGGAATTCTTGTGTAAATATTCCAATCCATCTTCGCCATTATGGGTCACATATACTATACAACCCCATTTTACAAGGCGTTGTTCAATTATTTTTTGGACAAGAATATTTCCCTCAAAAACAAGTACATGAAGGCCTTCTATATTTTTAAATTCCGTATTTCTGTTGAAGGAATCCTTTAGGGTAGCAGATACTTTGATTTCCTTACACCTATTGTAGGGAACAGTAAATTTAAAAGCACAGCTATTGCCCAGAGTGCCCAGTTTTGCCATGGAGCCATTCAAGATTTCTATAGTCCCCTTAACAATGGCGAGACTGATTCCGGAATCATGAAAGTTGGTTTCTGGATTTTTGGGGTATATCGTATTGGACTCGAATTTATTTTTTACCGTACCGGTTCCAGAATCGGTTATTTCAAAATCCAGTAAACAATTATTCCTATTTT
Organism: Arenibacter hampyeongensis; assembly: GCF_002909255.1. Classification (GTDB taxonomy): domain Bacteria; phylum Bacteroidota; class Bacteroidia; order Flavobacteriales; family Flavobacteriaceae; genus Arenibacter; species Arenibacter hampyeongensis. The sequence goes on from NZ_PIOB01000004.1 coordinate 457,583, forward strand.
GTTTTCTGAGTTTAATTTTCAGAAGGATGCTTCCCTCGTCTATAAGTTTTATGGAATTTCCTAAAAGGGTAAGCAAAATTTGGGATAACTTGGAAGGGTCTCCATTGAGAATTTCAGGTATTTCAGTATCCAAATCCACCTCTAAGCCAACATTCTTGTTAATTATAAGGGTATTACAGAGATACAGTGTATCCTTGATAATGCTGTAAAAATTAAAATCTATACTTTCACACTTCTCTCTTCCTGAAGTAAGTTTGCTGTATTCCAATAACTCATTAATTATTTCCAAAAGGTTATTGGAGGAGTTGCTTATAGAATTAAGTTGTAAAGTTTGATGTGATGTGAGCATGCCCTCCTTTAACAAATCAACGGACTCAATAATTCCGTGAATGGGGTTTCTAATTACATTACCCATTTTTTCAAGAAACTCACCTTCTACCCTATTCAAATTATTTTTTGAAATAGTACCAATCCCTTTATGCCCAATGGCCAAGTCAAAATCTTTGTTCTCCAAACTAGAAGAAGCTTGTGATTTGGGTCCCAAAACTTTTTCCTCTAATCGAAATTTAAACGACATAAAGGATTTTTTTAATAGGGAAGCTTCCTCAGAGGTTAACTCCTCAAAGGAAAAATGATTTAATTGACCTTCAAGATTTGTCAGATGGGTTAGTAGGTTGTTGGATTTCAATTTTTAATGATTTGGGTTCTGAAAGCCTAAAACTCTCCTTTTATAGTTCCGTTTACAACTAAATGTTATCTAGGCTTCATTTTATGTTGTCAAATGCCGTTATTTGTATGTATCAAACCCTCTTAGCATGAAGTATTTTATCGGATTTATATGTATTTTAACGATTATCGCCTGTAAGGAAAAGCAGGATAAATCTCCAGAATCGATTGCAGACAAAGCGGAACGAATCCATAAGGACGTTATCACCATTGACACTCATGTAGATATTAATGTGGCCAATTTTACCGAAACGGTAAATTATACCCAGAATTTGGACAATCAAGTAAATCTGCCAAAACTTGCAAGTGGAGGTTTGGATGTGCCTTGGTTAATAGTCTATACCGGTCAAGGCCCTCTAGACGAAGCCGGATTTGCCCATGCCAAGGAAAATGCAATGGCAAAATTCAAGGCAATTCATAGGTTGTGTGAGGAAATTGCCCCAAAAGAAATTGAAATGGCCTATACCTCCAAGGACGTAAATAGGATTGTTAAATCTGGCAGGAAAGTGGCTATGATAGGCGTGGAAAATGCCTACCCTATTGGCGAGGACCTGTCCCAATTTGAAAAATATTTCGATTTGGGAGCGCGATATATTTCACTGTCGCACAATGGGCACAGTCAATTTTGCGACTCCAATACCGGTGAGGCCGATGGCATTTGGTTGCATAACGGGTTGAGCGAGCTTGGTAAAAAGGCTGTAGTTGAGATGAATAGATTGGGTATAATGATCGATGTATCCCATGTATCAAAAGAGTCCATGAAACAAATGATAGCCCTCTCAAAAGCCCCTATAATTGCCTCCCATTCTTCTGCTCGTGCCCTTTGCAATCACAGTAGGAATTTGGATGATGAACAATTATTGCTCATGAAAGAAAATGGCGGGGTAGTACAAACAGTAGCTTTTAGCTCCTATTTAAATACTGAAAAACATGAAGCCCATACCACTTTTATGCCGAAATTTTATAAAGAAGTTGCAGATTCCATGGGCGTTGAATGGTATGAGGGCGATGATCTTATCAATTTGAACGAAGAAAAGAAGAAAACCTTTTCTGAGAATTATCCAAAAGTAGTGGCAAAGGCCAAGATATTGTTTGCAGCTAAAAGTGATGCACCCCAGGCGGTTAACGTCTCCGACTTTGTGGACCATATTGATTATATGGTGAAATTAATAGGCATTGATCATGTGGGGATTAGTTCCGATTTCGATGGAGGTGGTGGTATTGACGGTTGGTCTGATGCTTCCGAAACCCCCAATGTTACACTTGAATTGGTAAAAAGGGGGTATTCCGAAGAGCAAATTGCCCAACTTTGGGGTGGCAACTTACTAAGGGTATTAGATCAGGTACAGGAAGCAGCTAAAGGTTTGGGCCAGAGCTAAACTTCCGCAGCCAATCTATCTTTAACAAATTCAATTTTGGTTTTACCATGAGGCTTGGGTTTACCGTTGGCACCAAGATTTACCATTATAATATTGTCCACGGTAACAATTGTTTCCCTTGTCATTTTGTTTCTGACTTCACAGTTGAGCGTTAAAGAGGTTTTTCCAAACTTAACAACTCCTATACCTATTTCTACAATGTCTCCCTTTAATGCCGTGGACATAAAGTTTATTTCGGACATGTATTTGGTGACCACGCGCTTATTTTCCAGTTGTATAATACTATATAGAGCGGCTTCCTCATCTATCCAGGCAAGTAACTTACCTCCAAACAAGGTTCCATTGGCATTTAAATCTTCCGGCTTTACCCATTTTCTAGTATGAAATCTCATATCACAGTAATTTTACCCCAAAATTAGTAAAGAAATTTACCCCAATACCTTAGAAAAGGAGAAATGTCCACCGATTTGGATATATCTAAATTACATCCCGACTTTTTATTCAAAATGGAAATAAAACAGGTCTATAATAATGAAAATTCCAATAGCGTGAATGTTCATTTCTATAAAAGGAGCGTGATAAGTAAATTATGAATATGCTTTCTAGGAATAGGTAATTTAACGATAGCGACCCAATTCTAATTGTATGGAATATGAATCAGATTATTATGTTCATAACCTCGTTAAAAACTAAATTGGAATACCCAATTCAAAAAAATATGAATACCTACCTTTATAAAAACACCAATGATATGAGCGATAGGTCCCATAGTCTTTTGGAAATTCGTCCTATAATCCCTTCAGCTAAAGTAACGGAAAATATGAGCAGCGATGAGAGGTTTCAAAATGTAACCTTGCGTCCGGTGATTAAAATGCAAAATGAATTACTGCTCCTGGTTTTTCAAAATTACATCACTAAACATAAAAACAGTTTTTATGATTTGGGGATGCAAAAGCGGCTGTTTTTTATAGAAAATGCAATTCAAAAGGACATTAAGTTCAGAAATTCCTTAAAGGGAATTATTATAGGACAATTTACCACCGAGGAGTATATATTATACATCCAGAACTCTTCCTCTTTAAATAAACGCATGATGCAAATGGTTGTTGAGCGACTTAAAGATCAGGTTCAGTTCTTCGAGAATTCCGCTTTACAACCTGCCTAATTTCCTAATCCAGAAGGGATTCTCCATTCAGGTTGGTGGTGAGTATTTCGCTCATCAGGTCAAAATATGGGCGTATAGCTCGGAAAGATAAGTCTATCTGTGAAATAAAGTCGGGAGCCAATACTTCCTCGTCAGAAAAATTCCGAACAAAAATAAATTGCTTTTTTTTGATCAGATCAATGTTGGGGTGTTCCTTATCGAATCCTGAAGGGCCAGTTTTTAATTCATCACCCTGCAATTGTCCCCATATTTTATGAAAGCCTTTCTCATTAATAATTGAACGGAACTCTTTTGTATCTGTTTCAAATTCTTTCCGTATTCTAAATAAGTCCTCTTTATTTGGTTCCCAAAATCCGGTCGCAATAAAAGTTTCACCGGGCTTTATACGTAAATAGTAACCTCCGCGCAACCTAAGGCCGGAACGGGAAAAGGATCCTGCAAAATGGGGCTTGTAAGGAGTTTTGTCCTTGGAAAAGCGGACATCCCGGTATATGCGAAACATTTTTAATTTTTCAATATCATCATGGACTTTCAACTTGTTCATAACAGAGGTATAAAAACTTTTCACTCCGGTTTCGAGCACCTTGAATTCACTTTTGTGCTCAGAGAACCATTCCCTGGAATTGTTTTTTTTTAGATTTTCCAAAAATTGAAAAACATCTTTAGTAATTACCTCCTGTTGTATACGACTCATAAGACATTATCTTTGTGCTAAAGTTAACCAAATTAGCACAAGGTGATTTTGAAATAAAGGTTAATTTTGAACATATAATTAAAAGTGCAAATGGATAAGGCATCTATAATAAAAAATATCAAGGAGCATAAAAATCAGCCTAACCTCAGGTTTGAACTAAAGGAAAGAACAGAATTATTTACAAATCGTTTGTTTTATACCCTGTTTGATATAGATACCCCTGTGGACGAGAATCTGGATCTTTTGGAAAAGGAATTTGATGCCTTGGTAAATCTGGCTTGTTGGCATGTGGACAAACCTTGCAAAAGGGTTTGGGAAAATTTTGTGGTCCGTTTGCCGGAGATTTTGGAAAAATTGAATTTGGATGCCGAGGCTATCGTTAAATGTGATCCCGCTTCCCTTTCCATTGAAGAAGTTTATATGGCCTATCCCGGTTTTTATGCCATTGCCATATACAGGTTGGCCCATGAACTTTATATAGACGGTTTTCCTTTGGTTCCCAGATTAATGACCGAGTATGCCCATAGACAGACAGGGGTTGATATTAATCCAGGAGCACAAATTGGTAAATCCTTTTTTATAGATCATGCCACCGGTGTGGTCATTGGTGAAACAGCGATAATTAAAGATAATGTAAAAATCTACCAAGGGGTAACCTTGGGAGCTTTGTATGTTGCCAAAAAATTACAAAAAATCAAAAGACATCCAACGATTGAAAATAATGTTACCATTTATGCCAATGCCACTATCCTTGGAGGAGAAACAATTATAGGAGAAAATTCCGTTATTGGAGGCAATGCCTGGATAACAGAATCTGTACCCGCCAATTCCACGGTTTATCATTCTCCAATTATTAAAATAAAAACCTCTCCGCATGTCTCATAGTATTTTGGATATTATAGGGAACACTCCCTTGGTAATATCAAAAGTTGTTAATACAAACCCCAATGTTAAACTGCTTTTTAAACTGGAGGGCAATAATCCTGGCGGGAGCGTAAAGGACAGAGCCGCATTTAATATGATCAAGGGTGGATTGGAAAGGGGCGATTTTGACACCAACTCCAAGCTAATAGAAGCTACAAGTGGTAATACCGGAATTGCGTTGGCAATGATTGCCGGAATTTACGGATTGGATATTGAATTGGTAATGCCCGAAAATTCCACCAAGGAAAGAGTTCAGACCATGAAGGCCTACGGTGCCAAAGTAACCCTTACCTCTTCCGAGGTGGGAATTGAAGGGGCCAGGGATTATGCGGAACTAAAGGTGAAGGAAGAAGGTTATGTAATGATCAACCAATTTTCCAATGATGATAATTGGAAGGCACATTATAAAAGTACCGGACCAGAAATTTGGAGGGATACCCAAGGGGAGATTACCCATTTTGTATCCTCCATGGGAACCACGGGAACAATTATGGGAACTTCTACCTATTTGAAGGAAAGGAATTCCAATATTGAGATCGTTGGGGTTCAACCCGCAGATGAGGCCAAGATTCCAGGTATACGTAAATGGCCTATAGAATATCTCCCGAAAATTTTTAATCCCAAGAAGGTGGACACCGTTATGGAGGTTACAGAACAGGAAGCTAGGGAAATGGCCAAGCGCTTGGCTAAGGAAGAAGGAATTTTTGCAGGCATGAGCAGTGGTGGTGCTGCCGCAGCAGCAGTGAAACTAGCCCAAAGTTTGGACAAGGGGGTCATTGTTTCTATTGTGTGCGACCGTGGCGACCGATATCTCTCCTCGGATTTGTTCGATTGATTAAAAGCGATTTATCACAGAACTAGAGCCACCTCTTGTTTTTAAAGTAAAATAGCATACCAATAAAGATAACTATCATTAGACCCCACACGTAGAAATATCCATTGGAATATTTCAATTCGGGGATATTTTCGAAATTCATTCCGTATACGCCAACAATAAAGGTAAGAGGAATAAAGATAGATGCCATAATTGTAAGTACTTTCATCACCTCGTTCATTTTATTACTCATATTGCTCATATACATTTCCATTAGGCTCATGGACATTTCCCTGAATATATTGAGGCTTTCATTAATTTCCGTGCAATGATCCATAGTATCCCTGAGAAATATTTTGGTGTCATTGGTAATTAATACATGTTCCGAATCAATTAGTTTATTGATAAGCTCTTTTACGGGATAAATATAACGTCTAATTCTAAGTATTTCCTTCTTCAAGTCCTGAATGGCATGGGCAGTTTCAGGACTTGGATTATCGTATATCTCCTCCTCCAGGTAGTCTATTTTTTGGTTCACATTTTCCAATACTACAAAGTAATTGTCTATTATGGCATCCAGAAGTGCAAAAAATAGGTAGTCGGCGTTTTTGGTTCTAATTCTCCCGGTTTTCTGCCTTGCCCTTTCTCGAACACTATTAAAAACGTCTTCTTGCATCTCCTGAAATACTAGAACTGTATTTTCCATTAAAACCATGGCCAAATGTTCTGTCACCAATTCACTGTTATCATCCATGTAAAGCATTTTGAATGAACCAAAAATATAATTGTCGTATTCATCTATTTTTGGCCGTTGATGGGTATTAACCACGTCTTCTGTGGTTAACGGATTAAGTAAAAGTGAATTTCCCAAGTTTTCAATGAATTTCTCATCACTTATTCCAATAACATTGATCCAAGAAGTGGAAAGTGATACTTTGTGTTCTATAATTTTATTGAAGTTGGATGGCTCGTAAACATCAACGGTAGATTCCTTAATGTCCTGCCTATTGTATTCCATTATGTTTACAATACTCTTTATACCCCCCCTATTGCCCAAATAGGTGACTGTTCCGGGAGACTTACCAGTCTTAATATGTCTAATGGATTGCCGTTTATGTGTTGGTTTCTTTTTGGCCATAGGTTGGAATCTTATTTTAATATACTAATTGCAATTTATTCTTAGTACTAATTTATGAAATCCAGCCCTCGAAATACGGACTTGTCATCATTTTAAGGAATAATTTGACAATTCCTGGCTGATTTTTTCGGATAATCTATTTAAATTTTAGGTCGTTCAGTAATAAACCTGAGCCAGGGGCAACAAAGGTAAGGACAGTTGTGTTTTCCTTTTTTAAAGACTCTTTAAGGTCCATGGCCGTAAGTTCGCCCTTTCCTACTTGGATCAAAGCGCCCATGATCATCCTAATCTGATATCTCATAAAGCCGGCCCCGGTAATATGTAGGGCATAACTGATTTCCGGGAAAAAATTGGCCTCCAAAATATTGTTTCTTTTAATCTCACAAGACTCTATGGTTCTAAGCACTTTCGTATTGGGCTGGAGTCGGGCCGTATAGGATGAAAAATCATGGGTCCCAACAAATAGTCGTGCACAGTCCGTCATTAGTTCCACATTGAGCTCATCAATTATATTTGCCAAAAAGGGAGCACAAAAGGGATGATTTTTTTGTCCAAAAGAAAAAAGATAGACGTATTCCTTGAACTTACTTTCTTTGATGATATTGAAGTTTTCATTTACTTGGTCTATACTGATGACACGAATATCCGGTGGCAGGTTTGCATTAAATTCATGCATAAAATCTTTAAGGTCATTCAGAGGTTCCTTATCCAAAAATAATTCGAAGGCTGTGTTTAGGGCAGATACTTTGGCATCTGTCCTACCAGCTCCCAGAATTTTATATTTAGCATTGGGCAAAACAAATTTTAAAGTCTTTACCAGCATACCTTCAACAGTTTTTTGATTAGGTTGTTTTTGCCAGCCACTATAACGGAAACCCAAAAATTGAACATGAATTAAATAGTAAAAACGAGGTGTTTGCATTGGGTTTTAATTATTAAGAAATCAAAATGATATAATGCGCTAAAAATGAACATTCAGTCAATTTGGATTTATTTTTTTGTAATTTGTTGGTAACAATAATAACCTAAACCAACATAAAATGAATGATAAATCTACAGTAAAACCACCAATGTGGTTTTGGATAGTTTGCGCAATTGCCCTTTTATGGAATTTAATTGGGGTTTTTGCCTACCTCTCAGAGGCTTTTATGAATGATGAAGTTTATGCTTCATTGCCCGAAGCTCAACAAGGGTTGTATGAGGCACGACCTATTTGGGTAACTGCCGCCTTTGCTATTGCCGTATGGAGTGGCCTACTTGGTTGTATTGCTTTATTGTTGAAAAAAAAATGGGCCAAGACTGTATTTATACTGTCCCTATTCGGTATTGTACTACAACAACTATATCATTTTTTTCTCAGCAATACTTTTGAAGTGATGGGTGCAACAGCCATGTTATTACCAATATTGATCATTGTTTTCGGAGTGGCTCTGGTCTTTTTCACCAATTTGGCGACCAAAAGGAATTGGTTATCCTGATTTTTTTATTTTAAGTAATATTTTGATTTTTGGTGTGTACTAATAGTTGGCGCATTATACCCAGTCGGGTCCGATGTTTGATTGGGGCAATTGACTATTTATAAAACAAAATGGCACTTATTTCATCGAAGCTTTTTAGCACTTCCTCCCAGCCCAATTTGTTCCATCCAAAATTATTATCTATTCAACGATATTTTTTATAGGATGTTAGAATTTTATTGTAATTATGTTGAATATTGTCCTAAATCTTTAATTGTTAATTATGGAAAATTCTGCTAATCGAACGATTCCCCAAATTAATATTCTCTTTACTATAGTTACATTGGTATCCCTAATATTTCTCAGCTTCTATAGCATGTACGGCAATACATTAATGTTTAATAGAATGGAGAATTATATTTTCCCCTGTTTAACCATTATCCACTTTCTATATATCTATGTCCTATGGTTCAAGATTACGGAAAGGGAATATCCGGATATGATTATGAAAAATATAGAATATCTCATGTATGGTATTTTGTTTGTCTATTGCTATGAAATTTCCGAATCTTATTTAATTCTTGGATCCCAAAATGAATTCCAAGACCATGTTATTCCAAGTTCCTTTATGACTATGGGTATTTTAATCATTTCTTTACAATCATTCTTGGTTTTGCTAACCATTTGGTCCTTTGTTATAAGAAAGCAAAGGGTGGGTAAATATGATTTTGATTACTTGAATAATCATTTAGATGCATGGGAATAGAATGTTGAATTTTATAACCCTCTTATAAAACTCCCGTAAACATCTTTTATTTGATACCCTGCAGTATAACGTTGCTTGCTCAATTTTTTGTGGGCTACCATTCCCCACAACAGTAATTCTTTTAAGAAATAAGAGTCTTTCTTTTTAAATTCGGGCTGATGTTCTTTAATGAGTTGTTGTAGCGGAGCTATGCTATCCAGTTTTTCCATATATTCTTTGTCGGAGGCATCGTCCAGCAAATCGAATCCTTCCCCATCAAAAAACCAACTTACCAACTCATCATAGGGACCTACGGCATCCTTGCGTTCCAACTTATCTATCTTAGGGAAATAGTTGATAAAGAGCGATTTAACGGCATCTTCTATCAGTATTTCTGCAACACTACCAGAACCTTCCTGTTCGCCTTCATAAACCAGTTCTATTTTGCCGATTATAGAAGGAATTACCCCCATAAAGTCACTTAGTCTAACCATGGTCGATTTTTGACCGTTCTTCAACACCCTCCGTTCGGCCGTACTCATTAGGTTTTCATAGGAAGTGATGCTCATCCTGGCACTTATACCACTTTTGGAGTCTACATATTCACTTTCCCTGGCTTCCCTGCTTATTTGTTCCAATAGATCTTTAGCCAGATCTGGGACATAAACGACCTCGCTTTGTCGTTGATCTAATTTAGATTCCTGTTCTGTAATTTTGCGTGCGGTTTCTATGTCCTCCGGATAGTGGGTTAAAATTTGGGACCCGATCCTATCTTTTAATGGGGTTACTATACTGCCCCTATTGGTATAGTCCTCAGGGTTAGCGGTAAACACAAACTGTAGGTCCAAAGGTAACCTGAGTTTAAACCCCCTTATTTGTATGTCTCCTTCCTGTAAAATATTAAAAAGGGAAACCTGTATTCTAGCTTGTAAATCAGGCAATTCATTGATTACAAAAATACAACGATTGGCCCTAGGTATCATTCCAAAATGGATAACCCTGTCATCTGCATAGGACAATTTAAGGTTAGCGGCCTTTATGGGATCTACGTCACCTATTAAATCGGCCACCGTAACGTCTGGTGTAGCCAGTTTTTCATAGAACCTTTCACTCCTATGTAACCAGGAAATGGGAGTTAGGTCTCCGTGCTCTTTAATGGTTTCTACGGCAAACCTAGAAATGGGACTTAGAGGGTCGTCATTTATTTCCGAACCGGAAATAATGGGAATATATTCATCCAGCAAATTTACCATAAGCCTGGCCAGCCGGGTTTTGGCCTGTCCCCTTAGTCCCAACAGGTTAATATTGTGCCTGGACAAAATGGCTCTTTCCAGCTCAGGGATCACAGAATTTTCATAGCCCCATACACCTGGAAAGGTAATTTCATCCGATTTTATTTTCTCTATAAGATTTGCCCTTAATTCATCCTTTATCTTTTTGGTTTTATATCCTGCTTTTTTAAGTTCCCCTAGATTTGTAATTTCCTTGTAATTCAATTTCATCTGTGATATTTATATTGGTTAACCGACCAATTTTGGCCAGTGGGCACGGTTCCTAAACAGTTTTTACAAAATTTCGATTTTCGCTGCTTATCCCTTTAATCTTTTTCTTCTGTTTTGTTCATAGTCCTCAAAAATCATTTCTCCCAGTCCATTTAGACCCGTAAAAAATGCCTTCCCTTTATTTGCCTCCGTAAAATGTCGTACGAATTGGGTTAAATATGGATCTTTGGCAATCATAAAGGTGGTTATAGGAATATGTAGTTTCCTGGCCTGCCTGGCCATGTTATAACATTTTTCAACAATATAATCATCCAGGCCAACGCTATTTTTGTAGTAGGTGCCATCAGGCAATCTAATACAACTGGGCTTACCATCGGTTATCATAAAAATCTGCTTATTCGTATTTCGTTTTCTGCGGAGCATATCCATTGCCAATTGAAGTCCAGCTACAGTATTGGTATGGTAGGGCCCCACTTTTAAATAAGGGAGGTCTTTAATTGGAATTGGCCAGGCATCGTTGCCAAAGACCAAAATTTCCAAAGTGTCCTTTGGATAACGCGTTGTAATAAGCTCTGCCAAAGCCATAGCGACCTTCTTAGCCGGCGTAATACGATCTTCGCCATAGAGGATCATACTATGACTTATATCTATCATTAGTACGGTGCTCATCTGAGCTTTGAATTGGGTATCCTCAACCACTAAATCCTCTTCGCTTAAATTAAAATTCCCGATGCCGTGATTTATTTGGGCATTCTTTAAACTTTCTGTCATGGATATCCTTTCCAGACTGTCGCCAAATCGATATTCCCTAAATTCTCCGGTATGTTCATCTCCCCTACCCGATAGACCGGTTTTATGATTGCCAGAACCACTGCGTTTAATTTTGCCGAAAATTTGGTTCAGGGCGGCCTGTCTTATAATCCGTTCCATTTTAGCGGTGATGGACAAATCCGCTTTTTGGTCCCCAGTGCCGGAGCCATCCGTATCTTTAGGCTCTTCCTTAAGAAATCCTTTTGCTTTGAGGTCCTCTATAAAATCATCAATGGTATAATTCTCATCTGTAAGTTCATACTCCTTGTCCAATTCCCTTAGCCATTCCAAGGCCTCATCCACATCGCCTGAAGTATGTGTAATTAGTTCTTTGAAAATATCAAAAAGTTTTTCGAAAGGAGTTTGCTCAGGGGCTTTATAATTGGAAAATCGAAACCCTTTTCTTTTATCTATAGCCATACTATAAAATTAATTAATTTGGTCTAGAACATTTCCTTTTTAATGAAAACTTAACGGTTTACGTATATTAGTATCGTTTGAATCATAAAAACCTTTCATATTATCGATCATTTTTTGAAACGCCTCCTCTCTGGGAAGGCGAAATGTCCGGTTTAATGCAATTTGTGTTTCCGAAAATAGATTTTGAAAATTTGGAAACTGAGGTGATTCCCTCCAATTTGAGGCTAGGTCATAAAATAGAACACATTTTTTTGCAACTGATCAAGCATTCAAAAGTCTATAAGGTTATTGCTCACAATATTCCAATACGAAAGAATAAAGTGAGTTTGGGTGAGATAGATTTTTTGTTGCAACGTGTTGATAATAAGATGTATGTGCATGTAGAACTAACGTATAAGTTTTATGTGATACTCCAAGATTCATCTATTATTGAACACCAATTGATAGGCCCCAATCAACGGGATTCTTTTTTTGCCAAGAAAGAAAAGATTATAAACCACCAAATTCCACTGTTGGATACCCCAGAAGCCATTTCCGTGTTGAAAGCCTTAAATATGGACCCCTATGAAATACAGCATCAGACATGCTTTAAATCCCAATTGTTTGTCCCGTATAAACTGGGCGAAATAAATCTGTCCCCATTCAATTCGGAATGTATTGTAGGTAAGTGGATCTCCTTTCAAAAATTTAGGTCCAGTAATTTTCTAAATTTCAAATACTATTTACCAACCAAGTCAGAATGGCTTATAGCACCCTATCATGATGTTGTTTGGCAAACATTTACTGAAGTTCTAGGTCTAATTATAAATAAATTGGAAGACGGGAGATCCCCAATGATGTGGATCAAAACTGGAGATTCAAAAATTGAAAAACTGTTTGTAGTGTGGTGGTAATCCCATTATAATTAGATCGATAGGATCGCCGCTGGGGTACTGTGCAAAAATCATAGGATTAAGAACGACCGGCAATATTGTGACAACAAGTTCGTTTTCTTAAGATAAAACTTGAAATCCCCGGTCTTATGAAAAACGTTTTCCTATTATTCTTTTCTTTGTCTATTTTTTCCTTTGCTTCGGCCAAGGACGATTGCGAAATAATCTATTCTACTGCCTCATATGCCTTAAATCATGCGAAAAAAGCATTAATGGCCAACAATTATGAGCATCAGAAGTATTATTCTGAAAAGGCCTTGGATTCTTATGATAAGCTTATAAATTTATTGGAAGGCAGTCAATGTGAAGGCCTGATGGAAAGTGTTCAGGACATTATTGCCAACGCTGAAAAAGCTGCGGATCCTGCGGATTGGGATAGAGGGCGATATTACAGCAAAAAGGTGTTCAATGGCACTCAAGAACTAATAACCCAATTGGACAGTCGGACAGAGGTAGCAGGCCTAGAAATTACGCCATAGTTTTTTAAAAATCATTTTCCTCCTATCTAATCAAATAAAAAGCCATTGAATTTAAACAATGGCTTTTTATTTGATTTTAAGTTATAAGGTCATTAGCTGACAATTCCTAGAGGTTCCGTTGTTTTCCAATTACCTCTGGTAAAATCGGGAAATGCTTGCGGTGCTCCGTTTTGGGCCACAGAAACTTCACTTAAAGTTCCAACAGCACTCCAATAACAACCTTCGTAAACATTTTGATCTAAGGGTTCCCCTTTTCTTAAACACTCAATAATTCGGTACCTCATTATAAAGTCCATTCCGCCATGTCCACCCATTTTGGTGGCCAATTCACCCAAGCGGACATACAATGGATGTTCGTATTTTTCGAAGATCTTTTGTAATTGTTCACCTTCTGCATATTCATGATGGTTATTAGGACCTCCTTCAATACCACCTTCCAAGGCAACCCTTGTTGGGAAACCGGTCAAGGTTCCTTTTGTTCCTTGAATCAGATTATGTCTGGTGTATGGTCTGGGGCTGGTTTCGTCCCACTGTACCATAATAGTTCTTCCCAGGTTGGTCTTAACTATGGATGTATTTATATCGCCTCCTTTAAAGTCCAACTTGTTCCATTTGTGGTCCGGCGGAAAATTTTTGGCGGCATATAGATTACGTCCTTTGCCCGGGGAAGAAAATGAGTTTATAAACTTAAAATTATCCTCTCCCCTGGCCAAATTCATATATTGTGCAACCGGGCCCAATCCATGGGTTGGATAAAGATTTCCATCGCGATGGGCATAATGCGGGGTACGCCATGAACCCGTACCACGTTCCACTTCGTTCATCTGACCTCTTAGTTCGTGGATATAGGCAGCTTCTCCGTGGAGCAATTCACCAATAACACCCTGTCTGCACATATTCAAGTAAAGGAGTTCTTCCCTACCATAGTTGACGTTTTCCATCATCATACAGTGCTTTTGGGTCTTTTCGGAAGTGTCAACTATTGCCCACATTTCCTCCATGGTAAGTGCAAGCGGTACCTCTACAAATACGTGGGCACCACTTTTCATGGCCTCAATGGCCATGGGGGCGTGTAATTCCCAAGGGGTACAGACAAAAACCGCATCGGGTTTTTCCTTTTTCAGCATTTTTTTCCAATCGTCTTCACCATTGGTATACAACTTTATATTCTTGTGACGTGTTCCCGCACCGTTTTCAGTACAAACCTTTGCAGATTTTTCGGCCAAATCTTGGTACAAATCACTAATAGCTACGACCTCAGTGCCTTCAATGGCGGCTATTTGATGGGCATGTCCAGATCCACGGGCACCCACTCCTATAAACGCACACTTGACCGTATCCAATTTTGGAGCAGAAAAGCCACCCATATAAATAGCTCCTTGACTTGCTGCAGGTTCGTTATTTATATTGTTTCCCATTGTATTATGGGACCATGCCGGTGCCATTGCCAAACCCATTCCTGCAATGGATGTTTTTCTGATAAAATCTCTTCTATTTGATTTCATAGCCTATGCGATTATTAAGATTATTAATTAATTATTGGAATTTTTGAAGATAAGTCAATTTTTTTTACAAAAAAATACCAAGTTGTAAATTAAACAATTTTCATTTCAAATGAAAATATTCAGAAATTATGGCGCGACTGTAGCACTTTTACAATATCCCTAAGTTTAAACCCTTTTGCCTGTAACAGTATAAGATAATGGAACAATAGGTCTGCACTTTCATCTTTGAACAGATGATCGTTGTTATCCTTGGCCTCAATTACGACCTCCACTGCTTCTTCCCCGACTTTCTGGGCTACTTTATTAATACCGCTTTTAAATAGAGATGAAACATAACTGGGTTTAACACCTTCGGGTATCGGAATTATACCATTGGCCTGATCTTTTCTGTTTTGAATAATGTCTTCCAATTCTGAAATAAACCCGAATGTGGATTTGTTTTCTTCGCCCCAACAGGTATCCGTTCCCTTGTGACAAGTTGGTCCAACGGGATTTACCATGACCAATAGTGTGTCATTGTCACAGTCCAATTTAATATCCACTAGATTCAAAAAATTACCACTTTCCTCTCCTTTGGTCCATAGTCTGTTTTTAGTACGACTAAAGAAGGTTACTTTACCACTGTCCATAGTCTTTTTGTATGCCTCTTGGTTCATATATCCCAACATAAGTACATTTTTGGTATGTGCATCCTGTACTATTGCTGGTACCAAGCCGTCCTTGTTTTTGTTGAAGTCTATGTTCATGTTTTTGGATTCCATAATGTGATTTTAGGTTTGTAATAGGAAGTGTTTGGATTGATCCGCCCGTGCAGAGATCAAAATTGATTATAATCTCACTGGGATATTATTTCTTTTTAACTCTTCCTTTAAGTCTTTAATTTCTATTTCCTTAAAATGAAATACGCTTGCAGCAAGAGCTGCATCTGCCTTTCCTTCAACAAATGTATCCGTAAAATGTTGCATATTTCCTGCTCCACCCGATGCTATTATTGGAATGTTCAATTCTGTTGATAATTTGGCCAAAGCCTCATTGGCAAATCCGTCCTTGGTGCCATCATGGTTCATGGAAGTAAATAAAATTTCTCCAGCTCCTCGTTTTTCAACCTCCTTAGCCCAAGTGAAAAGATTTAATTCTGTGGGTACCTTCCCTCCTACCAAATGTACTATCCATTCCCCATCTATCTCTTTGGCATCTATGGCCACAACAATACATTGTGACCCAAATTTGGCTACCAGATCGTTGATCAATTGAGGGTTTTTGACGGCAGATGAATTTATGGATACTTTATCCGCACCGTTGTGCAATAATATATCTACGTCCTCCACAGAGGAAATACCACCACCTACAGTAAAGGGAATATTTACTTTTTCAGCAACACGCAAAACTAAATCAGCTAAGGTTCTTCTCCGTTCTTCCGTAGCGGAAATATCCAAGAAGACCAATTCGTCAGCGCCCGACTTGGCGTAGATTTCGGCAAGTTCCACTGGATCTCCTGCGTCCCGCAAATCCACAAAATTTATCCCTTTTACAGTTCTGCCATTTTTAATATCCAAACAAGGGATTATTCTTTTTGTTAACATTTGCTACTTTTATTTTTGGAAATCTCAACTGCACCTTACGGTCTTGAAAACTATAAATGGCGCTCCAATTATTCTACAACAAGCTATACTGGTATCAGATGTCGAGAATAAATTTTTCCAATTGTTTTAAACTAATTCTATTTTCATAAATGGCCTTCCCGATTATGGTTCCTTCACAACCCAATTCCGCCAATTTCGGAAGTTCTTCAAAAGTTGAAATACCTCCACTTGCAATTAATAAAATATGTGGGCCACAGGCCTCCAAAATTTTTCGGTACAATTCAAAAGAAGGGCCTTCCAGCATTCCATCTTTACTGATATCGGTACAAATAACCGCTCTAATACCTTCTTTTTGATAAGTTTGGATAAAGGGAATCAACTCCTCCTTGGATTCTTCCATCCAACCCGATACAGCTACCATCTCATCTTTGGCATCCGCTCCAAGGATTATCTTCTCAGGACTGTATTTGTTGATCCAGGAAATAAAAGTATCCCTGCCTTTAACGGCAATGCTTCCTCCAGTAATTTGATTGGCACCACTTTCAAAGGCAATCCTTAGATCATCGTCGGTCTTTAGGCCGCCACCAAAGTCAATTTTTAAGCTGGTATTGGAAGCTATTTTTTCCAACACCTTATGATTTACGATGTGTTTGGATTTGGCGCCGTCCAGATCTACCAAATGCAGGTGTTCAATACCATGGGCCTCAAACTCCTTGGCAACCTCCAAGGGATGCTCATTATAAATTTTCTTGGTGTTATAATCTCCCTTGGACAAGCGCACACATTTTCCTTCTATAATGTCTATTGCAGGAATTATTCTCATATCAATTTCGTATTAACTTGTGGCACTATCAATAAAATTTTTAAGAATCCTTTCCCCAACATCACTACTTTTTTCCGGGTGGAATTGAGTTCCATAAAAATTATTCTTTTTTAAAGCGGCACTATATGCCAATTCGTAATCAGCTTCTGCAATGGTTTCCTCGCAAATTGGTGCATAAAAACTATGGACTAGGTATATATGCTCCTTTTCTTTAACGTTCTTGAATAGATTGGATTTTAAATTGGTGATTTGATTCCACCCAATTTGCGGAACTTTAACCTTATTGGAGAATTTAACCACATCTACATTAAAAATACCTAGGCCTTGGGTATCCCCTTCTTCCGAAGTGTGACACATTAATTGCATTCCCAAGCAAATTCCCAACACTGGTTGTTTTAGTTTCGGAATAATCTGGTCCAATTTACTTTCACGCAATTTCTTCATGGCACTGCTCGCCTCCCCCACCCCGGGAAATATAACCTTATCAGCAGCCATAATCACATCGGCATCCCGGCTCAAAATGGCCTCATAACCTAAGCGCTGAAAGGCAAACTTAATACTTTGGATATTTCCGGCTCCGTAATCAATAATTACTATATTCATTTTTCTTTGTCCTTCGGACAGATTTTTTTTACCCCTATAATACCCCTTTGGTACTAGGAAGAACCATTTTTTCTACGTCACGTTTCACGGCTACCTTGATTGCCTTGGCAAAAGCTTTGAAAATGGCCTCTATTTTATGGTGTTCATTATTACCTTCAGCCTTAACATTTAGGTTGGCTTTGGCACCATCCGTAAACGATTTAAAGAAATGATAAAACATTTCCGTTGGCATTTTTCCTATCATTTCCCTTTTGAATTCTGTTTCCCAAACCAACCAGTTGCGTCCACCAAAATCAATGGCAACCTGAGCCAAACAGTCGTCCATGGGAAGACAGAAACCATATCTTTCAATTCCTAATTTATTGCCCAATGCTTTATGAAACACTTCGCCCAAAGCTATTGCCGTATCTTCAATGGTATGATGCTCATCCACTTCCAGATCTCCTTTAACCTTGATTTCAAGGTCCATTTGGCCATGACGGGCCAATTGATCCAACATATGATCAAAGAAGTCCAATCCGGTGCTGATATTGCTCTTTCCGGTACCGTCTAAATTAAGTTTTATGGAAATATCGGTTTCATTGGTTTTACGGGTTATTTCTGAAACCCTATCTTTCAGTTTTAAGAACTCGTATATTTTTTCCCAATCATTGCTCTCCAAGGCTATGTAATTATCCAATTCCTCTCGTTTAACGGATATTTCCCCTGTGCCTAAATTGGTATTGTCATTGATAAAGATTCCTTTGGCACCTAAATTTTTGGCCAATTCAACATCGGTCAATCGGTCGCCTATGACAAAGGAATTTTCCAAATCGTATTCTTCTGAAAAATAGGCGGTCAACAAACCTGTTCCGGGCTTACGTGTATTGGCATTTTCATGAGGGAATGTTCGATCAAGAAATACCTTATCAAAAACAACTCCTTCATTTTCGAACGATTTCAATATAAAATTATGTACCGGCCAAAAAGTATCTTCAGGAAAAATATTGGTACCCAAGCCATCCTGATTGGTAATCATTACCAATTCATAATCCAATTCCTTGGCTATTTTCCCCAAAAAGGTAAAGGCCTTGGGATAAAATACCATTTTTTCAAAAGCATCTATTTGCTCGTCTATGGTTTCTTTGATAATGGTACCATCCCTATCTATAAATAGCACTTTTTTACCATTTTTATTTACTTGGGCAGCATTAGTGTTCTTATCCGGACTCATAATATTATAAGGTTGTTATATTTTGCAATGCGCTTATTAATTTCTTGTTTTCCTCTTTGGTTCCCACGGTAAATCTCAGTGTATTTACACAAAGTGGCTGCGTGGTCCTGTTGCGAACTACGATACCCATTTTCAGGAGTTGATTGTATCTTTTTGTAGCATCATCCACTTTGGCGAGAATAAAATTTGCGTCTGTTGGATAAATTTTCTCTACAAATTCTATCTGGCGCAATACATTATAAAGGGCCTCCCTTTCCGTTAAAATATCAATTACCTCCAAATTAACCGCATTTACGTCCAAAACGCGCTCCAAAGCTCTTTGCTGTGTTAATTCATTTACATTATAGGGAGGTTTTATTTTATTTAATACAGCTATAATTTCCTCAGAGGCATAGCAGATCCCCAATCTTATACCTGCCATACCATAGGCTTTGGATAAGGTTTGGGTTACCACTAAATTGGGATAGTTCTGCAATTCCGAAATCCAGCTCACCTCACTTGAGAAGTCGATATAAGCCTCATCTACTACTACCAATCCATTAAAATTGTCCAACAACTCCCTAACGCTGCTACTGGAAAAGCTATTTCCGGTGGGATTGTTTGGGGAGCAGAGAAACAATAATTTACTCTTCCCATCCGCTACTTTCAACACTTCGGGTACATTGGGTTCAAATTCCTTTGTCAGTAATACCTCCCTATTCTCCACATTGTTTATTCCTGCAAGCACCTTATACATACCATATGTTGGTGGTAAGGAGATAATATTGTCCTCTTTGGGTTCACAAAAGGCACGGAAAATTAGATCCAACACCTCATCACTACCATTCCCTAAAAGAAGTTGCTGTGTGGAAACTCCCTTTTTTTCGGCCAAGACCTCCTTTAAACGTCTTTGATGTGGATCTGGATACCTATTGACACCAGATTCAAAGGGGTTTTCATTGGCATCTAAAAATACCATTTTGGAACCATCTGATACATATTCATCCCGTGCAGAGGAATAGGGACTTAATCCTTTTACGTTCTCCCGAACTATATTATTAATGTCGAATACTTTTGTTTTCATTCCATGTATGCTTTTCGGCAATTTATCAAAGTAGTATTGGGCTGAGAAAGTTCAATACTTGGTTTCTATTATTTTAAACTGTTCAATCTGAGTGTTACGGCATTTTTATGAGCCTGTAGCCCTTCCGCTTCAGCCATCAATTCTATGGTATGTCCAATTTCCTGAATCCCTTTTTCCGATATTTTTTGAAAAGTCATGCTTTTCATAAAACTATCCAGGTTTACGCCACTATACTGCTTGGCGTATCCATTGGTCGGTAGTGTATGATTGGTTCCAGAGGCATAATCCCCCGCACTTTCCGGAGTGTAATTCCCAATAAAAACAGAACCGGCATTATAGGCTTGTCTTAGGAAAAATTCCTCATCCTTAACGCAAAGGATGTAATGTTCCGGACCGTATTCATTAATTAGGTCCACCGCCGTCTGTTGACTTTCTACATAGATCAATTTACTATTGGAAATTGCCTTTTCGGCTATTTCTTTTCTTGGTAAATCCTTAATTTGCTCTGCTACCTCTGCTTCAACGGCATCTATAAGATTTTTGGAAGTGGATACCAAAATAACCTGACTGTCCACACCATGTTCTGCCTGGCTCAATAGATCGGAGGCTACAAATGACGCATTGGCGGTATCATCGGCCATCACCAAAAGTTCACTGGGGCCTGCAGGCATGTCAATGGCTACACCATATTTTGTGGCTATTTGTTTGGCAACGGTAACAAATTGATTTCCCGGCCCAAATATTTTATAGACGGGAGGAATGGTTTCCGTTCCAAAGGTCATACTGGCTATGGCCTGAATGCCTCCAACCTTAAATATTTTGGTAACTCCACATAGGTTGGCCGTATATAATATGGCGGGATGCACTTTCCCTTCCTTGTTGGGTGGGGTGCATAAGATAATTTCTTGGCAGCCGGCAATATTTGCAGGTACTGCCAGCATTAATATAGTTGAAAACAAAGGAGCCGTACCTCCAGGAATGTACAATCCTACTTTTTGGATTGGGCGCTTTTCCTGCCAGCATTGGACACCATTAGCAGTTTCTACAGAAACTTTATCCGTTTTTTGCGCCTTGTGAAATATCTCAATATTGTTTTTAGCTTGTAGAATGGCCGATTTTAAATCATTGGAAATCATTTTTTCAGACTCCTCTATTTCTAGGCGCGATACAAATGAGTCTGGTATAAGTACACCGTCATATTTCTTGGTATAGTTGCTTACCACGGAATCGCCACCAGTCTTAATTTCCATAAAAACGGCATTGACCATATCCTCTATATCGGCAATGGTTTGGGTTGGCCGTTTTAAAACTGCCTTCCAATCTGCTCTCTGTGGATCGTATATTTTATTCATTACTATAATACTTTTTGCATGTGGTAACCTATGGCCTTATAACCTAGGTTGTCCCAAAACTGTATTCCTTTTTCATTTTTTATATAGCAGTTAACCTCAGAAGCATCGCATCCTATCTCCACCGCATAATTAAATACCCATTCCATCATCAATTTCCCTACCCCTGAACTTCGATACTCCGGCAATACAAAAACATTGTCAGGTTCAATATGTTTGCCTACATATAATTTGTTTAGAACCCATACCCCACAAATGCCAATTAGCTCTTCTTTATCATAAACTCCCAGACATTGATATCCGTCCCTGAGCATATCCTGCAATCTTTTTTTTAGAATTTCGACAGGAAATTTATCGTTGTTGAGCATTTGCACCAAAGGTAAAATATCATTTATATTCTCCTTAGGAATGAACTCCATAAGATATGCGGTAGCCATAGGGACAAGTATTACAGCACCATTTTTTCAATGGGACAAACCAGTATTCCCTCCGCTCCTGCTTTTTTAAGCTCCTGGATAACTTCCCAGAACTTATCCTTATGGATTACCGTATGTACTGAACTCCACCCTTCCTCGGCCAAAGGTAGTACGGTTGGACTTCTCATACCTGGAAGCAGTTTAATAATTTCATCCAACTTATTGTTTGGGGCGTTCAAAAGAACATATTTGGATTGTCTGGCACGTAATACAGATTGAATTCTAAATCTTAATTTTTCCAATAAAACGGTTCCTTCCTCCGAAATTTGAGGAGAAACGGCAAGTACGGCCTCACTGGTCAACATTACTTCAACTTCCTTCAAATTGTTCTTGAACAAGGTACTTCCACTTGAAACAATATCACAGATGGCATCGGCCAAACCTATATTGGGTGCGATTTCTACGGAGCCACTAATAATATGAAGATCTGCCTTTACCCCTTTGCTATCCAGATAGTTTTTTACGGTATTGGGATAGGATGTGGCAATTCTTTTGCCTTCAAAATCTTTCACCGAATTGTACTTGGTCGATTTTGGGACAGCCAACGATACCTTGCATCTGGAAAATCCTAATTTTTCGGCAATTGAAATATCTTCACCTTTTTCTATTAGGACATTTTCACCAATAATGGCAATGTCTACTACACCATCCCTTAAATATTGTGGAATGTCTCCATTTCTTAGGTAGAAAACCTCCAAAGGAAAATTTCTGGAAGAGGCTTTAAGTTGGTCTTTTCCGTTATCGATAGAAATTCCACAATCTTTTAATATTTGAAGCGAGTCTTCATTTAGACGGCCACTTTTCTGGATAGCAATTCTAATTTTCTTCATTTTCTAGTTTTTTGTTTTTGGCCTGAACAAATCTAACAGGTTGTTAAATACAAAACCCGTTTGATTGCTCAAACGGGTTAGAATATAGTTTAGATACAACAATACATTCCTAGCTCGCTTGACTGCAAGTAAAGAAATGATGGTGATGTGTCCTGTTGTTTTTCATGATAAGACAAAATTAAAACTATTTTTCAACCTTGGAAAATTTATACGGAACAATTTATTTTAAAATTGTTAAATTATTATTGATTTCCTAAAATAATGGGCATACCTGAATCCCCACTACCTATTACAATAACTTTGGAATTTGGTGATTCCGACAATTTAATTGTGGCATCAATTCCCTTATCGCGTAATATCTTATCTGTCAAGGATGCACTTAGTATAGTATTGGCATCAGCCTTACCCTGAGCTTCAATAATAACTTTTTGAGCTTCTTTCTGTGCAGTAACCAATCTAAATTCATATTCAAGGGATTCCTGTTCCTGCTTAAGTTTACGCTCAATAGCCTCCTTTATAGTAGCAGGCAGGGTTACATCCCTTACCAATATTTCGTTGAGCTGAATATATTGTCCATCTACTATTTTTTGGGTTTCTTCAAAGATTTCTTGCTGTATGGCATCCCTCTTACTGGAATACAATTGTTCCGGGGTATATCTTCCTACTACACTTCGCGCTGCAGACCTAATGGTAGGCAATAATACACGTTGTATATATTCCGTACCTTTTTCTTGGTGCAATTTTCCTATAAATTCTCTTTTAGGTTCAAACCAGGCAGATGCTTCCAACTTAATTTCAAGACCGTTGGATGACAATACCTGCATTTTCTCTAAAACTTCCTGTTGCCTAACCTCATATATAAAAACCTTGTTCCAAGGTGCTACAATGTGGAATCCTTCACCTAATGGAGGTTCATCCGTTACCACACCACCTGAAAAAGTTTTGTATAACACGCCGGCTTCACCTGAGCCTATGGTTATAGCAGATTTTGAGATTAATATTACTAGTACTATGACAGCGAATATGGCTGGTAATGCAATTTTTGGTAATTTGTCCATTTATTATATTTATTAAGTTAATCCGTTATACTTTCTGATAAACCATTCCAACGACAGCGCCGCAATGATTAAACCCAAAAGAAATTTAAAATCGATCAAAGGTACGACAATTTGTTTGCTTTTTTGGGTAGGTACATAGTTGGGGTCAGCTTCCAAATCTTTTATCAGCGATTCCACTTGGCCGTGAAAATACAACTTTCCCTTAGAGCTGTTGGCCAGGCGTTGTAATTTTTGATAATCGCTGGATGAGAATTGTTTTTCCGCATCAAAATCCAAAATTGAAAAGCTGCCTGATCTACTCAAGTTTTCCTTAGCTACAGTGGCAGTGAAGGTATATTCCCCGGAAGATAAATTACTTAGGTCGGCCTCAAAATACCTCTCTTTTAGCAACATAGGCACCTCCATGGATTTACTATTGGTTTTATCGGCTACTTTTAAAATGATGGATGCATTGGAATCAAAGGAAAAGGTCTCATCAAAATAAGTTGCCCTTATTTTTGTTTCACTGCTGTTGTTGTAAATAGGGTCATAATCCAATACAAATCTGTTTTTACCCTTTGAGGTTGAAAGGTAAAGTATCAATTTGCCCAGGATAGCATCAAAATTCTTAAAATTTTGATCCTTTCTGTAGGTATGTAGTCTCCATTTCCATAGATTTTCTCCATTCAGAACCGCATGTTTTGACACATCTTCTTCCGCAATGGTCCATAAAGCTTGGTTCATCTCTACCCCTTTGACCCTCATTTTTAGTAAAGGCTCGCCAATGCCCAATACATCTACTGATCCTGCATTGGTCAAAAGTGGAGGAAAACCTTCAAAGGAGAAATCGGAAATGTCAAATTTGGAAAAGGCATTATTTAGGGTTGCAAATACCTCTTGTATTGGATACCCCGTTCCAATAACGTAATTTTTTTGAATGTTGTTTATAAAATTAAAATCGGTATATGTACCCAATATGGTAAATGAATTGGATTTTCGCAACTGAATTTGTTTGTAAATTCTATCAAAAGAAGCATCGGGTTGGTAGAGAATATAGACGTCCACTTCTTCCAATTTGTTTAAGTCGATGTTGGGCTTATAGAAGGATACCAACCTTTGTTCATTACTCTCAATAGCCTTTTTTAGAGCTCCAATATCCGGGTGGAGGATACTGGAAATAATGGCAACATTTGTTTTTTCATCCAGAACTTCAAGGGCCAATAACTTTTCATTGTTAACCTTGTTTTTTTCATTGGTAAGCGGAGCTATAATCACCTTAATATTTTTGATGCCTACCGAACCAGCCTCTAATTGTGTATTAATTATTTTACTGTTGGACTTGGCAGTAAGGGAAACCTTTTCTTTATAAGTCAATTTGCCATCAATAAGAATTTGCAATTCCGAGTCAATGTCCTTCTGACCTTCATAAGAGATAAAAACTTCAACGGGGAATCTATTTTTTAAAAAGGCGTATTTATTTGTATTTACCTGACGGATTAGAATATCATCATACTTGGTGGTATCTCCCAAAACAATCGGATAAATAGGAAATTTTTGTCTTTTGCCATAAAATTCATAATCCTCTCCGATCGTTTGATTGCCGTCGGAAAAAAGTACCACTGCCGTATTGGAACCTGTATATATTTCATTTAGACTGGACAAGGCCTTTGAAATGTTGGTGCTTTTTTCAGTGAGGCTGAGGCTATCGAAATCGGTTAGGTCCGCTCCAAAATTATAATTTACAATATTGAATTTTTCGGATAATGGGGAAGCTTTGTTTTTTAAGGAAGCGAGGTTGGAGATTACCTGGGATTTGTCCTCAGGAGTTATTGATGTTGAATTGTCTGTTAACAACACCAAATTTGCTTTTTCCAAGGAATATCGCTCGCTGGTAAATTTTGGGTTTATGAGGAGTAGCAAGGTGCCAAATAAGGCCAAAAAACGTAAAAAGGAAAGGACCACTTGAAGTTTTCCCTTCCTTTGGGTTTTATAATAATATTGAAACAGTACAAGTGCCAATGCCACAATGGCCGCAAGCAAAATAAAAAGTACTGTTTGTATCTGCATCATATAAAGTCTTTGGAACTCGTTGGCCGGTATAAGTTTTGGACCTATCCGAGTGTCTAAAATATTCAAGAAATGCAGTATGGAACATAGGCTTCCCCGCCTTTAAATATTTATTAGAACCCTTAGTACGGCCAACTAATCAACCAATCTTAGGTAAGCATTCCGCCATCCACATTTAAGACTTGACCAGTTATATAGGCTGAAAGGTCCGAAGCTAAAAACAAGCACGCATTGGCAACATCTTCGGGCTGACCACCTCTTTTTAAAGGAATGCCATCTCTCCACCCCTGTACCACTTTTGCATCCAACTTATCGGTCATTTCGGTTTCAATAAAACCAGGTGCAATTGCATTACATCTTATATTTCTTGAGCCTAGTTCCAAGGCTATGGATTTGGTGAACCCGATCATTCCGGCTTTGGAAGCTGCGTAATTTGCCTGTCCGGCATTACCCTTCACCCCTACTACGCTGCTCATGTTTATAATAGAACCTTTTCTTTGTTTTAACATGGTACGCTGAACGGCCTTGGTCATATTAAAGACCGATTTTAAATTGATCTCGATAACCGAATCGAAATCATCTTCTCCCATCCTCATCAATAGATTATCCTTGGTAATACCTGCATTGTTGATTAAAATATCTATTACCCCTCCAAAATCTTCCAATACTTGGGATACCAATTTCTCGGAACCCTCAAAACTGGCGGCGTTACTCTTATACGCTTTAGCCTTTACACCATAGGAGCTCAACTCTTTTTCCAGAGCTAAAGCTGGTGCTTCGCTGGAACTATACGTAAATGCAACATTTGCACCGTGTTTGGCAAAAACTTGGGCTATACCTGATCCAATTCCTCTACTTGCTCCAGTGATTATAGCGTTTTTTCCTTCTAGTAACTTCATCTGTCTTTAGTTTCTTAGTTGATAATCAAATATAGTTCATGTTTTATCTGTTTTAAAATTTTTACCCAAAATGCCGTGAAAAATTTTAAACCATTTAGTGCTTATAAGCAAAAAAAATCCCGTTTATCCTGAATAAATCCGAGTAGATCGGTAGTACAGTATAAACGGAATTCGGTATTGTATAATTGGGGTTATCCCAAAACTTGTTTTACTTTTAAACCAATTTCTGCGGGCGAATCAACAACGTGTATTCCACATTCCCTCATTATTCGTTTCTTGGCCTGGGCAGTATCATCACTACCTCCAACTATTGCACCTGCGTGTCCCATGGTTCTGCCAGCTGGTGCAGTTTCACCGGCAATAAAGCCAACAATGGGCTTCTTGCTTCCACTGGCTTTGTACCATTGTGCAGCATCGGCTTCCAATTGGCCCCCTATTTCCCCAATCATAACCACACAGTTCGTATCTGGGTCATTGATCAATAACTCCACGGCTTCTTTAGTGGTGGTTCCAATAATTGGATCTCCTCCTATTCCAATCGCAGTTGTAATTCCAAGGCCCTGACGTACTACCTGATCTGCTGCCTCATAGGTTAATGTTCCGGATTTGGAAACAATTCCTACATGTCCCTTTTTAAAGACAAAACCTGGCATAATACCTACTTTGGCTTCTCCAGGGGTAATTACTCCTGGACAGTTAGGTCCTACCAATCTGCAGTCCAAATGTTTTATGTAGTCAGAAACCTTCACCATGTCTGCAACAGGAATCCCTTCCGTAATCGTAATTATTACTTTTATGCCAGCGCTAGCAGCTTCCATAATTGCATCTGCGGCAAAAGCTGGAGGTACAAAAATGATGGTCGTGTCTGCCCCAACTTTTTGTACAGCTTCTTCAACCGTGTTGAACACAGGTCTTCCCAAATGCTCTTGTCCGCCTTTACCCGGAGTTACACCACCAACTACATTGGTACCGTATTCGATCATCTGTTCAGCATGAAATGTTCCTTCACTGCCTGTAAACCCTTGAACAATAATTTTGGAATCTTTATTTACTAAAACGCTCATTATATATTTGGTTTATTGAATTGTTGCAAAAATAAAGTTTTGAAAAGGAATTCTAAACTATTCTTCTGCATATTTATTTTCTAAACTTCTTAAAATAGAAGGGATTTGCTTAACATAGGCCAATTGTTTTAATTTTTCCCTAAATTCCTCTGCTGGGCTCCCAAAATAACTTTTTCCACCTTCCAGAGATTTTGAAACTCCCGATTGTGCACTGACTATTGCTTTTTTTCCAATGGTAGCGGCACTTGTTACGCCAACCTGCCCCCATAGGGTAACCTCATCCTCAATTATTACGCAACCTGCGATACCGGTTTGGGAAGCTATAAGGCATTTCTCGCCAATTACCGTATCGTGACCAACATGGACCTGGTTGTCCAACTTAGTGCCTTTTTTGATAAGCGTATCCCCAGTTACACCTCTGTCCAAAGTACAAAGGGCGCCTATGTCCACATTATCCTGAATTACGACCCTTCCGCCAGAAATCAATTTATCAAATCCTTCCGGTCTTTTTTTGTAATAAAAGGCGTCCGAGCCCAACACAGATCCAGCATGAATGGTAACATTGTTTCCAATAACACAATTGTCGTATATGGATACGTTGGAATGTATTAGGCAGTTATCCCCAATAACTACATTGTTTCCAATAAAACAATTGGGCTGAATAATGGTGTTTCTTCCAATTTTGGCCAGCGTGGAAATACTATTTTGAGACTTCAAGAATGGTTTAAAAAAGTGCGTCAATACATTGAAGTCCCTAAAAGGGTCGTCCGAAATCAACAATGCCTTACCCTCTGGGCAGTCTACCTTCTTGTTGATCAAAACTATTGATGCAGAACAGTTTAAGGCCTTTTCATAATATTTTGGATGATCAACAAAAACGATGTCACCCTTTTCCACGACGTGGATTTCATTCATGCCCAACACCGGGAAATCTTCATGCCCCACATATTCAGCGTTGATAATGGTAGCAATCTGGTTAAGTGTATAAGGAGATGGAAATTTCATAATTGTTTGGTTCTATGGTGTCAATTGGCAAAAAACCTGGTATCAACTAAACTATTCTTTAACACGCTCCATATAAGCGCCTTTTTCCGTGTCAATTTTAATTTTATCGCCCTCGTTAATAAAAAGAGGGACATTTACAGTGGCACCCGTTTCTACCTTTGCTGGTTTAGTTGCATTGGTTGCGGTATTTCCCTTAACTCCAGGTTCCGCATAGGTCACTTCCAAAATAACACTTGCAGGCATATCAACGGATAGCGGCATGCTGTCCTCTGTATTGAAAAGTATAGTAACCACTTCTCCTTCCTTTAATAAATTCGGCGCATCCAGGGAACTCTCTTGTAGCGTAATCTGGTTGTAGTCATCCGTATTCATAAAGTGGTAAGTTTCTCCTTCGGCATATAAAAATTGATAGGAGCGGGTTTCCACGCGTACGTCTTCAATTTTTGAACCACCTGAAAATGTATTGTCCAACACTTTTCCACTGCTCACACTCTTAAGTTTAGTCCTTACAAAAGCCGGACCTTTTCCCGGTTTCACATGAAGAAATTCTATTATTTTATAAATGTCGTTGTTGTACCTAATGCACAATCCTTTTCTAATATCTGATGTTGATGCCATATATATTTAATTTGTACTAAAGTAACCTTTCATGATCCCCCTTTGGGAATCTCTTATAAATTGTAATATTTCATCCCGTTCAGGAGTTGCCTCCATTTCTGCTTCAATAATTTGGACGGCTTGGGAATTGTTGTAATTCTTTTGATATAGTATTCGATATATGTT
This sequence comes from Arenibacter hampyeongensis, assembly GCF_002909255.1. Classification (GTDB taxonomy): domain Bacteria; phylum Bacteroidota; class Bacteroidia; order Flavobacteriales; family Flavobacteriaceae; genus Arenibacter; species Arenibacter hampyeongensis. The sequence goes on from NZ_PIOB01000004.1 coordinate 487,068, forward strand.
TTGTATTTCCCTGATTTTATCCGACTCAAATTGCCGTCTTCTTAATCCCACCGAATTGATTCCTACATAGGAAAGTGGCTCCCTTGCAGCCTTTACAAATGGGGGGACATCTTTCCTTACCAAAGAACCTCCTGTTACAAAGGCATGTCTCCCTATGGATACAAATTGATGTACAGCCACCAATCCCGCCAAGATTACATTGTCACCAATGGTTACATGACCAGCCAATGTGGAGTTGTTGGAGAAAATGCAATTGTTGCCTACTAGGCAATCATGTGCTATATGGCAGTAGGCCATTATTAGACAATTGTCGCCAATGACAGTTTTCATTCTGTCCGAAGTACCCTTGTGTATTGTGGCACATTCCCTAATGGTGGTATTGTTGCCGATAACGACTGTGGTTTCTTCCCCATCATACTTTAAATCTTGGGGAGGTGCGGAAATAACGGCGCCTGGAAAAATATTACAATTTTTTCCGATACGGGCACCTTCCATAATGGTAACATTGGATCCGATCCAGGTACCATCGCCAATTATTACGTTATTGTGAATTGTAGTAAATGGCTCTACTACAACATTCTTGGAAATTTTAGCTCCAGGGTGAATGTAAGCCAGTGGTTGATTCATCCTTTATTTCTTTTTAACAATTTGAGCCATCATTTCTGCTTCGCATACCAATTTGCTATTGGCATAGGCATAGGCCTGCATGTGACATATACCCCTTCTTATTGGGGTTATTAAACTACAATGGAATATTAGGGTATCACCGGGAAGCACTTTTTGCTTAAACTTTACGTTGTCTATTTTCATGAAAAGTGTTAGATAATTTTCGGGATCCGGAACGGTACTCAGCACCAATATTCCACCAGTTTGCGCCATAGCTTCCACCTGAAGTACGCCGGGCATTACTGGAGCTCCCGGAAAATGGCCAACAAAAAATGGCTCGTTCATGGTCACATTCTTCATTCCCACCACGTGTTGGTCAGACAGCTCCAATATTCTATCTAACAGTAAGAATGGAGGTCGGTGTGGCAGCATGTCCATGATTTGATGAATATCCATCAAAGGGGGCTTGTTCAAATCATATTGTGGAACGTGATTTCTCTTTTCCATTTTAATGATTTTGGACAGTTTTTTGGCGAATTGCGTATTAACAAAATGTCCTGGTTTATTGGCAATAACTTTTCCCCTTATCCTTGTTCCGGTCAGGGCAAGATCTCCAATAACATCCAATAACTTGTGTCTGGCCGCCTCGTTGGGCTGATGCAGCGTTAAGTTATCCAATATACCATTGGGTTTTACCGATAATTTCTTCTTATTGAAGGCCTTCTCCAACTTTTTCATGGTAGAGGCCGAAATTTCCTTGTCTACATAAACGATAGCGTTGTTTAGGTCACCACCTTTAATTAAGCCGTTTTCCAGTAGCATTTCCAATTCATGCAAAAAACTGAAAGTTCTGGCATCCGCTATTTCCGATTTAAAATCGCTTAAATTCTCCAAAGTGGCATTTTGTGTACCCAACACTTTGGTTCCAAAATCGACCATGGTAGTTATCTGGTAGGTATCGGATGGGATTATGGTAATTTCACTACCAGTTTCCTCATCTCTATAGGAGATAACATCCTTAACTATAAACTCATCGCGAAGTGCATTCTGCTCAACGATTCCTGCCTGTTCCAGAGCTTCTACAAAATATTTGGAGGAGCCGTCCATTATTGGAGGTTCAGGAGCATTCAGTTCTATTAGAACATTATCTATTTCCAAGCCTACCAAAGCGGCAAGAACATGCTCGGAAGTTTGAATCTTTACACCACGTTTTTCCAAGTTGGTTCCACGTTGGGTGTTAACCACATAATTGGCATCTGCTTCTATTATGGGTTCACCTTCCAAGTCTATTCGCTTAAAGGCATAACCAAAATTTTCAGGGGCGGGAACAAATTTCAATGTTACATTTTCCCCCGTATGCAAACCAACACCCTTAAGTGTTATTTCCTTTGCAATTGTCCGTTGTTTTGTAGTTGTATTACTCACCGTCAATCCTTTTTTTCAATGTGTTCTAATCTATTAATTATCTTGGGTAGATTTTTAAAATGTACATAAGATTTATTGTAATCGCCATAATTTAAGGCAGGGGAACCTTGCAATATCTCATCATCCTTAACATTTCTTCCAATACCGGATTGCGCCTGTATTTTTACCCGATCACCTATTACTATGTGTCCAACAATACCTACTTGACCTCCAATTTTACAGTATTTTCCAATTTTTGTAGATCCTGCAATCCCTGTCTGGGCAGCAATGACCGTATGCTCCCCAATTTCCACATTGTGGGCAATTTGAATTTGATTGTCCAATTTTACCCCTCTTCTTAATATCGTAGAACCTAAGGTAGCCCTGTCAATTGTGGTGCCTGCCCCTATATCAACATTGTCCTCTACAATTACATTACCTGTTTGGGGTATAGTTATGTATTCACCATTTTCGGTGGGCGCAAATCCAAAGCCATCAGCTCCCAATACAACGCCACTGTGGACAACACAATTGTTGCCAATTCTGGTTTCTGAATAAATTTTGGCCCCTGCAAAGATTACTACACCGTTGCCAATAGTAACATTATCACCTATATAAACATTGGGATAGATTTTAACATTATCCCCGATCTTTACATTATTGCCCAAATAGGAGAAGGCGCCTAAATAAAAGTCCTTACCGAAGCTGGCCGATTCAGATTTAAAAACAGGTTCTTCAATCCCTACTTTATTATTTTTGACCTGATTGTAATATTCCAATAATTTTGAAAATGATTTATAGGCATCGTCTACCTTGATCAAGGTGGTCTCTAAATGATGGTCTGGCACAAAGTCCCTGTTTACAATGGTTATAGACGCTTTTGTAGTATAAATGTACGAAGTGTATTTTGGGTTGGCCAGAAAAGTGAGTGCTCCTTTTTCACCCTCCTCGATCTTCGATAATTTGTGAACAGCAATTTCAGGATTTCCCTCCACGTCTCCTTCTAAAATACCCGCGATTTGGCTTGCTGTAAATATCATGTGGACAAAAGTAAGAAAAATAGTTAAACGGAAACTTTCGGATAGCACATATAATATTTGGTAACGGTCTTTGAAAGCGTTTTTAAATATTGTTGGTCGGAAGCCTTGGCGACATCCGCAATTCTACCGTTTCCGTGGAGGATATTTATATTTTGACTTTTAGAGTTATAGGCTTGGTTTTGTATCTCTCCAGAAAATACAAAATATGCCGTTTCTTCATCTGATAATTGATGTTGATTTTTGAAATTTAAAAAGTGTTTCTTCAACTTTGCCTCATTAATAGGCTTATTCTTTAGTTTTACGTGTAATAACCTGCGTTCAATGATCATCCTACATAGTCTGGACAGGACAAAATCAGTATGATTCTGCCAATTTTTAATGGCAGCCAAAATATCTACATCGTCCAATTGGGCAAATAAATCCAGCTTATCCTGGGAAAAACCTTCTTTTGGCACCTTGTTTTCCATAAAAAACTTTAAGGCTCCATTGAAGTCTATTGTTTCACCCGCAGCCAATAATTCTTTGGCCCTTTGTAGTATTTTTATCAATAGTTGTTCCGCCACTAAACCAGTTTTGTGCAAATAAACTTGCCAATACATAAAGCGTCTGGCCATCAAGAATTTTTCCACCGAGTATATTCCCTTCTCTTCTATCACCAATTCCCCGTTAAGGACGTTCAGCATAGTGAGAAGTCTTTCGGAATTTATATTCCCTTCAGCGACACCGGTATAGAAACTATCCCTTTTTAAATAGTCCATCCTGTCCATGTCCAACTGACTGGAAACTAGTTGGTTTAGAAATTTTTTAGGGTATTGACCCTTAAAAATGGAAATGGCAGTGGTTAATTTCCCATTGTATTTTTTGTTTAAGGCCTCCATGAACAATAAAGATATGTGCTCATGATTTACCCCCTCAACAATGCTGTGTTCCATGGCATGGGAAAACGGACCGTGGCCAATATCGTGTAATAATATGGCACATAATAGTCCATCCTCTTCTTCTTTTGTAATTTCGATGGACTTAAACCGCAATACCTGAATAGCTTGTTGCATTAAGTACATGCTTCCCAACGCGTGATGAAAACGCGTATGGTGGGCACCAGGATATACCAGATAGGACAAGCCCATTTGGGAGATTCTCCTCAACCGCTGGAAATAGGGTTCCTCAATTAGATTAAAGATTAGTGCATTGGGTATTCCGATAAATCCGTAAATTGGATCATTGAAAATTTTAAGCTTATTTGATTTTATCAAAACCAGAATTCTTTTACGCAGGCAAATATAAGGACTAAATGAACAAGATAACAATACTTTGGGTAGATGATGAAATAGATTTATTAAAACCGCACATCCTGTTTTTGGAGGGCAAAAATTATAAGGTTATTACATGTTTAAGCGGTAGGGAGGCATTGGAAGAATTAAAGGAAATACATGTGGATATTGTTTTTTTGGATGAAAATATGCCCGGTATTTCCGGTTTGGAAACATTGAACGAAATAAAGGTGATCAATAATTCGCTCCCTGTGGTAATGATTACCAAAAGTGAGGAAGAGTTGATTATGGAGGAGGCCATCGGTTCCAAAATAGCCGATTATTTAATAAAGCCTGTTAACCCAAATCAAATTTTATTATCCTTAAAAAAGAACCTGGACCATTCCCGCCTGGTTTCCGAAAAAACTACCGCAAACTATCAGCAGGAATTTAGGAAAATTGCCATGGAAGTTTCAATGGTCAATAATTATGAGGAATGGGCAGAACTGTATAAAAAGCTCATTTACTGGGAATTGCGATTGGAGGAAATAGAGGATTCCGGAATGTTCGAGATTTTAGAGTCCCAAAAAACCGAGGCGAACCAGCAGTTTGGGAAGTTTGTGGATAAAAATTATCCCGATTGGTTTAATGATAAGGATGGACCGGTAATGTCGCATACTCTCTTCGGACAATTAATTAAACCTGAATTGAAGGATAACAAAACATTATTGGTTGTTATAGATAATTTGAGATATGATCAATGGTTATCCTTTGAAGACACTTTAAATTCTTTTTATAGAAAGCGCAAAGAAGTCCCGTACTTTAGTATTTTGCCCACGGCAACCCAATATGCAAGGAATGCCATTTTCGCTGGACTTACCCCATTGGATATGGAGAAAAAATATCCCCAGTGGTGGAGAAATGACACGGAGGAAGGAGGCAAAAATCTTTTTGAAGCAGAATTTTTAAAGGCGCAGCTGAAAAGATTAGGATTGGATTTAAAGTGGGAATACCATAAAATAAGTAGTCTTAAGCAAGGGAAGCAACTTTCCCAAAATTTTAGATCTCAGAAAGATAATGACTTAACGGTTATAGTTTACAACTTTGTGGATATGCTGTCGCATTCCAAAACAGAAATGGAAGTAGTCAAGGAATTGGCAGCCAATGATAAGGCTTACCGTTCTTTGGCGCAGAGTTGGTTTAAAAATTCACCATTATTGGAAATAATTCAGCAGGCACAAGGTTTGGGATTAAAATTGATCATTACTACAGACCATGGTACCATAAATGTTAAACAACCTTCCAAGGTTATCGGGGATAAGGAAACGAGCCTTAACCTGCGCTATAAAACGGGAAGGAGCCTTACCTATGAGCAGAAGGATGTAATGGAAGCAAAAGATCCAAAAAAAATATTCTTGCCCAATATAAATGTTAGCAGCTCCTATATTTTTGCAAAAAATGATTTGTTTTTTGCCTATCCCAATAACTATAACCATTATGTTGGTTATTACCGGAACACCTATCAACATGGAGGGGTATCCATGGAAGAAATGATCATTCCCTTTGTGGTATTGGAGCCACGGTGATAAAATTTGTAATGGCATAAATTAAATATGAATTTTATTAAGTCGGGAATAGGATTTAACTTGCGCTTATTTTAAATTTTTTAGATGATTATTCCCTACACTATTTCACAAATACCGGATGTGGCCAAGCAGTTGATTGCCAATGTTCCTTCCAGGACACTTTGCTTTTATGGAGAGATGGGCGCAGGTAAAACCACCCTAATAAAAGCTTTGGTAAAGGAATTGCAAGGTAGTGGTCCAGCCAGCAGTCCTACTTTTGGTATCGTAAATGAGTATCAAAGAATAAATGGGGATCTCCTAGGTTATCATTTCGATTTTTACCGCCTGGAAGATGAGACGGAAGCATGGGACCTGGGGTTGGAAGACTACCTAAGTACCGATACCTGGATTTTTATGGAATGGCCCGAAAAAATAAAAGGAATTCTTCCAGATTCGAGAACCGATATTAAAATTGATATTTTGGATGAAAAAACCAGGCGACTTACCATCTTATAGTACATGTTGATAGCGCCCTATGGGTTGAAAAATGATCACTATTGAAACCTGAATTCCATCAAATTTTTTAATCCTCCTGAGCATTTGGTCGAGCTTATAAAAAGCTGAATAATCGATGAAGTGTTTATTTATTCTGTTAAAATGTTGTATTTGATCGATGTAATGCATACTGTGTGGTTTTTTTTTATATTTTTGTTTTAAGTTAAACCCTTTATCGAACTTTAATCTTAAAAACCATGAACATTAAAAAAATTTCCCTAGGCCTTGCAATGGCAGCATTCGTTTCATTAGTTGGTATTTCTTGTACTCCGAACAACACGGCTGAAGAAGATTCACTTTATGAACAGAATATTGACAAATTAAAAATAAAAGTACCGGCCAACGGCATTGATAAACTTAAGATTAGGGTGCCTAAAAACGGTTAAAATATAATTTTAAATTTAGAAGGGTTTCTATATACTAGAAGCCCTTTTTTTTTGTTATAATATTAGTAAAACAATTACCCCCCATAATAAACATGTTTAAACTATTTCAAAATCTCGACCAAAGCGCGAAGAAAAAGAAATCGAGAAGTATTCTAATTGGTAGTTTAGTAGCAGTTATTATTGCGTTGACCCCGTTAATATTTTATTCCTATAAATTTTTCCCTTCAGGAAGTACATTGGATCTCTATTTTTTTATTTATGAAAGTCAATACCAATTAAGTATTACTACGACTATGTGGTTGTTTATGGCCAAGTTTGTGCCACTAATACTATTGATCCTATGGTTTTTTACATGTAAACATTGGTGGTATCACGTTTTATTGATTCCTATATCCATGTTTACTTTTCAAATAGTCTCATTAATTTATGAGGATCGGTTTATAGATGAAGTAGAAATATATTGGTTACTTCCCATAATGACAGTTGTTATACCCTTTGTTTACTTAATTCGTTTAAAGCTATTTGACAAGCATGTTCTTGGTATTGATTTGGAGGCTATGGACCGGGAATTGAAAGCTTATAAGGAAAAAGAGATTAAGCAAAAGGAGGGTCTACAAAAAGAAGAAATAGCAAAAGAAAAAATATTGTAATTTTGACTTTGGGTAGTTTCGATACGTATCGGAATATATCAGACAGATTTACAGCCTATGAGTCAACATTCCTCACCGTTTAGTAAGCAGCAATTACTGCCTCAAGAAGAAACTTTAGAAATCCTAAAACAAAAAGGAGAACTTTTTATAGGTATCCCAAGAGAAAATCAATATCAGGAAAAACGTATCTGTCTTACCCCAGACGCGGTAAATGCAATAACAGCAAATGGACACAGGATATTAATTGAATCCGGTGCTGGTGATGGTGCCAATTATTCGGATTTGGAGTATAGTAAGGCCGGAGCGGAAATTACCAGGGATACCAAGAAAGTTTTTGCCTGCCCTATAATATTGAAGGTAGAGCCCCCCACCATACAGGAGGTTCTGATGATAAATCCACAATCCACTATAATATCTGCACTGCAGATCAAAATCCAAAGTAAGAAGTATTTTGAAGAATTGGCTAAAAAGAGAATTACAGCTATTGCCTTTGAATATATTAGGGACGACGATGGTAAATATCCTGCTGTACGGTCGTTGAGTGAAATTGCAGGAATTTCTTCTGTATTGATCGCCTCTGAGATTATGGCGGCCACGAATAAGGGTAATGGCCTTATGTTCGGAAATATTAGTGGGGTTCCACCTGTGGAGGTTGTTATTATAGGCGCTGGAACCGTTGGAGAGTTTGCAGCAAGATCGGCAATTGGCCTTGGTGCCAATGTAAAGGTTTTTGATAATTCCATTACCAAATTGAGGAGTATCCAGACCAATTTGAGACAAACTGTTTACACGTCCACCATTCAGCCCAAAAATTTATTGAAAGCGTTAAAACGTTGTGATGTGGCCATTGGGGCGACAAGGGGCAAAGATCGTTCTCCCGTTGTGGTATCGAATACCATGGTAGAGCAAATGAAGAAAGGTGCAGTAATTATCGATGTTAGCATTGACATGGGCGGATGTTTTGAATCCAGTGAGATTACAACCCATGATAAACCCATAAAGATTAAAAATGGAGTACTGCACTATGGGGTACCCAATATTCCTTCAAGATATCCAAAAACAGCCTCTATTTCCATAAGCAATATTTTTACCCCTTATTTATTAAAAATAGGTGAAGATGGGGGATTTGAAAATGCATTGCGGTTTGATAAGGGCCTCCGAAACGGACTTTATCTATATCATGGTATTTTGACCAATAAATCGGTTGGGGAGTGGTTCGACCTTTCCTACAGCGATATTAATTTTCTTATTTTTTAATTTATGGCATTTTTAAAGCGTTTGGGCTTTTTTCTTTTTGGATTATCTATTGGCTTGGTTTTTTTGACTATTTTTTTGAAGAAAAAATCTGAGGAAACCGGAACTGAATTCTGCTATTTTCCCAATTGTAGGACACTCAAGGATATTAGGTCCAAACAAATTTCCTATGCCGATGGTATAAACGAACTTTTGGTAAATAAAGAATTGGACAGTACTGATATTAACCATTTTTTATATAATGGAGATGTTGATTTCGGCAAGAGCGAAACTAAGACCAATCCCTGCAAAACTTATTATATTGAGGGGACTGTGAAAGATAAAGCAGCCATCTTGAAAGTGAAAAATTGTTTGGAGAAGGCGATTATAGAGAGTATATCCTATTAGATATTTCTTCTCTTTCTTTCTTTTTTCAATAGGGTAAGCTCTCTATTGGTCTGGCCGGCCACTGAAGTATTCTCCTCAGCTCTCCTTATTAAATAGGGCATAACGTCTCTAACCGGTCCAAATGGCAAGTATTTGGCCACATTATAGGCTTCCTTTGCCAAGTTAAATGATATGTGGTCACTCATACCATAAAGTTGCCCAAACCATATACGAGCATCATTGTGCTTAATGTTTTTAGCCTCCATTTGTTCCATTAAGCGGTAGCTGCTCAATTCGTTATGTGTGCCTGCAAAAAGTGATATGGTGTCCAAATTATCTACCATATAGGAAACAACATTATCAAAATTTTCGTCTGTAGCTTTTTTGGACGGACAAATTGGTGATGGGTAGCCCTTATCCTCGGCCCTATCGTTTTCTTTTTCCATATAGGCCCCGCGCACCACTTTCAGCCCAATAAAATAATTGTTGTCTACAGCATCTTTATGGAGTCTTTTTAAATAATCCAATCGATCCCATCTGTAAGTTTGAATGGTATTAAATACAATGGCTTTGCTTTTGTTGTATTTCCTCATCATTTCTTCAACCAAATCATCCGCTGCCCCCTGCATCCAACTTTCTTCGGCATCGATCAAAATAGACACATCTAAATCATGCGCTTTTTTACAGACTTGCTCATATCTATTTACTACCCTTTGCCATTCGTCCTTTTCATTATTGGTTAGATTTTCACCTTCAGTAATCTTCTGGTAAAGTTTAAAGCGTCCAAATCCGGATGGTTTAAATACAATGAAGGGAATTGCAGGATTTTCCTTGACAAAATCCAAAGTTTTCAGGGCCTTTTCATAGCAGGAGTCCAATTGGTTCTCTACCTCTTGCCCTTCCACGGAATAATCCAATATTGTACTTACTCCTTTTGCGAACATTTTGTCGGCTACCACCATACATTCTTCCTCGTTGACCCCTCCACAGAAATGATCAAAAACGCTGGCCCTAATAAGTTTTTCTACAGGTAAATGGGCTTTTATTGCAAAGTTGGTCACGGCGGTACCAATCTTGACCAGGGGTTCATTTGCAATTAATTTGAATAAAAAATAGGCCCTTTCCAATTCTGAGTCGGTCTTAAGTGCAAATGCTGTTGCAGTATCCTCAAAAATTTCCTTCATTTATATGAATTTATTAAGGATTCAAATATAAGTACAGATTTTATATTCTTATCATATAAAATAGTGTTTATTTTGCCATAAATTGATCAATAATGAATTCTATAACTACACCTACCTACGCTGTACATTTTAATGAAAAGGCTTATGAGGCCCTGAACAGTCATTTGGCCAAATCCAATTATTCCAAAATCTTTGTTTTGGTAGATGAAAATACCCACAATTGCTGTCTGCCTATTTTTATGTCTGAAATTGAAGGTGATTACGATTTTGAAATTATTGAAATAGAAGAAGGTGAGATTAATAAAAACATAGCTACATGTACTCAGGTTTGGGAAGTTTTGTCCGAATTGGATGCGGACCGAAAAAGCGCTATGATCAACCTTGGAGGTGGAGTGGTTACAGACCTTGGAGGCTTTGTGGCATCCTGTTTTAAAAGAGGTATAGATTTTATTAACGTACCCACTACCCTCTTGTCCATGGTAGATGCCTCCGTTGGAGGAAAAACCGGTATTGACCTGGGTCCCTTAAAGAATCAGGTCGGGGTTATTAACCAACCACAAATTGTGGTGGTGGATACTGCCTATTTAAATACTTTGGACCAACGGCAGTTGAACAGTGGCTATGCGGAAATGCTTAAACATGGTCTAATTAGTAATGCTAGTTATTGGGAAACCTTAAAAGGTAATACCAGTTTTGAGAATTTGGATGAGCACATCCTAACTTCGGTGTCCATTAAAAATGAAGTAGTCCAGCAAGACCCAACTGAGCAGCACCTAAGAAAAATATTGAACTATGGACATACTCTAGGTCATGCGGTTGAATCCTATTTTTTGGAAAGTGAAGGACATGAACTTCTTTTACATGGTGAGGCTATTGCCATCGGAATGATTTTGGAGGGATATCTTTCATTTAAATTAACCGGCCTTAGCAAAAATGAATTGGAAGATATTAAGGCTACCTTTCTGGGGAGATACAAAAAAATATCCTTTGAACAGAATGATATCGATAACATCTTGACCTTATTGAAATTTGATAAGAAAAATTCACATGGCAATATTAACTTTGTGTTGTTGAAAAGCATTGGTGAACCGGCAATAGACATAAAAGTGACCCCTGAATTATTGATACAAGCATTTGCATACTACGCAGAATAAACGTTACATGTACTAAAAATACCATTTTCACAACTCTTTAACAGATTGATTCTCAATTTTCTATAGATTAGGTTATATAAATAATCCTCCTGATTTTAATCAGGGTAAAAAAACCAAACTATGTTACGGAAACTTGTAGATTACAAAAAACTAAGCCATGAAGTGGCTTCTAGTTTAATAGAGATGTATCCAGATGGGTATGGTGACGAGGATATTATAATGTTTAAAAATATCCATGGAGAAATCATAGAAGCAGTGGAAGTAAAAACCCAGAACTGCATTTATTTGGTTAAAATAAGTAAAAGTCTGGCCAATTTTATTTCCAATTTCGAGGATAATATGGAAAAGGAACTGGAGGATCAATCAGAGTCGATCGAATTTGTTTCTCCCTCAGGTGAACCTGAAATGGAGTTTAACCAAGAGGAGGAAGAATCACAACTGGACTAAGGCTGTAGATATCTATTGGCAATTATCTGTTGATGGTGCTTTTGGTGTCCGCAGATTACAAATCCCAAGGTAGCAACGGTCCACTCAATATTGCTGGCGACGCCAATTCGATTAAGGTCTTCATTGTCCAAATTGAGAAACAGGATTATGGACGATTCCCGTACCGCTTTAAATTCGGCAATTAAACTTTCTTTACTCCTAGTATTTGCATTGGAATACTTAACAAAATGATCTTGGTCAAAACCAGGCAATGGTGTATTATCTCCTCGCAAAAAGCGTAGAGCCCTATATTGAAACACACGCTCCGCATCAATAATATGCAATATTACCTCTGCAATGGTCCATTTACCAATGGTATATGAACTATTCATTTTTTCATCAGGAATGTTTTCAAGAAACTGAATGAAATTAGTTTTTCCCAATGCCAGTAGGTCCTTTAATTCACTTTCGTCCAATACGGCAAGATAAGTCCCATAAAACTGGCTATAGGCTTCCTTTGGTAAGCTAGATTTTCTCATCTGTATATTTTTATTTGGTTAAAGGTCCATACTTTCTTCCGTTTTATTGATCCCGTGTAAAAACAAAAAATCCCAAACAAAAATTGCTTGGGATTTTTAACATTTTTTGTCTTTAATGATCAATTACATTTCATTGAAGATCGTATGCATTAGACGTTTTTTGTCATTTATGCTTTCTTCTAAAGATATCATCGTCTCTGTCCTGTCAATCCCATCAATATCATCTATTTTAAAAATGATGTTTTTGGCGTGATTGGTATCCTTGGCGCGAATTTTACAGAAGATATTAAATTTTCCTGTAGTAATATGTGCCACGGTAACATTTGGTATCTGATTTAATCTTTCCAACACAAACTTGGTCTGATGAGTTTTTTCCAAGAATATACCTACATAAGCAATAAAGGCATACCCAAGTTTAACATAATCCAATGTAAGTGACGACCCTTTGATAATGCCAGCTTCTTCCATTTTCTTCACTCGAACATGAACTGTCCCTGCAGAAATTAAAAGCTTTTTTGCTATATCGGTAAAAGGTGTTCTGGTATTGTCGATTAACATATCCAGAATTTGGTGGTCTATTTCGTCTAATTTTACTTTACCCATTAGTGTTTAATTTAAATGCAAAAATAAAAAAATATCGAATTAAATGTAATGAATCTATCATTTTTTTATGAAAACTGTAACTTTTTTGCATTTTTTAAAAAAATATTCCAATTTAACCCAATAGATTGACCAAGTCGGGATTATTTTTTAATTCATTTAAGTCTTCGGAATTCAGGCAATTATATGTTTTATGACCGAATTTGTCGTGTAAATCCCCAATTTTTTCCAATTTCAATTTGAATTCAATTTTATTACCTACCAGTGTTTCCACAAATAATATACCAGCGCTACTACCTTTATTATAATTGGAATTAAGAATTTGGACATTTTGAATCAGGATGTCATAATATAATTTGTTGTTGTCCGGGATATCAAAGTAAGAGTCCAATTTGAATTGGTCAATTGTTCTATTGGAGATTACTTCGATAGCCTTGAGCATAGCGATGAAAATATATTTCCTTGTATGTTCCCGTTCATAGTCATTGGAAAAATGACCTGATTCAAATAATATGGTAGGGATATTCAGCATTTGAAAAGTATCTCCGACACAATTACTGTTAAATCCATCATCGTATCTACCAACCTGACCAGGAATATATTTTTGTAATTCCTCGTTCATGGCAACAATTATCTGCATACTAATTCCCCTGGTTTTGGAAATACTTCTTTCAGGGTCATGAGCTGGGGCCAAAAAAGAAACAGTAGCAGGTTTGGGATTGGTTCCTACGTTGAAAATAGTGCGTTGATCATGTAAATTAAAGCAATAATCAGGTTGAAATTCTTCGTATATTTTTTTCAATACAACGCTCTCCGGCTGGGTCCTTTCCTGTGCATCCCTGTTCAAATCAACACCATTGGCGTTGACCCTGGTATAGGCCATGGCGCCATCAGGATTCAATATTGGTACAATTTTTAAAGTACAATTCTCAAGAATCGACTTCGATCGGTTTGAATTCAATTTTAGGAAGTTCATTAAATCCACAACTGCCTTAGTGGTGGTAGATTCGTTACCGTGCATTTGGGACCACATTAAAATTTTAAGGGCACCATCACCAATTGTAATGCTTTTAATGTCCCGACCTTCTACCGATGTCCCTTCGATTTGGATCTTAAAATCCTCGGTGGTTGAGTTAATAAAGGGGTCAATGTGCTTATGTGTAATGTACCTTCCTGTGACCGATACCTCTTTTATTTCATCATAATTTAATTGCATGCGTATTACTCTGGTTTGGTTTTAACATTGCAAAGGTAAGTTCAAAATAATTTACAGATGTAAACTATATTATTTAAATATGTAAATAACATTTTGTCATTGTGCTTTGGTTTATTGCCTTAAAATTGAACCTCTCGTTATTTAATATAGATTTATTATAGTTAATATATTAGTATTTATGAATCAAATAGATATATAATATTATTTAAAGTTTTAAATTAATAATAATTGTTGCATGGTCATGTTATTAATTCGAGAATTTAATTTGGATTGATTACTTTTGTTGTATAAATAGTTACAACTGTGAACACTTCGGAGTTTATAAAGAGGATAGATCAAATTCTAAAATTCCATGACATGTCTGCATCGGTTTTTGCGGATACAATTGGTGTTCAGCGTTCGGGTATTTCCCACCTTTTGGCGGGTAGAAACAAGCCCAGTTTGGAATTTGTGCTAAAGGTTGTTTCTTCCTTTCCAGAAGTTGATCTGTACTGGTTGATATATGGTGAAGGCGTATTTCCCAAGAAAGCCAAAACAACACCTTCTTCCAATCCCGCAGTGGGCAGGGTTATCAAGAGGGAGTCCTCGGACGATCCAAATTCCAAGCATAGGACTATAGATAAAATTGTAATTTTTTATTCCGATGGCAGCTTTAAGGCCTATTCTGAGAACTGAATTTGAATTATTAATTTTTTGGGTAATTTCAACTTCAAATTGCTTTATTTTGCGGCATGATTAAAAACATGACCATCGGCTTGGCCATCCTCTTATTTGGAGTGTGTTCCTGTTATCGGCCAGAGAGAAATTGCACTGATTTTAAAAACGGAAAATTCACCTTTACCGCGGAAATCTCCGGTGAAAATCTTACCACAACCTTCGTTAGGAACGATTCTATTGAATTGGACTATTTTCAGGGAAAGGTAGATACCGCCTCGGTCAGGTGGATAAATGATTGCGAGTATATAGTTAAAAAGCTTCATCCCAAGAGCATGGCCGAGGAAAAATCTATTCATATGAAGATATTGTCCACTACCGATAATTCTTATACTTTTGAATATAAGGTGGTCGGTAGTAATAAAAAATCCACAGGAACCGCAATTAAAATAGAGTAACTATGTTTGAAATCTTATCGACTCCGGATGCTTGGGTGGCATTGCTTACGTTAACATTTTTAGAGATTGTCCTGGGGATAGATAATATTATTTTCATCTCCATTATCGCTAATAAACTCCCCAAAAAATTACAAGCCAAAGCAACTAATTTAGGCCTGCTTTTGGCGATGGTGCAAAGGATATTATTGCTGTTCGCTGTTTCTTTCCTAATTGGCCTTAAAAATCCATTTTTCTATGTTGAAGCCTCTTGGGTATATTTGGGTGTAAGTGGACAAGCTTTGATATTGTTTTTTGGAGGACTTTTTCTGCTGTATAAGAGCACCTCGGAAATTCATGAAAAAATTGAAATGCCAGACCACGATGAAAGTCAGGTCAAAGCCAAGGGGATAACAAGCTTTTCAAACGCAATTGTTCAGATTATTCTAATCGACTTTATCTTTTCCATAGATTCCATACTTACTGCCGTTGGTATGACCAACGGCATAGGCAATAAGCCTGGAGATGCGTTGTTGCTTATGATCATTGCTGTAGTTATTTCTATAGTAATCATGATGGTATTTGCTAATCCAATACGGTTGTTTATTAGTAAACACCCATCTATGCAGGTATTGGCGCTTTCTTTTTTGATTCTTATCGGGTTTATGCTTATTATGGAAGCTGCGCATCTAAGTCATGCAAAATTCTTTGGTAATGAAGTTGGTGCTATTCCCAAAGGGTATCTTTATTTTGCCATTGCATTTTCACTGTTCGTGGAATTTTTGAACATAAGGATGAACAGGAATAAACCTTTGGTCCCAAAGGAATAGAAGGTCATAAGATTAATAGGCAAATAAATTTATAAAGTACAACAGGCATGGCACAACTTAAATATAACTACCTTAAAAACATTGTTTTAATGTATTCTTATTAAAGCTATAGTTTAAAATATTAGCTTAATTCTTTATTGTCCTGAGCAGAGCATTTAAGGTCTAGTATAGGAAGGTTAAGACTTATCTTCTTTTGAAGTTTCTTTTGGGTAGTATTTTATTTTTCTAGTTTTATAGGTGTTGTCCGGGGTAATGATCTGTTTGATCCAATTACCTGATTCATGGCTATCATATTGATAGATATACTCTTGGGTATTTACAGATTTACCATTTATGGTTTTCAAGGAGGTTAGCATTCCCTGAGGGTTATAGCCGTAATTTGCACTCTCCGTAGGGATAAAGGTTTTTTGATCCAAGTTGTAGTTAAACTTTTTTTCGGACACCAATTTATTGTTGCTATTATAAGTTTGTTCCAATGCTCTCTGAGGTTGTCCGTCCAAAAATTCCTTGGTTAAGATTAATTTTTGAACCAGGTTGTCTTTCCCCTTTACTTTTGAAGTTCGAATTGATTTGAAAATAATATCGTTCAAGTAATAAGTCTCGGTAAATTCTCCCTTGTAAAATTCGTATTTTACAGCGGTTTCATCAATGCCGCTATCATTGGTACGTTTTATGGTAGATAGTTTTCCATCCTCACCATAGACGTACTCATATTGATCTAAAAATTCTTTATTATATGATATTATTTTTTCGGTTATCTTTTTGCCTTCGGTAGTGTCCAGTTCATAGATATTGGCAATGGAAGTGTTCTTTACGAAAACTCCATCCCTATAGTTCTCCACTCGTTTTTCCAATAACTCGCCCCCATCCAGTTTGTAAAGTGTTATGTCATAATCTGTATCGCTATAACGGGTAACCGCCTTTGTCAAGAATCCTGCTTCGTTGAAGTCGTACTCTTCCTTTCCGTAATCGGTAGCTACCAAACAAGATTTTACCGGACCGTTCAGATCAAAATCTTGAACTGTAAAAATCTTTATTTCTTGGGCGTGCAAACTTGCTGGAGAAATAAATGCCAGAACAATATAAAAGTAAAAAAGAATAATGGGTAGGTAGTTTTTCTTCATATGTCAAAATTAGTCTTTAAACGGGCATAATAAAAACAAAAACCAAACATTGCGCAAGTATAGAATTGTTATCGGGGTTATTCTTTCAAAAATTAAATGTAATTCCGATAGAAGCATACTATCTGAAATCTGCTATTTCCTGGTCCAGGATTAGCATGGTTGCAGTTGATGCAATGGCGAGACCTTCCTTAGTATGTATTCCCTTTGTATGGCAGACTGGCCAAATTGGACAATATCTTTTGGGTCAAACCTTGTCATATTAAAAAAAAACATAGGCTTTTTATAGCTGTAGGCAAGGCCTTCCGAGGTTACGAGCCCGTTCCTCCTCTTTCAGGTGTTGCGCGGCTACAACTGCGGAGAAAGTCGGTAAAACAATTATTGGCAGCTTATGGAACAAGGTTCAACCTGATAATTTATAAATTCAATAAAAAGGTATCAATAAACTCCTAAGGTGCGATTTTTTGAATCCACTGTATGGGTCTATGGTGACTACTTGAGTTTGTTGGAAGACTGTTTTGTTTCTTTGATCAGTATTTGGCGGGCAGTCTGTTGCGTTCTTATTTATTTTGTGCTTTTGTCTGGTTTTCCTTCATCCTAAATTTTACAATTTTAGCAATTAAGGGTAGCGGTAAGGGTTTGTCTAAAGGGAATTGAACCGAGCCCTTTCCTTGTTTAAACGACGCCAAATCTTTTTCAAATTCTTTGTGGCCTGTAGGTGTGGCATAGAACCCGATATGATTTTTATACGCTGCAAAATACACTAAAATTCCATGGTATTTGTAAGCGGGCATCTTGTAGCTGATTAATTCTTCTGCCTCGGGAGCAGCTATTTTGATAGTGTTCCTAAGTTCTTCCAAAACCACTCTAACCTCTGGCGGGCAATTGGCGATATATGTTGTTACATCATACGTTGTGCTATTGGATTTTATGTCTGTCATAAAACTTTTTTTTAAAAAACATGTAAAATTAAAATTGTAGTATTAATCTAGTTATTAATTTGTTAATGATATTGAGTTAATTAAAAACTTTAATATTGGTATATTGCTTTTAATCGGGTTCAATTCGGATGCTTTTCATTGAAACTGATCATCCAGCGAATCCCAAACTTATCAATGAAACTGCCAAAATAATCGCCCCAAAACATGTCGGCCATTTCCATCTCAATATTACCTTCCTTGGAAAGACCATTGAAAAGACGATCTGCTTCCTTTCTACTTTCCGTAGTTAACATAATATAGGTTTGGCTACCCGGTTGTAATACGTGCCCGGCGGAAGGCATTATATCCGAAGCCATTAAAAGTGTGTCTTTACCAATTGGAAGCGCAATGTGCATGGTACGTTTTTTGTCTTCCTTGGAGAGATCGTTGCCTCCTGGGGCTTCCGACATTTTCATATTGGCCAAAAATTCGCCCCCGAAAACGGATTTATAGAATACAAATGCTTCTTCGGCCTTACCATCAAAATTCAAATAAGGATGTACTTTCATGATTTTGGAATTTATTAATTGCTTTGTTATTGTCATGGACCTTCTGCAAGTTCTTTTACTTTTGCCAATGCCCTAGGCCAAGTTTCGGAAAAATATTCTAGATAGTCGTCGGTAATATCCATCTCCACAAGTAAGTTTGTTTTTCCATCCATTGTGGTAAGGGTGTAATTTTCCAGGGCACCTTGCCATTCAGGTTTACTTTTGTCTTCCACCCCATTGGTAACATAACCCAAGTGTTCAATAGACATGAAGGAATAAGGCTTATTGGCAGCAATGCGGGAAACCATCCCATTGTTTTCGGAATTGAGGAAAAGTGCAGTACTTCCCTCCTTCCAATCTGTTTCTACGCGTGAACCTTCACTAAAAATTGATGTCCATTTAGAATAGGTCCTGTTGCTCCATAATATTTCCCAGACCTTATGGCACGGGGCTTGGATAATTACACTAAATTTCTCTTTTTTCATTGTTCAACATAATTGAAGGTTCACTGGATTATGGTTTTGACATAGACGTATTCTTAGCATCCATATGCAACATACATCAGCTGTGGCCATCCAAGTCTTCAAAAACCACAGGCGTACATCCATGCTTCGGACTCACCTGGTTCCGCATAAATTTTCCCTCCGGCCTTCCGAACCAGACTAGCCATCTTACCAACCTCCGTCCTACTCTGTGCGTCTATGTTCAACAGTACTTCCGTGCCTTTTAGGGTACTGGATATATCATTTCCAGTAAAGCCCTTAAACACAGTTTCAGGGAAAAGCATCATTACAAATTTGTTTTCACCAATTAAAAAACTTCCTAAATGGGTAGCTTCAGAATGAACTGGATTGGGTGTAAATTCAATACTTTTGAAAAATATTTTCGGTTTCTCCAAGTCCCTTACGGGAAGATTTAACCAAAATTGATTTATTTTCATTTCTGGATATTTAAATAATTATGGTAAGATTTTCTATATTTTTTTAATGCCCGATTATAAAGATAATCCAAAATCATCACAACCAAAAGGCCGCTTACCTCATTATTTTGGGTTGAATAAGTAATTCATTTTATTTTTTCATTCAATGGGATAAAAAAAAACGGTATTAGTCCCAAAAACCGGCGAAGCGTTTCCCTCACTGGGTTTAGGTTCATGGTTAGTAGGGTGATGCCTTTGGAATTCTTGTGTCATATCGCATTCAAGCTAATAAAAAGACTTAGTAAGACAATGGGTTTTAAATTTTTAATCCAGATTTGAAGTATGTATAATTTATAATCATTTAGGTTTATTTTTATTATAACATGCTGTATATTTGTTCCTTATAAAATGCCAAACACTAACCATGGGCATTAAAGTTATTGTTTGTCTTGTTTCCATAGAGGAGCAGGTGAATATTGGCTGATCCTTGTTATTTGACACGGGTCAACTTTAATGGTATATGGTTGTTTATTTAAATTCTGACCATGAAAAACACTAAGTTAAAATGCATTTTAATAGACGACTCCACGGTACAAAGACGTGCAGTTGCCAAAATTATAAAAGAACATTCCAAACTTGAACTTATAAATGAATATGACAATGGTTTGGATGCCAAAAATGACATTGGCAGCAATACCTTAGATTTAATTTTTCTAGATATTGAAATGCCCGGGTTGAACGGTTTCGATTTGCTGGAATCTCTTGAGCACAAACCGCAGGTAATCCTTATTTCCGGAAACCCCAATTATGCTATGAAGGCTTTCGACTACGATGTAACAGACTATCTGCAGAAACCTGTGGACAAGAACCGGTTTGATCTTTCAATTAAAAAAGCAATCAATAAATTTGACCTTCAAAATGCCGAGGAGATCGAGCTGGAGTATATTTATGTCAATAGTAATCTTAAGAAGACTAAATTATTTTTGAATGAGATATTATGGATCGAGGCTTATGGTGATTATGTGAAAATTATCACCAATGAGAAAAAAACATTGATTCTCTCTACCATGAAGGCATTTGCCAAACAGTTGCCCAAGGATAAATTTCTTAGGATTCATAAATCATACACCGTAAATCTCGAAAAAATTGAAAATTTCAATGGTTCCACTGTGGAAATAAATGGACAGGTTATTCCTTTAAGTAGGCATAAAAAGGAAGCATTGATCGAAGCCTTGGTGGTAATAGAATAACAATTATAAGGCGTAGGCCTATTACGGCTGAATATTAAAGATAGTATCAAGAATTCTATTTTTTGGGTGTACTGTGTTTAAGGTAAGCAAGCACATGGATTATAACTGTTTTATATATTTTTCCTCCAGACCCTTTGGCAAAGCTCAGGGATGTAAAACATGATAAAAAGAAAAATTCTTTTTATCTTTACAAGAGAGATGAGCAAATTATTTTCCATAACACTTTCGCTTTTACTTTTAATCCAAAGTCTTAACTTGGATATGGTTGACGTTGCCCAGTTGGACGATTTTTTGACCCACGCCCAATTTCATAAACAGAAATACGGGGATAATTTATTGGTTTTTATTTCCAAACATTATGGAGAACTTAAAAAACAACACGATTTAGAGCATAGGGAAGAACACCAGGATCACGAAAATTTACCTTTCGATCATCAAACCTGTACTCATTTTACCTCTGCCTTCGTGCTTAACGTTGTGGATTTTGGGGTACCTAAATCTCCACAGGTGGCCGATACCGCTTCCAACTTCTTTTATCAAGAGTCATACTACCCAATACAGAATTCAGACATCTTCCAGCCTCCCAAGGCCGCATAATTCATTACTGATACAAATCATTATTTAACAAGCTGTTTTGCCATAGCTTGCAATCTTTTTATCTATGAATTATGTTATCCAATATTATACAATTCAGTATAAAGAATAAATTAGTTGTTCTTTTATTTACAATAGCCATTATAGGTTTTGGACTATTTTCCTTAACCCAAATACCTATTGGGGCGGTACCGGACGTTACCAATAATCAGGTTCAGGTAATTACCACTTCGCAAAATTTGTCTACTCAGGATATGGAGCAATTTATAACCTATCCCGTAGAACTTGAAATGGCTAATTTGCCAGGTGTAGTGGAAATTCGTTCGGTATCAAAATTTGGTCTGTCCGTAGTTACCATAGTCTTTGAGGATAAAATGGGGACTTATTTACCAAGACAGTTAATTGCCGAAAAATTAATATCCGCTTCCGAAAAAATCCCGGAAGGATTCGGCACTCCTAAAATGGGACCAATTACAACGGGTCTAGGTGAAATTTATCAATATATTCTAGATACAAAACCGGGATATAAGGATAAATACTCTGCTATGGACCTGCGTACCATTCAGGATTGGGTGGTTAAGAGACAACTTTCAGGAATCCCGGGTGTGGTGGAGGTGAATACTTGGGGAGGCTATTTAAAGCAATATGAGGTGGCCATAAATACTCAAAAGTTGCATGCCATGAATATTTCCACAGCCGATATTTTTACTGCTTTGGAAAAGAACAACAGCGTTTCTGGCGGAGGTTATATCGAAAAAGTAAATCAGGCATACTTTATTCGGGGCGAAGGACTGGTTACTTCACTTCAGGATATTGAAAACATCGTGGTTAAAACAACAAACAACCTTCCCATATATATTAAGGACGTGGCCAAGGTAGGCTTTGGCAGTGCAACCCGTTTTGGGGCCATAACGGGGAATGGCGAAGGAGAAAAAGTTCTTGGGCAAGTAATGATGCTCAAGGATGCCAATTCCAAAAAAGTTATAGAGGCCGTTCATGAACGCATAGATGCCATTTCCAAGACCTTGCCCGAAGGTGTTTTTATCAATGGATTCCTGGAACGCAGCGAACTCATAGCCAAAACAACCTTTACCGTTGCGGAGAACTTAATTTTAGGCTGTTTAATCGTCATTTTTGTGGTGGTTTTACTGCTTGGAAATCTTCGTTCGGGTCTGGTAGTGGCTTCTGTTATTCCACTTTGTTTATTATTTGCCCTATCATTAATGTATATTTTCGGAGTAGATGCCAACCTCATGAGTCTAGGGGCAATCGACTTTGGTATTATTATCGATGGAGCCGTTATAATAGTGGAGTATATTGCTTTTCAGATAACTGCTAAAAGTGCCCCTTTGCAACTGCTGGGGCCGAAAGAACAACAAGTTCTGAAAGATGAAATTACTTTCAATGGAGCTTCCAAAATGATGAACTCGGCCATCTTTGGTCAGTTGATTATCCTAATAGTTTTTATTCCAATTTTATCATTAAGTGGTGTAGAGGGTAAAATGTTTAAGCCTATGGCACTTACTTTTAGTTTTGCGTTGGTCGGGGCCATGATTTTGTGTTTCACCTATGTTCCGGTGGCAGCGTCCCTTTTTATAAAACCATCTACCTTATCCCCAAAGAATATTTCGGTACGTCTAATGGATTTTCTTAGTAGATCCTATGATCCTATTATTCGATGGGCGTTAAAAAAGAAAAAATTGACTTTGGCTATTGCCGTCATGCTATTGGGTAGCTCAATTTATTTATTCACCACTATGGGAGGTGAATTTGTGCCTACCTTGGATGAGGGGGATTTTGTGATACAACCTGTTTTGAAAACGGGTACATCTTTGAGCCAGACTGTGGAAATTACAACTAGGATAGAAAAGATTCTTTTGGATAATTTTCCAGAAGTTAAACAGGTGGTTACTAGGATAGGTGCTGCTGAAGTGCCCACGGATCCCATGTCTATGGAGGAGAGTGATGTTATCATCATCTTAAAATCCAAAAAAGAATGGGTTTCGGCAGAAAGCAAGGATGAACTTGCAGATAAATTTAAGGAAGCCTTGTCCATAATCCCTGGAATGGAGGTGGAATTTACCCAGCCTATAGAAATGCGCTTTAATGAACTTATTACTGGGGTCCGTGCGGATATCGCAATTAAAGTTTTCGGTGACGACCTGGCAATCCTTAATACAAAAGGAAATGAAATAAGAAACTTGGTCAAGAATGTAGATGGTGCCGCCGATATAACGGTTGAGAAAATTGCAGGCCTTCCACAAATGAACGTAAAATTTGATAGGGCAAAGATAGCAAGGTATGGTCTAAACATTTCCGACTTGAACGGTCTTATTTCCATGGGGTTTGCAGGGACCAACTTGGGGAGTGTATTTGAAGGGGAAAAGCGATTTGACCTAACCCTAAGGTTGGACCAAAATAGCAGACAGGACATTTCAAATTTAAAGAACTTGTACGTGGATACTCCTTCGGCCGGGAAAATTCCCTTGGGGGAGTTGGCCCAAATTTCCTATACCACTGGGGCAGCAAAAATATCTAGGGATGATACCAAACGCAGGATTGTAGTGGGGATTAATGTGAGGAATAGAGATCTTCAATCGGTTGTGGATGATGTTCAAAAGCTCATAGAAAAAAATATAAAGTTACCTACCGGGTATACCATTACCTATGGGGGGCAGTTTGAAAATCTACAAAGTGCCAAGGATCGATTAAAAATTGCAGTTCCAGTGGCGTTGATCCTTATTTTAATTATGCTCTATTTTGCATTTAATTCGATAAGGGAGGCGCTAATTATATACTCAGCAATCCCGCTAGCAGCCGTAGGCGGGATACTTCTTCTGTTTGTTCGGGACATGCCATTTAGTATCTCTGCAGGAGTTGGCTTTATAGCCCTTTTTGGTATTGCCGTCCTAAACGGGATTGTTTTGATAGAACATTTTAAAGAACTAAAACATCAGGGAATGGAAGATTCAGATGAATTAATTATACAAGGCTCCAAGGATAGGTTGAGAGCGGTATTGCTTACGGCATCCGCTGCAGCACTTGGATTCCTGCCAATGGCTATTTCCACCAATGTTGGTGCAGAGGTACAAAGACCCCTTGCTACCGTGGTTATCGGAGGCCTTATTACCGCTACCATATTAACATTGGTAGTACTGCCCATCCTCTACTCTATATTTCATTCAAAAAATAAGCCAGAGGAGGTAAAATCCAAAAGCAGTTCAAAGATACTGGGTTTGGTTATCCTGTTTACTATGTGTGCCACTTCGGTTCAGGCACAGGAAGAAGGACTTAGTTTTGACGAATTACGCATTATGGCCCTAAAGGGTAATTCAGGACTAAAAGCGTCAAAATTAAAAGTGGATGAATCCAAGGTGTTGATCGGGAGTGCATTTAATTTTGATAAGACAGAGATCTATTATCATTACGATCAAAATAATATAGCTTTTAACGATAAGCCTTTGGAGGTATTCGGAGTACAGCAGAATTTTCTTTTTCCCACTGTATATTTTGCTGGTAAGGGTGTTAATAAGGCCAATTACCGTATAGAAAACAGCAACTATGAGCTAAAGAAGCAAATTCTGGAACAGGAATTGGCATCCAATTACCATGAGCTGCAATATGCAAGGCAAAAAGAAAAAACCTATAGTGAATTGAATGTGTTGTATGAGCGGTTTTCCTACTCGGCACAACGGAGGTTTGAGCTGGGCGAAAGTAATTATTTGGAAAAAATAACGGCCCAGGCCAAACAAAGAGAGCTTCAGACACTTTATAAGAAAGCCCTTGAAGATGTCAACCTGGCCTATCATCAACTAATTAAGACAGTGCAGCCAGATTCTACAATATCGGTTAAAACCGTGCCTATGGAAAAACTGCGATTAATCGATGTCAATATTGAGGAAAATGTTGGTATTTCATTTTTCGAAAACAGAAGAAAAATGTTCGATGCCAAAAGTAATCTTGAGCAACAGCATTTATTGCCAGATTTGAACTTCAATTATTTCCAGGGCACCAATTCCACTTTGGGTGAAAACCTTCAAGGTTTTCAATTGGGGATTAAAATTCCTTTATTTTTTAGTGGAAATGCTTCTAAAATAAAGGCGGCCAAAATAGCCAAGGATATTTCCCAGGCCGAAGCACAGGATTATCGGATACAACTTAGGGCCAAATACGAATCGCTTATGGGCCTGCTGAAAAAGTATCAAGAGGTGTTGGCTTATTATGAAACCGAAGGTCAGAGTCTAGCCGACGAAATTATAAAAACGGCGACACTAAGTTATCAGAGTGGGGAAATAGACTTTTTCCAATATATCCAAAGTATGGAAAACGGCTATAATATTACCCTAACCTATTTGGAGAATCTAAATGCCTATAATCAAACGGTCATTGCAATAAATTTCATAAACCTATAAAATAAAAACTATGTCACGTATACTATATATCCCCCTTATATCAATCCTTTTGTTCAATGTTTTGGGCTGTGGGGATTCAAGCAATAAAAATAATACCGTTGATAGTGCTGCCGAGAGTACAGATAAGGCAAACACTATAGCCGTTACAAAAGCCCAATTTGAAGGCGAGAACATGGAATTGGGGAGCCTTAGTGAACAAAATTTCCCTGTTGTGGTAGAGGTTGCTGGAACCATAGATGTTCCGCCTCAAAACAAGGCAATAGTTAGCGCCTTTTCTGGAGGCTATATAAAAAGGACTCCCCTTTTGATAGGGAATAAAGTAAAAAAAGGGCAACCCTTGCTTAGTTTGGAAAATCCCGAATTTGTTCAGATGCAACAAGAATATCTGGAAAGTTTTGAACAGCTTAATTTTCTTAAATCCGAATTTGAAAGACAAAAAAGCTTGTTCGCAGAAAAGATAACCTCTCAAAAGAATTTTTTAAAAGCAGAGAGCGAATACAAACGTAATCTTGCCAGGTATAATGGTTTGCAACAAAAACTAAAAATGCTAAATATCTCCCCAGAAAATGTTGAAAAGGGAATAATTGTTTCCGAGACAACCATTTTTGCACCCATAGATGGCAGTATTACCAAAGTAAATGTTAGTAAAGGAATGTATGTTTCACCTTCGGATGAAATTATGGAAATAATGAATACGGAGCATATTCATTTGGAATTATCGGTGTTTGAAAAGGATATAATGAAAATCAAAAAAAATCAAAAAATACGCTTTAAGATTTCCGAAACCTCACAGGAATATTTTGAAGCGGAGGTGTATTTGGTAGGTACCTCTATTGATGGAGACAGCCGGACTGTCAAGGTTCATGGCCATTTGCATGATGATGAAAACCATAATTTTGCTGTTGGCATGTTTGTAGAGGCCGATATAATTACGGAGAATAAGAATATCAAGGCTTTGCCTATCGATGGGGTTATTGCCCAAGATAACAGGCAGTATGTTTTATCCTTGGTTTCTGAAGGTATTGAGGGACGAATTTTTGAAACTAGAGCGGTGAAGACAGGAGATAGCTATAACGGATTTATTGCCATTACCGATGTGGGGGAATTAAAAGATACCGACCAGTTAATTGTTAAGGGAGGATTTAATTTGATGGGTGAGTCCGGTGGCCATGACCACTGATCAAAGCACCATCTTTTAAAAGGTTGGCTACAATTGCTTTCATACTTCATGGAATATGAAACATAAATAAAGATGCCTATTGGCTTGTGGGAAGAATCAATTCACCATTAACGAGGGAAATGCCAATGGCACCATTATGTTTATTTTCTAGAAAAGTAATGGGGTGAAGAAAAGAGTGGTGAATTTAATATGATGAGGACTAAAGCATTGGAGTTAAATGCTAGAATTGTCTATTTGGGGAAAAGGCATTTATATTCATAGATGTTTTCTTGTCAGAAATTATTTCCGAGACCAATTGTCCGGTAACTGGTCCAAGACTCCAGCCCATCATGGCATGTCCTGTGGCAATGGTCAAATTTTTAAGGGAACTATTTTTTCCAATATATGGCAAGCCATCCGGAGAAACTGGGCGTAGACCACTTTTGGCACGCCCAATCTCGTCTTCATTAATTTCGATTTCTGGATAAAACCGGGTTACAGCTTTCGCAATAGCTTGAACGCGTTGTTTTTTAATAATATCATTGATTCCGGAGAATTCCATGGTTCCTGCAAAGCGGGTATACTCATTCATAGGGGTAACAGCCACCTTGGCTTCCATTAAAATGGCAGGAATGGTAATTCCTGTTGGACGTTGCACGTTTATACTATAGCCTTTACCTGCCTGTATCGGAAGTTTTATCTTCATTTTCTTGGATAATTTATCGCTCCAAGAGCCGGCCGCCAAAACAATTTCATCAGCAGAATATTCGGCCTTATCAGTAATAACTTTGGTTATTTGGCCATTAACTGCCACTATATCCGTGACCTCCTCATTGGTTTTAATGATCACGCCGTTTCTCTTTAAATAATCCAGCATTTTTTCCATGAACTCCGTCGGTGTGGTATGTCCATCGCACTCATAATGAACAGCACCTTTAACATCCATGTTAAGGTTGGGTTGTAATTTGTCCAATGCTTTTTTGTCCAAGGAGCTAACTTCCAGCCCTAAAAAGGAAGCCTTTTTAGCCACCTCCAATTCATGATCTCCTTCTGCGTCCGTTTTATATAACATTAACAAGCCCTTTCTTTCTAACTGAAAATCCCCTAAATCTCCACTATTTTTAATAGCTGCGAAAAGTTCCCTACTCATTAGATTAATTTCCTTGATCAACGGAATGGCAAGGGCAACTTTTTCCTTGGTGGATGATTTGTGAAAATACCATGACCACTTAAAAAAGTCCATATCCCATCTGGGTTTCATATAAAACGGACTGGTTGGATTGAACATCCATTTAAGCCCTTTTAAAATCATTCCCGGGGAAGCAAGGGGAATAATATGACTGGGGGTAATATATCCGGCGTTGACAAAGGAGGCTCCGGATGTAATATTCGATTTGTCCACTATGGTAACCTGATGGCCTTCTTTATGTAAAAAGTAGGCCGAACAGAGTCCTACGATTCCACCACCTATGATCAATACGTTTTTCTCCATTCTATATTACTTGAAATCCGTGTGCATAAGGATCATCATCGTCAATAATAATGTTATTGTATCCGTAAACTTGGGCCCACCCCCTAATACTTGGGACAATGGCCTTTAATCCGGATAGCGTAGTCTCCTCCTCCACTCTGCCAGTAAATTGGGACCCAATAAAACTTTCGTGAATAAAATCTTCCCCCACCTTTAATTTACCCTTGGCGTGCCATTGTGCCATGCGCGCAGAGGTACCAGTACCACAGGGCGATCTGTCTATAGCCTTGTCCCCATAAAAAACAGCATTCCTTGCTGTGGCCTCTGGCGATATGGTGTTGCCTGTCCAAAGGATATGGCTAACACCGTTTATGGTAGTGTTCTCTGGATGGATAAAGTGGTCAGGATATTTTAGATTGATTTTCTCCCTTATTTCTTGACTGTACTGAATCAATTTACTGGCGGAATATTCCTGAATTCCCTCGAAATTTTTTTGTGGATCGAATATAGCATAGTAGTTTCCCCCATAGGCAACGTCGAAAATCAGTTCTCCTAGATCCGAACAGTTTATGGTGAGCTCCAAGGCGGCCAAATAAGATTTGACATTGATCAATTTTACCCAATCCACTTTTTTGCCAGTCTGCTGGTATTGGATGTTCACCAAGCCAGCGGGGGTTTCCATACGAATCCTTCCGGGCTGCTTTGGAGAGATTAGACCTTCCTCTATCCCAATGGTTATAGCTCCGATCGTGCCATGTCCGCACATGGGAAGGCAACCACTGGTTTCTATAAATAAAATACCAAAATCGTTTTCAGGGTCGGAGGGTGGGTAAAAAATACTTCCACTCATCATATCATGACCACGAGGCTCAAACATTAAACCTTTCCGAATCCAATCGAACTCCTTTAGGAAATGCTGGCGCTTATCGCTCATGTTTTTGCCCAATAAATTTGGGCCTCCCCCGGCAACCACCCTAACGGGATTCCCGCAAGTATGGGCATCCACGCAAAAAAAGGTCTTTCTGGCCATTAAATTATAGATTCTGTTTGGTGTGTTCCCCGTTCACAAGTCTCATTATTCCCAACGGATTATTATTTTTTAAGGCCTCCGGCAATAATTCTGAAGGCCAACTTTGGAAAGAGACGGGCCGTACCCATCGCCTAATGGCAGAGGTTCCAACCGAGGTGAACCTACTGTCCGTTGTGGAAGGAAATGGGCCTCCGTGCATCATGGACGGACAAACTTCCACTCCTGTCGGCACCCCATTGAATATTATACGCCCTACCCTATTCACCAAGGCATTTACTACCCCTGTATACGTTTGTATTTCGGTTTCCGTTCCTAAAATAGTACCTGTCAGTTGCCCTTCCAATTCTTGGGTCACTTTTATCAACTCCTCTTTGTCTATGCATTGAACTACGATTGAAAATGGTCCAAAAACCTCTTTATGCAAAACAGGGTTGGCTAAAAAATCCTCGGCCGATACTGTTAATACCTTCTGTTGTGCAAAATTTGGGGATACCTTGCCATTATGTGAAGCTACCTCTACGGTCTTTGGTTGTGAAGACAATTCTTTTTTTCCTTTTTCATAACCTTTATATATGTTGGGATGTAACATACAGGTAGGATCCAATTTTTCTATTTCTGTTCCTAATTTTGAAACAAAACTATCCAGGGCCATTCCCTTTATGCCTAGAATAAGCCCAGGATTGGTGCAAAATTGTCCAGCTCCCAACATAATGGAACCTGCGTATTGGGTTGCCCATTCTGACCCTTTTTGCTCCAAGGCAGATGGTAGGACTATCACGGGATTAATACTGCCCATTTCGGCAAAAACCGGAATTGGCTCCTTTCTTTGGGTAGCCAATCTATAAAGGGCCATTCCTCCATTTGTACTACCTGTGAAACCTATTCCTTTTACTTTCGGGTGTACTGTTAATAGCTGTCCCACTTCTAAATCACTACTATTTAGATTGGAAAATACGCCATCGGGCATACCAGTCTTTTTAGCTGCTATGGCTATAGCTGAGGCTACGAGCTCTCCTGTACCGGCATGCATTGGGTGACTTTTTACAATTACGGGACATCCGGCAGCAAGAGCACTGGCCGTATCTCCCCCAGCGGTAGAAAACGCTAATGGGAAATTGCTGGCACCAAATATGACAATAGGACCAATAGGCAGCAACATTTTTCTTAGGTCTACTTTTGGCAATGGCTCCCTGTCCGGCTGAGCGGTATCAATGGTAGCCTCAACCCATGAGCCCTCCTCCAATAAGGTAGCAAAGGCTCGAAGTTGCCCCATTGTTCTACCACGTTCTCCTTTGGCCCTACCTTCCGGTAAACCTGATTCCTGTACATAAACGGAAATCAATTCATCTCCCAAGGATTCAATTTCGCTGGCAATGGCCTTTAAGAATTCTGCTTTTTTTCTATCTGAAAAAGCGCGATACGTTTCAAACGCTACCGCTGCTTTTTCTACCGCTGCATTTACCTCTTCCTCAGATGCTTCATGGAAAATCCATTCCGTAGGTTTATTTAATTTTGGATTGAAGGTTGAATATGTTCTACTGTTTTTGGCCGATGTATCTACTCCAATATAGTTTTTCCCTGTAATCATTGTAAATTTATGTTATAATTATGCGCTCCAAATGAGCAAATATGTTTCACCAGCTAAAGTAACACTTTAGCTGGTTTTTCACGGTTACAATATGGCTAAACCAATTCTACCCTATAATTCGGAAGGGTTGGTCTTGTCCTCATCCCTTCTTCAATAATTTTTAAGACCCTTTTTCTTTCCTCTCCTTGTAGCGGTAGTCTGGGAGCCCGTACCTGTTCTGTTCCAATGCCCGTAGCAACTTCGGCCAACTTTATGTTTTGGACCAATTGAGGGTTGATGTCCAATTCCAACAAAGGCAAAAACCACCTATAAATGGCTAAGGCCTCCCTAATTTTCCCTGCTTTGGCCAAATTGTGGATGGCAACCGTTTCCGCAGGGAAGGCGCATACTAAACCAGCTACCCAGCCGTCTGCACCCATTAGAATACTCTCCAATCCTAAGGTATCAACACCTGTCAAAACCTTTAAGCGATTGCCAAATCGATTTTTAATTCTTGTAATATTAGAAATATCGCGGGTAGATTCCTTAACCGCCTGGATGTTATCCATCGTTAATAATTCCTCGAACATATCCAAGGTTACTTCTATTCCGTAATCTATAGGGTTATTATAGACCATGATGGGCAAGTCAGTGCTTTTGGCGACTTCCTTAAAGTAGGTTACCGTTTCAAAGTCATTGGCCTTATAACGCATTGGAGGAAGCATCATTAAACCACTGGCCCCGTATTGCACCGCCTTGGAGGCCGCTTCAATGGCGCCTTTAGTAGTTTGTTCCGCAATATTAATTATTACTGGGATTTTTCCATCAACAATAGCTACCGTCTCCTGTATAAGTATTTTCTTTTCATCGTCGGTAAGTGTACTGGCTTCACCTAGGGTGCCACCTAAAATAATGGCGTTGACTCCAGCTTCCATCTGTGCCCGAATATTAACCTCGAACATTTTTATATCCAATTTATCCTCTGATGTGAATTTGGTGGTCACTGCAGGCATTACGCCTTCCCATTTTATTTGCATTGCTATAAGTTTTAAAATTAATTACAAATTTAGTAAAATCACTCCCCTTGGAATAAAGGTATATTAGCCAAACTTGAGAGAATATTAACCAATCCATTCTTAACTGCCTTAATTAAAGGTTAATATAATACTTTAAATGGGCATAGGTTAATACTCAAGTAATTCCGTTTTCGCACTCATTATATTGTTGGGCTGAACTATTAGAAACACCTTAAGTTCAATATAGGTAACACATAGAACAGTTTTATAAAAATAGTAAGATTGTTTCTTTAAGATTTCCCTATTTTTGAAAAATTCTGAAATAATTAAAGTTTACTCAATGAAAAAAATATTGTTTGTTGCTCTTGGGCTTTTCTTGGCCTGCAACTCATCACAAAAAACGATTTCTCAACAGACGGAACCGGTAAAAACCGCAGTAGACCCTCAGGTCTATGCTGAATCCATTACGGAAGCTGAATTAAAAGAACATCTCTATACCTATGCCTCGGACGAATTTGAAGGTAGGGATACAGGAGAACCAGGGCAAAAGAAAGCAGTAGAGTATTTAAAGGCAGAATATGTGCAACTAGAGATTCCTGCCGCCCAAGCTGATGGGGACTACTTCCAAAATGTTCCCTTGGTCATAAATCGGCTCCCGAAAGGCAGTGTTTCCATTAATGGTAAGAATATTGAAAATGGTGATGGTTTGTTAACCTTTTCCGCTGCTAATGGAAGTTATGATAATATTGTATATGTCAATAATGGTATTGAAGAAGCAATCTATTCGGATTATGCCGGGTTGGATGTAAAGGGAAAAATTGTATTGATGAAAGCAGGGGAACCTGTTAATGCTGATGGTACATATAGATTATCGGGCACCAATGAAAAGTCTGTTTGGAGCAATATGTCCGAATCTATTGGAAAAAGAATGGAATTGGCATCAAGCAAAGGTGCCATAGGAGTTTTGTATTTCGATGAAGGCAATTTTGGCCGTTTTAAAAATAGGTTCAATTTTATGCAAGGTAACGATGGCGGTAGTATGGTGCTTAAAGATGAAATGGAATCAGATTTCTTCAGCTTTTTTATTGATGCCATGGTTGCCAACACCATTCTCCCCAATATTTTATCTGAAAATACATCAAAAAACATTCCTACAAAATTGGTTTTGAATATTGAAAGCGATAGTCAAGATGTGGATTCAGAGAATGTAGTGGCCGTGATTAAAGGTTCTGAAAAACCAAATGAGTATGTTATAATCTCGGCACATCTAGATCATGTTGGAGTAAATAATGCAGGGGAGATTTTTAATGGAGCGGATGATGACGGTTCCGGAACTGTTGGACTCTTGGAAATTGCGGAAGCCTTTAAGAAGGCTGTGGATGAAGGCCATGGTCCCAAAAGATCCGTCGTTTTTCTGCATGTTACAGGAGAGGAAAAAGGGCTTTTAGGCTCCAAATACTACGCCGATCATGACCCTATTTTTCCATTGTCCGAAACTGTGGCCAATTTAAATATTGATATGATTGGAAGAATAGATCCCAACCGTAAAGGTGATAGGAATTATATTTACTTAATAGGTTCTGATAAATTGAGCACAGAACTTCATGAGCTATCGGAAGAGGTGAACAGAAAATATATGAATATTGAATTGGATTACACCTTTAATGATGAAAATGATCCCAACCGTTTTTACTACAGAAGCGATCACTACAACTTTGCAAAAAACAATATTCCCATAATTTTTTATTTTAATGGCACACATGCCGATTATCACCAACCTGGTGATACACCGGACAAAATAAATTACGACCTACTGCAAAATAGAACCCGACTTGTCTTTTTTACGGCTTGGGAGTTAGCCAATCGGGATGCTCGTCCAAAGGTAGATAAGGCTGCTAAGTAGAATAGAGACATAAAATTTTGATTAGGGTGGTTGTATTAGTTTCAACCACCTTTTTTTTGTTCCAATTGTAAAAGTTTATATAGGAAAATTGGACTTGTCATCTATAATTTCCAAGCTGGAAATGTAGGCCGTATCCTATAAGTGGAAAATGATGGGTTATATTCAAAACAATCATCAACATTTATGTTGAACATCGTAATTATTCCTATAATAATTTCAAGGATTTATAAGATAGTCTTAATTTTGCATGCTAGTGAAAAGTAGGCAGTAGGCCACTTTATAAAAAAGGAAATCTAAGATCATAAATCATAACCCTATAAAATGAAAAAAACGTTATTTGATAAAGTGTGGGATTCCCACGTTGTTCATAAAATCGAAAATGGGCCGGATGTATTGTTCATAGACCGTCACATGGTTCATGAGGTTACTAGTCCGGTAGCATTTCTAGGCATAAAAAGTAGGGGTATTCCAGTAATGTATCCAGAACGTACTTTTGCCACTGCAGACCACAATACGCCTACCATTAATCAGCATTTGCCGGTTAAGGATCCACTTTCAGCCAATCAGTTGAAAGCATTGGAAGAGAATTCAAAGGCCCATGGCATATCCTATTGGGGACTTGGGCATGAAAAAAATGGTATTGTTCACGTTGTAGGCCCTGAGTACGGAATTACACAACCAGGAGCAACCATAGTATGTGGTGATTCGCATACCTCTACCCATGGAGCATTTGGAGCCATAGCATTTGGTATCGGAACTTCCGAAGTGGAGATGGTTTTGGCTACACAGTGTATTATGCAGCAGAAAGCCAAATCTATGCGTATTAATGTAAATGGAAAACTTGGTAGAGGGGTAACTTCAAAAGATGTAGCCCTATATGTAATTTCCAAACTGTCCACCTCTGGTGCTACAGGATACTTTGTGGAATATGCAGGGGATGTGTTCAGGAATATGACTATGGAAGGTAGGATGACCGTTTGCAACCTAAGCATTGAGATGGGTGCCCGTGGAGGTATGATCGCTCCAGATGAAAAGACTTTTGAGTATATAAAAGGACGCGAATTTACTCCGGTTGGTGCAGCTTGGGATACCGCTATGGAATACTGGGAAACACTTAAAACGGATGAGGGTGCAACTTTTGATAAGGAAATAACTTTTGATGCCACGGATATAGAACCAATGATTACCTACGGAACCAATCCAGGGATGGGTATCGGAATTTCCAATGGTATTCCAATGGCAGAAGCTGTAGAAGGTGGTGTTGCAACTTACAAAAAGTCCCTACAATATATGGCTTTTAATGAGGGTGATAATATGATTGGCAAGCCAATTGATTTTGTGTTCTTGGGAAGTTGTACCAATGGACGTATTGAAGACTTTAGAGCCTTTGCCTCTATTGTAAAAGGTAGAAAAAAGGCAGATAATGTAACCGCATGGTTGGTACCGGGATCACATAAGGTGGAATCGGCCATAAAGGAAGAAGGCATTTTGGATATTTTGCACGAGGCTGGCTTTGAATTACGTGAACCTGGTTGTTCGGCTTGTTTGGCCATGAACGATGATAAGGTGCCTGCCGGAAAATATGCAGTTAGTACTTCGAACCGAAACTTTGAAGGAAGACAAGGTCCTGGGTCAAGAACACTTTTGGCAAGTCCACTTGTTGCCGCTGCCGCTGCCGTAACAGGAAAGGTGACAGATCCAAGGGAGTTGATGCAGGAATTGGTTTAAAAGTACTTTTTGCACTTTCTCTAACTCTAAACAGAATTTATAGGTCGCTAAAAGACGCTCCTAAGAGATTTATTCGGATTTGGTTAAGAAAGTTGATATAAAATAAGAAATAAAAAATAAAGTTTAATTTTCGTTTTGCGCTAAGCGCTTAGCACATAAGTTTAAATAATATGGCATACGATAAATTTAATATACTTAAAACAACAGCGGTTCCACTTCCTATAGAAAATGTGGATACCGATCAAATTATACCAGCCCGATTTCTTAAGGCTACAGAACGTAAAGGTTTTGGGGACAATTTGTTCCGGGATTGGCGCTATAACCCTGATAACAGTCCAAAAAAGGACTTCGTTCTAAACGACCCTACTTATAGCGGTAAGATTTTGGTGGGTGCTAAGAATTTTGGGTCAGGTTCTTCTAGGGAGCACGCTGCCTGGGCAGTCTATGACTATGGATTTAGGTGTGTGGTATCCAGTTTTTTTGCAGATATCTTTAAAAACAACTGCTTGAATATTGGAGTATTGCCCGTACAGGTGAGCGCCCCATTCTTGGAAAAAATTTACACTGCCATTGAAGCAGACCCCAAAACGGAGTTAGTGGTCAACTTGCCAGAACAGACTATTACCTTGTCCACTACTGGTGAATCGGAAAGTTTTGACATCAACCATTATAAGAAAGATAATATGCTTAATGGCTTTGATGACATTGACTACCTATTGAACATTAAAGAAAATATTCGGGAATTTGCCCAAACCACCCCATTGTAAAATATCGGGTTGTGTTATTCTCGCCAAGTGTTTCATGTTGCTTGCCCTTCTTCTTGATATGCCAAGGTGGGGATTTATTACTTATTAGGTTATTGGACAATAGAAATACGCTTACTAGTTCAACATAAATGAAAAGAAGAAAAATTGAAATAATGGACACCACCCTTAGGGACGGGGAGCAAACTTCCGGGGTGTCCTTTTCAGCATCCGAAAAGCTTACCTTGGCGAAGTTGTTGTTGGATGAGTTGAACGTGGACAGAATAGAAATTGCTTCTGCCCGGGTATCGGAAGGAGAATTTTCTGCCGTGCAACAGATTGCAGAATGGGCCAAAACTAAAGGGTATATAGACCGTGTTGAGGTTTTGACCTTTGTTGATGGAGGCGTTTCTATTGATTGGATGAAAAAATCCGGTGCCAAGGTCCAGAATTTGTTGACAAAAGGTTCTATGAACCATTTAACGCATCAACTTAAAAAAACTCCCGAGCAACATTTCAAAGAAATAGGAAATACCATAGCGGCAGCGGCCGAGGAAGCTATTACCACCAATGTATATTTGGAGGACTGGAGCAATGGTATGCGGAGTTCCAAGGAATACGTATTCCAATTCTTGGATTTTTTGTCTACCCAGCCCGTAAAAAGAGTTTTGCTTCCGGATACTCTGGGAATATTGACATATAACGAAACTTACGATTATATATCGGAAATAGTTCAGCGTTATCCCAAGATGCATTTTGATTTCCATGGTCATAACGATTACGATTTAAGTGTTTCCAATGTTATGGAGGCCTTAAAGGCCGGTTGCCATGGACTTCATTTAACAGTAAATGGTATGGGCGAGAGAGCTGGTAACGCTCCAATGGCCAGTGCCATAGCGGTTATAAATGATTTTATGCCGGAAATAGAGGTAGGAGTAAACGAATCTTCCCTGTACAAAGTTAGTAAGTTGGTATCCGCATTTACCGGATTTGGAATACCGGCCAATAAGCCTATTGTGGGAGATAATGTCTTTACCCAAACTGCTGGAATACATGCGGATGGGGATAGTAAAAAGAACCTGTACTTTAACGATTTAATGCCAGAGCGATTTGGCAGAAAACGTAAATATGCCTTAGGTAAAACATCGGGCAAAGCCAATATTCAAAAGAATTTACAGGAACTTGGATTAACACTTAACGACGATGAATTAAAAAAGGTCACTGCCCGTATAATTGAGTTAGGAGATAAAAAGGAAAAGGTTACCAAAGAGGACTTGCCTTATATTATTTCCGATGTATTGGATAGCGATACCTACCATCAGAAAGTTTTTGTAAAATCTTATGTGCTTACCCATTCCAAGGGATTAAAGCCATCCACTACCTTAGCTCTTGAAATTAATGGAGAACTCATAGAGGAACACGCCCAAGGTGATGGGCAATATGATGCCTTTATGAATGCGTTGAGAAAAGTATATAAATCCAAAAAAATGGAATTGCCCGTTTTGATAGATTACGCAGTGCGAATTCCACCAGGTAGTAATTCTGACGCCCTTTGCGAAACCATTATAACATGGAAAAGCGATGAAAAAGAATTTATTTCTAGGGGGCTGGACTCCGATCAAACGGTCTCGGCCATTAAGGCAACCGAGAAAATGTTAAATATCATAATCCAAGAGAAACACAAACAATTTTAACCATGCCAGTCGAAAGGCGTTTGGCAAAAAGCAAATATAAATGAAATTAAAAATTGCCCTTTTAGCAGGAGATGGAATTGGACCTGAAGTAATTGATCAGGCGGTAAAAGTATCCAATGCGATAGCCAAAAAATACAATCATGAGATTAATTGGACCCCGGCACTTACCGGTGCTGCTGCTATTGATGCCGTAGGAGAACCTTACCCAGACGAAACTCATGCCATTTGTGAAGCAGCAGATGCCGTTTTATTCGGTGCCATTGGGCATCCAAGATTCGACAATGACCCCTCTGCCAAAGTCCGACCAGAACAAGGGTTGTTAAAAATGCGTCAAAAATTGGGTCTATTTGCCAATGTTAGGCCCACCTTTACTTTTCCTTCACTAATAGATAAATCCCCTTTAAAACGTGAGCGTATAGAAGGTACAGATTTGATTATTCTTAGGGAACTTACAGGAGGAATATATTTTGGAAAAAGAGGTAGGGAAGATAATGGAAATACGGCCTACGATACTTGTACCTATACTAGGGCTGAAATTACCCGATTGGCCAAGAAGGGTTTTGAAATGGCCATGACCAGATCAAAAAAACTATGTTGTGTGGATAAGGCCAACGTTTTGGAATCTTCCAGATTATGGAGAGAAACGGTACAAGCCATGGAAAAGGATTATCCTGAAGTTACTGTTTCTTATGAATTTGTAGATGCCGTTGCCATGAGACTGGTACAATGGCCAAGTTCCTATGATGTGATAATCACTGAAAACCTCTTTGGGGATATTTTAACGGACGAGGCTTCTGTAATATCAGGATCAATGGGCTTAATGCCTTCGGCATCTGTGGGAAATAAAATTAGATTGTATGAACCAATTCACGGATCTTACCCACAAGCTGCAGGAAAGGATATTGCCAATCCATTGGCAACTGTACTATCGGCTGCAATGATGTTCGAAGATTTCGATTTAAAAGAAGAGGCTCAAGCTATTAGGGACGTTGTAAATAAATCCCTCGCGGAAGGAGTGGTTTCAGAAGATTTGGCAGAAGGTGGAAAAGCTTTTAAAACCAGTGAAATAGGTGATTGGTTGGCTAAGAATATATAGTGGAAATTTCATTCCTGCCTAGGCAGGAATCCATAAAAGAGGGCGTCTAATTGGATTTGGATGCCCTCTTTTATTTTTCATCAGTCTTATCCTTAACCTTAATATTTAAGAGTTAAAAGCCATTTTTCTTTTAGGGTTGACAGTTCTACTATTGGAGAACACTAATATTAATACAGCAATGGCAATACCCGTACCGGCCATTAGAGCTCCAACCAGACTTGCGGATGTAAATCCGTACCCCATGGCAATGGGCATTCCTGCAAAGAATGCTCCTGATGCATTGCCCATATTAAAGGCACTTTGGTTCATGGAAGACCCCAACATTTCAGAACCCTTGGATGCTTTTATAATGGCCAATTGAATAGGGGTTCCTACCATAAAGGAAACTATTCCTATTATAAAAGTCAGTAAAAGAATGGCTATTGGGTTTGCGGCTACCAAAAAATTGATTATCAGCACCATAACCATCAGGGATAAACTAATGATTACTGCCTTTAATGGGTAAAATATCTCAGCCATTTTGGCACCGATAAAATTGCCGAACACCATTCCCAAACCTGCCAATATCATGGCATAACTCACCATGCTTTCGGAATGTCCCGAGACATTGGTCAATAAAGGGGCAATATAGCTGTACCATGCAAAGAATCCTCCTGTACCAATGGTAGTAAGTAATATAAGCAACCATATTTCCACTCTTTTAAAAACCTTCAGATCCTTAATAAATCCTTCTGAAGAGGATTTTTCCATTTGTGGAATCCAAAAGTATATACTGAGCATTGCAATGACACCTACAATACCTACCAATAGAAAGGATAGGTTCCAATTGTAATGATGTCCGAGATATGTTCCTATAGGTACACCAATCACGTTGGCAATAGTTAGGCCGGCAAACATGGTGGCAATAGCTTGGGCCGCTTTTCCTTCTTTGGCCAGCTTTCCTGCCACTACCGCTCCAATTCCAAAAAATGCTCCATGTGGCAATCCTGACATAAACCTCGAAATCATTAAAGTTGTATAGCTTGTTGAAAACGCCGAAAGTGTATTGAACACAGTAAACCATATCATAAGATACAGCAATACCTTATGTGCTGGCCATTTTCCACTTAAGGCGGTCAAGGTTGGTGCTCCAACAACAACGCCTAGTGCATAGGCAGCAATAAAATGGCCGGCTTGTGGAATACTTATTTGAAGGGAACTGGCCACATCGGGTAAAATTCCCATAATTACAAATTCGGTCATACCTATACCAAAGCCACCCACCCCTAGGGCAATTAGCGCTTTTTTGTTTGATTTGTCCATATCCATAATATTAACATTTAATAAATTATTACAGTTACAATATTACTACAAGGTATTTTCTCTTTGCTATGGAGAATTATCCTATTTATATGCATTTATATCCTGTAAAAAAAGCGGCAAAATTAATACTCTTTATGTAAATACCACGCTTTTATAATAGATATCGAGTTTTGTTGGGAAACATTTAATATTTCCCAAGCCCGATAATTAGCAGTTGCAATTATTTAGAAATTTTATTTAGGATTACCCCTCAAAGTCTATATGGGGCGTTTAAGGAATTAGTGGTGATATTATCACTTTTTGTTATTAAAGGACATTAATGCGGCCCAATATCCCTAATTTTTTAAAAACTATACGATTTACTGTTATTCAACGTTGATGTTTTAGGAAAGTTTAAAATTTGGATTACATTAAATTAAGTATTTTTCCTACAAAAATATTTATTATGAAAATTTATCAGCACAAAATACTTCATCTTGAAGACCTTGATCAATTGGATATCGATTTTATTCCTGAAGTATTTTTTCTCTTTGCATCTCCCTCATTTGTGGGTACAGAAGTATTTGTGGGCAAATTGGCCCAGAAATTTGAAAATGCCATTTTGATCGGATGTTCCACTGCAGGTGAGATTTTAGGTAATGAGGTACTGGATTCTACTATTGCCTTAACGGCAGTTAGGTTTGAAAAAACTAAGATTAGAATTGAAGAGGTTGATCTGGTTTCCCATAACCTGAATAGTTTTGAGGCCGGCAAAGCACTCAGCAATAAATTGAAAGGAACTGATCTAAGGCATATTTTTGTTCTTAGTGATGGACTTATCGTAAACGGTGCCGAATTGGTAAAGGGCCTGCATACTGATCTGGATAAATCTGTAAGTATAACAGGTGGATTGGCAGGGGATTGTTCAAACTTTAAAAACACCTTTGTAATCTCCGGGGCAAAAATAGCTTCCAAAAAGATAGTAGCCCTAGGTTTATATGGATCTGAATTAAAAATTGGCTTTGGATCTAAAGGAGGTTGGGACAGTTTTGGTATAGAAAGATTGGTGACGAAATCCGAAAATAACGTTCTCTATGAATTGGACGGACAACCAGCCTTGGAACTCTATAAATCTTTTTTGGGTGATATGGCCAAGGATTTACCCGGTTCAGGTCTTCTATTTCCATTGAGTATGAGGGATGAGGATAATCAAATACCAGTGGTAAGGACTATTTTGGCCGTTGATGAAAAAAGTGGAAGTCTAACTTTTGCAGGAAACATTCCCCAAGGTTCTTATGTAAGATTAATGAAGGCCAATATAGATAGGATTATTGGAGGTGCCGAACAATCCGCGATTACTACGAAGGACAGTACTGAAGACCAGCATCAATTGGCATTTTTAATAAGCTGTGTAGGTCGCAGGCTAGTTATGAAACAATTGGTGGAAGAGGAAGTAGAGGCTGTAAACGATGTGTTCGACAATGATATTTATACTACCGGCTTTTATTCCTATGGCGAGATCGCTCCTTTTGATAAGTTTTCACCCTGTACCCTTCACAATCAAACTATGACCATAACAACCTTTT
Source organism: Arenibacter hampyeongensis (assembly GCF_002909255.1). Classification (GTDB taxonomy): domain Bacteria; phylum Bacteroidota; class Bacteroidia; order Flavobacteriales; family Flavobacteriaceae; genus Arenibacter; species Arenibacter hampyeongensis. The sequence continues at coordinate 529,219 of NZ_PIOB01000004.1, forward strand.
CCGAATGAGCAATAATTACCACAGATTACTCAATAGGCAGCTAAAAAAGGTAGATTTGGATGACAGGACCAGAGATCTTATCACACCCTTATTGCATCAAGTTAATGAAGCTTATAAGGCATTTGACAGTGATTTGGAGCATGTGGAGAATGTTTTGGAAAAAAGTTCCCAGGAATTATTTCAAACCAATCAGCAATTAAAAAATAGTATAGAGTCCATTAGTGGTCAATTATCCAAAGTAGCTGGAAATATAAAGGATGTTATTTTTGAAATGGACCTGAAAGGAAATTGGTCCTATCTTAATCCTGCTTGGCAAAAGTTGACAGGACTAAAGGTCATGGACTGTTTGGGAAAACCATTTCATCAATCTTTAAAGGATGACCAAGGAAGGGACTACACCGGTCTAATAGATTTAAAGAGGCCCAATTTCAAAACTATTAGTAAAATTTTTAAATCCCAAACTATTGGTGGCCATCACAAATGGCTGGATTTTTCTTTGAAGGTTATCAAGTCTGAAGACGGTAACATTGAAGGATATATTGGTGCTATTGTAGATATTAGCAAAATAAAGGAAACAGAGTTGGCCTTAATAGAGGCCAAGGAAAAAGAATCTATGGCCAACAAGGCCAAAGACGAGTTTCTAACGACAATGTCCCACGAAATCAGAACCCCCCTCAATGCGGTTATAGGTATTAGCCACTTGCTACTGCTGGAAAATCCAAAAAAGGAACAGTTGGAAAACCTGAGTACTCTTAAGCATTCCTCGGAACACTTGTTGTGTTTGGTAAATGATATTTTGGATTTTAATAAAATTGCCTCCGGTCAATTGGAATTGGAGGAAAGGGATTTTAGTCTAAATCAAGTCCTGAATGGTTTACAAAGTATATTTCACAATACGGCCAAAGATAAAGACTTGAGGCTGCTTGTAAAGACAGACACAACGCTTCCCAAAACATTTATTGGTGACAGTACCAGATTGTCACAAATCCTGACCAACCTTGTCAGCAATGCTATTAAGTTTACTGAGGAGGGCAAGGTCACAGTAGATATAGAGGCCCTGGAAATAGCGGACGAATACTGCGTTTTGGAATTTAATATATCCGATACCGGAATTGGAATTCCCGTAGATAAACGGGATAAAATATTCCTTTCGTTTGCCCAAGCCAATTCCGATACCACTAGAAAATATGGAGGCACGGGACTGGGCCTTGCCATTTGTAAACGCTTGTTGGAAATAATGGATAGCGATTTAAAATTGGAAAGTGAAGTGGGTAAAGGATCTACCTTTAGTTTTACACTGAAACTACTGAAGAGCTCCATGGCGGATTATCAGGAAGATGTTTATGACTTTGAAGCCAAGTCCATTCATCAGCAGGAACATTTGAAAGGGGCCAGAATTCTGGTCGCCGAGGATAACAAAGTAAATATTATGGTCATTGAGAAGTTTCTTTCCAAATGGCAGGTCGATTTTGATATTGCAGAAAATGGATTAATAGCCATTAATATGGCCATGGAAAATACTTACGATATGATTTTGATGGATCTTCAAATGCCTGTAATGAATGGTTTTGAAGCAAGTAAGGCCATAAGGGAATCGGGCAATCCGCTCAATAAGGTAATGCCCATCTACGCCTTATCGGCCTCCACAGGAATGGATATTAAAAACCAATTGGGGGAATATGGAATAGATGGTCTTATATGCAAGCCATTCAATCCCACTGAACTGTTTAAAACATTGACGAGCATTCTTCAGCAAAAATATGTTCACTAAGTCCACAAATTAATGGTTTGTTTTATTGGGAGTATATTTCTTTTTAAATTGGTATAAAAGATATCGTTGGCCCATATCCGAATACCACAAGGTTTTTGATGTTTACAAGAGTATAATAAAAAGCATAAAAAAAGGCCCACTTTACAAATGCTTGGTTGGGCCTTTAATTTTTAAAGGAACTCTAGAGATTAAGAATTCCGAAAACTACTCCGTTTACAAGATATAGTCGGTACTAATAAAGTTGGACAACCTGGATTCCAATAATTGTTCCACCGTTTCATTATTAAGGTCATTGTCTTTAAAGGCAACAAATGTTCGTATGGAAAAGGAACGCAGTGCGTCATAAACACTTAAGGTAGCTTGAGCGGAGTCCTTTCTTCCCGTAAATGGATAAACATCTGGACCACGTTGGCAAGAACTATTAAGGTTTACTCTGCATACTAAGTTTACCAAAGTATCTATTAAAGGGGCAATGGCATAAACATCCTTACCAAACAGACTTACTTGTTGTCCATAATTTGACTCGGCCATATCATCCAAGGGTTCTTCAATATCCCTAAAGGTTACGATTGGAATTACGGGCCCAAATTGCTCTTCCTTGTAGACCCTCATTTCTTTGTTTACTGGAAACAGTATGGCTGGCCAAATGTAATTATCGGAATGCGTACCTCCTTTTTTGTTCATTATTGAAGCACCTTTTTCCCTTGCATCATCTATTAATTCCTGGATATAGGCCGGTTTTCCGGGTTCTGGCAAAGGAGTTAATTTTACGCCATCTTCCCAAGGGTTTCCAAATTTTAGGGAATCTACCTTCTCGGCAAATCGCTTGTTAAACTCACTGGCTATATCCTCGTGGACATAAATTATTTTTAGGGCGGTACAACGCTGTCCGTTAAAGGATAATGTCCCTGCAATACATTCGCTAATGGTTAGATCCAAATCCGCATCCGGTAGTATAATGGCAGGATTTTTGGCCTCCAAACCAAGCACTAGGCGAAGTCTGTTGCTTTTTGGATGTTGATTTTGTAGGGCATTTGCAGATTTACTATTGCCGATCAAAGCCAAAACATCAACTTTTCCGGTTTGCATAATTGGAGCGGCCACTGCCCTACCCCTACCAAATACAATATTTACAACTCCTTTAGGGAAGCTGCTTTGAAAAGCTTCCAAAAGTGGTGTAATCAACAAAACACCATGTTTTGCAGGCTTAAAAATTGTCGTATTCCCCATGATTATAGCGGGAATAAGTAAGGCAAAAGTTTCATTCAAGGGGTAGTTATAAGGCCCTAAGCACAGTACAACCCCAAGAGGTCCCCTTCTAATATGGGCGTAAACACCATCGTTTTTTTCAAATTTGGCTGCATCCCTATCAAGTTGTTTGTAATCCTCTATGGTATCGTTAATATATTCTACCGTTCTGTCGAACTCCTTTTGGGAATCTGGGAGCGATTTACCAATTTCCCACATTAATAGTTTAACAATTTCCTCCCTTTTGGTCTGCATTTTCTTTACAAAAATCTCCATGCAATCTATGCGCTCCTTAACGCGCATGGTTGGCCAAATGCCCTTACCCTTGTCATAAGCTGCCAAAGCGGCGTCCAAAGCTTCCAAGGCTTCTTTTTCCTCCATGTCAGGGATGCTTCCCAATAAGGTAGGTTCATAATTATCAGTACTGGATATGGTTGAGTATACCTCAGAAGTTTTACCTTTCCATGTCCTTAATTCTCCATTGACCAGATAGGTTTTTTGATGAATGACTTCATTAATTTTAAATTCTGATGGTATGTTTGATTTGCCCATGTTTGATTTTTTATAACAAATGAAATGGTTAAAATTTAAATTCCATTCCACTAAATTAATAAAACAAGATTTTTAATTCTCTATAATATTGATGGAATATTTGTAACAATGCCACGAAAACGCTTTCGCTCCTTACATTATCATAAAAAATATGTGAAATGTGATTAAATTAGATACTGAAATAAATCTGGTTTATCGTTGATGTATTCTCCAAAAAAGTTGTTTTCCTTCATTCTCCTTATAAGGGGATCCAAATCCTCGGGGCTTTTTAATTCTATACCCACAACTGCTGGAGCATTTTCTTTACTCGACTTTTTTGAGTATTCAAAATGTGTAATGTCATCGTTGGGACCAAGTATTTCCGCCACAAACTCCTTAAGGGCGCCGGGGCGTTGGGGAAAGCGTACAATAAAATAATGCTTTAATTTACCGTACAGCAATGCACGTTCCTTTATCTCGGCTGTACGGGTAATATCGTTATTGCTGCCACTCACAATGCACACCACATTTTTGCCCTTGATTGCTTCCTTAAAGTCATCCAACACCGTAATGGTAAGTGCTCCCGCCGGTTCAACTACAATGGCATCCCTGTTGTACAGATCCAAAATGGTCTGACAAACTTTACCTTCAGGAACGGTGACCATATCATAAAGGTATTCCCTGCAAATATCAAAAGTAAGGTTGCCAACCCGTTTTACAGCAGCACCATCAATAAATTTGTCTATATGTTCCAATTCGGTATTAATTCCCCTTTCAATTGAGGTCTTCATGGATGGGGCTCCTTCCGGCTCAACGCCTATAATTTTGGTCTGGGGCGACAATGTTTTAAATACCGCACAAAGGCCCGATGCCAAACCGCCACCACCTACAGCTACAAAGACATAATCTATAGGTTTTTTTGATTGTTCCAATATTTCCAATGCTACGGTAGCCTGTCCTTCTATTATTTTGGGATCATCAAAAGGATGTACATAGGTCTTTTTTTTATCGGCACAGAATTTCTTGGCAGCATCTGAAGAATCGTCAAAGGTATCTCCCTCCAACACCACGGTTACCCAGTCCCCGCCAAATAGTTTTGTCTGTTCTACCTTTTGTTTAGGGGTAACGGAAGGCATATATATGGTGCCGTGTATTCCTAAATGATTACATGCGAATGCCACACCTTGTGCGTGATTCCCAGCACTGGCACATACAACACCATTGACTGTTTCATCTTTGGTCAGGGAGCTAATTTTATTAAAGGCACCTCTAATTTTGTAGCTTCTTACCCTGTGTAAATCTTCCCTTTTCAATAGAATATTGGCATCGTAGGCCTTGGAGTATCTAATGCTCTGCATTAAAGGTGTAATATCCGCCACTTGCCTAATGGTTTCTGCAGCCATTTTAATGTCCTCCAATTTGGGAAAATATGGTTTCATATGTATATATAAACAAAGACCTGCCGAGTTAATTCAACTGGCAGGTCTTCAGATTAGTATTGTCTTATTATACTATAGGTTTCATAGCAGTCATCGAGGCACGTAATCTTGCACCCACTATTTCTACCGGATGTTCGCGTAAAGCTTTATTAACAGCAATTAGTTTTGCGTTATCAACACTTAGGTGTTTTTGATCTGCAAAATGTTTTCCAATTACGTCGGTCTCTATAGTTTTCATGAAATCGGACAACAACGGCTTACATGCGTGATCAAATAAATAGCAACCGTATTCCGCTGTATCGGATATTACCCTGTTCATTTCGAATAATTTTTTTCTAGCAATTGTGTTGGCAATCAACGGAGTTTCATGAAGTGACTCGTAGTAAGCGGATTCGGCGATAATTCCAGATTCTGTCATAGCTTCGAATGCCAATTCCACTCCAGCCCTTACCATAGCCACCATTAAAACGCCATGGTCATAAAATTCCTGTTCAGAAATTTTATCGGATCCAGCAGGAGTTTTTTCGAAAGCGGTTTCCCCTGTAGCAGCTCTCCACGTTAATAGATTTTTGTCGTCATTGGCCCAGTCCTCCATCATAGTTTTGGAGAAATGACCACTCATGATATCGTCCATATGCTTGTGAAAAAGTGGACGCATAATATCCTTCAATTCTTCTGAAAGTTCAAAAGCCTTAATTTTTGCAGGGTTGGACAAACGATCCATCATATGGGTAATACCTCCATATTTTAAACCTTCCGTAACGGTTTCCCATCCGTACTGAATTAGCTTGGAAGCATATCCTTTATCAATTCCTTTTTCAATCATTTTATTGAAACAAAGAATGGAACCTGTTTGCAACAAACCACAAAGAATAGTCTGTTCTCCCATTAGGTCAGATTTTACTTCGGCAACAAAAGAAGATTCCAAAACACCTGCCTTATGTCCTCCAGTGGCTACGGCATAAGCTTTAGCTTGGGCCAATCCTTTATCCTGTGGGTCGTTGTTGGGGTGTACTGCGATCAATGTTGGTACACCAAAACCTCTTTTGTATTCTTCACGCACTTCAGAACCTGGGCATTTTGGCGCCACCATAATAACCGTTAAATCTTCACGGATCTGCATTCCTTCCTCAACAATATTAAACCCATGTGAGTATGATAATGTAGCTCCTTTCTTCATTAATGGCATAATCGCAGAGACTACGCTGGTATGTTGTTTATCCGGTGTTAAATTGATAACCACATCGGCAGTTGGAATAAGTTCCTCATAGGTTCCTACCTTAAAACCATTTTCACTAGCGTTTACAAAGGATTGCCTTTTTTCTTTTATTGCTGCATCCCTAAGGGTATAAGAAATATCCAATCCGGAATCGCGCATATTAAGACCTTGGTTAAGACCCTGGGCCCCACATCCCACGATTACAATTTTTTTGCCTTTTAAGGCGGATACACCATCAGAAAATTCAGTAGATTCCATAAACCTACATTTTCCCAATTGGGTCAGTTGTTCTCTTAATGATAGTGTATTAAAGTAATTTGCCATTTTTTAAACTGGATTTTAAATCCCGATTAGCTTCGGGGTTGATTATTTATTGATTAAACTCTTTTAATAATGATGAAATTTTCATTTCCGATTTGGTAACTGCTATCCGCCCAGAGCGTACAAATTGCATAATGCCATAGGGTTTCAATTGTTGGTACATGTCATCGATTTCATTTCTTCTACCGGTTTTTGCCAATACAAAGAAATCCCTGGACACAGTAACAATTTGCGAATTACTCTCCTTAATGATGTTTTGAATATTTCGTTCATCGAACAATAAGGTTGAAGCTACTTTAAATAATGCCGATTCCTGATATATGGTCTCTTCATCGGTATGGTAAAAGGCTTTAATGACCTCAATTTGTTTTTCAACCTGTCCAACAATATTGCGAACCCAATCTTCAGTGGTATACACAACAATGGTGAATTTGGACACGTGCTCTATTTCCGATTTTGAAACATTTAAACTTTCAATGTTTATGTGACGTTTTAAAAATATTCCAGATATTCTGTTCAGTAATCCTACGCTATTCTCGGAGTATACTGAAATTGTAAACCATTTTTTTTCCATCTCCTCATCCCAATCCTTTTTATAAATATAAGGTTATGGGCAATTTTAATTAATATTTATTTTATTTCAAACGTATATCCGATACCGATGCCCCTGAAGGAATCATTGGAAAAACATTATCTTCCTTTTCCACTTTAACTTCCAAAAAGTAGGCATCCTTGGAGGCCAACATTTTCTGAATGGTCGACTTTAAATCCTTTCTCTCGCTTATGCGCTTGGACTCTATGTGATAACCTTCCGCAATTTTAACAAAGTCCGGATTTACCATTACCGTTGATGCGTATCTACTTTCAAAGAACAGTTCCTGCCACTGACGTACCATTCCTAGATGGTCGTTATTAAGTACTACGATCTTGACAGGAGTTTTGTTTTGAAAGATGGTTCCCAACTCCTGAATCGTCATTTGATATCCACCATCACCAATTATCGCCACTACTTCCCTGTCCATGGCCCCCATTTTGGCTCCTATTGCCGCAGGTAAGGCAAAGCCCATTGTTCCAAGCCCACCGGAGGTAACATTACTTTTGGTCTGTTTAAATTTGGCATATCTGCATGCTATCATTTGGTGCTGACCAACATCTGACACAATTATTGCCTTATGACCACTAGCTATATTGATTTCCTCTATAACCTCGGCCATAGTAAGTTTATCTTTGGTAGGATAAACATCATTTTTAATAATCTGATCAAATTCTATTTTATACTTTTCCTTAAACTCATTGTGCCAGGATTCATGCTTGTTGTTCTTTATCATTGGCAATAATAAATCCAAAGTTACTTTGGAATTGCCCAAGACGGCAACATCGGCCTTCACGTTTTTGTTTATTTCTGCAGGGTCTATGTCGAAATGAATAATTTTCGCCTGTTTGGCATAGGTATCCAAACTTCCGGTCACCCTATCGTCAAATCTCATGCCAATGGCAATAAGCACATCGCATTCATTCGTTAATAAATTTGGCCCGTAATTACCGTGCATTCCCACCATCCCCACATTTAAGGGGTGGTCTGTATCCATAGCGGAAAGTCCAAGTACGGTCCAAGCAGCAGGAATGCCAGCTTTTTCAACCAAGGCTTTAAGTTGTTCCTCGGCTTGCCCTAAAATTACGCCCTGCCCAAAAACAATAAATGGCTTTTTAGCCGCATTGATCAGCTCGGCAGCTTGCTCAATAGCTTTTGTGTCTGGTTTGGGGAAAGGATTGTAACTGCGTACCCCTTTGCAATGTTCGTATGAAAAGTCGAACTCTTCAACTTGTGCATTTTTGGTAATATCCACCAATACTGGACCTGGTCTGCCAGATCTCGCAATATAGAATGCCTTTGCCATTACCTCAGGAATTTCTGAAGCCTTGGTCACTTGACAGTTCCATTTGGTTACAGGAGTGGAAATTCCTATGATATCAGTTTCCTGAAAAGCGTCGGACCCCAATAAATGTCTTGCTACCTGTCCGGTAATGCAGACCATTGGAGTTGAATCTATCTGGGCATCGGCAATGCCGGTAATCAGGTTGGTGGCGCCAGGACCTGAGGTGGCCACGGCTACACCTACTTTTCCAGTTACCCTGGCGTACCCTTGCGCTGCATGGGTGGCTCCCTGTTCATGCCTTGTTAAGATATGCGTAAGTTTATGTTGAAATTTATATAATTCATCATAAAGAGGCATTATTGCCCCTCCAGGATAACCATAAATTAAATCCACACCCTCGGCCAATAGGCAATGGATGATAGCCTCTGCACCACTAATCCTTATAGTGCTTTGCTTTGTTGACGCTGCTTTTTCCTTTTTCAATGTTTCCATAATTGTAGACCTAATCGGTTAACATACTTGGTATAAAACTCTTATTATTCCCCTTGGGCAAAATTATAAATAAAATTAAATTTCGTCGGTAACACAACCCTGTGAGGCCGAGGAAACCGTTTTGGCGTATTTATATAAACTACCTTTTTTAACCTTTAAAGGTGGTTGTACCCAATTTGCCCTACGTGTTTTAATTTCTTCTTCGGACAAGGCCACTGAAATGCTATTTTTTTCAGCATCAATGGTAATAACATCCCCATCTTTTAAAAGAGCTATAGTTCCACCATCCTGGGCTTCAGGGCAAACATGTCCTACTACGAAACCGTGGGTCCCTCCTGAAAATCGACCATCCGTAATCAAGGCAACATCCTTACCTAGTCCGGCACCCATTATGGCAGCCGTAGGTTTCAACATTTCTGGCATCCCTGGACCACCTTTTGGACCTTCATAGCGTATAACCACTACATCTCCCTTTTTTACCAATCCTTTTCCAATACCGGCATTGGCCAAAAATTCATCATCAAAAACTTTGGCAGGACCACTAAAATGCAAGCCTTCCTTCCCGGTTATCTTTGCAACGGCGCCTTCTTCAGCAAGATTACCGTACAATATTCTCAAGTGTCCTGATGCCTTGATAGGAGCGTTCAATGGTTTAATTATTTCCTGTCCTTCTTTTAAACTTGGAACCCCCGCGAGATTTTCGGCAACGGTCTTTCCTGTTATGGTTAAACAATCTCCATGCAACATTCCGTTTTCAAGCATAAACTTCATCACAGCTGGAGTACCACCTACACGATGCAGATCCTCCATTAAGTATTTACCGCTTGGTTTTAAATCCGCTAAAAATGGAGTAGTATCACTAATTCTTTGAAAATCGTCCAATGTAAATTCAACATCTGCCGCTTTCGCAATGGCCAAGAAGTGCAGGACCGCGTTGGTAGACCCCCCTAATAGTGTCAGTAAACGCACGGCATTTTCAAAAGATTTTCTTGTAATGATGTCGCTTGGCTTGATATCATTTTCCAATAGATGTCTTAAGGCAAATCCGGCGCTAATGGCATCCTGTTTCTTTTCTTTTCCAATGGCTGGGTTTGAAGAATTAAATGGTAAGGCCATTCCCAAAGCTTCTATGGCCGAAGCCATGGTATTGGCAGTGTACATTCCACCGCAGGCTCCAGCTCCTGGGCAGGCATTTTGAATTACTCCTTTAAAATCCTCCTCGTTCATGGTTCCAGCAACCTTTTCACCCCAAGCTTCAAAGGCAGAAACGATATCCAACTTCTTATCTTTAAAACATCCGGAGGCAATGGTGCCACCATATACCAAAACAGATGGTCTGTTAAGTCTGATCATGGCCATAAGGGCTCCAGGCATATTCTTATCACATCCTACTACGGTAACCAAACCATCGTAGTTCATAGCTTGTACCACTGTTTCCATGGAATCTGCAATGATATCTCTGGAAGGTAATGAATATCTCATACCGTAAGTTCCCATAGAAATGCCATCACTTACCCCGATAGTATTGAACACAAGCCCAACCAAGCCCCCTTTTTCAGTGCCCAGTTTTACCTCTTGGGCCAAATCATTTAAGTGCATATTACAAGGGTTACCCTCATAACCTGTACTTCCTATTCCGATCAAAGGTTTTTTTAGATCCTCTTCATCCAAACCAATAGCGTACAACATGGCCTGAGCAGCGGGTTGTGTAGGGTCCTGGGTAACGTTTTTACTAAATTTATTTAATTCCATTAATATCTATTCTTTCAATTTTAATACTAAACTCTATATACTACGACTTTCAAAGATATAAGTTTAAAAACCCTTCGGTTTTTAACATAAAAATTTGATTTAAATTCAATGAGAATGTTTTAATTTTAACTAACTGATAATAAGAGGTTTAAATATGTAAACCATATCATATTCAGTAGGTTTTTATTCGCGCATAAACCCATGGTTTTTACTCGAAAAGAACACAAATCCCAATTTCATTTATTGAAAACATAAAAAAAGCCTGTATCAAATATATCTGATACAGGCTTTTTAATCAATAGAAATCCGTATCACCCCCTTATGGGATAATAATGACTACATTGATTATGTTTACATTTATTTTCATTGCAGTAAAATTAGGTATTAAAATTTAGTTGACAAAGAAATAAATATACTACGCCTATTTTAATTTAAATTTAATGTGGTCTCCAGATCTTTTTTGGGCTAAAATGGACATTGCCATATCGGATAATTGCAAAATTCTAGGATAACCGCCGGTAGTTTGCCCGTCCTTCATCAACACAATTAATTTTCCCGAAGGGGTTAATTGTACCGTTCCGGGAAGGGTGGCCGAGGTTAACATGGAAACTTTATTTTCTTCTATTGTCTCATTGAGCTGATATGCCATACGGTTATTTTCGTTGGCCACGGAAAATTCCCTATAGAATAATTTACCCAATTGGTTATCCGTTAAAAGTTTATATTCCGGCCCCTTGTATACCTCCAAAACGGATTTATCCAAGACGGAATCTACCTTAAGTTGGGAAATTTTAGGATTGAATAGTTTGCAAGTGGTATATGGAAGATCGCCCATTTTCTTAATGGAATCTTTTTCGGTAATTGGTTTAAAAAATGACCTGCTTCCCAATACAGCTTCAGTATTGAATCCATCCTTTATACCCAAATAAGCACGGAATCCCTTTTCCAATTTTCCATAGTTTAAAATATCGCCACTTTTAACTTGATATACTTTATAGTTCTCCAAGGCAATATCGTTAAGTGTTACTGACATTTCAGCACCACCCAAAACTATATAGGTATCTTCATCAAATTGCAATTGGGGCCCGGTCATGGTTATCTCCAAAACCGCACAATTCGGATCGTTTTCCAACAAAGTATTTACCTTGGATGTAGAATAGGAATCCATTATCCCGGCCACGGGAACGCCTTTGTCCCTATAGCCAAATCTGCCAGTATCCTGCACTGTAGTGAAAAAGCCCGATTTTAATATGTTAAGCATCCAGCACTATTTTTTCTATATTATATATCCCTACCTCAGCTTCTATTTTGTGTAGTTGGTATTCGGCCATTGAAATTGGATAAAATTGAATTTTATCACCAACAGTAACAAAACAAGGGCTTTCGTTCTTCACATTGAACATGGGCACGGGACATTTTCCAATAATATTCCACCCACCCGGTGAATCTTGGGGGTAAATCCCGGTCTGTTTTCCAGCAAGCCCTACAGAACCTTTGGTCACCTTAGATCTAGGAGTAGATTTACGAGGAACTTCCAATGCTTCGGGCACACCTCCCAAATACATAAATCCTGGTAAAAAGCCTATTCCGTAGACTGTGTAAATACTATTTGAATGTAGTTCAATTAAACGCTCTACCTCCAATCCCAATTGGCTGGAGATTTCCTGGAGATCTAGCCCAAATTCCAAATCATAACTTACTGGTAATCTCCAGAGATATCTGGGTGCAAGTGATACCTTTTCTATTAAGGTATACCACTCTTTTAATTTTGGCTTGAAATAGTCGAAATCGAGAACGGTATCTTTGCAAATCAAAGTGAGTGAATTATATGCAGGAACAAATTCCCACTCCTTTTCACTTAACTGATTTTTCTTTAAATATTGGATAAACTGAAGAATCTCATCCAATATGGATTCTTCCACCTTATTGGGCCATTCCACTAATATGGCATGGACCCCAAATTGTCTGACCGATATTTTGAAATTACTCACTTTTTTATTAAGATTTGGTTCTTTGGCAATTGTTGTGAAAGATACATTAATATTTGTAATGTTGCCGGAGAATCTCCGTGAATACAGTAGGTATCTGCTTTTATTTTTGCTTCCTTTCCAGACCAGGTTAATACCGTACCCTTTCTAATCATATGAAGTATATGGTCCAAAACAGCTTTGGGCTCTTGAATCAGAGCCGCTGATTCTTTTCTGGAAACTAGTGAGAGGTCTGGATTATAATTTCGATCGGCAAAGGCCTCGTATTTTACACTAAATCCCGAGTGTATAGCTTCCTCCTCAATTATAGAATGGTATGGGACATATAAATGCACGTCTTTTTTGTATTCTTCAATACAATTTAAAAACACCATTGCCAGCTTCCTGTCTTTTGCAATATCGTTGTACAATGCACCATGTGGTTTTATATGGTTCAACCTTATTCCTAAGGATTTCAGGACCAAACTTAAATTCCCTATTTGGACAAGGATACTTTTTTTCAAATCCTTTTCAGAAATATTGATGGTAGTTCTTCCAAAATTTTCACGATCGGGATAGGATGGATGTGCACCAACTAGGACACGGTGTTCTTTGGCCAGACGGGCAACCTGTATCATTGTCCCATTATCACCGGCATGGCCTCCACAAGCAATATTACATGAGGAGATAAGGGGCATTATTAGGGCCTCATTACCAATGCCCTCTCCTAGGTCGCAATTAATATCGATATTGATCATACTGCTTAAAATATTTCAAAAACAGTTAGTATACTCTTTACTCCCAATATTACGGATAAAAGAATAATGATAATACCCAATATATTTTGGAATTGGGTATTCCGATATTCCCGCATTACTGTTTTTCGATTTACGATCCATAGTAGGAAGACAGCGATAATTGGTAATAGCATTCCATTGGCCACTTGGGCAAATTTGATGATTTCCAAGGGTTTTATTCCTGTAGACATGAACAGTACTCCCATCAATATGATAACCATCCAAACAGACTTGAACCTTACATCCTTCATAGTAGTATTCCATCCAAAACAGCTATTGGCCACATAAGCGGCTGCCAATGGGGCGGTTATTGCAGAGGTTGTTCCGGCAGCAAATAGTCCTATTCCCATAAAATATCTGGCACTGTCCCCGTACAACGGTTCCAAGCCCTGGGCCATATCCAAAATATTGGTAATTTCCTTGGAAGGTATGGAGGTTGCGGTAACCATTACAGCCATTGATACCAAACCGCCCAAAACGATGGACACAACGGTATCCCTTTTAGCCTCCTTCAAGTTAGCTGTGGATTTCCATTTTTCACTAACAAGGGAAGTATGTAAAAATAAATTATAAGGTACCACGGTAGTTCCAACCAAAGCTATGATGGTCAAAATACTATCCTTTGGAACTTTTGGAGTAAATAGACCATTTAATATGGCTGAAATATCGGGTTTTGTAATTATGGCTGTTAATATAAAAGATAAGCTCATGATTACTACCAAGCCAATAAATACTTTTTCCAATATTTTATAATTGCCAAAAAACAACAGTAAAAAGGCAAAGAGACCAATGACCAGAGGATAAAAACTAAGGTATTCTTGCCCAAAAATGGCCGCCAGCCCCAAAGAAGCCCCTCCAATATTACCTCCTTCATAAGCAGCATTACCTATAACTATTGCAGATAAAATTAAGCCCAACACTAAAATCTTTATCCAACCAACCGCTATTTCTTCCTTTATGACATGTGCCAGACCTTTTTGGGTAACAATTCCCAATCTTACGGCCATTTGCTGTAAGACTACAGTAGCCACAATAGAGAGTAACATTGCCCATAGAAGGGAATATCCAAATTGTACCCCGGCAATAGAGCATACGGTAACGGTTCCAGGGCCAATAAAGGCTGCCGCTACCAAAACCCCGGGCCCCATTGTTCTAAACATATTATTTAGCCTTGTTTAATGCATATAATGCAAAACTTCCCAACCAATGGGTTCCACTATAATTGTCGTCGACAATGTTGGGAAGGGAGTAATTTACATGCGCGGTAGCAATTTGTTTTAAGTGGGAGTATTCTGGAAGTGTATCGGCAATTCCGTACAAACACCAGGCCCTACTAAAATTGAGTCCATCCAAATGCACCAATTTTCCATCAGATCTGTCCGAAACCCTTCCTGGTTCCAGAGTAAATTGAACACTTTTCAATTGAGGCAAAAATTTATCCAGCCATATTTTAAATTTTTCCCGGCCGTAAATTTTTCTGACCAGATTGGCCTCCTCCAAGCAAGGCGATAAAAAATCGAATCCACTAGGTTCCCAAGTTATAGGACAACTGGCATCATTTTCATAAAAACGTGCTAAACTGGATATGATGACATTTTTTAAAGCATCGTCCTCCATTACAACGGCATAATCCCATGCCATGGAAAGTCCGAATGCGGTATTGGAATGTTCCCCTACCCTAATGGGATAATTTAACTTTGGTAAAAAATCAATATATGAGGCTACTATGTAATCTGTTAATGGCTGCAGATTAACCTCCAAATCACGGGCCAAGGGATCGTTCCAAGTGTGCAGTTCTTCCGCTAATTTAAGTATCCACGCCCAACCATAAGTACGTTCATATGTTTTATTACCTTCCATATTAAAGTAGGCCACCTCCCCTGCTATATTTTCCTTGGAAATATTTTCAACCAACTTATTGCGGATTGTGGAAGCCTGATTTAAACTTGGGAACTGTTTTAACAGTGAAACCAAGGACCAATGTCCATGGACAGATGAATGCCAGTCATAACAGCCATAAAAAGCTGGGTGTAAATGCCGGGGGCCTCCCAAATGCGTGGAATCTTGAAGGGATTGGTTTAATTTGTTGGGATATTCCGATTGCAAGCATTCCAGAGGTAATCGCACCAAACGGTTGGCCTCATTAAAAGTAAGTTCCGGTTTGATCAAAGGGATATCTTCTATTGGAGCTGTCCTTTGTTGGTCCTTACAGCCCATAAGAAGGACAAATACAAAAGAAGTTGAACCAATTGATTTCAGTATTGTTCTAAAGTCCATTATTTTGGTTTGAAGTAGTGAATGTGTAAATATATATGGATAATACAAAATGGGGAAGTATATTCATATTTTATAGAACAAGTAGTTTAAAAAGTAGGTAGTTCATCTAAAAAGTTGCAGTTCGTCTAAAAGTTGGCCTTTTTGGATAACACCAATATAATAATCCAAAAATATTACGGTTATAATAGTCCCAAATTAAATTTTTAACCTACTTGAATGACATGTTTAGATTGTAACAAAGAGCTTAGTTATCTTGACCATAAAAGCGCAATGGATCTTTTAGGAATAGAGCTTTGTGCGAAGCATAAAAGCAGAATGGAAAAGCTAATTAAACTCAAAAGGACCCCCAAAGAAGCCATACAATTATACTATGGTTTAAAAAACGCAGGTGTAAATCCAATGCTCGAATGGTGGGATGGAAAAAAATCAGTGGATATTGCTATATCTAGGGTAAAACTTAATATAGAAATCGACACCGAATACCAATCCATTACCCATGAACAAGCTATCAACGATTTGGAAGAAGCCATGCATTCTTTTAAAAATGGATTTACCACCATTCGTATCCCCCATGTACTCATTAAATATTATTTAAAGGAAACCGTAAACAATATTTTAGGGATTATGGACGGACTTAAGGCCAATATTAAGGCACTGAGTTAGTGATACGTTGGGGAAATGTCTTTTCAAGGAAGGACAAGGGTAATTCGGATAATATATAACTGTAACTCCCTGAATCTTAAAAACCATCTTATGGAAACAGAAAAGAAGATTTTAAGAACACCTTTAAGAATTGCCATTTCCCTACTTATTGTTGGTTTTGTCTGCAAAATTCTACATTTCCCAAATATTGCCAATCCCATCATAATCCTCTCACTTTTGGCAATAGGTATATTGTATGGGTTGCGATTTTGGAAAAAACGCAAAAAGGGTTTCCTGGAATACAACAAATTGGTTCTGGTTACTGCATGGTCCTTTAACGGAATTTTTAAAATCCTAAATCTATCCCATAATGAATTTTTTCAGCTTATTGGTAGTCTGGCCTTTATTGTCTGGATAATCATGGAGGGCACAACTTATCTCATTGATGATAAGGACGACAATAGAAGTGACATAGCATACTTCATTTGGAATACCATGATGATAATTGGGATATTGGCCATTATAATTGGAAGCCTTACCAAAATATTGGAATGGGAATATTCTATACCTACCCTAATTACCGGGTTTATTCTCGTTACGGCATATGTTTTAAAAGACCTATTGTTGCATACATATCAGAAAAAGGAATAGAAGGTATTGCCCAATTTGATCTTATTATTTTTTAGTTAGATCGATGAATGCCAATTCTTGTGACCATCAGTTTTGAATATCATATCCATGAAATTTATAGTCTGTTTCAAATAAGGTCCTTGATTTAGATAAAATCTTCATTACCCATTTCGTAATCGAGGTATGGCTGAAAATATTATTTTTTCAAATCCAATAGACCAGGCAATCGTAATAAAATCAATGACCAGATTCCTTCAACTAAACTGAAATAATTCATATAAAATAATTTCAAGGTTAAAAAAGTACTTCCGTAATTTTTCTTATTAATTCACATTAAAGAACTTTTATTACAAGCGTTCCTTTATTCCATGGATATTTCAAATTTTTGTCTTATTTTCTCTGTTAAATTGGGAACCATGGAAAAACAAAGACGAGTATTTATTCAAAAGGCGGGTATAATTGCAGCGGCTAGTGCAATTACACCACAAATATTATTCTCTGCCAATAGGACGCAAAATAAAAAGTTGGGGGTAGCCCTTGTAGGATTGGGGTACTATAGCACCGATCTTCTTGCCCCTGCCCTGCAACTGACCAACAATTGTGAATTAAGGGGCATTGTTACCGGGAGTCCTGAAAAAATCCCTGTATGGAAGGAAAAATACGGGATAAAGGATAAGAATATCTACAATTATAAAAATTTTGATAGTATCGCGAACAACCCTGATATAGATGTGGTTTATGTAGTCTTGCCGCCTTCCATGCATGCAGAGTACACTATAAGGGCCGCAAAGGTGGGTAAACATGTTTGGTGTGAAAAGCCTATGGCGCACTCAGTGGCAGATTGTGAAGCTATGATCAAGGCTTGCAAGGACAATAAAGTGAAACTGGCCATTGGGTATCGTTGCCAGCACGACCCCAATATTCAGGCCTATATGAAAGTAGGAAAGGAAAGGCCATTTGGTAAAGTTAGAATGGTGACCTCAGCGGCAGGATATTTTGATGGACGGACCAACCATTGGAAACAAAACAAGAATTTAGGCGGCGGGGTAATGGGCGATATGGGGGTTTATGCGCTACAGGGTGCCAGATTGGCCACTGGTGAGGAACCCATCTCCGTATTGGCACAGGCCTCCACTACCCGACCAGAAATTTATCACGAGGTTGAGGAAACTATGATGTTTCAATTGGAATTTCCCAGTGGTGCCCGGGCATCCTGTCAAACAAGTTTTGGCATCAATATGAACCATCTACAGGTAAACTACGAAAAAGGTTGGTTAAAAATGGAACCGCACTCCTCCTATAATGGTAATAATGGAAGCATGTCCGATGGTACCATTATAAAGTTTTCCATTCCCAGCCAGCAAGCTAAACAAATGGATGAGGATGCTATGGCCATCATGAACAAGACCGATTTATTGGTTCCTGGAGAAGAAGGACTTCGGGATATTCGTGTTGTTGAGGCCATCTACAAATCGGCTGCACAGAATTGTGTGGTTAAATTGTAGTTCAGGGGTTGTTTTAGCTAGGAAATCATCGGTTAACTGTTACTTTAATGGGTTTTACGTAATTGTAGGATTTTACTTTCATAGAGGATTTTGACCCTTAGTCCGACTTAGGGTCAAGTTGTCGAATTTTTGTTCCATACATGGGTAACAAAATCCTTTTCCTGTTGATTTAGGGTTTTATATATAAACCCGATATTATGAAGGAAAATACCACATTAATCGATTTTTTATTTTATTTCTTTTGCGCCCTATGCTTTTCTTGGGCCTTGTATGTGCTATTCTTAGGCTAAAGTTCAGGGCTCTGGGTAAATATAGGCAATACACAACTTGAAAGCATGGCCGGACGTAGTTTGCTATTATAGGCCTAATTATGAATTTTCATAAATTCAATGGCATATCTTTCGCCCATAACCCTTTGCGCTTCTGAATTAAAGTGAACTTTATCGCCTTTTTCTTTTAGGTCCTGGGTATTGATCATCCCTGCATTCGGATCTGTGGAAACATAGTATTTTATGTGGTCATTAATCTTCGACCACATTGGATTGGTCGAATAACTGCCCAGTTGTCCTATTACAACGGTTGCCTCTTGGTTCATAATGATTTTTCTGAATTGATAGAACAACTCCGATAATTTGATTTGGTATAATGGAGCCTCCTTGGTTTTGGCATCACTTTCACCCTGATGCCAAAGAATCCCATTTACTGTCCCAAAACGCATTCCCAATTCCGCTTTTTCTTTAAAATTGGTGAATAATTTAACTTCCCTATGGATGGAATCGTTTAACCATTGTGAAATTGAGCTTCCCCCTACCGCAGTGGGAATTATGAGCACCGATATACTGTCCGGGATATGCTTGATGAGAGACTTGCCGAATGAAAGACCACTGTCCAAACCGCTCATTGATGGTTCATAAAAATGTAACGGCTCCTTGGCATATATCATATCGCCTTGTTTATTTATGGTGTATACCCTTGTATTGGGAACGGTGTCCTGTGGTTCTACTAACCCACGACCGGCCATATTGGATTGTCCGGCGAGAATAAAAACCCATAAATTTTGTTTTTTAGGAATATTTTCAACCGGCAATTCAACTTTTGGGAAAAATTGGGTCCTATCGTCTTTGTGCTGACCATTACACCAGGAAAACATGGCAAGTATCAGTATGGAAAGGAGAATTTTTTTAGTGGGCATAGGGTTATTGACTTTACTGAGCTTCCCAAAGATAAGTTGAAATTTTCACTCAGCTGATATTTGGGGTTTATGATTAATTTTGAAATTGCAGGAATTGGCTATAAAGCACATTTTATGGGCTTCTATATGGAGTTGGCTTGCCTTCTCGATCAATTTGGAATCCGTTATTTTGATTATAGGGTTTAGTGTAACTTCCTTAAATTGTCCACTCCCGTTAGCTGTTTCTTCCATTAATCCAACAGCCTCATCCGAATATTCCGTGACCACTATTTTATTTATTGCACATAAATGAAGATACCAAAGCATATGACAGGCAGAGATGGAGGAAACCAGCAAATCCTCTGGATTATACCTTTTCCCATCCCCAGAGAAAGCAGCATCGGACGATCCTTTAATTGGACTATGTTTACCTGGACACAAGATGTCATAGTTTCTGTTATAGGATTTAGGGTCCGTAGTGCCTTTTCCCTCATTTCCTGTCCATTGGACCGTGGTATGGTATAGATGATTTTTCATTTTAAAAGTGGTTTGTGATTATGTCAGCCGCCCACAATATATAGAATTATTTAAGTGGTTGTTTATGGTTTTATTTTTTTGGAATGGCACCATCCCGGATTACTGGATTAGCTGACATCCGAATGTTCGGGCATAACAAGCTGGAAATTAGTGTTAAAAAGTAGGGTGTAAATAAGAAATTGTGCTTTTTGTCCGTTATTTAAGTATATCATCCTATATTTAAGTCGTCTAAATGCTATAATAAATTTCACCCCAATGAATAGAAGCAAAGTCTTAATAGGAACTTCACTTATAATCCTAGCCCTATTTGCCCTTATTTTCAGTGCTTTTAAGCCTGAAGAAAAGCCTAATCCCAAAGTGGCCATTGCAACTATTAATAAGCAAAAAGATGTATTAGGTAGTCACGGGACAGTTCTTTATAAAAAACATCAGGAGGAATTGGAGGCCGCTGTAAAAGCCTACTTTGAAAAAGCCATCGCCGAAGGTGATATTGTTGGTGCTGGAGTTAGTATTGTAAAAAAGGATTCCATTGTAATTTCTGATGGTTATGGCAAAAGAAAAATAAATTCTGATGCAGTTGTTGATGGAGGGACCGTATTTAGACTGGGGTCGTTATCCAAAGGATTTGCAGGGGTATTGGCCTCAGAATTAAAGGATGAAGGCAAATTACATTGGGAGGATAAGGTAAGCGATTTTATTCCTGAATTTCGATTGGGAGATACTAATAATACCAATAAAATTACCCTTGCCAATATTTTATCACACACCTCTGGCACGCCCTATCACAGTTACACCAATCTTGTTGAGGCTGGACTATCGTTACAGGATATCGCCAAGCGCTTTATGGCGGTTAAGCCAATAAGTGAACCTGGATCCATGTATAGCTATCAGAATGCCATGTTTGCCCTTTGTGGGGAAATGATTAATAAAGTAACTGGACAGGATATCGATGCGGTTTTGACCAATACCTTTTTTAATCCTTTGGGAATGTGTTCCACTTCTATGGACTATGAAACCCTTTCGCGTATGGAAAATGTGGCTATGCCCCATTCCAAAAGCCGAAACAACTGGAAAACATTACCACTCTCGGACAATTATTACAACGCTATTGCAGCCGGGGGTATCAGCGCCAGCTCAGTGGATATGGCCAAATGGATGCGGTTTTTATTAGGATATAATCCGGAGTTAATGACCAAAAATGCCTTGGCTGAAACTTTTACCCCGTTTATAGAGATTAAAGGGGAAAGTAAGTATTACCAGCGTTGGCCTGGACACACAACCTCCTACTACGGTTTTGGATGGAGGATCCATAAATTTGTGGAGAACGGCTCCAACAATGAAAAGACAATTTGGCATCACGGTGGGAGTGTAAACAATTACAGAAATGAAATTGCGATCTATCCCGAAGCGGAACTTGGCATCTGTGTGCTGTTGAGCAACAACAGCAAAATTGCCAAAAACGTAATTCCTGACCTTTACCAAATAGTAAAGGATGTTTATACTCCAAAAGATCATTTACTTGCACTACATAAGGACAATAAACTTGACCATAACTATTGAAAAGAGCTTATCTGCATCTTTTAAAATTTAAGTTGTACAATTCAATATCACCTTTCTGAATGTCCATTTTAAGGTTCAACCCCCTTTGCGCAGCATTAGGCTTCCATTGTGCATAAAATTCTTAATTTATTTTAGATTTACTATCTTAGACTTATTACCATTTAATACACCCAAGCCCAACCTGGTAGTATTGTATATGAGCCAAACATTTCCATTATACAATCGCCTGATCAATTAACTTTTTTTGTTTTAAAAATTAAGGGTTTTCTGGCGGTTAATTGAAATGGTTGTATAGGGTTTATATTTCCATAGCACGATAGGATTTATTAAATTTAATTAAGTATATAGATTATGGACAGACGAAAGTTTATTAAATCCAATGTTTTCAATGCTGTTGCCGCAGGGGGAATTTCACTTATCCCGGATATTTTAATGGCTTCTACTTTGAGGGATGAAAAGAAATCCTACGCAGAATATTTAAGAAAAAGTGCTGTTCCAAAGGAAGAATTGGATATATTCTTGAATGAAGATAGCTGGGCCCAGTTTGATCCCGAAGTGGGTTATATTCTAGGTAATTACATGCCTCATGATGGAATGGATAATAGTTATACATTATCGACTGTAAAGAAAGACGGTAAAAGAACTAATAGTATATATGCCGATAAACCATGCAGGATCAATACTTATGGCAATAGTTTCACCCATTGTCACCAGGTAAGTGATGCTGAAACTTGGCAGGAATATCTTGCTGGTCATCTTGGGGAGCCAATACAGAATTTTGGTATGGGAGGTTTCGGGATATATCAGGCTTATAGAAGGCTCTTAAGACGGGAAATAGAAGATAAAGACTCAAAATATGTAATTCTTTATATGTGGGGAGATGATTATTTAAGAAGTGTCTTTAGATGTCGTTATGCCAGTTATTATACGCTTTGGAATGATTACGGTGGTTATATGTTCCATGGTAATTTCTGGTCAAATATAGAAATGGATACCAGTACCGGAAATTTGGTGGAAAAAGAAAATCGCATTACTACAAAGAAAGACATGTATAAAATGTCGGATCCTGAATTCATGTACGAGAACCTAAAAGATGATTTGATGTTGCAACTATATTTGCTCAGTTCAAATATGGTAAATTGTGATTTGGATGTAGAAGGTCTTAAAAAACTTTCCCAGGTTTTAGCGTTACCTGAAGTTGATTTTTCAACTGTAGAAAGAATGATGATTACCGCTTCAGCATTGAAAAACAAGTACTCCTTTGAAGCTACCAAATACATTTTAAGTAAGGCCAGAGCATTTTGTAATGAACAAGGGAAGAAACTTATGCTAGTGCATTTTGACCCTACAAATGTATTCAAGGAGATGGTTAAGGGAGAAAAGCGCTATGACCAGGAGATTGTAGATTTCATTTCGAGTAATGGTTATGCATATTTTGATATGAATGAAGTTCATCTTGAAGATTTTAAAAAATTTAATCTTACTTTGGATGAATACATGGATCGGTATTTTATTGGTCATTATACCCCATCAGGCAACCACTTTTTTGCCTATTCCATTAAAGATAAAATAGTAGATTGGCTTGATCCAAAGCCAATTACCTATCAGCAAAACGATGATAAATTGATTAGATTTAAAGGATATTTACCCAAATAATACCCCTCTAGGGTAAACCTGTCTAACGGTGTACATGCTTCATTACTTTAGGCCGAGAGGTAGGCTCGTCCCGATAAGTGAAGATATTGTGGTATTTTTATTTTGCATCAGACTATATTACTTCTAATTGGATGAGAATAACGGCTGGTGCATGCTGATGCAATGAATTCCGCCACCACCCAAATTAACGGCAAGGGCATCGATCATAATTACCTTTCGATCGGGAAATACGGATTGCAATATTTGTTTAGCCTTTTCGTCTTTTAATTTTAATTCATCAGGCATTCCTTCCCGCCAACAACGCTGGCCAATAACCACCTTGTTTGTAATTATAAAATTAAGGTAGCTGAGTGCAGCTATGACTGTTACAGATTCTCCTTTGGGGAAGGTACTTCCATTACCATAGTCGAGAGTTTTAATGTATTCATAAACATAGTCCCCCGGACCCATGGTCGAAAAAATAGTTCCCGGTAACGGCATTTCAATAATGGTAAACGGTTCGCCATCTTGATCGGTGGATTCGGACAATATTCGGTAATTCTCCTTCATGCGTTTGTGGTTTTCGAAAGCAATTGGATCGTTAAGTTCCACGCTATCTACTTTTGCCATAAGGATGGTGGAATCATTTACAAATCGTGCGAATTCGTCAACGTGACCATTGGTAGTAACTACGGTGTAGGCTTTTTGTCCTTCTAAGGTTGTTACCGGGCCTAGGAAGGTATGATCGTCTTCCACCAAACCCTTTTTCAACCAGATGATTTTTTTAACCCCCAATAGCCTCTTGTATTCCTTCTCCATTTCCTCCTTGGTCATGTGCGGATTTCTGTCCATTTCTACTGCTTCCGTTGTAATTAGGGTACCTCTACCATTTACTTCCCTATTTCCCCCTTCACTGATCATTGTACTGGAAATAACGGGTAGCTGTAAATGCTTGGCAACCCTTTCATCATACAATTCCTCGGTTTTGGTATCTATGTTCAAAGTATCTGAATATCCCCAAGAATTAAAATTAAAGTCGGCAATTGCCAAAGTATTTTGATTGGTCTCTACAAATATGGGTCCCATGTCCCGTGCCCATATCTCAATGGAAGGGAGTTGTAGAAGTTTAAGTTTTGTAAGTTCTCCAAAATGATTCTTTAGGGTCTCCTGGGCGTGGGCCAAAAGTTCTCTATCCTTGCATGTAATAACTATTTCCAAATTCCCCATCAATGCTTCAATAATGGCAAGGGTAACTTGTTCAACTGACTCCCCTTCCTTATGGTCCGTTGAGGGCCATATTAACCAAATGGCTTCTTGGGATTCGAACTCTGCTGGTTGATTTACAACAAATAATGGGTCGGTCTTCTTGGGAGATGAACACGAAAGCATCAAGAGTGAGATTACAAAGCTATTTATAAACGACCTCATACAAACTTGTTTTATGGATATGTATCGATTAAATATAGTGAATAAACAAATCTTTTGGACATTGAAAACTGTACATTGGCATGGCTTTGTTCTCTGGACACTAGCCTTTCTTCCGGCAGACAGCTGGCACACTTGCTAAACTTATGGTATAAATTTGCCTATAAAATTTGTACATTCAATTTTCGAAAATTATATACCTATGTGTCCACGTAATTTACTAATTCCTGTGTTAGTTACAGCAAGCCTTCTTTTTACCTCCTGTAAGAGCCCTAATAAAGAATTTGCCACCATGCTTATTTATGGGGGCAATATATACACTGTAGATACTACTCAGTCCAATGTGCAAACTGTGGCCGTTAAAGATAATCTTATAATTTTCACAGGTAGCTTTTCTGAAGCCGAACAGTACAAAGACGAAAGAACACAACTCCTAGATTTGGAGGGCAAAACCATGACCCCTGGTCTAATAGAAGGTCATGGTCATTTTATGGGGATGGGGTACAATGAATTGAACCTGGACCTAATAAACACCACAAGTTATCAAGAAATTGTAGATGCAGTAGCAGAAAAAGTAAGAACGGCCGCACCTGGAGAGTGGATTATCGGTAGAGGGTGGCATCAAAGCAAATGGGAAGAAATGCCCACTGAAATGGTAAATGGCTT
The DNA here is from genome assembly GCF_002909255.1 of Arenibacter hampyeongensis. GTDB lineage: Bacteria > Bacteroidota > Bacteroidia > Flavobacteriales > Flavobacteriaceae > Arenibacter > Arenibacter hampyeongensis. Next base: position 554,681 of record NZ_PIOB01000004.1, read on the forward strand.
CCAAACTCATAACATGCTCAGTGAGGTTTCCCCGAACAACCCTGTTTACTTATTCCATGCCAGTGGTCATGCGGGTTTTGCAAATGCCAAGGCTATGGAAATTGCAGGTATAACGGTATTGTCCAAAGAAGGAATCGACCAATTTGAGGTGGAGGGTGGAGAAGTAATGCGAGACGGCCTAGGAAGTCCTACAGGAATTTTTAACGAGCGGGCTCAAAACTTGATAACGAAACATATTCCAGAAAGCACTCCCGAGAAAGATATCAAGGCATTTGAACTTGCCATAGCCGCTGGTCACAGAAACGGGATTACCGGATTTCATGATGCGGGAATAGGAAGAGAGACCATTTCCCTCTATCAAAATATGAAGACCGCTGATAAAATGAAAATTCGCATTTATGGCATGCTTACAGGAGGGGATAAAGATTTGCTGAACGAATGGTACAACAAAGGCCCTATGATAGATCCTGATAATTTAGTCACCATCCGATCAGTGAAATTAAATTGTGATGGTGCTTTGGGATCTAGGGGAGCCTGGTTATTGGAGGCCTATTCTGACAGACCGGGCCATTTTGGCCATGAAACGATGCCCATGGAATTTGTTGAAGAGACTGCCCTAAATGGATTGCAGAAAGGATTCCAAATCTGCTCCCATGCCATTGGCGACCGGGCCAATAGGGAAGTACTGGACAGGTATGAATCTGCCTTTAAAGCCTTGCCGGAATTGGCTTCGGGTCATAGGTTTAGAATAGAACATGCGCAACATTTACACCCGGAAGATATACCCCGTTTTGCCCAGTTACAGGTAATACCGGCCATGCAGGCCGTACACCTGTCCTCTGACCGGCCTTGGGCCATAGAACGTTTGGGAGAACAACGAATCAAGGGAGGTGCATTTATGTGGCAATCACTGTTAAAAAGTGGTATCCCTATTGTAAACGGTACCGATGTACCCGTAGAGCCGCTGAACCCTATTGCTAGTTTGTATGCCAGTATTAGTCGAAAAACCCTAAAGGGTAGCCCGGAAGGTGGATATGAAGTGGGAGAAAAGATGACAAGGGAGCAGGCTTTAAGATCATATACCTTGGATGCTGCCTATGGTGCTTTCGAGGAAGATATTAAGGGATCTATTGCCGTAGGCAAACTGGCCGATTTCACTATTTACGATCGGGATTTTATGAAAATCGATGAAAAGGACTTTCTAAAAACAAGGATAAATATGACCATTTTTGATGGAAAGGTAGTTTATGCTGCGGAAGATTGATGGATTTGATTACTAATAGAAATATTGAAAAATGCGTTGGTCATTATGTTTTGGGCACGACGTGATGCCTGTGTGCCGATAGGCAGGCTCGCGCCAGCTGGGGCTTTCCCATGGCCAACCCAACAATGCACCTGTAAAGTTCCCATATATGCCTTTGCCAGCTTATATAGTACTTTTTTTTTATAGCATATTTAACAATCCAGTTTAACTGCAGATAAGAAAAAACTCCCGAACAGATTACAGTAAAATTTATTTTAGTCATTAAAAATCCAACTTAAAATGAAAGATAATTTTCCGATTTTGGAATCAAAAAGACTAATATTAAGACAACTTGTTGAATCTGACTTGGAAAATGTATTTAAAGGACTTTCTAACTACCAAATTATCAAGTATTACGGAATTAGTTACGATAGTTTGGAAGCAACTAAAGCACAAATGAAATGGTTTTCTGATCTTGAAAGAAATTCAAATGGAATTTGGTGGGCAGTTTGCTCTAAAGTTGATGGTAAATTTCTTGGCGCAGGAGGATTAAACGATTTAAGCAAGGAAAATAAAAAGGCCGAAATTGGATTTTGGTTATTACCGGAAAATTGGGGGAATGGCTTTATGACTGAGGTCATACCACTTATTTGTAATTTCGCATTTGACCATATGGGGCTTCATAGGATTGAGGGATTTGTGGAAACGGAAAACATAAATTGTAAAAAGGCACTTGCAAAACTGAAATTCAATTTGGAAGGAACCATGAGCGATTGTGAAATTAAAAATGGGAATTATATTAGCTTGGATATTTATTCAAAATTATCGAATGATTAGAAACTGGAAAAATTGGATGAACCACGGGTAACATTAATAAAATAAAGAAAAATGAAAAAGAAAATAATTTTTATTGCAAGTCTTTTATTCGGGCTTATGTTTATCAATGCAGGATTGAATAAATTTCTAAATTATATGCCCGTGCCTGATGACTTACCACAAAATATGGTAAAATTAATGAACGCGTTCTTGGGAATAAGTTGGCTTATGCCATTGGTAGGTTTTGTAGAAGTTCTAGGGGGATTACTATTTATCATTCCTAAAACAAGAGCATTGGGTGCAATTGTAATTTTCCCGGTAATGATAGGCATATTGTTAACACATATTATATCCGCACCAAGCGGTTTACCTATTGCACTAGTATTACTAGGTATAAACCTTTGGGTGATGTATGAAAATAGAGATAGGTATTTACTATTTGCCGACCAAACCTAACTTCCATTTTTTTGTTTTTTAATTCGTTCCATAAGGCAATATCACCCATAGTCATGTTGTTGCGAAGTTTTTTTTGCAAAAGGAACTAGATCTGGGTTATATGGTAATTTTTTTTACATCAGTTTACCCACCCTTTAATCCCCTCCAAGGAGGGGAGGGATTTAAAAATGTTGTTTCACTTAGTTGAAATCAAGACCTCAATCAACATAAGATCAATTTCACCAATGGTTTGTTCCATTAAAACTAAGCAGCCCTAATCTTCCCTCGGCAAACGGGAATCCCGTTCAGCAATTTGATAAACAAGTGCTGCAATTACGGTTGCATTGATCATCATATCGCGTTCTGGTACGTATTCCAATGCATCCATATTGGTATGATGAGTTACTGTACTGTAGTTTAGCGCATCCTGAATTATCTGAAATCCGGGTATCTTGTAATAATCAAAAACATCATGATCGGTAAAATTGGTGTTTTGAATGGTTAGGTTGTTAACATCCAAATGCTCATATGGGGCCAACATTTCTTCAAATATGGGTTTTACCGCTTCGTTTCCTTGTAGATAGATGCCTCGCATTTGCCCAGCACCATTGTCCATATTTATATAGGCAGAAATCTTTTCAACTTCTTTTTTTCTATTCTTTTCCTTTACTTTTCCGTAGTGATTTTCAGCATAGGCCATTGAACCTAAATACCCTTGCTCCTCACCTCCCCAAAGCGCTATCCTAATTGTTCGTTTTGGCTGTAGTCCGGAAGCTTTAAGAATTCGCATCACCTCCATCATCACTGCCGTACCCGCTCCATTATCCGTTGCTCCGGATGCTGGATGCCAAGAATCGAAATGTGCGCCAATCATCACAACTTCGTCTTTTAATTTTGAATCCGAACCGGTAATCTCTGCTAAAATGTTTACATTATTTTCAGGTTTTAGATAAAGTTCGGAATCTAAATGGAATTTAATTTTCGGATTAATTTCTCTATTAATTAAACGCTTTAATTTTCCGAAACTTTCCGGTGAAATTGCAAAATAGGGAACCGATTTTACATGACTTTCTTTATAATTATAAGTACCACTTGGATGAACAATCCCTGGAAAAAAAGGAGTGGTTCCTAGAACACTTAAAGCTCCTTCTTCTTTTAGGAACGCAAATAAGGCATCATCCTTTCTCATGAAACTCTCGAATATAACTTCTAAATCTTCAATTAAATCCATATTACCGGCAGATGGACCCAAAGGATTGGTGGTTACTGGTAAAATTGATTTCTCAGCGTCATTTATTTGGTCTTCGGATAATCGTGTTGAAAGTGCATCAAATAACATATTTTGTTCTGGTGCGGATCCTATCAGTATAGTCTTTCCTTTTAATTTTCCACTCCATTGTTTTTTTACTTTTTCCATATCGGTATGACTTTCTATCCAAATCAAATTACCTATTTGCACCCCATTGGAGCTTTCAGTCCACGCATATGGATAGGCCTGTATTTTCATATAGGCAGGTTCTGTCATTTCTACGTTAAACGACTTTACTTCCCAGCCCATACAATCATCACAATAATTTTCGAAATACACTTTATCCATTCCCCAGTTTTCCATGGTTTTCTTTGCCCATTCTGCTGCGGTATAATATTGATCTGTTCCTGTTAATCGAGGACCGTAAACATCTGATAGGTCAGCAATTAGACTCATGACCTGCGACTTCTGAAAGCCCTCAGTATTAATTTTAGCAAGTGCTAGGGATTTTGTTTGACTTAATGCTTGGAATCCTACAAATAGGAAAGCCGTGATAAGAATTTTGGAATGGATTTTCATAATGTAAATAATGGTTATGTTTTATGTTGAAAATAATTAAAGGATTGACATCCCTACCCCAACCAGCCTTCACGGTCTAGACTGCGGTATTGAATTGCCTCGCCAATGTGGTTTCCGCTAACATCTGTGGCATTTTCTAGATCGGCGATCGTTCTTGCTACTTTAGTTACTCTTAACTGTATATGGTTCATTTTATTGGGCCTATATTTATCCCGAATATAATGAACAATTAATGAAAGCAGTAGCATATTTAAGAGTAAGTACAGAGGAACAATCTTTACAAAGACAATATGACGATATTGAAAAATTTGCATTAAGTAAGAACCTTGAATTGGTAAAAATATTTGAGGATAAAGTAAGTGGAACCAAAACCAATGCAGATGATCGTGAAGGATTTTCCGAGTTGGAACAATACCTTGCACTTAATGAAGATGTTAAGAATATTTTAGTACTAGAGGTTTCAAGACTTGGACGAAAAAACAATGATATCCAAAATGTAGTTGAGAGGTATAGTGAAAAAGGAATCTGCATTCATATAGCGGATTTAAATCTTTCTACACTCGAAATAAATGGACAGCGTTCCGCCCAAGCTGGAATAATGATTTCAGTAATGGGTGCAATGGCCGCTAATGAAGCACGCCTATTGTCCGCTAGAATCAAATCAGGTAAAATGTCGAGAGCGAGGAATAACAAGGCATTTGGCAATAAAATTATTGGTTGGGATAAGGCAGAAGATGGAACGCCAAAAATTAATAAAGGCGAAGCAAAAATTATTAAAAAAATATTTCAATTAACTGCAAGTGGATTGGGAATGCGAAGTGTTTCTGCTATGATTGAAAGTCAATTCAATCGCAAACTCCCCCCAGGTACATTAGGTGGCATTATTAGAAATTCTTTTCATAAAGGCCAGAGAAAATATAATGATTTAATCTTAGAGGTTGAACCCATTGTATCTGAAGAATTATGGCAAAAAGCCAATGACTCAATGGATAGTAGAAATAAATTTGGAAGTAGAACAAAGGTAAATACCAATATTGTAGAGGGTAGAATAAGATGTCATTGTGGAAATCCAATGTATCAAAAGGTAGTACCATCAGGTAGGATGGATTCTTTCGTTTGTAAAGATTTAAAATGCAAGAATACAATTAACCGACCTTGGTTATTCCGAATGGTTAAAAAAGTGGTTGAAAGGCATGCTAAAAAGAGCAGAGATGTACAGTATAAAGAACAAGCCCAATTAAAAATATCCTCCCATATAGCGCAAATCGATGTTAATAAACGCAGGGGAAAACAATTAGATGACAGAAGGGTTAGACTTCAAACCACATTTTTAGATGGATTATTTACCAAGGTAGATTATGAACAACATTTGACAATAATTAAGGAGGATTCGAAAAAATTAAAAGTGGATAATAATAAACTCAATGAGGAAATGCAGATGTTGAAAAACGATTTAAGTTCCGAGATTAAACACTTCAGTGATGACCTAGAATTGTTCAAAAACGAAATTCAAAACATTGTTAATTACGTAGAAATTTATAAAGATAGTGTTATAATCAATGTTTTTGGAAGATGGGGATATGACCTTTTTAAACCTAATAGTGTTAAACTAGGTTGGGAAGCTAGAAAACCTGAAAGCGAAAGATATCTTAATGAACAACTTCCATTAAGACACCCAATTGAAGACGACGATATCGAAATTATGGTCGATGACTACGTAAAGCATTATGACAAATAATAGTTTTTAACCACCTTGTTTTTAGAATGTATAAGATTGCATCGGTTTTAATTAATGTATTGTATCATTAAATTTGCGAAACGCTGTCATACATTCTAAAAATAAG
>NZ_PIOB01000005.1 GCF_002909255.1 Arenibacter hampyeongensis
TCTCATATTCGGTATCGTTGAACCGGAGCATTACGTTATGGTACCGTTTCTTGTTTCCCAGTCGTTTTCGGCCTCTTTTCCGTTGATCCATTTTTTTGTCCTTTTAGGCAAACACTTCGTCAGAAGTAGACAATTCTAAGTTACTTAGAATACAACTTGCTATCTTCTTTGAAGATAAATATAATCAAACAAAATAGAATATAACAACCTAATAATCAATTATTTAACTCTTAAAATCATTTAAAACCATACTGGGCCATATCGATACAGACGACGAATTTATCTGGTCTTATTTGTTATATAAAAATGATGGAAGAATAGGTAAGTGTTTCATTTTTTTGTGGGCAGGGATAGAAAAGTACAAGCGGTTTTTTTGCCGCTTGTGCTTTTGCGTGGCTCCGAGGGTGTCGTGCAAAACTGAAACGGAAAGGCTTCCAACGTGAACCGGCGAAGCGTGTTCGAATGTGGAGGAAAGTAGTGGAAGGGTTGTGCGACTTCCGCAGGAGCTTGGGAAAACATTTTAATTTTACAAGTATGGTTCCTTAAAGAAAGCCAAAATAAGTTTGGGATTGGATATTCCTATTGACGTTCAAACTTGAGAGTATTGCGTTGGATGATTGGTCGATTAAAAGTTTCGTTTAATCGAGCTAATTGTTTTTACCAATACCTTCATTTACATAAATACCTCCTAAAAAGTGTAATGGGGCTTGAGACGCATCTTGGTAAAAGTTATCCTTAATACCTAATGTCGGTTGAAAATGGAGTGATTTTTATTATTATCACCTAATTCTTTTAAAAATACGCTGATAATATGCTATATTGCGTGTAATATATGTTTAAAAGAATAAAATTATGGCTACAGTCCGAAAATCATTGACCATTACCGAAGCCCAAGAGCAATGGATCAAACTGCAAATTGAAAATGGAGGTTTCGCCAACGATAGCGAATATATGCGGCATCTAATACGTTTGGACGAGGAACGCAATAGGGAATTTTTAATTACAAAAGCAGCTATACAGGCGGGCTATGATAGCGGTGTAAGCCCCAAGGTCAGAACCGTTGACGAGATTATGAAAGCCGCAATTAATCGTCGAACCGACAAAACGCAAGGAAAACAGAATGCATAGATATGCTCTATCCTTAAGGGCGGACAAAGACCTTGATGATATAACGGATTATACATTGGAAATTTGGGGGGAAAACCAGACACGGGATTATCTTGCCGGGTTCGTTCAATGTTTTCGATCTTTAGCGGATAAACCAGATCTTGGCAGAAGTGCCGCCGAATATGCACCGCTCCTAAAAAGATACAATTACAAAGCCCATACAATTTTTTACGAACCAACGGAAAAGGGCATTTTTGTTGTCCGCATATTAGGTCAGAGACAGGATTTTGAACGCCATCTATAAGCACTGGTTAAAAATCGAATATGTTCGAAATTAAAACTTGGCTCTTCGGTTGTGGAACGGATAATTGTTTTTCAGTTCAACAAGCTTCTAAAATTGTATTATAATCTCAAGAATGGTACGTTTTATCAAACTCATTACCACATTAACTTTAGAGAACTGGACTAGGGCTTTTCATCATAGGATGTTTTATTATTCTCAGTTATTCTCGCAGTTTGGTTAATCTTTTATATTCCGATTCCAATTTTTTTATCTCTTCCGAGCGGTTTTCTTTGTTCTTATTTAAGATTTCAAGCTCTCGGTTGATTTCCGTAATTGCGTTGTCGTAAAGTTTTAGTCTCTCGTAAATATCAATTTTTATTCCGTAGACCCACTCGTTATTCTTGTCAAGTTCAATTGCTTTTTCTGCAAGTTTCAGGGCATTTTCATAATCCATTTCCCTAAAGACTAAATAAGAGGCAGCTCCCGCATAAGTATTGGATTTTTGATTTATACCGGTCAATAATTCTTCTCGAATTAATTTCTCCATTTTTTCATTGGTCGATGTTTCAATATCAAATTTGATTTGGGTATTGGCCCAAGAAACGTACATTTTAGCGTTGTGTTGATTTAATTCAATGTCGAAATTCAAAGTTTCATAATACCGATTAGATTCTACTGGCACGGCTGTAAATCGTGTAACATCATTCTTAGAATTGTAGTTGTAGCTCCCATATAGAGTAGTGTCTTTGTTGAGTATTACGACCCATTCATTCGGGTTCGGTATGGTGAAAAGCGAGTAATTTCCAGCAGGAACTTTTTGTCCTCCAATTGTTACTTCTTTATCAAATGCAATTTTGGTACAATTGCCCGCACCAGTCCGCCATACTTTATTCCAAGGTACAAGTCCCCCATAAATCAGCCTTTTACGGGCGGAAGGTCTTTCGTATTCAACACTTATTAGCGTATTCCCAACAATTTGGGAAATGTTACCTTTTGGGCTAAAAGAAGGATAGGGGTAATCTATGTCCTGACCGTGAAGTTGCAAACCTGCTAGAATCAAAATAATTATGAATTGGATTTTTTTCATTTTTTTGGAATTTGTTATTATTGCCCACAATGTTCTGGGGCGTAGTTTAGCTTTGTGGGGCTATGACCTACACCCATTTTTCTCATTAGTATATTTTATCTTTTTAATCAGGAATGATCATAATTCTATCTTAAGATTATGATCAACACAAATCATCCCTAGCCCACTTACTTTTTCAAGTCGGAAATAGTATTTCCATCATAACGATACATTCCATCTAAAGAGCCAAACAAAATATTTCCATCAAAATCTTCTAAAATCCCAAAAATCATTCTTTTGTTGCTTTCATAGTCGGACTTTATTTCCTTTACAATCGGTTCTTTATTTGATAAGGAGCTTTCATCATAACGGGAAAGCATCCAACCCTGAGCAGTTTGTGAACTAGTCCAAATGTTGCCTTTTTTATCCTCATAGATATACCCTACAAAATCTTGGGTGATGTTGGCAAATGAACTGCTGTCATAGCGCCAAAGACCATCCGCGCCTCCTAGCCAGATAGTACCCTTTTTATCTTCGGTTATGGTTCGAACATTCTTAAAAGGTTGGCCGTTATGGGTTGCTGTTGTAAATGCTTTTCCATCATAAATGAAGGTATTACCTCTAGTGCCAAACCAAAACTTACCTGTTTTGTCTTCAATAATTGAATTAACTTCATAAGGGGGGCGGGTAAAATCTGGAACCGATTTCCCAGTTGTGTCTTCCATGATAGAATCTCCGTCCATCATATAATTTCGAAAGGATATTCCATCGTAACGGCTTGCCCCTCCATTGGCACCGAACCAAATATTGCCAATTTTATCTTCATAGATACAAACGATCTCATTATTGGGAAGCCCGTCTTTGGTCGTAAAATTTCGAAAGGATTTTCCATCGTAACGATATACACCTGAGCCAATCGAGCCGAACCATAGGTTGCCTTTACTATCTTCTACAGCTGAAAAGAAGCGGGCCGAACTCACTTCACTTGTCATATTGGTAAATTTTATTCCGTCGTATCGAAGAACACCCTGCCATGAAGCAATCCAAATGATGCCCTTTCGGTCTTGTATAATCGCACGTGTAATGCTGTTAGGTTCGTTGATGTCATTAGGCCCGTAGGTAGTGTTTACCAGTTCATTTTCGGACTGTATGGTATCTTTTGGAAGTTCTGTTTTATTTTGGCCCTTACAGGAAGTGCAAAAAATAAACATCAAGTACAAAGTCAATAATTTTAGGTGCATTTTCATAAATGATTAATTTCATTCAAAATTATGGGTACACATCTCAATTCCTGTCAAATAAATGTCAAACAAGTGTAAAAAGTTGTAACTTTTTACTGAATTGCTCCCAAAACAAGCGACATGAAAAAAGAAAGGTTTTTAACTCCGATCGTTTTAATGGTTTTCATCTCCTTTACCCTATTGGGGTATATTGGTTTTGAGGAGAACGACAATTTCTCACAAAGGGCGAAAATTGCACTTAGAGATTCCGGAAATAAATTATTGTTATCAGTGGGTGACTCCACTTCTCTGATAATGCCCGTAATGGAACTGGATGAGAATACCTTTGAACTGTCTTTTCAAAACAAGGTTCAAATCGAGCCAGGTAGCCTTATGAGCATTTTAGGACAAAGTTTGGTCGATGCCGATCTGCCCAATAGTTATATTGTTGAAGTTATCGAAAACGTTAGTGGCGAGGTTGCCCATAGCTATGAAATCAAAAGTTATATAGAGGAGAGCATAATAACATGTATTGGCAGAAACTTACCGTTCGATTATTATAAAATAAAAATCCATTTTACAGGGGAGCGCACCATTTTAAAACTGGATAGGGATTATTCATTACTCCCACTGGTGTTAATTGGATTTGTAGGATGTGGACTGCTCTATTGGAAGAACGGGAAACACAATGCTTCGAAGGTAGCCGTGTCCCGGTTTTCGAAAATTGGAAACTACCGATTCTACAAAGAGCAGAACAAATTGGTCAAGGGGAACATCACAATTGAACTTACGGCAAAGGAGTGCGAATTGATTTCAATATTCAGTGAAAAACCGAATCAGATCATAAAGCGCGACTTGCTCATTAAAGAAGTCTGGGAGGATAACGGAGTATTTGTCGGCCGTAGCCTGGACACTTTTATTTCAAAAATCAGAAAAAAATTTCAAGATGACGATTCCATCAATTTTGTAACCGTTCATGGAGTGGGGTATAAACTCAAAATTTCCTGATGATTGATTTTTTTCTTGAAGGATAGACCCGTATAATGGCCCATAAAATAGCGAATGAATAAAGTTGGTTTAGTCCCAAAAATCGTTGATTTTACGGTACCTTCCAAAACAAAGGAATAATCATTAATTTTAACACAAGAATGAATCGATTTTAAGCACTTCGTATAAACTGCTCGCTTTCATCCGCTGTGGGTGGTATACTTTGGCCGCCCTATCCAATTTTGGTTTCATAACCATCGATACTTATGGTATTTTTGTTTTTCCAATAATCCTCATTTTCTGTCTGGACTATATAGAAAGGATTTGGCCCAGTTTCAATTGATGGTTTATTACAAAAAAAGCACATAATTTTCCAGGATACGGTTTCAACGGGTAGTCTGTCGCCCGTGCAAGTGCTTGGTTTTTGATTTGTTACCCCAGAATAAAAATCCTGAGTCAAGGGAAATTTTTAAAGCAGATACTTTTTATCAACTAACCGTTTTCAAATTTTATCCGCCCTTAACGTAGTTTTCCAATTGCCTTCCACCAAATCGTTTGATAAGGCGTTGGGAAATGTCGTCAAGTGCATTTTTGTATCCGTCCGTATTGAAGTTGAGCATATCTTCGTTTTCACAATTAAAATGAAATTGCCAAACAAAAATTGTCTGTACGCCATAGGGTTCAAGCGTCATAAGGGAAAGGGACTGCAACATTCCAAACGGGTTATCTTCCAGGTCAATTGATGCCCATCCTTTGTTTTCTTCGTGCCAGGCAATGGTTGTGTGATGGACAATGCCTTCATCTTCGCCTGACATTGGCTTGAAAAAGCACGTATAGCCTGTGCACTTTCCTGTGTTGTCAAATACCGTTTCCACTTTCTCAAGTCCTTCACTGAATTTGGGCATATTGGATGGGTCGCCCACCAAAGCCCAAACCTCATTTGTTGGTGCGTTTAGTTCCAATTTGACAAGATTTCGTAAAGGGCTTTTTACCCATTTGTCCGCTGTGGGAAATACCACACTTGTTTCTTGTTTTTCCATTTTATTTTTTGATTTTGATGTTTGATTACTACTGTTGTTGCAAGCTGTGCTGCAAATTGTCAAAGCCACGATAGCTCCTGTTATGAATGTTGTCCTTTGCATTTGATTATTTTTTCTGTAAATTTAGGAACGGCTTATGACAAGGGTATGTCAGTAGGGATTAACTATTTTTCATAATTTGTGATAAAATAATTTTCAAATGAAAAGTGACAGTCTGGAAAGACGTCTGTTGTGGTTATCAGGTTCAAAATCCTGTCTATGCGAAATTCCCGCAAGTCTTTTCTTAATCGGCAAAACGCAACCATTATCCAATTTCCTTTGGTAAAGTAAACCGCCAATGGTTCAACAAATCTATCAGAAACGGTATCAGAATATATTGTGTGATACTTGATTTTTATCACCCAACAATTTGTTATTGCTAACTGAATGGCTGAGAGAAAGTTGGTTTCGTTTGTGGGTTCGCTGGAAAAAATATAAAGTCGTTCTTCCAATTTTTCAGCCTTCCCTTTTTCCGAATAGCGAATGATAGCTTTTATTTTAGTTACAACGTTTACAAGGTCGTTGTATGCGGACTTGTCAGCATTTTTCTGAAAGTATTTCTGTGCGGTCAGCAATGCGTTTATTTCCTGTTGGGTAAACATTACAGGCGGAATTCGGTAGCCGTCGGCCAAAGAGTAGCCTTTGCCTGCTTCACCTATTATGGGAACGCCTGCTTCTTCCAATGCCCTGATGTCCCGATAAACGGTTCTTTGGGCAATATTAAACTTGTCGACAATTTCTTGTGCAGTTACCACTCGTCTTGACTGCAAGTGTAGCAAAATATTTGTCAATCGTGTTAGTCGTGTCATCTGTTATGGTGTTTGTTTACCGTACCCGCCTGCCACTTATACCTAGGCTATCGCAAATGCGGGATTTCGGAGGCACTTTCTTGTCCGCCTACCGTAAAGTTTTTTGATGTAATCTCTTTATTTTTAAGAAGTCAGTCCGCATTTGATAGAGCCGAGGTAAGTGGTTCGGGCCTTATTCTGTTTATAATTTTCTGTTATTTCAAGTTTCATTCTCAGTAAGGGATATTCTTTTCCTTGGGCATCTTTTTCTGTTCGTTCATAGGTCTTAAATTCAAGTTTTTCGTAAAATTTAACCGCATTTGTGTTTTGCTCGTTTACGTCCACTTTGTCGGCTTTTAATTCCAAAAGAGCAAAGTCCATTAACTTTCTCGCAAGACCTTTTCCGATATATTCAGGCGATAAGAAAAGCATCCTATTTTCCGTTCAGCTACTCCTATGAATCCTGCCACTTCACTTTTTTGTCTGAGACAATAAACTTCCAAATCGTTAAAGTTAATTGTCTGTACGAGCGCTTTGATTTCTATAAAGTCAGTCGATTTTAGGAAGTCGTGGGTCGCCAATACGGACTTTTCCCAAACGTTGAGAATATATTCCCTGTCGTTATCTGTGTAAGCTTCTATTTTAAAATTTTGATTTGGCATATAATAATTGATTTTTAGTCAATAGGTAAATTGTATAGTTTCAAAAACAACAATTTATCCCAATATCCAAGTTGAAAACCAATTTAACGTTTTTAATTTGGAAAAATCCTCACCCCGAAATCTGTTTGGATCCTTCCATTCTAAAATTGCCAATTCTCCGTCTTCAAGTATTATTTTCGGGAATACAGGTCATTTCGGCCGTTACAAATTCGTCTGCAACCATTTACGTTCTCGCAGCTTTTCCTTCAACAGGTTCGTTTGTAACTTGGTGGTTGATTGCATTGTCAGCGTACAAGTCTGAAATAGTTTCTAAATCTGCCTTGTTAAATGCCTCAATCCATTTTTATAATGTTTCTTTTGGTGTCATTTCTTTTTTCTTATGTCGTGTTTTTTGCCTGACCGCTAACATTATAGGATTATATCATGTAAGCATATTTATATAATAGTGGTACTACCAATTTAAGCTTTTGTAATAAAAAATAAGGTTTCAAAAAAGGTTCGTTTGTGTTACTTTCTATTTCAACTTAAGTATCTTCATTTGTTTCAATGCTGCCTAAACTACCTTTGCACTCCGCTGAAAGCAGACATTATTACCCATGATTACCCTTTTAATTTCATAAGGCGTTGACCGAATTGGGAAATCAAAATTCTAAATTTTGTATTGTTGACAGGTAATAGGATAAATAAAAATTCCCTTTTCCCAGATTAAAGGTCAATTCAAAAAGGAGAAGTTGGCGATGCGCTCACCAACTTCCCATTAAAACGAATCTTATTTACAATGTTTAGGATATCTTCCCGGATGGATCAATTTTTAACCACTTTTTTTGGCCATCCTTCCCAATTTGTACCTTAAAGTGTTTTTTGGTACCGAGGAACCTATTGTAACTTAGGGAGTATCTAGTTTTTAAACGTGTCCAATCCGGGTATTTTATTGCAATCGAAACACTGACCTTTTGAGGCAAGGTAATGTCCTTAAAATGCTCCTTCGCGGTCAAGATTTTACCCCTCCTATCATAGGTGGCAACAATATAGCCATGCACCGACCTATATGTAACCTCGATTGGTTGCATAAGACCTTCGTATTTCTCCAATTCGCTCACGTCCCAAAAACAGACCAAATTTTCAAGATACTTGACCTGATTGGGAGTAAGATCGTTCTGGACTTCCTCAATGTATTCATAATTTGCGTCTAATTTACCCAAGTTCTCCAGTAGGGAATAATCAAATTTAGAGTACGAATTTTGGGCGAATCCAAAACTGGTCATGCCCATTAAAACTAAACTAATCGATATCTTTTTCATGATGTTAAAATTTAATGTTTGTGAATTTGTTATAATGAACCATTACATTAGTTGAGTAACTTCCTTTTGTGGTAAGGACAACTTATCCTTCCTGCGGGGCGGCTCCACGCCAACCCGTACCGATTCTTAATTTTGGACATATTTTTCCTTTTGCTGCGATACTTTTTGGGCTTCCGATATGTCCTTGAACAGAAGCATCTCCTTCACTTTTTCGGAGGCCCCATTATAGAACCCCGCTTCATATTCATAATGTTTTGGATTTAGAAATGTCCCGAACAGCATATCAAATACAGGAATGTCAGAATAATTAAAGGCATGTATTCCCCTTGCATGGTGTACTGCATGTGCCTCAGGTCTTTGGATAATATATCCCAGCCAAAGCGGTGTTCGTATGTTGCTATGCTGAAATATGGATAGAAAGGTAGTGCCAAGAATAAACAAGGTGGTCGCCTCAGGAGTGAACCCCGCAATCACTACCAAGGAAAGGCTGGACAAGAAAGTAAACCCGATCATGTCCATAGGGCTGAAATAGAAAGCACCATAACTGTCCACCCGCTCCGCACTATGGTGCATTTGGTGGAACACTTTCCATAACGTATCGCTGTTGTGCATGGTCCTATGCCAAACGTACAGCCCAAGTTCATAAATTAGGATGCCAACAATGGCGCCCCAGAAAGCTCCGAGGCCGGTCAGGTCGAATACTTGGTAATTGGCCAAATGGCTGTCCCATAAAATGGGCAGGTAGGAGGACAGGAAAAAGAAGAAGGCAAACGCAAGCATTCCTTTTAACTTCCAAAACCTTATTTTGGGAAGCTCCCTTGCCGGAAATAGTGCTTCCCATAACATTAATGCCCCGTACATAGTGAAAACTATATAGGAGATTGGGTCGAATATTAAATCGATTGGTGTTGGTAATTGTGAAATGAAATTTTCCATGATCTTTAGTTTAAAATTTAGACCACAAAAATAAATGCGCTAAAAAACTTAAACTAAAAATTGGCCTTGACCTATGTTAGGAATTCATTTTACTTCGGATCCTACTAAGACTTTCAGGGTGTATCCCTAAATATTTGGCAATTTTATTGACTGGAATGTTGGAGATGTATTTTGCATGCGTACGGAACATTTCGGCATAGCGTTCCTCCGCAGTTTTGGCCAAAAAATCCTTTTCACGTTGCGCCTTGTTCAAATAGGCCTGCTCTATGACGATCCTTCCCAGTTTATTGGCGTCCAATGAACTGTCATAGGCGGCCATAAGATCTTCCCATGAAATCATTTCCGCCACACAGTCTGTTAAGGCAGTCATTTGAACATCCGATGGACGCTGGGTCAAAAACGAGGTAAGCGAAGTGAACATTTGCTTTTCGAAAAAGAAGTCTATCATTTTTTCCGATACATAGCTTTTAACGGTCATTTCAACGATGCCTGTATTCAAAAAATACACCGCATTTTCAATTTGTCCGTAATCGGTTATAATTGAGCCTTTTTTAAAATGAATTTTTTCCACAGGATATGGCAAGTCTTCGTATGAGACTACCGAAGAATTTAAGATCGAGTTGTAAAATTCCCTGAAAGTCATTTCCTTGCATATCAATATATCACTATTAAATTACTATTTTTTTATTTTCAATACTTACAAACAAGCATTTATTTTAAAGTACACCCATTCATACCCTTGAACAAAAATTTAGGTTAAATGAAAGGTACCTGGAAAATTTTATACTTTTCCCTTATAAGAGTATTAAGGCCAAAAATTGGCGCGAATGTTAAATAATTCTAGAAGCAAGCCCCAGGGCATTGCTAAGGAATCAACGATTTCGAGCATTATTCATATACTAGCTAGACAAGCCTCTTTGCTAGCAGTTAAGAATTTTTTATTCAATCCGTAATTATAAACTCTATTGTTCTAGTCAATATATGCCAATTCCGAATAGGCACAAAAAAATGCTTCCAAAACTTGGCAATAGTTCCCTGAGGAAAAAAAATCATATTGCTGGCGATGTTTATGTTATAGATCGGATAGTCAGTGGCATTAAACGGGCAATAAAAGTGCGAATGAATAAAGTTGGTGTAGTACCAAAAGTGGTTCTTTTTACGGGACAAGCTGAAATACGATTAATGAACTACCTCGGGGCAGAGTGCACGAGGTATCCAGCGGAAGAAAGTTTTAACCATTTACGAAAACCATCCGTTTTCAAACTTTCCTCCAATACCTCCGACGCAGAGCATCGGGGAATTCTATCGATTAAATCAAAATCTAATGGTTTTTAATAAGTTCGAGAGTAGAATCAAGAACTCTGTTCCGACCATTGTTAATACCGGACCCGTTCGGGAGGATTGTAAAATCGGGAATTTTCCCACGTCCAAACTCTCCAATTTTTCTAATAAAAAGCACCAACGCATGGATGGACGGTTATCGTTTGTTTGCCAACTGGCTTTTTCTAGACGCTAAATGTAAATTAAAGGACCCATAAACATTCTTAAAAATGATGATTCAGTAAACTTTCAGAAAGTTTAGAGATAGGTATGGAAAAATAAACTTTATAATTATGCAGCGGAGAAATACATTAAATAGTTGGAATAAACAAACTAAGTCCAATTAAGTTGAAATATGTTTATTTGAACTTTAGAGGCTATATGTAGTCTATAAAATGGTCCATTTCCGGGATACAAAAAAGGAGTAAAAGCACTATGGCCTTTACTCCTTTTTACTCATTGATTCCTTTTAATAAGGACATTTTCAGTACTCTCGTTAAAAGGCGTTTCGTGTGGTGATTGTACTAGGATCGCACTTTCAACGCCTGCTTACCGATTTGAATCTTTTTATTGAATCATGATTTTATGGGTTTCGTCCAAATTCTTTCCTATAATTTTTAAGAAATAGATTCCCTTATCATAAGAAGAAACATCTAGATCGACTGTTTCAGTATTCTTTAATGAGTTGGTCTTTCTGAACAATATTTGACCGCTGAAATCCATTAAAATAAGCTCTGCGCCATCCAATAGATTTTCATTTCTCAATGTGGTCAACGATTCTGTGATTTCAGCACTTCGGGATAGTTCGGCTTCCTGTGACACTTCCGAAACCGATATTTGGGTAGTGGCCGGATTAGGATAAACAGTAAGCATATAGGGCGAAGTGCACGAGTTATAAATTATATCGGTATAAGACCCAAGTCCACAACTTGTGGTTGATCTAACCTCTAAAGAACCAGGATTACAACCAAAATTTATGGTTGCATTGGGTGAATAGGTCGTGGCTATTAATGTGGTGCCGTATAAATACCAGTTCCAGGGGGATTGCCCGCCAGAAACATTCACCTGTAAAGACCCATATGTGTCTATTCTGGACCAGGTATATGAAATTGCCGCACCGACGGTCACCGTACTTGAAATGGTGCTTGTACATCCACTGGCATTATAGGTGACGTTCGCTGTTATTGTTGCGCTTCCTGTGTACGTCCCGTTCCTTGTAAATATCTTAGAGGTCCCAGAACCTGTGGGGAAGGTTGCAGCGGAACTAGGGGATACCGACCATGTTGTGGTCGTACCTGCTGGAGCGTTCACACTGAAAGTACCTGTTGTACAAAGTTGTGCAGGGCCGGAAACGGTTACTGCGGTTCCAGTATACTTGGCACCTACGCCAACGGCGTGCCATGCGTCCATAACTGACCTGACCTCCGGGGAGTTCGCACAGAAAATGGTCGTTGCCGCATTGATCATGGCCGTTCTGATGGCAGCATAGGTAGTGGTATTGTCTAAGTAATTGTTAAATACTGCTTCAACGATCAGTTCCTCGGCAGGGTTCATACCGATACCACTAACGGCATAGGTAGTGCCTAAATCATTGGTGCCACTTTCACCATTGACAAGTATGTAAAACCAATGGGAGAACACACCACTTCTGATATAGAAGTCATTTATATTTGTATTAGTAGCAGTATTATATTGGGGGCTACCAAACGTGTCTGCAATTTTTGAAAGTGAATTGGCATCGTTGGTAAATTGAATATTTCTTAGGTGTGGTTTGTTATTAGTCACTTGTTCGCCTATTTTCCACACACTATTTGGTTTTATCCTTTGCTCCATAATCGCAGCCCAAATATCGCTCATGCCCTCATTAAAGGCATTTTGATCAAAAGTACCTCCCCAACCAATTTGAAAATCCGTAATCCCGTGACCGAATTCATGGGCCACCACATCAAGACTTGCAAGGGGTTTAAATTTTGTGGCACCTTGGCCAAACAAAAGGACATTTGCAGTTTGGTCCCAAAAAGCATTTTCAGTATTGGTGCCATACCTAAAATAAGCATTAATTGCCTGACCCGAATCATTGAAACTGTTTATGCCATGCACCGTGTTTAGGCGATCGTATATTTTCTGAAGGCCCCAATGTACATCCAATCCCATATTATTATTACTGGCAGCATATTCGGTAGAAGTCCAGTTGTTGTTGTTGTCAACAAGGTCTATGGCTGTTGAAAGTACTATGCTATTGTTTTGAAGGTTTCTAGTATGTATAGTTGCCCCTCGGGTATTATCGAACAAACGATGCCCGCCGGTAACCGGCTGTGTATCGGCTGATTCAGAGCCGCTATAACGTGTGGCAAAAGTACCCGCTAAATCAGTTAGGCGGGGTTCGGTCATGACCACTTTGCCAGAATGCACATCAACGTAACCGACCTCGTTGTTGTTTTGATGGTCCGATTCCAGATAGATACGATAGACCAGTGCGGTTCGGGAAGATGTATTTTTTGCGTCGGAAGCTACAATTTCCTTGATTATCAGTTCGGATATCACATTGAGTACTTTATCATTCTCGATACCCTTATAGTTCAGAAATAATACTTTAGCTTCTTCTAGACTTATTGAAGGGGTAGGCCTTGTTTCATCGACTTTTATATAATTGCCATTGGCAAAGAATAACTGTCCATCTCTATAGTGTAGATTGTATCCGGCACCATCTACCTTTATACCTTTGTAATATTGGTCGAAGTGATCGTGTACAAGTTCCTTTCTTTTGGATGTGTGCTGAACTACACGAAATTCGTCGTTTACCTCAATTTCTAGATATTTTTCAAAGAATTCCGGTCCTGAGGAGGGTATTTGGGTCTTATCAATAACATCTGAAAACTCGACTGAGTTGACTATACCTTTTTCATTTTTGCTAATGATGGCATCCCCAGTCATGTTCTGCGCGATACCAAAAATTAAATTAAACAAAGTTAATAAGAATGTAATTTTTATTTTCATGATTTTTACTTTATACGTTTATAGATAAATGTTGTTTGAATTGCAGGATACTGGAAATAAAGTATTAGCTTATTTCTATTAATAAATTCATATTTATACGGTTCTACTAGCAATATGGTATCGCTATCAACCACATCGATATAGGAGAATGATTTTATTAAGAGAGAATCATTAAGCCAAAACTTATCAGTGTAAAACTGTTGTTGTGCATAGTTGTAAAAGCGGAAAATACTGTCGCTCATATATTCTTCATAACCTATGCTCTCAACAGCTGGTGCATTGTTGCCAGTGCCCGAATGAGTAAGCTCCCACTTGCCCAAAATGGCTATTTGAGGATCATCGACCTGCTGGTCGTCTTTGCTGCAACCGTAAATTGTAAGTGTCGTTAATAGATAAAATAAGAGCTTGTTTTTCATAAGATTATAATTTTAATAAACATCGCACTTTATTCCGATTTCAGTCCTCTGAACGCAGGACATCAGTGTATGCGAAATGTTACAAAATTTAAGGTAATCGGATAAATAGTTAGGAATGGTATGCGGAAATTCGGAGTTGGCTCTATCCACCCGTGGGCAAGCTGCCAGAAGATATCTATATTGTCCGCATTGTTGTAAGGATTTTATATTTTAAAAGTAAGAATTTATTGAATCCGAATTACAAGGACCTAAAATATTTTATTGGCAAGCAAATGGTTGATGATATTTTATAAAAGTTGAGTATTTTCGGTATTGGTTTCATGGATCAGCCAATACTATTTCAAATCATATCTTTTTCATTTTTTTAAATAATCCAGTTTGAGAAGTTAATAGGTTATTATTGCTATAGTCATGACAACTTTATTTCGAAAATTAGAAAAATGCTTCAACATGATGACCACTTCATATTATTACTTGTCAAAAAGTGTGGTATAGACTTGAAATCTCAAAATGTAACTTCTTTTTTTTTCTTAGTAACCCCGTCCCATTAAACGACAATTAAGAAGAACCTATGCATAAAGTTGGCGTTGTACCAAAAATCGTTGGTTTTAGGGTACTCGATCGAACTAGTAAAAAAGAGGCAATTTTGGTCGTCTCAGAATAAAAAAAATTGTTTTTTGGGCAAAATCTCTATTCGATAATAATAGTATGCGTCTCATCTACCTCACGACCAACGAGCTTCATAAAATACATTCCTTTACCTAAAATGGTTGCATCCACTTTTGGTGGTTCATCGTAATTTTGAAAAGTTCTTGACATTACCCGTTGGCCGTTCAGGTCATAAATTTCGATTTCCAAACCGTTTGATGAGATGACTGGCTGTCCAATAAGTGATACTTTTTGGACGCTTTGAGCAGGGGCAATGAAAAACTCCCCAGAAGATGGGTTCGGATAAACGGAATACATATAGCTGCCAGAGGTAACATTCATCACAGTTGCAGCACTCCAACTACTCCATCCACAGGAGTTCTTGATCTTGGACTTTACATAGACAGTACCCGGGGAGTCGAAAACAATATACTTGTTGGAATTGTTGTCTGGTGTACATGGCATTGGCCCGGTGAAAATAGAATGACTTGAGGAAATGTCCCATTGCACATCCAAAATGGCACAACGGTCTCCTGGTGGATAACCAACTTGGAATACTACGGGTGTGTTGGCTGGTGTGGTGTTATATGGATAACTTACTTGAGTATCGTTCCACATTATGATATTACTGGCAGAAGGAGTTCCTACTTGAATATTTTTTGTTACAAATCCCGGAATACAAGAACCAACATTAGTAATTGTGGCCCGAATCCAACCACTACCGCTTCCATTTGCGGAAAAATTACAAGGATTGGAGCCTTGTGCTGAGTTTCTTAAAACATTACCACTAGTTGTCCATGAAATAGTTGATCCTGGAGGCAAACCCGTAACTGAATATGATGTTGCAGTCGAGCAGAGAAGATTGGGACCAGAAATTGAAGTATTCCTCGTACAAAGATACATACCATTTACTGTATTGGCCCCTGTATTGTTCGGATCCAACCAAAAGCTTAATCTGCTCGCATTGTTTGGACCGGTCCATGAACTAAATAATTTGCCGAAATTAGCTGTGTCTGTATTCGGATTTTCACAATTTGAATTGTTGCAAGTACCAGCACCATAAAGTTGACCTACTATTCTTGACTGATTATTAAAAAGCGGAGATCCCGATGAGCCACCTTCAGTAACCGAATGTCCATTTGCAGTCGCAATCCAATTTACCCTCCAAAAATTAGCATTGGGGTAAAGAACAGTACCACACCCACCATTTCCATTGAAATTCATACAATTAGAATTTGCAAGAGCAGTGTTATAAGTTGATATTTTCTTTACGTCTCCCATAGGGTGATGGATGCCAACCCCTGCAGTTGTAGCATTGTTTTGTCTATCCCATCCCGCATAAAAAGCGTTATAAGATGCAGGGGGAATAGATGACAATTCTAACAATGCAAAATCAGATGCGGCGTTAGTAGCACGTAAATCAGCACTTGAAACCGATTGTGTGACACTTCCATCAATGCCATTGCATGTAGGGCTTTCATAGTTGAAAATATATACTGAATTTTGTGCCTCATTTTGATTGCAAATACAATGGTTTGCAGTAAGAATGTATGGGGTGCCATCATTGCTCGTATTATTGACAAGTGCACCTGAACATAGTCCGGTACCATTAATAATGATTTTTACAACTGAGCGCTTTTCATCTTGCCAGACATTTCCTTCTGCGCAGTTTATATCGACTTGGCAATTACCAGAGGCACCGTAATTACCATCCTCCGTACCATAAAGACCATGTGAAATTTTATTGATAATCAAGGGTTCTGAGAATTCTACATCGTAAGGTTCAAAATATTCCACAGTCATAACATCACCCCTAATAGGTTCAGTTGCTAATTGCTTGTTTTTTTTATTGTTCTGTTTAGTAAATGCACCGTCCGATAAATCAGCATTATTTCCATACAAAAAAAGGTTTGCACTTTCCGGGAGCTTATAATTTCCAAAGATGACGTTAAGGGATTTTGCACTTGTTGATCTGATTTTTAGGCGGTAAAGAATTCCGTTTTCAAGGCTATCTTTGGTTGATTCCTTTTGAACATTAATATTTACGTTAAAACCATACGCGAATTGAAATAGAGTTCCATCAATTTCATTATTGGCCTTGATTTCGTCTAATCTTTTCTTGTCAAGTTGAGGCATATCAATAATTGTCACCCCCTCCTTCAAAATTTTGGATGTATTTGCTGAACCCAACTTTGAACTGATTGGAGTACCTACCCCCTTAATTTGAGCATTAATGCTCAAATTAGATAATACAAAGCAGAGCAGTATCGGTAAAAATGGTTTATTCATTATGTTGGTCTATTATTGCCTGCTAAAAGTGAATTTAAAGTCGCTTCCTGACAAAATCAATTCTTTTTGAAAATAACTGAACTTGTTTACCTTATTGAGGTGTTCCAAAAGTAAATTGTCAATTTGTTGTTGTTCCTCATCGAGCGTTGTCGCCTCTGTATATTCGTGGTAATCACTTATGTTGATTTGATTTCCATTGATCACGTATTTACCTTTAGCAATATTAACTCCTGTATTCAGCTGAAGGGAACTAGAATTCAAAAAATTAAGCATATAAGAGGTTTCATCTGAGTAACTTGATTCTGAAATTTTAATTTTTGTTTTATTTGATTCAACACTGACTAGCTTCCAAGTTGAATTAAAAACATCAACGGCTTGATTGTCATCATTGTTACTACAGGCAAAAGTGGCCATGTAGAAACAGATCAACATTAATTTTTTCAATGATATGTACATAAGCATTTAATTAAAGTTTTAAGATTTTTCTACTGCCTCAAATGTAATGCTATCTCAATATATCCGACGGATATCATAAAAAAAGCGTCAACGATATTGATATAAATTTAAGATTATTTTTGTAATAAAAAACATACGTATTTTAAAATATATTCGTACTTAGATTACCCTTATTCATATACTGTGAAGATGAAGAATATATGTAAAGGTTGCGTTTATAATTTTAGCCGATTATATTATCGGAATGTTGGGATAATTACACTTGAATAAATTAACGTTTGGAATTCCAAATTAAAATATCAAAAGCATAAACAAAATATTAGCAATAATCTAATCGCATTTATTGAGATTCTCCAAGGGGTCAAGAGGTTCCTTAAACCGCCCGTAAAGAGAGCGAAAGAATAAAGTTGGTGTTGTACCAAAAATGGTTCTTTTTATAGGACCTTTATAAGATTAAACTAACCGGCAGGAAAGACCGCTCAGGACAGGAAAAAAGACACAGGGACATCAAAAGATAATCCAGGTCAGACCGGTAAAAGGGATCGCCCGCCAATTCATGGAACCTGCCGAATTTCGAATTACATCCCAAAAACTCTATTTCTCCAAAAAATCTCCATCGTAAAGGAAAACTAGATCAAGTACAGTCTACAGTCTTTCATATTGTGCTCTCTCTGGTATTTTCGGGAAAGGCAATACCCACGACATGGAATCTTAGTCATTGTCTTTAATGTTTTTTTTAAATCAATCATTATTTTCTTTTACATGAATTCATTCTTTCTGTGGTTTGCTGATTTTATCTAGCTCTTTTGATATGGCAATCGCTTCTTCAACAACTTCATCAGGATAGCCGTTGATTTGCAATATCCTTATTGCGTTTCTGTTCCTTAGTTTACCTTCTCTGAGTTTGTAATCAAAATCTACAGTTTTTTCGTTTACCATTTCGCTAAAATGAAACAATTCATATTCTTTTGAAAGCATCTCGGTCAGCTCTATATCATGGGTAGAAACAAAAACTACATTTCCATTTTTCGACAAAGATGACAAAACGGCCTTACCTGCTGAAATCCGCTCCACAGTATTTGTGCCTTTAAAAATTTCATCTAAAAGAAAAAAGTTAGTTATTCCATTTTCACTTTCAGCAATCATTTCCTTAATTGTTAGCACTTCTTCGAAATAGTAACTTTTGTCGTTCAAAAGGTCGTCACTTATCCTAATTGCAGAAAATACTCTGGCCAGCGGAAAGCTAAAAGATTTAGCAAAGCAAGTGTTAATACTCAACCCTGTAATTAGGTTCAATCCGATCGTTCGAATAAATGACGTTTTACCGGCCATATTAGAACCCGTAAGGAGAACCGATTTCTTGGACACTTCAAGGCTATTTGTAATGCAATTTACTATTAGGGGATGATATATTTCCAAGGCCTTGATGCTCTTGTTGTTATCATCGATTTCAGGGATACAGAAATTTTCAAGCCCCTTTCTCAAAGAGGCTATTGAGATTAACATATCTATGCGGCCAACAAACTCAAATATGTTTGCCATTTCCTGCCTTTTCGTATTTAATCTATTTAAAATTCCAAATAACAATAAGGGTTCTAAAAGGAATAAGATTTTGAAAAGCTCTAAAAATGTCCAAGCTATGGATTCAAATTCTCCCTGAAGCTTCGTCTCTAATTTCAAAAAGGACATCCTATTTTTAACTTGACCTATAGCTTTTATGGATACCGATAGATTTGGATCTATTTTTTTTAGTTTTCCAATGGTATGCAAGTATGATGCAATACTATTTAATCTCAAAAGCTGGGGGATGGAGTCTATTATTTGCAATAAATTTTGTTTGTTCCAAAGATGGATTACAAAATTAATCACAAACACTCCAATTAAAACTAACAGGAATCTGGGATCAAAAAAGAGCAATATAAGTGACAATAAGCTCGTAAATGTCAATAATTTAACTGCAAAGAACCATTTTGGAGGCTTTGGATGCTCTTTTTGGAAAAGAGTGGATATTCGGTAAACATCATATTTTGATAGCTTTTCTAACTCTTTTTGAATTGTAACTCTCAAATCCGAATCTTTGGAGAGTGCCCCGATAATCTCTTCATTTATTTCGGTATTTTGAGGGTCTACCTCAATAGTCCTGAGATTATTGTAAAGGTACTGCTGACCTACCTTTGAAGTTGTCCTGTCCAGAAACATAAATAATTCTTCAAAATCCAAATCATTACATGTCTTGTCTGATATAACTTGAAAGGCATTGGAATTATCCTTATTCTTGAAGTAGTTATCGATTAATTTAAAGTCAAAGGAATCTTTCTTTAATTTTCCAAATGATGTTTTGAATTTTTCAGTTTGCTTCTTTTTTTTCCTGAACATCTACAAGGTTAGGGAATTAATATTCAAATAATTAGTGCTTTTTTTGAAATATGTAACAATGGAGATCATTTTAACATATTTTCCTCATGCGTTGAAAATGTTGATTAACATTAATGGCAGGGCAACTATTGTACCTGTTTTAATATCCAATTGGCTATCTCTTCCAGTGCTACTGGTGAAAACGTTTCCTCAATGGTTCCATACTCACTGGGAGCGCCTGTTTCGCATTCTTGAAATAAATGATTTAAATTGGGAAACTCTACCACAGTTACCTTCCTATTTCCATGTTTTTTCAACGCATAATCTATTGCCATTAAATTCTCTTTGGGAGGTACTTGTAAATCTTTCTCTCCATTTACAGCTAACACTGCACAGTCCACTTTTGCCAATACAAGGGCAGGATCATGTCTTAAAAAATAAACCATCCAGGGGGTGGCCATAAAATCTATCTGCATTGAAATAAACTGCTCATCACTTATTCCCTGAGGCAACAATGTCTTGGATGCCGTATTCTGAAATTCCTCTTTCAGGTACGTTCTTAAGTCATCTTTTAATGTTTGAAGGTCTTCCGATGCTATGGTCATGGCAATCATTTTGTCCCTGATTTCACCAGATTTTTTTATTTTTGCTTCGGATATCCCCGATGCTTTTTCAATTAATCTTCCTTGTAAGGATAATAACTTACCTCCCGAGATTCCTGGCCCTGCCAATAAAACAATAAAATCTATGTCTTTAGATTCTGCAGCTACCATGGGCGCAATCATCCCGCCCTCGCTATGACCCACCAAACCGATTTTGGTGACATCGATTTCGTTTCTGGTTTTTAAGAAGGCTACTGCGCTCCTTACATCGGACGCAAAATCGATAGAAGTCGCACTTGCAAAATCGCCGGTAGATTGCCCAATACCTCTGTCGTCAAACCTCAAAACACCTATTCCATTTCTGGTTAAATAATCAGATATAATGAGGAAGGGCCTATGTCCTACGATTTCTTCATTCCTATCTTGCGGGCCACTTCCTGTTATTAAAACCACCACAGGATGCTTCCCCACTTTTTTTGGCATGGTTAAGGTCCCAGCCAAAGTTATGTTTGCCTCGATATTTTGGAAACTTACATCTTCAGTGTAATATGGATATGGCTTCTTAGGTTCTTGAGGCCTGTTTGCGGTAGTTTTATCAATCTTATCCCTTGAAAATTCCAATGGCAGGCTCATTCCGCCCTGTATAAAAATTCCTTTAAATGTATCGTCCGCAAACTCCCCGGTGTATTGAATTCCCAGATTGGCCACTGTTATTTTTAAGGTAGTATTCTCAAAGGATGTAGCATCTACAGGAATACCAAAGGCACCTTGGTCCGGACTGTCCAAGGTAGAAGTAAAACCATTAGCTGTTTTGGTAATATTTATGGCCAACCTTAATGGAGATCCTGGAATATGTAGAAGTCCGTTCCATTGACCGGTTATATCTTGCCCAAATGCTGTCAGCGATAATGACAAAGTTATAATGGTTATAAGTGCTCTTAGTTTCTTCATTTCAAGTGAATATTAGATTTGTTTATAAGAATAAAAAAAATATTATCAATGGACCTTACTCCTCCAATACTTGAATAAGTTCGTCAATTTTTTTTAATCTAGGGGCGAATTCTTTTTTGACCGCTCTTTTATTCAAAAAGTGAGCTAGGATGGCTATTACTACGAATGCTAAAGCAGTAATAATAATTATTTTACGTTTTTCTGGAATGTGGATAAATCCCATTAAGATTAGAATAAAACCAGGAAACACGGGTAGGATATACCAATAAAGTACTGTGTCCAATAACTTTTTTTGGGCATTTAGATAATCCTTGGTTTTATATAAATAGTCAATATAAGTTTCTGTAAAGTCCGTTGGTTTATATTTTTTTGCACTTTTTAATCGAATAAGTATATAAATCACCGCGATGACTACCCAAATCGATCCAATCTTCGAAATTGTAAAGGGTACATGGTAAGTAATGAATAAAAATGCGGGAATGGTTATAATAGCTGCTATTGTCTCCCGTATGATCATGTACTTCCATGATCTTTGTATTCTATCTAAGCTCGACTTCAGTTCTAGCATCAATTTTGATTTCTCAAATTTTATCCGCTCCTGATTAGGGGAGGACTGCCAAATCTTTATCAATTCATCTTCTATCATGACGCCTGGTTTATACAGTTCAACAATTTCTTCTTAATTCTTTTTACCTTAACGGCAACGGTATTTTCCGTTAGACCCAATATGCCTGATATCTCTTTATAGGGCAGTTCTTCCAAATAGAGCGTAATGACCGCCTTGTCAACCTCGTTAAGTTCTTTGATACAATTTCTAAGTTGTGCCAGTTGTTCGTTCTGTTCATTAGTTTCTTTTTCCGATGCAAGGTTGGTAATAGCTATACCATCCAAATAAAGGAATCGCTTTTGCTTCTTGATATCCTTGGAACGAAAACGAAGACAAACATTAAGAGCAATGCGGAATATCCAGGTAGACAGTAAGGAGTTGGACTTAAAATTCGGCATTGATTGCCAGATATGGATCAATACCTCTTGGAAAAGATCTTTGGTGTCTTCGGCATCTTTGGCGTAAACAGAACAAATTCTAAGAAGCTTTTGCTGATTTTGTTCCAATGCATCTAGAAAGGTGTTTTCAATTTCTTTGCCCATACTTATGTCTTGTCTCTAATATATTAGTTACAAGAGCTTTAAAAATATGACAACTTATCCGATATTTTTTTAGATGTAGGGTAAATATGGTATAGTAGTTTGGTACAATGGCTGTAATTCCAAAAAAAAACTGGTGTTTTTATTTAAGTATCTGATTTTGGGCAGTCTTATAAAACGGCCAATAAAAGTGCGAATGAATAAAGTTGGTGCAGTATCAAAAATGGTTCGTTTATGGGACAATAATTATAAATAACATTTCCTTCATACATATTTAGCAGGTGTGGCTCCTTCCACTACATTGTTCTACCTTTCTTATGAGTTTCAATTAGATTTAAACAGTTTAAATCAAATATAAGTATACGGGACCTGTATCTGCAGAACTACAAGAAACTACAGTTGCAAGCCCGGATTACCAGCTAATCGGTCGATTCAAAAAAATTATTATAATTTGCAAGATGTAGTTCGTGGGGTGGATACGTTACTTGCGGTATTTACTAAGGTACAAATTCCTTATGTTTTCATAGGGTATGTTAGCAGCCTGCTGGGTTTTCAAGTCTTCCGATGCATAATACTCCTTGAAAGAGCCTTTTTCCGAATTTATTTTGAAGGTTATATACTTCTCTACAAACTTGTAAAATTCTATACTATTAGTGTTCCAGTTTTTCAAGATCGAAATCTCATAACAATCCGTATATAGTTTAGGTAAACTTTTTGATTTAAAGTCTTTTGCTAAATTTTCAGAATACACATATTCATACCAGTTGAGAAACTGATTTAATGATCCTAATTCAATTTCAGTTCCGATATAATTTTTAAATCTTGTGGATGCATTTTGAGGTATTTTATCGGATGCATACATTTTCATTTTTTCTTTTGCTAAATGTATCAATTCAAATGCTTCTTTCGGATTTAGCTTTTTGAAGCCTCCATCAATTCTTAATTCCTCATCAAACTCTTCATTACCGACTTTTACATAAAAGTCTCTAAGGAATTGCTGAGTGTCACCATTAGTACTTCCATAGATAATGGAATCTTTAGACCAATCATTAGACCAATCATTTTTAATCCAGTTTATAGAAATGGAGTTTCCTGGATCAGTGTATAAATAAACACCATTAGAATAATAATTACTGCAAAAAGAAAAATAGTAGGCTTCCGGATGATCCTTTAAGAACTTAACAATGGGTGGAGTTGCCTTTGTTGTAGATAGATAAAGTAACTTAGGCAGTTCTTGCCTTAATGCATAAGAAAAGGATTTATCATCTTGAATGTTTATAGAGTCAATGATTAAATTTCCGTCATTATTTGTAAAATAGTTAAGGTCATAAATGTATATGTGATCTGTAGAATCTGGGTAGAATACACCAGAAATTTGTACATTTTTAGGCTCTGCGCAAGCTGTAAGAACTAGCAGTAAGTAGAAATATAGATGATAATTTTTCATATGTGCAGTATTTCTAATTACCGCCAAAGGTAGCTGTATGATCATTTATCATATATCTACTATTCTAACACTTCCAAATTAATGTTTTTTCGTGAATAAAAATAGTCCCATAAAACGGCCGATTTACGTGACACTTTTCACAGAGCGGAAAATCTTGGACGGTATTGTCCCATTTCTGGACTTTTTTATTAGTTTCGTTAATTAACCTTTTACGGCACTAAATATGGTAATAGGATATGCAAGGGTTTCCACCTCGGAACAAAAATTGGAATCTCAAATAGATCTGTTGAAAAATAACGGATGCGAAATAATCTATTCGGATATAGCAAGTGGAACTCGGGACGACAGAAAGGGCTTGAATGAAATGCTGAAGTATATGAGAAAAGGGGATACTATCTTGACCTATAAAAATGATAGGGTATTCCGTTCCCTAAAAAACATGGTACAACTTATCGACAGGTTCAATGAATCTGGAGTACATTTTAAAAGTCTTAGCGAACCCGAATTCAATACTAATTCTGCAAACGGTAAATTTTTACTTCAAATTTTTGCAGCTGTTGCCGAATTCGAACGTAATCTTATAAGTGAGAGAACAAAAGTTGGCTTGAACAATGCCCGTCAACGTAATAAACTTTTGGGTAGGCCTACTGGATCAAAACGGGAAACTATCGAAAAATACCATTATGCCAAGCATCTTTACGACCATATGGATGTAGCGATTGGTATTGCATGTATCAAGGCTAAAATTAGTAAAAGTTCATTTTATAGGGTGGAAAGGCAACTTTCTAAATGAAAGATCAATAAGCCATGTTCCCTGGATTTTTAAATCGGTCCACAGCTAAAAAAAAGTATAATGGTCAAAATGGTTGTCAAATTTTTGGATTTCGTAATGTAGGCGGCACCCCCACCTTATTTCCGAATTGCCTAAAATTCCAATAAAATCACTGTAACTGATAGGTGATTAAATGGTCGCTTGGGCTCGAACTAGGGACAACTTGATTATGAGTCACTTTTTTCTAATAAAAATTATTCATATTAAATCATCCAGAAATAGTTCCAGTTAAATTGTTGTACCTATGTTGTACCTGGGAAATAAAAAAGGCCTCAACATTTTTGTCAAGGCCTTTAAGTACTCGAGGTGGGAATCGAACCCACACTCCGAAGAACTGGATTTTGAATCCAGCGCGTCTACCAATTCCGCCACTCGAGCATTTTTGATTGCGACTGCAAAATTAAAGAATATTTTCTTTAATTCAGCAAAAAAATAACAACATTTATACTATAGCAACCCAAATTAATTTCTAAATTTGCACCTCCTTATAAAAAGGAGTTCCAATAAACTAATAAACAATACGTTAACAATGCCATATCAAGTACCGGAGCCTAAAATTTTTACCTGTACCCAAAGTACAAAGCTATCTGAAAAAATAGCGGAATCTTTTGGATCCAGCTTGGGCAATGTTATTTTTTCTAGATATAGTGACGGAGAGTTTCAGCCTTCCTTCGAAGAATCTATTCGCGGAATGCGCGTATTTATTATTGGTTCTACCAATCCCAGTTCGGAGAACTTGATGGAAATGTTGTTGATGTTGGATGCCGCCAAAAGGGCATCTGCAAGGCACATAACCGCGGTAATGCCTTATTTCGGTTGGGCCAGACAGGACAGAAAGGACAAACCAAGGGTTCCAATTGCAGCTAAATTAGTGGCCAAAATGTTGGAAGCAGCAGGAGCTACTCGAATTATTACCATGGATCTGCATGCCGATCAAATACAAGGTTTTTTTGAAAAGCCGGTGGACCATTTGTTCGCTTCCACTTTGTTTTTACCCTATTTGAATAGTCTTAATCTAGGTAATCTGACTATAGCCTCACCGGATATGGGTGGCTCCAAAAGAGCATATGCCTATTCGAAGGCGCTTAGTTGTGATGTGGTTATATGTTACAAACAAAGGGCGCAAGCCAATGTAATTTCACACATGGAACTTATAGGCGACGTACAAGGGAAAAACGTGGTTTTGGTAGATGATATGGTAGATACTGCCGGGACTTTGACGAAAGCAGCTGATTTAATGATGGAGCGGGGAGCCTTAAGCGTTAGGGCAATTACTACCCACGCACTTCTTTCAGGGGATGCCTATGAGAAAATTGAAAAGTCCAAATTATTGGAGCTAATTGTAACGGATTCCATCCCACTTAAAAAGGAAAGTAAAAAAATTAAGGTAATAAGCTGTGCAGAGTTGTTTGCCGATGTTATGCACAGAGTACATCACAATACTTCCATTAGTTCCAAGTTTCTGATGTAAGTAACAAGAATAAGAGAGTAAATTAATTAATATTTAATACATACAATGAAGTCAATTACAATTAAAGGATCAGAAAGAGAAAGCGTAGGCAAAAAAGCAACAAAGGCCTTACGTAATGCTGGAAAGGTTCCTTGCGTTATTTACGGAGGGGAAAAACCATTACACTTTTCAGCTGAGGAACTATCGTTCAAAGATTTAGTGTACACTCCAAACGCACATACTGTTGTGGTTGAATTGGAAGGCAGTAAAAAGTACAATGCGGTAATGCAGGATATACAATTTCACCCTGTAACCGATAGCATTTTACATGTAGACTTTTATCAGTTGTTCAAGGATAAGGAAGTTACTATGGACATTCCTGTAAGGTTGTTGGGTAATTCTCCTGGGGTGAGAAATGGTGGTAGATTATTGTTCAGAAAAAGAAAGCTTGCAATCAAGGCTTTGCCTGATAATTTGCCTGATTTCTTTGATATTGATATCTCTAAATTAAAAATTGGTGGAAATATTGCCGTTTCTACCTTGTTAAAAGATGAGTTTACTATCCTTCACCCAGAAAACACTGTTGTTGTTCAGGTTAAAGCTGCACGTAATGCGGTCTTGACAGAAGAGGAGGATGAAGAAACTGAAGAAGGAGCTGAAGCTACTGCAGAAGCACCAGCTGAAGGTGGTAACGAATAGATTTTATCTAAAATAATTGTAAAAAGCATCCCGTAACTGCGGGATGCTTTTGTATTTTTATGAATTCCTAAAAGAGAACAATGTTCCACATTTTTAAGTCATTTTTTAAAGGGAACGGGTCATTGTTGGACGAATTGGACAGTATGAAGAAATTTTTAATTGTAGGTCTTGGAAATATTGGGGAAGAATACTCCGAAACCCGCCATAACATTGGTTTTAAAATTTTGGATTCCCTTTCGCGGGAAGAAGATTTTAACTTTGAAACTGCCAAGTTGGGGGATGTAGGTACATTCAAGGTCAAGGGTAGGAGTATATTGTGCCTAAAGCCGTCTACCTATATGAACAGAAGTGGGAAGGCTGTAAAATATTGGATGGAAAAGGAAAATATTCCCATTGAAAATTTGTTGATCGTTACAGATGATATTAATCTTTCTTTTGGAACAATCCGGTTAAAGACAAAAGGAAGTGATGGCGGCCATAATGGATTAAAGGATATTCAGGAGCACTTACTTACCACCAATTACAACAGACTGCGTTTTGGTGTTGGTTCGGATTTTGGAAAAGGTAAACAAATAGATTACGTCCTAGGGGAATGGAGCCAAGAGGAAAGGGATGCATTGGTAAAGCGCTTTGAGCGCATCAGAGAACTAGTCCGTTCTTTCGTATTGTCCGGGGTAAACAGAACAATGAACGAATTTAACGGCAGCTAATATGCCATCCTAGCGTACTTTGAATTCGGAAACGCTGTTCGTAGCTGTATTTCCTTCCCTGTCCATGGTCACTATTCTCCAATAATAAACCGTATTTGCCAATACACTTACCTTAAAATCCGATTTTCCTGAGGTAAGGGTAGTAATCAATGTGGTTGGTGGGTTTTCTGTTGAAAAATATACCTCATATCCCTCTAGGTCATTATCCACATCCGCACCTTCCCAATCCAAAAGAACTTCGTTGTTAAGATCCTTTGATATGTTGGTCCCTGTTTTGGGTGCTATAACTTCTGCAGGAAAAGGGGCGTGGGTGGTTTCTACACCGGCGTTATAAAATCGCCAGGTTTCACTTCTTGCCGTTTCCGATACTTTGGTATTTTTGGAAATTACCAACCAAGAATACGGGGCTCCCTTTACAATTGGTAATTTTGCCGAGCTACTTTTCACTACAATGGTTTGGGTGGTATTGCTGTTCAAATTGGTAGCCCTTAATTCATAGGATTCTGTGTGGTCCGAAGTTTGCCACCTAAACTCCACCAATGACGTATTGGTTCCAGTTACATCTTGTCCCGTTGTGCATTCGGAGTTTTTTTGAGGAAAGACCAAAAGAGCCGACAATGGTGGTTTTGGAGAATCTTTTCCTCCGCATCCCACTAAGGCCAAAATACATAAAAATATGGCTATTGGTTTCATCCGCTTATTTCTTTACAACCTTAAAAGTACTATTTATCCCCTCTCCCTTTACTTTAAGGATATAAATACCTGATGGCAATCCCAAGAAATCAATCCTAATTTCATTGCTAGAGAGGGTATAATCCTTATTTCTGATCAACTGACCATTATAACTAAAAATTTTGGTATTTACGCTATCCGGGCCATTATTGAACATCAGTGTAACTTCCTCCTCAAATGGGTTGGGGAATACCAAAGGCTCGTCAATGAGCACCAATTGTTCTTCAAATACGCCTTGGCAAGCTAGATTGGTAGTTACTTTAACTTGGTTAATTCCCTTTTTTAGGTCCAATATAATACTTGAAGATTTGGTTTGAGTTACAATTCCATTTAATTCAACATTGTACAAATTGCCTCCTTCCATATTCAATAGGGTTTGATTTCCGTCTGCAATAAGTTTGGAGGTCACGCTCAAAGGAGGGGGTTGGGTAACGATTACCTGAAAACAATAAGATTCGTATACTTTGTCATCCTCCGTACCTATAATGCATATTTCATAAGTTCCGGCCGCAAGGCCTTGCTCAAAATAGAAATTGGTAAAATTACTGCTCTTGTTAACTCCTGTACCAGTGAGTGTAACTTCGTAATCCATATTTATACTGGCTACGACGCGAACAGAGCCATTATTTTGGTTGCTACAGGATTCACTATTGATCTCCACTTCAAAATTGTCCACTGGGAATAAATAAACGGGACAACCGCTTAAGTCCACCAAAGCCCCCAATGGGGTGTTGAGGCATAGGTCATCGCCATCATCAAAAACGCCATCTTTATCCTCATCCACCCTAAAGGTACCTTCTACACAGATATCCAAGGAAAAGGCATTTATTGTTCCCCCATCCGATGCCGCTATGTCTTTTACTTCCAATATCCAATCCCCGTAGGTAGATTCCCCGTTGAACGCTCCCAGGGATCCAAGGGGTCTAACAATACCTTGAATTGCCGGGTTTGTTCCACAAATAAAGCTATTTCCCGTATCGTCAAAGGTTGCCATTATATCCTGATTTCCTCCACAGGAATTGGAAACGAGGATTACTCGGGTACCTGCGGGCGAAATCAGGCTTATTTCCAAATCCGCAAGAAACGTATGGGTTAGGTCCAAGTTAACATTTACGTCTGCAATAGGCAGGTCGTTCAAGAGTGTAATAACAGAAGTAACTGTAGGTGCGCCGGTTGTCGATATGGTCAGTGGCAAATCCTTTGCTGCTTCCGAAGCACAATTAAGTTCTAAGGTAGTAAAGCTAAATGCGGGACCAAAGGTCCCCTCTCCACAACTATTTTTAGGTTTAACGCGCCAATAGTAAGTGGTTTCCTCCACCAAATTGGTGGTTATATAAGAGTTGAAAATGACACTTGCCGTCTCAATGATATTGGCAAAGGCGGCGTCATCGGCAATCTCAACCTCAAAGGAAGTAAAGGAAGTATTGGATTCCCATTCCAATAAGGAAGCAATACGCGCACTAGTAGATCCGTTAGTGGGCAACTGTAACACAACATCTGAAAATGTGTTTTCCAATATTTTTACATCAATAACAACCTCCTTGGTGTTCGTTGCCGAGGTAGCCACTATGGTTATGGGGTAATTTCCAGGAGTTACCAGATCGGTATTGGAAAAGGTAATGTCCACTAGCGTGTCGTTCACTACCGCGGATATTGGCGAAAAATCTATGGACAATCCTGGCGGCATTCCAGTAGCAGAAAATGTTGCCTCTTCAGAAAAATCATTAAATGTTTGATAGGTAAATGGCGCGATCAAATCGTTGCCTTGACAGACCTCGTGTTCCAATTGGGCAAAATTCAATACAATGTCTGATGCGGTAATAGTAAAATTGGAGGAATTTAGCGCTAAAAAAATATTATCGTGTGCACTTACCATTATTCGGCCAGAAGGTGTGGCAAATCCTGGAATTAATATATCCTGTTGTCCATCATTTGGTACACTATCGGCCAATTTTATGGGAAAGGAGGCGCCTCCATTGGCAGAAAAGAAGATGTCTACCTTTTGCGCATTCACTGGGCCTTGATCGGTATTGGCTACATCCCAAACAACCTCTTGTCTGGTGCCTGCTGTATAAATTTCATTGGTAGATTGGGAGGTTACAACAAATGGCCCTGCATTGTTTATTACAGTTACTTTAACAAGGTCCGAAGCTACTTGTCCTCCTCCTAAGGAATTGTCCCTTACCGTAAGTGCAAAATCCAGTTCCCTTTCTACATTGGAAACCGTTTCCCATGTGGTATTTACATTGGGATTGGTCTGGGTAAGATTGCCCGTTACTATACTGCTTAGTCTTGGAAAATATCTGGAGGGTTTTACCGTGGGTTTTAGGGATCTAAAGTTGGCACCACTAAGATTGGTTGGCCCAAAGGTATTGTGGGTAACTATTCCATCATTGATCTGCTCCCAATTGTAGGTAAGTATATCGTCCATATCCAGATCCGAGGCATTCCCCGTTAACATAAAGGCGGTAGATTTTGGAATAGTAAAGTTTCCGGAAGAAACTATAGTGGGAGGGGAGTTTAAAATTGGAATTTCTTGTCCGCAACTGGTAGTTTTAATGTATTCCAAGATTTGAAAAATACTGTAATAATGAAAATAGTCGTCTCCGTTCAGGGCAACATTATTGCTGCCGGAGATTCCGGCATAGCCCATTATCGTTGTTCCGCTTCCAGGTTCTGCCTGTACCAAGGTACCTTCGGATTCAAAGGACCATGTGTGGTTTGCTCCAAATTGATGTCCCATTTCGTGGGCTACAAAATCCAAATCAAAAATATCCCCTTGTGGAATTAATGCCGAAGAATAGGCACTACCTTTACGGGAATCTATGCATACCGAGGCTATAAAGCCGGCATTTCCACCATTTTCATCTTTTTGAAACAAATGGCCTACATCGTAGTTCTCAGGACCTATAACCGTTGTTAAGGTGTTCTGTACTTCTGAATTGAGATTTGACCCATAGGGGTCTGTCTCCTTATCGGTGTAAATTACCTGATCTGTATTGGCAACAATTTCCAAACTGATTCCCAAATCGGTTTCAAAAATTTCATTTATCCTCGTAACGGTCGCATTTATGGCAGCCAGGGCATTTGGTACCGTACCTCCGTGAAACTCCGTGTATTCCCCCGTGGCAGAAATGGCTACCCTGAATTTTCTTAGGACTTGGCCGTCTACCAATTTTAAGGCAGAGGGTCCTTTTTCTTTTTCAATTAGCGATTGGGTTTCACAAATGAAATTGGTATTCATCATATACGCATCCTTCCTGCTGTACACTAAATACTCGTCATCAGTATTTGATATCTTCTGCATGAAAGTGGCACTTTTGCTGTCCCCATAGACGATCATGCTCTGTATGCCATTCTGGGAAACACTAAACCGAACCCTATTATTGGCATTATTTAAACCCTTACCGATATAAGATTTTATTTGTGGGTATTTTTTGGAAAGCTCAGGTGAAAGTACGGAGGCTTCCTGAACAACAAAGGGGATTAATTCGCCGTCTTCATCGGGAAAACTAACTATTTTGGAAGCTTTATTAATATGGGTAGACATAAGTTCATTGACAAAAACATCTTTTTGCAATGAATATGTGGCGCCGTGTTTTACCTCCAACAATTCTATTTGTCTATGTGACCGATTACTTCTAGAATCGGTTTTTTGCCAATATTTGGTTTGCCCAAATCCGCAATAGCAAAGAAAAAATATGGATATTGAAAAAACAAGACGTAATTTTACAACCATCAAGCGGGTTTTTGTACAAACTCAAAGATAAGTTTTTTTATTATTCCAATTTGTGATAACAGTTCAAAGCATCTCCAATTACGACAAAGCGCACCCTACTGCCATTACTATCGGCACTTTTGATGGTGTGCATATCGGCCACCGTAAAATATTGGAACGTCTCATAAATAATGCCAAAGTACTGGAACTAAAATCTACAGTGCTTACTTTTTTCCCCCATCCCAGAATGGTCCTTCAAAAGGATGTCTCTATTCGACTTTTAAATACTATAGATGAGAAGGTTAAAATTTTTGAGGACATAGGTATAGATTATTTAATTATACACCCATTTACCAAGCAGTTCTCCCGCTTATCGGCCACCCAATTTGTCAGGGATATTTTGGTCAATGATTTAAAGACCAAGAAAATCATTATAGGGTATGATCATAGATTTGGAAGAAATAGGAATGCCAATATAAATGATCTAATGGCCTTTGGAAATGCCCTGGATTTTGAAGTGGAAGAAATATCCGCCCAAGAAATCGACGACGTTTCTGTTAGTTCCACTAAGATTAGAAAAGCTTTGGAGGAGGGAGATTTGAAAACGGCCAATCAATATTTGGGATATAAGTATATGCTAACGGGCACTGTTGTGAAAGGAAAAGGCTTGGGGCGTAAATTGGATTTCCCAACGGCCAACTTATCCATTCCGGAAGAGTACAAGCTAATACCAAAGAATGGGGTATATGTAGTGAGCAGTGTTATGGATAACAAAACCGTTTATGGAATGATGAACATCGGGTTTAATCCAACAGTGGATGGCAAAAAGCAAAGCATCGAAATTAATTTCTTCGATTTTGATCGGGATCTATATGGAAAAAAAATCCAGATAGATATTATAGACCGGATTAGGGACGAACAAAAGTTTGCTTCGGTTGATGCACTAAAGATACAATTGAAAAAAGATCGGAAGACCTCCCTTTCCATAATCTCCACCTAAATGTTTGATCGATTTCTTTTTAAGCAAATCGATAATAGTCCGCTCCTTATTTTTAGGATATTTTTTGGCATCTTGGTCAGTCTGGAATGCTACGGGGCCATTATTACGGGTTGGGTTAAAAGAAATCTAATAGACCCGCAATTTACCTTCACTTTCATCGGTTTTGAATGGTTGCAACCACTACCGGGCCTTGGTATGTATTTTTATTTTTTTGTGATGGGATCCTTAGGAATTTGCATTGCTCTGGGCTATAAGTACCGATATAGCATTATTGCTTTTGCCCTACTTTGGACAGGGGTTTACCTTATGCAAAAAACAGCCTATAACAATCACTATTATCTATTGATACTGATTTCTACCATAATGGCCTTTTTACCGGCTAATGGCAATTATTCCCTGGACGCCAAAAATAATCCTTCCCTTAGGGCCATTAAGATGCCGGCGTTTGTGAAGTGGGTAATTGTTTTGCAGCTCCTAATCGTTTACACCTACGCCTCCTTTGCAAAGTTGTACGGCGACTGGCTGGATTTCAGTATTATTGAGATACTTTTTAAAAACAAAAGGAGCTACCCCGTAATTGGTGGACTCCTACAGGATCCTTTGCTTCATAAAATAGTAGGTATTTCGGGCATTATATTCGATTTATTGATTGTTCCGGCCCTCTTATGGAAACCCACTCGAAAATGGGCATTTGTTGCTTCGATTTTCTTTCATTTATTTAATTCCATCGTTTTTCAAATTGGCATTTTTCCGTATTTGGCACTGGCATTTTCAGTATTCTTTTTTGGGCCGGAGGTAATTCGGAAAATATTTTTTAAGGATAAGGAAACGTATCAGGAAGATGAAGTTATTGTGCCTCCTAAAAGAAAGCTGGTTTTGGGCATTTTGTTCATTTA
This sequence comes from Arenibacter hampyeongensis, assembly GCF_002909255.1. GTDB lineage: Bacteria > Bacteroidota > Bacteroidia > Flavobacteriales > Flavobacteriaceae > Arenibacter > Arenibacter hampyeongensis. The sequence continues at coordinate 34,094 of NZ_PIOB01000005.1, forward strand.
TTTTTTATTTCAATTGGTATTACCTATACGGCATTATTTTATAAAGGACGATGTTTTATGGACAGAGGAGGGCCACCGTATGAGTTGGAGAATGATGTTGCGGAGCCGTACCGGAATTACGTCGATTAAAATAGTGGGCAGTACAACCAAAAATTCGTTTTTGGTAAATTTTGACGAATATCTAACAAAGGCACAGAAAAATAAAATAGCCTGTTATCCGGATTTTATGTGGCAATTTTCCCAACGCTTAAAACAGGAATATAAGGAAAAGGGAGAGGAAATTTCTGTCTATGTAAATTCTAGGGTGAGTGTAAATGGTAAACCTTACCAACAATTTATTTCTCCAGATATTGATCTGGGCAAGGTAACCTGGAACCACTTTAAACACAATGATTGGATTTTGCCATCAACACCACAAGAATAGCCAAAATGGTTAAGTATATAGTTTTATGAGAACGGTTTGGCTCTATGGCACAATTGTAAGGGAATGCCCCAGGGGTCGCGAAGCATCACCAAATGGCTCCCGTCGGCCTTTTTGATTTCCTCTACAAAACTGGCCCCTTTATCCAACAATCTAATTTTATCCCTTTCAGCGTTTTTGGACACAAATGCCATATGAAAGGTAAGCGGGTGCTTAAGCTTGAAATTTGTAATTTCCTCATCAGGTCTATGGTAAAGTTCAAGCATTACCCGTCCGGATGAATCTTCAAAAAAAGTCATGAAAGGCGCTTCCGTTTGTTCGCTAACTACTTTTAACCCCAGATTGGCAACATACCAATCTTTAATATCATGGACGTTTTTTACATTTAATGCCAGATGTTCAAAAACCATAGTTTTTAGAATTGCATTTTATATCTAGGCTAAATTTATGCCTAAATTCGGAAGATTAGGTTAAATTTGCACGATAAAATTTTAAAAAAATGTTGCAGTTACAGGCTATTCGTGAAGATAAGGAACAAATTGTAGAAGCTTTAAAAAAGCGTAATATTGACGCTCTTCCGCTTATTGAAAACGTACTTCAATTGGATGAAAAAAGGCGTTCACTGCAAACACGATTAGATAATACCCTGGCTGAATCCAATAGTATATCCAAGGAAATAGGAGCCCTTTACAAAAGTGGTAAGGCGGCGGAAGCCAATGTTTTAAAGGAACGTACAGGGAGTTTAAAGGAAGAGTCAAAAGAACTGAACGAGGAATTGACTTCAACAGCTGTGGAACTTCAAAACTTGTTGTACCAAATCCCAAATGTTCCACATACATCAGTTCCTGCGGGAAGCACAGAGGAGGATAATGAAGAGATTTTTAGGGAAGGGGACGTACCGACCTTAATGGAAGGTGCAATTCCCCATTGGGAGTTGGCAAAGAAATATGACATTATAGATTTTGAATTGGGGGTTAAAATAGCCGGCGCTGGATTTCCGGTGTACAAGGGCAAAGGAGCCCGATTGCAAAGAGCACTTATTTCTTACTTTTTAGACAAGAATGCAGCGGCTGGATATAATGAAATTCAAGTGCCGCATTTGGTAAATGAGGCCTCTGGTTACGGTACCGGTCAATTGCCGGATAAAGAAGGTCAGATGTATCATGTAGGGGAAGATGACCTATATCTAATTCCAACTGCGGAGGTGCCGGTAACCAATATCTTTAGGGATGTTATTTTAAACGAGAATGACTTTCCAATTACGCACACTGCCTATACGCCTTGCTTTAGGAGGGAGGCAGGGAGCTATGGTGCACATGTACGCGGATTAAACCGTTTGCATCAGTTTGATAAGGTAGAAATAGTTCGTGTGGAACACCCATCAAAATCATACATAGCCTTGGATGGTATGGTAGAACATATAAAAGATATCCTACGTGAATTAAAACTGCCCTATAGGATCTTGCGTCTTTGTGGAGGGGATTTAGGTTTCACCTCTGCCCTTACGTTCGACTTTGAGGTCTTTTCCACCGCCCAGGATCGTTGGTTGGAGATCAGCTCCGTTTCCAATTTTGAAACTTATCAGGCCAATAGATTGAAATTGCGCTATAAGGACGAAAATGGGAAAAGCCAGTTGGCTCATACCTTAAATGGTAGCTCCTTGGCATTGCCAAGGGTGCTGGCCGGAATATTGGAAAATTATCAAACGGCAGACGGAATAAAAATTCCTGATGTTCTTGTTCCATATACCGGTTTTGATAAAATAAACTAATATCGGCTGGTTTAAAATTTATATGAATAGCCCAAAAGGTAGTTGCCATTGGTGCTGTTGAAGCTAATTTTCATGTGGTTTTTTTGGTACGGTGTAGTAAAAATATAGGAGCTGCCAACACCTATTATGGCCCCTGCCAACACATCCCAACCGTCATGTTTATCCCCTTGTAATCTAGTATAGCCGGTAAAGCCTGCAAGTGCATAGGCCACCGCACCGTATTCCCATCCATAGCGTTTTTGAATGAATGCTGCACTCTGAAAGGTGGTTGAAGTATGCCCGGAAGGAAATGAAGAATTATTGCTTAAATCCGGTCTTGGCTTATCTATGGCCACTTTTAGTCCTATCGTCAGTGCTTGGTTTAAGATAAATCCTTTGGTAAACTGCCAAGTACCCTGTTTGTCCCCAATAGCTATAGTACTGCCCAATGAAGATGCCGGCAAGGCTATCAATAAAACATTACCTATGTCTGTTATTGTTTTATCTTGTGCAGATAGCCTTAAAATACTTAGGAATAGTAAGATTATCAAAAGTGGTGACTTGGGATATTGACGGATTATTAAAATAGCATTGTTCAAAATAGAGATCATTTCAAAAGCCGTTAAAAGGTGTGCGACTGGCATACCCATTGGGAGGCGTAAATAAAATTAAAGAATCTAAAGATAAATTAAAGTTGGGGCTCAATGTTTTTGGGGGCAAGAATACCCAACGATTTCTCCAAGACGGAAATGCTTATAATTTTGTCTTCAACCAAATGGAATTCTCCATCTATTTGAGAGTCCAGAAATAAACCCCCACTCCTATGGATTTGTAAATTTTTGGTTTGATAAGTCTTAATTTCCTTAAGCCAATGGGACTTGCGGATCAACATTAAGGCACCGAACAAAAGCATTTTTAATTTGCTTAATTCAGGAACTATAAGTACGTCCAACTTTCCATCCATCAAGGAGGCTTTGGGCGTTAAACTAATGTTGAATCCCAATTCATTGGAGTTGGAGACAAATACTAGAAATGGGTTTAGTATGACATGGTTCCGATCAATGGATATCTTTACATCCCTTTCCCTTTTATACTCATTAAAAGATTTAAAGGAGGCCTTAATGTAACCTATAATGGTTCTCTTTTTTAAGGCTTCATAGTTTTTTATGACATGGGCATCAAATCCCAATCCAGTGTTGCTAAAAAAATATTGTTCATTAATTCTTCCAACATCAATGGTCAAAACATCCTCATTTTTAATTATCTCAATGGCATTTTTAATGACTTGGGGAATCATTAGGTGTGAGGCAAGGCCATTTCCAGATCCTATAGGGATTATACCCAGTTTTATGTTTGTACCAACCAAACAGGAGGCAATCTCATTGATGGTACCATCTCCCCCACAGGCTACTATGGTCTGGGCTCCTTCTTTGATGGAATTATTTGTCAGTGTAATCGCCTGTTTTTTAAATTTTGAATATTTAACGCACAGGCTATAATCAGTTGCATGGAAAAATGGTCTAAGGAAGTCAATATCTAAAATATTATTGCCTGAACCTGCTTTGGGATTAATAATAAAATGAATATTTTTCAAAATGCTTATTGCTTTGTCCTAAGGCCTTTATGGGTGTATAAATAATTGGCTACTTGATAAAACGCTATAGTGGTATCCAGATAATTCTTGTCCGTAGGAATTAAAGATAGGTTATTGTTGGTGGGATTCCATTCATAAAAGTTGGCCTTCTTTTGATCTCCCAAAACCATTACTTTGTTTCCTTTTAAAAGGCCCAATTTTCTGTAATTGCCTATAAATGCCCTTTCGTCTTCCAGCTTCATGCGAAAAATATCTTTCCCGAACAAATTACTGGTGTAATCCCACCTTAATAACGAAAATACCGTGGGAAAGATATCTATCTGGGAACAAAGTTTATTTAATCTTTGTGGAGGAATGTTCGGTAGATTGTAGATCATAGCAGGAATGTGGTAATTGTTTATATCCAGTTCCCCTTTTCCGGCACTACTGGCACAGTGATCGCTCATTATTACAAGTATAGTGTTTTTATACCATGGCTTTGTCTTGGCGATTTTCAGGAATTCCCCTATGGCAAAATCGGTATACTTTATGGCTCCAGCCCTGCTGGTACCGGAAGGAATGTCTATTTTGTCCTCTGGATAGGTGTAGGGCTTGTGGTTGGAAGTGGTCATTACAAAATCAAAAAATGGCTTATTGGCTTGGTGTGCCAAATCGGCTTCCTTAATTACTTTATTATAAATGTCCTCATCGCAGACACCCCATGCATTTTCAAAAGTCACTTCTTCATCCTCAATATTGGTTCGTGTGGTTTGTATACTCTTATCCAACAGAAATCCTCTGCCCCTATCCACTATATTAAATCCGTTGCCGCCAAAGTAAGTATTCATATTATCGAAATAACCATCTCCACCATAAAAGAAATTTCGGCTGTATCCTTTATTTTTAAAAACTTCTCCAATGGTGAATAGATCCGTATTGTCTTTGCGTTTAACAATGCTCCTACCCTGTGTAGGGGGAATGGATAGGGTTATGGCTTCCATGCCGCGAACAGTCCTTGTTCCGGTGGCGTAAAGATTGGTGAAAAATATGCTGTTATTGGCCAAACTGTCCAAGGTTGGGGTAATGTTATAATCACCGCCAAGGGAATTTAAGTATTTGCTACTCAAGCTTTCAATACATATGAAAATAATGTTCGGTTTAAGGGGTTTGGAGATGGAATCCGTATTGTGGATTGTTCTAAGTATGGAATACTCTTTTGGTTTTAGAAAAGTTGACTTTTCATTGCTGTAGGATGCTTTGACGAGTTCAAAGGCCTTTTCAGTATTTATAGTAGTGTAAAAATCAGTAAATGAAAGTTCGTTGTTCCTGAAGGCGGCAAAGAACGAATAAATTCCAGCTTTGGACAGCTCGTTATTATACCTGTTGGCAAACTGTTCTGCATGTTTGTTCTTAATAAATAAGCCAGAAATAATTGTTATGCCTAAAACAAGCAAAAATGGTAACAATTTGGCCTTAAAGATGGTAGTGCTTTTAAAAGTTTTGGTGAAGACCGATTTTTTGTATGTAATAAAAATTAAGGTTCCAACTGCAATTAGGATTAGCGTAACCAGATAGGGGATTGGATACGATTCATTGATGTTTTTGACCACTTCATAGGTGTAAACCAAATAATCGACCGCAATAAAATTGAATCTATTTTTAAATTCGTCCCAAAATGTGATCTCTGCGAAGAAAGAAAATAGAAATATCATTAAACCTATAGTGTAAGCTACATATGTGATCCACCTGTCTACAATTCTTCCGTGGAACTTTTGGGGCATTAGTAGTAAATAAATGGAGTAAGGCAATGCAAAGAACGAGATGGTGCCTACATCAAACAGAAATCCGATACAAAAAGTTGCGAGTAATGTTCCAATTGTGGTGTCAATTTCCCCAAAGCTCCAAATCAGGAATACCATCCTAACCATAAAAGATAAGCTTAGAAAAATAAGGATAAAAGTTTTTAATAGTGCAAATCGGTCAGGGAATATTTTTTGCCACATATTTGGGAACGATAGAATAATTATGCTATAAAATTAGATTAGAAATCTAAGGGAAACTTAAAGTTGTGTAGTTCAGGGGAGTTTGTCCTAAGTTTAAGATTCTTTGATCTATGACTTTAGATTTAAAAAAGAATTTGGGTTTAGTTTTGAATTCCAAAGTATTATTTAAAACTATAAAGGCTTGAAATTCAACCATTTGGTATTCTTGGCATCTATATGCACAATTTGGGTTGTTACACCCGTTATGGCCCAGCAATCAAGTCATGATAGTTTAACTTTTCCCAGTAAACATGAGTTTAAATATCAAAGCCTTATGGTACCTATTTCATTAATCACATACGGTATTGTTGGGATTGAAAGTGATGGTTTAAAATTGTTTAATTCTGAAATTAAAGAAGAGGTGAATGAGCATATAGATCGAAATATAACCATCGACAATTTCTCTCAATATGCACCAGCCCTATCCGTATACGGTTTAAACTTGTTAGGGGTAAAGGGAAAAAATGATTTTAAAGACAGGACCATTATCCTAGCCACATCTTACCTTATAATGAGTTCAAGTACCTTGGCGTTAAAGTCCATAACAAAGGTAAAAAGACCGGACGGCAGTTCTTTAAATTCCTTTCCTTCAGGCCATACGGCAACTGCTTTTATGGGTGCGGAATTCTTATATCAAGAATACAAGTCGGTTTCTATATGGATTGGGGTTGCGGGTTATTTGGTCGCTAGCGGGACTGGATTATTTCGGGTCTACAATGATAGGCATTGGTTAACCGATGTTGTGGCTGGTGCAGGGATTGGAATGATGAGTACAAAAATTGCCTATTGGTTAATGCCCAGTATTCGAAATAAAATTTTTAAGAGGGGTAGTGAAACTACTACAACTGCAATCTTAGCGCCCTTCTATACCAATGAAGCTATCGGAATCACTTTTACGGCTTCTTTTTAATTATTTATACCAAACGAAATAGCTTATGAAAAAGGTAGCCGAAGTAACCCTGGTTTTTTGGGTAATGAAAACATGTGCAACTACCTTTGGGGAAACCGCTGGAGACCTGCTTTCCACGACATTAAAGATAGGTTATGGGCTTAGTTCTGTTATATTGCTCGGATTTTTTTTGGTAACATTAATACTTCAACTAAAATCAAAAAAATACAATCCGCTAATTTATTGGCTGGTAATTATTTCGACCAGTACGGCGGGTACTACCATTTCGGATTATATGGATAGAACCCTTGGATTGGGATATGCAAAGGGATCATTACTGCTTTTTTTGTGTCTCATGACCGTTTTATTGGTTTGGTGGAGGACGGAAAAGTCATTGGAAGTATCCAATATTTCAAACTTTAGGCCTGAGCTATTTTACTGGATGGCCATCTTGTGTTCCAACACATTGGGCACGGCCTTGGGCGATTATCTTGCAGATGATTCTGGTCTAGGTTTTGCTGGAGGGGCATTATTAATAGGCCTATTGCTGCTGGGGGTGGTATTCTTGAAATTTTACACCCATGTATCTACTATTTTACTCTTTTGGGTTGCTTTTATTTTAACAAGACCATTTTGGGCCACTTTTGGCGACTTACTTACAAAACCCTTGGAAAAGGGCGGATTAAATCTTGGGACTTTTGGTGCCTCAGCTGTCCTACTTTCAATTTTGTCCATTTTGATTGTGAATGAGCTCTTGCGAAAGCAAAAACAAATAAGAGAGATCAATTAAAATTGATTTCATTGCCATTCGGAAAATATTGGAGTGCTAAAACTTATACTTAAATCCGACTCTTACAATCTGTGTTTCAAAATAGTTTTCATATAATGCTGTAAAGCCATCACTTTTCACTTCTTGTCTCAGGCCAAAGGTGTTTAAGATGTCGGAAGCAGATAGTGTAAATTCTCCATGACCGTCCCAAACAATTTTCTTTAGGCCCGCATCGATCGAGGATCTTGATAGTTCTTTGCCTTGAGGGATATTTTTATCTGAATAGTAAAGTCCGGTAAACTGAAGAGCCCATTTTTTTGGCAAGTTAATTTCATTGTTAATTTTAAAATCCGCTGCATTATCGGATGATTTTTCAATAAAAAATGGTCTCACATAGGGAAATAATAAAGTGCCGGTATAGTTGTCTATGCTATTTACGTACCAATTAAAACTTGCGGATAATTTCCAATTTTGGGTAATGTCCTGACTTACCAGGAGTTCTATACCCGTATTGGTGGCATTACCAGTGTTCTGATATATTTTGTTTACAATATCATAATTTGGATTGGAATCGTCTATGCTAAAAATACGCATATATTGATCCATGATCATTCTGTGGTAAATGGCCGAAAAAAGGGAGCCCTTTCCCCAGCTGTATTTATGGGCAAGTTCCATGGCATCCGTAAATTGAGGCCTTAGATAAGGGTTGCCCACTTTTAGGAGTTCCGGGTCGTCATATTTTGGGAAAATCCTGAGTTCCGGTTCGCCCGGCCGGTCTACCCGCCTATTGTAAAAAATGGAGAGTTTGTTGTAATCATTGACTTTATAGGTGAATCTAAGGCTGGGAAAAAGTTCGAAGTAGTTATAGGCGTCGTTATTCAGGTAGTAGCTGTTTGCGGGATCTATATTGTAAAAAACATCCGTGTGTTCGGCACGCAGCCCGGCTTCAATGTCAAATTTTTCCTGTTCCAACAAATAGTTGGTGTAAAGTGCATATAGATTTTCGCCCCAATCGGAATATGCCCCCATATTGGGATAAATAATACTATTGTTCCCGGGTGTTATAGTATACTCCACGGGTAATCTTCTGATTCTGGCCTTGGTTCCCAATTCTATTTTTCCGTGTTTCAAAGCCCTGGAGTAATCTGCGGATAAGCTTGTTGTATGCTCAATGGCCAGGATATTGGTGGCATCCCTTCCTACCCTAACGGCCGAGCTATCGTTCAGGTAATAACTTTCATCTTCCAGGCCTTTTGTGTATTGTAAATAGGCACTAAGGGTATGTCCTATTTTGTAAAATTTATGTTTATAATTAACGGCAACATTGACATAACTTGTAATTTCTTCTTCCTGCCAATTGTAATACCTTTCCCGGTTAGTGGTATTCAGATTTATAAATGCCACCTGTGATGTATCTATGTGCTTTTCACGATCGTACGTTCCGGAAAGGGTAATGGCATCATTTTCTGTTAGTTCCCAATCCAGACCGCCATTAATAATTGCTCTGAACTGTTGGCGGTTTTCCGGTACTTGGGAAACGGTATTTCTGCCATCATCATAGTGTCGGGTTGTAAACTCGTTATTTGGCAGGGCCTCCTGCAAAATAAATTCCGATAGTACAAAATAATTCAATTTATTGGTCTTGTAATTGAAATTTAGGCTGGGAATAAGTTTTGGGTTAAGGGAGTAGGATCCAAGATCGGTTTTGGTATCCTCCTTCTTTTTGTCCAATGCCCCGATACCAAAGGAAAGTCCTACATCACCGTTAAGCCCGGTTTTATTTTCTTTTTTATAAATAATATTAATGATTCCTGCAAATCCATTTGCGTCGTATTTGGCTGATGGATTATTGATTATTTCAATTTTGTCTATGTTGGCAGCAGGGATATTGCCCAATCCTTTTTGATTCCCAAATCCGGTGAGACTGGATTGTTTACCGTCGATTAAAATAACCACCTTGTCACTTCCCCGAAGTATTACTTTGCCTTCTTGATCAAAACTTACTCCGGGCATGGTTTTCATGGCATCAAGCACAGAACCACCAGTTTGGGCAATATTGTCGCTTAGATTAAAGGATTTTTTATTCAACTCAGAATTGGTAGTTGACTGTTTTCCGGTAACCTCTATTTCATTTAGCATTTCTGCGTCCGGGGATAATGCTATTCGGCCCAGATCGAACACGGTGTTTAGACCTCCGGTGACTATTTTTTGCGTTGCCCCCGCATATCCCAAATAGGAGAAATAAATAGTATAGGTGTCTATTGGGATATTCTCAATAAAAAACCTTCCATCATCATCGGTAACGGCTCCTGTCACCAAAACATTGTCGGAAAAACGGTTTACCGATACGTTGGCAAATGGCAAAGTCACATTAGTCTCCAAATCTACTAATCGTCCAGTGATACCGATGGCTTTCTGTGCAGAAACGGCTGTAAGGCCAAGTAGTATAAATAGTATTAAAAGAGAGGTTTTCATTTTCATTCTAAATTCAAAATTGAGGAAAAGTAACAGAGTAATCTAAAGAGAATTTAAAGCTTATCTCTTAGGGCATTTTTATTCATTGGAGGCCGGGGCTGTAACAAAATCTATTGAAAAACAATGATGGTCGTTTACATGCTTATAGGAAACGTGGTAACCGTATAGGTCACATATCTTTTTTACAATGGCGAGACCCAGTCCAGTCGATTTTATTTCCTTGGTTTCTCTATAAAATCGCGTAAAGAGATGTTGTGGATTGGCAATTGGCTTAAGGCCAAAATTGGACACAGTAATGGCCATTTCATTCGCCACTATGGTTATTGGCTCACTATTGGTGTTATATTTTATAGCATTGGAAATAATGTTTGTGCACAATATTTCTGCCAAATACGGATCCATGCTGACCACAATGTTGTTGGTTTTTTGAAGTGATAGGGCAATTGAGGATATCTCACTAAAATTCGCAATTATTTGGTCTATTATGGCAGTAATGTCAATATTTTCTTTGTGCGTAAATTGTTGGTTCTCCAGCTTGGTCAACAGGGTCAAACGTTTGTTTAATTGCGTCAGGCGCTGTATGTCCTTTTGTATAGATGTCAATTGGTTAAATTGTACCTCGGTTACCGTTTGATCGTTAATTATATTTTCAATTTTGGCCTGTATTATGGCCAGCGGGGTCTGAAGTTCGTGGGAAACATCCTCTGTATATTGTTTCAAGTTTTCGTAATCGTCCTTCACTTTAACTGTCAATAGGGTAATCTCTTTATTCAATTCGGAAAATTCAAGAATTTCACTGTCCAGAAACTGTATTGGTTTTTTGGACAACAAGGAAAATGTTTTCATCTGTTCCAAATTGTGGAAAAACGGATACCATAGCTTCTTGTTGTAGGATTTATTTAGATAAAATTGGAAAATAAAAACTAGGAAGATTATAACTATGTAAGAAAGGATAATGGCCCATAAAATTTGGTTGGACTCTACAACAAGAACACGCACCGATATCTTGTAAAATTTGCTGTTAATATTCTTGTAGGTGGATAATTCCCTAAACAATTCCATTTCATTTTGGGAGGGGTCGTATATGACCGTGTCTTTGGTAAATGTTGCTTGTGGGTGGTCTACCTCAACAACCTCAATTATAGGTGCCAAGGAACTGGGATGTTTTCCCGCCATAAGCGCGCTTTCTATTCTCGCTTCTGCTGAAAACAGTTCCTCTTCCACTTCCTGCTTAAGAAGCCAACTTACGTAAAAGTAGAGCGCAAAGGTACTAATGACCATTAATAGCAAGCTTGCCCAAAAAAATGTTTTGGAAGCCTGCTTTAACAACGGTATTTTAATATTCTTCTTGATCAAGTTTTATTCTTCTGTAAATTTATAACCACTTCCGTATGCGGTCTTGATGTATTTTGCACCTTCGAACGTTAACTTTTTTCTGAGGTTGTTGATGTGGACATAGATAAAGTCAAAATTATCGGCCAAATCGCTGTTGTCGCCCCATAGATGTTCTGCAATAATTTCTTTGGACAACACCCTATTTTTATTGGTAACGAAGAAAAGTAACAGATCGTATTCCTTTCGGGTGAGGGTCATTGGTTTGTCTGCTATGTAGGCCGATTTAGCCCTGGTATCTATTCGTATTTCATTAAATGTAATACTTTCGTCGCCCCCAAATTTACCTCTTCTCAGTACAGCTTTTATCCTCGAATTAAGCTCTGCCAAATGAAAGGGCTTGGTTATATAATCATCTGCCCCCAAATCCAGACCTTCAAGTTTGTCGCTCAAAGAATTATTGGCGGAAATAATTATTATACCAGCTTTTTTCTTTTCTTTTTTCAGTTGTTTTAGGACATCCAAACCACTTCCCGTAATCAAATTGATGTCCAGAATAATTACATCGTAATCATATAGCGATACTTTGTATATGGCTTCCTCATAGTTGGACGCACACTCACAAACGTTCCCATCCTTTTCCAAATAGGTAACCATGGATTGTTGTAAAGAAAGTTCGTCCTCTGCAATTAAAAGTTTCATCAATATAAATTATATACAAAGTTACATCTTAAATCTAAGGTGAATTTAAAGTTTTGGATTCTGATAATTCTTTATATTGCCATTAACACACACTTTATACATTCTGCGTATCTTTGAAAAAAAAGACCTCTTGCGACTACCTTTTTATATTCTTTTACTAATCTGTTCCCAATCTTTGTTTTCGCAGGAAGACTTCTTGGCAAAACAGTATTTTGAAGATGGCGCCTATGATAAGGCGGTAGTGTTCTATGAGAAGTTGGTCGCCAAAAATCCAATGCGGACCGATTATGGGGAAGGTTTAATTGCGTGCTATCAGCAATTGGAACAATATGATAAGGCAGAAGAATTCTTGTTGAAGGCCGTGGACGGACAAAATATTTATCCCACTATGCTCATTGAGTTGGGCTACAATTACACCTTACAGGATATGCCGGAAAAGGCTACGGAGTATTACAACGCAGCGCTCCAAAAAATAAACGAAAATCCAAATTTTGGATATGGCCTTGGATATAGATTTCAAAAATACGCTTTGTTGGACTATGCCATAAAGGCGTATTCCCTCGCCATGGAGTTAAACCCACAATTGGATTATAATTTTCAAAAGGCAAGAATCTATGGGGAGCAGGGCAACATAGAGGAAATGTACGATTCCTACCTAAAATTAATTAGTGAAGGCAAAGCTTCCCAGGCCAATGTTCTTCGAAATGTTAACGATTTTATTAGTTCCGATGCCGATAATCCCAATAACATAAAATTCAAAAAAGTAGTACTTCAGAATGCCCAAAAAAACCCGGATATTCTGTGGAACGAATTGTTGAGTTGGCTTTTTGTTCAGCAAAAACAATATAAAAGTGCCTTTAGTCAAGAAAAGGCCATTTACAAAAGAGGGGGAGAAAATTCTTTACAACGACTACAGGGCTTGGGAAAAATGGCATTGGAAGAGCAGGAACTGGAAACTGCAAAGGAAATATTTGAATATATTTCCCAAAATAGTGCCGATGCCGTGATGGCCTTGGATGCCCAACTAAGCCTAATTGAAATAGATTTACTGGATAGTGATGATAAAGTACTGGAAAGGGTCCAAGGAAAATTTGATGCCTTACTGGAGGTTCACGGTTATGAAATGGAAACCTTGCAGCTACAAATTGCCTATGCCAAATTTTTGACGTTTAATAAAAATACCGCGGAACCGGCCATTGAAATCCTCGGTCAGAGTTTGGAGCTGCCTTTGAATAATTATGGCAAATCCTATATTAAAAGCACCTTGGGCGATATTTTGGTATATGATCAAAAATTTAATCAGGCTTTGATCTATTTTTCCCAAATACAGAAAGACCTTAAAAATGATGTATTGGGTCAGGAGGCCCGTTTTAAGGTGGCCCAAACCAGTTTTTATAAAGGGGATTTCGATTGGGCGCTGACCCAATTAAAGGTCCTTAGAGGCTCAACCTCCCAATTAATCGCCAATGATGCCATGCAATTGAGCTTGTTGATTTCCGATAACTCCTTGGAAGATTCTACCCAAACAGCTTTAAAAAAATATGCACGTGCCGACTTTTTGGCGTATCAAAATAAAAAGAAGGATGCCGTTGTGCTATTGGAGGATATCCTACAAAATCATAAAGGGGAGAAAATTGAGGATGAGGCCCTTATGAAACAGGCACAAATTTTAACCGAATTAAAGGATTATGAAAAGGCAGAATTTAACTATCTTAAAATAGTGGAATTTTATGCCAGCGATATTTTGGCGGATGATGCCAATTTTGCCTTGGCGGAATTGTACCGCATTATCTTAAACCAACCTGAAAAGGCAAAGGTACATTATGAGAAAATCATCTATAATTATCAGGATAGTTACTATTTTCCACAGGCCAGAAAGAATTTCAGGATGCTTAGGGGAGACAGTATAAATTAATTGTCCAAAAATCCTGGCCAATCTTTAAAATAATATAAGTATTCCCTTTCGGGAAAGTAAAGAAATATCATGTATATATACAATGTTACAATGAATATTGAGGAATCGATCCAGACGGAGTGGTTGTCCTGGATGAAGGAGGTTCATATCCCAGAGATGTTGGACACCGGAAAATTTTCCAAAGCGTTGATGACCAAAGTGCTGGTGGAGGAGGAGATGGGTGGCATTACCTATTCCATTCAATATACAACCGATTCAAAAGAAACGCTTCAAAAATATTACGACGAGGATGCAGAAAGACTGCGTAAAAAGGCGATGGAACTCTTTTCCGGTAAGTTTGTTGCTTTTCGGACAGAGCTGGCCATCATTAGCGAACACTAATTGTATTACATTATTACGCAGCGCCATGAGCAAAAAAGGGAAAAAGACATTTCATTCCAAAAAAGAGAAGTTCAATAGACCTTGGAAGGAAGAAAGCCCCGTTAAGGCAAAAAAACATTTAGGCCAGCATTTTTTAAAAGATGAGTCTGTTGCCCAACAAATAGGGGACACGCTAACCTTGGACGGATACCGCAATGTCATAGAAATTGGGCCTGGTACCGGGGTGCTTACCAAATATTTGTTGGAAAAAGATATAGATTTGGTGGCCATGGATCTAGATGCGGATTCCATAATTTACCTAAACCACAGTTTCCCTTTGGAACACAATAAGGTAATGCAGCGCAAAGGAGAGTTTAAGGTTTTGGAGGCCGATTTTTTAAAGTACGATCTTTGGACCCTTTTTGGGGAAGAGCAGTTTGCCATAACCGGTAATTTTCCTTACAATATTTCCACGCAGATTGTTTTTAAGATGTTGGAATTTAAAGACCAGATTCCGGAGTTTACTGGGATGTTTCAAAAAGAGGTTGCGGAAAGGATCTGTGAAAAGGAAGGGAGTAAGGCTTATGGCATCCTTTCAGTATTGGTACAGGCCTATTACGATGCAGAATATTTGTTTACAGTATCCCCACAGGTTTTCGATCCTCCGCCAAAAGTACAGTCGGGAGTATTAAGGCTCATAAGAAAGTCCAACTTCCATTTGGAAGTGGATGAGAGACTTTTCAAGCAGGTGGTGAAAGCCGCATTTAACCAACGTAGGAAGACGATTCGCAACAGTTTAAAAACCTTTAATCTTTCCGATGTTCTCAAAGAAGATGCTATATTTGGCCTTCGTCCGGAACAATTGAGCGTTGAGGACTTTATTTCGTTGACACAGAAGATAGCAAATGATACCATTTAAACTCACAGAGGAATATTTAGCTGAAATAGAGCAGCTAATAGACAGCAAGCAGAACTTGCAATTGTCTGCGCTTTTGGATGAGGTGCATTATGCGGATGTGGCGGAGATCATCAACGAATTGGACGAGGACCATGCTACCTATCTAATTAAACTTCTCGATAGCGAAAAAACATCGGAAACCCTTACGGAGTTGGATGTTGATGTTCGGGAGGCCATCCTTGCCAACCTTTCGGCTAAGGAAATTGCGGGAGAATTGGATGAGTTGGATACCGATGATGCCGCAGATATCATTGGGGAGTTGCCCAAGGGAATGGTCCAAGAAGTAATTTCCGAATTGGAGGACAGGGAGCATGCCAAGGACATTGTAGACCTTTTGCGCTATGACGAAAATTCCGCTGGTGGACTTATGGCCAAGGAGTTGGTCAAAGTCAATGAGAACTGGAACGTGCTTACCTGCGTAAAGGAAATGCGGGCACAGGCAGAAAACGTAACCAGGGTGCATTCCATTTACGTGGTAGATGATGAAGGTAAACTTAAAGGTCGACTTTCTTTAAAGGATTTGTTGACTACCTCTACAAAGACCCATATAAGTGAAGTGTATATTCCCAAGGTAGATGCCGTTAATGTAAATGAAAAGCCCGAGGAAGTCGCCAGAATTATGTCCAAATACGATTTGGAAGCCATTCCTGTGATCGATGAAATTGGTAGGTTGGTAGGCCGTATTACTATAGATGATATTGTAGATGTTATAAGGGAAGAGGCAGAAAAGGATTATCAATTGGCAGCCGGTATTTCCCAAGATGTGGAAGCGGATGACAGTATTTGGGACCTGACCCGCGCCAGATTACCATGGTTGTTTCTTGGCCTTTTGGGAGGTGTAGGGGCAGCAGCCATAATGGGAGGTTTCGAGACCCTGATGAGCGATTACGGCGTGCTTTTCTTCTTTACACCTCTTATAGCGGCCATGGCCGGTAATGTTGGGGTACAATCCAGCGCCATTATGGTTCAGGGTCTGGCCAATGACGATTTAAAGGGGAGTATTGCCGGTAGACTTTTAAAAGAAATGTTGTTGGCACTGCTTAACGGAGCTGTGTTGGCGACGATATTATTGTTTTTTACCTGGATCTGGAAAGGCAGTTTTCTTACCTCCCTGGCCATTTCCATTTCTTTGATAACGGTAACCGTAGTAGCTGGGATCATTGGGACTTTTATACCAATTTTTTTGCACAAAAGGGGCATAGATCCCGCCATTGCTACTGGACCATTTATTACAACCAGTAATGATATATTCGGAATTTTGATATATTTTTCCATCGCCAAGGTAATATTGGGTATTTAGGGCACTCCACCTTCTTCGGCGGTGGCGGGCTTTCCGCGCTACAGGGTAGCCAGCTGCAATCCCTAGTGCAAATAAGTTTTTAAAATAATATTTAAGCCTGAAAATAGTCTTGGTTCTTGTTTCCAATAGCCGTACGGTCTTGTATCTTTACAGTATAATATTTAGTTTATGAAAGTTCTCCATTTAGATGTAAACCACCCTTTGATCATAGAACAATTCAATGCCTTGGGGTTTCAAAATGATGAAGATTACACTTCCTCCAAAGAGCAGATTGAAAATAAAATCGGCGAGTATGATGGGGTCATCATCAGAAGCAGGTTTACTATCGACGCGTCTTTTTTGGATAAGGCAACCAACCTAAAGTTCATTGGCCGTCTTGGAGCAGGATTGGAAAATATAGATACTGAACATGCCAAACGACTGGGAATATTTCTAGCGGCCGCACCTGAAGGAAACAGAAATGCCGTAGGGGAGCACGCTTTGGGAATGTTGTTGTCTCTCTTCAACAAACTTAATAAGGCAGATAAAGAGGTGAGAAATGGCAAATGGGATCGGGAAGGAAATCGCGGTATTGAATTGGACGGTAGAACGGTAGGGATTATCGGCTATGGCAATATGGGCAAGGCCTTCGCCAAAAAGCTAAAGGGCTTTGATGTAGAAGTTATTTGTTACGATATTGTTGGGGGAGTAGGCGATGACAATGCCAGACAAGTTGGGATTATGGAATTAAGACAAAGGGCGGAGATACTTAGCCTCCATGTACCGCAGACCGAGGCTACCAAGAATATGGTCAATGCCGATTTTTTAAATGAATTCAAGAACCCGCTGTGGTTGATTAATACTGCTAGGGGCAAATGCGTGGTAACGGAGGACCTTGTGGCCGCAATGAAAGATGGCAAGGTACTTGGAGCCGGTTTGGACGTGCTTGAGTATGAAAAGAAGTCTTTTGAAGATATGTTCAGTGAGTCGGAATTACCAGAGGCTTTTACCTATTTGATCAATGCCGAGAATGTGTTGCTTACTCCCCATGTAGCGGGATGGACCGTAGAGAGTAAAATTAAATTGGCACAGACGGTGGTAAATAAGATCAAGGTGAAATTTTGTTAGCCCGGTATTTAACAAGTCCATTTAAGTTTTTTTGGCCCTTATGGGTTGTGCTTCATTTATAGAATTGTCGTACATTTTAAAATTATGGAAATCAAAATTGGACTATCATGAAAAATAGAGTTACAGGATTGGGTGGTTTTTTCTTTAAGACCAAAGACCCCAATGGTATTAAACAATGGTACAATAAACACCTTGGCCTTAATACCGATCAATATGGCTGTACTTTTTGGTGGAAGGATAAGGAGGGTGAAGATTGTTCTACCCAATGGAGTCCCATGAAAGATGACACCAAATATTTTGAACCGAGCAAATCCAATTTTATGATGAACTTCCGAGTGGAAAATTTGGTGGAACTACTGGATGTTTTACGGGAAGAAGGTGTTACAGTTGTAGGTGAAATTGAGGAATACAATTACGGTAAATTTGGCTGGATTTTAGACCCTGATGGCAATAAATTGGAATTGTGGGAACCCAATGATAAAGCGTTTCTGTGATTGGGAAATAATTATTACATTTAGTACTATTATTAATCAACTAAAATACAACCATGTCGGAAGAAAATAAAGATTTAGGAGATAAGGCTGAAGACGCTGCAAAAGGAGCCGCAAAAGGAGCTAAGGAATCAGCTAAGGAGTTTGCAGAAGATGCAAAGGAATTTGCAGAGGACACTAAGGAAGCGGCCAAGGATTTTGGACAGGAAGCCAAAAAAACAGCCGATGAATTCAAGGAAGGTTTGGCCAGTGCCGGAGGAGATAACAAAAAATTATTGGCGGGAATCTTGGCAATCTTATTTGGATGGCTGGGGATACATAAATTTATTTTGGGATATCAAAAGGAAGGTATCATTATGGCGGCAGTAGGTGTCTTGGGTTGGTTTCTTTGTGGGATACCGACTATGCTGGTATCAATAGTTGGCTTAATTGAAGGTATCATGTATCTAACAAAATCGGACGAGGAATTTTATAATACCTATCAGGCAGGTAGAAAACCTTGGTTCTAATAAAAGTTTAAAGTCGGATTTTTTTAGTCCGACTTTATTTTTGTAAATATTTATCGTAATATTACGATTAATCGAGTATTGGATTTGATTGGTTTAGTCCTTATTGGTATTTAAATGGAAATTCGAGAAATGTCAAATGGCGATTGGCCACTTGTGGCCAAAATATATCAGGAGGGTATGGATACGGGCTTCGCTACTTTTGAGAAAGAAGTGCCAGCGTTCCAAGTCTGGGATGAGGCACATTTAAAGATAGGTAGATTAGTGGCTGCCAATGGAGAAAACATATTGGGATGGGCAGCACTTTCCCCTGTATCCAGCAGATGTGTTTATGGCGGTGTTGCAGAAGTGAGTATCTATATAGCGGAGGAAAATAGAGGGCAGGGAGTAGGGAAATTGCTTATGCTTCAGTTAATTGATGAAAGCGAAAAAGCGGGATTGTGGACCTTGCAATCGGGAATTTTTCCTGAAAATAAAGGAAGTGTGGAATTACATCTCAAGATGGGATTTCGCTTTATCGGTAAAAGGGAGCGCATAGGTAAACGCGACAATGTCTGGAAGGATAATCTGTTGTTCGAAAGAAGAAGTGTTCTTGTGGGGGTCCATTAAGCTTTAGGGGGGGCTAAAGTCGCCTGTTGGACAAGTGCCTAGACCAGGCCTTCGTCTTCGTGCTGCCCATCCGCCAACTTTCGCTCCAATTCTGCCTGGAACTCCTCCATAACCGGCTTAACGGTACTTTCGGGCAGATCCGCTATTTTAATATACATTAATCCATCTACTGAATTATTAAATAATGGGTCTACGTTAAAGGCTACTACCTTGGCATTTTGTTTAATGTATTTTTTGATCAGTACGGGAAGTCTTAAACTGCCTGGTTCCACCTCCTCTATAAGCCTATCAAATTTGTTGAGATCTGCTTCGGTTTCATCAAATATAAAGTCCTTGTCGGCATCGTTAAGTTTAACCTTGAATTCCTTTTTGGGCCTAATGTATTGTGCTACATAAGGGTCCCAATAGTTACTTTTCATAAATTCTATCATCAAGGACTTTGAAAAGTTGGAAAACTGATTGCTGATACTTACCCCTCCAATTAAAAACTTGTGATCCGGAAATCTCAAGGTGGTGTGTACAATGCCTTTCCACAATAGGAAAAGAGGCATTGGTTTTTGTTGATATTCCTTAATGATGTAGGCCCTGCCCATTTCAATGGATTTGGACATCATGCCATAGAGTTCAGGTTCAAATCGAAAAAGGTCCTGTAAATAAAACCCATCTATGCCGTGTTCCTCAAATATTTCCGAACCCATTCCCATTCGGTATGCCCCAACTATTACCTTTTCCTCATCATCCCAAAGGAAGAGGTGGCGATAATAATTATCAAATTTATCCAGATCAATGGCATTGTTGGTTCCTTCGCCTATGGCTCTAAAGGTAACTTCGCGCTGCCTGCCTATTTCTTTTAGAATAAAGGGCATGTCCATGGCCTTGGCCAAGAATACCTCGTAATTTTTGCTTTGTAACAGTCTACAATCCTTTACCCTTAAACGTTCAATTTCTTCCTGTATAATCTCGGTACTTACTGCAGTTGCAATCTTTCTTGGGGCTTTCGGTAATTTTAAACTGGTTGGGATCTGGTCCAACAACCTTTCCTTTTCATAGGCGTTGGAGAGCATATATGTTTTACGGCGCAATAGTTCCGCAAACTCGACCAGATTTTCCTGTTCGTTCTGTGTCTGTACAGAAATGGGTTGCCCAATACGCACCTTTATGATCCTGTTCTTTTGCGAAGTAACTTCTGAAGGTAATTTAGCCGTTCGGAATACATCACTTATCTTGGATAAGCGATAAAACAACCGACTATTTTTTGCATGAAAATAGATGGGGACCACAGGCACTTCGGCCCTTCGTATCAGTTTTAAAGCGGCCTCCTCCCAGGGCCTATCCACGATTAATTTTCCGTCTTTATAGGTAGATACTTCACCTGCAGGAAAAATTCCCAAAGGATGGCCGTCCCTCAAATGCTGCATCGCATTCTTAAACCCGGAAATACTGCTTTTGGCATCCTTATGGGTCTCAAAAGGGTTAACGGGAAGAATATAGGGCGCCATTGGCTCTATCCTATTCAATAAAAAGTTCGCGATTATCTTGAAGTCCGATCTCTGTTTTAAAAGCAATTTTAGGAGCAGTACCCCGTCTATGCCGCCGAGAGGGTGATTGGAAATTGTAATATAACAACCCTGCTTCGGCAATCGTTTAAAATCTTCCTCTGGAATCTCAAATTTTATTTGATAATGGGCCAAAATCGCATCTAGAAAAGCAAGTCCTTCCAGGTGTTTATGGTCATTGTAAAAACGGTTAATACTGGAAATTTTGGTTACTTTCATAAGCAACCATCCAATAAACGTTCCCAGAAAGCCGTATTTATCCAGATTAATAGCCTTAGCTACTTCCTTTGCGGTTACTAAACCCATGCCTTAGTGTAATTTGGTAAGCGCTAAGATAGGAAAATCGCTACAGCAATCCCGAAAATAACATACCAACAAATTAATTCATTGCCCTATTGTACCACCAATTGCACTGTTTCCTTTCCTCTTTGTTCCAATAATATTTCTTTACCTTTTTGGAGCGAGGTTATGGCTTCAATATCAAAATGTCTAATGGTATATAAAGATACACCCTCATGGTGCACTACTTTAAACCTACTTTTTAGAAGGTTTAAAAGTTCTTCCAATTTACCAAATTTATTATCCATACATACGGAAAAACTAATAGCTGAATTCTGTATCAGATCCACTTTCATCTGATGGTCGTGGAGCATTTTAAAAAGTTCACTTATACTGTCTTCTACAATAAACGAGAAGTCCAATGATGAAAGCTTCATTAGTACCTGATTCTTTTTAACAATAAAACAGGGTACCTTGGGTTCTATCCCAATTCCTTTGCCCACAGTTGTACCCTTGTCCCTAGGATTGATAAAGGATTTTACATGTAGCGGTATTTCCTTTCTCTGCAAGGGTTGTAAGGTTTTAGGGTGAATTACCGAAGCGCCATAGAAAGCAAGTTCTATAGCCTCCCGGTAGGAAATATTGTTCAACAATTGCGTTTTTTCAAAATACCTGGGATCAGCGTTCAGGACCCCTGGGACATCCTTCCAAATGGTGACCTCTTCGGCATTTAGGCAAAAGGCCAAGATGGCAGCCGTATAGTCAGAACCTTCCCTTCCCAATGTAGTTGTAAAGTTATTGTCATCACTTCCCAAAAAGCCCTGTGTGATATTCAATTTGCGCTTATCTATCTTTTCGGTAACATTAATTTGGGTTTTCTCCCAATTTACTATTGCATCGCGATAATCGTCATTGGTTTTGATCAAGGTACGCACGTCCAACCATTGATTGGTTATTCCAATTTCATTTAAATAGGCACTAAGAATGGTAGTGGATACCAATTCGCCGTAACCTACAACCTGATCATATATAAAACCATACTTGGGAGACTTGTTCCATACCAAAAATCCCTGCACTTCATCAAAAAGAGTTTTGACACTTGCAAAAACGGGGTGTTTATCATTAGGGAATAGGTTGTGCAGAATTGAATCGTGGTACTGAATAACTTCATGTATTGCCGAGGACAATTTCGATTTATCCTTGAAATATGCATTTACAACATCTTCCATGGCATTGGTGGTCTTGCCCATTGCGGAAACTACCAATAAGGTATTTTCATGGCCAACCTCCTTTAAGACTTTAACAACGTTCTTTATACTTTCGGCATCCTTAACCGATGCTCCTCCAAATTTAAAAACCCTCATAGTTTATTTAAAAATTTTTGAATTCCTTTTTCATCCAAATGAACCACATTCCAATCCCGCATAACCTTGGCACCTCTACTTTCGTAAAAGGCGATTGCCGGATCATTCCAGTCCAGGACTTCCCAATTAATGCGTTTAACACCAAGTTGATATCCGTGTTCCACCACCTTGGTCAATAAGGCGGCACCCAGCCCACTTCCTCTCATAGATTCGGTAACGATCAAATCTTCTAAATGGATAATTGGACCTTTCCAAGTGGAGTACCTGTTAAATAACAGGGCCATCCCAACTATTTCCTCATCGGCCTCCGCTACATAGCAGTGAAATAACTTATTGCTTCCAAAGCCATCCCTCTTTAAGTCTTCAATACTTACCTCTACGGCGTTCTCTTCTTTTTCAAAAACGGCCAACTCCTTAATCAATTTGTGCACTTGTGCCATATCCCTGGCCTCGGCATCTCGAATGATGTACTTCATAATTGTTACAAATAAAACACAAAGTTATAAATTTAAAAAATCAATATTTTACGAAAACGTTGTAGTTTCACAAATTAACCGATATTTGTGCTCAAATACACAAAGCTTTCGTAATGCAAAGAAAAAATACCACCCTAGGGGAATTCATTATTGAAAACCAGTCGTCTTTCCAATATTCCTCTGGGGAGCTTTCAAAACTTATTAACGCTATTCGGTTGGCGGCAAAAGTGGTAAACCACGAAGTTAATAAGGCCGGATTGGTAGATATTATCGGGACGGCAGGGGACACTAATATTCAGGGGGAAGACCAACAAAAGTTGGATGTTTTGGCCAACGAAAAATTTATTCAAACTTTAATAAATCGTGAAATTGTCTGTGGGATCGCCTCCGAGGAGGAAGATGATTTTATCAGCATTAACAGCAGTGACAATAAACACCAAAATAAGTACATTGTTTTGATCGATCCTTTGGACGGCTCATCAAATATAGATGTCAATGTTTCGGTGGGGACTATATTCTCCATCTATAGACGGGTTACGCCTATTGGCACCCCTGTTGCCCTAGAGGATTTTTTACAGCCGGGGAGGGCCCAGATCGCGGCTGGTTATATTGTTTATGGTACCTCTACAATGTTGGTCTATACCACAGGTGATGGTGTAAATGGTTTTACTTTAAACCCTGCATTGGGGACATTTTATCTTTCCCATCCCAACATGGTGTTTCCGGAAACGGGTAGAATTTACTCCGTAAATGAAGGCAATTATGTACATTTTCCGCAGGGTGTCAAGGACTATATTAAGTATTGTCAGAAGGAGGAAGGTGATAGGCCTTATACCTCAAGATATATTGGATCTTTGGTGTCCGATTTTCACAGAAATATGATCAAGGGGGGAATCTATCTATATCCTAAGAGTAGTGTTGCAGCTGAAGGAAAATTGCGGCTACTATACGAGTGCAACCCTATGGCATTCATTGCCGAACAAGCCAATGGAAAGGCAAGTAATGGGTTTAAACCTATCATGGATATAAATCCCACGGAATTGCACCAAAGGGTACCTTTCTTTTGTGGAAGCAGAAAAATGGTAGAAAAGGCCGAAGAGTTTATGCTGGCCACAAAGTAAGAAAAGGAGCAATGAGCTCCTTTTCTTACCTATCTTCGGAATATTGCCTAATGTTTTAAAAGGTATAAATAATCCTCAAAATCTATTTTTCCGGAGAAAATATCTATAGATCTTTTAATAATCAGATTGGCACTTTCAGACCTATACCCCAAACCAATGGCATATTTGGTTATTAGAAGCCTCTCCTCTTCATCAATTACATTATCAACGAAAATTATTCTGAACAAATCAAATAATCTTTCTAGACGTTCTTCGGAACTGGCAGGTGGATTAATGGGGTATTTATTTTCCGATTTCATAACCTCCTTGTATTCGTCTTCCGTAATATCAAGTTTGTTGGCAAAACGGTCCAATAATTCTTTTTCCTTGGTGTTTATTGCACCGTCAACAGCGGCTAAAGTAGTAATTGACGCAAAATGCGCTAAATTTCTTCTATGCGTTCCAGAACTATATAAATCAACATAAGACATACTCATAAATTTTATTTACAACAAAGATAATTTTTTTAGAAAAGTTAATTTAGAAATTTCATTAATAATTTCGTTAGGTGATCAATGTCCTCCGTTTGTCAAATTAATTGAAACTGGGTTTATGGATGGTTCTAAAAGTTTGCATTCCGTTAACCGGATATGAGACAGCCATGGAGGTCTTGGAAATCTCAAAATTCAGTCAATGCATTTAACGGATAAATAATGCCTGCAATGACCCTGGGTTTCTTGAGGGCCAAATACAAAAAAAAATGGTTGTAATCAATTGGGACATAAGGGTTCAGCTGTGGTTTGCCAATTTTTTGTAAAAATTCATTCAAGGGGTAGACCGTATTTGGAACGGACCGATATTATATGCCTATTAAAGAGCGATATTTTTTATTTATTGTGATATCTTTGACAACAACAACCAGCAACTGAACTTATAAATTACGTTCTAGAGAAAACCTAATATGTCTTTTAAATTTTCAAAAAGAGAATTAATCTATCCTTTTTCAGTATTTGCAGTTTTAATGACTGTTGTTGCTCTTTTGTGGAACCTCTCCCTAAAGGCGGACAAAGAACTGCTTAGGAAGGAGATAGAGATTAATGGACTACTTCAATCCCAGGCATTTTTATCATCAGGTCAAAACAGTATAATTGCCTTGGAGAATCTTATGGAACGTATGGAAATGAGCCATGGGGATTATTTCCAATATTGGGAAGAGGATGCCGAGCTTATTCTAAAACAAAATCCTTCCTTTAAATTCGTGGAATGGATAGATAGTTCCCAAGTTATTAGAAAGATTATGCCATTTAAAGGCAATGAGGCAGCGGTAGGTTTGGATCTTTCGAATCATCCTCGGCAAGCTGAATGGCTGCGACATGTAAAGGATTCTTCAACCAACCTAACTTCTTGGATACCCTTAACACAGGGAGGACATTCTTTTTTGGTTGATGTTCCTGTTTTTTTTGGGGGAAAATTTCAGGGAACCATAACTGCTGGAATGGATTTTACCCTTACTTTCAATGAATTGGCATTGGGAATGGAAAACTATGCCATTGAAATAAAGGATGATAAGGGTGTCACTTTCTATAGATTCAATGATCCCGCTCCGAGCGACTTTAGTGAAGAACTTATTTTTGAAAGGTCCTATGAGGTGGATGAATTTGATGGCCAAAATTGGACTTTTTATTTAATGCCCCGTAATAAGGGGATATTGACAGGGAGAAAGAAATCGTCTTCAAGCATTTTAATTTTTGGAGTATTGATATCCCTGCTCATGAGTTTATTGATCTATTTTTATCAATCCTCCATTGGTGAGAACAAACGCTTTAGGGAATTAAATGTTAAGCTCAGGGATATCAATAAAAGTATTAGGGATGAGCGGATAAAAGCGGAAAGGGCTTCCAAGTCCAAAACCGAGTTTGTGTCCAACATGAGTCATGAGATCAGGACTCCTTTAAATGCTATTTTAGGTTTTATAGAAGTTTTAAAAGAGTCGAAAATTGATAGTTCCTTAAAGGAATATCTGTCTTTGATGGATGTCTCTTCCAAAAAATTACTGTTGCTGGTGAACGATATTTTGGAGATAGATAAAATAGAATCCGGTCAGGTAACTTTTAAAAAGGACGTCTTTTCCCCATCAGATGAACTTAGGAATATTATTAGTATCTATACGCCCAGTATTGAGGCTAAAGGCCTTTATGTGCGTTCGGAAATTGATTCGGTGGCCAAAATCCACGTTATAGGCGACATTGGAAAGTTTGGCCAGATCCTCACCAATCTTTTAAGGAATGCCTTAAAATTTACCGAAGAGGGCGGAATAGATATTAGTTACGAAGAACGCGTAGTAAACAACGACCTAAATATTAACATCGGCATAAAGGATACAGGAATAGGAATTCCAAAAAGTAAGCTAAAAACTATATTTGACAGGTTTACCCAAATAGATTCCGGTATCACAAAAAGGCATGAAGGTAGTGGGCTAGGGCTGTATATTACCTATCTTTTATTGGAATTGTTAGAGGGTCATATTGAAGTTGACAGTACGGAAAATGTGGGTTCGGAATTTATGATATCCCTTAAATTCCCAATAACGGAGGTGCAACCGGAAAAAAATGTTCCCGTTGCCAACGATGTAGATTTAAGCGGGTTTAAGGTTTTGATCGTAGACGACAATAGAATAAATGTGGTTGTTCTAAAAAAGACCCTGGATACCTTTGGTATAAATACCTATTGGGTAGGCAATGGAAAAGAGGCTGTAATGGCTGTGGCCGAAAATGACTACGATTTGGTCTTTATGGATATTCATATGCCTGAAATGGATGGTTTTGAGGCTACCGTGGAAATAAGGAAGACCAATAAAGACCTTATTATTATTGGTTTCTCAGCGGATGTTACCAAGGAAACCATTCAAGGCGCCCTGGAAGTTGGAATGAACGATTATTTTACAAAACCTATTTCGTTTGATAAGCTTAGACAGAATTTGTCCAATTATCTTATTCGGGTATAGTACGGTCTCTGCGGTGTTCTTCACCTTTTGCACAGCTTTATGGAGTTGACCATTTTTTTTCCTAGCCGAAATTTTGATTTTTTCATATTTCAAATTGATTAAACAGACTTTTCGCGCCTGGATAAAACAGGCTTCTAACAATCTCATTAATTGATTATTTAGTTATAACGAGTTTAAAATCAGTATTTAGCATTAATATTAGGATTTATTTTT
The DNA here is from genome assembly GCF_002909255.1 of Arenibacter hampyeongensis. Taxonomy (GTDB): domain Bacteria; phylum Bacteroidota; class Bacteroidia; order Flavobacteriales; family Flavobacteriaceae; genus Arenibacter; species Arenibacter hampyeongensis. The sequence continues at coordinate 61,285 of NZ_PIOB01000005.1, forward strand.
CTGCCCTTGAAAATTATTTCAAATAGAAAATCTACTTCGAATGCAAATTCTTTACTCCTAAATCATAATAGTAGAAAAAAACCGAAGGGACCAACGGATTGGTATTACTATTTCAATTTAAACTTTATAAACGTTTCCTAGTATTAGGTTGGTATGATAATAGGGTAATACTGTCGTAGTTAGTGTTAAGGCTATTTAGTCAATAAGTTAGTCAAATAATAAAAATTAAACCATTTACTCGCTAAGTGGGATATGAATGCTCTGACGCTTGCCCTGAGGTAATTGACTAAAAAACGGGTCCAATCAAAAAAAATATTACTTTAGTACTAAGACAAGGATGAGTAATTCAGGGAATTTATCATTAAAAATCACTTTTTATTATGCTTAAAAAGATATTAATAGGCCTAGCTATAGTTTTGATTTTGATTCAATTTGTCCGTCCAGATAAGAATATTTCAGATGACAATACATATGGTATTTCTACTAAATATAAAGTTCCCGAAGATGTTAATTACATCTTGGATGTTTCCTGTATGGATTGCCATTCCAATAAGACTGAATATCCCTGGTACTCCAATGTTCAGCCTGTGGCCTGGTTTTTAAATGATCATGTGGTAGACGGCAAAAAGCATTTAAATTTTTCAAACTTCACAAAGTTGCCTTTGGCAATCCAATATCATAAATTCGAAGAGATTGTAGAAATGGTGGAAGAGAAGGAAATGCCAATACCGTCCTATACCTATTTTGGACTGCATCCTGAAGCCAACCTTACCCAAGTGCAACAGGACAAAATTATGGATTGGTCCAAGGCCCAAATGGCATATTTAAAGGCTACATACCCTGCAGATAGTTTGGTAAGGAAGAAAAGACCTCAGAAATCCCCTTCAAAATAAAAATTTAAGCTTGGCAATAATGGCAACTTGGTACATAGCCGTGCCCAGTGTGTGTCATTGGTAAGCAACATTGGAGTCATCTATATTAGGACTTTAGATCCACCTAACATTTTCACGATAAAAATAGATTAAAACCTTGGATTCCTGGTCCTTCCTTAACACATGGAATCGTTCTGGTCACTTCTATTGGCAGTGACCCCATTTTTAGTCCGAGCTGTTGTGGAAAAATAAATTTCTTTTTTTTCATTAAAAACCTAGGGTGTTCCAATTAGGCTACGTCGTACTAATATAACACCTAGCATGATTCCATCCAATATAGAAATAGGGATTCTTAAGTACCTCGATAAAACCGCCACGGCCAAACAGCTTCAAGAGTTGCAAGATTGGCTGGAAGATCCTTTGAACAAGGAGCTCTTCAATGATTATGTGCTCATGCACTATGCAATCATTATGGGACTCAATAAAATGGATGATCAGCCGATGAAGGAAGAATTGATCCGTAAAATCCAGAAAGAGAAACCCGGCATTAAAAGATTACACCCGCAAATCCTACTTAAAATTGCTGCAGTATTGCTCTTACTCATAGGATTTGGTTATTTTTTCAATCAAAAATTCAATGAAGTCAATGTAGAAGAACTAATTGACCCCAACCAGATTACACTTCAGTTGGATAATGGAAACATAGAGGTTATTAGTGAAGATGGAAAGCGAAAGATAATCGATGCAGAAGGAAACGAAGTGGGAGTGCAAAAAGGAAATACACTTAACTATAATGAAGGTGTTGATTCGGAAAAACTAATTCATAACCAGTTAAACATACCCAATGGAAAGCAATTTGAATTGGTCCTGTCAGATGGCAGTACTGTATTTCTTAATTCAGGATCTTCCATAAAGTACCCGGTGAAATTTTTACCGGGCAGGACCAGAGAAGTAGTCTTGACTGGAGAGGCCTATTTTGCTATTGAAAAAGATAGCATAGATCCATTTATTGTCAATATAAATGATTTAAAAGTTCGGGTTTTGGGCACGGAATTCAATCTTTCCTCTTATCCTGAAGATAAACAAGTTACTACAGTTTTGGTCACAGGATCGGTTGGCCTATACAAAGGTGATGTTTATGGGCCGGCAACTACCACTTTTATGAAGCCTGGTTTTAGGGGGGTGTATGACCATTCAAGTGGTAACATATCTCTGGACGAAGTGGACACCAGTCTGTTTACGAGTTGGAAATCGGGAAAACAGGTGTTTAGAAGTATGCAGTTTAAAAACATCATTAAGAAATTGGAGCGCACTTATAATGTTAGTATTGTAAACAATAATAAAGAACTGGGCGAACAGTATTTTAGTGCCAGTTTCGACAAGGATGAGCTAATGGTACAAATCTTCGCTTCCTTTAGGACAAGCTATAGGTTTGACTATACGATTGAAAATGATAAAATAACCATAAACTAAACGGGAATACGATATGAATTAAAAGAAATAAACCGCAAATAGGCTCAAAAAAACTGGAAGATGCGCGAACATCTCCCAGCCAAATACCAATGAGCAAATAAATACTCATCAAAATAATCAAAACAAAAATATGAAAATCCTTTTTAAAATGAGGGGTAGGCAGCTATGCCCCCCGGAATTTAGTTTAAAAATGAAGTTAACCACCATTTTACTCTTCATTGCACTATTTAATATTAGGGCTAATAACTATGCCCAAAATACACGAATAAGTCTGGATCTTAATGAGGTCTCCATTGAAAAAGTGTTAAATGAGATTGAATCCCATACCGAGTTTAAATTTCTCTATAATATAAAAGATGTGGATATCAGTAAACTTGTTACCCTTAAGGTGAACAAAGAAAGGGTCAAGAGCATATTACATACACTTTTTCTCAATACCAATGTGTCCTATGAGGTATTGGACAAACATATTATCCTAAAAAGAAGCGAAAACAAGTACATTAAAAGTGTTCCCAATAAAACCGATACTCCTGTACAATCGGAAGTCCAAGGAATTGTTAAGGACAGCGATGGAATGCTTTTAGCGGGTGCAAATGTGGTTGTAAAAGGGACTACCAAAGGAGTGGTTACTGATTTTGATGGCTATTTTAGTATTGCTGTACCCAATTCTCAAACCGTTCTTGTCTTCTCCTATATAGGAATGGAGACGAAAGAGGTTGTTGTGGGGAACAATACTAATATAAATGTTGTGATGGACCCTTCAGCCCAAAAAATGGACGAAGTAGTGGTTACGGCTTTAGGAATGAAGCGAGAAAAAAGAGCCTTGGGATACTCTGTAGGGGAGGTTGATGGTGAACAAATGAACTTGGTACCTCAAGAAAATGCCTTGGGCGGATTGAGTAGTAGGGTTTCTGGTTTGGATATACGAAGGTCTGGGAACGACTTAAATGCGGACACTTTTGTGTATATTAGGGGTAGAACCTCGTTGTCAGGAAATGATGAGCCTTTGGTTGTTGTAGATGGTTCCCCTGTTGGAAGTACTGCTGTTTTGGGTAATATAAGCGCCATGAACATTGAGAGTGTTTCCATATTAAAAGGAGCAAGTGCAGCTGCACTTTACGGTTCCAGAGCAGGTAACGGGGTAATCCTTGTTACTACTAAATCTGGCGCAGGTCTAAAAAAGGGAATTGGCGTTTCCTTCTCCTCAACGGTTACTTTAAATACGCCCTATAAATATTTTGAAACTCAGGATCAATTTACCAATGGGCAAAGAGGTATTTTTGATGAAGCCACTTGGCAACATTGGTACGGCCCGGGAGAAGGCGGCTCTGCAATACAATATAATAGCAATGGTGAAGCAGTGCCTTTAACGTTTTATAAGAACCCACAAAAAGATTACTTTAGAACGGGAGTAACTACCATAAACGATGCTAGTATAAGTGGAAATTATGACAAGGGTAACTTTAGATTAGCAGTATCTCATTTAAAAGGAGAAGGGTACTCTCCTGGCACCGAACTTCAAAAGCTTGGTTTCCGACTAAATACCGCCTATAAGATAACGGATAATGTTACCGTTTCTACCAATTTTGATATTTCTAACCCCAATTCTGACAATAATCCAATTCGATATCTAAGTGGTGATAATCAATATTTTGATTTATTCAATATCGCGCCACATATTAACATCAATGACCTAAACGGGGATTATTGGGAAACACCGAATGTACAGCAACGCAATGTTACGGATGGGTATAACAACCCTTGGTTCGCTGCCAATGAACGAATCAATAAATTTGATAAGTTAAGTGGTTTTGGGAATATTAAGCTAGACTGGGAAATTACCTCAAATTTTAGTGCAATGGCTCGTGTGGCGTATAGTGGCAATTACAATAAACAAGAAACGTTAAAACCGTGGTCTTTTCAAGGATTTGGTGGGGGAACCACTAAGCCAACTGGAGCGTATAACCTAGATAATAGTAATTCTAAAGAAACTAACGTAGATGTTTTGTTTTCCTATGATAAGAAATTTGGAGATTTCCGTATATCCCCTTCTGTAGGTGGAAATATATTGAATAGTGAAGTTAACACCTATAGTTCGGGAGGGGACAATTTGGTGCTTCCTGGTTTGTTTACCCTGGCCAATGTAACCAGAGGAGGTTTGGAATATGGTAATGGTACTTTTAAAAAAGCGGTATACAGTGTTTATGGAATGGCGACATTGAGCTATAAAAATATGCTCTACTTGGATTTAACGGCACGTAATGATTGGTCTAGTACCCTTCCTAAGGAGAACAGTTCTTATTTTTACCCATCTGTATCAGGTAGTGTTTTAATCTCTGAAATGTTCCAAATGCCATCTTGGGTTTCGTTACTTAAATTGCGCTCTGGATGGGCAGAAGTTGGAAAGGATACCGATCCTTATTTAATACACCCAACTTTAACCCAAGGATTTTGGGGGAATGACTTTACCTATTCACTTCCTGGAAGTATGCCAAATACGAAGCTAAAGCCAGAAATTGCTACTTCTTATGAGGTAGGTGCTGACTTAGGTTTTTTTCAAGGTAGATTAGGACTTGAAGCTACCTATTACAAGACTCAAAACAAAAACCAGATATTAAATGTGAATGTCTCTCCGCTTACGGGGTATACCAGTACCACTATTAATGCTGGTAATGTGGAAAATTACGGGTTTGAATTTGGATTAAATATGGTTCCTATTAGAACAGAAGATGTTGAATGGAACATGAACGTTAACTTCACTACACAGGAAAGTAAACTTGTAGAGTTGGTAGACGGTATTGATCGTGTTGATTTTGGAGGAGGAACAGATGGTGGTGCTTTTACAAGAGTAGGAGGGATCATTGGAGATATGTACTCTCCTTATATAAAGAAAGTAGAGGAAGGGGAGTATGCGGGATGGAATATATTGGATTCCAATGGTAGATGGGAAGTTGATAGAGCTCGGGAAAACCAAGTGAAGATGGGGAATTTTAACAACGATTTTTCTGTTGGGATGAACACTTCAATTCGATATAAAAACCTTACCCTATCTGCTAGTTTCGACTGGAGACAGGGTGGAGATTTCTACTCTGAATCTATGAAGAGAATGGCGCGTTCTGGTAAAATCGAGGATTGGCAAAATGGAATCAGTTCAAGTACCTTTTCAGGAATCTTAGATGCTAATTCTTATCCTGATGGAGCAACGCTGGCCAATGAAATTAAATCAAACCCTATTTATAGAGACAACGATGTCTGGGTTGGAGGAAGAAATGAAGCATTAGGTGGATTTGAATTTAATGGAAATAACAACGGAGCTTTCTTTCCAGGGGTAATAGACAATGGTGATGGAACGTATACTGAAAACTTTGGAGATACGGGCACAAAATTATTTGACGCCTATAGAGTTGTAGAGTCTAGTGGTAGTTACTGGAGAACTGGTTATGCGTTTTTGTACGACGCATCCTTTGTTAAGTTAAGGGATATTACCATGACCTATGCATTGCCTGCTCAAGTGGCTAAATTTATTTCGGCTGAAAATGTGGCCATTTCGGTTTATGCCAAAAATATAATGCTTTGGACTGCAGCCGGTATCGGAATCGACCCTGAGCTAGCCTACGACCAAGGAGACCAGGGATTTGAAGAATGGAATGTGGGCCCATGGACCGCCCCAGTAGGCCTTAGACTAAACATAAGTTTCTAAAAAAAATAAAAATGACTAGAATAAAGAATAAAATAATTGCACTGTTACTGCCAATGGTAGTACTTTTCGCAACATCGTGCTCCGAATCTCTGGAGGAGATAAATGTGAGCCCAAATAGTTTACCAGACACAGAGATAGATATTAAATTTGTGCTGACAGGTGTTTTCGCTCAATCTGCTTCAATTTCTTCAGATATTACTATTAGTGGCGGTGAATTATCAGCGGCTACTCAATATTTGCAGCGAGATTTTACAAGTTTTGAGGAGAATAACTATGACTGGGGGCCCAAAAGTTTTGCCTCTTTCTATGAGCCTTTAAAAGATAGCCAATATATTTATAATCGTGCAGGGGAAGAAAAGACAGGGAAGGTGAAAGATTACTATCAGGGAGTTGCTTTAATCATGAAATCCTATTGGTTTGGTTATTTGACATCTGCTTTTGGTGATTTGCCTTATGCGAAAGCCCTACAGGCAGAAAATGGAGGGGACGAATTTTTTAAACCGGAATATGATAATCAACAAGCCATTTTTAAGGGAATAATAAACGATTTGGCCGAGGCAAACTCACTTCTAAAGGGAGCCGGGGTCATTCAAGAAGTTTCTGATGCAGACATTATATACCATGGAGATGCCTTAAAGTGGCAAAAACTTGCAAATTCCTTGCGTCTTAGGTTTTATATGCGCTTATCAGAAAAGGGAGGTACCGATATTAATCCAGCTGCGGAAATTTCGGCTATAGTTGGAAATAGTGCTGAATATCCTATAATGGTAAATAATGGTGACAATGCCGCTATCGGATTTGTAGGTACCAATAGCGACAACAGTTGGTACGGAGGCCCATTAAGAAGTAGTAATCGTTCTGAGTTTTATCGTAGGAAACCATCAGCTACTATTGTTGATGATTTAACGGCTTTGGGCGATCCAAGACTTACCGCTTGGGTGCGACCAGTAGATGTGCAACTTATGGAGGGGGCTACCAATGAAATAGTAGAAGAAAATGGAGCATTAATACGTTATACTACGGAAGATGTAGATGCTAGGAATAATGATGCTGATAAGGAGAATGATTTGAATACCTCTCTTTTTGTTGGTTTGCCAGTTGCTTTAACAGATCCAAACCAATTTCCAAAATTAACGGATGGTATCAATGTTAATGAAGTGGTAGCGTCTCTAGATGGGAGCGTCTATCTGGCTGCTGCATCTAACCCTCATGCTTCGTATTTATCAGAAATGTATGCGGAGGATGCGAATCCAATGGTAAAGGCAGTATTAATGAATGCCGCTGAGGTACAATTTATTTTGGCTGAGGCTAGTGTCCGTGGTTGGATACCTAATAGCGCCTTAGGGTATTACAATAGTGGTATTCAATTATCAATGGCGCAGTATGGAATTTCTGACGGAGATGCATCGGCGGTGTATGATAAAGCGAACAACACCCTTATTGTTTTTGATCAAGGAGTGTATATGGCACAAGCGGGTCAGATTTTTAATGATGCTACAGATAAAATGGTGCCTATTATGCACCAAAAATGGATTTCTCAATGGTTCACTCCAGAATCATGGTTCGATTGGCGTAGAACAGGACTTCCGAATTTAAACGTCAACATTATTTCTGGAGCTAAAGGGCAAGCAACTCCACTCAGATTTGGGATAGACGATCCTTTTAATGAAGAGAATTTGTTGCAAGCCATAGGTAAATTGCAACCTGCTGAAAATGATCAGTGGTCTAAAATGTGGCTATTGCAATAGTAAAGATTTTTTAACAATATTTTACCCAGGCTTGGTTGCTAATTGCATCCAGGCCTGGTTTGTTTTGAGGTATTTCTGACCTAAATATGTAATTTTTTTAGGAACCCATAATTTTTTTAGGGTAAAATTTTGAATAAAGTAAAAATAAATTGTTACTATTGCTTAATCGATAAAGCGAATTTGTTTTAGATTGGGAGCGGACTTGACGATAATTTAATGCCAATAGGCTTAATCGTTAAAGCTATTTTGATCTAAAAGATTGGACATTGTATCGGAAATTGGGTAGTGTGTAAGGCGAACAAACATAAATTATTTTTAAAACTTCAACCAAGCTATTGCCGAAATTCCGAATGCCTAAAATAATATTAAGACCAAACTATAAACCGAAAAAAATATGAAATAAACCAAATGAAAACCAACACATTATAATTGGAAGATGCGCGAACACCTTCCGATAAAGAGTAAATAAATACCCATCAAATAATCACACTAAATTATGAAAAACCTTCTTAATGTTAGGAGTAGGCGGTCCTGCCCTCCTAAAAACAATTTAAAAATTAAGCTTTCTATCTTGCTGATCTACGGTGCTCTTTTCAATATTAGTGCACACACGTATGAAAATAGCGAGTACATACTTTTTGGACCTAATATCATTAGTAACGACTTTGGAGCCTTAGAAATTACTGCGCAACAAATTGAAATATCCGGAACTGTAAAAGATGTTGACGGAGAGGTGTTGCCAGGAGCAAACATTGTTTTAAAAGGAACTTCCAAAGGGGTGGTGTCAGATTTTGACGGAAACTTCACTATTGCTGTTCCCAATGCACAGGCCGTTCTTGTTGTTTCCTACATTGGTATGGAAACCAAGGAGGTGGTAGTGGGTAATCAAACTTCTTTGGAGGTTTTACTGGATTACGCCGCTGAAAAAATGGACGAGGTCGTGGTTACGGCTTTGGGTATGAAACGGGAAAAAAAGGCTTTGGGCTATGCCGTAGCCGTAGTCGAAGCTGAAGCCTTAAATCAGCAGCCCAATACAAATGTATTGAGCGGCCTATCTGGTAAAATGTCTGGAGTGCAAATAAACGAAATGGGGGGTGACATTAATGCTAAAATGAATGTGATTATTAGAGGTCAGACCTCTTTGACAAGTAACAACGAGCCCCTGCTTGTTATTGATGGCTCACCTGTGGGTAATACTGACGCTATGCGCGATATAAGCTCTTTGGATATAGCCAGTATTTCGGTACTAAAAGGAGCGAGCGCTGCTGCTCTGTATGGTTCAAGAGCTGGTAACGGGGTAATTCTTATTACTACTAAATCTGGTGAGGGCGCTAAAAAAGGCATCGGAGTTTCGTTCACACAGAGTACCACTCTTAGTGTACCCTATAATTATTTTGAGTTACAGAATACCTTTACTACAGGTCAAAAGGGTCAGTTCAACGAATCGTCTTGGCAGTATTGGTATGGTCCAAGAGCAGGTGTTGAAGCAGTGCAATGGAATACCAATGGGCAAGCCCAACCTTTAGTAATGTATGATAATAGTTTACAAGATTTCTTTCAAACAGGGCTATCGACCCAAACGGATGCCAGTATAAGTGGCAATTATGACCGTGGTAGTTTTAATTTTTCCATTAACCACATGAAAAGTGACGGAATTACCCCTGGAATGGAGTTGAAAAGACTTGGATTTTCGTTGGCGACTAGCTATAAGATAACCGACAAGGTAAAACTCACTACCAATATTACTATTTCTAAACCTACATCAGATAATTTACCATTAACGAACAACGGAAGTGATGATATATATATGGATATTTTTGCGAACGCACCGCATGTGAATATTAATGACCTTAAAGATTATTGGGAAGTGGAGGGTTCGCAACAAAGAAGGGCTGGAGCTCTTCCTAATAATCCGTGGTTCTCTGCCTATGAAAGAGACAGAACCTTAGATCAAATTCGAGGCTTTGGAAATGTGCGACTGGATATCGATATTTTGCCTGGTTTAACAGCTATGGGCCGAGTATCATTTAGTGCTAATAATGAAAAAATTGAGTCAATTTATCCTTGGTCTTATGACGGATTTGGTAGTTCTGCTGTAAAACCTTTTGGGGCGTACGAACAAACGAAGCTCGATGAAAGAGAGTCCAATGTAGATTTCTTATTCTCTTATGATAAAAAAGTAGGTGACTTTAGAATTAACCCTTCTGTTGGTGGAAACTATTTGAATAGCAGAAATACAAGCCTTTATGGAGGTGGTGACGTTCTTACATTACCGGCCTTATATACCCTGTCCAATGTAGCCAGGCCGGGGCTGGGTTATAATTCAGGCGTATTCGAAAAGGAAATTTACAGTCTGTACGGATTGGCATCCTTAAGTTTTAAGGAAATGGTTTACCTAGATTTAACGGCACGTAACGATTGGTCGAGTACACTACCAAAAGAAAATAGATCTTATTTCTATCCGTCGGCCTCGCTAAGTATGTTGATTTCAGAAATGACTCAGATGCCGAGTTGGGTATCCTTGGTCAAACTTAGAACGGGTTGGGCAGAAGTTGGAAAGGATACCGATCCGTATTCAATAAATCCAATATTGAATCAAACTTTTTGGGGTAACGATATTCAATACTCCGTGCCCGGGAGTTTGCCGAACACTGCGCTTAAACCAGAAGTAGCCACTTCCTATGAAGTTGGAGCCGATTTAGGTTTCTTTAATAATCGTCTTGGATTTGAAGGAACTTGGTATAAGACACAAAATAGGAACCAAATTATTGGGGTAACAACATCGCCAATGTCTGGTTTTAGTAGTGCAACGATTAATGCTGGTAATGTTGAGAACACTGGAATAGAATTGGCTTTGAATTCGGTGCCAGTACGTACGGCTAATTTCGAATGGAATTTAGGTTTTAATTTTACCAAACAGGAAAGTAGATTGGTAGAATTAGTGGAAGGTATTGATAGAATTGGTGTAGGTAACGCGGGAAGCTTAACACAGCAGACCTTTGTTGGCGGTATTATTGGCGACCTATATTCAACCAGCGTGTTAAGAGTTGAATCAGGCGAATACGAGGGCTGGCCCATACTCAATAATAATGGGGGCTTAACATTTCAAACAGACAACGCACTAAAACCCAAGGTAGGTAAGAGTACAAATGATTTTAACGTGGGTATGAACACTTCTTTTAAGTATAAGAATTTCACTTTATCCGCCAATCTTGATTGGCGACAAGGTGGTAATTTCTACTCCGAAACCATGAAGAGAACATCACGTTCTGGTTGGGTTGATAAATGGCAAGGTGATGCCGGTACTTTTAGCGGAATTTTAGGTTCCAATTCTTTTAATGGTGATGGAACTGCTCTTGCTAATGAAATTAAATCCAATCCTACCAAATACCAAGCTGATAATGTTTGGGTGGGGGGAAGAGATGCACAAACGGGTGGTTTTCCTTATAACGGATTTGACAATGGTTCTTTTTGGCCTGGGGTAGTGAAAAATAGCGATGGCACTTATACCGAGAACTTTGGTGGTCCTGGAACAAGGTTGTTCGATGCTTATAAAGTCGTGGAACCGGGTGGTGGATTATGGGATGTGGGATCATCCTTTATGTATGATCTTTCTTTTATTAAGTTAAGGAATATTACGTTTACCTATGACATGCCTCAAAAATTTGCCTCAAAAATTTCGGCCCAAAAGGTTTCATTCTCTGTTTTTACAAAGAATATTATGATATGGAATGCAGCTGATATTGGCATAGATCCTGAACTTGCCTATTATCAAAATAACGGTTCTTACGATATAGGAAAAGAGAAATGGAACGCCCTCCCATGGGTTGCTCCCGTAGGATTTACAATTAATTTGACATTTTAAATAGATAAAAAATGAAAAAGATATATAAAACTTTAAGATGGTCCATTCTATCAATGAGTATGCTTGTCGTGTGCTCTTGTAGTGATTCGCTGGACGAGACCAATATTAGCTCCAATACCCTACCGGAGAGTAAGATCGACATTAGATTTGTTCTAACGAATGTGCTAACCTCTACAGCTAAAAATGAGGCAGAAACCAATTACAAAGCAAGAGAGGTAAGTGCTGGCAGCCAATATCTTCAACGGGATAATGTTGACTTCTATAGCTTCTATTTTGTTTGGGATACCAAAAATTTTAATAGTTTCTTCCCAATCTTAACCAATAGTCAATATATATATGACCGTGCGGAAACGGAGAAGGAAGGTGATGAACAAAAGTATTACCAGGCGGTATCCCTTATTATGAAGTCATATACTTATGGTTTTTTGACTTCAACATTTGGTGATATCCCATACTCAGAAGCCATAAAAGGCGAGGATAGAGGTGATGCCTTTGCGCCGAAATACGATGCGCAAGAGGATGTTTTCTTGGGCATATTATCAGACCTTTCAACAGCAAATGATATGCTAAAAGGTGTTGGTACCATCGGTATTGCATCTAGCGCAGACGTAGTATTTCAAGGTGACGGTCAAAAGTGGCGAAAATTTGCCAATTCATTGCGTTTGAGATATTGTATGCGTTTATCTGAAAAAACACTTACAGGCTTGGATCCTTCGGCAGAGATAGCGTCTATAGTCAACAATCCTACTGAAAACCCTATTATGACGGATATTGGTGATAATGCTGCGGTAAAATGGGTAGGCTCTGCTTCTGACAACAGCTTTCCCGGGGGGCCACTTTCGTATACTTTTCGATCGGAATTCTATAGAAGAAAACCTTCTGCTACTATTGTGAAAGATCTTATCGAATTGAAAGACCCAAGATTAACGACTTGGATAAGACCGGTAGATGTTCAAATTTTTCCAGGTGCTACTGATGGAGTAGAGTTGGTTGATGGTAGGGTAAGGCGAAACACTACGGTAGATATTGCTGGAAGAAATGCCGATTCAGATTTGACCAATGATGTTAATACTTCCTTGTTCGTTGGACTTGGGGTTGCGCTAAGTGCACCCAATGACTATAATATGGGAAATACGGTTACCGATGTACGTTCCGGTATTACAGCGCTGGATCCAGATATATATTTGGGAGATTCATCCAATCCACATATCTCTTATCTAACCAATATATATTCCGAAAATGCGAATGAATTGTCGGCTACTATGTTTATGAGCAGCGGCGAAACCCAATTTATTTTGGCGGAAGCGAGCGAACGAGGTTGGATCGGCGGTAACCCAATGGATTACTACCTTAACGGAATTGAACTATCTTTTGATCGCTGGCAAATTGCTGACGGTGCCAGCTCCGCGATATATGATGAAGGCAGCAATTCTCTGGTCGATTTTGATAAGGCTGCTTATATGGCCAATGCCCAATCAATTTACACCAATGCAGCAGACAAAATGGAACCCATAATGCATCAAAAGTGGATTGCAGGCTGGCTGACAGCTGAAGCATGGTTTGACTGGAGAAGGACAGGCTTGCCAGAATTGGAAAAGAATGTTATTCAGGGTGCAAAAGGTCAAGATATACCTAAAAGACAAATCTTGTCGGATCCCTTTAATGAAGTTAATCTAACCCAAGCTACTGGCAGATTGCAGCCTGCAGTCAATGATCCATGGTCCTTAATGTGGTTATTGCAATAATCTAAAGCCAAGTCTTTTGAGATATTTTTCCAGACCTGTATGCCGTGCGCTTGCAGGTCTGGTTTTTTGTGAAATATTCTTGTTGATGGTAATGTCTATTGGATCACTAAATTAATCTTGGTGCGGATGCATCCTTAAGATAGGTTGCAATCTTCCTTAAAGTGAGTGGGAGAAGTAGAATTGACCTTGGATTAGGCCAATTTAACCATAGACAGGAACATCAGGACCAATTTCTTTAATTTGACCTCCGTTCCTTTTCTAATTATGTTGTATGCATTCGTAATTTGACCTTCTACCGCTTTAACGGAAATATTTAAATAGGCAGCTATCTCAGAGTTGGTAAGGCCATCTTGTTTGCTCAATAAAAAAACCTGCTTACATTTGGCGGGTAATTGCTCCACTTCCCTTTTTACGAGGCTTATTTTTTCCTCTAGAAGTTGATTGTTGGCGTCGTCCACCGCAATATTTACCGCATTCCAATATGCTTCATCCAATGAAGTGGTCGGTTTATTTTTTCTGATATTATCAATAAATTCATTGTAAACCGATTTGTACAAAAGACCTTGAAAGGATTCCCTGATATTTATATTTTGTCTGCGTTCCCATAATCGTAAAAATACGTTTTGAACTATATCCTGGGCCTGTGGGTAATCATTGGTAAAGCTATAGGCGTAGATCAAGAGTTTTTTGTAGTAAGTTTCCATCACCTGTTCAAAAGCTTTCCCTTCTCCTGCGATGAGTTGTCCAACTAAAACTACGGTATTGCGATCTGCATTGGTCATTAGGGAGAGGGTTGTCCAGGTTCTAAAACTGGTGCAAGGAACTTAAAAGCTAAGGATCTAAAGTTGCCTCATTGTTAATAAATCAACATATATAGGTAAATATTATCTATTTCTCGGGTTAATATACTTAAAATATGATTTTAAAAAAAATAAATCGGGCTAGAACAGAATTCCCTAATTCCTTAGTTTAATTATTTATGGGATTATACCATGATTTTGACTTTTTCATTTCACGATTTTGGAACAAACTATCTATGTATTGGTCTTGTTGGCAGTAGTACGGAGAAATGAATTAAAAAACCAGACCAAGGAATTCTTGTCTGGTTTTTTATATTTTTTTGGTTAAAAGGGAAGGGGTACGGCTACTTATTGAAAAGCAGGAAGTCCTGTAATATCCGCCCCTGTAATCAATAGGTGAATATCGTGTGTGCCCTCATAGGTAATAACGCTTTCTAGATTCATCATATGGCGCATTATGCTATACTCCCCTGTAATACCCATACCTCCTAAAATCTGTCTGGCTTCACGGGCTATCTTTATGGCCATGTCCACATTATTGCGTTTGGCCATTGAAATTTGGGCTGTAGTGGCCCTACCTTCATTTTTTAATTGACCCAATCTGAAGGCCAACAATTGCGCTTTGGTGATTTCTGTAATCATCTCTGCCAATTTTTTTTGTTGGAGCTGGTAAGCAGCAATAGGTTTACCAAATTGTATGCGTTCTTTGGCGTACCTCAAAGCGGTGTCATAACAATCCATCGCTGCACCAATGGCACCCCATGCAATCCCATAACGGGCAGAATCCAAACAACCCAAAGGTGCACCTAGTCCACTTTTTCCGGCCAACAGATTTTCTTTGGGAACTTTAACATTATCAAAAATTAATTCTCCAGTAGCTGACGCACGCAACGACCATTTATTATGGGTCTCGGGTGTGGTAAAACCTGCCATGCCTCTCTCTACAATAAGCCCGTGTATACGTCCCTCCTCATTTTTTGCCCACACCACGGCGATGTCGGCAAATGGAGAATTGGATATCCATAGTTTTGCCCCATTTAGAAGGAAATGATCTCCCATATCTTTAAATCGGGTTTCCATACCACTTGGGTTGGAACCGTGATTGGGCTCGGTTAACCCAAAACATCCCATAAATTCCCCAGAGGCAAGTTTAGGCAAGTATTTTTTTCGCTGATCTTCGTTTCCATAGGTGAAAATAGGATACATTACTAAAGAAGATTGTACCGAGGCAGTTGATCGTACCCCGCTGTCACCGCGTTCTATTTCCTGCATAATGAGTCCATAACTTATCTGGTCCAATCCGGCTCCGCCATATTCTTCAGGGATATAGGGTCCAAAAGCGCCAATTTCCGATAAACCCTTAATAATTTGCTTAGGGAATTCTGCTTTTTGGGCATATTCTTCTATGATAGGGGATATATCGCGCTTTACCCACTGCCTGGCTGCATCGCGAACCAATTTATGTTCTTCTGATAAAAGGTCGTCTAAATTGTAATAATCAGGGGCTTCAAATAAATCGGGTCGCATAGAATCAATTTTAAAATCAAAAATAAACAATTAAAGGATTTGTTTAAAAATATAACACAAGAAAGTACAGTTGTTACATTTTTAAATAAAAATCCTTGGTAAGATCAATGTATTTCTGGGTGTATTTGTGTCGCTCCAATTCTATTGTCAGGTCGTTGGTGCCCACCAATATATTTCCAAATTGGAATTCAATTAAACTGCGCTTTATTTCTGATTCCGGATTTCCTTTTACCCTTGTTATCCTTTTTGGGAAAAGGTCTAGCTTTTGGGCTATTTCCAAAAAATCTTGTTCTTCCTTATATGGGACAATGGTTGAGAATGTCCCATTTTTGGACATTAGTTTGGCAACGCTGTTCAAAAGTTCCCCAAAAGGGAGGGATTGATTCTGTCTTGCCCTATCCCGATTTTCATCTCCACTTGATACTTTTTCTGAATAGAATGGTGGGTTGGAAACAATAAGATCGTAATTAGCATCCATTTCATCAACAAACTCATCCAGGGAGGCGTGGTAACAGAATAGGCGATCGGCCCAGTCGGAGCTTTCAAAATTGTCAACGCATTGCTCATAGGCATCCTCATTGATCTCCACAGCGTCAATTACATCGGAATTACTTCTTTGTGCCAACATCAAGGCAATAAGCCCAGTTCCAGCGCCTATATCCAAAATAGATTGCGGTTGCTGCTGTAAGGAAGTCCAAGCACCCAACAAAACTCCATCGGTTCCAATTTTCATGGCGCAGCGATCCTGATGAATTTGGAATAGTTTAAATTGGAAGGGCTTGTTCATAAAAATGCTGGTGTTTTGGAATTTTATTACGTTGTTGGAAGACGGATTTTTTTAATCTACTTTGCCTGCCTCCCTGTTGTTGGTGCCTTCCAGATCCAGTAGTGAATCGCCTAATTCGTGGCGCATGTCGTTCGCAAGGACCTTAATCTTATCTACCACTTCTGGGAAATCCGCTGCTACATTGTTGGTTTCGCTTATGTCCGTTGTAACATCATAAAGTTCTATTTCTTCCATTTCTATCATTCTGTATTCCCCAGGGAGTCCATCCATCCCAGGTTCTTGGCCGTCCATGGTCCTATAGGTATGTGGAAAGTACATTTTCCATTTGCCATAACGCACTCCCATAAGTTCGTTTATCCTATAGTAAAAGAAATAAGCTTCTTGTGGACTCTCTTCTCTTTCCCCTGTAAAAACGGACCAAGCGCTTTTGCCGTCGATAGTCAGATTTGGCAGTCGGGCACCGGTTATTTCTGCAATGGTAGGTAAAATATCTATAGCCATTACTGGTACGTCTATAGTTTTTCCAGATGTTAACTTTTTAGGGTATTGCATAATAAAAGGCTCTCGCTGTGCACCTTCCCAAGCCGTACCTTTGCCTTCCCTAAATGGTAACGCACTTCCGGCATGATTGCCATAGGACAGCCAAGGTCCATTGTCCGAAGTAAATATTACCAAAGTATTATCTTCCAGGCCATTCTTTTTTAAAGCAGCCAGTATTTCACCCACGGACCAGTCGATTTCCATAATTACATCACCGTATAGCCCTCTTTTGGATTTTCCTTTAAATTTATCGGAGACAAAAAGGGGTACATGTGGCTGTGGATGTGGCACATAAAGGAAGAAAGGATTGTTTTTATTTCTATTGATAAAATCTACGCTCCTTTCCGTTATTTGGGTGGTTAGTTGGGATTGATCTGTAAGCGTGTCCAGCACCGTTTCGTTTTCATATAATGGAAGTGGACCAAAATTGAAAACGGTGCCCTGTTGGGGGTGGTATGGCCACATGTCATTGGAGTAGGGGATGCCAAAAAATTCATCAAAACCATGTCGCGTGGGCAAGAATTCTGGACTATCGCCCAGATGCCATTTTCCAAAAATTGCTGTTGTATATCCAATGGCTTTTAGCATTTCTGCCAAGGTCATCTCAGAAGAATTTATACCAGTTGGGCTACCAGGACCCAGGGCGTTGTGTATCCCAATTCGGTTGGGGTAGCAACCGGTTAAGATACCGGCTCTGGAGGCGGAACAAATGGGTTGCGCGGAGTAAAAACTGCTGAGTTTTACCCCATCTTTTGCCATCTGGTCCAAATGGGGGGTTTCAATGTTGGGGGAGCCAAAAACACCTACATCCTGATACCCTTGATCATCCGTAAAAATTAAAATTACGTTCGGTGGAATCTCTGGTTTGGTTTCTTTTTGCTTCTCGGCACAGGAAAACAAAAAAAGAGTAAGGAGAACAGCGGTTAAATTTTTGAACATTATTTTAGTTTTTGATAAAGCTAAAATAAAATTTTTAATCGTTACGGCCTCAAAAAGGATTGGTGCCAACCAAATTTTTAACCTCAACAATAGTGGCTGTTGATTAGCCCTCTTATTGTGCTTTGTAATAATTGTTCTTAATGGAATCCATCATTTTATTCCCTTCGGAAATGGAGGTGATCATACCCCATTGATTATCTGAAAACAAGGGTTTTAGAGGTTGCTCCAATTTTGGAATTTTCGGAAATACCAGCTCAAGCTTTTTGTCCCACACTTTGTAATATTTTAAAAGGTCATCCGGATATACAACCTTTCGTTTGGTTCCCTCATCTATACCTCTAAAAGGCTGTGGAATGTTTAGGTACCCATAATCGTCCGTGAGTTGTTCGCCAACGTGGATGTCTCGGATAGCTACTTCAAAATCGTAGGCCGTAGTTAGGCAATTGGAATTAAAGCTGTGGTTGACATATCTTGCATTGTCCCAACACAATATAAACCTCCCTTTATTGTCCCTAAAGGTATAGGTATCCAAAATAGATTGGTAGAGGGGTTCCAAAGATTCAAGTTCGGTCGGGCTAAATTCTCGATCTAACTTATCCAATACCCAGGTAATGGTTCCGGCTGGAATAAATTCAGTGGCTACCACGCCATAGCCAACCTCCTTGTTGATGAATTGTAATTCTGTTTTGGGATGAATCATTTTAAACAATAAAATAATCTCATTAGTACTGAATAGTTTCCTCCTTTTCGTTTGCAATACTTATAATTGTTGCCGGTTGCCCACACATTTGTCCATTGGTTGGAGCGGGTAAAATGTTTTGGGATTAGGGCCAATTAATTGGAATACAATAAAGAAAGATAAGCAAAATTACATTGCATTTCTCAGCTTTATAAAAAATAAAAAAGGAGTTGTTTAGGACAAATAAAGATCGACCAATCCTTCCGGGGTATCAACAAAAATGGTGTTGTTTTCACGATCCACCTTAACAATGATCTCATCCCTAACGGGTATAAGTAATTGTATATCGCCTTTTTCGACCTCAAATAGGGCCTGGGAAGTGCTGTCGTTAATACTTTGAATTGTTCCTATATTCCCATGGACTTTATCTTCCATAGTAAAACCAATAACTTCATGGTAGTAGAACTTATTGCCTTTTAATTTTGGCAAAAACTTTAGGGGAAGATAGATCTCGGAGCCCATTACCTTATCTGCGTCCGATTCATCGGCAACCTCTTCAAAGCGCACCCGTAATAAACTGGATTTGTGAAGTTGACTTTTTTCAATAAAAAAAGGAACCAGATTGTTTCCAAGAGAAACAAATACTGATTCCAATTTTTCGTACAATTCGGGTTCATCGGTATCCAATTTAATGAGTACCTCACCCTTAAAGCTATGTTTAGAAACGATTTTACCGAGGTAGAAACATTCTTCCTTTGTCATCGTTTGTAATTAGCTATTCTTTTTCTTTTGTCTCTTCAGGAGCTTCAGCCGGTGCAGCTGTTTCTTCAGTCGCTGCTTCTGGTGCAGCCACTTCAGTCACCTCAGCAACTTCAGCAACTTCTTCTACTATAGGAGCAGCTTCTTCAATTACTTCTTCAGCAGCAGGAGCCTCAGCTTCAACAGCAGCGGCGATACGTTTTTCGTTAACCTCTTTCTCAGCTTTTAAAGCTTTAGCTCTGGCGTCAGCTTCTGCTTTCGCAAGACCATCTACCTTAGAGCCAACGATATTTGATTTTTCTTCCAACCAAGCGTTGAATTTTTCTTCAACTTGCTCTTCGGTCAGGGCACCTTTACGTAAACCACCTAATAAATGGTGCTTTAAAAGTACTCCTTTGTAAGATAGAATTCTCTTTGCAGTTTCAGAAGGCTGTGCACCATTCTGTAACCATTTTACAGAACCATCTACATCCAATTCAATAGTTGCAGGGTTTGTGTTTGGGTTGTAAATACCTAATTTTTCTAAATATTTACCGTCTCTTTTAGCACGGGAATCCGCAGCTACTACCCAATAAAATGGTTTTCCTTTTTTACCGTGTCTTTGTAATCTAATTCTAACTGGCATATCACATTAATTTGTAGGGTGCCCGACCCTTGGTTATTAATTCTTTTTCGCTTTTATAAGTTTAAGCGGGTGCAAATATACGCTATTTCTATTATTGGGCAATAAATATTTTGCAAATATAATACTTATGGTCAAGGTTAATAACTCTTAACAACTCGCCCTTTATAAGTGGCCGTCATTTTTGTAATTTTAACCCACTTTTTAACCGCTGAGGAAACTTAATATGTACCTGATTTTTGACACTGAAACTACTGGATTGCCCAAACGCTGGGATGCGCCATATACGGATACCGACAATTGGCCACGGTGTATTCAAATAGCTTGGCAATTGCATGATTCCATGGGTAATTTGGTGGAAAGTCAGGATTATTTGGTACAGCCGGACGGATTTAATATTCCGTACGATGCGGAACAAATTCATGGTATTTCTACAGAATTGGCCCAACAAAAGGGTATTCCAATAGGTGAAGTATTGGAAAAATTCAACACGGCACTTTCAAAAACAAAATTTGTAGTGGGTCAGAATGTGGGATTCGACCTTAATATTATGGGGGCCGAATTTCATCGGTACGAAGTTGGGAATTCGTTACAGGAATTGCCTGTATTGGACACCTGTACCGAACATACTGCCCAATTATGTCAGATTCCCGGAGGGCGTGGCGGTAAGTTTAAATTGCCAACCTTAACGGAACTTCATCAATATTTGTTTGGAGAGCCTTTTGGGGAGGCGCACAATGCTACTGCCGATGTGGAAGCAACCACGCGTTGTTTCTTGGAATTGATCCGTAAAAAGCAATACACGGCAGAACAATTGGACGTTAAGCCCGATTATTTTAAAAATTTCTCCGAGGCCAATCCCCTAGAGATCCAGCTAATAGGATTGAAGCACATCAACCTAAAGAAGGCGTCCAAGAAAATAGCCGATGCCCTTTGGGAGAAGGATACTGGTGAAATTTCCAAGGAGGAAATCAAAGAGAATTTAGCCACTTTGGCAACGGCCAACTTTGCCCATCTCCATAATCATACACAGTTTTCCATTTTACAGTCTACGATAAGTATACCTGCTTTGATTTCAGCAACCGCAAAGGCTAAAATGCCAGCGGTGGCGATGACGGATCATGCCAATATGATGGGTGCCTTTCATTTTGTTAACGGAGTCCTAAACCATAACAAAGGAGTTGTTTCTAGAAATGAAGATAATTTAAGGCGCTATGAAGCCACTAATAATGGAACTCTGGAAGAGGGGCAAGAAGCATTGGAAGAACTACCGGAACCGGAGGTGGAGATTACACCGATTATAGGCTGTGAATTTCAAGTTTGTGAAGATCACACCAATAAATCCCAAAAGGATAACGGGTATCAGATAGTAATGCTGGCCAAAAATAAGGACGGGTATCTAAATTTGGCTAAAATGTCATCCATTGCCTTTGTAGATGGCAAGTATTATGTTCCCCGTATTGATAAAAAGGTGATTGAGCAGTACAAGGAAGGTATTATTGTATTAACAGGTAACCTTTACGGTGAAGTGCCGAGTAAGGTGTTAAATGTTGGGGAAAATCAGGCGGAGGAAGCCTTACTTTGGTGGAAGGAAACTTTTGGTGATGACCTGTATATGGAAATTATGCGTCATGGTCAGGAGGATGAAGACCGTGTAAACCAAGTATTGATTCAGTTTGCACAAAAGCATAATGTAAAATTAGTTGCGACCAACAATACCTATTACCAGGAAAAGCAGAATGCACATGCACACGATATTTTACTCTGTGTAAAAGATGGAGAAAAACAAGCCACTCCTATAGGTCGCGGTCGTGGTTACCGATATGGGTTGCCCAACCAGGAGTATTACTTTAAGTCTTCAGATGAAATGAAGGAACTTTTTAAGGATATTCCAGAGGCGATTACCAATATTCAGGAAGTTATAGATAAGGTTGAGACATTTACCCTTGCCCGTGATGTGTTATTGCCTGCTTTTGACATTCCAGAGGAGTTTAGGTTCGAAGAAGATCAACTTGATGGAGGCAAACGAGGCGAGAACAAATATCTGCGCCATATCACCTATGAGGGAGCGAAAAAAAGATATGGAGAAATTACAGCTGAAATTGATGAGCGGCTGGATTTTGAGCTTAAGGTAATTGAGAAAACCGGATATCCGGGCTATTTCTTGATTGTTGAGGATTTTATTAGGGCAGCTCGTAGTATGGATGTGTCCGTAGGCCCCGGTCGTGGATCTGCAGCGGGATCAGCCGTTGCTTACTGTCTATGGATAACCAATTTGGATCCTATTAAGTACGACCTACTTTTTGAGCGTTTCCTAAATCCAGATCGTGTGTCCATGCCCGATATCGATATTGATTTTGATGACGAAGGCCGTGGGCGTGTAATGGATTATGTGATCAATAAATACGGAGCCAATCAGGTTGCCCAGATCATCACCTATGGCACTATGGCGGCAAAATCATCAATTCGGGATACCGCGCGTGCCTTAGATTTGCCTTTGGGAGATGCGGATCGAATGGCAAAGCTGATTCCCAACATGTCCAAGCTGAAAAAGATTATTGGGGTTGATGAAAAAACGTTAAAGGAAAAATTCAATAGCGAGGAACTTATTAAGATCAATGAGTTGCTGGCTATTTCTGAAGGAGAAGGCTTGGAATCTGAAACCTTGAACCAGGCTTATATATTGGAGGGTTCTGTTCGTAACACCGGTATACATGCATGTGGGGTGATCATTACGCCAGATGATATTACCAAGTTCGTTCCAGTGGCCCTGGCTAAGGATTCCGAGATGTATTGCACCCAGTTTGATAACTCGGTGGTGGAAAGTGCAGGCTTGCTAAAAATGGATTTCTTGGGGTTAAAAACCTTGACCCTTATCAAGGATACCGTTAAAATTGTAAAAGCCAAACACGGCGTAGAATTGGATCCGGAGAATTTTCCTTTGGATGATGAAAAAACCTACGAGCTGTTCCAGCGCGGGGAAACTGTTGGGGTGTTCCAATATGAATCTCCTGGGATGCAAAAACACATGCGGGCTCTAAAACCCACTGTTTTTGCCGATCTGATTGCCATGAACGCCTTGTACCGCCCAGGTCCGATGGAGTACATACCCAGTTTCATAGCCCGTAAACATGGTACGGAAGAAATTAATTATGACCTTGATGCCTGCGAAGAGTATTTAGCGGAAACATACGGAATAACCGTGTATCAGGAGCAGGTGATGCTCCTTTCGCAGAAGTTGGCGGATTTCACTAAAGGTGAGGCCGACGTTTTGCGAAAGGCGATGGGTAAAAAGCAAAAGTATGTCCTGGATAAAATGAAACCCCAGTTTATAAAACAGGCTTCGGAAAAAGGACATGCGGTAGACAAATTAGAGAAAATTTGGAAAGACTGGGAGGCCTTTGCTGCTTATGCATTTAATAAAAGTCACTCCACCTGCTATGCTTGGATAGCTTACCAGACTGCATATTGTAAAGCACATTACCCTGCGGAATACATGGCGGCTGTATTGTCCAATAACATGAACGACATAAAGCAGGTTACCTTCTTTATGGAGGAGTGTAAACGAATGGGGTTGGATGTTTTGGGACCAGATGTAAATGAATCCTATTACAAATTTGCGGTGAATGATGCCGGAGCGGTGCGTTTTGGTATGGGAGCCGTAAAAGGGGTTGGTCGTGGAGCAGTTGAAACCATAGTGGGGAATAGAAAGGAAAACGGTCCTTACAAATCTGTTTTTGATCTTTCCAAGCGTATAGACCTGAGGGCTGCCAATAAAAAAGCCTTTGAAAATTTAGCAGTGGCAGGAGGTTTTGATTCTTTTGGGGATACCCATAGGGCTCAATATTTTTATGATGAAGGGGATGGAATTACCTTCTTGGAAAAGGCCATGAAATATGGGGCCAAATTTCAAGAGAACGAAAATTCCTCACAGGTGAGTTTATTTGGTGAGGCCAGTGATGTGCAGATACCTGAACCCGTAGTACCGCCCTGTGAGGAATGGGGGACTATGGAGAAACTGCGCCGCGAAAAGGAAGTGGTCGGAATTTATATTTCCGGACACCCATTGGACGATTTTAATTCGGAAATAAAGGCTTTCTGTAATGCAAGTCTTTCCAATTTAAATGATTTGGATACCATAGTAAATAGGGAAGTTTCTTTTGCAGGGGTAATTACCGATGTGCAGCACCGGGTTTCCAAAAATGGCAAAGGATGGGCCATGTTCACCATGGAAGATTATACGGATACTTTCGAATTTAGAATGTTCGGGGAAGAATATTTAAAATTTCGTCATTTCCTTATGATCAATTCTTTTGCCTATGTTAAAGTATTTGTTCGTGAAGGATGGGTGAACAGGGATACTGGTAAAAAGAGCGATCCCAGGATGCAGTTTAATATGATCATGATGTTGCAGGATGTAATGGAAACCTTTGCCAAAAAACTTACCATAAAGTTGGATATATCCCAATTGAAGGAGGAAAGCATTTTAGATTTAAAGGATACCTTGGTTTCTCATCAGGGGAACCACCCTTTAAGTTTTGTGGTATACGAGATGGAGGAACAGATTAAAGTCAACATGACCTGTAGAAAACAAAAAATTCAAATATCAAGTGAACTGCTTCTTCAGCTTAATGAAAAAGACGTACATTACAAGTTGAATTAGGAGATAAAAGGCCTGTTGTCTGGATTGGGAACCCCATGTACCGAAAAAGAATAGGTTTTATTGATTTAGTCATAGTCAAAACGAATATAATGTTAGTAAGGAAAAGGCAAAATAATTGTCTAAATTTGTATAATATTTAAAAAAAACAAACATGGCATTAGAAATAACAGATGCTACTTTTGATGAGGTAGTTTTAAAAAGTGATAAACCGGTAGTAGTGGATTTTTGGGCAGCATGGTGTGGTCCTTGTAGAATGGTAGGTCCTATCATCGATGAGGTTAGTACCGAATACGATGGCAAAGCCATTGTTGGTAAGGTTGATGTAGATGCCAATCAAGAATTTGCAGCTAAATACGGAGTAAGAAATATTCCTACAGTATTGGTATTCAAGAATGGCGAAATAGTGAACAGACAGGTTGGAGTTTCCCCTAAAAAGGTGTACACTGATGCCATAGATGCATTGCTATAGGTCACAGAATCCCGAATAGGGAATATAGATGATAAAAAAATCCCGCCAAGAGCGGGATTTTTTTATGCCCGATTTCCAATGAAGAAAATGTTGGAAACCTCTGAAAATATGAGTTGATAATAGCTTATTTAATATGGCTTCCAATTTTTGACATTTGTATATTTCAAACGGGCCATTTCTTCGTTATCTTAGCAGTATGGAGCTACAATCGGAATTACATAAGGCAAGTTTGTTCCAAAACTTGGAATTGTTGGCCAATCAGGTGGTGGAAGGATTTATTAGTGGCATTCATAAGAGTCCGTTTCATGGATTTTCTGCGGAATTTGCCGAGCATAAAATTTATAATAATGGGGAAAGTACCAAACATATAGATTGGAAGTTATTCGCCAAGACAGATAAGTTGTATACCAAACGTTATGAAGAGGAGACCAATTTACGCTGTCATATCATCTTGGACAATTCCGCATCCATGTATTATCCTGAGGTAGGTGTCCTTAGCTTGGAAAACCTTAATAAAATTGGTTTTGGAGTTCTAGCCATCGCTTCCTTGATGAATATTCTCAAGAAGCAGAGGGATGCAGTTGGATTAAGTGTTTACTCGGACCAATATAATTTTTATTCCGCTGAGAAGAGTAGTGAAAGGCACCATCAAATGTTGTTGGCCCAATTAAGTGGGATTGGGCTGGATACAAGGCCGGCAAAGCAGACCAAAACCTATACCTATTTGCACCAGATTGCGGAAAAAATTAAACGAAGAAGTTTAATAGTACTGTTTACGGATATGTTTCAATCCTCGGAGGATGACGAGAAACTGTTCAATGCCTTGCAGCATTTAAAATACAACAAACACGAAGTAATTCTTTTTCATGTCCTGGATAAGGAAACAGAATTCTCATTTGATTTTGAAAATACCCCTAAGCGCTTTTTGGATGTGGAAACGGGTATCCATATTGATCTTTATGCCGATTCAGTGAAAGAGGCCTATGAAAAGGCCGTGAAGTCCTACTTTGATGAATTGCGACTAAAATGTGCCCAGTACAAAATTAAATATGTGGAAGTAGATGTAAAGGATAGTTTCTCTCTGATAATGAACACCTTTCTGGTAGAGCGACAAAAATTTAGGTAGAAACATTCATTATTTTTCGAAAATTGTTTGTGCAATTAAATAAGGAGTGTATATTTGCACTCGCTAAACGCCACGGTTCGGTAGTTCAGTTGGTTAGAATACCTGCCTGTCACGCAGGGGGTCGCGGGTTCGAGTCCCGTCCGGACCGCTAAATGCCTTGAAAACAGTATGTTTTCAAGGCATTTTTCATTATGGGGAAGGTAAAGAGAGACGAATTTTCCTATATTTACCGCAAATTAATCGAGCCCCACTATGTCCGAATTTTCTAAAAGAAGAGTAAAGCTAGTATTTACCCTTTCCTTAGTGACTACTGTTATAACAATAATTTGGTTTTTTCTTGCCAGAATCCTGGAAATGCAGGAATTGAGCAATTATATTGGGGCAACAGCACCACTTTTTATCCTTTCCGCTATTATTTCCAAAAAAGGAAACCTGACCATTGCCCGCTTTATATATATGGTGGCATTTAACTTAAGTGTTACGCTAACCGCATCTTTTATTGGAAAAGCCGGCAGTGTAGAATTTATATTGATGTTTGCCATGGCATTGCCTTTTGTATTGTTTTCCTTTAGGCGGGAAAAACCTTTTATAGCAATCTTTTCCGGACTGTCAATGTTATTTTGGTTTCTATTGTATTTTACGGATTTTAAGCTCTTTACCGATACCCCTATGGATGCCGAACAGGCAGGAAAATATATTTATCCCATTTCCATTGTTACTACCATTTTTTTGGTAACCTATCAATTGATTTATTTCTCATTTATAAACGCTGGATTTTATTCTAAAATACATAATCAGCGGGAAGTGGCCATCGAGGCATCAAATGCCAAGTCCAGGTTTCTAAGTATGATGAGCCATGAGATAAGGACTCCGCTAAATGCGATTACCGGCCTCTCACATATTTTAGGTGATTCCAATCCACGGGAGGATCAAAAGCAGAATATAGAGGCCTTGAACTACTCCGGAAAAATACTACTGAATTTACTTAACAATGTTTTGGATTTTAGTAAAATGGAATCAACAAAAATTGAGCTTGATCCAATTCCTACTAATATCCTGGCAGCGGTGAAGCAGATAAAAAAGATCCATGAGCCAAGTTGTTTGCGAAAGGGTATTGCCTTTGAACTGGAAATCGATGACGAACTTCCCATTGTTTGGTTGGATATTGTACGTTTCAATCAGGTAATCAATAATCTTGTGACCAACGCCATTAAGTTTACAGACAAAGGAAGCGTGACCTTGAAAATTGTAAAACAGGGAGAAACTGATGGCAACGTACAAATACGTACGGAAATCATTGATACTGGGATTGGAATAGCTGAAGATCAACAAGAAAAGATATGGCAGGCCTTTACCCAAGCCTCCAGCAGTACAAACCGCTTATATGGCGGAACCGGACTTGGCTTGCCAATTGTTAAGAGTATAGTTGAAGCCATGGAATCTACAGTACAGGTTGAAAGTGAAATGGAAGTCGGCAGTTGCTTTTATTTCAATCTGGAATTGAAGTTGGCCTCGAGCCAGGAGTTGGATGAAATGACCCAAAAAAAAGTACACGATTTAAAGGGCAAAAAAGTATTGTTGGTAGAAGATAATCAAATCAACGTTATGGTTGGGAAACAGATATTGGAGAAGGCCAACCTAGTTGTAGACGTTGCGAATGATGGCCTGGTCGCAGTAAATAAAGTGCGTGAAAATGATTATCATGCTCTTTTGATGGATATTCAAATGCCTGTAATGGATGGATATACCGCCGCCAAGGAAATCAGAAAATTTAATACCACTGTACCTATCCTTGCGTTATCGGCCTCGGTATTTCAGGAGGTGAAGGACAAAATGATTGAAAGTGGCATGAACGGTTTTATTTTTAAACCTTTTGACCCTGTAGACCTGCTAAACAAAATAGAGGAAATTATGGATAAGTAGTTTTTGACACTATAGATCGAAGTACAACAAGGTGGGATGTGTCACCTATAATTTCATAAACTGCTTACCTAGCCGGATAGAAAATAGCAAGCTTATTTTTAGGTAGTTGTGCATAGCGGTTCCCGTCTAATAATTAAACTAATTCAAATATGCACATTGGTTCATCGCAATAGTCGGGTTATTACGGCCAAGCCTGTCTTGTTTAGTTAATTTAATTCCCCCGTATACCTTTCCAGCACTCTGGACCTTATAATTTCTTTTGGCAATAATTGCACAAAACTGGGTCCTTCCAACCTTAATTGCCATCTTATTTCTCTTGGCAAACCAATTCCTATAAAAGGACAATCCCTTAAGGTTATTCGCAAGGATTTAAATTTATGTCAGAAGCGTAGATAGCCTGCAGCCGAGGGTTATATAGCACTTTGTGTTTTGCGCTCAGATCAGAGGTGTGTTGGGTAGCCCTTTTTGATACAACTATTTGGAAGCTTGACAAATAGGACCTTTTAATAGTCTTCAATATCGATAATAGAATACCCTTTTTGTATCTTGTTAGTAGAATTATAGAAAAAATGGTCAGATGGGGATTCTGTGGGCAAATGAGATATGTAATAGGTACACCCTGCTTTCCAGGTTTGATCGTGATAAGACTCCAAAGTGGAAGTATTATGCCAGTCTATAATCAAAATGCATTTGATTTTAGCCACCTAAGTATCAATATGAATGCCTATGCAACAGAGCTTCGTAAATAAGGTTCAAACTTTCGGTACCGCCCCCGTTTTTTTTACGGCCATAGCCACAATTTTAGGTGCCATTATGTTTCTCCGATTTGGTTTTGCCGTTGGGCAAGTGGGATTTTTGGGTGCTATTGCCATAATTTTAATCGGGCATGCGGTGACCATTCCTACAGCCATGGCCATTGCGGAAATAGCGACCAACCAGAAAGTGGAAGGAGGAGGGGAGTACTACATTATTTCCCGCTCTTTTGGACTGGTTATTGGTTCTACCATTGGCATTGCCCTGTATTTGTCCCAAGCAATAAGTGTAGCGTTTTATGTGATGGCATTTTCGGAGGCTTTCACCATCTTCTTTGATTGGTTGATAGCAACCTTATCCATGCCGGATTGGCTCATATGGTTGTTACGGCAGAAACAGACCGTTGGCATACCGGGCCTGTTGCTGCTTACCTATGTTATGCTGACCAAAGGTGCGGATTTGGGGGTTAAGCTGCTGTATACGGTAGTGGCCATTCTTGCTATATCGTTATTGGCATTTTTTATTGGCACAACAGAATACAGCAGGTCACATGATTTTGATCCTTTTGAGAACATATCGGATGTGATGGAAAGACCCGAGGCCTTTGTGATAAATCCCTCTTCATCGGAAGCCACAAGGAATAATGAAAGCGATAGTCTTATAGTTGGGCGACCATTTGAAGGTAATCAGAAGGATAAAATTAGTGCGACCTCAGAAAATAAAAATGGTAATGGACTCCCTGAGGCCATTGGATTTTTCATCGTATTTTCAATTATCTTTCCAGCTTTTACGGGAATGACTGCTGGTGTAGGTTTGTCCGGCGACCTCAAAAACCCTGGGAAATCCATACCGTTTGGTACCTTGGCAGCTACACTTTGTGGGATGCTCATGTATTTTTTCATTGCCTGGAAATTGGCCGTGTCAGCCCCTCCACATGAATTGGCAGATACCTCCCGATTGATTATGGCTGATATAGCTTGGCAAGGATGGTGGATAATTCCACTGGGATTGGCGGCAGCCACCATTTCTTCGGCGCTGGGAAGTATTATGGTTGCTCCCCGTACCTTGCAGGCCATAGCGCGCGATGGGATTTTCCCTACGCCTAAATTCAACCATTGGTTGTCCAAGGGGAAAGGGGAAAAGGATGAGCCCTATAATGCCTCCGTCTTGACGATAGTGATTGCAGGTGTTTTTATTCTTATGGGCGCCCTGGATAGTGTTGCCCAGATTATATCCATGTTTTTTATGGTGGCTTATGGTTCGCTGTGCCTGATCTCCTTTTTGAATCATTTTGCAGCCGACCCTTCTTATCGGCCAAAATTTAAATCCCGTTGGTATGTGTCCCTGTTTGGGGCTATTAGTTGTTTTGCGCTCATGTTTTTTATGAATGCGGCCTATGCGCTAATGGCCATAGTTTTGATATTGATTTTGTTCTTATGGGTGGTTAATTACAACCAGGACAAAAGAAATCTTGCTGTCATATTTCAAGGAGTTATTTTTCAGCTAAGTCGGCAGATGCAGGTTTTTCTTCAAAAAACGGAAAAAGAAAAGTCGCAAAGCTGGAGACCCTCTACCGTTGCCATTTCAGAAGATAGTTTTGTCAGATTTTCCGCTTTTCAATTATTGCGATGGATAGCCTATCGCTATGGTTTTGGAACATATATTCATTACCTTAAGGGTTATTTGTCCAAAGAAACCAATCAGGAGGCTGCTCGATGTAAGAAACAGTTGATAGCTATGGCAGATGTTAGCAAAAGCAATGTTTTTATAGATACCATTGTTTCCCCTTCATTTACCTCCACAGTGGCGCAGATTATCCAATTGCCGGGAATAGCAGGCAAGGAAAACAATCTTCTTTTGTTTGAGTATCACAAAAATCATCCGGATAACTTATTGGATATAGTGGATAACCTGGGACTTATTAAATCTGTTGATTTTGATCTCATTATTTTGGCCAGTTCAGAAAGGGGATTTGGTTTAATGAAACAAATTCACCTATGGATTTCCCCCTACGATTTTGAAAATGCCAATCTTATGATCCTTCTTGCCTATATCTTGTTGGGACATCCGGATTGGAAGGAAGCAACGATCAATATTCATGCTGTTTTTCCCGAGGATTCCATAGATGAGGAGCGGGAGCGGCTATTTCTACTTATTCAAACAGGACAATTGCCCATTTCCCCTAAGAACATTGAGTTTATCGCCCAAAAATCAGACATAGGCATTAAACATATTATCAATGAAAAATCCAAGGAAGCCGATTTAACCATTGTAGGGTTTGTAGAAAAGACAGTGGATCACTTGGGTATACAGGCATTTGACGGTTATGGGGACATTGGGAACGTACTTTTTGTAAATGCAGCTGCGTCCAAGGAGATAAAATAGGTAGGGGATAGGCTCTTTTGCTGTTTTAATTAATTTCCTAAAATTTTGGATGGGAATCGGATAGGTACTAAACAATAATGGTCTAAAAAAACAGGCAGGCCTTAATTAGAATATTGTATGGTTGTTTCTAGATTAAGAATGCTAATTCAAATAAAAATCAACGTTACATGTACC
Organism: Arenibacter hampyeongensis; assembly: GCF_002909255.1. GTDB lineage: Bacteria > Bacteroidota > Bacteroidia > Flavobacteriales > Flavobacteriaceae > Arenibacter > Arenibacter hampyeongensis. Next base: position 92,834 of record NZ_PIOB01000005.1, read on the forward strand.
CTTAATTTTTTATTGGTGGTTGACCTGCCTGTAAACTATATTTCATACAAAAAGCTTAAACAATTAAGCCTGTAAATTAGGTGAAAATATTTTTATTTTCTTGTACAGATGCGACATAATTGGCTAGGCTTTAGCGGAATGCAAAACTTGAAGAATTCCATTTTAATATATCGCCCTTTTCCACGCCAAGAAGTCATAGGCTATCAAAGATGGATGTTGACTTAGGTCGTGAAAGGGATACTTTTGCATTAAGGATTAAAGAATAGCGGTCTATTACTTTTGGGATTATCGTCTTAGCAGGTAATTAATGAAATCCATATCCAACTCCGCTATGCTGTTTGGTGAAACCTTTAGATATTCTTTTACATAACGTGACATGTGCGATTGGTCAAAATATCCGGCTTGAACGGCCAATTCAGACCAAGTAATCTCGGGCTGGGCCTGTAAAAGATTGATCAAGCATTTAAATTGATAAATTTGGGTGTATACTTTTGGGGATAATCCTATCATCTTCTTAAAATGCCTTTCCAAGGTTTTTCTTTGGTAATGACAACTTTGTTCAATTTCCTTTATGGAAACTCCGCCTTTATTGATATGGATATAATCCAGGACACTTTTAATGTTATCTATTTCTTTCCACATAGTATTTAAACCTAGAAAAAAATTATTCAATACTCTGATTTGTTGGTCGTTGTTTTGATCCTCCTTTAATTTACCCAACAGCTTATCGGCTTTCTCTTTGCCTAGAAAGTCAATTAAGGTCATAGATTTGTTTTTTAAGGTAGACATTTCGGTCCCAAACAGTTCGTGCATACCGAGAGGCTGGAAGAAAATCATAATTGTCTTAACGTGGCCAATGAATTGCCCATAAACCGGATAGGTAACTTGCCCGGTAACCACAGCGTTTTCTGTAAAGAAATCTTCTCCCTCTAGTTTTGCGATGACATTATTCTGAGTGTTTATGGTTTGGATAATAATTCCACTTAATCCTAAGGGAGGGGAAAAATAGGGTTCGTTGACCCCTTCCGGGATTTCCAATATACCATAGCTGGCAATGTATTCCTGCAATTCCGGATGAGGAAGATAAGTGGTTGGTTGCGTCATATGTATTTTAAAAGCTGATATTACTTCATTGAAATATGGACAAAATAGTCAGGAATAATGTCAATTAACACATGTTCTATACTAAAATACCAATTTAAAACAGCAATCGTCAATAATATTATTCAAATACGGCTTAGCCTGTTGTTTGTATATGAGAGTGCCTTGGGGTTTTTTAATACAAGTTTTTGATTAGCTAGGATTAACAGGAAACTTGTATTAATTTGTATCCCTGCTTTGGGAGGCTTAAAATTATATGTAAATATATGGACATCAATAAATTAAGGGAATTTATAATATCCGTGGCCACCATTCCTTCTCATTGAATGCCAAATCAACAAACTACCAGCAATGAAAAAAATCATTTTCTTTCTATTTCTTATTCCTATTCTATCGTTTGGACAAAATAAAAATATAGGAGCCGAATCAATTGCAAACCTTAAAGCATCTTATGTAGACAGACCCTTTGTTCAAGAATATCATGAAGGGTATAGTGTAGATGAAAATAGCGAAGATGCCAATAATGTAAGGGCAATTAAACCAGCACTGGACGGAACTATTTGGATTGCCACGAAAAACGGAGTCTATCGGAAAAGTTCAAATTCAAAAGAATGGAGTTTGGGGGTAATTGGCGAGGATCAAGGTCCTGCCTACGATGTAGAAATTGATAGGGATCAAAACGTTTGGATGGCCACTTGGAATGGGGTTTACAGGTATAGGGACGGCAATGTCGAAAAAATGGAGGGACCAAAACCACCGCTCTCGAAAATAGTATCGACAAATGAAGGTGTATATGCGATGGGACCATACGGGATCTGGTTGTTTAAGGATAAAAACTGGCTAAAAAAGGAATATAAAACAGCGAGGAGTATCCGCACGGCACTTTCGGATAACAATGGTGGTCTGTGGATAGGTACAGATGTGGGGCTATACCATTGCAATGATGAAGGAACCAAGGTATATCAAGCAAACAATGATCTTATCAGCGCCTATATCAGGGGAATGGATTTTGATCAAGAGGGAAACTTGTGGGTTGGCGGTTTGGGTGGGGTTTCAATTAGAAACCAAACAACCAAAATAGGAGAAAAACGGCCTAAAGACGGTATAACAAATTCCAACGTAAATACCGTTGCAAAAGCCCCCGATGGCAGAATGTGGGTAGGATCGCAATATGGGATTACTAGATTTGTCAAAGGAGAAGAAGCATATTCGGTACGGGTAGGAAGACGTTGGCTTGTATCTGACGAAGTTAGGGATATAGCCTTTGATAAAAATGGAAATGCCTGGATAGCTACATCCAATGGAGTAAGTGCTATAAAACAGCGACAGATGACGCTTGCCGAGAAAGCAGATTATTTTTACGACCAATTAATACGACGCCATGTACGGGAACCATGGATTATTGCTAGGTCAAAATTGGTCACGCCAGGTGATACCACAACCATTGAAGCTGAGGATGACGATAATGACGGCGAGTTTACCTCCAACTACTTGGCCATGGAATCCTTTAGATATGCCACCACTAAAGATCCTGAAGCTAAGGATAGAGCAAAAAAGGCTTTTAATTTTTTACATCTTTTAAGGGAAGTGACGGGTGATGATGGTTTTTTTGCAAGGACCATTATTCCCGTTTCCTGGAATCAATCGCATGATATGAACCGGACTTACACAGCGCGTGAACTGGCGGAGGAAATAATTGAGAATCCCAGACAAAAACCGGTTGAAAAGCGTTGGCATGTTTCCAAGGATGGAAAATGGAAATGGAAAGGCGATACTAGCAGTGATGAAATTTCCGGACATTTATTCGGGTATTATTGTTACTATAACTTAGTGGCAGATGATAATGAAAAGCAGCGGGTAGCGGATCATTTTAGCAAAATTATGGACCACCTGATCCGGAACGACTTTAACCTGGTGGACGTAGACGGGACCCATACCAAATGGGGTGTTTGGTCCCCTAATATTCTGAACCATGATCCAGATTGGTCCCCAGAAAGGGCATTGAATTCCTTGGAATTGCTTGCTTTCCTAAAATTCACCTATTATGTTACAAAAAAAGAAAAATATCAAAAAGAATATTTGAAATTGATAAGGGAAAAAGGGTATTTGGAAAATGCAAAAATGTTGCACAATACCAATCCTTCATGGGAAACTTATTTTGATATCTTCTTGTCTTTGTATATGTATCCAACCCTGATCAATTATGAAGATGACCCAGATCTAAACAGGGAGTACCACGACCATTTGAATCAATGGTTCAATAAACATAAAGAGGCAAAAAGTCCACTCGTTAATTTTACGTATAACCTACTTACAAGAGGTTCCGATGAGCTGGATAATTCCATAGATTTTTTAAGGGATGCCCCCTTGGATTTGGTTGATTGGTATATAGATAACGCGAAACGTGAGGATCTAAAAGTGGTGCGGCAACCCATTTTAGAGGAACTTCAAACTGAATTGCGTCCACCAAGTGAATATCGGACCACAAGATGGGATCAAAATCCCTACTTGGCCGTATCTGGAGATCCTGCACAAGAAAAGGAACCGGTATATTGGCTTTTGCCCTATTGGATGGGTAGGTATTTAAATTTGATTAAGGCCGAATAATCATTTTTTCAATCTAAAGATTCCCGGACGTTGATGACTCGAAGTTTCCTATTTGCCTCTCCTGTTTTAAATCCACCTTTTGCATCATTTCTTGTTCAAAAATCGCATCGTATTCAGGGTTTTTTATGGTTGGTACGGGGGCATTATTTTTTGTTCTCCAAGCTTTGAGTTTTTCAAGTAGTTCTTGCGTCTTTTCCGGATAATTATTCACTAAGTTATTATTTTCCCCCGGATCCGATTTTAGGTCATAGAGTTCCAAACGACTGTCTTCAAAATATTCATGCAATTTCCAATCGCCGGAAATAATCACGGAACCAGGTCTTGTTCTAAATAATGGATCGCTGCCTTGATCTTGGACTTTACTGTAGTCCTGTAGATAAATGGGAAAATGAAAGAAAAGGTCTCTTTCTTTTTGGGTTTTGGTTTCCAAAATGGAATTCAGGTCTATACCATCCAGAACCTGGGCTGTTTTCTTAGGGTTTGCTATTTGTTGCAAGGTGGGGTAAAAATCCAAATTGCTTACACGGGCCATAGAGCTCGAATTGGGTTTGACCTTGCCAGGCCATTTAATCACCATTGGAACCCTGATTCCTCCTTCATAATAGGAGCCTTTACCGGCACGTAAGGGGTTTTGTTCGGAAATGGCTCTAATACCGCCATTATCGGAGGTAAATATCACCATAGTATTTTTTTCAAGGCCATTTGCCTTTAGTGAGGAAAGTAGTCTGCCCACGTTTTCGTCCATGGAGCTTACCATTGCGGCGTAGTCCGGTCTATTTTGTCCATCGGATCCTTTTTTGTTCTTAAATTTTTCAATCAGCTCCTCTTTTCCCATTATAGGGGTATGTACCGTATAGAAGGGAAGGTAGAGAAAAAAGGATGTGTCCCTATATTTTTCTACGAAAGAGATGGCTTCTGTGGTAATCCGGTCTGTTAAATATTCCCCGTCGGGTCCATTGGTAATATTATCTATATTATAGGGGGAAAAGTAACCGTCTTTACCAGGGTTCCCTTTGGAACTACCCCCAATATTAACATCTATGCCCTGTTCCTTAGGGTCATTTCCTACGTGCCATTTCCCGAAACTTCCTGTGACATACCCTGCCGACTTCAACATTTGGGGAAGGGTGTATATGGTATCATTAAGGTGGTCCGTATTCTCTATGGGGATCAATTTTCTGGTCTTGGAATTGCCGCGATCCGAAGGACTTACAGTATAAACACCGTGTCTGGGGGTATTGAGTCCGGAAAGCATGCAAGCCCTGCTCGGGGCGCAATTTGCTGCTCCGGAATAGGCATTGTAAAATACCATTCCTTCTTTCGCCAAAACATCCAAATTAGGTGTTTCATAATATTGGCTACCCATAAAGCCCAAATCTTTCCATCCAAGATCGTCCACATTGATCAGAACAATATTGGGAAGTGACATATTCAATGGGTTATCCTTGGAAGGCTTACAGGATAGAATGGTTGTCGCCAAAACTAAGACGATAAGGATGTGAAGGTTTTTTAAATGTTTCATATATGGAAGATATTCTGCAATAAAGATTCGGTGTTTTAACGGATATTGGATCAAATATATCCTAAGTCATCGACTTTAATGACGGATTAAATATCTAAAATAGGGCTCAAATGTTGAAATGGTTCAATATAATTAACATTGTAACTTTTTAAGCAGATTTTTTGCCTTGCGAAGCACTGAGCTAAAATACAAGTCTTTGAAGGCAGACCTCACACATAATCTTTGTCATAAGGTAATCCTGATGATCAGATCCTTAGCTGTAGATCATTTTTTTCATGGCTCCTATCTGTCTCCATCCCATTCATTTGGATATACATCTTAAGTGATAATGGGTTCATCAAGCTAACCTTAATATCCGTACCGAAAAGATATAAAGCTAACTGTTGATGATGACAGCCAATTGCCTTAACCTATCATTGGTCCTTTGACAACAGCTTCGCAAATGATCTAAAACCCCAGTTATCGTTAGTGAACTGCAAATGGCCAGTTACCGAATTATCGATATCAAAACTGTCTTTGGAGATAGCCATTCGAACAAAAATTGTATTTTTATCCATAACCCATAGTTTGGAAAGAGAATAGACTATTTGTAGACAGCATCCTAAAAACGGCCTAAAGAACTGATTGTAATTGAGTAGTGAAAGAGCTGGGATTTTCATTTTTGACCGAATCTCAAGTTCCTGTGGCTATGGTACCAATACGATGCTCCTTTTGTTTTTTCTATTGGATTATTAAGTTAATGGAATATAAACTTAGGACGTTATAAGTAGTGACATAATTTAAACTAAAGTGGGATGAAATCTTCAAATTCCACTGTAATTGATACGAATACTATGACGAAAAAGATATTTAATTTAGGTTTTCTAATACTTATTATATCAGGGACGTATGCATGTAAAAACAAGGGGCAGTTAACAGAGTCATCCAAAAAAGATAGGGCTCAGGAAATGGTTGCTAAGCCGAATATTATATACATATTGGCCGACGATCTGGGTTATGGTGATCTAAGTGCCTACGGCCAGCAGAAGTTTACAACACCTAATATAGATAAGTTGGCTAGGGAAGGAATGCTCTTCACCCAACATTATTCCGGAAGTACTGTATGTGCGCCTTCCAGATCGGCATTGATGACGGGTATGCATACCGGCCATACCTTTGTTCGTGGTAATAAGGAAATTCAGCCAGAGGGGCAATATCCAATACCTGACAATACCTTTACTATGGCTGAAGCCATGAAAAAAGCGGGTTATGTTACCGGTGCATTTGGTAAATGGGGACTAGGTTACCCAGGTTCTGAAGGAGATCCCATGAACCAAGGTTTTGATACTTTCTTTGGATACAATTGTCAACGCTTGGGACATAATTATTATCCTCGTCATTTGTGGGCCAATAATGATTCCTTGGTATTGGAGGAAAATTCAGGGCAGCAAAAAGGGGTTTATGCCCCACAATTAATTCATGAAAAGACTTTGAATTTTATAGAATTCAACAAGGACAATCCGTTTTTTCTTTATGTAGCTTCTATTATACCGCATGCCGAATTAGCGGCACCTGAGGAGATCTTAAAAATGTATAGGGGAAAATACCCGCCCGAAAAAGCCTATCAAGGTTTAGATGATGGTCCAGAGTATCGTAACGGTCCCTATGAATCTCAAAAAGAGACCCATGCTGCCTTTGTTTCAATGATCCATATATTGGACAACCAAGTAGGTGAGATAATGGCCAAATTGGAAAAACTTGGAATAGCGGATAATACCATTGTAATGTTTACTTCGGATAACGGACCACATACTGAAGGAGGTGCCGACCCAGATTATTTTGATAGCAACGGTCCTTTTAAAGGAACCAAGAGAGATCTTTATGAAGGTGGTATCCGTGTTCCGCTTATTGTGAAATGGCCAGGGCATGTAACACCAAACACCAGAACCGATCACGTCTCGGCATTTTGGGACGTATTACCCACGTTTTCGAATATTGTAGATATGGAAGTTCCCCCTTCTTTAGATGGTGTTTCCTTTCTGCCAACCCTCTTGGGTAAAGAGAAAGATCAAAAAGAACATGAATATCTGTATTGGGAATTTCATGAGAAAGGAGGTCGACAAGCTATCCGAAAAGGTAATTGGAAAGCAGTGAAGTACAATGTTTTCAGCTCGTCGGATGCACCAATAGAACTTTATGATCTGGATTCCGACTTGGGCGAGGAGAATAATCTTGCAAAAAATTATCCGAAGGTAGTGGAAGAAATGAAAAATATTTTTGAAAATGCCAGGACACCCTCAGAGGTTTTTACATTTGACCAAGGCACCTATTTGAATATAGAATAAAAATTGTTAGTAGTTAAGTTAGTTTTTTAATTGTAAAAGGGGCTTCTGTGTTGGGAAGCCCCTTTATGTTTTTATAATATTTACCCTGACCATTTATTTTTTTACAAATACAAAGTTGGAACCAGTAAATGGGAATATTGGTTAAATTAATATTCTAAATGAATTCACCAAGATAATTAAGACAATGATTAGTTGTCATTGTATATTGCTACTGCAAACGAATTTTTCAATGATCAAATAAAATCCATAAAATATGAAGCGATTAAGAACAATCAGAAAAAGAATACCACTGCTGTTTTTTATCCCATTGTTGGCCTTCGTGGGCAGAGCTCAGGAAACACCTAAAATAGTTCGCGGATTGGAAAAGCCCAACATCGTTTACATCCTTGCAGATGATCTTGGGTATGGGGATTTGAGTTGTTTTGGCCAAAAAAAATTTTCGACACCAAACATTGATAAGCTGGCTAAACAAGGGATGATTTTCACCCAGCATTATTCCGGGTCAACAGTCTGTGCTCCTTCCCGATCTGCATTGATGACAGGGCAGCATACGGGACATACACCAATTAGGGGAAATAAGGCTGTGCCCTTGCCTTCCGAAAGTGTGACAATAGCAGAGATCTTAAAAGAAAAAGGCTATACCACAGGCGCTTTTGGCAAATGGAGTATGGGAAATATTGGGTCTGTAGGTGACCCTTTAAGTCAGGGTTTTGATCATTTTTACGGCTATATTAATCAGACTTTGGCACATAATTATTACCCCTACTTTTTATGGAACGATAGTGAAAAAGTTATTTTAGAGGGGAACAAGGACAAAGCTACTGGTGAATATGCCCCCAATTTGATCCATAAAAAAGCGCTCGACTTTATTGATAAAAATAAAGACAATCCCTTTTTTCTATATTACCCCTCTATCATGCCGCATGCAGAACTTGTGGCACCTAGCCCTTATATGGATAAGTATAAGGGCACCTTGGAGCCGGAGAGTCCATATAACGGGGTTGATGATGGTCCCAAATATAGAAAAGGCCCCTACGCATCCCAAGAATATCCACATGCTGCCTTTGCAGCCATGATAAATGTATTGGATGATCAAGTGGGGGAAATTATGCAGAAGATAGAGAGGTTGGTCTTGACAAACAATACCATAATTATCTTTACATCCGATAACGGACCGCATGAAGAAGGAGGTGCGGACCCGGATTACTTTGACAGCAATTCCATTTACAGAGGTTACAAACGCGATCTGTACGAGGGTGGAATTCGTGTTCCTATGATAGCGAGTTGGCCTAATAGAATTGAAAAAAATACAAAATCGGGCCACATTTCTGCCTTTTGGGATGTCCTTCCAACTATAGCCGATCTTTTGGATATAAAAGTGGACGGGCAATTGGACGGAATATCTTTTTTACCAACGCTAATGGGTAAAAAGAACCAGAAGGAGCATGATTATTTGTATTGGGAATTTCATGAACGCGGAGGTAGACAGGCCTTATTGGCTGGAAATTGGAAATTAATTAGGTATGATGTAAACGCAGCTGGAGATTATGAGCTCTATAACTTAGAGGAAGATCCAAGTGAAACTAGGAATGTTATTAAGGACTACCCCAAAAAAGCCAAAGAACTCATAGAGCAATTAAATAAAAGTAGAACGCCTTCTGAGGAATTTAAATTTAAATAATTGGTTAGAAAGGCAATATGAGGAGAAGTAAATTAATAATGGATGATCAATCCCCTAAATATTTTAAAGCCAAGTTTAATATCATTTTTGCTTGTGCTGTACTTGTTTGCCATTTTGCCTTTTCGCAAAAGAAGGAGATAGTCAAGGTAGTTATTTCTATTGATAATGAATATCAGACCATTCACAATTTCGCAGCTTCCGATGCATGGTCGGCCCAGTTTACGGGCTTGTGGCCAGAAAATAAAAAGAATCAAATGGCCGATTGGTTGTTTAGTATGGAAAACAATACAGATGGGTCTCCAAAAGGAATTGGGCTATCGTCCTGGCGTTTTAATATTGGCGCAGGTAGTGCAGCCCAAGGAAGCGATAGCGGGATAAAAGATCCCTGGAGAAGGGCGGAGGGTTTTTTACAAGACGATGGAAGCTACAACTGGAAGAACCAAGCAGGTCAGCAATGGTTTCTACAGGCAGCAAAAGAACGAGGGGTAGAACAATTCATAGCTTTTGTGAATAGTCCGCCAATACAAATGACAAGGAACAATAAGGCGCATTCGGAGGACGGATTGGCGGCTAATTTATCTCAGGATAAGTATGTGGATTATGGGATGTTCTTGGCAAATTTTCTTCACCATTTTAGGGATAGTCTGGCCATTAATTTTGATTATATAAGTCCCTTCAACGAGCCCCAATGGGAATGGAAAGGCGGACAGGAAGGTTCTCCTTGGAACAATGATGAATTGGCAGCTGCCACAAGGGTAATCGATTCCGTTTTTATCCAGAAAAAAATAAATTCCAAAATAGAGCTTACGGAGGCCGGGGCCATAGACTATTTAACAGGGGAAAAAGAAAAGCATCGCAATAGGAGCAACCAAGTTGAAACATTTTTTAATCCTGGGAGTCCCAACTATTTAGCCAATTTAAAATCGGTGGCCCCAAAGGTTGCTGCACATAGTTATTTTACAACTTGGGATATTCAAAAACTAAAAAGGGAAAGAGAGCGAATCGCCGAAAAGCTGCTTAAGTATCCTTCGTTGGAATATTGGATGAGCGAATACTGTATTTTGGAGAACAATGAGGAGATTAAGGGTAAAGGCCGGGATTTGGGCATGCAGACGGCACTTTATGTGGCCCGACTTATCCATGCCGATCTAACCATTGCCAATGCGAGTGCCTGGCATTGGTGGTTGGCTATGAGCCCCTACGATTTTAAGGACGGACTTATTTATGTGGACAAGGGCACCGAGGACGGCAATTATTACGACTCCAAATTGCTATGGACCTTGGGCAATTACTCTAGGTTTATTAGACCAAGAGCAAAAAGGGTATTTGTGGATTACAAGGGTATCGATGCAGAAGGTAATTTAAAGGATGGGGTGTTGTTGTCCGCTTATAAAAATAAGGATAGGAGCATTGTTATTGTGGTAGTAAATCAACAGGAAAAAGCCATCGATATAAAGCTGAATATGGCATTGCCAAATAAAACGAGGATGAATAGCTACATAACCAACGATTCCTTTAACCTTCACAAAATGGACAAGGGTATTTCAATAAACAACTCGATTGAGATCCTTGGAAAATCGGTGACAACTTTGGTGTTGAATGCCGTGGAATGAATATAAGGATATAAGCCGGGATACCTAAAACAGATTGCTTTTTACCGAATCGAAATAGCTGGCGCTAACTGGAATGGCCACTTTTTCAATAAACACATCCTTTCCCTTCAGGGCACTCACTTTTTTCTTATTAACGATATAGGACCGGTGTACCCTCATGAACAATTCCTTTGGCAGCCTTTTTTCCAAAGCTGTAAGGCTCTGGTTGCTCATAATCTTTCCCTGTGGGGTGTGATAAATGACATATTCGCTATCACTCTCAATATAAAGAATGGAATCAAACCTCAGTTTATGCAGATCGTAGCCTGATTTGACGATAATCGAATCTTCCGACGCTTCCTGATCCGTGTTTGTTTTTATTTTGTTGACCGCCTTAAGAAAGCGTTCAAATGTAATTGGTTTTAGAAGGTAGTCAACGGCATTAAGTTCATAACCTTCAAGGGCATATTCAGAGTAAGCAGTGGTAAAGATGATCTGTGTGGTATCCGGAATCATTTTTGCAAAATCTGTACCTTTAATTTCGGGCATTTGGATATCCAAAAATAGGAGGTCTATTTTTTGTTCTTTTATAACTTTAATGGTGTCCAAGGGATTTTCAAAATCGGCCACCAATTCCAAAAAATTTACTTTTTCAATATAGGTTTTGAGCAGGCTACGAGCCAGTTCCTCATCGTCTACAATTAAACATTTAATCGTCCCCATGCAAATCTATTTGTAGTTGTACTTTAAAAGAAGTTGCTTCTTTCTGAATCTTTAATGTGTGTTTTTTCGGATATAGTATATCCAATCTTTTCTTTACATTTTCAAGGCCTATTCCTCCAAGCTTGTCCTGGTGCATTGGTTCTTTTGGAATGCTGTTTTCAATTTCAAAATTGATTTTTTGGTCGTCGGAAAAGATACTGATTTTTAAAAAGGCATCGGTAATCTTTTCCAAATTACCGTGCTTTAGGGCATTCTCAACAAAGGGAATGAATAGCATTGGCGCTACTTGTACAGCATCGTTTTTAATTTGAAAATCGGTTGTTATGGGATATGTTTTACTGCTTTTAAGGACGTACATGGCCAAATAGTCCTTTATGTAATCGACCTCTTTTCTAAGAGGTACAAAAGCTTGTTCACATTCGTACAGAACATATCGCAGCATATTGGACAAGGTACTTATGCCTTGTTGGGTCTTCTCCGAATTTGTTACGGATAGGGCATAGATATTATTTAGGGAGTTAAATAAAAAATGAGGATTGATCTGGGATTTTAGCAGTTTTAGTTCGGTCTGCAGATTTTCATTTTTATTGCGAATGGTTTCTTCTTCCTTCTTTTGGGCAAACAAAAATGTCTCCACAAAGGTGGCCAGCACATAGGCTATGGACAGCACCAAGAAATGGATTAAAAATTGAGGTGGTGCCTTTGGTCGCACTCCAGGTGGTGGACCTACTTCATGGGTTGGTGTACCTCCTTCTAGCAGTCCCATAGAAGTATTGGAAATAAGGGTTGCACAGAAAACAATCGATATCAAAGAAACGATTGCAAAAAGAACATACTTTTTTTTAAACAAAAGAGCAGGAGCTGTATAATATATTAATACGGCAACAACTACAATTTGCAATATAAATGGTGGTGTATTCCGTTGAAGAAAGAGCACATCATCGGTCATGAGCAACCAAGCCATGAGCCATACGCTGAGCCATAGCAAGATGTGAAAGAGAAATCGTTTTGTTCGGTCCATGATACAAATAAACGGAAATATTTTTCATGCCAGTGCGAAAATGGTGCTTGTATACCCACCTAAATGTAACGTTCACAGTTGTTAATGCGGCTTTGGCTTAAAACTTCCCTTGGTTCGCTGAATGGATCCATTTAACGTTCAACCATTGCTCATCTTTGTAGTCAAAATAGTGAATTCTAAAAACAATAACAATGAAAAAAATGATAGTAAAATCAGCAGTCTTAACAGCGATGGTAACCGTATTTTTTACCGCTAACGTTAACGCACAACAACCTCAAGGCGGACAAGGACAAAAAGAGCGGCCCTCAGTAGATCAAATTTTTAAGGAAATGGACAAGGATGAGGACGGAAAATTATCCAAAGAGGAATTGAAAGGCCCTATCAAAGATGATTTTACCAAGATAGATACAAATGAAGATGGCTACATCACCAAAGAGGAATTAGAAAAAGCTCCCAAGCCCAAAGGGAGGAAACGTGAATAGGATAAGAGCCCAATTGTAAAATTATAAAACAAAAACATGAAAAACTTAATTCCACTTTTATTTATAAGCACCATGCTTTTCATTTCCTGTAATAGTTGCAGTAATGATAGTAGCGATGTTAGCGACGGAACAGATGATAGCGCTACTGTAGATGAGTCTAAGATAGTAAATGTTGATGCCTCCCTATTCCTGACAAGTAATGGATCCGTTACCGTTACAACGGTACCCTGTACACTTTCCGATGGCACGTCGACAGACTGTTATCAGATTGTGGCTACCAGCACACCAGCAGACCATGAAATGGGACCATGGTGTCCGGACAATATATCTGATGATGCCTCGGCAGGTGGAATATGGTTGGAAAATGGGGAAGTGTATGATGTAGATGGTGCGTTTATTGAAAACATGGCCAATTTTTATAACGATAGCACATGGAAAATGTATGATGCTAATGGGGATATATATACCACTGAAACGGAAGATGATTGTGCCAATGCTGCCAACCCGAATGTAGGTGAAGAGTACGAAAATTTTTGTGTGGAATGTTTACCCTCCTATGTTACAGATTTAACACAGACATATTTAATTCCTATTACGCCTGTTAAACAATCGACTTCTACGGATTTTGGTGGATTCGGCCCTCCAGGGATGGGTGGGAACGGACCTTCCCAAAGGGGTGTAGCTTTTAATGGGGTTGTTTTTGATGCTCCGGCACCTACAGACGCCATTTTAGGGGCCTATACTTTAGCGCCTTTTGATGATGCAGGAGGACATATAAATTTAAATGCCGGGTACCATTATCACGCCGCTACAGGTGTATCTACCCAATTAACGCAAGATGATGGGCATTCGGCTATGATCGGTTATGCCATGGATGGGTTTGGCCTATATGCACAATTGGATGCCAATGGGGAAGAACCTACGGATTTGGATGATTGTAGAGGACATACGGATGAGACAAGAGGGTATCACTATCATGTAGCGGCTCCCGGAACAAATAGCTTTATTAATTGTTTAAACGGAGCTTACGCTAATTAATATTAATTGAGAAGGATAAAGTCTAGGCATAATTACTTAGGCTTGATCTTTTATCTAAAAGTTAGGATTATGTATAGAAGGATTCTCATCATTTGCTTACTATTTACGGCTATGACGGTTAAGGCCCATCAGGCAGATGTTTCCACCACAATGCTGGTGGAAAAACAGGACAACAGTTGGGTGTTGCAGATCAGTGCATCCTTAACCGCCTTTCAGCATGAGATTCGAACTCATTTCGCCGATACACCTTATCAAACTCCAGAAGAGTTTCAGCAAATGGTATTGGAACATATTAAAAACAATCTCCATATCAGTTTCAATGGGGTTGGGGATATTTCTTTCAGTAATGGTGTGGTTATACTAGGTCATGAAACCAAAGTTGTCTTCGAGGTCTTCGGAATACCTTCAGAAATAAATTCGGTATTGGTTAAAAATAGCGCCTTTAAGGACATTCATAAAAACCAGAGTGCCCTATTTCTTTTTAAAGAAGGATTTAGCAAGGAACAATTTGTTTTAAATGAGGCCAATAATCACACCCTGGCGTTAGAGGTTAGCGGTAATAAGTTTGTGGAAGCAGGCCATAATGAGGCAAGTATTTTTTCGTCAAGTACAGCATTTGTTTTGTTGGGGGTTTCCGCTATAGTTGTTTTGGGTCTGAGTGTTCTGGGGTTAGGATTTTTATTCAAGAAATTCAAAAGGCGTAAAGAAATTCCTTTAACCATAATTCGCTGATTTCTTTTCGCTGAACTAAACGAGTCGTTCACTTAAAGTTTGAGGCCGTAAATGGATTTGAAGATTTTGATGTCTCCTATTAAACGAGCTTTGTCCTTGTGTAAGTGCTAATAAACTAAAATTATTTTAAATAAATTGATATGAAAAAAGAAGTAAAAGTGAATAAAGGTATCATGGCAATAGCAATGGGCTTGGCCTTGCTATTGACTACCCTAATTGCCTGTAGTGCGGATAGTGCTACTGATGAGGATACTGAAGAAACTGTTGTGACCGAATTGCATGCTGCATTTTCAGCATTCAATTCCGATGCCACCACTATTTATTTGGATGGGTCCAATGTAGTAATAGAAACTACCGGTTTGCCCAACCATGAGTCGGTTTATTGGGGAGAAGGAAATTCCTTATATAAGGAGGAACCCGATGTGGATAGAACACCAAGCATCATGTCCAGTAATAACAATGCTACTACAATTACAGTGGATGCAACTCCTAATTTAACGGGAAGTACGGTTTCTACACAGCTGAACACTATAGGAATCGCGGTAAGCGGGGCCTCTATTTTTAATGATCAAGAAGGAGGCGGCCCATTAAACCAAGCAGCGGCTAGTTTGGACTGGACGGGTGCCCATATAGGCCCTGGTGTTTACCATTATCACTTGGAGCCCAAAGCCTTTACAGATGATGATGAAAACCTAGTAGGAATCCTTTTGGATGGAGTTTTTCTTTATGGAAGACAATGTAGTTCCACAGGAACATATCCTACAGATCTGGATTCTTCCGGAGGCCATACCACTGCAACGCAATATACAGATGGAGTAGAGGAATATCACTATCACATCATCAATCAATTATATTCAACAACAGGATCTTATTTGGCTTTTGCCGGTCCATATCAGGGATACTAAAAAAAATAATATGCGACCATTTTTCATATTATTCCTGGTAACCTTTCTTTTGACCCATTGTAAAGAGGCACCTAGCCGTAACAATATAGAAGAAAAAGCTATTGTAATCGATTCTGTTGAGGTTTCCAAAAAGGAACTTGTACTTAACCAAGTTGAAGGCAAATGGTATTACAAAAACCAGCCTTACAATGGGTATTCGGTGAAATTTCATACAAATGATACTTTGGCCGAAAGACTGGGCTTTCTCAATGGAAAAAGGGAAGGCGTGGCAAGGAGTTGGTCTGAAAATGGGGTGCTTAGGGTAGAATCTACCTATCATCAAAACAGATTGGTAGGGGTGTATAAAAGCTGGTGGGAAAATGGGGTGTTGGCAGAAGAATCCCATTACGTTAATGGCTTAAAGCAAGGGGAGGAAAAACAGTGGCATGCCACAGGGCAATTGTCCAAATTAAGGCAATTGGTAGAAGGTAATGAGAAAGGGTTGCAAAAGGCTTGGTTGCCGAACGGTAAGTTATATGTTAATTATGAGGCTAAAAACGGACGCATTTTTGGAATGCTCAGGGCTAATTCATGTTATAAATTGGAAGATGAAGTTGTTGTTAGGGATTAAGTATAAAGGTTTTATTTTAATATGTTCGTTGGCACTTATTACTAGCTGCAAGAATCAAGTAAAAAAGGAGACCGTTGAAGTGGTGGAGAACAGTAGGGTGGAACATCTTCCCTACTATAGCGATGAATCCTTTACGCCACATTGGTTAACGCCGAATAGTGCAGAGGAGAAGAGTTTTCATAAAATCCCTGATTTTGGAATGGTAAATCAACTTGGAGATACTGTTTCCCAAAAGACTTTTGATGATAAGATATATGTAGCGGATTTCTTTTTTACGTCCTGTCCTGGTATTTGTCTTAAAATGACGGGTAATATGGTTAAGGTGCAGGAAGCGTTTAAAGATGACCCCGAGGTGCTATTACTATCACATTCGGTAACACCCTCTATAGATTCTGTCCAAGTACTTAAAAACTATGCCGAAAAAAACGGGGTAATGGATAATAAATGGCATTTGGTGACAGGAGACAAAACGGAAATTTACAATCTGGGAAGAAATCAATATTTTGTTGAGAACGATTTAGGGGTGCCAAAGGATATAAACGACTTTTTGCATACCGAAAACTTCTTATTGGTAGATAAAAACAAACATATTAGGGGTATCTATAATGGGTTAAACAGGGCGTCCATTGCCCAACTCATTACAGATATTAATGCCTTAAAATTGGAGTAATTGAAAGGCACCTATTTGCTAAAATTGGACATACCTTATTGATTTCAGGAAAACTTAAAAGTTATTTACTACATGCTTTTGGAAAAACATTACTGATCGTTATCCTGATCGCTTGGAAAATCAATGATCTAAATGAGATCAGGAAAAATCGTTTAGTGGAGATGAAAAGCTATCATAGCCTTTATGAAGAATTGAAAACAAATTTGAAGGTCCTGAATGGTAACACATGGACTTTCAGGAGCATTGGGATTGCCTAGCCAAAGCATTAAATCCTTAAACTTTTAAGGAGAAATTTGGCAAAGGAGAGCTTCGGAATGTACCATAGGGCCGATGTGACAATTAATAATTGAAGGATTAAGCCATTAAAGTGTTAATGGTATAGGTTATTCATTGGTTTTAAGGACGGATTTTATTAATATTAGGCCCTAAAACAAAGACATGATAAAAATAGAATACTTTTTTGTGCTTATTATTTCAGCCTTACTGTTAACACTTTCCAGTTGTAAGGATAAAACCGAAGTGAAAACCGCTGTCAATACCGAAAGACCAAATATTCTATTTATTATGTCAGATGACCATACTGCCCAGGCATGGGGAATCTATGGAGGGATACTCAAGGATTATGTGCACAACCCAAATATAAAGCGGTTGGCTGCCGAAGGTTGTGTACTGGAGAATTGTTTGGTTTCCAATTCCATTTGTACACCTAGTAGGGCAACTATCCTTACGGGGCAGTACAGTCACATCAATGGTGTTACCACTTTGGGAGCAGGTTTGTCCCCAAATCATAATAATATCGCAAAGGAGTTACAAAAGGGAGGTTATGCCACATCCATTATCGGGAAATGGCATTTAAAGCAAGAGCCTGCAGGGTTCGATTATTATGCCGTACTACCAGGCCAGGGGGATTACTGGAACCCTAGATTGAAAACCGCAGACAATTGGGAGGATTACTATGGAGGCGGGAAAGTAGTGGAAGGTTTCAGTACGGATATCATTGCCGATAAAACCATGGAGTGGATAGAAAACAGGGACAAATCCAAACCCTTTATGGCAATGTGCCATTTTAAGGCTACACACGAGCCTTATGATTACCCCGAGCGATTTAGTCATTTGTATCGCGATGAGGAAATTCCTGTTCCGGATTCCTTCTATGATCAAGGAGCGGAAACTACTGGGCGGGTCTTTAAAGGCCAGTCCATAGACAACCTACAAAAGCGTTATTTGGCTGCCACTGCAGATCCGGAATTGCGAAAGGATTATATGGCCTATCCGGAATTGCCTTTTTCGGTTGAAGGTCTTAGCGCAGTTGAGGCAAGAATGAAGACTTATCAGAAATTCGTAAAGGATTTTATGCGCTGCGGAGCTGCCATTGATGACAATATAGGTAGGTTGCTGGATTATTTGGAAAAGTCTGGATTGGCAGAAAACACCATAGTTATTTATACGGCGGATCAAGGTTATTTCTTAGGGGAGCACGGTTGGTTCGACAAGCGTTTGATCTATGAGGAATCCATTCATATGCCTTTTGTGATAAGGTATCCAAAAGAGATTCCAGCTGGGACCCGAAATAAGGATATTATAGAAAATGCAGATTTCTCAGCCTTGTTTGCCGATTTTGCCGGTATAGATTATCCGGAAACCATGCAGGGCCATAGTTTTCGAGAGAACCTAAAAGGAAATACCCCTGCAGATTGGCGCAAGCATGGCTACTATAGGTATTGGGACCATAGCAAAGATCGCCCTGGCCATTTTGGAATTCGAGGGGAGCGGTACAAGCTTGCATTTTATTACGGAAACGGACTTAAGGTAAATGAGTATACCAAAGAAGAGCAACCCGATAAATACTGGGAATTCTTTGATTTGGAACAAGACCCCAAAGAACTTCACAATGCGTATTACGATTCGGAATATCAGGATATTATATCTGGAATGAAGGCCGAAATTCTTAAACAACGGGAAATGCTCGGTGATATGGATGAAGGCAATGAGGAAATACATAAAATCATTGCTGACCATTGGGAAAGTTAGGAAACTTATCAGGGGATATCAAATACCTTTTTATCAGTCCCGTTTTTTTATTGAAATAATTCGGGATTCTGGCCATGTAACAATGTTATTTAAACGTAAATTTGACGCTTGTTTAAAAAACTGCTTCAAAATGAAATTACGATTATCCTTAATACTTGCTTTACTTCTATGCTCGACCCTTGTTTTTGGGCAGATTACAGGTAAAATTGTGGATGGTACTGAGGAATATCCATTGGAATATGCTACGGCGGCGCTTTATAACCAGGAAAATGGAGCATTGGTGGCCGGTGTAATTACCAATTTGGAGGGCGTATTTACGATTCCTGAAATAAAAAGGGGTGTTTATTATCTTGAAGCCTCATTTATAGGGTTTCAGACCAGCACAATACGCGATATCCAAATCCAAAACCGCAATGATAATACGGACCTAGGTGTTGTTTCACTTATTATTGGGGATAATCAACTTAGTGAGGTAGTGGTACAATCGGAGAGGAAGACCGTAATCAATAAAATTGACCGGCAGGTATATGATGCCAAGGCCTTTCAGAACACCCAAGGTGGATCTGCAACGGACGTAATTAAAAACTTACCTTCGGTAACGGTAAATGGCCTAGGGGAGATCAGTGTTCGCGGAACCACTGGTTTTGTAGTATTACTTAATGGGAAGCCCTTGCAGGGGAATGCAGCAAACCTGCTATCGCAATTTCCTGCCAATGCCATTGAGCGCGTAGAGCTAATTACTGCGCCCTCGGCCAAATATGACCCGGAGGGTAAAGGAGGAATTTTGAATGTCATCACAAAGAACGGTGCAGCCGATGGCGTTTATGCACAGATAAATGTAAAGGGCGGTCTGCCGTCCATTGAAAAATACGCCAATGCCGACCCTCATCAACGCCATGGTTTGGATGCCACCTATAACCTTCGTAAAGGGGATTGGAATATTTCATTGGGCGGCAATTATCAGCGGAACGATATAGGTGGAAGGAGAGAAGGCGATGTATTTACCATTATCAATGATACCCTTACCCAATTTCCTTCGGACGGGGAACGCAGCTCTGATGAAATAAATTATAGTGGAAGGTTTACGGTAGATTATACGCCCGACACAAAAAATACCTTTTCGCTTGGATTTTATGGAGGAAAACGAAGTACGGACCGTCTTGCGGATATAGTTTATTATGACAATCACGCCATTACTCCTGCACAAGACGGAGACCGGGTGTACACCTTTCAATATTATAACCACAACCTGCGCACACGCAAGGGAGATTTTGTATTGGGAAGTTTCGACTATGGACATAAATTTGATAATGGTTCCCAGTTGTCATCCTCTATTTTATATGAATACACCTTACTGGGCGGTCCTACTACCAACCAGAATTTGGGCTACCCTGATAACAATATTGTTTGGCAGGATGAGTACAATACCAATGACAACCCTTTGCACGGAGTACGTTTTCAGGTGGATTATGGCTTTAAGCCCTTCTCATTTGGACAATTGGAAACAGGTTATCAGTATAGAAACCTAAACCACACCGGCGATTTCGTTTATGAAAGAAAAAATAATAGCACTGGAGAATTTGAACTGATCCCTGAATTTTCAAGTGAGGTGGATTTGGCGCGGAGCATTCATTCCGGATATGCCCAATTGAGCGGTACACAGGAGAAATGGGAATATGCAGCGGGACTTCGGTTGGAAGCAATGGACAGGGATTTTGATCTTAGGGATAAGACCAATACCATTGACACCACCTATGTTTATGATCATGTAAAATTGTTCCCTTCGGCATCGGTGCAATATTCCTTTGAAAACAACACTAAATTGAAAGCTGCATATAGCAAGCGTGTTGAACGCACCACGACCTTTAAAATGAATCCCTTCCCAGAACGCGAACATTCAGAAACCTTGGAACAGGGGGATCCTACGCTCTTACCAGAATTCATTGATCTTGTTGAGGTGGGAGTGACCAAGAATTTCCAAAAAGGAAATTCCATCTTCGCCACTGCCTATTTTAGAAATGTCGACAATTTGGTAAATAGGGTAAATACCGTTTATAACGATACTATTCTGAACCGAATCTATTCCAATGTTGGGAAAAGTAGGTCCTTGGGACTGGAGCTGGGTACGCAATTGAAACTAACTGAAAATTGGTCCAATTTTATTGGAGGTAATGTTTACAGTTATAAAATAGAGGGAGTTTTTGATAATAGAAACATAGATAGCGATGCCGTTGTCTATTCCGTCAACGCCAACAGCACTTATAATTTTTCCGATACAGCATCGGCACAGTTTACCTTTAATTATATATCCAATCGCAACACCGCTCAAGGTGAGGATTCGCGATTCTATTCTCCCAACCTCACTATGCGTAAATCCTTTTTGGATAATAGGCTTACGGCGACTTTACAATGGCAGAACATAGATATGGGATTATTGGACACCAATGAACAGCGCATAACCACCTTTCGGGAAAATGAATTCTATACAACAACCAATTATGTGTATGAGGTTGATATGATAATCCTTAACCTTTCCTATACCTTTAACAAAAACAAAAATAAATCCAAGTTCATTGAAAGTGAATTCGGTAAGAGGGAGTTTTAGAGATGTCATTGGAAATGATACTAATAATGTGTTCAGAAGCTAATTTTTGAACCGGAGGGAGGCAAGTTGTAATTATTTGTCAATTGGAATTATGAAAAACGAATTTTTATCTCTTTAACGCAAAGTGTCCACTTAAGAAGTTATTATCGCCAAGTTCCATAGTAAACCAATAATCCGATGCAGGCAAAGGTGTACCATGGGAACTGCCGTCCCAGCCCGGGCTGTCAAAATCCAATTGACGTACCAACTTTCCATATCTGTCATATATGAATACTGCTGATCTAAGGGTTGGATTCAAATCTGCCCAGTTGGGATGCCATAGATCATTTATGCCATCTCCGTTAGGTGTAAAAAATTTTGGGTATACCATAATTTTGGCCGGGTCTATACAAATAGTAGGGTCAATGATAACACTGAAGCTGGATTGTTCCCAACATGAACCTGTATCGGTCATGATATATATAATCTGATCTTTTGTAATTATATCCCCTGCTTGCAGAATGTTGCCCGTTCCGTTGGTTTCAGTGTTGTATTGATTGGCAGAGGGGAGATCTGGGAGTTGGTAATTTTCACATACCACAATATCCCTTTGGGGGCTTAAGTATAGCCAACATTTTTCCTTGGTGTTAAATGAGTATTTTGGGCAGCCACTGGCAATTTCCATATCATTAAATGGGGTTATGGTTACGTAAATAGTAGAATTGGCCGGAAAATCTATTTCCTCGGTATAATTGACCATATAAATAGTTTTACTTAGTATGTTATCCGAGGTTGGGGAAGTGCCCAAGGTTAAAAGATAACCTGATGCTCCAGGGGATTCTGCCCATGAGATATTGGTAGAGGAAGGTATGTTTACGGAGCCGTTTGGCGGACTTACAAGAGTTGGACATTCCAACTGGGAATAAGAGACCAAGCCGAATAAGGCTAACGGTAGGTAAAATAATATTTTTAGCATTCCACATCGATCAAGTTATACAATATACTGGAAATACCTCATTTTGAAACCGATAATGCTTGTTATATTAAGGAAATATTTGCCTGTGGTCTTAATTTGGATTAATTCAACTTCTTTATGAATGAAGGTGTCGACTTTTTAAATTATCCTAAATACTTTAGGTATGGCTATGTGACCTTAACTTTTTAACAAAGAAAATTTACAAATGGTTTGGTCCACTTGCAACTAAGGATTTAGGTTTTGGCAATTAATTCTCTTTGGGTAGGCCCTTGAAATTTGAACTAGATATATAATTTGTTAATTTTGGCTATAAATAATTCCAAGGTATTAATGAATTTGAAATTTCAGGTTTTAATTTTTAGTTCAATCTTTTTTCTGGGCCTTCCCCAATTGAAGGCGCAGACCCAAGCTCTTGATACCATGAGTACAGGGAAAATGTTGGGCTATGATGGGGCGAGTGCCTTTGGAGGATTGAAACATGCCTACTCAAGACCATTTCATTGGGAAAAAGACGATTTTATAACCGCAGGGGCCATTATCTTGGGAACTGGGGCCTTGTATGCGTTTGACGAAGACAGCTCCGAGTGGTTTCGGAATCAGGAAGAGGACGTTCCAGGGATATTCAAGGAGACCGGTTATTACCTTGGAAAACCACTTTATAACTACTCCATCAATGGAGGGGTGTATTTAATTGGGCTTTTGACGAAGAATGAAAAATGGAGAAAAACAGGGGTACTCTTAATTTCCTCGGCCACCACGGTAGGATTAATTCAATCTGTGAGTAAAACCTTTGTTGGGCGGGCCAGGCCTATAGCCGATGTGGGAAAAGGAAGCTTTAAACCATTTAGCAATGAAGCTGCCTATCACAGCTTTCCATCGGGGCATACTATATTGGCCTTTACTACATTTTATGCCATAGGCAAGCAATTTAAAAATCCATGGGCCAAAGGTGGGTTTTACGCATTGGGGCTTCTTTCCCCGGTTACAAGGCTTTGGAGCGGCGCCCATTGGCTAACGGATGTGGCCTTGAGTGTGGCCGTAAGTGTTGTGGTGGTAGACTCAATAGATAAATACCTTAATAAGGAACGTTATCCTGGGATTATGTCAAAGGACAAGATAAGTTGGAGACTTCAAGTTGGACCGGGAACCATAGGCCTAAGAGGGACTTTTTAGTTTTTTAAAAAGTGTATTCTTTTTAATTAAAACATGGTGTTTGCTGGTTTTGTATATTACCATCTATTTCAACATCAACACTAATCCGCCAAGTAAGTAAGATGAAGCTTATAAAACAGTTTTTTTATAGTCTATCCTTTTTAGGGATAGTAATTTTAAGCGTAATGTGCAAGGACGAAAAGAAAAAGGAAGTAACCCAAAAGATTGAAAAAGTGAGCATTCAAAAAAGCGAATTTGGGACTGCGCCTGGTGGTGGGAAAGTGGACCGCTATACCCTTAAAAATAGTTCAGGGATGACCGTGGATATAATAACCTATGGTGGAATTATTACTTCCATCAAAGTTCCAAACAAGGAGGGTGTTTCAGAAGATGTGGTTTTAGGGTATAACAACTTAGATCAATATATAGAGAGTAGCCCGTATTTTGGTGCAATTATCGGCAGATATGGAAACAGGATAGCCAAAGGAAAATTTTCTTTGGACGGAATGGAATATAGTTTGGCCGTTAATAATGGAGAAAACCATTTGCATGGAGGAATTAAAGGTTTTGATAAAGTGGTTTGGAAGGCAATCGAGGAAACAGGCGAAAATTATGCTGCCTTAAAATTGGTGTATTTGAGCAGGGATATGGAAGAAGGCTATCCAGGCAATTTGAATATTACAGTTACTTACACGCTTAAGGAGGACAATTCTTTGGATATGGTCTATGAGGCAAGCACGGATAAAAAAACAATTGTAAACCTTACCAATCACAGTTATTTTAACCTTTCAGGGGATTTTTCCAAAACCGTTCTTGATCATGTGCTTAGTTTGAATGCCGACAATTATCTTCCGGTAGACAATACGTTAATCCCCACAGGGGAATTTGCTGATGTGGAAAACACTCCGTTCGATTTTAGAAAACCTACATCTATCGGAAGCAGGATAGAAGAGGACGATGATCAATTAAAGAAAGGCGGCGGTTATGATCACTGCTGGGTTTTAAATGGTCAGGACAAAGGACATCGATTGGTTGGAACAGCCTTTGATCCGGAAAGTGGCCGGGTTTTGGAAGTGTTCACGAGTGAACCGGGCGTACAGTTTTATTCGGGTAATTTTCTGGACGGTACCCTTCCTGCCAAGCATGGGGGAACCTATAAAAAAAGAAGTGGATTTTGTTTGGAGACACAGCACTATCCGGATTCACCAAATCAATTGGGTTTTCCATCGGTGGCACTAAATCCAGGAGAGAAGTATAATTCAAAAACAACCTATAAATTCTCTATTAAATAAGGGAAACATTGTTGTTAAGATTGTGGTTGTTTACCATTAAAACGTCACCTTCTTGAATTAGGAATCAATTTATTAAACAGGGAAATGCCTATAAATCTAAATTTATGGAAGCTTTGATAATCTCTTCTTGGTGTGGAGTAAGATAGTATGTGAAATATAGAAAAGTAAGGGGAAGTACATAAAACCCTACTCCCCCTTTAATAATTATTAATAGGTCCTTCTTTTAATTATTTTGTAGGTAATTAACGCTAGGGCTATAAGCAGACAAAACACAATAGAGATGAAGGGGTTATTGTCTATAAGCTTTACAACAGGGGCAACTATTTCCATAACATATAATGATTTCTTATTATCAAACTATTAGATCAACTATAAACGATTTTTTTACTTAGATATTTTATCTGTACAAAGGTTGCTCCAAAACTTCTTAAATAAATTTCAAAACAATCCCAATCTTTGTTAAAACTGACTCTTAAAGGGTTTTTGACGAAGTTTGGGAGTGGTGCGGGGAATAGTTATTAAGTCGCGTAAAATGCGGCTATTGCTTTTATAGCCCAAGAATAGGTTCATAAAAAAATTGGTGACTTTCGACTGGTCGGGCCTCAGTTCAGCAACCTATTTCTTTTGTCCTTTTTCATGACTTTGGTGACCAATTTAAATAGGCGCGATTTAAGTTCCCTGTAGTGAACCGAGTAGCTGTTCATTTCGGTATTCAATTCCCAATGGGTTTCCGTATATTCTTTTTCCAATTTCAACTGATCTATTTGATCCAGCATTATTTCCAATTGGTTTTCATGGGCCTGGACTTTTTTCATGAGTATGATTACCTCTTTTTCGGCAGTGGTTATGGCTCCAATAATTTCCTTGCTTTCGGTGAAAACTTCGGAATCCGTCAACTGTAAGGTATATGATTTCACCAAATCATTTAAGAACAGTTGTTCGTCCCTGATAAATTTTAATTCTGACATCCATTTCAGACTAGCCTCGTGCATTTCGTTGGGGTCAAGCCATTCTATCATTTTGTTTTTATTAATTGCAGCGCTCATAATTATGTGTTTTAAATTAATAAATGACTCTTTAGGTTTTGATATACCCAATATTTACAAGCTTAATTTTTAATTCTAAAAGCTGGTATTGGATAAAAAATGGTTGGTAGTTGCAAATTTTTATACCTGCAACCTTAAAGTTAAGAAATTGAAAAGCGCGGCTAAATGATATTGGTCATTTTTAGGATTGATATTATCTTTTTTTATTCTTAACTCTGGGCTTCCTTATTGCTCGTGTCTTCGAAAGGTTTTGGCTATTATTTACCTTGGTGGTGAACAATAAAAGAATGAAATTTTATTACTTTTTAAATTCACTTTCAAATCAAGAACTGTTGTTAATTAGTGGAAAATCAATAAATTAGATAAATTTTGAGAAGTATTAACAAATTCTTACCGTTTCGTATTTTACGGTAATGGGTAAGTATTTTTAATTTTGACGTACAAATTATAATAGATCATTTAATATGAAAATCTTGAAATTAACAACTGTACTATTTGTGATGTTGGTCTCGGTTTCAATAACATCGCAGACAAGAACGGATAAGCGGATTATTAGTGATGCTTCCAAGGCTAAAAAGTCCTTGTTAAAGGCTCATTCCGGACTGCAACAGCTATTTGACACCTCTGCAGGATATGTAATTTTCCCGAACGTAGGTAAAGGTGGTTTTGTTGTTGGGGCAGCCTCGGGTAATGGTGCGGTTTATGAGGGTGGTAAACTTATAGGTATGGCCGGACTTAAAAAGTTGAATGTCGGCTTTCAAGCAGGTGGTCAAGCGATAATTGAAATTATTTTTTTCGAGGACAGTGCTGCTTTAGACGAATTTAAGGAGGGTAATTTTAGCTTTGCGGCCGAAATTTCGGCGGTGGCCCTAAAGTCGGGAATTGGACTCAATGCCAAATACAAGGATGGGGTGGCAGTGTTTGTACTGCCCAAGGCGGGTCTTATGGCCGATGCCACTGTGGGAGGGCAGAAATTTAGTTTTCAGGCCTTTTAATGCACAGTAACCAAAGTGTTTTGTAATTGCAATTTATTAATTGGAATACTTAAATCAAAAACAGGATGAAATACCTTTCTAGATTTAAATTTCTCCCTTTTTATGCCATATCCTTACTGCCGATGTGGGCTCTTTATAAGGTCTCGGATATTATGTATTTTTTGGTATATCATGTAGTTGGCTACCGAAAAAAGGTAGTATTCAATAACTTAAGGAATTCTTTTCCCTCTAAGAGTGATGATGAAATAAAACAAATAGCCAAAGATTTTTACAGGCATTTCTGCGATATTGTTTTGGAATCCTTTAAAAGGTTGACAATAGGGGAGAAGGCCATAAAAAAGCGTTTGCTCATTAAAAATCCCGAGCTGATCCAGCAATATGTTAACGAGGATAGAAGTATTCTCATGTATACAGGCCATCAAGGCAATTGGGAATGGTTGGTTTTTTTGCCCTTGATGTTCCCCTATAGTTCAAATACGTTTTACAAGCCTATCAAAAACAAATATTTTGAGGAGTTATTCAAAAATATGCGGGAAAGGTTTGGTGTTAATTGTGTGGAATCGGACAGGGGATTTAGGACTATTATAGACAATCATCAAAGGAAGGTACTTACCTTGAATTGTATGATCGGTGATCAAAGTCCAACTAAAAAAAGTTCCAAATACTGGTATAATTTTCTAAATCAGGAAACCGCATTTTTTGTTGGAGCCGATAAGATTGCCAAAAAAACAGACCAGGTGGTACTATTTCCGTTCTTCAAAAAATTAAAAAGAGGATATTACGAATTGGAATTTCGGATTATTGAGGATCACCCACAAATAAGGAACAATTTTGAAATTTTGGAGAAATACGCCCAAGAATTGGAACAAGCCATTGTCAGTGCTCCCGAATTGTGGTTGTGGAGCCATAGACGGTGGAAGTTAAAAAGGGAAAACGAGCCCGTTTTACAGGAATTGGAACATATCCCTAATTAGGGGCCTACATAGTCTATGACCCGTTCTTTTTCGTTTCATTTTTTGACCCATATTAAACTGGATAACGACTGGGGCCATGGGTGAGCTGAAAACTCTATTTTTTACGACCCTTATGTTTTTTATCCTTAAATATCAGGCTAAATACATATCCAAAAACAAAACAGGATACCAATCCAAAAAAGGCGTACATTAAAAAGTTTATTGTGGTGTAGTTACTAATATAGTAGATTAATAGCCCACTGAATACAAATCCGATCAGCGTCCCTTTGGCATTTGCTTTTTTCGTCAACATACCCAAAAGGAACATACCGCCAAGGCCTCCCGTAAACAACCCTAGGTATCTGTAAAATTCATCCCATAAGGATTTTATGTTGGAACTCGCCATCCATAGTGCAAACAACACCCCTAAAATACCTGTGGTTATGGTAGCCACCCTTGCAATGCGTAGGAGGCGCAAATCGGCTATTTCGGGACGGAAGTGCTTGTAGAAGTCGCTGCAGAATGCCGTGGAAACCGAGTTTAAACTACTGCTGATGCTGGACATTGCCGCTGAAAAGATTCCTGCCACAAGCAGTCCTGACACTCCTAGAGGAAGCTCTTTAACAATGTACCACGGAAAAATGGAATCGTTGTTGGTGATGGATGGGGATAAGCGATCGGGCATCTCAGAATAAAATATAAATAATAAGGTTCCAATACCAAAGAATATTATGGTTGCCGGTAGGGTCATAATGGCGTTGGTGTAGACGGTTTTCTGTGAATCCTTGATATTTCTACTGGTCAAGTAGCGTTGAACAATGGTTTGGTCCGTTCCTTGGGTGACCAGAGCAGAAGCCAATCCTCCAATAAAAACCACCCAAAAAGTGGAGTCGGTAAAATTGAGTTGCATGTTCATAATGTTGAACTTATTTTTGTTTGATGCATAATCTATCATTTCACTGAAGTTAGCCTCTGTATGCAGCATAATCCAGATAATAGCCAAAACACTACCCCCCATTAAAACTATCACCTGCAGTACATCTGTCCAAATTACCGCTTCTATCCCTCCGAATGCAGTATATATTATGCAGAGTATACCCATTAATAAAATACAGGCCTCAACGGGTATTCCTGTAACTATGGATACAGCCAATGATGGCAGCAATAGGACAATCCCGATTCTGCCCAATTGAAACAATATAAAGGAAAGACTGCCCAATGCCCTGGCCGTGTAATTAAACCTATTCTCCAGAAATTCGTATGCTGTGGATATCCGTAGTTTGGCAAAATATGGAATAAATATATAGGCAATTACAGGGGTAATCAAAATGGCGGTCATATTGAGCATAAAATAGGACCAATCTGTAATAAAGGCTTTGGCCGGTATAGCCATAAAGGTTATTGCGCTCAGCAAGGTTCCAAAAACACTGAGTCCTGAAGCCCACCAGGGGATACGCCCACCTCCGGTAAAGTAGTCTTCAGTAGAGCGCTGTTTCCTGGAGAAATATAGCCCTATAAGGACGGATATGCACAAATATGCCGCCAATATCCCATAATTTAGCAGCCCAAAAGGATGTGCAGCTTCCGCAATTTTGAACGCTTGTACTTTCGGCGTGCGTATTCCGGGAGATATTTCACCTGAGACGATGATGAAATTGTCCTGGTCGCTGAAAGATAGGGCCGTAACCGGAATTTTAATGTCCAGACTATCATGGACGAACCATTTTTTGGTAATAGTGTTGTAGGCCAAAATGTCCCTGCTAAAACCGGGATGTGTATTTAATATATTATTTCTTGATCGAATTAAATTTTGCCTTATGGAATCATTGTTCTCTTTGGAAATTTGTAACCCATATTGCTCCAATTGATTGAAAAGTATTTCGTCAGAACCACCGTAAATCATTAAATGCATAGATCCCATGGCTTCGGCGGAGGCCCCCATCAATACCCTGGGCTTTTGGTCTATAAGTACTTCACCTTCTTCTTGCCAAGTATTGTTTTTGAGATTATAGGATAAATAGGTGCGGATTACTTCCGAAAGTTTTCCCTTAACTTCATTCCTTCCGCCAACCACAAATATCTTTTTAGCTTCAGTGGCTTCTTGGACCACTGCCGTATGAAGGCCCCTGGGGGGACCCGGGAAATCCGGAAGCCGTTCCCAGGAAGTTTTGGTTTTTAGATCCAGTCTTAGAAAAGCGTTGGTGCTCTTACCATTATTGATGCCCCCAATAACATAAACATAATCTCCGTTGATAACGGCGGCAGAGTTGGATAGAGGTTCTGGGAGGTCCGGGTAGTTTATTATGGATATGTCCGAGGTATTTTTGTCGTAACTCATAAGAAAAACAGCATTACTGGTTTCTTCATTATTGTTACCGCCAATGCACAGAATTCCATTGGGAAGATTTACCGATGCTCCGTAGGCTAAAGGGTAAGGCAGAGAAGTTTTTGCTAATTGCCATATGTCATCTTCGAGGATATATATGGCACTGCTCCATTTTTTTTGTCCACCTTCCCAGGGAAGGGCATCGGGGAAGTTGGCTCCTCCTGCTGCGATCACTACTCCATTATGCACGCCCCCCAACATCCCTGCGAAGCCGAAGGCCTTTGGCTGATCAGGTTCGGCCGGAAGATTGGGATAATCTTGAATGGAAAGCTTAAGGCTGTCTTGGGCAAAAGCTGGGAATGTGCCCAGGAGCACGATTATAATTATAAAAAGCTGTTTTAATATCCGCATGTTAGATATGTGTCTTGGTTGGGCCAATATACTTAAAATAATAGTATTATGTATGACATATTCACAAGATTTTAAATTTTAACAACTTTATTATTCGTGATGGTGGTATGGCTGTTAATATATGGTTACTCGTACATATCATCAACATCGATTTCATGGAGTTCCACTAAAAATTTGGCAATAGAAGCTGTCACTGCCTTATGGAAGTTGGCTCCATTTTCTGGGCTGGCCATTTTTGGATTTCCCACGCCGGTATCTTTGGTGACGGCCGTCCATTTACGTTGGGCGGAAACCCATCCCTCCTTTAATCCTTTTATTTTGAATGTTTTAGCGTTTCCATCTCCGGCTTCATTCAAGGGCAATACCAAATTTGGGGTTAAATGCATTACAACGGCGGTTTCCAATTCCCCGGCATGGTCCCCTGGTTCTTGAAAATAGTGGGAAGCCTTGGCGGCCTGCCACCAATTTAGGGAGCAAACGAAGACTGTAGGATGAATTATGCTCAGTTCCCTGATCATCTGTTTGAAATTATTGCCCCCATGTCCGTTTACGATGACCAATTTCCGAATATCATTGGCCTCCATAACCTGGACCAAATCTTTTAATACGGCCATTTGGGTACTTGGGTTCATATTTAAACATAGATCAACATCTATTTGTCCCGTATTTACACCAAAAGGGATGGTGGGCAGAACAATCACTTTAGCACCTTGGGTCCAGGCAATTTCGGCCGATGCCAAGGCGGCGTTCTCTGCCAGAATATTGTCGGTTCCATAAGGCATATGGTAATTGTGGGCCTCGGTGGCACCCCAAGGTAATATAGCAACGGTATACTTTTGCTCCTTTACAGTTTTCCAGTTGGTTTCTGCTAAAACGTAGGGTCTTGGACTTGTATTCATGTGTTTGTTTTTATCGTTTTTATTTGTTGAGACTAATTTAGGTAGCCGAATGCCTATATTTCTTGGTATTTGTGTTGTGAAATGTACTTCATATTTTTTAGTTATATGTATTACATAAAACATTTTGTATGTAATTAACTTAAAATAGTCGTAATATTGTCATAAATTACACAAAATTGGGCAACCTGCGAAGTCAATTAAATATGGTTGCAATTTAACTCTAATGTTAGTAAAGCATGAGTACATTTAAGAAGATCGAACCTTTGGAAAACCTGTCTTTGGTGGATAAGGCGGAAATTAGAATTCTTAAGTTTTTTAAGGAGAACAATTTAAAGCCTGGGGATGCCATTCCAAAGGAATTGGAATTTTCCGAAGCTTTTGAGGTTAGTAGAACAGTTGTGCGGGAAGCTCTCTTGCGTTTAAGAACGCTAGGGATTGTTGATTCCAAAAAGCATCGCGGCATGATTTTGACCCAGCCCGATATTATAAATAATTTTGAACGTATCCTTGACCCCACTTTACTCGGCGATGATACCCTTAGAAACTTATTTGAGATTCGATTGATAATGGAAATGGGAATTGCGGATTTTCTGTTTGAATACAAAACGCAAAAGGATATGGATGAATTGGAGCGAATTGTGACTTTGGAGGAAGAAACAAGTTATGAAAAGGATCGCTTTTCTTTGGACCGCGAAATCGCATTCCATGGCAAGCTTTATCAAATGTCCAACAACGCCACTGTACAAAGGTTTCAAAATCTGTTATTGCCCGTTTTCGAGTATGTGTATTTGGAAGAATCCAAGAAAAACAAAACTGATTATCAATATTCTTCCGGACAATTTGTTACACATAGAATGCTAATGGACAACTTAAGGGTAGGTACCCCCGAGACCTATAGGAGTGCCATGCGCCGTCATTTGGAACCCCATTTTGATCATGCGTTAAAAAACGGAAAGAAATAGTAGAAGCCAGGGCCCAGTAACATTAGGAGGAATAAAGCAAAGGAAAAAATTTTCCCTCCATCGTATTGCCTTTGGGTACTTTGGGAACCCCGGCCAAGAGCTCGTCGTCCGTATTGCTTATAGTGCCATCGGCAAATACGTTGAGTACAAATGCCCTTCTGCTTCTTTCCGATTTATTCTCGTAAGAACCATGCACCATTAAGGGATGATGAAAAGTGGCGAAACCCTTTTTCAATTCAATGGCCGTGGGCTTAAACTCTTTTTTTTGATCCTCATTAAGATATTTCATGAGGCCATCCATATCACCCGCAAGGGAAGGGGCATCCAAAAGCCCCCATTTATGGCTTTTGGGGATATAATGAAGGCAACCATTTTCCGTTGTGGCATCATCCAATCCTGTCCAGCAGGTAAGATGTTGCATGGCTATGGTTCTGGTCCAATAGGAATAGTCTTGGTGCCAAGCTACTACACCACCATGCCGGGCTGGTTTACAAAATAATTGGTCGTGCCAAAACCTAACGGATTTGGTGTTCAACAGCTGATGGGCCGCCATAGTAAAGGCAGGGTTCCAAAGAACGTCGTGAAATCCTGGAGTAATACGCCAATGTCCAAGGGAATGGAATAAAACCGAATTGGGGTCCTGGGATTCATTACTGTGGAATTCATAGAACAAATGATTCCCGGGATGATCCGGGTCCATTATTTCCGCCAATTCTTGGTTTAATTTATCAACCTGCCATTCCTCCAAGAGCTTTATGCCCGAGACATAGCCAAATTCATGAAAGTGCGCCAGCTGTTCATCGGATAATTTGTATTGCTCCCATTCTGCCTCCGATTTTGGCGGTTTGAACATATCCGAAACGGCGTGGTCAAAATTGGCTAGATCTCTATTAATGGACATAGGTCAGTTTGTTAATTAATACGGTCAAACAATATAAGTATCTACAATTCCATAGGGCGTAGTTTGTTATAAATGTATCCAATATTTTTCAATTGACAAGAACCCCTATTAGATCATCGTTATAATGGATGTATAATTTGTCTTAAAAAGCTATTCTTACTTTTTGTTTTTAGGTTTTCTGTATTTATCTTTTCCATCTGTCAGCCATTTTAGAGAAAAGCTTACGAAAGGATTTTTTTGGTAATCATCCTGTTCAAAAAACAGCCCAATGTCGCCATTTTTCATTATGGTCATGGACGAATAGGCCGATTCCCCTTTGTAAATGGTTTTTCCTTCGGACCAGGTTTTGCCCTCATCATAACTTATTCTAACGGTCATGTTAACGCGATCTTTTTCACTTTTGGCATTGGAAAACAACAATCTGTTTTTTCGGTAACCATCCTCGGTGGAGGTATAGCGGACTATACTGGCATTACAGCCTGGATCTATCAAGGCAGGTTCGGGTTGGGTTACCCAGCTTTTTCCTTCATCACTGGAAATATGTACATATCTTTTTCCCTCTTTATTGGCCCTGGCATTGATCATCCAATCCCCATTGGCCAACTCTATAATTTTGGATTCGTCCGCAGGACTTACGGGAGTGTCTATAAAAAACCAGGATTTTCCATGGTCCTTACTGCCAAAAACATGTAGTCCGCTATTTAGATTTACCATGCAATGGAGTAGGGTGCCAGATCGGGTCTGTATGCCTCGGCCAGAGGTTATAAACTTAAAATCGGTATGCCATTCTTTCTTGGCAATTTGAGGGGTAATATCTTCGGGTTGGCTCCAGGTCTTGCCGTTATCTGCACTTTTTACCATATGTAAATAGTACACGTCCTTTTCCTTATCCAGATCCATATAATTGTAAAAAAGAAAAATTTCATTGGTAATGGCATCTACGATCATAGAAGGATCCGAAGCTGATTTGCCTAACGGAAAATCCACAATTTTTTCAATTGCTGACCAGGTTTTGCCATTGTCGCTACTTCGCCTTATCACAATGTTGATATCCTTGCTCCATTTTAGGTCGCCACAGGAAGGTACCCGTTCGTCTATGGCGGCGATCAGGTCGCCATTTGGGGCGGTAGTCAAGGCAGGGATGCGATAACAGGAAACATCCTGGTTCATAGTGGTGTTGAACAGATCCTGATGGCTTATAACCCCATCGGCAATCTCGAAGCTTTCCTGTTGTGCAGTAACATTATAGGTTACGAGCAGAAGTGCTAAAAATGTATTTTTCATGTCTTATAAATTTACGATAATTTCTGTTTTATTATTCCTTTATTCTCCATTCTCTCAAAGGCTTTCCAACATTGGAGCATGGCTCTTGGCACATGAAAGCATCCCTTCCATTTGCCTCCTTTGAGGTTTAACAATACTTCCCCCCTTCGATTTAGATACCCAAACCATTCTCCGTGTTGTGGGTCTGAAAAATGCTGCCAGCTATAGTCGTGCACCTTGGTGTACCAAGCGGAAATTTCCGGGTTTTGGGTTTGTTCATAAGCCTTTGCAAGGGCTACCAAAGTCTCCAAATGCACCCACCATAATTTTTGGTCCCATTCCAATTGTTGGGGCGGATGACCCCTTGAATCCATAAAATAAAATATTCCGCCATATTCTTCATCCCAGCTGTATTCCAAAATTTTGATGATGGTCTCAGTAGCCTTATTTATTAACTCCCGGTCATTCCTTCTCACGGCAATATCGATCATAAACCACATGGCTTCTATGCCATGACCGGGATTCAGCAAACGGCCGTTAAAGCTGTCTTCCAAACTGCCATCTGGCTTTGTGAATTCGTAGATTATACCGGATTTCCCATCCAGAAATACTTCCATAACCTCTTGAACCGCAAAATCTATGGTTCGCTCCACTTCATTGGGTTCCAATATGTCTTCCAGCTCCAGAACCAAATTGGACAAGATCATGGGCAGGGCAAAACTTTTTAAAGGTCTGGCCAATGTTCCTTTTTCATATTTTCCCTTGGGGTTATCCTTTCTTTGAAGAATATTTAGATACGTTTTTTTGGCGAGTTCTTTATATTCCTGATCTTCTGCCGCTATTCCATATTGGGCAAAAGCCATGGCCGCAAAACAATCCGAAAAAATGTTATAGGGTTGTACCAAGGGTTGTCCGTTTGCGGTTAGGGAAAAATATACATTGCCTTGTGCATCCATTCCCTTATGTCTTATAAAATCGACCCCACTTTTGGCAATTTCCAACCAATTTTCCTTTGGTTCCACCTGGTTGTACAAGGTAGAGAACATCCACGCCTGTCTTCCTTGCAGCCACATAAATTTATCGGTGTCGTAAACCTTACCTTCCCTATCCAGACAGGTAAAATAGCCGCCGTTTGTACGATCAAGGGAATGCCTTTCCCAAAAGGGGATGATATTGTTCAATAAGGCATCTTTATAGAGTCTACTTTGTGGTATCATGAATTCCTATTATTAATAATTTTGAATGTATTTTTAGATTTTATTGGTTCATTTTAGTGCTGTAGCCATGGAGGAACTGAATTTTAAATCGTTAACCTCTTTGACGTTTCCTTTCGTCCTATTAATGGGGACACAACTAAACATCCATTTCCAGGAATTGCCTCCATGTGGAATCTTTAGAAGAATGTTGTTCCATCCTTTTTTTAAGGGAACTACTGTTGGTGTCCTATAAAAATAATCCTCGTCCACAAAGCCTATTTCAGGGGTTTCCACTCCTAAATTGGGTTGTTGCCAGATAGGAGGGGCCACTAGGGATCCATTGACCCATATTTTTGGATGTGTGTAATGCCATTCACCTAGGTTGGGGGTAGGACCGCCTCTTCTTCCGCCAGACCTGGACCAGCCCTGAAACCCGATCCAAAATTCCTGTTCACGGGCCTCGGGCGAATATATTTTGGTATGGGCATAGAAAGTACCACTTTTTTCTTCTGTCAAGGCAGGGAAGCCAAAGAAGTGCTTTAAATGAATGGTAGCACCAACATAGGGGCCGTTCCATGTAAACATTTTATCATTTATGGTGTAGGATTCCTTCAAAACCTTTTCCACTTCAAAAATTTTGCCTACCTCCCCCTTATGGTCAAACGGGCCTATAATTTTCCACTCTATATCCGTTTGTTTTACATAAGGAAATTCCTTTTCGTTAAAGTAGAGATCCCTGTGAAGCAGTACTTTTTCCTCAAAGGCTTGAAAAGCTTGTAGTTCAGGACTGTTTTTTTTCGGTAAATTGGCCCAGTATTCTGGATAGTTCTTGTCTTTTCCCTTCCAAACGGCATCAGAATAGAACAGTATGGAAGGATAAATTGGGTTCTGTCTTAGAATGTCCCGTTCTTGGTTTACATTGTTGTCCGGCCAGGTGCATAGAATGCCTCCCATAGCCAGTTCATCGCCTTGAGGTTGCCTACAGGGTTGCTGGAAAAATAATCTTGCCATGCCCGCAAAGGGATCCAAATGATTAATGTAGTTGGCCCGTGAATCTATAAAGCGATGTCCTTCCATAGGGCTATGTTGGGCCCATAGTTGATTTATGGAAGTTGAATCTTCCTCAATTTCTATACCTTCCTTCCAGACAATTATTTCCCGGCCCTGTTTCTTGATATGATCCATAAGGGTTAGGATCATCTGGTTGTCCACGTATTCTTCCTTGTTTCGCACTTCATCCGTACCCATATGGATATAGGGCATTGTATCTTCATTGCCTAGGGATATTAGTTCGTCAAAAAGATCCATAAGTATGGGCAAGACCCTTGGGTCTGCCATGGATTCCAAATCGAATGCCCTTCTAAAGGCTGCGGTATGGCCCGGGATGTCGAACTCGGGAATAAGGGTAATTTGCCTATCCGCACAGTATTCTAAAATCTCTTTGAACTCTTCCTGGGTATAGAATTTTCCTTTCCCCCGTGCCGTGGCCTTATCCGATTGTAATTCCGGATACTTTTTACTTTCCAAGCGCCATCCAGGGTCATCGGTTAAATGCCAGTGAAAAACGTTCATTTTATATTGGGCCAACACGTCTATCTGCTCCTTTAATTGCGCCACGGATTGAAAGTTTCTTCCCGTATCGTGCATAAAGCCACGGATCTTAAAGGCGGGCCAGTCCACTATTTTTATTTCTGGAAATGTACCAAGTCGGTTTTGTTTACGGAACAATTGCTTTAAGGTCTGAATTCCATAAAAAATGCCTTTTTCGGTTGTCGCCGAAAGGGTAATTGTACTGTCGATGTTCAATGAGTAGGCTTCCTCATTGTCTATTTGAGGAAGTGCTTTTCTGACCAATGTAATTTTTATACCCTGTTGATCCGGGCTTATATTGTTTTCTTTAAAAAAATCGGTCAGTAAATTTCCCTCCTTTTTAAATTCAGTATCGGCAATGGAGATATATTTAAAGGGCAATAAGTTTTTTCCAAAGGTAATTTCCTGGGGAGTAGGGATTAAGGGAAAGCTATTTTCTTGGGATAGGGCCATCTTTTGATCTTGCTGGCAACCTATGCCTATCCATAGCAAGGTCAGTGGTACAATCCTTATAAGGTCTTTAATTTTATAGTTCATCTTGATCATTTATATTGGAAAATGTTGAAGTTGGCCACCCTTCCCCGTTTATCAAATTAGCATTGGTATAGGGAGAATAACCATATTTAACATATCTTGGCTTTTTTACGTTATGGGACCATATCCTTAAAGTGCCATTTTTAATTTTACTTTGAGCAGGGAAGAAAATTTTATCCATTCCGGCAATTTGAATATCATTCACCTCTTTCTGGTCTTCAGTCCTTAACCCGTCCGAATTTGTAAAATGGACTTCCAAATAATCGCGTTCAACATTTACATAATCCAGTAATGGACCCGAAAATGTTATGTCTCGGTCGTAACTATTGGCCAGGGCAATTGATGCCAATCGTTGGCCAATGGCCCATTTTTCTTTGGGATGGACATCGGTTGGGTGCCCTAGGTCCGATGATACCGCCATTCCGGTGTAGGGAATAGATAAAAGCCTTCTTTGTGAGTCCCTAAAATGGCCCCAGCCAGATCTATTGAGACTGCTTAACTGGACAAAATTAAAAGCTAAGTTAGGTCTGCCCCAATGCGTTCGCCAGTCTTTTATCAATAACTTGAATAATCTGGAATGCAATCCCGGGCGTTCGGCATTGGATTCTCCTTGGTACCAAATAACTCCTTTTATGGTGTAGGATGTAATGGGCAGTATTCCAGCATCAAAAAGTAGGGTTGGATCAAAAGGATGCCTTGCTTTTATATGGTATTCGTCCATGTTTTCAAGGTTCCTCTCCTTTCTTTTGGAAACCCAGGGCTGTACCATGGGGTTCAGATGGGTGTCATTTAACAGATCAATAGTTTCATGGGTAGTTTCCATGGTTTTCCGACTAATCCAACTTTGGGTGGTGGACCCCCCTACGGCATTGCATATAATCCCAATGGGTACCTTTAATTCTTTTTGTAGATTGAATGCGAATGAGTAGCCGATGGCTGAAAAATTTTCCCGTACTTCCCCAGTTGAGTTGCTCCATCCCGAAAATTTAAAATAATCATGGGCATTGCACGAAAGAAGTTCTTCTTTGGTAAATTGATGATCCGAAGGAGATGCTTTGCCGTCCATGGAAAATAAGAATATGTTGGAATTTAGGGAATCCTTCAAAACCGTATCGGCATTATTCATATCCCTAACCCTAAAATCCATGTTCGATTGACCGGATGCCAACCAAACCTCCCCGATAAAAACCTTTTTAATGGTATGGCGGCCAGAAGTTTTTGTTTTGATAGATAGCTCGTGCGGTCCTCCGGCAGCCATAGCAGGAAACCCTATTTTCCATTGCCCATTTCTATGCACAATGGTCGAGATGGAACGATGGTTGAAAACCACGGAGACCGTATCATTGGCATTTGCGGAGCCTTTAATAACAATGGGTTCATTTCTTTGTAACACCATATTCTCCCCGTATAATGGGGGCAACTGCAATCCGCCGTAATCCCCACTAATAAATTGGTAGGTTTTTTGGGCAAGAATAGTGGCCCCTTTCCCTGTAGGATGGAGGTTGTCCGAGTATAATTCCGGAAATCGGTACAAAGGTTCGGATAAGTCTATAATGGCTACTTGAGCCTTTGTACCAATTTCCATTATTTTTGCCTGAACCTTCATATAGTTCTCCCGCATTCCTTCCTCGAACCAATGATGTCCGGAAAATGAGGGAGACATTTTACATATAACTACTTTTGGTTTAGACGGTAACGACCTATAGGCTTGAATCATTTCCAAATAATCCGAAACAAATTTGTCCTTGTGTTTGGGCCAATTGTTGTTTCCCTGGTCATTTAATCCCAAATGGATAAGGACCAGATCGGGCAAGAATATCATGGATTTGGCATATTCGGGAGTTAGCCAATATGGTTTATGCCCGTTTTTAAGAAGGGTAGCGCCAGGATGGCCAAAATTGCCTATTTCATATGAGGTTCCCAGTAATTTTTGTAATTGTGCCGGATAGGAGTTTAGGCTTCTATCCTTTATGGTCGTGCCATAGGTTACACTGTTGCCCACACAAGCTACTTTGATTTTTTGGGCCACCATTAGTTGTGAAAACAAGAATAATAATATGCATAATTTTTTAAACATCTAAATGGGAGAGGTTAATATTAAGGAATAGTATTGCCCACGGCCAAGCGGCTGGTATGGTCCATGATTCCCAAGGCATTCAAGGCCGATCTTGCTTCTTCCAATTCTTTTGGCGAAAGGGTTGCATGTGGAAATCTACTGGGGCCACAATCCACGCCCAAGACCTTCATAAAGGATTTGGCCGCCCCATTAAAACCACCTTTTGCATTTAGGGTATCCACGAACTTCATGGATTTTTCCTGAAGGGCCGCAGCCAACTTATGGTCGTTGTTTTGGAAGGCCTCTATGATGGATAAATACAAGGGCGCCAAATGGTTGTAGGTGCTACCTACCCAGCCTTCGGCTCCCAAAGGAAGACTCGCCAATAAGATTTCATCAAAACCAAACAGAATATTATAGGCGCCATTATCAAAATCCTTACAATATTTATAGTCTATCAGGTTATTGTTGGTAAACTTGATCCCTGCAAAGTTTGGAATTTCCTGGGAGGCCAATCCCAAAAATTCGTGCATGAGGAAATTGGCACCGGTCAATACCGGTATGTGATAGTAATAAAAGGGAGTGTTGGGAGCGCAACTCGCAATCTCTTTGCAGTACTCCAACAAACTTTTTAACGAACTAAGTCTAAAGTAATAAGGGGCCAATGCTGCTATGGCATCTACCTTTTGGGCAGAATGTGTTGCCAAGGCTTTGGCTTCCTTTAAACTATTATGTCCAACGTGGTTTACCAGAAAAAAGTCGTTTGGTTTGTTCGCGGCCCATTCAGTGATAATATCTTTCCTTTCTTTAGTGGTTAAAGAAACAAAATCGCCGGTGGATCCGTTTACAAAGGCCCCTTTGACCTTGTTGTTTTTCAAAAATTGGCCGTATTCGGAGATTATACCCAAATTTATTGAGGTATCCTTATGCATAGGTGCATAGGTAGCGGCTATTAATCCTTTCATTTATTTAGTTTTTATTATGTATTACAAAATACAATTACGCACAAAGATTTCATTCTCCCAAAATAAATTAATCAACACTTGGCATTTGGTTTAATCAATTTGGGTAATTTTTATTGGATGGTTTTAATTGTGGAATTAAAGCTTAAAAAGGATTCCAAAAAAAATGGAACCCTTTTTTCAGCAAACAACTCAATTCAAACTAACTCAATATTTTAATTGTATCCCGGAGTTTGTTCCAGTAAAGGGTTTCTTCCGATCATGTCCAAGGTTATAGGCAATAACAGTTTGTATTCGTCCCCTGGATTTAAGAAGTCTATATTATCCAAAACATAACTATCGCCGGCTCTTCTTAGATCCCACCATCTTTTGCCTTCGGCCAGAAACTCCTTATAGCGTTCTTCCAAGATGGCATTGGTGTTCTCGGTAGGTGTACCATTGCTATATCCATGTATAGCTCCAACATAATTAGCGCCATAAGCTCTTTGTCTGACAAGGTTTATTTCGGTTGAAGGGTCCTGGTTCAAATAGTTTTTTGCTTCCGCAATCATTAAAAGAACATCGGCATATCTATATAAGGGAACATCATTGTCTGAAATCCGTATGCTGCCATCTACAGTACCTGCAAACTTGTTGATTACCGAGCCAAAGTATTTGGAGGCATCATAAATTGGATATCCGAGTCCCCCATTGTCATCGGTATACAATCTGATAAAGGTAGCATTTTTTCTACTGTCCAAATTGTCGTCCGTTAGTAGTAATACTTCTTCCGACGGTCCATATCGGTTTCCGCCGTTTACCACAAAATCGGCCATGGAATTTCCATTGTTATCAAATTGCGGCTGTATTTCTGTACTCCTACCGGTTAAAAGGCTGTAGAAATTAGTAGACTGATCCTGTTCGTATTGTACGGCAAAAATAAATTCGGAATTGTTTTCATTCTCGGTAGACCAGAGATCCGAAAAGTTGGGTTCCAAGGAGACGCCCATACCGGCAATTTGTTGTAAGGCTCCAATAGCAGTATTATAATCTGCAGTGCCGCCTCCTAATAAGTTGCCCGACCAAATAAAAACATCGCCTTTTAAAGCCATGGTTGCAGCTTTTGACCAATACACTTTTTTGCCTTTCCAAAAGGAATTATCGGGGCCAAAGGCATCCAAGGAAGCCTGTAGGTCTGCTTTTATCAAAGTCATAACCTCAGATTGTGGGGCTCTTGGTTTGCTCAAGCCTTCTGGGTCCGTAGTGGCCAAAGGTTCCGTAGATATCGGTACATCTCCCCAAGTCTTCAATAAGGTATAGTAATATAGGGCACGTAGGCCGTAGGCTTGTCCGAGCATATGATTTCTTTCTGCATTGTCTTCAAATTCTATGGAAGGAACATTGATCAAAAAATCATTTACTTGATGGATTTTGGTGTACAAGCCGGCCCATCCACCAAATGGTGCAGTGGACTCCGTTATATTGGATTCGATCAATTCAAGATTTGCAGGGGATTCAAAGGTTTGTCCTCCCCAAACATCACTTCGTATTTCACCCAATAGCCACATAGTACTATTGGCACCTCTTAATGCACCGTATAGTCCCGTATGGGCAGCACGGGCACCGTTTTCACTATCCCAAAAACCGGATGAGGTAAGTTCACTGGGCGGGTTGAGTTCCAATTCATTGTCGCAGGCACTAAATAGGGCCAATGTTAGTATGATATATAAATATTTCATGTTGTTAAGTTTTAAAATGTTAGATTGAGACCAATGGTGATGGTTCTTGGTACTGGAAACTCTCCGGCCTGATAGCCTCCTTCCTCAGGAGTATCGCCGCTATAACTTTTAAAGTAATGTAAATTACTTCCCGTTAGGTACAGGCTTAGTTGACTTATTTTGTCGTTAAAGGCTTTTGTGGGAAGATCGTAGCTTAGGGTGACTTCCCTTAAGGCCAAATAATCTCCCTTTTCCCAAAAACGGCTGTTGACCGTAGCTTCATTTCCCCTGAAGATATTTCGTTGGGCATCTACAAAGACAAAACGGGGTATATCGGTATTGGTGTTTTCTGGAGTCCACGATTTTAGGATCAGGGCATCCTGATTTAGGTTTCCTTGGGTCTGTGCGAGACCTTTACCTCGAATATGGTTGTATATGATATGGCCAGTGGCAAAATCTGTTTTTACAAATAACCCGAAGTTTTTGTATTTAAAGTTTGAGGTAATTCCCCCGATGAAATCTGGAGTAGTCCTGCCAATGACCTTTTTGTCGAAACTATTAATAGTATTGTCATTATTGGTATCTACCCAGGCAACATCCCCAGGGTATCGTTGGGTGCCATTTGGCAATAAATCGTCCTGTCTTCCGGCATGGGCATCTACTGCAGCTTGATCGGCATAGATGTAATCCTGGACATAAGTAATTACCAAATCTTG
This sequence comes from Arenibacter hampyeongensis, assembly GCF_002909255.1. Taxonomy (GTDB): domain Bacteria; phylum Bacteroidota; class Bacteroidia; order Flavobacteriales; family Flavobacteriaceae; genus Arenibacter; species Arenibacter hampyeongensis. The sequence goes on from NZ_PIOB01000005.1 coordinate 136,384, forward strand.
ACCAACCCTTTGTCCTTCCTGTAGGCCGCCTACCCATTCCAGCTCCCCGGTTTTGGGATTATTGATCTGTACCCCTCCCTGTCTGTTCAATTCATTGTCGTTTTCGGGAAGTGCTACCACAAAGTTTTTGCTATGGGATACGGTAGCTCCAATTTGCCATTGTGTATTTTCATTTCTGATGACATCGGCGTTTAATTGTAGCTCAAAACCTTTATTTCTTAAGGTACCGTTATTGGTTCTTATAGATCCATAACCGGTCCAGTAAGGAAGGGTAAGGTTAGATATCTTATTTTTTACATCCCTAATAAAATAATCTCCCAATACGCTTATGCGGTTGTTGAAAAAAGAAACATCCAAACCGGCATTGAAGGTGGTAGAACGCTCCCATTGAAGGTCCAAGGTAGGTAGGCCTGTATTGGCATATCCTGTTTGTCCATCATATATCCCTTGGTTGCCATAGGAACCATATACCACATAATTGGCCGATCGGGGGTTATTTTGATCTGGAGCCAAGGATTCCAAGTTTCCGTTTACCCCATAGCTCAATCTTGGTTTAAAGTTGGAGATTACCTTTGCAAGGGATGAATTGGCAAAGAAATTTTCATTGTGTGCGTTCCACCCCACGGATACACCAGGGAAGAACCCATATTTATTGTTCGCCAATTGGGAAGAACCGTCGTATCTATAGGTGAATCCGACTAAGTATTTATCGGCGAAATCATAGTTAAGGCGACCAAAGGTAGAAATAATCACGTTCTCAGTTTCAAAGCTGCTAGGAGTACCTACAGCTTCACTACCGGCATTCATCGTATAGATCAGATCGGTAGGGGAATTTTGGGTAGCTGCGGACAGACTAAAGAAGTTATCCTTGTAGTATTCGCCCCCTAACAACAAATTAAAACTGTGGTCATTTATTGCTTTGGTGTAATTTAAGGTACCGGTAAGTTGATTGCGTAGGGTTCTTCCCAAGCTTGCCGAGGCATTTCTGGTCGTGATCAGCGTATTTCCATTAAGGAAGGCCTTGTTAAACGCTTCATTGTGATTGTTAATGGTGAAATGGCTTCCTATTATAGAGGCTGTAAGATCCGAATATATCTTCCAATCCAATCCTACCGATGCGGACAAGCGCTGTTCCAGATTTTTTCGGATGAATTTGTCCTGATAGTATAGAGGGTTGCCAAATCCGCTATTGGTTCCCTGATTTAATTCTGTAGACAAACTACCATCTTCGTTGTTGTTGTAGGTCCTAGAGGTGGGAGCCTGACCAGCAAATCTTCTAAAAACCGTGTCATCACCACCCAAGGGACTTCGATTCAAATTGGAATGGGAATATAGGATGTTGGAATTCACCTTTAATTTCTCCGAAATATTGTATGAAGCGGTAAATTTTCCCGAATATCTCTTGAACCCTGAACCCAATATCAACCCTTCATTGTCCAAATAACCCAATCCCAAATAATAACTTCCCTTTTCATTGCCACCATCAAAAGAGAGGTAGTGGTCAATAGATTGGCTGCTTTGGTAAATATTATCGCTTACATCATTTTCCAAGAATAGAATCTCCCTACTTGGATCTAAAGGATCTGTTACGGTACCCCATCCTGGATAGTTGAGCAGATAACTATTGTTGTTATCCAAAAATTGGGTGGTAAAGGGGGAATTGGTGGTGTTGCCTCCAGTTCCAAAGGCGGTTGCCCCATCTATAAATGCTCCAAATCCAGTGGGTTGGTTGGTGGCTTCCCTATAATATTGAACTGCTTGCCTATTATACTTAATAAAGTCAGCAGCACCTATATAATCCGGAGTTTCCCGTTTTCTGTTAATACTGTATTTTTGTTTATAATTTATACTACTTTTTCCTATTTGGCCGGTCTTGGTAGTTACAAGGATAACCCCGTTGGCCGATCTGGCCCCATAGATTGCAGTGGCTGCGGCATCTTTTAGTACTTCTATGGATTCTATGTCGTCTGCATTAAGTGCATAGAAACTTCCGGGGATACCATCAATTAAAACAAGGGGAGAACCGGAACCGTCAAAATTGGTACCCCCACGTAGGATAATGGAAGGAGTGGATCCGGGCTGTCCGGTATTATTGGTTACCCTAAGTCCTGCAATGGTTCCTTGCAGGGCCGTTGCCGCATTGGATCTTGTGGACGTTTCCAATATGCGGGTGTCCAATTTGGCTACCGAAGTGGTCATTTTGGCCCTGGATTGGGATCCGTAGCCGGTAACGACCACTTCGTCCAGTAGGGCAGCGTCTTCTTGTAGGACTGCATTTATTGTGGATTGATCGCCTACGGTAATAGATTGTGATGTGAATCCTAAATAGCTAAATATTAGAACATCGCTTGTACTGGCCATAATGATGTAGTTGCCATCAAAATCACTTTGGGTCCCTGTTGAGGTCCCCTTGACCAAGACATTGGCTCCGGGTAGCGGTTGTCCGCTTCCGTCGGATATGGTTCCAGTTATTTCTTTTTGCTGGGCAAAGGTTAGGCCAAAGGTCAGTAAAAGAATAGAAGTGAATACCAAAGAAGGGGACTTGGTTGTTTTTTTGTTTTGAACGGACTTGGTAGTAGGTCCATTTCCTGTCCATGGTTTTTTAAGATGCTTCATAAAAAGGATGTGTTTGAGTTATCATATCTGTTAGATTTTGGGCAATATATAAATTTTATATTATTATGTTATACATAATGCATATAAAAATTACAATTTTAACATATATAAATGATTTTTATGCTATTCTATTTTAAAATATAATTTTTAGGCATAAATAATATATAATTATGTTTATGTAATAGAGGTCCTTGTTTTGCCAAGGTTGAGTTGGCTGGGTTTTGGGAGAGCAGGATAATTGTAATTTATAGGTGTCGTGGGGGTATTGAGTATACGCAGATTCTAAACCTTGGCATACTGCGGGGCAGGATAATGAGCATTCCCACAACCTTTTTTGTAGGTTTTACAACAAAAATATGGTCTAGAATAAAGAAGATTCTAGATTTATACCAAACCAAAATAAAAACCAACATTTATGAAAAAAGTACTTGTAACCCTTGTTTTTGCACTTTTGGGAATGGGATTGTTTGCCCAAAAGGGTTTGAAATTGGGAATTCACGGGGGGCTGCCCTTGGATGAATTTCAAGATGAGCTTAGCCTTGTTGCCGGAGTGGATCTGGGATATAGATGGGGATTGAGTGAAATTATAGACCTTGGGGTTATGGTAGGTTTTGTAAATGGTTTCCCGGAGAAATATGATCAGGAGCTCTTCGCTGAGGATTTGCCCAACATTCAATTTATGCCCCTTGCCGCCTCTGTTAGATTTTGGACATCCAATTCGTTCTCTCTAGGGGGTGATATTGGTCAGGCTATCGGAATAAACGATGGTAATGAAGGTGGATTGTACTATCGGCCAATAATAGCTTATTTAATGGGGGCCCAAACCGAAGTTAATTTATCTTATACCGGTATTGCCATGGATGGTGCCACGTGGTCGACCATTAACTTAGGGGTGCTCTATACTTTCGATTTTTAAAAGGTTCCTGGTTCTACCGGGGTTTATACCGTATAGTTACCCTTGTCCATATTGCTATTATTCCTTATCTAGTCAGCATTAGGTTGAATAGGACGACTTTGCTTTTCGTCGGCCTAGCTTTGCAACGGTCCTACCTATGTTAAGTTATGGTTACCGAGCTATAAAATGTCAATTGGTGCTGTCCAGGAATTTCAGCATATTAATTTCCTATGTATATGTTTATCTAAATACTTTGTAATCAGCTATATATATAAAAGAATTCTTTTGTTGTTTATAACTCTGGTCAAATTTATTTCTTCCTTTTACCTATATATGTTGCTCTGGAAAAGAATCCTGGATCAAAATAGAGAACCGGTTATTAAAATGTAAAGCCAAGGTAAAATCATAAAATCGCGCCATTTTCATAACGGCATTTATATAGTTTTGCCGCGTATAACCAATTCAATTAATTAATCGGTACTCTAAATTTAGGAGCAAAGTAAAGGACTGTAGTTTTTTTCCAAGGGAGGAAAGGAGTTAAATCAGCTTAATCACAACATGTTTTTGTGTCAGTAAGAAATTTCCTCCAAATCTATTGGTGTGCAAACCTTTGCATTGTTTTTTAACACCTTTCGATTCCGATATCGTTAATTATGTGTTAATTTGGTTAAGACAAAACTAATTTAAACCTTAAAAATATGAAGAAACTGAAATTTTTGATGTTTGTCTTTTTGATAGGCACATCCATGACAGCATTGGCACAGACCACGGTTAGTGGTACGGTGTCCGATGAACAGAATATTCCCTTGCCCGGTGCAACAGTGCTGGAAAAAGGAACTACTAATGGAACTACGGCTGATTTTGATGGTAATTTTACTATACAAGTATCGGACGAGAGCGCAATTCTCGTTATATCCTTTTTGGGATATGCAAGCAAAGAGTTTTCGCTTAACGGTCAAACCAATATAAGTGTAGCATTGCAGGAAGATTCATCCTTATTGGACGAGGTGGTCGTTGTAGGTTATGGAACCCAAAGAATTAAGGACGTAACTGGTGCGGTGAAACGGGTTACCAGCGAAGACTTTAATAAGGGAGTCGTTAATAATGCGGGCCAACTTATACAGGGTAAGGCTGCGGGTGTAAATGTTACCTCCTCAAGTGGTGAGCCTGGAAGTGGTCAGCGTATTGTGATCCGTGGACAAGGAACTATTCGTTCGGGATCTGGGCCATTATTTGTATTGGATGGATTTCCATTGGGCTTGGCAGGTACAGGTTCAGGGGAAAGCCCTTTGAATTTTATCAATCCAGATGATATAGAATCCATCGATGTATTGAAGGATGCCTCGGCAACTGCTATTTATGGTTCAAGAGGAGCCAACGGTGTTGTAATCATTACCACGAAAAATGGAAAGGCCGGTGTTTCAAAAATATCGCTTTCTACCAATGTAGGCGTCTCTACATTGGCTCGTAAACTGGATGTTTTCACCGCTGATGAATTCCGTAGGGAAGTGGCTGCAATTCCAGGGAGTGAGCTTATTGATGGAGGAGGTTCCACCGATTGGCAGGATGAATTGACCCGGGCTGCCATTACTCAAAACCACAACTTGGTTTTATCAGGGGGTACCGAAAAGGTCAATTACTATGCTTCCTTAGGTTTGCAAGATCAGGAAGGGATTGTTTATAACTCAGGTCTCAAAAGGACAAGTGCAAGGATTAATGTGACCCAAAAATTGTTGCAAGATCGATTGAAAATTGATTACAATTTAAATACTACAATTACCGAGCAATCCAGAAATAATAATCTGGGGTATTCTACCAACCCTACCTTTGATGCCTATACGGCTGATGGGGAAATTAACAACCCTCTTAATTGGAACAATCCATTGTTGTCCAATAAATATAACGGTGACTTTTCGGAATCTAGAAGGATTTTAATCAATATTGCACCTTCCTTTGAAATTTTGGATGGTCTGGTGTATAAATTAAACGTAGGTTATGAGAATAGATCATCGGATAGGGATCAACAAACGATTGCCAATAGTGATCGGAACGATTTAGGTTTTTTAAGACAGTCTTTTGGGAAGTATGAAAATAATCTAATTGAAAACTACTTGACCTATACCTTTGATGTTGGAGACCACAACCTAAGTATTTTAGGGGGTCATTCCTATCAAAAAACATTTTCAAGAAGTAGTAGTTGGTCTATTGATGAATTTCCGGCCGACACTGGTATAGATCCTCGTAACAACCCTGGTTTGGGTGGGGATACCAATATAGTTGACCATAGACCTTCGGGCAGTACATATGAAGACGAGTTGCAATCCTATTTTGGTAGGGCCAACTGGAGCTTTAAAGATCGTTACCTGTTTACTGCAACGGTTAGGGCCGATGGTTCCTCTAAATTCGGGGGAAACAACAAATATGGTGTGTTCTCTTCCTTTGCAGGGTCATGGAGAATCATAGAAGAGGACTTCATGGAGGGGTCTATTTTTAGCGATTTAAAATTAAGGGCGGGCTGGGGCCAGACCGGTAACCAGGAAATTCCCGGAAAAATCACAAAAGCCTCTTTTAGGGTTAGTAACTCCAGCAATGTGAGTTATCCAATTGATCAGAATGGTCCTTATCCCGTGGGATCCGAGTATACCCGTTTTGCCAACCCGGATATTCAATGGGAGGTTTCTACCCAATCCAATGTGGGTGTTGATTTTGGATTGTTCGATGGAAGTCTAACAGGTACCTTGGATTATTTTCATAAAGTATCCGATAATATCTTATTGGAGGTTACACCTGTAGATCCAATTGTACCGGCTCCTACTTATTGGACAAATGTTCCTGGCATGACAATTACCAACAAAGGGCTTGAAGTTGCGTTGGATTATTCCAAGCAGAACCCAGACGGTCTTTCCTACGGCTTTGGAGTAAATGCCACATTTATAGATAATTTAGTGGAAGATTCTCCTTTTACCATTGTAACAACTGGATCCGCTTCTGGTCAGGGGCTTACAGATGCTACCATTAACGGATTTGTTAGTGGAGAGGCTATCGGGGCCTTTTATATGCAGACATTCACAGGAATTGGTCCTGATGGTCTTTCGCAATTTGCGGACAATGACGGGGACGGTGAGATTACCGAAAAGGATAGAACCATTGTTGGAAGTGCTTTGCCCGACATGACCTATAATTTTTATCTAAACTTGAAGTACAGAAGGTTTGATCTTAATGCCAATTTTAACGGGGTATCCGGAAATGAAATATATGACCATACCGCTATGGGGAGTTTTTACAAAACCTTGTTGAGCAAATCTAACAACACAACAGCAGCTGCCATAGAGTATCCTGAAGAAAGTATCATAAATTCGGCAGCCGTTTCCACACGTTATTTAAAGGATGGTTCTTATTTGAGATTAAATAATTTAACCTTTGGATACTCTTTCGATACAAAATCCATGTCATGGGCTTCAAATTGGCTCCAGGAATTTAGATTGAGCTTTACTGGTCAAAATCTATTCGTTATTACGGATTATGACGGTTATGATCCAGAAGTGAATACGGATAGTTCTACCAATGGGATTCAATCCTTTGGTATTGATAAGTTCGCCTACCCTAAGGCAAGAACATTTGTTTTTGGTTTGAATGTATCCTTTTAATAAAAAATAAAAATAGATATGAAAAACAATATAAAATTAGCACTGTTGTTAGGCAGCATGTTACTGAATTGGAATTGTACGGATCTTGAGGAGAATATATTGGACGAATCTTTGAATCCCAGTACAGAAGGAATTGATGAAGCTGTGGCAGCTATTGCCCCGGTTTATGCAAATGCAAATAACAATATTTGGAGGCATACGAATTATTTTTCCATGCAGGAAATCTCTACGGATGAAGCTATATTGCCCTACAGGGGTGGTACCGATTGGGGTGATGGAGGTAAATTTTCGGATTTGTATCGTCATGCCATGACTCCTGGTAATCGTATTATGAGCGATGTATGGAACGGGGTTACCAGACATATAGCAAGATCGGTTAGTGCCATAAATGCTCTGGAACCTCTGGCAGAAACAAATCCCCAAGCAATTGTCTACTTAGCGGAAGCCAAGGCCATGAGGGCCCTGTTTAACCATATTTTATTGGACGCATTTGGTTTGGTATTCGTTAAGGATAATATTGATGATCAGTCAGTTATACTAAGAGGTAGTGAGGCAGTGGATTATTTAATAAGTGAATTGAAAGCAGCTGAACCCGATTTATCTACAACGACTGCCGTTGGACCGGGTAGAATGACAAAGACAGGTGTTCAGGCATTGTTGGCGAGAATATATCTGAATGCGGCGGTATATAGGGATCCTTATGGGACACCTAATTTTACTGCAGCAGATATGGATGCGGTTATCCAATATACCAACCAGGTAATTAATTCAGGCGAGCATGCTCTATCTGCAGAATATTTTGAGATTTTTGATGATGAAAACCATACCAATAAAGAGTTGATTTTTGCTATAGATCAACGTCCAGATTTGGATGGTCACAATCGTATGGCCTATTTCTCTATGTCTGGAGATTTTTACCCCTTGCCAGAATTTCCTAGTGCCAATGGTACCGATGCCGCGGCAATTACTCCAGATTTCTATCAGACCTGGGTAGATGCTTATGGTGATGTAGATCCGGCAGATGCAGATCCCAGATTCCATAAGGATAATTTGATCAATGAACCCGGATGTGTGAGTGCCGAAGATTTTGAAGTGGATAGGGGTATTTATAGAGGCCTATTGTATGGCTTACAACACGATCAGGGCGGAGATCCCTTTGAGCGATGCGATGGCGACAATTACGTAGTGGACTTGGTTGTAAACCGTAGGTCCGAGGTAGGTGATCCTGTTTTTCATTCCTTGGAAATCGACTTTACTACCAATAGTTCGCATAGTAATGGATATAGGGTATTGAAGTATGAGTTCAGTAAGACTTCGGACTCTGGAAGAAACAAAGGACAGGCAGATCTTGTAGTTTTGCGCTTGGCCGATATGTACCTGATGCGTGCGGAGGCAGCATTAAGAAAGGGAGATGCTGGTGCCGCTCTTGCCGATGTTAATTTTGTTAGGGCTTCTAGAACCGCTAGGCATACGGCTCCTGCACTTGATGAAATGAACCTGGATTTACTATATAGAGAGCGTGGATTTGAGTTTTATTGGGAATTCCAAAGACGTACGGATATGATTCGTTTTGGAAAATATGAGGACTCTTATACCGAAAAAACAAATTCAGATCCTCAGAAACGCCTTTTTCCAATACCACAAAGTGCTGTTGATGGAGCCTCTATCCTTGATGGGTACTTGGTTCAAAACGCAGGATACTAGGAAGATTAAAAGGAATTGACTTTTGAAAAGGGTGGGCAAATATTTGCCCACCCTTTTTTTTGGGCTTGCGGGCCGTTACCTCAAGTAGTTGTAGTGTATTTTGTTTACAAGTTCCAATTGCCTAATTTCGGAATATAATTGCCTAAATAATAATTAGTAGGTTCTAAGGGTCCACACCGTGTAATAAATTGGAAAATGAAAAGGGAAGTTAGGATTGTAAATAGGGACTTTTTATGAAGAAGGGCCGCGTTACCATTAAGGACATTGCACGGGAGCTCAATATAGCTCCCTCTACTGTTTCCAGAGCCTTGAACGATCATCCGGCCATAAAAAAAGAGACCAAGGATGCCGTTAAGGCACTTGCGGAAGCATTGGATTATCAACCCAATCTTTTAGCGTTGAACTTACTGCAAAAAAAATCCAATACCATTGGAGTGATAGTGCCAGAAATTACGGGCCATTTTTTTTCCGCAATAATTACTGGGATACAGGACGTAATTGTTGATTCCGAATACAATATTATGATCTGTTTGTCCAACGAATCCTATGAGGAAGAGTTGACCATTGTAAAGAGGTTATCAAAGATCCAGATAGATGGGGTCCTGGTATCTCCCTCCTCGGAGACCAAGAATTTTGATCATTTTCGAAGGCTTCAAAAAAGCGGTATCCCTGTGGTGGTTTTTGATAGGGACTGTCCTGGACTTGAGGCCGATAAGGTATTGGTAGATGACTATTTTGGGGCTTTTCAGGCTGTGGAATATTTAATCGGAACAGGTTGCAAGAACATTGCCCACCTTGGGGGGCCCTTAAACTTGAGCACTACCGATCATAGGTTGCAGGGTTATCTGGATGCCCTTGAAAAAAATAACATTGAGGTAAACAAGGAGTACATTGTTCACGTCCCTGGGTTTAACCACAAGGATGGAATTAAGCCCTCAAAAAAAATACTGGAACTTAAAAAACGTCCCGATGCTATTTTCGCCTACAACGATAATATCGCCATTTCGGCCATGCATGTCGCCAAAAAATTTGGTTTAAAAATTCCGGAGGATATCTCTATTATAGGATTTGATGATGAACCGCATTCCAATTTTATTACACCTTCTTTATCTACTGTTTGGCAACCCGTCTATAGTATGGGAATGCTCTCCGCTAGAATATTATTAAGTCATTTGAACGACAAGAATACCGCCTTAAAGTTTCGTAGGGAAGTCTTTAAACCAGAGCTGGTTATAAGGGCTTCTTCACGTTAATGTTAATTGGATATGACTGAAAAATGAAAATGTATTGCTTTACATTTGAAAGGTGTGTTCGGGATACATAAATATTTGTTCCTACATTTTGTGGATTAGAAGTGCCTCCTGTGCTATGCTACAATTCTAGCCTTTTATTAATTATTCTCTTTATTGCCGGCAATGGTATTGTCATGGATATTTATGGGAAACTAAAAAAACAACTTCCTAGACCAGAAGTTTTTGCTTTTCAAAGTAATACATGATGAAGTGTACTTACCAGCCTAGTCCAATATTTAGTAAAGCCTACCTTGTAATATATGATAATTGCAAATTATATCTTCTATACGCAGTATGAACTTCCATTGGATTGCCATTTTGTTATAAGGCATTCATTTTATTTTTAAAGGCCAATATGATTGTTTTCATAATGAAATGAAATTGGCCCCTAACTTTGTTCATAGTTGAACAAATTTATTTACAAAAACATTACTTGTCGGCAAAATACAGTTAACAAAAACTTATTAATATTGGCAGTACAGATTTCAAACAGAATTGAAAGCTATTTTTATATTATAAATATCAACCACCTAAAACCAATAAAAATGAAATCGAAGTACTTGAAAATTAGGATATATTTAATTCTATTGTTGATAGGTATTTTTTGTTCTTCCCATTTTGCTTATTCCCAGTCCCAGAACAAGGGATTTATTAAGGGCACTGTAAAAGATATGGAATCACAGAATCCATTGCCTGGTGCAAATATAAGAATAGTAGGCTCTTACATTGGTGCAACCACAAATTTTGACGGTGAGTATTCACTTGCAGTTAATTCAGGTAATTTTGAAATAGAAGTTAGCTATATAGGAGAAAAGACTAAAACTTTAAGCGTTGAGGTGGGAGCCGGGGAAACCAAAGTGGTCAATATTGAACTGGAAATGGAGGCAACCCAATTAAACGAAATAATTCTGGCAGGTTCCCTGGACGGACAAATGAAGGCGTTAAACCAGCAGAAATCTGCCGATAACCTTAAAAATGTTGTCTCTTCCGATCAAATGGGGAAATTTCCTGATCAGAATTCAGCGGAATCCCTTCAAAGGGTAACTGGAGTAAATCTTCAGCGCGATGAAGGGGATGGACGATTTATTCTAGTACGGGGATTGGCTCCACAATTCACCAATATTAGTATAAATGGGGAACAAATTCCTTCTCCGGAAGGGGATTCGCGCTTTGTGGCATTGGATGCCATACCCTCCAATCAGTTGGCCTCAATTGAAATTACAAAATCCATCACACCAGATATGGATGGAGATGCAGTGGGAGGTTCTGTCAACCTAAAAACTCCAACAGCCTATAAAAAGGAATTGGAGGTTTCAGGTTCCTTGGGAGGGGAATATAACAATTCTTCGGAGAAGACAACTGCACAAGGGAATATTACCTTGAGTAAACGAACCAACAATGACAAGTTTGGGATTATAGTTGGGGGTAGTTACGCGCCTAGCGAAAAATTTTCTGAGAGATATTCCTTTGATGGTTGGGATAAGGATAATCCGGAAGGATTGGATGAGGTGGAGATTACAAGTTATGAGGTTTCTAGAAAACGTATTGGGGCCAATGCCACTTTGGACTACAAATTCAATGATAAAAATCAGATATATTTTAGGACTTTGTACAGCGAATTAAGGGAGGTGGAACAAAGAAGAAGGCTTCTTCTGGAATCGGAAGAGGACGAGGATATATTGGAATATGGGGTTTCCAAGGAACTCAAATATCGTCCGGAGAACCAGGGGGTGTATAGCTTTAATCTTGGCGGAAATTACTCTGGGGCGAAGGTAATTTTGGATTATGAAATAGCATATTCCGAGGCATTTCAAAAAACTGAGGCAAACGAAAAATCGGTGTTTGAAAACGCAGAGGACGTTACATGGAGCCTTGACATCTCCGATCGTTATAGTCCAAAGCTCAATAGCTTCACCTACGATGCGCAAAATGCTCAGGTAGGCAATGCGGCCCTTTTAGGATTGGATGAGTGGGAAAATGAAGTGACTACTGCCAGGGACCATAATACTACCGCTAAAATAAATGCAGCTTTTCCTTTGAATATTTCTGAAAAGCAAGGCGAACTGAAAATAGGAGGTAAGCTTAGGTTCAAAGACAAAAATTTTGTTGTAGATAAATTTGAAAGTTATGGGTACGAGGGAGATGATGATCTTTTCTTAAGTGACTTTGCGGATAATCATGTGTATTCCGGGTTTATGGATGGAGAATTTAATCAGGATTTAGGACCTTTCACTGATAGAAATAAATTCAATTCATACTTTGATAGTAATATAGGGGACTTCGAAGCCGATTTTGCAAAGGCTGCCGAAGAAAAGGCCTTACAGGAATACCAGGCAACAGAAAATGTGTTTGCCGGATATGTTCAGGGCAAAATACAATTGAACAGACTTATGATACTAGCCGGGGTACGTTACGAAAAAACCAATTTTGATTATGCCTCTGGACAATGGGACGAAGATACTGAAGAAGCTGTGCCGGTAAGTGGGACCAATGATTATGGATTTCTTTTACCCATGTTTCACCTTAAATACAATATAAGCGATAACGACATTTTGCGTGCTTCCATTACAAAATCCTATTCCAGACCTAATTTCCAAGATCTTGTTCAAGGAGCAACTTTTAACGGAGAAGAAGCATCAATTTTTAATCCGGACCTTAAACCGGTAAGGGCTACGAACCTCGATATTTATGGAGAGCATTATTTTGGCACACTGGGACTACTGTCCGGAGGCGTTTTTTATAAAAAATTAAATGATTTCATTTATCAGCAAACTACAGATCAGACCTTTAGGGGCATACCGGACATAGAGGTTACCCAATCCGTTAATGGTGATGATGCCTCTTTACTAGGTTTTGAAATAGGATATCAACAGAATTTAAGTTTTTTGCCTGGCGTACTTAAAGGCCTCGTGGTTTATTTAAATTATACGCATACGACTTCCGAAGCCAATGTTGCCAATTTTGCACAAGGGGCAGATCTGAGCGAGATAGACTTGCCAGGGCAAGCGGATAATATTGGTAATGCTGCCCTTGCCTACAATATTGGAGGATTCAAGGCAAGATTGTCATTTAATTATAATGGATCCTATATCAATGAGTTTGATGGTGGAGATATAATTAATGTGGAAAGTAGACATCAGTGGGATTTTTCCATGAGCCAATCATTTAGTAAAAATAAACTGACAGCTTTTCTGGAGTTGGTAAACCTAACTGATGAGGACGAAAGGGAATTTTACAATACTAAAAATACACCTAGTTTTAGGACAAGATATGGATCTTGGGGCAGATTGGGTATAAGGTTTAATTTCTAATATATTCTCCGCCATTTTTAATTTATATTTTATGAAAAGCATTTGGAATAAGCTTACGCCGATATTTCTGCTATTACTTTTTGGGTTTAGTTGTAGCGCCACTAAGGTAGATGGGAATGATATGCCTTTGTGCGATAACTATAAAGTAACAGATAGTCTAGTGGTTATGAAGGATGCGTTACACTTCCTAGTGATTGGGGATTGGGGCCGAAAAGGCTATTATAACCAACAACATGTTGCAGATAGAATGGAAGAAGCTGCCAAAACACTGGACGCGGAATTTGTCATAGCCTTGGGCGATAACTTTTACCCTAATGGTGTGGCGAGTATAGACGACCCCAACTGGGTGGCTTCCTTTGAAAATATTTATAAAGGATACCATCTTGAAATTCCGTGGCATGTAGTTTTGGGCAATCACGATTATAGGGGAAACCCTCAGGCCCAAATAGACTACACATATAAAAGCCAACGGTGGAATATGCCATCACGTTATTATGACTACGGTTTTACTGATGAAGACACTGGTTTAAATGTTCATTTTCTATTTTTGGACACCTGTCCCTTTGAAAAGAAATATTATACTGAAGAGGCCTATGCTAATGTTAAGACCCAGGATTCCACACAACAGATAAAATGGATAGATAGTATTATTTCTTCTAAGCCAAAAGCAGATTGGACAATTTTTTCGGGCCATCATCCATTATATTCCGGAGGTAAACGGATTGAGGACACGGAACAAATAAGAAATTCACTGCAACCCATTTTGAAGAGAAGTAACGCAGATGTATATTTTGCAGGTCATGAGCACGATCTACAATATATTAAACCGCAAGGAAAGACCCATCATTTTATTTCAGGAGCAGGTTCTGAAGTCAGAAAAACAGGTATGATAGATGGCATATCAAAGTTTGCCGCTTCTGTTCAGGGGTTTATGGCGGTTTCTATAACTAAAAGTCAAATGTTGGTGCAGGTCATAAATTATAAAGGCAATGTAATCTACACCACGGAAATAAAAAAGGAGTGAAGTTTAATTAGTTTTGTCAGTGACCAAGAGGTTAGATGCATATCTAGCCTTTTTTCTTTACTTATTATTTATAAGGGTCGAATTATTTCATACTTTTCTAATCAACATAATATAAAATAAGAGGTAACAAACTAGCATGAAATTATTAATTATAGAAGACGAACAAGAAGTTCAGGATGACTTAATCGAATTCCTTAAAGGGGAAAATTTTTTATGCGAGGCGGTATCCACTGCCTCATTGGCCAAAGAAAAAGTATATATGCATGAATATGACGCGATTATTTTAGATATTGGCCTTCCAGATGGCTCTGGGCTTGAAGTTTTAGAATATCTAAAAAAATTAAACAAGGATACGGGTGTCATTATTCTAAGTGCCCATGGCGCCATAGATGACAAAATTTCTGCCTTAAATATTGGAGCTGATGATTATCTTACAAAACCATTCGATTTTAATGAGCTTAATGCCAGAATAAAATCAATAATTAGAAGAAAACAGTTTCATGGCAACAATACAATAGATTTTGGTGACATTAAAATAAATACTGTCTCTCATGAAGTTGTAGTAAACAATAAGAACATTACCCTAACCCAAAAAGAGTATCAAATGTTACTTTATTTTATAAGTAACGAAAACAGGGTCATAACCAAGGAATCAATAGTGGAGCATTTATGGGGGGATGATACTGATATGTTCGATTCTTTCGATTTCATTTATGGTCATATAAAAAATTTAAGAAAAAAAATAGTCAATGCAGGCGGTAACGATTATCTCTCAACCATTTATGGGGTGGGGTACAAATTCCAAAAAATTTGAAATTATTAGTCAAAACATCACTTTATTATGCCATGGCTTCGTTGCTTTTTTTTGCCGTTGCCGGTTTTATTATCCTCATTAATTTTAATAATGTCATTGATAATGATATCAATGATTTTCTAGTAAACAGGGAAGAAATTGCCACTACACAAATAGTCAATGATATTCCTATTGAAGCCTTGAACAACTATGAGCAAATAATTAAGATTTCAACGAACCAGGAAGAAATAGATAATTTAATGTTCACAGACACCATAGTCTATGATATTATTGATGATGAATTTCATGCCTATAGAAAATTAAATGTCATTCGCAAAATAGGAACAGCTTTTTATGACATCACCATCTTCAAGTCCTTAATAGAATCGAAACTTTTGGTGGTAGAGATATTAAAACCAATGTTATTGGTTTTTTTAGGGTTGCTTACCTTTCTTATACTTGGTAACCTTTTTATTTCAAGGGGTTTATGGCGGCCTTTTAAGGAAACACTTATCACCCTAAAGAATTATGAACTTGGAAGTACACGATCTATAAATTTCAGCAAGACGAATACGCAAGAATTCAATCAGCTTAATAGTATGTTAAATACTATGATTAAAAAAATTCATTATGATTATCTCAATCTCAAAGAGTTTACCGAGAATGCTGCACATGAGATCCAGACCCCATTGGCCATAATTCGCAATAAATGCGAAATGCTTTTACAGTCCGAAAAACTAACCGATGTTGAGTTGAAGCCTCTTAAATCTATTTACAATAGTTGCTTGCGGTTATCAAAAATAAACCGCGGTCTTACATTATTGGCTAAAATTGAATCTGGTGCTTATGATAATTCTGAGAAAATCGATATAACGGAAGTGGTAAAGAGCCAAGTTCAGCACTATATAGAAGTTATTGAGCTCAATGGGCTAATGATTAAAATGGATTTAAATCATCAAATGCACTTTGTCATCAACCCTGACCTTATAGAGATTTTAGTATCAAATTTAATAAGAAATGCCATTAAACATAATACTACAAATGGGAAAATACATATAATTACTTTGCAAAATTGTATTAGGTTTTCAAATAGCGGAAATCAATCTAAAATGGATACCGGTCAATTTAGAAGGTTTAATAGATCAAACAAAAA
Source organism: Arenibacter hampyeongensis (assembly GCF_002909255.1). Taxonomy (GTDB): domain Bacteria; phylum Bacteroidota; class Bacteroidia; order Flavobacteriales; family Flavobacteriaceae; genus Arenibacter; species Arenibacter hampyeongensis. The sequence continues at coordinate 152,819 of NZ_PIOB01000005.1, forward strand.
TTCGTTGGGCTTAGGGCTGTCTATTATAAATAAAATTTGTTTGGCCTATAATATTCAGCTAAAATATAGCTATGAAAATGGACTACATAATTTTGACTTGAACTTTTGATTTTATAGACAGATTCTCTACAGAATTAACCCATAAGTTTACTAAACATAAAATATGAAGCAGTTAATTATAATAGTAATTATAGGGTTTATGGTTTGTTCATGTAACAAGGAAACTGTTCCAAGAGAGGTTCAACTCAAATTCTTGGAACTTGAACCGTCAGCTCACAATATTGAATGGAGTCTGAAAAGAGAACTATATAGGTTGCATTACACCTTGGACGGCTTCAATTACACTTCTTATTTTGATAAAGCGGGGAACTGGCTTGAAACTGAATTGGAAATTGATGAAAGTGAACTTCCAGTAGCCATATCCAATACGATAGCTGAAAAATTAAGTGATTACTCAATTATAGATATTGAGTTGGTGAAAACAGCGGATAATCAAATATTTTATGAAATAGATCTTAAAAAAGGAGATAAAATTTACGATATACTTTTTAACGATTCAGGAAAAATATTAAGAAAAAAGATTTAACATTATGAAGATTACAAACCCGGCAGCCAGTCTATTAGGTTTATTAGGCGTTATTTTAATTAGTGCTTGCGAGTCAAAACCAGCGATTTCAGAGAACGCCATAAAACCAAAAATCATAACACAGGTCACAAAACATGATACTGATGATGCGGCCATTTGGGTAAATGAGGAAGACCCATCACAAAGCTTAATACTAGGAACGGATAAAAATATGGACGGTGCCTTGTATGTTTACGATTTAAAAGGCAATATCATTGAAGATAAAACGGTTAGGGGTTTAAAACGTCCGAACAATGTGGACATTGAAGAATTTGAACTAGGTGAGGAGGAATTTTCCATTGCAGTTGTTACCGAACGCCTTACCAATAAAATAAGAATATTTAGGCTTCCAGAAATGACACCTTTGGACAATGGGGGCATTGAAGTTTTTGAAGGTGAAGAGCAAAGGGACCCTATGGGGGTTTCATTATATAAAAATCCGGAAGACAAGGTATATGCCTTTGTTGGAAGAAAGTCTGGGCCACTGGATGGGTATATTTGGCAATATGAATTAAAAGGAGATGAAAACGGAAATATCATTGCCGAAAAAGTACGGGCTTTTGGAAAATATAGTGGAAAAAAGGAAATTGAGGCCGTAGTAGTTGATGATGAATTGGGTTATGTTTATTATTCGGATGAAGGAGTAGGGGTTCGTAAATATTATGCCGATACGGACAAGGGTAATGAGGAGTTGGCACTTTTTGCGACAGAAGGTTTTACAGGAGACCATGAGGGGATTAGTATTTATACAACGGATATTGGCACTGGTTATATAATCGTTTCAGATCAACAAGCCAATAAATTTCAATTATTCTCCAGAGAAGGAAGTGTAGATAATCCACACCATCATGTATTGGTAAAATCTATCGATGTTTCAACAATGGAGAGTGATGGCTCAGAAGTTATAAACGCATCATTGGGCGATCTGTTTCCCAAGGGATTGTTTGTGGCTATGTCAGATGATAAAACCTTTCAATTATATGCTTGGGAAGATATTGCTGGTGACGATTTAATAATTGCACCAGATGGTCTGCCTCAGCATACCAAAAACGCTATACAACCTAAGTATATAACGGAAAAGGTTGTTTTTGATACGGATGATCCTGCTATCTGGGTAAATAAAAATGATCCAGCCCAGAGCTTAATAATTGGTACCGACAAAGAAGATGGTGGAGGTTTATACGTTTTTAATTTACAAGGAAAAATCATTAAAGACAAAAGTATTCCAGATCTTCAAAGGCCAAACAATGTAGATATTGCTTATGGGTACAATTTAAATGGTAAGCCTATTGATATTGCTGTAACGACGGAAAGAAGCAAAAATCAATTACGGATTTTTAGTGTGCCCGATATGAAACCCATAGATGGTGGTGGGATGGCTGTTTTTGAGGACAGAGAAAAGAAAGATCCAATGGGAGTTGCATTGTACAAAAATCCCAAAGATGGAATTGTATACGCTATTGTTGGCCCTAAAGATGGGCCGTCAAAGGGATATCTATGTCAGTACCGAATAGATAATGACGGTAAAGGCAAAGTGAAGCTGACTAAGATTAGAGATTTTGGAAACTATAGTGGAATAAAAGAAATTGAAGCTATTGTTGTTGATAATGAATTAGGCTATGTGTATTGTTCAGACGAAAATTTCGGGATTCGTAAATACCATGCAGATCCTGCCAAAGGGGATGAAGAATTGGCATTATTTGGAACAAAGGAATTTGGCAGGGATATCGAGGGTATTAGTATTTATAAGAAGGACAATGGAACAGGCTATATTTTAATATCTGACCAACAACAAAATACCTTTAATATATTTTCTAGAGAAGGTTCTGAAGGAAACCCGCATAATCACAAGTTTATTAAATCCGTAGAATTAATGACTCTTGAAAGCGATGGTTCAGAAGTAACTTCGGTTAGTTTGGGCGATGAATTCCCCAAAGGAATGTTCGTTGCAATGTCTACAGATAAAACATTTCATATATACGACTGGCGCGATATAGCTGGAGACGATTTAAAATAATCTAGTGTATTTAAATAATATTAAACCTCATTTAAACATGCGTGGTCTAACTAAACATTCCCTATTCATAATATTATGTTGCCTCATTTCAGTAAACAGTTTTTCGCAACAACCCCAAGCAAAAACAAAACTTGTTGTTGGCGTTATTGTGGATCAAATGAGAGCAGAGTATCTATACAGATTTCAAGATAAATTTTCCGATGATGGCTTTAAACGCTTAATGAATGATGGATTTGTTTGTAGAAATGCAAATTACAATTACATTCCCACTAAAACAGCCCCAGGACATGCATCAGTTTATACGGGTACTACCCCAAAGTACCATGGTATCATTGCAAATGAATGGTACGATCGAACTTTAAAAAAGGAAATTAATAATGTTGACGATTATAGCACGCAAACCGTAGGAGGAGAAGGGTCTAGTGGGCAACGTTCACCTCATAAAATGTTGTCGACAACAATTACCGATGAATTGCAATTATCAAATGATGGTAAGTCGAAGGTGATAAGCATTTCTTTAAAGGATAGAGGTGCCATTTTACCGGGCGGACATATGTCCGATGGGGCATATTGGTACGATGCTGAAAAGGGAAACTTCATAACAAGTACTTATTACAAGCAAGAACTTCCTGCATGGGTTGAAAAATTCAATAAAGAAGGGTATGTAAAATCATTGTTGAAAAATGGGTGGCATACTATACGGCCCATTGGCAGCTATACTGAAAGCACTATTGATGAGCAAGCCTATGAAAAAGTTTTTCATCATAAAAACAATGCCTCCTTCCCTTATGAATTTAAAAAACTATCCGATGAAGACCAATTCGATATTTTACAAGAGACTCCTTTTGGAAATACAATAGTAGCACTGATGGCTTATGCAGCTCTTGAAAATGAAAAATTAGGAAAAGGTGAGGAAACCGATTTTCTGGCAATTAGTTTTTCGAGTACTGATAAAATTGGGCATGCATTCGGTCCTCATTCCATAGAAATAGAAGACACTTATATACGATTAGATCAAGACATTGCTTCCTTATTACGTAAATTGGATGCACAAGTAGGCAAAGGAAATTACACTTTCTTTTTAACTGCGGATCATGCCGCGACAGATGTCCCGCAGTACTTGAAAAATAATAAAATTCCGGCTGGATATTTTGATAGCGATACAATTGTAAGCAGTTTAAATATGTATTTAGACGCTAGGTATAATGCAAAAGATTTGATAGAAAATATGTCTAATGGTCAGCTCTTTTTCGATAAGGAAAAAATAGAGGCGATGCAACTAAATTTCAATACTGTTTTGGAAGAAAGTAAACAAGAACTATTAAAAATAGAAGGTGTTTTTCAAGTATTGCTGCGTACTGATCTTGAAAAATTTGAATATACTCAATTTGAAATGGGCATGGTACAAAGAGGTTTTAATATAAAACGCTCCGGAGACATTGTTGTGTTGTTTAATCCTTCTTGGAGTAAATACAGAAAATATGGAACTGAACATGGAACAGGTTATAGCTATGACACCCATGTGCCATTGTTGTGGTTTGGAAATAAAATACCTAAAGGGTCCTCTACAAGGAAATATAGCATTACAGACATAGCACCATCGATTTCCATGCTCTTGGGAATAAAATTTCCGGGTGCCTGTATTGGTGTGCCTATCGAGGAGTTGTTTAAGGAGTAGGTAAATGGCTGTGTTAATTGTTCTTGTAAAGGGTAATTGACTTTAGCTTGGCTTAAAGGTTTTTTCTTTATGTATTTACCCAGAACCTCTTCAAGACGACTATGCACAATCTATAATCCCTTGATCAGGGAATTTTACACATAATGCAAACCTTTGCATGTTTTTTTAGCATTAATAGTTTTCTAAAGGGAGATTTTTATTGTTTATTTATAGTAGTATGATTCGTTTGCATTTTAAATATTTATATTCTCATGCACCTTTCGCCCAAGATATTTTATGATCAGTGTTATGGCAAATATGCCATAGCAGCGGTCAATGTTTTTACCATGGAACAGGTTCTCGGGCTTTTTAGTGCGGGAGAAAGGGCAAATGCCCCTTTTCTTGTCCAAATTACACCAGCGGCAAGGAATTATGCCCATCCCGAAATGCTCATTGGGATGATCCGTGCTGCTTCCAGAATATACCCCAAGGCAGTGTACTCCGTTCACATGGATCATGGGAACGAGGAACATGCCTTTAATGCAATACAATCCAACGATTATGACTCCATTATGATCGATGCCTCCCATGATAATTTTGATGGGAACGTAAAAAGGACCAAAGCAGTAGTGGAACAAGCGCACAAAAAAAATATTGTTGTAGAGGCAGAACTGGGAGTGCTGAGCGGTGTTGAAGATGATTTGTCCATAGACGAAAAACATGCCAAATATACCCAGCCCTCGGAAGTGCAGGAATTTGTGGAATTAACGGAATGTGATAGTTTGGCGGTAGCAGTAGGCACCAGTCATGGAGCTTATAAGTTTTCCGGCGGAAATGGTATTCAGTTTAAAATATTGGAGGAAATTCAGCGGAGATTGCCTAAATTCCCTATAGTGTTGCATGGCGGCTCTGCCGTTAATTTTGAGGAAATAGAACGGATCAATAAGGCAGGAGGGCATTTGAATGAAGGTGCCTCCGGGGTTTCGCCGGAAGAGATTGTGAAATCCATTGCCTATGGGGTGTGTAAGATCAATATAGCAACAGATACCAGACTATTGTGGACCAGGGTGCATAGGGAATTCTTCAGGGATACTCCAGAGCTTTTCGACCCCGTTATTCCAGGGAAGACCTATATGGGCGATTACGAAAAATTTATGCTGGAAAAGTTCGATCTATTGGGTGCCACCGGGAAAGTAAGCGACTTAAAATTTTAAAATTAAAAATTATGGAACATAATTCACATTTGCAGATAAAACCAAAATCCAAAACTGGAGTATATCATCAAATTACACCCGCATCGGCTAAATGGGAATATCTGAATTTTGGGACGAGATTAATGACCAAAGGTGAAACTTGGCAATACGATACCAAGGATAACGAAATGGTAATAGTGTTGTTAAGTGGCAATTTTAAAGTGGAAAGCGATAAAGGAAACTGGGAAACAAAAAATGGAAGAATAGACGTTTTTAGCGGGGTGGCACATACCCTTTACCTATCCCGAAATAGTAAATTTACGTTAACGGCTACTAGCAATACTTTGGATATAGGGTATGGTTGGTGCAAGGTCGAAGAAGATTTCCCTGCTAAATTCGTCACCCCAGAGGACACTCCCGTAGTTATTTTTGGCGGTGACAATGCTACCCGCCAGTTCAATGATCTGGTGCCACCGGGTTTTGGTTGTAGCAAAATAGTGGTGCGTGAAGTATATACGCCCTCTGGGAATTGGAGTTCCTTTCCGGCCCACAAACATGATGAACGCATTGTAGACGCTGAAGGTACCGTTTTGGAACCGATACAAGAAGAGACGTATTTCTATAAATTTCAAAAACCGGAGGCATATGCCATACAGCAGGTCTATACCAAGGACAGGTCCTTGGATGAGATAGTTAGGCCTAGACATAATGACGTGGTGATGATTCCCAAAGGTTTTCATCCTGTGGTAGCAGAACACGGATTTCATTGCTACTACCTTAATTTCTTGGCAGGAACGGACCAATGTTTGGCCAATACCACAGACCCGGACCATGAATGGATTTATGATTCCTGGACCTCAAAAGACAAAAGATTACCCTTGGTAACAGCGGAAATGAATAAACAACAATAGGAAATGAGCGATAAAAAGTTTGATGTAATCACGTTTGGGAGATCTAGTATTGACCTTTATTCACAGAATATAGGTTCGCCATTTAATGATATTAAGGGGTTTGATGCCTTTGTGGGGGGGTCTCCACTTAATATAGCTGTGGGATGTGCAAGATTGGGTGTAAATGCCAGCCTTTTGACCGCGGTTGGTAATGACAAAGTGGGAGAGTTTATACTAAATTTCTTAAATGGGGAAGGGGTAAATACCCATGCTATACCTGTAAAAAATGGGACTAGGAGTAGCGCGGTTGTTCTGGGAATAGAACCTCCGGATAAATTTCCCTTGGTGTATTACAGGGATAACGCGGCCGATAGTCAGGTGGATATCGATGACGTGGACAATGCCAATATTCCACACTACAAAATATTGTTGATCAATGGTACTGCCCTCAATATAGAACCTACCAGGAGTGCAACTTTTTATGCCACTGAAATCGCTAATAGAAATGATGTCGACGTAGTTCTCGATCTGGATTTTAGAGCGGACCAATGGCACGATTACAGGGCGTTTGGATTAACCGTTAGGGCTATTTTGCCCAGGGTTAAAATGGCCATTGGTACGGAAGAGGAAATTCTTGCCGCCACGCTGATCAATTCCTCGCAAGTAACCATTAAGGAACAACAGATTTCCGCCCCGGAAATTAAAGGTGATATAGAGGTGTCCATTAAGCAACTGCTTGCCTCGGGCATAGAGACACTTATAGTAAAACGGGGAGAGAAGGGTGCCAGTATATACCAAAAGGATGGTTCCAAAGAGGATGTTCCAGGGTTTCCAGTTGAGGTTTTAAATGTGCTGGGCGCAGGGGATGCCTTTGCCAGCGGATTTCTATACGGAATACTACAAGGGTGGGATTTAAAAAAGGCGTGCAGAATGGGCAATGCCAGTGGTGCGCAAGTGGTAACTAAAAAGGGTTGTGCCAACTTTATGCCCACCTTGGAAGAATCCATGGATTTTATAAATCAGAAGGGCGGATTTTAATTTTATAAGCGATGAAAACAAAAAGACTTACGGTGGCCCAGGCCACAATTGAATATCTTAAGAACCAATATGTAGAACGCGATGGCGTTCAGAACAAATTTTTTGCCGGTTGTTTCGGAATTTTAGGGCATGGGAACGTAGCGGGAATAGGACAGGCACTGCATCAGAATCTGGATTTTCCATATTATGTGGCCAGGAACGAGCAGGGAATGGTGCATGCTGCGGCGGCCTTTGCCAAAGTAAAAAATAGATTACAAACCTTTGTCTGTACTTCCTCTATAGGGCCCGGAGCTACCAATATGCTTACCGGCGCTGCGGCAGCCACTATTAATAGGATTCCTATCCTTTTGATTCCTGGTGACATATTTGCCACAAGACAGGTTGCGCCGGTATTGCAGCAATTGGAATCCAATGTTACCCAGGATATATCGGTCAATGATTGTTTTAAGCCCGTTTCCAAATATTGGGACAGAATAAATAGGCCGGAACAATTGATTACCTCCTTGCCCGAAGTAATGCGGGTACTAACTTCACAGGCAGAAACAGGAACTGTTACCTTGTGCATTCCACAGGATGTTCAGGCGGAAGCCTTTGATTTTCCAGTAGAAATGTTCCAAAAAAGAGTTTGGCATATAGGTAGGACCATGCCAGATCAAACGTTATTGGCAAGGGCAATTGGACAAATCAAAGAAAGTAAAAGACCAATGATCATTGCCGGGGGTGGTGCTATTTATAGCGATGCCACGGCAATTTTAAAAAAATTGGTCAATAGAACGGGGGTTCCCGTTGCGGAAACCTTTGCGGGAAAGGGCGCCTTGGATTACAACGAACCACAGAACCTGGGAGCAGCTGGTGTAACAGGAACACCTGGGGCCATAGAGATAGCAAAAGAGGCCGATCTGGTCATTGGGGTCGGCACAAGATATAGTGATTTTACTACCATATCCAAATCCGCATTTCAAGATCCCAATGTCCGTTTTATCAATATAAATATAACGGAATTCGATTCCTTTAAACATGGAGCACTTCCTTTGGTAGGGGATGCCAAGGCCATATTGGAAACTTTGGACAAAGAGCTGTCCAATTTTAAAGTAAGCGCGGATTATAGTGGGAAAGTAGAAAACTTTAATAAGAGTTGGGATCAATTTGTAGCGGATATCTATGCCGAAAAGAATGAAGTGCCCGCATTTCAAGGGGAAGTGATCGGAGCTGTAAATTCATTTTCGAACCCAGAGGATATAGTACTTTGCGCCGCAGGTAGCCTGCCCGGAGACCTTCATAAATTGTGGAGGACCAGAAACCCCAAGGGCTTCCATCTGGAATACGGGTATTCTTGCATGGGTTATGAGATAGCCGGTGGATTGGGTGCTAAAATGGCACGGCCCGAAAGTGAGATATATGTAATGGTGGGCGATGGTAGTTACCTAATGATGTCCCAAGAAATCGTGACCTCAATTCAAGAAAAACAGAAACTGACAATTATTTTATTGAACAACGATGGCTATTCCAGTATTGGAAGCTTGTCCAGTTCTCTTGGAAGCGAAGGTTTTGGAACCTATTATAGGTACAGAAATGAGGACACCGATCAATTGGACGGAGGATTATTGCCTATAGATTATGCGGCCAATGCCGCGAGTATGGGGGCACATGTGATTAAAGTGAAAAATGTAAAGGAATTAAATGCAGCCCTTGAAAAGGCAAAAACCATAGACAAGACCACGGTAATCTATATTGAGGTGGACCGTAAAAAAGCTGTCCCAGGATTTGCCTGGTGGGATGTAGCGGTAGCCGAAGTGTCAGAGAAAAGTGGCGTCAAAAAATCTTTGGAAACCTATAGGGAAAATAAGAAAACCCAAAAATATTATTTATAGACCATAACCAACCAGCCTTATGAATTCCGAACTCATTATTATTTTAACGTCTTTCCTTATTTTTACTGGAGGGGTTGCCTTTTTTACTTGGTACAGTCTTAGAAAAACCAATTTAACATCCTCCGACGGCTATTTCTTGGGAGGTAGAAGTTTAACTGGAATCGTAATTGCGGGTTCCATGTTGCTGACCAATATTTCCTCGGAACATCTTATTGGGATGAACGGCAATTCCTATGTCAATGGTTTTATTGTAATTGCCTGGGAGGTTACCTCTTCTATAGCCCTAGTAATTGCCGCCATTTTTTTTGTTCCCAAATATTTAAAAATGGGACTGACCACTATACCACAGTTTCTGGAAAGTAGATTTGATGGGTTAACAAGGACTATGGTAGCCGCCATTCTGATCTTTTCATTTGTGGTTACTTTGTTGCCTATTGTGTTGTATTCTGGTGCAATAGGTATCGAAAGTTTGTTTGGTGTTTCGGAGGCTCTTGGGGTGAGTAAATCCGAAGGGCTATGGATAACAGTAGTCATTATTGGGGTCATAGGGTCCATATACGCCATATTTGGAGGTTTAAAGGCCGTGGCCTATTCCGATACCATTAATGGATTTGGACTTTTATTGGGAGGTCTATTAATACCAATATTGGCGTTGATGGCCATAGGAGATAACAACATTTGGGACGGATTGGTAAAGGTATATGACTATGCCCCCGAGAAATTCAATGTGGTAGGGGCAAGGGACTCTGTATTGCCTTTTGAAGTTTTGTTTACGGGATTGATCATTAATCAGCTCTATTTCTGGGGAATGAACCAGACAATTATCCAAAGGGCTTTGGGGGCGAAAAATCTGAAGGAAGCCCAAAAGGGACTTTTAATAACCGGTCTTTTTAAGATCTTGATTCCCTTGATAATTGTGTTGCCCGGGGTAATTTGTTACTATTATTTTCAAGATACTTATTTTGACCAGCAAGACTCCGTGTACCCCCAATTGGTTAAAAAAGTCTTACCTGTTTGGTTGATAGGCTTTTTTGCAGCCGTAATCATGGGAGCGGTATTGAGCACTTTTAATTCTGTTTTAAATTCTGTTGCTACCTTATTTAGTATGGACATTTATAAGAAACATATAGCCAAAAATGTAAGTGACACCAAATTGGTGAAGATTGGAAAAATAACCTCTGCCATATTAGCCATTATGGCCATTTTTGCCGCTCCAATGGTGGCCAATGCCTCAGATGGACTGTACCAATTGTTGCAAGAACTGAACGGAATATTTTTTATTCCAATTGCCTCCATTTTATTGGCGGGTTTCTTTATGAAAAAAGTCTCGGCAATGGGTGCTAAAGTGGCCCTGATTTTCGGACTAAGTTTTTATGTTTTTATGACTTGGGGCTATACCAGTCATGGCATTCATTTCGTACATTTATGGGGGATAGAATTCTTGTTGAACGTGGCCATAATGTATTCTGTATCCTACTTCTATCCAAATGAGAACAAGTACGAAATTACGGATGTCGGAGCAGTAAATCTGACTACCTGGAAATATACCATACCCATGTCCATTGGGTTATGCGCTGTTACTATTTTAATCTATGTTTTGCTCTGGAACAATCAGTAGGAGCACTATAATCAAAAATATTAAATATTTAAAAAAATGGAAATTCTAAAAAATTATATCGATGGTGTTTGGACTCCAAGCACCTCAAAAGAAACAAAGGACATCGTAAACCCGGCCACGCAAGAGGTCTTGGCAAAGGTTCCCTATGGCAAGGGAACCCAAAAGGATGTTGATTTGGCTGTTGAGGCAGCATCAAAGGCTTATAAGGAATGGAGCAAAGTTCCTGTGTTAAAAAGGGTACAGGTGCTGTATCGCTTAAAAACACTCATGGAGGAAAATACCGAGATACTCGCTGAGATTATTACCAAAGAGTCCGGCAAAACTTACGGGGAATCCGTGGGGGAAATTCAGCGTGCTATAGAAAATATCGAAGTGGCATGCGGAACGCCCATGCTTATGGCAGGTGATGTTATTGAAGATATTGCTACGGGAATAGACGAAATGATGATAAGGCAACCCTTAGGTGTGGCAGCTTGTATAACTCCGTTCAACTTTCCCAGTATGATCGTTTTCTGGTTCTTGCCCTATGCAATTGCTACGGGTAACGCTTTTGTAGTAAAACCTTCCGAGAAGGTGCCTTTGACCATGATGAAGATATTTGAGTTTTTAGATCAATTGGATATTCCAAAGGGTCTTGTAAGCTTAGTTCACGGCGGTAAGGATTCCGTAGATGCCATTCTGGAACACCCTTCCATTAAAGCAGTGAGTTTTGTGGGGAGTACTCCGGTAGCTAGATATATCTATTCCAAGGGCACGGCCAATGGTAAGCGGGTTCAGGCGCAAGGGGGAGCCAAAAATCCAGTGGTGGTACTGCCAGATGCGGATATAGAAATGTCTGCCAAAATAATAGCGGACTCCGTTTATGGTTGTGCAGGACAAAGATGTTTGGCGGCTTCCACAATTATAACTGTAGATGATCAAAAAAGACAGATTAAGGATGCCCTTTACGAAACCGTTAAATCCAGAACTACAGGTTATGGTTTGGATAGGGAGATAAATATGGGACCGGTAATTACTCCTGAAAGTAAGGCAAGAATTACGGGATTGATCCAAAAAGGAATTGATGAAGGGGCCAAAGTGCTTTTGGACGGACGAAATGCTTCCATTTCGGGATATGAGAAAGGAAACTTCCTGAACCCTACTATTTTGGAGGACGTGGCCCTGGATAAGGAACTTATTGGAACTGAAATTTTTGGTCCCGTAATGAGTTTGATATCCATGAAGAATATAGATGATGCCCTGAAATTTGTAAATGGCGGGAATTATGGTAACATGGCTTGTTTATTTACCGGTAGTGGTGCCAATGCCAGAAGGTTTAGAAATGAGGCCGATGCTGGAAATATTGGTATAAATATAGGGGTTGCTGCCCCAATGGCCCAATTCCCGTTCAGTGGTTGGAAAGATAGCTTTTTTGGAGATTTGCACGGCCAAGGCAAGCATGCCATAGAATTCTTTACACAGACCAAGGTAATAATAGAAAGATGGCCGAACATTTGGTCAAGAAAATTTTAATCAGAAAAAGGAATGATGAAAATTGCTAATGCTCCTTGTTCATGGGGCGCCTTGGAATTTGACCTGGAAGAAAAATCCGAAGAGATTGGCTTTGAACAGGTATTGGATGAAATTAAGGAAACAGGATATATTGGCACTGAACTGGGCGATTGGGGATACATGCCCACCAACCCCGTCCAATTAAAAGCAGAATTGGATAACAGACACTTGGATCTGCTGGGAGCTTTTGTCCCAGTAGCTTTGGCCCAAGTGGACAATCATGACAAGGGTGTTGTATCTGCCTTAAAAGTGGCCGAGCTTATGTTCAACGCCGGTTATAAGAATTCTTTTATTGTATTGGCCGATGACAATGGATCGGTTCCTGAACGCACCAAAAATGCCGGAAGAATTAAACCCGCTATGGGGCTTACGGATGAACAATGGAAAGTTTATGCTGCCGGAGCTGAAAAGATTGCAAGGGCTGTGAAGGATGCGTATGGTATAAGAACAGTGTTCCACCATCATTGCGCGGGTTATGTAGAAACCCCTGGGGAAATAGACAAGCTTATGACTTTGACCGACCCGCAAATATTGGGATTGTGTTTGGATATGGGGCATTACGCCTTTGGTGGTGGAGATCCGGTCACTGCCCTAAAAAAGTTTGGGAATAGAATATGGCATGTTCATTTCAAGGATTATAGTCCCGAAGCGGCCCAGGCTTCGCAAAAGGTAAACGGGGATTACTTTGATGCCCTTAAAAGAGGGGTGTTTTGTGAACTGGGAAAAGGATCGGTAGATTTTCAATCCATTGTAAAAATATTGGAAGAAATGAAATACAACGATTGGATCGTTGTAGAACAGGATATTTTACCTGGTATGGGAAACCCAAAAATATGTGCACAGGCCAATAGGGATTATATAAAATCCTTGGGGCTTTAGTTAATTGAATTTTCAGAAAACGATCATTAAGAAATATAAAACGATGACAAAAGTTAGATTCGCCGTAGCAGGATTGGGAAGGATAGGAAAGATCCACTTGGAAAACTTACTTCAGATGGAACATGTGGAAGTAGTTGCAGTTATGGACCCAATGGAAGAATGTAGACAATATGCAAAGGCAAAGAACATACCCCATATCACAAATTCTTATGAAGAGCTGTTGGCTGTTGCCCCTTTCGATTCTGTTGTGATTTGTTCCCCAACGGATACCCATGCCGATTATGTTGAAATGGCAGCGAATGCTGGTATCCATGTTTTCTGTGAAAAACCTTTGGACCTTTCCATGCAACGGGTGGTTGAGGTGTTGAAAGTGGTAAAGAAGGCCAATATTAAGTTGATGTTAGGTTTTAACCGTAGGTTCGATAAAGAGTTTAGAAAGGTTCATGAACTAGTAAAACAGGGTGCCGTAGGTGAGCCCCACTTGGTAAAAATTACAAGCCGAGATCCGGGTGCACCACCTGTAAGCTATATTGAAAAATCAGGAGGACTCTTCCTGGATATGACCATTCACGATTTTGATATGGCCCGCTTTGTTGTAGGCAAGGAAGTAGAGGAGGTATATGCCAAGGGAGCTGTTTTGGTGGATGCCGCCATAGGTAAGGCAGGGGATATTGACACCGCAGTTGTTACCTTGACCTATACAGACGGTACTATGGCTGTTATAGACAACAGTAGGGAGGCCGCATATGGTTACGACCAAAGAATAGAAGTATTTGGATCTAAGGGAATGGCACAGGCAGATAACAATTATGAAAACTCGCATCGCCTTTATACAAATAAGGGAATCCAAGGGGCACTTCCCCTTCATTTCTTCCTGGAGAGATATGCTGAAGCGTATAAAACGGAAATGGCCAGCTATGTAATGAGTTTAAAAAATGGCGACGCCGTCCCTGTGGATGGAAATGATGGGTTGATGTCACTTCAAATTGGATTGGCGGCCATTAAGTCATTAAAGGAAAAAAGACCGGTGAAAATTGCCGAAATAGGCAATTAGATTCCCAAAAATTATGAAGGCCCAAAATCAATATCGATTTAAGATTTAAGGAAACCCAATCTTTGGTAAAATTATAATAATTTGTTAAATTGGGATGATATTAAAATTCCATCTATTTAAAATCTGCAATAAAAGTACGTAATATTGGATGTTTTTTTATGGAATTTATCAGAAGTAAAATTGATTGCACCTAATATATAATTATAGCTTTAATAGAACGGCGATGAGGAAAAATTAGTTGAATCCGTAGGCCACATGCCATTGTAAAAAGTACAATTGCCATGGTAGGTTAAAAGGTTTAGCCTAGAGTTTAAATCCATTGATAAGTTGAAAAAGAGTCAACCTAATGTCAACAATGATTTTTTTCTTTCCCTTTTGGAAAAGGGAGAGAAATGTGCATTTGAGACCTTGTTTAGACTTTACTACTCCAAACTTGTACAAATTGCCAAGGGATATTTAATTTACCACCAAGAGGCAGAAAGTATTGTCCAAAATGTATTTCTAAAAATTTGGGAAAATAAAGGGACACTTAAGGAAGTGACCAATATTAATAGTTACTTATATACCATGACCAAGAATTCATGCTTGGACCAATTAAGGCATGAAAAGGTTAAAAGAAATTTCTTAGATCAACGTTTTCGAATTAAGTCTGAAATTCAATACCAATTCATTCAAGATGACGCGGCCTCCCTTTTGCTGGAAAATGAACTGGAAAGCAAAATTATTCAGAGCATAGAATTGTTACCGGAAAAGTGTAAAAATATTTTCAAAAAAAGTAGATTCGAGGGGTTGAAGCATGGTGAAATAGCCTCGCAGATGGGCATTTCACATAAGACCGTAGACAACCATATTGCAAATGCCCTAAGGCATATGAAGCTTCATTTACGGGAGTTTATTACCATTTCCCAATAAATTTTTTAGTTAGTACTAGGTGTAAGTCCTTTTTGAATCGTCTTAATACTATACTTTGGATGATGATGGATAAAAAAATTTCCAATTACCTTAGGGGTACGGCTACTTCTACAGAAGTAGAGGAGGTTGAGGCTTGGATTACATCCAATGATCAAAATGCCAAGAAATTCTACTCTTTCAAAGCCAAATATATTGCTTCCACGATGGATGAAACGGAGGTAGATTTGAATTCTTTTTACCATACCAATATCAATTCCAAAAATTCAACTACCAAAAATAAAGGTCGCGTTCTATTTACTATTTTGAAATCCGCTGCTGTTTTGGCACTTCTCGTAGGGGTAACGTATATTTTTAAGGACAATATTAATGATTCGGGTTCTACTCCAATAATATCCAAAGATGCCATTACCCTGCAATTGAGCGATGGAACTGTAGAAATTATTTCAGAGGATGGGACGGCCAGAGTTGTGGATTCTGAAGGCAACGTGCTAGGGTCTCAGCGAGGGTCACAGTTGGTTTATAAAACGAACGAAACTTCAAAAGAAGAATTGATCTATAATACCCTCACTGTTCCTTATGGTAAAAGGTTTGATATAGTATTGTCCGATGGGACCCAAGTAATTCTAAACTCAGGAACATCCCTTAAGTATCCGGTACAATTTTTAGATGGGGATAACAGACAAGTTTTTCTAAATGGGGAAGCTTTTTTTACTGTTGCCAAAGACTTGGCGAGTCCATTTATAGTTAATACCAACGAACTTAACGTAAGGGTGATGGGGACTAAATTTAACTTGTCCTCCTATCCTGAGGATCAATTTATCAATACCACACTTGTTGAGGGATCTGTCTTGGTTTATAATAGTAATGGCACCTTTGATTCTTCCAAAGCTGCTCCATTGGAACCTGGGTATAAAGCGGAATGGAATAAATTCAATCAGCAAATTATGATTGAAGCGGCGGATATAGCAATGCATACCGATTGGCTGAATGGAAAAATTATATTGAGACATGTGCCCTTTAAGAACATAGTCAAAAAATTGGAACGACATTATAATGTGGAGATTACCAACAATAATCTAAAACTGGATGAGGAATTGTTTACGGCCAGTTTTGATATTGAAACCATTGATCAAGTTTTTAGAACTTTCAATGAGACCTACGAAATGGATTATAAGATCAACAACAGACAAATAGTTATTAACTAATAAACCAGCGGCCAATGAATTGAACCTTCTTAAATTTAAATAAATCACAGTATTAGCTTAAACGCTTAAATTATTATTTTAATCAGGGCATAAGGGCAAAAAAAAATCGGAAAGTGCGCCAACACTCCCCGATAGAACGTGATTAAATTAATTAACCACTAACACACTACAAAAATATGAAAAACCTAATTAAGCTGGAGAGGGAATCCTGTTTCCGGCTACAATATGATTTGAAAATGAAACTTACTACATTAGTTATATTAATTGTTTCGCTTTTTCAAATTCATGCAAACGAAACTTATGGTCAAAAGACCAAGATTACATTGAATCTCGAAAATGTAAGTATCGAAAATGTATTGAATAAAATTGAATCACTTACAGAATTCAAATTCATGTACAACGATAAGGAGGTAGATTATAAGAAAATTGTCTCTGTAAGTGCGGATAAGGAATTGGTAACTGCCATTTTGGAAAGGCTTTTTTCCAAGATGGATATTACTTACGAGGTATTGGACAAACAGATTGTTCTAAAACCTGAAAAAAATGATAGATCACAAATCAAAGATGTTGTAAAGAAGGTTGAAGTCTATCAGCAGTTCGTAGTAAATGGGAGTATTGTTGATGGTGAAGGGAATATGTTGCCGGGGGCAAACGTACTGGAAAAAGGAACTGCGAACGGAACCCAGTCCGATTTTGATGGTAATTTTACTATTGATGTAAATAGTCAAAATGCTGTTCTTGTGGTTTCCTATATTGGATATA
This sequence comes from Arenibacter hampyeongensis, assembly GCF_002909255.1. Classification (GTDB taxonomy): domain Bacteria; phylum Bacteroidota; class Bacteroidia; order Flavobacteriales; family Flavobacteriaceae; genus Arenibacter; species Arenibacter hampyeongensis. The sequence continues at coordinate 170,091 of NZ_PIOB01000005.1, forward strand.
CAACTAAGGAAGTTTCCGTAAATGGGCAGGCGAATGTCTCCATAACTTTAGAGGAGAGTGCCACTGGCTTAAGCGAGGTAGTAGTTACCGCCTTAGGAATTAAACGGGAAAAGAAATCCTTGGGATACGCATCTCAGGAGCTGGATGCCGATCAGGTTTCCTCCTCAAAGGAACCAAATCTCTTAAATGGTATATCCGGTAAAGTTGCAGGATTACAGATTACCAACAGTCCTTCAGGACTTGGTGGTTCTGCCAGAGTATCAATACGAGGCGATGCCTCATTGAACATTAATGGTAACTCCCCATTGTTCATTGTGGATGGAACTCCGATAAGTAATTCAATTGTTGGATCTAGCGGCTCCGGTACCCAGGATGTGGATTATGGCAATGGAGCTTCAGAAATAAATCCTGAAAATATAGAATCGATCAACGTACTAAAAGGACCTGCCGCTGCGGCATTATACGGTGCTAGAGCAGCAAACGGTGCAATTATTATAACCACGAAGAAAGGAAATAGTAAAAAAGGTCAATTAGGTGTTTCCATTAATTCTGGTATTACAATGGAAAGTGTTTTGCTATTACCGGATTGGCAAAATGAGTATGGTCAGGGTAACAACCAACAATTTGCATTTGTAGATGGTAGTGGAAGTGGTATTGCGGATGGAGTGGATGAAAGTTGGGGCCCTAGACTCGATACAGGATTAATGATTCCTCAATTCGATTCGCCTAGAGCTGATGGTACAAGAGGAGGAGATTATTTGGTTAGCAACTCGCCAATTACTCCTACGCCTTGGGTTTCCATGCCTGATAATACGTTGGATTTCTTCAATACCGGTTATACGAAGACCAATAGCATTGCCATTTCTAAATCCGGCGACTTGGGAAATATTAGGTTTTCCTATCAAAATTTGGATCAAGAAGGTATTGTTCCCAACACGGATCTTACGAGAAATACCTTTAACCTAAGTACAGGGCTTAACCTGACCGATAAATTAACAATTAACACAAATGTTAATTACATTAAGGCGGATAGTGGTAACAGACCATCCTTGAGTTATGGTACCGAAAGCATCATGTATCTGTTTATTTGGTATGGTAGGCAATTGAACACCAATAGCATGCGCGATTATTGGATGCCTGGAAGAGAAGATTTACAGCAGTTTAACTATAACTACAATTATCACGACAACCCATTCTTTAATGTTTATGAGAATACAAATTCACAAAATAAGGATAGGGTATATGGTAATATCAGCGCCAATTATGCCATAAACGACAATTGGAATTTAATGGTAAGGACAGGTAGGGATTTCTACCGCGATTTAAGGACCAAGAAAAGAGCGTTTAGTACCCAACGTTTCCCCTTAGGGTATTATAGGGAGGACAATGTGTTTTTTGAAGAGTCCAATACAGACTTTCTTTTGTCTTATGATAAAACGTTCAACGAAAAATGGAACGTAAATATATCCGCCGGGGGAAACCAATTTCGGCAAAGACAGGATTATACACAAACGGTGGCCCCGCAATTGATCAACCCTGGAATCTATTCTTTTAATAATACAAGAAAGCCATTGGAAGTGAATACCAACAATCAACAGAAGAGAATTAATAGTCTCTACGGTTTTGCCAGGTTTGCTTATGACAATTTACTTTTCTTGGATATTACTGGTAGAAACGATTGGTCCAGTACTCTGCCTACGGATAACAATTCCTATTTTTATCCTTCTGCTACATTGAGCGCCATTGCGAGTGATATGTTTGAAATGCCATCATTCGTGTCCTTTGCAAAATTAAGGGCGGCATATGCCGAGGTTGGTAACGATACGGACCCTTATAAACTTTCAAGTTTTTTCACCAATGAAACACCCTTTGGGGATAATCCCATTTTAACGGAATCTTCATTGATTCCCAATGCCGTTTTGAAACCTGAGATTACCTCATCCTATGAAATTGGAGCCGATATTCGTTTGTTTCAAAGTAGGGTTAATTTGGACGCCACTTATTATGACGGTAGAACCAAAAACCAAATTATTCCTATCAGTACGGATATTTCCAGTGGATATACCAGTAAATTGATCAATGCCGGGGAAGTGAGGAATTATGGTTTTGAGGCAATTCTAAATGTTGTTCCGATAAAAACTGCTAATTTTAGTTGGAACACCATGTTCAACTATTCCCGAAATAGAAGTGAGGTTACCGATTTGGGAGGTATAGATTATACACTTACGGAGAGGAACAGTGTTTTTATTCAAGCCAGGGAAGGTGGATCTATAAGTGCTATTTACGGTAGGGGCTTTCAACGTGTTGAAGATCCCAATAGCCAATATTTCGGACAAAAAATAGTTAATTCAAATGGTATCCCTATTAGAACGGACGGGTTAGTGTACCAAGGGGATTATGCACCTGATTATACCCTCGGAATACTGAATAGTTTTAAATATAGGTCTTTGGATTTCGGTTTTATGTTCGATATTAGGCAGGGAGGAATAGTAGTATCCAGAACCAAGACTATTGGTTCAACTGCCGGGCAATTAAAAGAGACCTTGGAAGGAAGGGAAACTGGGATAGTGGCCGAAGGTGTTGTGGAAACCTCTCCTGGAGTGTATACTCCAAATACGACCAATGTGGATGTAAGGACCTACAACAACCGCTATTATGAAAGGGATAATGTGGAGGCTGCCAAATACGATGCTTCCTATACCAAATTGCGTGAAGTTTCTTTGGGCTACACAGTACCCGCAAGAATTATAGATAAACTGCCCATTAGCAAGGCAAGATTATCACTTACTGGTAGAAATTTGGTGCTTTGGACAGATAACCCGCATTTTGATCCGGAAACGGTGGCCGTTGCCGGTGGTACTTTACAGCCGGGTATAGAAAATATGTCTTATCCCAGTACTAAAACATACACGCTAAATTTACAAATCGATTTTTAATTGCATAAAAGATGAAAAACATACATATTTCAAAACAGGGTTTCTTCATGATGTTTCTTTTGGCGGCTTTTATGGGTTGTACGGAAGACTTCGAAGAAATAAATAAAAACCCGAATTTTCCTGAGCAAGCTTCTTCGGAATTGCTTTTGCCAGGGGTTTTAAGGCAAATGGCCTACAATTGGGGGAATCAAGGATGGGAAGAAGGCTTTACCGTAGTACAGTACGGAGCTCGACTTCAATTTACTTCAGGTGATAGATACAATTGGTCGCCTACAAGTGACCCTTACAATTCATGCTATGACGGTTTAAGGGATATTGAGAATATTATTCGCGATAACAAAGAGAATCCTGACCGTCAAAATTATTATGGCGTTGGGCTGATCGTAAAATCTTGGATCTATTCCTATTTAACGGATGCCTATGGAGATGTTCCATACACAGACGCCATAAAAGGAATTTCTGATGATAATATTACACCTGAATTTACACCACAACAGCAAATATACGATGGTATTTTGGCCGACTTAAAAGCTGCCAATGCAGCCTTGACTGGAGCAGATAATATATCGGGAGATATATTGTACGGTGGGGATGTGCTAAAATGGAGAAAATTTGCCAATTCGCTCCGACTTCGTTTGTTGATGAGGATCAGTGATGTTGATAATTCAAAGGCTGTTGCCGGCATGTCAGAGATTATGGGCGATTTAAGCACTTATCCCATATTTGGCAGCAATGCGGATGCAGCATTGTTACAATGGAATCCGGATAATCCTCAACCCAAATATGATACCCGTTCAGGGAGTTTTGATGAGGTTAGATTAAGTCTTACCTTGGAAACTAGACTCAAGGAGCTAAACGATAGAAGACTTATCGTTTTTGCACAACCCACTTCCAATTCGGGAAAAGGTATATATTCCGATAATATAGATGATTATGTAGGCATGCCAAATGGCTTGGACGATGAAGCGGCCTTAAGTTATAGTCCCTCTGGAAACCCCGATGAAGTTGGGTCTAATTTCATTTCCAGAATTGGGATTCTTTTAGGATGTAGGGCGTGTAATGTAGAGCTGGCTTCGGCAACGGCCTCCCAAACCATAATAATGGATTATTCTGAGCTTCAATATATTTTGGCTGAAGCAAGGGAAAGAAATTTCATTACCGTTGGTGATGCCGCAACTTACTATGAAAATGGTATTAGAGCCTCATTTTCCTATTATTTGGATAGGATCAATGCTGGTGGTTGGAATGAAATTGCTGCCGATCTACAAGCTTTTGACTTGGATGCTTATATAGCACAGACTACTGTGGCTTACTTGGGAACAGCGGGGGAAAAGTTGGAAAAGATTGCCTTGCAAAAATGGATCTCCTTATTCTATACCGGCTTTGAAGCTTGGTCGGATTGGAGACGTACCGGAATGCCGGAAGTTATTCCCGGTGTAGATGCAGGTAATGATAAATTGGTCCCAGTAAGGTTTCAATTTCCTAATGAGGTTAAATCAACAAATAATGCCAACTACCAACAAGCAGTCACAAGAATGGGAGGAGATGACTTAAATACCAGACTTTGGTGGGATGTTGCCAGTAATAATTAAATGTATAATTAAGTAAAGTTTATTATGAATCTTTTAGACCATAGGGATTCCTTCCCTATGGTCTTTTTCTTGAAAATATTAATCCTTATTGAAGTTTATGGGTCATATTTTCCCTATTTCATAGTTATCAACTTAGCAATTTATAAATAACCTAAACCAAGATCAATTGATATGAGCAAAGGCGTGAAGTACAAGAAAATGGACAAATCCTATTTTGAATCCAGGGAACTTAAACGCCATGCGGGTGTTTGGTCATTATGGGCCTTGGGGGTGGGTGCGGTGATATCTGGACATTTTTCCGGATGGAACTTGGGACTGGCTTCAGGAGGGTGGGGCGGTATGTTCGTTGCAACCTGTATTGTAGCCATAATGTATGTCGGGCTTACCCAGAGCGTAGCAGAAATGTCCCCTGCACTGCCACATACGGGAGGCGCGTATTCTTTTGCTAGATCTGCCATGGGACCCTGGGGTGGATTCTTTACAGGACTGGTGGAAAACTTGGAATTTATTCTTACACCCGCCGTTATTGTTTTTTTTCTCAGTAATTATATGCAGGGTATCTTTGAAACTGCGCCCGAAATGTTGCCTTTTTGGTGGTTCGGATTTTATACCATCTTTACCCTGTTGAATATAATAGGAGTGGAGCTTTCATTCAAATTCACTGTCACCCTCACTTTATTGGCTTTGGGTTGTTTGGGTATTTTTTGGGTATCATCTATCGGAAGTGCCGATTTTACTACCTATGCGTTAGATATTAAAGCAGGTGCTGATGGTTCTGCTGAGCATTTGCCCGGTGGAGGAGGTTCATTATTCCCCTTGGGATGGGAAGGAGCATTAAAAGCCATGCCCTTTGCGGTATGGTTATTTTTGGCCATTGAACAGTTGCCTTTGGCAGCCGAGGAGTCGGTAGATCCCAAAAAGGATATGCCAAAGGGATTGACCTATGGGATCATTACTCTGATTATTTCTGCTTTTTTAATCCTTTGGCTCAATGCTTCAATACCATTGGGGTCCTTTGCCCTATCCCAATCCGGAGAACCTTTATTGGACGGATTTAAAGTGCTGTACGGGGACAACATAGCCAAACTTTTAGCTTTGGTGGCTTCAATTGGACTTTTGGCCTCATTCCATACCATTATCTTCGCTTTTGGGAGACAGATCTATTCCCTATCTAGGGCAGGATATTTTCCTGTAATGCTTTCCCTTACCCATAATAAAAGAAAAACACCTTATACCGCATTAATTTTGGGATCGGTTATTGGTTTTGTGGTTTTAATGGTCACCAAATTTTTGGCGGGAAACGAAAGTGAGGTTTTTATTGGAGGAGCTTTGTTGAACATCGCTGTTTTTAGTGCCATGTTATCCTATATTTTACAATGCGGGTCCTTTTTGTTATTGCGAAAGAACAAGCCGGATCTGGAAAGACCCTATGTTAGTCCTTTTGGGAAATTCGGAGCTTGGACCACTATTTTGCTGGCCAGTGTGATTATCTATTTTCAGCTTCAGGATCAATCCTATAGAACGGCAGTTTTTATTTCCATAGGCTATTTGGTAATAGGATTGGTATATTTTGGACTTAAAGGAAGACATCGATTGATACTCTCCCCTGAGGAAGAATTTGCCTTGGAGCACGAAACAAAAAAAGCTCAAGTAAAAAACTAAATTTTATACCTCTAGATGGGCATTAATGAATATTTTTATAGAAGATACTCTTGTCGATATATGTATTGGAAACCTGGATTTGCAACAACTGGGATAATATAAATATACCAGTGTCCTAAAATCATACCTTAGAGTCTAATAATCAACCATATAGTAGTCAAGTAAAACTTTATTGTCCAAGACGTAAGTTTTATCCGGCCTATAGAAAACAATAATAATGAACCTATGAAATGAGCATAAACAAAATTAATTTTTTGCATACCAACCGAAATAACTAAATTTTTTTTATGCGAAAGCGTAGCGGTTGTTTTATGCATAAAATTATTATTACGCTTTTTTTCAGATTAATAAAAATTTTAAATAGATGAAAAAGGAAGATCCTATAATAACTCCGGAATCGGTTAAGAAATATATTAAGGAACATCAAATTGAAAATATAAAGTTGGCCGTAGTAGATGTAGATGGCGTGCTACGTGGGAAGTATGTAAATTCTAAAAAATTCCTTTCCGCTTTGGACAAGGGATTCGGATTTTGCAGTGTAATCTTTGGCTGGGACTCCAATGATGTTTTGTATAAGAATGATTCTTTCACCGGTTGGGCAGATGGTTTTACGGATGCCAATGCTACTATAGATGCCTCCAGTATGAGAGTTTTGCCAACGGAAGATTATAAATCGGTCATATTTTTGGTTGATTTTTCCGAGAGCAATGCTTCCAGTGTGTGCCCCAGATCTGTACTGCGTAAAACCTTGGATAGATTAGGGAATATAGGGTATACGGCAAGCGCATCTTTTGAGTTCGAATTTTTTCTGTTCAATGAGACACCGAAATCTATTCGCGATAAGAACTACCATAATTTGGAGCCTATGACGCCCGGTAATTTTGGATACTCCATATTGAGAAGCTCTACCCATGCCAATTTTTACCACGAAATAATGAGTCTTGCCCAGGAGATGGGCATGCCTTTGGAAGGTCTGCACACCGAGACCGGGGCAGGGGTGCTAGAAGGTGCTCTTGAATATTCCGAAGCGCTAAGGGCAGCCGATAATGGGGCTTTGTTTAAAAACTTTGTGAAAGTATGGGCACAACAGAACAGTTTAATGGCCTCTTTTATGGCCAAATGGTCTTCCAGTTATCCAGGACAATCCGGACATATCCACATTTCTTTGCAAAATAAGGATGGTTCATCTGCCTTTTATGATAAAAGCAAGGAACATGGAATGTCAGACGTTATGCGCTGGTTTATAGGAGGTCAACAAAAATTAATGCCCGAATTGCTGGCCATGGTGGCCTCTACCTGTAATAGTTATACGCGACTCATTCCTGGTTTTTGGGCTCCTACGGCTGCCTCATGGGGTATGGACAACAGAACTTGTGCCCTTAGGGCCATCCCTGGATCGGAAAAATCCCAAAGAGTGGAATACAGGGTGTCTGCAGCCGATATTAATCCATATTTGGCGCTGGCAGCGGCTATTGGTTCCGGAATTTGGGGCATAGAGAATAAAATTGAACCAACCAAAGCTGTGGATGGTAACGCCTATGATGTAGATTTTCCTCAGGAGCTTCAGTTGCCCAGGACCTTATCACATGCCGCCGAGAAATTTAAGAATTCAAAAATTGCACGAGACTTGTTTGGTGATATATTTGTGGATCATTATGCGTATACCCGACTATGGGAAGATCAACAACAACTGGGAGCCATAACAGACTGGCAATTAAAACGTTATTTTGAAATAATATAAAAATGATAAAAACCATATCACCTATAGACAACAGTATTTATTATACTGCTGAAGAACATGGCCCAAAGGACATTGAGCAGGCCTTAAGTTTAGCACAAAATGCTTTTTCATTGTGGTCCGATTTATCTATTGCAGAACGAGCAAAATATATCACATCTTTTGTAGAGGCTATTGTTCAGGATAAAAATGAAATTGCCCTCGAAATTACTTGGCAAATGGGTAGGCCATTGGGCCAATCGCCTGGGGAGATAAAGGGATTTGCAGACCGAGCCCATTATATGATCGGTGCTGCTGAAGAGGCTCTAACCGATTATAAGGTGGTAGATAGCGCGAATCCGGATAAAAGATGGGTAGAACGTGTACCCATTGGCGTAGTTGGCGTGCTAAGCCCTTGGAATTATCCTTTCCTGACCTCTGTAAATGCTATTGTTCCCGCTCTAATGGCAGGAAACGTGGTGGTGTTAAAGCATTCTTTTCAGACACCTTTGGTTGCGGAACGATATGCCAAGGCAGCTGTGAAGGCCGGCTTACCGAAGGGTGTTTTTCAAATATTACACCTGAATCATAAAAATGCGGCCCAATTAATTGCCGATACCAGAATTGATGGGGTGTACTTTACAGGTTCTGTACAAGGGGGAATAGCCGTTCAAAATTCATTGCTGAATAAGTTTATTCCCTGTGGTTTGGAACTGGGAGGGAAAGATCCCGCCTATGTAATGGCCGATGCCTCTTTGGACAACAGTGTAGAAAATTTGGTGGACGGGGCATTCTTTAATAGTGGGCAATCCTGCTGTGGTATAGAAAGGATTTATGTCCACGAATCCCTGTACGACAAGTTTGTTGATGGATTTGTAGCGTTGACAAAGCAATACAGCTTAGGAAATCCTTTGGATGCAGGGACCAATCTTGGACCAATGGTGAAGACAGATGCGGCTAATTACGTAAGGAAACAAATAGAACAGGCATTGGGTAAGGGGGCAAAGTCCTTGGTGGCCGAATCTCTGTTCGCAGCTTCCAAAAGAGATACTCCCTATTTATCCCCTCATGTGCTGGTGAATGTGGATCATAGCATGGACGTAATGAGCGAGGAAAGTTTTGGACCTGTTGTTGGAATAATGAAGGTAAAGAACGATGAAGAAGCATTGCGGTTAATGAATGATTCCCAATACGGACTTACCGCTTCCTTATGGGGCAATGACATGGATAGAGCCTTTAATCTGGGAAGGAAAATAGAAACTGGTACTGTGTTTATGAACCGCTGTGATTATTTGGATCCTGCCTTGGCTTGGACGGGTGTTAAAAATTCAGGAAAGGGCGTTACACTGTCAAAAATTGGCTATGACCATGTTACACGGGTAAAGTCGTTTAACTTTCGAAAAGGGAAATAAGATTTATAAATCAATTTATTGAATTAAAAAATAAGAATTAATGCAGTTAGCAAATACAAATTGGAATTATCCTACCACCATCTGGTTTGGAAATGGCAGAATAAACGAGATATCACAGGCTTGCAAAAAATTGGGGATCAAGAACCCTTTATTTGTTACCGATGAAGGTCTGGTAAAATTGGATATAGTAGAAAAAACTATAAATATTTTAAAAAAGGACGGATTAAAATTTACCGTGTACAGTGATGTACAGGGAAATCCTACTGAAAAAAATGTGGTCGATGGAGTAGCCCATTATTTAAAAAATAAACATGATGGAGTTATTGCCTTTGGTGGTGGTTCTGCCATAGATGCAGCCAAGACAATCGCATTTATGTCAGGACAGACAAAGTCTCTTTGGGATTTTGAAGATGTGGGCGACAATTGGAGTTATGCGGACCTCGCAGGTATTGCTCCCATTATTGCTGTCCCGACTACTGCCGGCACAGGGTCTGAGGTGGGTAGGGCATCGGTAATTTTGGATGAAAAATTACACACCAAGAAAATCATTTTTCACCCTAAAATGTTACCGGCTATAGTGATATCCGATCCTGAATTGACTTTGGGCTTGCCTCCCCATATTACTGCATGGACAGGGGTAGATGCTATGGTACATGCCATTGAGGCATATTGTGCTCCGGGATATCATCCGATGGCCGAGGGTATTGCTATTGAAGCCATCCGTATTATTGCCAAATATTTGCCGATTGCTGTTAAGGACGGAAAAAATTTGGAAGCTCGGGGACAAATGCTGGTAGCTGCTTCTATGGGAGCCACAGCCTTTCAGAAAGGATTGGGCTCCGTGCATTCCGTGGCCCATCAATTGGGAGCCATATACAATAAACAACACGGTTTACTAAATGCTATAATATTACCATATGCCTTAAAACAGAATAAGGCAGCTATTGAAGATAGAATGGTGCATTTAAGCAAAGTCCTTGGATTGGAAAAGTTAGGTACCGAGGCTATTATCGATTATATAATAGGGCTGAGAAAGGAATTGAACATTCCCCATACGCTAAAGGAAATAGATATTAATGCTGATAAGGCCAAGGAAATAGGTGAAATGGCCTTTAAAGACCCATCAACACCTTCCAACGCCAAACCTGTTAATGCAAAGGATTTGGAGCAACTTTTTAGAGCTGCTGTATCCGGTGAAATAAAAGGACTGTAAAGGTGAAATTATTAATAGTAGAAGGCAATAACGAACAAACACGCTTACTTAGGGGAACCTTTGGGATACCACCATATCATCTAATGTTCCAGGAAATGTTAAGGGGCCTGGTTCCAGGAGCAAAGACAGATTTTGCCTTTCCGGCAGATGTTGACAGTGAATTGCCCACTGATGCACAGTTGAAAAATTATGATGGTGTATTGTGGACCGGCAGCTCTCTTAGTGTCCTCGATGACATCCCTGACGTTCAACAGCAATTGAATTTTGCCGATGAGGTTTTTAAGAGCGGTGTACCATTTTACGGCAGCTGTTGGGGTATGCAGATAGCCACTGTAGTTGCTGGGGGCAAGGTGGCACTTAGCAAGAACGGTTTGGAGTTTGGTGTCTCCAAGCCCATTGAACTTACCGAACTTGGTAGGCAAAGTCCATTGTTCGCAGCCCGTAAATCTGCTTATTCTGCCCTGTGCATTCATTTTGATGAGGTGTCTGAAATTCCTAAAAATGCCCATGTTTTAGCCAGTAATTCCCATTCCAAAGTGCAGGCCATGACATTTGATTATAAAAAAGGTTCATTCTTTGGGGTGCAGTACCATCCAGAATTCAGTACCTCGGATATGGCCATGATAGCTTCATTTTTGTCGCAAAAACTGGTTGATAACCATGCTTTTAAATCCGTCACGGAAGTACACGAATTTTGTCTTTTATTGAGGGAGCAAAACGGATTTCCACCTGAAATTAGCGATTACCAACTCCATACCCAAGAAATAATGGCTTGGTTGAAACTTATTTCAAGCATGTAATTGGAATATACTAAATAACAGAATGAGGATGGGTCAAACTATGGGAACCATCCTCATTTTTTTTTTTATTGAAACCACAACGAAGGCTTTTAAATAATAATGTTCTCCTTTTTAGTTGTTTATAAAAGCGTTTGCATTGGGGCTTTTTCCCATTTCAAATTCAAGGACATTGCCGTTCATTATTTGGGTATAGGTGATAAAAGGTTCATCCAATATCTTCCCATCCAATTTTAAGGATTGAATGTACATATTCCCTTCTGATAGGTTATTGGCTTTTATTTTAAATGATTTTACTTCACCATTCTTGCGCAAGTTAAGGGTGAATTCTGGAAATTGCGGAGCCCCAATAGCAAATATTTCAGTTCCTGGAGTGACAGGGTAAAATCCCATTACACCAAAAACATACCAGGCGGACATTTGTCCACAATCATCGTTTCCGTTGATTCCCAAAGGGTGATTTCTATAATTAATGGTTGAGGTATGCTTACGAATAAGCTCTTGGGTTTTCCAAGGTTGCCCTGCATAGTTGAATAGGTAGGCATAATGATGCCCCGGCTCATTATCATGGCGGTAATGCTGTCCATCAAAATTTTCGTTTAATTTGGCGGCATACTTATCCTTTCCACCGAAGAGTTCAATGCTTCCTGGTATGTCGTGCATGGCTCCAAATAAATAGGTCCATCGTCCCCCTTCGGTAAAACCTTCCTGTACATTTTTGTCCCAATCACCATTGAATAGTCGCGCGTTAAGAAATCCGGTCTCCTTGTTGTAAAGGTTTTTGTAGTTTTTACTCCAACCCATTAATCGCTCATAATCTTCCATTTTGCCCAAATCTTTGGCCATTTGGGCAATGCTGTAATCGTCTATGCCAAACTCAATGGTCCTTGTAACGGATTCCCGTGTCTTATCTGCTGCTACATATCCTAAGGAATGATAGTAGGTTAGTCCGCCTCTTGCTTCATATAAAGTACCTTCATCCCGATCGCCCCAAGGCTTTTCGGTATCCCTATAAGGTGGGTGCATGGCATTTTTTCTCACAGCTTCATAGGCCAGATCCAGGTCGTAATCCCTGAAGCCCTTTATATAGGCATCTGCAATTACGGCGTCGGCATGGGTCCCCGTCATAATATTGGTATAGGTGGGATTGGGCCATTTTGGCAGCCACCCTCCCTCTTGGTACATCTGCAGCAAGGATTGTATCATGGGACTTACCCGTTCTGGATGTGTAAAATGTAGAAGGGGGTGTAGGGCCCTAAAAGTATCCCAAAGAGAATAATCGTTATAAGAAACCCCTTCATGGACCTTGTCATCGAACGGACTGTAATAACGGCCATACTCAGAAAACTCCCTTGGAAACAACATGGTGTGGAACAAGGCGGTGTAGAAAATACTTTTCTGATCTTCCGTTGCTCCATTTACTTTTATTCTGGAAAGATTTTCCTGCCAAATATCCCGAGTATTTTCCACTACTTTATTAAAGTCCCAATCCGGAATTTCCTTTGATAGGTTTTCACGGGCCTGTTCCAGGCTTATAAACGAAGTGGCAATTTTGACTTTTACTTTTTCATTCTTTTCTGTTTTGAAACTTATATATCCGCCCATTCTGGCTCCCGTCTGCTCCCTACCCATTTCTTTGATATCGGGCTCTGTCCTAAAGGAATTCCAAGTTCCAAAACGCTCAAAAGATTTGTCAAATTGAATTATAAAATAGCCTTTAAAGTTTTTGAGTTCCGGTCCTAAATGGGAAGACATCCGCTCAGGGTTATATCCAGCAATTTCCCTTTTATCTTCATCTATATTGATATAGCCGTGAAACGCCTTTTTGTTTTCCGTGATATTAATACCCTGTATAATGATATGGGATTCATCGGACTTCGGGAATGTGAATTGGAAGATGCCACATCGCGATGCAGCGGCTATTTCTCCTTTTATCCTTTGTCCTTTATCACCCATGGAAACACTGTAGTAATTGGGTTTGGAAATTTCATCCTTATGGGTAAATGGCAAGGCCCGATCTTTGGGGAGAAGCTTAAGCTTCCCCACTTGCGGCATTACCGATACATAGCCATAATCGCCCATCCAGACCGTAGGTTGGTGCGTTGCCATAAACCCTTGAACAGTATTGTCCTCATAGAAATAAGGCATTTCACTGATCTTATTTTCCCGGGTTTGGACTACAAAATTGGTCATGGCAAATGGCGTTCCCACGCATGGCATGGTGCCTCCTCCGTCCCTTCCATCCATGAAGCCAGAGGAAGGGGTTCCAATCAAAGGGTTCACATAGTCAACTTCTATTTTGTTTTGGGCGGACAGCACTGTTATCCACAATAAAAGTAAAAGGAAGGGGTGCAAGGATTTCTTATTCGTTTTCATATAATAGATAAATAAGCTTAAACTTTTGGGCAATCCTAAATATGAATTGCATAGGGTGCTAATCAAAAAAACAATAAAATATTGATAATGGGAAAGATATGGAAATTAATATTGTGCAAAGGTTTGCATTATTTGAGAAACTGTTGCAAAACGTTTTTATGATTTTATATATGAGAAAGAACGGGGAAAACATAAAGGAGTACCGTTCAGGAAACGTAGAATTTACAGATTTTATGCCAACTTAACCAGCTGTTCTTAAATATGTAGCATACCCTGTAAATAAGGGTTGCGTTTGGTGATTCTTGAAAATATGTAGGAAAGAACTCTAAAATTCATGAATTTTAGAGTTCTTTTTTCTTTAATCCGCAACTTTCCATTTTTCTTAGGATACATTTAACAATTGTATGCAATTGCTTTTAACTCGGCTTGGCATGCGAATTCAAAAAAACAATTAACTAACTAAAAATCATTTATTTATGAAGATTACACTATGTAAATGCCTATTGCTTGTGGGAACATTTTTATGTTTCGGGCTGGCAGAGGCACAAACGGTGACGGGGAGTGTTTCGGATCAATCCGGACCCTTGCCTGGGGCGAACGTATTGGTAAAAGGTACAACCAACGGAACGCAAACAGATTTTGACGGTAATTTCACATTGGAAAATGTGAATAGTAATGCCACTTTAGTTTTCAGTTATATAGGTTTCAAAACTTTGGAAATACCTGTAGGCGGAAAAACCACAATTAATGCTGTATTGGAAGAAGATGCCAGCGAATTGGAAGAAGTGGTGTTGATTGGTTACGGTAGTCAGAGGAAATCGGATTTAACAGGTTCGGTTGGACAAGTTGATACCGATCAGCTGAAAGAGCGCCCAGCTACATCGCTTAACCAGGCTTTATCTGGTAAGATTGCCGGTGTACAGGTAAACACCAATTCGGGTCGCCCGGGTGGTAAATCGAATATCAGGGTTAGGGGTTTTAGTTCCATAAACTCTTCCAACAACCCGCTATACGTGATAGATGGGGTGCAGTTACCCCAAGGTAATCAAGCTAACTTTAGTTCAGCTATAGATTACTTAAACCCTAATGATGTAGTATCTATTGAAGTGTTGAAGGATGCTTCCTCAACGGCGATATACGGTGCACGTGGTGCTAACGGTGTTATTTTGGTGACTACTAAAAGAGGTCGCGCTGGTCAGGGTAGGGTGACTTACGATGTTGACTATAGTGTAAACCAATATGGTCCAAACAGGGCTAAGGCATTAAATTCCGAACAGTATGCCATGATAGAGCAACTTTCTTGGGAAAACACACAAAAATTTGATCCTGCTGGCTGGGCTGCTGGGAACTATGCCCAGTATGAGCCTAGGCTTAAAAGAGCCAATCCCAATGTGGCTTATCTTTTCGATAGTGATGGTAAGGCAATCTATGATACCGATTGGTCCAAAGAGGTGGTACAACATAAATTATCACAAAACCATCAGTTGGGTTTCTCAGGGGGTAATGAAAGAACAACATATGCCATCTCACTTGGAATTAGGGATGATCAAGGTCTTTTCAAAAATACCTACCTCAAGCGTTATTCAGGAAGGTTTTCAATTGATGATCAAATAAAAACGTGGTTAAAGATCGGTGGTTCTTTGAGCTATAATAACCAAACTGAGAATTTGGCCGATACCAATGACCAAGTGCCACGTAGAATGGTTGAAGATTACCCTTTTTACCCTGCTCCTTTTCATACGGGCGGTCCATTGGAAGGTCTATATGCCAATAACAGGGATTATCCCTTTGCGGAGGGTACCCGAAATTCGGTGAACTGGCTTGACAATAATGAGTATATTTTAAATACTCAAACAACGGCAGGAAGTTTTTATACCAATCTTAACTTTACCAAGGAATTGGAAATGAGAACGGTTATTGGGACAAATGTACTTACCCAGGAGAACAATGAATTCCGAAATAGTGTTCTGGATAATAATGCGGTGGCCAGGGCACAATCTAGCAACGAAAAGCAGACATTCTGGTCAATTGAAAACTACTTGACCTATAATAAGAAAATCAATGAAAACAATTCATTGACGGCATTGTTGGGTTTATCTTGGCAACAGTCGAACCAATTCTTTGTCAACGCTGATTCTAGAAACTTTCCCACTGATTTCTTTCAATTCAACAACTTGGGTGCAGGATCTGATAATATAGCGGTACAATCCTTTGCAGACAGGGAAGCATTGAACTCCTATTTTGGAAGATTGAACTATAACCTAATGGGCAAATATTTGTTTACGGTTACCGGTAGGGCCGATGGTTCGTCGAAATTTGGTGATAACAATAAGTTTTCCTTTTTCCCCTCAGCAGCGGTTGCCTGGAGGATTTCGGACGAGGATTTTCTTGTAGATAACGCCCTAATTTCGAACTTAAAACTTAGAACAAGTTATGGGGTTACAGGTAACTCCGAAATACCACCTTATTCTTCCTTATCTCTATTAAGCTCCAATTATGCCGCAATATGGAACGATAGTCGTATTGGCGGAACTGGTTTGAATAGGTTGGCGAATCCGGATTTGAAATGGGAAAAGACCGCACAGTACGATGTTGGTTTGGAATTAGGCCTATTTGATAATAGAATTAGCTTGGAAGCGGATTATTACTACAGAAAAACCACCGATATGCTCTTGGATGCCCCTGTTCCACAATCTAGTGGGTATGCCACCATAAGAAGAAATGTGGGTTCCATGGAGAACAAGGGTCTTGAACTTGGGTTATCAACCAAGAATATAGTAACCGCTGATTTAACCTGGACTTCCTCCTTCAATATTTCTATGAACAGAAACAAAGTACTTTCCTTGGCCACACCCTCGGATATCTTTGGGGTAGGTGGACCTGGAATTACCAACGAAACCAGTATTATAAGGGTCGGTGAACCCGTAGGTGCCTTCTGGGGTCTAACCAGATTGGGTGTTTGGGGAACTGACGAAGCCGCTGAAGCGGCTAGTTTCGTAAGCTACCGAAACGGTCTTACTATTCTTCCTGGTGATATCAAATACAAGGATTTTAACGGCGACAAAATTATAAATGATGAGGATAGATCTATCATC
This sequence comes from Arenibacter hampyeongensis, assembly GCF_002909255.1. Taxonomy (GTDB): domain Bacteria; phylum Bacteroidota; class Bacteroidia; order Flavobacteriales; family Flavobacteriaceae; genus Arenibacter; species Arenibacter hampyeongensis. Next base: position 186,891 of record NZ_PIOB01000005.1, read on the forward strand.
GGTAATGGTTACCCAACAGCTTGGGGGTCATTTACAAATTACGTGTCCTATAAAAATATTGATTTCACCTTGGAACTTCAATATTCTTGGGGTAATGATGTAATGGATATGAACTTGCACTCCAGCGAGGACAGACAAGCGCTAGCCAATAGTTATACTACAGTCTTGGATGCTTGGACTCCTGATAATCAAGATACAATGATTGCCCAGGTAAGGGATACGCGTGCTGGTTATGTAACCAATGTGGATTCTCATTGGGTAAAGGATGGTTCCTTTGTTCGTGGTAAGAATATCATGCTAGGGTATACTTTTGATCAAAACTTGGTTGAACGTATGCATTTGAATAAATTGAGATTGTACGCTTCGGCACAAAATTTCTTTTTGTTGGTAAATGATGAACTACTTGGTGATCCCGAGGTAACTCCTATTCGTGGTGGTGAGGGTAACAATGTCTTCTCACAAGGAATGAAATGGCATGAATATCCAAAATCGACAACATTTGTAATTGGTCTGCAAGTCGGTCTGTAATTAATAAAATTTAAAATAAGATATTATGAAATTTGATATAACAAAACACATAGGAAAGTTTTACCTCTGTTCGCTAATGTTGCTGACAACGGTGGGTTGTTCCGATTTTTTGGATGAATCCGATCCATCAAACCTAACACCGGACAGCTTTTACACTACAGCCAAACATGCCGAATCGGCCATTGCTGCCGTTTATGCTGATGCTAGGTTCGTGGGAGACGGCGCGGGTATTTTCTCGTCCAATTGGCAATTATTGGAAGCAGTTACTGGAACTTCCACTACCCAAACGGCACAGAACTCGGATTTAAACAACTTGTATTCCTTATCCTACGATGCAAATACATTGCATATTCGTAATTGGTGGCGTGGAGCGTATAAAGTCATAGCCAACGCCAACTTAGTTCTTGAAAATGTACCTGGTATAGAAATGGACCCGGCACAAAAGAACAAAGTATTGGGAGAAGCGCGATTTTTTAGGGCTTGGGCTTACTTTTACGTTGTTAGACTTTGGGGAGATGTTCCTTTGATTACACTTCCACAAAGTGCCAATTCCGAAGACTTTAACCCTACCCGTAGCCCTCAGAAAGCGGTTTATGATCAAATTGTGGCTGATTTGGTAGAGGCGGAAGGAGCAGGATTGTCATGGACAGATACTAGTGGACGGGTATCCCAAGCTGCTGTCAAATCCTTATTGGCAAAGGTATATCTTACCATGGCCGGAAATCCCCTTAATGAAACCGCACGCTATGCCGATGCTGCCAGTAAGGCCAAGGAGGTTATAGACAATGCAGGACCAATAGATCTTTTTGATACTTATGCTGAGGTTCATGATGAAAGTCTGGGCAATATGGTAGAGCATATCTTTAGTCTTCAATATAATGATGAGGTAGCTGGGAACCCTATGGGCAACATGTTTCCTAATTTCCAACCGGTAACCTATCGGGGACCATCTGGAACAGGAAGTTCAGTGCCAGAAATTGAATTTTACAACTCATATGAGGCGGGAGATCTAAGAGCAGTGGATCGTGAGGGTTGGTTTTATAGCAGTTACTATACCAATGGTAGCGGAGCGCTTTTTGATTTGGGCGCACCTTATATCTTTAAGCATTTCAATGTTACTGCCAACGGTACGTTCGGTGTTCCTGGTACGGCTAAAGACAACTTAAATATGCCTATTATACGTTTTGCCGAAATATTGTTGATCTACGCAGAGGCATCCAATGAGGCAACAGGGCCCAACCAAGATGCAGTTGATGCTTTAACAAGGATAAGAGATCGAGCACAGTTGACAACTCCTGCCCTTGGTGCATTTACCCAAGCATCCTTAAGAGAGGCAGTTTGGAAAGAGAGATGGTACGAGCTTAGCTACGAACAAATTACTTGGTTCGACATGGTACGCCTTAGAAGAGTGCTTAACAGTGAAACGGGTGCCTTTGATAATTTTGTTGGGCATGTTAACCTGAGCTCTGATCAGGCGCTTCAAGATAAACATTTGTTGTTTCCACTTCCAGAACAGGAAATGATCAACAATCCAAATTTAACACCTCAAAACCCGGGGTATAATTAATAAAAGACCTATAAAATTAAATTCACAAGATTTTAAGGATATGAGTTTAGTTTGAGTAAATTGGTTTTTAGTAATTTGAAAAGGCAGTATCCAGTTCGGGGTACTGCCTTTTTGCTTTGATACACCTCATATAATATACCAATGTCAACCCTAGGAATAAGTTAGCCTAGTTTAGGTCAATTTCCTGACCATTTGCGGGCTTGCTAAGCGGTTAAAATGAGCAGGATCTGGGCAAAGTACACAGTGTGGGAATACCAGTATAAAAGTAAACAGTACCTCAAGTAATTTGAAAGGTAAAATGGAATTCTTAGCCTATCTTTTTTAAAGTATATGTAGTTGCCTTGGTTTTGTTCTTAATTTCAAAGGAGTTGTTAAGCTCATTGATAAAGTTTGAAGGTAGTATTCCCAATCTCTTTTTAAACGCAGCATTAAAAGTATTTAAGTTATTATATCCCAAAGAAAAGGCGATATAACTCAATTTGCTGTTCCTAAATTCAATATCCTTAAGTAATTTTGGTAGCAAATAGTTTATTCTTAATTCGTTGATATAGTTGTTGAAATTCGATTTTTTTTCCTGATTTATAACTTGGGAAAGGTATTTGGGATTGGTTTTTAATTGCTCAGAAAGCTGATGCAAATTACATTGTGGGTCTAAGTAAAAATTTTCCTTTTCCAGTTTCTCCAGTTTGGTCATAATAATATTCTTAATATCCTTGTCAATTCTGGGCTGTGTCTTGGGGATATCTGCACTTTTTCTTTCAAGGGACCATTGGGTCTCCATGTGTTGTATTCCATTTAGTTTCTCGCTCATACGCAGCTGTATTTCTGCAAGATCGATGGTTCTTTGAAGTAACAATTTATTTTTCTTTTTTACTTTGAGGTAGGAAAAAAGGGAAATACTGCTTATAACCAATAGTAAAACAAGAAAAATGATAATACCTTTAAATTGGGCTCTCTGGGCTACATTTTCCAATTCTAGGATTTTTTTCTTCTGCAATACTTCTTTTATTTTTCTTTTGGTCTCCAGAATAACAATTTTTTGCTCTTTTTCATTGGTAAAGAGAGAGTCGCTTATGGCTTGGTATAAGACTTTATAATCGTTGGACTTGGAAAGCTGGTTTGTTTTTGCGTATAGTTTACTTAAAACCAAGCTATTGCGTTTTATAACATCGAATGCATCTATGCTTTCTGCAGCTTCAATACTGTTTTCATAATTTAGAATTGCCTCGGCAGTGTCCTTGGTCTGCAAATACAATTCAGCTTGTACCGTTAAAGCTCTTGGGATTCTAAAACGATAATTATTTTCGAAATTAATTTCCAATGCCTGGGAGATATGGGTCAAAGCCTTATCATGCTCCCCTATGGACATATAAATATTTGCAATATTGCTGTGAACGGACGCAAGTATATAACTACCTGCGGGCGGGAGCTTTTTTTCTATCTCCAGAAAAAACGCATATACCTTTAAGGCGCCTTTTGGGTCATTTAAATTTGCAGTCATTTTAGCAATTTCATCTATTTTCGGATAGATGTATTCCGTTTTTTTGAGCTTAAGAATGTAATGGAGCCCTTTTAGACAATAACTTAAAGATTTTGAATAATGCTCTATTCTTAAGTAGTAATGTGATAAGGCCGCATTGGCCTTCATTAAAAGATAATCATTTTTGCTTTTTTCTGCATTGTCCAACAGTTTTAAACCCGTTTCAAGAGCATTGTCGTATTCCCCTCGTTCTGTGAAAATGTCAGATTTTAAGGTAGCTATATCCCCATATATTTCTGGATAGCTGGTAGTTCCCACCAATTTTTGAATCTCAAGCGCCATTTTCATGGACTCATCAAAATTGCCCTTTACAAATAAAAGATATGCCCTATTGTATTTGGCCTTTAGAACACCTTCCTTAAATGCAATTTTCTCTGAAAGCGCTATGGCCTGATCGTTATAATTGCTGGCCAATTCTGCAGATTTGTGAATATATGCCGTGTATAAATTTAATAGGGTGTTGACCTTATCCTTACCTTGTGTACGTCCTATTTTGGCTAGTAAAAATTCGATGTCCAAAAATTCTTCCTTAAAGTTGTCTTTATTTTTAATTAGGCTATGTACATCATCCAAATAAGAATCCACAGAATCTTTTTGGGTTTCATTGGCGCTTAAATGATTAAACAAGAATAAAATGGTCAACAGAAATGCAATCTTGGTTAAGTTATTCATGGTTTATTTTTTTAATACTTGTTGCCTTTGGGGGTTTTTGTATTTAAGGGTCCAAGGTTCGCAATTTTAGCTTTTGGTAATATAAAAGCTAAAATTGAATTGGGTCCTTAATCAAAAGGGCAATAAAATATTGATAAATATAAATATAGATAATTAAATATTAATGGAAATTTAAGAATAGGAGCGTATTGGTTGTGCAAAGGTTTGCATGAACACCTATTTAGCAAAGTATCGGTTTACTGTTCAACGGATATGGAAAGTTCTGTGGTTTGTTTTTGACTAGGCCTATTAAAGGAGTTGGCTAAAACTGGAGGAAACCAAAAAGAGCCTTGCCGGTATGGCAAAGCTCTTTTACGAGAACACTATATGAAAATGAAAAAATTACTTTATCTATTATTACATTGTAAATATACCCGGTTGTAGTGCGTCTGGAAAATTATTGTTGTGAAGTGGATTGATTTTGAGGTGTCTCCATTAAATTTTGATGTTTGGAGAATAATTCCTGCTTCAAATCTAAAAATATGCCGATATTTAATTTTTGAAATTCATGTTTCCCTTTTATACGGGAAATGATCATGTAGAATGTAATTTAAGATGTATGCATCAATTAGAGAGATTAGACGAGTTTAAAAAATCGGTACATAACAAGTTCAATATTTATAATAGCTTGTTCCTTAATTTGCCGTATCAAAATATTGAAAATGTAGGGATGCTTATTCCATTATTACTGGATCAGGCGGAAAAAGGGTTAAAATCCGGGAAGAATCCACAGGAAATTTTGGACGGTTTTTTTCAAAACTATGCAAAGATCGATTCTGAAAAAGACAGAATAGATTTTATGTTCCGGATTATTCAGTATGTGGAAAGACAGGTGGTGTTATATGACAGTGTTGAGGATGCAGCCTTTCCAAAGCTACAGAAACACAGTAGTTCGTTGACTATTGGTGATTATTTTCAGCTTGTCGACAAAAATAAAAGTTGGGACCAGATTTCAGAAAAATTGTCCACATTCAGTGCTCGTATAGTTTTGACGGCACATCCCACCCAATTTTACACTCCTGCTGTGCTAGATATCATTAGTAATTTAAGGAGTCTTATTTTGGAAAATAAAATTAATGATATTGATCTTGTGCTCCAACAATTGGGACTAACCTCTTTGATCAATGCCAAAAAGCCTACTCCCTTGGATGAAGCCAAAAATATAATATACATTTTAAGAAATGTATATTATGATGCTGTTGGTGACTTATATGCCTACATCAAGGATAATATTGGTGATATGGATTTTAATAATCACAATATCATGAAATTAGGGTTTTGGCCTGGTGGGGATAGGGATGGAAACCCTTTTGTGACATCCAGTATCACCAAGGATGTTGCCGACGAGCTGCGTATTACGCTAATGAAATGCTATTATCACGACGTAAAGAACTTGCAGCAAAAATTGACTTTTAGGGAGCTTCAGGATGTAATGGCCAATTTAAGGGAAAGGTTGTACAATACCATGTTCGACGCCAGCAAGGTGTTGCGTTACAATGAAATTATTGAGCCGCTTCTGGAAATGAGGTCGATATTGATTGATAAATACCATAAGCTATACCTAAAGGATTTAGATCATTTAATAGATAAGGTAAAGATATTCAGAACTCATTTTGCCACCTTGGATATTAGGCAAGACCACAGTGTCCACAAACAAGTGGTTGAAGCCATTCTTAAGGAGAACGGATATATTTCTGAAAACATTGATGAACTGGATAAGCAAGAATTAATAGATATTTTGCTTCATAAGGATATCAACCTACAAAAGCAGAAATTTGAGGAAGATATTGTCCAAGAAACCATTCAGAATATCTTACAGTTAAGGGGGATTCAGGAGAAAAATGGCGAAGAGGGATGCAACCGTTATGTTATCAGTAATTCCGAGAATATTTTTTCAGTTCTATTCGTATTCGGACTATTTAGATGGTGTGGTTGGAAATCGGATAAAATTACCTTCGACATAATTCCTTTGTTCGAGACTATGAAAGGAATGGAAAGTTCTGAAAATACCATGAATGAATTGTTTGATCTCCCTGCTTATATAAAGCATGTAGAACAACGCAGAAACAAACAAACCATAATGCTTGGTTTTTCAGATGGCACCAAGGATGGCGGATATGTAAAAGCCAATTGGGAAATTTTCAAGACGAAGGAAAAATTGTCTGCAGTATGTGATCAAAATAATATTAAGGCTATATTTTTTGACGGTCGTGGAGGACCACCGGCCCGTGGAGGAGGAAAGACCCATAGATTTTACGCCGCACAAACCAAAGACATCGCAAATAATGAAATACAATTAACCATCCAAGGGCAGACCATAACAAGTACCTATGGCACCAAAGAGCAGTTTATTCACAATTGCGAACAATTATTGACAGCAGGTCTTTCCAATAATTTGTTTGGTAAGGAAAATGTAATTTCCAAAGAGTCGAGACAATTATTGGAAGCGCTGTCCGATCTAAGCTTCGAAAAATATGATGACCTAAAGAATCATGATAAATTTATCCCGTATTTGGAAAATAAGAGTACTTTAAAGTATTATCAAAAAGCAAATATAGGCAGTAGACCAGGTAAAAGAGGTCATAAGAAAAAATTGGAACTTACAGATTTAAGGGCCATTTCATTTGTGGGGTCTTGGAGTCAGCTTAAACAGAATGTCCCTGGCTATTTCGGTATTGGAACTGCTATTAAGATTTTAAAAGATCAAGGGAGAATTGAGGATGTGAAAAAGTTATTCAAAGAAGTTCCATTGTTTAAGGCTCTGATGCTCAACAGTATGATGTCATTGGCCAAATGTTATTTTGAATTGACCAGCTATATGAAGGAAGATAAGGAATATGGCGATTTCTGGAAGATCCTATATGAGGAATATCTACTGTCCAAGGAAATGTTATTGCTTATTTCAGATTCCAAGATATTGATGGAAAAGGAATCAGTTTCTAGGGAGTCGGTTAAAATCAGGGAAAATATTGTGTTGCCATTATTGGTCATCCAGCAATTTGCCCTCCAACAAATGAGTAGGGACACCGAGTATAAGGATTTATATGAAAAAATAGTAATTAGGTCTTTATATGGTAATATAAATGCAAGTAGGAATTCTGCCTAATGTCATAAATAAAGGTATATAGGAGTGCATAGAAGGATATAAAAAAGGATAGCCTAACATGGTAGGAAATGCTGGGAGGTTTTTCAAATAACCTATCTTTTTTTGTGTCCTTTTCCCGCTTTTTATATGAGATGGGTAATTTCTTAAGTGAATATTGTTTTAAGCCAGATATACCTTGTCAATTTTGAAATCGTTTTAGTTAACGGTTTCTTTGTTTATATTTGGGGATATACTGGTTTCTCAAATACATTATGTCTATAGCGATCGGGAAAAAAGTCACGACTACTAGGTATTCCCCCCTCTCCTTTTAAGCGGCATATAATGGCGTGCAAACTGTGCGGCACAACTATGCTGGGTAATTTTGATTTAAGCGGGGTTAATTTTACCTGCTGGTCTTAAGCACTAAAATTTCGGATGCAATTAGGTGTATAGGAGGTTTAAGGAAATGATTACATTTAAAATAGGAGGATTATATGCCAATAAATAATAAGAATACCTTACAACATGAATTTGGCGATCTATTAAAAAAGGAAGGGGATTTTTTAAGTCCCAACCAAGAAAATTTTACGGATGGCATATGGTGTTGGAATTTAAAAAATCCAGAAAAGGGTGGTATTAGTTATAAATTGTCAGAATTACTCGGTTATACTTCAACATCAAAAAAGGTTATAGGGGTCAATTTTTTATCATTGATCAATATGAAGGATCTAGTTCTTATCCAAGACGCCTGTAAAAGGCATATTAACGATTCTGCAAAACACCCTTTAAATATTGATATAAGATTGAACCATTTAAAGGGTTATTCCCTGTGGTTCAATTTAAGAGGTAATTTGATATTGGACGAATCTGGGGATGCCCATGCACTTTTGGGGTCTGCCTTCAGTATTGAAAAATACAAAGAAAATGAAAGACAATTAACGGATTGGAAGGAACATTATAAAAATGTTGTAAAGGGGGCCAATATTGGGATATGGGAAGGTAATTTAAAAACCGGAAATATAGTTTGTAATGAAAGATGGGCCGAAATGTTCGGATATACATTGGCAGAGCTGGAACCATTAAACTATGGCACTTTTTTAAAGCTGGTCCACCCGGAGGATAATAAGTTGATAGATATTTCTTTGGAAAACCATGTTAAAGAAAGTGGTATATATGAGGTGGAATTTAGAATGCAACATAAAATGGGGCATTGGGTATGGGTCTTAAGCCGTGGAGAGATTTCCAAATACAATGCAGAGGGCATAGCCGAAATCGTATCAGGCATTCATTACGATATAAGTAGTCGTAAGGCCAATGAAATCTTGTTGGAAAAGTATAAAAATCTATTTGAACGGTCTAGTGAAGCTGCAAAAATTGGGTATTGGGAAGTGGACCAACAGGAAAATATTGTTTTTTGGAGTAAGGTCAATAAGCAAATACACGAGGTTTCGGAAGATTATACACCAACATTGGAAGCAGGCTTGGATTTTTATTTGAAGGGTGAAAATCGTGAACGTATAAAGAAGATTGTTTCTCAATCTCTCGAAAAACCTATTGAGTTTGATGAGCATTTGCAAATAAAGACGCAGAACGGTAACTTGAAATGGGTGAGGGTAATAGGTGTTTCCGAGCATATAGCCAATAAGTGTGTAAAGTTGTATGGACTCATACAGGACATTGATGAAATTAAAAAGGTACAATTGGAAATTAGGTTTAGGGAGGAGCAATTTAGGCAAACCTTTAACCACTCTGCAATGGGAATGGCTTTGATTGATGGTAAAAATAAATTGATAAAGGCCAACAAAAGATTTTGCCATATTTTCGGTTATACGGAGGCTGAATTACAGCGGATAGATCTTGAGCTTATTGCATATCCAGACGACTTAAAATTAAACAGAAGCTATATAAAAGAATTGTTTCTTGGTAGGCATAAATATATAAGGTTAGAACAAAGGTTTATACACAAAGAGGGATCTGTTATCTGGGCCAATATATCCATGTCCGCAATACATAATGACCAGGGGGACATTATTCATTTTGTATCCCAAGTACAAGATATAACAAAGCGTAAACAGAATGAAATTCTATTGGCCCATAACACGGACATAATGAAGCGCATTAATGAAGCTGCCAAAATTGGTATCTGGGAGCTGGATTTAGGAACCAATACTGTTTATTGGAGCCCTACCATAAAAAAAATGGTAAAGGTACCTGAGGATTATGTCCCTGCCTTAGAAGAAGTATATCCTTTTTTTCAGGAAGGGGAGCACAGGGAAGTCCTTATAGAGGCTATAAAAACGGCCACCGAAAAAGGCGAAGGTTTTGATCTTGAACTACAGGTAGTTTCTACGGATCAAACCGTATTTTGGTCCAGAACAATTGGGATTGCGGAAATGGTAAATGGGGTCTGTACAAGATTATATGGTTTTTTTCAGGATATTGATGAAAAGGCCAAGGCTACAAGAGAATTGGCGGTCAAAGAAGAGGAGTTCAGAAGGTCTTTTAAACATGCCGCAATTGGTATGTTGGTTATAGATTTGCAGGGAAGGTTGAGTAAGGCCAACCCTAGAATATGTGAAATATTGGGATATAGTGAGACCGAAGTTCTTGAAAAAACAATATTTGATTTGGCACATCAAGAGGATATGGGTAGACTTAAGGGCATGTTGGTGGAAATTGAATGTGGGGGACAAGTGTCGTTTAAGTTGGAGAAGCGTTGTGTGCATAAAAATGGGGACTATGTTTGGGTAAATGCAGCAATAGCCGCCGTTAAAAATGACGCTGGTAAGGTTACTCATTTGGTGGCTCAGATTCAGGATATTTCAGATAAAAAACAATTGACCGAAAATCTTACGGAGCATAACAACCGCCTGATCAATTTTGCCCATATTGTTTCGCATAATTTAAGATCACACACTAGCAATATTTCCATGTTGTTGGATTTGGCATTTCAAGAGGATCCCAATGTAATTAAAAATGAATACTACCGCAATATTAAGGTAGTTTCGGATAATATGAACGAAACTATTCACCAGTTGAGCGAGATTGTGGAGATAAATTCACAAGTGAGTTCAACCTTATCCTCTCAAAACTTATTAAAAAGGGTCCATAAGGCAATGAAAACCGTTGAACCTCTAGTTAAGAAAAACAAGGCGATAATCCATGTGGATGTGGCGGACAATATTAATGTATTGGCAGTACATGCCTATCTGGAGAGTATTATTCTAAACCTTATAACCAACGCTATAAAATATAGATCTCCCGAACGTTTGCCAGAATTGAAAATAGCCGGTGGGATAAATGGAGAATATGCTTTTTTAAGTTTTGAGGATAACGGACTTGGTATCGATTTGGAACGATACGGTTCAAGGCTTTTTGGGATGTACAAAACATTTCATAGTCACCCGGAAGCACGTGGCATCGGACTTTTTATCAGTAAGAATCAGATAGAAGCCATGGGTGGCAGGATCGAGGTAGAAAGTGAATTAAATAAAGGCACTAAATTCACGGCATATTTTAGATTCGTTTTATAAAATAGGGTCATTTTTATTATTTGCTGATAGCGATTCTGAAAGAGCATTAAAGCAGTTATGTTTACTATATAACAATTTGTTAATAATCATTAGAAGTTCTAATTAAGAAAAATAAATTATTTTAGTAAAGAACAAATCCTATAGGGTAACAAGAAATGAGTTTTTTAAGTGAATGATAAACAAGATATACAGGAATGAAGATTAATACAATATGCATAATTGATGATGACCCTATTTTTGTTTTTGGATCTAAGATACTTTTAAGGAATAATAATTTTGCCTCCGATTTTCTTGTTTGCCAAAATGGGCAGGAAGCTCTTGATGTAATTACACCTCTAATTGAATCTGAAGAGGGGTTGCCCGAGCTTATATTCTTGGATTTGAACATGCCTATAATGGACGGATGGGAGTTTTTGGACGAGTTTGCCAAATTACCCTTGGAAAAGAACATTAGGCTATATATTTTGAGTTCTTCCGTAGATTCTAGAGATATAGAGCGTGCCAAAAAATATGGAACTGTAAATGGTTTTATTGTCAAGCCCTTGACAGATGCTAAAATTAAGGAATTGGCCCAAGAAATTGATGGATAGAGTTCCTTCTTCCATCTGATATCTAGTTTTGATACACTATTCAAGGTATGCACGTTGTGTTTGTCGTTGACTTGGCTTTGGAACGGCATTTGTTAATTCATTAATATTCTCCAAATAAATAGAGTATTGTTCGGATAGCCTGTTTTTTGCCAAATATATATTAATCCATTAGTATTTTAATTGCCCCTGCATTATTTTAGTGGCCTTTTCAAGTTTAAAGAATACAAACTACTTTAATTAATGAGATTACTTTTTTGTTTTTTCCTTTTTCTTTCCTTTACCGTAATATCATGTAAACCATCCTTTGATGAACCTAGGATATCACTGGAGGATTACAGGGTTGAAGAAGGTTTTGAGTTGGAAATGGTGGCGTCCGAACCTCTTTTGACGGCACCGGTCGCTATAGATTTTGATTCTAAGGGCCGGATTTGGGTAGCTGAAATGGCCGGATTTATGGTCAATTTGGACGGCGATGGGGAAGACTTGCCAAGTGGATCTATTAAAATTCTCGAGGATCTTGACCAAGACGGAGTTATGGATCACGCCAAAATCTTTTTGGATAGTTTGGTGATGCCTAGAGCATTGGCACTGGTTTACGGTGGACTTTTGTATGCCGAATCGCCCAACCTATGGTTTGTTGAAATTGAGAATGATAAGCCTGAGAATAGGGTGCTGGTAGATTCACTTTATGCCACTGTGGGTAATCCGGAACATCAGCCCAATGGCTTAATGATGAATTTGGATAACTGGATCTACAATGCTAAATCCAATTTCAGGTATCAGCGTAAGAATGGGGTGTGGATAAAAGAACCTACTACCCAGAGAGGGCAATGGGGTATTTCCCATGATAATTTTGGAAGACTTTATTACAATAATAATTCCACTCAGTTGTTGGGAGATCATATATTACCAAATAGATTGGTCCGGAATAAGTATTTTGTTCCCAAAAAGGGAGTCGATGTGGCCTTGACCAAAGATCAACGTGTTTATCCACTTCATGCAGCCTCTGTAAACCGTGGATATGAAGAGGGGGTTTTGAACCAAGATAGTCTATTGGTAAATGTTACTGCTGCCTGTGGCCCATTGGTATATAGGGGAGGAATGTTTCCCGTTGGTTACGATCAAAATGTTTTTGTTTGCGTTCCAGAGGTCAATTTGATCAAAAGGAACATTCTGTCTTTTTATGGAGATCGGATTGAAGCCAAACAGGCGTGGCAGGGAAAGGAGTTTTTGGCTTCCACGGATGAAGGGTTCCGTCCGGTAAATCTAGCTAACGGACCCGATGGAAATATGTATGTTGTAGATATGCACCGCGGTGTAATACAACATTATGCATTTTTGAGCCCTTATTTGAAAAAAATATCAGCCCAGAAAAAATTGGACACTATATTGGATTATGGTAGGATTTTAAGGGTTCGAAGCAAAGACAAGCCAGCCAGGAGCATTCCTGATCTTGAGACTTTTTCAGGATCCCAGTTGGTTGAATCATTGAAGGATACCAACGGGTGGGTACGAGATCGTGCCCAACAATATTTGATACATAAAAATAATAGGGAAACCCTGCCAGAATTAAAGGAATTGGCTTTGGACAATAATAGTCCTTTGGCACAATTGCACGCACTCTATGTGTTAAAGGGACTAAATGCCCTATCTTTCGATTTCTTAATAGACATGATTCAAAATGCAGGTCCTGAGGCATCATCACATGCTATTGTCCTATTGGAGGATTTCGCTTCTGAAATTAATGTACCCAGAGCTAAGATACTTTTCAGTGAGGCGATGAATAGAAATGAGCCTATGCTTGATCTGTACCTTTCGTCAACATTGGGGATTTGGGCCAAATACGATCAGGAAGTATTTTTTCCTTTAATTTATAATTTGTCGAGTAAATACAGTGATAAGAAAATATATCAGGAAGCCATTGTCAGTGGATCGGAAGATGTTATAAACTCCCTTGATTCCCAACTTGGACAATTTGAAAGCCTTAAGAATTCTGACTTCGCCAGTCTAACAACTGAAAGTATGGAACGTAAGGTAAACGACAAGCCAAATTATATTTATTCTTCAAAAATTGCAAGGGCGGATTCCAGGACCAATGGGGCTATTCTGTTCCGACAAATATGTGCCTCCTGTCATTCGTCTAGCGGTGAGGGTATCCAAGGCTTGGCACCACCACTCTTGGGCTCCGAGTATATTTCCACCCATTTGGAACAATTGGGGCTTATTATTCTTCATGGCTTAAAAGGTCCTCTGACAATAAAAGGGGAATTGTATGATGAGAACCATCAAATGCCAGGCCTTAAGTACAATAAGAATCTTTCCGATAAGGATATCTCCGATATAATATCTTATGTGACCAATGCATTTTCTGTTAACCCCAAGGGTTTAAAACCTGAAAAAATAAAGGAACTTCGGGAGATCAAGTCAAAAGACGGGATGGAGTATACGGAAGAGGAATTGCATAAGCATATTGGAAAATAACCTTAGATAGTAGAAGGGCATTCAATGATAAAGTTCGTAGATTAAGAATTATATTAAATCAGGTACAAGGATGAAGACTTTTATAAATGATGATTTTCTATTGCAAAGCGACTTTGCAAAAACTTTATATCACAATTATGCAAGGGAGCTGCCGATAATCGACTACCACAATCATCTTCCTCCCCAAGAAATTGAAGAGAACCGGGTTTTTAAAAATATAAGTCAGGCCTGGCTGGCCGGTGATCATTATAAATGGCGTGCCATGCGCGCTTTTGGGATAAATGAGCATTATATAACTGGAGATGCCACAGACAAGGAAAAGTTTATTAAATGGGCGGAAACAGTACCGTACACGGTAAGAAATCCTTTGTACCATTGGACGCATCTTGAATTGCAACGTTATTTTGGGATTCAAGAGTTGTTGGGACCGGATAATGCAGAGGAAATTTACGATAGGGCATCGGCCATGTTACAACAACCTTCACATAACACCATAGCGCTTTTGAAGCAGCAAAAAGTGGAGTCATTGTGTACCACGGACGAGTCCGTGGATACCCTACAATTTCATAAAAGCATAAAGCAAAAAGGAATAACTCCAAAAGTTTTTCCAACCTTCCGTCCAGATAAGACATTTGCCATAGAACAGGGTGGGTCATATGTTGCCTATATGGAGAAATTAGGGGAAGCATCCAATATCAACATTACATCTTTTAATGATTTATTGGCTACTCTGGAAAATAGGATCAACTACTTCCATGAGCAGGGCGGTAGGCTGGCTGACCATGGTTTGGAGCAATTGTATTATTTCAAGGAAGGCACCTATGATGCTGAAAGCCTATTTAAAAAAGTTTTGGATGGTAAGTCGCTAACTGTGGAAGAAATACAATATTTTAAGTCCCAGGTATTGCTGTTTTTAGGAAGGTGCTATCATAAAAAAGGATGGGTGCAACAATTTCATATAGGAGCCATCCGCGATAATAACAAAAGGTTGTTGTCCAAATTAGGACCGGATACCGGGTTCGATTCTATTGGGGATTTTTCCCAGGCACGTGCATTGAGCGGTTTCTTAAATGAGTTGGACGGAACAGATCAATTGGCCAAAACGATAATCTACAATCTTAACCCCTCCGATAATGAAGTTATAGCTACAATGGTGGGTAACTTCAATGACGGCAGTGTACGTGGAAAGGTACAGTTTGGTTCAGGATGGTGGTTTTTAGATCAGAAGGACGGAATGGAAAAACAAATGAATGTACTTTCCAATATGGGGCTTTTAAGTTGTTTTGTGGGAATGTTGACCGATTCCAGGAGCTTTTTGTCTTTTCCTAGACATGAATACTTCAGAAGGATCTTATGTAACTTGATAGGAAATGATGTTGTAAATGGCGAGTTGCCGGCAGATGAAAAATTGTTGGGAAAGATTGTATCGGACATTTCCTATTACAACGCCAAAAACTTTTTCGATTTTAACAAATAGGACTTTTTAAAGTGGCTATTTAAGTCCATCACTTACTTATGGCAAGGAATAAAAAATGCGCATCTTTTTTTATGATGCGCATTTTTTACTGATGTTATTGAATTGATAAGGGGTCGGGTCAAGGTCTTCCAATAGGGCTATCGTCACATTTAAGATCGCCAACCACGTATTGCATACCATCTAAAAAGAACTGCAGCAATTCCGGATTGTCCATGCTCTGTGCGTTATGTGAAGGGGAGCTATAAAACACCCTGCCTTTGCCATGTCGTTTTATCCACGACACGTAGATAGTGTTGTCCGTGACTTCTTTTTTAACACCTTCCAGTTTATCTGCCTCAATGTACAATAGAGGTCTAAAATTATAATCCGAATAGGCATTGTTAAAGAAATAGGGTTCATCCGCGTGGGTAAATCCCTTCCCTTTAAAGGCCTGCACCATGGGATGATTGGGGCTGACCTCTTTAAGGTGCATTTCCTGTTGTTTTGGATGGTAGTCAAAGCTACCTCCTACCATCTTGCTGAATTCCTTGGAGTTGTTCTGAACCGTGATCGCCCCATGCATGATCATTAGACCTCCGCCTTTGGCCACATAAGCCATAAGATTTTTTTCATATTCGGCCGCCATTTTGGCAATGGTATTATCATCCAAGCTACTGTTCTTTTTTAGTAGGTCCCAGAACAAGTCCCGTTTAGGTCCGGCCGGATTGGAATTGTTTAAAATTATGGCATCGTATTGTTTTAGATTTTTTTTATTAAAACTATCTATGTCATGGGCAATGGTCACTTCAAATGCTCCCGATTTCCTCGCTAGGATTTTCAGCATTTCGTCGTTGTGTGGAATGGTCCAATGGTAGAATCCGGTATGCTGCGAAAAAACCAATATTTTTTTGGTTTCTGCCTCAACTCTTGGTGCGGAAGGAGCAAGCGATTCAATTTTGGCCAGCCATTGTTCGGTTATGGGAAATTCTTCGAGTCCTTGGGCGAAAATTGTTCCAACAAAAAGAAATGTCATTAGGGTGTAAACTGTTTTGTTCATCGTAAGTAATTATTTAAGTGTAGATTCTCTTTTTATTAAGTTATGTCTTAGGGTGATGGAATTTGCCGAATGGAGGTCGATACTTCCGTTCAACTGGCTAATGACACTTTGACCCGCCAAAACACCCATTTCGTAACCGGGGTAATTTATGGTGGTTAAAGTGGGAGTGATCAATTCGGAAATGGGGTCATTGTTAAAACCGACTATTTTTATGTCTTGGGGAATTTTATAATTCTCTTTTTTAAGTGCTTTCATGATATGGGCCGCAAAGTTATCGCTGGCTACGAAAAGTCCATCTATTGGTTTTTTAATATTCACAATGTGCTGTGTTACAGATTCCACATCATCAGGATTAAGATTGGTTTCCAAGAAATGGGTTTTGTTAAAATCCAATTGATGCTTCTCTAGAGCGTCCTTAAATCCCTGTAACCGCTCCGAGTATACATTACGTTTTAAGTTTCCTCCTATATAGAGAAGGTTTTTGCAACCTTGGGCTATTAGATGTTCGGTAGCTTCAAGCCCGGCCAATCTGTTGTCGATTATTAGATTGGAACAATTGGTTAGATCCTGCACCCTATCTATAAAGATTAGAGGTATTTTGTTTCTAATGTAATTAGCAAAATGATCAAAGTTGGAAGTGTCATATGCCAAGGACACCAAAAGGGCATCTACCCCGCTATCGTATAGGGTCTTGGCATTTATTATTTCCTTTTCAGTGGATTCCAAGGATTGACTTATAATTAAATTATAGCCTGCTTCGTTGGCTATTTTTTCAATACCAGCCAAAAGAGTGGACATGAAATTGGAATTTAGTTTTGGGACAATAACTCCTATAGTATTGGACTTTTGTTTGCTTAGGTTTACCGCAAATTTATTGGTTTTGTAGCCGAGTTCATTGGCCTTGGAAATTACGCGATCCTTGGTTTTTTGGCTTATGGATTGATGGTCGTTTAGACTCCTACTTACGGTTCCGGCAGAAACCCCTAGTGTTTTTGCTAAATCGTAAATTGTTATTCTCTTGTCCATATAAATATTGTTGCACAAACTCTGCAACAATATTACAAATAAAATTTAATTATCAAAGTGTATTTTGAGGTGAGTGATGAATAATGCGAATTTATTGGGATATCACGACAAATATTTAACAAAAATGATTTTTTTAGTTAAAAATTACCAACTTAACAACGCAATCGGTTGCGTAATAAAATGCAATTATTTAGATTTGTCCAGAATGTGATCATGATCTGGTTTTCCATTCGTGACAAAAATTCATTAACTAACCAACTTTAAACATTTATGTATGAGAAATTTATTTAAAAATGTGAGGTGCAGAGTGTTATTACTGCTTACACTTCTCTGTACACTATTTTCAATGAACGCTTATGGGCAAGATGGTTTTGGCGTTTCGGGCACCGTAGTAGATGAGTTTGGTGTTCCACTACCTGGAGCATCCATTATTGAAAAAGGAACAACCAATGGGGTGGTTTCGGATTTTGATGGAAATTTTAGTTTTGAGGTGGCCAGCCAAAATGCCACATTGACTATTAGTTATATTGGTTTTGAAGAGCAGCAAATACCAATTAATGGCAATGCTCTAATTGATGTTACTATGCAATCTACTGCATCTACCCTGGATGAGGTGGTATTGGTGGGTTATGGCGCAGTGAAAAAGAAGGATTTAACCGGGGCTATTTCACAAGTTGATGCGGCCGCACTTTCCGACCAATCTACCAACTCGGTGACCGATGTGTTGAGAGGGAATGTGGCTGGCCTTAGCATTGGGCTTTCTGCCTCTCCTAAAGGTACCAGTCAAATCCGAATCCGAGGGAATAACAGTCTTAGTGCAGGTTCAAGTCCATTGATAGTAGTGGACGGAATGATCTATAATGGGGACCTTTCGGATATTGCTCCCTCGGATATTGATAAGCTGGATGTAATGAAAGATGCCAGTTCTGCCGCCGTTTATGGAGCAAGGGGGGCAAGTGGTGTTATTTTGGTGACCACAAAAAGAGGAACCAGTGATAAGCCTACCATTAATATCAATACTAGTGTGGGAATGGCATCTGATGCCTATAAGGAGCGGCCATACGACGCACAAGGGTATGTAAACTGGAGAACTGAAGTATTCAAAAGTATCAATCCACAGAATACTATAGATAATCCGGGAAGATATAATGACCCCAATAACTTGCCATCTGGGGTAAGCTTGGATCAATGGTTGGCCTATGATGGATCTGCTGGTGACCCCACTAGGGCCTGGTTGAACAGAATAGGGTTTCAGGACGTAGAAATAGAAAATTATTTAGCTGGGAACAGTATCAATTGGTACGATAGGATAATGCAGAAAGGTTTTCGAAATGATATCAATACCAGTATCTCCGGACGAAATGGTGGATTGAATTATTATTGGTCCATTGGTAGAACCTCTAATGAGGGTATAATCAACGGTGAAAAATTTGAGGCATTGCGATCACGATTAAATTTGGATGCCAAGATTACCGATTGGCTGACTGTTGGGATGAATACTCAATTTGCAAAACGTAATGAAGGTTTTATAGCCGCAGACCGCGGTCAGATAGAAAGATCTTCACCCTGGGGTTCTGAATTTGATGATGATGGTAATATACGCCTAAGTCCTCAGGACGATAACGGCGCGGGTGCTGTTAACGCATTTTTGGCTCAGAAGTTTAATGATCGTATAGACTTGGACCATACCTTTAATTCTAGAGTGTATGCCAAATTAAAATTGCCATTGGGTTTCTCCTATGAAGTAGGGTATACCAATCGTTTGGAATTTCAAGAATATTACAATCATTCATCTGCAGCTAGCCCACAAAATGTAGTGGGTTCTGCTGAAAGACAGGTGACCAAGATTAATGAATGGCAGTTGGATAATATTTTGCGATGGGACAAAACTATAGATAAGCACTCCTTTAATTTAATGTTTTTGGTGTATGGGGAAAAGTATCAAAGCTATTTAACCCGTGCTAGGGCCAATACATTTGAACCTAGTGATGCCTTGGGCTATAGTGCATTGGAATTGGGTACTGTGCAAACAGTGGACAGTGAGGATGAAACAAGTACGGGCGATGCAGTTATGACGCGATTGAATTATAATTATGACTCCCGCTACCTTTTAACCATGACTATGCGTAGGGATGGTTACTCTGCCTTTGGAACCAACAATAAAAGAGCATATTTTCCTTCCATAGCAGGTGCTTGGACCATTTCCAATGAATCTTTTTTTAATTCGGAATTTGTTAATTTCCTAAAACTTAGATTGTCTTATGGGGAAAACGGGAATCGGGATATTGGTAGGTTTACCGCGCTATCAAGGCTTGGTGCCAATAAATATTTAAACGTTGATGCCGGGGGCAATGTTATTACTGTTCCTACATTCGACAATGGAACCCAGGAAAATACGGAACTGAGATGGGAGCGTACCAAAGCTACCAATTTAGGGTTGGATTTTAGTTTGGCCAACGGAGTGGTTGAAGGTTCTATTGAGGCTTACCAAAATATTACTAACGATCTAATTGTTACCAGGGAGTTGCCAAATATTATCGGTTTCAACAATGTAACTACCAATTTGGGGGAAATAGAGAACAAAGGTTTGGAATTCACATTGGCTACCCAAAATTATAATAGGGAGAATTTTCAATGGAATACCAGTTTTAACTTCTCTTTGAATCGAAATGAGATTAGGAAATTATATGGAGACCTTGATGAAAATGGAAAGGAATTGGATGACATAACCAATCAACGTTTCATAGGACAGGCCACTGACGTTATTTGGGGCCAGGAAGCCATAGGTATCTGGCAGACCAATGAAGCGGCCCAGGCTGCTGAGTATGGCGTTTTTCCAGGTGATTGGAAAATAAATGATGTGGATAACAGTGGGGATTTTACCGTGGATGATAATGTTTTTCAGGGACATAGATCACCACGCTTCAGTTGGGCTATGTCCAATAGATTCACGATGCTAAAGAATTTTGATTTTTCCTTTGAGGTTTATTCAAATTGGGGTCAAAAAAGGGTGTTTAATGAGGCGAAAAACAGAAACGGTTTTATAGATAGGACCAACTCCATCCAAACCCCATTCTGGACACCGGATAATCCAATTAACGATTATGCAAGATTGTTTTCAAGCGATGGTAGTTCCAATTTTGCCATTTGGAGAGATGCTTCATTTATTCGTTTAAGCAATATTACCATTGCTTATAGATTTCCAAAACCCCTTCTTGAAAAATTGTCTTTGCAGAGTCTTAGGTTATATGCCAACGCTAGAAATGTTGCGGTTTATGCACCTCATTGGGATTTTTACGATCCAGAGCCAACCAACATAGACGGAAGAAATTCCAATGGAAGTACAGATCCAAGTTTGCCTACACCTAGGTTTTTCACCTTTGGAATTGATTTAAGTCTTTAATAAAAAAATAATAACGATGAGAAATATTATATACAACTATAGAAAAGCCTTTTTAAGCTTTACCCTAATTGTGGCCTTGGCCTTCACGGGCTGTGAGGAAGAATTCTTGGATGCAGATCCACAATCGTTCTTTACTCCTAGTAATGCCTTAAATACACCGGAAGGATTAAATAGCCTTTTGTCACAGGCTATGAGGAATTTGAGGGCAGAGTTTTATGGGGATGGAGCGCCTATGATTACAGAGAATATCTTTTCTGAGGTTTCAGTAGAAGGAACAACGGATAAATCAGGACCTGCCCAGGATTTAAATCTATTGATTTTACCCGATGCAAACCTAAATAGTGCCAACTTTAATAGAATAGGCTGGTTTTGGGAAGAATTTTATAAAGGAATTAAATATGCCAATACCGTCATAGGAAGATTGGATGACGCAGAGTTTGAAAGTGATGCGCAAAAAAATGATATTTTGGGACGTGCCTTGTTTCATAGAGCTTACAGGTATTATAGGTTGACCCAGCAGTTTGGGGATGTCCCTTTAATATTGGAAGAGATTACCTCGGCACGCTTGGATTTTGTTACTACAGCCAGGGAGACCATCCTTAGAAAAGTTCAGGAAGACCTTAATTTGGCGGTTCCCATGGTGAATGTCGTGGCAAACAATGGCGATATAAATAGAGATGCGTTGTTGCATTTATTGACAAAAGTTAATCTTGCCTTGGGCGATTTTGATGAAGCTATAGCTTCCTCTTCCCAAATAATCAATGGGAGTACGCATTCCCTTACCACGGATAGGTTTGGGATTGATGCCGGCAACGCGGCCAAGGATGTTACCTGGGATTTACATCGTGTGGAAAACAAAAGTATTCCTGGCAATACTGAGGGGATACTGGTCGTAATAGATAGGTTGGGTTATGAGGACAATGGTGACTATGCAGGTGGTACCAGCATTCAAAGACAAGCAGTGCCCCTTTGGTGGCGCTTTATCAATACTCCGGATGGCCAGAATGGAATGTCCGATGCCCCTGGAATAGATATTGATCAAGTTACGGCAATAGGTAGGGGTATTGGTAGAAATAGGGGCACACATTACAGTACCAAGGAGATTTGGAAAGATGCAAATAATGACCAACGTCATAAGCTGGGTAACTGGTACGATATGGAAGATTTAGTGTACAATGCACCTAGTCTACAAAGTTCTGGAAACTCCTATTATGGAAAGAATTTGGAGCTTTATTTACCCAATGGTACTCCACTTTGTTCAGATACTATAAGAAATTGGTATGGTTTTCCACATTACAAATTTTTTGTTCCAGATCCATTAAATGTGAAGCCTTCAGGCGGTCATGGCGATTGGTATGTGTATAGGGTTGCTGAAACTTATTTGTTAAGGGCCGAGGCTTACTTCTGGAAAGGGAATTTAGGTGCTGCGGCAGAGGATATCAATGTTGTGAGAAGAAGGGCGGAGGCAGATGAAATTACGGCTGCCGATGTGGATATCGCTTATATCTTGGATGAGCGTGCAAGGGAATTGTATTATGAGGAAGGAAGAAAAACCGAGCTAACACGTATGGCCTATATTTTTGCTAAGACGGGTAAAGCAGCATACAATGGTAAGACCTATAGTTTGGATAATTTTTCAACCGATAATTTTTGGTATGACCGAATAATGGAAGTTACCGACTTTTACAATAAGGGTGTGAAAACTATTCACGGTGATGAATATACCATGAGCCCTTATCATGTGTTATGGCCAATTCCTGCTTCGGCAATTAATGCCAATACACAAGGGGTAATAAACCAAAACGAAGGATATCCCGGAGCGGAAAATAATATTCCACCCCTGACCACTATCCCTGAATAATAATAGAAGAATTGAGTTAATTAGTTTTTTGTAAATTCCATCCTTTAAACCTATTTAAATGAAGTATGTATTTCTTGGTTATGTTGTAATGTTCTTACTGTCTTGTAATCACAAAGAAGCATATAAGTTTAAAATAGCCGAGAAGGATGGAATTACTCAAGCCTCTCCAATTTCATTAAAAGTTGATTCTTTAGGGTTGGGAGATGTTGACGGCCAAAGTAATTTGGTATTGATGAATAATGGCAAACAGATCCCTTTTCAAATTGATAATGGTCTGAAAAGGCTATGGTTTGTTCATACGCCTAACAATAACGGTTCTTATGAAATAGTAAAGCAAGAGGTGAAAGCCAGTAGTTCGGAAGGAGTCAAAACGGATAAAAGTAATGGAAACCTTCAATTGTCAATAGGTTCCATTCCATTGCTGACCTATAGATATGGAATGACATATCCTCCAGAAGGTGTGGATTCCATCTTTCGAAAATCCGGATACCTCCATCCTTTGCTTTCTCCCTCGGGAGATACCCTTAGTCGAATTCAACCTCCAGACCATTACCATCATTATGGCATATGGGGGCCGTGGACACACACACAGATTGAAGGGGAACGGGTCGACTTTTGGAATTTGGTGGAGCGACAAGGGACGGTGCTTTTTAAGGATTTTAACGATATTTATTCTGGGGCCTTATATGGAGGTTTCAATGCCCGTCAAGAGCATATTAACTTAAAAGCTTCCAAGGATAATCAAGTAGCCCTGAACGAAGATTTGGATGTTAAGGTGTGGGACTTGGGTCGGCCAGATAGGTACATGGTAGATTATACTTCCAATTTTACCTCACCTTTGGAAAACGGTATTCTTTTTGAAGCCTATCGCTATGGGGGAGGTTTGGGAATGCGTTTTACGGAACGCTGGCATAAGGATAATTGTTCCGTGCTTACTTCGGAAGGCAACGATCGCCTCACCGCTGATGGCACCAACGCCCGCTGGTGTATGGTAACCGGGGAATCTGCAGATGGCAAGGGGACCAATGGTGTTTTGTTTTTAAGTTACCCTGAAAACAGGGCCCACCCAGAACCAATGCGTATATGGCCCATTGATGGAAATGGTGGCAGGGGGGATATGTTTTTCGAATTTTGCCCAATACGTCACGAGGAATGGAAAATTGAGCCTAATAAAGACTATCGTCTAAAATATAGGATGGTGGTTTTTGATGGCAAACTTACGGCTGAGGAAGCGGAATCGTATTGGAAGAGTTTTGCGCAGATGCCCGGAATTGTTAATAATTAAATTTGGGGACAGGGGAATTTGCCATTGTTTTCAATCAAATAATTTGTGAATTAAATTAAAATCAAAAAAAGATGCAAAGACGAAAATTCATTAATAACTCATTATTGACCACTGCGGCCGTAGTTGGATTTCCAACTATAGTTCCAGCAAGTGTATTTGGAAAGAACGCACCTA
Source organism: Arenibacter hampyeongensis (assembly GCF_002909255.1). Lineage (GTDB taxonomy): Bacteria > Bacteroidota > Bacteroidia > Flavobacteriales > Flavobacteriaceae > Arenibacter > Arenibacter hampyeongensis. The sequence continues at coordinate 211,188 of NZ_PIOB01000005.1, forward strand.
GCAATAAGATTAATATTGGGCAAATTGGTTGTGGACGTATTGCCCGCGACCATGATATTCATGATACCATCAGGTTCGACCAATCCCGTTATGTTGCCGTGTGCGATCTGGATTCCAATAGGGCTGCAGATGCCAAGGTTTTGGTGGATAAATTCTATAAAGAGAAAACGGGGAAGGATAAATACATGGATACCAAAATCTACGATGACTATCGCGAAATGTTACTCAATAAGGACATTGATGCCGTGGTTATAAGTACACCTGACCACTGGCATTCCCAGCCGGCAATGGAGGCAGCATTGGCAGGCAAGGATATATACCTTCAAAAACCTACATCGCTTACCATAAGGGAAGGTCAACAGTTGCGTGATGCCGTTCAGAAAACAGGCGTTATACTTCAAGTTGGAACACAGCAAAGGGCCATGCCCCAATTTAGAGTGGCGGCAGAGCTGGTCAGAAATGGTCGTATTGGTAAAATACATACCGTAAAGATCGGACTTCCAGGAGATCCAGCTGGGCCTGAAGCACCTGCTATGCCAATACCTGGTAATTTGAATTATGATATGTGGTTAGGATCTACTCCAGAGGTTCCATATACAGAGATTGGCGTGCACCCACAAACTGGTTACGGTAGACCGGGATGGCTTAGACTAAGAAGTTATGGGGCTGGTATGATTACAGGTTGGGGACAGCACCATTATGATTCTGCCGCATGGGGAATGGATACCGAATTAACTGGGCCGAAATCTGTAGAAGCCTTGGCGGAGTTTCCAAAATCGGGACTGTGGAACGTACATGGCGATTTCTTTGTAAAACACGAATATGACAACGGAATTACGGTCTACACCAGTGGCGGTTATACCAACGGAATACGTTATGAGGGTACGGAAGGATGGATCTTTGTGTCCCGTGGGGCTTATCAGGCTTCTGCTTCAGATCCAGTAGATCAGGAAAAGAGTAGTAAGGCCCTAAATGCTTCAGATCCCAAAATATTGGAATCGGTAATTGGCGAAAATGAGACCCATTTGGAGAAGATCGATGATCAGCACGGGAACTGGTTGGACTGCATCAAGACAAGAAAAGCCCCAATTTCGCCTATTGAGAAAGGGCATAAGGCTTGTGTAACTTGTTTGATAAGTGATATAGCCATGCAGTTTGATAGAAAATTGGAGTGGGACAACGAGAAGGAGATGTTTATTAATGATAATGAGGCAAATGCCATGCTGCATAGGGAACAGAGAAAGCCTTACGGCACGGACCATGTAAAAGTTTAAGAAACATATTGTATATTGAATGACGTAAAAATAATCCCTCCTTTGGTCAAAATAACTTGAACTAAGGAGGGGTTTGTCATTATTCACTAAAAAAATCCAATAGATGAAGTATAGTATATCCACTCTCATTTTAGTATTGTTCCTAGGTTGTGGTCAAAAAAAAGAAGAGGTGAAAGTAACTGCCGATAGTGCTCCTGACAAGGTAAGATTAATGACCTTGGACCCTGGGCATTTTCATGCGGCCTTGGTTCAAAAAACAATGTATAAGGCCGTTGACTCCACTATTTATGTTTTTGCACCCCAAGGGCCGGAGGTAAGTGATTTTTTAAGTAAAATTGAATCCTACAATTCCCGGTCCGAATCCCCCACCCAATGGAAGATTAATAATTATTTTGGGGATGATTATTTAGAAAAAATGATTGCCCAAAAACCTGGTAACGTCATGGTGGTGGCCGGTAAAAACTCCAAAAAGATAGATTATATTATGGCAGCGGTAAAAGCTGGGTTAAACGTTTATGCGGACAAGCCACTGGTGATTAACCCTGAAGGATTCCAGAAATTGGAAGAGGCTTTCAAAATTGCTGAAGACAATGGGGTCATGATTTATGATATTATGACCGAGCGTTTTGAAGTTACTACCGGAATGCAAAGGCAGTTTTCCATGTTGCCAGAGGTCTTTGGCCAAGTGCTGGAAGGTAATCCTGAGGAACCGGCAATAATTAAGGAAAGTGTACACCATTTTTTTAAGTATGTTTCTGGCCAGCCATTGGTAAGGCCGGCATGGTTTTTTGACGTAAATGAAGAGGGTGAGGGGATAGTAGATGTAACTACCCACTTGGTGGATTTGGTGCAATGGGAACTTTTTCCGGATCAGATTATTGACCGAACGGACATAGAAATGGTCAAGGCAAAGCGTTGGCCGACAGTTTTGACTTTGGAGGAATTTACTAGGGTTACAGGACTGGACAGTTTTCCCGACTATCTTAAAAAGGATATGGATGGCGATAAACTTAAGGTGTACTGCAATGGGGAAATGCTTTATAAAATTAAGGGGAAGTACGCCAAGGTGTCCGTGATTTGGAATTATGAAGCCCCTGAAGGCACCGGGGATACCCATTATAGCATTATGAGGGGGACTAAAAGTGATCTTATTATTAAACAAGGTAAGGAGGAAAATTTTAAGCCCACCTTGTATATCAGATCCAAGGGAGGGGAAAATTTTGATAATCTTATTTCCAATGCGCTTGCGCAGACTATAAGCACTAAATTTCCAGGAACGAAAGCTGAAAAGGAGTCAGAAAATATGTGGAAAATTAATATTCCCGATGAATTTAAAATTGGTCATGAGGCACATTTTGGCCAAGTAACCCAAAATTACTTGCGTTATCTGGAAGAAGGTAAATTGCCAAACTGGGAGATACCCAATATGATTACCAAATATTACACCACCATTGAAGGCTATAAGATGGCCAAAAAATAATGCGAAAGTATGTTTATTTACATTTTGTAAAAGGAATTATGGAAACTGGTTAAACTATGTAAACCTTTGCATTTATTACTTTCGGGGAGATCTTATTTAATTTACCCTTAATTGCTCCCTTATATTATCTTTGGGTTTCGTAAAATAGAATAATAAAATTTAAAATTGATGAGTAAACTTTTTTCGATTGAAAATAAAATATATGCCTTATCCGGTGCAACTGGAACATTAGGAGGGTCAATTGCCAAATATCTTGTGGAAAATGGAGCCAAAGTATTGCTCTTGGGCAGGTCCTTGGATAAACTGGAAGAAAAATGCAAAGAATTAAATGAAATTCGTCCGAATAGTGCTCATTTGTTTGTTCTTGATGTAATGGATGAAAGTCAATTAACCGAATTGAAGAACACTATAATCACCCAGTTTAAGAGGTTGGATGGTTTGGTGAATTTGGCAGGAGGTAACATTCCCGGTGCCACTTTGAAACCGGATCAAACAATCTACGATATTGAACTTGGGGATACCCAAAAGGTAGTGGACATAAATTTGTTCGGTACCGTAATTCCAACTATAGTGCTTAGTGAAATTATGGCAAAACAAGGTTTTGGATCTATTATAAATATATCTTCTATGGCCGCTAAACAGACCATTTCACGAGTATTGGGCTATTCCATGGCCAAGGCAGGAGTGGATATTTTTACCAAGTGGATGGCCAATGAACTGGCCTCTAAGTTTAGTGATAAGATAAGGGTGAATGCCATTGCCCCCGGATTTTTTATCGGAAATCAGAATAGAAGACTGTTGACCAATGAGGACGGGTCCTTTACGGACAGGGGAGAAAAGATCATTACCAATACTCCTATGGGTCGTTTTGGAGACGCCTCCGAACTTAACGGAATGGTACATTATCTGCTCAGTGACGCCTCTTCTTTTGTGACTGGTACCATTTATGATATCGACGGAGGTTTTAGTTCCTTCTCAGGGGTATGATTTTTGCATATTCAAAAATATGACAATATAATAATTCGACCGTAGATCAAGTTCTCCTATGTAGAGAAGCCTGCCCCGATTTTTTGCGGGGGTTAGGCTGTGTTTTCGGATCTGGAGGGATTGCCGTGAATATTAGAAGCGTTATGCTGAGCGTAGTCCAAATACTGTCGGGAAGTCCTTATTATTACAAAGAAATAACTTATTAATAACGCTGATAATTGAAATATTTAAAAAGAACACTAAGGTGGTTCGGGCCCAGTTTTGGAGTGAGCCTAAAGGATATCAAGGAACTAGGTGTTGCGGGCGTTGTAACTGCCTGCCACCAGGTACCCATTGGAGAGGTTTGGTCATCACAAGTAATAAGGGAACTTAAGCAAGAAATAGAGTCCAACGGCTTGGAGTGGTCCGTAGTTGAAAGCGTTAATATCCATAAGGCAATTAAATACGGGTTACCTGAACGGGACATCTATATTCGGAATTATATTGAGACCCTCCAAAATTTAGCAGAAAATAACATTAAGGTAGTCTGCTATAATTTTATGCAATTGATAGATTGGACCCGTACCCAATTGGATTATCTTCTTCCCACCGGGGCACTAAGCTTGTTGTACGACCCTGTGGCTATTGCCGCATTTGATTTGTATATCCTTCAAAGGGATAGGGCAGCTGAGGTTTATGGAGATGAATTGGTCAATAAGGCGGAACATTATTATAGGACACTGGACCAAGAGGGCCGTGAGCGCCTAAAAGGTGCTATTTTGGCAGGAATGCCCGGTTCCAAGGACGGTATTCCACTTTCCGATTTTAGGGCCACCTTAGAGGAGGTAAGTAAGATAGAAAAAGCCGTACTTAGAGAAAATTTGGCATATTTTTTAAAGGCTATTATTCCAGAAGCCGAAAAGCTGGGCGTAAAAATGGCCCTGCATCCCGATGACCCACCATTCCCTGTTTTTGGAATTCCTCGCATTGCCTCTACTTATGAGGATTTAAAATATATTTTGGATTGTGCTCCGTCTCCAAGCAACGGATTAACGTTTTGTTCGGGATCCTTGGGTGCGGTAGAATCCAATGATCTGCTTAAAATTATAGTGGATTTTGGATCCCAAATTCATTTTTTACATTTAAGAAATGTTTCAAGGGAAAAAGATGGTAGATTTTATGAAGCTGCCCATTTGGATGGGTCCATACCTATGCCCAAGATAATGCTGGAGATTGTTAAGGAACAACAAAGGAGGCATCAAAGTGGACTTGGAGAGGTGGCCATACCTATCAGGCCAGATCACGGACATGTTTTGTTGGATGATAAAAAAAGGAAAGATGAGTTTTACTCCGGGTATTCCTTAATTGGAAGGGCAATTGGCATGGCCGAGCTTCACGGATTGGAAAAGGGCATCAGGGAATTGCTCATAAAAACTACATAAAGAATATTTAAAAGGGAGAGTGGATAATTAAGGAAGACGCAATCGTATGGCCAGAATTATATGGAATAGTTGCTAAAGTTCAAAAAATGAGTATTTTTAAGTTTTGGAAAGAAAATATAAGAGACAATTGCGTTAACGTTAACGTTCAATTAATAAAATGTATATGCAAGTTTATAAATCCCTAATGAAAAATTTAGTTGTAGTGATTGGCGTTTTGGCATGTTTGGGCTTGTATTCTTGTTCAGATATTACTGATCACAAAACCTTATTCTTTGCCCACTCCCTGCCAATAACGCATCCGGTCCATAAAGGAATATTGGCCATGCAAGAGGCTCTTCATGAAAAATCGGGCGGAAAGTTGAAGATTAAAATATTTCCCGATGGCCAATTGGGTACAGAAAGGGAGGTCTTGGAATTATTGCAAATAGGCAGTGTGGCCATGACCAAGGTAAGTGCAGCATCCATGTCCAGTTTTTCACCGGAATATAGGGTTTTGGGAGTTCCTTACTTATTTAGGGACAGCGAACATATGTTCAATGTATTGGAAGGACCTATAGGAAAGGAACTTTTGGAAGGTGGCAGTGAATATTTGCTACGTGGCCTCTGTTTTTATGATGCCGGTAGTAGAAGCTTCTATACCTTGGATGGATTTATAAAGACGCCAGAGGATTTAAAGGGTAAAAAGATAAGGGTAATGAACGACCAAATGGCCGTTAATATGGTAAACGACCTAGGTGGGTCCGCTACCCCAATGGCCTATGGTGAACTATATACGGCTTTACAACAAAGGGTTGTAGATGGTGCGGAGAATAATGTTCCTTCCTTTGTAACTTCAAACCACTATGAGGTGTGCAAATTTTATACCCTAGACCAGCACAGTATGGTACCGGATGTTGTTGTGGTAGGTACCAAGTTTTGGGATACTTTGAGCGATGTAGAAAAAGGTTGGTTACAGGAAGCCGCAGACGATAGCGTAAAAAAACAAAAAATATATTGGCAGGAAACTGTGGAGGAAGGTATGGAAATTCTGGAAAAGGCCAATGTGCAAATCTACAATCCTGATAAAAGTCCCTTCGTAGAAAAGACCAAGTCTATTTTGGAGGATTTGAAGGAGGATCCCAAAATGAAAAAAATAATCGACCAAATTAACAATCAATAATGCAAACGACGTACAGAATATTGAATAAGGCCATTGAAGGATTGTTGGTACTTATATTTAGTTTATTGGTGCTCGATGTGGTATGGCAGGTAGTCTCTAGGTACTTAGTGGGTCAATCCAGCTCCTTTACTGAGGAATTTGCAAGATTTTCATTGATATGGCTAACCGTTTTGGGTGCTGCTTATATCAACGGACAAAAGGAAGGCCATCTTTCCATGGATTTTTTATTATCTAAACTTCCAGCAGACAAACAAAAAAAGAGACATAGAATAATACAGGTGGTTATGGCGGTTTTCGCTTTGGTCATCATGGTTATTGGAGGAGGAAACTTGGTTTATACTACCTTAAAGTTGGGGCAATTGTCGCCAGCTTTATTGGTTCCCTTGGGCTATGTTTACGCCATTGTACCTATTTGTGGTCTAATGATCATTTTCTTTTCCGTGTATCACATTAAAATAACCTTTAACGCCAACAACAATGAGTATTGAAACCATAAGTATCCTAGTATTGTTTATTAGTTTTATGGGCTTGTTGGCTTATGGTGTACCAGTGGCATATGCCATCGGAATATCTACAACCATTACCTTATTGATCAATATAGCCTATATGCCAGCTACTACCACTGTTAGTCAGAGAATGACAACGGGTATAGATAATTTTGCCTTATTGGCCATTCCATTCTTTATATTGGCCGGAGAAATAATGAACCGTGGAGGTATTGCAAACCGCTTGATCGACTTTGCAAAATCGCTTATTGGTAGTTTGCCAGGGGGCATGGCGTATGTAAATATTATCTCTGCCATGTTGTTCGGTGCCATATCAGGATCGGCCATAGCCGCTGCATCCGCCATAGGGAGTACCTTGACGGAAAAAATGGCGAAGGATGGATACCCTAGGGAATTTAGTGCCGCGGTAAATATAAGTGCATCAACGACAGGGCTTTTAATACCTCCAAGCAATGTTTTAATAATTTTCGCCTTGGCCAGTGGAGGAACCGCTTCTGTGGCCGCTTTGTTTATTGCGGGTTATATTCCGGGAATATTAGTGGGCTTGGCCATTATGTTGATGGTCTATTTTTATGCCAGGAAAAAAGGTTTGCCCAAGGAGGAAAGGGTGAGCTTTAAAAAACTGTTCATTGATTTTAAAAATGCTATCTTAAGTTTAACTTTATTGGTAATAGTAGTGGGCGGTATCGTTGCCGGAATTTTTACGGCTACGGAAGCAGCAGCCATTGCCGTAGTTTATGCTATTTTGTTGGGCTTTGTGAACAAGGAACTTAAGTTTGCCGATTTTAGGCCTATTCTTCTTCGAAGTGCCAAGACAACAGCTATTGTTATGTTTTTGATATCAACTTCCATGGCCATGTCCTGGTTGTTCTCTTTCGAATCCATTCCACAATCATTGACAGGCTTCCTATTGGAATCTGTAAAGAATCCCTTGTTGGTACTACTGTTTATTAATATTACGCTACTCGTTGTGGGTACCTTTATGGATATGACCCCGGCGGTACTTATTTTCACACCTATATTTTTGCCTGTAGTAATGGCATTGGGGATGCATCCGGTTCAATTTGGAATGGTAATCGTTCTCAATTTATGTATTGGGGTATGTACCCCGCCAGTAGGTACACTGCTATTTGTGGGTAGTGGTGTGGCCAAAGTACCGGTCACAAAAGTTATCAAGCCCTTATTGCCTTTATTGGCGGCAATGACGACCGTATTGTTGATCCTTACCTATGTGCCTGAACTATCATTATGGTTGCCTAGAGTATTTGGTTTGATCGAATAATAATCTCGATTTTAAATTTTATTAAAAGTCCCTTTTGCTTTAATGTAATAGGGACTTTTTTTTGATGTACTGCCTGTTTGATTTTTTTACTTCAGCTTTTTTATTTCCCTTAAGGATTCCCCATGTTTATAAATTGTTATGTCCTTTCTTTCTAAGTCCTCGTCCTAAGTAATTCAAGTTCAATCAAGTATTGTGAATCCTTGTTCCAGCTTGGATTCTAATTATTTTCCTTAACATAATCTTAATAAATTCATATTAATAAATTTAACTATTAGTAAAAATCAATTGTTTTATTTGTCAATAAAATTTACTTATATGAAATATTTTTATAAATTGCGATGAAAGTTTTCATATAAGTAAATTTATATTAAGATTTATTTAACTAAATAAACCAACAATGAACAAAAGAAAAACTAAATTATTGGGGCTGTTATTTTCCGTTGGAATAGCCCAGATCTTATCCGCCAACATGTTGAATTCGAACATTGAAGCGAAGGGAACTTCCTCACTATTTATTGAGGTAAGCGTACAACAACAAATCACCGGTACCGTTGTGGACGAAGATGGTTTGCCCTTGTCCGGGGCGTCCGTATTGGTAAAAGGAACTACCAATGGGGTGGTTGCCGATTTTGATGGAAATTTCAGTATAGAAGTAGCTTCTGGAAGTACACTGGTAATTTCTTACGTGGGTTTTGAGACCAAAGAGATTGTTTTAGGCCTTGAAAACAAACTGAAAATTGTCTTGACTGCTGGCAATGCCTTGGAGGAGGTCGTAGTAACTGCCTTGGGAATCAGGAAGGAAAAAAGGCGAGTGGGCTACGCCACCCAAGAAGTAACAGGTGAATCCCTGCAAAAGGCAATTGCACCGAATGTGGTGGAATCCTTAACAGGAAAAATTTCTGGTGTAACTGTAACAAGTAATGGTTCGGATTTCTTTTCCGATCCCCAGATATATTTAAGAGGTGAAAAGCCGTTGATAGTTGTAGACGGTGTACCTCAGCCAAACAGTGATTTTTGGAACCTTGCCTCGGATGATATTGAAAATATTACCGTTTTAAAAGGTGCGGCAGCTTCCGCGCTTTACGGTTCCTTGGGTGCAAATGGAGCTATTCAAATAACCATGAAATCAGGAAAGGGAGTAGATGGAACAGTGATTTCTTTTAATTCTTCAACTACTTTTCAAGGTGGATTTCTTAGGATACCTCATGGTCAAACACAATATGGACCTGGAAATACAGGAAGATATGAGTTTGGCACTGGCGCAGCCGGTGGTGGAGGTGTTAACGATTTTGATTACTCTGTTTGGGGTCCAAAATTTGACGGAAGGCTTGTTAAGCAATTCGATTCACCTATTGATCCAGAAACAGGTGAGCGAATACCTACACCATGGATTTCCAGGGGGGATGACAATTTGAAGAACTTTATGGAGGTGGGTATGGTTACCTCCAATAACGTAACCGTACAATCGAGTTCTGATAAAGGCAGTTTTGTAATTTCCAATAGCTATAAATACGCCAAAGCTTCAACACCAGGACAGCGTTTGGATATAAATACCTTTAGATTAAGAGGGAACCTGATTCTTTCTGATGCTGTTAACATAGATGGATCACTACAGTATAATTATCAATATTCGGACAATAGGATCAGGGGGACTTATGGGCCAACTTCACCAATTTACCTTTTAAGCATTTGGGGAGGTGCCAATTTTGATGTCCGTAATTTTGATGGTGATAATATTTGGCTTCCCGGTAAAGAAGGGATCAAACAAAATTTTGTGGAGAATTGGAGATATAATAATCCATATATCCTATCACATTATTGGAAAAAACCGTGGACAAAGAATGACATTCTAACCTATCTACAGGGAAATTTTAAACTTTCGGAAAAGGTAAGTGCATCTATTCGGTCAACCTTAAATTCGTATTCCCTGACCAATAATGAGGAAATTTCCAAGGACATATATAATTATGATATACCGGATAGAGGAGGTAGATTTAGATATAATGCTACGCGATATTTTGAGAACAATACGGATTTTTTGATTTCCTATAATGATGATTTTTTTGATGACGAAGTTCGTTTAAATGGAACTTTAGGGGGCAACCAGAGATATTTAAGGATAGAAAACGAGAGTGCGAGTACTACCCAATTAATTATTCCTGAAATTTTTACTTTGGACAATTCGGTTGACCAGGTAACTCCCACAAGTAGTAAAGAGTATAAAGGGGTATACAGTGCCTATGCTGCGATTGATTTTTCCTATAGAAATCAATTGTTTTTTGGGATGACGGGAAGGGTAGATAAATCTTCCACCCTACCATCCGCAAATGACACATTTTTCTATCCATCGGTATATATGAGTGCAGTACTTAGCGATATTTTTGAGTTACCAGAGCCCATTAGCTATTTAAAACTTAGATCAGCCTATGCTCAGGTAGGTGGAGATTTGGGTATTTATGAGGCTACTAATTCGTATAGTACCGGTAGACTTAGGGATTTGCCTACGGCCAGTTATCCCGGAACCTTGGAAAACCCTAATTTAAAGCCCTCATTTACAAATTCATTTGAATATGGATTTGAGATGAAGTTGTTCAAAGGCCGATTTGGTATTGATTTCTCTTATTACGAAAATGAATTTGGGCCACAAATTTATACACAGCCTTTTTCATCTTCTTCAGGATATGATGGTATCCGATTAAATGGTAGGACTACAGAACGAAGGGGAATGGATTTTAGCATCAATGCTATGCCAGTAAAGACCGATAATTTTAATTGGTCAATGATCGTTAATTTTGATAAATCTAAAGAGTACTTAATTTCTTTGCCTCCATTGCCTGATGGAACCCCGCAGGAAAATGAAGGTAGAACAAGAGTTGGCGCGCTTATAGGGGATTATTGGTATTCCGAATGGGAAAGGACGCCGGACGGTCAATTGATTATTAAGTCTAATGGTCTTCCTAAAATTACTGATTTCCCTGTAAATCAAGGAAATACACAGCCTGATTTTACGGCAAGTGTAAACAATTCACTAACCTACAAAAATCTATCGCTTAATTTTTTAATAGATGGTCGCTTTGGAGGGTCTACCTACGATCGATATGAAAGGGACTTATGGCGAGCTGGTGGTCATCCAGATGCAATTCACCCAGAAAGAGAGCTTTCAAATATTGCTTATGTCCATGGTGGGGATGCCAAGACCATGCAAATTGATGGTGTAGCCATTGTTTCAGGTGAGGCAACCTATGATCCTGATGGAAATATAGTAACGGACACCAGGATTTTTGAGCCAAGCACATATAAAGTGGACTATCAAACCTGGGCCGGAGGATATAAGGCTGCATGGCAGAATGTTTTAATAGAAAAGACCTTTGCCAAACTTAGGGAGGTATCATTGACCTATATGCTCCCATCCAAGTTGTTGGAAAAAACGTTTATAGATTCTGCTTCTATCTCCTTGATAGGAAGAAATCTTTTGTATTGGACCAAGGATGACACATTTGGAGATTTGGATACCTATACTGTAAGTACAGGCGATACCAATTTACAATTGCCTTCACAAAGATCTTACGGATTTAACTTAAACTTTCAATTCTAAAAATATTTAAGATGAAAAATATGTTAAGGAATACAATGCTATTAGTGCTGCTGGCTTTGGCAATCAATAGCTGTTTAAAATACGATGATTTACGGGAAAACCCCAATCAGCCCAATTCGGTTCCGCCGAGTTTAATATTCACCCAATTAACCCCTGGGGTAGAATCTTCTTTCAGGGATACTTATGAAAGAATGCAATATCACCTATGGATTGCAACCGATAATGTTTTTTCGCCAAATTTTTCTAGTGGTTTTGGAGGGTCATTTTCCTACGGAGACTTAAGGAACATAGATAAAATGATTGAAGAGGGAGAAAATGTCGGTGCCAACGAATATGCCATTTTGGGAAAATTTTATAAAGCATATACTTACCTTGAAATGACAAGGAGGATGGGAGATGTTCCACTGAGCGAAGCAGTGCAAGGGGTAGATAATCCCACTCCAAAATATGACTCCCAAAAGTCGGTTTACATTCAAAGTTTAAATTGGTTGGATGAAGCCAACCAAGAGTTGGGTGAGTTTATTACAAATAATCCTGGAGCCATATTGGAAGGGGACCTCTACTTTAATGGAAATCTAAAACAATGGCAAAGGTTGATCAATGCCTATACCATTAGGATATTGATTTCCTTAAGTAAAAGGGAAAGTGATGCTGATGTGAATGTTAAAGGGCGTTTTGCAAATATCATCAGTAATTCTGCACAATATCCGCTCTTAACAGGATTGGGGGACAATGCTCAATTCACTTATTCCAATGCGGATGGCTTCAGACAGACCTATAATCCTGACCAAGCCGTTTACAGGGATGCAGTGGTGTATGCCGGGACTTACATTGACATGCTTAAAAACTATGAAGATCCAAGGCTTATGAAAGTGGCAGACCCAACCAAAGATGCCTTGGACGCCAACCCGGATGAGGTGGCTGTGCGAGCGGATTTTAATTCTTATGCCGGTGCAGATATTTCTGCCAATGGAACTGAGAACTCCTCAAAAAAATTGGACGGTGATTTCTCATTTCCACATTTTGATAAATATTGGAACTATGTAGGTCAGCCAGGAATTTTCATGAGCTATTGGGAGCAGGAACTGCACATTGCAGAGGCGGCTCAGCGTGGTTGGATAACTGAAGATGCAGAAGCACACTATAATAATGGCGTTACGGCTTCCATGGAGTTTTATAGCGTGGATGCGGCTGAAATTTCAACCTATTTAACCTCAAAGCAACCTTATATAGCAGGGGCAGCAGGTTTGACCAGGATCTTGGAGCAGAAGTATTTGGCATTCGCCGAAAATTCCAATCAGGAATCCTTTTTTACTACTAGAAGAACTGGAGTGCCGACCTATATTTTTTCGGATGAAAATAGCATTACGAAGTATCCTGTACGTTGGACATATCCAACTTCCGAAGATTCAGATAATAGGGATAATTATCGGGCGGCACTTAGAGCGCAATTTGGTGCTGAGGTAGATGACAGGGATCAAGTAATCTGGCTACTTAAGGATTAATACATTTAAAATTTAATATAATGAAAAATATAAAGAACTTTAAGGTTGTTGCCAGTGCGCTTCAGTTTGTACTATTCATTTTGTTCATCGGTTGTACAGTAGACCGTGGAGAAGGATGGGCCGATGAAAGGTATTTGGAAGACTTCGAATTTTATGTATATCATACCAATCCATTAACTGGGGTGGAGTATACAGATGAGGAATTGGCAGAATTAACATATGACCCCAAGGAGAAAGAATCATACGCCGAAGGTCAGCCTGTAGATTTGGCGATAGTAACTTCTAAGTTGCCATCGGAAATTAAAGTGCTCTCCGGAACGGATTTGTCTGTGCTTGAAATTCTGACAGATTTTCCGTCTTTTGGGGATAAATTTAAATCCAAAAGCTTTACATCAAGTTTAGACGAGCTTAATCTATTGGAAATAGGGGATAAAACATCCCTTAAATTTGAAATTTTATATACTGATGGTTCTATTGGTGCTGTGGAATTTGAAATTAAAAAGGTAAAGTTTTTTGATCCAAATGCCATCATAGATACTTTTGTATATTTAAAGAAGAGTACGGGAGAAACTATTCCTTTGGCTATTGATGAAAATGTGACTTCAAGAGTAAAGGATGCTGCCTATGGCTCAATAGTAGAGTTTAATGGAGCGGATAACCAAGTAGAGATATTGGATGTTCCTGAATTGAGTTTTAGGCATGACAGTGATTATTCTATAGGGTTTTGGGTAAATACTACTTCTACCGATAGTGATCCGGTAATGATAGGAGATCAGGACTGGGGCAGCTCTTCCAATCCAGGATTGACCATAGCTTTCCGTGGAGACAATTGGCGTGTGGCAACGTCAGATGGTGTAACCAAAGCGGATACCAATTATGATGGCAGCTTTAATGATGGGGAATGGCATTATATAGTAACTACTTTTGATCGTGATGGTAGCATGACGCTGTATCAGGATGGTGCTTCAGTGGCCTCGGCAAGTATGACGGGAATTGGAAATACAGCTAGTGGAAATCCACTTCGTGTAGGACAGGATGGTACCGGTGCCTATGGCCAGTTCTTTGAAGGTAACATTGGAGAAATTACTATTTATGATTACGCTTTGTCTTCTCAGCAGGTTGCAGGTGTTTCTACACCCTTAACGGGCGTACAGTTGAAGACGCAGGATGGTGTTGTAAAGAATATAGCGGTAGCCAATGCTGGCGCTACCATTAGTAGCGAGAATGAAATGTCCACTTTCACCTTTGATGGTGTAGATCAGTTCGCAACAATTAGCGATGCAGATTTGGGCTTTAGACATGACAACGATTATTCAATTTCATTTTGGGTGAATACAACGTCTTCTGATAGTGACCCGGTTATGATTGGTGATCAAGACTGGGGCAGCTCATCCAATAAAGGGTTGACCATAGCCTTCCGTGGTAGCAACTGGCGTGTTGCCACTTCTGATGGAACGACCAAAGCAGATACGGATTTTAATGGCAACTTTAATGATGGTGATTGGCACCTGCTAACGGTAACCTTTGATAGGGATGCCAATATGACCTTGTATCAGGACGGTAAGGAAGTAGCCAGTGCAAGTATGGCGGCTGTTGGCAATACAGAAAGTGGTAATCCATTGCGCTTGGCCCAAGACGGGACAAGTAACTATGGTCAGTTTTTTGAAGGAAAGATTGCAGGTACGGTAATCTATGATTATGCACTTTCGGATATAGAAGTTGCGGCATTGTTTAATTAATCACAGTACAAACCTAGTTGTATAAAATTGAGTTGAGTTAGTTTTTTAATAAGGGAGGGGCTTTGAATGCTTCTCCCTTTTTAATTTTACGGTCTTTTTATTAAAATATATATTACTTGTGAAATGGGAATTATAAAAGTAAAATTATTGATGGGTTTAATGGCAATGTCAATATGGTCCTGTTCAGAAAATAATTCGTCAGAATTAAAAGTGGATGAGGAAGTGAAGACAGAGTCTAAAAAAGTATTGATTATTGGTATAGATGGCTGTAGGCCAGATGGCATAACAGCAGCCAATACCCCCAATTTGGATGCACTCATGGCTAATGGCACCTATTCTTTGGATGCCAGAAATACAGGAATTACATCAAGTGGGCCCGGATGGTCATCAATGTTGACAGGCGTGTGGCAGGACAAACATAAGGTTGTGGATAACTCCTTCTCAGGATCTGATTTTACCAGATACCCTCATTTTTTTAAGAGAATTGAAGAAAATAATCCCGATAATCGAACTGTATCCGTATCCCAGTGGCACCCAATTAACAACCAAATTGCTCAAGGTTCTGTAGATATTACCAGAAACACGGCAGATACGAGCGCGGATGTCAAAAATAAGGCAGTAGCAGAACTTGGTGTTGAGGACCTTAGGGCGCTATTTGTTCATTTTGATGATGTGGATCACGCCGGACACGGTTCAGGTTTCAGTCCCAATAATCCTGCTTATATTACTGCAATTGAAACGGTTGATGTAGCTATAGGGGAGTTGATTGTTGCTTTAAAAAATCGCCCAGAATATATCAAGGAAGATTGGATCGTGATAGTAAGCACTGATCATGGCGGTATTGGAACAAGCCATGGGGGAGATACAGATGAGGAACGCACTATCTTTATGATTGTTAGTGGGGACAATATTCCAAATAACGAAATTGCCAAAACAACATCAGCGGTCGAGATTCCTCCAGCAGAAAATTGTTTAAATAGTGATACGGAGCTTTATTTAGAATCCAATGGTAGTATTTCCATTCCGGATAATGTGGCCTATAGTTTTGGAGCTACCCAAGATTTTTCGATTGAATGCCGAATTCGTAGCAAAGTACCTTCTGATGTTGGAGTTATAGCCAAAAAGGATTGGGACAGTGGTATCTTGCCAGGGTATGTTTTTTCTTTTAAACCCGGCACCAAAAACTTTAAAGTAAATGTGGGGGATGGTACCAATAGGGTAGATGTTGAGGCTGGACAAATTACGGATAATGAATGGCATACCGTAAGTGCCACTTTTGATAGAGACGGTCTGTTAAAAGTATTTGTTGATGGTATTTTAAAGAATAGTGCAGATATGTCATCTATCGGAAATATAGACAATACGTTTCCTTTTACCATTGGCGCGGATGGCAATGATGCTTATAAGTATAATGGATACATTTCCGAAGTGAGGGTTTTTAACGGTTTGTTGGAAACCGAAACTATAGATGCCTGGAAATGTAAAATTTTGGATGACACACATCCAATGGTTACCGGTCTAAAGGGCCATTGGAAATTAACAGAAGGTTCTGGAGCATTAATAACCGATGCCAGTTCAACAGCGGCAAACGGAACTTTGGTTGGAGGGGAATGGAAAGACGCAACTGTTGCTTCCATTGAAACGGTAAATGATTATAAGGATACACCACGTACTGTTGACGTAGTAAAAACAGCCCTGACCCATTTGTGTATTAAAATTGAGGAAAATTGGGGTTTGGAAGGAATATCGCTTATCCAGGAATCATGTAAAAATTAACAATTTTAACATCAATAATTATCCTATATGTAAAATTTTTGTACTTTAGTGCAAAATAAATTTTCAACGCAAAGTTATTCTTAAACATGAACATTAACGACAGAAGTTACCCAAAGCAAAAGCAGACCATTATTGGAATATGTATGGATGGAACCTCTTATCCATATTATGAAGGAGCCAAAGAAGTGATGCCGAATTTGCAACGTTTTATAAAGGAAGGTTCTATGGGTATGGTGAAAAGTGTTATTCCGTCTTTTACCAACCCAAATAACATGGCTATTGTCACTGGGGTTACCCCAAAAGTAAACGGAATTTGTGGAAATTTTTATTGGGATACAGACCTGCAACAAGAGGTTATGATGAACGACCCAAAGTATTTAAAAGTACCTACTATCCTGTCTGAACTGAGTAAAAATGGGAGGAAAGTTGCAGTTGTGACCGCCAAGGATAAATTACGGAAGATGCTGGCCCATAATCTGGACGGGATATGTTTTTCTGCAGAATTTGCCAATCAGGCTACTTTGCAAGAAAACGGCATTGAAAATGTTGAGCAAGGATTAATGGGCAAGGAAAGACCTGGAATCTATGATCCCTATATTTCTGTTTATTGTATTGAGGCCGGAGCCAAGTTGTTGAAGAGGGAACATTTTGATGTAATGTATCTGACTACAACGGACTTTGTGCAACATAAATATGCACCTGGAAGTGCAGATGCGAACGATTTTTTATCAAAAATAGACCTTTGGCTCGGTGAGTTGGACAAGTTGGGAGCCATTATTGGGGTGACCGCCGACCATGGAATGCAGGCCAAGACCAATCCGGATGGCAGTCCAAAGGTTCAGTTTATAGAACAACTTCTGGATGCCCAAAAAATTAAGTCAAGGGTAATTTTACCTATAACAGATCCTTATGTAGTACATCACGGGGCCTTAGGTGGCTATGGTACGCTGTATTTGGAGGATAAATCACAGTTAAAGGCGGCCAAAGAATATTTGTTGTCCCTTGACGGAATTGAAAAGGTACTGACCAATAAGGAAGCTGTGGAAGAATTTGAATTACCAGGAGATCGAATAGGAGATTTGGTGGTATTGGCCGATTCTGCTACTACTATTGGCAGAACCCCCGATTGGCACGAACTGGACAAGGTGAAGGAAGGTTTGCGCTCGCATGGTGGAGAGCACTGTCAAGAGGTGCCTATGATATTCAATAAGAAATTGAACGCTGAATACAATGATAAATTGGCATCTGGTACCAGTAGAAACTTTGATCTGTTTCACTTTTTGAGTAACGGATTTTCTAATTAAACCACTTAAAACACTGTTATGATCGAATTTGGAAGTATAATCAATGGAAAACAGGTGAAAAGCGGTGAATGGATCGATATTTATAATCCATTTACCAAGAAACAGGTAGGAAGGGTGTCATCCATAGATACAAAAACCTTGGATAAGGTTTTAACGGATACCAAAAATTCCAAGATGACCCTTACGCGCTATGAGCGCTATGATATATTGAATAAAATTGCCAATGCCCTTGAAGAGCGGGTTGATGAGGTTAGCAAAATGATTACCGATGAAACGGGACTTTGTTTAAAAGATACCCGTTATGAAGCCAGTAGGGTTTCAGATGTGCTTCGTTTTTCTGCTATGAAGGCATTGGACGATGACTCCCAAGTGTTTCCTTGCGATGTTTCCAAAAACGGAAAGCCTAGAAGGATATATACTACTCGTGTTCCTTTGGGTCTAATTAGTTGTATTACCCCCTTTAATCACCCTATGAACCAAGTGGTTCACAAAATTGCTCCTGCCATTGCCACCAACAATACGGTAGTTTTGAAGCCTTCTGAGAAGACGCCTCTGTCGGCCTACTATTTCGCCCAATTGGCCTTGGATTGTGGTTTGCCCCCAAATATGTTGAACGTTATTAATGGTGCCGACGTGCAGGCAACCGCTGAAATGATGACCATTCATCCCGAAATTACTATGGTCTCCTTTACAGGAGGTAGTAGAGTGGGGAAAATAATAGCCTCCAAAGCTGGGTATAAAAAATTGGTTTTGGAACTTGGTGGAAGTTCAGCATTGTTAATTCTCGAAGATGCCGATATAGATGAGGCGGTAGAAGTGACCATGTCCGGAACTTTTAAGAATTCCGCCCAACGCTGTACGGCCATTAGAAGGATTTTAGTTCACGAAAGTATTGCGGACACCTATGCCACCAAATTGGCAACTCGAGTAAAAGCCTTAAAATATGGGGATCCCTATAATGCCGAAAACGATATGGGAACTGTTATTACTGAAGAATCTGCCATGGAAATGGAAGCACGTGTCCAAAATGCAATAGATAATGGGGCAGTATTATTGGCAGGACATAAGCGTGAAGGTGCCCTTTATGCCCCAACAGTTTTAGATCATGTGCAAAATGCCCACGAAGTAGTTGCTAAAGAGACCTTTGGTCCCGTTGCCCCAATTATTAGGTTCAAAACTTTGGATGAAGCTATTGATATCGCCAATGATACTCCATATGGTTTGTCCGGGGGTGTGGTAAGTAATCACTGGCCATCCATACAACGGGTAATTACCGAGTTGGATACGGGTACCGTTAATGTAAACGAAGCGCCCAGCTATCGCCTGGAATGGACTCCTTTTGGAGGAGTTAAGGATTCCGGCCTGGGGTATAAGGAAGGGGTAATAGAGACGATGAAAGGGTATACCTATGTTAAGACCTATTCCTTGCCTTGGGATATTGCCTAGGGATATATTTAAATTTTTCAATCATTATTTGAGTAAGTCTAAATCTTAATCGAAAAAAAATATTACATGCAAATAAAAAGAAATGTGTTGTTGAACCCTGGTCCTGCAACAACAACGGACTCCGTAAAATTGGCTCAGGCAGTTACCGATATTTGTCCTAGGGAAAAAGAGTTCGGCGATTTAATGGAATATTGTGCCACTGAAATCACCAAATTTGTAGGCGACCCCAAAGAGTACTCCACGGTTATGTTCGGGGGTTCGGGTACGGCAACCGTAGAGGCCATATTGAGTTCGGTAGTCCCTGAAAATGGTCGTATCCTTATCATAGACAACGGAGCCTATGGCAAGCGTATGTGTCAGATTACCAAGATTTATAAACTGGATACCGTGGTTTTTGAATCATCGTCCATAGCACCAATCGATTTAAAGGCCCTGGAGGAAGTAATTAAAAGCGAAAAAGGATTGACCCATTTGGCCATGATCCATCATGAAACCACTACTGGCCTGTTGAATGATATTTCGGCGGTGGGGAATTTATGTGCTACCTATAATATAAGCTTCATAGTGGACTCCATGAGCGGTTTTGCGGCAATACCTGTAGACATGAAAGCTATGAATATAGATTATTTGGCCGCTAGCTCCAACAAGAATATTCAGGGAATGGCAGGAATAGGATTTGCCATTTGTAGTAAAAAAGCTTTGTTGGAAACAGAATCCATTCCAATGCGGAACTTATATCTTAACCTGTATGCGCAATACGCCTATTTCGAAAAAACGCATCAAACAAGGTTTACCCCACCGGTACAAACATTTTATGCCTTAAAACAGGCCATAATAGAAACCAAGGAGGAAACTATTGAGAAACGATATGCCAGATATGCCAAATCTTGGGAAACATTACTGAGTGGAATAGGCGAAATGGGGTTGGAATATTTAATAGATAAGGAACATCATTCAAAAATAATCACCTCCATTATAGAACCTAAGAATGATAAATATGATTTTGAGGAAATGCACGATTTTTTCTTCGAAAGAGGATTTACCATATACCCAGGTAAGGTTAATAATTATGATACCTTCAGGATATCCAATATAGGGCAAATAGATTATACGGATATTCAAAATTTTCTAAAGGTCTTAAAGGAATACCTTGTACAAATAGGTTTTATAAAAACTTAATCTCCATTACAGATTATAGTTTGTTAAATGTCTACTATCCTTAATAAAGTTTAATTTAAGTGTAAAGTCCAACCATGAGTTTAACAGCTGATCAGAAGTATTGGAGGAAAAGAATATTTGTTCTCACTTGGCTCGCCTATGCGGGATTTTATTTCGGTAGAAAAAACTTGTCGGTCACCTGGAGCTCCATGGAAAAAGACTTGGGGCTGGACAACTCTGATTACGCTTCTATAATTTTTGTGTACAGTTTGATATATACCATTGGGCAATTTGTAAATGGGTACCTATCGGATACCTTTGGACCCAGAAAGGTGGTCACGTTTGGACTGTTTTTAGCCGCAATAGGAAACTTATTTCTAGGAATGACATTTTCCGCAGGGGTGATTGTTTTTCTGATAGCGGCAAATGGTTATGGCCAATCCACTGGATGGAGTGGGTTAATAAAGAACATGACCCCTTGGTTCAGAAGAACGGAACGGGGGATAGTTATGTCCTGGTGGTCCACTTGTTATGTTACTGGTGGCTTTCTGGCTACCATTTTTGCTACTTATGTTGCTTTCGATATGGAGTTCCTTTCGGAGCTGGGGTGGAAAAGAGGTTTTATTTTTCCTTCACTGATACTCTTTGTTATTGCCATCCTGTACCTCATGTTTACAAGAAACAATCCGGAAGATGTTGGCCTACCTCAGATAGTTGAAAATAAGTATGAATTTGAAGGGGGTGCCAAGGCAGAGAAGCTTAAAATATTGGGCCTGTTGCTAAGGAACAGTTCCCTTTGGGTCTATTCCAGTTGCTATATGATCCTTAAAATGACCAGATATGCATTTCTTTTCTGGTTGCCAGTATATTTGGAAAAGGCGTTGCATTATGATGTAAGTGATGCAGGTTATATGTCGTCGGTATATGAGTTGATAGGCTTTTTTGGGGTCATCCTAGCGGGTTATAGCTCGGATAAGATCTTTAAATCAAATCGATTTAGTACAGTTGCTATAATGATGATAGGGTTGGGTCTTGCCTGTTTAGTTCATCCCTATATGGTTCCTTACGGGAAAATAGCGACCATTATCAGTATCGCCCTTATTGGGATAGCCACTTACGGGCCGGATTCCTTGATCTGTACGGCTGGTTCTATGGATGTTGGTGGTACCAAAGGTGCTGCAATGGCTGCTGGTATCATTAATGGTATGGGGTCTGTGGGACAGATGTTCTCGGGCTTTATAGTAGTGGCAATTAACGAGTATTACGGGTGGGACAATCTATTTTACTTTTTTGTTGTAATGTCCTTCATCGGTGGGGGGTTGGCAGCTTTAAAGTGGAACCAGCAAAGTTCGGATTAGTTTAGGGTACGTTTAATATTTTGGATATCATTTGGTAATATTGATAATGTGACTGTCTATAATTTATTCGATGTATATCCAACACTCATGACTCCTATATTAAGGCATCAAGAATCATTTAATGCTGGAAGGGCGCAAATGGCCATATCCTCCGGTGTCAAATCTATTTTTTATTATGTTAAAAGCTAAACTTTTTAATTCCAAATTTCAAGTTTTTCACGGTGTGGGGAAACCTTTCAGTTTTGAGGGAAAAGCACAGGAAATTAAATTGAATACTGGTGAAGCGTTGGTGAAAATTGTTTTGGCTACCATTTGTGGGTCCGATCTGCATACCATTGAAGGGAAAAGAAAAGAAGATGTTCCCTGTATTCTTGGGCACGAGGCTGTTGGGGAGATTATTGACATAAGTGGCCGACCTGGTTTTAAAATCGGAGATAGGGTAACATGGACTATTGCCGATAGCTGTGGAAAATGTCCGGCCTGTAATGATTACGGACTTCCCGAAAAATGTAATGAACTTTTTAAATATGGCCATGCCTCAATGTCGGAGGGAAGTGGTCTAAATGGATGTTATTCAACTGTCATCCACATAAGAAAAGGGACTCACCTGGTAAAGGTTCCTGCAATGATAAATAACAGTATTGCTGCTCCCGCCAATTGTGCACTTGCTACTATGGTAAATGCTGTTTCACAAGCCAAAAAATTTCCTAAAAAAGTTGTTGTTCAGGGAGGTGGTCTATTGGGTGTTTATGCCTGTGCACTGCTCAAGGAAATGGGAGTTCCAAATATTTACTGTCTGGAGGTCAATGAAAATCGTTTTGATTTGATCAGAAAATTTGGGGCAATCCCCGTAGATGCCAGGGATACGCTTAAAGCAACTCAATGTATCTTGAACAAGATAGGAGACGGCGCCGATGTAATTTTTGAAGTTGCCGGTGTTAAGGAATTAATTCAACAAGGGGTTGAATTGTTACGCCCGGGAGGGGAATATATATTGGTGGGATTGGTACATCCCGATTCAGAATTAAGTATAACTGCAGAACAAATTATCAGGAAATGTATTAGTATAAAGGGCGTGCATAACTATGCCCCTTGGCATTTAGAGGAAGCTGTTGCCTTTTTAGATCGCAATTACATGAACTTTCCATTTGAGGAACTTGTGAGCCCTCCATTTGGTTTGGAGAATATCAGTGAGGCGATTGTGGAGGCAAAAAAACAAAATTGGTTCAGAGTCTCGTTAAATCCACAACTATAAATGGATTATTTTGGACGCAAAAATGAAAATTTTCGAAAATATCAATGGAAAATGCTCTTCGCCGTTATGTTCTGCTACCTGTTCTACTATACTGGTAGACAGAATTTTGGTTGGGCCATACAAGGTATATCAATAGAATTCAACGTTACAAAGCAATATATTGGATGGGCCGGCGCGGCCATGCTTTGGGCTTATGGAATAGGACAATTTATTAATGGCAATTTGGCCGATAAGTTTGGTGCCCGCCGCATGATGGTTATTGGGGGCGTTCTTTCGGTAATCATGAACTGGGCAACAAGTTTTGCTACCGCCTACTGGATGATAATAGTTTTTTGGGCTTTAAATGGTTTTTGTCAATCTTTGGGTTGGGCTCCAGGAAGTCGTCTTGTGGCAAATTGGTGGGGAGAAAGAGAAAGGGGTAAGGCATTTGGATTTTATGTGTTTGCGGCTGGCTGTTCGTCCATCCTAATTTATTTATTATCCATTATAATGTTGGATATCTACGAATTGGACTGGAGATGGCTTTTTAGATTGCCCGTACTATTGCTTTTTTTGGGATGTGCCGTTTTCTATTTTGTAGTGAGGAACAAACCGGAGGAACTTGGTTTTCCCGCTCTTCAGGAAGATACCGAATTAATCGGCATAAAGGAGGAAGAAACCTCGATTGAACGATACAAAGTGGTTTTGTTGAACAAAAAATTTATTTTGGCATGTATTTCCATTGGCTTTCAGAATATGGCAAGGTACGGTCTCTTGGTCTGGGTGCCTCTTTATTATTTGGGAACCACCTTGGATGAATCTACGAATTTATGGATTGCATTAGCGCTTCCTATTGGCATGGCTATGGGAACAA
The DNA here is from genome assembly GCF_002909255.1 of Arenibacter hampyeongensis. Lineage (GTDB taxonomy): Bacteria > Bacteroidota > Bacteroidia > Flavobacteriales > Flavobacteriaceae > Arenibacter > Arenibacter hampyeongensis. Next base: position 235,286 of record NZ_PIOB01000005.1, read on the forward strand.
TTTTCTTTGGCCAATTATCGGATCGTGTCTTTAAATCCAATAGATCAAAACCAATAGCTTTATCCATGGGTCTAGCCGGTTTGGTTATTTTATTGGTATACCTTATTCCAAAGGAAAACTTATTTGGCGGACTAATGTTAATGTTTGCGGCGGGGTTTTTAGTATATGGCCCTCAATCCTGTTATTGGCCGTTGAGCCCAGATCTGCTGGGCGTTAAGAGGTCCGGTACTGGAGTTGGGGTGATGAATACATTTGCTTATGGGTTTGCAGGAGCTGGGGAGCCTTTTATTGGATATCTAGTGGATGTAGGAGGTGAACAGAATATTGTTTTTGTGGCCACAGCTGTAATGTGCTTCATTAGTTCAGTAATTATTAGGTTCGTTAGACGCTAATTTGGTAATAATGTTTAGTAGTAGTGGAATCAAATTTTTAAATAAAATAATAGCAATATGGGAAAGAAGTATTTATTCGTTGTTTTAACAATAATGGTACTAATGGCTGGCTGTAAAGTCGAAGATAAAACCAAGGAATTTAATGTATTGACGAAACGTGTGGTTGTAATTGGGTTAGATGGTATTAGCGTTGATGGTTATAATACTGCAAAACATCCCAATTTGGATGCATTAATGGCAGATGGAGTATTGTCCTTGAATACAAGGAATGTAATGCCATCCGTAACATTGCCCAATTGGACTTCCCACCTTACAGGAAGTGGCCCTGAGCAGCATGGGGTATTAAGTAATGGCTGGGAATTGGATAAGGTAATCTTGCCGGCAGTAGAAACCGATAGCGAGGGTTATTATCCATCTATTTTTAAAATTTTGAAGGAGGGCGTGCCAAATGTAAAAACAGCTTTTTATTACAATTGGGCAGAATTGATCAATTCTTTTAATCCACGATATTTGGATGTTGTAAGTTTTGAAGAAAATGATGGATATCAAAATAATTATGGAAGGGCCTTAGACTTTATCAAAAGGAACAAGTCCAACCCTACTATGGTATTTCTTTATTCTGTGCATACAGATCACGCTGGCCACAATCATGGTTGGATGTCCCCGGAATATATTACATCTATTGAAGAAGTGGATGTCCATATCGGGGAATTTATAAATAAGCTTAAGGAAGAAGGACTTTATGAGGATACCCATTTTATGTTTTTTACGGATCACGGTGGAGTACCGGAGAGCGGCCATGGAGGTATAACACGCCAGGAATTGGAAGTGCCCTGGGCCATAACAGGTCCTGGAATAAGCAAGGGTCGAAGATTGAAGGAGCCCAATAATTCAGTAAATACAGCTATGACTATCTCGCATCTTTTTGGTTGTAGGAATGTTCCGCTTTCCTGGACAGGGGAAGTACCCATGTCCATTTTTGAATCCAATGAAAAGTAAATCGCATTTATAGTATCCTCCGCTATTGGAATATTATAAATTTTTAGTAGGTTAATTAAAATTAGAGTGCAATGAAAAGTGAGTCGATTCATGAGACTGATTTAGTAATAATTGGTGGTGGTATATTTGGTTGTGCAATTGCTTATTACTACAGTAAAAATAATCCAGGAAAGGAAGTAGTTCTGTTAGAACGCAACGAGCTTAACAATGCAGCTACCAGTAGAGCTGCTGCCTTAATGACCATGGTCCGGTCCAAAAGATCCTATATTCCATTAACCATTGAAACTTTTAAAGTGGCCAAGGAAATGGAAGTGGAACTTGGGGAAACATTGGATTTTAAGGTGGTTGGTATGATGCATGTAGCAGCCAGCGAAGCCAAGGTCAAGGATTTGGAGAACCTTATGATGATTGCCAAGGAATATAAACAAGAGGCTTACTATATTACCAAAGAGGAGGCACAACAAAAGGCCCCTTGGCTAAAGCTGGACGAGGCTTTGAAGATAGGTTTTGTACCCAATGAAGCCTATTGTGACCCTTATATGTTGGGGACATTCTTTGCTAGGTGCGCTAGAAAATATGGTGCAAAAATTCGACAAGGGGTTGAAGTCTTGGGTTTGATACATGAAGGCAAAAACGTTAAAGGGGTAAGGACCACTGAAGGGGAAATATATGCGGATACTGTGGTAGATGCCGCTGGGGTATGGGCTCCCATTCTCGCCAAGGAAATAGGGTCTGGACTTCCCATGGCACCAGTGAGAAGTCAATATTGGATTACCGAGCGCGCCGATATTTTTCCAACAGATTCTCCAATGGTACTGCTCCCAGATGCTCAGGCTTATGCCCGTCCTGAGGGAGGAAGTTTGCTTTTTGGGATTCGTGAAAAAAAGTCGTTAGTGGCATCCCCTAAAGAAGTTCCCAATGATATTACAGATTTTGTTTTTAGTGCAGATGAAGGTATGGACGATCTTTTTGAAAACGGTGAGCGACTAGCCCGTTTTTTTCCGGCCTTCTATGATATGGGGATTAAATATTACGTGGCTGGATTTTCGGGCTACACCCCGGATTCCCAATTGGTATTGGGAGCTGTTCCTGGATCAACAGGTTTTCTGGTGGCTTCTGGATGCTGCGGGGCGGGAATATCGGTCGCAGGAGGTGTAGGCTTGGGGATTGCGGAAATGGCAGCCGGTAGGTCCAATCCCTTGGATTTTTCAGAATTTGAAATTGCCAGGTTCGGGGAAATAGATCCCTTTGGGGAAGATTGGCTTAAAAAATGTGCTGATGCCAGATCTAATAAAGTAAGTGGTTAAATGACAAAAAAGATAAAATGCAAAATCTAAATAAAGGACGACGTAAATTTATTGCGAACATAAGTATGGGTTCTGCGGCCATAGGTCTAGGGACTGCAGGTGCATATGCTTTTGCACCCAAAAAGGAAGTGGGTATAAGTAAAGCTGTTAAGATTGGCTTTATAACAGATATACACCATGGATTTTGTGCAGACGGTTTGGAACGTTTGGAAGTTTTTATAAAGGAGGCCTCCTCCCGTAAATTGGATTTTATAATCCAAGGGGGCGATTTTTGTCACCCAACACCCGAGGCAAATGAATGTATAGATCTTTGGAACAGTTATAAGGGGGAGAAATACCATGTTTTGGGCAACCATGATATGGATAAGGGAAGCAAACAGGATGCCATGGATTTTTTTGGAATGAAGAATAATTACTATTCCTTTGATAAAGGAGACTTTCATTTCGTGGTAATGGACGGGAACTATATTATGAAGGATGGAAATTACGAGGATTATGGCCACGCCAATTTTTATATTGATCAGGCGAATAGAAGTTTGGTGAATCCAGAACAGATCGAATGGCTGAAACAGGATTTGGAAAAAACGGATAAGCAAACCATTATTATTTCCCATCAGGCCTTTGACGAAATTTGGGATGGTTGGTCGTCCCCAAGTAGGTTTGCCGTTAGAAAGGTAATAGATGATGCCAATAATAGAACGGATTACCAAAAAGTAATTGCCTGCTTTTGCGGACATCATCATGTGGACGACCACAGTTATATTAACAACGTTCATTATTTTCAGATGAACAGTGCTTCCTATTATTATGTTGGTGGCGACTACGGTTCAGATGGCAGTAGGGCTATGTATCAGGATTCCATTTTCGCTTTTTTGACACTAGATCCCTCTGGCCACATTTCAATTGAAGGAAGGGAAAGTCAATTTATGCATCCGACCCCTGCGGAAAAGAAACATCCAGACGCTCCAAGGCTCTCGGCCTCCATTAGTAATAGAAAATTAGATTTTAAAAATAAAAAGTAAAGAATGGTTCAAGTGTTTATAAATAATAACTGTAGTTTAATTAATTCGAATAACAAATTTACTGCCATAGAACGAAAGGAATCAATCCGCCTTATCCGGGTTTTAGTCAATCTCTTTAAAAGTGTACAGCGGTTGGGATTAAGAATTGCCCTGTCAATTATTACACTTATGATATTGGGTACAGCCCAGTCACAAGAACCAACTTTATATATGAATTTTGACGAACACGGATTTGAGGAGCAAATTGTTTCCAAAAATAATGCTGTTTATATGGTTGATCTTCAGCAAAACCAGTTTGCAGAGGGGCTAACAGGAAAGTCCCTGGACCTTTCCGCCAATGCCTCGCTGAGAAGGCCGGTACTATTGAAAGAAGGAGAGTTGCCCGATTTTAGTGAAAAGTCCTCCTTTTCAATTCAAATCTGGGTCAAAACCTTGCCCAAAGCACCCATGGGAACACCTATTGTTGGAAATAAAATTGCTGAAGATTTCACTAAAGAAGGATGGCAAATCTATACCAAAGAAAATGGGGCATGGGCATTGGTTCTAAATGATGGCAAGAATAGATTTGATTACCAGCCAACGGCCGAAAGGCAAAAGATTAATGACGGATTATGGCATCAAATCCTCTTTACGGTTGATAGGGACCGAAATGAGGTGTGGATTTATTTTGACGGGAATAATGTGGGCATCTATAATACCCCTGGCTTAGAGAGTTTGGAATCGGAATATTCGACCGTTATTGGCGGGTCGGATGAGAAATGGGAATACGGCTCCAACGGGCAATGGAATGCTTTTAATGGGTATTTGGATGAGATAAAAGTATGGAATACGGTCATAAATTCCGAAACAGTTAAGGAGTTGTATGCCCAATTTAATCCCATTACGGAAAAAAGTATAGAGGTCATGGGTCCCAGGCATTTAAAGGTTTTAACATGGAATATTTGGCATGGAGGACACCGTTATGGAAAGGAGGTAGGCTTGCAACGGGTAATAGAGACTATAAAGGCTACTAATGCAGACCTCATAGGCCTTATAGAAACGTATGGATCTGGTGAAGAAATAGCAGATGCCTTGGGGTATTATTTTTATCTAATAAGTTCCAACTTATCCATTATGAGTCGTTATCCGATTACAGAAACGATTACGGAGTTTAAACCTTTTAATTTTGGAGGGGTATTATTAAATATTGGTAGCTCAAAGGAATTGGTATTTTTTGATACCTGGTTGCATTATTTACCTGACTACAGTAATAGTATTATAAAAGAAAACAAAACCCCCAAGGCTTTAATCGCAGATGAGGAAGGGACGCGCCACGGAGAGATAAAGGAAATTTTAAGGAATATAACTCCATATCTAAAAAATTCTGATGAAACTCCAGTAATTATGGTCGGGGATTTTAATATGGGATCGCACCTTGATTGGACAAGGGCAACCAAGGATATACATTATGGAAAAATAGTGGAATGGCCTGAAAGTAAGGCAATGTTCCAAGCCGGTTTTAAGGATAGTTATCGTGAATTGCACATCAACCCCTTACTTGATCCAGGGTTTACATGGACCCCTAGGGCAGCGACCTCTTCTGATAAATATGGTCTTAGGGACAGAATAGATTACATATATTACAAAGGAAATGGGTTGCTTCCAATAGAATCGAAAGTCATCGATTATCACCCTATAATGTTTCCTTCGGACCATGCAGCGGTTTTAACAGTTTTTCAAATTAAATAATACGTTACAAATATGATAAAGTGTAGATTTTTATTGCCCATTTTATTGATAGCCCGATAACTGCTTTACGGATACCCCTTCAAATGGATCCCGTTAAAAAGAAAAAATCACCTATAAGGGGTCCAATCCAGGTTTTGGACCCCTTATAGGTGATAAATGTACAGAATAAGGAACCATTGAGCCACATTGCGATTAAACTTGGTTGGTGTCCTGGGGCCAATGATAGAAAGGCCTGGCGTGATTGATAAAGAGAAATTTTTTTTAGGCTGGTATAGCGCAAACCACTTCAAAATTATTGGGATTTACTTTCGTAAGCGATCTTCCTATTGGTAAAAAAATATCTGTAATGGGGAAATAACTAGTTGATGTTCCTAATTACTTTAAGGGCATCTTCTTTATGTTTCCAATTTGCCAAAAATAATTGCTTATTTTTGCATAATAACCCACATTGTGGCTAGTACTTTGCTAGTTAATGACCAACAGTAGCTAAATGGATGATATTCTTATAAATATTGGTAGGCAATTAAAATTGGCCCGTCAAAAAAGAGATTTAACCTTGCAACAAGTGGCGAAAAGAACCGGCGTTAGTGCTGGGCTTATTTCCAAGATAGAAAATTTAAGAACTACGCCATCCCTTCCCGTACTCTTAAAAATAATGCAGACACTTAGCATAGATTTATCGGAATTGGACTTGTCTTCCAACGTTTCAGGAGATTATATAGTGATTAAACATGGCATGGGGACCAAGGAAGAACGGGAAGATTCCGTTAATCTGGAATATACCCATTTGCTCTCAAGTACCTCTTCCGATAGTAGTATTAGAGTGTATATTGTTAATGTGTCCGCTGGAGCATATCGGAAACCAATTTCTACGAATGCCAATGAATTGATTTATGTTCTTAGCGGGAAGGTGAATTATTTGCTCAAAAAAGATAAGGTTCTTTTGGAAAAAGGGGATCTTTTGTATTTTGATGGATCCATTCCTCACGGGGTTTCCAATGAGTTCAATGAGGAGGCCATCATGTTAAAAATTTACTTTTTACACTAAATACCTTTAGTTCTTCATTGTTTTAAGGTGGGGATGATTATAATATCATTCCAAAAATTGATTGATTGTTTAATCTCGGACTGGGTCGTTCACAAGTCCGGATTTTTTAAACATGCCAAACCCACTGTTTGGCTCGTTATCTATTCCGTTACAGTTCAATTACAGCATTTTGTCAGGTTCCAAAACGGCTTTATTAATTGCTGTTGGCCAAAATCATAATTCCCCTCCATTATTATAAATGCTTGAATCCCAGCTATAGCAACGGCTGGCACTTGGGTATAAGTTTTAACTATGGTATTGCCATATCAACAGTTAAACTCTATATCAATAAGCCGGTAATCGCACGGTTATTGTGCCTAGTGGGTTGTAAATAAAGTATAACTTAAAAACAATACATGAAAGTATTAGTAATTGGGGCGGGGAACATGGGATTGACCTACGCGGAGGCCATGTCAAAATCAAAACTACTTAAAAAAAGAAATTTAATGATTTTGGACAGTTCCCAAGAGAAGACCTTGTCCTTAAAAAAGATTTTACATTTTGAAGTGCATGAAAATTTAGAGGATTGCGTACCTAAGGCAGATCTTATTTTTATTGCTGTTAAACCTTACCATAGTGAGGATTTATTGAGGAAGATGAAAAACCTTGTCAATGAAGGACAAATTGTGATTTCAATTATGGCAGGGGTAACCATAAGATCCATGCAAGATGGACTCGGGATTCAAAAGGTTGTCAGAGCTATGCCTAACTTACCCGCCCAAATTGGAAAAGGGGTTACGTCATATACGGCTTCGGATGAGGTATCGAGAATAGAATTATTGACCATAGAGAATTTATTGGACACTACTGGAAAATCAATTTTGGTCAGTTCCGAAAAGTTTATAGATGCCTCCACTGGAATATCTGGAAGTGGGCCTGCCTATGTTTTTTATTTTATGCAAAGCATGATGGAAGCTGCTTTAAAAATGGGGTTTTCGGCAAATGACAGCAAGATGTTGGTGAGTCATACATTTGAAGGGGCCGTAGATCTTTTTAATCAATCCGACCTTTCTCCCAATTCATGGATGGAAAAAGTGGCATCAAAAGGAGGAACAACTAGGGCGGCATTGGATTCTATGGAAGATAATAATGTAAAGGAACTTATAAAAGAAGCGGCCTATTCTGCTTTTAACCGGGCAGTGGAGCTGGGAAAGGAAAAATAAAATATGTATAAACAGAGAGTAGTTATAAAAGTTGGTACCAATGTAATGACCAATAAGGACAATAGGATTGTAAAGCCTGTTCTTGATCATTTGGTACAACAGATTGCAGAATTATACGAACGTGATATAATGTCGGTATTGGTCTCATCCGGATCGGTAATTGCGGGAATGGAAGTGATGGGCGAGAGCCAAATTACGGATAAGGCAACTCGACGACAGGTTTATTCGGCCATTGGGCAACCTAGGATGATGAGACACTATTACAACATATTTCAAGATTATGGAATGAAATGTGCCCAGGTATTGGCCACGAAACGCGACTTTAATCCTGGGAATCATCGCGATAATATGATTAATTGTTATGAAGGTTTGCTGGCTGAAGGAGTGGTGCCTATTGCCAATGAGGATGACGCCGTAACCCTTACCAATTCTATGTTTTCGGACAACGACGAGTTGGCCAGTTTGGTCGCGGAACTCACCAAGGCGGATAAATTGATTATACTCACGGATACGGAAGGTTTGTACACTGGCCATCCAGATGATAAGGATACTGAGGTCATTAAACATGTAAGCATTAACCAGAATGTGGAACAGTATATAAAGACAATAGATAAGGGTGAGGCAGAAGGTAGAGGCGGTATGGGCTCCAAACTTAATATCGCAAAACAAACCGCTTCTAAAAATATTCCGACGTATATAGCCAATGGAAAAAGAAAGAGGGTTATTTTGGATATTATTGAAGGAAAGAGTGTAGGAACCAAGATTTCGGTATAGCATTGGCAAACAAAAAATTTACAAATGAAATTATTACAAACAGATATTAAAAATAAGGTGTTGCAATCCATGATGGGCATTTTGGAAAGCAAAAAACCTGAAATTATAGCCGCTAATCAAAAAGACCTTGATCTTTTTGATCAAGAGGACAGGGCAATGTACGATCGTCTCATTGTAGATGGGAAAAAAGTGGACGGAATGATAGGCGCCATTGCAGAGGTCCTTCAACAGGAAGATCCAGTGGGTAAAACAAAATCGGAACAAGTACTTGAAAATGGATTGAAAATTGAAAATAAAACAGCACCTTTTGGAACCATAATGATCATTTATGAATCTAGACCGGATGTCACAATTGAAGCTGCTGTTTTGGCCTTTAAGGCCAATAATAAAATTTTGTTGAAAGGAGGAAAGGAAGCCGTTCACAGTAATGTTGTTTTGGAAAAATGCTGGCATCTGGCACTTGAAGAAAATGGTTTGGATGATGACTGGATTCAATTGCTTCACATGAATAGGGGAGAAACCCAGGAATTTTTAAGGAATCCGACCGAAAAGCTGGATCTAATAGTACCCCGAGGAGGGGAGCGATTGATCGCCTTTGTAAAGGAACATGCCAAATGTGCCGTATTGGTCAGTGGAAGGGGCAATAATTTCCTCTATGTTGATAAGGATGCGGATTGGACGCAAAGTTTGGAAGTAATCCTCAACGCTAAAACAGATAAAATTTCGGCATGCAACGCACTCGATAAAATTTTGGTCGATGTACATATCGATGATTATTCCGGTAAAATCAAAGAACTTAAATCCGTCCTAAGTAACAATGGTGTTGAGGTTTTGGTGGATAATAAGGTAGCAGAAGTACTATCAGATAGTTTTACTGTTACGAATGAAGCTATTTGGTATGAAGAATTCTTGGCAATGAAGTGTGTCATAGGGGCTGTTGAGAATTTGGACGGTGCCGTTCAAAAGATCAATAAATATTCTGGAGGGCATTCCGCCACCATAATGACCCAAAACCATGATATGGCCAAGGGGTTTATGGATCAGGTAGACAGCGCTGCTGTATATCACAATGCCTCTACCCGATTTACCGATGGTGGGCAAATGGGTGTTGGTGCCGAGCTGGCAATCAGTACCGATAAACTGCACCATAGGGGCCCATTGGGCTTGGAACAATTGGTTACCAACAAATATTATATCCATGGCAATGGGCAAGTAAGAGTGTAACCGAGAAACTATCTTTCCTGCGGGAGTCGAATATATGCGCGGCGGTCCTAAAGCAACAAATTGGTTTCTAGGGGCTGCCGTTTTTGATTCGCGAAAATAAATTTATAGGAAATATATCTGTTCGAGCCTACCCATTGGTAAACTCGAGCAGATTATGATGGCACTTTTAATTTCAGTCCTCTTGCGGAGGTGTTTCTTATTTTTCATTGGATAGTGAAAATGGAAAATCCTCGGAATTGGTTCCCCTAGTTTTATTGGGGGTTCCGGTCATGTCAAAATTCAAAATTGCTCCTTGTATCAGCTCTTTATGGCTTAACCAGTTTTTGGAATGGACCTTGCCGTTTATAGTCAGCGCATTTACATATTTATTGGATGTACTATTTTTAGGTGCGTTGATGCTGATTTCCTTGCCATCTTCCAAAATAAGCGTTGTTTTTTGGAACAAGGGGGTGCCCAAAACATATTGATCTGTTCCTGGGCAAACAGGATAGAATCCCAAGGCAGAAAATACGTACCAGGCCGAGGTTTGTCCATTATCCTCGTCCCCGCAATATCCATCTGGTTCCGCAGTATACATACGATCCATGGTTTCCCTTACCCAATATTGGGTCTTCCAAGCTTGTCCCGCAAAATTATACAAATAGGGCATATGCTGAATTGGTTGATTTCCATGTGCATATTGGCCCATATTGGCCACCTGCATTTCACGGATTTCATGAATTACCCCACCGTAGTAACTTTCATCAAAAATAGGTGGAAGCGAAAATACTTCATCCAATTTGTTGGCAAAGGCTTCATTTCCTCCCATTAAATCTGCCAATCCTTGAATGTCGTGAAAAACGGACCAGGTGTAGTGCCAACTATTCCCTTCGGTAAATGCATCTCCCCACTTAAATGGATTAAAAGGAGCCATAAATTCACCGTTCTCGTTTTTACCGCGCATCAATTTTGTTTCTGGGTCGAAAAGATTTTTATAGTTTAGACTTCTTTTTTTATAAAGGTTGATTTCCTTTTTTGGTTTGTTCAAGGCTTTTGCCAGTTGATAAATGGTGAAATCATCATAGGCATATTCCAAGGTCCTTGCTGCATTTTCGTTAATGCCTACATCATATGGTACATAGCCAATTTTGTTGTAGTAATCTACCCCAGCTCTGCCTACCGCGGTCAATGGTCCAGCATTATTGGCTCCATGGATCAACGCTTCGTATAAGGTGGCAATGTCATAGGTGTTGGTTTCCCCATTTTTTAAGTAGGCATCCGCTACAACGGAAGCAGAATTGTTGCCCACCATTACATTTCTTAGGCCTGGACTTCCCCATTCGGGTAACCAGCCACCTTCTTTATAAGCATTGGCAAGACCTTCCTGTATCTGGGAGTTAAGTTCGGGGTACATCAGGTTTAGAAAGGGGAAAAGGGCCCTAAAAGTGTCCCAAAATCCTGTATCAGTAAACATATAGCCGGGAAGTACTTTTCCATTATAGGGGCTGTAATGCACCACTTTTCCGTTAACGTCATATTCAAAGAACTTTCTTGGAAACAATAACGAACGATAAAGACAAGAATAGAAAGTCCTGAATTGGTCCACGTTACCACCTTCTACTTTTATTCTTCCCAGTTCCTTGTTCCAGGAAGCCCGACCTTTTTCTTTGATGGTGTTGAAATCATCGTTGCCAAGTTCCCTTAAATTCAACTCGGCTTGGTCATAACTTATAAAGGAAGAGGCTACTTTGGCAATAACAACTTCGCCTCTCTTTGTTTTGAAACCAACAATGCCACCTGCGTGGTCGGTTTCAATCTCCAGACCTTCCAATAGTTGCTCCCCACTAAAAGTCTTGGTGGTTTCAAAGTCCTTATCAAAGACCATCACAAAGTAATTTTTAAAATTATCTGGGACACCTCCACTGTTCTTGGTTGTATATCCTATTATTTTACGTTCGTCAGGAATAATTTTCACATAGGAACCCTTGTCCAAAGCATCTAGAACTATTTGGGAATGTTCATTTTCAGGAAAGGTAAACCTGAACATGGCAGCTCTTTCCGTGGGCGTTATTTCGGTGGTAATATCATGATCGGCCAAATAAACGCTATAGTAATAAGGCTTTACAATCTCTGATTTGTGCGAAAACCAACTAGCCCTATCGTCTTCAGTAAAGCGTAGTTTGCCGGTAAGTGGCATGATGGCGAACTGGCCGTAATCGTTCATCCATGGCGAGGGTTGATGGGTTTGTTTAAACCCTCTTAGTTTATCCGCTGCGTAGGTATATGCCCAGCCATCTCCCATTTTACCGGTTTGTGGCGTCCAAAAATTCATACCCCAGGGCATGGCTATAGCCGGGTAAGTGTTTCCGTTGGACATGCTTGGTTTGGAATCCGTTCCCACCAATGGGTTTACATAATCTACAGGTTCTTGTGCATTTGCGATCCAAGTAAACAGTAACACTAGGGATAACATTTGATTTTTAATACTGATTTGGTTGATCATATTTAATAAATTAGAATAGTGCTGGTGCCGGTCGCTAATTTCTTAATTGAAAGAAGCGTAATGACATCGTTTGAAGTTAGGGAAATCGAAATTAGCACTTTTAAACATGGCAATAAAAAAATGAACATAATATTCCATTGAATTAACAAAAAACACCCTGCTGTATTGGAAAATCTAACCAAAATGAAAGAGGGCCTAACATTTTGTGCCTTATCTTTGAATTGATTGGTTTTTTATTGGGAAAAACATAGTTGTAAAGTGCATAGTATAGTATAAAACAAGAGGCAATATGGAAAGGAATGAATTATACCCTGTTTTTTTAAAGGTATCCCAACTCAATATTTTGATTGTCGGGGGAGGTAATGTTGGTTTGGAAAAACTGACTTTTATGCTTAAATCCAGCCCCCATGCCCAAGTGGAAATGGTGGCGCCAGAATTTTTGCCTGAAACCTTGGAACTTGCCAAAAAACATCAGGTAAAAATAACCAAGGATAGGTACAGCAATAAACACCTGGAAGGTCGACATATGGTTATTGCCACCACGGATAAAGTTGCTGTAAACGAACAAGTGTATCACGATTGCCGGGAAAGGCATATCCTGGTGAATGTAGCGGATAATCCTCCTTTTTGCGATTTTTACATGGGCGGAATCGTTACCAAGGGCAATGTAAAAGTAGCTATTTCCACCAATGGTAAGTCGCCCACAACGGCCAAGCGCCTACGTCAATTTTTTGAAGACGTAATTCCAGAAAATATAGATGATCTGGTGCAGAATTTAAACGAATTCCGAAAAACCATAAAAGGCGACTTCGAGGAAAAGGTAGAAACATTGAACGAGTTTACCAAAGGACTGGTAAGCAAGAAAAAGGAATGAATTTACTGGTAGGTTGTGCTATAGTCGGGTTGGATTGGTTTGTGAATATTGACTTTGATTCCCTAATTCTACGAAAGCGTTTTCGGAAAGTTTCGTAATGTTACGAAAAGAATATAATAGATTGATTTTTAGCATATTACAATATAAAATCTCTAAATGTTTTTTTGGTCCCTACTTACGTTTTTTGTCTCCCTATAAGTCAAAATGCTAGCCGTGATATAGATTTTAATATATTTGATTATATCTTCTAGGATTTTCATATTGGTAATATATCCTATAAAATTTTGAGACATATGTATTATTTGGGTTTGGATATTGGCAGCTCTTCAATTAAGGTGGCCTTGGTGGAGGTGGCCTCAGGAAAAAGTGTTGGGGTGGTTCAGGAGCCGGAAACGGAAATGGAAATGATCGCCCTAAAAAATGGATGGGCAGAACAAGACCCTAAAGATTGGTGGGGATATGTATGTAGCGGCATAAAAAAAATTAAGCAAAAGTACGGTATAAAGGAGAATCAAATTAAGGGAGTTGGTATTGCCTACCAGATGCACGGTCTGGTATTGGTGGATAAGCAGGGTGAGCCCGTTCGGAAGTCTATTATTTGGTGCGATAGTCGTTCTGTTGAAATAGGTCGGGAAGCTTATGGCAAAATTGGTGAGGAAATATGTAAGGCCCATTTATTGAATTCCCCGGCAAACTTTACTGCCTCTAAATTAAAATGGGTAAAGGAAAACGAACCAGAACTCTACCAGTTGGCGGATAAATTAATGCTGCCAGGAGATTATATAGCCTATCGTTTTTCAAATGTTATCAATACCACTATTTCTGGATTATCAGAGGGTATTCTGTGGGATTTTAAGCAGGATTCGGTGGCCGATCTTTTATTGGAGCATTATGGTATTCCCAAGTCTTTTATTCCTGATATTGTAGATACGTTTGGCCTTCAATCCAAAATAGATAAACAAGGTGCAGAAGAAAGTGGCTTGGCACCGGGAACTCCTATACTTTATAGGGCGGGGGATCAACCCAATAATGCCTTGTCACTTAATGTGTTTAACCCAGGAGAGGTGGCGGCAACTGGTGGTACCTCAGGGGTGGTATACGCGGTTACTGAAAATCTCTCTGGTAAGGAGAGCACTAGGGTGAACAATTTTGCACACGTCAACTATACCCAAAAAAAACCAAGAGTGGGCAAATTATTGAATATCAATGGCGCTGGAATTCAATACCGTTGGCTGTTGAATAACTTGGATGTGGACTCCTATGAGGAAATGAATACTTTGGCTTCCGAAATTCCGGTAGGCTCGGACGGAGTGTGTCTAATACCTTTTGGCAACGGAGCGGAGCGCATGTTGAATAATAGGGAGGTAGGAACCAGACTGGTGAACGTCAATCTAAATAATCACAACAAGGCACATATCTGTAGGGCTGCTCTGGAAGGCATTGCCTTTTCCTTTGTCTATGGTATGGAGATCTTGAAATCGGACGGTATATCCATAGAGGTGATGCGTGCTGGAAACGACAATTTATTTCGGTCCGAAATTTTCTCCAATACCGTAGCAACCTTGGTATCACAGGAAATTGAAATTTACAATACTACAGGGGCAATTGGCGCTGCACGTGCCGCTGGAATTCAAGATGGGGGATTTGAAAAATTTGGAACTTATATAACCAATAACGACCATGTTAAGACATTTAAACCCTTGAAGGATAAAAGTGCTTTTCAAAAGGCATATGAAAATTGGAAAAAAGAATTGGAACTAATCATTAAATAATAAAAGCAAAGAGATGGCAATAATAGGAAACAAGGAATACTTTAAAGGTATAGGAGATATTAAATTTGAAGGAAAGGAATCTGATAATCCTTTGGCATTTAAATATTACAATCCAGATCAGGTAGTTGCTGGTAAAACGATGCGGGAACATTTTAGGTTCGCCATTGCCTATTGGCATACATTCTGCGGTCAGGGAGCAGATCCGTTTGGACCAGGTACCCAAAATTTTGCATGGGACCAGGCATCGGATCCAGTACAGGCAGCAAAAGATAAGGCGGATGCTGCATTTGAATTTATCAGCAAAATGGGCTTTGATTATTTTTGTTTCCATGATTTTGACCTTATTCAAGAGGGGGCTACTTTTGCTGAATCGGAAAAGCGTTTATCCATAATCACGGATTACCTAAAGGAGAAGAAAGCGGCTTCCGGCATTAAATTACTTTGGGGAACGGCCAATTGTTTTTCAAATCCGCGCTATATGAACGGGGCGGCAACCAACCCGGATTTTAATGTTGTGGCAAGAGCAGGGGGGCAGATAAAATTGGCCTTGGATGCCACCATAGCCCTAGGCGGCGAGAATTATGTTTTCTGGGGAGGAAGGGAAGGTTATATGTCCCTTCTAAATACTGATATGGGTCGCGAATTGGACCATATGGCCCAATTCTTGGGAATGGCAAGGGATTATGCAAGAGCCCAAGGTTTTAAAGGGACATTCTTTATAGAGCCCAAGCCTATGGAGCCTTCCAAACACCAATACGATTTTGATACTGCCACTGCCATAGGATTCTTACGTGAATATGGCTTGGAAAAGGATTTCAAAATAAATATAGAGGTAAATCACGCTACTTTGGCACAGCACACTTTTCAGCACGAATTGGCGGTTGCAGCCAAAGCTGGAATGTTGGGCAGTATAGATGCCAACAGAGGGGATTACCAAAATGGTTGGGATACCGACCAATTTCCTAACAATATTCAAGAAACTACCGAAGCCATGTTGGTCTTCTTAAAAGCTGGAGGACTGCAAGGTGGTGGAGTAAATTTTGATGCGAAAATAAGAAGAAACTCCACGGATTTGGACGATGTTTTCCATGCACATATTGGAGGTGCCGATACCTTTGCAAGGGCATTGATTACCGCCGATAAAATTATTTCTTCCTCTGCTTATGAAAAAATGTTGGCGGAAAGATATAGTTCTTTCGATTCTGGAAAAGGAAAGGACTTCGAGAACGGGAAACTTAATTTGGAGGCACTGTATAAAATGGCCCAAGAAAATGGAGAATTACAATTACAGAGTGGAAAGCAGGAGTTGTTCGAGAATATTATCAATCAATACATATAACAATATTAGCTAGTTCAACAAATATTATATTTGAAGTAAAAATATTATTTTGCCGATTTAGTCATTTAGTTAATTTTTGGCTCCTCCCTTTATTTAAAGGGAGGTGGATTCGCTTTGGCGAAGACGGAGGGATCAAGATGTTATATTTTAGTGGATAAACCTGTATTGAATTTAATGTTTAGGTTTAGTCGCTTTATCTCCCCGTCCAACGCGTTGGACACCCCTCTTTAGTAAAGAGGGGAGCTTTTATAAGAGCTAAATATGAAGAAGATGTGTATCCATAACAGGAAAGATCTAATTGAATCCAGAAAGGAGTTAAGAAAGAACCTTACGCCGGCAGAGGCATTCCTTTGGAAGCATATTAGGGCAAAACAATTTGATGATAAAAAATTTGTAAAGCAGCATAGTATTGGAAACTATATTGTAGATTTTTATTTGGCATCCGACAAATTGATCGTAGAGGTTGATGGGGCAGTACATCAAAATCCAACGGCTATGGAATATGATGAAAAAAGAACTTTATTTTTGAACGAATTAGGTTTTTCGGTCATTAGATTCGAGAATAAAATGGTGTTTGAAAACTTACCATCTGTTTTAACAGTAATAAGAGAGAATTTTAAAGAAAAATAGATATTGTAATATTTAAAAGAGACGATTTGCTTTGATGAATACACAGTTATTAACGGATCTAATTATTGCTTTAGTTTAAAAGGCATGACCCGATTTCTTTGATAGCATTACCATAATTCTGGCCATTTTTAAGATTTATGAAAAAAATAACCTTAAAGGAGATTGCCCAATTTTTTGATGTTTCCATTTCAACGGTTTCCAAGGCCATCAATGATAGCCATGAAATTAGCCAGGAGTTAAAGTTTAAGATTCAAACTTACGCCAAGCAACATAAATATAGGCCCAATAAGGTAGCCTTAAGTTTACTGCAAAAGAAGACAAAAACCATTGGGGTAGTGGTACCCAATATTCTCAATTATTTTTTTACGCAGGTGTTTTCAGGGATAGAAAAAGTAGCGAACGAACGTGGATATATTTTACTTAGCTGCATCAGTGATGAGTCCTATGAAAAGGAAGTGGCAACTTTAGAATTTCTAGGAGGGGGTACGGTTGATGGTCTAATAGTTTCCATGGCAGAGGAAACCCAGTTTAAGAATCAACTAGGTCATTTTCAGAATATATTGGATGAACATGTTCCCTTGGTTATGTTCGATAGGGTTTCTGATGAAATCTTATGTGATAAAGTTATAGTCGATGATTTTGAGGCTGGCTATAAAACCACCAAATACTTTTTAAACCTCGGTTGCAAAACGGTTGCATTGGTTACCGCAATTGATCATTCCAGCGTTGGTGGATTACGGGTAGCTGGATATAAGAAAGCCCTTGAAGAGGCCCATATTCCTTATGATGACAAATTAATACTAAGGCTTGGCAAGAAAGACGATCTGGAGGTCCTCTTGACCTTTATGTTGAATTATAAACCTATTGACGGTATAATGGCTTTGGATGAAATAACGGCCGTAGAGGTCCTGAGATTGATCAAGGCGAGGGGATATAGGGTGCCTGAAGACATTTCCGTTGTGGGATTTACGAATGGCAAATTGTCCCGTTACGTAACCCCTGCACTTACGGCGGTTAGTCAGCACGGGACCTTTATTGGCGAAACCGCAGCTAAAGTGCTCATTGAAAGGATTGAGAACAACAAAAACACCGATAATATTACAAAGATTATTAAAACCAGTTTAATAGTTAGGGATTCCACCAAGAGGGTTTAATTATTTCCTTAACCTAAAAAATATTAAGCTTTAGCTGTTAATCCCTTCTTAACCACTTGGGTCATATACCCTATTTCTTGAAGTGCCTTATTGGTAAAATCGAATAAACTAAGGCAGCGGTCCAAATTTTGGTTTTCGTAAGATACCTTGTAATAAATATTGTCGTTCAAGTAGTCTGTTAGGGCCCTTAATCCATGAATAAAAGGCATGAAAACTGCTCCCCAGGCCAATAGGTTTATTTCTTCCTTGTATAAAAAGGGGCCATTACATTCCAAGCCCTTTACGAAGGCTTCAAACAATGGCTTTTCAAAAGTAATTTTGCTATGATCCTTTTCATCTTCAGCTGCCGTATTGGCAACCGTTCTAATGGCATCACCAAAATCAAAATAAAAATACCCTTTCATAATAGTGTCAAGGTCTATTAGACAAAGGGCCTTATTTTCTACCTTGGAGAAAAGGATGTTGTTTAATTTGGTATCGTTGTGGCAAACTCGTACTGGCAACTTGGAATTGTCCAATACTTTTAGTTTTTCCAATGTTTCCTTGGCAAAAGCTATAGCGGTTTTGGAAGTTTCCAATTTTTCCTTTTTCGCGGATAATAGGGATTCGTCAAATTGATTTTGCCGCAATCGAAGATCATGGAACTGGGGGATGGTATCCACATAATTGTCCAATGGAGCGTTTGCCAACAGTTGGTGGAATTTTCCTACCACCTTACCGGCCTGAAATGCAATTTCAGTATCGGTGGCATTGTCATAGGCGGTGGTGTTGTTTATATAGGTCATCAACCTCCAATACCCTGTTTTTTCATGCTTGTAATAGGAATTTGCCCATTGGGTCTTTAATAGATCAATGGCAGTATAGTCTTGGTCCTGTAAATATTCGAAAGCGTTGGCAATATTGCCCATTAACCCGTGTACGTCCTTAAAAACATTATGGTTTACCCGCTGCAGAATATACAACGGGTAATTGTTGTCCAATACTAAATAGGTGTCGTTAATGTAGCCCTGATTAATTCCTTGGAACTGATAGGTTTTCTTTTCTATGGAGAAATTTTCCAAAAGCTCGTTGAGCTCAACTGATTTATTTGTAATCATTGATTAGCCATTCTAAGCATTCTCCCAAAGAGGTGAGGTATATTCTTTATCATCTGTCATACGCTGTAATTCGGAAACAGCTATTTCCTTATCGCTGGCGTAAGTAACTCCGAACCATTGACTGGCTGAAGGAATTACATCCACATCAATCAAATTGTGGTTTATCATTTCTTTTATAGCAAAAGGTAGATAAATTTCCCCTTTGGCAATATTGTCTTTATTGGCAATAAAACCTTTAAGATAATCTGTAATGAATGGAAAAATAGAAGGTTGGCAAACCCAAAAGTTCATGCTGACCAATTCTTCCCCAGTAAATTTGGTCCCGGAATCAGTATCTATGATCACATTGTCTTGGGCTTCTATTTTAGTATGTTCGTTTATGGAGGTTAGTTTGCCACCTTCGGATTTACATACTCCTCTTGAAACAGATCCGTGTTCGGATAAGGTATTTTTAAGGGTATAGGCGATTAGACCATAAGTCTCTTTCTTACCATTGTTTTTGATAAATTGTGCAGCACTTTCAAAGGCATTTTTTCCGTAATAATCATCCGCATTAATTATGGCAAAGGGTTTGTCAATTACATTTCTTGCCGTCCAAACAGCATGTGCCGTACCCCATGGTTTTGCCCTGTCTTCCGTAAAACTTACTCCTTCAGGAAGATCGGAGATTTCTTGGGCCAATACGTCCAATTTTACATTTTTCGGCAATCTACTGGATAAGTGATCCTTTAAGAAATCTACATTTTCCTTTTTTGTAATGGCAACGATATGATCAAAACCATTTTTGAGGGCATCATAGATGCCAAATTCCATTAGAAATTCGTTCTTTGGACCCAAATCATCGAATTGCTTAAGTTTTCCATATCTGCTACCGCTGCCGGCCGCCATTAAAAGTAACGTCATAATTGGTTGTTTTTAAGTTTACAAAAATATAGTTTTTATCATAAAGGGACTTCTAGAACGCTTTATTTAAAATATTAGTTTTGAATTGTATGGTTTTTAACGATTTTCCCCTTTCTTGTCTAATCTTTTTAATAATGGAAGCACAGTATTTAGGTTTTTAAATGGATTGAAAGACACACCGTAGATTTATTCCGGATTGCGAAACCTGATAAGTGTCATATTTTAATAGACCACATCATGGTATTTTTGTTGCAATCTCAAACAAAACTTCTTATGTCCAATTTGGTTCAAAAATATAATATCCCTGGCCCCCGTTATACCAGTTATCCCACCGTTCCCTATTGGGATTTGGAATCTTTTTCTGGCCAGCAATGGAAATCTACATTGATCAATAGTTTTAATAAAAGTAATGGGGATGAGGGTATAAGCCTATATATTCATTTACCTTTCTGTGAAAGCCTTTGTACATTTTGCGGCTGCCATAAAAGAATTACCAAGAGACATGAAGTTGAGAATCCTTATATAAGTAATGTTTTAAAGGAGTGGAAGCTTTATTGCGATTTGCTTGATGCTAAACCAAGAATAAAGGAACTTCATTTGGGAGGGGGAACACCGACATTTTTTTCCCCTGAAAATTTGACACGTCTTATCAATGGTATTTTTAAGTCTGCAACCCATGCGGAGAATTATGAATTTAGTTTTGAGGGACACCCAAACAATACTACTAAAGAACACTTGCAAGCCCTTTACAATGTAGGTTTTAGGAGAGTGAGTTATGGAGTTCAGGATTATAATAAAAAAGTTCAGCTCGCCATTCATAGGTTGCAACCTTTTGCCAACGTGAAAAATGTTACCGAATGGGCTCGGGAAATAGGATATACTTCGGTGGGGCATGATATTATTTTCGGATTACCTTTTCAGTCCATAGATGATGTTGCCGAAACAATTTTAAAGACCAAGGAGTTAATGCCCGATCGTTTGGCCTTCTATAGTTATGCACATGTTCCTTGGTTGAAAGGAAATGGACAAAGAGGGTATAAGGATTCTGATCTGCCCACGGCAGAGGTAAAGCGGGAGCAGTATGAAATGGGCAAGGCTTTGTTGGGAGAGGTTGGTTATTCCGAAATTGGAATGGATCATTTTTCGCTAAAGACAGATTCCCTATATAAAGCCATGGAAAACGGAACCTTACATAGGAATTTTATGGGGTATACAGCTTCTAAAACTCGTGTCATGATTGGTTTGGGAGTTTCCAGTATTAGTGATAGTTGGGATAGCTTTGCCCAAAATGTAAAAAACCTGGAAGAGTACAGCCATCTCGTTGAAAATAATATTATCCCCATCTATAGAGGACACATTTTAACAAAGGAAGACAGTATTATTCGCAAGCATATCTTAAATTTAATGTGCAGATTTAGAACTAGTTGGGAAAATCAGGAAGAAAGGTTCAATGAATTGGATGCTGTAAGGAACAAGCTAGGGGAAATGGCTTTGGATGGGTTGGTGGAAATAGCATCGGACAGCATTTGTGTTACCGAAAAGGGAAGGCCCTTCGTACGTAATGTGTGTATGGCATTCGATTTGTTCCTGCATCGTAAAGCACCTGACACTAGATTGTTTTCAATGACCATCTAAATGGGCCAAGGACCTAACTTGATAATCTAAGGACCGGGCTCATTATTTTATCCTTAGTTAAGAATATTACTAAATATAATCATATGAAAAAAATTATTGTACCCGTTGATTTTTCAGAACAATCCGAAAATGCCCTAAAAACAGCTGCGTCCATTGCAACAAAATACGGCTCCGAGATTTTCGTTCTGCATATGCTGGAATTGTCGGAAGCTCTTGTTTCCTCAAATGAGCAGGCGCATTACCAACAAGCTGTTTTTTTAATAAAACTGGCAGAAAAAAGGTTTGAAACATTTTTGGATAAACCATACTTAAAGGGCATCAAGACTACGCCAATTGTTAAACATCACAAGGTGTATAGTGAGGTGAATGCCATAGCAGAAAAGCACGGTGCCGATCTAATTGTAATGGGTTCTCAGGGGACGGATGGAATCAAAGAAATTTTTGTAGGTTCAAATGCCGAAAAAATGGTAAGGAATTCCAATATTCCGGTCCTGGTAATCAAGGATCATATCGAGGGTTTCGAGGTAAAGAGATTTGTGTTTGCCTGCGATTTTGAGGAAGAAAATCTAGATGCCTTTCACAGGGCAAAAAAATTGGCGGATAAGCTTGCTGCAGAATTGATTTTGGTAAATATTAATACTCCGGGGGATAACTTTTTGAGCACAAAAGATGCCTTTAAGAAAATTAATAAGTTTCTACATTTAGCGCAGGCGAGTTTGGAGGTCGAGATATATAATGACTATACTGTTGAAAGGGGAATACTTGGTTTTAGTGAAGGTAGGAATGCCGATTTAATTGGATTGCCCACACACGGCAGAAAAGGACTTTCCCACTTTCTTATGGGTAGTATAGGGGAGGATGTCACCAACCATTCCAAAATACCTGTTATTACTTTTAAAATTTAATTGCTTCAGGAAAACCATTAGGGTTGATGAAACCTTGAATCCAATTTATTTACCTTGGTTTTTTGATTCTTGTCGTGTTAAAATAGTGGTACGATGTATGGCTTAAATCGTTATATTTGAGGGACATGGGTTTGTCAACATTAGCTAATTCTGAAAAATCCTCGATATGAAAGTTTATGCCATCATTTTTTTTTCGGTTGTTTTTATTTCCAATACGGTTAGAGCGCAGGAAGATATTTTATTGAAGGATTACGATCCAGTATCCATTTACAATCTTCCCAAGACAAAAATTGCCAAAGCTAAATTTCCGGTGGTGGATTTTCATTCACATCCCAATCCCAAGTCCGAACAGGAAATAATGGAATGGGTAGAGACAATGGACAAATTTGGGGTTGCTAAATCCATTATACTTACCTATCAAACCGGTAAGTCCTTTGATAGTATTGTAAACCTTTATTCCAAATATGGAGACCGTTTTGAACTATGGTGCGGTTTCGATTTTACTGGGTACAATGAAAAGGGGTGGAGCAAACGCGCTGTAAAGGAATTGGAAAGATGCTATAAGATGGGAGCAAGGGGAGTTGGTGAGTTGGGCGATAAGGGACTTGGTTTCTTTTACTCCAAACCCACGCCAGCGTATGGAATGCATGCGGATGATGAGAGAATGAAACCACTCTGGGAAAAATGTGGTGAATTGGGTATGCCAGTGAGTATACATGTTGCAGATCCCATGTGGATGTACGAACCCATGGATGTTCATAATGATGGGCTGATGAACGCGTACAAATGGCGCATAGATACTAAAAAAGAGGGCTTGTTGACCCACGGAGAATTAATTACAACTTTGGAGAATGCTGTTAGAGAAAATCCAAAGACCACTTTTATAGCCTGTCACTTTGCGAATTGTAGCCATGATTTGGATATTCTTGGAAGGTTATTGGGTAAATATGATAATATGTATGCCGATATATCGGCCAGATTTGCGGAAACGGCCGCCGTTCCCCGTTATACAAAGCGTTTTTATGAAAAGTATCAGGATAAATTGGTATACGGTACGGATATGGGCAATGATCCAGAAATGTACGAATTAACATTTCGCATTTTGGAAAGTGAGGATGAGCATTTTTATGACAAGAATATTTCCTCCTATCATTGGTCGTTTAATGGTTTGGGACTTAGTGATGAAGTTTTGAAAAAGGTGTATAACGAAAATGCGAAAAAGATATTGGACTAGTCAGACATCATTAAGGCTACCTTCTATATTATTTCTTTAGCATGGGGAATAAAATTTTTATTTCCTCATCGGTGGGTTGTTTGCCGTACTCACATATTTCAAATCCTTCAATATGTTTGGCGTTGGAAGCTTTATTGCCATACCATTTTACAGCGCATTTCACGAGCACTTCATTGGGGGCATGAGATCTCCAATTGGCCAACATTTCCAGTCTGCCTTTATCATCCTCGGGCACTTTTTCCAAATTGCCGGCGGTCCAGGGAAGCCATTCGAAGAACTGTGATTTATGTGCTGACATGGCATAAATTTTTTGATCAAAAACATCATCAATTATTACCGCAATATCAGGTTCAAAAGGACTAGGTTTTTGAAAGCCATCTTCGGAGTATAGGAAGACTGGGTTTTTTTGAAGAGGTGCTACATCCGGGGCTACATTGGGAACAATGACCATATAGGCGGCATCTTGTACCAAAACACCCGTATACCTGTGGTCTGGATGGTAGTCATTGGGTCGGGGTGCAATGACCACGTTGGCGTTCCATTTTCTAATTTCCCGTATTACCTTTAGACGATTTTCCAATGTAGGCATTAATTCCCCATCATGGTTGTCCAATACCGTGTATTCCACCCCAAATCTTTTACCTGCTTCTTTAGCCTCTGCAATCCTTATTTTGGCAAGTTCCCCACCGCCCATGGCATAATGACCGGCGTCACCATTGGTCAGGGATACAAACTTCACATTATGGCCCATTTGGGCAAGTAAAATGGCCGTACCACCGGTATCAATATCACAATCGTCAGGATGGGCTCCAAAAACTATAACGTTTAACTTTTCACCTTGGGAAAATAAAAGGCTGGCATTTAAAATAAGAAAACAGATTAGTATAACATTTTTCATTGGTTGTTGATTAAAGGTTTGGTTGCAACAGTCCACTGTCCAGATTAACCCTAAGGGTCCAAGAAAAGGGGATTCCAGTACACTAGAAAATTACATTATTTTTACAAGTACTACAAATCTGATTTTCGTGTACAGGCAGAGGGGAGTTTAATGGCAATCCAAAGTGTTGGTAACTACCTCCATAACCGGTTCAGGAGAAATATAGGGAATTCCAAGTCCCATACCTCTTAATATAAACAATAGCCCAATTAGGATTACGAAAACCGGAATCAATCGTTGAACCGATTTTTTGGCGCTGCCTTTCAACATGCTGCCAAAGTAAACAGCAGTGGTCATCAAAGGGATCGTTCCCATTCCAAATAAGACCATGAAAAGTGCTCCAAGCCATGGGCTGGCCGTGGCAATACTTCCAAACAGGGCTATATAAACCAACCCACAGGGAAGCAGTCCATTAAGGAGGCCAATGGTTAAAAATGTATCGGGACTTTTCTTTTGCAATTCTTTTCCAAGTCGGTTTTTTAGGTTGGACAAGAGAGAGTATATAGGTTTGGAGAGGTTATATTTACTAAATGTTTTGTAGGGAATAAGAATTATAGATATCATTATGACCCCTATTATTATGGAAAGCCTTTGTTGCATTCCAAAGACATAAAGTCCTTTTCCCAAAAATCCAAAAACCAGACCAAGAATACCGTAGGAAGTAAGCCTGCCCAAATGGTAAAGCAAAACCTGCAGGAGTTTTTTGGTGGGTTTGTTATGGTCTACCGGTAGCATAAAGGCAATAGGGCCGCACATTCCAACACAGTGGAAGCTTCCTAATAGTCCCATAATTAAGGCAGATAACAACATAATTTTGTGTGGTTCTTTCGTTTCTTATTTATTGTCGCGATAGGTTATTTTTTTCTTGAACAAATAGACCTCGCCTTCGTATTCCCAATGTACTTTAATGTCCCAGCGACCATCCAACAAGCGATTGTCAGGTATGAGCAAATAGTCTTCGGATAAACTTACGGGTAAGTCAAAATCCAAGTGCTTGTTGGAAGGCCTGTACAGGGACACTGTGCCTTTAATATTTTCTAGTTTCAAGTTTTTTGGGAACACTAATCTTAAACCTTCTTCGGTTGTTTCCAATGTAAGGTCAACTTCTTTGGCATGGGCATTATTTTCGGCATCAATTTCCTTTTGATACCCCAATTCAGCGCTGTAGTAATTCTCGGTTACCAGATCATGATTGGCCTTATTGTCCATGCTCATACGGACAACAAAAAACAATATAAAACTTATAAATCCGATGAAGGCTAGTACAATTCCGGTTCCCCAATTAATTTTCATAGCTTTTAAATTTTGTTACGTTTTCCAATCCAATGGAAATTCAATTTATTTTATTGGTCTGCAACCTACTACTTTAATTTACTTATAGCTCCTAGGGGCTAAAAACCTTGCTGTGGCGGTTTCAATTAACGCTTCCCCACTATAGACCCCAATCCTTAATTTGTTTTTGTCACCTTCCAAGGTTGAATTATTTATTTCAACAAATAGGGTGCCTTCGGCCAACCCCTGTGCTGGTACGATAAAATGTTCATTCCTGACAAGGTTGATGGTTCCCTTGTGTGATAATAGCTTAAAACTCACGTCGTTAATTTCCTTGGTGGTTTTGTTTACCAATTTATAAGTGTAAACATTGCTAATAATATTGCCTTCCTTGTGCTCGTATAGTTGTCCGGGAAGTCTTAAGATATTAGCTTCTACTTCATTTCTCAAAAATAACATACCGATCAAGACCCCGGTCAGAATCACAAGTACTGCAGTGTACCCTTTTAATCTAGGGGTAAATTTAAACTTGGACTTTTTCTCTATATTGTCCTCACTGGCATAACGGATAAGTCCTTTGGGTAGGTTTACCTTTTCCATTATGGTATCGCATTCATCAATACATGCTGTACAATTTACGCATTCCAATTGTGTCCCATTTCTAATGTCAATACCAGTAGGGCAGACGTTTACACATTGAAAACAATCAATACAATCCCCATTTCCGAGTGCATTTCTATCCTCTCCTTTTCTAAACTTTTTTCGTCCGTTTTCCGCTTCTCCACGTTTATGGTCATAAGCCACAACAATGGATTTATTGTCGAGCAGTACGCCCTGCATCCTTCCGTAAGGGCAAGCTATGATACATACTTGTTCCCTGAACCATGCAAATACAAAGTAGAATACCGCAGTAAAAATTAAAAGTGATATCAGTGTACTTACATGTTGTAAGGGGCCATCAGTGATGTATTGCATAAGGCGGTCACTTCCTATCAAATAGGCTAAAAAAACATTGGCGATCAAAAAGGAAATAATGAAGAAAACAATTAATTTAAGGCCTCGTTTTCTAATTTTTTCGGCATTCCATGGCTGTTTGCTGAGACGTATCTGGGCACCTCGGTCTCCATCGATCCAAAATTCGATCCTTCTAAAGACCATTTCCATGAATATGGTTTGGGGGCACATCCAACCGCAGAAAATACGGCCAAAAGCAACGGTAAACAGCGCTATAAAAATTACCCCGATGATCATTGAAATTACAAAAAGATGAAAATCCTGGGGCCAAAAAGGAAATCCAAAAATGTTGAAACGCCTTTCAAGAACATTGAACATTAGGAACTGGTTGCCATTTATTTTTACAAAGGGTGCCAGAATAAGAAAGGCCAATAGGACATAACTTACATACTTGCGATATTCATAAAACTTGCCACTGGGTTTTTTTGGAAATATCCATGCCCTTTTCCCATCTTCATTTATAGTTCCTATGGAATCCCTAAAATTGTCCTGGTCCTGTACCATTTATATGTAATGCTTTATTGGAATTTTGGGTATGCGTTAAAATGTGCTCAATAATGTGTTTTAATAATTTACTCCCCGGTCCAGATTTCGCCTTCTGCCGCCTTTGGATTGGCAGGGACCTTGCCATTTATTTCACTGAGTATAAAGCTGGCCACCTGCGCTATTTCGACTGGTTTAAGGGTCTGTTTCCAAGCTATCATTCCCTTGCCGTCCCTACCGCCTTCAGAAATGGTATGGAAAACGTTTTTGATTCCACCTCCCAAGATCCAGTGTTCGTCCGTAAGATTCGGGCCTATGCCTCCACCGCCGTCCGGCATATGGCAGGCTACACAACTGGAACTATAGATAGTGGCCCCGGCCTTAATATCAGAGGCCTCGGTCAAAAGTTCCACGGTGTTGGCATCAACCAAGCCTTTGGCTGTTTTTTTATACTCTTCAATGGCAATCATGGCTTCTGCCACTTCCTGTTCATATTCCTCGTTCTGGGTGTAGTCATTGAATACGTGGAAACGAGCGAGGTAAACCACACCGAAAATTATGGTGGCATAGAACATGTACACCCACCAAGGTGGAAGATTGTTGTCCAGTTCACGGATACCGTCGTAATTGTGGTCAAGGATGATTTCCTTTTCTTCCTCTATAGGTTTGTTTCCGGTCATTTTTTCCCAGAATTCCTTACCCCATTTCCATTCCCATTGTTTCGATTTAGTTTCTAAATAGCGCTTTTGGGCTTCAGGGGATAATGTTTGGAACATTACGTTTTCCACTGATTTTAGAATCAATTCAATTCCAATCAATATGAACAGCACCATCAACATGAAAAGAAGGGTGATAGGGTATTCAATAAATGCTGGTTTGTCCCCGGAGTCAATAAAATACTCCATCAATCCGAAGATTAGGAAAAAGATTACGGGGACTCTTATCCACCAAGGTGACATATTTCTCATAATAATTCTTCTTTAGTTTGGTTTTCTATTTCTAATGGTATTTCGCTTACTTCCTTGATATGTTCTTTAGAGGCAGTAAATACCCACCAAAAAAGAATGGTAAAAAACAAAAAGAAGATAAGCAGTGATATCATGGGATAGGTGGCAACGCCCTCTATACTTTCCATATAACCTTTTACAAATTTTAGCATGACTTATTTGTTTTGTGAAATTATTTCGTCCGTTTCCTTTATTTTTATGTCCGTACCCAAACGTTGCAGATAGGCGATCATAGCTACAATTTCCCTATCCCTCATATCTATAAATTCTTCCCCGTTTTCGGCGGCATATTTTTTGTCCTCTTCATACCCTTTGGCAAAATCGGGGTCGGAATATAAATTCTTTTCTATTTTGGTAGCTTGGTCATCCATGGATTGTTGCGCATTTGCGATCTCCTCTTCGGAATATGGTACTCCCAAGGTAACCATGGTCTCCATTTTTGTCTGAATATTTCCTCTATCGTGTCTATTGTGCACCAACCATGAATAGGATGGCATAATAGAGCCGGAAGAGGTACTTTGTGGGTCGTACATGTGGTTCAAATGCCAGTTGTCCGAATATTTACCACCTATCCTCATAAGATCTGGACCTGTGCGTTTGCTTCCCCAAAGGAAAGGATGGTCATATACATATTCTCCAGCTTTGGAGTACTCGCCATAACGCTCTACCTCACTTCGGAAAGGCCTAATCATTTGGGAATGACAGCCAACACAGCCCTCCCGTATATAAAGATCTCTCCCCTCCAATTCTAGAGGTGTATAGGGTTTAACGCTTGTTATTGTCGGGATATTCGATTTTACCAGAATGGTGGGTACTATTTGTATAATTCCACCGATCAAAATGGCTATGGTAGCCAATATGGTCAATTGAATGGGTTTGCGCTCCAACCAAGTGTGGAAAGTTTCTCCGACCGTTCTTTTTTTGGATACAGTGGTCAAGGCAGCTGCCTCGGCCAATTCATCCTCTACTTCAGTTCCGTTCTTAATGGTAATTACCACATTGTAAATCATGACTATTGCACCAATAATGAACATGGTACCTCCAATGGCCCGCATCCAGTACATGGGGATAATTTCATTTACTGTCTCCAGAAAGTTGCCATAAGCCAGGGTACCATCCGGGTTAAACTCTTTCCACATTAAGGCCTGGGTAAAGCCGGCAACATACATTGGAAGGGCATAAAGTATTATTCCCAAGGTGCCGATCCAGAAATGAAAATTGGCCATGGGTATTGAGTGTAATCTTGTCTTGAACATTTTTGGAACCATCCAGTAGATCATCCCGAAAGTCAAGAATCCGTTCCAGGCCAAGGCGCCCACGTGCACGTGTGCAATGATCCAATCACTAAAATGCGCTATGGCATTTACATTTTTAAGGGAAAGCATTGGTCCTTCAAAAGTAGCCATACCGTAGCCCGTAATGGCAACTACCATGAATTTTAAAACCGGGTCTGTCCTTACCTTATCCCAAGCTCCACGCAAAGTCAATAATCCATTGATCATACCGCCCCAGGACGGTGCGATCAGCATTATAGAAAAGGCTACCCCCAAATTTTGGGCCCACTCAGGTAAAGTGGAATACAACAAGTGGTGCGGTCCGGCCCAGATGTAAATAAATATCAGGGACCAAAAATGTACAATGGATAATCTATAGGAGTATACAGGCCTATTGGCCGCTTTGGGCACAAAGTAATACATTAATCCCAAGAAAGGTGTGGTGAGGAAGAAGGCCACCGCATTGTGTCCATACCACCATTGCACCAAGGCATCCTGCACTCCTGCATATACCGAATAACTTTTTAAGGCACTAACGGGAAGGGCAAGACTATTAAAGATATGTAGTACTGCAACTGTTACAAATGTTGCCAGATAAAACCAAATGGCCACATATAAATGGCGCTGCCTTCTTTTTAACATTGTCCCGATTAGGTTCCAGCCAAAGGCTACCCAGACTACTGCAATGGCTAAATCTATTGGCCATTCCAGTTCCGCATATTCTTTGGATGAAGAGTATCCCAATGGCAGGGTAATAGCTGCTGCTACTATGATGGCTTGCCACCCCCAGAAATTAAAATTACTTAAGGCATCGCTGAACATTCTCGCCTTTAACAAACGCTGGGTAGAATAATAAACGCCGGCAAAAATGGCATTTCCCACAAAGGCAAAAATAACCGCGTTGGTGTGTAATGGCCTTAAACGGCCAAAACTCAACCAAGATATACCATCGGTTAAATTTGGAAAAAGAAACATAAAGGCAAGCAATAAACCTACCGACATACCCACAATTCCCCAAAACATAGTTGCATAAAGGAATTTTTTTACGATTTTGTTATCGTAATAAAACTGTTGTACTTCCATAATTACAATTTTTGACTTTCACTTTTTTGGTTAGATATTTTTTTGGTGTCCGCAGTAGTATCTTTTACGAGTTCATCCTCAAAAAGCATGCGAACGGATGGGGTATAGGAATCATCATATTGACCATTCTTTGTAGCAATAATAAAAGCCGCAAAAAATATGACGGCTACAACAATACTCAATGACAACAATAAATAAATTACACTCATACCTACCTGAATTTGGGTGTAAAACTAAACATGGGGATTATGGAATAATATGACATTTGTCAGCTTTTGATAAAATATTGTAAGTTCTGCTCCCAAGATTATGTTTATCCAGCCCCTCTTTTCAAATATCCAATTATTTATTGTGATTCGGGTTTGAAATCTTTAAAAATATAAAGGCTATATCTGTTCTATTCAAGAGTATGTTAGATGGCGAAGAATAGGGGTTAGTCAAAATTATTGTGTTTTATGCCCGAATTTTTCAATTTAAACAAGGATTTATGTGAAAGATTTTTAGTTTTGCCCAACTCTGTTGAGAATTCGGAAATCCTTACCCTATATTTTCAATCTAGAGTGAAATTATAAATTTTAACTTCATAGAATATGTTTAAAAAGGCAGGCTTTATTTTATTTTCGAGTTTGATTGTTTTAAGTTGTAAACATGAGGAGGCCCCATGTACTACAAGTACAGAGGCGATAAATTATCCATCATCGGATTCTTTGGCTCAGGTTTTAAATTGGCCAAAGGATTTAAAAATTACTGGATTTTCCGGTCCTGACTTAACTCCAAGTCCTGCCTGTATGGCTGTTGCTGCTACCGGAGAGGTCTTTGTGGGGGTAGATATGATGGGTTCCCTAGGCAAGGAAATAAACAAGGGGTTTATAAAGCGTTTGGTAGATTGTGATCACGATGGCATTATGGATTCGCACACTGTATTTGCGCAGGTAGATAATCCTCGTGGTATTTTGGCCATAGGTGACCAGGTTTTTGTGTTGCACACCACCTTTTCTCCTGACACAGGAAAGGCTTTTAATATGGATTTGGTGGTATTTGAAGATTTGGACAAAGATGGGGTGGCCGATGGTCCCTCCAAAGTTTTGATAAAGAACTTAAGCAATTCCAAATATCTACAAGAGAGAGGAACCGATCATGCCACCAATGGCATTCAGATGGGAATAGACGGATGGATATATATTGCCGTAGGTGATTTTGGTTTCCACAATGCTACCGATCGCGATGGAACACAATTGACCATGTTGGGCGGTGGAGTTGTTAGGGTACGTCCGGATGGAACCGAAATGGAAGTGTATACCCATGGGCTGCGGAATATTTACGACGTTGCCATTGACCCTTTCATGAATATCTACACTAGGGGCAACACCAACGATGGTGGTGGATGGAACATAAGATTCATCCATCAGATTCAATCCGGGGAATATGGATACCCAGTTCTCTTTAAACATTTTACCGAAGAGATTCTTCCTGCCTTGGTAGACGTAGGTGGAGGTTCGGGAACCGGATCACTCTATATGAACGACAACCGTTGGCCAGCAAAATACAATAATGTTCCATTGATGGCAGATTGGGGTAGAAACTACTTGTACTTTCATAGGCTTACTGAAAATAAAGCCAGTTTTATTCAGGATGAAGAGGAGTTTATACAACTGCCTCAAATAACCGATGTGGATGTGGATGGTGCTGGTGCCATGTATCTTTCAGCCTGGGATGGTGCCGGATATTCCGGAAGTCCCGATAAGGGTTATGTGGTCAGGGTTACACCTGAAAACTATAATTACGAGCCATTCCCCAATTTAGAGGATTTTTTCTGGACCGGTAGTTTGGTAGATTTGTTAAAGGCAGATAATGCCAAGACACGTCTAAGTGCCCAATACGAATTGATAAAAAGAGGAAAAGGGACAGATAAAGTATGGCAATTGGTGGAAGATAGTACTTTACCATTGGAAGTCCGCGCCGCTAGTATATTCACCTTTGCCCAATTGGCAGGTGCCGGTGGAATAGACCGCTTGGTGTCCTTGACAGAAGATCCACAAGTACAGGAATTTGCACTAAGAGCCCTAACGGACCGCTTGAATACTATTGAAAAAGTGCCTACAGAGCCTTTCTTAAATGCGTTGAAATCTAACTCTGACCGGGTAAAGGCAGCGGCAATTGTTGGTTTGGGAAGATTGGGCAAAAAGGAAGTAGCCAATGTTTTATTGGAAATACCGGTTCCAAATTCCTTTCAAGCCCCTGGAATGGGTACAGAAGGACCTCATGCAAAACCTAATGCGGAAATTATTGTTCCACATTTGGCTGTGAAAGCCTTGGTTAATTTAAATGCTGTGGATGCATGTGTAAGTGCCTTAAATACCGATAAAAAAGATTTGGCGTTGTGGGCATTGAGATATATGCATAGTCCTGGAGCTGTGGATGGATTGATAAAGGCTTATGAAAAAACAGATGATTCCGTTTACAAGAGTAAGATCATAAATACCTTGGCTCGCATTTATCACAAAGAGGCACCTTACGATACTTCGTGGTGGTGGAGTACGCGTCCGGATACCCATGGCCCGTACTATAAAACGGTAGAATGGGATTATACGCCTGTAATCCGTTCCTTTTTAAAAGGTGAATGGGAAAAAACATCAGAGGAAGAAAAGGAATTATATGCAGAACTGAACAGCAAGTACCGATTGGCAATTGATGATTTTGGTACTGTGGAAATAACCGCTCCCAAGGAAGATATGCCGGCAGTAGATCTTGAAAAGATCAAAAATAAAAAAGGACAGATTGGTGAGGCTTCCATTGAGGATATTATGATTGCACTTAAAAATATTAAGGGTGATCCAGAAAAAGGCAAGGAAATATTTAAAACACAGGCATGTTTTACCTGTCATAGCGTATCTTCAGGTGAAGTAATGAAAGGTCCGTTTATGGGGCAAATAGGTTCTATAATGAACAGGGAGCAGATCGCCGAATCTATTCTGAAACCAAATGCTTCCATTTCCCAAGGGTTTTCAACGGTACAGTTACAGACTAAAGGTGGGGATAATTATGTTGGGTTTGTAACTCAGGAATCCGCTACCGATCTTACCATAAGAAATATTGTTGGAACGGCAACCCAACTTAAGAAATCCGATATTGCTGAAAGAAAAGAACTCGAAACATCTATGATGCCATCTGGGCTGGTAAATGCCCTTAGCTATGAGGAAATGGCTTCGTTGGTAGCATACTTGGAGCAACAGAAATAAGTAAGGCGGCGTTCCTAGACCAATTGGCTTATTAAATAAGTAAAAGGCAACCCTTTAAAATCGGTTGCCTTTTTATTTGTTGAAGATTGTTCATAAACTATGTTCAGCCGACCACCGTTCAACTGTATGTTATTCTTTTCCTAGCTTACGTCCCAGTCTGTTGGTGGCAAGTGTAGTGAAAAGCACAATGCTGATTGAACTCAATGGCATCAGAATGGCTGCAATAACGGGCTCCAATTGTCCGGTTACCGCAAAATATAACCCCACTACATTGTATAATAAAGAAAGGACAAAACTTAGTTTTATGATCTTGATGGCTTTTCTTGAGGCTAGAATATACTGGTATAGGAATTTGAAATTTTTAGCATCCAGAATACCATCACAGGCGGGGGAAAAAACATTTACGTTTTCGGATATGGCTATACCTACATTGCTTTGCGCCAAAGCTCCTGCATCGTTTAGGCCATCACCTACCATCATTACTTTTTTATTTTGATCTTGGAGCGACTTTATGAAATGGAGCTTGCTGTCCGGTTTTTGATTAAAATATAAAGGAGTTCCTTCTGGCAATATTTTGGTAAGATTGGATTTTTCGCCAGCGTTGTCCCCTGATAGGATTGCCAATTCCAGATCTAAGGACATGGTTTGGAAGGTTTCCTCGACCCCATCCCGATAATGGTTCTGAAAAATAAAACATCCCTTGTATTGATCGTTGGAGCTAAGGTGTACCGAGGTGTTTTCGGTATTGTCTGTTTGCGTATTGCCGACAAAGGCGGCCGAACCAATTTTAACGCTATCCGTAATGGTTGAACCTTTGATTCCCTGTCCCAAATATTCTTCGTATTCTTCCAGAGGCACAATGTTTTGTTCCGCCAAAATATCATAAAGCTTTCTACTCAAAGGGTGATTGGATGAACGTAAGGTGTTTTTTAACAAAGACTCTTCTTCACTGGTCAGTTCCAGTCCTTCATAGTATACATGTCCCTTTTCGGCAGTAGTAATAGTGCCCGTTTTGTCGAAAATAGCGGTATCGATCTGCGCCAATTGTTCAATGGTCTGTGTATCCCTTAAATAAAATCTATTCCGCCCAAAAATCCGCAGCATATTGCCCAAGGTAAAAGGGGCGGCCAAAGCAATGGCGCAAGGGCATGCAATAATAAGTACTGCGGTAAAGACATTTACGGTTTTGCCGGGGTCTATCATTAACCATGTTAATGCCGAGACAAAGGCTATAGTCAAGACAGCAATCGTAAATCTTTTGCCTATACTATCGGTCAGGGTTTGAAAACTTCCCGATTTATCCTGTTGAAAAACGGCATTGCTCCAAAGCTGGGTGAGATAGCTTTGGGAAACAGATTTTAAGGTCTCAATTTCAATAGCACTGCTCAGCTGTCGTCCTCCTGCATAGACTTTATCACCTGATTTTTTGTCCACAGGTTCCGATTCGCCAGTAACAAAACTATAATCTATTCTTGCATTTCCATTGATCAAAATAGCATCCACAGGAATTAGTTCCCCACTTCTTATTAGGAGTCTATCTCCACTTTTTATGTCATAAACCTGAGTGTTCTCCTCGGTGTTTTTACTTGTAATTCTAGTCACCGCAATGGGGAAATAGGATTTATAATCACGTTCAAAAGAAAGGTAGGAATATGTTTTTTGCTGAAAGAATTTGCCTAAAAGTAAAAAGAATACCAATCCCGTTAGACTATCAAAAAAGCCAGATCCCCAATCGAAGATAATTTCGACGGTACTTCTTAGGAATAAAACCAAAATGCCCAGCGCAATGGGGATATCAATATTTAAAAATTTTGATCTTAAGCCCTTATAGGCTGAAATGAAATAATCCTGTGCGGCATAGAATACCACAGGTAGGGAAAAGGCGAACATTAGCCATCTAAAAACTCCCTTAAATTGTTCCAGCCAAAATTCCCCTACCTCAAAATATTCAGGAAAGGAA
Organism: Arenibacter hampyeongensis; assembly: GCF_002909255.1. Classification (GTDB taxonomy): domain Bacteria; phylum Bacteroidota; class Bacteroidia; order Flavobacteriales; family Flavobacteriaceae; genus Arenibacter; species Arenibacter hampyeongensis. The sequence goes on from NZ_PIOB01000005.1 coordinate 271,276, forward strand.
AGAAACATGACATTGCCAAAGGCAAATCCGGCAATACCCAATTTATAGGATAAACTACGGTCTATGCCTTTTTTCTTTTTGTCGTAGTCGTCTAAGGAAATGTAGGGTTCATATCCAATTCTGGACATTAAGAGCACCAATTCCTTAAGGGTAATCTTGTCGGAATTATAGGTTACCCTAACCGTCTTTTTAGGAAAGTCTACCTGGGAACTGTTGATGCCTGTATTTAATTTATTTAAATTTTCCAATATCCAAATACAGGAACTACAATGTATATGAGGTATATATAGATTTATAATTTGGGTGCCATTATCGTTGAACTCTATAAGTTTTTCTATAATGCTTTTGGATTCCAGAAAGTTGTACTTACCTTCAATTTCCTTTGGAGAGGCCCCCGCTGCGGATTGTAGGTCATAATAGTAGGATAAGTCGTTATTGGCAAAAATCTCATAGACTGTTTTGCAGCCAACACAACAGAAGTTTTTATCATTATGAATTATGGGAGTTCTCCCGCAATCGTCACCACAATGATAGCAAGTTGCTTTATCCATAGATTATTTGCTTAATACCTGGTTGCAAAGATGGCCAGGTTTGCCATTCCAAAACATGACAAATGTCAGTTTTTTCCCAAGATATAACCTTTAAATTTGTCACATCAGGTAATTATAATTATATGGGCAGATGTGAAAATTGTATAATTCGCCAATTCAACTCCTTACGTGCGATGAACAAGGAGGAGTTAAAGAGGGTTTCAGATACTAAAACTACCAAATTTTTAAAAAAAGGGGAAATCATCTTTGGGGAAGGAGATAAGCTCAATGGTGTATATTGTGTAAGGGACGGGGTTTCCAAGTTATCCAAATTAAGCCCCAATGGTAAAGATCAAATAGTAAAATTGGCAACTAAAGGTGCCGTTTTGGGTCAGCGTTCCGTAATTACCGAAGAAGTGGCCAATTTAAGTGCAATTGCAGTAAATGATATGGAGGTTTGTTTTGTTCCGAAGGACGCTATTTTGGATACCTTAAACAGCAATCCCAATTTTGCGGTAGAAGTTCTAAGACATATAGCCCACGATTTAAAGGAGGCAGATGATGTTATAGTCAATATGTCCCAAAAAACCGTGAAGCAACGGATAGCGGAAGCTTTTATTTATTTGGAGGAAAATTTTGGTGAGGATCAAAATGGCTATTTGGCCCTAACATTATCCAGGGAAGATATAGCCAATGTAGTTGGGACGGCCACAGAATCTGCAATCCGTATTATTTCTGAATTCAAAAAATTAGGATTGATAAAAGCATCTGGAAAAAAAGTGGCCATAGCCAATAGACAGGGACTTAATGATGTTGCAAAAGGGTCCTGATCCAATTAAACATATTTCTCAATGTTGTCATGATCGTCTTCTGCTTAACTAGAACCATCAAATATTCCAAGAAGAAACAATTGGATCAATCCCAAAAGTTGTGTGTAAATTAGAAATGATAGGATGAACTATCCTGGAGTTTGTGTTTTGTTCATTTTTTACATCGCCAAAAAAACGACCAGGGCCGAATAGCCAAGGTACGGTGTACCCTGGTTAGGAGGAGCCAGCTGTAGCCATGGCTAGGCTGATTTTAAATTTCTATAAATCCACGCACTTTCCACGGCCGCACCGTCTAGGCCGCTTTCACTTGGGTGAACATGGGCTAATGGACGCCTGCCTGCCTGAAGGTAGGGCTTCCATCTCCCAATGTGGAAACCACTTGAGTAAAATGAAAGAATAATTTAATAATTGGTCTTACTGCATTATTCCCACCAATTAAAGCTATTGATCAAAAACACGACCAATCAAATTAATCTTAATTTTCTATTAACCCAACTATAAACAATGATCTCAGTTCAGAGGTGTGAAAAAGGTTGAGTTCTTCCTTTATAGATTAAACACAATATTTGCATAAACACAACAATTGTTCTTGACCCGAACAATTTTCATTTTTATTATTTCTTTTTTATGCAGTAATTCCGCAGTAAGCCACTATTTAGCTCGGTTATATCTGCTTATTTTAACTATTCACTTTCATCATCAAAAGCTGATAAATGTCATAGTACAGGTTTTTAACTTCCTATAATTTTACGCTGTAGTTTTTGCCTCCTAATAGGCATTTATAAAATTTAGACCAGTTTGAAAAAGATATTATTACCTACAGATTTTTCCCCGAATGCTTGGAATGCAACCAAATATGCCATTTCACTTTATAAGCATCAGGAGTGCGAGTTCTATATTTTAAATACTTATACGCCCACCATTGCCCATAGTAGGTTTATGGCGACAGGGGCCGTTGGGAAAGCTTGTGAGGACGTGGTAAAGTCCAATTCGGAAAAAGGGTTGGAGCAGTTAATGGAGCAGATCCAGAAAAAGTATCACAATCCCAAACATAGATTTGTAACTATTTCCTCCTTTAGTCTCTTGGTAGATGAAATAAAGAATATCATAGAAACCCATCAAATAGATTTAGTGGTTACTGGAACCAAGGGCGCATCCGGATTGGAGGAGGTATTCATGGGAAGCAATACGGTAAGAATAATAAAATCGATAAAGAACTGCCCAGTTTTAGCCATTCCACAACATTTTAAATTTAGAACTCCTTCGGAAATCGCTTTCGCAACGGATTTTAACCGTTTTTATACTACTTCCGAACTTAGGCCTTTGTTGGAAATGGCAAAGTCCTTTAAGGCGGCCATTAGGATTGTACATGTACAATACGAGATTAAATCCCTTACAGAAGTACAGCAATTTAATTTAAATATGTTAAGGAAGTATTTAGGTGATGTAGAACATTATGTTCATACGATTTCAGAATTGAATTCCATTTCCCAGACTTTGGAAGTTTTTGCAAATGAATTGGACATTCATTTATTGGCAATGCTCAATTATCAGCACAGCTATATGGAGAAAATGACCCGAGAACCTGTAATTAAACGTTTGGCCTTTCACACCCAAATACCATTATTGGTAATACCGGAATTGGGGATGGGAACGCCCCCTAACAGTAAAAAAGGTAGGGAAGTGTCAACCTCTAACTAATTTCATGCTTTATCGGATGATCCCCATAAAAGTCCTCAAATGTCCTGTCCGTGGTATAGTTGTCCGTAAGCACCTTAAAAACCATGTATACAAGCATTATCTGCCCTAAAACAGTAATGTAAAAAATCCAATTAAAGGGAAAGTTCATTGCGGCCATGATGGTCAGGGAAATTAAAACCATCGTTGTGGCGGCCACCCAGAACATAGCTGTATTTCTCATCTTTTTATTACAAGTTATTTATAATCAAGAAGATTTGATGTTAAATGACTGCTAAATGTGGTGGGTAATTACTGATATTTTACGGATGAAAAAAGGTGTTCTTGGTTATGGCCGCGCATCATTGTTTTTGTAATTTGGATAATGAGGTATAAAATATAAGCTTTTGTTGATATGAAATATATTTTTGATATTTTAGTGAATTATAGATGAAATGAAGGTTTTGGAGAACAGACGGACTTATATTGGGCAGCCTAAAATACTTGTGGCAACAGATTGTATTGTTTTTGGTTTTGACGAGGGCATATTGAAGCTTTTGGTTTTTAGGAGAAGAATTGACCCTTTTAAGGGGGAATGGTCCTTGATAGGCAGTTTTGTGGATGAGGAGGAGAGTGTTTCCGAGGCTGCGAGGCGTGTGCTACTTCAGTTTACAGGCTTGGAAAATATTTTTTTGGAGGAGCTAAGGGTGTACAGTGATGTTGACAGGGATTCAGGTGCAAGATGTATTTCCATTGCCCAATACGCCCTCATAAGAATTAACGATTATGATAGGGAGCAGGTAGAATTGCATGGCGCCAAATGGTTTGCTTTGGAAGATATTCCGGATTTGGTCCTTGACCACAATATCATGATAACCGATGCCTTGGAGCGCCTAAAGCAGAAAACCACACGCAAACCTATTGGATTTGAACTCCTGCCGGAAAAATTCACCATTCCGCAGCTTCAGTCATTGTATGAGGCCATTTATCAGACCAAATTGGATGATCGCAATTTTAGGAAGAAATTATTGTCCTTCAATTTGCTGATAAAATTGGATGAAAAGGATAAATCCACCTCAAAAAAGGGAGCTTTTTTATATAGGTTCAATTATGAAAAATACCAGAAGTTGGAAGAATCAGGATTTAATTTTGTACTCTGACCAATTAAAATTAGGGCATGAACTGATTGTCCAAATAAGATCTTCCAAACAGTGAAAATCTAAAAACCTTTATTATCTTTGTGGAGTTGTGTTGTGTCTCAATGTAAATTGAGGCAAGGTTGTATTTGTCGAACCGTCCGGATGCAAATTTGGACCGGCAAGAACCGATGAAAGGCTTTCCATATTGGGAGGCTTTTTTTGTTTGCACCACCTTGGAGATGGCGCTTTTTTTTTGGTTCATTTTTCCCCATGGATTCCCTGGGGCAACAATATTTTTGGAACCATTTATATTTCACTTCTTTTGCCCATCGTTCATCTGCTCCTTAATTAAAACGGATAATTTTAGATACTCCTTATTTTATCGTATTTTTAGTAAGGTATCATTAATAAAGATAGAGTTATGCCCTTGTATCATAAATTAGGTAAAATTCCACCCAAAAGACATACCATTTTTAAGAAAAAGGACGGCAGTCTACATTATGAACAATTGTTCGGAACCATTGGCTTTGACGGTATGTCATCTCTTATGTACCATCTGCAAAGGCCTACCATGGTAAAGGAAGTGGTGAAGTCCTTTGACGTTTCCCCAAAAGCTATGGTATCCCATAATATAAAGTCTAGATTGTTAAAAGGTTTTGAAGTGAAGCCTGTTAACGATTATTTGGAAAGTAGAACAGTGATGCTGTTCAATTCCGATGTTCATGTCTCGCTTGCAGCACCCAAAAGATCCATGACGGATTATTTTTATAAAAATGCGGATGCAGATGAATTGTTGTTTATTCACAAGGGCAATGGAGTTTTGAAAACCATGTTGGGGGAAATTAAGTTCGAGTACGGGGATTATCTTATTATTCCCCGGGGAATGATATACCAGATTAGCTTTGATAGTGAGGAGAATAGGTTGTTGATTGCCGAATCATATCATCCTATTTACACGCCAAAAAGATACAGGAACTGGTTTGGACAGCATCTGGAACATTCTCCATTTTGTGAGCGGGATTTTAAACTGCCTCAGAATTTACAAACCCATGATGAGTTGGGCGATTTTGTGATCAAAGTAAAAAAACAGGGACAATTGCACCATTTGGTATATGCCTCCCACCCTTTTGACGTGATTGGTTGGGATGGGTACAATTATCCTTATGGCTTTTCCATACATAATTTTGAGCCCATCACAGGACGCGTGCACCAACCACCGCCAGTGCATCAGACTTTTGAAACCTCTGCCTTTGTGGTCTGTTCCTTCGTGCCGCGCTTGTACGACTATCACCCCCATTCCATACCGGCTCCATATAATCATTCCAATATAGATTCCGACGAGGTATTGTATTATGTGGATGGCGATTTCATGAGCCGTAAGAATATAGATAAGGGATATATTTCATTACATCCGGCTGGCATTCCCCACGGGCCACATCCAGGGACCTATGAAGCCAGTATTGGGAAATCCAAAACGGAGGAGTTGGCGGTAATGATAGATACGTTTAGGCCTTTGCAATTAACCAAGGCAGCTATGGATATTGACGATGGCAAATACTACCAATCATGGCTGGAATAATACCTATTAATCATTGAAATTAAATAAATTTTTAAAAATTCGGATGTTATTGGTAGTTGTGGATTACAAAATGAATTAAGGAAGCAGCCAATTTTGCCGTTTGTTGGTCAATGTCATAATTAGGATTCATTTCGGCAATATCCAGACTTATCAACTTTTTTGAATCAATTATTATTTTCAAGCATTCCAAAACCAATTCTGGGGAGAAACCCATTGGAGAAGCTGCACTTACACCTGGTGCGAAGGCCGAAGAAAACCCATCCATATCAATAGTTGTATAGATGTGGTCTACATCTGCCATAAAATCCTCTATTTCCTTCTTTATTTTATCGAAATATAAAAGATTGAACTGCTTTTTTTCTAAATAGGAGACCCCCAATTTCTTTGCTGTTTCAAATAAAATTTTGCTATTGGCATCCTCACGAATCCCCAGACACATATATTTGAATTCGGAATTGTCCAACTTACATTCTTGGGCAATTTGATAAAAGGGAGTTCCTGAATTGCCATTGGTTTCGTTTTGACGAAGATCAAAATGGGCATCAAAATTGATGATGCCAATGGTTTTTCCCTCGCCTTCCGTTGCAAGATATTTTTTTATTCCGTTGTAATGGCCAAAGGCAATATCATGTCCTCCTCCAATAAGAATTGGAAAAGTATTTTGCATCAATAATTGTGTCACGGTACGGGCCAAAACCGTTTGTGTTTTTTTTAAATCCCCGTCTTTGCAGTCAACGGTTCCTATATCAATTAATAAAGTGCCTTCAGACAGGTGATTGGGCAGCTTGGCAAGTTGCTTTCTGATCGAGTCTGGGCCCAACGCGGCACCAATTCGCCCTTCGTTCCTTTTAACCCCCTCATCGCAGGCGTATCCCAAAATTGCCCATGGCGGTGTATTATAAGTGGGAAATTTATCCGAATTAAGATCTACGAATACCACTTTTTCATGCAGGTATAGTTGGTGTCCGGTCTTGCGGCCTGTCCAGAGCAAAGGGTCGGTTTTGGAATAGGTGTGCATTCTAGTTCAATTTTATAGGTTGATGGCCCAATTAACCGATATATCTATCATAGGTCGATATCGCAAAAAAAAATAAAGCAATTGAATGGTGTGAAAACTCCTATATCAATATTAATGTTTTTCCAATTGATGCGAGCAAGTGTTGTCAAGTATTTTTTATGATACTTGGCACTTTTTTACTTCGCTTTTGGCGCATTTATAATGTCATATTGGATAGCTTGAAGTATAAGTTGGAATCCTAATATAATGGATAGGGTAACGATCATAATGGTACCTGTTGGGGCAAAAGTATTTATGTTGGCGTAATATATCCATTCTGAAATACCAAAAATAAGACCGAACATAAAAAGTGGGAATCCAAATAACAGATATACGGATCCAATATTAAAATCGTACAAAAAGTATTCTTTTACAATACGTTTTGTAAAAGTGCTGGTAAGCCTTGCTCCGAAGACAAAAGGCATTTTCCAAATTTTCATATTGGATTTTTCCTCCCCGTAAATGGCCGGCATCGGGATATCCTTTATGGCTGCTTTTTCAAAGTAGAATTGAGATAAAAGAGAGGTTTCAAAATAATATCGGTTGGCAAGTTTGCTGAAATCCAACTTTTTCAAAACATCGGTTTTGATGGCCAAAAATCCGTTGGTGGGATCAAAGTTGTGCCAATAACCCGTGGCTGATTTAATAAGGAATGATAGGCCTAAATTGCCAATTCTGCGTACAATGGGCATGGCTCTTAAGGCTTTTAGGTCCCTAAATCTATTGCCTTTGGAAACATCGCACTTATTGGCAATTAAAGGGTCCAGTAAATTGGGTATATAGCTAAGGTCCATCTGATCATCTGCATCTACCTTGATTATTATTTCTGCGCCAATTTCTATGGCCTCTTCAAAACCTCTTTTGGTAGCACCGCCTACCCCTAAGTTTATGGTATTTTCCAAAAAATATATGGTTGCCTTGGAAGGTACAAGTTTCTCCAAATCTTCCTTGGGTAATGGGGTAGGACTTTTATCGTCCACAATTATGACGTCCTGTATGTATTCCGGTAATTTTGATGTAACTAGTAAAATTTCATTGGAGGCATTGTAATAAGGAATTACAACTGCGATTCTATTTGAGCTATATTTCTGCATTTCCATGGCTGCCGTGTTAATTAGGATTCCCTGTTCGTAATAATTTTCCCTTTTATTATTTTATTTCCCTGCCTGTTTTTTGGCGAAACTTAAATTTCCCTTCGCCAACTTAGAGTCCGCATCTAATTTTAGTGCTTCATTGCATGCGTCTATTGCTTTTTGGTACTGGTATAGTTCGTTGTAGGCGGAACAAATGTTGTTATAGGCAATGGCGTTGGCTGCTATTGCGATTGATTTCCGCGCAGCCGCTATGCAGGTCTGATATTTTTCTTTCTTGTAGTATTCAAGACTAAGATTGATATAATAATTTGATACTTCCTTATCAGATAAATTGGCGGTGGCATTGGCGGTACTCTTCTTATTATCCATGGCATTTTTCAAATTGTTTTTCGCCAATTGATAGGAGGGATTTAACTCCAATGCCTTTTGGTAAGCCTCAATGGCCTGGTCATAATTCAGTAAATAATAATGGCCTATGCCTATATTGTTGTAGGCATCAGGGTATTCCGGTTTTAACTCCAATGCTTTACCGGCTGCTCTTATACAATCTTCGTAGTTGCTTTCGTTGAAATATTGCAAACTCAAATTTAAATATTTCTCTGGGCTTGGAGCATTGGCCACCTCTTCTTCCAGGGCCGTAAGAATGGATTTTGTGTTTAAGCCAATGTCCAAGTATTTTTTGGCTGTGTTATCCTCTGGCCATTTTGCCAAAACTTCATTGCTAAAGTTTTTCATTTTTTCCCAATCCATAAGCTTATGAAAAGATTTTAGGATATAGTCATGTGTGTCAAGATAATTGGGAGTAATGTTATTTACCTCAGAAAAATAATCTATTGCCTTTTTAAATTGGTCATTTTGAAATAAATACCGCCCATAGAAGTATTTGGTTTTATGATTTGAATCACTTAATGATAAGGCCTTATTAAAGTTTTTGTCTGCATTTTCCTTTTCGCCTATGGCATTTTTTAATATTCCCAGATTGGTATAAATGCTGGAATAATTAGGGGCATATTCCAAGGCTTTGTTGAAAGATATTTCGGCATTGGCATAATCTGCATCTGCCATGAGGGCAAGTCCGTAATTCATATGGCCACGGCCATTTTCAGGGCTTTTTATGGTAACATCTTTCCAAAGACTACGCTCGTCTTTCCATACTTTATTTCGCTGGTGAATACCATAGGCATTGGCGGCCAAGAAAAGGATGATGAACAGGGCCACTGAATACTGGCCAATAGGTGTGCCCAATATTTTCGGAAAATGGGTTTCAAGTATATATTTACTCCCGAAAACAAAGGCTATTGTTAGGCCCATATAGGGTATAAAACTTCGGTGGTCGTTTAATACTTCCGCAAAAGGAAGAACGGAAGAAGATGGTAGTAACGAGATGAAAAACCACAATATGCCAAATGAAAATAATTTGGTTTCCTTTTTATTGGATGCCCATAGGGCCAAGTAAGCCAAAAGAGCTATACATACTATCCCTATAATGGGCCTATAGTCCAAAATGGACTCAAAGGCCTTCCAATCACTGTCGGCGGAAAGGTTATATGGAATAAAATAGGTCAAAATATAGTGGCACATGACCAATGGTTGGGTAATCAAATAATTGTACCTATCAGGTCCACCAGTGGCAAAGGTGTCCGGTAACATACTGAAATAGAACAGTAAAAATGCCACGGTAAGTATAAAGGAAGGAAATACCTTGACAAAGGAGCGGATACATTTTTTAAACTCGGTTGCCCTATAGAAGTGCAAGAGGTCTACATCTTCCTCAAAAACCAAAAAATAAAGAAATAATAACGGCGAAAAAACCAAAGCCATTTCCTTGGAAAAGAAGCCAATAAATGGAAAAATGAGATAGAGATGCCATTTTCTCCATATTCCACCGCTTAAAAATGCCACAAATCCTAACAAAACATAAAATCCGGCAATAATTTCCGATCGCTGGATGATATAGTTTACCGTTTCCGCATTGGCACATAGCAAACCAAAGGCTGAGGCGACCAGTAGTCCCCAAAACTGGTTGAAATTGGAAAATTCCAGCCGATCCAATAGTTTTTTTATAAAAAGACAGAGCGCGGCACAGGTGAGTATGAAGAATATAAAAATATGTATATGGAATGCCAAAGGGTCCAAACCATTTCCCAGTTTAAAATCTATGGCGTTTTCAAGGGTGGTGTATGGCCGGTAGGTCTGATTGCTAGGGAGTGAACTAAAGGTGGTGGTATCCGTGAAAAATGCTTTTACGTCTACCTCTTTAATAGCATTGTTGTCTTCTATGGTATGGCTGTCGTCAAAATGAAAGCCATTTAAGAAATGATTGGAGTATGCCAGTACCAGCGCAAACAATAAAAGTGTACTTAACAAAATAAAGACCGGATCCTTAAAAGAGTTGAAGTTGTTGCTGTTAAAACCGGTAATCTTGTTTATAGCCTTAGTAAACTTTGGTATTGCTGCCATCATCTAGTTTGGTAATTTTTTTCTTGGTTCCGGCGGTGAAAGATCACAAACTTCCTAGCCGCTCCCTAATATTTAATAACAACCTAAATTAACCTCGGACCAATTCATATTTACTTTGTTTCCGTGGCGGAATTCTATTCCATTAATTTTCTTTACGATACTTTTTTAAAAACAAAACATCGGGTATCAGGGAATATTTGTAAAAATGGAAATAGAAAAAATATGCCAATTTTAGTTGCCAATCCCATTAGATACCCTTGCTTATTATCCTGTTCTATTCTATCTGATATTTCTGATAAATTGATTGTTTTCAATGGAAAGGACTCTAACTGTTCAAAATTGTTGTCCTTGGCCAGCGAAAACAAGGTACTTTTTGTAAAATAGCTCAAGTGAGGACTGTGAAAATTAAATTGCCACATTCTCTCCAAAATAGATTTTATGCCAAATCGATAGGCTATTTTTGAAATGAAATAAATTATTCCGTTTTGTTGAGGTAAATTAATGATCAACAGCCCATCGGATTTGAGCAAGTCATAATTAGCTTTCATTATTCCCTGTAAATCGGGTAAATGTTCCAAAACATCATTATAGGCGATAAAATCGTACCGTGGCTGTTCCGAAAGATCTTGGGGGAAAAAACCATTCTTCACTTGTAGATTTTCCTTTTGGTAGTGATCATTAAATCGGGTTTCAGGTTCAATTCCCTCACAGCTAATATCATGATCCCTACATACTTCCAGAAACCATCCATAACCCGGACCTACCTCCAAACCATGGACTTTGGTTTTGCCTTGCTTTTTGATGGAATTGATGATATGCTGAAAATTTTCCTTACGTAAGTTGATAAGTGCCTTCTCCCTAGTTTCCTCGTTTAAATCGGAAATTAAAGTTTCATTGAAGGTTGCATCGGGACAAAATTGAAAACCACAATTTGAACATTGATGTACATTAAATTTTAGTCGGTATTGTAATTTGGTTTTGGGACTGTTACAAATTGGACAGGGAATCATTACTCTTGTTATGGTTTTATTATTGATTATTTGTTCCAACAAAAGGAGAAACAATCTCTAATGAAATACAGCATAAGGACTGTTTCGTCCATAAAAATATATTTTTCCAAGTAAAATATAAAATTTCGGAAAGATTTTTGCTTTAATTGTTGTGACCAGATTCGTTGCCACGCTGGTGTAGCATGCACAATCCAAATATGCCATGGTCAAATGCCCTAAAGTGTAATTGATCAAGAGAACAAATTTTCCAACAATTCATCTTTCACCAAATTGGGCAAGGTTACCTTTAATTCGGGAGTACGTGCCATTTCCCGTTTTATGGCAAAAAGTGCTTCTCTGTTTCTTGCCCAACCTCTTCTGGATATACCGTTGTTAACATCGTAAAAGAGCATACTTTTTAAACGCCTGTAGGCATCTTCGGAACCGTCCAAAACTAATCCAAAACCTCCATTGATGACCTCGCCCCAACCTACTCCACCACCGTTGTGGATAGATACCCAAGTGGCACCTCTAAAACTATCCCCAATTACATTTTGGATTGCCATATCTGCCGTAAATCTGCTTCCGTCATAGATATTGCTGGTCTCCCTAAAGGGGGAATCTGTACCGCCCACGTCATGGTGATCCCTTCCCAAAACAATAGGTGAGGTTATTTCGCCCGACTTGATGGCTTTGTTGAAGGCTTCGGCAATTTTGGTCCGTCCTTCTGCATCCGCGTATAGTATACGGGCTTGTGAGCCAACCACCAAATTATTGGATCCCGCTTCACGTATCCATTTTATGTTGTCCTGCATTTGCTGTCGAATCTCTGGAGGAGCCGAAATCAGCATTTTTTCCATTGTACGCAACGCAATATGATCTGATTTTTGTAAGTCTATGGGGTCCCCGGAGGTACAAACCCATCTAAAGGGTCCGAATCCATAATCAAAACACATGGGGCCTAGGATGTCTTGGACATAGGAGGAATATCTAAAATCCTTGCCATTACTTGCCATAATATCCGCACCCGCTCTGGATGCCTCCAATAAAAAAGCATTGCCATAATCAAAAAAATAAGTGCCTTTGGCCGTGTGTTTGTTAATTGCCGCCACTTGTCTTTTTAATGAGCCTTGTACCTTTTTTTTAAATTCTTCGGGTTTTACCCGCATAAGAAGATTGGATTCTTCAAAAGTAAGTCCTACAGGATAATAGCCCCCGGACCACGGATTATGAAGGGAGGTCTGGTCTGATCCAAGATGGATAAATATGTTTTCCTGATCAAACTTTTCCCATACTTCTACAATGTTGCCGATATAGGCCAAGGAAACCGTTTCATTCCGTTCTATGGCCTGTTTTGCTCTTTTTGTTAATTGGTCCAGACCTTCCAAGAGTTCGTTTACCCAACCTTGTTGGTATCTTTTTTCTGCGGCCGCTTTATTTATTTCGGCGCAAATGGTAATACAACCGGCAATATTTCCGGCTTTGGGTTGGGCCCCGCTCATACCGCCCAATCCAGAAGTGAGGAATACTTTGCCTTTGGCAGATTCGTCATTTTTCAGGACTTTCCTAAAGGCGTTCAAAACGGTTATAGCAGTACCATGGACTATTCCTTGGGGACCAATATACATGTAAGAACCTGCGGTCATTTGCCCGTATTGGGTAACGCCTAGGGCATTATATTTCTCCAAGTCTTCTTGTTTGGAGTAGTTGGGAACCATCATTCCATTGGTGACCACTACTCGTGGTGCATCTTTGGATGAAGGGAAAAGACCCATGGGATGCCCAGAGTAAATATGCAAGGTTTGTTCGGCAGTCATTGTTGCCAAATACTGCATCGTAATTAGATACTGCGCCCAATTCTGAAAAACTGCCCCATTGCCACCATAGGTTATGAGCTCATCGGGATGTTGTGCTACTTTGGGATCCAAATTGTTTTGGATCATTAGCATAATACTGGCCGCCTGTGCGGTATTTGCCGGATATGCGTCTATGGGTCGCGCGTGCAGTGGGTAATTTGGTTTAAAGCGGTACATGTATATTCTTCCCAGTGTATTCAATTCCTCTGCAAATTCCTTACCTAAGGTTTCGTGCCAATCTGCAGGGAAATATCGCAAAGCATTCCTGATGGCCAGTTTTTTTTCTTCCATGGAAAGGATGTCCCTTCGTTTGGGAGCCCTATTTGTATTCTCTGTGTAGGTTTTTTTTACTGGTAATTCTTTTGGAATACCTTGTAATATATGAGCTTTGAAATTCTCGGTCGTCATCGTTCCATTCATTTGTTAAGAGTTTATACATCTACAGCCAATCGTCCTTTCTTCCAAACCAAGGAAGGCATTAACATACCTTGTTGGTACAGTATTTCTTTATAATCGCCGGTTGGAAATGCGATTAGGTCGGCCATAAGTCCGGTTTCAATTTTGCCGCGATCTTTTAAATCCAAAGCGGCCGCAGCTCTAAACGTAATCCCTGCCAGCACTTCTGCATTGGTCAATTTTTCAAAGGTGCCCAGAATGGCAGCCTGGACCAACAGATTACCCATGGGTGCCGATCCTGGGTTCCAGTCACTGGCAATTGCCACTGCAGCACCTGCATCCAAGAGTTTGCGAGCAGGGGTAAAGTTACATCCTAAGCCGATCGAAGCTCCTGGCAAGGCCGTGGCAACGGTATTGCTTTTTGCCAACATTTGAATTTCTTTTTCCCCGCTGGCTTCCAGGTGGTCTGCACTGAGCGCATTATATTGTACCGCTACGGCACTACCCCCGGTAGAAAATTGATCCGCATGAACGGTGATATCGAATCCCATTTCTTTGGCCCTATCAAAATAAAGGCTTATTGAGGACGGGGAAAAGGCGCCTTCCTCTATAAAGGCATCTATCCTATGTGTTAACTTTTCTTTTTTTAAAATCGGAAATAGTGTTGTGCTTATCTCCAGTAGATAGTCGTCTGCTGTGCCATTATAATCTTTTGGAACCATATGGGCTGCCAAACAGGTAGATATCAGGTCCGATTGACATTCTTCCCTTGCCGAGGCCATGGCTCTGAGCATTTTTAATTCCTCCTGTACCGAAAGTCCGTAGCCACTTTTCACTTCTATGGTAGTCACCCCATTGTTCATATGTCTTTCTGCTCTTTCCTTAATTGCGTTGACAAGTTCAAGTGTGCTGCCTTTTCTGGTTTGGGTAACCGTGTCCCAGATTCCGCCTCCGGACTTGGCAATTTCGAGATATGTTTTACCCGAATTGCGAAGGGCATAGTCATTGGCCCGGCTGCCACTGAAGCAAATGTGGGTATGGGCATCAATTAATCCAGGAATGCATACCATATCTGAAAGGATAAGTAAATTCTCAACATTTAAGTTATTCGCTTCTTCTGATATTTGCGCATAGGGTCCTACGGCATGTACTATTTCATCGACCATTATAATGCCCCCATTTTCAACAATAGTTAATTGTTGATCCAATAATGCACCTTTAATGGGCAATCCGCCCATTGTCAAGATTTGCTTAAAAGGTCCTATGAGGGTGTATTTTTTCATTTTGTCTTAATTATAAAGTCCAATGGCCAAGGTCTCCTACCTGCAATCTAATATTCTTCAAATTGCATTTCAAACGGACTGTTCATTTTCAGTTTGTACCGTTTCATGGTTTTTTCCACGGTCCTGATAATGCTACGGTCCTTGATCATATCTATTCCTTTTTCAATATCCTCTGAAAAAACCCTGTCCTTATGGGCAAAGGCCACTTTTTTACGAATCTCCTTATGGACTTCGTCCAATAGTACTCCGGATTTCATAGGTTTTCTAAATTCAAAGGCCTGTGCTGCAGTAAGGAGTTCTATAGCCAATATTTTTTCGACGTTTTCAAGTACCTGCAGGGCTTTTCTGCCACTGATAGACCCCATACTTACATGGTCTTCCTGTCCTAAGGAAGTGGGGATGCTATCGGCACTGGCGGGGAAACACAAACCTTTATTTTCACTGGCCAAAGCCGCCGTGGTATATTGTAGGATCATATATCCCGAATTAATTCCGGTATCCTTCATCAATAGTTTGGGCACTCCCGGACTGTTGCCTTCCAAAGCTAAATAAATGCGGCGGTCAGAGATATTTCCCAACTCAGAGGCGGCCAGGCAGGCATAATCCAAAGCCATGGCCAAAGGCTGTCCGTGAAAATTACCTCCACTTATCGTTAATTCCTCATTTATGATTATTGGGTTGTCCGTAACTGAATTTAACTCAATCTCCAATAGTTCCCTTAAATGTAACCAAGCATTTCTGGAAGCACCGTGTACTTGAGGGATGCACCTAAGCGAATAAGGGTCTTGTACCCGTTCACAATCAATATGGTCTTGCATTATTTCAGAGTCTTCCAATAAGAAGCGGATTCTTGTCGCCACATGACTATTTCCTTTAAATGGTCGTAGTTCATGCAGTTCCTTAAAAAAGGGTTTTACACTTCCTTGAAGCCCTTCGATCATCATGGCCCCAATTATATCGGCATGGGTAAGGCAAGCCTGCATTTTGTCCACAACCTTTACGGCATGGGCAGCAATAAACTGGGTGCCGTTTATTAAGGCCAGACCCTCTTTAGGCCCCAAATCAAGAGCCTCAAGGCCCAATTCTTCTAAGAGTTGTGCCGTGTGGATCACTTTTTCCTTATAGGTCACTTTCCCTAAACCGATCAGCGGTAAAAATAAATGGGATAAGGGGGCAAGGTCACCTGATGCGCCCACCGAACCTTGTGAGGGCACTATGGGAATAGCGTCATTATCTATATGCCATAGTATTCGGTCCAAGGTAGTTTCCGCTATGCCAGAATAACCTTGGGCCAAGGAATGGACCTTTAAAATGAGCATTAATTTGGCTATTTCGGTCTCAATAGGAGTGCCTACACCTACGCTGTGACTTTGAAGGATATTGGTCTGAAGAATTTTGGTTTCTGCTTTGGAAATTTTTATGGTACATAAAGGGCCAAAGCCTGTGTTGATGCCGTAAACAGGTTGGCCTTGTTCAACTATATGTGCCACGGCTTTATAACTGGCTATAATTTTTTTCCTCGCATTTTTTGCAATTCTTCCCTTGATCACTCCCTTGGCAATATCCAAGGCCTTACCTGCAGTTAGATGATCTTCACCGAAAAAAAATATTTTTTTTGAAGTAGGCATGGGATTATTTTTATTAATATAAATTTATTGATTAAGTTTGATAATCACCAATACCATTAATTTACATACTTAATAACCATGGGTTATCAATTAGAACTCCGACATTTCAAATATTTCTTAGCTGTTGCCGAAGAGTTGCATTACAGAAAGGCAGCTGAAAAATTATGTATTTCCCAACCAGGCTTAAGTAGACAGATAAAGCAAATGGAAGAGATATTGAACGTAAAGCTATTTATTCGGAGTAAAAAAAAAGTGGCCCTTACCGCTGCGGGAGAATATCTGAAAAGTGAAATTGAGTTCATCTTAAATCATTTGGAAGTTACCAAAAAGCAGTTGAGGCACATTCGGGATGGCAATTTTGGGGAAGTCCGAATTGGCTTTTTGGGTTCGGCCATGCAAGAGGTAATTCCTAATTTGTTGGTTAAGCTAAAGGAAAAATTCCCTGGAATAAAGACCAATTTGGAAGAATTGTCCAACAATGCCCAGGTCAATGCCATTTTGAAGGATAAGTTGGATATGGGATTTGTGCGGTTGTCCCGGGTACCGGAAGGACTTAATATACAACCAGTCTTTAACGATACGTTTTCTGTAGTGTTGCCGGAATTATATCCACTATTGACAAGAGAATTTAGGGATGTAGGTCAATTGGCGGAAGAGAATTTTATTTTGTTTGCCCAAGATTATAGTCCCTTGTATTTTGATACGGTAATGAGCATATGCGAAGACGCTGGTTTTACACCTAATGTATCCCATAAATCTGTACATGCCCATACTATTTTTAAATTGGTGGAGAATAATTTAGGTATTGCCATTGTGCCCACTTCCTTGCAATACGGCTTTCAAATGAAGGTTAAATTTATAGAATTAAAGAACATTCCACAAAAAGCTATACTTTCTGTTTGCTGGAAGGAGGACAATAGGAACCCTGCCTTGAGACATTGTATTAATTTGTTGTTAAACGAGTCATAGAGGAGCCTTTAATAACTTTAGTTTGTAATAAAATAATTTAAAAGAATATGATTTTTGATATTATAAAGTCGCGCCGCTCAGTTTTCCCGGCACAATATAATGACAAGCCCATTGGTAAGGAATCAATTGAGAAGGTCTTGGAGGCTGCCAACTTTGCGCCTACCCATAAAAAAACGGAACCTTGGCGTTTCCGGGTGCTACAAGGGGAGACTAAAGAAAAATTGGGGTTGTTCCTTTCTTTAAAATACATGGAAACCGATCCCAGACCAAAGCAATTCAAGGTAGAAAAGTTGATACAAAATCCAAAAAAGGCTGCGGTCGTAATTGCCATTTGTATGCAACGTGATCCCCAAGAGAGTTTGCCCGAGTGGGAAGAGGTGGCAGCAACGGCCATGGCAGTACAGAATATGTGGCTCTGTTGTACCGAGATGGGCATAGGGAGCTATTGGAGCTCTCCCGGCCTTATTAAATATATGGACGATTTTTTTGAGTTGAACCAGGGCGAAGTATGTCTGGGCTTTTTCTATATGGGCTATTATGATGAAGATATACCTGAGGTTACCAAAGGCCCGTGGCAAGAGAAGGTTACCTGGATGTAGAAATGCCGGTCAATTAAAAAAGGGAAATAAGTCCGATTTATATTCCCAGGCTTTATGTATAAATAGGCCTAAATAGATTATAGTGACCATAAATTTTAGGAAGGTCCCGGTTAAAAAGCCTAAAAAAGAACCAAAGGCGGCCTTTAAGGCCGTTTTTTGGTCTGCTTTATTCATAAGCTCGCCCACCAATGCCCCTAAAAAGGGCCAAACGATGATGCCTAAAAAACCTAGAACAGGAAATATTAAGGAAATCACTAGTCCAATGGTAGTGCCTATCATGCCCCATTTGCTTCCCCCAAATTTTTTGGTTCCCCAAACCGGAATAATATAATCCAAAGTAAATACTATGGCGGCAATGGCCAGGGTAATCCCCAAAAAGACCCAATCATCAGGAATGGCTTTGGTAAGATAGAGTAGGAGTAGGCCTGCCCAGCTTATTGGGGTTCCCGGAAGTACGGGAAGAAAACTACCCAATACGCCAACAAACATTAAAAGTAGTCCAACAATCAACAATGCAATATCCATACTATTCTTTTCAATTCCCTGTTTGACGAAGATAGGGAGGATTTGTTACATGGTTGGGGATAGGATCGGGTTAATCACTTCGACATGAGTTGCTTTTTCGGGATGACGAGAAGTCGCACGGGTTTTAATTTCGGTATCCTATATTTCATGTTCTTAGTTGTAGTTACATCGCGGATAACTTTCAAAACTTCGTTGAGCTACCTGTGTGATTTCTCCTTAGCAGTCGAAATGACCGTAGTGGTCACTTCAACAGAGTCCCTGTTATGGATTTAAAAATAAAAACTAAATTTGGGTAACACCAATCCGAGCTTTTAATTGTTCTACAAGCATTTTGTATATATAACCACTAATGAACATCGAACAACGCTATATGTAGGGATGACAAACGATATTCAGCGTAGGTTGTCCCAGCATTATTTTGATAGTCAAAATTCCAAGAAATCATTTGCGGGTAAATATAGCTGTATTTATTTGGTGTATTATGAAGGTTTTGAAAACCCAAAAGATGCCATTGCGAGGGAAAAGGAAATTAAAAAGTGGCGAAGGGAAAAGAAGAATTCTCTTATTTCAGCTTTTAATCCTAAATGGGAAACCTTGAGTAATCACATTATTTAATTGAATACCAATAATGCATCTTGAGTTTGTCATTACAATCAAATATTCTAAATGAGCTGATAGTCACTTCGACATGAGTTGTTTTTCGGCAACGATTGAGAAGTCGCACAAGCTTGGTTTTGGTTAGGTATATTTCAAATTTTGCTTGTATTTGAGAAGTTGAGTGCATAATTGATGTTCAGGTTGCGCCACTAGTGAGATTTCTCCTTAACGGTCGAAATGACTGGGGTTGTCACTTCGAGAGAGTCCCATTTTGGGGACGACGAGAAGTCGCACATACAATGGTTTTAATCAATGCACATTTTTTATAGTTCAATGCTGAAAATTTATGCACACAATTGATGTTTTGGTTTAGCTACTTGTGTGATTTCTCACATACGTTCGAAATGACTTCAAGCTTCACTTCGACAGAGTCCCATTTTGGGGACGACGAGAAGTCTCACAGGCTGGGTTTTGGTTAGGTTATATTTCAAATTTTGTTTGTATTTGAGAAGTTGAGTACAAAATTGAGGTTTAGGTTGCGCCGCTAGTGCGATTTCTCCTCCCAAGCGGTCGTTCGAAATGACTGCAGGCTTCGCTTGGACGGATTCCCCTTGTTGGTACTCACACAAGCTTAAGGGTACTAGAGCTTCAAATCATTTTTTTAACTAAAAAATTAGTTCAAACTAAATATTTAGTTATATTTGTTATAGTGTTCAACTAAAAAGTTAGTTAAATGAAACAATTAACCAAAGCAGAGGAAGAGGTAATGCAGGTTCTATGGCAGTTGCAGAAATGCAATGTAGCCGCAATCATAGACGAATTGCCGGCACCCAAACCGGCGTATAACACAGTTTCTACCATTGTCCGTATTTTGGAAAGTAAGGGTTTTGTAAACCATGAGCAGGAGGGCAGGGGCTATCTATATTTTCCATTGATAAAAAAATCGGATTACGGCAATCAGTCCATCAACAAGTTGGTAGATGGTTATTTTCAGGGCTCTTTTAAAAGTATGGTCTCCTTCTTTATGAAAAAGAACGATATGAGCCTCTCGGAATTGGAATCCATACTCAAGGACATTAAAAAGGAGAAGGAATGATACAGTATATATTAGAATGCATGGCATTCCAGCTATTGTTTTTGATCGTTTATGATCTGTTCCTAAAACGGGAGACCTTTTTTCAATGGAACAGGGTATACCTGATAGGGACTTTTTTACTTTCCTTGTTCTTGCCCTGGATCAAGATCGAGGCTTTTAGGACTACAGTATCCTCTGAATATTATATATATCCCGAGTATTTATGGGGAACGGATATGTCCGAAGGGGTGGTTGTTACTCCTGAAAATTCTCCTTATTTTGATCTTTCTGCAACCGAAATAATATTTTATGGAGGAATGTTAATTGCAGCCTTGCTGTTTGCTTACAAATTGTTCCAAATAAACCGACTAAAACGTCAAGGTGAAATCCGTTATTTTAAGGACTTTACTAGGGTAGTGGTAAGAAACAGCAATATCGCCTTTTCTTTTTTTAGATCTATTTTCTTAGGGGACCAGGTGTTGGAAAAGGAACATCAAAGCATTATTCAGCACGAGCTGGTGCATATAGAGCAAAGGCATAGTTGGGATCTGTTGTTCTTTGAGCTGATGCGTATTCTAGGCTGGTTCAACCCCTTGGTCTACGTATATCAAAATAGGGTTTCCGAATTGCACGAGTTCATCGCCGATGCAAAAGTGGCCAAGACCCATAAGGCGGAGCAGTATCAATTATTGTTGTCGCAGGTCTTTCAGACCCAACATATTTCTTTCATCAATCAATTTTTTAAATCATCATTAATCAAAAAACGAATCGTCATGTTACAAAAATCAAGATCTAAGAAAGTTTGGCAGTTAAAGTATTTATTGTTGGTGCCCTTGGTCGTGGGGATGCTGGTCTATACTTCCTTGGAAGCGCAGGAGTCAAGCCCCGTGGAATCTGAACAAACAGCGAATGATAAGGCCCTGATTCAGAAAATGGAGTTAAAAATCCAAAATGAAATTGAGGTTAAGGGTTCAGCAGAGGTAGTGTTTAAGGCTTTTATAAAAGGAGGAAGAACTTACGCTGATAGTCTGATTCCTAACAAGGAAGATTTTTTTGAAAGACAGTTGATTATGAAAAAATATTATGCCGAAATGTATAAAATGATGGATGGCAACATTAGGGATATAGCAAGCACAATGCCACCTCCTTCTACGGAATTATATGAGTCATTTGTAGGCAAGAGAAAAGCCTTTCATTTGTTGGATAAAAATTTGAATGCCTCCATAGCTGCCTATGACACGAATGTAATGCTGATAGATAATAGAGACAGAATTACCGATGATTATTATGTTTTTGAAGTAAAGAACACTAATGATTTAACTTGGGTTGAGCTAAGGGCATTAAACGGCAAATTGGAAGAAGTTTTTGAAAGTGGTACTAGCAATTACGAGAGTCTAATTATAACAGATGGTTTATATGATTTTCTTGTTTTTAATACCGCCAAAAATGATAAAATCAGCGGATTAAACATTCCAGCCCCTAAACAAGATGATGTTGATGTTCCTTTTTCTCAAGCAGAAAAGGTTCCAATTTTTCCCGGTTGTGAAGACACGGATAATAAAAGGGCCTGTTTTCAACAACAAATGCAGAAACATATAAGTAAGAATTTTAGATACCCCCAGGAAGCTCAGGAAAAAGGGATACAAGGTAAGGTGAATATTATGTTTGTTATTCTAAAAGATGGAAGTATTGGCAACCTTCGCATGCGCTCTCCGGATAAGATTTTGGAAGGCGAGGCGGCCCGTATTATTTCCTTACTGCCAAAAATGGCCCCTGGGGAGCACGGAGGAAAAAAGGTTAGAGTAGCTTATTCCACCTCTATCACATTTAAACTACAAGGAACAGGCGAAGGGGAAGTAACGTGGAAAGAAAATCAAGACGGATCGCTAGATGTGCCCTTTGCGGTAATAGAGGTAGTACCTGTTTTTCCAGGTTGTGAGGATGCAAAGGATAAAAGGGATTGTTTTAATGCCATGTTGCAAAAACATATTGGAAAGAATTTTAGATATCCAGAAGAAGCCCAGGAAAAGGGTCTTCAAGGGCGAGTAAATTTGATGTTTATTATTCAGGAAGATGGAAGCATAGGCAACGTTCGAATGCGTGGACCCGATAAAATTTTAGAAGATGAAGCGGCCCGTATTATCTCTTTGTTACCTCAAATGACCCCAGGGGAACAAAATGGGAAAAAAGCACGAGTACCTTTTTCCATCCCAATTACCTTCAAACTTCAAGGGCCTGAAGAAAATGATTTATCACAATCGTCAGAATTAACGTCAGTTTCGAATACGATGTCCGTTATGGCATATGTTAAAAAGGTTGGTGGTAAAGAGTATCTTCGATGTATGGTCACGGATGGGACCAAAGGGTTGCCAGGGGTAAATGTTTCCGTACAAGGAAAAAATGAGGTTCTGGTTACAGACTTTGATGGGATAATTGAGATTGAAGCCCAGAAAGGAGATGTCTTAACTTTTCAATTCAAAGGATTGCCCACAACTATGCTTGTCGTTACGGATCAACAGAAATACCAAATTACCAATGAATAGCAACTATGGTTCGTCTAATGAGTAAAATCCCCATGTTTGCACAAAGATATTTTCGGGAAACTATAACCAAGATGTTAAATTATCTCAGCGGACAATATTAAAATTGGAATCACAAATAATTTATCATTTTTTGAATAAAATATATCTAATTTTTCTAGCACTTTTTATGGGAATGAGCAATGCCCAATCTACTCATATGGCAGTTGCAGACAGTATTTATGCTATCGGTAACTACACCTTGGCCATAAATGAATATGCCAAGGAAAGCTCTTACAACGCCCAATTGCAAATTGCCAGGGCCTACAATGCCATTGGGAATTACGACAAGGCACTGGCCCAGTATGAGAACATAGTTCAGAAAAATAAATCCCAAGAATTGGCCAAGTATGAGCTTGGAAGGCTTTATATAAAACTCAAGAAACATGATCTTGCAAAGGAAGTTTTTACTCAATTGACCGCAAGAAATACTATAAATCCTGAATACTTCTACTATCTGGGGGAGTCCTTAAAGGAGCTAAATCTTCTTTCCGGGAGTATTGCTGCCTACAAGCATTCGGTAGAGATCGATAGCACCCATTTGCGCAGTTTGTTTCAATTGGGGAAATATTACGTTTTACAAAGGGAGCGGGACTCGGTATTGAAATATGTTGACAAAGGGTTGTATTTTTATGAAAATGATGTAAGCCTAATCAATCTAAAGGCCCTTGCGAACTACAATGACAATTTATTGTGGCTTGCTTTACCTTTATTTGAAAGGTTGGTTGAATTGGGAGAGCATAAGGAATATATTTATGAGAAAATGGGGACTTCTTATTTTGCTATGGGAAAGTACGGGAAGGCAAAGGAGGCCTATGAAAATCTTTTAACTTTTGATGAGGAGAATCCTGTTGCACTTTTTGGTCTTGGAAATGCCTATGCCAAATTGCAGGAACTGGATAGTGCCAAAATCTACATTAAAAAATCCATAGAAGTACAGAAGGTGGTTTTGGACAAGGAATACAATGCCTTGGCCAGATTGGCAATGGAACAAAATGACTTAAAATTGGCAATCGAATATTATAAAAAGGCTTTTAGGGAGGACCCAGCCGGATATTTATATAAATATGAAGTTTGCATATTAACAGATGAGTACTACAAAAACCCAAAAATGTCCCTAAAATGCTATGTGGAATATCAAGAGAAATTTGGTCGAAAAAAAGATTATTTCTCAGAATTTACTTCCAAAAGGATATTGAAATTAAAGGAGGAAATTCATATGGATACCCCTTAAATTGATCAAAAAATTGTAATTTCCGCCCAGAATCTGGCATACATGAGGAAAGTTGCGGTTTTGGCTTGTTTTTGTCTTTTTACCTCTTGCGACTGGTTTACTTCCAATGAAGAAAAAACCCAAGAATTGGTAAATGAGGAAATGCGCAATATAAATTTTAATGAGGTTGATCGCTACCCATTATTTGACAATTGCGATGAAATGTTGGGCAAGGAAGAGCAATTGGACTGTTTTCAGAATACCCTTTTGTCTCAATATACCGAGACCTTGGAGGATTTTGAGTTTCAATTTGTTTCCGATATCAACACCTCTATATACGTGGACTTTTTGGTGGACTACAAAGGGGAAATATCCGTCTTGGAAGTGCAGCGCAACGAGGATATTGAAAATCAGATACCAGAATTTCGCAGTATCATCACCCAAAGCCTAAAAGGACTGCCCCCATTATCGCCCGCCTTAAAACGAGGGGTGCCCGTTTCCTCAAAATTTAGGATCCCCATTATTGTGAATTCTAAATAATCAACGGTATAAACCTAAAATAATTCCTGCATTGACAAATGAAAAGATAATATTGGGTATTGATCCTGGAACCACCATTATGGGCTTCGGCCTAATTAAGGTGGTGAATAAAAAGATGGAGTTTCTGCAAATGAATGAGCTTCTACTTAAAAAATATGATGACCCCTATACCAAGCTAAAACTCATTTTTGAACGCACCATAGAGCTCATCGACACCTACCACCCGGACGAAATTGCCATTGAGGCACCTTTTTTTGGAAAGAACGTTCAATCCATGCTCAAATTGGGAAGGGCCCAAGGGGTTGCCATGGCCGCAGGCTTATCCCGCCAAATTCCTATTACGGAATACCTTCCAAAAAAGATTAAAATGGCCATTACAGGGAATGGTAACGCCAGTAAGGAACAGGTGGCCAAAATGCTTCAAAGCGTATTGGGCTTAAAATCGCTCCCCAAAAACCTTGACAGTACGGATGGCTTGGCGGCTGCCGTATGTCATTTTTATAACGAGGGCCGAATAGAAGTCGGTAAAGGCTATAGCGGCTGGGACGCTTTTGTGAAACAGAACGGTGACAAAATCAATAAGCAATAATCAATTAGCAATTACCAATAATTTATTTATGGGTACTGATAGTAATCCTTTAGCAGAGAAGTCCTATACTTTTGCATTGAAAGTAGTAATGTTATATAAGGAAATCATTAGAAATGAAAAGGAGTTTGTATTATCCAAACAATTGTTAAGGGCAGGAACATCAATTGGGGCAAATGTATCCGAAGCGAATGGTGCAATTTCAAAAGCGGATTTTCCGCTAAAATTTCTGTTGCGTATAAGGAGAGCCTAGAAACAAAATATTGGTTGCACCTTTTAAAAGATTCAGATTATATTTCTTCAATTGAAGCAAATAAGTTAATAGCGGAGGCAGATGAACTATCTAAAATTATGTTTTCCATTCTAAAGACTACAAGGATAAACAAGGCAAAATGATTCTTAATTCACAATGTTTATTGCTAATTGATAATTGTTCACTGATAAAATGAGCGGCATCTACATACATATTCCTTTTTGCAAGCAGGCTTGCCATTATTGCGATTTTCATTTTTCCACCAATATGGGGAAGAAGGAGGCTATGATATTGGCACTGATAAAGGAATTGGAGCTTAGAAAAGAAGATTTTAAGGATGAGGTGGTGCAGACCATTTACTTTGGGGGCGGAACTCCATCGGTTTTGGATACTTCCGAAATCGACCGGATAATTGGCACAATCTATTGTAATTATACCGTGGTAAGTGCACCCGAAATAACTTTGGAGGCCAATCCAGATGATCTGTCCAAGGAAAAGATAGAAGAATTGGGGAGATCTCCGATCAACAGGCTAAGTATAGGCATTCAATCTTTTTATGGGGAAGACCTGAAAATGATGAACAGGGCACACAATGCCCAAGAGGCTGCAGCATGTATTGCTCTGGCAAAGCTGTATTTTGATAATATTTCCATCGATCTTATTTATGGCATTCCCGGACTGACCAATGAAAGGTGGATTTCCAATATAGAAAAGGCCTTGGCTTTTGGAGTACCGCACATTTCTAGCTATGCCCTTACCGTAGAGCCTAAAACAGCCTTGAAATCATTCATAGATAAAGGGCTCATCCCCCCCGTGGACGATGAATTGGCAGAAGCCCATTTCCATATTTTGGTTCGGAAATTGACTGAAGCCGGATTTGTAAATTATGAGATTTCCAATTTTGGGAAACCCGGATATTTTTCACACAATAACACCGCCTATTGGCAAGGAAAAAAATATTTGGGCATAGGTCCGTCTGCACATTCCTATGATGGAATTCGTAGAGGATGGAATATAAACAACAATGCCAAATACATAAAAGCGATTACTGAAAATCAACTGCCCATAGAAACTGAGGTGTTGTCCAAAACAGATCGATACAACGAATATGTCATGACCGGTTTGCGAACCATTTGGGGTGTGTCCTTGGAGCGAATAAAAACCGAGTTTGGACAGAAGTTTTATACCTATTTGACACAACAGGCTCAAAAAAAAATGGAGGAAGGACTTCTTTACATTGAGAAGGATCATTTATTGGTCTCGAAAAAAGGGAAATTTTTGAGTGATGGGATTGCCGCCGATTTATTTTTGGTTAACTTGTCCTGAGCATGATTAACAAGTTCAGCGTACATGAAAACCATTATAAAACACAACACCAAAAATTACACTATAGATCTTTCCAAGCCCTTGGACATCTCTATTCCCATTACGGGTAAAAGTTCCAATGTAAATGCATGGTATGTAGATCCTCCAAAAATTGAGCCCCATAGCGAGGGAGAATTTATTGGCAAGGTCACTGAAGGTGCCTCGACCAATTTCAACGATATTAGTTTTAATCCGCATGCACATGGTACCCACACCGAATGTATTGGCCATATTACAGATGAGTTTTATTCCGTGAACAATAGTTTGTCCAAATTCTTCTTTATGGCTGAGGTAGTAACCATAGCCCCGGAAAAAATAAAAGGAGATTTTGTAATCTCCAAAAAGCAATTGCAATATGCCTTGGGTAATAAAAATAGGGAGGCTGTAATCATTAGGACCATTCCCAACCTAAAGGACAAAATGACCCGACAGTATGCCAATACCAATCCCCCATACCTGTTGGAATCCGCCGCCCAATTGTTGGTAGAAAAAGGAGTGGAGCATTTGTTGGTGGACCTGCCTTCAGTGGATAAGGAAAAGGATGACGGAGCGCTTTTAGCACATAAAACTTTTTGGAATTACGACGGAAAACGGCGTTTGCAGGCAACGATAACCGAGTTTGTTTTTGTAGCCAATTCCATTACGGACGGGAAATATTTTTTGAATCTTCAGATGGCTGCATTTGAAAATGATGCCAGTCCCAGTAGACCTGTTCTATATTTAATAGAGGAATGATGCACAGTAGGATGCAATTGCTTTTAAAAGGGGAAGAATTACTAATGTTTCTTCTGGGAATTTATCTTTTTAGTTTGTTGGATTATAGCTGGTGGTGGTTTGCTGGTCTAATTTTGGTGCCCGATATTGGGATGCTTGGCTATCTTATAGGAAATAAGATTGGTGCCATTGGGTATAATATATTCCATCATAAGGGTTTGGCCATCGCTATTTATTTTCTCGGGATTTATCTTTCATTACCTTTGTGTCAGTTAATAGGGATTATCCTGTTTTCCCATGCTTCCATGGATAGGATATTTGGTTATGGACTTAAATATAACAAGGGTTTTAAATACACCCATTTAGGACAAATAGGTAAGGAGGATGAGTGATATATTGGAACTTTTTTTGGGCCTTATTCTAGGGGCTATTGCTATGTACTGGGTGTTTTCTTTTTTTCGAAAAAAACGAAGCAAGGAACTCACCGAACATCAGTCCACTATTCTGTTGGACAAGATAAAGAGCGTTTGTAAATTAATAACGGTAGAGGGCGACTTTGCTGAAATCTATAGGTATGAAAACACCAAGGAACGCTTTCTGAGTTTGGTAAGCAGTAAGAAGAAGGCCTTGATTATCATAAACGCCAAGGCGCATATTGGTTTTGACCTAAAGAAGTTGCAAATGCATGCCGATAACGATAAGAAGAAAATTATCCTTACCAATTTTCCACAGGCTGAAATTTTATCCATTGCCCCTGAACTACAATTTTACGATATACAGAACGGACTTTTCAATTCTTTTACACCAACTGATCTTACTTCCTTGAATATGGAGGCAAAGCAACATATAAGGGATAAAATTCCCCAAAGTGGTCTAATGGATACGGCTAATAAAGAGGCCTTGGAAGCTGTACTGTTAATAGAGAAAATTGTGGAAACCATTGGCTGGAAACTGGACTATTCTGCCTTGGAAATGGGCAGTCGAAAAAAGCCGTTTTTAGATCAATAATTTCCTTTTGTCCAAAGGTCCCGAATTGGATAATTGTTTTTTATTTTAGCGGATTAAGTGCCAATCTTATAGGTGGAGGCTTGGGGCAGATTTAAAGAATAACCTAATTATGAGAACTATAATTTATACTGTAATATTTTTAACGATGACCTTATACAGCTATGGTCAAAACAACGAAAACATGAAGAACTTTGATTCCAACTATGTGCATACCGTTTATTTTTGGTTAAAGAACCCGGATAGTGTTGAAGATAGAAAAGCATTTGAGACATCGATCCTAAAATTTATGCGAGATTCCAAATACGCCAAGACCAACTTTGTGGGTGTTCCCCCCACGGCAACGCGTGATGTTGTGGACGGATCCTTTACCTATTCCTTGGTGGTGTCTTTTGAATCCGCAGATGCTCAGCAGAAGTACCAAACAGAAGAGGCCCACAACTTGTTTGTTGCTGAATCCAGTAATTTATGGACCAAGGTTATTGTGTACGATTCCTTGGGTATTTAAGGTAGTTTATGGTTACCTATAGGGAGGCGAGTCCCCTGGATTATAAAAAAATCGCTGAATTGCATGTTAAAAGTTGGCAACAGCATTACAGGGGCGATTTTAGCGATCATTTTTTGGACGTGGAAGCAGCTTCGGAGAGAGAAGGTGTATGGAAACATAGACTAACCAGTCCATCTCCCGATCAATATGTTTTGGTCGCCCAACAGGAAGGGGAAATCTGTGGATTTGCCTGTGCCTTCAAGGAAGAAGATGTTTTATACGGAACCCTCTTGGATAATTTGCATGTTTCTGGCTTGGTAAAAGGCCATGGAATAGGTAAACAACTAATGAAATTAGTGGCTCGCGAAGTTTTAAGAAATGATCCCAATGCCAAAATGTATCTGTGGGTGCTGGAGAACAATGTAGGTGCTATAGGCTTCTATGAGCGTTTAGGGGGAGTAAATTTGGAAACGGTGGTGGGAAATGATATAGGCGACAAAGAAGTGCAGAAATGCCGGATGGTGTGGGACTCCCTTGAGCGGTTGGCAAAGGATGATGGACATATAATAATATAGCTATGAACATTGAGGAATTTAGAGAGTATTGTATCAATAAAAAAGGTGTTACCGAAGAATTTCCTTTTGATGCCTCAACCTTGGTATTCAAACTGATGGGGAAAATGTTTGCCCTTGTTCCCTTGGAAAGGATACCGTCCCAGGCCAATTTAAAATGCGATCCTGAAAGAGCCATTGATCTGCGTGAAACCTATGACGGTAAAATCATTCCAGGATACCACATGAGCAAAGTACATTGGAACACTTTTTATTTGGAAGGGCTGGCTCCAGCTTTGGTCCGGGAATTAATAGACCATTCCTATGAATTGGTTGTGGCCGGATTGACCAAGAAAGTGCAAGCCGAACTTAAGGCCTTAAATTAATAATATTCGAATTATTTATATTTCAAATTCCTAAATGGAACACTTAAAAGTATCTTACAAAAAAAGAGTTGAAGCTCACAAAGAGTTATTGGGCACGGTAAAGCAGCGACTTTCCCTTTCAAGTGCTGTTCGATTGATTCTTTTCGTTATTGCCTTTACCTTGGCCTACCTTGTTTTTAGTGACACAAAATTGGTCCTTGGGATAGTTATCGTTACTATTGGCATATTCTTATATTTGGTTTCCAGGCATACGGACTTACAGTATGAAAGGGATAAGTTGTTGGCGTTGATCAAAATAAACGAAACTGAAATTAAGGTGCTGGAACGCAATTTTCACCATCTTCCCGATGGTTCTCAATACAAGAATCCTACACATTATTTTGCCCAGGATATCGACCTGTTTGGGAAAGGTTCGTTTTATCAGTATAGCAATCGCACAGCATTGAACCAAGGCAGTGATATTTTGGTTGAAATGCTCTTGTCCAATAATATCGATGGTATTGAATCCAAGCAAAAAGCGATTGAGGAGCTTGCTCAAATGCCCGATTGGAGACAGCAGTTTTCGGCTACGGCGATCTTGGTAAAAACGGATACCACCACCAAGACCATAGTTAAATGGCTCAAAGGATATAAGGCATATGTGCCCAAGGCAATGCGTTTTCTGCCCAATCTATTTTCCCTGGTTTCCGTGATTTTAATTGGGGGCTACTTGCTGGGGATTTTACCAGGTTTCCCCATTTTTATTATTCTTTTGCTCGGTTTGTTGATCAGTGGCTTTTTCCTGAAAAAGACTTCAATTTTGGCCTCAGATGCCAATAAGGTACAAAGCACCTTTCAACAATATCAAAAGTTGATTTTAAAAATAGAAGAGGAAGAATTTACTTCTGACCTTTTAAAAGAGAAAAGGAATAGCGTTGTTTCCAAAGAACAGCTGGCGTCAAAGGTGTTAAAGGAGTTCTCGGAAATACTTAGTGCTTTGGATCAACGGAACAATATGTTTTTTGCCTTGCTTGGAAATGGGTTTTTTCTTTGGGATTTGCGTCAAGCATACAGGATAGAGAAATGGATAGGCAAACATGGCTTTAAAGTTGAAAATTGGTTCCATACCATTGCTATTTTTGATGCCTATAATAGTTTGGGAAATTTTGCACATAACCACCCATCCTATACTTATCCTAAGTTGGTGGAAAACAAAATAGTACTGAGCTCGGTAAGGGCATCACATCCTTTGTTGGATCCTAAAAAGGCGGTGCCGAATGACATAAACATTCTTAAGGAACAGTTCTTTATTGTTACAGGGGCCAATATGGCGGGGAAAAGTACCTTTTTAAGAACAGTTTCCCTTCAGATTGTCATGGCCAATATTGGCCTTCCTGTATGTGCATCTGCAGCCGAGTACTCACCGATCAAACTAATTACCAGCATGCGCACTACCGATTCCCTTACAGATGATGAATCGTATTTCTTTTCGGAACTAAAGCGGTTAAAGTTTATTGTGGATGAAATTCAGAACGACAAATATTTTATTGTTTTGGATGAAATCTTAAAAGGGACCAATAGTTTGGACAAGGCTATAGGATCCAGGAAGTTTGTTGAAAGATTAGTGGCTTCAAAGTCCACCGGAATTATAGCTACCCATGACCTTAGTTTGTGTGAAGCTTCAGAAGAGCTGCCACAGATTAAAAACTACTATTTTGATGCTGAAATTATAGACAACGAACTTCATTTTGATTATACCTTCAAAACAGGAATCTGTAAAAATATGAATGCTTCCTTCTTGTTGAAAAAGATGGAAATAGTGGAATAGTCCATTTCGGAGGATGATGGGGGCGAGGATATTTACATAGCTCTCGTAGTTAATATTGGCTAAGGCCTTTTGAATAAAGAACAATAATGGATTCTCTAACACAGATAGTACTGGGTGCCGCGGTAGGAGAAGCGGTTTTAGGCAAAAAAGTCGGTAATAAGGCTATGTTGTATGGAGCCATTGCGGGCACCATTCCAGACCTCGACGTTTTGGCCAATTATGTTACGGATAGTGTAACGGCCATAGAATGGCACAGAGGTGTTAGTCACTCTATTTTCTTTTCGGTAGTATTTGCCCCAATTTTCGGGTGGCTGATCTTTAAATTGGAGAAAAATGGCCCGGCCACATGGAAAGACTGGTCCTGGTTAATGTTTTGGGGGCTCTTTACACATCCCATATTGGATGCTTTTACCACTTGGGGAACCCAACTATTTTGGCCATTTGACTTGAGGTTGGCTTTTCAGAATATATTTGTCATTGATCCTTTATACACCCTGCCCTTTTTGGCATTTCTCATAATGGCTCTGAGACAAAAGCGCGACTCGCCTATTCGTGGTCGTTATAATACTATAGGGTTGATAGTTAGCAGTGCCTATTTAGGACTGACAATAATACTCAAGGGAATTGCCTTTAAAAAGATTACGGAAAGTCTGGACAAGCAAGGAATAGCTTATCAGGAAATGGATGTTAGGCCGTCTCCCTTTAATACTATTCTATGGTCCGCCAATGTGGATGCAGGTGACGCTTACCTAATTGGGAACTACTCTTTTTTTGATGATAAGCCCGTACAATTCAGTAGATACCCTAAAAACCATGAATTGTTGGGTGACCTGGCAGGGAAAGATAAGGTGGTACGGCTCAAGAAAATTACGGAAGGATGGTTTACCGTTAATGAGGTAAACGGACAATTATTTTTTAATGACCTGCGATTTGGATTGATGAGTTTGGACCCCAATGAGCAGCAATTTGCCTTTAATTATAAGTTGGTGCCCAAGGATGGTGGTGATCTGTTGGTAGAGGAGACCCCTAAATTAAAACGGGATGCCAAAAAACTCATGACAGCCCTTTGGGGAAGGATGTGGGGGAATTAATCGGGTAATGCTTCGGACACCTAGAGCGCTGTCGAAAGGTTGTCGAGTTGCCGTTCTATTATTGTTGTATTGAGAAGTTAAGGTATTGCTGTCATAGAGGTTTCGACTGCGCTCAACCAGACAGCCAAGGTGATTGTTCCCCATTGATTGGCACCAAGCGGCAGGTGAATTCCCATTTTTTTATTTTTTGAAAGCTAAGCCTAGTGAGTTAAAGGCATGATCACATTACAAACTCTTTACTTGTACCTCATGAAAAGCATTGGCCTGTAACTTCAACAATTCTTCGGCCTTCTGTTTTTTGTATTTGTAAATTTCTTCTTCCTCGGCTATTTCACCGTAAATTTTATAGTTTAACAGCGTATCTGTTTCCAATACCTTTTCCCGTTGACTTACTTTTTGAGTGACCCAGGTCCGAACGGCACTTTCTTCATCTTCCAATTTGTAATCATAAGATCCTTTTGGGGATAATAACTTTGCGATTATAGGTGAAGTTTCTATAGCCAAGAACAAAAGAAATATAAAAAATGAGGGCAGCCAGGGTAGTTTGTCCAAGGCATTAATGCGTGCCATAAGTCCATCGAAACCATCAATGATTGGTTGTGTATATGTTATTTGATCAGCATATTCCAAATCCAAGGCCGCTATCTGTGTTTCTAGAGCTGTTATTTTATCAGCGTTGGTTTGTTTTAAGGACTGTAGTTCTGTCAGTGCAGCGTCGTGTTTATCCCGTTTTTCCTTGTACACCGGGCCTTTGCCCAATAATTTGGTGCCTGCCGTACCTTCTGCTTCGGAAATATAGGTGTCGTAAAGGGCATTGGTTTCGGCTTCTTTAGTTGCTATTTCATTTTTTAGGCCTAAAATATCGACATTCAATTTTTCAATTTTTGGGGTGTATTGGGTAGCGATTTGCTCTTTATTGGCAAGCGTCATCGTATTTTTTTCCTCCAAGAGTACTTGATTGATTTCCTTTTCAAAAATTTTCATTTCCAGTGGTTTGGAAATAACAATGGCGATGATGACGGCCAAAATTATTCTAGGGGTGGCCTGTAAAAATTCACTTTTAAAGCTATTGGTCTTCTTTATGGTAGAGACAATAAATCGGTCCAGATTAAAAATGAGTAGTCCCCAAATAAGTCCAAAAAAAATAGAGGTGTAGACATTATCGAAAACAGTGAAAAGGGCATAGGCACTGGCTATAAAGGCCATTACCGCGGTAAAGAAGACAGTAGCTCCAACCCCGGCATATTTGTTTTGCTCACCCTTAGAGCAGGTTTTTAGAATATCGGCATCTGCTCCGGAGCAGAGAATAAAAAATTGCTGTAACATAGTGTTCTGATTTTTGATTGATGTTCCATATCAAATGGCAACAAAAAATAGGCTAATCGTTGGGTTTATAAAAAGCTTTTTTTTGGAAACATTCGATACCAGTTAGAACGTAGCGGGGCGTGAATTGTTACATAATAAATCATAAAAAATATAATAATTGCTTTTAATTTCTGACGAACCACTTAATTGTGTTAAACAGAGGGGATAACTGATAGTCTTTGTTTAGGCTGACTTATATCATGTTTTTTGTAAGGAAAGATGGCGATATTTATAGTGTTGGTTGTTTAAATTAATGGCACCATTGAATTTGATTTCAAATACTGTTTATTAAACATGTGAACTCCATTTTTTAGCCAACGGACTATTAATTAATAAAAAAAATATATTATAGTATGAAAAGAAGAGAGCCGGTATCAAAAATTATGACAACAGATTTGATTACAATTAATCACACCAATAGTTTATTGGATGCGGAAAAATTGTTTGAAAAGCACAAGATTCGCCATATCCCTGTTGTAAGCAATAAAAAGATTATTGGAATATTAAGTTTAACGGATTTATTGCGGATCAGTTTTGTAGATACTTATGGAGAGGATGATTCACATGTAGACACCGCAGTCTATAATATGTTGAACATTGAACAAGTGATGGTAAAAAATCCAGTGCATATTTCCCCGACATTGAGTATCAAGGAGGTAACGGAAATATTAGCCAAAAAGGAATTTCACGCTTTACCAGTTGTTGAAAATGGAGACTTGGTAGGGATTGTAACCACCACCGATTTATTGAATTACTTATTGGAACAATATTAGAATAACTTAAAGACATGAGGTCTGGAATCTTTATTTAGGATTTTTGGGCCTCTTGGCTTTTTTGTGTCCTGTTCTCAATCCTGCAAGGTTTTCAAAACCTTGTAGGTATTCTTGTATGTCGGCTCTGCCGGATTTTGTTTCTAATCCTGCAAGGTTTTTAAAACCTTGTAGGTATGGTGTTAGGTCATGATAGTTTGTCTGGTTTTTTCTGTTGGGCCTGCTTCTAATCCTGCAAGGATTGTCCAACCTTGTAGGGATCTCGGTTGTGTGATGGTTTTAGTCCTACAAGGTTTTTAAAACCATGCAGGACTGCTTTATGATTGATAGGCCATGGGAGCTCCTTCTCCATGTAGGGGAAGGTGGCATCCCGATCTTTTTGTCGGGATGGCGGAAGGGGAAGTGAGAATCCTGGCGCTATTGTGCTGTGGCTATTAGTGCAATATCTATTTTAAGCGCTTTCTACCCGCCCCGCCTCCTTTCCCGACTCGCTGTCGGTAAAGAATCCACCCCTCCCTGTCCAGGGTGGGGAGCTACTTTCGGCAGGTAAACCAAACAGAATAGATACCCTTCATATTCGAGAAAGAAACTATTCTATTTGAGTATTTCAAAAACCGAGTGTCATCATTAATTGATTTTTGCGTTAGTTGCGGCAGCCTCATTTTTTTGCTTTTTATCGGCCTGTCCCTAATCCTGCAAGGTTTTCAAAACCTTGTAGGTATTCTTGTATGTCGGCTCTGCCGGATTTTGTTTCTAATCCTGCAAGGGTTTTAAAACCTTGTAGGTATGGTGTTAGGTCATGATAGTTTGTCTGGTTTTTTCTGATGGGCTTGCTTCTAATCCTGCAAGGTTTGTCCAGCCTTGTAGGGATCTCAGTTGTGTGATGGTTTTAGTCCTATAAGGTTTTTATAACCTTGTAGGACTGCTTTATGATTGATAGGACAAGGGAGCTCTTTCCCCATGTAGGGGAAGGTGGCATCCCGACCTTTTTGTCGGGATGGCGGAAGGGGTAGTGAGTATCCTGGCGCTATTGTGCTGTGGCTATTAGTGCAATATCTATTTTAAGCGCTTTCTACCCGCCCCGTCTCCTTTCCCGACTCGCTGTCGGTAAAGTATCCACCCCTCCCTGTCCAGGGTGGGGAGCTACTTTCGGCAGGTAAACCAAACAGAATAGATGCCCCCAATATTCGAGAAAGAAACTATACTATTTGAGTATTGCAAAAACCCAGTGTCATCATTAATTGATTTTTGCGTTAGTTGCGGCAGCCTCATTTTTTTTGCTTTTTATCGGCCTGTCCCTAATCCTGCAAGGTTTTCAAAACCTTGTAGGTATTCTTGTATGTCGGCTCTGCCGGATTTTGTTTCTAATCCTGCAAGGTTTTTATAACCTTTTAGGTATGTTGTTAGTTCATGATAGTTTGTCTGGTTTTTTCTTTTGGGCCTGCTTCTAATCCTGAAAGGATTGTCCAACCTTGTAAGTAACTCGGTTGAGTGATGGTTTTAGTCCTACAAGGTTTTTAAAACCTTGCAGGACTGCCATAAGTCTGATCAATTAACAACCACCTAGTCTTACGATAGGGTAATCGCTTACATCAATGCTAGGATCTTTACTCTTTCTCACTAATTCGATTGCTTCATCCGTCTTGTATTGATGGGGGCCAATATAAAAGGTGGCTCCTTTTTCGGCCAATTCCTTTATATATTCCACTGGATCTGTATTTTTCTGAGGCGGTGGTTGAGGTACAGTGTACAAATGTCCATAATATACAGAAGGCTCTTTTGCAGTCTTTATTTTTTGATGGGTGCTACCTTTTAAGGTTGGTGATGGCATATTATCTTCTTCCACTTTTTCATCTTGTTCACTCGTGTTATTTTCAATCTCCTTTAAGTTGGCTTTTTTGGGTTCAATTTTTCGCTCTTCTTTTTTAGTGGTTGATTTAGTACGTGTGGGTTTCATAAGGTCTTCTTTTATGGCTAGTTCGACATAACCGTTATATAAGACCATAGTTTCTTCGTACAATGTTTGAAGATTAACGAGGGTTCCTTCCCCTTTTTTTGTAAAGGCTACAGTTGCTTTGCTATAGGCATTGGCTTTTTTGTCGAATTTTTTAAATGCCTCCAGTAATACC
Source organism: Arenibacter hampyeongensis (assembly GCF_002909255.1). GTDB lineage: Bacteria > Bacteroidota > Bacteroidia > Flavobacteriales > Flavobacteriaceae > Arenibacter > Arenibacter hampyeongensis. The sequence goes on from NZ_PIOB01000005.1 coordinate 308,400, forward strand.
TTTGAATGCTTTTCTTCATTGGGAAGGGCATAAGGTGGGGGTGGAGGAGGAATAGCTTGACTTGGCTCAATTGAGCGTTCAGGGGCTGAGGGTATTGGTGGTGGTGGTGGTGGACATTCAGGAAAGGGCTGTGCCTCCTTTTTTTGCGAATCCGTCATTCGCCCGTATATACCTTCCAAGGTTTTTAAATCTTTTAGAGGAACAACCCTTTTTTCTTGGGGTTGGGCGTTATATTTTTTTGCCAACTTATTATACTCTTCCACATCCTCTGGAGAAGCTCCCTGTTGATTTTTACCTGATTGTAAGCTATGGGTCTTCTTTACAGGTAGAGACTTAAGTGGCAGAATGTTGTATTTATTCATTTCTTCCGAGGAAAACCTACTATGTAATTGGTCTAGTCTAACCTTTAAAATCCTTAATTCAGAATTGTCCAATGCACCTTGCTTTTGGAACAACTTTAGTTCTTCGGTATATCGATTTAAGAGACTATTGTATTCCTTAATATTATGTTTGGAATACGTTTCCTCAAATCCATTTTTTGTATATAAATGATTCTGATAAGGTTGAGGAAATTTAGTGCTTCTTGCATTATTATATACAAAACTAGAGGTGAAATGGATGATATCATCTAACTTGTATTGGTTTAAAACAGTGTTTGATACATGTAGCCCATCAATCCAAATGGCAAATTTATTATTGTCCTTCCATGATTCGAATTGAGATATACTAGGTTTAATTGATTTTGTTTTGGAAATATTGAGGTTGGGTATCCTAACAATATCGCGATAGTCATTGACTAAACCCCGTTGTTCATCCGTCATTAATTCATAGATTGCCTCTATGCGTTGATGTTCTTTTAATTTAACAATTACGTTATCAGTTGTTGGTAGGTTGTCAATGTAACTGCGATATTCGCGCATCATTGATTCCGAAGCCCCAATTATACTATCTTCTTGAATCGGAGATTTTATTGTTTCTGTAGGCACTATTTTTTCAAGGATTTCTTTAGTGCTAAAACTGTAAAGCAACAGTGCAACTAATGGAATTAGCAATAAACCTTTGAGCCAAATGGCTTTTTGTGATGTTTTTGTTTTCATGATGACGATTCGTTTTTTGATTGATGAATAATGAATTGCATTTGCCAATGGTGGTACTACGGCATTTGATGAGAATGCCAATACCAAGTTTTGATAGTTGGGAACACTTGCCCCGTTTTTTAGTACGGCCTGGTCCGCTAAAAATTCGTGGTTGAGTTTTACCAAATGTTTTGCCCAGTAAACCAAAGGATGAAACCAGAATACAATTTGAAGCAGTTCCAACAGTAGGATATCAAAACTATGTTTTTGTATGGCATGGGTTTCCTCATGCCAAAAAACTTCTTGAGGAATGTTTTGTTCTTTATAATTCTTTTTGTTGAAGAAAATATAGCTAAAAAATGTGTGCGGGGCAATAAGTTCTTGGAGCAACACATGATGGATACGTCCCAATTTTTGTTTTGGATTATTTTTAATACTCTTAAGCAAAGATCTTAGGTTACCAAAAAACTTGAGACCAAAAAGAATTACACCCAAACTATATAGGCCCCACAACAAAATGGGGAGGATATTGGTTTCAGCCCGTGGAAGTGACTCAAGATAGATACCGCTGGGTTCAGGGTGTTGATTAAATAATATGGGTTCCATGGCAACCGTAACGTATTGCGTGAATGTTACTAGGGGGATACCAATCGAAATTATAAATGCAGATAAGAGGTAAAATCTTTTAAAATGGTGAATGTGGACCTGTTCCAGTACCAATTTGTAAAACAGAAGGAGGATGGCCAGGCAAGCACTAAATTTTAAAAGATAGATCAACATGGCTATTTATTTTTAATTTCTGTATCGATCAAGTTTCTTAATTCTTCCAATTCTTCCTTGCTAAGATCGGTTTCTTGGGCAAAAAAGGAGGCAAATTGTGCGGTGCTATCATTAAAAAAGGTTTTAATGAGTCCGTTCAAATGTTTGGAGAAATAGTCCTTTTTCTTTACCAGAGGAAAATATTCCCTGGCATTATTCAATAGGGTATAACCCACGAAGCCTTTGTCCGTCATTCGCTTTAACAAGGTAGCTACCGTTGTAGTGGCGGGTTTGGGTTCTGGGTAGGCATCCAATAGGTCCTTCATAAAAGCTTTGTTCAGCTTCCAGAGGTGATTCATTAATTCTTCTTCGGTTTTTGAGAGTTTCATATTCAATTAATCCATGTGTTCTACAAACATAGAACAAAAAATATTATTCTACAAATGTAGAGGTGTTAATTTTTGAGGTCTACTAAGGTGTAAAAGTGGTGAGTATTAAAAAAGATGGCTTGGGTCATCAAGTGGTTTTGTGGTTATGAGTTAAAGACCGTTTATTGGCCACCAATTAATGTCCATACAATAATATACTGTGGTTGTGCTGGCATTGTTTATTGCCAATTGAATTTGCGTTAGCTATTGCAGCGACATCCTTTTTTGACTTATGTCAGGCCCCAAAAAGCAGTCCTGCAAGGCCTCCAAAACCTTGCAGGATTAGAACCAAAACCTTGCAGGACAATGGACAGGCCAGGGTGTAGCCAAAAAAGATACAGCGGAAAGAGCGACCCGTTAGGGGAACGCCCAAAAACATGATTCTTGCTTATTCTGATAATTTCGTAAAGTATTGATAAAAATAGGGAATGGTCTCTATGCCCTTTAGGTAATTCCAAACACCAAAATGCTCGTTGGGCGAATGTATGGCATCACTGTCCAGGCCGAATCCCATGAGGATGGTCTTGCTTTTCAATTCTTTCTCGAAAAGGGAAACAATGGGGATACTGCCCCCACTTCTTTGCGGTATTGGGGTCTTGCCAAAGGTAGTTTCGTAGGCTTTGGAAGCGGCTTTATAGGCGTTATTGTCGATTGGTGTTACATATCCTTGTCCGCCGTGATGTGGGGTAACCTTAACAGTGACACCGTCTGTGGCCAGACTTTCGAAATGGGTCTTGAACAATTCAGTTATTTCTTTCCAATCCTGATGTGGTACCAAGCGCATAGAAATTTTGGCAAAGGCCTTACTGGCAATAACGGTTTTTGCTCCCGCTCCGGTATAGCCTCCCCAAATTCCGTTTACGTCCAAGGTAGGTCTAATGGAGTTGCGTTCGTTGGTGGTATAACCCTTTTCACCATATACTGCATTTATATCCAAGGCTTTTTTGTAGTTCTCCAAGCTAAAAGGGGCCTTGGCCATTTCGGCACGTTCTTCTTTGGAAATGTCTTCCACCTTGTCATAGAATCCAGGGATGGTGATATGGTTGTTTTCATTGTGAAGTGCAGCAATCATTTTGGTCAAAACATTGATTGGATTGGCCACCGCGCCACCATACAGACCAGAATGCAAATCCCTGTTGGGTCCGGTTACTTCAACTTCCACATAGCTAAGTCCCCGTAAACCTGTGGTAATAGAGGGAACATTATTGGCAATCATGCCTGTATCCGAAATTAAAATGATATCATTGGCCAACTTTTCTTTGTTTTCGGCTACAAAAGTGCCCAAATTCTCGCTTCCGACTTCCTCTTCCCCTTCGATCATAAATTTTACGTTGCAGGGCAATTGGTTGGTTTTTACCATAAATTCCAAGGCCTTTACGTGCATATACATTTGTCCCTTGTCATCGCAGGCGCCCCTTGCAAAAATGGCACCTTCGGGGTGCAGGGCGGTGGGTTTTATAACGGGTTCAAATGGAGGGGAGTTCCAAAGGTCTATGGGATCGGCCGGTTGAACGTCATAATGGCCATAAACCAATATGGTAGGTAATTCTGGGTTAATTATTTTTTCCCCGTAAACTATGGGGTATCCATTGGTTTCACAAATCTCTGCGGTGTCGCAGCCAGCTTCCAAAAGTGAGGCCTTTACGGCTTCCGAAGCATTGATAACATCTTGGGAATAAGCCGGGTCGGCGCTAACCGAAGGTATCTTTAAGAGTTGTATCAATTCATTAATAAAACGTTCCTTGTTTTTAGCTAGGTACTCCGAAATATCGTGCATAAAATGTTTTAATTGAAGGCTAAATTTACAAAAAAGAACTTTTTAATGCCTAAGTATTTTAAAATTGAAAAATTACTTTATATTTGCATCCCGATAATAATTGGGTTAAATGCAGGCGTGGTGGAATTGGTAGACACGCTAGACTTAGGATCTAGTGCCGTGAGGTGTGAGAGTTCGAGTCTCTCCGCCTGTACAACAAGGGAAAGCCGACTTTTAGGAGTCGGCTTTTTTAGTTCTGGGTAACACATAGGTAACACAAATTAGTTTTTTTTGGATAGTAATATTAAATGATATTATTTGATGTCATGTGATTCCAAAATGAATAAATTTTATCGAAAATGAGTTAATACCCAAATCTTACCCGAAAACTTTGCGCATGGATCCTGATTCGATTTTATAGTATTCGGGCAGATAAACGTTAAATAAAATCGAATTAGGGCGCAACCTACTTTTGATCTGGATTTACTTCTTTTTTGGACCACTCCAAGAACGTCTTATAGGCCTCTGGATGTTCTCCAAAGTACCCCTTCAATTCGGTTGAAATATACGCACTTCCCTCTTCGAAGGCGTTCTCCCTTTCTTCCTCGAACTGTGCCACCTGGTAGCCCAAATAGCCAGAAACGGACAGGGATATGATAAGAACCAAATTGACCATGAACAAGAGCCATTCGGGGATTATTTGTGACTTCTTCAATTGTTCCTCTATTTGGATGGTTCTTACATCCTGCTTTTTAAAATGATCTTCCTGCGTTTTGTTGAGTTCCTTCAGCTCATTTCTAATCGAGGAAATTTCCTTAACCGTTTCGGAACTGGTGAGTTCCTTGCTCAGCGTATCCAGTGTCGCCAACATCCGTCTTAACCCTTCCAGTTCGTCGGTCAACAGTTCCGTAATCTCGTCCAGCTTTGCCATATTATTTTCGTTTTAGTATTAATATCCTATCTCGAATCCCGCACTTTTTTGGATAGCCTGTTTGATGACCTGTTTCGCCAATCTTAGCGCTATATTGCCACTGAGCTGTGTGGCCTTTCCCATGAGGCTGACGGTATTGTCCTTGTTTTTGACTATGCCCCTTCCTGCATGTTCCCCGATCCCCATTACCAATCTACTGCCCGACATAGAGCGGTGCACCTCGCTCCCCTTCAGACTTTGCCCCTTGTATTCAAACCGGAACCCTTGTAGTTGGTTGGACTTGTTGATGCTGGGGACTACCTTTACATTATTTTCTTTCATCAATTTAATGTACCGGTCCAGCTCCTGTGGACGTTGTTCGGTCATTACTTTGTCATGGACCTGTTTGATCTCCTGTCTTATATTCCTGACCTGCTCCAATCTTTCCAATTGTACTTCCCGTACCGTGGTGAGCCCCATTTTCTCCGCCACCCGTTCCGCTGCCTGCTGGCTCCTTTTTCCTATAAAACTGTCGTTATAGGCCTTGCCATTGAAATCGATTCGGTTCACGTATACATGGACATGGGTATGTTGTTGGTCCCTATGTACAAAGCCGATGGCCTGATGCTCCAGCAATTTCATTTCCTTGAGGAACTTTTCCGTAATCTCTTTTAGGGCCTTGGCGTTCAGTTCCTTTCCGTCCTCGATGGTCGGGCTGAGGACAAAGCTCAAGGTATTGTTCGTGCACCTGGCATTCTGCCCTTGGATGATCTTGAATTCCTCCGTAATCTGTTCGGGGTTTTCCCCGGCCAGATGCTGGGAGAATATCACCTCGGCATCCTTCTCTTGGTTCCAGCCATAGGACATGGAAGCCCCGGTGTGCGATATGGATTTGCCCTTGCCTATCATTTTTTGAAATTATAAAGGTGGTCCCGTATTTCTTCGGCCAGTTTTGTGACCTCTTCTGCAAGTTTGGGATTTCGTTTTCGGAACATGTTCCCGATCAGTTTAAAGTTGGTCGCATACTTGATCAGCATCTTATAGATATCTATCTGTTCCTCCGTCAACCGCTCGATGATCTTGTCCCCGAAAGCGGCACGACGGCAATATTCGCTTACGCTCAGACCGCTCTTTTTGGCCTTGATCCTTAGCAGTTTCTTCTCGAATAGGGAACAGCGGAATTTGATATAGGTCCTTTTCATTTTTTACTTCTTTGCGACCTTCGGGAGCAAAGCAAGATCGTCTTTGTGGCAACAAAGACACATCTTGAATTCCTTCCCCGATGGGTCATAGTTTTTCCGACATCCACCATGCGTTCACATCCTTAAAATCCTTGTACAAGTTTGACATGTCCCTGCATTTTGGGCTCTGTTCCAGCAATATTTCCACTGCTCTTTTACCGGCTTTGTCATTGTCCAGGTATAGCTGTACAGATTCATAGCTTTCCAATAGTCCAAACGCTTTTTCTACAAAGGCCAGGGAGTTCAATATCAGAAGGTCGTTCCCCTCTCTTGGTTCTTTGTCCCGTTCCAAAAGGCTCAACATGTCGAACATACCCTCGGTGATGACAAGACCACGGTTACCATAATTGATGTATGTCATATCCTTTGGGGAACTGGAGTTCTTATAATATTTGTTCCTTAGCTCCCATCCATGGGAATCGTTCTGTAACCCGATGGAGAAGTACGTTTTATCCCTCAAACTATAGTGGACCTCCCTGCAGAGTGTCTTGGCCATTATTAGGGAAATCCCTCTTATCTCCACATACTCCTGGAGGGCAAGATGGCGCAGTTCCATTACATCCCTAATTTTGATCCCATCCTCGTCAAATCCTTTAAAAAGTTGCTGGTGAAAAGAAAAAGAGATCTGGCCGTTTTCCAACCAGTCCAAGGTTTCCCTTACCGATGTTCCGTTCAGAAGACATACCAGGTCGATCACGTTGCCCCCTTTCCCCGCCCCATGGTCGTACCATCTGTTCAATAGCCTGGAAACCTTGAAAGAGGCTTGGGTTTCTGACCTGAAAGGACTCAGGAACCAAGCTTCTTTCTCCGTTGATCTGATAGGAAAGTGCCCGAGTTTTGCCAGCGCTTTCTCGATAGGAAAGGCTCGGGCTCTTTCGCACGATAGTTTATGGGATCTTTTTCTTTTCATTAGCAATACTTTTTAACCATTTTTTTGATGTTTTGATGACAATCCGTCCCAAAGCCCCTATCCACGGTGCTTTTCCGGTCATCAAAACATTCATCGATTCATCACTATTATGGTTTTAGGTTTTCCTGGTCGTCATCACTTTTTATTTTGATGAACAAATGATGATATAATGATGAGCGCACCTACATCGACGGGCATTGACCTCACATCAATCTGTCATCGATTCATCAAAATTTTCCAGCAGAAAGGATTTCTCCACCGTAAAATAGCGTCCCTTGGCTTCCATCAAATGCATGGTGGCATCCTGCCAGATAACTAATTTATAGTAGCTGAGGGTATTGTCCTTGTTCTCCAGTTTCCAATCTTTCTTCAGCATTCGCCTTAAATGGGTAATATCGGTCTTTAAGCGTGTACGGCACAATAGCTGGAGGGCATCCAAGGGACATATGTTTATTTCCGTAATATCAAAATGCTCCATGGCTCCCAGTAACAATGAGGCCAATTCCTTTTCCACCCGGTTACGGTTGTGCCTCACCAGATTCTTCAGGGCAGGTGTTTTGATCTGCCCAGGAGAGAACCACATGCGGGTGATATGCCGTGTGGTCAGAGTACGACCCTTCAGAAAATATAGGAAAGCGGGTATTTCTTCAATAAGGGCTTCCAAAAAATGGGTATTCTCTTTCTGCAGATGGGGTATCTTCAATACCCAGAACCTGGTCTCGTTCCCATCTATCTTAATAAAGTTGTTCTCATTGTTGCTGCAAAGGATAAACTTGCCAAAGAATTCCACTTCCCTTTTGTCCTTCCCCTTGGCCTCCAACTTGTTGATATTGGTGGTGCTCAGGTATTTGATCCGTTCGGTAAGCTCTTCCTTATTGAACAGCACTTCATCGATACAGATTAGCAGTTTGTTGGCCCAGTCGGCATTGAACTGGCTACCAAAGCTGTCATTGGTCAGGTAGGTAAGGTTGTTCTCAAAAATAGCCTTTAGCCATTTCAAAAAGGTACTCTTCCCTGTGGATCGCTCCTTGGAGACCAGGCACAGTATGGGCAACATCTGTACCGGTTTGGTGTATAGCAATTGAAAATAGTCCAGTCCCAGCTCATAGTGGCCCCCGAAAATATGCCGGATAAATCCCAGGGAGGTCGAGACGTCCCCCTCTTTCGGTTCTTTGCCCAAGGGGGAATAGGTATTATAAAAATTTTGGTATTCCTGTTTGAAATCGATGTGGTTCGGTATACAGGTGAACCCATCGTATTTGGGTACCTTGCTAAGGTAATCCTTGCCATGGTCCTGTTTAATGGTATGCTCGTTCCACGGTACCAAGTGCTCATTAAAATGTCCGGAAATGGTCGGTGCCCGTACCAGCTTGTAAAAAGTGGTACCGACCCTTAAATAGGGTATAGTTTCCATAGGCCAAGGTTTTGATGTTGAAATTATAGCCTTCGACCAGGTACAGAATTATTGGCTATACCCTCAATCTCCCCATTTGATTCCTGTTCTTTTTGTAACAGCCACTTGTTTAGCATATCGATATCGAAGAAAATCAATTTGCCATTAGGTTTGCTATAAGGAATTTCTCCCCTTGAGGTAAGTTTATAGAGATAACTTCTGGAAATACCTGTGTAGTCGCAAGCTTCTTCCATGGTGAGTACTTTTTTGGTACCCAATAATAGACTTTCAATTCTATCTAGTTTTTCTTCCAATTTAATTTTGTCCATTTTATTTGATTTTAAGATTAAAAATGAACAAAAGCGCTTTTGTTTTCCCACAGCTATGTGGTAGGTATAAAGGTATGGAAATAGGCAAGGAAAGAATAGGGGAAACAAAATAAGTTATTCACAACTAATTGAAGAACAGCAAATTACATCAAATTAACACAAATAATATTACCTCGTGTCCCAAATAATTTTATTTGATGTCATATGATATCAAATGATGTCTAAAAAAATCACCGTACAAACGACCATTTATTTGAATATCCGTAGTTATTAACAATTAAATTTTAGGGAGCAGTCGAAAAAGACTTTTAATAGGGCAAATTTTGTGTCTCTACAAGGCTCTAATTTCATATTGCGATAATGTTTTTTATAAAATAATCTTCTTGGAATTAACATTCTTAGGTATAATATTTAATAGGAACTTTTACCAGGGAGGAATAAGACAGAAAGATACGGTCCCAGTAATCTGGATTTTGAAGCTTTAAATAAGCAATGTAGCATAAGGATTAGCGGTCTAAGGGTAAAAAGGGGCCGAAAATTAGGCCTTGGTTATTGTTATTAAAACCGTCCTATTTTAATTTACCTTTTTTGACCCTTGGAATAAGTCAAACATAAAAATATTAGAGAATTAAAAGTCTTGACCAAGTGAATCTTCAACACCTGATAAACCTGGACATATTGCATGTTACCAGATTAATTTAAATTTTGGGTGCTGGCCTATACTAATGTAGAATGGAGTTTACTGGGGTCTTAAATTCCCAGAATTGTGGTTGGGCATAGCAATTTAATATATAAGCAGAACAAGATATTTCCCTTTGAAAAGAGAAATGTAACCACTATTTGGTAACACTGGACATATTCCTATTGATTAAAACAATACTTTTTATAAATAAATGTTGGAATTTCTTTGTCACTATTTTTTTGGATTCTATATTTGCTTCTTATTTTAAATTAATCTAAATAAGAATAGAATGAAAATTGTGACCTGGGCAGCAGCCCTTTTTTTATCTTTTAACGCATATTCACAAACCAGCATTAAAGGAAAGATTACCGATGAATCCAATCAACCTCTCACCGGCGCAACCGTATATATTGAGGAATTGAAGAAAGGCACCATGACCGACCTAAATGGGGAATATGAAATTACGGACATCAAGGAAGGCTCTTGGACAATTGTCCTGAGAATGCTGGGTTATAAACTGCAAACTAAAAAAATCACCATTGGCCCGGACACTTCGATGACCTTTCACGTGGTTTTAAAAGAAGATTTAAACAGTTTGGATGAAGTCGTGGTTTCCGCTAGCAGGCATTCCGAATATCTTTCTGAAATTCCTGCTTCGGTTACCGTTGTAGGCCTTGCCAAATTGGAGGAGTTCACACAATCTACCTCGAACATCAGCGAAATTCTGGAATTTACAGTCCCGGGACTTGCTGTTTCTACCGGTACCTTTTCCAATTGGGGACAAACCCTAAGAGGGCGTTCACTATTGGTCATGGTCGACGGCATCCCACAATCTACCCCTTTAAGAAACGGACAATTGGGAGTGAAATCCGTAAATCCCAATGACATCAGCCGTGTAGAGGTAATTAAAGGGGCCACGTCCATCTTCGGTAATGGGGGCAATGGTGGTTTTATCAACTATATTACCAAAAATCCAGCTACCGATAAAAAAATTGAGGGGACTACCAATATCTGGGGCTCAATCAATTTGGCCAAAACAAATGACGCCTTGGGCTGGGGCATACATCAGTCCCTTAAGGGAAACCTGAATAGATTCAGTTACTACATCAGCGGTAGTTTGGAACAAACAGGTAATAAATACGATGCAGATGGAGTTCCTGTTCTCCCGACCTACGGTTTTGACAACACTGACATCTACAGCACATTTGGAAAATTGGAATATTTACTATCAGACAGGCAAAAACTGACCCTTAGTGGTAATATCTACCATTCCGCTCAAGATAGCCCCTTCATTCCGGTAGCGGCAGAGGTAGAAGTCTTTAATGAGGATGGGGATTATTCCCTTGTTCCAGGTTACGGCGTAAAGGGGACCATTGTCGGGGAAGAACCTACTGGGACGACCTTGGTAAATGGACAATTAAAATATAGTCTCAACAATATATTCAAGGGAACTACCAATTTTGAAACGGACCTTTATTATCAAAACACTGAGAACGTATTTTTCTATTCCGACAAATTTGAAAATGGCGGACAATCCGTAATAAATGCCAAAAAATATGGTATCAGACCCAACTTCAATACCAGTTTTGGTTCATATGGCCCAACAAATATATCCTTGACCTATGGGGTAGACCTTTTAAAGGACAAAACAAATCAAGGGCTTTTGGATGGGAGATTGTGGGTGCCAAATATTGAATTGATCAACTGGGCACCCTACGCGCAATCTACCATAAAACTTAACAACCAATGGGTTCTTAAAGCAGGTTTGCGATATGACCATATGAATATGGATATCGTAGATTACAATACCCTTCCCTATTCCGCTAAAAGCGATGGCAATTTCAGTCCATCCGTAGCTGTGGAAGGAGGAAAACTTAATTTCAACAATCTGGCCTTTAACTTAGGGGTTCGGTATATAGAGCACCAAGAATTTACCCCTTACATAAGCTATTCCCAAGGATTTTCAATTGCTGATTTAGGCTCAATACTAAGGTCTGCCGTAGCCGAGAACATTAATGATATCCAGCTGGAACCCGCGGTCACCAATAATTATGAATTTGGGTTCATATCCAAATTCAATAACTTTCAGCTGGAGGCAGTGGGCTATTACAGTACTTCCAATCTGGGCACAGGCGTTGTATTTGTGGATGAGATCAATTCTTTTGTACCCTCAAAACAACCACAACGAATTTATGGAGGTGAGATATCCGTGGATTATTATAGTTGGGATAAAAAATGGCAAATAGGAACCTCATATTCTTACGTAGAGGGGCTGACCCATAGTGTCGGTGACGAAAATAACTTGACATATTTGGGAGGTGATGTTATAGCCGCTCCAAAATGGACTACATATATTAACTGGCAGCCCACAGAAAAATTAAACACATCGCTTAGAATGACCAATCTGGGTGATAGAAACCGATTCGACCCCTTTATCGATGCCAACGATACTTGGGCCTATAGACATACACAGTTCCCTGTGAGTGGTTATACTATACTGAATCTTTCTATGGCCTATCAATTAAAATCGAACCTATCCCTTTCCTTAGGGGTCAACAATATATTGAACGAATATTATCTACCTGCCCGATCTCAGTGGGCCTCACCTTTAAAAACCTTTACAGGGGTAGGAGAGGGAGCCAACGCAAAACTGGGACTCCGGTACAATTTTTAAACCATGGACCCCGTGTTTGACTATTCTCAAACATGGGGCCTATTTTAAACAATAACTTCTTTGATTATTTTTAACAGGCTTATCAGGAATTTACATCTTTGGCTGGGTCTAACATGTGGCCTGATCGCGTCGATCTCCGGGTTGACCGGTTCGCTATATATTTGGCAGCCCGAAATAACAACTTTACTCAATCCCGAGCTATTGACAATCGGGCAAAATAACCCTTTACCCGATACTAGACTGTACACAACGGTCTACAATCTAATGGAACAACACGGGGATAGTCTAGCCAAAATAAACCTGCCCTATCGGGAGCAACAGACTATTTCCCTTGTCTACAAGAATGGTGAGACCCAATATTATCATCCCATTTCTGGCTTTATTTTGGGTAAAAAATCAAGTTCCATTGAATTTTTTGAAAATTTATTGAACTTTCACCGCACCTTAGGGATTCCGAAAATTGGAAAATATATTACTGGAGGCAGTACCATATTATTTTTTCTATTATTGTTAAGTTCTGGTGCCTATTTGTGGTGGAAAACCTATAGTACTAATTTTACAAAGGGATTCAAAATAAAATGGAAAGCTAAGAAAAAGAAATTGAATTATGACCTTCATAAGGTTTTGGGAGCGAGCTTTTTTATCCCTCTTATGGTCATAGCTTTTACCGGTGCCTATTTTACATATAGTACTTACTACAAAACGGTACTTAGCATATTCGATGATTCCAAAAAAACCAAGTTGGACCTAGAAGAGCAGACCATTAGTAGCGCCAAACCCTATCAAGATTACTTGCGTAATCCGGACAAGGAATACGACCTTCGTGCTGTCATCCTTCCCAAAAATATCCAGGACGAATATCATTTTAGATATATTCAGGATAGGTTCCTAATGGAAGGGCCAAGAAAAACCAAGGAATTGAAAATTGATCCAAAAGGAACTATTACTAGCCTGACGGATTTTCAAACAGATTCCAATAGTAATCGGATCGTTGCCCAATTCTATCCTGTTCATATAGGTGAAATTGCGGGTTTATGGGGTAGGATCCTGGTTTTTATTTCTGGTCTAATTCCAATAACTCTGTTTATAACTGGTCTCAAGTTATATCTCTTAAAAACAAAAAGGCGATTGAAGACACCTCGTGATTAAATTATTATTAATTATTTAGTCCTTTAAAACCCGAAGACATTTTGTACTCACAACCTAATCAATAATTACAAAACGATAAAATGACTAGATCAATATTATCAGATAACTCATTGATTTAATTTGAATTAGTTACACCTATTATCCATTTAGTTGCGCCCGTTGGGTTTTCTTCATAACGCTTATCTATCTGAACGCTAAAGAAATCCTATAGGATCCTTGCGCAGTAAAGTTATGGATAGTCCATAGAATACCTTTAGATTAGCTTATATATCCAATTAAGCTAATCTAAAGGATTTTGGAGGTCAAGATCATATTATTTAAATAATATATTAACTATAACAAATCCATGTCCCTAAGTAGCCTAATTTCAGTCAATAACAACCTTTCAATTGGCTAATTTTTTGTATCTTATATAGAAATTTGAAAAGATGGACAGAAAAGCTTTTATTCAAAAAACAATGGGGGCCATGCTTATTGCTTTACCCGCTTATTCGCTGATCGGCTGTTCTAGTTCGGACAATGATTCGGATACGAATCCCGATCCAAACCCAGACCCAGACCCACAAGGTAACTGTTTGGCTAACGGAACCAAAAGTACTATTGCCACTAATCACGGACACAGTTTAACTGTATCAACAGCCGATATACAGGCTGGCGCACAGAAAATTTATTCTATTCAGGGAAGTTCAGGTCATAATCATGAAGTAACCCTGACTGCGGCAAATTTTAATTCATTAAAAAGTAACAGTTCAATATCTGTTGATTCTACCTCAGGAGACGGACACACGCATTCAGTTACAGTATCATGTGCGTGAGACAAATATGAATAGGCTTATTTTATGCAAACATTAGCCCTTGTGACAACTAAGGGCTATTGTTATTGATAAATGTTTAGCAAAATTGTTGCCGATTTGGAAAACTAGACAATTTATATCGCAATTATGGCCTATCCGTCTTTTTTATCTGAAATGCCCGAGATATATTAAATCCGAAATGAATATCACCCTTAAAAAAATCACCTCCAGTCTCCGCTACAAAACCCTTTTCTATCATGGAAACAGAATTGGTTAGTATAAGCTGGAAAATATGGCCCCCGGTTTCAATATCTACTCCAAATGCAAGCGAATTTTTAACATTTACAGACTCGAATGAATTTAAATTGTAAAAGTATTCACCATTGAGAGAGACCCGTTTACTAATTTTAACACGCGTACCAAGGCCTATTGAAATAATATCATTTGGGTCTACAGATTCTGGAACGGTATTAAAATGGATAAATGTTGGGGCCAATTGAACCGAAAGGCTGGGGCCGAATTTACGAGCAATCAAAAGCTGTCCTGTATAAGTCAACCGATCACTGAAAGAAGGCTTGTCATCCGGCTCATAATCTTTTATGGTTTTTTGTGTAGCACTTCCAAAAACTGTGATTCCAAAAGGAAATGGGTTTTGTCCGGTTTTTTGCTGTAATAATCTGTATTTCCCATAGACATCGAATGTTTTTTCAAAAGAACTCCTGCCAAATGCCGCAGTAAGTCTGTCGTTAATTGCATATTCAAGACCAAACCTTATATTGGAGTCATCCAATCCAAATAATTGGTCGAACCCTGAGTTAACACGACCAAATCGATGTGAAATCAAAAATTCAAGCACACCTTCTTTTCTGGTTTCCACAGAATGACCATTCAATAACCTAGTACCATTAAAAGTACTAGCAACCAAAAGGGTTGTATCCGATGCCTCTCGGTCTAGAATATCTCCCAAATCCTGGGCAACGCCATTAAAGGCACAAAGTATAAATACTATACATGATAAAGCTTTTTTCATCTCTTCAAATTTATGTATTGTTATTGGCGACATATTATTCGCTAATAAACATCTAGTTTGATATCAATTTTAAGATTGACTCTATTTACATTACTTATATGGTTTATGGCGAAGTTCAAAATTAACTTTAATGGTTTTAGCGATGTTGTTTTCCACTATAGCTGGAATTTTTATGTCAAAGTCTGCAACTTCCACAGAAAAATCACCCTTAAGTATAATCTCATCTTTAATAATTTCGACATTGACCTTTGTACTAATTTCCTTATCACGGCCATGGACATTAAGTGTTCCAACGATTTCCGTTTCCCCCTTTAATTCGTCCAACTCATTGAATTTCATAATTTTCCCCGTAAAAGTTGCTTTAGGATACTTATAGGACTCCACGTAATTTTCATTAAAGTGTTCCTGCATCAATGCTTTTTTGAACATAAATGACCTCATGAGGAGCTGAATGGCAATCTCACCTGTATCACTATCCACAATACTTAAGACCTGATTATTATCCGCTTTTATATCTTCCACTACGGAATGAGAAAAAAATGAAACATAACCATCCTTTGTAAGAAATTTTCCTTGGGCGGATACGCAATTCAAAACTAATAAATTGATAATTATTATATAAATTTCCTTCATATTTTTACTCAACTAAGATACATCTAACCATAATAACATCCAGCAAATATCCTGTACACTTGCCTTTCACCTTTACCACTTGGCCATTTTTTAGTTTTAAAACATTTGTATTTTCCTCTGGCAAAAAATGACACATTACACTTGAGTCCGAATCAGATGATTTTAGCGTTATTACACTATTGCCCTTAATTGTTGATATTTTGTGTATTTGCCCTTGAACCTCAATAATACGCTCTGAATATTTTTTTTCTGCCTCTATACCTTGCTCTTTATATTCCTCAATAAGTTGTTGAGCCGTTAAACTGTAATCGGGCTTCGATTTTTCAATATTGGCATGGGGCTTATTATAATAAATAATAGAAAAAACCAAACCAATAATGACCAATAAGAACAAGCTAAGGATGATGTTAAATCTTTTACCTGACATTCCTTCCAAACTTTAATTATTCAATGCGCCTTGATCTACCCAGCAACCTATGGCAGTTATCTGCTCATTGGTAAGACTTCCGGTTTTTGGCATTCGTCTACTCAAAGTTACTTCTTTGACAAGTTCAGCAATTCCCTTTACACCATTGTATGTTCTTAAATCGGGGGCAAAGGGCTCATTTCCATCACCATTATGACAAGGCATGCAATTATTATCGATCAACGGCCTTATAAAATCATTGTATGAAACTTCGATATCACAATTATTGATGCCACCATCCACGGTTTCTTCCTCATAATTGTATTCGCAAGATGCTAAAATACCTGCCGAGAAGATAACAAAGCTTACTAATAATATTTTTTTCATCTGTTTAATTTAAGTTTTTTTGATAGACCTGTCTACATTTAGGCAAGTGTAATTCACGAATCTGCTTTCTACGAATCATCCAAACTTATCATGGGTTATTTCAAATGGTATAACCACCCCTAAGAAAAAAATTGGCTTACATTATGGTGCAAGGGCTGTATTTACGTTAGCGATAGGCCATACCCCCGCAGAAGGAAAACTTACACCTTTATTATCACCACGTTCACTGTCCTGCCCAAAGTAATACAAAGGCCATCCTTTGTAAGTGATCTGTGTTCTTCCATATACGTCAATCGAACCAAAGTCAGACGCTTCCAAAATACTTGGGATACTGGCCAAATCTATTTCCGCTATGGGCCAGACCGAATCGTTGGAAAAATCGGGATTTGTAAAACTATTGGTATCCTTGGTATCATTGATAAAAATGTATAGGGTATTGCCGTTGGTATCGGTTATGTACGAGGTAAGTCCGTCCCCTTCCGAATAGTCATCCAAATAATTCTTCCCGTCATGCCCGATTAATTGAGCACGGCCGTACATTAAGGAATAGTCCGGCTTTGCAACATACCAGACATTATTGAAGGCATCCCCATTGGTGTCACCAGCTTCAGCATCACTGGAGTAATAATATAACGGCCATCCTTTGTAAGTAGTTTGTTTTGAACCGTCCGTGCGATCAATGGTAGCAAAATCCATCTCATCCAATCCGGTATCCAGTGTAAGACCCTCCACATAAAAGATAGGCCACACATCCAAACATCCCCCCAGACAAACTGAAGTGTCCTGTGTATCCCTTGAAAAGAAATAAAGTGTTGCACCATTGGAATCGGTCAATATTTTACCAAAGGAGGCATTTTCGGCTATTTTTACAGTATTTTCAACAGGTTGTGGTTCCGGGGCCATTGGAGTATCAACATTGGCAATTGGCCAAATGCCAGGGGATGGAAAACTTATTCCCTTATTGTCCCCACGTCCAGTATCCTGACCAAAGTAGTACAATGGCCATCCTTTATAGGTAATCTGAGTTTTTCCAAATACGTCGATCGAACCGAAATCGGACTTTTCCAAAATACTGGGAACATTCTCCATCGAAATTTCCGCGACGGGCCAGACTGCATCATTAGAAAAATCGGGATTTGTGAAACTATTGGTGTCCTTGGAATCGTTTATAAAGATATATAATGTTCTTCCTTTAATATCGGTAAGGTAAAAGGTATTCCCATCACCTTCTGTATAATCATCCAGATAATTTTTCCCATCATGCCCAACCAGTTGTGACTGTACGTACATGAGGGAATAATCTGGTTTGGCAACGAACCATACATTGTTAAATGCGTCTCCTTTAGTCTCGCCCACATTACCATCTCCTGAATAAAAGTAAAGAGGCCATCCTTTATAAGTTGTTTGCTTTGCCCCGTCAACACGAGTAATGGTTGCAAAATCCGACAAATTCAAACCAGCATCTACCGTTATTTTTTCTGAATAGAAAACTGGCCAAACTCCCAAGCAGCCACCAGAACATTCCGAGGTTTCTTTGGTGTCCCTGGAAAAAAAGTAAAGGGTAGCACCATTGGAATCCGTCAATATTTTACCAAATGAAGCGTTATTGGCCAATTTTACAGTATTTACAATTGGTTCCGGCTCATTTGGATCAGTGTCTCCATCATCATTATTACTGCATCCAATATACATTAAGCTAATGATGAACCATAAGAAATGCATTTTTTTCATAATTTGTGATGTGTTAAGATTAATTTAGATCTAAATTAACCTTACTGCCCCTACAATTTCAAATAAAACTGTGTGAAGGGGGAAAAATTGAGTTTGAAACGGAAAAATTAACTCTAAAAGTTCGCCCTACTTTTGAAAAAAGACAATCTTCATTTATTTACGTTACTTGCCATTTCACTTATAGTGTTCATAATAGGTTATTTTGCTATGGCCTATATGCTTAGGGAAAGTGCCAGCCAAATTCTTGCTGTTCAGATTGAATCCAGTAAACGCGAAGCAAAGGAATTGGCAGGACTGATTTCATCACAATTGGATAATGGGATTGAGCGGCAAACTGTGATAAATAATTTCCAAAGAATTATTGAAGGAACCAATCTGGAAACCGGTTTTGTATGTATGTTGGACTGGTCAGGCGTAGAAATTTGTCATCCAGATCCACAAAAAATAGGTAAAAAAAATAATCCAGATGTATCTTATACTAGAGCTTTGGACAGTGAAATAAATCCAGGTGAATTTTACGATCTTATTAGCAATAAAAAACAAAATAATCAAAAGTGGGACACTTCAATTGGAAATTTTAATTCTGAAATTATTTATCTGTTTCCAGTAAAAAATTCTGATTGGATATTGGCGGCACATGCTAATCTGGATAAAATTGAGGAACAACTAGAAGGTCTTAGGCTAAATTTTTTACTGATTTATTTACTTTCTAGTTCTGTAATGTCCTTGTTAGCTTTGCTTATGGTTCGCTTTTTAGGAAGTTATTATGAAAAGGCATTGGAATTGAAAAATGAAAAATTGGCAGAAGAGGTATTAAGTCTTTCAAAATTGAATTCAGATCTGTATCATCTAAAAAATCAACTGAACAAAACAGACGTAAAAGACGATAAAAATATTGATGGCGAGGATAATGGCAAAATAAAGAACCGTTTGCTAACCTACTCTAAAGACAAACTCATTTCGGTAAGAGTTGATGAAATTGCTTTCATTAATACTGAGAATTCATTAACCACAATAACCTGCTTGGATGGTCAAAAACATTCAAGCAATTCTAGTTTAGATGAATTGATGGGCAGTTTGGATCCTTTGTATTTTTTTAGGGCCAATAGGCAATTTATAATTTCGGTAAAGGGAATTTATGAAATCTTTAGATATGGCAACAATCAGCTTAAGATAAAATTAAACCCTGCATCCAGCAAGACTATTGTTATAAGTAAGAATAAGGTTTCTGAATTTAAAAAATGGCTTAACTACTGATTTAATTTGTAGCGAGTATTGTTATTTTCGTATTAATTTTTCCTATTTCCTTTTTTAGAATATTTATTTAGGTCTTTTTAATTCCAAGAAAATCCTTAATTATAATTGCAAATAGAGATTTCTACAACTTTAATTCTTTATTTGGAAATTATTGCAAGAATTGTTTTTTTACTTCTTGGACACACGCACTTTTAGTCGTAAAAGACGTTATTCAGTTAATTTGAAAAGGTATATGATTATTGTACCAATGAGTGAAACTATACCTTTGTTCTAATTCAAAAGTAAACCCTCATAAACACATTTGGAGTAATACCCAATGAATTCTGTTCAACTTCTTCCGTGGTTCCGAGTGCCTTTATCCTATAAAAAGTATTGATGGTATTTTCATTATCCAATAGGTTCAAAATGGACACTCCGAAGTTAACCTTGTTAGTGCCTTTCAATATAAATCGATAAAGGGCTGATACATCAACACGCATGTAATCCTCAAGTCTTTCTTCATTTACAGGTCCGTAGTTGATAACGCCACCTATAATTTCATCACTTGGAACAGGTCTGGTTATGGGTTTGCCAGTGCGCAAATTCAAACCTGCGGAAAATAGAAAATGTGAAGAGGAGTAAGTAGATCCTAAAGTGATACTATTTACGACTTCCAAATTATTCGGAAAGCTGGTATCCGATAATGTCTCGAACGTATAATCGCTTGAAAGATAGGAATAGCTTAGCCAGGTATTGACGTTTTTGAATTGCTTCCTGATCAATACATCCATACCAGTGGCATCATAGCTTCCTTTGGCCGCCTCAAACTCATATTGATTCTGAAAGCCTTGACTTGCTGTTGTTATGCCATTCACATTTTTAAAATATCCTACCAAATTTATGAGCCATCCGTTGTCGCCATAACTCAATCCAGCGGATAGTTGCTTGCTTGTAATAACAGGAATATCGATATCATTCGACAATCGCCACCTACGCTTTTCGATGCCCAGAAAATCATTTTGAAAATTAATGATCTGTGAAATGTTCTGATGTTTGAACTCCCCCAGTATCTCAAGGTTGAACGAATTCAAAAAACGTTGGTTAAAACTAAGGCGAGGCTCCACTAAATGCTTATTAAACTTGTCTAGATAGTTGTAACGTACTCCGGCATTGAACGTGGTCATTCTGTCATTCGAAATATAACCCAGTTGTGAAAACCCGGCATGTGTTCGAAGTACTTCACCTTCCAACCTTATAAAACGAGGATCATCGATATCATCAAGGTTTGTCACTTTTGTTTCTACATACTGATAGCCTCCCTTTATCAGCCATTGTTCGGAAAGTTGGTACAAACCTTCTAATTTCGCACTTGTTTCCGAAACCGAATTTTTTTGTAAAAATCGTTGATCATCTAAAATATTGGCATTGATGGCTTTTAAAGTATAATCCGTTTCATAGATATGTAAACTGGTGCTTAAGCGGTCGCTCCATAAGCGATGGTATCGCAACCCACCTGCGATGCTGTTTTGGGCCACACTGCTCCTCCTTGATTCTTCAATGCTGCCTATGGTGGCATTTTCCTTGAAGACCAGTTCATTATTGGCATTGATGAAGTTCACTTGTATCTCATCTTTCTCTGAAGGTTTATACAACCAGCGTAATGAGTGGTCATAAAAATCAAATTCAAAATCGGAATTGACCACTTCGCCAGCATTTGATTCTACCTCGGTATCTTGTGAAATTCGGTCGAAATAAGCAGTATAGGTCGGCGATTCTACAAAGTTGCTTATGGCCTTTCTTGCGGCCACCTGAATAGAAGATTTTTGGCCCAAAGGCACATCGGCAAATGCATTGGCGTCTATAAAGTTGAGCGCCACATTACCTTGAAATTTTGTAGTGATTTCGGTATCGGTTTCCATAGTAATGGTGCCTGAAACCCCATCGGTATAACTCACAGGTGTTCCGTTTTTTCGTAATTTGACCTTTTGTGTTATCTGTGGATTATACATGGAGATAAGCCCAAAAAAATGGCCCGATTGATACATTTTTATCCCATCCCAAAGGATTAGGTTCTGATCGTTGGTACCGCCCCTAATATTGATGTCTGATACCGTTTCATTGATGCTTTGAATTCCCGGAAAGGCCTGAACGGATTGTAGCACATCGGTCTCGATAAGCCCAGGTAGAATACTGAATCTATCAAAGTCTATTTTAAAGGAACCGTCGTTCAGCTTGTCGATACCCCTTATTAAAAAATCGGATAGGACAACTTCAGCCAACTGTTGTTCATCAGGCACTAAATAGATTGTGCCGCAAGTATATTCCTTAAAATATTGATAGCTTCGGTCTATCGTCTTATAACCAATATGTCGGATGTTGATGACATCATTTTTAGTGTTTGGTTTTAGTTCAAAGTATCCGTTTTCATCGGTAATCGTTGAATTTTTGCTTCCTTGGACAGTGGTGTTGGCAAGCGGTTCTTGGGTGTTTTTGTCCTTTAGATACCCGCAAAGTTGTAGATCAGGCTTTTTGACGGAAATGATTTTATCATCAAGAACAGCGAAAACAAGCCTTGTTCTTTCATGTAAATAATGTAGAGACTCATTAAAAGACAGCTCTTTAGAGGGCGGAACTGTGTATGTTTTATCTACGGTTTCAGATGCATAATTGAACTGATAGCCAAAACGGGCTTGTAATTCATTTAAAACCTCAATGAGTGGCTTGGCCAAAGGTATATCTTGTGCAGATATTACGGCCAAATTACAGAAGAAAAGTATGATTATATGTAAATGGATGCGTTTCACTAGAGCAATATCCTTTGGTTGTAATTTTTTTGGTTTATGTTTTATTCAGAATGAACCTAAATTTACGCGGACTTTTTAATACAGTCAAAAAAAGTAATACGAATGGCATAATGATAGGGTTTAAGAGGAAAAATCATCCCTGAACATGTGGCGGAAGCACGTGACTTAGAGAATAAAAAGATTGAATTATTTGTCCGATATATATATAGTAACCGAGGCGCCCGTCTCAATACGAAACTCTAAATCCAATGGCTCGCTGATAGATTTTAAGGCATTTTCCAGGCTATTGTGTACAAACCCACCCGTGAAAAGACGATCTTCACCTACATTTTCCATTTGAACTTTCACATCATATTGTCGCTCTAGTTCTGCAATGACCTCTGTTAAAGGTACCCGCTCGAAGCTACTGACATTCTTGGTCCATTGCGGATTTTGATATATGGTTTTGCCCAGGGTAAGTGTATCTCGGTAATATCGATAGCGGTCCCCTGTCCTGAGCTGCTCCGACGAATTAGCCGATGTAACCTTTACAATACCCTCAAAGCACTCGACCTCGAAATAGTTGCCACGTTGCTTTACATTGAACTGGGTTCCTACAACGCTGACGACTCCTTCAGTGGTAACCACATCGAACTTGGCACCTTTGGCAACTTTGAAAAATGCCTCACCTCGTAACTTCACTTCTCTTTTTTCATGCCATTCATTCTTGGAATAACTTAGTTCAGAAAAGGCGTTTACCACCACGGTAGAAGCATCTGGTAATTCTATGGTGGTTTTTTCACCAGCAAGGGTCTGCACCTCAATATCCCTATTAAAGAGGAATAAATAGGAAATTGCCAGGCCTACAACAAAAACACTAGCAATTCGCAGAAAGGGTCGTACCCAATTCAATTTTCTAACAGGTGCGCTATTTTTTTCAAGACGTGTACTGAAGGTTTCGAAATCATCCATAACAGAAAACTCGGAGGCCTTGAAATATTTTGAGTTTTCGACAATCCCCGTGAGTTGCGAATAGTCCTCCAATTGCTTGAACGCCTCCATTTCCTGATCGGAAAGCTCGTCAGTCAACCATTTTTGTATCAAATATTCCTTATCCATAATTCGGGCTTCTTATTCTATAACAACTAAGGTTTCTTTTTTCCTGATTATTTTAACTTAAAGTTTTCCAATTCCTTTTTTAGGATGCTAAAAGCCGTATAAATGCGATACTCAACAACCTTTCGGGTAACTCCTAACATTTCGGCGATTTCTTCGTGCTTCTTGCCTTCCGCCTTATTGAGCATAAAAGCCACCCGTTGTTCCTGCGAAAGATTTTCAAGAGCCTTTTGATATTTTTGAAAATACTCCTCTTTTTCCATGAGAAATTCAGGAGTTTCATTACTATATTGAGCCGGTTGTATTTTTTGATATTGTAAGACTATCTTCTGATGTTTGACCTCATTGAGCATCATATTATTGGCTACCGTGTATAGATAAGATTTTGCTTTTCCCAAAGTGACCTTTTTGCAATTTTCCCAAAGTTTTATAAAAGCTTCTTGTGCCTTATCGGCAGGATTCAAACGTGTGCCATATTTATAGTACAAGTAGTCGTGTAGATTTTTTGAATATTTGTTATAAATGCCGGAAAAGATTTGTTGTTGGCAAATATCCTCATGTAATTCTTTTGACAAGATTTTGAAATTTAGTGCAGATAAATGTATTAAAAAAAAATTCGAAAAATATTCAGGAGTTTCCAGGAGTTAATTGTTTTAGTATCGAATCCCGTTGATAGAATAATTCATTTAACATGCAAGAGTCCCTAAAATTAATAGCTTTCATACTTTCTTTAGTCTTGATGAACCTCAGTTGTAGACAAGAAGAATTTCTATATGAACCACCTCTAGACCAACCGAACTTGGGTAATTCCATGGTTGCGGATTTACTTGAACGTATAGCTTTGAAAGATGGTTCGGGCGATAATATTGTTGACAGATCGAATTGTTTTACGGTTCAATTACCTGTTACGGTAAATGTCAATGGTTCTGATTTACAAGTCGATTCCGAAAATGATTTTGCCAACATAGAGGCCATTTTCGATACATCAGACGATGATACCGATGTGCTCGAAATCCAATTCCCCATTACAATCATCTTGAGCGATTTTTCGGAAGTTGCTATTGTGGACCAAACGGCATTTGATAATTATTCATCCAATTGTAACGGAGAGAATGTTCCAGATGATGATATCGAGTGCTTGGATGTTGAATATCCGATTACTGCATCAATTTTCAATCAAACCACAGAGGTTTTTGACCATTTATCCATTACTAGCGATTTGCAACTCTATAACTTTATTGATGACCTGAGGCCTGATGACGTTGTTAACATGGCCTTTCCTATAAATGTCATCCTAGCAGATGGTAGGGTGATTAGCATAGGTAATCTAATTGCTTTGGAACAAGTCATAGATGACGCAAAGGATAACTGTGACGAGGATGATGATTACGACTTTAACGATGACGACTGCGACAATTGCACTACGAACCAGCTTGCTGATCTATTAACAGGTTGCAGCGATTGGACGGTGGATAAGCTTGAACGCAACGATCAAGACCTAGAAGACAATTATGCGGCATATCAATTCAATTTCGCCGCAGATGGAACATTGACTGCAGCAGACAATAGTAATTCCTTTTCAGGTACTTGGGAAAGTGCTGGAACTGGCAGCAGTATTGCCTTTACCATTAATATTCCAAATCTAAGTGACTTTAATGCCATATGGAACCTTCATGAAATAGAACAAAACGGTGGCGAGAACAAAGTTGACCTTCGATTGGGAGATGACCGTTTGCGTTTCGAGAGCAATTGTACCGATAATGCGGGCAACGGAAACGGAAATACTGGAACGCTTGCAACCATTTTGGACGATGGTCTTTGGGTAGTAGGCTCTTATACCGAAGACGCCGATGATCAAACGAGTAATTACAACGGTTATACCTTCAACTTTAACAGTGACGGTACTGTGGAAGCTGATAATGGGACTACTACGAATGGAACGTGGGCACCACAAAATTCAGATAGCGAACTCGTCTTGAATTTTGGAGTCATGGCACCATTGGATGAATTCGACGATACCTAGGATGTGATTTCCGTGGCTGACACCCAAGTTGAGCTACGCGACATTAGCGGCGGTAACGGTGGAACAGATAAATTAATCCTTAAAAAACAATAGAATAATAACCTTTAAAATAATTATTATGAAAAAGAACATATTTATTTACGGACTATTATTGGTGTCGGTACTTTTTACTGGATGTACCAAAGATGCTGATGATAACAACAATTTTGCTCAGCTACGGGCTGATATTGAAACGATAACCAACAATGTTACTGTAGGTTCATGGACCATAACCAACTTTATCGATTCAGGCAAAAATGAGACTGGTAATTTCACAGGCTATGGATTTTCGTTCAATTCAGATGGAAGCTTGGTAGCGGAGAACGGGAGCAATACCGAAACGGGTACTTGGTCAATTAACATCGACAGTAACACTAATGATGATTCAAACAATGATAATTCGACTGACGATAGTTCAAGCGACGACAACTCGAACGATGACTGCAACAATTGCAGTGTTTCGCAATTGACAGATGTGTTAACTGCATGTTCCGACTGGTATGTTGATAAACTAGAGGTGAATGACAATGATTTGGAGGATAATTTGAGTGGATACAGTTTTAATTTTTCTTCGGATGGAAGTATTGGCGTGTCTTCTAACGGAAATACCTACACGGGTTTGTGGACGGCATCAGGAAGCGGTAATTCTATTCAGGTTGTACTGACGATTTCAGATTTGAGTGATTTAGAGGCTACTTGGACCCTTCATGAAATTGAATTGGAGAATGGCGAATCTAAGGTGGATCTACGTGTCGGTGGTGATGACC
Organism: Arenibacter hampyeongensis; assembly: GCF_002909255.1. GTDB lineage: Bacteria > Bacteroidota > Bacteroidia > Flavobacteriales > Flavobacteriaceae > Arenibacter > Arenibacter hampyeongensis. The sequence goes on from NZ_PIOB01000005.1 coordinate 334,652, forward strand.
GTCTACGCTTTAAGAACAATTGTACCATCGGAAATTTTTCAGGGGGTTCTTCCTCCGGCGAAATCGATTTTAATATTTTCTTTGCCTCTCCCGCAGACTTTGCCGAACTTTCGGAAGATTGGGATATCATTTCGCACTCATCAACAAAAATAGAACTCAAGCATGTGAGTGGTGGTAATGGTGGTACTGACCTGTTGACCTTAGAAAAGAACTAGACCTGCCTAGTGGCAAACCAAGATAAGTAGGGTAATCCTTCCTTTTAGTGCCAGTATTGAAACCATCCAGTTTCTTTTATAAAAGTTTCCAGCTAAAAAAAGGAAGGTTTTTGATGAACTGCCTCAAGGCAAATTGAGGCAGTTTTATTCATTGAGATGGGTTAGTGCCCTGCATTTTTTTTTAAATCAATTAATAAATCATCCAATTCTTGCCTCGAAAATAAGTTTCCTTGTCTTACCAACATGAAAATATCGCTGGTCGCTTCTATGTTCATAATTGGATTCGAGTTCAATAGTAACAAATCCGCTTGCTTTCCAGGTGCGATGGATCCGTATCTATCCAAAATTCCAAAAAATTTTGGTCCGTTTATAACAGATGTTTGTAGGGCTTCCAAAGGACTTAATCCACCATCAACATATATTTTTAACTCTTCGTGTAACGCAAAACCGGGGTAAATATAGGAGTTCAAAAACCCGGCATCGGTCCCGGCAATGATATCCATTCCCGAAGATTTGATGATTGGAATCAAGGACACCAATTTGTTATATCGTTTCTTTCTTTCTTCAATTTCTTTTTCATTGGCTTTATTGGCTCTTTGTACCCTCCAATCATAGGTTTTTATCAGCCCCTTTCCCAAATATTTTAACTGTTCATCTCCTTTGTGGTCGTCCTTGTCCAAATAAGAGATAATCCGATTTCCGATTAATGTTGGCACAACGGCGGTTTTATTATTCTTGAGTTCTTCATAAACAGAAAGCGCATATTGGTCATCGAAGGAATCGTACAGTTCTCGATTAGCCGATGCATAGTCCAACTCCTTTGCGACGACCTTTTTTATAATGGAAGTTTCTTCTGGAGAACCCGCTTTCAGTAAATACGACATGTGTTCTACAGTACTCATTCCATGTTTGGCAAGATCCGTTGCCTTTAGGCTAAATGGAATATGGGCAGATACTTTGAATCCACGTTGGTGCGCCTTTTTTACAGCGGTCTCGAAAAGTTCGGGCGAAAGGGCATTATCTGTGATCTTTACAAAATCAGCTCTTACTTTTTCTAGAGAATCCAAGGCAAGTTCAAGTTCGGTCTCATCGGCAACCTCTTGATCACCAGGCCAAATGGAATTGATTCCTTCTATTTTCGGTCCGGATGAAAAAATATTGGGTCCCAGAAGTACGCCCTTTTCGATTTCAGCTTTCCATTCAAAAACGGAAGGACTAATATCAGCGGAACAATCTCGAACAGTCGTTACCCCATTGGCAATATAAAGTGGCAGCAAGTTCTTATTTTCAGAAATCAAAGTGTCTCCGCCTCCAAAATGTACGTGCATATCCCAAAGACCCGGGATAACAAATTTGCCCCTGCCATCTATTTTCTTCTTAGTAGTCCAGGTTTTAGCACTAGCGTCATCCATGATGTTTGCAATAGAATCCGCAATTATGGCGATACTCTGATTTTCCTTCAAGTTTCCTGAATAGGTATCAACAATAGTTGCGTATTGAATGACAAGATCGTAGTTGACTTTTTTTCTTGAATTGCAGGAAATAAGGAACGAGACAAACAGCCCCGATAATAAGTAGGTAGTATATTTCATTTTGTTCATTTATAGCGAAATTAACTAATTTGCCAAGATAGGACAGGTCAACGTTGGAAATTTCAAAAGTAATGTTACCTAGCTATTTGGCATAATATGTATAAGCACACCTCCTAGGTTAGAAAATTTGGTTATCAAGGTATCTTTGAGTTTATGCGCAATATCGTAGCCTTCTTTTACCGAAATATCAGCATTGACAATTGCATGCAAATCGACTTGGTACTTTGACCCATTATTATCAAATTCTATAATCAATTATTTCGAAAAATTAATGATTGCATCTAAAGCTTCGTCTGCATTTTTGTGAATAAAATTACCTTGATAGCCAATTGTTGTGCTCAGATGAGTATGTCTATATAATTTTTGAAGCATTTGCGGTGAAACCTTATCGCCAGCAATGTTACCAAAACTGTGTCTAGCAATGTGATTGGTGATTTTCTTATCTATTTCAGCAAGTCCTGCAATTGTTTTTAAATTGGCATTGTGCCTTTTTATGGAAGATTTAATTCTAGTGTATATAGACTTCGAATCCTTAATTGGTAAATTACTTAAATCTGGAAATATATAATCCGATTTAAGTCTTTTGTCAATACTATAGTAGTCGAGAATTTCTATCACGGGATTTGGTAGTTTTAAGGAATCTGCCTTATCATTTTTACTCATTTTGTAATATAATCGATCTCCAATAATGTCCTTCCATTCCATCCTTAAAACGTCTGAAATTCTTATTCCTGCAAGATAGAATGAAAATAGGAATACATTTCTAGTGTGCCATATGGAGGTACCAATATCTAAATCCAGTTCTTCTATTTTACGAATCTCGTTTTCATCTAAACCTATTTTAATGGTCTGCGGGTATTTTATTTTTATTTTGTCTTTCCCGAATGGATAAAATTGTCGATCCACTATCTTTTTACTTACTGCAATGTTGAAAAGTAATCGTATCATCACCAACACGTTCATTGTAGAACGCTCCGATAAGCCGGCAGTATTGCGAAGATAAATTTTCATTTTTTTGAGAAGATGTTCATCTATTTCTTCAAATGTCAGGTTTCGATTTTTAACAAATTTCTTTATACTGTTAATTTTACTCCTATCGGATATTGCTCTGTTGTGTTTGTTGGCATTGATCAAATCTTCAATATGCTCGTCGGCAAGTTCAAAAAAAGTCAGTTTTTTGGTATTCTTTCTTATTGCATCTATTATCCCTTTAGCGGTATAATTCTGTCTTGAAGCTTCCAGATCAAAAATGATATCTTCAATTTCATCGTATTTCTTCCTAATAAGCCTATTTAACTGTTTGTATTTTGGATGTGAGGTTTTGACTTTTTCACCACGTTCATCCCAAAACTCCGGTTTTAGTTTCTGGCCAAGATGGTAATAACTCCGTTTTCGATTTACGGTGAGGCGCAGAGCTAAGCGAAAATCTTTCTTACCTGTTGTGTCGGTTTTAGTGTGTAAAACTGTTTTTAGAGTTGCCATAATCCGAAAAGTTTTTATAAAGATAAACAATCGGGGTAACACATGGGTAACACATTTTATGATATCATATGGATACAATTGATATCCAATGAAATTGTAAATATTTTATAATCAGATATTTAATTTCTTTTGTTATCTTATGTTTGACTAAAAAGTTAGGCTTAGGATCTAGTGCCGTGAGGTGTGAGAGTTCGAGTCTCTCCGCCTGTACTGAGTAAAAAGCTCTTCAGAAATGAGGAGCTTTTTTTGTGGTCGATGGTTTTGAAACGGGAGAGACGAGAAGCCTGTCCCGCCATGAGCGGGAAGTCTCGGAGTTTATCCTGAGCGCAGCCGAAGGGCCTGTACTGAGTAAAAAGCTCTTCAGAAATGAGGAGCTTTTTTTGTGGTCGATGGTTTTGAAACGGGAGAGACAAGAAGCCTGTCCCGCCACGGGCGGGAAGTCTCGGAGTTTATCCTGAGCGCAGCCGAATGGCCTGTACTTAGTGAAAAGCTCTTCAGAAATGAGGGGCTTTTTTTGTGGTCGATAGTTTTGAAATAGTAGAGGCCAGAAGCCTGTCCCGCCATGGGCTGGAAGTCTCGGAGATTATCTGAGCATTTGAACGGATCAATCTTAAAAGTTGCGCCTGCAAACATAATAGTAAGATTAAACTATCTCAAAGATCGTTTTCTGTTCATTTTTTTGCATGGCCCAAAAAACGCTAGGTTGATTTTAAACTTCTTATTAATTAAGCATGTATATTAGACTTCAACAATACAATACTGTTTCTTATTTTTGTTGTTAACCTAACATGCCTTCCTATGAAAGTCCGTGAACGTTTTATTCTTATCTCAACCATAATTGTCATCGCCATCATTTGCATGTCTCTTTTCTGGCCTCGTATTTTATGGAGTTTCATATTGGTAGGGCCTTTGGTATTGATGGGTGTTTTTGACATCTTTCAAAAACGCCATACCATAAGGCGTAACTTCCCGTTGATCGGTAGGTTTCGGTATGTATTGGAATCCATACGGCCAGAGATCATGCAATATTTCGTGGAGACCGATACCGAAGGAAGGCCCTTGAACCGTATTTTAAGGTCGGTGATCTACCGAAGGGCGAAGGGCGAGACAGATACCGAACCTTTTGGTACACAGATGGATCTGTACCACTCGGGATATGAATGGATGGAACATTCGATGTACGCAAAGCACAATCCAAAGGATATTGGGGAGTTTCCCAGGTTGCTGATCGGAGGCAAGGATTGTAAACAACCCTACTCTTCAAGCCTGTTGAATATTTCGGCCATGAGTTTCGGTTCTTTGAGCAACAATGCCATTATGGCCCTAAATAAGGGTGCCGAAATGGGGAATTTTGCTCACAATACTGGCGAAGGGGGAATCAGCGATCATCATCTGAAATACGGTGGCGACCTTATTTGGCAAATTGGTACCGGGTATTTCGGCTGTAGAAATGACGATGGCACTTTTAATGAAAGAACGTTTCGTGAAAATGCCCTACGACCCTCGGTAAAAATGATAGAGATTAAACTGTCGCAAGGGGCGAAACCCGGTCACGGGGGAATTTTGCCTGCCATAAAGAATACAGAGGAAATCGCCAAGATCAGGCATATAAAACCTGGTATTGCCGTTCATTCCCCTCCGTCGCATTCGGCTTTTTCCGACCCTATTCAATTCATGTATTTTATTAAAAAACTGCGCGACCTGTCCGATGGAAAACCGGTCGGGTTTAAATTGTGCATAGGTAGGAAACAGGAATTCATGGATTTCTGCGAGGCCATGATCTTTACAGGCATAACTCCAGATTTTATTACTGTTGATGGGGGAGAAGGTGGCACTGGTGCCGCCCCTGTAGAATTTTCGAATACAATGGGAATGCCCTTGCGTGAAGGGTTGATTTTTGTACACGATACCTTGGTAGGTTTCGGATTGAAAAAAGATATAAAAGTAATCGTGGCAGGAAAGATCATAACCGGATTTCATATGGCACGGGCATTGGCACTGGGAGCCGATGGTTGCAACAGTGCCCGTGCCATGATGTTGTCCATCGGGTGTATCCAGGCCTTGCAATGCAACATGAATACTTGCCCTACAGGGATTGCCACACAGAACAGGTCGCTTGTTAAAGGGCTAGTGGTGGATGACAAAGCGCCAAGGGCGAAAAATTATCATGAAGCCACTATTCATAGTTTTCTGGAATTGATTGCAGCAGCAGGATTGGATGGTCCAGCGGATTTAAGGCGCGAACATATTAGCAAGAGGGTGGGGATGTACATTGTGAAGACCTATGATGAAATTTACCCTTATATGGAGGAAGGTTGCCTATTGGATATTGCGGACATTCCCAAAAACTATCAAAGATATTTTCAATTGACAAGGATAATGAAGTAATGCGTCTTGTAAGTTAACCTATATATGTCCAGCCTTATAAAAACTGTTTAGCCGTTTAATATTTTTAAATGTGTTATAGGCTGGTCATGTTTTATTCAGCCGCAGTTACTCTACTATCAACACTAAGGTAAATTATCAAGCAACTTTTAAGCACATCCTAACAGATGATACCTTGGAAATCTCCTGAAAATGGTCTGGATTTTATGCCTTGGAGCCTGGTAGATACCACTTTGGCAGAAATATTAAGATTATGCGGGATAAAAAATATAACTTTCCGGATAAGATGACATGGAATTATGATTTTCCGGAAGGCTCCATACATGTGCATGAAGTGAAAAAATACCTAGAGCTCTGTTAGAATGTATTGCGCTAAATAAATTCTATTTCCTTTAAAAAATGAAAAAAATATTCGAATTTATTGGCCCTGGCTTTATTACGGCAGCCATGGTTTTGGGTCCTGGCAGTTTGGCTGTGGCATCCAAGATCGGTGCGAACTACGAATATCAACTGCTGTGGATGGTACCGTTGTGCGTTTTGTTCATGGGTGCGTTTACAGTTGTTTCCACAAGAATAGGAATTTCATCTGAGATTTCATTGCTGCAACAGATACGCCTTAAATACAGTAGTTGGGTTGCAGTTGTGGTCGGGGTCGGACTCTTTTTGGTAGCAGCTTCGTTCCAAGCTGGAAATTCCATTGGTGCGGGAATGGTCTTTAGTGAGACCTTGTCCATGTCATCAACCCCATGGATCATTGGAATATCGGCCATTGCTATTTTCTTGCTGTTTTTTAAGACCTTTTATAGGATTCTTGAAAAAGTAATGATCGGTATGGTCATTTTAATGTTGGTATCCTTTGTACTTACCTTGATCATTTCTAATCCGGATCTTTCAAGATTGGGAAAACAATTTATTTTTGAAATTCCGACCGGTTCCGAAATGCTCGCTTTAGCATTGGTGGCATCCAGTTTTTCCATTGCCGGGGCCTTTTACCAATCTTATCTGGTACAGGAAAAAGGATGGACAAAAGTCAAATCAAGATCCCACGAAAGGGAAGGTATTACTGGGATTGTTTTATTGGGAGTAATTACTTCTACCGTACTCTTGGTTGGTGCATCCGTTTTATTTCCCAAGGGTATAGCGGTCAATAGCGCCACGGAAATGGGAATGGCATTGGAACCGATTTTTGGGTCCAATGCCTCCAATGCCTTTATGTTGGGGCTTTTTGCAGCCTCCTTTTCTTCCTTATTGGGTAATGCCACCTTGGGTGGCGTTTTAATATCCGATGCGCTGGGGTTTGGGATGAAACTCGAATCGATAAAAGTGCGTGCGATGGTTATGTTGGTCATTGTAATCGGTGCTGCGGTCGCGATTGTCTTCGGCAATTTACCAATTGAACTTATTATTGTGGCTCAGGGCCTTACCGTTATCGTATCACCCTTGATCGGGCTGTTGTTGCTTTTGATCGCCTTTGTAAAATCGGCAAAAAAAGAGATGGAATTGGGCATTGTCCTAAAGGTTTTGCTGATTATAGGTTGGTTGATTTTATTATTTTTGGCCTTGGCCAATGGGTATAACCTTTTTATGAAATAGCCTATGCAAACTGTAGAAGAACTTGAGCTTAGATTATCGGAACCCTCGGAAAGACTGATCAAGGATGTTGCGAAGATCCAAGGTGATATTATGATTTTGGGTCTGGGAGGAAAAATGGGTCCAAGTTTGGCTAAATTGCTGAAAAGGGCCCTAGATAAGTCCGGGACATCAAAAAAAGTAATGGGGGCCTCGCGGTTTTCAGACGCAGGAATGTACAACGAACTTTCCGATTTCGGAATAGAATGTTATAAGGTAGATTTATTGAACGATGCCGCGTTAAATGGCCTGCCCCATTCCGAAAATGTCATCTATATGGCAGGTAATAAGTTCGGGACTGCCGGCAACGAGCATTTTACCTGGGCGATGAACGCCTATCTTCCGGGAAGGGTGTCGGAGAAATACAAACACTCCAATATCGTTGTGTTTTCAACTGGAAACATTTATCCCTTTATGCCCATCGAAAGCGGTGGCGCAACGGAAAACATAAGACCTTCGCCGATCGGGGAGTATGCCCAGTCCTGTTTAGGTAGGGAGAGGGTGTTCGAGCATTTTTCGGTAAGGAACGGCACCAAAATGTTAATGTACCGTTTGAACTATGCTCTGGATTTAAGATACGGTGTGCTTTTGGAGGTCGCCAAAAAAGTGATTTCCGAAAAGCCCATCGATTTGAGCATGGGTCATGTCAATGTTATCTGGCAGGGCGATGCCAACGAGTATGCCATCAGAAGCCTATTGCATTGCGAATCCCCGGTCAATAAATTAAATATTACTGGTCCGGAAAACATATCGGTGAAATGGCTTGCCGAACAATTCGGCGAACATTTCGAAAAAAAACCGATTTTTGAGAACCAGCCAGCCGAAACGGCCTTGTTGAACAATGCTTCGCGCTCGTTCGAACTTTTCGGAAAGCCTTTCGTTACCCTAAACGAAATGATTATGATGACGGTAAAATGGATAAAAATTGGAGGAAAGGAAATTGGCAAACCCACCCATTTTCAAGAGCGAAAAGGGAATTTCTAAACTTTATTGCTCTAAAGGAACTCAAAACAATGAAAGATTTGGATCCAAAAATAAAGGAATTATTAGATGAAGGAACAGTGATTCCGGCCCATCCTTTGGCCCTTACCAACGACCGTAAGTTGGATGAAGCTCGGCAACGCCTTTTGACTCGATATTATATAGCTTCCGGTGCAGGTGGCATAGCCATTGGCGTACATACCACCCAATTCCAGATACGCGATCCTGAAATTGGATTGTACCGAAGGGTGTTGGATTTGGCGATTGAAGAAATCGACAAGGCGAATCTAACCCAACCCTTCATAAAGGTAGCCGGGGTAAGTGGCAATACCGAACAAGCAATCAAGGAAGCCAAAATATGTGCTAAATTGGGGTATGACATTGTGCTGGTCAGTACAAACGGATTGGGCGATTGGCCCGAAGAGGCACTTTTGGAACGTACCCGAAAGATTGCCGAGGTCATTCCCGTATTCGGCTTTTACCTTCAGCCGGCGGTAGGAGGGAAGGTGTTGAGTTTTGATTTTTGGAAGGCTTTTGCCGAAATAAAGAATGTTCACGCCATAAAAATGGCCCCATTCAACCGTTATCAGACCTTGGAAGTGGTCAGGGCGGTCTGTGAATCGTCGCGATGCGATGACATCGCCCTTTATACGGGCAACGATGATAATATAGTCAATGATCTATTGACCACCTATAAGTTCAGTGTCAATAATAAACCTGTAACCAAAGAGATAGTTGGTGGATTGCTCGGTCATTGGGCCGTCTGGACAAGTAAGGCCGTTGAACTGCTCGACAAGATAAAACAAGTAAAAAAGAGTGGAAGTAACTTGCCAAAGGAACTATTGACCTTGAACTTGGCCGTAACCGATTCAAATGCCGCTTTTTTCGATGCCGCCAATAATTTTCATGGATGTATCGCGGGCATTCACGAGGTATTGTACCGACAAGGAATTTTAAAGGGCATATGGTGCCTGGATGAAAATGAAGGCCTTTCCCTAGGACAAAAGGAGGAAATTGATCGCGTTTACCGTGATTACCCAGAACTGAATGATGATGAGTTTATAAGGGTTAATATTGAGAAATGGATGGAGGATTAGTTGTATTGTTTCAACTTTTAAATTTCAGTATAGTTAGAATCAAAATAAAAAATAGCGTTTATGAAAAAACTAAATAAAACCGACAGAAGAGCTTTCGTAAAGACCTCGGCCAAAACGCTAGCAGCCGGTATGGTCTTCAGCCACTTACCGATATTTTCAAGTGCCAACGTAATGGGGCAGGAGATAATTAAATTGGGATTGGTAGGTTGTGGTGGCCGAGGAACCGGAGCTATTTTTCAGGCCTTGACCGCTTCAAAATCCGTACAACTGGTGGCTATGGGTGATGTTTTCAAGCATGAGCTCGATAATAGCCTTCAACAGGTAACCACCAAATTTGCCGATCAGGTAGCTGTACCGAAAGAGCGTCAATTTTTGGGGTTGGATGCTTTTGAGAAGGTTATTGCGGAGTGTGATGCCGTCATCTTGGCCACCCCGCCGGGATTTCGTCCCCAACATTTTCAACATGCCATAGATGCAGGAAAGCATGTGTTTTTGGAAAAACCGTTGGCAGTAGATGGCCCTGGCTATCGTAAAATAATCGAAACGGGAAAAAAGGCGGCAGACAAAAAGCTAAATGTTGTTGTAGGTCTGCAGTTCCGGTACGAAATTGCCATGAACGAAATGGTAGCAAAAATACATTCAGGGGAAATCGGAGACGTGCTTTCTGCCGATGTGTATTATAATGTGGGCAAAGCCACCGTACACCCTCGAAAGGAAGGCCAGACAGAGCTGGAGTACCAGATCAGTAACTGGCATTATTTTAATTGGCTTTGGGGAGGGCAGTTGGCTGGGCAGGCCATACACCAGATCGATGTAATCAACTGGATAAAACAGGGTTACCCCATAAAAGCAAGTGGAATGGGAGGAAGGGCAATGCTGGAAGGCCCAGATCATGGGGAAATATTTGATCATCATTATGTGGAGTTTGAATATGCCGATGGCTCTAAATTACACGTACAATGTCGACAAATGGACAATTGCGCCAATCGAATGGGGTTCAATGTTCAAGGTACCAAAGCTAGGGCCGATGAGCGTTATCAGTTTCTCGATAATCGGGGAAATGCGCTTTGGCGATACCGTGATAGGGACGACCCTTCGTCTTCACAGATTGAACAAGATGTGTTTATCGGCGCGATATTGGGATCCAAACCTTATGTGAACAACGTTGAATTCGGTGCCGAAAGCAGCATGACCACGATTATGGGCCGTATGGCAATAGAGTCCGGCCAAATCATAGAATTGGATAAGGCCAAGGCCTCCGATCTCGGTATCGTCCCAGATCCAATGTCATGGGATATGAGAATGTCCAATGCACCCTTGGAAGATGGTAATTATGCCATACCAAAGCCGGGCGTGAGGGTGCTGTAGAATGAAAGGATTTGTTTATTGTAGTGCCGAAGAAATCAATAATTTCTAATCAGATATTAAACTTCATTTTGAAGCATCTACTGAAAGAAGCGGCGGGGATATTAGTGTCATATGCGTTAATCCTAATGGTAGAATCATTAAGGGCATTACTTAAAATTAATCATCCGCCCATTGAGATACTTTTTGAATTGATTTGTAGGCATCAGGCCTATCCAAATTCATATAAAGTTCTTCGATCCACTCGTAGGTTTTAGGCCGATTGCCGATAACAACCAATTCATTGGGAAATTGCAAACCAGCCACTTGCGGTAGATCGGTCACTCTCAAACAATTGAGCATTTCTATGGCTTCGCCCTTGCCAGTTGGGTCGCTGGGCACATTCTGGGTCGCTGGGGGGTCTTTAAGCAAAAGTGATTTTATGTTACCGTCCAACATGGCGACATATGGGGCAATAGCCGCCATTTCGTCCTGCGCTAGAATACTAATGTTGTTGGTATCCACACCTGGGATGCTTCGCAAGGCTTCCAAACAGCGAAGCACGTCATAGACACGCATTGATGCGATGGTTCTTCCCGTCCAAGCTGCTGCCCTCCGGATATGCCATTGTTGTGATGCGGACCAGCCCGTGTCCCCGATGCCCCGTGCCTCGAAATAGGCAACGATCATTTTTTCGTCCAGACCACTGGCCAATCCTTCCGATGCATAACGTTCTTCATTAGGGTTTTTCAAGACCAAAAGAAGCGGTTGATCCTTATCCCTCCGTTGCCCTATTTGCATCGAAACCTTCAAACGCCATCCTTCCTCGGAAACAAAGCTGTAGTCCTTTCGTTCATCTCCCGACTTACTCGAAGACCTAAAATCCAATCGCATATCCAGCGGTCCGGGTTCGTCGGGAAATGCACCAAACGTTTTTTCCTTCAAAAAAAACTTAACCCTGTTTCTATAGGAATCCAGTTGTTCTACCGTTTTAATTTCTGGCGGTGAGGCCAACTCCACAAATGAATTTTGGATAGTTTTCGTTTTATCGTCTTTTGGCACACCATTTACATATACTTTTAGTTCTTCCTCCGACAGTTCCTTGGTGGTGTCAATATTAATAAGGGCTTCCGGTTTTGCCTTCTTTCCTTTTAATTCTTTTATAAAGAATGATAAAATTTCTGGTCGCAGTTCTTCCTTCGATCCATAACTATGTCCCCCAGTCGCATCTTTCATAATCAGATTTTCTGGCTTTCCGTAAAAGGAATAAATGGGTTTTGTTTTATTGAACAGCGTATGGACTGCCTCGATGGAGTAGTATAGGTCACGGTTTGGTTGTGCAATCATAAATGGTCGTGGTGCAATCAATGCACCGATGTCGGAGAAGTCGATGCCATAGGTATTGATCGGCATCATACAGTCGCAATGATCATCGATTGTTTTTTGAGCTATTTGGCCTTCAAGCGAACTTGCGCCTGCCACGGCCGCAGCAGCTTTTATTCGTGGATCGGCAGCTGGTAAATACCAGCTTTGGGAGCCACCTCCAGAAATGCCGGTTACGCCCAGATTATTTTTATCTACTTCCGGCATTGCGGACAATAGATCTAAGCCTCTAATGCCGTTCCATACTTCCACCCCCGCAGGATTGTAGCCTCTGCTATACCAATGGAACCATCCGTTCGATTCTTGCCCTAAATGTTCACCTTCTACTTCTCCTCTTTGAATGGTTTCGATAATCATGCACACAAAGCCGTTTTCAGCGAAATTCTTGGCATGTGCTTGATAGTTGTATTTTTGGGAATGGGCATGGCCACTAACATACAAAATGGCGGGCACTGGTTTTTTGATTCCATTGGGAATATAGAGGTTGGCGGGCACATATAGACCGGGCAAAGATTCGTAGTATAGCTTTTCGATCCGGTATCCCTTTTTTTGAATGCTTCCTGTTTTGGTTACATTTAAGGGAGACCTTTTTCCTTGAAGGGGCTTTCCCTGTAGCCCTAACATCTCAATAAATTGTTGGTGCCTCTCCTCGCGGACAGCCTCCCAGTCCTTCAAATTTTTAATATCATTTAAGGAATTACGGGTAATATTGCTGGCCACCTTACACAGATGTTGACGAATGTTATTTGGTTGATCAAAGTTAGGATCAACTGTAAGCCCAAAAGATTGAGGGAATGTCAACATTGAACAAAATGCAGAAAGAAGGATTACAATAGATTGACTTTTCATTGAATTGTGTTTTTACTTTTTTAACCTAAACTGCTGCATCCATCCACTCTAGATTCACGATTTCTGCTACTGACTAGATTTGTTGTAGTTTTTTATTTCAATACACTTTACTTACAATATATAAAAATATACTACCAAATGAATTTGAATAAGATGTCTAAAAAGTTGTAAATCAAAAAGAAACAACCTGGAAATCCTTGGGTATGGAAATTTTAAAACAATAGGTTTAAGTTAGTGCCGGTAAGATTTTGGACATTGGCAGTTATTTTTTCAATGGGCCAGTCCCACCATTGCTGTTCCAATAATTTGGCAATGTCCCCTTCTGAAAAACGTTTGCGGATCAATTTGGACGGATTGCCCCCAACTATACTATAGGGCTCTACATCCTTTACCACCTTGGTGTTGCTGGCTATAATTGCTCCATCGCCAATTGTAATTCCCGGCATAATGGTGGCTTTGTAGCCAATCCAAACGTCATTGCCTATAACTGTGTTTCCTTTGGAAGGGTAGCTTTTTCCATCCATCGCATGTTTCCAATCCTTGCCAAAAATGGCGAATGGGTAAGAGGAAATTGAACTGCTCAAATGGTTGGCCCCGTTCATAATAAAGGTTACATCTGAGGCAATCATACAGAATTTTCCAATAATAAGCTTGTCACCAACAAAGTCGAAATGGTATTTGACGTTTCTCTCAAAATTGGACACATCCTCAAAATCATCGTAATAGGTATAATCACCTACTACAATATTAGGGCTCTTCACAATATTCTTTAAAAAGCAGAGTCGATCGTAATTTTCCAATGGAAATGGATCGTTTTTATCAGGTGCGTTCATAACATTAAAAATTTGATAAATAACTAATTAAAATACCTACCGTAAAACTGAAAAGGGAATGCTGAAATGATAGTTTTTTAATTTGAAATAATTTCCATATCCACAAATTAAGCCAATTGAAGCGATTACGAAAGAGTCCATAAATTCGGAAGTTGACAAGAATGATCCTTGTTATTACAAATATATTAAAAAGTAAAGTTTCAAAAACAAAATGCCCAAACGGTATTATAAGGGTAAAAATTCTTTTTGTTTTGGGAAATAATCTAAGTGCGAACTACAAAATTAATCCATGGAAAACCAAAGTACAGTTAACTTCTTTTTTAAAACTAATACCGAAAATGGTTTTTATAAATTATTGTATTTTTGATTTGATTCCCAATTTATATAAACCGCTTAAGATTTTTTTCCAATGTCTAGCAAAAAAAACCGCCGTATCGTCGCTATAATGTTTACGGACATTGTTGGTTATTCGGCCTTAATGCAAAGGGATGAAAATGCTGCGGTGAAAATGCGGACACTGCATAGGCAAGAGTTTAAAAAAAATCATGAGGTTCATCATGGGGATATCCTTCAGTATTATGGGGATGGAACACTAAGTGTTTTTGCAAGTGGATTGGAGGCTGTGGAATGTGCTATAGATATTCAAATGGCATTACAGAAGGAAAACCTGGTACCACTTCGAATTGGGCTGCATATAGGAGATATTGTTTTTGATGGAACGGAAGTTTATGGCGACGGAGTAAATTTAGCCTCACGCATAGAGAGTTTAGGGGTTGCAGGTTCAATACTTCTGTCCGGTAAACTGAACGACGAACTTAAAAATCACCCACACGTATTAACCGAGTCCCTTGGGAAGGTTAAGTTGAAGAATATCTCAAAACCTGTTGAAGTCTTTGCCGTAACCAACAAAGGAATAAAAATTCCTGAAAGTTTTGAACTAAAGGGCATTCCCCAAAAGGAGGCAAAATCAGTTGCCGTGCTTCCATTTGTGAATATGAGTTCCAACACTGATAACGAATATTTCAGTGACGGAATGACAGAGGAAATCATTAATGCCCTGGCAAAAATTAAGGGGCTAAAAGTGACCTCGAGAACGTCTTCATTTCACTTTAAAAATGTTAATCTTCCTATTTCACGTATAGGTAAGGAACTTAATGTATCCACTATTTTGGAGGGAAGCGTGCGTTTATCGGGCACTAAAATGCGGATAACTGCCCAGCTGATCGATGTAAAGGACGATTATCATTTTTGGTCCGAAACTTTTGATCGGCCCTTGGAAGATGTCTTTGCCGTTCAAGATGAAATCAGCCTTCTTATTGCGGAAAGGCTTAGGGAACATATAGGCCATTTTGAAATTGAAGAACAACTGGTCCAAGACCAAGAAATACCGGTCGATGTTTATCAAGGCTATTTAAAAAGTAGGTATCATATTCTAAAGATGGGCAAGTCAGATATTGAAACAGGGATTTCAATATTGGAAAATATTATAGTGGATTGGCCCAATTTTGCACTGGCCCATTTAGGGATGCATCTGGCGTATACCCTTTTGGGAACAATAGGATTGGTTCCTTTACCTGAAGCCTTTGCCAAAGGTCAGCCTTTTCTGGACAAGGCTATGGAATTGGATGAAAACTTGCCCGAATGTCAATTACACCTTTCCTATGCCTCCTTGATTCAAAAATGGGACCTACAAGGAACCTATCGGCATTTGAACAAAGTGTATGAAGCTGGTCCCATAGTTGAGTATTATCCAAGTATGGCATCAACCTTGGTAGCCGAAGGCAGATTTGCAGCGGCAAGAACATATATTGAAACGGCCATTCAGCTTGATCCTTTTTCCTCCGTTAATTATCACCTCAAAGGGTTTATTGATTACTGCGAAGAAAAATATGATAGGGCCATTACTAGTTTTGAAAAGGCTGTAGAGCTCAAATCGGATTTTAAAACCTCCACTTTGTATTGGGGACAGGCACTTTTGTTAATGGGAAAAGGCGAGGAAGGATTGGCCTTTTTTGAGAAACTTCCTCAGGATGAAACCGAAGATGTGATGAGGTTGGGAGGAACAACCATGGCTTATGCTGTTATGGGGAAGAAAGAGCAAGCTGAAAAGGAAATTGCTAAACTGGAAGCTGCTTTGGAAACGGATCTAATGGGTAGGGCATTAAACTTGCTCATTCTATGTAATGCACTTTTGGGCAGGACATCGGAAACTTTTGAGTTAATAGAAAAGGGTATTGCCAATAGATTACCAATGATGATCTACCTATTTGTGGAGCCAATACTTAAGCCCTTTCATGGCATGTCACGTTTCCAGGTACTTAGAAGGGAAGTTTTGGGGGAGGGTAGTCAATTTGAGACAAGTAAAAGGAAGTATCAAAAATCCCTGATCAATAAAACACAGATCAAGAAATATAAAAATCAATTGGATTTGCTGATGTTGGACGAACAGCCTTACCTGGATCCCAGCCTCACTCTTAAGGCTTTGGCTGAAATGATGGAAATTCCTTCCAATCATTTATCCCAGCTGCTGAATGAGGGATATGGAAAGAACTTTGCGGATTTTGTTAATACCTACCGATTGGAAACCTTTAAAGCCAAAGTAGCGGACCCCTCCCAAAGAAACCTCACCATTCTGGCTCTGGCATACGATAGTGGTTTTAATTCCAAGACCGTATTCAATACCTTTTTTAAAAAGACGATGGGCACAACTCCTAGGGCCTATTGGAAAAAAACTGTCGCTTAAAAGGTTCCGATTTCCAAACCCGAACGACTAGTAACCCCTTTTCTTTCATCTTTGTCACAAATAAAACCCATTTATCGCCAGAAGAATTTTGGGTTTTAAGACAAAAATGCCATCAATTAAATTTTATGTTAATATGAACGGAACATATATCATAGGGGTAGTAATCCAATTAGCAATCCTGATTACCATTTTATTTACTTCATGCTAGTGTGGATTCGGATTTCGTCGAAAGCCGTGAATTGGACATTCCAGTTTCGAGTTTTGAAGCAAGATTGAGATTCTCCAAGTCAACAATTGTGATGGGGGCATACAGCAGGGTGTATTCTCTAGAATTGGTAGTATCTGATATATCAATAATTATAATGTAGACACATAGTGATAGTGTGAAGGAAATGTAAACAAAAATAGATTTAGAAGTTCGTATGTAAACCATAAAAAAAATAAAAAATGAAAGCAATCATAATTACTAAGTACGGCTCTCCCGACGTTTTAAAAGTTAAGGAAATATCGAAACCCCAACCCAAGGATAATGAAATCTTGATAAAGGTAAAGGCGGCCGGTGTAACCACCGCAGATACGATGATGCGGATGGGGAGTCCGTGGTACGGCAGACTTTTTATTGGTTTAACAAAGCCTAAGTATCCTATAGCTGGCACCGGATTCTCCGGGATAATTGAATCTATTGGTGAAAAGGTCAGTCTCTTTAAAAAGGGAGATCATGTCTTTGGCGAATCGGTATTTGGACAGGGCAGCAATGCAGAATACCTATGCATGCCGGAGGATGGATTGCTAAATATAAAGCCCTATGTAATATCCTTCGAGGAGGCCGCAACCATTTGTGATGGGCCATTGACTTCCTGGAATTTTTTGAATGAGGTAGCCAAAGTGAAAAGTGGTCAAAAAGTGCTTATAAATGGTGCTTCTGGAAGTTTGGGTACGGCTGCGATACAGTTGGCCAAATATTATGGTGCGGAGGTGACAGCTGTTTGTAGTACTTCCAATTTGGAGATGGTAAAGTCTCTTAGGACTGATTACGTTATAGATTATACCAAAACAAACTTCACAAAAACGGGGAATTGTTACGATATTGTTTTTGATACTGTGGGTAAGAGTTCGTTTTCTGAATGTAAACGAATACTGTCGAAAAACGGTATATACCTTTCACCAGTACTTGGTTTTCCATTACTATTTCAGATGTTATGGACTGCTATATTTGGCAGTAAAAAGGCAAAATTTTCAGCCACTGGTCTTTTGGCGGTTCCAAAACTTCGTGCAATGCTAACGGACCTTGTCGGACTTTTGGAAGACAATCTATTGAAGGTGGTCATTGACCAATATTATTCCTTGGACGAAGTTCCAGCTGCACATAGGTATGTTGATACAGGACATAAAAAAGGTAATGTGGTTATAAAGCTATAGGAAGCGGTGACTTTCAATTTTTCTCCGGGCTTGGGCGTTTTTATAGTATAAATAGCAGCATACTTTTTAAAAGTCATTTTTTAGGTTTAAAGGTCCCCATGGGCATTGGCCACTAAAAAATCCATTAACGTTTCTACTAAATTAATGGTCATTAAGGATTGTATTTTTTGGGCATTTAAAAAAGTGGATTATATCATTTTCAGTTGGTTGTTAAGCCAAATCTACATTTTATCCAAGGTTTGTTAGCGTTGAACGTTGATATTTTGAAACTCGATCAATCTACACTAACTTTAGGTTAAGGTACGTGCCATTATAATGCACATCCAAAATTTAAACCAAGGAATACCCAATCAAAATTAGATACCTCTCCAGTGTTATGGTGATGACTATGGAAAACAATAAAAAATAAAGTGATGAAAAAGAAATTTAATTTAATTGACCTTGTATTGACATTTAGCGGAGCCTTTGCGGTTATTGTATTGGTATTGGTAGTTTCCAAGTTTGTATAGTAGCGCTTGTTGTTAAGATGTTCAGGTCATAGGAAAGTTTCTTATAGTTAAGGGTCCATGGATGCTATTTTTTACGTAAATATATTGTTGTGTCCAAATGGATTATTTTATTGTTTAAACTAAATTCGGAATATGTCTAAAACATCCGCCCGTTGGTTAATGGTATTGGGTTTTGTTATAGTTGCTTTTGTGGTCGGTATTTACTTGCAGGATTTAAAGCATCAGGAAAGTACTAAGGCCGCATGGAAAGCCAATAGGTTTAATGTGGCTAGATTTAATAAGATAATGAGGTATGCTGGTGATATGAATTCCCATAATTGGTCCTCTATGAGGGACAGCATTGGTGGTCAACTGGATAGTTTAATGATTTTGAGATTTAGAAAAGAAGTGGACAGCATAAAAAAAACCAAAAAATAGAATTCCCTGCCAAATCAGTCCAAGTTGTTATTTATATCATGGACTGGCAAATACAGCAGGGAAATTATTAGTATAAGCAACCTAAGATGGTTGCTTTTTTTTGTGAATAACAGTATCAAATGGTATTGCATTTTTAAATTGAATAGTTAACTTAGAAGAAAATAAATGTAATAGGTATAAAATTATGTTGAGAACTGTAAACCTCACAATTACCATAAAATTGGCGTTCAGAAAAATATTAATTTGCTGCTATGGATATTAATTCGTGGGACTGGATATTTCAGTTGTTGGGACGCTTTCACCCTATGGTGGTACATTTTCCGATTGGCTTATTGGTAGTGGCCATTTTTTTGGAATTTTCTACTCTTGGAGGCAAAAGACAAGGGCTTAGGGAGGGTATTAATTGGATGGTCGCATTGGGAGCTATATTTGCTGTGCTATCTGCCGTTTTGGGCTGGCTGCTTCGTACCCATGAAGATTATGTAGGTGATTTGGTCCAATTTCATCAGAATGTGGGTATTGCAACTGCAGTTTTTGCCGCCATTACCTGGTTCTTGTTGCGGAATACATTAAGAGGTAAACTTGCCCATTATGGCTATTATAGGTTTGGACTGTTTGCAACTGTACTGTTGCTGGTTGTCGCCGGTCATTTGGGGGCGAGTCTTACACATGGGGAAGATTATTTAACCAGTGTCTTACCGCATAATCAGGATTCTTATGACGATGGAAAGGCCACGGTACTATTGGCGGAATTAAAGGGGTTGGATTCACTGTCCGAAGCTCAACAAGAAGATCTTAATCTTGGTGTAAGAGCAATTATAGCACATAATTGCTATCAATGTCATAGTGAAAATAAGCAAAAGGGCGAATTGGTATTGGACAACAAACGTGGGGTTTACCAAGGAGGGAAGTCGGGTCCAATTATTGTAGAAGGTAAGCCGGGGGAGAGTGAGATGTTCCGAAGAATAAGTCTTCCTCCGGATCATGACGAAGTAATGCCCAAGAAGGGAAAGGTCTTGAAGAGCAATGAAATAAAATTGATCGAATTATGGATCAAAAACGGGGCAAAATGGTCCGATGGGGCGCTTAAGATTTTTCCTGAAGCCGAGTTGGCCTTGTCAATGCCCGATATTCCCAAGACTAGCAATGAAAAACATCCCATAGATAAGTTTATGGATGTCTATTTTAAGGAAAATAGGTTGAAATGGCCCCAGGTGGTGGACGACAGAACATTTATTAGACGTGCCTCCCTGGATATACTTGGCCTGCTACCCGTGCCAGATAAAATAGATCAATTTGTAAACAACGGCGATAAGGGGAAAAGAGAAAAGCTTATAGATGAATTGTTGGGAGATAAGCATAATTACACCCAGCATTGGTTGAGTTTTTGGAATGACATACTCAGGAATGATTATAGTGGTCCCGGATTTATAACGGGTGGTCGTAAACAGATTACAGATTGGTTGTACCATTCCCTAATGGATAATAAGCCCTATAATATTATGGTCAAGGAATTGATAAATCCAAGTGAAGAATCGGAGGGGTTTATCAATGGGATTAAATGGCGGGGCTTGGTCAATGCCAGTCAACGCACCGAGATGCAGGCCGCCCAAAACATTGGTCAATCTTTAATGGGAGTCAATGTAAAGTGCGCTTCCTGTCATAACAGTTTTGTAAGCAATCTTACTTTGGAGCAATCCTATGGGTTTGCCTCTATTTTTGCAGATTCCATTATGGAATTAAATAGATGCGATATGCCCATTGGGAAAATGGCCGAAGTAAATTTTCTATATCCGGAATTGGGCTCGGTAGAGGCGGAAAGTGTAAAGGAGCGATTGCTATTGCTTTCAGAGGTCATGGTAAAGCCCGAGAATGGTAGGTTGTACAGAACTATCACAAATAGATTTTGGAAACGTTTTATGGGACGAGGGATTATTGAACCCGTAGACGAAATGGACAATGAACCATGGAATGCCGATTTGTTGGATTGGTTGGCCGCTGATTTTGTAAATTCTGGGTTTGATGTTAAATATTTAATGAAAATGATAATGACGTCCAAGGCCTATCAATTGGAGTCTACCCGCATGGAAAATCAGGAGAATTTGAAAAAAGGGTACGTATTTAATGGGCCGATCCTAAGGCGATTAAGTGCAGAGCAATTTTCGGATGCCGTTAGCCAGGTAGTTGCCCCTATGTATTATGCGGCGGCATATGACCCCAATAATGAAGGTTTGCCTTATAACAGGGTTTGGCATAGGGAAGTTAAGTTTGATCGTGATGTATTGCCCGAGCCGGGAACGAGATATTTCCGACATGGCTTCAATTTAACGGGGAAAAAAATCCAGACAGCAAAGGCACTGATTTCCGTAGACCATTCCTATACCCTGTATCTCAATGGTAAAATAATTTCGGAGGGAACGGATTGGAGAAAAGTAGACAGGTTAGAGGTTGGGGACAAGCTTATTGAAGGTGAAAATGTATTGGCTATAGAGGGAACTAATGAGGGAAGCATTGCCAATCCGGCAGGTATCCTGTTCTCAATGAAAATCCAATTTGAAGATGGATCGGAAATGCTGGTTACCTCCAATGATAAATGGAAAAGCACTGATAAACAACCGAAAGGAGAATGGGTACGATTAATATTTGATGACAGCGATTGGCAAGGTGTCCGTAATTATGGATCAAATAACTGGGACAAGTTGGTGAATTTTACTTTTGAAAATACAGAGCGGGAATTTGCCAGGGCCAGCCTAGTAAAGCAACATCCATTTATGAAGGTGATGGGCAGGCCTACTCGGGAAAATGTAGCCACCTCAAGAGATGAACAGGCTACCTTGTTACAGGCTCTGGAGTTGACCAATGGAGAGTATTTTAATGGCGTACTTAAGGAGGGGGCAGAGGCATGGCTTAAAAAGTATGGGGATAAGGACGAACAAATAGTGCTCAACCTATACCAAAAAACATTGGGTAGAAATCCAACAGATAAGGAAAAGGGGATAATGCTCAATGCATTGCAGACAGGTTCAAAAGAAGAGGCTTTGCAAGACCTGTTTTGGTCGATGTTTATTTCGCCCGAATTTCAATTTATATACTAACATAAAATGAATAAGGATTTACATAGTAGTGCGAGAAGGGATTTTGTTAAAAAGATGGGGGCAGCCAGTCTGGCGGCAGCTTCTACCAGCATTCCCTTGGCCAGTTTTTTAAGTTCCTGCAATTCGGTTCCAGCTATAACTTCCAAAGCAGATACCGTTATCTTACTGTGGATGGCAGGGGGAATGGCCCATACTGAAACATTTGACCCCAAGGCTTTTGTACCTTACACAAAGGGAGTGGAGAGCAAAAGGGTTTTAAGTACGTTTCCTAAAGTGCCCACAATAGTGGACGGATTACATTTTTCGGAGGGACTCGAAGGGATAGGGGGTGTAATGGATAAAGGTGCTATAATCCGCTCTTATAAATCAGCAGATCTTGGTCATATACTACATACGCGTCATCAGTACCATTGGCATACCTGTTATGAGCCGCCCCAGTCTGTGCAAGCTCCACATATAGGTGCCTGGATTGCCAAAGAAATGGGACCTGTAAACCCAGTTATTCCTCCATTTATAGCCATGGGACAGCGATTTACTGTTGGAGAGGCAGAGGAATTAAAGGCATTTCATTCTGCTGGATTTCTGGGGAGTGAATATGGTCCGTTCCTAATACCGGACCCGTCTACAGGTTTGGATAGTGTAAGGCCACCACAAGGCATGTCGCTAAAAAGGTTTGAAGCCCGCTATAAACTTTATAAGGAGTTGGCCAATAAGAGTAAGATTATGGAGGGCGGTAGTGATTATCAAAGGGAGTCCCTGATGCGTTCCATGGAACAATCCTATCGGTTGTTGAATTCTCCTGAAGCCAAGGTTTTTGATCTATCACAGGAGCCCAAAGAGGTGTATGATACCTACAATACAGGTAGGTTTGGGTTGGGGTGCCTTTTGGCAAAAAGATTGGCCATGAACGGCGGTAGGTTCATCAGTGTTTCAACGGAATATGAACCCTTTCTTGGATGGGATACCCACGAAAATGGCCATACCCGGGCGGCAAAAATGAAAGAGCTAATAGACCGGCCAATAGCACAACTCATAAAAGACTTGGATGAATCAGGGCATTTGGATAGAACGCTTATAATTTTGGCCAGTGAATTTAGCAGGGATGCTATTATGGAAGGCCGACCAGGAGTGCCCGTGCAGGACCAGGTAAATCAACCGGACATCATCGAAGACGAGAAATTCTATGGTATGCATAGGCATTTTACCGATGGTAGCTCCATACTCATGTGGGGTGGTGGAGTTGAGAAAGGTTTGGTGTATGGTAAAACAGCGGATGAACGACCCTGCTCTTCAATTGATAATCCAGTGGTGATCGATCAGGTGCATCAATCCATATATCATGCCTTGGGTATGGATCCGGAAACAAATTATACTATTGAAGGTAGACCGTTTTATACCACTCCGGATGGACAAGGTAAACCAATATTGGACTTGTTTGGCGAGAGAATAGTGACCTAAATACCTACCTGCGTTAATACAAGTGAAGTGATAGAGACCAATAAGGCGAAACTGAAATAATATAAATAAATAGCCATGCTATATTTGGGGAATAATATAACTCGGAATTGTATTGGTCTAGAACGGTAGGGTCCAGTTTCAATTAAAGAAACCAAAAGCTGCTAAAATCAGACAGACTACCACAGCTAATAGAATGGCGACCAATACTACTACCATAAGGCTAAGGAATCCATTGAGCACCCTAGTGCCAAAAGTAACATCTTCCATAATATTAAGAATTTAATACAATTTAATGAATTATCCTTAAATTATGATGGGTTTCAGAGTCAAATCCGTTAAATGACTTTGAAATAGTATACTAATCCGTTGTATTGTTAAAATTTTCGATAAACTACTGGAAATCAATCGATATTATTTTTAGATCTACTCAGTTTTTTGCCGAGTTCCTCGAGGGTAATTCCCTTGGTTTCCGGCATCATAAACATCACAAAGAGCAATTGCAACACCATCATAAAGGCGAAGAATCCGAAAACAGGTCCTGGACCTACCCAAGCAAAAAGTGCGGGGATAGAGGAGGGTATTAGCCAGGCCAGTACCCAATGTACAGAACTGCCAAAAGCCTGACCGGTTCCTCTTAAATGATTGGGGAATACCTCCGAAATAAATACCCAAATTACCGCACCCTGACCTATGGCGTGGGATGCAATAAATAGGAATAGAAAAATAGGGACTGCCATGCCTTCCCAGTTTAAAATAAAAGCAGCTGCTACCAGTGATAATGAAATTATATAGCCAATAGAGCCAAAATACATTAATTGCTTTCGACCTAGGCGGTCAATCAGAAATATACCCAATAGGGTAAAGATGAGGTTGGTGATACCGATTCCTATACTACTGAGCAAGGCAGTACTTTCACCTAATCCCGCAGCCTCAAATATTCTAGGAGCGTAGTACAAGAAAGCGTTGATCCCAGAGAATTGATTAAAAAATGCGATTAGAAAAGCCAGAGTCAATGGGAATCGATATTTTTTCATAAAAATACTTTCGGAGGCAGCGGCACCTTCTTCTCCGTAGGCAATTTCAGCTTCCAATTCTTCCAATGACAGATCTGGATTTATGGAATACAGAATTTTTTTGGCCTCTTCAGTTCTGTTTTTGGTCAAAAGCCATCTAGGACTTTTAGGAACAGTAAGAACAAATAAGGTATAAATTATAGCAGGGAAAGCTTCAACGCCCACCATCCAACGCCAATCGTTTTCGCCCACATTACTGAGGGCATAATTGGACATGAAGGCCACAAGGATTCCAAATACAAGCATAAATTGGTATAGGCCAACCAATCTTCCACGATCTTTTGCTGGAGCAATTTCAGAAATATAGGCCGGGGCCGCCACTGTTGATGCACCAACACCCAAACCGCCAATAAATCTGAATATTCCGAAGGTAACGGGATCATTGGCAAAAGCAGATCCTATGGCGGAGATGGAGTAAAGGATACCTATCCAAATAAGAGTATTTTTTCTGCCAATTTTATTAGTAGGAATTCCACCTAAAATTGCTCCAATAACGGTTCCAAACAAAGCCATGCCTATTACTACCGTTCCATGAAAGGCTTCCGAGGAGTTCCATAAAAGTTGTAATTTTTTTTCTGCCCCTGAAATAACTACAGTGTCAAAGCCAAATAAAAATCCGGCCAAAGCGGCAATAAGGGAAATGCGAAGAATTTTGGAATTCATAATCTGGTTTGTTGATTTTTGTAAAGCTAACAAAAAAAGCAAACCAAATGTATGGACTATTTAAGATAGGGCAATTTTTGGGTTAAGGGTATCCCTTGTTTTGGACTTTTGTCCATTTTTTGTTTTGGGAGCCTCTTTTTCAGGTTGTGGTTTCTGAATATCCTCCTTTTTTGGAGATGGAGCTTCTTTTTCTGGTGGTGTGGTGCCTTGTTGTTCTCCCATAGGTTCCCTACATGAAAAACAGGAAAGCACTAAATAGGATACAGCAACCAAGGTGAGAATTCGGGAATATTGCATAGTCGTACATAGGTGTTCATAGTAATGTACGTATATGGGTCATGATTTGGACGCTTGCTCCCTTATTTTCAGAGACATAAGTTCCGTTAATGTTTCCAGTTTTTGATAGATACTTTAAGTCCCCTAATAGCTCACTTATTAAGGTGTTGAATTCCATTTTGGATTTAACTACCAATATTCCACCTTTGATGACCAAGTCTTCGGCTTCCTTAAACCCCCTAAAGTTTGGTCCAATTATTACAGGAATACCGTGCACGGCAGGTTCCAATGTGTTGTGCAATCCAGTGGCAAATCCACCTCCTACATAGGAAATGTCCGCATAACTATAAATTTTGGTCAGCAGCCCAATGGTGTCTACTATAAGAACTTCATAGTCGGTTAGATCTTTATTCTCAATCTCAGAAAAAAGTACAGTTTTTTTATTTATGGATGCCCTTAATTTGTTGATATGTTCCAATTTAATGTTGTGCGGGGCAAGAACAAATTTTAAAGTGGATTCGCCAGAATTGATATAAGGCACCAAAATTGCCTCGTCTTCCGGCCAAGTGCTGCCAGCTACCAAAGTTTGGGTATTGTTCTTAAATTCTTCCATGAACTTTAAACTGTTGTCCCGATGGAGAATTTCAATTACCCTATCAAATCTTGTATCTCCGCTGATATCTGTATTTTTGATGCCAATCCCGCTTAATAATGCAATGGATTTGGAATCCTGAACAAAAATATGGGTAAAATTGCCCAAGGCCTTACGCATAAATCCCCCAAAACTTTTGAAATAAATTTGATTGTCCTTGAAAAGAGCGGAGATAAGGATAGTTGGTATTTTCCGTTGCCCCAATGATTTTAAATAATTGGGCCAAATTTCGTACTTAACAAAAATCACCAGCTTGGGATCAACGATGTCCAGGAATTTTTTGGCGTTTTTTGGGGTGTCCATTGGCATGTAAGTAATCATATCGGCCGCAGCCGTATTTTTTTTGACCTCATAGCCCGATGGGGAAAAGAAAGTGACCAATATTCTATATGCCGGATAATCTTTTTTTAATTGTTCTATTATGGGAAGGCCTTGTTCAAATTCTCCCAAAGAGGCAGTGTGTATCCAAATTATTTGATCACCCTTTGTAATGTTCTCTTGCAGGTAGGATAGTACGCCTTTACGACCGTTTACGAAAAGTTTGATTTTTGGATGGAACAGCGCTATCAATTCCAGGAAAAGAGCGGATAATTGTACGGCAAAATTATATATAGCAAACACTGAATCTTGGTTTGGGGCTAAAATACGCTTCTTTAAATAAATTCCATTGGCTGCCAATCCTTATTTTTGTAATATTGTTTGCTCCAAACCAAGTTGGGAATCTAAGTTTTATTCAATGAGGAAAATACAAATGGTTGACCTAAATGGTCAATACGAGGTCATAAAGGAGGAAGTAAACGCCTCCATCTCCAATGTTCTGGAAACAGCGGCATTTATTAACGGTCCAGAAGTACATGCCTTTCAAAAGGAGTTGGAGAACTATTTGGGTGTAAAGCATGTAATTCCATGTGCCAATGGTACCGATGCGCTACAAATAGCCATGATGGGACTTGGTTTAAAGCCCGGTGACGAGGTGATAACCGCAGATTTCACTTTTGCAGCAACGGTAGAGGTAATTGCCCTTTTGCAACTAACTCCAGTTTTGGTAGACGTGGAACAGGACAGTTTTAATATAGATCCAATAGCCTTGGAAAAGGCCATTACTCCCAAAACCAAGGCCATAGTACCTGTACACCTTTTTGGTCAATGTGCCAATATGGACGCCGTTTTGGAAATTGCCGAAAAGCATAGTCTATATGTTATAGAAGACAACGCCCAAGCAATTGGCGCCGATTATACCTTTAATAATGGTGAAAAGCAGAAAGCCGGTACTATGGGCCATGTGGCGGCAACCTCCTTTTTTCCGTCCAAGAACTTGGGATGTTACGGTGATGGTGGTGCAATATTTACCAACGATGATACTTTGGCGCATACCTTAAGGGGTATTGTGAACCATGGGATGTATGAACGTTATCATCACGATGTTGTGGGGGTGAACTCAAGATTGGACTCAATACAGGCAGCCGTGCTACGATCAAAGCTATCACGATTGGATGGTTATAATGCCAGTAGGAGGGCAGCAGCAAAAAAGTATTCAAAGGCCTTTAGTGGCAATAAGAATATTATTGTCCCACAAATGGCGAATGGCTGTAAGGAGATATGTGATACATGTGATTGTCACGTGTTCCATCAATATACCTTGAGAATTTTGAACGGTCAACGGGATGCTCTGGTAAAACATTTATCTGAAAAGCAAATACCATGCGGGGTGTATTACCCAATACCTTTACACAGGCAAAAAGCTTATTTGGATGAGCGTTATAAGGAGAAAGATTTTCCGATAACCAATCAATTGGTCAACGAGGTTATTTCTTTGCCAATGCATACCGAGCTGGACGATGAGCAAATCGCGTTTATTACCGAAACCATTATTCAGTTTATAGATAAATAATTGAAGGTCATTTCGGACTGCCCTTGTAGCAGATCAAAATATAAACAAAAATTTAAAATAAAAATCATTACATGAAGATACTCGTAACGGGAGGTTTGGGATTTATAGGTTCCCATACCACGGTAGAATTGCAGAATAAGGGCTATGAAGTAATTATTATTGACGATTTATCCAATTCAACGGAAAAGGTTTTGGATGGTATTGTGGCCATTACGGGGAAAAGACCCACTTTTGAGAAACTAGATCTTAAAGAAAAGTCAAAAGTTGAGGATTTTTTTAAAAGACATCACGATATAGTTGGCGTTATTCACTTCGCGGCTTCCAAAGCGGTTGGTGAAAGTGTGGAAAAGCCCTTGCTGTACTACGAGAACAATATAGGCACTTTGGTGTACTTGCTTAAGGAGCTTTCCCAAAAGAATAATTCCAGTTTTATTTTTAGTTCATCCTGTACCGTTTACGGACAAGCGGATAAAATGCCCATTACCGAGAGTGCGCCCGTAAAAGCAGCAGAATCACCTTATGGGAATACCAAGCAAATGGGAGAGGAAATAATTCGTGATACCTGTAAGGTAACGCCAGGAATAAATGCCATTGCGCTTAGATACTTTAATCCAATGGGGGCACATCCAAGTGCTGAAATAGGAGAATTGCCCATTGGTGTACCACAGAATTTGGTGCCGTTTATTACCCAGACAGGCATTGGTCTTAGAGAGCAGCTTTCGGTTTTTGGCGGGGATTATCCTACCACAGATGGTACTTGTATTAGGGATTATATTCATGTGGTGGATCTGGCAAAGGCCCATGTAGTGGCGTTGGAAAGACTACTGAACGGTAAGAACTCGGAGAACTATGAGGTTTTTAATGTGGGTACAGGTAAAGGCAGTACCGTTTTGGAGGCCATAAAAAGTTTTGAAAGGGTGTCCGGAAAAAAATTAAACTATAAAATTGTTGACAGAAGACCTGGGGACATTACCTCTGCCTATGCTGATACGACCAAGGCCAATAAAGTTTTAGGCTGGAAGGCAGAATCCACATTGGATGAGGCTATGAAATCGGCCTGGCTTTGGGAACAAAAGGTCAGAAAATAAATCTTGAAAGCTTACTTGGATTTTAGGATAAGTTTTGGCACAACTGATAGGTGTCAATAATTGAACGACAGTCTATTTTGGGGGTTAACATATAAGGATTAAGTAATTTTCCTGGAATAAAGCAACCCGCGCGAAGATTTTGTATCCTTCTAAAAAATAAAGGAAATGAAAGGCTTTGTTGGATTAATAACATTACTGATAATTCTGAACTGTAATAATAAAAGTGAAGATGATACTTTGGATTGTATAAATGTAGCCTGTACTGAAGAATATAGGACCATTACAATAAGTGTCAAAGATCAGGAGGGTAACGTTGTGGTTTTAAATGAATTTAAAGTAGTGGTCCTGCCAAAGGGTGCTGATATTACCCCGGATACCTCTAGTGGCGATTATGAGTGGATGATAATAAATGGAGTCTACCCTTTGTTTAGTGATAAGTATTCAATGGAATACAGGGACAAAAAAATTGAAATAAATTTCAAGGGATATGTAGAGGACAGACTTGTGGTTGATTCGGATTATACAGTTGGTGCAGATTGCTGTCATGTTTTACTTTTTGAAGGGGAAACGGATGTAGTTATCAATAATCTTTGATTCAAATAAACCATATATTATTTTGGTTAGGTAGATGTTCCAAATTAATGAGGTGTTGTTCCTTCAAGGTCCATAGGATAAATTTTCAAACAATCTTTAAGGCTGGGACTGGGAGTTTTTGAAAAAAAATGGCTTTATTGCATTTCTCAAAAACCATTTAAAGTAAAATTTCGTAAATAGGATATGGTTGTAAATTTTCCCACTATTTCGGCACTTCTAGAGCATGCAGAGGACAAGAGTCTCTATCAAAATCTAGTTTTGCAACTGCAAAAGGATTTTGTGTTTGCCAATGTATTTATAGACTTGCCCGACGAGGTGCCACCAAGGGATTTGAAGACTTTGATACATGAGAAAGTGTATTATTTGATCATGGAAAAATTCACGGATTATTTAAACTTGCTTTACATTATTGACGTTCCAGAGAAAGTGGTCAAAGCCATTGAAGCAACCGATGTGGTTGAAATTTCGGAGCAGGTGACCTTTGAGATATTAAAAAGGGAATGGCAAAAAGTTTGGTTTAGAAACGAGTACGGTTCCTAGTTTAAAAATATACTCTAACAAAAGGCATTAAGGCACTGGCGTATATGCTTTTTTGAGAGTCGTATAAAACATCGTATCGTATACCTATGGTCACATTTCTATTGCCATAGCCTATTCCAAGAAATAAGGCGGGTGACCAATAATCTTCTTCCAAATTGCCGCCATCCAATTCAAGTTGACGATTTACCCTTAGCTGTTCCAGTTCTGCCGAAAGTTGAAATGCAGGAATTGGATTGAATAGGGATATTAAACTTCCACCGTAGGCCACCAATTTTGCATCACGAAATTTGGCATAGTTAAAATTGAGTCCTGCGCCCAAACCCAATTGTTCGGTGGCCTGATAAATGGCACTTGGAGAAATCGATGCGTTGAAGGAATTATTGCCAAATCCAAAGCCTAAATTACCTCCAAAATGTACATTGTTCCAAAAATCTGAATCCCGTGGAGTCAGTTGTGAATAGCCCAAGCCGTATAAAGCAGTGAAAAAAACACATAAAATCAACTTTTTTTTTAAGGAATAACGATTTATCATAATTATTGTAATATTTTTCCATTATTAAGGACTAAGTTAAGCTTAGATATGCTAAATGTTGTATTTTTGAATAAATTTTGTTCAAAAGACAGAGAGACTTTTTCATGGATAAATATTCCTTTTTAAACGCTGCGCATACTTCTTACTTCGCAGAATTATACGATAAGTACCTAACAAATCCAGACAGTGTAGAGCCCAGTTGGAGGGCCTTTTTCCAAGGATTCGATTTTGGCATTGAAAATTCCATGGAAGGTTTTAACGATGAATTGCAAATGGCGACATTGTCGGTTGCGGGTGGTCATGAGGTAGAGGTGCCGGAGAAACTTCAGAAGGAGTTTCAGGTGGTGCGACTTATAGATGGGTATAGAACAAGAGGACATTTGTTTACTAAAACCAACCCCGTAAGGGAAAGAAGACAGTATTTCCCCACCTTGGAAATTGCTAATTTTGGATTGACACCTAGTGATCTGGATACTACTTTTACCGCAGGGGAAATTTTAGGTATAGGCCCCAGCAGCTTGCGACAAATTATAGAGCACCTTACAAAGATTTATTGCGATGCAATAGGTGTGGAATATATGTATATAAGAAACCCTGAGCGGGTAGAATGGATTCAGAATTGGTTGAATGTCAATGACAATCATCCTAAATATGATGCGGATCGGAAAAAACATATTCTTAAAAAATTAAATGAAGCGGTTTCCTTTGAAGGGTTTTTGCATACTAAATATGTTGGGCAAAAGAGGTTTTCATTGGAAGGTAATGAGTCGTTGATTCCCGCTTTGGACGCCGTAGTGGAAAAGGCTGCCGAAATGGGGGTTGAGCAATTTGTTATGGGAATGGCCCATAGAGGCCGATTAAATGTATTGACAAATATCTTCGGAAAGAAGGCAAAAGATATCTTTAGTGAATTCGATGGGAAGGATTATGAGCAGGAAATCTTTGATGGGGATGTAAAATATCATTTAGGGTGGACCTCTGAGCGAAAAGCAAACAACGGGAAGAAGATTATTATGAACATTGCACCAAACCCTTCCCATTTGGAAACCGTAGGTGCTGTTGTTGAAGGTATAGCCAGAGCAAAGCAAGATTCGCGCTACAGTGATGACTTCTCCAAGGTTTTGCCTATAGTTGTACATGGAGACGCAGCAATAGCAGGTCAGGGATTGGTGTATGAATTGGTGCAAATGGCCAATTTGGATGGTTATAAAACCAATGGTACCATTCACATTGTTGTAAATAATCAAATAGGCTTTACTACCAATTATCTGGATGCACGAAGTTCTACATACTGTACGGACGTGGCCAAGGTGACCTTGAGTCCTGTCTTACATGTTAATTCGGACGACCCCGAGGCTGTGGTTCATGCCTCGCTTTTTGCCTTGGAATTCCGTATGCGATTTCAAAGGGATGTATTCCTAGATCTTTTAGGGTATAGGAAATATGGTCATAATGAAGGGGACGAGCCTCGTTTTACCCAGCCCAAATTATACAAAGCAATTGCCAAGCATAAAAATTCCAGGGATATTTATGCCGAGGCACTAATGAAGGAAGGTATCATTGGTGATAATTATGTGAGGGAGCTCGAAGAACAATATAAAGCTACTTTGGAAGAGGAGCTGGAAGATTCCAGAAGAGAGGACAAGACCGTAATAACGCCATTTATGGCCGATGAATGGAGTGGGTATACCCACGTTCGTGAATGGGAAATGATGGATCCGGTAGATACAAAATACGATAAAAAGAAACTTACCGCAATAGCCAAGGTATTAACAGAACTGCCAAAGAATAAGAAGTTTTTGCGTAAAGTTGAGAAATTGGTAAACGACCGAAAGGCCATGTTTTTTGAAAATGACACTTTGGATTGGGCCATGGGAGAGCTGTTGGCTTATGGTACCCTCCTGGAGGAAGGCTATGGAGTGCGAATGTCCGGGCAAGATGTGGAAAGAGGTACTTTTTCGCATCGTCATGCGGTTATGAAAGTTGAAGAAAGTGAGGAGGAAGTAATGCTCCTGAACCATATATCCGATAAACAAGGTATTTTTCAAATATATAATTCCCTTTTGTCGGAATATGGAGTGGTTGGTTTTGATTATGGTTATGCCATGGCTAGCCCTAATACGCTTACCATCTGGGAAGCTCAATTTGGTGATTTTAGCAATGGTGCCCAAATAATGATCGATCAGTACATATCCGCAGCAGAGGACAAATGGAAATTGCAGAATGGATTGGTAATGTTGTTGCCACATGGATACGAAGGCCAGGGGGCAGAACATTCCTCGGCCCGTATGGAGCGCTATTTGCAGTTGTGCGCCAGGGATAATATGTTTATTGCTGATGTATCTACACCGGCAAATATGTTTCATTTGTTAAGACGGCAAATGAAGGTGAACTATAGGAAGCCATTGATCGTTTTTACGCCTAAAAGTTTATTAAGGCATCCCAAAGCTGTATCAACGGTTGAGGAATTTGCCAATGGTGGATTCCAAGAGGTAATAGACGATGCTACTGCTGAGGTATCCAAAATAAAGAGTTTGGTATTCTGTACCGGTAAATTTTATTATGACCTCTTGGCTTTTAGGGAAGAAAATAAAAGGGAGGATGTTGCCTTGGTTAGGGTGGAGCAATTGTTTCCAGTACCCGCAAAGCAAATGAAGGCGATTATGGAGAAGTATACGAATGCCGACGATAAGGTTTGGGCTCAGGAAGAACCAAGGAATATGGGGGCTTGGGGACATTTAACAATGCATTTTAGCGAGGCCCATAAATTGAGGGTGGTCTCTAGGAGATTTTATGCCTCTCCAGCGGCAGGTAGCGCAGTGCGCTCCAAACGTCGTCATCAACAAGTAATTGATTATGTTTTTGATATAAACAAGAACAACATGGGTTTAAATCCAGATGCGACAAATAATAAATAATAAAATGTCCAAAGGTTAAAATGGATCGAATCTGTTTTAAATCGGTTATTGGGTATTGTATGAAAGTTAAATTTCAATAAGAGTTCAGACAAAACACAAATTAAAATTATAAAACATGATTTTAGAAATGAAAGTCCCTTCTCCAGGGGAATCCATTACGGAAGTAGAGATAGCGGAATGGTTGGTAAATGATGGCGATTATGTTGAGAAAGATCAGGCAATAGCAGAAGTGGATTCCGATAAGGCTACCCTTGAATTGCCGGCAGAGGAGAGTGGAATAATTACTTTAAAGGCTGAAGTAGGAGATGCAGTTGCTGTAGGTGCTGTGGTGTGTTTAATAGACACTAGCGCTTCCAAACCTGAAGGAGCCAAAAGTGAAGAAAAGCCAGTATATAAAAAACCTGAGGTAAAAGAGGTGGCTGAAAAGAAAATTGAGGCAAAACCGGAAAAAACTTCTTATGCGTCCGGTTCAGCTTCTCCTGCTGCCAAGAAAATCCTAGCTGAGAAAGACTTGGATGCTGCTAATATTAAAGGTACAGGCAAGGACGGTAGGATTACCAAGGAAGATGCTGTAAAAGCGGTTCCATCCATGGGTACACCTACTGGCGGACCTAGAGGTGAAAGTCGTACCAAATTATCAATGTTACGCCGTAAAGTGGCGGAGCGATTAGTATCGGCCAAAAATGAGACGGCTATGTTGACCACCTTTAACGAAGTGGATATGTCGGCTGTTTTTGAATTGAGAAATCAATTCAAAGAAGACTTTAAGAACAAGCATAATGTAGGTTTAGGATTTATGTCCTTTTTTACCAAAGCTGTAATTAGGGCCTTGCAAATGTATCCTTCGGTTAACTCCATGATAGATGGCAAGGAAATGATTTCCTTTGATTTCTGTGATATTAGTATTGCGGTTTCAGGACCAAAAGGACTAATGGTGCCTGTAATACGCAATGCGGAAAATTTAAGCTTTAGGGGTGTGGAATCCGAAGTTAAAAGGTTGGCGATAAGAGCTCGTGAGGGTGAGATTACAGTAGATGAAATGACAGGGGGTACCTTTACAATTACCAATGGAGGGGTTTTTGGTTCCATGTTGTCCACTCCAATTATCAATCCACCTCAAAGTGCAATTTTAGGAATGCACAATATAGTGGAAAGACCTATTGCCCGTGATGGAGCCATAGCAATTGCGCCAATAATGTATGTAGCACTGTCCTATGACCACAGAATTATAGACGGCAAGGAGTCTGTTGGGTTCCTTGTGGCGGTCAAAGAAGCATTGGAGAGTCCAGAAGAGTTGTTGATGGATAATAATGTAAAAAAAGCTTTAGAGCTTTAATGTAATACTCAAGGGGCATGGCCCCTCAGGTATTGGAATGGAAATACAATGGACCTGCCAAGTTTTAAAAACTGGGCAGGTCTTATTTTTTACCCACCTTATTCGTTCTTATTGTTTTAGGTAAAGGCGGGTTTTTTTGTAATCAATAATGGCCCTACCTTTTTTTAGGATATCAGCCCCAATAATACCGTCTACTGGCATAGCCTTATGGGAGGTCAAGGCTTCGTTTACATGAACTAGGTCGAACAGGACAATTTTATGTTTTTTCTTGAACCAACTCCCCATTTCTATCCTATTTTTAGTGGATAGTTTTGTGAACATTTCTGTAGCCCCGGCACCCGCTGCCTTTATTTTGGAATCTTTGGAGTTTAATTTGAAGAAATCTATTTTGTCCAAGCCAATACAAGTGTTTGATGCTCCGGTGTCCAGAATAAATCTGCCTTTCACTCCATTGATGGTTGCGGTAACTTCAAAATGATTTGTTGCCGTTAGGACCAAGGGAATGGCTATATATTTTTTTTTGTAAAGAAAATCTTTAAGACTGGACATATATAATTTTTTGTCAAAGATAATCCTATTTTTGTTCTATGATATTAACAGATACGCATACCCATTTATATAGTGAAGCTTTTGATGATGATCGCAATTTGGTCATAGAAAGGGCCATGGATTTGGGAGTAAAACGCTTTTTTATTCCGGCAATTGATTCATCTTATACCAAGGCAATGTTGGATTTGGAAAATTCCTTTCCAGATAATATATTTCTTATGACCGGGTTGCATCCAACACATGTAAAGGAGAATTACAGGGATGAACTGGCCCACGTTGAGGAGATGTTGGCCTCAAGAAAATTTTATGCTGTAGGGGAGACGGGGATTGATCTGTATTGGGACAAAACTTTTCTTAAGGAACAGCAGATTGCCTTTAAACAACAAATTCAATGGGCCAAGAAATATGCTTACCCCATTGTAATACATTGTAGGGATGGTTTCGATGAAATATTCCAAATTTTGGAGGAAGAAAAAAGTGAGGAGCTATTTGGTATTTTTCATTGTTTTACCGGCACTTTTGAACAGGCGCTTAAGGCTATTTCCTATAATATGAAATTGGGTATAGGAGGAGTGGCTACCTTTAAAAATGGCAAAATTGATACTTTTTTAAGGGAAATTGACTTGAAACATGTGGTATTGGAAACAGATTCTCCTTATCTGGCCCCGGTTCCCTTTCGTGGAAAGCGCAATGAGAGTGCCTATTTGGTTAATGTTCTGAAAAAGATGTCGCTCATATATGGAGTGGATAAGGACGAAATTGCAGCTATAACAACTGCCAATTCCATGGAGGTTTTTGGAATCTAAAAGAAAGTCGAATCTATTGACTGATAATTGGGATTTAACCCTAATGATAGAGTTTGGAATTTGCCATTGTATATCCTAAATAAAAACTAAAATTGAATAATAGAACTTCAGTAGCCAAAAAAACGAAGATTCTCCTTATTTATACGGGAGGGACCATAGGTATGGTTAAGGATTATGAGTCCGGAGCCTTAAAAGCTTTTAATTTTAACAAATTGCTTAAAAATATTCCAGAGCTAAATCAATTGGACTGCAGCATAGAGAGTGTTTCCTTTGACGAGCCTATAGATTCGTCCAATATGGATGTTGGGCATTGGGTCAATATTGCTACGATTATTGAGGATCATTATGATACTCATGATGGTTTTGTAGTGCTCCATGGGAGCGATACTATGAGCTATACTTCTTCAGCCTTGAGCTATATGTTGGAGAATTTACAGAAACCAGTGATTTTTACGGGTTCCCAGTTGCCTATTGGTGATTTAAGGACAGACGCCAAGGAGAATCTAATTACTTCGATTCAGATTGCCGCATTGTGGAAAAACAACAAGCCCGTAGTGCAGGAAGTTGGTCTATATTTCGAATATAAATTATATAGGGCAAATAGGACTACAAAGATAAATGCGGAGCATTTTGAGGCTTTTGCCTCCTTAAATTATCCTGCATTAATAGGATCTGGGGTACATTTAAAAGTAAATGAGGAGTATTTATATAGACCGAACTCGGCTAAAAGACTAAAAGTCCATAAAGAAATGGATCAAAATGTATTCATTTTTAAATTATTTCCTGGTTTTAACCAATCCGTGTTGCACAGTGTCTTAAATTCCCCTAACTTAAAGGCAGTGGTTTTGGAGACATATGGCTCAGGAAATGCCCCAACGAACGAATGGTTTAGCTTGGAATTAAAAAAAGCCATGGAAAGAGGAATTTTTATTATTAATGTAACACAGTGTTCAGGAGGCAGTGTTCTTATGGGGCATTATGAAACCAGTAAGCACCTTCAAAAACTACAAGTAATTAATGGTAAGGATATTACAACGGAGGCGGCTATTACCAAGTTAATGTATTTACTTGGTAATAATATTTCCCCTAAGTTGTTCAAAACCATATATGAAACATCTCTCAGGGGTGAAATGCAATAAAAATAACAGTCTAAATTTCTTTAACTAATATTTTTTTTGTTATTTGGCTGCCCGTTAACTAGTACTAGAGAGGTGGCCGAGTGGTCGAAGGCGCACGCCTGGAAAGTGTGTATACCCCACAAGGGTATCGAGGGTTCGAATCCCTTCCTCTCTGCTGTTAAGTTTTAATTTTTATATTGCAATTTTTTTTTATCTTTAACCCTATTAACTAACTAAATTTAAGTTTGAAAGAAATGAAAAGACTATTCTCTATCCTAGCAACGGCTGGGTTATTTGTGGCAGGTACAAATACAGTAAGTGCGAAAGTTGTTGCAGCAGCAGCTATTTTGCAAGATGCGGCTCCAGCGGCAGAAAAAGGATTTACCCAAGTTCTTAAGGAACAATTTATACAGGGTGGTGCCGGATTTATGGGTATTGTTCTTTTATGTTTGATTCTTGGACTTGCGGTAGCGATCGAAAGAATTATTTATTTAAATCTTGCAACTACGAACACAACAAAACTAAAGCAACAAGTAGAAGATGCTTTGGCTTCAGGTGGTGTAGAAGCTGCCAAAGAAGTTTGTAGAAATACAAAAGGACCAGTTGCTTCTATCTACTATCAAGGTTTGGAAAGAGCTGGTGACAGTATCGAGTCTGCTGAAAAGGCAGTTGTAGCCTACGGAGGTGTGCAAATGGGTCAATTGGAGAAAAACGTTTCTTGGTTGTCTTTGTTTATCGCGGTAGCTCCGATGCTTGGGTTCATGGGTACGGTAATCGGTATGATTCAGGCCTTCCAGAAAATTGCAGCGGTTGGTAACTTAAGTGCTTCGCTTATTGCAGGTGATATCCAGGTGGCGTTATTAACAACGGTATTTGGTCTTATTACTGCGATTATCCTTCAAATCTTCTACAATTATATCATTGCAAAAATCGACAGTATTGTAAATGATATGGAAGATTCATCAATCGCTTTGATTGATATGTTGGCAGATCACAAAAAATAAGTCGGACACTAAATACTTAAAGTATCATGCATAAAATTGTTAAAATAATATTAGTTGTACTTGGAGTTATCGGGGCCATACTGTGGTTTCAGCTTCCAAGTTCAGACGTTCCCGCAACGGAAGCCATAAATAATGGGTCTATGAACTTTATGTTCATTATCACCTATTTATTGTTGGGGATTGCGATAGCGGCCTCGGTTCTTTTTGGATTGATGAATTTATTGACATCCAAAGGTGCCTTAAAGAAAACCCTATTTGGTGTAGGCGGACTTTTGGTTGTTGTTGTTATTGCTTATGCCCTAGCAAATGGAACGGACGTTAATTTGGACGAAATGGCCAAAAAAGGAGTTCCAACTACTGAGAGTACTGTTAAGACCATAGGGATGGGATTGAATGTATTTTTTATACTTACAATAATAGCTGTAGGTGCCATGTTGTGGTCCGGAGTTAAGAAAATGATTAGTAAATAATAAAATAAAATATTATGCCAAAAAGAGGAGCACCACCAGAGGTAAATGCGGGTTCTATGGCAGACATAGCGTTCTTATTGCTTATCTTTTTTCTAGTGACCACCACTATTGAGACAGATGCAGGTTTAGATCGTATGTTACCGCCAATAGAGCCGCCAGATACAGATGTAATCATTAAGCAAAAGAATATTTTTCAGGTTAACATTAACCGCGACGGACAATTATTGGCTGATGATGAATTAACGAATATTAAGGATTTAAGGGCGAAGGCCATTGCATTTTTGGACAATGGTGGTGCTCCTTCGGGAACCGCAGACTATTGTAATTATTGCAAAGGGAAAAGGGAAGCTACATCATCTGATAGTCCCTCCAAGGCCATTATTTCACTTAAGAACGATAGGGAGACTAAATATGGTACTTACATAACAGTTCAGAACGAATTGGTGGGTGCCTATAATGATCTTAGGAACCGTGAAGCTCAACGTTTGTTCAAAAAAGACTTTACGGATATGGAAGCTGAATATCTTAATCCAGAAACTCCGGACAATGTTCGTGATGAATTGAAGGAAAAGGTAAAGAAAATTCAGGATTTGTTTCCACAGAAACTTTCAGAGGCTGAAACATCGTCAAACTAAATTCAGAAGTTAAAAACTAGATACTATGTCAAAATTTAATAAGAAAAAAGATGCGGCTTTACCTGCGGTGAATACAGCATCATTGCCAGATATCGTTTTTATGCTTTTGTTCTTCTTTATGACGGTTACGGTGATGAAAGATAGTACCCTTAAGGTGGAAAACGTACTGCCCAATGCAACAGAAATTAAAAAACTGGAGAAAAAGGATCGAGTCATTTATATTTATGTTGGGAAACCAACCCGTGAATATGAGAAGACTTATGGTACCGAATCCAAAATTCAGTTGAACGATAAATTCGCTTCAGCATCGGACGTAGGAGATTATATTTTGATGGAAAGGGCCAAAAAGCCCCAGGAATTACAAAATGTATTGACAACAGCACTTAAGGTTGACAAGAATGCCAATATGGGTATTATTTCCGATATTAAACAAGAACTTAGAAAGGTAAATGCTTTGAAGGTAAATTATACCACCTATGACGGTGATGCTTTCAGGAATTTGCAATAGTTAGTAAAAGGATAAGAGAATCGGAACGCTTCAAATGGTTATATTTGGAGCGTTTTTTTTATGTTTAATTAATTACCTTTAGTGGGCTATGAGATTTTCCTGCATATTAATTATACTTCTGTTCTCCAGTGCATTTGTTGAAGCGCAGGTTTTGGATTCCAATCAAAATGGGGATCGAAAGTATTTGGAAGATCAGTTTTATTTTGGGCTTACCTATAATTTTGCCACAGAGCTCCCCATTGGTGTTTCACAAAGAAATTTATCATATGGATTGCAAGGAGGGTTTATAAAGGA
Source organism: Arenibacter hampyeongensis (assembly GCF_002909255.1). Taxonomy (GTDB): domain Bacteria; phylum Bacteroidota; class Bacteroidia; order Flavobacteriales; family Flavobacteriaceae; genus Arenibacter; species Arenibacter hampyeongensis. The sequence continues at coordinate 375,030 of NZ_PIOB01000005.1, forward strand.
TATTCCACTTAGTTATGATAGAACCTTTGGACTTGGAATTGGTTTGGGTTATGGCATAAATTCCTACTATACAAATTTATTGGCATCCCAACAGGGTACCGAATTGGAGTACACTATATTGGATAGTGATGCTGATTTTAAAAGAAACAAAATAGCAACACATGTCCTGGAGCTTCCCTTTCAATTCAGGTGGCGCAATTCCACTCCTCAGGAATATAAATTTTGGCGGATATATACTGGAATTAAGATGGGCTATGTTTTTGATGGTCGGTCCAAGTACGTTTCCAGCACGGAGAAAATTGTTCTTGTCAACAAGGATATTAGGGATTTTCAGTATGGTCTAACCTTGAATGTTGGCTATAATACCTTTAATATTCATATTTACTATGCCTTAAGTTCGTTGTTTAACGATGGGATAATGGTGCAGTCGGGAGAGGCAATAGAGTACAAGCCACTTAAAGTCGGGCTTATTTTCTATATTTTATAGCCAAAATTTAATGGTAAATAATTGTGTAAAAAGGCCAATGGCAAAACCAATTATCACTTCCGCTTTGGTATGGGCGTTTAAATAAAGTCGGGATGTGGCCGCTAGGCCGCAAAGTATGGTCACTATGCTAATGGCAATGGTGATATTGATTTCGAAGTGTATACTTAGAGTTATCAGGAACATTAAAAGGCTGCCCATGCCCAAGAGATGCATACTGCATTTAAAGTTTAGAAAAAGCAATACCAGTGCGCTAAATAGGCCTGCTATAAGGCCTAGAAAATAGTAATGTAGCTCTATTGTAAAGTTGTTGGGGATTACCTTCAACAAGACCATTAAAAGCAGTCCTAGACTAATATAGAGCGGGTATTTCCTTTCTTGGAGATTTGGCATGAAAATGGAGCTGACAATCCCTAAGTTTCTTAAGATCAAAAAAAATATTATGGGAATAATAATGGTCAGGATAAATATGGGCAATATATTGCCGCTCTGCATTTCCAACGGACTGTATTTAGGAGTAATCAAAAAATAGGCTATAGTGCCAGCAAATGGCACAAAGAGCGGGTGTAGTAGGTAAGATGTGATCTTGAGGAATAGTCGCATTAAATCTGTTTTCTCAACCTAGCCACAGGGATATCCAACTGTTCCCTATATTTTGCTACAGTCCTTCTGGCAATAGGGTAACCTTTTTCTTTTAGTATGGCCGCCAGCTTGTCATCTGTTAGCGGTTTTTTCTTGGTTTCTTCGCCAATGACAGTCTCCAATATCTTTTTTATTTCTTTAGTGGACACATCCTCTCCTTGATCATTTTTCATGGATTCTGAAAAATAGTCCTTAATCAATTTTGTCCCATAGGGAGTGTCAACGTATTTGCTATTGGCTACTCTGGAAACCGTGGATACGTCCATGTGGATTCCATCGGCAATGTCCTTTAGGATCATAGGTCGCAGTTTACGCTCATCTCCGGTAAGGAAGTACTCTTGTTGATATTCCATGATTTCGTTCATGGTAATGTAAAGCGTTTGCTGGCGTTGTCTAATGGCGTCAATAAACCATTTGGCAGAATCCAGCTTTTGCTTAATGAACATTACGGTGTCTTTCTGGGACTTGGATTTTTCCTTGGAATTTTTGTATCCTTCCAACATGTTGTTGTATTCCCTTGAAACATGTAATTCTGGAGCATTTCTTCCATTTAGGGTAAGTTCCAATTCTCCGTCCACGATTCGAATTGTAAAATCAGGGACCACGTGCTCAACTGTTCTGTTATTTCCGGAATATGAACCGCCTGGTTTGGGATTTAGCCGCTCGATCTCAGATATGGCATCCTTTAACTGTTCCTCTGTTATATTGTGTTTCTGAATTAGTTTTTGATAGTGTTTTTTGGTGAACTGTTCAAAAGATTTTTCCAATAGTACTATTGCCAATTCAATACTTGGAGTTACTTCTTTTCTTCTTAATTGAATAAGCAGGCACTCTTCCAAGGTTCTTGCGGCTACACCTGCGGGGTCAAGATCTTGAACTATGCGCAATACTTTTTCTATGGTCTTTTCCTCAGTGTATATATTTTGGGTAAATGCCAAATCGTCCATAATGTCCGTAAGGGGCCTTCTTATATATCCGCTTTCATCCACACTACCTACCAAGAATTCGGCAATAGACCATTCCTCATCGGTCAAATAAATAGTGTTTAATTGATTTATTAGGTATTGGTTGAATGAAATTCCGGCGGCATACGGTACACTTTTTTCCTCATCATCGGCACTGTAGTTGTTGGCTTGCGTACGGTAATCCGGTACTTCGTCATCACTTAAATAGTCATCTATATTGATATCTTCGGCACTGATGTTTTCGCTATCGGTTTCGTTATCGTAGAGATCATCAAATTCATCCTCCTGGGTTTCGCCCTCTTCCTTTCCAGTTTCTAGAGCAGGGTTTTCCTCCAGTTCTTGTTTTAGTCGTTGTTCAAATGCTTGCGTAGGCAATTGAATCAACTTCATCAACTGTATTTGTTGTGGAGATAATTTCTGCGATAATTTAAACTGTAGGTGTTGTTTCAGCATAAAAATTGATAATCTTTCCTATAAAGTTAAAGAATAATGATTAGAATTCGGCATTTTGAGGCGTTCTTGGAAATGGTATTACATCCCTAATATTCCCCATTCCGGTTGCAAACAATACCAACCTTTCAAAACCAAGTCCAAAGCCACTGTGAACGGCAGAGCCAAATTTCCTTAGGTCCAAATACCACCAAAGTTCCTTTTCATCAATACCTAGTGCCTTTATCTTCTCCAATAAGACGTCCAAACGCTCCTCACGTTGCGATCCACCTACTATTTCGCCAATCCCTGGGAAAAGTATGTCCATGGCCCTAACCGTTTTGCCGTCCTCATTTAAACGCATATAAAATGCCTTTATTTTAGCGGGATAATCAAATAGTATTACAGGACATTTAAAATGTTTTTCCACCAAAAAGCGCTCATGTTCGCTTTGGAGGTCTGCTCCCCATTCGTCTATAAGATATTTAAACTGTTTCTTTTTGTTGGGTTTGCTGTTTCTTAATATATCTATCGCTTCGGTATAAGTTACTCGCTTAAATGTATTGTCCGAAACAAATTTTAGTTTTTCTATCAAAGGCATCTCACTGCGCTCTGCCTGTGGTTTGCTTTTTTCTTCGTCCAAAAGTCGTTGCTCCAGGAATTGTAGGTCTTCCAAACAGTTTTCCAAAGCGTACTTAATTACCTCTTTAATAAAGTCTTCGGCCAAATCCATGTTGGCGTCCAGGTCATTAAAGGCCACTTCTGGCTCGATCATCCAAAATTCGGCCAAATGTCTTGAGGTATTGGAGTTTTCTGCCCTGAAGGTAGGTCCAAAGGTGTATACTTTTCCCAATCCCATTGCGTATGTTTCAGCTTCCAATTGTCCCGATACCGTTAAATTGGTTTCTTTTCCAAAGAAATCTTCCTTATAATCTATATCTCCCTTATCTGTCAAGGGCGGTTTTTTATTGTCCAAGGTAGAAACTCTGAACATTTCTCCAGCTCCTTCCGCATCCGAACCTGTGATTATTGGGGTGTGAACGTAAAAGAATCCATTCTTTTGAAAATATTGGTGTACTGCAAAAGAAAGTGTAGAGCGTACCCTCATAATGGCCGCAAAGGTATTGGTTCGTACCCGAAGATGCGCCTTCTCCCTCAAAAACTCCAATGAGTGCTTTTTAGGTTGAATAGGATAGACTTCTGGATCTGCACCCCCATGAACTTTTATTTCCTTTACCTGTATTTCCAAGGATTGTCCTTTTCCTTGGCTTTCTACCAGCGTACCACTTATTCCAAGTGCCGCTCCTGTATTTATTTGCTTTAGTAAATTTTCGTCAAATTCCTCAAAATTTACAACGCACTGAATGTTGTTTATGGTTGAACCATCATTCAAGGCAATAAATCTATTGCTTCTGTAAGTTTTTACCCAACCATTAACAATGACCTCTTGGTGTAAATGATCGGCAGATAATAGCTCTTTTACGCTAAATGTATTCATTTGAATTCCTTCTAAATTAAGTGGCAAAGATAGCCTTTTTGCAAAAATATAAATCGAGTATATACCTGTATGTGCCAGGTAAAAAATATTTTAATAAACGGATGATTATTCCTTGTCCGTGATATTTAATTCTTCCTTCGGCAGAATGTCTATTTGCGGTTTTTTTAATACCTGTTTGTTGGCAATGCTTCTTTCTAGGGACAGCAGTAGTGAGGGTAATAGGATAAGGTTGGCCAGCATAGCGAATAACAAGGTGGCCGAAACCAGGGCCCCTAAAGCTACAGTTCCTCCAAAACTTGATATAACAAATACGGAAAAACCAAAGAACAAGACAATAGAGGTGTAAAACATACTAACTCCGGTTTCCCTCAAGGCGGCATAGACCGATTTTTTTATTCTCCAATGGTTGGCAATGAGTTCCTGTCTATATTTCGCTAAGAAGTGTATGGTATCGTCCACCGAAATTCCGAATGCGATGCTAAACACCAAAATGGTGGAAGGCTTTATAGGCACCCCTACAAAGCCCATGACACCTGCCGTTATCACCAGAGGCAATAAGTTTGGGATCAAGGAAATGACAATCATTCTGAACGATCTAAACAAATAGGCCATAAAGAGGGCAATAAGGCCAATGGCCAATGCCAGGGACATGATCAGGTTTTTTACCAGATATTTGGTCCCCTTTAAAAATAGGAGGGCACTTCCCGTCATGGTAACCTTATACCTATCCGAAGGGAAAATTTTATCAATATTCTCCCTTAGTTTCGCCTCAATAATTTCCATTCGGGATGTTTTTACATCCTTCATATATGTAGTCATCCGGGCTACTTGCCCGGTACTATCCACAAAACTTTTGAGAAGATCGCCGTTATCAGCAGATTTCCTGGCCACATCCATTATAAAAGTATTCTCTTGTGAAGTAGGAAGTTGATAGTATTTAGGGATGCCGCTGTAAAATGCCTGTTTGGAATATTTAACGAGGTCAACAACGGAAACAGGTCTGGAAAGTTCAGGAATCTCATGGATCACCGTTCCCAATTCATCCATTTTTTTAAGGGTGGAAGATTTTAGGACCCCTTTGGGTCTTTTGGTATCCACCACGATTTCTACGGGCATTATTCCGTCAAACTCTTGTTCAAAAAAGCGTATGTCCTGAAAAAATTCAGCTTTTTTTGGCATATCCTCAATAGGGCTTCCCGAAATATCTATTTGATAGATACCAATAATACTGGCTACCAAAAGGACAATGGAAACAATATAAACCGTAATCCTTCTATCCCTAACAATGCTTTCCATCCAACTCACAAAAGTTTCTATCCACTTCGTATTTAAGTGTTTCAAATGCTTGTGTTTTGGAAGGGGCATAAAGCTATAGATAATTGGAATTATCAAAAGGGAAAGCACAAATATTCCAATAATATTTATAGAGGCAACAATGCCGAACTCTTTAAGTAATTTACTGTCGGTTATTATAAATGTGGCAAAACCGGAAGCGGTGGTAACATTGGTCATTAAGGTAGCATTGCCAATTTTTGAGATTACACGTTGTAATGATAATGCCTGGTTACCGTGTTTCTTTACTTCTTGTTGGTATTTGTTTATGAGGAAGATACAGTTGGGAATACCAATAACAATTATTAATGGAGGAATAAGGGCAGTTAGTACCGTAATTTCATATTGTAGCAAACCTAAAATTCCAAAAGCCCACATGACCCCAATAATCACCACGAACATGGAAATAATCGTGGCCCTAAAACTTCTAAAAAAGAAAAAGAAAATTAAGGAGGTAACCCCAAGTGCAGCAAGAATAAATTTCCCTATTTCATCAATAATGTTTTGGGAGTTCATGGTTCTTATGTACGGCATCCCGGAAATATGGACATCCAGTTGGGTCTCCTTTTCAAAGTTTTTGACCAAAGTGGACAGGTCTTCCAGGATAAAGTCTTTACGTACTGAGGTATTAACAATATCCTTATCCAAATAAATTACACTGCGTATAGTATGTGATTTTTTGTTGTATATGAGATTGTCGTAAAAGGGAAGGTTGTTAAAAAGGTGGTTGGTTAAACTGTCTACCTCCTTTTTGGTTTTAGGAGCTTGCTTTAAAAAGGGCAGCATAACAAATTCCTGCTTTACCGTGTCCTTTACGAGCTCTTGTAGGTTATCCGTAGACAATACAAAATCTACCTCAGGGAATGCCCCCAATTGTTTGCTTAGCTTGTTCCAGCGATTAAATTTTTCAGGGGTAAATAAGGAGCTGTCCTTAACCGCCAAAACAACGACATTACCTTCCTCACCAAACTGTTTTAAAAAAGAAAGATATTCCAGATTTATCGGATGGTGGTCTGGCAAGAGGTTGGCCTGTGAATTGGAAAACCTCATTTTATCCCATTGCATGGACATGAAGATAGTCATCATGGCTAAAAGGACTAGAATTAGAATTCTGTTCCTAAGTATTATCCTTGCTATTTTTGCCCAAAATCCTCGCGTTAACTTTGCAACCATCTAGTGAAACGTCTTATTTTAAAATGCCTTATTGGGCATGCAAACCGTTAAATCCAATAAGCTATCCAAATTATATAGTCGCTCATAGAATCCTAAAATTATTCGAGCGCAAAGGTAGAGAATGATTGTTATTGTTCCTAGAAAGCTTGGACTAAATAGTTGGGTATTAGGATGTGATGTTGGTCGAAGATTAAATCTGGCAGGTAAACTAGTGGGCCATTGTATTTTTAATCTTGAAATAGTATGCAGAAATTAAAAGAGCGACCAATTGGTCGCTCTTTTAATAATACAGATCTATGGTGTTTATACCTTCATGATTTCAATTTCCTTGGCTTCAAGAAAGGCGTCAATTTTTTTAATGTATTTGTCTGTAAGTGTCTGCACATCGCCTTCTGCATTCTTTTGTAAATCTTCCGAAACGTCCAAGCCCCTAATTTCTTTGTTGGCTTCCTGCCTTGCATTACGAACACCAATTTTGGCATCTTCGGCTTCCGCCTTGGCTTGTTTTACCAAATCTCTCCTGCGTTCCTCCGTTAGGGGAGGTACGTTGATAATTACGAAATCGCCATTGTTCATAGGATTAAATCCGAGATTGGCGTTCATTATAGCTTTTTCAATTTCATGCAGCATGTTTTTCTCCCATGGTTGAACGGACAAAGTTCGGGCATCGGGAGTATTTACATTTGCAATTTGGGACAATGGGGTGGGGGAACCGTAATATTCCACCATTACACTGGATAACATTATAGGACTTGCTTTTCCAGCCCTTATTTTTATAAACATTTTTTCCAAGTGGGCTAGAGCGCTATCCATTCCTTCCTTGGTAGTGTCCAGTATAAACTTTATATCTTCGTTCATATGCTATTTTTTTTAAATTGATTTAACACAAATAGTGCCAAAACTATAGATTTACGACCGTTCCTATATTTTCTCCGGAAACCAATTTCATAAGATTCCCTTTTTTGTTCATATCAAAAACCACAATGGGCAATTCATTTTCTTGGCTTAATGTAAAGGCAGTGGTGTCCATTACTTTAAGTCCTTTTGTCAATACATCTTTAAAGGAGATGGTATCGAACTTTGTGGCTGTTTTGTCTTTTTCAGGGTCAGAGGTGTAAATTCCGTCAACCCTGGTGCCTTTTAAAATTACGTCGGCCTCAATTTCTATAGCCCTTAGAACGGCTGCTGAATCCGTGGTAAAATATGGGTTGCCCGTACCGCCTCCGAATATTACCACTCTGCCTTTTTCCAAATGGCGCATTGCGCGTCTTCTAATAAAAGGTTCTGCCACTTCATTTATTTTTATGGCAGATTGTAACCTGGTTTGTACTCCCTTTAATTCCAGGGCACTTTGTAGGGCCAGGCCATTAATTACGGTAGCCAACATGCCCATATGATCGGCTTGTACCCGGTCCATGCCATTGCTGGCTCCGGCCAAGCCTCTAAAAATATTGCCACCACCAATAACAATAGCTACTTCTATACCCTTGTCTACCACTTCTTTGATCTCCTCGGCATATTCAGAAAGACGTTGCCCGTCTATCCCATACTGCTTTGTTCCCATTAAGGCTTCGCCGCTGAGTTTTAAAAGTATTCTTTTATATTGCATCTTGATGTTGATTAATTTGAAGCAAAAATAATCAAAAATATTTATGAAGCGTCTTGTGCCGTACGATTCATGTATCCTTAATTATTTCATAATGGACATAGGAAGGTAGAATTATTTTTATAATCTTGTGTCAAATACTGTAGTTCCACTAATTTATATAGTTAATATGCTAAATGTTGGTCTATGCCCACATTGGGATATTTAGCTTTTCAGGAACCTACAATAAATAAAATCAATTGAAAATGACAAACAGATTAAGGTTTTTTAAAAGTTTATGGTTTTTAGGGGTTGCAATTTTAATGCTTCAAGCATGTGGCTCCACCAAGTCTTTGGTGACAGCGAATAAGGCCACCATTGTTGCCAAAATCGATTTGATCAGGGTGGTGGATGACAAGGTTATGGTGATGGTTGATCCAGGGGCATTTACATCCGAAAACATATCTTTTTATATTCCAAAAACGGTTCCAGGCACTTATAGTACGGATAATTATGGTAAATATGTGGAGCAATTTAAGGCGTATGATTATAAAGGAGGAGAGCTGCCGTTTGAGAAAATAGATGAGAATACTTGGAAAATTATTAATGCAAAGGAATTGGATAGGGTAGCATACTGGGTAAATGATACCTATGATACCGAAAGGGAAGTTGACGATAAGGTGTTTTCCCCGGCTGGCACCAATATTCTCAAGGGCAAGAATTTTATGTTGAATCTTCATGGGTTTGTGGGGTATTTTGAAGGATTACTGGAATTGCCATATTCTTTGGAAATTACTGCTCCAAAGGGGTTGGAACCTGCAACCTCCTTGACCAAAGGTGTTCAGGATGTGAAAACACCGGATACGGATGTTTTTGTAGCTAGTCGCTATTTTGAATTGATAGATAATCCTATCATGTATTCCAAGCCAAGTATAGAGACTTTTCAAGTAAATGATATTTCGGTTACTTTAAGTGTTTATTCTCCAAACGGATTTTATACTGCGGCCAGTTTAAAAGGGAGTATGGAAAAAATGATGCGGGCGCAAAAGGCATTTTTAGGGGATATCAATAGCACTAAAAATTACACCATTATCCTTTATCTTTCCAATATGGAGGATGCAGATGCAACTGGATTTGGAGCTTTGGAACACCATACTTCTACGGTATTGATCATGCCCGAACAAATTCCTAAAGATCGGTTGGAGGAATCAATGATCGATATAGTGTCGCATGAATTTTTTCATATCGTTACACCTTTGACCATTCATTCCCAGGAAATCCAATATTTCGATTTCAACGACCCCAAAATGTCCATGCATCTATGGATGTATGAGGGGACAACCGAATATTTTGCCAATCTGTTTCAAATTCAACAGGGTTTAATCTCTGAGGATGAATTTTATAAGCGTCTTATGGATAAGGTGGGCAATGCCAATTCCTATGATGACAATATGTCGTTTACCATAATGAGTAAAAATATCTTGGAGGAGCCCTATAAGGGTAACTATGCCAATGTTTATGAGAAAGGGGCCTTGATAAATATGGCTTTGGACATTAATCTTAGGGAATTAAGCGGAGGAGAAAAAGGTGTTTTGTGGTTAATGAAAGAACTTTCCAAAAAATATGGAGAATCCACCCCATTTGAAGATGTTGGCTTGATCAATGAGATTGTAAGTATGACGTACCCGGAAATAAAGTATTTCTTTGATGTCCATGTTACAGGTGAAACTCCTATAAATTACGAAGATTATTGGCAAAAAGTGGGGCTGGAGAAAGGGTCTGAAGAGAAATCCAGTGGTTATTTTTTAGATGGCGACATACCTTTTATTGATATTGATCCCGCTAAAGAGAATGAAGTGTTTGTTAGGAAAGGAATTACCCTTAATTCTTTTTTTAATGGGATTGGGGCTAAGGGAGGCGATATTATTAAAAGTATAGATGGAACACCCATAACCCTAGAAACTATGAGGGGTATTATTGGTCTAAGCTTTGGTTGGGCGCCGGACAGGGAAATTACTATGGTGGTTAAGCGGGGTGACCAGGAGCTTAGTTTAACCGGTAGAGTAGGTGTGCCAACTTTGAATACTATAAATTTAGTGCCTGTGAAAGGGGCATCCGAACAACAGATCAAGCTTAGGGAAGCTTGGATGAAAGGATAATTGATTCTAGTAAGGAATTTTAATTCAGAAATGACCAAATTTTATGTTGGGGGTTCAGTTTAATTTTAGGTAATTATCAGGGATTTCTATTTATTAAAATTAATGGAGTCTTCGATTTTTATGGCCAGAACTTTTAGAGCAAAAAAAACGCCTTTACATTGTAAAGGCGTTTTTTAATATGCTTAGTGCTTTTTGGATTACCCTAAAGCTACCCTTTTAAATCCGGTTACTTCCAATTTGGAATCAACAGATTTTACGTATTGGGCTACACTTTGTTTGCTGTCCTTGATAAAATCTTGGTTTACCAAAGTATTGTCTTTAAAGAATCGATTTAATTTTCCTTTAGCGATGTTATCCAACATAGCTTCCGGCTTTCCTTCTTGACGAAGTTGGTCTTTAGCAATTTCGATTTCTTTATCTATGATAGACTGGTCAACTCCTTCCTCGTTCAAAGCTACTGGATTCATTGCAGCGGCTTGCATGGCAACATCCTTAGCGGCGACATCTGCACCATCAACAGCGGCAGAAAGACCTACCAATGTTGCTATTTTGTTACCTGCATGTATGTATGAACCAACAAATGGAGCAGAAAGTCTACTAAATCCACCTATTTCAATTTTCTCACCTATTACACCGGTTTGCTCTGTAAGTTTATCTTGTACAGAGATTCCTTTGTAATCTGCATTCAAGAAAGCTTCCTTGGTGTCAAAGTTCAAAGCAAGGTCTGCCAAAGCGTTGGCCAAAGCAACAAAAGTATCGTTCTTTGCAACAAAATCGGTTTCACAGTTTAGAGAAATGATAACCCCGGAGGTATTGTCCGCACTTACTTTTGCAATTGCAGCTCCTTCGGAAGAATCCCTATCGGCTCTCTTGGCGGCAACTTTTTGTCCTTTTTTACGTAGGATTTCAATTGCTAATTCAAAATCTCCTTCAGCTTCAACCAATGCATTTTTGCAATCCATCATGCCTGCGCCAGTTGTTTGTCTTAATTTGTTTACCTCTGCGGCGGTAATTTTAGCCATTTTATTTTCTTTTAATTTTCATCTGGATTAGAATTGTTACGTAATCCTAATCCAGGTGAATGTTAAATTTATATTCTATTATATTAAAAGGGGATTATTCTACTCCTCCTTTAACGCTATCTTGCCATTCCTGCAATTCATCCCATTTACCGTCAGCAGCCATTTGAGCTTGCTTAGGCCATGATGCTGGATTTTTGGAAGCATATCTTGGGCCGGATTCAGTAAGGATGTCCTTAAGGTCCTCTTCTGATTTGTCGGCTAGATCGGCAAAAGTGTTAATACCTGCTTCTTGAAAAATTTCAGCAATTTTTGGACCAATACCTTCTACTTTGGTAAGGTCGTCTGCTGCTGGGGCTTTTTTAGGAGCTTTTGCTGCAGGAGCTGCTTTTTCTTCTGAAGTTGCCTTTGCCTTTTTCTCTTTAGGCTTGGCTTCATCTCCACCTTCTTTATCACTTTGCTTTTCAGATTTACGTTCTGTTAATCCTTCGGCAATAGCAGCAGTTACAGATGCCATAATTACTTCAATGGATTTGGAAGCATCATCATTGGATGGTACTATAAAATCTATTTGTCGTGGGTCAGAGTTGGTATCTACCATAGCAAAAATTGGAATGTTCAATTTTTGTGCTTCTTTTACCGCGATGTGCTCGCGCATTGTATCTACAATGAACAAAGCAGCTGGTAGACGTGTCATTTCAGAAATGGAACCTAAGTTCTTTTCCAACTTTGCACGCAAACGATCAACTTGTAAACGCTCTTTTTTGGAAAGTGTGTTAAAGGTACCGTCTTTCTTCATTCTATCAATAGAAGCCATTTTCTTAACGGCTTTACGAATAGTAACGAAGTTGGTCAACATACCACCTGGCCATCTTTCAGTGATGTAGGGCATATTAACATTGCCTGCTTTTTCAGCAACAATATCCTTTGCTTGTTTTTTGGTAGCTACGAAAAGTATTTTTCTACCTGAAGCTGCAATTTTTTTAAGGGCCTCATTGGTCTCCTCTAATTTTGCAACAGTTTTGTAAAGATTGATAACGTGAATCCCATTACGCTCCATGTAGATGTAAGGAGCCATGTTTGGATTCCATTTTCTGGTAAGGTGACCAAAATGTACACCTGCCTCTAAAAGGTCTTTTACTTCAACTTTGTTTGCCATTTTTATTTTTTAGTTTACGTTCCTTTGAATTAGCAATACTAAAGTGGTACCCTGTGGTAGCCTTTAATATTTAGATGCTAAACTAATTTATCCAGAATATATCTACTATTGGATTTCCCTAGGAGGGACAGCCAATTGTTAAAATTCAGGATTATTACTTACCCTATGACAAGGGTTTTCAATGAACAATTAAAATTTACACCAAAACCTGCAAAACGTTCCAAATGGTAATCAAGAACACTGCGTAATTTCAGTATTTGTTTTGTTAATACAGTATTAACGTTTGGAGAACTGGAATTTCTTACGGGCTTTCTTCTGACCGAATTTCTTACGTTCAACCATTCTTGGATCTCTAGTTAAAAGACCTTCTGGCTTAAGAACTAATCTGTGCTCGGCATCCATTTCGCATAATGCTCTTGATAATGCCAAACGAACAGCTTCCGCTTGTCCAGTAATACCGCCACCATATACATTAACCTTAACGTCAAAGTTTTCTTCGTTGTTGGTTAGGGCAAATGGCTGCTTTACCTTGTACTGTAATGTTGCAGTAGGAAAATAGTTGCTTAAGTCTCTGTTGTTGATGGTAATGTTACCTTTTCCTTCAGTAACATAAACTCTGGCAACTGCAGTCTTTCTTCTACCAATTTTATGAATCATTTCCATTACTTAAAATCGTTTAAGTTAATTGCTGTTGGTTTTTGTGCTTCTTGATTGTGGGCTGTGCCAGCATATACCTTTAGATTACGGAAAAGCTCTGCACCCAATTTGTTCTTGGGCAACATACCTTTTATCGATTTTTCTACTATACGCGCTGGATCTTTAGCCAACATTTCATTAGCCGTTGTAAACCTCTGGCCTCCTGGATAACCGGTATGACGAACGTAGGTTTTTGAATCCCATTTCTTTCCGGTCAGGTTGATTTTTTCTGCATTGATAATAACAACATTATCCCCACAATCAACATGTGGTGTAAAATTAGGCTTGCGCTTCCCTCTAAGTAACAACGCTACTTTAGAAGCAAGACGGCCCAATGTTTCTCCTTCAGCATCAACTAGTAACCATTGTTTGTCAACGGTCGCCTTATTGGCCGAAATCGTCTTGTAGCTTAATGTATCCACACTAATATATTTATTGATTAAACACTTCAATCCCGTTTAACGGGCTGCAAATGTACAATTATTAAGTTGAATTCCAAATGGTTGTTTCTTATTATTTATAGTTTTTTCCAATAATATACTGTCGAGGTGAACTTTGTAAACCCATTTCATCACAATTGTAACTTTTTACGTGTAAGTAGACTACTCGTTTACTTCAAATCCAAATAGGTGGGTCTGCCTTTAATTGTGCAGGGCAAGTAATGGGAATATAGGTTAAGAAACTTTGTTTTCCAAGGATTCTGGGAATACTAAATTGTTTTATAATACGTTAGCTTTTTAAACAACATAATTCTTAAAAAGATGAAATTAAAATTTTTATTGCTTTTAATAATTACCGGTCTTTTCATTTCATGCTCTTCGGATAACGATGGTGATAAGTCCAAGGAAGATACAATTGTGGGAATTTGGCAGGCACATGAGCTAAAGGTAAATAATGATACGGCCAGTGATGATGAAAAAAATGCAAGGGATTTGTTGAATTTTCTAACATTGAAGGACTGCTATGTGTTGAGTTTTAATTTTAAAGAGGATTTAACCGTCATCATTGATAATTCCGTTCAGTATCTGGAAATCGGCTTAAATTCCGAGGGGAATGGGTTTGATATTCCTTGTCCGACCGAAAAGGATACGGAAACCACTGTGTATGTGTATGCCGACGGCAAACTTACCTATACGGATGAAGATCAACAAATCGTAACCGTAGATGTAGCCATAGATGGTGATGTTATGACCGTTGATGCCGCTGGTTTGGATATCCCAAATTTAAATGCTGGTGGACAGCTTATTTTTAAAAGGAAATAAGATTCGGAAAAAAAGCTATATAAAAATAAAAAGCGGAATGCATTTAGGTTAACCCCTTGGCATTCCGCTTTTTTTGATTAATAAGGTATAGGGCTAATGGGCTTCCAGCCAATTATTACCAACGCCCAACTCTACATCCAAAGGCACCGATAATTTATAGGCATTTTCCATCTCCGATTTGATCATTGTCTTTAATTCCTCCAATTCGGGTTTATATACATCAAAGACCAATTCATCATGCACTTGTAAGAGCATTTTACTTTTGTAATTTCCTTTTTCAAGCTTATTGTGGATATTGATCATAGCAATTTTTATGATATCCGCGGCACTTCCTTGTATGGGGGCATTTACGGCGTTGCGTTCCGCAGCTCCACGGACAATGGCATTGCTGCCATTAATGTCCTTAAGATACCTTCGTCTGCCCAAGACTGTCTGTACATAACCATTCTCCCTGGCAAATTCTATTTGTTCACTTATGTAATTACGTAATTTGGGGTAGGTCTTGTAATAGGTTTCTATTAGTTCCTTGGATTCGGCTCGGGATAGGTCGGTTTGGTTGCTTAATCCAAATGCGGATACTCCGTATATAATTCCAAAATTTACGGTCTTGGCATTGC
The DNA here is from genome assembly GCF_002909255.1 of Arenibacter hampyeongensis. Classification (GTDB taxonomy): domain Bacteria; phylum Bacteroidota; class Bacteroidia; order Flavobacteriales; family Flavobacteriaceae; genus Arenibacter; species Arenibacter hampyeongensis. The sequence goes on from NZ_PIOB01000005.1 coordinate 390,050, forward strand.
TTCGCTGTTCCCTGGTTACCTCTTCCAATGGGATGTTAAATACTTTGGAAGCTGTGGAAGCGTGAATATCCTCTCCGTTTTTAAAAGCCTCTATCATAGTGGTCTCCTCACTTAAAGCAGCAATAATCCGCAATTCGATCTGTGAATAATCTGCCGCCAATAAGATGTAATTTTCGTTTCTTGGGATAAAAGCCTTTCTTACTTGTCTTCCTCGTTCTGTTCGTATGGGAATGTTTTGAAGGTTGGGGTTGTTGCTGCTCAATCTTCCCGTAGCGGCTACGGTTTGCATATAATCTGTATGTACTCTGCCGGTGCTTGCCTCTATTTGTTCGGGCAAGGCATCCACGTAGGTGCTCTTTAATTTGCTAAGTCCACGGAAGTCCAATACGCTTTGGATTATTTCATGGTCTTTAGCCAGGTATGAAAGTACATCTTCAGCCGTGGAATATTGACCTGTTTTGGTCTTTTTGGGTTTGTCTACCAACTTCATTTTGTCGAAAAGTATTTCGCCCAATTGTTTTGGAGAAGCTATATTAAATTCTTCACCTGCTTCCTTGTAAATCTTTAATTCCAAATTTTTGATATCGTCATCCAAATCCTTGGCGAGCGAATTCAAAAATGCCTTGTCCAAATTGATTCCTTCCTGCTCCATGTCTGCCAAGACATGTAAAAGCGGGATCTCTATGTCATTAAATAATTCTTCCGTGTTTGCCTCTTTCAATTCAGGTCTAAAGTGCTGGGCCAATTGAAAAGTGATATCTGCATCCTCTACGGCATATTCGGTTTGTTTTTCCAAGGGAACCTCCCTCATGGATAGTTGGTTTTTACCTTTTTTGCCTATGAGTTCGGTTATGGAAACAGGGGTGTAATTCAAATAAGTTTCAGCCAGTACATCCATGTTGTGGCGCATATCCGGGTTTATGAGGTAATGGGCCAGCATGGTGTCAAAACATTTACCTTTTACGGATACGTTGTATTTGTGAAGTACCTTAATATCATATTTTAAGTTCTGACCAATTTTTTCAATACCTACCGCTTCAAAAAATGGTCTTAATTGTTCAATAATATTCTGTGCTTCCTTTCTGTCTTCGGGAAAGGGAACATAGAAACCTTTTCCGGCTTCCCAGCAAAATGCAATGCCTACCAATTCCGCTGTAAGTGGGTTTAATCCAGTAGTTTCCGTGTCAAAACAAACGGATGCCTGCTTCATTAAATTCTGAACAAAAAGATTCATGGCCATACCTGAATGAACGCTCTGATATACATGCGAAACCTCAGCAATATTTTTCCTGCTGGATACTTCCTTAATAGTACCTCCTGTAACCTGACCGTCACCACCGAATAAGGAAAATTGACCGCCGCCTGCCTCAGTTGGTTTCTTTTTGGAAACAGGGCTGCTGTCCTGTTTATTATCATTCGCACTGTCTTCATCAGATTCCGCAGAAAAAAGTTTAAGAAATTGGTCCTTAAGCCTTCGGAACTCCAATTCTTCGAAAATCTCCTGTACTTTATCACCATCGGGCATGGAGAGTTCATAATCCTTGGCATTAAAGGTTACGTCACAATCCACGAATATGGTGGCCAGCTTTTTGGATAGGATTCCGAGTTCGGCATTTTCTTGGACTTTCTCCTTCATTTTGCCTTTCAATTTATCTGTATTGGCCAGCAAATTTTCCATAGAGCCGAATTCCTCGATGAATTTTTTGGCTGTCTTGTCACCAACTCCAGGTAATCCTGGAATGTTGTCGCTAGCATCGCCCATCATTCCCAAATAGTCTATGACTTGTTCTGGACGTTCAACACCAAAGCGTTTTTGGACTTCAGGGATACCCCATATTTCAATGCCATTGCCCATTCTGGCCGGGCGGTACATAAATATGTTCTCGGATACCAACTGTCCAAAATCTTTATCCGGGGTGACCATAAATACCTTGTAATCCTCCTTCTCAGCTTGCTTTGCCAGGGTGCCTATGATATCATCGGCTTCCATTCCCGCCAATTCCACTACAGGAATGTGCATGGCCTTTAATATATTTTGTATATAGGGTACGGCTATTTTTATAGCATCTGGAGTGGCATCCCTATTGGCTTTGTATTCTGCGAACATTTCCGTACGGTCCGCACTTCCTCCTTTGTCAAAACAAACTGCCAAATGATCTGGTTTTTCCCTTCTTATAACATCCAATAGAGAATTCATAAATCCCATTATGGCAGAGGTGTCCATTCCCTTGGAATTTATTCTGGGGTTTTTGATAAGTGCGTAGTAGCCCCTAAAAATGAGTGCGTATGCATCAAGTAAGAAAAGTCTCTTTTGTTCTGCCATTATTTTTGATTCTTATTAAGATTTGGATTTAATGAAATTAAGGTTTAGGATTTTAAAAATGTCTCCGTGGTATTGTTGGTTTGACCTGCCTCAGAATAGCCACTATAGCTAAATCCAGGGTGAATGCAGTATCCTCCAGTTTCTCCATTCTTGTTGATGGCAATAAAGCCAATTTGAAAATCCCTTCTGTCCTTGTTCTTTTCCATGATTCGTCTTACGCCTTCCTCGCAGGCTTCCTGTGGCGATTTCCCTTGGCGCATTAGTTCAACTATCAAGAAACTACCGACCGTGCGCACAACTTCTTCCCCGACTCCTGTGGCTGTTGCTCCGCCAACGGCATTATCTACAAATAATCCGGCACCAATTATTGGGGAGTCTCCAACCCTTCCGGCCATTTTGTAACCCATTCCACTTGTGGTGCAGGCTCCGGCAATATCTCCATTTTTATCTATGGCCAGCATACCTATGGTATCGTGGTTTTCTATATTGATAATGGTTTCGTATTTGGATTTCTTTTTCCATTCCAACCAATCTTTTTTGGCTTTTTCAGTCAGTAGATTGGTTTTTGGGAATCCTTTTTCATAAGCAAATTGTTCCGCTCCTTTTCCGGCCAACATTACGTGTGGTGTATCTTCCATTACCTTTCTTGCAACCGAAATAGGATGGGCAATATTTTCCATACAGAGCACTGCCCCGCAGTTGCCGTCTTTGTCCATAATACAGGCGTCCAAGGTAACGTGGCCATCCCTATCCGGTCTACCTCCGTTGCCAACTGTTTCATTGCTAAGATCTGCTTCTTCTACCATTACACCCTGTTCTACAGCATCTAGGGAAGAACCTCCATTGTCCAAAACTTCCCAAGCCTTTGCTGTGGCATTCTTAAAATTCCAAGTGCATATTACAATAGGTTTTACACTTGCTGGGGTATTTGCAATTGGTGGTAGTTCCTTTTTTGTTTCTTGGCAGGATGCAAAAAGTGGTGCTGAAATTATTCCGGCAGTGCTTAGAGTAGAATTTTTAAGGAAATTTCTTCTTTTCATACGATTGTGTTACTTAATTTTAAGGTCCTAAATATAAGAAATATGATTGTAGAAGTATGCGCCAATTCTTTAGAATCTGCTGTAAATGCCCAAAAAGCTGGTGCTGACCGTATTGAATTATGTACCGAGCTGGCGGGAGGGGGTACAACTCCATCTTTTGGCCTTTTGAAAGTGATAAAGAAATATATTTCTATTCCTGTAAATGTGTTGATTAGGCCTAGGAGTGGTGAATTTACCTATTCCGATCTAGAGTTTGAGATAATGAAGAAAGATATTGAACTGTGCAAAGAACTAGGTTTTAATGGGATTGTATCAGGAGTGTTGAAAAAGGACTTTACTTTGGATGTTGAAAGAACTAAAGAATTGATCAATTTATCAAAGCCTATGCAATTTACCTTCCATAGGGCATTTGATTGGGTAGAGGATCCTATGGCAACGTTAAAGCAATTGGAGGAACTGGAAGTGGATACCATTTTGAGCTCCGGACAACAAAATTCTTCAGTTGCAGGAATCGACCTATTGTCAAAGTTGCTGAATAAATCCGAGAGAACTGTTATTATGCCTGGAGGTGGTATACAGGATTCCAATGTATTGGAATTTAAGAAGAAAGGTTTTGGAGCAGTACATTTGACCGGTATAAAATTCCATAGGACTCTTGATCATACACCTGTAGTTCCAATGAGCACCCCCAGCTTTCTTCGGGACGATGAAATAGCCATTAGTCATTTGGCTACCCTAAAAGAAGTGGTCCGCCTAGTTAAAGAAAAGTAAAATAGGTTCTAAAGGTTTTGAAACCAATATCTTTACTAAAAATTTAAGGAATGCTTCGTTGGATTGTTTTCATTGTTATTTACATCACACTTGGGATTTATACTTTACAGGCATTGCGGGCTGTAACCCGTTACCCTTGGGTTTATTATGCCTATATGGTATTATCTCTCTTTGTTTTGGGAAATTTTATTTATCAATTCACTATGGGCGATGCTCCTGGCCGAGTGTTGAGTGTTCCAAAAAGTTACGCCTTTGGTCTCTTGCTGGCTATGCTCACTTTTAAGTTGATTACTATTGTATTTTTATTCTCCGAGGATATTTTCAGATTTCTTTCTGCCGGCTATCATAAGATATTTGGGGGAACTAAGGAATTTAGTCTACCCCAGCGCAGACGTTTTTTAAGTACGATTGCCATGGGAATTGCTGCATTGCCATTTTCCGCATTGTTGTACGGCATGTTGAAAGGGAAGTACAATTTTAAAGTGCTTAAATACAATTTGGAATTTGATGATTTGCCCTCTAGCTTCGATGGATATCAAATTACACAAATATCGGATGTTCACAGTGGCAGTTTCGATAATAGGGAGAAGATAGAATACGCAATAGACCTTATTAATCAGCAAAAAAGCGATGTGTTACTTTTTACAGGGGACATGGTCAATAATATGGCGGAGGAAATGTTGCCATGGAAAGGCCTGTTTTCGACATTGAGTGCCAAGGACGGTAAATTTTCAGTTTTAGGGAATCATGATTATGGGGATTATGTGGAATGGGAGACGGAAGAAGCCAAGAGGAACAATTTGATCGATCTTAAAAATTTACAGAAGGAAATGGGCTTTGATCTCCTATTAAACGATAGCAGATATTTGCAAAAAGGAGAAGATAAAATTGCCTTGATCGGTGTTGAAAATTGGGGTAGGGGAGGTTTTAAAAAGGCTGGAGACCTTAAAAAAGCAGTGTCCAAAATTAATAAGGACGATTTTAAGATTCTAATGAGCCATGATCCATCACATTGGGAGGATCAAGTCTTAAAAGATGATTACCATTATCATTTAACTTTAAGCGGACATACCCATGGGATGCAATTTGGTATAGAAATTCCTGGATGGATTAAATGGAGTCCGGCCAAATGGAGATATAAGTATTGGGCAGGGGTATACAAAGAATTGGGTCAAATGATCAATGTAAACCGGGGATTCGGATTTTTAGGTTATCCAGGAAGGGTTGGTATATGGCCAGAAATCACGGTAATAACCCTTAAAAGAAAACAGATATGATACGTTGGTTAATTATTGTGCTAGTTTATTTTATACTGGCTATTTATACTTTTCAGGTTATTAAAGCAGCTAAAATGTATAATATTGTAGCTTATTGCTTTGTTCTGATTTCTTTGGTAATATTGGGAAATTTCGTTTTTCAAATAGTTTATGCGGGTAAGGTTGGGATGGTTTTTAGTGATCCTAATAATAAGGCTAAGAGTTATGCTTTAGGATTGTTTTTGGCAATGGTTGTATTTCAGGGTATTGTCTTTTTCTTTTTGTTTTTTGAGGATGCCTGTAGATTTATAGTTGCGATTTACAATAGGTATTATGGAATTTCTAAAGAGTTTTCTTTGACCTCTAGAAGACGATTTGTGAGTTTGATAGGATTGGGTGTGGCGACAATTCCTTTTTCGGCCTTACTTTACGGAATGCACAGAGGTAAGTATAATTACAAAGTATTAAATTATAATTTGGAATATGAAGATTTACCTGAGGCCTTTGAAGGCTACAAAATAACTCAAATATCGGATATTCATTGTGGAAGTTTCGACAATAGAAGTATGATTGAATATGGCGTGAGTCTAATAAACCAACAAAAGAGTGATGTCATATTGTTTACAGGTGATATGGTTAATAATAAAGCTGATGAATTAATTCCATGGAAATCTGTCTTTTCCAAACTAGAGGCAAACGATGGTATATTTTCTATCTTGGGCAATCATGATTATGGGGATTATGTGGAATGGGAGACGGAAGAAGCCAAGAGGAACAATTTGATCGACCTTAAAAATTTACAGAAGGAAATGGGCTTTGATCTCCTATTAAACGATAGCAGATATTTGCAAAAAGGAGAAGATAAAATTGCCTTGATCGGTGTTGAAAATTGGGGTAGGGGAGGTTTTAAAAAGGCTGGAGACCTTAAAAAAGCAGTGTCCAAAATTAATAAGGACGATTTTAAGATTCTAATGAGCCATGATCCATCACATTGGGAGGATCAAGTCTTAAAAGATGATTACCATTATCATTTAACTTTAAGCGGACATACCCATGGGATGCAATTTGGTATAGAAATTCCTGGATGGATTAAATGGAGTCCGGCCAAATGGAGATATAAGTATTGGGCAGGGGTATACAAAGAATTGGGTCAAATGATCAATGTAAACCGGGGATTCGGATTTTTAGGTTATCCAGGAAGGGTTGGTATATGGCCAGAAATCACGGTAATAACCCTAAAAAAGAGGTCATTAACGTGATTTTAACAGCTACCTTCCCTACAAAAATGATAGCACTAGTTGTATTTTAACATTTTTTCTTATTTTTGATTTATAACCCAACGTATTGTATATGTCTAAATTTGGTGAATTAATTGATATAAATGTTCCCGTGTTATTGGATTTTTACGCAGAGTGGAACGAACAGTCAACAGCCATGCACCCTGTACTGAGGGATGTAGCCGCCGCTTTGGGCGATAAGGGCAAAGTTATTAAGATTGATGTGGATAAGAATAAAGAACTATCCCAGGCGTTGAGAGTGAAAGGTTTGCCTACCTTGATGATATACAAAAAAGGTGAAATGGTATGGAGACAGAGTGGGGAACAGGATGCCAATACCCTTATCGGAATACTCAATGAGTATCTATAGCTAAAATAAAACGCATAAAAAAACCGGGACATCTGTCCAGTCATGGTCGGAAGAAATTCCGACCATTTTTTTATGTTTCAAAATGATCTAATTTCCCTTCACATTTTACGACTATCATAGCAATAGCCAAATT
>NZ_PIOB01000006.1 GCF_002909255.1 Arenibacter hampyeongensis
TAGAAAAAGATAGGATAGACTTGCCCAGAGTTTGTGTTCTGTTCATTTTTTGCATCGCCCAAAAAACGACCAGGGCTGAATAACCAAGGTACGGTGTACCTTGGTTAGGAGGAGCCAGCTGTTGCAGAGGCTAGGCTGATTTTAAATTTCTTTAAATCTACGCACTTTCCACGGCCGCACCGTCCAGACCGCTTTCACTTGGGTGAAATGCTCTTTGGACGGCTACCAACACCCAACGCGGAAACCGCTTGATTTAAAACGAAATTGGAAATAGGCCGTTCCTATGTTCCGTAAACCTACATAATGTAGAAAAATCATTATCATTAATCTAATGCTATTGAACATTGTCTTCAAAGCCTATGGTCTGGTTGGTCCCCACCGCTGGCGCGAGCGTCGCGCTCGTGCCTTTTATAGTATTCACGACAATTTCCAAAGAGTGGCGAAAACAATTGGCATTAAAACTATTACCTGATTCTAGGGGTATCCATAAATCGGAAGCCTTTACACAGCTGCGATTTTACACAGCGGGCCTAACTATCAAAAAGAAGGGAGACAATGGTAAAGACACTGATTACAGTACGAGCCTACCTCGCAGTCAGGCAGGCGTGACGCTCGCACTAGCGGGGCAGTGGAGATGTCATGGCCGCAACCTGAGCGGAGTCGAAGGGTCGGACAAGCAAAGAAACCGAAGGTTCATGAATACCTTGAAATAACAAGCAGAAATCAATGAACTAAATCCAATACTCACGAAAACCGATCTAAAAATAGTAAAGCTAAACGGCAAACCTTAAATGAAATCTGCTTTGGGGCTTGGATGACCCCTACATTGGACAATGGGAAAGTATTTTCATAAAAAAAAGCAGCTCGGTGAAAGAACTGCTTTTGAATAAGTTTAAAAGGATTTGTGGTTTATCCTTTTACCGTAACCTTTTCTACAACGATAGATTTTATACCATCTTTTTCCACCACTTTTCCGGTTACTTCTACCGTTTCAGCAGCGTTTGCAATTACTTGTTTATAGGCATCAGCTGCATTGTGGTCTTCTACCAAAAGATAAACCATTCCGTTCTCACTGAGAATTCCGGCAGGTAATCCTTTATCCAAACAGGCTTGGGCGCATTTTTTGTGGCCTTGTCCCGTAGCTTCTTGCGTAACATAACAAGACATGTCCAAAACTTCTCCTTTGATAGTTTCACTGCTTTGGGCAAAAGCGTTGGACGAGAACATAAAAAGAAAAGCCATCAATAATAATCCGAAATAAGGAGTTTTTGTGTGTTTCATAGTATATGATTTTGTTAAACGGTCTATCTCTAAAATTACAATTAAAATGGCATTAATTGGAATAATTGTAAAGAAATTATGGGGCGATGGTTAGAATTGTTTCCCGGAAAGTTTAAAAAAATTATTAGCTTAGTTCAACGGTAAAGGCATTTGCGGTCTATTTTTCTTAAAAACAGCACCTTTTTTGAACATGCAATTATGAAAACCTGGTTAAAGATTGTCCTTGCGTTATTTGTTGTCCTCCTGATTCTACAACTTCCTATATTTAATCCTGAAAAAAATTATGTCGACGCTGATACCGATGTGGACATAACAGATAAGTACGAGGTGCCAATGAATATCCAAATGGATCTATATGTGGCCTGTTATAATTGCCATTCCAATTATACCGAAAATTATCCGTGGTATTACAACATACAACCTGTAAGTTGGTGGATGAACGGCCATATTAAGAATGCCAAACAGGCTTTGAATTTCTCCGAATTTGCTACTTATCCACCGGAAACTGCTGCCAAGAAATTCGAAGCCCTTCACAAGGTCATGGAAGAGCAGAGCATGCCGCTTAAATCTTACCTTTTACTTCATGATGAAGCAAATCTGACCGACGAACAATACCAACAGATTGCCGACTGGGCAAAGGAGACACAGAAGACAGTAGAGAAAGAAATAGATTCAACCAAAAAATCTACCATTGGATTATAAATCCCTCTGAAAAACTTATTTCTTAATCCAACTACTTGAAATCAGCTATACAGTATTTTAATTAAAATACTGTAAACTAGCCCATAAAATTGGGTTACCATGTTCTTGCAATTTCATGAAACTCCATGGATACTAATTTTAATTCTCCGTCAGTAAATAGATCAACGGTATCTTGGTCGGGAGAGAAAGCAAATTGTTGCGAATATGAAAAAATGCCATTGTTCCCAAATACTTCAAGTTGCCCCCAATCGACCAATAATCTTATTTTGACATGATTTGAATCGTCCGGTAATAATTCGTTGGCTAATAAAGTCTTATTATGAATGTCATAGATTATATATCTATTGGCTACTTTAATGCCAAAAGTCTGGGCAGTGGTTTCGGTCAGATCAATTTCTAGGGAGAGCTCAAATTTCTTAGAGTGAATACCTTCCAGCAAATTTGTTTTTGGTTTTACCAACTGAACTCCCCAAGTCTTGGTGCTTTCATAAATGCTGGAAATTTCATGAATCGGATATCTGGTAATTCGTTTTTGTCCATTCACAGTTGTCAGTCCAAGAGATACTGGAAAAGTAGCGTTTCGTTCCCATCCCTTTTCTCCAATTCCACCATTCCAGTGATCCATCCAGGCCAGCTGAATAATTCGCGGATCATTATTGGGAAGGTTTCCCATTGGAAAAGTCTGGGCAGCATAAAAGTCGGGCCCAACATCCATTACCAAAGTTTCCTGATCTTTATCTTGTAGGAAAGTTGTACCATCAAACTCTCCTACAAGATAAGAACCGTTGGCATCTTGTAATACCCATTTTTTATTATTTTCATCACCATCCAATGGTAATTGAAATAAATCCGGGCATTCATAGCCAAAATCAAGATTGCTTAAAAACTCCCAATTTATAAGGTCTGGAGAGCCATAAAAAGTAGTCCCGTTTTCGTAAAGTGCCAATACCCATTGTGAACTAGGTTTGTGCCAAATAACACATGGATCTCGAGGATTGGCATTCTTTGTAAAATGTGCCACCGGATTATTGGCGTAATCATGCCATGTTTTTCCATCGTCATTGCTCCATGCCAAACAGGTACCTACGGCAGTGCCCGTATATATGGCGACAATCGCTTCTTTTTTTGAACCTGTAATTCTTTTGGCCGATTCACCGCTGACCACTACAGCACTTCCAGAATACACTTGATCGCCCGAAACGTTGCGAACGGCCTCTGCTGGCAAAAATGACTTTTGGGGAATCAATGCCACACCTTCATCTTTCCAATGTAATAAATCCTGACTTGTAGCATAACCGCCATGCCTTATTTCTTTACCCCATTGGTATATCATATGATACTTTCCTCCTTGATATACCAGTCCATTTATATCGTTCATCCATTCTGATTTTGGGCTGAAATGATATTGTCCCCGATACGTTTCCAAATAATCGATCTCATCACTATGTGGATTATATTGGGCATTTACTGTTCCCAATGTGCTTGCTATAAAAAGAACTAGAAAGGACTTTAATAGTTTTATTGTTACCATTATTCTCATGTTTATTGTAAAATTTTAGTTGTCAACGCTTGGTATAACCGTCAGTTACTTGTTACTATGTTTTAATTTTTGGTTAGGCAGTGGGAAATGAGTTAATTGGGGTTCCATTCAAGGGTATTCAATAAAACCTTTAGGAAATTCGGATTTTTGTAATCTGATACCTCATGCCCAGCCTGATAATAAAATACCATCCCTTTGCCTTTTTGACTATACCAACCAGAAGTTGGTTGAATTCTTGATCCATCTTCAGTTCTAAAACCAAATAAAATTGTTCTTTGATCATCTTTAAAACGTTGATTCAGAAACAACTCCGTATTTATTAGTTGAAAAGAACTAAATGTCCCGTCGTATTTTGAATCATATTCAGAATTAAATGTGGTGACTTTTTCATATTTAATCCCATTAGTAGTAATAAAATGTCCTGGATACAAATTCACCATGGAATAGGTCAAATTGGCCAAAACCTTCCATGGATATTCCTCATGGTCTCTTGGAAATAATTCGATACCTAAAAAGTCGAGCCATTGGGGATTTTTCATTTTTGAAGACGAAATACCATGATGCAGGACAATTAATGACCCACCATTCATCGTGTAATCAATTAATGCGCGTTCAGTTCTGGGAGAGTGTGTTTTATGAATATACATGAAAACAAAGTCAAAACCTGATATACCGGATTCAATTTCTTCTTCCTCTACTTTATTGATGATATAACCATTTTCCGTCAAGCCTTCTGCCAAGACGTCCATTTGAGGCCATGTGTCAGAAATAATTAAAACCTTATTCTTTTGTGCAAAAACTGAAAAAGGGATTAATACAATTAGTACCAACAAATATTTAAATGAAAGTGCATGTGTTTTTTGATTCATAAATATTAAAGTTTTTTTGCCCTCACTAGCTACTCAAGGTCCTATTTTCTCATCCCCTTAGTTAATATCAATTTCGGGTTTTACTTTTTTTCTATCATTAGACATTAAATATTTTGTCCCTTATGTCTCTCCATATGTAAACCTTGTGCATTATCCCATCTGCTTGCCTTTCTTAGCATTGCTGATAACAATTGGATATAGATATTGACTTTATATATTTTACAAACGACGTGTCAACTAGCCTTTACCTGAATACATTTTAGTGTCTTATAATTTCTATTAACACAATACTATTTTCGCTGTTGTAAATAGGGGGGAGTACTACAGCCAACAATTTATTATAAGCCTTCTAAGGTAGTAAATATAGGTAATGGAATTCGCTTAATCGATTAAATTTTTAAATCTCTATTGTGCAACATTATCGAAAACCTTCACTTGGTAATGAAAGAACAGAGCATGCCGCTTAAATCTAACCTTTTACTTCATGAGGAAGCTAAACTGACCGACGAACAATACCAACACATTGCCGACTGGGCAAAGGAAACACAGCAAAAATGGAGAACGAAATTGATACCACCAAAACCTTTTAAAAAAGCCCTGTTTTTATAGGGATCCACCGCTAGCAGGAGCGGCAGGCTCGCACTACCAGGACACGAGCAAGATGCTCGCGCCAGCAAGGGGGAAATAAGCAGCTACTATAATTTAGTTCCCTGGATTAAAATGGAAGATTGGATCGACTTTTCTTTTAGATGCAAGAACTTTTTTCGTTCCTCGTCATTTTTAAAATTATCAAAGTCTTCTTGCGTATTAAATTCCACCAAATGAATTTCATAAGGGGTCTCTATATTTTTTTCGATTACGGATTCCTCTGTGGGTCTAATTCTTAGAGTAAGTCTACCATTATATTTTAAAATGATGGGAATGGCAAGTTCCTCAAACTGATTAAATATTTCTTCCTGTCCGGCTATAACGTAAATAAGTTGTGTTATGTAGATCATAGTATGAGTGAATTTATGCAGAGTTGATTTTGGAGTAGGGGAGAATAACCAATGAATAGGAAACGTTGTTATTTGTTGTTTTCTGTGATTTCCGTTAACTCAATATTTAGTTTTTGGCCTCCATAATTCACATAGTTCAATTGGACAAACCCATATTTTTTATGAAACCAATAGGTCACTTCAGATCGGCCCAGGTCAAAGTTTGATACGCCTCTAACTTTTCAACAGGTTTCTAATTCGCCGTAGTTTGTCTGTACAGTCTCTTTGGATAGGATCTCAAAGGTACTTCTTACTTTCATGTGGGACCAATCCCCCCAACCTTCTTTCAATACTATATCATTGTCTGTCCATTTTTTTCCTACACTCAAAGGAAATTTAATTTGCGGAAATGGAGCTACCTCTGTGAAGTTATATTGGTTGGACCTGAAGGGATGCATCCATATTTGTTCCACATTCTCTCTTATTCCTGTACTTACAGTTTGCCACCATTCATTAGAAATGGCGCTCTTGTTGAGTTGATATAAATTAATGCTATCAACTGACTCCTTGTCAAATTCATATTTTACCAGAATCTCGTCCTGAATTTCAGGATGATGTTCCCATCGCTTTCCTATTGCCATTAATAAAATACGCTCTTGGGATATTAATTCATTTGATGCGCTATAGAATGCTGCATCAAAAGCGTAAACTCTACAGGGTTTAAAGATTTCTCTTCTTTTCTCTATTCTTAGAACAGAATCCAATTCTGGAGTCATTTCTCCAATTATGCTTGCTCTATAATCATACTTTGGCATGGGTTCTGGAGCACACCTAAAGTCAACACTTTTTTTGTTTGTGCAACTCCCAATGAGAAAGACAAGGCCAAAGAATAGGTACAGTTTATATTTCATAATAGGTTATGGTTTGAATGACAGACAGTACGAGCCTGCTTAGCTGTTAGGCGCACGTGACGCTTACACTAGCGGGGCACGAGCAAGATGCTCGCGCCAGCAAGGGGAAATAGCATCGTCAAACACCTTTCCAGAGGTATAATCATCCTTGTTCATTTTATATAAACCGTCTATTCGATAGGTTTCTCGAACGGCAGTTTCCGTTTTTAAATCCACCAGTTTCAAATTCTCACACCCCGGAAAAGTTTTTAGCGTCCTTACCAATTTTAGCAGGGTATTTCTTCCTTCCTTATTAGCCTTGGTATGTACTTCGGAAGTGGTAGAATCTGCACCCGGCACATATACATAACTATAGGGGACATAGGTGTGCTCACGACTTTCCCTTTTTGAATTTTCGAGCATGTTTTGTCTCAATACGCGGTGGTATTCTTCTGGAATCTTGGTTAAATCAAGTGAATCATAGTTATAGCCTCCCAATCTAAAGATCAGGGAGCCAGGTTGTGTATCTTTTTCTCTTAGCACATCATAACCGGCCATCGATGCAATCAATGCATTTCCAGTACAATCAATTATCTGATTGCAGACGATGGTTGTTTTTGTACCTTTTCCAACGGATTCTACGATCCATTTTCCCTTTTTAAATTCAATCTGTGTTGGAGATTCATAATAACGAATATCCACACCTGCCTCCAAGCATTTCTCTTCGGTCAATAAAGTATATAATGGAACATTTATCGTTACTTGATGTTTCCAATGGCTATCTGGAACCTTAGAGAAATTGGGCAATTTATCTCCATTCAACTCCACACAATCCATCACTAATTCCCAACCTATACCGCCAATAATTTGTTTGCCCCAAGCATGGAATATCCCCGGAAAGGCGACGCCGCCTGTAGTGGTAGTTCCTCCCAACTGACTCCCACTTTCAATCAAGATCGTTTGTGCTCCGGCTCTGCCAGCCTGAATAGCGGCAATAGTACCAGCCGTACCACCGCCTACTACCAATATCTCTGTAGTTATACTTTCTTCTTTTACAATATATGGCGCTACGAGCGATTCTTCCTTTGCAAAGGATGGTGTTACCATTCCAAGAGAGACAGCTCCCATGGATTTTAACATTGATCTTCTTTTCATGTAATTAATTGTTGGGTGATAACACAAATGTAAATAATGACAATCTAATAACTAATCCGCAATATCATGCACTAGATATTTTTTTCTTTTGAGTATTTGTATGTGCAGATGATTCAGGACGGGTTATAATTAACCGCAACAATTGTATATATGTAATTTATATCTTTCCAATTAACAAACTATAAGCCGATAAAATTCATAACATATTATGGCCCTGTCTACCGGCAGGCAGGTAAGCCAAACGCATGTATTGTTTGGCAAAACCAATACAAACGAAATTACAGGTATATCCAAATAATCTATCTTTAGTAAAAGTAAACCAATAAATATTAAATTGATCAAAGAGAAAACAAACTCCATTCGAGCCGTCTAAATATTTTATTTCGATAACTTATTGGTCATCAACTTGTTCACTATAAATTATTATATTTGGTTAGTAGCAGACTTACAAAGAAATGGCATATACCAAAAAGTTGAACCAAAGTTATATCTATTCTGGCCTTAAACTATCCAGAAAGATTGGGTCTGGAAGAACAATGACACACTTAACGAAACAAAACCTGAACGATTGAGGAATTTGGCTTTTGAGAGTTTGCGCGTATTTGATATTAATCGTTGGAAAATGGGTTATTTAAAGATCAGGTTGGACCAAGAAAATTTACTATAAAGATGCTGTTTCCGGTGAATGGAAGCTGTTGGACTATGGAGTGGTTGCTAATTTCAATTAAAATAGGGATTAATGCCGGTCTGTTCCCAAGGACAAAATGAATATTAATGATGTAATTACCCAGAATCCGGACTATGTAAATTAAAAATTATGACTAAAAAAGATATTGTTTCATTAGAAGGCTCTGACCGAAGATCCTTCATAAAAAAGGCGGGGGCAGCTACACTTTTTAGTGCTGCGACCCTAAACGCTGGTTTTGCAAATCCATTCCTTACTCAGAATAAAGTATTGAAGGTTGGCTTGATAGGTTGTGGGGGTAGAGGTACGGGTGCGGCCGTACAGGCACTAAGTGCAGACCCTGATACCGTTTTGCATGCTATGGCCGATATTTTTGAGGATAGACTGACCAGTTCTTTGGAATTGTTGAAGAAAGAACATGGACAACGAGCAGATGTGAAAAAAGAAATGCAATTTGTTGGTTTTGACGCTTATCAGAAATTAATTGATTCCGGTGTAGATGTAGTGCTTTTGGCCGAGCCCCCGGGATTTAGGCCAAAACACTTTAGCGCGGCCATTGACGCTGGTAAACATGTCTTCTATGAAAAACCCGTTGCCGTGGACGCGCCTGGGGTACGTAAAGTCTTGGAGGCTGCAAAAAGAGGCAAAGAAAAGAACCTTTCCATAGTTTCTGGCCTCTGTTTTAGATATGATTTACCGAAACAGGCCCTCTTTGGAAAAGTATTGGGTGGAGATATAGGGGAAATAAAATCCATTTCCTCAGTTAGAAACGGGGGTGAACTTTGGTATAAAGAACGTCAATCGGATTGGAACGATATGCAATATAAAATGCGCAACTGGTATTATTACAATTGGTTGAGCGGGGATTTTATTGTAGAAATGTTCGTCCATAGTACGGACATGATTTCCTGGGCAATGGGAGAACGAATGCCATTGAGTGCAACCGGGGTAGGTGGAAGGCAGTGGCGTACGGATAAAAAGTACGGCAATATTTATGACCACTTTGCAGTAGAATTTGATTACGGGGGTGGTTTAAAAGGAAATGTTTCCACAAGGCAACTTAATGGAGGGTCGTCCAGAAACTCTGTAGAAGTCGCCGGTACATTGGGAAATGCATTTTATCAGGGAAATAGACATGAGATTTGGGGCAAAAATGAATGGAAGTATGAAGGGGAAACAAACGATATGTACCAAAGTGAGCACGACGGATTGTTTAAATCCATACGTATGGGAAGCGCTATAAACGATGGGGAAATGGCCGCCAATAGTACCTTGATGGCTATAATAGCTAGGGATGCGGCTTATTCCGGACAAACGATCAGTTGGGAAGAGGCCATGAACTCCAACGTATCCCTTGGTCCCGAGAACGATGAGTACAGTTGGGATTTAAAATATGACGGTCCAGGAATAGCGGTTCCGGGAATCACCACAATGATTTAATTATAGATTTAGCAATTTAGAGGTGAAGAGTGCTCAAAATTGCTATTTTTATGGGAATACTTTATTCTGCTGTAACTAAAACTACGTCGGGGAATTTGAAGAACAGCTATTTTATTTTGATAAATAATTTAACCATATAAACATGAAGAAAACTTCGATTAAGAGAAAATCTGCCCTTTTATCGGTCTTGTTAATTGTAATGATTGCTTACCAGGCCGAGGCCCAGAACGAAGCATTTGAATTTGAATTTGGCGAGGAGGATACCTTTGAGAATTTGATTTCAGGGAAGTCGGGAGAAGCATCTACCATTAAATGGATCAATGTGAATACCGTTAAAGAGGGGTGGACAGTAGGTGAAGATGGGGTATTGGTAAACTTGGGCCATCCAATTGGGGTAGTAAGATCGGAGAAACAATATGAAAACTTTATTCTTCATGTAGAATGGCGACATATGGAAGCAGGGGGCAATTCTGGAATATTTGCATGGAGCGGTGCCGATCCAAAGGGAAATTCCCCACTGCCGGACGGTGTTGAAATCCAGATGTTGGAATTGGACTGGGTAAACATAAATGCAAAAGATGGTGTTCAACAGCCCATAGCCTATGTTCATGGGGAAGTTTGGGGTGTAGGGGGAGTGGTGACCCTACCAGATAATCCACGGGGGGAAAGAAGTAAGTCCGTAGAGAATAGATGTAAGGGAAAGGGTGAATGGAATACCTATGACGTAGTATGTGTAGATGGGGTCATTAAACTTTCTGTTAACGGAAAATTTGTAAATGGTATTTCTAAATCCACTCAAAAGAAAGGTTATTTCTGTCTCGAATCTGAAGGTGCGGAGATTCATTTCAGGAATTTAAAAGTAATAGAATTGCCGCCAGGGGTAACTACTGCTGAGCAGATAGCTCCTTTGCTTAATAAATAGTTGGGAATCCTATGGATGAGTAACAACAAGTCCGATTATAAAAGGTGAGTTTTTCCGTTGTTTCCAAAGCATATTCAGTTTAACCCCTTAAAATTCATTGCATACAAAAATTTAACCAACCAACTCACCACCTCCATGAAAAACTCAGTAAGATTGCGTTTATCCGTTCTAATGCTATTGGAGTATTTTATATGGGGAGCGTGGTATGTTACCATGGGCACCTATCTTATGTCCTCGTTGGAGGCAAATGCAACACAAGTGGGGGCAGCATATGCAAACCTTTCTATCGCAGCCATTATTTCTCCTTTTTTTGTTGGTCTGGTAGCTGACCGCTTTTTCTCCGCACAAAAGGTATTGGGGACATTACATTTAATGGGTGCTGCCACCTTATATTATATAAGTACCGTGGAGCATTTTCAAAAATTTTGGTGGTTGATTTTGCTATACACATTATTGTATATGCCAACGATGTCCTTGGTTAACTCTATTTCCTTTTCGCAAATGGAGGATCCCGATAAGGAATTTCCACGGATTAGGGTTTTAGGAACCATAGGCTGGATAGCAGCGGGACTTTTAATAGGGTTTATGGAGTTGGAGACTTCTTTTATGACCTTCCGCATTGCGGCATATTGTTCTTTGGTGCTTGGTATTTTAAGCTTCTTCTTGCCAAGTACCCCGCCTACAGGTAAAAGCGCAAGCATTTCTGCCATATTGGGACTGGATGCCTTGGTTTTATTTAAGAAAAGGTCATTTATTGTTTTTTTTGTCAGCTCTATTCTAGTTTGTATCCCATTGGCTTTTTATTACAACTTTGCCAATCCTTTTCTGAATGACATAGGGATGGAAAATGCTGCAGCTAAAATGACTTTGGGGCAGGTTTCCGAACTTTTATTCATGTTATTGATGCCCCTTGCTTTTAGGAGGCTCGGAATTAAAAAAATGATGCTGATAGGTATTTTTGCTTGGGCAGTACGTTATCTTTTATTTTCTTATGGGGATATAGGTCCAGGAATTTGGATGTTATATTTTGGAATTATATTACATGGTATATGTTATGATTTCTTTTTTGTTTCCGGTCAGATCTATATTGATAAAAAGTCCAAACCCTCCTTTCGAAATTCCGCCCAGGGGCTTATCACTTTTGCAACTTATGGGGTGGGAATGTTTATTGGCTCATTTGTTTCAGGAGCAGTAACCGATGATTTTCTTGTCAACATTAATGACATCTTGAGCTACCAATGGGAATCCATTTGGCTGGTTCCAGCTATAATTGCTTTATTGGTGGGTTTGTTATTTATGTTTTTCTTCAGGGAAAAACTTGTAGGCACTTTAGAAGTGGACAACAAGGTGCCGCACATTTTACCTGTTATGGACAATAGGGGTCAAAAGGATTTGGTGGGCGGTTTAGCCGATAGTGCTGATCTAAAAACGGAAAGATAATTCCCTAAAATATGTACTAATAAAATTTAATAATAATATGGTTAATAAAAGCAGTCCGGTACGTGTTCTGGTAGTGGGGTGTGGAAATATGGGTGCATCCCATGTAACGGCTTATCACAATTTAAAGGAATTTAAAATCTTGGGTTTGGTTTCAACGGGCAAGAGTAAAGAGGTTCTAAACAATAAGTTGGGAGGTTCTTATCCGTTGTTCAACAATTTTAAAGCAGCTTTGAAAACCACTGATCCGGATGCCAATTAATACCAATATCATATAAAAACTATAAAAATTAAACAGATGAAAAAACCATGGATTGCCTTATTAATACTATTAACGATTTCTTGTGGGGAAAAGAATGAATATTATACTTTGGACGATTTTGACAAGGTAGATAAAATTGATACCCACATTCATGTTTTTGCAGATCGGAACAGTTTTGTAAATCAAGCAAGGAAAGACAATTTTCGTTTGCTGAATATTATGGTCGACCTTTCAAAAGGCGAGGAACTTATTAAAGAACAATATGATTATTGTTTGACTCAAAAGAAAGGGCATCCTGAGGATTATGAGTTCGCTACCTCCTTTTCCATAGAGGATTGGGATAACCCAGACTTCACAAAGAATACCATTTCCTGGTTGGACAAGAGTTTTAAAGAAGGGGCCATAGCTGTAAAGGTTTGGAAGAATATCGGTATGGTTTTTCGTGATAAGGATAACGAGCTAATAATGGTGGACAATCCCAAGCTGGATACGATATTCGATTATTTAGCCAGTAAAAAGATACCATTGATAGGTCATTTGGGAGAACCAAAAAACTGTTGGCTTCCGCTAGATGAAATGACAACCAACAACGATCGGAAATATTTTTCTGAACATCCTCAGTACCACATGTACCAACATCCGGAACTACCTTCTTATGAAGAACAGGTGGCTGCTCGGGATCGTATGCTGGAAAAACACCCCGATCTTGTGTTTATTGGAGTACACATGGGGAGTCTAGAGTGGAGTGTTGATGAATTGGCGAAACGGTTGGACAAGTTTCCCAATATGTCCATAGACCTCGCTGCCAGAATGGGGCAAGTTTTTTATCAAACTGTAGAAAATAGGGAAAAGGTTCGTGCCTTTTTTATTAAGTACCAAGATCGGATCCTCTATGCAACCGATTTGGCCGATGATGGCAAGGAAAATGTCAAAGAAATGCAGAAGGAGATGCATAAAATGTGGCTTACGGATTGGCGGTTTTTCGTTACCGATGAGGTTATGACCAGTGATCTGGTAAATGAAGAGTTTAAGGGATTAAAACTTCCCAAGGAAGTTGTGGATAAAATATTTTTTCAAAACGCAAAAAAATGGCTTAAGATGTTTCCAACAAATGGAATTTGATCTTATGAACAGTTCGGTGATTAACTTAAAAGAAGAAAATTTCCAATATCATCTATTCAATAAAATTTTCGCTGTTGGGCAGCGGGTGGAGTACTACAACCAAGTGTTTGTTACTATTGGCATTTACTAAATCTATAAAATATGGCTTTGTTGGTTGTATGGTATTTCTTGGTGGTGCTAGAGAAGGGATTGGTACTGCCAACAAAAATCCAATCTTTGGGGTATACTGTTTACCATATTTTATAAAATCTAATGGATTGTGCGGTCTTTATAAAGATGCACAAACCCCGAGAACAAGCCCGTATTGTTTATAGGTGTTGTTGTACTTTCGCCTACCAAGCTTTTTAGCGTGGTTATTCTTTTATTTCTTCATTTATTGCGGTAATTAGACGTTTAGCTGACTGAATATTAGTTTTCATTATCCCTACGTATCGATTTATGGTAAATATTTGAAAATTTACAAGGCTTGGAAGCTTTACATCTTACATTTTTTCAATAACTACTGCCGGTATAACATTTGCATTAACACCTACCGGAAAATTGTCGAATATATAACTCTCAACATTCTCAGCTACAAACTTTTCGTGCCAATCACTCAAATCGTTAAAATACACAGAGGTAACTTCGTAATAATTAACTACTTCTTCTTTCAGCTTTTTATTCTTAATAAGATTTAACTTGTTATTGTCTTTCAAAGAATAGTAAGCAGAACCAAAATTTCTCGGGTCAAAATTTTTTGTTAAGAAAAAACCCATTGATTCTAATTTTAGAGTGGCATAATTACGTTGAGATAATAATTTTAAAAACTCTAATGTAGGAACAACATCATCTATATGATTGTTGTAAAATACTATATCTTGTTTCAAGTCGTCTATCATCAACTCCAGGGAATGTTTTAATTCTAGATTTTCCTTTCTACTTTCATTCCAATTATTGATTTGTAGCGCAATCAAAATTCCAATCACTACAAGAATAATTTCACCAATCGCATAAAGCAAATACTTACTGAGTTTGCCTGCACGTGACGGACTGGCACCTTCGGGCGGGTTTTCCATTAGCAATTGTTGTCTAATACGTCTGAAGAACTTGATCATATGTTTTGTTTTTTTGCCTACGCACTACGGTGGGGGAGTCCATCTTTGATTGTAAAATTTTTAAATGATTTGCCATTGTACCTGCTTGCTCCGCCTTCGGTACAGAACCAAATATTGCCGGTTTTATCTTCATAAATATCAGTAACCCGATCATTGGCAAGTCCGTCCATTGTTGTAAAATTCCGAAAGGATTTCCCATCGTAATAATAAACCCCAGAACCAACAGAACTGAACCAAAAATTTCCCTTTCTATCTTCTAAAACGGAAAAGAAGAGGGCCGAACTTACTTTACTTGTGATATTGGTAAA
This sequence comes from Arenibacter hampyeongensis, assembly GCF_002909255.1. Lineage (GTDB taxonomy): Bacteria > Bacteroidota > Bacteroidia > Flavobacteriales > Flavobacteriaceae > Arenibacter > Arenibacter hampyeongensis. The sequence continues at coordinate 14,685 of NZ_PIOB01000006.1, forward strand.
AGATTTACCATCGAACCGAAAAATACCGTCAAATGCTGCAATCCAAATGTTACCATTTCTTTCTTGCTTGATGGTACGAGTAATGCTGTTAGGTATGGTGGAATCTATTACATCCTTGGGTTTAGGTCCGTTGGGAGCGATTACGTCTTTTGTATCGGACTGGATAGAATCTTTTGGTAGATGGGTATTTTTTTGTCTTTTACATAAAGTGCAAAAAATAATCACCAAGGACAAAGCCAATAATTTCATGAGTTTTTTCATTTTTATTATTTAATTGTAACCAACATTTATGTATATGGAAAGTTGCGTATTTGTGTGCTGTTATTTCCTCAATCTTTTATGTGTTTCCTCGTTACTGTAAATCAGACGTAACAAAACAGCACTAAACTTTGATCAAGCACATACTACCGCATTATTTTTATACACTGTTGGTAGTAGTGTTTTTTATTCAGGCTTTTTACTCTATAGTCACAAGTTTTGCTGGCATCTTATTAATCTTTTTAAGCCTGATGTCCTTATAGTATACTTCGGCCCCTTCCGATTGAAGTCCTATCTTTCCGTATCCAACAGGGCTTTTATCGCTCGTTTTTTTTGAGTTAAATAATCTCATTACAACAGTGCCATTGACCATGTGTATACTTGAATCTCCAAAGCAGATTAAGTCAATGTCATTCCACTCTCCATACTTATTTTCTTTGTCTGAGTCCTTTGCCACATACATTTTTGCATAACTATCATTAAAATCGTCTACTGGTTCTACTAGTCGATCATCCTTAAATAATTTAGTTCCATAGTAGGTTCGAAGCGCTGAATTTTTATCATATTGATAGAAAATACCATCCATAGGTTTGCTCGGAACATCCATTACTATGTCACCTATTGCAATATAATCTCCCATGTTTTCTTCCTGAATTTGCATTTCATGCGAATTCATCCAGGCATAAGAAGACCCAGGTTCCCCAAATCCATGATATAGCAAACCACTATCCCTGATTTCTTTTTCTTTCGGTACGTGTTTGTCCTTGCCCCATTTAACTTTCAGTTTCAGATGATAGTTGCCAAAATCCTGCTCGGTAGACATCATTCCAAAAGCGGTCCCTGAGATGCGTATTACATTACCATCCTCCAGTTGGACTACTTTAATTACGTCCTGCTTAGGATTATTCAAGCCCAAATAACCCTCTTGGGTTTTGTCAAAACCAGAAAAAGGACTATTGAAATAGGTATTCCAGCCAGTTAAGTCTTTACCGTTCCAGATTGAAACCCATTCATCTTCGGCATCTGTCAATTCTGTTTTTTCGGATGCAGTTACTTTTGATTTGTTTGAATTTTTGCATCCGATAAATAGTATCGAAGCGAAAAATATTGAGACTACTAAAAATTTAATCTGTTTCATTCATTTTTAATTTATTTCCCTTACTCTATTCAGTTTTAACCTTCCCTATTATTAATCATTAAGTTTGTTTCTTCGGTTGTGTTGGATTACTGCTAACGGTTCGCGTATGATTAGTTGCGGCTAAATCCGACGGGATTTTCACTCTGGTATTAAAGATAATTGATTGTGAGGATTTCCATTTCGGAAATCGGATAACACTTAATTATACACTTCTTTGTTGTAGCATGTTTTGCTTCATTTAAATTTTAGGTAGGTGTTAAAGAATGGAAGCATATCATTCATAAACCTTCCATCCTCAGTATAGATTTTATCCAAATGAGAACCATTATATTCTTCTGCAAAATGATTGATGCCAAATTCATCCAATTTTTCGCTAAAAGTTCTACTTGTCGGTGGGATATGAGTGAAAAAATCATCCCTTCCCCAATCCAATTTTATAGCTTTTAGACTTTTCAATTGAGCTACATAATCTTTAATCATCTCATTGGGTAAGTTTTTATTCCATAAGTTCATAACCTCTAAATTGACAACCAAACTATCTCCGTTATATGTAAAAGGTAAGTCAGCATAGAAAGGAGGGTTGTTCGCGTTTGGAGAAAAGGCACGCCCAATAGCTACCACGGCATTGGCATTTAAATAATTAAAGCCGGTAATTAGTGTGTCACGTGTTTTAATCATTTGGGCTTGCCTATAAGCCATTCATTCTGCTCCATAATCTTTTTCCAAGGCTAGAACATAAGGCGATAAGGCATATACACTGGCAAAGACATCTGGAAAGAGCATTCCAAGTTTAATAGCCCCGTGTCCCCCCATTGAGTGACCTGCTATTCCACGACTTTCTCTATTCGGAAGGGTCCTATACTTTTGATCTATATAGTTCACCAATTCTTTCGAGGTAAAATCGGACCAATTTCCAGTCAAAGAAGAATTGGTATAAAAGCTTCCCCTGTACAATGTGAATTGGTCACACATAACAAATAGTAAGGGCCTGATTTTCCCTTCGGCAATCGCTTTCGTCAGCATTTTATCAATTTTGTTTTCAGCGATAAGAGAACTATCTGATTGCGTGATTCCATGCAGATAATAAATGACGGGGTATTTATCAGTTGATGAATCATAACCTGGAGGGATATAAACGCTAACCCTCCTTGTTGCTGCCTCGCCACCGATGTTTTCTAAAACAGCTGAATATAATTGATCGGAGACAAATTTTCCTTCCATACTTTGTCCCCTAGCCAATAAGGTCATATGGATAACAAAAAATACTATTAAATATTTTTTCATAATATTCTGGTTTAGTAAATCAAGTTACAATGTGCTACAACGGTTAGATAAGATGCGTTTCAATGCAATTTTTCTTTTGTTAGCCTTATAATCTTTATGGTCATGGTACTCCAAACAGCTTTGTAGCCAACTCTATCCACCAGTTCGCTCCCCAGATAAAATGGGCAGAAACAATCCATACCACTAGCAGCCCTAACCCAATCAAATAGGCACGGTGAGGCAATCCTCGTGTATAGACATCATAGACAATAGCTGGTGTGATAAGCACAAGCATGTATAAATGCCGGGCATCTATAGGAATTAGACCAAAGTCTGGAAGAACTTTCGAAACCATAATTAAACGGCCTATTCCTGGGACCATTAAAACAGCAGTCGCAAGCATCATCATTCTCTTGTGAGTTTCACTGTCCTTGTGTCTTGATACAATTGCACAAACATAAAAAAATGGAAAGAACAGGTAGCTTACTCCATGAATGAGCAGCAACCCGGAATAATCAATAAGAAATTCTTTAGTGTTACTATTTGATAATTCCAAGCCTCCATTAATGTTGGTAATATCAATTCCAAACATTGATATTAGTATAGATGCGGCCAAAACCATAGAGGCAATACCTAGTTTCTTATGAAGAGCATAGTTTTTGGATTTAATCAGTATGGACTGTATGCAAAGCAACAGTAGCCATAAAATCATTGAAGCAGCATGAATATGAAGAATCAACGGAGGTATCGGGACTTGACCTGTTTTTATATTGGTTATCAGATTTATTGAGGTCGGAGTAAATGCGGCTATGCTTGTTATCAAGAAAATGAAGGCTGTAAGAATATAAATACTACCAAAGGGGCTTAAAGGAATTTTCATTATTGATATTTAGAATATTTAGATTCATGTTATTGTCATCAAACAATTCACCGGTGGTCCTTTTTATAATTACCTTAGCCTTCTTTCAAATAAAGCTTGTCTGAGGTGGAATTTATCCATATGTGACAACTTTATTCATATGTTCTTATATTAATTACGGCTAACAATTCGATATAGGTATTAACTATATATACCCATTTTAAAACTACAATCCCACTAGACCGTTCCTAAGTACCCATTGCTGTCCTGTTAATCCAATAAAATTTTGCTGCAAAGAGGGGGGAGTACTACAACCAAGTGATTGTTACTATACTTCTAAGATAACAAATATTGGTATTGGTATTTGCTTAATCGATAAAATAATGCTTTGTTTGCTGTATGGTAACTTTTCATTGACTATCAATTGGTTGTTAATTACCGTTGTTTTGGAATCTGACAATTCAATGCGATTATTAAAAAAGTATAGCCAAGTCATTTTCATTATACATCATAAATTTGGATACTTTCACCCTAATAGCGAACCAAAAACCCATGAAAACAAACAATTGTATTACTTCAGCATTCATTGGTATTTTTTTATTTTTAGGAATACTATCTGGAAATGCTCTGCTGGCCCAAGACAACGACACTACAAAATTGCCAGAGTTTACTGTAGATGTATCCAAAACCATGGGCGGTTTCAAGCCATTGAACGGGGTTAACGGCGGTCCGAGAGTTAGATTGGGAAATGCATTTGACAATAGTGAATATTTCAAAACCTTCGGCCCTCCACAGGTACGCCTTCACGATACAAGATATTCCGATGAAGAAACGGTTGATATCCACACCATCTTTCCAAACTTTGACGCCGATGAAAATGACCCGGCAAACTATCATTTTCAAACGACGGACATTTATATAAAGTCGATCTTGGATCTGGGCGCAAAAGTAATATTTAGGTTGGGAGAAAGTATTGAGCATGGGGAACCCAAATTTTACATCCATCCTCCGGCAGATTTTGAAAAATGGGCGCGCATTTGTTCCCGGATAGTGCAGCATTATAATATGGGCTGGGCCGAAGGTTTTAATTGGGATATTCAATATTGGGAAGTTTGGAATGAGCCGGACATCGCAGATTGCTGGTCAGGAACTCAAGAACAGTATCTTCAATTATATGAAATAACGGCCAAGACCCTAAAAAAACTCGATGCCAACCTAAAAGTTGGAGGACCTACAATCGCCTTTAACATGGACAGTGAACTTGGCGAGGCTTTCCTTAAACATTGCAAAAAAACCAATTCCCCTTTAGACTTTGTTTCCTATCATATCTATAGTAAAAGTACGGACGACTTCATGAAAAGAATTGAAATATCCAACGCTATCATAAGGAAACATGGATTTAAGGATACCGAAATCAGTCTGTCCGAATGGAATTACATACCATACTGGCCCGATGGCAAAAACAGGGCGGAATCACGGGATGTATTTGCCCAAACCACTGGCGCCCCTGGCTCAGCCTTTACCGTCGCAGTTTTATCCTATATGCAGGATACAGAATTGGATATGGCACAATACTATTCCGCTTTTGGGACCATTTTTCGTATTGGGCTTTTTGATGAAACAGGAATACCCAAAAAAGCAATTCATGCGTTGGAGGCCTATCATAAAATGGTACAATTGGGCACACGGGTTTTTACTTCAGGAAATAAACAGGAAACGGGTGTTTCTATTATTGCATCTACCGATTTGGGTGAAGGAAAAACGGCAGTTTTAATAAGCAATTTTGAAGATGATGCTTCGCGCTACAAACTTCGGATCAAGAATGTTCCCTTTAAAAACGAATTAAAGTGTAGCGAATATGTATTGGACGATAATCACAATTTGGACCTGAATCGCGAACAAATATTGAGCAGCAAAGATTTCAGCCTCATGGTGGACCTGCCCAAATCAACGGTTAGATTACTTCTTTTTGAAGCTATGTAGGAGTATTTAAAATACAATAAAACTAAAATGGAACGATTGCTTTACTCACTAAGTGAGATTTGAATACTCCGACGCTTGCCCGTCCGTTCTGTTCAGGCGGGCGTCGAAACGTTATTGTTGGTTTCCTTCCGATGCCGCATGGGCCTGCCTTTGTCGGTAGACAGGCTTGCTTTGAGGTAATTGACCTAACCGTTGACATATTTATAATAAACACCACAGATGATGGGTAAAATAGGATATCGTATAAAAAATGGACCAGAATGGTTAAATCTTAAATTAGTCGCGCTCTCATGTTTAATTCTGATTTCAGCCTGTAGGGAAAAGGAGGAACCATATGATGGCAATCAGGGGGAACGGCCCAATAAGGAGAAAAACAGCCAAATCCAAAATACAACTACTAGACACTCCCGGACTTTCAATGTGTTGGATTTTGGGGCAGTGGGCGATGATAATACGGATAATACTGTGGCATTTTCGGCTTGCCTAAAGGCTGTAGTTGAGGCAGGAGGTGGACGTATGTACTTGCCGGACGGGGTATATCGCGGTAGAATCCTAATTCCAGCTGTTTCACAACCTATACCGAGCTGGATTACGATTGTAATTGAAGGTGAAAGCGAGCCTACACCTGTGTTTGGAACCATTGGGGCCTTCCCATTGCTTAATAATGGCACCGTCGTAAAAAGTCTCGCTCCCACGGGAGCTGCCGTCATCACTGCCAACAGCTCGTCCAATTCCCTATATGAAAAATTTTCAGGGGTCAATGTGATCATCAAAAATTTAGATGTTAGGACCTATGATAATCCAGGCATCGGTGGAATCGATTTACAATACGCCCTTCAATGCAAGATAGAGAATGTGTTTATTAATACTGGCGTGTACAGTGTGCAGGCTTCCAAGCCAAGCCATATGACAAATGGCCTAATTACACCTGCGTGTAATAATGCTGCCTTAACCATACTGAGAAACGTGGTGGTGACCGGATACCACACTGGTATTTTGGTGAATGAACATACAGACGGAGACAATATTAACCTGGCCGCTAACACCAATGGATTGGAATTCGTCTTCGCCCATCATGCCTCCAGATTTGGCCGAGTAGGGGCACAACGTTGTACCAATGCGGTTACGGTGACGGGAAAGCACGGCTTTTCAATAGAACAACTGGATATGGAGATAGCAGGGAAGGACCAGACCAACAGCCAGAACCAATGGCAGGCAACAGAATTTAACATCAACGACCCTAAAAATCTTGGCACAGCCAATATCAACTATTGGGTTGTTGAGGGAAATGTGGGTGCAACCGAAAAATTTACACGTAAGGGTGGAGCTTCCATCCAGGCTCGGCGTATTGGTTCGGCCCTAACAACCCATTGACCGAAGTGTACAAAAGGGAAGAGAGTCAGTGTACATTGCGAGCAAGTATAGCCTTTTAAAAATCGAGATACAGTTTAAGCTTCCGTTTATATGGACAGGCAGATAGGGGGGAAGGGGTGCACGCTTGTACTTTAGTTTGATTTGGGTTTGGCTGCGATAAGTCTACTAGACAGGCTCATACAGATGGTTATCGGGAGCCACCTCATTTTAAGGATATAAGGGTCCAATACCTCTCGACTGCGCTCGAGGAGACAGAAATCTTAATTTTAATTAATAATCTATCTATTTGAGTTCTATCAGTTTCTAATGGTTAAAGAGTAGTTTATTGTAAGGTTGTCCGGTCGAGCACAGTCGAGACCTCAATTAATGATAAAAGTGTCCAACATTTCGACTCCGCGGGTCTGCCGTAAAGGCAGGTCTGTCTGCCGACAAGGCAGGCCTACCTCCCGGTAGGCAGGCTCAGGAACCGGCCTATTTTTATTGTTGTTCGCCTATCGTTGTTTTTCTACTTTCCTGGAATGCAATAAGATGTTATGTTTTGGATTTTATTATTGCCATTAAATTCATATACGTCACAAGCAGAAACAAATGATACACGTTGACCGTCCCTTAAAAATTCTGCTGTTCCACTAATTACAACTTTATTTTCGTCAGTAATGATGTTTAATGTTTTGAAGGCAGTAGTTACCGATTTAAAGTACTTACCAACTTGTTCGCAGTTGTCTATAATTGCTTGTTTTCCTGTAAAGGTATTTTCCTCCACAACTGTCCATACAGCGTTGTCAGCAATGAAGTCATATGTTTTTACAAATTCTCCGTTTGAAAATGATTTTGCTATTTCTACCTTAGTCATTTTGTCAATGGTTGCAGTATTATTAATTAATATTGTCCTTAAGCATTTTCAAGAGCTTTTATATCAAACTTTTTCATTTCCATAAATACTTCCATAACCTTTTGTGCCCTATTTGGGTCGCTCAAAAGCTTTGGAAGAACTGTAGGTACAATTTGCCAAGATATACCAAACTTGTCTTTTAGCCAACCACATTTGCCTTCTTGCCCACCATCAGCGATTAAAGTGCTCCAATAGTAGTCAATTTCTTCTTGTGTTTCACTGTCTACTACAAAAGAAACAGCTTCGTTGAACGTAAAGTTTGGCCCACCATTAAGTCCCATAAACTTTTTGCCGTCCAATTCAAACGTAACGACCATTTGATTGTCTGAGGTTATTTTTGAGTTCTTGAAAATTGAGCAGTAGAACTTTGCTGCTTCTTGGGCTTGACCATCAAACCACAGGCAAGGATAAATTTTGCTAGACATTTTAATTGTTTTTTAAGGAATTTAAAAGATTATCTAGGTCGTTAAGTGTCATCGTGAAACCTTCTTTGAAACCCATTTGAATTATTTGTTCCAAGTCTGAAAGGGAATTATGATGTATCTCAATGCTTACTTTGGTCAATTCTTTGGTTTCATCAAAGTTCAAGCTCCATTTGGAACTTGGAAATGTGGTGTTAATGTTTGCATTTTCGTCAGCAAAGGCATCTACGAATTTGAAATTAGTTTTTGGCGAAATGTAAGTATAGTCTTGGATAGACCAATGTTCTTGTCCTTCTGGACTAACCATTGCATAAAACCTGCGGCCGCCTTCCTTAAACTCCATTGACTTTGTTCGTGATTGCCAAGGTTTTGGCGCCCACCATTGGTCAAGGATTTCTTGTTTAGTGAATGCGTCCCAAACCAAGGTTAGTTCAGCATCAAATTCTCTGTTTACAAATACCGTATTTGTGGTTTTGTCAACGGTAAAGTCAAATAACAAATTGTTTTTCATTTTTTTTGTTTTTTAATAGTTGATAAAACATTGTCCAATTGATTGAATTTGGTTTCCCAAATCTTTTTGAATTGTTCCAACCATTTGTCAATTTCTTTCATTTTTTCTATTCTAATTTGATAGAAAATTTCTCGTCCTTGTTGATTTGATTTTATGAGTTCGCACTCATTTAAAATTTGAATGTGTTTGGAGATCGTAGGTCTGGCAGTATCAAAATTAGCAGCAATCTCCCCAGCTGTCATAGTTTGAGTGGAAAGCAATACCAGTATGGCACGTCTTGTTGGGTCTGCTATTGCTTGAAAAATATCACGTCTCAATTTCATTACGAAGCTATTTGACTACAAATATATATGAAGTCATTTAACTACGCAAATAGTTTTAGAAAATTTTTAAAAATTTTTGAAGGAGATGTGCCAATGTTTTGGCGTCGTTCATTGACCACTAAAATGCTGTATAGCATGGTGCTCCCTTCTACTGCTGGCTCTTTGAAACTCAGGTACACCATTCCTTAGTTTCGGCCCTGATCGGTTTTATTCATCGGCTGGTCTATTGATTTTTAATGGTATTCATGAATGCTACGCATTTGGGCGATGCAAAAAATGTACAACTACCCGGTTGAACAGTATGTATAACTTAAGGCCTATCCCCGGTAGGCTGGTATTTCTGCCATAACAGTTGCAGCCTTTGTCAGTTTTTTTTTATGTACATTTATGTATCGTTTGTACATTATTTTGAATTATTGATGTTCTAAATATGATTTTCTTTTTAGCACTCGGTTTTGGTATCCTATCCTATTTGATCTTTATAATATTTCGAATTGGGCTGCAAAAAAGGATTGCCTTGGTGTTAAGCAAAATTTCTCTGGAAGAAGTTCAATTTAGAGCTGAAAAAAAATATGGAGAAAGACCCTTATTTACTTGCGATAAACCAGCTAAATGGGAAATACCAATCCATAGGGAAAAATATCCCGATCCCTTGGCCTGGAGTGCCAGTCGCTTGAAGGCCACAGCAGGTCTAATAGGAGCAATGCTACAGACAAAGTTGGAATTGAATTATGGTGAGAGGGTTGCTGTTTATAAGGAAAACCACTTGGATATCCATATTTTAATTATGGGCATTATGAGGGCAGGAGGTATTGCATGTCCCGTTCACGGTAAATTTGCATCGAACCTTATTGGCCCCTATCTTTCCAATATTGGGGCAACAGTACTTATTACAGATCTGCCTAATTTTTTCAGATTTTATAAAGAAGGCCATTTTGGAAAAGTAACGACTGTCCTATTGGTAAATGAAAAATCTGATATGGATGAAAAGTCATTGGCAATCTACGCCGAGATTTTGGAAAAATTGCCAATGCTTAATATCTGGTTTTTTAAAGACGCTATAGCAGGTGTGATTACTGAAGCGGAGTTGATAAGAAGAGGTAAAAATGACCCCGTTTATCTTGTCCATACTTCTGGGACTACGGGAATACCAAAATCTGTCATACTCAGAAACGGACCACAATCATTTGCTATAAAGGGTTGGCTTTGTTATGTACACCTTTCCAGAAGAAGGGATAAGGGGTACATGGCCGTACCTAACAATCATCAAGCGGTAATTTTGACCTTTAACGCCAGCTTGCTTTTAGGGCTCCCCTGTCATTGGAGTAGTTATCATGATGCTGAAAGTTTTGATGCCACCACAACAATTGCAAAGCTCGAAAAGGGTGGGTTTACCGGTTTTTTCGGATTCCCCAATACCTACACCCAGCTCAAGGAGTTAAACCTTGCCAATTACGATTTATCCAAGATGCGCGTTTGGGCTTCTACTGCGGATGCAAGCCACGAAGTCATTATATCCCGTTTTCTACACCAAGGATCTGTTTTTAAAAATTTGGGTATTCCCATAAAAGGGGCTGTATTCTTGGATGCCCAGGGATCAAGTGAGGTTGGTACACCTTCTGTACTGAGGTACTATACCAAGTTTACCAGGAAGTACAATAGGCGTATTGGTAGACCTGGTTCCACTCCCTTGGGACCCTCCATTCGTATTGCCAATATAAAGGGAGAACTGGTGGAAAAAGAAGAAGTTGGAAGACTTGAGGTAAAAGGAAAAACGGTTTTTAATGCCTATTGGAATGATCACGACCTAACAATTAAAAGCTTTCATGATAAGTGGTTTTTTACAGGGGACGTGGCCAGAATTGGTAAGGATGGCCATATTGTGCAGTTAGACAGGGAGGTGGATGTAATACACACCAAGAATTTTCCTGTCTATAGCTTATTAATTGAAGAAATCCTGCACAAGCATGAAGCTGTATTTGATATTTGTGTGTATGGTTTTTCACAAAAAGACGGAAGTCAATTACCTGCCGCAGTAGTTGCTTTACGGACTGGTTACGGGTATACCGAAGAAGTGCTGTTGGAAGCCTTGAACAGCCTTCTTTCGTTAGATCAAAAACTAATTTCCCTTGAAATACTTCCCTGGCTTCAATTTCCCTTTGGAGTAACTGGAAAAACACTAAAAAGAACTTTGAGGGAAAGAAGTAAGGAGAGGGTTAAACAACTGATAAATGCCTAAATATTAATATTTTTTATAATCTTTCCTACATTTCATCCTCAAGGGGTAACTATTTCTAAATGTAAAAACCAAGCATTTGAGGGCATGGTTCATTCCAAATGGGTGCGTAATAAGAAGGACGGGGTTTAAAGGAATTTATAAGCTTTTTAGATTTAGAGGGATGAGGCTTTTGAATTGTTAGGCCCGCCCGACCTGGAAGGGAACGCCCAAAGGAATTGGCCAGATATTTCACTTTAGGTACTTGTTAGGGTCTGTCCACTACATAATTCAGTTCTGTTACTCCGCAATTAAATTGGTGGGTGGTCAGTAATTTTAGTTTTGTTTTGTCCATGATACCCTTGAACAGCGGAATGCCCTGTCCAAGAATAATAGGGTTGACAAATAGCCAGTAGCCGTCTATTAAGTTCTGTTGTATAAGTGAATGTGTTGCCGTTGGGCTCCCAAATAGCAAGATGTCCTCACCTCCGCCTTGGCCGGATTGTTTTAATTCCTTTATACTGTCCGACAGCTTGTCGCCAATAATTTGTGTATTGGGCAAATTTGCCCCTATCATTGTTTTGGATAAAACAACTTTGTGGACTTTGGCATACCACTTGGAATGTTCTATGTCGTGCTTGGTAGCCTTGGGCTTGTCCGCTGCGGTTGGCCAGTAATTTTCCATCATCTGATAGGTTACCCGTCCATATAATGCCGTGTCGCCCTTGCTTATGCGCTTCCCTACATGATCAAAAATTTCTTCGTTAATTTTGATCCAGTCCATTTCCCCTTTAGGTCCTGCTACAAAACCGTCCAGCGATATGTGCATAAAGGATATTATTTTTCTCATAAAGGTCTGTTTTTAAGTATCGTCCCTGGTTTGTTACTGTCTTTTTACAATGAAGATATGGGATTGGCTAATCTACATCTCAACACCGTTTTGTTAATCTCCATAGATTTTTCTTGCTCCAAATGCGTCTATTTTAACTACTCTTGTTTTATTATTTTCGGAAAACTCCATTATCCATTGAGTGCCATCCGGGGCTATCAATCCCCCACAGGGCGACCAACCCGATTCTGATTCGAATACCGTTGTGATCTTACCATCAGCATCTATCTTCTTAATCTTACTTGCTCCATAGACAGCTACATACACATTTATATCCTTATCTGTCCAGATCCCAAATATGTAATGACGGTCTGCTACACCTTCAAAAGGCGGTTTGGTTTCCTTTAGATCATCGGCAATAAGGGTTACGTTTCCAGATGGCGATACTTTTTTTATTTCCAGCTTATCCACCACATACAGATTTTTATCATTTTTTGAAAAGTGCGTCCAGCGAATATCTTTAAAATGATGTTTTGTGAATTTTGAATTCTGACCATTACTGGTCTCCCTCATCAGAATTTGATAATCCCCCGACTTTTTTTCCCAATAGGAATTACCTTCCATATCCCTGACCAATGTATCGTTGTCGAGAAACCCTTCAACATCAGGAATTGATTTTTCTAGTACACCATCCTTGCTCAAACACCAAACATAATTGCCCCACTTGTCAGTGGCTTCCCCTTCATACCATTCGTGCTCTCCGTAAAGATCACCGTTAACATCAAGATAAAGCTCATGCGTATGGACATTTCTTACTGCTATGGACCGCTCACCGTCCGGGGATATTTTCCAAACATGGGTCAGGTCAGTGTAGAATACATTGCCGTTACCGTCCATTACAATACCAACTCCCGGGTGGGCTTCCGCTATGGAGGGACACAAGAAATAACAGAAAAGAATAATTATAAACCTATTCATTTTAGTTCATTTTAAGATGTATTGATCTTTTATTCTCAAAATTACCGCTAACTTTTATATATATGAGCTGTGGCGTGTCTTGGCACCAACCTTTCCAACTGGGGAATAACCAAGCCAAAGCTTATACTGTGCAACGGCGGACTTTTTATGTTTAAGTTTTCGGTTATGGTTGTTTGTTGAACATTAAATACGAAGTCAGCTTGTTTATCTTACCGTTTGTGAAATGAAATACATCACAAAAGACGGCATCTAGTTCACTTCCGTTTTTCATTTTTGCCTTTACTGTTCCTTCAGCAACTACGATATTCCCTTCTTCTATAAGTCGGGTTACACTTATGTCAGGATGTCCGTCGGCATTTGGGTTTTCAATTTCTTTGTCAAATGCAGCTATGCCCTTATGAAGATAAAAACCGGGCATTTCCCATACTACGTTGTCAGTTAGGCACGACAATATTTTTTTGTGGTTGGTCGCACGAAATCCGTCCATATATTTCTCTACAATTTCCTTTTGTTCGCTCATATCTTCTTTTATTGTTATTGCAAGAGGCCAAGACCAAAACTGTAAATGCAGTATAAGTTATTTTAATGGTTCCATTTTATATGATTTAGGCATCTATTTTAATGTCGCTTGATGCTTGCCACCACATAAATTTATTTGTTGTAACAACCTTTGTGGTACCACCCAACCCGCTTTTGCTTATACAAAATGTTATGCGGTCCACTTTCTCCTTTAGATCTGCCATTATTCAATTTTGATATGATTCCATGCCATAGCTAGGCCAAATCCTAATGTTAAATGCACTATGCCCCATAATATGGAGACGGCTACTATGCCTCCGAGAGAAGGGAAAAATGTAACACCAAGCCCAATGGCGAGAGCAACGTTTTGGAATGCAACCTCAATTGCCACTGCTCTCCGCTCCGCTGCCATAAGTCCAGCCAGCCATCCAATTCCCCAACCTAAGCATACTGCCACCAAAAATGTGAAAAGAACAGGAAATAGTGCAGTTTGAGCTAAAAGAGCAAGGGATTTAAAGTTGCTCCCAATGATCATTGCAACGATCACGGCAAATACGATTCCTGCTATTAAACGGACCGCACTACGTATTCGATCGGCCGTAATGGGTCGCTTTGCGCGTAGGAGCATACCGGCAGTAACGGGGATAATTAACATGATCATCAATGTCATAATCACCCTCTTCGGATCCATACTGATATTCTGCAGAATTACATGCGTGGAAGGGTTCAAAGATGCCCAAAAAGCGAACAACAGCGGTGTAAGAACGACACTGAAAAGTGTGGAAATTGTAGTCATACTTATAGAAGTTGCCACATCCCCTTTTGCAACCCCGGTGAGATAGTTGGATAGCGCTCCACCCGGGCAACAAGTGACTAACAATAGTCCGAGCGCGATACTGGGTGAATGGGTTAGATACAGACCGGTCAGGAAGGCAATCGCAGGCAGGATCCCAAATTGAGCAACAATTCCGATTGTGGGGGCCTTTGGCTTTTTGAGGACTCTTCGAAGCTTTTCCCAGGTCAAATCCAGGGATACTGCAAAAACCAGGAAGCCGACCATGATGCCTACAATTAAACCGATTCCCGGATCGAAATTAAAAGGGATCTGATTGATGTCTTCCATCGGTCGTGCTTTTTAGCTGATAATAGTCGGTTTCATTCCAAGCATACAATGAGCACCAAATTTAACCTGATTATTATCTTCAGTTCTACAATTAACAAAACCGGCGTCGCGGAAGGCCTTTTCGAGATCTGATAGCTTATGGAGATAAAAGCCTTCCGTTGCAACAGGTTTAAATCTTATAAAATTTTCCCTGACAGGAAAAGTTACTGCTACAGCTCCGTAGGGTTTTAGAACACGAAACATTTCTCTGAATACAGCGCCCGGATCTTCAATTACGTATGCCGTGGCAACTGTACATGCCTTGTCGAATACACCGTCTTCAAAGGGCAGCGCGTTGCCTGCGGCCTTATGTAGTTTCACCCTTCCCTCGGAGATTGATTTGGCATTTTTCTTAGATGCCATTTCGATTGCGGTATCTGAAATTTCGACTCCTGTAACGGACCCACTGACTGCTCGTTGTAAGAGCAATTTAATGTTGGCACCGTTTCCGAAACCTATTTCGATGATATCATCATCTGTCTGAATATCCATGAGGTCCACCGTCCAGCGTGCATGTGCAATAGTCTTTCTAGTCATCCAAGCAAACAAAATCTTGCCGAATATCCCTCTCGGGTACTGCATCTGTTTTCCGATTGCCTTCAGTAAATTCATTATTCCAAGAGTTTATATTCAACAAAATTAAAAACTCGACTCCTTCCCTTGATGTTCTTTTCGAAGTAGCAACGTAACTTTCGGATATACTAACAAGTTACCAAATTTTTGTCAAACTATAAACCCACCAGGGTTTGTTTTCCACCAGGCGTAACGGTTTTTTTTGACCACGCGGATGCCCGCCCAAATAAAATGTAGGGCGAGTTCATAACACTAGAATGATTTGATGGGCACGATATTCTTCTTTTCTTTTCTAGCATTTAGTAACCCTCCAATAATAACACAAGACATTCCAATAAGGTAAGCAGTATAAAACGGTTCATTAAAAAAGAGGATTAAAAATATGGACGACAAAACAGGTGTTAAGAAAACAAATGGCGCTATAAATGAAGCTTCTGCCATTTTGAGTGCTTTGATCCAAAATATATATGAAAGTCCATTCACTAAAAATCCATTGATTATAATTGGAAGTATGGTATCTATTTCAGGTATTTTAAACGAAGAAAATAGGTTCATGGATATGAATGAAATAATGCTGGAAGTCAAAAAATATATAGTCAATAGACTAATATCGTCCATTTCAATTTTTTTGCTTAAAACAGAAAATAAGGCAAAAACAAACGCCCCAAAGAATACTAGTAGATCTATTGTTAAATTTTCAAATTTCAGTTGTTGAAAATCTCCTTTCGTCAGCACTATAAACACGCCTAAAAACCCTAAAAGTATAGAAACCGCTTTAGGGAACGTAAGTTTTTCTTTTAAAATAATGAGAGATAAAAGAGCAACTAAAATAGGCCAAGAATATTGAACAATAAGGACTTCCATTCCTGGTGCATTTGCGTACCCCAAATAGAGTAGTACATAATATAAATAGGTCCCCAAAAATCCCAAAAATATGGACATGAGCCATTTATTCATGGAAATCTTGTATAAATGGCCAATCCTTTTTTTATAAATCCCTATGCCTAAAAAAAATAATAATGATGACAGACTGGACCAAAATAGAAATTGATGGTTATCCAACCCATTTTGTCCTATTTTGGAAACTACTGGAATTAATGCCCACAACAACACACAGATTAATATGTAAAAGATCGATTTGTTCATACTAGAAAATTTAATATTTGTAATTTTTACAAATTTCAGTTTTCAGTATGGGAATAAATAAGACTATTCAGGAAGATTATGGTATTATGTGGTATTCAAGTCCAACTCGGCCGACTTTCTATATTCCAGAGGTGTTTTTTTAAACTGCTTCTTGAAAGCTTTTATAAAATATGAACTATCGGAATAACCAAGCTCTGCTACAATTTGTTTAACACTTAGGTCGCTATAGCGTAGTATTCTAGCAGCTTCATTTAGTATGTAGGTTTCCAGAAATTTAGCTGGTGTTAGACCGGTACTATTTCGAAGGACAAGATTAAGTTTTTTTTGCGAAATTGACAATTGGGAAGTATAAAAATTCAATTGTTTTTCTTCTGTGAAATGCATTCTAACAAGTTGTACAAATTGCTCCAGTATTTTGGCATTACTAGCATGGGATAGGACACTATCTTTTTCCTTCAAGCTTTTAAATACATTTATTTTAGTTAGAATAATGTGTAGATAATTCTTTACAATACTAGCAGAAGTAGTTTGACTAGCCTCGGAATAGTGGCTTAACAAGTTGAATTCATTATTTAAGAGTTTGATTTCATCAGCTGGAACTTTGATATATGATTGATCAACGTTATGAAAAAGAAGTGTGGATTTGTTTTGAAACCTGTCCAATAAACTGTCGCAAAAACTTACAACATAGCCTTGTACGTCATTGTGGTAGGTTATTTTGTGTAAATAAAAAGGAGCCAAAAGAAAAATGGTCCCATCGGAATAATCGTAATTTTCTCCTTCTATAATATGATTTCCTGAGCCCTTCTCGATCCAAACTATTTGATAAAAAATATGACGATGAAGTGTAGTACTGAAATTATTTGAAGTATTGTATTTTCCATCAATAATTTTGTTAATTACAATTTTTTCATCATACTTTTTAAGTAATTTTTCAAATTCACTTTTAATCACTTGTTGGGATTTTTAATCTGAATATCGGTTAAATTTACTATAATTTTAATTCATAAGATTTACATCTTTAGCTTAAGAAATTCATTGAGCTGATTTGTGTTGGGGTTTGTGCACTAAGCTCGAGATTATTTGTTTTCTTCAAACCACTTTACAATAGAGGGCATATTTCTTTCAAAGCCACCCGGAATAAAAAAGTTAAGAACTCCAGATTTTTCATTTGTCCGGTTAACAAAGTCATGAATGGTTTTTGCCGGTATTCTTAAAAATGCTCCTTTTGCCAAATCAATCCAGCTATCACCAACAAGTATAGATGTAGTTCCTTCGATACCGTAAAAAACCTCGTCATTCTCTTCGTGTTGGTGTGCACCGGGTCCGTCTGAGTTTGGCTCAAGCCACCATTCCGAAATACTGTATTTATTGGCAGTTTCATTTTCATCTGCTTTAAATATTGCTGTCATTGTGCCGCAATTGTAAGTTCTCCCTTCTCCTGATTTGAGAATTATTGTGTCGGTTTCATTGCCCTTATGCTTCATATTTTCTTGTGATAATTACTTTTGCTTTGGTGTTGTCCTCCAATGATCGTTAATGGTTTGGCGAATCTGCGTCTATTTGTTGTTTAACTTTTGTGGTGTGTGGTTATTTCATTTATCTTTTGGCCAAAAAATGAAATCATTGTTTTTTCAATTTGGCAACTTCAATTGAAATAAATTGGGGCAAATAACTAGGTGTGCAATTTTTGCCAACCATTTCATCTTTATAGAGCCCAGTTTTTACTCCAATGGCAATACATCTCGATCGATACTCTTCCTGCCACTTTCCTATTTGCCCAGCCGTGTAATTCATGGCCCATTGGACTTCTGGTTCTTCTTTTAATAGATTTTTTTCTATCGAAGCCAACAGGTCTTCTGAATTTGAATGTTTGGTATTTCCCATCCACCTCAAGCGAGCCTGATAATACCAGAATAATCTTCTTTGCATTTTGGAAGAACTATGTTCCCAAGATTCCATTAAGGCAATTGTTTTTTTATCCTTTGAAAGCTGATTGGCCATCAACCAGTCTGCTAATTGGTTTCTTTCTTCAAAATTATGACATTGGATATCCATACCCAGCTTGTAAACAACTTCTGGTGTAAGGAGCTTTTTATCCATTATTAGAATAGCCAATTGACGAGGTAAGTATTCCCCAGTAGACCAGAGATCCAAGGCCAAATGGTGATCTTTCTTAATTTTTTCTGCAATTTTCCTTAGATCACCAAGCTTGGTACTGGGATTGAGTTGGGAATAAATGCCGTCTACTTTTGGTGAAAGTTTCATGATAATCTTTCTTATTGTTCCATAATAAACAATATACGAATATGGCCAATGGTTACCATAATCCTATTTTAAAAAACGATAAGCCAATTGACGTTTGCTTTCCGCTGGGCACAAACTAGGCATCAACAATTTCCTAATGGTACTATAGCCGTCATTGCGTTTAGATCATATTGTAAAAACGTTTTTAATAGATCACTCCTTTTTTTGGGAAAAAATCCAGTCCAAGAATTCGGGGGTGTTTTTAACTTGGTTCCATATAAGATGCCCTGCGGAAAATTCCGTATACTTTGGACTACCTCCAGCTGCCCTTATGGCATTGATCATCTCCCTTGTCAATTCCACCGGTACCGCTTTGTCATATGCGCCATGAAATGCCCAGATGGGAATATTGGTCATTTTTGAGGCCAAGGCGGGGGTGCCTCCTCCACAAATAGGAACAGCGGCAGCAAATTTTTCTGGTTTTACGCCAATGAAATGCCAACTACCATAACCCCCAAGTGACATGCCTATAACATAGCGTCTTTTGTCATCAATGTTGTATTCCTGTTCAAGATAGTCCATAGCTTCGAAAACAAGGTTTGAAATATCCGGTTCATTTAAAACACCTCCGAAACCTGCGTTTGAAGGACTTTGGGGCATGAATATAAAGGAAGGATATTTTTCACGATTCTCGTCGGTCGCCAAGAGTTGTGCGGTGCTGGTTGCCTGCAAGTGAATCAAATTGTCCTTTCCTACACCACCCCCGTCGTGCAAATTGACCACTAAAGGGTATTTTTTGCTGCTATCGTAATCTTTGGGCAACAACAAGCGGTACCTAAGGGTGTCATTTTGATTGTTCACATACATTCTAGCTTCAAAATTACCTGCTAATAGTTTGGATCTCGCCACTTTTCCTTTTTCCCAAGAGTATTCAGAAAAACCACTGTTCAATACCACAATTATTCCAATGGTAGAAATTATTCCAAGCGTATTTCTTATACCCGTTAACAATTTAGAAGGCTTAGAATTGTCCTTGTTTTTGATCAAGTCCAATTCCTCTTTGAAATTCAGTATATAAAAAGTAAGAATCAGGCTTAATGCTACTAAAAACCATAGAGTAATTTTTTGAATGGTAAGGGGAATAGTTTCGCTTGTGGTGTTCATGGACCAAAACATAAGTGCGATCAGGCTAAGCTCCAACGAGAACCCTATAATCCCTACCCAAAATAGCCAACGTTTATGTCTAGTCCCAGAGGTAAAAAGGCTAACGGAATAGATTGCCCCAACAGATAGCAGCATTATAAAAGCCTTCGGGATAAATTCCCACAATTCCCGATCGGATAGGGCCGTATACACCCACAGAGTATAGGCTAAGGTGGCTACAAAAGTTGCCACAAGGGCTATTAATGCAATTGTATATTTTTTAATCCGGAAATACCAAATCAATATCAGGTGAACCACTATGGTAATAACACTCATTAAAATAAACCATGGCTCGAAATACGGGCTAAATAGGTAGAACCGAAATCCCGCAAGGGATTCAACAATTATTTGAACCAAGGAAACCACAATCTGGAGCCCAATGATGAAGATGGCGAACTTATACAGCTGCCTGTGATCGAAACTGGTTTTCATATTATTTATTAATTTTTAGGTCCGTTAAAATGTTGAACAACGTCTGGATATAGCAACAAGTTACTATTTATTTAATAAACCAAAAGTCAATTGGCATTAGCCTTCCTTTGCACATTTAGTGGGACTTATTTACTTTCCCAATAGAACTCTAGCCCCCATCTATGGGAGTTGATGTTGCAGTGTCGTTATTATTTCTTTTTCTTGTTTTAAGAATCAATAAGGTCAATATGTAGATCAACACAATGGTAAACGGTATTGCTATAAATCTATATTCTGGTAAAAGGTACCAAAGAGCTACAATTGATATTGTTCTTATCATGGCATGAAAAATGCCTACCCAATGTTTTATAATCCAGGAAAATGGCAACCACATTAATCCAGTCAAAATTCCTACTGTCATTGGAAGGGAAGAATAGTCGACTAAAAAAAAGGGTATGGCAATTGAATATACTAAAATGGCTTGTGCAGCGGTAAAAAGGAAAAGTGAATCGAATTCATTTTTCGGTTTACTTTTATCCAGGAAATTTTCACCCGTAAATTTTGAGAGAAATAAACCTAGGTATACAATGCTTCCTGTTCCAATAAATATGGCCCAAACAGATAAGAAATCCGAGAAAAAAATCCCCATAATTCCAATAAGAGCCCAAACAATCAACCCAGCTATTGGTGTAGCGAGAAATTTTTGATTGGAAAATTCAATTCGCTGTTCTTCAAGTGTTCTTTTCATTCTTTTAGTTTTTTAAGGCACCATAACGATTTGGCTATATTCGGTAGCGTCCCCTAGGGTGATATTGCTTGTATGTTTTGTTGTGTGCACCCTTTTTATTTCTTCACTTTTTTTAATGCATCCAAGTATTTATTGTTAACACCGTTATCTGTTTCCCTATCACTTAGTTTCTCCATTTCGGGTATTAATTCTTTGTTGATTTCTGTTTTCAGTTTCAATATTTCCCAAATGCATATGCTGTTGCCCACCGTACCACGGCCCCCTTGTTATTCGTATTAATAAGCAAGTTTTTGGTTGGCTTGTGTAAACTATTTGGAGATTTCTTTGCAATGTTCCCTATTATTTTCGCACTTTCCCATTTCACTCTTGGTTCATCATTTATCAAAGCATTGGTCATGCATTCTAGGAGAGGTTCATCAGCTATGTCCGTTGTTTTCTTTGTAGCGCACTCAACAGACTCAATGCAAGTTGCTTTATTGATCGGGGATTGATTTTCTGCGAAGTTCAAAAGTTTATCCGGCGGTAATTCTCCATTTACCAGCCATTGACACAATTCTTTTGCCTTAGCCTTGGCTTTTATGGATTTTTCTTGAAATAGTTCTTCTATTGTCATATCGCATTATTTTTATTGGTTGGACACTACGTACGGCTATAGCAACATTTTACAAACTATATGTCAACTGGTATTTGATTTTCCCCACGCATAGTGGTTTTTTTCAACTGACTTCGCAACAACATATTAGCCTCTTGGAAAGTCAATCATAGAAATGTTTTACACCTCGTTATGAGCTTATATTACGGCTCACTATTTTTACAATTCTACTATAAATGATTTCAGCTAAATTCCAGTCATATCCATCAAAATTTGTGGTATTATTAAATTGAATAACCACCGTGTCCAGGTCTTTATGGTATTTTGCAATACTCTGATAACCTACAAGCAGGCCTGTATGCTCGTACACGTAAATGGAGGAATAGATTTCCTGTTCACCTTCATTAAACACGGAGCCATTGTTAAGGGCCCTCAAGAATATACCCACATCCTCTGCAGTAGCCAGCATTAAGCCTGTGTTTTCTGTCTTAAGATCCTCCTCATAGCCAACATAATATCCACTCATAACATCATCTATATTCACTTCATTTAACGAACCGAAAGTATTTTTCAGTCCTAAGGGAATCAGAATTTCCTCCTTGATATATTGTTGATGGCTATAATCTAACTCTTTATCAATAAGATCGGAAATCAGCATATAATTGGTATTTGAATAGCCATAATCTTCCCCTGGTTCAAAGTCTGCCGGTAAATCCAGAGCGTAATCCAGTGTTTCTTGTTTGGTTTTGGGCGGATTTTTCCAAAAATCGGGATGGTCTACAAAATTGGGAATGCCACTCCGGTGCTGCACCATCATTCTCAAGGTGATTCTTTCTGCATTTTCAATTCTCCCCACAAGTTCCGGAAAGTAATCCGCGAGCGTTTTATCCAAGGACAAACGTTTGGCCTTGACCAGTTTTGCGGTAGCTACAGCCACGTAAAGCTTGGTAATACTGGCAATCTTGAATAAGGCGTGGGGGTTGGCAGGTATTTTGTTTATTCGGTCATGCCAGCCGGCGGCATAAAACTCCGGTGGCTTTCCAGCTTGGTCCACGTAAACGATCATGCCATCAAATCCATGGTCAATGGCTTCATTTACTTGTTCTTGAACTGTTTCGGGCAATGGTAATATCCATGCCTTTACCAAAATCCATGGTACAAAATACAAAGAGCTTATACTAGCAATAATGAATACTATTCTAAGAATACGTTTAATCTGTTTTTTTGACATATAATATTATTTTTGACGATAAGAAAAAATTAAACCCCGTTAATTACCAGTTTCGTTTTTAAAAACAATCTTTCCACAGGGAATTGTTCCGGAATCATTAGGTGCTATGCTAAATTTGTAATAAAGGTCTTGTTCTTTCAAGATAAGTGCAGCTCTTGCAGTTCCCCCTGCATTATGGGAGAGCGCAGCTATATAGAAAATATGCTCTTCATTTGGGTTAATCGTTTTTTGCAACATGGTCGCTTTATTAAAATTAGCATCTAAATAGGATTTTAGTCCAGTTAGGCCATAGTTGAACGATGATAGTTTATCATATGTCAAGGTATCCGTTGGTAAAAATAACTTCAAGTAGGAGCCAGGCGGAGTGAAAATTGCAAATGTATCCGCGGGAAAATTAATATTAAGCTCTAATGGTGTGGTGGTTTCATTGATTATCCGAGTCCAAAACACCACAAATCCATACCTTTTTTCCGAAGAATCTATATATTGTGTTCCATCAGGTTCAATCATACCGCCCTTTGGATAGCTGTTCTGTATGGTTATCCCTTTTCCGGTCGAAAACGTATACACAGTATCTGTGTAGATATATTTGCTTAAATCATGGATTTGAGATAGTTGGCCGTTTTCATTTTTTGTTGGGTCCACAATCTCCGAATCAATAGAAACCTTGGCGGTTGTGGGCTTACCTCTTTGCCCACAGGAACAAAGCCAAGTAGTTGTCAAAATCAATATTATTAAACTTTTTCCCATTATTTTTGCATGCTCACAACGCTTGGCTATGATGAGTGGGGGTTAGAAAGTACTTACCTCTCCTGTGGCTCATAGCCACGCCATAATTTAAATTCATGATTTGTGGCTGACATTCCAAGTACCACCAAAGTTTCCTGACCATTAAAACCCCATTCATTTATAACTGTTGTTAGCCACAGTTTCATTTAATTTATAACCTAATTTTCCAACATTGGATTTGGTCCAAACTCTTTATAGCTAGCAATATTTTCGGACAATATACCCAATACATTTATCGGAGTTCCCCCCCGATTTACGAATGCATGGACGGCACCAGCCGGAATCTTTACAATGTATGGCCCCTTTGCTGTAAATTGTTTTTTATTAATAATATACTCAACAGTCCCATCATAAACTACATGCAGTTCATCAATGTCATGAGTATGCAATGGTGGGCCGCCTTTTGGCAAGGTCATCGCCATGAATATAGAAAGCGATTCAAAACCATAATCCTTACCTTCTGCTATGTAACCTAATTCTCCAGGGTGATCGTAATATTTTTGTAAATGTTTAGGCTGAATAATATAATTGGACGTGTCAAATTTTACTTTAGGCTGATTCCAAAAGCTGGAATCAGGAATTTCACCGAATCCAAAAGACTTAAAATTAGTATTCAATTTTTCGTATTTCTCGGCACATCCAAGCACTAACATAAAAATCAGAATGATTAAAGTTCTACGCATATTTTTGCATTTATTGGTTAACTGGCTAACCTACGGATATAGGAATGTCACTATATATTTAATAAATAATAAGTCAATAAGCCTTTGCTTTCCGCCACTTACATGGAGAAATCTTTTTGCCCGCCCGAACGTGTCTCCTGCCAGTCCGCCCTTGCCTGTACGGACGGAAATGATTTGTCGGGCTGGTTTCGGTACGGGCGGGTTTTCGCTTGCCACGTTTTTTAGCGTAGCTATTTTTTAATCACCTAACCTCTGATACAATTAAAATTACTTTTCAGCGTCTGCCAACTTCTTGGTATCAACATATTGCTGAAAGGCAGTAATTTTTCCTTCATTATTTAGCGTCCATAGATGTGCAGCCTGTGCATTATAGGCCTTTCCTGTTGCATTTACTTTAGCATCATAGCGTAGGGTGGCCAAGACATTGTTGCCATTCATGCCGTGGATTTTAATATCCTTCAACCCAAAGTACTCGTGGTTGGCTCCAAGACGTGCAAATACACCTTCCAATATTGCATTTGGACCAATATAAGGATTGCCATCTGCAAGCGAATTACTTTCTGCTTCGTTCCATTCAATATCGGGATGCATAGACCCGAGTACCGTAGGCATATCTCCCGTTGCGAAAGCGTTGTAAAGATTCTCAATAACCTGAAGGTTTTGTTTGTTTTCCATGATTGTATTTAAGTTAAAAATTTTATTTCCAATTCTTTTAATTCTTTCGAAGAATACTGGATGATTCCAGATTGCCTTTATGTAAGCTATCCCATTAATCCAATAAATTTTCGATGGTATGCAGAAGAGGGGGGAGTAC
The DNA here is from genome assembly GCF_002909255.1 of Arenibacter hampyeongensis. Taxonomy (GTDB): domain Bacteria; phylum Bacteroidota; class Bacteroidia; order Flavobacteriales; family Flavobacteriaceae; genus Arenibacter; species Arenibacter hampyeongensis. Next base: position 39,848 of record NZ_PIOB01000006.1, read on the forward strand.
TACAACCAAAAGCGGGATTATCTCCTCCTAAGGTAATAAATATTGGTTTTGGTATTTGTTTCATCGATGAAATACAAAAATATCCGCTGTATTCCATCTTTTCGTTATCTTCCAATTAGTGGTTCACGTGAGAAATGCCGGACCTGAATTAGGTGTTTGGCACATTTATTTTATGTTTTGCTATATACGTAGTAACTGAAGATGAGCTATTTATATTATTTTGGTTACCCAATCAGGCATTATCCATAAACAGAGTTGTGGATACCAAAGCTTGATTACAACTAGCCATTTTGCTTTTATTGTTTTTGGTATTACCTGTGCTCCCGACGATGAAACTTATTAGAAAGATCCAGAAAAATGTGCATGTTTAAACAACCCCCTTAGATGTGTTTCTCCGGTCGTAACTACCGAGAGGCAATCCGATTCCCTCAATGCCATATTCAAACTCCCTATTCGAAAGAAATAAATATAATCACGTCCAGAAATTTATTGGTAAAAGAACTGTAAAATGTTGTAAGAAATACTTTTGCCGAACTTGAAGTTTTATTTGCAAAACTCTGGCCCGATCCAAAGGTGAATATCCATTTTTAAGCCCAAAAAATCTTTGTGCTTAAGCTTAGGCGGTAATGTGAATATTAGTGCAAAGTATGAATTAAGGATTTTGGAAACTTTACAAGCTATGGAAGAATAAAGTCCCATTACCTAGTCAAAGTCACAGACCTTTACAATGGTAGGGTCGAAGGAATATAAATATCAAAGCTAGCTCCTTTATTAATTTCGCTGGTTGCTGTAATAAAACCATTGTGATTTTCTACAATTTTTTTTACGATTGCCAACCCGATACCTGTCCCTGGTATTTTGTCTTTGTCGTGAAGGCGTTTAAATAATTCAAAAATGTGGTCTTTGAATTGGGGTTCAAACCCTATGCCGTTGTCTGTTATTGTGATGTGACAATATTCTTGGGCAGATAATTGTTTATCGCTAATTACGTCAGTGTTCTTTACAATTTCGCTCTTTACCATTATGATGGGCGATAAATCGGGTTTTGAAAATTTAAGGGCGTTGCCAATAATGTTTTGTATTAGTTGGTGAAACTGAAAGGGAATGACTTGCACATCGCACACCCCAACTACTTTGATGGTGGCGTTTTTTTCAGCTATGGTTTCCGTAAAATCTTTTTTTACCAATTCTATTACGGTGTTGATATTGGTGATAACATATTTCCCCTCTGAAGTAGTTGTTCGGGAGTATCCAAGCAAATCTCGAATCAAGGATTGCATGCGATTGGATGCATCACTCATTCCCAAAACGTAGCTTTTTCCTTTTTCGGATAAGTTTTGTGATTCATCGTCTATTAGGCGGGCTGAGAAGATTTGTATTTTTCGCAATGGCTCCTGCAGATCGTGGCTGGATATGTAGGTAAATGATTCTAATTCTTTATTGGCAATAATTAATTCGGTTGCCCGCTTTTCTTTTAAATCACTTTGAAAGGCAAGTTCCCTGTTGGCAATGACCAACTCCGCTGCCCTTTTTTCCTTTTCTTCGTTTTGAAAAGCAAGCTCCTTGTTGGCAATAATTAATTCGGTTGCCCGCTTTTCTTTTAAATCGCTTTGAAAGGCAAGTTCCTTGTTGGCAATGACCAACTCCGCTGCCCTTTTTTCCTTCTCTTCATTTTGAAAGGCAAGTTCCTTGTTGGCAATGATCAATTCTGCGGCTTTTTGTTCCTTTTCCTCGTTTTGCACAACCAGTTTCTTGTTGGCAATGACCAATTCCGCCGCCCTTTTTTCTTTCTCAACGTTTTGAAAAGCAAGTTCATTATTGGCAATGATCAATTCTGCGGCTTTTTGTTCCTTTTCCTCGTTTTGTACAACCAGTTTCTTGTTGGCAATGACCAATTCCGCCGCCCTTTTTTCTTTCTCGTCGTTTTGAAATACAAGTTCCTTGTTGGCAATGATCAATTCCGCTGCCCGCTTTTTTTTCTCCGTATTTAGAAAAGCAAGCGATCTGAGAGCCTTGGCTAATTGAATTCGTATCATGTCATGTAATTGATAAAATATAATTTTCTCTTTGAGGTCTTGGTGATGGCCACATTTCAAGTGTTAAAACCTTTTCAATTGATTTTACCAAAAGTCGAAACGAAGTAGGTTTTTGAATATAGTAATTTGCGCCTTGTTCATATGTTTGGTCAACAAAAATATCGCTGGCCGATGTTGAAAATATGACAACGGGAATATCCTTTAGTTTAGGCGTATTTCTGATTTCCTGTAGGCATTGAAAGCCATCTTTAAAAGGCATGTTCAGGTCCAGGAAAATTACATGGGGTGGTGGGTGTTGGATTAAAATTTCGAGATTTTTCATCAATTCCAAACCATTGTTGGAAAGCATTATATCAGTGGGGATGCTTACTTCCTTAAGTGCATCTATAAAAAATTCGCGGTCATCGGCATCGTCATCAGCAAGAAAGATATTTTTCATTTTTTTTTATTATATATGAAAGAAACTCTTTCGTGTGATTGTCTTTGTTGATGGTCGTACAAGGCAATAAAGGCTTATCTGGGTGTCGGGGCCATTTTCTTTGGCCGGGTATAAACCTTGCTGTTACTAGCTACATAGGTCGGCATTGGAAAATGAATCATCATACAAATATAGTTATTATTGGCTTACAGTGGAATATTTGGCCAATGGCCAATTGCGAATTATGGGAGATTTACCGCTATTTTTAGAGTTCCATAAATGTTTATTTGGCAAAACTCATTTGTAGTATGGGAAGTGTTTTAAAACCGGTCCTTTTTTTTAGAAGACATAAAAATATTACCATATTCATCAAGGAATCAAAAATGTATAAATTCAGGATTCTTATTTGAACTTTGAAAGGTTTTTATTATGCTCGTTGGATAGACCATGACTATTGATGCCATAATAGTACACTTATCCAATTGGATTTTATAAAACCGGTTTGTAGGGATGGCTATTTTCCAATTGGGTTGATTCATAATTGTAAAAGAGCTAAATTTTTATATCCAGCCCTTTCCACTAAAATCAATAATAATCTTAAGCACTTACCAAAACAAGCTAGAACAGTATTGTTTTTAAAAAGTGACGATGTCCTCGTTTTTTCTTATTGGTTTGATATTTTTAAGTTCGAGCAATATTGTTTGTAAGGCCTTTGCCGATTCCCTCTCTTTGGAAGTAATGGAACTTCCATTGTAAAATATCGGTCGAAGGAAGCTTCTCATTTTTCCAAAATTTCTGTAAAACAAAGTATTCTCATTCCATGTATCCATATGTACTGATTAAAACGCTATTGAATAATACAATAGCACACAAAATTGAGATATTATCATGATAAAAATGTTATATAATTACTACAATACATTACATAATTCCGCTGTTCTATAAATTTTATAGCACCCGAAGTTTGATGTCCTTAAATAAAAGTAAGGCCACAAGAAAACTCGTTATCAGCTAATTTCTCCGATTCCGATACTTAGCATCAATAATATATCCGATACGGTCAACCTTGGCAATTGCTTATCACCACATTTATAGAAATCCTTGGGAAAGGAATTAACACTGATGAAAATGGATACAATTAGCAATGGAACCTTTGGAAAACTATGGGAAATTATGCGAAGGAACAAGGAAGAGGAAAAGGCCTATCACTATGCGGCCAACAGTGCAGATGATAAAAAGTTGATGCATTATTTCCGGGGAAAATCCATGGAATGTAAAAAATTTGGCAAAGCCCTCAAGATTAAAGTAATGGCTGCATTTCCTGCTGGAGGTGGACCGAAATCAGAGATGGATATCGTGGAAATGCCCTTATTGGAAAGTGGTGCTACTACGCTAAAAAGGTTTTCCTTGAGGGAAAGGGCGGATGTTGACGACTATCGCGAAATTCTAGAGAACCAAAAACTTCCCTTTGATATTTACCAGTTAATTAGAAAACACAAGATGTGGATCGAAGTGGACCTGTCAAAATCAATGCAATGAGTTGTCCTCAATTCAATTCACTAATCTAGGAAGGAGGGAAGGTCCTAGGCAAATATAGAGGTACTTGGAATTATAAAATTGTTCTTTCCTTTAACTCAAGTGGTTGTTATTGTTTTTTATCGGTTTTCGCGAATCTTCGATTTCTTGCTTTCTAGTTTCATTTTTTATTGCTTTGATCATTGTCAAGGCCGATTTGTGAGGTCTTCCTGTTGCTTTTTCATAATCGGAACTTACTTCGTTGGCACCTATTTTGATTCCTTCGTAGATACCGGCTATTATAGTTCCTATAAAATCACCCAAGGCTTCCTTTCTTTCCTGCTCATAAGCCTCCACCGAAACAGGATTGTAGGTCAGATTTGTATGATACACCTGGTTTATAATTTTGGCTAATTCTGCCTGGGTAATGGCCTCGCCAGTAAGGTTATAAACTTGCCCGTTATGATTTGCATTGAGAAGCATTTGCGCATAGGCGTAGCCCAATTCCTCCCTACTGGTATAGGCACATTTCCCCTCTCCAGCACAATTTCTGATCTCTCCCTCTTTTATATAGTTGTCAATATACTCAAGGTCCGGTTCTATATAAATTCCATTTCTACCTATTACCCATTCCAAACCGGATGCCCGGACATCTTTTTCGGTCGCACGATTGCTTTGTACCACAGGGCTGAATGCGGTTTTGTTTTCATCGCCTACAATACTGGTGTAAACAATTTTTTGCACTCCATTTTGTTTTGCCGCTTCAATTACATTTCTATGTTGTTGGATTCTTTTTTGCGGCTCATCCATACCCGAAACCAAAAGAACGGCATCAATACCTTGTAGGGCTTTATCAAAATCCTGGCGATTGTTGTAGTCTCCCTTTCTAATTTCTATGCCAAGATGTTTTGCTTTTTCAGGGGTACGGGCTATGCCTATTACATTCTCTTTACCATTTTCCTTTATAAGCTGTTTTACAACTGCTGTCCCCAATTGTCCGTTTGCCGATGTTACCGCAATTTTCATAATATTTTAATTTACTTAATTTAATTACTAAGCTATACTAGTTCTTGTGTTTGTTCTAAATGCAATTAATTTTTGCTTGATTAAAGGTATTCTAATAATTAATCCCAAACCTACTATTATTGCATATATAGCCCAAGTTTTATCCAAAATAGCAACGTGTAATAGGCTTAAAAGGATGACAGCATAAGCCAGACTTTGTAGTTTTTTCCATTTTGCTTTTAGCTTCTTCATTGATTTTCTATTGGAAGTAAGAAATAGCGGAATTAAAAATAAAACAGCCACGAAACCTGCAGCATAGTTAACTTGAGCAAACGTCTCAAGAAAGCCTTCAGCACTTAAAAATATGATAAAGTGAAGGAAACTCCACACCGCAGTGGCGATTCCCATAGCTTGCCTTACAAAAAGATTGTTGATGCCAAAGAGGATAAAAAACGGTGTACAGCTTAGTACGGCTGTCATCCATCTTATAGCGAACTCTCCAGAAACATGGTATAACATTTCCAAGGTGGTTTTACCATCGCTAGCTGCTCCTTCGATTAAGGTAACCGCAAAGCCATTCGTAAAATTAATATGTATCATATTAAAAATTACAAATAAGGGTAGGGTGGCCAATATGGCAACCAGCATCCAGCCGTAATTTCTTTTTAAGAATTTCATATTATTGACTAGTCTTTAAAGTTTCTAATTCCTTTTCAAGCTTTTCTGCTTTTGCCTTAAATTTTTCCATAGCCTTTTTAAGTTGACTTACTTTTTTAAATACCTCATCATCCTGAATGGCCTGGTAAGAAGTCACCCCGTCTGATTCTTTTATTCTTGACTTGCTGCCACATGTTGGGCAAATGGATACTTGGCTCATAATTCTTTTATTTTTTAATGGTTGCCAATACTACTTTTCCACCAAATTTAGTTTGTAATTGATACTTCTGATTTTGACCAATCGTTCTTAGAAATGCTTTAACTTCTGCCATTTCTGCATTATCAACATATATTAATGTGTTTGCATGAAAGTTGGGCTCAAGCATTTGGAACAGGGGTAAATACAAATCTTTCCAACCGTCCAATAACAATAAGTCTATAGGTTTATCATGATTTTTTAAAGTTTTTAATGCATCTCCAATTCTAAGCTCGATATGGTTGTTTACACCAGCTTTTTTAAAATTTTCAATTGCCTGTTGCGCTTTCGATTCAATTAATTCCGTGGTGATAATGCTACCTCCGGTTTCCAATACACCTTGAGCCAAGAACAGTGTAGAAATTCCAAATGAGGTTCCAAACTCAATAACATTCTTAAGGTTATTTTCCTTTATAAGTTGTACCAAACCTACTCCTTGTTCTTTCGAAATAGAAAGGTACGCATCCTTAAAATCCAATGGTTGCATAGGTCTGAAAACGCTTTTTGCTGCCCCCTTCATCATATTGAGCATGTCATACTTAGAATCGTTATAGAGTTCTTTTAAGGTTGATTCTATTTCCTTTTGTTGTTTCGTAATCATAATTATTTTTTTTTGGAAAAGGGAAACATTTTAAATGTTGTTGAATGATTTAAGAAACCAATTGGTAGATTAAAACCAATCGGCTCCTGGGTCACCAGGAAAGAACGCATCTGGTAGTGATAGAAAGATTCCACCTTCCAAATGGTTAGGGTAGCGCAATTCCAGTTCATCCATTACTTCTTGTTGATTGGAAGCAGTACCTCCTCCGGAAATAGTTTCAGATCCTTTAATAAGCCCTTGAGCGGTTTGTAGATAATCTATATTTTCATCAATTACAGTTCCAATATCGTTACGAGAACCATTATGCCCTACAAAAAGATGACTGTAACCCGAAAAATTGGTTTTTATAACATTTAGACCCGCTACCCAATTGTCTATTTCGTCTTCACCTGCATTGGGTGTGTATTCTCTTAAATATGGATGCGTAAGGTTGTAAACTAGGTCTCCAGAAAAAACGATTTTAAGTTCTTCATTGTACAAAAAACTATTTTCCCCAGTTTCAGCGTTGGAAACTTTGTCAAAAGTAAATGTTAGGCCTCCAATTTCTTGGGAGCCACTAACACCTATAACTGAGTTAGAGTATAAGCTTGTGAAATCATCGGTATTGTTCAATTGGTCGGCAACCGTGTTTTCTGCATAAAAATTTAAATCGGTAAAATTCCCTGCACCTCCATAATGGTCACCATGGTTGTGGGTTATAATTACAGCTCCAGGTTTGTTAATTGCATCTATATAGGTTTCCAACTCATCCGCAAAAGCAGGTGCAGGTCCTAAATCCACAAGTACTATATTGTCTTCTGTCTCAACAATTGTAACCGTATATGGCGCCGCAGCAAAATCAATGGTATGGTATCTTACGGTGTTTTCTGTAATTACGTTTACCACACCGGTTGTAATCAATGAACTTGATGGTGCTTCTCCAAATTCTACCACTACAGGTTTAGTTTGCTCTCTATTATCACCATTGCTACATGAAACCAATAAGGTTGTTGCAATGACTGCCAAGAACCAAAAATTTAATTTTAAATATTTCATAGTTTTTATTTTTAAGGATTAATTTATTTAACACTGCAAAGGTGATGTGCATCTACAGTATTATTTTTATCAAAACGATAATAAAAATGGTAAATATGGAATCTGTGGTTGAAGTTGTTGCCCAAATTGGAAGGGGTTATTGTTGGTGCGTTTTGTTTTGTAGTACCTAAGCATGTCGGCCGGAACTTCAAATCACGATCTATAAATTAATTCCTTTACCGATTTAGAAGAGCAGATCAAATATGGTTTGTTTTTATGCTGAAAATGGAATTATAAACCCATCTTGTCAGGTCAACTAGGCGTTAATCACTGAATTAAACTGGTATAAATAAAAAATCTGATGAAGGTTATACAGACTTCATCAGATTTTATAATAGATTCCAATATATTCCTATCCCTTCAAACTATAGAACATATCAAAGAATAGGAGACTAAAATTAATTTGCAAATTATTCAGCTGTCTTTAAATGATCGATAATTCCACTTTTAAAGACTGTTTTTAAGGTTCTTTCGGGCCTGTTTTCGTATCCGACTATAATAGAACTGTGCACAAGCATTTTTTCAAAATCAAAAACAAGGGTTAAATAGTCCCTTTTATCTGTTTCATGCCAGTTGATCAAATAAAGATCACTGCCAATTTTTCGGGAACGATAAGGAATATCCTTGTTGCCATTTCCCTTTGCCGGTCCAGCGACCCATTCGTATTTGGCTTGGCCATTGTAAAACTCCATATGTATGGCAGTACCATCCTGATATTGGAAATTTAATGAATATCCATCCAAAAAATGTTCGGGCTGTCCGAACTGAAAATTATTTTCGTCCTTGGTTTTGCTTTGAGCCAAGCTAAGTCCAACACTGAATAGAGCAAGGCAAATAAATGTAGCTAATTTTGTTTTCATTTTCTCTGATTTAAAAGTTTGGTACAAAATTGGCCCTATACGGAATAATCCGGTAGGTTAATCTTCGGAAAAGAATGGTAAATATGGGAACGAAAACCCTATACGTCGGTTTTGAACTGTTTTGGGGTAGTGTTAGTATGCTTTTTGAAGAATTTGGTGAAATTTGTTACTTCATCGAAACCCACTGCATATCCAATTTCCTTTAAACTGTAATTGGAACTAACAATGGCTCTTTTAGTTTCAAGAATTACTAAATTATCTATAAAATGTTTTGCAGTATTTAGCGTAAATTCTTTCACTATTCCATTTAAATGCTTTGTAGAAATAGAGAGCATATCCGCATAATCCTTTACATTTCGGGTGGCAGTATACTTTTCTTCCACTAAATTTTTAAACTCAAAAAATACCGGATAATGCTTTTGCTGTTGTTTTGGTGAATGATCGGTCTGCGAAAGACGTTCCAACTTTAGTAAATACAATTCTAGAAGTTTCGCCACAATATTTTTTTGAGCATAGGTGTTTTCTAATTCAAGTTCATCCTTTAACTGCTCTATAAACGATTCATTAAAATTGCTGCCATCAACAGCAGTTTTGGAAATATGATAATTATAGAGATGTGATATAAACTGGATCGATGATTTTGAAAAATATTGGAGCACAAATTCTTCCGTAAACACAATGAGGAATCCGTCATAACTCGGATTTTCTTCAAAAGCATGCACTTGTCCCTTTGCTATTTTTAATACGGTACCTTTTTTTAATGGATACTCTTTCAAATCAACATGATGGCTTCCCGAACCTTTGGTAACGATCAACAAGGCAAAAAAGCTAAGCCTATGGGGTTTATTGGGGTCATGATCCAATCCTGTCCTTATTTTAGCAAATAATGTGGATAGATTTAGGAACTCAAATTCCTTTTCGTTCTTTTCGCTTTTAAATGATATGTTTGGAATGTTGTTCAGACTGGTAAGTTTTTTAAGCTTTAGTACCCTAATGGGTGATATGATTGTCCTAATATACGGCTATAATTATTGATTTTAGTGTACCTAAAAAGGGCCATTTTAAGAGACTGCTTGGCAGTGCGCGCTTTATACCAAAAAAAACCTTGACTTTCTATATAACCCCTTGCTACTAAATACTCTTGTTAATCTACTTTTGGTGCCAAGACTTTCCTACAAATATTTACCTAGGTAAGAACTATTATTAATTTTCAAGGTGATCTAGTCTAAAATGGCTAATTTCAGACGCTAAAATAGAATTACCCTAGTTTACAAAATAATATGAATTGCACAAACCACAATTACCGCTTCCTTTTTCTGATAATAGCCTTATTTTTCATAGGTTGCAAAACTGCTCCTCAGGAAGATTCCGGCAAAGAAATTACTTTACGCCTAACTCCTTCCTCTGATAATCCTAGGAATAGCGAAGGTGATTTTATCCAGCTTAAAGATGGGCGAATATTGTTTGTTTATACCCATTTTACGGGTGGAGCGGGGGATCATGCCAAAGCTTATCTGGCAGGGAGGTATTCCAGTGATGGCGGCCAAACCTGGACACAGGAAGACCTTAGCATTGTACCCAACGAAGGTAGAATGAATGTGATGTCTGTTTCTCTATTACGGCTAAGCGATGGAAGTTTGGCCCTTTTTTACATTCGAAAAAACTCCGAAACGGATTGTATACCCTATATGCGCATTTCTACCGATGAGGCAAAAACTTGGAGTGAACCGATTAGGTGTATGGAAGACGAAGGATATCATGTTGTAAATAACGACAGATTGCTTCAGTTGCCCAATGGCAGAATCATTTATCCCACGGCACTACACGAGGAGGTTGAATCCAGTATGACTGCCAATGGAAAGATATATTCCTATTTCTCGGATAATCTAGGGAAAAGTTGGTCAAAATCCATGGAGGTACCCAATCCTAATAACGTCGTACTGCAAGAGCCAGGACTAGTGGAATTAGATCATGGAAAAATGATGCTTTTTTGTCGGACAGATGCAGGTGTACAATACTTCTCCTATTCGGAAGATCAGGGGGAAACCTGGTCACCGATCGTAGCGGGAAATATAAAATCGCCACTTTCCCCAGCTTCGATAGAGCGCATTCCAAAAACAGGGGACTTATTGTTGGTCTGGAACAACAACTACGAAAATTCAAGAGACGGTGGCTATCGAACTCCATACAACCTTGCCATATCCAAAGATGAGGGAAAAAGTTGGGAGAAGATAAAGACCATAGAAAGTGACCCTGATGGATGGTATTGCTATACTGCAATAGAATTCCTTGATAATCATGTGCTCTTGGGGCATTGTGCAGGAGATAGAAAGGGTGGGCATGGTTTGGCTACTACGCAAATCACCCGCCTTAGTTTAGATTGGATTTATCAGGAGGCTACCGATAATCCCAAAGTGGTATCTGATCAAAATGGTAACATCCAATTGGCATCCAAGGACGAAACCGCTCAAATATATTATACACTGGATGGCGCGCTGCCCATACCGGAAAATGCATTGCTATATAACGAACCAATTGTCATTGCTAAGAAAGCCTCCTTGCGAATGCAGGCATTTTCTAAGGACAAAACTCCTAGTCAGGTCGTATCCGTTGAAATTGGCACGGACATATTTGCAGAGGCGCAACAACTAACGGAGAAGCCGACACCCGGGCTGCATTATAAATATTACAATTAAGAATTAAGCAAGGCGAGAGGCCTTGAAGAAAAGCAGGAAACATCATCGAGTATAATTCCCCAATTTTCCATAGAAAACAGTGAGCAAACAGAAAATTTCGGTTACGTCTTTGATGGATATATAAGTGTCCCAAAAGATGGATTATTCACCTTCTTCCTTGAATCCAATGATGGAAGTGTGCTATTCTTGAATGATGACGCGCTCATCGACAATGACGGGGCGCACGGAAATTACGAAAAAAAGGGCTCTATTTCTTTAAAAGCAGGAATGCATAAAATTTCGCTCAACTATTTCCAGCAGGGCGGTGGACGTAAATTGACCTTATCCTGGCAAAGTGACGATTTCGAGAAGATGGAAATTCCATCAAATATGCTTTTTCATAGCAATTGATTATTTCAAGATACTGTTTATTGCAGTAATTATTCCATCTAAAGAAGGCATAAAAAAATGGATTGGTTACTGCCAATCCGTTGATTTTTAATAACATAAGTTATCTAACGAGAGGGGGTGCGGTCCCCCTACCTCTGGGTTTATAAATTTAAAAAGTAACATACTACTGAGCTATATAAATTATTATTTTCCTTAATTTTGATTTTTAGGCAAAAATGGCCAACCATACCGATGCAGTTCTTAAAACATATTATTTTAATATTGGTTCGTAAGACCTCAAGTAATAGTCCTGACCACAAGGATCTTTCCGATGAGGAACTGGTAGCCCGTATCGCCAAAAACAATAATTCCCTTTTATTTGGGCTTTTGTACGACCGTTTTAGTAATAAGGTATATAATAAGTGCTGGGCTTTTGTGAAGAATGAGGATGAAGCCAAAGACCTTACTCAAGATATTTTTCTGAAACTCTTTTTAAAACTTTCGAGTTTTAAGGGGCAGTCTAAATTTTCTACATGGCTTTATTCTTTCACCTATAATTTTTGCGTAAATTATGTTAACCGGGATAAGGACAAAAAGATGAGCGATATCTCGGAATCCATAGAGGATCATGATTATTATTTGAGTAATATGGAAGATGTGGATGAACAGGAGCTTTTTAATTTAAAGGCCAGTAAACTGGACCAAGCTTTAGAACTCATAGACCCAGAGGACAAGACCATACTGTTATTAAAATATCAGGACGATGTATCTGTAAAGGAGTTGGGAATACTTTTCGATGCTGGAGAAAGTGCCATAAAAATGAGGTTAAAACGAGCAAAAATAAAGGTTGTAGAAGCACATAATAGTATAAAATGATGGAAAAGAATCCATTTAAGGAGCTGGAAACCCAAGAGGAGGCTCCCAAGGAAATTAAGGAAAAGCTCATGAAAGATGTCGAGGAGTTAAAACTTTTGATGGATATGGGCTCCCTGTTCTCATTTAATTACGCATCCGTCATTGAAAACTTTCTCAAAACCAAAAAAAAGAAATAGAGGTTGAAAGATCGTTGTCTTATCGATAAAGTCATTGACAATTTAATCCGCTGAAATAGCTGCTTTGATTCCACTTTTTGGCTGTTTTTCTAATCGAAGCCTAATCAAACGACTTGGAAAAAAGCGCTTTTTTATACAGAAAAGCGCTTATATCCCCTACGGCTCAAAAAGTTTATGTGACTTTTTAAAATTTTGGTGTCCAAGTAATATAGATTATAAAATTGGTTTAAAATTTTTAAACCTAAATTCAGAGTTGGGAACTATGGAAAGAGAAAATCCTTTTAAAAAATTGGGATATCCGCCAAAAGAGGTCCCAAAGGAACTCAAAGGCAAAGTAATGGAAGACATTGCGCTCCTAAAATTCATTATGGAAAGTGCAAGTCTTTTTTCTGCCAATTATACCCACGCTCTGGAGAGCTTCTTCAAAAAAAGGAAAAAACAAAAGAAGGATACCAATAACCACTAAAAAAATCAAAATTATGGAAACTATTACAACTTGGAAGGACCTAACCATTAATTCCCTCAACGAAATGGGGCTTAGTATAATGAAGGCACTGCCAAATATCCTTGGGGCCATCATTATTCTTATTGTTGGCTGGTTAATTACTAGGTTAATAGTTTTCGTACTAAAAAGGGTATTACGTTTTATCAAGGTTGATAAACTCACAGAAATAATTAATGAAAAGAGCATCTTTGGGAAGACCGATCTAAAATTCAATATCACTACCGTCATCGTCGGATTTGTAAAGTGGATCATGTTCTTAGTCTTTCTTATCGTTGCTGCGGATATTATGGATTGGAAGATCGTATCGGAAGAAATTGGAAATCTATTACGCTACCTTCCTAAATTATTTAGTGCTATTGCCCTTTTCATGGTAGGTCTTTATATTGCCAGTTTTGTTAGAACGGCGATCAAGGGTGTTTTTGATTCTTTTGATCTGAATGGAGGTAAGATCATTAGCAATCTAGTATTTTACATTATTGCCATAATCATCACTATTACTGCTTTGAATCAAGCCGGTATTGATACCGAAATAATCACTAATAACATAACCATTATCCTGGGCGCTTTTTTGGCTGCTATGGCCTTGGCCTTTGGATTGGGTTCACGGGAAATTATTGGAGACATTCTACGCACATTTTATGTCCGTAAAAATTTTGAGATCGGAGACAAGGTAAATATTGCAGGCACTGAAGGTATTATAGTTTCCATAGACAGTATTTGCATGACACTTTCCACAGCAAGTGGTAAAACTGTTTTACCCATAAAATACGTTGCTGAAAATAGAATTGAAATTATCGAGTAACAAAAACCCTTCAGGTTCTAGTGACTGTACACCTAATCCATCTATTATTTGGAGGTTATTCACGTTGCCAAAAGTGATCCTTGATAATTTTTGGGTACTCAATAATGCCAAAGGCCGATAAGCAGAAACGAAATGCACACCGTTTAGCCAAAGGCGACATTATTGGAGCGTATCTATTCTAAATTGAATCCCAATATTATTAAGGAAATATTATATTTTATCAAGTTTTCTATCTTAAAAAGCCAATAATGTGACTTTGTGAGAAAAGGTGTGTCTTAATTTATGTAACATAAAAAATAGTTACACCAACTTAAAATTAGAAATGATGAAAAAGAACATAGTCTTCCTAGTATTGTTATTAACCAGTTTAATGGTGTTTTCTCAGAAAAAACCTAAAATAGATGGTAACAAGGTCGTTGCTGATATCTTTAAAACACTAGAGGATTTCCATGCTATTGAAATTGCGGACAACCTTGAGGTTAATATAACTCAGACCGCTGATAACGGATACCACTTAAAGACCGACGAAAATTTGGTAGATGTAATTAAGTTCGACATTCTGAACGGGGTGCTTAAAATTTATTCGACCTATAACATTAAAAAAAGTAAAGAATTGACTATCGATCTTACTTTTGTTGACATAGATGCGATTACCTTGACCGGGAACGCTTCCATTACCTCCAAAAATAGATTGACATTTACTGATCTAATGTTTACCGCTAACGACAATTCTTCGTATGAAATGGATATGCAAGTGGCGTCATCAACCTTCAATTTAGGTCAAAGTAGTAAAGGGGACATTCAGTTCAAAGGTGACAGAGCTATTATGATATTAAATGATAATGCCTTTCTGAAAGGTGATATCGTTGTAGATCAACTTGATTTAACCGTTAACAATCGTGCGGATATGGATATCACTGGCGACGCCACAGATATGAAACTCACAGCTACTGGATCATCTGATATTAAGGCTAAAAAGTTGAGAGCAACCTATGTGGATCTAAATGCCTCGAATTCCTCTGACATCTATGTCAATGCCGCCAAGGAATTGAAAATCTACACCAAGGGTAAAAGTTATGTGTATATATATGGCAACCCTGAGATAAAGGTTGATGGACTTAACGGTAAATCAAAAATCATCAAGAAATAAACAATCTGGTTAAGCTAACTTAAACTAGACAATATTCGGGTGTCTTTTAAAGCGGAGATACCCGAATATTGTTTTAATATATTATTCAAATTGATGCGACTTATTTTGAATAGTTGTTTCAAACCTACTACCATTGACCTAATCCAGGTTATCTATTGTGGACACAAACAGAAACCTCTTGTCCTAAAACCTTGTATTTATCTTATAATACAAGATAGTAGTACATAAACAGAGTGCTATTAATACTTCCTTGGATTATCTATAATCTCGCACTATGGCATATTGGATTTAAGGTAAATGTTGGAATATGTTGCCATTGATTACAATTTCGGCGAAGGAGGATGAAAACTCAAAATCCATGTTGTAAAAAAAAGTGACCCATACGAGAATTCTGTGTCTAAATTATTAAATAAGTTTAAAACACTATAGCGATGGAAAAATCTGATTTGGAACTAAGGCGAGAGTATTTAAGAAAATTGGTGGACATAAAAAACTCCTGTGAAAGCCTTGTAGAAAAAGTGGGCCACCTACAGGTGGATCTTTTTAATCATCCGGACAAAGAACTGGAAAAGGTGTTGGATAAATTGAACAACGATTTCTCCAACGATCATGCCTATATTACAAAAGCTTGTGAGGCATATGAAAATAAGGTAGCAGGGAATAAATAGTCCTGCTGGTCTTAGAATTATATTTATCTATTACGTATAAACTCAATAATAATGAAATTCAAAACAATTCTGGCCATTCTGTTTGCTGGGGTAATAGTCATCTTTTCCTTGCAGAATGCGGAAATAACCGATGTCAAATTCCTATTTTGGAAGCTTTCCATGTCTAGAGTACTTATAATACTCGGAAGTTTCGGAGTAGGGGTACTTGTAGGAATATTAGTGTCAATGAGGAATAAACTGGTCAACACCAAAAAATACTAAACCATGGCCAAGATTCTAAATGTTGATATGCTCGCTATCCCAAATGTAATTAATGTTGGGGATGATGTAAATGATATAACGGTAGTCACCAGAGTGAAATTTCATCCGTTGGATATCAAACTGGAAATGCCCTATTGTCTACACCTATTCGTATATGATATCCATGGTCATGTAGATGTCCCTTTGGTTCTTCCCAATTGGGACGAAAGCCAGGTATTAGCAGTGGCAATGGACCGTAAGGATGATTTTTTGGGAAAAGAAGTGGTTATGTTAACGGCTTCCGAAGAAGAAATAATCGTTGAGACGCCTATGGCATTGCAATTGGGCCAGTTTAACAGGGAAATGTCATATACCTCCAGAAAAATTAAGGTGTTTGCCACTATGGCACCAATAGTAGGCCGGGCTTCAAGATACTCGGAACTCTTCAGTGCCAGATTATCCTATTGATTTATAAAAAAAACTGGTAAGACGACGGCTAATTTTTTAAATAAGGCCTACCATTAATTAAAGAATAGGTTCAATTGCCAAAAAACAATTAAGTTATGCAAAATAGAACATCCTCTTTGGAACACGAGAACAATTTGGCACATTTTACGGCTATGGTTTACATGGCCCAGGTTGATGGTCAAATTAAAAAGGAAGAGATTGCCTTGTTAAAACTTTTTGCGGATAAAATGGGGCTAGGACTACAGGAATATGAATATATTATTTCAAATCCTTCCAGACCGTCAGTGTCCCCTTCAACATCTACTGGGAGAAGATTAAGACGCATTTTCGATATGTTCAAAATAGTTTTTGCCAATCATAACATGAATGGAAAGGAACGTTTGTTCCTTTATCGCTATGCCCTACAAATAGGTTTCTGTAAGAACAACGCCAGAAAGGTAATTGATAAATCAACAGCTATGTTTACTGGAAATTTTGAATTTGAAGACTATAACGACTTTGTCAAGAGATAATAGTTTTGTAAATAACATGAAATTGGAATGTCTCCAAATAATTAAAGCCCAGACTAGTGGTCCGGGCTTCTATATTTAACTAATTACCGTAGTTAGTCGTCAATATCATTTTCCTCTTCATTGTCCAGCAATTCCAACGCTATAATCGTCATTTGTTTTTTACCCTTTATTATTTCCATGTTATAGGTAATCCTGAACATTTAACGGATATAGACGCTGTTGGAAAGATCAAATTCCTTCAGCACTTTAGGTCTTACAATATTAAATAACATTGCGCCTTGATCCAGGTCATTGGTAAAATAATACCCCTGGGTAGAACTTCCGGTATAGGTAGCCACGGCGATCTTGGTCACGCTTTTTTGCTTTTTTGTCTGAGCAACACCAATACTTACGGTAAATAACATTGCAATTATCAATACATATTTCATTGTTTCATTTTTTAAGGATTTAACTCATGTTATAATTTAGGACACCATTTTTTTTTAAAGTCACTTTATTGGACTACTAAAATGGATATTAAAAGAGGCGGCCTTTCCTTTATGCGAAAATTTTTATTGGTCTGTCCTGTTTTTAGTCTCTTTTGGTAGAGAAATTGGTAATCATAGTAGGTCAGATTTTCCTTTGTACTAGTAATTAAAAGAAATTGGACATAGTTTTCTACAGAGGCTAAGTCCAATTAAGAACAGTAATTCGTCTCATAACCAAGTATTTTTACCAAATTTAACTCCTCCAACAAGCTCTAAAATAAAGGAGTATAGCTTTAAGTCTTTGTAAAATTCTTTGCCTGGTGGGGTAGGGGGATTTTGTTATTAGAGCTGGCACAAAAATTTTCAGATGTACCCTTTCCCTAGGCTCCTTTACAATTAGTTTTCTAAATCGTGTTCACTTATGTGTCCAAAAGCAATGATAGGGCTGGAATTGGGCATAAAAAAACGGATTGGTTACTACCAATCCGTTGATTTTTAAAAACTTAAGTTTTGTTGCGAGAGTGGGCACGATCCCCCGACCATCGGGTTATGAATTCATGCTTATTTTTTAAAATTCCCTATTTACAGGGATTCCCAGATGCTAATTTATAAAAACGTGTTCCAAAACGTGTTCAGTTTTGTGTTTACTACTGTTATTAATAATTTTAAAGCAAATTAGTTGGATTATTGTAGTTAAACTATTGTTTTGGAAACAAAATGTTTCTAGTTAATATTACTACCATTTTTATCTTCAAGAAATACAACGGATTATAGCAAGTCACCATCTCTACGAGGTACGAGCAACTATGCGTCCATACTTATTGTTATGTGCTTTTTCTTATTTCAAAGCATCAATTCCTGCTTTCACAATCTTCAAAATCCGATCAGCATCCTGTACACATCCTTCCCATATACCGCTCTGCGTCGCTGCCCAAATTTTAATATCATTGGGCAATTCTGGATGTGGTCGTAGTTCTGGATGTGGTGATCTGCTTGAAAATAATTGTGCTATGTCGGCTTCACTTAGCTCGGCATTGGGATCATTGTGCGAGGCTATTAGATTTATACTTCCAGTTAGATTATCGCAATCAATTTTGATTTCAATGATATCACCATCTTGAACCTTACTGATAGGTCCTCCTACGAGGGCCTCTGGACCAACATGTCCTATACATGCGCCTGTGGAAACGCCAGAAAAACGGCCATCGGTAATCAGGGCTATTTCTTTTCCAAAGGATAATTGTTTCAGAGCACCCGTGATTTGGAAGGTTTCTTCCATTCCTGTGCCACTTGGCCCTGTACCGATCAATATGATTATATGACCTGGCTTTACCTCTCCATGATTAATTGCCTTAATGGCATTTGCTTCAGAGACAAATACTTTAGCAACTCCTTTTTTATAGTATATACCGTTGTCATCAATCATTTCTGGAGCAATTGCACCGCTTTTGATCAGCGCTCCTTCTGGTGCCAAATTTCCGGTGGGAAAAGTCAAGGTGCTTTTCATGTTGGCCTTCTTTGCTTCTTTAGGAGATAGTATCACTTTGTCAGGATGTGCATCAGGATTAAATGTCTGGAGGTTAAATCGTACTTGTTGACGTCTATTTCTTTTGTTTTCTGCTTCCCAAGAGAACATTTTGCCGCCCTGCTCCCAGACATCCAAATTTTCGCCCAATGTTTTGCCTGTAACGGTGAGACAGTCTTCTTTAAGTAGACCTAATTTTCTCAAATGTAGCATTACTTCTGGTACTCCTCCGGCAGCATATACGTGTGCTGTGGAGTACTTCCCCGCTGGGAGCACATTGACTAATCGTGGCGTTTTTCGGTTAATATTCTCCCATTCTTCTCGAGTAGGCATCGGTAGTCCCGCTGCATGAGCAATAGCAGGGATATGCAGTAAGAGGTTAGTCGATCCGCCAAAAGCTGCATGTACTACCATAGCATTGTATACGGCATCTTGAGTAACGATCCGACTAGTATATATATTGTTTTTAGCGAGATTTACCAGAGCAATGGCTGAATCTTTAGCTAGGGCATACCAAATCTTCCCTCCGGAAGGTGCCAGTGCCGAATGTGGCAATGCCATTCCCAATGCTTCTGCTACGACTTGGGAGGTGGCTGCTGTTCCCAAAAAATGACAACCTCCACCAGGTGTCCCACAAGAAGCACATCCATGGGATTGTGCCTCTTCCAAGGATATTTCTTTATGGGAAACAAGCGATGGTAAAGACTGTACCGAACCCAAATCTTTGATTCCTTTGGCGATTAATGTCACTCCGCCGGGCATGATAATCGTTGGTAGATCAGATTCATTCGCCAATGCCATCATCATCGCAGGTAGGCCTTTGTCACAAGTAGCGATGCCCATTATGCCTTTGCGATTGGGCAAAGAGCGTCTTAGATCTCCTAAAACTGTGGCGGCATGATTACGATAGGCCAATGAATTCATCATGCCTGTAGTGCCTTGAGTACGTCCATCACAAGGATCGGATACTGATACATAATAGGGTTTGGTAAATAGGTTTTTGAAAGCACTTGCAGCAACTTTTGCGGCATCTCCCAATTCGAAATGTCCTGAGTGCATGCCCAGTGCCAGGGTCTCTTCACCGTTCTTTAATCCTCCCGCAGTACTCATTATAAGGAATTCTGATTGATTTACATCTTCTGGATTCCACTTCATCCCGGCATCCTGTATTTTGCCAAAGATGTCACCACTGGGCTTGTTTTCATAGTCTTCCCGTGATATCGGTAGTAGCCCTTTTCTTGGGGTAACTTCTAAAGGGAAAAAAAAGGGACTGTTCTCTTGGAAGTGCTCTTTATCGTTATTGCTCATATTTATTTAAAATTGTGATCCGAAGGCATCTAGTTAATCTATACAGTTACAAGGGAAAATATTTATTTAAAGGATACGTCCTTATCATTTCAAACTGCATCACATTTTCCTACACCAAAAGTAATGGATAGCTTAAGCAACAGGAAAAAAAGAAGCTTAGGAGGTGAGCAATCATCTGTCAAGAACGATTTAATGTATTGTCAATTGCACATAATGGTTTGGGTTAGGATTGGTGCGAGGTGAAAATCGACAAGATTTTCGAACACAGATTAGGCCGAAGCGTTTTGCCCGCCCGTAGCTAACGGTTACGTTCGGGCGGGTTTGGATTTGTTTCTTTGTTTATTTCAAAGCCAAATCAACGAGATTTGGCAACTTAGTAAATATACACAAAACTTTGAAGTTAGAAATCAACCCGAATTAAATTTAGCTGGTGTTGAACACCCTTTTTATTTAGTTTATTTGGTCAATTCCAATTAATGTTTTTCTTTGGAATATATCTATCTTTTGAGTGTCCACCTTCATAATAACCAATTCCAGATTTCGAACAATAAATGATGGTCTCAACCAAAAACCCAACAGAATCAGATAGTTTTTCAGAAAGGTTGCTCTCGCATTCATTATTTTCCAAATAGTCGAGTAGAGAATTCCTGCTTGGATTTTCATAACTCCCCCTTTACACGGCCTCCCAAATGCTAATTTATAAAAATGTCTTCTAAATCGTGTTCACTTTTGTGTCCAAAAGCGATGATTGGGCTGGAATTGGGCATAAAAAAACGGATTGGCAGTAACCAATCCGTTGATTTTTAAAAACTTAAGTTCTGTAGCGAGAGGGGGGCACGATCCCCCGACCTCCGGGTTATGAACTTTGACAAACCTGTATTGATATGGTTCTATATGGCTTATAATCAGCAGTTTATTGATGAGTTGTGAAATTATGAAATGTTGTAAAACCAAGTAAAAACATCAAATGTTGTACCTATGTTGTACCTAGATTTTGTATCTTGAAGTATCGAACTTCAAAATAATGGCAACAATACAGGCAGTTTTAAGGAGGAAACCAAACAAAGCGGGATTATTCCCTATCGCGATTCGTGTAACCATAGATAGAAAATCATCATTCTTGTTTACTGGACAATATATTGACGAGAAATTCTGGGATAGTAAATTCGACAGAGTAAGAAAATCACATCCGAACTCAAGCCGTTTAAATAAGTTGGTTGCAAAGAAACTATCAGAAGCAAATGACAGACTTATTGATAGTGATGGGGAAGGTAACGACCAATCTGCCAAGAAGATAAAAAATAAAATACTTGGTAAGTCCAAGGTAGATTTTTTTCTAGCCAGTGAATTATTTCTTGGGAACATACTAAGACGTAAAAAATTCGATCAACATTACAATCAAGAAAAGAGATTGAATATATTCAAAGATTTTTTGGGGCGCAAGGAGTTGCCGTTTATCGATTTGGATGTTAGTTTGTTAAGGCGGTTTGAAGCCTATCTACTTTATGAGCGAAAGTTAGCTCCAAGAACAGCTATTAATTATCTTATGCTAATTAGAACAGTCTATAATTTGGCACGAAAAGAATATCATGTGGACGATAGCAACTATCCATTTGGAAAAGGAAAAATTCAGATAAAATTCCCTGAAAGTGAGAAAATCGGATTGAATAAGGAAGAGATCATATTGCTTGAAACAGCAAGAGACTTGACAGTGGCTCAACAAAATACAGTTAATACGTGGCTAACAAGTTTTTATTTTGCAGGTATAAGGGTCGGTGATATTTTGAAATTGAAATGTTCGGATTTTAAAGATGATAGGCTTTATTATCGGATGGGGAAAAACCAAAAAATAGTTTCCCTAGCAGTGCCTGAGAAGGCAAAAAAATTACTATACCTTTATACGTCGGTTCAACAGCATAAAAATGATTTAGTTTTTCCTTATTTAAAAGGTACTAATTTAAATGACCAAAAGCAAGTGGTAACTCGGGTAAAGACGATAACTAGAAACTTAAATAGGCGACTGGAAATGGTAGCCGAAAAACTTGGTATTGAAAAGAAACTCAGTATGCACATTGCACGGCACAGCTTCGGTAATATTTCAGGCGATAAAATTCCAATTCAAATGCTTCAGAAATTATATCGGCATTCTTCTATTACAACCACCGTCAATTATCAGTCAAATTTCATGCACAAAGAAACGGATGATGCTTTAGAGAAGGTTCTAAACTTTGATTGAGATATTACCGTTTGACCATTCGATTGAAACTTAAACCTAATTAATTGGTAAAGAATGGACATAAGTCGTATATTATAGGATTAAAAATCAGGAAGATGACCATACATTTAACTTTTAATATTTAATCCGATGCAGGTGGTATGTCTACAAGAAGAAGCTTTTTATGCTTTATTTGATAAGGTGGTAGAGCATTTAGAATCTAAGCGCAGAGATAAGCCGGCTAAATGGATTGATGGTGAAGAAGCAATGTTATTGCTAAATATAAAATCTACAACCACTTTGCAGAAATTAAGGGATGAAGGAAAGATTAGATTTTCTCAACCGCAAAGGAAAATAATTCTCTATGATCGGGATTCAATTAACGAATATATTGAAAGGTATGCTCGTGAAACTTTTTAATTATGGAAGAAAATCTAAAAGTTGATAAGGATTACATAGAAGCATTCAATCTTGGCTATGAATTGGCTAAAGAATTGAAGTTAAGGACTCCAATGTTTAAAAACATTGAATCGGGTAATAGTCGCATGCAAGCTATGCAAACAGGAATGGAAGAATATAGTAAGGAAATTACGATAAATAAAAATCTTTCTTTAGATGGTAGCAAAATTATTCCCAAGAAACATAAAAATGGAGATAAAGAAAATGGGAATGAACTATCCATTTAAGTGGTATTGTAAAATGTTAGTCCATTAAAAGACACCATCCTGTTAACTGTGTAAGTTGAACAAACTAAGGTTTGACTTTTATTTAAAGTCTGACCTTTTTTTCATATATCCTAAGGAACTGATTTAAAATAATGCCTCAATTCCTGATGGGCAATGACCATTTCTTGGTCGCCTCCCTTGTTGCCAAATATACGGATTTCATTACCGTATCATCGGTAGGGAATTAAAGTTTGTTCTTGGTGTACTTTCTGATTTTTCCATTGAGGTTCTCTATAAGATTGGTGGTATTGATAATCTTACGGATCTCCAAGGGAAACTCGAAGAATACGGTGAGTTCCTGCCAGTTGTCCCTCCAACTTTTTATTGCGTAGGAATTCAATTATCCATTAATTAGGACACCATGCCAGTGAACGAAAACAAGATTTAAAAGTTTAAATAAAGGATTGAATTCTGAATATTTCGGGTATATACTGAGAGTTAAAATGGTAATTTAAATATAGTCCCTAGTAATAACCGCCACTAGCACTGAACACACTGTTGACAACTTTACTGATACTTAAATCGAATTTTTTTTTTTGACGCCAGTTTTCCAATATTTTTATAGCTTATCAAAACTAACCCATGATAGACAATATCAGGCGTTTATTCGAGCAAATGGATGCCCCTACCAGGGAAGTAGCATTGGCCTGCCTTAAGAAAGAGTTCAATGTCAAACACGGGAAATTGGTCAAGAACGAATGGATTATCGGTGGTAGAATTCCCGAAGCCTTCCAAGAAAGAACCGTGAAATTGTTTCAGAACCTAATAATGAAACAGGCAATTCTAATAGATAGATAAATTTCTCTAAGACCTTTAATCGATTTTAGATCATGGATGCCATTTTTCTTCCAAGCCTCATATTTTTAAATAAACCCCAATATTATTATCTTACTGAAAAGTTCCAATAAAGGATGAAAATTTTTCTTCTAAGTCCGATGAATAAATTTTGGATACCTTGAAAAAAAGAACAATGTCCGTTGGAACTAATGAAGTCTTTTTGGACGTTTCCAAAAAGGCAAGCTGTATATTATCTTGCTGCCACGGTAGGGAGAAGGCCAGAATTGAAGATATGTACCCCAAATATTTTACAGAGTTCCTGTGGATTTTACTTTGATCAACTAGGGTTGTGACTTTAAATCGATTCAGGATTATTTGGGAGCATTCATCCATAAGCATACCAGTCAATAAACCAAGGTGGCCGGTTGAAGGTAATAAAAAACACTAGGATTGAAAGCTAGAACAATCGTGATGCCAACCAAAACCATGTAATGAAAAAGAAAATAATCACTTACTATGAATTTTTGGAAGCCCTATCCACCATAAGAAGATTCAAGAAACAAGTTCCTCTCCTTTATAAGGAAATGGAAGAGGAGGTCAACTTGATATCCAAATTTGTTAACGTTGACAAGAACACCAAGATCTGCCAATTGCCGTTGTCCACCCGGGCATTGAACGTATTGAAAGCACTGGACCATATCGATATATGGGAAGGAACGACCCAGGACTTGGCCAAGCTCTCGATGAAGAAACTTTTGGGCACCAAGAATGCAGGAAGAAGAACTGTCGACGAGATAAAGGAACTATGTCTGTTCGCCAATCTCCAAATGAAGCCGTAGTAAAAAGAACCCGAATTAGCCATTTAATGGGCTAATTATTGGGAGTTATTAGAAGTTATTAACGCCTAAATAAATGTAAAATATTGATTTACAGTATTTTATGTATATTTTCAACTTAAATATACTATTTGTGATACTTTCAAACATTGTATCTTAGCTGTAGCTAGTAACAGAGCTATCTGGCTTGAAACACAAAAGATCGGAATTGAGGTCCGATCTTTTGATTATTAATGCTCCACAAAACAGTTGAGATATGGAATTTGCATTTCTGTATTTACTACTTTTCTATATGATTCTACGAGAATTGAGATAAGTAGTTAAACCTTAGAAGCCCTGTTTTAGGACGGGGCTTTTTTTGTTCCGTACAAATGTAAATATAAATCTTCTTTTGTAGAAACTATATATAAATTTAGGAATTTCTCCCAATAACTGTTCTATTCATTTTGCAAGGGTATCGAACCCTCCTAAAACGATTCGGTTATATCTTGTTTAAAATGGCAGGTTTCAGCCTAAAAATTCATTTTTCATACTTATGCCGCAATTTAATCAAGCCGCATTTGCCCTGTCCATGTAGTATTTGAAAAAATGGGGTATCCCTCCTGTCAGGGGAGCCCACCACAATTTTTTAAAATCTCCACATGGACCTATCCCCACCGCTACGCTCCTGTTGATTTTTTTCGCCGCATAATCTTAAAAACATACTATTATGAAAGACATTCGAATCGCAACCTTTAAAGATTTCGTTGGAGAGTTAACGGCCATTTACAGGAGAACAGAACTACCCACTTTTCAAATAACCTCTTCGAGTTCCGTGAGAGAGTTCATTTATCCCTATTTTGACGATGTAATGGACGATCACGAAGAAGTGAAGGTCATACATTTGAACCGTAAAAATCAGGTGGTGAACATACACCATCTAACATCTGGAACCGATAACGGTTGTCTCATTTCGACAAAGGATGTGCTGCGACACGCAATCCTGATCAAGACAAGCTCCCTGATCCTGGTTCACAACCATCCATCAGGGAATCTAAATCCCTCGGAAGCCGACAAGCAAATCTCCAACAAGTTGAGGGAAGCTTCAAAGTTGGTGGACATATCAACCCTTGACAGCATAATAATCACTAGGGAGGGATATTACTCCTTCGCAGATGAAGGGCTTTTTTAGGCCCTTTGTTTTGCTGTCACAATATTACTGGAATTGTACGCTTTTGAGTACATTTGTAATAAATTCAAAAATTTATACCACTATGGATTATAAGTTTGTACCCCTAAGAAATTGGTTATTGGAACGGGAAGCTCTCTCTATTAGGAAGTTGGAGGACAACTGTGAAATGCCAAGGGATACCCTACGGCATTTTCTGAACGAACGGAGGAACTTTCCGGAAAAGCATTATGAATCTTTATTGAAAGAGTTGGCAAAGTATGGATTCCATCAGGATTAAACGCTTAATTTTTGAATTTAAATGAACAAAACCCTAAAAAGCCAGAGCCATGAGGCCTTACAGGGCAACAGGTATTACGCTAAAGGGTTTTTGTGAGATTATGGAAGTTTTATTAAACAATTGCAAAAATTGAATGTATTATTGGGAAGATAGTATGTGGATTTTTAGAACAGAGTATTTGTTCTTGGGCTTATGGTCTCTAAACAAAGTCTAATAGACTATCGACTGAATTTATTTGCGAATAAAAAACTTCTATAAACTGAAAAGTTGGATCTAAAATCTTACGGTTTCAGAAGTAAAATAGAGCTAAGCATGTAAAGCCTACTAAGTTTTTTTAACCATCTAGGAACCGCATAAGGATGCAAAAGGAGCTAAAAAATGCATTAAGGGCATTTTTTCAACTCCTTACAAGCTATTACTGTTTTTATGATTGCCATACCTATGCTCATAATATTTATCTTTATACAAAGGTCTAAAACATGTTCTTATGAAAATTAATACTAATGTTTTTCTCATTTTTTCTATTTTACTATTTTTTGCATGTAGTAATGATAATGATAATCTTTCAGAATCGGACAAGGCTCAAGCCCTACTGGGACAATGGGAATATGAATCCATAATGACCGATAGAGCGGTAGATATCAATGGCGACGGCACCTCAAATATAGATTTGTTCAATACACAGGAAATTAAACAATGTATCAAAGATAATTTGACCTTTTTTGCTAAAAGGGGGGAAGGAGAGAAAGGAGCTTATAACATCAACGAAAACGGGCTTGCTTGTGATGGAAATCAAGCGTTTACCACTATAGAAACTGATACATATGAACTCATAAACAATAATCGTATCGTTTTTGATACACGAAACGAGATGAAGATTATGGAATTTACCAAAAATAAACTTGTGGTAGAGACCGAGGATAATCTCGGTGGCACCGATGTTTTGGTAACCATTATCCTCAAAAAAAGTTAAATGCCAAAATAGTTCTTATGTTACTTTTTCCATTATACCCTAATTATTGACCCCCTTACTGTATTACTCCATTGCCCATTGCTGTCCTGTACCCTAACCTCATAATCTTGGTCTAGGTATTTAAGTCTATTCTCCTTAGGTTCTTCCTCTAGTTCAAAATAGCGTTCAACACCCGATCCTCTGGCGTCATTGTAATTGAATAACATTGTATCCCATCTTCTATCATCTATGTTGTAAATACGAACCTCCACTTGTTGTAAAGTAGAACCATTATAGGCTTCGGAACAATTTGCAGCAAAACAGGTATATATCCGAACCACGTAGTCACAGCCATTAAGACCACCACATCGTATATTATGCTTCTCTCCCTTGACTGCTGCAGTCGGCTTTTTAAGCATTAAAATCGATTCACTGGCGGTCTGTGATATGCCAGTTGAATTTTCGACACGAAAATTAATAGTAAAACTCTCGTCGATTTGTGGATAAAACTGCATCGCCACAGAACCGTACTCCAGGGGAATAACCTCACCTTCCCTATATATCTTCCCCCGATGGTTTATATAACCCCCATTCATATCGGCAAATTCAAATGTCATTTGGTAAATGACAGATGTATCGTGTCCAGATGTGGCATTTGTGACCACATTTAATAGGAAGGGTTGATTTTCATATTTATCTTGGGACGGCTGGCCGACGGTAAAATCGAAAAATTCTTCATACTTTTCAAAATTAATATTTACATCTGCTGTTTTTTCAACGTCTGAGGATGATCTGACCGTAAATTCAATATTATGATTGGATTCAGAAATGCCAGTATAACTTCCCTGGAAAGAGCCAACTGGAACGTTAAAACTTTCACCTGCCGCATAAGTATTGCCTTGATATTCAAAGCTACCGTTGCTGCCTCCGGATGAAAAATACATCACATAGCTATCTCCTCCAATGCCCAATTCGGTAATATTGAAATTAATATCTACAGTTTCTCCAATATAAACCTTTGATTGTGTCGCGTTTGCTGTAAAATTATAATTCTTTGGCGTAACGTCGATGGATATTGTAACCGTTTTTTCCAGACCAGTTTCATTTTGAACATAAAAAGTTAAATTGAT
This sequence comes from Arenibacter hampyeongensis, assembly GCF_002909255.1. Classification (GTDB taxonomy): domain Bacteria; phylum Bacteroidota; class Bacteroidia; order Flavobacteriales; family Flavobacteriaceae; genus Arenibacter; species Arenibacter hampyeongensis. Next base: position 68,115 of record NZ_PIOB01000006.1, read on the forward strand.
ATTGCTCTCGTCGGTACCTTCCAGGCTCCAGTTGAAATTTCCTTTGGGAATATCATAAATATTTCCTGCACTCACTTCTGTGCCATTTTCATTCCTAATAAGGGCATTTCCGTTTAAGCTATATCTGATATTATATTCTGAGGAACCAATACTTTCTGAAATGTTGAAGTTAAGCGAGGTGATCTCGCCGACTGAAATATCGGTTTTTTGACTCCCTCCAGTGAACAAGAAATCCACTTGGTTGTAGTTCACCATAGTATTCGCAGTATGCGTCACATTTGCACTTGACTCCACGCTCAACACGATATCGTGCTGCCCCGCTTCCGTACCTGTATAGACTACATTATTATTGTTTGGGCCAAGTTGAAATTTTTCGCCTGGTCCGTATTCTATTCCGTTTACTCGAAGTGAACTATTCCTGCCGGATGAATAAAAGGCTTCATAAGTATCATTGGTTCCTTCAGGTATTTCATTGATGTCAATAATTATATCTACTGGCAAATTTGCAAACTCTGAAGTCTTTGAAGGGGTCATACTCAATGTAAAATCGTTCTGTTTGGTTTCAAGGTCAATATTGACCGGCCCCACTTCCTGACCGTAATTGTCGGTTACAATAAATGAAATTTGGTGCGAACCTAAACTTTCTGGATAATAAAAAAGTGAAAAGTTACCAAGTTCCACTGGATAGCCTGTTGAGTTCTGTAGGGTGTTGCCATTTATCCCGGTCAGCCTTCCGTTGCCCTCCACAATTTCATAGGAAATATTGTAATCTATATTCTCTGTGTTGCCATTGGATTTAATATTAAAATTGAGTTGAGTACGCTCATTTAAAAAAACTGAATTGCTTTCCGAATTACCGGAAAAAGTAAATGGGATGTTCGCCACCTCGATTTCAACGCTGTCCTGTTTTATCTGTCCGTTTGAATCCCTCACATCAAAGAATATTGTCCGTTTTCCCAGTTCAGTACTCGTAAAAGTGAAATTGTAGGAATTGGGAATTATAGGCCTAAATTTACCTGGATCCATTACGCCACCGTTCTGGTCGCGCACGGTACCTGCACCTTCGCTAGTAGATGAAAAGGAATGGGTAATTTCATATGCTACGTCAGATTCTTCGTCTTGGGTCCTCAGATCTATGGCGACGGCCAAATTAGTATTTAATTCCACTTGGGTCGATGCAGCAGTGGCATTAATTGTAAAGCCGAGGTTAAGTACAGTAAGAAGAAGAACCTCGGTCAAGGTAGCACCATCAGGAGCTTTGGCCGTAACGATTAATCTATGTTCGCCCAAGGTATCCGGAAGGTATCCCATCTCTGAAATTCCTTTTGGTAAGTTAAATGGTTTTCCAGCGTCAAAAGCTTCTTCTTTCAAATAGAGTTTCCCGGTTCCATTTTCAATCTGATACGTTATTTCAAATTCCCCTTTATTATCGGGGTTTTCGGTTTCCTTATCCCTAAGTAGTGTTACGTTCACAGGATTCTTGGAATTGATGATAAAATCGTTGACCCCTTTGTTTAGCAAAAAGCTAAAACTGGCGTATTTGGCATAGTGCAATAGTTCCAATTTTTTCTCCCTGGCATTTGAATCCCAAGCAATGAAGTTAATTTTATGCATGCCTGTATCGATGGCGACATAATTATATGACCACTGCTTGTCGATAATGTTCAGCGTATCATTCTCAAGGATAGTATCGCCTAACATGTTCATGAAGTATCCTTTGCCCTTCAAAGTCGTATATCGCGCATAATAATGAACAGTACTTATTTCTTTTTCAGGAATAATTGAAAATAAAGTTTTGGCACTTTCAAAAACGAAACTGGTTTCCGGCTGTTCAATGGAGAAATTGAAATCAAAATCATCCAAAATAATATCCTCAAAATCCTTGCTACAAGCAATGATAAGCACTGATATTAAGGCGACAAGCCCCAGTACTACTTTAGTAACTTTTTTGTAGTTTTTCATCTTCAAAGTGTTTAGAACAGGAAATAGCGAAGACCGATTCCGACAAAAGGATAAAAATTTCCTATATCGCTATTGACGTGATAGTATTCGTTGGCCTTTAGTAGAAAGGAGAAATCATTGCTGAGGGTTATTTCCCCTTCCAGTCCCAAATAGGCTCCATATATAAATTGACTTTTAGCATCTATGATCGCTCCGTTCTCAAGCAAGTTGCTGCCATTGTTAATGACCTCGTATCCGATAATTGCCCCACCGCCAAAATTGAGGGCATACCGTTTAAAATTTTTCTGTTCCCAAATCTTGATGAAGTATCCGGGCTGTACAGTGAAAATGTTATAAGGAATATCAAACGAACCTTTATCCTCTGCAATGGCGGCAAATATGCTCAATTGCACATAACGCTCTCTGTTTACGTGGTAATTGAACGTGGCCATTATACCATAACCATCCTCCGCGTAACCCCCGCTTATTCCGACCGATGAGGCATAATTGCCACTTTGCGTGTATGCCATTGTCGTAATGAAAAGTGTCAAAACTGCTATAGAGTTCCTCATTTTTAAAAGTTTATGGGATTATTGATAATTTCATGGCCAATGCGCAATGAAAGATTGCGGTTGCCGGACTCTTCGTCCAATTCCACCAGAACCTCTTTTTTCTCATCCAAGGCAAACTTTTTAAATACCACAACAAAATGGTTCTCGCTTTTTCCTGCTATGGTTTTAGGTTGTTTGTAGACAAAAACCGGTTTGAGCTCCATTTTTTGGTTACTACTGCTATTTTTATAGTTGGTTGCAATTTGATGCTTTATAAAATTGATATCCATATCAAGGCCTTCCTTGTTTTCTATCCTATATTGAAAATAAAGCTCGTCCTCGTTATAGTAGACACCTTTTAGCCATAGGAAAACATTGTCCAATCTAGAAAAATACCGACTGATTTTAGGCTTGTCGAATTGCATATAATAACATCGAAGGCGATAATATTCCAAGGGGTCGGATAGGTACAATTCTTTGGAAGCACTATCTTTAGAATTACCAGCAACTATTTTGTCGGAGTTTTTAATATGAGAAATAGTGTCCATTTTCTCCATTTCATTGTTAAGCTTCTCAGGTGTTGCTATCTGCAGCTGATTTTCGTTCCTTTTTTCAATTGGTTTTCCCTCAATGTTGGCAACGGCCATTTCTTGAGTGATGTACCATGTCGTTTTTTCCGGAACCGCAACTAATTCCAATACAAAATCGTAAACGTTTCCAGTATCAGTAATGACCAAATAGTTGGTTACATTTTCTTTTTCGATGGCGAGTTCATCGTAATAGAGTTTTATTATTCGGCCACTAAATTTGCCGCCTTCCGGTTTTGGTAAGTCCACAATAAAACCGAAATCGTTGCCGATACTACTTTCCGAAATGTTTTCAGGAAAAATAAGAATGGTCTTGAAGTCCTTGGATATTTGCAAGGTATCGCTAGAGGCTTGGCCAACCAACGTATACCCTGAAAATAGGACCGATATGAGCAATAGTGCATTCATCATCTCTATATTTTTTTTGGTTTTAGAATTACACGGTCTCCATTTACCAAAAGTATCTTGTCTTTCTGTTTGTATTTTTTCTTTTGGAAAAAATTGCCAAAGGTGCGTACCAGGTTTTGTGCCAATGGAATTTCTACTGTTTCGCCGACAGCCTCCGATAATTCGTTTACACTTTGTTGTTGAATATCGGCTGTGAATTCCTGCAACAATTGACCCGCTCGCTCATTGTGCAATCCGACCATGCCATCTTCCTGATCAATTGCGGTCAATTCCATTGCTAAATTGTCAATATTGGTTATCTCCAATAAAACCCTTGATCCCTTAACGTTGGCAGTTGCATAAACAAATGTATTCTTAGGGAATCGCCTACCCTTGTAATAGATATCATCCTTTAAGATCAGGGTAACACGGTTACCCGGTAAAATAAACTGGTCACGGTAAATTGCTGCATCGAATGCTATTGCATTCGTCTTGGAGTCGGTGGATGGTTCTGTATAAGGAGCGGAATAATCCTGACTACGGGCAAGACGTTGATCCCTTGCTTGCATTAATAAATTTCTGTATTCCAGTTTTTTTTGTGCATCCGTGGTTTTGGAAGTGTACTCGGGAATAATGGATTCGGGATATGAAGTGTCCTTGACACTCCTATTGCTACTGTTTTCCATTTCATCCAAAGAAAAGTTATTGAGTTCCTCTAAAATACGTTCTAACGAATCATTCTCATTCTTGGTTTCTAAAATACTCTTGAAGAGTCCTTTTGACCTCAATTGATCTAGTGAATCTTGCTGTAACTTTTTGTAAATATCGTTAGGTTTCGTAGCATCGAGTTGTTTGTTATGGTCTGGCAAATTATTGTTGTACGCATCGTCAATGTTACTTTTTTGCTTGTCCTTACCCATAGAACTGATACTGGTCATTACAAAGAATACTGCCAGAAGAACTATAATAGGGGCAAAGAAAGCGAACAGTCTATGCCGTTTTATCCAAAGATTGAATTGGTCAATTCTGCGGTTCATAGGTTGGTAATTACAAATCTTGGTTGTTTAAAACGTCGAACTTTATAATCTTAAGTCCGTTCAAATTATTTGGAGTTGAGTTGGTCTCTACCAAGTACCCTTTGGTTATCATATTCCGATATTCCACATTGCCACTCTTTAAAATCCTTTGTTTTCCAACGAATCGAAATGGAAATGGATATTCGGAGTAATCCACGAAAATTGAATCCTTTTCTATCTCTATCGAATAGCCACTTTTGGCGATATCCTCGTAATAGTTTTGATCGATCAAACGATTGTACAGCCTTTGTACCGAATGATCGGCCATATACAGCGCCTTATCTTCGATATTTCTCTTGATATGGCGTAAATCGGGTTCCAACGCAAAAAACAATTCATGGAAATTGGCAATATGGCCTTCACATAAAATATCTATTGCCCGCTTGTAGTCCTTTATCCTGACGGCAGCCAGCTTCTGGCCGTTATCGAGCAGATAGAAATTGTTTTTGGCGCTCTCGTTCGTCTTGTAGGTATAAAAGATATTGAGGATAGTGGTTACGAACGTGAGAATTAAAGATACATATAGCACTTTATTACTCCTACTACCAATCTTGCTTAAATCGTTGAAAATCTTATAATTACCGTCCATCTGTTTTTTTGATATCGTTTAAAGTCAATTTTTATCGTTAAACTGCTTATTGTATTAGGGTTCTTACTCCCTTTGTAGCTCCTCCCGTGTTGGCATCAACTGTCGTTTGTGCTACTTTTTTCACATAGTGTTTAGTCCGATCCTTCAAATGGCTGGCACTGACGTTCATTCCCTGCACGATGAAGTTGGATAATATAGGGGCCTTTAGATAAACGAAAACGTTCATTAACATCAACAAACCGCAGGTGAGCACTAAACCTAAATTTGCATCTCCTTCGGACAGTAATGAGTCTATCAGCTTATCCAATACGTGCAGCATAAAGTTATCAATAAGGTGAAGCATGGGTATCCAGAGGCAGACACTCATGAATTTTTGTAGCCATGCCTTCCACATACCTGAAAATACTGGTATGAAGGACAACCCTATATTCAATGGCCCAAATATTATCAACACGAACAAATACACTACGGACATCGCTTTTATTCCCACAAATACAATTGCAGAAATGACCGATGCAATGGCTGTAACCCCAGATGTGATAGCCCCGAGAACAAGTATTTGAATAGCCTCCGGATCGCCCTGTAACAGAACCCAGGATACCCCAAAATCCACCATAGCAGTTGTCTGGGCCACCAGGATTTTAATATGGAGGACGTCCCATGAAATATCATTAGCCTTTAGGGACATTCCAATTCCTTGGTAGAATTCAAGAATGGTCCTTGTCAGGGCCCGATAATTAAAAAGGACAAAGGCCAATGGCATCCATTTGAGATGTTCGAAAATATCAGCTCGCTTATCCTTATTGAGAAACACTAGAATGGCAACTACTGAGATACCAATACATGCGAAAACCTGACCGATTTCTATCATCGGGTCTACAACTTCGTAGGCATCTAAAATATATTGATCAAAAAGTTCATTGACCGATTCCCGTATTCCTTTGTCAGTGATGTTCATACCATGATTAGTTTTTATTCATATTGATCAGTGTGCGGCGAGATTCTCGGAGGGAATTGATTTGTGATAGTTTATGATTGTAAACAATTAGGTTGTCCAAAATGGTTTCCAGTTTAAGGTTAATGGCATTGACCTTCTTTAGCCGTTCTTCAGGCAAAATGATGGCTTTGGTATTTATAATCTCATTGCATTGTTGAAATAGATTTTTAGTCTCCAAAAGAGCATTGGCGGCATAACCAAAAAATTCATCGATTTCCTTTCGCTCCAAATATTCCAATTCTTGGACAGTCTGTTTGGAAGTTCTATATGCTTCGAGAATCTTTGTTTTTAGTTCTATGGCCAAGCTCACATCTGTCGATCCGGTCACGTATTTGGGTGCCTGTTTCTTAGCTTCCAATTCTTCTTTCAGAATTTCTCTGGATTTAGAGGTTTCATTATTGTTTTTCTCCATTAGATTAATCAATTGGGACAAGTTTTTGTTTACAGCTTTTAGCTCTAGGTTGATATTCATGAGCTGGCTGTTGACCATCCCAACGCTAGTGTTGGTGGCAACATCTGTTACTGGAATCTGGGAAAAAAGCGCCAGGTGCAGCAATAGGCTCAGAATTACTGGAGTTAGTTTCATTTTTTTTTTGGTTTTATGGAATATTGTCAAAGGCATAAGCCTTAGCCGTCAACTCCCAATTTTTATGATTTTTATTGTATAGTTGTTTGATCTTAGCACTTTCGTTGGGGTTGGTTTCATAGATACACTTTTCTTCCAAAGACGTTTCCACGCCATACACCTTTACCATGTCCATCCAACAAAATGCAACCTCACGGAATTTCCTGTCTTTTGGTAGGTCTTTGTTGAGAGAAAGAACGAGTTGTTTCTGTTTTTCACCCAATCCCATTAGGGACTGTATTTTATCAAAGGATCGGGCAAAGTCGCGCATATCCAAAAACACTTTTATATGCGAATTAACCACAATAGCATTTTTGATAATTTCAGAGGATATAAAATCATCAACTTTTTGGGAAATGAAGATTGGCTGGCCGCCCAGCTTTCTGGCCATTCTGGACTGGTTGTTAAAGTAGTGTACAAGTTCCGGTCTTACTAGAGCCTTCCAGGCTTCGTCGACGGCCAGTATTTTATTAATGGATAATTTTGTAGGGTCGTGCATCTTCTTGTTGAATATTTCCATAATCATCAAGGCGGTAATAGGAAACAGCAGTTCGTTATCGATCAATTTGCCCAATTTGAAATAGATAATCTTTTCATCACTTAGGCTGGAAATCCGATCGTCCAATTTGTTCAGTAAGCTTCCCCTAGTGCCATTGGCATAGTATTTTTCCAAAAGGAACATGAACACATCAGAATCGAACTTTTCCTTTGGGACTTTTTTAGTTTTAATATAGGTTGCAATGTGGATTTTGCAGTATTCAAAAAAGGTATCGAACTTATAATTTTTGTCTCCATTTTTCCACATCCATTCGTAATAGTCGGTAATCAAAAATTCCAAAACGGTATTTGTTATTTCTGATCCGCCTATAATCCCATCCTGACCAATAATCAATTTTAGAAGGGTTACAAGGTAAACCAACTTTCCTTGAGCTAAAGTTTTGCCCTTGACGTCGCTTTCAAGAGAATCATATTTGTCCAATAAAAAGGGGTTGAATGTAAACGGCTTTTCATCATCGTGCTGCAACGTTACACCGCCAAATACTTCAGTAAGTCTATCGTATGAGTTGCCATCTTCCATAATTATGGCCTCCGCGCCCTGTCTTAGTTCGGAAGCAAAATAATGATTGCCTAAATAAGACTTGCCACCACCCGACCCTGAGGCGACCAACATGCCCCGATTGAAGATCCAATCTTTTTTTTCTGGTTCCCTGTACACAGATACTGAAAGCGGTTGGCCAGTAACACGGTCAACCAATCGCAATCCATCAACAGCACTGGTTGCATCTTTATAACCGCCTTCAAGATAGAGTAGGGCCGTGGCCATATCGCTGGGCATGGGCAAGTACATATCGGAAGATATCCCGATCGCGTTACCAGCTATTCCTGCAAAGAAAAGGTTCTTTCGGTCAATGGTGTTGTGTTTGGCATTTATCTTTAGTTTTTTGAAAGCGCCTGTAATGGAGTTTTCCATTTGCTTGGGCGGATTCCCTACTTCTTCAAAACCAAAAACATTGAGATGGTAAAAAACAGATTCCTTATGATTTTCCAAAATTTCTTTGGTATAATCATAAATCTGGTCCGCATAGATGGCATTGCTGTCATCTTTTTTGCCATTACCGAATCGTAGAAAGCTTTTGGCTTTTTTTCTTAAGCCTGTCAGGACTTTTTCTTGATTTGGAATATAGATATATTGGTTAATAATGTGCTCATGAGGAACTTTGAAACCTAAAGAAAAAAGATTGCCTATAGGAAACCGGTTTTGTCGGGTAGTGAATTTTCCATAAAATTCGTAGGTGCCGATATGGTCCTTATTAAACTGATCCAAATTTTCAAGGGTAAAAAACTGTCCTTGTTTATTTCCCACATGTATGGTATTGCTGTCAAAATCTACATCCACCAAATTTGTGCTATTTTCCTTAAGACCAAAGTATTTAGCATAAAGTCCATTTTGGGAAAACAGGTCGTCGTATGCCAGAATATTCGATTCTATGAGTCCGGAAGAATTGATCAGATTGTTCACGTTCTGTACCTGAGCTTCAAAATCTGTTAGCATACTACTATTGATAAATTCATTGGGAATGGTTTGTGTCAAATAAAAATCCCGGTTTTTCTCTAAAAAGGAGTTCGCCCGTTTGGAACTGTATTTGATATAGTTTTCTGGGACAACACTGATATATAAATAGTGCGTACCAACTAAATATGGGCGATTTTGAAAATGTTTTTCGTTTGCCCTTTCCATCATATCGCCCTGCAGTCTTTCTGATATGGGCGTATAGTTTTCCTGGAGGAAGAAATCTTGCCTATGCAAGAGTCTATTTGGGCCTAAAATATTTATGATGTTCAAGAAAAGTTCTTGAAGGGTTCCATAGTCTTTGGTGTCCAATGTGAACACTTCGGGTAGAATAAGCTGTAATGGAATTGTTAAACATCCCCTTTCTTTTGATATTACGGCCTGCCGTTCGTATCCGTATATAGGGAATGCATCCCAAAGAGCTACCTGTTTTCCCATAACAATAGATTTTTATAGTCATTGGCTACTTTGATGGAATCAGGTTTGGAAGCATCGGCAAGTTTTTTAACAAAGCCATTGGCGCCATAGGTCCTAGAGTAGAATAACAGGATCATGAATACGACGACAATTGCTATACCAGTAATTAGCAAGGCCAACAACATAGAAATAAAAACGGATAGGACAAGGCCTGTTATGATTGCCGCCGTACCAAGGTATACGCAGTAAAAAATGTATTTTGCGTTGAGACCTTTGTAATAGACATCTTTTTGCAGCCCTTTCTTTATAGGAATGTGGCAGTTTTCCATAATACGGGAAATTTAGATGTTAGCTATTTCCTCACCTATGGCGATCAGAGCAAAAAAAATGGCGATACCAATAATAATCTTGCCCAATTTATTGGCCAGGTCCGTCTGCTGATCTCGAATATAGAGATAGGTCAAACCGGTTATGGCAATGGCCACACCAGCAATAACCTTAATAATATCGACAATTTCCCTGGAGAGGTTTTTCGAATCGTTCTTGAAATCCTGTGCTTCCTGAAGCAGTTGATCGAATTGACCATAGGAGCACACGGTTATGGATAGCAGAATTAAAAAAAGAAGAAATGTTTCAATTTTCGGATTCCGGCGGTATTTCATTGGCCGTATCCTTGTTGCGGATGACTTTGAGTTTTTCATGCTTTTTGCGAGTTATGGAATTTGAATCATCTTCAAATGAACCCTCTCTAAAAGCTTCCAAAAGTTTAGAAGTGTCTTCCACTTCGTTTATCTGGTCGAGTACAGCGTTTAAATCGGTCTTATCATTATCTGATTTATATACAAATTTATCATTTAAACGCAAATAATCTAATTTTTTTGAATGTTTTTTTGTTTTTATGCTTTTTTTGGATAATAGCACCCACGTGATATACCCGTACCAAACAAGGGCAAGACCGAACAATATGTACCAGTAACTGCTCAAATTTCAGTTTTATTTTTGCTCAATGAGCGTAATTAATTTTTCATAATTTCTATTCGTAAAATCCAGCAAAACCTTTCGAATCAAATCGTTCCTTGAGGTCTTGACACCCATTTTATAGGAGATACCCATTGCCAGTTTTTCGTACTTCATTGCACTATCGCTGTTGATGGTCATAAAAAAGGTTTCTTTTTTATTTTTCAATTTATCGGTTTGCAATAACACATCCAACTGTTTTCCCATATTATGGTTATTTTCAGAAGGACTATCTTCCTTCGGTTTCCTATTTTTCTCCAACTTGTTGATAGCATCCTCCTTTCTAACGTTGAGGGAAGTGGTTTGTTGTTTTAGGCCCATACGATCTAGTTTGAGCTGTTCTAGCGTACTTGATGTCTCTTGATTTTTATTTGCCATTTGCTCCAGCAGATCAAGTGTGGTGATTTTTTTCTGTTTTCCCATTGAAATCTAGTTTATAAATTCGATAACTGTTCTAATTCTTCGAGGAATTTTTTAATATCCATATCCCCTTCTTCCTTGTTTTCGGGAATAGGGTAGAGGGTATTCCTGTATTGTTCCTTGTATATAGTCCTGTCCTTGACCACACTTCGCATTATAGGGATGCCGGCTTCTTCGAACTGTTGGCGGAGCAGTGAAAACTTGTTTTTCCTAACCAATTTATACTTGTTGAAAAATAAGTTGACACTTTTGAGTACCCGCTCCTCATTGTCCAGAAAGTTGTTCTTTAAGGTAAAATAGAAATTGGAGGTGCTGTCTATTTCCAATTCGTCGTGGGTAAATGGGATGAAAATATGTTCCACATATAACAGGCCCTTGACCATTTCTACGTTGAGACTACCGGGTAGATCCAGTATAATATAATCCATTAGACCGTAATATTTCATTATTGTGTCTTGGATGGATACAACGCTGACCCGTTCGATGGTGTAAGGCTCCAATTCCTTAATTTCCGAAGCATCCAAGATACTAAGTTCACGCTGTCTTTTTTTATAGATCGAATACTGAGGATTGTCCCCATCAAGTAGCACGACCTTTTTTCCTTTGGCATAGTGAAGGTTGGAGGCCAGGATAAGGTTTAAGGTGGTTTTTCCGATACCACCTTTTTCACCTACGATACTTATAATTTTTGTTTCCATAATCTAGATATATATTTTGATATGTACATATATTATTGAGCCGTTATAATCATATATTGGAATATGAATATATATTTATAGGGATATATTTACATATAAATATATTTGAATATGCACCTATATTTATATTTAAATATATGTATATAATTAATTAATAATCAGATTTTTATATAATATATTTTAATGTAGGTCCATATAAAACCATATCAAAACAGATAGGTACAGTGGGAGGTTCCATATGGTTTTATGCATTGGTTTTTGCTGAGGATTTTTTATACTTTTTACCAATCATGTAGAGGATATTATTACCACTTTTTACGCCTGGATAGAGTTTTGGTTTTTCTTTTTATCACCTCAATATGGTTTATTAGTGAAACTCAATTTTAGAAGTCAGTAAGACGCAATGAAAATTGAAAGTTGAACTAATCCCGCCATTTTCGGCGGGATCTAAGTTCAATGCCTTGACCCTGGGGTCGATTCCTATTATGGGATTCAGGGCAAGCCCTGAGGTTTAATACCTTTTAATTAAGTTTTTGAAGGGACGGGAATTAATATAATGCTGGTTTCTGTATATTTCCAAATCCCTCCGGAAGTCGAGCAACCCTTCCACTACAACCCTCCCCGTGCGGACACGCTTCGCCGGTCCACTCGAGAAGTCTTTCCGTTCCTGTTTTCCTCGACACCCTCGGGACCGCACAAAAGTACAAGCGCCAAAAAAGTTGCTTGACCTTTTTTCACCCGACCCACAAAAAATAGTGGTATTTCATTATTTCTCAACATTTCCAAGGCATCAAATAAGACCATATAATTCTTATGCCTGTACCCATTTATATCCATATGGCCTGATATGTATTTGAGACGTAAAAAACTGATTGTTAGATTGTTATAATCAATTTTATTCTACTATATTTATCCGTGTAGACGGATAGCAAGTTATGTTTTAAGCATCTTAAAACGCCTACTTCTGACGAAGTGAAAACTGATAATATAGAGGGAGAAAATGGCAATCAACAAAGGCGGGAGAAAACGTTTGGGGGACAGGAAGCGGGAGCATGCCATAACGCTTAGGTTCAATGGCCGGGAAATTGAAAAAGTAAAGACTATCCTGCAGTCCTATAATCTTGATTTTGCTAAAAGGGGAACCGTCGGGCCTTTTCTAAGAAAACTTATCCTAAACAGGGAAACGATAAAAGAGAAAAGGGTTCCAGATGATATATCGAACCTCAATTACCAATTGAACAAAATAGGAGCCAACATCAACCAACTGGTAAAGGTGGCCAACTACAAGAATATGCGAAGCCCCAACTCGAACCTGGAACGGGAGATGGAAAAAGCCAGCGAACTGATGCTCGAACTTATAGAAACGATCAACAACGGAAGTTAAAATGATAGCAAGGATACTATATCGGAATAATGTGCAGGGGGTAATGAATTATGTATTGGGCAAGGCCGATAGCACCATACTCGGCTTCCAGAACACCTATTCGGATACCGATACCAACACAGCATTTTTCGGTAGGGTCCTTTACTATCTCGGCAATCGGCACGATTCTGAAAGACGATATGTACATGCGACTATCAATCTTCCCCGAGGCGAACATTTGGAAGACATCGACTTTTTTGAACTGTCCAAAGCGTACATGGAACATATGGGCTATGGAGAACAACCTTATATGGTGGTACGCCACCACGATACCAAGCACGAGCATGTCCACATAGTCTCGACCACCATAAGGGAAGATTGTCTGCAAATAAACCTTTCCAATGATTTCAAAAGGAACGTAGCGACACAGAAATACCTTGAAAAACAGTTTGGGCTCTCCTTATCGCCTGAAACACTTAAAGACAGGGAGCTTCCAATTTATCGGATCCCACAATTCAAGAACGAGGACATTAACGGGGTCAGGTTCTATATACAGGATATCACAAACAACATGCTCCAGAAGTACAAGGTGCGAAGCTTTAAAGAATTGTCCGAAATATTGAGACCGCACCACATCCAAGTAAGGACGATGGACCACAATGGCAGGATAGGCGTATCGTTTGGCATAGAAGTGGAAGATGGATACAGATCAAGATTTATCAACGGGTCCACTGTACATCCACAACTTAGCGGTCCAAAATTGCAAAAGGTCTTTGAGCGGAACAAGCGTTCCAAACTATTGCCTATGGTACAAAAGCGTTTGGAAAAACAGATAATGACCACATTTAAATTGTTCGAGAACATACATTATGAAAACTTGCTGGATGTACTTAAATCCTATCAGAATCTGGATTGTGAATTGCTTTACGATAATGAAATGCAACCAAGTGATATTATCATCTATGATAAATCAGGATTTATATGTAGTACTTCGGAAATAGGTTCAGAAATAGATGTCGTAAACCATCCACAGATAAACAATTCCGAGGATGGGGAAACCAGCATAGATGTGGATAGCAACCAGTTTGTTCTTGAAATACAAAAACTAATAAAAAATGCCTTTTATAAATCCTACTTGGATGCCAATAAAGGTAAAATGATGTTATCGGAATTTGTAATAATAAAAAGCTTTAAGGATTTGCTGCCCTTTTTAGCTAGTTCTGAACAATATTCATTTCTAAACCATTATATGCCCGAAAATAATGGTAGTACCTTATTGATTTCGGTACAAAAGGAATTTGAGAGCATGCGAATGATGTTGGGTATAAAGGAATCGAAAAAAGAACTAAAAACACTGGAAAACAGGGTTTCGATTTTAAAAAAGGTATTGGAAGCCAATGTATTCGATATTTCTGGGAGCCAAACTACCTTATTTCATTTGCTACAGGGTTTAGGCCTCAAATATAGTAATGGTTCAATTTCCTATAGCAACTCCAATATCCATTCCGTTAAGATGTTCCTGGACAATTATCATATTCCAAATGAGAATGAAGCCTACATATCCTTTGGTTGTATCAATCAAAATGAAAAGGTATTGGAAGTGTTAATGGAAGAAAAAGGGTGTAAGGCTCTTGATTTAAGCGCCACCGCTTTTTTCCTTCCCATGTTACTGCCCCAATTATACAGTTCAATGACTCTGGATTATGGAAAGCGGTTTGAAGAACATAGCTTAAAGGCATATCTCCATAAAACGGAACGGCTCCATTTGCCATACGAAAAATCCGCAAGCGATTATATAAAACTGTTCAACGCCAAGGGATTTAATTTTAAGCAAATAGAGGATGATATTTGCATCAGCTCTATTTATTCAAAACATGGGGTCAGTATTCCGTTAGCATTAAAAACCCAGGCATATCTTAAATCGATCAAGAATTTGGATCAAGTGTTGAACGAGCAACCCAAAGCATTATCCAATATAATGGACGAGGGTAGGGGACAGCTCAAAAATTTATGGCTTTCTTATTTGATAGAAAAAGAATTATACGGTAAAGCTGCTTTTATGATGATCTACGATAAATTACGTCCAAATTTGGATAAGGACGTTATGGAATACCATTTAGAAAAGGGGTTGCGGGAATGGTTACTTCAAGTATCCAAACAAAAGTTGAATTCACAACAGGCAACTATTTTGCGTAGGAGTGCCTTTGCCTTCAGTTCTCTTTTGGGAGGTAGCCATTATAAGGAGGAAGAAGTATTTAATGGGTTTAAAGACGAGCTTACGGATTATTCCAAGCGAAATGGAATTTACCTCTCCTGATTAATTGATTATTGAGGATATGAAAACATAGCAATGGCAATTATGCAAGTGGGAACAGGTTAATCTTAATTATGAACAAGAGTAAGTTTTACCCTTATATCGATAACAAAGGTAAATTTTTGTTATATTTACCCTCGTTAATTCAACGTAAGTAATAATTACTCTTGTTCAAAATGACAGCATTTAATAGAAATACGCCATACAACAACCTACCCTTATTGCCACCGAAAGCAACCTTGGAAACTACAAAGGTGTTGCGTAAGACCATTGATGCCAGTAGGGCATTGGCACAACTAAATGGTATGCTCACCAATTTACCAAACCCAACGCTGTTTTTGGACACCATACATCTACAAGAAGCAAAAGCGAGTTCCGAAATAGAGAACATTATTACCACCAATGATGATCTGTATAAATCTATAGTGGCGGATAAAAAGTTTGATAATCCTGCAACAAAAGAAGTGATAAGCTATAAAGAAGCCCTTTGGAATGGACTGCGCGATATAGAAAAACGCCCTTTTATAAGTACAAATTTGTGCATTGAAATTGTTCAAAGTATTAAAAAGAATACTGCTGGCATTAGAACAACACCAGGAACTGCCTTAAAAAATCCAAAAGGTGAAACTATCTACACGCCACCTACAGGTGAAAATGTGATAAGAGAGAAATTGGCAAATCTAGAAACCTTTATTAATGGTGAAGATGCTATGGACCCATTAATAAAAATGGCATTAATGCATTATCAATTTGAAGCAATTCACCCCTTTAACGATGGTAATGGGAGAACAGGACGTATTTTGTTGTTACTCTATTTAAAACTTGAAAAATTGCTGGATACACCTGCTATTTACTTAAGTGAGTATATTATAAAAAATAAAGCTGATTATTATAACAAACTACGTGAGGTTACCGAAAATAATGCATGGGAATCGTGGATATTATATATGCTCGATATGGTAGAATACACTGCTAAAAAGGGATTACAGCGTTTAAAGGACGTAACCGATCTAATGCAATTAATGACCACGGAAATTAAAGAAACCTTGCCAAAAGTATATACTAAAGAGCTTGTGGAAATATTATTTAGATTGCCATATACTAAAAGACAATTTTTAATCGATGCCAAATTAGGAACACCCAAAACTGTTGGTAATTATCTAATAGCATTGGAAGAAGCTGGGTTTTTAATATCTGAAAAAGTAGGAAAGGAAAAATTATATCTCAACCATAGATTGATGGCTGTTTTAGAAGCCTCTTAAGTGTTTAGTGTCGATTTAGGAATGAAATGTACGAGTGCAATTTATACCTTTATGGAACCTCATTTATTGAAGATTCACATCAAGTCCATAATCCAAGGAATGCTAAAAATAGGGACATTTGGAAAAATAGATAATTGCAGGAAGTAGTGCAGTAAATAAAATTGAATTTTGTAAATAAAATACTAACACCCTATAGATGTTTAAAGTATTAATGCTCATTAAGTTTTACTATTTTAGACGTTCAATATTACTCTACAATAGTTAATGGCATTATTCCAAACATCCGTACTTAAATCACATCTCGCTTTACTCAACCAAGCAGCAGTCGATAAGGCATATAAAAAGTATCAAAAATACTTCTGGAACACTACGATACAGGAAAATATCAAAAGTGCAAAAGAAGAACAATATCAAGCAACATTTCTTAATGAATTATTCGTTAATATATTAGGCTATACGTTATTTCCTAACCCTAACTCAAACCTGACCACAGAGTTTAAAAACGAAAAGAATGCACGCAAAGCAGACGGTGCAATTCTAAAGGATGGAAGTGCTATTGGAGTTATTGAATTAAAAGGAACCAATACGAAGGACCTAGAGAGTATTCGTCGCCAAGCGTTCGATTATAAAGCAAATCAAAAAGGATGCGTCTATGTAATCACATCAAATTTTGAAAAGCTACGTTTCTATATCAACGATGCCACGGAGTTTGAGGAGTTTGATTTGTTCACTCTTTCACAAGATAGATTTAAACTACTGTATTTATGTTTACATATTGATAGCATTCTTAATAATACATCACTTAAAATTAAGGAAGCATCTGTTGTTAAAGAAGAGGAAATTACCAAAGCTTTTTACAAGGATTACTCAATTTTCAAGCGTGAACTTTACCGTGATTTAGTTAAAAGAAATGCTAAAAGTGTAAAAATCAGATTAGGAGCAACTGAAGGTATTGAAAATCAAGAAGATATTGCACGTCTCGAGAAGAATGTAAAATTAACCTTGTTCAAAAAATCACAAAAACTGATAGACCGTTTTCTATTTATATTTTTTGCTGAAGACCGGATGTTATTGCCATCTAATTCCACGCTTCAAATATTAAATAAGTGGAAAGATGATTGGGATTTCGGCGATGAACGTCCGTTATACAATCTTTTTAAGCAGTATTTCAATTTTCTGGACATAGGCCGCAGAGGAACAGAAAAACGGGCGGAAATCTACGCTTACAACGGCGGGCTGTTTAAACCGGATAACCTTCTTGATGCACTGGAAATCGACAATCACCTTTTGTACAAATACACAACCAAATTATCTAATTATGATTTTGAAAGTCAGGTAGATGTCAATATACTTGGGCACATTTTTGAAAATTCCCTGAATGAAATTGAAAGTATTAACGCAGAGATAGAGGGTGATAATTTTGACAAACAGACTAGCAAGCGTAAGAAAGATGGTGTTTTCTATACACCAAAGTATATTACCAAGTATATAGTAGAAAATACAATAGGCAAGCTTTGTGAGGAAAAGAAAATTGCATTAGACTTCCACGAAGAGGAATATTTTAAAGGTCGTAAAAATCGTAATAAAACTACCATTACAAAACTTGTCAATATACTTGATGAATATCGCGAATGGTTATTACAACTGACCATTTGTGATCCTGCTTGTGGTTCAGGAGCGTTTTTAAACCAAGCTCTTGATTTTTTGATTAAGGAGCATAGCTATATTGATGAATTGAAAAATAAAATATTGGGGGGTGGTTTGCAATTCTCAGATATAGAAAATACAATTCTGGAAAACAACATTTATGGAGTTGACCTGAACGAAGAAAGCGTGGAAATCGCCAAACTTTCCCTTTGGTTACGTACTGCACAGCCACGCCGAAAACTGAACGACTTAAGCAGCAATATCAAATGTGGGAACAGTTTAATCGATGATAAAAAAGTTGCTGGTGACAAAGCGTTTAAGTGGGAAAATGAGTTTCCTGATGTTTTTGCTGATGGTGGTTTTGATGCGGTGATCGGGAATCCGCCTTATGTTCGGCCAAGAAGCCTCAATTTCATTCAACAAGAATGGCTAATTAAAAATTTTATTTGTGCGGAAAACCAATTTGATCTATACCATTTGTTTATCGAACAAGCTGAAAATATAAAGAAACCGGATGGGATTGTTTCTTATATTCTTCCAAACGCTTTTTTAGCTAATGAAAATTCTAAGAAACTAAGAAAATACATATTGGATTTTTGCACAATCGGTACTATAATTGAATGTGGGTCAAAGGTTTTTCCAGATGCTTCAGTAGAAGTTCTTATATATATCTTTTATAGTAAGGCTGAAGTAGCTCAATTTGGTTTTCTTGAAAACACACAATTCATGAGGTCAAATTATTTCAATCCGAAACTGTTTTATGATAATTTCAATATTAATTTCACTGTAACTCTATCAGAAACAGGGATGAAATTACATCAAAAAATAAAAAAGGCATCTCTAAAACTTGGAGACTTAACTGACGTAATGGGAGGTATTAAGGAATATCAGGTAGGAAAAGGTAAACCGGCACAAACAAAGGAAGATAGAGAGTTGTCTAGGTTTAATTCTACGTATAAAACCAATGAAACCTATGTTAAAGAAGTACGAGGTAAACATGTAAATCCATATTATTTGGATTGGAATGAGGAGTACATAAGTTATGGGCCATGGCTTGCAGAACCAAGAAACCCCGAATTCTTTAAGGGGCCAAGACTATTTATGCGACAAATCCCAGGAAGGAATAGACTATATGCTTGTTATACCAATGAAGACTTTGTAGTAGACCAATCGGCATACATAATAAAACCTCAGAAAGAATCTGAATTCGAAATTAAATCTATACTTCCATTAATAAATTCTAAACTTATTTTTTGGTACTATAGAAATGAAAACAATGAATTTGACCAATTATTTCCAAAAATTAAATCAAAAGAAATTAAAAATCTTCCGATACATATAGATTTTAAATCTGTAAAAGATAAGATGCTTGATCGAGCAAATATTCTAAATAATTTGAATGATAATCTATTTCAAAGTCTAAAAGATTTCATAAAATTCTTAATTCATACTCACATATTAAATGGGCTTTCTAAAAAACTCCAAAACTGGCACGAACTCCCTTTCAGCGACTTCATAAAAGAACTCAACAAAGCCATAAAAGCAACTAATAAATTAAGAGCAGTAGAAGATTTATCACTTGTTCCAGAATTGACCAAAAAGGATGAATTTGAGTGGATGGAACTTTTTGAGGAGAACAAGAAAAAAGCACAAGAACTACAAACGCAAATCGCCACTACAGAAATAGAAATAGACAAGATGGTTTATGAATTGTATGGGTTGACGGAGGAGGAAATTAGGATTGTTGAGAATATAATTGAATAAATATGTACGTATCAAAACTGTCAATCAAAAATTATAGGAGCTTTGAAACTTTTGAGATAAAATTAAAGCCATTTACTCAAATTATTGGAGAGAATAACATAGGGAAATCGAATATGTTAGACTCTCTTGGCTTGTTATTTAGTCAAGAAATCTCATTCTTTAAGAAGAGAGTATTAGAGGTGTCAGACTTCCACTATCCAGCACTATTAAAACTTAAAAGGGGAATTTTAGATTATGCTACTCCTGCCGATGAAATTAGTTATCCTGAAATAATTATTGAGGCTATAATGACTGATTTTACCGTTGAGCAAGAGGTAATTGTTTCTGACTGGTTTACTAATGAAAAATGTGAAGATGCATCCTTAACATATACATTTGCACCTATTAATTCTTTCGATACTGTTGAAGAAATATTACAACAACGGCAATTTATTAATGACTTTAAGGTGGAGATTGGCGAAAAAAAATTTGCTGCTTTGTCTGAAACGGAATTACTAAACCTAATTAATTTTCCTATATCTAAATACCAATATCGCATATATGGAGGAAAAAAAGCAGAAGGAAATTATTTAAGCTATCATCATAACCAATTGAAGTTCGAACTGCTTGATGCTTTGAGAGATGCAAAAAGTGAGCTTTCAGCAAATAGGAACAATGGGCTACTTTATAGGATTTTAAATGCAAATGATGAAAAGGACTATCAAAATCTAAAGACTCAGCTAGTTGGCTTGGAGAATGCAATAGAATTGAATCCTGCTATCGTTGGTATAAAAACAAGAATTACAGAGCAATTAGATAAGATTTCCCTTACTACGGAAAAATCAAACAACGTTGTTGATTTAATTTTTTCAATGCCTAATGTAAGCGATCTTCTACGTAAGTTAAGCCTTATTTATAATGACAATCCAATTAAAATAGAACGCAATGGAATGGGACGTAATAATTTACTATTTATGTCCCTAATGCTATCCTTCATTGAAAACCCAGAAAAACAACATTCAACTTTTTTTAGAATAGTTGGTATTGAAGAACCGGAAGCACATCTCCACGCTAACCTACAAAATCATCTAGCTCGTAATTTTGATGAACTTATAAAAACGAAAGGAGGAGCTTACAGAAAAGACATCCAACTGCTCATTACATCTCATTCAAATCACATAACTACAAAAATTGACTTTGAAAACACCGTAGTATTACACTACGAGAAAAATGAAGTAAAGGCTCATTATATTCTTGAGGGTTTCGGCAGCACAGCAAAAGATATCAGGCAGATTAATTATCTTAAAAAGTACCTTGACAGTGAAAATGTCAACCTTTTTTATTCTAGAAGATTGATGTTGGTAGAAGGTATTTCTGAGAAACTTTTGTTGCCTATATTTTATAAGGTTCAAACCGGTGTCACTATAGATCAATCGGCTTGTTCTGTAGTAAATGTAAATGGTTTAGCTTTTAAAAACTTTTTGAAAATTATTGAAAATGGTTTTCATATTAAATGCCTTGTTTTAACCGATAGTGACACTGGAACATCATCAGCTCAAAGGGCAATTGACTTAAGAAATAAATATGCTGAAAACCCAAAGGTTAATGTACAGGTATCCGAAAAAAGTACTTTTGAAAAAGATTTGATTGCAAGCAATACAATAGGATATGGGAAGGCAACTCTATGCGAAGCACTCAAAGTAGTAAGACCAGTATCTGGTAAAATTTACGTTGATGGCTTAGAAGAAAAACCAATTGATGTTGAAAAATATTTTATGCTTATTGAAGATTACAAAAGTGAGTTTGCCCTTCAATTATCTATATTACTTTCTGAGTCCTGGGGAGGCTTTATTATTCCTGAGTATATTAAGAATGGAATAACATTTTTAAATCCGACAATTGCAACAAAACAATGAAAGTTCCTAAACCAAAATTAGTGATTGCAGGTCCAGGAGCTGGAAAAACTCACGGAATGGTCGATGAAATTATTTCTTCAATATCAGATTTAAAACCTAACCGACATATGGCAATTGTTACGTATACCAACTCTGCCACCAATAATATAAAAAGACGATTAGGAGATAAGATTCTAATACCACCTAACGTTTTCATAGGTACTATCCATTCCTTTCTCAATCGTTATATAGTGATACCTTATTCAGGCCTTATTCATAACGATGTAAATGAGGAACTCCATTTTATTCAATGCGGTATGGATGATGTTATTGATAGAATGTTCGGAACAAAAATTGACTTCAAAGAAAAAAACTTTCACAAAAAAAGAGTTACAGAATCCATGCATAAAATGGGTTTTGTGACATTTGACCAAACTTTAAATCTGTCCGAAAAGTGTTTTGAGAATTTAAGGGTTAAGCATTTGGTTGCAAATAGACTACAGTATCTATTTGTAGATGAATTTCAAGATTCAGATAATAAAATGTTTGGTATAATCGAAAACTTAAGAAAGCAAAAGAAGACAATAATTTATTGTGTTGGCGATCCAGAGCAATATATTCAAAGCTTCAGTGCAGCAAAAAAAGCTTTTAAAAACATACCAATATTAAAGGCATCTAGGACTAATGTATACGACGTGACCCTTAACAAAACTAATAGAAGGTCAAATGGGGCTATAGTAAACTTTATTAATCATTTCAGCAAAAGAGCTTATCAAGATGAAACTTTTGAACAGACCAGCTATAATGTAAAAGCAGGAGAACCTGTTAAGTTTATTTCTCAAGCTGCGGACATTACTTTAATGTTGCCTCAGTTCTTTGAGTTATGTAACAAGTTGAATATCACGAAAAATGATATAGCGATAATAGCAAAAAATAATGCAGTCATCAATAAAGCCTCCATGGCTCTGGATAATAATATAATATCTCCAGTGAGAAGTTCTAAGCCATCTATGATTAATGAAATCAAAGACACCATACTCACTTCATTAAATATGAATCAGAATATGTTTTGTGAAAAGTATGGCAAAACTCCATTCGACTTAAAAGTTATGGCTGTAAAGGTTGCTCGCGCAATTAGAAATGATATTATTGAAAATGAAAATAGTTTTGCAAGTTTTCTAAAAAGTAATTTTGACCTGACTATAAATAATGAAATACCTATTGAAGTTGATAACCTCCGCCAATCAGTAGCTCCAAAGTCATTAAAAGATGCAGTCATGGTTTCCAATATCCATAAATTCAAAGGGTTAGAATCAGAAGCGGTGCTTGCAGTAGCAAAAAATGAAATAGAATTAAAACTTTGGTTGGAAACCAATACAAAAAGGAGAGATGAACACGAAGGGAATACTACTAGCGACTATCCTAGGCTTGGATACGTTGCATTTAGTAGAGCACGTCAATTATTATGCATTGCTTGTGTAGAAGTCATAAGTGATGAAACAAAAGAGAAACTACGAAATTTATCGGTGGAAATTTTATGATTTTATATAAAGTAAAAAAACACCTATTCCTACTATATTTTTTTGTTTGGGTATTAAGCCTGTAACTGATTGATTTTCAGTTATCCTTTAAAAAAGTAGGATTCGAACCCTTCTGCTAACCCTATTCACGCATCTATTTTTAAATCTTCTTCTTAAACTCCGTAAGGGCATTAACAATGGCAGATTCCAAATCCTTGTATTCCTCTTGAACATCGGTCTGGTAGACAATATTCTCCCCTATATTGTCCTTTGGAATGAATTCGTTATCCTCCGTAAGAATCCATGCCGGATTATAGCCCAATGAGTAATAATATAAAACCAATTTTATGGTGGTCAGTGATATGGCCCCCCGTTCTACATTGACCAAGGTATTATAGTCCATATCAAAACGTTCGGTAATCGATTTAATAGAAAACTCGCTTGAACGTTTATTGCCGGTATCCTTTTCGATCAGTTCTTCGCGAATCATTCTTAATCGTTCGCTGATGTATGCAAAATCCTCAGTGGAGGCTCTCATCATCTCGTCAATATCTTTCATGTTTTTAATTTTAAATATAGATTATTCCTTGTTCATTTCTATAGGATAGCTGGACAATAAGGTTTCCAAACTTTCCAAAGAATCATTAAATACATCTGTTTGGTTAACCGCAGAAACACTTTCAAAAGTAGGTGTTTCATATTGCCTACGAAAGGCATCTGCCAACTCCCTGCTGGATTTACTGCGGTATTTCTTCATAAAATCTTTTGCAATGACCTCGTCCTTTTCCAGAGATCCCGCTATTTTATCGCCAATTTTGTGTTCGTCAAAAATAGCCAACTTTGGTTTATTTCCAGTACAATGAACATATTCCCGTTCAACAAGCTCATTGATATCTTTGATCACCTTTAAAAAATTAGCATCCAGAATCCTATCTATTTCCTTGTCTATATACATGCGATCTACCAGGTTGGCAATATAATGCTGTATATTTTCGGTATGGTCGGAATGATTCTTTGTCAATTCCTCCAACTTTTGTAGATGGTCGAACAATTTTAGCTCATGGGCCAAAGGGACAAATTGAATTTGCTTTATATGATTATCGTATTGTTCAGCTGCAAACTCCTTAATGTAAGTGGTATAAAATTCCAAATAATTTGTTTGACCAAAATCGAGGTTCCGTACAACATCAAAAAAGTCAAGGCTGTGAATCAGTTTCATCTTCGAATCCACTAGTTCCTGATGATTTGCACTTTTAAATTTGTTATGCACTGGCATTTCGTATTTCCCTTGAATTTTTTTGGATTCCATATTGGGTTTTAACAACCCAAAACACAGTTTTTGTTCAATAGGGTTTTCAAAGGTATCTGCGACAATGCCCCCAAAATGGCCTGTAGACATACTAGTAATCTTGCTTTTTGGCAACAATTCCGAAAGAATGGTACTGAAATTTACAGTGGTGTCGTTGTTGGAAATTGCCTTGCTTTTTTTTCCTTGATGGATACGTCCAAATATCTCACTGATTCTTCGGGCCGTTTCCCCTTTTGCAGCTCCACTGAACACATTGGAGCAGTTGTCAAAGATGACCTCTGCCAGTTCTCTGCCATAGTCGGCAATCAATTGTGTAATGCTTTGTATACCCAACACGGTGGCCACATAATGAGATCTTCCGGTATCGATTATCTTGCGAAGTCCCATAATGAAAACGGTTGGGAGTTCATCCAGGATAAGACCCAAAGGCCTACAGCCAGGTTTATTTACCACTTGCAAAATTTTATTAATATAGAGTCCTATTGGAGCGGCATAGATTTCAGAACGGTCCGGATTATTTTGAATACAGACTATTTTAGGTTTTTGCGGGTTATTGATGTCCAAACGAAAATCGTTGCCTGTCATGATATAATAGATTTCCTTGCTGGCCAGCATGGAAAGGGATATCTGAGCGCTTGCGGTCTGACCGGCCAGCTGCTGGCCTGCTTGCCGCTCCATGGCATCCTTGAACGGAATCATCAGACTGCGGACTTCTACTTCCCTCATCATAATTTCCAACAAGTATTCAATGTTTATTGTAGATAACGTTATGACATGTGGCAAAGTGCAGATATTCTCACCCGTCTCCTCGGATTTTTTCTTCAAGTACCAGATCAGCCCCGAAACAAAACTAATGGCACTTTTTGAAAAAAAATCACTGCGCTTTATCCAATCTTTATTCAGATTTTTCATGATAATTGTAGCAGCATCTGCGGCATCGGTCTGGTTTCGCATTAAATATGGGTCGATAGGGTTACAGCGATGCGATTTTTCTATATTGTCAAAACTCAAGGTATAAAACTCGGGTAGTTTGGATTTTTCTTGAACATCGTTTGTGCGCTCCTTTTTTCTGCGCCAATAGTTGTAGGCCACCTTACTAAGCGTATCGAACTTAAAATCATAAATCAATAGCGTAAAGTTCTTTTCTATCATTTGCTCTATAATCTCTTCGATCAGCGCAAAGGATTTTCCACTACCTGGTGTACCTATAACCAATAAGGCCCGGAACAAGTTGACAAAATTTATCCACCCTTTCCTTAGTTGCCCTTGGTAATGGTATTCATAGGGAATGTTTACGGAATACTTGGTATCTATGCGTTCTTCCATCTGCTGAAATGTTTCGTTCCGATCGTTAAAAGGGTCATCCTCGGCATCATTGACAAAGTCCATCACCTGGAAAAGATGTACCGAACCAGAAACAGAAAATAGGAAACCGATATTATATAAAATCAAAGAGTACCAGAGCAAACTGATTTGGGAAGGTTTAAAATATCCTGTTATAAATAACAGTACACAGCCAATTCCAAAATACGTTAGGCCGGTCAAAAATGATTTGCCCTCTTTTTTTCTGGGATTATATAGCATTACCGAACCTAAAATGAACATCAATAACATTGTTCTTCCGGGTAAGGGCTTTTGCAAAGGCTTAAATCGAATAAGGAAATCATGTATGATTTGTGAAAGTTGTGAATCACATTCCAGATATTGCACGATCGGGTAATAGGAAATAAAGCCTATAATAGCAAAAAAGGTTACCGAAAGTAGCATGGCCGAGAATGCCAGATTCTTGTCGTTCATTATGAAATTGAGTGGTTATAATTTACTTAGCATAGATTGCCCCTTAATTCTTCTATTATGGAGCTCATGAGAATCATTCTATCGAGTTTTGTAAGTTATTGTTATTCTTTATTTCCCCTTTCATTTTTTCAGGAGTAAGGGGAGCATTTTTCTTTAAATGCGCCCTGATTTCAGAAAAGGGAATGGTATAGCTAAATTTCAATCCAAAATCGCATTCCACGCTGTTGCTATTTATTGATTTTATGATACCAAGGTTAGGTGCGCCTTCAGGCCCTTTGGTTGTTTTCAATTCAATTTGATCACCGATGACCATAACATCTGCGCTTACAGTCCCCATTTTAACATATTTCACCTTCTTGGAATCCCTTAGGTCATCGTTCCAATCCTTGCCTTTTGATTTATGGATAGTGATTGGGAACGGTAGATAAAAATCGGTAATGGTTTCTATCAAGGATTTGAACAGATTTTTTACTCTTTCAGGCTGATCGTTATTTATGATTTCAGATAAGGAAAATTCCAATACAATCTTGTCTTTATATTTTATCCATTCGATAGAATTCGACATAAGTTTATCCCATTCTAGTTGGGACGTTAATTTTTCCTCCAGCAAGGTGATATGATTGGTCAATTGAACCCCGACTTCTGAGGTGTTGTTAATGGTTAGCCTTACATTTCCGTGGCTATATGAACTTTCCAAATATACATTTGGATTAAAACGGTTGATAAGGCTGCTAAACAACTTTAGGTCAAACTCGAAACCTTTGATATCATTGTCCATTATGGATATCATGGATACACTGTTTGTCTTAAGGTAAGGTTCGGTTAGTTGACCGAAGAAATCTAACTTTTTTTGATAAACGTTGCCACTAAAGGATACATAAAAATTATCTGGACTACCATGTAGTTCATGGTAGGAGAGGAGGTCTATGCCACTTTCCCCGACTACAATTTTGTATGGATTCTTGATGGGACTTGAATGAAATAGAAAATGATCCTTTTGGTTCAGTACGAGGCGAAACTTTTTAATTTTATTGTCTCTACTGCTCTTATATGTTTTATTGTAGAGGATATAATTTTGGGGATAGCCTTCCAAATCGTACTTTGGAAAAGCAATATTGGCGAACTGATAGCCATTTTCCACAGTGGGATACGCATTATAAATACGGCCCTTAAATATAGGGCTGTTTAAAGTTGTCTTGGAAATACCCCGTTGTAGCCTTAGATAACTTGAATTCCGTAATGGAACAATGGTAAAATTATCCTCCAAGGATTTTCTCACGGTATTGGTATCTCTAACTTCCATAGGTATATTTCCAATATAACCAGTCCAGTTCACAATTTCTAGTCCGGCTTGCACGGCCTGGTAAAAATTCGCGTTCCTCCGCATCAAAAACCCAAAGAAAAGGCCTTTGTCCTGGGAATCGTTTCGGTTGAAATAGGTTACCGGCTCTCTGGCAATTTGTAGAACAATGCGGTCTCTGTCATTCTTGAATTCCATAGAACCTGCACTTTTCTTAATCAATTTGTATCCATTTTGATATAAGTACGTCGGAAAATTGGCCTCAGTATTGATTTTTGAAATCAATCTTTTATAATATTCAGGGTCATCTATGTAATTAGAACTTTGCATAGGAAGGATGTAAAATGGCCGACATGCTTGGCGTGTCGGCCATTTGCTTGAATTAGTATAAACTGAGTTACATGCTTATGGCGTTTTTAGGCTGTTTCTTTTTTTTTTCGCCGTCAATGGTTTTGTGCTCCTTGGCCTCTTTATCCAAAAAATTAGTTTTGTCCAAATTTTTGTAAAGAAAACGTTGGTTTTTAGCATTCCATCGAACCATATAGGTCAAAGGTCCTTTTTGTGTCTTTCGAATGGTGATCTTCACTTCTTCACCTTTGTTCAAATTGTCTGCCTGTTGTTTGGTCAATATTTGGCCCAGAACATACATATTTGCAGACACAGCCGATTTTGTACGGATATCGTTCAGTTTTGGCTCGTAATAGGCCAGTTTTTGGAAGGTATCGCCGCTCAAGGATGTTCCTGTGAACTGAACGGTCTTGCCTTCTTGTACCATGGCATGGTATTCATCCTTGGTAAATTGATATTGAAAGGCATTGGCATCTTCAAGTTTAATCTGTTCCTTACGTTTGATCTGTACATCCAATCTGGACCCGTAAGTGGAGTTATATAGCATTTGGACCATCTTGACCGTTTCCTTTAATTTGCCATCATTGATGTATGTTGTCTCGATCAACTGCTCCCTACCTTCTAGAATCGACTCTTGAATGTTGGGTTCCAACTTCTCAAAACTTATGTAAGCGCCTTCCAAACGTCTTTTTACATCGGCCTCGGCAAATTGTTGGTCCTTGTTTTTTTGGACTTCCACATTTCTGCTGTCCTTCAACATTTCAAAGGATGGATTATTACCTGCTTTTATTTTGAAGGTTTTATCGTCCATAGATATCGCTTCAGCCTTTTGCCAAACTTGATTGACATTAACGAATACTTTTTGAATCGTGTTTTCTACTTGATTTTCCATTTTTGAGTGATTTTTAATTGTTACGGAATTTGAATTTGTTACTTTTGAATAACTTTCGAATCAGGAGTGATTTGTGAGTTACGGAATTTGAAGGAAAGAGGGCGGGAGCGCCCTTTTTCCATTTTATAGGGCAATCCTATATTCTTTCAATTGTACCTCCTTCCTTTCATTAACTTGATTTTGAGAATTTTCCCATTCAGTATACCAATTGTCAGACTTTGGCTTTAGAATATCTATCGTCTTGTTCAGATAGTTTTTGTAATACGACCACACCAATAATTTAATGGCGTTGGATTCAATGGGTAAACGGACTTTAATGTCTTCATTATCCTTGGAAACCAGAATACTGTATTTGTTCAGCCTGTTTTGGTCTATGATTTTGTTGAAATTCAAAAAGCTTTGGGCCAAGTCTTGGTTAAAGCGTCTGGTATGGTCGTAAAAGCGGGAGAAGGATTTTTCCTTTCCCATGGGGAAGCGTAAAAGTATATCCCTATCGGTCAAGGTCAAATTAAAATCGGAATCCTTTGTATATGATATAAAATGGAGGTCCCGCAAATAGCCCTCTATTTTTTTATTTCCCGTGAAGCTTAAAAAGAGTTTGTCCACTTTCGTTAGCCTTTGTATCTGGAAAAGTATATCGGTCGTCTGGGAATTTATCGCTCCCAATGCCATGTATACTACATTTTTTAATTGGAATTTTTTATGGAATGCCAAAGCTTCCTTAGGATCTTTAAAAAGAAAAAGGCCCTCTATTCTCTTTGGAATATTGGAGTACCAAAGGGAGTGTTTTATAGCTGACTCTTTATAAGGCACTACTTCTTTGTCCGTATCTAGGAAATATCCGCAGACCTCGTTCTGCAGATTGAACAAAGGAAATAGCGGACCACCTTCATGATTTTGGAAAACACGCCCCGAAAAGGGAATAGAGCTTTCCACACCATGATATAGGTCTTTGGAAGTATCTTGGAGTGGTGACCTGTAAGATAGAAAGTGATTATAATCCTTTGGTACTATTTTTAGAGTGGATTCCGGGTTATTGGATATTAGAAGGGTTATGGTTTCCAATACTTTGTTATATAGGCTATCTACCTTATCCCATATCAGTTCCTTGCCGATTCCTTCAACTTTTGATACATGCTCAGTAATTAGGTCGGAGGCGGATAGTTTTTCCTGTGGCCGTTGCACCTTATAATAAAAATATCCTTTTTCGGTATTTATGATCACATAGTGCTCACCACCGTTCTTAAGTATAAGGTGGGTATTTTCGGATTGCACAACTCGGTACCCCAAATGTTCAAAGAGATTTGGAAGGTGTATTAGGTGGTCTTCTATAAGCCAGTTGTTCATCTTATTCTGAAAATTTGTTTATTTGTATATAAATAGTAATTTTGTTTATAAATACAAATATATGATTTTTTTTGAATCTACAATTTTTTGGAGGAAAAAAGTGGGTGTCACCAAACCAAAGTCAGCTAAAACCTTTGGAAAAAAAGAATTCGCCTATTTTCTTTTTTTAATCATTATGTGCCTGTTCTTTATAATATGGCACTGTCCTTATAATTCAGCACAACGACTTCAGGACAACACAATCACAATGGAGCTTTATGAGGAACGCCTTAAAATGAATCTGGTATCAAGCTCTGCGGATGTGGACCTTATAGAAAGGGAGCGTGATCAATTGTTACTGACCATCGAAGAAAAAATAGTTGGTTTTCTATACCAAATACCCGATTACTCTTATATAAGCTCATTGGAGACATACCTTCAGTTCCGACCGAAGTTATTAGAGCAGTTTCCTTCTGCTGTCCCTTTGGAGAAAGGCAATTATTCCATTTCAAGTAACTATGGCATTCGTGTCCATCCAATTTCAGATAAAGAGAAGAAACATTATGGAATCGATCTGGCCACCGCGCGTGGAAAATATGTTTATTCATCGGCATCAGGTACTATCCTGAATATCCTATATTCCAAAAAAGGCTATGGTACACATATTATCATTAAACATCGCTTTGGTTTTCAAACATTGTATGGACACCTGAACAAGGTGCTTGTGCGAAAGGGGCAAACAGTAAAACAGCACGAAATGATTGGCACGGTGGGTAGCACAGGAAGTTCCACAGGATACCATCTACACTATGAGATACTGAAGAATAGGAACAAAATAGATCCAATACTTTCATTCAATCTAAAGAAGAATATTTATAGCCATTTAATTGAATCAAACACCATCAAAGATGGAGTGGAGTAAAAGAAAGTGGTGGATTCAATATTCTAAATTTAAGTATAGTTATACCCCTAAAAAAAAGTATTAAGGGGTCTACTCCTAAAATCTTATTTTATTAAATATAAAATAACAGATGTTAGAATCAGATATTACCTAGTGCCCAACTGGTTTTTTTTGTAGATAGGGGAAAAACGACTGGATAGCTTCTAAGCAATTTTCAAAGGAGTGGCAAAGGGATTGGTGTATGCCAAAAGTGATTTTATATATCATGGTTATACCACTGTTTATAATTTAAATAGGATATCTATGTTGACTGTTGCCAGTATCAGGAGCTCGATCTAAAAATATAAAATAACTAATTTTGATTATGGCTTAACCTAATTATTAGATTTTATCTCTATAATAAGTATTTTCATAAATATCTATAACATGAACACGAGAGCTTCTTAAAGCTATCGTGTTGGGAATCTAAATTCCTTGAATAATCTTTAAACATTATAAAGTGCATCAGCCAATTCGGTTTTTTTGTTTCGGCTCAATGGTACTTGTGTTCCAGCTACTTGAACAATTTTACTGTTAAATTTTTCAATTTTTTCCAAATTCACGATATAGGATTTGTGTATCCTTAGGAATTTATCCCCTGGCAACTGTTTTTCAAAAGATTTCATAGTAGAAAGTATAACGATATTACCTTCATTGGTCACCAATTTAACATAATCACCAAGAGCTTCGATCCATTTAATATCGTTTAGTACTACCTTGCGTTTTTTTAGGTTACTTTTCACGAAGATATATTCTTCTTCCTCATTTGACTTATGAATCTGCTCGTATTTGGCCACAGCTCTTTTTACAGAGGCATCAAAACGGGATAAAGATATAGGTTTGTATAGGTAATCCGTTATGTCATAATCAAAAGCCTTAAGGGCATAATCAGGATTGCCTGTAATCAAAATTACCTGTGGAGGGTTGTCCAAGGATTCCAAAAGATCGAAACCACTGATGATCGGCATTTCTACATCTAGGAAAATAAGGTCGATGTCATTATTTTTGATACCGCTTTTTGCTTCAATGGCATTGCTGAACTCGGCTACCATAGCCAGGTTTGGATGATTGTTCACTAATCTTGCTACGGCGATTCGCTGCATAGAGGAATCGTCTACAATTATACATCTTAATTTCATGATAGGTATATTCGGGGTTTAAATCACGGCCAATTTACTTAAATAGCCATTTCAGCCTGTCAAAATGATGTGAACGGCACCTAAAATGTTGCGTAGATACAGGTAGTGATTGTTTAGGAGTTTGGTCGAGTCCATTTATGATTAATTAATGCCCTTCCTTACCTAAATTTGTGACTGTTCTTCAATTGCAATCCTAAACCTCTTATTGTAGAGGTGACTTGTTAAGAACATATTGATTTCTTTGAATATGCTTTTTCCCTGTTAACTATTTTTATTATTAGATTTTAAAAATCTTGAACATTTTTGCTATTCTATGTGAAAAATAGTAGAATGGAACTGCAATTTTCAAATACCGTAGATGTCAGAAATAACCTATTTTCACATTCCAACTTTGAATTTGTAACCATCTTAATGGTAATAGTGGACGAGCGGGGAAGGAAATTGAATAGACTGGTAATTGCCAGATAATTACGTTCGTTTTGTAACTATGATAAATCAAGTAGCAATTACACCGAACTAGGTATTTAAAGGTTGTTAAAAATGGATGACTAAAACACCGGATAAAGAATAAAAAGAACAAAGTTCTGTTAGACGCACCTCATTTATGAAGCTTTCTTGTTACAGCGAGAATATGGACCTTTTGAACGTTTACCAGTTAGATTATATAATTAATTGATAATTCTTTCTCATATTTACAACTATTAAATTTCTCAAAAATGGAATTGAAAGTTTGCATTATAGATGACGACTTAGTGTCGCAATTCGCGTCAAGATATTGCATAGAACAATCAATTTCTAATTGCAGGACTATAGTTTGTGATACTGCGGAAGAAGTTTTGAACATGTTTGCCCATCCTGTAATTAATAAAGAGGATGTGCCGGATTTAATATTTCTAGATTTGGTCATGAACGGCATGGACGGTTGGGAATTTCTTGATACAATAAAGATTGGCAGCAATGTTTTACAAAAAACGGACATCTATATTCTATCCGCCTTTTCAAATTCGAAAGACCGGACAAGGGCTAAGGAGCACCCCATGATAAAAGGGCATTTTGACAAACCACTTTCCAAAAGCATTATGGAAAAGATTCTTCATTCAAAAAAGTAATAAACGAATCGTTTTTCAAAACTGTACATTTGAGAATTGCAAGATCGTTATGCTCTTGCATAGCAGTGTTCTTTCAATTCATTTCATCCAAAGTTTATTGTAATTTCATAGGCTTCCCTGAAAATGCATAAAATGCAGATATGAATTCGTTGAAGTGCCATAATTCTTGATGAATATTTATTTTTCTTCATTAAACCGTATTTATTGACATCTTGTAGAAAAAGAAAGTTCAAGGTAAATTACTGCGATACCTTTGCATCCAAACCCCTAAACAATTTGGTATGGAAACAATTTTACTTTTTAAAGAAATATATCTCAATGGATTTAAGCAGCTGGGAAGTTGGCTGGTAAAAAGCTATTTCAAAGCTTTTTCATGGTTCAGTTTTGCTATGTTTATAGTAGTCCTATATGCATTTGGGTACAGATTAATTACTGGATTCTCTTTTTGAAGGATTTAATAGAATTAAGAATTAGAAGATTTGATCCTTCCGTCGCTTTTCGGAAGGATTTTTTTATAAAAACTAAAAATATATTTTAAAGGTAGTACCTATATTCTCTTTACTTTCAATAGTTATAGTTGCATCTAGAGCTTCTAATTGGGATTTAACTAAAAAAAGACCAATACCTTTACCTGAAATATTTCTATGAAATCTTTTATACAGCTTAAATACATTCTCACCATGTCTATTTAGATTGATTCCTATACCATTGTCCTTTATCACGAGCACTTTTTTATCATTTTCAATAAAAGTTTCAAAATGGATATAGGATGATACCCCATCCCGCCGATATTCTATGGCGTTGGATATAAGGTTATTTATTATGCTCTTTAAGTAAAATCTTGAGAAGTGTACATCCTGCCAAGCTGATAAAATGAGCGATATTTTAAAATCATTTGAATCCAATAGCGTTTTGGAGAAATCCTTTTTGACCTCATTTATCAAAGTTAAAATATCAACTTCCTCGACCTTAACCTTTCTATCATCTATAATGGATACATACTCACCCATATCTTTGGTGAGTTCCGTAATACTTTCGGCAATTTGACTTAGTTTTGGAAGAAGTTCATTTATTTTTTTTTGGGGGTCCTGTTCTTTGTTGATCATTGATACAATCAATGACATACTTGTTACGGGAGCTTTAAGGTTATGCGAAACCAAATAATTAAATTCACTTAATTGCTTGTTTCTGATCGTTAATCGACTATTTATATTGGAAATTTGCTCGTTGTGTTTGTCCAATAGATTTCTTTTTTTGTAGAGCAGCGCATTCTTTGTTTCCAATTCATTGACATACTTTTCTCTTTGTCGTCTGCTATTTACAAAAAAGTAAGCTATGGTCAATAGCATAGTAATAGTTATAAAATTGAAAATACCGATACCAAAATAAAGGAACTTTAAATTGGCGAGTAAAAATTTTGGAGGTAATTCTTGAACAACTTTCCAATTGTAAGGAGCAACTATTTCTAATTGTGTATCAGAACCAAAATCCAACACCTCATTCAGACTTAACGTTTGAACAGACCATATATGATCATTGCTCAAAAAGGTGGTATCCTTTTTAAATAACTGGCCGGAAAGACCATATTTTTGGTTCAGAGGAACTACTGAATCCGATATTTCAAATGGAATTTGGTTTATATAGGTATTGGAGGTAATTATATTCAAGTTATCATCCAGTAGATAGAAATTATTATCAACTATGTTGGTTCTTAGTTGGTTAAGAATTCGATCCATTTTATAATTGATGACCACAACACCTATCTTTTTTTTATTGCCATCAAAAATGGGTTGCACTGCCCGAATAACAGGTTTGTATGGTTTTTCAATTTTACCATTTTCCCTGTTCAAATTAATTTGAGATAGGTAAAGTTGCCCGTACTTAAGGCCAATCCCCTCTTTAAAATAAGTGCGGCTACTTTTGTTCTGCAATTCACCAAATTCTAAAGAATCGATTCCTTTCCGCTGCACACGAAAAAATTCTTTACCATTTAAGTCAAGAAATCGAAACTGATCGTAATGGGTAATTCCCTTAATAATTTCAAGGTATGGTTCCATGAAGGCCCTATGGGTATTCAACGGGTCAAAGTCTTTTGGAAACTTCAGTTTTGACCAATAGTTGGCATTTTGTATGGGTGCCTGAAAAAGATCTATAAAAGATTTTCTCTTCATAATTGTTTCACGCTCTTGTAACAACGAGAAATTTTTTATTTGTACGTTTTTTTGATAGATGAATAGGACCAAGGAAAATATTAAAAGAGGAAAATAAAGTATTGCGAAAATTTTAAATACCTTTTTCCACATAAAATCAACCTATTAATTTTTTTCGCTTATTGTACAAATAACACATTGGATTGTAGGATTGTAAGTACACTAATATAAGAAATATTCAGATTGTCGGATAGTCTTTCACTAATAAACTTAATCCAAATAATTTATGGACCGGACCAAAAGTTTTGAATCCAATAAGACTGTATAGTTTTAAATCTTGCCCTTAAAGATAAATTTTGAGGTTAATCTTTTGTAAGATAAAATTCATTGCATTTAGAATTTAACTCATTGCTGATTATTGTGCTTGATATTGGCTGTCAACAGTCAACTTTTTTTACACATATTCAGTTTTTCACTCGGCAAAAGTTATCAAATAGGTTTGTTGTTTAGAGTGGAGCTGCGCTTGAAATTAAAAAACAAATCCACTAAGTAATCACTTTCTTCCAGACATAAGATTCTAGTAACTAGCAGAAACTTATTTTAAAGCATTTAGAGGCCAGCAAAATGGTTTTGTCTGCCTATCCACAATATTCCGATTTATCAGGAAATAAAATCAAGGTATAGCGGTTTAGAACGTGTAGAATATTTTCTATATGTCCAGCTTTGAATCCGGTAGCATCAGCTAAAAAATCGAAATTAATTTAAATACAAAGGACTCGATTTTAAGAATCTAGTTTCCTATTCATATTATAATTCGGCGCAAACGGTTCTTTTTGATCGACTCATCCAAATAGGTTTTGGGCATAATCCTACAAATAAAACTAGGTGTAATACCAATCTATTAGAAAAATGAGAGTCAAACAATTGGTGATAGGTCTTTTTGAAGTGAAAGCAATATTTTGAAAGTAAACTTTAAAATGTTGTACCTATGTTGTACCTAACAAAAAATCCAGGAGCTTAAACTCCTGGATTACTTGATTTTACTGGTAGCGAGAGGGGGGCACGATCCCCCGACCTCCGGGTTATGAATCCGACGCTCTAACCAACTGAGCTACCTCGCCGTGCCGTTTTAAACGGGTGCAAATATAAAGTTAATTTTCGGTCCTTTCCAAATTAGATCACTAAAAATATTATCACGGTTTTATTTTTTTATCATTTATAAATATATATATTGTCCACCATAAACACTATTAAGAATGAGCGATAAAATTAAATATGAAGTTGAATTTGTAATTCAATCTTCCCCACAACTATTATATCAATATATATCTACCCCCTCAGGGCTTTCGGAATGGTTCGCGGACAACGTAAATTCCAGAGGTGAAATGTTCAACTTTATTTGGGATGGCTCCGAAGAGCAGGCAAAATTATTAAAACGCAAGAGCGATGAATTTGTGAAATTTACATGGGTAGCCGAAGAAGATGACAGTTTTTTTGAAATGCGTATCATCGTAGACGAGATAACCAAAGACGTGTCCCTGTTTATTACAGATTTTGCGGATGAGGACGAAGTGGAGGAATCCAAAATGCTATGGGAGAACCAAGTATCCAGCTTAAAACAAGTTTTGGGTTCCGCATAAGGCATTAAGGGAATAAAACGTACCTTTGGCCTTGATTTTTTCAAGGCTTTTTTTATGGTTAATTTTAACGGAAACCTACTTTCTAAGAATACATTTTACCTAAATCACGAAAATAGGGGACTCCGTTATGGTGATGCCCTTTTTGAGTCCATTAGGGTAGTCAATGGTAAAATTTTCTTTTGGGAGGATCATTACCTTCGCCTTATGGCGTCCATGCGGATTTTAAGAATGGAAATTCCTATGAATTTTACCATGGAATTTTTGGAGGAAGAGATATTGACAGCCGTAAACGCCAATGCTTTATTGGAAAAACCGGCCCGGGTGCGATTCACCGTGTTTAGAAATAATGGTGGACTTTATCTGCCCCAATCCAATGAGGTATCCTACATTATAGAGACGAATGAATTGGATTCCCCGTTCTATACCCTAAACCAGGAGGCGTACGAGGTAGAGCTTTTTAAAGATTTTTATGTGAATCCGGATATGCTTTCCACTTTAAAGACCAATAATAAGGCGATCAATGTGGTAGGGAGCATTTACGCGGCCGAAAACGGTTATCAGAATTGTCTGCTGCTCAATAATGAAAAAAAGGTAGTAGAAGCTTTGAATGGCAATCTCTTTTTGGTAAGGGATCAACTTATAAAGACTCCATCTTTAAAGGACGGTTGTTTAAATGGAATTGTGAGAAAGAAGTTGATTGGAATTTTAGGCTCGTTGAATAACTATAATTTTGAGGAAGCTTTTATCTCGCCCTTCGAGTTGCAGAAAGCGGACGAATTGTTCATTACCAACGCCATTAGAGGTATACAACCCATTACAAAATATAGAAAAAAGGAATACGGTACTACAGTGGCTGCCGATCTCTTGGGCAAGCTAAATGCCGCAGCAAGGCTCAACTAAATATTCTTAGTTTAGACTGGGGTTTTCCGGGGCATTGGACCAGATTACATAATTGCCCCCCAATTCCATCATTTTTTCTTTCCAGAAAGCATTGGACGATTTTTGTATGATATCACTTTCATAGACATTCTTCACAACCACCCACGATTTGGAGGTTAATTCCTCATCCAATTGAAACGAGGACCAACCGGAATATCCCAGAAAGAATCGAATATCATTTTCAGAAATGATTTTATTATTGATAAGGTCTACAATAGACCCAAAATCTCCGCCCCAGTAAATACCATCGGAAATCTCAATACTATTTACTATTAATTCCGGTACCTTATGTATAAAATAAAGATTGTCCTGTTCTACCGGACCGCCATTATACACTTGAAAAGGGATATCTATTTCGGTAACCAGGTCGTTAATATTGTAATCCAAAGGCTTGTTGAGGATAAAACCAACAGACCCTTCCTCGTTATGTTCCGCCAACAGGACTATAGACCGGTTAAAAGAAACATCACCAGATAGGGTAGGCTCGGCAATAAGTAATTTGCCTTTTTTTGGCTTTTCAGCAACCATATAATTTGTTCTTGTATCTCTAAAATATAACAAATCTATTAATCTGAAAAGCGTTTGTACAAAAAAAGCACTTCCCGATAGAGAAGTGCTTTCAATGTATAATAAATTATGACTAGTTTACTGCACCGCTCAAATCAGCACCTGCCTTAAACTTCACTACATTTTTAGCTGCAATTTGGATAGTTTTCCCAGTTGATGGGTTTCTACCTTCTCTTGCATTTCTTTTAGATACAGACCAAGATCCGAAACCTACTAGAGATACTCTACCACCTTTTTTTAGAGAACCTTCAACGTTTCCTAGGAAAGATTCCAATGCCTTTTTAGCTGCGGCTTTAGTAATGCCAGCATCAGCTGCCATTGCATCGATTAATTCTGTTTTGTTCATAATTTCGATAAATTAAGTGTTATTAATTATAATTAATTCTTCAACAAATTTATACGGATTTGCCATTAACGCAAGTAAAATAAGGGGAAATCCGCATTTTTGTTGATAACTTGAAACGTTTGTTGATAAAGTAGGACGTTTTTTACGTTTCACCGTACCCCCAATGAACATGGGGGTTTACCCAACATAGGCATTTTTTGTTAATTTAAGTCCATTTAATACCTCTTTGGTGGCCATTTTTCTTTTACCGGGCAATTGAATTTCCAGTAAATTAATAAAGCCTCCCATTACGGCCACCTTTAGTTCTTTTTTTGTGGCAACAATGCTCCCAACCTTTAATCGATGTGGTTCCAAATCCTTCTTGGCCAAATATATCTTAAGGAACAATTCCTCTTCCCCATTGTACAAAATGGTCCAAGCGGTGGGATAAGGGCTAAGCCCTCTAATAAAATTGTAAATTGTAGGGATATTCTGTTGCCAGTCAATTTCACAGGTCTCTTTATGAAGTTTGTGTGCTTCCTTTAACGGGGCCTCTTCCTGCTGTTTGGAAGGTACTATTTCCTTACTTTCAATTTTATTTATGGTTTCCAAAACCAGATCGGCCCCTAAGTACATCAACTTATCATGTAAGCTGCCTGCCGTATCGGTATCGGAAATTGTTGTTTTCGTTTGAAGTAAAATTTCACCAGTATCGATCTTGTCATCAATAAAGAAGGTAGTTACCCCAGTTTCTTGTTCTCCATTTATAATGGCCCAATTGATGGGAGCCGCCCCGCGGTATTGGGGAAGGAGGGAAGCATGTAGGTTAAAGGTCCCTAGACGAGGCATGCCCCATACTACTTTGGGCAACATTCTAAAAGCTACCACAATCTGTAGGTCTGGCTGCAATCCTTCCAATTCCTTAATAAAAACAGTGTCCTTTAAATTGGTAGGTTGGAAAATTTTTAGATGGTGTTCCTGGGCATAGATCTTAACTGCAGATTCGTGTAGTTTTCGTCCCCTGCCGGCAGGTTTGTCTGGGGCTGTAATAACCCCAACAATATTACAGTCGCTCTTTACTAGCTTGTCCAAAATGGTCACGGCAAAATCCGGGGTGCCCATAAACACTATTCGTGGTTTGTTCATCTTTCGATTATTTCGTACTGATTTATCGTATTCACTTTTATTCTCCTATTTTCCAATAAGCTTTGTATTGCCAAAATAACAGAACTCTCCTTATAGGTCAATAGTTTTATCAGCCCTCTGGAATTTACTTTTTTTACCAATAAGATTTGTAATATGTCCTGTTCAATAATCCTTATAATGTCATTTCCCACAGGATTTTTTTGGAGACAGACATCGCATTTTCCACAGTTTTCTTCGCTGGCTTCACCAAAATAATTTAGCAGTTGCCTATTTCTACATAGGGTATTGTTCTTAATATAGCTTAAAATACTTTCTACATTGTCCTTTTTTACTTGCTGAATTTGTTTGATTTTCTTAGCGAAGATATTGATGGTTCGTTCATCCTCCCTAGGAACCAAAAAGGTAATTTCCAGATCGCTGTGCTGGGCGTGATATTCAATTATTTCATCTTTTTCCAATTGTTCCAAGACCTCGATCACCTCATTTTCGGTTTTATTGGCCTTCCGCCCGATCAAAAGGGGATTGATCTTCGTATCAAACTCGAAAATTCCACCATAGGTTCTCAATATAGTTTGAATGGTGGGTGCGGATTTCTGATTTTTTTCCAGATAAGCAAATATATTGTGCTTGGAAGCTATCATACGGATAGTCGTCTTTTGGGAGAATGCTTCGGTTAGGGTTATGACCGAGTTTTGGTCTAACAACCTTAAACCGTTGTACGTTAATGTAGTATTAAGTTTATAAGTATCGCAAAAGGAATTAAAGGGTAATTGAAAGGTTTCCCCACTGCCTTCCCCAAAGGGTATTTGAAAATAGTTGGCGAGTTTACGGTACAATAGTTTTAGAAAGTCAACATCGGGCAACACCCCTAAAAACTGCTTTCGCACCTGTGTTTCATCAGTTTGGTTGGTAATTAGGACAGCGCTAGCCGGACTCCCATCCCTACCGGCCCTTCCAGCCTCCTGGTAATAGTTTTCCATACTATCCGGAATTTGGAAATGTACTACAAGGCCAACATCTGGCTTGTCTATGCCCATTCCAAAGGCATTGGTCGCCACCATTATCTTTACTTTGTTTTCCAGCCATTGGTTTAATCTGCTATCCTTATCCTTTTTGGAGATACCACCATGAAAAAAGGTAGCCGTATGTCCTTGTTGGGATAGGTAATACGCCAGTTCCATCGTCATTTTCCTGCTTCGCACATATACTATAGCACTATTATTGGTCTGGGCGCACAATTCCTTAAGACGGTATTTTTTGTCCTCCTCCAAACATACGCTAAAGGTAATATTGTTTCTGGAAAAGGAATCTTTGACCACCAAGGGTTGTTCCAGGTGTAGATTTAAACATATGTCCTTTACTACCATGCCGGTTGCCGTGGCGGTTAAGGCGATCATAGGTGCAGTTGGTGCCAATTCCTTAAGGATGTGACATTCCAAATAGGCAGGTCTAAAATCGTTTCCCCATTGGGAGATGCAATGGGCCTCATCAATGGCAATAAGGTTTACGTTCATTTGCCGAAGGCGCTCCTGGATCAATTCTTGTTGCAGTCTTTCAGGAGAAAGATAAAGGAATTTATAGTTGCCGTACAGACAATTGTCCAGTAGGTTGTTTACTTCCTCATAGGAAATTCCTCCAGTGAGGGCTATAGCCTTTATTCCCAGTTTTTTAAGGGTATCTACTTGGTTCCTGATCAAAGCGATTAATGGCGATACAACAATACAAATACCTTCTGTGGCCAATGCAGGTATTTGATAGCACAAAGATTTTCCACCTCCGGTTGGAAGTAAGGCCATAACATCCTGCCCATTCATTACGGCATTTATAATTTCTTCCTGTGAATTTTTAAAATCCGGAAAGCCCCAATATTTCTGTAATATATCCTTAGGGAGCTGCTGCACTATAGGTTTTTTATTTTATTCAGTATAAAGGTAACCCTTCCTTCCACAGTTTCCTTGGGAACATTTATAATTTTGTAGCCAAAATCGGTATAGGTTTTTTCCAAAAAGGTATGTATACGCAGGGCTTCATCAAAGTTTTCATAACGTTCGTTGTCAGACTCGTGAATTTCTTTCCAAGGGGGTAATAAAAATACATGGTCGTACCTATAGTTTTTACAGCTTTCCACAAAATGGTCCCCATAAGCCTGGCCAAAACAATCCATATAGGCTACCACGTCAGGAATGCCTCGATCAAAAAATACCAATGGGTTGTTTGCCTCCTCGGAAGCTTTGAACTGTTTGATCCTACCGGCAATAATACGTTCACTAAATAGTAATGGGTCCGAAATGAATAACTGGGGTATACCTTCCTGCCTTGCCTCCAGTGTAATTTCCCGTGATATCTCATTAAAACAAAAAAAGCCTTCCTTTTCAATTTTTTCTATGATGGAGGTCTTTCCGGTGCTGGGCCCACCCGTGATAACAATTTTTTTGATATTCAAATAATTTCCTTTAGAGTTTTGCCATTACTTGCATAAAATGGTGATGCAAAGTAATGAAATACCCATAAGATTAAAAAATTGCCAATGATACTTTATATATTTGCAAAAACATTGGCATGAATCAAGATAAACCAGATGACTTTTATACAAGATTAAAGGAACAGTTGGCTGAAACCAGCAAATGGCCAGCCAATTACTTGTATAAGTTTATTGTACCTACGGACCCTGAAAAAATCAAGCAGATTCAGGATATTTTTGATAATACAGGGGCGGTAATTGAATCCAAACAATCAAAAAATGCCAAATATACCAGCCTATCCATTACGGTTAAGCTTAAAAATCCTGATGAAGTAATTAGCAAATACAAAGAAGTAGGGGAGGTAAAAGGGGTTATATCGCTCTAAAATAGTATTTCTAGCATAATTTTGTTAATTTGCAGACGTTATAAGAATACTTCCTGATCATAAATCAATAGCAATAAATATTTCAAATTGAATTTAGTAGAAAACTTAGAATACAATACTGAGCGATCAAAGCTCATTATACCCGAGTATGGCCGTCATTTCCAAAAAATGGTGGATCATGCCATTTCCATAGAAGACGATGAAGAACGTAACCGTGTGGCTCAGGCCATAATAAGTGTTATGGGCAATATTCAACCACATTTGAGGGATGTGCCCGACTTTCAACATAAATTATGGGACCAATTGTTTATCATGTCCGATTTTAAATTGAATGTGGAATCTCCATTCCCGATTACCTCAAAGGAAACCTTGCAAAAGCGTCCGGAACCTTTGGAATATCCTCAAAATTTTCCAAAGTACAGGTTTTACGGGAACAACATAAAACGCATGATCGATGTAGCCGTTAAATGGGAAAAGGGCGATATGCGTGACGGATTGGAATATGCCATTGCCAATCATATGAAAAAGTGTTACCTAAATTGGAATAAGGACACTGTTGACGACAAAGCCATATTCAAGCATCTTTATGAGTTGAGCGATGGACAAATAGACCTTGCCAAGGAGGGTGAAAACCTGACCGAAAGTGGGCAATTCCTTAAGAATCGTGTGGCAAAAACGCCAAGGACCAATACTGGTAAAAAAACGCAAAGAAATCAAAACCGCGGTAAAAAGCGGTACTAATCTTCTCAAACTTTAATGGGAACATTTAAAATAGAGGGCGGTCATCAATTACATGGTGAGATTACACCGCAAGGGGCAAAGAATGAAGCATTACAAATACTCTGTGCCGTACTACTTACTTCAGAAAAAGTGTCGATTACCAATATCCCCGATATTGTAGACGTAAACAAACTAATTTCCTTGTTGGAGGATTTGGGTGTTAAAATTCAAAAGAAAAGTCAGGGTTCATATACTTTTATGGCTGATGACATTAATTTGGAATACCTGCAATCTCCTCAATTTAAGGAAG
The DNA here is from genome assembly GCF_002909255.1 of Arenibacter hampyeongensis. Classification (GTDB taxonomy): domain Bacteria; phylum Bacteroidota; class Bacteroidia; order Flavobacteriales; family Flavobacteriaceae; genus Arenibacter; species Arenibacter hampyeongensis. Next base: position 112,039 of record NZ_PIOB01000006.1, read on the forward strand.
ATGGAAGAGGCTTAAGAGGATCTATAATGCTCGTAGGACCATTATTGGCACGTTTTGGCAAGGGATATATACCCAAACCAGGAGGTGATAAAATAGGTCGCAGACGCTTGGATACCCATTTTGAAGGTTTTATAAAGTTAGGGGCCAAGTTTAGATACAATAAGGAGGAACACTTTTATGGTGTGGAAGCCAAAAAGCTAAAGGGCACTTATATGCTTTTGGATGAAGCTTCGGTTACCGGGACGGCCAATATTGTTATGGCAGCCGTACTGGCCGAAGGTAAAACCACAATCTACAATGCCGCTTGCGAACCCTATTTACAGCAACTTTGTAAGATGCTGAATAGAATGGGGGCCAAAATTAGCGGAATAGGTTCCAATTTGTTGGAAATTGAAGGTGTGGATAGCCTTGGAGGTACAGATCACAGAATGTTGCCGGACATGATCGAGATCGGCAGTTGGATAGGTTTGGCGGCCATGACCAGAAGTCATTTAACGATCAAGGATGTTAGTTGGGACGACTTGGGCCAGATTCCCACAGTTTTTAGAAAACTGGGTATACAACTGGAACGCAAAGGAGATGATATTGTTATTCCAGAACATAAAGATGGCTACGAGATTCAAAACTATATAGACGGTTCCATTTTAACGGTAGCAGATGCTCCATGGCCTGGACTTACTCCGGATTTATTGAGTATTATCCTAGTGATGGCGACCCAGGCGAAAGGTGAAGTGTTAATTCATCAAAAGATGTTCGAAAGTCGTTTGTTCTTTGTGGATAAACTAATTGATATGGGTGCTAAGATCATTCTATGTGATCCCCATAGAGCTACGGTTATAGGACATAACTTTAAATCCAGTCTAAAAGCTACCACTATGGTGTCTCCGGACATTAGGGCCGGTGTTTCTTTGTTGATAGCAGCTTTGTCTGCCAAAGGCACCTCTACAATACACAATATAGAACAGATAGATCGAGGTTACGAAAATATTGATACGCGTTTGCGTGCCATTGGAGCCAAGATTACAAGAGTTTAATCAAGTTTATAACTAAATATCATAAATAAGGACCTTCCAATCGAAGGTCCTTATTTTATTTTAAACAGTGGACTAATTATGTCCATGGATAGGCAATTCTTTCATTTTACTCAAGGTGATTTTTATTATTTTATCAGATTTCGGGACTCCTCGATTACTTTGATGTACAATGACAACAATGAAGAAAATTTACAAATAACATCTTCTTTCATTTTCCTTGCTTGTCCAAAGAAAACGAAACAAAAGAAAAGACACCTTATCCGAGGAATTTTTTAGATCTAATCTAAAAACCGGTTTGAAAACTCCGCGACTTTTTTAAAAGAAAAAAAGCTGGATTTCGGAGCTTTTGAAACCTATTCTGCGGATAAGGGAAACCAGCGACAAGCTTCCTTTTTTGGGAAAAGAAAAAAATGAACAACACATGCAAGGTAAGATTATTAATTCCAACTTTTTATCTTGTTCAACCACAACAAACAAACTTTGGTATTGATTTAAAAAACACAATAGAATTTAATTCCTACTATGTCCATTTACTAATAAACCCACTTATTTTCTCACCTATACTTAATAAGTCATTAACCTCTTCTTTTGTAAAATCATAGGGAACTGGTTTGGCTATTCCCAAGGTTCCGTATAAATTACCATTGAGCAACATGGGAACAGCAATAGAGCCCTCTACTTTTGTTTCTTTGGCTGCCGGACGCGCCACCCCGGAATCATCGGTTTGCAGGTTGCACATTTCCACTGGTTCACGACGTTCCGCTGCAATACCTGCCATTCCTTTTCCAATGGGGATCTCCGAAAGTTTGGGTACTAAAAAAGGAGGAATGCCTTGATGTGCCTGAACCTTTAACAGGGAAGTTTGCTCATCCAAAAAATGGATTGTCCCTGTCGTGCAGTCAAAACCTGAAATAATAGTGGCTAGTACTTCCTGCCAATCTACACTCTCCTTATTTAGATAGGAATCGATCATAGTGTTCCGTTGTGCATTTTCCTTATTCATGTGATTTAATAGATTTTATTCATCATTACCCAAATTTAGTAAATCTTACTAAACTACGGCTTAGGTTTATTACCCGTGTTTGGCGTTATTGACTTCGATCCAATAACCTTCGGGATCTCTTAGGTAAATCTGTCGAACTCCATCCGAACGAAGGGTAACAGCACCTTTTTTACCCGGCCAATCTTCATATTCAATATTATTGTTTTTTAAATGTTGAATAAAGGCCTCTAGGTCGGGTGTCGATAAACAGAGGTGCATGGATTTATGTTTTTTCATGACCACAGTATCCTTATAGATCAGATGCAACTGTGAATTACCTTGGACCAAAAACCACCGAAATCCTGGGGCTTTGTCCGGGTGGGGTATTTCCCTTAATTTAAGAATATTGGCATAGAAATCTGCCGTTGTATCCAGATTGTTGACGATTAATGAGGAATGGTCTATCTGAAAATCAAAGCTTTGTGCCTGAGTTTGCAAGCTAAAAAAAGCGAGTACCAGAAATAGTGATTTATGCATGTTTATTATGTTTTAATTAATAAGTGATTGTAATTAGTTTTGAGATAAACAGGTTTACAGTGATATACAAAAATTTGCAGGAAAGAAAGGTACTTAAAAATGTTTCAAATATTAAAGACCATGCTGCTTTAGATATAATTTTTACCTAATTATCATTTTTTCCATCACCACATAGTCGATTTCGTGTTTTGTAAATACAGTATTGTTGCTTTTAAAACCAAATTTTAAATAAAAATCTATTTTTTCAACTCGAGCATTGCACCATATTTTATTTACTTTTTCACCTTCGACATAGGTAATAAGATGGGAAAGGAGTCGGCCGCCATAACCCTTGCCCTGCTCTAAATTGGCCGTGGCAAGTTTGCGGAACTGAGCCTCCTTATTTTCTATAAATAATGAAACTACGGAAACTAGGGCATCATTTACATAGAGTCCCAGATGGATTCCCTCTTCATCATTGGGTAGGATTATATAATTGATCGGCTTGTCTGGCCACATAACGGCATGCCTAAGGGGGTAGGTATCTTTCGCTGAAATAAGCCTTATAAATTCAGTCATTTCTATGCAGTAAACCTTTTACCAATAAATATTGCGCCGTGGCGTAGGTACCCATTACCAATAGGCTGGACAAAGGTATTGCAAAGAGAAACTTATTGATGGCCAGGATACTGTCAGACACAATAAAGAACAGCGCACCAATGAAGACCAATTTAAAACTTGGGGAATTCACCTGGTATTTTCTACAATAGGCAGTAATGGCCAGAGTGAGAATGCCTAGGATATAAATAATCACTGGAATTTTCAAATCACCTAAATTCTCATGTAAAATTACATAAAGGGTAGTGCCATAAACAAGGAGCAATCCAGAAACTATAAGTAATTCCTTAATAATTAATTCTTTACATTGCGTATAGAAGGCAAAGGCATAAGCGATATGCGCCAAAAGAAATGCTATTAAACCTAGTATGAAATACAAGGCAGAAAGATGATCATATAGTAAAAAAATATCTCCCAATAAGGAAAAACAGAGCGCCAATAGTGTATAGTGATAAATCTTTTTGGAAAAGCCTTTTCCTTTAATCCCAAAAAAGAATATTAAAGATATTAGTATAAGCGGTTTGGTAAACTGTCTCAATTCCTGAAAGTGCATAGATCCCGTGACCAGATCCAAGAGCACCAAAAGAATAAATAAGCCTAAAAATGTATTTGACTTCAATATCATTTTAATTAATAATGAGGGAGTTAAGTTTGGGAAGGATATATTTTTCTTTTTCTAATCACAATAAAGCAAAGGAGCAATTGTATTACTACGGCAATGGCATTGGTTAGCCAAAGGGCTACTGTATTAAACCGAATTCCGTAGAAGCACCAAAAAAGATAAATAAATACCCAGCCAAAAATAAAGCCGTTGGAGAGGCTACTTGGACCTTTGTAACGGAATTCCTTATATACCTGTATAGCAATTACCAAACAGGCGCTAAGACCAGCGGCAATTCCAATGCTTTCAAAAATGTTTTCTGGGATACTGTGTATAATATTCATGTATTTAGAGCTTAATTCCAATTTATATCAATGTTGGAGATGCTACCTTATTACAAGGTTATTCCGTTCTATATTTGATCATAATATCTTTGAACAATTCACTTGTAGATGGTGGGGTATAAGAAATAGCGTTGGCACCCGCTTCTATTGTTTTCAAAATATCCTCCTCCTTATGACCACCAGTAGCCAATATGGCAATGTCAGGGTCTATATCCCTGATGCGCTTAACGATATCGGCAGTTTTGCCGGCCCCTGAAACATTAAAAATGTCCACTCCTGCGGCAATCCGGCCTTTAATATCATCTTTTTCGGAGACAATGGTAATGGTAACAGGGATATCAATTTTAGCTTTAAGTCGAACTATTAATTCATTGGGTGTGGGCTTGTTCAGGACAACGCCCAATGCGCCTTGAAATTCGGCATGTAATGCCAGTTCCACCGATCTTTTTCCAGTGGTAATTCCACCACCAACCCCGCAAAATATAGGTTTGTCAGCGGCCAGAATTAATGAATGGGAAATTAAGGGTTGGGGTGTAAATGGATATACGGCAATGATGGCATTGGCATTGGTATTTCTTATAATGGCAACATCCGTACTAAACAAAAATGATTTTAATAATTGGCCAAAAACTCTTATGCCAGAACAACTGTTGATTATTTCCGGTACCTCCACGATATTCTTTCTCAGCTTACTACCAAAAGAGGGTACCTTTATCATAACGCATCATAGAATTTGGTTCAACAGAAATAGCAAGGAAGATGGATAATATTCCTTTGTTTTGCCCAAATTAAAGATAGTCTTTTTTTCAATCGGTTAGGAGGGGAGAAGTATGCCCCCTGTAAATTAATTCGTGCCAATTGACACTACAATTTTATTCCTCTTGTTGTAAAGGAGATTCCTTGTTGTCCCGTAGTTGATATCATAACGGCTTCAAAAATAGGCTCGTGATTGTCGGCTTTTACTGCCCAATCGAAAACAAAGTTCGCTCCCGTGCCACCATATTTGTCATCTTGATCTATAACTATCTCTATAGTTTCCAAAGGCTTTAGAAAAATAGGTTTGTTAAAATAGGTGCGTATAAGGTCGCCTTTGGTATTGTAATATTCAGCTTTAAGTATATAAATAGTATCCGTATTGCTTACATTCCTCATACTTGCCGTTGCCGTTAAATGATGTAAGGTTTTTTCGGTGCCATCATAAATGGAAGAATATATGGAAAGATACGAACTACCTTTAATAAGGCTCTCATTGGACGGGAGTGCCATGAATTTCCTTTCCCAATTAATGGGGTCCAAATGACTTAATTTCTTTTCTTCGGTACAACTAAGAACCAACACAAGGGCAAACAAAGCAATGCCTATTTTATTTACTGTAAAAAGTAAACTGTAGCGAAATATATTAGTCATTTTTATGCTTCTTTTTGCACATTACTTTTTTAAAAATGGAACATTTGTCCTTTATTGTTGATGGAGAATTCCATAGCTCCGCATAAATATACTCTATAAATAGCTAATCATACATTTAAATGAAGTCACTAACTAAACTTTTTAACTTTCGTTGTTCATGTAAAATGTTAGCGCCCCAGACGGGCATTTTAATATCTGGGATTTCAATTCTTCAGTGGAGGCGTTTTCTGGCTTTATCCATGGTTTTCCTTTGGGGTCATAAACTTGTGGTAAGGTTTTGACACAAACACCGGAATGAACACATTTTGAAGGCTTCCAGACTACCGTAATTTCACCATTGGTGTATTCCTTAAAATTATCTTTTCGTTCCATAATTATACAATATTAATTCCTTTTAATACTAATTTTTTCCACTCTGGATGCCGTTTAATGTAAGCAGCGACAAAGGGACACATTGGGACTAGGGTCAATCCCTTCGTTTCTACATCCTCCAAGACCCGCTTTACCAAGGAGGAGGCGACACCCTTGCCTTCCAACTTCTTGGGAACCTCGGTATGTGTGAGATAAATTTTATCTTTTGCCTTTATATATTCAATTTTTGCAATAACCCCATCAATATGATATTCATATTGCTTGGCCTCCGTATTATCTATCAATTTGTAGTCCATTAGTATCTTGATTAATGGTTAGGTATATTTTAATAATTCTACTTCCAATATAAACATTACTCCTCCAAATAGCCAAATTTGCCCAGGTTGTAATCTTTGATGGCTTGTGCTATTTCTTCACGCGTATTCATTACAAATGGACCTTGAGCGGCAATGGGTTCGTTAAGGGGTTCTCCACTTAAAATCAGTATTGTTGATTTTTTTGAGGCTTCAATGATAAAATCCTCACCTTTATTTTCGAAGAGTACAAAATGATTTTCTGCCACGGTCTGTGACCCATTTACATTAATTTCCCCATCTACCACCAATAATGCAGTATTGTAGGTACTTGGAAAAGAAAATTCCGCTTTGGAATCTGCTTCAAGCCTAGCATTAAACATGTTTACCGGTGAAAAAGTAGATGCTGCGCCTTTAACACCTTTATAGTTCCCTGCTATGACCTCAACAACACTTTTTCTATCGGCCAATTGATATTTATTTATTTGAGAATTTGTAATTCCCTGATATTTTGGGGCAGTCATTTTGTCCTTGGCCGGAAGGTTTACCCAAAGTTGCGCCATTTGAAAATAGCCACCTTCCTTGCTAAAATTTTCTTCATGGTACTCTTTATGAAGTATCCCTGAGGCGGCAGTCATCCATTGTACATCACCAACACCAATAACACCACTGTTGCCAGAACTGTCGTGATGGGCCACCTTTCCTTGGTACGCTATTGTAACCGTTTCAAAACCCCTGTGAGGATGAACACTTACCCCCCTTGGTTTATCGGTGGGTGGAAAGTAAAAAGGGGAATTGTAATCCAATAGAATAAAGGGGTCCATTCTTTCCATATCCAACCTATATCCGCTTGGGATAAAATTATGCACTCTAAATCCGTCACCAACGTAGTGGGGCTCTCTTGGAGCTACCACTATTTCTATATTTTTTGTTTTCATTTATATCTATACATTAATTTCTTTACAATTATACAAGAACCTTGGTTCCTGTACATTGATGTATGATAAGAACGGAGTTAATTTGGCTTAAAATTTTTATGCGCCAATTCTTTACGTACCCTGCTTAAACTTTCAGGGGTAATGCCCAAATAGGAAGCTATCATCCATTGGGGGACCCTTAGGGTTAGATCGGGGTATAAGGTTATAAAACTCATATATCTGATTTCGGCACTGGCACTTAATAAAAGGTTGATTCTTTTTTGTTGATGTCGAATATGGTTCTGAAGAGCAATTTGATTAAAGCTTCTAAAGGAGGAACTTATTTCGCTGGCTTCATTTATAAATTTTGAACTTATTAAAACTACCTGGGTATCCTCAATGGCCTCTATGAACAAATCTGAAGGTTCATTAAAAAAGGCGCTACTCCGGTCAGAAACAATCCAATTTTCGGAACCAAATTGTATAATATGCTCTTTGCCGGAATTGTCCACCGTATAGGAACGCAAGAGACCCTTTTCAACAAAAAACGAATGGCGACATACTTCTCCCGGACGTAGTAAAATTTCTCCTTTTTCGATAGTTTTTGTTTCTACTTTCTTAATTAACAGTTGAAATTCCGGTTCCGCTATGTTCGCCTTGGCCTTTAAATACTTGGTGAAATTTTGCATGTATAAATCTATTGAGAATTTTTATTCTTATAATGTAAGTAAGATGATTTTATCAATTGGGATAGAATATCCATATCAATTTCTTTCAATCTCTTTATGTACAGACAGGACTTACCTATTTTATGTGGCCCTAATTGTTCCAAAAGTTGTTGTTGTTTGGAGAAGCCCGACATGATATAAATTGAAAAATTGAGTTTTCTAGGGGAAAAACCGGTCATGGGCATATCTCCCTCCCTACCTGAATCATATTTATAATGATAATTACCGAAGCCAATAATACTATCGCCCCACATCACTGCTGCTTCCTTGGTTATTTTTTTGAATAATTCCAATAAAGTGTGTGCGTCTTCGCGTTTTTCCTCACTTCCAATGGAGTTTAAATAAGAATTAACGGATTTGTTATTAGGCACGGTTTTGTTTTCTGACATCTCCTTGGAATTAACGCTTTTTAAATTTACTAAAAAAAGAAGTAAATCTAGGTTGGGTACCCTTCATTATTTATTTCTCGGATTTTATGATTTACTTGTACCAATATAGATATATGACTTCCAGATTAGTCTTTTAATATGTAAATTAGCATTTAAATAATAAACACGTATTAACATGAAAAAAATAACATTTTTAGTATTAATGATTGCTGTTTCTTTTGGGATACAGGCACAGATCAACACACCGCAACCGAGTCCGTCATCGACATTGATTCAAAAGGTTGGATTAACCGATGTTACCGTTGAATATTCACGGCCATCAATGCGGGGAAGAACTATATTTGGTAATTTGGTTCCTTATGATAAATTATGGAGAACAGGGGCAAATGCAAGAACCAAAATAACCTTTAGTGAAAATGTAATGATAGGCAACCAGGAACTTAAAGCTGGTTCATATGCCATTTTCACAAAGCCGGGAGCAACCTCCTGGGAAGTTATCTTTTATGATGAAGCCAATGCCGGCGGAATACCAGCTAATTTGGACGAGAGCAAAGTTGCTGCTAAAGCAATGGCTCAAGTGCAAAATCTACCATTTCAGGTTGAAACTTTTACGATTTCTATAGACGGCCTTTCTGATAATAATGCCACTTTAGGCATGTATTGGTCAGATGTATATGTAGGGGTAAAGTTTGATGTACTTACGGATAAAGCCGTTTCAAGTGCCATAGAAAAGGTAATGAAAGGTCCGGATGCCAATGATTATTATGCAGCTGCTGTATATTATATGAATTCTGGTAAGGATATCAATAAAGCCAAGGAATGGATGGATAAAGCCATGAGCATGACTGAGAAACCGGCTTTTTGGCAGTTGAGACAACAATCGCTTATATACGCCAAGGCAGGTGACAAAAAACAGGCTATTGAAACTGCTAAAAAATCTTTGGCAGAGGCCGAAGCTGCAGGTAATGCAGATTATATAAAAATGAACAAGGACTCCCTAAAAGAGTGGGGGGCTAAGTAGTATTCAAATTCAATATTGAAAAAGCTCACTGAAAAGTGAGCTTTTTTTGCTTTATTCTTTAAGTTTAATCCTATAATTATTCCTACTTGCGATTCAATTATTATTGGACCGTCTATTGTATCAAATACGATTTTGCGTAGAGAATCAATATTTGCTAACTGCTTCCATTATTTTCCAATTGGAATTATTCAATCCCTTTTGGTTCTTAATTTCCAGTTGTGAAGCTGAATCATTGTGGTATAATGCCAATATCAACTTGGCAATAGTATTATCACTGATATTGAAATTTGAAATTTGACGTATTAAAGATTCCAATTCTTCCTTCTTACCTAATTTCTTAAGTGACAAAAGTTCAAATAAATCATTTGGGGATACAGTAGTTTTTTTGCTCGAATTTGAATAGGCAATAACATTGGTTAAATATTCTTTACTGCGCTCAGAATCATTGAGTGATGCATAACTATGGGCCAGCAGATAATCCTGTAATCTTTCATCAGGATTGAAAGGTTTTCCAACTCCAAGATTTTCGGGCCATTCTTTTGAAGAATCCAAAAGAGATATCGCTTTTTTATATTTTTTGGCTTTAATATTTTCCAAAGCCAAAAAGATATGGGCCTGGTTATAAATGTGTTTGCTTTCTGAGGCATGTTCAAAGGGTAAAATATGAATGTCTTTTAAGACTTCAACCGTTTTTCCATATTGGCCGGTCAACAAGGAAGCCTTGGCATAAATTAGGCCTATATTGGCATTTTTTGGGTATTTGGAAAACGATTTTTTTGCCAAATTATAGGCCTGCTCATTATTATCACCATTTAAGTAAAATTGAACCAATTCTTCCCTAAGTTTCCAATCGGAATCATTTAATTGCAGCGCCCTTAAATAATCTTTTTCACTACTCTGAAAGTCATCATTTTCAAACATTCTTGCCCTGAACCGATAAAATATGTCCGAATTTGGTTCATTTCCACAATCTTTTAAAAGTTTTAATCCTAAATCTTTTTGGCCAATGGCCATGTAATTCTGTGCCAGGAAATACTTTAATTTCCAATTCCCATTTTTAGCAATAGCCCATTGCAATACCGTTATGGTTTCGGTTCTATAAGGGAAAACAAAATTAATTGGTGATTCTAAAGTTTTTGACAAGACCCTATTGCTTAAATCGATATTTATATCCTTATTTAAGTAGGCTTCCCATAGATTTGTTTTTACATTGTTTTTGGATAGTTTTAATACCTCCCTTGCTTCCAGGTCCAATCCCAAATTGTTATAATATATGGCCAGTTCCAATAAAGATTCGTCAGGGAATTCATTATTAATATGACCGGGTACTTCAAGAGGATTGTTACCAATTGCAAACTCAGATTCAATTTGGGCAAAATGATTTAATGGATCAATTTGTAATAACTTGGCATACTCATTTTCAAATTCATTGGTCCTATTATTTTTCCTCTGCACCAGTAATTTAATTTTTCTAGCGTTTAGGTTATAGGTATTGTAGTCCATTGCTTTATTGGCATATTGTTCTGCCTCATCCAACTTTCCCAGCCCAACATAGATCTCTGCCATTTGAGCAAAGGAAACTGATCTATATTCCATGCTTCTTGCAGCCCAACCAAGAGATTCCAAGGCGTTTATATAATCCTTTTGTGAACGATATATGATTCCACCCAAGTAATTGGCTTCCGGGGTATAGGTGTCCTGCTTTAATACCCTATTCACATATTGCAATGCAAGGCCATAATTGGTTTTGCGGTACTCCAATTCCGCTAATTTTAGCAAACCTTCCTTATGGGAGGGGTCAAGGCCCACCAATTCATTTAATTTTTGGGCAGCAAGATCATAATTCCTAAACTTTAGGGCCTCCCAACCTTCCTGATATAATTTTTGGCCTTCAGGAACCACTAGCTTTTCATCATCAATAAAAGGCCGTTTTATTAAAGTGCCTTCACCTGAGGAGGTGTAATAAAGTGTCTTACCTCCTAAATTAACCGTTATTTCCCCTGACTCGGTTACGGGAAGTTCCACTGAAAATACTTCCATTGGCTTTAAACTAAGGTCATTCGAAAAAACCTCTTTACCATCGATTGATACTAGTAATTTCTCTTTTAAGAATTGCAGTGCATTAATTCCTATGTAAATCCCATTATCCAGTTCCTTAACATTAAGCACTCCGTACTCATTGGCATCTACCATTCCTCCAATTTCCTTAAAGGGAAACCATATTTCCCTCCAACGGTCCATAACATAAGGTTCAAAATTGGCTTGGGAAATGGGATTGGTTTCTCCAGGCGAATATTGATTGAAAAGTCGCCCAGCCTGAAATTCCATATACTGCCCATCGGTATCTGTAAGTAGATCCTCCCAAATGCCCCCAGATCTTGCCATGGACCATAACCAGAGTTTTTGTCCGGGCATTTCTTCATATGGTGACCAATGTCCAAAACCAAATTTGCTGTTGTGGTAATACCCTCCAAAAAAGTCCTTATAATCGCCAACAACATGTTCGGAAATATCCTTGTCAAAATTATTGTTTTTATAAAGTGAAAGATCGCGGCCATCTGTATCTATAGGCCATGGCTTGGCAGCCCCTCCATGTTCCAAAAATTGATTACCGGGATAGATGAATTGTAAGTCGTCCGTGACCACAGCCGCAGCCGTCATCCAGTTGTAATATGATTGATTAATAGGGGAGCCATTATACCATGAGGCATTGGTCTCGAAATATGCTTTGTCTTTCTCGAGTCTAATTTCCACTCTCCAATCGGTACGGGAGGGAAGGTCCGAGTTACCCACAACGCAACTTACACTGCCATCTTTATTTGTTTTTATCACATAATCTACAGGAGTGGCTGTAGACGGATGATGACCAATGATGCCGAAATTAAATTCAATTCCTCCAGAAGTCCAAGGTCCACGCATTGAAATATTCCGGAATTTGACCACTTCATTTTTATAAAGAAATTCTTCCCCAGTACTTTTCTCTATAGCTCCCCAAACTTTCCCGCCAATTTCAGGTAGTACAAAGACTTTGATAAAATCATTCTCCAGAGTTACTACTTTCCAATCTTTCTTCTTGGCAGTCTGTTCATAGCTTTCAAACTTGAAATAGGGAAAAATTTTAGCATTATCCGTCAGAATAGGGACGGGATTTGGATGACTGAAGTTATAGGTGTCCAAGGACTTTATTTCTTCCTTGATGGTAACGGACCCCGATTGGCCATACATTCCGAGACATAATCCCAGAGCAATTATTAGGCTGATATTCTTTGGTTTCACTATTCTATTTTTTAGATGATTCAATTCTAAATGTTGCAATGCCATCATTATTTCTTACGAACAAAACTAATTCGGTTCTATCTGCCAATATTATTTTGGTGATGTCCCGTATTTCTCCTTCAATATTTAAGCCACTCTCCGTAACGCTTGCCGGTCTAAAACTACCTTTTCCATCTCCAAATAAGACGATGCCCTTGTTGGCGTCATACCTGCCAAATTTAACTCTGGTTCCAAAGAAATTGCCACCGACAAGTATATCTTCATTGCCATCCTTATTAATATCATCCGTTAGAATCCCATAAATGGGTGAAAATTGTGTCTGTACGGGTAACGGTACTAGTTTAAATTTACCATTCCCCAAATTTTCCATATAGCTGGTGTCAAAGTTTTTAGCTTTTAAAACCATTGCACCCTTTAATTCCTCAGTACTAAAAACATCCGTAATTTTTGCTGAGGCATAATCCGAATAATTTAAATATTTCCCTTTAAGCGCACTTAATTGACCCACCATATCGTCTTTTGAAAAAACAGGAAATTCTTCACCCAAATTAAAGGATGTCATTATGGGGTCTAAGGAACCATTGCTATCAAAATCTCTGGTATACAATCCAACCGGCTCAGCTATTGACGTTTTTAATTGAGAATTTCTTCCGAAGTTTCCAATAATATAATCCATATCACCGTCCTTGTCAAAATCCCCTTGTTCTATACTGTTCCACCAACCTTGGGAATCGATAAGGCCATTGTTTTCCGATAGCTCCACTAATTTACCATCTACATTTTTGAATGTTCTTATTCCCATCCATTCACCAACAATAATAAGGTCGTTAATTCTATCATTGTCAAAATCGGTCCATAAAGCATCTGTAACCATTCCAGGATATTCAAGGTCTGGATTTACTGTAGTGGTAATATCCTTAAAAATCCCATTTCCATTATTCTCCAAAATATAGCTTCTAGGTGATGTAGGGTATTTACCAGGCACCAATCTACCTCCTACAAAGAGATCTAAGTCCCCATCACCGTCAATATCAGAGGCCTTTACACTAGATCCGCTTGAAAGCATCTTAGGCAATGCAACAGTCTTTCTGACAAAATTGCCCCTACCATCGTTAATGTATAGTCTATCTTGTAATTCTATAGAGTCTTCATTGTAATCATTGCCTCCACTTACAACATATAGATCCATATCCTTATCGTTGTCCGCATCAAATAAGAGACATCCTATGTCCTCTGAATCTTTATCTGTTTTAAATATTTTTTCATTTACTGACAAAAATTTTCCTGATGGCGTTTGTAGGAACATTTTGCCTTCACTACCCTTTGCACCTCCAACAAATATATCTTCCAAACCATCATTATTTATGTCAGCTTTTGTAATATTTGGACCTTGGGTAGATAATTTATGCGGTAACAACTGTTCCCTTTTAAAATCGTTATAATCATTTTCCAAATGCCGGTAGGGGATAAGGCTGTCCACTGTTATATTAGTAAAATAGGTATTCCCGACTATTGCTTCGGAATTATCCTCCAATACAGCGGCATCTTTTTGGTTTAAGGTAATTGTTTGATTGGCCTTTACATTGGTCATAACCTGAACCTTGCCATCCGGCCAGATAATTTTCATCTTGTCCACTACTTCAACTGCCCCAAGGCCAAAAATCAAATTAAAATCTACGGAAGATTGAAATCCCCTAGTAGGAATCGATTCCTGCATAAGTATTTCGTTCCCAATAGTTAACATGACTTTTGATCCAATTCCAAATGTGTTTTTTCCCTCTCCTTTAAAATTTATCTTCAAATGATGGTTGGTGTTATGTAAATCACTATTGTTTCTGTAAACAAAGGGATATTCATCAATATTATTGACCACAAGGTCTAGATCACCATCGTTATCCAAATCAGCGTAAACAGCACCGTTGGAGAGCGATTTCTGATTTAGTCCCCATTGGTCATTGACTTTGGAAAAAGTAAGGTCGCCGTTGTTATGATAAGTGTAATTTTCTTCAATGGTAGCCGGCATGTTCTCCAATAATTCGGTAATGGCCGTCTCAACGCCTGTTTTATTTTGATTGATTCTATCCTGTACTGCATAATTTAGAAAATCCATGTTGGTGTAATCCCGCTTAACACCATTGGTTATGAACAAATCCTTAAAACCATCATTGTCCAAATCTGTAAATAGGGAGGCCCAACTCCAGTCTGTGTTAGATACGCCTGCGAATTGACCAATTTCTGAAAAGGACTGCCCCTGATTGTTTAAATGCATCATATTTCTCATAGTCTGATAATAAAATCCAGATTCTTCCAAGAAAGTGTTTTTATCATAATTGTCGGGACCGGAGACCATTTTTAAACGGTAGTTGTTTTCTGGAAGCATGTCCAAGGTCATAATTTCTGGATAACCGTCATTATTGATATCGGCTACATCGGATCCCATTGAAAAATGGGAGGTGTGCCCAATATATTTTTCTAGACTTTCCGTAAAAGTGCCATCGTGGTTATTGATATATAAATAATCCTGTTCCTTAAAATCATTCGAAATATAAATATCTGGCCAGTTGTCATTATTTACATCCGATACCGCAATACCGAGACCAAATCCTAAAACATTGGAAACCAGCCCGGCCGAATCGCTTACATTTGTAAATTTACCATTATCGTTCCTATAAAGTCGGTCTTCATAGGCGGGATTTCTTTGCTGCTTTAGGCTATTGGATATCTGTCTAAAACTGGAATATTCCTGTGAGGAATGATTCACCACATATAAATCAAGATCTCCGTCCCTGTCATAATCAAAAAAAGCGCCTTGTGTGGAATAACCCGCATCGTCAATTCCGTATTCCGCCGCCTTTTCAGTGAAAGTTAAGTCACCATTATTTATAAAAAGTAAGTTTTTTCTTTTAAAATCGTCCATGGCAGCTGATCTACACACATAAATATCCAAATATCCATCTCCGTTAACATCGGCCATGGTAGTGCCTGTGTTCCATAAACCTTCTGCGAATACTCCAGCTTTTTCAGCAATTTCTTCAAATTTGAAATTGCCTTTATTTATGTATAACCTACTACCAACCATACTTGCCGTAAAGTAGAGGTCGGGCAGTCCGTCATTATTAAGGTCCCCCACAGATACCCCTCCGCCATTGTAGATATAGCCATAGGTTAAAATATTAAATTCATCGGTTTCCTTTAAAATAGGTTTAAATGTGATTCCAGTTTTATTACTGGGCATTAGTGAGAACATTTTACTTTCATCTACCTGCTGACAAGAAAAGAATACTGTTGTTAGGAGAATCAGGTATATTTTGGAGATTGTATTACTCATATGAATAAGGAATTTAGCTAAGATGGCTAGATTTCATGTGTTAGTTATAAGAGGTAAAAACTTAAGGCAACCGGGCCAAATTATGGAAGGTAAGTTAAGCAATTAAGGGGACTCACCAATATAAATGAATATTTTTAAAATGGAATTTTAGGGCTTTGTCCAAATTTTTTCTGTACGACAAAAATTATTATGCAATAAAAAAACCTGTGATTTTGAAATCACAGGTTTTAAATTTGTTTACTTAAATATTAATTATCAAAAGTTTGGTCCGCCTGTATCCCACCATAACCTTGTGGCTATGTTGTCGGGTCCACCTAATTTAGCTGTTGCGTCTGCAACACCGGCAGCGTTACCTTCACGTTCGGCATTTACAAAAGGCATTCTTTTTATGGCCTCACCTGGAGGTATTACACCCCAATCTGCATTACTGCTATTTTGGTATACTGGGGGTAATTTTGGATACCCAGTTCTCCTATAATCTACCCATGCTTCCATTTCATTGGTATAGGCAGCAATCCATTTTTGGGTAATTATTTTTTCCAATTTCACCTCATTACTTGCCGCTTCGTCCCAAGCTACAGTAGTGGTAATCTGATTCACAAAATCGTTAACTGAACCAGCAGCTTTTGGATCGTTGTAGTCTATTGGCAAACTAGTGTTGTCCGCCAAATACGCGTCTACGCCACCTGCTCCCCATAATTCGAAGGAAGCTCTAACTCCGGCTTCATAATGTGCCTGTGCTGAACCTGGTCCACCAGCACCAGTCCAATTACGCAAAGCGGCTTCAGCCTTAATAAAATGTACTTCATCAGCACTCATTACTTTCCGCTTGGTAACTTTGGCCGGATCATTGAAAGAAATGTCGATAGTAGAAAAGCTCAGTCGATCATCCTTGGCCACCAATTCAGCTCCGTTACGGATACCTTTATAAGGCATATCTGGGTGATCGGTAACCAAAGACATATCGGTTACGGGATCAAAGAAAGGTGCAATTCGGTTATCTTTATAACCTATCAAAATAGATTCCATGGTCGCACTCATTCGAGTATCTCCCCATTCAAAGCAAATTTGAGCTGGGTGAAATTTTCCACCGTATAACGAAATATTAAAGTTATCGGCGTTGGTCTCAATTAGTCCAACAGGATCCGCCATTGCCTTTTCACCTTGAGCTTTCGCCATGGCAGGAGCTACTTTGGAAATACGCATTGCCAATTGTAATCTTAATGAATTTGCATATCTAGCCCATTTACTAACATCGCCACCATAACTGGCATCAAAGTTAGTTAAACCAACATATTCTGTATTGGCGCTAAAATTCGCAATTATTCTGTCCAAATCACTGAAGAAAGCGGTATACAATGTTTCCTCACTATCGTATAAGGCACTTCCTGTGGAACCATAATTGGTATAAAGAATAGGGCCATAATAGGTAGTAACCCGTGACATGGAAACAATTCTGATCAAATTGGCCCATTCCACAAATACGTCATAACCGTCAGCTGCAGCAATATCAATAACCTGTTTGGCTGGTGCCATAACATTGTTGTACTCCCTAGCCCAATAGCCATTCCAACGTATGTAATAGGTAGTGTTGTTAACACCACCAACAAATGGGGTAGGAGTGGCCAAGTGTTGCGCAAAGGTAACATTGGTTAAATTATGATCCACCTGGTTACCAAATATTTGGCCAAGCATGGAAGAATAAAACGCACCCACATGGTTAAAATCCTGCTTTAATGATTCACCGGAAATTTGATATGGATTTGTATTTGTTTCTTCAAAATCGTTGGTACATGCACTAAAGGCAATTACCATTGTAATTAGATATATTAACTTTTTCATCTTTTATAAATTAGAATGTTACTTTTAGATTAAATCCATAAGTCCCTGTAGAAGGGAGATTAAAGTTATCCAATCCCTGAGCATTTTGATTGGTACTCATTGCCAATTCTGGGTCAAATGGTGCATCCTTGCTAATAAAGAATAAGTTGTTCCCAATAAAAGATAATGAGGCTGCTGATATGGGCAGTCCTAATTTGGACACGTCAATGTTATAACCCAATGAAAGTTGACTCAACCTAATATTGGTACGGTCATAAACATAAGCCTCTCCAACTCCGTTTCTATCACCAATGGCCCTAAACCAGGTTTCAGCAGCAACCGTAGTAATGGCAGCTCCAGAAGTCTGGTCTACACCGTTAACAGTCACACCACCAGCATCCCTGGCATCAGCAGTTCTTTGTGAAACCCCAGCACCATCCAACATGGATTCTGTTTGGCTAAATACTTTACCCCCAAATTTACCATTTATTTGCATACCTAGGTTAAATCTCTTGTAACTAATATTGTTGTTCCAACCTAAAGTCCAATCAGGATCCAAATTACCCATAAGCTCTGTTGTAGGTGTTCTTAGTGGTTTTCCTGCATCAAAAAGGATACGTCCTTGAGCGTCCCTTAAAAATTTAAGTACATAAAGATCATTAAATGCTCCACCTTCAACCAGTTTGGATTGATAACCTTCAGAAGAACCTAGGTTAATTACCTTGTCATCATCTGGTCCTATATCAACAATTTCGTTAGTGTTTTTCGTGAAATTGAAGGCTGTTACCCACTGTAGATCTTCAGTTTTAACCGGAGTTGCACTAAGTGTTATTTCGACACCTTTATTGGTGATTTCTCCAGCATTGATAAATTTTGTAGTAAAACCTCCTTCAGATTCTGACTGCAATAACGGCACCTCAATAAATTGATCTGTACTGGTTAGGCTATAATACGTAAAGTCCAATCCTAAACGATTTTGAAAAAATCTCCAATCGGCACCAAACTCCAAACTGGTAATGATTTCAGGTTTGGCATCAAAAAATGGCTTAACCGTATTTCTATCTACACCACCATTTGAACTAATTCTGTTTTGTGGATTTATTCTATTGAAGGGTACTTCATTACCTACTTGGGTATAGGAAGCCCTTAATTTTCCAAAGCTTACTACCTCTGGCATAGTGAACATTTCACTTAATAAAGCGGTAACACCTACTGAAGGGTAAAAATAGGAATCATTTCCTGTAAGTGCCAAAGTGGAAGCCCAGTCATTTCTTCCAGAAAGGTCTAAGAACAGCATGTCCTTATATCCGAACTGGAGGTTTGCAAATGCCCCTTGTTTTATTACAGAACCGTCGTAGGTAGAGTTTACCTGTACATTTGTTGGCAAGTTTTGAAATTTAAATTCATTGGGGTAAAGTAAGCCCACAGTTCCCGTTCCTACACTAACACCATCACCATATACAGTTTTTTGATAACTTGCACCCAATACACCATTTAAGCTAAAACTATCGCTCAAATCAGTGTCATAGCTTAGAATTGCATCGGTATAGACCAATTGATCATCATACTTTCTGTAATCCCAAGCACCTTTAGGGTGAACGTTGGTCGAATTGGATGTAGCCGCATGCTGTTGTTCGAATTCTTTTACAGAATAGTCATAGTTACCCCTAACCTGTAGTTTAAGTTTTTCGGTAATTTCATATTCAACATTTAAACTACCGATAACCCTTTTGTTTTCATCCGTTTTTGGTTCTTTGTTTATTATCCAAAAAGGATTGGACTGGTGGTGATCCACAACAAACCAGTTTTGAGAATATAAGTTTCTGTCGGTGTCGAAGGTTTCATAGTTGTTCTGAAAGTCATAGAAATTCCTATTTCTCGGGAACATATACAGTCCTGTCAAAGGATTTAAGTAATATCCTGCTGGCAACCTGTTCTTTGTTTCCTCCAAAGCCATAATTACACTTGAGGTTACAGTCACTTTATCATTAAACATCTTGGTAGATTGCTTAAATGTAAAGTTGTTTTTCTGATACTTGTTTTTTGGTGTAATTCCGGAAGCCGTTATGTTGGCATAGGAAAAATAGGCAGTGGTCTTATCTGTACCACCACTTATAGTCACCGAATTGTTAAAGTTATGTCCTGTTTGGAAAAATTCCTCTACGTATTCACTGGCATAATCACCAGCTGTTGTAGACCAACTTTCCTTAGCATTACCAATGGCGCCATATTTAAATTGTAAATCGGGCAATTCCTGAAAATGCTCAAAAGTATAGCCAGAATTTAAGCTCACCGTAGTTTTGCCTGAAGTACCCTGTTTGGTAGTAATTACAACCACCCCGTTGGCACCTTGGCTACCATACAATACAGCCGCGTTGGAACCTTTTAAGATACTGATACTCTCAATATCATCAGGGTTTATAGCCGAAAGACCGTCACCGGCATCAACTCCACCCCACATTCCAGGTTGACCTCCTTTGTTGTTGGCCATCGGAATACCATCAATTACGAACAATGGTGAACTATCACCACTTAAGGATTTGTTACCCCTTAGTACAATCTTGGTAGAACCACCTGCACCCGAGCTACTTTTCTTAATTTCAACCCCTGCAGCCTTACCTGAAATACTATTCATAAAGTTGGGATCTCTTGTCGCAGTCAACTCATCCGCCCTTACAGTTTGCTGGGCATAGGTCAATGTTTTTTCTTCCCTTTTAATACCCAAAGCCGTTACAACAACTTCACCAAGTTGTTCGGCATCTTCTTGCATAGATACATTTATAGTATTAGAAGCACCTACTGTAACCGATTGGGACTTCATTCCAAGAAATGAAAACACCAATACATTGCCGCTTGCCGCTTCAATGGAGAAATTTCCATCAAAATCCGTCTGAGAGCCCGTTGTAGTTCCTTGTACCAATACGTTTACTCCTGGTAATGGGGAACCATCCGTAGCATCGGTGACCGTACCTGTCACCGTTTTGCTTTGTGCCAATAAAGGGTAAGTCCCCAATACCAGTACAAAAAATAATAGCAATTTTTTGATCATAATAAAGTTGTTTGAGTTAATAAATGAGTTGTTTGTTAATAATAAGTTAAATGTGAAATTAAACTATTTTTTTAATAAAACAAATAGAATTTGTGTTAATGTGTTCGAACACATTAAATAAAACCTTAATTTTTCTAAGGTTTGTGGAACAAATAACTTGCTTAGGTATAATACTTAGCATTTTCAGATGTTATAATATCTATTGGCAGGAATTCCTGTGCGGGTAAGTCTTTTCCAAAAAGGAAATGCTCAGCCAAGTAACTAACACTTAGATAGGCCTGTCTTTTGGGCTTTTGGTGAATTAAGAAATTTATTGCTCCATCTTGGAGATATTTGATGTTTGGTTTTAATAAATCGTACCCGATTACAATCCTTTCCCTATAAGTAATTTTTTCAAAAGCCTCGACCAGCATATAAGCTTTTGAATTGGTAACAAAGAAGGCACTAATGTTGGGATTACTTTCTAAGAATAGACCTACATCTTGGTTAAAAGAGTTCTTTTCTACGGAATTAAAATCTTTGGAAATTATGGAGTGGATACCATTGGTCTTTTCCATGAAAAACTCTTTGAACCCATTTTCCTTTAGTTGCATATGGGGTTCCTTGTTGATATGTATAATTGCAATTTCTTTATTCTCTCCAATGATTTTATCCATTAAACTTGCGGCTACCCTTCCACTTTGTTTTAGGTCCTGACCTATAAAAATTTGTTCTTTGAAGGTATTTATATGGTTGTTGAACAAAACCACTGAAATTTTATTTTCGCAACATTTCCTTAAAACTGTATGGGATTCGTTCTCAAAGATGGGAGCCATTAGTAATACATCGGGCTGTAATAGGATTGCTTGTTCTGATTGATTCAAAAAAGAAGATTTATTATTGGGGTCATAAAAGAACTTTCTTACCTGTACGCCAAATGGAGTAAATTGATTGGAGGCTTCATTTATCCCTTCATGGGCAGGAACCCAATATGGATCCTGACGTGGGTCAGGAAGTAAAACATGTATATTATAGGTTTTATTTATTTTTAGGTTTCTGGCTATGGGATTGGGTTTATAATCAATTTCCTTGAGAACTTTATCTACCTTCTCGAATGACTCTTTTGAAACCTTGCCCCTTTTATGCAAAACCCTATCTACTGTTCCCTTGGAAACACCTGCCATATGGGCAATGTCCTTTATGGTGTATTTTTCTTTGATCATTATAATAGATAAAAGGAGGGAAGGATATTTAACATTACAAGTGGACTTTAACTATTTGTTAACATTAAATATAGAAATAATCTCATTAATCTACCTATAATTTTTGTACAGTTGCATAAATTTAAGTTTAAGATTCCTTTTTAAATCAATTCGAAAAAAAAATCAAGTATAACTATATTATCGATTTGTAGTAGCGGGATAGGGCGCGTGGTACTAATTAGAACGGAGTAATTATGCCTCTATAGGGGGGTTCTTTAGTAGACGATCAAAACCTTCCAAAATTGTTGCCAAAACTATTATCAAGCAACATCCGAAGGCATTCAACCATAAATACGACATCCAGTCATAGCTCCAACCTATAATTACAATACATTGGGTAATTAAGGCCGCCACAAAAACTGCATTACCCTTTATAAATTTGAAAAAGAATGCAATCAGAAAGATACCGAGAACGTTTCCATAGAATATAGAACCAATAATATTTACTAATTGGATTAGATTATCAAAAAGGTTCGCCACACAGGCTATAGAAATGGCTATTACCCCCCACAACAAGGTAAACAACTTTGAAACCTTGACATAGTGTGCCTGGGTAAATTCTCCTTTCTTGTTTCTTTTATATAGATCCAGGGAAGTAACGGTTCCTAGGGCATTTAATTCCGAGGCGGTGGAGGACATTGCAGCTGACAAAATTACAGCCAATAAAAGACCAATAAGTCCTTTTGGTAGAAAATTTAATATAAAATGGATAAACACATAATCTTTGTCATTGGTCTCTACACTGTCATTTGCCATAGAAATTAAAGCCTGGGCTGCCTTTCTGTTTTCTTTGTCCTTATTATTAATACTAACAATATTTTGCTTCGCATCTTCAATGGCATCGTACTCCTTAAGATCTAGGGCTCCTGAAAATTTATTTTGAGCCATTCTTTTTTCGCTTTCCAATACTAAGTGCTCTTCTTCCAATATCTTGTAATCTTCCGAATATGAAGATTCCATTATAGCATTAGTGGCGGCCGGATTGAAGTTTAATGGTGCATGGTTGAACTGAAAAAATATAAATACCATTACACCGACCAATAAAATAAAGAACTGCATAGGTATTTTTAACAATCCATTAAAAATTAGTCCTAATTGACTTTCCCTCACTGTTTTACCTGAAAGATATCTTTGTACCTGACTTTGGTCCGTTCCAAAATAGGCCAGCGCAAGAAATAGTCCACCGGTTATTCCGCTCCAAAAGGTGTAACGGCTGGTAGTGTTGACACTGAAATCCAAAATATTCAATTTATCACTGGCGCCAGCTATTTTAAGAGCTTTGCTGAAAGTAATGTCTTCCGGCAAGTAGCCAAGAATAAAGAAGAATGCGATGAACATTCCTGTCATTATAATAAACATTTGCTGTTTATGGGTAACACTTACGGCTTTTGTCCCACCAGAAACTGTATAAATTATTACAAGAATACCTATTAAAATATTTAGCGTTCTCAAGTCCCAGCCCAATACGGCGGATAGAATAATAGAGGGTGCGAAAATGGTAATTCCTGCAGCAAGTCCGCGTTGGGTCAAAAATAAGAGGGCTGCAAGAGTTCTGGTTTTTAAATCGAATCGGTTTTCCAAGAACTCATATGCCGTGTAAACCTTTAGTCTGTGGTAAATAGGTACAAATACTATACATATGATAATCATGGCCAAGGGAAGTCCAAAATAAAATTGTACAAATCCCATTCCATCATGAAAAGCCTGACCAGGTGTGGATAAAAAAGTAATGGCACTCGCCTGTGTGGCCATAACAGAGAGGCCTATGGTCCACCATTTGGCATCGTGGCCACCAAGGACATAATCCTTAACATCTTTACTTCCCTTAGTTTTCCAAACGCCGTAGCCAACAATGAATAAAAGGGTTCCACTAAGTATGATCCAATCTATTGTAGCCATATTAACGGTTTCCGGTCATTATTAAATAAAAAACAATAATGTAGATAATATTAAGTGCTAATACTACTGTATATTCCTTTTTCCATTCAAATTTTTCGAACATAAATATTCTTGTTATTTGTTTTTTATTTCTGGCTTTCCTGTCTCAAGGATAGCAAATTGGCAAAAAGTCTATATGCACCCGTTACTCCGGCAGGTAACTCCCTAAAAAAACTTAATCCTGTATAAATATAGTTTCCCTTACCGTACGGTGCAACTAAAAGACTGCCATTTAATACCGTTTCCCCCTCATCGTTCATAGAAAGTATAGGCGTGAATTCTTTGGACCATTGATCCGGGAAATAAAGCCCACGTTCCTGAACCCACCCATTAAAATCATTTTGGGTTATTTTATTTGGATAATTGACAACTGTATGGTTATTGGCCAGGATTTTTACGTAGGACGATTCATCGGTTACCCGATCGCGGGAAAGGGACAAGGGGTATGGTGCAAGGTTCTCCATGTCCAACCCATTTCTTCCTGCCGTATTGTACTGAATAATTAAATTACCACCTTCCTTAACATAATCCAACAAATACCGTTGCTTAAACTTTAATTCCTCCACTACGTTGTACGCTCTTATACCAACAACAATAGCATCAAATTTGGTCAAGGAACCAGCTTGTATGGTAATGGGATCAATCTTTACCACCTTATATCCTATTTGTTCCAAACTTTCTGGAATTTCGTCTCCAGCGCCAACTATATAACCTATGTTTTCACCAGTCTTGTTGATATTAAGTCGAACCACTTTGGTTTCGGATGGCAATAGCACAGATTGTTTTGGAATATGGTCGTAGCTAATTTCGATCAGCTCTTTGGAGATTTCTTTGCCATTTATCTTAATTATTGGCGAAATGTAATTTTCATCTTCATAAGAAGGTGGAGTTACTAGAAATTGTAGCGTTTGTTGATCTCCATTTTTATTTATTTCGAAGGTCTTAATTTCTTGATCTACCTTCCAGCCGTTACCAAAACACAATTGCAATTCCCCTTTAACATTGTCTTTTAATGCCTTTATCGTTACCGGAATTTGTTTGGGTTCTGAAGTGGCAAAAATGACGACTTTGTCCTTAAAGCCAGCTGTGGCCTCTGGCAAAATCTCAAAAGGCTGATATATTTCTCCTTTTTCCGGTTTGGAATATTTGTATACAACAGGTTTATTAATTTCAATGGAAAATCCGTTGAATTCTATTTCCATGGTAACTTCAAAGGCGTAAGGCGTCACAGGTTTGCCTATTAAACTCTGGTCCGTTACTTTATACATCCCCATTGTTCCCTTGGTATTTAACCAATAAGGACTTGTGTAATCGGTATTTGCCGGAACATCTAGTTCAATTCTTATCAATTCCTTTTTATTTTCCTTGAGCAGTACATTATTGACTAACAGATTATCATCCGTAATTGAAACTGACTTAAGGTTGATGTTGGCGGCGCTTCTATTTAGTGCTTCAATATCTACGAGTATATGACTTCCTGGATAAGTGTGCGATTCTGTTGCGGTGGCTTCCAAATAGAGGCCACAAACGGATTGGATAATGTTTTCCAGTTCCTTTTTCTTAATGGCCTTCCAATGCTCATCATTTATCTTCAACAAGGCATTATAAGCTTCAATAAGCTTGGACAAATGATTAGATGGTTGGGTAAAGTCAAAATTTTTCTCAATCTCAAGCAATATTCTACCAACTGCTTCACCTCCCTCGACTCTGGACCAGGTGGTATTTATTCCGTCGAAAATATTGGATTTGTCATTGGGAAGGTCGCCCTTTAATAACTCTATATATTCATTTTCACTACCACGAGCGGTTAGTCTTCCAAAGCCTTGGCACAAATGCTGACTACTGGCTAGTGATGCAATTTCGTTATTTGAAACACCCCGCAAAGGGTAATACACCCCAACATCTAGATCCATCATTTTGGATTTGTCCGCCTCTTTAAATTTGTCCTCACTTCCATAAAACCACCAAGATGTATTAAAGAAAAGTCTTTTAGGCTGCCATATATTGGTGTATTTTAGTTGTTCTGGATAAATACTGGGATCGTTGGCCAAATCGAAAGCCTCATAACTTAGCATGGCAGAGGAGGTGTGATGGCCATGGGTAGAACCCGGAGATCTATGGTCAAATCTATTAATAATGACGTCTGGTTTATAATTGCGTATAATCCATATAACGTCGCTTAATACAGCCTCCTTGTTCCAGATTTTAAGGGTTTCGTTAGGGTGTTTGGAGTACCCGAAATCATTCGCCCGGGTAAAAAATTGTTCACCTCCATCTATGCGCCTGGCGGCCAATAATTCCTGTGTCCGTAAAACTCCCAACAATTCCCTTAATTCGGACCCTATCAAATTTTGTCCGCCGTCACCACGTGTTAGTGATAGATAAGCAGTTTTGGCTTTGACCTCATTGGAAAGATATGAAATGAGCCTTGTATTTTCATCATCGGGATGTGCCGCTATATAAAGGGCTGTGCCCAAAAAATTTAATTTTTGTATGGCATGATAAATGTCCGAAGAAGTATTTTTTCTAGGTGCTTGTGCAAAAATAAGTTTAGAGGAAAGTAGTATTCCAAAAAAGAATACCCAAATAAGGCGCATATAGTTTTGTTTTAGTTGGTCCTCAAATATAAAAAGATATAATCCGCAACCGTAATTTTTACAACTACTTTAACACCCTATAAAGCATCGCTACCCTCAAAGGAATCTTCATAGGTTTCCGCTAGGACTATAGCTTTCTGAAGCATCATATTGTTGGGGTAGGTTAATAACTCGCCATTGTTCTTTCTAAGATGGACATGAAATGCCCTGATATCCTCTATTAAATATACCTCCTCCGGCAATTCAATCTCCTTGTCCATTATTTTTATTTTATCCCCTATCCTAAAAGGAAATGAGAAAAATAGTATAACCCCGGCTGTAATATTGCTCAATATGGACCACTGTGCGAAAAGGGCAACACCTATTACCGCAAAAGCCGAGGAAAAAACCAGGCCAATATCCTTCATCTCTACTCCCCAAATCAAGATTAAGGCAACTATTCCAAAAGAGGTTAGGCCTGCGGTGGCGTATTTTATGATCAATCGCGTACGGACCTTGTTTATATCGCTAATTTTCCCAACTTTCCTTATAGTTTTTGCACCTAGATATTTTAATATCAGAAAGACCAACAAACATATGCCCGTGCCAACCAGTTCATCTCGGTAATCTAAAAAAAATGTATCCATAAATATTATAATCCTAAACTGTCGCGCAAAAATACATCACTATTTTTGTTTTCCTGCCAATAAGCCCTTTTTAATGTTTTTATTTTAACGGCCTTGGTAGTTAGTGTTTGGGAATTGGGACCAAACCCGCTTTTGTAGCTTTCGGACCAATTCTCTATCCCATAGGGGAAGGATTTTGAAAAGGTAATGGACAATGTTCTGTCCAATTCCGGATAGGTGAGTTTATAGGTATAGAGGTTTCCTTCCACAATTAGTTCCGCATTGGCAGAATAGGCCTTTAATTCTTTGTGACCCAAACGTAAATATTCCAGTGAAGGAATTATTGTAATGTTGCCTTGAAGCAGGTTGCTGGGATTTATCCTTATTTTATTCCAAATTTCATTTTCTAAATCTGTTTTGTTCAGTGTTATGCTTTGGTCCCCTTCGCTCTCAAAATATGAAAAGGAGTTCACCTCAAATTTATCCCTATTGTTCAACTGGGTAAATACCTGGCCACACCATTCCTGAACGGAGGTGGATAGTTTAATGGCATGTTGGTTATCGGACACAGGATAAAAACTACTGTTCATGATGGAGTATGGGTAAATTCCAGTTAAGAACGTTTTGGTGCTATTCAGTTTTAGGACGGATACATTCCCTGGATGTGATTTATCTGCCTTTACCTGCTTGTCCTCCAAAAAAGGTTCTGTAACGTATATTAAAACGGCATTCCCGTCCCTTAGTTCACCATAACGGGCCTGTTCCAATTTAAAGGATGTGATTTCCGATTTTCCGGCGTACCAGTAACTTTTAAACTCTTCCGATAACTGATTTTTTATCGGTTTTGTATTGGACATTTTTAGGTCGTTGGCTATAAGCGAAATGTTTTCGCTATTTTTTGAATTTTCCTTACAGGCATTAAAAACAACCAATAGAAATAGCAAGGGTAAAAAATGGAATTTTAAAGGACGATGCATAATACTTAAATTTTCATAAAATTATTCAAAATAACCTAGGCCACCATGGCCATTAACGTTTTGTACACCAATTGAGTGGGCAAACCTACCACATTGGTATAGGATCCTTGAATTTCTTCAATTCCAATAAGCCCTATCCAATCCTGAATGCCATAGCCGCCAGCCTTATCAAAGGGGTTATAATTTTTTACATAGTACCAAATTTCTTGCTCGGTCAATTTCCTGAATTTCACCCGGGTGCAGTGGTTCACAGTTTGTTGCCGTACCTTGGTGGTAAAGCAAACGGAGGTAATTACTTCGTGCCAGTCGTTGGAAAGTGTTTTCAACATCCTAAAGGCTTCATCTTCGTCTGCTGGTTTTGCCAAGGATTTATGGTTATGCCATACCACGGTATCCGAAGTTATAAGGATATCCTTGTTTCCTAACTTACTGCTGTATCCCGTAGCCTTCAATTCTGCCAGATAATCTGAAATTTGAACACCCTCTAAATGGTTGGGATAAGTTTCCTCAATATCAATTATATGAACCTTAAAATCTATTCCCATTTCCCTAAAGAACTGTTGTCTTCTAGGTGAAGCTGAGGCCAATATTATCTGGTATTGGTTTAGTCTGTTTTGAGGCATGGCTTTAATCGTTCTTGGCGCTGAAGTTTTCTGCCCAGTGTCCCCTAACTTTCAGTACCTGTTCAATAACATCCCTAACACAACCATCCCCACCGAGTTTGTGGGAGATGTATTTGGATATTGCCTTAACCTCTGGAACGGCATTTTGAGGACAACACGGTATGCCGGCCAATCTCATTGGAGGAATATCAGGGATGTCATCGCCCATATAAAGTACATGCTGTGGATCTATATTGTAAATATCCAAATATTCATCAAAAGGATCTATTTTATGGTGGGCACCCATGTGGATATCGGTAACACCCAATCCTCTTAAACGCAATCTAACCCCTTCGTTGGTTCCGCCCGAAATGATACATACATTGTAGCCCTGTTGAACGGCAACCTTTACGGCATAACCATCTTGAACGTTCATAGTTCTCAACATTTCACCTTCAGTAGTAATAATAATTTTGCCATCCGTAAATACCCCGTCTACATCAAATACAAAGGTGGTAATGTCTTGTAGCAGTTCCTTATAGCTTCTGTCCATGTTTTTCTTTTATCGATTTGCTTAACATGCTGTAAATATCCTGATAATTTTTATTTTTAAGTTGATTTATATGGGATTCCATGGTCTTTACATCACTTCTTATGGCCGGTCCGGTTTGCGCTTCGATCGGGGCTAAATATTTCAATTTTTCTACAGTTTCTTTTATCAAAGGAGTTAAAATACTAAAAGGCAAATCATTGTCAGTACAAATTTCACTGGCAATGGTAAAAAGATGGTTGGTGAAATTATTGGCAAAAACAGCCGCCAAATGAATAGATTTTCTTTGATCGGATGATATTTCATGAACCTGTAAAGAGACCAATTGTGCCAACTCTTGCAATAGTTTCAAGTCCACTTTGTTTTCGGCTTCAATACATATGGGTACCTTTTTAAGATTTATTGGTTTTCCCTCACTAAAACTTTGAAGTGGATAGAATACCCCTTTTCTTGATTCATTGCCAAGAGCCGCAATAGGTACGCCTCCAGAAGTATGCGCTACCAATCCTTTTTTGCCGTTCAGAAATTGTGCTACTTCGGCTACCGCATCATCACTCACCGCTATGAGGAATATATCGGCATTATCAATATTTGAAAAATCCGTACTCGTGGCGACCTTTTCCTTAAAATAGGCAAGTTTTTTCTTTTTCCGACCAAGTACCTGTAGCACATTTATTTCTTCAATATCCCAAAAGACATCGAATAAATGTTTGGCAACATTGCCAGTTCCCAATATTACAACTGATATCATAGTCAAAAGTAAATATTATATCAAAATTTTAGGGCTAAGGGCGATAAGTTTTTTGAAGGTCGTACTTTTAAAAAACCCATACGAGCTCGTCAAAACCATTCTATTTATACGATTATCAACACAATGGGACTAGTCAAGTGTATTGTAAAATTGCTGTTTTTTCCTATAACCGGTTATAAGTTTAATCCTATAATTCCTTCTAATAATGAAATCATTAGAAATGATTTGTAACACAATCACCCAGTATAGCCGTTTAGTTTAAACGGCAGGTGCCTAAGCTAAGCTTAAGCAATAAATTTCATCCCTATAACAGTTGAAAACGAAATGTTGCTTCTTTTTTGTGCAACGCTCAAATGCCCTGCTGTAGGTAGCCTGTATGAATAGACTATATTTTCAACAATTATTATAAATGGAATCACTCAATTAACAAAAGATTTAATATTTAAACCCTTATAAAAATGTATTTTTGCATGTTTAAATCAAACCTTTCTTGCCAAAATGATTGAAATTCTTAAAAAGATATTTTTTTCCACCCGTTTAACCGCCGTCTTATTTATTGTTTTTGCCACCGCTATGGCCTTCGGTACTTTTATTGAAAGCTGGTATAGTACCGAAACCGCAAGAATCTGGATATACAATGCCACTTGGTTCGAGGCAATTATGGTATTTTTTGTTATCAACTTTATTGGTAATATTTCACGTTATAAGTTATTAAGAAAGGAAAAATGGGCGGTATTAATGCTACACCTTTCTTGGATTTTGATCATCCTTGGTGCCTTTGTAACAAGATATATAAGTTTTGAAGGCATGATGCCTATTCGTGAAGGAAGCACGGAAAACGTCTTTTATTCGGACAAAACTTATTTGACCGTTTATGTAGACGGGGAAATAGACAACGAACCAAAACGCAAAATTCTGGAAGATGATATCTTGGTTACCTCTGAAGCCATAAAATCCAATTTACCTTGGAATTCCGATTTTAATGGACAACCATTTACCATATCCTATGTGGGATTTATTGATGGGGCAAAAGAAGGATTGATCGAAGATGAAAACGGGAAGGAATATCTAAAAATAGTTGAAGCGGGAGATGGTCAACGTCACGACCATTATTTGGCAAGTGGAGAAGTAACCAGTATTCATAATGTGCTGTTTTCCTTGAACAAAATGACCGAGGGGGCCATAAATATTATTGAAGCGGATGGTGAATATCAAATAGAATCCCCTTTCGAAGGTCAATTTTTGAGAATGGCCGATCAGTTTCAGGGCACTCTGGCAAAGGATAGCCTTCAAACTTTTCAATTAAGATCCCTGTATACCACTGCAGGAATGCAATTTGTTGTTCCAGAACCAGTTATCAAGGGATCCTATGGTGTAATTCCTATTTCGGAAAACGAAAAAACACAGAATGATCAAGATGCATTGATTGTGGATATTACAACTAATGGGGAAACGGTGCGTAAAAAATTACTGGGAGCTAAGGGCATATCCAATTTTTCAGGAGAGTTTAATGTGGGTGGGCTAGCCTTTAATTTATCCTATGGTTCTAAAGTGTATACCTTGCCTTTTGGAATTAAACTAAATGATTTTATTGCCGAAAAGCATCCGGGTACAGAGAATAGCTACGCCTCCTTTATGAGCAAGGTTTCCATAGAGGACGACCGCCCATTTGATTATGACATATATATGAACCATATTTTGGACCACAAGGGATATCGTTTTTTTCAGGCTAGTTTTCATCCAGACGAAAAAGGCACCGTATTATCCGTAAACCACGATTTTTGGGGTACATGGATAACCTATATTGGATATTTCCTTTTGTATTCCGGTCTTATGGGAATTATGTTTTTTGGCAAGACGAGATTTAAGGATTTGGGCGCTTCCCTGGAAAAGCTAAAAAACAAAAGATCTAAGTTGGCAGTGCTATTTATTCTTGGTACAAGTTTAAATATGATGGCACAGGAAAATGTAGAGGCAGAAAGCCATGCACATGATAATACCCCAACTGCCAAGCAGGTGGATTCATTATTGCACGCTATTACTCCTTCCAAGGACCATGCTGCAAATTTTGGAAAGTTGGTGATTCAGGATGCCGGAGGGCGTATGAAACCTATAAATACATTTTCCTCTGAATTATTGAGAAAACTTAGTCTCAAGGAGAAGTTTACGGATTTTAATTCTGACCAAGTATTTCTATCCATGATGTTGAATCCAACAGCCTGGTATTATGCCGAATTTATTGCTCTGGATAAAAAAGGACAAAATGATAGTATTCGCAAGATCATTGGCCTTGAACATGGCAAGGAATTTGCCAAGGCTACAGATTTTTTTGATGAAAAAGGTCAGTACAAATTAACGGCCTATCTTCAAGAGGCCTATGCTACCAATACCCCAAACCAATTCCAAAAGGACTTTAAGAGTTTGGATGAACGTTTGGTACTATTGAATAGGGCGCTGGGAGGTGAAATAGTTAAAATTTTCCCCTTGCTAAATGATGAAAATAACAAATGGATCTCAGCCGTTGAGTATAGGGGGGGACAATTCCAGGTGTCGGATTCCCTATATGCCAATTTTATTAAGAATGCAGTTCCCTTCTACTTAATGAGCTTGGAGAAAGCGGTGAAGACCGGCGATTATTCCGAAGCCGATAAATTGTTGGCCGCCTTTAAAAAGAATCAAGAAAATCACGGTAGTGAGGTGTTGCCTTCTGAAAATAAAATTAAAGCGGAAGTGTTCTATAATAAGGCAGATATATATAATAAACTTTACAAATATTATGCCCTTGTAGGTCTATTGATGTTTGTTCTCCTTGTTTTTCAAATTATCAAGGACAGGAAAGCACTTCGATTTAGTATAGCTGGTATAAAGACCATAATTTATGTGTTCTTTATTCTGCATACCCTTGGATTGATAATGCGATGGTATATTTCCGGACATGCGCCTTGGAGCGATGCCTATGAAAGTATACTTTACGTTTCCTGGGCCACTCTTGGTATGGGGCTCCTTTTCAGCAAGAAAAGCGATATGACCGTAGCGGCAGCTACTTTTGTGACTGCTATGTTATTATGGATTGCCCATCAGAGTTGGGTAGACCCCTCCATCGCAAATCTTGTGCCAGTGTTGGATAGTTATTGGTTGATGATCCATGTGGCGGTAATCGTTGGTAGTTATGGGCCATTGACTGTGGGAATGATCTTAGGGGTAGTGAGTCTATTGTTGATTATTATGACAACCGAAAAGAACAAGAAAAAAATGGAACATAACATTAAGGAGCTTACTATAATTAATGAGTTATCCTTAACGGTAGGGTTGGTAATGCTGACCATTGGAAACTTCTTGGGCGGTCAATGGGCCAATGAAAGTTGGGGTCGATATTGGGGATGGGATCCAAAGGAAACTTGGGCCCTGATTTCCATAATGATTTATGCTTTCGTGATCCACACAAGATTGATTCCTGGATTACGTGGAAAATGGTTGTTCAATTTGTTGAGTGTCGTTGCTTTTGGTAGTATTATGATGACTTATTTCGGTGTTAATTTTTATCTGGTTGGTTTACATAGTTATGCCAGTGGGGCACAGGTTATTACCCCTACATTTATTTATTATACGATATTGGCTGTCGTGATTTTGGGAGCTGTGAGTTATTGGCGAAATAAAACGTATTATACCAAGTAATTTTGTAAAATTTAAAAAATAGTGCATATTTGTGCCATTATGAAGTAAAGGAATTATGTTTTTTATAGATGTAAGATCAATGACTTGCGAATTCTAATTATTGGATTTCCGGTTATTGATTGCGTTTATTTTCTTCGTTTAACATAATTTTCTTTACGTATGGGAAATCCAAACAAGCTTACACTACCTAAATTATATAAGTATTTTATTATCGCCGTAACTGGCAAGGAATCCGAATTTACCACAGGAAGTATTCGAAGGGCCATTTTTATGCTGTCCATTCCAATGATTTTGGAAATGTTGATGGAGTCTATTTTTGCCTTGGTCGATATTGCATATGTAGCAAGGGTTAGTGTCAATGCTGTAGCTACAATAGGACTTACAGAATCTGTGATTACCTTGATTTATGCCGTAGCAATAGGATTAAGTATGGCGGCAACTGCCATTGTGGCGAGAAGGGTAGGGGAAAAGAATATAAAAGGTGCCAGGGAATCTGCGGTCCAGGCAATTTTATTGGGTATCGCAGTGGCACTTGTCACAGGTATCATAGGGGCTTTCTATGCAGAGGAGATCCTAAGCCTAATGGGTGGGAGCCAGGAACTTATTGCTGAAGGCAAGGGGTATACCAGCTTAATGTTAGGTGGCAATATTACCATATTACTTTTATTCTTGATAAATGCGATCTTCAGGGGTGCCGGGGATGCCTCTATTGCTATGTGGACCTTGGTTCTTTCCAACGGCCTAAATATTATACTTGATCCCATCTTTATTTTTGGATGGGGACCAATTCCTGAATATGGGGTTATGGGTGCAGCCATTGCCACCAACATAGGCAGGGGTTCTGCCGTTCTATTTCAATTGGCAATTTTGTTCTTTGGCTGGAGCAGAATTAAATTACAGTTGTCCGATTTGGTCATTAGATTTAAGGTTATGACGAACCTTATATATGTTTCGCTTGGGGGGATTGCCCAATTCTTGATCGGTACCTCCAGCTGGATATTTCTAATGCGAATAATGTCAGAATTCGGCAGTGAAGTCCTGGCTGGCTATACCATTGCCATCAGGGTAATAATGTTTTCCCTTATGCCCTCATGGGGTATGAGCAATGCCGCCGCCACCTTGGTGGGTCAAAATTTAGGCGCGAAACAACCGTACAGAGCCGAAATATCCGTTTGGAAAACAGGAAAGTATAATGCCATTTTTATGTTTTTAATATCATTAATATACCTCTGCTTTGCCAGAGACATAATTATGTTCTTTAATACAACCCCAGATGTTGTTGAATATGGTACCTTATGTCTACAAATAATTGCTGCAGGATATGTGTTCTATGCATATGGTATGGTATTAACACAGGCATTTAATGGAGCGGGGGATACCAGGACCCCAACCAAAATTAATTTTTGGATATTTTGGGTATTTCAACTTCCTATGGCATATCTCATAGCAATAACCTTTAATTATGGGGCAATTGGAGTTTTTATCGCCATTGCCGCGGCCGAGATTTTACTGACTATAATAAGCTACATACTGTTTAAACAAGGTAAGTGGAAAGAATTTCAGGTATGACCTATTTTTGTAACTTTGTGCAGCATCATTCATTATCAATTTAAATAGATATAATGAAACAACAAAATAAAGGCCTTAATACCATCTGCACCCATGTTGGTCAGTTGGAGGACAAGGAATTCAAGGGGGCCATATCCCCATTGTATATGGGTACCGCATATGCCTTTGAAGATATAGACGTAAAACGCTACCCTAGATATTTCAACACACCCAATCAGGTTGCATTGGCCAAGAAGATTGCAGCTTTGGAACATGCAGAAACGGCTTTGATTTTTGGAAGTGGCATGGCTGCCATCAGCACCTCGCTACTGGCATTTTTGAAGGCAGGTGATCATATAGTGTTGCAAAAGATTATTTATGGAGGCACTTATAATCTGGTAGTCGAGGAATTTGAAAAGTTTGGGATATCGTACTCTTTTACCGATGGTTTTAGTGCCAAGGATTTTGAGGCAAAAATACAGGAAAACACCAAAGTTATTTATATAGAGACCCCTTCGAATCCCTTATTGAACATCACGGATTTAAAGGCAGTGGGGGATATTTCTAAAAAACTTGGCCTCATATCCATGATCGATAATACATTTGCCAGCCCCGTGAATCAAAACCCGATTGATTTTGGTATAGATGTGGTAATCCATAGCGCTACAAAATATATGGGCGGACATTCCGATATATGTGCGGGTGCTGTTGCTTCAACGGAAGAGTATATGCAGCGTATTTTCCACTTGGCTAAAAATCTCGGTGGTAGTCTTAGCGATTACACGGTTTGGTTATTGGAAAGAAGTATTAAAACCATGGGAATAAGGGTCAAGGCCCAAAATGGGAATGCACAACGCATGGCAGATTATCTATATGATCACAACGATATTTCGGCCGTATATTATCCCGGCTTGCCCTCGCATCCGGGCCATGAGATTGCCAAGAAGCAGATGAAAGGTTTTGGAGGCATGTTGTCTTTTGAGTTAAATGCAGATTTTAACGCCTCTAAATTTCAAAAGTCCTTAAAATTGATTAAACCAGCCATGAGTTTGGCGGGAGTAGAAAGTACAGTGCTTTCGCCAACCTTAACTTCACATTCCCTTTTGAGCGCTGAAGAACGTAAACGACAAGGTATTGCTGATGGCTTAATACGTTTTTCTGCTGGAATAGAAGAAACAGAGGATTTAATTACCGATATTGAGCAGGCTTTGGAAAAGGTACGGAAGGAAAGAAAATTGTCCGTTTAGATCCCCATTCGTACTAATACTTAGTGATAACTTAGAATTAATAAAAGAGAAGTTTTATGGGAGATATTTTGAAAGCTTCGAAGAACAAAGTAGACATACCTTAAATGAAATTAGACATTT
Organism: Arenibacter hampyeongensis; assembly: GCF_002909255.1. Lineage (GTDB taxonomy): Bacteria > Bacteroidota > Bacteroidia > Flavobacteriales > Flavobacteriaceae > Arenibacter > Arenibacter hampyeongensis. The sequence goes on from NZ_PIOB01000006.1 coordinate 148,586, forward strand.
TAGTATTTGGTGCGCATCCTGATGATGCTGAATTAGGAGCTGGGGCAACTATAGCAAAGGAAGTTGCCAACGGCAAAAAAGTAGGGATAGTGGATTTAACCCGTGGTGAATTGGGCACACGCGGTTCTGCCGAAATTAGGGATAGGGAAGCAGCTGAGGCAGCTGATATATTAGGGGTGGTGGTCCGTGAAAATTTGGAATTTGCCGATGGATTTTTTACCAACGACAGGAAGCATCAAATGGAGATAATAAAAATGATCAGAAAATATAGGCCAGAAACGGTCTTATGTAATGCAATAGAGGATAGGCATATTGATCATGCCAAAGGCAGTAAACTGGTAAGTGACGCATGCTTTTTAAGTGGACTTGTAAAAATTGACACTAAAATTGATGGGGAGGAAATTTGGCAGGAGGCTTGGAGACCGAAACTCGTATATCATTATATACAATGGAAAAACCTTGAGCCCGATTTTGTGGTGGATGTATCCGAATTTATTGATACAAAGGTTAAGGCCATTATGGCCTATAGCTCTCAATTTTACGACCCGAAAAGTAAGGAGCCGGAAACACCTATCAGCAGCAAAAACTTTATAGATAGTGTTGTTTATAGATCAAGGGACTTGGGTAGAATGGTAGGGATATCTTATGCGGAAGGGTTTACTACCGAGCGATTTGTAGCTGTTAAGAACCTTGACAGTCTTATTTAGGCCGATTTTTGAAAGTGCTTTTTACCCTTGGGAACGGTAAAATAAAAGGTTGAGCCAACATTAAGTTCACTTTTGATCCAAAGGTTGCCCCCGTTTTTGATGACCATTTCACTGCATAGGGAAAGGCCTAGACCTGTTCCTTTTTCATTGTTGGTACCGTAAGTGGTAATATTGGTGTTTTTTGAAAGTATTTGATCCTGAACGGCCTCGTCTATACCAATACCCGTATCCTTGACAAAAACCTCTAAAAATTCATGTCTGTCTACATAGCCAATTGTAATGTGCCCGTTGTTAGGTGTAAATTTAAGGGCATTGCTCAAAAGATTTCTAATAACAATATCAATTTGATTTTCATCGGACCAAATTATGGCCTTATTGACAATTAAATTGTCCATCGTGATCATTTTGGTGTAAGCCAATTCACTAAGTAGATTAATATTGTTTTCTACAAGGGAGTTTAGATCTACATTGGTAGGGTCCGTGGTGGCTTCACGCATTTGCGACTGTCCCCAAGTAAGAAGGTTGTTCAATGTAAAGGAAATACTGTTGACGTCGTTCTTTAATTTGGGAATAAACTCCTTGAATTCCGATTCTTTAATATCACCACTGTTAAGTAATTTCAATAAACCCTCCATAGCTCCAATAGGACCACGAAGATCATGTGCAATGATGGAAAAAAGTTTGTTTTTAGTGTTATTGGACTCCCATAGCTCTCCCTCCCTTTGTTCCAGGTCCAGTTTTTGACATTCGAGTTCCTTGTTCAGTTTTTTTAGGATTTTTTGTCCTCTGATCACTAAAAAAGCTATTGCACCCATAATTATAACAAATAGTATTGCTATATAAATATAGAGGCGCTGTTTGGCCAAGGCTTTTTCATTTTTAATTACCAATGCTTCTTGCTGATTCTTATGGCTGATTTCTGTTTTCAACATCGTCATGCTCATCTTGTTCTCATCCCTAGACAAGGTATCTGATATATGTCTAAAAATTTCATGATATTTTAGGGCTGAAGCATAATTCTCCTGGTTCTTATATACTTTATAAAGTGTATTGGAACATTTTTTAATACCCTCCATTGATTTTATAGTGGAGGAGATTTCAAAGGCCATTAATGCGTAATTGTGCGAAATACTGTCTTTTTCCAGTCCAAAATGAGCTTCCGCCATACCATTGTACAGGTCAATAATTCCACGGTCGTCCTGAAGGTTTTCATGTAATTCCCGACTTTTATCATACCAATACAAAGCCCTTGTATATTGCTTCTGTTTTAAATACACTTTACCCTTTACTTCATATGCGAAGGCAAGCCAATCCCATACCTCTCCATTTTCGAAAATATTGATACTGCGGTTTAGTTTAAACAAGGCATTTTGAAAATCACCGGTTTCAGCATATATGGAGGCCACATTGCTCATGGTTTGGGCTGAATTTACGTCATTTCCGATTAGATTATTTATTTTTTCTACCTTATTGTAAAAATAAAGGGCTTGTTCATAATCCTTTTGAGTAGCATATAAATCAGCTACATTTTCATAAAGGATCGACTCCATTTTCTTATTGTCGTGGGCCTGTGCAAGTTTTATATTCTCCAAATAGCCCAACAAGGCAGTTGAGTAGTTGCCAATATATACGTTTTCATTTGCCAATTCGTTGCCAATTCTTAAGGATAAGTTGGGATCATTATCCTTTTTGGCACTTGCCAAAGCCATTTCATAATTTTCTATTGCAGTGGTATGTTCACCTATATCCGAATAATAAGTACCCATGTTGAAAAGGGCACCACTTACTCCTTTGTAATAATCTATGTTGCTACTTAATTTTTGCGCTTCGCTGGAAAGCAATAAAAGACTATCAGGATTTAAGAATCTAAGCTTAGCGCCAAGATCTATCAATAATCCAATGTATATGGTATCTTTAATGACCTGTTTATTCTGACTTCGTAAAGTTGTTATTTTTTGTTTCAATTCGCCAGTGGAGGTTTCCTGTGCGGAGTTTATCCCGCAAAAGAAAAGGAGAATCCAGAACACGGTTAATTTTGCTTTAATCGCCCGTGAGCTTGTATTTAATGCTTTAAAAGACATTTATCCAAATTTATCTGGCGATAAAAATATCTTTCAATTAAAAAATAAGCTAATAAATGTTGTGAAAACGCCGATTCTTGTGTGTTTTATCCAATAAAACGTGTATTTGGTCGGTAGAAGGGGTAGGGATAATGGCTATAATTCTATTGTTGAGCCTTTTACATAATGTTATAAAATAAGCTCAAATTTATTTTGCACGATAGAACTAAAGATTTATCTTTGCCACCGTTTACAAATGGTGGTTGTAGCTCAGCTGGTTAGAGCATCGGTTTGTGGTACCGAGGGTCGCCGGTTCGAACCCGGTCTTCCACCCAAAAACAATACCCTGTCAGAAATGACAGGGTTTTTTTGTGCTTTTAATCCAAAGTTGAGTGGTATTTAGAAATCCGGTGGAATATCAAGTTTCTTGGAATCAATCTCAAAAGTTGAAGTTTAAATATATACGTCTCTAAAACATTTCGGATCTATTATATTTACGAAATATAGTGTTTTGATTAATTGTTGTAAATGATTGGGTATAATTAATTGGATAATTTTTATGTCATATAGATTAGCGTTTCTTTTTTTAGTTCTAACCAATTTGCTGTACTCCCAGGAGAATAGGATTGATTGGGCTCCTGGTTATACATTTGATGTTGAAGATTTTCAGGGGTCAAAAACGGCAATTAGTGTGGATATAGACAAAGTGTTTGTTCAATCGGGTGTTATGCTGGATTTTGCCTTTCAAATGTCCAATATTGAATTTATGTTCACAAAGAACTTCAACTCCAAGGTGAGTTGTACCTTTCAGAAGGATGCAGCAGTAATAATGGCAGCAGACAGTTTGGAGGCGGAAAGATTGATAGCTCTTGTTGAATTTGACTTTGATCTCTCAGAGCTTTATGCCAGAAAGATTAGAAAGGAACTATTTGAAAACAAAAAAACCTTTTCAGACGCAACATTTTTTCAACCCTATTTTGATAAAATGATTGCTGAACGAAACAAAACTAGCTCAAGGGTCTATTTAGAAACTGATTTTGGCAACAAGTCAGAAATATTGGATAAGGAACATGAGGTGGTAAAAAGGGAGATTCTGGCATTTTCAGATTTCTGCAAGGAATGCAAGCCTCCAAAAATCCGTAATAAAACTAATTGATAAATCACAACAGCTACTCCTAACTTATATAATTCCAAATATTTTTATATTTCACCAATTGTGTATAGGCATTAAGGATAATGGGATGCTTCTGCAAACTTATATCTTCCTTTAAAATTTTAAGGGCATGGTATCTCGCAGTTTTTAGAATATCATTGTCCCTTATAATATCCGCTATCTTTAGATTTAGCACTCCACTTTGTTGGGTTCCCATTAAATCGCCAGGTCCCCTAAGCTTTAAATCCACCTCGGCAATTTGAAATCCATCATTGGTGCCCACCATGGTTTCCAGCCTAGTTTTTGAATCGGAAGAGAGTTTGTGCCCGGTCATTAGAATACAAAAACTTTGATCTGCTCCACGACCTACCCTTCCACGTAATTGGTGTAATTGCGATAATCCAAACCGTTCGGCGCTTTCAATGATCATTACAGAGGCGTTGGGTACATTAACTCCAACCTCAATTACAGTTGTGGCCACCATAATATGAGTTTCTCCCTTAACAAATCGCTCCATTTCATAGTCCTTATCCGCGGGTTTCATTTTACCGTGTACAATGGAAATCTGAAAATCGGGCAGCGGAAAATCCCTAGCTATACTCTCATAACCATCCATTAGGTCCTTATAGTCCAAAGCTTCGGATTCCTGAATTAGTGGATAGACCACGTAGACTTGCCGACCCTTTTTGATTTCATCCCTTATAAATTGAAATACTTTTAAGCGGTTGGAATCGAATCGGTGCACAGTTTTTATGGGTTTTCTTCCCGGAGGTAACTCATCAATTGTGGAAATATCCAAATCTCCGTATAAACTCATGGCCAAAGTCCTGGGGATAGGAGTGGCGGTCATTACCAAAATATGGGGAGGAATATCGTTCTTATGCCATAGCTTTGAGCGCTGAGCTACACCAAATCTATGTTGCTCATCCACAATGGCCAGGCCTAAATTTTGATAAGCAACCTTATCTTCCAATAGGGCATGGGTACCAATTAAAATGTTTAGCTCTCCATTTTCCAATTGCTCATGGATTATCTTGCGGGCCGATTTTTTTACCGATCCGGTAAGAAGGGCTATATTAACTCCTATATCTCCAAGAAGTTCTTTAATACCCATAAAATGTTGGTTGGCCAGAATTTCGGTAGGGGCCATTAGACAGGCTTGGTAACCATTGTCTATGGCCAATAGCATTGTCATAAGTGCCACAATAGTTTTGCCCGATCCTACATCCCCCTGAAGTAGCCTATTCATTTGGGCATTACTTCCCAAATCGGCCCTAATCTCCTTTATTACCCTTTTCTGGGCATTGGTAAGTTCAAAGGGCAAATGATGTTCATAAAATGTATTGAAAAGGTTTCCAACCTTATCAAAATTGTACCCCTTTATTTTTTGCTTATGTAACAAATTCTTCGATATAAGCTGCAATTGTATGTAAAACAATTCTTCAAACTTAAGTCGAAACTGTGCCTTGGCCAAAAGCGTTTGATTTTTCGGGAAATGAATATTAAACAGTGCTTCACTTTTAGTGATTAGCTTTAACTCACTGATCAGGCCAGGGGACAAGGTTTCCCCAAATCTGCCCTTGGTCTCCATGAATAATTGCTGAATAAGTTTGTTGGTTACTCTATTGGTAATACCCTTGTTGGCCAATTTTTCAGTTGAAGGGTAGACGGGTTGCATACTAATTTTTAACCCTTTTTCATGTTCTTCCAATAATTCCATTTCTGGATGGGGCATGGAATAGGTACCATTGAACCAATTCACCTTTCCAAAAATGACATAGGGAGTATTTAACTTTAGATTTTCCCTAATCCATTTTTGGCCACGAAACCAAACCAGTTCCATTTCGCCAGTATCATCCATAAATTTGGCTACTAACCGTTTTCCTCTTTTTTGTTCAACTGTTTTAATATTGACAATCTTCCCGATAATTTGAACATCCGAACTGGTTCTTTGCAGTTGGTTAATTTTATAGTATTGAGTTTTATCTATATAGCGATTGGGAAAAAGATTTATTAAGTCCTGGTAAGTGTGTATTCCAAGCTCCGATTGAAGGGTTTCTCCACGGTTGGGACCAACGCCTTTTAGGTAAGCAATTGGTGTCTGTAGTACATTGGAATTCATTGGAAAACACTTAATTTTTATTAGAAGTCCTATGATTAATTGCTATTTATTAACTAGGAACGACTGGATCTGATGATGGTTTTTTTGAATAGACTAAAATAGGAGTTCCGCCATACAACTGCAAGTGTGCCATTATTATTATCATTCACTTTGGGAAAAGAGTGGAATGCAGCCATTCATTTTCTTCAAAAAGGAGGTTCTTAAAAAAATTGGTTTTATTTCTTCCTTTTGCTCAGAAGAATTATTAAAACACCTAGAAACAGCATTGAAGCACCCCACCACCATAAGGAATTATTGGACTTTTCATTTGAATCAATGGCTCCGTAATACGCAAAACCATTCCAATAGTATGGGGATTTTTTAGCATTTGGGACAGATTTATCCTTTAGGTACGACAGCTTGGCCCTATGATTGGATTCGAATACAGAACCGTTTGATTTAAAGGATTCATAAAATCGGGACATAATGGAGGCTGTGCTTTGATCGTTTACTTTCCAAAGTGAAAATAGTACAGATGAGGCTCCGGCATACTGAAAACCACGTGCCACACTAATGGCACCTTCTCCTTTTTGGAGTTTTCCAATCCCAGTTTCACAGGCACTTAAAATGATCGTCTTGCCGTTCATGTCCAAACTATGTAGTTCAGGCAGATACAGTATATCATCATAGAATTGTATATGTGCCGGAACTACGTAATCGCCACTGGCCGCATGGGTGGATAGATGAATGAGGTCATGGTTTTTTGCCATGTCGATAAAATTGTTTTTGGTCGCCCGGGACTCTAATACCAATTCTGCCGACATAATATCCCCAAGGGCCTTTGCCTCATCTTCGGAATATGATAATTCGTCAGAACTTCCTTTAAAAATGGGAAAAATTCCTAAAACTGATTTTATTTTGGCATTATATTTTGCTTCGAGATATCGCTTCGCGTTAACAGCATATGTTACTTTTTGGGATGCCACCAAAAAGGGCATTTTAGTAAACGACATTCCATTTGTTGGTTGGGTCAATAGCGACTCAAAGGGGAGAAAATTAAGCAGTCCATCGGGAATTAACACCAAATTCTTTTTATTAAGTCCGTGATTCAAATGTAAAACCTCAAACATCTTATAAGCGGTTTTCGTAAAATTGGCCACATCATTATTTATGGCCTCGGGACCATCAAATAGGCGTATGTATTTTATAATTAAAGGGGTTAGTTCTTCGGTATCAGGAAGGCGAAGCATTCGTATTCCTGAATCGTTAATTGTGAATTGATAGTTGCTTGTGGTGCCTGAAAAATAGGATTGCATTACTGCTGCGTCCGTTTTTAACTTCAGTTGCAGATTGGTTAGATTGAGTTCTGTTCGAAGCGGTATAAGCTGATTGGCTTGGGCAATCTTTATCTGTCGGTCAATGTCAGCCAGTTCTGAAGTAAAAGTTTCCAATATAGCATCACTCAAGTTTTTGAATTGGGCACGTAGCAATTGGTCGGTTAGCTTATCACGATTTCTTATAAGGCTTTTCAACTCAAAGCCATTGCTGTCCAGGTGTTTTTCATTTTGACCATTGATAACATTTCTTTCCATTAACACTGAAGCCTTGCCCTGTTCCACATATTTAAAGGCTTTTTCGGCCCAAATCTGTTCACTGGTATCGGAATACCGCTTCCAAAGTAGGTCGATACATTTTTCCGTACGATGTTTAACCTCTGCCCGGTGTATAATTTTGGTTTCTTGGGAGATATAGTCCTGTTGCAGCAAATTGGACACATAAAAAGCCAGGTCATATGCCTCCAAGGCTTCCTCTAAAGTTGTTGCCGTTGCGGCGTAGGCATCAAAAATGCGTAGAAAATTACGATCAGGAAATATTATGGATCTCTCAGGAAACCCTTTGCCGGAATAGGAGGGGAGTAGTACTGACAAAGCGCTTTGCAATATGTTTTGTGCTTTTGGCACATTACCTATTTCCAGAAGTAATTCCGCTTCTTCAACCTGCAGGTTCACCCATTCACGGGCAGATACGTTTTCATCCTTTATCAGTGCGATTTTCGCTTTTTCAAAATATTCTACGGCCAGTTCTACTTGCCCTTCCTTTAGCCCTATTAATGCGAGACTTTTATAGGCATTCACATGATTAACACCGGTTAATCCTATTATCTCTGATAGCAACTGTTTTGCTTTGTCGAAGTTTCCAAGACGAAAATAAGCAGTGCCAAGGTTATTTTTCAAAGAGGCAATAGCCTGCAGTGGAATATCCTTATTCTTCAAAGTTTCGTTTATCATTAGGTACGACATTTCATATCTGGAAGTAGAATTATATAGTGCCGATAAGGATAATACGGTATTGAACAAAAGAGAATTATTTGCGGTGTTTTTCGCATGGAAAATACACTTCCTTAACAGTTCTTCGGCCTTTAAATAGTCCCCCTGTCGGGTATATAAAGCAGCCAAAGGAACAGCTGCATTTTCATAAATATCGTAATCTGATAAATGGTTGGACTCGAAACGATGATAGGCATCTTCATAGTTTTCGACGCTTTTGGTTAAGTCTCCGTTTTTTTCGAAATAGTAGCCTAGATTACATCGTGTAATGACCAGGGTTAGTTGTTCATCAGGCGAGTTGGCAGTTTCACTGAAGGCAAGGGCAGAATTTTCGAGACCCTGGAGATTTTCAATTGTTGGCCTGGCCACTAGACTGTCCAACATCTTATATAGTTCATCCATAGTAAGCTGGGCTGAACTCCAGAATGGGAGCACCCAAAAAACCAAGACGATTATTTTATTCAGATTTTTCAATTAGAAGCGCCATAAGGCATAAAGTTGCCAATAATTAAAATCCGTTTTATTGTTCATTACATAGCGCGCACCCATACTTGGTCCCAATCGGGAAAAGCCTGCGGTGACATCGAATAAAATACCCGTTCTCAAGTTGGTAAAGGAATCCTTCAGTGAATTTGAGTCGGTATTTGAATCAATTAGAAACTGGTCCGAATCGCCTTCGTAATTTTCAACAGTTACACTATTATTGGCGGTAGTACTCATATTGATATTTGCCTGAATTCCCGTACCAATACCAATGTAATTGTTGAGATTATATCGAAGTAAAACTGGCACCTCCCAATTTACACTTTTTTCTTCCGTCTTTGTAATGGTTCGTTGCAACCCTTTGCCACCGGTTCTGGGGTCGTCAATGTTCTGGTCCACACTAGTTCCACTTGTGCTTGAGTTGAAACTATTGCTGAATTCCGCCTGTCCATACAAGCGATATGGTTTGTAGGGTGAGACTACGGCACTCATAAAATAGCTTTTAGCGTTTTCTACATTGGGATAATAATTATACCCGGCTTTGACTCCAATGGAAATCCCAGGACTAAAACGTGTTGTGGCGTAGTTGGTAATAATAGGTTCGTTATTATCGAAAATGATGGCGGTACGGCTTTTCGTCTTTTTCTTATGGAAGTCCTTTGCAAAGCGGATGCTATATTTTACATACCCTTTGGTGGAATCCTTTTCCTGTACATTTTTCTGTTGCGTTCCCGGGAGGTAGATATTCTTAAAGGTAAATATGGCCTTATTTTTAAGAAAAGTTGTATCCAAACAACTGTAACGTACTGGTTCTTTTGGACAAATGGGACAAGCAGGATATTGGTCTTCCAATTTTAGTGTAGCCATATCCAACATTTCTGGAATATCCGTTTCCAGCCGGATTGTGCGTGCCGGCCCTTCACCGTTATTCTGGAATTTAATTTTGTATTTCAATGTCTTAAAGCGTACCAAACGGTAGTTCATCAATACCCCATTGGAAGACATTTTATTGGGGTCGTGGGAAGTTACGATTTCCATTTCCATATCCTTTACAGTGTGGTCACTGTAGTTATTATCTGGCACGTAAATACCTCGAACGGAAATAATGGCACTTGTATCCTTTATCATCTCCGGTGCTGTGCGCATGGTTAAAAATATATTTCGTTCTTCCCCTGGCTGCATATTGTCAAATGAAATTGATTTTTTGGAGCGATAGGCCATTTTTGCTTCATCCAAACTTAGCGGCAAGTTGGTTTTTTTTGTGGAATCTTGTTGTTGGGTACTATAAGAAATCAGTTCATTTTCAATGGATGCCAAGAATGATTGGGTGGGGTTACTAGTTGAATTACTGACAATCATATCCGTAGGTATCAGACTTTCACCATGATGCATCCTAATTTGGGGGTCTAAGAAGTTATCGCTCTTGAACACCATTTCGTTATAGAACAGATGAATATTACCCGAGGATGTATAGTTGTTCGGATTCTTATAGCTCACGATCATGACCATTTCTTCATTGATCATCGGCTCGCGATTGCGTTTAAGCATGAAATCATCGGACATACTTGCTACATCGTCCGCTGTATTAGTAATTTCGTTGATGACCACTTTTTTAGGTCGAGTGGCAGGTGGCTTCCCGGTATCGTAATTGTTGGTGGCCCAGAGTTTTGCCTCGTAGCTTCCTGTTTTTTTATAGGTGTGTTTAGGGTCTTTCTCTGTGCTAAAGGTCCCATCGCCAAATTCCCAATAATAGCTATAAAAGGCCTTTGGCGCTCCAGCTATTTGCTGTAATGGTGGAGTATCCGAAAGAAAGGATACCTCATTGCCATTGGCATCATAACCAATGTTGGCGTATCGCTGGACAGTATCCTTGACAATTGACTCTTGGGCTTGTACAGCATACCCGAATAAGAACAAGATAAGAAATAAGAAATTATTTTGCATTGGAGCGAAATTGGGTTTACGATTAAAACTCCCTAGTACCTAACGTTTTGAGTAGCTCTTTGGTATATGTTAAAATACTTTTGAAACTTCTAACAATCAAAGACTGGTGGCTGGTATACCGGCCACCAGTCCTGTAGTTAAATCCAAATATATGAATAATGTAGGCCTTTTATTATGGTAGATTGTTTATTAAGGATTTAAGCTGGGCATCCGATGCTGTGGCAGTTTCCGATAAATCAAAACTTATTGTTCCGTCGGCCACAATAGTTACGGCCTTTATGGCATATAACCAGTTACCGTTATCTTCACTTACGAAAATGACATGAGCCTCCAAACCGATAGGTATTTGACCATAATGCTCGGTAAATAATTCAAGATCTTCATCGTATTTGTCCAAAAAAGCGAGGGCATTTGGTTCACCGTCGTATGAGATATAGACTGCACTATTTTCCTCGTTAAATCCTTCTGGAACGTCAACTAAAAGTCCCGTTTTTGGTCTTGGGTCTCCTGCAAAACGGTCCACATTGGTCCATCCAAATTCTTGGAAAAAGGTATAATAGGCGTCACCTTGGGTAATGCCTTTACCTATTTCGATACCAGGCATATTTCCCTCTTCATCTCTAATTTCATCCCAAATAATATCATCGCATGCAATTGTAGAATCACAATCTTCGCCAATGGTTCCTTTCCATAATGACATTAGGTTGTCAGCACCTCCCGTTAAATCTACAGGAATTATTACTTGCATATTGCAGCCTAGGACCAATTGATTTCCACCTTGTGTTGCATTGATGTAAAATTCCCCACCGGAAATCATAATAGCTTTCCCACCATCATTCATTCTACCCATTGTGGTTTTGTTGGTCAACAACATATTACCTCTATCATATAGTTCTACAATCTCAACAGCTACCTGCCCAGTAACGGCATTCCCGTTATTGGTTAGACAAGCACCATTAATACTGATTTGGGTTCCGTTTTCGGTGGTAAAAACTCCGATTTCTGACGCATCGAACTGAAAATCTTGAACTAAATCTTCTAAGGCATCTGATTTCAAACTTGCAAATTCCTGAGGTGTTGCAGCTTGGAACAGTACTCCAGGTTCGAAAATCTGATCTTTTTCTTCCAATGAACAACTGGCCAATGTTAATGCGCTAAGGGTTAGCATTCCGAATAATTTTCTTGTGTTTTTCATAATGAGTTATTTTAAAATTTGTATTATTTATTTCTTTACATCCTTAAATCAACAGGACTTAATTTTTGTTACCCTGTATTCAGCATTTTTATCTTAAAACTTAATCTCCTCTAGATTTTGGATACCGTTTTATTTGAAGATTATATCAATATAGGGTACGCCAAAATCTATAGCGGGACCCCCATTTTGATGAAAATTTGAACTTGTAATGGTCGTTGTTCCATTTGTGAATGGAAAACTCATAGTATTATTAGTTGCCATTCGGCCAATAGTATTTCCAATACTCGCTCCCCAATTGGTTTGAATTCGTTTTATGGTATATGAGGCTCCTGCTTGTAAACTAATAGTAGCTGTGGGTGTTACATATGAAGTTGCCGTAGCGGAGAAGGTGTGGGAACCCGAGTAAATAATGGTTGTTGTACTGTTGTCCACTATTTCTATTACATAGGGTGTGGTTGCTATCCCTGGTTGACTTTGATAGCCTATTTCACAAACTTCTTCTGTTGTGGATAGTACAAAAGTATATTCATGTATTTCCGTGTCATAAGTTACTGTGTCCGTATGACCAGAAGTAATCATATTTTGATAAAGAGTTTGAAATTCTGAAGTTGAATTATCACAGTCTAAATCTGGGACATTGGTATCATCAGGACTACAGGAAATAATTCCGAAAACTAAAATTAAGATCAATTTTTTCATAATAAGTTATTTTAAGGTTTGTATCATTTTTTGTATTACATCCTTATATCAAGTGGTTCTTATTTTTGTTACCCTTTTTAAATTTTATTTAAGTTTCTTTTTGGATTCTAAAAATAGAAGGATGGACTCCTAAGAAGCCCTCCTTCCATTATAATAACCCTAGTGTTATGGCAAAGCGTTTATCATAGTAATCAGCTGGCCTTCAGTTGTAGTGGCCAGGTCGCTTTCTGAAATTACAATGGTGCCATCGGCAACAATTGTAACAGGGTTGATAGCATATAACCAACTACCGTTGTCTTCACTAACAAAGATTACATGACATTCAAGACCAATAGGAATTATTCCGGTATGCTCAGAAAATAATCCAGTCTCGGGATCATAAGCGTCCAAGTTGGCGAGTGAGCCTGCTTCGCCATTATAAGAAAGATATAGTGCGCAGTTCTCATTGTTAAAACCTTCCGGTACTTCTGCCAATAAGTTGGTTTTTGGTCTAGGGTCGCTCCAAAAACGATCCACGTTGGTCCAACCAAAGTTGTTAAAGAAGGCCATATAAGATGACTGTCCTGCTGCACCCTGACCAATGTCTAAATTTTGGTTCTGTCCATCACGTTTTTGCTCAACCCAGGTAACATCATCACAGCCGGTTTCAACTTCACAGTCCATACCAATAATTCCGTCCCATAGGGTCATATCGTTATCGTCCCCACCAGTAAGCGCCGTTGGAACAATTACCTGTATAGGACATAAAAGTTGTAAAACGGCACCATTTTGTGTAGCTTCAATAAAGAATTCCCCTCCTGTTACTAAAAGGGCTTTATCTCCTGTAGGGGTAAGTCCCATAGTCGTCTTATTGGTGGCGAGCATCCTTCCTCTATCAAAAAGTTCTATTACCTCCACATCTACCATCCCTGAAACCGAGTTGCCATTGTTGGCCAAACAAGATCCATCCATGGTTATCTCCACGCCGTTTTCAGTAGTGAAAGTAGCTGAACCATCAACATCGATTTGAAATGTTTGTTTTAGATTTTCCAAGGCGGAAGCCTTTAAATCCGTAAAATCTTGGGCAGTGGCCCTTAGGGTTACTATATCTTCTAAATCGCTATCTCCGTTTGAATCCTTTTGGCAACTTGTTAGCAAGGTAGCTGTCATTAAAAAAAGACCTAAAATTTGTTTTGAATTTTTCATAATCTTTATTTTTAAATTAAAATGATTTTTTATTGTTCTCCCTTATATCAAAACAGTTTCAATTTTGTTACCCTATTATTTTGAAATGTTTTTCTTTTCTTAGGTTTTAAGGGGGATACACTTGTTGATTTTAATAAGCGCCATGAGGTTTTTTTAAAATAATGGACATCTTTTTCTTGGGATAACCTTGGACATTACGGGGAAACAGGAAGCCATTAAACTATGAATGAATAAGTGGCCTCCATATCAGGTAGCTTTGCAGGGTTGATATTCACAGACCTAAATTGTTTTACAAAAAAGAATTCATAGTTTTCTTACTTTAGGGAAAATTTTTAGTGAATGGCTGAATCAAATGTCCATCCGGATCAGAAATATATAGAGGGTTTATTGATGAACAGTCCTTTGGTGATTAAAAGTATCTATGACCGTTTTGTGCCAAAAGTGGTCGGATATATTAAAAAAAATAACGGTAATGAAGATGCCGCCAAGGATGTTGTGCAAGAAGTACTGGTTGCCATTTACAACCAAGCCAAACACAAAAAATTACAATTGACCTGTCCGTTCGACGCCTATTTTTTCTTGCTTTGTAAACGACGGTGGCTGAATGAAATCAAAAAAAGTTCTTTAAAAGAGGTAACAATAAACGAAGAGGTGGTATCTATGAATGACGATGCATTGCAGCTCGCAGATGAATTTGCGATAGAACAACAAAAGAAATTGGTGTTCGATCGCATGTTTCAAAAATTAGGAGACGCTTGCAAAGACCTTTTGAAAACAACTTTCGAAATAAAATCAATGGAAGAAGTGGCTCAAAAATTGGGAGTTACTTATGCATATGCACGAAAAAAGAAATCATTGTGTATTGGTAAATTGACTCGAATGGTGCAGGAATCGTCGGAATATAAAAACCTAAAAGCCTAATATCATGAACGAACTGGATTTAGAATTATACGATGCATATCTCGATGGTGCCCTTGATTCCAAAGCCCGAATGGACTTCGAGGCCCGTTTGGTCAATGACAGATCTTTTAAGGCATCTTTTGAAGCCTATAAGGAAACTTCAACCTACCTATCTGAAAAATTCAGTGACCTGGATGACCTTACCGCTTTAGAACATAACCTTGAAACTTTGGGGAAAGATCATTTTGACCAAAAAAGCCCTGGGAAACTCAAGACTGAAATTTGGAAGTATGCAGCGGCAATTTTACTATTGATTTCCATTGGAGGTTATTTTCTAATGAATAATAATCAGCCACAGTATAATGATTTTGCTGCCCTACCAACTATTTCTTTGGTTCAGAGAGGTGATGGAGATTCTTTGGCCAAAAAGGTTGAGAATGCCTTTAATAACAGGTCTTATAAGGAGGCCACTGATTATTTGAATGAATTAATACGCAATAATTCCAACAATCAGGAATTGTTATTGTATAGAGGTATTGCCCAAATTGAAACCGGGGCCTATGGGAACGCCTATAAGGATTTGGATGAAGTTGCCTCTGGCACCTCTGTTTATAAAAACGAAGCCCTGTGGTATAAGGCATTGGGCCTATTAAAACAAAAGGAATATGATGCGTGTAAGATGGTTTTGGTTGAAATTCCACCAACGGCCGATGAATACAATAGGGCACAGGATTTGCTTGACAAATTATAGTCCATTTTCCTTAATTAATTGAACATGTCAATACCAAGGGCTTTATATTTGTAAAATGAAATATCCCCTTTTCATTTATCTTTTTTTACTAACTGTTGGGATTTATGCCCAACATCAGGACAAGGTAGATTTCCTTCAAGCCAAGGTGGATATAAGCCTTGACCCCAAGCAAGAAACTATTGCCGGAAAAGTAACCTATGACTTGAAGGCCCTACAAAAAGTGGATTCCATTTTTTTGGATGCCCAAAATCTGCAATTAATTGGGACTCGGCTCAATAACAAAAAGGTCAAAACTACCAATAGTGGCAAACATATTATCATTCATAAAACATTAAAAGCCCATAAACCTTATACCCTAGAAATTAAGTACGTAGCCAAACCTAAACAAACGGTTTATTTTTTGGGATGGAATGATGGGATACTAGGCAATGAGCAAGTCTGGACACAAGGTCAAGGTAAATATACTAGCCACTGGCTTCCCAGTTTCGACGATATGACCGAAAAGGTAGAGTTTGACCTGGATATTTCCGTTGATAGGAACTATGTGGTAATTGCAAATGGAAACTTATTAGGGATCAAAGACTTGGGGGGATTAAAAAAATGGAGTTTTAATATGGATAGGCCTATGAGTAGTTATTTATTGGCTTTTTCTATAGGTGACTACCATAAAAAACAGATGTTATCCAATAGGGGAGTACCCATAGACCTATATCATTACCCCAGTGATAGCTCTTTGGTAGAACCAACTTACAGATTTACCAAAGAGATATTTGACTTCTTGGAAAAGGAAATTGGGGTCGATTATCCTTGGTCAAACTATAAGCAGATTCCTGTTCGCGATTTTCTTTACGCGGGTATGGAAAATACCGGGACTACAATTTTTTCAGACACCTACCTAATGGATTCCATATCCTTTAAGGATAGGAATTTTGTAAACGTAAATGCCCATGAAATGGCGCATCAGTGGTTTGGTAATTTGGTTACCGAGGTTGATGGATCCAGTCATTGGCTTCATGAAGGTTTTGCATCCTATTACGCCCTGTTGGCCGAGAAAGCGCTTTTTGGTAAAGATTATTATTCTTGGAAATTATACGAATCGGCAATCCAATTAAAGGAATTGACCGAAAAGAATCTGGGGGAAGCCCTCATTGATTCAAATGCCGGTAGCCTTACTTTTTATGAAAAGGGAGCATGGGCATTGCATATGTTGAAGGAACAATTGGGGGAGGAAAATTTTAAGAAAGGGATTCAGGAGTATTTAAAAAAGTACGGATATAAAAATGCAACTGTCAATGACTTTATTAAGGAAATGGAGTTGGCAAGTAGTCGTGATTTAAGTCCATTCAGGAATCGATGGTTGATCGATAAAGAATTTCCATTTACCGAAGCAAAGACAAGTTTGATTAGGGAATCGGAGGATTTGAGGGTTTTTTTTAGTCTGCAAAAGGAGGTAATGACAAGGAGTATTGACAATGAATCCATTATAAAAAAGTATTGGGGAAGCACAAATTCCGACAAATTAAAATCCCAAATAATCAAAACCTATTTTAAATCCCTGTCCGAAGATTTTCTGGGTGAGGCCCTAGTGAGCAATAATGTTATGGTCCGTCAAGCCATAGCACTTTCAGTAGGGCAAATTCCCTTGGAACTGAAATCTAAGTTTGAATCCCTTTTGGAAGATGATAGTTATATTACCAAAGAGGCGATGCTGTACAAACTATGGATAAACTATCCGGCAAATAGGGACAATTATTTGGACAAGGTCAAAAACATTGAAGGCTTTTCAAATAAAAACATTCGATTATTATGGCTCACCCTGGCCTTGCTCACCAAGGATTATGAACCCAATAATACCAATAGTTATTACTTGGAACTTAGCAGATATACCTCACCGGTGTATACCTATGAAATTAGGCAGGTGGCATTTCAGTTTTTGGAAGAATTAATAGGCTTCTCTGATAAGAATTTGTTGGATTTAATTAACGGAACCCAACACCATACGTGGCAATTTAGAAAGTACTCATGTACATTATTGGACCGACTTTTGGAACAAAAAGAGTATAGAGATCGAATTGAAGGGTTGAAAGTAAAATTAAATGGAGTGGAATTGCGTTATATTAGCAACAAACTGATTTCGGAATGAGAGCATTGGTTATTTCTGGTGGTGGTAGTAAGGGGGCATTTGCTGGTGGCGTGGCCCAATACTTGATGCAAGAAATGAATCATAAATACGACATATTTTTGGGTACTTCCACAGGTAGTCTTTTAATATCCCACCTTGCGCTACAAAAAATAGAAAAAATCAGAGAGGTATATACCTCTGTAAGTCAAAATGATATTTTTAGTAATTGCCCGTTTGTGATAAAAAAGAAATATGGAATAGAAACCATTGGCATCCATCATATCAATGTGATGAAAAACTTCTTTAGGGGTAGTAAAACTTTTGGGGAAAGCCATAATTTACTGGAATTGATAAAGAATACCATTTCCGTAGCCGAATTTGAGCATTTGAAAAAGGGACCTTTGGATATTGTGGTAACCGTATCAAATTTATCCCTAAACCAAGTTGAATATAAATCCATAAACAATTGTACCTATGAAGAGTTTTGTGAATGGATTTGGATTTCCTGTAATTACACCCCATTTATGACCTTGGTAAAGAAAAATGGATGCGAATATGCCGACGGGGGCCTGGGCAGTATGGTACCCATTGAGGAAGCCATTAGAAGAGGGGCAACGGTAGTGGATGCCATTATATTGCAAACTGAGGTTACACAATTAAATAGAATGCCTAGTAAAAATGTATTTTCATTACTTACAAGTATGTTTGCTTTTATGCTTGATAGAATAGAACAACAAAATATAAGGATTGGTAAGTATGTGGCCACCCATAATAATGCCATCATTAATTTCTACTACACACCAACGGTACTCACCACTAACTCCCTTATATTTGAAAAGGAAAAAATGACAGTATGGTGGGAAAGTGGATTTAATTTCGCCAAACATAAAAATTCTGAGACCAACCCAATAGAGACTGCAATTATATGAAAGCATTGGTGATTAGTGGGGGTGGTAGCAAGGGTGCCTTTGCAGGGGGAGTGGCCCAATACCTAATGGAAGTTGAAAAACGGGAATATGACATACTGGTGGGTACTTCCACAGGAAGTCTTTTAATTCCTCAATTGGCCTTGAATAAGATTGGTAAACTATATGATATTTACACAAATGTAAACCAACGCTCTATATTTAGCCTTAACCCCTTTGTAGTTCGAAAAAAGGGCGATAGGGAATATGTCTCCATAAATTTCTTGACCACCTTTCTCCAATTTGTTAAGAGCAGGCGTACCTTTGGGGAGAGTAAGGCCTTACGAAGGACCATAAAAAAAAATTTTACGGTTAAGGAATTCCAGAGTATAAAAGAAAGCAAGAAAGATGTGGTGGTAACGGTTTCCAACCTTTCTAAAAACAGAATTGAGTATAAATCCATTAAAGATTTTTCTTATGATGAATTCTGTGATTGGATTTGGATTTCCTGTAACTATATTCCTTTTATGTCTTTGGTTAAAAGGGATGGATTTGAATATGGCGACGGGGGCTTGGGTTGCGTGGTTCCTATTAGGGAAGCAATAAGAAGGGGCGCAACGGAGATTGATGCCATTATTTTGGAATCTGAAAATATGGACCATAATAGGGTCCTCGGTAAAAATCCATTTTCCTTAATGTTGAGTATTTATGGGTTTGTCTTGGACCAGATAGAATACCATGATATTTCGGAAGGAGTATTGGCCGCAAAACATAAAGGAGTGCAATTAAATTTATATTACACTCCAACTAAACTTACAGAAAACTCCTTGATTTTTAATAAAAAACTTATGTCGCAATGGTGGCAACAGGGATATAGTTATGCACAGGAAAAATTTTCCAGTGTTACCTAATTCAACTTTCATTTACCAAAGTTCCCCAATTTCCTTTTTAACATAGGACAACGCTGTAGCGGATGGTGAATGTTTTTCCATGGTTTCATTTAAAACGTCCTCACGAAGTTTGTCAGCCGAATCGGATTCGCTCATACCCGCTTTCCTGATCATTTGGATGGTAGCACTTTTAGCCGCCTTAATTATATTCCAACATTCATCGGTCATATAGATTTGCTGGGATAAGTTATGCTCAAATTCGGTTTCAATACTCTTGATCAACAAATTTTCGTAATCGTTTTTGTTGTTATTTTTTGGCCCTACTCGTACCACCAAACTTGGAATGGCAATTCGTTCCAAAAACAAGGCCATTCTTTCATAGGCCTGTAGTCTAATGGGCAAGGTATCTTTTTGACTGTCTTTGTGCAATAGGTATCGTCTTCTTCCTTCTTCGTTCCTGGTGTGTAACCTGAAAAAATAAAAGGCAACCATTCCGGTTACAACCGCTGGTAATAAATAGGCAAAAAGTTTAAAAATTTCCTCTCCGTTCATTTTGTTTTGGTATTTTTTGGTTTGTAGAATGTTAAACGGCTTATTCCTTTAAAAATTATGAAGGGTTTTAAATTTTTGCCCTATACATTTATATGGAGGTGATTCTAACATGGCCGAAAAAAAAAGCGCTTGATAGCGCTTTTTAAATTCTGATGACTATTTCATACTCTCTTTAACCAATTTATAGAATTCATAAAATTTTGGTTGTACTATAATCTCTGTAGATGTTTCAATACTGTAAAGCCCTAATTCCGATATTCCGGTGGCAACGATTCGTTTGGGCTCTATTTGATACTTACTTTCCAAAATTCTAGCTATGGCTGCAGCCTGTTGTGTGCCAATCTCCCAATTGTTTGCCTTGTTATCCTTGGATTCTACCAAATTACTGTTACTAACAACTTGAATATCCATG
Source organism: Arenibacter hampyeongensis (assembly GCF_002909255.1). Taxonomy (GTDB): domain Bacteria; phylum Bacteroidota; class Bacteroidia; order Flavobacteriales; family Flavobacteriaceae; genus Arenibacter; species Arenibacter hampyeongensis. The sequence goes on from NZ_PIOB01000006.1 coordinate 168,972, forward strand.
GTAGGATTCGCTTTTAAAACAGCACCAATGTTTGCAATAATAGCCTCTGCCTTCTCCTGTACTTTAAAATTCTTGGCGTTTTCACCAAATATATAACTATTGTCCAATACAACGGCTACAGCTCCCTTGCTCACTGTTATCTTGGGATCACTGCCCAAAGTTTGTTTAAATTGTGTAAAAACGGCTAGGGTAATAGAATCACGGCTGCTTAGTTCATCATTGATCACCCTTAATTGCGCTTCCTTTTTAACTAAACTTTCCAGCGTACTGTTAATATGATCGGACCTTTTATTGGAAGCTTCCGTAAAACTATTTAAGTTTTTTAATAGGTTGGCATTGGTTTCTTTAAGTTCATTTACCTGTGCCTCGTAAGATTCAACTTTGGCGGATGCAATCCTTTCCTCTCTTTTCATTTCTGACAGTCCAGTTTCAGCTTCCCTAACTCGAGTCCTAAGATTATCCACTTCCTGAATAAGATCCTTTTTGCTTTGTGCTTGGGTAATGGTAATGAAAATTAATAAAACTAGGGTTGTAAAAATTCTTCTTCTCATGGATAAAATTTGTTTATTTGAATGTTTGGTATTTTTGAACTAATTGATTTTTTGCAAGGTCATGAAATTTGATTTCGCGGGCAAATTTAAGATTTATATTGATTAGGTACCCTCTTATTTCCCATATAATCCTTTCCTCCCAAATATTGGCAGTTATACAAATCTTCAAGGCCCGAAAATGGTACCATCACCTTATTATAACCGAATGTAGAAGATGAGGATATGTTTAAGGCAATGCCATCAACATTAAACTGTATGTTATCCATTGTAAATTGACATTGATGTCCTTAATCGGCGGCTTTGTTCTCAACTCTTGGTGGAGGTTATTCTGACAATCATCTTAATGTATTTACCGGTTCAGGAAATCCAAACTCATTTCTGTGAGTACCTTAACCCCTAGAATCAATCCACTTTCATCGATACTAAAATCGGGGGTATGATGTGGAAAGGGTGTTGTGATATCAGGTGTCATACCACCTAAAAAGAAAAAGAAGCCAGGCACTTTTTCTTGAAAAAAGCTGAAATCTTCACCTCCAGTTATTGCTTTTATTAATTTTACATGCTCATTACCCGCCACTTTTTGCAAAGTGGGTAGCATTTCTTCGGTTAGTTTTATATCATTATAGGTAATGGCTGTTTTATTTTCAAATTCTATCGTTGCAGACCCGCCATAAGTTTTAGCAAGACCTTCAGTCATTTCAGTCATACGGCGAATAATCAGGGCTTTCATATCGGCATCCAGTGTACGTACTGTTCCGATCATTTCGGCACTTTCTGGAATAATATTAAAGCGAACTCCCGAAGTTATTTTTCCTACGGTAATTACCGCAGGTTCAACGATTAAATTTGATTCTCTACTTATTATTGATTGATACCCATCTATAATTTTTGCCGAAATATAGATTGGATCAACCCCTCCCCAGGGTTCTGAACCATGGGTCTGCTTACCTTTTACCTTAACTACAAAGCGTTCTACCGCAGCCATAGTACCACCAGGTTTATAGGCAATGGTTCCCACAGGTATACCACTATCGATATGTAATCCAAAAATTGCATCTACATCGGGATTATTGAGTACACCTTCCTTGATCATCAAGAGTGCACCGCCCTCTTCACCCGGTGGTGGTCCTTCTTCCGCAGGTTGGAAAATAAACTTTACCGTTCCCTTAATTTTGTCTTTGTTGGTAGCCAGGATTTCCGCAACACCCATAAGTATGGCAGTGTGGGTGTCATGGCCACATGCATGCATAACGCCTGTCTCTTGTCCAAGAAATTCGGAAGTTACTGTAGATTTAAAAGTAAGGTCGTTTCTTTCTGTAACGGGAAGTGCATCAATATCTGCCCTTAATGCAATTACCTTACCCTTTTTATTTCCTTTTAGGATACCTACCACCCCAGTTTTAGCCACACCACTTTGGACCTCCATTCCCAATGATTGTAAATGCGCTGCTATTTTTTCGGCCGTTTTAAACTCTCTGTTCGATAATTCTGGATTTTGATGAAAATCCCTCCTCCAATCAATTACCTTTTGTTCAATACCCTCAAATTCCTTTTCAAGATGATATTTTTGGGCCGAGGAATTTATACACCATAATAGTAGGGGGAGAATTAAGTAATATTTCATAACGTTAAATTGGATTTAAGATTTTATAGGTCAAGGTCAAATTAAAGCAACCATTGATTAGAGTATTTAATTGTTCTATTATTTTGTGGTTAGAGATGGCCTTATTGAAATACTGCACAAAAAAAATATTCTTTTTTTAAATGTGGATTTAAGGATAAATATATTCAAAATAGAACAAATTGTAGGATTCATTCATCATAAATATTAAGGTTGATTTTTTGATAAGGCTAATTATGGCTAAATTCACCGATCATAACGACCTTAATATCAATACACATTTTGGAGAAGTATATCAATGAATTAAATGAGGCTCAGAAGGCTCCTGTTTTACACAAGGACGGCCCTTTAATGGTGATTGCCGGGGCAGGTTCCGGTAAAACTAGGGTATTGACCTATCGTATTGCCTATTTGATGAGCCTAGGAGTTGATTCCTTTAATATTTTGGCGTTAACATTTACCAACAAGGCAGCAAGGGAAATGAAGAAACGTATTTCGGATATTGTTGGTACCACTGAAGCCAAGAATCTTTGGATGGGAACCTTTCATTCGGTTTTTGCCAAGCTTTTGAGGTTTGACGGTGATAAATTAGGGTATCCGTCCAATTTCACTATATATGACACCCAAGATTCCCAACGTCTTATCTCCGCAATCATAAAGGAGATGGGATTGGATAAGGATATCTATAAATATAAGCAGGTACAAAATAGAATATCCTCTTATAAGAACAGTCTAATTACCGTTAAGGCATATTATAACAATTCAGATTTGGTAGAGGCCGATGCCATGGCAAAGCGGCCAAGGATGGGTGAAATATATCAGAATTATGTAGATCGGTGTTTTAAGGCCGGGGCGATGGATTTTGATGATTTATTGTTGAGGACCAATGAACTTTTGACACGTTTTCCAGAAGTTTTGGCCAAATATCAGGACAGGTTTAGATATATCCTTGTGGATGAGTACCAAGATACCAACCATTCACAGTATTTAATTGTAAAAGCACTTTCGGATAGATTTCAGAATATCTGTGTAGTAGGGGACGATGCCCAGAGTATATATTCCTTTAGGGGAGCAAACATTAGCAATATCCTTAACTTCCAAAAGGATTATGACAATGTGGGCATGTACCGTTTGGAACAGAATTATAGGTCAACCAAGAATATTGTGAACGCTGCCAACTCCATTATTGCCAAGAATACAAATCAATTGGAAAAGGTGGTATGGACTTCTAATGACGATGGGCCTTTGATTAAGGTACATAGAAGTCCAACGGATGCAGAAGAAGGACGGTTTGTATCCGGGACTATTTTTGAAGAAAAAATGCAAAACCAAATGCCCAATGGTAATTTTGCGGTATTGTATAGGACCAACTCCCAATCAAGGGCCATCGAGGATGCCCTAAGAAAACGCGATATACCATATCGTATATATGGCGGACTTTCCTTTTATCAAAGGAAGGAAATAAAAGACGTTCTATCTTATTTGAGATTGGTTATCAATCCTAAAGATGAAGAGGCGCTAAAGCGCATCATCAATTTTCCTACAAGAGGAATAGGGCAGAGCACTTTGGACAAACTTACCGTTGCAGCCAACCACTATAACCGATCTATTTTTGAAGTTATGGACAACCTGGACAGAATAGATTTAAAGATAAATTCTGGTACTAAAAGAAAATTGGGCGACTTTGTGGCCATGATCAAGAGCTTTCAGATCATGAATGAAAGTGCCGATGCCTTTACTTTGGCAGAATATGTGGCCAAAAAATCCGGAGTGTTGTTGGAATTTAAAAAAGATGGTACTCCGGAGGGAATTGGGAAGATGGAGAATATTGAGGAGCTGTTGAACGGTATTAAGGATTTTGTAGAAGGGCAAAAGGAATTGGCAGATGCCAAAGGCGACATTGGCGAATTTTTGGAAGATGTTGCGCTGGCAACAGACCTCGATAAGGATACTGGTGATGAGGACCGAGTGGCTTTAATGACGATTCACTTGGCAAAAGGATTGGAATTTCCATATGTATTCATCGTGGGTATGGAGGAAGATCTTTTCCCATCAGCAATGAGTATGAATACCAGAAGTGAATTGGAAGAGGAAAGGCGCTTGTTTTATGTTGCCTTGACAAGGGCGGAAAAGCAGGCATATTTGACTTATACACAGAACAGATATCGTTGGGGCAAGTTGGTAGATGCCGAACCAAGTAGGTTTATTGAGGAAATTGATGAAAAATATGTCGAAAACCTGACTCCAGTGATAAGGTCCAGATATACGCCATTGATCGATGTTGATATTTTTGGCGACGTTGATAAAAGTAGATTGAGGCAGAACAAGCCTACACATGGTACACCACCCAGTGGCATAAGGCCCAATGAAAATCAATTGCGGAAGTTGCGAAAACTTAAACCGGAACTAGGTACCCCAGTTGGAAATACCAACTCGGTAGAATCCAATTTAACCGAGGGTTCCCTTGTCAACCACACCAGATTTGGTAGGGGACAGGTAATAAAGATTGAAGGGGTAGGCAATGATAAGAAAGCAGAAATTAAATTTGACAAGGGAGACATAAAGAAACTTTTGCTTCGATTTGCCAAATTGGAAGTGCTCTAAACCATTGTGATATCGGAAAGCATTTGTATTAAGACGAAGACTATAAGTTCTCTTGAATAAAAGCCTTTAATTTAATGGAAGTGTCCAAAAGATCAAATCCAACCCAACCATGACCACCGTTGGGGTATAGTGTAAATTGGTGAACTACGTTCAATTCCACTAACCTATCCCTAAGTCCAATTCCCTGGGAATTGGGAATTAACGGGTCCTGTGCCCCATAAAACAATATAGTTGGGGGAGAAGTGGAGTTTACCTGGTATAACGGACTAACTTCCTCCAAAACATCTGGATCATTCCCAAATTGATCTAAAAGGGTCCTTAGGTCTTGATTGGGGGTATTTATATAAGCCTCATCCAACAGATTGGTCGGACCTACAATACTACAGACCATCTTAACCTGATTTTTGGTGTCGTGCGAGTAGCTCCATAAAAGTGAAAGGTGAGCACCGGCGCTGGCACCGATAAATCCTATTTCGTTGGATATTTTAAATTCCTGGGCCCTTTCGCGTAATTCGGTAACTACAATGTCAATATCGTTTATTTGCATGGGATATGGAGGATTATTGACATCGGCCAGCCTATAGTTCATGTTTACAACCGCAATTTCAGGTAATTGTTCCCTGATAAAATCTTTAAAAGCGTCCATTTCAGATTTATCCCCTGCGTTCCATCCACCACCATGAATCAAAATCAGCACTTTAGTGTCCTTGGTCCTGTTTCGTGGAAGATAAATGTCATATTTTTGATGTGATTCGGAACCGTATTCCAAATTGATCATGTTTTTTGCTTCTAAGGAGGTAACCTCAGGTGTTGTATCATCCGAACATGAGCTGGGAATAATAAGAAGGAAGCTTAGAAGTAGAATAAACGCTAGCTTATGCATAAAATATTATTTCTTAAATTGATAACGTTTATTTTGATCTTTTAATATGGCAGAATTAATAAAAATATATCCTGAGAATCCGAATCCCAAGGAAATTAAAAGGGTAGTGGATGTATTGAGGAAAGGGGGCTTAATTATTTATCCCACCGATACAGTTTACGGATTGGGCTGTGATATTACCAATACGAAGGCGTTGGAAAAAATTGCAAGGATCAAAGGTGTAAAATTGGCGAAGGCCAATTGGTCCTTTATTTGCGCAGATCTTAGTAATCTTTCAGATTACGTTAGACAAATTGATACTTCAACCTTTAAAATTCTAAAGCGGGCCCTACCCGGACCATATACATTTATTCTACCGGGGAACAATAATTTGCCCAAGGAGTTTAAAAAGAAAAAAACCGTGGGGATTCGAATCCCTGATAATTCCATTGCAAGGACTTTGGTCGAAGTCTTGGGCAATCCAATTGTTTCTACGTCAATTCGAGATGAGGATGAGTTATTGGAATATACTACAGACCCGGAATTGATCTTTGAGAAATGGAAAAACCTTGTAGATGTGGTTATAGATGGAGGATATGGGGATAATGTTGCTTCTACGGTAATAGACCTTTCAGAGGACGAACCTATAATTGTTAGGGAAGGAAAAGGGAGTTTGGATATATTTTAGAATTAAGAATAGTTTTGTAATTACGTTATATTCCATAAAAAAAGCGACCAATTTGGTCGCTTTTTAATCTTATAATGAATTAATCCTTAGTTAATTTTAGGATCTTTCATTCCTTCTTCGATCATGCTGTAGAACTGATCAATTTTTGGAAGAACAACTATACGCGTTCTTCTATTTTTAGCTTTATCCGTTGGAGAAAGTGGAAGGTATTCTCCTCTTCCTGCAGCAGTCATACGCTTAGGGTCAACACCGTAATCCTTTTGTAGGATACGCACAACAGAAGTAGCACGTTTAACACTTAAATCCCAGTTGTCATATAATACTCCACTGTTATAAGGATCCGTATCGGTATGACCTTCTACCATAAATTCGAAATCTGGTTTGTTGTTAACTACTTGTGCAACCTTACCCAAAATTTCTTTGGCTCTATTGGTTACATTGAAACTACCACTTCTAAACAAAAGTTTGTCTGAAATAGAAACGAATACCACACCTTTTTCTACACTGATTTCGATATCCTCATCATCCATGTTTCCAAGAACACCTTTTAAACTTTGAACTAAAGATAAGTTTACTGAATCCCTTCTAGTAATGGCGTCACTAAGCTTTCTTATAGTAAGGTCTTTTTCTTTTAAACTTTCCAAAGATTTCTCCAAGTTATCGGCACCTTTACTGGTAAGGGTAGTAAGGTTGCCCATATTGTTGATTAAATCTTGATTATTCGCTTTTAGGAAAGCATTCTGATCTTCCAAGGTTTGCATCTTTGAAGTAGCAGCCGCCTTGTCTTCCAAACAGGTATTTAATTTAACTGTTGCGGAATTTAATAAATCTTGTGCTTCTTTCGCTTTTGTTTCCATATCCGCATATTTCTTCTGCGACACACATGAAGACAACAACAGGGTAATACCTAAACAGCCTAAAATGATTTTTCTCATAGTTATGATAATAGAATTAATAATTTATAATTTTAAAGTTTTGATTTAATGTAGGCAAAATTATATAAATCACAATATTCTGCGGGCCTAATTTAGTTAATCTTTTACTAAAATGTTAAATTTTTTTACATGATTTATATAATAGGACCAAACAATGGATTTAGTGGCGTAATAATTAGTGGTAAAATGGTCCTTTTCACGCTTTTTATATATTATTCCAAAATTTTTGTAAAAACTAAAATGGGCCTGTACAATTGCCCAGCAGTGTTTTGGCCTACCTTGAAAAATAAAGGCGATTCCCGCTAAGGCATCCAATATAAGTCGTAAGAGTATTATTGGCAACGCTTTCTTGGGAGGTAGGTTTTTTAATATGGAATAAAGGGAATTTCTAAAGTTAAGAAAAGTCTTTTTTGGATTCATGGTACTTAAGGTTGAACCACCTAAATGGTACACCATGGAATTGCCAACGTAAAACACCCTATATCCCTTGTTTTTAGCCCTCCAACATAAATCAATTTCTTCTTGATGGGCAAAGTAATCCTCGTCAAATCCTTTAAGCTCCTGAAATACATCCTGCTTTATAAATAAACATGCCCCTGTAGCCCAAAATATTTCCTTTACATCATTGTATTGACCATTATCCTCCTCCAATTCATTAAAAATACGTCCCCTACAAAAAGGATAGCCAAATTTATCAATGAATCCTCCTGCAGCACCTGCGTACTCAAAATGGGTCTTACTCTTATAATCCAATACTTTTGGTTGCATTATGGCCGCCATAGGGTTCTCTTGAAATTCTTTTATAATGGGCAATAACCAATCTTGGGTTACTTCCACATCTGAATTCAACAAGCAATAAATATCGGCTTTAACCTTGGGCAAAGCATCATTGTAACCTTTGGCGTAACCTCCATTGCTTAAATTCCGGATTATGTTTATTTGGGGATATTTCTGTTTCAAAAAGGCAATGGATCCATCTGTGGATGCATTATCGGCGACATAAAGTTCTGCCTCCTGGGAGAATGCGGTTACAGAAGGAAGAAATTTTTCCAAAAGTGCCTCACCGTTCCAATTAAGTATAACAATTGCTATTTTCAACATTTCTATATGGCCTAATTAAAAAGGACAATTATTCTAATTAGATGGAATTGGATTAAGTTGGCAATTTAAAGAAATATTCCATAAATGACTATGAATATTTGGATTACTACTAACCATTCCCTATTAATTCTTAGGTCTTTTATAGCCTTATTTTAGGATTGATAGGAAGGAATATTCTCTAGAAAACTATATTGTTCGTTTTCGAAATCCATTTTGCAATAAAAATGAGTCAACCCATTAGTGACCATTAAATATTTTGCTTTGAGCTGGAGATTATACCGGGCAATTTGGTCAAATACCTGCTGGGTTATTTTTATATCCGGAGATTTGCATTCCACCAGGATCTCTATACTCCCGTTAGGATTGAAAACAACCACATCGTACCTTTTCTTTAAATTATTAAGAAGCAGTTGCTTTTCAACATTGATATGTGCCTTGGGATAGTTTCTGTCTGAAATTAGATTTTGTACTACGTGCTGGCGTACCCATTCTTCGGGCTGTAAAACCACAAATTTTTTGCGTATGACATCAAAAATATAGATTTTATTTTCCCTATTTTTGAAGCGAAAGGTATATGAGGGGTAGTTTAGAGGTTGCATTGTGCAAAGTTGATGAATTTTTTTATATGGAAGAGGTAAAACAAATTGTAAGCAGTATAAAAAATGGAAATATTGCACCAATATATTTTCTAACCGGGGAGGAACCCTACTATATTGATAAGATTGCAGAGTATATTGAAAAAAATGTGCTTACGGAGGAAGAGCGCGGATTTAATCAGGTGATACTTTATGGGAAGGAAGTCACCATAGAGGACATCGTTGGCAATGCAAAGAGATATCCCATGATGTCGGAACGTCAAGTGGTTATTGTCAAGGAGGCTCAACATTTATCCCGTTCCATAGAAAATTTAGTTTCCTATTCCGATCAACCACAACCTTCAACGGTATTGGTATTGTGCTATAAGTACAATAAGCTGGATAAACGTAAGAAATTATATAAATCCATTAATAAATCGGGGATTATATTTGAAAGTAAAAAGCTTTATGAAAATCAGGTAGCGGATTGGATCAAGAAATCCCTGCATTCCAGGGGGTATGGAATTACTTTCAAGGCAGCCAATTTATTGGTTGAATTCCTAGGGACCGATTTGGGTAAGATCGACAAAGAACTTGAAAAATTATGTTTGGTTGTCCCAAAGGGAATTGAAATTACCCCTGAGGCAATTGAGGTCAACATTGGTATAAGCAAGGACTACAACAATTTTGAACTTAAAAAGGCCATTGTGGAACGTGATGTTTTAAAAGCAACAAGAATTGTCAGCTATTTTGCCCAAAATCCCAAGGACAATCCTTTTGTTCTGACCATCACACTTTTGTATTCTTTTTTCATTCAATTGCTCACTTATCATGGTCTGAAGGACCATTCTCCCAAAAGTGTTTCCAGCGCCTTGGGTATTAAACCTTATTTCGTGACCGAAATTCAGGCAGCAGCAAGAAACTATCCCATGAGACGGGTCAGTGAAATTATTTCCAATCTAAGGGAATTGGATGTCAAGGGTAAAGGAGTTGGATCTAATATGGCCCAAGGAGATCTCCTTAAAGAATTGTTGTTCAAAATTTTCTAAGCCACATTAATTTTAGTTTGGGCAAAGAGGGCCATTGGTATGCCGAATTTTGTTAGTTATAAGGCACCCTTACCTATCCAACGCATTGTTTGTGAAAAACAAACGTGGTAGGGATTGTCAAAAAATATAATTTTAGTACAGGCTGGTAGACCAACTTTACTTCTTATCCAAGCTATATTTTCCAGGACCCAGCAAAAGGATTGTGGTAAAGGTTACCAAAAATAAAATGGCCTTTTCCTTTACGTTAAAGGGATCGGAACCGTGTACTATCAATATTACTACCAGCATGGTAATTATTGTAGGTACTGTTGCCCATCTGGTCTTAAATCCTACAATGACTAAAATTGGGCATACAAATTCACCAATAACAGCAAGAAATAAGGAAGGTGTTGCACCTAACCCAATAGGATCTCCAAATTCAAAATTACCTCCAATGAGTTTTTGAAGTTTTGGGAGTCCATGGGTGATCATTAGTAGGGCAGAAGAAACGCGAAGAAGTAGTAGGCCTAGGTCTTTCATGGGGGTGTATATAAAATAAAAATTAATAGATTTAGAGCGGGATAAAAGTAACCATTAGTTTCTTATAATTTTATAAAATATTAAAAGAATTACTCTTGCCGGTAGGTCAAAAAACATTAAGTTATCAAGTTTCCTCTATCTTAGCTTAGGAAAATCCATAGGATTGGATTCGCGCATTATAGCATATACCTTCTCAAAAATATCCTCCGAGTTGGGTTTGGAAAAATAGTCGCCATCTGTGGCATAAGCCGGTCTATGAGGCTTTGCCGTAAGGGTTTGGGGAGCACTGTCCAAGTATTTGTAAGCCCCTTGTTTTTCAATAATTTCATGGGTTAAATACGCGGAGCAGCCACCAGGAACGTCTTCGTCTATAACCAATAATCTACTTGTCTTTTTAACACTAGTGAGCAAGTCATGTCGTAGATCAAAAGGTAACAAACTTTGTGCATCCACAACCTCGGCATCAATCCCTACTTCTTTTAGTTCATTGGCCGCTTGCATCACAATTCTTAAGGTAGATCCATAAGACAGCAAGGTAATATCCTCTCCCGGCTTCACAACTTCAACCACTCCAATTGGGGTACACAGTTCCCCTAAGTTATTTGGCATGGGCTCCTTTAGACGATAACCGTTCAGGCTTTCAATTAGGAGGGCTGGCTCATTGCCTTTCATAAGGGTATTGTAAAAACCAGCGGCCTTGGTCATGTTCCTGGGCACCAAAATATACATACCTCGCAACAAGTGAATTAATCCACCCATTTGCGACCCAGAATGCCAAATTCCTTCCAACCTGTGCCCTCGGGTCCTAACGATCAATGGAGCTCTCTGTTTACCAACGGTCCTATATAGAAGTGTGGCCAAATCATCTGTCAAGGTAAACAGGGCGTAAAATATATAATCCAAATACTGAATTTCAGCAATGGGTCGCAAACCTCTCATTGCCATTCCTATACCTTGCCCAATTATGCTAGCTTCCCTAATTCCAACATCCGCTACCCTAAGTTCTCCATATTTCTTCTGAAGTCCTTCCAATCCTTGATTTACGTCACCAATAGCCCCGCTATCCTCACCAAAAATTAGGGCCTGGGAGTATCTTTCAAAAAGCAGGTCAAAATTATCCCTTAGAATTACTCTACCATCCACTTCTTCTGACTCTTTATTATAGGAAGGTTTTACTTCTGGAACACTTAAGGCATTGTTACTTTGTTCGTTGTATAGATATGAGCTGAATTTGGTTTGGGATTCTTCTAAAAATTTGTTTGTCCAAGCCGCCAATAGGTCTTTCTCCTTACTGCTTTCCCCTAATAAATAACGTAGGGCTTTTCTAGCATTGGAAGCCATATCTTTCTTTATGGGTTCTTCAATGGCTATTAGATCATTTTTGATTTTTGTAATAAAATTTTTATTGATACTGGAGTTGGCTGCATTTTCCAATAAATTGACCAACACTTTTTTCTGCGCTTTATGGGGAGTTAAAAACTCTTCCCATGCTTCCTTACGCGCACTGCGAACCTGCCTTTTAATGTTCTTTTCAAGAGTTTTTAAATCCTCTTCCGTTGCTATGTTATTTTCCAGTATCCACTCCCTATAGCGCTTGTTGCAATCATTATCCCTTTCCCATTGCAAACGCTCCTCACTTTTGTAACGTTCATGAGAGCCTGAGGTAGAATGACCTTGGGGCTGTGTAAGTTCGGTAATATGAATAAGTACAGGTACATGTTCGTCCCTGGCAATATCCGATGCATTTTCATACGCATGGATCAGGGCGGTATAATCCCAACCCTTCACTTTTAAGATCTCATAGCCAGCATTCTTTTCGTCCCGCTGAAAACCAGCTAAAATTTTGGAAATGTCTTCTTTGGTAGTCTGATGTTTGGCATGTACCGAAATGCCGTAATTATCATCCCAAATACTAATTACCATAGGCACTTGTAAAACTCCGGCAGCGTTTATGGTTTCAAAAAAGACCCCTTCACTGGTACTCGCATTGCCTATGGTTCCCCATGCTACTTCATTGCCGTTCTCAGAAAATTTTGAACTATTTTGAACTTTTACGTTCCTATATATTTTAGAGGCTTGTGCCAAGCCCAGCAATCTAGGCATTTGTCCGGCAGTACAGGAAATATCGGCACTACTGTTTTTTTGTTTGGTGAGATCTCGCCAGCTTCCGTCTTCATTTAAACTAAAAGTAGTGAAATGTCCTCCCATTTGTCTTCCAGCACTCATGGGATCTTTGGTTATATCTGTAGTAGCATATAAACCATGGAAAAAATCTTTTGGCGTAAGTAAATCAAGTGCCATCATAAAAGTTTGATCCCTATAATAACCACTTCTGAAATCCCCATTCCTAAAGGATCTGGCCATAGCCAATTGTGGGAGCTCCTTTCCATCGCCAAAAATTCCAAATTTCGCCTTTCCAGTCAGAACTTCCCTTCTTCCCAATAGGCTACATTCCCTGCTTGTGACCGCTATTTCATAGTCTTTCAATATCTGTAATTGAAAATCGTCAAATGAAATATCGCTGCTTGCTTCGGAATCTATATTCATTACGGAATGTATCGTTTGTCGCAAAAATATCAAATCATTATGGTTTTTGCAACGAATGGAAGAGGATAATAATTAATAATTCCTTAAAGAAAACAGAAGTGTGTTTTTAATTATTAAGAATATCACAAAAAATTAACTGGAATATAAGAATATATCAATAATTTAAAACCATTTTCTGGTAAATAGTCCGGTTAAGGTCCTGGGACTAAAGGTTATCACAAATCTAATTTTTTGATCATATTGAGGCTGAGATATCTCCCAACCATTATTGGAGTACAAGGGAAGATAAAGTTCAAAATAATCGGTTAAAAGATTCAAACGTATTCCAGAGTCGTAAACCAATCTTTCTTTAATCCCTTTATTTTTAACCAAACCTAAATCCCCGTAAAGTTCTATCCAGCGCCAAATATTCACGCTGGTATTAACGGTTGCCATCCAATCATTGGCAAAGGGGTTTTCCAATTTTGATTTAAAACCACCTTCGGCAACAATAATTTGTTGACTGTAGATACCAGATCCTTCCGATCTACCTAAATAATCATAATCAAATAGGTAATCCGTAGGCCGGTCAAGGGCAAAACTAAAGAAGTCAGTGTTCCCAGCGGTTTTATTTCTAATAAATTTACCCGCGAAAAAGCGTAAGTTGAATTGCCTATTGTTCTCAAAAAGTTTGCGGTATTCCAATTCGTAAGCAAGCTTGGTAAATTTATTGGAATACTGCGCATCCACGGACCAGGACAAATAATTAATTATATTGTTCGTGGTGTTGTAATATTTTGCGTTGAGAACATTATAATCAGGATCCGTTTCCAGTCCCAAAGTTTGTAGGTTTGGGTCAATGTCCCTAAAGACACTTATGGATCTAAATATTAATGCTTCTCTTTTATTCAGCAAAAGATTACTGGGTCTCCAACCGAAACCTATGGATGGACTTAATGTACTGTAGCGTGAATTTTCCTGAAAATGGGAAGTAGACCCCCTTAGGGAATAATTGGTAACATATAGTCCGCTGGTCCCGTGATATTGACTAAAATTAAATTTACCATATCCCACGAATGTCTTTTCGTTAGGTGCATAGGTAGGGGCTATATCAAAGACAAAGGGCCTTTCCAATAAGGTTTTGTTGTGCAACCTCATACCTGGGGAGAGTCCATCGTATTTATTGAAGCCCAATACAGGAACATAAAAAACCTGATTGTAATAGGGATCCTCGGCATCCTTAAAAAATTGAAATTTTAATTTTTTGTTACTGGAAAAGAAGCCGTTCAATGATTTCCAGTTATCGCGTTGGTTGAATTCCGGTATGGTCTGATCATAATTCAAAACCAAACGGTCCTCACCGTTCCTTGGAATGGTCAAAGTCTGTTCATCGGCTATATCGGTGAACCAATAACTAGAAACAACAGTATCATTTTTAATTCCAAAAAGGGAGATAGGGACATTGGTGCCTTCTTTATTTTTTAAAGTAACGACCAATGAATCCTCCAGTTTTTGTACCTTTTTTATTTTAAAATCGATTTTACTCGTAGTAGAAACGTATTCATCAAAAAACCAATTGATATCCTTATCAGAGTTCTCCACGACTATAAATTTAAAATCTGCCGCAGTTGTTGGTTTTAACCGGTAATTAATGTAGAACTCCTTCACACTGCGATCTACATGTTCTTTACCTGTATAGTCGGCCAAATATGCCAGCCCTAGTCCGGCCTTGTACCTGTTTGCAATTTTTTGATTGAACTTTATTAGCGAATCGTTGGGGGTTGTAAGGGATTGATCAACATTTCTTCTAGCCGATAGCATGTGAAGCAGAGGATATTGTTCATTAAAATTCATTTTTGCCAAATGGAAACTACGGATACCCCAAATGCTTGATAATTTACCCAACAATTTTTGATCTGGATAGTATTCTTCCACAAAACCGATCATTAGATAGTTCAAAATGGCATCTGTAACCCATTTTTCATTTCTAGTATCAAGAAACATGGTTTCCTTAATAAAACTATTGAGGGTGGTTTTCAGAAATTTCATTTCAAATTGGAACTGCTCCTCATATGGCCGTATAAAACTGGGAAGTTGATTTATTCCATATAAGGGATTCTTATTGTAGTCCAATTCACTTACCAGTACATGCTTATGTGGAAAGTCGCCCAAGTTTTCGTAGATATACTTAGATACCCTGTTAATAGAAATTCCTGTAGAAATTTCGTCGTATCTGGGAGACCTTAGGTCGGTCAAAATTGTTAGCTCAGGTGTTACATGTTTTATAAATTGCTTGGTCGGACCAATTATTATTTCACCACTTTTTTGTTGAATTCCCTGCAAATAAATATGCTGTAGATTACCAACAGTTATTTTATTTAATTCATGGAAATTAGAGACCGCATTTAAATTTTTAGGGATAATGAGTTCTATGGAGGTGTTCGCCATATCCGTATAAAGATCTTCCAAATTCTTATTGGAATACAAATGCCAACTTCCGTTATATACGGCGGGGGTAAGGTACCAGTCCTTTAGATAATAACCACCATTATTATTATATCCGTAGGTAGTAAACTTATCCGCAGGTAATTTTACTTTGTATGTAATAAATAATTTAGTTGATGCTTGGGGTGCTAAGGGACGGTTCAGGACAATTTTGATAATATCTTTACCAGATGCATACTCCCAATCCAATCCGTGATAGTCGTCGTCAACAGTACTTACGATTTTAGTATTTCCCCTCTCTTCATCTTTTGCGAGATGTAGCCCCTTTTTAAATTCCTCAGCAAATCTTTTGGCCAATGCAGTGTTTTTATTGGCATAAGCATTAGCCCAATCATTAAGGTAAATAAGCTTTAATGTGTCCTTGGATCTATTTACGTACTCAATATCTTGTTGAATGGAAAATTCATTTTTTTCTGCATTTAGGGTTGCAATAACCTTGTTGGTATGTTGGGCTATGCAAAGTCCACCGACAAACAAAATTATCAAAAAAATTATAGGTTTCATATTAAATGCCAACTGCTTCAAGAATCTTTGAATTTAAAAATTTGGACTTAATATATTGCCTTTATAAAAGGCGTCAATTATGTCTACAACTTCTTGTTCCGAGTCCACGATCTGTATTAAATCTAGATCTTCTGGACTAATATTCCCCACAGTGAGCATAGAATTTTTTATCCAATCCAACAATCCGCCCCAAAACTCTGTACCAACCAATATAATCGGGAACTGTTCTATTTTATTGGTCTGTATTAGGGTTATAGCTTCAAAAAGTTCATCCAGTGTTCCAAAACCGCCGGGCATAACAACAAAACCTTGGGAATATTTTACGAACATGACTTTACGCACAAAGAAATAATCAAAATCCAAACTTTTATCGCTATCTATATAAGGATTGTCATGTTGTTCGAAGGGCAGATCAATATTCAATCCAACAGAGGTGCCACCTGCTAAATGTGCTCCTCGATTCCCAGCTTCCATAATTCCAGGACCACCACCTGTTATAATTCCATAACCGGCTTCAGATATGCTCTTGGCCACACTTACCGCCAATTCATAGTATTTGTCACCTGGTTTGTTACGTGCCGATCCAAAGATGGATACACAAGGTCCAATAGCGCTCATTTTTTCAAATCCATTCACAAATTCGCCCATAATCTTAAATAGAGCCCAGGAATCGTTGGTTTTTATCTCATTCCATCCTTTATGATGTTGTTCTTTTCTCATATTATATTTTTATCCACATTCAATTTAAACCATCGCTTACATTGCATATAAAATGCATTTTTGAAGAAAATAGTATTTTAAATGGACTATTAATTTCACAAACCTAATTCTTTTCTAAGAAATATTGAGGTGTAACTCTTTTTATCCAAAGCCACTTCTTCAGGAGTACCTTTTGCAACTACCATACCACCATTTCGCCCACCTTCATAACCAATGTCGATAATATGGTCCATCATTTTTATAACGTCAATATTATGTTCAATTACCAGTACCGTATTCCCCTTGTTTACAAGCTTATTAAGCACGTTCATCAATACCCTAATATCCTCAAAGTGTAAGCCAGTTGTTGGTTCGTCCAAAATATAAAAGGTATTACCTGTGTCCCTTTTAGAGAGTTCGGTAGCTAATTTTATTCGCTGTGCCTCCCCTCCCGAAAGGGTGGTAGACTGTTGGCCCAAGGAAATATATCCAAGACCTACATCTTGAATAGTCTTTAATTTGCGATAAATTTTAGGGATATTCTCAAAAAATGCCACCGATTCGTTTATGGTCATTTCCAGCACATCCGCGATGGATTTGCCCTTGTATCGGATTTCCAAGGTTTCCCTATTAAAACGTTTACCATTGCAGGTCTCACATTCAACATATACATCGGGCAAAAAATTCATCTCGATAACCCTTAAACCTCCGCCTTGGCAAGTTTCACAACGGCCTCCAGTTACATTAAAGCTAAACCGACCGGGTTTATACCCCCTAATGGCAGCTTCTTGTGTCTTGGCGAAAAGAGACCTGATTTCGCTAAAGACGCCTGTATAGGTTGCCGGATTGGACCGTGGTGTTCTTCCAATGGGCGATTGATTAATATCTATTACTTTGTCAATATTTTCCAGTCCCTTGATTTTTTTGTAGGGCATGGGTTTTTTTACACCATTAAAATAAAAGGCATTTAATATTGGATATAGGGTCTCATTGATCAAGGTAGATTTTCCGCTGCCTGAAACGCCAGTGACCCCAATCATTTTTCCTAGGGGAAAACTAACGGAAACATTTTTTAAATTATTACCGGTACAGCCAGTTAATTCAAGGCTTTTACCATTCCCTTCCCTACGTTTTTTGGGAATCTCAATTTTCAATTTCCCAGAGATATAATCGGCGGTCAAGGTGTGATGGTTCTTTAAAGCCTCAGGCTTACCTTCCGAAATTATTTCCCCTCCATGTTTTCCAGCTTTAGGTCCAATATCTATGACATGGTCTGCGCGCTCTATCATGTCGCGGTCATGTTCCACAACTATTACAGAATTGCCAAGGTCTCTAAGAGATTCCAAGGACTTAATTAAACGTTCGTTATCCCTTTGGTGCAAACCTATACTGGGTTCATCCAGAATATATAGGACACCTACCAATTGAGATCCAATTTGTGTTGCCAACCTAATGCGCTGGGCTTCACCCCCCGAAAGTGACTTACTGCTTCTATTTAAGGATAAATAATCCAAGCCTACATCCAATAAGAATTGAATTCTTGTTTTTATCTCCTTAATAATTTCCTCGGCAATTTTTAATTGGTTGCCTTCTAATATTTTTTCCAGACCGTTAAAGAAATCAGCCAAATCTGTAATGTCCAGATTGGATAGGTCGGCAATATTTTTGTTGTCGATCTTAAAGTACAAGGACTCTTGTTTTAAACGTGTCCCATCACAACTTGGACATTTAATTTTGTCCATATATTCCTTTGCCCATCTTTTGATCGAAGTAGAATTGGCCTCATGAAATTGACTCTTAATAAAGTTGGATATCCCTTCGTAATCTATTTTGTAAAGACGTTTTACCCCTAAGGTTTTGGAGTCCACTTCAAAACTTTCCTTGCCGCCGTAGAGCAATATTTGAATAGCTTCACCTGGAATTTGGGAAACAGGGGCCGTAATTTCAAAATTATAGCGTTGCGCTATGGTTTCGATCTGTTTAAAGGCCCAGGAATTTTTATATTCTCCCAAAGGGGCAATGCCTCCTCCTTTGATCGACAACTTTTTGTTCGGGAAAATTTTATTTTCGTTTACCTCATAAACATGCCCCAGCCCATTACAATCGGGACACATGCCCTTGGGTGAGTTAAAAGAAAACGTATTGGGCTCAGGGGAAGGATATGAAATTCCGGTTGAGGGACACATTAAATCCCTACTAAAATAGCGCGGCACCTCGGTTCCCTCTTCCAAAATCATCAATACATTTTCGCCACTGTACATTGCCGTATTGATAGTTTCGGAAATACGCTTGTCCAACTCGGAACTCTCCTCAATTTTAAGTCGGTCAATAACAATCTCGATATCATGGGTCTTGTATCGGTCCACTTTCATACCCTTTACAATATCCTTTATTTCCCCATCTATCCTTACTTTAACAAATCCTTGTTTGGCAATCTGTTCAAAAAGTTCCCTATAGTGCCCTTTTCTGGATTTGACGATTGGAGCCAGTACGTTAATCTTTTTGCCTCCATAAGAGGATATAATCAATTCCTTTATTTGCCCATCATCATAACTAACCATTTTTTCCCCAGTATTATAACTATAGGCGTCACTTGCCCTAGCAAATAAAAGTCTTAGGAAATCGTAAATTTCGGTAATGGTCCCAACTGTTGACCTAGGCGATTTTGAAGTAGTTTTTTGCTCAATGGCAATAACGGGTGACAGTCCGTCAATTTTGTCCACATCTGGTCGCTCCAGTCCTCCCAAAAACTGTCGTGCATATGCCGAGAAGGTCTCAATGTATCTCCTTTGGCCTTCCGCATAAATAGTGTCAAAGGCCAAGGATGATTTTCCGCTTCCTGACAATCCGGTAATAACAACCAACTTTTCGCGTGGTATGGTAACATCTATATTTTTTAGGTTGTGCACACGTGCGCCTCTCACCTCGATATTCTCTTCGTACTTGATCATTTTCATTAGCAATGTGCGAAGTTACGACTTTGAAGCCTAAAAATGAAGTTGGTGCTATTTAGTTTTTTGTAGATTAAAACCTTAGCTATAAATTAGCATTCTAAACTTTAAAATATTTTTTAATGCAACTTTTAGGAATAGGTTCACGAATCAACCACAGCGAATATGGAAAAGGAGTTGTTACCAATGTTACTTCCAAACATTATTGGGTTACTTTTATGGATAATGGACTGGAAACCATTGATTTGAATTCCAACTTTGAGGTCATTGAGGCAGTGGAGGATGAGGTGGATACCATAAGTTTTTCCGAGGTGGAACAATCACTGATTTCAATATTAAAAAGATGGAGTGATGCCAGTGCCATAACACCAATTGCCGATAAATGGAAAGGCGGTAACTTGGTACTAAAACCTGGTGATGCCAACTTGTCTGACAAGGAAATTCCTATGGACACGTTTTTTCATAAAATTGTAATGGTCAGAGATCGAATCAGGGTGATGGAACAGAAAATAAACAGCAGTAATAATTTGGACGATCTTGAAAAGGTTGATTTGCAACAGTACATTACCCGTATATACGGAAGTTTAACCACTTTTAATGTACTTTTTAAGAATCAGAGCGATAATTTTGTGGGTGAAAAAACAAAGTAACCTAAAACGGGATTTGATGCCATAATTTTATTTCAATAAATTGAAGGCACGCAGGAACATTTGCATAAAGAAGGGATAGGGGTTTAATTGAAACTCTGTGCCAATAAACGGGCAATTGTATTATACCGCCTCCTTTTCACTTAAAATCGCCAACTGGGGTTGTCTGGAATATCGTGTATGTGAGTGTATTTTACTATTTATCAGTTGTTTTATGTTGGTCTGGGAAATATCTCCGGTACAATCATAGGCTGAAAATTCCAAGGATATAACTTCTACGGTGTATAGGTTGTAATAAATGGCATATTTTCTTTTCTGATCGTAAACCATAAATTCCTGGCCATGGAATTTGGACCTGAAGTATTTGGAAATAAGCGGTAGTACGTCGAATCCCGGTGAAACACTGGAAAAGTAGACCTGATCTTGCGATATTTTAAAATTTGCAATGGCTTCAATTCTATGTTTTTCCCTTGCCACCATTCTTGAATGTTGCTGAATTTTTAATATAATTTCAGCCATATCCTCTATGGGGTCATCATTGGAATTGGCATACATGGAACGTATATATTGGTACAAAAGCAGTTCAATACCCTTGGATTCACTTAAAAAAGCGAAATAAATGGACTTAATAGCTGCATTGCTTTTTTTCTGTATACTGTTCCAAACTCGTCTGGCCTTATCCATTTGGGTGAAAACGGTTATCGCCTCGGAAAACAGTCCTTTTTGATTCTCCGTATTCCTCTGAATGTTGGTTACTTCAATTTTTTCTTCAAAAATTTTGAAGACCGTAGTTAGAAACCCATTAAAGCTGCCATCGTAAATTAAAATTTTAGGATTTTCCATAATTAATCGAATAAACTTAGTTGAACACTTAATTCCTTTGATAAACGCCTTCTTTCCTTTTTTATGGAATGACTTCTGATAGGACTATGCACCCTATTTAGGAGATTACTGGAATAGTGATTATCCTCCATCCCTGAATGGGCTAGTCTGTTTAATTTTTGATGTATATCTTCCAAAGTCATTTTGTTGTTTTTGTAATTATTCCAAATATATGGATTATTTCCTAATTATGGAATTAATCCAATAAATTTTTTGGATATATTCCAAATTACGTATATTTGAGGCTATTGGAAGTTAATTGTTGGATACATTTGGATATGTACATGGCAACTTAATCAATTTAAAACCAGGAATATGAACGAGGATATGGAAATTGTAACAAAGCGTTTTACGGATTTACGTAGGGAGTTGGGATATACCCAATCCGATTTTGCCAACCTTCTTGGCATCTCAAATACCACTGCGGATATTGAAAGGGGGCGTACAAAATTGTCTGGAAAAGTTGTGGCGGAACTGCTAAAACAATTTAAGATCAATCCACTTTGGTTATTTGGAGAAAGTAGTCAAAAGTATTTGTCGGTTACAAATATCAGTGTCATACCAAAGGTAGTGACCGTAAATTCGTCCGATAACGAGAATATGGTATTGGTTAACGCAAAAGCAGCTGCCGGTTATCCACAGAATATTCAGGATACCAGTTGGTACAGACAGCTTCCGGCATTTGATATTCCTTTGCCAGAGTTTAGAAATGCAACTTATCGCGGTTTTCAGATAGAAGGTGACAGTATGTTGCCCAATTTAAAGCCAGGGGAGTGGGTATTGGCCAAGGCGGTAGAGGGATTACAGGAAATTAGTCCCAATAAGATTTATGTAGTGGTCCTACAAGATGCAGTTTTGGTTAAAAAAATTGAAAAATCTCCAAACCCAGCTGTGATTTCATTAATTTCTATTAATGAAAATTATCCTCCTTATTCCGTTAATACAGAGGATATTCAGGAGCTTTGGCAAGTGAGCAGTAAAATAACCTTCGGAGTGGATGCCACTTCCGAAAAAGGGTTGCTAAGGCAACTTCAAGAATCTATGGAAGAGTTGAAGAATCAATTAAAAAAAGTCAATGATTAAATATTATCGATGAATCGATTTGGTATGGAATTGCTTAAAATTCCAACTGATATTGCATTTAGAGCTAAATAGGATTTAGATCTTGGAAATGTAAGGCTTTACGTATCTTTCCTATGTTCGGTAAAATGCATGATAATTCCGATGAAATACACGATTTTTAATAATTTATTGATTTCACCACAAGATATAGGTATTACACAACAAAATTCCAAAATTCCCATTGCAACAACATATTTTTGATTTGATAAAGAGTCCCAAATCTTATCATTACATATATAAAAAGGCTGTGCAATTTTATTGTATCGCCTTTTTTATTTTAATCCCACATTGTGCGGTAAAAAAACTGGAAGGATGAAATAATGGTTAACTTGCCCATTTAACCTTATAATTGTGTAGTGTTGAAATAAGGGCAGTGATGAAGACGGATATTGTGATTATTCGAGGTACAACATAAACCTCTATTTTACGTTTGTAGTATTATGCAACAGAATCCCAAAGGCAATAAATAATTATAAAAAAACCAAGGACTAATTAGAGAATTTTAGACAACCATTGAACAATGCCGAAGTCATTTAAAAAAATATTTGTTTCATTATTGATTTGTTCATTGTGTTTTTGGTATTTACCGGCCCAAGATTCAGTTGATAGGCCCGATCATTTTCAAGAGTTTCAAAACAAACAGGGAGTGCAGGAGAGATTCGATTATTTCTTTGGCACCACAAATCGCTATTCCGATAATTCGGCATATGACTGGCAGGCGACTGTAAATGTATATCACAACAATGCACAAAAAGCGAAGGATACCATAAGCACAAAAAAATATGAGCTTATGCAATCCCAGCTTTACTATGATATTGGGGACTTTAGTAAAAGTGTGGCCATTGCGAACCAATTATATAAGAAAATTGAAAATTTGGATCTGGAATCCAAAAGGATCCTATTGGATTTAATAGACAACAACTATGCAAAATTGGGTCTTTATGATCGCCAATTTGAAATAAGAAATGAGAAAAAGAATTTAGGCCTTACTGATAAGGTTATTTTTTATGATATCTATTCCAACCTTGGGCTTCACAGAAAGGCCATGGATGACTATATCAAGGATAAGTTAAAAACGATACGGGAAGATGACTATTATGGTCAGGCCCAATATCAAAGCAACGTAGGGAACTATCTTCTTTTGGATATGTCCATACCTACGGCCTTAACGTATTACAAGAAAGCCAAAGGATTTATTGATGTATATCTAAATGATATAAGCAGGGAAAAAACTGAACAGGAAGTAAGTAATGGAAATTTATTAAAGGGCATCATTGAGGGAAATATAGGTAAGTGTCATGCCCTATTGAAGGAATACGATATTGCAATTCCGTATTTGGAAAATTCCATTACCCTGATCAACGAGTTCAACAAAGGCAAATTCTCATCAGAAATGGTGGAAAATTCCTTGGAATTGGCAGATTGCTATCTACAAAAAGAAGATTACGAAAAAGCCAAGGAGTATCTTTTGAGTGCATTAGATCCCGTAAAAATCGATAATATTCTTAGGAGGAACCGATTATTGGCATCATACTATGACCGAATAGGGGATTTTAAAAATTCAGTTGAATATTTAAAGAGAAATGTAAGAATTAGGGATTCGTTAAATAGGAATGAATCCTCTATGAAAAAACAGCAGTTGGCTGCCGTGGCAGGACAGGAAATAGAGTACTCCAAAAAAATGATGGAGCAGCAGAAGAAGGACTTGGAGCAGTCCCGTAGCGACTTACAGGCCAAAGAAGAAAGAATCAACATAGTTTTTATTTCCTTGATCTTTACACTTTTGGGATTTGCAGGCTTGGTTTTTGCCTATCTAAAAAGTATTAAGAACCAGCGATTGATTGCCGAACAAAAACGGATAATTGAGGCCTCCCTAGTGGAAAAGGATTCTCTTTTGAAAGAAATACACCATAGGGTAAAAAATAACCTTCAGATGGTATCCAGCTTACTTAGTTTGCAAACAAAAAATACCCGCAGTAAAGCGGCAATAGAAGCTTTGGAAGAAGGAAAGAGTAGGGTAAAGGCCATGGCATTGATCCATCAAAAATTATATCAGAACGATGACCTCTCGGTTATAGAAATGCAAGGGTATATAGAAAGTCTTATCAACAGTGTGCAGTCGGTATATAAAAAAGGAGGGCATAATATTAATATTGCCATAGATGCCGAAGGTGTGGAATTGGATATTGATAGGGCCATTCCCTTTGGACTTATTTTAAACGAATTGGTTTCCAATTCATTTAAGTATGCCTTCCCTGATGATGATGAAAACGGAAAAATTTATATCCATTTAAGAAAAAATGGGAGTCATGAAGGGTATTTTGAATATACCGATAATGGAATAGGACTACCCGAAGATACAGACGACAGGGCAAATTCCTCTATGGGAATCAGGTTAATGAATCGTCTTGTAAATCAGCTACAATCTACTTTAAATA
Organism: Arenibacter hampyeongensis; assembly: GCF_002909255.1. Taxonomy (GTDB): domain Bacteria; phylum Bacteroidota; class Bacteroidia; order Flavobacteriales; family Flavobacteriaceae; genus Arenibacter; species Arenibacter hampyeongensis. The sequence goes on from NZ_PIOB01000006.1 coordinate 193,751, forward strand.
TCGATAAAACATCGGAAGGGGTTCGTTTTTGGTTCAATTTTAAATAAATTTGAATAAAAACAGTTCATCTTATGAAAATTACTTTTCTAGGCCATGCATCCTTGCTAATTGCAACCGCGGGCAAGAGGATATTGGTAGATCCATTTATTTCCGCGAATGAAAAAGCTTCCGGGAAAATTGATATTAAAAACCTAAAACCAGATTATATCTTGGTTACCCATGCCCATCAAGACCATATTTTGGATGTAGAGGAAATTGGGAAAATGAATAATTCTACGGTAGTGAGCAATTATGAAATTGCCACCTATTTTGAAAATAAAGGGTTAAAATCCCATCCCATGAACCATGGTGGGAGTTGGAAGTTCGAATTCGGCACCTTAAAATATGTAAATGCCATTCATACCTCTTCCTTTCCTGATGGATCCTATGGGGGTCAACCAGGAGGGTTTATTTTATCTTCCGAAGATAAACAGGTATATATTGCGGGAGACACGGCATTGACGATGGATATGAAGCTTATACCATTATCCATTAAATTAGATCTGGCCGTATTGCCCATTGGAGACAATTTTACGATGGGAGTGGACGATGCCATAAAAGCCTCGGATTTTGTTGAGTGCCCTAAAATATTGGGCTACCATTATGATACTTTTGGGTATATAGTGATCGATCATGCGGAAGCAATTCAAAAATTTTCCAAACATGGCAAGGAATTAATTTTATTGGAAATAGGGGAGTCCCTAACAGTTTAGCTATCTTACTTTATTGCGTAACACTACTTTGTGGAGCAGATTGGGAAAGAATCTTTTTAAATAAATGCCCATCACTTCTTTTCGACCAATGTAAACTTCGAATTTTTCTCTTTCAATGGCTTTGACCATTTTTTTGGCAAAAACCTGCGGTGATAATCCATTTTTAGTGGCTGTGTCATTATCAACCTGGGGAGTGCCATCTGCGGTAAGGGCATTTATGGCTACATTGGTATTTACAAAACCTGGACAGACGAGGGTAACCTTTATGTTATCCTTTTCATGTTCCATGCGCAGAACATCGAAAAAACCATGTAGAGCGTGTTTGGCCCCGCAATATCCCGAGCGATAAGGCGAGCCAAACTTCCCCATTAGACTGGTTACTGTGGCAAATTGTCCATTTTTTCGAGACACAAAATAGGGAAGGATTGCTTTGGTAAGGGCTATGGTACCCATATAATTTACATCCATTAATTTTTTATATACTTCAACATCCGTTTCCAAAATCAAAGAACGTTGGCTTATGCCGGCATTATTGATCAATATGTCAATTGGTCCATGGAAAGCCATAGCTTCCTTTACTTTTTCCGACATTTTACCCATATCCAACAGATCTAATGGGAGCATTGAGATATAATCATTATTTGGGCAACGATCCTTTACTTGTTGTAGGTCTTTTAATTTTCTGGAAGAAATAACCAGTTTATAGCCCCTTCGATTAAGTTCATAGGTCAGCGATTCACCAATACCGGATGAAGCCCCCGTTATCCAAGCTATTTTGTTGACTTTTGTTGTCATTATTTTCATTTTAAGAAAAAAAGATAGTTAAATTTGATTTTATATTTCATGAAAGCGACCTACAAAAAATACATTTTAGAATTTAAACGTCCCAGCGGCACTTCCAGGGGTATAATGACCCATAAGGAAACCTTCTTTATTATTTTGGAAAAGGATAAGAAATTCGGAATTGGGGAATGCGGTATATTAAGGGGATTAAGTATTGATGATGTCCCTGACTATGAGGAAAGACTAAATTGGACTTGCGCTAATATCAGTTTGGGTAAAGATGGACTATGGGAAGCTTTGATCGATTATCCAAGTATTCAATTTGGGATTGAGCAGGCCTTTTTATCCTTAAATTCCGATGACTCCTTTATATTATATCCTTCAGGATTTACACAAAACAGTCGACCCATAGAAATCAATGGACTAATTTGGATGGGAGATGAACATTTTATGCATCAACAGATCCAGCAAAAGTTGGATGAAGGTTTCAAATGCATAAAATTAAAAATTGGAGCCATCGATTTTGAAAGGGAAATAGCGCTTTTAAATTCCATTCGAAATAAATACAGCGAAAAGGAAATTGAACTCAGGGTCGATGCCAATGGCGCTTTTCTTCCCTCGGTAGCAATGCATAAACTTAAACGCCTTTCTCAATTTAATCTGCACTCTATAGAACAGCCCATTAAAGCGGGGAACCCCAATGAAATGAAGAAATTGTGCTCAAATTCTCCCATTCCAATTGCTTTGGATGAGGAGCTTATTGGAGTAACCCTTGTAACGGAGAAGGAGAAATTGCTACAAACTATAAAACCAGAATATATAATCCTAAAGCCAAGTTTAATCGGTGGATTCAGGGGAAGCCTGGAATGGATCGAAATAGCAGAAGGTCTTGATATAAAATGGTGGGTTACCAGTGCCTTGGAAAGCAATATTGGTCTTAGCGCCATTGCCCAATGGACCTACACCCTAGATAACAACTTACCTCAGGGACTGGGTACTGGAGGTTTGTACAACAATAATTTTGACAGTCCGTTAACCGTGGAAAATGGTACTTTAAAATACGCAAATAACAAGGTTTGGAAAACTAATTTAATATAGAGCATATATGTATATTGAACAAGGATATAAAGGAAATCACGAATCTTGGCGGTATTTGGTAGGAATTGTGGTCATCTTTATTGGATGGCAACTTTTGGGTTCAATTCCATTGCTTGGGGTTATAATAGTGAAGTCTCTTGGAGGTGAAACCTTTCCTACGGATGTTACCGGGATGTCTAAAATGGTAGGAAGTAACCTATTTCTCTTCTTAATGTTGATTTCTTTTGTTTTTGGTCTATTGGCAACCTTTCTTACCGTTAAATTTGTACATCGGCAAACTATAGTTTCCCTTACCACCAGCAGAAATAGGATTGATTGGACAAGAGTTTTTTTTGCTTTCGGTCTTTGGGGATTTATTACCATTTTAATTACGGGATTGGACATATTTATGTCTCCCGAAGATTATGTCTTCAATTTTAATGCAAAACCCTTTATTATTTTGTGCCTTATTTCGGTGTTTTTGATTCCGCTACAAACTAGTTTTGAAGAGTATTTCATGCGTGGATATCTCATGCAGGGTATAGGGTTAATGTCGGGTAAAAGATGGGTGCCATTGGTAATCACCTCAATGATTTTTGGATTGTTGCATCTTTTTAATCCTGAGGTAGAAAAACTGGGGTATGGTATAATGGTCTATTATATTGGCACTGGATTTTTTCTTGGGATTTTAACGCTAATGGATGAGGGGTTGGAATTGGCCATAGGCTTTCACGCTGCCAATAACTTGTTGACGGCCCTTTTGGTTACCGCAGATTGGACTGCCTTCCAAACGGAATCCCTATATCGGGATATATCGGAACCTAAGTTGGGCTGGGATGTATTTGTCCCGGTTTTGGTAATCTATCCAATTCTAATATATGTATTTTCCAAAAAATACGGCTGGACCAATTGGAAAGAGCGTCTTGCCGGTGATGTGCAAAATATTGAAACGGTACAACTAGTTGAAGAAGGTGGGTCCAATATATAAACATATCCATCCTAAATTCAAATTCAATGGAATCCATTACGATTTTGGAGCTTTACAGGAATTGGCCTATAGCCTCGTAAAGGAGGGGCAGGAATATGAAAAGGCTATTGGCAATTTTCTTATGGATTGGCTGGATGATTCGGACTCCGTTCAAGTTAAAACTTCCGGCTCTACTGGCATTCCAAAAATAATTTCTTTAAAAAAAGAACATATGGTCAACTCTGCTTTGGCTACGGAAACTTTTTTTAATTTGAGGGCGGGAGCAAGGGCCCTAAATTGTTTATCCGCCAATTTTATTGCAGGTAAAATGATGATGGTCCGGGCCATAGTTCTAGGCTGGGAGATGGACATTGTAGAACCTACATCGCATCCGTTGGATTTAACTTTTAAACCCTACGATTTTTGTGCTATGGTACCTATTCAGGCACAAAATTCAATTCCCTATTTAAATCGATTAGGCTCTTTAATAATTGGGGGTGCTCCCATTTCCCCAGAACTTAAATTAAGTATAAATAAGGTGAGCACTAAGGTTTTTGAAACCTATGGAATGACCGAGACCATTACCCATATTGCCGTAAAGGAGCTTGCCAATGGTTCTGTCAACAACAACTTTAAAGCATTGCCAAATGTTGTTTTCACCAAAGATGAAAGGGATTGTTTAGTGATTGATGCCCCTAAAGTTTCGGATGGAACCATAACAACCAACGATGTGGTAGATCTAATTTCTTCTTCAGAGTTCCAGTGGTTGGGCCGGTATGACAATGTAATTAATTCAGGGGGCGTAAAATTAATTCCTGAACAATTGGAAGTAAAGTTGTCGTCTTTAATTAATTCAAGATATTTTGTTGCTGGAATCCCTGATGCAAACTTGGGCCATAAAATGGTTTTAATGCTGGAAGGCAATATTAATAAGGAGCAATTACTAAAGGATATCAAATCCCTTAACTCAATTTCCAAATATGAAATCCCCAAAGAAATATTTAGCATACCCCAGTTTGTGGAGACAGGCAGTGGTAAGGTAAATAGAAACGACACATTGGCGAAATATAAGATATAGATAATCAAGGTTTTATATTAAAATAATTCCCTAAATTCAAGAATTGAATACTACTTTCAAATTATAAAGATTAGCAAATGGTCAGGGTTTTAATCGTAATCATTTTTTTTGGAGTTTTCTTTATTGGGAGATCTCAGGAAACTAAGATGACCATTAGCGGTAAGGTCACTTATATGGGCCAGGCTTTGCCCAATGTCAATGTGGTCATCAAAGGTACTACGGACGGAACAAAAACGAATGCCAAAGGAAAATATAGCATCGAAGTGTATCCTGGAAATATATTGGTTTTTACCTATTTGGGAATGCAGACTATTGAAGTAGCTGTTGATGACACGAACAATGTTTTGGATTTAAAACTATCGGAACATGTGGTTGAATTGGATGAAGTTGTAATAAAAAAAAGAAAACGTAAAAGCCAAAAAGAACTACTGGCAGATTACCCAACCAACACTAACTTAATTAAGTCTTCATGGGGAATTATGGACAAGGACCGGACTTCATATTCGATACGCGTCATTGACGGTAAAAATTTAATGCCTGCAGGCTTGGATTTTTTGGATGCTTTACTGGTATGGGTTCCCAACATGGTAATCGACAGGGTAACCAACCCCTTGGATCCACGTGCCTATTTGCCACAATATGGTAGTACACAAGGTCCTGCTATTTTTGATGTTGATGGTTTTGTATATGAACAGGCCCCGACATTTATTTCAGTTCATGAGATTGAACGTGTTGCGGTTCTTACCAGAAACGGAGCATTTGCCAGATATGGTCCTAGAGGTGCTGGAGGGGTAATTATTATTAATACCAAGGAGCAGACCCGTATAGATGACCTTGGAGTGGAACGGCACTATAATAATTCTGGATTAAGGGATAGTATTTATGATCAGTTTGCAATAAAACAGGTATATGTTCCAGAAATTCCTGAGTATATTGAAGAATATTCTTTGGCGGATTCGGAAGAAAAGGCCAATCAAATATTTGAAAATCAAAAAACAAGGTTTAACAACTCTCCCTATTATTTACTTGAACTTTCCCAATATTTCAAGGACACTTGGGGAGACACTAAAAAATCATTGGCACTTCTGGATACTATGACACGTAAATTCGCCCATGATGCCATGGCACTAAAGGCATTGGCCTATAGGTATGAAAAACTGGGGTCATTGGAAAGTGCCTTACAGCAATATCTGAAAGTTCTGAAGCTAAGACCAAGGGATGCCCAATCGCACAGGGATTTGGCCAATGCCTATGATGAAATAGGGAATTACCAAAAGGCATTGCATATTTATTCCCGTTATGAGCTTGCTGTTGATGACCTAGATTCTGTTCCATTTTACAAATACGGTACGGACGCGCTTATGACTACAGAAAGGATGAATATTATTAAACTCAACGCAGGGAAGTTTTTTTTGGAAAGTGGGTCCTTGGAAGAAAGCACTTCAAATCCTGAGAGTAGAGTATTATTTGAATGGAACAATAACGCGGCCGAATTTGAATTGCAATTTGTAGATCCTGAAAAGTATTACGATGGTTGGGAATATACTGTTGAAACTAAGGAAACCGAATTGTCCGCAGCAATTTTAAAAGGATACTCTAGCAAACAATTCTTTTTGGACGACAACTTAAAAGGGGAATGGGTGGTTAATATTTCTTACTTCGGAAACGGTACACAAGACCCAACATACCTGAAAGTAACTACATTTTTTGATTATGGTACTTCGGCCCAAAGAAAGGCGGTCAAGGTTTTTAAACTCGCTGGGATTAGCGAAGATTCTTATTTGTGTAGGATAAATACGGATTCAAAACTATTTATTGAATAAACTTGGCTCGCGGGCAGGGCAAAAAATCCAGCTATTGTTGCATCAACGCATTGGTCATTTACAAATTCAACAATTATCGAATAGACAAATTGATACATTGTTAAATTTTGACATTAGCTAATTTTCAAAATTATTAAATTGATACATTTCCACATTAATGAATTGGTAAATTGGAACCAATCCTAAACCTGTATTACCCCCAAGTTAAAAGGCTTTTCAATAGGAGCATGGTTGGCAGCCTCTATACCCAGAGATATATATTTCCGAGTGTCCAAAGGATCTATTACTGCGTCTGTCCATAAACGGGAGGCGGCATAATAGGGCGATATTTGGTTATCATATCGTTGTTTTATTTTATTAAAAAGTTCGGTTTCCTGGGCTTCGGTTATTTTTTCGCCCTTTTTCTTGAGTGAAGCGGTCTCTATCTGCAGTAATACTTTGGCGGCCGAATTGCCGCTCATTACCGCTAATTCTGCACTGGGCCAGGCAACAATCAATCTTGGGTCGTAGGCCTTTCCGCACATGGCATAATTACCTGCCCCGTAACTATTACCGATAACAACGGTAAATTTGGGTACCACGGAATTACTGACCGCATTGACCATTTTTGCCCCGTCCTTTATAATTCCGCCATGCTCACTTTTACTACCCACCATAAACCCGGTAACGTCCTGTAAAAATACCAGTGGGATTTTCTTTTGGTTGCAGTTGGCAATAAATCTGGTGGCTTTATCCGCCGAATCTGAATAGATGACACCACCAAATTGCATTTCCCCATTTTTGGTTTTTACAACCTTTCGCTGATTTGCTACTATGCCCACTGCCCAACCGTCTATACGGGCATATCCTGTTAGTATTGTTTTTCCATATCCTTCCTTATACTGTTCAAATTCGGAGTTATCTACCAACCGCCTAATAATTTCCAACATATCGTATTGCTCCGTTCTCGATTTTGGGAGAATGCCATAGATATCCTCTTCTTTTGCCTGAGGTTTGACTGGAGTTATTCTATTATACCCGGCCTTGTCATAGTCACCTATTTTATCAACAATGTTCCTTATGGTATCCAAGGCATCTTTATCGTCATTCGCCTTATAATCGGTAACACCGCTAATTTCACAATGCGTAGTGGCTCCCCCTAAGGTCTCATTGTCGATTAGCTCCCCAATGGCGGCTTTTACCAAATAGCTACCGGCTAAAAAAATGCTTCCTGTCTTGTCCACAATCAATGCCTCATCGCTCATGATGGGGAGATAGGCCCCACCGGCAACACAACTGCCCATAACTGCGGAAATTTGGGTAATCCCCATGCTGCTCATGATGGCATTGTTCCTAAATATCCTTCCAAAGTGTTCCTTATCGGGAAAAATCTCGTCCTGCATGGGAAGATATACCCCTGCACTATCTACCAAGTATATAATTGGCAAGCGGTTTTCCATGGCAATTTCCTGTGCCCTTAGATTCTTTTTTGCAGTAATAGGAAACCAGGCACCGGCCTTAACAGTAGCATCATTGGCCACAACAATACACTGTTTGCTCTTTACATAGCCAATTTTTATAACAACGCCCCCGGACGGACAACCACCATGGGCTTCATACATTCCATCACCTACAAACGCGCCAATTTCTATAGCATCCCTTCCCTTGTCCAAAAGATACTCTATACGTTCACGGGCACTTAATTTGCCCTGGGCATGCTGTTTTTCAATTCGGCTTTTTCCACCACCAAGTTTTACCTTGGTAAGTCTATTTTTTAAATCGGATAGTAGTAATTTATTGTGGTCTTCGTTTTTGTTGAAGTTGATGTCCATGTTGCGCGGCCTTTCTTTTGCGCAATAAAGATAAGGAGTTATATTTATTAACTTTAATTAAATCATATTCAAAATGGGACAAATAGTGAGATGGGGAATTATTGGCTTGGGCAATATTGCAAATAATTTTGTCAAGGACCTGGCCCTGGTTCATGAAGCCGAAATATATGCCGTAGCCTCTAGGGATATGAATAAAGCTCAAGCATTTGCCAAGGAATACCAAGTGCCAAATGCTTTTGGGAGCTATAGAGAACTTTTCGAATGCCAGGAGGTGGATGTGGTCTATATTGCCACACCACACACCTTGCACTCCGAACTTTCTATAATGGCCATGAATCACGGAAAGCACGTGTTATGTGAAAAACCCATGGGTGTGAATAGGGTAGAAGTCCAAAATATGATAGTCGCTGCGCAACAGAACAAAGTATTTTTAATGGAAGCCTTATGGAGCAGATTTAATCCTACCATTAAAAAAGTTAAGGAGATGGTAGATACAGGTGAAATAGGTTCATTGGCCTATTTACATGCAGATTTTGCCTTTTATGCCTTGGATAGGGATTTTGAAGGAAGGGTATTGAATCCGAAACTCGCTGGAGGATCTTTACTGGATATCGGAATTTATCCCATTTTTTTAAGCTATTTGCTTCTTGGAAAACCAGATCAAATTTTATCCACCTCCAATTTTCATGGGAATGGTGCAGAAGTCCAGACTTCGATGATATTTAAATATCCGAAGGCCCAGGCCATTTTATATTCGGGCTTTACCAGTAGATCCGAAATGAAAGCAGAAATATCCGGGCAAAAAGCCACCATATACATTCCCGGCAGGTGGCATGTAGCTCAGGGATATACGCTTGAGGGAAATAATGAACTGGAAGAGATTAAGCTTCCAACTACTGGAAAGGGGTATTATTATGAAATCAATGAGGTACATGCCTGTATTAGTAAAGGTAAATTGGAAAGTGATCTTTGGAGCCATCAAAACAGTTTGGATTTAATTACCATATTGGACACAGTGAGAAATCAAAATGGAATAGTATTTCCTTTCGAGGAATAACATTTTTAAAAAATGCACTTCGGGATGACGTTGAAATAATTTCTACATCGGTTGAGAACTCCTTTTGAGCATAATAGCTAACGGCTCTCCTCTTGGAACGCAGAGGGCAATGAATTGCCATGCTCTTAGTGGGGGAAAGGCCTGGTAACGATCGGGAGGGGAAATTGAAATCCCTGGCCATAAACCCATACCCAGTCTATTGTCCCTGCCCATAAACTAGGTCCATCAATCCCTTCCAGCTCCTCCGCAGCTAGCAGAGGATCCACCTTCCCTTATCCAGGGGAAGGCACTCTTGCTGTCATCATTGCATGCCAGTTTTTACCTAGGAGCTTAACTCTTGTACCTTATGGCTTTTAGTTATTCCGTCATCGGTAGGAATAAAGTTTTTTGTTAGGTGATAAATTCTTGTAAAATTTACGATATTTGAGGTACTACAAACCAAACCGATTAAAACATGGGAATGAATAAGAATACAGTGCTTGCTTGGGCAACCTTTATAATGATAATTGTAGGTCTTTCGCTTATTGCGTTGGGTGCTTTTAGATACGATGATGTAGCCGGATGGGGATTTGCCTCGGTTGGAATAGGTTTCTTCGCAATTGCATGGGTTTTTAATGCCTTAAAAGGAAGGGTTTAAAATATTCCTATAGGTTAATTTTAAACTTATGAATAGAATATAAGGCTGGAATTCCTTTGTAGCTGATATCACACTTCAATTTTAAATAATCAAAATTAATAATACACATATAATATGTCGGACGATAAGAAAGTAATTTTCTCCATGTCCGGGGTAACCAAGACTTACAAAACTGCCAATACCCCGGTATTAAAGAATATTTATTTAAGCTTCTTTTATGGAGCAAAGATCGGAATTTTAGGTCTTAATGGTTCAGGTAAATCTACCTTGCTAAAAATAATTGCCGGAGTGGATAAAAACTTCCAGGGAGATGTAGTTTTTTCTCCGGGGTATAAGGTTGGTTATTTGGAGCAGGAACCCCAATTGGACGAAAATAAAACAGTGCTGGAAGTGGTCAAGGAAGGGGTTGCCGAAACCGTTGCCATTTTGGACGAGTACAATAAGATAAATGATATGTTCGGGCTTCCCGAAATATATGAGGATGCAGACAAAATGCAAAAACTCATGGACAAGCAAGCAGAACTTCAGGATAAGATAGATGCCACCAATGCCTGGGAGCTGGACACCAAACTGGAAATTGCCATGGACGCTTTGCGTACCCCGGACTCCGATAAGAAAATTGGCATACTTTCCGGTGGTGAAAGGAGACGTGTTGCGCTTTGCCGATTATTGTTGCAGGAACCTGAAATTCTATTGTTGGATGAGCCAACGAACCATTTGGATGCAGAATCTGTTCATTGGTTGGAGCATCATCTAGCAGAGTATAAGGGAACCGTTATTGCCGTTACCCATGATAGGTATTTCTTGGATAATGTGGCCGGATGGATATTGGAATTGGATAGGGGCGAAGGTATTCCGTGGAAAGGGAACTACTCTAGCTGGTTAGATCAGAAATCCAAGCGTATGGCCCAGGAGAGTAAAACAGCCTCCAAAAGACAAAAAATATTGGAGCGAGAGCTGGATTGGGTTAGACAAGGGGCAAAGGGTAGACAGACCAAACAAAAGGCCCGTTTGCAGAACTATGATAAATTAATGAGCCAGGACCAAAAGCAATTGGATGAAAAACTGGAGATATATATCCCTAACGGACCTCGCCTGGGGACAAATGTTATAGAGGCCAATGGAGTAAGTAAGGCCTACGGTGATAAGTTACTATATGAAAATTTAAATTTTAAATTGCCACAAGCGGGAATAGTCGGTATAATTGGTCCCAACGGGGCTGGTAAAACTACCATTTTCCGTATGATAATGGGTGAGGAAAAACCTGATAAGGGTGAATTTGTTGTAGGGGACACCGCAAAAATCGCCTATGTAGATCAAAGTCATTCCAATATCGACCTTGAAAAATCTATTTGGCAGAATTTTAGTGATGAGCAGGAATTGATCATGATGGGTGGCAGACAAGTAAATTCAAGAGCCTATTTAAGTAGATTCAATTTTTCTGGTAGTGAGCAGAACAAAAAAGTGGATAAGCTTTCAGGTGGGGAGCGTAACCGTTTGCATTTGGCCATGACCTTAAAAGAGGAAGGTAACGTATTACTTTTAGATGAGCCAACCAACGATTTGGATGTGAATACCTTAAGAGCCTTGGAAGAAGGTCTGGAAAATTTTGCCGGATGTGCGGTGGTTATTTCCCATGACAGGTGGTTCCTGGATAGGGTTTGTACGCATATTTTATCATTTGAAGGGGATTCCCAAGTCTATTTCTTTGAAGGATCTTTTTCCGAATATGAAGAAAATAAAAAGAAACGTTTGGGAGGTGATTTAATTCCTAAGCGACTAAAATATAAGAAGTTGATACGGTAATTCAGAAGGTTTAGCAAAAAAACGCTGTTTCTTAATCATCTCGATTGTAGAAACAGCGTTTTATGATTTAAAAGGCTTCGGATTTAATTTTAACCCATATGATTTTTCACAACATTGATTAATAATCTTCCTTAGGATACCAATCCAATTGTACCACTTCAATATTGGCGTCTTTACCATTTACCAACTTTTTAAACTTAACAACGTCTCCAACATCGGGCTTGCCTCTATAATGATAGGGATATACTTGTTTGGGCTTAAATTCAACTACGGCATCCGCAGCACTCTCAACGGTCATGGTATAAGGAAGGTTCATGCAAACAAAGGCCTTGTCTATATTTTGTAGTGCACGCATTTCCGGAATATCCTCGGTATCCCCTGAAAAATAAATGCGTTGGTTGTTTTTACTTAGGACATACCCATTACCTCTTCCCTTGGTATGAAAGTCTTTCGCTTCTTCCCTTAGATTGTACATGGGTATCGCTTCGATATTAATTTCAAAACGTTCCTTTGAGTCCCCATTATTGAGAATATCCAGTTGGGGCGTAAATTCTGACGGAATCTTATCGGCTACAGCCTGTGGCACAATTATTTTGGCCTTTGAGGTATTTAATCCCTGTAGTGTTTCCAAGCTAAAGTGATCTCCGTGAATGTCGGTAATCAATATTAGGTCCGCCTCCTTGACATTGGAAAATGCATCCTTGCCTCCAACGGGATCTATATATATGATTGTCCCATCCCAATCCAAAACTGCCGTAGCGTGTTCAATTGGGGTAATATTAAGACCTGAAGCCGTATTTTCAGCAACAAGCTCAACAACATCATTTTTAACAGGAGATGACTTGGATTTTTCCTTGCACCCTAGTGTCAAAAAAAACGTTAAGGAAACCAAGCCTATAATAAAATTTGAATACCGCATGATTAAAATATTTTAAATTATTAATAGTTCCATTTTAATATCACTCCTTGCGTAGGGTAGATTTTTTTCAATTTCAACCTCCATAAAGCCATATTTCTTGTAGATATATAGGGCATTTTCCAACTTGGTGTTGGAATACAATACTAATTTCTTCCATCTCTTTTGTTTCGCAAGATCAATTGCAAAATTTAGAAGTGCCTGACCAATTTTTAATCCCTGATAATTTGGATCTACCGCCATTTTACCCAATTCATATTCATTCGCTCCCATTTTTAGCAATGCAAAACAACCTACTAAATCCTCCTTGTACTGGGCAAAAAATATATATCCACCCTTATTTATTATGTTGGCCTCACAATTTTCCAAAAGAATGGTATCTTTTGGTTCAACATAAAAATATTTTTCCAACCATGCTACATTAAGTTCTTTAAACCTTTTGGCATAGCTGGATTTAAAGGAGACTATTTTTAAATCCATAATAGCGAAATCACCTTATTCCTATAGTTAAGGTAAGAATTTTGGAATCTTTGGGAGAATATTTATTTTTTTTTAACTAAAAAAATCTAAAATCCAAACTTGATCGTATATAGAGTGTTACAAACAAATAATTTTAAGACTAAAAAAAAATTAAATAATTAATAATTACAATTATGACTGAAACAAAAAGTAATAATGGATTGAAAGTTATAGCAGGTTTATTAGGTGTGATTTTACTTGGTGTAATCATTTACACAGTAAGTTTATATCAAGATAAACAAAAGAACACTGCATTACTTACAAAAGAAAAAGAATTGGTTGTTGAAGACTTGACCAGTTTAAAATCAGAATACGACAAAGCTATCTTGGAAAGTAATGCTACCAATGAAGAATTGGTTTCTGCCAGAGATAACATTGCAAAATACATTGATTCTGTTAAAACTATGAAATCTGATATTGCAAGCCTTTATCGATACAGAAAACAAGTTGGTATTTTGACCAAAGAAAGAGAGCAATTAATAAGAAAAGTAGATTCTTTGACCAGATCTAATACTTTCTTGGCAATGCAAAGAGACAGTACTTATGTTGAATTGGAAAAACAAACAGTTTTCAACGACTCATTGGTAGTACAGAACACTCAGTTGGCAGATGTTGTATCTAAAGGTTCAGCTTTAAATTTATCCAAATTTTCTGTAGATGCGGTTAAAGAAAGAACTAGTGGTAAAATGGTATCTACTTCTAGAGCTAAAGCTACTGACAAATTAAAAGTTTGTTTCACGGTTGCCGATAACGTAATTGCACAAGCTGGTGACAGACAATTCTTTATTGAAGTTTTAGATCCACAAGGAAATGTACTTGGAGAAAGTTTCTCTAAAACAAGTGATTCAGGAGCTTCTGTCACTTACAGTAAAGGAACCGATTTCTACTATGAGAACCGTTCTTTGGATGTATGTGATTTCATTGACAAGCCAGCTGGAGAATTCCAAAAAGGGAATTATATGGTAAATGTTTATGACAATGGTTTAAAATTATTGGGAACTTCCAAGTTTCAATTGAAATAATAGTAACACTATCCATTTAACTAAAAAGGCCAATCTCTCGGGATTGGCCTTTTTTATTCGTGAGACCTGTATTTCAAAAGCCGCAGGCGTATTGAAAAGCGATAGTCGAACTAACCCCGCCTCCTCGGCTGGGTTTCTTGTTTAATTACCCAGATCCTTGGATCGGGACCTAAAAGGTGTCCAGGGATTGGCTTGGGATTTAATACCCTTTATTATTTAAACTAATCCCGTATTAATAAAATTAATCCCGCTAAAAAAGAGGGCTAAAAATTTCTGATATCAGACAGCTTGCTTCGCTTCGTTTTCTTATTGACTTCAATTCTTAATTTAGAGTACCTACCATATCTTCTGGTTTAACCCATTCATCGTAGTCCTCTGCTGTAACGTAACCCAGATTAATGGCTTCCTCCTTTAAGGTAGTACCATTTTTATGGGCGGTATTCGCTATTTCCGCAGCTTTATAATAACCAATTTTTGTATTTAATGCGGTTACCAACATTAAAGAGTTATTTAGAAGTTGCTTAATTACATCGTAATTGGGTTCTATGCCAACGGCACAATTCTCATCAAAACTAACACAGGCATCTCCGATTAATTGTGCGGATTGTAAAATATTAGCCGCCATCATGGGCTTAAAAACATTTAGTTCGTAATGGCCTTGGGTTCCACCTACACATATGGCAACGTCGTTCCCCATTACTTGTGCACAGACCATGGTCAAGGCTTCACATTGGGTTGGATTTACTTTTCCCGGCATAATGGAACTACCTGGTTCGTTCGCTGGAATAATAATTTCACCGATTCCAGATCTTGGCCCTGAAGCCATCATTCTAATATCATTGGCTATTTTATTAAGTGCTACTGCCAACTGTTTTAAGGCTCCATGACTTTCTACAATGGCATCATGTGCGGCCAAGGCCTCAAATTTGTTCTCGGCTGTTTTAAAAGGTAATTTGGTAAATCTGGAAATATACTGTGATACAAGAACATCGTATCCGCTAGGGGCATTTAAACCAGTTCCAACGGCAGTACCTCCAAGTGCCAGCTCACTTAAATGGTCCAAGGTGTTATTCAAAGCTCTCAACCCGTGGTCCAATTGTGAAACGTAGCCAGAAATTTCCTGTCCCAAGGTGAGGGGAGTGGCATCCATTAAATGGGTACGTCCTATTTTTACAACCTTGGAAAATTCTTTTGCCTTTTTATCCAATGTGTTTCTTAGTTGTGTTACACCTGGAATGGTAACCTCTATAATTTTTTTATAGGCGGCAATATGCATCCCAGTAGGAAAGGTGTCATTTGAAGATTGGGATTTGTTTACATCGTCATTGGGTTGTATGGTTTTTTCACCTTCACCAATTTTCTTTCCCGCAAGTTCATGGGCCCTATTGGCAATTACCTCATTCACGTTCATATTACTTTGAGTTCCCGAACCTGTCTGCCAAATCACCAAAGGAAATTGGTCGTCGTGTTTTCCATCTATAATTTCATCGCAAACCTGGGCAATACGATCTCTTTTTTCGAGGGAAAGTACACCTAATTCATGGTTGGCGTAGGCTGCCGCTTTTTTTAAATAGGCAAATCCATAAACTATATCCAATGGCATTGATGCCACTGGACCAATTTTGAAATTATTTCTTGAGCGTTCGGTCTGCGCTCCCCAGTATTTGTTGGACGGCACTTTAACCTCGCCCATGGTATCCTTTTCTATACGGTATTCCATAATTTAAATTGAGTTTATGATAATTACAAATTTACGTTTATATCAATGAGTTATAAAATTTAAGAAGCTAGATTTATTATTTTAATGGGCATTTTATAGATTTATAACAATTCTAAAATCATCTGTTTTACCAATTCGGTTATGGCAATTTCTGAATATATTATAATTTTATAATACCTTAAATCCGATGTAATTATTTCGTAATTTAATAAAGTTCTTTAAATGGCAATTTCCTGCCAGGTGTTTTTTTATTCATTATTCAAATCTATAAGGTATTATGAAAAAAATTACTAACTTTTCAATGGGTTTTTTAGGGTTTTTTGCCCTACTATTATTGTTTGGGGGTTGTTCCACCGACACGGTAATGGAACCAACAGAACAGATCTACCCCTTATCAGTGAAATCAAAAATGGGGGAAACTTTTAATTTTACTACTTCCTTAAAAGGTAGGAATGAAGTACCGGAAGTAATATCCAATGCTGCCGGGCATGTAAGCATTAAGATCAGTAAGGATGAAATGTCCATTTATTACAAAATTACCGCTGCCAATATTGAAAATGTGAGGGCATCCCATTTTCACATAGCCCCTGCTGGGACTAATGGGGGAGTGGTAGCATTTTTGTATTCCAATCCGGATCAGCCCTCCGGTCCACAGAACGGTGTTTTGGCAGAGGGAATAATTACTGCAGATAATCTGATCAACTCAATGTTCGAACATCCCTTGTCCGACTTGATCGATGCAATCCGGGCCGGGAATGTGTATGTAAATGTTCACACAAATCAGTTTCCTGGTGGGGAGATAAGAGGACAACTGTAAGTTAATTCAATTTTGAAGTCTAATGCTACAAAGAGTAGGTTATAAATGGATTATTGACCTGCTCTTGTAGTAATAGCTTTTAACCTAACTCAATCTATTAGGAACTTATCCATAATTTCAGGTGTAGGCACCATGCAGGCCTCTTTTTTGCCATACCATTGATACCTGTTTTTGGCAACGTAGTCATATAGCCAATTCCTTATCTTTTCAGGAATCCATTCCAAAACGCTTGTCAAACCCCAAGCACCTCCAAAAGATTGGGCAATTTTTAGTGCGGCGGTAGATTTGGTATAATAGGCTACTCCCGGCTCAATTAGAATAATGGAATCGATCACAGAAGTGTCAATTCCACGTTCCTTGGCTAATTTTTGTCCTACTTCACTTTGAAGGGCAGCAAACTTAAAATCGTTACGGCTATCGTGTTTAATTACGTATTGCACGGAACGGTTACAGAGGTTACAAACCCCGTCAAAAAGAATTATTTTTTTGTTTTCAATCATTTTAGCGGAGTTGCGACCCCCTTTTTTTTTTATTTTTTTCTTTCTACCAATTCCAGTTGGTCTACTCCCACATTGGTGGTAAAAATGCCATAATTGACAATGGCCTTGTTTTTTTCCAAACTATCTATACTGCCTACAGCTTTTCCGTCTATTAATCGAACTCGATCCCCCACTGTAAATATGGGACGTGGTTTGTTTTTTTCCTTTACTTCGGCCTTCTTCTTCTCTACTTTTTTCTTTTCACGGATTACCTCCACCTTTTTAATGACCTCTTGTTCAACTTTGGCCTTTCTTGCCTTTTGTACCTTAACTTCCTTTACAGTTTGTTTTTTACGCTTACTGTTTTCTGTTTCCACAATACGTATTAATTCTGAAACCAAAATACGTTTCTTATTATCATGAAAATATTTTTCTGCTGCCGTATTCACCTTGTTCCCCAAATAGATCATCCTCTGGTTGTGGTCATAGAGCTCCTGATAATTTTCCAATTTAGATTTGATCTTGGAATTCAGGTCCTCCAGTTTTTGGGCTTCCGTTCTAGCCTTGGATTCCTCCTCCTGTAGTCTGGAACCCGTTTTCTCCATTTTACTGCGTTCCTTTTGCAGCTTTGCAATGGTGGCATCAAAACGTACCTTACCGCGCTCAATTTTCTTTTTAGCATTGTTTATGAGGCTATAGGGAATACCATTCTTCTGCGCCACTTCAAAGGTAAAGGAACTACCGGCCTGTCCCAAGACCAATTGATAGGTGGGTTCCAATGATTTTCCATCGAATAGCATATTGGCATTGCTTACATGTGGTAATTCATTGGCCAAGAGTTTTAGATTGGCATAATGGGTAGTAATAACTCCATAAGCTCCGCGTTCGTAGAAAACTTCCAAAAAAGTCTCGGCCAGGGCACCGCCCAATTCGGGGTCACTTCCCGTACCAAATTCATCTATTAGAAAAAGGGTTTTATCGTTGCACTTACGTAAAAAATAATTCATGTTCTTTAATCGGTAACTATAGGTGCTAAGATGGTTCTCAATGGACTGGTTGTCACCAATATCGGTCAATACATTGTCGAACAAACAAACCTTGGAACGCTCGTGAACAGGGATCAATAAGCCACTTTGAAGCATTACCTGCAATAGTCCTATGGTTTTCAAGGTAATACTTTTACCTCCTGCATTGGGTCCGGATATGACGATAATCCTATTTTCCGAATGCAGGCCAATGGTTTGTGGATACGTTTTCTCATTTTTGTATTTATTGCTCAAATACAGCAAAGGATGGTAGGCATCCCTAAGGTAAAGCTCTCGGTTATCACTTATTTCGGGCAATAGGGCATCCATTTCCAAAGCATATTTTGCCTTCGAAGCGGTTATGTCCATATGTACAAGAAAACCCTGATATGAGTAAAGATCGGGTGCAAACGGTCTTATACGCTTCGTTAGATCGTTCAATATTTTTTGTATCTCTTCACGTTCCTCGAATTCCAGGTTACTTAGTTCCCTACTGTACCTAAGAGTGGCTTCAGGCTCAATGTATACAATACTGCCTGTTTTGGAGGTCCCCATTACGGCGCCCTTCACCTTTTTCCTATACATGCTCTTTACGGCAAGTACTCGTCTATTATCTACCACAGACTCCCTAATTTCGTCCAACAGTTCGGAAGCGTGATAGGTATTAAGGGCACTGGCAAAACTTTGATTTATTTTGCCCTTGATTCCCACCATTTGGGAGCGTATGTTTTGGAGGTTATTGGAGGCATTGTCCCTTATTTCCCCAAACTTATCCAAAACCCCGTCTATATGCCGAGGAATCTCTGTGTTCAGGGTAATGGATTCTGTAACCTCAAAAAGTAAGGGATAGTATTCCTTGAATTTTATAAAAAATTTTATGTGTGTTGCAACTGTTGTACAAAGGGTACCAATTTTCTTAAAACCTCCAACTTCCAAGGTTGTATTCTCAATTTTAAGGAGCTTTAATTCAGAGTTTATGGCATCAAAATTATGGTTGGGTATCCTATTGTCATTGGAGTAGGATGCCAGATACTCTGAGGTTTGTCCCAAAACTTTCAAAAGTTCTGTTTTGGACGCTATGGGTTCCAAGCTTACTACCTGTTCCTTCCCTAGTTCTGTGGTACAACGCCCAGCCAATTGTAGGAGTACGGTGTTAAATTCTAAATCTTGAAGCGTTTTTGAACCTATATTATTCATCTATTGCAATTTCCTTTCCGTAACATTTTATAACCTTCAAAGGTAAGGAATAGGAGCAATACGGAAAGACAGTAAAAGCATGTATTTATAGCAGGAATCAACCTTTTTTAGTCGAATGAGCTATTTAAAATAGCTAAAAAGGAGATGAATGTTGGTCTTTAGGACAATAATTTTGGCACAGTATATGTTTTATAGCTATACTATTACAATAGTTTTAAATAAAAACCATAAAAGTCCTACCTATGAAAAACCTTAAATTAATCTTCGGATATATTGGT
Source organism: Arenibacter hampyeongensis (assembly GCF_002909255.1). GTDB lineage: Bacteria > Bacteroidota > Bacteroidia > Flavobacteriales > Flavobacteriaceae > Arenibacter > Arenibacter hampyeongensis. The sequence goes on from NZ_PIOB01000006.1 coordinate 213,515, forward strand.
CTTGGCATTTTATTGATATCCTGTAGTGCCACCAATAATTTAACCATGGGAGCTACAGAACCGGCCATTGTTCATCTTCCAAAAGATATTCAGAGAATTGGTATTATCAATAGAAGTTTACCTTCTGAAGGTAATAAGTCAATTGATAAAATTGATCAAATATTGTCGGCAGAGGGACTCAATCTAGATAAAAAAGGAGCTGAGGCCGCCATTACTTCATTGTCCGATGAATTGGTAAGATCAGGTAACTTTGAAGAAATTCTGATTTTAGACAACGAAACAGGAATTAGAAAAGGATTGGATGTTTTTCCGGCCAGTCTATCGTGGGATACAATTGAAGAGATCTGTGAAGCCAACGGTGTAGATGCCATCTTTTCGCTGGCATATTATGATACCGATACACAGGTATCCTATAAACCATCGGTTATGCAACTACCCAACAATTTGGGAATAAAAGTGGCCGTCCCGGCCCATGAAGTAACTTTGAACACCTTGATAAAAAATGGATGGCGTATCTATAACCCACAGTCTAGGGAAATTGTAGATGAATTTATGTACACAGATCATCTGGTCTCCTCTGGAAAAGGAATTAATCCAGTTAAAGCGATTGAAGCTGTGGCCCGAAGGAATGAAGCTGTTGAGGAATTTAGTAAAAATATAGGGTACGCCTATGGATCTAGACTTTCGCCATACAAACACAGAATCAGCAGGGATTATTTTGTTCGTGGCACGGACAATTTTGTGGTGGGCAAAAGAAGGGCACAAACTGGGGATTGGCAGGGTGCTGCCCAACTTTGGGAAAAAGAGCTGGATAATTCCAAAGCTAAAATTGCGGGAAGAGCCCATTATAATATGGCGATAATAAATGAAATTAATGGTGACTTGAACGCCGCAATGGACTGGGCATCAAAATCCTATGCGGATTATGACAATAAGGATGCCCTCAGATATTTAAATATTCTAAAATATAGGCTATCGCAAAATGAAGTCCTTGAGCAGCAAGCTTCGCGATAAGCAGATTTGCCTTTAAAGGGTATTTGTATTTTTTAAAAACTTCAACAAAAGAGTCCTGCTTCCATAAAAATGGAAACTGGACTCTTTTGGCATATTGGGCTTATTGAAATGGTCCCATCGAATTAAGTGCCAATTTAAAATAATATGGATCCCTTTTGTAAAAAGAAGGGTCTTTGCGCAAAAAAGGTTTGAAAAAGCCTCCAAATTCAATGATTTTGGGACTAATGGACAATATTTTGCCTATAAAATGAGTTTTAGCAAGGTTATGTTAATACGCCTAATCCTTTTATCAATTGAATTTCATTTAAATAGCATGAGCAAGTTTTTTATAAGGCTTTTTGCATCAGGCCTACTAATTATAATTATAAGTTGTAGCCCAACTAAACAAATTATTCTTCAGACGATGGAGCCCTCTCCTGTGCATATTTCAAAAAAAATAAAGAAAATAGGTATCACTAATAGAAGTATACTGCCAGATGTAGATCAAGATGAAACAGGTCTTAATAGAATGGTGTCCGCCGAAGAACAGTGGCTTTCAGAGCAGGGTAGGGATGCAGCTCTTACAGGTTTATTCAATGAACTGTTGAAGGATAACCGATTCCAGTCTATTAAAATGCTCGATTCCGTACCGGAAGGACTTCTGAATTTTGACCCTGGAAATGATTCCATTTCTTGGGAATCCATAGAAAAAATTTGCCAGTCCTACAATGTGGATGCCATATTTTCCATGTCCTATTTTGATGCGGAGACCACTGTTTCCGTAAAAAAAACATCGATGATGCAACCTAACCTAATGAGAGTAAAGGTAAAGGTACCGGCCCAAGAGATTACTTTGGCAACACTTATAGAAAATGGCTGGAAAATTTATTATCCTAATAAGAACGAAATTATTGATGAATTTGTTTTTAATGGTCAGGTGGTTTCCAAGGGCAAAGGTACAAGCCCTATTGAAGCTTATAGGGCCATAGAAGGGCGGAAGGACACCTTGGTTGAACAGAGCAAGACCACGGGCAGCAATTATGGCCAACGATTATTACCTTTTGAAAACAATGTAGAGAGATCGTATTTTACACGTGGTACCGATAACCTGGACCAAGCTGGCCAACTTATAGAAAATGGAAATCTACTGGGAGCGTCAGAATTGTGGAAAAAGGATGTAGAGAATTCCAATCCTCGAATTGCAGGAAAGGCATGTTATAACATGGCGGTTTTAAACGAGATCAATGGCGACTTGAAATCGGCCATGGAATGGGCAACAAAATCACATACGGATTATGATAATAGGGAAGCCCTTAAATATATGGAAGTACTTAAGTTTAGGTTGACCCAAAACCAAATTCTGGAACAGCAGGTATCCCGATAACATATTCTCTTAAATTGACTGTCCAATCAATACCCCTAAATCAAAGTCCAATGGTTGTAAAGTGGTGTTAACCACGCTTAGAAAGACTGCATGGTAACCAACTTATTATAAACCCCATCTTTTGCCAAGAGTTGTGCATGAGATCCCTGTTCAACAATCTCTCCCTTCTGTAAAACCACTATTGTGTCGGCATTTTGTATGGTGGAAAGCCTATGGGCTATTACAATGGAAGTCCTGTTCTGCATCATTTTCTCCAAGGCATCCTGTACCAATCTTTCACTCTCGGTATCCAAAGCGGAGGTGGCCTCGTCCAAAATCATTATAGGTGGATTTTTAAGAACGGCCCTGGCAATGGACAATCGCTGTTTTTGACCCCCACTCAATTTATTGCCACTATCACCTATGTTGGTGTTATATCCTTGTGGCAGTTCCGAAATAAAATCATGGGCATTGGCTATTTTGGCCGCTGCAATTATTTCTTCCTCAGTAGCATTATCCTTGCCCAATCCTATATTGTTTTTCACCGTATCATTGAAAAGAATGGAATCTTGCGTAACCAGCCCCATTAGGCTGCGAAGCGATTTTTTGCTAAAATCCCTTATATCTGTACCATCTATTGCAATATCCCCTTCATTTACATCATAAAAACGGGTCATTAAATTGGCTATAGTACTTTTGCCGCTACCAGATTGGCCTACAAGTGCCACGGTCTTACCCTTGGGGACTTTTAGGTTGAAATTTTTCAGGACGTACTCATCCTCATACTTGAAGGAAACGTTTTTAATTTCTATACCTTGATCGAAAGTGGATTTAGAAACGGCATCCTTCTTTTCTACAATAGGGTTATCCGTTTCCAAAATTTCCAGCACCCGTTCCGCTGCGGAATTACCTTTTTTAACTCCAAAGGAAGCCTTACTTATAGCTTTGGCCGGGGTAAGAATATTGTAGGCCAGCCCCATATAGGCAATGAATGAGGATGCATCCAAGGTCTTATCTATCAGGACCATTTTTCCTCCGAACCAAAGTAATACCCCAATGACCAATATTCCTAAAAATTCTCCTGTAGGGGAAGCAAGATTTTGTCTAATCAACAACTTATTGGAGAAGTGAAAAAACCTATTGGTGGAATTGGAAAATGTTTTATAAAATCTAGATTCGGAATTAAAGGCCTTTATGACCCGTAATCCACCCAGAGTTTCTTCCACAATGGATAAAAACTCCCCTTGTTCCCTTTGGACTCTATCGGATTTCTTTTTCAAGGATTTTCCAATTCTAGAGATAATCATGCCCGCTATAGGAATAAAAATAAAAACGAAGAGGGTAAGCTTGGTACTTATCCCGAACATAATCACAATAGTAAACAGAATTGTAAGTGGCTCTCTGACAATAAGTTCCAAAATAGAAAGGAAAGAATGTTGAATTTCCAAAACATCAGAAGTTATACGGGCAATAACATCGCCCTTTCGCTTTTCAGAATAATAGGAAATAGGCAAATCCACTATTTTGGCGTACATTTTATTTCTAATGTCCTTTAATACCCCATTTCTTAAAAAGGTAATGAAATACATGGCCAGATAATTAAAGAAATTCTTTAAAAGAAAAAGAATCAATACCAGGCCAATGACTAAGACAAGCCCCTTCATTTCATCATCGCCTGAATAAGCGTTGACACGATAATTAATATAATCCTGTAGATAATCCTTTAGTTCGCCAATGCCTTCATAGGCCGGTTCTACCAAAATCTTTTTTTCCGGCTTAAAAAGCACATCCAACATGGGAATTAAAGCGGCAAAGGAAAGGGCACTGAAAAGTGCGTATAGAATATTAAAAAAAATGTTTAAAAATCCGTATTTACGGTATGGTTTCGCAAAGCGAAGAATTTTCTTAAAATACTCCATTAACCTATGTTCAGCTCTTTAAGGATTCTTTCAATTTTGGCATCTAGTTCTGCATCCACTTTTTTATAATCGGCTGCATTCTTCAATTGGGTATTGATGCTAAAGTAAAATTTGATTTTGGGCTCTGTACCACTAGGTCGGGCAGCCATTTTGGTACCATCCTGTGTTATGTAAATCAAAACGTTGGATTTTGGTATATCTATAGGGGTAACTTTACCCGTAATTATATTTTTAGAGGTTGCCGTATTGTAATCTTCTACAATAACCACTTTGGAACCATCAATGGTTTCAACAGGATTATCCTTGAAATCGACCATCATTTGTTTAATTTCCTCGGCACCGGACATCCCCTTTTTGGTCAAGGAAATTAATTTTTCCTTAAAGAATCCGTAGTTTACATAGCATTCTATTAAATCCTTGTAGAACGAACTGCCATTTGCCTTGGCATTGGCACCAATTTCGCAAGCCAGTAGGGTAGAGGTAACTGCATCCTTATCACGTACAAAATCACCTACCATAAAACCAAAACTTTCTTCCCCTCCCCCAATAAAGGGCTGGTTCGGGAAATCCTTTATCATTTTGGCAATCCATTTAAAACCTGTCAAGGCAGTTTTACATTCCACCCCATAGGCTTTGGCCAATGAGTCCATCATAGGAGTTGAAACAATGGTAGAGGCAATAAACTCCTTCCCTGATATACCCTTTTTCTTTCTTTGGTCCAATAAGAACTTGGTCATCATGATCATGGATTGGTTACCGTTCAGGATTTCCATTTCTCCCTTCAAATTACGAACGGCCACTCCCAGTCGGTCACTATCCGGATCGGTCCCAATAACCATATCCGCGCCAATTTCCTCGGCTTTTTTAATAGCCATGGATAAGGCTTCAGGCTCTTCTGGGTTAGGGGAAACCACAGTTGGAAAATTACCATCGGGTTTGGCTTGTTCCTCAATGACGGTAACATTCTTGTACCCGGCCCTTTTCAGTACTTCAGGAATTACGGTTATGGATGTGCCATGCAATGAGGTAAACACAATTTTAAAATTGTCCTTGCCCTTGGCATTGAAGTTTCCATTTTTAACGGATGCCCCAATAAAGGCTTCGTCTACCTCCTTGTCTATTAATTCTATCAAGCTTTCATTTGCATTGAATTTGATATCTTCAAAGGCAAGGCTATTTATTTCGCTGACAATGGCTTCGTCCTCAGGTGGCACTATTTGTCCGCCATCTGTCCAATATACTTTGTAGCCATTGTATTCAGGTGGATTATGTGAAGCCGTTAAAACAATACCGGCATGGCAGTTAAGGTATTTTACCGCAAAAGACAATTCGGGAGTGGTTCTCAATTCCGAAAAAAGGTACACCTTTATACCATTGGCAGCAAATACTTCTGCAACGGTTCTGGCCAGGGTGTCGCTGTTATGCCTACAGTCATAGGCGATGACTACCTTAACCTGTTCATTGGTATATACCTGATTTAGGTAGTTGCTTAGCCCTTGGGTACTTTTTCCCAAAGTATATTTATTGATTCTATTGGTACCGGCCCCCATAATTCCACGCATTCCACCAGTTCCAAATTCAAGGTTCTTGTAAAAGCGGTCTTTTAACTCTTCGGTATTGTTGTCAATTAATTTTTGAATCTCGTTTTTGGTCTTGTCGTCGAAAAAATCGGTCAACCAGCTTTTGGCATTTTTTAGTATGGCTTCCATAGTCTTTTGGTGTTATATGTTCTTAAAAATACAAAGAATATTCGTTTATTTTTCGGTAAGATTTATCTCTTCTGTGATATTATAGCGGGTTTCATTCTTTCTGGACCGTACCATGATTTCCCCCAAAAAGCCGGCTAGGAAAAGTTGTGTTCCTATTACCATGGCTATCAGTGCTATATAGAATTGAGGTCGCTCCGTTATGAGCCTTCCAAAGGGATTGATAAAAACTTTATCAATTCCCAAATAAAGTGCAAATCCAAAACCAATTGTAAACATTAATACCCCCAAAGCACCAAAAAGATGCATGGGCCTTTTTCCAAACTTGGAAACAAACCATATAGTAATTAAATCCAGAAAGCCATTTATAAAACGATCCATCCCAAATTTGGTCTTTCCATATTTCCTTGCCTGATGTTGTACAACCTTTTCATCTATTTTGTTGAAACCCGCACTTTTGGCCAATACAGGAATATAACGGTGCATTTCTCCAGATACTTCAATGGTCTTTATAACCTCCTTTTTATACGCTTTTAGGCCACAATTAAAATCGTGCAAGCGTACACCGGATGTCTTACGGGCAGCCCAATTAAATAATTTGGAGGGGAGATTTTTGGAAATGATGGAGTCATATCTCTTTTTTTTCCAACCGGAAATAAGATCAAATCCTTCCTTGTCAATGAGATTAAACAATCCCGGAATTTCCTCCGGATTATCCTGTAGATCGGCATCCATAGTTATGACCACATCACCTTGAGCGGCTTTAAAACCGGCATGTAAGGCTTGGGATTTACCAAAATTCTTTAGGAAGCGGATTCCCTTAACATTGGGATTGGACTTGCCCAATTTGGTTATAATGTCCCAAGAAGTATCTGTACTTCCATCATCGATAAAAAGTATTTCATATAAAAAATGATTGGATTGCATTACGCGTACAATCCAATCATGCAGTTCTGTTAACGATTCTTCTTCGTTGAGTAAGGGAATTATTATGGATATATTCATTCGGTACTAATGGAAAATCTTTTCAAAAGTACAAATTACTGAATAGTTTCTTGCTTTTTTAAAATTAATGCTGGAATAAGGGATAATAAAAAACTTGCCACGACACTATAAACCAGTCCGAATACAATCTGCATGGAGGGTGTAGTGAATTTTTTACCCATTTCCATTTGGGCGTCTATTTGATCAGGGGTCATTTTGGTGGTTTCCAAAAGCGTCCCCTTTTGGTACTCCATGGCCTTGTTCATCATTTCAGGGTCAATAACTCCGGCCATAATCTGATTGAACAGAATACCTATAATACCTCCGATAAGGCCAATACCGACCCCAATCTTTAAGGCTTGTCCAAAGGACATTAAGCCGTTATTATCCTTTCTAAATTGGAGCATTCCAATAACCATCATTACAATAGTTATAATAAGGCTAACGCTCAACACCATCATCCCGCCTTGGTAATGCATATCCAAAGAGTATAGCATTAGAGCAAATACAATGCCTATGGCACCCAATAATAGGCCGTAGGTTAAAGCATACTTTCCTGTTTTTGGTTTGGTTTCTTCCATGTTGATTAAAGTTTTTAGATTTTTTCTGATTAGTTGCGAAGATGTTAAATTTGTTACATTTAAAGTTAAGTAATTTTTATTTTTCCTTTTTTAGGAATTTAAGTTGTTCTTTTCAGAAAAATATTTAAATTTGCACCTCGAAATTAAGCAGGAACAAACGTTATTACAATGAAAAAAGATATACATCCAGGGAATTATAGATTGGTAGCCTTTAAGGACATGTCCAATGAAGAGGTTTTCCTTACTAAATCCACAGCCGATACCAAAGAAACTTTAGATGTTGATGGAGTTGAATACCCATTGGTAAAATTGGAGATTTCAAGAACTTCACATCCATTTTATACCGGTAAGGCCAAATTTTTGGATACAGCAGGTCGTATCGATAAATTTAAGAGCAAATACGACAAGTTTAAAAAATAATATTTTCTTTACAAAAGAGTTATTAAGTCACGCAGTTGCGTGACTTTTTTTGTTTTAATTTAGTTGTATGAATTATATTCTTTTTGACGGTACGGTAAGAAAGGCCCTCTTGCCTTTCACTTTCACCAGACCCGTTGCAGATATTAGGATCGGAATTTTGACCATAAGGGAGAAATGGGAAAAATACCTTGGCAATACCATCACCACTATTACCGAGGATTATCTTTCCGAAAGATTTCCTATGGTAGAAATGGAAGAGAACATTCTTATTAATGCCTCCTTTTTGCCCAATGCCATATTGGTTGATCTGGTATCAAATTTAAGAACTAATGAAGCTGTATTTTATGGAGAGGAGGTTATAGCCTTTTATTCGGAAGAGACTCAGGAAGCTGTGGATTTTACAAGGTATACCCACATTGAATTTGATGGGCCCGTTTTTCGGATTGAAAATACTTGGGATATTTTTTCAAAAAATGGTGAAGCCCTTCAAGCAGATTTTGATCTACTTACCGAAGGCCGGAAAAGTGCTCCCATTTCCAAGACCAATAGTTTGGTAAACCCCAAAAATATTTTTTTGGAAGAAGGGGCCAGTGTAGAGTTCAGTATACTAAACGCTTCCGAAGGGCCTATATATCTAGGTAAGAATTCTGAGGTTTGGGAAGGTAACCTAATTAGGGGAGGTTTCGCACTGTGTGAAAAGGCGGTCGTAAAAATGGGTGCCAGAATTTATGGACCAACCACAGTTGGTCCATACAGTAAAGTATGTGGTGAAATTAGTAATGCCGTAATTTTCGGATATTCCAGTAAAGGCCATGAAGGCTACCTTGGAAATTCTGTACTTGGGGAATGGTGCAACATAGGTGCAGATTCCAATAATTCCAATTTAAAGAACAATTATGCAAAAGTGCGATTGTGGAATTATGAAACTGAGAAATTTGAGCAGACAGGACTTCAATTCTGTGGCCTAATGATGGGAGACCATAGTAAAACGGCCATAAATACCATGTTCAATACAGGAACGGTGATAGGTGTAAACTGCAATATTTACGTACCTGGTTTTCCAAGGAATTTTATTCCCAGTTTTAGCTGGGGTGGGGCCTCTGGATTTACTACTTATCAGCCTAACAAGGCTTTTGAGGCCGCCAAGGTTATGATGGCACGCAGGGGAGTGGAATTCAATGAAATGGACGCCAAGATCCTTAACCACGTTTTTGAGGAAACCAAGCGGTGGCGTAAAGAATAACCATATCCTTGTAAATGTTCCAAACCATTTGTATCGACTAAATGGATGCCTAATTATTTGGTATATTTGCAGTCATTTTGGATTAAGTGTAATAGAAACTGAATTATATTCAGGGAAAGAAAGATAATAATGAAAAAAAAGGTCGCTTTCTATACATTGGGTTGTAAGCTCAATTTTTCAGAAACTTCAACCATAGCTAGGGATTTGGTGGAGGAAGGCTTTGAACGTGTGGATTTTTCTGAAAATGCGGATATGTATGTTATCAACACTTGTTCCGTTACTGAAAATGCCGATAAACGATTTAAGTCGATCGTGAAACAAGCCCAAAAAAGCAACCCAAATGCCTTTGTTGCTGCCATAGGATGTTATGCACAACTTAAACCCGAAGAACTGGCGGCAGTAGATGGCGTAGATCTTGTTTTGGGAGCAACCGAAAAATTCAAGATTGCAGATTATGTGAACGATCTTTCCAAAAACGATTTTGGACAAGTACATTCATGTGAAATAGAAGAGGCCGACTTTTATGTAGGAAGTTATGCCATTGGGGATCGCACCAGGGCCTTTTTAAAAGTCCAGGATGGTTGTGATTACAAATGTACCTATTGTACAATTCCTTTGGCCAGGGGAATTTCCAGAAGCGATACCCTACAGAATGTCTTGAATAACGCGGCGGAAATCTCGGCAAAGGGCATTAAGGAAATTGTGCTTACCGGAGTTAATATTGGGGATTATGGGAAAGGCGAATTTGGCAATAAAAAACATGAGCATACTTTTTTAGACTTGGTTAAGGCACTGGATGGAGTGGAAGGAATACACAGATTACGGATTTCATCCATAGAACCAAATTTATTAAAAAATGAAACCATTGATTTTGTTGCACAGAGCAATTCTTTTGTGCCTCATTTTCATATTCCACTTCAGAGCGGCAGTGATGCCATTCTAAAATTAATGAGCAGAAGATATTTGACCCAATTGTATATTGATAGGGTTAAAAGAATTAAAATGGTTATGCCACACGCTTGCATAGGCGTGGATGTAATTGTGGGATTCCCTGGAGAAACGGAGGAACATTTTTTGCAGACCTATAATTTTTTAAATGAACTGGATATTTCCTATTTACACGTATTTACCTATTCTGAAAGGGATAATACCAAAGCGGTGGAATTAAATGGGGTGGTTCCCAAAAAAGTTAGAAATAAGAGAAGTAAGATGCTGAGAGGTCTTTCAGTGAAAAAAAGAAGGGCTTTTTACGAGGGACAGCTTGGGTCTAAAAGAACTGTATTGTACGAAGCCGACAACAAGGAAGGTTATATACATGGCTTTACTGAAAATTACGTAAAGGTAAAAGTGCCTTGGGATCCAAGCTTGGTAAATACTTTGCACGAAGTGAATCTTACAGAAATTGATGATGACGGAATGGTGAGATGTGTAGAAGTGGGTAGTATGGCATCGATCTAGCTCACCAATAAACGATGTGTACAGTGTTTTATAATCTATAAAAAAACCTCTCAAAATTGAGAGGTTTTTTATTGAAGTTTATATTCTTATCCCAACGGGAAGCATCTCTTTATATTGTCGATTTTTCCTCAAGAAACCTGCTATTTGAGGGCTAGTAGGCACGACTCTTAAATTTTGTTCTTGGATATGGCTCAAAACACTTTTAATGAAATCTTCTTTAAAACCTTCCGTAGTTATTTCCTCAGGAATAACAAGTTTGGTTAAAAAAACTTTACGCTCTTGAGAAGAATACTCAATTTTAGCCAAGTGGCCGTCAACCCTGGCTTCAAATTGTCTCAAGAAACCATTGTCCTTAATTTCTACTTCATTCATATAGTTTGATTTTAATAATGACTAATTTTGGATCATAACGTTCTCAAATTACAATCTAGGCTTATAAATTAAGTAAATACAAAGTGGGGACAAAAAAGCCAAGAAAACAAAGTTAGAGAAAAAAAAGGAATTATCCTATTAATATAGTATGCTGAAAAACCAAATGGTCCAAAATAAAATACACGTTTATTTCATGCCTGGCATGGCGGCCAATCCTTCCATTTTTGATAATATAGAATTGCCATCCAAGATCTTTGAAAAGCATTGTTTGGACTGGGTAATTCCGGACAAGGATATAACCTTGGAAGATTACGCTTTAAAAATGTGCAGTTATATAAAACATGATAACGCTATCCTAATAGGGGTGTCCTTTGGTGGAATTCTAGTTCAGGAAATGGCAAAACACATTAAAGTTGGAAAAGTAATTATTATTTCGAGTGTTAAAAGTAAATCGGAACTACCGAAAAGAATGATTTTTGCCAAATACACAAAAGTTCATAAGTTATTGCCTACAGGCTTGGTAAATAATATGGAATTATTGGCAAAATATGCCTTTGGCGAAACGGTACCCAAGCGATTGGCCCTATATGAGCAATATTTGTCTATCCGTGATAAATATTACCTAGATTGGTCCATAGATTCCATCGTGAATTGGAAACAATCCCAGCACCAAGAAAATATCGTGCATATCCATGGTGAAAAGGATCCAGTCTTCCCTATAGGTCATATCAAAGATTGTATTAGGGTTAAAAATGGGACTCATACGATGATAATTCACCGATCAAAATGGTTTAATGAGCACTTACCAACAATTATTTTGCAATAAGGCAGTTCTATTTAATATCTTTGAATTGGAAATGGGTACCAAGAATGGAATACCAAATTGGCGGAACGGCCAAGCCCAAGGTAGAGTGACATATAAGTATATTTAAAAATATAAAAATTAAACATATGAAAATTATAAAGAACATTTTAATGATTTTGGGAGTTTTTTTCGTGGGAAGCACCTTAATATTTGCTGTACAAAATCAGTATAAGGAAACCGCCATGGTAGTGGAGAATTCCGAGCCTGAAACAAATGATGGCGGGGATGTGGGCTATCGTATCACGGCAATTGAGATTCCTGAAGATTTAAATTTCGCCGGTGAAGCGGTACCTTTTGATGATCCAGAGATTATGGAACGAGTGGATCGCGAGTTTTTGGTAAATACATATTGGCAGTCCAATGCCCTTTTGTTAATGAAGAGAGCCAATAAGTTTTTCCCCATAATTGAACCTATCCTAGCAAAAAATGGTATACCGGACGATTTTAAATATTTAGCCTTGGCAGAAAGTGGGCTTCAAAATGTTGTTTCGCCTGCAGGGGCAACCGGTTTTTGGCAAATAATGAGCGCCACTGGCAAAGAGTATGGTTTGGAGATTAACGGCAATGTGGATGAAAGGTATCATGTTGAAAAATCTACAGAAGTAGCCTGTAGGTATTTAAACAAATCAAAAGAAAAATTTGGTAGCTGGACCTTAGCTGCAGCCGCCTACAATGCTGGGGCTGGTGGAATCCAAAAGTATATGGGCATACAAAAAGCGGACGGCTATTACGACCTTCTTTTAGGTGAAGAAACAGGTCGCTATGTATTTAGAATTTTGGCGATCAAGGAGATACTTTCCAATCCTGAGAAATACGGATTTCATATTGAAAAAGAGGATATGTATACGGCTGTTCCTACTTTTAACGTAGAAATTAATGAACCTGTGAGTAATTTCGCCGACTTCGCTAATTTATATGAGATAAACTACAAGATTTTAAAGAGGCATAACCCATGGTTAAGGGAGCCACATTTAAATAATTCTTCCAAGAAGAAATATACTATTGAAATCCCAAATAAAGGTTACTATAAGATTTCCAAATAAATGATTTCTTTCCTAAAAGAGAATCTTTGGTCATTGCTTTTAGGAATTAATTATTTATTGGCCATAAGTCTTTCGGTCATAATCGTTCTAAAAAATAGAAATCCGGTTAAGACCCTGTCCTACATTTTTGTTTTGGCAACATTACCCTTTATAGGCCTGTTGGTCTATTATTTTTTTGGTCAGGACTATAGAAAGGACAAGATTTTTCAGAAGAAGTACGTCCGGGATAACAACCGATTAAGTCAATGGCGAAATAAATTTGGCCTGAACACGGAAGAAAGGGAGGATTTAAGGGAAGTTTTCGGGGAAGGCATTTATAAGATCTATCGATTAATGCGTAACAACGAAAATGCCGTTCTTACGTTTAATAACGAGGTTGACATCCTTATAAATGGTGAAGCGAAGTTTAAAGCGCTCCGAGAGGACCTGAAGCATGCCAAGCACCATATTCACTTGGAGTATTTTGTACTTTTTGACAATGGACTGGGTTCTGAAATTATAGATATACTTTGCAAAAAAGCAGAAGAAGGACTATTGGTCCGATTAATCTATGATGATGTAGGTAGTGACATATCAAATGCCAATAAGAAGAAACTTACGGCCAGCGGGGTGAAGCATTTTGCTTTTATGCCCGTTTTATTCTCAAATTCCACCAGTAAATTAAATTATAGAGATCACAGGAAGATTGTCGTAATCGATGGTGATATTGGTTATGTGGGTGGAATAAATCTGGACCAGAAATACGACAATTCTTTTGATAATGACAGATATTGGAGAGATACCCATATGCGCATTTCCGGTGGAGCAGTGGGTGCCCTGCAGTCAGCTTTTCTTTTAAGCTGGAATTTTGTGGCCAAGGAAAATATGGAAATTGAAGCAATCCTACTTCCCAAACAAAAGGCCGTTTCGCAAAAGCCAGTGGCGGTACAAATTGCTGCGAGTGGTCCGGATAGTGATTGGGCAAATATTATGGAAGTCATGTTCTGCGCCATTAATTCAGCAAGAAAAAGCATATTGATCACAACACCTTACTTTATGCCAAATAGTGCTATAATGACGGCTTTGACAACGGCCGCAAGAAGTGGGGTGGAGGTGAATATTATTTTGCCCTATGAATCGGATTCATGGCCAGCCCAATATGCAACCGATTCCTATATTGAAGAATGTCTAAATTCCGGGATTGTAATCAATAGATACAGAAAAGGTTTTGTACATGCCAAGACCCTCGTGATTGATGATATGTTTACGAGTATTGGGACAGCTAATATGGACTATAGAAGTTTTTCCATGAATTTTGAGATAAATGCCCTAGTGTATAACAAGGATATTAACCAACAAATGCGAAAGCAATTCACCATTGACCTTCAGGACTGCAATGTAGTCACCATGGAGCGATGGAAAGACAGAAATATAAACAGAAGGTTAAAGGAATCCTTTAGTAGGCTATTGGCCCCTCTATTATAAATTATACGTATTCCCAATGGCGAAGTTCTGAACTTCTAGATTGTTATATCAACAAGACGTATAGGCAATATTAGTATTTTGCGAAGGCTTTATTTAAAAATCATGGGCGGACCTTAGATTTTTTTCATCTGCTGTTGCATCATCTTAATTTGTTCTGCCAGCATATTTTGTTTGTCCAATTTCTTGGCTTCGTTCAATAGCATGGTAGCCTCCCTTTTTCTTCGTTTTTGCATGGCAATACCAGCAAGGCTTAATTTGGCCATCGCCACATCATAATCCATGTTAAGGCCGAATTTTAATGCTTTTTTAAAATATTTTTCAGCTTGGGTAAGATTGGTCTGTGAAAAAATAATACCGTTCAGGTAATTATAGTAACCATTTTGCTTTTGGGTAAGGGCGGCATCCGGGTTTTTTATTTTATCGAGCCATTTTTTGGTTCCCTCCAAATCTTGCTTCCGCATTCTTAAGAATGCCAATAAAATAATTTCATTCCTAAAATATAGAAATATAAAAATAGAGGAAAGGAATATCAAGGAAATCCCATTTCCTATATTGCCTTCTATAAATTGATATACTGCATAGGCGATAATCAGTGCAGCTATGACTATTTTTAAATTTTTATTGAACATATTACTTATTAATTAATTCGTACGTAATTTTAGATTTTATAGTGGTCGGAATCTCTTCTTCCCCCATTTGCGTCATTGTGGACATCCCGGTGGTTAAACTTTCAACCAACATATTAATAATAAAACCAGAATTAGTGTCGGCCGTTACAGTTGAGGTTTGAGACCCGCTAAGTTTCATACTGGTATTGGCATCCTTTATATCCATCAATACCTTGGCCTTACCACTAATTTTAGCCTTGTTGTCCACAATACTTTTCAGGGTCCATGTATTGGTGGTCTTTAATTTACCATCATATGCGTTCTCCCATTTGTCATTTATATTGACTTTATTATCTGGATAAATAAAAGTTAATTGCTTGTAACTATTGGATAAAGCTTCGGATCCGAACTCACTTTCCAATGATTTTTGCATCATATTGATCGAGAACTCATCTTCCAAACCCGAGGCCCTTGCCATTTTAGCAACCAGACTGTCGCCCCCTTGAACTTTTAATATATCACCATTCTTGGCCAAAACCATTTTCACTGGATTGTTCAATATGGTATTGAAAATTTTGGACTGCATGTCTTCTTCCTTCACCTCTTTTGCCCTCACATTCATTAATTCTCCTTGGATACTGGAGCTCATTTTAAGGTTTAAATCCTTAAATGTTAATGCTACTTCATAGCCATTGTTGATCTCTCCAAGCACTTTAAATTCTAAAATTCCATCAATATGATTGGTTATTTCATGTGTAGCGCCATCCAATTCCTGTATAATTATTTGCTCGGCATCCTGTTTGATATTAAAAACATCGCCCTTTTTTAAGTTGTATTGCAATGTGGTTTGTCCAAATACACCCGTATTGCAAAGGATGCAAACCATTAAAAATAAAAAGCGCTTCATGTTATAGTATCATTCTGGTTAAGCCGATGCAAAAGTAATAAAATCCTGTGGGCCTTAGGGTGGGCAATCCTAAAAAAATATTTTTTTAATTTGATTTGCCAATGAAAAAACTCTTTGTATATTTGCAGCCGGATTTTGCTGTCTATGAAGCAAGATTTTAAACATTGTCAACACAAATTTAAGCATACTATAAAAAATAGGCTACGATGAGCAAAAGAACATTTCAACCATCAAAAAGGAAGAGAAAAAACAAACATGGTTTTAGAGAACGTATGGCTACTGCCAATGGTAGAAAAGTTCTAGCTAGAAGAAGAGCAAAGGGAAGAAAGAAATTATCTGTATCCTCGGAGCTGAAGCACAAAAAATAATGATAGAATTGTTTTTTTAAAATAACAAGGTGTTACTTTTTCCGAAGTAGCACCTTTTTTTTGTCCAATTCCCATTTTTTCATATTTATAAATAATTTTTAAAATGCCCAAAAGAAAAGATTTAAATTCTATTTTAATTATTGGTTCCGGCCCTATAGTTATTGGTCAAGCTTGTGAGTTCGATTATTCAGGTACACAGGCATTAAGGTCATTAAGAGAAGACGGCATAGAAACCATACTCATCAACAGTAATCCCGCTACGATCATGACCGACCCAACTATGGCGGATCATGTATATCTAAAACCTTTGACTACAAAATCCATAAGGGAGATTTTGGAAAAACATCCCAATATAGATGCGGTTTTACCTACAATGGGTGGTCAAACAGCATTAAATCTTTGTATAGAAGCGGATACTAAAGGAATATGGGAAGATTTCGGAGTAAAAATTATAGGCGTGGATATTGATGCTATCAATATAACCGAAGACCGGGAGAAATTCCGCGAGTTGATGCTTAAAATTGGTATTGGTATGGCGCCCCAAGCTACTGCCACCTCATTTCTTAAAGGAAAGGAAATTGCCCAGGAATTTGGATTCCCATTGGTTATACGGGCTTCTTATACCCTTGGTGGGGCGGGAGCGTCTATAGTCTATAAAGCAGAGGATTTTGATGAACTTTTAAGTCTTGGACTGGAAGTGTCCCCAATTCACGAGGTTATGATAGATAAGGCCTTAATGGGCTGGAAGGAGTACGAATTGGAATTGTTAAGGGACAAGAATGACAATGTGGTCATTATTTGTGCCATTGAGAATATGGATCCCATGGGTATCCATACCGGCGATTCTATAACTGTTGCCCCAGCAATGACCCTATCTGATAGGACCTATCAAAAAATGCGTGATATGGCAATTCATATGATGCGCAGTATCGGGGATTTTGCAGGTGGATGTAACGTTCAGTTTGCAGTAAGTCCAGATGATAAGGAAGATATTATTGCCATAGAAATCAATCCAAGGGTCTCCCGATCATCAGCATTGGCTTCCAAAGCTACCGGATATCCTATCGCCAAAATAGCCGCCAAACTTGCTATTGGGTATAATCTAAATGAGCTTAGCAATCAAATTACAAAATCGACTTCGGCCTTATTTGAACCTACCTTGGATTATGTTATCGTAAAAATACCGCGTTGGAATTTTGATAAATTTGAAGGTTCGGACAGGACTTTAGGACTTCAGATGAAGTCGGTAGGGGAGGTAATGGGAATTGGCCGTTCTTTTCAGGAAGCCCTACACAAAGCCACCCAGTCCTTGGAAATCAAGAGAAACGGACTTGGAGCCGACGGTAAAGGGTACACTAATTATGATGAAATCATTAGCAAACTTACCATCCCAAGTTGGGACAGAGTATTTGTAATCTATGATGCCATCCAACTAGGTATTCCCTTAAGCAGAATCCATGAGATTACCAAAATTGATATGTGGTTCTTGAAGCAATACGAAGAGTTGTATCAATTGGAAAAGGAAATTTCCAACTATAACATTGAAACACTTTCAAAAGATCTTTTATTGGAAGCCAAGCAAAAAGGTTTTGCCGATAGGCAAATAGCCCATATGCTGGATTGCTATGAGAGTGAAGTTTATAACAAACGTGTAGCCCTAAATATTAACAGGGTGTACAAATTGGTAGATACCTGTGCTGCTGAATTTAAGGCCATGACACCTTACTATTACTCTACTTTTGAGGCGGAAATTGAAACTCCGGACGGAAAGAGATATGTGGAAAACGACAGTAAAGTATCGGATAAGAAGAAGATTGTAGTACTTGGATCTGGACCTAACCGTATTGGCCAAGGTATAGAATTTGATTATTGCTGTGTACACGGGGTCTTGGCGGCAGCGGAATGTGGTTATGAGACCATCATGATCAATTGTAATCCAGAAACGGTTTCCACAGATTTCGATATTTCTGACAAACTTTATTTTGAACCCGTATTTTGGGAACATATCTACGATATTATAAGACATGAGAAACCAGAGGGCGTAATTGTTCAACTAGGGGGACAAACGGCGCTTAAGCTGGCAGAAAAGCTGGATAAATACGGAATAAAAATAATCGGAACCAGTTTCAAAGCTTTGGATCTGGCTGAGGACCGAGGAAGTTTTTCAAACTTGTTATTGGAAAACAACATCCCTTTCCCACAGTTTGGTGTGGCCGAAACTGCTGATGAAGCATTGGCACTTTCAGATGAGCTGGACTTTCCTTTATTGGTTAGACCATCATACGTACTGGGTGGACAGGGAATGAAGATTGTGATCAACAAGGAAGAGTTGGAATCACATGTAGTAGATCTTTTAAGAAAAATACCAAACAATAAATTGTTGTTGGATCATTATCTGGATGGCGCTATCGAAGCCGAAGCAGATGCCATTTGTGATGGGGAAGATGTGTACATCATTGGAATCATGGAGCATATAGAACCATGCGGAATCCACTCCGGCGATTCCAACGCCACCTTGCCGCCTTTTAATTTAGGTGAATTCGTAATGCAGCAAATAAAGGACCACACCAAGAAAATTGCCTTGGCACTTAACACGGTAGGGTTGATCAACATTCAATTTGCTATCAAAGATGATATCGTTTATATTATTGAGGCTAATCCCAGGGCTTCCAGAACGGTACCTTTTATTGCGAAAGCCTACAAGGAGCCTTATGTAAATTATGCCACCAAAGTAATGCTGGGCGAGAAAAAAGTGAAAGATTTTACTTTTAACCCTCAACTGGAAGGCTATGCCATAAAACAACCTGTATTTTCCTTTAATAAATTCCCAAATGTAAATAAGAATTTAGGACCGGAAATGAAGAGTACAGGAGAGAGCATTTTGTTTATAGACAGTCTTAAGGACGACGAGTTTTACAATTTGTACTCTAGACGTAAAATGTACTTGAGCAAGTAGATTCAAAAATTATGGTCCTTTGAGAAATTCTTTTCCCATTTAATATAAAAACTCCTTTTTCCATCTGTATTGGAAAAAGGAGTTTTCTTTTTGAGCGATTATGGCAGCTGTGGCCTAGTGCCAACGTTAATAAATTAATTTCAAAAATCTCCAAAGAAAGTCCTGACCTGCATGGCCATTATCCTAATTGAAATGTTTATTCTACAGCAGTTTTTAAAGCTTCTGTTCCTCCTACAATAGGTAAACTTATAGTTGTTGCATCCAAATCCACGGATAATTCGGTACCCGGCTCAGGCCAAAGAGTAAATTCCTTGTCACTAGAGAAGATCATAAGGCCAATTTGTTGGCCTTTAGGTATAATCTGGTCGTCTGGCATTAGTTCAAAGCTTAGGTCGTAAAATTGCCCCGGTACCAATGGTTCACTATGGGTAAGGGAACTATGGTTTTGGGGGTCTGCCCAACCACGGGTTATAATGTTATCTGTTATTTTGGCATTGTGACTATCGTTCCATGGCAAGGAAACCAGCCATACCGATAAATTGGCGGCAGCTTTGTTACTGGAAACGGAAATACTTATTTTAGGAGTTCCGGAAATATGGACATCATTGGATAGGGCAGGCGTAACATATACCAAACGATGGTTTGTGTTTTCGGCTTGAGCTAGGGTAGCTCCCGAAAATGAAAAGTTATCCACTAAGGTTTCCACACCTTGGCCTGCTTTTTTTTCTGTACTTAACACACCTTTCTCAGGGGCTCCTTTTTCTAGGTATAAAGTTACTGGAGAAGCTTCAGGGTTTGGATAATCCTTATAAGGTGTCGGATTTTTTTTATCGTCGTTTTCTCGTACGATCCAGGCCTTGGCATCTTCTTCAACTCCATTTTCAATATCGTGCAGATATCGGGTAAACCATTTGTTCATCATTTTTAAAGGTGGTTCCCCTCCATGACCATTTTGGTGGTAATATATTTGAGTAGGTAGACCTATGGCTTTGGCTTCTTTGTATATTCTATAGCTATGCTCCGGCATTACGTTCCAATCGTTAAATCCGTGCGCCATTAATAAGGCAGCTTTCATGGGGCCCATATCATTTAAATAGTCACGTCCCGCCCAAAATTCGTTGTAATCACCAGTTATCCTATCCATACCATTTTTCATTTCGGTATCCCTAACAACCCTATTACTATAGGGCCGTTTGGTTTCATCACCACTATGTATAAAATCATAGAGTACATCTATATCTTCACCCAAATAACCTCCTGGGGAACGTACAAGGCCATTGGATCTATAGTAGTGATAATAGGAGGTATTTGGAGCAATTGGAATAATAGCCTCCAAACCTTTAACTCCAGTGGTTGCGGCAGCCAGAGGTATAGTTCCATTATAAGAAGTCCCTGTCATACCCACTTTTCCGGTAGACCAATAAGCCTTAACCTTCTCCATACCATAAGGTTCAGTGTAGCCTTTTGCACGGCCACATAACCAATCTATAACTGCCTTTGGGGCCAAGGATTCATTGTCTCCACCTACAGTTGGAGAACCTTGGGACAGTCCTGTTCCAGGGGAAGAGGAATGCACTACTATATACCCACGTGGTACCCATGTTTGGATATGGGAATTGGAAATGACGGGCCTTTTTCCAGTCCGCACTACCTCGGTGTGTAGACGCTCCCCGGCACTAGCTCCGAGTTCATGCCTTACATTCCAAAAGCTACCTTGTAAGTTAGGGGCAACGCCCGCAAAATAGGGACTACTTATGTAAATTACAGGTAATTTAAGCCCTTCGGTTTCGGTTTGATCAGGCCTGGTTACCGAAACATGCATTCTATCCTTTTTGCCATCCCCGTCGGTATCAAATTCAGTTTCAACCCATAGGTCATGTGTTATCCATTTGGTTTCGTCACTAAAACCGGGTATGACCTGAGCCTCACCATTGTCAAAGATTGGAACGGATTTTTTTTCCAATAAAGTTTCACTTTTCTGGGAGCTTAGCAGGGAAACAAATCCAAATAAAAATGTAATACAAAATATGATTTTGATTCTTTTCATAATCGATTATAATTTAATATATAGAATTTTAATTTATATAAAATGAGGAATATTTAACCTTGTTTATAAACCAATTTAATCTTCTCTACAATAAATTCTTATTGGCAAACATTAAATGGGCAAGTATAATCCCCATAGAGAATAATAGGTTTCCGTATTGGGAACTTCGAACCAAAGTATTTGATAATTTTATTGGAAAGGAGTTTCGAACCCACCTACACACTCGAAATAAGCAAAAATTATATTGGGCGAATATAACCAAAAATGGTTGGACAAGGTTTCCAATAAGTTAGCCAATATGTATCCTTATTATTTGATTTCATTTAAGCATAGGCAACAAACCATTATGTAAGGTAGGATTTAATTAATCTTCTATATTTATTCCCTTCTTGAATCACCATGGCGATTATGGGATAAATATTATTTTCGACACTTAGGTAATTCAAAAAAAATCAAAAGCATAAAGGATAGTTGAATTATTTCAACTTTTGTAATAGTTTCCCAATAATTCTTAAAAATGATCTTTGGTAATTTTCCTTTAGACCTTCTTTTTTATCATATTTAGTGAAAACCATCCCAGCACAATTATGATAAGGGTTATGATACCCCATAACCATAACTTGTTTTTAAATAGAAGTTCTTTTTCTGAAAATGGTGTTTTCTTTAATCTTTGTTCATTCCCAATTTTTAATGGAGTAAGGGTTTCGGGGATATTCTCGGAAAACTTGGCTATGTCATAGTCGGCAAATGAACCACGATTATTTCCATATGTAAGATAATAGGTTGCCTCCTTGGTAAACCGTGCAACCAACTCGTGTAGAAAGCCCTTTATTTTAATATTCCCATAAGTTAACGGCTGATTATCCCCATTGTAAACAGTGATTTTCACTTTCTGCACTGTCGTACTTTGGAAATCAAAATCACTCTCTTCCAATGAACTCAATGTACCGGATAGTAAAGTGTTGTAGTTATATTTCCAACCCTGTTCGGTTTTGATACTATCTGTTATTTGGGAAATGGTAATGGGTCTATAATAATCATATAGTTCCTGAGTACGAAGGGAAATTGAACTAACCGCTACTGGATTCCCTAGATCAATTATTATTTCTGAAGTTCTTTCTGTTTTATTTTCGTCAATGGTTATTGTTTTAAAAGGATAGTTTTTATAATTCCCTTCTATTATTTCATCATTGGAAATTTTGGCAGTTATTAAATTGGGTTCCTTATCAGTTTTAACTAGTAACCGATAGTAGTGGTATTTGGAATTTGGGAAAGAAATGGTCGTGAATTGATAATCTGTCAATCCATTTTGAATGGATAAAATACGGTAATCATCTACTATTGTAAACCATTCCAGTTGTTCCTGGCTAGCTTGCAAAGCTACTTTCCAATCAAAATTTTTCTGCTTAAACTCTAGTTTTATATGGTTAATGGCCATCTCGGAAGGAACTTCAAAAGTGTAATAATAACCATTGTTGTTATGTGAGGTATTCACAATACTGAAAGTGATCGGCCTACTCTTAATTTTTTCAGATTTGAGACGGAGAAGGTAAGGAACTTCAATAGTATCCTTATTGCTCACTACCCCATATATTCTTATATCGGACAAATTGCTTGAAACCTTTCCAAAAATTGAATCTGGCAGTGGTATATTATGCCACTGGTCATTTACTCCTTCTAATGCTCTCTTGTATTCATATTGGTCCATCTGACCGTAAGAAAGGGAACAGACCATTAGGATTATACCGCTAATAAATTTACTCCTCCGTTTCATTGGATATAATATGTTTGTATTTGTTGTACAAAAAGGAAATAATTAATAATAGAACACCAAGTGAAACAAAAACGATAGTCTTGGCTATTGTATCAAGATGCGATATGTCATATATGAATAGCTTTACCAAGGTAATACCAAACAAGGCAAAGGCCATTATACGCAGATGTTTTTTGGTTTTCCATATTCCCAAAACTATGAGAAGTAGAGCATACAGTCCCCATAAGATGCTCAGCCCCAATTTATAGGACTGTGTAAATTCGAATATATCCATCCAATTGATCAATTCACTGCTAGAAATCCATAGCATTGAAATATATAATAATAGATCAAAGCCAATGTTAAAACGCAACTTTAAAAATTCTTGTTTGCGGTAATAATAAGTGGCGAGCAATGTAATTCCAACAAAAACATAGGAGACGTATCTCATAATAATATTCCAAACACCGATCTGATAATATTCGTTCGTATTACGGACCAAATAACTTTCCCGGAGCTCACTTAGTTCATAAAGGCCGACAAATAAAAAGAAAGCAATAACAATACTATTTACAACTATATTAATTATACCTAATTGACGACTTTTTATCTTTTTAATGTTGATAAAAGAAAGTACCGAGACAAATAACAAGGTATAGTTAATGGTCCATATATCGCTCAACTTTCTAAAATCGTAATTCCAAAGATAGTTGGGGTATTCTTGGCCCTCCGGCGAAATAACAAGGGCCGAATCCAAGTATAATTGGTTCCAATAGGTAGTTATCTCTATCCTGAATGCAAAATATATTATTAGCACCAATATGATGGGAATTGCCTTCGAGATTAAAGCTAGGTATGTGTTCCTGGGTTTAATAGTCGAGCTATGCATTTGTTTTAAATCTACCCAATACATGAAGCCAAAAGAAGCGATTAACATAAATGAGGTTAGAAAATTAATATTGAGCAAGGGAGTTATCCTGGTTCCACTAATTTCCGGAACATACTGGCCATAAACCCACGACCAGTCCTCAAAAATGCTAAACACGGCCAATATCATCAGTGGAAATGATAGTTTTTCATAAATAGGCACATTTTTGGATCGGCCAATCCAAAATAACAAAGTGGCCTCTCCCGCCCACAACAGCGTTACCCAATTTCCATTTAGTTGAACAGGAACGGCAATAGTTATAAAAAGCAGGACCAAACCAATAATAAAATAAAACAAATTTACGTCAGCCAATTTTTTACGATAGATTACAATACCTACCACAAAATGTATAATAGCGTTCCCTAAAGTAAATAACCCCAGGAGTTGTTTAGCTGTTTCATGATTATTTAGAATGGAATAGCCCAACCCATAAAAAATTATTGAATTCAACAACAGGAGTATTACATCCGTAATTCCAAATTTTTCTTTTTGTAGTAATTTATAGCCAAGAAAGGCTAAATAAAATATAGTAAAAAATAGGCTTAAAAAGGTCAGGGCCAATCCGAAATGGACCTCCATTTTATATTTTGATAGGTACCAAAAAAAGAACATTACCCATGTTAAGCCAAAAGAAGAATAGTAAACTGGTTTCCAGTATTTTTTAAAGGCGATGATCAGTATGCCTATATTGATGATGCCCATATAACTAAAAAGCACCATTACTTCCCCTGAACCTTCGCTCAATAAAAAGGGGATGGCGTATGCGCCTACCAATCCAATAAGGGCAATTACCTGTCTATTGTAATTTATGGCAGCCACCACGGTAAAAACAGTAAAAACAACCATAAGCGCAAAAGCCAATCCCTGAGGAAAAAGGTCATACAGGCTATAGGCTGCAAAAGTTATAAAATATAAAATGGCCATAGCGCCACTAACCAATACTGCGCTATAGTTTTCGTATTTTGGCTTTAACTTTATACCAAATCCCAGGAAGCCAGCTCCTGCCAAGTAGCCTAATATAATTCTTGTAAGCGGACTTATCAGATCGTGTTCTATAGAGTATTTAGCCCCTATAGCTACCCCGATTACAGTAATAATAATCCCAATTTTATTAATAAGATTTTCGCCGATGAATTTTTCAATATCGGACTTTAATTTTGGAGTTTTTTTTATTTCCGGCTGTTCTTTTTGAACATTGGTATTCTTCTGCTGTGAAACTATTGGTGAACTTGGCAACAACTTTTCAGTGGATTCCTTGATCTTCACTGGTGATACTGAAGAAATTTTTTCTGAGAGGCTTGGGTCCTCTTTAGAACCCCTTAAGAGATTGATATCCGCACGCAAGCTATTAATTTCCTTTGAAAACTCGTCTTGTCTACTTAACAATACATCGAGCCTTTTTAAGAGTAGATTGATTTGTTCCTGGGAGTCTGCCATTATATGTTGGTTAGCTTATGGGTAAAAATTATAAAATCCTAGGTTAAACTAATTGGTCCTATGTTAATTTACTGGATTGATGAATACAAACGTTATTTTGACCAATGTATTTTGTCTATGGAGCCAACTATCAATAAAGCCCGCTAATTATCGTTGATTTTAATAGACATACCTTACCTATAAGTAATAAAGGTATTGCTTACCCCTTGGTGGCGTCAACAATTATGGGCCAAATATTATTGGCGATTATTTTTTGTCCTTCGGCTGTAGGATGTATACCATCAGCTTGATTTAGATCAGGATTTCCTGCCACGTCCTCCAAAAGGAATGGTATAAGGCCAATATTATTCTTTTGTGCAAGTTCAGGGAAGATACCTTTAAATTCTGTGGTGTATTCCTGGCCCATGTTGGGAGGAATTTGCATTCCTGCCAATATTATGGTCGTATTTGGATTTTTATGCTGCACCACATCTATAATGTCCTGTAAGTTGGTCCGCGTTTCTTTCAAGGGAATACCACGTAGGCCATCATTGGCACCAAGTTCCAATACAAATACGTCTATATCCGTATTTAAAACCCAACTGATTCTATTTTTGCCACTTGCCGTGGTTTCACCACTTAAGCCGGCATTTACTACCTTGTATGGTAATTGCAAAGAATCAATTTTTACTTGGATCAATGAAGGAAAAGCCTCATTGGGGTCGAGCCCCATGCCAGCGGTAAGGCTGTTACCAAAAAACAAAATAACTTTCTTTTCAGTTTTAGTCTCAACTATGCTTTCAGAACTATTTTTACCTTTTTCAACAGAATCCGGATTCTTGGTTCCCAAATTCCCGCATGAGGTGCAAAAAATGAATAATAAATAAGAAAATCTTAACAAGGTTCGCATAGGATATTGGATTAAAATCAAAATCATTTCTGTATTTTGCCTACTTCGGTAAAACTGTGAAATAGGCATTATATGGCAAAGATATTAAACGTGACCAATTTAGGGAAAATCTATAGTAGTGGTTCTAAAAAACTAACGGTATTGCAGGATATTACCTTTGATGTGGAAGAGAGGGATTCTTTTGCCATTGTAGGGCCTTCCGGCAGTGGAAAAACTACCTTGTTAGGTTTATGTGCAGGTTTGGACCAACCGGATTCAGGTACGGTGACCTTATGCGGTACAGAACTGGGAAGTTTAAATGAGGACGAAAGAGCCATACTGCGAAATAGGCATGTAGGTTTTGTTTTTCAGGATTTCCAATTATTGCCAACGCTCACCGCTCTTGAGAACGTAGCCATTCCATTGGAATTAAGAGGGGACAAAAATGCCATGAAAAATGGAATGGAACTATTGGACAAGGTAGGTTTGCAAAATCGTTTTCATCATTATCCCTCACAACTGTCGGGGGGCGAACAACAGCGTGTTGCTTTGGCCCGGGCATTTTCCAATAATCCATCCATCCTATTTGCCGATGAACCTACTGGTAATTTGGATGCTGAAACAGGGGAGAAGGTAATACAATTACTTTTCCAGCTCAATGCAGATGCTGGAACCACCTTGGTTATTGTAACCCATGATTTGGAATTGGCGGCTAAGACCAAGCACATTTTAAGGTTAAAAGGAGGTAGAATTATTGCCAACCAAAAAACAGCTTCCCTGTGAAAGATCATACCAGCACTACTAAGGCCGGGTTTCAGTGGCTTCTAAAAATGGCATGGCGAGATGGAAAGGCAAGCAGTAGAAAGTTACTACTTTTTATAGCCTCCATCATTATGGGGATTGCAGCAGTTGTTTCCATACAGTCTTTTGGGGATAACCTTAAAAAAAATATTTCGGTACAATCCAAATCCCTTATGGGAGCCGATTTTATAGTGGATAGTAGAAATCCGCCAAATGAAAAAGTTTTAAGAATAATGGACTCCCTTGGGGGACCTGACGCCAAAGAAATAAACTTTCCTTCCATGGCCGCGTTTCCAAAATCGGGAACCTCTAAACTCGTCCAAGTTCGCGGTATTGAAGGTGGATTTCCATTTTATGGTGTTTTGGAGACGGTACCGGTTTCAGCCGCGAATAGTTATCAAGAGAAGGGTGCTGCTTTGGTGGATGCCACAGTTATGCTACAATATAACCTTCAAGCGGGGGATAGTATTAAAGTTGGTGAAGTAACCTTTCCTATTGCCGGTGCTTTAAAATCCATACCGGGGAGTTCTGGGTTGTTCAGTTCTATTGCTCCTCCAGTAGTAATTCCATATAGGTTTATCCAGGAAACAGGATTGATCCAGAAGGGCAGTAGGTTGGACTATGAATTTTATTTCGTGCAGCCGGATGCGGATCTTGAGGCTTTGGATAAAAAATTGGACCCGATCTTGGATGCCGAAGGTGCGGATTTGGATACCCATACTTCTACCAGTGCCAATCTGGGACGGAGATATGATAATTTTGGAAAATTCCTAAATCTGGTCGCTTTTATAGCCCTCCTTTTAGGCTGTATTGGGATTGCAAGTGCTATCAACATTTACATAAAGGAGAAATTACGATCAGTAGCCGTTTTAAAATGTATCGGGGCCACCAAAAGACAAACTTTTTTAATTTATTTATTACAAATTGGGGCGCTAGGACTACTGGGGGGAATTCTCGGCACTATAGTTGGCCTTATATTACAGCAGTTGTTTCCAATATTTTTAGGGGATTTGCTGCCTGTGGATGTGCAAATATCCCTGGCGCCAAAGGCAATAGCCATGGGCCTTTTATTGGGCCTCTTTATGTCCATTTTGTTTGCCCTTTACCCCTTAATGAGTACCCTATATGTTTCGCCTCTTCAGGCTTTAAGGGTACAGGAAGTGGACCGGTCAAGGTCTAAGAGAGGACTTGCGATGGTTGCTTTGGGAATTTTAGGCTTTTTATTTCTTTTTTCCTATTGGTTATTAAAGGATTGGAGATATTCTGTGTCATTTGTGGCCGGAATTTTGATAACCTTCGTTATACTGGCAGGTTTGACTGCATTGGCCATGAAAACCATAAAGAAATATTTTCCAACTTCCTGGGGTTTTACTGCCCGTCATAGTTTATTGAATCTTTTTAGACCACAGAACCAAACCTTAACCTTGGTACTGGCAATTGGTATAGGAACGTTTTTGATCAGCACCCTATATTTTACCAAGGATTTTTTGTTGGCCAAGACAGCTATGGGAACGGATGCCAATAGTCCCAATATGATTCTTTTGGATATTCAAACCGAGCAGAAAGAGGCGGTTGCCAATACCATTTTGCGAGATGGATATCCGGTATTGACCAATATCCCGATTATTACCATGAGGGTAAATAGCATACGGGGCAGGGAGGTAAACGACATCAGAAATGATACCACTTCTACCATAAATTCTTGGATATTGAACCATGAGTTCAGGGTAACCTTTAGGGATAGCCTAATTGCATCCGAGAAATTGGAATCTGGAGAATGGGTTTCCAAAGTAAGTTCGAAAGAAAAAATACCAATTTCCATTAGCGACAACTTTGCGAGGGATGCCAAGGTTGGGGTTGGGGACCAATTGACCTTTAATGTTCAAGGTGTAATTATGAATACCTTTGTTGCCAGTATTAGAACGGTGGATTGGGGCCGAATGCAACTAAATTTTTCCATAGTATTTCCTTTGGGAATTTTGGAAGATGCTCCTCAATTTACAGTACTTACGACCAGGGTACCTGATGAAATTGCGTCGGCATCACTTCAGAAGGAATTGGTAAAAGAATTTCCCAATGTGTCCATCCTGGATATAAGACAAATACTGGTTGTTATAGAAAACTTATTAAACAAAATTTCTTGGATTATTAATTTTATGGCCTTTTTTAGCATCCTTACCGGGATAATTGTGCTTTTGGGTGCAGTTAGGACCAGTAAATATCAACGGATACGTGAAAGTGTGCTTTTAAGGACAATTGGCGCCAAAAGCAAACAAATACTAAAAATAGTGGCCTTGGAGTATCTGTACTTGGGTATTTTAGGAGGTTTATCTGGAATTCTGCTGTCCTTAATAAGCAGTCAATTGCTGGCTTTGTTCGTATTCGAATCCCCTTTTACGCCATCTTTATTCCCATTTTTGGTGCTGTTCCCCGGAATTACCGTACTTGTTTTGCTAATTGGCCTTGGAAATAGCATAGGCGTTATAAAAAGTCCCCCTTTGGAAGTCCTGCGGAAGGAGGGTAGGTAGGCCGTACAATAGTACACTACTATGTTATTAAATTATAAATGTGACAAAGAAAGGCTAGTACTCTTTTATGTAGATATAAGGCTTACGAATTCAGATAAAGGGCACTTGCTTTATGCAGGTCCGTTTTAAAATCTTGTTCAATGGGCAAAAAATATTCAAGTTGCCATTTCTGAGTTTTTTGAGCTGTCTTGTTGGTAGGTCGTGACCAAGGGGGGTAAACACGAAAACCACGTTTTCCTGACTTTGTACCGTGTGATACAATTCCTTTTTCAATCAAAATGTTTTTTGGAAAAACAAATTGGCCCAGCTGTGATTCCTCACGGGAAGTAATTACAACAAGATCTACTTCATCGGATTCTTCTAAGGACGTTGTTTCCCCGTTTTCATTTCTTTTCCAAAGGGTAACGAATTGCCCAATTTTTTTTGGTGTGATTTTACTTCTTCTCGCTTTAATGTTTAGGGCATTCAATAGAAATGAAGTAGCCTCGTATTCTTTGCTCTCCTTATCCAATACAAAGTTTGATACTTTTAAGTCACATGGTCCATAGACTTCTTCAATAATAAGGGTGAAATCTGAATTTGATATATTCTTCATTTCCACAAATCTACTCCAAAATGTAAATAATTAAGCACTTAATAATCTGTATTAAATTATGTTGTCCGCCAATCTAAGCCTCTCGGCCTCCCAACCATGATCAATATATTCCCAGGTAAAATCATTTCCACTGACCTTAATTTTCACAAAGCCTTCCTTGGTATTGTGCCTTCTTCCCTTCCATCCGTTTCCGGCAATGGATCCACCAGTTAAAAAGTGAAATCGGTCATTGACGAATCCATATTCTTTCCAGTGAATATGCCCTTGTAAAACCAATTTTAAATTGTGTTTCTCCATTATTTTAAAAACATCCGAAGCATTATTGGCTGTTCTACTTCCTTCACCTCCATTTAATTGGGCGTAGGTACATATCATGGGAATGTGGGTAGTGATAACGATGGGCGTAGATTTATCCACTTTTTCAATATCCTGCTTTAACCATTCCAGTTGTTCTAGATGAAAGAAACCTTTATATCTTTTGTTGTCAGTTACATCCAAGGAATTTAAGGTGATAAAATGCCATCCTTTATGATCAAATGAGTAGTAGGTCTTCCCAAAATGCCTTTCCCACATACCATACTTATAATCGGGATGATCTGCAGATTCCGGGCTCTCTTCATATATTGCGAACAAGTCGTGATTTCCAATACAGTTATGGACCGGCATTTTAAATCCTTTACTCATGTCTTTGTACAACGAAAAAAGTGATTCACTTTGCTCGTAATTTCCACGCATGGTATCATAGACAAGGTCTCCACCTGTTATTACAAAGTCGGGGTTCAATTCATTTACCTTATCTATAGCCATTTGAAATCCTTTTGGCGCATTCATTTCAGGTTTTATATGAATGTCCGTTAAGAAAGCAAATTCAAATGAATCCTCATTTTCTACCTCTACTACCTTATCCTTTGATGGTTGACAGGAAATCTGCGTGAAGGGTAAAGCCACTGCAGCCAAACCCGATTGAAGCAAGAATTTCCTTCTACTATCCATTTTATTTTTCTTTTCCTCCATGACTTACTGTTTTATTAATTCGTCTTGGTTAATTATCCATATTTCTGAGACCTGAGACCCCCGTTCTCCTTCACCACAGGTCCATTCCAGCTCCAGAACACCATCCTGTAATGCTGCTGTTGGAATTTTAAATTCATAAATAGGTTGTACTCCGGTCGTAATAAAGTCGTGCACAAGTGTATTCTCCGCCGTCAATTTTATTTTTGAACGGAAACGGCCCGTATATGCCACTTTAATGACATAGGCACCATTGGGGTCCAAATCTTT
This sequence comes from Arenibacter hampyeongensis, assembly GCF_002909255.1. GTDB lineage: Bacteria > Bacteroidota > Bacteroidia > Flavobacteriales > Flavobacteriaceae > Arenibacter > Arenibacter hampyeongensis. The sequence goes on from NZ_PIOB01000006.1 coordinate 245,003, forward strand.
ATAGACCATCTTCAGGGGCTCATCATATAATGTGGTTACCTGATTCATCCAGGATAATGGTGTTGTATGTCCGTCAAATCCTATAGCCGTAATTTCGTGTACCCATTCCTCTCCTTTTAGACCAACCCCAAAACTGACCCTAGGAGATTTTAGACCTCCGGGGTCCTCTGCATAACTATGATTGGAAACTACCCGGTTCCAACTCCTAGGTGATCCAAAATTGTCATAATACCCTCCGGGACCGGGATTGTTCCTTGCCAATAATTGGTTTATAGCTACCAATTTTTCATGTTCGGTTCCATTTTTTTCAATAATTTCAAGTTGATCTATCAACCACATGCCATCATTCAATGGAACATCTATATTGTCAATAAAATTACCACGGCCACCTGCTGCAAAATGTTTCTCCACTGTCAATTGGGCACCAATACTTGCAAACAAATCATCGGCCAAGGCAAGGCATCTATTTTTCCATTCGGTCATAACGGGTTCCTTTTTTGCCTTATACAATATTTCCTTGGCTTCTTCCATAACCTTAATTGGGCCCAAACCTTTTGCTTTAGACAATATTTCTCGAGCTTGCTGTTCCAATTCGGTCTCATAAATTAATCTTCTATATTGGTAAGCATCAAAATAGGCTCTAATAAGTCCCATTTGAAATCGGAAATTACCTAGGACCTCCTTGGAAGCCTGTTTTTCCAAATTTTGCCACTGTTGCAAGCTTGTAATTACACCATCGTTGTTAAGAAGAGGACCCCGTAAATTGTTTTCCAAGGCCATTAATCCTTGGGATACGGTTTCGGTATATTTGGCTCCTATAAAATAGCGTGCATAATCACGCAAGGTTTCCATAACCGGGGTTTCTGGATCCCAATCCTGATCGCTCCAAACTATCTTATTTACATCGTCGTTGGTGCCTTCAGAATAACTAATGCTTCCCTGTGCATATTGGTCAAAGGCATTATGAATTAATTTCTGGTCTTGCGGCCGTGGGTTGATAGATTCTCTCCCCAAGGTTATGGCATAAGCCAAATCCCAATGGGGAATTGGGTATTGACTGCTTAAATTATGGGTGATATCTGGATATCGCCTTATAGGAATACCCGGATTAATGCGTTCCGTGATTTCTTTTATGGGAGTTTTTATCCACGGACCAAAGACAACCCCTCCAAGCCAAGAGTACTCTTTGTTAATATGCCCATAAAAAGCATCGAACCAGGCTTTGGTAGGTCTAAAAACCTGTGGGGAAACCCATATTTTGGCGTTAGGATGATATTCACGCAGCAGATTTGCTTCTATCTTCAGCCAATTAAACAATTCATCCGGTTCCAAATCCCCGGGATCTCCCCCTGGAACAAATAGGGCATCCAAACGGGGAATGGCTTTAAATACCTGACGTCGCTCTTCAATCTCCACTTTTAGAGAATCTGGATCGGTATAGTCCGAACCCATATTGGGATACCACATCCAAACATCCATACCATAGCGATCACATATCTTTGATTGCTCCGCAATCATTTGGATGGCAGGGATCTTCATATGAACGTTTGTGAAATCATCATCGGTACGTGGAGGCATTATTTCAATGCTATTGGCACCGAAAATGGCCATATCACGGATGTAGTCGTCAAATTGCTGAACAGAAAATGCATCATAAGCATTGGTTTTAGGTCTGTAACCCATTTGGTGGCCCCGGATAGAAAATTTAGGGGTGGACGATATGTTTACAACTTCAGGCAGTAAAATCTGCCCCGGATACATTTCCAATTTCCTCAAAAGTTTGCCAATTCCATATAATACTCCCCTTGAATCGTGGCCTACTACCAGGACCACATTAGCTTTGGGCAGGACTGCTATTTTATATCCCTCCTTATTGGTTGCGGGCATGGTTCCCAGGAGTTGTTGATATTCAATTGGGAATTTCTTTAATCCCTCCTCAAGTCCAATAACTATAAGGTTTTGTGATTGCCTAGAAAATTTGTTTTCCCTTCTCAATACAATTCCACTCCTTTTTTCTATTTCTTCCTTTAGTACGGATATGGCATTGATAACCAGGGGATCTTTTTTCTCGAGGCAGATAATTTTGGATTTACTCATATCTATCATTTGCCCAAAGAGCGTAGATGATAAAAGCCCGAGAAAACATAGTGAAATCAAAAATCGTTTAAAGATTATATTCATATAAATTATATTAATTCACTCATTACGAACTTATTTAATATTGGCAATCATCATTGCTCATATAGCCAATTCGTTATCCTCTGACAGGTTCCTGCCATCTCCCACGGCATCTTTTATAGTATTCATATCTTCGGAAAGTTTTTGACTAAAAAGTCGAAGATCGGAACTGTGCAGTACAATATTAGCTCCTTCCATAATCCATTTAATCTGGTAATTTGGGTGGGCGGGAAAATGTATACCGGCAGCAATACCTTTACTCCTTGCTTTAAGTATGATCTCCTTAACCGTCCTTTCAAAATCCGGATGATCGTATTGTTCCGGTAACCCCATATTTATGGAAAGATCATGTGGACCTATCACTATCCCGTCCAATCCAGGAACACTAAGAAGTTCATCCAATCGCTCGACCGCAATAGTACTCTCAATGTTTATTATACACAAACTGTCCTGGTTGAACTGCTCCAGATAGCTCTTCATTTCAACCGATAATTTTTCCTTTCCACTAAGTACATTTTGTAATCGCTCTCCTTTCAAAGGCCTGTATTTAGTTGCTCCCACCATTTGCTGTACTTGGGGTACACTCTCAATATAAGGCGCCAAGACACCTACCGCACCGGCATCCTTGGCCATACACGCGGCATAAGGGTCAGGACTGGGAATACGGACAATAGGGGACAAACCCTGAGCCGTATACACCTGGCACAGAAAAGTGAGTTCCGTTCTGTCCAAAGGAATATGTTCCGTATCCAAAAAAACAAAATCCAATCCACTGCCCTTTACGACCTTGGACCAAATAGGAGAGGTAGAAAGAATACAGGTACCGTAGATATTTTGGTTATCGCGCAATTTCTGTTTAAGGCTGTTTGGCATAAGTTGTTATTTAGTGTATACTCTAAATGCGAATCATATTAATTATTCACCACATTAATGGGTTTGCCTTTTAAAAAAGCTTCCAAATTTTCCAGGGCCGTAATCAACAATCTACTTCTGGATTCTTTTGGAGCCCAAGCGATGTGCGGTGTTATAATACAGTTTTCTGCTTTTAGCAACTCATTGTCCTTATCTATAGGTTCTTTGGAAACCACATCTAACGCTGCGCCGGCAATCTTGCCTGAATTCAAGGCCTCTTTTAGATCCTTTTCCACTATTAACTGTCCCCTTGAGGTATTTATGATCATGGCCCCGTCTTTCATTTTGGAAATGTTGGACGCGTTAATAATACCTTTGGTTTCCGGGGTAAGAGGGCAGTGTAGACTAATTACATCCGAGTTTCCCAAAAGTTCATCCATATCCACCTGTTTACAGGTGCTGGTCTCCAGTTCTGGCTTCATACTGCTACCTGCTGTCATAATATTCATCCCAAATGCTTGGGCCAATTTGGCTGTAGCCCGACCAATTCTCCCAAAACCTACAATTCCCATAGTTTTGCCGTCCAATTCTATGAGAGGATAGTTCCAGAAGCAAAAGTCCTTGCTTTTAGACCATGCTCCCCGTTTTACGGCGCGATTGTGTTCTCCTACATGATGACACATTTCCAAGAGCAAGGCCATTGTCATTTGTGCCACGGCCGTGGTTCCGTAGCTGGGCACGTTGGTAACTGCTATGCCCAATTCTTTGGCAGCAACAACATCAACTACATTGAACCCTGTAGCCAACACACCAATATATTTTAGCGCCGGGGCCTTTTTCAATACTTCCTTGGGCAGTGGTGTCTTGTTGGTGAAAATAATCTCTGCTTTGTCTATGGCTTCAATAATTTTATCATTGTCATATTCGGTTCTGTCGTGTACCGTAAGTTCTCCTATGTCCTTTAATTTCTCCCAACTCAGATCGCCAGGGTTTAAAGTATATCCATCCAAAATAACAATTTTCATATTCAAAATTTATTTACACCCTAATTGGTTATTAGAATTACACTAAGCTGAAATCACTGTCGTTTTTAAAAATAATATATTCAATGGAATTAGCCTTGTTTTTCATCGGGACACTACATTCAATATTTAAATGTTAAAATTAATTAAATAAAAGCAAAGTACTGAATTACAATATCTTATAAAATAAATATTAAAGAATTAATATTATTTGAGATCAGCACTTGTCTAGACCAAAGAACTATAATTTTCCAACTAACAATTGAAAATTTAGAATCCAATCCATCTGCTTCTACAAGTCATTTTTGTTCCTTCTTTTTCATCATTAATTAAAATAACCTAGTTCGATCCCTACTGGAGCACAAGGTGCTCCTTACAAATATAGCTTATATCAGATGCGTATTATAGCCTATATTTTATCGAATACAGATTATATTTTGACAATCAAAACATAAATAACTTCTTTACAATGCTTTCAACCTATATACTACTACCTCAGGTGGATAATTTGCACAATCCGTTAAGAAGTTCCAATTATTATTGGGAAGTTGATGAAAGTGAACAACGCAAATATTCAAATTAATTAGAAAGTAATTGGGGGTTTAGAGGATTTGAATGTTTTTTCTAATCTGTTTTTATGATATTAGGGGAATAATTAAAACCATATAATCAACTTAAAATCCTATGTTCTATGAAAAAGGTACTTATTTACATGTTTTTGTGGGTTTTGCCCATATGCGCTCATGGTCAAGTCACAGAGTACAAGACATTGGAAGATGTCTATTACTATGACACTCAAACTGAAGGTCAAACGGATTATATGAAACAGAAGTGTCTTATGGATGTCTACTACCAGGAAAGTAAAGCAAAGGTACCTGTGGTGGTTTGGTTTCATGGCGGAGGGTTAACAGCTGGCCAAAAGGAAATTCCATTAGCCCTTAAGAATAAAGGATTTTGCGTGATAGGAGTGGGGTATAGGCTTTCTCCCAATGTAAAAGCCGAAACCTGTATAGCGGATGCAACGGCGGCCATAGCTTGGGTATTTAAAAATATAGATCGCTATAATGGCGACATAAATCAGGTTTTTGTTTCTGGCCATTCGGCAGGCGGGTACTTGGCCTTAATGTCCGTCATGGACAAAAGTTGGCTAAAGAAATACAATATTGATTCCGATAGGGTGGCTGGCCTAGTTCCTTTTAGTGGTCATACCATAACCCATTTTACAATAAGAAAAGAACAAGGTATACCCGGAGAGCAGCCTATAATAGATAAATGGGCACCATTATTCCATGTACGTAAAATGGCACCTCCAACATTGCTGATCACAGGGGACCGTGAAAAAGAGATGCTGGGCCGTTATGAAGAGAATGCCTATTTCCATAGAATGATGAAGGTTGTTGGACACCAAGATATTACTCTTTATGAAATGGACGGCTATGGACACAATATGACCGAACCGGCCTTTCCCTTGTTGGTGGATTTTGTAAGTTTAAGATCCAGGGCGGACTAGATGGATTTAGCATTTCTGGAATTTTGTGCATGGATTATTTGTAACAAACATCCAAAGGGTTGGCTTATTGGAAGCAAACTTTATAATGGTCAATATATAATATGTATCAGGTGAAATTTAGGCTATAAAACCCGTGTCATATACGCTATATTTGTAAAGCGAGCAGCAAATTTATTAAAAATATCAAACTGAAGATATAATGAATATCGTAATTGCCCCGGATTCTTTTAAGGAATGTTTATCTGCCAGAGAAGTGGCGGCTAACATTGCCATAGGGGTGCGAAAAGTAATGCCGGCCGCCAAAATCCATGAAATCCCGATTTCCGATGGTGGGGAAGGGGTGTTGGAAGCAATTTTGACAGGTGCGGGAGGAACAAGGGTTTCCGTTTCAGTAAGGGACCCCCTTATGCGAAAAATTCTGGCTGAATACGGGATTTTGAAAGATAAGAAAACTGCGGTCATTGAGATGGCCAAAGCCACCGGATTGGAATTGCTAAAAGAAGATGAAAAAAACCCCTTAATAACTTCCACTTATGGTACTGGGCAATTAATAAAGGATGCACTGGAAAGTGGATGTAATAAAATTATTATTGGTATAGGAGGAAGTGCCACCAATGATGGGGGAGCAGGTATGATTAGGGCTTTGGGTGCAAAGTTTTTGAATGATAAAGGTGAGGAGATTAAAGACGGAGGAGGCAGCCTAAATGAGTTACACACAATTGATTTATCCAATTTTGACAAAAGAATTCAATATTGTGAGGTGATCGTTGCCTGTGATGTTTCCAATCCCTTAACCGGTTTAAACGGTGCTTCCATGGTATATGGGGGTCAAAAAGGGGGAAATAGTGAGGACTTGGAATTATTGGATAGTAATCTGGCCCATTATGCCCAAATAATTAAGGCCACGGTGGGTATAGATATCTCTGACATTCCCGGATCAGGAGCCGCTGGAGGTACCGGTGGGGGACTTATGGCTTTTTTGAAGGGCCATTTGGTAAAGGGGATAGGATTAATTTTGGAAACTCTAAGAATTGAGGAATATATAAAACAGGCCGATCTAGTGTTCACGGGAGAAGGTAAAATTGATGATCAAACCTTGCAAGGCAAAACGATTTCAGGGATAGCGAAGATGGCAAAAAAATATGATGTTCCCGTAATTGTGATTACTGGAAAAATTGGGGATAATATAGACGGTATTTACAACATTGGAGTAAGCGCAGTATATTCCATTGTTAATCAGCCTATGGAATTAAAGCAAGCCATTGGGCAGGCTCCAAAGCTTATTCAGGATTGTGCCAAAAATATAATGTCCACCATTATTTGTTTCAATAAATCCTGAGCCATATACACAAGAAATAGGAATGAGTGTAAAATCAAATAGTCAATTGCCAGAGGTAGGAAGTATAGTTATGGTAGGGTGCTTCGATACCAAGGAAGAAAATTTTGCTTATCTGTATACCTCTTTAATACAATTAGGATCTAGCGTAATTACCATTAATACGGGGGTAATGGGCTCTACAAAACTGTTTCCCGTACATTTTGAGGCAGAAAAGGTGGCTATGAGAGGTGGAACTCCCCTAACTAGGCTACGTGACCTAAACGATCGCGGTAGGGCTATAGAAGTTATGGGAAATGGTGCAGCTATTGTAATAGCAGATCTTTTTGTACGGAAAAAAGTTAAAGCCATCATAGGCATGGGAGGCGGTGGAGGAACTTTTATTGCTCTTAAAGCTATGCAAACATTACCTTTCGGAATTCCAAAACTATGTATAAGCACTTTGGCAACGAAAGATTTATCTGCACATATCGGGAGTAAGGACATTACTTTAATGCCTTCAATAGTAGATGTAGCCGGACTTAATAGTATTAGTAAGGTAGTTATACGTCAGGGTGCTGCCGCTATTGTAGGTATGATGAAAGCCTCGGTACAGGTTAATGAAAGAGGGGACCAATCCATAGCTATTAGCGTTTTTGGCAATACCACCATATGCGTGGACAAATGTTCGGAATTATTGAAAGACAAAGGCTATGAGGTTTTGGCATTTCATTCCGTTGGGGTTGGTGGACAGACCATGGAAGGGTTAACTTTGGATGGCTGTTTTGATGCTATATTGGACATTACCACTACTGAAATGGCCGATGAACTTTGCGGGGGAATATGTAGTGCTGGACCAGACCGATTGACGGCCGCATCCAAAATGGGAATCCCCCAGGTTATAGTCCCAGGGTGTTTGGATATGGTAAATTTTGGACCCTTGAATACTGTTCCGGCTAAATATAGGGACCGCCAATTATTCAGTTGGGCACCGGATGTAACCCTTATGCGTACCAATGAAGAAGAGAACAGAATTCTAGGGAAAACTATTGCCGAAAAACTTAATAAATCCAAGGCTCCGGTTACCGTAATACTTCCCTTGGGAGGATTATCCAAAATTGGAGGAATCGGCGAAGTCTTTTACAATCCTAAAATAGATCGGGAACTGTTTCGTTCCCTTAAAAAGTATCTAAATGGAAATATTAAAATTGTAGAAGTCGATTCAAATATCAATACCGAAGATTTTGCTGAAAAAGCTGTAAAATGCTTACTGGAATTGATAAAAAAATCCTGATGTCATAAAATATCAATTGAAAAACAGCAATTAAATATTTAAACAAAAATCAACTAATCAATACAAAAAGAAAATTATGCCAAATCCATGGACAGGGAAAGGAAACCCCTACACAAAACAAGAAGTCAGAGATAGGTTACAAGCAGTAGTAAATCAAAAAAAGGCAATTATTGCTGCTGGTGCCGGAACAGGAATCAGTGCTAAATTTATTGAAAAAGGAGGGGCCGATTTAATCATTATTTATAACTCTGGTAGGTTTAGAATGTCCGGACACGGTTCAACAGCCGGTATGATGGCCTATGGGGATGCCAACGCCGTGGCTATGGAAATAGGCGAGTTTGAGGTACTTCCTGTAGTGGAGGAAATTCCGGTAATATGTGGGGTTCACGGTAGCGACCCGAGAAGACGAATGTGGCACTTTCTGGGAAAAGTGAAGGATATGGGGTTCTCCGGAGTGAATAATTTTCCGACCCATTCCATTATAGATGGTCATTTTAGACGGGTACTTGAAGAAACGGGAATGAGTTTTCAAAAAGAAGTGGATATGGTAGATTTGGCCACCAAAATGGACTTGTTCTCCGTGGTCTATGTGGGTAAACCAGAAGAGGCCATACAAATGGCCGATGTAGGCGCCGATGCCATAATTGCCCATGTGGGGACAACGGTCGGTGGATCCATTGGGGTTACTAATGCTTCGGCATCCATGGATGATGCCCTGGAACGCACACAACGCATTGTTGATGCCGTGAAAAAATCCAATCCCGACACCTTTCTTCTTGCCCATGGCGGACCGATCAACACGCCAGCAGACGTAAAATACGTTTTGGAACATTGTAAAGGGCTGCATGGTTTTGTAGGAGCCTCGTCCTTGGAAAGAATGGGAATAGAACAATCCCTGACCAATCTGACCAAGGAGTTTAAAGCATTAACCCTTTAATGTCACTATGCTAAGGAATTGGAAATTTGTCAAGGAAAAAGATGTCATGTTCGAAAAGGCCTTTGGTCGGGTACATCATTGGCATTATCATCCCGAAATTATAAAACAGGCCGACTCCTATATGGTAAAAGTGGTGATGCCGGAAGGAGGGGGGCATAATTTTCACGTTCATCCAGAAATGCATGAAATCCTTTATGTGTTAAAAGGTACGGCGGAACAATGGATAGAGGATGAGATGCAAATTTTGGAGGAAGGCGATTCGGTCTATATCGGGGCCAATGTTGCACATGGCACCTTTAACGCCGGAAAAGGCGAATTGGAATTTTTGGCCATCCTGTCACCGCCGGAAGGCTGGGAAGCAGGAACGGTGGACGTAAGTGAAAATGCTCCCTATTCGGAGTATCGTCCAAGAATTTGATGGGTATTACATTCTGCTTATAAAAAAGCAATTGGTTCATAATTGATCCTACTGACTAATAAAATTAAAATTTTAAAAATGAAAAATATAACTGCTTTCCTTTCCTTACTGATCTGTGGAATGGTCCTTTTATCCAGCTGTTCCGGAGAAAAATCTCCCCCACCTCCCTTGACCTATACCGGAGAGAACCCTAAGGTCCAGAACCCTTTAAGCCCTGAAGATTCCCAGAAACACATTCAACTTCCCGAGGGTTTTAGCGCTAAATTATTTGCAGCGGAACCCAATATAATAAATCCCATAGCCTTTACCTGGGATGAAAGGGGAAGACTTTGGGTGGTGCAGTCCAAGGATTATCCACATGGCCTGGGCAATGATGTTGGGGGCGATAGGATCACTATCTGCGAAGACACCAATGGGGATGGTAGGGCAGATACCTTTACGGATTTCGCCACCGAACAAAAGTTAACCACCGGAATTACCTTGGTAAAGGGCGGGGCCATTGTGGCCCAAGCTCCCAATATGGTACTTTTGGAAGATACCGACGGAGACGACAAAATGGACAAGAGCAGCGTTTTGTTCGAAGGATTCGGAACCTTTGATACCCATGCCGGACCCTCCAATCTGCGCTACGGAGTGGACAATATGATTTGGGGATCCGTAGGATATTCCGGGTTTGAAAATCAGTTTCAGGGAAAACCTGTCGAATTTAAAATGGGTGTCTACAAATTTGCCAAGGACGGTTCCTATTTTGAACCCGTGGGCCAATTCAACAACAATACCTGGGGCCTTGGTTTTAACGAAAATTTTGAAATATTTGGATCTACGGCCAACAACAACCACTGTTGTTATGTTGGGATTCCTTTAAAACATTACGATTATTTAAATAAACTGCCCTCATGGGCGGTCAATGCCGATTTTATTCAAGGACACTATGAAATTACTCCGGTAGATTCCATTCCATTGCAACAGGTAGATGTTCGTGGAGGGTATACCGCAGCCGCGGGTGCCAATTTCTATACTGCGCGAAACTATCCGGAAGAATATAGGAATCAAATGTATGTTTCAGAACCTACCGGCCATTTGGTGCATATTGCAAAAATAGTCAAGGATGGGGCAGGGTACAAGGAAATTGATGGCGGCAATATTTTTGCCAGTACAGATGCCTGGACTGCTCCTGTTTTCGCTGAAACAGGTCCAGATGGAAATATATGGGTCGCGGACTGGTACAATCCGGTGATTCAGCATAACCCGGATAAGCGTGGGATGGACAATCAAATTTGGAACGCCGATAAAGGTGAAGGGAATGCCCATAAGAATCAGTTACGGGATTATGGACATGGTAGAATATATGTAATTACACACGAGGACGGAGATGATTCAGATATAACATCATTAAACCCCAATGATGATGAAAAGCTATTGGAGGCTTTGCAAAGCGACAATATGTTTTGGCGAACTACTGCACAACGTTTAATAGTTGAAAATAAGAAAGTATCCCTAATCCCGGATTTGATCAAATTGGCAGGAGACAATAACAATATTGATAAAAGTGGTCTAAATGCCGGGGCACTACATGCTTTGTGGACCTTGAGCGGCCTAGGCGCACTTAACGGTACCAATGCCCTTGCCGACGAAGTGGTTGTTAATGCGTTGACCAGTAGTTCCTATGGGGTAAAAAGGGCGGCATTGGCTTTAATGCCTTTATCTAAGGAAAGTAGTGAGAGTTTGGCCCAATCGGGACTCTTAAACAATTCCGACCCACAGATTAAATTAGCTGCGGTGTTAAAGGCAGGGCAATTGCCGGAATCCAATACACTATATGCGGAAATCGAAAAAATTGCCCAAGACGATTCCAGTACTTCGGATAAATGGATCAATGCAGCACTAAAAATTTATTATAGGGAATCCAACTACGAGGCGGTAGAACCGTCCTCCGTAGTTATGCTGTTACCCTCGGCAGAAGAAGAAAAATCCATTTGGAATTATACCAATGAAAAACCTTCCGATAACTGGATGAAAGCCGAATTCAATGATTCAGGATGGAAGAAGGGAACTGCCAAGTTCGGAGGAGATAATATGAAGAACGTGAATACCAAATGGAGCAGCTCCGATATCTGGATGCGCCAAGCGGTGGTTATTACAGATGAAATTATTGAACCAGTGGTCAAGATTGCCCATGACGATGATTATGAAATTTATGTCAATGGACAACTTTTGATAGCTGAAGCGGGTTCCAGTGAGTCTTATAAATACATAAAGTTGGATAGTGAAAAGGGTCAATTATTCAAAAAAGGAAAAAATATTATTGCTGTTCACTGTGTAAATACTGGAGGAAATCAACATATTGATATGGGAATAGGCAAGGTCGGAAAAATAAAGGCCGATGTCACATTTGTCCTCAATACCGTTGATCAGGAAATGGCCTATGATAAGACAACACTTCATGCCACGGCCGGTCAGACCGTAGAAATAGTTTTAAAAAACAAAGATCAGATGTCCCATAATTTAGTGGTCATCCAACCCGGTAGTTTGGATACCTTTGGGGCCATGGTAGATGGATTTTTAAAGAATCCGGAAGCAGAAAAAATGGGTTATGTTCCTAAATCAAGATATGTATTGGGAGCCACGGATATGTTGACGCCTGGTGTTACAGGATCCGTAGTGTTCAAACTTCCTGACACTCCAGGTATTTATCCCTATGTCTGTACTTTTCCTGGGCATTGGCGTATGATGCAGGGGGTTATCATTGTATCCGCTCCTGGATCCTATATTTCTGAAAATAAGGACGCCCAAAAAATTTCGGTCATGGGCGGAGGTGGTTCCCATGACTTCCTAAAGTTCTTTGGTATTGCGGATGGTGCAATCCTTAGTGATGGTGGAAAAAACACAGTGACCTACACAGAGAATCCTATGGAATTGGGAACCTTGCTTTCATCTACTGATATACTTTTCTTAAGTAACAACAAACCTTTGGACATGAACACCAAAGCTGCCATCATGTCCAGAGTAAACGCCGGTAAAATGAATATGCTTATCTATCACCCCAGTACTTGGTACAATTGGGAAGATTGGCCGGAATATAACAAAACATTGGTAGGGGGCGGATCTAGGTCCCATGAAGATCTTCAGGAGTTTGAAGTAAGGGTCCTAAAGCCCGATCATCCCATAATGAAAGGGGTTCCTTCCAAATTCAGAATTGTTGACGAATTATACCGTTGGGAAAAAGACCCAGGGGCGGATATAGAGGTATTGGCAGTAGGCAGAGGCTTAAAATCAGGGAAAGAATACCCCACGGTTTGGGTCGTAAAACATCCAACTTCGAAAATTGTTGGTAATACTTTAGGGCACGATGAAAGGGCCCACGGATTAAAAGCCTACAAGACCATCCTAAGAAATAGCGCAGATTGGGTAACGAAGAAGTAAATGAATTTTATTGTACGACAGCAAGCTTTTAAGCTGAAAGGTATATTCCCTATTACATTTGAATACAAGCAAAGTTGGTTGTAATGTAAAATTCTTTAATAAGAACCCTTATTTTTGAAGAAACCTATAGTAGTTTCGCAAAATGAATTTAACGATTGAAAATATACTCCTTGTCGGTTCAATACTACTCTTTATAAGTATAGTAGTTGGTAAGACTTCCTATAAATTTGGGGTTCCCACTTTATTGCTCTTTTTGGGAATTGGAATGTTAGCGGGTTCGGAAGGTATTGGGGGAATCCGATTCAACGACCCCAAAATTGCCCAATTTATTGGAATCGTATCACTTAATTTCATCTTGTTCTCGGGAGGTCTTGATACCAATTGGAGTACGGTTAAACCCATTTTAAGGGAAGGCCTTGTATTAAGCACATTGGGAGTCTTATTTACCGCCTTATCAATTGGTTCCTTTGTTTGGTGGATTACCGATTTTACCATTTACGAAAGTATGCTGTTGGGTTCCATTGTTTCTTCAACAGATGCAGCCGCTGTTTTTTCAATCTTACGATCAAAAAGTCTGGCCTTAAAAACCAACCTGAGACCAACCTTGGAATTGGAAAGTGGAAGTAACGACCCAATGGCATATGTCCTGACGATCGCCTTTTTAACTTTGGTAGTTCACCAAGATCAAAGTGTATTTTCTATAATTCCTTTGTTTTTGCAGCAGATGATTTTAGGTGGAGCAGCGGGTTTTGGATTTGGAAAACTCAGTAAATATATAATCAATAAGATAAGGCTCGACTTTGAGGGACTCTATCCTGTATTGGTGATAGCCCTAATGTTTGTTACATTTTCAGCTACTGACTTTGTCGGGGGCAATGGATTTCTATCCATCTATATCTGCGCCGTGTATCTAGGCAATCAAGATTTGATACACAAGAAAACAATTTTAAAAATGTTCGATGGTTTGGCCTGGTTGATGGAAATTGTTCTCTTCCTTACCTTAGGATTGTTGGTGTTTCCGTCTCAAATTATCCCGGTAATGGGTGTGGGTTTACTTATTTCAATATTCCTCATCATTGTAGCCCGTCCGATCAGTGTATTGCTAAGTCTAATTTTTTTCAGGATGAAAATGAGAAGACGTTTTTATATATCATGGGTAGGCTTACGTGGGGCCGTCCCAATTGTGTTTGCCACTTATCCACTTTTGGCCGGAATAGATAAAGCAAACATGATTTTTAATATTGTTTTTTTTATCTCGGTAACTTCTATTTTAATTCAAGGAACCACACTTTCCGTAGTGGCAAAATGGTTGGGCGTGGCCATTCCTGAAAAGTCGAAAAAGTTATCTCCGACAGATTTGTTATTTTCAGAAGATCCAAAGACTATAATGCGAGAGATTTCCGTAAGTGCCGAATGCTTTGCCACGAACAAAAAAATAGTTGAATTGGGCTTTCCCAAGAACGCAATAATTGCAATGATCAAAAGGGGCGACAAATTTATTACCCCGAGCGGTTCAACTAAAATTGAAAGTGATGACACTTTAATAGTCCTTGCTGATAGATTTGAAATCATAAACGAAGTATATAAAACGCTCAAAATAAATAATCCCGGCCAGTAAAATTTAGCATTTTTATGGTCATAAAGATTGGATTAAAATTATAACCTAATGCTTAATTTCAGGTTATTTACTTTGTAGTAAAGCATAGTAACTACACAGGCCGAAAACAACCACCGAAGCCCTAAGAAATGTGCAATGTTACATCAGGCAATAAGCAGGAAAAACTTATGGGCAGAATCACGGAGATTTGTCCCCTAAAAGAGGTTCAGCTATATGTGCCTCCTATTGAGAGAAACCCTCGGGTTAAAAAACTAGCCCCAACACATTGCGAAATTGCCAACTATTGTTTAAATGATTTTAAAGAATTATTTCCTTTTGGCCATTAATGGATTGGGATAATTATCGGATTGATCTTCAATGGTCTCATCCAAACAGACGAAATCCTTTTCCAAAAGCAAAAACAGTTCCTTGCCATTTCCAAGTGTAATTGAATACTGAAACCCAACGCGATCGCTGGTTGCCCAATCATTTTTATCCTTCTCTGGCAAGTACATGCTAATAGTATCATTTTTAAAATCGGCATCCAGATTTGAGATTAGATTATGGCTCCGCAATTCATAGTTGAAGATTTGGTCCTTAAACTCCGTTCGCTCTATAACATAACCTTCCCTACTAAAGTTTTCAACTTCGGTCTTGGATAGTCTATATCGTATTGAATTTCCTTTTATCCTAATTTTCATACTACAATTTAATTAAAAACAACGAAGGCTTTACATAGGTTCCATTTTCATTTGGAGACGATAAAGGGACTTCTATTTTCAAAAATAAACATTGAATAGACAGCTATTTAATCCTCTTTATTTAACAATTCCTGGCTTTCTGTTTTATAATTGATGGTTACCCTAGTTCCCTTCCCTTTTATGGAGTTGATAAAAAGACGTCCGTTGATATAGTTCATTCTCTCCTTCATAAAGAAAAGTCCCATTCCGCCTTCACTGTTATTTTTCGGTACCTTACCCAAGATGGAGTCGTCAAAACCTTTGCCATCGTCGTCTATAACAACACTCAATAAATCATCACTGAAATTAAGGGTAACCAGAATATAATTTGCCTCCGCATACTTTATGGCATTGTTCACCGCTTCTTGGACCACTCTATAAATATTAGTTTCAGCCAACGAATTAAATCTAATATTTTCCTCGGTTTTATTTTCGAACAAAATATTTTTTCCGGTGAGTTTAGAAAGTTCATGGGTCATTTTCTGAAGTGCGGGAAAAATTCCATGATCACTAAGTTCTGGTGGGGTTAAATTAAAAGTAGCGGTACGTACTCCTTTGATCAAGTCGCTGGCAAGCGCCTTGATATATTCTATTTTTTCGGCCGTTTTTTCCTTATTGGCCAAATTAATGGATTCTATATTAAACTTTAAGGCTGTTAACATTTGTCCAATTCCGTCATGAATATCTTTTGCAATGCGTTTGCGCTCCTCTTCCTGCCCTTCAACAATCTGGCTGGCCTGCACCTGCTTTTGCCTCATGGTCTCCTCGTAATTCTCTTTCGTCAATTGGGCTACTTTCAACTGATTCTTCTTCCTTTCGGTGATATCGGAGCACAATATTAAAATAGACTGTTGGGCAGATTGGTGCATCGGAATAATGGACATATCCAACCATAGCGACTCGCCTTTGGTGGTTTTTATCTTTATTTCCTCTGTCCTTATATTTTTCCTATTGCTTTTTAATACTTCCATCAGGTATTGCTGTTGGCCTTCATCAGTGGTCAACATTTCGTATAATGGCTTATTTGTGTCCCGATCGTTACGACCAAGGAGTTCATTGAACTTTTTACTTATAAAAACAACATGACCATCTTGCTTGGCGCTTGCGAAAAGTGCAGCGTTGTCGATTACAAAATTAAGCTCCTGTAATTCCTGGAGTGATTTTTCCTTTTCCTGGAAAAGCCTTTTTATTTCCTGTGCACTTTCCTCTGATTTTTTTTGGGTGATCATCAAATTTTTGATCGTATTTCTGATTTGAAGGGAAAGTGGTTTAAAGATGAAAAATATTTCCAACAACAATATGAGCAGTGAAACTGCCAATAAGAGATACTCCTTGAACTTTAAATTTTGAAGATGTGTTTTGCTAAGGGCATCATATTTATTGACAATGGTATCCATCATCGCCAAAAAGGTACTTTCATTTTCTAGGACGACATCAATATTCGACTGATTGGGAATGGAATTTCCGTTTTCCTTAAAATCTTTCAAAATAAACTCTACTGCACTGACCATAGCATCATAATGCGGGTTGATATTATCAAATAGAACCCGTACCTCCTCGTTTTCCGCCTTTGAAATACCCATTGCCATATCTCCAAATTGCAATGTCTGATGGGCATTTTTCCAAACCGATAAGGTTTCAGCCAGGTCGGAAATGACACGGACACGCTGGGCAGTATCCGTACTTTCCTTTAATAATAGTACTTCTTTGGTCAATTTTTGACTGTAGGCCCTTTGTCTACCCGCTATGTTGATTACTTTGGAATCATCCAATTGGGAATTTAAATGATTTTGGATAAGTATTTGGGCAAATATTATACTAAGGGCAATGGTGGCCAATGCAAATAAATACCATTTACGGACCCTTATAAAGGTAGAGGTGTCCAATGGTGTAATTAATTTATTGTCGTTCATTTCCCAAATTCAGTTGCTAAAATAGGTACTATCCCTTCAGTGCTTTACCGATAAGTTCTAGGGAATGCTTTGATAAGGGCAGCTTTAATGCCGCATCATGTCCCTTTTTTGACATTTTTCGCCATGTTTTTTGAAGGATATCCATTAATTTTTCCTCAGGGTATTTATGGGAGAATGACTCAAAATAAAATTCTAAAAATACCAGACAAATAACATCTTCCAAGGTTTGGGTATCAGCATTTTTTTTAAGTTGTTTCTTTTCCAGTAAAAAAACCACTTGCTCTATCATTTCTTGATCATATCCCACCTCCTTAAGGATGTCACCGGCCTTGTTAGCATGAAACTTTTTAAGATCCTGTCGCCATTTTAGATATCCGGCCCTGTTCATTTCATAGGATTCCCTAGGGATTTCCCATCTTCTGATATGCTGACATCTAGCAGTAAGTTGTAGGGCCTCGGAAGCCTCAGTGGCAAATGTTTTTAGCTTGTCCGTCATCCTCATGGCATACAACAACTCCTTTGGATATTCCTTGCCTTGCCATACCTCCTTATTGGGGTCATTCGTGTTTGCCTCGTCGAATAGACGGAAGGCTTCATTAAGTTTTACTGAGGCCATGATTTATATTGGTTTTTTCCAAAGCTATTCAGAAAAACCAATATAAACAAAGCCATCCTCTATTTTAACCGGGTATGTCGCTATACGGTCCAAATCCCCATTAAGATGTTTTCCCGTTTTTAATGAAAAGGAATTTTTATGGAGCGGGCAGGCTACTTTAGGCACACCCTGATCTTCCCCGATCATACCACGGGACAGCACCATTTCCATCTTATGGGGACATAAATTCTGGCATGCATACCAAGTACCTTCCCTAGTAAAATTAAAAACCGCAATTTGTTTATCCTTATATTTTACACATGCGCCACCATTCTTAGGAAATTTGACCACAGCAGCCGCCTTGAACCAAATACTCACATTTTCTGATTCCACTACTTCATAAGTGTTTAAGTTAGATATCATATTTCATTATTTTAAAAAGTGCAAAACTGTGTTGCACCTGTTGATCAACATATAGATAGTTAGGTTGGGGCTTGATAGTCCCAGTTTAAAATTAAACCCAGGCTTTAGGCATTTTTTGCTCCCTCAGAGAAACAAACTCAATGGAATCATCAGCTTCTTCTGCATTCACAAAATGGCTGTAACGGGCTCTAATTTCAGGATTTTCAACGGCCTCTTTCCATTCACACTTGTAAGTGTCCACCAAATGCTGCATTTCCTTGTCAAGCTGATCTGCAATCCCAAGACAATCGTTTATAACAACATCTTTCACGTAATCTATGCCACCATCAAGTTTGTCCAACCAAGCTGCTGTACGGGTTAGGGGAGGAGCGGTTTGTATGTAATACATTAAAAATCGGTCCACATATTTGGTTGCCGTAATTTTGTCCACCTTTTCGGCCAACAACTGTGCGTGCTGTGGATTGGCACCACCATTTCCACATATGTAAACGTTCCAACCACCTTCAACAGCAATAAAACCGAAATCTTTATTCCTGGCTTCCGCACATTCCCTGATACACCCGGAAACACCCCCTTTAATTTTATGGGGGGAACGGATTCCTTTATATCGGTTTTCGATATCAATGGCAAAAGTGACACTTTCATCCATCCCATATCTACACCATGTAGAGCCCACACAACTTTTAACGGTACGTAACGACTTTCCATAGGCTTGACCAGTTTCAAAGCCTTCAGCAATCAATTCCTCCCAAATAAGGGGCAATTCATGCAATTGGGCACCAAACATGTCGATTCGCTGACCACCGGTAATTTTGGTATATAGATCATATTTTTGAGCTATTCTACCAATAGCCAAAAGTTGTTTAGGGGTAATTTCGCCGGCCGCAACCCTAGGCACTACCGAATAGGTACCATTTCTTTGAATGTTGGCCAAAAAGCGATCGTTTGTATCTTGTATGGTTTCTTGTCTATTGGCGGTTTCATTATAGATACTGGCAAAGATAGAGGCTACGGCAGGCTTGCAAACTTCACAACCATGTCCTTTTCCAACCTCGTCCAATAAGGAATCGTAGTCTTCAATTTTCATAAGCTTTACAATGTCATAAAGCTCCTGCCTGGAATATTCAAAATGCTCACAAACAGATTCCTTAACCACTTTTCCGAGCGATTTTAGGGTTTCCTTGACCAAATCGTCTACCATAGGTTTACAGCCCCCGCAACCGGTAGTGGCTTTCGTAGCCTTGGCTATTGCTTTTAAGCTTTCGTGACCATCTTCCTTTACGGAACAACAAATTTGACCCTTTGAGACTGCTTCACAAGAACAAACAACAGCAGTATCCGGCAGGTCCATAGCACTGCCAAAGGATACATCCTCACCACTGCGACTTCCCAAAATTAGATTCTCTGGGTTTTTTGGAAGGGGCATTTCATTGAGATACATCTGTAATAACATGTTGTAATCTTTGGCATCTCCAACTAGGATACCGCCCAAAAGTCTTTTACCGTCATGGCTTACATTAATTCGTTTATAAAGACTCTCCGTCTTGTTTTCAAAAATGATGGAATGACCTTTTTCAGCGGGCATAAACGGAGTTCCAAAACTGGCCACATCAACGCCTATCAATTTAAGCTTGGTGGACATATCTATTTCCGCAGCCATGGTAGTTGCTTCCAAACCTATTATTTGATCCACCGCAACACCTGCCATTTCATAACCGGGCGCTACAAGACCATATATCATTTGGTTATAAAGGGCTATTTCGCCGATGGCAAAAATATTGGGATCCGAGGTCCTCATTTTATTGTCTACCACGATTCCTCCCCGGGTACCCATTTTAAGGCCGCAGCTTTTTCCCAGTTCATCCCTAGGGCGTATCCCTGCCGAAATAACCAACATATCTACGTTAAGTACATCGTCTTCACCAAATTCCATTCCTATTACATGGCCATTACCCAAAATTTGATTGGTAGCTTTGCTCAAGTGGATATTGATTCCCATGGATTCCAATTTTACCTGAAGTACCTTGCTACTTCTGGTGTCCAACTGTCTGGGCATCAATTTTGGGGCAAACTCTACTACATGAGGTTCAAGACCCATATCCATAACCGCTTTGGCCGCTTCCAGACCCAATAGGCCACCGCCTAATATGGCTGCTTTTGGTTTTTGAACTGTCCTTTTTATTTTTTCCGCATAGGCCAGAGTCTGCTCCAAATCCTCTATGGTCCTGTATACAAATACTCCATCCTTATCCACTCCATTTATC
Source organism: Arenibacter hampyeongensis (assembly GCF_002909255.1). Classification (GTDB taxonomy): domain Bacteria; phylum Bacteroidota; class Bacteroidia; order Flavobacteriales; family Flavobacteriaceae; genus Arenibacter; species Arenibacter hampyeongensis. The sequence continues at coordinate 265,484 of NZ_PIOB01000006.1, forward strand.
TGTGGCACAAAGGGACTAGATCCCGTTGCCAACACTAGGTAATCATAATTGAATGTTTTTTCACTTAGGGTAGTAATAGTTTTTGAATTTCGATGAATGTCCGTAACTCTCTCGTTGGTAAAAAGTTCAATATTATTCTCTTGGTACCATTCACGAGGAGCCATGGACAAACGTTCCGCGTCGCCATTTTCAAAATATTCACTTAAATGCACCCTATCATAGGCAACTCTTGGTTCTTCTCCGAAAACAATTAGTTTAAAGGAGCCTTGGTCTACTTTGGCGACAAACTTTTCACAGAATTTGTATCCAACCATTCCATTTCCAACTACAATTACGGTCTTCATACGTATACGTTTAAATGTTACGTAGCAATATTACGTATTATTACGTAATAATAATGTGTTTTTTTGAAAATAAATACGTAGTTTTGTTGCGGAATTCTTAATTGAACACCTTAAACAATAGAAATTATGAGCATATCTAAAGCCCCAAAAGTAAGTTTAGTAGGTGCAGGTCCTGGGAGTAGCGACCTTATCACCATAAGAGGATATAAAGCACTGGAAGATGCCGATATAGTCCTATACGATGCTCTAGTAAGTATGGAATTACTCAATGAATTAAATACCGATATCCCAAAATTATATGTAGGGAAAAGATGCGGACAGCATTCCTTTGCACAGGAAGATATTAATAAATTAATAGTAGAAAATGCCTATAATTACGGGCATGTGGTACGTTTAAAGGGAGGTGATCCCTTTGTATTTGGCAGGGCAAGTGAAGAATTGGAATATGTGGAATCCTTTGGGATTCCAGTGACTGTGGTACCAGGGGTAACAAGTGCCATAGCAGTTCCGGCAAGTCAGGGTATACCGGTAACCCGACGCGGAATTAGCAGTAGTTTTTGGGTGATGACCGCCACCAAACGTGACGGTTCCTTTTCCGAAGATCTGGAACTTGCCGCTAAGTCTTCCGCCACTATGATCATACTAATGGGAATACGTAGATTTCAGGAAATCGCCAATAAAGTTTCCCAATTTAGAAATGGAATGACTCCATTCGCCATTATACAAAATGGGACAACGATAAATGAAACTTGTGTAACAGGAATACTTAAAGATGCTGATTCAATAGTGAACCAAATAGATGCATCACAGCCTGGAATAATAGTAGTTGGGGAAGTTGTGGCGGAACACCCCTCATTCTTTGAAGAGGAAATTCAAAGGGTACTTAACTATTAATGATCAACTTAGAATGGCTTATTTACAATATTGTAATTAAATCAACCAATATTCCAAAATTTCGTAAATGCATGCTCCATATTTTTTCACCTTAATAAAAATACATCCAATTTTCATTATTACGTAATAATAATAAGTAATAATACGTAGAAATACTTACTTTTGAATTGTTGAATGAAAAAACTAATCCTAAAAACAATTCAGTTATGAAAGAATTTGTCTCTGCCAAAGCTACGAAATTAGAACTTTTAAACTTCAAAAGTATTCCCATCCGTACATTTTGGATAACCTCTATTGCCTTCTTCATTTGTTTTTTTGCCTGGTTCGGCATTGTTCCTTTTATGCCGGACGTAGTTAAGGACTTGGGCTTGACCCCGACACAAAAGTGGAACTCCATTATATTAGCGGTTTCGGGAACCGTATTTGCTCGATTGTTAATTGGTAAATTGTGTGATAAATACGGCCCTAGATTATGTTATACCTATTTATTAATACTTGGTTCCATCCCCGTGATACTGCTAGGTTTTGTACAAACCCCGCTTCAATTTCTAATATGCAGACTATTTATTGGTTTTATAGGGGCTTCGTTTGTAATAACCCAATTCCATACTTCCATAATGTTTGCTCCCAATATTGTAGGTACAGCCAATGCAACTTCTGCCGGTTGGGGTAATCTTGGTGGAGGTGCGAACCGTTTGGGTATGCCTTTGATTGCCGCCGGGGTTATTAGTTTCGGAATATCCGAAGAAATAGCTTGGCGATATTCCATGGTAATAGCGGGAGTTATTTGCTTGGCAATGGGCATTATTTATTACTTGTTTACAAAAGATACTCCCGAAGGTAACTTTAAAGAACTTAAGGAAGAAGGGAAAATGCCCCGTCTAAAAAAAGATGAAGTGTCTTTCCTAAGTACCTTAAAGGATTATAGGGTATGGATTCTATTCTTGGTATATGCAGCTTGTTTTGGAATTGAGTTGACTGTGTATGGTACCATGGATGATTATCTACAGAATAGATTTGGTCTTGACCGCTCTACTGCTGGTAATTTGGTGCTGTCCTTTGCCTTAATGAACATTTTCGCAAGGACCTTAGGTGGATATTTCGGTGACTTGTTCGGAAAGTTTCGTGGCCTGCGTGGCAGGGTAATTTTTCTTGCCTTGATATTGGCTGCAGAAGGAATAATGCTTTCCATTTTTTCAGTTACTACAAGTTTGGTATTTGGAATGATTTTTTTAATAGCGTTTAGCCTTACAGTTCAAATGGCTGAAGGAGCCACTTTCTCGGTAGTACCATTTATAAATAAAAAAGCCATAGGGTCTATTTCCGGAATTGTTGGTGCAGGTGGCAATGTCGGTGCTTTTTTGGCCGCCATGTTATTGAAATCCAAATCGGCAGTGGCCGAAAGTGCAGCCATAGCCGCAAACAGTGAATTGGGAGAACAGGCGGTAAGGGCGGCTCAAACCACGGCAGCCGCTTCTGCGGTATCCAATGGATATTTTGTTATTGGCGGATTCATAGTAAGTGCGGCCGTATTATCCTTGGCCATTAGGTTTGCTACAGCCGAAGAAAAAGCTGTCATCGATGAAACCAAGAGAGAACTTGTACTTTCTGGAATGGACAAATAGGAGAGAATCTTAATTAGGATAAGCAACAAACGCTTTTCCCAAGAAAGATTCCTATTTATTCAAATCCAAACCGAATTACGGAATGACCAATACCCAATTCCGTAAACCTGACCAAAATATGAAATAAGCCATGATAGTTCTTGATATGAACCGAAATCGACGATTCACGAACAATAAAAATTGAATTAACAAATTCGTAAGTAAACGTATAATGGTGAATTTCATTAAGCCTCCTAAAACAAAAACATTTAAAAAGATGAAAGGAATATATCTATTATTAATTGTTATTACCCTATATGGACCATTATCCAATGCCCAGTTTACATTGGATGGGGAATTTAGACCTCGTACCGAATTACGTCATGGTTTTGGCAACCTAATCGCCGATGATGCCGATGCCGGTTTTGGCGTATCAACCCGTTTACGATTGAATGCTGGTTACACAATAGAGGCCTATAAATTTTATGTAAGCCTTCAAGATGTTATGGTATGGGGAGAAAACAGACAGCTGCTACCCGATGATGAAAATAATTCCTTTGCTGTATTTGAGGCCTGGGCAGATATTGATCTTGGTAGTGGTTTTTCTACCAAATTGGGAAGACAGACCTTGGATTACGACGACCAACGAATTTTGGGCAGTGTGGGGTGGACTCAACAGGGACGTAATCACGATGCCGCTATTTTAAAATATGCCAAAGAGCAATTTCAACTTGATCTTGGATTGGCATATAGCCAGGATTATGACAACCCTAGTGGTTTTCAATCGGTAGGCTCAGCCTATAGCACAACTGGATTCTTCTCCTATAAAACCATGCAATTCCTTTATTTAAAGGAAAATTGGAAAAACTTAAGTGGAAGTCTATTGATATTGAACAATGGCTTCCAGAATTTTGAAACAGATGGAACTACACCGGATGGGCTAAGTAATCTGCAAACCCTAGGAACACATTTGGACTATAAAAAAGGTAATTTCGCTGCCGTGTTGAACGCTTATCTTCAAACAGGTGAAAGACAGGGCGTTGTTGATGTAAGTAGAGCCTATTTGCTGGGACTGGATTTCAACTATGCCGCTTCAACCAAAGTAAGCTTAGGGGCCGGTATGGAAATTATTAGTGGCAATGACGCCGGTACAAGTGATAAAATGGAAGCGTTTTTCCCCCTGTTTGGTACCAATCATAAGTTCAATGGGATTATGGACTATTTCTATGTAGGCAATCATGCCAATTCCGTTGGCTTGTTGGATGTTCATGTGAGTGCCAATTTTAAACTAGGGGAAAAATCCAGCATTCTGATAAAAGCGCTTAACTTTAGTGGAGAGCAGGCATTGCCCAGTGGGGAAAAATCTTTGGGTACAGAAATAGACCTAGTATTTTCACAGGCATTCAACGGCTATTCCCTACAATTGGGTTATTCCCAAATGTTTGCTGGAGATGGCATGTATGAATTAAAAGGCATTACAGAGGATGCCTCGGCCAGTAGCCAAAATTGGGCATGGGCCATGTTGGTGATCAAGCCTAAATTTTTGAATACTTCCAAATAAGTAAATTATTATCAAAGCCCTGCCAATTAGCAGGGCTTTTGATTTAGTAGTGGTATTTGAAAATTATCCTCATAAGCCTGGTTGATCAAACTTGGGCAATATAATACAGCCATATCCCATTTCAAATAAGGTTTATAATCTAAAAAGAAGCATCTATTTTCACCGTATGAATACTTAGTTTTAATTTTATCCTATATTTGTTTGGAAAGAAAATAACCATTGTGAATAAAACTACACGTATTGTATTGGCCGACGACCATTCCTTGGTTAGGGATGGAATTCGTGCATTATTGGAGGAAGATGAAAATTATATTGTAATTGGAGAAGTCTCCAATGGTAAGGAGGCCGTTAAAATGGTATTGGACAAGAATCCAGACCTCTTGATCATTGATATTCGAATGCCTGAAATGAATGGCATAGAGGCCGTAGAGGAACTTAAAAAACATTCTTCACCAACCAAATGTATTATACTTTCCATGCACGATTCCGAAGAATATATCCTTAAATCGGTTAATGCCGGGGCAAGTGGTTATCTCTTAAAGGATACCGGTAAAACGGAATTTCTTAAGGCCATTTCCACAGTGGAACAAGGTGGAAAATATTTCAGTGGCGATATTTCCAATGTTTTGGTAAACAATTTGTTGAGTCAAGGAAAGGCTAGGCAAGAGAGTCCATTACCAACAACCAACGGAAATAACTCCTTCGGAATAACGAGTAAGGAGCTGCAAATCTTAGAGCTTGTACTCTCAGGGCTTACCAATAAGCAAATTTCTGAAAAACTTCAAAAAAGCAAACGTACCATTGAAACCCATCGCTTTAATCTAATGCGAAAGATGGGGGTAAATAACCTTATGGACCTGGCCAAGAAAGCGCAGGAATATAAGTTGGTATAGCTTATCCTTGATTGATAATTATTTATCGCATTACTTAAGTCAATGACCTATTTGGGTAAGTGTTAATTCGGTAATATCCAATATACAATCACTTTTATTGTCTTTTCGTCAATATTCTGCTCAACTATTATCAATAAAATACTACGTATTTATACCTAATTTGGTAATTTTAAACCATTATTAAATGGTTTCTTTTAATACTAGGATTTTATGCAGAAAAAGAACGAACATAAGACTATTTGCTCCTATTGTGGGGTTGGGTGTGGGATTTTGGTGGAACAGGACTCCAAGGGCAATATTAGTGTAGAAGGAGATCCCGATTACCCAGTGAACAAAGGCATGCTTTGTTCCAAGGGGAAGAACCTAAATTATGTGGCACAGGATACCACTGATCGTATTCTGTACCCTGAGATGAGATGGAGCAGAAACCACCCCTTGCAAAGAGTATCTTGGGATACGGCCTTTGACAGGGCCGCAGCCGTATTTAAAAGCATTATTGAAAAGCATGGCCCGGATAGTGTAGGCTTTTATGTTTCGGGTCAGTGTCTTACAGAGGAGTATTACCTTGTAAATAAACTCACCAAAGGTTTTATTGGTACCAATAACATTGACACTAATTCCAGACTATGCATGAGTTCTGCAGTGGTGGGCTACAAAAAAATGTTGGGTGAAGATTCCGTGCCCATTTCATATGATGACATAGAACTTTCAGATTGTTTTCTTATCGCGGGGGCAAATCCAGCCTGGTGTCACCCCATTCTTTTTAGAAGGATAGAAAATCATAAGGAGAAAAATCCTGATGTAAAAATTATAGTCATAGATCCCCGTAAGACGCAAACATGCGCTGCAGCAGACCTGCATTTACAGATTTTACCAGGGACAGATGTTATTCTGTTCAACGCCATGGCCCGTTGGTTGATAGAAAAGAAAAAGATAGACAGGAATTTTATTAAAAAGCACACGGTAAATTTTGACGCTGTACGGGAAAGTGCCTTTCAACTTTCTTTAAAAAAGGCGGCCGAACTGTGTGGTATTTCCGTGGAGGATATTAAAAAGGCTGCAATGTTTATTGGGAATGCCAAGGCTTTTATAAGTATGTGGACCATGGGTTTAAACCAAAGTGTTATTGGAGTCTCTAAAAATGTTTCTTTAATGAATTTGTCCTTGCTTACAGGACAGATTGGCAAACCTGGAGCCGGACCGTTTTCACTTACGGGCCAGCCCAACGCCATGGGGGGTAGGGAAGTAGGTGGAATGGCTAGTTTATTGGCTGCACACAGGGAATTGGGCAATCCAAAGCACCGTAAGGAGGTGACGGATTTCTGGGGAGGAAAAGAAATAAAATCGGAACCCGGATATACCGCAACCGAAATGTTCGATGCCTTGGAAAGCGGTAAAATGAAAGCAGTTTGGATCATTTGCACCAATCCCATTGTAAGTATGCCCAACGTGCACAAGGCCGAGAGAGCATTAAAAAATGCCAGTTTTGTTGTGGTTCAGGATATTTCACATAATTCAGAGACCACCAAGTTTGCAGATTTGCTTTTACCAGCTGCCGGCTGGTTGGAAAAGGATGGAACCATGACCAATTCCGAAAGGCGCATAAGTTATCTTCCCAAAGTGATCGATGCACCAGGGGAGGCTTTACCAGATGCTGAAATTTTATGGAGGTTTGCCCAGAAAATGGGCTATCATGGATTTGATTATAAAAATGCCAGTGAGGTCTATGACGAACATTGTCTTCTAACGAAAGGCACCGAAATAGATATAACGGGTCTTTCCCATGAGCGATTAAAGCGTGAAGGTAGTTTTCAATGGCCGGTTCCACACGCCGATCATATGGGTACTCCAAGATTGTTTACGGATTATCAATTCTTTACCAATGATAAGAAATCGCACTTTAACGCCCCCGCTTCACTTTACAATAAGTCTGAAATAACAACTCCTGAATATCCTTTAATACTCAACACCGGCAGGGTAAGGGATCAATGGCATACCCGTACAAAAACAGGGAAGGTAAAGCGCCTTCTAACACATATTCCCGATCCATATTTGGAAATGAACAAGGTGGACGCCTATTTGCGAAAATTAAAGGATGGGGACATAGCTGTCATAAAAAGCAGAAGGGGAACGGTGCGGGTCAAAGTAAAGGTGAATTTCGACATTCGCGAAAAGGTAGTATTCCTTCCCATGCATTGGGGAAAAGTGCTCAATAACGATTTTGGAAGGGCCAATAATTTGACCAATGACCTGGTTGACCCAGTTTCCAAAGAACCCGATTTTAAGTATTGTGCCGTGGAAGTGGCAAAATATGTTAAGCCCAAACAAAAAATTATGATAATCGGGGCAGGTGCAGCGGCCTACAGATTTGTTCAAACCTATAGGGAGAAAAATGAAGTGGATGAGCTCCATGTGTTCTCCAAGGAAAAAGATCCATTTTATAATCGAGTATTGCTCCCTGAATATGTAAGTGAGGAACTTACATGGGAGGCCTTGGAAAAATTAAAAAAAGGGGAACTTCAAAAGCTGGATATATCTCTGCATTCAGGGACTGGCGTAACGCAAATAGATAGGATAAATAAAACCGTAATGGACGACAATGGTTTTAAACATTCCTATGATATTCTTGTAATGGCTACAGGAAGTCGAGCTTTTGTACCAAGTGAGGTTCAAATAAATATGCCTGGCCGCTTTACTATGAGAGAACGTGGGGATGCCGATAAATTGCGTAAATATCTTCAGGATACAGGGCTTCCACCGGAGGAACAACATGTGGTTATTGTTGGGGGCGGTCTTTTAGGCCTGGAGTTGGCAGCGGCACTTAAGAATAGAAATGTCAATATCAGTATAGTCCAACGTGCCCCGAGATTAATGGAAAGACAATTGGATCGTATTGCAAGTCGACTTTTGGCAGAGGATGTCAATGATAGGGGAATCAAAGTTTATTATGACAATGAGGTAAGTACGGTGTTTGAGGAAAGGGATGACAAAAATTCACTTTCCATTACCTTAAAAACAGGTAGGACCGTAAAGTGCAATGCCATAGTTTACGCTATAGGTACACGCCCCAACATTGAATTGGCAAAACATTCAGATCTTAAAACCGGAAGGGGAGTGGTGGTCAATGAATATTTACAGACCAGTGATCACAATATTTTTGCCCTAGGTGAAATTGCCGAATTTAGAAATTCACTATTTGGAATTACTTCGGCCGCCGAGCAACAGGCAGATACTGCAGCTAAATATATTTTGGGAGATTTTAGCAGTATCTATAACGGATCCATCCTTATGAATATTCTAAAGTTTGAAAATCTGGACCTATGTAGTCTTGGTATGGTCAACGCTCCAATGGATGACAATAGCTATGAGGAAATAATTCTGATGGATGTCAGCAAGAAATATTATAAGAAATGTATAGTTAAGGATGACACCCTAAAAGGTGCCATTTTAATGGGGGATAAAAATGAGTTTGCCGAATTCAAAAGACTTATTGAAGAGGAAATTGAATTATCCGAAAAACGGAACGAACTACTAAGAGGACAATCAAATTCGGTTCCCTTGAAAGGTAAACTAGTTTGCTCATGCAGTCAGGTAGGAGAGGGCAACCTAATTGAAACTATTAACGGGGGCTGTGAGGACTTTTCCAAACTGTGTTCAGAAACTGGGGCCGGCTTGGGATGTGGAAGTTGCAAACCGGAGATACAGGATATACTGCGCAAACAATTACAAACAGTTGCTTCATAAATTATAAGGTTATGAATGATGATCTACATAGAATACTGATTAAAGGAGGGGTAACCTCCCCAGGTGAATTAAAGGATATTATTGCCATGTTGGAAGCAGGTGGGCTGAAAGAGGTATTTTTTGGATCCAGGCAAGATCTTTTGTTTCCATTGCAAAATGCCAAGGAGGAACAGCTGGAACAAATTTCAAAATTTAATACGGATATTGTTGCGGACAGAAGCTATCAAAATATTGTGAGCTCCTACGTGTCTGCAGATATTTTCGATATGACATTTTGGCTAAAGGGATCTACCTATCTGTATATTTTGGAAGGATTTGATTATCTGCCCATACTAAAGATCAATATCACTGATCCCAAGCAGCGTCTGGTTCCCATTTTTAGCGGTAACCTAAACTTTATTGCATCGGAAAATGAGGATTATTGGTATCTGAACGTTAAATTGCCCCACTGGACCAAGTCAGTATACTACCCCGTCCTAATTTATAGCTGGGACATTAATACAGTGGCCAAGGCCATTGAGGAAATATATGCGGACATTGCGGATATAGATGAATTGTTTTTTGTTCTCAATAAAAAATTGGACACCAACAATAGGACTATTGAGCGGGAGTTGGAGATACCCTATACTAAATTTCCATATTATGAGGGAATGAACCGGATGGGGTTGGATGAATATTGGCTTGGACTTTATTGGAGAAACAATAGATACGACCTTGATTTTCTAAAAAAATTATGTGGGTTTTGCTTGGACAACAGTATTGGAAAAATATGCATTACACCATGGAAATCATTCATAATCAAGGGCATCAAGAGTTCTAGTAGGCCAGATCTGGAACGTTTCTTGGGACAAAAAGGAATAAATATTCGTCATTCGCAATTGGAAATGAACTGGCATCTCCCTGTGGATGACATGGAAGCATTGGAGCTGAAAAAATTCTTGGTGCTTAGTTTTGACCAGAACGATATAAGTACCTATGGCCTGACCTTTGGAATAAGTAACGAAACGGGGAAAAGAACCCATTTCTCATCTGTAATCATAGAAAAAAACACCCAGCCCACAATAGTTAAGGATTTTGCCGTAAGGCCTACCTATAATGTGTTGCATTTCAAAAATTTTGACCCCAATACCCAAGAATATAAAGTGTATGCCCAAGACGTGGATAAGATTGAACTCCCCGGTCTTTTAATGGAACTTAGTAAAAATTATTTTGATCAGTTGGGCAGGGCAGTGGTAAAGAAAGAAGCCCCTAAGAATACAAATGATGACCAATGGAAAGAGGTGTACCAATGCACTTCCTGTTTCACCGTTTACGATGAAACTTACGGTGATGCCAAATCACAAATTCCGGCTGGGACGGCATTTAAAGACCTTGCCGAGGATTACAGCTGTTCTGTTTGTGGCGCTTCCAAAGCCGGATTTGAGAAAATGAAATTGCAGATATTGTAGAGGGACTTTTCCATTGGCAGAGGGGTCGAGTATATATTTTAAAGTTGGTATTTCCAACTTTGTAAATACAATTAAATTCAAATTACATTTTTGATTATATAAAACATTGTATGATTTAATTAATAGTAATCCTTTTACAAATCTTAACTTATTTAACGATCGGTTTTTTACCCGAAACAGTGAAAAAGGAAAGGGCATACTTGCCTTATATTAATTGGTTCTTGGTTGCAACTCTGACCAATGAAGCGGTATTTTTTACTTCGAATTTGTTCAAAAGATTTTTTCGGTGGGTATCCACTGTTGTAGTACTTATGAAAAGTTTTAGAGCAATTTCATTATTGGTCATTCCCTCAGCTATAAGGAGTAGGACTTCCTTTTCCCGTCTAGTAATGACGGGAATAATTGAATTTTCATTTTGTTGTACAGCCAATTCTGCTTCAAGACTTAAGTATTTTTTTCCATTAAGGACCGTTTTAATAGCAAACACCAATTCTTCGTGTGTGGCATTTTTCAGTATATACCCCGAAGCTCCATTGTCCAACATTTTTTGAATAAAACTATGCTGATTAAAGGTGCTGAGACCAATGACATGAATGCTTGGGTATTTGGTCTTTACATCCAAACACAAATCTATCCCAGTCCTGTCCGGAAGACTAATATCCATTAATATCACATCTGGTTCATGCTGCTCCAGGAAGGCCATGCACGAAGTTGCATTCATGGCATGTCCTATCCATTCAATACCACTTTGGTTTTGAAGCAAGGACCTAATTCCCTCTATGATCATATAATGATCGTCGACAATAAAGATTTTGGTATCCATTTACATTTCAAATTCTATGTGAACAGAGGTTCCGTTTCCAGCTTTCGTCTTTACGTCGAGCTTTCCCTTCAAAAAATCCACTCGGTGTTTTATATTTATCCATCCCATTCCTTTAGAACTATTTAATAGGCGAATATCAAAACCCTTGCCATCGTCTTCAACAGTAATTGTCAATAAATTATCAGATTTTGTAACCTGGACAATCGCGTTTTTTGCTGCCGCATGTTTTAGCGTATTACTGATTAATTCTTGAATGATACGGTATATTGTAATTGCTGTAGTATGCTCAAAGTAATGATTTTTCAACCCAATGGATTGGTAATTTATCTGTAGGGCCCCACTTTTGTTAATGCCTTTGCAATAGTCTTCCAAAGCCGTATCCAATCCAAATCTCACCAACGATTCCGGCATCATATTGTGTGCCACCCTTCTCATTTCTTGAATTGAACTATCCAACATATCCATACTCCGATCAAAAGCCAATTGATCATCTGGTTTCATTATGAGGTTGGATTTCATAGTTTGAAAAGAATATTTTATTCCGGAAAGCATGCCTCCCAATCCATCGTGTAAATCCTTGGCCAAACGGGTTCGTTCCTGTTCCTCACCTTTTAGAACGGCTTCAGTTGCTGTTAGTTGTTTTTCTTTTTCCAATTCACTGATTCGTTGCTGATTAAGCTTCTGTTTATGGCTGTAATTTCTAAAAGCCAGAAAACTTATTGCAACAACCATGGCAATAGCACCAATTAACAAATAGTTCAAGGAATTCTTTTGTTGAATGGCCAGTTGATTGATTTTTTTTTCCGTCTCCAGATTATTGATTACGGTTTCTTTCTTTTCCGAATCAAATTTGGCTTCCAATAAATTAATATTGGTTATACTTTTCTCACCAATAATAGAATCCTTGAGTATTTCGTACTGCTTGTAATACTCCAGTGCTTTCTGAAAATTCCTGGTTTTTTCCTTAAGTCCGGAAGCCCTTAAATACAGGTCTTTTAACTCATATTTTGAACCCAATTTTTGGGCCAGGTCTATGCCCTTCCAAATATACTTTTCGGTCTCAACATAATCCTCTAGGTCTAAATAAGCATCGGAAATACCCATATAGGCATACATTTCATATTCTGGGGCCAGTTTTTCTATTGAAAAATCGATGACCTTCCTGTAATACTCCAACGCCCGTGGGATGCATTTTTTAGCACCATAGACATCAGCCATTCCTAGCCAACCATCCAGAATAACTTCAAAATCATTGATCCGCAAGCCTATTTGCTCTATATCGGAATAGTTGGACAAAGCATCATCGTATTTTTTTAAATAGAGTTGTGCAGTGGCAATGTTTAGAGTAGAGGAAGAAATGGCATAGTCATTTTTTAATTCCTTCGCTATAATTAGTGATTTATTAGCGTAATCAAGTCCTTTAACATACTCCTTTAAATTGATGAAAATGGAAGCCAAATTATTATTTGTAATACGTTGAAGTCTTTTGTCCCCAATCTCCTCGGCCAATTTCATAGCTTTGAGATAATATTCCGCGGCCGATTGAAAATCAGATAGATAATGCCATTCACTACCCACATTTAAATTGGCTATGGCCAAATCCCCAATTGTTCCTATTTCCTCATAAATCCGTAATGCTTCCAAAGTTAGGTCCAGTGATTCCCTGAATTTCCCTTGATCATTCAGGATTTCTATGGCATGGCTTGCGTAGGTGGCTTCCCCTTTTCTGTATCCAATCTCGGTGGAAAGATTCCTTGCCTTATTATAATAATACATGGCGGAATCCGGTCGGCTATTTTCAAATTTACTGCCATATTCGTAGTAATAGGCCACTGCAAGACTATCCTTCTCCAAAGATTTCGATTGACCTTCAGTACTATTGATTTCAGTACTTTGGGTAAATCCCAGCATGCCCAAAAACAGGGCTATGATACAGGGTTCAACGTATCTTATTTTTGAAATCGGGCTTGGCATATATCATACAAATTATATCTCCAAATTACGGATTCAAAAGAATTAAATTGCTCCTGTTTTTCCATGATTTTTTATTGAAAAATCCTAAATATTACGCTTTGCCGGGATTGTTGAATATTTTAACAGTATTTATATTTTCCACTCACACACAGAACGGTTATTTATACTGAAAGTCAACCACGTTTTCCATTAAAATTACAATTAATTAGGATTGAAATTACATTAAGTATTGGAATACAAAATGATTGATTGTGTACAAAATAACTGCAACAAAATATTAATTTTTGGACGTTATACAGCTAGTTCAACAAACTTGATTTCGGTACTACAATGCATCCTTTGATCACCTAAAACCCTTTTAATTTATCGGTCCAAGTTTTAGGTGTGCATCCCTAATTAAACATTGAAATTATGGTGATAGTTTGTCATTCACCACAAGAAAATACAGTTTCACAACAAAACAGTAGCGGCGGTCGGTATATAAGAAAAATAGCTGCAATATATTGAACTCCTGTCCCGTTATAAGGTCTTTCCTACAAGATGGAATTAAAAGCACTAATTAATTGCAATTATAATATAAGGGGCAACATCATGATAAAATCGACCGCAAAACTATTACTGCTAATCCTGTTGTTTAGTTTTAACGCTTGGAATAGTACAGCTCAAATTTCCAGTAGTTTACAGAATACCAATTTCAATTCCTGTGGTAGTAACTTACCCCAATCCGAACTAAATCTTGGAAATTTGGTTTTGACCGAGGCCTTGGCTACCGATTTTGGAACTGGTACTTACACATTTTATTTACAGGCACCAACCAATTTTACAATCAACGCCACTACCATACTTAAATCGGGGACCGATATTTCCAGTGCCATGGTAGTCCAAGATCCGGGCAATGCTTCTAGATTGCAGGTGACACTTACCGTCAATGCCCAAACTACCACGGATATAATTACAATTGAAAATGTTAGAATACAACTAATTCCAAGTTCCACTACTACAGATGGGAATTTGAAATATATTTTAAATGGGAATGCCAATAAAATTAATGCACTTGTAGATGCCCAAAACTTAGCTGCCATTTCATTCACTGCACTAACAGGAGGTACGGGTGTAAACCAACAAGTTTGTACCATCAACGACGTACAGAATATTAGTATTACGGGGTCTAACATAACCCAAACAAGAACCTTTGCATGGGAAAAAAATGTAAACGGGACCTGGACTGCCATAGCCAATTCCAATACGGAAATTTTGGTGGTAGACAAGCCATCGTTCCCAAATGGAGTAAGTAGATACCGACGTTTAACCACCTTTACTTTATATGGCCAGCCATGTACTCAAATTAGCTCGACTGCAACCATCACAGTTAATGAAATATATCCTGGAAGTATTACGGATGGTACCGGTCAAACTGTTTGTGCTACCCAAATTCCCGCACAATTAAGTACCTCTGGCGATGTGGCGGTAACCCCCACGGGAACCACAACCTATCAATGGTATAAAAACGATTCAGGCCCATGGGACCTAATCCCGGGAGCAACAGATAATTTCTATCAACCCACTGCTTTATCCGTAACCACTTCATTTAAAAGAAGGGTCACCAACGTCTTAAACGGATTTAGCTGTTTTAAAGAAACACCTGCCGTCTCTATAATTGTAAATTCCGCAGTTTTAGGCGGTACTGCCACAAATCAAAATATATGTTCTCTAAGCGATCTACAATTGTTAACGATAAACAATGGAGAGAACAATGGAACCTATCAATGGCAAAAACGCAGTGGAAGTAACTGGGTAAACATTAGTGGTGCCACTTTAAGTACCTATAATGCCAGTTCCAACTTAAATCCGGGTACTGAAGAATTTAGAAGGGTTACCACCGTGTCAGGAGCAAGCTGCCAGGGCATTAGTACAGTTGCTACAATAACCTATACCAATTTTGGGGTAGGAAGTATTGCTGGTGCCGAAACCGTATGTTACAATGCTGCTCCAAATACTTTAACATCGGACGCCAATGCTACCGGAACAGGCACAATTTCCTATAAATGGGAACGATTTAATGGAAGTTCTTGGACTACAATTTCCGGAGCCAACAATGCGGAATATCAACCAACCTCCCTTACCCAAACAACAACTTATAGAAGACAGGATAATATACTCTTAAACGGATATACTTGTTCCGATTATACCAATGAAATTATAATTACAGTTCTCAGCCAAATTAATGGAGGTACTTCAAGTGCATCCCAAACGATTTGCGCAGGGGAAATTCCGAGTTCCATATCTGTAAGCGGTGGTACAGCGGCAGGCCCAAACATAACCTTTCAATGGCAATCGGCCACTACGGGTAATTTCACAAATATAAGCGGGGAAACCAATGCCACATATAGCTTCGCCAGTGCACCATCTGTAACTACGAAATATAGAAGACAAACCATAATTACCAATAATTCCAAAGTCTGTTTGCAGAATTCTACAGAGAGTAGCGTTTTTGTAAACTCCTTGAATACGGGAGTAATCGGAAATGACCAGGATGTTTGTGCTGG
Source organism: Arenibacter hampyeongensis (assembly GCF_002909255.1). Lineage (GTDB taxonomy): Bacteria > Bacteroidota > Bacteroidia > Flavobacteriales > Flavobacteriaceae > Arenibacter > Arenibacter hampyeongensis. The sequence continues at coordinate 281,315 of NZ_PIOB01000006.1, forward strand.
GCAGGCACCTAGTACTTTGGTGAATATATCCAACACTACAGCGGCAGGGAATATAACCTATACCTGGGAATCATCAACGGACAACGGTGTAAATTGGAATGTTATAGCATTAGCAACTGGTGCTACGTATACTCCAGGGGTTCTTGCGGTATCCACCAAATATAGAAGATTGGATACAACCACCTTGAATGCAAAAGTTTGCTCCAACTATACCAACATTGTAACCATAAATGTAGCAGGTGCCATCTCTGGAGGGGAAGGATCTACAGACCAGGTGGTATGTGTGGATGAAACACCAGCAACAATTACTGTTGCCAACGGTACAGCTGCGGGAGTAGGGGTGAATTTTCAATGGTATTCCTCCTTGGACAACCTAAACTACACGGTCATAACTGGAGAAACTGGAGAGAGTCTAAGCTTTTCTTCAGGGTTGGCGGCATCTACCTATTTCAGAAGAAATGTGACTTCCACCAACAATGGAAATACTTGTGAAGCTTCAAGCCTTCCTACATTGGTAACATTAATTTCACTGTCGGCAGGAACAATTGCCCAAACACAAACGGTATGTGGGTCAGGAAATATTCCACCCATTACCAGTACGGCCGATGCCACATCAAACGGTACAATTACCTATACTTGGCAAAGTTCATTGGATGGCAATTCATGGTCCGATATTGCAAGTACCAATCAGTCTACTTATACGCCGATAAACACCAATGAATTGGCAACCTATTTTAGAAGAAAAGCCACTGCTACATTGCAAAGTACCGCTTGCGAAGCAATAACTCAACCGGTAATAGTGTATGTAAATAAATTTGACAATGCACCTAGCCATAATATCACATTCTCCACAGGGGGAACAGGTAGTACGGAAGTTTGCAATTCGGGAGATCCACAACCCTTTAGTACCAACTTTCAATTGATTGCTTCTGGAACTTTGACCTATCAATGGCAAAATTCCAATGACAACATCACTTTTAACGATATTTCTGGAGCTACTTCCATTTCCTTTGATCCTCCTGTGGTTACCCAAGATATTTACTATAGAAGAATAAGTACTTCTACCTTAAATGGAGTTCAATGTTCTGTAACCAGTAACGTATTGGAAATAATCAACGGAGGCAATGCCACAGGGGGAGAAATTGGTACTACTCACGCTAATGGGGTAATCATTAATCCATATGAGGAAGTAATATGTGAAGGAAACGACCCCAGCTTAATTCAAGAATTGACCGCTTCAACCGGACAGACCTTAACCTATCAATGGTATGCCAATGGAGCATTGATTCCCGGAGCAACGGCAACCAGCTATGACCCCCCAGCCAACCAAACATTTACAAAAACTTTTATTAGAACTACCACTAGCACCGATATTTCCGGAGTGGAATGTACAGTAGATAGCAACCCTGTTGTGGTCTTGGTGCCACAGGCCAGAAGTTTAGGAAATTCTATAACTATTTGCTATAATTCCATGGCCCCAACACTAGGAAACCCTAGTGCTATTGAAGGACTTCCATATTTAACTTTTCAATGGTACGAATCGAACGATGGAACTACCTTTTCACAAATAACCGGAGCAACCAGTGAAACCTATGCACCAGGAATCGCCTTTACAGCCGACAAATGGTACCGTAGGGATTACCAAGCTACTGTGGACTTGGTTGTATGCGATCCCTCCTATACTCCAAGTAATGTTATTAGAATTCGTGTGAATGACGTGGATGGTGGTACCATTTCAGGGGACGATAAAATATGCTTTGGAGATGACCCTGCCATATTGGGCAATACCGTTGACGGTACTGCAGAAGGGGTATTAAGATACCAGTGGTATTCATCGGAAGATAATAGTAATTGGGGCGTAATAAATGGTGCAGTAAATAGTACCTATGATCCAATTGCAGGAAGCTTTCCTACCACTTATTTTAAAAGGACCACCTTCTCAACATTGAACAATGTGGTTTGTTCCGAAGATAGCAATACCGTAGTGGTGCAGGTTACAGAACCACTATTGGCAGGAACATTGACCAATGACCAAACTATCTGTGAAGGGCTTGTACCAGCGGCATTAACTGTATCGGGCGGGAGTACATTTGTAGATCAAACCTATAATTGGTATTCATCCCCAAATGGCACAACATGGACGGATCTTGCTGTAAGCTCGGCTTCCTATACACCTCCAATTCCATCCGGAACAATGTTTTACAAAAGGTCTATTACCAGAACTTCATTGGTAGACCAGACCTGTGTTGTTGAGACCAACTCTATTAAAGTTACCCTTAATGATGTTTACGCCGGTAAAATAACGAACAATCAATCGGTTTGCGAGGGAGGTCAGCCTTTGGCCATTGTGGAACAGGAATCGGCAACAGGTGCGGGCGTACTCAGCTATCAGTGGTGGTCTTCCCCGGATAACCAAACCTATGCTCCGGTAGCTGGCGCCACACAGCCCAATTACACCCCTCCAAGTACCCTAACTACCTCTACTTACTTTAAAAGAGTTGTTACTAGTACAGTGAACGGTGTTGCCTGTGCGGATGAAACTTCTCCTAAAATTGTAACTGTAATACCCTATGCCATTATAAATAATGATGCCATCATTGCCAACGACATTACCAATGTTAGTTGTAATGGAGGAAATGACGGTAGTATTGTAATCCCTAATGGAAGGATCACAGGAGGTAACACGGCCCAAAAGCAAATAAATACCATTTCCCTTTTTGGAACTCCAACTTTAGGCAATACCTATAGTATAATTATCGATAGCAAGGTCTATGATCACCAAGTTACCCTGAACGGTCTTAATCAGCCGCAGGATAACAATGAGGTAGCTGCCGCACTTGTACAGAAAATAACTTCTGCAACCGGCGCAAACTTAAGTCCAGCCATAGCAACAAACAATTTCCATGAAATTATATTGACGGCCAAAGTTGCCGGGATTGGATTTACAGCCTTTGTTAGTACTGGAACGGACCCCAATGTCAGTGCCTCAAATGTTATTACCCAACCAAATTCGGTTGCCAATACTTATGTATGGTCCAAAATTGGGGATAACAGCTTTACGGCATCCACATTAAGTATTAGCAATCTAACAGCGGGAGTATACCAATTAACGGTATACAACGAATTTTGCGGTACTACATCCTCACCATTCGTGGTATCGGAGCCTGAGATTTTAATTTTGACCATTGGAGACACATGTAATACGGCCATTACTGCCACTAGTACTGGAGGGATCGCACCTTTTACCTATACTCTTACTAGGCCCAATGGTACAACTCTGGTACAGACATCCAACAATCCAAATATTACCTATACCAATTTAATCGGTGGATCTACTTACAACATAAGTGTACAGGATGCCTCGTGTGGAATACAGGAATCGCAATCCGTAACCTTGCCCATGGGGCTACAATTTGATCAAGCTTCCGTGGTGGTTGAAAACGCCACTTGTTATGGCCAAAATGATGGTAGCATTAGTTTAAACAGTGGAGCTACAACAGTAACTGGGGGATATCCTCCATATAACTTTAGCTGGACCGGCCCCAATAATGCCAACTTTACCACAGAAAATATCACCAATTTGGCACCTGGGGTGTACGTACTATCCGTAACGGACCAACTTGGATGTTCCACAACCTATACTGCAAATGTGGCATCAAAAGCCCAATTGGAAATCAGTAGTGTTCAGGTTATCAACCAGCAATTACAATGTGCCGGTGATGCCAATGCTGAAATAAGTATACAGATAAGTTCTGATCCTAGCAGCCAATTACAAATAAACTGGTACAAAAACGGAACAAGTTATTCTACCAATAATACTAGTCTAACCAATTTGGGAGGAGGAAGCTATGAAGTAGTGATAATAGATACAAACAGCGATCCAAATACTCCATGTACGGTTAGACAGACTTTTGTGATAACTGCTCCAACCGTATTTAGTGCTACAGAGGTTACTAATGGAAACACAAGCTGTGTGGATGCCAACACTGGTCGGGATTTTACTTTTAGGGTTCAGGGAGGTACAGCACCTTTTCAATATTCAGTTGATAGCGGAACACCTGTCATCTTTAGTAGTGCACAAACCACTATTAGCGCCCTTTCCAATAACAGCCATGTTATAGAAGTAACCGATGCCAACCAATGTGTTGTACAAACGTTTACAATGGAGAGTTATGAGCCTATGGATTATTCCGGTGCCAAATCTTACACCATTCCACCTTGTGAAGTAGGTTATTCATTTAGCTTGAATACCAATTTGATTACGGGAGGAAAACCGTTTATGGACACTAGTAACAACCCATATTACCTATACGATTGGAGAGGTCCCAACAATTTTGTGGCTCAGGATATCACCAGTTTTGATGCTGTGCCAGGTTCTTACTTTTTAACAATAACCGATAGTAATGACTGTTCCTCTCAGGAAATTGAATTTACCTTTAACACTACTTATACCCCAATTGTTGTAAATAGGACAATAACCCCAGTAAGCTGTGGAGCTACCAATGATGGGGCTATTTCCATTGCAATAAGTGGGGGTCTTAGACCTTACAATATTGTATGGGAAAAAGAGGTAGCTGGTACTGCTAACAATCCGGACCCTGTCTTTACCCCTTTAGGTCAAAACATAACACAATTAAGTGGCTTGGAAGAGGGAAGATTAAGACTTACCGTTAGAAGCAATATAAGTGGATGTAACAATGGTGATCAATCCTATTACTTTCAGGAAATCATAACTATCAATAAAGCTCAATCGCTTCAACTGTTGGACGGACCTTATTTGGATCAATCCCTATGCTTGGGCAATCCAGGTAGTATTTCGGTTTCAGTTTTTAATAGTCAACCAGGCGATTTAAGCTTCTACTACGAAAATGCACTTGTACCGTCTGTTAAAACTGGTACGAATACATATTCCGTTCAAATTGGCAATCCATTGGACAACGCCACCCTAAATGTAGTAAATGATCAAGGTTGTGGAATTACAATGCCTATAAGTGCGGGTGTCACAGATCCTGCATTTTCATATACATCTGACGAATACGAAATAACAGGTCTACTAATGGCCAAGGAGGAGATTAGATTCAGCATAACCAGTGAACCTGGATATGGCAATGCTTCATGGGATTTTGGGGATGGAAGTCCAATAATTAACGTAGACCCAACTACAGACGGTATTATGACCACACACGCATATAGTTACCCTGGTATTTTTACCGCAACCCTAACTTTATTTAACGACGAAGGTTGTAGTAAAACTGTGGAACAGAGCCTACAGGTAGGTAATGGTTACGACGTAATGTTCCCTAATGTGTTCTCAGCGAATGCCGATGGAATAAATGATTACTTCCAGGGAGAATTTACTGGAATGGCTTCATTTACTTTTCAAATTTATGATATGTGGGGTTCATTGGTTTACAGTGTAGGCTATGACTTTGACAATATGCCAGTAAATTGGGGATGGAACGGTAATTACAGTTCAGGCAAACCCTATAAAAATACGTCTTTCCGATATTTATTTGTTGGAACAACCAAAGACAACAAACAAATAACCAAAACCGGCGAAGCCTCAATATTACGCTAGAGATGAAAAAACTTAATTTTATAATCCTCCTACTAATTCTAATTTCAGTGGGGGTCAATGCCCAGGAGAAATTCGTCCACAACCTTAGTAAGGTGCCGGCATCCTTAAACCCCAGTTTTCATGCCTTTAAAGACAAGACAAGGATTGGGGTACTGGCTGAATTTGCAAGTCAAAATCAAGGTACGCAATCCCAGCACAAATACGCCTTTGGCTCAACTTCTTTTGAAGAATACAATTTTCAATTGGGATTGGATTTGTTCAATAATAATTTGAACAACTCCGGATTTAACTATACTTCGGCAGCGCTAAGTTATATGTACAAATTGGTACTGAAGAACGATTGGATCCTATATCCCGGAATAACGGCAGCCTATAGCAACTATAGGTACGATTTCAACAATCTTACCTTTCAGGATCAAATTAACATATTTACGGGGCAGATCAGTGCCAATACCATTGATCCCATTACCGCCTCAGAAAATATAGGGTATTTGGATATGGGAGCTTCAGTTTTGATACATAATGATATTAATATGCTCTTTGGACTATCCCTAAAACATTTGAATCAACCCAGAATCTCATCAAAACAGAGCGAAAATAATGTGAATTTAAATATGCTTATTTCAGGGCAGTTCGGATACGAATTGAACATCAATAAATATGGTCAGGCCAAATTACCCGAATACTCATACCTATACTTGTTCAATGCAGTATCTGTACAAGGTCCAAATACAAGATTCGATTTTTATCAGGATTTTACCCTCGGTAATTTTAGTGTTGGTATAAATGAGCATCTTAATTATATGGAAAACGCTTCGTTCTCCGAAATAGGATTTGCTACCAGCCTTACCCTTGAGACTTTTGAATTTGGATTAAACTATAGGGTGCCATTTGGTGGTGAGGCCAAACAGATTATTCCCAATTCCTTGGAACTATTCTTAGTCTTTGATATCTCGAGATTTAAGGAGCGTAGAAGATCGGATTATAGTAAGTTTTATTAACTATCCTTATTTTAATAACTCCAATTGGTTAGACATTTTTTTTAAAAGACCTTGGCCAGCCCCCAGAGCATTTTGAAGGAACACACCTTTTTGACCCTCCAGTCATTTACTATTAAAACAAGTCTTGGGGCATACTTCTCTAGAATAAAGTCTATTTTTTTGGCTATAACAAACTGAAAACTGATGATAAATAATAATAATAAGTGGGGTAATAAATCAAACTTTTGCTTGAAAATTGGATGAATTCATCCGCTAATTACCTTTTTGCCAGTAATTCCGATTAAAATTACCAGTATTATAACTAAAACTTTTTTGCCAGACAATAGTAGAATTTGGACTAATTTTCAGGACCATTAATACTGGTGTACACTTTGTTCCTCAAATTGGAATTCAACAATTTATCGAACTTAAATGGTTGATTAACAACTACTTAGATTCGATATGCCCTAGTTGATCACTATAAATATATAGACTGAAATTCAATAATCACTTCCCCAAATAATCCCTAAGGATAGCTTTTAATTAAATATAAATTTCAACATAATTATTAATGCAAAGGTT
>NZ_PIOB01000007.1 GCF_002909255.1 Arenibacter hampyeongensis
CGGGGCCCACCCCTTACCATTCCGAACAGGGAAGTTAAGCCCGTCTGCGCCGATGGTACTGCTACACCAAGTGGGAGAGTAGGCCGCCGCCTTTTTTTGAAAGCACTTACCATGTATATGGTAGGTGCTTTTTTTTTGAACCAAAGTCATATAAGGGACTCCCCATATATAATTGGTTTCCTCATCTGTCTAGAATATAGGAGGAGATAACCGACTTATTTTTATACTTACGAAAACCTTTTCGTAGTTCAAATGCCCAGTGTTCGGAGGCTTGGCGATAAAGTGTTTTTTAGCATGTCTTTGGTGATATAGAAGTTTTATAACTTATAGTTATATATTTAAGGTTTGGAACTATTGTTTCAAGTAACTTAAGCTTCAATTTTATGAAAACTCCATTGTTTTTAAGTGGGTTATTGCTGATTTTTATTTCATGCGGTGATCGTCCATCCAAAGAAACTACAACCACTACTACTAGTGAATCTACCAAAATAAAGGATTATCTACCATTCACTGAGCTCCAACTAGACGACCTATCCTTGTTTAAGGTGGAAACCGATAATTGGAAGATTGTTGGAGATGTCTATGTTGATAGGAAGCAGGACAAGTTATTGACATCCTCGCCAGGAAAAGGGATTTTGGCGAACATTCCGGATGGACAAATAAAAAATGGTCACATTTTTACAAATTTTGAACATGGGAATATAGAAATTGAGCTGGATGTGATGATGCCGGTCAACTCAAATTCTGGACTCTATTTTCAGAGTAGATATGAAGTTCAATTATTGGATAGTTGGGGTGTAAAGGAGCCTACATCTGGTGATATAGGAGGTATTTATCAGCGTTGGGACGATAGTAGGGAAGGTGATCATAAAGCTTATGAGGGACATTCCCCAAAAACCAACGCTTCAAAATCTCCAGGATTATGGCAGCATTTTAAAATTATATTTCATGCTCCCAAATTTGACGCTTCTGGTAATAAAATCAAAAATGCCGTTTTTCAAGAGGTATGGTTGAATGGTCAATTGATTCAGGAAAACATTGAGGTAACTGGCCCTACAAGGGCTTCTGCCTTTGACGATGAAAAAGCTAGAGGGCCATTAATGATTCAAGGTGATCACGGACCGGTAGCGATAAGGAATCTAAAATACAAGCTATACGAAGATAAAAAGGTATCCCTATTGGATATCCATATGACCGAATACGAAAGCAATTCTGATTCAATTGCTGCCTTTGACACCCTAACAGTGATTAGGGATATAAAGGCAGACAGTATTTCTGCCAAAATGGTCACAGGGGATAGGGTGAAAAGAATATTGAAGTATGATGGTCAAATTGATGTTTCAAATTCAGGAACCTATCTCTTTGATATAGGGGTGAACAATGGTGGTGCCCTATTGATAATTGGAACCGATACTATAGTTGATTTAAATGGGGATTACAGTTTGGATACACCTGGGATAAGGGAAGTAGAACTGGAAAAAGGAAAACTGCCTTTCACTTTTATCTATAATAAACACAATCCTTGGAATTCTGGATTTAGAATAGAAGTGGAAGGTCCGGAAATACAAAAGATGTCCTTGAATGCCAAGAATTCTTTGGGTTCTTCCAATAGAGGACCAGCAGAGAATATATTGATTCAGGTTCTGAATGAGCCTACAACCCAGCGCGGATTTATGATGCATAATGGTGAAAAAAGGACACATTGCATCGCGGTAGGTACCCCGGAAAATGTAAATTTCTCCTATGATTTAAGCAGGGAGTCCATATTACAGGTATGGCATGGCGATTTTCTGGATGTTACCCAAATGTGGCATGCCCGAGGGATTAATCAACTTGCTGAACCCAAAGGTTTTTCGGTATCCTTTCACGGTGATCCAGATTTTATGATTTTGGAAAATAAGGACATAGTTTGGCCAGATAGTATTCCGTCAAATGTAAATTATAAGCAATTGGGGTATGAAATAGAAGACAATGGTCTTCCAGTATTTTTAGTACAAGTAGAGGGAACGTCTATTAGCAATACATTTAAACCTTCTAAAAATGGTCGTGGGCTAACACGTACCATTGCCATTGAGGGCAATGGGGACATATGGCATAAAATTGCAGAAGGGGAATCTATTCACAAACTCGAGGATGGTACTTTCATTATTGACGATGAAAGTTATTTTATAGATTTTTCAAAAAAAAACAATTTAACTCCTCTTGTACGTCATTCCAATGGAAAGGATGAATTACTTCTAAAAATACCCGCAGGTAGCAAGAACATTAAGTACAATATTATTTGGTAACCCAAAACAACCAATTATGCAGATTTTAAGACAGGCAGTTTTTTTTGTATTACTAATAGTTGCAGTGCAAATTACATTTGGTCAGGACAGTTCGGACATGGCCAAAAAGGAATCGGAATATTATAAAATAGTAGATGTACCCATCCCAAAAGACATCGTTTTGGAAGTGGGTGGTCTAGCTTTAACGGATGACGACAAATTAGGAGTTTCAACAAGAAGGGGTGAGGTATGGCTAATAGATAAACCCTATAGCTTAAATCCACAGTACAAGAGGTATGCCAATGGGTTGCATGAGGCTTTGGGCTTGGCCTATAAGGACAATGGATTTTATCTTTCCCAAAGAGGGGAACTTACTAGATTGGATGATAGGAACGGGGATGGCAAGGCAGATAGTTATAAGACTGTTTACTCTTGGCCATTGTCTGGTAATTACCACGATTATTCCTATGGGCCGTTAATTTTGCCCAATGGGGATATGTTGGTTACCTTAAATTTATCATGGATTGGTCATGGAGCCAGTTTGGTTAAATGGAGGGGGTGGATGTTAAAAATAACACCTGAAGGTGAAATGACTCCGATAGCGACCGGGTTAAGGTCGCCAGCGGGTTTCCAAGTCAGTCCTGAAGGCGATTATTTTTACACCGAAAACCAAGGAGATTGGGTAGGATCGGGAAGGATGACCCATTTGGAAGTTGGTGATTTTGCAGGTAATCCTGAAGGTTTAAGATGGACAGATGACCCACAGTCTCCCTTAAAATTAAAACAGGAAGAAATTGAAAAGCAATCTGGTTTAAGTCTTTATGAATATGCCAAAAAAGTGCCTGCGCTAAAGGCTCCTGCTATTTGGTTTCCCCATACCATACAGGGAATTTCTACATCGGATATTTTATATGATACCACCAAAGGGGATTTTGGTCCCTTTGAAGGACAGATGTTTATCGGTGACCAAGGGCATAGTAAGATTATGCGGGTTTTTATGGAGAAAGTCAATGGGGTGTATCAAGGTGCTTCATTTTTATTTCGTGAGGGCTTTTCTTCGGGTATATTAAGAATGATTTGGGGGAGTGATACCAGTTTGTTTGTTGGAATGACCAGTAGGGGATGGTCTTCCACAGGTAAAGAAAACTTTGGTTTACAAAGATTGGTCTGGACAGGGAAAGTACCCTTTGAGATAAAAACTATGAAAGCACTTGATGATGGATTTCAATTGGAATTCACTCAACCTGTCAATAGAAAGTTGGCCAGTGATGTAGCTAACTATAAAATGAAAAATTTTACTTATCAATATCATAATACCTACGGTAGTCCCATTGTGGAGGAACAGCCGGTAATGGTACACAAAGCAGAGGTTTCGCCAGATAGGCTTTCCGTTAAATTAACTTTGCACGGAATGCGGTTGGGCTTTATTCACGAGATTAAAATCCCAGACCTTACCTCTGAGATTGGCAAAAAACTATTACATAACACAGGTTACTATACTTTGAACGAAGTCCCTGGCGGAGTTTTGAAGTCACCACAAATGACAGGAATTGCCAAATCGGGTAAAAACATTGATCAACCTAAAAGAATAACAAAAATGCCTATTGATTGGAATAATAAATCCGATCAAAAATTAATGATAGGTACCAAACCTGGTTTAAAGTATGATGTTGAGGAAGTGCAGGTGAAAAGAGGAGCTAAGGTAGAGCTCACTTTTAATAATAACGACGATATGATGCACAACCTCGTAATTACCCAGAAAGGTGTGGAGTCGGTGGATAAGGTGGGGCAAATGGCCTTAATGCTGGGATTGGACGGGCCGGACTATAATTACGTGCCGGATACCGATTTAGTACTCTATCATACTGCTATAATGCAACCGGAAACAGCCGAAAAAATTTATGTTCAAATGCCTGATGAACCAGGTGAATATTGGATAGTATGTACCTTTCCAGGGCATTCCTCGATAATGCGGGCTAAACTAATCGTGCAGTAAACGGGCCCAAGCATAATAATTTTTTTAATCATATTTTTTCACTTTCCTTACGGATTAAATGGGATTAGTCCTTGGGCGCCTTATAGAAAAGATGGAATATTCTTAAAATTTTTGGTGTTGATACTAGGAAATAGGAGCACTTATCAAAATGTTAAAACCCTTTTATTTGTGAAGATAATTCGTAGTTTTATTTAGATAGATTAATTAAATATATAGCATATTGAAAACAACTTTTTTGGCATTATTAATTTTAATAATGTTTACAGGTTATAATTATTCCCAGAGAGAAAGCAATTCAAATAACATTATTGATAATGAACCCAATCATTATAGGGAAAAAATATTTGTTCACTTGGACAAATCGTATTACAATGCCGGGGAAGATATTTGGTTTAAAGCATATCTTTTAAATGCTGCAACACACGGACGGGAAGATATACCGAATGTGGTTTATGTGGATATTGTTGGACCCGGAAATATCATCATAGGGTTCCAAATAGTCAAGATTGAAAATGGGGTAGGCATAGGTGATTTTGAATTGCCTTCGGACCTTATCGGAGGGGAATATGTGCTTAGGGCCTATACCAACTACATGCGCAACTTTAATGAGGCCTATTTTTTCAAGAAACAGCTATACATTAATCCATTAAACTTTATTAAAGACAATACTTCTTCTATATCATCAAGCACCAATAATCCAGTTGGAGAGCAAGTGATTTTTGAAGGGCAGAGGCCCGACCTGCAATTTTTTCCTGAAGGAGGACAAATGGTCAATGACCATTTTAACCGAGTCGGTTTCAAGATAATGGGGGGGAATGGCAAAAGTATTGATATTTCTGGTGTAATAGTAGATGATTCGGGTGCTGAACTCGCCCAATTTGCAACCGCCAATTTCGGAATGGGAATCTTCGACATTCAACCAATTAAGGGGAAAGAATATATGGCTAATATTGTGTATAATGGTAGTAAGTATTCCTATGACCTGCCCACCGGAGTTAACGACGGAATATTGCTACGTGTACAGGAATTACGGGATTATTATCAGATAAATATTCAAACATCGAGTCCTAAAAGCCTTAACGGTTATAGGCTTATAGCAGCCCAACGCAATGGAGAAGTATATAATGGCCAAATTAGCCAGGAGAAAGCTATTGCCGTATTTAAAATTGATAAAAAGCTCCTTACTACAGGGATTGCCCAATTTACTCTATTTGATGAAAAGAATATGGCCCAGTGCGAACGGCTGGTGTTCTATGATGATGGTGGCACATCTTCTTCAATAAGTATAATTCCAACTTCCTTAACTTATGCACTTAAGGACAATGTGGAACTGGATATTGAAATGGATGCAACAGGGGGGCTTAGGGAAAACTTAGAAGCGAATATGTCTGTTTCGGTCACCAATTTGGCCGCTTCTTCGCCTAGGGAGTATCAATCGGATATACGCACCTATTTATTGCTCAATTCGGAAATAAAAGGGGAAATAGAGCAACCGGGATATTATTTTTATTCCACTGACCCTAAAAGAAAACAACATTTGGACCTATTGATGATGACTCAGGGATGGCGACAATTTATTTTGAACGACAAGCCTAAAACCGAGGGTGACAAATTTGAATTTATCAAGGAAATTGGAATTACTGTGGAAGGTGGGGTACGGAAATTCCACAATTTGGAGAGGCCCGATGTGGCTACCGTAAAGTTAACTTTTCAAGACAGCCATGTTATGGGTCGTCTAAGTGTAAAATCGAATGAAGATGGACACTTTAAGTTTTTAGGGCTCGATATTAAGGAAGATAATAAATTGGCATTTGAAATGATTGATTATGATCGTCCTATGAAGGAGTTTGCCATTCTATTGGATTCCATAAGACCGGCCCCCATTTCTTCTTTAAAGATGAAGTCTGGTAGTACAGCAAGCTCTGGCTTCAATGAATTTATGGACAATGCTACTGAAAGAAAACGCTTCGACGAGCTGTTTGAAAATGAAATGATGAAGCTGATCCAATTGGATGAAGTATTGATTTTAACTGAAGGGAAGTCCAAAAAGAAAGAAATGGATACAAAGAGAAGCACACGTTCTATATATACGAATGTATCCAATACAGTAGATTTTTCCGAAATTAGAAATATGCCCTATCCCGATATTTTGGCTGCATTGCGAGCTAGGGTTCCGGGGGTTGATGTATACGGGCGAAATATCGCAATTCGCGGAATTAATTCTATGTCATCGGAAAGAGGTACAACACCCCTTTTTCTTTTGAATGGAATACCGGTAAATCAGGAAGCCATAGAAAACGTTCCAGTTTGGGAGGTAGATTTTATAGATGTTTTAAAGGGTGCTAGAGCTTCGGTATTTGGTTCTGAAGGTGGCAATGGTGTTATTGCAGTTTACACCCTGACAGGTAAAGAGATGCAGAATCAGGATAATGTAGTTGGTAAGAATGTATTTAAGCATCAAGGATTTTACCAATCTCGAAAGTTTTACGATCCGGTCTATGGAAATGATAACCTAGATGCCAATAGGAAGAAGTTTGGCTCAACCCTACATTGGGAACCTATGGTGGAATTGGATAAGACCGGTAAGGCTAAAGTGATATTTCCTGCAGGTATTAAATCTGCCACCTATAAAGTTGTGTTACAGGGAATCACCAGCGATGGAGTTCCAATAGGTTCCGAGGCAATTTTTGAGGTAAATTGAATATAATTCGCAGAAGTTAAAAAATAAATATGCGGGTAAAAGAGGAAAATCTAAATGCCCTATCACATGCCCTTGGAATAATATTAGGGCTAATAGGTTTTGTAGTGTTATTGCAAAATAGCCGACAGCAAACTTCCTATGCCATTTTTTCAATTATTGTTTACAGTTTTACCCTTGTATTGTTGTTTACGGCCTCAACCTTATATCATCGTGTTAGGATTCCAAATTTGAAAAACAAATTAAGAATATTGGATCATATCAGCATTTATTTTTTAATAGCAGGAACCTATACTCCGGTGGCGTTAATTATGTTGGAAAAAGGAAATGGCTGGTTATTGTTTTATTCGGTTTGGGGAATAGCTGCCGCGGGTACTGTCATGAAATTATTCTATACAGGGAAATATGAGTTTATTTCAGTTTTTCTTTATTTGATAATGGGATGGTTAATAGTGTTGGATTTTAGCAATGTACTTAGTCAAACAACTGACTATGGCCTGCTTACCCTCTTTTTAGGTGGTGGTTTTTATACTTTAGGAATAGTTTTTTACGCTTTTGAAAAAATCCCCTACAACCATTTCATTTGGCATCTTTTTGTATTGGCCGGTGCCATCAGCCATTGGTGTTTTATTTTTATAGATGTGGTTTAAGGCTGAATAATGTCCTCAAACTCATTATAGAATTCTTCAAAGGAAGCCATATGGTCCTTCAAAAATACCATAGTCTCCTGCCAAGTGTTTTTGTTATGTATGGAAACATTTTTCAAATCAACAGAAACCCTTGAGATTTCCTTTCCACTTTCAAGAAAAACTGTATCCTCAAATACTGCTTTTGGCAGATATTCTTCTATTAAAATCGACCTAAGTGAAATTAATTTTTCCCATAATTCCAGTCGTTTTTCCAAATCCTGACTTTCAATATCCATAGAGACCATTGCACTTTTCATATCAAAATGAAATTTAAAGGAGAAATCCTTTATACCGGTATTATAAAGAATCCATTTTCTGGGAAAGGATTTACCAAAGGAGATCCAGAAATCGTGACGTAACTTTTTTGCTTCTTCCTTGCTGAACATTTAATGGTATTGGTGCGATGTTAATTTTGTAGTGGCTAATAATTTAAACTAATTGACCTACTGCCCCAATTTTAACTGCTGTTGGATATTCGGTTTTATGGGTTATAGCATATAAGCAATGGAAATGCCCAATATGATGACCACCAATTTACGCAAGTTAAATTTATGTGCTTCCGAACTTTCGAATAAAATAACAGTTGAAATATGAAGGAAGACCCCAATAACCAATGCGTTCAATAAAACAGAATAGGCATCAATAAACTCAAAATTGGCAGCAATATAAGTTCCTATAGGGGTCATCAGCGCAAAAAGCACAATAAAAAATATGGCGGACTGTAACTTAATTTTGGAGTTGAGCAGAAATATGCTAAGTATAATGGCAATAGGAATTTTATGGATTAAAATTCCATATAAAATGGTACTGTGGTTTTCTATGGGCAATCCTTCAAGAAGGGAATGTATACATAGGCTAATAAAAAGCATCCAAGGGAAATCCGATTTTTCAGGATCTAAATGAACATGGCCGTGCTCGGCACCTTTGGAAAAAAATTCAAGAAAAATTTGGAGCAGAATCCCAAACATTATAAATACCCCGACCGTTTTTGGTTCTGCACTACCATAAACTTCAGGGAATAATTCGAACACTGTAAGTGCCAGTAAAAAAGCTCCACTGAAAGCAAGAAGTAGTTTAAAGACTTCCTTGTTTTTAGGTTTGGTGAAGTATACAAAAATAAAACTCAGCAATACGCCAAGAATGGGCAATAAATATTTCATTAAGGATTAATTCTGGTATTGTACAAAATTACCATATTGGCTAATAAGGGCTAAAATTAACGTATTTTTGCGGTAATCTTAAAGGTAGATATGAACAATAATTTTAAAATGGTGGCCAAGACCATGTTCGGTTTTGAGGAAATTTTGGCCAAGGAACTTCGTAACCTCGGTGCTGGTAATGTTGAAGAAGGGGTTAGAAGCGTTTTTTTTGAAGGGGATACCGGTTTTATGTATAAGGCCAACCTTTGTTTGCGAACAGCTATTAAAATAGTTAAACCTATCCATTCCTTTCGTGTTCGGGATGAGAACGATCTTTATAAAAAAATCTATGCCATGGATTGGTTTGATTATCTTTCAACATCCACCACTTTTGCCATAGATGCTACAGTAAACAGTGAAAATTTCACCCATTCCTTATATGTTTCCCAAAAGACCAAAGATGCCATAGTGGATAAATTTAGGGATACGGATGGTACAAGGCCGGATGTAGATATTAAATTCCCGGATGTGAGGATCAATATCCATATTCAAAATGATCAATGTAATGTGGCCTTGGATTCGTCGGGCAGGTCATTGCACCAAAGGGGGTATAGGACTGCTACCAATATTGCACCCATAAACGAGGTTTTGGCGGCCGGACTTTTGTTGTTGAGTGGATGGGATGGACAATGTGACTTTTTGGACCCCATGTGCGGTAGTGGAACCATGCTGACAGAAGCGGCCATGATAGCGTGTAATATTCCGGCCAACATCAATAGAAAGGAATTTGCTTTTGAGAAATGGCATGATTTTGATGCCGATCTATTTGAAAAAATTGTAGATAGCAGTCTAAATAGGACAAGGGAGTTTAATCACAAGATTATTGGATACGATAAGGCACCTTCTGCGGTTAGAAAAGCGCAGGACAATGTGGTAAACGCTAATCTATCCGATTATATCACCGTTGAAAGGAAAAACTTTTTTGATACGGAGAAATTTACGGAAGCGCATTTACATATGGTCTTCAACCCTCCTTACGGCGAGCGATTGGATATTGAAATGGAGGATTTTTATACCGACATTGGAAATACTTTAAAGCGGAATTACCCAGGGACAGATGCTTGGTTTATCACTTCCAACCTGGAGGCCTTGAAATTTGTGGGACTACGTCCTTCCAGGAAGATAAAGGTCTTTAATAGTCATTTGGAGTCGCGATTGGTAAAATATGTAATGTACGAGGGGAGTAAAAAGGCCAAGTTTAATAAGGAAGAATAGCCCGTCTAATATGAATTTAAAGTATGGTAGTCTTGAAACCTAAACACAAAGCCCTTGTCCTTAATTTTATAGGTTTCGCCATTTTATTTGTGGCGGGTAGATTATTACTTGGAATGGTATTGTCTCTCAATACACTGGTCCTGGCTTTTATTGCCGCGGTGGCCGCTAGTTTATTGGCACCTAAATTTAGTGCTGTAAAAACACCGTTAGGAGAGAAACTGATGATGAAATGGATTTTTATTAAGGGTTTTCGGGAGCTGTAGGATTTTCTTCGATAGGTGGTTTCTTTTCTTCCTTTTCCTTATTTTTTTTGGCTTTTTTGTAAAGTGGTAAAAAATAGGTGATCGAATAATTGTAACCCACGCCAAATTTACTCCCGTCCGTAACTTTATTGAACCCGGGAATCCATAGATTCCTAAAATTATCAGGATCTTTATTACTCACCAGGAAGCCAATCCGTACACTTGCTCCTAAAAAAATATTAGCGAAAAGCTCGGCTTTTAAGCCTAACACAGCTTCTATCCAACTGGCACTTAATCCGCTAAATTCTTGGGAGATATCTGAACCTAAAGGGAAATCGTTCACGGCATTGGGATCAGGATTGTTCTGGTAATCTGGATTGTTCCAATAACGGTTGGTGTCATAAATTTGATAATTATTAAGGGTTTGACTAAAAGTGCTGTATGCATATCGCCCTCCCACGAAAATTGAGTTGTTCATGCCGTACCAATTACCATAGGTATTATAATCCACACCAAGTTTTAAGTAACTCCCCGAAGAAGTGAAATTGTAAAGATCCTCCTGTTTGGTATTTTTTTCGTTGCCCAGTTCTGCGGCCACATAAAGTTTATTGGTAATCCTGTAATCCCCAACTATTTCGAGTCCAGTATAATCATCATTCAAAAAAGAAATCAATGGGCGGCTAAGATCTATCCCCACCCTAATTCCGTAAGGATCGGTATGTGCTACCGTATCTTTTGGCTGCAGATCTATTGGCTTACTTTGTGAGTATCCCAATACAAAGCCTAGAAATATAAAACTACTAATGAAATATTTTAACATGGGCCGCTGTTGAGTTTTCTACCAATGGAGTTACAATTTCTATATCCTTTATCCAGTTATCGGTTTCTATTTTTAAATCGCTACTTAAAGTTTCAAAATTGGCAATATAACCACAGGCCCTGGAAACAAACTTATCCTTTCTAGCATAATTGAAATATAAGGTATCCAAATCTCCCACTTCCAATGAATCAACATCTGCAGAGTTATTGATGAAATAAAAACCCGTATTGTTTTCGGTAACTTTTAATGGAATGGCAATAGAATCCAAATCGGTCCTATCGGAAACAGTGGTAACGGTTGTGTTCTGACCAACCCCCACAATTCTAAATTTAGTTACTTTTTTTAATTCGGTGGGGTTGTCCACATCATAAAACCGTATCACCATTAATGGAGTATCCCCATCCACACAGATATCATCCTTTTCACAGGCTCCAAAGCTAATAAACGCGATTATGAATAGAATTGGAATATAGACTTTCTTCATGCTTGGTTGGATTATTTAATCCGTTTTTTCAAAAGTACAACATTTTCAACATGATGGGTTTGCGGAAACATATCCACTGGTTGTACTTTTATTATTTCATAGGCCTCCTTCATCAATTCCAGATCCCTTGCCTGTGTTGCACTGTTACAACTAACATAGACGACCTTTTCGGGGGCAATGTTTAGGATTTGCTGGACAACGGCTGCATGCATGCCATCTCTCGGTGGATCGGTTATAATTAGGTCGGGTTTCCCGTGTTCCTTAATAAAACTGGGATTAAAGACATTCTTCATATCACCTACAAAGAAATCTACATTGTCAATTTTATTTCTTTTGGCATTGGCTTTGGCATCGGCAATGGCTTCTGGAACGGCCTCTATACCTACGACCTTTTTGGCCTTTTTAGCCACAAATTGTGCAATGGTGCCTGTACCGGTATAAAGGTCATAAACCAATTCAGTCCCGTTAAGTTCGGCAAAATCACGGGTTACCTTATAAAGTTCATAGGCTTGGTCAGAGTTGGTTTGATAAAATGATTTGGCATTTATTTTAAACTGTAACCCTTCCATTTCCTCAAAAATATGATCGCGACCAGAATGGCATATGATTTCTTGGTCATATATGGTGTCGTTTTGTTTTTGATTGATCACATATAATAAGGCGGTAATCTCTGGAAAGGTTGCTGATAAATGGTTCATCAACAATTCCCGCTTTTCCATATGGTCCTCGTAAAACTGAACCATGACCATAATTTCACCCGTAGAGGAAGTACGGATCATCACAGTACGGAGCATGCCCCATTGATTTCTAGGGTTAAAGAAAGTCAGTCCGTTTTTGATGGCAAATTCCTTAATTTCCAATCTAATGGCATTGGAGGGGTCCTCTTGTAAATGACATTTTTTAATGTCCAATATTTTATCCCACATGCCAGGAATGTGAAATCCCAATGCATTTTTATCCTCGATTTCCTTGCCGGAGTTTATTTCCTCCAAGGTTAACCACCTACTGTCCGAAAAGGAAAATTCCATCTTGTTCCTATAGAAGTACTGTTTAGTTGACCCTATGATCGTATTGGTTTTGGGCAATTCCAAATGACCAATTCTACGAAGATTGTTTTCTACTTCTTTTTGTTTATAAAATAGCTGGTGCTCGTAGCCCATATCCTGCCATTTACAGCCGCCACAAACTCCAAAATGTTCACAAACAGGAGTAGTCCTTTTGTCCGAAAAAGTATGGAATTTAGTTGCAATCCCTTCAAAATAGGCTTTTCTTTTTTTAGTGGTTTCAACGTCGACAACATCACCTGGTACGGTATTGGTCAAGAAAATAATCCTGCCGTCGGGTGCCTTTCCAATAGTTTTTCCTTTGGCTCCAGCATCCACCACTTCAACATTTTCAAAAACTTGTCTTGTATTCTTTCTGCGCATGGCGCAAAAATAGGAGAATTTTTTAGGATTTATGTAGCTTTTTAACAGAGTCTTGTTGTCAATCTTACGATTCTATATTTTTATCAAAATAATTACTAGGGCATTTGCCCTAACTTATTTATATTTGGGAATAAATCTTCTGGCTTTGAAAACTAAACAGAAAATTATACTTCGGGCAATAGCGGCTTATAACGCTCAAGGAGTTACCAATGTAACAAGTAGGGACCTGGCCGATTCCCTTGGCATGAGCCATGGTAATTTAGAATATCATTATAAGAACAAGGAAGCTTTGCTAATGGCAATATATAAGCAAATGAGGAAGGATATTTCTGAGGTTTATGAGGAAAAGGTCGATATTGGTGATCCGTTTATGCACTTCAATGATTTATTGCAGAATTTGGAATCCTTTCATGATAAATACTCGTTTTTTAATCTCGATGTTCTGGAAATCTCTAGAAACTTTAAGAAGGTAGACAGTTTGTTGAAGAAGACATTTCAAATCCGAAGAGAGCAGATGTCCCTTTTTTTCAGAAGATTTTTGGAATATGGATATTTTAAATCGGAATTAAAGGAAGGGATTTATATGCGATTGCAGCATACGATAAGAATTATTATAACTTTCTGGAAGTCACAAAATGAGGTTTTACCATATTCTGCTTTTACAGCAAATAGTACCTTGACAACTTATATTTGGGACCTGTTATTGCCACATATGACTTCCAAGGGTTTAACAGCCTATAGGAAACTTAATCTCGATTCAAACCAAAAATAATGAAGTCAATTTCTACTATCGATTTACTGGTTGTAATAATTTACATTTTGGCTATAGTCGCCGTAGGTTTATGGTACGGTAGGAAAAAGAAAGGCACCAGTGATGGATATTTTTTAGCTGGGAAATCCTTGACATGGTCTGTTATTGGAGCTTCACTTTTTGCTTCCAATATTTCCACTGTCCATTTAGTGGGCTTGGCAGAGTCAGGTTTTATAGATGGTATTGTATGGGGGAATTTTGAGTGGTTTTCAGCTTTTGAACTTATTATTTTGGCCTTTGTTTTCATACCATTTTATCTACGTACCAAAATAACCACCTTGCCAGAGTTCCTGGAAAAACGCTACGATTCCCGATCCAGGGTAATATTGGCGATTTTTAGTATCATGGCCGCCCTGTTTATGCATATTGGCGTGAGTTTTTATGCAGGTGCCGTAGTTTTCGAAAGTATTTTTGGATTAAATATCTGGACCTCAATTATTGTAATAGCGTTGGCTACTGGCGTCTATACCATTATTGGGGGGTTAACCTCCGTGGTCGTGACTGAAGCGGTACAAACAGTGGTGTTGATACTTGGGTCCCTGACCATAACCCTTTTGGCAATTTGGCAATTGCCTGAAGTTGGGGTTGATTCGTATAGCGCACTAAAGGAGGCGGTAGATCCCGATCGCCTAAAGGCAGTTAATTTCGATTCGGCAAAAAAGGGATTTACTTTTTTGGATATGCTTTTCGGACATTTGGTATTGGGTATTTGGTATTGGTGTACAGACCAAACTATTGTTCAAAGGGTTTTGGGAGCTAAGTCAGAGAAGCAGGCTAAACTTGGTGCCCTTTTCGCAGGTTTTCTTAAGATTTTGCCAGTGTTTATAATGGTGGTTCCCGGTATTTTGGCGGTAGCACTTTTTCAGGATCAAATTGGGAGCGATACCAAAAGTGTACTTCCGGTCATGATCGTAAACCTAATGCCCATTGGCTTAAAAGGACTTATGGTGGCGGCTTTGTTAGCTGCCGTAATGAGCAGTGTGGCGGCGGCCTTGAACAGTTGCTCCACCTTAATAGTTTATGATGTTTTTGATAGATTAAAGACCGATCTATCCGATAGTTCAAAAATTAGAATTGGCAGAATTACGGGTGTTATAGTTTTGTTGTTAGCAGTTGCATGGTCACCTTTTTTGGGTGATTTGGGGGGGATTTTCGAGTTGATCAATCAAATGTTCTCCATATTTGCACCCTCAATAGTAACGGTTTTTGTTTGGGGAATTCTAACAAAAAAAGGAACTGCCAGTGCCTCGTTTTACACCTTGTTGGGGGGGAGTTTATTCGCGGCCACGGTCTTTTATATAGAAAAGTACATGGTTGTAAAGGGTCTGGAAAACTATATTTCCAATCCACAGGGTTTGGGCATTAACTGGCTCCGACAAACCTATTTGTTTTTTATAATATCCACGGTCATATACTTCCTTATATCCTACTTTGATAAAAGTACACAATGTATTCCTGAGGAATTTTATATTAAGGTAAGCAAGTCATCAAAATTAATTAATTATTTAAGTCTTTTGCTGGTGTTGGTCATGTTGTTATTATATTCAATATTCTATTAAGGCGTAAAAACAAAGCATGAAATTTTTTTCGTTTGTTATTTTACTTTCAGTATTGGTTTTACTAAGTGGTCTTGTTAATGCACAGACGGATGCGCAGCTTGGATTACATTCAGAGGGTGGCCCATGGAGGTTTTATCCTTCCAACGAAAAAAACGAAAGTCTAAAAAATGTTTTGCTCATAGGTGATTCGGTCATGAATGGTTTTCACCAAATTGTTATCGATAGTCTGAATGAAAATGCTAATGTAGATTACTGGCTCACTCCAAAACATTTAAATAGCGAGTATCTTTTTACTGACCTTAAGTTAGTTCTTTCTACCAACCAATACGATGTAATCCAATTTAATATTGGACTGCATGGCTGGCCAAAAGGACGCATAAAAGATGATGAGTATGTTCCACTGCTTGAAAAATATGTACAAACCCTTATAGAAAACGCGAAGGGAGCAAAGTTGATTTGGGCAAGTACTACCCCTGTTACCGAACAGGACAATGCGGAGCTGAATATGGAAATTAATCCAACCATAACTCAACGCAATAAATGGGCAGCCGATATAATGAAGAAATATAATATCACCATAAATGATTTGTATGGTTTGGTTTCAAATAAGTTGTATTTGGCAAAGCTTGACCGATTTCATTGGCTTGAAGGCGGTTATGAGTTGATGGCAAATCAGAGTATTGGGCTTATCAAAAGAGGATTAAAAGAATCATCAGAATTGCCAACACTGTCCGATTACAATGTTGCTTGGCTTAGTCCTTCTGCAAATTCCATGGGATCAATGCCACTTGGAAACGGGGATATTGGAATAAACCTATGGGTGGAGGAAAACGGGGATTTACTGTTCTATCTTTCAAAAACCGATGCCTGGAGTGAAAATGCCAGATTGCTGAAATTGGGGAAAGTAAGACTGTCCTTGTCGCCAAATCCATTTAAAACTGGGTTGCCGTTTTTGCAGGAATTGATACTTAAGGATGGTGTAGTGCATATAGAAGCGGGATCGAAAGGTGAATTGGTATCCATTGATGTTTGGATTGATGCCAATCATCCTGTGGTGGAGTTGGATGTTAAAAGTGAAATTCCAATTTCTGCAACAGTATCAACAGAGCCATGGCGCACAGAACGCAGGCAAATTACCGAAATAAACGAAATACACTCTGCCTATGGTATACATGGTGGCCCAGATGTTTTTGTGGAGAAGGATTCTGTACTGGAAAATAAGGATGACATTATCTGGATGCACAGGAACAACAGATCCATTTGGAAGGATAATTTGCAATTACAGGGGTTAGGGCAGTATTCGAAACAAAATAACGATCCTTTGCTTCATCGTACATTTGGTGGATTGATTCGTTCCAAGGAATTGACCAAATTGGAAAATGATAGGCTTAAGTCAGCTCTTGCAATAAAACAATTTTCTGTCTCGGTATATGCTTTAACAGATCAGTCCAAAACGCAAAACGACTGGACTCAACAAATCTGGCAAAGTGCAAAAAACATAGAACTGTTATCCCGCGCCGAAAGATTTACCGAACATAAAAGCTGGTGGCATTCTTTCTGGAACCGTAGTTTTATTCACTTGTCCACTGACGATATCAAGGAAAGGGAGAAAGTGTTTAATGTTTCCCGGGGCTATGCCTTGCAACGGTACATGAATGCCTGCTCAGGTCGGGGAAATTCCCCAATTAAATTCAACGGTTCAATATTTACCGTTGACACCAAAAGCATGGATAATAGATTTGGAGGTTTTGATGCCGATTACAGACAGTGGGGCGGCCCATATTGGTGGCAAAATACCCGTTTACCGTATTGGTCGATGTTGGAAGCTGGTGATTTTGACATGATGCTACCGCTTTTTAAAATGTATAGGGATGCACTCGAAGTTCGTAAAGAGGCAACCAAAATATATTATGGGCACAAAGGGGCATTCTTTCCCGAAACCATGTATTTTTGGGGAGCGTATACCGACTCCAATTACGGCAGGGACAGGTCAACATTGCCATTGGGTACAACTGAAAATAGGTTTATCAGGCATTACTGGCAAAGCGGTCTGGAAATTTCATTAATGGCGCTTGACTATTTTTCCTTTACCCAAGATGAAAAATTACTAAAAGAGACCATTCTTCCGGTGGTAACCGAGATTGTTGACTTTTACGACCAACATTGGGGACGCGATAAAAATGGAAAAATTCTCTTTGACCCAGCCATGGCGTTGGAAACCTACAATACTGCTGTAAACCCTTTGCCGGAAATTGTTGGAATAAATAAGGTGTGTACAGAATTATTAAGATTGCCGGAAAATTTGACAAGCAAATCCCAAAGAAAGCAATATAGGAGATTGATCAGTGAATTACCTGAAATTCCGACCCGTATAGTTGATGGGGAAAAATTATTGGCTCCGGCTTATGAGTACAGCGGTAAACAGAATATTGAAAATCCGGAGTTATACGCCATCTTTCCTTACAGGGCATTTGGTATAGGCAAGGAAAATATCGAATTGGCAAGGAAAACTTTTGATCAGCGGGCTATAAAACAAACAGGTGGATGGCAACAAAATGCTATTAAAGCAGCCTATCTAGGACTAACTGATGAAGCAGCGGAATTAACTTCCCAAAATTTTAATGCAAGTACAACCCATTATCGTTTTCCCACAATGTGGGGCCCAAATTATGATTGGACGCCAGACCAGTGCCATGGCACAGTTGCAATGACTGCCCTGCAAAGGATGTTGGCTCAATACGAGGGTGATAAAATTTACCTTTTCCCTGCATGGCCTAAAAATTGGAATGTAGATTTTAAAATTTTTGCCCCGAAAAATACAACCATCGAAGCCACATTAAAAAACGGGGAAATTACACGATTGGTAGTGACTCCCTCCATTAGGGAAAAAGATTTGATCAATACCTTAAAAAAGTACGAATGAAACTAAAATTGATGGCAACTGCCATTTGCACTTTATTTCTGATTCTAAATGTATTTCCCCAGGATGTTTATGTTAGTCCTAGCGGTAACGATACTAATATAGGTACGAAAACCAAACCCGTTGCCACATTGGAAGCGGCACGTAATTTAGTCCGACAGTACAAAGCCATAAATGATCTGCCAAAAGGAGGAATAACAGTGTGGATAGGGACTGGGCAATATGATCGGACCGAACCATTCATTCTTAATGGGAATGATTCTGGTAATCCCGATGCTCCCATTGTTTGGCGAACATTGCCGAATGAGGCTGTAAGTGTCACTGGCGGTAAAAGCATTCCAGTTGAAAAATTTGAGAAGGTTACCAATAGGGCAATTCTTGACAGACTGTCTAAAAATGCTATCCAAAATGTATTACAAGTCAATCTGAAGGCGCTAGGTATTAGTGATTTTGGGCAGATAAAACAGTACGGTCATGCCATGTCCGTAGTCCCTGCGCAAATAGAAGTATTCTTTAATAATGAGGCTATGGTTCTGGCACGATATCCAAACGAAGGATATATTAAAATAGGTAAAGTTCTAGATGCCGGATCGGTCCCCAGAAATGGAGACTATAGCAATAGAGGTGGCTTATTTGAATATACAGATCCAAGACATGCCATCTGGGCAGATCAGAACGATATTTGGTTTCAGGGTTCGTTCAATTATGGATTTGCAGACGACAACATTT
Source organism: Arenibacter hampyeongensis (assembly GCF_002909255.1). Classification (GTDB taxonomy): domain Bacteria; phylum Bacteroidota; class Bacteroidia; order Flavobacteriales; family Flavobacteriaceae; genus Arenibacter; species Arenibacter hampyeongensis. The sequence continues at coordinate 19,057 of NZ_PIOB01000007.1, forward strand.
TAGTTGAGTCAATCGATGCTCAAAAGAAACAGATTAAACTAGCTATGCCATCCTTATATGGAGTGGCCAGTGGGCGGGATTTTCAGCACTACGTGGCATATAATATACTTGATGAATTGGATAGCCCCGGAGAGTGGTATGTTGATAAAGAATCGGGCACACTATATTTCTGGCCTCCAAATGATATTAAAAAAAGCTCTGTAATGGTTTCCATTTTGGAGGACCCTATTATAAGTTTGGAAGGTGCAAGTTATGTTACCATTAGGGACCTAACGGTTGAAGTTGGAAGGGGAATAGGTATCTATATGGAAAGGGGAACAAACAACCTTATCGCCGGCTGCACTATCAGAAATGTTGGAACCAGTGGCATTTTTATGGGTCAGGGGGCACAACAAACTTTTCCATTTGTTACCCATGACGATTATGAGGGAGTGCCTGTTTCAGGGCAAATAGGGAATCTTCAAGGCCATATCTATAAATACACAGCATGGGATCGAAATGCTGGCTCCAATCATGGTATTTTGAGTTGTGATGTATACAATACTGGCAGCGGAGGGATATATTTGAGCGGGGGAAGTAAGCGGAAATTAATTCCTGGAAATAATTATGTGGAAAATTGCAAGGTCCACGATTACAATAGGCGAAATAAATTTCTCTGGTCGGGAATAAACATTGATGGTTGTGGGAATAGAATAGCCAACTGCGAAATATTCAATTCAGAATGGCAGGGGATATATGTCCATGGAAATGAACATCTCTTTGAGTATAACGACATTCATCATGTAACCTTGAATTCCGATGATACATCGCCTTGGTATATAGGCAGGGATCCCAGTGACAGGGGAAATATTGTTCGGTACAATTATTTTCACCACTGTGGCAACCCTAATAGAATGAATATGGGGATTTATTGTGATGATTCCAGCACAGACGTATTGGTATTTGGCAATGTTTTTTATAAGATGAACACAAAGCATGGCATATTATTCACGAACAGTGGCTGGGATTTAAGAATGGTGAACAATATAGTGATCAAACCTATTGCCTACACGGCCGAAATATCCGCACATTATTATACCTGGTATAGTGGAGGGGGGCCTTTAATGTTTGGGGAAGACGGACTTTTAAGAAGGCGTCTTTTGACAAATGTAAACATCACCGAGAGCCCATATTCTGAAAAATACCCTGAGTTACTTGATTATCTTAACCCTATTGTGGATGGCAAGGAATGGGAAGGAATGCGGGCAAGACGTAATGAATTGACTCGAAATCTAATTGTTGGAGGGCCCGAAAACCCACTACATTTAGTAGGGGGAGAGCACGCTCAATGCTATGATGAACACAATTACCGAACTGATGGAGATCCGGGATTTGTCGATTACAAAAACGAGAATTTCAATCTTAGGACAGACTCTGAAGTGTTTAATAAAATTCCTGGATTTGAGGCCCTTCCATTTGACAAAATGGGACTGTATATTGATCAATATCGAAAAAAATTATAGCAGCACATGGATAAAGACCAGAATAATAAGGAGCAAAAGGTGATATTCCCGTTCATCCGATCGGCAATTATCAAGTTTTTTATAGTTATCCTAGTCTGTGGATTTATTTCCTGTAAAAACAAAGCGGGAGAAAATTCAAGTAAAAAGCCAAATATTATTGTTATTCTAGCTGATGACCTAGGGTACGGTGATACAGAGGTATATAACGATCAGTCTAAAATCCCTACTCCTAATATAAATGCGCTTGCAGTCAATGGTATTCGATTCACGGATGCGCACACTCCAAGTAGCGTATGTACACCCACTCGATATGGTCTTCTTACAGGAAGATATGCTTGGCGGACTGAACTTAAAAAAAGTGTCCTATGGGCATGGGACAGACCTTTAATAGAAAATGATCGGGAGACAATGCCTAAAATGTTGAAGAAAAATGGATACCAAACGGCATGTATTGGAAAATGGCACCTGGGATGGCGATGGCCCTCCAAAAATGAGGGTTATGTAAATGACACCATGGCAATTGGGGATTATGGACTAAAGGGCAGAAATGATTTGTGGAAGGATATCGATTTTGCCCAACCCTTGGGAGGAGGACCCTTAGAAGCCGGGTTTGACTATTATTTTGGCGATGACGTACCTAATTTCCCTCCCTATACTTTTTTTGAAAATAATTCCCTGATGGCAATTCCAGATATAATAAAACCGGACACGGTTTATGGAGGTCCTGGACCAATGGCCAAAGGTTGGGATTTAACACAGGTTATGCCTCGTATCACAAAAAAATCGGTGGAATATATTGAAAGCCAAGGGGAAAACGATCAACCATTTTTTTTGTATTTTGCTCTAACCGCTCCACATACACCAATTGCCCCAACAGCTCAATTTATCGGTAAAAGTAAGGCGGGAAGGTATGGAGATTTTGTCTACGAAGTGGATTGGGCAGTGGGGCAGATTGTTGATGCCTTGAAACGCTCCGGTCAATTGGATAATACAATATTGGTTTTTACTTCTGACAACGGATCTCCGCAAAGGGATGGCACAAATATGGGTGGTACTGTTGGATCTGTAAAAAAATATGATCACGATCCAAGTCGACCCTTCAGGGGGTTAAAATCGGACATTTGGGAAGGCGGACATCGGGTTCCGTTTATAGTATCATGGCCAAAACAAATTGGCAAGGGAAAAGTGACCGACCAATTATTAGGGTTGACAGACCTTATGGCAACATTTGCCAGCATTGTAGGAAACTCGGAAAAGGATAAGCATTATGAGGATAGTATGGATTTTGGTAAAGTGCTTCTTGGGAATAGTTTGGAACCAGTGCGTAAGGATATTGTCCACCATTCTATAAACGGCATGTTCTCCATTAGAAAGGGGGCTTGGAAATTAATTTTGGGCCAAGGTTCGGGTGGCTGGAGTAAAACTCCCGAAAATGAAGATAGTAATGAGTCTCCCCTAGGACAACTTTACAATATTAAAGAGGACCAGGAAGAGAAAATAAATCTATATGAACAATATCCGGAAATTGTAATAGAACTTACATCAAGGCTAAATCTGTATAAGGAACAAGGATATAGTAACCATTGAGGATGGAGGATAAAATAAATTTACAGCAATTACCTATTTTACCTAATAAGCCCTTACCAATTATAATTATTGGTGCAGGGGGCATAGTCAAGGATGCCCATTTGCCCGCTTATGCCATTGCAGGATTTTTAGTACAGGGAATTTTTGATATAGATTTGGAAAAGGCCCAAAATTTAAAAAAGAACTTCGGTATTATTGGGGAGGTTTTTGAAACTTTGGAAAAGGCAATTGGGACGGGACAGAAATATAATGCCATATTTGATTTGGCAGTTCCTGCAGCCCATATTGCCAATATTTTGGAGCAGTTACCAGATGGAGCAGCGGTCCTCATTCAAAAGCCTATGGGAGAGAATCTTCAACAGGCTCAAGAAATAATCGACATTTGTAGACGAAAACATTTGGTTTCGGCAGTAAATTTTCAATTGCGGTACGCCCCTTATATGGTTGCAGCCAAGGAAATGATAGAAAAGGGATTGATAGGGGAGGTATATGATATGGAGGTTCTGGTAAATGTCTTTACACCATGGCATTTATGGAATTTTTTGTATGACCTGCCCCGAGTAGAAATTTTGTATCACAGTATTCATTATGTGGATTTGGTGCGCACATTTCTTGGAAATCCTAAAAAGGTGTACGCTAGTACGGTCAGGCATCCCAAAATGCCGGAATTGGCTTCTACCCGTACTTCCATGATATTGGATTATGACGAGTATACCCAAGCGAGGATTATGACCAATCACGGTCATGAATTTGGAAGGGAAAAGCAGCAATCTTATGTAAAATTTGAAGGGACCAAAGGTGCCATCAAAATAAAAATAGGCGTTTCCATAGATTACCCTAAAGGGGTGCCCCCCACATTTGAATACGTTATTTTAGGCCAGGAATCAACTAAATGGAAGGAATTGCCACTAAAGGGCGGATGGTTTCCACATGCTTTTATGGGTACAATGGCCAGTTTGCAAAATCACTATATAAATCAAAGCCAAGCTTTGTTAAATTCGACCGAAGATGCTTTTGTAACAATGCAGTTGGTAGAATTAATGTATACTTCCAGTAATGTGGGAGGAATGAATTTTAATTTAATAGAATAGTTAAAAATGAGAAAATTACTTTTTTGCCTATCCATTTTATGTTTTTTTATGGGTGAAGCCCAGAACAATAAGGTTAAAAAAAAGAGTGGAAACAAAAAGCAAAATGTGTTGTTCATTATTGCGGATGATTTAACAGCTACGGCAATTTCATCTTATGAAAATCAGGATTCCAGCACCCCTAATATTGATCAATTGGCAGCCGAGGGCACGAGATATACAAGGGCCTACTCCCAATACCCAGTCTGTGGTCCTTCTAGGGCTTCTTTAATGTTTGGCTACTATCCCAATGCAACCAACACTTATGGATATGTCAGCGGTAGGGAAAATGTTGGACCATCACGTAAATCACTTTCACAATTGTTTAAGGATAATGGGTATTATACAGCGAGGGTAAGCAAAATTTATCATATGGGGGTGCCCATAGATATTGAAACAGGATCCAACGGACAGGATGATGAGGCATCCTGGACAGAACGCTTTAACAGTCAGGGACCGGAATGGACCGCCGAGGGAGAGGCCGAATTGGTGCAAAATAATCCTTATGGCCTTAAACCTAGAAAAGGCGGTAACGTTATGACCATAGTAAAGGCAGACGGAGATGATTTGGTGCATTCCGATGGGAAAACGGCTGAAAAAGCAATCGAACTTATTAAACAACATAAAAATAATCCATTCTTTCTTGCGGTGGGACTTGTAAGGCCCCATGTTCCTTTTGTTGCTCCAAGAAAGTATTTTGAACCTTATCCACATGACCAAATGGTATTGCCGCCAAAAGTTGAAAACGATTGGGACGACATTCCCGCCCGTGGAATTAACTACGTTACCAGTGTAAATGGTGAAATGTCCGAAGAACAGGAAAAAAAGGCGGTAGCCGGGTATTATGCTTCAGTCGCCTATATGGACGCACAGGTAGGAAGGATATTAAAGACACTAAAAGAAGAAGGATTGGATGAAAGCACCATTGTTGTTTTTACCTCCGATCATGGTTTTCATTTGGGGGAACACCGCTTCTGGATGAAGGTAAGCCTTCATGAGGAATCGGTCCGGGTACCTTTGGTGATAAAGGTTCCGGGCAAGTCACCAGCCGTTTGTAATTCCTTTTCGGAACTTTTGGATTTGTATCCCACCCTAGCGGAATTGGCCGGGATAAAAGCTTCCAGCCAATTACAGGGTAAAAGCCTTGTAAAAACTTTGGATAATCCTAAAACCAAAGTAAGGGAGTATGCATTTTCAGTGAGTCAAGGGGGTAAGACCTTTTTGTTGCGTAACCACAAATGGGCATTTATACAGTACGATGAAGATGCTGGATCGGGAATGGAACTTTTTGATATGGAATACGATAGCAAACAATACAATAACTTGGCACACAATCCCAAGTATGAGGAAATAGTGATTGAAATGCAAGAAACATTGCGGGAGAAATTAAAGGAGATTAGAACTAATGATTTGGGAATCCAATATGGATCAAAATAGGGCATTTATCAATCAATTCAGGATAAAGTAAAGAACAAAGTGCTACAACTCTACAAAATATAGGCCTTATTAAAATGAATGTGATCCTTACATATTGCAAATTGGTGTTTGTTGTGCTTTGTATGACCAATGCCTTTTTTTGTAATGCTCAAAGCTTAAAGGTCATTCCTGGGAAAATTGATGCTAAAAAGGTGGATGCGCTGGTTTGTCCCAACGAAATCATGGGGGCCTCCATATTTCAAATTCCAAATTATTTTGTTTGGGGAGCTAGTGTAATTAAAGGTGACGACGGCAAGTACCATATGCTGTTTTCTCTTTGGGAAAGCGGTACGGAAGGTGGTAGTTTTGTCAAGGATTGGGTACTACAATCTAAAATAGGTTATGCTGTTTCCGATTATCCGGATAAGGATTTTAAGTTTCAAAAAATTGTTCTAAAAGGCACTCGCTACCAAGGGGACAATTTGTCCTGGGATGCCCAAATGGTACACAATCCCCACATCAAAAAATTTAATGGGAAGTACTATCTGTACTATATAGGGGCAAGAGACCCAGGGGAACAGGCCAAGGGGTCCACAGGTGAAAATTTGGACCAACGTGCAAGGGTACAACAATCCCTATGTATTGGAGTCTTGGAATTCAACAACTTTAAAGAATTGCTTTCAGGGAATTTTAGTCGTCCAAAACAACCTCTGTTAAGACCACGAACCAGGGTAAAACCAGATAATATTGTTGATGGGTCACCCACAGGTACGGTGGCAAAACCAGATAATATTATAGCAGTAAACCCCTCAGTAGATTACAACCCTCTTACCCAAAAGTATATGCTGTATTTTAAGGGTAATATTTATGAACCTCAATGGAAGGGTGTTCATGGTGTGGCTATTGGCGATGACCCAAAGGGTCCTTTTATGCCTTTGGACCGTTTCGTTTTTGATGTTAGAATGCCCGATGGTACTTTGGCAAGTACCGAAGACCCCTACGTTTGGTACTCCAAGAAGCTTCAACAATTTATGGCGATAGTAAAGGATTTTTCCGGAAGACTAACCGGGTATAAAAAGACATTGGCACTTTTAACTTCGGCAGATGGTATAAATTGGGATTTAAACCAAAATCCGCTTTTCATGGAACGGAAATTACGTTTGTTGGACGGATCGGTCATAGAGGTCGATAGATTGGAACGCCCTCAATTGTTATTGACCAAGGATGGCATTCCCCAGTATTTGTATGCCGCATCCGCTTTGGGCAATGTAAATCCTAAAAATGATGGCAGTTCTTTTAATGTACAGATTCCATTGGAAGTTGTTATCGAATAATAATAAAATTAATAATCAAATCAGATACGAAATGAAAATTTATTTCAAAAATGTTGCTACAATCCTAGGCCTGATTTTTGTCCTTAATTTAAATGCGCAATCCTTGGGCGGGGGTGAGGCCTATCCGGACTTATTGACCAATAAGGAAGCGCTAAAATCTTTTCAGGACATGCGTTTCGGGATGTTTATTCATTGGGGACCTGTTAGTTTAAGGGGGACAGAAATAGGTTGGTCCAGGGGTAAACAAGTGCCCAAAGAAGAGTACGACGAGCTGTACAAGGAATTTGACCCCGTTTTGTTCAATGCGGCGGAATGGGTGAAAACAGCCAAGGAAGCAGGGATGAAATATATTGTGCTGACCTCAAAACATCATGATGGATTTTCCCTTTGGGATAGTCAATATACGGATTATGATATGGGTAGTACACCTTACGGAAAGGGCATTATAAAAGATTTGGTGGAGGAGTGCAAAAAACAAGGCATAGTGTTCGGGACCTACTATTCCATTGCAGACTGGTATCATCCAGATAATCCCGTGGTTTATCCTGCCGAGGATTATCAATTTCATGTAGAAAGGGATTTTAAGGACGCCCAAACCAAAGCTCGGATGGAACGCTATATCCTGTTTATGAAAAATCAGTTGAAAGAATTGATTGAAGATTATGACCCTGCCTTTATTTGGTTCGATGGAGAATGGGAATGGGTATGGTCCCACCAGATGGGAATGGACTTATATGCTTACCTAAGGGGATTGAAAGAGGATATATTAATCAACAATAGGGTAGATAAGGGTCGGGTTGGAATGGAAGGAACTATGAAGAGTGCCCAGTACGCCGGAGATTATGCCACCCCTGAACAACAAGTGGGCGCATTTAATATGGAGACACCTTGGGAAACCTGTATGACCATAGCTACACAATGGGCATGGAAAGCGAACGATAAGATTAAGACTAAAGAGGAATGTATCCAAACACTTTTACAAACTGTAGGTGGGGATGGGAACTTACTTTTTAATGTGGGACCCATGGCAGATGGTAGAATAGAGAAAAGACAGATGGATCGTTTGAAGGAAATCGGGGACTGGTTAAATAGAAATGGGGATGCCGTCTATGGCACCCGTGGTGGCCCATATTTACCTACTGATTACATGGTTAGTACCAGAAAGGACAGCAAAATATTCCTACACTTGTTCAACCCTAAAAGAACTAAAATAGAGTTGCCATTTCCGAAAGATGTGAAAATTAATAAGGCCTATTTTCTTCAAGACAATCAAGAGGTGGTGATAGTTAAAAATAAAACCACGATTACGATTAATCTGCCAGACAATTTACCCGATGAGGTGGCCTCGGTAATAGTCCTGGAATTAAATAAACCTGCATTGGCAATTTCACCGATAGAACGCATGAGCTATTAATCAAACAATTATAACCTTTTGAAATCTTACCAAATCATAATTATGGTTGTTTTCAGAATGATTTTAAAGTGTTTTGGCAAGTAACAGTAACTATAATGATTTATGATTAAAACAATTGTAATTAAAAAAGGCTATTCCAATGATATTCAGTACCATCTTAAGAATGGTGCAGGTTCGGATGCTATTCACACAACGCCTATTTATGCCTATGCCGTTTGTAAATTACAAACCGATAGTAATTTGGAAGGAGTGGGACTTGCTTTTACCTTGGGAACAGGTAATAAATTGGTCTGTGATGCCATCAACTATTTGGTAAAACACATAGAAGGAAAGGAAATTAATGAATTGATGGCCAATTTCGGCGCAACTTACAAAGCAATGGCGGACGACCCTAATTTTAGATGGTTGGGACCCCATAAGGGGGTGGTCCATTTGGCCTTGGCATCCGTGGTCAATGCCTGTTATGATCTTTGGGCTAAATCCAAAGGGATTCCCTTGTGGAAATTATTGATCGATCTTTCTCACGAGGAACTGGTTAATACTTTGGATTTCTCGTATTATGAGGATGTTTTAACAAAAGATGAGGCAATATCCCTACTGGTGGCGCAAGAGCAAGGCAAGGAAGACCGAAAGGTGATTGTGGATTTGGGATATCCTGGGTATGATACCTCAATAGGTTGGTTTAATTATTCGGATGAACAAGTGGAAACCAATATTAAAAAAGCTTTGGATAAGGGATTTACGGCTATGAAGCTAAAAGTGGGCTCTAAGGAATGGGAAAGGGATGTCCGAAGAGCTTCTTTGGTTCGGAAAATTGCCGGGGACAAGGCTACGATCATGTTCGATGCCAATCAACAATGGAATTTACCACAAGCCATATCCATTTGTAAAAAGCTAAAGGAATTAGATCCGTATTGGATAGAAGAACCAACCCACCCTGATGATGTACAGGCCCATGTAGATTTGGCCAAGGCGGTAGATGTGAAACTTGCCTTAGGTGAACATGTGCCCAATAAAATTACCTTTAAGAATTTTATACGATCGGGAAGTATGGCTTTCAATCAGGTAGATGCCGTAAGGGTGGGGGGAATATCTGAATTTATCCTGATCAGCCTTTTGTCCAGAAAATACAATATCCCGGTTGTCCCGCATGTAGGGGATATGGGGCAGATCCATCAGCATTTGGTACTATTTAACCATATTTCCTTAGGACACCCTGCTCTTTTGTTGGAACATATTCCACATTTACAGGAATATTTCAAGTTTCCCGTATCTATAGTGGACGGCAGATATAAAACACCACATCAGCCGGGAATTAGCGCTGATTTAAAAGTATACTGATTAATGTGAATAAAATGAAGTACATTTTAAAATTATTTGTATTCTACATAATCTTGGTTGTCGAAGCGGGTAGCGCCCAAGACAAGTCCCTACAAATGCCCTTATCTTTTATCGCCCAAAATTTAGAATTTAAAGGAGTGGCGGTTCAAGATGATCTTTATACTATTTGGGGCTGTGCGCCAATTCAGGATGAGGATGGAAGAACGCACTTGTTCGTAGCTCGATGGCCAGAAAAGAATGTTGATCCAGCCTGGAGGAAATCTTCTGAAATAGCGCACTACGTTTCCGATTCCCCTGAAGGGCCTTTTGCTTTTTCCGATGTTGCCATAAAAGGTACGGGAAGGGATACTTGGGATAAATATGCGCCACACAATCCAGAGATAAAGAAAGTGGGCAATTACTTTGTGTTGTTGTATATAGCTAATACTAATTATCTACAACCACCACATCCAAGTAATCAGCGCATTGGAATGGCAATTGCAAAATCTCCTTCGGGTCCATGGAAAAAAGTGGGAAAGGACGGAATGATATTGGATGCTGACAATCCATTAAAATGGAATTATAAATCCAGTATGGGAGTGGCCAATCCCGCCTTATTGGAAGTAAATGGGAAATACTACCTATACTTTAAAACTAAAACCACAGATGGGATTCTAAAATATGGCCTGGCTATAGCCAATAAATTAAAGGGCCCATATACTATTAAGGACAAGCCCGTTACTTCGAACAAGGGGGCATTGGAGGATGGAACCGTTTTTGCTTATCAGGATCATATTTTTTTGTTGACCACCGACAACCATGGTCAAAATACAGGCATAGTTGGCGGAGGTACATTGTGGAAATCTAAGGACGGACTTACTTTTAATTTGGAAGATGCCACTATAGGTTATGATCTTCTGCCTTCATATTATAAAGAATTCGATATTAAAAAAGTAGTGAGAATATATGGACCCGATCCCAAAATTGAACGACCTAAAATTTTAATGATAAATAAGAAACCGGCATATTTGTACGGCCCTGCAGGTTGGAATATTTTTGGAGGTGACAGAACCGTTGGCCATGTTTTTAAAATAAATCTTAACGAATGAAATTTGGAAATATTTTTTGGATTCTTGTAATGCTCCCATTGTTATTGACATCCCAAGACAAAAAAACCGATTTAAAAATCATCACGTATAATGTATGGAATGGTTATGACTGGGGCAAGGATCAAGAAAGAAGGGAAAAAGTACAAAACTGGATAGGTGCACAAGTGCCCGATGTGGTTGCCCTTCAGGAACTATGTGCATATACTCCGGAAAAATTGCAGGAAGATGCCGAAGTCTGGGGTCATGATTACTCCGTTTTATTGAAAACAACGGGCTATTCCGTTGGCCTTACCTCTAAATATCCCATAGAGGTAAAAGAAAAAATAATGGAAGGAATGCATCACGGTGCTTTGCATTGCAAAACAAACGATATCGACTTTTTGGTAATTCACCTTCATCCGGGAAGTATTTCCCGCAGGAGGGAAGAAGCTGATATCCTATTGGGAAAATTGGATGCCATAGCCAAATCTACCTCAAAATATGTGGTATTGGGGGATTTTAACGCCCACTCTCCATTTGATGCCGATCTATATGATCCCAATGGGGATTTATTAAATAGATTAAGAAAATCCAATGCGGGAAAAGGGTTGGATGGCAATTTGGTTAATGACACTTTTGATTATGCAGTAATTTCTAAATTCTTATCGCTTCCTTTAAATGATATGGTTCAAAAATATTCTGCGGGTTTAGCTGAAAGGGGTAGTTTCCCGGGACAGGTTTTGGGGGAGGTGAATAAGGAAAGTTCGGACCAACTGGTTTCACGCCTTGAGCGAATAGATTACATTATGGTTTCACCTGAGTTGTCGACAAAAAATTTGGATGCAAAAGTCCATAATGGTGCGGAAAATTGGTATTTGTCCGATCATTATCCTGTTAGTGCCAGTTTTGATCTAAAGGATTGATTGGCAGGTTTTTCTGAAATAAAAATCAATTCATAAAATATTTTAGGAAGCAAATTACAATTCGTAAATTGCAGTCTCTACAAAAGAAGGATGATTTCTCTCCCCAAGAAGGAATTGCTTAAGTTTTATTTAATAGTTATAAAATTATGTCAGTTTTAGAAAAATTAACTTCTAAGGATGCAATTGCATTAGAGGAAAGATTCGGAGCACACAATTATCATCCATTACCCGTAGTTTTGAATAGGGGTGAAGGAGTGTTTGTTTGGGATGTTGAAGGGAAAAGGTATTATGATTTTTTATCGGCCTATTCGGCGGTAAATCAGGGACACTGTCATCCTAAAATTGTGAATGCCATGATGCGGCAAGCGCAAACGCTTACTTTAACTTCCAGGGCATTTTACAATGATATGCTGGGAAAATTCGAGAAATTGGCTGCAGAAACATTTGGGTATGACAAGCTGTTGCCCATGAATACTGGGGCAGAAGCCGTGGAAACTGCGCTAAAAATTTGTAGAAAATGGGGCTATGTGAAAAAAGGAGTTCCTGAAAACCAAGCACAAATTGTAGTTTGCGAAAATAATTTTCACGGGCGTACTACTACTATAATTTCCTTTTCAAATGATCCTGTTGCCCACAAAAATTATGGACCCTATACAGAAGGTTTTATTAAAATTGAGTATGATAATCTGAATGCGTTAAAAGAGGTTTTGGAAGGGAATAAAAATATTGCAGGATTCCTTGTAGAACCCATACAAGGGGAGGCAGGAGTTTATGTGCCATCGGAAGGATATCTCGCAAAGGCAAAGGAGTTGTGTAAAATGCATAACGTTCTTTTTATTGCTGATGAAGTGCAGACTGGAATAGCACGTACTGGTAAATTATTGGCAACCTGCGGTAACTGTAATTGTCCGGAAAGGCATTGTAGCGGGACACCTGAAGTGAAGCCGGATTTATTGATTTTAGGAAAGGCCCTTTCCGGTGGTGCCTACCCAATTTCTGCAGTTCTGGCCAATGACGAAATTATGGAAGTTATAACACCTGGTAGCCATGGAAGTACATTTGGTGGAAATCCAGTGGCAGCAGCTGTTGGCATAGCAGCACTCGAGGTGGTTAAGGAAGAAGGCCTAGCTGAAAATGCCTATCAGCTTGGTGAAACTTTTAGGGAGGAACTCAATAAGTTTATTCCAACATCTAACATTGTAAATGCCGTTAGGGGCAAAGGATTATTGAATGCCATATTGATAAATGATACCGAAGTCAGTTCTACGGCTTGGGATATTTGTTTGGCCTTAAAGGAAAACGGTCTCTTGGCTAAACCAACCCATGGCAATATTATACGGTTCGCCCCGCCTTTGGTAATAAATAAGGAACAACTCCTGGAGTGTGTGGAGATTATTATAAAAACGCTTAAGAAGTTTGAAAAGTAATTTACCTATAGGTTTTAATTTATGGCCCGTTATTCCTTTTATAGCGGGCTTTTATTTTATCCCGGTGCCAAAAGGGTGAAAGGATAAATGTTTATATTTCGCAGAATAGTAAATAGGACAATAATTATGAAAAGTACTATCGGTGTTTTGGGATGATATATTAGATCTGGCAAAGTTTTTTTATTCTTTAAAGGGATGTAATTACGAGCCCAATGATAAGCAATCAATAAAAAGGCAGGAATAAAGAGGATATTATGCCGAGCAACACCTAATAGATTAAAGTGTAGCAGATCATGCAGTGCCCTTTGACTACCGCAACCAGTACAATAATAACCGGTGGCAGTTAAAAACGGACATTTGGGGAAGTAGTAAGAACTACTGGGATTAATAAAAAAATATAGGAGTAGTATTCCAAGTAATACCACCCCTATAATAATTGTCACCGTTATTTTGATTTTTCTAGAAGTCACCCGCACTCATTAGACCACCGATTATGGCAAAGCCAAATATTGCTATATATAAAAGCCAAAATAGGCCGGCTATGGCAATACCTACAATGGCCCAGGTTTTGGCATTTTTAGAAGCTTTTTCCGCTTGATCATAATTGCCTAGGGCATAGGCCTCATTTACCTTGGCTGCATTTACAATACTGACGATGCCAGGGATTAGGCAACAAAAAACAGTACTGATAATTGCTAATACCAAATAATTGTTTGGTTTGGGGCGAGATTGATCGTTTTCCATAAAATAGTTTAATAAAATTGTTTGATTGTAAGTGTATTTATTGAAGGTTTTGGAAATAATCTTCCATTCGCTCCCTCATAAGTTCTTCGTTCTGTAAGGCATCCCAGCCAATAATAGTGATGATCCAAATAAAGAAGATTACTACTAGGATATTAAGTATAATTCCTATAATGGAAAGGGTTCTTCCTAACTTCACATTGTTGTAGCCTTCATAAATACCGGGGTCCAAAGCATAGAGATTGGTGGCCTTGTTTGCCAAAATAAGTCCGATTATTCCAAATATCAAACCAATAATTCCATAGCAGCAGCATGTAACGATAGAGATAATTCCGAAAACTAAAATCAGTGTTGCGTTTGGCAGTTTTTGTTGTTCCATAATTCTATTTTAATGTATTAAATGAATCATCTTATAAGAATAACTTACAATGATGATTCCGGCGTTTAAGTATAAAAGATAAATTTTAATCTTGAAGGAATTTTTAATATTGAACATGAAAGAGGCCGCAATAAAACCCCCCAGCAATATCAAGGTGTAAATGGCGGGATATATCTTTAGGGCTTCAATAAAATTACCATCCACCAAATAGGAAATGGAACGTTGAAAACCACAACCAGGGCATTCAATACCGAAAATCTGCTTGTTCATACAAGGCAGCATATAATTTTCCAGTTCCAGGAGAATCGCCATTAGGATTAATTAAAGTGCTAATATAATTCTTTACCGAAAATTACTATTATTTTTGGGCAATGAAAACAAAACGGACTTTTTATTTAGTGCTCATCATAGTAGGAGCGGCAATTGCTGGGTTGGGAGACAATATTATGGAAGAGGAATATGCGTTAAGCCTTGGAATTGTCCTTTTAATGTTCGGATTGTACAAAACCACACAATTGTGGAGCAGTGACCAATATAGGGAAGAGGAAAATGAAAAAGAAAATAAGTAATGGAATTTAAAGTTGGAGATAAAGTTGAGGCCATCGATGATGTTATTCAAGGTGTAGTGGTAAAATTAAACGGTTCGCAAATTACTGTAGAAAGCAAGGACGGGTTCTTATTGCGATATACGGCAGATGAATTATTGAAAATTGCCAGCTCCAATGCCATTAAAGTATCGAATTTTGAGGTAGCTCGAATAAAGGCGGAAAAGGAAATACCAAAAAACAGACATCATCAGAAATTAAGGACGAAGGAGCGAAACGCACCGCAGATGGAAGTTGACCTACATATTAATAAGTTGACGCCTTCCACAAGAGGTATGACCAATTTTGAAATGTTAAATCTTCAATTGGATACGGCCAAACGACAACTGGATTTTGCTGTTCGTAAAAAAATACAAAAGGTTGTATTTATTCACGGTGTAGGGGAAGGAATATTAAAGGAGGAACTCTATTTTCTTTTCAAGCGGTACGAAAATGTAAAGTACTATGATGCCGACTATCAGAAATATGGCCTAGGGGCAACGGAAGTATACTTTTTTCAGAATACCCCATGATCATTGGGTTGTTACCGTCCCAAAATCATTGATGCTCAAGTCCGTGATTCGCTGATTGTTGGAACTGTTGATCAAGGTAATCTCGCTTAGCCTTATCGTGTGTTCGTAAGAGGTGTTTTCTCCATCAATAATCTCTGTAGTGGTTATTAATACAGATCCACCTTGAGCCTCAATTTCTTCAATTACCATAGGTTCCGTTACTGGGATAACATCGCAAAAATAGTTTTTGGTTACATTGGCAGAAAATATGCGATATGTTAGGGTGGTGGTACTAGAAATGGGGTATTCAACCTCACCCTCCGATGCTTCATTTTTAAGGGTGCCACTCGCTAAAGTGAGTATTAAAGCTTCACTGTCCGCAATTTTAAAAAATAAGGTGGTGCCTGTTGTGACTGTACTGCCGCAATATTGAATGTCGCTATCGTCAAAATTTATAGTTTCAATTTGTAAATTCCCGTCATCGCAAGAGGAAAGGGCCAAACACAAAAGGATAATAAATACATTTTTCATGCCTCAAATTTAATTGAAATATAAGTTATAATCCTAGAGGTTTGTGAGCATTTTGCAGGAAATTAACTTTATTTCAAGTAATTTTGGCGGACTTTCCTGGAGTTGGGATAGCTTTTAATTCGATTTATAATTAAATGAAAAAGGTTTATTTGGATAGTGCCGCAACCACGCAGGTTAGACCGGAGGTCATCTCAAGAATGCAAGATGCTTTGGCAAATTCCTACGGGAATCCCTCCTCTTCACATGGCTTTGGAAGAACTGCCAAAACAGCTATTGAAAAAGCTCGAAAAACCGTCGCGAAGTATTTAAATGCACACCCTGCAGAGATAATCTTCACTTCGGGAGGAACCGAAGCGGACAATATGATTCTCAGATGCAGTGTTAGAGATCTTGGGGTTAATACCATAATTACTTCCAAAATAGAACATCACGCCGTTTTGCACACGGCTCAAGCCTTGGCATCTGAATATGGTGTTGAACTTCAATTTGTGGATTTGGATAGTGTGGGGAATCCGGACTTGACCCACTTGGAGTCCCTATTGAAAAGGGATGAAAGTAAAAAATTGGTGAGTTTGATGCACGTGAACAATGAAATAGGAAACACCTTGGATATAGAGACCATCGGCAATCTTTGTGAGGATTACAATGCCTTATTTCATTCCGATTCCGTACAGTCCATAGGTCATTATCCTTGGGATGTACAAAAAAACAAAGCTCATTTTTTAACTGCGGCCGCCCATAAATTTCATGGGCCAAAGGGGGTTGGATTTGCATATATAAAAAGGAACACGGGTTTAAAGCCATTGCTATTGGGAGGATCTCAAGAACGGGGTTTTAGGGCGGGCACAGAGCCTTTTCATAATATTGTAGGCTTGGAAGAAGCAATTATTACCGCTTATGAACATCTTGAAGAGGAAAGGACTTATGTAACGGAATTAAAAAGGTATTTTATAGAAAAAATAGCCATGGCAATTCCTGATGTGGCCTTTAATGGTCTTTCGGGAGATATGGATCGGAGCACTTATACCTTAGTGAATGTGCGGCTCCCATTTGATCCGGAAAAGGCGCTCATGTTATTATTTCATCTAGATCTAAAAGGTATTGCATGTTCCAAGGGTAGCGCATGCCAGTCCGGCAGTGATATTGGTTCGCACGTACTTACCGAAATACTATCCCCAGAGGACATGGAAAAGCCGTCTCTCCGATTTTCTTTTTCAAAATATAATACCAAAGAAGAATTGGATTACGTAATAGAGGTGTTGGAAGAATTTAGTTCTCATTAGCTTTTTTTCGGTCTCTAGGCCGTTCCCTATCATAAGGAAATTTTCTAGAAGCCAATTTCATCATCAATTCAATCAGATCGGTAGTGTTTTTTCCCGATTTCTTATTGATTTGTTTTTCGTATTTCCACAGTAATTTGCCTGTAGTCCCATCACTTATTTTTGCACCTATTCTGCCGTAATTGGCGCTGCCCTTAATATAATCCAGTAGGCTAAACTCTGTAGGGACACCTTTGGATAAAAGCACGTTTAAGTCCAATGTGCCACTTATTATGCCGTCAACTTCTAAAATTTCAGCCAGTTCCTTTACGCTATAAACATCAATATTTTCATAGGAAATACCATTCTGTTTTAAAATGGCATTGGTGTTTTTAATATTCTGGAACTCCACTGAAAATTTCTTTTTCTTTTTTCTTTTTGAAAAATAGGTTTCCAGGGCATCCTGCACTGCGTAGCCTTCCTTCATTTCAAGTTCCTTTAATTCCTCATTGGATATCTGGTCCTCCAATTCCAAATTGGTCAAAAAGGGAATAATGGCCAAATTATCATGATTATGGCTCAGTTCATCAAATTTTTCACTCTCATAAATGTTTTTTTGAGCCGAAGCGCCAAGGCAAATGAGCACGAAAATGAATGCAATAATATTTTTCATCTATTAATATTTGTTCTCTAAATAGCGACCGTTAAATTAATCATTTAAGGTGTATTCTAAATTGTTACAGTCTAAATTCTACAGTTCCGGTTTATAAATTTACCCTATTTTCAGCTCTAAAATCGCATCTCTATTTTTATATTCAGAATACGACCGGTCATAAAATTAGGCACGGCAAATTGTTGTCCGTTGGTCAAATCCCGTACCCAGGTGTTGGTTATGGAATTTTGATTGTTAAATAAATTGAATATTTCAAAACCTCCATTTAATTCTTTGAAAAGCCGCAAAAATGAATTTTTGTCATAGGATTTATTGGCCCCCACAAAAATATAGGAAATTCCTAAATCTGCGCGTTTATAATCCCTTAATCTATTTTGATAAAGGTAGGGGTCAGTATAGCTTGGTGATCCCCCGGGTAAACCCGTATTGTAAACAAGGTTTAAATACATTTTAATATCTGGTACCTCGGGCATATAATCCTGAAAAAGAATCCCAAAGTTCAAGCGCTGGTCTGTGGGTCTGGAAACATAACCCTGGTGATCAATGTTTTCCTCTGTTTGTAGATACCCTAGGCTAAACCAAGATTCTGTTCCTGGTACAAAGGCACCGTTTAGCCTAAATTCAGCGCCATAGGCATAAGCCTTTGCATTATTTTTTGCGGCATAGCGTATACGCACATCTTCCAAAGTATAAGGGTTTACATTGGTTAATATTTTCCCATATGCTTCCCCGATTAATGTAAATGGCCTTTGCCATAATTTAAAGCTATACTGGTTTCCCAATACTATATGATAGGATTTTTGAGCCTCTACTTCTGGATGTACGGTACCGTTGTTGTCCCTTAATTCCCTATAAAAGGGTGGCTGCTGGTAGACTCCCCCCGATAGTCTGAATACCATATCTTTTTCCCAATTCGGTTTAATGGAGAATTGGCCCCGGGGACTAAATATAAGATGCGCGCTTTTTGCAATATTTTTTCCCTTTACGGCCCAATAACTGGCTCTAGTGCCCAGATTATAGTAGAAGTTGTGGCCGTTCCACTGTGTCTGTCGGCTGTATTGCACATATCCGGATACTTTAGCCGTATTTACCGAATTCTTGGCAATTATACTTTGGAAGGGAATTAGAGGTGCCTCGAAGGAAATTTCAGGTTCATTACGGTGAAATTCAGAATTGGGAGGGCGCACCAGATACCCTAATGAATCTATGAACTCCGACTCCCTGATTTGGTCACGAATATCCGTATGTTCATATTTAAGTCCCCATGCGATCACGGTCCCGTCATTGGAATATGTTCCTTTGTGTTCCAAATTAATAATTTTGGCATCCAGATCGTTTCTAGCACGGTCGAATTGAGTAGCCAATCCATTGATTGGGGCGGGTTCTCCCAAATTATCGTCCCCGCTGTTGGAATTTAACTCACTGAGCTGGTATTGGGATATGACATCGGAATATTCTTGTTCCCGATTAAAATATAAAGAGGAAATAAGTTTAAAAGTAGTTTTGTTGTTAAGCCGGTATTCCGCTTTCAGGGCATTAAGATTGGTCCTGAATTGGCTTTTTTCACTTCCTGCATAGTACACCGTTAGGGTTTTTATATCGTTTAGTGTTCCAAAATTTGTCTGTCTGGTGAATGGCTTGTTTCGATAATTGTTGATCGATAGATTTCCCAGATAGCTTATCCGGAACTTAGGTGAAAAGATATAGGTGGTATATTGTTGAATATCAAAATATGAGGGATTATAGTTGCTCCTGGTATTATTACTATTTACAAGAAGACTGTTGTCCCTGGACCTGATACTGGTTATACTGGATAATTTTTTGTTTTTTGATACACCTTCCAAAGTAGCCGCAGTACCTAGCAAGGTTGCCCTTATTTTAAGGCCGAAGGCAACAGGGGTTTTATAGCTGATGTCCAGAACCGAGGAAAGTTTATCCCCGTATTTGGCTTGAAAGCCACCTGCAGAAAATTGTAAATTTTCCACCATATCACTGTTTATAAAGCTTAACCCTTCCTGTTGGCCGGAGCGAATAAGAAAAGGCCTGTATATTTCAATGTCGTTTACATACACCAGGTTTTCGTCATAATTACCTCCACGCACCAGATATTGTGTGCTAAGCTCGTTGTTGGAGGAAACGCCGGGCAAAAGTTTCAGAATATTTTCCACTCCTGCATTTGGTCCAGGAATGTTTCTGACGATATCCGATGAAATAGTAGTAATTCCTTCAATATATCTAGTACCGGAAGGGGTTACTACCACTTCAGCGATCAGTATGGCCTCCTGCTTTAGAACGGGATTAAATTCATAATTTTCGTTCGTATTCAATATGAGATCTCTAAGAATCAGCCTTTCACTGCCGAGATGGGAAAAAGTTATGCTTGTTTCTTGGTCTGCTACAATTTCCAATATATAAAAGCCATTTATATCTGAAAAGGTTCCTTTGTTATCGGAAGTAATATTAACATTGGGCAAAGGTGTTTTGTTTTCGTCAAAAACCACACCTGTAATGGTAGCGGTTTGTGCCTTTAGATAGGTGGTTGTCCCTGTTAAAAAGACCAGAAAAAATAGTTTAAAAAGTCTCAAGGTTTCATTTTCTGTAAAAAGTACTAGTGAAGGTATTACTGTTGCCAACATTATCGGTAACCACAACTTTCAATTCACATTGTTTTTTGTCCAATATAAGATCATCAAAATTATAGGTTATGGTATTTGTTTTAGGCTCATATTCCAAGAGTATCCATTCTCCGTTAAGTGTTGCGTTGTATGAGTCAATCCCGCTTAGATTATCAGTGATGTTTAAACTTAAATAACTATAGTTGGTGAGCCACTGTTTGTTTTTAAAGTTTTTAGGTCTAATCTGAGGGGCTACCGTATCTTTTGCCAATGTATAGGTACCCAAATCCCTAGTGCGTGTAGTAAAGGTCGTTCCCCGTTTATAGGTGGAGGCGTAGCTTACCGACTTACTATTGTCCAGTCTTCCAATAAATAACTGCTTTCTTTCTTCATCGGAATATTTTGAAACGTCAAAAGTTATGGTAAAGTTTCTATGTGCTGGTATCTTGCTGTTGTGAATGGTAACAGTATCCTGTCCGTTTTTCAGGTCGATGTAAAAATTGTTGTAAAAGGTATTCGCTGGAAAGTATACTTTTGCCCCGCCCAAATCAAAATTGTTCGGTTTTTTTGCAATGATATAGATGTCCGTTTTCTCTTCTATTTTTGGAATTTTAATTTCCTGTTGTTGGCCTTCCACAGGGATAATCAATTTGGTGAGATTACCCGCCAGGTCGTTGATGAGAATTTCCACATTATAGGATAAACCTTCGCTAACGTCAATTTTCCCATCGTTATAAATGGTTCTGTAAATGCCCAATAGATTGCTTTCGTCCTTAAAACACTTCTGGATCCGTTCCCTAAAGGTACTATAATGGTCATAATCTATCAAGGTGTTTATATAGCGACTTTCTGGAAACGAGAATGTTTCAAAATCGTAATCGGTATATAACTTCCCGTTCACTACTTGTTTTACGGAATAAACCCCATTCTGGTTTGCTGCCAGGTCTTGACGGTCAAAGGTATTTATACCAAAACCGATAGTACCCAGGGCGGTTACTTTGTCGGCAAGAAAAGTGCCATCACTTTGTCTATGGTATTTTAATTTTATTTTTTCCTGACTTTGGTTTACCTGTGAGTTGTTCGAAAGGGGATAGGCATAAACACTCAATAGGGTTGGGTCAGTAGCATCCCTTACTTCCAGGCCATGTAGGAGAGGGTTTGTGGGCATTTCAGAGGCGCTGTTCCTTATTTCGAAATGTAAGTGGGGACCAGCAGAGCCTCCAGTATTTCCTGTAAAGGCAATTAATTCGCCCTTTAGGACATTAAGTTCTGAAAAATCTGGAAAAATTTCTACTTCAAAAGATTTTTTTTGGTACTGAACCTGCTTGATGTAAGCTTCTATTTCTGGCGAAAATTTTTGAAGATGGCCGTAGACCGAAGTATAGCCATTTGGATGGGCAATATACATAGCCTTACCATAACCCCATTCGGAAACCTTTATCCGTGTAATAGTGCCATCACCAATGGCATAGACCGGTAATCCCTGACGCTGTTGTGTTTTTATATCTATACCTGAATGAAAATGGTTGGACCGCAATTCGCCAAAGGTTCCCGATAAAATTATTGGAATATCCAAAGGAGGACGGAAATAATCCGTGGGATATGGAGCTTGCCCATAAAATGTTGATGCAACTAAAAAAAAACCTAAGATGACGCCTTTCATAAAAATTAAATAATTGGTACGAATGTAATTAATACCATTCTAATTGAAAAAAAGTCTGTGTTATATAATGCAAAGGAGTCATTTATTTTTCTTAAATTGAGGGTAGAAATTTAACTTTAAGAATAATTGAAAAAAGAATTGCTAAGTATAAAGAGGTGTGTTAACTTTGTGTAAAATGCATTGATATTTGCAAATGGGTGAATTGGTAGATATTGTTGATTCTTTAGAAAATAAAATAAGTAAGTTGTTGCATAAGTTAGAGCTATTGCATAATACAAACATAAAATTGGAAGAAGAATTGGTTTCTGTAAAAAATGATCATGAAGCAACTAGGGTTTCAGTGAATGAATGGCAGGAAAGGTACAATTCACTAAAAATGGCAAGTTCTATGCTGGGCAGTGATACAAATAAGACCGAAGCTAAGCTTAAAATAAACACATTGATTAGGGAGTTGGACCATTGTATTGCCCAACTTTCGGAATAGTGTAAATGAATAATATGGCAGAGAAGCTCAAGATAAAGCTTTCTATAGCAGATAGGGTATATCCCTTGACAATAGATCCTTTGCAAGAGGAGGGGCTAAGAAAGGCAGCTAAGAATATAGAACAGCTGGCAAAGAAATTTGAGCAAAATTATGCCGTTAGGGATAAGCAGGATGTGTTGGCCATGTGCGCACTTCAGTTTGCCTCTAAAATTGAGCAAAAAGGAATAGACCAGTCAGAAGGTGTTAAAGAAGCGGCAGAGCGCTTAAAAGCACTTAATCTGTTGGTAAGTTCCAAGCTAGGTATGAAATAACGTTCTTTAAAATATATATAGTTACTGCCCACATTGGTAATTAATTTTTGACAAGCTCAACACTAATTTGTTTGAAAAGGGTGAGTTTAGATTGTAAAAGCAGGCCTTACTGGTATAAGGATCCTTGAGCAGTCTGGTAGCCCTAAACCTGTTTATCGGGGTTTGTACAAAACTTCCATCAATGTGGGCTTTTTTTATTATTAATTTTGAAATTAAATATGGATAGTATAGCAATTATAATAGGATTGGTGGGATTGGCAATAGGTTTTGCCATTGCGAAATTTATGGAAAAGGGCAAGGCCTCGAAAACCATTGCCAGCGCCAAAAAAGAAGCGGCAAACATAGTTAAGGAGGCGAATATTGAAGGAGAGAATATAAAGAAGGATAAAATATTTCAGGCCAAGGAAAAGTTTTTGGAACTTAAGGCAGAACATGAGAAGGTAATCATCAATAAGGACAAGAAAATTTCGGAATCCGAAAAAAGGACCAGGGATAAGGAATCCCAAATAAGCAGTGAATTGGCCAAAGGTAAAAAATTGGGGGAACAACTCGAGATTAAACTGAAAGAGGTAGATTACAAGAGCGAGTTTCTGGAAAAGAAGCAATCCGAGTTGGAAAAACTACATAAAAGTCAAGTGCAGCAGTTGGAAGTAATTTCCGGTTTATCTGCGGATGATGCAAAATCACAATTGTTGGAATCTTTAAAAGATACAGCAAAATCGGATGCCATGGCTTACATACAATCCACGGTTGAGGAAGCTAAGCTTACAGCTCAGCAGGAAGCCAAGAAAATCATCATCAACACCATACAACGTATTGGTACGGAAGAGGCAGTGGAAAATTGTGTTTCCGTATTTAATTTGGAGTCCGACGATGTAAAGGGTAGAATTATCGGTCGTGAGGGACGAAATATTAGAGCTTTGGAAGCGGCTACTGGGGTAGAAATAATTGTGGACGATACTCCTGAGGCCATCATTCTTTCTTGTTTTGATTCTGTTCGTAGGGAAGTGGCACGCCTCTCATTGCACAAATTGGTAACAGATGGAAGGATTCACCCAGCAAGAATTGAGGAGATCGTTAAAAAGACTGAAAAACAGATAGAGGAAGAAATAGTTGAAATAGGTAAACGTACAGTTATAGATTTAGGTATTCATGGCCTACATCCAGAATTGATTAAGGCAGTGGGTAGAATGAAATATCGTTCTTCCTATGGTCAAAACTTATTGCAGCACTCCAGGGAGGTTGCCAAGCTTTGTGGGGTAATGGCCGCGGAGTTGGGATTAAATCCAAAATTGGCAAAACGTGCCGGACTATTACACGATATAGGTAAAGTGCCCAATACTGAGGTTGAGGTAGAAACACCCCATGCAATCCTTGGTATGCAATGGGCGGAAAAGTTTGGTGAGAAACCTGATATTTGTAATGCCATTGGAGCCCACCACGACGAGATAGAAATGAAAACCCTAATTGCACCAATCGTACAGGTTTGTGATGCTATTAGCGGCGCAAGGCCAGGGGCAAGAAGACAAGTACTGGATTCTTACATCCAACGTTTAAAGGATTTGGAAGAAATAGCCTTCGGATTTGGTGGTGTGCAAAAGGCATACGCCATTCAAGCTGGTAGGGAATTAAGGGTAATAGTGGAAAGTGAGAAAGTGAGCGATGACAAAGCTGCTGAACTTTCTTTTGAAATCTCCCAAAAAATCCAAACTGACATGACCTATCCTGGTCAGGTAAAAGTTACCGTAATTAGGGAAACCAGGGCGGTAAACGTGGCCAAGTAATAGTATGTCTGATTTTTTAAAGCCTTCCCAAAAATGATTGCAAAGATCATTTTTGGGAAGGCTTTTTTTATGTTGTACTAATCAGGATTTAAATGGTGTAATTGAGTAAGTTGACGGCTTTGGCTTTCCTTCCCTAATCCTCCTTATAAGGTCTGCTAACAGTCTTATTTTTGTACATGGCCAGTTCCTTCAATCTGGTTTCGGTCCATTCATCCCAATAGGATTGCTGGGAAAAATCACTATAGACGTCCGTATCGTAGGCATCCTGTTTTAACTGAAGTTCTTGGTTGACTTCATCTCCTATACGTTCCACTTTCTTTATAAGGTCCTTATAATTCTTAATTTCTATCTGTAATCTCTGTATAAATTTCCTTGCATAGAGCTCGGTAATGTCAAAGTGTATTTGCTCATGATTTAATACCAAGGATTGGTTCTTATTATTTTTAAAGTATGAAGCTTTGCAATCGAAATAAGTATCCACTTCAATAAGTACTAAGTTCTCCTTACTTTTTACGCTAGTAGCATAACCGAAATAGGCATTTGTTGCCGCAAGATAGGGCTTGTCTTCGGAAGCACCCTTAAAGTCTGTCACCTTAAGTTTTCTATTGGACTTCCATAGGATTTCTTTTTCAAAGTCTTCTGGATTGGGAACGGAATATATATTCCCTTGAAGTCTGTGGCAGGGATTTAAAAGAGCGTTGGGACGCCTATGTTTGGTTATGAATATTAAATTTCCACCAATTCCTTTAGCCTCCTTTTTTGCAGCCTGTTTAACTTGTCGAAGGTTGCAATCTCCAGTAAAGCCATTGTGTTTGGTGGCTATGGTGCCGATCAAAAGGGAGTCGTTGGGCTTAGGATTTTCTTCGGTAATTACAAATAATAAATCTGGTTGTGTTATGGTTTTGGCAAGACCGTTCCCCTTTTCTTTTACAATTATTCTAGGAGTACCGCAGCTTGTTATTAAAATAACAAACCCTATGGCAATAATAAAACTAACCTTGATTTTTCTAATACGCTTAAATTTTTATTTGTTTTTGGTAGGGCCTAATCTTCGTCATTGGCCAGGTCCTCTTCACTTTCAGCCTCATCAACCTCTTTCATTAAGTTGTTTTCCAGGATGTTCAACTTTTTAAGTTTGGCTTTCCAAGTGGCCAAGGAATCTTTGTGATTGTTGATGTTTTTAATTACTTCCTTTACCAATGGATTATCCTCTGAGGCATTGGAAAAGAATTGAAGATTGTTTTCCAATTGCCTAATTTCACTTTTACTTTCGTCAATTTTTCTTCTAATAAAAGTACGCTCGTTGGAGATGGCATAGTCATTGTCGTTATTGGCCAACTGCTGAATCTTATTTCCATATTTCAACAATTCGGCTTCCTGTCTGTTGACATTTAATTTTTTGAACAGTGCGTCAAGAATTTTATTGAATTTGGCATTTATACTCTTTTTGTTAAAAGGTACCCTGCCTGCTTCTTTCCATTCCGAAATAAATTCTTTAATGGCCGTCAAATCTTTGTCCTTGTCTCCGCTGAGTTCAAAGCTCTTTAAGTTTTCCAAGCAGGCATTTTTCCGTTCAAAATTCTCGGCTTCCTCTTTGTGAGCTTCATTTTTTAAGGCATGGAAACGGTCAAAATAGTGGTTACATGCGGTTTTGAACTCCTTCCATATTTTGTCGGAATATTTTCTAGGTACATGTCCTATCTTTTTCCATTCATTCTGGATTCTTTTCAGTTCTTGGGTGGTAGTATCCCAGTCTTCACTATCCTTTAATGAAACTGCAAGCTCTAACAGAGCCCTTTTCTTATCAAGGTTTACTTGCTGGTCTTTCTTTAGATTTTTGTAATAGTTGTTCTTGTTTCTATTAAATTCACGTACGGCATCCTTAAAACTTGCCCAAGTTTTCTCATTCACTTTCTGAGGTACTTTCCCGGCCTTAAAAAAGGAATCGCGTAATTTTTCTACTTCCCTTATTTGTTGTTGTAGCTCTTTGTGACTCGATGCAATATGGGAGGCTATTGAACTTATGGATTGGATAATTTCGTTTTTCCTTTCCAAGTTTTGCTCGTAAACCTTTTCCAGGTCTTTATAATATTCCTGACGTCTTTGGTGAAGTAATTTGGTAGCGTTGCTAAAACGGTCCCAAATCTCTTCCCTGTGTTCCTTGCCTACAGGACCAATATCTTCCTTCCATATTTTGTGTAGCGTCTGCAGTTCCTGAAATGCTTTGCTTAAATCCTCTATTTGGACCAACTCCTCTGCCCGAACTACGATTTTTAACTTTTCCTCGTAATTGTGCTTAAAATCCAAATCCCTGAGCTCCCTGTTTAAATGAAGAAAGTCGTAAAATATTTCAATATGATGGTGATAGGTGCGCCATACATCGTTGTAATTTGTACGTGGAATTGGGCCGGCATTTTTCCACCGTTCCTGAAGTTCCTTAAAGTTCTTATAAGTGGTGTTGATATCCTCTTCAACGTTTACCAATGCCTTGAGCTCATTTATGATTTCCAATCTTTGTGTAAGATTGGATTTAAGTCCCTGTTCAAGGCTTTTGTAATAGCTATTTCTTTTTTCCCGGTAATCGGAATAAACCTCGTTAAACTGTCTTTTTGTAACAGAATTGTATCGGAAGTCTATTTCGTTGCCACCACTGGTAACGAAGTCCTCCTTTTTTTCATCTATAAATTCTTGAAATTTTAGATCGAATTCATATTTAATTCCATCCACATGCTTTTTAATAGCCTGTACTTTTTCATTCCTTACCAATCGCTGAAGTTCGCCCACCAAATTCTCCATAGACATGGCATGGTAATCCGGCATAGGAATATGGTGTCTCTGGTGGTTGTCCGAATCTTCTGCATCCTCTGCATTGGATTCATCTATTTCCTCCAAAACATCTTCCTCTTTTTCTACAGTTCCATCTTCGGATTTTTGGTCCTTATTGGCTTCTTCCACGTTTTGTTTGGAAGCCTCATTTTTTTTGTTGGATACTATTTTCTCGGGTGTTTCCTGAATAGAGGGTTCTTCAGGCTTTTTTGCAATAATCTCCTCTTTTTCTTTGGCTTTGGCCTCCTCAGATGCATCTTCCTTTACGTTAATCACCTCCGCATTATTTTCAGAATCAGTTTCCATTTCCTCAGGCTCGAGGGAAGAATTTGTTTTTGCTTCAGTATCCGAATTATTTATGGGTTCAGTATTTTCCGAAGTTTCCTCTGTACCTACATTATTCTGTAGTTTATCTTCTTTATCTTCTAACATTTTATGAATGTTTATAGCTTTCTATATGTAATGTACGGAAATATAATTACATCCGTTTTAATATCAAAGGTAATGAAACTTCTTTTTAAGGATTTAATAAGTGGGGTAAACCTATATTTTTGTAGTTTTTAATATCCTGCTGGTCTTTTAACCTATGAATTCCAAATTTCCCAAGATTTTTCTGCCTGAAATTGAAGCATATTGGAACCGTTGCTAATTTTACCGCCTTCTCGCTCCCCAGCCAATAGGAAGGCTGTTTTTTCTGGATTGTAAATAAGATCGAAAAGTAAATGTTGATTGGTGATAAAGTGGTATGGAATGTCCGGCTTGTCATTTATGTTTGGGAAGGTGCCCAGGGGAGTACAATTAACAATAACTGTATGGTCCGTTATTACTTGCTTGCTTAGATCTGTGTAATTAAGCTGGTCCTTTTTAGGATTTCTGGACACTAATTTATTGGTTATTCCTAATTTATTGAGTACAAAGGCAACAGCTTTGGAAGCGCCACCTGTTCCTAGAATAAGTGCTTTTTTGTGGTGATTCTTTAGATAGGGCTCTATGGATTTTTGAAAACCATACACGTCGGTGTTGTAGCCAATTGTTTCGTTCTTTACAATTTTAATAGTGTTCACTGCTCCAATAGCCTGGGCCTCTTGGTCTATTTTTGATAAAAAGGGCATGATCTGTTCCTTGTATGGAATAGTAACGTTAAAACCTTTGATGTCGCTATTTAATTCCAAAAGGTTTTTGAACAGATCTATTCGCTCAAGATCAAAATTTTCATAAGCATGTTGTTCCAATCCCAGCTCGAAAAATTTATTTGTAAAATATCCCCTTGAAAACGAATAGGAGATATTCTTTCCTATTAAGCCAAATCTATTTTTACCTTTTTCTATTTTTTCCATACCAGTCTAAACCTAATAAAATTAATATCCCAAAAAATATAAAAAATATGGCCCACCAAGTCTCGGAAGATGCCAAATTTGGCAAATATCTTTCATAGTTTTTTATAATGGGATTCCGGCTCGTGTCCAACAGTAAATTACCTGCATTGTCCGTTTTGAAGAGAGTCCGCTTCCAAGGCCAAACTACCCCGAGTGAGCCTGTAATGAAACCTATTATTACCGCTGTAGTAATATGTCTGTAATGTTTAAGAACATAACTTAACAAATGGGAGAGCGTAACCAATCCGGCAGCGGATCCAGTGGTAAACACGGCAAGTATCTTCAGGGTATTGAGCCTTGTCGGATTATCAATAAAACTGAAGTCGCCCCTAAAAATTTCCGAAAAGGAGTCATAAAGTGCGTTTACCGAATCTACCAGGAGAAGTACATAATTACCTAATAGAATGAGGATAAACGACCCGGACAGGCCAGGTAAAGTCATTCCTGAAACACTGATAATGCCACAAAAGAATATAAAGATCAAGTTGTCGTTCTGTGTAGCCGGATTTAGGAAACTTATAGAAATACCTATGGTAAGTCCAAGTATACATGCGGATATGGTCCTTTTTCCCCAATATCCAAAATCTTTTCCAATATAGTAAATAGAACCCAATATCATTCCAAAAAAGGCAGACCATACATAGAGTTCATTCCGTTCCAAAAAATAATCCAAAATTTTGGAGACACTGAAATAACTCACAAGCATACCAAATATTAGGAGCGTTAAAAACTGGCCGTTGGTGTACCGGTAGAAACTTTTCAGCCTACCACTGATCAGGAGTTTAAAGGCTTTTCCGTTTACCTTTTGCAAAGAATAAATAAACTCTTCATAAAAGCCACCTACAAATGCCACAATTCCTCCAGACACCCCCGGAACTTTGTTGGCGGCACCCATAAACAAGCCTTTGATAACAAGGAAAAATTTATCCGTAAAGGTTCTGGGATTTTTCATTTGGGGTAGGAGGTTTATTTTTTTGCAGCCAATTTTTCCAGTATAAAAATAAGGGAAAAACCTAGTATAGCTAAAATAATTGCACTTATTAATTGGGAGTCACCGTCAAAAGAAAAAGGCGATATGTTTTGATCTTTAATGGTAATTATTTTTTCTCCGAACATTTTGGTTTCCAAGACTTCCTTCCAAGGCCAAATTTTGTTTAAAGAACCCAATATAAATCCGGTAAGTAAGGCCAAGGTTAGATTTTTGTAGTGGGTAAACATCCATTTTAAAAGCTTTGCAAAGCTTAGAAGCCCGAATATTGCTCCCAGGCCCACCGTTGCTATAATTTGTAGATCGCGTTCGTGCACCGCGTCCAAAACCGTCTTGTAGGAACCTAACAGTACTAGGATAAAGGCTCCGGAGATTCCAGGTAAAATCATGGCACATATGGCCAGGGCACCGGAAAAGAATAAATAGGGAAGGGATTCCGAATTTTCGGAAGGAGGCAACTGAGTAATATAAAAAGCTATGGCGGCACCAAGTATCAATATTAATATGGCGGCCAAATTCCATTTTTTAATTTCTTTGCCTACGAGCAATATACTTGCCACAACCAGCCCAAAGAAAAAGGACCATAGGGGTATGGGTTGGTTCTCCATTAACCAACTAATGAGCTTGGCCAGCGACAGAACACTAATGCCTATACCTAAGAGTAGTGCTAGTAGGAAGTTGCCGTTGAGTTTAATCCAGAAAGCCCTTAATCCTTCTGTTCTCAAAGTCTTTAAAAGGGATAGGTTTACATTGTTAATACTGGTGATGAGTTCTTCATAAATACCGGAAATAAAAGCAATGGTACCTCCAGAGACACCAGGTACAACATCTGCAGCGCCCATGGCCATTCCTTTTAATAAAATGATAACGTAATTTAATAGACTGCGATTTTCCATAAATGATAAAAAAACAAAAATAGTTTATTTATCTGGAAGCATTTTTCACATCTTCAATTAAGTTTTGAGCCCAATCGGTGTTGTAGAATTGAGGGAATTCGTCCTCAAATAAATGAAGTTGGTCCATGTCTATTTTTAGGGCATTCAACAATCTATATTGAGCCCTGGGGAAATCGCTTATAAGCATATAGAATCCAGCCATTTTATACTGCATTTCGCATCGCTGGGGATAAAATTCATGACCTTGAAGCAATATTTCTATCGCGGCATGAACATCTAGGTTTTGTACAGCTACATCGGCCCAATGAAACCAAGTATCAAATTCGTAGTTCCCTAAGTCCACTGCCTGTTGATAGGCGTAGTAAGCCTCGTCGTTGTTTTTTAGGGCAGAATGAATCTTTCCGCATTTCTTCCAATACTTGGAATTTTCCCCATCAATATTTATGGCCTTATTAATATAGTACAACGCTTTTTTGTAATCTTTTTGCCTTATGTAGTAATCTGTAATTGATAACCAACCTTTATCCAATAATGGGTCTTCATGAACCGTCCTGTAATAATAGGATTTTGCCAATTCATCATTTTTTAATTTTTCGTGACATCTGCCAATCCTTAAATAGGCATGGGAGGTTGGGTCTTCAATGGCAATGGTGGTCTCATAATTTTCAATGGCCTCATTGTATCTACCCATTTTCTCCAATACTTTGCCTTTTTCAAAATAAGCGCCAATAAAAGTGTCGTCGGAAATTATGGCAAAGTCAAAAGCCGTCAATGCTTCCTTATGCATCTTTTTGGTAAAATACATCTTACCCAATTGGTGCCAAGCAACCTCACTGTAGGGGTTTCGCTCCAGATAGTCATTTAGGTACACTATGGCACCGTCAAAATCCTCAAGAAATTCAAAACAATAGATCACATTGTAAAGTGATGAATAATCTTCCTCATCATAGGAAACACACATCATGAAATTTTGTTTGGCATCTTCAAAATTATCCATGAACAGATACTCCATTCCAAGTAGTGAATGGATGTCAAAACTGTCATCGGTTAAATTTAAGGCATGGTTTAAAAGGGAGACAGCTGCTTCGTGATTATCCTTTTTGGAATAGATATTGGCCCGTTGAATGTATATTTCTTCGTTGTTGCTATCTATTACCTGAAGCTCATCCAACATTTTTTCGGCCAGCTCAAGATTATTTTCAAAAACAAGGACCTCTATGGACAATAACTTTAGTTCAATACTGCCTGGATGCTGTTGCAACCCTATTTTGATGGCCTTTTTCGCCAAGGAAATTTTACCGTTATTAAGATAATGGTGAATAATATCTTGAAAATCTTCCGCATCAAAGAAGTACACATCATCGGTCTTGAGCATGGATTCAAACTTAGCAATTGGTTGCCCTGGTCTCTCGTTTGGTTCTAACGCCATAGGAACTTCTAGTTATTCATTGGAACTAAAGTAGTCTATTGAAACCCTTAATTCCGACAGATTTGGTCTTTAATATTAACAAATTAGTTAACAATTTATTGTTTAAGGCCGTCCAATACCTCCAAAATCAGTTCACAGCCAAGTGTAATTTCTTCAGTGGTAATGGTCAACGGCGGGGATATGCGAACCGCATTTGGTTCAAAAAGCAGCCAGAATAAAATCAAGTTTTTTGCAGCACATTTAAGTACAACTTCGTTGGCTATTTCTGGTTTTTCCATTATCAAGGCCAACATAAGGCCCTTTCCGCGAATTTCCTTTATTAGTCGATGTTGTAAAAGATTCCTTAACAGTTTCTCTTTTTCCAAAGAATCTTGAATAAGTGTACTTTCAGTTATTTCCTGCAATGTGGCCAGGCATGCGGCAGCAATTACAGCATTGCCGCCAAAGGTGGTAATATGGCCAAGTTTGGGGTTCTCTATTAGGGACAGCATCATATGGTGGGAAGCAACAAAGGCTCCGACCGGCATACCGCCACCCATGCCCTTGCCAATAACCAGAATGTCGGGAATACAATCATAATGCTCAAAAGCGAACAATTTTCCAGTACGGCCAAAACCAGGTTGGATCTCATCCAAAATTAACATGGCACCCACTGCTGTACATCGTTCCCTTACCTTTTTTAAATACCCATTTTCCGGCAATATAAAACCGGCACCACCTTGAATGGTTTCCAAAACTACTCCAGCGGTTTTTTCCGTTATTTTTAACAGATCCGCTTCAGAATTAAAACGAATAAATCCGACATCTGGAATAAGTGGTCTAAAAGCACTTTTGCGTTCTTCATAACCCATAATGCTCAAACTACCCATAGTATTCCCGTGGTAAGCATTCTTGGCCGCTAGAATTTGAGTTCTTCCTGTGAACCTTCTTGATAATTTCAATGCTCCTTCAATGGCTTCTGTTCCGGAATTAACCAAATAAGTGGTCTCCAAAGGAGCGGGGAGATGATGTGCCAATAGTTTGGTATAGGCTACGGCCGGTTCCTGAATGTATTCGCCATAGACCATTACATGCATATACTTACCCAATTGATCTTGGATGGCATTTACCACTCTTGGGTGGCTGTGTCCCAAGCTACAAGCGGAAACCCCAGCAACAAAATCTAGATATGCATTTCCTTTGGAATCGTAAATATAACTGCCTTTGGCGTGTGAAATTTCCAAGGCCAGGGGATGGGCGGAAGTCTGTGCCTGGTATTTAAAATAATCCTCTATCATTTATTCATCGCTCTAATTATCCAGAACCCTAAAAATCCAGGTTTCATCCAAATATTTACCGTTGAAATTACTATCACGGGAATTAAGTGCTTCTTGCCATGAATTAAATCGTTCCAAATACACATAGTGATATTTATTAAATTTTCGGAAGAAATATTTGGGATATAAACCTTTAGCTGTAAGGTTTTTTAAAAATTTTTCATAATTTTTCTTTTGCTCAAACACATTGGCAATTAAATAGTAGCCGGGATCCAATCCGTCTTCCTTGTCGCCCTCTTCGTAACGTTCCTTTGTTTTTGCTTCCGTTAGTGCTGGCTTTGTGACTTTTTTCTGTTGATCTATTTTTTTAGTTTCAAATTTTTTCACAACTGGATCGGGAGGTAGCAATTTTGAAGAATTTATGGAATCACGTTTCCTTTGGTCTTCGGCCGCCTCCTCCGGATCTACATCCAAATCTATGGGGTTTTCCACCCCTTTAATAGTGGCCAGTTTTATATTATTGTCGTCCTCATCAAATATGTCATACTTACTAAGTATTCGCTCATCCCCGCGCCATATGAAACCTTTTAGCAGTCTACTGTTTTCCGGGATGTCCTTTTCCGGGAAAATATCGCCATCAGGATTGGTGATAAAAGTAATATCCTCTATTTCATTATTGGCAAGGGTCATTCTAATGGCACTGCATATGGTCTTGTCTATACCAATGAGTTCCTGGTCATCATTGTACATATAATAGATGACCTCTGTGTTTTTTACCAGATCTATAAGACTAAGTTTGTTGTCGATAAATTTTCCAAAAAGATCCTTGCCCTTGGCTTGATTGTAACCTACTTTACCCACTGTATCCATGGAAATTACAAAGGCATTGTTGATTACCTTCATGGAGTCCAATTTTTCGGTTTCCAAATTGGAAAGTAAATGAATACTATCCCCGGTCATTTGATTTTCGCCATTCCAAATAATAGGTTCGGTAATTAATTCGGTAATGCCGGTCTTTTGGTTAAAATGTATGGAATCGCATTTGCCACTTAAATCTTTCTTATAGAATTTGGCATTCC
Source organism: Arenibacter hampyeongensis (assembly GCF_002909255.1). Taxonomy (GTDB): domain Bacteria; phylum Bacteroidota; class Bacteroidia; order Flavobacteriales; family Flavobacteriaceae; genus Arenibacter; species Arenibacter hampyeongensis. The sequence goes on from NZ_PIOB01000007.1 coordinate 53,581, forward strand.
TGAACGCTCTTATAATGCGCTGTTCGGGCTTTCCTGTGATCATTAGGGTGTCACCGTGCATATATAGGGAATCTTGCTCTACCAGATTAATGGAAACGGCTCTTTTGGTGGCAAATACTGAATCTTTGGCCTTGTATACTTCCGCATAGTGGGCCCTGATCAAGCCATTGTTTATCGTATCCCTTATGGTAATATTGTTCGTAGCGGAAGCAAATTCAGTCTTCTTGTCAAAATACAAACTGTCCCCAGTTATGATGCGATTATTATAATCTATACGGGTATTTTTTATTCCGTATCCATTTTCAATTTTGGTGTCATAAAACCCGCGTTCACAATACATTTTATAGGCTTCTCCAGTGATGGTGGATGGGCCGTATAAATAAGCGTTTTTGGAAACCGTATAATAATCCAATTGTTTGGAAACCAATTTAAATTCTGGATTCACGAGGTTTACACTATCCAAAAATTGCGATTTCTTTAGTTGGGTAAAATAGCGTCCAATTCTGCTGGTAAGGGTATTGGAAGAATCAACTACTGTTCCATAATCTTTGTAATACGCCTCCTGCTTTTCCCTGTCAAATCGTAAGGTGTCCGTGGTAAGGGTCATGCTGGTATGGTTCAAAACCACATTTTCCCAGGCCTTGGCAAGATTCAAATTGCCATCGTAATCTATTTTTCCAGAGGTTAATTGTACGGAATCTCCCTGTTGAAGCTTAATGTTTCCAATTGCCTTTAGCTTATTTTCTTTTTGGTAATATATTGCAATATCACACCATAAATCGGCTCCTGCATGCTCCATTTGAACTTGTTGGTTATCCTTACTAAAGATGGCGGCTCCCGGAAATAGTTTTTCATCTTTGGTAAAAGTACCTCCATAAACAATGTTTATTTGTTTAATCTCCGACTTCGGCTCTTGGGCCAAACCGTTACAACAAATGAATACTGTAAATAAAAAGAATATGGACTTAAGCAATGTTTAAAATTTTGGTCAAAAATAGTATATTTTGGGGGAGGAAGTTACAGTTTGGGATAGTTTTAATAAAATGCCATTAACAAAAAAGCCATCTTAAAAGATGGCTTTTGTTTAACGATATATGGTCTGGGTCCTATCTGGTCCTACCGAAACAATCTTGATGGGGACTTCCAGTTCTTTTTCCAAGAACTTTATATAATCCATTAGGGTGTCCGGAAGTTCATCTGACTTGCTCATTTTGGTCAAGTCTTTTGCCCAACCCTTCATTTCTGTATAAACCGGGGTAACATATTCCGGTTCTATACTATAGGGTAAATGTTTTATTTGGTTCCCCTTATAATTGTAAGCAGTACACACTTTTAATTTTTTAAATCCACTAAGCACGTCCGCTTTCATCATCATCAATTCCGTTACTCCATTAATTTCAACGGCGTATTTAAGGGCTACCAAATCCAACCATCCGCAACGTCTAGGTCTACCTGTGGTTGCGCCAAATTCATTTCCTACCCTGCCCATGGTTGCACCGTCTTCGTCAAAAAGTTCTGTGGGGAACGGTCCACTGCCTACACGGGTGGTATAAGCTTTGAAAATACCTAAAACCTTACCAATTTTATTAGGTGCTACGCCCAATCCGGTACAAGCTCCCGCCGCTGTGGTGTTGGAGGAGGTTACAAACGGATATGTTCCAAAATCGATGTCCAATAAGGATCCTTGAGCACCTTCCGCCAATATTTTTTTGCCTTCCCTCTGTGCATTAAAAATATACTCTTCACTATCAATGAAGGTCAGTTTTTTTAATTCTTCAACAGCCATAAAAAAGTCTGCCTCCAACTCCTTTAGGTCGTATTGGATCTCTACATTGTAAAAGCTGATCATTGCCTCGTGTTTGTTGGCCAATGCTCGGTATTTTTCTTTCCAATCAGAAAATTCAAGATCACCTACCCTCATTCCGTTCCTGCCCGTTTTGTCCATGTAAGTTGGGCCAATACCCTTAAGGGTAGATCCAATTTTGGCCTTGCCTTTGGCAGTTTCAGAGGCCGCATCCAATAGGCGATGGGTTGGCAAAATTAGGTGTGCCTTTCTAGAGATAAATAGTTTGGACTTAATGTCTAGATTGAATTTCTTAAGATTGTCGAGCTCTTTTTTAAAGATAACCGGATCAATAACTACACCGTTACCGACAATGTTAACCGCTGTTTTGTGAAAAATTCCTGAAGGAATGGTGTGCAAAACGTGTTTTATACCATCAAATTCTAATGTGTGGCCAGCATTGGGGCCGCCTTGGAAACGTGCAATAATGTCATAGTTCTTGGTTAAAACATCAACTATTTTCCCTTTTCCTTCATCTCCCCATTGGAGTCCTAGTAGTAAATCTACTGCCATTCTTTATGTAATTGGATTAATTATTCGTGTTCTCTTCTTTGATTCTTGTCCCGTAAAAATAGAGTGAGTGTGTATTGATCTTTATTTTGAAAACTTCCTCAATGGTCTGTTTTATACTTTGGATGCGGGGATCGCAAAATTCCATGACTTCACCAGTATCAGTAAGGATAACATGATCGTGCTGTCGGTCAAAATATGATTTTTCGTATTGGGCCTGATTTTTTCCAAATTGGTGTTTCCTGACCAATTTGCAATCCAATAAAAGTTCAATAGTGTTGTAAAGTGTAGCCCTGCTTACGCGATAATTTTTGTTTTTCATGGTAATATAGAGCGATTCTATATCGAAATGCTCTTCGCTCTCGTATATTTCCTGTAATATTGCGTAGCGCTCAGGTGTTTTTCTATGCCCATTTTCCTCTAAAAAAGTGGTGAAGACATTTTTAACTATTTCTTGATTCTTATTTTCGCCCATAGCATTTACCCAGCGTTAGGGTACAAATGTACAGTTAAAATTTAAATTCTGGTTACTTTATCGATGCCGTTGATCTGCTTTAGTTTATCTATAACTTTTTTAAGGATGGCATTGTTTTTTACAACAAGTGTAATTCTCCCTGAAAAGGTGCCGCCCTCCGTACCGAAATTAATATTTCTCATATTCACATGTAAATTTCCAGAAATAATCTCTGTAATTTCACTTATCAGCCCTAAGTTGTCTATCCCGGTCAGCATTATTTCTACCGTAAATTCTTCCTGTGAGGAATCTATCCATTTGGCGGAAATGATCCTGTAGGCATAATTGGATTGTAGTGAAATGGCATTTGGACAATTCTTTTTATGTACCTTGATACCATCATTTACACTTACAAAACCAAATACCTCGTCTCCCGGAATGGGATTACAGCATTGGGATAATTTATATTCCAACTTGTCTTCTTCCTTTCCAAAAACGAGAGTGTCAAACTTGGTCGTTATTTCATCTTTATGGATGTCCTCTGGAACAGGGTGCTTCCTCATCTTATTCTTGAAGAAGCTTATAAAGGCGTTGCTGTAAGAAGCGGCAAAATCCTTTAACATTTGATTGTCAATGGCGCCTATAGCGACCCTATAAAATAGATCCAAACTGGTCTTTAATTTAAAAAAGACGACCAATTTGTTTATTGTATCCTCATTAAGCGTAATTTTTTGAGATTTAAGTTTACGTCTTAGGATTTCCTTACCGTCCTGTGCAGTGGACTTTTTTTCTTCCCTTAAAGAAGATTTTATCTTGGCTCTGGCTCTTGCTGTTGTGGCATAGTCCAACCAGCTCTGGCTTGGCTTGGCTGTATCGGAAGTTAATATGTCCACTTGGTCACCACTATTTAAAGTAGTGTTCAGGGGTACCAATTTTCCATTTACTTTGGCTCCTCTGGTGTGCATACCAACTTCAGTATGGATGTTAAAGGCAAAATCCAATGGAGTGGCCCCTTTGGGAAGGGATTTTAATTCTCCTTTGGGTGTAAATACAAAAATCTCTTTGGAATAGAGGTTAAGTTTAAATTCTTCAACAAAATCAACCGCATTGGTATTTGCATTTTCCAAAGCTTCCTGCAGTTTGTTCAGCCATTCTTCTATGCCCTGTTCTTTTTGATTGCCATGCTTATATTTAAAATGGGCAGCATAACCTTTCTCGGCAATCTCGTGCATTCTCTCACTTCTAATCTGAACTTCTACCCATTTGCCCTTTGGTCCCATTACGGTAATATGCAGGGCCTCGTAACCAGTGGATTTCGGGGAGGAAATCCAATCGCGCAAGCGTACAGGGTTGGGTGTGAAATGATCGGTAACAATGGAATATATTTTCCAGGCTATAAACTTTTCGTTCGGACGGTCCGATTTATAAATAATTCGGATAGCAAATTTGTCATATATCTCATCAAAGGAAACATTCTGTACCTTCATTTTTCGGCGAATCGAGAATATGGATTTCATCCGGCCTTTTATAAAGTAATTGAGCTTTTCCTTGTCCAAGGATTCGCTGATTACCCCGGAAAAAGCATCAATATAGGCCTGTTGTTCTTCTTTGGATTCTTCAATTTTACCTAAAATATCGTCGTAAACATCTGGCTCCGTGTATTTAAGGCTAAGGTCTTCAAGTTCGGTCTTAATATTGTAAAGACCTATTCTGTGTGCTAATGGAGCGTAAATGTAAAGGGTTTCCGAGGCTATCTTTACTTGCTTGTGCTCTGGCATGGAATCCATGGTGAGCATGTTGTGATACCTATCGGCTATTTTTATGATGATGACCCGCACATCATCATTTAAAGTTAATAGCATTTTTCTAAAATTCTCCGCCTGTTGGGATATGTTCATATCCTTTTTTAGGTGGGCAATTTTAGTGAGTCCGTCCACGATTCGTGCTACGGTTTCCCCAAACAAACGTTCTATGTCTGCCAAGGTGTATTCGGTGTCCTCAACCACATCGTGAAGAAGGGCGGACGCTATGGATACTGCATCCAAACCCATTTCGGAAGCCACAATTTTCGCTACGGCAATAGGGTGAAAGACATATGCTTCACCAGATTTTCTTCTTTGATTTTTATGTGCATCTACGGCAATATCAAAAGCAGAGCGTATCAATTTCTTATCCTCATCGTTAAGACTTTGGTAGCTTATACGGAGCAATTCCTTGTATTGCTTGGCAATCTCCTTATTTTCTTTTTCTATTGCTGCTTCGGTCATCATAAATTAAAAATAGCACAAACTCTGATAGTAGACAACAAAAATTATGCCTTTAAGTTTTGAATTCTGGACATTAAGGTCGGGTGCGAATAGTGCATAAAAACATAGGCTGGGTGAGGAGTGAGATTGCTTAGACTGTTCTTAGATAATTTTTTTAATGACGTAATAAGGGGTTTGGAGGCAAAAGTGTTTTTAGCATAATCATCCGCCTGATATTCAAATTTTCTGGACATGGCGTTCATGACCAATCCTGTGACTTCAGAAATGGGGCTGTACAATATTCCAAAACCGATCAGTGCTGCGTGAAAACTTGGTTGAGAAACACCTATGGCCAAAGATACCTCTGGGTTGTTTATGAAAATGGACAGAATAAATAAGGTAAACCCGGTAAGTAAAATGGAGGCAGATAAATTAAAGATTATGTGTTTTCTTTTGTAATGTCCCACTTCATGTGCCAGCACGGCAACGATTTCATCCTCTTCTAGATCGTTGATCAGCGTGTCGTACAGGGTAATTCTCTTTTCTTTACCGAAACCCGAAAAATAGGCATTGGCCTTTGTGGACCGTTTTGATCCGTCTATAACAAAGATATTCTTGAGCTCAAAGCCTACATTTTTCGCATAAGCTTCAATTTTACTTTTTAAACTACCTTCTGCTAGGGGAGTTTGTTTATTAAAAAGGGGTACAATCAGTTTACTGTAAAAAAGGTTCATAAAAAGTGAAAAGACAGCAACGAGTGCCCAGGTATAAATCCAAAAGTTGGTTCCCGCCCATTGAAAAAACCAGATGACCAATGCCAATATTCCTCCGCCAAGAATCATCATCATGACCCATCCCTTGATTTTATCTGTCCAGAACAACTTTTTGGTACTCTTGTTAAAGCCGAATTTTTCCTCAATAACAAAGGTATGGTAATATGAAAAGGGGGTAGTTATTATGTCATTCCCAATCATGATTATTCCAAAAAATATAAGTGCAATTAAGATGGGGTTGTCACTAAGACTCCTTGCCATCATATCTATCCAATCAAATCCTCCAAATATCAAAAACATCAAGGTCAATGTTAATGAGAAGACAGAGCTGACAAGTCCAAAACGATAGTTGATTTTTTTGTACTCCTGGGATTTTCGATATTCTTCCTGGTCAAACACATCACTTAATTCGTTTGGGACAACATCGGAATAGCGTTTGGCATTTAAGTATTCCAAAAAGGTTTCAATGAAAAATTGTATTGTCAATATGGCTATTATGGTATAAAAAAGGATGCTACTGTTCATTTAAAAAATTAATGGGTTTGAATATTAATTTGGAGTGCAGTTTTTAGTATTTAGAATCTACTTCTAAAATCCCCTTTGTCTCCTTGCTTCAAAGATAAGTATTGCAGCGGATACAGAAACATTCATGGAGTCTATTTCTCCATGCATTGGAATAATAATGTTTTGCGAGGACTTGTTGAGCCATTCCTCGGATAAACCAGTAGCTTCCGTACCCACTACTATGGCCGTCGGTTTGGTGTAATCTACTTCCGTATATGGTTTGGAAGCACTTAAGGCCGCACAGTTGATCTCTATATCGCGATTTATTAAGTACTGAATAATCTCTTGTGTGGAACCTAGGGCCAAATTGGTTGTAAATACGCAGCCAACGCTGGACCGGATTATATTGGGATTGTACAGGTCGCTCTTTGGATTGGCAATAATTACGGCATCTAGATCGGCGGCATCCGCGGTACGAAGAAGGGCTCCTATATTGCCAGGTTTTTCGGGCGCTTCTGCTACCAGAATTAAAGGGCGGTCGTTTCTTAAATGCAATGATTCCAGTGAATGTTCCTTGGTTACTGCAACGGCCAAAATGCCCTCCGTGGTATCCCTATAGGCCAATTTCTGAAAAATCTCTCTCGAAATGGCTATAATTTCTGGCTTTGTTGAAATGCTTTGTATTAGACCCAAAATAGTATCATGGGAAACCAAATCAGGATAAAAAAGGATGGTCCTTAAATCATATGCACCTTTAATGGCAAGCTCAATTTCCTTGATCCCCTCGATGACAAAAAGCCCATTTTTTTTTCGTTCACGGGATTTTTCTTTTAATAATAGGATGCTCTTTATTAGAGGGTTGTGGGTACTGGTAATTTCTTTAAGGTGGCTCATCGCAGCAAAAATAATATATTATTGTTAACTTAATTAGAGTTGTGCGACGAATGGAGCAACTAAAGATAAGTACAATGAAATATATGATCGTAGTGTTGATGTTGGCTAGCGTGTTATCCTGTAAGATGGAAAACAAGGCAAAGGAAGTTGATACGGAATTGGCCAAGCCCAAAACGGAATCAATTACAAACTTGGAGCGATATCCTGAACTACTAATAAAGGTTTTTGAGGCTCACGGGGGCTTGGCGAATTGGAAAAACCAGAGAACCTTGGTCTTTAAGCTGGGGGAGGAGCTACACACGATCGATCTACATTCTAGAAAGGATAGGATAGAAGGACCGGGGTATGTCCTTGGGTTCGATGGTGAAAAGGTATGGCTTCAGAGCAAGGGAAATGCTTATAAAGGTGATCCGGTATTTTATCACAATCTAATGTCTTATTTTTTTAGTATGCCCTTTATGTTGGGTGATAAGGGAATAGTTTATGATGATACCGAAGATATAGTGTATCAAGGGGTTAATTACCCTGGTATTGCCATAAGATTTAAGTCCGGTGTAGGCACATCATATAAAGATGAATACTTTCTGCATTACGACCCCAAGACCTTTGAAATGGCTTGGCTTGGATATACAGTGAGTTACCGTAGTGGTGAGCGTTCCGATAAGGTAAATTGGATTGGATATCACGATTGGGAGGAAGTAAATGGACTAAGGGTCCCAATGGCCTTGACTTGGTACGGTTCGGAAGGGCGTACAATTAAAGAACCAAAAGAGCCAGTTGTTTTTGAGCAGGTGGCGTTTAGTGAGCATACCAAACAGGATAGTTTCTTTGAAAAGCCCAATAATGGAGTGTTTGTTGAAGGAAAAGTGCAAGACTAGGTTGTTATTTATTCCGTTGGTATTTCTAAACTTGAACTCTACATTTTTACTGTATTGAAAAAATGTCCGGAAGTTGGGAAAATTGCGTTTTTTTCTACTTTTTCTTATGCTGATGTAATTTATTGTTGGTTCATAACATCATGTAATTTTACAGGGGATTTTGCCGATAATAGTTTACCAGTAGTGATACAACGGCATTGTAGCTTTTTATTCCGTCTTTCTGATTGTTGGCTTTTAAAAAGGTATTGAATATGGATTTAAAAACTGGTTCCATTGGATTTTCATATGCCTCATAAAAGTTGGCAAGTTCCTTATAGTTCTTTTTTACACCAGGATTAAGTTTGCTGTATTCCCTTTTAAAGACATCTTGGTCCCACTGTACAAGTTCATTGAGACAATAACTAAGGGCATAGGCGTAAGCAGCATATTTAAAATAAATATCTTCATTGTTGACCGTTACCAAATACCCTATAAAATTGGTTTCATTTTCGGCCGAATATCCCAATTGATGTCCAATCTCATGGCCACATATGACCGGGAATCTAAAATTGGGTAGCCTGTCATTGGTTTGTGCCTCATTGGTAAATGGGTTTAAATACCCGCCATATCCCATATAGGTCAAAGCGGTGCTAAAAATTGAAGTCTTTAGACTGGGTCGATTGTAAGTGAATAAGGGTATTTGTTTTCCAAGGGATTTATAACCTTTTAAAGTGAGCTCTGAAATTTCTTTTTTGGTATAGGGGACTTCAACTATTTTACCAGTGTCCTTGGTAATTTGAAAATGGATCTCATTGGTTTTCAAAATAAGTTGATCTATCAGGTTCATCAAATCCTCATGACTGTGTTTTCCACCTATTTCCAATGATTTGGCAAGGGGTTCACGGTAATAATTTAATCCCCATAGGAGATAAAATGTAAAGTATGCTACGGATAAGACCATGGCAATATCCCTTAAAAATCCGAGAAGGTTTTTTTTAATGGCAACTCTGTTAACAATGACATAACTTATTCCCAAGACAATCAGAAGTGCGTATATTATATCGCCAACGGAAAAGGGAATCCAACCCAAGATAGTGCGCCAAAATCCGGAAATAACGGGGTATAGGCCTAGGCTATAGTATGTTTCAATTAATTCGGGATAATTCCCCAACCATTTTACCAAGATTACCTGGGGTACTATTGATAGGGCAATCAGGGTTTTCATTTTTTTGTTCATCCATTCAAAAATAACCAATAATCTAGCATGGTTGTTTTTCTATCTGTATTTTTGAATATATAATTTTGAATATGAACAAAGAAATAAGGAATTTAGAGCCTAGCAATATCTGGAATAAATTTGCTGATTTAAACGCAGTGCCAAGACCTTCCAAACATGAGGAACGCGTAATAGAATTTATGATGGAATTCGGGAAAGCCCTTGGCCTTGCAACAACCAAAGATGCCGTGGGTAATGTAATTGTCAAGAAACCAGCCACTATGGGCATGGAAGATAGAAAGACGGTTATCCTCCAATCCCATTTGGATATGGTACATCAAAAAAATGCTGAGACCGATTTTGATTTTGGTTCCCAAGGAATAGAAATGTATGTGGACGGAGATTGGGTAAGGGCCAAAGGAACAACATTGGGGGCCGATAACGGTCTGGGAGTTGCTACCATAATGGCGATCTTGGAAAGTACTGAAATTCCCCATCCTCGATTGGAAGCCCTTTTCACTATTGACGAGGAAACCGGAATGACCGGGGCAAAAGGGTTAAAGGGTGGCTTATTGGAAGGTGATATTTTGTTGAATCTTGATACGGAAGATGATGATGAGATCGATATTGGTTGCGCTGGAGGTATGGATATTACCGCCACTGGAAATTATGTGGCAGAAACTTTGCCAGAAGGATCCATAGGGTATAAAATAGCAGTAAAAGGACTTTCCGGAGGCCATAGTGGGATGGATATCCATAAGGGACTAGGTAATGCCAACAAGATCATGAATGCTTTATTGTTAAAGGGACAGGAGCATGTTAATTTACGGGTTTCGGAAATTAACGGTGGAGGCTTAAGAAATGCAATTCCTAGGGAAAGTACCGCCTTGGTGGTGATAAATACTTCGGAATCTGATAAGTTTAATGCCATGTTTCAGGATTGGGCCCAAGGTTTGAAAAGGGATTTTGCCACTATCGAGCCCAACCTTAATATCGTTGCTACGCCCTCAAAGACTTCAGAATCGCTAATGGAAGCCCAAGGGCAGCAAACCTTATTGAGAGCCATTAAAAATGCTCATAATGGGGTGTACGCTATGAGTGAGGCGATGGATAATTTGGTTGAGACCTCAAATAATGTGGCAAGGGTAGAAGTGTCGAATGGAGCCATTAAAATAGCATGTCTTACAAGGTCATCCATAGAGTCGGGTAAAAAGGAATTGGCCAAAAATCTACAACTGAATTTTGAAAAAGCAGGGTATGAAGTGACTTTAAGTGGTGATTATCCAGGTTGGGATCCCAATCCTGATTCTGATGTTTTAAAGCTGTTGCAATCCAAATACGTGGAATTATTTAAGGAACAACCCAAGGTGGTGGCATGTCATGCGGGTCTGGAGTGTGGTATATTGGGGCAGAATTACCCAGATGTGGATATGATAAGTTTTGGGCCGACCATTAAAGGAGCACATTCTCCTGATGAGCGGGCCAGTATATCATCATTGCAAAAATTTTGGAAGTTTACCTTAAAAATTTTGGAGGAAATCCCAAAAAAATAGTGGAACCCCTTAGTTAAATTATTAATTGGATATTAATGAACAAGGGGAAGCATAATTTTTGTCTCAGCCTTAGGAAGGTATGTCCAATTTAGCTGGCACTAAATTATTTTTCTAGGTTGGCATCTTAAAATTCCTTATTTTTAAAAGAAACAAAGTTAAATCCGTTATGGGAATTAAAAGTTTTCAAGGGCGCAGAATTCAACAACCTAGCGAGGAACCACCTCTAAGGGTATGTGATTATATGACCAGAAAGCTGATTACTTTTAAGCCTGAACAATCCGTGGAGGAGGTAATTGTCTCCCTTTTAAAGTACAAAATTTCAGGTGGTCCGGTCGTGAACGATGATAACGAATTGATCGGGATGATTTCTGAAGGCGATTGTATAAAACATATAAGCGAAAACAGATATCATAATTTGCCTAGCTCCAATTTGACCGTGGAGGGACACATGATTAAAAATGTGGAAACCATTGACGGGAATATGAATATTTTCGACGCAGCCAATAAGTTTTTGAATGAAAAACGCAGACGCTTTCCGATAGTGGAAAATGGAAAATTGGTCGGACAAATTTCCCAAAAAGACATTTTAAAAGCTACCTTGAAGCTTAAATCCCAAAACTACAAATAAGTTTTCTTACGATTTTTTGTTTTGGAATCAGTTCGTTGTATTTTCTATAGGAATTACAATAGTTTATTAATTAAAAAGTCGCCTGTTGGTTTCCTATTTATGGAAACCAACAGGCGACTTTTTCTATTGTGAAATGTAATTATGGGGCTATTCCCGTAATCTCTAAATCAAAGACCAACTTTGCGTTAGGAGGAATTGGTCCGTAGCCGGCTTCACCGTATCCTAAATGTGAAGGTATAAACAAGCGAACCTTATCGCCAACCTTCATTTGCATAAGACCTTCCTTAAAACCTGGGATTATCCTTGCCTCCGGGCTATAATCCATAGGAATGGCTTCATATCCACGGCCATGTTTTCTAGCCTCGTCGTACACTCCGTATTTTTTGGCAATCTCTTCGAAATTACTGTCAAAAAGTGACCCATCGGATAAATACCCAGCATATAGAACGTTTACCTTCTGACCTACTTTGGGTTGTTCTCCATCGCCTTCGGCCAAGGTAAGTATTTTAAGGCCCGAAGGAAGTTCTTTGGCCGTAGCTTCCTCTGCGGCAAGCTGGGCTACGAAATCGGTTTTCATTTTCTCCATTGCCTTGGCTTTTTCCTCTGCCTCGGCAAAGTAATCGCTCATTACTTTTGCAGCATCAAATTTTTTGGCCTCCTTACCATTTCTAATAATTTCAACGGTGTTCATGACAACATCTGTAATTGGTCTGTCGTCTTGCGCTGTTTTAACATTGGCTATGGAATCAACAACATCCATTCCTTCAACAACCTCCCCAAAAACAGTATGTCTGCCGTTTAAAAACGGGGTTTCCTTATGGGTAATAAAAAATTGACTTCCGTTGGTAGTAGGACCGGAATTGGCCATAGAAAGGATACCGGCTTTATGATGGGTAAGTGAATCGTTAAATTCGTCCTTAAATTTATACCCTGGATTGCCCATACCCGTACCAGTGGGATCTCCCCCTTGAATCATAAAGTCTTTAATGACTCTGTGGAAGATGATGCCGTCGTAGTATTTTTTTCCTTTTAGGCTGTCACTAACAAAGGGATTTTTACCTTCTGCAAGGGAAATAAAATTGGCAACGGTCAACGGGGTTTTTTGGTATTCCAATTTTAGCACAATTTCACCTTGGGTAGTGGTGATATCCGCAAAAATACCATCGCCCAAATCGGCATGCTTGCTAGATTTACAGCTTGAAAATGCAATGGATACAATTGCCAATAATAAATAAATTCTCTTCATTTTACTTAATTTTAATTGTTGTCTTTTTGTTTATCGATCTTTAAAATGGTAATAGTGGATTTAATGGGGATGTTCACCCCAATTTTATTATTGTCCCCGTGATACCCGTAAGCTAATGAGGACGGGAATAAAAACGTTGCACTTTCATTCTCTTTTAAAAGTTTTATGCTATTCCTCAAGCCCGGAAAAAGGTCCTGCTTATCTACCTTATAAGTAATAGTTCCAATATGTTCCTTGGAATAAATGGATTCGTTGCCTAAACTGATAACGTTGTATTCGAGGAATACCAAGTCGTCTGTCTGTGGGTAATAATCGGAGTCGTTGTTCTTGGATATATAATGGTACCACGAGCCAATGCCGCTGGAGATATAGGTATTCATGGAATCATTTTTAATAATTTCCATTATTTGTTTTTCCTCTTTGGCCAATAGATCCTTATTGCGTTCCACTGATTTATGTAGAATGCTTCCCGACTTAACTTTAACCGGTTTCCGTGGTTCTGGACCTTTGCAGCCGATAATGGCAATAATCAGGAAAAAGAATAAAAAGTGTTTCATGCGTTTAAATCAGCTTTGTATTGGGATAATAAGGATTTAAATAAGTTTGTGGTTTCTTCCATGGAAACATCACTTCGCCCACCTGCTGCATTGGTATGTCCACCTCCATTAAAATGGGCTCTGGCGAATTCATTAACAGAAAAATCACCTTCGGAACGAAAGGATATCTTAATTATACCCTCTTCTTTGTTTTCGATAAAAATGACTGCAAAGACTATTCCTTCCAAGGTTAAACCGTAATTCACGAATCCTTCGGTATCTCCCTTTTTATATTCATAAGCGTCCAATTCGGCTTGTGATAGGGTAATAAAGGCAGTGTTAAACTCCTCTAAGATTACCATGTTTTTTAAAGCACAACCCAACAGGTGTAATCTGCTCGGCGTATTGGTATCATATACTTTATTATGCGCTTCTGTATTTTTTGCACCTCTTTCAATTAATTTGGCCACAACGGTATGGGTTCTGCTGGTGGTGGAAGAATACTTAAAAGAGCCGGTATCGGTCATGATACCTGTATATAAAGAGATTGCAATCTCAGGCGTAATGTATTCTATATCATTTAGGCCTTCAATCACATTGTAAACCATTTCACAAGTAGAACTCATGCTAACATCCGAGTAGGTAATCTTTGCGTAATCATCAGGTTCTTGGTGGTGATCGATCATCACAAAAGTTGCGGACGCATCTTCCAATAAAGGCTGCAATTGTCCAATCCTTCCAAGATGATTAAAATCTAAGGTAAATATAACAGAGGCCTTGCTGATGAGCAGTTTGGCCGTTGAAGAGTCTTTTTCAAAATTTAAGATATGTTCGGTTCCCGGCATCCATTTCAAGAATTTAGGAAAATCATTGGGTACAATAATGGTAGCGTCCTGACCCTTGCCCTTCAAATAATGCCATAGTCCTAAGGTAGAACCAATAGCATCGCCATCCGGATTTTTGTGGGGTATAATTACAATTTTTTGTGGTACGTTCAGTAACGTCTTAATTGCTTTTGTAATTTCTAAATTCATGCGCGCAAAGATACAATTTAATAATAAATGCCATTGTTCCATGTACCTATTTTTACAATGTATTTAAACAGAGGTTTGCCTCGCTAATAATGCGGTATTTTTTACAACATGAAAAAATACTGGAGGCTTGGATAGTATGGGGCAAATGGTTAAAATAGAGGAAAATTAATTCAGGAAGGATTTAAACGTCCCTGTGGATTATGTACAGGGACGTTGTTGTAATTTAGGCATATCTTAATTATTATTTCCGTAACAATATTGAAATTATCAGGAACAATAAAATTTTAGTTAGTGTAATCATAATAAAAGTTTTAATGGTTAATGAATAGTGTAATAATCGATTATCCATTCAAGATATACAATACCTAAGCAGATTTCCAAAATTGGATAGCGGAATAAATATAATTGAATACAATATTGTAATAAAAATAATCAAATGAATTCCATTTTTTTAAAATATCCCTTAATCGTAGTTTAAATATTAAACAATAAATGACACTACAGCTATTAATATGTAACTTTATAATGTATGTTTTAAGGTGTTTTCTCAATTGCAAGGAGTTTTTTATTGAAAAAAGGCCATTTTTTATCGTTTTCGTTTGGAATCAACGTAATTTTTGAAAGGTATTTTATATTTCCAAAATTTTTATTGAAAGTCAGGTATAAGGAAAAAAAAGTGTGATTCTTGGTTATATTTGTCGGAAAACCTTTTAATGCTGGATATATTTTTTATTGTTCTGGGACTTGTGTTGTTGATTGCTGGAGGAAATTGGCTTTTAAAGGCAGCAGTGGCCCTATCCTTAAAGCTTAACATTCCTAAGATTGTTATAGGGATGACAGTGGTCTCCTTTGCTACCTCTGCGCCAGAACTTATAGTAAGTGTAAATGCCGCTTTGGAAGGCTTTCCCGATTTGGCGCTGGGCAATGTAGTTGGTTCCAATATTGCCAATTTGGGTTTGGTGTTGGCAATAACCGTTATTCTTAGTGGTATAGAAGTGAAAAAAAGCTTTTATACTACAGATTGGCCAGTTATGATGGTGGCATCGATGTTGTTTTTTGGGTTTATTTATTTTGATGGCGAAATTCAGAGACATGAGGGCCTAGTCATGTTGGTCGTACTCCTTGTATTCCTAGTGTATTTATTACGATTTCAGAAAACCGCCGTTGTTGATGAATTACCTGAAGATGATGTTCCTTTGCCGCTATTTAAAACGGTATTGTTTTTGGGTTTAGGTGGTCTTGCCCTTTGGGGGGGGTCGGAACTATTGATAAAAGGTGCGGTGGGTTTGGCTACTTTTTATGGCGTTAGTGAACGGGTAATTGCCGTAACCGTGGTATCTATAGGCACCAGTATTCCGGAATTGGCGGCCTCCATAATTGCAGTACTGAAAAAGGAAAAGGCCATCTCTTTGGGAAATCTTATTGGATCCAATATTTTTAATCTTCTCGCTGTTTTGGGAATTACAGCAATGATAACACCTATTAGGGTAGTGGATCAACGCCTGCTGAGCAACGATATTTTTTGGATGTTGGGAGTTTCTTTCATGATTCTTCCATTGGTGTTTTTGCCAAAAGGCCTTCGATTAGGGTGGAAGGATGGGGTAATCCTTTTAGCCGTTTACGTTGTATTTGTATATTTAACGATAACCTAAAAAGCGGGATCATATTTTGTTTATGGGAATAAAATGGAACATTATAGCTTTCTTAATTTTGTTTTGTACAGTTGGCCATGGTCAAGAAAGCGCATATGTAAGTGGAATGCTACTCGATGCCGAAACTATAGAACCTATTTCCTTTGCCAGTATTAGGGTCAAGAATAGGGCCGTGGGGGTGATTTCAAACAATGATGGCAGCTTTAGGATCCCTCTTAAATTTAGGGAGCTTAATGACACTTTGGAGATGACCTCTATGGGCTATGATTCCAGGGAAATTATAATTGGCGATTTATTGACAGATGAGCTCAATAGGTTGTTTTTAAACCCAATGCTTATCCAATTGGATGAGGTTACTTTAAAGGCTTCCAAAAAAAGAGGAAAAGACAGAAATACTGGAAATAATAAAAGGCCCAATTCTGCAGAGGGGATTATTGCTCAGGCTATCAAAAATATTCCGTTGAATTATCCCTTTGACCCTCAGTCCTACGTTGGTTACTACAGGGATTACCAATGGAAATCAGGAGGTTATACCAATTTGAATGAGGCGATTGTTGAGGTTTTTGATAAGGGTTTCGGGACTTCTGATTATGAGGATTCCAATACAAGGATTTATGAGTACTCCAGAAACATGAACTTTCCAATTGATTCTTTAAGTGAAAGGCTATATGACTATGGCGAATACAAGACCAAGACTATCCCCAAAGCTTTTTTAAAAAGTTACGGGGGCAATGAGTTTGTAATTTTACGTATCATGGATGCCATTAGGAATTATAACACCTTTTCCTATTCCTTTGTTGATCATTTGGATACCGATTTTTTAAAGAACCATGATTTTTCTCTGGAAGATGATACTTATTTGGACGGGGAAGCATTGTATGTTATAGACATATATAAGCACAATTGGAAGTTTATGGTCCGGGGCAGGATTTATATTTCAAAGGATAACTTTGAAATCGTTAAATTGGAATATGCCACCTATGACGCTTTATTGGGGACGAGAAAAATAAGGAAGACCAGTAAAAGAATAGAGGATAGATTGCTCTACCGAACTGTAGTGGAGTACAAGAAACAGAATGACAAAATGTTTCCCAGTTACATTTCCTTTAGTAATAAATTTGAGGTAAAAGTACCACCGGTTTTTACCGCCAAGAATGTGTTTATAGACTATGAAAACAAGCTATTTGAAGTTGTATTTAATAGGGTACCCTTGAATTTCAAGGTGCTTAAAGATAAGAATTACAATATTAGTTATAAAGGCAGGGGCATAGATATCGAGAAAATTGTTCTTGCGGATAGTGTAACCGTTCAGTTGTATCCCAAGATGAACCTTGGAGATCAGGCCTTGGAGGTTTTTCACACGGATCCAGAGGATATAGCCAAAGATGATTTTCAAATAGTCATGGATAACATTATTGATTTGGATGGGAATAAGTTGGATTACTCCGAGACGTATTCCTTAATGCAGTTCAGGGAGTTTTTTGTACAACAGCAAAAGCCACTAAGACATAATCCGGATACTAGTCTTTTTATGGATAAAAATTGGCCTATATTCGAGGATCAGCCTATTGTGAAACCTGATAATTATAGCGATTTTTGGATGAACACTCCATTGCTTAACGAAGGCACGATTTTAAAATAGGGACAAATAAAAAACCGCCCCTCTTATAACAAGAGGAACGGTCGGTAAAAATAATCAACAATTATTTTTATTCTCTTTATATTTTAACCGATTTAACAGTTTTAACGATTCTACCGGCAATTTTGTATGGATCACCGTTTGAAGCTGGTCTTCTATCTTCCAACCAACCTTTCCAGCCTTTTTGAACTGTAATGATCGGAATTCTAATAGAGGCACCCCTGTCGGAAATACCATAACTAAAGTCATGTATAGAGGCTGTTTCGTGCTTTCCTGTTAAACGTTGATCGTTGAACTCACCATAAACTGCAATGTGCTCTTTAACAACTGGACGGAAGGCTTCACATATTTTTTCGTAAACTTCTCTTGACCCACATGTTCTCAATGTAGTGTTGGAGAAATTCGCATGCATTCCTGAACCATTCCAATCCGTATCACCAAGAGGTTTAGGATGGTATTCAATATAGTAACCATGTTTTTCAGTTAATCTATCCAATAGATATCTGGCAACCCAAATCTCATCACCTGCTCTTTTGGCGCCTTTGGCGAACAATTGAAATTCCCATTGTCCACAAGCTACTTCTTGGTTTATACCTTCGAAGTTTAAACCTGCATCGATACAGGCATCTGCATGCTCTTCTACCAAATCACGACCATGGGTATTTAGACCGCCAACAGAACAGTAGTACATACCTTGTGGTTTAGGATATCCACCTCTAGGGAATCCTAAAGGAAGCTCCGTTTTAGTATCCATTATGAAATATTCTTGCTCAAACCCAAACCAGAAGTCATTATCTTCATCTTCAATTGTAGCTCTACCATTGGATATGTGCGGAGTGCCATCGGCATTCATAACCTCGGTCATTACCAAATATCCATTAATACGATGTGGATCAGGATAGATAGCTACTGGTTTTAACACACAGTCAGAAGATCCTCCTTCAGCCTGGCGGGTTGAACTTCCATCAAAGGACCAGATTGGGCAATCTTCCAATTTACCACTGAAATTTTCCTCAACCTTAGTTTTACTCCTCATGTTTTGTGTGGGCTCGTACCCATCCAACCAAATGTATTCTAATTTAGACTTGCTCATAATATTTCTTGTTGATTTTTATTATTAACGCAGACAAAAATAATAATTTTCATCATATACGCCATTTTTTAGTGGGTTAAATGACAATATTGTCGTTATTTTTTTTGAACCCCCTATTTTTTGTGGGGTAAATTATTAAATAGTTATTTTTTGTGGTATATTTTAATGAATTGCTATTTTTGTCAAAAAAGTATTTATGTCAAATCAAAGGTTTAATGCCATAGCAAACAGTCATACCCGGAGTAAAATAGAGGTTGAGGAGACCGGGAGGCGTTCAGATTATTTTGGGGTGAATGTGTTTAATGAGCAACGAATGTTGCAATATTTGACCAAAGATGCATATGACAGGGTGAAGGCAGCAGTAGTGTCCGGCGCCAAAATAGATAGAAAAGTTGCCGACCAGGTGGCGGAGGGTATGAAAACATGGGCTATCTCCATGGGAGCCACACACTATACACATTGGTTCCAACCACTTACAGGGGCAACTGCAGAAAAACATGATGCTTTTTTTGACTTTTCACCAGAGGGAAGGGTGATGGAGAAATTTGGGGGAGGCCAGTTGGTTCAGCAGGAGTCCGATGCTTCTAGTTTTCCTAATGGGGGTATTCGTAATACTTTTGAAGCTAGGGGCTATACGGCATGGGATCCAACATCGCCGGCATTTTTATATGGCACTACCTTATGTATACCCACTGTATTTGTTGCGTATACCGGTGAGGCCTTGGATAATAAAGCTCCATTGTTGAGGGCATTGGGTGCAATGGACGAGGCAGCTACTGCCGTGGCAAAGTACTTTGATAAAAATGTGACAAAAGTTAACGCCACCTTGGGATGGGAGCAAGAATATTTCTTAATTGACAAATCCTTGGCATTTTCACGTCCAGATATAAGTTTAACAGGCCGAACATTGGTAGGGCAGACTGCTGCAAAAGGCCAACAATTGGATGATCATTATTTTGGGGTTATTCCAAGCCGGGTGTTGAATTTCATGAAGGAACTGGAAATGGAGTGCACTAAATTGGGTATTCCTGTAAAAACAAGACATAATGAAGTAGCACCGAACCAGTTTGAATTGGCGCCAATTTTTGAAGAAACCAATTTGGCGGTAGATCACAATCTATTGCTTATGGATGTCATGGAGAAAATTGCTGACAAACACTTCTTTAAGGTGCTTTTTCATGAAAAGCCCTTCAAGGATATAAACGGTTCTGGAAAGCATAACAATTGGTCATTGGCCACAGATACTGGCGTTAATTTGCTTAGCCCTGGCTCCACCCCCATGAAAAACCTTCAGTTTCTAACTTTTTTCGTGAACACTATAAAAGCCGTGGATAATTACGAGGAATTATTGCGTTCTTCCATAGCTTCTGCAAGTAACGACCATAGATTGGGTGCCAACGAGGCTCCTCCAGCCATCCTGTCGGTTTTTATCGGGGAACAATTAAACGAGGTCCTAAATGAATTGGAAGGTGTTACCAAAGGTAAATTATCCCCCGAGGAAAAGACGGAATTAAAGTTGAACGTGGTAGGTAAAATTCCGGAAATTTTATTGGATAATACGGATCGTAATCGCACCTCCCCATTTGCCTTTACAGGAAATAAATTTGAAATGCGCGGCGTAGGTTCCAAATCCAATTGTGCAAAGCCAATGACCGTCCTAAATACCATTGTGGCCAAACAGCTTATTGCCTTTAAGAAAGAAGTGGATCTATTGGTGGACAAGAAAGGACTTAAAAAGGATGAGGCCATTTTCAATGTCCTTCGGGAATATATTAAAACCTCAAAAAGGATTAGATTCGAAGGGGATGGTTACAGTGAAGCCTGGGAAAGTGAGGCAAAATCCCGTGGCTTGAGCAATAATAAGAATACTCCACAGGCATTACAGGTACTTACCTCCAAGGAAAGCTTGGCATTGTTCAAGTCTATGAATGTCCTGAGTGAAATAGAGGTAAGGGTCCGTCAAGAAGTAGAGTTGGAGGAATATATCCTTCATATTCAAATAGAGGGCAGGGTCTTTAATGAGCTTGCTTATGGATATATTATTCCGGCTGCAGTGGAATATCAGAATAAATTGATAAAAAATGTGGTAGGTCTAAAAGAGATATACGGTGCCGCCCATAAAAAAATGTCCGAAAGTCAGTTGGACATCGTGGAGCGAATTTCTGAGCATATCCGTGCCATTAAAATGAAGACCGATGCCATGGTGGACGAAAGAAAGAAAGCCAACAATATGTCTGATATAAACAAGAAGGCCTTCGCCTACTGTGACAATGTGAGACCTTATTTTGATGAAATTCGCTACCATTGCGATAAATTGGAGCAAGTGGTAGGAGACGAATACTGGCCCCTGACAAAATATAGGGAACTGTTGTTCATTAAATAATTTGGACATTTTTAATTTATTGGATTAAAAGCCCACAATTTGTGGGCTTTTTTTTATGGATTCCACTATTTTTGTCGCAAACTTTTATTCATGAGCTCATCCAACAGCAAAAGATACGATCAAAGAGGGGTTTCTGCTTCCAAAGAAGACGTACATAATGCCATAAAAAATATTGATAAAGGTTTGTTTCCACAGGCCTTTTGCAAAATTGTGCCCGATTACCTCACCAATGATAAGGATTACTGTTTGGTGATGCATGCAGATGGTGCTGGTACAAAATCCTCTTTGGCCTATATGTATTGGAAAGAGACCGGGGATGTTTCCGTTTGGAAGGGGATAGCGCAAGATGCCTTGATAATGAATGTGGATGATCTAATTTGCGTTGGGGCTACGGACAATATTATGTTGTCCTCTACCATAGGGAGAAATAAAAATTTAATTCCAGGCGAGGTCATTTCAGCCATAATCAATGGTACGGAAGAGTTGATCGAAGATTTGGGGAAACATGGAATAACCATTAGGTCTACCGGTGGGGAAACCGCCGATGTAGGAGATTTGGTACGTACCATTATAGTAGATTCTACCGTAACAGCTAGGTTGAAAAGAAGCGACATAATAGATAATGCCAATATTGAAGCTGGGGATGTGATCGTTGGATTTTCGTCTTCCGGACAGGCCAGTTATGAAAAGGAATATAATGGCGGAATGGGAAGTAATGGACTTACTTCTGCCAGGCATGATGTTTTTGCCAAATACTTGGCAGAGAAATACCCTGAAAGTTATGATGCTGCAGTGCCTGAGGATTTAGTGTATTCCGGTAATGTAAGGTTGACAGATGAGGTACCAAACTCCCCCTTAAATGCCGGCAAATTGGTGTTGTCACCAACCCGAACCTACGCTCCAATTGTTAAAAAAATACTGAACAAATACGGGGCAAGTGATATTCATGGAATGGTTCATTGTAGTGGAGGGGCACAAACCAAAATCCTTCATTTTGTGGAAAACCTTCATATTATAAAAAATAACCTATTTCCAGTCCCGCCATTGTTTCAATTAATTCAGGAACAATCAGGGACAGATTGGAAGGAGATGTACCAAGTGTTTAACTGTGGCCATAGGTTGGAACTCTATGTTGATCCATCCATTGCCGCTGACCTAATCACCATTTCGGAAAGTTTCGGTGTATCAGCACAAATAGTGGGTAAAGTGGAGGCCAATTCTGTTAAAAAACTCACAATTGAAAGCGAGTTCGGCACCTTTGTGTATTAAGGTATACGAATCCCCTTTTTCCTACGTTGTTTTATAAAGAAATTACGTTATGGAAAGAAAGCAGTTTTTAAGGACCTTAGGGACGGGGGCGGCGTTCGCACTTACATTTCCATGTTTAAATGGGTGTTCTTCGGATAGTGGTGAAGTTATAGATCCCAAACCAATACCAACCGGGGTCGATTTTACTATAGATTTAAACTCTGCAGAGGCAGCTAAATTGAAAAATAACGGCGGCTTTATTGTGAAAAATTATGTGGTGGTCGTAAAAAATCTGGAAGGTGTTTTTGTAGCCGCAAGTCAGGTATGTAGTCATCAACAAACAGATGGAATAAGTTTTAAAACGGAGAATGGAGGTATTTTCAAATGTTCTACGCACGGTTCTACTTTTAGTCAGGTCGGGACTCCATTAAATCAAATAGGCAATGATATTGCAAAACCCCTTAAAATATTTAAAACGGAGTTAAACGGGCAGATCCTTCGTGTATTTGAATAATCAAATCTGATTTATAACCTACTTTCTTACATGAGTTTTTCCCTAAAATCATTCTGCACACCCTTATTATATGTCTCTTGGAAATTTCCTTTTTTAGGCAATGGAATTATTTGCTCTATTAATAATCATAGGTTTATGATTGGAGCAAAGGTTACTTTTTATTGGTTGTCTCTTTGTGAGTTGATACCTATCAATGGCAATTCACTTTTTATTATTAGGAAGGAAAATAGTTCAATTTTTAACGTTGTTTTAGGGTGAGGGTTTTATGTTCTCTTATTTTATTTTGGATGGCGCTGATGGGCCATGCCCAAGAGCGAAAATTTGTTACGGTTCAACGAACCGTAACCTTAATGGGGGAGAAATTTGATATTACCATAGTAGCCGATAACGAAGAAATAGGTTATATAAATATAGAAGAGGCCCTATCTGAAATTAAAAGGATAGAAAAACTAATGTCCTCCTGGGATGAGGAATCGGAAACATCGGAGATCAATAGAAATGCAGGCATAAAACCGGTGAAGGTTAGTGTGGAACTATTTAAGCTAATAGAAAGGGCTAATCAGATTTCAGAAATTACCGACGGTGCCTTTGATATTTCATTTGCCGGCCTGGACAAAATTTGGAAATTTGACGGTTCAATGAAATATAAGCCTACCAAAGTACAAATCAAGGAGTCCGTAAGTAAGGTAGGTTACAGGAAGATCATTCTCAATGAGGAAAATCATACGGTATTTTTACAACTGAAAGGCATGAAGATTGGTTTGGGAGCAATAGCCAAGGGCTATGCTGCTGATAAAACCAAAGAGCTTATGATAGAAAAGCAGGTTCGTGCCGGTGTTATCAATGCTTCTGGAGATCTAACAACTTGGGGTACAAAGGCCACGGGTGAGAAATGGTTGATCGGTATTGCCAATCCACTTAGTAAGGATAAGATATTTTCCTGGCTACCCGTTTTGGAATCTTCGGTAGCTACCTCTGAAAGTTATGACAAGTTTATCTCCTTTGATGGAAAAAAATATTCGCATATTATAGACCCACGGTCAGGGCTTCCTACTACAGGAATAAATAGTGTATCCGTCTTTTCCAAAACCGCTGAATTTTCAGATGCCTTGGCAACGGCTATTTTTGTGCTCGGCGTTGATTCAGGAATGGCCTTGATAAATCAATTAAAGGGGACAGAAGTAATTATAGTGGACAGCAACAATAAGATGCATAAAAGTAATGGTATTTTATTCGATTAGTCTCTTGTTCAGATATCCTTCCCTAACCAATTCTTCCTTTTTTACTATTTCCTTTGAACATCCATTTTTCAAAAGATATGTGGTATCGCTGACCTCCATAATATCCTTGTAGAAGTGGTCGGTTAGAATTATAATACTGGTCTTTTTTACTTCGTTGATCAGTGCTTTGAATTTCTCCACAAATAGTGGGGCGATAAAGGAAAAAGGCTCATCCAAAAGTATAATTTCCTTTGTGGACATAAGTATTAGGTAAGCCTCAATTACCCTTATTTCTCCTGAGGATAAATCTTTGATCCTGGCATTGCCGTATTTTTTAAAACCGTCGAAATGGCTTATAAAAGTGGGCCATGAAACATCGAATAACTTAAATGCAAGGTCTAACTTTGTATTTTTTGGCAAAAGAGGATATTGAGGCAGATAGCCTATTGTTCCATTTTGGTAAAGTGGTTTTGGAAGACATTTTCCATTGATACGGATGTTCTTATATTTCGGTTGTAAGTCCCCGAACAAAATTCTCAATAAGCATGTTTTTCCACTGCCATTTCTTCCTAGGATTCCAGTAACTTTGCCTATTTCGGACTTTACATAAATTCCGTATAGGATCTTTTTTCCATCAAACTCCAGTTCTACACTATCTATTTCTAAAATCAAAATAAAAGGATAAGGTTTATAAATACCATGGTAATGATAGTATCGAATAACAATGCTAGGACAAAGAGTATTGTTTTTGAAAGGCCGAAATTTTGATAAAACGTCAAACGTTGCTGCAAGCTAATTTCATAATAAAACAGAAAGACCCCTAAGTAGAACAATATTTTGGAACTCAGGATCATAATATTTGGGTGGGAAATCTTAAAAATAAGCTTACCGCTAAACAGCATAAAAACGGTAAGGAGAAAGGATATCCACAGATATGGCTTGGCAAAGAGAAAACTCAATTGATAGGTTCTAATTTTGAAAATTGAATTCATCTATGAATAGGATATGCTTAAATGTACAAATTTATCGTAAATTCGCAGTCCAAGTGTATTTTGTATATGATAGATAAATTAAACATAGTAAAGCAACGTTTCGATGAGGTTTCTGACCTTATAATTCAGCCTGGCATTATCTCCGACCAGAAGCGTTATGTGGCACTAAACAAGGAATATAAGGACTTAAAACAGCTTGTAGATAAGAGAACTATTTATTTAGAGCTTACCAATAACATTTCCGAGGCAGAAGAGATTTTGTCCGATGGTAGCGATAAGGAAATGGTGGATATGGCCAAAATGCAGTTGGAGGAGGCCAAGGACAAACTACCCAAATTGGAAGAGGAAATTAAATTGATGCTGATACCCAAGGATCCTGAAGACTCCAAAAACGTAGTGGTTGAGGTACGCGCAGGTACTGGAGGTGACGAAGCCAGTATTTTTGCCGGTGATCTTTTTAGAATGTACACTAAATATTGTGAATCCAAAGGTTGGAAAACGAATGTTATTGACCTAAGTGAGGGTACAAGTGGAGGGTACAAAGAGATTCAGTTCGAAGTTACGGGAGAAGATGTTTATGGTACTCTTAAGTTTGAAGCTGGGGTACATCGTGTTCAACGTGTTCCACAGACCGAAACCCAGGGCAGGGTACATACCAGTGCCGCTACTGTAATGGTGCTTCCCGAGGCAGAAGATTTCGACGTACAGATCGATCCCAAGGAAGTCCGAATAGATTTTTTCTGTTCCTCCGGACCAGGTGGTCAATCTGTGAACACAACCTATTCAGCAGTACGTTTAACCCACCTGCCAACGGGTCTTGTAGCACAGTGTCAGGATCAGAAATCACAGCACAAAAACAAGGAAAAGGCGTTTAAAGTATTGCGTTCGCGTTTGTATGATATGGAATTGGCAAAAAAGCAAGAGGAAGACGCTGCCAAGAGAAACTCCCAAGTAAGTAGTGGTGACCGTTCCGCTAAAATTAGAACCTATAATTATCCACAAGGTAGGGTTACGGACCATAGGATTGGCTTAACGCTTTACGATTTGCAAAACATTATTAATGGGGATATTCAACGTATCATAGACGAATTGAGTTTGGTTGATAATACGGAGAAACTAAAGGAGGCCTCTGAGATATTTTAATTCCTATGACTACTCAGTTTTTAGTTGAACAGATTCGGAAAAAGGAATCCTTTCTTTGTATTGGGTTGGATACCGACTTGGACAAGATTCCAAAGCACCTATTAAATGAGGATGATCCCATCTTTGCCTTTAACAAGGCAATTATTGATGCCACCCACCACTTGTGTGTTGCCTATAAGCCTAACATAGCCTTTTATGAGGCTTACGGAATAAAAGGATGGGGGGCTTTGGAAAAAACTATCGACTATTTAAATAGCGATTATCCTGAAATATTTACTATCGCAGACGCTAAACGGGGGGATATAGGGAACACTTCCGCGAGGTATGCCAAAGCATTTTTTGAAGATCTTGGCTTTGATTCGATTACCATAGCTCCATATATGGGCAGGGATTCCGTGGAGCCGTTTTTAACTTTTAAAGATAAGCATACAATACTATTGGCACTTACCTCCAATATAGGTGCTTATGATTTTCAGACGAAGATAGTAGGTGGTCAAGAGCTGTATAAAGAGGTTTTGGAAATTTCAAAAACCTATGAAAATTCTGAAAACTTAATGTATGTCGTAGGAGCAACAAAGGCCAGTTTTTTGGTGGAAATCAGAAAAATTGTCCCTGAAAGTTTTTTATTGGTACCGGGAGTGGGGGCACAGGGCGGAAGTTTGTCCGAAGTGTGTAAGTATGGAATGAGTAAAAATGTTGGTCTTTTGGTAAATTCCTCGAGAGGAATCATTTATGCCTCGGACCAAAAAGATTTTGCACTGGCTTCCACTGAAAAGGCCAAGGAGCTGCAGTTGGAAATGAGTATGGAGCTAAAAAAACGCTAAATTTTTTATTGAACCAAGTTTTGGATTATTTTTTGGATTTTCATGGCTTTCAATTCAAAAAATTCGGCAAGTTTTAAATCGGAATGTTTAATACTTGAAGCCTTGTCCATAAAATTTTGGTATTGGTGCTCCAATAGATTTAATTCATTGCTGCCCATATGTGTTATTGAACCTACTTTGCAATATTGATTTTTCATAAACTTTTTTTACAAATATAAATAGAAACAAGGTCTATGTCTACTCTTTTAGGGGGTATTGGTCTAATAATCAGGTAATTTATCTATTTTTTAACCTTGGGTTAATACAAGTCGTAAAACGCGAATATTTTAAGCCTTATAAAGGATGTCGTAATTAATGCTACTTTTATAAAAAATGCATATTGATCAGTTATAATACACATATTCATAGTACGTCCACCAAATGGGTGACTTTTGTACATGGAGCAGGAGGGAGTTCCACTATATGGTACAAGCAGCTTAGGGAATTTAAAAAACATTTTAATGTACTCCTTTTGGATCTTAGGGGTCACGGAAACTCCAAGCCTAATCTTAAGGATGCCTTTAAGGATAAGTATACATTTGACAATATAACCGAGGATATTTTGGAGGTCATCAATTATGAAAAAATTGAAAGGTCTCATTTTATAGGGATTTCCTTAGGCACCATTTTAATTCGCAATTTGGCCGAAAAGCATCCACATAGGGTGGAGAGTATGATTATGGGAGGTGCTATTATGAAATTGAATCTAAGGTCCCAGATATTGATGAAGCTCGGTGTTATATTAAAATCAATAGTTCCTTATTTATGGCTGTATAAATTTTTTGCCTTTGTGATTATGCCCAATAAGAATCATAAGGAATCTCGATTACTTTTCGTTCGTGAGGCCAAGAAATTGTATCAAAAAGAATTTATACGATGGTTCAAGTTGACCTCGGAAATAAATCCCTTACTGCATTTTTTTAGGACGGTTGATATAAAGATTCCCACACTCTATGTAATGGGCGCTGAGGATTATCTGTTCCTGCCAACCATTAGGCAAATTGTATTGGATCATAAAAGTTCAGAGTTGATAGTGGTCCAAAACTGTGGGCATGTGGTGAATGTAGAACAGCCACAATTTTTTAATGATACCGTTATTGAATATCTATTAATAAAATAGGTAATGTCTTTTTTCTGAATAAGTTTAAAAATTGAATCTATCTTGGTTTGCGCCCGGCGCAATATTTTTGATAATAAACTAACCACCATTAAAACAAAAAAACCGGTGCTCCCACCGGTTTTAAACTAACTAACTCAAAAAATACTAACTCAAACTTTTATTTTATAATTGGATCGCTATTTTAGCAAATAATAGACTGTGGTGTATACTTGTAATTGTAACGGATAGAAAATGCATTTATTGTACAAATATTAAATAAAATGTTCACCTTTAATCCTGCAGTGCAAAAACCCTTTTTAAAACAGCTGTGGTTCTAGAAGAAGCCTTGGTCCTTATTTCTTTTTCTTCCACCGCAATCATCATAAAAACGCCATCCAAAGCCTCTTGGGTAACATAATCTGTTAGGTCTGGATTAACATTATTGGTAAGGGGAATATTGTTGTATCTGGTAATCAGATTATTCCATATTTTATCTGCCCCTACTTTTTCAAAGGAATTTTTAATAACAGGATTAAATTTGTTGTAAAGTTCGGATTGGGTTGCGTTGGTAAGGTATATGGTGGCTGCGTTATCCGCACCCAATAGGATATTTTTAGCATCGTTAAAGGTAATGCCCTTAACAGCGTTCACAAATATGGGCGTTGCTTCCTTAACGGCATCCTCAGCAGCCCTATTTAGTATCTTAAGTCCTTCATCGGCTAAATTGGAGAGGCCTATGTCCCGTAGGGTCTTGTCTACTTTCTGCAACTCTTCGGGCAGCATAATTCTTACCAGTTCGTTTTTAAAAAAGCCATCGGTTTGGGTTAATTTAGTTACCTGCTTATCAATTCCCATGGAAAGCGCTTCCCTAAGACCGTTTGCAATTTCGTCATTGCCAATGGTTCCACCTTGTGGTAACTGATTGACCACCTGTTGTAATTCCGAACATCCAACAAATTGGAATAGGATTACAGCTAATAATAATTTTTTCATTTTTAAATTTTATAGTTATAACTATAACTTAAGCTATTGGAATTTAGTACTTGGGCTAAGAGAAAATTACAGTCTTGTTGTTATAGACCATTGTTTTTCTACCAATGTGAAGTTTTACAGCCCTGGACAGTACAATTTTCTCTAGATCCCGTCCCTTGGTTATAAAATCCTTAATGCTATGGGCATGGGTTACAGTAGTAACATCCTGCTCAATTATGGGCCCGGCATCCAATTCCTCGGTAACATAATGGCTGGTAGCCCCAATAATCTTAACTCCCCTATCAAAAGCTGCGTGGTAAGGCTTGGCGCCAGCAAATGCAGGAAGAAATGAATGGTGTATGTTGATGATTTTATTGGGATAGTGATCAATAACTTTGCCGGTTACAATTTGCATATATCTGGCCAATACGATAAAATCTATTTGATATTCTTTCAAAAGATCCAATTGACGATTTTCAGCTTCACTTTTTGTATTTTTTGTTACAGGTATATGGAAAAAAGGAATATCGAATTGTTGTGCTACATATTCTAAATCACTGTGATTGCTAAGAATAAAGGGTATTTCAACCTCCAATTCTCCTGAGTTGTACCTACTTAATAAATCGTATAGACAATGATTGTATTTAGAAACAAATAGGGCCATTTTTGGCTTAAAAGATCCCAAATACAGACTCCATTCCATTTGATAAGGTTGGGCCAATTCCTTTTCAAATTCTAGTTTTAAATTCTTCACGGCTGGAATGTTTTTTTCAAAATCACTTTCCAGTCTCATGAAGAAGACCCCGGCTTCTTTATCAACATGCTGATCAATATAAATAATATTGCCACCTTTTTTATGTATAAATCCGGTAACCGAACTAATTATTCCAGATTGGTCGGGGCAATTAATGAGGATGGTTGTCTTCAAAGTATAATTGTTTTAAGCCGTAAAATTAGGATTTTAGGAATGAAGTACTTTAGTTAAGGGGTATTTTTGTAAAATTCTAATTTTATAGCTATATCCTTTGCGAATTTGCTAAATTGCACCCGTATAATTGTCCTTTTTTTGACTATTAAAATGTGCAGGCCTTGTTATTTCAATACTGCGATAACTACAGAGCGGAACAATAGTTTAATAGGTGATTTTCAATCTATCTTAAAAAGGAAAATAGTATTGTTGTTATGAAACAAAAGCCACCATATATTCCAAAGAACAAAGTGCGTATCGTTACGGCCGCCTCTCTTTTTGATGGTCATGATGCTGCAATTAATATGATGCGACGCATTATTCAGTCTAATGGTGTGGAAGTAATACATTTAGGGCACGACCGTAGTGTCTCTGAGGTTGTGGATTGCGCCATTCAGGAAGATGTGAATGCCATAGCCATAACTTCGTACCAAGGGGGGCATAATGAGTATTTTAAATACATGCACGATCTTTTATTGGAAAGAGGAGCAGAGCACATTAAAATTTTTGGTGGTGGTGGGGGAGTTATTTTGCCTGAAGAAATTAGGGAGTTGATGGATCATGGCATTACCAGAATATATTCCCCGGATGACGGTAGGACTATGGGACTTCAAGGAATGATAAATGATTTGGTAAGGCAAAGCGATTTTCCAATTCCTTCCTTCAAAATGGAGAAAGGCCAAACTATGATCCAATGCCTAAGGGAAAAGGATGTAAATGCTATTGCCAGGCTGATTACCTTGGCTGAAAATAGACATGACGATTTTGCAAAGATCTTTCCAAGTCCACTACCATTGGATAACGAGGTGCCGGTTCTAGGGGTTACAGGAACGGGAGGAGCCGGAAAATCTAGTTTGGTAGATGAATTGGTCCGAAGATTTTTAGTTGATTTTTCCGGTAAAACGATTGGAATAATTTCTGTAGATCCCTCTAAAAGAAAAACTGGCGGTGCCTTGTTGGGAGATCGTATTCGTATGAATGCCATAAACGATTCTCGGGTCTACATGCGCTCTTTGGCCACCAGACAATCCAATTTGGCATTGTCCAGACATGTTGATGAAGCCGTACAGGTTTTAAAGGTGGCGGGGTTCGACCTAATTATTTTGGAAACTTCGGGAATAGGCCAATCAGATACGGAGATAATTGAACACAGTGATGTTTCGCTTTATGTCATGACGCCCGAATTTGGTGCAGCTACGCAGTTGGAAAAAATAGACATGTTGGATTTTGCCGATATAGTGGCAATAAATAAATTCGATAAAAGAGGGGCTTTGGATGCTCTTAGGGATGTGAAAAAGCAATATGTGCGAAATCATGGACTGTGGGATGCCGATCAAGATGAGCTTCCAATTTTCGGGACCATTGCTTCGCAATTTAATGACCCTGGAATGAATAGACTATATATGTCTGTCATGGACAAGTTGGTTGCGAAAACAGGAACGGCTTTGAATTCCCAATATAAAATCGCCAATGCTGAAGCAGAGAAGATTTTTATAATACCTCCTGCCCGTACCCGATACCTATCAGAAATAGCTGAAAACAACAGGGCCTATGATAAAAAGGCAGATTATCAATCAGACCTGGCTCAAAGGTTATTTGGAGTTTTTATAACCATTCAGTCCGTATCCGGAGTTGACGCGAATGTGGATTTTAATTCCTTTCTCACGAAAAGCGGGATAAATAAGGAAGGAATCCTAAAGATGACCATGCCCGATGATAAAAAACAATTGTTGGAACTCTTGTTCAGGGAATTCGATAAAATTAAAATGAACTTGGATCCACACAACTGGGAGCTAATTGTGAATTGGGAAAAAAAGGTTCAACAATACAGATCACCGGGCTTTAAATTTAACGTAAGGGGAAAGGAAATTAACATTGAAACACATACTAAATCCCTAGCTCAAACGAATATTCCTAAAATAGCACTTCCAAAATATAGGGCATGGGGAGATATTCTGCGCTGGATTCTTCAGGAAAACGTACCTGGAGAATTTCCCTATACTGCCGGACTCTATCCTTTTAAGAGAACAGAAGAGGATCCAACCAGAATGTTTGCAGGTGAGGGTGGTCCCGAACGTACGAACAGGCGATTTCACTATGTGAGTTTGGGGTTACCCGCCAAGCGTTTGTCTACTGCCTTTGATTCAGTAACCCTTTATGGCCATGATCCAGATTACAGGCCGGATATTTATGGTAAAATTGGCAACGCAGGAGTTTCTGTCTGCTGTTTGGATGATGCCAAGAAATTGTATTCCGGATTTGATTTGTGCAGTCCTACAACCTCCGTTAGTATGACCATCAATGGTCCTGCACCCATGTTATTGGGTTATTTTATGAACGCTGCCATTGATCAAAATTGTGAAAAGTATATTCTTAAAAATGGATTGGAAAAAGAGGTTGAACAGAAAATAGTTGTTATTTATAAGGAAAAGGGAATGGAGAGGCCGCAATACCTAGGTAATCTGCCCGAAGGTAATAATGGTTTGGGGCTAATGCTTTTGGGAATCACCGGTGATCAGGTTTTGCCGACTAATATATACGCTGAAATTAAGGCCAAAACCTTGAATAAAGTAAGGGGTACGGTACAAGCAGACATCTTAAAGGAAGATCAGGCCCAAAATACTTGTATTTTTTCAACGGAATTTGCCCTCCGCCTTATGGGTGATGTACAGGAATACTTTATAAAGAACGAGGTACGCAATTTTTATTCGGTATCTATTTCAGGGTACCACATTGCTGAGGCAGGTGCAAATCCCATTACCCAATTGGCATTTACCTTATCCAACGGGTTTACCTATGTGGAGTATTATTTGAGCAGGGGGATGGATATCAATAAATTTGGCCCTAATCTGTCCTTTTTCTTCTCCAATGGGATTGATCCCGAATATGCCGTAATCGGCAGGGTTGCCCGTAGGATTTGGGCAAAAGCAATGAACATTAAATACGGGGCAAATTCTAGGGCACAGATGTTAAAGTATCATATACAGACTTCAGGCCGCAGCTTGCACGCCCAGGAAATAGATTTTAATGATATCCGTACTACACTACAGGCGCTATACGCCATTTATGATAATTGCAATTCATTGCACACCAACGCCTATGATGAGGCAATAACCACCCCAACCGAGGAATCTGTTCGTAGGGCCATGGCCATTCAATTGATTATAAATAAAGAATTGGGCTTGACTAAAAACGAAAATCCACTACAGGGTTCATTTATAATTGAGGAATTGACGGATCTGGTAGAGGAAGCCGTACTGTTGGAATTTGACCGTATTACAGAACGGGGAGGAGTGTTGGGGGCTATGGAGACCATGTATCAAAGATCGAAAATTCAAGAGGAGAGTCTGTTTTATGAGACCCTAAAGCACAATGGGGAATTTCCTATTATTGGGGTGAACACCTTTTTAAGCTCTAAAGGTTCGCCTACAATTTTACCAGCAGAGGTAATCCGGGCCACTGAAACTGAAAAACAGGCCCAGATTGGTACTTTGGAAAAGTTAAAAGCGATGATGGGTGATGAGTCTGGGAAACAATTGGAGGAATTACAAATGGCGGCCATTAAAAACGATAATATTTTTGAAAAGCTTATGGAGGTTACCAAATTCTGTTCCTTGGGTCAAATTACCAAAGCATTGTTTGGAGTGGGAGGGCAGTATAGGCGGAATATGTAATTTACAGTATTGTAAAAGACATTTCAGCTTGATGAAGGATTTGGTAATTCCCTGGAATCCTCGCAGTTTAAGGGATATACTTTAATTATATGGAAGATGTTGTGATGAAGATACCTTAACTCCGTATGGATCGCCTCCAAACTTTGTACATTCTTCTGAAACTTTTTATTTCGCTCCTCAAAAGATTTAGGTATTCTTTTTCCTTAACTCCATCTTTTTCCAAACCGGTACAATAAGAGTTTATGTTTCTTATAATGACATTGATGAAAGTGGCACTTCTCATTCTAGCGGCATGGCATTCAGAGCGCTCCGCAGCAGCAATTTGCTGAGGAATTAAAATGGAATCCGTTAAAAGGGAATCGACCATTATGTCCCGAAGGCTGTTGGATTGATAAAGCTTCAGCAAATCCTTATTGTAAGATAGGTACGAAGCAATTTCCCTGCTCATCTGTAAAAGATCCAAGGATTTGCGATAAATCGGAATCGTACTTAAGTTTTTGTAAGGCATTTTTTTTTGGCAACTTTTCTTATATAAAATTACGTAGAAATTAAGGAAAATGAATTTATAATATAAAGTAAAATTGTAAATTAGCTATTGAAAGTTAATAATTTTAATCATTTAAATATTGAATACAAAGATAGATGTCCTTAATTGGAAGATATTAAAATTGCTACAGGAAAATGCCCGGGAATCTTTTGCCAATATTGGAAGGAAAGTTGGGTTAACTCCTCCTGCGGTTGCGGAAAGGGTGAAAAAAATGGAAGATATCGGGGTCATCTCAGGGTACAAAGCTGTGGTATCCCATTCACATACGGGATATCAATTAAAAGCCATTATTACCCTGCGCGCTTTTATGGGGAAATTGCGGCCATTTTTGGAAATTGTGAATACTTATGAAGAAGTGGTCAATTGTTATCGTATTACAGGAAACGAGAATATTATTATGTTGGTGGTCCTAAAGGATCAATTTCATTTGGAGAAATTTATAGACAAGCTCATACAATATGGTGAAACCCGTACCCATATTATCCTATCGGATGTAGTTTCCAATGCTCCTATTAGAAAAAGAGAGGCTTAAGGAGTTGTTTTAGGGATTTTGCTTGGCAAATTTTTAATTAAAAGAGGTTAACCCCTTTGGTGCTACAGTATTAATTATTTAATTTAATGTATTGTAACGGTCCAAGTGGAAAGTTAATGATGTTTAATTTTGATTTACCCATCAATATTTGAATCTGATATACGTTGGAATGTTAGGAACACTTTATTAATTTGGCTAGATATTTGATGACAATAAGTCTATGAAGAAAATTATAATATTTCTGTTCCTCGGGACGGTTTTTTTGGGTAATTCACAGCAGATAACCTTGAAAAAAGGCATTGTAATAGATTCGATTGCTGTTAAAGATTCCATATCGGAAAGTTTTTCACTGTATCTTCCTACAAGCTTTGAAATGGACAAAAATTGGCCTATTCTTTTTGTTTTTGACATGGCAGGAAGGGGTAAACAGGCCATGCGTATGTTTAAGGATGCGGCTGAAAGACAGGGGTATATCTTGGCGGCTTCAAACAATGTCAACGACTCTTTGACCACTTCCCAGAATATTCTCATAACGGGCAGAATGTTTAATGAGATTATCACCTTACTGCCTATTCAAAAAAACAGGACCTATAGTGCAGGATTTGATAGCGGGGCCAGATTTGCATCTGTCCTGCCAATTTTTGTAAAGGGTATTTCCGGGGTAATTTCCTGTGGCGCCGTTTATCCCAATTTGGAAATATTGGACGCTAACAATTTGTTTCATTTTATAGGAATAGTGGGAAAGGAGGATTATGCATATCCCGAAATGTTAATTGGTAAATCGTTACTTGACAGGTTAAAATTTCCTAATCATTTCCTCGTATTTAATGGTGGTCATGAATGGCCCCATACCGAATATCTGGAAAAGGCCTTGGAAATCTTCACCTTATCCGCAATGGCCAAAGGAAAAATTGTGAAGAATGAGGCTTATGTGGATAAGACCTATGCCCAAAATTTGCTGGAAATAAATGCTTTAATTAGATCCAACAACTTAATTCAGGCGGATAATTTGTTGGAGGAAGCTGTGTCCGTGTACAGAGTATTCAAAGATACCGATTCCTTAAAGAAGATAAAGCGTGAACTGAAAAAGGATAAGGTTTTTAAGACAATGACGCGCAATGAAAACAATACCTTGCTTAAGGAGTCATTTATAAAGGAAGATTATGTTTATTATTTGGAGGAGGATTTAGCTACCTATAATTACAATAATTTGGGTTGGTGGATATACCAGATGGGGGAACTAAAGAAGTACGACAAAAGCAAGATTACGGCTGAAAAGGAAATGGGGAAAAGGCTTTTGGGTTACGTTAATGCATTAATTGAAGATAATATAGATATAGTTAAAGGAGGGAGCCAGGTAAATCAGGAGGTTTTAAACCTACTATGGATGTTAAAAACGATAACAGATCCCTATGATTACAGTTATTATTTAAAAATAATAGCCAGCAGTGCCCAAATGGAGGATTATGGAACATCATTGTTTTATCTGGAAGAATTATTGAAAAAAGGGTATGCTGATAAAGCTGAATTATATAGTTTGGAGGGTACTGCCCTTCTCCGGATTACGCCTGAGTTCAACGAAATTGTGGCAAAATATCTTAAGGACGCCCGTTATGATATAATTGAAGAATGAGCCGTTATATTTGGTGGATAGTCATGGCAAGTGGCATTGCCCTTATCCCTCAAATTATTGGAGGTCTATTGATTCACATTGTAAACTGGGAAATAAAGGAAATGAAAATGATAGTTCCTGTTTGCCATTCGTAAACTATCTAACACAAATTTTTCAAGATACTTTTAAATGCGTTTCCGTTAGGAATACGCTTTAAGGTTAGTCTGTTTCAAGAAATTTTTTATTCAGAAATAGGGATGTTGTATTTTTATGCCAAAAGCAGGAAAATGAAGCAGTTATTTTTGATTTTGGTAATATTTGTACTGGGCTGTAAGGAAAAAAGATATCACGACCAGGAGCACGGGAAAACGGCACTTGTGGAAGCTAGCTCATTGGAAGATATTGTTCAATTTCAGAAAAAATTGAACAAGGAATTCAAGGACCCTGAAACTTCTCCCTTACCGGATAGGTTTAGAAAGGATTTTACGACTTTGGATTTTTATAAACCCGATACTACATATAGGGTAATTGCAAAATTTACTAGAACACCTGAGGCCCTGCCATTCCTTATGCCTACTAACACTGAAAGACAGACTGAGGAGATTGTATATGGTGTAGCTACTTTTGACCTTAATGGTCGCAATCATAAATTGGAAGTATATCAAAATCAAGAATTATTGCAGCAGGAGAAGTATAGGGATTATTTATTTTTGCCTTTTGCGGACCTAACCAATGGTGAGGAAACCTATGGTGGCGGCAGATATTTGGACTTGACTATTCCGGACGGCGATAGCATTCTGTTGGATTTTAACAAGGCATATAATCCATATTGCGCTTATAATCCCAAATATTCCTGTCCGTTGGTTCCAAAGCAAAATAGACTGGACACTGAAATTTTAGCAGGAGTGAAGGCATTTAGAAAATGATAAAATAAAAAAGCCCCGCTCTAAGCGGGGCTATAAATAATAAACTCAATTTTTTTAGAAAGAATACACGGCGGCTAGAACAAAAGAGGACAAACTCTTTTGTGGTGCCAAATCCGTATCTAAGAAACTAAAGGAATCATCAGAAGCACTATCCAATCGCAATTCTGGTTTGATTATTAAATTTCCTATAGTGGCACTTCCTGTAAGCGTTACAGCAAAAACACTGGAATCTTCAAGTCCTGTTCCAATGGCGCCATAGTCTCCTGTTTCAGCGAAATATTCACCTCTTAATCCCAAGGTAAAGTTGTCAGAAGTGGCATATTGAGGGTAAAGAGCTACTCCGGCAAAACCAATATCATCATTGTCATATAGGGCTGCATTGATTCCCAAGAAGAATTCATCTGACAAATCGAAGCCTCCAGTGAAGTCGATCTCAAAAGCACCGTCATCCGCAAGGAAATTTAAGAATTGACCGCTGTAGCCCAATTGAGCTCCGAAGGCATATTTTTCGGTTGGATTCAATTCGGTTTGATCGGTAGGATTCATGATCGCCAGCATTAAGCTAAAGTCGTCAGATAAGGTGAAGTCTGCTTTTAAGCCGGTGTGGGAGAAGGGGCCATATGAAAATAAGTAAGATGTACTATAGTTAAAATTAGCTACAGGAGAAATTACTTCATAACCTAAGAATGTATTAAAATTACCAAAGGTTAATTTCACGGATTCACTTACATTCCAGTATACATACAATTGGTTAACAATATTTCCCGTAGCAGAATATAAAGGGGAAGCAAAAATGGCATCCGTTCCTCTTGGTCCAAAAACAAGATCAGCTACGAAACCTACATCTTCACCTTCGTAACCGGCAATCACATTGGCCATTCCCAAGGCAAAACCAGGTAAATTGGCAAAAGAGGATCCAGGAGCTGCATTAGGGGCACCAGAGGTGTCGTCAAAACCGTTGTCTCCATTTAAATTTGTTCTGTAATAAGCATCCACACTTCCGCTGATGGTGAATTTTTTGTCTTCCTTTTCCTCTTCTTGGGCAAAGGTCAATGCTGAAGCAAGAACAAATGCAAGTAATAGTAAATTTTTTACGTATTTTGTGTAAATAATCGTTTTCATAATTCAATGGGTTATATCCTATTCAGGATGTTATGTATTTATTGAGTTGTTGTAATTGAAAAGGTTATTAACGGAGCGTTCTGCAAAACGCTCCGTTACCTTTTGTATTTATTAGTGTTGGTTCATCCTGAAGTCGGCATAGGCATCCATTCCGTGCTCATGTAAATCCAAGCCTTCCAATTCTTCTTCCTTGGAAACTCTGATTCCTGAAGTTTTCTTAATCGTGTAGAGAATGATAAATGCTGTTAGGCAGCAGAAAATACCGGTTGCGGCTACTCCTGATAGTTGGTATAAAAACTGGGATACACCGGCCTTAACTCCGAAAATACCAACGGCCAAAGTACCCCAAATACCACAGATAAGGTGAACTGCAACTGCTCCAACTGGATCATCCAGCCTTAATTTGTCTACCAAAGCAACGCCTAGGACAATAATTACCCCGGCTATTAGACCTATGATAATAGCCTCAAAAGGAGACATTAGGTCGGCTCCTGCAGTAATACCTACCAAACCGCCCAAGATACCGTTCAGCATCATGGTAAGGTCATAGTTCTTGTATAGGATTGTAGAGAAGATAAATGATCCCATTCCACCTGCGGCTGCCGCCAAACAAGTTGTGACCAATACGATTGAAGTCCCAGCAGGATCTGCTGATAAGACCGATCCACCATTAAACCCAAACCAGCCCAGCCAAAGAATAAGCACACCAGCGGCTGCCAATGGAATGTTGTGGCCCGGAATCGCATTAGGTTTTCCGTCTTCGCCAAACTTGCCAATTCTAGGTCCCAATATATAGATTGCGATCAATGCTGCCCATCCTCCAACGGAATGCACTAGAGTGGATCCGGCAAAATCGTGGAAACCGGCATCATCGCCACCCAGTGTGGATAGGAATCCACCACCCCATTGCCAAGAACCTACAATAGGATAAACCAATCCTACGTAGATTATGGTGAAAATCATGAATCCACCAAGTTTAATACGTTCTGCTACTGCTCCAGAAACTATAGTAGCTGCTGTTGCAGCAAACATGCCTTGAAACAGAAAATCGGTCCAATACGTATACCCTTCGCTATAGGTGAGGTCCAAGCTGCCGTCTGGTAGTATGGGGGCTTCAATGCCAAATCCGGCGAAACCAAGATATCCATTGAAATCACCTGGATACATTAGGTTAAATCCACCTACATAATATATGAGTAACCCCATGCAGATGATAAATACGTTTTTAAATAAGATATTGATTGTGTTTTTTTGTCTGGTTAGTCCAATTTCCAAAAGAGAAAATCCTAAATGCATGAAGAATACGAGAGCCGTACATATCATCATCCAAACGTTATTTGCTGTAAATAATCCTACGTCCATGTTGTATATTGTTTGTTGATTTTTAATTTTTTAGTTAATGCCTGCTTTTCCGCTTTCCTTTGTTCTAATGCGATAGGCTTCCAAAACTTCCGAAACGAAAATTTTACCGTCACCTACATTTCCTGAATATGCGGTTTCCAGAATCGTATTAACCGTACGCTCCAAGAACTCATCCGATATTACTATGGAAAGATACCTGCGTTGAATGTCGGATGTGCTATAGGAAATGCCTCTATATACATGACCTTCTTTTTCATTTCCGACTCCCGTTACATCCCAGTAACTAAAAAAGTTAACTTCAATTTGATGTAACGCTTTTTTTACGTCATCAAATTTTGACTTCCTAATAATTGCCTCGATTTTTTTCATAATTGATTTATTATTTATGAAGCAAAAATATATATAAAATTAATACCCCCCTATTTTTTAGGGGGTGTATAAGAAATAATTACATATTATATAAAAAATACCCCTATATTTTGTGGGTATGTAGATTCTTAATAATAATTATGTTGATATGTTAATATAATTAACATTTGCTGGGTCAAAAACTGAAAGAATCGTGTCTTTTTAAGCGTTTTGCTGTTAATAATGCAGGAAATTGGTAAAATCTCCTGAAAAAACTAAAATGGAAAGAAATAATGAAAAGGGAGTAAACGAGGTGTTGTTACTTGGAAAACCAGAATCCTGCAGCCACGGCAAGGATTCCGATGATTAGGCTGGCGAGGGTATAACCGGCAAAATTAACAAAATCACCAGTTTTTAAAAATGAGTGTTGTTCCAAAGCAAATGTTGAAAAAGTAGTGAAGCCACCACAGAAACCAGTGGTCAATAATAAGGTCTGATTTGAGGAAAGTATATTGTTCTTAAACGAAAGTCCAAGAATAAAGCCTATTAGTAGGCAACCTATAATATTGGCAATAAAAGTACCAAGGAAAAAATTGTGAAAGGTGTTGTTGAAAGTTTTGCCTAGTAAAAAACGCAGTCCACTCCCCAAGCCCCCTCCTAAAAAGACGAGTAGAAATTGCTTCATCGACTTATAATTTTTATTTCTTGATTAAAGTAAATAAAAATCACCACATATAGGGTTCTTGAAAATTTGCAATGATAAATCATAAATACTGTATAAGGGTAGTATTTATGCAAAGATGCACATATTTCCTTTTAGACTAGATTTAAACTGCCTTTTTATATTTCGAGTTAATTAAATCTAGGGGGAAGATTACTGTTGTAGATTCTGAAATATTTTTGACGGACTTTTCTTTCTTTTTTGGACTACTGTTAAAACTAACTAAAAAAAGTAATGCGTTTATACCAATAAGAACTAATAAAATACTGAAAAAAGTTACCATACAACTAAACGATTTAGTTACCAAACGCAAAATTACGCCTTTTCGTATATTATACGCTGAAAAAATCTAAATTGTTGTCAAGGGATGTGCTTTTTATGGGGAACCAATAATAATTGTTAATTTTTAAGGAAAAACTTAATAAGGAATAAAATAATTATGAATAATGTGAAGAAAAGTCCTACCCATTTGACACCTTTATAATTTTTTTCATGAAGTTTTTTGTCTTTTTGATAAGAAATTATGGTAATTACAACAAATGCAACAAAAAAAAGACCTGCAAAAATTAATTGTCCGGTACTGAACATATTTATATTTTTACGCAAATCTAACTTAAATAATTTCAATAATGAAAAGTAAACTTAGTGCCGTAGAATTGTTCCATAATTCGTTTGGGTTGGGTGTTTCCAAGGAGATTAAGGCTGATTTGGGCAAGGACAAGAATTTGCTACGTTTTAATTTGATGGACGAAGAAAATAAGGAATATCTCGAGGCAGCCACCAACAATGATGTGGTTGAAGTTGCGGATGCCCTTGGTGATATGCTCTATATATTATGTGGAACAATATTGGAACACGGTATGCAATACAAAATTGAAGAAGTATTTGAGGAAATTCAGCGAAGCAATATGAGTAAATTGGGAATAGACGGCAAACCGATTTACAGGGAGGATGGAAAAGTGTTAAAAGGGCCTAATTATTTTAAGCCCAACATAGTGGATATTTTGGATAAAAAATAGAATATCCGATTCCTGTATTCATAATTGAACTAAAAAAATGCCCCCTTTTAAACGAAGAGGGCCTTTTTAATGATGTATAGGGATTGCTATTGGATATTCACTTGATATCTCCAACCAAATTTATCCTTGGCCTTGTTGTATTGAATATCGGTAATGCGCTTCTTTAATAAGGTGGCATAGCTATCTTTTATTTCTGGCAAATCATAATCCTTGCCTTGGAATCCGAAAGTGGCGATAGGTGAAATTACTGCCGCGGTACCGGCTCCGAACATTTCTTTAAGACTTCCGTTCTTTGAGGCTTCAACAACCTCTTTGACGGTAATTTTTCTAACCTCCACTTTTATATTTTCATCTTTCGCAATGTCTATAATACTCTTTCTGGTTATACCATCCAATATCCTGTCACTTGTGGGACTGGTAATTAAAGTATCATTTATTCTAACAAATATATTCATGGCACCTGCCTCCTCGATATATTCGTGGTTGTTGTCATCGGTCCAAATAACTTGATTATAGCCCTTTTCAACTGCCAATTGGGTTGGATAAAATTGTCCCGCGTAATTACCGCCGGCCTTGGCAAATCCTACACCGCCATTAGCGGATCTTGAGTATTTTTCTTCTATAAGAACTTTTACCTTACCTGCAAAATAGGAAGCAGATGGCGAACAAGCAATAATAAATTTGTACTCGCTTGAAGGTGATGCATGGAATCCTCCACCTGTAGCAAAGATAAAAGGTCTAATGTACAATGAGCTTCCTTCCGCGGTCGGAATCCATTTATGGTCCAATTTTAAAAGGGCCTTTAAGCCATCCATAAAGTAATCTTCAGGGAACTCTGGCATAGCAAGTCTTTTGGACGAAATATTAATTCTCTTTTGGTTTTCCAAAGGACGGAAAAGCCAAACATTTTTATCTTCATCCTTGTAGGCTTTCATCCCTTCAAAAACAGATTGACCATAATGGAAAATTTTAGCTGACGGGTCAAGCGTAATCGGTTGGTACGGAACTATTTTTGGTACTTCCCAAGCTCCATTCTTATAATCGCAGACCATCATATGGTCTGTAAAATACTTCCCAAACGATAAATTATTGAAATCTACTTTATCAATTTTCGAGGTTTTAACTTTCTCAACTATTATTGAATTTGAAACAGTTTGCATAGAGATTTAATTTAAAGCAATAAAATTAAGCAAATATCATTAGTAGTACTTCTTTTTTCGTCAAAAAAGACCCAGTTTTGTAAAGTGATTTAAATTCTGGCTATAATGAAGTATTTTAACATTTTGATTGCGATTTTTATGGTCTTTTCAGCTTGTAGGCCACAAAATAAATCCAAGGAACTTGTTGCTGAACCCTTGGCAGAGGAAAGCTATGAGTATTTCGGAACCCAAATAGTTGATTCCAACGCCATGAC
Organism: Arenibacter hampyeongensis; assembly: GCF_002909255.1. GTDB lineage: Bacteria > Bacteroidota > Bacteroidia > Flavobacteriales > Flavobacteriaceae > Arenibacter > Arenibacter hampyeongensis. The sequence goes on from NZ_PIOB01000007.1 coordinate 96,937, forward strand.
AGCTGGTATGTTGCTTAAGAAATACAAAGTAATGGTTAAGACCGACACTCTTGCCGCCAAATTTTCAGGCAAGGTTACCGAGGTCTGCAAAGCAAAAGGCTGTTGGATGAAATTGGAATTGGGAAATGGGGAAGAAACTATGGTGAGATTTAAGGATTATAGCTTTTTTATGCCACAGGACATTGTTGGTAGGGAGGTAATTGTAAATGGCGTTGCCTTTGTTGAAGAAAGGAATGTTGAAGACCAACGACATTTTGCCCAGGATGGTGGAAAATCCGAGGAGGAAATTGCCCAAATAACCGGGTCAAAGAAAACTTATGCCTTTGAAGCGGATGGAGTGTTGATAAAGAAATAATGTGAAAAGGAAAATAATTACAACTGCAGACGGTTCCAAAACAATTCAAATTGAAGAGTGGAACGAACAGTACCATTCAATTCACGGTGCTGTACAGGAAGCCTATCATGTTTTTATAAAGAATGGTTTATCCTTGTTCCAAAATCGTGCCTTGTCTATTTTGGAAATTGGCTTCGGTACGGGATTGAACGCCCTTATTACCTTATTGGAATCGGAGAAGCATGGATTGGAAGTGGCTTATACTGGGGTTGAAGCATATCCCGTAGTCCCCAAGGAATTGGAGCAATTGGGCTATGGCGGAGCACTGGATGCAAAGGATTTTGAACAACATTTTTTTAAGATGCACCAAACTTCGTGGGAAAAATCACATCAAATTACAGCTGGTTTTTCCTTGACAAAACAGCAGTTGGATTTTAAGGAAATTTCGGATGTCAATATCTTTGATCTTATCTATTTTGATGCCTTTGGTGCCCGGGTACAGCCAGAGCTTTGGACGGAGGAAGTTTTTTCCATAATGTACAGGGCTTTGAAAAAAGATGGTGTGCTGGTTACTTATTCTGCCAAGGGAAGCGTAAGGAGGGCTATGCAGGCCGTAGGGTTCATTGTAGAAAGGTTGCCTGGGCCTCCAGGAAAAAGAGAAATGCTCCGTGCCTTAAAAATTTCCTAATTATGGGACTTTTATTATGGAATACTTAACAGCCAAGGACCTTGGACTGTTAAACCTAAACTAAAGTCAACTACTTCAATACTAAAAACCTATATATTTATACCAAAGTTGACGGAAAGATAGAAAGGGTATGAAGGTTCTTGTAACAGGTGCAACAGGTTTGGTTGGGAGTGAAATTGTAAATTTGTGTAAACAAAATAATATTACTGTAAATTATTTGACCACCAGTAAGAAAAAAATCGTTTCACAAACGGGCTATAATGGTTTTTATTGGAACCCCGGTAAGAATGAAATAGATGCAGATTGCTTTAAAGGAGTTACGGCAATAATCAATCTGGCGGGTTCAAGTATTTCCAAGAGATGGACCAAGAATAATAAAAAAAAGATACTAAATAGTAGGGTAAATTCCTTAAGAACTCTGTTGGGGGCTATACCCAAGGAAGGAGCCCATAGTATTGGAACACTTGTGTCCGCATCTGCGATAGGGATTTACCCAAATTCGTTATCCCAATATTATAAGGAGGAAGAAGAAAAGGTGGATGACAGTTTTTTGGGGGAGGTAGTAGCTGTTTGGGAAAAGGAGGTAGACGCATTTGAAAAAGTTAATATTAAGACCGCCAAAATTCGGATAGGTTTGGTTATGTCCAATAAAGGTGGAGCTTTGCCCGAAATGGCCAAGCCTATAAAATATTACCTTGGGGCGGCCATTGGTTCTGGGAACCAGTGGCAATCATGGATACACCTTCAGGATTTGGGCAGGATATTTCTACAGGTTTTGACAAAGGAGCTAACGGGAACATATAACGGTGTGGCACCAAATCCTGTAACCAATGTTAAGCTAACGAAAGAATTGGCAAGAGTTTTGGATAAACCGCTTTTTTTGCCCAATATTCCACGGCCTCTAATGCGTTTGGCTTTGGGAGAAATGTCTTATTTGTTGTTAGTCAGCCAGCGCGTGAGTTGTAAAAAAATTGAAGAGTCGGGTTTTGATTTCATTTACCCCAACATTTGTCGAGCCTTGGAAAATATCTATATGGACAAGGGAGAGCATACGACCAATGACGCACTTTATCAGAACGAGTTTGTTTCCTAGGGGTTAACAGGTATTATAAGCATTATGAACATCCGTCATTGACGGATGTTTTTTTATAAAGTTTAATGACATTATGACATTTTTCAAGAATTGGCAGTACTTTTGCCACTTCAATTCGGAGGTATATAAATTTATTTTAAATGAGTAACGAAAATAAAACAGAAGAAATGGAAGATGAACTTCTGAATAATATAGAAAGTCAAGAAGGGGAACAGGACGGTTCATTTGTTGGGAACGAAGATATTGAAAAGGGCGAAGAACTTAGCCTGGAAGAGCAATTGCAGGAAGACCTTAATAAGGAAAAAGACAAATTTTTACGTCTTTTTGCAGAATTCGAAAACTACAAAAGGCGTACATCAAAAGAAAGAATGGACTTGTTTAAAACAGCCGGCCAAGAGGTTATTGTATCATTATTGCCAATAATAGATGATTTTGACCGTGCACTAAAGGAGGTCTCCAAATCTGAGGATCGGGAGATGTTCAAGGGAGTGGAATTAATAAGTAATAAGTTCAAGGAAACATTAAAAAATAAAGGGCTTCAAGAAATTGAAGTAAAGCAGGGTGACGCCTTTGATGCGGAAATACATGATGCCATCACGCAAATTCCAGCTCCCAGTAAAAAGTTGAAAGGCAAAGTAGTTGATGTAGTGGAAAAAGGTTTTAAACTGGGTGATAAAATCATACGCCATCCAAAGGTGGTTGTTGGAAATTAAAAATATTTTATGAAGGAGGATTATTATGACATCTTGGGCATTGGAAAAAATGCTACTGCGGCTGAAGTAAAGAAAGCATATCGCAAGAAGGCAATCGAGTACCATCCTGACAAAAACCCAGGTGACGCCAAGGCTGAAGAAATGTTTAAAAAAGCGGCAGAGGCCTATGAGGTTCTAAGCGACCCCAATAAGAAGGCCCGTTATGATCAATATGGACATGCAGCCTTTGAGGGCGGCGGCGGTTTCGGCGGTGGCGGAATGAACATGGATGACATTTTTAGTCAGTTCGGCGATATTTTCGGTGGTGCCTTTGGCGGTGGTGGCTTTAGTGGTTTTTCGGGATTTGGCGGTGGCGGTGGTCAGCGACGTGTCAAGGGAAGTAACTTAAGAATCAGGGTTAAGTTGACCTTGGAGGAAATTGCCAATGGAGTAGAAAAGAAAATAAAGGTAAGGCGAAAAGTTCAAGCAGAAGGGGTTACATACCAGACTTGTGGCACCTGTGGAGGTCGAGGCCAAGTAACCAAAATCACCAATACAATTCTGGGTAGAATGCAGACCGCAGCCACTTGTAGCAACTGTGGGGGTAGTGGTCAAATGATAGATAAGAAGCCCAGCGATGCGGATGCCAATGGATTAAAGGTTTCTGAGGAAACCGTAAGTATCAATATTCCTGCCGGGGTTGAGGACGGAATGCAATTAAAAGTGCCTAATAAAGGAAACGATGCTCCAGGAAATGGAGTTCCCGGAGATTTATTGGTTGCCATAGAGACTGAAGAGCATGAAACGCTAAAGAGGGAAGGGGATAATCTTCATTATGACCTTTATATTAGTATTTCCGAAGCCGTATTGGGGACCTCAAAAGAGATTGATGCCGTAGGAGGTAAAGTAAGGATCAAATTGGAAGCTGGTATACAGTCCGGTAAAATTCTTCGATTAAGAGGTAAGGGTATTACGAGTCTTAATGGTTATGGCGGTGGGGATTTACTGGTACATGTAAATGTTTGGACGCCCAAGGAATTGAACAAGGAGCAAAAGGACTTTTTTGAACGTATGCAGAATAACGAAAACTTTGAGCCTAGACCCGAAAAATCCGATAAATCTTTCTTTGAAAAGGTTAAGGATATGTTCTCTTAGAGCTCGCGATTTATTTTATAAATAAAAAACGTATATTTGAGATAATATTGGGTAACCAATATTATTTTCTTTTTCATAGCAATTTTTTTTTCCCATCCTTGATTCGTTAAGGGTGGGTTTTGTTTGTGAAACCCTGTCTTTAAGAGCTCCGAAGGAGCGAATTAAAGATAGTAGGTTGAACAAATCCCGCCCCTTGGCGGGATCTTAGGGTTATACTGAGAGCGATTGGATATATGGGGATAATTTTTAAGAGCTTCAGGAAGCGAATTAAGGATAGAAGGCAGAACTAATCCCGCTGACTAGAGAATTCCCATTACCGACTTGTAGGTTTGAATTTTTTTGATGATCAACCTTTAAATGTTGGTCATTTGTAGGGGGAATAGGGATTTTCAACACTTCCTTTTTTCTTTTTTTTATGAAAATCCAATTTCTTAATTTTTAAGGCTCCGGAGCACATAATTTTATCATAGTTAAATTATGATAAAAAGCTTAAAAAGAAATAATTTATAAAATTCCAACCTATCTCTTACATAGCAATTATATATCTTTGGGGAAATTGCGTACATGAATAATATATTGGTCGCTAAAGAGGTTTCCAAGCAGTTTGGGAACCATATAGCTCTCAACAAAGTTTCATTGGAAATTCCCAAAAATAGTATTTACGGCCTGCTCGGTCCCAATGGAGCTGGGAAGACTACTTTAATCCGGATAATCAATCAAATTATAAATCCGGATCAAGGTGTAATTTACTTTGATGGTAAGCTCTTGCAGCCCCACCACATATCCATGATTGGATACTTACCTGAGGAAAGGGGACTTTATAAAAGTATGAAGGTGGGCGAGCAGGCCCTATATCTTGCCCAATTAAAAGGACTGTCCAAGACAGATGCCAAAAATAGATTGAAATATTGGTTCGATCGCTTGGAAATAGGAGATTGGTGGAACAAGAAAATACAGGAGCTTTCTAAGGGAATGGCTCAAAAGATCCAGTTTATCGTCACCGTATTACACGAGCCAAAGCTTTTGATTTTCGATGAACCGTTTAGTGGGTTCGATCCCATAAATGCCAATTTAATCAAGGATGAAATTCTTCTACTTAGGGACAAAGGAACAACCATTATCTTTTCTACCCATAGAATGGAATCCGTGGAGGAGTTATGTGAATATATAGCACTCATACATAAGTCGGAAAAACTATTGGACGGTAAGCTTAGCGATATAAAAAAAGCATATAAGAACAATATTTATAAAGTAGGGTTAGGAGTGCAAAGTGCCAATGGGCTATTGGAGGACTTAAAGGATAAATTTCAAATTCTTTCTTCGGAATATGTCGATGGTGGGCTTCAGCTAAATTTTACTGTGCAATTGCCTTCCAATGATACAGGTCCCTTCCTATCCCATTTATCTGGCAGGGCAAATGTCAATAATTTCACGGAAACAATTCCATCGGCCAACGATATTTTTATTAGAACCGTTCAAACCAAATAATTTTTATGGGTAAATTATCACTCATCATAAAACGAGAGTATTTAGCAAAGGTTCGAAACAAGTCCTTCGTAGTCATGACGTTTTTGAGCCCAATCCTTATGGTAGGAATGGTTGTCCTTGTTGTTTATCTCACTAAGATTAATGATAATGAGATAAGGACTATTGCAGTTTTAAATGAGAGCAATTATTTCACCACTGATTTTCATGGTACAGAAAGTACCTCATTTGTAAGGATCAGAGATATTGATTTGGAGGCTGCCAAAGATTCTGTTCAAAAAATGGGGTTTTATGGTTTGCTTTATATCCCCGACGAGCCAGACCTGGAAAAGGTGGCAAGTAGGTCTTTTTTTTATACCAAGGATGCTCCGGGATCTAACGTTTTGGACAATTTGGAAAATGTCTTTGAAGATCGTCTGCGATTGCGGAGGTTACAGGAACTAGGGGTCTCGGTTTCCGATTTTGAAAGTGTAGGTAATAACTTTGAAATTAATACGGCTAACTTTTCCGGGGAACAGAACCTGAAAGGAATAATCGAAATTAAAGCCTTTATTGGTGGGGCATTTGGGTACCTGATCATGATGTTCATCATAATTTACGGTGGATTCGTTATGCGCAGTGTAATCGAGGAAAAAACATCAAGGATAATAGAGGTTATTATCTCCTCTGTTAAGCCTTTTCAGCTTATGCTTGGAAAAATAATTGGAACTTCCTTGGCAGGGGTTACCCAGTTTGCCATTTGGATCATTTCCGCCGTTCTGATGTTTGGTATTTTGATTCTGGTTTTCGATATTGATCCTTCGGGATTAAATTCAGGGGCCGCTAACGCTCCCGGCTTGGTTGGCGGAGCAGCGTATATGGCGGCATCGGATTCCGCCATGCAATTATATGCGAACGAACTTTTTAGGATACCGTGGGTTATGCTGATTTGTTTTTTCCTGATCTATTTTATACTGGGATATTTAATTTATAGTTCAATTTACGCAGCCATAGGGGCAGCGGTGGATAATGAAACCGATACCCAACAGTTTATTTTCCCTATTATCCTCCCGTTAATGTTGGCCATTTATGTGGGTTTCTTTTCTGTTTTTAATAACCCCCATGGGCCAATAGCGGTTGCATTCTCTTTATTTCCACTAACATCGCCCATTGTGATGCTTATGCGCCTGCCGGGAGGTATTGGTGAAGGTGGTGTGCCAATTTGGGAGTTGGTTGTATCTATTTTCTTATTGATTGTCACATTTATAGGTATTGTATGGTTGGCCGCAAAAATTTATAGGGTCGGAATATTGATGTACGGGAAAAAGCCATCTTATAGGGATTTGTTTAAATGGCTGAAATATTAGTATGGAAGAAATTAAGAATATTGTTAAGGTCTTTAGTGATTTCCTTGCCTTCAAAATTTGGGATAGTGATAAAGTGGATATTACGGCAGGCACTTTTTTAACGATCATCCTTGCTATAATTGTCGTGACCTATTCCTTAAGGCTAGTCCGAAAATTGGTTACAGCAAAGCTGCCCGAAGAGGATAAGAATAAGTTTATCAGCATTTTTGGGTTCTTGAGATACTTATTTTACATTATGGTGGTATTGGTAGTTCTGCATACCTCAGGGGTTAATCTTACCGTACTGTTGACTGCCTCTGCAGCGCTTTTTGTGGGTTTGGGGTTTGCCTTGCAATATTTGTTTCAGGACATTATTTCGGGTATTTTGATTATTATGGATCAGTCCTTGCGTGTAGGCGATATTGTTGAGGTAAATCAGAAAGTGGGGCGTGTTTTTGAAATTCGGTTAAGGACAACCAGAGCACTTACCAGGGATGACAAGGTGATCATAATTCCAAACCACCAATTTTTAACGGATAGTATATATAATTATACCCAAAATCATAAAAGTACCAGAGAGAGCGTTAAGATTGGGGTGGCCTATGGCAGCGATGTCAATTTGGTAACCAAAATATTGGAAAATATCGCCGGTGATCAAAAAGGGGTTTTAAAAAATCCAAAGCCATTTGTCCTATTTGATGATTTTGGGGATTCCGCCTTATTGTTTTCCATTAATTTTTACATTAACGACAGTTATGGAGATCCAAAAATTAAAAGTGCTATGAGGTATAGGATAGATGCCAAATTTAGGGAACACCAAATAAGTATACCGTTTCCACAAAGGGATATTCATTTGTATCAATCCCGTGCTTTGCAAACCATACAGGTAGAAAAAAATAATACTGGGGATGGGAATTAGAATAGAAAAATTGGGATTCCTAATTGGATTCTTTTTGTTGGTAAATTTTTGTCGTGCCCAGACGCCTGATGTTTTTAGGTTGGAGTATATGCTAATGCCCAGAAATACTGCTGAAGCAAAATTGTCACGTATAAAATTAGTGGCCAACTTGCCCATAAAGGTGGGTAAGAAGGACAATATTATTGTTGGGGCCGAGTACAATCGCATAGCCTTTGATCTTAATCGCGGAGCACCATATGATGATGAAATTACACAGACATTTCATGTGGCCGATTTAAACATGGCTTACATATTGCAGTACAATCAAGACTGGCGCTTCGTAGGAGTTGTTACTCCACGTTTATCCTCAACCTTGACCAACGATATAGGTGATGGCGATGTGTCCTTGAACGTTACCATTGGAGCGCTTCGGGATAGACCAAATATTGAAAAACCAACACGATTGGTATTGGGAGTGGCTTATAATTCAACGGTGGCGGTAAGAATACCATTGCCTTTGGTCTATTTTGAAAAGAGGTTTCATCCCAATTGGGCATATGTTATTGGAGCCCCCAAAAGTGGTATGAAATACTTTTTTAATGACAAACATATGCTTCAAACAGAATTTATAGTGGACGGATATTATGTAAATCTCCAAAATACGGTGATTAGCTCGGATTCTGGTATTGCTTCCTCCATTTCTACTTCTGTAGCCTTGTTTACATTGGGATATCAATATGCAGTGGCTAAAAATATTTTCTTTTATGGTTATGCAGGACATACCCTTTTTCAGGCAGGAGTATTGAGGGATGATGATCGAAATAATATTTTTACATTGAACGACCAACCTAGTTTCTACTTTAGAACAGGTTTTAGAATTGGAATATAAAAAAAATAATTATGTCTAGAATATTAGTAATTGAAGATGAATCGGCCATAAGAAGGGTTCTAGTGAAAATTCTTTCGGAAGAAAATGAAAGCTATAAAGTGGAAGAGGCCGAAGATGGGTTGATGGGATTGGAAACCATAAAAAAAGAGGACTTTGATCTTGTTTTATGTGATATTAAAATGCCAAAAATGGATGGTGTTGAGGTCTTGGAAGCTGTTCGTAAAATAAAACCTGAAATTCCTTTTATCATGATTTCAGGACACGGGGATCTAGATACTGCCGTGAACACCATGAGGATTGGGGCCTTCGATTATATTTCCAAACCACCAGATTTAAATAGGTTGTTGACTACGGTGCGCAATGCCTTGGATAGGAAGGAATTGGTGGTAGAAAACAAGATTTTAAAGAAAAAGGTCAGCAAGAACTATGAAATGATCGGTGAGAGCAAGGAAATCTCCGTAATCAAGGAGATGATAGAGAAAGTGGCTCCTACAGATGCCAGAGTGCTGATTACAGGTTCAAATGGTACTGGAAAGGAACTTGTGGCGCATTGGATACATGAAAAAAGCGAGAGAAACGCCCACCCTTTGATAGAAGTAAACTGTGCGGCAATTCCTTCCGAATTAATAGAAAGTGAACTTTTTGGACATGTCAAGGGAGCTTTTACATCAGCGGTCAAGGATAGGGCCGGTAAGTTTGAAGCAGCAAATAATGGAACCATATTTTTAGACGAAATAGGGGATATGAGTCTGTCGGCACAGGCAAAAGTACTTCGTGCACTTCAAGAAAATAAAATAAGCAGGGTAGGTTCCGATAAAGATATTAAAGTAGATGTTAGGGTGGTCGCCGCTACCAATAAGAACTTAAAGGAGGAAATAGAAAGCGGAAGGTTCCGTGAGGATTTATACCACAGATTGGCCGTGATTTTAATAAAAGTTCCTGCTTTAAATGATAGAAGGGACGATATTCCGTTGCTTATAAAGCATTTCTCCGACAAAATTGCCTCAGAACAGGGAAGCGCGCCCAAAACATTTTCTTCAAAGGCTATTTCCCTATTAAAGGGGTATGACTGGACTGGAAATATACGTGAATTAAGAAATGTAGTGGAACGCTTAATAATTCTTGGCGGAAACGAAGTGACCGAAGAGGATGTTAAGTTGTTTGCGAGTAAATAATTCGCACCTTTCGGTATCTTATTTTTTTTATAAAAGCTGAATTGAAAAATAAGAATGAAAACTTACTATAGGGTGCCAGAGCGCTAATACTTCTACACCTTTGGAGTGTTAGGTTGCTAGGATTCAACCTTGGGAATATACTGCCGAATGCCCTTTTGGCAGTTGTTATTTTTTGCAGTCACCAAGCCTTGCAAGTGCCTTGGCCGCAATTTCCTTGGTCTTTAGATTATAGTATTTTTTGCCTTCCGAAAGGTTTGGCCTCAAAAGTTGCTGTTCACTAATGTTATATACATTTTGTGTAAACGCCTTGGCTTCTTTGCAATCCACGGATTCCACTACCTTGTTCAGGGATTGCTTAAACTTCTCCAAGGCGATATCTACTTTGTTTTCAAGGGTTTTGTTATCCAGGAGTTTTTGTGATTTTTTTTCAGCTATTGCAGTCTTGGTATTCATTGCCAAAACATCATTGTTATATCTACTATCATGTGAGTCGTGTTCATCTAGTGCTTCCAAACTCCCAGAGGCGTTGTCCAATGCTTTTTTAAGTAATATTTTGGCACTTGGTAAGGAGGTTGCCTTGGTGGCATTGGTTAAATTCACGGAGCTCTCATGGATCAACTCTGTGGCATGTTCACATCCGCAATCCTCTAATTGTGACTTGGATTTTACTATGGCATTCAATGCCTTGTAAGCAAAATACTTTGTCATATTAATGTCTTCGGTGGCTATGGCCTTTTCAGTTTGTGATTGAATGTAGCCAATATTGGAGCCGGCGTATTCACAGGCTTTGTTAATTTTAAAAGAGGAGAAAATAAACATTGTAAAAGAACAAACAGCTATAACGGAAAGTCTCATAAAGTAGGTTTTAGTTTCTTGTTATACTGGGAGATATAACCTTGTAAAGGTAATCCTACGACCATAATTTTCCATGTTTATTCGATGAAGTACAGTGGTTGATTTGGTTTTTAGACGAACTGAAGCTTTCTTCGGATATATGGTAGTTTTTTTTCGCAGGATTGGCCGATATTCCATCGACAAAACTCCTAATCTTTATTCAAGGTCCTATAAAATAATGTAAAGCAATTCCTTAAAATTGGGTTTTATATTGAAACCTTGTGTTTCCCTTAACGACTGGAACGGTCTTCATATTTGTTCCAAAGGCCATGGAAATCAGGCTTCCTAAAAAAATCAAGCTTTAACTTCTAGGTAATTTGAATAATTTCATATATTTTTTGTTTCTAATTGCTCTCTATGGGAGCACTAAACATTATCCATGAAAAATATAGAGGCAGCTACTTATAGGGTTGATAGTGAAATTGAATTGGCAAATTCCAATACTAGGGAAGATCTAGATTCGTCCGATAAAAAATTAAGGAGGGCGCTGGAAAATATTAGGATTGAGCTGGGAGAATTTCAGGACACCATGTATGCCCATGGCAAATACAGTGTACTAATTTGTTTACAGGGTACAGATACAGCTGGGAAGGACAGCCTGATACGGGAAGTTTTTAAAGATTTTAACGCAAGGGGAGTGGTTGTCCACAGTTTTAAAGTGCCTACAGAATTGGAATTAAAGCACGATTACATTTGGAGGCACTACATAGCCCTTCCGCCCAAGGGGAAATTTGGGGTATTTAATCGGACACATTATGAGAACGTTCTGGTAACAAGGGTACATCCGGAATATATTATGAATGAACATATCCCTGGAATCCACATGGTATCGGATATAGACCAAAGTTTTTGGGACAAACGGTTTGAACAAATAAATAATTTTGAGCGCCACGTTGCGGAAAACGGAACCATTATTTTCAAATTTTTTCTGCATTTGTCCAAAGAAGAGCAGCGACAGCGCCTGCTACGTAGATTGGCCTTAAGGAAGAAAAATTGGAAGTTTTCCCCAGGCGATTTAAAGGAAAGGCTAATCTGGGATAAATACCAAAAGTGTTATGAGGAGGCAATCAACAACACCTCAAAACCTCACGCACCTTGGTTTGTAATTCCATCCGACAATAAAAAGGCTGCCCGTGTAATTGTTGCCGCCATTTTACTGGAAGAGTTAAAAAAATACAAAGATATAAGGGAACCGGAACTGGATGATAAAATAAAAGCTAATTTAGAAGAATATAAAAAACAACTGGAAAACGAATGAGGTATTTATTGGTAGTATTTCTACTTTTAGTAACACAGATTGAAGCGCAGAACAATGATCAAACTCAGATTAAGGAAATTTATAATTCGGCTCTTACCAATGGTAACGGCTATGCTTGGTTAAATTATTTGTCCAATCAAATAGGAGGACGACTTTCCGGTTCATTACAGGCTCAAAAGGCGGTAGATTACACTAAAAAAGTCTTGGATTCCATGGGTCTAGATCGGGTTTGGCTCCAGCCCGTCAAGGTGCCCAAATGGGTGAGGGGTACACCGGAATTTGCCTATATGGAAAGTGATCCTGGATTAACCAATAATGTACCCATTTGTGCATTGGGAGGGTCTATCGCAACCCCTTTTGGTGGTATTAAGGCAGGGGTGGTAGAGGTAATTGGCATTGAAGGGTTAAAAGCTTTGGGGAAAGAAAAAATTCAAGGTAAGATCGTGTTTTTTAATAAACCGATGGATCCTGCCAATATCAATACCTTTCAATCCTATAAAGATTGCTCTGACCAGCGATATTCAGGTGCTTCCGAAGCTGCTAAATACGGTGCTGTAGGAGTTATTGTTAGATCTTTAAACCTGCGGTTGGACGACTTCCCGCATACCGGTGCAATGAGTTATGGGGACACCACAATGGCGGATAGGATTCCAGCAGCGGCCATTAGTACAAACGGCGCTGAATTGCTCAGTGCGACCCTCAAGTTAAATCCTGGCATAAATTTTTTCTTTAGGCAAAATTGTAAAATTTTACCGGACGAAGATTCTTTTAATGTAATTGGGGAGATAAAGGGTAGTACATATCCAAATGAGGTTTTGGTAGTTGGCGGCCATTTGGACTCATGGGACTTGGGAGATGGCTCACATGATGATGGTGCCGGATGTGTGCAAAGTATGGAAGTTCTAAGATTGCTCAAGGCTACTGGATATAAGCCTAAACGGACTATACGGGTGGTGCTCTTTATGAACGAGGAAAACGGACTTCGCGGAGGCACTACTTATGCCGAACAAGCGTCCAAAAATAATGAAAAACATATTTTTGCGTTGGAAAGTGATTCGGGTGGATTTACCCCGCGTGGCTTTTCATTTGATTGTGACCAAGCTAATTTTAGTCAGGTAGAAAGCTGGAAAAGTTTGTTTGAACCCTATTTGGTGCATTTGTTCACAAAAGGAGGAAGTGGTGCGGATATAGGACCATTAAAAAATGATAAGATTGTTTTGGCAGGTTTAAGACCTGATTCACAACGCTATTTTGATCATCACCATTCGGCAAATGATACCTTCGCCCATGTAAATAAAAGGGAATTGGAACTTGGAGCAGCTTCCATGGCCAGTTTAATATATCTCTTCGATCAATATGGTATTAAATAAATACGGACTCTGTCGACCATTAATTTGGCGTAAATATGAGTAATCCAGGATTTTTTTATGTGTAGTGGAGGTTCCGAACGTCCCTTCTATACTCCCAAGACTTTTCTAAACAGAAAACTTATCCTTACCTTTGCAGACTAATAAAAAAACAGCGATATGCAAGACGGAATTTACGCAAAATTCAATACTTCTAAAGGAGAAATAGTGGTAAAGCTTACCCATGATAAAACACCTGGGACGGTTGGTAACTTTGTAGCCTTGGCAGAAGGCAATTTGGAAAATAGTATTAAAGCACAAGGAAAACCATATTATGATGGTTTAAAATTCCATAGGGTTATTCCAGATTTCATGATTCAAGGTGGATGTCCACTTGGAACGGGAACTGGCGATGGCGGTTATAAATTTGACGATGAATTTCATCCAGATCTTTCACATGACGGACCTGGTGTACTTTCTATGGCCAATGCAGGTCCGGGAACTAACGGGACACAATTTTTTATAACCCACGTGGCTACTCCTTGGTTAGACAACAAGCATACTGTTTTTGGACATGTTGTTGAAGGGCAGGATATAGTGGATGCTATAAAACAAGGAGATAAAATTGAAAGTCTAACCATTGAAAGAATTGGGGCCGAAGCCGATAAATGGAATGCTGTTGAAGCATTTAGAACTTTTGAAGGTTCAAGAGAAAAGAGGCTGGCGGAAGAAAAGAAAAAAATGGCTGCCGAACTGGATAAGGTTGCAGCTGGTTTTAAAGAAACTGCAAGCGGACTTAGATATAAAATAATTCAAGAGGGAAAAGGCGATAAATCCGTAAGCGGAAAAAATGTTTCCGTACACTATGAAGGTTCTTTGTTGGACGGACAAGTTTTTGATTCTTCCTATAAGAGAAAGGAGCCCATTAGCTTTCAATTAGGTGTTGGTCAGGTAATTCCCGGATGGGACGAAGGTATCGGTCTATTGAAAGTAGGGGATAAGGCCAGATTCGTTATTCCATCCAATTTGGGATATGGTAGCGCTGGTGCAGGAGGAGTAATTCCACCAAATGCCACACTAATATTTGACGTTGAATTAATGGGGATAAGTTAATGATCCAAGTAAAATAAAGTGGTAAGGTTCTAAGAAATTAGAACCTTTTTTTTGCCCATCGGACTAAAATTTAAAAATCCATATGGAAATTTGACCTAATGGAATTAGGTTAAAGCACTGATCTATCTTTTGGTCCTGTTAAGGCTTAATACCAATAGTGCTATATTTATTACCAATAAGGATAAGAGAATGGTGAAAAAAGTGGTCATGTAATAGTTATTTATAATGAGATATTCTTAGTGTTCGTATTTAAGATGACGAAAGGGATAAAAGGTTGCGTATAGAAATAAATATTATATGGACCGGTTAAAAATCTGTAGTGAATAGTGTAATAAAATATACATTTTAAATATTATTAATTTTCTTTTGGTTTAGGGGTATAAAAAAACCCATCCTAATGGATGGGTTCTATTTTCTAAAAAAAATTGTACCGTAATTATTAAATCACTTTTACATTTACTGCGTTCAATCCTTTTTTACCTTGTTGTAGTTCAAATTCTACAACATCACCTTCACGAATTTCGTCGATTAAGCCAGAAATGTGTACAAAGTGATCTTCGCTTGAGCCATCTTCAGTGATAAATCCGAATCCTTTGGAGTCATTGAAGAATTTTACTGTTCCTTTATTCATTATAAAAAATTAAAAAAATTAAATTAGGCACGAAGATAGGGTTTAATTATTTAACTACATGATTTTTTGATAGTTATATTTTTTAAACTGGGTTCGGATATGCCGGGGAATATAAATTAAGCGGCTAATTAACTGTGCGTTAATGGTCTTGGTCCAATACTTATTTTCTTGCACCAATTAAACTTAATCCTTTTCTTGGAACTATAATGCAATAAGTTTATGTTTCCCGGCGAAAGTAAATTATGTTGGGATCTTGCGGTCTACAATTAAATATGGTCGAGTTTCACCGGTTTTTTATACAATAAAGTCTTCCGTAAACAGGAAGACTTTATGTTTATAATATGTTGTTAGCCGATAAGTTATTAAATATTGGGCTGCGGTGTCATTCTTAAATAAGGCTTAATTTCTTCTACCCCTTTAGTAAATATTTTTTTGGCATCATCAGTATTTATGGACGGACTAATTACAACACGATCGCCATTTTCCCAGTTAGCTGGGGTGGCCACCTTGTGGTAAGCAGTTAATTGAAGCGAATCTATCACCCTAAGCAATTCGTGAAAATTACGGCCTGTAGACGCTGGATAAGTGATAATTAGCTTAACAGCTTTGTCTGGTCCTATTATATAAACGGAACGCACTGTTAGGCTGTCATTCGCATTTGGATGAATCATATCGTACAAGGTGGAAACCTTTTTGTCCTCGTCTGCAATAATGGGAAAGTTAACTGTGGTATGCTGTGTTTCATTTATATCCTTTATCCATTCTCCATGTGATGCCACACCGTCAACACTAAGAGCCAGCATTTTTACATTACGTTTATCAAACTCTGCTTTAAATTTTGCAGCAGTTCCCAACTCAGTGGTACAAACAGGAGTAAAATCGGCTGGGTGTGAAAACAAGATTCCCCATCCATCGCCTAAATAATCATATAAATTGATCATTCCCATTGAACTATCTGCCGTAAAATCAGGGGCCGTGTCGCCCAATCGTATAGTTGCCATATTATAGTGATTTAGTTAAAAATTAATATCCTATAAATTTAGTAGATTACATTGTAATCGACTTTTTTAAAAGGTTAAAAAAGTATTAAAATTTAACAAAAACACCTGGTTGTTTAATATTTATGCCCATCAAATTTACTTAGGTTTTCAGCATTTAACAATTTGAATGTCAATAAGTAGCGCATTTCCCTTAAAGGATTTTTAGAGTAACTAGTTTTCTGAAATTTTAATACGAATAAATCTATGAGTCTAATTTTAAGTCATATTTGCGGCACTATTGCCAAAGACCATAATTTATAACATCAACACAATTTTTTAATTGGATATCTATTAATTTGAATCAAACTTCTTTAATTTTATGGTATGGAAGAAAGAACTTTAGAAGAATTGAAATATCCCATTGGCCATTTCGCTTTTACCAAAAAAGTAAGTGATGTAATTTTGTCCGATTGGATTTCTGAACTGGAGGCACTACCTACCCGTTTGGAAGACTTGGTGATTAATCTGAACGATGAGCAGTTAAATACTCCTTATCGACCAGGTGGTTGGTCTATAAGACAAGTGGTCCATCACATGGCAGATAGTCATCACCATAGTTATACCAGGTTTAAATGGGCTTTGACGGAAGATAGACCAATAATCAAAGCGTATGATGAAAAAGAATGGAGCAATTTATTGGATGCCAATAATGCACCAATTGCCTTATCTTTGGATTACCTAAAGGCACTACATGCAAAATTGGTTTACCTTTTAAGGGGTTTGTCCAAGGAAGATTTGGAAAGAGTGTATATTCATCCCGATGGCAATGTGGAGGTTAGCCTTATGGAGAATATTGGAAAATATGCCTGGCATGGCAATCATCATCTGGCACATATAGAAGGTTTAATAGAGCGGAAAGGTTGGTGTTTTCCATAGTCCCTTTTGAACAATACAATTTGCATCCCTACCAACCATAAAGTCACTACATTAAAACAAAATGTAGAGATCAACCGGTGGTTATTATTTTTTCCATTTTATATTGCAGCCCATACTGGGTTTTTGGATTGCATTTATTTCCTTTCCTTCAAGTAGGGAGTCCATGGCGGCTTTCAGATCTCCACCGGTCACCGGGATTCCATTTCCAGGACGGGAGCTATCAAATTGACCGCGATATACCAATATTAAATTAGCGTCGAACAGGTAGAAATCCGGAGTACACGCTGCTTCATATGCTTTGGCTACTTCTTGTGATTCATCGTACAGATACGGAAAAGAATACTTTTGTTCCACACTGATCAACTTCATTAAATGTGGTGCATCTTGCGGATAGTTATCCACGTCATTACTGGATATTGCAATAAATGAAATACCTTTATGTTGGTACTCTATTGCGGTTTTGGCGATTTCGGCATTAAGGTGCTTAACAAAAGGGCAATGGTTGCAAATAAACATGATCACGGTACCTTCGGTGCCCTTTAATTCTTGAAGGCTTTTGCGTTTTTCCGCTGTGGTATCGAACAATTTAAAGTTAGGGGCTATTGTGCCCAAGGGCAACATATTACTGGATGTATTGGCCATGACTTTATTATTTTGAGGATAGGTCCTATGCAAAGTTAAGGGAAATTAAAGATTCTTTTATGCGGATCATGTATTAGTTATTTTTTTTATGAACCTTAAAATATGGGGTAATGAGAAATTCAAATACAGTATTATCGGAGGCTATAACTGACCTAAATAAGGCTGTTTTCACAGAAAATATAAACTTATGTGATGTGGAAATAAAAAATATAAAAATAAAACGGACACTGCCTGTAAAGGATTTTAAAATAGTTCAATTCTTTAGGTTTGAAGGAATGAGCGATCCGGATGATAATATGGTCCTTTTTACCATTAAAACTTCGAGCGGGGATAAGGGTCTTTTAGTGGGCGCATATGGGGCATATTCAGGAAATATCCCCAAAAGAAATATGGATAAACGCAGAATTGTTATATGAGCGAAACTATTACATGGCCCGATTTCTCCAAAATAGAAATGAGGGTGGGCACTATTATAGAGATAAAGGATTTTCCAAAAGCCAAAAATCCTGCCTATCAAATTCACGTAGATTTTGGCGAGCATCTGGGGATTAGGAAATCTTCGGCCCAAATTGCACAAAGGTATTCCAAGGAGGAACTTTTGGGGAAACAGATAATTGCCGTAGTAAATTTTCCTAAAAAACAAATTGCAAATTTTATGAGCGAATGTCTTATATTAGGAGCTGTTGACGGTTCCGATGTAATACTGTTGCAACCGGAGACCACAGTGGACAATGGACTTAAAATTTCTTAATATTTGATATCTATCCCCCTGGACAAGGTCCATTTAGACTTTAATGAGCAATCGCTTTGGGTGCTGAACATAGCTCTGGCCCTGGTGATGTTTGGAATTGCCTTGGATATTTCCCTGGATGATTTTAGGCGATTGGTAAAAAAACCAAAACCTCTTTTTATAGGGCTATTAAGTCAGTTTGCTTTGTTGCCGGCTGTAACCTTTATATTGGTGATGTTGATAGAGCCATTGCCCAGTATTGCATTGGGCATGTTTATGGTAGCTGCTTGTCCGGGTGGCAATATTTCCAATTTTATAACGCATTTGGCCAAAGGCAATACAGCCTTATCCGTTAGCCTAACAGCTGTAGCTACCTTATTGGCAGTGGTTATGACTCCGTTGAACCTTCAATTTTGGGGTTCCTATTATGGTCCAACAGCTGCCTTATTGCAAGAAGTGGCCATTTCACCTATCGCTATGATCAAACTAGTGGCATTACTCTTGGGGTTACCCCTAATTTTGGGCATGTGGATAAATTATATAAGACCAAATTGGGCCCTTAAAACGGCCAAAGTTCTAAAAGTGCTCTCCCTAGTGTTTTTTATAGTGCTCATTTTTGTGGCTTTATATGACAATAGGGATATTTTTATGGAGTATGTACTTTACGTATTTTGGATCGTGCTCCTACACAATTTGCTGGCTTTTGTTACCGGTTATTCTGTAGCCAATCTTTTAGGGCTTTCACAAATGAATAGAAGGACTATAGCCATTGAAACGGGAATTCAAAATTCAGGATTGGCCTTGCTACTGATATTTACTTTTTTTGATGGTATGGGAGGAATGGCCCTTTTGGCAGCTTTTTGGGGAATTTGGCACTTGGTGTCCGGATTAACATTAGCCACTTTATGGGGATATAGACCAATTGATAAAGAAGAACTTGTTTGAGGAAACTTGGATATCATTTTTTTAGGGTTTGGCTGCGTACGGCATTGACCTTCTACTTTGCCAAAATAAAAGTTGAAGGCTTGCATCACCTGCCCTCTGGGAAGCCTATTATGTTTTTGGCAAATCATCAAAATGCTTTGCTGGATGCCCTGATAGTTGCAACCAATTGCAACCGGAAGCCTTATTTTTTAACACGGTCGGATGTGTTTAAGACGAAGGCTTTAAAGATGTTTTTCGAATTTTTAAGGATGATTCCTGTCTATAGGATAAGGGATGGAAAGAATTCCTTAAAAGGGAATACTGTAATTTTTGAACGTTGCTCCGAACTTTTGCAAAAAGGAGAGGCCATACTTATTTTTCCAGAAGGGAACCATTCCCTAAAACGTCGGGTCCGGCCTCTAAGTAAGGGCTTTACCCGTATTTTGTTTTTGGCCCTGGAAAGCGATCCCTCAATGGAGATTGCTATTATACCCATTGGGGTGAACTATACAAATGCTGCAAAATTCCCCGACCAGGCGGCTTTGTTTTATGGTAAGGAAATAAGGGTTCAGGATTTTTTTGACAAGGAGGATGTTTCGGGATCTACAAGTCGTTTGAAGGAGGAAGTATCCCATCAATTAAAAAAACTTACCACGCATATAGAAGAGGAGGCTAGTTATGATGATACGATACAAAAATTAGAAGACTCTAATGTGGATTATTTAGAACCTAAAGCAGTTAATCTAGTTTTGGACAAGCAGGCTATGCCAAGTCCTAGATCCAAAGAAAAGGGTTCCGGAATTAAATTCTTGTTTAAGGGTTTATTTAATGTGTTGAATTTCCCTATGGTAATACTGTGGTCAAAATGCATTAAGCCCAAAGTTACAGAACTGGAATTTATGAGCACAACCAGATTTATGTTTGCCTTATTGATTTATCCTTTACAGTTGCTCTTTTTGATATTGGGGCTGCTCACTTTCCTAAATTGGCAGCCAGCCCTTATAATTTGCTCTGCGCATTTAATCTTAAACATCGTTCTTGTAAAATTGCTATGATGGGGTGGAGCCCATAAGTTAAACTTTGAGTTTTTCTCCTTAATAGATATCCAGGAAATAGTAGAATACCTTGTACCGGCCAATGAATGACTAAATTGAAAAGGTCTTAAAATAAAAACGGCCCCACAAAGAAGGACCGTTATATTTTTATAAAACGACAATAGTATCAGATATCATCAAAACTTACATCGGTAAAACTGTCTGTAGAACTTATTGATCCATTTTCCTCCGAATCTTCTTTCTTAAAATCCTTTTGATGACGTTCGGATATTACTTCGGAACCCTTCTCATCTATAATGTAATCCATCATCTCATCCAAATTCTCCTTAAAGGCGGTAAAGTCTTCTTTATATAAATAAATCTTGTGTTTTTTATAATGAAAAGAACCATCATCATGAGTGAACTTTTTGCTCTCGGTAACAGTTAAATAATAATCCCCTGCCTTTGTGCTTCTAACATCGAAAAAATAAGTTCTTCTTCCTGCTCGTAAAACTTTTGAATAAATTTCTTCTTGGTCCATTAAATCTTTATCGCTCATTTCGTCTAGTGTATAGTTAATTTTTCATAGGTATATATCTGTCAAAAGTGGAAAAAAAAACCTAATCTAACAACATTTTTCTATTTTTCTTTCTCAGAAAGTTGGTGCATATACAGCTCTTTGTAGTATCCCTCAACAGAATTTAATTCTTCATGTGTCCCTTCCTGTATTAATTTTCCGTTCTCCAAAACTATAATTTTATCTGCATTTTTGGCCGATGAAACCCTGTGGCTTACGATTAGAGTGGTCTTATTTTTAGATTCATTTTTTAATTGATTTAAGATTTCCTCTTCGGTTTCAGTGTCAACAGCTGAAAGACAATCGTCAAACAGGTAAATCTGTGGGTCCTTGAGGAGCGCGCGCGCAATGGAAACACGTTGTTTTTGGCCTCCACTTAGGGTTATGCCCCTTTCTCCCAAGATGGTTTCATATTGTTTGTTAAAGCCCATTATGTTTTCATGTACCACGGCTTTCTTGGCCACGGCAATAATTTCCTCATCAGTGGATTTTTCCTTTCCAAACTTAATATTGTTCTTAATGGTGTCCGAAAACAAAAAAGCATCCTGCGGAACGGCCCCAATGGATTTACGCAAGCTATTTAGATTTAATTCCTTGATAGGTATATCATCTATCAGAATTTCTCCTGAGTCGATGTCGTACAAACGGGCAATTAAATCCAATATGGTAGATTTTCCGGATCCCGTTTTCCCTAGGATAGCAACGGTTTCTCCTTTGTTTATGGTAAATGATATATTGTTTAAGGCAGTAATGTTGGTATCTTCATAAGTGAAAGTAACATTCTTAAACTCTATTTTTCCTTGTATAGGGGTATCCCTATCTACCGTACTTATTATATTGGGCTCTTCTTGCAAAAACTGATTTATCCTTTTTTGTGAGGCCTCTGCCCTTTGTACTATGGAGGTAACCCAACCAACGACAGCAACCGGCCATGTTAGCATGTTGACATATAAAATAAATTCCGCAATGATGCCTATTGAGGCTATTTCACCGTCAATATATTGTTTACCCCCGACGTAGATTACGAAAATATTGCTAATTCCTATTAAAAGGATCATAAGTGGAAAAAACCAGGCATTCACCTTGGCTAGATCCATACTTTTGTCCTTTCCATCAAGTGCTAAATTTTTCAGTTCGGTGTTTACCTTGGGTTCCAAGGCATATGCTTTTATTACCGAAATTCCTGAAAAAGATTCTTGTGTAAAAGTGGAAAGGGTGGATAAAAATTCTTGGACAATGGTACTTCTCTTATGAATAATCTTACTTATCTGGTAAATTAGTACAGATAGGATCGGTAACGGTAACAAGGCGTATAGTGCCAAAACTGGGGCTTTTATAAACATTAGCGGAACAAGGCAAACGAAAAGTGTAAGTGTTTGAATGCCGTACATTATGGCCGGGCCACCGTATAACCTTACCTGGTTTACATCCTCACTTATTCTGTTCATTAAATCGCCAGTTCTATTTTTCTTATAGAAATTGAGGCTTAATAATTGATAGTGGTCAAATACTTCATTCTTTAAATCGTACTCAATATATCGGGAAACATTGATAATGGTCTGCCTCATTAGAAAGGTAAAAAAGCCAGACAGCAATGCCGCTCCCACAATAATTAGTATGTACTCCAGAAGCATTTCCTTTGCCTCGGCCTTCACAATATCATTGCCTATAAAACCTTCCACCACTTCAATGGATTTCTTTACATAAGAAGGCATAACCAATTGAAAGACACGGGCTATCATGGTAATTACAATACCGACAAGAAGTTTGAACCG
Organism: Arenibacter hampyeongensis; assembly: GCF_002909255.1. Lineage (GTDB taxonomy): Bacteria > Bacteroidota > Bacteroidia > Flavobacteriales > Flavobacteriaceae > Arenibacter > Arenibacter hampyeongensis. Next base: position 119,511 of record NZ_PIOB01000007.1, read on the forward strand.
GTACTTTTTAAAATATTTATTTAGATGTTTAAGTTCTTTCATCCGACAGGAAACAGGAATTGTAGCATTATGGATTACAATTCGGCAAAGATAGTTTTTTGAATCTTAAACAAATGTTATAAAACACATAAGATAATACCGAAAAAGATAGCTAGGATTAAAAAATATAATCCTACTTTTGTACCCGAAAGTTTTATTTATTTTACTAAAGTTCTTTAAAAATGCTTACAAGAAGGCACATTAGGGTTAAAGTTATGCAATGTATTTATGCATTGACACAATCGAAGGATGATTCGCTTGAAAAACAAGAAAAATTTTTAAAAGTAAGCATAGAAAACATGTACACCCTTTACTTGTTAATGCTGAGTCTATTCATAGAATTGCATGAAAGGGCACAAGATCAGGTAAACCTTTCTTCCAAAAAATATCTTAAAAACACCTCGGATTCCTATCCGAACAAGGAAAAATTCCTGGGCAATAAATTACTTCTTCAAATTGCTGGGAACAAGTCTTTAAAGGATGAGCTGTCCAAAAGAAAACTGAACAACTGGTATTTAAACGAAGAGTACATTAAGATTATTTACAAGGAGGTAATGGAAAGTGAAATATATATTAAATATATGTCCAATACCGAAAGTACTTATGAGGAGGACAAAAAACTTATCATAGATCTGTTCAGGGAGATTATTGCACCTAATGAAAAGATCTACGATTATTTCGAGGATGACAAATTAACCTGGGTAGATGATATTCCAATTGTAAACACCTATCTCTTAAAACAGTTTAAAAAAGTAAAAGTGAGCAGTGTTCCCTCTTATTTTTTGCCACCACTATTGAAGGATGAGGATGATATGGTTTATGCCAATAGGCTTTTGACGAAAACGCTGTTGAACAATACCAAGTTGGAAAATGAAATTGAAGGTAAAACACCTAATTGGGACAAAGATCGTATAGCCGATGTTGATGCCATATTATTAAAAATGGCGATTTGCGAACTACTGAACTTTCCATCGATACCGGAAAGGGTTACCATAAACGAGTTTTTGGAAATAGCCAAGGAATATTCAACACCCAAAAGCAGCATATTCATCAATGGGATTTTGGATAAGCTGGTAAGGGAATATAAGGAGGATGGCAAACTAAAAAAAGTTGGTAGAGGTTTATTATAAACAAATATTCCTTAATTTTGCGCAAAATAAAAATTAAATCAGATGGAATGAGCCATGGTAATTCTTGAAATCAACCAAGATGTTTAATGGCGAATTACATTTGACTTTTAAAAAACAATTAAATATAAACAGATGAAAAAATTATTCTTATCCCTAAGTGTTTTTTCTGTGCTTGTGCTTTTTTCTTGTAAAGAAAAAGCCTCCAGTAAAATTGAAGCTTCCAATGTAGAAGTTGCAGCCGAAAGAGATGCGGCCTCAAAAAGTCTTCCAGTTATGGAATTCGACAAAATAGAGCACGATTTTGGATCTATCGATCAAAACGCACCACAAGAAACTATTTTTACCTTTACAAATACTGGTGACGCTCCATTGATTATTACCGATGCAAAAAGTAGCTGTGGCTGTACCATTCCTGAATTTCCAAAAAATACTCCTATAGCTCCAGGTGAGAAAGGCGAATTGTTGGTGAAGTTCAACGGTTCTGGTCAAAACCAAGTTACCAAAGATATTACTGTTACCGCCAACACCAGTAAAGGAACGGAAACACTTAGAATAAAAGCATTTGTAACTCCAAAAGGAGCAGGTCCTGTAGGTCCTGTTAAATAAGTAGATAAAATTATGTTAGAACAATATCCATATCTTCCGCTCATATTGATGTTTGTAGTGGTGTATTTTTTTATGATCGCTCCACAAAGAAAACGTCAAAAGCAAGAAAAGAAATTTGCAGAGGAGTTGAAAAGGGGAGATAAAGTTGTTACCAAGAGTGGTATGCATGGAAAAATTGCCGATCTAAACGATAACGATTTTTCGTGTATTATAGAAACCATGGCCGGGAAAATTAAATTTGATCGTTCCTCTATTTCAATGGAGTTGAGCAAAAAATTAAACGCACCCGAAAAGAAATAATTTTCTTCTTCAATATTATTACAAAAAAGCACCAACCAAAAGTTGGTGCTTTTTTGTAATAATATTTTGTACATTAAGGGTTTATAAATTCCATTTTACCATGATACAGAATAGAAGAAAATTCATAAAAAAGAGCTCGCTTTTGGCTATGGGCACAGGGGCAGCATTTTTAATTCCAATGGACCTATTGGCTTCCATTAGAAGGAATATAAGTCCAAACGACAAAATCGGGGTAGGATTGATCGGTTGTAATGGTATGGGATTTAGCGATTTAACTTCTATGCTTAAAATGAGTGAAATTCAGGTTGTAGCACTCTGTGATGTAGATGATAGTGTTTTAAAAAAGAGAACATCCGATCTGGAAAAGGCGGGGATAAAAAACCCAAAGTTATATAAGGACTATAGAAAATTATTGGAAGATAAGGATGTTGATGTGGTAATTATTGGCACTCCAGATCATTGGCACTGCCTTCAACTTTCCGATGCGGTTAAGGCAGGTAAGGATGTGTATTGCGAAAAACCCTTGGCCAATTCCATAGAGGAATGTAACCTTATGTTAAGTTCTGTCCAGGCAAGCGATCGAATGGTGCAAATTGGACAATGGCAAAGGAGTCAGCCCCATTTTGTGGATGCCATAGATTTTGTCCATTCCGGAAAATTAGGGGAAATTCGCTTGGCAAAAGCCTGGGCTTATCAAGGCTGGATGGGGTCTGTACCAGTTTTACCCGATACAGCTACTCCTGCTGGGGTGGATTATGATATGTGGTTGGGACCTGCACCCATGAAACCTTTTAATGCCAATAGATTTCATTTTAATTTTAGATGGTATTGGGATTATGCAGGGGGATTAATGACGGACTGGGGAGTGCACCTTATGGATTATGCCCTTTATGGAATGAAGGCCAACACTCCAAAATCGGTGATGGCGTTGGGGGGTAGGTTTGCTTATCCCAATGATGCTTCAGAAACACCGGATACATTGCAGACCGTTTACGAATATGACGGTTTTTCCATATTGTGGGAACATGCTACAGGGATAGATAATGGCAATTACGGACGCAATCATGGAATTTCGTTTATTGGAAATAATGGCACCCTTGTTTTGGATCGCAAAGGTTGGGAGGTAATTGCCGAAAAGGATAAAATGCAAAGCATAACTTTACAACAAAACCAAGGCAACGGTCTGGACAAACACACAGTAAATTTTATTGAGGCGGTAAAATCCAGGGACGGCTCCAAATTAAAAGCTCCTTTGAAGGTGGGATATGATGCGGCTCTGGTATGCCACATGGGAAATATTGCCTTTAAAACGGGCAATAGAATTTATTGGGACGATTATGAGGGCCGATTTTCAGATGACAGCTCAAATGCTTTGATAAATGCCCATTATCACAATGGATGGGAGTTGCCAAAAGGTTAATGAAAACATTCAACTCATGAATTTTATGGGGTTTAGGAATGTGAATTAGGTTTTGGTGTCTACGGTAGTTGATGTTTTACTTCATTATTGAATTGAGCAAATAGGCCAATTCATTTCAATTTATCGGTTTTTTCCAAACAATTTTCCTGATTACTTTCAAGCGAGGTGAATCAAGATTGATGCGGATATGGATTGTAAAATTTCATCACATTAGGATTATTAGTAAATAATTGTAAAATTTACGGAGGTTAATAAATAGGGAATTAAACAGCAAACTCCTTTGGAACAACCCCTTGTTTTAAACCATATTTAAATAAATACTTATGAAATATTTGATTTTAACTTTGTGCTTCTTCAGTATGAATTTAACGATATCCCAAGATTTATTGCTGGAAGCGGAAAGTTTTGACGATAAAGGGGGGTGGGTAGTTGACCCCCAATTCATTGAACAAATGGGTTCTTCCTATCTTCAGGCCCATGGTATGGGGGTACCTGTGGAAAATGCACAAACCCAGGTAAATTTCAAAAAGAATGGCGAATATAAGGTTTGGGTACGAACCAAGAATTGGGTACCGGGAGAATGGGAAGCACCGGGAAAATTTCAGATTAAGGTAAATGGCTTGGTGTTGGGAAATACGCTAGGCCTCCGTTCTGGATGGGGTTGGGAATATGCCGGAGCTGTTCAGATAACGAATAAAAAAAATACTTTGGAACTTGTAGACCTTACAGGTTTCAACGGTCGATGTGATGCCATCTATTTTACTACTTCTAACGCTGAACCACCTTCATCCATGAATAAGTTGGCTACTTGGAGGAAAACTGTTGTTATGGAGCCGTTGGCACCCAAAGTTACCAAGAAATATGACCTAGTTGTTGTAGGTGGTGGAATTGCTGGTTGCGCGGCAGCTATAGCGGCCGCAGAGCAAGGGCTTCAGGTGGCGCTAATTCACGACCGACCTGTTTTGGGAGGTAATGCCAGCAGCGAAATTAGGGTACATACCTTGGGTATATATGGTAATTTTGAACGGATCCTTAAAAAGTTGGATACGGAACATTATCCCAATGGATCTCCGGAGGCGCATAAGGACCAAATAAAAAGGGATACCAATGTAAAAAGTTATGAGAATATTTCCCTCTTCTTAAACTGGAGGGCGTATGATGCCAAAGCTGTTGAAAATAGAATCGGTCATGTAGATGCACGTCAAACAGCTACAGGGGAGCGCATTCGTTTTGAATCACCGCTATTTGTAGATTCCACTGGCGATGGTTGGATAGGTTTTTGGGCCGGTGCAGAATTTTCTTATGGACGTGAAAGTGTTGATCAATATGGGGAAGAATGGAAAGAGCATGGGGAATTATGGAGTCCAAAACAACCGGACAATGCTGTAATGGGATCTTCAGTACTTTGGCGCTCCTATGAAACGGACCAGCGGGAACAATTCCCTGAGGTACCTTGGGCAATGCCAGTGGCCAGGGATTATGCCAAAGTCAAGGGAGAATGGCAGTGGGAGTTTAGCCGTAATGATCTTAATCAAATAGACGATGCCGAGGAAATCCGAGATCATATGCTAAGGGCTATTTATGGTTCTTTCGGAAATGCCAAAAAATTACCTGAAAATGCCAATCGAAAATTGGAATGGGTATCTTATCTAGTAGGTAAACGCGAATCCAGAAGATTGGTGGGAGATTATATTTTTACATTAAACGATGCCAAATCCGGCCGTACTTTCCCTGATGGTGTAGTGGAAGAAACTAGGGAGGTGGACGTACATTATCAGACCGTGTTGGAGGATGAGAAAAATCCTGACTTTATTTCTGAAGCGCTTTTTTATAAGACTCCTAAATATTATATCCCATACAGAAGCTTGTATTCAAAAAATATAAGTAATTTGTTTATGGCCGGTAGAAATTTCAGTACTTCCCATGTTGGCCTGGGTGGACCAAGGGTAATGAGGACAACCGGACAAATGGGTGCCGCTGTAGGTTTTGCAGCATCACTTTGTAAAAAGTACGATGTTAATCCTAGGGATATTTATACGGGGTATTTGGATGAATATATGGCTCTTATAGAAAAACAAAAATATACACCTATTCCCGAATCCAAGAAATAGTTTTTGAAGCACATTTTGTTCCATGAAAGAAGTATGTGAATCATCATGAAAATAATAATAGCTACATTACTATTTTGTGGATTGGGACTTGTATGGACTCAAAAAACAGACGTTAGTCTTACAAGTGTTTCCCAACATAAAACACTGAGCAAAAAGCCGGAGTTCTTTGCATTGGAATGGAAGGAGGGTATGGTGTTAAAAAATAAACCAACTCCATTTTTTATCGAGGTAGAGACTTTGGGCAATCAGAATGTTGATATCCTTGTTACCACGCAGAACAGGCCAGTATTATATACGGCTGATATTTGTACTCCGGTCTGTGCAGATGGCGAATGCAGGTTAATGTATCTTACACTTTATTGGAATTTATTGGGAGCGTATGCAGGTTATGATAAGGTGGAGGGCCAGACGTTGACGAAACATGATCATGAGGAATTCCTGGAACAGGATTATGAAAAATTGCACCACTTATTAATGGATGACAATTCAATTCTGAAAAGAAAGAAAATTGATGAGTTGGTGGAAAAGCCCGAGGATTCTGAACTCGACGGTGCAGACGCCAAAGCGGGGGCCACTATAACCGAGGTAAAGGAATCTGTAGTAGATGGGGCACTTTATTCCTGTTATGTTGCTTGGAATATAGCGCACGGAACCATTAAAGGAGAACTACAGGATTTTACCACATATAACTTTGATAAAGAAATGAAGCGCTATATGCTTATGAGCAATGAGCAGGATTATCAAATGTATGCGCTAAAGTCTTTGAATAATGAAGAGTATATTGATTACAAGGACCGAATAGTACAAATTTTCAAGGAGGGTATTCCCATGGTTCGTACCTATATTGTACAAAATCTCCCTAAATTGTTCTGGGAAAGCGATAGCTTACAAATGCCTTTTTGGGAAAGTTTTGCTACAGTAGATATCAACAATAGAAGTTTGTTGTTGAATCATATTCAGCAGGCTCCCGTTGAGGTTTTGGTCTTATTGGGCAGCAGTTTGGAGCTAATGACAAAAAATCAGCTCAAAGTTTACCTCACTGCAATTGAAAAAAATGTAATGACTAATCCACAAATTAAGGCGCAACTTTTGCGGTTTTCAAATTCGGGTAAACATACATACGCTTATATTGTATCCGAATTTTTGGAAGAATTGGAATAAAAGGGTGGGGGGAATAGGCCTACAATAAGTTTAAAATAGTAAATAAAACATAATTCAGATGATATCATTCGTATTATCAATAGGAGCTTTAATACTTGGTTATTTTACGTACGGAAAATTTGTAGAACGTATTTTTGGCGTGGATAAGTTTAGGGAGACCCCAGCCGTTAGGCTAAGGGATGATGTAGATTTTATGACATTGCCCACTTGGAAGGTTTTTTTGATCCAATTTTTAAATATAGCGGGATTGGGGCCAATTTTTGGTGCTATCGCAGGTGCCATGTTTGGACCGGCAGCCTTTTTGTGGATTGTACTGGGAAGTATTTTTGCAGGGGCAGTACACGACTATTTTTCCGGAATGCTGTCTATAAGGCACGACGGTTTGAGTATAAGTGAAGTAGTGGGAATATATCTTGGTACCACCGCTAAACAATTTATGCGCTTTTTCTCTGTAGTACTTTTAATATTCGTAGGGACTGTTTTTTTGGTGGGCCCCGCAAAAATAATCGATGGTATGACGGGGAATATCTGGAGTGTTTGGATTTGGGTAGCCATTATTTTGGTTTATTATATTCTTTCCACATTGTTGCCCATAGATAAATTAATAAGCAAGCTTTACCCCATATTTGGAGTGGCCATGTTACTTATGGCCGTTGGACTATTAATTGCCCTTTTTTTTGGGGATTATAATATTCCTGAATTGGTGCCCGGTAATTTAAAAAATATGACCAATGACCCTGAGGCAACTCCATTGTTTCCAATTTTATTTATAACCATTGCCTGTGGTGCCATTTCCGGATTCCATGCTACCCAGTCCCCTTTAATGGCACGCTGTATGAATAACGAAACATTAGGGAGAAAGATATTTTATGGAACAATGGTAACGGAGGGAATCGTAGCCTTGATTTGGGCTGCTGCAGCCATGACCTTTTTTGGGAATGTAGAAGAGTTAAACGGCGCAATGATGGCCAACAACAATAATGCCGCTTGGGCAGCCAATGAAATATCACTTAATATGTTGGGTAAAGTGGGTGGCATATTGGCCTTATTGGGAATTGTTGCCGCCCCGATTACCTCGGGCGATACGGCCTTTAGGTCGGCCCGTTTAATATTATCCGATATTTTCAAGTCCAACCAAAAAAAAATATTGAACAGGCTTCTTATTAGTTTGCCGTTATTTATCATTGCCTTTGCCCTTACACAAATAGATTTTGGAATAATATGGCGCTATTTTGCTTGGAGCAACCAAACCTTGGCCATGATCGTGCTTTGGACTATAACGGCTTATTTGATCTATGAAAATAAGGCTTATTGGGTTACCCTATTACCGGCAATTTTTATGACAATGGTTTGTAGTACTTATATTTTAATTGCCCCGGAAGGTTTTCAATTGCCAAACGAAATCTCCTATATAGGTGGCACTCTAATCACATTGGCCATTACAATTGCATTTTGGGTATATACCTCTCAAAGGAAAAAAGTCTTTGTTGGGGTATAGTCATTATAACTCATATACTTCTTTTGAAAACGGTCAATAGATCTTCCTTATAAATAGCTCAACCACCATTTATCCCGATTATTTGCCTTATAAATCATGTATTTTTTACACAAAGGATAGAGGGCAAATATTATCCCGATCCATACCAAATAGACGATCCATAGAGCATAGCCATAGGTAGCCAGTTTTGCGTTCATAAATACATCGGCAGTTAATATCATGTCCTTCCAATTGCCACCAAAAATTAGAATCCCGGCAATGGCCACAACATGAATCACAAATACATGTAGAAAATAATAGAAGAAGGGAACTCTTCCAAAAACCATAAAAAAATTGGAAATAGAGTTTTTTACATTTTCTATGGTATAAAGGAAAAGTAAGGCCGGACCAATGGTAATAAGTACAAAAGCCAGTGAAGGCGGGTATTTTGTTACATTAAAAAAAGATATAATGGTTTTAGTATTTGTGTCCTGCATGGTCCAGGGCACCAAATCCCCATAGACATTCAATCCTCTCAATACAAAGAACAAGAGCAAGGCTCCCAACCCTATGCGCAACAAAAGTGTTCTTCTTAGTTTTGCATCAAAGTCCTTCGCGTAAAGCTCTCCTAAACAATATCCCAATGCCATTAATCCAATCCACGGAATAACAGGGTAATGGAACATCACCATTTTATTGGGCCCCAGTACTAAGGCCTGATCTTGGTGCAACAGATACCATATTATAGATTGCAGACTGGTCCCCTGCATTACAATACTATCCAAAAAATTATGTCCCACAATAATTACCAATCCAATAACAAAGATTATTTTTTTAGGTAAATAAATTAGAAATGATAAACAAATCATACTAAAGCCAATGGCCCAAATAACTTGAAGAATGGGAAAACTGTAAGTAATATCAAACGTCCAAATTAAATTGTTAACGACTACTTCCATAAAAATCAACCAAATACCCCGGGTTAGCAAGAATTTTGAGAGTTTTGCTCTGGTTTTATTCCTGCAATATAGGAATGCGGAAGTTCCAGCAAGGAACACAAATACAGGGGCACAATAATGTGTTATAAAGCGTGTAAAAAACAGTATGGGTGTTGTGTTTTCAACATCTGTTGGGTCTATAAAAAAAGAACCATAATTAAAATAGACCCTTACATGGTCCAAGGCCATAATAACCATGACCAAACCTCTTAATATATCAATGGATTCTATTCGTTTGGTTTTGGATAGCATAAATGTGTAGTTGTTTTTGCTTGGTTATTATTGCCTGTAACAAATTGTGAATAACTGCAGATTTACTTTTTAACCTGCTTAAATACGCCTCGTTCATCCATACTCCCTATAGTATTGGGCCATTGGACCGAAATATTATTAGGATTTAAAAATCACGTTTTGGTCAGCTTCGAACCATGTTTGGTACAGGGGTTGGAATACCCTTTCCAAACTGTTCCTCTTAATTTTTAGGGTGGGAGTGGAAAATCCATTGGCTACATTCCATTCCTCTTGCATGACCACTATTTTTGCTATTTTTTCATGTTTTTGCAAACTTGGATTAATCTCCAATATAGATTGATGTAAACTTTTTATTAAATCATCTTTAGATTTGGACTTCCCTAAAGAAGAGACTGTTACCAAAGCTATTGGCTGAGGTATACCAGTACCAACGACGCAGATCTGTTCAATATCCGTATTTTTAGAAATTTGTAGTTCAATGGGGGCAGGTGATATGTATTTACCTTTATCGGTTTTAAATTGATCTTTCACCCTGCCAGTGATGGTTAAATAACCTTCATGGTCGTATTCTCCAATATCTCCAGTTTTAAAATATCCTTCTTCATCAAAAACGGTTGCTGTTATTTCTGGAGCTTTGTAATAACCCTTAAAAAGACAGTTGTTTAAAATTAAAATTTCACTTTCTTCAGAGAATTTAATATTTACCCCTTCAAGTGCTTTGCCTACAGTCCCTATTTTACTTTGCCCGGATAAATTGGAATGCGAAATACAACAATCTTCTGTCATACCATAGGCTTGATGAATAGTGATGCCAATAGTACTGTACCATTTCACCAAACTACTGGCAATGGGTGCAGCCGCCGAGGCAATGAATGATGCGTTGGACAACCCCAATTTGGTCTGAATTTTTTTCTTTATTGCTTTGTTTACGAATGGAATGGACAATAGCAAGGATAATTTCCTTTGCGGAAGACTTTCCAGTATTTTTTCTTGAAATTTGGTCCAAATTCTGGGAACGGCAAAGAAAATATCCGGTTGAAGTGCCTCTAGGTTACTGGCAAATTTCTCCAAAGAATAGGGAAAGGTTATCTGGCCTCCATAAAATAGTATTCCGTTGCAAAAGGCGCGTTCTGCAACATGGGCCAATGGCAGATAAGAAAAAAATTTAGGGTTTTTAGGTAAGTTTATGATCTGGGTAAATATGCTTGAACTTTTGGTGAAATTCCCTGAAGTGTGCATTACTCCTTTTGGTTGCCCTGTGGTTCCAGAGGTATAAATAATAGTGTGTAAATCATCGCCTTTCGGTATATATAAATCCATCAACTCCACTTCCTGATTCATAATGTCTTCCCAATAAACTCCGGTATTACCACCAAAGGTTTTTACACTAATTATGGGGATGTTTGGAATGCCCTCTTTTTGGGAGGCAAAATCGTCCAGTTTCCCAATAATAATGGCTTTGGATTCGCTGTGAGTTAAAATCTGATTTATTCCTTCGGAAGTCAATGTTGGGTAGATGGGAATGGAAATATAACCGGCCATGGATATGGCCAAATCCGCCATAATCCAGTGGGGGCAATTTTTGGAAAGCAAGGCAATATGACTTTTCTTAGGTAGACCTAATTTTAATAAATAGGAGGCCAATTTTCTCATTTCAATCCCCGCTTCAGAATAAGATAAACTCTGTTGATGGTTCTCGAAATTCTGAATTAAGTAGGGGTTAAGGGGGGTCTCTTTTTCCCAGAAAAGAAAGGCTTCTATAGAAGAATTGAAGTTATGCATGACTATGTTTTATTGGTTCAAAAGGTTTGGTTGTCAACATCTTGAATAAATTTTATCAATCCATTGAAATAGGTTTTTTGGTCATCGTATTGCGATAAATGGCTGCCATTTGGACATAATAAAAATCTGGCCTTTGGCAATTCTTGGGACATCCATTCCATGTATTTGGGATCCATGGTATCGTGTGTTGCCCCGATAACCAAAGTAGGGACATTTATTGTTTTTAATCTCTCGGATACATCCCAGCCCTTTAAAGAGGCATTTCCTGTTACCCCAAATTCACTATATCCCTGCATGAATACATAAATATTGGGGTTGAGGTGGCCCATGGCCCTGTGTATGGATTCTGGCCATTTATCCAAAGGCATTCTTAAAAAGTGTTCCGTATAGTAATGCTGGGTTACCAATTCAGAATATCTGGGATTTTCAAAATCGTTATTGGCCTCCATATCCTTTATTTCCGTGTAGACCTCGGGAGCCAATTTTGGACCAAGAACTTCCGCAGCATATTTCTCATATTCCGGGATGCTGGCCATCATATTGGAAATAATTAGTCCTTTTAAATTATCCTGATATTTTAATGCGTACTCCATTCCCAGGATACCGCCCCAAGATTGCCCTAGGAGATAAAAATTATCTTTATTTAGGTTTAGGGCTTTTCTAACTTGTTCCACTTCCTCCACAAAATGATCTGTGGTCCAAAGAGTGGAGTCATTGGGCTTATCGCTATAATAGGAGTCCAATTGATCGTAATAAATATATTCAATTTCTTCTTTTGGTAAATATCCATCAAAACATTCAAAAAATTCGTGGGTACCCCCTGGACCACCATGAAGTAACAATACCTTCATTTTGGGATTGTTGCCTACCCGTTTGGTCCATACCTTAAAAGTGCCTTTAGGGGTATTGATATCAATCATATTAATCCCGCCGGTAAATTGATCTTCGCTGTTGGAGTAATCCAGATAAGTGGATGTAGGCTCCGTTTCCATTTTTGATTGTTGTTTTTCCGCACAGGACACTAAAAAAACAAGAAAAATGTTTGTGTAAAGAAATAAGGTTTTCATAGCTGTAGTATGTTTTTATATTGGCAGAGATACATATTGCCCAGCACCATAATGGGGCATAGCTTACTAAAGATAATTATTTATTAAAACAAGTTCAATTCACTTCTCCCTCGACTATACATATAGCCGGGGTAATGGGTATTATCCTCGTGAGTTCTAACCCTGACTTCGTAAAAACCTGGGCAAATTGTTCTTTGGTCCGTTCTTTTCCTCCTATCATGAGCATTGTAAGGTCTAACCACTTAAAAGGGTGAGGGTCATTGCCATTTGGAATCACTGCTTCAACCACCAATATTTTTCCTCCTGGGTTCATGGCCTTTCTGCAATTCGTTAGTATGCGAACTGTATCTTCATCACTCCAGTCGTGAATAATGTGCCTCAAGATATAGGCATCCCCACCGCTTGTTACGGATTCGAAAAAATTTCCGGACGCCAGTTTGCATCGCACTTTAAGTCCGCTTGCCAATATATTTTCTGTAGACCTTTGAATAACCTCGGGCAAATCGAACAAAACACCTTTAGTTTCCGGATTTTTATTAAGTACTGCTGAAATTACATCGCCATTGCCTCCACCAATATCTATGACCGTTTTAAAAACGGAAAAATCATAATTTTCGACCATGGGTTGTGTTTCACCTCCGTGAATATCTGTCATCATACGATCAAAAATTTTTCCTTCCTCCGGATGGTCACGTAGATATTCAAAAGGAGGAGACCCTAGAGCCTTTACCCATCCACCACCGCCATTCTGAACGGCATACAGAAATTCAGTGTAGGTTTTATAAAATAGACTTCCGGCCGAAAGGGCCATGGCTTTTACACTGGTTGGGCTATCTTCCTTAAGGCATTCTGCCAATGGAGTAAGTGAAAACTTTCCGTTTTCATTTTCAATGAAGATTCCCGAACTGGCCAGGGCACGTAAAAGTCGGAAAATAGCCTCGGCATTGGCACCTGTTAGGCGAGCCAACTCGGAGCCGTCCATGGGACCATGGGAGGTGATTAGGTCCGCTATATTTAGTTTAGCCGCGACATGGATGGCCTTGGTGGTTACGTATCCAAAGATCATTTGGGTAATAGCGATATTGGGTGGTAGATTGTTTTCCATTTGAAATTATTTTATGGCGATGGCTGCACTTGTAGGCCCTTTCAATGGCATTATTGAAGTTGATTTAAATCCTGCCTCAATTGCCATTTTGCTAAAATCGGAAGCAGAGAAGTCATAACCTTCAGCCGTCTCTATAAGCATGTTCAAGGACATTAAAAGTCCAAAGGCATTTTTACTCCTGTCGTTGTCTATAATATTTTCTATTACAACAAAAGCGCCTCCTTTAGGTAGGGCGTCGTATGCCTTTTTGATAAGCATCTTTTTATCCTTGGTGCCCCAGTCATGTAAGATGTTGCCCATTGTGATCACATCCGATTTCGGAAAATCATCGGTAAAGAAATCCCCTGAAATAATTTTCACCTTATCCTTTAAACCCATATTTAGTACATTTTCCTTTGCAATTGGCTCAACTTGGGGCAGATCCATGGATGAACATTGCATATGTTTACTGTTCATGGAAACGTGAGCCGCCAAAAATCCTCCCGCCCCACCAATATCGCACAGGGTTTTGTATTTCGAAAAATCAAATACTTTGGCAAATTCCATAAAATTCCCCATTTGTACGCCGGCCATAGCTCCAACAAATTCCCGAAGTTTTTTTGGATCTGCATAAACCGCTTCAAAAATAGGTTCCCCACCATTTTTGGTTTCGTTTTGAGGCAGCCCCGTTTTTAGTCCATCCTCCAAATCGTTCCAAAAAGGGTACAAACGGTTGTTGCACATTTCCAAAATCCCACCTATATAGCTAGGTTTGTTCTTGTCCAGAAAGAAATCCGAATCTTCCGCATTGCTGTAAACAGCACTTTCCTTTATTCCTTTTCTTTTTAAAAAGCCCATGGCTACCAAAGCATCCAAAAAATCATATAGGCTTCGTGAGTGGAGACTAAGTCTGGTTTGAATTTCATTGCCTGATAATTCCCGTTTGGCCAGAATGGTAAAAAGTTCCATGTTTACTGCCGTTAGTAAGGTTTTGGTTCCGAAAAATCCGGTACCGACCTGCATAATTTTTGAAGGGTCCAATGTTATTTTTTCTGCTGTTTCCATGTTACAAAGTATTTAGATTAATATGTCAGTTGTATTTTTTAAAAGTTGGTAATCATTACTAAATATGTCATGTATTTCTGCTGAAATTTTCATTTCATTAATTTTAACACCACAATTTTTAAATATCATTTCTAAATCCTGTGCCTTTTTGTCTTTCCAAAATGCGGCTTTTGTATAGCCAATGGCACATACTTGGTTATTTTGTTCAAAAACTTGACTGTGATATACCCATTTGTCATCCCATCCTTCCAGGATAAGGGTGATCTTGAAAGTTGACCACATTTTTAAAGGTCTTTTGTAGATGATTTTTTGAGACCCTAAAACGGCATACATCCCTTTTTTTACGGTATTCTCAAATAGTTTTGACCGAAACATTTTTTCAAAGCGGATGAAGTCCATATAATATGCGTATTTGGCATTGGACATATATCTAAAAGTGTCGCAATCCAAAATACTTACCCTTCGTTTTCTAGCTTGATTCGAGGTTAGATCAACTTCCTTCCAAAATAATTTTGAGCAAATAAAAATATAAAAAAGATGTATCCAATAATAGACCATAGTTGTGCAACTCGTGGATTAGTGAATTGATTTTGATTTGTCATGTCGGGCATTCAAACCAAAGGTGTTTTCCACCGCATTGTACCAATCAGAATCGTTGGCGGCATTCCAGTCAATCCATTCCTCATCGGACATTGTTGTTCGCCACTCCAAAAATGGCTGTGCATCTGGACCTATGGGATGGCGCAATTGCCAGGATCCTCTTTCCGCGATTTCCAGAATTTTATCGGCGACCAATGACGGATGTGTAGGATTTTCCAACGATGCTGCAAACAAACCTGCAAAACGTTTGGAATGTGGATAAATAGAAGTGTCACCGATACTGATATTTTTGGCCATTTGAGTATTGATAATTCCCGGTTCAACAATGGCAACCCTTATATTAAATGGTTTTACTTCGCCTGCCAAGGCTTCACTCAATGCCTCCAGGGCAAATTTGCTGGCTGCGTAGGCCCCTAATGGGCTATTTGCAATCTTCCCTGCCACCGAAGCAACATTAATAATAGTACCTTTTCTATTTTTTCGCATTTGTGGCAGTACAGATTTGACGCATCTAATCACCCCAAAATAATTGGTTTCCATTATGGCTTTAAAATCTTCCATACCCAGTTCTTCGATGGAACCATGTCGCTCAATTCCTGCATTGTTCACCAGGATATCTATGTTGCTATTCTTATTAAGAATATCCGTAATACATTGTTTAACAGATGCATCGGAATCGACATCCATTTTAGAAATGATAATTTCCAATGATTCGTCCTTTATGAATTGTCTTAAGGCTATATCGTTTTCTGGATTTCGCATGGTCGCGAATACTTTATAACCGGCCCGTCCGAACGCGAGGGCGGTTTCACGGCCAATGCCCTTACTAGTTCCTGTTATTAGTACTGTTTTCATAATATATCGCTCCAAATTTATAAGATTAGCTGCATTGAAATAATAATAGGTTCCAATACGGTATGTTTATTTTTAATGGACTTGTACTTGGGGTCATTGATAATGGCTCCAGGCTTATCCATGTCCGCTTCCTCAAAAACTAAAACCACGGAATTAGGGTCATTTGTGTCTTGAAAAGTCCTAAAAAGGTATTCGGCTTTTTCAAGGCCATTATTTCAAGGATTTTATCGAAGGATCGGCGCTGGCAAAATCGACTACATTTTTCCAAGTGCCATCCTCATGCTTTTTCCAAATGGTTACCACTTTATTGTAGAAGTGCATTTTGTTTCCCAAGGAATCGTTCATACTAACTCTAAGGTTCTCGATCAAATAGCCCAAATCCCCACTTTTGGAAACGAAGGCTTCCTGGGGTTCCCAATCTATCTCAAAACCGGGGAGTTGGGAATCTCGCTCCAGCATCTTGGAAATTTCCGAGGTTCCTCTTAGAACCGGTTCATTGGGAGCTTTAAAAAGTGCATCCTCTGCCCAATAGCCCAAATATTCCTCATTGGACTCTGATTTGGCCCATTGACGGCTTAATTCCATAAGTTTTTCACCTTCCGCATTCTGATCTATTAGGGTCTGTTGGTTACAGCCTGATATAATAAAAAGCAATACTGCTGTGATACTTAATTTTTTCATGATAAAATTTCTTAAATAATTAATTAAGGACTCATCTTGAGTTCTAATTGCAATTGTTACTTTATGGGCGAACCCAAGACAGGATTGCATTATAAGAGCCAGGGCTGGGTATTAAAACAAATGCCCTGATACCGGCCAATCTCTGACCCCTAGAAGGTACTACCTGCTTAGGGTGTGCCAAAAGCAACATTTTTTTTCTTTGATGAATCTTTGGCTATAGTCCATTTAGGATTCATAATATCCTATGGTACCATGGATTATTTTTTTTCTTTAGTTAGTACTTGAATCTGTTTTTTTCCATTATGGTTTAATTGGGAAATGGTCAATTTAGTGGTGTTTAAGGATAAAATTTCAAAATGATAGCTCAATTTAAGTTCAGGGTCAACACCAGGAAGGGTAAAGGTATTGTCCCCTATATAATTAAAATTGACCCCGAAAAGTTCGTTTTTTCTCCAGAGGGAATTGTCCTTATTGAAGAAGACCATTTTTGTAATATTATTATTGTCGGTATAAACTCCAGCCAATTTATCAATGGCAGCGGATTCCGGGCTCAAGTTTTGGGACATATTTACATCAAACAAAACTTTTTTGCCACCATTGGTCAATTGTTCAACACTCAAGATCCTTTTTTTGGCAGATGGGGATGAAGAAGATTCGTCTTTGTCTAAATAGTCATCACCAACAAAATAGAGTTGCGTTACCATGGGCTGATAGCCGGCGGCCGATATCATCAAATGAAAATGTGCTGGCCGAATGGTTCCCTCACCTACGTCATATGGAACCGGTAGAATTGTATTGAAGGAATATTTGCCATTTAAATCCGAATAGGTAGTTCCACGATAACGATAATCTTGGGATGCGTTATCGTAAACTCCCTGTGCATCGCAATGCCATAGTTCTATTTTGGCTTTGTGGTATGGGGTGGTACAGTCGTTGTGATTTATTTTTCCGACTAGTTCAATAGACTCTCCCAATTCACCCATGATAGATAGATTATTGCGCAATGGACTATTGGGTCTATAAAATGGCCCCAATATATCGGTTGTAGTTTCACAATCCCCAACATAACTGTAACCATCAAATCGAATGAAACCTGAGGTACTTATTGCAATTGCACACAAAGCCACATTACTAACAAAAGTTCTTCTTTCCATTTATGTAATTGATTTAAAATTATTGTGCTTTTATTTGTTATGATAAATTACAATTAGAATAGGTTAATGTTTCTTACTTAAGACTAGGCATTGTGTAGCCCAACTGTTCATATACAACAAGATTGTCATAAAATGCGTCTTCCCGAACTGCTGTTCCTTTAGCGTCGAACAGCCAGACACTAAATCCGTGGGTTTCAATTTTTTTATTGGTAGGTGTATTTCCCATAAATTCTCCCTTGTTGGTACCCGTACATGTCCAGTTTAGATAGGCCTTATTGCCATCAATTACCGTTTTGTCCAAGCTTACTTTAAAGTCAGGAAAAGCCCCGTGATAGACATCCATAAAATCTCCATAATCGGATTGTTTTTTTGCAATAGTAGCTCCGTTGGCTGTCCTTATAATATTTTTGGCCAAATTGGCATACATCAATTCCTTATCGTTGGTGTTCCAAGCTTTGGTAACATTGCCTATAGTAGCCTGAATAACCTTTTCATCTGCGGACATGCTATTTTTCATTTCCATTTCTTGGAGGGCAAGAACCACTTCTGTGGGATCCCACATTCCAACTTCACGAACAATTTTACCATCTGCGAAACGATATGTTAAGTGTATGGGAATCTTGACCACTTGACCATTTCCGGCAAGTGTACCTTGCCAGTCCAACCAACAATTTACCCATGTTTCTCCATCATCGGTGAGCACCATTTCCAATTCTTGGTCCTTATCAAGGAAACTTCTATTTGAGTAGGCCAAATCCCTTTCTTTGTGATAGGTAATAACCTCATCAGGTGTTAAAGGGGTATCCTTGCTATTGTAATATGTCTTGGAGGTATCTGCATAGATACTGGTGTCATAGGTTTTATTATTGTAATTACCGATCAATTTCTTGACGGTATTAATTTCAGGAGAACTTTGAGTATACCGTTGTGGAGCCTTTTCTTGACAGGCCGTTATAAAAGCCATAGCCAGCCCAATAATTAGTATTTTTCTCATGATGCTTTTGTTTTATTTGATTGTACCTAACGGAATTATATTTCCCGTTAGGTTTAGTACTATTTTTTGGTTAATTCCGGAATTTCTTGATATATCTCGTCAGAATGGGTTACCACGTACTTGTTCCACGATTTCATAAAGGCCATGCGCTCTTCTTCCTTGGGCCACGCAGTTTTCATCAATTCATTCTGCTTATTGGATGCGGCATCTATATCGTTCCAATTGGCATACTCACTAATAACAACCAAATCCCGTAAGTCGGCACCCGATATATGGTGGAACACTTTTTCACTGATAACCTTATCGTTTTTGAAGGTTATTTTTTCAGAAAATTCCTTTAAATGGGCATTGAGCTCTGCCCTGGATCCATTTTCTGGTATACTAAGCGTCCAGGTGGTTACTGTATAATAATGTCCCTCCTGTGCAGATGCAGAAGTTGGGATAAATAGGGCAATAACGATTAGGGCTCCGATAATTGATTTCATTGTTTTCATAATTCTAGAGTTTTTGTTGTTTATTGAATTCTTTTTTTGGTCTAATTGGATACTTATTTTGACGTAGTTAGAAAATTGGAAGTGAATTTTTCGTTGAAATTAAATTGACCTCATTTTAACTTTTTACAAGTAAGGCTTACAAGCCTATTTGGGAATGATGCCATTACTCCGGCGGAGCTACTACTTTTACAATCCGGTAGACATAACTGATTCTCTGATCAATTTCCAGATTCCCAATCTCGGTAAGACCGTCTGTTGGAAATACCGCATTCTGATCCCAGGTGGGATCTAATGCTTCCTTTAAGCTGGAATAAAGGTCAAAAGAAATTGTATTAGCCTGCATTTTGGGACCGGAGGGGGACAGTATCCTTGCATTTCCCCAGGCCTTCTGTTTCGTTTTACCACTATTCATTGCAGATTGAATAAAAGGACCCCAATGCTTTTCTTCCAGTGCGATTAAATTCCCTGGGTTAGAGGCATTGTGATAAATTATTTTAACAAAATTATAATCGTTCTCCGGAATGGCATTACTGGCCTTTACCCATACCGCGGGCTTAACAAATATGGTGTTGATCACTTTACTCATAGAAAAAGTATCCATTTGATCCATCGGAACATTGGGCCAAACTCCAGATGGATCCCAGATACTCTCCATTGCGTCAATATCCTTATAGGTGTTGATAAATAGGATATTGGGGGAGTTGGGCTCGTCAAAACCACCCACTTTCTGCAACAACCCCCAAAAAATTAGATTCCCTTTGGTTAAGGCATTTTCAGCCACTTTGCTCCAATATTTGGTTTCCCTGGAAATGAATTCCTCCATTTGATCGGGTGCTACCTGTCTATACTGATATATACTTATGCCCTTGTTCCCATCATCTTGGGCATTCAGTTTAAAACTGAAAAGAAAAACAAAGATCAGCAGTACTTTTACTAATTTAACCATGCAATGAATTGTTGTTTTCATTATGTTCGATTTAGTTGTTACTTTTTTTTTGTTTAAAAAACAGGCATGAAGGTTATAGCAATGGTTTGGTATATTTTCTTTTAAAAAGTGCTAATTCAAATTGAAAATTTCAAATTACTTTTTACCCTAAGGGTTCTTTGAAACCTAGTGCATACCTGTTTGTGAATTTAATTTGATGGCGTATATGCAAGGTCAGGATGCATTTCACCAGACTCTGTTTCGTATTTTAGTACATAACCAAAGAGTTCACCGAAAAGTTTTTTTCCTTCTTCGCCCAATAATGCATCATTTTCTTTGGATTTTTTAGCGTAGTCCTCGGCGTCTACTGCCGAAATTACAGCGAGATAGTAATCGCCCATACTTCCAAATCCATTGTGATAAATTCGATAATATTCTTTGGATCCTTTTTTTGTGTATAATGCTTTTAGCTCCTTAAGTTTACCCTTTAGATTCTGAATATTGCTTGGTGTAACGTTTAGAAAATGCCATTTTCTATAGTTTTGACCCTCGGTAGTAGTACTGATGCCTTCGGGCATATATGTAAGTTCTTTATTCAGATAAATAATATAATCGCCATGCTTGTCGTAACATTCGTTATACCTTTTAAATAGTTCTTTGAAGGCTTCTTCTCCCATTTTTTCTGCCAATGGTGCCATTACGTTCTTGTCCAGATCCGCCATATTCTCAATGGGTGAAATATTAAAATACCTACCTGTAGAGGTTGAGGCTACTTGCCAGCTAGCACCTTCAAGCTTATGTTTTTTACATGCTTCCATAAAATCCTTGGATACCTCGTTGTATTTTTGAATCATGGAAGGTTTAACCTGGTCTTCGTGGATATAATAGGCTTGATTTTTCTCCGCTTGGGCCAATGCCAGGCAAGGAGCCAACAGTACCAATAATACAATAACAAATAATTGATTTAAGCTTTTCATAATTTTAAAGTTTTAGTTTATAATGTTGATTTTAATATTCCTTATTTTGGGGAATAGGCCATATCGGGTCTCATCCGTCCTTCAACCAACTCATATTCTATCAAGCTCCCCATAAAATTACTAAAGGTGCTTTGCCATTCCGGCCCCATTAACGTATTGTTCTCGGTAATTTTGTTGGCGTAATCTGCAGCGTCTTTGGCAGCAATGGCTACCATATAGTAGGCGCCTCTGTTTCCAAAGCCACTGTGGTATACCCGATAATGTAGTTTAGACCCCTTGTCCTGAAATAATTTTTTTATGGCCTGGGCATTTTCCTTAACAGCTGCAGCGTTTCCCGGTGTATAATAGTAATAATGAAATTTTCGATAATCCTGCCCTTCAGGGGTTTGAGTAAT
The DNA here is from genome assembly GCF_002909255.1 of Arenibacter hampyeongensis. Classification (GTDB taxonomy): domain Bacteria; phylum Bacteroidota; class Bacteroidia; order Flavobacteriales; family Flavobacteriaceae; genus Arenibacter; species Arenibacter hampyeongensis. The sequence goes on from NZ_PIOB01000007.1 coordinate 141,078, forward strand.
TCCGCTGGGCATGTAGGACAATTCCTTGTCCATTTGAATTACGTAATCGTGTTCAATATCATAGCACTTGTTCATTTTGTTAAACATGGCCGTCATGTTTTCCGGGCCCATTTTTTCGGATAATGTCTGGAATATCGGACGGTCCACATCCGCTATGGAACTAATTGGACTTATCCACATGTAACGGTTATCTACAGTATTCGACACTATTACACTCAGACCCTTGATATTGTGTTTTTTTAAATTTTCGGTAAGTTCTTTGCAAACTGTTTCATATTGCGTTACCATACTTGGTTTTACTACATCCTCATGCACCCAATAAGCTTGGGATTGGTCATTGCCCTGGGCAAAACCCATCCCTAGCCAAAACAAACAGAGGGTAGCTGTAATTAAATTATTCCCTAGTGTTCTCATGACATTTATTTTTTAATGGTTTATACTTTTTTCTATTGTGGAGGGAGCATTTAACTACTACATTATTCAAGAATTGGTGCCACTAGGGAATATCCCAATTGTTGCAAAAACTCCAATTCATTATAAAAGATATCCTCTTGATATATTTGCCCTTCTTCATTAAAATACAGATGTGAAAATCCGTTTATTTTAACTTTTTTCCCTGTAGCAATAACATCGGCAAATTGTCCTGTGTGGGTTCCATTAAAGACCCAATTTACATAGCCCTGATTTTCGCATATATTACTATTGCTCAACGAAATATTATGGTCGGGGAATCCGGTAGTATATAGGCTTATTCTGGCTTTTAATTCCGATTTATTGGTAACCACGGGAATTCCGTTCATATTTCTTATAAAATTGTCGGTAACCAAGTCATTTATTTCTTCTTCATCCCTAATGTTCAGATAGGCGTCAATAGAGGATTCGAGCTTACTTTTTTTAGTAACCAATTGATTATCATCATTTTCTAAAATAGCGCCATTGCCCAGAGGTTTTGGGTCGTTTTTGCAAGAAATACAACCTATAAACATAAACGTAAAAAGTATTATTGATGATTTCATGACAATTAAATAACTCCATACCCTAAACTAATTAATTGGTTTTTAGATTGATAATCAATTCATTTAGGACGGAGGGCTTGATTTTTTGTCCGAACAGGTGGTTTTAATTACCCTATGATTTATGCAAATAATATTCGTATATTTAAGAACCCCGGCTTTTTAAAGTATATCATAGTTTTAAAAAATGGGTAAACACCACTACATAGCAATTTACTTTACTGTTTTCTTTAGTTCATTGTTATCCGGTCAACTCATAAATTTTGATAGGCAGATTCCTTATCAAAAGGTGTTTGTGGATACCGATAATTTTGGAGCTTCCTATCTGGAACATTTGGAGAAATTTTATGAAGACGCTCCAACGGATACCTTAAAATTTGAGATCCTAAACGATCTTGCCTATTATTGGCATACCCGGAATCTAATAAGGGCCTTAAAATATACCAAGTTGGGATTGGAGCATACCCTTGAAAAGGAAAATAGTTTATGGCATGGCCGATTTCAGATTACCCAAGGGGCTATCCTTTTGCGGATGGAGAAATTGGATAGTGCCCAAGCAGTGTTGGAAAATGCCAAAAGTAAGGTGTTGACCACGGACCTTGCCTTTTTAAATACACAATTGGGGTATGTTTATGAACGCCGGGGGCAATTGGATAGGGCTGCCGATTATGCGATGGAAGCGCTGAGATTGGGGGAGGAGCAAAATGACAAAAAAGCGATTGCACTTGCTTATAGCGACTTGAGTAATATTTTATGGAAACAGGCCAAATATGATAAAGGATTAAAATATGGTATTAAATCCGTAGTCCTCTTTGAAGAACGTGGGATTATTGATCTGGATTATGATTTCACCCTTTATGTTGTTGCCAACAACTATCTTAAATTGAATAGGCATGAGGAGGCACTAAAATATTTTGAGCATTCCTTGGCCATAGGAGAACGCTACGGATTTTATAATAATTTAAGTGATGTTTATATCTCACTTGTGGATTTATATGCCTATTTAAATAATTACAAGAAAGCTGAAAATGCGGGAAATAATGCTGTTAAATATGCCCAATTGTTGGAGAACCAATTTATGCTGATGCGTTCTTTGCTATCTATTGGAAAAATGCAGAATCTACAGGGGAAATATAAAAATGCCATAGAAAGTCTTGAAAAATCACTTGATGTGGCGACTGATGATTTTGGGGATGAATTTTATTTGAGTCAGGCATACGAAGCCTTGGGAAAAGCTTACGCTGGGGACCATAACTATATGGAGGCCTACAAAGCGTTTTCAAAATATGACGGGTTAAAAAAGGAAATCTTCACAGCAGAATCCGATCATCGGATTGCTTTGTTACAAACGGAATTTGAAGTTGCTCAAAAGGAGGATACCATTCTTTTACAGCGAGGAACAATAAAAAAGCAACAGAGCAACCAAATCTTAACTTCGATTATTACCGGATTGCTTTTTTTTCTTTTGGTCTTGGGAGTTGTAGCCATTAAAAATAATCGAAGAAAGAATGTATTACTGCAACATCAAAATAAAGAAAAAGAATTCCTGATAAAGGAGATTCATCACCGGGTAAAGAATAATCTGGAGGTGGTATCCAGTTTGCTATCGCTACAATCTACGCATATAGACGATAAAAAAATAAAGGAAAACATGCACCAAATCCAAAATCGGATTCAGAGTATGAGTATGATACATCAAAATTTATATCAGGGAAAAAATTTGGCGAGCATAGAGATGAGGAATTATTTTAAAATATTAGGAGATTATGTGCTACACTCCTATGGTGCCGGACAAAGAATCAACATGGTTTATGATATGGAGGAAATCGAACTAAATGTTGATATAGCAACGCCAATAGGATTAATAATCAACGAGTTGATTACAAATTCCTTAAAATATGCTTTTCCCAATAACATTAAAGGAACTATTACTATTGGACTCATTCAGAAGTCAGATCATTTAGAACTAAAAGTCAACGACAACGGTATTGGTATCAAGAATGGAAATAGGGCTAAAGGAACGGGGTTTGGCACTCAGTTGATAGCACTTTTAACCAAGCAATTGGATGGTAAAATGGTGCTTCGCCAAAAGAAGGGCACAACAGTTTCATTTGAATTTCAACATCACAAAGCAGCCTGATTATGATCCACAAGACTCGTATTTTAATTGTTGAGGATGATATGATTATCGCTGCGAATATATCTGTACAACTCTCCAATTTAGGTTATGAAGTCACAGGCATTGAAACTAGGGGAGAGGAGGCCATTTTACACGCTAGGGCAAACACCCCTGATATCATATTATTGGATATTAACCTGAAAGGATCCATTAATGGAATTGAAGCAGCAATTGAGATTCATAAATCCAAAAGGATTCCCATAATATATCTTACGGCAAATAGCGATGAAGCTACTTTTGCCAAGGCTAAAGCTACACACCCTTATGCCTTTATTTCAAAACCTTTTAATAATTTGGATTTGCAGCGGACAATTGCCTTGGTCGTAGATCAAATACATGAAAATAATACGAAGAGCAAAGAAATCTCCGAACATTTCGAGCTTATGGCAGACAGAATTTTCGTTAGACATAACGGACGAATGGTAAAACTACTGCTAGACGAAATTCTTTATATAGAGGCCGATAGAAATTACAGTAATATCATAACATCAAGCGGGAACTACTTGATCAGCACAACCCTTAAAATTGTAGAAAAGGAAATTAAAAGCCATATGTTTATTAGGGTGCATAGATCCTATATGGTCAACATTGCCAAATTGGATGTGGTTGCCGATAACCATTTGGAGATTAATAGAAAAGTTATTCCTATAAGTAAATCATTTAAAGAACATCTTCTCAAACACTTGCATACTATTTGATATAATTAGTTTAATGCTTTGGTAATTTTAAACCTGCCTACGGACAAAAATAACTTCCATTCGTCCTAACTACTTGATTATTATGAAATTATTTGGTTAAAATAACACCCAATTGGGTTTAAGATAACCAATTATTAGATTCTAATTTGGGTTGTGATTTTGTATAATAATTCATGATCCTAATAATCAGTACTAACCAATAACACTTTATGATCATGAAAAAAAAATTGATTCTATTCGCATTGTTATTAATGGGCAATTTAACTATTGCTCAAGAAAAACTGTTTCTGGTATTTGAATTTATGCAAGTGGACAATGAACAGGAAATGGAATATAACGCCACGGAAGAGTTTTGGGAAAAAATTCAACTGCAACGCGTAAAAGCAGGTGATATTATCGGCTGGGACCTATGGGCGCTTAGCCCAGGGGGAGAGCAACAGGGCTTTCAGTACTTGACCGTTTCCCTTTATAACGATCCGGTTAAGATGATGGACGGTAGCAGTTGGGCAAATCTAATGGACAGGGCCAAAGCGGCCTATCCTGGGATGACTGAAGCCGATCTAAATAAAAAATTAAACCATTCCTCGGCTACAAGGGATTTGGCGGTAAGAATATTTGCAGAAGAAATTGCCACTACCAAAGGGGAGTTCAACATGTCTTTGGGTACCGTGGCCCAAATGGATTTAATGAAGGTAGACTTAATGAATTACGATTCATATGAAAAGGCAGAGATGAAAATCTTTCAACCCATTCACCAAAAAGTTGTAGATGCTGGTGGAAAGGCAAATTGGGGTTTAGTACGCTTTATTAGCCCAATAGGTAGTGATACCTATGCTTCCCACATGACTGTAAGTATGTTCAAGGATTATAAGCAGGCGCTGAACCAAAATATTAATTGGGCAGAGGGCGCAACCCCTGCATCAACCAAAGCTATGGAAGAAGGTATTGGGTTAAGGGACATGAAATATGTTTATATGGCCAAATTGATCAGAAAAGCACGTTAACAATCTTCCTTTTTATTCTTTATAAAATGGAAGAACCTGTAAGGCAACCTTACAGGTTCTTCCATTTATGGTGGTCAAGAAAGTCTAGTCGTCCTCAATGGCGTTTCATCAAATAGTTTAAACCTTTTTTTTTTTTTATTGTTATGACGGTTTGTCCTTGACCCACAATAATAATATCGGCCATATCCAAGAATAGGCCCGTTTCTACAATACCTGGAATTTGCTTAAGGTTGCTTTCCAACGAGGGAATATTCGTTATATGCGCAATGTTAAGGTCAAGAATATAATTACCTTCATCCGTGATAAAATTTTTACCATCTTTTAGTCTTAAATTAGGTTGAAGTCCCATTTTTTTTAGCAACTGCTCTATTTTTTGGGTGGCCAACGGAATGGTTTCTACGGGAAGTTTAAAAGCGCCCAACCTTTTTACCTCCTTTTGTGAATCGGCAATGATTATGACCAAATCGGAATTATAGGTCAATATTTTCTCCCTTAACAAAGCACCTCCACCACCTTTTATAAGTTGCATATAGGGGTCAAATTCATCGGCTCCATCAATATAGACGTCAATTGCATTGGCATTTTCCAAGGTGATAAGTGGTATTCCCTTTTCCGATGCCAATTTTTTAGTACTTTCCGAGGAGGGCACTCCAACTATTTTAAGTCCGTTTAAAACAAGTTTTCCCAATTCATTAACCATATGGGCTGCAGTAGAACCTGTTCCCAATCCCACAGTCATGCCACTTTTAATATATTTCACCGCTTCCTTGGCAGCTATTTGTTTTTCTTGATCTAGGCTCATGTATCACTATTTTTGAATGCGAAGAATAAAAATACCTTAGGGTTTACCTTTTTAAATGTTTCATGCAACTGGCAATAGCCAAGGAACCAGGATTATTGGTTTTCTGTAGTTCCTCCATTATTTTTGGATGGTCCTGTGGCCTTGTTTGAGACAATTTATAGGTAGCTTGAATATCAGTAATACTGATTTGGAACCCTACAATACCCTTTATCTGCTTCATGGTATTCTTGGATAAATCATTTATGGAAATGGGATTGGTAGAGCCTTTTTCGTATTTGTCCACTAATTTATGAAGGGAGGCAAGGACGGCAGCTTCCTCCATTATTTTTATTTTTCCGTACACATGAACAGCAATATAGTTCCAGGTGGGTACTTCCTCTTCCTTATACCAAGATGAGGAGACATAGCTATGTGGGCCATTAAAGATGGTTAGGACCTCTTCATTATTCCTAAAGGCCTTCCATTGAGGATTTGCTTTTGAGATATGCCCCACCAAAATGTCCTTTCCTTCCCCATCCAAATCCAACTCCAGGGGAATGTGTGTGGCCCATGGCCGCCCATTGATTTGGTTCACCAATATTCCAAAACTATTATGTTTTATGAATTCCTTTACTTCTTTAAAGTCTTCATTTTTATAATGTGAAGGGGTGTACATATTATCAATTAATTGGCAATGGTCATTAAAATCGGCAAATGATCAGAAATATGCTTGTTATTGGGCATTCTGTCATCAATATGGCTATAGGACAGGACGTCAACATTTTTCACAAAGAAGTAGTCTATTCTATTTTGCATAATTCGGTCCTGATCAAATCCATTGAAGGTGCCGATAGGACCGTAGAAAGGTTTTTTTGATATTTCCATGGCATCCGTCAGATTCTTTTTTAAGTATTGAATGGGCTCGGTGTCAGGGGTTAAATTTAAATCGCCCATAAGGATTACAGGTAATTTGGAGGTGTTAATTTCATTTATTTTTTTATAAATGAGTTGAGCGGAGTTGACCCTAGCCTGCATTCCTCGATGATCGAAATGGGTGTTGAAGACCCAGAATTGTTTTTTGGACTTTACATTTTGAAATAGGGCATAGGAGCAGATTCGCTCCATGGAGGCATCCCATCCTACCGATACTTTTTCCGGCGTTTCGGATAGCCAAAAGGTATTCGTTTTCAATACATTAAATTTCTTGGAATTATAGAAAATTGCCGAGTATTCCCCTTTTTGTTGACCGTCGTCCCTACCAACGCCCACATAGGCATATCCGGCCAAGGCCGTATTTAAGAAGTCCACCTGATTGTGCAACCCCTCCTGAATACCTATAATATCGGCCTTATAATGCTGAATTAGTTTCGCCAGGGACGCTTTACGGTCGTTCCAATTGTTGATCGTATCACCAGTATTGTCATATTTAATGTTATAACTGATGATGTTCGTAGTTTGGGACGATGAGGAAATTGGGATAATAAAAAGGACCAAACCTATTACTGTTGCAGTAACTAAATTTTTCATGTGATATTTATTCTTTTAAAAATGGATTGATTTAAAAGAATAAATATCTTGAATTTTTTAAATACCTGCTAATTATCGGAGATTTATATCACCAAATCATATTGCAAAAAGCGGGCTAATCTATAAATATCAATCTCTCTTTGGCCTGTTGTTCCTGCTCCTATTGTGGTTGTTGGTTCTGCCTCCTCTGGAATTGGAATGCCCCGTTCTTGGTTTTTGCCTGTTATTGTGATGTTTTTTTTCTTCCAACGGCACCTCTTCAGATCCGTCATCCACGAATGGATGGTCCTTTATTACGGGAACCTGCTGGTTTATAAGTTTTTGTATATCTTTTAGATAAGGCCTTTCTTCAGCATCACAGAAGGATAATGCAACCCCACTGGCACTGGCCCTACCTGTTCTACCTATACGATGTACATAAGTCTCAGGAACATTGGGCAAGTCGTAATTGATAACCAAGGAAAGTTCCTCAACATCTATTCCCCTGGCGGCAATATCCGTTGCAATAAGCACCTTTAATTCCCCATCCTTAAAATCACCCAATGCCTTTTGTCTTGCATTCTGTGACTTATTGCCGTGAATGGCATCGGCTTTTATATCGGCCTTGGCCAATTGTTTTACAATTTTATTGGCGCCATGCTTGGTCCGTGAAAAAACAAGGGCCGAATCATTTGGATCTTTTTCCAAAAGATGGATCAATAAGTTTGGCTTATTTTTTTTGGAGACAAAATAGACACCTTGTTCTACTTTTTCGGCAGTGGCCTGTTGCGGTTTTATGGTGACACGGTCAAAATCGCCCAAGATTTTTTTGGATAGTTCCACTATAGCCGGTGGCATGGTGGCCGAAAAGAATAGCGATTGCCTATTTGTTGGTAGTTTGGCAATTATCTTTTTAATATCGTGGATAAAGCCCATGTCCAACATCTGGTCGGCCTCATCCAATACGGCGTACTTCACATCCCTTAAGGAAATAAACCCCTGGTTCATTAAATCCAACAACCTTCCTGGGGTGGCTATAACCACATCCACTCCCTTTCTAAGGGCATCTGTTTGCCTTCCCTGCTTAATGCCTCCGAAAATTACGGTGTTTCTTATTCCTGTAAATCTAGAGTATGAGGTAAAACTTTCCCCGATCTGGATGGCCAATTCCCTTGTTGGGGTAACGACCAAGGTCCTAATTTTTCGTTGTTGTTGATTGGTTTCCCGATCCATCACCATTTGCTGAATGATGGGGATGGAAAATGCCGCTGTTTTACCGGTTCCGGTTTGAGCGCAACCCAATAGGTCCTTGCCCTTAAGTAATATGGGGATGGACTGTTCTTGTATTGGAGTTGGAATTGAGTAGCCTTCTGCCGTTAGGGCTTTTAGGATAGGCTCTATAATACCTAAGTCTTTGAATGTCATGTAGTATGTAAAATAAGCGGCAAAGGTAGGGGATTAGTTTGGATAAACCGTTTAAATCAATAAATAGACCTAGAGACCGGCAGCCGCGGCTTCAGCACAGCGTTCACCGTCCATGGCGGCCGATACTATACCGCCAGCGTAGCCACCACCCTCACCACAGGGAAATAGTCCCTGGATTTCAGGATGTTCCAAATTTTCTTTTCTTGGGATGTTTACGGGCGAAGAGGTTCTGGATTCCACTCCCACAATATTGGCCTCTGAAGTGTAATAACCTTTCATTTTTTCTCCAAAGGCAGTGAAACCTGAACGCAGTCTACTACCGATCATTTTGGGTAAAAGTGAATGTAAGGGTGCTGATTTAAGGCCAGGTTGATAGGAAGTCGGATTTAGATCGTTGGACAGTTTTCCTTCCACGAAATCTGTAAGTCGTTGTGCAGGAGCGGTTTGGTTTCGTCCACCCGAGGTAAAAGCCAATCGCTCCAAATCCTTTTGGTATTCCAACCCTTTCAATGCCCCATAGTGTTCATATTTATGAATATCCATATCCACATTTATCTCAACTACAATGCCCGAATTAGCAAATAAGTTATTGCGCTTGGAGGGCGACATGCCGTTGACGACTACTTCTCCTGGAGCTGTTGCTGCGGGAACTATAAACCCTCCAGGGCACATGCAAAACGAATATACCCCTCTATCCTTTACCTGTTCAACAAGACTATAGGAAGCAGCCGGAAGCAACTCGTTGCGTTCTCCTGAACAGTGGTATTGAATACTATCTATAATATGTTGAGGATGTTCTACACGGACACCCATAGCGAATGATTTGGCCTGAATGGCAATTTTTTTGTTGTTCAACAAATAGTATATATCCCTTGCCGAATGGCCCGTGGCCAAAATAACCCTGTCCGTGGGCATTTCGCTGCCATCCTCCAAAACAATTCCTTTGATGGTGTTATTAAGAATCTTAAAATCGACAACCTTGGTTTGAAAGTGTATTTCCCCTCCATGTTTAATTATGGTCTCCCTAATATTCTGCACCAATTTGGGTAATTTGTTGGTGCCTATATGTGGGTGTGCATCTATTAGGATCTGTTCAGTAGCGCCGTGAAAGACCAAATTTTCGAATATTCTTCGAACATCGCCTCTTTTAAGGCTTCGGGTGTAAAGTTTACCATCGGAATAGGTGCCAGCACCTCCTTCACCAAAGCAGTAATTGGAGTCTTCGTTTACAATATGATCCCTGTTAATGGCCTTTAGGTCGCGCCTACGATCCTTAACATTTTTCCCCCTTTCCAAGACGATGGGTCTATACCCCAATTCTATGCAGCGCAAAGCGGCATACATGCCTGCAGGTCCAAAACCTATAATGTGTATTTTTTTGGCTTTGGAAACATCTTTGTACTCAAAGCTGTACTCATTATTTTTTGGTGCAGTTTGATTGATATAAACTGAAACCTTGTAATTGAAATATATGGTAGATTTCCGGGCATCGATAGATTTTCGAAGCACTTTTATCGTTGAAATTTCCTGTACGGAAGTTCCCAAATATTTTGCAGCTTTCTTTTTTAGGATATCTTCTACGGATTCTTCCAATAAGGTGGTCCTAAGCTGAATGTTTCTTACCATAGCGCAAAATTACTTTAATTAAAGTAATTATTTATTTATTTATTTATTCGAAAAATTATAGGGCAGGCTCCTGGATTCATGTTTGGTTAAACTTTGTATTCTTTTTTATAGGACATGGGGGTTCTTTTGGTAATCGCCTTAAACTGTTTGTTGAAATTGGATAAGGTTTGAAAGCCACTTTCATAACAGGCCTGACCGATATTCATTTTTTCTTCGATCAAGAGTTTACAGGCATAGCCAATCCTGATCTCACTTATAAATTCGGAAAAGGTCTTATTGGCATGGATTTTAAAATATCGGCTGAACGAGGTAGGGGTCATATTGGCCAAGGAAGCCACAGTGTCCAACTCTATTTTTCCTCTGAAATTCTTCATTACGTAGGCGTGTACATTATTCATTCTTTCCGTATCCCCTTCTTTTAATGAGTTGGTATAGCCGGGACTGGCCAATATGTTAGTTTCCGTTGTGTTGGAAAGGCAGTTTAGTATTTTGAACAATTCCAAAACACTGTCCATGCCTTCAAGATGTAAAAGATTGCTCAACATAGTGCCAATGGAATTGGCTGTTTTGCCGTTAATATCCAGCCCTCTCAGGCTCTTTTGAAACAATTGCCTAAGTTTAATCATTTCTTCTTTTTGCAATAGACTGTTACCAATAAAATCCTCGTGAAAGTATACCACGATTCCCTCTGACCATAAATTCTGCTCTACTGTCATACCTTCATTGTCACTGCGCCACATATGCGGTAAATTGGGACCGGTAAAAGTGATGTCCCCCTCTTTAAAATGCTTTACATGATCGCCAATAAAACGCGTGCCACTGCCTTTCAAGACCATAAATAGTTGATATTCGGGGTGAAAATGCCAAATAGGATCAAAGTTGGGTTGTCGCAATATTTTGGCTACAAAGGCGTGGGAGTTTGGAATGGGCGATTTTTGTAAGGCTGATTTCACTTTGGAATAAAGATTGAATTGATTAAAAACGAACAACAGGTTTTTAGTATGAAGTCAATATATTGTAGTTTTTTATCTGTAAATATATGTATAAATCCAATCTTATGATATAATGTAGTCAACTTTGGATAACATATAGTATTCTTTGTGCCTGTTTAATAGTTATCATTGTTGTACACAAATATAATTTTATCATGAAAACCATAATGGCACGTTTATTCTGTTGGCTAATAGTCATTGTAACCCTAGCGGCTTGTAATTCTTCCCAAAAGAAAAAGAAGGACGATCAACCCAGACGTATAGAAATGTTGTTCCTAGGCCATGCCCTAGAGCACCATAATTCCAGGGTCTACATGCCTATATTAGCCTCAGCCCTGACGCAAAGTGGTATAAATATTACCTATACGGAGGATGTAGAAGACCTAAATCCGGAAAATTTGGATCTTTACGACGGGCTAATAATTTATGCCAATCATGAAAGTAGGTTTCCAGAACAGGAGAGGGCATTGTTGGACTATGTTGCCGAAGGTCATGCATTTATCCCTATTCATTGTGCGAGCTTCTGTTTTCACGAGTCTGAAGAATATGTGAATTTGGTAGGAGGGCAATTCAAATCACATGGTACGGATACCTTTACGGCCAAAATTATTGATAAGTCGCACCCTATAATGCAGGCCGCGGAAGAGTTCTCGACTTGGGATGAAACCTATATCCATGATAAGTTTGCCGATGATATTACCGTGTTGATGGAGAGGGAGGATGGAGAACATCATGAACCATGGACTTGGGTAAAGCAATTTGGCAAAGGGAAGGTATTCTATACAGCTTACGGACATGATGAAAGAACTTGGAGCAAACCCGGATTTCAAAATCTTATTAAAGAAGGTATTCTTTGGGCGGTAAGTGATCAAGTTAAAAAGAACTGGGAGGAATTTTCTAAAGACATACCAAGTCTGAGTTATAAAGAAATGGCCAACATTCCCAATTATGAGAAAAGAGATCCTGCGCCCAAATATCAGTTGCCTTTGTCCCCGCAAGAATCTGCTAAATTAATCCAGGTCCCAACTGGGTTTAAGTTGGAGCTATTTGCTTCCGAGCCAAACATTATTAACCCGATAGCAATGAACTGGGATGAGAAAGGTAGACTTTGGGTTATAGAGACCGTTGACTATCCCAATACAGTACGCGACGACAAAGGCTCTGGAGATGACAGAATAAAAATTTGCGAAGACACGGACGGGGATGGAAAAGCCGATAAGTTTACAGTCTTCGCCGATAAATTAAATATACCTACCAGTTTTACCTTTGTGAATGGGGGAATTTTGGTTTCCCAAGCGCCATATTTCTTGTTTTTGAAGGATACTGATGGTGATGACAAAGCGGATGTAAAGGAAATAGCCATTAATGGTTGGGGTGTTTTTGATACCCACGCCGGACCATCGAACCTTCAGAGGGGAATTGACAATGATATCTACGGGGTTGTTGGGTATTCAGGTTTTAAAGGGACTATTTCCAATGAAAATTTCGAATTTGGTCAAGGCATATATCGTTTCAACAGCGACTTTGGCAATTTTGAATTTCTGACCAATACGAGTAACAATACATGGGGATTGGGGATTACCGAGGATAATTCCATTTTTGCATCCACCGCCAACAATACCCATAGTGTTTTTATGGGGATACCCAATAAGAATTTGAAAGATGTGGTGGGGGTTTCACTTAAGGGAAGTACAAAAATAGATGGTCATTACGCCATGTTGCCCATTACACAAAACATAAGACAGGTTGATGTTTTTGGGGGCTTTACAGCTGCCGCAGGACACCATTTTTACACCGCCCGAAACTTTCCAAAACAATATTGGAATACCTATGCCTTTGTTTGCGAACCAACGGGCGGGGTAGTTCATATTGCCAAAATTGAAAAGGACGGAGCCGGATATATAGAAAAGGATGGGGGCAATTTAATGGCCAGTTCGGATGAATGGGTTTCCCCGGTAGAGGCCAAAGTAGGGCCCGACGGTGCAGTTTGGGTATTGGACTGGTATAATTTTATAATTCAGCACAACCCGACCCCAAACGCAGATAGAGGAGGATATGATGCCGTCAACGGACTGGGGAATGCTTACGAAAACCCGTTACGCGATAAGTCTAAGGGGCGTATTTGGCGCATTTTGCCCAAAGATGCCGTAGACAAAATATCCGTTACCTTGAATAAGGATGATTCAAAAGGTTTGGTAAAGGCCCTAACCAATGATAATATGTTTTGGCGAATGACCGCCCAGCGTTTATTGGTTGAAAACGGAAATACTGAGGTCGTGCCAGATCTTATCAAATTGGTCGGGAATACCCAAGTGGACGCATTGGGACTTAATCCCGGAGCATTGCATGGTTTATGGACTTTGGATGGACTTGGTGTTGTTTCTTCCAATGCCGAGGCAATGGAAGTGGTCAAGACCGCCTTAAAGCATCCATCAGGAGCGGTTAGAAAAGCCGCCATTCAGATCTTGCCGAAAAACGAAACAATAGATGCCTTGCTGTTAAAATCCAACATATTGAAGGACAAAGACCCTGAGGTACAATTGGCAGCACTTTTATATTTTTCCGAAAGGGAATCCAATGTAGAAATTGGAAGGCAATTGTTTGAGTTGAGTAAAAACGAAGAGGTTGTTGCCGATGATTGGTTGGCAAAGGCACTTTATGTGGCGGGGAGCAGACACCATCAAGGATTTATCACTGCATTCATGGCCTCCAATCCTAATTTTGAAATTGGATCATCAGATAGAAAACATAGACAAGTAATGGATCTCGACGATTCCAAGTGGGAAACAATGCTCCTTCCACAGCTTATAGAAGATGCTGGATTGCAGATGGATGGTATTATTTGGTTCCGTAAAAGTGTTGATGTTCCTGCCAATGTTGCTGCAAAGTCTGGCACTATTTCTTTAGGCCCTATAGACGATTCCGATAAGGTTTATATTAATGGTAAGTTGGTTGGAGGAACAGAGAAAGATTATCAGGCCAATAGAGTATATCAGATTCCATCAGGAGTATTGAAAGCTGGTAGTAATTCCATTGCCGTCCGGGTAGAGGATACTGGTGGCGGAGGTGGAATTTGGGGCAAAAAAGAGCAAATGTTTTTAAAGTATGGCCAAAACAATATCGCCTTGGCAGGGGATTGGAAATATGAAGTTGAGTTGGATATTGCCAAATCTGTTAAGAACCTATTTGCCGATAAGTCGCTAGCGGAACTCTTGGTAGAAACCTATATCAACGATGTTGAATTTGGTGAGGATAATAGTTTGGATAGTGGTTCGAATGCCATTGTTGTTAATATCAAGACTATTAAAAACGAAATGAAGTACGACATAACCGAATTTGTGGTAGAAGCGGGAAAGGCTGTTGAGCTGGTTTTTGAGAATACGGATTTTATGCAGCACAACCTTATTATAACCAAACCTGGTGAAAAGGAAAAAGTAGGCATGGCCGCAGATAAATTGGCAATGGACCCCAATGGTGCAGAGAAAAATTATGTTCCAGACATGCCTGAGGTGCTTTTTGCCACTGCCATCATAAACCCTGAAGAAAAGGTTGTGTTAAAATTCATAGCTCCCCAAGAACCAGGTGATTATCCCTTTATCTGCACCTTTCCCGGACATTGGCGAATAATGCAGGGTGTTATGAAGGTGGTAAAGGCCAAATAGACGGTACAATGACCACTGTATTTATAATGTATACAATTGTAAAGTAAGCAATTAAGGAACTTATTTAAAGTAATTATTCTATAATGACAAATGATATTAAATATGGTGTAAGCACCTGGCTTTGGGAATCACCATTTAATTCCCAATCTATTGCCCTGTTCCCTAAAATTAAAAAGATGGGGTATGATTTGGTAGAAATCCCGGTAGAAGAGCCGGAATTGATCAATGGGGAAGTCATAAAAAGTGCTTTGAAAGACACTGGGCTACAAGCGGTTGTTTGCGGTGCATTTGGGCCAACAAAAGATTTGACCCATAAGGATGTCTCAGTGCATCAAAATTGCTTCGACTACATTGAAAAATGTTTTCGATTATGTAATCTGTGGGAAGTAGATTTTTTGGCAGGTCCCATGTATGCGGCGGTAGGCAAGGCAAGAATGCTCTCCAAGGAAGATCGGAAACGGGAATGGGACTTAGCGGTACGCAATATTGCCAAAGTTTGTACAATGGCACAGAATCATGGGGTGTCCATTGCATTGGAGCCCCTAAATCGTTTTGAATCCGACATGGTCAATACCGCCGAGGATGTCATGCGTTTTATTGCAGATGTCAATCACAATAGAGCCAAGGTGTTATTGGATGGATTTCATATGACTATTGAGGAAGGGGATATTGCAGAAGCCATAAAAACGGTAGGAGACAAATTGATTCACGTTCAGGTTTCGGAGAACCACAGGGGAATTCCTGGTACCGGATTAACGCCTTGGTCCGATTTTTCAGATGGATTAAAGGCGATTGATTATAAGGGGGCAATTGTGATAGAAAGCTTTACCCCGGAAATTAAGGAATTGGCCGGAGCCGTGTGTATTTGGAAGAATTTGGCCAAGAGTCAGGACGAATTCGCTTCAGAAGGAATCGATTTTTTAAAAAGGACATTTAATTAAAATTAAGATAAGATGAGCATTAAGAAAGTAAACATTGCTATCGTGGGTTTGGGATTTGGAGCAGAATTTATTCCCATCTACCAGAAGCATCCAAACGCCAATCTTGTGGCTATTTCACAGCGAAACGAAGCCAAGTTAAATGAGTTGGCAGATACGTTCAAAATTGATAAAAGATATACTTCCTATGACGAACTCCTGAAGGATCCGGAAATAGACGCCGTGCACATTAATACACCCATTCCAGATCATGGCATCCAGTCTATAAAGGCCTTAAAAGCAGGTAAGCATGTTGCTTGTACCGTACCTATGGCAACCAGCGTGGAAGAATGTGAGGAAATAGTGCGCTTGACGGAGGAAACAGGGCTCACTTATATGATGATGGAAACCGTGGTTTATGCCAGGGAATTTTTATACATGAAGGAGTTGTATGAAAATGGTGAATTGGGGAAAGTACAGTTTTTAAAAGCCAGTCACCAACAGGATATGGATGGTTGGCCCAATTACTGGCCTGGCCTGCCCCCAATGCATTATGCAACGCATTGTGTAGGACCAGTTCTAGCCCTTACAAGAGGTGAAGCTGAGTACGTTTCCTGTTTTGGGTCCGGAACTATACGGGAAGAGCTGATACCTCATTACAACTCGCCATTTGCAGTGGAAACCACTCATATTAAATTTCGGAATTCGGATTTAAGCGCCCAGGTGTATAGATCCCTTTTTGATGTGGCAAGACAATATCGCGAAAGTTTTGAGGTATATGGGTCAAAGAAATCAGTGGAATGGCCTTTGATCGAAGGGAAACCGCTGGTGGTGCACACGGCCAAAAAGCCGGAACCGGAAATTCCTGAGGAAATGGAAAGTCCGGATTTCGCAAAATTATTGCCAAAAGAAATACAACATTTCACCACACAAGGGGTGTACGACTCCGACGAGCACCAACATCTCTCATTCACCCAGGGAGCCGGTCATGGGGGGTCGCATCCACATCTGGTACATGAATTTGTAAATGCCCTTGTGCTGAACAAATCGCCTTATCCGAATGCCAAGCAATCGGCCAATATTACCTGTGTAGGTATTCTGGCCCATGAGTCCGCACTGAAGGGCGGGGAGATTATTAGGTTGCCCGAGTTTACTTTTTCCGGTAAATAGTTTGTTTTTAGTATTTTATAAACATTAGTATAAAGTGACAAATTATGTAAGAAACAGAGTGTAGCAGGAATTTATCCTGAATTAAAATCACGGATTGAGTTATTTTTTTTGCAAATAAAGCACCTTCCGTATTGAAAAATTCGCTAAATTTAACATTCATAAGTAAGACTTAAAAAATGGTTTTTTGCTAAAGACACTATTTTTTAACTTTTAAAAGAGGACGTAGGGGTGCGTCCTCTTTTCTATTTTAAGTATGGCCCTACCCTTTGTTATATTAATTCCAAGACCTGTATTGGATTGCAATTTCACGTTCACGTCGGCTATTTCAGTTGTTGGTTAATTCAAAGTATGTCCTATTCTGGGAGAATAACGATTATGGGATTAGGTACCAATCCGCTTAGAGGATATATTCAGTTTTACGGCTTGAGTTAATTTTTTTTCGAAAAAGAACCTTTCGTAGGAGAATAAATGTTAAATTTAACATTCATAAGTAAGACTAGAAAAATAAGTTTTTAAAAAGAAACTATTTTTTGCATTTTAAAAGAGGACGTAGGGGTGCGTCCTCTTTTCTATTTATAACACTTCCCTTTCCCAGCCCATCCCCGGAATACAACAACTGGGTAAAATCAATTTCCCTATAATTTTAGATTAATTCACATTTGCATGGTTGAAAATAAAATAAAACCTGGTTATGCAAAAAATCATATTAATCATTATTGCTACAATCGTTAATCAAATAGCGTCAGGACAAGATCAAAGTAAATTACAAAATGATGTCGTCTCAGCGCCTGTGTTTCAATATTGTAATGGAGAGGTGTCAATACTAAGAATTACTATGGAAGCAACTTTGTTTTGTGGGAAGGATGTCTATTCCAATGAAGTAAAAATAGCCTTGCCGTGCGATCTTTTTGTTAACTTTAATCCAAGATTTTCAGTAATTCAGTAATTCAGTAATTCAGTAATTCCGAAAGCCGAATAGAAATGTTGGTGAGTTATTATGGCCGGTCAGTAAATTATAATCAATGATGCGATTTATTAAACATTTAGGCAATGCAGTGTTCATTGGGACATTGATTTATTTCGTATTTCTTGCCGTTTTCTTTTTTATGGGAAAATTTGATGGGGGTTTCTCATACCAGCGTGCATTGGAGGAATACTATGGCAATATGATTTTTGCTGTAATTCTATATATGGTAAACGCCTACTGGATCCAATTTCTTTTGGATAAATATAAAAATCAGTTTTATAGAGGAAAACTCTTTTTAATGGGTATTTCCGGAAATATACTGCTCTCCTTGGCCGGAATATTTATTTCCCGTTTAATTCTACGGGTGGGACTCGAAAAAATGCCGATTTCTGATTTTTTGAATGGTGAGAAACCGGAATATTATAAAGTTTCACTGTTTCTTGCGGTATTAATTTCATTGGTATTCTATTTGGCTTGGTATTTTAAGTATCGCCAGGAAAATAAGGTAAAGGAGCAGAAAATAATTGCAGGTACCGCTTCTGCCAAGTTTGATGCTCTTAAAAATCAATTGGACCCCCATTTTCTTTTTAATAGTCTAAACGTGCTTACGAGTTTAATTGTGGAGGACCCGGAGCAGGCACAAAAATTCACTACTTCCCTTTCAAAGGTATATCGTTATGTCTTGGAACAAAAGAACAAAGATTTGGTGACAGTGGATGAGGAGCTTGCTTTTGCCAAGACTTATGTACGATTATTAAAAATGAGGTTTGAGGACAGTATAGTTTTTGATATCCCAGAGCAGGGCAGTGGGGCCGAAACAAAAATTGTGCCCCTGTCCCTTCAGCTTTTGTTGGAAAATGCAGTAAAGCACAACGTGGTTACTTCAACCAAGCCTTTACGCATACGCGTATATGTGGAAGACGGAATGCTTTGTGTGTCCAATAATTTGCAGGAAAAGCAGGTTGTAAAAAAAAGTAGTGGGGTTGGACTACGGAATATACAGGAGCGCTACCACATTCTTTCCAAAAGGGAAGTTCAGATTCAAAGAACGAATGTAGATTTCACTGTTAAGCTTCCCATACTAACTCAAAAAATTGGGGTTGTGGAAACGCACAAGACATTTTTGGAGGATAAGCGTTATCAAAAAGCAAAAGAGAAGGTGGAGGCTATCAAGGGATTTTATGTGAATCTTATTTCGTATTGTGTAGTGCTACCTATCTTGGCCATTGTTAATTACAATACCACCAGTTTTCCTTGGATCCTTTTTCCTGCCGTTGGCTGGGGATTTGGTATTGCCGTTCACGGCATGGAGGTTTTTGGCTATAATCCTTTACTTGGTAAAAACTGGGAAGAGAAAAAAATTCGAAAATACATGGATAATGAAAATTTTTAGGGCACAATCCATCCCTTGAATTCAACAGTTCATAAATATTCTTTTGAAAAAGTGGAAATGTGTACCGAATTTTGAAATAAAAATAAAACATGGAAAATTTAGATAAGGAAAGTAAATACTACAGGGCTAAGGAGAGGGTGGAAACCATTAAGAAATTCTATTTAAATCTAGCGTCCTACCTTATGTTTATAATGTTCCTAGCGGCTATAAATTACTATACCAACAAATGGCAGTACGCTTGGTTTTTGTGGGCGGCTTTTGGTTGGGGAATAGGGCTGGTGTTTCAGGCAGTAAAAGTTTTTGGTCTCAATCCTTTCTTCGGGAAGAATTGGGAGGAAAGAAAAATAAAAGAGTATATGCGGGAGGATGAACCACAAAACAGATGGAAATAATGGACTACAACAAGAAGAAAAAAATGCTACTTGCCAAAAAACGGGTAGAGGAATTAAAGGGATTTTATATTCATTTGGCAGTTTATCTTGCGGTAAATTTAATGATCACTACAGTTAAAATTATTGGCAGCATGGGTAATGGGCAATCATTTTTGGAGGCATTCTGGGATTTTGGAACAATTGCTGTATGGTTATTTTGGGGTATTGGCCTAGTGTTTCACGGTTTAAAGGTCTTTTCTTACAATCCGTTTTTTAATAAGGATTGGGAAGATAGACAGATTCGTAAGTATATGGAGAAAGAAAAAAAGGAATCCGAAAGATATAGATAATGGAAATGGACAATTACGATTCCGAAAAGTACATACAAGCGAAAAAATGGGTTGATAATCTAAAAAATTTTTATGCCCATGTAGCAATTTACCTCCTAATGAACGTCCTTCTTTTTACATTTAAAGAAAATATCATGAACTTTTTTAAAGACCAAGGAGTTAAGGACCAAGAATTTTTAGGGTGGATGGAATGGAATATCATTTTTATTCCAATCATATGGGGGGTGGTTTTGTTGGTAATTGGAATTTATTACTTCAAATTGAAACCCGCGTTTTTTAGAAATTGGGAAGAAAGGCAAATTCGAAAATACATGGAGGAATAGGGAATTTATAACTTAACCAAACAATTAACCCGCACAAATGAACGCAATCATTATTGAAGATGAAAAACCAGCCGCAAGAAGATTGGGGCGATTATTGGCTAATTTGAAGGTAGAGGTATCCACTATGCTTTATTCCGTTGAGGAGGCTATTGTTTGGTTTCGGGAAAATAAACATCCGGAACTTATTTTTCTGGATATTCAACTTTCGGATGGACTCTCGTTTGAGATTTTTGAAGCTGTTGATATCCAAAGTTCAGTAATTTTTACCACGGCCTATGATGAATATGCATTGCAGGCATTTAAGCTAAACAGCATTGATTATTTGTTAAAACCTATCGATGATGAGGAATTGGAAATTGCCGTAAAAAAGTACCTTTCATTTAAGCCTGAAAAGCAGAAAATGTCGCTCGATTTTGAGGATATAAAAAAGCTGTTGGTCAACCCTTTGGAACGGGAGTATAAAAAGAGGTTTACAGTGAGTGTGGGACAGCATTTAAAAATTATCAATGCGGAAGAAATAGAATGTTTTTACAGTGAGAACAAAGGCACCTATGCGGCCACTATCGATGGCAGAAATTATCTTTTGGACCTTACGTTGGAAAATTTGGAATACGAACTTCACCCTAAATCATTTTTCAGGGTGAGTAGAAAATTCTATATCAATATTAGTCATATAAAAGATATTGTTTCATACACCAATTCCAGATTGGAAATTAAACTGAATCACTTAAAAGGGCATGAAATAATAGTGAGTAGGGAAAGAGTAAAGGACTTTAAGTTATGGTTAGAGTAAAAGTATCTAATTAATTGATTTTAATGTAGTTAATATTAAAAATAATTCACCATAGGTTTTTCTTATAGTAGTGTTTTTGGGTCATTTTACTGCTATTCATCAACTCTATTGTCGTCGAAGGAGGAAGGTAGTAATTTAGGAATTAATTTGATGAATATTGGTAACAAAACTGCTCCTCCTGGTAGAATAAATATCGCCAACGAAGGAATACTTTTAAAAATATCCAGTAGTTGATTTTGTACTTTTCTCTTCTCTTCCGGGCTAAGATCCTTAACGGTGGATTTGGAAAGTAGTGTGACCAATTCCTTACTTTCCGATAATTCTTTTTGCAACCTTTTACTGTTTCTTAAGATCAATTTATTTACAATTTTAGACATACTATCGTAAAATTGTACGGCCAAATTATGGTCTTTTAAATGAGGTATTTTGTCCGCATTCAAATTAAAAAATCCAGTAACATCCCGAAGTGAATTTGCAATCTCATTGGGGTCAAAACCTAGGTCACTTCCAATGCCAAAAATAAACTCGGATTCGGTATAATCCAAGGACTGATCTTCCCAAACCGTTAGACAGGCAACATCAAGAAAATACCTATTTTCCGAGGTGGAATATTTACGGACCAATTCATTCCTATAGGAGCCATCAAAATTTTGTTTCGCACTCTCAATAAAAGTTAGGGAGGAGGCAAAAAGTTGCGCAAGTTTTTCGTCATTCCTGTTTTTCTCTTTCGAGTTTAAAGTGTGATATGTGATATTTATGGTGATATGCTCCAAGCGTTGTGCATACTCCTTTATTGAAGTTTCACCTTCAAGATATCGTTTAAAACTTAGAACATCTATAAAAAGAAGGGAATTGGTAATGATGTTATTGAATGTCTTGCTAATTACATTGTCCTCTAAATAGATTCTTGAGTTTAAAAGGTTTTCAAGCTTCGCAGATGTTTTCTTTCCAGTAAGAAATTTGTTCAAAAAAGAAATCCTGTTAATCCCCAAATCTTTATAGAACATAAAGATATATCCCAAGAAAGCTTCGAAATTGGGTTCCGTGTTTTTGAGCTTATAAGTATAATAAAGTGCAGTTATTAAATTAATCTTGGCCTTTTCGTCTTCCGATAATGGAACATCCTTAATAATAAAAGGGGGTATGTCCAAATTTATCCCATAGACAAATCCAGTGCTTTTTAATAGGGCATATAATTCTTCAAAGGAGCTAAAATAATCATTATTGTCCTTTACGAGATACCCAAACTTATCTATCCAACCAGAGGCCGAAGGATTCATAGATCCAAATTTTAGAGGGTAAAATTAAATTAAAATATGGGACTTCATTCTTATTGCAACCGTTTTTTCGGCAAAAGGGCATATTTAAGCATTAACATAATATTAACATTTAAAACCAAACCCTCACAATTTAAGTTCCGTAGGTAAGGGTGATTTTAATCTAAAAAATATCGAAATTATGAAAAAGACAAAATTATTATTAGGGCTTGGCTTCCTTGCAGCGGCAGGAGTTATTTTGATTGCAGCGGATCACATAGATGCTCCTTCCTCTATGGGCACTACGGCGGATATCGCTGATTTTTATGGGTTTGAGCCTTCCGAAGGGTCGGACAACACGGTTTTTGTGGTGGATCTTCAAACTAATGTGGTGCCGGACTTGGCCTATGGAAGCTTTGATGAGACAGTCCTGACGGAAATCAACATTGATACGAATGGTGATTTGGTAGAGGATTTGGTTATTCAGGCCATACCAAGAGAGGGTAGGATGTATTTCTTTGGACCGGTAGCACCTTTAAAAACGGGATTGGACAGTGAGGTCTTGGTCGACTCTCCCTTGGGGAGTGTTGAAATTTCCGGAACTACTGCCATTAAGGCCACAACAGCGAATGGGGCTACATTATTTGCAGGGCCAAGACAGGATACGTTCTTTTTCGATTTCTTTCAATTCAATGCTGTAATCGGGGGGATGGCCCCAGGTGGATTTAAAACAGCCGAGGAGGCCGTGGATACCTTCGAAGGTAAAAACACCATGTCTATCGTTGTAGAGCTTCCCAACTCCTTGTTGGGTGCCACTACAGGCCAGAATGCATTGGGGTTGAACGTGTATAAGACTTGGGTTACTACGAACAAAAAACAATAACATTTAACTATTTAAAACTATAATTATGAAACTAAATACAATAAAATATGCGCTTTTGCCAATATTAGGTTTGGCGTTATTGACTGCCTGTAATAACGATGATGACATGATGGATCCAATAGCTATGTCCACTTGTGATGATGGAATTATGAATGGAAGTGAAACCGGTATCGATTGTGGTGGTTCTTGCGAACCCTGTATGACCGTAACCGATTTCTCTGGAAGCTTTACGCAAGTGGATCACATGGGAAGACCAGGAATAAATACGGTTTTAGGTTTTGATATGGAAGGTCAACCAAGTGTTAAGGATGCACAAAACAGAACTATACCTTCAGAAATGGGAACAACTTTCCAGGCTGGATACGAAGCTAGATTGGAACAATACTATGACGTGTATGCCGGCTTGTTGGGTATTGATCCGGCTGACCTGAATTATGAAAATAATATTTTGGGATTGGATGCAGCAACCTTGACCGGTTACCTGGCAGCAGATGTTTTGGAGATTTCACCAAGTTTGCCCACTACTTATTTTAATCCAGGTACGGATTTCGACAACGACGGAAGAATTTTGGTTCCGGACGGGGACGAAGTAGCACTTACCGGAAGAAACTTGACAGATGATGTCATAGATGTTAGTTTGATATTATTATTTGGAGGGGCGGAAGGAGATCGATTTGACGGTTCCGATAAGGATATGGACGGTAACCCTGATACACCACGATTAACTTCGGACGGAGTGGCCCTAACAGCAACGGTCTCCGCCAGTTTTCCATACGTGGGAAATCCGGAGTAGGTATTTATCTATGAAGAGGAGGATAGGGGAGAATGGAAATAGTTCTCCCTTATTTTAAAAATTATCACCTAAAACAATAAAACCTTCTACAATGAAATATTCACTTATAATAATAGTCCTGTTTATTGCGGTTTCCTGTACACAGGAATCGTCCAAGCGAATTACACAAGCCGAAGATTACAATGTTTTTCTAGGCTTCGGGGAATCTCAGAAAACGTCAAAATATTTTGAGCTTTGGAATTCCAAGATTCAACCAGATAGCATGCAGTTGATGAGTTTTGGTATAGTTGCAGGTGAGTACAACAGGTATTTTCAAGAAACGGGAGATATAAAACAACTTAAAATGGCTGAAAGGGCCCTTGATAAGGCTGTTGAAATTGCAGCTGTAGGTAAATCTGGGTATTACAGGGCATTGGCCCGAAATTATATTTCGCAACACAGATTTAAAGAAGCTTTGGAATTGGCAAATTCCTCTAGAGCCATGGGTAGCGGGGTTGGGGAATCGCAAAAATTACTTTTTGATATACATATGGAATTGGGTAATTATGGCAAGGCCCGGCATTATTTGGATAGTATTAAAAATATGTCCGATTTTGATTATTTGATAAGATTGGCCAAGTGGAATGATCATAAAGGGGATTTGGAAACGGCCATCCGTTTTATGGAAAAGGCCAAGGAAAGGGCAGAGTCTTCCAAGAATTCCTCTATAATACTGTGGTCCTACACTAATTTGGCGGATTATTATGGTCATGCTGGAAGAATTCAGGATTCTTATGAGCATTATTTAAAATCCCTGAGATTGGATCCGCAAAATGCATATGCCAAGAAAGGAATTGCATGGATCGTATTTTCATACGAAAAAAATCCAAAGGAAGCATTGCGAATATTGGATTCTGTAACCAAGAATTACCTATCACCTGATTATTACCTTTTAAAGGCAGAGATAGCAGAGTACATGGGCGATAGGACGGAGATGGCAAATAATTTGGATAGTTATGCCATAGCCGTAGCAAACCCGGACTACGGAGCTATGTACAATGTCTATAATGTTGGTATGTATTTGGAGCAGACAGAGCAATACACAAGGGCTTTAAAGGTAGCGGAAGTGGAGGTGAATAACAGATCAACACCTGGGTCATATGATCTTTTGGCCTACAGTTATTATAAACTTGGGCAAAAGGATAAGGCTTTGGAGATTGTAAAACAACATATTGAAGGAAAAACATTTGAGCCGGGAATACTTTATAGATCAGCAGTGATCTACAAGGCAACAGGAGAATATTCAAAGGTGGAGGAATTAAAGACAGAATTATTGGGGGCAATCTATGAGCTTGGACCGTCTATGGAGAGCAAAATAATGAACCTTTAGAGCAAATTGACATTGGAGGTAAGGACCTGTTATTTACGATTTGGTGTTAATGAACAGTAAGGTGTGTTTAGTTGTTTTTTAGGTGGGAACACCATGGCATTCAATGTCATGGTGTTCTTTTTTTTATTTTTTGAAAATACGATGTATAACCAAAATAAGTGGTTCAATCGTAAAACCTGGTTCAGGTTTATTGCGTAAGTATTTTAAAATAAAAACATTAAGCATTGTATTTAATGCCTTTGTTACTAATCTAAAATTAAACAATTATGGAATATTATCTTTTCGCAGCTTGGATGTTTATAATGGTATTTTCTTATGTCAAGATTATAAAGGCACATCTTGTAACTTTGGAAATAAGTAAAGATTTAAAAAAGACCAATTATAAATTTCAGAAGAAATATAGCGCTTAAGGCCCCTTACTTTTGGTTGGCGTTGTTTATCCATGACTGAACTCCAGTTCCTATTGGATATTTTATAGAATTCGGTTCGAAATTAATTAGGGAAGGCAGCGGATATTTAGATCTAGCAACTATTTTGTTATGTTTATTAGTGAAACTCAATTTTGAGAAGTCAGTAAGACGCACTGAAAATTGAAAGTTGAACTAATCCCGCCTTTTTCGGCGGGATCTAGGTTCAATACCTCGACCGTTGGGTCGTTTCCTATTATTGGGTTCAGGGCTTGCCCTGAGGTTTAATACCTTTTATTGGACTAATTGGAAGCGGAAAGTAGGGATAATTGGTATATGGCAATAGTTGTTTATTTAAAGAGAATTAAAAGAGTTGCCACGAGCGTTAATACGATGACAAGAAATATATACATTTCTCTTTTCCTATCTTTTAAAGCCTTACTATTGATTTTGTCCTTTATTTTATTTAATTCAATTTCGGAGACTTGCTTAAAGGTAAGTTTTGTTGTGGAAGCCTCGGAATCAGAATAAATATTGTCCCGATTACTTTCCTTAAACCGTGCCCTATTGGACGGTTTTAAAGAGCGATTCTGATTCACTCTATTGTTCATATCCTGAATGCTTCCGCTCATCTTATTTTTTTTGGCTACTTCTAATTCATATTAAAAATAGCCAAAATAAACTAGTATTCAAAACCGATATAAAACTGGTGATTATTTTTCCCATTCCGTATGGAATATTCCCTCCATATCGGTTCTCTCATAGGTGTGGGACCCAAAATGATCACGCTGTGCCTGGATAAGGTTCAGTGGCAATCTGCCTGAGGTGTAGGCATCAAAATAGGTCAATGAATTGGAAAGGCCTGGCAAAGGAATACCATTTTTGGCACCATAAGCCACTAAGTTTCTTGCCGCCGCTACCGTAGATTGTACCTTGGGTACAAATTGTGGGGACAATAGGAGGTTGGGCAATTGTTTGTCTTTGGTAAATGCCATAGAAATATCTTCCAACAATCCGGCACGGATAATACAACCTGCCCTCCAAATTTTAGCGATTACCGAAAGGTCTAGGTCATAGCCGTATTCTTCAGAGGCAACTGCCAATTGGTGAAGACCTTGCGCATAAGTATTGATAAAGGAAAAGTAAAGTGCTTCTTCTGCCCATTTTGCCATTTCCTTTTTGTCCATTATTGCTGGCTCTGGCCTATTGTATAGCTTATCTGCTAAAATCCTTTCTTCCTTCAAGGCAGAAATTTCCCTCATACTTACTGCTATATCTATGCTGGGAATTGGAATACCTAAGTCCATAGCATTTTGGGAAGTCCATTTTCCAGTGCCCTTTTGTTTGGCCTTGTCCAATATTTTGTCTACCAATCTGCCATCACCCTTGTCATCTTCTTGCTTAAAAATCTCAGCGGATATTTCTATTAAAAACGATTGTAGTCGGCCATTATTCCATGAAGCGAATGTGGCATGCAGTTCATCATTATTGTATTTTCCTGCTTTTTTTAAAAGATCATATATTTCGGAGGTAAGTTGCATTAGGCCATACTCAATTCCGTTATGTACCATTTTTACATAGTTACCGGCAGATTTAGGTCCCAAATAGGCCACACAGGGCTCTCCCTTAAATTTAGCGGAAACTGCTTCAAAAATAGGTTGAACTTCTTTGTAGGCTTCCTTGTTTCCGCCTGGCATGATACTGGGGCCACGTCTAGCGCCTTTTGCTCCCCCGGAAACCCCGGAACCAAAGAAGTGGATTCCCTTGGTTTGTAGATAAGTTTCCCTACGATCGGTATCCGTGAAAAAGGAATTTCCACCATCTATAATAAGGTCGTTCTTGTCCAAATGTGGCAATAAGCTCTCGATTACGGAATCCACAATTTTACCGGCAGGTACCAAAAGCATAATCTTTCTAGGCTTTGCCAGGGACTTTACAAAATATTGGATATCTGTTGAGGCGTTTACTCTTTTGGTATCTTGTCCTTCTTCAATTAATGCATTTACCTTTTCATCATCAAGATCGTATCCCATGGCCGAAAAGTTGTTGTCCGCAACGTTCAATATAAAATTACGTCCCATGACACCTAGGCCAATCAATCCAAAATCGTATGTGTTTTCCATGTTTTTATCTTAAAGTTATTTAACAAAATAAAGGGGCTTTTGTTAAGTGTCCTTGTTTATAAATGAATAAGCTAAATTAGTTTTATCTTCGCACGATAATTCAAAAATCAAAAATAATCAATTAAACGGTTTTTAGTACCAAAGTTTTAAAAACCCAACAAATTGAACAAAACTTCCAATAAATATATTATGAACAAAACAGCAAATCAAATGCTTGTTATTTTCGGGGCATCAGGAGATTTAACTGCTAGAAAGCTGGTACCGGCTTTATTTAATTTATACAAGGCAAAACAGCTTCCTGAGAATTTTGTGGTATTGGGGGTAAGTAGAAGTAACATGACCGATGGTGAGTTTAGGCGAAAGGTAGTTTTGGAAAGTACATACCTTAAGAACAAGGTAAAGGATGCTTCTTCGGATTTTATAAACACCCTGGCGGACAAGTTTTTTTATGAGGATTTGGGCGAAGATTATAATAAGGAATACAGTAAGTTGGCCACCAGAATATCCGATCTAAACAATAAATTCAATACTGAGGAAAACTATATCTTTTATCTTTCAACACCACCCAGTCTATACGAGGTAATTGCAAAAAACCTCTCCCAACAACGCCTAAATAACGAGACCAACGGTTGGAAGAGAATCATTGTTGAAAAGCCGTTTGGTTATAGTTTGGAAACGGCCAAAAAACTTAATATTGGTTTACAAACCTATTTTGATGAATCCCAGATTTACAGAATTGATCATTATCTAGGTAAGGAAACGGTTCAGAATTTACTGGTCACTCGCTTTTCCAATAGTATTTTTGAGCCTCTTTGGAATAGGAATTACATACACCATATAGAAATTACCAACGCCGAAAGTGTTGGAGTGGAAAAAAGGGGTGGCTATTATGACAAATCCGGAGCTCTGAGAGATATGTTTCAGAACCATTTGTTACAGATAGTGTCATTAATTGTAATGGAACCACCTATAGATGCAAGCGCACTGGAAATTAGAAACGAAAAAGTTAAGGCATTAAAATCATTGCGAATTATGCGCGATGAGAAAACTTTATACAGCAATACGGTAAGGGGGCAATATCTTTCGTCTGTTATAGACGGAAAAAAAGTGAAAGGCTATAGGGAAGAAGATGGCGTTGATCCCAATTCAAAAACAGAGACTTATGCGGCAATAAAATTCTTTGTAGATAATTGGAGGTGGAAAGATGTTCCCTTCTATGTGCGAACTGCCAAAAGAATGCCTACCAAAGTAACCGAAGTGGTCATACATTTTAAATCGCCACATCACCAAGTGTTTAAAAATTCTGACATGAACAACAAGGATAATCAGTTGATTATCAGGATTCAGCCAGATGAAGGCATTCTTATCAAATTTGGGGTAAAAGTTCCTGGTCAGGGCTTCACTGTGGAACGAGCCAATCTGGACTTTTACTATTCCAATTTGGTGGATAACAATGTGATGGATGCCTACGAACGATTATTATTGGATGCTATGCAGGGAGATGCCACGCTTTATGCAAGGGCGGATGAAGTGGAAGCGGCCTGGGAATTTGTTGATCCCATATTGGATTATTGGAAGAACGGATCGGATGTAAATATATATGGATATTCCTCAGGGGTCTGGGGTCCAACAAATTCCGACCACCTGTTGGAAGGCGACCTGAAATGGCGGAATCCCGGTGAAAACTTGGCCGATGACCCCGGTTTCTGTGTTATTAAGTAATTATCAATAAATATAATAGATGCAAATAAACATATCCCCTACCAAATTGGAAGTTGCCCAAATCTTTTCCAATTATTTGGAAGAACAGATAAAAACAAACAAAACAACCCATATTGCTTTGTCCGGTGGCAGTACGCCCAAAGTAGTCTTTGATTATATGGCAGAGCATTACAAGGATGTGGATTGGTCCACGGTTCATTTGTATTGGGGAGATGAGCGTTGTGTTCCACCTACCGATTCTGAAAGTAATTACAAAATGACGGTGGAGCATTTATTATCCAAAATCAATATTCCAAAGGATAATATCCACCGTGTTCACGGGGAAGACTTACCGGAGTTGGAGGCCGAAAGATATAGCAAGGTCTTGGAAGAAGAATTGCCCATAGTGAACAACATACCTCAATTTGATTTTGTTATCCTTGGTATGGGTGATGACGGACATACGGCATCTATATTCCCCCATGAAATAGATCTTTGGGGTTCCAAAAATACTTGTGAAGTGGCCGTACATCCAGAT
Organism: Arenibacter hampyeongensis; assembly: GCF_002909255.1. GTDB lineage: Bacteria > Bacteroidota > Bacteroidia > Flavobacteriales > Flavobacteriaceae > Arenibacter > Arenibacter hampyeongensis. The sequence continues at coordinate 171,318 of NZ_PIOB01000007.1, forward strand.
TCGGGACAAAGAAGAATTACCATAACCGGAAAACTGATCAATAATGCCAGGACGGTAGCGTTTTTGGTGACCGGGAGTAGTAAGGCTGAAAAGGTGAGAGCCATAATTACGAAGGAAGAAGGCCATGACAGCTATCCAGCTTCCTTGGTAGTGCCTACCTCAGGGGATTTAATTTGGTTTTTGGACGAGGAGGCCGCTGCTCAGATCAACTAGGCAGGATTCAGATTGATCAGGACATTTTCGTTGTCCAAATCCTTTAAATGGTCATTAATTTTAAATTGGGATGATTCAAAAAGACTGCTTCGTGACATTGCCTGTTTTTTTCTTTGAATGCTACGGGTAAACCTGCGTACACCTTGCTCATCCTCAATTATTAGGCCGGGCACAGGCGTACTATTTCCTTCGGCGTCTTTGGCGACCATAGTGAAGTAGGAGGAATTACAATGTTTCTTTTTTCCTGTGGTCACATTTTCAGATTCGACCCGGACACCAATGACCATGGATGTTCTCCCTGTATAATTCACGGAAGCCTTTAAGGTTATCAGTTCCCCAACCTCAATTGGATTTAAAAAATCGACCTTGTTTACGGAAGCCGTTACACAATATTTTCTGGAATGTTTTGAAGCGCAGGCGAAGGCTATTTGATCCATTAAATTTAATATGTGGCCGCCATGTACCTTACCACCAAAATTGGAATGGGAGGGTAACATTAATTCGGTTATGGATAATCTGGATTGTTTGGCTGTTTTAAATTTGTCCATCGTTTTTAATTTAAGTGGGGCGATTTTTCCTTTTCAACTGCAGTGATAAAATATTTGGAATCACCTAACCAAAAGAAAGTGCGGTAACGCTCTATATAGGTCACCTTTACGTAGTCTCCTTGGTATTCTTTTAATTTGGCAATTACATCGTCCTTTAATACGGAAAAAGAGAATATCTGTGCACCGGATATTCCTTGACTTATCTCGCCTTCCCATGTCTTAATAAGTACTCCTTTATGACTTATTTTTATAAGTTCTCCAGAGCGGATACCTTCACTATAGGGAACAAAATATACAAATAAAAAATAGGCAGTTATAATTAGGACCAGGCCAAGAAGGGTTAATCCAAGTATTTTTTTCATGTTGATCGTTTAGTTTGTTTATAGTAAGGTCAATGGTTCTTCATTCTCGTCATCTTCATCATCATGGGCTCTTTTAAGCAAGGTTTCGGGGATTGACTTTTTTGCCTTGGCACCCATTTTCTTTAATTTCTCAATGCTGGTAATTATATTTCCCCTGCCATCTACCAATTTGTTCATGGCTCCTTTGTATTCGGACTTTGCCTCATCCATCCTTTTGCCCACTTTCATTAAATCCCCAACAAAGCCCTCAAATTTATCGTATAATGCACCAGCCTGCCTTGCAATTTCAATCGCATTTCGTTGCTGTTTTTCATTGTTCCACATCGTGTCTATGGTACGTAGGGTAGCCAGTAGGGTGGATGGGGTTACGATAATTATATTCTGTTCAAATGCCTTGTTGTACAGGGAGTTGTCATTGTTTATGGCAATCGCAAATGCAGGTTCTATTGGTACGAACATGAGTACAAAGTCCGGACTCTCCATTTCATAAAGGTCCTCATATTTCTTAGCGGAAAGCTGGTCCACATGCCTTCTTAAGGAATTAATATGATCTTTAAGAAATTTTTCCTTCAACTCATCCTCGGAATTCACATAACGTTCGTAATCGGTAAGGGAGACTTTGGAATCCACGATCATCTTTTTTCCATCCGGCAAATGGATGATTACATCCGGTAAAACACGGCTGCCATCCTCTAAGGTAAAACTTTGCTGCACCGTATATTCCCGATCTTTTTCCAAGCCCGACTTTTCAAGGACACGTTCCAAGACCAGTTCCCCCCAGTTCCCTTGCATTTTACTATCGCCTTTAAGGGCTTTGGTGAGGTTTTCGGCTTCCTGGGTTATTTTTAGATTTTGCGTTTGCAAATTGGCCAATTGTTCCTTGAGGGCCGAATGCATGCCCACACTTTCTTTCTGACTGTCATCTACCTTTTTTTCAAAAAGAATTATTTTCTCTTGTAATGGGGTCAATATATTTTTAATGTTCTCCCTGTTCTGTTCTGTAAATTTGGTGCTTTTTTCATCCAAAATTTTATTGGCCAAATTCTCGAACTCCTTGGTGAATTTTTCTTGCAGTTTTTCTACTTCCCCTTTTTGTTCCCGGTTTTTTAGATCCAAATTTTCCATTTCTGCCTGATATCGGACTATTCTATTGCCCAATTGTTCTTTTTCAGATTGCAACAGGGTTTTGTACTCCTCGGCATCATTAAGCCTCTGTTCCAAAGCACTAAGGTTGGTTCTCAATTGCTGTTCGCGCTCCAAAAGCGCACTTTGACTGGATTTTGTTTTTAGATTTTGGATGTAATTCCCCAAGAAATAGCCGATCGCCAAACCAACTAGGACAAGGATTACATATAGGAGCAATTCATTCATGTAATTAAGGTTCTATGCAGTAAAGATAGTGGATTGTGTTAAAAAAAAGTGGGATTGATTTACATTACTTATTAACTCTGAAAGAACCCGTTTGGGAATCGAAAGTAATGGTGTCCGAAGGGAACAAATTTTCAAAACTCTTCTTTTGTATCAATTCACATGGCGATCCAAATGTGCTCTGCCTGCTTTCCAATATTAGCATTTTATCGCATAGCTGAATCGCAATTTCAATTTCGTGGGTTGTAAAAAGAATAGTCTTGTTTGTTTTATGGGCAATGGATTTTAGTAATTTCAAAATCTTCACCTTATGGTACAGATCCAAATGTGTAGTTGGTTCGTCCAGTAATATTAGTTGGGTGTCCTGTGCCAAAGCCCTGGCGATCATAACGCGCTGTAATTGGCCGTCACTCAATTCATAACATTTTTTAGACTTTAACTCCTCAATCTGAAGCATTTCAACTGCTAGAGAAATCTTTTCCCTATCTTCCTCAGTAAGGGTTCCAATCCAATTGGTATATGGCTGCCGCCCCAGACTGATCAGTTCCAGTACCGTTAAATTTTTGGTGGCGATGGGTTCTGTTAATACCACACTAATTTCCGATGCCAACTCCTGGATGGAATAATTTTCCAAAGGAATTTTGTTGAGGGTTATATTGCCAGATAATTTTGGCTGAACGTTACCAAGTGTACGTAATAACGTAGATTTTCCAATACCATTAATACCTACGATAGCAGCTACTTCCCCTTCAGACAAAGAAAAATAAATATCCTGGGCAATGTAGGTTTGTTGCTTTTTAGTAGTATAACCTATGCTTAGGTTTTCTACTTTAAGGGCGATATGTGGCGTGCTATTTTCTATTTTAGGTAGATTTAATCTTTGCTAAGTTATTGGTTTTTGAGGTTTGTTATTGGTTTTAACATGGTAATTGATTGTTGCTGTTTTAGTTTTTGGTTTAAATCAGAAAATCATTTTTCTTTTCCTTATTAGCAACCAAATTACAACCGGTGCCCCAATGATGGAGGTTATGGCGTTGATTGGAAGAACATTGGCCGAATTGGGCATTTGGGCAATAGTATCGCAGATCAACATTAAAATGGCACCGTAAATCAAAACTGCGGGAACCAAAATTTTATGATCGGTGGTATTGAAAATTTGTCGTGTTAAATGGGGTACGGCCAAGCCTATAAAGGCAATGGGACCTGCGAAAGCGGTTACCCCGCCAGCCAGTAATCCGGTGGCAATTATTATGAAATATCGGGATTGCTTCATGTTTACGCCCAAACTCTTGGCGTAACTTTCCCCCAATAGCAATGCGTTCAACGATTTTATAGAAAAAATACTCATTAAGATTCCAATCGCTATAATTGTAAATAACAGCAATAATTGGTTCCACGATAAATTACCAATACTACCAAAAGACCAATAGACATATTGCTGTAGTTTTTCGGCGGTTGAGAAATAGGACAGCACACTTACCACTGCTGTGGTTATGCTACCGAACATTAGACCAATGATAAGTAGGGCCATAGTATCCTTTACCTTGGATGCAACTACCATTACGGCCAATAGTACAAGAAAACTACCTACACTTGCAGCCAACGCCAAGGAAATATCATTTACCATGGTAAAGGCAAAAAATCCAGTGAAAAGGGAAGACCCCAAAATTAAAAGGGCGGCCCCTAAGCTTGCGCCAGCGCTAATGCCGAGTACAAAAGGCCCTGCCAATGGATTTCTGAACAAGGTCTGCATCAATAAGCCGCTCAATGCCAATCCACTACCAACAAGTATGGCGGTAAAAGCCTTGGGAATTCTGTAGTTCCATATGATGTAGCTCCATGAATCCACTTCTGTAGATTTGCCCAGTACAGCATTCAATGTTTCCTGTAAGGGAATGGAGACGGAGCCTAAGCTGATATTCACCAGAAAGCACACAATTAATACCAGTAAAAGAAGTATAAAATATGCCCTATATGATATTGATTTCTGCACTTAGTCCAAAGGTTTAAAAAAGGTGGGCTTATAATCAGTTAAAAGTCCTGGGTGAAAGATTTTTATAAGGTCTTTAAGGACCAAATCCGGTCTGTTGGGAGCCAACTCAAAATAAAGCAATCCTCCAGTTTCTCCTTTGGAATTAGCATAAGTATACACCTTATTATTTCTAAAAGCAGCAAATTGGGAATAATGTCGGTTGGCCTCTTTTAATTCCAAATAATTGCCAAATTGTGATGGTGAGACCCAAAAATCTGCATCCTTTGCACGTTCAATAACACTCTCCAAACTAAGGGAAATACTTCCATTGGTGGCATCGTTGTTCCACAGATAATCTGCATTGGCATCTTCTATAAACCTGGATGCCCAGCTCTTACCGCCTGGCAAGTACCAGATATCTTTATAAAGAGCTCCACTTAGTACCGTAGGCCTGTTGTTTGCCTGTTTAGCCAGGACCTTTGCACTATTATAGCTATCTTCAATGGCGCGGAATATGCTATCTGCCTTTTTTTCCTTTTGAAAAAATGGTGCAAAAAATTTAATCCATTCAGCTTTGCCCAAAGGTGTCTCTTCCGTCCAATCTCCATTATAAACAACTGGAATATTGGACCTTGTTATGGTCTCATAGGCCTTATTTTTATTGTTTATGCTAAATCCAACCACAACTTCGGGATTTATTGCAATGACCATTTCTGAATTTAAAGCCTCGTTATTGCCCAAATCCTTTACCAATCCTTCATTTATCCTTTTTCTTGTCAGGGGAGACGAAACGTATTCCGTATCTGGAAATCCTATCAATTTATCAGCTTCTCCCAAAGCCTCCAGAGCAGGAATATGGGTAGTGGAGGTAACTACCATTTTTTCAACCGGAACACCTATTATGGCGGTATAGGCATCCTTGTCCAAGGTAATGATGGCCAATTTTTCTTTGGGTACCAAGGCGTAGGTAAATGTAGCTTCCGATCCCGGCCAAGGAGAAGATACTTTGATCAACGTTATATCTGTGGAGGTGTGCTCGATAGTAAAACCTTGGGCATGATCTATGCTGATACTTTGCGACAAGTCGGAAGGGGGAATAGTAGTTTTCTTAGGCTGTTTGCAGGACCAAATGGAAAGAAATATTAAAAAAAGGAATGTTTTGTTCAAGAGCTTAAGGGTTTATTAGAGAGTTCAAAAGTAGTATTAATTTCTTGAATCAAAATTTATCCAAGCCTAACAAAGGTCATAATTTATTGTAGGGATAGTATTTATTTTTGGACAAATCCAAACCTATGAGAGGAGATTCCAATACATTAATTTATATAGTTGCCGCTGTAATTGTCTTACATTTTATTGTTGGTTTTCTTTGGCTGGCCTATAAACTAAATAGAAAAAAGTACAGTGATAATTCCAAAAAAAAGTAGTAGTTTCGCTGCGAATTTTGGTTTTTATTCTCTTAATATAGGAGGATAGGATTAAAAGGGAATTCGGTGAGATTCCGAAACTGTTCCCGCAACTGTGAGCTCAGTCCGTGTAAAATGGATGGCTATCATTTCTTCTAATACCACTGCCCTATGTTTGAGGGTGGGAAGGTAAATGATAGTACGCAAGTCAGGAGACCTGCCATATTCATCACTAAATAGAATAGATCTTCGGGCAAAGGGTCTTCTTGAATATGGAAAAAAAACAAATATTTTTATTTTTATTGGGACTTTTGACCTTGGCGCAGGTTTTTGGGCAAAGGGACAGTATTATTGTTTTGGACGAGGTGGTTTTGAGTGATGCCAAACTTCTTCATTTCTCCAAGGGTGCCAAAATAGGGGTTTTTAAGGATTCCATCCAACAAAAAAGTGGTGCTTCCCTAACCGATTTATTGCGGTATAACTCCAATATCTATTTTAAGGAAAATGGTTATGGAATGGTGTCCTCTGCTTCTTTTCGAGGAACCAACGCCCAACAGACCGCGGTAGTTTGGAACGGGATAAATATAAATTCACAACTTACAGGCCAGACAGATTTTAACACTTTGATTCCTGGAAATTACGACAATGTAGTAGTCAGGAGTGGGGGAGGTAGTGTGCAATACGGAAGTGGGGCCGTGGGCGGAACCATTTTGTTGAACGATGATTTCAAGTTCAATGAAGGCTGGAAAAATAATTTACTAACAAGTTACGGAAGTTTTAATACCAGTAAATTGGCCTTTAACACTTCACTTGGAAAAGAAAAAATATCGTTTCATTTTGGTATTAATCACCTTGCTTCGGAAAACGATTATAAATATTTGGGAACGAATAGGAAAAATGAGAATGGAGCCTATGACCACATTAATTTAAATGCCAACTTTGGCTTTATTTTGTCCGAAACCCAAATATTAAAAGTATACCATAACACATTTTTTGGAGACAGGGATTTTTCCGGGACATTGACGGCCCCTGCTGATGAAAATTATAAGGATGTAAATCACAGGTCGCTTTTGGAGCTGGGCAGTTTCAATGAACGGAAGGTAGCCAGATTAAAGGTTGGGCATTTGTACGAACGTTATCGTTATTTTCCCAATAAGCAAAGAGAGGAGTTTAGTTTTGGGCAGGCCAATACCTTTCTTGCCAACTACGACTATAAATATCAATTAAACAAGATTGCCTTAAATGGAATAATCGATTTTTCTTCGATTAGGGCCAAAGGGACCTCTATTGAAAACGCGGATAGAAATTTTATGGCAGGTACTTTTATGTTTTTACATGCCGTTTCCGACAGATTTGATTATGGAGTAAACTTTAGAAAGGAAGTTGTCAGTGATTTTGATAGTCCATTTCTTTTTTCGTTGAACAGTAGTTATGAGGTAGCCAAAAACTACACTTTAGCTATTAATGCTTCCAAAAACCATAGGATTCCGACCTTCAATGACCTTTATTGGACAGGCGCCGGGGCTAGCGGTAATTTGGAGGTCATGCCCGAAAGCTCATGGCAGCTGGAAATGGGTCAATCCCTAAAAGGTAAAAGGTATGCCCTTTCGGCAAATGTGTATGCCATTGCAACCGATAATTTAATCCAGTGGCGACCCAATAATCAGGGCACTTGGATGGCGATGAATGTTCAGGATGTTTCCCAATACGGATTTGAATTCGGTTTTGATTGGAAAAAGAAATGGGGAAACCACAACGTAGCTTGGGAAAGTGAATATAGCTTTACCAAATCTACCGATAACACCACCAATAATCAATTGCTTTATGTCCCTGAGCATTTGATAAGGTCAAACATGGCCTATCAATACAAGAAGCTGGTAGTCTTTTATCAACTCCTGTACAACGGTTCGGTCTATACTACTACAGATAACAGTGAAAGTTTGGCAGGTTATATAGTGGCCAATATGGGGTTGGATTATCATTTGCCGAAAATAGCCAAAATCAACTTTGTTTTTGGTCTAAAAGTGAACAACATATTTAATAAAAATTATCAGAATGTGGCATATAGGCCTATGCCCAATAGAAATTTTCAACTACAATTATTTACTAAATTTTAAATCAGCTTAAACAAATGAAGATTAGAAATGTATTTTTATCCCTATTGATTATCGGCCTTTCATGGTCATGTACCAATGATGATGACGAGGTTCAAGAACCTTTGGGTGATTACGAAAATGGAATATTGGTTTCCAACGAAGGTCCCTTTAGCAACGGCTCGGGAACTGTCTCTTTTATTTCGGACGATCTATCGCTGGTAGAGAATAGTATTTTTAAAAAGACGAATGATGAAGACCTAGGCAATATTGTACAGTCCATCGGCTTTACAGACGATGAAGCCTTTATTATAGCAAATGTATCCAACAAGATAAATGTTGTAAACAGATATACATTTGAAAAAATAGCAAGTATTACCGAAGGCTTAAACAATCCGAGGTATTTCATAGCGGTAAACGGAAAGGGCTATGTCACCAATTGGGGAGACACGGCAGATGATTCCGATGATTTTGTTGCCATTATAAATCTGCAAAATTATACTGTTGAAGGAACCATATCTGTAGTATTGGGACCTGAAGCCATTTTGGCGAAGGACAATACGGTTTATGTAGCCCATCAGGGAGCTTGGGGACAAAATAATAAGGTTTCCGTAATAAATACCACTTCCAATGAGGTAGTAAAAACGCTTACGGTCGGCGATGTGCCCAATTCTATGCAATTGGATGGTTCTGGAAACCTTTGGGTATTGGCATCAGGTAAGCCGTCGTACACTGACGATGAAACGGCTGGAGTACTATCTAGGATCAATACGGCCACAAATGTAGTAGATTCCAATTTCCAATTTGAAACTACCCAGCATCCTGGGGGATTAAATTTAGATGGAGGGGATTTGTATTATAAATTAGGTGATAAGGTATATGAACAAAATTTGTCCGCCACTAGCTTGAGTCTGGATGTAGCATTGGAAGGCGTCAGTTTTTATACTATGGTAGTAAAGGAGGGAAGGTTATACGGTACCGATGCTGGCGATTACGCAAGCAATGGAACACTTACGGTCTATGATTTAAATACCAAATTGGCCATAGAAACCCTAACATTGGGAGTTATTCCTGGAGGAATTTACTTCAATTAGGGATATAGAGCTGTAATCTACAGAAATTGAAACCCCACTTTTACTAGGTAGAGAACTAGTAAAAGTGGGGTTTCTTTATTGGAATTGAACTAAATATCTGATCATTAGTATTTTTCGGAATTTGGAAACCCTATTGAAATGGAATATCAATAGGTTTATCCAAATACATATTGTCTTTTAGGATGGTAAACATTTTAGAGTTGGACGCTTCGTTTATGGGCATCTTTACAGTAAAGTCCCTCTTTGCACTTACCCCGGTAATTTCTTGAATGGCCCTTGCCAAAAGTGGTTCATTGATGTCTCCCAGAATGCCAAGGTTGGAAAGATCTTCCTTCAAAACTACATCAGGTGCGAGACCGGAGGTGTAGTCTGAAAAACCATCGGAATTCTCATTTCTACCCATTAACGGCTGCATTGCCCACAAATTGCCAGGATTTATTTTGTTCTCCCTACCTGCCCTATAAATGTAGTCGTTGTCTATATCATCTACCATAGTTACGGAAAATTCATTCTTTCCCCTTGTGGTCTCACCAATATGAACAACATCTAAATATGGAGCCAATCCGTTCATGACCAATTCACTGGCCGAGGCGGAGCTACCTGTAGCAAGAACATATACGGTATTCAGGTTTAGGCTGTTCAAGTCTGTTCCTTTGTCTGTTTTGTTGGCGAAATAATCTTCGAGTTGTTCCTTTTTAAGGAGCCCCTGTATTTTATCGTTCCATCGTTGCCTTACATATAATTCATCAGTATTGGTACCATAGATCATACTGGCCAATAATCTGGAACTGTTTACGGAGCCACCAGGGTTATAACGTAGGTCAACTACCAATTCCGTAGCCCCTTCCGTTTTAAATTGTCCGAAAGCCGTATTCAATTGTTCATTATACCCACTTGTAAAGCCATTGTACATTAGGTAGCCAATTTTCGTCCCGTTGACCTCTACGGTCTTGGCCACCAATATGGGATTTTCTTGCAATCCCTCTTCCTTGGTCAATGTTACTTCCTTATCATTATCCGTAACAACCGTGCCGGAAATATCTGCCATTCCAAGGGTATAGGTATCTGAATTTCCAAAAAGTAGATCAACATAATTGGAATCGGTAAGTTGAGTGCCGTTTACACGTGTAAATATTTCCCCTCTTTCAATATCTTTGGTAGAAGCGTCGGAATTTGGAATTATGTATCGCACGTACCCAAAAAGATTGGTGCTGCCCTCATTGCGCGCCAACCCATATTCCAATCCATTGCTTTTTGTAACACCTTCCAAGGCATTTACCAAGGTTTTGTAATCGTCTTCTACAAAGCTAAACCTATCAATAGCCGTACTGCTCCCAACAATATTTGAGTGCTTGTAACAGGTTTGGTAGAAGAACTCTTCGGGATCGGGATATTTTTCGAGATAGGCAACATAATCCTCATTGGTGTTAAATCTATTGTCACCTAGATTGGGCGCATCTGCCTGCCAAAAATACCATTGGTTTAGACCTTGCCACATAAAGTTCTGTACAGTTGTCTCCTTTGGATAGGTGAATGCATCATCATCCTTGTCCGAACAGGAAAGAATTACGGCAATTAAAAGAAAACCTAGAATTTTTTTCATGATGGTATTGTAATGTTAATTGCTTTGCACACTATTTTAACTTGTCTGGTTGGACAGTTTTATGCTGTACAGACACCAATTGTTGTGTTTTAGCTATTATTTTTTTGTCAAGTTTAATGGATTTTTAATATCCATAAACATATTATCCCTGATTTTTGTGAACATTTTGGAACTACTGATCAAATTAACTGGAATATCAACCGTAAAATCCATTTTGGCGGAAGTTCCTGTAATCTCTCCAATAGCCTTGGCTAAAAGAGGTTCATTGATATTCCCCAATACACCTAAATTGGATAAATCCTCCTTCAAAGTAATATTTGGCATTAGTCCGTTCGTGTATTCGGAAAAGCCATCGGCATTTTCGTTTCTTCCAATTAAGGGTTGTATGGCCCACTGATTCTCCGGATTGATCTTATCTTCCCTGTTTGGGCTGTATACATTTCCATTCTCGAAATCGTCAACAAAGGTAACCGAAAATTCATTTTTGCCTGTTGTTGTGGTTCCTATATGGATAACATCAATATACGGTTCCAGGCCATTCATTACCAATTCACTTGCCGATGCAGTACTCCCGGTAGCCAATATATAAACCTTGTTTAGTCCCAAGGTATTTAGAGGGGTATTGTTGCCCGTCTTATCTGCAAAATACTCAATAAGGTCGGTATCCTTAAATTCCAATTGCAGCTTTTGGTTATATCGTGCCTTAAGAAAAACACTATTGGTAAATGTACCATAAATCATACTGGACAATAATCTGGCCGAATTAACCGATCCACCTGGATTGTACCTTAAATCCAACACCAAATCTGTTACGGCAGCAGACTTGAACTCTCCAAAGGCATCATTCAACTGTTCATCAAATTCGTTGGTAAAGCCATTGTACATTAGATAGCCTATTTTCTTACCTCCAGTTTCCAATACATTGCTGATAAATATCGGGTTCTCGGTTAAATTGGCCTCTTTGGTTAAAGTAACTTCCCTGTCTGTGTTTGTAATGGTATTATTGGAGATATCCGCCATATTTAAAGTATAGGTATCACTTTCACCAAACAAAAGATCTACATAATTATTCAAGTTAAGGGTAGTGCCATTAACACCGGTGAAAATATCCCCCCTTTTAATATCCTTTGCAGAGGCATTGGAATTAGGGACGATGTAACGCACATAACCATAAACATCATCACTATCGGCAAATAAACTCAAACCAAATTCCACACCGTTGCTCTTGGAAATTCCAGCAAAGGATTGGGTCAATTCCTTATAATCATCCGCGTAAAAACTAAAGCGGTCTTCACTGAAAAGTAATTTGTCATCGAAAAATTTTCCCGGTTCTTGCTCAGATTCCAAAAAGGACACATACTCCTTATTGGTTCCAAAGCGGTCATCGCCCAAATCCGTGACATCACTTTGCCAAAAATAATAGGCATTCATAGTCTGCCACATAAAATCCTGGACCGTTATATCTATTTCTGGCGCAGGAATTATTTCTTCAATTTCCTCGTTAACCAGTGCGTCATCATTCTTACTACAACTGTTGAGAAACAAACTCAATCCCAAAAATGCAAATAAATACTTCTTCATAATTTTATAATAATTGCCAAAATAGATTATGGTTTGGCGTGCAAATATCATTCCATTAAAAAAGCATTTATCAGTTTTGGGGAACGATTTTATTTATATACGGATATATTACCTATTTGGTTTCCATAGGGCTAAATTACTTACATTGTAAGGAAATAGAAACTAATTGTAACAAAATTCGATGTATGTCGTCTTCCCTATGTAAGCCTGTTATGGAGGATTATAAAACAACTAAACCAAAATGCAACAAACTGAGTTTTTAAATGTGGTTTTACCATTTAAGGATAAACTTTATAGGCTGGCCAAGCGCTTATTGGTCTCTAAAGAAGAAGCTGAGGATGCCACACAAGAAATCTTAATGAAGCTTTGGTCCAAGAAAAAAATGATCACTGGCTATAATAATGTGGAGGCTTATGCCATGATGATGACCAAGAATTTTTGCTTGGACCGACTTAAATCCAAACAGGCCGGTAACTTAAAATTGGTTCATAGCAATTATAAGGACGAAAATGTTTCATTGCAGAACCAATTAGAGGTCAGTGATAGCCTAAGTTGGATAGAAAAAATTATGGAAGAATTGCCCCAGCAGCAAAAAATGGTACTTCAATTGCGGGATGTGGAGCAATATGAATTTGAAGAAATAGCAGAATTATTGGGTATGAGTGCCACTGCGGTAAGAGTAGCCTTATCCAGAGCAAGAAAAACTGTGAGGGAAAAATTAGTACAAAAGCACAATTATGGAATTCAATAACATAGAGAAATTATTGGAAAGGTATTTTGAGGCGACTACTACGGTTGCTGAGGAAGAAATGTTGAGGGAGTATTTTTTAAGGGAGGATATTCCTCTGCACTTAAAAAGGCACGCTCCAATGTTTCAGTATTTTTCCGTTGCCAAAGAAGAACGGTTTACCAAGCAGGTTCCATTAAAACCTAGAAAAAAAAGTTATATAAAGTGGATTTCCATTGCAGCCGTAAGCGTATTGGTATTTGGTATATATTTTGGAAGAAACTATCAAGAACAGAGAGAAGCGGAATATGCCTATCAGGAAACCAGGAAGGCATTGAGCCTTTTGGCGACCAATCTTGGCAGGGGAACCGAAAAAGTAGCTTATTTAAGGGAATTTGAAGAAACAAAACAAAAAATTTACAACAGAAATTAAATTTAAAAAGATGAAAAAGAATATTATAATAGCCTTGGTAGCAGTATTGCCATTAATGGGTTTTTCGCAATCCATGTTCGATAAGTACGAGGATTTGGACAATGTAAGTGCCGTAGTGGTCAATGAAAGCATGTTTAAGTTATTGAGTAAGATAAACGTGGAAGTCGATGACAAAGAGGCACAGGATTTTATGGATATAGCCCAAAACCTAAAAAATCTAAAGGTTTTTATAACCGAGGACAAAAAGGTTTCCGCGGATATGCAAACAACTATGGATAAGTATTTGAAATCCTCATCGTTGCAAGAATTGATGCGGGTCAAGGATAAGGATGCGAATGTAAAATTTTATATCAAGAGTGGGAAGGATGAAGACCATGTGAGCGAACTATTAATGTTTGTGACAGGGGTTAAGAATGTGAATGTAGAAATCAATGACAGAAAAATAGAAACGGTACTTCTTTCGCTTACTGGTGATATAGATTTAAACAAGATCGGGTCGCTCACCCAGAAGATGAATTTACCTTCGGAACTCAGTAAGGCGGGTAAAAATAAAAAGTAATAGGATAAAGGGAGTTGGGTTGATTGGCAATCCACTTCCCATTATTCTGGTTAAAAACTTAAAACTACGTGAAATGAAAAAAATAGTTGGAAAATTGGGTTTGTTAATGTTGTCGGTCATTCTTATGACGGCATGTTCGTCTACGCAAACCTTGCAAGAATACTATGTGGAAAATGAGGGTAATCCTAATTTTTTATCCGTTGATCTTCCGGTAAGCTTATTAAATGTGGATAAGGCGGATCTTACGGAGGAACAAAGGGAGGCACTGGGGTCATTGAAAAAACTTAATATTTTGGCGTTTAAGATTACTGCAGATAACCTTGCGGAGTTTCAAAAAGAAAAATCGAATATCAAGGCCATTTTAAAAAATAGCAAATTTACGGAGTTGATGAAAATGAACACCAGTTTCGGCAAAGCTTCGGTAAGATATTTAGGGGATGATGAAGCCATCGATGAAGTCATTATCTATGGCGATAGTGATGATAAGGGTTTTATGTTGGTGCGGGTTTTGGGCAAAAATATGAACCCTGCCAAATTGGTCCAATTTATGAAAGCTGTGGAAAAATCCGATTACAAGGGAGAAGGATTGGGAGAGATTGGAAATTTACTAAAAGGATAGAAAATAATAGATCTAATACAACTTCATTTAAATAAACATATCCTGATTTGATCATGCATCAAATCAGGATATGTTATTTCGGCCCTATTATAAAAAGGAAATGCCATATTCAACAAAGTGTTTGTTGTGCTATTTTGGGCTTTGAATTATACTAAATACCCGTATAGTTACTAGGTGTAATTTGTTTCAATTCTGTTTTTATGGCATCGCTTGTTTCCAAGGTATCTATAAAATTGGAAATTGACTGTTGTGTAATCTTTTCATTGGTCCTGGTCAATCCTTTCAATGCTTCATACGGATTGGGGTAGGCCTCACGTCTTAGAATGGTTTGAATGGCTTCTGCAACTACAGCCCAGTTATTTTCCAGGTCTTGCTCAAATTTTTCCTTGTTAAGGAGCAATTTATTTAATCCTTTTAAGGTAGATTGAAACGCTATTAAGGTATGTCCAAATGGCACTCCAACATTTCTTAATACCGTGCTATCTGTTAAATCCCTTTGCAGTCTTGAAATAGGCAGTTTGGCGGACAAATGCTCAAAAATGGCATTGGCTATGCCTAAATTTCCTTCAGAGTTTTCAAAATCGATGGGGTTTACCTTATGTGGCATTGCTGAAGACCCCACTTCCCCAGCTTTTATTTTCTGTTTAAAATAGTCCATGGAAACATAGGTCCAAAAGTCCCTGTCCAAATCTATTACAATGGTATTGATCCGCTTTAGGCAATCGAATAATGCAGCCATATGATCGTAATGCTCTATCTGCGTAGTAGGAAAGGAGTGGTGTAGGCCAAGTTTTTCCTGAACAAATTTTTGACCAAATTCTCTCCAATCAATTTGTGGATAGGCTACTTTATGGGCATTATAATTCCCTGTGGCACCACCAAATTTGGCAGCGCTTGGAATGTCGTTAAGTAAATTGAACTGTTCTTCCAATCGCACGGTAAATACCTCAATTTCCTTTCCCAAGCGAGTAGGGGAGGCAGGCTGACCATGTGTCCTCGCCAACATAGGTATAGCTTCCCATTCCTTTACTAAAGCCGTTAATTTGTTCAATACCTCCAAATATTGGGGTACGTAAACCTCGTTCATTGCGTCTTTAATGGAAAGTGGAATAGCTGTATTGTTGATATCTTGGGAAGTAAGCCCAAAATGGATAAACTCCTTATGGGCCTCCAAACCTAATTTGTCGAACTCCTTCTTAATAAAATACTCAACCGCCTTGACATCATGGTTGGTTACCTTTTCAATTTCCTTAATGGCAATGGCATCCTCGGAGTCAAAATCAATATAGATTTTTCTTAAAACGTTAAATTTTGAATTATCGAAATTTGAAAGTTGAGGTAGTGGAACTTCACAAAGTGCAATAAAATATTCAATTTCTACCCGCACCCTATATTTTATAAGCGCCTCCTCAGAAAAATATGAAGCTAGGGAATCTACTTTATTTCTGTATCTACCATCAATGGGAGATATGGCGTTTAATTTGTTTAATGACATTTTGTAATGATATATTGATTTTGGAAAAGGGCAAAGATAGCTATAAGTTAAAGAGTTTAAAAGTTAAGCGATAGATTGTTCCTTTATTTATTTAGGAGTTGTATCGCACTTTATTTTAGCAAGGGTCATCCTGGCCCTTGCCTTGTATGCGGCACTGCCATTTTGGTACTTCTGTTCCAAAATCATACGCAATTCAGGATGGATCCAGTCGAATGTTCTTCCCAATAATAAAAGGCTAGTCATGGAATATGCTTGGGCAGCTACCTTATGATCACCTATGAGCCAATCGAAACAAACGGATGTAATACCTTCCAAATGTTGGTCTGTAAGGGTCTCGCAAGTCTTTTTGTCCTTGGATTGAAAGTAGGATTTCATTAAACACTCGCATATTTTTGCGATTGGTCTCACCGCAGGATCCAGGTGCACCTTACCAATGTTTTTGACAAAATGATCCATATGCGGAAAAAGATGGGACAAATGTTCCTTGGCAGTATATTCCAAAACCCAACACGCCTTGCAGGAAACAGGGTCATCTACCTGAAAGGCTATTTCCATAATGGTAGAAATGTTTGAGGGATTATTCAGGATGACGCGGGACATTTCCTTCCTTTTAAGCCGGGAATGGTCAACGTAATCCAAGGCGTTATAGAGTTCTAAATATGTCACAATACATGCAATGATAAAGGCTGCCTTCTAAAGGATTTGATGTTTAAATTTAATTATCATCAGTTGATATAATGAATAAATATAATAAGAACTGAAGACAAATAGAAAAGGAAATGATATTAACTGTCCTGTTGTAGACCACTACAAAAATGTGATCTACCCATAAATAGAAGGGAAATACTGAGTTTGAAATAAAACTTAACCTTCCCTTCCAATTAAGTCCGATACCAATATAGGCACACCGTTTACTGCACTGGCCTGTATTATGGTTAGTCCCTTAAAATTGGTCTGACTTATATTAGGTTTTGGGTCTATAAAGTATATGGGAGTATTACGTGATACATAATGTATTAAACTGGCAGCTGGATAAACCTGCATGGAGGTGCCTATGATAATTAAAATGTTGGCTGCTTGGGTTATTTCGGCCGCTTTTTCCAACAATGGTACTTCCTCACCAAACCATACAATATGGGGGCGTAATTGTTCCCCATCCTCTGAAAGGTTACCAATTTTTATATCGGTTTTCCAATCAATTATTGTATTGGGGTTATGAATACTCCTGGCCTTTAACAACTCTCCATGCAGATGTATTACCTTAGTACTTCCTGCCCGTTCATGCAAATCATCTACATTTTGGGTAATGATACTTACATCAAAATACTCTTCCAAACGCGCCAAAGCTTTATGTGCCTCATTTGGGAATACACTAAATAATTGTCTTCTTCTCTCATTGTAAAAATTGAGTACCAATTCGGGATTTTTTTGAAAACCTTGTGGTGTGGCAACTTCCATAACATCATGACCTTCCCATAGTCCATCCGCATCCCTAAAGGTGTTTATTCCGCTTTCGGCACTTACCCCTGCACCCGTAAGAACTATTATTTTTTTCATTTTTGAAGAATAAGCAATTTTTGTAAAATTAAACGATTTCTTTTTTAATATCTTAGGATTATGGTTGATCATAAGTTGCTAGCATATCTTGAGGGGTTTATTACCCCGCAGCGAAAATCCCGTTTTGCGGATATTTTAAAAGAACGTACGAATTATATAACCGTGGCCATAGAGGATGTATACCAAATGCACAATACCAGTGCCGTGGTAAGAAGCTGCGATGTTTTTGGCGTGCAGAAAGCACATCTTATAGAAAGCAAGTTTGGCAAGCGATTGGACAAGGATATTGCCATGGGAGCACAGCAATGGGTTGATATAAAAAGATATAAAAACACTACGGACTGTATAGACACTTTGAGGAGACAAGGATATAAAATTGTAGCCACAACGCCCCATGAAAATAACTATTTACTTACTAATTTTGAGTTTACGGCCAAGACAGCACTATTTTTTGGCACGGAACGGGATGGATTGAGTAGGGAAGTATTGGAAAAGGCCGATTCTTTTCTTAAAATACCTATGGTAGGCTTTACGGAAAGTTTAAATATTTCGGTTTCTGCAGCTATTATCTTGCATGCCCTAACCAATAATCTAAGGAGAACCGAAATTGATTGGAGGTTAACGGAAGAAGAGGTGCTGGAAAAAAAATTGGATTGGACCAAGAAATCAATTAGGAGTTTGAATGATGTTTTGGCCAGATTTAATGGAACAAAATGATTTTTTCATTATATTTAGAGTAAACCAACACATATCATTTAATGACGACTTTACTCTATATTGTATTGGGGCTGATTGTTTTAATTGCCATACTGGCCCTTTTGGCACCTAAGAATTATGATGTTTCTCGATCTATTGAAATAAGCAGGCCAAAAGCCGATGTCTTTGAATATATCAAGTATTTGAAAAAGCAGCAAGAGTGGTCCCCTTGGGGCAAGAAAGACCCCATGATGGACAAAAAATTTACTGGAGTCGACGGCGAGGTAGGGGCTATAAGTTATTGGAACGGAAATAAGGATGTTGGTGAAGGTGAACAGGAAATCACAAAAATAATTGAAGGTGAAAGGGTAGAAGGGGAGCTTCGGTTTCTTAAACCTTTTAAATCTACCTCGGATTGTTATCTGGATGTTGCCGAATCCGCTAAAGGAAAAACAAAAGTAACCTGGGGTTTTAAAGGGAATAATAAATTTCCTATGTCCATTATGATGTTGTTTATGAGTATGGATAAGGCGGTTGGAAAGGATTTTGAAGAGGGGCTTCAAAGTCTGAAATCTATTTTGGAGAATAAATAAGATATGGAAAGGAATAAAAGAGCACTCCATTCCAAACTCATCAATTAGATATAGAAAATACTAGCTTCGGCCCTAGCTCCAAATCGTATTGGATAAACGGTTGTCCCAATGCCTTTGGATACATACATTTTAGAAATTTCGTTGTTGTACCAACCTTTTACATAATTTCCACTTCCAAAAGGTGTAAAGAAGGGCTTTCCAAAGAAGGTAATCTGCCCCCCATGGGTATGCCCAGCCAAGATAAGTTTTGGTTTAATATTTAATGGTACACATAAACGATCTATTTCTTCTCTATAAACAGGACAATGATTAAGTATCACTGTGCTCAATGATGTATCAATACCTTGGATAGTTTTGGTAAAGTTGGGGTATCCACAGACAAAATCATCAATTCCCAATATGTTGATTTTTCTATCCTCGGTTTCAAAAAGGAGTGATTCGTTCACCAATAATTTACCATTATAGCTCTCGTAGACCCCTTTTAATCTTTCCAAATCTATACGTCCAGAGTATTCTTTATTTCCCAAAATGGCTATTTTGGGAATATCGATATCAATTAAGCTCAAAAAATCTTGTAGAACAGATAGGTATTTGTTCCTTTCCAAAGAATCCCCTGTAAAAAAAATAACATCGGGTTTTTCCTCATTAATTCGCTCGGCAATGGACTCATGAACCGATTTTATACTGCGCAAATGTAGGTCAGTTAAGTGAATTGCCTTGATTTTATTGGATTCAGTTTCGGAAATATCGTGCTCTGTCCATTCAATAAAATAGGTCTCCAACCAGAAGGAATCAAGAACAAGAAAACTAATGGAACCTAAAAATAGCTTTAGGATAAATTGCCTTCTATTTAACTTCATTTAATTTCTATTACAATCATTATTAACACTAAAAGGAAGTGGACGAAATTAGGAAACATATTTAGAAATAATACTGTGAAAAAGTTAAAATGACTTGAAAAGGTGGAAAAGCAATTAATCCAAACCAATTTGGTTATTTTTCGGCCAATTCCAATAATGCGATATCAAAGTCATTATCCAGAACTGCTACACCCTTATCTACGGTGATGTAGGTTTCCGAAAAAGTATCGTAAAGATTGGTTCCATCTCCGAAAAAGCCTTTTACCCATAGTGATTTTTTACCTTTTGGCAACTCAAGTCCAACTACCACCTTATCCTTAAAATCGCCCTTAATATAGGTCCTGCTGAAAACATAGGGTTGCTTGGAAAGCCGCTGATGCCTGCCAGCCCCTATTGCGGGATGATCGTTTCTGAATTTCCCCAGTTTTTGCCAATATGCGAGTATTTTTTTGTTATAGGGAATACTGTCCAACTCTCCCCAATTCATAAATGATCGAAGGGTTGCATCGCCTTGGGCCCCTGCAATGGTCAAGTTTCTGTTGGACTCATCCCCGTAATAAATTTGGGAGGCACCAGGAGTAAGTAAAAGTATATTTGCAGAGCGATAGGGGTTTTTTCTTTCTTTGTCATAAGGCGTGCTATCATCATGCGAAGTAAGGTAGTTAACAACACTTTTTCCCTCCAGCTTAGTATGCAGCAAGTCGCTATATTTGGTAAATACGGCCTCATAATTCTTTTTAGCATCATCTTTTAATTCGAAATTGATCAAACTGTGGAATCCATAATCGAAATAATCCACTGTTTTGTCTCCAAAATCGTATTCGCGACCGCCAGATAAGCCATAACCATATACCTCCCCGACCATATAAAAAGGATTGTCGTCCATCACCTCCTCAGGATGCTTTTTTTTCCATGTATTAAAGGCATAGGTGGCTTCACTGTATAGTTCTTTCCAGGATTTTTCGTCCACGTGCTTGGCTGTATCTACCCTAAAGCCATCTATTCCAAGGTCATTTACATAGTCTGTGAGCCATTTAATAATATAAAAGCGGGGAGCCCTAGGGTAATTTGTGCGATTAAAAAAAAGTTGTAGTTCATCCAGTTCGTTACTTAATCGCCCCTCTTCCTTCCATTTTGCCAAAAGGGCATCGGGAAGTTCAATGGCATTGTCCGATTCCGTAATAATATCAGGAAGGTTCTTAACCAATGTGCAATGGGTTGTTGTTTCGTAATTGGTATATTCACAAACTGGTCCATTTCGCACCCATTCTTTTGGCCATATCGGGTCCGTTTGCGTAACTGGTCCGGTGTGGTTAAGAACGATATCCATCAATATTCTTATACCCTTTTCATGTGCCGTTCTGACCAGGTTTTCCAAGTCTTTTTTAGTTCCAAAATTAGGGTCTAGGGCTGTCCAATCCTTTGCCCAATATCCATGATATCCGTATGTACTTCCAGTTCCTTCGTCAACATTATCATGGATTTGCTCCACTACCGGAGTAAACCAAATGGCATTAATGCCCAGATCGGTAAAATATCCTTCATTTATTTTTTTGGTAATTCCTTGTATATCGCCTCCCATAAAACCCCTAAGTACGGCAGTTTCCTTTGTTCTATTTAATGTTATATCATTCAAGGTGTCACCGTTATTGAAACGATCGGTGAGTAGAAAATATATATTGGCTGCATCCCAGTCAAAGTGCGATTTCAACTGCGGTTTTTGGGAAAGTTCAATAGTCGTTTCGCTTTCCTTTACAACTTTATTTTTACTCTTTTTACAGGATAAAATGATCGAAAGAAATACGACAAGTAGAAGCCCCTTTTTCATTAACGCCATTTTTGTTTAAAGCTATAAAATGATGATGGGAATATAAAATTTATTTTAAGTCAAACATAGGGTTGCAAAGAATTGAAAATGTTTTAGGTTGATCAAGAAGCCATTGATAATATAAAAAAACTCAGAAAAGCTATTTTTTTCTGTTCAAGACTTTGTATTCTTCGTAGCAACTGCTAATAGCATCCAGTATTTGAAGGTCATTGGCCGTAGTTATGAAGGATCTGGAATAATTACAATTATTGAGAATATCCTCAATATCTAACTTTTCCAATTGAAGCAACTCCATTAAGGTTTCCCGGTCAAATTTCGAGGCCAAAAGATCCCTGATTTTATCGTCTTCCTTCATCTGCCTTAGCTTGCGCATTTGATTGGGCTTCTTTCCAAACAAATTTCGCAACAAATCGGCGGGATTAAGTATGGCCCCCAAAACTTTGGTGACGGCACTTGGATTCTTATTACCGCCTTCATACCCAACGGATAATCCGGAAATGCTATATTGGAAAGCATTGTTTAGGGGTAAGTTCTTTACATCTATTTCTAAATAACCGGTTAGGGAGTACGGCCTAACAATTACCTCTTCCAGTGCATAGGCCAATTCTGTAAGGGATATTTTGGTTCCCTTAAATTTGAACATATCATTGGTAACCCTAACTTTTTGGGATTTAAAACCTAAAAAAGAAAAGTAAAGTGTATCGTTGACTTTCGCAGGAATTTCGAATTCTCCCTTTTCATTGGAAATTGTTCCCAATACCTGATTCAGGTTTACCACATGAACACTTTCCATAGGCTGGTCGGTTTGGGCATTTAGAATTACCGCCTTTAACTGCTTTACCTCTTCTTCATTTTTGTCCACTTGCGAATATCCATAGGAGATAAGTAAGAGGGATAGGGCCAATAAATAATTTTTCATTAAATAATTTCGATGATTATAATTGGTAAACTAACTAAAAAAATACGCCGAAGCGTATTTTTTTAATATAGAATTAACTAATAGGAATCACTTTTTCGTTTACTTCTTCTGTTTCCTGAACTACTGGAGGAGCCTCCTTTGGAGTCACTTCTATCCCTTCTTCTTCCTTTGTTTCTATCATTGTCTCTGGAATAACTTCCACCACCACTTCGGCTTCTGTCTCGTCTTCCTCGGCCGCCTCCGCCGCCTCCGCCTGGGCTTTTGGATACTTCTACGTTGACAAACCTTCCGTCTACCTTAAATTCGGTAAACGTTTTTAAAATCGCTTCGGTAGCGGATGCATCTGTGTTAAAGAACGAAAAACTGTCCTTTACGTCAACTTTAAAGATATCATCCTTATCTAAATTAACCGTGTCCCTTAAGAAATCCTTTAAAGTCATCCAATCATAGCCATCCTTTTCGCCAACATTGATGAAATATCTAACATTGCCATCCGCTGGGATTCGGCTATCACCGTCTCTTGATCGTCCTCTTTCCCCACGATCGCCACGTTCTCCGGAATCAGAGGTATTTAAATCTTTGGTTTTGTTGTAATAATTAAAGAAGCGGGTAAATTCTACCGAGATTATTTTTTTGATAAGTTCTTCTCGGTCTATACCTTGAAGTACATCATTAATGGCTGGTAAGTAGTTATCTACCTCTTCGTTAATTTTTGTATCCTTAATTTTATTGGCCAAATGGTAAAGCTGTATCTCACAGATTTCCATTCCAGTAGGAATTTTTTTGGAAATAAAAGATTGTTGAACCTTGTTTTCGATAGCCTTGATTTTCCTAAGTTCACTTTTGGTGATGATTACCATGGAAATCCCAGATTTACCAGCTCTTCCTGTACGTCCACTACGGTGGGTATAGGTTTCTATTTCATCAGGTAATTGGTAATTGATTACATGCGTTATATCATCAACATCAATACCACGAGCTGCTACGTCAGTTGCAACCAACATTTGTATTTGCTTCTTACGGAAGGAATTCATTACCAAGTCTCTTTGGTTTTGACTTAAATCCCCGTGAAGAGCACCTGCGTTGTAACCATCCTCTATCAACTTTTCGGCCACTTTTTGAGTGTCCCTTTTGGTTCTACAGAAAATAACGGAGAATATGTCAGGATTGGTATCTGCCAATCTTTTTAGAGCTGGATAACGATCTCGACCACCAACAACGTAGTATTCGTGCTGTACCGTACTTGCACCTGAATTTTTTGTTCCTACTGTAATTTCTTGCGGACTGTGCATGAACTTCTTGGCAATCACCGAGACTTCTCTTGGCATAGTAGCAGAAAACAACCAAGTTGACTTTTCTTTTGGGGTATTGGAAAGAATATCTTTGATATCCTCCATAAAGCCCATATTCAACATTTCATCGGCCTCATCAAGAATACAATAGTCAATTTTGGAAATATCCACCAAGCCACGACCAATCATGTCCTTCATTCTACCTGGAGTAGCCACAACTATTTGGGCACCCCTTTTAATTTGTCTGGCCTGATCGGTAATACTTGCGCCACCATAGATTGCAACAACATTGACCCCTTTTTCATATTTGGAATACAATGTAAGCTCATTGGTGATTTGCAAGCAAAGTTCCCTAGTAGGGGATAGGATCAACCCTTGGGTAGTCCTACTTGCACTATCGATTTTTTGAATTAGTGGGAATCCAAAGGCGGCAGTTTTACCTGTTCCTGTTTGGGCCAATGCCACTAAATCGGTTTCGCTTTCCAATAAGATAGGAATAGCTTTTTCTTGTACTTCTGAAGGCGATTCAAATCCTAAATCAGAAATAGCATTTAATAGGGACTGTTTTAGCCCTAATGCTTCAAATTTTGTCATAATATGTTTTAAATAATCGCAAATATGTATGTTGCATAGAGCGATTATTTTTATAACCTATTTAGACTCAGCGCAACACATGCTATACCAGCGGCGTTAATTGAAGCGGCAAAGGTACTGTTTATTTTTCAATTAAAATATTTTATTTTAGAAGTGGTTTTTTAAGGTTTTATGGGGCCAAGGTAAATCCGTATATGGAGATTACAATTCCAATGGCACCAAATACCAACATTAGGGCAATGAAGTTTTTTTGTAATTTTTTGTTGTCATGGATTATGATACAAACGGCGCCCAATACAATACAGATTTGAAAAAATAATTTTCCCAGGTCAAATTTCTGGGTGGCAGAATCATAATCCTGGGTCAGCTTTTCCCATTCATTTATTCCTATGATCTTCCCCATTTCCCCGTCAAGGTCTTGTGACCAATGTTCTCTTGGAACATTGGATGAGCCTACTAGTATCTCTGTTTTTTCTGCCTCGTATTTTAATACCAAGGATTTGGTCTGCACTATTTTTGCTTGAACATTTTTTATTCGATCATCGGGTATTATTCCGGTTTCCATGAGTACATTCAAATAATCCAGCTCGCTTTCCTTTAGGCTTTGTTTAATACTTTTGGACTGGTACCAATTGGAATAGTTTACTAATTTGTTGTGGGAAATCATCATCTCTTCCTCCAAATTGTTGTTTACAAGTTCCGCTATGGCCATGAATGCTGCAAAAACAGCAATAAGTATTCCTCCAACGGTTTCCGTACGTTGTAGTATTTTAGGGATAGATTTGGATCTTTCCACGGAATTATTTTTTGCCATCATTGTAGTTTTTGAAAAATGCAAGTAATTGTTGTATTGCTTTTGCCCGGTGACTTATTTCGTTTTTTACGGACAAAGGTAATTCTGCAAAAGTTTGGTCATATCCTTTGGGTTTAAAAATAGGGTCGTATCCGAAACCTTTTTCACCTTTTTTTGTAGTGGTTATTTCACCATTCACAATTCCTTTGAAAAGTAACGTTTCATTGTTTAGATTTAGGGCGATTACAGTTTTGAAATGCGCCGATCGGTTGGGTTGGTCTTGCAATAGGAGCATTAACTTGTCCATGTTGTCATCGGCGTTTTTTTGTTCACCTGCATACCGTGCTGAATATACCCCTGGCTCCCCATCCAAAGCATCCACTAAAAGTCCGGTGTCGTCTGCAAAACACGGGTAGCCATAATTTTCAGTGACAAAATTGGCCTTGATGATTGCATTGCCTTCCAAATTGGTTGCGGTTTCCGGAATTTCATCCAAACAGCCAATGTCTTCCAAAGACAGCAGCTCTATCTCCTTGGGAAATAGGACTTGAACCTCTTTTAGTTTGTTGCTATTATGTGTTGCAAATACCAATTGCATTCAATATGATTTTTATTGTTGTTTCATTTTTGGGCTGATTATCTTTTGGGGCAAATTAATTTAGAATGTCTAAAAGTAGTAATTTTATTGCCTTATCTTTTTATATTTTATGAAGTTAAAAATACCACCCATTGTAGTCACTTTCCTGTTCGGATTGTTTATGTATCTATTGGCCAATTATTTACCAGTGGGTTATTTTGATTTTTTTGGTCGAAATTACTTAATGTATTTGCTTTGTTTTCTTGCACTTTTAATTGGGATTGTTTCATTGCTTCAGTTTTTTAGGTCTAAAACCAGTATAGACCCCCTTGCGCCGTCAAAGGTATCCAAATTGGTTACTGGTGGCCTTTATCAGTATTCCAGAAATCCAATGTATTTGGCTTTATTGCTTCTTCTTTTGGCCTGGGGTTTGTATTTGGGCAATGCCTTTAATACTCTTTTGGCGGCCGGTTTTGTATTTTATATGAATACCTTTCAGATTATTCCCGAGGAGGAGGTATTGACAAAGAAATTTGGTAAAGAGTTTCAAAAGTATTGTGTAATGGTTCGCCGTTGGTTTTAATGATTACAACATAAGCTATTTAACTTATAATTAATAATATTAGCGTTTTAACTTATATTTTTATATATTAGCGTTTTAACTTATATATGATTGCAATAATTACAGGGGATATTATTAATTCTGACCGCTATGAGGCCTCGGAATGGATGGGTATTCTAAAACCATATCTTGGGCTACAAGGGGAAACACCGACGGATTGGGAAATTTATAGAGGCGATGAATTTCAAATAAGGACAACTCCAGAAAGAGCCTTGCAAATGGCGATACGGATTAAGGCTCTTATTAAAACCATCAATAAGCTGGATGTAAGAATGGGCATAGGCCTGGGGTCTGAAACCTTTGTAGGTAGTAGTGTGAGCCAATCCAACGGAAAGGCCTATCAACGTTCCGGAAGAATTTTTGAAACCTTAAAAGAGCAAAAGCTTAATTTGGCCATAGTAACCGGTAATGAAGATAGGGATAATACCTTGAACCTAATGTTGAAGCTAGCCTTGAATTTTATGGACGATTGGTCTACCGTTTCTGCACAGATGGTAAGTTTGTCACTGGAAAAACCGAACGTTTCCCAACAAGAGGTTGCGGATCAATTAAAGATAAGGCAATCGGCGGTAAGCCAGCGCTTAAAGCGGGCTAGGATGGATTTGGTGTTGGATATTTTGGCATATTACCAAGAAAATCTAAAACATATTAACGAATGATATTGTTCACTAAACTCTTGTTGGCCCATCTTCTGGGCGATTTTCTATTTCAACCCACCAAATGGGTAGTGCATAAAGAGGCCAACAAAATTGCCTCCATATACCTATACCTGCATATTTTGATTCATTTAGTTGTTACCATGCTGCTCTTGTGGGACATAAAACTATGGTGGTGGGCAGTAATAATAGCAATGTCACATTATATTATAGACCTATCAAAAATATATGCCAATCCTTACTTTAAAAATAAATCCATTCCATTTTTTATAGACCAGACATTACATCTTGTTGTACTTTATTGCTGTGCGTTTAATTCTGATCTATTAGGTAATACCATAGGTCTTATAAAAGAAATAAATTGGCCATTGGTTACAGCAGTGGTATTTGTAAGTTATCCAGCTTCCATCATCATGGCAAAATTACTGGAAGGTATGTCGGACAGAATAGAGTTGGATCATAAATCCCTTCCCAATGCAGGAAAGTACATTGGCATAATTGAACGATTGTTTGTATTGGTCTTTATTATTTTGGGAAGATGGGAGGCCATAGGTTTATTGATAACAGCCAAATCGGTTTTTAGGTTTAATGATCTTAAGGAAAGTAACTCAAGAAAGCTCACCGAATATATATTGATCGGTACCTTATTGAGTTTTGGACTTGCAATTTTAGCGGGTTTAATTTTTTTAAGCACCTAGGATAAGGCTGAATGCCTAAACAAGGACTATCATATCTGCCAATAGCCGTAATATAAATTTATGCCCACCACTAATAATTGTCCATTTGAAAAATATCCTGTGAGATGTAGGGAAGGCAGATTTTATTAATTCCTCAATTTTAAGGATGTAAAAAAATCAATTTCTCACATATTAAGGTGAAAATCCAAGGGTCGATTACTTTTCTTAACAAGTATAGGAAGTTGGACAAAAATTATTCATACTTTTGCCCCTTAAAATTCAGATTCAATGGTTGCGGCAGGCAGAAAATATGTGTTTGATTTTGATAGTACCCTAACTAGGGTAGAGGCGCTGGATGTTTTAGCGGAAATTACGCTAAATGGAAGGTCGGATAAGGATGAAATTATTCGGGAAATTCAGAAAATAACTAATTTGGGTATAGATGGGGATATTTCCTTTACCCAATCTTTGGAAAAAAGAATTAAGTTATTAAACGCCCATAAAGACGATTTGGACAATTTGGTCCAGCTACTACGCCAGAAGATATCCAAGTCAATAGAATCCAATAAGGAATTTTTTCATAATTATTCAGATGATATTTATGTTATTTCCTGCGGTTTTAAAGAGTTTATAGACCCCATAGTTGCTGAATACAATATTCCTGCCGATCGAGTTTATGCAAATACTTTTAGATTTGACGAAAACGGGAAGATAATTGGATTTGACGAGGATAATGTTTTAGCCTTGCACAACGGTAAAATTGCCTGTTTAAAAAACTTGGATCTACAAGGGGAAGTACAGGTAATTGGAGACGGTTATAGTGATTATGTAATGCGCGAAGCAGGTATTGCGGATAAATTTTTCGCATATACCGAGAATGTGCATAGAGAAAAGGCTGCGAGAAACGCAGACTATATTACACCTAATTTAGATGAATTTTTATTTGTGAACAAGTTGCCAAGAAAAATTTCCTACCCAAAGAATAGAATTAAGATTTTATTGTTGGAAAATGTCCATCAAAATGCCTTCGATACCCTTTCTGAGGAAGGGTTTTCCGTAGAACTGTTAAAACATAGTTTAACGGAAGAAGAGCTGATCGAAAAAATAAAAGGAGTGCATGTCTTGGGAATACGCTCCAAGACCCAGGTTACCAAAAATGTTTTGGCTGCTGCGGACAAGTTAATGGTAGTCGGTGCTTTCTGTATAGGTACTACCCAAATAGACTTGGATGCCTGTAAGAGAAAAGGAGTCGTTGTATTTAACGCCCCATATAGCAATACAAGGTCTGTTGTTGAATTGGCTATTGGTGAGATCATCATGTTGATGAGGAGCATATTTCCACGAAGTACTGAAATTCATGGTGGCCAATGGAATAAAACTGCAGCCAATTCAAAAGAGGTTAGGGGTAAAAACCTTGGAATTGTGGGCTACGGTAATATTGGAAAGCAATTGTCGGTATTGGCCGAAGCCTTGGGAATGCGCGTTTATTACTATGACGTGGGCGATCAATTGGCTTTGGGTAACGCCACTAAGTGCAGTACTTTGGAGGATTTGTTAAATGTATCGGATGTAGTCACCTTACATATTGATGATAACAAGGCCAATAAGAATTTTATAGGGGAAAGGGAAATTAACCAAATGAAGGATGGCGCATTATTTGTAAATCTTTCAAGAGGATTTGTGGTAGATATTGAGGCCTTGGCCAACGCGCTTAAAAGTGGTAAAATTGCTGGTGCGGCAATAGATGTTTTTCCAGAGGAGCCACGAAGTAATGGTGAGTTTCTAACCGAACTTAAAGGTTTGGAGAACGTTATTCTAACTCCCCATATTGGTGGCAGTACCGAGGAAGCACAGCGCGATATTGCTGATTTTGTTCCTAACAAAATAATGGATTATATAAATTCTGGGAATACTGTCGATGCTGTCAATTTTCCAAATATTAGACTGCCTAAACAGGTCAATGCGCATCGTTTTTTACATATTCACAAGAATGTTCCTGGGGTTATGGCGAAAATCAACGAAGTTTTGGCACGTTACGATATGAACATATCTGGACAGTATCTTTCCACAGATAATGAAGTAGGATATGTAATTTCGGATTTGGACAAAGAGTATAACAAGGATGTATTAAAGGCCCTTAAAAAAATAGATAATACTATTAAATTTAGGGTCCTATATTAGATTATAATTAGTAATCATACATGAAGAACTGCCTGAAATTCACTTTTAGGCAGTTTTTTTTGTACTTATTTATTTAAAATTTTCTTGTTCAATTGCCCTGAACTATTGGTGGTGGTAGGGTTCATTTCTTAATATGGTGAAGGCTCTGTACAATTGCTCCACTATAAACAACCGCACCATTTGATGTGAAAATGTCATTTTTGATAAACTTATTTTACTGCGGGATTTTTGATATACGGCTTCACTAAAACCATAAGGACCACCAACAACAAATACGAGTTGCCTTATGCCGGAATTCATGTTTTTTTGGAGGTATTCAGAGAATTCCAATGAGGTCCTTTGTTTTCCGTTTTCATCTAGAAGCACCAGCAGATCGGTTGGGTTCAGCTTATTTAAAATGGCGTCCCCCTCTTTTTCCTTTTGTTGCTTTTCTGACAGATTTTTGGTATTCTTGATATCTGGGATTATTTCCAGTTCAAACTTTATATAGTGTTTTAGCCTATTTTGATATTCTTCAATTAATTGACTTAATTGAGCACTATCCGTTTTTCCCAGTACTAGAAGTTTTATGGTCATAAGCAAATGTAATATGCAATTTTCTAATTCCAAAAAGAAGCTTCAGGGTTTAGAACTACAATTCTTGGAAGATCTCTTTTTTTAATTGGGAATAGTATACAATGTAAATAGTCTATTTGGTCTATTACATTTAAAACATTTCGTCTTTCAATGAAAAAACAAGGGAGGAATTGGACAAACATTTTAGTAAATTAGCAAGGAAAAAGAATTGCATGATTTCAGAGGAACAATTTAAAACAGAGCTTGGTCTTATTATAAAAAATGCCGTTAGGGAAGATGTGGGTGACGGGGACCATAGCTCGCTAGCGTGCATTCCTGCCTCAGCAACGGGTAAAGCAAAGCTATTGGTCAAGGACAAGGGGATTATTGCGGGGGTAGATTTTGCTAAACTGGTCTTTCAATATGTTGATAAGAATTTAGAGGTGGAGGTGCTTATTAATGATGGGGCATCGGTGAAATTTGGAGATATTGCTTTTTATGTATCTGGAAGTTCACAAAGTATTCTTAAAGCGGAAAGATTGGTTTTAAATGCTATGCAAAGAATGAGTGCTATTGCCACCAAGACCAACTATTTTGTAAAACTTTTGCAGGGAACGGACACCAAAATATTGGATACGCGAAAGACCACACCGGGTATAAGGGCACTTGAAAAATGGGCCGTTAAAATTGGCGGAGGTGAAAATCATAGATTTGCCCTGTATGATATGGTTATGTTAAAGGATAATCATATTGATTTTGCCGGGGGTATAACCAAAGCCATTGAAAAAACACGGAAATATCTTAAGGACAAGAATCTGGATTTAGAGATAATTGTGGAAGCTAGGAACCTAAGCGAGGTAGAAATTATTTTGAAGTCCGACGGAATTTATAGAATTCTATTGGATAATTTTAGCTTTGAGGATACCAGGAAAGCGGTAAAAATGATAGGTGATCAATGTCTAACGGAATCTTCAGGCGGAATAAATGAGGAAACTATTAGAAAATATGCTGAGTGTGGGGTAGATTTTATCTCATCGGGTGCCTTGACCCATTCTATCTACAATATGGACCTTAGTCTTAAAGCAGTATAGATGTCCTTGGAAATTGAAAGTAAACTAGAGAAGATTCCCTTAGTAAATTGGATAGTGGGTTTAATGAAAAAGGTTAAGTTGCCAGCGTTTGAGGGGCTTTCCTTTTATG
Organism: Arenibacter hampyeongensis; assembly: GCF_002909255.1. Classification (GTDB taxonomy): domain Bacteria; phylum Bacteroidota; class Bacteroidia; order Flavobacteriales; family Flavobacteriaceae; genus Arenibacter; species Arenibacter hampyeongensis. The sequence continues at coordinate 202,988 of NZ_PIOB01000007.1, forward strand.
ACCTGATTGAGATGTATATAATGGGGATTGTGAAGGGAGCTTTGTCTACACGAGCCAGTTCCATAGCCTTTAGTTTGTTTTTGGCCCTATTTCCATTGCTTATTTTCTTAGTTACTCTGATTCCGTTCATTATTCCCTATGTTTCTGTGGGAAATTCAGATTTCGATACAGAATTCTTAATTTTTTTGGAATCATTTCTACCTTCGGCAACTGGCGAATATTTTAGTGAAATTTACGTGCAGATAAGTCAACAGGAAAGAGGGGACGTATTGTCATCGGCTATCGCTTTTATTACTTCAATTTTTTTAATGGCCAATGGGGTGAATGCCATTTTTGGGGGATTTGAAAATTCTTATCACGTAAGTCTCAACCGCAATATTTTTAAGCAGTATGGTTATGCCTTATTGGTAGGGTTAATGTTGTCTATCCTGCTTTTGTTTGGGGCTGTCATATTTGTTTATTTCGAGGCCTATGTGCTTATAGGCTTACACGATATAACCCATAGGGGAATGGAATTGGAGGTGGATCAAAGCGAATTTGTTTTGGTGCAATGGGGTAAGTTTCTGTTTTTAGGGCTGCTGGCCTATTTTATTACCGCGATTTTATATTATTTTGGAACAAAAGAGGGAAGGCAAGCCAAGTTTTTTTCCTCTGGGGCTTTAATGACTACCTTACTTTTTATATTGACGTCTTACCTATTCGGGGTTTATGTTGAGAAATTTGCCAGATATAATGAATTGTATGGGGCTTTGGGTGGTTTGTTGATATTATTGGTCTTTATCTGGTTAAATTCCAATATCTTGCTACTGGGGTTCGAATTAAATGCCTCATTAAACTCGTTAAGGAAAAAATATGAAAAACATGATGGAAGTGAATAGGTGGGCAATGTGTGGTGTTTTTGTACTTTTTTCAATGTGCTGTTCGGCACAGAGCATATTTGGAAAATGGAAGACGATCGACGATAGAACCGGTTTTCCCAAAGCTATTATCAGTATTTATGAGCAAGACGGACTTATGTACGGCCATGTGGTGGAGATTTTGGAGGAAGGCAGAGAAAATGAGGTATGTGTGAAATGTGAAGGTGATAGAAAAGATCAGCCAATTGTAGGTATGAAAATTATTGAAGATGTGGAACACATAGGCAATGGGGAATGGAAAGGAAAAACACTGTTCGATCCGGAACAGGCAATGACCTTTAGGTGCAAGTTGTGGTTAAACCCGGATAATCCGGACGAATTAAAGGTAAGAGGGTATCTGGCATTCATTTATCGTACCCAGACCTGGATAAGGGTGGAAGGATAGAAGTTAAGGGAATATGCAGGATTTTATCAATGTTATTTTACCCATTCCAATAGAAAAACTCTTCACCTATAAGGTTACCGAGGAAGAGGTGAAAATTTTAAAACCGGGAATGAGGGTGGCCGTTCCTTTTGGGAAGTCAAAAATATATACTGCCTTGGTGTTCGAAATTCACAACACCGCTCCCACCGTGTACGAAGCTAAGGGGATAGATCAAGTCCTGGACGAATACCCTTTGGTTACTAGTATTCAACTTAAATTTTGGCAATGGTTGGCCCAATATTATATGTGCTCCATTGGGGAAGTTTTCCGCTCTGCAGTACCAAGTGCATTGTTGCTGGAAAGTGAAACTTTAATACTTAAGAACGATGGGGCAATAATAGAGGAAAACGACTTGTTGGATGACGAATTTCTGGTATTTGAGGCATTGCAGCATCAATCCATACTAAGAGTCCAGGAAATAAGTGATATTCTGGACAAAAAGAATATCATCCCAGTATTAAACAGATTGCTCAAAAAGAATATTATCCTTCTCAAGGAAGAAATGTTTGAGCAGTATAAGCCCAAATTGGTCCGATATGTTCAATTGGGGATAAACCACAGGTCCGAAGAAAATTTGGAAGTATTGTTGAATAGCTTAACCAGGGCACCTAAACAAAGTCAAGTTGTTCTCTCACTGTTCCAATTACAGGCCACGACAAAGAAGCCTGTAAAAGTGGGCGATTTGGAAAAGGCGAGCAATAGTTCCAGTGCGATCATTAAAACTTTGATAGATAAGGGTATTTTAGAGGAGCATTTTGTTCAAACGGATAGGGTGGTTTATGAGGGGGAAGATGGGAACAATACTTTGAAATCCTTAAATGATCATCAGCTTGCGGCTTTAGGGAATATAAAGGCATACTTCAAAGATAACAAGGTGGTGCTTTTACATGGAGTAACCTCTTCGGGGAAAACTGAGGTATACGTTAAGTTAATAGAGGAGTATTTAAGTAAAGGTAAGCAAGCGCTCTACCTACTACCTGAAATAGCACTTACTACCCAGTTGATCTCTAGATTGCAGGCCTATTTTGGTGAAAAAGTGGCCGTTTATCATTCTAAATATAATGTGCAGGAGAGGGTAGAGGTTTGGAATAATGTACTTGAAAATAAACCAAAAGCACAGATTGTAATAGGGGCAAGATCAGCTTTGTTTTTACCTTTTAAAGAGTTGGGATTGGTGATCGTGGATGAGGAACATGAAAGTTCTTTTAAACAGTATGACCCAGCACCCAGATATCATGCACGGGACGCCGCCATAGTTTTGGGTAATTTGCATGGTAGCGATATTTTATTGGGTTCGGCCACTCCCAGTGTAGAAAGTTTTTATAATGTAAAGACCACCAAATTTGGCTACGCCCGTATAGATCGAAGATATGGCAATGTGCTTATGCCGGAAATGGAATTGGTAGATATTAAGGAACAGTCCCGAAAAAAAAGGATGAAAGGACATTTTTCTGAGCGGCTACTGGAAGAAATTGCGGAAACCTTGGAAAACGGGGAGCAGGTTATTCTATTCCAAAACCGAAGGGGATTTGCCCCCATAATGGAGTGTACCACATGTGGTCATGCTCCGCAATGTCCAAATTGTGACGTAAGCTTAACCTACCATCAATTTAAAAAACAATTGCGCTGTCACTATTGTAGCTATCACATTGCCCTGCAGACAAGCTGCCAAGCCTGTGGGAATGCTACTTTGGATACCAAAGGATTCGGAACCGAACAAGTGGAACAGGAACTAAACGACTTGTTCCCGAAAGCCAATGTTGGAAGAATGGATTTGGACACCACTCGGGGGAAACATGGTTATGAGAAGATCATCACATCTTTTGAGCAGCAGGAAATTGACATTTTGGTCGGAACGCAAATGCTGACCAAGGGCTTGGATTTTAGGAATGTAAATCTAGTAGGAATCATGAATGCGGATTCATTGTTGAACTTTCCCGATTTTAGGGCCCACGAAAGAAGTTTTCAATTACTGACACAAGTGGCCGGTAGGGCAGGGAGGACCAAGAAAAGAGGCAAGGTGATAATCCAGAGTTATAATCCAAATCACAGGATTTTGCAGCAAGTGACCACTAGTGATTACGATGGCATGTTTATGGAACAGGTTTATGAAAGGGAACAGTACAAGTATCCCCCTATAAACAGAATCATTAAAATTACTTTTAAGCACAAGGACTACAATAAACTCAATGATGCAGCGGAGTGGTTTGCCAAGTCGTTAAGAAATATTTTCGGCGAAAATGTATTGGGCCCCGAATATCCTCCAGTGGCAAGAATTCGCAATCAGTATATCAAAAACATTATCATCAAGATCGGAGGTAAATTCTCTTTGGTCAAAACAAAAAATAGCATTAAAAGAATTGAAAAATCCTTTAATGCTATCTCATATTACAGAGGTGTTCGGGTAATCTACAACGTAGATCACATTTAATACCTAAAAATTATTTAGGGCCTCTGCCAATTCCGTCTTCTTATTTCTACTTAGAGGTATTTGTTTTCCGCTAACTTCTACATTTTTGCTGTTAAACTTCTCCACTTTCTCCAAGTTAACAATATAGGATTTGTGAATTCTTAAAAACTTGTCTTCCGGCAACTGTTTTTCAAAAGATTTCATTGTTGATAAAATTACGATATTGGCCTCATCCGTAACTAATTTTATATAGTCGCCCAAGGCTTCAATCCATTTTATCTCGTTTAATATAACCTTTCTTTTCTTTAGGTTACTCTTAACAAAGATATGTTCTTCATCTTCCGTTACCTTATTGATTTGTTCGTATTTTGCAACGGCTCTCTTAACAGAGGCGTCAAAACGCGATAAGGTAATAGGCTTGTGAAGGTAATCCGTTACATCGTAATCAAATGCCTTTAGGGCATAATCAGGTTTACCAGTAATCAAAATCACCTGAGGGCTGTTATCTAGGGACTCCAATAGGTCGAATCCTGTGATAATTGGCATCTCTACATCTAGGAAAATTAAATCGATTTCATTGTTTTTGATGCCGTTCTTGGCTTCAATGGCATTACTGTACTCAGCTACCAAAGCCAGATTCGGATGGTTGTTCACCAGTTTGGCAACTGCCATCCGCTGCATGGACGAGTCGTCCACGATAATGCTTCTTAATTTCATAAATGGTTGATTTGTGGGGTTAAATCATCGACAAAGTACTTAAAAATCATGCTGATGTACAACAAAAGTTGTAAACATTGCAGTAATTGTTGTGTAAATGGCAATGACCATAGTTTTAATTGTTTTTGGTTAAGTTCAATATTATGTTTGTTCTAGGTATAACGAAGATTTTCCCATTTTCTTGTGATATGAATAAAAAATAATTACTTTTGCACACTTAAAAAATTTTAAACATATGAACAATTACGAAACTGTTTTCATTTTAAATCCCGTTCTATCTGATGTTCAGATAGAGGAAACAGTTAAGAAATTTGAGGATTTCTTAATTAACAAAGGTGCCAAAATGGTAGCCAAAGAAAACTGGGGGCTAAAGAAATTGGCCTACCCTATCCAACACAAGAAAAGTGGTTTTTACCATTTGTTCGAGTTTACAGCTGAAGGCGACGTCGTTGCCCCTTATGAATTGGAATTCAGAAGGGACGAGCGAATTATGCGTTGTCTGACTGTGAAATTAGACAAGCATGCCGTATCATGGGCAGAGAGAAGAAGAACAAAGTTAAAAGCTAAAGCGTAAGGATTATGGCATCAATAGAACAACAAGCAAAAGGTAAAAAAGATGGAGAGATCAGATATCTTACTCCTCTTAATATAGAGACCAATACTCAAAAGAAATATTGTCGTTTCAAAAAATCAGGTATTAAATATATAGATTACAAAGATCCTGATTTTTTAATAAAGTTAGTAAATGAGCAAGGTAAATTGCTTCCAAGAAGACTTACTGGAACTTCCTTGAAATATCAGCGTAAAGTGGCCGTTGCTGTAAAAAGAGCGCGTCATTTAGCTTTAATGCCATATGTTGGCGATTTATTAAAATAAAAAGAAACGGACGATGGAACTTATATTAAAGGAAGACGTACAGAACTTAGGTTTTAAAGATGATTTGGTGAAAGTAAAGAATGGTTTTGGTAGAAATTACCTTATACCTAGAGGATTGGCCTCGTTAGCTACACCATCTGCCAAGAAAGTATTGGCCGAAAATTTAAAACAAAGAGCTCACAAAGAGAAGAAAATTGTTGATGCTGCCAATAAGACTGCAGAAGCAATTAAGCAATTGGAAATCAAGATTGCCGCTAAAGCTGGTGCAGGAGATAAATTGTTTGGATCTATTACCAATATAGATTTGGCCGATGCTTTGGAAAAAGCTGGACATTCTTTGGATAGAAAATATATTTCTATACAAGGCGGTGCAGTTAAAAGGACTGGTCCTTACAATGCTCAAATAAGATTGCACAGAGATGTGGTAGTCGATTTTCCATTTGAAGTAGTTGCAGAGGCAAAAAGTTAATAGCTTTTACATAATTATTTAAAAGGCCACAGAAATGTGGCCTTTTTTTGTGCTATTTTTATAGGTAATAACTTGATTACTAACTCAAAACAGAAAATATCATGAAAAAGATTCTTCTAGTCATATCTTTTGTTTGCTGTGGCCTTATGCTCTCTGCACAGGTAACCACCTCCAATATTAGGGGGGTTGTTCTTGATGATGAAGATGTTCCATTGCTGGGGGCCAACATTGTGGCAATACATACCCCAACAGGTACCAAGTATGGAGCCATTACCAATGAGGACGGTAGGTTTAATTTGCTTAACCTTAGGGTTGGCGGGCCCTATGAAGTTACCATATCCTTTATTGGTTTTAAAACCCAAACAGATAACGACATTTTTCTGACCTTGGGGAAAACCCAGAATATAGAGGTTAAATTAATGTCTGACGACCAGGCTTTGGACGAAGTAATCGTGGTTTCCGATCGGGGGACCGGTACTTTTGGGAGCGATAGGACGGGATCTGAGACCAGTGTTGGCCGCAGGGAATTGACTAGGCTTCCTACAATTTCCAGATCGGCTTCAGATTTTACTAGACTGGAACCTACGGCCAGTGGAAATTCGTTTGGGGGCCGAAATGATCAGTACAATAATTTTTCCTTGGACGGAGCTATATTTAATAACCCTTTTGGTTTGGATGCGCCAACACCTGGTGGACAAACTGATGCCCAACCCATATCTTTGGATGCCATAGATCAAATTCAGGTTTCCACTGCTCCTTACGATGTAACTCAATCGGGGTTTACCGGGGCTTCAGTAAATGCGGTTACCAAAAGTGGAACCAATGAATTCCATGGAACTGCTTATGGCTTTTACAGAAACCAGGATTTAACCGGGAGTAAGGTGAAAGGTGAGGATGTTGTAAAACCGACTTTAAAACAAAATCAATATGGATTTAGCCTGGGAGGTCCTATAGTCAAAAATAAACTTTTCTTTTTCGTTAACTTCGAAAAGGAGGAAAGGGATGATCTGGGTACAAATGGCTGGATACCTAATACAAATTCTGGTGCTGTAAATGAATCACGTGTTTTGGAGAGCGATCTAATATCTGTTCAATCTGCATTGTCCGTCTTGGGATATAATACTGGCGCTTATCAGGGGTTTACTTTCGGAGCCAAATCTACCAAGGGTATCTTTAAGTTGGATTGGAATATTAATGATAACAATAGACTGGCTATAATTTATAATTTTTTAAATGCTTCCAAGGAAAAACCAGCACATCCAACAGCATTTTCGCCAAGAGGACCTAACTTTTCAACTTTACAGTTTGAAAATGCAGGATACGAAATTAATAATAAGCTAAAGTCTATTCAACTGGAGCTCAATTCAACGCTTTCCGACGAGGCCATTAATAAATTACAGATTGGGTATTCCCATTTTGATGATTTCAGGGTACCACTGTCTGTTCCTGCTCCAATCATTACCATTCAGGACGGCAACAATGGTAACTACATTATTGCTGGTCATGAACCTTTCTCCATTAATAACTTATTGGATCAAAAGGTATTTCAATTAACCAATAATCTTAGTTTTTTTAAAGGCGACCACACTTATACAGTAGGTTTTTCATTTGAAAAGTTCGAATTTCAAAACTCTTTTAATTTAACGGCATACGATAATTTTGGGGCATCTTCGTATTACGGAACATTTGGTGCTTATCCGGATGTGGCAACTTTTTTGGCAGATGCCAACAATGCTAATGGAGTACTGGCTACTAATTTAGCATATGCCCAAAATGTTTTTAATTCACGAACAGCTTCAGGTATAGGAAACGACGGGGGTTGGAAATTGTCCGAACTCAATGTAGGTCAGTTGGCATTTTATGTTCAGGACGAATGGAATACTACCAATAATTTCAAATTAACTTACGGGATTCGGTTCGATAAGCCACTTTATTTTAATACTGGGAACCTGATTCAGAAATTTATTGATACGGATAACGGGGCCACTAGAGATAATTCCATTTCCTATTATAATCCCAATAAAGGGGAAGAGGTGTTTCTTAATTCTACAAAAATGCCTACCAATGATTGGTTGATTTCTCCCAGACTGGGGTTTAATTGGGAAGTGGACGGTGAAAGTGCAACTCAGGTTCGGGGGGGTACCGGAATATTTACCGGGAGGTTGCCATTTGTTTGGATAGGAAATCAGGTAAGCGGGGCCGATGACGGTTTTTTACAATTGGTTGATCCGGATTTTAAATTCCCCCAAGTGTGGAGAACCAATTTAGGATTGGATAAAAGATTAGAAAATGGAATTATTGGAACAGTCGACGTTTCTTATACCAAAGATATCAATGCAGCACATGTGCAGAACTGGGGAATGCGAAATCCTACAGGAACTTTGAATGCCCCCGGGGACAATAGACCTGTATATGCAGCATCGGACAAGGGCAATAATGCATATGTATTTACAAATTCGGATAAAGGGAGAATTTGGAGTGTTGCCTTAAAGGGGCAAAAAACCTTTTCCAACGGATTGTACACTAGTATAGCATATAGTTATTTGAATGCAAAAGATGTGAATTCCATCGAGGCCGAGATTACCGGTGATGCCTTCGATTTTAATCCAAACTTGGGAAATGCCAATAACGACGTTCTTGCCTATTCAAAATATGGTGATGCACATCGCTTTATTGGTGTATTGTCCAAGCAGTTTAAATATGGCGGGGACACATGGGCTACCACCATATCTACTTTTTTTGAATATGCCCAAGGGGGAAGGTATAATTATACTTATGCTGGCAATATTAATAATGATAGTTCTTTCCAGAATAACGATCTATTATATATTCCTACCGCTGCAGAATTGGGGCAGATGCAGTTTTCGGGAGCTGGACAGGCAGAAGCTTTTGAGGCTTACATTCGTCAAGATGATTATCTAAGGGACCACAGGGGTGAATATATGGAACGTTATGGAGCTACGGCACCTTGGAGGGGGCGTTGGGATATGAAATTATTGCAGGATTATAATTTTCAGGTGGCAGGTGATAAAACTAACACCATCCAGTTTAGTATAGATGTATTGAATGTTGGAAACTTAATAAGCTCGGATTGGGGTTTGGTTCAACAGGCCAATAATATTAGCCCAATTGGGGTGAATGTTGATCCCAACACCAACACCCCCACTTATACTTTTGATTCCAGCGTTACCAAAACCTATGGATATGATAGTGGATTATTGTCCAGATGGCAAGCACAATTTGGCTTACGCTATATATTCTAAAATAATTATAATTTAATATTTAAAAGGCTGTGCAAATCCCACAGCCTTTTTATTTTTGCAGTTCTTTAGAGCTTTGTTAAAATTCATTGTATGATCAGTGAATGTTTAAAGGGCCATTCAATTATTAAAAATGAAATATACTAGACTAACAAGAGAGCAGTTGGAGGAGTTGCATCAGGAATTCATTAATTTTTTGGCTACCCAATCCATCACAGGTGACGAATGGGATACACTGAAGAAAGAAAAACCGGAAGTAGCGGAGGAGGAACTTGATATTTTTAGCGATTTAATTTGGGAAGGTGTTTTGGCCAAAGTAAAGTACTTGGAAAATATCTCTGCCCAGCAGATGCATTTTTTCAGTACAGAAGAAAAGGAAATGAAGCTTATCTCGGTAAAGGTGATGAACCCTGATATAGATCTAAGTACCAAAGAGGGCTTTTCCTGGTTCAGAAAAAATTACCAATCCGATTTTGTGGAATACCTAACCGCCTCCAAGGCGTATACGGAAGATAAAAACCTGGATAAGTTTAATTTAATTAAACAGGGCGCCGTTATTACCAAAGGAGAACTTTACCAATGGTTCGAGGATTTAATAGGTTAATTAAACTTATTCCCTAATAAGCAAAGTTTCACAATCCACTATATTTACATCAGATTTAAAAAACAATGGCACAGAAACCATCCATACCCAAAGGAACCAGGGATTTTTCCCCATCCGAAGTCAATAAGAGAAATTATATTTTCGATGTGGTAAAAAAGCATTTTCAGACCTACGGGTTTCAGCCTATTGAGACGCCGTCCTTTGAAAACTCCGAAACCTTAATGGGGAAATATGGGGATGAAGGCGATCGATTGATATTTAAAATTCTTAATTCCGGGGATTTTTTGAATAAAGTGGATCCTGGTTTTTTCAAAGAATATGTTCAAGTTGAAATAATATTAAAGGATATTTATTCGGAAATTAAATTAAGAGCAGAATCATTTAAGGAATTAGACGATTATAGTAATCGAAATTTCACACAGGAAACCAAGGATTTTTTGATACCGGAATATAAAGATAGATTGGCCTCCTTCTCACCAGGGGATTACAGTTATTATATTGAGAGATTATTAAACCTATATGTTCATTCTAATTTTGGGGATAATGAAGATATAGAGACGTTTGGTTTATTGCCAATATTAAAGGAAGCTTTTGGAAATTTCTTGAAACATCAAACTTCAAAAATTTCATTTTCGATTTCCGAGAAGGCGCTGCGCTATGACCTCACCGTGCCCTTTGCCCGTTATGTGGTAATGCATCAAAACGAATTGGATTTTCCTTTTAAAAGATATCAAATCCAGCCCGTATGGCGTGCCGATAGACCTCAAAAAGGTCGTTTTCGTGAATTTTTCCAGTGTGATGCAGATGTAGTGGGTTCGGATTCCCTTTTACAGGAAGTGGAACTGGTGCAATTGTACGATGCCGTATTCACAGACTTGAAATTGGAAGGAGTAACAATCAAACTTAATAACAGAAAGATATTGGCAGGAATTGCCGAGGTAATCGGAGAACGTGATAAGTTGATCGACTTCACAGTGGCCTTGGATAAATTGGATAAGATAGGGATTGAAGGAATATCCAAAGAAATGAGGGAAAAGGGCATTTCTGATGCTGCCATTGAAAAAGCCGCTCCTTTATTCGCATTAAGAGGAAGTAACCTGGAGCAGCTATCGGTTTTAAGTGATTTGTTAAAGGATTCCGAGGAGGGGGCCAAAGGGGTGGGAGAGCTTAGCTTCATCATCACCACTATGGAAGAACTTGGACTGCAATCTGCAAATCTAAAAATAGATGTTACTTTGGCCAGGGGGCTTAATTACTACACAGGGGCTATATTTGAGGTTGCAGCTCCTGAAGGGGTAAGCATGGGGTCTATAGGTGGAGGTGGTCGTTATGATGACCTTACCGGAATCTTCGGTCTAAAAGATGTTAGTGGGGTAGGCATATCCTTTGGCCTGGATCGCATTTATCTGGTATTGGAGGAGCTGGGGCTTTTTCCGGAAGCCATTGATCAATCCTTACAGGTGCTCTGTGTTAATTTTGGGGACAGGGAAGCGTTGACCTCCTTAAAACTTGTTAATCGTCTTAGGAAAGCAGGTGTGAAATGTGATCTATATCCTTCCAATGCCAAGATGCAGAAACAGATGAAATATGCCAATAATAGGAATGTTCCTTTTGTTGTCTTGATCGGGGAACAGGAATTGGCCAGCAATTCCTTTGTGGTAAAGGACATGGTCAAAGGCGGACAGGAAACCTATAGTTTGGATAAACCGGAGGATTTTTTGAATAATTTATAGTCGTTTTTTTATCGCATTTAATACAGTTTCATAGTATTCCATTTCGTAAGGCACGTACTTCTTGGAAATCACATTGCTTTCTAATTCTTTACGGAATTCAGGGATTGAAATTAGGGTAAGATCGTCCACCTCTGTGTCCTGCATTTTAAGCATTGCTATTGGTAATTTGAGTTCGCTTAAAAAAGTATGGTGGAATTCGCAGTCCAATAAATCCTTATGATGTTGGTAGCTGTATTTAAACACGCCTATTTTTTGCAGTTCTTTTTCTGAAATATCAAGTCCGATCTCCTCCCTTACTTCCCTAATGGCGGAGACCACTACATCCTCACCGGCACCTATATGTCCGGCTACCGAAACATCCCAAAGTGCTGGATGGGTATCCTTTTTTTTGGCCCGTTGCTGAATTAGGACTTCCCCATTTTTGGTAAATAGCCAAACATGTATACTGGGGTGGTAAAGCCCCTTTTTATGTGCTTCGGATTTCATGATGGATTTACCAGTATAATTTCCATTAGCATCCAATATGTCTATCAATTCGTCCATAACAAAGCTATATTTTTAATTAGGGCTAATAGATTTAAAATAAAAAATCCTCCCGTTTGGGGAGGATTTGTCAAAGGACTATTCAAAATAGCTAAAAGTTTCCCCTTCTTTTATGTTCAATAAAGATTCGTAAATCAATCGAATAACATTTTCAACATCATCCCTATGAACCGTTTCTACTGTGGTATGCATATATCTAAGGGGTAGCGATATTAAAACGGAAGCAACCCCACCATTGCTGTAGGCAAAGGCATCGGTATCCGTACCAGTATATCTTGAGGCCGCCATACGCTGAAAAGGAATCTTATTGGCTTCAGCAGTTTCAATAATCCGCTCCCGAAGTTTGTTTTGTACCGCAGGGGCGTAAGAAATAACAGGGCCAGCACCAATTAGGGTATGTCCTTGTTTCTTTTTCTCGATCATGGGCGTGGTGGTATCGTGACAAACGTCGGTCACTATGGCAATGTTCGGTTTTATGGTCTGAGTAATCATTTCGGCACCTCTTAATCCAATTTCTTCTTGTACGGCATTGGTAATATAAAGTCCAAAAGGAAGTGACTTTTTGTTTTCCTTAAGTAGTCTAGCTACTTCGGCAATCATAAAACCTCCAACGCGGTTGTCTATGGCCCTACAGACAAATTTATTCTTGTTGAGGATTTGAAAGGTATCTGGATAGGTAATAACACATCCAACGTGTACGCCAAGTTTTTCTACTTCCGCTTTGTCTTTAGCACCTACATCAATAAAAATGTTGTCCAATTTAGGGGATTCTTCCTTGGAACTGTCCCTAGTATGTATGGCTGGCCATCCAAATATTCCCTTTACGACCCCTTTTTTGGTGTGTATGTTGACCCATTTGGAAGGCGCAATTTGATGGTCGCTACCACCATTGCGGATTACATATATTAATCCTTCATCGGTAATGTAGTTCACATACCACGATATTTCATCGGAATGCCCCTCAATGACCACCTTGTATTTGGCATCGGGATTTATAACTCCCACTGCAGTACCGTAGGTGTCGGTAATAAAGGTATCCACATATGGTTTCAGATACTCCATCCATAATTTTTGCCCTTCCCATTCGTAACCTGTGGGGGAGGCATTGTTTAAATATTTTTCTAAAAAATCTATGGATTTTTTGGTAAGAATCTTTTTTGCGCTCATTTACGTATATGTGTTTTGAATACAAACTTAACAATATTCACTTTTATTTAATAGCAAGCTGCTTTCTTTATCATTAATTTTGGCAAGGCTTTTGTATTTTAGGGTTCAATGAGAAAAAGATTATTGGTAATACTTTATGGGATATTGGGATTTGTAGGTATGGCACAGGTGCCGGAAGAAACATTGGATTCCTTGGCCCAGCAATATATTATAATGGAGGGCGACTCCGTTCTCCAAAGCTCAATAGCCTTAAATGAGGTTTATGTATTTGGTAGGCTCAAATTCTCCTCTTATAACGATAAGTTAAGGTATTATATATTAAGAAGGAAGACCATGAAGGTGTATCCTTATGCCAAATTGGCTGCTGAGCGGTTGGTGGAACTTAATGACAGTTTGGAGCATATTAAGAGGAATTCACATAAAAGAAGGTTTACCCGCAAGGTTCAAAAATTTATTGAGGACGAATTTTCAGAGGAATTAAAAAAACTGACACGTACCGAAGGGCAAATTTTGGTAAAGTTGATTTATAGGCAGACGGGGATTACGGCTTTTGATCTGGTAAAAGAGTTGCGAAGTGGCTGGCGTGCCTTTTGGTACAATACCACTGCCAAAATGTTCAGCATTAGTATTAAGGAAGAGTTTCATCCGGACATGGTGCATGAGGATTACCTTATAGAGGATATTCTGCAACGGGCCTTTGCGGATTTCAGTTTGGAACGGCAGCCTTCCGTTTTGGAATACGATTATGCTACACTCACCAATATTTGGAAAGACCAGAATAGGTCTAAGGAGTAGGGGTTAAGAGTTCCCTATATTTCAAGAACAATTTTAATGTAATGTATTGCGCGTTCCCTCCCTATGTCGGTCCGGGTGCTCTGCTTTGTCCCTTTCGCTGGTTGGGGGAAGCCTCTCCGCCCCTGCCTGCCCTCGGGCAGGCCTAATGCGCCCCCGGGGCATTTTTAACGGTCGGCCGTTTTGCGGTCCGGGAAAAAAGCGTTAAATTGTTTTCCCTTTTTGTGCCGGGTTTCGGTGCGCAAAATGCTTGTTGACAGCGGGTTGTGCGCGGCGGTTCGAAAAAGGCGAAAAAAGTTTTGAAAAATCCTTGTGGATTTAAAAAAGGGTGGTAGATTTGCACCCCGCTAACGAAGCAAAGTCGGAGTCCGCGGGAATGGTGTTTGGAGCGCCACGTTCATATGTTTTTTGTTTCCCTGGCCGCCCTGAAGAAAGAAAGATGATTTTTTTCGAAAAAAGCTTGGCGGATTAAAAAAAGGCTGTACATTTGCAGCCGCTTTGGGAGACAGGGCGAACGAACAGAGAGAATTAAGTTCATTGATATATTGTAAAGACAGCGCGCCATATTTTTGGGAACAGGGATATGGTGCAGAAAAAGAAATCGAAAGAACGGGCCGGGAAGATATC
>NZ_PIOB01000008.1 GCF_002909255.1 Arenibacter hampyeongensis
ACACCGTACCTTGGTTATTCAGCCCTGGTCGTTTTTTGGGCGATGCAAAAAATGAACAGAACACAAACTCTGGGCAAGTCTATCCTATCTTTTTCTAATTCACACACAACTTTTAGGATTGATCCTCAATAAGCGACAAAATGTCCGGTAATTAATTCCAAAAAGCGACATATTGGCGTAAATTTGGACTCGGTATAAGATTTGCCTTTTAGCTCATGAGAAATTAAAGTTTAATTTAAAACATAAAAGTCATGAGTCTAGTAAAAAGAAATAATGTACTGTTTCCAACATTAATGAACGAATTTTTAAGACCAGATTGGTTTGGCGGAGTGGATAACTTCAAACAAAATGTACCGGCGGCCAATGTAAAGGAAACTGAAAGCGAATACGTATTGGAATTGGCCATACCTGGAAGAAAAAAAGAGGATTTCAATGTTGAAATCGACAACGACATCCTAACTATTTCTTCTGAAGTTAAAAGTGAAGAAAACAAGGAGGAGGATGGATATACCAGAAGGGAATTTGCCTTTTCTTCATTCAAAAGAGTTTTTAGTTTACCTGAAACAATTTCGTTGGATAAAATCAACGCGTCCTATGAAGATGGAATCCTAAAGTTTGTTATGCCCAAAAAGGAGGAGGCATTGCCAAAGCCCAAAAGATTAATTGAAATAGCATAAGCTTATAAGCAATTGTGAATCCGTAGTGATTCATGATGGTTTGGTTAGTTGGTTGTGAAAGCGCTTCGAGAAATCGAAGCGCTTTTTTGTTCCAACTAAATTTTTAGCTACGCCTGCCGGCCATAAAATATATTATTCCTGCTCCTGTAATGATTTAATTTCATCCCTTAATTTCGCAGCCTGCATAAAATCCAAGTCCTTGGCCGCCTTTTCCATGGCTTTTCTTTTATCCCGTATCATTTTATCTTTTTGTTCAATGGTAAGGTACATTAAATCCGGTTCTGCAGCCTTCATTTCTTCCTTTTCAAAATGATAGGTAGAAACGGAATTTTTGGCTAAGACACTGTCCAAACTTTTGTTCAATGCAGTTGGAGTAATATTATTTTCAAGATTATAGGTGGCTTGTTTTTCACGCCTATAGTTGGTTTCGTCGATTGTTTTTTGCATGCTGTTGGTAATTTTATCAGCATACATTATGGCCTTACCATTCAGATGTCTGGCTGCGCGACCCACGGTCTGGGTCAATGATCTTGCACTTCTTAGAAAACCTTCCTTGTCGGCATCCAGTATTGCCACTAAGGAGACCTCAGGTAAATCAAGACCTTCCCTAAGTAAGTTTACGCCTATGAGTACATCAAAAACACCTTTGCGCAGGTCTTGCATTATTTCCACTCTCTCTAAAGTATCCACATCACTATGTATATATCGGCAACGCACATTTATTCTGGCCAAATATTTGGCCAATTCTTCTGCCATTCGTTTGGTCAAGGTCGTAACCAGTGTCCTTTCGTCTTTTTCCACCCTCAGATGAATTTCCTCGATAAGGTCATCAATTTGATTCAGGCTGGGACGTACCTCAATGATGGGGTCCAATAGTCCTGTCGGCCTTATCACTTGTTCCACATATACTCCTTGGCTCATCTGCAATTCGTAATCGGCAGGAGTGGCACTTACATATATAACTTGATTTTGGAGGGCTTCAAATTCCTCAAATTTTAAAGGCCGGTTATCCATGGCCGCAGGCAATCTAAAACCATACTCCACTAAATTCTCCTTTCTGGAACGGTCACCCCCATACATGGCGTGTACCTGTGGAATGGTAACGTGACTTTCATCTACCACCATTAAATAGTCATTTGGGAAATAATCCAACAAACAGAACGGCCTGGTTCCCGGCTCACGACCGTCCAAATACCTGGAATAATTTTCTATACCCGAACAATACCCCAATTCCCGAATCATTTCCAGATCAAAGTTCGTTCGTTCTTTCAAACGCTTAGCTTCCAGGTGTTTTCCTATTTCTTTGAAATACGCCACCTGATGCACCATATCTTCCTGTATAAGGTGAATGGCATTCTGCAGTACATCTGGGGAGGTGACGAACATATTGGCCGGGTAAATATTAAGCTGTTGATACTTTTCAAGTATTTTGTTCTTGTAGGGGTCAAAGGCCTCTATTTCCTCAATTTCATCCCCGAAAAAATGAATCCTAAAGGCATGGTCTGCATAGCTCGGAAAAACATCCACTACATCTCCTTTTACCCTAAAATTGCCATTTCTAAAATCAGCAGTGGTTCTTGAATAAAGACTTTGAACCAATTGATGTAAAAATTTGGTTCTAGGAATCACTTGGTCTTTATGAATTCCAATGACATTTTTTTGAAATTCCACTGGATTCCCAATACCGTATAGACAGGATACCGAGGCCACAACCAAAATATCCCTCCTACCGGATAAAAGGGATGAAGTTGCACTCAAACGCAGTTTTTCTATATCCTCATTTATGGACAGATCCTTTTCAATATAGGTGCCGCTTGAAGGTATATAAGCCTCAGGTTGATAGTAATCATAGTAGGAAACGAAATATTCCACTGCATTCTCGGGAAAAAACTGTTTAAATTCAGAGTATAATTGTGCTGCCAAGGTTTTATTATGTGCCAATACCAAGGTTGGCCGTTGAACTTGTTCAATAACATTGGCAACGGTAAACGTTTTTCCAGAGCCGGTTACCCCTAAAAGCGTTTGGTAACGCTCATCGGATTCCAAGCCCTTTTTCAATTGTTTTATGGCTTGGGGCTGATCACCTGTAGGTTTAAATTCGGATACAACTTTAAATTTCATTTACTAAATATTTCTTGTGATAATGCTACAATACACTTGTATTGCATTTGGGAACTCCCATAAATCTATCAGGATTAATCCCTAAGAAAATTCATGGGCAAGTGGATATATGTTCGCTTAAAGGCCTAAAATTAATAAATAGAGATCAATACCAAGGTTCTTTGGGAGCTATTTATGACCCACTTAGTGCTTCTTTGTGGGATAGAGGCAAAAGAGACGGAAAAAGCCATGGTACTTTTCAGTTATGAGGCTTATAAATCCCGTTTCTTGAGTAGGATAAAAGAAAGATAAATGAAAATTGAGGTCCAGCACCCAACTATTAAAATCTCATAAAAATGGACGGAATAGTCTTTATGGAATTCTTCTCCAACTTGTTCTACCATACTTTGTACCGCCTTAAATCTTGAGATAGGTTCCTTGATCAAGTTGCCCATAGACTCGAGGGGGAGAAATTTCATCGCGGAAGCAGAGGCTTCCTTACCGGCCAACCACCACACTAGAAATCGAATACCCAAATTTTCAATGGCAAACCATATAATTAAAAAACCCAAGGCAAAGGCAGACCGTTTAACCAATATTCCTAGGAAAAGGCAAAAGGAAAAGAAACCTAACAACTTAATGAAATAGGCCAATAAGTACTCCAATTCAGAAAATATAATCGATAGTTCGGTAAAATCAGAATAAAAGAGGCCCAACACTAGTGAAACTAGAAAAACAAAAATAGTGGAAATAACAGAAAAGGCAAAAACGGTAATAAATTTAGAGGCAATAAATTCCTTTTTACTAAGACCGTCTATCAAATTTTGTTTTAAAGTCTTATTGCTGTATTCGTTGGCCATCATGGAGACAATAATGATGGCAAAAAAGAGTTTCAATCCACTGGCTATCCATGTGTTCAAATGCCAGATGTAAGGAAAATTAAAAATACCCTGCTCGGCAACATGGAATTGAATTGGCCCTATATCAAACTTGATGGCTGCAATTAATGCCATGCAAAGAATAAGGACGAAGTAGGAAATGATCAGAACCCTACTCGCATTATTGTTCCATAATTTTATAAATTCTATCTGTAATAAACGTAACATAGTTTTATTGGGTTAAGAGCATTGGCAGTTATTTGTTATGGTTTGTCAGGCTGAGGAATTGTTCTTCTAGACTCGCTTTACGTTTTACCAAATGGGAAAGCACAATACCGTTTTTAAATAGGTCATTATTTAGGCTACTTGCATCCATTTCTTCCTTCAGAATTGCGGTAATCAAGCCATTTTCCTGTTTTAAGGAACCAAAACTGCCATGATTGCCAAGGAAGTTCATCAATGCAGGTTCATCCGTGGCCCTTAATTCAAAGAAACCATAGCTGGTCAACATTTCATCTACAGGTCCGGAATAGAGTTTTTCTCCTTTTCGTAGGATTACTACATGGCTGCAGACCTTTTCCACCTCGTCCAACAAATGCGAGGCTAAAAGAATGGTTGTGCCCTGAGCTGCAATTTTTTTTATGATTCCCCTTATCTGATGTATTCCTTGGGGGTCTAATCCATTGGTAGGTTCGTCCAGAATCAATATTTCGGGATCATTGAGAAGTGCCGAAGCTATGGCCAATCTCTGTTTCATTCCAAGGGAATAGGTCCGGAACTTACTGTTCTTTCGTTCCAAAAGTCCAACCATTTCCAATTTTTCCTCAATTTTATCCTCGGGTACTTCCTTGATCTTACAGACCAATTTAAGATTTTGAATCGCCGTCATATAGGGGTAGAAGTTGGGGCGTTCAATAATGGCACCCACTTTTTTTAGTGCGGAGTGGGTAGAAACGTTACCTCCAAACCATGCAAAGTCACCTGCTGTCTTATTTACAACATTCAGAACTATTCCCAGGGTGGTTGATTTTCCACTGCCATTAGGACCTAAAATACCATAAACATTGCCTTTTTCAATATTAAAGGAAAGATCTTTTACGGCTGTCAGGTATCCAAACTTTTTGGTGAGATTGTTTACGGTAAGTATAGTTTCCAAAATAGGATAGTTTTTTTGATTGTTTGTACTTACTTGACGAAGAAATCGTTATTTTGTTACAAATTAAAGTTTTTTCCATGTCTGAAAGATTAATGTCCAAGAAAAAGCCTGCATTTCCGGTCAACAAAAAATTGGATGCCTATTTAGAGCACTACAGTAGAAAAATTGAAATCCCAATTTTCTACGAGGACCTGTTGCGTTTTTCCGGGTCTATAGTTGTATACGATTCCAATGATGAGGATACACTTTGGGTCCGTGTTTATTATAGCGAGTTCGATAGGATAGAGATAGATATCAGTCTTAAAAAAGTGTATTCCATTCTTCATTCCGATGGAAGTGATAGCATTTTTCCATTTTTAAATGTTGATGCCGTTGATTACTGCACCTTTGGGAACTCCAAACCATTTAGAATCAAGGTTAGGAATATACTGAACGACAATTTCACCTATTTTTATGTAAAAAAGACGGATGCCTCCAGGATTTATGGCCTGGAATTGGAACATATGTTATCTCCATATAATCTTAACTTCTTGGTATATGGTGATACTTTGATAGAGGAACATATCGCCGGTATTCCCGGTGATGTATTTATAAAGGATTTTTTGCCAAAATGTACCGAATCGGAAAAATCGCAGTTGGCAAAGGAGTTTGTAAAGTTTAATGAACGCTGCATGATCCGACTTTTGGGTGATATGCGATCTTATAATTACGTTATTGTTCCCACCCATGATTTTGACCATGTAGTATACAAAATAAGGGCTATAGATTTTGACCAACAGTGTTATGAGGGAAAATTGAAGGTGTACAGGCCTCAATTTTTTAAAGAAAATTATGAAATGGTCATGTTGGTAAAGGAAAAGTTACAGCGTAATTCTGTGGATCAATACAAGATTGAAGAACGTTCCATAGTGGCCAAAAGAATATTGAGTTCCGGAAACCGTATCAAGCGATTGATTTCTATTGTTAAGATGGATAAAATATCCAATGAGGAGAACATAGCCGCCTTGGCCGTACATATTCAAGACTTAACAGGAGATATCGATTTTAAAACCTGTAAGACCATGGGAGAAGTATTGGCCCTGGCCTTGGATTTTGTGAAAAGAAACTATCAGGATGTTAGTATGAAGCAGATTATTGAGAACAGGATAAATATTTGATATCTTTTATTTTAGGCGGATTTTTATTCCCTGCTCCGTAGTGACCTTAGTTTGAATATCGACTGTAATATTCCTTGTAAATTAAAACCAGATCAGGCCTTGGATCAATATTGATCCAAGGCCTGATCTGGTTTTTAAGGACTAGGGTCCAGTTCCTATTATCCTAGTTACGAGTGGGCAAATTTAATGCCTAACTTTTCTGTTCCTTGTTAAAATAGACTAGGTAATAATACATTTGCCGTTCTTCGTCCCAACCTTTCTCGACAAATTTTTGGGCAGATTCAGGATTGATAAAATCCAGTTTGATCTGAATATTGGTATCCAAATTGATAACGTTCTTTATTTTTTTTCTGGCGTCGGAAACGGCTTTGTTGGCAATGTCAAACGTAGAGACGTCCTCTATACTGTATTTAGGACCCTTTTCAACTTTATAGTGCTTAAATTCCGGTATCAGATCTGGATTCTCCATGACCTCGTTCAAGAAATTGGTTTCTTCAAAGGCATCATTTTTTGCAAAATGATTTACCGCCCTGTTCATAAACAAAACTTCCTGCTGTTTGTCTTCGGCTGGCAAAACCACATCCTTGGCAAAGTTTTGACAGAATTTTAAATAGTTTTTGGTTTTAAAATTATCATCCGACAGGGCATCAACCCCTAAAAAGTTTTCCAACCAGTATTTGGTGTCGTAACGATTGCTGTCTACTGAAAGCACCTTATAACCTTCTTCCTTATTGGTATTAAAAATTAAACACCCCTTATCCAATTTATTAATATTGATGCCTTGTTGGACCAGAATATCCAGACTATTTCCCTTTTCCTGAAATTGAAGGAAATCGTGCTTAAGCTCACTTTTAAATATGCCCACGGCGTTCACCTTTACATTGTCCAGCATTAGATCGGTAAGATAGGCAACGTAAACTTCCCCGCTCTTGATATGTGGGTGGTTGGACTGGTCAAATAACTGAGTAGCTATTTTTTTTGAATTGGCATGTAGGCTGCTGGGCTCATCGAAAATATCGCTAACAATTTTGAATACTTCATTAAATTCGACATCTGCCTCATTGGAGAAATAATAGTAATTTTCCTCCTTCTCCCTAAATGGTTTAAAAAAATATTCTTTTAGAAGCCCCGTGGTTTCATCGTTCAGGGAAAATGGTTCTTCTGAGAGAAAAATACCTTCGCTTTTATTTTTGTTGCCCACACGATGTATGGATATGGTTTCAATTTGGGTAGGGTATAAATTAATCATAGATTTAGGAAATAATTTAAAAGGTTATTTTGTACTTAAGTCTCAATTAAGAAGTTAAGTTAGTTGTTTTTTTCCAGTGGACCGGGTACAGGCTCAATCAAATCCATTAACTGTCCCTGTTCATCGCAATTGGAATTATTAGTTCCAGTTCTCATCAAAATCCAAATCTTCGTAATTGTCCAAAGTGTTGTCAAAATCAAATTCGTTTTCATCGGCCTCAAACGTTTTTTCCGGTGGGGAGTCCGGTACTTCACCAAAACTAAAAAGTGTATTGGGATAGGCCTTCCCGTCTTCTTTTTCAACAATATCGGCCAATTCCACAAAGAAGGTCCACATGCTTAAAAAGTCATAAACATATATGAGTTTGGGCGAATGTTCTGTAAGAATGTCCTGCAACAGAATTTCGTTCATTAAGCGGACATCGGAGCCACTTTCGCTCATATCGAACAAAGCAATTTCCTCGTCCTGTTTCCACTCTTCATCACAGGTATAGAAAGAGGCCATTTCATTTCCTAAAAAACCAAAAGCCTGGGTAATGGCATTGTGAAGGTCTTCCATGGTATTGATTCCCTCTATTTCTATATCCCTAAAAATATCTTCTTCGGCATCTAGAATGATCCTTATTTTATATATCATTGGGTCCTTTTTTTGTGGTGGCAAAGTTACAAAGTTTTGATGGTTTTAAAAGCATTTAAAGCTTCCAAAACCAAATAGAACTGAAAACCAAATAAAACTGCCGCCAATACAAGATGAAAGGATTGGGTAGTAAAAGGGAAATCGAGATAATACATGGCCATTCCCGAAATAATTTCCAAGAGTAAGAGTGCCAAAACCCAATTTATTTTGGTATAACCAAGGTTTAATTTGTAAATCCTTATGGCAAGTAAAAGGTTTAACAGGACTACGATTATGGAAAACGAGCGATGTATATAAAAGGGGAGCGTTGCATTACTTAACCATAGACCAGGTGCATTTTCACCATAAAGGTCGGTTTGCAAATCAACAAATTGTCTTACTTGTGTTCCCAAAACAATTTGGACCAAGGTGGTTGAAAGAACCAATATCATAAAGTTCCTTGTAATTTTGTCGGGTTTTAAAGACTTCATCTTATTGTTGGTGGTGTGTATCAAGTACAGTATCATCGCAACTATAACCAAAGCCATTACCATATGAATAGTTATTTTGGCCGGAGCCAAAACAGAGTACACGACTGTGGCCCCAAGCCATGCTTGGAAACCCATTGCGAATACAACTAGCCATGAAAGTATTGTGATGGTTCTTCGTTTTTTCCAATAGGTAAATGAGGCAATGGCCATCATTAAGGTTCCAAGTCCTGCAAGTGCTCCAAATAACCTATTAATGAATTCGGTCCATGTATGGAGAGGATTAAAAATTGCGTAGTCGTGCTTCGTATATGGCACCCAATTATTGGCATTATATTCTGTGGTTGTACTAAAATTCTCCCTGGCTACCCATAAGGATTCTTCAACAATAATTACCTGACCTTTTTTGAATTCTTTTTTTGGCTGCCATTGCAATTCTGCAATATCCGTGGGGGGGATATAATATCCGAAACATTTGGGCCAATCCGGGCATCCCATACCACTACCGGTCATTCTTACAACAGCTCCGGCCACAATTACCAAGTAGACCAAAACCAAAGAGATTTTGGCGATTTTTGTAAATTTATTCTGCATTTGGATATTTGAAAGAACAGTGCAAAATTACCACTCTTTTATCAGAAATATAGTCTGAATAAGTCTTAATTTTAAGATAAATAGGGTGATTTTTATAACTTCAAATGCGAAGGTAATTTTAATTCCCCTTAAGACCCATATCTTTTCCTTTTTGCAACATTAAGGTGTAAGCTGCATTGTACTCATTGGGAATTTCCCCTTCCAATATGGCTTCTTTTATAGCCTCCTTAATCATACCTATTTCCTTGGAAGGTTTAAGGTTGAAAGTTTTCATGATTTCCTCTCCACTAATGGGGGGTTGAAAATTTCTTACATGATCCCTTTCTTCTACCTCTTCGATTTTTTGACGGACATTTTTAAAATTATTTCTATACCTCTTTTGCTTTTTGGGATTCTTGGTAGTAATATCCGCTTCACAAAGGGTCATTAGGTCTTCCACATGCTCTCCTGCGTCAAAAATAAGCCTTCTTACTGCCGAGTCCGTTACAAAATCCTCAGAGAGCACAATGGGCCTGGAACTCATTAACACCATCTTCTGAACAAATTTCATTTTTTCGTTTAAGGGCAACCTTAGGCGCTTAAAAAGTTTGTAGACCATTTTAGACCCAATAAATTCGTGTCCATGGAATGTCCAACCTATTTTTTTGTCAAATTTTTTGGTGGGTGCCTTGCCTATATCATGTAAAAGTGCGGCCCAACGTAGCCAAACATTTTCTGTGTTTAGGGAAATATTATCTACGACCTCCAAAGTGTGCCAAAAATTATCCTTGTGGCGTTGTCCTTCAATTTCCTCTATGCCTTCCAAAGCCACCAATTCCGGCATAATAAAGGGCAATAGACCTGTTTCATGAAGCAGGGAAAACCCGAGAGAGGGTTTGGTGCTGGCCAAAATTTTATGTAATTCATCAACGATGCGTTCATTGGAAATAATATTAATTCTCTCCTTATTGTCCACAATGGCTTGTAAAGATTCAGGATGGATTATAAAGTTTAATTGAGTGGCAAACCTTATGGCACGCATCATTCGCAATGGGTCATCGGAATACGTAATATCAGGGTCCAATGGAGTTCTAATCAGCTGTCTTTTCAAATCCCCAATACCGTCGAAAGGATCTAGAAGCTGTCCGTAGTCTCTAGAATTGAGGGAAATGGCCAAGGCGTTAATTGTGAAATCCCTTCGTTTTTGGTCATCTTCCAAGCTGCCATTTTCAACTACCGGTTTTCTACTGTCACGGTGGTAACTTTCCTTTCTAGCCCCAACAAACTCAATTTCAATGTCCTGAAATTTGATCATTGCCGTTCCAAAATTCTTAAAGACGCTTACTTCCGAGCTTCCTGGTAATTTATTAGCTACCAATTTGGCCAATTCAATTCCACTGCCTATGGCAACAATATCGATATCCTTTGGTGTTCCCCTTCGCAATAGATAGTCCCTTACAAAGCCTCCGATAACATAGGAATCTAATGAGAGTTCCTTAGCTGCATCCGAAATGGTAGAAAATATTGGGTTGATTAAGGCTTCTTCGTGGTTTCTGTTCGTCATTCTTATTCTCGGATCACTTTTACGGTACCATCACTACCGAGCATAATAATGGATGATGGGGTACTTTTAATTTTATCGCGGTCCAAATTTACTATATAGTCTACACCTTTTAAAATCTCATCGTGTATTTCTTTGAAACTATTGGGAGTTGGTTCCCCGGCAATATTGGCAGAAGTGGATACGATGGGTTTCTTAAATTTCTTTATTAGATACTGACAGAACTGATCCGTAGCCACCCTAATGGCCAAAGTATTGTCCTGTGCAATTAAATTTTTGGCTATACCCTTAGGCGATTCATAGACTATGGTGGTTGGTTTGGTAGATAGGTCTATAATGTCATAGGCCAGTTCCGGTACTTTGTTAACATGTTGTTCCAGCATAAAATCGTTCGCCACCAAACAGATCATAGTTTTTGTATTAGATCTTTTTTTTAGGGCGTAAATTTTTTCTACAGCCTCTTCATTTGTAGCGTCACAACCAATGCCCCACACAGTATCCGTGGGGTATAAAATAAGGCCTCCCTTAGTTAGGATATCAAAACATTGGTTTACCTCGGAAAGAATATCTTTCATAATTGACTGTTACCTTAAATTCCGCAATCGTTTTAATTCCTTGTATCGGGAGTATACCCCCAATGCATTTAGATAGCATATGATCAGACCCTTTTTGCCATCAAGAACACCAAATCGTAGGATATAATGATTAAAAAATTTGTAAAATGGTCTAAATATAAAGTGGTACAAATTTGGGGAATAATCTTTTTTTAACTCCTCTACAGCTTTCATTTGCCCATATTTTATCATCTTGCCCTTATAGTCTTCATAATTCTTATAGGAGTAATGTATCAGTTTGTTTTTGAGTACACCGGACTGTCCATCTACAACCAAGGTTTCGTGGACAATTCTATCTTGGGTAAAATGAACTTTACTCTTTTTAAAGAGCCTATAATTTTTATCCCTTTGCCACCCACTAAAGCGTAGAACCTTATTTTTGAACATAAAGATTCTATAAAAATAATAGGCATCTGCTGTGGGTTCAGTTAAATTAACGGTTTCCAAGATTTCATTTCTTAAGCGATCAGGGACGCGCTCATCCGCATCCAAAAAAAGGATCCAATCATTGGTTGCCTGTTCCAAGGCATATGATTTTTGGTCCGTATAATTAACAAAGGGGCGTTGAATTAACTTAACATTTGGATGTTCCTTGATTTTTTCGATGGTTCCATCCGTGCTATAGGAATCCACAACGATAATTTCATCTGCAAACTTTACATTTTCTAAAACTGCATTAATATGTATATCTTCATTGAACGTAATAAGAATTGCAGAAATCTTATTATTTTTTTCACCATTAAAGGGATTCAATATAGGCTTCCCAAACATGGAATTAATTTTGAGTCTCCGCGCCAAGGATAGTTTTCTTTCTTCGGGCACCCCATTGGTTTCAATTTGTTTTTTTGCAGCATTCACCATACGTAGGGCTGACTTTCCGTCCTGATAAGGGTGAAATTGCATGTTTATATAAGCTCTTTCCGCAGCATGGGGGTCCAGATGAAAATTATCCAAAACCTTATTGGTGAGTCCCGTATAGGATTTTGAATTGTCCCACAATACCTTTTCCGCTATATTTCTAAAAGATATTACAGGCTTGTTTAATAGAATAAATTCGTAAATAACAGATGAGGTGTCACTTATCAATATATCAGCTTGGAGGAGCGATTTAATAATATTTTTGTCGTCCTTGAAAAGTACGTTTGGGATTTCATTGGCCAATGTTCTGTATGCCCTTATCCACTTATGATCCATAAGATCATGGAACTTAATGAAGATAATGTAGCCTGTTTTCTCTGCGAGATCTTTTATTTCCTTTAATAGAAAGGGTGCAGAAGTAAGGCTAGGAGAGAAGGTAGGTGCGTAGAGGACAATCTTGTCCGTATTGTATTGCTGCAGTATGGCCTTCTTTTCAAAGTCGTATCTATTTTTTTCTGAGCTGTACACGTCCAATTTTGGCCAGCCGGTTTCTATGACATCAAAATTTCTGTGTATTTTTTTTAATTCATTGAATTTATCAGTGAAATAAGGTCCTTGTGTAAGATAAAGATCAAAGTAGTGCCGTATTCGGAAATGTCCTTTCTTTTCACCGGCCAGTCCGTGAAAGACCTGGACTTTGAGTCCGCGAATATAATAGGGGACTTCATTGCCTGGAACAAAAATGGCATCGCTTTTATAGAGCTGTAAATCTAAAGTGCTTACTGTATACGCCTCATTTTTATAGGGAAAATTATCCAGAAGTTTCCCGGATATGTACCAAAGAAAGTCATGGTCTTGTTCCAGAAGTACATCCCGAATTGGGGAAAGGATACCAAAGGCATAGGCATTTTGGCAAAATAAAATTATCTTCATTTCTGGAATAGGGTATTGGCATTTTCCAAATCCTCCTTAAAGTCGACCTCCATACAATCGAATTCTGAAATGTCGACAGCACTAATTTTTAATCCGTCTTTTTCTATTGAAATTTCCAATCCTCTTTCAAAATAATCATTGTCATCACATTCTTCCAGCCTATCTATAAAACTATTAATGTCTTTGGAAGCAATGAAATTAATGCCCACTGCCTCTCCAAGTCCATTTTTTACGGTCTTGGACAACTTGTCAATATAGTTTTCCCTTAAAGTGTACTTTACTTCCTCATCCGCCACTTTACTGGTGTTCACAGCAACAAATGATTGATTTTTATCAATATATGGTTTTAAAACAGAAAATAGTCTTACGTCAAAAACAACATCGCCATTAAGCCAAAGCACAGATTTATCCCTGTTTTTTTTAAGGGCTTTTAATAGGCTTTTGGATGTATTGGTCTGATCGAAAAAAGGGTTATAAATATAGGTGAGTTCAGGAAAACGTTCCATTATCAGGTCCTTTTTAAAACCAACAACAACATTTATGTCATGAATATTAAAGGTTACCTCCAGGTTGTTTACCTGCATCTCCATGATACACTTTCCATTCTTTAAAGGTGTTAGAGGTTTAGGAAAAGGGTTTCCAAGTCTTGATCCAATACCCGCTGCTAAAATGACAATTTTCATGAATTTTATTATTAATTTAATGACTGGTCCAGATCTGGACAGGTCCTATATTTTTTTAACCATAACCTCTTGCAAAGATAAGGGTGGGGGCAAAGATATGTAAATAATGGTTTATAATTTTTAAGGGTGATGAACAGTACGCCTTCCATAGGAGTAATAGCAGTACTTGTTATTTCGGAGAATGGTTGATGTAGATAGTACTGTGAATTCAAAAATCCGTAACGTTGAATATGGCAATAATGCCTTTAAGGCGAATATATAACGGAGAAGAAAGTTTATGGTAATTTACGGAAAGATGTTGCCAGATGTAAAGCAAATTCAATTATGATTTGACCAAAAAATAGGCCATTTTTTCTTTTTTCCCCAAACGCTGTAGTTCCTTGTACCTTTCAAAATCGCCCAATGCGTTTAAATAGCATATCGTAATTCCTTTTTTTCCATCGAGTATTCCCAATCTAATAATGTAATGATTGAAAAACTTCCAAAAAGGTTTAAGAACTAGAAGTAGATAATTGAATTTTTTTTCTTTTTTATGGGCTTCCTTAGCTTTTAAACGCCCGTATTTAAGCATTTTATACTTATAATCTTCATAGTTCTTGTAGCAAAAGTGCACTAGTTTTTGCTGTAATATTCCAGAAGTGCCATTGACGACAAGGGTTTCATGAACTATTTTCTCTTTGGCAAATTGGGCCTTACTTTTTCTGAAAAGCCGGTAATTTTTATCGGTTTGCCATCCGCTAAAGCGTAGTGGCCTATTTTGGAACATGAATTTTCTGTAAAACCAGTAAGCACAATGTTCAGACTCTTTCTTTGCCTTACAAATGATTTCCTTCCTTAATTCTTCTGTAACTACTTCATCGGCATCCAGGAAAAGAACCCAATCATGTGTAGCTTGTTTTAGCGCATAGGATTTTTGTGCCGTATAATTATCAAATTCATGTTGAATCACATTAACCTTCGGATGGTTGTTCAGATATTGGTATGTGCCATCCGTACTATACGAGTCTACAACTATAATTTCATCTACAAATTCAATGGAGTCTATACATTTTTCAATATACCCCATTTCATTATAAGTGATGATTAGGGCTGATATTTTTTCTCTTTGATCTAGCATGTAATCGAAATTTTTACCACTTAATAGATAGTGTTTATGGAAATAGTTGCGTTGAAATCACCAAAATCTATAAGGAGGTTACCTATTATATAACAAATAAAAGGCCAATATAGTATGTCAATAATGTTACTGGCGGTACTAAGGTTGTTCACCTACAGGATTAAAGTTACTTCAGGAATTATTGGAAGTATTAGGATTTTTTAGGAAAGAACACAGAATTTGGAGCATAATGTCCTGGGCTGGTTCATAATTTATTAGGCCGTTTTTTATCATAACTTCATAAATCGTGGTGTTGATAAGGGCAACGAATAAATAATTGGGCATAATAAATTATAACTGTAAACGTTTACTACCTTTGATCCTTTTTGTACTAATCAATTGGTTTGTAAATAAATGACTGAGTTATATCTAAATATTTTATCTTCAAAGTATCCAAATTGGAATTTTAACAGCGATCCAGATGATAATGTAAAATTATCCATAAGCTGCAAGTCCGAATTTGAGGGAGCCTTGATGGAAATGCTGGATATAGTTAAAAACATTAGTGTTTTCTTTGACAATAAAGATTATGTCATTAAACTAAAAAAAGGAAATACTCTAGGTATAAAAGTGAAGTATGGCAAAAAGACCAAAAAGTACAATAAAATGTATACTTCGGGTTGTTTTGACATATTTCATTATGGGCACCTCAATATTCTAAAAAAGTCTAAAGGCATGTGCGACCATTTGATTGTAGGTGTTTCCACAGATGAACTTATATTAAAGGAAAAAGGTAGATTGCCAGTTATTCCGTTCGAGGAAAGAATGAAGTTGGTCAAGGCCATTAGCTATGTTGATGAGGTTATTCCGCAGGTAGATAAAAATAAGCAACGTATAGTGGATGAATATGACATAGATGCCATTTCTGTGGGTGATGATTGGAAAGGCAGATTTCCACAAACGACTTGCCCTGTAGAATATGTTACCTATACGGCCAATGTTAGCAGTACTATTTTAAAAGAAACATTGCAATTGCAGGAAGTAGTGTCTTAGGCTATTGCGTTATCGTCCTTTGAGGTGTCCCAATCCTTCACCGGTTTTTGCCAATCCCCATACCTATAGGTAAGATACTCATCCGTAAGTGCGGGAATGTTATAAACAAACCCCTTAAATTTAATGTTTCCAAAGGTTTGGTAGAACTTGCTGGGTACACACTTGGTTTTATTGTCGATTTGCCAGTAACTATTCCCGTTTTTCGGATACTTTATAAAAACATCCAAACAAACCGCTCCTTTCAAAAGACCAAAAAATCGTTTTTCCCTTATTTTTATCATTCTTATTGCATCCTTTGCGAAAAACTCATAGGTGCTATCAAAGTATCTTGTTCTTACTCTATATCCCGCTTTCTTCAATTCGGTATAAAAATCGTCCAGTTTGTCTATTTGATCTTGATTTATAGAAACATCAATGTCATTATCCCAAGGCAAAAGTCGGTTCTCCCTTCTTATACCCAATAAAGTACCTCCTTCAATCCAATAATCAATGTTGCAATTTTTGAAAATAGTGGCTACATTTTGTAGCATTCTTTCGGCTATAACTTTGTTTTTTCCTTCAAGTGTAATGTTATAGGCCATGATGGGGTTATACTAGATTAATTTTCAGGAATGAATGCAACTCAATAAGACTGTCCTCTTTTTTGTAGTGATAAGTATTTATGCCCACGGATATTGCAGAATTTACGGCCTCTAAGTTATGTTCAAAATAGATAACATCATTTGGATCCAAATTATAAAATTCCAACATTCTTATGTAATATGCCTTATCGGTTTTGTTGGGATTATGTTCCAAACTAAAAACCTCATAAGGCATATTTACAATTCCATACCTGATACATTCTTGTGGATCGGCATTTGTTAAAATGATTTTCGGATTTGGAAAAGTATCCAATAGTTTTTTCAAATCCTGGTCTATTCCATTTTCCGTAACAAATGTATTCCATGCGTCTACAAGAATCGATTTCATTTTTTATAATTAAACGGCAACATCATATTCCCTTAAGGCATCATTTAGGGAAGTTTTTTTATTGGTGCTCTCCTTTCTGGTGCCAATAATCAGTGCGCAGGGTACTTGAAATTCCCCAGCAGGAAACTTCTTGGTATAACTACCAGGAATTACAACCGATCTGGCAGGTACCAAACCTTTTCTTTCTACAGGTTTGTCACCTGTAACATCTATAATTTTTGTAGAGGCTGTAAGTACCACATTGGCTCCCAAAACGGCCTCTTTTTCAACGCGAACACCTTCAACAACAATACATCTTGAACCTATAAAGGCATTGTCCTCTATTATCACCGGAGCGGCTTGTAATGGTTCCAACACTCCACCGATTCCAACACCACCACTAAGATGAACATTTTTACCAATTTGGGCACAACTACCTACCGTTGCCCAAGTATCTACCATTGTACCCTCATCTACATAGGCACCAATGTTTACATAGCTTGGCATTAGGATGGTACCTGCGGAAATATATGATCCATGTCTTGCAACTGCATTGGGAACAACACGAATGCCTTTTTCGGCATACCCTCTCTTTAATGGCATTTTATCGTGGTATTCAAAGATCCCCGCTTCAAGGGTTTCCATTTTTTGTATTGGAAAATATAGTACCACCGCTTTTTTTACCCATTCATTTATCTGCCAACCCTCAGTGGTAGGTTCTGCACAGCGTAATTTTCCGTTATCCAAAAGATCTATGACTTCACGAATTGCATTTTGGGTTGGGATTTCTTTTAGTAGTTCTCGATTCTCCCAAGCGGTTTCTATTGTTTTTCTTAGTTCTTTCATCTTTAATAATTCAAATTTTAGCAAATATAAGTGCTAGTAGGTAATTAACCTTTTGTTTTTGCACATATAACAATTTATCTCTTATTTTTGCAAAAAATTTATGTGGGAAGGATTGTAGCATTGGATTATGGGAAGGTGAGAACGGGAATAGCTGTAACGGACGAGTTGCAATTAATAGCCTCTGGCCTAACCACTGTTGAGACAAAGCAACTTTTGAATTTCCTTAGAAAGTATGTTGAAGAGGAGAAAGTTGAAAGATTCGTGATTGGCGAGCCAAAGCAAATGAATAATCTTCCTTCCGAATCCGAGGAATTAATTAAGCCCTTTTTGAGAACTTTACAAGGTGTTTTTCCGAAGATACCGGTAGAGCGACAGGACGAGCGATTTACCTCTAAAATGGCGTTTCAGACCATGATAGACAGTGGCCTTAATAAAAAGCAAAGAAGGGATAAGGCTTTAGTTGATGAAATTAGTGCCACCATAATCCTTCAGGCATATTTAAATAGAAAACAATAGTATGATATTACCTATAGTTGCATATGGAGATCCGGTACTCCGGAAAGTAGCGGATAATATAGATAAGGATTATCCAAAATTGGAAGAACTATTATCCAGCATGTGGGATACCATGTATAATGCCAATGGGGTAGGTTTGGCTGCACCCCAAATAGGACTTCCCATTAGGTTGTTTTTAGTGGATACCACTCCATTTTCGGATGACGAAGACCTTACAGAGGAAGAACAAAATGCACTTAAAGGGTTTAAGAAAGTTTTTATTAATGCCCAAATAAAGGAAGAAACGGGTACGGAATGGGCTTTTAATGAAGGATGTCTTAGCATTCCCGATGTAAGGGAAGACGTTTCCAGAAAGGATACCATAACCATTTCCTATATGGACGAGAGTTTTAAATCCTATACGGAAACTTTTGATGGTCTTTTGGCAAGGGTGATTCAACATGAATATGACCATATAGAGGGAATATTGTTTACCGATAAATTATCCTCTTTAAAAAAGAGACTATTAAAAGGCAGGTTGACCAATATTTCCAAGGGAAAGATAAAGGTGGAATACAGAATGCGTTTTCCCAACATGAAAAAAGCACGTTAAAACAATTTCTATTATAAACAAAAAGTAGCATATTTGCGGCTGAAATTAAAATAACAGATGAGTTTAAATAAAATATTATCAATTGCAGGTAAACCAGGTCTTTTTAAGTTGTTAACTCAGACGCGTTCGGGTTTTGTTGCCGAATCCCTGTTGGATGGTAAGAAAGTTACCGTTAGTTTTAAGAACAACGTAAGTGTCTTATCTGAGATTGCAATTTATACCTTGGAAGAGGAAGTTCCTTTAAAAGAGGTGTTTGAAAAGATCAAGGCAAAGGAAGAGGGTGGAAAAACCGCGGTCAGTCATAAGGATGATAAAATAAAACTTGAAGAATACTTGTTCGAGGTACTTCCCAACTATGATGAGGATAGGGTATATGCCAGTGATATAAAAAAGATCGTTCAGTGGTACAATTTGCTACATGAGCACGGTATTACAGAGTATGCCGATGTGGAAGAAACTGAAGAAGCTTCCAAGGAAAAGGAATAGATTTTATATGTGCAAAATATTGGACCTTCGTTTACGAAGGTTTTTTTTTGCCTTATTTTAAGTTCAAGGCTCAAGAATTGAGGAGCCTTTATATGAAAATAACTCTTCATTTAGCTTCGGTAGGTTGTTGTTGGTCTAAATTCTTGTGTTAGGGCAAACTAATTATGGAAATTAATGTTTTAATTCCTTAATCAATTTTTTCATGATGAATTTATGTAAGAAAAGTGCTTTAGTTTTGGCGATGGTACTTGTTATCCCTTCCTGTCTTATTGGTCAACAACGTACCGGAAATATAGTAGAATATTTTGGCAAGGAAAAGGTTGAGGATATTCATGAAGGAAAAGTGATTCATGTATTTAACAAAGCTCTAGTCTTGACCATTCCGAGTTTCGGTTTTGAGTCGTCAACATTTCCCGTTGACCCGGTATTTGACCAATTCCTAATGAATCCAACAAAGAATGTCTCAAATGGAGAAGTATTCGATATTGATTATTTGGGACAGGAATTAAAATGGAGTGAAATAAAGGTAGACAGTACCAATAGCTTTTCGGGTAGGGATCTACGATCAGGGTATGTATATCTAACCTATAGTTCAGGATCCGAAAAAACGGTTTTATTTGAAGCTTCGGGACATTCGTTGGCATCCATTAACGGATATCCTTATGAAGGCGATCACTATGATTTTGGCTGGAACCTTATCCCTTTAAAATTACAAAAAGGGAATAATGTTTTCGTGTTGAAGGTTGGCCGTTTTTCTAGGATAAGGGCGCGATTATTAGAGCCCAAAACCACAGTTCAATTTACTACTCGCGACTTAACTGTTCCA
Organism: Arenibacter hampyeongensis; assembly: GCF_002909255.1. Classification (GTDB taxonomy): domain Bacteria; phylum Bacteroidota; class Bacteroidia; order Flavobacteriales; family Flavobacteriaceae; genus Arenibacter; species Arenibacter hampyeongensis. The sequence goes on from NZ_PIOB01000008.1 coordinate 19,906, forward strand.
GACCTCTTAATAGAGGAAAATAAGGATTATAAGGCTGCTATTAGAGTTGTAAATGCTACTGAAAATTGGGTAAAGGATTATGCTATAGTGGCTAAGGTCAATGAAAAGGAACTTACGACAGTGGTTTCCGATATTCCACCTTTTTCAGTGTATAAAATTCCTTTTTCCATTCCATCTACAACCTTGGATTCCACTTACGAACATGTGAATGTCGATTTACAGTTGAAACAAAAGAATGGACAATTGGTTTCCAATGAAACTTTATCCTTAAATGTGAAATCCAAATTTAAACATCATAAGAGAACCTTTATAAGTAATATTGATAACAGTGTACAGTATTACAGTGTAGCCCCGGACAAAAGCGGAAAGGCTGAAGGTGCTGCACTATTTCTTTCGGTACACGGGGCATCCGTGGAAGCTGTGAACCAGGCTAATGCCTATAAGCAAAAGGATTGGGGAAACTTGGTTGCTCCAACGAACAGGCGACCGTTTGGATTTGCTTGGGAAGATTGGGGGCGAATGGATGCAATGGAAGTATTGGCAGATAGCAAAAAACTTTTTAAACCGGACAATAGTAAAATTTACCTAACCGGACATTCCATGGGCGGGCATGGCACATGGTATTTAGGTGCGACCTACCCCGACCATTTTGCGGCAATAGCGCCCTGTGCCGGATATCCTGATTTGTTGTTGTACAGAGGGGGGCGTTCCGAGAGAATTGCTGAACTTACCGAGGAGCAAAGAACCCGATATGGAATTACACCCAAAATGTTCGAGCGAATGACAGCAGAGGTGGTTCCTACGGCGGTCGAAAACATTATAGAAAGAGCTGGTACGCCCAGTAGGACTTTGAAATTAATTCGAAATTATCTACACCACGGAGTGTACGTGCTACATGGTGAAAAGGATAATGTAGTTCCTACATCCATTGCCCGTGATATGAGGGAGCGATTGGGTACATTTCACCCTGATTTCACCTATTACGAATATCCAGGAGGAACGCATTGGTATGGGGACCATAGTGTAGATTGGGAACCAATTTTTAACCTCTTTGAAAAACGGACCATTCCAGAGGTCCAGGACATTAAAAAATTGGAGTTCAGTACGGGTTCACCTGGAGTATCTTCTTCTTCCCATTTTATTTCCATACACCAACAACAAGTTCCTTTTGAGGTTAGTTCCTTTGACTTCACATGGGACCCCGATTTTAAGGTAGACACCAAAAATGTGTCCTTACTGGAAATAGATCTCTCCCAATTGCCGGGCGAAATCAAGGGTATTGAACTAAACGGTAAAGAAATTAGCATTTCATCCAAAGAAAAAACATTTTTTAAGGTAATGGATGGGGAATGGAAAATTGTATCCAATCCCTCTATGGAAGAAAAAGGTCCACATAGGAATGGAGGGTTTAAGGATGCCTTTAGAAACGATGTGGCCTTTGTTTATGCTACCAAAGGGTCACAGGCCGAGAATGACTGGTACTATAATAAGGCTAGGTTCGATGCTGATACTTTCTGGTACAAGGCCAATGGCAATATTGAATTGGTTGCTGATATTGACTTCTCCGCCAAGGAATACCCAAATAGAAATATTGTGGTCTACGGTAATAAAAATAATAATGCCGCATGGGATAAATTATTAAAGGATAGTCCGGTCCAAGTATTCAATAATAAATTAAATTTCGGAAGTAGAAGTATCAGTGGCGGCAATTGGGGCCTGTATTTTATAGTTCCTAGGGCTGATAGTGACGTGGCCAGTGTTGGTGTGGTAACTGCTACGGGACTTCTGGGAATGAAAGCGGCCTATGCCAACCATTATTTGGTGAACGGAACTACATTTCCAGATTTAATGCTTTTTGACGAAACTGTTTTGGACCAAGGAACTTCTGCCGTAAAGTGTGCAGGATTTTTTGGTAATGATTGGTCCATTGAAAATGGCGATTTTGAATGGAAATAGGACATAGTCGTCCTAATACATAATGCTTCAGCCCATTTAAAATTAAATGGGTTTATTATTTGGACGACTTTTTGCCTTTTATTTTGATGCGTTTAGTATAAACTGGGAAACGTCTTTCTTGAATTTTTCCATCGAAGGTTTGTGGGTATACATCATATGGCCCGCCTCATAATATTCCATCGTAATGTTATCCTTGATTTCTTTCGTAAGGCCCAAGTGGTTGATGCTATGTTCCACTCCATAGAAAACCGTGGCCAGGTCGTATATGCCGTTCAGTACAAGAACTTTCATGTTGGGATCTCGAGAAAGTGCCGTGGCCATATCAATTCCGGTATTAATTGCCGCCGAAGTGCCCCACCGTTCATTTCCTTTATGGGTCCAATCCCATTTAAATCCATCCCTTCGGCCCGCTGTGATGGAGTACAATAAATTTTTATTCACTTTTAAGTCGCCGTAAAAATAATCTAAAAACCCGCTTATATATGCAGGGGAAATAGCCAAACTTTGAGGGTCATGGCTTCCTTCCTGGGATAATAGATCTTGATTTATTCCCGTAAATCTGGAATCCAATCTTCCTACTATTTCACCATTTTCCCGTAAAAATTCAGCAAAAAATTCAGAGGCATCTACCCTTAGATCTGCTTTTAGCCAGTAATCTGTATTTGTGCCGGTATAGTAAGCCAGTTTCGAGGCAATGTTGGCTTTTTCATTTTCGGAAATCTGATCTCCTTTAAACAGGGCGGGGGTGTACTCATTTTCGGTAAAGGATCTTACGGTCTTTAGGTACTCAAATACATTTTCCGGTTTGTCGGCTATTTTATTATGATACCATGCCGTAGCGGCATAGGTAGGAAAATGAACTATATACGGCAAGTCGTCATTGGGAGGGAATAGTAAGGTCCTAAGGTCAAACACTGCAGAGACCATTATAACACCGTTCATGGCAACACCCTGGTTCAATAGGGTATTCATTAAGCCAGCGTTCCTAAAGGTCCCATAGCTTTCTCCCAAGAGGAATTTGGGACTGTTCATGCGGTCATTGTGGATTAGAAATTGTGTGATGAATAGGGAAAGGCTCCTGATATCCTGGTCTACCCCCCAAAAGTCCTTAAACTTGGCTTTTCCTATAGGTATGCTTAGACCAGTACCTACGGGATCTAACATTACAAGATCGGCAACATCAAGGATGGAGTAGTTGTTGTTCACAATTTTATAGGGAGCGGCCGGTGTTGATTTTGGGTCGTCCACTACGATTCTCTTGGGTCCTAAAATGCCCATATGTAGCCAAAAGGAAGATGATCCGGGGCCTCCGTTAAAGGCAAAAACTATAGGTCGCCTTTGTGTAGCCAACCCTCTTTTGGAGTCCCTTGCGTAATAAGTAAAGCCCATTAATGCAATGGGTTTGTTGGTTTCGTCCTTTAGCTCAAATGTTCCAGCCTTTGCGGTTAAATAGATGGTGTTTCCGTTTATGGTAACACTTTGCATGGTAGTGGCTACCTCAGCTTTGGGTATGGAATCATTTTCTATATTGGGATAGCAAACTTGCCCCAATAGCAGGGTAATAACTAGAGTAAGAGTTTTCATTGGTTTAGTATTTATATTACGTTAAATAGCTAAACAGGTCGAAAATGATAAATAGGGCTTTACAATATATAAAATATTAAGTTTCCAATCCCAAGGCTTTTTATAGGATTAGTCTTTTTGAATTGTTTTGTAGGTATACTTGCTTTTTTTCCATTCAATCAATTCGGAAGGATAGTATTTTACATTCATTTTATCCAAATACGGTGCCTGATTTCCTAACCTTACCTTATAATTTTCCCAATTTCTGTTTTCTTCGGTACTCCAACTAAGTTCCGAATAACCGATCATTCTGGGAAAAGCCAAATACTCCAATTCATCCATATTGCTAACTGTCTCGGACCATAAAGGCGCTTCCACACCCAAGATATTTTCTTTACTAATGCCTCGGACATATCTTTCAGGGGTCCATACATAGCCGGTATCCACTGGGATATATCCTGCCCAATGAAGACCGTACTTGGAAAGGGTGTCATATTGCATATCCAAATAGGCTTTTTTACCTGGGGATAAAATGACTTTTAAGCCTTTTTCAACAGCTATTTTGGCATTTTCTTCGTTGGCCCAAAATTGTGCAATGGCAGTGGTATCTACATCAGCGTGCACGATTTCGTCCCAACCTATCATTCTTTTGCCATATTTCTTGACTATTTTGTCCACTTTGGAAACAAAATGAATAAAATCTTTTTTCTTGGTAACATGGCTTTCATCACCACCAGCATGAAAATAGGGGCCAGGGGTAATCGCGGATATCTCCCTCACTACGTCATCAATAAAGGCATAAACAGTGTCTTTATTGGCATCAAAAGTGCTGAACCCCACTTGGGTTCCCGTATAAAGTTTGGGTGTTTTTCCATTCCCATTTAGAATGGGATAGGCCACAGATGCTGCATTGGTGTGGCCTGGCATATCTACCTCGGGGACAATGGTTATAAAATGTTTGGCAGCATAGGTAACAATATCCTTGTAGTCTTCCTGGGTGTAAAATCCGCCAGGACCACCACCTACTTCTGTACTGCCTCCAATCTCTGTAAGTTTGGGCCAGGATTTAATCTCTATGCGCCAGCCCTGATCATCGGTAAGATGCAAATGAAGCGTATTAATTTTATAATAGGCCAATATATCAATATACTTTTTCACATCCTCTACACTAAAAAAGTGTCTTGCTACATCCAACATAGATCCCCTATATTCAAAATTGGGATTGTCCGTAATTTTACCGGTTGGAATCAACCACATTTTATTTTCTGATAGGGTATCGTTACTTATTTCCGGAATAATTTGTCTTAAGGTCTGAACACCCCTAAAGGCCCCTTCAGCTGTCTTTGCGTTAAGGATTATTGAATCTTGGGTAATATATAAATCGTAACCCTCCTTTGAAGAAATAGCGGTACTATCGGACTGGTTGATAAAGATTATACGCTCCGTCGAGGTATTGGTTGTTGAATTAACAGCTAGGTCCAAATCAGTATGCCATTTTATCTTTTCCGACAAGAACTCCCCAACCTCTGTAAAACCAGCGGTATTTTGAGAGGTATAGATGACAGTATTTCTATCCAACCCAAAAGCGCTATTGGTTGCCACAATCTTTAGGGGTCTTGGAATTAAATTTTCTGAGGACAAATCCGTCGTAGGAAAGTTAATGACCTTCTTTTTTTCCTGTTGACAAGCAATAAAAGCGGAAAATACAGCTAGAACAACTAATGATTTGATAAGAATGGATTTTTTCATTGAAATTGAATGTGTTAGAGTTTTATGGGCTTAGGGTTAATTAGCATTAATTCATATAGGGTTGGATGACGGAATACCACAAATCATACCCCTTACTGTTCATATGAAGTCCATCACCGAGAAATATATCCTGTCTTACTTTCTTGTTCTCCATCATTACATCCCATACATTGGCATATTCCAGGTCACCTTCTTTTTCACATAGTTTCTTAAAGTGCCTGTTTAATTTTTTATATTTCCTTTTTAAATGCCATCGGGATATACTGGGTTTGGCGGCAATGATTACAATTTGGGTCATGCTATCCCTTTCCCTAACTTTATCGATAATTTTACGGGTGTTGTCAATAATTTCCCTTGTTTTTTTTTTGGAAGCAATATCATTATCGCCCTCGTAGATAAAAACCTTTTTTGGGTTATACCGTAAAATAAGCTCGTTGTAAAAGTGTAATAGATCTGAAGACTGGGAGCCACCGAAGCCTGAGTTGATAATTTGGCGGTCCGGGAACATCGTCTCTAGGTCTTTCCACATTCTTATGCTTGAACTCCCTGTAAACACTATGGTTTCCTTGGAAGAATCCCAAAGGGTGTCATACTTTTGTTGTATAGCCATCACCTCATTTTGGAATGCCGGGGCTTTCTGACCGTAACCAATGGCCGTAAAAAATAAGATTAAAAATATTCGTTTTTTCAATTTCATTTAAATAGGAGGTTAATTTATAATTTTTATCACTTCCATCAAATAATTTTCGACAGGTAACATAATGCTCTCGCTGTTGGTTACAACAACCTTGATCGGTCTCTCCTTAAGGTTGCTGGGAGGTTACCACAATTTTCTCGGCCAAGGACCATTCGTAAAAACGCGATATCCAATTGTCCGAGGGTAAGCCTTGGGTTTTCATACCAAAACCATGCCCTCCCTTGGAGTACATATGTATTGCTGCACTCTTTCCCGACTTTGACCAGGCCGAATATAGATCTATACTCTCATGAGCTAGGTCGTATTGGTCGTCGGAAGCGCAAATAATCAACATTGGTGGTGCGTCCTGGGGAACGTTGTAGGTGCCTAAAACTGTCATCCAAGGATATACAGGCACTATAAAATCTGGTCTATTGGCTTTAGTGTAATTAAAAGTAACGCCCATGGTTACTGCACCACCAGCGGAAAAGCCCATAAATCCTATTCTATCAGGGTCTATTCCCAATACCTTTGCATTGCTCCTAACATAGTCCATTGCATTTAAACCATCCGAAGTAGCCAGTTCCAGGACATTTGCTACTTTTTTTGTCATTGCCGAAGAAGCATTCTGATCATCCTTGGTTTCATTCTGGAGTACCGTGTCATTTTCTGGCAATAATCTGTATTTGAGGACAAATGCCGTAATTCCCTTGGTGTTCAACCACTTTGCTACATCCACACCTTCACTGTTGATGCTCAATACCCGAAGTCCACCACCAGGTGCTATAATAACGGAGGTTCCCGTATTTAGGGAAGGTGCCGCTCTAAATATTTGCAGGGTTGGCGTAGAAACATTGGAAATCAATTCGGTTTGCCATTGTTCGGAATAAGTAGATTTTTCACCCCCTTGCCATATTAATTCGGTTTTGTTCTCATGTGGTAGTATAACAATTTCCTGCGAAAATATCATTTGGGATATTGGAAAGGCAAGAAGAAAAAGGATGAAATTTTTCATGGATAAGGGCTTAGTATTCTGTTATAAGGGATTGGTAGACCATCTGTCTCATTTTTTCGCCATAATAATTGCTGTAAGGTTGGAGTTGACTCATTAGGATTACAATGAGTTCTTCCTTTGGGTCTATAAAGAAATAGGTGCAGTAGGCACCACTCCAATAATATTGGCCTGTAGACCCCAGGGATTTACTTGCGGCTACATCGGTAGTTACGCCAAAGCCCAATCCAAAACCTTGTCCCGGGGCTTCGTATAGGTCACCAACCTGGTTCATGGTCATAATATCCACAGTTTTGGGACTTAGTAGATGTTTTCCTTTAAATTCACCCTTGTTAAGTAACATTTGGCAGAATTTCATATAGTCGAGGGCACTGGAAAAAAGCCCATGGGTACCCCCATAAATGGTATTGCCGTCTATTGGCAATTGGGAATCGGAATTGACCAGCTTTCCTTGTTTGTCCAAATTGTGGACGGGCATCCATCGGGCCTTATCTTCTTTGGAAATATTATAGCCGGTATCGTTCATTTCCAAGGGGTCAAATATCCTTAGCTTTAAAAATTCGGAAGTGGTCATACCGGAAAAATGTTCAATGAGCAAAGACAAGACATCAGGGGACGCACTGTAATACCATTGTTCCCCAGGGTGACCTACCAATGGCAGTTTTAACATGGCATTTACCCTACTTTCTATATCCTTATGCGGTTCGGAGTAAAGTGCTTTGGCAATTTCGTTGTCCAATTTTGTGCCACCCAGACCATGTGAAAATCCCGCCGTGTGGGTCAGAAGATGGGAAATGGTAATTTCCTTATTGGCCGGTTCGGTTTCTCCGCTTGCACCTTGATTAACATCCTTGACCACCCTTAGGTTCTTGAACTGGGGTAGATATTTGGAGACCGGATCCGTTAGGAAAAAATATCCCTCTTCATACAACATCATAAACGCTGCGGTTACGATGGGCTTTGTCATGGACATGATATGGAACAATTGATTTTGTTGTATAGGTGTTTTAGCATTCAAACTACTGTATCCATAAGCCACCTCGTGTACAATTTCTCCCTTCCGCATAATATATGAAACAGCCCCAGGAATTTTTCCTTCATCAATTTCATTTTCTAAAAATGCATCATATCTCTTTAATCTTTCCTTATCAACACCCGATATTGTCACGCTCGGGAGTTCCTTGGAGGCTGATTGCCCATTGACAGGGCCAACTAGAAATAATAGCAGGATTAAAAATGTGGGTAATAGTTTTAAATTTTTCATGTTACATATTGATTGTTGATTTAAAGATAAGATTTTAAAAGTTTTCTGATAACTACTTAATTGTTATTATATTAGTGTAGTCATCCAAACCAATACCAACAAACCACAATTAGATGTTCAAACCTAAATTCGTTGTTGTTCTTTTCTCATTTATTCTTTTTTGGAGCGAGGGATATTCCCAAACCACGGATTTAGATAATGATACTTCCCACCGGCCAACCGCTATGGCAATTCCCATAGAAACTGATCCCTTGATCGACGGCAATGTGTTAAAGGATGAGGTTTGGCAAAAAATAAAACCGTTTGGTGGCTTGCTGCAAAATCAACCTAATTTTGGGCAAGCCGCCAGTGAACGTACCGAGATAAGGATTGCTTACACCGAGCATACTTTTTATTTGGCCGTAGTTTGCTATGATTCAGATCCAGATGGCTTGGTGGTATCAGATGCCAGAAGGGATGCTTCCCTGGATAATACGGATGCATTTCTTTTCATAGTGGACACTTATAAGGATAATCAGAACGGTTTTATTTTTGGCACCAATTCCTTGGGTGTTGAATATGATGCCCAGGTAGACAATGAGGGCCAGGGCAACCAGAATACAAACAGACAACAAGGAGGAACTATTGGTGGGTTTAATCTAAACTGGGACGGTTCTTGGAAGGTCAGGACCTCAGTTCATTCCGAAGGATGGAGTGCAGAATTCGCCATCCCTTTGCGCACCTTAAGATTTCAGGCCGGGAAGGATTGGGGCATTAATTTTCGAAGAAATATCAGAAAGACCAATGAAATTGTATATTGGTCGCCCATGCCTATTGGATTTAATTTAAATAGGCTCTCTTTGGCAGGCACGCTCACAGGGCTGGATTTAAAAACGCCTAGAAATTTAAAGGTAATTCCCTATGTTTTGGGCCAGTTGGCAAAAGATTTTGAGTCCAATGACCCTAAGGCAAAATTTACCCCGGAAGTGGGCGGGGATATAAAATTTAGTATTACACCCAGCCTAACATTGGACCTTACCTATAATACCGATTTTGCCCAGGTTGAGGTAGATGAGCAGCAAGTAAATTTGGATCGTTTTAATTTGTTCTTTCCGGAAAAGCGGCCATTCTTTTTGGAGAATGCGGGTTTGTTCAGTGTTGGGAGCCCTGGGGAAGTAGACCTATTCTTTAGCAGGCGAATTGGAATTGGGGACGATGGAAATATCGTACCAATAATTGGTGGAGCTAGATTATCCGGCAAATTGGACCGCACCAATATAGGGCTTTTGACCATGTTTACGGATGAGGTTGAAGATGCTGGGATAAATAAGAATAATTTTACAGTGGCCAGGGTAAACCATGAATTTAAGGGTCGGTCTGCCTTGGGCGCAGCATTTATAAATCGCTCAGGAATTGGTATCGAAGATGATTTTAACAGTACCATTGCAGTTGATGGCAAACTTGGCCTGGGACGTAAGGCTAGGATGACAGGATTCTATGCCCAAACCAATGGACCAATGGATACCATTAATGAACATTCATTTAGGGTGAAAACAGATTACGTATGGAATAGTTGGGAAGTAGGAGCAGGGTATACCGAGGTTGGCGAAGGCTTTAATCCCGAAGTTGGATTTTTGCAGCGCTCCGCTTTCAGGAAACCTGAGGCCCGCGTCCTATATCACTATAGGCCAAAAAATGAAAACTCGGTTATATTGGAATTAAGGCCTCATATTTCCTATAACAGTTTTTGGAATTTTGAAGGCTTTCAGGAAACTAGCTATACACATATTGACAACCATTGGGAATTTAAAAGTGGGATGGAAATCCATACTGGCTTAAACCTTACCACAGAAGGGGTTTTGGATCCTTTCGAAATTTCGGAAGGAATTACCGTGCTGCCAGGAACCTATAGGCATTCGGAATCCCAATTGGTTTTCTTCACCAATAAGAGCAATCCGGTTTCGGTAAATGTACGTTCCGTAATTGGTGGCTCCTTTGGGGGTAAACGTTATCAACAAAGTGGAACTTTGAGCATCAGGTTGGGGGATAAATTTAATTCAGATTTTATTTATCTCTACAACAATTATCAATTGCCTGTCGGGGATTTTACCGCGAATATTTTCCGAAGCCAAATAACCTATTCCTTTAGGCCAAATCTGTACGTTCAGAGTTTGGTTCAAAACAATTCAGCCAATGAACTGTGGGCAGTTAATTTGCGATTGGGTTGGTTGCAACGTGCCAATACCGGCCTATTTGTGGTCTATAATTATAATGTTCGCGAAGGCGACCCCTTAAATAATAGTATTATTATTAAATATAGTCGCATGTTCGATTTGATCAACTAGCACGGAGTACTATCCTCACCACTTATAACATTACCTCACTAATTTGAACAATAGGTTCTATATTGGTGTAATTTGGAAGATCACCCATAATTTTTTCCGCATTCGGACCGAAGGAATTCTGAAAAGAATCCATAGATTCAAAGTATAAATTTCCCATAGCGGCATAAGTTGCCGATGAACCAGGGTTAGCTCCTCCAAGACCTTTCTCAACGGTTGCAGCCTTAACAGAATCCCCTAATAATTCTCCAACCAGGCGTACATGTTGGTTACAATAATAGTCCATATCAAATTTTTTGCCTTCTCCGTTAGGATACAAAACACTAACTTTAATCATTCCTTTTTCCATGATAATGAGTTTTAATTATTTTTTTCTTTAGTATCTAAAGCCCCCCTTTTTGTTTAGAGTTTCTGCCTAAATGTGTCTTTATAGTCTAGGCTATAAGTTTACGGTAAACACCTTTATTAAATGAGGTTTTATCTAATTCCTTTTACATTCATCTCCAAGGCATACAATGCCGTCATTGCGGTAATAAATAGGGTTTTTTGGTTTTTTCCTCCAAAGGTTACATTGGCTGTCCAATTCTGATCTATGGGAATTTGTAAAATTTGTTTCCCTAGAGGATCAAACACGGTAACTCCATCCCCTGTAAGGTATACATTGCCTAGGTTGTCCATGGTCATTCCATCCGAACCCATATTGGCAAATAGGGTTTTGTTGCTTAAGCTGGCATCCGGATTTATGGTATAGGAATAGGTTTTTTTATCTCCAATGTCAGCAACGTATAAAAGCGTGCCGTCTTTACTGCCAATAATGCCATTGGGCTTTACGTAGTCCTCGGCCACAATAACAATATTCTTTTGATCGGGAGTAAGGTAGTAAACACGTTGTTTTTCTATTTCCTGTTCAGTTCGCGTCCAATATGGACGTTTATAAAAAGGGTCCGTAAAATATATACCACCTTTGGGGTCTACCCATAGGTCGTTGGGGCCGTTTAATTTTTTGCCTTCAAAATCATCAATCAAGACTGTGACATTTTTTTGGGAATCTATTCGCCACAGTTGATTTTTATCATCGGCACAGGCCAAGAGATTTCCTTGGTGGTCAAAGTAGAGTCCGTTGGATCGCCCTGATGGTTCCATATATACAGCTACCGCTTTATCTTTAGCAGACCATTTAATGATACGGTCATTGGGCTGGTCGGTAAAATATACATCTCCGTTGGGAGCTACAGCCGGACCTTCAGTAAAAGTATAATCGGTGGCTACCAATTGTACTTTGGCATCCTTGGCAATTATTGATGTATGTAGTGATTTGCAGGATACCGAAATCAGAATAGGAAGTACTAAAAACAATTTTATAACTTTTTTCATCCACTTATTATAAGGCGTAGAACATAAGGAGGTATAAAGGTCTAATTCTTTAAAATCAATGTTTGTGGTCCTTTTCATAGTGCTTTTTTAATAAATCTTCCCCGTAATCATTGGTAAGGTCTCTAACAACGGTATGCACGTGATTGGCATCGTTCTGGGTATTGTCGTATTCGATAAGTAGGGTAGGACCCTGAAGTCGGAAGTAATGTCCCTTTCCGGGCACTAAGCTTCCGGACCAGGCAAAATTTAAATTCTCCATTCCTGCCTTGTCTATTTTGTCCTTAAATCCTGAGGCGAAATCGCTTTCATAATTTTCAATATAAAGGTCTAGTAGTTCCATCAAAGTATTCTTCTGGATTTGGGACAAATCGGAATAGGAGATTCCCATAGGCTCTACTGGTTCCGCCTTTCTTTTGGTTAGGGATATAATATCGCCCGGGGCAACATCAGAATATAAAGCAGTATTTAACTGCTCTTGTGTCATGGAGTTTATAAGTGAAAAGCCTAGTTCGGCCTCTTTTTTTAGTACTTCTTTGCCCTTGTATTCCGTGCTACGGACAATGCCTGGGTTAGTTCCATAAAAGGTTGGGGTTGAGGAGCCAATGACACCATGGGTGGAAGTAAAATTTAAGGAAAGATGGTGGCCTTCAAATCGCCACCCCCATAGTTTGTCCATGGATGGGGTGCCAAAAATAGAAAAGTGATAATTTAGCGGATCACGTCTTGGTCTGCCATCTGGCATTTTATCGGCATCATTATTTTCAATGATCCTTAGTACTTTTTCCAGTTCCATAATTTCTTGGGACTTGCGAAAACCTTCCTCACTCAAAGAGGCTCTCAGCAAGTCAAGCGCCGCTATTTTTTGTACTTCATTAAAATCATGGAAGGTTGCTCCCTTTCGTGGAATGGGGACATAATTCATGTTAAAACGTTCGGAATCTTCCAAGTCAAATAGGGTTTTGGATTTTACTTCCTCTGATAAACTATTAATAAAAGTATTGGCCTTTTGCAACAGGTTCTGAGCAGGTAGCATTCCAAAAAGGAATAGTAATAAAGAGGTGCATATTATGTTTTTTAAGGTCATTTTAGGTTTCATTTGTTCGGTTTTATTTTTAATTATCTATGGTTTAAATAAGTGAATTTTATTTTAAACGATAACTGACGAATGCCAAACGGCTGCTATCTGGCGACCAAGAGGGCACATTAATGGTGCCCTGTCCACCAAATAATTTGGCGATAGTTATAATTTCCCTGGTCTGAAGATCCATTAATCGAAGCATTACGTCTTTGTTGGGGGGATGCATGTCAGCTGGAACTTCTGGTTCAAAGGAAATATAAGCCAACCATTTTCCGTCCGGGGACGGATGGGCAAACCAATCATGGTACTCATCTGAGCCAAGTTGTTCCTGTTCACTTCCGTTAGTCTTCATACGCCATATCTGCATAGTTCCGGTTCGGGCAGAATTAAAGTAGATGTATTGTCCATCCGGAGAGTAATCCGGTCCGTCGTCAAGCCCTTCTGCGGTTGTCAATCTAGTTTCTTCGCCCCCTGTAACAGGAATGGTGTAAATGTCATAATTGCCATTGCGTTCTGCGCAATAGGCCAAGGTTTGACCATCAGGGGACCATCCATGCCAATAGGAAGGGCCATTGGAGGTTATTTTTTTAGGCACCCCACCTTCTATAGGAAGTGTATAGATCAATGACTTTCCGGTTTCTGTCTGATCACTTATAACGAACGTCTTACCATCCGGTGAAACGCCGTGGTCATTGTTGATTCTTTTTGCAAAATCTGTGGGAATTAATTTGGGATTCCCCCCTTCAATAGGAATTTGGTATAGTAGCCCCATACTGTTGTATATCAAATCTTTACCATCCGGTGTCCAATTTGGTGCATCCAAGCGTTTTTCAGATTGTAGTACAACTTTTCTGTCCAAAGTGGCTATCGGGATAATTTCCAGTGTGCTTTCCAATTTTTTTAGCGAGTCTGGCTTTGCTTCCAATTTTTCCAGTACAACCTTGGAGAATTTGGCGGTTTCCACTGCATCATTGTTATGGGAACAAACGCCAAGCCCTATATAGAAAGGAGCTTTAAACGGTACTTTTATGGCGCTCCCCGATGTTTTTAATTCACCATCCGCATTGGCAAGGGACATATAGAGATAGTCGCCTAGCTTATCAATTCTTAGTCGTTTGGGAGATTTGATGTTCGACTGCAGCTCCCTAGTAATATCCCCATTCACTTCCCTATATTGGATTGCGGTCATGCCATCGCCATGAATGGCCACATCGGCATAGGCCGAGCCCGGTTCCAGGTTTTGGCGGATAATTAAACAAGCTTTTCTATGTGGGTCAACTCCTTTGCCCAAAAATTCAATATCGGCAGCCAGGGCAACATCCCCGGACATTTTTTTCCAAACATAATGTAGCTGATCATTATTAAACCACATGTTGGTCCCACTGGCAGAAATGGTATAAGTACTATCATTGGGATTGAATTCCAGTGACCCCTTATGTTTTACTGCACCAATATCACCATGGTCTTGAAATATTCCCATATCCTGATAAATTGCCCATGACATGAGTATGGATCCAATAATGACTAGTGATAATATAATTCTTTTATGGTTCATTTTGGTTTGGTCCGATAAGTAAGGAACTAAAGTTAGCTAAAAAACTCGGAACACAGGATAGTTGAAACCATACATACTTTGTATTTTTGTTCAAAAGTCAGCCTTATGAATTCTCGGGAATCCCAATTACAAGCCTTTGATCGTCTACTCACCATTATGGATGAATTGCGAGCTCAATGTCCGTGGGACAAAAAGCAAACAATGCAATCACTTCGTCATTTAACCATTGAAGAAACCTATGAATTGGGAGATGCTATATTGGACAATGATTTGGAGGAAATTAAAAAGGAATTGGGCGATGTACTATTGCACATTGTATTTTACGCTAAAATTGGAAGTGAAACCAACAACTTTGATATGGCCGACGTTGCCAATGATATCTGTGACAAGCTCATTAATAGGCATCCACATATTTATGGAGATGTTGTGGTAAAAAATGAAGAAGAGGTTAAGCAGAATTGGGAAAAAATAAAACTGAAGGAAGGTAAAAAAAGTGTTTTGGAAGGAGTACCCAATGGACTTCCCGCACTTGTAAAGGCCAATCGTATACAAGATAAGGTAGCGGGCGTAGGGTTCGATTGGGAAAAACCTGAACAGGTATGGGAAAAAGTACAGGAAGAGCTGGAGGAATTCCAAGAAGAGGTTAAAGATGGGAATTTGGATGCCATGGAGGCCGAGTTTGGGGATGTGTTGTTTTCTATGGTAAATTATGCGCGTTTTTTGAATATTAATCCTGAAAATGCACTTGAACGCACCAATAAGAAGTTTATAAAAAGATTTCAATATTTGGAAAACAAAGCCAAGGAAAGTGGAAAGGCCTTAAAAGATATGACACTAGGGGAAATGGATATTTTTTGGGAGGAAGCCAAGACCATTTAATTATTACCTGGACACTGTTTTTCAATTTATAGAATCAACCTCCCTTCTGATCTTATTATTTGTGTTTAAGGATAACAATTAATCAAAAAATCACCGAAAACGTAGATCCTTCTCCCACTTTACTGGATGCCGAAATGGAACCTCCCATTGCTTCAATCTGTATTTTGGTCATATAAAGTCCGACCCCCTTAGCTTCAGGGTGGCTGTGGAATACCTTGTTCAATCCAAATAATTTATGACCGTGTTTTTCCATATTTATACCTAGACCGTTATCGGTCACCTCTAATATTGCTTTACCACCTTCAATTTTGGATTCGACGTTAATTTCCGGGGTTCTATCTTTGGATTTGTATTTAATGGCATTGGAAATCAAATTAAGAAAAATGCTATCAAGATATATGTCGTTGTAAACCACCGTAGGCGCCTTTGAGAAATCACTTTTTATTTGGGCACCGGACTGAGTGATCTGACTCGATATTATTTCCAAGGTTTTGGTCAATGTTTTATTAAATGATAATTCTTGAGTTACTTTAGTACTTTGATCCGTGGTCTGGATTACTTCAACCAAAGTATTTAAGGTAGAGGAGAGGTGGTCTATTACAATTTCAAATTTTTCAAATAATTGGCTTCGTTCCTGCTCACCTTTAGCATCTTTATAAAAGCTAGATAAGGTTTGAAGGTTGGCTACTGGTGACCTTAAATTATGAGAGGTTATGTGTGCAAAATCGGCCAATTGGTGGTTTTGTTTCGTAAGTTTTTTAGTGAGTTCTTCAAGGTTTTCGTTTGCTTCAATTAATTTTTTACGATTATTGACCCTTTCAGAAATGTCCGTTGCAACCCCTAAAAATCCGTTTATCTCTCCATTCTTGCCCTTAATGGCAGTGGTAGTTAATTGTACTGGAAAATGTGATCCGTCTTTACGCACATAGGTCCACTCAATGGATTCAAAACTATCGCGCCTTGCATGCTCAACAAAAACATCGAAGCCGCTAATGGTTTTTCCAAATAATTCTGACAACTTCTTCCCATGTTTTTCTACCTCTTCGCGCAGATGTATAATTTCCGGGGTCTTTTTTCCGATCATTTCGGAAGCTGAATATTGCAATAAGTTCTCGGCACCCTTATTAAAATGGGTAATTAATCCATTCATGTTGGTTCCTATAATGGAAATAGGGCTTACGTTAAAAATGGCAGAAAGTTCCCCATGGGCCTTGATAAGGGCATTTTCGGAAACTTTAATGTCATTGATATTATGGAAAACTCCATACAATCTTACACATTTACCATTTACCATTTCTGGCTGACCTATGGCACGAGCCCAACGACTATTTCCTTTAGCGGTTATCAATTCTACTTCCACATCATATGGGATTCCTTTTTCAATGGCATTTTCCACTGCTTCTTGAATCTTCTTTCTGTTTTCCCCTTCTTTAAAAAAGTTAATGGCTGTTTTAAGTTCGGGCACATAATCATGTGGCACTTCATGTATTTCGCAGGTTACTTTGCTCCAATTGATTATGCCGTTAATGGTATCAACTTCCCATGTGCCAATTCTTGCCACTTGGTTGGTTTTGTCCAAGATTTCCTCTGTACGGAGTTTATCCTTTTCCTTTTCCTTTATAGTGGTAATGTCCAAAGTGTAAATTAACAATCCACCAATTTGGTTTTCGGTAACATGCCATGGCCTTATGTCCCAAGAAAGCCACTGTACGTGGCCATCCGGCCATTTATACGCGGTTTCATCCTCGTGATGTATAGCGCCAGCGAGACAATCTTGATGAATCTTTTTCCATTGATCTTCAATTTCCGGAAAAATCTCGTAAAGGGATTTACCTATAATTTCTTTGTCATGTAGATCATAGTCGCTCCTCCAACGATCTGATGCTGCTAGGAACCTCATATCATTATCTAGCATGGCCATGGCGCTGGGTGCCTGGTCAATAAAAATCTTATTGTATTCTTCCTTTACCTGCAGAGCGGCCTTCATGGAATTAACCTGTTTCATCTTTTCTTGTATCTCCTTATTGGAAGTTTCCAAGGAAGTATTGGCAAGCTGTAGGGAATTGGATTTTTTATTCAACTTCTTGATAACAGGTAAAAAGAAAATGACAAATTGACCAATGATTACCAATAAAACAATAATTGCAATAACATAAGTGATTCTGTCAAGTTCGGTGAGATTCTTCTCCGCTGTGTTTTGATATTCCAATACAATATTGTTCATACTTGTCAAAACCGGTGATTCCTCTTGTCTTATGGTATTTATACTGTGATACAGGATATCCGGATTATTGGGATTTTCGAGAATTTCAAGGGCGGCATTCAATAATTTAGTGGTACTTGGTCGTGCGGCAGCGAATAAGGCCTCAATTTTATCAGAATTGGGTAGGCCCCTGTTGGCCGAAATAAGGAAATTCTGATTTTTTTTCCATTCCGTGGTTAAAGTTTTTAGACTATCTAGATAAACCTTATCGGTTATAACGCCTTGGTCCAAGTTTAAAGCAAACACATGTTTCGAGATACGCTGACTAAGCATGCGTTGTCTTCCCGAGATGTTAATTAGACCTACATTCGAAGTCAGAATGTTGATTCTATTCTGAAATACTATGACGGCTATAATTACAATTAGAACAATGGTGGTAATAAAAAGGAGATATCTTTTTTTTGTAGATTTTTCAAGTCTTTCCATATGGGGGATATTTTTACACCTTTATATAGGTCGATGCTCAAAAAGAGTAAGTCGGGTAGTAATTATCCTTCAATAATCGTAACAAAAACCCAACAATATGCTCCTTGGCCCCATATTCATTGATGATTTTTCAATATAGGATATTTTTTTTGCATTATAAAATACATTTAGTGCACTATTGAGGTTTCATAAAAATATGTGGAGTAACAATTTTAAAATGTAAAACAGCTGGTTGGGTGATATTGGTAATACCTAATTATAATGTTTTGGGCAAGTAACTAATTTAACGGAATCTATTGCTAGTTGGTTTTGAATTGGATGGAATTAATTAAAAAAATCCATTGTTCTAAAACCAAAGCTAACCCTTATATTTGCCCCTTCAAATTATAGAATCTTGTTGCAGAAATATACAAAGGAGTTTCGATATAATTTATCCCTGTCATTTCCAGTTATTTTGGGAATGTTGGGGCATTCGTTTGTACAATTTGCCGATAATATTATGGTAGGCCAATTGGGAACGGCGGAATTGGCTGCGGTCTCCTTGGGAAACAGTTTTGTGTTCATAGCCATGTCCCTGGGCATAGGGTTTTCTACGGCCATTACTCCTTTGGTTGCAGAGGCTGACGGTGCGGGAAATGTTGCAGATGGAAAGAGCGCATTAAAACACGGACTGGTGTTATGTACTATACTGGGGTTTTCACTTTTTGGCATTATACTTTTGGCCAAGCCCTTGATGTTTCTTATGAAGCAACCTACAGAGGTGGTGGAATTGGCCATGCCTTATCTGGATTTAGTAGCATTTTCATTGGTTCCGTTAATAATATTTCAGGCATTTAAACAATTTTCTGAGGGATTATCTCAGACCAAGTACCCAATGTACGCGACGGTTATAGCCAACTTTGTAAATATCCTATTGAATTACCTACTTATTTTCGGTTCTTGGGGCTTTCCTAAAATGGGTATCGTAGGGGCCGCTTGGGGCACGTTGATTTCCCGAATCATAATGGTCATTTTTCTTTGGGTTTTGCTAAAGAACAAGAAGAAATTCCACGATTATGTTACCGGTTTTAATTTTAGAGCTATAGAGAAAAAGGTCATGAAGAAAATCATAGACCTGGGATTTCCCTCTGCCCTGCAAATGTTCTTTGAGGTGGCCATCTTTACAGCGGCTATTTGGATAAGTGGTGTATTGGGGAAAAATTCACAAGCGGCCAACCAAATAGCCCTTAATCTAAGTAGTATGACCTTTATGGTTGGCATGGGACTAGGTGTTGCTGCCATGATACGGGTAGGAAATCAGAAGGGATTGGGGAGTTTTAAAGACTTAAGGCGCATTGCACAATCTATTTTTCTGCTTACCCTTATCCTGGAAATTGTATTTGCCATTGTCTTTGTGTTATTAAAGGACTGGTTACCCACCATATATTTAGATCTTGGAGATGCCACCAATATGGCAGATAATACCGAGGTAGTACTAATTGCGGCACAATTAATTTTAGTAGCCGCGGTATTTCAAATTTCCGATGGTTTGCAAGTGGTGGTTCTGGGGGCCCTTAGGGGCATGCAGGATGTTAGGATACCTACCATGATTACTTTTGTCGCTTATTGGTTGATCGGATTTCCTATTAGTTTTTATCTTGGATTATACACTCCTTTACAGAGTAAGGGGATATGGATAGGCCTATTGGCCGGACTCACGGCATCGGCGATTATGTTGTATATTCGATTTAATTATTTGACCAAAAAATTGATCAAATAAAGGTTTGCAGGACATTAAGTCAAAAAAGTTAAAAGTTCGGGATCTCCCAGGAAAGCAAAATTTTTGGGATAGCGATAATTAGATAAAGAATTGTAATATGGATTTCCCAAAATTTTTATTAGGAGACAATACGGATTACCCAACTGCCATTTTTGTGGTACACACGGAGTACCCGAGATTCATCATCAATCTGGAAAATGACGAGGTAGAATGGTTGGAAGATTTCACCCAGGACGATGAAAAGGAATTGGAGGAGGAGGCCGAAAATTTAATTGAACAAGCTACGGCTTTTTATGACCGGGAAATTTCTCGATACGAAGAGTAAGTTATGATAGACCAATTGGTGCATTACGACAAGGAGTTGTTTCTGTTCCTAAACAATTTGGGCGCTTCCCAGTGGGACAGTTTTTGGCTTTTTATGACCAATAAGTTTAGCTCCGTTCCCCTTTATGGCTTATTGGCATTTTTCACCTATAGGGCCTACGGGCTAAAGCGTCTTTTAATGACCGTTGTTGCCATTGCATTGCTAATTTTGGTAACAGATCAATTGGCTAATTTTTTCAAGTATGGAGTACAGCGGTTAAGACCCTGTCATGATCCCTCAATAAATGGGCTGATGCGTTTGGTAAAAAGTTCCTGTGGGGGTAAATTCGGATATTTTTCCGCCCATGCCGCTAATTCTTTTGCGGTAGCTGTTTTCTTTTCCTACCTATTACGTCCAAAATATAGATATATCGGAATGTTTCTAATAGTTTGGGCCCTAGTTGTTGCCTATAGCAGGATTTATATAGGCGTGCATTTTCCGTTGGATGTGTTAACGGGGATAATTATTGGAACTTTTTTAGGAAGATTATTTCTGAATCTATTTATAAAGTTCACTGCCAAATACGATTATTGAACGAAAATTCTTGTCTTTGTTTAATTTGGACCTTCTTTGAGGATAAAGTCCAGATCCCTCTTTATACTGTTTGATCCTTATCGAATATTTCTTTGTTCAAAGGGCCTAGAAAAATCAAAAAAAAGATAGCCCCAAAGGCCAGTTCGTACACTTCCCATTTTCTGCTGGCCGGATTAAGGGCAACAAAAATAGTAATGACTAAAAAAGCTATAGTGTGGTGCCACTTTACAATAGGCACAGCAAGGGTATTGGCCAAATTCTTGAACCAATTAAATTTTCTAAAGAGGATAGGGGTTATTATGAGGTAAAGAAACATAACCAGAAACAATAACTGGCTGAAGATAATTTTATTTATTTTCTTTTCACCTACAACTAGGTTGTGTAAGTTGGTTTCGCCCTGGGCGTTATTTTCTATAAAAAACTCGCTCGATTCCACACCAAAAATTCGTTGTCCCCAAGATATTTCCTCACCTGCAGCAAAAAGGAATAAAACTACAAACAGGAATGTCCCCAGTTTCCATAACATTTTTTTTGTGGTCCACAAGCTGATCAGGTGGTATAGTGAAAGGACAAATATGCCAAAAAGCATTATGGCTGTGCCCCATTCGACCGGTCCATCTTCCTGTGCGTAATTAACATCAAAATATTCGTCGTCACAAAGTCCCAGGTATAGCCCTGTCAGGACTACAATGGCTAAAATACCATATCCTATTTTCTCAAATTTTGTAAAGATTTTCATCATCGTTTTTCAACTATATATAAATTACTTATCAAACGGTTTTTGTGTTCTTTGCTTCCTGGATCGGCATTGTAATTTAGGTCGTATACGGTCTTTAGTGTGAGCCTATATTCGGGGTCAAAGATACGTTTAAATTCATTTTCTTCGACTGGAATTACCAGAACTGCAAACTTTTCACCGTCGGGAATTATTATTTCCTCTTCCCCTTTGAGTACGGGGATTGCTGTACCGTAGTCCCAAATCATTTCAGGTGCAATTTCACCAAAGCAATAGGTGGCAATACCCTCTTGCAACATGGTTGAATTTAGGTGTGATATACTTTTATAATGAGAATTTTTATCCAAGGCTCCAAATAGCGGCAATGCCAAGGATTTTATGGCTCCCACCAAGGCAATGGTCAGCAAAAAGCAGATATAAAGTTGTTTTTTTCTCAATTGGACAAAAAGATAAATCCCTATGGTAAAAAGCACTATGGAAGATAGGGCATAATAGCCCCAAAACTCACCTAAGCCATCCTTCAAGATGAAGTAGGCCAAAAGGGGAAAAGCAATTCCTATGAGGCCGATCAATCCAAAATGAAAATAGACTGGTATCTTTTCTTTCCGAACAAAGGTGCTATTAAAATTGCTGATGACATATTCCATATAGAACCCCGTATTCAGAGCTAGGGGAATCAATACGGGAACAAGGTATCTTGCTTTTTTTTCCGGAATGATGGAAAGTAGAACTACTGAAAAAATCGTCCATAAAAAGGTGAACAGGTAAGATTTTTTGTCACTTACCCTATCCTTTAGATATGGATATATAAGACTGATCAAGGCCGGGATGGTCCAAATGCCACTCTGTATAAAAAAGCTCCAATAGTAATAGAAGGGCCGAACATTGTAACTGGACCAATTAGCAGTTTCTTTTTTGGTTATGGCCAAGAAGGCATTGGGATCGGCAAGGCGAACGTACAAGAACCACCAAATTCCAATAATACTGGCAACGACTACCAAGACAACCAAAGGGACATACTTCTTGTTAACTCCAAAGCCTCTATATTTAAATGCAAACCCATAGGCTAGTAGAAAGGGCAACAGGAGACCGTAAAGAGAAACCGGTCCCTTGCTCATGAAAGATAGGCCTATAAAAATTGCGGCAAGAAGACTGTTCTTCCATTTGTACACTGTCTGTACAAAAAAATTATACAAATAATAGATACCTGTCAGCATAAATCCATGGGTGTAAATATCCCAAGGTGCCTCAATGGTAATGACAATTATATAGAAAGAACTTAATAGAATAAGGGCATTTATAAGTGCATGTCTTTTATTGTTCAGTAATTGCAATGAAAATATATACCCAATATATCCCAGAAATAAAGCCATCAACATGGTCGGTAGCCTTAGTCCAGCACTATTTTCCAAGCCAAATATCAATCCAAAAATGGCGGTGATCCAACTTGGTAAGGGGGGTTTCTCATATCTAGGCAGTTCGTTCAAGGTGGTTAATAGCCAATTGCCTTCTGTAATCATTTCCCTTGCCGTAATAAAATTTCTGGCCTCCATTATAGTTACGGGAATGACATTTAAATGAAAGAGGAAAATGGAGATACCCGCAATGAAAATCAGCGTAATAGGATTATTTTTCAACCACATCATGAACTTCATTTTTAAGGATAAATAAATTTCTTAAATAAACGATCATACCTAATGTATGGCCTGCAAATAGGACGGGATCTTTTCTGAAAATGGCATAAGTGAGAATTAAGGATGCCCCAACCAAACTTAGGAGCCAAAAACCGAAAGGAAGGCTTGAGGTTTTCTTTTTCTCGGAATATATCCATTGATATACAAACCGAAAGGTGAAAATTATCTGGGCTATGCTGCCCAGCAATAGTAACCAAGTTGGGATATTTTCGTTTTGGAAGAAATTCCTTAGGTCGTAGGAATTGTTATTGTAACCATATACAATGATCATTATCGGAAAAATCCAGAGGAATACCCTAAAAGCTTTGGGTAATTTTTTCCATTCGCCCTGTAATTGGATGTTTCGTATATATATAAAATAGGTAATTGCCTGCCCTAACATTATGGCAAAATCATCACGAAGCCACCCGTACACGAACAGAAGAAAGGAGGCCAATAAACTGAGCTGCCAAAAAAGCCGAGGAGTAAGTACCTTTTTGTTTTTTTCGGATATAACCCATTGCACCACCATTCTACTGGAGAATAGTATTTGGGCAAGAAAGCCTATAGCATAAATCAACCAATTTGCCATTTATCCTATTTTCTCTACCTCGTAGTTAATATATTTTTTCTTCATCCATAAGTAGGCAAAACAATCCATTAGCGGACCCAATAATCTATTCCATAGACCAAACTTTGCTGTTCCGGCCATACGCGGAAAGTGTCTAATAGGTATTTGTACGATGCTACCATTTTGCAATAAGATCATGGCGGGTAAAAATCGATGTAAACCTTTAAACATCGGGATTCTTTTGGCGAAATCCGTTTTTATCACCTTTAAGGGACATCCCGTATCATCCATTCCGTCATGAGTAAAAGCTTTACGTATGCCATTGGCAATGGTAGAAGAGGCATTCTTAACAAAGGAATCCTTTCTATCTGCCCTTACCCCTGTCACAAGATCGTAATGGTCAATGTGTTCTAGGAGTAGGTTGAAATCTTCTGGTGAGGTCTGCAGATCGGAGTCTATATATCCTACTAAAGGTGTGTCTACATGGTCAAAACCAGCTTTTATGGCGGCACTAAGTCCTCTGTTTTTGGTAAATTTCACAAAACCAAAGGCTTCGTTTCTTTGGCAAATCGCCTCTATCAATTGTTGACTCTTATCCTTTGAACCATCGTTTACGAACAACACTTTGGCTTTCTTGGTGCATATTGGCAAGTACTCATTTAGCTCCTTTTCAACACGTTCCAAATTATCTTCTTCATTGTAGACAGGAATAATTATGGTGAATTCGTAATTCATTTTGTACAAGGATAAGTGCTTTTAGATCTAAAATTTAAAGATCCAAAGATAATCAACTTTGTTAACCTATGCTTCATTGGAATGTTCAACTTATTATTAAGAAATATTGGGATTTGCCCAATATTATTTTTACGCCCGTATAATCTTATCCTTTTGTAAATATATTATTTCAGCCTTATTGCTTAAATGTTGTATTTAGGGTTCTTTAGCAAGATTCAACAACTCCTCTGCAGCAGTAAATGGGGACATTTCTCCATCAATTACTTTCTTGATCATAATATCCAATTGGAGTTTTATTTTTTTATTTCCGTAAAACTGATGTTTTAGCTGGTCCTCAATGGTCTGTAATAACCAGTATTTATTTTGGGTTCTTCTTTTTGCGCTAATTTGGTCCTTAGCTAAGGTAGCATCAATATAGGTCTGGATCAGCTCCCATATTTCTGATATTCCTGTTTTTTGTATGGCAGAACAACTAAGTACCTCTGTGGTCCATCCGTTTTCTTTGGGAGGATAAAGATGCAAAGCCTTGGTGAATTCAGCTTTGGCCAATTTGGCCTGTTCAATGTTGTTGCCATCGGCTTTATTGATAACAACGGCATCTGCCATTTCCATGATACCTCTTTTAATGCCTTGAAGCTCATCCCCAGCACCTGCCAATTTCAAAAGTAAAAAAAAATCCACCATCCCATGTACGGCAGTTTCACTTTGGCCTACCCCAACCGTTTCCACTAAAATGGTATCGAATCCTGCTGCTTCACAAAGAATTATGGTTTCACGGGTTTTTCGGGCAACCCCTCCTAAGGAATGCCCGGTTGGGGAGGGGCGAATAAATGCATTCTTATCTTTCACCAATTCTTGCATTCGTGTCTTATCACCCAAAATACTACCCTTACTTATGGAGCTGGAAGGATCTACCGCCAGTACGGCAACTTTTTTCCCTAAGCCGGTAAGGTATGATCCAAAGGCCTCTATGAAGGTGCTTTTACCCACTCCAGGAACCCCCGTAATCCCAATGCGAATGCTTTTACCACTATGTGGCAGACATTCCTCTATGATTGCTTTGGATTTCTGAAAATGCGAACTGTTGGTGCTTTCCACCAATGTTATGGCCCTAGCCAAGGCGGCTATATCCCCTTTTAGAATACCTTGGGTTAATTCAGCTACGGACGGACTCATTTTTCTAAAAGATTTAACTATAGAAATATTTTTCCCTTCAGTATTTTTTTTGTTGGCCAAACTTATTTTTTAATGGGAACGCTAACTTTTGTTTTATCCCAGGCCAGACTTAGGTACAGCTGTTCCGCTTCATCAAAATCTATGTTAAGACTTTCTATTGTTTGTGACAATTGCTGTACCGGGACACTAATTTCTACCACATCCATTTCAGGGTTTCTTGTAGTTTCTTTCCCACCACTTAAAATGGTAACTCCCCATTCTGGAATTTCACTGTTGAAAATAAATCTCCAGGTCTCTTTGCCAGGTATGGTCCACAACGAATAGCTTCCGGACGGCAGGCTTTTACCCCCAACGCTAATGTTGGTAGCCGTGCTAAAAGTGGTAGGTTCATTGGCTCCTGTTCTCCAGACTGCATCAAAAGGCACCAATTCGCCAAAAATAACACGGTCTTTTTTAAAGGGACTACTGTATTTTACGCTTAGGTCCATTCCATTTTTATCGTAGGTAGCGGTTTTCTCAGGACTATTCTTTTTGGTCTGCTCGGTCAAATAAGATTTTCCGAATAAAAAGAAGGCCAAAATCAATACCACTATTACTATCACTAGCCATTTAAGAAATTTCATATCGGTTGGTTTTTCTGTTATGTATAGACCTAAAGTACGAAACTAAATTTAAACTCGGTTTCATTATGATAGGTTTCTCCCGGCTTTAAAATACTATTTGGAAAGTTGGGTTGGTTGGGAGCATCGGGAAAATTTTGTGTTTCAAAACAAATAGCAGCAAACCCTGCTGGCGTATAAACAACCACTCCCGGTTGATTGGTAATGACTTCCATGGATAAACCCGATTTATCAGAAGCCAGTACCGTACCATCCTTTAAACTGGAGTCCATAACAAATGGGGTATCCAAACGGACTTCACCTATCTTTTTCATGCTCAAAAAGTCATATTTGGAATTTTTAACCGAAACGATATTTCCCGTAGGAAGAAGCTTGGCATCTGTTTCCAGGTATTCCGGACAGGACAGTCTTAGGTGGCAATGGTCTATTTTGTCCTCACCATCCAAATTAAAATAGGAATGGTTGGTTAAGTTTACAGGTGTTGCTTTGTCCGTTGTAGCCTGATGGATAATAAATAAGGAGGAATCCACTAATTTATAGGTCACAGTGGTTTTTAAGTTTCCTGGATAGCCCTCCTCCATATCCTGACTAAGATAGCTCAACTTTACAAATGGATTTTCCCCATCTTGCACTTGGTCTATAGTCCAATACCTTTTTCCAAATCCCTTCTCACCTCCATGTAAATGCACACCATTCTTAGAAAATATCGGGTAGTTGACGTTGTTGATTTGAAAACCGTTGTTCGAAATTCTACCGGCATATCTGCCAATACACGCTCCAAGAGACTTGTTATCCGTTAAATATTTGTCAGGTTCCTCCAAACCAACCACCACATTGGTATCCACACCATCTTTGTTTTTCAAGATCATCTTTTGGATTATAGCCCCATAATCCAGTACCGTCAAGGTTATAAAATTGTTTTTTATTGTAACTTGATTCAATGTATTTCTTTTTAAGAGTTAAGATAAAAATACTCTTTTTTGCAACATTACAATGATTCCTTCGTCCTTTAGGTAATTGGAATTTGTTGGGAGTAGATAATATGTTACCAAACCCCTCCGATAAATTAAAGAAACTGGCCAAAATGTTTCAGATTGATATTGTAGAACAATGTAAACGTAACGATCGCAAAGCACAATTATCGCTGTACAATCAGTATTGTCAGGGCATGTTTTATGTTGCCATGCGGTTTTTGAAGAATCCGGATGATGCCGAAGACATTGTACAAGAGTCCTTTATAAAGGCGTTTCAAAAAATAGACCAATATAGGGGAGAGGTAACGTTTGGGGCCTGGTTGAAGAAGATTGTTGTGAATAAGAGTATCGATTTTCTAAAATCGAAGCAGCTTAGGACAGTAGAATTGAACGAGGGCAATATGAAGGTGGTAGAGGATGAAGATTGGACCGTTGAGGATACAATTACTATTAAGGAGGTAATGCAGGCCATTACAACATTACCGGAAAAATATAGGAATGTAGTGCAGCTGTTTCTGGTAGAAGGGTATGATCATAACGAAATATCCGAAATCTTGGATATAAGTTATTCCACTTGTAGAACAAGGTTATTAAGGGGTAAAGGGCAATTAAAGGAATTATTAAAAGCGAATAAGTATGTCACAGGATCTTAGAGAAATGTTCAAAAGAATGGATTCGGTTTCTGAGGAACCTATGAAGGTTGGTCATGAACAGCGTTTTTTGAAACGAATGGAAGAGGAACTTCCCAGGGTAAAAACGGTATCGTTTCCTCTTTTTAAAATTGCGGCTTCCCTAATAATTCTCATTGGATTGGGCGCTTTAATTTTAGTGAAATTGGGTGCTCCGGAACTTATGGATGCTACGGTTGTTGACAAGGACACCGCTCAGCCTGCGGAAAAAGGTATTTCTCTTGGTGATCTTTCCCCCGATTTAAAAAAGGTGGAAGACTATTATATGGTTAATATAAACTTAGAACTCTCCCAGTTAAAAATATCCGATCACAACAAAGCCTTGATAGATAGTTTTATGGAGCGGTTGGAGGAATTAAATGTTGAGTATAAAAAGTTGAATACCGAATTAAATGAAATTGGTCCCAATGACCAAACAATAACTGCCTTGATTAAAAATTTACAACTGAGATTACAATTATTACATAAACTAAGGGACAAGTTACAGGAACTAAAAAGGATAAGTAAAGAGGAGGGTGAAAATGACCTTATTACCAGTGTTTGAAAAAGATATTAAGGAATAAAACAAGAAAAATAAAATAGTACAGATGAAAAATACATTCAAAAAATTGGGATTGGTTGCTACCATTGTTTTATGGGCTGGTACTAGTTGGGTATACGCGCAAAAAAAATCCAAAACGTTTCATGAGAATTTTAATGTTACCAATGAGGTGGTTTTGGAAATAAACACTAGTTATACAGATATAGAATTTGAAACATGGAACAAGAATCAGATAGATGTTGTGGCGGTCGTGGAACTGGAAGATGTCTCAGAGGAAGAGGCCAACAATTACTTCAAAAATGAACCTATTAAAATTGTAGGAAATAGCAAGAATGTAAGTGTCAGCACGTCATTCGGGCACCAAGAATTCATTACCTATAATACTGATGATTTTGATATTGATTTTCTCCATCAATTTAATGGAGTAGGGGGAGCTCATGCTATTTCACCATTGGTGGAATTGCCCGAACTACCAGAAATGTTGGACATGCCACCGCTTCCTCCCATGAATATGCAACCTTTTGATTATGAAGCCTATAAAAAGGATGGGGAAGCTTATTTAAAGGAGTGGAAAAAGGAGTTTGACAAGGGTTTTGGAAAGGATTATCAGGACAAAATGGAGGAATGGAGCAAGCGTATGGAATTAAAGCGGGCAGAGATGGATAAGAGACGGAGTGAAATGGAGAAGAACAGGGAACGGGCCCATCAGGAGAGATCGGAGAAACTACAGGAAATGCAAAGACAAAGAATGGAAATGCATGAAAAAGCTCAAGAGCAGAATGCCAAAAATATTGAATCTGGTAAAAAGTTAAGGGAAATAAGAAATGAAACCAGGTCTATTACGATAGAGCTGGATACAGTTGGAGGGATGAAAAGAGAATTTATCTTTATGGATGAACGGCATCCTACTGCACCCAATGTTTTTTATTCCATAAAAAAGGGGGGGGATAAAAATTTAAAGGTCAAGAGAACCATTAAGATTAAATTGCCAAAATCAACCAGAATAAAGATGAACGTAAGACATGGGGAAGTAATTTTGGCCGACAACACCAAAAATATAAGTGCTACCCTATCTTATTCCACCTTGTATGCAACCACCATTGATGGGGATAAAACTTATATAGATGCCTCTTATTCTCCGGTTAGTGTGCAAAAATGGAACTATGGTCAACTAAAGGCAGATTATTCGGAAAAGGTAAACATCAATGAAGTTGAAAACCTGACCCTCAATGCCACTTTTTCAAACGTAAATATTGATCACCTATTGAACAAGGCATTTATAAAAAATAATTTTGGTCCATTGTCCATAAATTCAATTTCCTCAGATTTTACGGATTTGGATATTAACCTGCAAAATGCCGAATTTCGATGTGTATTGCCCAAGTCAGCATTTAATATAGCCGTAAATGGGAGCAATTCCGAATTGGTTTACCCAAAGGAACTGCAATTGCTAAAAACAAAAAATGGTTATAATACCTTGCAGAAGGGGTATCATATAAACAAGAGTAGTGGCAAGTCCATTATTATTAATTCTAAATTCACGGAAGTGGTTTTGCAGTAGGATAATTTATCATTATTAAAAATAAACGGGGGATTTTCAATTGAAAATCCCCCGTCTTATATGGTTGAAAATTTAGCACTACAATTTGGGCTCCCATCCATTCTGGTATTCCCTTTTCCAATGGGACATGGCCTCAGCATCATCTTTGACTTTGCCTGTGGCGGCATCAATATTTATCGTCCTGCCTACATCCTGGGCAATATTTCCTAAATGACATAACATAGTAGAAATACTGGCATCATTGATGTCAGAATTCAAGGATGTGTCCTTGCGAATGGCATTGAAGAAATTGTGAACGTGGTTTACATCCAGTCCGCCCATACCCATGGTATTGGTGGTAGCACTTTCCACTCCTTCTTCCACTTTCTTTATCAAACTGCCATCGAGGTTATATAGTTCGTAACTATTCCTGCTTAGGGTAATTGTACCCTTGCTTCCATAAATGGTCGCTCCCCTTCCAGGTTGCTCTGGTTTGATCAGGCCTCTACTATGGCCGGTCCAGGTAATAAACTTGTCACCTTCGTATTTATAGGTTACCTGTTGGTTGTCCACAAACTCCCAATCATCCTTAAAGGTATACTTACCGCCAAATGAGGTTACACTTGTGGGAAGGTCGACCCCAAGCGCCCAACGGCAAATATCAATTTCATGGGTACCATTATTATGTATTTCCCCTGTACCCCAAGTACGGAACCAATGCCAATTGTATGGGTGGACATTATCCCTATATGATTCCCTAGGTGCTGGTCCTTGCCATAAATCCCAATCCAAAGTTTTTGGAACCTCTATTTTATTGCCAATTCCTATGGAACCTCTATTGCTGGAATAATAGGCCTCACCTTTATACACCTCCCCAATAATTCCTTCCCGGATCTCTTTAACGGCCAATGCGGAACTTTGTGCGGAACGCTGTTGGTTTCCCATTTGAACCTTTTTGCCATATTTTTTTTGAGCAGCTACCAAAAGCTCATTTTCATGAGGATTGTGGCTACATGGTTTTTCCACATAAACATGTTTCCCCGCCTGTAGGGCCATTATCGCCATAGGGGCATGCCAATGTTCGGGCGTAGCTATGAATACAGCATCCACCTTCTTATCCTCCAAAACTTTTCTGAAGTCTTTTTCCACTTTGGGGACATAACCAATGTTCTCTTTGCACCATACATTGTGTTCAGCAAGAATCTGGTCATCCACGTCGCAACTGTAAAGTATTTTGGCATTTGGGTCTTGGTTAATCGCCACAAAGTGAGCCTTGGCCCTGCTTCTCACTCCAATGACTGCCACATTTATTTTGCCGTTGGCTCCTAGTATATTACTGTAACCCATACTCGGCATTATCAATCCGCCCAAGCTAAGTGCGGCACCGCCCGCTGCCGTTTTTTTGATAAAATCTCTTCTCGTTTTCATTTATTCGCTTTTGTTTATGCTTTTTATTTTGATGTTTTTGAACGATACTCTATCTCCATGATCTTGAAGAAGAATGTGTCCTTGTTCACCTTCACCAAAATTAGGCCATTTAACGTATTTACTTTCGGACACCAATTTGCGATAGTCATCGCTTTTTCTTTCATATTCCAAAACTTTGGTTCCGTTTAACCAATGTTCAACATGGTTGTTGATCGACTTTATATGGGCCGTATTCCATTCTCCAATTGGATTGATGGGCTTGTTGGGGTCCGCTTGTATAAGATCATAAAGTGAAGCTACCGTTCTACTGCCATCGTGATTGCCCAATTTTGCATCTGGGTGGCGCGCATCATCCAATATTTGATATTCCAGTCCAATGGAAGAACCTGGTCCTTTGTTAAGATCGGTATTTACGTAATATTTTATTCCACTGTTGGCACCTTCAGTAAGTTTGAAGTCTAATTTTAATTCAAAATCTCCATAAAGGTCCGTTGTTACTATGTCTCCACCAGCTGCAGATTCTTCACCACCTGAAGGCAATACAGTAAGCACTCCGTCGACAATTTCCCATCCGGTTTCCGGAAAGCCGTCCAAACGGGCACCTCTCCATCCATTGGTAGTTTCCCCGTCCCACAACAATTTCCAATTATCCTTTTCTTCACCAACTGTAAGCTTGTTCTTGGTGACAATTGGAGTCAAAGGTGATTTTCTGGAATAGGAATCCAAGTTGTCCGTAAGTATTTTAACGTTCTTCCAAACAATTTGGGTTCCTTCGGTTTTGTCTTTTCCTATACCATGTACCTGTAAGGCAATAAAACCGCTCGCTGTTTTATCATCTATCAAATAGGAGGCAGGCACCTCGTTAATCCAGGTTTTTAGGGTATCTCCTATAGCTTCAATTCTGTAATGGTTCCATTCATTTTGTTTAAAGGCCTTTTGTGCATTTGGGTTACCGTCCAAAGGATTTAACCAACCCCGTCGGCCCTCATCGTAAATACCCGCGCTCCAAGCTCTTTCAGAAGGATCTATTTCAATTTGGTATCCATGTACTCTACCGTCCATATAGGTTGGAATACTATTACTTCTAATCTGAATGCCGGAATTCATGGATGGATCTACTTTATAGTCCAATTCCAAGATAAAATCCCCATACATTGTGTCGGTGGTCATAAAAGAGTTGGGCGTGTTGTGAACAGTGGTTCCAACTATAGTGCCATCAACGACTTCATATTTGGCAACCCCACCTTTTTGGTTCCAACCGTTTAAGGTCTTGCCATCGAATAAATCTACCCACGGAGTGGTGTCCTTTTCCGTTCCTGCGCAACTTATTAATAGGGATCCCATTATTATGGCGGCAATTAAGGTTGATTGGATTTTTGATCTTAATTTCATTTCAAATATCTTAATTTTTATTATGTGAACTTGAAAGGTATAAAAAAGTGATTAATTATTGCCCTGATCATCTAAAAAGACCAATAATTACAAGTTAAAATAAAGCAAAAAAAAAGCCGCCGGCTATGAGCTTGGCGGCCTAAATTGTAATTATACTTTTTTATAATGGTATTATTGACGCCCTATTGCGGAGATGAACCCATACTTCCAGTCGTTTACAAGGTGGTTTGGTTCGGGGTTGAAATCAATGCGACCTGTCCTTTAACAACTCCGGAAATTTTGCCTGAAATTGTTTTAATCGAGGTACCGATATGTTTAAGATATAGGAATTGTTAGGATTGTTTTTCTCAAAATCCTGATGATAGTCCTCCGCATCATAAAAGATAGTAAAAGGTTTTACCTCTGTTACTATAGGTGCGGAATAGACTTTCTCCTTCTCCAAATTGGAAATATAGTCGGTTATAATTTTCTTTTCGGTGTCGCTTTTATAAAAGGCGATGGACCTATACTGGGCACCTTTATCCGGTCCCTGTCTATTTAAAGTAGTGGGGTCATGGGAGCCAAAAAATACTTTTACCAGGGTTTCAAAAGAAATCACTTTTGGATCGTAATATACTTCCACTGCTTCGGCATGTGTAGTTCGTCCATAACCAACCTGCTCATAGGTGGGGTTTTTTTCCTTGCCACCGGAATAGCCGGAGACAACTTCCTTTACACCCTTTACACTTTCAAACACCGCCTCAACACACCAAAAACAACCACTGGCAAAATAGGCGGTTTCATACTTTTGAAGTTCATTCGGTGTTAACTCGGCCATGACCTCACCCTTTTGTTGGGATTTGGTTTTGGATTGACAACTGATTGTGGTAAATCCTAAAATCCCTAGTAGTACAATCTGTAATAGTCTCATAGTATATATTTCTTATTGTTATAATGTTCTATTTACTCATAAGTTTATTAATGCTCTTTCATTATTATAAAACTGCAAAAATCTTGCCTTTTTATTAGTATAAAGGTTAAAGCCTGCCAATATAGTTGCTCTATGTCTTAACCTTTAGTGATTGTAATTTAAAAATACTTACGGAATTTTTCATTAAAAGGTTTAAAGTATCATTTTTATTCGTGGGATACATATTCCAATCGCCTCAGGCTTGTTAAAATGGGATAAAAGAACGAACCCCTCCACAAAGGCTGGGTTCCTGGTTTAATTTACTCTTACCCTTGCAAAGTATCTTAAAGGGGGATGTCAGGGCTTGTCCCGGGGTTTGGCATCATTTATTATGTATTTGAATAAATGTACTGCCCTATAGGACAATATTACTTATATCATATACCAATGTTCATCCACAGGTATGTTATGGTCGCAAGAAAATCAATATTGTAAACTTTTTACTACATATTTTGCTAGGTTATTGATTTTTTGATTAGTAATCCTGTAAGAATTACCGATTAAATACCAATATCATCGATTAGCGATTTGGGACCCTCTTTTCATTCACCGAGCATTTTCTGCACTTAATCGAGAGATTTGTCAGATACCGAAAAATAAGGGGTTTAAACGATTTGTGACCTATGCCAAGCTGCATGTGGCGTTAAATTTACATAACAAAACAACGCAACATGAAAACGCTTTTAACTTTAATTTTTGTTCTTTTTATCGGAGTAGCTGCACAAGCCAACAATGTTGAGCAAGAAGTGAAAGTTGAAACTGTTACCATGAGTATTGTTACTTCTACCGAAAATGAAGTTTCTGTTAAAAACGAAAATAAGGTAGCTCGTTTGTACATGTTCAAAAATTCTAGGGTTAAAAAAGAATTGTCTTTCTCTACTAAATTGAACAAAGCTAAATTGGCTTAATCACATAGCATTCTTTTTAGGAACTATTAATTACTCAAAAAAGTTCAGCTATTATATCTATTGACATTTGGGAAGTACATAATGTATGTTTGAAGAGCCTTTGGTGTCTGCCCTATGGAAATCATATAATTGGAATTACTTCCTTTTACTCACTAACTCAGATTTGAATGCTCCGACGCTTTCCTACCCGTTCCGTTCTGGCAGGCGTTGAATTGTTATCAGTATTTTCCATCCGATGCCTAATGGGCCTGCCTTTGCCTGCAGACAGGCTTGCCCTGAGGGAATTGACTAAAGAAAGGGCCGCACCCAGTTCTACTATGTATGGACCAACACCTAGCCAATTGAGATGTTTTATTCCGAAAGCCAATCACACTTAATATTTGCACTTGAATTCGAAGCTGGGAGTATTGGATCGATGATAGTGTAGATTATCGGCAGCACTTACCTTATATCAACTACTATTTATAAGGTTTTTATTACAAAAATTGATGGATTATTGGTTTTTGGACTGATAATCCTGTAAGAATTACCGATTAAATACCAATATCATCGATTAGCGATTCGGGATCCCCTTTTCATTCACCGAGCATTTTCTGCACTTAATCGAGAGATTTGTCAGATACCGAAAAATAAGGGGTTTAAACGATTTGTGACCTATGCCAAGCTGCATGTGGCGTTAAATTTACATAACAAAACAACGCAACATGAAAACGCTTTTAACTTTAATTTTTGTTCTTTTTATCGGAGTAGCTGCACAAGCCAACAATGTTGAGCAAGAAGTGAAAGTTGAAACTGTTACCATGAGTATTGTTACTTCTACCGAAAATGAAGTTTCTGTTAAAAACGAAAATAAGGTAGCTCGTTTGTACATGTTCAAAAATTCTAGGGTTAAAAAAGAATTGTCTTTCTCTACTAAATTGAACAAAGCTAAATTGGCTTAATCAAATCGTTTTTTAAATCTAAAAAATTTGTTTCTTAATTCTTTAGGTTTGAAGTCACTCCTACTTTCTCTTCAAAAATTTGTCCTTAAGGAAATATATCAAAGTCAGTACCGCAATATAAACCCCAAATCCGATAACCTCTTTGCGTTCTAGGTTGGATAGTAGCCAAACAATAATAATTACCGACAGTATGGGCACCAGATAACCTCCAGGTATCCTAAATTCTTGTTCGGTAGTTTTGCCCGATTTTCTTCTTGAACTTATTACCGAAAGGGATACCCCTAGATAGACCAGTAATATTGATGCACTTGAAATAACGGCCAATTGTTTAAATCCTCCTAGGGAAGCCAATAAAAATCCAATTGTGGCATATGTAATTATAGCTATATAGGGAGTTGAAAATCTGTCATGGATTTTTGAGAGTGGTCCAAGGGGTAGTACATTATCTTTTGCGGCTCTAAAAAGTACCCGTGGCATACTCAATATTTCACTACTTAAATTTCCCAACATAGAAATGGCGGCCCCTATCGTGATTATGGTAAAACCAATGGGACCAAAAACCTGTTGGGCTACCATGCTTAATGGATTGTCCGTATAAGTGGACAAGGAAGCCCCCAGTACGCCCTGTGATACTGTCTGTATAAGGATATAAAGAATTAAAACACCAATGATACTTATAAATATTGCTCTTGGAATGGTCCTATTGGGTTTTTTTACCTCGCCACTTATAGATAATCCGGTCTCGGCACCCTGAAATGCGAAAAACAGAATAAGGGATATAACACCAACTTCTGAAATTGTTGGGGTGGAATCGATTATAAGGTTGTCAAATGAAACATGTCCCCAAGAAAAAAACACCAATAATAGAAGAGGAATAAGTTTGGTGAGGGTAATTGTTTTTACCAAAACCATTCCTTCCTTAATACCTTTAACGTTAATATAGCCCAATCCGGCGAATAGTATAAAGAAAACAAGCGTCCTAACATAACCGGTTTTAAAAAAAGGAAAAATAGAACCCAATACATCTACCAATGCATTGGCAACGGCCCCGTCTGCCGATAAGGCGGAAAGCACAAAAAGAATTACCGTTAGAAAACCAAAATAGGGTCCAAAAGAAGATTCAATATAGGTGTAGGCTCCTCCTGAAGTAGTTACCTTACTGCCTATCTCAGCAAAACAAAGCATTACCAAGCTAATTAACAGGCCACAGAATAAATAGGCGTAAATACTGGAAGTACCTAGGCCGGCAGCAACAATGGCAGGTAAGGCAAAGATACCGGCGCCGATCATAATATTGACTAAGTTGGCACTTAGGCCCCAAACACCCACCTCCCTTTTTAAATGTTCATTGGTTTCTTGCATTGGTTATTTTGGTTTAAGGGATTTTAATACCCAAGGTTGGTGAACGCGGGTGACCTAAATTAACACTTTTATATTAATAAATAGTGAGCTAAAGCGGTGGGGTTATTTTTGGAGTTTACCATCAAAGGAGACTTTTCAAGGTTATCTGAAAAGTTTAATGATGATGTTCAACCTTTTCTTGGACGGCACCATTTGTTACCGATAATTATCTAGTGAGGGTATTTTTTTTGACTAAGTAAGTGAATAATCCGCATTAGTGATTGTAGCGGTATCCTTTTTTATGCTGATAAGGGAAGGTATTAGGAACATTTATGATGTCCTGGGCATAAAAAAGATATAGCGGAAAGCACGGCCACTTTATGTTTTCTCATAAAGTGGCAATGCCCCACAATTAATTATAGTACGTTGTCCTTAATTTCTTCTACCACTTCAGGATTAAGTAATGTACTGGTATCTCCCAGATTGCTCATATCATTACTTGCAATTTTGCGCAGTATGCGTCGCATGATCTTGCCAGAACGGGTCTTTGGCAGACCAGAAGTGAACTGTATCTTATCCAGTTTGGCTATTGGGCCAATATGTTCGGTAATGATCTGATTAATTTCGTTTCTAAGGTTATCGTGGTTACGGGATTCCCCGGTTTCTTTGAGGATTACATAGCCATATAGTGCATTCCCTTTAATATCATGTGGGAAGCCTACAATGGCCGATTCTGCCACTGCTGGGTGCTCGTTGATGGCATCCTCTATAGGGGCGGTACCTAAATTGTGACCAGAAACAATGATCACGTCATCTACTCGACCGGTAATTCTGTAATAGCCCACCTCGTCGCGCAAGGCGCCATCTCCTGTAAAGTATTTGTTGGGGTAGGCGGAGAAATAAGTTTCTTTATACCTCTCGTGATTGCCCCAAATAGTCCTTGCCATGCCCGGCCAAGGGAATTTTATACACAGGCGACCTTCCACCTGGTTACCCTTAAGTTCTTGGCCCTGTTCGTCCATCAATGCCGGTTGTACCCCAATAAAGGGTAGGGTGGCATAGGTAGGTTTTGTTGGAGTAACAAAGGGGATTGGTGTAATCATAATACCGCCTGTTTCTGTTTGCCACCATGTGTCCACAATTGGACTTTTCTTTTTTCCAATGATATCATTGTACCAATGCCAAGCTTCTTCGTTAATGGGTTCCCCAACGGAGCCCAATACCTTTAACGAGGAAAGATCGTGTTTTTCGGCAAAGGAAATATTTTGTTTTGCCAAGGCCCGGATGGCTGTTGGAGCCGTGTAAAATTGGTTTACCTTATGTTTTTCCACTATTTGCCAAAAGCGACTAAAATCCGGATAGCTAGGTACTCCTTCGAACATCAGGGTAGTGGCGCCATTGGCCAAGGGACCGTATACAATATAACTGTGCCCCGTAATCCAGCCAATATCCGCGGTACACCAATAAACATCGTTTTCGGTGTATTGAAAAACATTCTTGAAAGTATAGGCGGTATATACCAAATATCCGGCAGTGGTATGTACCATGCCCTTTGGTTTGCCGGTAGAACCTGATGTATACAGTATGAACAGTGGGTCCTCGGCATCCATGATTTCTGGAACACAATCCAAATAAGCATTTTCCAACAAAGGTTGCAGCCATTTATCGCGACCTTCTTTCATGTTTATTTTGGCATTGGTACGCTTTACCACCAAAACAGTTTCAACACCAGGGCAATCCTGAAGTCCCTCGTCCACAATACCCTTAAGGTCAATGGATTTTGAACCTCTATAAGATCCATCTGAGGTAATTACCAATTTACAGTCACTGTCATTGATACGCGTAGACAAGGCGGTTGCTGAAAACCCGGCGAACACCACGGAATGTATAGCCCCTATTCGGGCGCAGGCCAATAGGGCAATGGACAACTCAGGGATCATGGGAAGGTAAATACACACTCGATCTCCCTTTTTAATACCTTGGTCCTTTAAAACATTTGCCAATTGGCAGACGCGTTCGTGTAATTGATGATACGTAATATGCTGGGCTTCCTCCTCCGGATTATTGGGCTCAAAAATAATGGCCGTTTTCTCTCCTCTGGTAAGTAGGTGCCTATCTATACAATTTTCAGTAATATTAAGTTGTGCACCTTCAAACCATTTTACTTCTGGCTTTTCAAAATCCCAACTTAAAACGTTGTCCCATTTTTTTCTCCATAAAAAATGTTCTTCGGCTACTTCTCCCCAGAAATTTTCTGGTTCGCGAACCGATTTTCGATAAACTTGGTAGTACTCTTCTAAATGTTT
This sequence comes from Arenibacter hampyeongensis, assembly GCF_002909255.1. Classification (GTDB taxonomy): domain Bacteria; phylum Bacteroidota; class Bacteroidia; order Flavobacteriales; family Flavobacteriaceae; genus Arenibacter; species Arenibacter hampyeongensis. Next base: position 59,199 of record NZ_PIOB01000008.1, read on the forward strand.
AATGTGATAATTGCTCATCGTGTTTCTAAAATTTCTATAAATTTATATAAATCATCCATAAAAGGATAGTTTCATTCAATGATTTTAATAGTGAATGGCCTTTTTTTTTGAGTAACTGTTAAAACTGTTAAGCTCAAGATTAAGGATTCATTTTTCAAGTATAAATCCGAACAATTTGTCGCCATTTGGTTCCAATTTTTTGCGATGTTTGTTTTCTCCCCTTCCACGATGCGATTAATGGTCTACCGCATCTCCTGCACCACTGGGAATCCTAATATTCTCCACTATTTCCTGTACGTCCTCTGGGGGTTCTGGTGTAAATCTATTGATAACCAGAGCAACTATAAAGTTGACTATCATAGCAACTGTTCCAAAGCCCTCAGGTGATATTCCGAACCACCATTCCGACTTATCAGGAATTTCGCCCAGCCAGCCCAATTTAAATTTGGCCATATAGAACAACATTAAACTGATTCCTACAACCATACCGCCTATGGCACCTTCCTTGTTCATTTTCTTGTAAAAAATCCCTAAAACAATGGCGGGGAAGAAGGAGGCTGCTGCCAGTCCAAAGGCGAGTGCAACCACAGCCGCTACAAATCCAGGGGGGTTAATGCCGAAATATCCGGCAATAACTACCGCTATGGTAGCTGCACCCCTTGCAGCCCACAGCTCTCCTTTTTCCGAGATACTGGGTTTAAACACTTTCTTGATCAGATCATGGGATACAGAAGCCGAAATAACCAGTAACAATCCGGCTGCCGTACTTAAGGCAGCAGCCAAACCTCCTGCAGCTACCAAGGCAATTACCCAGGCCGGAAGGTTGGCGATTTCAGGATTGGCAAGAACCATAATATCATTATCTACCGTTAATTCATTTTTATCCTTATCGGCTACATATTGAATGATACCATCTTTGTTTTTGTCGTCAAAGGTCAATAATCCCGTTTCCTCCCAGTTTTTAAACCAGGCGGGCATAAGGCTATATTCCTCATTGCTCACCGTATCTATTAAATTGATTTTGGCAAAAACGGAAACGGCCGGGGCGGTAGTGTATAAGATGGCTATAAGCAACAGGGCCAGTCCTGCAGATTTTCGTGCATCCTTTACTCTTTTAACTGTAAAGAACCGAACAATAACATGGGGCAATCCTGCCGTACCCACCATTAATGCCAAGGTAATGGCGAAGACGTCGATGACCGATTTGGAGCCATCCGTATATTCGGCAAAACCGAGCTCCGTAGACAATCCGTTCAATCGGTCCATTAAAAAGGTTCCTGAACCATCGTTTAAGGTGGATCCCATTCCAAGTTGGGGTATGGGGTTTCCTGTCATTTGCAAGGATATAAAAATGGCCGGGACCATAAATGCAAATATCAGGACACAGTATTGTGCCACTTGGGTATAGGTAATTCCTTTCATGCCACCCAAAACGGCATAAAAAAGTACTATGACCATTCCTATGATTACACCGGTATTGATATCTACCTGTAAAAACCTGGAGAAGACTACCCCAACACCTCGCATTTGTCCGGCCACATAGGTAAAGGAAACAATTAAAGCACAAAAGACAGCTACGATACGAGCGGTATTGGAATAATAGCGGTCCCCAATAAAATCGGGTACGGTAAACTTTCCAAATTTTCGCAAATAGGGGGCTAGAAGTAATGCCAATAGCACATATCCACCAGTCCATCCCATTAGATAAACGGAGCCATCATAACCTGCAAAGGCAATAATTCCGGCCATGGAAATAAAGCTGGCAGCGGACATCCAATCGGCTGCCGTTGCCATTCCGTTGGCCAAAGGCGACACACCTCCACCTGCGACATAAAATTCTTTGGTTGATCCAGCCCTGGACCAGATGGCAATTCCTATATAAAGGGCAAAGGTGATTCCGACAAGAAGGTACGTCCAGACTTGAACACTCATATTTTAAGGTTTTTGGTTGATATATTGAATTGCATCAGGAAGCAATTGGGAGTATGCCCAAATACGTTTCTGTATTTAACAGTGGTTTTGGAAAAATAAGGGGAGCTATTCGTTGTAACCATACTTTTTGTCCAACTTGTTCATAAGACGAACGTAAACAAAAATCAAGACCACGAAGACATATATGGAGCCCTGTTGGGCAAACCAAAATCCCAATTTGAAACCGCCAATTTTTATGGTGTTCAGGGCATCTTTAAAGAGAATCCCAGCTCCAAAGGATACGGCAAACCAAATGGATAAAAGAATAAATAAATAACGCACATTTTCCTTCCAATAGGCGGTGGCCTTTTTTTGCTTTTCACTCATTATATCTTTGGTTTTGTATTGAAGTAAAGTTTAAGTAACCAAGATAAGGTTTTGATTTAATATACCAAACGATATGCTTTTAACTTGGTAAATAAACAACACCGCCATAAGAATCCCGTTTGGCTCCGGTGACAGAACTTAAGCAATTGTTTTTTTGTTTCTCCCGCAATACTCCCATAAGGGCAAATACTAGGGCTTCCTTAAACTCTATCAAGGTTTGTGAAGGTGAAATAACTTTTGTTTCTGTACCGAGTTTTTCTCGTAGGCAGTCCATTAGGAAAGTGTTTAGAGCACCTCCACCGGTAACAAATATGCTTCTATTTGTTTTATTCTTCTGTGTTTTTACTTGCAGGGCTATCTGATCGCAAATATGGTGAATGGCCGTATGTAGTAAATTCTCAGTAGTATCTGAAGTGGTCTCTACAATAGGTACGACTTCCTCCACAAACCATTCAAAACCTATAGATTTTGGAAATGGCAATTTATAGAATTCAAGTTCGTTCAGTCGGTCCAGCATTAATTGATTTATTTTTCCCGTTCGTGCCAAGGAACCTCCCTTATCGTAATTGAGTTTTATCTTTTGAGTGATATGGTTGAGAATCATATTGGCCAGTCCTATGTCGTAGGCCAGTCTTTTTCCATTTTCCTCAAAAGATATATTGCTTATTCCGCCAAGATTGAGGCAAAAGTCGTACTGCCCAAAAAAGAGTTTATCCCCAATTGGGACCAAGGGAGCTCCCTGTCCTCCCAAGGCAACATCGTTGGTCCGAAAGTCGCATATCACCTTAGTGGCACATTCGTTGGCCAGGTGTTGGCCGGAACCTATTTGAAAGGTAAGTCCGTTTTGTGGCTGGTGGTGGGTGGTATGACCATGGCTGGCAATAAAATCGACATCCCATTGATAGGCCTTAATAAAGTCCTTTGTTTGTGTGCCCAGCCAAGTGCCATAGGAATTGTGAAATTGTAGTAGTTCGTCTGCAGGCAAGAAAATGGATTTCTTTAGCTTTTCCTGCATCTCCTCGCTATATGAAATACTATGGGTCTGTTTAATTTCAAAATCCCAAGCATTAGGGGTCTCCCATATATGGCAATATGCGAGGTCCAATCCGTCCAAGGAGGTACCGGACATTAACCCGATGACTTTGTGTATTTTCATAATCATTTTTTTTTACTGTTTGCCATATCCGTTAATTCTTTTTAAGGTTGATAGAAACAGCTAAGCATCCTTTGGCTTTTTGCTTTCCCATGAAATGTGCAAAGGCAATATCTTGAAATTCCGAAAAGTTTTGATATCCCAATACTATCGCTTTGGCTGCTTTATAATTTATAAGGTTAAGCACATAGGGGTTTCCAAAAACATATAGAATAACCTTTTTTGTATTTAGTAAGGTCTCAAGCTGTTGCAATTCTTCGGACTTAAGATCAAAATCATTGTGTGGCTTAACTTTAGGGGGGTAAAGCGCAATTAGAATGTTATCCTTGTTTTGAGATCCTTCAACTGCTATTTTTGAGGTCCTTTCTATAAATATTCTGTTGGGCGACTCACCTAGAGAAAGACAAGTGAAGCCTTCTTGCTTAAATTCTTTGATGATGTCGTTGCTGCCAGTAAATAAAGTAAGGCTTTCCTTGGCCAACTGTTTGTTTAATATAGAGGTTTCCCCTAGGTCTGTGCTTGTTAGGGAATGGGAGGCAAAGGCTTGTTCCTTTAACTTCCATACCCGTTTAAATCGCTCTTCGATGTCAAGGGAATTCGCATTGCCCAAGATGGTTTCTATGCCTTCTGCCGTGTTTTCTGCAAAACAAAGTATATCGTTGCCGGCATCAAAAGCCCGCCATTCGAGTTCCCCTTTTGTGGGAAACATTTTGCTAACGCTATGCATGTTTAAAGCATCGGAGATAACCACACCATTAAAATTTAGTTCTTGGCGCAATAGTCCTTTAATTATCGTTTTGGAAATGGTGGCCGGAGCGCCCTCTCCGTTATCCAAAGAGGGAACGGATAAATGTCCAACCATTACACTATCCACTCCATTTTTAATGATTTCTCTAAAGGGATATAGTTCATTTTCCATTAGAACCTCCTTGGACTTCTTAATTATTGGCAAGCCAAGATGGGAATCCGTAGCGGTATCCCCATGTCCCGGAAAATGTTTGATACAACTTAAAATACCTTCGCTTTCCATGCCTTTGATAAAGGCAATTGCTTTTTTGGTAACATTTAATTTATCCTCTCCAAAGGAGCGGTAACCAATTACCGGATTATTGGGATTGTTGTTGATGTCTACCACAGGCGCCAAATTCCAATGTATACCTGCTTCCCTGCAGTCACGGGCAATTTGTTGGCCCACCTGAAAAATTAAGTCGTCTTTATCTCGGATGGCCCCTAAAGTTATGGCGTAGGGATATTGGGGTGTATTTTCTATGCGCATGGCCAATCCCCACTCCGCATCTATACTGATTAGCAATGGATATTTTGCTGCCTTTTGGTAGCGCCGGATAAGGTTTTTAAGGGTGGTAAGGCTTTGCACGTTATATACAATTTTCTTTTTGCCCTCAAAGTTAGTGGCGGCACTGGCTCTGCTATGAAAAAAACAAAGTCCGCCCACATGCTGTTGTTCAATGAGATTTTCCAATTCCAGAATCTCTTCTTCTGTATCATTTATGAAGGCGGCGGGCATAAATAATTGGCCAAGCTTTTCCCTGAGGGATAGTTTGTTCGTTGCTGAGTTGTATGGATTCATATTAAATGACATCGGCATTCAACTTTTTGCCATAATCGGCTGGATATTTAATAAATTTTAAAAGGAAGAGGGCTGGTAGGGCGGCAATGACCACCCAAACAAAAAAACCTCCATATCCAAGCCATTCCTGAATATAGCCGCTGATCATTCCTGGCAGCATCATGCCCAGGGCCATAAAACCTGTTGCAATGGCGTAGTGGGAAGTTTTTGAAATTCCCTCAGCAATATAAATAAGAAAGATTAAAAAGGCAGCAAATCCAAAGCCATAGCCAAATTGTTCCACAACTACCGTCGCCACTACGGCTACTATACTGGTCGTTTTGGTAAGTGCAAGAATTGCATACATGGCATTGGGTACATTCAATGACAGGACCATGGGCAACATCCATTTTTTTAGGCCATCCTTGGAAATCAAGATCCCTCCAAGGATACCTCCCAAGGATAACATAATAACTCCGACCGTGCCATAAATAGTCCCCACTGCCTCAGTGGAATATTCCAATCCGCCAGCCGAGGTTTTGTCCAACAAAAAGGGAGCGGCCATTTTTACCAATTGGGATTCTCCTAAACGGTAACTCAAAATAAAAGCCAAAGCGATTCCAATATTGGGTTTCTTGAAAAATGAAATAAATACCTCCAAAAATCCCTCTGGCTTTTCTTGAACAATGGCTTCCGAAGTTTCATATTTTGGGGCAACAAAAAAGTTCGCTATAGTCAAAGTCAACATTAAAATTGCGGCTGCGATCATGGTAACGGACCAGGCCTTGGTGTTGTCCCCGTAATAGTTTTCCAAGAATCCGGCAAGGATAACAATGAGTCCCTGCCCAGTAATCATGGCCAGCCTATAAAAGGTACTTCGCATACCCACGAAGAAGGCTTGTTTCTTCTCGGTAAGGCCCAACATATAATATCCGTCAGAGGCAATATCGTTGGTTGCGGAAGCAAATGCCGCCATCCAAAAACACGCCAAAGTAGTGGTGAAAAAAATGGTAGTGGGCAAGGTCAAACCCACGCCTAAAATGGCGAACGAAATAATTAATTGCATGTATAAAAACCAATTTCTTTTGGTGCCGTTTAAATCCACAAACGGACTCCATAAGGGTTTAAGCACCCATGGAAGGTATAACCAGCTCGTGTATAAACCTATATCTGAGTTACTGATACCCAGTTTTTTATACATTATTACCGAAACTGTTACTACAAGTACGTAAGGAATGCCTTGCGTAAAGTATAAAACAGGAACCCAAGCCCATGCCCCCTTGTCTTTTTGAATCATTTTATTCAATTTTGTCGTTCAAATATTGATCTTAATTTTCTTAAAAATGGAGAAATAAAAATGTATTTATCCATTAATCTATTTTGATAGTTTCAGGGTTACTTTCCTGCCCAAAAGTATTTATAAATGTTAAAGCGATATGTTTTTTGCCTTGCAGTAAAGAGGTGTTGAAAATAAAATTTTCCGAGTTCGTTAGTGGTATTTTCGCCACTAATTGATCGGTGTTTTTCAGGTCCAATTTGGATTCTTTTTTTGCAACATATACCAAAGCATATCTTAAATTTTTTTCTTGATCGGGTAATATTTTAAATTTTAAAGCCCCATTTTTTTCTTCGAACTGGGTAGTTATTTTTACGTTGCCGAAAGTGTTTTCTTGGAGGGGTGAAATAGGGGGCAAGGCTAAATTGTGGTAATATTTTTTTCTTAATATTTTTAGTACATCCTCCTTATCGGACATCAGGGATTTGGCACTAAAAAATACATTGCCCATCACAATTTTATCTTCCCTTGCTAATTTTAATTGTTCTGGAAGTTCTTTTTTATTGTCCCAAGCCTTATCGCTATTGTTTCTTATTTTGTATGGTCCATTGCCAATATAAAGGTTGGTGTTCCCGCTATTTTTGGACCACCAGTCCACAATCTTCCGATGTGACGCCACGGGTAGATCCATGCTCCAATAAACTTGGGGAACCAAATAATCTATCCAACCTTTTTCCATCCATAACAACGGGTCGGCATATAAGTCCTCATAAGTGGTCTGGCCCGCTTTGGTATCCGATCCACGTGGGTCGGTTGAATTGTTTTTCCACACTCCAAAGGGACTAATACCAAACTGTACCCAAGGCTTTTTGTTTTTTATGGTTTCATGTGCATTCTTTACGAGACTGTCTATATTGCTCCTGCGCCAGTCCTCCAATGATTGTTGAGGTAGGGCATGTTTTGCATAAACAGCGGAATCTTCAAAAACTTCGCTTGTAATTTTATAGGGATAGAAGTAGTCGTCAAAGTGGACCGCGTCTACGTCGTAGTTGGCAACAACTTCTCCTATGATATTGGTCAAATGCTCTTGCACTTCTGGTAAACCAGGGTTGTAATAATACTTTTTTCCGTATTTCAACATCCAGTCGGGATGCAGATTATAGTCATGGTCTTTACTTAAAATTTCCAAATTTTGGTCAAAGGTAGCTCGGTAGGGATTAAGCCAGGCGTGGAATTCCATACCTCTGGAATGCGCCTGTTCTATCATCCATTGTAATGGGTCGTAATAGGGATTTGGCGCTACACCCTCATTGCCTGTAAGGAAACGGGACCATGGAGCGTATTTGGAAGGATAAAAGGCATCCCCTGCTGCCCTGATTTGAACAATTACAGCGTTAAAATTTAATTCCTCATAAAAATCCAGAATTTTTAGATAGTCCTGTTTTTGTTTTTCAATGCTATCAAGACTATTTTTTGGCCAGTCAATATTGACCACGGTAGCTATCCAAACCCCTCTAAATTCATGTTTAGGTGTTGGTATGGGCGATTTGAACACGGAACATGAGGCGAAAAGGCAAAGAATGGAGATAATAAATATTTTTCGCATTGGCTGAAAGGAGAATTGTATTGATATATTTTGAAAACTAAATTAAGGCTTTTAATATTATTTGAGAGGAAATCTGCACTATCTAATATTATTGTTTGTAAACATTATCTCTAGTGGAGTTTGAATCATTTTTGATCATTTTGATGTCAAAAAAACTATTTTTGTTCTAAGAATACAAAAACAAACCGTAATGGCGACATACCAAAAGATAACCGAATTACCATCAAATTATACTGACCTGGAATTGATGGATACCGCTACCATCCTTAGTAATATGAATAAGGAAGATCAATTGATTGCAGATGCCGTAGCCTTGGTTATTCCGGAAGTGACAAAATTGGTCGATGGTTTGAAAGAAAGGTTCGATAAAGGAGGCAGGTTGTTTTATATTGGTGCAGGAACCAGTGGACGATTAGGTGTTTTGGATGCTTCGGAAATACCGCCGACCTTTGGCTTGCCTAATGATCGCGTTATTGGATTGATTGCCGGTGGGGATACTGCACTTAGAAATCCCGTTGAAAATGCTGAGGATAATGGCCTTCAGGCCTGGAAAGACTTGCAAGTTTTTGATATAACAAAAAACGATACCGTAGTTGGTATTGCTGCATCTGGAACAACGCCTTACGTAATTGGTGGGGTAAAAGAAGCTGCCGCCCGTGGATTGTTAACTGCCTGTATTACAAATAATCCTGGCTCTCCCTTAACACAGGCGGTGGAGATTCCAATTGCGGTAAATGTTGGTCCAGAATTTCTTACAGGAAGTACGAGGATGAAAAGTGGAACTTCGCAAAAATTGGTTCTTAATATGATATCTACAGCCCTAATGATCAGAATTGGCAGGGTAAAAGGTAATAAAATGGTGAACATGCAACTAACCAATGAAAAATTGGTAGATCGCGGAACCCGATATTTGGTTGAAGAACTGAAAATTGATTATGCCGAGGCAGAAAAATTATTGAAGAAATACGGTTCGGTTAAAAACGCCATTGACGCCAGTAATCGCTAAAACTATTTATTTACGTTCATAGAAACTTCTTCTACAGTAACAATGTTGTCGCTTTTATTGCCCCAAGAATTAAGGATATAGTTCATTACATCTGCAATTTCCTCATCTTCCAGGCCCATTGGTGGCATTATGTTGTTATAGGCTACCCCATTCACCAATATATAACCTTGTTGACCATATTTTACACCCCTTATACTTTCCTCTCTTTTGTTTAGTAAAAAATCTGACTTGGCCAAAGGAGGGAAGGTTTTTTCAACGCCTTCACCATTGGCCATATGACAAGTTATACAGAAGTCTGAATATATTTCCCCGCCTCTATTAATACTTTCTTCCAATTCCTTGTCTTGAAACAGGAAAATGGACAATGAAAAAATGGAAACGATATAAGTTAGTAGCAAGAATTTCATATACTAATCTTTTGGATGTTCGGGAAAAATGAAAAAAGTCTTATTTCTTAGGTACCAATTTATAGATACCTTTACCCTCTACGGCCACATATATAAAACCGTCCGGTGCTTGGCGTACATCGCGAACACGTCCCAAGTCGGGCATTAACTTTTCCCTATAAACAACCTTATTGCCTTTAAGTTCCAATCGCTCCAAATATTGGAATTTCAAAGAGCCGATCAATATATTGCCTTTCCAATCCGGGTATTTGTCTGAAGTTACAAAAGCCATACCACTTGGTGCAATGGATGGTACCCAGTAATGTATTGGTTGTTCCATACCTTCCATTTCGGTCTTGTCCGTAATTGGGGTACCACTGTAATTGATACCGTAAGTAATCACCGGCCAGCCGTAATTCTTGCCTTTTTCAATAATATTTATTTCATCACCTCCCTGTGGGCCGTGTTCGTTATCCCAAATTTCACCGGTCATTGGATTTTTGGCCAGACCTTGGGGATTTCTATGTCCATAACTATATATGGCAGTTTTTGCACCTTCGGTGTTTACAAAAGGGTTGTCTGCCGGAATGCTCCCGTCTGCATTTAAACGGTATATTTTTCCACCATCCGTGCTAAGGTCCTGTGGGTTAACGTCCCTTTCTCCACGCTCCCCAATTGAAAAGTATAAATACCCATCATTATCAAAGGCAATCCTAGATCCAAAGTGATTTCCCCCAGTGGTGTTTGGAGTAGCTTTGTAAAGCAATTGGGTGTCGGTAAGGCTGTTGTTGTTTAGTTTTGCTCTTATAATTGCCGTATTTCCGCCCTTATCCTCACCGTCCTCCGAGGCATAAGATATATAGATCCACCCATTATTGGCATAATCAGGATGTAAAACAACATCCAGAAGTCCGCCTTGACCTCTATTATACACTGCAGGTGAATTATTTACTATATTTTTTTTGCCATCCTTAAAAAGGATTAATTGGCCAGCCTTTTCTGTGATAAGCATACTGCCATCCGGAAGGAAGGTAAAACCCCATGGGGTTTGTAGTTCATCGATTATTAGTTCAGCAGTAAAAGGTGGATTATCAGATGTATTTACCTCATTTTCAGTTTGTTGTGCACAAGAAAAATTTAATGACAACAAGGCGACGAATATAATATGGATACTATTTTTCATAATTCAGCGTTAAATAATAAATAATGTAGCTAAGAACGCTAAAGATAAATATAAAATATAAGTTTAAACTATTACACTAAAAATATACTTTGATTTCCCCAAGTCCGAATATATTTTGTAAAACCTACTTAACCTATGCTCCCAAAAAAACCAAGGCATGTATACTATGCCCTACTTTTGATAGCCCTAAGCATTGTGTTTAGTGTATCGAAAGCAAATTCAATAGTTTATGAGCTTATAGCCGATGTCACTTCTGCGGTCGAAAATATAAATTCGACCAATTTGCTTGTTCCTCAAGCAAAGGAAAATATTCTACTGGACAACTCTCAAACAAGTATCCAAGAAGAGGTTAAAATTGATGCCATTTCGAGTCCAATGATGTTCGCTACGATTATCAATGGTGCCAACGAGGAGGTAACTTGTACCAATGACGGTAGTACTTTGGCAAAATTTTTCCTTTGTGGAACCGGAGATAATAGAACTATTTCGGTAAGCGGAAGCGGCACAATTACCTGGCAAAAACTGTCGGCGAGCTGTCCGTTTGTGGGAACCGATACCTGTCCAGTGAAGGATAATAGTTGTTATGGACCGGCAGTAACAAGTGCAACTTATTTTCTTGACGCCAGTAATCCCTCCGTTGCGGGGGAATATCGAGTTAGGGTAGGGTCTGGGGCCTTTTATTATTTTAGGGTTTCTTCCAATCCATTGAATCCGCAGCTTAGTACCCAGAATATTATCTGTGGTAATCCAGGTAGGGTAGAGGTAACCAATGTTCCTGCAGGATATGAATACAGCCTTAATTCGGCAGCAGGTCCTTATCAGGACAATCCGTTTTTTGATATATTCACCCCAGGTAATTATCAAGTATTTACTAGATTAAAGAATGCTTCCCCAAGTGCCTGTGTTTTTCCATCGCAAACAGTAACCATAAGCGAAGTGGATATGACCGTTGCAGTCTCCAAGGTAGATATCACCTGTAGTGGGGATAAGGGTAGTATTAGCATTAATATTTCTGGAGTACCGGGATTTTATAGTTATAGGTTAATTAGGAATGGTGTAACCATGAACACCTTTGGTCCCAACGGATCAAATACACATACGTTTAATAATCTTGGGGCTGGCACCTATTCGGTTTCGGTTCAGGCAGGCAGTAGTTGTACACAAACTATAAGTACCATTAATGGAAATCCCATTACTATAGGTGCTGGACTTGTTCCCGTAGATGCCACTGCATTTGCCACAAATAGTTTTGGTTGCGGTGCTACTTCCGTGGATATCACCATAGATGCCAGCGGGGGTACTGGTCCATATCAGTATAACGTAAATGGGGGAGCCTTCGGGGGAAGTTTTGCAAATTCCACCACGCATACTGTTGGTAGTCCTGGCACTTATAATATAGTGGTAAGGGATGCCAATGGATGTACCAAAAATGCGGCGGTTGATGTTGAGAATATTCCACCTCCAGTATATAATATTACCTCTATAGATGCTAATTGTGGGGGGTCCAATAACGGAAGTATTACCGTTAATGTAACCAATAGTAATGGTTACAACTTGGAATACAGTATTAATAATGGTAGTACTTTTCAGAACAGCAATGTTTTTTCAAACTTAGCACCGGGTAATTATAATGTGGTAATTAGGTACCAACAAGATACCTTTTCTTGTACCACTCCAGCGGTCAATAGATCAATAGGTACCCCATCCACTATTTTAGGAAATGCCAACGCCACACAAACCCCAAGTTGTTTAAATGAAAGTGGGGGCCAGATTACTTTTTCAGGAGTTAGTGGTGGTGTAGGTCCATATGAGTATAGTATTGGATCCGGGTTCATTCTGAACAATACTGTGTTTAATGGAATCTCTGCCGGAACTTATTCCCCACAAATACGTGATGCCAATGGCTGTGTTACTACCTTACCGGCCATTGTTTTTATTCCGTTGAACAAACCTACCGATATCGATTTTACCGTATCCAGCATAGATTGTGCAACCGGTACGGCATCCGTTTCCTTGGCGGTAACTGGGGGATCGGCTATAAGCACATATGAAATAATAGCTCCAAGCAGCGTTAATAATGGAGGTTCCAATACTTTTACGGGCTTAGGGCTTGGCAGTTATACCTTTAGGGTTACCGATTCGGCAGGTTGTAATTTTACAGAAAGTTTTGCCATAACCGATATTAGTTCCATTGGGGTCGCCAGTCAGTTGCTCACTAATGTAACCTGTTTTGGTGATAGCGATGGGGCAGGCAGATTTATTGTAGACGGATTTAGTGGTACCTATAGGTATCAAATTGATGCAAATCCAGTAGTTACAGGTCAAACTTCCAATATTGTTGCCGTAGCCGGATTAACAGCAGGTTCCTATACTATAACGGTTACCGATGAAGATACCAATTGCGTTGATACAGCTACCTTGACCATTGCCGAACCGGTATCTGCATTGGCCATAGCTCCTATATGGACTGATATGAGTTGCCAGAACAACAATAGAGGTGCGGTAAACGGGAATGCTTCCGGTGGATGGGGTAGTTATAAATATACCTTAACCAGACCTAATGGAAGTACTGTAGGACCAAGGACCAATCCAAATTTCACTGGTTTAACAGATGCCACAGGGGCATATACCATTATGGTAGAAGACGGTGGCGGTTGTACCGCTTCCGCAAGTTATACGTTTACTGCTCTAACGGCCCCAACTTTGGTACTGGATACTGCGGCCTCCGACTTTTGTTTTGATAGTACCAATGCCACGACCATGGTGGTTAATGCCAGTGGGGGAGATGGAAATTATGAATATCGAATTGATAATGGAGCTTGGGTCGCCGGAGGAGCCAGTGCCACCTTTAGCGGTCTTAATCCTGGCAACCATACCGTTCAGGTTAGAGATGGCAATAACTGTATGGATGATGTTGTTAGGAATATTCGGCCACAGACTACCTCTACGGTAAGTATACAAAAGGAACTTACCTGTAGCTTAGTGCCTGGTGCGGGAGATGCAGATATTCGCGTAAATATTGGAAATGGGAATCCACCTTATGCCAATTATGCGGTAAATATTAATGGAGGGGGATATGGTCTAACAACACCTATTGCAGGAAGTAGTTTTGTATATACTACTCCTAGTCCAGGTACTTACCAGTTCCAAATTACAGACGGCAATGGTTGTGTGGTGGAAACCAATGTGGTAACCATAAGTCCTACAGATATAATAGCTGCAACTGCCGCTGTTACGAACCCACGTTGTAACGATCCCAATACCGGTATAGTGCGCTTATTGCCCGATACCACAATAGGGGTGGCTCCGTACGCATATAGTATTGATGGAAGTACATACACCAATCAGGCTGTATACGGAAATCTATCACCTGGAAACTATACCTATTATGTTAGGGATAGTAGAGGTTGTTTTATAGATGTCGATTTTACGGTAGGGCCTCCAGCTCCGGGAGTTGATGCCACTGTGGTGCCAAATGATGCTACTTGTGCCGCGGGAGTGGTTACAGGAAGCATTGATGTTACTGGTAATACCAATGGTTTGGCTCCCTATACCTATACTTTATTGGATGTCAACGGAAACACCGTTGGTCCAATTGTAAATACGGCAAGTGATACCCATAGTTTTACCAATGTACCTGAAGGGGAATACACGGTAGTTACAAGGGATGCATCAGGTTGTGAAGATAGGGATGCCGTTACCTTGGGCCATACGGGGGTAACAATTACCCCGGTTCCGCCGCCTTTACCAGTAAGTTGTGATCCCAGTGCGGATGGATTTACTTATACGGTAAATATTGCTGGTGGTTCGGCAGAGTATGATATAAGGGTAGTGGGTGACCCATCAGGCTTTTTTAGTATGGCATCTGGCGCTACTTCCCACACCTTTAGTTATGCAACAAATGGAATTATATATGGAGTAGCCTATACAGTTGAAGTTTATGATAGGGTAACGCTTTGTACCTATCAGCAGGAAATTCCACCTGTAAGTGGTCCATTGCCTGCTTTTATCGCAACAGCCTCTGCGACTTCAGCCTCCTGTGACGTATCCGGAAACGGAATATTTAATTATGAGGTTGAGGAATACACTGGTACCCAACTGGAAATTACGGTAATCAATGTCACAACTGGAGCTATTGTGGCACCTGCAACAATCATTGCAGTACCTGCTTACGTTGCGGGTACTCCTTATACGGGACAGATAACTAACTTGCCTCCCGGTAACTACCGTGTGTTGGTAGAGGATGTACCTTCGGGCTGTACCACTAGTGCACAGGCAATTATTGCCCAAGATATACCAACAATTAACGTTGATAGTAATACCAATGCCAATTGTAACGATCCTTTCGGACATTTAGTGATACGTGGCGTTGGTGGAACCGGGCCATACCAATATTCTGTAGTACCGACCACAACGCCAGTTGGGGCCTATTCGGCAACTACGGATTATGATCTGGCTCCTGGGGATTATGATGTTTATGTTCAGGACAATAGCGGATGTAGTTCTTTCACTACTGTGACGATTTTAGAGGATCCAGGTATTGCGGCACCTACAATTAATGTTACCAATCAATGTTTTGTGGTGGCTTCCTATAATGTAGAGGTTACTGGCCCGGTAAACAGTGGACCTGCCCCGGAAACTACTTTTCAATATGATATGGGCAGTGGATTTCAGGATAGCCCTTTTTTCACGGTTCCCAATCCAGGTACTTATACCATGACCGTTAGGGATGGTAATGGGTGTATTGCAACCAATACTTTTGAGGTATACGATTTCTTTTCCATCACCGCCAGTGCCACAGCAGAGCCTTCCTGTAATAATGCCGATGGCACCATTACGGTAGTAACATCTGGTGGTAGTGGGGATTTTGATTATGTTTTGGATGATGGAATAAATCCAGTTACTTTTCAACCCAATAACCCTGTATTTACAGGGCTTATTCCAGGTAATTATACTATTACTGTTACAGATAGGAGTTCCAATACCACTCCATTATGTGAGGATACTGCGGTAGTAGAAATTATTTCGGTGCTTCAACCAGATATAGATTCTATTTTAACTGAAGATATTTCGTGTTTCGGCAGTGCTGATGGCAGTATTTCGGTGGATTTGGACCCAACTACGGCCACGGACGGACCTTTTGTATATAACCTTTACGATAGTGGCAACAATTTGATTGTGAGTCAGGCCGATGCTATTTTTGAAAACTTAACTGCAGATACCTATGAGGTTGAGGTTGTGTCAAGTAGAGGGTGTATGTCCCCCCGTGTATCTACTACTATTGCCGAACCTACGCAACTTATAGGAGCGGCCTCTGCCCCTCCATTTACATGTAACCCCGCCAGCAATACGTTTAACACTTCAATAATTACAGCTTATGCCGATGACAACGGAGATGGCACTGGTACCCTAACGGGAACGGGACCATATACTTATAGTATCAATGATGGAACAGCCGTGTTCGATGGGACCAATTTCCAGAGCAGTAATACCTTTGAGATTATTGATAATGGTAGCCCTCAAACTATAATCGTTACCATTCGGGATAATAATGGGTGCGAAGTTACGGATACGGTCAACTTAACGCCTCCATCAGGATTAACCTTTAGTTTCAATGAACTTACGCCAATTACCTGTGATGCTTCGGGATCTGGTGTAATGGCCAGTACAGTGGAAATTATTATTAATCAAGGACCTGGAAATTACGGTGTGGAAATATTGCCATTGGGAACCCAACCAGAGCGACTTACCAGTGGGTCTGATAGGCTTGTTTGGAATTTGGATACTCCCGGGGATTACATATTTGCTGTAAGGGACATTGCCAATGGCGGATGTTTATATGTTACTCCAACCTATAATGTACCCGATTATAATCTAATAGAGGCGATTATTAACGAGGTGAAACCAGTAACTTGTTTTAACGGAACTGATGGCGAGATAAGTATAGAAGTCAATAATTATACCGGTGTTTATAATTATGAAGTATTTTCCCGTGATGCCGCCGGAGTAGAAACGAGTACTGGAGTAATAGGTAGTTTTGATACCGCCAATCCCATTAATAGCCCTGAAATAATAACAGGAGTGCCAGCGGGCAACCTGTTGGTACGCGTGGAGGCAGTGGATAGTCCGTTTTGTGATACCGTTAGTAATACAACCACGGTACATGGACCGGATAGACCATTGGATCCCACACCAGCTCAAACAGCGGATGTAACCTGTTTTATTCCTGGAAGGGGTGAAATTACGGTTTCAGGTGATGGAGGCTGGGGCGGCTATGAGTATCAACTTGAGTTGGAAACTGCTCCGGGAGTCTATCTTATGATTGCACCTTTTTCTACTACTAATGTGTTCAGTGATTTAATAAGTGGTACCTATCAAGTAAGTATAAGTGACTCGGGTGGTTGTGTGGTGATGGAGAATTTTACCATTAGTCCTCCAATACCCATTGCAGCAGATATTCGAATTGTACAGCCACTGCTTTGCCCAGGATCGAACGATGGAATAATTGAAGCCTTTAATGTAACAGGTGGAGAGGATACCAATGGTGATGGAGAGGAATATTTGTTCCAATTGAATAGGTTGGATGCTTTAGGTAATATACTGAATACAAGTGGTTTGCAAGAATCTGAGGTGTTCCCTAACTTACCTTCCGGAAATTACACTATAGTGGTCTATGATGGTTGGGGATGTAGTTTTACCACGCTTCCCATATTTATCCAAGATCCTCTTCCCGTGGATGCCGACTTGTTGGAAACCTTGGCACCTGGTTGTGGGGACGAAGGTCGAATGGAACTTACCATTGTAAACCCCGTACCTGGAATGGAGTATTTCTATCGCAGGTCCGGTACCACAGATCCTTTCGTTTCTTTCGGTGGGATAGGTATTATTACGGTAGAAATTATTATACCAGATGTAAATCTTAACCCAGGGCCTTACCAATTTGATGTACAAAATGGCAATGGTTGTCCAGAACAGAAGTCGAATGAAATCAACCTTGATCCTGCTTTACCCTTGGTTATAGCCCTAGATCTGGTAGATGCCAATATTAAATGTGCAGGACAACCAACAGGTATTGTGCGGTCTGAAGCTTTTGGAGGGGTAGGGAATTATATTTATACCTTGGTAAACAATATTTTAGATAGTGGAACTCCTGGTGTTCCCAGGCTCCCTGTTGCTGCCGATATTGTGAGCGGACCTCAAAGTTCTGGTATATTTAGAGATTTGCCACCGGGATCGTATTATGTTTATGCCACTAGTCTGGGATGTACTGCAATTTCTGGAGAAATTTTGATAACCCCCAAAGACCCACTAATATTGGATCGTTTGGAAATGGTGCCTGTTAGTTGTTACGGGGATGTAGATGGTCAGGTCATTATAGAAGCCAGCGGTGGTACTGGAAAAATTCGTTTTTCCATTTCCGATACCCTAAGCGAGTTTTTTGAAGGGGAAGATCCTGCGAATCCAAATTTTTTCACCTTTACGGATTTGCCACCTGGAACCTACGAGATAATAGTACAGGACGAATTGGGATGTAATATTTTACAAGAGGTGACCATATTGGAGCCAGAAGAATTGGTAGTAGCCAACGTGGATACTAGTCCGGAAACCTGTATTATGGCTTCAGATGGTTCGGCACAGCTGACTATGATGGGAGGAACGCCTTTTACGGATTCCTTAACTGGAGTAGAATATTATGAGACCAAAATTATTGGACCAAACTCTGTTGGTGATGAGGTTTTTGCAAGAAATGACTCCTTGTTTTTTGATAACCTAATGGGCGGAGAAACCTATGTAGTATTCATTCAGGATTCCATGGGTTGTGAGGCCAATGTAGTGGTGCCGATAATGATCGGTGTGGACCTAAATTCTGAGCCTATCGTGGAATACGGTTGTGAGGGTATATTCCCCAATAGTACGGTTACTATTCGTATGACAGATGCTAGTTTAATGCCAAGATTGTTGTTTTCTTTGGATGTGGACGACATGACCATGGCCAATACCGAAACTGTATTCGGTGATTTGCCCGCAGGCGACCACACCGTTTATATTTACCATGAAAACGGATGTGCAACTTCTGTCAGCTTTTCAGTAGACGCATATGAGCCCTTGACCTTGACAGCTATTAAAACTGGTCCCAACGAGGTAACCGCAATGGCCACAGGTGGATATGGAGGCTATGAATATTTCTTCCAAGGGGATTCCTATGGAGGGGAAAATGTGTTTTTATCCAATCAAGATGCCAATGTTAATGTAAGAGTGTTAGATCAAATGGGTTGTGAGGCTACCATTTCCATACCGTTTAAATTTACTGGGATGTTGGAAATCCCTAATTTCTTTACGCCCAATGGGGATAATATGAATGATCAATGGTATCCTGGAAATAGGGATTATTTTCCAAATATAGAAGTTAAAATCTATGATCGCTATGGTAGGGTAGTGGCCATTTTGAACCAGGTAAGTGGTTGGGATGGTAATTATGACGGTAAAGCCGTACCCTCGGGGGATTATTGGTATGAAGTCAATGCCAATGATGAGGATAAGCAACAATTCTTCGGGCATTTTACACTCTATAGATAGAGGAGATATTAGCTGTATTTTTCCATGAAAAGGACACTAAGATTTTTAGTGTCCTTTTTTATGCCCTATAACTATTTATTTGGAAGTATTATGCTATCTTTGCTGTCCAAAAAAAAGCTTTACTTATTCACTTTAAGTATGGTTTAAATTTTAAGGTGTGTACCCTGAATTGGCTTGGTCTATAACGCATGGCGTTATTATCTCGTCGCTTTTGGGACACGGATGTCGTTACGCTTTGAGGCATGACAATCCAAATAAAGATTTTAGATGACCATTTCGGGGTGTAGTACCGTGTTGTGCAAGGCATAAACTACGCTCAAATAGTTGTCAACAAAAAAATAGGATTGAATTTCCCAATTGAAACATTCAGTTCTATTAAAATTCGGGGTGTACCACGCCTGAGGCGTGGCAGGTCTAGCTCGGCATGTAACGCAAGGCGTTATTATCGTGCCGCGTTTGGGACGCGGAGGTCGTCACGCTTTAAGGCGTGACCACCCGGAATAAAGAAAGTATATGTTCGTTTATATATTATATAGCGAGAAACGTTCTAGATATTACGTAGGTCAGACTTCGGATATTGGAAATAGATTGAAAAGACACAATCAAGGAGTTGTTCCTTCTACTAAGAGTGGGACGCCTTGGAAATTAGTTTTGCAACTGGCAGTATTATCTCGCTCTGAAGCCTTAATTTTGGAGCGACGTATAAAGAAAAGAGGAGCAAAACGTTTTATAGATGACCATTTCGGGGTGTAGCGTAGCCCGGTTATCGCGCCGCGTTTGGGACGCGGAGGTCGCAGGTTCGAATCCTGCCACCCCGACCAAGAAAATCCGATCACATATGTGATCGGATTTTTTGTTTTCCACTGCGTAGCACCGCTAGGAGCTTAAGCGGTGTAAAACAAAAAAGACGTACAGGCGCCAGCCTGTGCTGGATTTTCATGAGCACCGACCCCTAAACAGGTTCCCCGAACGCAGTGAGGTAATCCTGCCACCCCGACCAAGAAAATCCGATCACATATGTGATCGGATTTTTTGTTTTCCACTGCGTAGCACCGCTCGGTGCTTAAGCGGTGTAAAACAAAAATGACATACAGGCGCCAGCCTGTGCTGGATTTTCATGAGCACCGACCCCTAAACAGGTTCACCGAACGCAGTGAGGTAATCCTGGCACGAATCCCAACATTATCTATAGTTTGTACCGTTGGAACTTAAGCAGCGGAAAACAAAAAAGACAACAGACGATAGCCTGTGTCTGATTTCCTTGAGCACAGCCCCCTAAACAGGTTCACCGAACGCAGTGAGGTAATCCTGGCACGAATCCCATTTTTATTTTATAATTAGCATCGCTAGATACTTTGGAGCACCGTATTTGGTGAGCAATTCGGTGCGCAATCGTTAACCTGAATTATAATAGTAGTTTGAATAACTTTAGTATAGAGCCTTAACTACGTCTATCCAGGGCAAACAAGGTGAATTAGGTCTAATTGTACACCATGTTCGCAGTACATTTAGGTTTTTAAAGTTTGATTATTAAAACTGAATTATAACTAGTGATTATCTTATTTTCTATTAAATCAATGGAGTTTTACTTTTTTTTCTGACGAAATAATAGGTTTTTTAACTTTAAAAATTAAAACTATTTAGACTAACAAATAATTTTTAACGATATGAAAAATCCTACATCTGAAAAATAACATAAAATTATTTTTACATCATTTTATTATCATATTATTAGTGTTTTTATTTAAATGATAAATTAAATTTACTAAAATCAATATTTATTAGAATAAAACACAATATTCTGCAGTAATTATTCTAGTAAGTACAGATTAATAATGGTCTTGATAATCTAAAATAGAGCAATATGAAAGACAGAGTAGATGAAATAGATTTCAAAATTTTAAGTTTACTGGCAGACAATGCACAGATGCCCTATACCGAGGTTGCTAAGAAGGTAGGTATTTCTCCAGGCACTGTTCATGCAAGAACTAAAAAAATGATAAACCTAGGGTTGATAAAAGGAGCAACCCT
The DNA here is from genome assembly GCF_002909255.1 of Arenibacter hampyeongensis. GTDB lineage: Bacteria > Bacteroidota > Bacteroidia > Flavobacteriales > Flavobacteriaceae > Arenibacter > Arenibacter hampyeongensis. The sequence continues at coordinate 80,282 of NZ_PIOB01000008.1, forward strand.
TAACCTGGACTACAGTAAGATAGGTTGGAAAATGACTATTTTTTTAGGCGTTTATCTGCGAGAAAGTATCATGTACAAACAGGTTATTGAAGCGCTACAAAAGGTTCCAGAGGTGGTTAAAATTCACCACAGTACTGGCAAGTATGACATATTTCTAAAAATGCATGCCAAGGATAGTATGCACTATAGGGATATATACCAAGATACTATTTTAACCATAGACGGGATAAAAGGTGTAGAATCTTTTATGTCCGTTGAGGAAAATATGAGCCGTCATATTTCTTTTGAATGATTTATGTTTCTCTAATCCCTGGGTATCCACTACAGCTAAATATAGGTTAATCAATGGAGCCCATTGTTTGGTTTTACCTTATTGATTTGGGCCGCGGCCAGAGATTAAATGGTTATAAAATATCTAACCCAAGAAGAACAAGGGGGCGACCCAAAACCTCCCCTCGATAATATATTACTTAAGCCAAAAACTAGGGTCGAAATATCCTCCAATAAACCGCTCTTTAAGATTCAGCTGTTTTAACCGATTGGATATTATATATTTTTTAATTCGGCCACCAAATCTGTCAACGCTGCCTTGGCGTCCCCGAAAAGCATGGAGGTTTTGGAATTATAGAACAATTCATTCTCTATCCCGGCATAACCTGCGTTCATACTGCGTTTGTTTACGATGATATGTTTGGCATTTTCAACATCCAAAATTGGCATGCCGTAAATGGGACTCGCTGGATTGTTGTGTGCTGCTGGATTAACAACATCATTAGCCCCAACAACCAGTACTATATCTGTATTGCCAAATTGGGGATTAATATCTTCCATTTCAACCAACATATTGTATTCTACGTTCGATTCGGCCAATAGCACATTCATATGGCCCGGCATACGCCCTGCAACGGGATGAATGGCATACTTTACATTTACCCCTTTTTTTGTCAACAATTCTTCCAATTCATGAATTATATGTTGTGCCTGCGCAACTGCCAAGCCGTAGCCTGGAACTATTACCACATTGTTAGCGTAATTCATCATTATGGCCGCATCACTGGGGTTGGTGCTCTTTATTGATCCAAGGGTTTTATTTTCCCCTGCAATCGCGGCAGCTCCTCCAAAAGCTCCAAAAATAACTGACCCCAAGGTTCTATTCATGGCCTTGCACATTGCCACGGTAAGAATAATACCAGCAGAACCTACAAGTATACCTCCTACAAGCATCACCATATTATTGTACAAAATCCCAGTAATGGCAGCAGCAATACCTGTCAATGAATTCAATAAAGAGATTACCACTGGCATATCGGCGCCTCCAATGGGAAGAACAAATAAAATTCCATAGATCAGACCGGTGGCCAATAGGGCATATAATAATAACTTACTATCTACGCCAGTAGCAACCATAAATGTCGCAAAAATGACAATTCCAATAATAATAATGTTGTTTATGATGTTGTAGAAGGGTATCCTTACCACGCTTTTTAAAGAACCGTTCAATTTGCCCCATGCAATTAAACTACCGGAAAAAGTAATGGCCCCGATTATGATGGCTGAAACTATGGTGGTGGACTGTGTAGCGTTGTTTACATTTTTACCGTATTCCACCAGCCCGATCAGTGCTGCACTGGCACCCCCAAAACCATTGAACAAAGAGACCAATTCTGGCATTTTCGTCATTTCTACCTTTATTGCGATCAACCAACCAATTATGGAACCTAAGAGAATTGCCGCCCCAATAAGGATATAAATGAGAGGTGAAACTTGTTGCTCATGAACAAAAACGGTTCCCACAATGGCCAATCCCATACCGGCGGCCGCAATTAAGTTCCCCTTTTTAGCCGTTTCTGGATGTCCCAACATTTTTAGGCCTACAATAAAGGTAACGGTAGCGATGAGATATATAATATTCAATAAAATCCCCATTATTTTTTTCTTTTAAACATTTGTAACATCCTATCGGTAACAGCAAAACCACCTACTACATTTAAGACTCCCAAGACCACTGCAACGAAGCCTAAAGACAACGCTATATAATCGGTTGGGTCTGCATGCAACATCACCAAAATAGCTCCCACAATTACAACGCCACTCAATGCATTTGCCCCAGACATCAATGGTGTATGCAAAACAGCCGGAATGCTCTTTATTACCTCTATCCCTACAAATATGGCAAGGATAAGGATATAGGTAATCTGTAGGTTGTTCTCTATAAATTCCAATAACTCATTCATCGTTTATTTTTTTAATTTTTTCTAATAGTTCCATTTTGCACAATCAGGGTCTCATCCGTAATTTCTTCCTTCAGATCCCATTTAAAATTGCCTCCTTCGGTTAGATGTATAATGTAGTTGTAGATATTTTTTGCATACAGATCACTGGCATTTGTAGAAACGCTTCGTGGATCAATACTGGTACCTATTACCTTTACTCCATTTCTGATAATTGTCTTATTTATCTGGCTTACCTCACAATTTCCTCCTTGGGCTGCAGCCAAGTCTATGATTACTGCACCATTTTTCATTTGCATTACCTGTTCTTCCGTAATTAAAATAGGTGCTTTTCTACCGGGGATATTGGCCGTGGTAATAACCAAGTCAGCTAGGAACAGTGATTTATTTACAGCCTCTTTTTGTCTTTTTTGGTAATCTGCAGAAGCTTCCTTGGCATAACCTCCTTCTGATTCCTCCCCCTCATTATCAACCAAGATAAATTTGGCCCCAAGGGATTCCGCTTGCTCCTTGGTTTCGGATCTTATATCTGTGGCTTCTACTATGGCTCCCAATCTTTTGGCAGTTGCAATGGCCTGCAAACCGGCAACGCCTATACCATAAATCAATACCCTTGCTGGAGCAATGGTCCCGGCAGATGTCATCATCAATGGAAAGATTTTTGTCATTTCAAAGGCTCCCAAAATCACGGCTTTATAGCCTGCAAGATTGTTTTGCGAACTCAACACATCCATATCCTGGGCCCTTGATATTCTTGGGATGGCATCCATGGAAAAAGCGGATACGCCTTTTTTGGCAATGGCTTGGATAAGTTCGGGGTTGGACTTGTGATACAATTTACTGATCAAAATTTGACCTTCGTCCACCAATTTTAAATCTTCTTCATCAAAGGGATTAATTTTTAGGAGTACCTCGGCTTCATGGAAAACGACCGCTCTTTTTTCTACAGCTACCTGAACATTAGTATAATCTGAATCTTTAAAAGAAGAGTACTCACCCGCACCTTCCTCTGCAATTATTTCAAATCCTGAGGCAATTAATTGTTTGGCAATGTTAGGCGTAATGGCAACACGTCTTTCACCATCCAAGGTTTCTTTTAAGATGCCTATTTTCATATTGGTTAATGGTTTGGTTATGTAAGTAAATTAATTTTTTGGCAAATTTTAGAAAAACGTCAAAACTAACGAATGAACAAAATATTTTGGGTCTTTCATAAGAAAGATTACAATTTTATTGTTAATTGTTTAATATTTTGCAACTTGGGGATAAATCTAAAGTCTTCCCTTTTTTAGTGTGATTTTAGGTTTGAATTTTTTAAGTATTATCCCATGCGGTCATTCAACACTTCAATATTAAACTTGATTTTGATTTAAAGCATCCTGTGCTGTCTGCCACCTGGCATTATGGCAATGAAGAAAATTGTCCGAATACAGGGCGGATCTTTCCGTAAATAGCTTGTTATTAACAATTGCAATTAATAAGTTTTGACATTTCGCTGGGGTGACAATCTTTGGAATTGTCATACTGAAAATTGTGCTGAGTACATTAAATTTTAGGTTGTCAAGGATAATTGGGATATATATTTTTGCCAATACCAGGAATCCTAATATTCCAGTTTCAGGAAGAATTTAAACTCAATATCCGGAAAAGTTTTAGGCAATACCCGACGCTTGGTCTTTGGAAGAAAAAATATATAGGGGAATAATTATCGACTCATTTATGATTCCGAAATGTATTATTGATTCTTGGGCAATTTATGGGCGGCTCTCATTTGTTCACTATCCCAGTGATTATCATATTCAATAATACCTCTTTTTAGATCTTCCTCCAACTGTTTTTCTTGTTGTTTGATCTCTTGTTTTGCCTTAAAAATATATTCGTCCCTTGTTTTGGGTTTATCGGCCAATCTTCTCAGGCCTTCCTCATCATATTGTATAAATTTTTGGGCCTGTCTATGAACGGTATACCTTCTAAAACCTAAATGTTGAAGTACGTCACCGGCCATCTTTACAGACGTTTCCAAAGATTCCCTGTACACATCTTCTATGCCCATGTTTAATAGTTCATAGGCGTCATATCTATTTTTGGCACGTACCATCAGCTTTACTTTTGGATATTTCTCTTTTACCATTTTCGACAATTGAATCGCGGCATCCGGATCATCTATTGCAGATACCAGAATCTTGGCTTCGGCTATTCCGGCCGATTCCAATAATTCCATTCTACTGGCGTCGCCATAATATACTTCAAACCCCATTTTTCTTAAAAGATCTACCCTGTTGGAATCGCTATCCAATATGGTGGCCTCTATACCATTAGATCTGAGGAAACGCCCAATGGTACTTCCGAAATGGCCAAAACCTACTAATATAACCTTATGGGTTTTTGCTATATGGTCTACTGACCTGGTTTCAGCTTTTTTTGTCCCAAATCTGGGTAAGATAAGTCGATCATTAAGTATTCCAAGTATCGGGGTGAGTGTCATTGTGAGAGCGGTTACCACTAACATTATATCCAGTTCAAACCTATTTAAAATATTTAGTTGAAAGGCAAATGATAGTAGCACAAAAGCAAACTCCCCAATTTGTGCCAGGCCTATAGTAAGGAGAAGTCTTTGGTCTACCTTGAGCTTAAAAATAACAGCCACCAAAAATAAGATTACAGCTTTTAATACAATTATGGAAACTACTAAACCACTTATCAATAATGGGTTGTTTCCAAGGACAATAAAATTGATAGAAGCACCTACCGCCATAAAGAACAAACCTAGCAATAGGCCTTTGAAAGGTTGCAAATTGCTTTCCAATTCATGTTTAAACTCACTGGTTGCCAATACCACGCCTCCCAAAAAAGCACCCAATGCCGGACTTAGTCCAACCAATTCCATTAAGTAGGCAAGGGCGAAAACAATAAGCAAAGCGGATGCTGACAATAATTCCCTTAGCCGAGTTTTGGCTACAAGGCGCAACATGGGCACAAAAATATAACGTCCGGCAAGAATTACTAAAACAACCGATAGGAAAATAGCAAGAGCCTGAAATCCTAAGGGAAGGTTTTCAAGTAAATAGATATGATCGGCATGATCAGCGGTAACCGTGATTTTTTCGGTATCGGTAAGTAGTGGGATTACCGCCAACATTAGTATGACTATAATGTCCTGAAAAAGAAGAATGGAAAACGATGAAGCCCCATAGGTGGTGTTCATTAAACCATTTTCCTTAATGGTCTGTAGCGTAATGGCTGTGGAGGAGAGGGACACAGCCATGGATATGATCAAAGAAACTTTCCAATCAAACCCAATAAAGATAAATAAAAGGAAGGATACCATCATGGTACCCAATACCTGGGCTCCGCCCATCCCGACTATGGTTTTTCTCATTTGCCAAAAGTTCTTGGGTTCTATTTCAAGGCCTATTAAGAAAAGCATCATTACAACACCAAATTCGGCAAAATGAAGGATGTCCTGGCCTTCATCCCCAACAAATCCTAAAATATAGGGGCCAATTAGTATACCGGCCAGCAAATACCCAAGAACGGAACTCAATCCTAATTTCTTGGCAATGGGCACACAAATAATGGCGCCAGCTAGAAATACAATTGCTGCGAAAAGAAAGCTACCACTCATATGGAATCTACTTTATTTAGTTGGGGGGTGTCATTTAAGAATTCACAATCACTTACCGTTCCCATGGGCAGGTTTTTCTGCAAGCATGCTATCAATTGCCTGTACTGGAAGGTATGTTTCTTCAGCTCTTGATCACTTATGTTATGGGTTCCCATGACGGTGAATGGAGGCATATATTCCATACCACAGAGTCTGGCTGTTTGCTCAAAGGGTCGTAAAAATTCATTTACAGAGTAGTTGTTGGAGCCCGTTGGACAATAGACTTCCCTAGTCCCACCTGTGGTAATTACATTTAAACATTTTTTTGTTTGCAGTGCACTTGCGTTGGGACCATATGCCCAACCAAATTCAAGAACAACATCCATCCATTGTTTCATTAAGGGTGGACAACTGTACCAATAAAAGGGGTGGTGCCATATTATGACATCATGTTCTTCCAACATTTTTTTTTCGCCAATTACATCGATATTGAAATCTGGATAGCGCTCATAAAGGTCATGAAAGGTAACGCCCTCTATGTTTTCAATTGTAGCTACAAGAGCTTTATTCGCCCTAGATTGTTCAAATTTTGGATGGGCAAACAAAATCAATATACGTTTCATACTTTTAATTTAATGGAAAAACCTTGTACTAGTTGATTCTTGCTTATTATAAGGTTGTGCTAATCAGATAAAGACTTAATCTTCCTTTTTATTTTTTAACCTTATCCAAATTAATATCCATGGTGGTTGGCAGTTCAAAGGTCTCCAACTCAAAATAAGGAAGTGCTGCCAATAAATGATCAAAAATATCGGCCATGATATACTCGTAGTTCTCCCAACGTTTATCACTACTAAAGGCATAAATCTCTAAAGGTATTCCCTGACTTGTTGGGGGTAATTGCCTAGTCATAAGGGTCATTGTCTGGTTAATAGCGGAATGGTTCTTTAGGTAAGTTTCAGCATATTTTCTAAAAACACCCAGATTTGTTAGGTTCCTTCCGTTTATGGCTATTTGCTTATCAATATCATGCTCCTTGTTATAGGTATCGATAATCGTATTTCTTGTCTCTAGATATTTGGAAATTATTTGTATGCCTTTTAGGGTTTCAATATTATCTGCAGTTAGAAATTTGATACTTTTCTGTTTTATAAGCAGTGCCCGTTTGATCCTGCGACCTCCGGAGGCTTGCATTCCCCTCCAGTTTTGGAACGAATCCGAAATAAGCGAATAGGTAGGAATAGTAGTGATTGTCTTGTCAAAATTCTGGACCTTCACCGTGGCAAGGGAAATTTCGGTAACATTTCCATCTGCCCCAAATTTTTCAAAAGTAATCCAATCTCCAATGCGCACCATGTCGTTGATACTTACCTGTATGCTAGCCACAAGGCCTAATATGGTATCTTTAAATATCAATAGGATTACCGCCGAGGCCGCGCCCAAGGCAGTAAAGAATTTCCAAATGGTGGTGTCGGTCAAGACAGCAAAGAGGGTAAGGAGGCCCCCGATCCAAGCAAATATCATAAACACCTGAATATAGCTATCCAAGGGTTTGTCTTTCATATGGGGCAGGGTCTTCAGATAATCCTTAATGCTCCGCAGAAGGCTTCTTATTAATAGTAGTACTAATATTACCGCTAGGATTTCTATGCCCTTTAAAACAATGCCTTCTGCATATTCATAATCCAGAAAGGCGAGCGGAAGCAACTCGTAAAGTAATAATAAGGGAACTATATGTGCCACGTAGCGAGGCACTTTATTAACAACTAAGAAATCATCAAAATTGGTCGAGGAGCGTCTAGCGAACCTGACCGATGCAAACCTCAATACTTTCCATATGATATAATCCAACAATACAGCAAACAATATTATCCCAACGAAAAGTAAAAGGGCATTTAAATAGGCGGCAGTATTGGTTTCCACCCCGGATTGTATTAGGTAATCGTACAGTATTCGTCTTAAACCATTGTTCATGACCTGAATTCTATTTTTAATATTTGACAAAAATAAGAATTGAGGTTCAGTTGTGGCAGTATATAGATAAAAAGTGTCGCAGGCCAGGATGCCAATCATTTTTTTGAATGTCTTCTGTAACTTTTAAAATTGGGTCTCAATAGCTTATGTAATAAAGGTGTGGAATCAATACCCTATTTTTTCATTTCAATTGTGGAGCTCTAGGTGTTATTTTAAGGTGTATGGGTATTAGGTGGTCTATTTTGCTTATCTGGTATTTAAGCCATTGTTACAAATATTCCTGAAGGTGCATTTTAAAATACTTGGCGCTGTCCGCTGCACTTGTCATGGGACTGGTTTTGAAATTACCTCCCTGCTCAAGATAGTAGAATTCCAATCCAGATTCTTCTGGATCGGGAAGTATTTCTGTGTAATCAATGGAACCGTTGCCCAATTCGGAATAATCCCGACTAACTTTATCCATGTCCTTAATATGCCACATTACGTAGCGGCCAGGTTGTTTACTTATCAGTTCCTTGGGGGTAAATTTAGAGGAGTGCATAACCCAATACATATCCATCTGAAGTTTTACAAGTGAAGCATCAGTTTCGTTTATGATGATATCATAACCAGTCTGACCACCGTAATCCTCAAATTCGTAGCCATGATTGTGATAGGCAAAGCCCAATCCAGCCGAATATACTTGCTCTCCAATAAGGTTAAGTTTATGGGACATTAATTTAAAATTATCCAAGCTCCGTTGTTCGGGTCCAATATAGGGCCAAGTTATATATTTGCTATCCAGGGTCTTAGCCGCGCCAATGCATTTATCTACATAACGTTTTAATTCTTTATCGGATTTTTCCAAATAGGGCGAAAAACCGTAATGACCACTTGTGATAGACAGTTGCAGCTCGTCCAAAATTGTCTTTAAATCCGATGGTGAAAATCCGTAAATAAGGTCCTTTTCGGCATCAAATCCGTACAATTCAAAGTCTTCATAGCCCATTTTTTTTAAGGCCTTAATAGTGGCAAGGGGATCTTTTGCCATGTCGGTACGTACAGAGAAAAGCTGGTAACCCATTTTATATTTTGGTCGCTCCCATATGTTGAAAGCGCTAAGGGGCATTAAGGCCAATGCTCCCACAATACTCGTTTTCCCAATAAAATTTCTTCGATGCACCTGTTTATGGTTTAGAGGGTTGTAGTCCTATAGGACGCGATAAAGTTTGAAGTTAATCAAATTTTATCTTCTTATGGTTTCCTTGTTAACAATATTCCCATCAAAGTCATATCAATTTTTACTTTTCCCTACCTAAATGTCCTATAGGATTTATCCACAATAGGGGCTTGTTCATTCCAAATTAAATGGCCATCCTCAAAACCTAATTCCCAAAAGGAGAGACGTAGGCATAGTGTCGTCTTTTAATAAATTGTGGTGATCTTTTTGTAAGTATAGGGCAGTATAGTTATAAAAACTCACGATTGAGCCTATTCGCATCCAGATAAAATACCACATAAATTGGAAAATTCTCTTGTTTTATTAATGGATGCTTCCCCATAATTTTGTTCGTGTATTCTTTAAAATACTTCGCTATGAAAAAAATGAAATTTTATCCCAAGACTTGGCAAGTGGTTCCATTGCTATCCGATAGGTATCTATTGGATTCAGATGGAAAATGTATAAAGGATTTGGTATTGCGGAATAGCTATGCCACAGATATGAAAGTGTCCGAAATGGATTTGAACATTGCAAAGTTTTCTGCTATGGATACCAAGGGGCAGGAGCATTTTATTGCGGATTTCCCAGGTCAGGCCTCAATACCCATTAAAGGGATGCACACAGGTCTGTTTTTAAAATCTAAAAGTGTGCTTACTTTGAAGCCAGGTAATTATAGAGCATTCAGATTTTATCTTGGCAAATCTGGCAACAGTATTATATATAGCGACCGCTTGGAAGAACGCGCGGACGGAATTAAATTCTTGGATTTTGAGATTGTGGACGGACTTACAATAAAAGGCGAGGAGTCTCCGGAGGCCATTCTCCGATTTGACTTTGTACCCTTTAATACTAGTGGACTTTTCAAATTGATCGGACAATTATTTAAAGGGCACACTGCTTTTGCGGGCAAGCTCGTCAACTCAATGAGTCATTAAATGAAATATATTTAAGTTTCCTAACCTAAAAAAGGCTTTTTTCTTGGGCAGATTTAGAATTTACAAATAGCAGGACAAAGTCCCTAAAGTCTGCATAAGATAACCCTCAAAACAAAGTTTTAATGTTTTTAGGGTTTATTATTTTATAACAAGCTATTCATTTGGGAATGTATCAACTACTTCCCAAATGGATATTTGTTAATATTTTCCTAATAAAAACAGCCTAAAAGGTCCATTTTAAAAACAAACGAAATCTTCCCTAATTACAATTGCTCCTATAAAGGTTCTGGGGCACAAGGTTTTAAGTTAAATAATCTAGTAGACATCCCAAAATAGTATAAAAATTCAGGAAAGAGGTTAATAGTCCTTATTGTTAAAAGGTGACAATTGTCATACTGCCTAGATTTATATAAGAAGAGATTTGCATCCTAATATTAAAGCATACTATTATGATGAGATTCAATTTAAGCAGAATGGTAGCGGGGGTTTTATTTGTGTTTTTACTGTTTGTTAGCAACCTTACCGCTCAAAAGTACCACCTAGTAAATGAAAAGTCTTCATTGCTTGTACTTGGAACTTCCAGTTTACACGATTGGGAAATCAAGACAGAAAACCAGTCGGGAGTCTTGATACTTAAAAATGCCGAGACCGGGGAATTGGAACAACTAAGTCTAGAGGTAGAATCCGAAAGCTTAAAAAGTGGAAAGTCTTCTATGGACAAAAACACCTATAAGGCATTGGATACTAAGAACCATAAAAAAATTGTCTTCAAATTATCCGAAGTCAAAGAAGTGAAACCGAATGGTAACGGGAAATTCAAGATAAAGGCATCTGGAAATCTAACTATTGCCGGTGTAAAGAACGCTATTTCACTTGATCTGGATATGACATTGACAGGCAATAAGGTAACCCTAATAGGAGAAAAGAAATTAAAAATGACCGATTACAAAATTGATCCGCCAAAAGCGTTACTGGGAACTATAACCACAGGTGACGACATCACTATAAAATTTAATACAGTCTTAACTAAATAGAATTATTATCAATTAAATATACGAATATGACATCATTTCTTAAAAATGTAATTTGTGCAACACTAGTAGTAACAGGAATAGGTCTAAATGCACAGGACCGTAAACTGGATAATTTCAGACAACCCGATAAAAGAGGAATCAATGTATTTGAAGCTCCAAAGGATACAGTTTCTGTTTTCGATGGGGTGAAAGTAAGAATAGGGGGGGCATCCACCCTGCAATATCAGGCCGTAGATCATAGCAATTCAGGGGCTGTAGTCCTTAAGGATATAGGTTATAATTTTAATTTGGCTACCGCTAACCTAGATCTTGATGTTGCTTTGTTTGATGGGATTAGAATGCACTTAAGAACATATTTGTCCTCAAGACACCATCCTGAACCTTATGTTAAGGGAGGGTACTTCCAAATAGACAAGCTGGATTTTATCCGTGAAGGATTTATGGAAAATGTTATGCAGTATGTAACTATTAAGATTGGGCATATGGAGAATAACTATGGGGACGCCCATTTTAGGAGAACAGATAATGCCCAGGCAATGTACAATCCTTTTGTAGGTAACTTGATCATGGATGCCTTTACCACAGAGGTAGGAGGGGAAGTATATTTCCGTAAAAATGGATTTATAAGTATGTTAGGTATTGCAAATGGTAAATTAAATCAGGCGGTCAACAAAACCGACGGATCAACTGGTGGTGCCTCCTTCTTGGCAAAATTGGGATACGACAAACAAGCCAATGACGATTTAAGATATCGGATCATGGGGTCTGTTTATACCACAGGTTATGTACCAAATTCATATTTGTACAGTGCCGACCGTGCTGGATCTAGGTACTATTTTGTGATGGAAGATGAAACTGCTTCCACCAGCGGTAATTTCAGGTCAGGAAGGTATAATCCTAATATGAGGAACCAGGTAACAGCCGTTATGATCAATCCATTTGTAAAATATAGGGGATTGGAGTTTTTCGGAACTTTTGAGCATACGAGTGGAAAAGCCGATATTGAAACTTCCAACAGAACGGCAACACAATACGCTGGTGAATTGATCTATAGATTTGGGAAAGATGAAAATTTATATTTGGGAGGTAGATATAATATGGTAAATGCGGAGGAAAGCACTGGGGATGACATTGATATCTCAAGATTCCAATTGGGAGCAGGATGGTTTATGACGAAAAATATCCTCGCCAAAGTAGAATATGTAAACCAACAGTATGATGATTTCCCAACAACAAGTATCTTAAATGACGGAGAATTTAAGGGATTGATGTTAGAAGCGGTAATTAGTTTCTAAGTATTATAGAGTCTATCCTAAGACTTAATTTATATTATAGTTTGCCCGGGCACAAGAGGGTAATATGGCTCGGGCAAATTTTAAAAAGGCAAATGACAAACTCCTAAATACAGATAATGAAAAAAGTATTGGGCTTTACTACAATTTTTTTACTACTTGCTTTTAATTTCAAGGACTCCCCTGTTAACGATTCGGTAGTTACTATTGCACCTGAAAGTAGCTTGACGATTTCGGGGACTACCAATATAAATTCATTTAATTGTGATTTTGACATTGATAGAATAAAGGAATCCATTCCTGTCCATTATGAGAATATTGGTGGGAAATATATTTTTAAAAAGGCTGCTTTGGTATTGAACAACATGGGTTTTGACTGTGGTAGTAGAGGAATAAATAGGGATTTCAACGAACTTTTACAATCTGGGGATTACCCGCAAATATTGTTAAAATTAAAGGAAATTGATGGGAACATACTACAAGATTCACCATTAAACGCGGGAGTAGAAATTAAGATTGCAGGGAAAACCAATACCTACAAAATTCCAGTATCCATGGACGAAAATAAAACTACATGTGTTTCAGGTGCATTAAAAATAAGTTTGGGCGACTTTAAGCTCAAAGCACCAACAAAAGCGCTAGGGCTTATTGTGGTCCATGACTCCATTACTATTAATTTTGATTTGGTATTACAAATGAACTAGAATACTTTAGCTACTTATCGCCCAAAGGCAAAAAATGTATAGAGAAGTTCCATGTTTCAATTGAGTCACTTTAATTCCCTATTTCTCAGATATGGATTTACAACTTTTATAACCAATGGTAAGGACTTCAAAAGTTAACCCTCAAAACAAAGTTCTAATGTTTTGAGGCTTTTATAATTATTATAAAATTGCTTGGAATGGAACAAATACCTTCGTGCCGTCCGGTAACTGATATAAATCATAGTTAAACCATTACGATTTCCGAACTTTGGCAATTGAATTTATCCTAAATTGTCAACTAAAACGCAAGCATGTGGACTGCAATTTTTTTTAGTATTTACTTTCTTATAGCATTATCCATCATAATAAGTATCCTTTTGCATGGAGCCAAACCGTCTAAAAGTTTAGCGTGGCTTTTGGCCATTTTCACTGTCCCCGTTGGTGGCATCTTTCTTTATCTTTTACTGGGAAGGAATCGAAGAAAGAATAAATTGTTGAAATTAAAAAAGAAGGCGTTTCTAAACTTGCCGGAACCATTAATGCAACATATGGCATCCATGAGCGGGAAGTACCAAAAACTAATGACCTTGGTTTACCGCAATTCACATTTTCCTCCTACGGAGTACAACGAACTTGGATTGTTAAAAGACGGAAAAACAACCTTCGAATCTATCTTCGATGCTTTGGAAAATGCGCAATGCCGAATAAACCTTCAATATTATATCTTTGAAGAAGGGGAACTTACCAATAGGTTAATACTTCTTTTTGAGCGTAAAATTGAACAAGGTGTTGAGGTAAGAATGATATACGATGGTATTGGCAGCTTTTCCTTAAGCAAAGCCTATTTAAAGAAATTGACGGCTATTGGGGTAGAGGTATACCCATTTCTCCCTTTCAAATTTGGACGTTTTTTTTCATCCTTAAATTATCGAAATCATCGAAAGATTATTGTGGTAGATGGCAAAGTGGCGTTTACCGGAGGAATAAACGTATCGGATAAATACTTGAAAGGAGATGTTGAATTGGGCAATTGGCACGATATGCATTTAAGGCTCGAAGGTACAGCTGCAAGCCATTTGGATTTCGTATTTGCAATGGACTGGTACCTGGTTTGTCAAAAGACCATACCTCTGCTGCCCTTGGAGCTGGACATGGATAAGGTTGAAAAAAACGCGGGCAAGCTTGTCCAGATTGTAGCTGGTGGTCCGGACGATGACTTCCCGTCCTTGGAACAGACGTATTTTACCATTATCAATAAAGCGAAAAATTATCTTTACATTACCAACCCTTATATTATACCCGGGCAGGCCATTATGCAAGCCTTACAGACTGCTGCACTTGGTGGGGTGGATATACGATTAATGGTGTCCGAGAATGGAGATAATAAAATAGTAAGTTGGAGTGTAAGGTCCTATTTTGAACCCATGCTTAAATCTGGTATAAAAATCTATTTATTTCCTGACGGATTTTTACACAGTAAAATTATTGTTAGTGATGATTCCATTACCACTATAGGTACTGCCAATTTGGACGATAGGAGTTTTGAACAGAACTATGAAGTGAATGCCATTGTATACGATGGGCCATTTGCAAAATTGTTGAAGGAAGATTTTCTAAAGGATGCCAAACTTAGTAGGATGCTCTCCTACGAAGAGTACCTTACAAGACCATGGGCCCAAAAACTAAAGGAAGGTTTTGGTAAAGTTTTTAGCCCTTTGTTATGATAGGATAGTTTCCAGACCTAATTCGTTTTTACAAGGCCTACCTTCTTCCCAACAATTTAGATTCCCAAAAGTAACCTCGGCTATATTTGTTAAAGCTTCTTTGGTAATAAATCCTTGATGGGGTGTTAGCAAGACATTGGGAAGTGACAATAATTTTTTCAGTTGTTCGTCTTTGATCCCAGTAATGGAATTATCCATAAAGAACGTCCCTTTTTCCTTTTCATATACATCCGTGCAGTATCCCCCCAGCTTCTTGTTCTCCAAAGCGTCTATCAATTCTTTGGTTTCTACTAAGGCTCCCCTTGCCGTGTTGATCAAAAGGGTCCCTGGTTTCATTAAGGCCAGTTTCTGCTTATTGATCATATAAAGGTTTTCCTGGGTAAGCGGAATATGAAGACTTATAATGTCCGATTTTTGAATTAAGTTGTCCAACGAAGTGTATTTAAGATCATACAATTGAACCAAATTGTAATCCGGTTTTAGGTCATTGGCCAATATTTTACAACCAAACCCGGTCATAATTTTGGCCATAATACTGCCTATTCTTCCTGTTCCAATGATGCCTACAGTCTTACCATTTAAATTGAAGCCCATAAGATTACTTTGAAGGAAATTATAGGCGTGTACCTGTCTATCTGCCAAAATAATTTTTCTGTTGAGTGTCTGTAAAAGTGCAACGGCATGTTCTGCAATGGAGTGGGGGGAATAATCAGGTACATTGGCAACCTTAAAGCCATATTTTTTGGCCACTTTTAGCTGCACATTATTATGTCCTGCAGAGCGCAAGGTAATATATCGAACACCCAAATCCCATAATTTTTCCAAAACAAGGGACGAAGCATCATCCCCTGAAAATATAGAAACCGCCTTGTGGCCAACTGCTTGAATTGCAGTTTCCTTATCCAGGGCATCCTTGGTATAGGTTACTGTGTGTAGGTTTTTGTTGGCACTGCTTAAAAAAGGGATTTCAAAATCTTTTGCACTATAAACCAGTAATTTCATGTTTTTCTTCTTTCATAAAGATTAGATCTTGATCTTCCATGGCCAATACAACCAATTTTATATAATCTTTTATGGTTTTTTGTATGTTCTTGGGATCTGCGATGTCTATACTTCCCCTCCAGATCATAGCCCTTTCCTTGCCCTCGCAAATACAGTAAAGCGTGGTTTCCGCGTGGTAAACGGTAAACTTATCATAGTATCCCTGGTCGTAATAAATGTCCTGGTTGTTTAGATAATCATCATTGAATCTCCCCTGGTAATTGTTCCACTTGGAAATTGATTTTAAAAAGCTTTCCCTATCCTCCGAACCGGTAACCTTGGTGAACAGTATGGCATCAAAGTCCTTGTCCAATAAACTTTGTTCCACATCGTCCAGTTCTTTTTCCGTTTTACGGGAATCGGTAAAGGAGACGTCGAAAACATCGAGGCTTCTCATGGCTTCCACATTTCTTTTGGTGAACTCCTTCTGAAGGCTTGTCTCAAACTCTGTTCTGGCCTCTTCGTTTTGTGCCATGCCCACTATCAACACTTTATTGGCATGAAACAACACAATATCAGGATTTTTCCAGTTTTCTACCAAACTGGTGGAAGTACATCCAGTTAAAAGTACTGCGAATAAAATAAAAACTTTTTTCATGATATAATTGTTATTGAAATAGTGGATTTAAGACTGTTCTTCATAAAAGATAATTCAGACTTTCTTAATTCAGGCGCTCTTCCAAGGGGAACAAGTTTAAATGACATTGGCCATTTTCTCCCACTAAATCAAGAATATAATTAATGTCTGCGGTTTTATATAATAATCATTGTTGCTAGGAACGGTGGTCAAGATACCAGATGCCCTGAAGAAATAATATGACTTTGGTCAGTTTAGTAATTATTCCCTTTCGGGATTGTTATTAATAAGAATGCCGCCAGTATAATTGAAAATTTCGGATTTCAAGTTTTGAAAATCACCCAGACAGGCATCAATTTCTACTTGAATTTGATCATTTTTTTTAAAAATGTTTAAATCATTGGAAATAATCGCCTTATCCGATATGCTGCCCAAATTGTTTTCTTGTGATGAAATATGAGCTCTTATGGTTTCACTTCTGCGATTTATTTTTTCCAAACGGTTTTTGTAATCCATTAGGCGTTCAAAGAGATTGGGGATGTTGGACCTAAATGCATTTGAATTCAATAATCGATCTATAAAAAGGATTTCATCATCCATTAATTGAAAATGTAATTTCCATTGCTGAATTTTCCAATGTAATTGGGCCACTTGTTTCTCTTTATCCATAATTGGTTGTTTAATCTACAAATAACTGGTTGCTCAATAAAGTTAGTAACTTCATAATATCCCCGCAATGAGATTTGTCATCTCTGTTTTAGACTATAATTTCCTGTACTTCCTTAAGTTTGGGGATGTGTACCTTCCAACCATAAACATCCTTTATTTTTACCCTAAAGGCATCCAACGAAGTAGGTTCGCCATGGATTAGGAAAACAATTTCCGGAATGTTATCCACCTCCTTCATCCAATCCAACAACTCGCTCTGATCGGCATGGGCCGATAGGCTTTCCAAATGATGTATTTTTGCCTTTACGGGGTAGTATTTTCCAAATAATTTAAGCTCATGGGCACCCTCCAATAGTTGTCGTCCACGAGTTCCTTCAGCTTGGAAACCAACTAATAAAACGGATGTTGAGGCCACATCGATCAATTGTTTTAGGTAAGTGAGTACTCTGCCACCAGTAACCATACCGCTACCGGCTATTACAATTTTAGGTCTAGGGTCGTCAATGGTCTTCCAAGTATCTGCATAGGATGTTATTATACTGAAATGATTGCACATGGCATGGTACTCGTTCATTGGCATTTTATGCCAATGTGGAAATTGTTCAAAAACAGATAGTACATTGTTCCCCATAGGACTATCGATAAAAATGGGAATATTGGGTATTTTGTTTTTTTTGTACATCTGCCAAAGTAGAAACATCAAAGATTGGAGGCGCTCCACTGCAAAGGAAGGGATGATAAGATTTCCCCTTTCTTGAATGGTTGTTTTTATAAGACTGCTAAGAATGCCTACTACATCTTCCTTAGGATGTAATTTATTCCCGTAGGTGCTTTCCACAAAGAGATAATCGGCCCACTTTGGTCGTTCCGGAGCGTCTAGAAGATCGTCATATAGTCTACCAATGTCTCCTGAAAAAACGAACAATTTTCCGAAAATTTCCAATTCAATAAATGTTGCCCCAATAATATGGCCGTTATATCTGTATTTGAATCGAATGTGTTCCGATAGGGATATCCATTGGTCCTTCTCTTTGGATTGAAACAAATCAATGGTACGCTCCGCTTCTTTTACCGTATAAAATGGCAATGCCGGGTTGTGCTTGCTGTATCCTTCCTTATTGGCTTGTTCGGCTTCTTCTTCATGTATCGTGGCACTGTCCAAAAGAATAATCTTAGTTATGGCCAATGTAGGAGCAGTACCTACAATTTTTCCCTTAAAACCTTCCTTTAATAATCTTGGTAGGTATCCCGTGTGGTCCAGATGTCCGTGGGTCAATAGGACCATATCTATTTTAGAGGCATCTATTGGCAGGGAAGACCAATTAAGTTGCCTAAGTTCTTTTAGACCTTGAAACATTCCGCAATCGATCAGAAGATTCAATTCAGGGGTTTCCAAATAAAATTTGGAGCCGGTTACGGTTCCGGAAGCACCCAAGAAATGTATTTTGATAGTATTCATGTACTAATGATTACAAAGCTGTTTAATTTCGTTCAGAATTTTTTCTTTCCGGGTATTGGAGATTCCCAAATGGTCCAAAAAGAATTTATCTTTCCAAAGTTGTCTACATAAGACAACATCCCTACTCAATAAAAACTGTTTTTCCCTATTACTGAGCAGGGAGGATACTGTTATGGGGTAAAGTCCCAAACGATCTATACGGTCCTTAAGGCCATCATTTAGTGGCAGGTCCCAACTCAAGAGATACAACCCAGCACATTTTCCGTAGGCTGTGGCATCGCTGGTAAAACGGGTATTGGTTACCACCCAGCCTTTAGCCAGTTCCCTTTTTTCTTTTTCCTTGGTAGCCCAATGTGCTTTTACATCATTATATCTGGAATGGATGTAGAGAGGAATCTTAACATTGCAATTACGCCCTTCTTCCGAGTGGAATTTGCATTCTATTACAGTGACTGTTCCATTTTTCTCTGCAATTACGTCAATTTCATGGGTAACACAGATGCCATTTATTATTTGATCTACACTGGTTTGGTAGCCCGAATATTCCAGGATGGCGGCCACAAAACGTTCGAAAGGAAATCCTGTAGGTCCCAATTCGTATAAGGCCTTTTTTAATTTGTATTTTGAGGCAAAGACCGATTTGTTCTTTTTCAATAAGGCATAGGCCCTATTGTAAATTTCATTGGTAGAGATGCCTTCATAAAGTTCATCTTTTACGTGAATTACAATTTGTTCAACCAAATTATGATCGGCACCACTATGTTTAAGGGAATTTCGAAGCTTAACTAAAGAAAACTTGGCTCGTTCCCCGGAGGATTTTAGAATTTCAATGTCCAATTCGTTTTCCATATCATTGCTTTAAATGTATATCCAATTCCGGTATTTTAAGCAGTTGTAAGGTGCTGGAAGCCAAATTTACCTTACCATCCGTGGCTATAAGTGCCAGCACTATTTGCTCAAACAATTCATGCTTTGTAACCCGTCTTAATTTATAATCTGTGATATATCTTAAATTTATGGCTATCCAGTTGTCCGTTGGGCTAATGGCCAAGGTAGGTTCTATTTTAGCGTTTTCTATATAATAGTGTTCTACCATTTCCTCCCATTTTGCCAGTGATTTCTCGGTATAGTCGGAAAGAAATGCAGTTGCCTTTTCCAAAACTATTTTTTTCGCCAGTGCAACGTCCGATTCATAGGTAATGAGTATGTTAAGTTCATCCCAAACAAAGGGGAAGTCCATGGAATAGTTCTTTATAGGACCTTTGAACACAAAGGCATTGCTAATCTTGACGATTCTGCCCGAATAATTGTCACTGCTGACCCATTCACCAATTTCCATTAGCGTAGTATATATGCTATCTATATCAATTACATCTCCCTTGATACCGTTGATTTCTATACGGTCTCCGGGTTTATAGACCCTTACAAAAAAGATATAAAAAGATCCGGCTATACTTAATATCAACTCCTGCAATGTAAATGTTATTCCTGCTGTGAATAGGCCTATGATGATGGTGTAATCCTTAATGTTTTCTATGGTAAAGGCCATTAAAATTATAAGCGCTATTAGTAAATAACCAATGACTTCCACTCCTTTTTGCGCCTTATATCTTACGGAGACGTTCTCTATTCTTTTTTTTAGGATCTTCCGAAAAAAACCAATTAACAGCACAATGGCCAGAACCCATAATATGAGTTTTGCAATTCGCATTACTACGGGGTCGGTAATAAAGTCCAAGGGACTGTTCATGGGCAATAGATTTTAATAAGACCGCCAAAACAATATTTGTTTAAGCGGTCTTTGAATTATTAAATAATCAACTATTTCTTTTGTCCGAAATAGTCCCGAACCAATGCCTTGGTCTGGTTTTCGGTCATGCTATCCGCTTTGGTGACTGCTTTTAATTTATCCGCAAGTCCTTTGTGATTTTCCAATAAATCTTTTCTAAACTTTTCATTGGTGTCCGCTGGGCCAAAAAGGGCAATTGCATCTGCATCACTTATAGCATCTACCAGTTTTTTAAAATACGTTTTAAGTTGAGCTTTTTCCCTTTCCAAATAGGTGCGTTCATGCTTAACATCTTGGGTAGCACCCGTTTTGACCCTAGGTCCCGATGTTCCTTTACGATTAAAAAATTCCATTTCCGAAAAAATGGTTTCCATATTTTCGTCCTTATTATCCAAACGGATGATATGGGCTTTTTCCTTATCCATCCATATGCCAATGTTTTTCATACTTCAGTGTTTTAAGATTCGTTCAAAGCCAAAATAGGAATCTTGGCATCATAGCCAATTTCCTTGACCAATGGCCTTGAAAATATACTATTAAAGAGGAAATGTTTTTTGTTGATGAATGCAATCATGTCACTCTTTCTGCTTTCCACAAAAGAAGTAATTCCTCTGGCTACGTCTTTATCCGTTAGGGTATGGAAGCTATGGTCTATGTTTTTGAGAATGTCGTCCAATAGCTGTTTGTTGACTTCTTGGCTCTCGTCCAAGGATGTCTCCTTTTTAAAATGCAAAACGCTTATGGATGTTTGGTGCATAACTGCTATCTCTATCAAGTAATTCAATTCCTTGCGCTTAAAGGTGGATTTATAATTGGTGGGGAAGACAATTTCCTTGGGAGCCGAGAACCGTAGATCTTGAGGAATTGCCATTACTGGGCATTCCCTTATTTTCTCCATCGCATTCACCGTATTGCTTCCAAAAATAATCCCTTTGGCTCCAGTAGCTCCTTGGGTACCCATAACTACAAGGTCTATATCTTTACTGGCTATGGTCTGTTTTATGGCTTCTGAAAGAAAATTGAAAGAAGAAATGGTGTGATAGCTATGTTTGGGATTGTCGTGATGAAGCTCCAGCATTTCCAATAGCTTGACAAAACCTTCATGCGACCTGGCTTTTGCTGCTTCAAATTCAGCACTGCCAGGCTCCGGCATTAACAAGGTATTGGTAGTGTAACTGTCCAAGCGGAAAACGTTCAAAAAGTAGAATTCACAATTGAGCTTTGCATAAAGATCCAGAGCATAGCGTGTGGCATTCAGTGCATTCTTTGAGAAATCGGTAGGAATTAATATTCTTTTGTCCATAACAATTCTTCTTTAGATTGATTTACTAAATATAATAGGCCACAGTCACAGTTACTATGACAATTATCATTCCGTAGGCGGAAGGATTAAAAAAGGAATATCGGAATACATACTTAGGTCTTTTACTATTGGTTCTCTGGTAAGTTTGTCGAACAGGTTCCTTTTTTCGTGTACCATAGCGTACATATCCACTTTCAATTTTTCCAAAAAAATATCTATAACCTTAGCCTTGTCGTCAAAGTTCCTTATCCATTGAAAGGAATGACCTAAGTTGCTTAGGCCTTCTTCCAAATTCTTTCTGTTCGCTTCTTGGGTAGTATTCAAAATATGTTGTTCATGAACATGAACAACCCTGATGGCTGCTTTGGACAATGAGGAAATGTACAACAGTGGGGCAAGTGTTTTTTGGTCGCAATTCTTTCTCAAGTCGGTCACAAAGGCAATTACTTGAGGTGGATGGAAATCCATTTCGCCGGGAATGGCCAGTAAGGGGCATTCTTTAATATTATTGGCAACCCTTATGGTATTGCTCCCAAAAAATATATCGGCGGTCTCGGTTAGTCCTTTATTTCCCATGGTTATCAAGTCAATGTTTAGTTCTTTGACCTTTTGATCTATAATGTCGACCAAGTTTCCTTTCAGGGAAATGGTCTTAAAGGAGTGAAGGGGATTTTCGTTGTCCAGGACTATTTTGTGTTTAATATGGGTAACTTTTTCCTGAGATTCCAATTCAAGTTGTTTCAAATATTTTTTAATCCCCAAGACCGGAAGTGTTTTACCCGAAGAAATGGTAAGCTCGGAATAGGTATTTAATATGTGAAATGTACAGGACTGGGATGCTAAAAGTTTTGTTGCATAGAACAAGGCACAATAGGCATTATTGGAAAAATCGGTCGCTACAAGTATATTTTTCATTCTCTTTTATTTTAATTGTGGAATTACCATAAAGGGTATGGAGACATGAAAGCCAATTTTTTTAATGACAGGTTCAATAAATAGGCGCTCAAAAAAAGTATGTTTGTTCTGTACCATGACCAAAAGGTTGACTTTTTCTTTGGCTTGGAAGGCATTGATGGCATTTATAATGTCATTGCTGGGCACATCGTGGAACAGTGCCTTTTTCGCTAAAACATTTTCCAGTTCTTTCTTTTGTTTTTGTTGATCTGCAGTAAGCTCATGTTCCGTGGATACATGCAGTACATTAATTCGTGATCCATGCTCCTCTGCGATGTTTAAAAGGGGTGCAAGTAATTCCTTGTTGTACCCTATTTCAAAATCTGTTGGAAATAGAATTTCGAAAGGATTCTCGTACTTAAAATTGGGGGGTATAACGAGAACGGGGCAATTGGCTTTTTTAATAATGTGTACGGTATTTGTCCCAAAAAGGATTTCCTTGGCTCCTGTAGCACCTGTGGTTCCCATAACCACTAAATCTATTTTTTCGGATTCAACGGTTTCCATAACCTCGTTCAAGAGGGTGTTAAAGGCCGTGTGTACTGTAAAACTGTGCTTGGGATTATTGTATTTCTTTATTAAACTATTTTTTAGTTTTTCCAGTTGTGTCATGGATGTTTCCTGCATTACATCACCCAGACCAATCAGTCCTGGACTACCAACTAAATATTCGGCGTTATACACTGGAGGCATGTAGGTATGCATGAGGTAAAACTTACAACTTACATTTTTGAAAATGCCTAAAGCGTAACTTATGGCCTCATAGGAATAGTCTGAGAAATCGGTTGGAAGCAGAATTCGTTTCATTATATTTTATAATTTTAGTGTTGTAAAACTAGATCGGAATAATTTTGAAAACCATGATATTGGTCAGTTCAATATCTTCATTGTTTTGGTAATTTTACTTGGTGAAAAAATAAATTATGAAGAGTAGTTTTAGTAATATCATCAATTCTGATACACCAGTTTTAGTCGATTTTCATGCCGATTGGTGTGGGCCGTGTAAAATGCTGGCACCTATTTTGAAACAGGTTAAGGACGAAATGGGCAACGCCATTAAAATCGTAAAGATTGATGTTGACAAGAATCAATCCTTGGCAAGTACTTATCAGGTTAAGGGAGTTCCTACCATGGTGCTTTTTAAGAACGGGAAACAGGTATGGCGTCAGTCTGGAGTGTTACAAAAAAACGACATAGTTAGCGTTGTTCGACAACATATTTAATTTTGGGATCTCCCAGAATTATCTTTATTGGTGTACTATTAGAAATGGGATCTTGGTATGGTAACTTATTTTCTCTACCGCTGGTTTAAAGAGGATACGCTCTAGAAAGTTCAGGTTTTTGGCCACCATCACCAACATATCCAGTTCCCTACTTTCTACAAAGGCCTGAACGGCATCATCCAGTTTTTTTTCTGTTAGGGTATAAAAAGAATGTTCGTTTTCCCTGAAATAGTTTTTTAAAAATGTCTTGTTATTCATCTGTATTTCACTAAGGTCTTCCCCTTTTTTAGCGACATATAGGAACCGCAATGCGGATTTATGCATTAAGGTAAGTTCCTTAATATGGTCAAGGACCTTTATGTCATAGCTTAATTGAAAATCTGTTGGAAATCCTATTTCCCTTGGGGTATTGTACTCGGCATCTTCTGGAACAGCTAGAACGGCACATCTTACCTTGGTAAGCACGTTGCCTGTGTTGCTTCCCAAGGAAACAGCTTTAAGGCCGGTGGCTCCTTTGGTTCCCATAATAATCAGGTCGATATTTTTATCCTTTACCTCCTGCTTTATATGATCCGTAAAAAATCCGTAGAGGGCTGTTGTACGAAACGTATGTTTGGTGTTAAGGGGCAAGCGCTCAATATCTTTAAGTAAGTGATCCAATTTCTCATTGCTTTCCTTTAAAATGGTTTCCTCCAGTAATTCTGGTGAAACGTACATGGCAGCTTCTCCTCCGGAATTGTAGGAAATAGGATTGACATGAATTATATGAAAAGTGCAACTGGTTTTATGGTACAACGCCGTGCCGTATTTTATGGCGTTCCACGCATTGTCAGAAAAGTCCGTGGGTATCAATATATTCTTCATGATGGTTTATTGTTGGTTCAATACAATTGGTTAAAAATAATTTCTCTGCGGCACTTAACAAATGACAAATATCATGTTGGTCCCAATTGGGTAAAATGCTATTCTGGGTCTAGGGTTCAATTAGGGGAAATATCAATAAAGGTACTTCTGTGTTAAAGGCGACCTGCTTGATTACGTTTTCTTTTGTAAGCTTTTCAAAAAAACTATGCCAATAATTAACCATGGCGATCATGCCTATATTTTCATTATTACGGGCATAGCTATTAATTGCTGCGGAAATATTGGAATGTCTGTTCACTTCTTCAAAACTGTATTTAATTCCATGAAACCTTTCCGTTAGGAGATCGCGAGCTGTTTTTTGATGTGCCAGCAGTTCCTTGCCCGTATCTACATGTACAATGGCAATTTTGGAGTTCCATAATTTTGCCAATTTTATCAGTGGTAGCAGTTCTACCTCACTGTAAATATGTTCAAAATTTGTTGCAAAGGCTATTTCATCTGGAATGTCAAAGTCAAAATTCCCGGGGACGGCGATAATAGGGCAGAAGTGGATTTTTTGAATAACCTTTACCGTGCTACTGCCCATAAAAACTTCTTTCAGCGCTGAGGAACCTTTGGTTCCCATAAAAATGTAATGTATTCCATTATCTACAGTAGTTCTCCCTATGGCATTTACCAAAGAATCGGCAATACTTAATCCCTTGAAAGTGTGCAATTTATTATTGTTGACAGACTCCAATTCGCTGATAATTGATTTTACATCTCGTTCCGATTCGTCCTTTATTGCCCTGAACAGGCGTGTATCCTTGGCTTTTCCCATGTTGCTGCTCAAATTGGATGGCCCTACCTCAAACGCATGCAGAATATGGAAAACGCATTCCACTTTTTCAAAAAGGTAGATGGCATAATCTATGGCGTTACGGGCATTGGCCGAAAAGTCTGTGGGCAATAGAATATATACTGTTTTCATCTTTCTACATCTTTTAAAATAACATTTGTTCTAGATGGGCATGGTTTGCTCTGGAAGGAACAAAACCGCTACCTTTGAATGGAAAGCTATTTTTTTAATAACAGGCTCTCCAATAACTCTTTCCCAAAAGCTGTGCTGGTGCCTTAATATGCTTAGTAAGTCGGCATGGTTTTCCGTTACAAACTGTTCCACACTGTGTTCTACGTTGGCCTCAAAAGATATCTGGTGTAGGGAATATTCAGAACCCGCTAGCCGTTCTTGCAAAATTTTCATGTTAGTTTTTTGGACATCGCTTAGTATAAATTCAACTCCTATGTGTATTACCTTTATAGTAGCGTTCCAAAGTCTAGCCATTTCTGTCATAGGCAATAGCTCAAATTTTTTGTACATTCTAGTATAATCCGTAGGAAAGACCACTGTCTTCAACTGCTGGAAGTTATAGTCTTTGGGAACCACCAATACAGAATTATTCTTTAATTGCTTTAGCACTTTCACCGTATTACTGCCCAAAAATATTTCTTTGGTGCCGGTAGCACCTTGGGTACCCATAACTATTAGGTCAACATCCCCAGCTGAAACTAATTCCTTGATGGAATCCTCTAGGATGGCCGACTTGGAAATGGTTTTAAAACTATGGTTTGGGTTCTTATGGTTTTTATTAAGGTAGTCCAATATCTTATCAAGTTCCTGGGCCGAATACTTTTCCAGGGAGTCATAAATGACACCTAATCGTTGTTGACTTTTTTGCCCTAACATATTCAAGGCCTTTGGTTCGAAAGCATGTAAAATGATAAATTCACACTTCACCTGGGCATAGATTTTTAATGCTGTAAAAATGGCATTCCGAGCATTATCGGAAAAATCGGTAGGTAATAGGATCTTTTTCATGTTTTGGCTTTTTTAGGGAGGTCTTTCCAAGTCTCTGGTATTACCAAAAAGGGAATCCTCGAGTGGTAGCCTATCGAGTCTACGGTAGATTTTGTAATCAATCTTTCCAAAAATGAATGCTTCCTATTCATTATGGCCAAAATCCCTATTCTATGTTTTTCCACAAATTCGTGTATAGCATTCGGCATAAATTCGCCCTTGACTTGTTGAAAGGAATGGTCTATTGGTTTAAGGAGTACATCCAACGTTTTTTTATTGGCATTTTGTTGCTCATTCAATGAATATTCGTCCTTAACATTCAGGACAATCAATTTGGCCTTTAACAACATGGACATATTTACGAGAAAACCCAAGGACTTAACATCATAGGGTGTGCTATAATCCGTGGGAAATACAATGGTATTTATCACCTTAAAAGTGTAGTCACTAGGTATGGCCAATACCGGAATACTTGCTTTTTTGATGACATGGACGGTACGGGTTCCTAAAAAGATCTCTTTGGCTCCGGTAGCCCCTTGGGTTCCCATGGCAATAATGTCTATTCCTTCCCGTTCGGTCACCTCTCGAATCTCGTCGGTTAGAATGTTAAAGGAGGAGAGCGTCTTATACTTGTGGTTTTTATTGGGATAGTTATTTTTGATATCCGCCAATGTTTTTTCCAATCCTTCTTGTGCCAGCTCTACGTCCTTATCGGGAATGGCACTGTTTACGGGACCGCCCATCATATAATCTACTCTATAGAAGGTGGGGGTATAGGTGTGCAATATATAGAAAAGGCACTTTTCATTCTTAAAATAGTTGAGGGTATAATCAATGGCGTTCCAAGCATTTTTGGAAAAATCGGTGGGTAATAATATTTTCTTCATCATTACATCTTTTAAGTTTATCGGGGTAGATTTTGCATTACCAAAAAAGGAAGTTTCAGCCGTAGCCCAATTTCATCTACGGTAGATCGGTAAAGCATGTCCTCTAGGAATGAATGACGGGAGTTTACCATAACCAATAGGTCGATATTATTTTTTTTGATGTATTCCATAATGGCCCCAGCCTTATTCTTAGAGGGTTGTCTTTCAAAAAAAAGGTAGGCGTTGGACAGGGATTCCTTCAGAAAACGCTGGTTGTCTACCTGTCTATGGCTCAATTCTTCAAAATCTGAAAAGTAGAGGCAATATATCTCCGATTTATATTCGGATGCCAAGGTGTCCAATAGCTTTAATTCCCTACGCTTGTACGGGAGCATGTAGTCTGTGGGAAACAGAATTTTCTTTGGTTGATGGTACTTGTAATCACTGGGAACTGCCAATACAGGGCATTGCACATATTTGAAAACCTGTACCGTATGGCTGCCAAAAGTAATTTTTTTATCGGCCGTTTGACCCTTTGTTCCCATAACCACCAGGTCCACATTTATTTGGTTCACACAATCGTTCACTGCATCTACCAAAGTGTCGAATGCAGAAATTGTTTTAAAGCTGTGTTTTGGATTATGCTCCCTATCGGCAAGTTTTTGGGTTAGATCTTCCAAGGATTTATCCGTAAAAATTTTAACGGCTTCCTTTTGCTGTTCAAAAGTGGTTTCTCCATTGGACTTAAACGGGCCATAGACATCGTCGGCATAGGCATGAAGGAAGCAAAAATTGGTACGTTCGCATTTATACAGATTCAAGGCATAATCAATAGCATGCATTGCACTGCTTGAAAAATCGGTAGGAATCAAAACGGTTTTCATAGGTTTTCTTTTGTATGCCTACCAAAGTTATTGGTAGCGGCATATAAAACCTATGATATTTATCAGTAGCTATTGACCAAGATTTTATAGGTAGTCTACTCGTGCAACACCAGCAAAGGAACTCTGGTTTGAAAGCTAATTTTTTTAATAGTACTGTTTAGAAACAATTGTTGAAGAAAATTCAGGTTCTTGGCCACCATGATGACCATATCTATTTTTTTTTTGATTACAAATCCCTCGATGGCATTTTTTGACCTTTCGTGTTCTAAGTTGTGTATACTATACGAATTTTCATGAAGTTCCGATAAATAGTCCTGTAAATAAATCATGTTCTGTTTTTGTGGCAGATTTAATTTTACATTGGGTTTGGTGATATTTACCACCTTTAAATTGGCATTGGTGATACGCATCATTTTTGAAATGGCCTCCAATATGGAGTGGGAATAGAAAATATTGTAATCTGTAGGAAAGGCAATTTCCTTTGGCAAGGATGGTTCTGCATTTTCAGGTATTACCAATAAATTACAGTGAACCTTGGTCATTACATTCTCCGTATTGCTGCCCAATATGGTTTCTTTTATACCTGAAGACCCCTTGGTTCCCATGAGAATAAGATCTATCTTTTTGTCCATTACGGTCTTGCGAATAATATCTACAAGATTTCCGTAATCATGAAGTGCAATAAAATGATGTTCCTTGTTGGATGCAGTGTTCTGAATACGGGCAAAAATGTTCGTTAGATTATCATTAACGGATATATTGGAAGCCTTGTAGGGCATGATAAATGAATTGCTCTCCACGCTGGATTGACTTAAACGGTCTACATGGAGAACGTAGAAATTATAGGGAACGTCCTTAAACAGTTTAATGGCATATTCAATGGCGTTCCAAGAGTTATTGGAAAAGTCGGTTGGGAACAGTATGTTTTTCATTCATTCAATTATCAACATAGGTTCAAAATTAGGGTTATACCCATAGTTGAAATATGACATTGGTCATTTTGTGCAAAAAAGAGACTATACGGGTCAAAAATTTATGCTAATTAATAAACTGCAAGGCCTTTAATTCTTTGATACGTATATTTCTACCTTCAATATCGATCAAGCCTTCCTTTTTAAACCCAGATAGTGTACGTATAAGGCTTTCCGTGGCAATACCGGCCACACTGGCCAGATCATTTCGGGAAATTTTGATGGGATCCTCGGTTTTATTGTTCATGATTTCCGCAAATTGCAATAAGGTTTGGGCCGTTTTTTTTCTAACCGAACTATATGCCATTGATAATAATTGCTGTTTTATATCCTTTATATTTCCAGTGAGAAGTTCCATTAGTTCCAAGGATATATTGTGATTCCTTTCCAATACCTGCTTTAAATTTTCTTTGGAAATGCCAGCCAATTCCAAATCTTCAATGGCTGTTGCAGATTCCTGATACGGAATACCATCTATAAAGGAAGTTAATCCCAAAAAGTCGTCCGCTCTATAAAGCGAGGTAATCAGTTCCTTCCCATCCTCGTCCATGGTATGGCATTTTACCACTCCTTTTAGAATAAGGTATACCTTATGGCAATATGAACCTTCCTTATATACGGTACCGCCCTGCGCAATATTTACAGGTTCACCATTATCGTCAAAAAAATTCTTCAACTCGTTTAATGTGCGTATTTGATCGCTGGAAGCTTGTGAATTTGATGCGCCCTCTTGAGACATCCGCCCCAAAAGTTCCACTTTCGCCAAACGGCTTTCGATGGCGCTTATTAAATCTTCTTCTTCAAAAGGCTTGGTAAGGTAGTCGTCCGCACCAAGATCCATTCCCCTTCGTATTTCTTTGTGTTCCGTTTTGGCAGATAGAAATATAAAGGGAATATGCATGGTCTTTTCATCGGAAGATAGATCTTTTAAAACCCCATAGCCATCTACCTCTGGCATCATAATGTCACAGACTATGATATCCGGTAATATTTCCTTGGCCATTTGAATGCCAATTTTTCCGTTGGGCGCCGTTGTCACGGAATAACCTGAAAGTTCCAAAAGTTCTTCGGTGTTCTCGCGTAATGCCCTATCGTCTTCGATCAATAAAATAGTCTTCATTGTGCTCCTAATTTATGTTTTCCATTGGGATAACTATTGTAAAAATAGATCCCTTGTTTAATTCACTGCTAAATTCAATAGTGGAACCAAGATTCTCCAAATGCTGTTTGGCAATGTTAAGGCCAATGCCCGTACCTTGGTTCAACAAGGCATTTTCCGCCCTGAAATAACGATTGAAAATATGTTTTTGATCCTCGGCAGGAATCCCAATACCACTATCGATGACCTGTATTAGAATAATGTCGGCTCCATTGATCACCACTAGATCTATGGTCGTGTCCTCCGGGGAATATTTTATGGCGTTGTGAATTAAGTTGGACAAGGCGAGTTCCAACGTTTTTTCATCAAATTTGATAAAAATATCATCGATGTCCTCAGGGTAAGTGATTTGCTGTCCGGATTTAAGCAACATATTGGCACCATAAACCACTTCATTTATGACCTTGCTTAGGGGGAAGTTTTCTATCTTATAATTTACCTTTCCGGAATCCAAACGCTCCACCGAAAGAAAATCCGTTAGAATGGTATCAAGATAACGTACTTTGTTTTTTATGGTTTCTACATGTTTGTCCCGTTTTTCCTGTTGGTGGCCCTCAGTGTATTTGGCCAATAAGGTTATAGAGGTAAGAATACTGCTCAGAGGGGTCTTAAATTCATGGGAAACCAAGGAAAGAAAACGTGTTTTTAATTCGTTCAGTTCTTTCTCCTTCGCCAGGGCTTCCGTAAGTTGTTTGGTGCGCTCCTGAACCGTTTTCTCCAGTTTTTCCGTGTAATTTTTTCGTTCCGTTATATCGAGAATAATGGCAACAAAAACCTGCTCTTCTCCAAGAATTGATAATTGAATTTGCACCTCTACGGGATAAATCGATCCGTCCTTTCTTTGGTGTTCCGTTTCAAACTTAACTTTATCCCTTTCTCCCTTCAGCAAGGGGTCTATAAGTAGTTGAAATTGTGGGGCATCCATATTGGGTTTAATATCCAATGGAGTCATGGACTTAAAATCTTCCAGATCATAACCCATATTGCGCTGAGCTTCTTTATTGACATTTACAAAATGTAATGAGATAGAATTGAACACATAGATTTCGTTCAATGATTCATCAAATATCCTGGCCCAATGGCTAAGTTCCTTTTCCTTGATTTTACGTTCTGTAATATCAATAACTAAGGCCATTACATAGGTTTCGTCATATAGTTTAAAAGGATTAAGCCCTGCTTCTACCGGAAATTCCTCCCCATTTTTACGTACTCCATGTAAATCTCTTCCCTGGCCCATTTGCCGGCGTTGACTTTTATCAATAAAGTGGTCCACGTGTTGACCATGGTTATGATGGTACCTTTGCGGTATCAAGGTCTCCAATGGTTTTCCCAGAAGTTCTCCCTTTTTGTAACCAAACATTTGCCCGGCAGAGGAATTGGTGGCGACTATTAGCTGTTTGGTATTGACAACTATAATCCCTTCGGATACACCTTCGGAAAGAAGATTGAATATTTCACTGTTTTTTTGAAAGGCCTGCATCATCCAAAGATAAAATTTTATAACTGATTATTATCATAGAATATAACTACGTCATTTTCTATTTTTAATTTATTCACTTCAAGCATTTAAAAATGGAAAACACAAAGAAAGTTGGTAAGAATTTCTACGAGAATTTAGGAAAATTGTTCTACGCTGTAGCTGTGGCAGATTCCCGAATACATAGGCAGGAAATAGACAAGCTAAGGACGTTTATTCGAAAATATTGGTTGGAGGTAGATGAATTGGAGGATGAATACGGTACCGACGCCGCCTTTCAGATAGAATCGGTATTCGATTGGTTGGTGGATAATGAAAAAGCGGGTGATGAATGCTTCGATGAATTTAGGGAGTATTACCAGGACCATGCCGGCATATTTAACCCGTTCATAAAGGTATTGATTTTAGATACGGCCAATGCCATATCCAATAGTTTTGCTGGAAAGAATAAAGCTGAATTGGTTTTGTTGGGAAAACTGGAATTATTATTAAAGTAATATTACGGAGTACCTGGGCCAATTTTCAAAAACCTAATCAGATCTTAAATGTCAACACCGGTAACCTGGCATGGTTGGCAATATCTTCGGCAATACTACCGAGCAGGAAATGTGCAGGACCTTTTCTACCATGTGTAGGTAGGGCCATTATATCAAATTTTTCGGTCTTAGTGAAATTCAGTAAACCTTTTTCAACACTATAATCATTGTAAATTTCCACTTTATAGTGGTTCTCCTGGGCCTTCAACATAAAATCTGCCATACGTTTATCAGCTTCAGGGGTACTTAAAAAATCCTCAAAGGGGGTATTGATATATACCAATTTAAGTCTGGCCGAAAATTTTTGAGCTAGGGACCTAACATTCTTATAGGCCAAAACCATTTCCTCCGTAAAACTACATCCAAATAGGATCTTCTTAATCCTAAAATTTGAATTTTGCTGCTTTATGATCAAAACGGGGATATCGGAAGTGCGCACAACCTTTTGTGCATTGGAACCTATAAAAATCTCGTTGAAACCCGTGCTACCGTGTGAGCCCATTACAATTAAATCTATATTTTGTTCCTTGGCAACATTGTTAAGTTCACTAAACACCTTATAGTTTTGCACTATTTTATGTATTGTAATACCTTTTAAATAGGGCTTGTCCAAGAAAATATCAAATCTTTTTTTGGCCAGTCCCATAAAGTATTTGGCTTCTTCGTATTCTAAAAATTCCTCTTCGGCAATGACCGCCTCTGAAATTCCCATCATATGAATAACGGTAATAGTGGCATCCTGCTGTCTTGCAATGCTGGCCGCAACCTCCAGCGCATAGGAGGAATGTGCGGAAAAATCTACGGGTACCAAAATGTGTTTCATCTTAGACTATTTTTAATGTTTGGGTAATTTTCTTTTAGAAGGTTTTTAGGTTGAATAAAGTTGTCAAGGGTTGTTTTTTCAAAACTTTAGTTCGTTGGATCTCCATTCCCATTGTACTATTAAGTAATGGGACAAAAATAAAGAGTATAAAGGTCAACTAAAATGATATTGGTCACTAGTCCTGTTTTTTGTTTACGGCCACTAAATGAATCTATAATGTATAGGAGTGCTTAATTTCAATTTTAAAATTCAATTGTTCATTTTCAACAAGGGAACTGGTAAAACATAAATTGGCACTATTTATTTGAGTGCAACTGACATGGGTCATTTTTTATGGCTATTCTATAAGGTACATTAGTGGACACTAAAATTCAAAGCCATGAAAATATATATTATAACAGTATTCGCAATGCTGATGTTTACCAACGTATTTTATTCCCAAACCATTAAGAATATTGATGAAATAGCTCCCTTTAGCGAGGGATTGGCTGCTGTTAGACAAGGAAATCAATGGGGATTTATTAATGAAGAGGGGACTATGGTCATCAATTTTCGGAACGATATTTATTGGAACCAGGATGCCGATACCTCAAAAGATGATATTTCTGGAGTCCGATTTCCAATGTTCAATGAGGGCAGGTGTTTAATAACGAAAAATGTAGAAGAGGGTGTTCCGGTTTTTGGATTTATAGATACAAAAGGCAATGTAGTACTAGAACCTCAACTGTTAAATGTATATCCCTTTAAGGATGGCTATACCACAGCGGTTCTATTTGAGAAGACCATGAAGGGAAAAAACGAATTTAATCTAAATATTTACGATTTTAAATTTCACGATGTTATGCTGGACACTTCTGGGGAAATCCTTGAATTTTTCAATAGAAGGTATAATATTCAAATGACGAAAAAAAGATATCAGAGGCCTACAATAGGGGTAAAGAGATTGTCGAAAGGTCTTGTTGCGGTACATGCTAAGAATCAAGGTTGGGAAATCAGAAAGTTAACTTTAAATAATTAGGAATGGGACGATTAAAAGATAAAGTAGCGGTAATTACAGGAGGTGCAGGTGGAATTGGACTGGCCACAGCAAAACTCTTTTTGGAAGAGGGTGCCAAGGTGGTCATCGTGGACATAAGTAAGGAAGTTCTGGAAAAGGCGAGCTATGGGTTAGATCATAAGAACCTGTCATATTGTGTGGCCGATGTTTCAAAAGTTAAGGACACTGAGAAGTTTGTGGAAAATTGTCTGGAGGTTCATGGAAAGATCGACATATTCTTTGCAAATGCAGGAATTGAAGGTACTTCAAAGCCCATTACGGATTATCCGGACGAGATTTTCGAAAAGGTCATAGGAGTGAACCTAAAAGGAGTTTGGCTGGGATGTAAATATGTGATCCCAAAAATGAAGAATGGTGGTAGTGTAATTATTACCTCGTCGGTTGCGGGTTTAAAAGGTTTTGCAGGACTAGGTGCCTATGTGGCCAGCAAACATGCCGTGGTAGGATTAATGAGGGTAGCAGCCCAAGAAAATGCAAAGCGTAAAATTCGGGTAAATACAATTCATCCGGGCCCGGTAAACAATAATATGATGAGGCGTATAGAAGTGGATATGTCGCCCAGTAGTCCCGATGAGGTTATGAAGGGCTTTGAGTCGGCCGTACCTTTAGGCCGTTATGCGGAAT
The DNA here is from genome assembly GCF_002909255.1 of Arenibacter hampyeongensis. Classification (GTDB taxonomy): domain Bacteria; phylum Bacteroidota; class Bacteroidia; order Flavobacteriales; family Flavobacteriaceae; genus Arenibacter; species Arenibacter hampyeongensis. The sequence continues at coordinate 115,094 of NZ_PIOB01000008.1, forward strand.
CCAAAGAAATTGCTGAGATGGCTCTTTTCTTGGCCTCGGATGAGAGTAAGTTCATTACCGGCACCACCCATGTGGTAGATGGTGGAATGTTGTGTTCATAAATTTGGGGATATGGAAACTACAGCTAACATAATAAAATATTTGGAAGGCGGAGATCTTAGATCCCTGGGAAGGGTAAAATTCCTGATACCTTTAATTCGGAATCAGGAAGACTTCGACCTTCTATTTCGATTTCTTCATTCCAAGGATCGGATAATACTTATGAGGTCGGCCGATGCCGTGGAAAAAATTACCATTGGGAGGCCCCAATATCTCCAAGGTCATAAAAGTGAGATTTTGGCTTTTCTCCAAAGCGCCGAAGACAAGGAATTTAAATGGCATTTGGCCCTAATGGCACCAAGGCTTTTACTCACAGAGCAAGAGATGGAAATTGTCTTGTCCAAACTTAACGAGTGGGCGGGCAATCCTGCCGAAAGTAGAATTTTAAGAGTGAACGCCTTACAGGCCATTTCCGAAATCGTAGAAGAGGACCCCGAAATGGAAAAGGATTTTATAGAACTTATTGGCAAATTACAAAAGGAGGAAATAGCCTCGATCAATGCCCGAATACGAAAATTAAGTATGCATTGATTTGGAAAAGAGGGAGGGTCTCCCACTTTTCTAAATGACAGACCTTCTCCATAGATTAAAGCTATAAAATTTTATGACTATTCGCGTAGGTCTCTCCAATATTCCATGAGTCAACAGCCCTAACCAGGCCGGACATAAAATGAATTGGACTTTTGCCATTTTAAATTTAAAATGTCAATAAGCCATTTATGACAATTGTCATTGTCAAAATCGCACTTCGGTAATATATTCAATAAAATAATGATTATGAAGGGGTTTTTAAGGTTAGGAAAGGTTGCGGGCATCCGGTTGGAAGTGCATTGGACATTCGCTTTATTGTTGATTTGGGCCGGATTCGTTGAATTTCAGAATAGCGGTAACTTGACAAGAGTGGCGGTAAATCAGGGTTTTATATTGGTGTTGATGGGTTGTGTAGTACTACATGAACTAGGCCATGCCCTTACGGCCAGAAAATTTAATATCAAGACACAAAGAATTATCCTTTTACCTATTGGGGGCGTAGCTACTTTGGACAAAATGCCTGAAAAACCTGGGCAGGAGCTTCTTGTGGCCCTTGCCGGACCTGCCGTAAATGTTGTAATTGCCCTACTATTGTCTTTGGTGATACCGCTAAGTAGTTATTTTAATTTTGATAAGGTGGTTGTACAGGAGATGGCTTTTGCACCAAACTTGCAGAATTTCCTTTTCTATTTGTTTATAGCGAATGTTATGCTCGTGCTTTTCAACCTTATTCCAGCATTTCCCATGGATGGAGGGCGTGTACTTAGGGCTTTATTGGCGTTTAGGTTAGGTAGGGTGGAGGCCACCAATATTGCGGCGAGTATTGGCCAAGGTTTGGCAGTTGTATTCTTTATTTTGGGCTTTTTTGTAAATCCTTTTTTAATATTGATTGCGTTTTTCATTTTCTTTGGAGCGTATGGTGAGAACCAAATGGTAAGGCAAAACTCCTTGTTAAAGGGACATCAGGTAAAGGAAGCCACCTTGACCAACATCACGGTACTTCGTCCGGATAATAATGTACAAGAGGTTATAGATATCCTTTTGGCAAGTACAGAAAAAGATTTTGTAGTGGCGCTGGACGATGAAATAAAGGGAATAGTGACCCAAAAGGATGTCATTAAACACGCCAAGACCCCCTCCATTTTAGTTAAAGATATCATGGACAAGAACTTCACTGTGATTGAAGAATCTGCAGAAATAACCAAGGTATTGGAACTTGTGGGCAAGGAAAAGAAAAATTTCTTTCCGGTGACAAGAAATGCAAAATTGATCGGGGCCATTGACACGGTCAATATTAGCGAGTATATTTTACTGAAATCAGTATCTTAGAACCAAATAGATAATTCATGATTATACATAGGTTAGGTGAAGGCAATTCAATGCTCAATAAATTTGTTGCGGAAATCAGGGATGCCAAAATTCAGAAGGACAGCATGCGTTTCAGACGGAATATAGAACGTATTGGGGAAATATTGGGTTACGAGTTGAGCAAGGCCCTAAACTATAAGAGTCATAATGTGCATACCCCATTGGGAACCAAAGAAATGTTATTGCCCATTGATGATTTGGTGCTGTGTTCGGTTTTACGTGCTGGACTCCCCTTGCACCAGGGCCTTTTAAATTATTTTGACGATGCTGAAAATGCCTTTATTTCTGCTTTTAGACACCATCGTGGTGATGAGGATTCTTTTGAAGTAATTGTTAAATACTTTGCCGCCCCATCCTTGGAGAATAAAACCTTAGTGCTGACAGATCCTATGTTGGCCACGGGCAAGACCCTGGAAAATGTTTTAAAGACCTTAAAGGACCATGGTAAACCTAAACAAATCCATATTGTTTCTGTTATTGGTTCCCAATCCGGCATAGACCACATAAAGGAAGTCTTTCCCGAAAATACCCAATTGTGGATCGCTGCGATCGATTTTGAATTGAACAACAAGGGCTATATTATTCCAGGTATTGGAGATGCGGGGGATTTGGCATTTGGGGAAAAACTGTAATTATTTCATTGATTTAACTTTTATTCTTATTTTTTTCCAGCACGTTTTATTCCCTTCACGATTTCATACCATAGTACGGACAACATACCAACCAGCACTGAAATTCCAAGTTGATTCCCATTTAAAGTTTCAAATTGAAAAAATTTGGTAAAAGGTGGTACAAGGAGCAATAGTGCGGCCAATACGAAAGTGACACCAATAATTATTGGCACTAGATTATTTTTATATTTTAAGGTGGTCCAAATGGAATAATAAAAGGAGCGGTTAACCAAGGTCAGAAAAATATTGGCGGATATCAATACCATAAATACCATGGTCCTTGTAGTAGATTCATTAAATCCTTGGATAACAGCATATTGATAAATAGATAATGATCCTACGGTAATTGCCAAACCTTGTATGATACTAGTTGTCAATTCCCTGAATTTAAAAAAGGTGGTTGTAAATGGCCTGGGTTTTTTAATCATCGCATTTTTTTCCATGGGCTCATTTTCGTAAATAATGGAACAGGTAGGCCCCATAATCAATTCCAATAAAATAACATGCGAAGGTGAAAAAATAGAAGGATAGGCCCAACCCAACGCCAAGGGAATAAAAACCGTTAGGATAATAGGGATGTGAATGGATATGATGTACTGTATGGCCTTCTTTAAATTACCATAAATTTTTCTGCCCATGGCAATGGCATCCACCATTTTGGACAGGTCATCGTCTACCAGTATCAAGGAGGCGGCTTGCTTGGCGATTTCAGTCCCTTTCTTGCCCATGGCTATACCAATATGCGAGGCCTTAAGTGCTGGACCGTCATTGACCCCGTCGCCCGTCATGGCTACCACTTCGTTGTTGGCCTTAATGGCGTTCACTATTCTTAATTTGGCTTCCGGATACATACGTGTAAAGACTTGCGTTGCTTTCACCTTTTGTTGCAATTCTTCATCACTTAATTGCATTAGTTCGTCCCCGGTCATGTTTTTTTCATATCCAGGAAAATTTATTTGTCTACAAATGGCCATGGAAGTTGTGGGATTATCCCCAGTAACCAATTTCACCTTGATTCCTGCTCGATCAAAATCTTTTAGGACCTTGGATATGTTTTCCTTTGGCGGGTCATAAAAGGCTACTATTCCAAGGAACGAAAATTCAAAATCCTGTTGTCTTTTGGGATAATCGTAACCTTTAAAATTGGCTTGTCCCACCCCTAACATACGGTAGCCCTCCCGACCTAAATTGGTCAGCACATCCTTGATTTTATTTTTTTGGGTTTCCGTTAATTTGGAAACCGCCATAATGGCCTCAGGGGCTCCTTTGGAGGCAATAATACGCCCGCCCTCACTGTTTTCGAACAGATGAGTCATCATTGGGGGTTTTCCTCCAAGGGGATACTCGTGAACCATTTTATAATGGGGTCTCAGATCCACTGGAACCATGTTGCCATAAGCCAGGTGCAGTGACTTTTCCATTGGGTCGAAAGGAATGGGTTCACTGGCCCACATTGCCATTGTAATTAGATGTTTAAGGGCGGTGTTAAACGGGTCGTCGGCATCAACTGTTTCTTCCGTTTCAAGGCTATAAAGTTTAACCAGTTCCATTCTGTTTTGGGTAATGGTTCCTGTTTTATCGGCACAAATAACGGTAGCACTTCCCAGAGATTCTACCGTCTTCATATTTTTTACCACAATTCCCATCTTCATCAATCTGTAGGCACCTATAGCCATAAAAGTGGTGAAGGCCACTGGAATCTCTTCGGGTAGAATGCTCATGGCCAAGGTCAGGGCTTTAAGCAGACTGTCCAAAACTTCCCTGGACTGAAAATAATTAATACCCCAAACCAATAGAAAAATAATGCCGCCCCAAATGGACATGTTTTTCACAAAACTTGATATCTGTCTTTCCAGGGGCGTCTTTTCGTCCTGTATACCTTCAAGACTTTTTCCAATCTTACCCAACTTGGTTTGGTTGCCAATCTCAGTAACGGTTGCAATGGCCAATCCACTTGCTACTGTTGTGCCACCAAAAATCTTATTGTCCAATTTTGTAGCATCCTTAAAAACGGAAAGTGACTCTCCGGTGAGTATGGATTCATTTACCGAAAAATCGTTTGAATGTACAATGGTACCATCTGCAGGAATGGTATTGCCTTCCTCGACCATTAGACTGTCACCAACAACCAATTCCTCACTTGGGATTTCCATGACTACACCATTCCGAATGACCTGGCTATTGGGTTGGGTAAGGCTTTTTAATTTTTCCAAGGCCATTCTGCTTTTGGAATCCTGATAAAGGGAGATAGAGGCTACCAAAATAATCGCGGAGGCCATAAATATTCCGTCCCCGTTATTTCCTGTAATAAAGTAAATTAAGGAGGCTACAATCAATAGTATGACCATGGGCTCCTGTGCAATACCTTTTAAAGCATCCAAAAAGCTATTATCCCTTTTGTAGCTCAGACTATTTTCGCCGTGTTTTTTTCTGGATTGTTTTACGACCTCATCGGAAAGCCCGGGAATGCCAAAATCGGTTGGGTTGATCATAGAACCTGAAATAAATAATGTGACAAGCCCTGTCTTAAAATCGAACCGCACTTGTTATCCCGATAATAGACAGGGAAAAAATTATTTTAATGCGATTATTGGATACAGTAAAATTAAATGTAAATAAATTTTGTGGGACTGACCTAAATCATTTTGTACCAGGTTAGTTGGATGTACTTTAGAAGCATAATAAAAATATAACCCTTAAAAATATAATATTATGACACTTTTAAAATTTAAAAGAAGGCCATTTGGCAATTTGATGACCCAGGATTTTTTTGACATGGAAGATTTTTTTGATAATCGTGGATGGGTCAGGGATATGTTGCCCGATCGTTTCTGGAACGGTAAGCGAATAGAGCCTGCATTGAACATTAAAGAAACCGATGACCATTTTGAGATCGAGCTGGCAGCTCCAGGATTTCAAAAGAAGGATTTTGAGGTTACCATTGATGATGGATGTTTAAATATTGCTGCGGAAAAGTCCGAGTCCAAGGAGGATAAGGATGAGAACTATACCCGTAGGGAATTCAGTTACAATTCCTTTGAACGTTCCTTACAGTTACCGGATAATGTTAAGCAGGAAGCCATTAAAGCTGCCTACAAGGACGGAATTTTGAGCTTTAATTTATCCAAAAAAGAAGAGGCTAAAAAAACACCTCCCAAGAAAATTCTTATTGGATAGTAATTTGTTGGTTATTTGTTAGTAATGCCTTCCTGTTAAAACCCAAAATATGTCCATGTGGGTGGTTGCAACGGGAAGGCATTTTAATACTTTCCAATCCTTTAATGAAAAAAACTTTGTTCTCCCTACTTTTTATTACTTCTTTAATCGACCAAGTGTGGATTCATGGTGGCAACATAATTTGGTTACAAGTTTGTAGGATAGGGAGACCCAGTAAGTAGAGTAACATAAGTTAAAAACCTATTGGATTCCGCTTGGCCATTGGTTACCTGTAAAATAGGCATCCATTGAAAAACCATTCATGGCTTCCAATTCTGCTGCCACAAGTAATTCTGAGGAAAGGGAACTATCCTTTAAGGTTTTTAAGGCCGCTTTATAGCCCAAAAGGTAAATGCTATCCAGGTTCTTTAGGGTAAACATGCCAATACGATCCATATTCATGGGGCGTATCAGTAAATCACAGTCCTTAAATTTACGGGTCGTTTCATTGGCCACCATTACATGATATGCTCTTTCCAGGACCTTGTCTACTCGGTTAAGTTCTTGGATGCTTACCTTGTTGAACGGATTTACATAGACTCCTACAATGTTTTCACAGTAAGGTCTAATAAGGTCCACCGGAAAATTATTTAAAGTACCGCCATCTATATAATATCCATTCTTGATCTGTACAGGCGCAAACAGACCGGGAACAGCTGCGGATGCTAAAACAGGCCTTATGAGCTCACCGCGACTAAAGACCTTTAAGGTACCATCAAGAAGGTTGGTAGCTGTTATAAAAAGTGGTTTTTCCAATGATTCAAAGGTGTCGTGTGGCATATAGGCTTTGAATTGATTGTAGAATTTTTCAGTATCCAAAAACCCGGGTTTACCCTTGGCATAATTATTTATACTGAATATCTCTGTCGTCTTAAAAAAATCCAACATTTCTTCACAACTACGGCCTGCAGCATATAAGGAACCAACTATGGCACCTGCGCTGGTACCTGCAATATGTGAGGGGTAAATACCGCATTCCTCCATAGCCTTTATGGCCCCTATATGGGCAACACCTCGAATACCACCTCCGGATAGGACCAAGCCCGTTGTCATGTGTCTTTAATTTGAAATTTTATTCAAAATTATTCCATATAAAGAAACGCGCATATGACCTTTATCAGGTTTAATGAATTCTATTGATATGTTGTATTATGACGGATATCATTTCTTACAGCTGAGGATACCAATACATTTGTGGAACTTGGTAGGAACAGTCCAAAATAGATTACAATAGTGTTGGTTTACTAGTACCAATATTGCTCGCCTGGTTTTTCCTTTTCTGTTGGGTGAGGACATTTTTTAGTAGAATTTCACAAATCAACAATGAACGAAAAAATAACAAATACCGATCTTTTTCAAATCATTTTTGATGCTTCTTTGGCAGGATTGTTTGTGATCAATAAGCTAGGTTATATTCTTATTGCAAATCGGACAGCGGAAAATCTTTTCGGTTATAGTGTTGGGGAATTGGCCAATATGAATATTCATATGATCGTTCCCGATTGGAAGAAAAAGGAAGAGGCAGCCTTATCAAAGGTAAAAATAGTAGAACCAATTCAGTTTTTTGGCCTTAAAAAAAATGGAATTAATTTTTCATTGGATATTAGGTGCGTTCCAACAGTTTTAAAAGGTCAAAACCTATATGCACTTTATTGTAAACCAGCTGATATCGCCGTTTTTGAAAGTGATAGAAAGTTTCGGACTTTGGTGTCCAATGCAGCGGGAATAGTGTATAGCTGTAAGGCATATAGTCCTTATTATATGGAATTTATCAGCGAGACCTGCCATAAGATAAGTGGTTATTCACCACAGCAATTCTATGATGACCCAGTACTTTGTTGGGAAAATTTAATTTACAATGAAGATCTGCCAATGGTCATGGAAGAGCTTGGCAGGGCCGAAAAGGAAAAAAACACATATCAGCTTTCCTATAGGATATTAACGGCCAAAAAGGAAATTAAATGGATTTGGGAGAAGGGTTCCTTTGCAACGGATGACCACAATGCCCCTATTAGACGGGAAGGTTTTATGCATGATGTAACCGATAAAAAGACAGTGGAAAATGCCCTGATAAAGGAAAAAAAATTGCTTCATCAGTATATGGATACTTCTCCTTCCATGTTTCTGGTTATCAATAAGAACCATACCGTTGAACTTGTTAATAGAAGGACCTGTGAAATATTGGGAATTGATCAAGAGGCTATTTTGAACAAAAACTGGTTTACGGAATTCATACCTAAAAGGAACAAAAAACAATTGATCCATCTTTTTGAGTCTATTTTTGAGGAAAAAGTAAATCTGCCCAACTTTTACGAAAACCATGTTATTGCCAAAGGTGGGCAAGAGCGCCTAATTCAATGGAACAATGCTGCCTTGAGGGATGGCAATAATGAAATTGTAGGGGTCGTAAGTTCTGGATTGGATATTACTGAAACCAAGTTGATACGGAATACCTTAAACATTAGAAATCGGGCTTTGGAAGCTGCAGGCAACGGTATCGTTATTGCAGATGCCCAAGACCCCATACTACCTATTATTTTTTGTAATGAGGCCTTTACGCGCTTAAGCGGATATTCACAGAGTGAAATTCTGGGAAGAAACTGTAGATTTTTACAAAATGATGACCGCGACCAACCTGAAATTAGGGTGTTGGACAGAGCTATTCAACAAGGAATCCCTTGTAGGGTGGTACTTCGAAATTATCGTAAAGATGGCAGCCTTTTTTGGAACGACCTGTCAATTACCCCGCTTTATGATGAAAATCAAAAATTGACACATATAATTGGGGTCCAGAACGACGTGACCGAATTACAGCAGAACAAGAGTAAATTGGAGGAATATGCCCACCAATTGGAGCATAAAGTGGAAGAACAGACAAAGGAAGTTCAGTCTGCTGTTCAGCAGTTAGTGGCCACCAGTTTAAACTTGGAAGATCAGGTAGTGGAAACCTATAGGGCGGAAAAGAAGGCCAAACTTAGTCAGGCATTGTTTACGGCCATAGCTCATAATTTCCCCAATGGAGTTATAATGGTCTTTAATACAGATTATGAATTGGTCTATGTGGAAGGAGAGGAAATGGACCGTATTAATATTATGAAGTCCCATTATGAAGGAATTCCAATAGATAATATTCCAATTTTTTCAAAACAGCAGCTAAAAAAATTAAAGTCGGATATAGGAAAGACATTGAGTGGGGACAATATTTCCTTGGAAATGGATATTAAAGATCAATGCTATGCAGTGAATTCCACTCCTCTCTATTCCGATGAAAAAGAAATTATGTGGGCCCTTTTCGTTTATAACAATGTTTCCGAGCAGAAAGAAGTACAGCATAAATTGGAAAAGACGCTGCTGGTGGAAAAGGAGCTAAATGAATTGAAATCCCGTTTCATTTCAATGGCCTCCCATGAGTTTCGCACTCCGCTGAGCGCCATACTTTCATCGGCCACCCTGATAGGAAAACAGAATGAACCAGGAAAGGAGGAAAGGAGGATGAAACATGTCTCCAGGATAAGGACTAATGTGAAGGAACTTGTTGTCATACTTAACGATTTTCTTTCCCTTAGCAAGCTTGAGGAGGGTAAGGTACAGGTAAAACCACAGGTTTTTGAGTTGATACAATTTATAAAATTGTTGGTCGATGAGATGGAACCCAACAAAAAAGAGGGACAGAACATTGTTTTAGAGCATTCCCGGCCTACAATATCGGTTTTTTTGGATCCCAAGTTATTGAATCATATTCTTATCAATCTACTTTCGAATGCCATTAAGTATTCCAATGAGCAACAAATGATCCGCATCAAAATTTCAATAAAAGGGAAAAGCCTATTCATTGATATTCAGGATGAAGGGATTGGTATTCCTATAGGGGAGCATAAAAATCTATTTAATCGATTCTTTCGCGCAGAAAATTCCACGAACATACAGGGAACAGGTCTTGGACTTCATATTGTAAAGCAGTATACGGAGCTATTGGGAGGCAAGGTAGGTTTTAAAAGCAAATTGGGAGAAGGAAGTACCTTCGGCATAAAACTCCCTGTTAATATAAACGAGAATGAAAAGAATACTGTTAATTGAGGACAACAAGGATGTAAGGGAAAATACCGCCGATATATTGGAATTGTCCAATTACGAGGTAGTTACGGCCGAGAATGGAAAAACAGGGGTTGAGCTTGCCGAAAAGTTTAGGCCAGACGTGATTATCTGCGATATTATGATGCCGGAACTGGACGGATATGGGGTATTGGAATCGCTAGGTAAAAACAGTGCAACTTCCAGTATACCCTTTATATTTTTGACGGCAAAAACCGATAGGGCAGAGGTGAGGTTGGGAATGAATTTGGGGGCAGACGATTATTTGACAAAACCCTTTGAGGAAAAGGAACTGTTGGAAGCCATTGCTTCGCGCCTTCGAAAGAGCGACTTCCTTAAAAAGGAGATAGCCAAAAATATGGAGGGGCTCAATAAATTTTTGGATGAGGCGTCACAATACAGCGATCTTAAAAGTCTCTCCAAGAACTATTCCCTTAAAAAATATAATAAAAAGGATATAATCTTTTGGGAAGGGGACAATGCACATTCGCTATATTTTATAGAAAAAGGGAGTATAAAGACGTATAAAGGCACTGAATCCGGAAAAGAATTTGTAACGGGAATTTATGGGCCGGGAGATTTTATTGGACAGCTTTCCCTTTTAAACTCCAAAACAGTTTATGTTGAAAATGCCATGGCATTGGAGGATGCGGAAATGTGTCCCATTCCTAGAGAGGATTTCACGAAATTGCTTTATGGCAATTCCGCAGTTTCGCAAAAATTTATTGGAATGATTTCCAATAATCTGATGCACATGCAGGAACAATTGGTAGATATGGCATTTGCTTCTGTAAGACAGAGGGCTGCAAAAGCGCTATTGGAACTATACGATAAGCATGTTATTCAGGATAAACCCAATGGTGGATTAGGAATCCCCCGAGAGGATTTTGCCGGAATGATCGGTACGGCCACGGAAACGGCCATCCGCACTTTATCAGATTTTAAGGATGAAGGTTTAATTACCACCGATCAAGGAAGAAGGATTATAATTCTAAACGAAAAGGGCCTGAGAACGGTAGCGGATTTTTAAAATAACATTGGATTTATTTCAAGCCTCGGGCTGTCGCCTCCTATTGAAAATTCCCCTAAGCTTCTTTATGGTGTAGACCAATAAGATTTGCTGAATGCTTCCCTTAAGGCTTCCCGCCAATTGCAGAGGTCGGAGATTTGCCTTGGCTTGATTTAAGTTCAATTTTAGGCTTTCCATTTCAATTTTACGCTGTAGATTTAAGACCATTAGTCTGTCATCAATTTCCTTAAATGAGTTGTACAGTTTTCCCATAGCTTCAATCAAAATAATGTTTGGAAAATTTGCGAAGTAAGGGAGCATTGATTTTTTCTCTGAAAAAATAACAAATAACAGCAATAAGGATATAGCCCATACCTATATACAAAAAACCAAGATAGGTGCTTTCCAAGACTACGTTCAGTGCATTGGATGCCGCCCAGGATAATAAAAACAAGGCCAACAAGGCCAAAGCACCTATTAAAAGAGTTTGCGCAAAGGTGATTACAAGCTCCATAAGTACTTTAAATATTTTTAGCTTGGCATACTCCTCGCTATTTGCCAGATAAGACCTTACATCGGCTTCTGCCTCTGCAAGGTCTTTCTTAAGTTCGGTCAAGGCCATACTACCTTATTTTTGAAATTGTGCGTTTTTCTTTTTAAGGTCTTCCAATTTTCGCTCCAGGGTAGCAATAATGTCATCTGCCTTATAGCTCATTGTGGAGATAGCTTCGTCCAATTTACGGTCAAATGCATCCTTTTTTTCGTTTGCAGTCTTGGTAAGCTCCTCTTTGGCATGTGAGATTCTTTCTGTTATGTCATGGGTAGTTTCCCCAACCTTGCGCTTTATTTTGTGCCTGGTTTCTATGCCTTTGTCAGGAGCATATAAAATCCCAATTCCTGCACCTATGGCAGCTCCTGTCAATAAAGCCAAAAGAATATTTCCGTCTTTGTTTGTCATGATTTTTTATTTTTAGATTACTATGATGTTTTACAATACTTCTCAAAGTTAACGCTATCAAATTCTTTTTGAAATGATTTATATCATGTCGTAAATCTGTATGTGTACTTAAATTTGGGGTGTGTAAATACACCGACCTTGCCATTTCATAATTGTCAAAATAATGAAATCTAAGGTCAACATTTTAGTAAGGAGGATTTTTGTAATAAAGGATTTTCAACATTTATGGATGTTGGGAAAAGCTATTGAAATAGTGCTTGCCAAAACGGAGATTAGGCCGCAATTGTCGGTCTTGGGAAAAATCGATAATGGCAATATTTCACTTAAGAAAATGAAGGCTGACTATGGGAAGGTATTTAAATCCCAATTGAACAGAATTTTAAAGGCCAAATCCGATTTTGGAGTTTTTGCCAACACCGAGTTTGGAATTCTCTTTATTGCGGGCAACTTGGCCCCTTTATTTCTAAATGACATATATGGGAAGCCATTAGGTACAATGTCTGCAGGTCCCTATGGTATTTTAAGGGGATTGGGCATTACCGAGGAGAAGGTAAATCATTACCTTAAATTATTGAAAGATGGGCATTACTTACTTATTGTTCGGGATTATCCACAGCATTTAAAAATGATTCAGGAACAATTGGAAACATTAAGGTAGGGCAATATAAAAACCTTAATTCATCCTTTGTCGGAGGGCATGCTACCGGGTCGACTTTGTACAAATGAAATATATTGTTTTTTGGAGTGAGGAAGTCTGTTGTTTTAAAGTAGTGAATTACACAAAATATTAAGGCACGAAAGAAATTGTAATTGCTTATCAGAGGCAAATGGAATTTCACTTAATTTTAGTTGGTATTTTTTTAGAGCTATCATAACTTAGTACGGAGGGTGTTAGGTGGATTACCGATGTCCAGGTATAGGCTATATAAACTTTTTAACGGACAGCAGTTTAGCAAGCGGAAATTGCCAAAATACGTAACATTACCATTAAAAAGGTTCAATCAATTCTGGTTGACGCTAGAAAGAATTTGTGCCATGGCTTTTTAAAAAGATATATAGGTTAATCAAGGTATAATTTAAAATCTAAACTAATGAATGCCAAATCATCAGGTTCAAATAAGTCAAAAATATTGGTTGAAGCATTGGACGTGCTACACCAAGAAAGCAGGGAGTGGATGAACACCATTGCCTTTTGGAAGGATGAGTCCAAATTTTTCACTGATTTGCTGGACAGGGAGCAAATAAATGCTTCTGAATACGGTCAGATGCTCCAATATCTGGATAAAATCCACGAAACTTTATTTGATTATTTGGCTGAAGATATTGTTGCACATGAAAAAGAGTTGTCACATTTGTTAAGTGCTGAGAAAGGAGAATCCGATAAGGCCTACCGAGAAAAACATGCTACCCTTAAGGAACAAATGGATTTATTTACCAACGACTTTAGGGAATTTAAAAAAATGGTATTTGGGTACGCCAAGAAATTGTGACCATAGTGATTATGGTTGTAACGCAGCTAGTTACATGACAATAAATTAAGAAATATGTACCAACAGATTTAAATCAGAATTTACAATAGCCTTAATGTCCCATCGAACGCAACTGAACGGCAATTATTTTTATAAATAGAAATAAAATAATGTCTGGACTCCCCTCAATCGGAGACTCAATAGAGCCAATAATTTTTGTCAACGACTAAAGTGACACGAGCTATATTCATATGAAGGCTATTCAATTCTTGACTGGTATTCGGAGATAAAAGGCCATGTAAAATTGTGTATCCAAGGATAAAGGGCCATTGTACCTCTTAGAGTTCCAATTCCAAAGCAATAGGGCAGTGGTCCGATCCAAAATAATCCGACAGGATTACAACAGATTTTATACGGTCTACCAAAGATTTGCTTACCAAAAAATAATCTATACGCCAACCGGTGTTTCTTTCCCTGGATTTAAAGCGATAACTCCAGTAGGTATAGGCCACCAAATCCGGATTAAAATGTCTAAATGAATCTACAAATCCGGCTTTGATAAAATTATCCATGCCATCAATTTCAATTTGGGTGTATCCGGCCGTTTTGTTGTAATTGCTCTTATCGTTCTTTAGGTCAATAGGTCTATGGGCTACGTTAAAATCTCCACAAGCAATTACGGGTTTTGTCTTTTCTAGATTTTTCAGGTATTTTAAAAAATCGGCATCCCATTGCTTACGGTATTCCAAACGGTCCAATTGCTGGCCCGAATTGGGTACATAAACGTTCACCAAAAAGAAGTCATCGTACTCTGCACATTGTATACGTCCTTCTGCATCATGTTCGGAAATATTCATATCCTTGGAAAGACCAAGAGGGGCTGTTTTACTCAAAATTGCAGTACCGGAATATCCTTTTTTATCGGCCGAATTATAATTTCTTTTGTAATGTTTCAATACGGATAGTGTCTCCTCCACTTCGCTGTCCTGTGCCTTGGTTTCTTGAAGGCAAAGAATATCCGGGGCCATATTTTCCACAGTTTCAAAAAAGTCTTTTTTTGCAATGGCCCTAATGCCGTTGACGTTCCATGAAATAATTTTCATCGCTTCAATTTTAATTTGGCCGTTAAATAGTGCCGGGAATAAAGATAATAATTAGGTTCTGTTTAAAGAAAAATGACAATTGAAAATTATTTAAATCTGTAATAAACCAAAGCAAGGAATATGTTACGGTTTATTGTTCTGGACAATGCAAAATTAAATTTGGCGGATCATTCTTCCTTATTCCTGTAAATGGAAATCAAGATAACCAATCCAATAATTGCGGAAAGTATAAAACCTATAGCACCCAACACCGGTATTCCACTAATCTTTGGAGGCATATCTGCCATTACCAAAAGGGCAGAACCTATAGATAATGCTGCAATAATTACGGCATAGACCAATCGGTTAAAGGCTGTCTTAAGGGTTATTCTAAAATCGTTGAGGCCTTTATGCTCGTGAACAATGACCAATTTTCCGTCTTTTATCTTTTCTACAATTTCATTTATGTCGGCAGGCAATTTGTCCAGCATCACATTGTAATCTTGAAATCGATTTAGATTCCTTTGAAAAAGTCGTTTTAAGCCAAACCGTTTTCGGGTTATTTTGGTCATAAAAGGTTTTAGATTATCCGTAATGTTGAATTCGGGATCGAGTTTTAGGCCTACCCCTTCAATAATGACCAAGGCCCTAATAAGTATATACAAGTAGTGGGGTATGGTAATCCTGTTCTCGTAAAGAATATTTTTAAATTGTTCCAAAGTTCTTCCCAACTTAATATTTCCAATGGCTGTATTGCTAATTCCTTCCACTAATTCATATAAATCATATTCCAGCTTTTTTTCATCAGGGATATCGGTTACTATTGCAATTTTTTTAAGAATTGGAATTATTTTCTTTACATCTTTTTTTAAAAAACAAAAGAGAAGTTCCATTAAGGATTCCTTGTCATTGGGCATTATGGTTCCCATCATCCCAAAATCTATAAAACAGATTTTTTGGACCTCAGGGAGTACAAATATATTTCCCGGATGCGGATCGGCATGAAAAAAGCCATGTTCCAAAACCTGTTCCAAATACAAGTCCACCCCAACTTTTGCCACTGCACTTGAATCTATATTTTGCTCTCGTAGTTTTTCCAGTTCGGATACCTTAATTGCGTCAACCCAGTCCATACATATAATCTGGTCTGTACTTAGTTCGCGATATGCCTTGGGAACATATATAGCATGGTTACCTTCAAAATTTTTGGCAAAACGTTCCAAATTATCCATTTCCCTTAAAAAACTAAGTTCTTCAGTGATGCTTTTTTCAAAGGATTCCACCAACTTCAGGGGCTGAAAGGCTTTTACCTGGGCACTATATTTTTCCAAGGCCGTGGCCACTTCTTTCATAATGGAAAAATAGGAAGCAATAACTTCCGATATATTTGGTCGCTGTATTTTTAGCACAACACAGGTGCCGTTGAGTAGTTGTGCCTTATGAACCTGTGCCAAAGAGGCGGCTGCAAGGGGTGTGGATTCAATTGAAAGGAAATATTGTGAACAGTCGATACCCAGTTCTTCCGAGATTATTTTTTCCACTTCAAAATTCTGCAAAGATGGTGCCTGATCTTGTAGTTTTTCAAGCTCCTTAATGAGACCTAGAGGTAACATATCGTCACGGTTGCTCAAAATCTGACCTATTTTTACATAGGAAGGGCCTAGTTCTTCCATTACCATTCGGATTCTCTCAAAAGTAGATAAGGATAACAGTTTTTCGGTCTGCGGATGTTTAGCGAGGTAATTCTTTGGGATAAACTTTCTGGCCTTACTGCTGGCCATAACATCCTCAAAACCATATTTCGTAAGAACCCTAAATAGAGTGTTGTATCTTTTGAGGTTTTGTTTCTTGGGAAGTTTTATTCCAAACATATAAATTATAGATATTTCGTCAAAAATCGGAAGAAGTCTTTTTTAAGATCGGCATAAATCTGTTCTTGTGCCTCCATTTTTCCTCTAAACTGAATGTGTTTCTTTACCATTGCCGTGTCCATAGCTTCATTTGACTCTAAATCTTGTCCAGCTAGGCGGGTTTCGTGGATTTCAATTGCTTCCAATAAATCCTCTATGACCCCACCATGTAGGATAAATTCGTTTTGAAAGTGCTCCAATTGAACGAGAAACTCCTTTTTAGTCCATCTTGTAACCATTTCGCTAAGCCTATTATTGAAAAAAATTAGTTCATCCCTCCAAAAGAAGAGTTCCCGTCTCCATATTTCGTGTTCAAAATGCAAGTTTGAATTATATATAATTTCCTTTTCCATGATAATTTAAATTTTGTACAATAAGGTAGATTCCAAATTTATTTAAACCTAATATCCTTTGAAATGATATATGTCATTTCAGGACGTATTTTTATCCCATTACTTTGAACTGTTGTATTGAATCTTGGCAAGATTGGAAAGGTGTTGGAACATTGGTCTAGAAGTAAAGGCCTATATCTAGCCAAATTAAGTATCCAAAATTGAATCAACTGCTAAAGAAGCTTCCGAATTTATATAAAGTTGGTCGTAGGCTCTATATTTATTGTCTAACTTAAATTTATTATTATGAAGAAAAACATGGGTAATTTAGACCGAATCTTCCGTTTTGTGATTGCTGCAACTTTGATTGGGCTTTATTATAACGGTACTATCCCAGGAGTCCTAGGCATTGTCCTGGTGGTTCTGGCCATTGTCTTTTTCCTGACCAGTTTTATGGGTTTTTGTCCTTTGTACCTTCCGTTTGGAATTAAAACTTGTAAGGCTAAAAAAGAATAGGCTTAGTCCTGTAAAGGTATATTTTGCTTATTTCGGATATTAAACAATTATTGTGAATAATAGGTTTTTTCCGATTAGGGACTTGGAACCTATGGTATACAAATCATTGATTTTGTGATAAACTATATGCCTGTTTCGCTATCTCCAATTCCTCGTTGGTAGGTACAACCAAAATTTTAACCTTGGCCTTGACGTTGCTAATTACCCGAATGTCGGATGATTTCAAGTCGTTTTTACTGGCATCCAGGACTATGCCATAATACTCCATTTCGGAACACACAAGTTTCCGAAGTGTACTTGAATTCTCGCCGATACCTGCCGTAAAGACTAGTGCATCCAAACCGTTCATGGCAGCAGCATAGGCACCGATATATTTCTTTATGCGGTAAGCATTCATTTCCAAAGCCAGTATACATTCCGGATTTCCTGATTTGGCTTTGGTTTCTATATCCCTTAAATCACTGTGGCCAGTAAGCCCAAGCATACCACTTTTTTTTGTAAGAAGTGTGTTTACATTTTCCAAGCTATATCCCAAACTATTTACCAAATAGAAAATTAGCGCATGATCTATATCCCCACTTCTAGAGCCCATGATTAGCCCGTTTGAAGGAGTGAAACCCATAGAATGATCAACACTTATACCATCTCTTACTGCAGTCATACTGCATCCATGGCCCAAGTGTATGGTAATTATTTTGGATTTATTCAATTGTAAATAGGAATTGGCCTTTTCGGACACATATTTATGACTGGTGCCATGAAAACCATATGCTTGGATACGGCGATCGGTATAAAGTTCATTGGGTAACGCATATTTCTTTGCCTTAATAGGCATTGTTTGATGAAAAGCGGTATCAAAAATGGCAATTTGTTTGGCAGTGGGAAAAATTTCTTCGGACAATACAATTCCTTCCAAGTTGTGCGGATTGTGCAATGGGGCCAGGACCGACAATTCTTGGATTTTATCTTTTACTTCTTGGGTAATCAAGGTTGTTTTTGAAAAGGTATTTCCACCATGTACCACCCTATGGCCCACAATTCCAATATCGTTGACATTTTTAATAACCCCTTTCTTGGGGTCCATCAATAGCTTGGCCATTTTTAAGAACCCTACATTGTGATTGGGTATTTCCTCTATTTCCTCAGAATCCACAGTATTGGTTTTATACTTCACTGTTGAGTTTTTTGAGCCAATACGTTCAATCACACCTTTACAGATCAATAGTTCCGTAGGCATTTTAATCAATTGATATTTAATGGAAGAACTGCCTGCATTGATTATCAGTATGTTCATAGTTATGGATTTATCTTTTTAAAGTTAAAGGCCTTGGGCCTGTATGGCAGTTATTACAACAGTATTAAATATATCATCTACTGTACAGCCACGGCTTAGGTCGTTTACAGGCTTGTTTAGACCTTGCAGCATTGGACCAATGGCCAAGGCACCTGTTTCCCTTTGCACGGCCTTATAGGTGTTGTTTCCAGTATTGAGGTCCGGAAAAATAAAAACACTGGCCTGACCGGCTACTTCAGAATCAGGAAGTTTACTTTTGCCCACATTCATATCCACTGCCGCATCGTATTGAATGGGCCCTTCCACTTTTAGATCGGGCCGTTTCATTTTTATAATTTCCGTAGCCTTGCGCACTCTATCCACATCTTCTCCAACCCCGGAGGCCCCAGAGGAATAGGAAAGCATGGCTATCTTGGGTTCAATGCCAAAAGCGGTACTGCTAGCTGCCGAAGAAATAGCAATTTCGGCCAATTGTTCAGCTGTAGGATTTGGATTGATCGCGCAGTCGCCGAATATGGTAACACGGTTTGGTAGGCACATAAAGAACACCGAGGAAACTATGGAGACTTCAGGCCTGGTCTTAATAAATTGCAATGCCGGCCTTATGGTATGTTGGGTAGTATGCACTGCTCCAGAGACCATTCCATCGGCATGGCCTTTATAGACCATCATGGTTCCAAAATAGGAAACATCCTCCATAAGGTCCTTCGCCATAGCAAGATTAACATTTTTATTCTTGCGCAGTTCGTAAAGGGTATTGGCATAATCCAAGAAATTGGAGGATGACTTGGGGTCTATGATGTTAATACTGCTGGAATCCAAGTTAAGATCCAACTCCGCAATTTTTGTTTTTATTTGCTCAGGATCTCCCAGCAATGTAATTGTAACAGCATTGGTATCTATTAGTTTTTTGGTAGCCAATAGGATCCGTTCGTCCGCTCCCTCTGGAAGAACAATATGTTTTTTAGCCGATTTTGCCCGTTTTAGAAGATTGTACTGGAACATCCGAGGGGTAATCCCCTCGGCCTTAAAGGTAATTAGGCGTTCGGCCAATTCATTAATTGGCACATATTTTTCGAATTCTTGTATAGAGGTTGTTATTTTTTCTTTGTTTTCCGCATATATTCTGGGTTTTATGGTACCTATACGATTGGTTACTGAAAAAGTGCCGTCTGCTACAGAAATTATTGGAATAATATCGGATAGCCCTTCAATTAGTTTAATGATGGATTCCTCTGGCAACAGCCCCCCCGTTAGTACTATGCCCGAAAGATTGGGATAATTGCTGGAGATGTTGGCCTGTAGTGCACCAAGAATTATATCTGCCCGATCCCCAGGAGTTATCACCAAGCTATCCTTTTTTAAATGTGTGAGATAATTTCTGAGTTGCATGGCTCCCACACTAAACTCACCAGCTTGGTTGTTTATAAAATCCTCACCAAACAAAATTTTGCCCGAAAGTTTCTGAGCAATTTCCTTTACAGTTGGATTTCCCAAAATTGGGTTCAAGGGAATGGCTGCTACCAAAACTTTTTCAGGTAGTTTTTTCTTGAGTCCGGAAACCACTAGGTCAACGTTCTCTGGCTGGACTTTATTGGCTACCGTTAACAGTACTTCCACACCTTTTTCCCTAAAGGAATCATAGGCCATGTATATATTTCCGACCAGCTCTTGAAGGGTCTTGCCCTTTCCGTTGGCGATGATGACAGCGGGAATACCCAAGTTTTTTGCAATAAGTACATTGATGTCCCATTCTATAATGGCACCTTCCCCTGAAAAATCGGTCCCTTCCACCAAGACAATATCAAACCGATCTTCAATAGCCTTGTATTTATTGATGATTTTACCTATGATTTCATCATCCTTGTCCAAATTTTTGAGTTGTACTACCTGACTTCGAGTATACGCATAGGCATCCTCGAATTTCTGGTCCACCTCAAAATGCTTTAAAATTGTATCTATATGGTCGTCTACATTGTTCTTTTCAAAGTCATCGATGATAGGCCTGAAATAACCTACTTTGGCCGTTTTTCCCAATAATAGTTGCATAAGGCCCAAGGATACGATCGATTTTCCACTATTGGGCTCTGTGGTAGCTATATATATGGCTTTACTCATAAATCAGTTAGATTTCTTAAACTTTTTATTCAAACGAATCATTTTCCGAACGCGAAGATCGGGCTTAGAAAGATTACCTTATATGATAGATGTCATTTATTGATCCAACATAAGGCTCTAAATTTATTGGACAAACATTATCCCACTTTTAAATTTGCTGTTGGAATATACCATATAATTCGGGATAAGTTGTATTAGCACTAGAATTGGCCAGCAAGTTTATTCCTTAATATTTCAATACAACTCAAAAATGAAAACACTGCTTTATGCCACGGATTATTCAGAAAACTCAGTCTCTGCTTTGAAATTTGCACATGCGTTGAGTCTAAAACTCGGCGCACGTCTGGTTATTACCCATATATTTGAATTCCCCAGTATTTTAGGGGCCGAAGCACTAGATAATCCCCTTCCCCACATACAGGAAGTTGCTTTTAAAACCAACCGTTCCAAGTTGGAAGAATTATGTAGGGAACATCTTGGTGGCCATTGGGATAACCCTAATATAAGATTGGAGGCAGCAGAAAACAGTTCTGTCATAAAAGGAATAATTTCCAAGGCAGAAGAGTGGCATGCCCAAATGATTGTGGTTGGCACAAAGGGAGGAAGCGGTTTGGAGGAATTGATTTTAGGCAGTACCACCAAGAAGCTAATTGAGAAGGCACCATGTCCCGTATTGGCCATTCCCAAGGATGTGGGTCGTATGAATATCCGTACCATAGTCTATGCCACAGATTTTGAGGAGGAAGATATTCATGCCATCCAAAAACTTACTGAAATTGCCGAACCATTAAAGGCTAAGATCAAGGTGGTGCATATTTCCACAAATGAAGAATATGCGGGCGACTTGCAGATGGAGTGGTTCAAAGAATTGCTCAAAAGCAAGGTAGATTATCCTGAGATTGAATTTGAGCTATTGTTTTCAGCTGATGTTTTTGATACACTGAGAGTATATCTTGGAGTAGTAAATGCGGATATTGTTGTTATGTTGGAAAGGGAAAAGAAGGGATTTCTTAAAAAATGGTTCCATAAGGACCTAGTTAAAAAAATGGAGGACTACGGCAAGGTAAGCTTGATGAGTTTTAATGAACAAAACCACCAGACCCTGCATTTTTAAATTTTTACTTAATACCGTTTCTTTAGTGCTAAATCAATATTTGGTTGCTTCAAAATTTGAATAAGCCCTAAGACTGGCTAAGTGCCATGGCACCATAATAGGCAGCTCCAAGAAGTGGTGTTTTTTCATTGAGGATTACTTTGACGGGTACCATTTCCAAGAGAAAGTCTAAACGCCCGGATTGAACAAAGTTGTTATGAAAAACTTCCCGTTTAACTCCTGTAATGATCTTTGGCAAGATACCCCCACCTATATAGATACCCCCGGTAGCCTTAAATTTTAGAGCTAGTTGTGCCGCTTCTACGGCCAAGAACCGTATAAAAAGGTCCAAAGTTTCTTCACAAACGGAATCCTTTGCTTCCAAGGCTATCTTGGTAATGGTGGCGGAAGGATTTTCCTGCGACATTTGATCAGTCAACCATTGCGGTTCCTGTATACCACTAATTGCCCGTAAGAACATATATAGATCCAATATTCCGGGACCGGATAACAATCTCTCCCAGCTAACATGCCCGTACTTTTGTTGGAAGTGTTGTAAAATTTTTATATCCAATTCATTGCGAGGGCTAAAATCGCAATGGCCACCCTCACAGGCGAACGGATGGTAGTGAGATCCATCCCAGAACATCCCTGCCTCCCCAAGGCCTGTGCCTGGAGATATGAGAGCAGCATTACCTGGTATTTTGGGGCCATATTTCAATGTTTCAAAATCCTTTTCTTGGAGTGACGCCAGTCCATAGGCATTGGCCTTCATATCATTGATCAAGGAAACGGAACGAATATGTAGTTCCCGACTAATTTCCTCACTGTCTATGGCCCAGGAAAAATTAGTTCCATATACCTTGCCTTGGGTTACAGGGCCGGCAACCCCTAAGCAAACCCCATTTATCCTGGGTAACTCTTTGGTATGAAAGGCAGCCACTATCTCCATAAAGGATTTATATTTTTTAGTGCGAAACGATTTTTCCTTTAAAGGAACCAGATTGCCGGCCTGGACTTTAAAAAGCGCCAAATTTGTTTTTGTACCGCCAACATCAGCTGCCAGAATCACCCCTTTATCATGGGGTGCGTTGGTGTTCATAAATGCCAACGGAATCTCCCCTTCATGAAGGGCAGGTAACGCGAATTTTTGAATATTTTCCATAGTAGGATTCTTTTATGCAAAGGCAATGTACTTGTCCATATTAATGAGCTGAAATGGAGGAAGCAAATTATCGAATTCTTACTGGTTTACTATTGTGTCTTTAGGACCCATTTGTACAAATTATCCGCATCGTTTTTATTGCACAATTGGGTACCTTCATGCATGGTGGCTGCGGTACCGCAGGCAACACCATATTTTACCATCTCACTATAGGTTTTGCCTTGAAGCAGGCTCACAATCATACCTGCCACCATACTATCACCCGCTCCAATGGTACTTTTTTGAAGGACAGTGGGTGCGGGAATATGCTCCATTAGGTTTTTAGTTGCCAATAGGGCTCCTTTTGCTCCCAAAGAGACTACTAATACCTCACAATCATGCTCATTCAAAAACTTTTTGGCAAGTGTTTCCAGTTCCATAGCGGATATGGATTTTACCCCGCATAAGGAGCTTAGCTCGCCCAAATTGGGTTTCAGCATAAAAACTTTGGATTTAGTGGCCTTTACCAAAGCCTCACCAGAAGTGTCCAATACAAACCTTGTCTTTTTCTTTTTGGCCACTTCGGCCACTTGTACATAAAAATCATCGGGCATTCCAGGCGGTAATTTCCCGCTGGCCACCAAATAATCACCTTCTTCCAAATTTTTTTCCAATTGATCAAGTAAGGTTTCCCATTCTTCTTTTTCCACAATTGGCCCAGGAACCCCAAAACGGTATTGTAAATTGGTAGTGGTATCGGTAACAGCAAGATTATCTCGTGTCCATCCCTTGATGGGAATTGCCAATTGGTCAATACCTGACTTGTCCAAAAGTTGCCTTAAATGTTCTCCTGTAGGACCGCCTGCGAGATATATGCAGAGTGAATCCATTCCCAATTTTTTAACGGCACGTGATACATTGATGCCACCTCCTCCCGCGTCGTAAGTGGGAGCAGTACATCGGAGTTTGGTATTTGGGCTAATGCCAGCAACAGAAACGCTTTTGTCCAATACGGGATTTAAGGTAAGTGTAACTATTTTTTTGCGCATGTTAGTCGGAGTTTATAATTATACACGTTTCAATTAATTTGGATTTTGCAACAATTGACAAGCACTAATTCGAGGGTTTTCCATGGATCCAAATAATCGAGGACATGCATTACCTTTTCAAAATAGGATGTTCCATGTTCTGACATATGTATACCAATTCTCATCGTTTTAAAAGGACCTCGTTTATTCAAAAAAGTCCTTTTGCAACGAAATTAAGATCGTTAATCGTTGTTTAAGCTAGATTGGATTTCGGAACACAATACGGTGTTCTAATTATAATTACAAAGGAAGTATTTAAGAAGCTAACGTAACATGATATTGGTCATTATGGGCATGGTAATATCAATATTATTACAGTACAGAAAGTCATGGACTATGCCTAATTATAAAGTTGCACAGGCGATAAGTGGAATATTTTTCAATTTATCCCATTGTGTTGGGAAATCTGTCAATCAATTTTCAAAGGAGGTCCCACCACCTGCATTTCATTTTCCGCAAATAGTTGTTCAATTTCCTTGGGACCGGGTTCGTGATCCAAAGCGGACATGGCAACAAAAAAATTCTCAAGTTTACCTGCCGGCTGTACGATTACCATCATTTTTCCGGTTTCTGTGACCTGTGTCCAGGCATGTGGAACTTTTCTGGGTAAAAATATGCTATCGCCAACGCTTAGATTATAGGTTTGGTCCCCGACCTTAAAATAATATGCTCCCTCAAGAACATAAAATATTTCATCCTGCCCGGGGTGAATATGCAAAGGAGTTCCTTTACCCTGGGAAAGGGAAGTTTGTTCAAATATAGCTAGGTCATTGTCGGTATCACTTCCGGATATTTTTACATCCAATATATTGGAATTTACCCCCTTTAATTTAATATGGCCGTGTACTCTACCTTCCCCCGCATTAATTTTAAAGCCCTCCGTCTTTCTTTTTATTACTTTCTCCATAGACGAAAATGACAGTAAGGGCACAGTGGCGATCGCAGATAGGGCTGCAATAAAGCTGTTTCTTTGCATATGCTATAGATTAAAGATTGGAAGGGGAAGTGGGAACATACTTTGTTGTTGCTATATCTAAGTTACGTAATATGTCGATCCAGTAAGAGAATTTTTATGGATAAAAATATTAAACGGTTTTGAGCAGGAATTAAACTCAGTTTGAAAGTATCCTCAATTGCTAAATGACTAAAAAGAACAAGGGAACCAACCTACGGGTTTTGTATTCTAGGTCTCTTTTCTTTTTCCTGTAATCTCCAATATTTTGATACGGTATACGGTTGGATTACCTCGGGAATACAATTTACTGGAGAATTCACTTATAAATTCGATTTCCCTCTGCTCCTTACGTAGGATAAGACTTTTGACCCCTTCCGTAAATTGATGCAGTTTAAACTTGGCATCGGAACCCTTAAGTTCCTCATAGGTTCCATGGGCCAAAACGGATTGCCAATTGTTTGATGATTTTATTTCCTCCACCAACAGGGAAACGGCATTGTTTTTTCGCATGGCATCTATCTTATGGCCATCTGCTGAGTAACTTATTAATGAATGATCTTCCTTATCATAAAAATAAGTTATAGAAAGGACATAAGGTTGGTGCTGGGATATATATCCCAAGTGACCCGTGTAATTATCCTTAAGTAATCGTATACTCTCGCTAGCGGTTAAATTTGTCATATTCCTTTTTAAATAATCTATAAACTCCCTTAGTAGCTGTTGCAAGGGAATGTTCCATAAAACATTCCTAGTCAGGCTTGATAAGATCAAATCTAGTTCCTTCTTTTCGGGTAAAATATGATATCCGTCAGTTGTTATTCCCCTAAGTAGGTGTTTTCTTATTTATTAATGGCAGAATGACCTAAGTCATTGTAGTGGCCTTAAAAGCGGGGTAATTTTCACCTCATGAATGGTTATACGTTCATGTGAACACTAATTATTAATCTAAAATAATTGATCATGAAAAAATTGCTATTTGGTTTATTAGCTTTTGGACTAACCACCCTTGCCTATTCTCAAATTATTCCTACGGTGGAGCTATCGGAGGTAACCGTTTATGCCACGAACTACAAGTATCTGAACAATGTAAACACCGAAGAGGTGGCCTCAATACCTGTGAAGCTTTTGCAGCAAAAGGTGGCAACCTATGATATTAAGAGTTCAGAATACTATCAAGATGATTACGACCTTTACAATATTACCTTCTTTATCCCCGAAGGTAAAATACTTGCCGCTTACGATAAGGATGGGAAGTTATTGCGCACTGCCGAAAAATTTAAGGATATAAATCTGCCCAGCACTATAAAGAGCGCAATTGCAGACCGTTTTCCTGGATGGACTATTACTAAGGATATTTATGTAGTTTCCTATATAGATCCCGTAGGTGCTAAGAAGACCTATAAACTGAAATTGGAGAACGAAGATAAAATGCTGCGGGTAAAGCTGGATGAAACAGGAAAATTTCTATAAGCGGTAAGCACATTCACCGGCGCATATATTAAATTGGGATAAAAGTAAAAGATTTAGTTTCCAAATTAAGTTAATGGACATTTTCAAGACGGTGGGTCTGAGATTCCCGTTTTGGTAATGTCCTTTTACGTTGGGTAAGTTGTAACTTCATTTTATATGCTGTCTATTGAATGTGTCTAAATGAATTGCAGGCAATCCGCGTTGTGAAATAAGGATTGGGGTCAAGAAGTCTAAAAACTGTAATGCATTCAATTCTATGATCAAGAGCTTTATTGGAGGAAATCCAACAAAATTATTGTGAATAACCCCAATGATTAAAACTTTATGACATTTCTCATAGTCTCCATGGTTTAATTCCCTTTATTTTGAACTAGCCTAACTTAATATCAATGAGGAATTTTTTCTGGATAAATTTTCTTTTTCTTTTCATATCCTGTGGAAGCCAACAAGAAAAGATATTCCCTGCTAAACAGCATTTAACGGAATCGGTCTATGCTTCCGTAACCGTGCAACCAGATAGTCTTTATCAGGCCTATGCCCCCGTGGGCGGTATTTTGGACTTTAATTTATTGGAGGAAGGCGATATGGTAATAAAGGGAACTCCAATTGTTCAGATTGTTAATAACACTCCGAAACTCAATTCTGATAATGCCCGCTTGGCACTCGAAATGGCCCAGGCAAATTATTCAGGAAGTTCAGCGGTATTGAGTTCTTTGGAAGATGAGATCCAATCGGCCACCTTAACCTTTAAAAACGACTCCATGAACTTTATAAGGCAAAGGAGGCTTTGGGATCAAAATATTGGATCAAAATTGGAGTTCGAGAACCGAAAGTTGGCGTTTGAAATTTCAGGAAATAATTTGAAGCAGTTGAAGAACAATTATGTCCTAACTAGGAAGGAACTGGCTACCAAAGTGCAACAGGCCAGAAACAACTATGCCAGCTCAAAGATCTCTACCCAGGATTTTACCGTAGCCAGTAAAATTAAAGGTAAGGTCTATGCCCTTTATAAAGACCCAGGGGAAATAGTAAACACTATGGAACCATTGGCGGCTGTAGGTAGTGCCTCTGATTTTATTATTGAATTGTTGATAGATGAGGTCGATATCGTAAAATTGGATTTGGGTAAGAATGTGCTGATTACTTTGGATGCATATGGAGATCAGGTTTTTGAAGCTAAATTGAATAAAATATATCCCAAAAAAGATGAACGTTCACAGACCTTTAAAGCGGAGGCAATTTTTAACGATCCTCCAAAGTCCCTTTTCCCTGGTTTGGCCGGAGAGGCCAATATAATTATTTTCCAAAAGGAGGAGGCCTTGACCATACCCAAGGAGTATTTGATGGAAGGGAATAAAGTGAGGACCGTAGACGGATTGGTTGATGTTGTTTTGGGACTTCAAAATTTAGATCGTGTTGAAATTTTGGAGGGTATTACCGAGACCACAGAAATTCTAAAACCTGAGGAATGATCAATTGGAAAGTCATATTGAACATTGCCAAAACCCATCTGCTCACCAAGATGAAATCTACGGTTACGGCTGCGTTGGGAGTTACCTTTGGTATTGGGGCCTATATTACTTTGGTGGGTTTTATGACCGGACTTAATCAAATGTTGGACAGCCTTATTTTAAACCAAACTCCACATATCCATATCTACAATGAAATAGAACCCTCAAAAAAACAGCCTATAGCCTTATACCAGGAATTTGAGAATGCTTTTAATGTGGTCAGTTCTGTTAAGCCCAAACAAAGTCAAAAGAAAATTCACAACGGACTCCCCATTCTAAATTATTTAAAAAAGGACAAGAATGTATTAGGGGCCACTTCCCAACTTAGGGCACAGATTTTTTATCTCTCGGGATCCATAGAATTGGGAGGAAACTTAATAGGTGTGGATATTATGGAGGAGGCGAGACTTTCCAATATTGGGGACTATGTTGTAGAGGGCACTGCGGAAGATTTAAGAAATAGTGAAAATGGTATTCTTTTGGGTGCGGGTCTAGCAAAAAAAATGTCGCTCAAAAAAGGTGATCGGGTTCAGGTTAGTACCATAAAGGGAGATGTTTTTCCTTTAAAAATAGTGGGTATATATCAGAGTGGCATAGCCGAAATAGATAACATTCAAAGTTATGCCAATCTCAAGACCGTGCAACGTATTCTGGGAGAAGCCCCGAACTATATCACGGATATTAATGTGAAATTGTATAATATTGAGGAAGCTACCGCCATGGCGCAAAGTTTGGGGAAGAAGTTTCAAGTTAAGGCCACTGATATTAATGAGGCCAATGCCCAGTTTGAAACTGGTTCAAATATCCGAAATCTAATAACCTATGCCGTTTCCATAACCTTATTGATAGTGGCTGGCTTTGGAATCTATAATATCCTTAATATGCTTATCTATGAAAAAATGAAGGATATAGCAATTCTGAAAGCTACTGGGTTTTCGGGAACCGATGTACAACTTATATTTATGAGTCAGGCCATGATCATTGGTGCCGTGGGGGGTATTCTTGGACTTATTCTTGGATTTGTACTTTCCAAACTAATAGATAATGTAGCATTTGAAACCGAGGCATTGCCAACTATTACCACATACCCCATAAATTACAATATATGGTATTATATCATCGGCATTTCCTTTGCCCTTATATCTACCTTTATAGCTGGTTGGTTACCTTCCAATAAAGCAAAACGCATAGACCCGGTGCGGATTATTAGGGGAACTTAAGCAATAATAATGGAGCTCGTTCTAGAAACTAAAAAAATTAATAAATACTTTGATAAGCCGGTGAAATTTCATGTGCTCAAGGATATTTCCTTTGATATAAAGAAAGGCGAATTTGCTTCGATCATGGGGAAATCTGGTTCTGGGAAATCTACCCTCTTGTATATTCTTTCTACTATGGATACCGATTATACGGGAGATCTCTACCTAAATAATACATTAATTACAGGACAGAAGCATCAAGAACTTTCCAGAATTCGCAATAAACATATCGGCTTTGTATTCCAGTTCCATTATTTATTGTCCGAATTCAGTGTGCTTGAAAATGTTATGTTACCTGCCAAAAAATTGGCAGAGAAGTCCTTGGCCGAAATAGAACACGACGCTATGGAAAAATTAAAAATGTTGGACATAGAAAAGTTGGCCCATCAACGTGCCTCAAGGATATCGGGTGGTGAAAAACAGCGGGTGGCCATAGCCAGGGCTTTGATAAACAATCCTTCTATTCTGATGGGCGACGAACCTACCGGAAATTTGGATAGTCATAATTCTGAAAACGTCTTCAGTATTTTTAAACGGCTAAAAGAGGAGGAAGGCCTATCCCTTTTGATTGTGACCCATGATGAGGATTTTGCCAAACGTACCGATCGCATTATCCAAATGGAGGATGGGCGTATCTTGGATTAAATCTACTTGACCTGAACTTATATGGTTCTGCAAAAAGTCTATTTAAAATCATTGGGATGTGGATGTTTCCAAGGAGCACGATAATCCCTTTGCAAAAGTGCCGTTGCTTCTGCATCATTGACCACTATTATGTTTTTAGGGTCATAAATTAACGGCCTACCTGTGGTCATTGCCATATTGGCCAAAATACAGCTGGCCGTAGACACATGGCCTTCCCGAATATCGGCAATGGGCAAAGTGCCCTTATCAATTGCGGCAAGAAAATCCAACATATGTAATCTGGTGGCAGGCGCTGCGTTTAATTCTATATCTTTTTCCGTAAGGTCCTCTGGAAATTTTTCTTTTTCATAAATAACGTCCATATGTATCTTTTCTCCATCCCCATGCGGAACAAAGTCAGCCCTCATGGTGCTGCCGGACAAAGTTCCTTTCTCCCCATATAGTTTAAAAGACCATGGGTAATCGGGGTCTGCAGGCGTTCCCCAGCTTCTATGCTGCCATACGCAGTTCAGATCTTCATATTCAAATATTGCGGTCTGTGTATCGGCTATATTGGATTTACCGTCCTTTTGCACATAGATTCCTCCGGTAGAACTAATTCTTTTTGGCCAATCCAGCTCCAGCATCCAACGTACGGTATCCAGCATGTGTACGCACATATCGCCCATAATGCCATTGCCGTATTCCATAAAGGTGCGCCACCAACGTCTGTGGGGAATTCCATCATAAGGTCGTAGGGGTGCGGGACCGGTCCACATTTCATAATCCAAAAAATTAGGAACACTCTCTATTGGTGGATTGCCATTGGCTCGCATATGATAGTAACAACACATTTCGACATGGGAAATTTTACCCAATAAGCCAGCATCGACTATATTTTTTTTGGCATCAATTAGGTGGGGAGTACTTTTGCGCTGGGTTCCTACCTGAACTACCCTGTTGTATTTTCTGGCGGCAGCAACCATGGCTTCCCCTTCAAGAACATCAACACTTATTGGTTTTTGTACATAAACATGGGCGCCAGATTTTAAAGCTTCTATAGCCTGTAGTGCATGCCAATGATCAGGGGTGCCAATAAGCACAATGTCCAAATCTTTTTCTGCCAGCATATTTCTATAATCCTTGTAGGTTCTAGGAGCTTTTCCTGAGGGTTGTCTAAGTTGTATCAGGTTGGCTGCTTCCTTAAGCAAACGCTCGTCCACGTCACAAATGGAAACAACATTTACATTGGTTACTTGCATAAGCCTAAAAAGGTCACTTTTTCCATACCAGCCTGTTCCGATCAATCCAACACGTAACGGTTTATCCCGATATAGGAGTTCCATGCCATACGATCCAAAGGAGGAAAGTGCCAAGGATGCTGCAGCGCCCTTTAAAAAGTGTCTTCTATTGATATTAAAAATCTTGGTGTCCATGGTTAGGTGATTTATGGGATTGGTTGTTAATTGGTTCTCAAAAATTACAAAATAACTTTGCTTCTTTCGGTAAATTTTATAAAATATCCCAAAATAGGTCATATTTCCATATAGGTCCTCAGCTTTTTTGTTGTTTTTTTATTTGGTTCATGATATCTTCCATCATCTCCACCTGTATTTGTTGAATGTTTAATAGTTCCTGTTGTTGATGAATTATAAGGTGGTCCAACTTCTCGTGTAATATTCGAATTTCCAGTTCGGCTTTTAAATTTACCATATAATCCTGCTTGGAACGTTCCCTATCCTTTTCCTCCTGTCTATTTTGGCTCATCATTATCACGGGGGCTTGCAAAGCCGCCAAACATGATAAAATTAAATTCAAAAGGATAAAAGGGTAGGGGTCAAATCCCTTATCCATTAGGAAAATAATATTGATGACCATCCAAATAAAGATAAATACGGCAAAAAGTATTATGAATTTCCAACTTCCACCGAAGGTAGCTACTTTATCTGCCAGGCGTTGTCCAAAGGAATATTCAGTTGATTCATCCAATAATTCCCTTTGGGTCGTAATTATTTTTTCCTGCTGGATCGTCTTTAGTACATCCTCCTCCAAGTTGGACAACTCGCCTACCTCACGGATGAGGTAGTCCGAAAGGTATTTTTGACGATATGAATTGAGTTCGGATACTGCAATGGATTTTTTCGAATTTATTTCTGGATGTTCTTTTTGGATAAGATCCATTATAGATTTTCGAATTGTTTTTACAGGAACCTGTTCGCTGGTCGGAAATTCTTTTAGGGAAATGGCGCTTGTAAAGGTCTTCATGGGTAGCGTATTTTGTATCTTAAATGTAACGTTTTTTCTACCTCATTTAAACAAATTGTACTTGTTTTACACCTATCTTTAGTTAAGGTTTCTTTTTTCAAATAATGATTCAATGAAGAAAAAATTAAATCAACTGGAAGCCACGGCTATATGTGGAAACGACATTAGCTCCTCTTGTTTATATGTTTCAGCATTGGCCATCGTATATTCAGGGCAGTATGCCTGGATTTCTCTTTTGGTGGTTGCTCTAGTGCTATTCCTTTTTAGAAAAATTTATGGTGAGGTGGTGGGGGCATTGCCTTTGAACGGAGGTGCCTATAATGCCCTTTTGAATACCACCAAAAAGTCGACGGCATCACTTGCAGCCGCTTTGACCGTTCTTTCTTATATGGCAACTGCTGTGATATCGGCAAGTGAGGCTGTAAAGTATGCTAACAGCATATTGAACTTTATTCCGGTCTTGCCAGTAAGCATAATCCTGATGTTTTGTTTTATGGGCTTGGTTATCATCGGTATTGGCGAATCTTCCAAGGTGGCAATAATCATTTTCATATTTCATTTAATTTCATTGACATTATTGTGCGCCTTCTGTATTGTCTACTTTGCGGAAAATGGGTTTGAAACCCTATTCTCAAATTTTAGGACTCCGTTGGAGGGCAGTATATTTAGCGCCTTGTTTTTAGGGTTTTCGGCGGCTATGTTGGGGATTAGTGGTTTTGAAAGTTCGGCCAATTATGTTGAGGAACAGAAGGAAGGCATATTTCCAAAGACCTTGCGCAATATGTGGGTGGTAGTAACCATTTTTAATCCATTGATCGCTTTTTTGGCCCTTGCCATAATCCCCATTAAATTTATCGAAACCAATCAAGATGCCCTACTCTCCCATATGGCAGATATTTCCGGAGGCAATTGGCTTTCCTTACTAGTGGGTATAGACGCAGCTTTGGTTTTAAGTGGTGCCGTGCTTACTTCCTTTGTAGGTGTGGGTGGACTTATGGAACGAATGGCATTGGACCGAATTTTGCCCAAATTTTTATTGAAGAAAAATAGGGCTGGCAGCTCTTATATGATTTATACCTTGTTCTTTTTTTTATGTGTGTCCATATTATTGGTAACCCAAGGAAACCTGGCAAAATTGGCAGGGGTTTATACCATAGCCTTTTTATCGGTGATGGTATTGTTCGGAATTGGTAACATGATGCTTAAAATAAATAGGGCGAAATTACCACGTCCGGAACGATCTAGTTGGTTGGGACTTATAATAGCTATACTAGCGGTAATGGCTGCCATGGCCGGTAACATTATATTAAACCCTTCCTATTTGGGGATATTTACAGAATATCTCATTCCCACCCTACTTGTAGTGTTTTTCATGTTGTACCGCACCTATATTTTTAGAGGATTTCTTGATATTTTAAGTTTTGTCTTTCCCGATAGGGGCCAACTTTTTAAGACCTTGAACGTCCATACCAAAAAATTACTTGCGGCAATTAATAAGCAACAGTTTGTTTTTTTTACAAACCACGATGATGTGGCTACCTTAAATAAGGTGATGCTTTACATTAAAAATAATGAACCAACCAGGATACTTAAAATTGTAGCTGTTGTGGATGAGAATCATATTATAGCACCCAAATTGAAGGAGGATATTAAGGTGTTGGATCGTGCCTACCCCGATATTCATATTCATTTTGTTGAGGAGAAGGGAGTGTTTGGTCCAGAGAAAATTAAGGAATTGTCCAAGCGTTGGAAAATTCCCACCAACTTCATGTTTATAGGTTCACCGGGTGATAAATTTCCCTATAAAATTCAAGAATTGGGAGATGTAAGACTTATTATTTAAGACAATTGGATATTAGCTTTAGAAGTTATGGAAATTCTTGCCATCGTTTTTTCCTATTTTTTGTAAATTTATATAAGGTCTAGAATCGATAAATGAGGACCGCTTTTAAAGGGTGGAGAACCTGTTTATTCTTTTTATTTAACATAAATTAATTATGAGTATTATATCAGAAAATGTAATTCCCGGTAATCACGGGAAAGTCTTTGGAACAAATGCGAAAGAAGCAAGCGACCTAAAGAGGATTGAGGATAACTTGTTAAAAATTGATGGTCTTAAAAATGTAATTTTTAGTGATAGTTATCCTGTAGAGTTTACAGTGCATACTACGAAGATGGTGGAAATAAAGGAAATTGAAAAGATGGTTAGGGGATTAGGGTTTCATGCTATTCCTAAGGGGTTGTTCTCTTTATAATGAGATAATAAAAAAAATGTTTTATTTCTTATTTGTGGTTTGTGTTATTTTGTCGGATGCTTTTTTTTCAATTTTGTGCAATCCATAATCCACATATAGTTTTATGATGGCAGCAACGGACCAAGCCTGGTGAATGCATCCCTTTCCTTCCGCTGGTTCCGTGCCGTTAAAAATCTCGGAAATACAGTGAATGCCATTTTGGAAATAGAAGTGCTGCTTTAATTGTTCCAATTGGGACAGGACCTTTTTTTTATTCTCCAAGGAGGTCCCATATATTTTAAAATACGCCTCAAAATATTCATAAAGTAAAAAAGGCCAAACGGTTCCTTGATGATAAGCATGGTCACGTGACCATTGATTTCCTTCGTAAAGGGGTTTGAATTCAGGGTCGTTCGGGTCCAAGGTGCGAAGTCCAAATGGGGTATAAAGCCTATGTTTCACCGCTTCAAATATGGACTTTTGTTGTTCAAGATTTAAAACGGTGAATGGTAGGCTAAGGCAATATATTTGATTGGGACGGAAGGTGTTGTCCTGCGAAACACCAGGGATAATTACATCATATAAAGTGCCTTGGGGATTGGTGAAATATTTCGTAAAATTGGATTCAAACCGACCAATTAAACTCAAATAACAGGCTTCAATTTCAACTTCAAGAACCCTACAGAAATTCTCATAAATCTTAAGTGCACTATACCAAAGAGCATTGATCTCTACCGGACAGCCTATTCTTGGGGTAATAACCTTTCCTCCCACGATGGCGTCCATCCAGGTAAGTTGAACATTGGCCTCCCCTCCATAAATAAACCCTTCTTCAGTTATATGAATATTGTAACGGGCACCGGAAATATGTTGGTCCAAAATATTTTTCAATATTGAAATATGGCTTTTTAGGAATGGGAGGTCTTTGAATTTTTGATGGTAATCATGGCTGGCCACAAATAGCCATAAGGTTGCGTCAATAGTATTATAATCAACAGGGTCTTTGGCGTTATCGGGAAATCGGTCAGGTATCATACCCTGATCTACACTATTGAAAAAGGTATTCAATATAGAATTGGATAACGCTTTTTTGCCAGTGGCGATGGTTAATCCCCGCATAGCGATCATGGTATCCCTTCCCCAATCCGTAAACCAGTGATAGCCGGCAATGATAGACATGCCATTGGTAGATTTTCTATGGACCAAAAACTGCTCTCCCGATGCCATAAGGTCTTTGAAAAACCCGGCCTGAAGTTTATAATTTTGTGATGTTGATTTTTTGTTGTGAATGGAAAGAAAATCTTTAATTCCTTTTTTTACCATATCTTCTTCAACTGTAAAGTAAAGGCTAAGATCTTCTCCGGGCAGCAGCTCATGAACGAGATATCCAATCCTATAATAGTCGCAGACAGACCCAAGGCCACGGGCTTTACCCTTTGGAAGTATAATATTATTAAACCAACAACGGTCTTCATAATACTGTCCTGCTGTCCACCCAGTAAAAACCGGATGGCTTCCATATTCGGGGAAAGTTTTTAAATGTCCTTCCTTAAACTCTGTAAAAAAGTTATAACAATTAGCTTCGTGAAAGGTAGTATGAAAGTCATTATAGGCGTAGAGTGGATGTAATTCCAAAACTATTGGTATTTTTCCATTATTGGTATATGTCACTACCGTGGTGTTGGACCCGGGTACCATTTTTACATTTTTAAGCAAATCCCATTCACTACCTGCAAATTGCCAGGTAGGAGTGGGGTTAACCTCAAAGTTCTTTAAATAGTGACAGCCATCAGGGAAAACCACTTTGGGATATTGATTGGTTGATAAATTATGATATTGACCATCTAAAAGGACACGTTCCTCTATTTTGGCAACAAACACCATTCTATCTGTAGGTGGTTCAAGAGCAGCTACCAATAGGCCATGATATTGTCTAGTATTGGCACCGTTCACAGCCCCAGAGGCATAACCGCCCAGTCCGTTCGTAACCAACCATTCCTTGTTAAAAAGATCCTTCAAATTACTATTATATTTCTTCCATTAAATTTGCTACCAAAGCGGTCCATCCGGTCTGATGTGAGGCCCCAACACCTCTACCACTATCTCCATGAAAATACTCATAGAATAGGATAAGGTCCTTAAAATGAGGGTCTTGGTACTTTTCTTTGTGCAAAAGGTGAATGGGCCTGTTACCATCAGCGTCCTTTTCAAAGAGTTTAATCAATCTCCTTCCAATTTCATCACTAATATCTTTTAAATTCATCGTCTTGCCGTTTCCGGTCGGGTAGGTGAATTTTAACTTGTTCCCAAAATAGCTGTCATATTCCCTTAGGGAATTAATAAATAAATAGTTCATTGGCATCCAAATTGGCCCTCGCCAGTTGGAGTTCCCACCAAAAATCCCAGTAGTGGATTCTGCAGGTTCATAATTTATTCCGTAAGTAGTTCCATCTATGTTGATGGTATAAGGATTTTCATGTACCTTGGATAGGGAACGGATGCCGTATTTGGAAAGAAATTCCTTTTCGTCCAAAAT
This sequence comes from Arenibacter hampyeongensis, assembly GCF_002909255.1. Classification (GTDB taxonomy): domain Bacteria; phylum Bacteroidota; class Bacteroidia; order Flavobacteriales; family Flavobacteriaceae; genus Arenibacter; species Arenibacter hampyeongensis. The sequence continues at coordinate 151,938 of NZ_PIOB01000008.1, forward strand.
GCTTCCGATCAATTTCTGCAAGCGCTCTTTTGGTACCAAGGACAATAATACATCCTTGTCTTTCGAGTATTCTTCCATAACCTGATATTTAGCGTTCTCTATACGGTGTCTACGAAACCACTCCATACTTTTTCTAAATCTCGGAAGTTTATCCAGATATTCCTTTTTTATGTTCAATACCGCTGTAAGCGATAATAATCCGGAAATGGAACGCACTTTAATGGGCATGGATTCCCCATTGGGGAATATCAACTTATCATAGAAGAAACCTTCGCTTTCATCCCAAGATCCGTTATAGTCCTGACTTATATTATTCAAGGCTTCCGCGATAAAGACAAAATGGCCAAAGTACTTCATGGTCATATCCTCAAAAGATATGTCTTCCAATGCTATTTCAAGTGCCATCTCCAACATGTTTAGACAATATAAGGCCATCCAGGAGGTTCCGTCTACTTGTTCCAAGACCCCACCTCCTGGAATATCATGGCTACGATCAAAGACACCTATATTATCCAGGCCTAGAAATCCTCCTTCAAAAACATTGTTTTCAAGACTATCTTCCCTGTTTACCCACCACGTAAAATTTAGGGCCAATTTGTTGAACATTCGTTTTAGGAAGGTAAGATCTCCTTTGCCTGTCCTCTTTTTTTCGATTTGATAAACCTGAAGGGAGGCCCAGGCTTGGACTGGGGGGTTGACATCGCTGAAATTCCATTCATAGGCAGGAATCTGTCCGTTGGGTGCCATATACCATTCTTTTGTAAATAACAACAGTTGATCTTTGGCAAAACTGGAATCGACCAAAGCTAGGCTAACACAATGGAATGCGGTGTCCCAGGCTGCAAACCAAGGATATTCCCATTTGTCCGGCATGGCAAGAATATCATGGTTCCTTAATGTCTTCCAATTATTGTTTCTTCCGTTAAAACGATTCGGTGGGGGAGGCATTTCTTTATGGTCTCCGTTCAGCCACCTTTCCACTTCGTAATTGTAATATTGTTTGGACCATAAAAGTCCGGCGATAGCCTGCTTTTGTGTTTCTTTAGCTTCTTTGGAAGCCGTTTTAAAAGTGGCGTCAAGGAATTCTTGGGATTCTTGGATTCTTTTTGAAAAGGCAGTATCAAATCCTTTATCGAAGGGGTCTTCCAAAGAGGAGGCGGTCAGCCTCAATTTAATTGTTTTTGTTTCCCCACCATTAAGGTGCATCTCGTAGAGGGGAGCAAATTTGGTGCCTTGATTATTTTTGGAAATTATGGAATAATCGTTGTTCACCACGGAATTATGAAAAAGATCTTTTTTAAAGGGATGATCATTGGGTTGTGCGTAGACCTTTTCCATATTGGTCTCATTCTCGGTAAATAACAAACGGGAAGGTTCTTCAAAATAAAGATTGTAATTGCCTACATAAATATGGTCAATAGAGACATAGGTTTGGCCATTATGACTTTGTTTTTTAATGAGGGGTTTTTTTGGCATCCCTACAAAACTCCATAAGTTCCTGGTCCAAAGGGTGGGAAGAACATGTATGGGTGCCGGTTTGGAACTCCTGTTGCTGATAGATATCTTTATGAGAATATCTTCATTGTCCGCCTTGGCATATTCCGTAAAGACATCAAAATAGTCGTTGTTTTCGAAGATTCCGGTATCCAATAGCTCATACTCAAATTCGTTTTTTCCACGTTTTTTATTTTCCGCCACTAATTCTTTATACGGAAATGCATTCTGTGGATATTTATAAAGATGCTTCATATAGGAATGGGTAGGCGTATTCTCTAAATAGTAATACAATTCCTTCACATCCTCCCCGTGGTTACCTTGGGGCCCTGTTAAACCAAAAAGGCGCTCCTTTAAAATACCATCATTGCCATTCCACAAAGTAATACCAAAGCATATATTACAATATCTGTCGGAGATACCGGCTATACCATCTTCTCCCCATCTATAGGCTCTACTGCGGGAATCTTCGTGGGAAAAATAGTTCCAGGCATCTCCATCCGGACTGTAATCTTCCCTAACTGTCCCCCATTGCCGCTCGCTTAAATAGGGACCCCATTTATGCCAATCCTTTACTTTCGATCGGGAATCTTCCAATCGCTTTTGTTCCTTGGTTGCTCTATTTTTAGTCATTTAATTATGGCCATATATAAGTATAAGTCTGCCGAACAATATATTGTGCATTTTGGCACCTTAAATACACAATTAAAGATAGTATATGTTTAACACATTTTTAACCTGCCAATGGTTTAATTAGCAACTTTAATGGCATTTTTTTTGTAGCTAATTATCTCAATAAAGGAAGTTTAATTAAAATTTTTAAAGATGAAAAAATTTGTGTTCGCCCTATTGTTGGGCTTTTTGGTGCTTGGCTGCCAAGCACAGAACGACCAAAACAAATCTAAAGGTGATTTGGCAGAAAAAAACAGGGACAGTCTTTCTGTTGATAAACCAAAAATAAGCTGGAAGGTGGATAAAGAATATGACGAGGAGGGAAATGTTATAGGCTATGATTCCATTTATTCCTTCTCCTACGACAATCTTGGGAACTTGCACAAGGATATGAATTTGGATAGTATTATGAATTCAATGAAGTTTTTTTCCCAAGGCAATTTATCATCCTTTTTTCAAGATCACGATTTAGGTCGGTTTTTTGAAAAGGATTCCCTGATGAACGGAAACCAATATTTTGATGATTTTTTTGAAAGACAGCGAGCCAATAATTTTTCGGATATGCGGCAATTATTCCAGCAAATGGATTCCCTTCAGAATATGATGATGGAGAAACATCGGAATTTTATGCCCGATGAAACTAAAGGTAAATCCAAAATATAGGGAAGCTGACGTCTTAAGGGAAAGCATGTAAGTAGGCTTTTTTTTTGATGCAAAGTAAATCAATCGCTGCTATTCTACGATAATAATGAATATTTAACATAATTCATACCATTCTGTAAAAATGTACATTGTACGTTTCCAAATTAATCTCTATCTTGACCACCCGTACTTGTCCCAATATTATGGAACAGGTCACAGCATATTTAATTATTAACTGTAAAAACTAATCAAATTAGTAAAGCCATGACCAATATTAAAAATAGTAGAAGAGATTTCGTTAAAAGCACTGCCTTGGTATCGGGGGCAATAATTTTACCTACCATGCAAATGAATGCTATGGTTAATGTAGCTAACGATAAGAAATTAAAGATAGCCTTGATCGGTTGCGGTGGTCGTGGTACAGGTGCTGCCCAACATGCCTTGCAAGCAGATCCGAATGTGGAATTGGTGGCTATGGCCGATGCTTTTGAAGATAGGTTACAAGGAAGTTTAATGAACTTGCAAAAGGAATTTAAAGATACTAAGAAAGTAAATGTGCCCAAGGCAAATCAATTCGTAGGTTTTGATGGAGCGGAAAAGGCAATAGATATGGCAGACGTAGTTATCTTGGCCACTCCTCCAGGATTTAGACCACAGCATTTTGAATATGCCGTTAACGCTGGTAAGCATGTATTTATGGAAAAGCCAGTGGCTACAGATATACCTGGAGTAAGGAAGGTATTGGCAGCTGCACAAGTTGCAAAGGATAAAAAGTTAAATGTAGTGGTAGGTCTTCAAAGACATTATCAGGACAATTATTTAGCGGGTATACAACAAATAAAGGATAATAAGATTGGAAAAATAGTGTCTGGCCAAGTTTATTGGAACAGCGGTGGAGTTTGGGTTAGAGAGAGACAGCCAGGACAATCGGAATTGGAATACCAAATGCGCAATTGGTACTATTTTAATTGGTTGTGTGGAGATCATATTTTGGAACAGCACATTCATAACATTGATGTTGCCAATTGGTTTATTGGAGAGTATCCAATTTCTGCCCAAGGGTTTGGCGGCAGACAAGTAAGAACTGGAAAGGACCATGGTGAAATTTTTGATCATCATTTTGTAGAATACACTTACCCAAGCGGTGCGGTAATCGCCAGTCAATGTCGTCATATGCCAGAGACCATGAGCAGGGTATCAGAAACTTTTCAAGGTACTAAAGGAACTATTGAAACTTACGGGGATAATACTTTTATAAAGAATTACGATGGAGGGGAAATATTTACCCATCGTGGTAAGGATGATCCAAACCCTTACCAAGTGGAGCACATTAAACTTTTCGAATCTATCAGGAATAAGGGAGTTATTACTGATGCCGAGAATGGAGCAATGAGCACTATGAGTGCCATTGTTGGTAGAATGGCTACCTATTCCGGCCAAGTAATTAAATGGGAAGAGGCTATGACATCCAATATCGACCTTGCACCGGATAACTTGACTTGGGATTCACCGGCACCGGTTCAACCCAATGCGGATGGTACTTATAATATACCAATTCCAGGAAAGACCGTAGTGATCTAATTAGTAGTTTCAGTTAATATAGAATCCCAATTTTTCTTAAATATTTAAGAAAAATTGGGATTTTTTATGAGACCCAAAGCGACATATATTACATAAGGTCAATTTCCAAAACCTTTTTATTTACCGTTCTTGCCCTGATATTTTTTAAGGTCTTACTTTTATTGTTTTCCACATCCTGGATTACAATGGTATATTTTCCTTGATAGAAGACTTTGGGGACAAAAGTGTTTGTTGCCAAGCGAATTGAATAAACTAGCTGGTCGTTTTGATCGAAAACCGAAATCACCGGCTTGAGTTTTTCTGCAACTTTTATTAAAGGTAACCAAGCCACTGCTTTACGACCATAATTGTCATCTTGTTTTATAGTGATAGGCCACCCTGGAAATTGTTCATCTTTACTGCTATTGGGGTCGGCATATCTAGGCCAACATGCTGTTGTTATGGTTCTTTCTTTTTTGTTGAAGGTTACTAAGCCATATCCTGTGGCCCTATTGTGAACTATAGCGGGCTCAATCCCCGTGTTGAAAGGATTGCCTACGGCATGGACAGATATTTTATTCCCAAATCCGTCCTCATGATTACCCACATAGGCGGGATTTTCATAGGTGTGTTCATCACTATTAACTTCCGGCCAGAATCTACGTGGCCAAATATTGTTCAACGCCGGCCCAGCAAAAGCGTAACCACTGTCGCCATGTTGATCGATCCCGTATTGGATAAAACTTCCCAAATGCTGATCGCCCGCAATATGAAAAGCAAAACATTTTCGAATGGCATTTACTGCCTTGTCCCTTTCATTGGCAGGCCAACCATTGGAGTCCATATCTACGGTGGGGACATCTCCCAATACATATTCCCCTTTTTTGGGAATAGGCAAGGAGGGAACCACATCATCATTGAGGGCAGTATTAGGCAAGGTCGCCACGGTGGCAAAATTGGTTTGGGAAAGAACCACTTTCATCTCTACACCATTGTTCCAATCTTGGGTCCAATGATCAATAAATTGATGTTGTCTTTTTCCCAAAAGTACAGCGTCTAGATCTCGGTGTTGTTTTATATCAAATTCTTGGTTTTGTATCCATCCATTTCTGACCTGGGCATCAGGAGGCAAAACATGCTTGGGGGCCGATTTAAACTTTCTGTCCTCCAAAATGGCAAAACTAATTCCGCCGTAGTTCCAAGTCGTATAATAAACGCCGATATTCTGTTGTACGGGGGTTGGGTCGTAGGGGTCCGGTAAATGGCTGGTCTGTGTAAACTGGACCATGTTCACCCATTCTGCGGGCATTTTATATCCACCTGAATCCTGTGCCAACATTCCATGTCCTTCACTGGTATCGGCCTTTTTTCCACTCTCTCCCCATACATTTCCGTGATACACATCGTGATCATCGGGGATAATGGCGCAGGGTTTGTGCCTAAACAATTCCCGGTAAGACCAACCGAACATCATCCATTTTCGTAGGTAATCCAAGCATAGGTCGTCCAATTCTGCGTTACGCTCGGCACCAAACCCCCCGGTGGCTTCGTAAAATTGGTCTCCCAGAAAAAGAATAATATCTGGGTCTAATTTGGAAACATTTTCATGAACGTCGTTGTCTGGAAAACCATAGTGGAAATTACAGCTAAAAACAGCAGCTGAAACTGCATCCTTATCCATTGGTTCTTGGGCTATGGTCCCTTCATAAGTGTATTGGTGGGTTTCATTTTTTAATGGAATTTCGACCAAAATGCGATACGGAATATCCGTGTTGGCAGTCCAGTTATCCACTACTAAGTTCACAGCTCTTCCAATATGCTCCAATTTTGTGTTTATTCTGGTTTTCCAAATTCCCTGTTCTTTGAATTGAAGCATTACGGAGTGCCCCTTAATCTCTTCTAAGGGAGCCAATTGTGCGGTTAGTTTCAGCTTGTTGTTGTGGAGGGTGTACTGTGCAAAGCAAATTGGACCGTATAATTGGTCTTTGTTAGAAACAAGTTGGTCAGAAGATATACTCCAATGGGAAAATCCCACTGAGGGCTGGGATTGGATGTTTTTTTTCGTTTTTAAATCAGCGAGCAAGGCAAAATTGCCTTCAACACTTGTACCTTCTACTGCTATGTTTTCTTGGGCATGTATTAGTTGATCCGTTATGGGATCCAGTATCAGAACCTTTAATAGGTAATTGGTTTCATAAGGCCTTAACGCTGCCACCAATTTGTATTTATCCGGTATTTGATTAAGGTTAGTTTCGAAGGTTTGATCTCCAACCAGCAGCTTACCATTTGGGTTAAGCCCTATATCCAGCCCTTTGCCAAAAACGGCGGCGGATCTGTAATCTTCAAAGGGACCCTTACACCCTAGTCGTATACCCAAACAACCTTCATCTCCCGGTAATTTTTTTTTATTCAGTAAGCTTATTTCTACACTGGCTGTCAGTGGCGATAAATCATTCGTTTTTTGAACAGTTAGAAGTTGCAGGTTTCTATTTTCAGCCGAAATATTACAAATAACCATTCCATCCTTGAGTCTCCAATCCTGCAACCTATTTCCCCAATATTCCGGACCCACCCATTTCATATTTGGCCAGTTGTGCCAATTGCTTTTAAATTGTATTTCTTCCAGCTGTTTTTCTTGGCCCACCATTCCTAATGGGAACGCCGAAGCGGAAAAACTGGGCAACAAGCTTCCTAGGGCAATGGTCTTGATATATTTTCGTCTGTTCATGCTTTTTTATTTAATTGGGGTAAGTGTATTATCTCGGCATCCAAGTCTAAAAATAGATAAAAAAAATGGTTTGTATTGGGAACCAAAGTAGCACCAAAACAAACCATTTATTAACGGTATTTTACAAGTTTACCTTATTCCTTAATTTTAGTATATGGAATTTTCATTTTTATCTCCCAGGTACCTGAATCGTTTATCTTAATTCCCCATCGGATATAGGCTCTATTCATTATCTCTCCAGTATCTGGGTCCAAATATGGTGTCCAGTCCTTGGGTCCGTTATCCGCTTCAAAGGCTTCGGTGTCCACAGTAAAGGCATCATCTGTGGTCAGGTAATACATTAAATAGGAGTTGGTTCCCGTTGCATAGGTTCTTCCATACTGCGGAAACGGTGGTGCAGGTAATGAGAATGTGGAACCAGTGGCATCTATCTCCGTATCTATGGAATTATCATGATAGTTTTGCAGATAAGTTGACCCCGAAGGATAGAAAACGACCTTTTCTGGATTTAATGGTTTGTCATAGCTATCTGCAATGATCATTTTAACCTTTACCCCCAATGCAGGTTCCTCGCTAACTTTAGTGACAGTGATGTAGGGATGGGTGCCATCCAAAACACTGGGTACGCCATTATCAAAATCGTTCATAATGGTGGACGTATAGGCAATATCATAAGCTCCACCACCTTTTCCCAATTGCAGTCTTGAACGCATTTCCGTTGGGAATTCTACAGGTTGAAAATCTTGGAGTTTTACAATTACAAAGTCATCCAGTTGACGTTCACCCCTCACGTTGGTGGCCTTCACGTTTACCTTGAATATATCATTGTTGGTCACGAACTTACTGGCTTGGGTGAAAGCCAACTCCCCACTTACCTCATTGATGAGTATGGTAGGAAAATCTCCTAGTTCCAACTTTTCTTCCACCAATGCCAAGGTGGTATCGGTTTCTGCATTAAAAGCAGCTTTCCAAGTTAGTAGCTCGTATTCATCGAAAAGGTCATTGGTAGAATTTCCTTGAGCATCTGTGATTCCTGTAATTTTCCATTTCAAAGGATAGGTAGATCCTTCTATGGCCGGAGCAGCACCAATTTTAAATACACCACGTGGCACTGCAATAGTGTCCTCCAAGGCATGGATGTTGTCACTGATATAGCCCACTTCCGGCGGCTGACAAGATGCTACCATTATGATAATGATCAGTATGGAATAAAATATATTTTTCATCTGGTTTTTTTTATGGTTTTTATTAGTCCCTTTCGTAATTGAATAGTGTGTGGTTTCCCTGTAGGACATGAATAACTCCGTTGGTAGAGATTAGATTGGATGTTTTTACCACAACTTTGTCGTCATCGTCTATATTATCCCATTCATCCCAATCAGCACCTTGTTTAAATGTGAAGTACACATATTCAGGTTTGGAGTCCAACTCCCCATTGTATTGATCTGTTGGTTCCAAGGAAATTCTTCTATCTTCACCATTCTCGGCAGTATAGATTTTCCCTTGGTCCTTAGTCATGTTTTCCCTTCTAATTTTACCGGAAAAAATGTAACCTCCCATATACTTTGTAAGGGTATCCGTAGGAATATCGTTTACAGTATATTCGGCCAAAGGGTCTATTTCCCTCATATCGGCAAGTACAGCGTTCACATAATTCTTTATTGAAAGATTATTGGGAGCAAAGATGGTGTTGTTTCCATTCACTAAATCTGCCATTCCGGCTTTTTCAATTAAAATTGCCAAAGTGTCCAATTGACTGTGTGATTTAAAAAACTCCATGGTTGTAGTTCCTACTTCGGGACTACTGATGCCACCATCAACGAGGTAGTTTCCATCCTTATCACAGGAGTAAAGAACTACGACGGCAGTTAGTATGATTATTATTTTTTTCATCGTTATTGTTTTTTTGTTCTTAAAATTAGCCTACAATTTACCTCTCCAATATTCTGTTTGAAGAATGGAAGGATTCCTCGAGATAACAGATGGATGAACGGGCCAGAAATATCCCTTTTTGGCATTTCTTGCTTGATTTACCCATGGAACACCGTCATAAAAATCCATCCTAATTCTGTCATAACCTGATTGCGCCTCACCAACAAATTCTATTGCGCGTTCATCAAAAATGGCTTTCATTAGGGATTCACGATCTGTTCCTCCAGTGTAATCAGGAACATTGGCCTTACTTCTTATGGTATTTAGATCTGAAATAGCAGGACCTGAAACCCCTTTACGAGCATTGGCCTCTGCTCTTAATAAGTACATATCTGCCAATCTAAAAATTAGAATATTGGATTCTGAAAATTGTGCATATGCATCTTCGGAAGCAGGATCTTGTTCAGAATGTGAATATTTCTGAAGATATGAGTAGTCTGAATTTGTCCCATACTCATAAAAGAAAAGATCTTTACGTACGTCGTTTGCCCTATCCACATCTGTAGCCATCATCTCATTACCATAGAAATCTGGATCCATATAAGGGCTAATTCCATTGTTCACACTTTGCCAAACGGGATAATTCAAGGTAAGTCCAGTATGATTATCATCATATTGTAGTAACCTAAAGGATTCGTTCATTTCAGCGCTGATATTAATTTCGAATAAACCAGTCTTGGATTGACCAATGCACATTTCATCAAAGCCACCCTTTCCTTCATTTACGTAATCTATTAAACTAGCACCGCCTTTGTTGATAACCGCTGTAGTGGCGTCAATGGTTTGCTGTATCATCTCTGCATTATCGTTATCCCTACTTGCATACCACAGGGTAATATGGGCTTTTAAAGCTTCTGCACTTGCCTTGTTGGCAGTTATAGCCCAATTTGAAGCACCAGGAGTTGAGTACTGTAGTAATCCAATGGATTTGTTAACAGCTTCAAGCGCATAATCCAAAACTTCCAATTCGTTTACCCTTGGAGTCTCAACGATATATCCATCTTCACTAATAAGTTGATCCGAGCTTTCAATGGATTGCTCCACGACAGGTACATCTCCCCAAATACGGGCCATGTAGAAATAGGTAAGTGATCTAATGAACGCTGCCTCTCCTAAAATCCTGTCCTTTTCAGTCTTGGAATCGAACATTTCCACAGGCATTTCATTTACATACTGTTCTATGGTATAGGCCCAGTTAGCTGCCCTGTAGAAGTTCTTCCAGTTTATGGAGGCATCTCTGTATGCCAAAACGTAATTACCGCTACCCTCAATATAGTTTACGATCCAGTTACGACTGTTCATAAAGGTCATCCCGGTCCATTCCCCCCAGTAAAGGAAATTGGATTGGGTCATAATGGCTTCCTTAAAAAGTCCGTAAGCTCCTGCCACGGCTTGCTCCGCATTGGCCTGGCTATCCCAAAATACATCGGGATGGGTAATGCTAATCGGCTCTTGGTCCAGCAAATCTGTACAACTCACAGCGCCCAGTAGGCACAAGACCATGATATATAATTTAAAACTCTTCATTTGTTTCATAGTTTTATTATTAAAATTTTGTGTCGATTCCAATAGTAATTGTTCTAGCCTGTGGATATCCATTTCCGTAAGTATGTCCTTTGGCATCTACCATGGAAGCGTCTACAACTTTTTTAGATCGTTGCCATTGGTAAGGGTTTAACATTGCTCCGTAGATTCTTAAACGGGATAGCCCAATGTTCTTCATGAAGTTATCGTTCTGATCAAAAGTGTATCCAATTGAAGCATTGTTAACTTTCCAGTAATCACCACTTTCAATCCAAAGGGTCTGGCTGTCTCTAAAGCCATAGAATGCACCAAGAGTTGGGCTTTGTGGATAAAGCGCAGGGAAATCAACTCCTGCAGCACCATCTCCCGGTTGTTGCCAGAAGGTATATTCACTTAGGTCGGCAAGTCCTCTTCTAGCCCAGTTGTCACCACCTCTATCGTAGCTATCCATATAACTGTTCAGTACAGTATTTTTTATATCGGCACCAAACGAGAATTGACTGTAGGCCTGAAAGTACCATTTCTTGTATTGCAGGTTAATATTGAATGAGCCTGTTATGTCGGGAATAGGAGAGTAGTCCGTGGTCAATTTAAGGTCATGCTCTTCATTAAGTAAATAATCCCCGTTCAGATCCTGCCAAATTGGAAAACCAGGTCTGATATTGGCCCAAGCGGATTTTCCTTTTAAAGGCTCACCAGTAAACGGGTTTACAGGTAACTGATCAAGGTCATCAATGATATAATCATTAATAAACATTTTATAGAGGTTTATAGGGCGTCCCACAACATAACCGTAGTCCCCTCCAATATAATCCTGGTTGCCATTGGGCAATTTGGAAATGTAATTTTTGTTTTGAGCAAAACCGACGGATAATTCCAATCTCAGGTCATTGGTTCGTGGGAAAACATGGTAACGAACCATGGACTCCCAACCATAGTTTAGGACCCCCGCTACGTTTGTAGGAGCCGAGTTGTACCCCGAATAGGCAGGGAAGGCAACGTCAAAAAAGAGTTTGTCGGTACTTTTATTATAGGCGTCAAACGCCAGACTTACCCTTCTATTGAACATATCCAGGTCAAAACCAATATTCCATTGTTTTGTTTCTTCCCAAGAAAGTGACGCATTGCCAATTTGGTCATAATTTGGAATTACCCCAGTTATACCTCCATAACTGGAAACACCCATTTGGTTTGCCCAATGTACATTACCACCGTAACCTAGATTGTATTTTCCAAATCGCAGGTAATTTTCTGGAAATTGCTTTCCGTTGATACCCCAGCTTCCTCTAACCTTTAAATAATCTATAAAACTGGAAATATGAGGTTTAAGAAAAGGTTCATCGGAAATAACCCAACCCGCATTAAAGGATGGGAATTTTGCCCAACGTACGTCTTTACCAAACCTGGAAGAACCATCGATACTGAAGTTTCCACCCACCATATAACGATTCTTGAATTTATAACTTACACGACCAAAATAAGATACCAAGGCATTGGCACTAATATCTGTATATCCCCCTATTTGATCCTGGGTATATCTATTGTTGATCGTTTGTATGGCATCGCTACCAAAACCAAAGGCAGTCAGGGCCATATCCTCGTATTTGTTGTAATCTATCCTATTCCCTAATACCCCCGTGACTTCATGGTCATTATTGGCACCAATGTTTTTAAATAGACTTAAATAGGTCTCAGCGGTCAAATTCTTACGATTATATAACGCATAGCTGGCAAAACCATCTCTTTCTGTCCGAATAGTAGAAGGCTCATAGAAGTTCTTTTTATTACTATCGTAAACAAAACTTAGTTGGGAATTTAGGCTTAGCCCTTTCAACAGATCATAGGTGGCAAAGTTGGAAATAGTGAAGTTTACCGTCTTATCCTCGTTCAACTTGCCTTCCAGTTCTCCGCTTAAGGACTGTCTTCTTTCATCGGTAAGATAGAATAGAGAAGATTGAAGTCCTGCCGGATCTACAGGTAAAGAGGAGTTAAGGTTAAAACTCCCTTGATAAGGATTTCCCTGGCCTGTTTGAAGGTCGGTATGGGTAAATCTGGTAATTAATTGATTCCTAAATTTTTCTCCAGCCGTGAAATTAAGATTGGAGGAAAAAGTAACCCTATCAACCCCGGTTCCTTTTATGACACCTTCCTGGTTGTCATATCCCAAGGACATTCTGTAGTTGGTTTTTTCACTACCACCTCTAACACTAAAGTCATACTGTTGGTCAATACCTGTCTTGTAAAACAAGCCTTGATAATCCACATTATTGTTAAAGGAAGGATTTAGACTATCGGACAAGACCATTGGAGTTTGTCCGTTTTGCAATTCGTCTGTATGCCACCATCTTTGGATCATTTCCATTTTGGTACTGCGTTCAGCTCCTCCTACCAAGATGGGCACCAAGTTTGGTTTTGGCTGTAATCCTAGACTAGTGGAAAAAGAGAATTCCGGTTTGTCCAGAGCCGCGCCTTTTTTTGTTTCAATTATTATAACTCCATTCGCTCCCCTGGATCCGTAAATAGCTGCGGCCGAAGCATCTTTTAATACATCTATACTGGCAATGTCATTGGGGTTAAGTGAGGCCAAGAAATCTACATTGGACACCCCGTAACCAGCCAAATCCTCAAGACTTGTCTGTACCCCATCAATAACGTATAAGGGGCTACTGTAGGCCAGATCAGCATCAATATCTCCACCTATACTGGTATTACCACGAATAATAAGGGCTCCTCTGCCTGCGGGTGCACCGGTCATATTTACACTTTGGATACCAGTTGCCTGGGTAGCGATCAATCCCGCTACGTTCATGACCGGAATCCCCTCAATATCATCGCTCTTAATACTGGAAACAGCACTGGTAACATCTCTTTTAAATACCTTTTGGTAACCAATTAGGACTACATCGTCCAATTGGGTAGCATCAGGTGCCAAAGTGATATTGACCTGTGTTTGGTTTCCAACGAGGATTTCCTGTGGTTTAAAGCCCAGATAGGAAACTGCTAAAATAGATTCCGGGCCCTTAATGTCTATGTAAAAGTTACCATCAAAATCGGATTGCGTACCTGTAGTGGTTCCTTTTACTACCACGGAAGCACCGGGTAATGGAACTCCATTGTCGTCGAAAACGGTTCCTTGGACCGTTATATTTTGAGCCTGTGCCAAGTGCACTATGCTCAAAATTAGAGTTAATAAACAAATAAGTGGTTTTTTCATTGATCTAGTTTAAATTAGTACTCGGTTGATGTTAAAATTTGAAATATTCTTGTCGTTTTAATAATGTTTAAATGCTTTTGTTCCTATTATTTCAAGGTTAAAATTGGAGAGGAGCTGGTTACTTTTTTAACCCATTCCATTTGCATGGAATGGGCTTTCAAAACAACTTACTCAAACAACTCAAAATGTCTTCATCTTACTTTTAGGTTAGTATTTAATACGTATCCTTAATCCAGTTATATGGCTTTCTCTTGATCCAGGTGCCTCTGGTGAAATCTGGGAAATCCTGTGGTTCTCCATTATTTTCAATGGAAAGTTCGGAAAGTGGCGTGACCGCGCTCCAGGCGGCGGCATCATAGGCATCCATTGGGGGGGCTATATTTTCTTTGGCAGATTCTATAAAGGCGTTTATAACATAGAAATCTATTCCACCATGGCCTGCTTCCGTGGCGCTACTGCCAAATTTTTTCCATAAGGGATGATCGTATTTTTCCAACCAGGTATCCATATTTTCCCATCCATGCCCTTCAGTAGTACCTTCGATATGGATTCGTTGGGTATGGTAGTCAAAATCGGTCAGCCCCTGTGCTCCCTGAACTTTAAATCCTAAGGAATAGGGGTGGGGGTTATTTACATTGTGGGTAACAATGATAGTTTCCCCGTTGGAAGTTTCTATAGTAGATGTAATGATATCTCCCTGTTTAAACTTTAATTTGGCATTGGGGTGATTTTCACCAGCGGTATCTACGATATACTTATGCAATCCAACACCTTTTGTAGCATGTGATGAAAGTGACAGAAAACGATTTCCTCGGTTGATATCTGCCATAACGGCTATTGGTCCCAAACCATGGGTTGGATAGACATCGGCATTTCTTAATAAAGAGTGCTGGGTCCTCCAAGCCGATTCGGAAATTCCCTTGGCTCCAAATTCGGCTCCTTTTCCATAAGCGGTTTTTCCGTCGTTAAATTTTACACCCCGTAAATCGTGCTGATAACCGCATCTAAAATGTAATAGTTCACCAAAAACATTCTGTTTTACCATGTTCAATACGGCAAGTACATCGCGTCTATAGTTTACATTTTCCAATATCATAAGATGGGAACCAGTTTCTTCATGGGTATTTACAAGATCCCAACATTCCTCCAAAGTGTTGGCTGCCGATACCTCAAGGCCGGTATATTTACCCGCCTTCATAGAAGCAACCGCCATTTTGGTATGCCATAGCCAAGGGGTGGCAATAACTACGGCCTCTACATCCGGAAGTGCCAATAGATTTTTATAATCGTGTTCATTCTCCCCAAAAGCCTTCGCTTTTTTTCCACCAGCTTTTAGTATATGGTCTTGGGCAATGTCAATACGGTTTGGGTCTATATCACAAATGGCAGTAATAATAACATCATTTCTCCTTAAAAGATTGTCAAGGTGGTTTGTACCTCTTAGTCCAACACCAATTACACCAACTCTTAATTTTTGAGGGTCTTTAGTTAAATTAGTCGCCAATCCTAGGTTGGGCAATAGTGCGATACCGGCACCGGTGAGGGCTGTTTTTTTAATAAAATCTCTTCTGTGGTTCATGTTAACTTAATATTATGTTTCAATAGGTATTGTCCGCAAATATTAAAATAGTGTTAAATATAAAAGTGTAATTTTTTTGCTTTGTAGGGGTAAAATTTTGGATTTCTCTGCCATTTGTAATTTTTTTCCACCTTTTTGAAGAAAATACCTCCTTTTGGTTGTAGTGAATAATAGGTACATTTGTTTGGAAGAAAAATGAAGGGTTTTGCCCATTGAAATGCATTTGTTGAAAAAGGAATTTAATTGGAACAAAATATTTGGCACACTTGTGTTAGGGCTGTTTTTTGGTTCTTTTTTGTTTGGTCAACATTCAACCAATTTTATCCACCTTCCCTTTAAATTGGATAACCATAATGTTAAGGTTACCCACTCCGTACAGGACAGCCTTGGTTTTGTATGGTTGGCACACGCCGAAGGGATTTCAAAATACGACGGGTATAATTACGAATTCACACCTAAGGAATTAATTTTTAAAGATGATACAACTTCGGATGAGGTAAAGAAGATCTTTAGGGATGCCAATGGGGTTATTTGGGCATTATCTATGAACGGACAAATTTCCTATTTGCAGAAAAACGGGAGGTTTTTGTCCATTGATAATTCCATAAAGGATTTTCAGAAAGATCACAAGGTCAATATAATACATGAGGACAATGGTTTGATTTGGTTGGCCACAAATAAGGGGTCTATTTTTTCCTACGACCACAGCCATGGTGTTGCTGATAGTATTACTACCATACCGCCTAATTCCATAGGACTAAACGAAGTTAATTCTTTGGTAGTTAGAAAATCCGATCAGCTCATTGTAAGTACTTATAAGGGCCCACACTATATTTTTTATTTGGAAACAAAACGCCTGGAGACATTGCAGGTGCCCTACGATTATACATTGGCGGACAATAATCTCCTGCTTTTGGACAAAAAAAATAGACTATGGATTGGTTCATCTTATGCAGGCCATGGACTAATGGTTTATGATTTTAGTAAAGAATCCTTTATTCAGGATGAGATTATACAAGAACAATGGAGGGGGCAATTAAGCGAATTGTTCACTTCGATGTATTGTGATGTAAATGGAGTAGTATGGTTGGGAACTGATGGAAACGGACTTTACCGCCTGGACCCGGAAACCGGTGATTTGGGAATTTATAAACACAATGATTTAAATGGGTTTTCATTGAGCACCAATACTGTAATAGGAATAAATGAAGACTTAAAGAACAATTTATGGGTCCTCACAAATTATGGGGATATTAACATTTTAAGGAATAGGAATAGTCAGATACATTATCATTCCGGTTCAGTGCAGGGCAGGCCTGCTAGAGTGTTGTCTTCTTTTAAGGCGAAAGGTGGTACTCTATGGATAGGGACCGATGGGGACGGAATAACCAAGGTCTCTGCCAATGGTGAGGAAGAGCAATTTTTTAATAATACGCCGGAAAGCAAAGGATTTTATATCCACTCCATTAATGAGGATAGGGACAGCAATGTATGGGTAGCGACTTATAAGAACGGACTATGGAAGTACAATGCGCTGAGCCATAAATTTTCTAAAGTTCCCCTAAGGAATTCCAAAAATAACATGGTGATGGATGTCCGATTTATTTTTAGGGATTCGCAGCATAGATTATGGGTCACAACCGACTTGGGGATATATTTATTTTCGGAACGAAACACTTTATTGGCGCATTTTGAAAATGATAATGCAGGCTTATTGGGTGGAATTTCCCAGTCTGTTGTTGAGGATTCCACTGGGACAGTGTGGCTCGCGTATAATGGGGGTGGGTTATTTAGGTTTAATGAAAATGTTGAGAATTTATTAAAGTCAAATTTCACGAGGTATCTACATGTCGACAGCCAACTTATCTCGAATAAAAATTATCACATCTGGTCTATGGCCGCAAGTGGGGAGGAGGTTTTATGGCTGGTTTTGGTAAATGGTGATTTAATTAAATTTAGTATTTCCGATCGGGAATTTGAATCCATAAAAATAAAAGGAACTTATGAAAATACCACTTTTAGGTCCGTGCTATTGGAAAATAAGGATAATTTATGGCTGGGTTCAACCAATGGTATTTGGCATTTAAATGTAAAGGATTCAATATCAAGGGTTTTTCAAAAAAGTGACGGATTACAAGATGATTCCTTTATGCAAAGAAGTGCCCATTACGGGCCGGATGGAAATTTTTATTTTGGGGGTTTAAATGGGGTTAATTACTTTAAACCCAATCAGATAAAAAAGGAAGAATCAGTAGCAAAATTGTTTATTGAGGATATAGACATTTTAAATCAACCTTCTATTTCGGTTATTCCGGAACAAATTAAGGATGGGGTAGAAAGAATAGAGGAATTGAAACTGGATCATGACCAATCCTCATTTTTCTTTCGATTTTTAGCTATAGACAATGTGCTTTTTTCCAATTACAACTATGCATATCGGCTTAGAGGATTTAATGATAATTGGATTCTCTCAGAAAAGGAACGTTTGGCGACATATACAAATATACCTCCGGGGAGATATATTTTCGAAGTTAAGGCCAGTTCAGGGAATGGGGAATGGGATATTGAACAAAAATCCGTTGCCATTACCATTCTACAGCCATTTTGGAAATCTTCATTGGCTCAAGGTTTTTATGCCTTATTGTTCATTGGCCTGCTATACGGTATCGTGATTTGGATAAGGCTTAGAAACAGGGTAATTGCCGATGAGTTGGAGCATAAGCATGAACGGGAATTATATGCCTTAAAAATGAACTTTTTTGCAAAAATGTCCCATGAGATCCAAACACCTTTGACCCTAATTCTTATTCCGTTGGAAAATATGCTGGACAGGGCCATAAAAAGTGGCAATGTACTTTTGCAGCAAAGGCTTCGTTTAATTTCTAATAATGCCAATAGGTTATCAAGAATCGTCTTTGAATTGACATCGTTGCGTGATAAGGAATTGGAGAAACTGGTATTACGTGCTTCAGATCACAATATTATAACCGATTTAAAGGAAATAACGAATTCTTTTGAAGAACAGGCAACTTTTAAGGGGATCAATTTTAAATGTAGCTACCCCAATGAGGAGCTTAAAATGTGGTACGACAAAGAAAAAATGGAACATGTTTTCTTTAATCTGTTGTCCAATGCATTCAAATTTACGCCTAAGGGAGGGGCAATAACTTTGGATGTTATAGTGGAGGATTGGGAAAGAAACGTAAAGATATCCGTAACCGATTCGGGTCCGGGAATCCCAAAGGAGGAGTTGGAGAATATTTTTCAATTGTTTTATCAGGCCGATTCGGGTAAACAGAAAGTAGGTACGGGAATAGGCTTGGCACTTACCAAAGAACTGGTCGACTTACACAACGGTACAATCGATGTAAAATCGGATCCTGTAAAAGGTACCTGTTTTAGTGTGAGTTTTCCAATAGATGGAAATAGGACTGATAGTTTGCCAGGGGAATTATTGGTTGAGAATACTTTAATTGACATAGAAGATATTGACCATGATTTGAAGGGGAAAACCGATGGGAAATGGTATCCCAAATTGGCCAAAACTATCTTAGTGGTAGAGGATAACTATGAACTACAAATATCCCTGAAGGATATTTTTGGTGACTACTATAATGTTCTCTTGGCTGAAAATGGGGAAGAGGGCTATGCCTTGGCACTTGAGCATAACCCAGATTTGATCATTAGTGATATTATGATGCCAAAAATGGACGGTATTGAAATGAGTGGTATGCTTCAAAAAAATGAACTCACTACCCATATCCCCATTATTTTACTTACCGCCAAAAAAACATCGAAAAACAAATTATTGGGCTTACGAACGGGTGCCCTTGAATATATTAGTAAGCCATTCAATATAAACGAGCTCGTCTTAAAGGTAAATAATATAATTACCCGTAGCGATCGGATTATATTAAAGTATAAGAACGATTTAATAACCACTCCCAAAAGTGGGTCAAATAGGTCCCAGGACGAAGTTTTCCTAGAAAAATTGGTAGGTCTAGTTGAGAATCAATTGAGTAATCCCGATTTTAAGTTGGAGGATCTGTCGCAAGATCTAAATATGAGCTATTCAGCCATTTATAGAAAATTTCAGGCCTTGACAGGAAAGAAAATAGTCGACTTTGTAAGAACTATGAGGCTGAAAAAGGCCGCTATTTTGATCGCCGACTGTAATTATTCAGTATCCGAGGCAGCATTTTTGGTGGGCTTCAACGACCCTAAATATTTTTCAAAATGTTTTAAAAAGGAATTTGGCAAAAATCCTAGAAAATTAAAGGGGAGGGTAGATAGTATTGAAGTATCGGATTTATAGAGATTGGATTTAGGGATATAATAATTGTAACAACGATAACAAAAAATGAAGGGAAAAACGCATATTGGAACCATGATTATAAATAGATCGATCAAGATTGCTACAGCAATTTATATTGGATACAAAAACAGTATTGGAATTATCTTGCTGCTTTGTGTATTGTCATGTACCACCTTGTCCAAACAAGATGTTCCAGAAGAAAATATTAAGGAAAAACTAAATTTTACGGAAGCAATAAATCCTGGTGGCAATAGTTGGGTAGTAAATCAGGTGGAGGATAACAAAAACCTTATTTCCGATAAGGGGATAAGCAATTGGAATGACGGGAATACCACCATTCGAACCTATTTTAAGACCGATCAAACTGGTTCGTTGAATGTTGGTTTAAAACTTAGTGTGTCCACTGGAAACTCTAAACTTAAAGTCTCACTGGATGGCACGGTTAAAGAGATTGAAGTATCCAATGGAGATGATCAAATAGTGGAGGTTGGAACCTTTATGATTAGCAAACCGGGGTACCACTTCTTGGAACTGCAGGGTTCGGAAAAAACAGGAAGTACTTTTGCGGAAGTTAAAGAGGTGCTTATTGGTGGGCAAGCTGCAAATGGTAACCTTACCTACGTAAAGGAGGATTTTTATTGGGGAAGAAGGGGACCATCTGTCCATTTGTCCTATACCACTCCGGCCGCCACGGAAATTCTGTGGTTTTACAATGAAATAAGGGTACCCGAAAAGGAGGACGTCATAGGATCCTATTTTATGGCCAATGGTTTTGGTGAAGGCTATTTTGGAATGCAAGTAAATTCGGAAACTGAAAGGAGAATCCTTTTTTCCGTGTGGAGTCCGTTCGAAACCCAAGACCCTAAAAGTATCCCGGACGATTATAAAATAATTATGTTGGGTAAGGGAGAAGGAGTAACTACGGGAGAATTTGGGAATGAAGGTTCTGGTGGTCAAAGTTATAAAGTGTTCAACTGGAAGGCGGGAAATGCATATAAGTTTTTATTAAAAGGGGAGCCTTCGGTAAATAATTCAACGGATTATACGGCGTATTTCTTTGACCCAGAAACAGGAAAATGGAATTTAATTGCCAGTTTTAGAAGGCCGCATACCAGTACCTACTTAACCAGACCACATTCTTTTCTGGAGAATTTCCGGACCGAAGTGGGCCATATATCCAGAATGGGAGAATATACCAATCAATGGATCTACGATACCAAGGGCAATTGGCACGAACTTACCAATGCTAAATTCACGGCGGACGCCACGGCAAGAAAGGGATCAAGGGAAGATTATGCAGGGGGCGCCATTGGGAACAAATTTTTCATGAAGAACTGCGGTTTTTTTGATGAAAAAACTTTAATGGACACCTTCCATGAAAGGAAGGCCAACGGGATAGCACCGGAAATCGATTTTTCATTATTGGAAAAACCAATACAATAGAATTTTATCAATTTGAAATTGTGTTAGTTTGAAAATTGGTATATGAGCATAAAGAATGGAACTGGGTAATTTGACGTTAAAACAATATTGCTTGCTTAGGAACCATTAGCCCTAAAAAAGAGAAAATAAAATAGAATCAAGACATTAGTTATTATATAAAGAAGGCACCTTGCCACAAATCAGAAAAGAATTGTTATGAATAAATTAATTGCTCTAATTTTAATTCCATTCACCTTATTGTCCTGTAAGGATGAAGATAAAAAAGAGTCCAGTATACCTGCGGCACCAAAACCAAACATCATCTACATTTTGGCCGATGACTTGGGATATGCGGAATTGGGTGCCTATGGCCAGGAAAAAATAGAAACTCCTAATATTGATGCCTTGGCTAAGGAAGGCATGTTATTTACTCAGCATTATACCAGTGCCCCTGTTTGTGCGCCTGCACGTTATATGTTGCTTACCGGGACACATTCTGGACATGCCTATATTCGAGGTAATGAAGAATGGGGAGAACGTGGTGAGGTATGGAATTACAAGGCAATGGCCAAAGACTCTGTCTTGGAAGGACAACGACCTATGCCAGATAGCACTGTTACAATTGCTAAAAAACTGAAAGGGGTGGGATATAGCACCGCCATATTTGGAAAATGGGGACTTGGGGCGCCTCATACCCAATCCATTCCAACAAAAATGGGCTTTGATTACTTTTTTGGATATAATTGCCAGCGACAGGCGCACACCTATTATCCTTTGCATTTGTACAAAAATGAAAACAGGGTACACTTAAATAATGATACTATTGCGCCCAACACTAAATTGGCCAAAGGAGCGGATATTAACGATCCAACTAGTTATGCCCTCTTTACCTTGAACGATTATGCCCCCGATCTTATGTTCGAGGAATTGGAAGGGTTTGTGGATAGGAACAAGGAAAATCCATTTTTTATTTATTGGGCTACTCCAATTCCCCATGCAGCTATCCAAGCTCCTCAAAAATGGGTGGATTATTATAAGAATAAGTTTGGGGATGAAGAACCCTATTTGGGTGAAAGAGGTTATTTTCCGCACCAAAACCCCCGTGCCGGTTACGCTGCCATGGTTTCTTATTTGGATGAAAACGTAGGTAAACTAGTGGCGAAGTTGAAAGCAGACGGTCTATATGAGAACACCTTGATTATTTTTACCTCGGACAATGGCCCCACTTTCAATGGAGGGACCGACTCACCATGGTTTAATAGTGCCAAACCTTTTAGGAGCGAGCTGGGTCGAGGAAAGGGATTTGTCTACGAAGGCGGAATTCGGGTGCCCATGATAGCTTCATGGCCCGAACATATAAAGCCCGGAACTACAACCGATCATATTTCCGCACACTATGATGTTATGGCCACTTTGGCTGATGTAGCAGGTTATGAAAAGCCAAGTTATACGGATGGAGTAAGTTTCCTACCTACCCTGCTTTCTAAGGAGGATCAAAAAGAGCACGACTTCCTGTATTGGGAGTTTCCAGAATATGGAGGGCAATTGGCCATCCGCATGGGTGATTGGAAAGTGGTGAAATCCCACCTGAAGGACAAAAAAAATGAACCAAAACTGGAACTGTTCAACCTTAAGACGGATATAAAAGAAACTACAAACGTTGCTGATCAATATCCCGAGATACTGGAAAGGGCTGCTAGAATATTGGAAAGTCAGCATACGGAACCCACTATAGAAAAGTTTAGGATTCCGGCCCTTAGTGATGGTCTATTTTCAAATGGGGCCAATAATCAACCTATTAAATAGTGGCAGGAAGGTATCACTTCAGTACTACTGGAAATATTAAATTATCTTATTTATCTATAAATGGATTATGAAGAACACTAGGATTATTTTACCACTCGTTTTACTATTGGCGATATTTGGCAATGGCCAGACTACGGGAATTATTCCGCAGCCATTACAGGTGGTTGCTGAAGAGGGCAAGTATACGATTACACCAAGTACAATAATTATAGCTGACAGCGCCAATAAGGAAAATGCGGACTATCTGCAAGAATTATTGAAAGTTGAGCATCAGAAAGAACTGAAAATTAAAAGGAGGGGGGGTAAGGGAATTATACTTAACCATAACCCACAATTGACCCAGAAATTAGGTGAAGAAGGTTATACCTTAATGGTAGACAACAGTTCCATATCCATTTCGGCAGGAACAACTACTGGTGTTTTTTATGGTATAATGTCACTTAGGCAGTTATTGGGGATAGATAATGTTAACAAGAAGGAGAAATTATCGATTGCAGGGATAAGTATCGAAGATAGTCCGCGATTTAAGTGGCGGGCTTTTATGCTGGATGAGGGGCGCTATTTCAAGGGAACTGAGCAGGTAAAGAAACTCTTGGATGAGATGGCACTTCTAAAGATGAACGTATTCCATTGGCATTTGACAGATGACCAAGGGTGGCGATTGGAAATAAAAAAGTATCCAAAATTGACCCAGTTGGGATCCACTAGGAGCAATTCCCAGATTGGGGGCTGGGATAGTGAGGAACGATCCAACACCCCCCATTCCGGATATTATACACAGGAACAGGTTAAGGAAATTATTGCTTACGCCAAAGAAAGGCAAATTACGATTATCCCAGAAATTGAAATGCCCGGGCATGCATCTGCAGCTATCGCCGCATATCCTTGGTTGGGAACTATTGGGGAACTTAAAGCGGTGCCTACCGTTTTTGGGAAGCTTCCGGATTCCTTTAATGTGTCCGATCCACGGGTGTACGAATTTCTTGAAAACGTACTTAAAGAAGTCATGGAGTTATTTCCCAGTAATATAATCCATATTGGCGGTGATGAAGTAAAATTTGATTCCTGGAAATCTTCGGAGGAAATCCAGAATTATATGAATAAAAATGGATTGGCATCTCCGGCGGACCTGCATGTTTTCTTTACGAATAGAATTTCAAACTACCTAAATAAAAATGGGCATCGAATGATGGGATGGAATGAAATTTTAGGGGAAAATGTTCATGAATGGCAGGACGCTTCGGATATGGAGGTCAAAGAAAATTTGGCCCAAAATACCTTAGTTCATTTTTGGAAAGGCAATTTGGATTTGGTCTCAAAAGCAGTACAAGATGGATATGAAATAGTAAATTCTCACCATGAATATTCTTATTTGGACTATTCCTTTAAATCTATCCCCTTGGAAAAAGCCTATAGTTTCGACCCAATTCCTGAAGGATTGGCTGAAAGCTTTCAACATAAAATTATAGGAAGCGGCTGTCAAATGTGGGGGGAATGGATTCCTGAAGCAATTGATATGGACCGAATGATTTTCCCTAGGATAGCAGCTTATGCAGAGGTGGGTTGGACATCCAAAACCAGAAAAGATTATGGCGTTTTCCGTTCCAATTTGGACAGATTGTTGAGTAGATGGAGAAGTCAAGGCATAAGTTTACCAGCGAAATTTGAAAAAGTAAATTTTGAAGAATAGAAGTAAAGGACATCATTATATGAAATTAATTATTGCCATTTTCTTACTGGGTAGTTGGTTCAATATTTGCATTGGGCAGGAAGATGTAACTACCGATGAACTTAAAGAACATATTACCTATTTAACCTCTGACAAAAATTCTGGTCGTTATCCGGGAGGAAAGGTCAATAAAAGGATTGTAAACTATATTAAAAATGATTTTAAGAAATCCAATATTCCTTCCTATTTGAAATCCTATAAACAACCTTTTATGGCCCAATTAAGGGTGAAGAAAGGGTTGATGCCCAAAAAGGCAGTTAAAACTTGGAATGTTATAGGTGTTATTGAGGGAAATGATCCCAATTTAAAAAATGAATTTGTTGTACTTGGAGCCCATTACGACCATTTAGGCCTGGGCGGTGGTCCCTCTACTAAATCCGAAAGGATTGGAATCCATCATGGTGCAGACGATAATGCCAGTGGCACTTCGGCCTTGTTGGAAATAGGGGAGAAATTATGGGCGCATAAGGCAGAGTTAAAAAGAAGTGTTTTATTGGTTGCCTTTGGAGCCGAGGAACAAGGGCTTTTGGGCAGTAAATATTTTGCGGATAATCCGGTTGTACCCTTATCCAACATTAAGCTTATGATAAACATGGATATGGTAGGTAGGTTAAACGAAGCCAAACAGGTTTATATGGGGGGAGCGGGAACCTTTCCAGGGGGAGTGGAATTGATGAAGGAATTGGGACCACCTTTGGGGTTGTCACCTGTAGTCCACGCGGGATCGGTGGGAGGTTCAGACCATGTCTCTTTCTATAAAAAGAATATTTCAGTTCTAGGAATCCATACGGGGGGGCATCCACAATATCACACCCCGGAAGATACGTTAGAACTTATTAATTTTGAAGGTCAGAAACAGGTCTGTGACTATATATTCAATGCGATTATGAAAGTGGCTTCTACAATTTATGATATGAAATTTATTCCACAAAGGGAATAGAATGATTTTCGTTCTTTACATTTGCAGAATCATAAATAAATTGGAATGCAATATTATAAGATATTATGTGCCCTTCTTTTGGTGGGTTTGTTAATTCAATGTAAAGAGGATAAAAAGTCAACTGACGAAAAAGAGGTTGATGCCCCTATGACAGAGGTTTTGGAATCCAAAATTGACACCACCCCTATTTTAGTGGAAAAACCAGAAAATATTGAGGTTCCGGGAGGAATGGTGTGGATTCCTGGAGGGGAATTTACACAAGGGGCAGTACCCCAGGATAAGATGGCCATGGATCATGAAAAGCCGGCACACAAGGTAAAGGTCGATGGTTTTTTTATGGATGTTACAGAGGTAACCAATGCGCAATTCGCAAAATTCGTAAAGGAAACAGGATATATTACTATTGCCGAGCGGGCCATAGATTGGGAGGAAATGAAGACGCAAGTACCTGAAGGAACCCCTAAACCGCACGATTCTATTTTACAACCTGGGTCATTGACGTTCAAGAAGACTAAGACTTCAGTTCCCAACCTATATGATTTTTCGCAATGGTGGAACTGGACCATTGGAGCAAATTGGAAGCAACCTAACGGCCCAGGAAGTTCAATAAAGGGCAAAGATAACGACCCTGTGGTGCAAGTGGCCTATGAAGATGCCTTGGCATATTGCCAATGGGCTGGAAGAAGATTACCCACGGAGGCAGAATGGGAAAGAGCCGCAAGGGGCAATAAGGCGGAAAGTATTTATTTCTGGGGTGATGACGATTCTGTGTTATCCCAAATGGCAAATACATGGGAAGGAGAATTTCCTGTGAACAATAGCATAGCTGACGGTTTTGAACAGCGTGCTAGGGTTAAGTCTTACCCTCCAAATGAGTTTGGACTGTATGATATGGCCGGTAATGTTTGGGAATGGACGAGTGATTGGTACAATACAAATTATTATAATGAATTAAATGCAATAAACGGTGCTGTTGTAAATCCTCAGGGGGCAACCAATCCTTATAATCCAAATATGCCCTACGCTAGGGAGAAAGTAATGAGAGGGGGGTCTTTTCTTTGCAATGCTTCTTACTGCGCCAGTTATAGGATATCCGCCAGAATGGCTTCCAGTCTGGATTCCTCATTGGAACATCTTGGATTTAGGACCGTAGCAACGGTATCTATGCTTAAAGAAGGGAAATAACACCTATTTCAATTTTTATTTATACGATCCTTCAGGCTATTCTGAGGGATTTTTTTTGGATTATTTTCCAATTGTGCCATGAAAGGTATGGGTTTCACCTATAAATGTAAATTTTACATTTATAAATTATTTTTGCTATATTTGTAATCTTAATAACATTTCAATTTATGTCTTTTCCAGAAAAATTTATCCCAGAGCTTGTTGTTGAATCCCCAGGACGGATCAATTTAATAGGGGAGCATACGGACTATAACCTTGGTTATGTATTGCCTACGGCCATTGAAAAAAAAATCACCTTTAAATTCAAAAAGAATAATTCAAAAACAGAATGTAATCTTTATAGTTTGGGATACAATACTGGTTTTACCCTGTCTTTGGATAAAATAGTCAAAAGCAATGTAGAATGGGAAAATTACATTCTTGGTGTATTAAATGAGATATTACAAAGGACCGATAAATTAAGAGGTTTTGACTGTACCATCGAAAGTAAATTGCCCATGGGCTCCGGACTAAGTTCTTCTGCAGCCTTGGAATGTGGACTTGCTTATGGTCTAAATGAGCTGTTTGATCTTGGTCTTTCCAAAATGGATATTGTGCTACTTTCTCAAAAAGCGGAACAAACCTTTGTAGGAACACAATGTGGTATCATGGATCAATTTGCCTCCGTAATGAGCGAAAAAGGACACGTGATCTTGTTGGATTGCCAATCTTTGGAACATCAACAGATTCCTATTCAAATAGATCCTTATAAAATGATAATGCTCAATACCAAAGTCTCCCATAATTTGGCATCAAGCGAATACAATACCAGGAAAAGGGAATGCGAGGAGGGAGTTGCTATTCTACAAGGACACTATCCCGAAGTAACTTCTTTGAGGAATGCCAAATGCGAAATGCTGGAAGTCTGTAAAAGTGAAATGAGTACCACTATTTATAAAAGATGTTCATTTATCATCAATGAAAATGAAAGGGTATTGACAACCGCAAAAGCATTAAGGGATAATGATTTAAAACTATTTGGTGCGCTTTTATATGAGGCTCATGACGGAATTAGTAAATCTTACGAAGTGAGCTGCCCGGAATCGGATTTCTTGGTCGATTTTTCCAAGCAATACGAAGCTGTATTAGGGGCAAGACAAACCGGGGGTGGATTTGGAGGCTGTACCTTAAATATTGTACATGAGGACATGGTGGATGATTTTGTACAAGCAGCCACCAAGGCATACAAGGCAGCTTTTAATATAGAATTGGATGCATTTGAGGTAAAACCAAGTGCAGGAACCTACATACAAAATTAATCGCAATGGCAAATAATTTTAATAACAACCCACATAGAAGATTAAATATCCTAACAGGAGAATGGATTTTGGTATCTCCACATAGAACCAAAAGGCCCTGGCAGGGAAAGACCGAAAAAAGTGCTTCTACGGACCTGCCCGTTTACGACCCTACCTGCTATCTATGTCCGACCAACGAAAGAATGGGAGGAGAGCTTAATCCCAGTTACGAAAGGCCATATTCTTTTGTCAATGACTTTTCGGCACTACTGCCGGATGTTGCAGAAGAAACCTTCGAAAATGGTCTGCTTTATGCGGAAGCGGAATCCGGTATTTGCAAGGTCGTTTGTTTTTCTCCGAACCATGCCCTGACATTACCTTTAATGTCTTTATCGGATATTACAGATGTAATTTCCCTTTGGCAGAAGGAATATAGGGAATTGGGGACTAATGAAGCCATCAACTATGTTCAGATTTTCGAAAATAAAGGTGGTATAATGGGATGTAGTAACCCCCATCCACATGGACAAATTTGGGCACAAAATAATATACCACAGGAGGTACAAAAGAAAATAGGTAATCTAAAGGCCTATTGGGAAAAGAACAAAAGAAGTATTTTAGAGGATTATATTGAACAGGAATTGAAGTTGGATGAACGCATAATAGTTGAAAATGAGCATTTTGTAGCGCTGATTCCTTATTGGGCGGTTTGGCCTTATGAGACTATGATCCTTCCCAAAAGAAAATTGGCACATATCGGTTTGCTTTCAGAAAGCGAAAAGCGTTCCTACGCTGAAATACTGAAACAGCTTACCATTAAGTACGATAATATATTCAACACCTCTTTTCCATATTCTGCAGGCATACATCAGGCGCCAACAGATGGAAAGGACCATCCGGAATGGCATTTTCATATGTCGTTTTATCCGCCTTTACTACGATCGGCAACTGTAAAAAAGTTTATGGTAGGTTATGAGATGTTTGCCAATCCACAACGCGACATTACTGCCGAACAAGCAGCGGAAACTATGAAGTCGTTACCTAACGCACATTATAGTCTGTTGGAAGAATAGATACGCGGATTAATTTTAATTTCGAAATATAGAAGAGTCTTGTTGCTTTTAGCAGGAATGGGCTTAGAGTAAGGGAGTGTTTTGAAGGGAATATCCAACTCGGCCAAGTTCTTTTTTGGCCTTGTCCAACACAAAGGGGTTATTATATACTAGGGAGATTGTTTTGTTAATAATATCAATGTCCAAAATTCTTAAATCCAAAATCCGGCTAAGATTTCTTGTTATAATACTTTTATTTTCTTCAGAAATAAATTGTTCAACTTTAATCAGTGTTGTCATGGCATCAGGGATTGGGATTACCTATTTCAAATTTAGGGATCCAACACATTATGTAAAATGATTTAAATCAGTTGAGCTATTTATTTTCCAATTCATTTTTTTGAACTCTTAGGGATTTAGGGAAATTTATATTGCGTTTGCTATCGGATTGAAACTTGCTCCATCTGTGGTCTTGGTCTTATTCATAAAGGTCCAGCCTGTTTTTGAGATGGGTAATTTCATCCTGCATTTTTTCAATTTTGTTAAGAAGTTGGGTAATAACGGCTATGCCTTCCAAATTGATATCCAGATCGGAATAGAGCCTAATTATTTTTTCCGCTTTGGGCAATTGTTGAATGGGGAGATAACGTACATTTTCTTTAATAATAACATCTACCAGGCCATATTCATAAAGTTCCATCACGAAATGTGTTTCAATATTATGACTTAAACAGAAGTCGGTAATTAATATATAATCCTTTTCCATGCGATTAAATTTTGGATAGGGAATACTTAATGCCTAAGGCAAGTTTCTCTATCCGTATACATTATTATTTTCTTAGCTCTGCCAGTTCCTTAAATAAATCTTTTTCCTTTTGCGTTAAATTGGTAGGGGTAACAAGGTTATAGGTAATATATAGATTTCCATAGGCATCATTTTTTTTGTACACGGGGAAGCCCTTGCCTTTTAATTTTATTTTGGTGCCGTTCTGCGTTTCTGGTTTAACTTTTAGTTTTACTTGTCCGTCAAAAGTATTCACCATTATTTCACCTCCCAATAAGGCAGTATATAAGTCTAGGTTTACAGAAGTATACAAATCGTTACCATCCCTTTTAAAGGGAGTATCGTTTATGATTCCAAAGGTAATATATAGGTCGCCATTGGGCCCTCCTTGGTGACCAGGTCCCCCATGTCCGCTAATTTTTATGGTTTGCCCATTTTCGATTCCCGCAGGGACCGTAATCCTGATATTCTTACCATTTACATTTAGCGTCTGCTTGTGGGTCTTAAAAACATCACTTATATGTAATTTTAATTCAGCATTTAGATCCTGACCTCGAAAACGTGCCTGACCTCTTCCGGAAAAACTACTGGAACCTCCAAACATAGATTCGAAAAAATCCGAGAAATCCTGTTCTCCATATTTTTGTGCAGTACTTCTCCTGCCTCTACTGTAATTGGAGCCCTGTGATGATTGTGCCTTTTCAAATTCTTCTGCATGCTGCCAATCCTTGCCGTACTTATCGTATTTTTTACGCTTTTCAGGGTCGGCCAATACTTCGTTGGCTTCATTAATTTCCTTAAATTTCTTTTCAGCCTCTTTATCGTTTGGATTAACATCCGGATGGTGTTTTCGGGCCAATTTACGGTACGCTTTTTTGATGTCGCTTTGGCTGGCACCTTTGTCCAAGCCCAATATTTTGTAATAGTCTATAAAATTCACCTGTCCGTTATTTATACTTTACACTTAAGTGTTTGTTCAACCGATCTTATAAAAAGCATTTTCATTTGAAATGCTTACTTCTCCAATTTCGAAAATTCCAATGGGACCAGTTGCATGTGGCAAAATTATTTAAAACGATCGTTGATTCAACTGATGAAAATCATATCACGTTCCATATTATTCCTTAAATTTAATAGAAACTTATGTAAAAGTGACAATGAATAATATCTGTATTAAGATAATCATTAATTCATTCCAAAGTGGATTTTAAGGATGTATGAATTAGAGGTTAAAACCTATATACAATTGTACTTTTTATGCACTTAAAAATATTCAAATGAAAAAAATATTAATACCCACAGATTTTTCGGATAATGCCTACGGGGCAATTTCCTATGCGGTACGTTTGCTTAAGAGTGAGAATTGTACTTTTTATCTGCTGCATACCTATACACCGGCCATTTATCAGTCAGAATATTTATTACATAGTCCTGGACAATTGGGATTGGGAGACATCTACCGTACAGATTCTGAAAAAAGATTGGAGGAGTTAAAATTGAAAATCGTAGCAAGTCATAATAACCCAAAACATAATTTTATAACCTATAGTGCTTTCAGTGTACTGATGGAGGCCATAGATGAACTTGTGGAAAGAAAGGAAATAGACCTTATAATTATGGGAACCCAAGGTGCTACGGGAGCAAAGGAAATATTTTTGGGCAGTAGTACTGTACATACCATTAAAAGGGCTAAATGTCCAGTATTGGCCATTCCTTATGATTATAATTTCGAGATTCCCAAAAACATCCTATTTCCAACAGACTATGAAATTGATTATAGTTCCGCTCTACTCAAGGAAGTATTGTTTATTTCCGCCATCCATAAATCTACCATGGATATTATGCATGTCTGTACCAGTTATGAACTTAACGAAAAGGAGGAAAGTAACAAGAGGAAATTGGCTGATTTACTTTCGGAAGCTAAACATAAGTTTCATGAACTTCCAGATCAGGGAATCATTGAGGCAATCAATAGTATTCAATCGGAACAGCATGCACAAATGCTGGTAATGGTAAAGAATAAGCATAGTTTTCTCGAAAATCTCTTTCTAAAACCGGTCATAAACCAAATTGGATTCCATACTACCATACCGTTCTTGGTATTGCCTTATCATTAAAGGGTATAGTTATATTGGTGCTTAACCCATGGGTGTTATTGTATACTCAATGGGTTTTGGCTTAATTTATTTACCGGTATAAGAAAGAAGGCCAAAATCCAATAATTTATAAAATTAGACTTTAAAAGTCGATGCTTTGCATCGAGACTCTGGCTTGAAAATTTGTGTACAATAATGTTGAGAGCCCGTTATTGGATGTCCAAAGGAGTTGGGTGAAGGAAGAATTTCCATTTTTACAGCAAAAACACAACATTAAGTCAGATGGTTTAACAGTCCATAGTTTAAGCCACTTCATTTATAATAACTTTTTATAACTTTTGATGTAAGTTTTTTATTGAAAATCCTACTTTTGTTTTCTAATTAGTAATGAAGACTTTGATTATGGCAGAAAAAATAGAACGTTTAAAAACGTTGATTATTGGTTCGGGACCTGCAGGCTATACTGCAGCAATATATGCGGCTAGGGCAGATTTAAAACCTGTTTTGTATACAGGAATGGAACCAGGCGGACAATTGACCACTACAACGGAGGTCGATAACTTTCCGGGTTATCCAGATGGAGTGGACGGCCCCACGATGATGATTCAATTACAAAAGCAGGCCGAAAGATTTGGTACCGAGGTACGCATTGGTATGGCTACTGCTGTGGATTTCAGTGATGAAGTAGGTGGCATCCATAAGGTTACCATAGACGACAATAAGATTATAGAGGCAGAAACAGTAATTATTTCTACAGGTGCTACAGCAAAGTATTTGGGTATTCCCAGTGAGCAAAAATTACGTGGCGGAGGAGTATCTGCATGTGCGGTATGTGACGGATTCTTTTATAAAGGACAGGATGTAGCCATTGTTGGGGCAGGGGATACTGCCGCTGAAGAGGCGTCCTATTTGGCCAATATTTGTAAAAAGGTTACTATGTTGGTAAGAAGGGATGAAATGCGCGCTTCAAAAGCAATGCAACATAGGGTGAACAGCTTGGACAATATTGAAATTCGTTACAATACCGAAGTGGACACCGTTTTGGGAGATCAAGTAGTAGAAGGATTAAGAATGGTCAACAATGTCACTGGAGAAAAAGAGGATATTGCCATTACAGGACTTTTTATTGCCATTGGTCACAAACCAAATACGGATATTTTTAAGGGACAATTGGAAATGGATGAAACAGGGTATTTAATTACCCAAGGCAAATCTACCAAAACAAGTAAGCCAGGAGTTTTTGCTAGTGGCGATGTTCAGGACAAAGAATATAGACAGGCGGTTACAGCTGCTGGTACAGGTTGTATGGCTGCCTTGGACGCTGAAAGATATTTAGCTACCATTGAAACCCATCAGGAAGCTTAGTCCAAAATCATTTATAGGGTATTTCTCAATGCTCACCTCCAAATTAGTTGAGGGGAAACAAAAACAATCTGTATTTGGAATTCTTATCCAGCTACAGATTGTTTTTTATTTGGTATATACCAAATATCTAAGATCCTTTATTGAAATAGTTGCAATACAATATTAGTTTAGACGCTTATAGTTTTCTGAATTAATGCGATTTCCATCCGCATCAGTAAAGATTTGGCTGTATTTATCACCTTCCAATTGGAGTTCCATATGCCATTCCATATTTTCATTGGCAACTTTTCTCATTGATGATGACATGTATTCCAATTTTTCTGTCAAGGTACTATCTGTTGCCACATAGGAGCCGTACCCAAACCATTCAATAGAGTCTTTAGGAACATAACGCGTCCACATTACCTTTCCATTATAATACATTTTAATTTGACGGTAGCCATCTGTTGGCGGTATGGTTTTAACCACATCGTTACCATCGTAATTGTTAAAACTTACTAATTCCCATGTACCTTCAAGAGTATTGGGGTTTTGAATTTTTGTAGATGCAATTTGGGTGGCGGACACCAAAAATAGCATCAAGAAAACTATTCCAAGTATTTTTTTCATGATTATATTATTTATGAGTTTAGATACTAATAAGTTACAACTTTTTTGGATTATTAACATCTTAAACCAAGCTTATGTTAAAAAAGAATCAAATAAAAATGATTTTGGATTCTAATTTTGTGACAAATACTTACAGAACAGGGTGTTTTTTAAAAAATTCACATTTGGTTAGTTCGATGTTCTGTTTTTACCTGTTTTTATGAATAATTAAACCAGTGAAGAATTCATGATCAAATTGTTTTTAAATTCCTTTTCAATGTATTTAACTCATATTAAAGTAGATTGAATGTGCGAACGACCATTGTGAATTTCATGGAAAGTTGTGAAGGATGGCCGATTCTCTTTTAGAAATATGAGTTTAAAAGATTGCACAATAAAAGGATATCATCCTTTGTGTGATGTGCGCTGATCACGATTCTGCTCATAAGAGTGGATTCTTCATCTGGGTATCTAAAACTGGTCACCACTATATTTTGGTCCTTCAGATATTTGGTGAGTTCCTCATCATTAAAACTAAAGGCAGGATGTTCTTCCATAAACTTAAACTTATCCAACGCTTTTATTTTGGACCTGAATAAGCCAATATTATTTTTTAGGATATTCCTTTTTTCTTTGAAAATTTCACTGCCATCAATAATGCTGGCCATGGCAGCAGGTGCAGCCGGACTTGCACCTCCAAAGAACGGAGTGTCCGCCAATTGTTCCATACGGATTCTAGATCCAAAAATGGCACCTGCCTGTATCCCAAAACCCTTTCCCAATGAGCAACAAACGATCAATTCCTTTGGATTTAAACCCTGTATAATGCGAAAAACACCACCCCCATTGTTACCGACAATTCCAATTCCGTGAGAATCATCTACTACTAGAATGATATTTTCCAATGGCAGCATTTTTAATCCCTCAAAATATGGATAGTTAGATCCGGAAAAATCTAAGGCATCCAAAAACACCACTGGTGTGGTTTCTTGATCGGCTTCCAAATGACCCCTGACGGCTATATTCAAGGCGGTGAACGTTACGTAAGGTTTAAGTTTGGATATGCCAGGATTTGAGGAATAGAGTGCGGAATGGGTATTTGGGGCATAGAATAGCCTATATGCCTTGGAATCCATAGTTTGTCTCACGAGTTGTCCTGCCAAATATCCGGATGATAAGCTGATACAGGCCGGGCTTCCTACTAACCGGGATAAATGTTGTTCGGCCTCCTTATAAATAGAAATTCGGATATTGGATTTTCTGGAAGCTCCGTAATTTGTACCATATTTCCTTATATTGGATATATAGATTTCCTGAAAAGTTTCATCCGTCTGTAGTCCTAGATAGGAGGTTCCTCCAAAATACAAGTATTTCTTCTGGTCCAGCTCTATTTCCCTGCCCGGGAATCCATCGATATAAAAAGTCATTATCGTAAGCTTATTCCACTTCCACCAAGTGTAGGAAAGATTACTTTTCCATTGTCCTGAATAATAACTCCGTCAGCTATATCCTCTTTTAGTAACATGGCGCCGTCCATATCCACATAATCCAATTGTGGAATTAGTTGGGCTATGGCAGATATGCCCACCGTAGATTCCGTCATACAACCTACCATTACCTTAAGTCCCATTTCCTTGGCCTTCGCAATCATACGTCTTGCCGGGGTGAGTCCACCACATTTGGTCAATTTAATGTTGATGCCCGTAAAATGAAGGCCACATTTTTCCACATCGGATTCCACAATACAGCTTTCATCGGCTATAATGGGCAGAACACTTTCATGCACTACCTTTTCCATGCCTTCCCAATCATCGGCTTTCAGGGGCTGCTCAATAAACTCCACGCCCAATTCCTTTAAATAAGGGGCATTTATGATGGTTTCTTCGGCTGTCCAGGCACAATTGGCATCTACCCTAAAAATAGCATCCGTATGTTTGCGCAATTCCCCTACAATTTCCACGTCCCTGTCAGAGCCAAGTTTAATTTTGTATATGGGCCATGGCATTTCTTTTATCTTAACCACCATTTTTTCAATGGAGTCCAATCCTATGGTATAATTGGTTATTGGGTAAGAACTGTTGTCCGTATTCCATAACTCATACAGAGGCTTAGCTTGTATTTTTCCGTACAAATCATTGGCGGCAAGATCTAATGCGCAAATGGCAAAATTGCTTAGATTTTTTGAAACGAGGAAAGAATGGAATGCTTCCGGTTCCTTAAAATTGAATTGCTCGATCTCCTTTCTAACATTTTCAATCTCTGCCCTCATGGTTTCAAAGGTTATTTTGTAATAGGGGTTGGAAGTTGCCTCTCCATAGCCAGTTTTACCATCAAGTTCCAGGGAAACGACCATAGAATCTTGAAAATCATGGGATTCCCTGGAAATACTGAAAGTGTGTTTTAAGGGAAGTACGTATTTTTTAATCTTTATTTTCATACCACAAATTATAGAACTAATATAAAGAAAGCAGATGTATTGGAAAGTCAAAACCCATTGAAATCTCAATGGGTTTTATTAACATATGTTACATACGGTTGCTACTAGGGCCATGCAGGGAATTTACAAGGCACTGACGGTGCCAGAGCTCGACTTTTTATGTTCTACTTTCGCCGTGCCGGTATAGCGAATATCTCCGCCACTACTAGCCTTTGCCATTAAGGATTCGGATACGTTTACGGTAATTCCCGCACCACTACTGGCCCTGGCTTCACATTTTGCAGTGGTTAAATTCTCTGCTTTAATGCCAGAGCCACTACTGGCATTGCTGTAAAGGGCTTCTGTTTCACCAACCACTTTAATGTCGGCCCCACTACTTGAATCCGCTGTTACTTTTTCTGCCCTTAAATCCTTAATTTGTAAACTGGAACCACTGCTGGCGCTCAAATCAATGTTTTGTGCCCTAATTGCATTTTTGGTAATGAGACTGGCACCACTGGAAGTTTCCAAAGTAGTAATTACTGGTAAGGTTACGTAAACTTTTTTGGTAGCCCTGCCGATATTTTCTATGGCATGAATTCGCAAGGTTCCATTTTTGACATCCGTTCCAATAAGGTCTATTACATTTTCATCGGCTTCAACTACTATATCGAAGTCATTGCCTTGGGTAACATAAACATCCAAGCCCTCCGAGGCTGAAACTGAGGTGAATTCCGAGTTTACGGCACGATGGTCTTCTTCTACAATTCCATTTCCCTTCTTACCGTTTCCAATATTAATATCGAAACCGCAGGAAGAAAACAAAATTGCCAAGATAAGGGTGATGGTAATTCTTGCTAGTGTTGTCATGATTGTTGTTTTTTTTGGCTCGAAATATGCACCAGGGGGGTAGCGCCATTCAAGGATTGATTAATGATGATATTTAATGTTTAATTAAAAATATTAATTAGGTTTCTTTAAACACACTATAAATTACTGAGCTGTTACAAGAGCCTACTGAATTGTATCTTTTTTTATTTCCATTTTTTTACTTTCATTGGTTTTGAACTGAACTCCCTTTTCATCGATTTTTAATTTAAAATTGTCTCCATCTCCTTTTATATCTATGTCTACACCATCTTCATTGATGATAATTTTACCATTATTATCATCATCATCATGGTCTTCCATAATATCTGGACAATCCAAACATTGTAATTCCCCATTTTCATCCATCTGCCATGCGTATTTGGTAATTTCACATCCGTCCATATTTTTATCGTTATTGACTCTAATTATCCAACAGTTTTGAGGGGATTTGTCGAATTTTATTTTTGCACCAATGGGCAGATATAGATATATCCTTACTTCTTGGTCCCTATATTTATTCTCCTTGGCAGTAGTCAAAAAATCGTCAAATATTAAAGTATTGTCTTGAATGGCATAATCATAGTTGATTTTACCCGCAGTCTCTGTGGCGTTTTTAAAAGAATTCCCATTGGAATTTTTACGAATCTCAATTCGCGCTATGGAGTCCCTTGACGTTTTTATGTTGAGACGCACATCTTCCGACAACAGTACTTCTTCACCATTTTCGGTGTAATCCAGTACAACCCCGTTGATACCTATGTCATTGCCGTTATTTCCTAGGTCAGAGGGTTTTATACGGATCTTTATGGGTTGGTCTGGTTGCTGGAATACCAGTTCCTTTTCTACGGAAACATTACCAGTGTAGGCGTGGGCAGCAGCTTGTCTTATCCCGAATACGGTGAGTAGGATTATGGCTATTAACCACAGTCCCAAAAGTGTAAATTTTGCAATATTACCGATCGATTTCAGGTTGTTCACTAAAATCTTAAGGCCTAGGTACATGAGAAAAAAGAAGGGAATTCCTATGGCGAAAAATCCTAATAGGGAGACCAGCCATACCGGGGTATTGGTAGAGTTCACCATATAATAAAAATCTATTCCTGGAAGGTGTATAATATCTAAAATTCCCACTGTAAAAAGACCAACGAATAAGGCAACAATTCCAGACGCACCGATTATGATCAGGATAATCCCAATAAATTTGCCAATGATCTTAAAAAAAAACATGATAATATCGGCAATGGCGTTAAAGAAGCTCTTGCTACTATCTTTTACTTTGGTTCCCACTTTTTCATAGTCCACGTTTTTCACCTTTTCGGCTACGTCATCAAAACCTTCCTTTACTTTTTTTTCAATATTACTTATGTTAACGGCTTCACCGCGCATGTCCAGCTTCTGGGCAGTAGTAACTGCCTCGGGAATTAAAATCCATAATAGACCGTAGATAAAAACAAATCCTCCCCAACTAAATATGGTCAGTAAAATCCATAACAATCGAACCCATAGGGCGTCTATACCAAAATAATGTCCCAAGCCGGCAGATACCCCTCCAATATATTTATTGTCAATGTCCCGATAAAGTTTCCTTACACGTCCTGGGTTTTTGGATGTTTTTGGTTGATCTTCAAAAATATCCTCATCAACCATATAATCTTCTGGTTGTCCCATTATGCTTATAATCTCGTCCACTTCCTTTTCCGTAATTACCTGTCTTTCGTTTTCCATTTTTTCATGGAAGAGTTCGGCAATTCTGGCCTCTATATCCGCTATAATCTCGTCACTACCACTGGTATTGGCGAAAGAACGTTTTATGGCCTCTAAATAGCGTTGAAGTTTCGTATAGGCTACTTCATCTATATGGAAGAATAAATTGGCCAGATTTATATTTATTGTCTTGTTCATTTTTTAGTTGTTTTTTGTTTTGGTTACGAGGTTTGTCGCATTTCTTAATTCATCCCAGGTGGTATCCAGTTCTTTTAGAAAAAGTTTGCCTGTTTCTGTTAAGGTATAGTACTTTCTTGGGGGGCCTGAAGTAGATTCTTCCCAACGATAATTAAGAAGTCCCGCATTTTTTAGTCTTGTTAGCAATGGATAAATGGTACCCTCTACTACTAGCATTTTAGCGTCCTTTAAGGTGTCCAGGATTTCAGAGGTATAC
Organism: Arenibacter hampyeongensis; assembly: GCF_002909255.1. GTDB lineage: Bacteria > Bacteroidota > Bacteroidia > Flavobacteriales > Flavobacteriaceae > Arenibacter > Arenibacter hampyeongensis. The sequence goes on from NZ_PIOB01000008.1 coordinate 191,286, forward strand.
TTGTCCTCTCCGTTAAGGACGGAAAGTATACAGTACTCCAGGACTCCTTTGCGCATCTGTGCTTTTGTATTTTCAATATTCATAGTTGCATGATTATAATAATTTGACTGTTCGTTTTTTTGATGACCGCATTCTAGTTTTTTAATTTTTATTGATTTGATGAATAAACTCCGGAATTAGTGTGATGAGTACTAATTTGTATTAAGTCTTATTTTATAAATTGTATACTTATGGGGTATTTAAAATTTTGCCCTTCACTCGTACGAATGGTCGCTATTATGGTATAGACTATATTCACTAAAAAAAGTCCTAACTGCGCAACTCCTGCTATTCCCAAAGGCCAAAGGAGTTTGCCTAATTTTAGTTGGTGAAAATCAAAATTAAATCCATTTAGGTTATTGAACTGTGCAAAACCAAAATCGCCCTGATGTAAAATTTCTGGAATAATTCCAATTAAAAATGGAATAGTGAAAATACCCAGTATAATGGAATACAGTAATAGACTGATCTGAAAATTAAGGGCCTGTTTGCCATTTTGGTCTACGAAACCATAATCTTTCTTGTACGCTGTCCAAAGTATTAATGGTAGCAGAAAATTCCCAAACGGGATAAAGTATTTGGAAAAAGTGGAGGCGTGTATTATAGCCGACAAATTTTTTTCTTGTTTATTTAGAGTTTCAGTCATGGCCTTTTAATTAGTGATCCAAAGTTTTATTATATGTGTTCAATTCTATGATAGAGTAAGAACTAATTTTACGTAGCGTGAGGGTCTAAATTAGGGTCCTTTGCTAAGTGATTTTATAAAGATGTATTGCGACACCTAATAACTTCCTATGCAAATATATATCTAAAAGAAGGTACTATGCAAAACAAAGTACTAAAATTTAACAATAAATTAACATTTAATAGTTCGTACAATTTACATACTTTTGAAGTAAATTAAACAAGACATATGGCATCCGATGCAAGTAAAATTAACATGTTCAGCTTTTTTAAGTTACCCGCCGTTTGGTGGACAGGAGTACGATTAAGGTATATTGATGAAAAAAAAGCCATTGTGACCGTTAGACATAGGTGGATCAATCAAAATCCCTTTAAATCGTTGTTCTGGGCGGTCCAAGGAATGGCAGCGGAATTAACAACCGGAGCCATGGTAATGAACCAGATTAGGGAAAGTGGGAAGAATATTTCGATGCTGGTGGCAAACAATAATGCCAATTTTTCCAAGAAAGCCACCGGTAAAATCACCTTTACCTGTACAGATGGCCATCTTATTTCAGATGCCATAAAGAAAACTATTGCAACAGGTGAGGGACAGACCGTTTGGATGAAATCAGTTGGGGTTAATGAGGAGGGAATTGTAGTTTCCACCTTTAATTTTGAATGGACCCTGAAGGCTAAGGGGTAATGGTCCAATGTGCTAATTTCTTAATGTACCAATGTACCAATGTACCAATGTACCGATGTACCGATGTACCAATGTACCAATGAATCAATGAATCAATGAATCAATGAATCAATGAATCAATGAATCAATGAATCAATGAATCAATGAATCAATGAATCAATGGGATAGTCAATTAATGTTCCATTGTGTTGTCTAAGTAATGGATTAATGAATTAGGGAAGTAGTGAGCCAATGTAACAAAACGGCATTTTTGGTTACCAATAACCCATTAATAAGTATAAAACTAAAAATCTTAAGAAAATGAATGCACACGAAATAGACTATGTGATATATGGTGAGGAAATGCAATATGTTGAAATTGAATTGGATCCGCAGGAAGCCGTTGTGGCCGAAGCTGGCAGTTTTATGATGATGGATTCCGACATTAAGATGGATACAATTTTTGGGGATGGATCCAATCAGGACAACAGTGTCTTAGGGAAATTGTTCTCGGCGGGCAAGCGTTTGCTGACAGGAGAAAGCCTATTTATGACCGCATTTTTAAATATAGGTCAAGGAAAAAAGCAAGTTAGTTTTGCTTCTCCCTATCCTGGAAAAATTATTCCGATAGACCTCACTGAATTTCAAGGAAAATTTATTTGTCAGAAAGATGCCTTTTTATGTGCAGCTAAAGGAGTTTCGGTGGGTATTGAATTTTCAAAAAAACTAGGCCGTGGACTTTTTGGAGGAGAAGGATTTATCATGCAAAAATTGGAAGGAGATGGAATGGCTTTTGTACATGCTGGCGGAACCACTGCCAAAAAAATATTGGGCCCAGGCGAAACCTTAAAAGTGGATACTGGCTGTATTATTGGTTTTACGAAAGATGTGGATTATGACATAGAATTTATTGGGGGGATTAAAAATACCATTTTTGGTGGTGAAGGATTGTTTTACGCCACATTAAGGGGACCTGGCACCGTCTATATTCAGTCATTGCCTTTTAGTCGACTGGCCGGAAGGATCTTGGCATCCCTTCCAAGAGGAGGAAAAGATAAGGGAGAAGGAAGTATTTTAGGTGGCTTGGGTGACCTATTGGATGGAGATAACCGATTTTAGTAAAGCTATAGAACCTTGGTATTACCTATAATAACATCTCCTAAAAAAATGAATTTTACTTCCCTGTTTCAATTTCTGACCGAGCTCAACCAGAACAACTCCAAGGAATGGATGGATCAAAATAGAAAATGGTACAAAGAAGTTAGGGACGATTATATAGGATGGTTAAATGATTTGGATCTTGCGTTGGCCGCCGTAGATAATGAATACTATAGTACGCCAGGCAAAAAAGGGATAAATCGTATCAATAATAATTTGATGTTCCATCCAAATAAACCTACCTACAAGGACCATTTTGGGGCTGGACTGGATAAGGCTCCCAATACGGGTGACTTTTATATTGAGATTGGACTTAGTCAGTCCATGTTGGCCGGTGGAATTTGGAGACCTGACCCCAAAACCTTAAGAAGTATTCGTGAGGCCATTGATTATGACGGAGAAGAACTCAAAAAAATTCTGAACAAAAAATCTTTTAAGGAAACTTTTGGGGAATTGGTAGCGGACGAAACCTTAAAGAAAGCCCCTAAAGGGTTTCCCAATGACCATCCACATATAGATCTATTGCGTAATAAAACCTTTGCTGTAATGCATCCTTTGACCCAAAAGGAAATATTACAAGCTAATTTTATGGAGAAGGTAATTTCAGTTTATTTGGAAATGCTTCCTTTTAGAAGGTATCTCAACAAGGCGGTAACTGTATAAGCTTCGCCTTTAAAAAATTGAATGCCCCTATTTACAGTTAGCTAGTTTTAGTGGCGAGCATTCAGAATTCAGTCAAATGAAGGTTCAAAAATTTAATGATGAAGGACAAATCTTTTCATTAAGAATATTTGTAGTTAAAACCAATCCAGATATTTGAATTGAATATTAGAAACCAAAGGTTCAGCCAAGCATAACTCTGGTTTACGTAATCCCTTAAAACAGTAATGTCATGAGCTAAGTCTCCCTGAAAATGGGACTTATGCCGAAGTGACAAGGCAATTCATTAATCATAAACCAATAGAAAAATTCATCATCAAAACAAGATATAATTTATTCCATACCGTTGGCAAGGGCTTATAAATCCCTAGATTTGTATGAAATTAATAAATAACCTTCCCAAAAGTGAAAAGCAATAAAGTAAAAAACATCAACCGGGAACTATTATCCGATAATTGGTATAAGCTTGAAAAGATAACTTTTGATTATCTAAAAAAGGAGGGTAGCTGGGAAGCCCAATCCAGGGAAGCATATGACAGGGGTAATGGTGCGGCTATCCTATTGTACAACAAAAGGAAGGGGACGGTTATCCTTACAAGGCAGTTTAGAATGCCAACGTACATCAATGGCAACGAGTCAGGCATGATGATAGAAGTGTGTGCCGGACTGTTGGATGGTGACCACCCGGAGGACTGCATCAAAAAGGAGACAGAGGAGGAAACAGGATATAAATTGGATCAGGTGGAAAAGGTATTCGAATCCTATATGTCTCCTGGTTCCGTGACCGAGATCCTGTATTTTTTTATAGGATCTTATGAAGAAAAAATGAAAGTGAGCGATGGTGGCGGAGCAGATTCCGAAACGGAAAATATTGAAGTGTTGGAAATTCCCTTTGACAAAGCACTGGCCATGATGGTTACTGGGGAAATAAAGGATGCAAAAACAATAATGTTACTCCAATATGCTAAAATTCAGGAGTTATTTTCCAATTAGCTTTGCGACTAATCCATTATGGAAACAAATCATAAAATTGCCTTTGGAGGTGGATGCCATTGGTGTACCGAGGCGGTTTACCAGTCCCTGAAGGGAGTTGAAATGGTAGAACAGGGCTTTGTGGCTTCGAAAGGGGAAGAATCTTCCTTTTCCGAAGCTGTAATTGTGCATTACGATCCAAAATCCATCGCCCTCGAAGACTTAATTTTGATACATCTGCATACCCATAAATCGACTTCCAATCACAGTATGCGGAGTAAATATCGGTCTGCTATTTATACTTTTAACCCATTGGATTTTGAAACGTCCAAAGTGGCTTTACAGATTTTTAACGAGCGTTTTACAAAACCTTTGGTGACCAAGGTATTGCCTTTTGGGGATTTTAAGCTCTCGGACGGAGCATTCCAAAATTATTATTTTAACAATCCCCAAAAACCATTTTGCGAGACTCATATTGCCCCAAAAACTTAGTCTCTTGTTGTTGAAATTTGGGAAGCATGTTAATGAAAGTAAGGTCTTGGGTTAATAATTATCCCTGATCATTTCGAAAATGGATTGCATTTGTTGTTTTACCTCCGCGTTGCTCTTTGTAAAATGATTGTTCATAAAACTAAATATCAAGGTCTTTCCTGAACGCGTTATCAAATATCCGCTAAGGCAATAATTATTGCCCAGCGACCCTGTTTTGGCGTAAATATAGGGGATGTTCCCTCCATTGAATTGGTCTTTTAAAGTTCCGGATAGGCCACCAACAGGGAAAAAGTTGAAAAGCCGTTCCCTCGGTATTTCGCGGTACATTTTATTCAGCACATATACCATTGTTTCCGGGGTAAACAGATTGTACCGTGAAAGGCCGGAACCATCCACCCATCGTGGTGGTGGTTTAAGTTCCTGTAAAAAATTATCCAAAACATACTTTCTGGCCTTAGCACTGTTTAAGGTATCTGAAAGGGTGGAGGAACTTAAAATCAATAATTGTTCCGCGAGAAAATTATCACTTAGCTGCATCATTCTTTTGTACACGGAATCTGAAGGAACACTGTACAATATTTGTTTTTCTGTATCGGGCATTTTTTGTACAATATTCACTTTTTTAAGAAGCACCGTTTCCAACAGTTTTTTGGTGAGGGTGCTATCTACTATATAAGGGCTCTCCAAAGTATCCTTTCTATGTGTATCATAATAAAAGGTATTGTTGTTTAATTCCCTATTTATACTATAGTCAATTGGTACTACTTGATCTTGGAAATGGCCTGGTGTAACCTTTAAGTCCTCATAATTGGAAATAGTTACAACATTGCCGTATAAGGGTAAACCGTTTCTTTCAGGACTAAAATATTGGTCATAATCCTCCCATGCCCAACCGGGTGCAAACCTACTATCCTTAAAATTATTCAAGTAGAGTGATATATTATCGTATTCCTGGGCCAATTTTATGGCAGAACTGTCCCCGAAGTAGGGATGTAACAACGAAGGGTCGCCCGTACCCTCCATATAAAGGGTGTCATTTTTAACAACATATTTTAGGGCCGGAATCTTATCCGGTAATGTTTTAAGGGAAGTATATAATGTAATTATTTTGGTATTACTGGCGGGAGTAAAAAGTTTTTGGCTATTAAGGCTATACACGGTATCATTTTTTACTGGGTCATAAACTAAAACACCTTGGAAGTAATTGATGGTTGCATCTGAGCTTAGCTGTTTATTAATTTCTTTGGATAACTTACTGTTGGGAAGTGTTTTACAACCTAAAAAGATTATGGAAAAACAAATAAAAACTAAGGGTTTAAGCATACTTATTTTACAGGAATAGGGCATTGGTAATTGTTCGTTCATCGACTTTAACATCCTTTTATCTATTATTTAACGGAAAGACAGCAATAATATATACCTTTTATTGGTTATCTTAGTCCAAGCAACCTAAAATTATTTTGAAATATGGCAAGAGCTATGTTAGAGTACACTAAAACCGTACTGCAAAAGGTTAGTTTTGATACAAAGTTATTTTGCAAGGAACTAGAAAAAGCAGTAACAAGACTATTACCATTTGAAATAGAAGAACTAAAACTCTGGTTAAAACAATTTATTTTTGACAAGCCGGAACTACAACAAAGCTTACTTTATTTAAAAGCTTAAATACGAGCCACCCTTAAAAGGTGGCTTTTTTTATAGCTTCTTAAGCGTATTGCATGTAGTTATTTTTATAATTGTGTTGTCCCAAAACAACTTTTTTGCTTAATTCAACCGTATATAAGGTGGACCCCCAATTTTATATATATGAAATATTTAACCTACGTTTTTGTCCTATTCATTTTGAGTTGTGGAAAGGACGAAGATACCTTGCCATTGATTACCAATGAGCTCCTCGGAAAATGGCAATTGGAAGCTACAAAAATTAGTCCTGGAGACATTGTTGAGAATTGGACAATGGTAACCAATGGATCTATATTTGAATTTAAGGCAAATGGATCTTATACCCATAACGAGAAGGCTTGTGGTGGCATTGTTAATGGAATCTTCAGTACAAATGCCCAAATATTAACATTGAGATATCACTGTGAAAACAATTCAATCGAAACCAATTTTAATATGAACTTCTCAGAAGGAGATCTTATTCTATCCAATGTTGGCTGTATTGAGGAATGTTCTTATAAATATCGAAAAATGGAATAACTATTTGTTTAATGGGCTAACAATCTTTACATCCTGAAAGGCAATAGCACCTCTTACCACACTGGCGATAACGTCATATAATGCCTCGGTAATCTGTATTTTGAGCTCACTTTTATGATAAATAAGACTTACTTCCCTTGCAGGTGATGGATTTTTAAAGAATTTTAGGTTTTGCTTCTTTTTTTCATCCAGTTCTATTGTGTTAAGGAAGGGCAGGAGCGTCATACCCAAACCTTCGTTGGATAGGTTGATCAAGGTTTCAAAACTACCGCTTTGCAATTGAAAGTGATCTTCTTGATGGTTTTTGGAGGCATTGCATAAATTTATTACCCCATCCCTAAAACAGTGTCCGTCCCTCAAGAGCAATACATCTGAAATTTCCAGATCTTCTGGAGTCAATTCGGACACTTTCCCCAATCGGTGGTTAGGGGGGACATACCCTACAAAAGGTTCATAGTACAGCGGGCGCTCCTTTATATATTCAATTTCTAAAGGCGTAGCTGCAATGGCCGCATCAATATGGCCATCTTGTAAATTACGGATTAGATTTTCTGTGTTTTGCTCCTTTATGATCAGGTTTACCTTAGGATATTTTTTAATAAAGGTCCTCAGGAACATGGGCAATAAGGTGGGCATAATTGTCGGAATGATACCCAAGGTAAACTCCCCACCTATAAATCCCTTTTCTTGGTCCACAATATCTTTGATACGGTTGGCCTCATTGACAATATTCTTAGCCTGTGCCACAATTTTCGCTCCCACTTCCGTTATGGTTATGGGTTTTTTACTTCTGTCGAAAAGCAAAATGTCCAATTCATCCTCCAATTTTTGTACTTGCATACTTAGGGTAGGTTGGGTAACGAAGCTTTTTTCGGCTGCCAAAGTAAAATTTTGGTACTCGGCTACGGCTAGTACATATTGCAGTTGTGTAATGGTCATCCAGTATTATTTTAAAAGATAAAATTATGAAAACTAAATACAAAACCTAAACTGTTTGGCCCTTACTTATAAAATCTTTTTTCTGCCCTGAAAATAAGGATATCGGTTGTTAGGTTTGTTCCTTTAAAATATAAGCTTTTAATCCAAAATTATATTTTCTGCCTCGATCTTTTTGTCATTGATGAAATCGTAAAGTGTTAGTTTTCTCAAGGTATAATAATCCGTCCAAAAATTTTCCAAAGAATTTAGGTAATCAATCTCGGCCTTATCTTTTTCTTGTTGTGCCAAATTTAGATCGGTAATGGTAATTTTTCCCAGAACATATCTCTCCTTGGTAATTTGATAGCGCTTAATGGCAATCTCTTTGGCCTTTTCCGAGGTTGCCAGAAAATCGCGTTTGCTGGACCAATTCAATATATGCAGGAAAATTTCTTGTTCAAAAGCCTGCTGTTCCTGTTTAATGTTTGTTTCTACCAAACCTAAATCGGCTTCTCCCATTTTTCTTTCGGATTTGGACACGCCCCAATCAAAAATGGGAATTCCTAACCTTACCATTACCCTTTGTTGTCTATCATAATCCTGAAACAAGGCATCATAATCCTCGGCACGTTTATTTAATCCAAAATTGGCATTAACATTAATTTCCAACCTATTGTTACCTTTTATTTGGGCAAGATTTCTTTCCGCCTCCAAACGTCTTCTTCTAAATTCGATAACAGATTTTCTATTGTTGGTAGCTTCATCCAGTGCAGTTTGCACACTCACCTCAAAATCTACCAATTTCTCGGGAATGAACAGTTCTATGTCTTCGGTTTTCAATTCTAAATAACGGGCTAGGTTCTGAGAAGTCCTTTTAAGTAGGATGGTATTGGTTGTTACCTCATTTTTCGAATTTAAATGTCCAAGTTCCATTTGCAATAGTTCATTTTCTGCAATCTTTCCGATTTCGAACCTCCCTTTTGCAATTTGCAATAGGGTATCCTGGGTGGCCAAATTTTTCTTGGAATTTTTTAATCTCATTTGAGCGGTCAATAATCCAAAATATCGCTGGCAACTGCTTAGGGAAATATCCTCCATCCGCTCTATAAATTCGCGCTTGGATTCTTCAAATTTCAATGGTTCTATTTGCCTGTCCCACTTATAGGGATTAAAGAACAAGGAATTTTGATAGTAATTTACGGAAAATGGAGTCAGGGAGTAATTGCTGTTTTCATCTGCTCCAAAGCGATCAATTCTTTGGATTTGGGAATTAAGGGAAAGGTTACCTCCAGTGAATGGGACCCGCTGGTCTATGGACAAGGTTCCATCTATTCTGGATTGATTTTGATTTACGAAAATATCCTGACCCTCGTCATTGGTAATCCTTGTAATGGATTTGGAATAATCCGGCAAAGTGGCCGATAATCTAAATTGGGGTAAAAATTGGGCCACATAAGTTCTGTATTTCCAATAACTGGCTTGTGATTGGTTTAGAACGGCTTGGTATTCAGGGGAGTTTTTTTTCGCCATTTCAATGGCCTCTGTCAGTGTTAGCTTTTTTGACTGTCCCATTAAAATAAAGTTTGAACAAAGGAACAACAGCAAAATACATTTTCTCATTTTGGACTTTTTTGATTGATAAAGTGGGGGAGGGTATTTATGTTTAATGCTACATGGTTTTTTTTATTCCCGTCTTATGGCCTCTATTGGATTTTTGTTGGCAGCTGACTTTGCGGGCAAAACTCCAAACGCAAGCCCTATGAAAGTGGCTACAAAAAAGGATAAAATTATGGAGTTCAAGGAAAGTATGGTTTCTATTCCCGTTGCCAATTCCAATCCATAGGATGCCACAATTCCCAATATTATACCTATAATTCCGCCACCTAAGCTTATTAGGACGGACTCTGATAAAAACTGTAGGATAACATCCTGCTTAGTAGCTCCTATGGCCCGCATGATACCAATTTCCTTAGTACGTTCCAGAACTGAGGCCAACATAATATTCATAATGCCGATACCCCCAATAAGGAGGGATATGCCCGCAATAACACTAAGCACTATATTGAATATCTGTTTCGTTTTTTGCTGCTGTTTTAGCAATTGAATAGGGATGGTTATTTCAAAATCCAACACATCATTATGTTTTCTTTTAAGGAGTTTGCTCAATACTTCAGCAGTCGATTTAAGTTCGTTGGAATTATTTACCTGAACTGTTAGTTTGTCCAACTGATGGTAATTGCCTCTGGGAATCCTTTTCTTGGGGCCATTGTTGGCGCCACCAATAATTATCATTCCTCCGCCACTAAAATCGAGGGGTTCGTCGGATATGATCTTTCTATCCTTATATCGGACCAAAAAGGTCTTGACAGGAATGTAAATATCCTGATTCAGATCTCTTATGCCTAAGTTTTCCTGGGCTTTTTCCGAAATAAGTTTTTCCTCGATTATTCCAATTACCTGAAGCCAAACGTCCTTGACTTTGATTTGCTTGCCTATGGCGCTTTCGCCCGGAAATAATTTTTTTTCCACCTTTTCCCCTATAATACATACCGAAGCGGCATTTACAGAATGCTCATCCGAGAAGTTGCTGCCTTTACCTATATGAATATTAGTAGTTTGAAAAAAGGAATTGGTAACACCTATTAATTTAACCGAATTTTGCCGTCCCTTATTGATTACATAGGTCTCCAGAATTATTTCGGGACTAATGGCTTTTATGGTGGGAATATTATTTGCAATACTGGCCACATCCAGCAGGTCCAATCCTTTTGAAAACCGGGTAGTTTCTTTGGCTCCCTCATCGTCTTCGCTGGCGTTCTCATCCTCTTCATCGGGAATAGGGGTCACCACAATATTGTTTACTCCTACGAGTTCCAATTGTGCCAAAATCTCCTTTTCGGCACCATTTCCAATAGACAGCATGGTTATTACGGCTGCAACACCAAAAATGATTCCCAATGCTGTTAAAAAAGTTCTAACCTTATTGATTGTCACCACACGAATGGCTTCTCTGAAATTAGAGACAATCTGTTCCAAAAGTATCTTGTCTATCATAAATCTAATTCAAGGACAGAATACTCTTTTCATCCATTCCTTCCGGTTTACTCAGATATACAACTTCATTCTCATTTAAACCCTTTTTTATAATCACAACATCCAGATTGGATTCGCCTATCTCTATTTCCTTTTTATCAATGGACAAGCCGGACTTGGCGTAAACAAAACTTATGGAATCCTGGGAAAATACGGCTTCCAAAGGTACCATAAGTACTTCTTCCTCCTTATGTATCAGTATCCTATTGGATGTGGTCATTCCGGGTCTAACATTATCATTATTTTCATCAAAATTTACCAATACTTGAAAGAGCTTAATATCCGACCCTCTTTTTTCCTCACCTACATTGGCCACATTGGTTATGGTTCCTTTTACCGTTACGTCCGGGAATGCATCAAAACCTATAATAACGGGAAGGTCCTTTTTAATCTTTCTGATGTCTACCTCATTGGCATAGGTCTTGGATTCCATTTTGGTAAGGTCTGGTAGGGTGGCAATGGCAGGATCCCACATACTAATGGATGATCCGACCTTTCTTTTGGATCCATCCCAGTTCTTGGCATAGGTTACCATTCCATTGGCATCAGAATGTATAGTAAAGGATTTTTGAAGATTCCTGAGCTCTTCCAGCATTTTACTTATCTTAGAGACTTCCGTTCCAACTTCTACCATTTTGGCCATGGCTTTCTGTTCTTTAATTTTATAATCCTCTGTTTTTTCTTTTAGATCACGTTCCAGACGCTCTATATTTATTTCCAACTTTTTAATAGTGGCGGGAGGTTCATAGATAGACTGTTTAAGTTCCAACTTATTTTCTTGGATATCAAATAACAGATCCTTTATTGCTGTTCGTTCCTGTTTCAGGGTCAGGGTGGTGTCCAACTGTTCTTGGGTGTATTTGGACTGAGCGGTTTCCAAGTTTAATTGGGCATCCAATATCTGTTCATTCACCTCTGAGGGATCTAATCTTCCCACATAGTCACCTTCTTTGACCAATGAACCTTCCGGAATTAAATCTTGAATTTTCACATCCCTAAGTTTAAATTTACGAATGTCATCCGGGCCATTAATTTTTTTCAAACTAGTGGATTGGGCCTCACCAGAAATAATTACTTCATTTAGAAATTCGCCCTTTACAACCTTGGTGGTAATGGCAACATCTTCATCTGATGTGTTTCCAAACAAGGTGTAACCTACAAGAACAAGGACGATCGGAATACCGAAGAGCAGTAGTTTTTTTTTATTCATTATTAGGTAGTTTAGTTATAGGGGGGTAATTCAAATTTAAGCTAGTGATTGATTATTCAACAAGATATTTTGTTATTGTTTTCTTAATTTATAACAAAACTGCTCTCATATTAATAGTTCTTTAAATTTTTTGAAATTATTTTGTTAAATTATTACAAATATCCACAATAATTATGCCATTGAATAAACTTACGTTTTACCAATTGTATAATACTATACAATCATAAAATCTATCAATTAATCAATTCTTGGGTTGGTATACCAAAGCCGTAATTTAGTGGAACACTAAAAGGATATATTATGCAATTGAACAGTATAGGTTTGGATATTTCCAAATCAAAATCGTTAAGTAAAGATTTAAATCAGTTATTGGCAAATTTCCAACGTTACTATCAAAATCTAAGGGGTATTCACTGGAATATAAAGGGGAAAAGGTTTTTTGATCTTCATGTAAAATTCGAAGAATTATATACCGATGCCAATTTAAAAGTAGATGAGATAGCGGAACGAATCCTTACATTGGGAGGGGTACCTTTACATACCTTTGAAGACTACATAAGTAGTTCAAAGGTTCCGGTTGGTAAAAACATATCCAAAGATGAGGATGCTATTCGTTTAATTGTAGAATCACTTTCCCAACTTCTCATCATTGAAAGGGGAATTTTGGATGCTTCGGCCGAGGCTTCGGACGAAGGTACCAATTCTATGATGGGCGAGTTTATTACCCAGCAAGAAAAAACGGTCTGGATGATGAAAGCATGGTTAGCAGAGGAAATATAACCAATAACGTTGAAGTCATGTTTAACCGCTAAAAGGGATCAATCCTAAAAGTTGTGTGTGAATTAGAAAAAGATAGGATAGACTTGCCCAGAGTTTGTGTTCTGTTCATTTTTTGCATCGCCCAAAAAACGACCAGGGCTGAATAACCAAGGTACGGTGT
>NZ_PIOB01000009.1 GCF_002909255.1 Arenibacter hampyeongensis
AATTTTTTAACTATTTGTTAATGAAAAAATCATATTTTTAAGAAAATAATCCTATAAATTAGATGTATAAAAAAATCGGGAAATGCTGTCACATTCCCCGATGGTAATTAAAATGACTAAAAACGGATGTCTAACCACCTTAACATTTACAAAAATATGAAAAAACTTCAGTAACTTTTTGGGTTTGCCACCCTTTTTTATGGTTTAATTTATTTAGAAAACGCCCTCATCAAATTTCAATTGATAAATTTTGATAGTGATTTTGCTCATGAGTATTTGTAAATATGAGCATTATAGGGAAAAGGCAACAATCGATAACTTTTTATAAAATATCATTACGTTTTTGGCGGATGGTAAAATCAGGTCTAATTTATTAAGTTCTACACAGTTATTTCTTAATATTTCACAGAAAATTTTATTTCTACATCATTTAGCCTATAAACAATAAGGATAAGAATTAAAACGCCTTACTTGCTTAAACGTTAAAATTCCCGCCACCGAGAATAATCAGTATTAAGAAATAACCAAATTAAAAATTATTATGAAAATGAAATTTAAAATCAATTTAAGACAGATGCCAAGGGCTGGAAGTTTTTTCCTGTTGGCATTAGTGTATGCCTCCGGAATGCAAATTATGTATGCCAATAAGATCGAGGTAAAAACAATTTTAGAAGTTAACAATCAAACAACTACAGTCACCGGTGTTGTCAGTGACGACAACGGTACCCCTTTACCTGGTGCCAGTGTGGTCGTTAAGGGAACTACCACGGGAACAGTCACCGATTTTGACGGCAATTATTCCATTGAAGTGGGTACGGGCGGAACATTGGTTTTCAGCTATATAGGTTACAAAACTGTTGAGGTAGCGGTTGACGGAAAGTCCATAGTTAATGCAACCCTCACCATAGATGCAACTCAGCTGGATGATGTGGTAGTAGTGGGTTATGGTACCCAGAAAAAAAGTGAGGTAACTTCATCAATATCCCAAATAAGCGGAAAGGATTTTCAAACATCCACCGCTTCCAATGCTGCCATGGCATTACAGGGAAGGGCCTCAGGTGTTGAATTTGTTAACTCCGGGACACCGGGTAGTACACCTAGCATAAGAATCAGGGGAATTGGAACAATAAACAATTCACAACCACTCATTGTTTTGGATGGGGTACCCGTATCCTCTGATGTTTTTGCCCAACTGGCTTCTTCGGAAATACAATCTGTGGAGATATTAAAAGATGCTGCTTCCGGTGCCATATATGGTACCCGTGCTGCCAACGGTGTTGTTTTAATTACGACGAACAATGCCAGGTTCAACGAGAAGACAACGGTCAGGCTCAATGCTTCCACTGGTTTTAACAGCGTCATAAAAAAGTATCCGGTTACCAATGCCGAACAGCTTTACGAATTAAAACGGGAAAGATACGTAATGGACGGTCTTCCCATTGACCCAAATTCACCTTGGGCCGATGAGTATTACAATCAGACCAGGACCGATTGGCAGGAGGAAATGTTCAGGGACGGTATTTTTCAAGATTATAATATGAACATAAGCGGTGGTTCGGAAAAATCTACCGTTAACGCCAATATCTTTTATAGGGACGAGGAAGGAACCCAGATAAATACCTACTTCAAACGATTGGGGATTTCTTTACGAAGCACTCAGAAAATATCGGATCGTTTTAGAATTGAAGAAAATATTAGGATAACCAATAATCATAGCCTACTAACCCAGGACGATGGAGCTACCGGAACTTCGCAAACTATTTATTCCTCCTATAGATTTATGCCCGCCATCCCTGTAAAATATGAAGATGGCAGCTATGGTTCTGGAAAAGCATCCACCCAATTGGGCGATATGTGGAACCCTGTTTATAAGGCAAAGGAGGAATGGAGGCATCGATATAAATTTAATACGCTTATAAGTATGAAAGCGGATTATGATTTTACGGATGAATTAACGCTTACGGCCAGGGCCTCTTATCAAAAATCCACTTCTAAATATGAGGCCTTTCAAGACATCACCCCGGATCAGTCAAGAACAGAGAACCTACCCATTTTAAGGGTCAACACGGATGAAACCACTGTCACCTTGGGAGAATTGTTTACCAGCTATAAAAAGTCTTGGGGACTGCATAATATAGGAGCGGTCCTTGGGATATCCGGACAAGTGGATAAAGGAAATTTTATTAATATGTCCGGGGAGGGTTTCGCCTCCGTAGACAAAAACCAATTGGTAATGGACAATGCTTCCATCATTAAAGGCGGCGGTAATGATTATTTGGCCACTGGGTTGGCCTCCGCATTTGTACGTGGAACATATGGTTACAATGACAAGTATTATTTGTCCGCTATTTTTAGAGCAGATGGTTCTTCTAGATTTGCAGATGGAAATCGTTGGGGCTATTTTCCTTCAATTTCTGGGGGATGGAGAATTTCCAATGAAAGCTTTTTGAAAGATGACCCCACCATTTCCAATATGAAACTTAATATAGGATGGGGTCAGCTCGGAAATCAAAACGTAAGGGCCTTTCAATATCTAAATGTTTACAGTAAGGATACCGAATATGTTCTGAACGATACCAACTTAACGGGCACAAGATTGGCCTCTTTTGCCAATCCGGATATTACATGGGAAACTACAAGTGCTCTAAACGTCCTATTGGAGTTGGGGCTGTTCAATAATAAATTCAATTTGGACGTCGCCTACTTTGATAGGTTGACCACCGATATGTTGATTCCCTTACCTGGTCTGAATACTGCCGGTTTGGTAGCCATTCCCGATTCCAATATTGGGGAAATGCACAATTCCGGATTTGAAATTGAACCGTCCTATATTGGACAAGTGGGGGATTTGAATTTTGAATTGGGGGTAAACGCCACTATAATAAAAAATGAAGTTACCAAGCTTTATGGATCTAGTAAATTTATTTCTGGAGGAGATCAGACCAGAACCTATGAAGGGGAACCAATTAGCTCGTTCTATGGCTGGAAAACAGATGGCATTTATCAAAACCAAGCTGAAATCGACAATGATGCCAATATCACTAGCGACCCACGAAGAGCCGATATTACCCCAGGTGATGTTCGCTTTGTGGACACCAATGGGGATAATATAGTTGATGAACAGGATAGGGTACATATTGGTGATGCCAATCCAAAACTTCTCCTAGGATTTCATGGGGACCTAAAGTATAAGGGATTCGACTTTTCGGCCGTGTTCAGTGGAGCATTCGGACATGACTTGTACGATGCCATGATGATGCGCGGAATTGACCCTACCCAGAGCGCCAACATGGATGCCGTGGCATACCAAAGATGGACGGGCGAAGGAACTTCCAATACCTATCCAAGAATGTCCACCATAATCGCAAATAACAATTACAGAGTTTCCGAATTGGGCATTAAGAACGGTAACTATCTTAGAATGAAAGATGTTGTTTTTGGCTATACCATTCCGGAAAGCCTAACGGAACAAATAGGGGTAAGCAATATGAAATTTTACATTTCCGGACGTAACTTATTGACCTTTACTAACTTTGATGGAGTTGACCCTGAAGAAAGTGGGACAAATAATCTGACACGTGGGGTAATATTCAATAATTATCCACAGTCCAAAAGTGTTGTTCTCGGAGCCAATATTACATTTTAATTTTAAAGCTACATAATGATGAAAAACTATATAATTATATTAATTGCAATTGTCATGGCAACTTCATGTGATGATATTTTAGAGCAAGATTTAGTTGGAAAACGGACCGATCAAGATTATTGGACCACCGAAGCCGACATGGTGGATGCTTTGGCGGGAGCCTATGGGCAATGGGCCACAAGAGCTTTGGGTATGCACGACCTATTTTTCGACAATCAAGGTGACGACCATTGGAGGGCCGGAGATCACGCCCAGGATGAGGAGATCGAAACTTTTAACACCGATCCTTCCAACTATAAACTGAGGGATACTTATAAATATAAATACGAGGTAATTAGCAGTGCCAATGGTATTTTGATCAATGGCCCAAAAGTTAAGGAATTGGGGGCTATAGGTGATGCTTCATATAATTCCATTATGGGGCAGGCCCATTTTTTGCGGGCTTACGCCTATTATCGCTTATATCTTATACATGGACAGGTACCAATAATTACGGAAGAAAATGTTCTGGCCAACGAATACAATATTCCAAAATGCGAGTCTCCTGAAGTATTGAGCGATTTTATTCTGGCCGATTTGGAAAAGGCCGTTGGTCTTCTTCCTATGGACAACGTTCCCGGAAGCGTTGGCAAGGGCGCTGCATGGGCGGTGATGACGTCCGTATATATGCATAGGGCCACGGAATACAACAATGCCGAATTTTTGAACAAGGCAATTGCCGCTGGCCAAAATGTTGTGGACAATTACCCCTTGGCAGAGGATTATCTTTCCCTTTTCCGTGAAGGCAATCAATATTTAAAGGAGAACCTTTTTATTATGATGAACGATATGGATTGGATCAACCAAAGCATCATGTCAAAGCATAGAGGGCCTAGGCCATGGGGAATGTACGGGTTCCAGGAGCCTTTGGATGATTTGGTAAACGAATATGAAGCTGGGGACGTTCGGAAGAGCGTAACCATCATTTCCGATGGCGAATTTTCACTTCAAGGTTCTTTGGGACTGGTAGAACATACTTCAGATCTAACTAATACAGGGCATAGCTATTTTAAATATATGGACTGGACGGAATCAGGGAATTTTAATCATGGTCTAAATATTCCATTTTTAAGAGCGGCAGATACCTATCTATTGGTAGCAGAGGCGCAAATTAGGTTGAATGGTCCTGGTGCGGCAGACGATTTGATAAACGCAGTGCGGGAAAGAACTGGTTTAGGTCCAGTATTCGGAGCAGATATAGATGCTTTGATCCACGAAACTCGGGTAGAACTGGCCGGAGAAAATTTCCGATACCAGAATTTGCTCAGATGGGACAAGGCAGGGATATATGATTTGGAAGAATTCCTGGCCAGACCTGAAAAAATGATTCCCAGTGATGTGGGAAGGAAAGTTTGGAACGGCCCTAAAAATTATTATCAGCCGCTTTATCAAACGGACATTGATAATTCGGATGGTATACTCGTACAGAATCCGGAGTGGGTAAATTAACAATGTAGGTTTTGGTCAAGGATGAAAGGTACAACCAATTATTCTTGACCAATTACAATATAATTTCTTAAATAATTGGTATTCCGATTATTATGTCATGTAAATTCCATTATAAAAGGGTATTCCCGTTATATTTGGAATTAATTTAAAGTTGGGGTTTCAAGATTAAAACTTACAACTTTAATTAATGATGAATTAATTCCCTAAACAATATTAAAGTCAGCCGTTTAAACGGTTAAGAACTTAAATATCATTTGGGGAATTATTTTATACTATTTTTAAGGGAAAAGCTAAAGGAATCTTATATTCGATTAGGACCCATAAATAAATATCTAAAAATTATTTCAATGAAACCCAAGAACCTAAAAATTATTACAATAGCATGCATTTCTATTTGCGTTATTCTGGTATTTTCATTCAGTAAAGATTCATATCAAAAGGAAAATTCAACGATGGTCAATCAAATTGAATTGAAGGTCGCGGCCTATAATGTGGAGTTTAGTGATAAAGGTAATGCAGAGGAAATAGGAGAAGCGTTAAAGCCCTATAATTTCGATGTAGTGAGTTTTTCCGAAGCCCCTGGTGGAGACTGGACCAAAAAGGTTGGGGCCGTACTGGGCCTAAATCACGTAATTGTCGGTAAATATTCAACAGCCGGCCATAAAGACAAATACAAAACTATCGCCAGCCGAACGCCACTGGCAGATTACGAAGAGGTTCTCATGGCAGATACGTTGCATACGGTAACTAGAGCAACTACCATAGTTAATGGTAAAGAAATTGCCTTGTATTCAGTTCACTTTCCTTTTGGGTGGAGAGATCAGGCACATATAGACGAAACAACGGGCAAAGTAACTGCCTTTGTGGATTACCTAAAAGAAAGACAAACAAAAGAGGTTTCAATCCTCATGGGCGATTTCAACTTTGTCCTATCTACCGAGGACTATAGAAGTCCATATTATGAAATGTTCGTAGACCTGGGAATGGTGGCCACTTGGCGCGATTTAAATATAGATGTTACCTCCTTGGGGTCTATGGTAAAGTTCAAAAGTGGGCAAAGAAGCACGGGAGCTGTCATAGACCACATACTGTATAACACTAAAAAAGCAAAAGCCTTGGATGGACAAATCATTGAAATGGAAAAACCTTTATCTGACCACAAACCGGTCTGGGCACTATTGCAAATAAAGTAACCCAATAATAAATTGATTAAATAAATGTATCTCCCTAAAATTGGTGTTATGTATTTATATTAACAGCTTAAGCTTGAACAATATAAGGTAATCCTTTTAGGTATACCTAATATAAATCCTTTTGGATTTGTCAATTACACTTTCTTTTTTTGTAACACTATTTCAGGACTAGACACCCTCTTGACACAAAAACCCATAACTAATGTTGTGGGTTTTTTGTATAGTAGTAGGAATTGCAAAGGGTTTCATCCTGCACCATTCCTTTACCTATCATTCCTTGGTCAATTCCCTCAGGACAAGCCCATGAGGCAATGTTTGGAAACTACTGATAACATTTCTACTCCCGCCTGAATGCAATGGACTGGCCCGCCCGAACAAAACGGGTGGGCAAGGGTCGGAGTATTCAAATCCCACTTAGTGAGTAAACGTGTCCCAAAGCTGTTAGACTCGAAGCAAAGTGAGCAATCATATGGTATAGCCTCAAAACCATTTGTTATACAACATAAGTGTGAAATTTTCTAATTTTGAAATATTGAACCCTCATTTATAGATTTGACACTTTGGGATAAGTTTAAAAACAGATTTAATTACTAGTTTCAGATTATTAATTTTTGAATGTTATTGGTGTGATATGATTTATGTGGATTGGTCTAACCAATTAAATCATTAGTTTTTTATAGGAATTCCCAAAGAAATCGTAGTTTACTTGTATGAGTTTTAAGATAGATTCCAAAGTTGGTTACAAACGCATATGGGGAGTTGTTTTTCTCCTTAGTTCATTATTTGGGGTAAGTCAGGATATGATTAATTTTGAACATATCACTACGGATAATGGACTTTCCCAAAGTGACATCAATGCCATATACCAGGACAAAAAGGGATTTATGTGGTTTGCCACCCATGATGGACTTAATAAATACGACGGATACGATTTCACCATTTATAAGCCTCAGATAAATCAACCACAGAGTATCAGCAGCAATTTAATCTTCGACATTGTTGGTGACAAAGACGATAATTTATGGATCGGAACTACTGGGAAAGGGCTGAATTATTTTAACAGGTCAACCGAAAAGTTTACCAGATTTCTACACGATGAGGATAATATAGGAAGCCTAAGTAGCGACCACGTCATCAACGTTTTATTGGACAGTAGGAACCAATTATGGGTGGGCACCAGAAAAGGCCTCAATATGTTGGATTTAACGAAAATGAAGGACAGTGCCGTTTTTGAACATTACTATCCGGAAATAAGCTCCAAGGAAATTTTATCCAGAGCCAATTCTATAAATTCATTATTCGAAGATGATAAAGGACAAATTTGGGTCGGCACTTCACAGGAACTATTTAAATTATCAAGAGATAAAAATGGAGATCAATACCTACAATCCGTAAACGACGCTATTGGATTACCAAAGACAAGAGTGGAATGTATTGGCACTGACGGTTTTGGTAGATTATTGATTGGTACTGGAAAAGGGGTTTATGTACATATAGAAGAATCCGTTTCTGCCAAAGTTCAAAAATTCCACGAAGGGGATTTCAATACACTTCTAGTTGACAATAATAATCATATATGGTTTGGGACCAATGAGGGCCTTTTATATTTTAAAAACCCCAACAAGGACGATGTTCCTAAATTGGAGAATCATTTCAAATACGACTCTCGAAATAAATTCACGCTCAGTAAAAATATCGTTAAATCCCTTTTTTTGGATAAGACCGGAATTATTTGGGTTGGAACCAATGGGGGAGGGGTAAATAAATACGACCCTGAAAGAAAGCAATTTCGCCATATACGTAAGACCTTGGATCCCAACAGTCTTAGTTATGACAAGATCAGATCCATGTACGAAGATAGTAATGGGTCGTTGTGGATCGGGACCGAGGGTGGTGGGTTAAATATGCTCAAAAAGGAGTTTGATGACGGGACTTACAATAATTTTCACGTCTTTGCCGATATCCAAAGAACCTTTGCACTGACCGAGGCATTTCATAATAACCGGAAAATTTTATTCGTAGGTGCTGAAAACGAACAGGGATTATACATTTTGGATATAACAAACCCCCATAACATTAAGGAAGAAAATATTATTGAGGCAGAGGATGTGGATACAAGTGTATTTTCCCTGCTGACCGATTCCCAGAACAATATTTGGATAGGTACTTATGGGAGCGGAGTTCAACGTTGGGTACCTACCAAAAATTCAATGCAGTACACCAAGGAAATTTTTGTTAACAGTCCCTCCAATCCCTCATCACTACCCAGTAATATTGTTAGAAATATCTATGAGGACAGTAAGGGTAATATATGGTTCGGAACGGGTGATGGCCTGTGCAAACTATCTTTTGATCAAAAAGGGAAAAATCAACCAAATTTTACGGTATATAAGAACAGCCCAAAAAATAAGGGGTCTATTAGTCACAATTATATCTTGGCCATTAGAGAAAGTTCGGAAGGTGATTTATGGATAGGAACTTTTGGGGGTGGACTCAATAAATTGGTGCAGTCCGACAGCAATGAATTTGATAGTTTTATTTCCTATTCCGAGGAAGACGGACTTCCCAATAATGTAATCAAAGGAATATTAGAGGATAATATGGGCCATCTATGGTTGTCTACCAACCAAGGCTTATCCAAATTTAATCCAAAAGAAGTCACTTTTAAGAATTATGATGTGAATGATGGGCTCCAGAACAATGAATTCCAGGAATTGGCCGCTCTAAAGAGAAAGGATGGAGAAATGCTTTTCGGAGGTATTAATGGTTTTAATTCCTTTTATCCTGAAAAAATTACGAAAAATGGATTTGAAGCTGAAACAGTAATCACCAATTTTTCAATTTCCAATAAGCCAATTAGAATCGATGAAGAAATTAACGGAAGAATCATTTTGAACAAAAGTATTGCGGAAACAAAGGAATTACAACTGAAATACAGAGAGAATAATTTTGCTTTTGAATTCGCATCCATACATTATGCAGCTCCTGAAAAGAATGTATTTGCCTATATGCTGGAAGGTTTTGACAAGGATTGGATACAAACTTCTTCTGAAAAACGATTTGCAACCTATACCAACATTGAGCCTGGATGGTACACTTTAAAGGTCAAGGCTTCCAACAATGACGGAATATGGGATTCCACGCCTTCGGAAGTACGTATAAGGGTAATTCCACCATGGTGGAGGACCAATTCGGCATATGTTCTATATACCCTACTATTTCTAGGGATGTTATGGCTTTTTTGGAGGTATACTTTTATTAGTACCACAAAGAAACATCAATTGGAATTGGAGTATTTGGAGAAAGAAAAGGCTGAAGAGCTACAAAGGATAAAGCTG
Source organism: Arenibacter hampyeongensis (assembly GCF_002909255.1). Lineage (GTDB taxonomy): Bacteria > Bacteroidota > Bacteroidia > Flavobacteriales > Flavobacteriaceae > Arenibacter > Arenibacter hampyeongensis. Next base: position 9,666 of record NZ_PIOB01000009.1, read on the forward strand.
GAATTTTTTACAAATATTTCCCACGAGTTTAAAACACCATTAACCCTGATCAAAGGTCCTTTGGAATATCTGCAGAAAAACGTGGGAAAGCTTGAGAAGAAAACTGTTTTGGAGCAATATGGGTTAATGTATAAAAATACAAACTACCTAATGCGTTTAATAAACCAATTGTTGGATTTTAGAAAAATAAATCAGGGCAAAATGCATTTAGTGGTAAGGCATGGTAATATATTGGATTTTGTAAAGGTGGTCGCCGAACCCTTTCAGTTTTTGGCACGAAAACAATCCATCGATTTTAAGATAATTGCTGACAAGGACACGATTATGTCCTGGTTTGATCAAGACGCACTCGAAAAAATTTTAAATAATCTATTGTCCAACGCTTTTAAATTTACCCCTGAAAATGGGATTATAAGCATAAAAATTTCAGAGGAAAGCAAATTGGATATCCATGGCATATTAAATGCACAAACACTTAATCTGGGTACCCTAATAATTCAGGTCCAAGATTCCGGAATTGGTATTACACCTGACAGGTTGGACAGTATTTTTAAGAGGTTTTATGTTGAGAAAGATGATAAAAAACTTAATCCGGAAGGCGCTGGAATTGGGCTTTCTTTTACAAAAAGTCTTGTTGAACTACACCAAGGAAAAATAGATATTTTCAGTGAACCCAACGAAGGGACCAATTTCATAGTTCGCCTACCCATTGCAAAAGTAGCTTATGAAGACAATCCGGAAATTACTTGCAAAGAAGTTGATGATAGCGATTACTTAATGCGCTCAACAGAGGCAGAATATTTTGCTATTGGTATAAACGATGAAATGGAAGATTCCAATATATCCAAATCCAGATCAAAATTACCAGTACTATTAATAGTTGATGATAATGCTGATATTAGGGCTTTTATTATACAGACCTTGGGTGATAGCTACACTGTTTTTGAAGCTGAAAACGGAGCAGTGGGCTTACAAATGGCCAATAGATTAATTCCAAATATAATATTAACAGATGTTATTATGCCTGTAATGGATGGAATTGAGTTATGTGGAATTTTAAAATCAAAAAAAGAAACCAGTCATATTCCAATTGTAATGCTTACTGCAAAATCGTCGGAAGAAAGTGAGATTGAAGGACTTATCAAAGGTGCGGACGACTATATTTCCAAACCTTTTTCCATAGATTCCTTGCGTCTCAAATTAACAAATATCATTAAGACCAGGGAAGAGCTGAGAAAACGATTCAATAGGGATATCAATCTTAATCCCACAGACGTTACCGTAACCTCCGCCGATGAGACCTTTCTGCAATTGGCAATAGACACGGTAGAAAAACATATGATGAACACAGATTTCAGTGTCGAAATGTTGGTCAAGGAAATGGGAATTAGCCGAAGTAACCTCTACCTTAAATTCAAAGAGCTCACAGGTTTATCCTCCAGCGAATTTATTCGTAACATTCGTTTAAAAAGAGCGGTGCAATTATTGGAAAAGAGCGATATGTCCGTAAAGGAGATTATGTATATGACCGGCTTTAATACAGCCTCCTACTTTTCCAAATGTTTTAAAAAGCAGTTTGGGGTTATTCCAAGTGAATATTTAAATCAACAAAGTTTACAATCAAAATAAAAAGGATGCATTACAAAAAGTAACACTAAAAACCATAAGTGGTATTTATTAAAACATATGTGGACCAACGAAAGCTTGAAATCCATTAATTTTATAAACAGAACCAAAAATTTGTATTTTGAAAAAACCCAATACTCCAACCGCATTTTTATTTGTATTAGTTGCCATATCCCTTTTCTCCTGTGGAGATAAAACGGCGAATCAGGAAACTACTAGACCCAATATAATATTCATCATGTCCGATGACCATACTACCCAGGGCTTCGGTATTTATGGAAGTAGGCTGGCGGAACTGAATCCGACCCCAAACCTGGACAAAATTGCCATGGAGGGAATAATATTTGACAATTGCTTTGTAAATAATGCAATTTGTACACCCAGTAGAGCGGCTATTATTTCCGGACAGAATTCACAGGCCAACGGAGTGATTGATCTAGAGGGTGCCATTGGCTTGGAAAAACAATATTTGCCAAAAGAGATGAAAAAATTGGGGTATCAAACGGCCATAGTGGGAAAGTGGCACTTGCATGATGAGCCTGCAGCTTTTGATTATTATAAGGTTTTACCGGGCCAGGGAAATTATTTTGATCCGGAATTTCTTGTTAGAGGTGAAAAGTCATGGCCCCAAAATGTAGTTCAGACCAAGGGTCATTCTTCGGACAACATCATGGATATCACCCTGGATTATTTAAAAAACGAAAGAGACCCCAACAAACCGTTCTTCCTAATGCATCACTTTAAGGCTCCGCATGATGATTTTGAATATGCGCCCAGATATGAGGACTATTTGGCCGACACTTTTATTCCTGAGCCGGAAAGTTTATATAACAACGGTAACAACGGTTCAGTTGCTACCAGAGGTAAGAACGATTCCCTTACGAGAATCATTGGGTCCTCGGTTTCACACCGCAATCTAATACGCCATCAGGCGAACAATATATATTGGAATGATACCACGGTATATAAAAAATATAGAAATGCAAGGGACATAGCCCCATCGGAATATGTAAAGTGGGAAATGGCAAGTGATGAAAAAGAGTACACCAGCAAAGTCTACCAAGATTATTTAAAGAAATACCTGCGATGTGTCAAGGGCGTGGATGATAACGTAAAGCGACTATTGGATTATTTGGAGCAGGAAGGGTTATTGGAAAATACCATTATTGTATATACCGGGGACCAAGGATTTATGTTGGGCGAGCACGATTATATAGACAAAAGATGGATGTATGAAGAATCTATGCGTATGCCATTTTTTGTAAGATATCCTAAATCCATTGAAGCTAGAACCCGCACCGATGCAATTATCAACAATACAGATTTTGCGCCAACATTAATTGAAATGGCAGGGGGGAAGACCCCCGATTATATGCAAGGGCATAGTTTTAAAACCATTTTGGAAACCGGTAAGGAACCAGATAATTGGCAAAAATCTACCTACTATCGCTATTGGATGCATATGGCACACCGCCACCAAAATCCGGCCCACTTTGGAATAAGGACAAAAGATTATAAGTTAATATTTTTCTATGGGAAGTATTGGGTGGATACCGATGATCCAACTGCCACATGGAACAAGGATAGCTGGGGCAACGATTTTGCCAATCACACCCCTCCGGCCTGGGAGTTCTATGACCTTAAAAAAGACCCCAAGGAAATGAACAATGCCTATGGGGAAGTTGCGTATAAGGATGTCATTGCCGATTTAAAGCAACAGTTAGCTAAACAAAGGGAAGATTTAAACGAGACCGATGTCAATTATCCGCACATTCAAAAAGTAATCGACGCGCATTGGAATGATTAAAAGTAACAAACCCATCCCTTAATCAAACTAAATAAGATAAATACAACAGCTTAATATTATACGACCTTATTTTTTATGGGTCCCTTTAAGGGTATGGGCCGCACGTCAATAAAATTAGGTCTAAAACTCGCTAATAACAACAAACAAGATGCAACCAAAACCACTTCTTTTTTTTGGCATTATCTATGTCAATGTTTTCAAGCGGGCTTATCGCCCAGAACAATATATTTGTACCCAGACAGGACAATGAATTCGTAAGGATTTACAAACCGGATGGAGACTGCTTTTTTGGACCAGACACTCCCAACCTAAGGGAGGGTAAATGGTATGATGAATGGGTGCCCAATGACCATACTTTCGTAAAGGCCGATGACGGCAAGTGGCATATTTTTGGCATAACCCACCCCCTTGTTGAAACCAAACCACTGAACAAAGGTATTCATGAAGGGGAATATGCTTCCTTTCATGCAGTGTCGGCAGCAACGAGTTTTAAAGAATCAATTAAAGAACACCACTATAATGATTTGCCAAAGATATTGGCACCAAAGGATCGGCCAAGTGAAATACCTGCAAATCATGCACCATACATTATAAGAAAAGACAGTCTATATCAGATGGTCTACGGTCACAGTCCAATTCGCTTGGCGGTTTCATCCAATTTATAGGATTGGGAGCCAAAAGGCGAACTCTTTTCCGACCCTGATGGAGCCCGTGACCCTAATATACTACTCTATAAAGGAACGTATTATTTAACCTACTGTTCCATTAAAAGTGTCCGAATGGTCACATCCAATGACTTGATACATTGGAGCAAACCCAAAACAATTCTTAAAACCAATAAGTTTGACCCAGAATCGCCTTCATTGATTTTTTACAAGAACACCTTTTACCTATTTGTTTGTGCATGGGAAGATGATTGGGATGGTACCGATATTCAAGGAGCATATACCCATAAAGCTTACGTATATAATTCAAATGATTTGTCCGATTTTGGTACTGATAATGAAAAAGAAATTACGGTTCTAAATTCTCATGCCCCGGAAATCTTTCAAGGAGAAGATGGCCAATGGTACATTTCCAGTGTGGAATGGCCTTATAGAGGGGTCAGTATTGATAAATTGACTTGGGAAGTTCAGAGATAATATATAGAGCCAATTGAAAAATATGGCTGCTAATTTCAACCGTAGTCCAGTTTTGCTATTATTGAATCTTAAAGACAAAGGCATGGGAACCTACCTTCTGTTTGGGCAGTTTTATTCTTAAGCCATCTATATCAATTGTATAATCCAAAATCCCTTTATTCCCTAGCAGTTTTATGCTCTTAATAGTTTTTGTGTAAAGCGTATTTCCTTTTTTAAGGGAACTAATGATCAATTCACCGTGCTCTGGCCAATCAAGCGCTATGGCGTACAGGATTTCGCCCTTAGTGGTAAACCTAATATCCTTGGCCGTATTGTCGGGATTCTTTTCCTCACTTAAATGTCCTTCTGTAACTTCGGCTTCTCCTTCCCCATAAATTTTAAACGTTCTGGTGCCATATATGGCCTCACCGTTTATCTTTAGCCATTGGCCCATCTCCAAAAGTCGTTCTTTTACGGGCAGCGGTATTTCTCCATTGGCCTTGGGAGTAATGTTCAGGAGAACGGCCCCATTTTTGCTAACCACATCCACTAAAAAATCAATTAATCTGTTGGTGGTTTTGTAATTCGGATTCTTGATATGGCTCCAGGAATTCCAATCTATGGAATCGTCTGTCAACCATGGATAGTCCCTCATCTCACTCATACGTGAACGTTCTAGGTCAAGTATGGCGGAACCTTTTGCGAAATCGTAGAATTTATAAGTAGAAACTACTTCTTGTTCGTTCTTAGCAGCGTGATTGTAATAGTATTTCAGGAATTCTTTTCGGTATTGCTCCCCAATAACGTCCATTTTATTATCAAACCATACCAAATCTGGATTGTACTTGTCAATGATTTCTTTCAAACGTGCCAACCATTCGGAATTGAAAGCATCATCGGCCATAGGATAATATCGCATAACCCCTTCGTCGATTTCATGTGGATTGGGTGGGTATTGAAAATCACCTTTTTTTAGTTTTGGACCGTAGAGTCCAGCATATTCCGGGTTGGAGGCATCGGTGGTTTTGTCCCAAGTGGGGAACCACCCCAGCAACCAATGGCGGTGGAAAGTAGCAATAAATTTCATATCCCGTTTGCGGATCTCCACCGACAATTCACCCATGATGTCCCTTTTTGGCCCCATTTCCTTCGCATCCCAGTGTGTAAGATCACTGTCCCACATGGCAAAACCATCGGCGTGTTCGGAAACAGGTCCTGCAAATTTTGCCCCGGCCTTTTGAAAAAGATCTGCCCATTCGGCAGCATTGAACTTTTCGGCTGTGAACAAAGGAATAAAATCTTTATAGCCAAACTTATCCAACGGACCATAAGTATTCACATGATGATCATAGTATTCACTTGCCTTTCCGTTTTTAGCCTCTGGATTGTCTTTATTAACATACATCCAATGTGAGTACCATTCATTTTTAAATTCGGGAACCGAGTAGGGTCCCCAATGACAATATATCCCAAATTTAGCGTCCAGAAACCATTCTGGATTTTCATGTTTGGTCAGGGATTCCCAATCCGCTTGGTAAGGGGTATTTTGTCCTTTACCAACAAGGCAAAAAAATAGCAGAAATATAGCCAAGTTACATCTGCCTTTTGTTATCTGTTCAAAAGAATTCTTGCTTTCCATTTTCGGTAATTAAATAAATGATTTAATAGATATATTGCTTTGTCTCTGAATGTTACCCTTACAACCCAAATCCAGGTCTAAGTGTAAATTTGTCCCGCGATTATTCAGAAAACAACTTTATAAAGAACTATAAATTTAATTTAATGGAGGATAGGTAATGGTTAAAAAGACAATACAAATGGTTAAAATTAAGGGCAGACCTCTAATTTTACGTGCGCTGGATGGCCGACAACTCGACTAGCTAATTTGGTCCAGCTTTTTGTGAACAGATCCGCCCGTTTATAGGTACGCAATTTTTGGTTTATAATGAGTCAAAAAAAATGAAAACCATATTTCAACTTTGAATTTTCATTACAACTAATTTTTGTTAATGTGGATTATACCAATTGGAAAACCTGTTCCATGGGCACCCATTTTTCACCATCTTTTGCCCAAGGAAGTGCTTTTTGATATTTCCACATCAGTTCTTCCCATTCTTGTACTTTGGGGTTAGCGACATCCAGTCTTGCCTTTTTAATGGGGTCAAAGGTGTCGTCCACGTCCATGATCATGAACATTCTATTTCCTGTAAGATAAATCTGGAGATCTATAATGCCCCCATCTTTGATGCTTTTGGTTATTTCGGGCCAAGCATTCCCTTTGGCGTGGTACTGCTTATATTCTTCAATTAGTCTAGGATTGTCCTTGAGGTCGCAGGAAAAGCATAGTCTCTGGATTTTCATTGGGCGTTTTTTTGAGGTTTGTAACTATTATAACCGTACCAGGCCACCACCGCCAAGCAGATCATTGGCAGTAAAAAAGAAAATTTAACCTCGGGAATAAAACCCAGCACCTGTACATCGGCAAAACCGTCACCGCCCCAATCCAGGATACTGCCCTGTAGTACGGGCATCAATGCGCCGCCAACAATGGCCATGACCAGGCCTGCAGAACCAATTTTGGCCTCATCGCCCATATCCTTAAGCGCTATACCGTAAATAGTCGGGAACATTATAGACATAAATATGGATATAGCTACAAGAGAAATCAGCCCTACCATTCCGGGCAAAAAGATTGCTCCGGCGGACATAATAACCCCGCCAATGCCGAACAACATCAAGAGTTTTGCCGGATCAATTTTCTTCATAAGCAAGGTGCCGATCCACCTACCTATTAAAAAGATGACCATAGCGGCAACATTGAACCAAGTGGCGGTAAGCTTATCATCCTCGGGAAGATTCTCGTTCATATGATCCACATACTGAAAAATATAGGTCCAGCACATAATTTGGGCACCAACGTAAAATGCCTGGGCCAAAACACCCTGTTTATATCGTTTGTTCTGTAACAAAGTTTTAAAGGAATCCTTCAGATTAATTTTTTCAGATTCTGAGGTCTTCGGAATTTTGGTAAATATGATAATGCCCATAATAACCAAAACCACTATTCCCAAGGCGATATAGGGAACACTTATTATCCCCAGGTCATTTTCCCTGATTACCGCAAGTTCATCGGAAGTCATTGCATTGAACGCCTCGGCCGAATAATCGTCCGATCGAAGTGCCGAAATTACAAAGACCTGCGCGATGATCATCCCTGTTAGGGAACCCATAGGATTAAAGGCTTGTGCAAGGTTCAATCGCTGAGTGGCCGTCTCGCTGGCTCCCAATGAAAGTACCAGTGGGTTGGAGGTGGTCTCCAAAAATGCCAGGCCACAGGTCAATACCCAAAGTGATATCAAAAAAAAGGTATACTCCTCAAAGGCCGCCGCAGGATAGAACAAAAAGGCCCCGGTAGCATATAACAACAAACCAACCACTATACCGGACTTATAACTGTATTTCCTTATGAACAATGCCGCTGGAAGGGCCATAAAGAAATAGCCGAAATAAAAAGCGAACTGTACCAAAGATGCCTGCACATTGGTAAGTTCCGGCATTACCTTTTTAAAGGCAGAGACCATTGGATTGGTAAGATCATTGGCAATCCCCCATAAGGCAAATAGCGAAGTGATGATGATAAAGGGGAACAATAGTTCTTTACTAACAACAGGTATTTTCTTGGTCATTTTAATAGTCGGTTTTTTTATTGGTTTTAATTACTCCGTTAATAGGGAACGGTCCAGGTGAACATAACCTCCATCCACTGTAATAAACTGCCCAGTGGTATGTGAGGATTTGTTGGATATGGCAAAAAGACAGGTGTCCGCAATTTCCTGAGGGGTGGTCATCCTGTTTTCGAACGGAATTTTCTTTACGATCGATTTTAATTTTTCCTCCCCGTTCTCCAAGGTCTTGATCCAATTGTCATAGGCCGGGGTCCAACTCTCAGCAATAATAATGGCGTTTACCCTTATTCCATCCTTAATCAGGTCAACTGCCCATTCCCTGGTAAGCCCCAATACCCCGCCTTTGGAGGCCGCATAGCCGGAAGTACCTCCCTGTCCTGTCAGTCCTACCTTGGAACCAATATTAAGAATATTTCCCTTGGCTTTTCTTATATAGGGCAAACAATATTTGGTCATGGCAAAGAAACTTACGAGATTAAGTTTCAAGGACCACATAAAGTCCTCAATGGAGGAGTCAAGTCCTGCGCCGTCGTTTACACCTACATTATTTATTAGGACGTCTATTCTACCGTATTTGGCCCCAATTTCCGCTACGGCCATTTCAATTTGTAGAGGATCGGAAAGATCGGTTTTGACAAAAATGGAATCTATTCCGCGTTCCCGTAATTCTTGGGCATATCCATATCCACGGTCGTTCCTACAAACAATAACGGGTATTGCCCCTTCATCGGCCAGGGTCTGTACTATGGTTTCCCCTATACTTCCCTTTATCCCAGCTGCCCCCGTGACCACTACAATTTTGTCCTTTAATTCTAAATCCATTCCTATATTTTATAAAATTTGCCCTTCCTAAATTAAAAATAATCCAAGTATATTATTTATAAAGATCTGGTAAGCTCAATATCAAGATTACAGTATTTATAATAAGTATTACAATTATTCCATAATTGTACATTTTAATATGAGTAGGAGAGGACCTAACTAAATATTAAAATTCTACGGTGGCCTTGATCACTCCTGTGGCGGGTTTCAACCAGCTGTCGAAATTCTCCTTCATCTCCGAGAAATGCACGTTGTGGGTAATGAACGAATCGGTAGGGAACTGGTCCAGGATGTCTATGACCCGTTCAAAATCGGCCACCGTGGCATTCCTGCTGCACATCAGGGTGGTCTCCTTGGCGTGTATGGCCGGATGGGCAAAGGTAAGCTCCCCTTTGGAGAGTCCCACCAAGATGTACCTTCCTCCGTGCGACATATAGTTGGGTCCCTGTTCCAGGGCTCCCTTGTGGCCCGAGGCATCGAATACCGCTGTCGCCATATCGCCCTTGGTAATCTCCGAAATCTGTTTTACGGGGTCTTCGGCCACATTTACAATATGGTCCACCCCGATCTTTTCCTTGGCGTACTGCAGTCGGTCCTGGTTCATGTCCAGGGCGATGACCTTGGCCCCTTCTATCTGGGCCAGTTTCATAATGCCGATTCCTATGGGACCACAGCCTACGACCACAATGGTTTCACCAGGGACCAACCGTGCCCTGCGGATGGAATGTGCCGCTATGGCCAAAGGCTCCACTATGGCCATCTGTTCGTTGGTCAGCTGCTTGGCGGGCAACAATATATCCACCGGTACGGTGATCTGTTCCTGCATGCCGCCGTCCGTGTGTATGCCCAAGACCTGGATCTGGGTGCAGCAATTGGTCTTCCCTTTCCTACAGGCAACACAATGGCCACAGCTCAGGTAGGGCATGATCACAACATTGTCCCCGGCTTCAATGCCCTTGTCGTTTTCGCCGATCTCCAGCACGGTGGTGGCCAGCTCATGGCCAAGGATCCTGGGATAGGTGAAAAAGGCCTGGTTGCCGGTATAGGCGTGAAGGTCGGTACCGCAGATGCCCACCTTGTTCACTTTTAACAGGGCTTCCCCTTTTTTCCGTATTGGGGCCTCTTTTTCCTTTAATTGAAAGTCTCCAGGTTCCTCACAAACTATGTATTTCATAATGCTGTTAAAATTTAAAACTAAAGGGACATATTAAAAATATGCCCCCAACATCCAACTAAGCTAACTCAATTTTTTTTATAACGATAATTCAAGCGTATAGGCAAAATCACCAGGTCTGTTCTTAGGCATAGTTACCGTTAATCCGTTTTTATCTTGTCTCCAGACAATTTTTTCCTTGCTTCCCAACATGCGTATTTCCTTAATCTTTTCATCATTGGAATTAATGGATTTAATAACAACATTATCGCCTTCCGGCCAGGCCATCATAATGGCATACACTTTTCCTTCCTTCTGTGTAAAACGAATATCCTGCCCGGTAAAATCCTTATTCTGACCTTCTGAGTGATGTCCTTTTTTGACTTCCGTAGGTCCTTCCCCAAATGTTCTCCAATATTTCGTGTCGTAAATGGCCTCTCCGTTATCCGCGAGCCAGTCCCCTATCTGCAGAAGTATTTCCTTTTGATCATCAGGAATGGTTCCATCTGCCTTTGGGCCAACATTCAATAATAAATTTCCATTTTTTGAAACAATATCAACCAGATCATCAATTAATTGATTGGCTGTCTTTGAATCCCAGTCGGTAACATGGGACCAAGAATTTTTACCAATGGAAGTATCCGTCTGCCATGGAAGTTTACGTATTCCAGGAAGTTTACCGCGTTCCAAATCATAGATAACGGTTCCTTCCGGAAAAGCTTCATGGTCAAAATTTTTATCATTTATAACCACTTCCTTACCCCATTCCAAACCTTTGTTGTAATAGTAAGCAGCAAGTTTTGGTCGTAAATCAGCAAAATCAGGCGTATCCAAATAGAAATCGAACCAAAGTATGTCCGGTTGGTAGTTATCTATAAGATCTAAAGTCCTATCCCACCATTTTTGTTTGAATTCAGCAGAAACGGGCTCTTCCAAATTTTTACCTTTAGTTGAGTATAAGTCTGAAAATTCAGGATCGGTAGTATCAAATTTATCTTTCTTATTATAAAAAGACCAGTTGAAGGCATAATGGGATGAGGCTCCCATAATTAAACCTTGTTGGCGGCCTTCCTTGAACAACTCTCCCAAAACATCCCGTTTTGGTCCCATATCATAAGCATTCCAACGAGTGGTATTGGATTTGTACATGGCAAAACCATCATGATGGTCGGCCACAGGTATAACATACTTAGCACCCGATTTTTTAAACAGGTCGATCCATTCCTTAGCATTAAATTTTTCTGCCTTGAACATGGGAATAAAATCTTTATAACCAAATTCCTTTTGATCGCCCCATTTTTTCTTATGGTGTAAATAGGTGTCATTAGGTCCTTCTTTTCCCAATTTCAATTGCGCAGCGGCCTCTTTCTTATTCTCCGTTTTACATGACATCAATACTAAAATTGAACCTAGTATTACAATTTGTTTCGTTATACCCACCATTCTATATTTTATTGAAAGGACGTTTTAACCGCCCTCCTTATTCTAATGGACAAATATCATTTATATGGTATATTTCCAAGATACCGTATGTCCTAAATTCTGCAACAAATGGTTTTTAAGACTGTTTTAGTGGAATTACTGGATGTTGACAATCAACCCAATGGGTTATTGTGAGTAATTTATTATGGGATCTTGGATAAAAAAAGACTTACAATATTATAGATGATGGAAGGTATCCTTACCATGTTTATTACTTATTTTTTTAGCCTTGGGCAACGTAATTTTTTCTATACTTAGCCGGAGAAACTTTATAAATATCTTTAAATTTTTTAAAAAAGAAGGGTGGCGATTCATACCCACAAGAAAAGCTAATTTGGGAAACTGAATCTTCTGTATCCAATAACATTCTTGCCGCCACATTAATACGATATTCGTTTAAAAAAGTAAAGAAAGAACGGCCCATCATATTTGTGAAAAATCTCGAAAAGGATTGCTCGGTCATATTGACAAGGTCAGCCAATTCCTTTAAATATATTTTTCGATTATACTGTGCACCCACAAAATCATGGATTTTTATCATACGTGTGCCATATTCGGTTGGCAAGTCCTCAACGAAGCTTGATGCCGATAAGGTCTTAAATGTAGTTGTAGATAAGGTTATAAGCACCGTCAACAATTCCAAATACAAGCTCTGACCTTTTAATTGCATCATATTTTTCAATTGGGGAATAATAGGCGCTATTTCCCTTCGGTTAAAAATAATTCCCTTGGAAGCCATTTTCAGCATTTCAAAAACGGGAGAAAGTTCTGGCGCTTTAGCAAAAACACCCCTGTTCCATTGAATAACGAGCGACTTGGAATCTGAAACTTGCTGTTGGTGATTACGCCAGCAATGAGGCACATTGGATCGAATTAACACCAACTCCCCTGGCTCATACGGTCCAACATAATCCCCAATAAACTTAGTGCCTACACTAGCTTCTATGTAGGTCAATTCATGTTGAGGATGAAAATGCCATGGAGTTTCAAAGTCTTTTTTAACATGATGAAACCCTTTTATGGTCTGTTGTTCCCCTAAGGGAATGGGTTCTAAAATTGGCTTCATTATTTAAATAAAATTAAGATAGACAACATATTGCAGGATACGGAATTCAGGGAAATAGGTTAAAACAATAATTTATTTTACCCCAAAATACTGATAATTATCATATAATGAACAGAATAGTTTATTTATTGGTTAAAAACGGTTACTTATCGGAAAAAAATTATATCCAATTTTGTAGAACTATTGGAGAAATACCATTCAATAAAATATCGAATCAAGATTATCATATGAAAAAAAGTGAACTTCCAGATCCGTTCGAAAAAGCCAGATTGGATAAAGGTTATGGCAAAATGAACGATCAAAATGATCCCGTTACGATGCTTTTACGCTTAAAAGATGTCCGTAAAAGTGCGCATGATTACAAAACTTTTCAATCCGCGGCCAAACCCGGTAGGATCGTTGTGCCATCTGAGGTGAATATTCGTGATACCCGACAAATACCTTTCGAAGTGGACCCTCCTCAACATGGGGAGTATAGGGCCATAGTTGAACCTTGGTTCAAGCGTCCATTGCTACCAGAATATCAAGAGAAATTAACAGCCCAAATTTCAACTTTGGTTGATGGGATACTAAACAAAGATAATTTGGAAGTTATTAACGAATTTGCATTACCGCTGCAATCCAGGGCCCTGACCCTTCTACTAAATGCACCTTATTCAGAGGCCGAAACATGGATTTCTTGGGGAACACACGTTTTTCGTAGTGAAGGGGAAGCACTTGATAGTGACAAGGCCAACATACTTTACAATTATATAGATGACCAGATAGACAGAGCTGTAAAAAATCCGGGGGAAGATATGTATTCCTTACTGCTATCTTCGGAATTTCAAGGAAAAAAACTCACCAAAGAAGAAGTAAAAGGGGTAATGGTTTTGACCTTTGCCGGTGGCCGTGATACCGTTATTAACGCCGTAACAAACTCAATATCTTACTTGGCGGAACATCCGGAAGCACTTGAACGTTTTCGTAAAGAACCAGAGATAATTGGAAAAGCTGTAGAAGAATTTATTCGATATTTTTCTCCTTTGACTCAGATGGGCAGAGTGGTCACCGAGGACACTCAGGTATGCGAACATGCTATAAAAGCTGATAGTCGAATTTCCTTGTGTTGGGCTTCCGCCAATAGGGATGCTTCGGTATTTGAGAGCCCTAACGAAATTGTGCTGGACCGTAAAATTAATCCCCATGTTGGGTTTGGTTTCAGTCATCATAACTGTCTTGGCGCCACCCATGCTAGACAAATACTGAAAATTTTACTTAATACCTTGGCAGAAAAGGTTGAATCTATTGAAATAATGGATTGTAAAGAAAATATTGAGCACCTGGATGAGTTTGAGCGTAAAGTGGGCTTTAATAGTATCCATGTGAAATTTAAAAGTTTAACCTAAATATATAATCGACAATGGCAAAAATCACATTTATTACAAGTGACAATGAAACTATTACATTGGAAGGAACTTCTGGATCCGTAATGGCGTTGGCCGTTGATAACGGAATAAAGGGCATAGACGGAGATTGTGGGGGTGTTTGTTCCTGTGCTACTTGTCACGTTCACGTTGCTGCGGAAGACATGGACAAAACGGGATCAGCCAGCGAAATTGAAGCGGATATGTTGGAGCTGGATGATAATGTAGATGAATTTAGTCGTTTATGTTGTCAATTGGAAATTAGCGATTCCATTGACGGAATTGTACTAAAAGTTGCCAAGTAATTAAATCTCTTTACAAATGTCCATCAGTTTGATCAAAAACAAAACTTGCATTGTTATAGGGGCCAGTCATGCGGGGGTAAATTTTGCTTTTTCCCTAAGACGTGAAGGGTGGGAAGGCGATATCATCTTATATGATGCCGATCCTTTTCTGCCATATCATCGTCCACCCTTATCCAAAGCATATCTTACCAGTGAAGATGGCATTGATAAAAACTTACTAAAATCAGAAGAAAGTTATGCTAAAGAAGGTATAACTTTAAATTTAGGTGTTTATGTAAAGAGCATGGACCGAAAGCTTAAGCATATCATTTTGGGGGATGGCAGCATTCAATCCTATGACAAACTTATTATTGCCACTGGTGCCAGGCCAATTATGCCGTCTATTCAGGGCTTGGCCAATTCCAATAATGTATTTCCACTTCGCACAGCTACCGATGTTTCTAACATCCGCTCTGCCGTAAAGAATAGCGCTAATAAAGAAGTTGTAGTTATTGGGGGCGGTTATATAGGACTTGAAACCGCGGCCTCATTAAAAAAACTCGGCGCCAAGGTGACGGTTCTGGAGCGCGAAGAGCGAATTTTGGCCAGGGTAACTGCTCCTGAAATGTCCACATTCTTTCAAAATTTACATTTAGAAAACGGGGTGGACATATTGACCAGTAAAAATGTAATCGCATTAGAGTCAAACAATGAGGCAAAAATAGTACGTTGTGATGATGGTACATCGTATCG
This sequence comes from Arenibacter hampyeongensis, assembly GCF_002909255.1. GTDB lineage: Bacteria > Bacteroidota > Bacteroidia > Flavobacteriales > Flavobacteriaceae > Arenibacter > Arenibacter hampyeongensis. The sequence goes on from NZ_PIOB01000009.1 coordinate 24,872, forward strand.
TGCGGATTTAATCATTATAGGAGTTGGTATATTTGTGAATAAAGAATTGGCTGCTGCTGCCGGATTGGATATAGAAAACGGTATAAAAGTGGATGAAACAGCCAAGACCAATGATGAAGATATATATGCCATTGGCGACTGCACTTTCCATTATAATCCACATTATGATCGTTACATCCGATTAGAATCGGTGCAGAATGCAGTTGATCAAGCCAAGGTAGCAGCTACCTCCATATGTGGCAAAGAAACACAATATGATACCGTTCCTTGGTTCTGGTCGGACCAATACGATGTAAAGTTGCAAATGGTGGGTTTATCCCAAGGGTATGATCAAGTTATTGTTAGAAGGGAAAATAATGATAATAAGTGTCTGTCTTTTTGGTATTTTAAGGGCGAAATCCTGTTGGCAGTGGATGCAGTCAACAATGCCAAGGCTTATGTTTATGGCACCAAATTGATTAAACGTGGGGAAATAATCAATAAAGAAAACCTGATGGATTGTGAAGAAGATTTGAAAATTGCACACCTTATTAGTCCTATAATTGGCTAGAATGCCCTCTCTTAAAAAGCAAAAAATAAAAAATATGTCCATAACATCCAAGAGTGCCATTGCTACCGGCGATGGCAAATTTATTATTGATCAGGTTACCCTCAGCGATCCATTGGAAAATGAGGTATTGGTGAAAATAAAAGCTGCCGGTCTCTGCCATACCGATTATGATTCCCTTAGTTGGGGAAAACCAGTACTCATTGGCCACGAAGGAGCTGGAATAGTGGAGAAAACAGGTTCGGCTGTGAAAAATTTCAAGCAAGGGGACCAGGTCATCTTAAATTGGGCCACACCCTGTATGAGGTGTTTCCAGTGTCAAGAAGGCAATCAGCATATTTGTGAGATTAATTCGCCTGTTGTAGCGGGTGGAAATGGATATACTCCAAGCCATGCCCATTTGGAAGGTACCCTTTGGAAAGGCAAGCCTATAGAGCGGTCATTCAACTTAGGCACTCTTAGTGAGTACGCCTTGGTCAAGGAATCCGCACTGGTCAAGGTGGACCAGGACAACCTAAATTTCTCGGCGGCAAGTATTATTAGCTGTGGGGTGATGACGGGTTATGGTTCCGTGGTAAATGCCGCAAAATTAAAGGCTGGTAGTTCAGTAGTAGTACTAGGTTGTGGAGGAGTTGGATTAAATGTCATCAACGCTTGCGCAATTTCCGGTGCAGGAAGTATTGTGGCTGTGGATATTAATCCCCAAAAGTTGGAATTGGCAAAACAATTTGGGGCTACGAATGTTATGTTGGCCGACAAGTCGGACAAGGGTCTAAACCAATTGGCCATAAAAGTTAAACAATTATTTGATGGACGTGGTGCCGATTACGCTTTTGAATGTACTGCAATTCCTGCCTTGGGAGCTGCTCCTTTGGCTATGATCAGGAACGCAGGAACAGCGGTTCAGGTGAGTGGGATTGAAGAAGAAATAACTGTTGATATGCGCCTCTTTGAATGGGACAAGATTTACATCAATCCCTTATATGGAAAATGTCGGCCTGAAATAGATTTCCCAAAATTGATGCGATTATACAAAAAGGGCGATTTAAAATTGGATCAGATGATTACCCGGGAATATCAACTTGAAGATTTACAGCAGGCACTGGATGATATGCTTGAGGGTAAAAATGCCAAGGGTGTAATAGTTTTCAATTAAATTTACATCATGAGCAAGTTTAGGACCGTTGAACTTTCGGACGAGGCGTTTGAAAATGCTGGACTAAGGTTTTTAACCATCAAAACCAACAATTTAAAGGGTAGGGGAGACATCTGTCTGTTTATACCCGAGCTGGAAATAGAATTAACCGATCTTCCCATCTATATCCTTTTACATGGCGTTTACGGTAGCTCTTGGGCCTGGGCCATGAAAGGAGGGGCGCATATTACCGCCAAACGATTAATGGATAAGGGCGATATTCGTCCCGCGATTATTGCCATGCCTTCGGACGGACTTTGGGGTGATGGTTCTGGCTACTTATCCCATAAGGAAAAAGACTTTGCCCAATGGATCGTATCCGATGTTGCAGAGGCCATAATTGAAACTATAGCCGGAGCAACCAAAAACTCTCCATTATGTATTGGGGGATTGTCTATGGGCGGATATGGTGCATTGATGCTTGGGGGACAATTCCCCCATAAATTTAAGGCTATTTCGGCCCACAGTGCCATTACCAAGTTTATGCAGATGACCAATTTTGTTGAAGAACCATTAGAGAAATATGCTATTCAAAATACGAATATCAATGTTATTGATGTTCTTCAAAAGAACAAAAAAATCTTACCGGCAATAAGGTTCGATTGCGGAGTTAATGATAATCTCCTGGAAGCCAATAGAATTTTACACCAGGAAATGTCAGCATTGAATATTACCCACGTCTACGAAGAATTTGAAGGTGGTCACGAATGGCCGTATTGGCAAAAGCATTTGGAACAAACCTTAAGGTTCTTTGATAAACAAAGGGATTAATGTAATAATGAAGTTCTGTTTTGTCTTCCATTACCAAGATTATAACAACACCAATGCATTTTTTGTAAGGATTTTGAATGCTAAAGTCAGCACATTAGGTTATGGCATTTTGATTAATCTTATGTTAATATGGCCTAATCTTATTATTTTTTGATAATTTTGCATTAGATGAAAAAAGTCTTCCATAAGGTACTGGCGGTTTCCATGGCATTTGTAGTTATGTTTACTACAATGTCGTTTACCATGGACATGCATTATTGTGGATCGTCTTTGGTAGATCTTTCTTTCTATAGTAGTGCCGATAGCTGTGGCATGGAAATAGAACAGCCCCTACAAGATTGCGAAACCAATATTACCTCAAAATCTTGCTGTACTGAACACCAATTGGTCAAGGAAGCAAATCAAGACCTTAAGATATCATTGGATAAACTTACTTTTGAGCAGCAGACTTTTGTTGCTACTTTCCTTTACTCTTATATTAATCTTTTTGAGAGCTTTGATGAAAACATCCAATCTTTCAAGGATTATTCACCGCCCTTTCTCAAACGGGACGTGCAGGTTTTGTACGAGTTATATTTAATTTGATTTTTGGACAGTTCCCGATAACCATCGGGATATAGCCCAACGGTATTTCCGTTATGGGCAACTTTTGTTGCGTTCAATATTCTGTACGCCCATCAATACACAAATGTATAACTGTCTAATTACCAGAATCCATGCTGAACAAAGGCATAAAATTTCTAATAGAAAACAAACTCGTTGCAGTTCTAATGCTTACTCTTTTTGTAGGCTGGGGCATTGTGAACGCACCTTTTAATTGGGATACAGGCTTTTTACCCACTGATCCGGTAGCCGTAGATGCAATACCTGATATAGGTGAAAATCAACAAATAGTTTTTACCAAATGGGAAGGACGCTCCCCGCAGGATATAGAGGATCAAATTACCTATCCACTTACCTCCTCGCTCCTGGGAATCCCGGGTGTAAAGACTATCCGTAGCTCCTCCATGTTCGGTTTTTCCAGTATCTACATCATTTTTGAAGAAGACATCGAATTCTATTGGTCGCGCAGTCGGATCTTGGAAAAACTAAATTCCTTACCTAGCGGACTTTTGCCGGACAATGTAAATCCAGCTCTAGGTCCGGATGCCACTGGCCTGGGGCAGATTTTTTGGTATACCCTTGAAGGTCGGGACAAAGATGGTAATGTTACCGGGGGGTGGGATCTTCAGGAATTGCGAAGTATTCAGGACTATTTCGTAAAGTATGCACTTTCTTCTGCATCCGGTGTTTCGGAAGTGGCATCCATTGGTGGATATGTCAAGGAATATCAGGTGGACGTAAATCCTGAAATTATGCGACAGTACAATATAAGCCTTAGCGATATTGTAAACGCCGTTAAAAAATCCAATCAGGACATTGGTGCACAAACCTTGGAAATTAATCAGGCCGAATACTTGGTACGGGGTCTCGGCTACGTAGAGTCAATTGAGGATATAGAAAATGCTGTGGTTTCCTCTGAAAACTTCACATCCCTTCGCATTAAAGACTTGGGAAAGGTTCATATGGGGCCGGCCCCTCGTCGTGGCATATTGGACAAGGAGGGGGCCGAGGTCGTTGGTGGGGTAGTAGTAGCAAGGTATGGCTCAAACCCCATGGAAGTCATTAACAATGTTAAAAAGCAAATCGAGGAATTGGCTACTGGATTACCTTCCAAGCAATTGAAAGATGGCAGAATTTCACAAGTGACCATTGTACCCTTCTACGATAGAACGGAATTGATACATGAAACCTTGGGGACACTGAATGAAGCGTTGACCTTGGAAATTCTGATTACTATCCTGGTCATTGTTGTAATGATATTCAACTTAAGGGCTTCCATTCTTATTTCCGGTTTATTGCCAGTAGCCGTTTTAATGGTTTTTGTTAGCATGAAACTTTTTAACGTGGACGCCAACATTGTTGCCCTTTCGGGTATTGCCATAGCGATCGGGACTATGGTTGATGTAGGGGTGATTCTCGCGGAAAATATGATAAGACATTTGGAAGATGAGAAATTGCGATATAGCGAGAATGGAAAAGAATACACGATCAACGAAATTGTTTATAATGCTACATCGGAGGTTTCAGGTGCCATTTTAACCGCTGTACTTACCACTATTATTAGTTTTTTGCCCGTCTTTACAATGATAGGTGCGGAAGGGAAACTTTTCCGTCCCTTGGCTTTCACTAAAACCATGGCGCTTACTGCCTCACTGATTATAGCTCTGTTTTTAATTCCCCCTTTTGCGGCAGTAATCTTTAAGAAAAACAACCTCAAAATAAATTCAAAATATTTTCTTAATGCCGTCATGGTTGCATTAGGTATCACAGCAATTTTTTACGGATATTGGCTGGGACTTATTCTTATAGCTTTTGCTGCAACCGCGTTTTTGAGTATTCAAGGGAAAATTTCAACCAAAAGGGCAAATTTGATTAATATTATTATATCGGTTGTTGCAATTATACTCCTACTTGCGGTCTATTGGAGGCCTCTGGGCTTTGACCGAAGCATCCCAATGAACCTGATTTTCGTTAGTATTATCTGTTTTGGTCTTTTGGGTACTTTTACAATTTTTAGAAATTATTATTCCCGTATTCTACAATGGGCTTTGGCTAATAAATTAATCTTCCTGATCATTCCAACAACGGTTTTGACATTTGGATTTATTATTATGAAAAATACGGGCAAGGAATTTATGCCCGCCTTAAACGAAGGTTCATTTTTATTAATGCCTACCTCCTTGCCTCATGCAGGGGTAGAAGAGAATAAGCGCGTACTGCAGCAGCTGGATATGGCCGTTGCCAGTATCCCGGAAATTGAAACCGTCGTGGGTAAATCCGGACGCACAGATTCTGCCTTGGACCCCGCACCGCTTTCCATGTACGAAAATGTAATTCAGTACAAATCGGAATACATGCGCAATTCAGCTGGTGACCGACAGCGTTACCAAATGAACAAGGATGGCCTGTTTGTACTAAAAAATGGCAATTTTATTATTAATCCCAATAATGAAGTGAAGGATGACATACAATATGCAGCGTCCCAATTGCAAACAACGGCGACAAGAGATGATCTTGTTCCCGACAATAATGGCGAATATTATAGAAACTGGCGACCAAAAATAAATTCGCCAGACGATATCTGGAATGAAATTGTTTTCGTAACAAAACTTCCAGGTGTTACTTCCGCACCAAAACTACAACCTATAGAAACACGTTTGGTGATGTTGCAAACGGGAATGCGGGCACCAATGGGAATCAAAGTGAAGGGTCAAGATTTACAGGCTATTGAAGCCTTTGGACTGGAGTTGGAAAAGATTCTTAAACAGGTGGATGGTGTAAAAGAACAGGCCGTTTTTGCAGACCGTATTGTTGGTAAGCCCTATTTACTAATAGACATTGACCGTAATCAGCTTGCTCGTTATGGCATATCTATAATGGATGTACAGGAAATTTTGCAGGTAGCCGTGGGCGGAATGCCCTTAACCCAGACTGTGGAAGGCAGGGAACGTTACGCTATAAGGGTACGTTATCCAAGGGAATTACGGAACAATCCAACAGACCTTGAAAACATCTATGTCCCAGTTGAAAAGGGAAGTCCAGTTCCCTTGGGCCAATTGGTAAATATTAGATATGAACAAGGGCCACAAGTCATCAAAAGTGAGGATATTTTTTTGGTAGGGTATGTATTGTTCGACAAACTTGATGGCTTTGCTGAGGTAAACGTTGTGGAAAATGCACAGGCCATAATCAAGGGAAAAATAGATAGCGGTGAACTAGTGGTTCCAAAGGGAATTAATTATCAATTTACAGGAACTTACGAAAACCAATTACGGGCAGAAAAAACACTTTCCATTGTAGTTCCTATGGCATTATTGATCATCTTTTTAATCCTCTATTTTCAGTTTAGATCTGTAGCAACCTCCCTAATGGTATTTACAGGAATTGCGGTGGCTTTTGCTGGCGGATTCATCATGATATGGCTCTATGGGCAAGACTGGTTTTTAAACTTTAGTTTTCTAGGAGAAAATCTAAGGGATCTGTTCAACATGAAAACCATCAATTTAAGTGTGGCTGTATGGGTAGGATTTATTGCACTCTTTGGTATAGCCACAGATGATGGGGTAGTCATGGCCACCTACCTAACACAAACTTTTGAACGTGAAAATCCAACGGATAAAAACGGAATTCGAATGGCCGCTATAGGGGCGGCCGAGAAGCGCATTAGACCCTGTTTAATGACAACAGTCACTACAATCCTTGCCCTCTTACCTGTGATGACCTCGACTGGAAAGGGCAGTGACATTATGATCCCTATGGCAATCCCCATTTTCGGTGGGATGGTCATAGATATCACATCCTATTTTATTGTGCCGGTATTGTACAGCTGGAAAAAGGAATTTCAATTAAAACGAGCAAACAAATGAAAAATATAATATTCATCATCTGTCTTTTAATGGTCTTCACAGGGGTCCCAGCACAGGATCTACAATCCTATATTCAGGAGGCAGAGATAAATAATCCACAGATACAGGCCTTTGATCTTAAATACAGTATTGCCCAAGAGAAGGTAAACGAGGTAAATACCCTTCCCAACACCACAGTGAGTGCAGGCTATTTTATAAGTGAACCAGAAACTCGCACAGGCGCACAGCGTGCCAGGTTTTCAATAACACAGATGTTGCCTTGGTTCGGGACCATAACGGCCCGACAAAATTATGCTGTGTCCATGTCCAATGTAGATTATGTAGAAATGGCTATCGCCAAACGTAAATTGGCATTGGCTGTAGCCCAATCTTATTACCAATTGTATGTCATTGAAGCTAGGCAAAAGGTGCTGGACAAGAACATCCAATTACTGAAGACCTATGAGCAATTGGCATTGACCTCGGTGGAAGTTGGCAAGGCCACGGCCGTTGATGTATTGAAATTACAAATACGGCAAAATGAAATGAGACAACAAAGGGCAATTTTGGATCAGGATTATTTTGCCGAAAAAACTATCTTCAATAATCTTTTGAATAGAAAGGATACCATATATATTGATGTTGTTCCTGAAATGACCCTTCCCTTGGAGGACCCTATTTACTTAGGGAATGGATTGGAACTTAACCCTGAAATCTTGAAGTATGATGAATTGCTTGAATCCATAGTCCAATCAGAATTGCTCAATAAAAAGGATGGGGCTCCCAATATTGGTTTTGGACTGGATTACATTCCCATTCAGGAAAGACCGGACATGAGTTTTGACGATAATGGGAAAGATATTGTGATGCCCATGGTAACTTTCTCTATCCCTATTTTCAACAATCGTATTAAATCGGTGTCCAAGCAAAATGAAATGCGCATAAAGGAAACAGAATTGCTAAAAAACGAGCGCATTAATCTGCTCCAATCCGCATTGGCAAAGGCAGAGTCGGGCCGCAATGAGGCGCGTATTAAATTTAATACCCAACGGATTAATTTACAACAGGCCAAGAATGCCGAAGAAATCCTAATGAAAAATTATGGGACGGGTACCATCGATTTTAATGATGTACTGGACATTCAGGAATTACAGCTGAATTTTCAGATAAACGAAATAGAGGCCGTTAAAGCCTATTTTGGGCAAATGGCCGTAATAAATTATCTAACAAATCAATAAAAATACTGTATCAATCAATTGATTATCAATTACTAAATTAATTTTAATACTGAAACTTTTAAAACCAAAAGCAATGAAAAGAAATGTAAATATTACCCTAACAATTGCAGCGATTTTAATAATATCCCTTTCTTCCTGTAAGGACGAAAACAAAAAAGAATCGACCGCGCCAATAAGTAATGAAATAAACCAAGAGGCTGCCACCTCACAAGATATTACAAAAAATATTGCGAAGGATGAAAAAGCAATTGCTGTGGTAAATGGATATTTATCCCTCAAGGAGGCACTTGTAGCCGATGATACGGACTCAGCTGCCAGTACAAGTAAAAAGTTACTTGCCATATTGGACAATTTTGATACCTCCACCTATTCCGATACGGAACAAGTAGAATTACAGGACATCATAGAAGAGGCCATGGAACACGCTGATCAAATTGCAGAAAGCCCCATAGAACTTCAACGAGAGCATTTCAAAGTTTTGAGCAAGGACGTTACAGAAATGGTAGCCATCACAGGAGCAAATACAAAATTGTATGAGCAGTTCTGCCCCATGTACGATAAGGGTACAGCTTGGCTGAGTGCCAGTAAAGAGATAAAGAATCCTTATTATGGCAGTAAAATGTTGTCTTGTGGAAAAGTGCAGAAAGAGCTAAATTAAGATAAGGCCATTAATGAACTGTCTAAAAAATGAAGGAAGTTATACACATAAAAAACATGGTTTGTAACCGTTGTATTGCTTCGGTTTTGACCATTTTAAATGCCGAAAATTACATCGTAGAGTCAGTGGAATTAGGAAAGGTAGTTGCTACTAAAGGGAAAAATAGCAATATTGAAAATCTAAATAGGGCACTGGCCAAGGTAGGTTTTGAAATAATAAAAAATGAAGCGGATACATTGGTGGAATTAATAAAAGTTAAGCTTATTCATAAAATTGAATTAGGAGAAACAGAGGATTTGTTTAAAATTTTAGCTGAAGATATTGGTAAAACGGAAACAGCCTTAAGTAAACTATTTAGTAGACATGAAGGAGTAACATTGGAAAAATATACCATCAGTCTAAAAATGGAAAAAGTGAAGGAACTTATTCAATTAGGCCAACTAAATTTTTCTGAAATAGCGTATAGTCTCAATTATAAAAACAGCAGCCATTTGGCCAAACAGTTTAAAAGTAGCACAGGCATGTCCATGTCTGATTATAAAAGCCTACAAGATTGGGATAGAAAGTCGTTGGACCAAATTGTATAAATAAGAATCAGAATTGTGAAAAAGAAACATACGACCGTTGTTTAATTTTGATTTATAATATTAAATAATTATGAAACACACCTATCACATACATGGAATGACCTGTAACGGATGTAAAAGTCACGTAGAAGAAACACTTTCTAAAATTGCAGGTGTTTCAAAAGTAAAGGTCGATTTAGAAAGGGCGGAAGCTATCATTGAAATGGAGACACATATTACTATTGATACCTTTCAAGCTACTTTAAAAAATGATGGTGGGCGATACAGCATCCATAAACTAGGAGAGCATCACCATCACGAAGAAAAAAAGCAAGAAAAACCAAAAGGAAAGGGCACGGGAACGTTTTACTGTCCAATGCACTGCGAGGGTGATAAGACCTATGACCAACCTGGCGACTGCCCTGTATGTGGCATGGACCTAGTAGAGGAGCGGAAACTAACTACAAGTTCAGCAACTCAATTTACTTGTCCCATGCATCCAGAAATAATTAGTGACCAACCTGGAAGTTGCCCAATTTGTGGAATGGACTTGGTACCTATGGAAGCTGATCTATCCGCAGAGGAAAAATCCTATAAAAAATTACTTAAGAAATTTTGGATCGCAACCGCATTTACGCTTCCCATTTTCATAATTGCCATGGGCGAGATGTGGCACAATAATCCATTATATGATATTCTGGATTTGAAATACTGGAATTGGGTACAGTTCGCGTTATCCCTACCAGTAGTTTTCTATGCCACTTGGATGTTTTTTGAAAGGGCGTATAGAAGCATAAAGACTTGGAATCTAAATATGTTTACCCTTATTGGCATAGGTGCCGGTGTAGCGTGGTTGTTCAGTGTATTCGGAATGCTGGTTCCCGACTTTTTCCCGGAACAATTTAAGACAGGGGCGGGTACGGTACATGTTTATTTTGAAGCTGCTACAGTTATCCTTACCCTTGTGCTAATGGGACAAATGTTGGAAGCACGTGCCCATAGTAAGACCAATTCGGCCGTAAAGGAGCTCCTAAAGCTTGCTCCCAACAAGGCCATTAAAGTTGTTGATGGGAAAGAGCAGGAAGTTTCCATAGATAATATACAAATAGGAGACATCCTTAGGGTAAGACCAGGGGATAAAATTCCTGTGGATGGTGTAATTGACGAAGGTCAAACCTCCATTGATGAATCTATGATTACAGGGGAGCCTATTCCAGTAAATAAAGTTCTAGGGGATAGGATAAGTAGTGGCACCATAAACGGCAATCAATCCTTTCTAATGAAAGCTGAAAAAGTGGGTTCGGATACTTTATTGGCACAGATCATACAAATGGTGAACAATGCCAGTAGAAGCCGTGCACCTATTCAAAAATTGGCCGATACCGTTTCGGGGTATTTTGTTCCTATTGTCGTAATTATAGCCGTTATCACTTTTGGAGTATGGGCCTTATGGGGTCCTGAACCCGCCTATGTTTATGCTTTAGTAAATGCAATTGCAGTATTGATCATTGCCTGTCCCTGTGCTTTGGGCTTGGCCACACCAATGTCCGTAATGGTAGGGGTAGGTAAAGGCGCCCAGAACGGAGTGCTCATAAAGAATGCCGAGGCCCTGGAAAAGATGGACAAGGTTGATGTTCTTATTGTAGACAAAACAGGAACCCTCACAGAAGGAAAGCCTACCGTAGAAAAAGTAGGTGCCTTTGGAGATTCTCATTCCGAGCAGGAAGTGCTTCAATACATCGTTTCCCTTAACAGTCTTAGCGAACACCCACTCGCCGAAGCCACAATAAAGTATGGTAAGGAGCAGAAAACTAAATTTTTGAAAGCGGATAGTTTCATTGCCATAACCGGTAAAGGTGTGGAAGGAAATGTAAACGGCAAAAATACAGCTCTGGGCAATGCCAAAATGATGGAAAAAGCCAATGCCCAACTGTCGACTGAAATGGTGAATGAAATACAGACCTATCAAAAACAGGGCAAAACAGTATCTTATTTATCCATAGAAGGTGCAACAGTGGGGTTCGTAGTAATAAGCGATAGAATTAAAGCAACAACTGCCAAAGCTATAAAGGAATTACAGTATAGGGGCATTAAGGTTATAATGCTTACTGGAGATAACCACGATACCGCCCAAGCGGTAGCCAGAGAACTTAATTTGGCCGATTTTAAGGCTGGGATGCTTCCTGAAAATAAACTGCATGAAGTAGAGAAATTACAGAAACAAGGTAAGGTGGTTGCCATGGCGGGCGATGGTATCAACGATGCACCGGCATTGGCCAAAAGTGATGTGGGTATTGCTATGGGAACAGGAACTGACGTGGCCATTGAAAGTGCGGCCATTACATTGGTAAAAGGCGATCTGCACGGAATTGTAAAGGCCCGTAACCTAAGTGATGGCGTAATGAAGAATATAAAACAAAACTTATTCTTTGCACTTATTTATAACACTTTGGGTATCCCTATTGCCGCAGGAGTGCTATATCCATTCTTTGGAATTCTGCTTTCTCCCATGATTGCGGCATTGGCCATGAGTTTTAGCTCTGTTTCCGTTATCGCGAATGCACTACGGTTAAGAACTAAATCTATTTCTTAAATAATTCTGAATTTTCCAAAAAAAATTGGAACCAAAATGCAAGATGATAAACAGATCGGAAAGCTATAAATAATACCTGAATTAAATATCATGAATAAAAACGTTTTATATATTGGGATAGCCCTGATTGCAGGTGTACTTGTAGGTTATCTCATTTTTGGTGGATCAACGGGAAATTCCCAAACAGCCCCGGAGAACACCAACATTTCGGATGGGCACGACCATACCGAAGAATCCCTTTCACAAACATGGACTTGCTCTATGCACCCACAGATTATGCAACCGGAACCTGGGGACTGTCCAATTTGTGGTATGGAATTGATCCCTGTGGATACAAGTGCTGACGGACTTGCCCTGAACGAAATAAAAATGACCAAGAATGCAATGGCCTTGGCCAATATTCAAACAACATTGGTTGGTGGATCACGTATGGAAGACAATACCCTACTTCTTTCTGGTAAAATAATGCAAAATGAGGAAGAAACCTCCACCTTACCTGCCCACTATAGTGGGAGGATAGAAAATTTATACGTCACTTATCCTGGAGAGCTGGTTAAAAAAGGGCAAGCGGTTGCTAAAGTTTATTCACCAGCCTTGGTGAGCGCTCAACAGGAGTTAATAACGGCTTACAAAATGAGGGGTACTCAACCCAGATTATATGAAGCGGTTAGAAATAAATTTAAAAATTGGAAGATTCACGCTGCTCAATTGGATGAAGTCTTGAAAACGGGTGAAATTATAACAGAATTTACTATTTATTCACACGTATCTGGCGTAGTAACAGACATAAATATTAAAGTAGGCGATCACATTACAGATGGTCATCCCATATTTAAAGCCGCCAATTTAAATACTGTCTGGGCAGTTTTTGATGCCTATGAAAGCCAGATTTCGGACCTTAAGGAAGGACAAGAAGTCAAAATTTCTGTAAATGCCTATCCTAATAAGGAATTTACCGCTAAAATATCCTTTATAGATCCCATCTTAAATATGGCATCACGAACGATAGTGATTCGTGCCGTACTGCCAAATAAAGAGAACCTATTTAAGCCCGGGATGTTTGTTCAAGGAAAGGTAAACGGGATTACCAATGATGGAAATGAAACTATAGTTGTTCCACAAAGTGCCGTCCTTTGGACAGGCGAGCGTTCATTGGTTTACATTAAGACCAATCCCAATGAACCTGTATTTGAAATGAGGGAAATTACTCTTGGCAATAGAAATGGAGATGATTTTATGGTTGTTTCCGGTTTGGAGATTGGCGATGAAATCGTAACCAATGGTACATTTACCGTCGATGCAGCAGCACAGTTACAAGGTAAAAAATCCATGATGAATAAGGACAAGATAACAACTGAAACGGAAGCAACTGTAATGAAAATGGTATTGCCCCAACCATTTCAGGAAAGTTTTAAGGCTGCTATTGATCATTATCTTAATATGAAGGACGCCTTTGTAGAAAGTAATTCAAAGCAGGTTGCTGTTTATGCAAAATCTACTTCCCAAAAACTAAAAACGATAAACTTGAATGGACTGGGCAAAATGGAAAAAACTCATCTAACCAAGAGTATACAAATGCTAGATGCCATAGGCGATAACCCCAACTTGGATAACCAACGCTCACACTTTGTTATACTAAATCAAAATTTCGTCCCTCTGGCCAAAAATACGGAAGGGTTTTCATTAAAATTATATATTCAAAAATGTCCAATGGCAGATAATAATAAGGGGGCATTTTGGCTTAGCAACCAAAAAGAAATTCGCAACCCTTATTATGGTGAGCAAATGATGAGCTGTGGAAGTATTATAGATTCGATTCGGTAAGTGAAAAAATGAGGGAAACCTGTTGATATGGTATCCTTCTACTGACTTAACTCATCCAATTAAAACTCTATTATATATTAATTTATGGTACAGTTCAGGACAGCGATATATAATATTTATTTTAAGGTGTGTTTTGCTAAAAAATATTGGCGCTGTGAAACATGTTATGAAACAATTGAAAAAACTACTTTTATAAGGTGGAATAATTAGATTAATCTTTTACATGTTGACTGACCAGTACAGGTAAATTAATTTGAATTGATTATAGGTTTGGTTTAGATAAGTATCAAAAAAACAGTTGAAATAAAACTTAATCTTATGACGAAATTTGTGACAATTAAAAGTAAAAGGATTTTAATTTTATCCAAAAAATTGATTTTTCACTTATTAACTGTGTTACTGTTCCTGAGTAGTCATAGCTCGTATGCACAGGTATACACAACCACTGAGGGTCAAGCCAATTTCAAGGCTAAAATGCCATTTAATTCCTATATCGGCAAGTCGGACCGGTTAAACGGGATCATTAATTTTGAAACGGGAAAAGTAATATTTAAAGTTCCTGTGAAATCCATTAAGACCGATAAAGATAAGCGTGATGAACACATGTACGAGCTGCTTGAAGCGGAAAAAAATTCCGAAGTTGTTTTTGATGGAAAACTTATCGATGATTTTGATTTTAATAAAAAGACTAATCAGACAGTACGGGTTAAGGGCGATTTTACCTTAGCTGGAACTACTAGACAAATTACCATTCCCATAAATTTAGAACTTGTTTCGGAAGGTACAATTCAATTAACTGCTTCCTGGTCACTGTTAATTACCGACTACGGTTTAGAGCGCCCAAGCATCGTATTTATCCAAGTTGATGACAAACATGACTTGAGTGTGGTTACTGTGCTCAAAGAAAATTAGAATTCAAAATAATGTGGTTCCTATTCATTTTCATCATCCAATTAAAAATAGTGTTTACAAGGGTGAGTTTAGGTGGGCATTATCCTTCCGATGTTATAATTGGGAGTATTCTAGCTTATATAACAGCGCTTTAAAGCATTTCTATCGAAAGAAAATTTAAGCTGTTGACCTGGTTAACAAACGAAAAACATTATTATGTTTCTATATTTTTGTTTTCTATTTGGGCCGTTACTTTAATTAAAAAATTGTTGCTTTAAATTTATCGATATTTCATTTTTCCATAGCCAGCTTGGTCTCAACACTATTTATAATTACCAATATTTATGTTAAAAAGCAATATTAAATTATCGCATTTTGTAATAGCAGCAAGCTTTATCAATTTAATATTGTTTCATTTTCCTTTTTTTAAATTCGGTCTTAACAACTTAGACTATAAAAGTTTAAACGGAATTACACTCATTGTTAGTTTGGTAATTATAATGTTGGTAGTCAATGCTTTTGTATTATACCTGTTATTTTTTCTTTCTCGATTTCTTGGAAAATTTTTATTGGTGTTCTTTTTCATCATCAATTCAATTGCTATTTATTTTATTAATACCTACAATGTTATAATCGACATAACAATGATTGGTAACATTCTAAATACCAACTATGAAGAGTCCAGTAGTTTCTTTTCCTTTCGATTGATCATATATTTAATTTTGTTTGGTATAATTCCTGTCATTTTGGTTATCAAGGCTAAAATAATTAAAGAAACCCCAAAAAGATTTTTGATTAATGGCTCATTGACATTGCTTTTTATTCTGGTCTTGGTTTATGCCAACGGGGGCAATTGGCGATGGATAGATAAAAATTCAACCAAATTAGGTGCATTGGCAATGCCTTGGTCTTATATGGTAAATACCTCAAGATTTTTCATCTATAAAAGTAAAGCAAATCAAAAAGAAATTTTATTGCCCAATGCGACAATAAAAGATACTAAAAAATCTATAGCCGTTTTGGTCATTGGAGAATCGGCAAGAAGCGAAAACTTTTCACTTTATGGTTATGATAAACTCACTAATCCATTATTGTCCAAGACAGAAAATGTTCACAGTTTTAATGCAACTTCTTGTGCTACGTATACAACCGCAGGGGTAAAGTGCATATTAGAACATGAAAATACCAGTAAGTTATATGAAATATTACCAAATTATTTATATAGAAATAATGTGGAAGTTATATGGAGAACTACAAATTGGGGAGAACCTCCTGTCCATATTAAAAACTTTTTAAATAAAGATGATTTAAGAGAGGGATGTGAAGGAGAAGAATGTACTTATGATGAAATTCTATTAAAAGGATTAAAAGAACAAATTTTAGCAAGTAAAAAAAATAAAATTCTAATAATTTTACACACAAGTACAAGCCACGGGCCATCGTACAACACCAAGTATCCACCTAAATTTGAAAAGTTCAAACCAGTTTGCAACAGTGTTGAACTGGGCGAATGTACTTCAGAAGAACTTATCAATGCTTATGACAATACCATTGTTTATACAGATTATATACTTTCTAGTTTAATTGATAATCTAAAGGAATTAAAAGAATACAATAGTACAATGCTATTCGTTTCAGATCATGGTGAATCTTTAGGGGAAAATAATTTATACATGCATGGAATACCAGCAGCTTTTGCCCCTAAAGAACAACTGGAGATACCTTTTATTGTATGGTTATCAGATGGTTCTAAAAAACTCAAGCCTAACGACAAATTATCACAAAATCATGTTTTTCATAGTGTCTTAAATTTTTTAGCAATTGAAAGTCCTATTTATGATGAGAATATGAACATATTTGAATAACCCTTTGGGCATTTTGATTAATAGTGATTTTTATATTGTTGATTTTCCTGTCGATAATAAACTTCTCAAATGCACAACTTCTTTTAAGGAATTAAACCTTTGGCGGAATATTCGTATTTGCAGCAATAATCTTGAAATCTCAATAGGTCCTTTAATGATAATCGTTTCCGATTCCAATGTTTAGTCAAAAAGGTTTATGTTGGAAAAATTGAAGAATATTGAATAACCTATAGAAATCGGATTCATTCCTTTAAAAGGATTTACTGCGTGCATCCCAAAGGGAAATCCCGGGCAAGCATGGAAACCATAACAAGCTAGCGCTTGTTGGTTTTTTGTTTTCATCCTATAAAGGGATTCACTGCGTGCATCCCAATGGGAAATCCCGGGCAAACATGGAAACCATAACAAGCTAGCGCTTGTTGTTTTTTAGTTTCCATCCCAAAAAAGGATTCACTGCGTGCATCCCAATGGGAAATCCCGGGCAAACATGGAAACCATAACAAGCTAGCGCTTGTTGTTTTTTTGTTTCCATCCTAAAAAAGGATTCACTACGTGCATCCCAAAAAGTTATCCCGGGCAAGCATGGAAACCATAACAAGCTAGCGCTTGTTGTTTTTTTGTTTTCTTTCGCCTCTTTGAAGTAAACTTCAGAGGCTACAAAAAACAAAAAACCCACAACTTTCGTTGTGGGTTTCCTTTTGCGGAGAAAGAGGAAATTGAACCTTTTATATCCCAATATGACTTAACCGTAATAGAATAGGGGTTTAAGTCAATATACATGGATAAAATATATCCTAATTATACCTCCAAAACATATTTAAATATATCTTTACTGTCACCAAAACTGTCACCTATAAATAAATTGGTAACGATGAGATATACTTTTAACTTAAAAAACCCCAAAGACAATAAACCTACATTAATTTACTTTTCCACTTACTTTAAAATGGAAAACAAAAAATTTGTGTACTCAACTGGCGAAAGTATCCTGCCAAGTGAATGGGATTTTCAATTGCGTCAACCAAACGATATAACAGGTAGATCCGCCAGGGCCCAAAACCATCGTTCTATAAAAATGCAATTAGACAGGTATTCCAACTATTTTTTAGAGCTTGTAAATCGATTTAAGCACATAGGGGAGGAGTTGGACATTGAAACTACAAGAAACCATTTCAACACCCACTTTAAAAAAACAAAACCATTATCCAATAAATTTTTTGAAGTATATGAAGTTTTTTTGGAATCAAAACGAAACGATTTTTCCGGTAATGCCAATTCGCCTAGTACTATTAAAAGGTATGATTACAATAAGAAGTTGTTGAAAATGTTTCAAGACCACAGTAAAAAATCAATTAATATCAACAAACTCGATTTAGAGTTTTACAATGCCTTTATAAATTATTGTGTTACCAAGAAAAATCATTCAGCCAACACCCTGCGAAGAAATGTTGGTCTATTTAAGACTTTTATGAATTGGGCTTTAGAAAATGAATATACCTACAATACAGACTTTAAAAAGTTTAAATCTCCTTCCCCTCAAGCCACGGAGGAAGTAGCACTGACCTTAGACCAGGTAAAGATGCTTTATGAACATGATTTGTCAAAAACCCGAAAGTTGGAAAGGGTAAGGGATTTATTCGTGTTTGGCTGCGCAACGGGAATGCGAATCAGTAATTATTCAAGTGTTAAAAAAGAAGACATTATTAATGGGCACATTCAGGTAGTAGATGTTAAAAACAAAACCAAAAACCTTAAAATCCCATTGAATGATTTTTCCTTGGCCATCTTGGAAAAGTATAATTATGAACTGCCAAAAATTTCAACCCAAAAATTTAACAAGTATATAAAGGATGTGTTTATTGCAGCAGAATTTAACGACATGGTAAAAAGAACAACGAGGATAGGGAATGTAGTTACAGAGTCTACGGAGGAATTTAACCAAAGGGTTTCCTCACATACAGCTCGTCGAAGCTTTATAACCATAATGAAAAATAAAAAAATACCTGACAAGATAATTATGGAGTTTACAGGTCATCGTAGTTTGGAGGTTTTCAATAAATACTACAAACCCAATGAAGATGACAAGAAAGAGTTTATGACTAACGTTTGGAGCCTAAATCACTAACTGCTATTTATTATGGAAGGAGATAACAATCAACCAAAATTTGACCTCTCAGAGTTATATAAAAATGCATTAAAAGGTGCAATAGCTCAAGATGAAAATAAATCATTAAAAGCAAAAATCCAGCTTCTTGAAGAAACCATCGAGCATCTACAGAAAGATAATGATAGTTTAAGAAAGAAGGGGCTGGAGTCTTATAAGGAGTACCTCGACCTGAAGGGGGAGAAGGAAATGGCAGAGAGAAAGGTCCAAAATCTTACCTCGGAAAACAAAATAATGTCGAAATTTTTAGCGAGGAGGGATTACATATATGTGACCCAGTTTAACGAATTGTACTGGGGCGACAATTATCCGGCACTAAAAGTATTATTTGATTTTTTACAAAAAATGAGCTGTTTGGAAATCGGTTGGAGTTATTTCTGCCATAATATGTGTTTGGGAAACAAAGAACCTATCAACCTTAATACCACTATGTTGAACAAGAAGGAATTAGGCTACCTATTGTCCCAAATTAAGAGGTTTTTCAGCACTGAAATCCAGGGTTCACTTCCAAAATACAAAACATGGTTACAAGAAAAAATATCTATTGACAATTGTTTGATCAATGAAGACTTTATTAAAAACTATTTGCGCGACTACAATAGAGGTAAAAAAATGGTGTCCAAAAATACTCAGGAAATTGATTTAATTATCCTTAAAATATCTGATCGGTACTATTAAAAGATAATAATTAAGACAAAAAAATTCCAAATTGAGTCAAAGTTGAGTGATTTACAGCGAGAACACTTAATAAAACAATTTAACACCCTCAAAAACAGTATGTTACAAATATATGGCATTTAACATATTCCTATTTTTCCCTTTTTTCATTCTTATAAATCTTTGCCGTAGGCTTTCAGGGAGAAGGCCATAACAGTAAAATTTATAAACATGAAAAAACTTATTATTACAAGTGCTGAAGAATTAGCGTACATCGTGGATAAATCCATAGGTGACCGCATGGATGGTTTAACCCAACTCATCCATCAAAAGATTAACCCTCCAAAGAAAAAGGCTACGGTAAAAGAGGTGGCCGTACGTTTAAACGTAACAGAGCTAACCGTTAGAAATTACATTTCCCGTGGTATCATTAAGGCTGACAAAATCGGTAGACGCATTTTAATAGACCTTGAAGCCCTGGAGGAAGCCCTAAAGGAAGTTAAATCATTAAAATACCGAAGATAATGATAACTTTATTAAGCACCCCTGAGTTGGTCACTGACAATGTATTGTATAGGATAAATAAGCTAATTGAGCATATCCAATTTCTAAAAAGTAGGTACCCTGAGGATCGGGAAGCAAACAAACAATTTGATTGGATCATAAATGAGCTGAATATCATTAGAAACTTGGCTTTATATAATCCAAGATTTGGATGGACTACAGTACAACGAGAAATGGACAGGATTTTCAAAGTGGACCCAACTATTACAGGCTATAACTTATTCCTCGATTTTATATTCACTGACAACCCAAAAAGACCAATAATTCACGGATTAATATCAAAAAAATGAAAAATTCAAATTACATAAGAATAGGCACCGAGTATTACAAACAAGGCGAAGTGCCGTTACACAGTGGGGATACCTACAAAACCCTACTAAAATGGCGTAAATCGGAAATCATTACTGATGAAGGCAAGGAATATATGGATACCATAGAAAAGTATGATGGATTCTGTCTTATCCCTTCGCATACGGAATATCAACGGTGCATTAAGAATTTCTATAACAAGTACGAAAAATTGGAGCATAAATTTGAACCCGGTGATTTCCCAATGACCAAGGTGTTCTTAATCCATATTTTTGGTGAGCAGTATGAGTTGGGCATGGACTATTTAACCATTCTATGGAGGCATCCTACCCAAATATTGCCCATTCTATGCCTAGTAAGTGAAGAACGGAAAACCGGCAAAACCACTTTCCTAAATTGGCTAAAGCTTATTTTTCAAGGCAATATGACCATTAATAAAAATGAGGACTTTAGAAGCCGTTTTAATTCCGATTGGGCAGACAAGCTCATTGTGTCGGTAGACGAGGTCCTATTGGATAAAAAAGAGGATAGCGAGCGAATTAAGAACCTTTCTACTGCAGTTACCTACAAAACAGAATCAAAAGGAGTGGATAAAGTGGAATCCTATTTTTTTGGGAAATTTATTCTATGCTCCAATAATGAAGATAATTTTATTCAGATTGACTCAAGTGAAATCCGCTATTGGATAAGAAAGGTACCCGCCCTAAAGGATGAGGGAGAAAACCCTGACCTAATGCAAGATCTAAAAATGGAATTACCGTTTTTCATGCACTATTTAAACCATCGGGAGATATTTTCTAAAAGAAACACACGTATGTGGTTCACCAAGGATCAAATTTATACGGAAGCCCTAGGTAGATTGGTTTCTGGCAACAGAACCTTTGTGAATAGGGAAATAGAAGAAATATTGTTGGATGACTTCATAAAATTTGAAGCCAAGGAATTAAAATATTCTTTAAGTGATCTTGTGGAAAAATTAAGTAAGAATAATATCAGAGTATCCTCTACAAAAGTTTCCGAGGTGCTAAGGAATAATTTTGGGCTGGAAAGTAAAAATGGCTCTTACAGTAAACACTATCTCGCATTGGTACCTCCTAATAATACATATATAGTGGAGGAAACAAAACAAAAGGGTAGGTATTATACCTTTTTAAAGGAAGATTATATGGATAGCCCGATTTAGTTGTTGAATTGTTGAAGTCCTATTAAAAGTGCTTATAAACAGACAGTTATAAGGCTTCATTGATTCAACTTCAAGTCAACTACCCTAAAATTTACCAGTACCTTTTTTAAATATTTAGGTTTAGCAAACTCTACTTGTAGTAAACTTGTTGAATAAATGTACTCTCCTAAAAGATTCATTATTAAGTTATTACGTATATATTCAACCAATCAACAGTAAATAGACAACCTTCCTGTAACTTTAGGTAGTTCAGCCTACTTGCTGCTCACATTAAAATATTATTTGCTTTAACTATAATAGCCAAGCTCCTATGGTAGTTACATATGGTGAAGGCTATGGTTAATAAGTGTTACACCTATGGTGTAACCGTGGTGAGCCTGTGGTTACAACAAAGTGCTAAAATGCTTATTTTCAGTATTTTAAAGTTTTGTTTCGTATGATTGTACATGATTATGGTTTGGTTAGCCTATGGTGAAGCCCGTGGTGAAAGGTATGGTTAGCCTATGGTGCAACTGTGGTGAAGGCTATGGTGAGCCTGTGGTGAATCTGTAGTGAAGCCTATGGTTATCTTGGTTTATACGAAAGTAATAAAGTGCTTATTATCATGGTTTTACGTGTTATTTTGTATGATTTTACATAATTAATGTATGATTAACCTGTGGTGAAGGCAAGGGTTAAGGGGCGGCGACATGGTGGTGCTTACATACTGTCTTTTAATGATCAAAAGCAGTAATTCAACGGATATTATCGAAATTCATCGATTAAGCAAATAGCAAATCCAATATTTGCTATCTTAGAAGATTGATAGCAATACCGTCGGTTGTAGTATTCCCCCCTCTTTACGCCAAGAATATTATATATAAATAAATAGGAATTATAGTATATTTTGTATAGTGACATACTATGATCTCCGTACGTTGGTACTAAGCATGACTGAAAGCGAATACTTCTCGTTGAAAAATAAAGGTTGGACTGAATTTGGCTGTGGCTCAACAGATATAGAATTAATTACCATAGCGTCGGAAATTGGAAATCTTTTAAAGCATCCTAATGGACAAATTGTTTATACCTTAAAACCAAAATTAGAGAGTGAAGCTCTTAAAGGGACTTTTAGCAATATACACGGATATGGTGATTTTCCTTTCCATACAGATACTGCATTTTACAAGAAACCAGCACGATATATCTTGATGCATTCAGTTAGACCTAGTATTTGTGATACCACAGTACTATCTAAAATTGCCCTATGGGACCTATTGACATATTCAGATAAAAAAAATGCAGAAAGAGCTATCTACCTTGTAAATACAAATAGGGAAAAATATTATACCTCATTAATTTTCAGAGACAATAAAATTGAAGGAATTAAATATGACCCTTCATGTATGCTACCATTTAATAAATTTGCCAAAGACTTTGATCTGACCTTTAAAGAAATTCTAACAGAAACAAGCCCCAACTGTATTAAATGGACCGAAAACAAAACATTAATCATTGACAATTGGAAGTGTTTGCACGGTAGAAAATCAGTAGAAAAAGACTGCAATAGAGAATTAAAAAGAATTTACATTAATTAATTATTTATGAGCTGGGAAAGAGAACCATTATTTACTAAAGCTAAATTGTACTTTGAAAAAGCGTATAACGAAGATAAAGAGGAAACTTATTTCGGGCTTTGGTGCGCTATGGGCTTAGAATTATTAGCTCGTTCTGCGGTTTCTCACGTCAGTCCGACTTTATTAGCAGAACCTGATAGGGATCATCAGCACTTACTGCATGCCTTAGGGTTAGGCTCAGTTAAGTCTCCACGAAAATCTCTAGCCACCATTAATATTCTATCATTATGCAAAACTTTAATTACTGATTTTACTGATGCAAATTTTAAAATAGCTTCTGCGATTATTAATAGAAGAAATGAAGAGGTTCATTCAGGGGCAGCGGCATTTGAAGAATATCCAACACAACAATGGATAGCAGGATTTTACAAATGCTGTAAAATACTTTGCGAGTTTCAAGGTGAATCATTAAACTCATTGTTCGGACAAGATATTCAAAAAGAAGCTGAATTAATTCTTGCCGATATTGAAGAAGAAGTTATCGGGAAAACTCAAAATCAAATTGCAGCACATAGAAGGGTTTTTAATGGCAAAAACAAAGAAAAGAAGGAGGAGTTAAAAGACTTAGCTAACAAAAATGGATATATATTGTCTTATAAAGGATATCATAAAGTAATTTGTCCATCTTGCAATTGTACGGCAACAGTTTTTGGCAAACCCTTTGGCAAACAAAATGTAGTAAATAATGAAGATGAAATAATTGTTCGCCAATCAATATTGCCAACTAAATTTAACTGTATCGCTTGTGAGCTTAAATTGGATGGATATAGCTCACTAAATGCGGCAGGAATTGCTAATCATTATACAAGAAAAAACACATATAGTCCAGAAGAATATTATGATATGATTAATCCTGATGATTCGGATACGATAACCGAACGCTATAATGAGTTAAACCCCCCGGATGATTGGGGTTGGAATAATGAGTAATTAACCCTAACAATTGCCAAAATTCGTTGTGCAGGGCTTAAAAAAATAGTAACCTCCACAAGGTCAAGGCGTTTTTACTTTAGGGCAGTTCAAGCGCCAAAAAAAATTTCAAAAGTGATAAATAAACGTGTAAAATATCAAAACCCATAAAACATTTATTAATTCGGACTAATTAGATATCTTTAATTTTTATATAAAATTTAGCATATTCACTTTTTACATGGCAAAAAATACAGTAAAGGCAGATATAGATTTTGAAAAAGAACTTTGGGATGCAGCAAACGAATTAAGAGGGGCCGTATCGGAGAACAACTATAAAAACTACATTCTACCACTAGTCTTCCTAAAACACCTTAGTGAGCGATACGAGATCGTGTATGAAGAGCTAACCCAGGAACTGAAAGATCCAAAGTCCGATTACTACACCACCGACCAAGAGGAAATTAATTACGTACTGGAAGACCAAGACGAGTATCGCTCCCGAAATACCTTTAAAATTCCAAAAACGGCATCTTGGCAGTATTTAAAAGATAATGCGGAGCAAGATGATATAAAGGTCATTGTGGATGCTGCTTTTGATGTAATTCAAGAACTGCTTACTGCTTACAACCCGCAATTGAATAACCTATTGCCACGTATTTTTGTACGAAGCGAGTTATCTCCCAAGCAAACAGGGGGCATCATAAACTTATTGTCACATCCCAAGTTTTCAGAAAAGGAAAATCCAGAAAGCGATATTTTGGGTCGTATATATGAATATTATATAGGGCGTTTTGCCATGGCGGAAGGTTCCGGTGCAGGTCAATTCTTTACACCGGGTAGTATCGTAAGGCTTTTGGTAGAATTATTGGAGCCATATAGGGGTAGAATTTTTGACGCTGCCTGTGGTAGTGGTGGAATGTTTGTACAGAGCTTGAAGTTCATTAAGGAACATGGAGGTGATAAAACGGATATTTCCATATATGGTCAGGAAATGACCGCCCAAACTCTGCGATTGTGCTTAATGAATTTGTTGCTGCGCGATCTATCTTTTGATATTAAATTGGGCAACTCTCTCTTAGATGATAAATTCCCCGATTTAAAAGCTGATTATATCCTTGCCAACCCTCCATTTAACGTGAGCAACTGGCACCCAGAAGATTTGCCCGATGGAGATCCCCGACTATTTGGACCCAAGGAAGAATTCACAACGGATGGTTCTGCCAATTATATGTGGATGCAAACCTTTTGGCATCATTTAAGTATTACGGGTACAGCCGGTATTGTAATGGCAAATGGCGCAATGACCTCTAACAGCAAAGGTGAAAAAAATGTACGCCAACATATGGTTGAGAATGGTATGATAGATTGTATTGTGCGAATGCCAGATAAGTTGTTTTTAACGACTGGTATACCTGCTTGCCTATTTATACTTAGTAAAAACCGTGATGGTAAAGATGGTGAACATAGGGAACGCACTAATGAAATATTGTTTTTAGACGCTGCCAAAATGGGAACCATGGCCAGCCGAAAACTTCGTGTGTTTTCTGATGAAGATGTTACTCTAATTGCCGACACCTACCACAATTGGCGTATTACGGGAAAAACCTATGAAGATATAGACGGATTTTGTAAAGCTGCTACCTTGGAAGAGGTACAAAACCAAGATTATAAACTGACTCCAGGTATTTATGTAGGCACAGAGGCTGAAGAAGATGATGGTATACTGTTTGAAGAAAAAATAGAGGTTTTAAAAGCAGAACTTTTAGAGCAGTTAGAAACCGGGAAAAAATTAAATAAACAGATTCTGGCAAATTTTGATAAACTATAATGAACATACCATACAACTGGAATAATTATAAGCTTAGTGATATAGCCCACGTTCAAACTGGACCTTTCGGAAGTCAATTGCATCAAGAGGATTATATAGATGGTGGTACACCTTTAGTTACTGTTAAGAATCTAGGTGCGAGACGAATTAGTAGAAATAATCTTGATGGAGTATCAGATGACGATAAGAAAAGATTATCCCGCTACATTATGAGAAGAGGTGATATTATTTTTAGTCGAGTAGGAGCTAATATTGACCGAACAAGTTTAGTTACTGAAGATGAAGATGGATGGATCTTTTCAAGTAGTACACTTAGAGCGAGATTGCATGATGAATCCGTTTCAAGTACTTTCTTAATCTATCTTTTTCATACTCCAAATTTTAAGAATTTAATGAGAACTATTGCAGTCGGGGCAACAAGACCTTCATTGAATTCTCAAATACTTAAGGATATTTCTATTACTCTCCCGCCCCTCCCAGAACAAAAAGCCATAGCCCCCATCCTTTCTACTTTAGACGATAAAATAGAGAACAACCTAGCCATGAACAAAACCTTGGAAGATATGGCAATGGCACTCTACAAACATTGGTTTGTGGATTTTGGCCCTTTTAAGGACGGTGAATTTGTAGACTCCGAATTAGGGTTGATACCGAAAGGGTGGGAGGTGAAGAAGCTGGTAAATTTCGTAAATCTAACTATGGGTCAATCACCCAAATCTGAATTTTATAATGATAGCAATGCAGGCTTACCTTTTCATCAAGGTGTTTCCGATTATGGTTTGCGCTTTCCTGAAGATAAAAAATATTCAACTTTTGGAAATAGATTAGCCTTAAAAGGAGATATTTTATTTAGTGTTAGAGCACCGGTAGGGAGAATAAACATTGCAAAAAACAAAATAATTTTAGGTCGTGGGTTAGCTTCAATGCGAATGGATGGAAACAGTAATTTTTTATTTTATGCTTTAAAGAATATGTTTTCTTCAGAAGACATGATTGGTTCTGGAACCGTATTTAATTCTGTAAATAAAACAGAATTACAAAATTTGAAATTCATAATTCCTAGTAAATCAATTCTTGAAAAATTTAGTGACGTAATCCAGCCAATGGATTTCCTTTATTATACTAACAGTAATAATAACCAAACCCTTACCCAACTAAGGGATACCTTATTACCTAAACTTATTAGCGGAGAGGTCCGTTTAAATGAATTTAAAGAAACCTTAGCCAACGTACTATGATCAACTTTACCGAAGCTGCCGTACAAAATGCCGCCCTGAACTGGCTTCAGGAATTAGGCTATACCCACATGCAGGGCAATAGCTTAACTAGAGATCTTAAAAAGGTTGTTTTGGAAGAGGAGCTTCGTGGTTTTTTACAACGTACTTATTCAGATGTTCCTGCAACGGCCATAAATGAGGCCATGGCAAGTTTTACCCAACACCAAGGGATGGATACGGATTACCGTAACCGTGACTTTCATCGGAAATGCACACAAGGTATCTCCGTAAGTTGGAAAGATGCCCAGGGCAAAGAAAACGCCAAGCATATATACCCCATAGATTATGAAAATGCAGAAAACAATAGTTTTATCTGTGCAGATGAAGTAAATATTATAGGTCAAAATGCCCGTCGCACAGATGTAATAATTTTCATTAACGGTTTGCCCTTAGTAGTTTTTGAGTTTAAAAATTTGTTCGACAAAAATGTAGGCGTAGAAAATGCCTATGGACAAATAGGGCATTATCGTAAAGATATTCCCCAATTGTTCGATTACAATGCCATTACTATAGTTTCGGACGGTCTGGAAGCCTTGCACGGCATGTACAACGCCTCGTTCAAATGGTTTGCTCCCTGGAAAAGTTTACTTGGCGATGATACGGAGCAAAATCAAGACTTACAGTTAGAAACACTATTAAAAGGCCTATTCCCCAAAGAAACTATACTGAACTATATTCAGAACTTCATTTTTCATGAGGACCACAATGGTAAGATCATAAAAAAAGGAGCCAAATACCACCAGTATTGGGGCATTACTAAAGCGGTAACATCGGCATTGGAAAATATAAAACCACAGGGAGATGGTAGATTAGGAGTAATCTGGCATACACAGGGGTCTGGAAAAAGTATATCCATGGCCATACTTACCGGAATTTTACGCCAATTGCCACAGTTAAAAAATCCTACCATTATTATTCAAGTAGATCGCAATGATCTGGACCAGCAATTGTACGAGAATTTTGTACTCTGCAAGGATTTGGTAGGAGACGTACAGCACGCCACAACCACGGACGAATTAAGGAGCTTGTTAAGTAGTGATGGTGGAGGGGTTATATTTACCACCATAGAGAAATTTCGCCTTAAAGAGCTGGAAAACGGAAAAGAAGTAAGTCACCCTGTGCTTTCCGAACGCTACAATTTAATAGTAATGGCGGATGAAGCCCATCGTACCCAATATGGTTTTAATGATGGTGGTTTTGCGCAGAATATTAGGAAAGCAGTTCCCAACGCTTCCTTTATTGGGTTTACAGGAACACCGGTAGATGGTAAAGATGCGGATACCGAACAAGTTTTTGGTAAAACAATTCATACCTATGATATTAAACAGGCAGTAGAAGATGGTGCTACGGTGCCTATATATTACGAACCCAAAATGGTGCCCTTAAATATAAAGGCCAAATTTACCCAGGAACTAGAAGAGGTAGTCGAGGGGGAAGAAGAACAGACTAATCCCGTGTGGGCTGCAATTGAAGACGCAGCTGGTTCCAAGGATAGGGTTGAACGGGTTGCTAAGGACATTTTAACGCACTTTAATGCCCGAATTGAAACCTTGGACGGCAAAGCCATGATCGTCTGTATGAGCCGCCGTAATTGCGTAAAAATGTACGATGCTCTTATGGCCTTGAACAATTGTCCTGAAATAGCGGTAATCATGACCGGTAATATCGGCAAAGATCCTGAATCTTGGAATCCGCACGTTCGTACCAAAGATAATATGGATGCTATTAAAAAGCGTTTCCGAACACCCGAAGATCCGTTAAAAATGGTAATCGTACGCGATATGTGGCTTACAGGCTTTGATGCCCCTTGTGCCCATACGATGTACGTGGATAAAATAATGAAAGGCCATAACCTTATGCAGGCAATTGCCAGGGTAAACCGCGTGTTTGAAGATAAACCAAATGGTTTGGTGGTAGATTTTATAGGTATATCTGGATATTTGGCAGAGGCCACTAAAAAATACACCGGCAGTGGAGGAGAAGGTAAACCCACCATTGATTTGGATGCTGCAGTAGTCTTGTGTCTTGAACAATGTGCCACAACCAAGGATTTATTGGGCGGATTTGTGTTGGAAGAAATTGAAGCGCTTTCAGAAATCGAACTAATGCAATGGTCCAACTCCATCTTAAATAATTTATTACGTTCTGATGATATCACGGATACCTTCCTAAAAGAAGAACGAAAACTTACCGAATTAATGGCGATGACCAATTCGGATCCCAAAATTTGGAAAATTCAGGAGGAAGTGGCTGTAATACAAAAATTCCGAGTATTGGTACGTAAAGTAAAAAGTCCACCAGGCCCACAACGCCAAAAGAACGAACGTATAAAGGATTTGATAAGCAAAAGTATTGCTTCCCAAGAAATAGTAGACCTGGCTAAAATGTATGGCTTGGACAAAATTGATATTTCCATAATCGATGATCGTTTTCAGGCAATTGTAAAGGAAAAAGGAGGGGAAAACATAAAAATTGAATTGCTTCGCCGTATTATCAATGATGAACTAAAAGTTCGGATGGTCAAAAACATTCGAAAAATGACAAGCCTAAAGGATGAACTGGAAAAAGTATTGGGCAAGTACCATAAGAACAGTATGGATTCTATAGCTGCTATAAAGCATCTATTGGACATTGCTCAAGAATTTCAGCAAGACGATATCAGAACAAAGCAACTAGGGCTTACAGAGGACGAATTGGCTTTTTATGACCTCCTTTCCGCCAACGAAAAATTATTGAACGTAAAGGGTCCTATTCAAGATCTTGTGCATTCTGTGGTAGCATCGGTTAAGAAAAATCTACAGTTGGATTGGACCAAGAAAGAAGATGCACGTGCTGCCATTAGGTTAGCTGTTAAAAAGGAATTAAGGGGCAAGGTACCATTCTCTGATTTGGATAAACTATTAAAAGAAGTTGTTGAACAGGCAGAGGGGCAGTATAAGGATTGGCCGTTGATGGGGGCTTAAAGCAAAAGAAAATATAATACTTACCTAAATAGTGTTTGAGATATCAGGTATTTATAGACGAGTTACAAAGCTAAAGTTAATATGTTTTTGGATTTAATACATCTGTTTAATAAAAATCAAATTGGAGGAAGAACACCTCTTGAAGATTTTAATACAGAAGCTTTTGCTAACATACTTAAGATGTACCCAGAAATTTGCGATGATTTTTGTAAAAATTTTTTACAGCTACCAGAAGATCGATATTCAATTAAAACCCAATATCATCAGGCTATTAATACAGTTGACCCTAATTGCATTATTGATTTAGTTTTTATAGGTGAAAAAAATGTGTGTTATATGGAAAATAAAGTAGAATCCACAGAAGGACACAAACAACTATTAAGATACGTTTTAGCACTAAATGAACATCATCCAGAAAAACAAAAATATTTAATCTATTGCACAAAACATTCTGACCCAAAAGTAATTGATGAAAAAGGATTTTTTTTCAACCAATTTAGATGGTATCAAATTGCTAAGTTTCTAAAATCTTTTAAAGAAAATCCATTAATTAAATCTTATTTAGAATTTTTAAGCACTTATAAAATGAGCCAAGACAATACCCTAAAAAGCGAAAACTTAATTGCAATGGAAAATATGAGAAAAACCATTGAAATTGCTGAATTCCATATTGAAAACAGCAAATATCATTTTATAAAAAAATTTGGTTATACAAGTCTAAATAAAAATTTTAATTGGGATCAAATAAAATTAAATAATAGGGTATGTTATTATGTTGAGAAGGCCTTGAATTCGGTAACAGGTAAATGGTCTGAAATTCTATATTCTATAGATTTTGATAATTTAAAGATGATAGTACAGATTTATGTAGATAAGCAGCACGAATGCTATAAAAGTTTTAACAACTTAATTTCATCAAAAAATTTAAATAAAGTTGAATTTGAATTTGGATCAGCAATCCAACTGCAAGAGGATTTAGGTAAATTTTTGAATAATGAACATGCAGATATTCTGATACAAGAATGGTTTATAGAAAGTTTTAATCAATTACAGAAGTTTATTGAGGAGAATAACGAACTGGATTGGAATTTAAATACATGAAGATACTAAAAGCATCTGAAACACTCAATTTCTGTACAACCATCATTCACTTTGGATGATAAGTTTAAAATTTAATCACTAATTTGGTTTAATACAATTTAAGCTCGAAAATGATAAGTACTCTGTGATTGGTTGTTGCCTATAATTATGAATGCACTGCTTTCTATAAAGGGAGGGGCAATCGTATGATAGTCTAGTACAAGACCCACAAGAAATTTTTGGATAAAATATATGCTGAATAATAAGTTTCGTTTAATAAAATTGACTCTAAGCAAAAATCCCATATTTTCTGATATTGAGATAGAGTTTGTCGATTATGAGGATTCAGATCCAGTCCCATATATATCTTTGTTAATTGGTCCAAATGGAACAGGGAAAAGTAACCTTCTAAGATTTTTATTTGACATATTTAGGCAAATTTATGATATACAGAATGGTCACGTACAAAGTCGTATTAATGGTGATTTTTTTATTGAATATTCTATAGGTTCAGACATCTATGTTTACTCAAACAGTAAAGGTTACACTGACCATAAGATAGAGCAAAATCGATCACGAAATAAAAATTTTATTATATCGAAAAACTATGAAGACATTGAAATTTCAGAACTTGCTATTCCTGAAGCTATTTTAGCTTCCTCAATAATGGTAACTGATAAATTCTATTTTGATAAGGACAACAAGTATCCTTTTTACAGTTATTTAGGAGTAAGGACATCTGCGAATCAATCAGGTACATTAAGCTACATTAGGAGCTCTATAGACTTAATGATAAATAGTGCATCAAGAAATAGAGAAGAGTTTATAAAAAAATTTAATAAAATATTAAATGTGCTTGAGTTTGATAATAGAATATCAGTACAATATAAAATTTCATATAAAGATAAGTTTCTTAGTGGTGATTTGACAAAGGATAAATTCATACATATATTCAAAAACTGGAAAGAATATTTCCCTAAGAGAAGTACACCACCATTTGGCTACAGCAGATTATTAACTCTTGATAAGGAAGGTTCGAATAAAATTGAGCAGATTGTGTCTTTTCTTAGGAATGTTCGTTCCAAAGGACTAATTACAACCAAAAAAAAATCAAAAGTTGAAGTGCTCTCCTATGAAATAATGGATTTCACAATTTCTGCTACTGATTATGATATGATATCGGAGCTTAATAAGCTAGATATTTTAAGAACTCCAAGTATAACATTTTATAAACAGGGTATTGAACTAGGTTACAAGGAATCAAGTAGTGGTGAACAACATATAATAACCACTCTTATTGGATTGATTTCTAAAGTAAAAGATGGAAGTTTAATACTATTAGATGAACCAGAAATTAGTCTTCATCCAAATTGGCAAATGAGATTTATAAATGAATTTATAATTGAATTATTTAGAGAATATAAATCGTGTCATTTTATAATTGCATCTCATTCCCATTTCTTAGTTTCTGATGTAAGAGGTAATTCATCAAAAATAGTAGGTTTAAGAAAAGTGGATAATAAAATTGAAACTATAGATTTTGAGAATGTAAATACTTTTGGATGGTCTGCTGAAGAGATTTTGTATGAAATATTTAAGGTTAAATCTACTAGGAACACATATGTTGAAAGTGACTTAATACAACTATTGGATATTGTTAACAAAGATTCAAAAAATTGGAAAACTTT
The DNA here is from genome assembly GCF_002909255.1 of Arenibacter hampyeongensis. GTDB lineage: Bacteria > Bacteroidota > Bacteroidia > Flavobacteriales > Flavobacteriaceae > Arenibacter > Arenibacter hampyeongensis. The sequence continues at coordinate 57,709 of NZ_PIOB01000009.1, forward strand.
AAATGCAATCCTAGATAGATTAAACAGCTTAAGTTTAAGTAAGAACGACCCTACGAATATTATAATTGAAAAGGGTATTAAATACTTGGATAAAAGAAATGCTTAACCTACAAAATAGAATTTCGTTATCTAAAGACTCTAAACTCAAACTGAAAGAGTTTTTAAAGAATAAAGCAGGAGTGCTTGATTCGAAATCTTGGACATTGATTCATTCAAGGGTAAAAAATGACATATCTAGTAAACTGCTATATAACCAAAATTTAAGATGTGCCTATTGTCAGAGATATTTGTACAGTACAGTGCCTCAAATAGATCATTTTGCCCATAAAGCTGCATACCCTCAATTTACATTTATCACTACAAATTTGTTTTATGCCTGTAATTATTGCAATTCAAGTGGTATTAAAGGTCAAAAAAATACTATTGCCGTTCTTGACAATAGATATGATAGAACTAAATTCAATATCCTGCATCCTTATTATGATGACATAGATTCAGAAATTATCTATTCAGATTCAGACAAAATTATTTTTGAACGGGCCAATTGTTCTGCAAAAGGTTTGGCAACAATAAACTTTTTTGATTTTGATGGGTTACCTATGACCTTGTTTAGATCAAACACATTATTACAAGAAAGAAGAAACCCATTATTATTAGAAGATGAAAGGGAATTAATAAATAGATGCATCGCGTACAAGGCTAAATAATAAAACTTGGAAAATGTCTAAACCAATTAAACAACATTATATTCCAATATCGTACCTCAAGAATTTTAGCGAATGTAAAGGTAAAGGTAAATGTTATACAGATGTTTATATATTAAAAGATGAAGTGCTAAGATCCAATATTCCAATTAAGACCATTTGCTATCAAAAGAACTTGTACACACTTAAATCAAAGAATGATGAAAAGAGGTTTGCCCTAGAGCTCTTTTATGCCAATAATATTGATGCCGAATTTCCAAAGATATACAAACTGTTAATTGATAAGAAAACGACCGTTATCTCCAAAGAAGAAAAATTGCATATCTTAAACGTATGCCTATCTCTATATTTTAGAACCCCTAAGAAACTTAACCATAATAATGACTTTACCGATGCGATTTTTGACCGGATAAAACTTTATGCCGATAAGAATGAGATAGTTAAGACCAAAATGTTTGGAGATAAAGAAGAATATCATATTAGTGAGTTAGAAGGAATTAAGGCAGAAACAAAGGAGAAAGCAAAAATTAATTTTCAAATTACGCACTTAAAACAATGGATGGAGTTTGTAAAGTATAAATATGAATGTACAATTAAAGTAGTAGAAATTCAAGATGAAGACGCATCTCTTATTACATCAGATAACCCTGTAATTATAAGAGAAAGTCACACCACTCAATTTAATGGCCTTTTTAACCCAAACAATATTATTACCATGCCATTAGACAGAAAGCATTATTTGGAAATACAACCAAATACTTTGTCAAATAATGAGTATGAAATTCATAGGTATAAACACGATAGAGATTATGTGGTTAGTGCAAATGCTATAACCGAAGGTAATGCCGAAAATTTATTAATAGGGTATAACAAGACTTTGAAATGTCATTTTGAATTACAAAAGGAATACGAGGGTAGCTATGGAAATAAATCTATTGACAAAGCAACATACATAGCACAGAGCTTAGCTTTATTATTAAAGCTGATTAATGAAAAAGGAATGGATTCCAAAGAAACTATGGTACAATTAAAATTAATATACCATCATCCATATTTAAAAGGGAATCAAGAAGTTGAAATATTTGTGAATCACTGTAAAGAAAATGGTTGGTGGTGAAACAAAGAACTGTCACCTTATCTGTCACCTACAAAAACAAAGCCCAGTAAACATTAGTCTACGGGGCTTTTAAGCGGAGAAAGAGGGACTATCCAAAATTCAATTTATTCAGTATTCATAGGGGTTTAGAGTTAGTATGATTTTTAACGCACCGAATTACGCACCTTTTATATTTATTTATTCGCATTAATAGGTTTTGGTGTTTTTTAAGTTAAAATGATATCGCACATTCTAATAAATTTGCTTACAGCCAAATCTATGACCAAAATATAACTGCTTAAATCTCCCCATTAATAAAAACTTTGATATTTAGCCGTTTATGGCCATTGGTTAAATATTTTTTTATTCTGTCAAACTCAACTCATTCCCCAACATGCCGTGGAAAAGTTCCCTTCAGGGAATTCCGCTTCATTAAAGGTCTTGGACACAACTTCAAAGATTCCGATTTCCATTGCGCAATTCCCACAATAAAAGCAGGAAACACTTCATTCCCAATCTCCATCTTTATAATCAAGTCCGCTTTAGTTCCTACCTCAAAAGAATATTCCGTTTTCATAGCCCGGTCAGCACATTGCCACTTCATTGCGTTGCACTCCATTCCGGGCAAAGAGCTTCTCTGCAAAAGTCTTGGACACCATCCCCAATTTCTACTTTCCGTTCCGCTTGCCCTTCCCGCGCTGCCAGGAAGCGCGCTTCTCTCCAATATGAAATCGGAAACGGAGTCCGCCCGAACGGAATTGCATTGTTTGCATTCGGTCCCGCTTCCAAAGTTTTCCTACTTCACATGGACTATTAGCCACCCTTCTCGAACCGCCACTGTCCCTACCTTTTTTTGACGGCAAAACAACAACATTCATTCTAGGACGGCGGCATAAACCACTGCGCTATGCTCCACTTTTTATACGCCTTGCCTAGCCTGAATATTGTAACCCAGTAAGCAACAAAAAAAGGTAACAGCGACGGCTCTATGGGAAGTAAATCTAAAACGAATCTTATGAAATCTTACGAAAACATCAAAAAGGAATCGCGACCGAAGTTAAAAAAACAAAAAAAGGAAAACGCTTCGGATATAATAAGTAAATCATTTGAAAAAAACATAAACGTACACCGTCCGAAGGCCAGCCAGACAATTCATTCTGGCAGGGTTAGGGCAGGTAATTGTTAATCCTGTCTGCCGACAAGGCAGGCTTTAAATCTTGTATTATGAGTACTATCAGAAATCATGTTCAGTTGATCGGGAACCTTGGAGAGGACCCCAAAGTAACCATTTTGGAGAGTGGGAAGAAAGTAGCACGTTTTTCGCTCGCCACCAATGAGTATTACAAAAATGAAAAGGGCGAGAAAACCCAAAACACGGAATGGCATTCCGTCGTTGCCTGGGGAAGGGCTGCCAAAATTATCGAGAAATATGCCCGTAAGGGCAATGAAATCGGTGTTGTCGGGAAATTAAAGACCCGAACCTACACTTCGGACGATGGAAACCAACGGTATCTCACCGAGGTGGAAGCCAAAGAGATCCTTTTGTTGGGAACCAGGAACGGCAATGATGCCGAATAAACTTTAAACAAAAGAGGGCGTTCCCGAAATTAAACGCCCTCTTGATCTTTTCATTATCAACTTCAAAAACGAAATTACAATGAGAGCGCAAATTAATGAAATAATTGAGGGATTGCAAAATTTTCACGGTTCGGAAATGTTGTACCAAATCCCATTGATGGGAACCAGATATACTGAAGGAATTAAATATTTGGCCAATGCTGCGGAATGCTATTGGCTAATTACCGATGCTTCGATCATGGCAAAAAGCCTCATGACGATAAGCAGATTTATAACCTTAGACTTCAAAAGGCTATCCCAAGAAAAGCAGGATCATTCTGGATATGAGGCAGAAATAATTTACAGTGATGGCAACGACAATATTCTTGAATCGCACCGGTACCGCATTACGGATTTTCCACTGGACGAATTGCGGTTGTACTTTGTAGACAATACATTGATGCTCCCGAGCGAATATTAAATCCCATGCTATGGTTTATCCTAATTTCACCGATTTGAGCAAAGAAACCCTGGAACGTTTGTTTGTATCTTTCAAAGAAGCGATACGAAATTTATATTCCTGTCAATACACTTTCAGTATTTAATTCAATTGTTCAATTCAACTATTGAAATGGTACGGCCCTTGAAACTCATGGGCCTTTTATTTTGTTACAGCATTGAGGTATTCGTAAAGGTTTCGCCATTTTATTATGGATATCAGGGTATAAATATTTTTTAAATCTTAAAAAACCATAACTGTTTTCAGTTACCATAAAGAGCCCTTAAATTACTATTGAATGGTTCGAAAGTTTGTCACGCTAAAGCGTGACAAAAAGGAGAAGCAAGAGGGTAACGGGCAAGGCCGCGTTACAAAGTCCTTTTTGATTTCAAATTACTGATAATCAGATATTTAAAAATTATGTGATTTTTTTAATTCCGGCAATTTGCGACAAACACCATGTAAACGACCATTTTTAAGAGAGAATTTGCGACAAAACACAAGATTATGGACCCATTTATAGGTATTCGTTTTAAGAAGGAAACCGCGAAGCGTTTCCAGACATTTTCACGTACCCATTTCAAATCCCATACGGAAGCAATGGCCACTATGCTCGATTTTTTCTTCTACAACGAAATATCCCCTAGGGAAAATTTTGGACCGACCGGAAGGACCATTGAACAGTCCTTGAAGAAACGGATCAATGCATCTATCGCGATTATACGGGATATGGAAAAGACCCAGACCAAGCCAACCGTGGCAATGATACAATCCTTGTTTGAAATGGAGGAACCCAAAAAGAAAACTTTGATTTTGGAGAAGAAAAAAGAAGAGGAGAATCAACCAAAATTTCACAAGCGTAATAAATAAAATCTATAAAAAATAGCACTATGTACATCACTATTACGGCCCAAAAACTGGGAGGTTCCTATTCCCCAGGTTCCGCAGGTTTTGTGGATTATCTGGGGAAGGAAAACCTAGGGGTAGAGCATGAAGATTTGGAACATTTTTTTAATCAGTACGGCGATGAAATTTCAGCAGAGGAGGTAGTAAGGGAAATCGATAACAATACCGCTAAATTGGAAAAGACCGAACCAAGGTTTTACTCTATTACCGTGAACCCCTCCAAATATGAACTTAAGGCATTACAAAATCCAAGTGAAGACCTTAAGACATATACCCGGGAACTGATGAAGGATTATGTGGCATCCTTCAACCGGGAGATAAATGGACGGCCCGTTACTGTCGATGATATAAAGTACTATGCCAAGATCGAACATCAACGGACTTTTAAGGGAACGGATAAGCAGATCAGGGAAAATCAACCCTTTGCTACAAAAATACTTGAGATAAGGAATAACATAGGAAAGGTGGAAAATGGCACCCTTGAGGGCAATGTTAAAAAGATGCAAAGACAGATCAACAGATTGGAACGCCAGGCCCCTCACCAACAAAATGGCGAACGGATTGTACAGGGAATGGCCAAGGCTGGCAGCCAAAGCCATATCCATATAGTCATGAGCAGAAAGGATGCTTCCAACTCCTTCAGCTTGTCCCCAGGGAGCAAGTACAAAGCCTCCGAAACGGAGTTGAACGGAAGGATGGTCAAAAGAGGATTTGATAGGGACCGATTTTTTGAACGGGCGGAAAAGACCTTTGATAAGACCTTTGGATACCAAAGAAACTTTTCGGAAAAATACAGTTCCAGAAAGGAGTTTATCAATGATCCGAAAATGTACTTTAATTCCTTGATGAGACTGCCCACTAACGAAAAGGCCATTGCCTTTAAATTGATAAGGGAAACCGGCCTGCCCATAATGGGTAGCATCCCCATCAATAAGGCCCAGATGGCGTTGAAAGTATTCAATAAGCTAAGGCTAGGGGTAGAGGTAGCCGTTAAATCGAGTTCCATTGGAATCTAATCAAAGGGTATGGAAGTAGTGGATCCTTTTATGATAATCATGATCATAGGCTTGGTCAGTATTCTATTTTATATGCTGTATAAGATCAGTAGATATGCTTTTGGCCTGAATACCCTACTCGTTTTGGGAATGTTGGTCGGGGCTGCCCAATTAATGACGTTGTCGCAGGGAATACTATATTTAGCATGTCCCTTGTTATTGATCAATACGGTGTTGTACGTTTTTCTTCATAAAAGGGATATAGCTGTCCCTATTAATGATAAGTATCAAGTCAGTTTCAAAACTACCAAGGGAAGTTTCAAGATCAATAACATCAAAAGGGGCGTTTCCATTATCGGGTCTGCGGGAAGTGGAAAGACCGAAAGTGTGGTCTATGGTTTTTTAAAACATTTTCAAAGACATAGTTTCTGTGGGGTCATACACGACTATAAGGATTTTGAGATTACCGAGATGGCGTACCCGCTGTTCAAGGATTGCGATATCCCGTTTAAAGTGATATCTTTTGATAGGATCATTCATAGGGTGAATCCCATAGCACCTCGATATTTGGAGAATCCGGAAAGTGTAAACGAGGTTTCCAGGGTATTGATTGAAAACCTATTGGAACAGAAAGATTCCGTTTCGATTGGGGCTACCAAATTCTTCCACGATGCCGCGGAAGGCTTGATTGGTGGATTGATCTGGAGACTCAGGTCTTCCTATCCCGAATATTGCACTTTGCCACACGTCATCGCAATATACCATTACCTGGATACTGAGAGCCTTATTACATTTTTGGAGTCCAATATAATCTCCAAAGGAATGGCCGACGCCTTTATTAGCGGGATGGATTCGGACAGGCAGACTGCAGGGGTGAAAGGTACCTTAAGCAATGCATTAAAAAGGATAAGCACCCCACGAATATTTATGGCCCTATCCGCGGATGAAGTGCCGCTCAATATTAACCACAAGGATAATCCTGCCGTTATTTCAGTGGTGAACAACCCTAGGTTTGAAACCTCGTATTCCCCCATAATTGCCACTATTATACATACCATAACCAAACAGATGAGCGTTCGACATTCAAAACCTTCTTTTTTGTTGATGGAGGAAGCCCCAACGATCAAACTCTTGAACATGCACCGTATTCCTGCAACGCTAAGGAGTTATGACATAACAACAATCTATGTAATGCAGGACAAGATTCAAAATGATATGATGTACGGTGATAAAGCGAGCAGGGCTATTTTGAGCAATCTTTCCTATCAGTTTTTTGGCAAGGTCAATGACCCGGACACTGCAAAATATTATGAACGTTTTTTTGAGATTATCAAAGACCCGACCAAGAGTGTTAGTCGAGGACATAGTCTCGATTTTGATACCCGAGTAACCACTGGAGAAAAGGAAATTCCGAAAATTAGAGCAGATGTATTTTTTCGATTGGAACAAGGCGAGTTTATTACTTATGCAGATGGAAAGGACAACAAGGTCCAATTTAAATTACAGGACATTCAACGGGAGCTTCCTAAACCTTCTAAACAATTTTCCAAATCTGATCTGGAAGCTAATTTTGAGCGGATTTATTCCGAGGCCAGATCGATATTTGAGTAAGAACGCCTGATAATACTATATGAGACGTATAAATTTAGAGGTTAATTTGAAGTTTTTGAGGATCAATTCAGATGAGAAAAATTTTTCTGAGTTCTTTTTGTATATAACGGTGAATATATCAAAAGTAGGAAAGGTTATAAGTGCTAAATTTCGCATTGGCACCAAGCCAAATATAAATATTTGGGGTTCATTTTTTCCAACGTAAATGTCAAATTTTATTTTTGTGACTTTGAAAATAAACCGAGGGCTTTAGAATCAACAACTAACCTCCCCATCTTTTGTATATGGCGTTAGCGACTGGTAATTTCACCTCGAGTTTCAGAAAGGTTCATTCTCATTGATATAGCTTCTGCTTCTACCCAACTATCATATTCTTTTGCCGCATTTAGTCTCTGGGAATCATCTATATAACCTTCTTCCGATATTTGTTTTAACCCTGATACTTTACTCCAAATACCTACTTTAGACTTGAAATCCTCCCTATCCCTAGTGTAGTATTCATCAGAATTTAATGTTTCTATGTTTTTGAGTCCAATATCCTGAAATAAAGAAGGTAAATAATCAGCTATTTCATTATTCATGCCTGCATTTTCTCTCCATTTAAGAAATGCTTCATAAAAGTCAATCATGCTTTGTGGTGGATTTGGATTCCATTGAATTTTCTTGTGATTATAATCCAATATTGATATAACACCATTGGAATTAAGTAATGATTTCATTTTTAACAAAGCCTCTTTCGGATTGGATAACCATTGAAGCATTCTAGCAGATATTATTAGATCAAATTTCTGTTCAGGATTAAAATCAAATAGGTCTGTTGAGATTAGCTCCAAGTTCTGTATATGCCCATAATTGGCTATTCCATTTTCTATAAAATTAGCGTCTTTATCGATACCTATTATTTTTCCGCCATTTCCAATTATAGCAGCAACGTCTTTGGAAATAGCTCCAGTCCCACAGCCCACATCAAGAACTCTGATATCCTTTCTCAATAAGGGTTTTAAAGTCCGATAATCAACTTCCAATGATCTATTATTATATACTTCTGACCCTTCTTTGGAATCTCTCTTTACGATTTTGTTTTGTTTCATTTTTGTTAACTCGAATTTCAGTTACGTCTGGGCCTAACATTCTAGGATATATGGACAGCTACGTATATTTCCATTTTGTCGGTAGCAAATTAGGCGAATTTTAACAAAGTCGCCTCCAATGTGGCGACATTGGACTTACACCAGGCATAATGAATAATTATTTGACATAAAAATATTTCCGCAATATTCAGGCTGGATATGCTTATGTAACTATTTATTTTTAGTCACCCATAAATCGGCCCATAAAAAGTGCGAATGATTAAAGTTGGTGTAGTACCCTAAAATGGTTCATTTTACAGAACTAGGCAAAGGAATTATGAACTACCCTTACTATTAAGCTATTAAAAATCGTGACACTAGTGTCTTAACTTTTACCAGGGTTATCTATCAAAGCATGTTTGCTTTGTTCTTTTAATGAACATTTCGTCCCAATTTTTAACGAGGGTATTTGTTGGCCAACAAAAAAAAACAGGCAGGTGCCAACTATTTATGGTTTGGTTGTTTCTAAATTCAGAATGCTAATTCAAATAAAATCAACTTTACATGTTTTACTTATATTTCTATAGGTGGTTGACCTGCCTGTGAACTATAATTTTTACATTTTGATAGCCTAATATGACTTCTACCAATTAATACCTATTCATTACCAGTGCCGTTAAGTTCAAAATTTATCTCAGATAAAACTACGCTATATCCAAGCCAGAAAAGAACTTTCTGGAATTGGGTTTAGCAATGCTAAAAACGGGATAAGTTCAATTGCAGTTTAGCTTAAACAGTTAAGCCATTAAATTAAACAAAAAGAAATTCTTTATCTTGTACAGATGCGACATAATCAACTTAGCCATAGCGGAATGGCATAGTTGGAAGAATTCTGATTTAATCCATTGCTTTTTTGAAGCTCTGGGGCCAATTGAGGGCAAGGTTGGTTATTGCAAATAAGGAGAAGGGATTCACTTACTTAATTGTGAGCAAAAAAAGGCACATTAAATAGGACTTCAAATTAGTGAAATGGGAAGGAAAAAGCGGGATCTTTCGATCCCGCTTCTTTATGATTCCTGCACTCAAAATTACATTTAATTCCCTTGTTCAGTTGCAGCGGCATTAATTTCAAAATCCTGTACGGTCTTATTCCCCGCAACAATTTCAAGATCTTCGACGGTTTGGGCAACGTACCCATCAAGCTCCACGGTGACATCATAGTTTCCTGACAAAAGGCCCATTACCATATAAGCGCCTGTCTCGTCCGTAAAGGTGGTCGTATTCAGGGTGTCAGCCGCAAAGATCGATACCTGTGCCCCTTCCATTCCAACGGCAACCTCTTCCTGTAAAGTCGTCACCATTCCTGCCAAACTACCGGCCGTAGACAGATTACTGGCCTTGATTACAGGTTTAAAATTAAATCCAGTGATTCCGGCGAGATCGTTACTGTTTCCTTTTGGGACGAAGGATCTGCTCACGTCAAAATCCAATAGTAGGTCGGCACTAAGACTGCCAGCAACGTTGATCCCTGGTTTGATAAAGACTTTTATACCAGTTTGCTCTCCACTTGGGACATCCAGGTTATAGGTGGTGCCGTCGTTAAGAACCACATTGATGCCTTTTACATAGACCCTTACCAAATCATAAGTTCCAACGGGAACCTCTGTGTTTACCAAGGTTTCGGTTATGCCATTTGTTAGGTCCAAAAGATTTACCTCCATTTCCTGCTCCATTAAAACAACAAATGATTCCTCGGTTTCCACGTCCATATTGCGGGCATCAATTTTAAAAATGGTAACATTGGCCTCGGCAACCAGGTCATGTGGAAAAGGGGCATCTGTCAATTGAATCGACATCTTTCCCATTTTAGCACTCCCTTCGTTATCATCTGTACAACCAATGAACGCGGCAAAACTGGCCAATAGAATAAATGATAAAAATTTAATTCTCATAATTTTAGATTTTTTGTTGAACATTATTACGTAGGTTTTAGCCCAATAATCAGGGGCGTTAATGATTATAACAACACAAAGCTTACAAAACCCTACCACCAAAATCAATTATATTCGTTTTTTTCGATGAAATGCAGGCTTTATAGGTTTGGCATACTAGAAGGATATACGGGTTCAACCACTATAAAAGCCCATTTCGCAACATAAAATTTTCAAAATGGCCCGAAATATCGAACTTGCACGAAGTAAGTGTCCGCAACGACTTTTGCTAAGTTTATTCAATACTACTATAAAATAATTAGTTTAATATATTCATTGCGTGGTATGGACAGTCCCGTAAAAAAATATTGGAAGACCATTATAAAGTTCGTCTTTTGTACTTTACTAGGTATTCTGTCAATTCCTGTTTTTGCGCAATCCGGGGTCGGAGCAAATTTTGGTATCGAAGCTGATACGCGATCAGGGGATATTATATCGGGCGTACTTACGGACGATTGGTTTTATAACGGAATTTCAGGTGCAGGGGTTGTTGATGAGGCCACAGCATCGAGCAACGGCTATGCTGCCCAATTATCGGCAGGAAACAATATCGCGTTTGATCTGAGGCAGAGCATTCCAAATTACGCTTCAAATTCGGGGTATATTTGGTACAGTACAAGATATGGCAGGGATTATACCAACTTAAGTTCAAATGACCTGACCACATTTACAGGAGGGAAGAACGGGGATGACCCCACTATGGCATGGGGAACAGGTGCTGGATCCGTTCCCTCAAAAACGGACATCGTGGATTCAGGTGTACACATGCGCAGGAATGGTGTCAACGTGACAGACGATCTTTGGGTCGATATGATGATTTCGACCTTGTCCTCGTCGGGGAACCATTTTGTTGATTTTGAACTCTTTGTATCCGAGATTGCCGTTACCGGATCGGGCTTTACCAATTCCGGTAGTCAGGAGGGGCACACGGCCTGGACATTTGACGGTAGCGGCAACGTTACCAATATAGGTGACATGGTCATAGGATTTTCATATGGTGGCGGAGGGGTATCGGGCTTGGAGGTACGGTTATGGGTAGATCGATCAATATTCAACCCTGGAAGTTCACCTGGCGGTACGTCAACTTTTATTTGGGGTTCCAATATCGACGGGGGAAGCACCTATGGCTATGCCCAAATAGTGGTTCCTTCCGGAGCTCTATTTAATAATGTAAATCTTTTTTCAACGACCGCCCCGCCATGGGGCACGACCAATACATCAGGCTATACCGCCAATTACAATGGAGGTTACTTTGCGGAAGTAGGTATCAATTTTACACAATTGGGCTTCGACCCGCGTGCCCTATTTGGTAGTGGAGCGGCCTGCGATTCACCCTTTAGCGCGATAATGACAAAATCTAGGACATCTGCATCCTTTACATCGGCACTTAAGGACTTCGCCGGCCCGTATGATTTTTTGGGAAGTGCTTCCGATACACAGGTGAATACTACTTTTACGGATCCAGGAAATTTTGATTCCTGTGCTTCCGGGGAAACTTTTACACTACAGGCCGAATTTACCTCGACAAGTGCCGAATATGTTTGGTATTCGCTTACACCCGGGGTAGTTTTTCCGGCCAATGGGCTTTCTGAAATATCAGGACTGGGCATGGATAATGTCCTTATTGATACTCCCGGGGATTACCAATTGGGCATAGCCCCATTATTAGGTTGTACACCAACCACCGATCCAACGGATATAATCAGCATCAATGCAAGGCCCTGTGCAATATCGGATTCGTACATTACGGTCAAGAACGGGACATTGAACGTTCCTGCTTCCGGTGTCTTATTGAACGATACGGATATCGAAACCGGAGATTTATTAACTGTCAATACTACCCCGGTGGTCAATGTAACGAACGGAACCTTGACATTGTCAGGGGATGGAAGTTTCACCTATGTGCCAAATCCCGGTTTTACAGGAACTGATTCGTTTACCTATCAGGTATGCGATGACAGCAGTTCGAATCTATGTGATACCGCTGTAGTGACAATTACTGTCAACAATGATTACGATGGTGACGGCGTAGGCGATATTGATGATCTGGACGATGACAATGATGGCATATTGGACACTGTCGAATCCAACGGCATCGACCCAAGCGCGGATGCCGATAATGATGGAATTCCCAATTACCGGGATCCCGACTTTTGTACGCTGAACGTATTTTCCATATGTGCCGAATTGGATGTTGATGACGACGGCATTCCCAATCATTTTGATCTGGATAGTGACGGGGATGGTTGTAATGACGTGGTCGAGGCTGGGTTTACCGATGATAATTCGGATGGCATTCTTGCCGATCTGCCTACTACCGTAGATGTTTCTGGACAAGTTGTAGGCACTAGCAGGGTTGATGGTTATTCGGTCCCTGCAGATGGCGATGCCAGCGGTATGGAGGATTATCTGGAAGCGGGGGCCGCACCGACTATTACCTCCCAACCTTCCAATACGGTGGGCTTTGCCGGTTCAATGACTGCTTTCAGTGTTTCTACAAACGATGCGGATACCTATCAATGGCAGATTAGCACCAATGGGGGTGCCACTTTTGTTGACCTAATGGAAGGAGCTCCATATACTGGGACTGCATCAACGACCCTGGGGATCTCTGCGACAGAACTGTACATGAACAATTATCAATATAGGGCTATCATCTCCAATTCTGCCTATACCTGCGCTTTACCCTTAACGTCTGATGAAGCCCTTCTATCGGTAAGGGTTCGAACGGTGATTACAAACAGACGGATTACATATCGGGTCGATAAGAATTGAAAAATGTATAATATTTAAATGAGGCATTTAGGTCCGTAATTGATAATGCCTATTTTCAAATCAATATTCTATTGGATGAGCAATGTAATACAAATTTCAGATTCCATAATTTATGTGAACAAGTTCAACTTGGAAGTAATATGACAGCCATTCAATTTGTAAAACCTGATTTTACAAATATTCTCGGCAATATTGCAATAAGACCGTTGAACTACCCTCAACCTATGTTTTCACAACAATTTTAACACAGTTCACAACATTTTAATTTACCGATAAGTCGAAACTCCTAATTTTAAATTAGAATTATGGCTTCTCTCAATTTAAATAGAGTGCTTGATTGAACCTGTATTCAGCTATGTCCCAAACTTAGTTATACAATGAACTTACATTTGCTCGATTTTAAATTGTCGATGGCGCTATACGTGTTATTGGTAGGTTTCTTTTTCACCTCCAGCGCTCAGGAAGCCGTGCCCTTTACGCCCAGGCTTGATGGGGGCAATATCGATTTGAGGGGAGATATCATACTGGTCGGGAACAACATCCTGAACAGGGCCTCCCAGGCGGACCCATCACTGGCCAACACTTCTTATAACGGTACAGAGAACAACAACAGCCTTTGGATGGAGTATATCGATATCGATGGGGACCCTTCTACTTTTAGTTCCAGTAGTGCGGATCTAAATATTCCCGATCCATCTTGTTCCCAGGTACGATACGCGGGGCTATACTGGGCCGCAACATATCCTAATGAAAGAAGTACCAATGGATCTGCACAATTTACCGGCACCCAAAGAGTGGAGGATTGGTTCAATATTAAATTCAAAGCTCCTGGAGGTAACTATATAGACCTAACTGCGGACACTGCCCCTGACCAAATTGGAGAAGAGGATGATATTATTTTCGATGGGTACGATTACAACAACATCAATAATTCCTTCAAGGACTCCCCATACATTTGCTATAAAAACATAACAGATCTGGTACGGGCCAATCCAGATCCAAGTGGGGAATATACGATTGCCAATGTGCGTGCCACAAAGGGGGTTCGGGATGGCTCCAGTTCTGCGGGCTGGGTGATGGTCGTCATCTATGAAAACCCTACCCAAACGGGGAAATTCATTTCCTTGTTCGATGGCTATGCGGGATTGTCCGGAAGTATTGGATCGGTAGATGTAAACGTAAACGGATTTAAGACCTTACCTTCTGGTTTTCCAGTAAACGCAAGACTGGCCGTAGGAGCTTTGGAAGGAGATAGGAGTATAACCAATGATAGGTTCGCTTTGAAAGCGAATATGGCTGCAACATTCACCGACCTGTCCACTGCCAATCTGAACCCGGCCAACAACTTTTTCAACTCTACCATATCTGACAATGACACGCAAGTTACAACACGGACACCTTTTGGAACCAATACCCTGGGATTGGACCTGGATATATTTGATCTGAACAATCCCAGCAATTCCATCCTACCCAACGATGAAACAGGAGCCACCATGCGTTTTACATCTTCTGGAGATGGTTATGGTGCATTCCTTGCCGCTTTTTTGGTAGAGCAGATCGAGCCCGAAATTGTTCTTGAAAAAAGGGTGGAGGATATCGGAGGAAATGATATCACGGGCTTGGGGGTAAATCTGGGCCAGACACTGGATTATGTGCTGACATTTCAGAATATTGGAAACGATGATACGGTGAATTATACGATACGTGATGTATTGCCTATTAATGTTACATTGGATGAGGCCAATTTGGTTCTTCCAACTGGGGTTACCTATACCTTTGATGAATCGACAAGGACAATTGTGTTTACCATACCGGATGCACTTGTTCAGGAAAATGACCCGGAATACAGTATACGCATGCGGGTAAAGGTGGCCGAGAACTGTTATGACTTTGT
The DNA here is from genome assembly GCF_002909255.1 of Arenibacter hampyeongensis. GTDB lineage: Bacteria > Bacteroidota > Bacteroidia > Flavobacteriales > Flavobacteriaceae > Arenibacter > Arenibacter hampyeongensis. Next base: position 72,807 of record NZ_PIOB01000009.1, read on the forward strand.
CGATGCCTGCTCCGATCAGATATTAAATTTGGCATTTTCAACCTATTCTGGTGCGGTCAACACCAATATAATTACCGATGACCCTAGTGTCCATGATTTTAACACTTGTGGATTTGTAGTGCCAGGGGCAACAAACTTCCTATTGGATGACCTAAAAGATTGTACCTTTTCCAGTACTGTTCAACTTTGTGGTGAACAATTGATCTTGGATGTCGGTGATGGGTTCGACAACTATATTTGGTATAGGGATGAAAATAACAACGATCAAATCGATTCGGCGGATTCCGTATTGAACGATGGTGACCCGGACAACGATGCCAGCACTTTGATCGTAAACAGGATAGGAACATATTTGGTGGATAAAATAGTCGCAGATCCCTGTAAAGGGTTTGTTGAAACTGTAGTGGTGGAACGATATGGAAGTACCCAGACGAACCCGATCGTTGATTATTTTAACTACTTAAATGGCGATGCCGATCCCACCAACGATATTTCAGGTGAAATAGTAAGTTGTTCTATTGATGGTAGTCCGTTGCCCAAGATTTTCTTATGTGGGACAAACGATACACAGTTGCTCCAACTGGCCATTACCGATGCTGCTGGAATTTCTTGGGAACAATTGGTAGAAGGCAGCTGCTCCGATGCCGGCGATAATTGCGCCAACAAGAATGCCACATGTACGTGGAATGCAATAGCCTCTGGTTCAAGTTATACGGCGAATGCGCCAGGAAAGTTCCGTCTGGTGGTCAACTATCAAAATGGTTGTTTCAGTCGTTTCTATTTCAATGTGTTCCAAAACGATCTTGACATACAATACACCAAAAAGGATATTATCTGTGCAAGCCCCGGTAACATAACTATCACCAATTTGGGAAATAATTATGGCTATCAACTCGTCAATGCGGTCAATGGTGATGTCATAATACCTTTTAGTGCGAACAACGGTCCCAGTTTTAATTTCAATCCGGGCCAAAATGGTGGTTACCGTGTAGAGGTTGTACAATTGGACAATGCAGGGATACCTATCCCTGAGGCCTGTATCTTTAGTACCCCGGACATAGGTATTCTGGACAGGAACGTAACCTATGCCGTCAGTACGACCCCAGCAAGCTGTACCGGTTTTGGATCGATCAACATGCAAATAAACAACGCCCGCCCCAATTATGAGTTTGAGATCAGATTGGATGATGGCTCCAATGGAGGGCAGGGAACACTTGTAGATAATGAAATGTCGCAACCGGACAATAATTTTACTTTTGAAAATCTTAACCCGGGAAATTATATAGCGATAGCCAGAACAGTTGATGGCTGTACATATAGGGAAGAAGTAATAATAGTGAACAATAGTTCCCTATTTTTAGAAGCACGGGTTTCACAGCACATTACCTGCAAGGAGGGTAATATCCTTATGAGCTCTGGCGGAGGAAAAACACCCCACACTTATGCTATTTGGTCCTATGTCGATGAAGATGGGGATACCATGATCTCCTATCCTTCGGTCGACGCTATTCCTGCCTCGGCATACCAAACAAGCCAGATCTTTGATATCTATGATCCCGGGGATTATACATTTGTCGTCGTCGACAGGTTCAATTGCCCGGCCATTTCCAATACGGTTGCCATTGAGTTTAGGCCGGCCGCCGAATATAATGCCACTTCGGTAATCGATGTGCTCTGCTACGGGGACTCCAGCGGAACAATAAGATTCAATCTTGTCAACAGTAATGGGTACCAACTAACTTATTACCTTTTTGACGCGGCCATATTTGATGAAGAAAATTATGAATATAATAATGCCCTGGCTACCAATACCTCGGGTAATTTTCCAGGGTTGCCGGCGGGGGACTATGCCATTGTCATAAACCAACGTAAAGGAAGTGCGTCCTGTGATTATTTTGAGTATCATACCATTTCGCAGCCGTCCAATTCCCTTGGCGGTAATGCCGTATTAATTCAGGATTATACCTGTTTGCAGGACGGAATCATAGAGGTACAAAACGTAACGGGCGGAACCGCACCTTATGAATACAGCATTGATGGTGTAAACTTTTTATCCGGTCCGGGTGCCGAAAGATTTACAGGACTCACTGAGGGTACTTATGCTATAACGATCAGGGATGCGGTTGGTTGTATCATGATGACCGGTCCAATAATACTGGACCCTTTAAATCAACCAAGGGATCTCATGTTCTCTTCGACTCAAGCTGTATGTCCTACATTGGTATCGGATGTTACTGTTACCGTTGTAAATGGCAATGCCCCTTTTACCTATGAAATCATTGCACCCGCTTCAGAAATGTTGAATAATGGTAGCAATGCAACATTTACAGGTCTATCCCCAAAGACATATACCTTTCAGGTTACGGATGATAAGGGTTGCACAATTCAAGAAAGCTATACCATTGCTCCCATAGTGCCAATTAGCGTGAACGGCCAATTGATAGATAATGTCAGCTGTTTTGGCCTATCTGATGGGGCCATTACTTTTAATGTGGGCAATTTTAGCTCTTCTTACGACTATGTTGTAACCGGACCTCTTACATTTTCGGATTCGGGGTCAACTACCAATACCATTCCACTGACCGGTCTGGCCGAAGGGACATATAACGTTACCATAACCGACACCGATACGAATTGCTCGGCAACCACCGACGTTACAGTGAATTCCCCACCTTCCTCGCTTCTTGTTTCAAGTCTGGCAGTGACGGAGATTTCATGTTCTTCCGCTGGAGCAGTCACTATTAATGCCAGTGGTGGATGGGGCGGTTATGAATTCGAATTGATGGACCCATCCGGAACTAGTACTGGACCACAGGGAAGCAAGACGTTTTCTGGGCTGAACGATACCTCAGGAAACTATACGGTTACAGTGAGGGATGCCGGAGGATGCGAAGTGGTCCAAACTTTTGCCTTGACGCCTTCCCCTCCCCCGGTTTTGGAATTGATGGCCAATAATCTATGTTATGACAGTAGTGTGGGACTGAGTTTAACGGCAAATGTCCTATCTGGCGGTACGGCACCTTTTCAATATCGATTGAACGGTGGAGCTTACCAATCGGGAAACAATTTTACGGGATTGGGACCAGGTAGTTATACCGTTGAAGTCATAGATAGTAAAGGTTGTACGGATACGGCCAGCTTGGAAATATTTCCGACATTGACAGCAACTTCAAACCTGGTGAAAGGTTTGGACTGTAGTGTTTCGCCAGAAGCGGAAATCGAAATCTTTATAGCAGAAGGATCTCCGAATTACACATATGAAGTTTATTTGGACGGAAACTTGGAACAGGCAAGTACAACGGTACCAGGTATTCCCTTTTCGTATGTTGCCCCAACCTCAGGTACTTATACGTTTAACATTACCGATGCCAGCGGGTGTACGGTAATCACCACATCAATAGTCGACCCGATTGCAATGCCAAGTATTTCACTTGTTCAGACTACCGAAATTCTATGCAACGGCGATAATGGCGGAACCATTCAAGTTAATATCGATGGTACAACGGGGATTCCACCGTATACCATTTCCGTAGTAAACATAACTACAGCTACCTCTTTTGGTGCCCAGACTTCAGGTCTGCCAGCGGGAACATATGAAGTAACCGTTACGGATTCAAATTTATGTTCGGATACGGAATCAATAATCATTGATGAGCCGGATCCAATTGCATATGATATAATGGTAACACCGATTACCTGTGACTTGAGCAATGGTACTGACCCTGGCTCCATTAGTGTTACCAATATCAGTGGAGGAACCAATGAATACACCTATTATCTCACAGGAAACAATGGTCATTCGGATAGTTATACTACAACCGCGGGCGGGGAGGACCATACCTTTACAATTCTGGAATTCGGTATCTATCAGATAGACGTTGTAGATGCGAACGGTTGTTCTGTAAGGACAACCAACATAATTGCCTCCCCTCCGGACGATTTGGATATTAATGTAAATACCACGACCGTAGATTGTAATTTGGGCGGTACGGCCATCATTACCGTAAATTCAATCTTAGGGAGCGGCAATTATGAATTTGCCGTTCTTGAAACTTATACGGCCCCTTATGTGGATGACCCGATAAACGATTATCAGACTGCAGATGCGCCGGGAGGGGACACGGCAACGTTTACGGGATTGCTCCCTGGGATAACCTATAGTTTCGTGGTACATGACTTGACCAGCAACTGTTATTATTTTGAAACTGCCGATCTACCTATTGATACTCCTTCCAATCTAACAACTAACTTGGATTCCGTTAACAATGTTACCTGTACCGGAAATGCTGATGGAAATGTAAGCTTTACCATTGACGATTATGCACCTGATGCCACAAGTGTCAATTATCAAATTTTTAATTTTCAATCGAACACTACAACTGGCATTATGGGATCAATAAACGTAAATCCTCCAAGTGTCGGTAGTGGGATAAGCGTTACGGATGTAGGTCCATTGGCTCCGGGCACCTATTACATCTTATTTAATGAGGTAGGAGGCAGTTATGACGGTTGCTCGGTGGGTTCTGAAATTTTTACCATTTCAGAATCTACCAATCCATTACAGGTTACGGCCTCTCTGATAAAAAATGACAACTGTAATCCAAATGCCGGTCAAGTTGCGGCCATTGGGCAGTTTGGCACCGCGCCTTATGAATACCAGATTACCTTATCTACGGACACACCTCCGACTTTGGCGACCTGGACAGGTACTTCTACTAATGTTTTTAATGTAGAAGGAGGCAATTATATCGTTTATATTAAAGATGCCAATAACTGTATTCAACAGGATACTGTCGTAGTTCCAACAGATCCTTCCCCGGAAATAAGCCTTGCCGTAAACAATCAATGTTTGGGATCGGAAGGAAATTATGCTATAGACATAACACTTACAACCGCCGGTATTGCACCATATGCTGTCCGAGTGGATGGTGGTGCCCTCAGGGCTATTTCGGGCTTGAACACTGCTGGTAGCATGATTACTATTCCCGGTTTAAATTCTGGGAGCCATACTATTGAAATCTTGGACAGTAATGGCTGTGGTGAAATTCAGAGTATTGTGATTGCCCCGGAATTGGAGGCAAGTGCCATGGTCATGACACAACCAAGTTGTAATACCAATGATGGTGTTATAGCATTTATCATTACAGGGGGGTCAGGCTCTTATACTGTTGAGCTATTGGCCGCCGACCTATCGCCAACAGGAATTAATCCAACCGGAAATGAATTTATAGGGGTTCCTTTTGGAGATTATGTGGTACGGGCGACCGACAACACGCTGGGAACGCCAAATTGTTATGTGGAGCTCCCTATTTCATTGGAGGAACCAACACCTATAACCTTGTTGACCACTGAGTGGACCGATGTTGGTTGTTTTGGTGGTTCGGACGGAAGTATCAATGTAAATCTGGAGCCCTCAAGTACTGGAGTAAATGATAATCCGCCATACGTTTATGAAATTACCGATGGTACATCTACCTTCACCCAAAACGCAGGTCTTTTCACGGGACTGACCGAAGGAATTTGGGACATTAGGGTAACTTCGAATAGAAACTGTATTGCCATGGACCAAGTGACCATTGGGGAACCAGCGGCCCTTACGGCAACCATTACGAATGTGATACCTTTTGCTTGTGACATGAACAGTGCAACGCAAGCGGCTGTAATAGAAGTAACCATTACTTCAGGTACTGGAACCCCGGATTATTTTTATAGCGTGAATGGCGGTAGTTTCCTGCCTACACCTGGGACCATTTTTACCTATGAAGCCCTAAATGCTGGCAATTATGATATCGTAATAAGGGATGCCAATGGTTGTCTTTTTGCATTGCCAACACAGACTATAGCGCCATTAAATACTTTTACCGCTAACATTTCCCAAATCAGTGCCATCTCGTGTACCGGTCCCGAAGAAATTCTAATTACGGTGACCGATGACGGTAATCCGGCCAATTCCTATTCCTTTGAGCTGCTGCCGCTTGGAAATTCCAATGGGATAATGACAGGTTCAGCGACCAACACATCTGTCAATTATAACCTGAATGCTGTAGGCAATTATACTTTTCGGATAACGGATTTAACCACTGGATGTTATATTGACACTGTCCCGTACGATATTGCCCCTTATGATCTAATGGATGTATTGGCTACGGCAACATCGCCCGTTACATGTTTAGGGGATGGTAACGGCACCATGGATATCCAGATTACGGGATATTCCGGAGCATTTGATTACGAAGTTTTTACACAGGCCGGGGTAAGTATACAAACAGTTATGGGCATTACGGCTTCAATTCCTCTAACCATTAATGGATTATCCGGCGGAAATTATTACATAAGGGTAACCCAGACTGAATTCCCATACTGTTCAGATGATTCCAATATAATTACTATCAGCTCGCCCAATATGCCATTGACTGCTATCGTTGTTCCGGTGGCGGAAGCTGAATGTACGGATAACATGGGTGAGATCTTAATTGACCCTAGTGGGGGTTATGCACCTTATGATATCATATTGACCAATACTACGACAGGGCAAGTATACAATGCCAACAATGTAGAGGCAATGCTGTTCACTGGTCTTTCTGCAGGGAATTTTAGCGTTCAGGTTACCGATAATTTTGGTTGTGTCTATATGGATGCCGAAGTGTTGTCTCCAGCAATCCCGATTGTCGCCAATGCAATTCCATTAACAACCATGTTAAGTTGTTATAACGATAATAATGCTACGGTTACGGCCATAGTTACAAGTGGGGGAAGCGGTAATTACGAATATCGATTGAATTACTATGATGATGCCGGTGCTTTATTGGAATTTACTACTGGGGAGCAGACTTCCGATACCTTTACAGGATTGGGTGCCGGCATTTATAGTATAGCGGTAACAGATGGCTGGAACTGTGATGTTGAAACCAACCAAGTGACCATCACCCAGCCTCCAAGGGTTTTTGCCTCACTGGTGAGGACTGATCCCTTGACCTGTGCCACGGGTGCCGAATTTGAACTTACGGCCATAGGCGGAAGCGGAACCTATGAGTTTAGTTCAGATAATATAACCTTCTTGCCAATGACCAGCAATCCAATGGGAATACCCGATTTTGGAGTTTTAGGGGCAGGAACTTATCAATATTATGTTCGGGATGCCATAAATGGCTGTGAGGCGATCGTTTCAAATGCGGTTACCGAAAACCCTATCGTACCCTTGGTCCTGACCGTAGATAAAACGGCGGCATACATCAATTGTACAGGTGAAAACACTGCTGTTATCCGTGCAGTGGCATCTGGAGGTCTGGGCAACTACCAATATGAACTTTACTTGAATAGTATTGCACCTGCCAATAGATTGTCCGGGCCTCAGAGTGTGGGTGAATTTAAGGATCTTGTGGCCGGCACATATTGGGTCAATGTAATAAGTGAAGATTGTACGACCACTCCGGAACAGGTCATTATTGAAGAGCCAATACCTTTAACATATACCGACCAAGTGATAGATGTAAGCTGCTTCGGTGAAGAAAATGGAGCCATTATGGTAAACCTTGCAGGAGGTGCAGGGGGATATATCTATTCCATATCGCCCAATCTCGATAAATTCGATTCGATAAATACATTTACCGACTTGGCCCCTGGTGATTATGCAGTAATAGCACAAGATCAAAATGGATGCTTTGAGTATCTCGAATATACTATTTCCGAACCCGCCATAATAGAGGTAAGCGCAACAACCACCCCGGAAATCTGTGTCGGAAGCGCAGATGGGTCGATCAGTCTGTCCATCAGTGGGGGCACTGCTCCCTATAGTACTGCCATAAACTCCAATGCCGATACGGATTATATTTTGGGCAGAACGGACTTTTCCGATCTTTCGGTTGGGGATTATTTGATTTTTGTAAAGGATGCACAAGATTGTGAAACCTATATAGTTGCTACCATTGATCCTGGTGTTAACCTTAGGGCAACTGTAGAGCCGGTCTATGAATGTATTGGGAACACTCCAAATAATTATGTCAATATCATATTAGAGGACCGATCGGTATTGGCAGAGGTTATGTACGGCCTTGATACTACCGATCCGGAGGAAATGCAACTTGATCCAAATTTCAGCAACATTGCACCTGGGGACCATTACGTTGCCATTGCACACACAAATGGCTGTATAGAGACCGTTGGATTCTTTATTGAAAACTATGAACCCTTGACCCTAACCTTGGAACAAAGAAACGTGAATGAAATAACTGCGGTTGCCCAGGGAGGAAGGTTGGAATATACCTTTTATTTAGATGGGATTGACAGGGGAAGTGATAACACCTTCCGCATTCGTAGAACGGGCACTTATGAAGTAAGGGTGGTGGATGAAAATGGCTGTGAGGCAATCGCCAGTATATTTATGGAATTCATGGATATTAAAATGCCCAATTTCTATACTCCGAACGGCGATGGCAAGAACGATTTTTGGAAGCTTGGTAATGGGGAGTATTTCCCCAATTTAACGGTAAAGATTTACGATAGGTACGGTAGGGTAGTGGCCAGGTTATCCAATATTGAAGGTTGGGACGGCACCTATGAAGGAAAGGAACTGCCTACCGGGGATTATTGGTACGTTGTACAATTTAATGAGGAGGATTACAAAAGGGAATTTTTTGGACATTTTACCCTTTACCGATAAAACTTGACCTAAAAATCATGCCTAAAATAGCCTTGACCTTTTTGCTAATTCTAGCCGCACTTTCAGCAAAGGGCCAAGAGCTCAATTCGCCACAACTATCACAATATTTGGCTGATAATCCTTTTGTACTCTCGCCAACTTACGCCGGTATTGGCGATCATGTGAAAATTAGGTTGAACGGCCTTGCACAATGGGTTGGAATAAAGGACGCTCCTAGAACCCAATCCTTGGCCGCGGATATGAGGTTAGGGGAGAAATCAGGGATAGGAGTCTTTCTATATAACGACTCCAACGGTTATACCAAACAACAGGGATCCCGGATTTCCTTCGCACACCATTTAACATTAGATCGTTATGAGGACGAGTTTTTGTCCTTTGGTATCTCTTATAATTTTAACCAATTTAGATTGGATGTAAGTGAATTTATTGACGCAGGGTTTGATCCGGGCGTTACCGATGACAGGTCCACATCCAACCACAATTTTGATGTAGGTCTTTTGTACAGAAAAAATGCCTTTTACTTCAGTGCAAATGCCTCCAACGTTATCAACAAGGATGTGTACATATTCGATCCCATCTATGAGCCCAGCAAACTTAGAAACTTCTATGTATATTCTGGATACAGATACAAAAAGTCCAGAAACAGTGATATGGAAATAGAACCCTCCATTTTATACAAAATATTTGAAAGTGATGGCAGATCGGAGGCCGATCTAAACCTGAAATTCAGGTGGTACGATTTTGAGGATTACTATTATGCAGGTATAACCTACCGTTTCTTAAATGACCAAATTGGAAGACCCTTATATATAGCTCCCTTGGCCGGACTTAAAAAAAGCAATTTCTATTTCGGATATTCCTATCAGATCATTCTGAACGAAATTTTGGGATATAGTACTGGTACCCACGTGGTGACTATCGGGGTAGACCTATTCCAAGGTATTAGTAATTGTAGATGTACTTATTAATTGAAATTAAACTGGTTTTCCCAAAATAGCGCAAGAAGTCTGTTGAACCTTTAAAAACCTTGACCAAATTCACAATGAAGATGTTCAACTCCTGCCATTGGATGTTGAAATGTCCGGAATGATGTTTTCTAATTTTTGAAAAAATTAGGACGGCAAATTCCGGTTATCATGAATTGCACAAAGACTTAGTTCGCGTTGAAGGCTTTCGAATAGCATTTGGATGGTTTTTTTATGAAATCATCTGCTAAAGTTGATTTCGAATAGTCCATTGCCAGGGGCACTTCCGTTTATACAACTTCAAATACTGCTACAACCCATTATCGTACAGTAAACCTGAGCCTATATGCCCCCAACTGCACAACATCGTTCCGGGCAGTTTCGTGGACGGTTCGGGAAAAAGGAAAGTGGCCAAGAACAAAGGTGGGTAACTGTTCAACGTAAAATCGATGGACAAGGTGTTCCAGGCCAAATAAGTTGACCTCCTACGCAAAAATAAAGCGACCGTACCGCAAGAAACCTGTGATAGGCTCTTTTCCAAAAATTGGGTGGTACATGTAGTACAGCAGTTTAGAAGACGGGAATATGTTTTTGAGTACCTAGGCCGGCAAGGTAGAGGTAAAGGAAATCAGTTGTGTAACAGTATTCCAACATTTAAAACTATAATTAAATCATACCTTATGATCACAATATTTTTTAAAGAGTGTTCTTAATTTGATAATCCTATGAAATTTCTATCCAATATTTTATGACCCTGTATTTTTAGATTAATACTATAAAAGTGTAGATACAATTAGCCAGTTTAAATTAATGGTCGCCACAGGTTTCGGGCTTTTCACAACAAAAACAGGCATATCTATTGAATTTCACCACTTGTATTAAACTTTTTTGCGTTTATATGACTACTTTAGTCTTTGTAGGAAAATACATCAATAAATAATATTCAAGTTGAAATAACAACTATTTGGACATTTACTAAAACTATAGGTCAAATGGTAAGATTTTTTTATTTTTTCATTCTGTTATTTGTGCTGCCATCAACCATTTTGGCGGAGGTTTCCCCAACAGAAAAAAAAGCACTCCTAGATTTTTACAATAGTACCAACGGCGGGGCGTGGACCATAACTTGGAATCTCTCCAGTCCTGTTTACTCCTGGTACGGGGTAGGTATAAAAGACAATAAAATTGTTTCCCTGGAATTATTCGACAATCATCTAACGGGAACCCTTCCCAGTTCGTTAGGTGATTTAAAACATCTAAAAAGTTTGAACCTAGCCTTTAATGAAATAAAGGGAGGTATTCCTGAAGGCATAGTTCTGTTAAGGCGATTGACCGTACTAAGATTGGGAAGAAATAAATTATCAGGAGAAATTCCTAAAAACATTGGGAATTTGGAGAATATTGAAATATTGGATTTTTTTGGCAATTCCCTTAGTGGGAATATTCCCCCTAGTATTGGAAATATGGGCCATATGAAAACCTTAATCCTTTCCCATAATAGTTTAACCGGAATTATTCCAGAGGAAATTGGGGATATGAATATATTGGTTCGCTTGGAAATGGGAGGAAATGAGCTGGAAGGTGAAATTCCAAAAAAGCTGGGAAAAATCTATACATTAAAGGCCTTGGACCTTTCAGGAAACAGCTTGACCGGTGAAGTTCCTTATAGAATAACAACACTTCCCAATCTGGATCTCTTACAAATTCAGGACAATAATTTGGATGAACTCCAAATTTTGGCACTTCGAAACAAAAATGTAAATATGGCCGTATTCGATTATGATGGTAAACCTGTTAAAACAATTCATACGGATATTAAAAGTTTTTTTATAAAAACTGATACAAGAATGGTGGGTACGGGATTTGAGGATGTAATTGATTAAAAACTAGGACCATGAAAATTCCGGTTCAGAATCATTTTAAATTTATTAAGGTTTTTTCCATAGTTTCTTTTTTAGGTCTTAACCTAAGCGCGCAAGAGAAAGTTTCCGAAGCTGAACGATGGATTCTTGTGGATTTATATGAAAAAACCAATGGTTCTGATTGGGTACATAAGTGGGACATGGAAATACCGGTCTCAGATTGGTATGGTATTAAAGTAGTCGAAAGTAATGTAGTTGAAATTAACTTGTTTAGAAATAATCTGGTTGGTCAGATTCCCGAAAGTCTAGGTCAACTAGAATACCTATCGGTGCTCAATCTAGCCTTTAATAAACTGAGTGGGCCAATACCACTTGGGATTACTAATTTGGCAAATTTGAAAACCTTAAAGATAGAAATGAATGGGCTCAGTGGTCGTATCCCACGACAAATTGGAAAAATAGAGAATCTAGTTGAATTTTCCGCATTTAATAACTTCCTTTCAGGAAGTATCCCAATTGGCTTTGGTCTCATTAAGAACCTTAAGATATTGAATTTGTCAAGTAATAAACTTTGGGAAGAAATACCGAATGAATTGGGCCAACTATCAAAATTGGAAGTCCTTGGACTGTTTGAGAATTCTTTGTTTGGATCGGTACCAAGGGAATTAGGTAATCTAAACTTATTAAAAGAACTTGTATTGTCCAATAACAACCTAAGTGGAGAAATCCCTGTTGAGTTTGGCCAACTAGCCAATCTTAAGGTTTTACAAATACAGAACAATAAGTTTGATTCATTCGAAGGTATCAATGCTATGGACAGGCAACAGTTTCTTGTGTTCGATTATGACCGTCCAGACCAAAAGTCCAAGGTGCCAAATGTTCATGAGGAAAAATCAAGACTGGCAGATACCAAATTTGAGGATATGGATGAAGAATAGCGTATGCATTCCAGGTTTTTTCTAATCCGATAAATTAAATTAGTTGAGATAAAGTATCATTATTGGAAATACAATTAAGGTCTTATAAGTGCTCAGTAAATGGGGATATTTAATTAATAAAAATCAGTCGAAATGAAATACGATAAATTAGCCTACGATACCGTTTACATAGTTGACGATAATAAAACTATTAATCTCTTGCATTTTCAAGTTATAAAAAATACAGGTATCGCGAGGGATATAAAAGTGTATAATAATCCTTTAGATGCACTTGATGATTTGAAAAAAGAAGTAATATCCACTAGTAACGCTATAATGGTATTATTGGATATTAACATGGAAGAAATAAATGGCTTTGATTTTTTGGATTCGCTTTTATCGGTGTGTTTCACGGGATTTTTGAACATTGTAATGGTAACATCCTCCAATGACCCCCAATTTCGTCAAAAAAGTTTGGAACATCCCTTGGTCAGTGGCTATATCAATAAGCCACTGACCAAGGAACAAATATTCGATATTGTGCAAATTGTTAAGTAAATTACTCAGGGAAAAGACCATGGAGCATTAATAAGAATCATGATGTAACATATTTGAAAAAACTTATTTATTAATTACCAATGGTATTTTAAATTTAGAGGAATCAGCGATAACTGAAATTATACAGATTAAATACAATTTATTGTTTAGTATCTGGCCTTGCCCTCAAGCTCGCACAGAATACGCAAGCAACTATTCCCCCGATTTACTTCTAAGCAGCGTGTAATACACCTTGTAATGCACTATGCAAACTCGCCTGAGCTGGGTGGAAACATTTCGTAGTTCTTCTCCACGAAACGGGAAAAAGGCAATCATGAGGTTTTAGATCACCCAAATGGACAAAATCCTTAATAGTAAATGGTTTAAAAAAAGCCTATATTGGTAACCACAGATTATAATTCAGGAATAGTTCGTAAAATTTTAGTAATGTAGATTTATTCCAACAATAGATTTTATAATTCAACTTTTGATTATATTATTCTAATAATTTATTAATTTTTATAAGGTGATGTTGGACATAATATACGGCTATCAAAACTACCTTGACAAAGTTAACTTCTATTTAAAGGCTTCTAAAAAGCCAAAATTATTTTAGCCGGGATGTTTCAATTTGATATATATAGCTTGGGATTTTTGCAAACACGGAAGTATTTTTCAAGAAACAAAAATTCTCACTTAATTTATGTAAAATCAATATTTTGTGTATTTGCATTATTTACAATAGGCACTACCAAAATTTCATCTCAAAATAATATCATAGAAAGCGATGTTTTCTTTAATGAATATAAAGCGATCAGTGATACCATGGCCATTTCGTTTCCTGAAAACGATATCCGTACTTTTAGACGTTCCTCCTTTAGTGGAACACAATTACAGAGATATTTATCCATGCATTTTAAGCGTATGGATCTATTGTCTAAAATCAAGGGCCACTACACCGTTATAATGGACAGTTACCTGCATTCAGGCAATTGGTTTATGCAAATAGGGTTTCCAAAAGAATCTATTAAGTCATATCTGGAATTCTTCGAATATTATAAACTGCATGAAAATGAATTATTAGCATCGGAGCGGGAAACTTATATAGAGATGAGAAACTATGCACATAGTATTCTTGCTGAAAATTATGCTCAACTTGGCCTTTTGGACAGTGCTGCCATACAGCATAAAATCAATATGAATTTTACAAAGGAACTTGGTTATATCTACCATCCTTCAGCAATCAATAACTATGGTTTATTGTTGTATTGGCATAAACGAGAATTGGATTCTGCCTTGTCCCAATTTAGGAGGGCCTATCAGATCATGGAGTACGAATTTCCGAACCATACCTTAATTGGAAGTATTCGTGATAATATGGCCGACATATACGTAGAACAAAATCATTACGAAAAGGCACAGCGGTTATATGCTTCCAATTTTGAGTTTTACAAGCATGCCATTAATGAAAAATCCCTAAGCAAAGATATTCCTAGATTAATAAGTAGTGGAGCACAATTGGTTGTTGCCAATATTCATTTGAATAAATTGGAAGAGGCACGAAAAGCTTTTGGTGGACTGGACAGCATTGTTGCTTCCTATCCTTCCAAAAACACTATAAACGCTGAATCGCGATTGGAATTTCTACAAGCCAAAGAGGCATTGCTACAAAAGGAAAATAATATTAATGCTGCTTATACCACTGCTAAATTCATTAAAAAGTACGCGGACAGTATTCAAAAAGTTACTTCCAATGCGGACAGAAAATGGCAAGAGGAACTCAATAATATCACGATTGACAGGATAGCTCTTAATTTCAAAATCGATCGATTACAAAAAGAAAACAAAATCAAAAACCAAAGGACGAAGTTATGGATTATAGGGCTTGTATCGTCTGTGTTTATTATCCTATTATTATTCTTTGTTTTTAGTCGGCGACAGCATCTAATCCATCTTAAGAACCAACAATTGTTGACAGAAAAGCAGCTTGAAAATTCAGCTTTAAAAGTGGTACAGCTTAATTTTGAAATAAAATCCAAGGAAAGGGACCTTACGGATTTCGCCATTAACCTAACCCAAAACCAAGAATGGGCGAAACATATTGCGAATCGCTTAAAGAAAATCAAATATGCAAATCCTAAAGATAGCAATGTACTGATTGAAGCTTTGGACCAAGATATTGCCAACAAAATCAGTTTTGACAGTAATACACAAGAATTCTTTGAACGTCTGGATAAGTTGAGTAATGCGTTTTATAGCAAACTCACCAATAGGTATCCTAATTTAAGCAAAAATGAAATCAGGTTATGCTCTTTAATTCGTTTAAAAATTAAAAGTCACAGTATTGCAACACTTCAAAATATAACTATAGCTTCCTTAAATACTAGTCGTTATCGCCTGAGAAAAAAACTCGACCTACCTGAAAATATCAATTTGGATTTTTTTATACAAAATTTGTAAGTGCCGAGATATTAGGCTTTTCCTAGCTTCACTTTTTCCCATTGTCTATTTATTGTCTATCAGCTGTTCATTAATTGTCTATGTCTATCTTAAGGTTTATAGCCCCATATTCTATACTTTAGTATGACCTCAATATCAGAACCTTGATTCAAATCTTTTACTGTATTAATGGTTTTAAATAATTAATTATAATTTTTAAATCCGTATCTAACATGAAAAAATATATTCTTGGTCTGTTCATTTTTGGTTTTACCAGTTTTATTTATTCCCAAAACACTTTGGAGTTAGCTGCCAACAATACCAGTACACTAACTTCTAAAAAAACTACAAGTTTAAACAGACAGTATTTAGAAAATATGGCAGTTAAATCTGTTGCAGCAAGCGTAACGAAATTACAGAAGTTGGCGGCAAAATATGACATCAAGGCCCAACCTATATACAGTAGTAATAAGTCCATTACCTATACCGTAGTTTTTCAAGACAATGAAAATGTTATTAAGGCAGTTTATAATTATAAGGGCACTATTATTCGGTGTGAAGAATTTTATACCGGTATAAAATTGCCTTATAGTATTAGTGGTAAACTGGCGAAGGATTATCCAGGGTGGGCCTTCAACAATATATCGTATTCCATTGAATACTCCCAAAACAAACCTAATATTTCAGTATACCAAGTGGAGTTGAAAAAGGATAAAAAAATTAAATCGGTTAGGATAGTACCAACTAAGGCATAGACGATAATTTGGTACTCGATGCCATTAATCAATGCTTAGATTTTATCATTGATGAGAATACCCTAACTAGGTTTATTGCCTTAAATATATTACTAAGCTAAAACTTTACTACAATTTACGTAGCTGAATGAAATCCAGGATGACTTACCAATCGAAAACATAACAGTTAAATCTAGGATTATTAAGTTTAACACATAAGTTGCATTAAGCTTATAAACTTACTTCCAGGGCTTCGAAAATTACATGCAGATCCAGCAGCTTAAAAATTAAAACCCTATTAAAAAATGGTTGACAAAACCATTGTTTTATAAATTTTAGGCTTGCGCAACAGTTACCAATGTTATTGTACACAGCATTTTAAGATTTTAGTTTTTATCTAAGACCAAACAAGAGATTAAATATTATTTGATGGACAATCCAAATGATTAACATTAATAGGTAGGGGCGAAAATCTTTGTGGTGTTTTTTGTCAAGCCCTATTAGCCCTAATAGTATCAGATATATTATGGTGTATTGAACGTTTTGGGTGACCCTTTCCGATAATCCCAGTAACAAGGCGCCGATCCGTCCGAATGTTGGCCCTAAAAAAACAATGGCGGTTCCGATCATATAGCGCATGTGATATGACATTTTTCTCCTGTGGTATATTGCCAACGAATACAGAAGGGTCAATATGATACAATCGCTTATAGGAACAAAAATATTAACTGCAGGGGCAGCGGATGTTTTTATTGCTATCATTGGAAGAAAGGAAAGTATAAGCAACGGAAAAACAACATAGGACAACCTTCCAACCATTTTATGAATAGTAAACTTTCTATTACTAATCAATAAGGGTTGAAGTATAAGCATCATTATCCAGACCGAAGCTATTGCCGCATGTAAATGGTGAGCCCAAGTGATCTTCGAGTTAAAGTCGGGTAATTGGCTGAAATACGT
This sequence comes from Arenibacter hampyeongensis, assembly GCF_002909255.1. Taxonomy (GTDB): domain Bacteria; phylum Bacteroidota; class Bacteroidia; order Flavobacteriales; family Flavobacteriaceae; genus Arenibacter; species Arenibacter hampyeongensis. The sequence continues at coordinate 89,880 of NZ_PIOB01000009.1, forward strand.
TTTGTAAAACCCTAAAAGCACCATCGGGACTAATAGAAGCATAAAATAGCCAGTATGCCTATAAGCTCTTTCCATAGTGTGTTATTTATTTTTAAAATCGGCTAGTTTGCTTTCAACTTTTATTATTAGCACTTTTCTCAATCTTTTTGTGAACAACGGTCGGATCGTATGAGTAGTTAGGTGGTTTAGCACTTAACTTTGCAATTATACATCAATCTGAAAATCCGTCCTGCCACGCTTTTGGGCGTGGCAGGATTTTCAGAAGTAGTAGGGAACGGGCAACCCGCCAGGACAATGTTGTCGGGCTGGTTAATTTTATGGTTTAGCTGCTGGCTTTTAATTTTTAATTATGATGATTCTCTTTATGTTGTCTCAATAAATCCTTACCGTAATCATTACCGTTTGGTGTCCTAACAACTGTATGAATATGATTTTTTGATGGTTTTCCGTCGTCTGCCCTTGGAACTCCAACTACTCTCTGATGGTCAAATTCAATTAGTACAACCGGACTGTGAATTCGATAATAAAAAACAGCATCTTCAGAAGTGCCTCCAACCCAAGAAAACCAAGTGTTATCTATATGGGCCATTATTTCCTCCATTTTAATTTTATCGTGTCCCTCTCGAATATTGCTTATGTACAAATAAATCAAGTCCAATAGTTTTTGCCTTTGTTCGTTAGAAAATTTCGAGATCCGAATCCCTTCATAATTGAGAGTTAAATTATCCTTATTGGCCTCGGCCACATTGTTATTAACGGTTTTTACGTTCGTAACTGTAGCTTCTTTTTGTTGTTCTTGATTTAGGGACTGCATTAAGGCTAAACCAAAATTCTGTTCATCTTGAAAAAGGGTATTGCCTTTATATTTTCCTGAAGTTGTAATTATTGGTTCTCCTCCCATAAATACAGGCGACATTACAATTTGGTCGCCTAAAATAAAGTAGTTTATTACCAAGTGATGCCCATCCAATTGCCAACCCCAAGGTTCAATGATTGAAGGAGTGCCCATTACAGTAAAAAAATACAATTCTTCATCATAATCCAATGAACCATTATTTAGCTCTTTTAGTGTTTGATCAGTCTTCATTATGTCCTTACTGAGTTCAAGTCCTTTCACACTTAGTGACTCCTGAATTAGCCTAAAAGCATCTTTCTTTTGAATTCGGGTCAATTCTTTTATGCTAACACCTTGTCTGTCATATATTCCATTGTCTACGTTACACCATTTCCTCCATTCCTCATTACCTATGTCAAATGTAGTTCGTTGTAATTGTGAAGATGACAAGCTTTTTAAAAATCTTTCAGCAGCTTTTAGAATCGGTAGAGTTGAGACTCCAGTAGAACGAACTTGAAATAAATCAGTCGAATCGCTATCTTTTGAAAAAATTCCAACATAAGGCTCTTTCAGGGCATCTGCCTCCATTTTAGCAAAACGTTCTTTTACGGGATTAATTTTCTCAACATTTTCCGAAGTATTGTTATTTTCCTTTTGAGCTGATTGCTGTTTGCAACTAAAAGCAATGAATAGTATAAATATTATGAGTATATATTGAATCATTAATGGTGTTTTAAGCTGCAGCTAGGGTAAAGGTATGAATCTGTTGTATGAATCTGTAGCTTTGGTTTGCATATTTGCCTTGTAAGGCTATGATTTCATACATAATGTTATCAGCCTTTTTGTAATTTCATACTAAAGGTTTTTTAAAGCACTTTGATATTTGGGGTGCTGTAACATTGGATTCTTAGGACTAAATTCTGGCTTTCATTGAGTTTTCATAGGTGTTTTCAATGCCATAAGTTTACTTTTATCGTAAATATTATCTCCTTTCAAGACCAAATCTATACTTCCGATATTTTCAATATTCTCAAGAGGATTCTCGGTGAGCATAATTATATGAGCCACCTTCCCCTCTTCAATAGCACCATAATATTCGTCAAGCCCAAAGAACTTTGGACCGCTTATGACTGACGTTGATAAAGCCTCCTGAGGAGTGAGTCCCGTCTCAACGAGTAATGCCAATTCGCTATGTAAAGAGGCCCCTGGATAAACATACGAATTGGATGGACCACAATCTGATCCGGCCAGAATAGTTATCCCAGCTTGAAACATCGGTAGCACCAAGCTCCGTTCCCGAATGTCCATATCAAGCATCAATTGCTTTCCTTCATAATCCCGGTTTTGCGATTGCTTTAACCTTCTTTCATAAGTTTTTTGAATGCCAGGTCCTATCAGGGGCAAAAGGGTATCCACAGCGAGATCAAGATCATCCAATTGCATTATCACCTGTGATACATATAAAGTCGGGGTGACGTAGAAATCCTCTGATGCCAATTTGGCAATAGATTCTCTTGCGTGATCTTCATCATAGGTTTCAAGAATTTGTGGAAACATGCCAAAACCTAGGTTTAGTTGCCTTAAGCTATCCCCGATTGGAGAAGCCAGGCTTAGAAATGAAAAAAGATGCTCAACACCATCAAGGCCGAATTCAACAGCGGCAAAATGATCAGCGGACAATGGTATATGTCCCGTTACTTTAAGTCCACGCTTTTCGCACTCTTTTATAATACGGTAATACAGTTCCGGAGATAGTGAGCTAGCATAGATTTTGACAAAGTCGACTTTCAGATCTTCCAGCGAATCCAAGGCAGGTGGTATATCTTCTAACTTGTCAATCGGAATTGACCCAGGCCAAAATGCTCCTGTACCATCTAACTTTGGCCCTGAGGTGAAAATATTGGGTCCCTCAAGTTTTCCAACTCTTATTGCATTTCTCCATTCAAGTACGCTCTGTGCAATATCACCACCGGCATCCCTGACGGTAGTTACACCATGGGCAATAAATAGAGGCAACAAGTCTTTATTTTCGTTGATCAGGGAATCACCTCCCCTAAAATGGACATGATTGTCCCACAAGCCCGGCATGACAAACTTTTCTTTGGCATCGATAATTTGGTCAGACTCATACCTATCTGCAGATGCCATATTGGCTAACTCTTGAATAGTGTCTTTGTTGATACCTATCAACTTCCCAGGTGAAACCTTGCCACTAGCTATATCAATAACCGAAGCGTTGATAATTAGTAAATCAAATTTTTCTTTGGTTTTAGGTTGACAGGCAACCATAAGAATCAAAGTAAAGCAATAGACAGGTAGTTTATGCATCAATGTTCATAATTAGTTTTTTTATTGCTGATAACGGTCTTTTATATGATAAGTAGCGGATTTTACGCCTAACTTTTCTGGTTATAATGACCTATTTGTTATTATTTGTTCTTTCGCTTAAGCACTTAAACCGCTATTTTTTTTATACGTTGTGCCTGTTGCACAAGTTAGCAAAAAAGTTGGTCATGATTATTGTGGAGTGGCGGATCGATCGTAACTTTAGTTATGCAAGGAAAAAAAGTATTATCAGTAAAACTCTTCAGCTGTTTCCAGCTCAGTGAACGGGTTGCGGAGATCAATTTTTACAGACGGCTGAAGGAAATCCTCGATCTGGATTTCCTCTATCCCATGACCAGATCTTATTAAGGATCGAGCGGCCAGAAGAGCATCGACCCCGTAGTCTTTTTTAAGCTTTGCCTGGTCGGCTATCTGGAGAACGTGACCAGCGACCGAAAGTTGGTGGATCATTGTAGTTTACGCTTGGACATCCTTTTTTTTCTGGACTATGACATAGACGAGGAACTGCCCTGGCACAGTACGATCAGCCGAACGCGCCAGTTGTTCCCGGAAGACGTGTTCGAATCGGTATTCGTCAAAGTTTTCGGCATGTGCGTCGAAAAGGGGATGGTCAGCGGACATACCCAGGGGATCGACAGTGCCCCGGTAAAGGCCAATGCCAGTATGGACAGTCTGGAACTAAAGGTCCCGGAAGCGGAACTGGGGGAGCACCTGAAAAGAATACGGCATATAAGTTCGATGGACAAGAAAGTCCCTTTTAGGAAATCCAAGGGAAGCAGGGCGGACAAGGAACAACAAAGCATTACCGTCTCCAAAAAGGAGCTGGACTCGATTGCCTCCCGCAACAGGAAATGGGCCATGGACCAGGACCAGCGTCCGGGGGCGGGGAACAAGGGGAGCAAATACACCTCGAACAAGACGCACTATAGCCCAACAGATCCCGATGTGCGTATCAGCGTAAAACCGAGCAAGGCCAGGAAGCTCAATTATTTATCCCAGCTTGCGGTGGATACGGCAAGCCATGTGATCACCGATATCAAGGCGTACCACGCCGATGGGAAGGACAACCAACAGCTGCCCGATATCGTGAAAAGGGTACAAAGACGTTTATGGAAAGAGGGCCTTTTATGGGAAAATTGTGTGGCGGATACGGGCTATAGCAGTGGGGAGAACTATGCATTATTGGAACAGAAGGGACTTAAAAGTTTTATTCCTCCGAACGGCACGTATAGGGGAGGTCCGGAGAACTTCGTTTACGACCAAAATGAGGACCATTATGTTTGCCCACAGGGCAAGGTCATTCCGTTTACCAAGGAATTTTTGGACGGCCGTACCCAGACCAGGAAGAAGGAATATAGGGCAAGGAAGCACATATGTACGGGCTGTCCGATCAGGGAGCAATGCCTGGGCAGGTCGGCACAGGAAAAGAAGTTCAGCGTCACCTATTACCGGGAGGAATACCAAAGGAACATTGAAAGGGTGAACGGTCCGCAGGGAAGGTATATGAAGGGCAAACGCCAGAGTACGGTGGAGCCCGTCTTCGGGACCCTTACCCAATTTATGGAGCTAAGGAAGATCAACACATTGGGATTGGCACAGGCCAACAAGGCAATACAGCAATCGGCCATTGCCTACAACATCAAAAAATACCTGAAATTCTCAGGAAAACGCACAAAAAGTGGGGCAGGGATGCTTGCTTTGTCGATTTTTATAAAAAAAGGGGCATTTAAGCTTAAAAGCTTGCTTCTAGGGCTTCCAAAATTACATGCAAATCCAGTAACTTAAAAAACAAAACCCAATTAAAAAGCGGTTACCAAAGCAATTGTTTTATAAATTATGGGCTTGTGCAACGGTTACTTTTGTTGTGGGCTAGCTTTCATCATAATTTCTTTTTTTTGTTCAGTCGCATCTGTGTCAGTCTTTTGGCCTATGATGTTATTTTTTCTGATCGGTATTCTGAGTAACTGGTACTGGCAGGTCAGAGCTAAATATGTCATGAGTCAACAACCATTTGTCATCAGGGAACTTTTTCCAGACACTAATAAATTTTCCTTTGTCTAAAAGTGTGTCCGCTGGATTGGTAACGGTAAAGGCGCCTCGAACATAAGCATAGTCAGCGGAACCCATAATTTCTATAACATTATAGCGAAGCTTGATTTCGGGAAATGAATTAGCAAAAGTCCGAATGGCTTCTTTACCAACAACTGTTTCCATATTAGGTGGCATGAAAACAGCGTCCGTGGAGAATCGGTTAACATAAGGTTCCCTGTCTCCTCGATTCCACCCGTCTTGAGCAGCTGTAGTTAAATCTTTGATGTATTGCTTGTCCGAATCGTTTAGAACCGCAGGAGAGGGTGGTTTACAAGAAGTAAAAAAAAACATACTCATCAACAAGAAATTGACTCGCGTGTTAATTCTATTCTGCTTCATAATTAAAGGATTTTATGGTTTTTTGAAAATTTAAGTCTTTATAACATTCAACTGTCGAGAAGGCTTGCCCACAACGGTTAGGCTAAAATGCGTTTTAATGCATTTTAGGTAATGTGTGTGCCCAGCATGAGCATCCTTACCATATCTAAGATATGGTATTAATCTATAGGGTGCAAGTCCCTTATAATCAGGGGCAACCCTTCGACTTCGCTCAGGACAGGCTCTTTGAACCATTAGTAAGCCGCAAGGTTGCTGGCTGCGAAGCTAGGACTGAAGGAAACGGGACTACAAAATCCGGTACGGACGAACAGGAACCGGATACGAGGCATGTATGCACGGGTAAGCAAGCACATCATTGTAACGCCCAAAAGAATACCAAAAGTGCATTTATGTAGATACGACAGGGACCGGGGAAACCTGCCCGTCAGGTACAGGCGGGGAAGATGCCATTACCTAGGGAGGTCTCCGTAATTACGTGTTGATATAAAGGAGAAGTCAGCACCTGCCCGAATGCATCGTTCAGGCGGGGAGGTCATAGTACCTACGGGAAACGAGTTGCATACAACTGCACAGATCTCACAAGTGGAGAAGGACCGAACGCAATCCTTCTGGAAATTATAAAGGGAGCATTGGTTTTCGCTAATTGGGTGACCGATTCCCAAGAAAACCTGTAGCCTTTTGAAAAAGTACAGAATAGTTTCGATTGGTGTAAAGAGCGAATGAAAAGATGGATTGCGAACCTCCCTACATTTCTCCTGTCGTTATTTTGGTAATACAGGAACCAAACCATGTGTGGTCATAACCCTTTTTAGTTTTTCAATATCCGGAGGTCCGCCTGCGTTTACAATTTCAGCGCACTCTTTAAAGAAGTTTGGACCAAGAAGTGCCGGAGTAATTATGGCCAAAGCCCTGGAATTATCTTGTGTTAGATTATTAAATCCGTGTACAGTACTGCGAGGAATAAAGCAAGATTCACCACGGGCAATGTCGATAGGTTTGCCCTCAACAGTAAAAGTGATAATCCCTTCCAATCCGTAAATAGTTTCATCATAATGTTCATGATAATGAGGAAGGGGAACTTTGGCTCCTGCCGGAACGCCAAATTCAAACATGGATACGGAACCGTTTGTATCTGAGGCTTCCAGCAAAAAGTCAATGGTTACTTGTCCTACTGTGATTGTGTCATTTTTCATGATATTTTTCCTTAGTTGTTTAGAGTGAAAGATACCGGCACTAAGCATTTAACGGTAAAAGTGATGACGCCTTCTAATGCGCAAATAGTTTCTTTATAGTATTTACGATAATGAGTAAGATGTAAATGAATTTCGGGATCACTGGCACCAAACCATACCGGGTCATTACCATTTTGAGCTGTTTGATATCCGGAGGTCCGCCAGCGTTTACGATTTTTGCACACTCTTTGAAGAAATTGGGTCCTATAAGAGCGGGTGAAATTACGGCCAAAGCCTTAGCATTTTCTTGAGTACGATTTTTAAACCCATGCACTGCACCCCGAGGAATAAAGCAAGATTCTCCTGGGGCGATGTCGATGGGTTTGCCCTCAACAGTAAATGTGATTACTCCTTCTAACCCGTAAATCGTTTCATCATAGTGTTCATGATAATGAGGAGGAGGCACTCTGGCTCCAGTAGGTACGCCAAATTCAAACATGGCTACTGATCCATTTGTGTCAGATGCTTCCAACAAGAAATCAATTGTGGTTTGTCCAATTCTAATTGTATTGTTTTTCATGATTGCTGGTTTCTTTAGTTGTTTAGGTTGCAAGATACCGGCAAGAAATGGTTAGACCCTTGATTTGAATCAAGAAATTACTTTGAACCTATTTTTTTTCGAATGCGGCTCAATGTTTCTGGTGTCATCCCGAGGTATGCTGCAATTTGAAACAAAGGTAAACGCTGGAGTAGGTGTGATTCTTCGTTAAGAAAGCGCGTATATTTTTCTTCAGGAGTTTCAACTGTAGCTTCTCCTAATCGCTTTTTTAGCATGTAATTCGTTTGCTGTTGTGCCTTTATAAAATACATGGCAAAAGGGGGAATATGAGTCACCGCATATATCCAGTTCTTTTGATTTATTGCTAACAGTTGACAGTCCTCAAGGGCTTGGATGTTTAACTCTGTTGGCGAATTATTTAAAAAGCTGACCAACTCACTACACCAGCCACATTCTACTTTGAAATAGATATTCCTCTCTTCGCCATTACTGTTAATAAGGTATTGTCTCAAACATCCTTCCTCTATGAAATATACTTTCCTCGAGATGTCTCCTGCTTTTAACAGGTGTTCTCCCTTCTTTACTTGAATCCTCTCAAGCAAAGGAGTTGCCTTCAAAAAATCTTTGTCAGGGAATATAACTATGCGTCTTAATTCGTTTAAGAGTAAATAGTAGGTCATGTTTTAAATTAGCTATTGATTACAACGGTTACCATTGTTACCTGCTAGCTTTCGTTGTTTTATTTTTTGATATCATTCTTTTATTTTTCAAGATAAATATTAAACCTAAAATTCCTGCTATAACTAAACCATAATCTTCAATCATTCCTAAATTAAATGCAGCAGAAAAACCTATTATCGACCATAAAAAGGGTATAATTAATAGATAGATTGATTTTTTTTGGTAACATAATAATAAAACAGCGAAAGTAAATATAACAGTAGGACAAGGTGCTAATCCAAAAATCGGGGAATATGGATATGAATGTCCAAATAGTTGATTTAATATTGGATAGCCAATCATTGCGTAAATAATAAAGACAATAGCAATTATTTGACTTACACCAATCTTTGATAATTCCAATTCATACTTTAGTTTGTCAGCTATAACTCCAACTATTAAAAATAAGATTCCCTGAATAATAAATGCGATTCCAAAAACAATTGCAACTTTATTTATTGTTGAAAAATAGATAATATGGTAAACAATACCCATCCAAAGCCAAAACAAGCTTAAAATACCACTAATTATTTTTCCAGAATTCCTTGATGGCCTAAAAAGATTTACAACTACAATAACACCTAATAAGTAGGTGAAATATTGAGCTGGAAAAACGCTTTCATTGTAGTTTTTAAAGGTGTTTAAGAATTCCTCTATCGTGAATGGTATCTCCATAGTAATCCTTTTTTATTTGACTTTAACTAAAGTACAAACTATAGATGATTTACTTTTTTTACTTATTAGGACAATTCATTACTCCAGCGTTAACGGTTCTGCAATAGCAAATAGGGCGGGTAGGGAAACTTTTAGTTTCCGGCCGCTCACGTAGCCAGAGCTTTTGCATTTTGTTCTTAATTTTTTATTACAAGAGCCAAATCAAAAGATTTGGCGGACTTTCCAAACACGCCCAAGCCTTTAAATACAGCACTTAACGCCCTATTTGTTATAGCAATTGTTACCTACAGTTCTATTTTTCAGGTAAACATTTAATATTATTTATTTTTATAATAGTGTCAATCGGGAGGTATCCTGTATGTTTAAGAATCTTATACTTTTTGTCCGTACAGAATAAAATAATCCACTCGTCTGAATTTATCTCGGTGTAATTTCGGTCATCTTCAACCGTCCATCCAGCAAACCTATAGACATCCATCCCATTGTACCTTTCCCAATCTCGGTGCATTATAAGGTCGGATCCGTATTCTTTTTCATAATCTCTTTCAACTTTTCTAATAATTTCGTCAGGAGAATCATTTTCACAGGAAATCAATCCGCTTAAGAGAAGAAATTAATAGAATATGTTGAATCTCCTTTTTTTCAATTCTGACTATTGGTTAAATTTAATTTAATTTTCCTACATAAATTTAACTCGTAAGTTCAAAAAATTAATAGAGTTTCTTTATGTGCGAATTGTAGGTAACGGTCCAGGCTATGATTTCGGCTTGGCAAATCCGTCAGGATTTTTCAAGTTCGGAATCCAGCCGTTTTTTAAAGATATGGTTTTTGATTTGTCCAACGGAAAGCTGAATTATAGCCAATGTTGGCATTCCGTTTTATTCTTCAATATATATTTTTAATCCGTTGATAGCGGATTGATTTATAGCAAGTCGTTGATTTTGAGTTGAAAGAATATTTTTTTGGGATAAGAATTCTTTTGCCTTGTCCAAATTTTGAACCACCAATGTTATCCAATCTACGCCGATATTTTCATCTGAAAGAGTATATGAAATTATTGGTCCGTTCTCAAGAACCCACTTGTTGGCAGCATCATCTCCAAATAATTTCCGCCAATCGTTTATTGCCGATTGATTAATTAATAAATGAACTTCTTTAAGTCCGACAATTCCTAGTGGGTTGGATTTCATTGCGGCTTTGAGTTTTGCATCAAGTTTTTGCTTTGTTTGTCCTTTAATGGTCCTATGAGCAAAATTGTAACCAGGATCTAGGTATTGCCAAAAAGCAATGTTGACATTGGACCGTTTGCTCATTGAATCAAGATTGATTTGTTTTCCTATTGTAACTTGTGAGTCTTTAGAAATAATCTTAAAATCGAAAGGAGATCCATGATTTATGCCCGCATTGGAAATGGCAATGGAAGTTGAATCTATATTTTCTGAATGAAACAATATTCTGTTGTATTTGGCCTCTTTATTAATGCCAACCATAGGGGGGCTAACTGATAAAAGTTCCAAAGTTGTATTTCCTAAATGAAAGGCAGCATCATATACCACATCGTTACCGAATATGTCAAAGGGCTCCCATTCAACAGGCAGTTTCAGAGTGTCACGTAGAAAACTACTAAAGTGGTTTACTTTAACTGAATCTTCAAGATATATTTCGAAGATAGAGATGCTATTTGTTATTGGTTTTGCAGGACTTTTATTAAGAGCCTGATTACATGAAAAAAAAAGCACAATAATTACTAAAGAAATAAAGGTCCGAGTCATGGTTCTTTTTTATAATGAATGCCAACAATTGGATAGCATCATTGATTAAATCCCACTTATAGAACTAAGATAATAAATCTTTACTAGGGTCGCCCCCTTGAAGGTTAGCGATGATTGGAAATCCTATAATTAACCTATCAAATACTCCTGCTAAGTCTTAGTACCATAAAACAGCCTTTTTTTAAAACTGATTTGCAGAATCAGAAGGCTAATATTTAGAGTGTCCCAAACGCGGTCTCTTTTAATAGTTTCGTTAATTGACCTTTTATGGAACTACATTCGTACATTTAAACGACCGTTTTATTAAACTTTATAGGCTTACAATATTTATTGATTTTAAATAGTTTAAAGTAGCGTACTAAATAATTAGTTTGTATTTTGAGGTTTATTTAAACTTTTAGCTATGATTTTTGGTTATGCCAGGGTAAGTACCAATGAACAGAATCTGGATCTGCAATTGGACGCCTTCTTAAAAGAAGGTCTTGATAAAAAGAACATTTATACGGATAAGGTTTCCAGTTCTCAAGAAGAACGTAAAAGCTTAAGCAAACTTCTGGATTATGCCCGTGAAGGGGACACGATTGTTGTTTGGAAATTGGACCGCCTGGCCAGAAGCTTGATTCATTTTACAAACTTCATCAACCAACTCAATGAAAAAGGGGTCAAGTTCCGGAGCATTACCGAACCTTTTTTGGATACCACGGACAAGTCTTCGCATTCCCAGTTCATTGTAAACATGTTCGCTGCCCTAGCACAGTTAGAACGGGATATTATCATTGAGCGAACCAAGGCCGGTTTGGCCTCTGCGAGAGCTAGGGGTAAAATATTAGGTGCACCTACGGGAATCAGCAATAAAAATCAACAAAAAGCCATAATTTGCGAACAGTACTTTAAAGAGGGTAAATTAACCGTTTCTGAAATTTGCGAGAGAGTGAATATTTCTAGGGCAACGTATTACAAGTATTTAAGGCATAGAGGGCTTACAGGAAAGTTAAGGCCATATAAAATCTTGTAGTTAAAAATTCAATTGAAATTGGAACTAAACAATATATTTAATAGGAGGTTACATTTGGGAGCTTGGTTGCTTACCTTCAGTTTTTTGTTATTTCTAAATTGCAAAGAACCACCCAAGAATGGTGCCTTTATTTTGAAAGGAACTGTAACGGATTCTGTTAAACTGTTAACTCTATTTTATAAAGATCAAGAAGTTGCAATCCCAATAGAAAATGGCCATTTTTTCTTCAAGGATACTATAAATGGCGCTATTATAGTTTCACTATATTCTGACTCCTCATTAACCAGTGACCCCAATTATGTCAGCTTTTTTTTAGAACCTGGTGAAATAAAAATCGACCTTATAATGGGTAAGTTTAAAGAGGCGAAAATTACCGGCTCCAACGCCCAGAGGGAAAAGGAAAAAATGGATAAATTGCTAAAACCGCTAACAAGTCGTTTTGACTCCTATATGATTAGACGTGAAATTATATTAAAGGAGTTGGACAAGGGATCTCCCGAGGCTACTGGGAAGTGGAAAATACTGGAGGAAGAATGGGAGGATACACAAAGTGAAATCCGTAAAGAGAATCTCGTGTATGCCAGTGAAAACCGTTCATCGCATTTAAGCTCTTTGTATTTGTTTAGTTACATAAAATTTATTCCCAAAGATTCTGCTCAGACAATATATGAAAATTTTGATTCCGAAATCAAGAATGGGCATTATGGTCAAGAGGTAATAAAAAATTTAGTTACAAGGGAGCCTTCAATGGTTGGTGATGTTGCCCCTGCATTCAGCACAAAGGATGTCCATGGAAACTCAATAGCTCTTCAAGACTATGAAGGCAAATTCTTGTTATTGCAATTTTGGGCATCTTGGTGTGAACCTTGTAGAAAGTCCAATCCGTTCTTGGTAGAATTATACCAACAGCTCCGCACAAAAGATTTTGAAATTATTGGATTGTCAGTAGATAGAGACAAGGATAAATGGCAACAGGCCATTAAAAAAGATGAAATAGACTTGTGGCCACATGTTGACGCAATTCAGACAGCGATTGATGTAAAATACAATGTCTTAAGCATTCCTGTTTATATATTAATAGACCCAAAGGGAAAAATTATATATAGAGGGGGAATTGAGGGAGTTAAAGAAAAATTAGATCTTTCAGTATTTTGAATAAACCAAAACAATTGCTGAACAAAGTTCAAAAAGACGATATAAAAATTGAAGAAGTTATTCTTAGATGATGTAAGAACCATTGAAATGGTATATGATAAAACAATGGAATCTGAGTTCGATATTGTTCGCACTTATGATGAATTTGTTGGATACATAGAAAAAAATGGACTTCCAAATTATATAAGTTTCGACAATGATCTTGGTCTGGGAGAAGATGGCAAAGTTGCCCCAGATGGATTAGCCGCGGCGAAATGGCTTGTCTATAAATCTGGACTAGACTTAAGAAATCTAGATTTTATGGTTCATTCTGCAAATCCGGTTGCCGCTGAACAAATAAAGGGGCTTTTGAATAACTATATAAAACATTTAAGGACCGAGGATTAATACCAAAGTTAAATAAAGGTAATTTTTAAATTTTGGTGATTTCGTTCAGAATTAGTAAATTTACGTATATAATAATGTAAAATTACCACAATGGTCCTTGCTGAAAAAAATATATTTAAAAGTATTCCTATAGAACTTGATCCTTCTTGGGTCGTGAATTATTTGGAAAAGAACAAGTTTAATTCAGGCCACGTCAGAGTTTTAAGGGCTAAGGCCAATACGAGTGATAAGATTCTTTCATCCTTGTTGAACCTAGCTCCAAAAACATTCGTCAGCTATACAAAGGATATTTCCAAAACCAAAGTAGACACCAAAGAACATATTCTTATGCTTATTTCACTTCTCAGGCATGGTTCCGAAGTATTCGGTTCGGAAGAGGGGTTCAGTCATTGGCTAGATAGCAAAAATGTATTCCTGGACAATAGGAAACCTATTGAATTCTTGAATACCATTAGTGGAATAAGGATGATAGACGACCGCCTTGTTGCCATTGAATACGGAGATAACATATAAATGAAGTTATTTAGGATAACAAGGGAGAAATACGCCGAAAAACTTGAGGCCTCAGGTAGGACCAATCGGTGGAATATGGAAAAGCAATATGTTATCTATGCTTCATCAAGTCGGTCATTGGCCACACTTGAACTAGTCGCACATAGAAATGCGATTATGGAGGGAATTAAATACAAAATGGTAATTATAAACATCCCTGACAAAAACAACTTTATACATACTGTGGATACAAAGAAGCTAGCGATTGACTGGCATTTGTTAGAGAATAGATATGCCACACAAAAATATGGGAGTGATTGGTATTCGAAAAGGAGCAGTACAGTGTTAAAAGTACCTTCCGCAATCATTAAACAGGAATTTAATTTTGTCATTAATACACAACACCCTGATTTTTCAGAAATAACCATAGAAGGTATAGAGGATTTCAACTGGGACAAAAGATTACTTTGAAGATTGGTCCATAATGAGGAGACAGTCCATATCGGCAAAAAAGTACAAAGTGAAAATTCAAGTAAATATGGAAAGTAGATATCATAAATGGTAAGAATTAACAAATAAAGGCAAAGACGAGTTCGGAGACAAAATTTGTTATTGAGGACATACCGACACTTGCTCTTGTGCAAATCCTACATTCACAATATTTAATGAAGCATTAAGTAGGGGTGTGCTTGACGATAGAGATGATAAAAACGGTTGGGAAGATCTTAAAATTTAATAAATATGGCACTCAGTAATTTTTTCAAAATCAATTTGCCTTACGGCATTAAAAGAAACGATAAAGGTCATTGGACAGCTTTTAACAGGGAATATAAGCCTTTAGGAGAAAATGATTTGTTCAAGCATATTCCTGAAGAAGATTTTATTTATACTAATTATGGTACGCTTTCGGATAAATTATTAATGGAACTAGCAGATGGACCTACCTCTGTTCATATGGATGATAATAATGTAATAACAAAGGTATTTTTCTATGACGATGCCACGAATCCATCAAATCATTTAGAATATGAAGCTACACTTTGGGATAAATATTTTGAAAAGCTTAGAATTTTGTCAAATCAAAAGTCTAAATAGGAATGAGTAAGGACACATTGTCGGCGAACATATAGAAAATCGAAAGTTCAAATAAAGGATTTATAAATCCGCAAATTAGAAGTATTCACAAAACAGAAATATAGTAACTTGTTACTATATCTGTATATTGCCAGCAAACTTGGAACTGAACTATGAAAAAAACAATTTCGCGAATGTTATTGGGGTTAGCATCTATATTTGTAATTATATTCTTAGTACTTACACTTTTTCAATTTGATCTTATAGGAATATATGAGCCCCAAAATTTAAGGTGGATTCCGATATTAATAACCATTATTGCCTTTTACGTTGCTGGTACAATTTGTAGAAAAGTTAACTTAAAATACATCTCTATTTTATTTATTGGACTTTTTTTTATTTATGTCCCTTTCGATAGTTTTTATTTTCCTTTTGCTATTTATTTATTTCTGTTTTCAAGTGCCGCGTTAGCTATTGCTCATAAAGAAATTTCTAGAAAAATTAGAATTATTTTAGCCAGTGTAATGTCAATGGTTTTTGTTTTTTTTCTTTTAAATCAACCACTAATCATTAAACAAAATGGTTTTGGTCTCTCAACCGATGGAAGGACATTATTTAATGCAAAAGTACTTTGGAATTTTAACGCTTTTGAACAAAAAAAACTGCCTAGTGAAACCTTTTTGACAATAGAAAATGAAATATTTGATTTAAAGACATTAGAAGGAAAGACAATATATCTTTCATTTTGGGCAACTTGGTGTGGTCCTTGTTTAGCTCAAAAACCTGAGTTGGATAGGCTCAAAGAAGAATTCAAAGATAACTCTAAAGTAGTTTTTATTGATATTTCTTTAGACAACGACTCCGAAAAGTGGAAGGAATATCTTAAAATAAAAATGCCAAAAGGAATACAGCTAATCTCTAAAAACGAAGTTATAACACGTAAAAATTACCAAATAACCGGAATTCCTAGACATATAATTATAAATAAATTGGGAAATTATGGAAACTTGGATTATTTACCAATTGTAAAAGAATATTTAACTAATGAAAAGAAATTGACTGAATTTGTAAATGCAGAATTGAAAGTTTATGAAAAAAGATAATATAAACTTGATAAAAGTCAGCTGGCTATAAAGAACTTAGTTAACTAAAAGTTCAAATAAAAGATATAAAATATGTCAGATAAAATAGCATTGCTTAGGGGTATACTTAAAAATACTGAGGACGGTAAAACTAAATTACAGTTAGTACAGTTGCAAGGTGTTTTCAAAGCACTTCTAGTTGAAAAAAATTTCAACAATGGCAGTGTGGATAAAATAAAGGTCAAATGTTTAATAAATGATAACCCCAATTATGAAGAAAATCAATTATTGACTGTTAACTTGAATGATGGAGGATTAATAGAAATTCAAATTCTAGATTAAGGAAAACCGTTTAAAAACTAAAGTTCAATTAAAGGATAATACAGATATGAAGGATTGGGTTGAGATCTTAATGGCCTACCGCGAAGGTAAATTTGCGAGATATTTTCATGGACTAACTCCAAGACTTTTAATTGGAGCCAGTCAGATTCCGCTAGGAGAAGTATTCGAAAATGAAAAAATAGCATACAATATTACAAGGCAGATATTTGAAGAAATGAAGAATTATAATGAGAATGGTTTGGTTGTTACCTCAAATCACTGTGATATAAATCATGGCCCAGTAATGCAATTTACAGAATCGGAATGGAGCGAAGATTCAATCGGAACGAGTTTTGAAATTATATGGAAAAGCTATGGACATGAAATTGTTTTGGGTGACTTTGGAATAAGTCCATATGATAGGGATGTTTTAAACACATTAGTTGATTAATCAACCTTAAAAAGGGCAACACAGAACCTAATTAATTAAAGTTCAAATAAACATGAGACTTTGAAATAAAAAAATTAAAATGAGATTGGAAGACCTATATAGAGATCTGCGTGACCTTGATAATAATTTTAATAAAAATCAAGATTGGCATTATGCAAGAAAAGTGTACGAAGTTATTTCAAATTTTGAAGATGAATACAAACAGAATCATTATGAATATGCAGGTTATTCAGAAAATCTTATTCGGATTAGAGGAAGCATTTTAATGGTTGACAGAGCGAAAGGAACTTCTCAATATAAACATGGCATCTCTTCAATTATGGATATAATCGAGAGAGAACTTAAAGATGTTAAATCGAAAGGTTAATAACTCATCACTTTACAATGGTGGTTTAATCCCGGAACCTAAAGTTCAAAAAAAGATGACATACTCCCAAGAAAAATTAATGTTAGCCCTTTACGAATGTTTTGCTATTGGTGAGGGTGATGCTCGTGATAGACTTTCAAAAGCTTTCCAGTATTTTTTATTCAACCTGAGGGAAGAGCATTTCAGTATTGAGCATTGGAGTAGATTTAATAAAGTAAAAGGCAGACTAACAAAGAATGGACCGTTAACTGCGATTAATGGCGAAGTTATAGTCGGGTCTTTTGAGAATGGTAAAAATGGAATGAAGAATAAAACAGCTAGCAAATTAATTATGGAGTTAGTAATGATATATAGGGAACTGAACGCTTAAAAGTTCAAATTAAGGATCAATGAAAAACACCTTTCTCATACTATTTCTTTTGTATTTCTTAACGGGATGTAACGAACAGAAATTAAACAAAGTAGTATCCAATGATGAGCAAAAATGATAATAGAATTAAGCTATAAATTCCATAAATAAAAAATCTATTTGCCCAAATTAGTATTGAACCTTTAGTGTTATTTAAAGCCTTATTATTGTTGATACTATAAATTAAGTCTGAAATATACTCTTCCTTAAAATTTTCGCTTTTTTCGAAATTCTTTTTCAGGGTTTCTACTGAACAATCAGAATACTTAAATTTATATATTTTAAATATACCACCTGCTTTAAATATGGACAGTCCTAAAAAAATTATTGTTAGAACAAACATTAACCCTAAAACAATCTTAAATCCCAAATCTAGACAATTAAGTTTATCGTAAAACAACGGAATAATGAATGAAATAATAGAAATTATTAATCCTGATTGACTTATTAATTGTGATACTTTACTCTCAATAATATTCAATCGACTATCCTCGTTTTGAAATAGTCTCAGTAGATAATTGATATAATCATCTAGCAAATCCTTGTTATACATTAACTCTTTTTTATCTTCTTTTTCAACCATATTATTTAGTTAAAAGCTTAATTATCTCGTCAGAGATTTTCAGTCCTGTATCGTTTTCGATCCAAACCCATTGACCATTTGGGTTAATCTCCAAAAAAACATAGCCTGAATCTGTTTTTATCAAATCTATAGCGCCAAATTTCAGGTTTAATGTTCTTACAATTTCTTTGCATTTTTCGGTAATACTCTCTGGTAAATTATATTTGGTGAACTGTGTTCTATCTTTTCTCCAATCAAGTTGTGTACTAACATTTGATTGAGAATCTACTTTAGCAGAAAACACCTTGTCGTCTACAACAGTAACTCTGAGCTCATATTTTTTAATTATTTCTTGTTGAAAAATCATTGGAAAAGAAATGAAATCTTTCCCATTCAATATATGCTCTTTTTTTACCTTATTTGTGAAAATGAGTTTTGCTTTTCCATTTTCAAAAAATCGACCACCAAATAAAGGTTTTATGATAACTTGTTCATTATTTTCCTTGAAGAATAATTCGATTTTTTCCTTATCCGTAGAAACGATAGTTTGAGGGATGTCAAAACCAATACTCTTAGCTATCTTTAATTGATATAGCTTATTTTCTGCCTTATCAATATTATTAGGGTGACTAATCCAGTTTTTTACATCAAGGGAGGACCATAGGTTATTTAGAAATGCTTTGAAGTCCTTAACGAAAAAAGCCCTTTCATTCTCATTTGAAAATGAAAAATCTGGTGACTTGGTTCTTCTGAACCAAATGGATTTAAAATTTTCATAGCCATCTATCGATATTCTAATATTTGAACCAGATTGATAGTTTATATCGTGTTTTATACCAATATCATCTGTATTTAACCTATGATAAGGAATTTCTCTCTTGTTTAAAATATTGATTAGGTAGTCGGAAGTGTAATCCTCTTTATGTGATATTATTAATATCATTTTTAATCAGAATCTGTGCTCTCCATTTCCACCCTTGTAGTCGTCATTGTTATTAAAGAAGATGAAAGTAAAACAGAATCCTCATCAGAATCAGATTGCTCAGTATCAACTAATGTAAAAGTTTGAGTTCCGAAATTCAGAGGGAAGTTATTATCACTATCTCCGGACTCATTATGAACCTTAGTACCTGTCTCAGTAACACAATTATCCAAAACACTTATGGCAGGCGTATTGTTCGATTCCAAAACATTTAAATTTTTTTCATAATCATATTTTACAGGAGGGATGTCCGCCATATAAGTTGGTGACTCTCCATATTCAAATAGTAAATATCTCATATAACTGTTTATTTATTAGCTTTTTGGTTTCAACAATCAATCCATTACAGTAAGATACTACAAATACACCAAACGTTTTAATTGATAAAAAGAAAATTGAATTTTTAATAAACTAAGATAAATGGTTAAGTAAATTTTACTTTAAAAACAAAAACCTGAGTGGCACTAATTATTTGTTTCCACATTAATCAAGAAGCAACCGAATCAAGTACCTCCGAATAGCAATCAGCGTCATTGTTTAACCTTATAAGAATCAAATGTCCAACATTAAAACTGATTATTAACCTCAAGTATATCTGATTTTATTAAATATTATCTAAACTCTTTAAAGATCGCACCTTTTGTAAAGAGTTTAATGTGTGACGGAATTTTTAGTATCTTCCTTCAAAGTTCAAAAAAAAAGTAATGTAGCAATATAAAATAACATACAATTCTGTTGATGGGGCAACAGTACAAGAAGGTTACTGAACATTTACATAAATAAGGGATATTTTGGGGGGAGATTTTTTTGATAAACACTGCTAGTACGTTTTCCATTAAGGAAAGTGTGAGACATGGAGGTTATGAAGTCACTAAAGTTTATACAACTGATATGTCAAACGTTTATCTTTTTTCATTAGACTTAGCAGAACCAAACTGGTATATAGCCCAAAAATGTATTCACGTAATTATATTAAAACAACATTTAATTTTTAGCAACAACTATGGACTTTCGTTTAATTCCACCCGTCAGCGGTGTAGATAAGTTTGACGGTCAAATCGTATTCAAAATCCCCGTTCTTTTGAAAAAAGTTTTTTCGGAAAAGGCAAAGGGGCAAACAGTCCCTGTATTATTTGAAAGATTGGACTTCAAATCCGGAAATATGATTACTACTGCCGGAATAACGTTTAAGAAATCATTGTCATTATTTGAAGATTTAGGCAAAATATTGCCTTTTGAGACAAGCGCAATGGTTTATAATGCAAGCGGACGAATCGCTTTTAAGATTATAGGGGTATATAATCAAGGGATTTGGGAAGAACTGCATGATGTTGAAAATATAATGAACAATGATGAAAACAGTATTCAAGAAATATTTCATCATCATTATAAAGCATTAAATGATTGGGTTGGAAATATTGATAATGCTTTCTATGACAAGCCTCTTTAAATATACCTCCTCTTCGTGTAAAGTTAAAATAAAACGGATATTCGGAGAAAAGCAAAGTTCAAATAAACGAAGAATCCACAAAGCAAATAGCTAAATATGAGTGATTATAATTTTAAGAAATTTAGAGACTTACTTTTTTCTTTGAAAGAACAGGGTAAAATAAGTGGATCTGAATCGGATGATTTATTATCGGAGTTTAACTTTAATGGTGAAGTGTTAGAATCTTTAAAGAAACTAGATCCATCTAAAGCGAAGTTGGTAATTGATGCAATGCAAAAGTTCAAATAAAGGATTAAATATGTCATTTCAAATTGGAGATAAAGTAAAGTACAAACCTGAGATTCACCCTGAACTTTCCTCTAACATATATGTTGTGATTGAGCAAGTTTTTGTGAATATTGCGAAACAGAAAACAATAGGTGTGAAAAATGTTGAGACGGGTCAAGAACTCTTTAAGAACCCTGAAGATTTAGAACACTTATAAAAGTTCAAATAAAGGATTATTTAAAGTCTGTAAATGCATTCTTTTCTACTAATTCTTAACTTAGTCATATTAGCAGGATATTATCAATGATGATATCCCAGTATTGTGTTTAATTATAAAAATTTGAGAGAGCAGGAGTCATTTAGGGACAAAAGAGAGCAAAGAAAGATCGGACTACAAACTTTCTTCATGAATATTGATAATAATCATTACGATTTCGTTTCTAATAAACTTATAAAAGACCTTGAAAAGAAAGTGATCGAACTAAAGTCTCAAATTGAATCAGACGAAAAAGGAGTCGGATATATGAAACACATGGAGGTTTACTTTCTGGACAAGGAACTTTATGCCGTTTCAGAAATGAAAATACTTTACGGGTACAAGCATTTTGAAACTCATTTAAAGTGGTTATTGAAAGCCTCATACTCTTCCGAAATCAACGAAAGACAATTATTTCGTTGGGAAAATGTTGAAGATTTTTTGACTTCCAAAAAGATAAACCCAAAGGAATTATCAAACTATGTAGAAATACGGGACTTAAGAAATCTAAACAATGCCATTAAACACTCACTCAATATTCTGGACAATAACACGAAGAATATAAAAGAGTTTCAAAATAAAAAGGACTTGAATTATATGGACTTGTTGAATTTCTATTCAAGAGTTGAAAATAGTAGTCTGAACTTTGTACAATCATTATCTGAGCGAATTGAAAAGGATTTGTATTTGTAGCCTCCTCCTTTTTTCGTACAACCTAAAATTCGAAATCATTACCTTTAAGTCTAGATGGCCAAAAGATGAGATGAGACACTTTCTCGGCGAACCAGATTATAATTAAAAGTTCAAATAAAGGATATGTTAGAAGATGGATTTAGGTCACATAGATATAGCGATATATTGGACAACTTAGGCGAGAATGGTTTTCTGACCGCTGAGGATATTGGTAAGCTGCTAAAAGAATTTACCAGCACCAAAAAAATTACTTTTGATTGCATAAGTAATGAAAAGGCCCAAATCGTGTCGGAAGCATTAATTGATAATTATAATCGGTCAAAGTCTAATTAAACGATGGGCTTACACTAAGACGTAATTTGAAAAATTGAATTAAAAGTTAGAAATCAAAACCCTAAAGCCATCGCCTTTTTGGATACAGTCCAATAGGAATTTCACTAAAGGGTTTTTGTAAATTTATAAAAGTTTTATTTTAATAAAGGATGAAAATTTTTGTGCGAATTGTAATTATAAATCTTTGGGTAGGTTCCTGGATGCCATTTTTGTATATAGCAATTAAGTTAAGTAAATATGATTATGATAAATTAGAGTGGTATGTAGCCTTACTTTTTTTCTTAGTCGCAATTTTGGTTTGGGTTGTTGCGATTGGATCGTCAATATTTCTATACAAGATAGAAGACCATGATTGGATTAAACAGCTTGACTAATTAAATAGTAAAAAGGGCAAATAAAGGATGACATACAAGCAAATTCAGAGCTTAGCCAAAAAAGAATTAGGAAGAACTATAAAACCTTGCTGGATAGCTGATGTCAAAAGAGAATTGGGTTTAACAACTAGAGTTGCTTTCAATAGAATTTCTTCTTTAGAGATTAAGGATCCTTGTCCTGAAGGAGAAGTAAGGGAATGGTTATTAAATATTTTAAAGTCTAAATAAAGGATTAAAAATTGAGTAGAGTTTTTAAATTTAGAATTGAGTTAGAAGGTAGTAATCCCAAAATATGGCGGGAATTTTTGGTGCCATCCGATATCACGTTTTACAGGCTTCACCATATCGTTCAAATTGTTATGGGGTGGGAGAACTATCACCTATACGAATTCACCGCGGACAGCTATCGGATCGGCCAACAATTTGAGGACGATGGTTTTAATGGTCCCCATGAGGTCATCGATTCGCAAAGGATAAAAATCGGTGATGTGCTAAAAACCAAAGGCCAGAAATTGCACTATCTATATGATTTCGGGGATTACTGGCAGCATTCCTTGACTTTGGAAATGATCATAGAGGATCTGACAATTCCATTTTCGATTTGTTGCGCAGGTAAGTTGAACTGTCCTCCGGAAGATGTCGGTAGCCTACCGGGTTTTTATGATTTTTTAAAGATTATGGCGAAGCCCAAGCACTTAGAATATAAAGAGCTTAAAGAATGGGTAAAAAGTAAGCTTGTCGCTATTGATGGCAAATATGATCCTGAAAAATTCTATATTAAAAAGGTAAATTGGGTACTGCTCAATTTAGATGTTTATATCAAGGATTGGGAGAATGAATGTAACCAGTAAGAGTTCAAATAAAGGATATTATTCCAAATTGGTTATTTAGCGGAGTGTTTTACATATCTAGAAAAAAAGCAATTTACAAAGGCTCAACTCATGAAATAAAATTGACATGGCCAGAAAAGTATATTACAGCAGACCTCTTAAGCATTTTTGGGATAACCTTTATAGGAAGCAAAAGCGGTTTACTCCAGATTTTACAGATGATCAAATATTTGAGGTGCTCAGAAATAACATTTTAAACAGCCCAGTAACGGCCTACGAAACGTATGCCTCTAAACAATTAATAGTATCAGGTTGGGAAATGTGGAGAGTCGATTCAAAAGGAGACTTACTACATGTTTTCTTCGTTGACAAACACTTGCGAGACTTCCTTGAAGGTACAACTTTGTCAGATTTGGAAGGTATCAAGCACTTTCTTTACGAAAACGGTCAAAACCGAAGTGTATTTCATTTATATTCCAACAAAAAGATTAATCATGTGGTATATCAATTTGCTTTGCACATCCCATATGAATCTGAGGGATATGCCTTTTCTCTTAGTGTGGAAGAAGATGGTTGCCTTGAGCTATACTATTCACTTGGAGAACATGGGGGAAGAATGTCAGATAAATTCTATGTTGATGTCAATAAGAAAAATGACAATATCTCATTAACTCACACCAAAATGTTCAGACTTGTCATTAATACAATAGCCTACATGAGTTGCTTCCCTGAATGTGTTGATGATGGGGTTCCAAAGAATTTGTTGGAAAGAAATGAAGATTTGTCAGCAAGAAACTTTTCATTAAAGTTATCTGACAAGATTAAAGAAAATGAAGGTTCAAAGCTCTCAAAAAGGCCACATTTCAGAAAGGGTCATTTTAGGCACCTCAGATCAGAGAAATTTGTTAACAAGAAAGGACAGGTAGTATTTATCTCTGAGACCATGGTTAAAGGAAAGGCAAAAACCGTTTCGACTTCTCCTGAAATGGGTAAATTAAAATAAATATATGAACATTATGCCTTTCCAAAATTATAATCTAACCATAGTCAAGTTCAATTAAACGATAGCATCAATGATTCTATCCCGATGTTAGCAGTAATATCCAAAAATGAGCAAACCAATAAATATATTATTAGAAATAGGTGAATTAGCGGAATCCAAAAATATCCGAGATTCAAAAAAGATTTTAGATATATTGATGAACAGTATATATAGTTTATCAATAAAACATCATACTGACCCTATTGATTTCGCTGAACAGAAATATGCGAAGATTATTGCTCAAATGATTTTTACAAAATTATTTAACATCAGGGAAAATTTAAATGGGATTAATTTTTCAAATGACGAATTTCATTTCAAAAATGATATTATTGATACAAATTTAGTTGCTAACAATATTAGAAACTTGTTTGAGACAGTTTGCCTATTTAATAATTTTTTTATCCATTCAACAAATAAGGATGAATTAATTTTAAAATTAAATATATGGGAATATTCAAGCTTAAAATATAGACTAAAACTTGAAAATCAAGCGACAAATGACGAGCAAAAATCACTTTTACAAAAAGACAAACACAGATTAATTGCTTTAAAAACAAATATTGAAAACTCTAAAATTTACAATGAACTAAACGATGATAATAAAAGGAAAATTCGAATTATATTAAAAAATAAAGATTACAAATTTTCTATTATAAATGGAGAAGTTAAAATTTATGATTGGCAGAAGTTAGCTGACAATTTTCCCGATACACAAAAATCCATACCACTATTATATACAATTCTATCATTTTATAGTCATCCAACTTGGAAATCAGTATTTGATTATGGAAACAATTTCAAAGAAGAAAAAATTTGGATTCAAAATGCACAAGATTTATTGAGATACTCTTACATACTATCTTCAATATTTATAATTGACTTTATAAAATATTTCCCAAATAGTGAAAATTCATTTAATAAATTGAAACCTTTAGATATTTACTTAATTGAGTTCTATAATTATTTAGTCCGAGGACAAGAGTATTTATTAGATAAGGACAGATTTAAAGAATAAATACTACAGCTAAGAACTGAGTTAACCAAAAGTTCAAATAAACGATTTTCAAATATTAAGGTGTTTGCTATGATTAGCTGAGTGATAAGCGTGAAAATAGCTTAAATTTAAATAATGAACTCCATAACCGACATTCCGCCCATTGAGGTCTTAGAAAATCTTGATCTATTACGATCAGATCTGGAATCAAAGATCCCACCAAAAAAACTTGACCAAAATTTATTGATTGCCTCATGGAACATTCGGGCCTTCGGTAATTTGACCCGAAAATGGGATTCGGATGAAAATGATTCTCCCAAGCGTGATCTTCATTCCATTCTCTGCATTGCCGAGATTATCAAAAGGTTCGATGTGATCGCGGTCCAAGAGGTCAAGGACAATATCAGGGCCTTACGGGATACACTCAAAATACTGGGCCATAATTGGTCCTTAATACTTACGGATGTTAATAAGGGCAAGGTTGGTAACGGGGAACGCATGGCCTACCTGTTCGACACCAGAAGAGTCCAAATGTCCGGACTTGCCGGAGAATTGGTTGTCCCAGAAGAATGGGAGGACGACATAAATGATGGCGCATTGGTGAAACAATTCGTACGATCTCCTTACGCTGTAAGCTTTCAGTCCGGTAAGCACACTTTTATTTTGGTGACCTTGCATATTTTATACGGGGACAGTCCTAAAAGCCGTATCCAAGAGTTAAAGGGAATCGCGAAATGGTTATCAAGCTGGGCGAATGATATGAATGCCTATCATCATGACCTTATTGCCCTGGGAGATTTCAATATAGATGAACGCGGGGATCTTTTGGACAAAACGTTCTTATCGGAAGGATTGTACGTGCCCCCTCAACTTCAGAAAAAGGAAGTAACGAGATCGATTTTTGACCAAACTAAGTACTATGATCAAATTGCTTGGTTCGATGGCCCGCCGAACGGACCAAAGCTTTCAATGGAATTCCTGAACGGAGGCAACTATGATTTTGTTCCAATAGCACTTCAAAACCGTGGATTGACCAAAAACAGTCTTTCTTGGCTCATATCGGACCATTATCCGCTATGGGCGGAATTCAAAGTTTAAAATAATGATTATTTCTTTTAAAAAGGTCCCTTTTCCCTAGGCCCTTTACTGGTAACTTTCCACTGATCATTCTCTTTGATCAATTTGAAAATCCCAGGCTTTTTGTCAAATGAAGAATTATATTTGACCCAAGCCGTATTGTCTTCAACAGCTTCGTCTAGGATTTCAACTTTAGTACCAATTTCCTCTTCGGGCACCAAATTCTGAATCAATATCAAGCCACTATAACCATCAGAAGTAGTATACTTTTTTAAAATAGTGTTGTCTTTGGTGGATACTTCGGTTCGTTTTGTGCCACTTTGAAAGATCAAGTAACAATTACCTTGTCGCCAAAAAAGCGATATGGCCAACACACTTGATCCAATGGACTTAAAACAGATTATTTCCCTTCATCTCGATGGGTTCAGCAACCATAAGATAGGTGCCGCCTTAGGGATATCCCGTAATACGGTAAATACATATATGCGGCTGTACGGGGCCTGTGACCGCTCCCTTAAAGAATTATTGGCCCTTGACAATGGGGCCCTGGAAGCCCTCTTTCCCTCGCACACGACCATAGACAACAGGCGTTACGACGAGCTCATGCGGTGTTTTGAGGGGGTCAACAAGGCCCGGAACCATCCCGGATTTACCTTTCTATATCATTATCAGCAGTACGTACAGCAGGCCAAAGAACCTTATGGCTACACCCAGTTCATGGAACATTACCGGCGCAAATATGCCAAGACCAAAGGCTCGATGAAACTCGAGCACGATCCCGGAAAGGAAATGTTCATCGACTTCGCCGGCAAGAAGCTCCATATTGTTGATAGGGACACTGGGGAAGTGGTCCCGGTGGAAGTGTTCGTGGCCATCCTGCCCAATAGCCAGTATACCTATGTGGAGGCCTGCAGGAGCCAAAAACGGGAGGACCTGATCAGCTGTTGTACCAGTGCCCTGAACTTTTACGGGGGAGTGCCCAAGGCCATCGTCTCGGACAACCTGAAATCGGCGGTGACCAGGGCCAGCAGATATGAGGCGGACATCAACCGGAGCTTCAAGGATTTTGCACGCCATTATAACTGCGCCATAAACCCCGCCCGGGGGTATTCCCCCCAGGACAAGGCCCTGGTGGAGAACGCCGTGCACCTTGCCTACCAGCGTATCTACTACCCCTTAAGGGAAATGGTGTTCTTCTCTTTGGCAGATCTGAACCGGGAGATAAAACGCCTGTTGGAAACCTATAACGATCTATTGTTCAAGCGAAAGGAGGCCAGTCGCAGGGAATTGTTCCAATCCGTGGAAAGGGAATACCTCAAGCCCCTGCCCGAGAGTGCGTACGAGCTAAAGGATTACCGCAGGGCCAAGGTCCAGAAGATGGGCTATGTATACTTCTCCCCGGACAAGAGCTATTATAGCGTTCCCTACCGCTATATCGGAAAAGAGACCACCATCCATTACACGGGTTCCGTTGTCGAGGTCTATTACCACCAAAAGCGGATAGCCCTGCACCGGCGCCATACGGAAAAAGGCAGCTATAATACCAACAGGGAACATCTTAGCAGCACCCATAAATATTATAGTGACTGGAGCCCGGAGTTCTTTAAAAAGAAAGCGGCCCGACACGGCGACCATGTACTGGGCTGTGTGGAGGCGATACTCGCCAAGGGGGACTATCCGGAAATAGGATATAAACGGGCCATGGGGGTCATACAGCTCCATAAGGCATATGGCTCCGAACGTCTGGACAATGCCTGCAAAAGGGCCCTGCAGGCAGATGCCGCCACCTATATGCGGATCAGGAACATACTGAAGAACAACCTGGACAAAAGCTCCCTGTTCTACCGGGACCTCGAAGAGGACAAGAGCCATATCCCTGACCACGGGAACATACGGGGCGCCTCCGCTTACCGATAATAAATAACTTAAATCCAATATATTATGAACAATGAACAGACGATCGAAAAATTGAAACAGATGCGCCTTACGGCCATGGCCCAATTGCACCTACAGTACGTAAGGGACAACGGTGTGGCCGACATTACCGCAGATGAATACCTGGCCCTGCTCACGGACCACCAGTGGGAGGACCGCCAGAACCGGAAGATCCAACGGTTGTTGAAACAGGCGGGGTTCGCACAGTCCGCCAACCTGGCCGAGGTGAACTATGCCCAGCAACGCAACCTGGACAGGAACATGTTCGCCCGCCTGGGGACCTTGGATTTTATGGCCCGGAAGGAAAACATCATCCTCACCGGGGCCTCGGGAACGGGCAAAAGCTATCTGGCACAGGCACTGGGACATCAGGCATGTATGATGGAACAAAGGGCCATATACGCCAATACGGCCAGGCTCCTTAAAAAACTGAAACTATGCAAAGTGGACGGTACCTATCTCAAGGAGCTGGACAAGATCCTGAAAACGGACCTGTTGATCCTGGACGACTTTGGACTGCAGAGTTTTGACAACCATGCCCGCGAGGCACTGATGGATATCATCGATGACCGTTACAATAAGGCCTCGACCATCATATCCTCCCAGATACCCGTATCCGCGTGGTATGATATTATTGGGGAAAGCACCATTGCCGATGCTATATTGGACAGGATAGTGAACTCATCGCACAGATTGGACCTAAAAGGTTATGACAACAATATGGTTATGATAATTACAATCTTACTCTTCCATTAAAGGTTCTCATTTACAGTGAATTATCATTGAACTACGCATAATGACTTTCCATAATTTTAATGTGGCATATTACAAAATCAACATTAAAAGTAAAATTTATGGAAATTCAAAAACTTATTGAACGTGGCAACCAACTTTTAAAAGAAACGAGATATTCAAGTAGTCGCATCGACACCTATAATTGGCTGTGGAAGAAAGGCATACTTGCGTACATGTTCTCAAGGGGTTTGGTTGAGTATGATGAAAATGTCGGCAATGAATTTGCGATGACATGTCATGATGGGTACAATGTTACATTCCATCATCGGGACCTTATCAAGAGCATTGATGTGTTAACCAATGTGTTGTTAAATAACAATCTTGGTGGAAGAATGCATCGTGCAGTACAATACCCCCTTAGGGGTGAAATTGGGGACGCTGCCAATCAATATCTTGACTTCTTGAAATCCAGGCGCATAGACGAGAAGAAAACTCTCCAGCGTTACAAAAAAACAATGAGCAATTTTATTGAATATCTGTTAGGGACAGGAATAGATAATCTTTCCGAAATAACAGAAGAAGCAATAATAAAGTATATTGAAAGTCGCGAACATCAACAGAAGGAGTATATCGATACTACGAGGCGCTTCCTTTCCTTCCTCTTTCACAAAAACCTCATAACAAAGGACTATTCGTATTTGCTGAAATCAATTGGTAAGAGATTCAAGCGCGTGAAAATCCCTTCATTTTACGCTCCAGATGAAGTGCTTAAGGTAGAACAGTCGATATCTCGTTCAAGTAATGTGGGGAAACGGAACTATGCTATGGTGTTGTTATGTTCCCGCATAGGGCTGCGTGTCTCCGACGTTGCCAATCTGAACTTCAGTAATATAGATTGGGAAAACAATAAAATAAATCTTATACAATATAAGACTGAAAATCCGCTGACCGTTCCACTTTTACCTATCGTTGGTAATGCTATTATAGATTATCTACGCTATGCACGACCAAAATCCATGTCTGACAAGGTGTTCTTAAGCTGTCGTGCCCCGTATGAAGAGCTTAATGGGGCATCCGTTCATGGGGCTATCAGTGTTGTTTTTAAATCTTCAAAAATAGAGATCGAGAACAGGCATCACGGGGGGCATGCATTGAGGTTTAGTCTTGCACAGAGGATGTTGGATAAATCCATACCTATCCCAATTATATCAGAAACACTGGGCCATTCAGAATTGGACTCCACAAGAAACTATGTGCGGATAGATCTATTGCATCTGCTACAATGCGTCTTGGACGTTCCGGAATCACAGGATAACTTTTACAAGCAGAAAGGAGGGTTGTTTTATGACTGATCCATTTGATTATCAAGGAGTACTGGCTCCCTATATGAAAGCCCTGATTCGTATAAAAGAATCCTGCGGGCAAACTGTAATTGGGACCAAGTGGACTTACAAAGAGTTTGATGAGTTTACCATACAATATGGCTTGTCGGAACCGATCATTACGAAAGATCTGATAGGAACTTGGGCAAAGTCGAGAGAAAATGACTGTAGCAGGACGTTCTATGGAAAATGTTCCAGATTGTCGCAACTGGCTAAATACATGAAGGAGCATGGGATTAAATCATATATCATGCCCTTGCCGAAATGTACGAATGATCGAGGTTTTATACCCTATATCTTCTCAGAAGAACAGATGCAATCCATATTCCAGGAGTCTGACAGGCTCCTGCGCCAAAGTCGCCGAAAAGACGACCCAATTATATCAGTGCCTTGTCTTATTCGGCTTTTATATAGTACGGGTCTAAGAATCACAGAAGCCATTTCATTGAGGAACAAGGATGTGGATCTTGATAGGAACATTCTAAAAGTAGGGACATGGGGCAGTACTAAAAATGGAGAAGAACGTTTGGTTCCTATATGCAACACCTTAAAGGAGAATCTTCAGAAATATCTACATTACCGGAGTATGCTTCCAGTACAGGATATTACTGACCACGATCATCCGTTCTTTATCAAGTTAAATGGCGAAGCGCTTTCTTCCGCTAATGCATACCACTGGTTCAAAAAGGTATACGGGCAATGTGGGATTGCATATAAGGGTGAACGCTTTGGACCTCGTGTACAAGATCTTAGACATACCATGGCAACACATTCTCTTGCAAAAATGGTGAGAGAAGGGTTAGATATATACGCTGCCCTTCCATTGCTGTCCGCTAGTCTTGGGCACAAGTCTCTCTCATCCACTGAAGGGTATGTAAGGCTAACTTGCAGTGAATACCCTGAGCTATTGGAACAATGCTCTTCCCTGAACAATTTTATATATCCGAAAAAACATGACAACAACGAATAACTTAGCAAAATATATGACAGGCTTCCTTGGCGTATATCTCCCGCACGAACGAAATGTCAGTCCGAATACAATATCTGCATACCGCGATTCTTTTGTCTCCTTCTTTTCCTACTTGAGAGATGAAAAGCAAATAAAAATTGAAAATGCAGCATTGTCAGACATTAACAGAGATAACGTGCTTGGATATCTTCGATGGCTGATCGATAAGCAAGGAAATAGCATCGCCACCCGAAATAGTAGGTTAGCGGCTATCCGTTCCTTTGTATCATATCTTCAGTATGAAACCATAGAGCATCTTGAACAGTGGCAAAGAATAATGGCAATCAAGAACCTAAAAAAACAACATCCAACTCCAGCACACTTCACAAAGGAAGGGATAAAGCTACTACTGGAACAACCAGATAGTACATGTTATAAGGAGTTAAGGCATCTAGCGATACTCGCGTTGATGTATGATACAGGTTGTAGGGTACAGGAACTGGTCGACCTAACGGTAGAGTCATTAAGAATCCAGTATAGGCCATACTCAATCCGGGTATATGGAAAAGGGAGAAAAGTGAGGATAGTACCTCTTTCTGAACATGTTGTTGCAATACTCAAGGAGTATATGAATAGACATAACATTGATTATGAGCTGAATATAAAAAAACCTGTATTCTGTAATAGCGCGGGAAATAAACTCACCAGAGCTGGAATAAGTTACATTTTAAAAAAATATGCAGATATGGCTCGTGTATGTAATTCTAATATGATCCCTGAAATAATTAGTTGCCATCAGCTTAGACACAGCCGGGCTATGCATCTGTTGCAATCTGGAGTAAATCTAATTTGGATAAGAGACTTGCTGGGACATACTTCTATCCAGACTACAGAGGTATACGCAAGGGCCGATTCAAAACAGAAAAGAGAAGCAATAGAACAAGCATCAGAATGCCTTACACCTAGTATGATAACAGGAGAATGGATAGATAACAAGAACCTGATAACTTGGCTGAAAGGGTTGGGTAAGGTATAATTATTATGTAAAGTCCAAATGTAAAGTTGTAACGTAATATGCTAAAGTTCAACACGCTTTACATCGGGCTTTACATAACCATATTGTTGTCATAACCCTTTTTATGTAAAGCTATCCATAAAAAAGGGGAAAGCTTAAGAAAAGGAATTTTAAAAAACGACTAACACATTTTTTTTGTATAATTGAAAGATCTTTCAAAGTGGCACTGTTTGACCGAAACAGGTGGCACCATCACTCGGTTCTTCCTCATATTTGGGGAAACATCAACCAGTTTGAGATAATATCACTTTTTTGCGCAATAGATCAAAGCTGGCCCTACCATACATTTGTCTTTTTATACTCTTTATCCGGTTTACATGGCCTTCCACAGCACCATTGCTCCAGGACATGTTAATCCCGTTTTTAACAGCTTTAATATCCCTTAATAGACCATTGGCAAAATTGATCAAACCTGGCATCTTGTATTTTGAGCGTTTTATAAATCCGATCCATCGGTTTATATTACCGCGTCCTCTTTTTAACATCGTTTTGAAAATCTGCACCAATTTTCGAACGACCTGTAGTTCTGAGATATTATCCAATAGTGTTTGCAGATAATTTCGTTCATCGGGATCCTTGATAACAGTTAAACAAGAGCCAATATATTTAGCCAGCGTCCTTGAGCTCAAGGGCTTTATATAGGGGATTCTTGATTTTTGAATTTGGGCGAAATCAGGTGTGTGTATTTCAAATTTTTCCTTTATGCTATTTATATTATGGTAGGCCTGGGTTCTACTTCCGTTGTATCCTAATTTATAGATCTCGTCTATTATATCTTTCATCATATATCCTTTGTCATTTAATCGAGCAACAATGTGCTGGGCAAATAATTCAATATTGGTTGATTTAGAGCTTATTCTGGGAGGTAATGATTCTAGTGGGAAATATGAATGAACTGTATTGCGGCTTATGCCCAGATCCCTTGCTATCTTTCGTTTGGATATGCCCTTGGCCTGTAATTCCTTGACCTTATTGAAGACATCCAACCTTTGGTCTCTTCTAATTTCAACTATTTCCTGGACTTTTGATAATAATCGTGACCTTTTTCCTTTGTCACAGCCTGCATTCTGGCCATCCGACATATTTAAAAGCTCATTGCCCTTATCCTTAATAAGCTTTCTGATTTTTGGATTCACACTTTTGAAATACTTGTCCAAGGCATCGGATAGGTTCATTAATAAATGGAATCGATCCGCGACCTGTTCTGCATCAGGACAAACCTCATTGATAGCAGAAGAATACGAACTGGCCCTGTCCCTGGTTACAATTTTCACATCAGGATATTTTGACAGCCACTTTTTTAGCTCTTTGCCCTCCCTGGAAGGTAAGATATCAATAGGCCTTGAAGTCTCCATATCAATGAGAATGGTTCCATAACTTATCCCTTTTCGGTATGCAAAATCATCAACGCCAAGCACCTTTGGTTGTATTATCGGGGGTAGTCGTTGTCTGTGGACTATTCGTGTAATGGTCGAGCTGCTAACCGAAATCAGTAGTTGTCCAGATAGTATACTGCCCAATTTTCCTGTTAATTCAATTGACAAGGAATCAAGAATCCTTGATACCCTTTTTGTTCTTCTTGAATACCTCAAAATATATGGTGTTTGTTCTGAGAATACTTTTCGGTCACATTGCGGGTTTTGGCATTTGAATTTGCGTGTCTTTAGGATAATAGTGGTTTTGTTTTGAAATACCGGAAGATCTGATATTGTTCGGGTATAACGATCATGGACTTTATTGCTATATTTTTCACATTTCGGACACTTTGACCGCTTGGCTTTTATTGATGCGTATATTTTAACAATGGAGCAAGAATAATCAATATTATTTACAATCAGCACAGGCATGCCAATCAGTTGTTTTATGGTCATAAGTAGTTGTCAGATAACTACTTAAAGATAATAAATATCGTCCTGTAAAACAAGGGAATACGACTTTATATCTTTGATTATCAACATTTTACAGCAATCCTCAATGTTTGGAAATTTCCCCAAATATGAGGAAGAACCCATCACTCCGAAATAGCCACTTTGGCGTAGAAACTTTCTACAACTATCTTGGCTGTTTCTGTATGCCATAGATCTTGTTTATTAGAACATGCAATCAGCAAGAATGCCAGTATGGAAGTGATCAGTGCTTTCATAATATTTTAATTTGGGTTATTGATATATCTATGCGAGACTTTTAACTCCAAATTTCGTTCTCCTTTCCTTTCATTCAATTCAAGGACAGCGATGCGGTCATCACTCAAAGAGAATTTGGGAACGACGTAAACCAATCTTGCCGTTTCGTTTTTCTTGATTCTTGAAGGCAGGTTGTGTTTAAACATGGGTTTCAAGTATAGTTTCTGTAAAGATTTCCTTTTTCCCTTCTGTCTTGTTTCAACCGAGAGTTTTAAGAAATTTAAATCGTAATCCAAAGTAGATTTGTTTTCAATCTGGATAACGAAATAGAGTTCTTCGGTATCAAAAACAATATTTTCAACACTTAAAAGGATATCTTCGCTACCCTTTTTTAACCGATCTATTTTCTGCTTTTGGTTGAGAAGGTATGCGCAAATTTTCTTGTAATAAAACGTTTTGTTGTCAATGGTATCCACAAGCGAATCTTTACTGGGAATTACTGGTGTCAGAGGCTTTTCATTGCCTATACTACTGGAATCCGTTATAAAATAATTCAGCTTGGAAAGCTCCTTTTTATACCTTACAATATACGAAAAAATAGAACCATTTCTATTGACTACTAGCAAGTTACTTTCCTTTCCGGGCTTTGCCTGTAGCAAACCGAAATATTGTTCTTTTTCCCGATTGTAGGTAAAGATGAAGTTATCGGACCCAGTAATTCCTTGGCGAATGGGATCGGGAAAAAAGAGTGCCACATTCTTATGGTCATTAGCGTAAATAGTATCCAATGCTATTGACTGTTGCGCAGGGGCCTGTGCCGAGCAAAGTTGAAGTACAAAAGCGGAAATTAGTAGAGTAGGTATTAAAATAAATGTTCTCATAGCTTTGGTTTTAAAATCAGTTTGTAGTTGTTCAATACGGTTACTTTTACGTTTCGATTCTTTCGCCGAAGTACTTTGGTCACACCGCCCACCTGGGGTACGCTGGGAATATTGATGACCTGAATAATATCGTTGAGAACTTCGGTGCCTACTTCTTCCCGAAAACTATTTTCTACATAGATTCCCTCACTACCATCCTGAACATCAAAGGCCTTTAATTTGGTAGGATGATTGTCAATATTTTCAATTTCGATCAGGGCACGATTGGGCTGAAAGCTGATGAAACCGAAGACAGGTGTATTTTTAGGAACGACCCTGCCATTTATAATCGCTGTGTTGGTCAACCGCATCCGCAATCGTGAATTGGCCTGGACTACTTGGTCTCCGTCGACCACTGCATAAATCGTAGCATCCGTATTTCCAATAATCGAAATATCGTTTGGTTTAGGTGAAGCAGCAAAGAATAATTGATGTTCCAAGCCTAATTCCTTGGCTTCAATCTTCTGTTCCCGTTTTATTTCCGCAGAATCTATTTCCTGAACTTTTTTGGGAGCGGTTTTTCTTTCCCCAAGATTCTGATAGGACGATTTAGAATATTTAATTTTCCCTGCTGCATAGATGCTATCCACAATACGCTCTTTTTCAAGTTCAGGGAGATCTGGATTATAATAGCCAAGGGAATCAATCAGTTTTTCATTATAAATACTCGGCGCATTGTTCTCACGCACTTCTTTCAAATCATTGATGGCATCCAGTTTGGAATTGTATTCTTTTTGATTCTCTTCCAAATCGGGCACTAAGGTTTGCTCCAGGTTTTCATTTTCACTTTCATCATCGCCCATTACCATTACGGAATAGGAAATTAGAAACAGGAATATCACAGCCAGGACTGCAGCAAAGACAATTTTATTTTTTTCTATCTTCATCGTTAAATTTTTTTAAAGTGTTCTCGAAAAAGTCAGTAATCAATAGGCCATGTGGATTGTTTGGAAAGTTTCGATCGACCATAGCTAGGTTGCCAGTGGAAACAAGTTCATAGGTGTCTATTATAGACCCTCTATTGATTTCAAAAATGGTCGTGGTCGTAAAGCCATAGGAACCATTATTTTCTGTTAACCGTGAATCGATGCTCAGTACTTTTTGAACCAAAGAATATTGCAATAATCGATTATAGACACCATCAGCTTTTTTTTGGCGATAGAGATTATCCACCGAACTATTGCCCAGCCAAAGTGCTTTTTTTAAATTACGTTCATAGTTACTGGCATCAATATTATAGAAGTAATTGTGGAACAGTTCCAAATGGGCCAAAGCTTCGACCCTGATATTCTCTTTTTGGGTTACAAGCTTTAACGGAATGATACTCCCATCGGTATTGATGGCAAACGCACTATTTAGCGCATTTTTATTGGCCGTAAAAGCCATCCAAACCGAAAAGGTGCTGGACAACAAAGCAAAAACGACGACTGTCAAAACGATGAATCGGTTTAGCTTTAGGACGTTATAAATATTCTTGTATGCTGTTTTCATTTTAAGTTAAATTAGCTAGTAAACAATCTAAGGGTAAAGGACGTGGCGCGCCTGTATAATTTGAATTTCAGGAAGACAATGAAACCCACAGATCCAAGCTGTACCACAGGGGCAAAAAAGCCTTGACCCACATCCGTACCAAAAAGATTTGTCCAGAAATTGGTATTGATTTCGGTGTAAATGGCATTCACAAATATGTTGACCAAAAAGAAGGCGGGTACGAGCATATAAACTGCAGCATACAATTTGAAAAACGTGTAGGCCAGTGATCGAAATTTTTCAAATACTGCCAAGCTTATGACCAATGGGAACAATGCCTGCATTATTCCCAATAGAAAATATCGTTCTGCAAGAAATAATGGATAGATAAACAAATCCAAAATCCAAAGAATGATACTTATGATAAAGGCGAATATTTTAAAGCCATATAGTGGCGTTATAAGGGCTTCATAGAGCAATGCCATAGCTGCTTGAGCTGCTCCTATAAAGTTGATATCCTCCTCTATGGGAATGTCCTGCATCTGTAATGGCAATAGTGCTGGTGCTGTGCCGCGATATTGCCCTTCAATTGCTACTAAAATGCCATCAAATAATCCCAAAACTTGTGATGAAAAAATGACCAATACAACTATTGCAAAATTCTTAGCCAATTCTCCAGGGTTCAATCCCCAGGTGTAGCCATCCTTATCCGCAATCCCCTCATTGTATTTTTTAAGGATATTGACCAGAAAGAACAGCACGGCAAGCGCTTTGATTCCTGCAATAGTGTATTGCGAGAAGCTGCTGTTCTGTATGGTCTGGAAAACAGTATCTATATATTCCAGTCCTATCCCTAATATGATGGTCGCGGTCATCTTTAATATTCGGTTTCTCGGTTGTTGATTTTATCCTGCATTTTCCTGAAGGAAATAATATCCTTGTAGCGTCTTGTTTTAGTAGTGATATTGGAAACCATTTCCCTTGATTCCAGCTCTTTTTCCTTTAGAATTTCGGCACGTTCGGCATCGCTCATTTTAAGATAGTCACTGGATAGGATCTCGTCTATAAAATCCATGGTGTCCAAAGAATTTTCTATAACAGCAGTGAAC
This sequence comes from Arenibacter hampyeongensis, assembly GCF_002909255.1. Classification (GTDB taxonomy): domain Bacteria; phylum Bacteroidota; class Bacteroidia; order Flavobacteriales; family Flavobacteriaceae; genus Arenibacter; species Arenibacter hampyeongensis. Next base: position 127,703 of record NZ_PIOB01000009.1, read on the forward strand.
GATTCCGAAACCCTTGCCACTTCCTCGGGTTTGATATAGGGGCTATCAAGGATGTTTCTTAGATCATCCTGCATCACATCGATAAGTCGTTGATTATTGCGTCCAATTTCCCGGACAGCTCTTAATTGCTTGACCACATCGTTGACCTTTTCAAAATTTTCTTTTTGTACTTTCAAGAACTTTACGGTCTTGATAATGTTCGCGGTCTGCTTACCAGATTCTATCAGTTGTTTTACCAAACTTATAAAATTGGTGTTGTCATAAGTCGGTATTCCTTGGCACTTGGCACGTGCAGGCAATAAAAAAATAAATGCCATTGCGATAATTAAAATTTTTGTTTTACTCATCGCTAAAAATTTATTTTGGTATTCGTGAATCTTTGATTTCATTTTATTGTGTTTTAGATGTGAATTCTTTAATGGCTTGTTCCATATTCTGGGTCCTTTCGTAAATGGCCATTATGGTCTCGTTTTCCTGTCCATCCGTTAGATAGGCAGCATAGACCTCCTTTGGGACTTCGAGCCGAAAAATGTTGCTTTCCTTTCCTATTTTGATGAACATTTCGGTGTACTTCCTTGGTCCGGAAAGATTGTTCTTGATCGATTTTAATTGGTTCAGGTCGTGGCTGGAAAGGTTAAGCCTTTTGACCAGTTCGTTATAGCCTTTCTCGTTGTTCAGGCTATAAATGACCTGTGTGTTTTCCAGAATACTTGCGGAGGTAGAATTGTTGGGCAGCTGATTAATGGATTGCAGTATAATACCAATTGCACCGTTCTGTTTACGGATAGCTTGGTAATAGAATTCAACGCTTTCCAGTACGTTTTCAAACTTTAGTTGTTTGGCAAACTCGTCGAATAGGATGATTCCTTTTTCAGCTCTATTTTTCCAAATAGTCCTTTGGATCGCCGACTTGATCAGCTTCAACATTACGGACAGGATTTCCTTATTATCCTTTACTTCATCCAATTCAAAAACAATCAATCTTTTGTCCTCGATCTTGTAGGTTTGGTCTTCGCTTACCTCAAAAAGAAAGCTATATAGACCATCGCCGACGTACTCGGACATTACGTGCAGGAAGCTTGTAACATTGAAGTAGTCGGGATGGATTTTAAGGGTATTTAGAAGGTCTTCCCGATTCTTTTCGATAAAGTTATAGAAGCCTTCCAATGAATGATTTTCCACAGTGCCATCGTAATAATGGCGCAGTATTTTCTTGATAGAGACCGATTGTGCCTTGGTCACTTTTAGATCCGAAGCGAACAATTCAAAAAGGAACACGGACAAATCTTCAAGACGTTCCGGTGTCAGGTCATTTTGGTTACTGATATAAAATGGATTGATGCCCAGATTCTTTCCGCTCTCGTAGCGAAGCACCGTGTATTTTTCGGGATAGAGTTTTGCGAATTTGGTATACGAGCCCCCCAAATCTATAATGACCAGACGAAGGCCACTTTCAAAATATTGACGCAGGATGTTATTGGCCAAAAAGGATTTTCCCTCGCCCGTTGGTGCGAAAATGGCAAAGTTCCTTGCCTTTATTCGTTTCTTTCGTTCGTCCCAAACATCCTTTAGAACTGGAATATTATGTTCCCTGTCATTAAAGATGATCCCGGTAGTATCAGATTTATAATTGGTGTTGTTTATAAACAAACACAGTGCGTGTTTCAAATCGGTAACGTACAGATCATTGTTCGAGAAATTGGAAGAGAAGCAGCAGTAACTGTTCAATATATAATTTTTGCGCTCTTCGCCACGGGGATAGTAGGGGATAATATCCAGTTCCTTGAATTCGGTCTTTATCATTGACGTTATTTTGTCGAGCTCTTTGGATTCTTTGGCCCAATAGACAATATTGAGATGACCACGGATAATCCGTGCATTATCATCGGCATTGATTTGGTCAAGAATGTGTTGGATCTTTCCAAGAACCACTTTGTTCTGTGAACCAAAATTCGAACTCTTGTTCAGTTCCTCAATTTTCTTATCGAGCAGCTTGCGCCACTTTTGTTTGTCATCCAAATACAGGATTTGGTTGACGATATGGTTTTCATATAGCGTAAGCCCTAGGCCATCAATAAACCCTTGATGGAACACAAAATCGTCAGAAGTGAATTTTTCATTGGTCTTGCTGCTCTGTACGCTTTCGCCAAAGCACAGTTCACTATTGATGGCCAGGGCATCAAAATGGTTTTCACCAATATTGACACCTTTTTTATCCAGTAAAATATCGGTATCAAAGCCTTCGTTGAAGCCATTGAAATAAGTCTCTGTGAGACCTACGATTTCATTTTCATTCAATGTTCTGAGAGACATTCTCCTGCTATTGTTTATAAAGGAAACCGAGTCGCTTACGGAGTTGACGAAGCTTTTAATATTGCCATCCAGTTCCTGTACAATTCCATTTGAAACTTTTCGGAAGGGATTGACGTATTTTGGGTTGTTGAGTGATTTGTTTTTGGTAAGAATGAAGAACAAATAGCAACGATGTTCAATATGTCCACGTCCCTTAAAATACTCGTGTGTGGCCTTTTCCAAAAAAGTTGCATTCGGAAGTTGCTCCGAGGAATAGGATTTTTTGAGGTAGACATCCTGTTTGTGAACTACAGTCCCAACGGGCAAAGATTTTAATGCCTGAAACCAGGCACCGTGCATATCCTCAAAATCCTTTTCGGACAAGGAGTAGATTTCCGGTAGATTTCCTTCATAGCATAGGACTACATTGCCATTATTGGCAAAAACGATATGGTCCTGAATATCTACAATTGGCCGATATGCCGAAAGATTGATCTTATTCATAATCGAGGCCGGAATTTCGTTTATTACTTATAATTCTTGGGAAGACCTTCCCCGTTTGAAATAGCTGTGGATTGTTGGTAATTCGGGTCAATGCCACGTAGAGCGCAGCATTAAAAATCATTATGCCTATAATCATCCCGAAGCTGAACGAGAAGATGATGACCATCAATGACGCAAGTATGGACATCATCATTAGGGCAAAAAGTGAAATGGGCAGTCCAAAAATGACCGCCTGTTTCCTGATGTTCTTATATACTTCGAACCGCTTCACTATACCACGATTGAAATTAGATAGGTAAATATGCCCACTACTGCACCGGCGATAAGGACAAATACAAGAACTCTAGTAATTCCCTTTTTTAGATCTGCGTTTTCGCCAAAGAAGTGTCCTGCATTGAAAAGGAAACCGACAAGGAAGATGACGCCTAAAATTATTGGAAAGATGGTCCTGATGGTGTCCGAAACATCGTTTACAGAATCCTCGATACCACCGATCTGTGCAAAAGTGGGCATTGCCATAAGCAGCAATCCCATTAACATAAAAAGTGATTTTTTCATAACTGTTCGTTTTTGGTTATTAAATCCCTATGCCTGTTTAGTTTGCCGTCCGAGTTGGACGTGATATATAAATTTTGTGAAATCTATTGAGAAAAGAAGCTTAGAGAAGGAAATCTCTAAACTTTAACTCGAAATCTTGTTAAACTTTGGAAGATTCCTAAGGAAAAGAGAAAAACGTTGCAAATTGTTCAAAAACAAAAGTGTGATGATCATTCTAAGTCGATTTTTTATAGGGTTGATCGTGGCAGGTATTTTATGGAGCCCAAGAGCATTATTTTCCCAATTCAAAGAAAGTTCCAAAAAGGTAGTTGTCATAGACCCGGGTCATGGAGGAACGGATTCCGGTGCTACGGGAACCAATGGCATTATGGAAAAGAATGTCGTGCTGAAAGTTGCCAAGGAAATGGTGCGATATAACCAAAATCTCTTTGATAATGCCCTTGAAATATACCTGAGCAGATATACGGATACCTTGATTTCTTTGGGTGAAAGGACAAAATTGGCAAAAAGGCTGAATGCCGATATATTTATTTCCCTGCATTGCAATCATTCGGAAAACCCCAATGCAAAGGGTATTGAAGTTTATGTTTCCGATCGAAAGGGGGAACATACCAATGAATCTATTTTATTGGCCTATAACATTCAAAAAGCCAATCAAAAAAATCTAGGCTTTAAAAGCCGTGGCGTAAAGTTTGCCAACTTTCAGGTTCTTAGGGAAGGGTCCCGGCAGATTCCTTCCGTGCTTGTGGAGTTTGGTTTTTTATCCAACTCAGTTGAGGTAATGCATATGGGCGAGGAAGGAAATATCCGTGCACTTGCGTTGTCGGTTCTTCAAAGTTTAATCCTATCAAAATAATGGTATGCAAGAAATATTTACTGCCGTATTCCGGAATATTCGAGTATTACTCCTAACGATAGCCTTGGAACTCAAAGCTGCTATCAATGGCCTTAGAAAACCTAAATCTTGATATCCGCCCATAGCGCAGGATGCCCACTTGCTTCCTGTGACTTTTCCTGGACGGTCGAATACACGGACCACATCGGTTTTTCTAATGGCCATATGGCCTTACGATTGAGACCACCTGCCTCGGCTTTTCCAAAGAGGTCCGGGGAGAGCAAGAGATAATCTTTCTGCTTAATATTGACCCCTATTCGATATGCCCCAAGACGAAAGTAACTAGCATCCTTTCCCTTGTCAATATCAACGTTGAACGATGGGTGTTTGGTAATATCCCTAAGATCGGTATCTCGGAGTAGGGGGGAGAGGCAGTCACTATAGGGGACGTTATTCAGGGTCCCAGCAATGGAAATATTGGTTTTACCATCTTCTTGCAAACCCTTATAAACCTCTGCTGCTTTCTTAGCCTGGGCCTTTCGCATACGATCGGTTTTATCGGTATCTGCCGTGCGCTCCTGAAAATACGCGGAAATAAGATGGTATGTAGTACCGGACGGGGTCTTGACCTCATACTCCAATAGGTCTTTTTTAAAGAGTGGATTTCCATTTTCATCTTGATCGTAGATATGGCTTCGAATAGATTGCAATCTATATCCGTTCTTGGTCATTATGGCCATTTCCAGCCCACGTTTATCGTTCCCCTGCACCACGAAAATCTCGTCAAAAGGACGACAGCCCATCTCGGGTAGGAACTCCTGGTTAAACTCTTCCAAGGACGCCCTGTCCTCAATTTCCTGCAACAGTAAAATATCGGGATCGATATCTGCTATCACCCTTGCCTTATTTTTTACGGCCAATGTTTTGATAGGGACGGTCCGGAGGGAGACCCAACCGTTCCAATCGTTAATCTCATTGGCGGCCAGCTCCTTGGAGTAATTTTTGCCCTTTAGAAAAAGATAGCCGGCCCTGCGGCGCATTACCGCATAAGGTTGGTGATATGTTTTGTCGAACCCGAGCAAAAAGCTAAGTTCTTGGATACGCTGGGCATTTGATCCGTGCCGATCGTTTTTCTTAAGAAGGCCATCGAGTTCATTGACCCAGTCGGACATACATTTGCCAAATGTTCTTTCCGAATTGGTCCGGTCTCGATGGAAAAGGTTTTGGATATTAAATGTGGCCAGTTTCATAATTACTTGCGTTTGTCGTTAGTATTCTTATCAAATGCGATCAGGTTAAAAATATCGCGCATCCGACTGCGGACACGGTTGCCGTAAAGCTCTTCCAGTTCTTCGGCATTAAGGTTTGTGGTGGCGTGTGTCTTGACCTTCCCCTTGGTCTGAAGAAACAGTTCATATCGGGATAATAACACTTCGCCCATCACGTTGCAGTCCCTGCCATAGTAGCGGCCGATCGGCTCTATCCCCAGATCATCGAAGCAGTAGGATCTACCGTTCCCAAACTCTTCGATGGTCTTATAGCCCAAATGGTTAAAGCTGAATGTAATATTCCTTGAGGGAATCAATTGGTAAGGGCGTTGCTCCGGTACAAGATGGCGGATCAACTTCATTAGGCTTGTCTTGCCACAGCCCACTGGACCGGTAAGAAGAATACCTTTTGTGGGGTCTATATTCTCTTTATGGCAAAATCCTTTGTCATTGATGAAGTAATTGCAGAGCTTAAATACGATGTCCCTATCCTGGTCATAAATCTGGAATTGCTTGCCAAAGAGCAGTTTTCCTTTGGCGTTCAAGTAAATCAAGATCTTGTCGAAATCATAGAGCACTTCTTTCCCGTCGAACACACCAAGGGTATATTCCGTACCGTCTTCGATTATTTTAGAGGGGTTGTCCATAGTCCTTGTCTTTAGTGATTTTTAAGTTGTCCCGTTTTTGGGACGGTCCGTGCAGCGTTTTTTCTTTTTGTATTTCTTCGCCCTTTAACATCCAGTTCTTGGCCGTAGAATGCCAATCCAGTATCGTAATTTTTCCACCAACTTTCCACCCGATAGAATTGTAATGGTTGAAGAATTTTTTTGCTTCATTAGCGGGCCATTTTTCTTTTTTAAAAAAATCCAAAACCTCATTTTCATTTTTGGGTAGCTTATGTTTATTAATGTTTTTATTTTGTTTATTAATGTTTATATAAGGTACTAATGCTTGTCCCTCTACTTGGCCACTACCTGAACCTATAGTTGCCCTAGTGCTAGTCTCTCTAGTTATCCCGAATTTGAGCATGTGTACCCGGCTTCCTTTGTACGGATTGTGCGAGGGCAAATACCTGATGTATTTCCAATAGTCCAATTCTCTTAAACAGCGATGATAAGTACTCTTTGAACCTACTTTTGCAATACGCATCACTTCCTCCCGGTTGATATAAAAAGAATCTGTAAAACGGTTGATGTTCCACAGTTGGAAAAGAGCGATATAAATACTGATATGCGTGGGATTTAACCTAGAATCCTTCGTAAACAATTCAAAAACTGAATTTAGATGTCTTATGTAATTCATCTCTTTGTCTTAAAAGGTTTCACGGTATTCTCCATAAGTACTTTTTCGATTTCTCTTACTTCATAAAAAATAAGTCCCCCTATTTTGGTAAAAGGAAGGGTTCCGTTAACCCGGAGGCCGTGAAGAGTGGTCATACTGATCTGGAGCATATCCATAACCTGAGTACTCCTGAGCCATTCCTTCTTCGTCCTTTTAGACTGGTTTTCGTTCAACAATTCCTTGATTTCCTCGAGAAGTTCCAGTTTAAATTCCCGAAGATCGTCCGTAGTGATAATAGCTGTTGGCATATCCATTGATTTAATACAGATGCTACCTAATTGTAGTTGTCTGTGATTCGGATACAAAGTTGAAAAGGAGTTATGGAATAAATTGCCAAGTCATAGCCAGTTGGCTAAATTCATTTTTGGATAAAATCGGGGCTAAAAATAGGCGGAACGATCTAAAAAGAGTAATATTTTTATCAAAATAATACTACTGTTAAGCCGAGAAAACAAATTGCCAATTGGCTATGACTGGCTTTTTTTATTCATCGACCTCACTTATCCATTTCTGCAAGGAATTTTTAAGTTTATCCACAAATTTTGTTGGATTGGTGCGGTTTCTTAAACGAATGGAAGTATGGTGATAATCCCCTAAATCCATTGCCGTAACCTGCTCCAAAAACCGCATTACAGACTTTATGCTAGCACGTCCGTGGTTAATGGACCCACTATGATATAGGGCGAACCCTAATTCGACCAAAGCTACCTTGGATCCGGTCCATTCTATTCCTGGCATTACCACTTTTGAAGCAGACCCAATGGTGCTGGACATCCCCAATTTATATTGGAGGTATTTAAGAAATCCTTGATATCCAACTAAATTGGCAATCAATCCATCATGTGAAGTACAAAATTCGGAATCAAAACAATGGTCATGACGACATAGGTAGGTAAATTGTCCTTTGTTCTTCCTTAGAAAAAATTGAGAATCGAATGTTTTACTTTGCAGTTCAAGGTATAGGACCATATCCTTATGGCTTGAGAGAAAGGCAGTTACTTCCTCTATTTTTTTATTGATAATATCATCATTCCCGCCATAGGGGATATTAGGAAAATTCAATTCAAAAGAAAGCTGGTGATTATATTGTAGAAGAAGACCAAAAAGGAACGGTTTATCCTTTTTAAAAAACTGAATTTCAGCTTCTTCGTCAGGGAAGCCATGGGAAACAACAGCTATACGATATTCCTCCAAAATATGTTGGCAATAAGAAATAACCTTATCGTATGATACTATCTTATTTAAGAATGATCGTTCTATATGATGCAATTCAGATTCAATTTCTTCCTGGGATCGTAGCCAATCCATTGTCCTATTCTTTAAAATCTCTAATGAATCGTTTTTAGTACATCATCAAAGAATCCATTAATGTTTCTCTATTAAATATCATAAGAAAAATAAAGAAATAAAAATAGTCCCGAAGGCCATTTATAAATGCAATGGGGCATTTATAAATTAAGGGAGAATAATAGAAAATTTAACAGTGGGATACGGTCATCGTTGCCGATCGGTTATTGCTGGGTGTTCTTCCTAATCTTTAATTCCTTTAATAAATTGGAAGGATATACCCCAGTCTTCTGATGGAATGCTTTTGAAAAAGATTCCCCAGTTTTGAAGCCAAAGGTTTCCGCCAATCCCTGATAGTTGTATTTCAATAGTTCTGGGTCTTTTGAAAGCCTCTCAATCGCTGTGGTAATTTTTAGATCTTTTATATAATTCGGGAAACTCATCTGTTTGTAATGATTGATAATAATGGACAAATAAGAGGTATTGGTATCCATTTCTTGAGCTAATTGGGCCATATCAAGATTTTTTCTCAAATAAAGGTCCGAATTCTCGAACGCTTCCAATTTCATCAAGAGTTCATTCCGTATCTCTACAGGAACCGATTCAGGATGTGTGCCCACTTTTCGGGAGGAAGATTTAATGGGTTTAATACCATCCATCAGTTCTTTCACTTTTTTTTTCGTCTTCCGTACCCTGATATAGAAGTAGATGCCTATCAGGGCAACAAACCCAGCCAATGCCCCCAATATGATGTTCCAAGTAGATTTAACCTTCAGCTGTTCCTCTGCTTTCTTTTTTTGAAGTTTGAGATAGGGAATATCATAGGCCATGGTGGCCTGCATAAGGACTCCTTTATGGTCTTTGGTCATTAAACTATCAAAAAAGATGAGTTTTTCGATAGACTCAATTTCCCGCTGCTGGTCATCTTGCAGACCATAGTGCCTTATTAATTGCTGGTATACATCCTTGATCTCATCAAACGGCTTTTTTGTGACTTCCACAATGGAATCAATTTGTTGAAAATAGGTAATGGCTATGGGATGATCTCCTGAGTTTTGTGCCATCTTCCCTAGATAATACAATTTCATGGCCTTGCTATTCCCTTCCAATTGGTTCGTATATTTTATAAGGGTATCCTTTGCCTTTTGAAAATTTCCTTCATAATAATCCAACTGGGCCCCCACTAAAACGAAATCACGATATTCCAAGGTATCGTTTACAGAGATAGCCTTACGAACACCCGACTCTATATAGTACCGCGCAGAGTCCAATTGAGATAACCTTAAGTGGGCCAAGGAAAGATTGTACATCAACAGCATATAATCGTCGTAATGACTATCCTCATAATCCCTCTTCTTCTTTAAAGAATTCAATGATCGGGTATAGATATCCGCTGCCGCATGTGGTTGCCCGTTAATATTTCTAATTGCTGCTATGGCCATGGAACAGGTAAGTTGGTCCTCGTAATTCTTTTTTTGCACTGCCAGATTATAGGCGGCTAGATAGTTGTGCATCGCTTGTCGGTAATCGCCTAAGTCGTAAAGATTTATAGCTTTAAGAATATAACCAAAGGTGGGATATTTAGAATCATCGCTATCCGCCGTCGCTAAAATTATGGAGTCTGAATAGGTAACCGCCAATTCTGGTTCCTCTATGATTGTACGGTAGTAATATCCGCTTGCAATTTCCAAGAGATTATCCTCTTTTTTAGCTTTCCGGATGTGGATATCGGTTAAAATACGAAGTCTGTCCAGTTCATTATTTTCATAGGCCTCATCTTCCAATTCCATAATTTCATTATAGGTCAGATTCAAGATTTTAATTTCCTTCATGGAAGTGGGTTCCTGGGCAAAGCAGTTTTGTGTAGGAAAATATATCAAAACAAGGAAAAATAAAAGACCAGAAATAAGACATGAACCTCTGAATTCAATTTGATTGGGTTGGCGGTAATTTAGAGATTTTGAAGTACCAAACATTTTCTTTATTTCAGTTATACTTCCCTAAATTAATCCAAAATCTCTAATGAAATTCTAGCATGTCAAGGCCATTTATAAATGAAGACCAATCGATAATGAATAGTGTACGCCATTCTAAAATTAAGCAAGATAATTCAAGGTTTTTACTTCCTATTATTTCACTCCTGGGTATAAAAATCAATTTATGAAGTTTTTCTATCTATTTCGAACGATAGCTTCTTTCTAAGATGTTGCATATCCTCACTCACTTTTAAATCCAATATTTTGGCATAATGCTGTGTAGTTCTCAATGATTTATGCCCGAGCATTTTACTCACAGTTTCAATAGGCACCCCATTAGACAGCGTGATTGTGGTAGCAAATGTATGTCTAGCCAAATGAAAGGTGAGATTTTTGGAAATCCCACACAAGTCGGCAATTTCCTTGATGTAAGCATTCATCTTTTGATTAGTCAAAACTGGCAGTAATCTGTCCTTATTAGAAACATCTGGATGACTATTATACTTTTCCAGGATGGACATAGCAGTTGGAAGCAATGGTATACTACTGCGAGTATCGGTTTTAGAACGTTTTATTTTTATCCATTTCTCACCGTCAATTCCCAAGATGATATCGTTTTTTGAAAGCTTTTTAACATCTGCATAGGCTAATCCGGTAAAGCAGGAGAAAAGAAAGATATCCTTCACTTGATCCAATCTATAAGTATGCAATTCCTTTTCAATCATCGTTTGGATTTCTGCTTCCGTTAGGAATTCCCTTTCAACAATTTTTAATTTTCCTTTCCAATTCACAAATGGGTCTTTAGTAATCCAATCGTTCGCGAAGGCTATACGGATAATCTTTTTAAAGTTGGTTACATATTTTATGGCAGTATTATGAGCGCATTTACGTTCAGTTTTGAGATAGTATTCTAAACCTGTAATAAATCTATTATCAACATCTTTAACTGGGATATCGGTTAGATTATATTCCTTTTTAATGTAATCGGATACGTGCTTTTTTGCAGTTTTATAACGCTCAATAGTTCCAGGTGCAAATTCTTTACCTACCAACTTCTCAATTTTGTTATTATGTGCAAGGAAAATTTCTAACAGCATCTTTTGTCTGATTACTTTACCTTGATATATATTTTTGATTTTCTCCGCAGTAATGATCTCTTGTTTATCTGTCAACTGGCCTTGTATACTATAAATCCTACTTCTAATAGCATCCATATACCTGTTTAGTTCACGAACATCAGTGGTTGTTCCTCGAATTTTTCCTGCCTCAGAATTCCATTTTGAAATTAAAACTTTTCGTTTAATGCTAATTTCACTCCGTTGGCCATTAATAGTAATTCTTAAGTAAATAGGGGCATTCCCATACGTATCAATGTCGTTTCTTCTTGGGTAAAATAGAACTGAAAATGTAGTTTGCATCGGTGTGTAGTTTTTATCCTCTTAAAGATAATAAAATAAATCAAAAAAGAGTATCTGTAACTATCTGAAAATGAATATTTAACAAAGAATTCGGTGCGTGTTTTTTATTGAAAATTTACGCACCGAATTACGCACCTTTTATATGGTATTATATGGTATCAAATGATACTATATAAAATAAATAAAGCCCGTAAACGTAATGTTTACGGGCTTTTGGTAGAATTTGCGCAATTCCCAGCGGAGAAAGAGGGATTCGAACCCCCGGAGGTGTGACCCTCAACAGTTTTCAAGACTGCCGCATTCGACCACTCTGCCATTTCTCCTTAGCGGGTGCAAATATAGAAACCTTTTTATTCTTTTTAAAAGAAAAGGGGAATTTTTATTTAATTATTTTAATAATGATAGATTATAGTGAAGACCTTATTTTTGCCCAATGGAAGAATGGTATCACTATGTGCTTTTGGCTTTGGTAGGTTTCGCTGTGGGAGGTCTTAATACCTTGGCTGCCGGTGGTTCCCTTCTAACTTTACCAATGCTCATCTTTATGGGACTACCTGCCAGTGTTGCCAACGGTACCAATAGAATAGCTGTATTAACACAGGGAATTGCCAATGTGGCAGGATATAAAAGCAAGGGGAAGGAGATTGCCAGTCCATTTATACTATATCTCTCCATCGTAGCAACCGCGGGTACATTAATTGGTTCCAATTTGGCAATAGATATTGACGACAGCGCATTCAATAAAATTTTGGCCATAGTAATGGTCCTGATCGTTATTGTTATGGTTATTAAACCGAAAATTCATATTAACGATTTTGAAGAGCTTATCACCGGAAAAAGGCAGTTCTGGGGGATGGTTGCATTTTTCTTTATTGGTATATACGGTGGATTCATACAGGCCGGAACGGGTATTTTTGTATTATTGGTACTGTCCTCCATCAATCACCTTACCTTAATGAAGTCGAATGTTATTAAGGCTGTTGTTATGGTGGTATATACTAGTGCGGCCTTAATACTTTTCGGGTTGAACGGCAAACTGGATTGGGAAATAGGGTTAACTTTGGCCTCAGGACAAACCCTCGGTGGATGGCTCACCAGCAGATGGTCAGTGGACAAAGGAGACGGAATTGTAAAAATTCTATTGATTATAGTGGTCATTTGTATGTCCATTAAACTATGGTTTTTTAATTAAAAGATAATTAGCTTTGGATATTATTAAGAAATTGGAATGGCGTTATGCAGTAAAAAAGTTTAATCCTGACAAGCTTTTGTCAGAAGACAAACTTGAAAAATTGAAGCAAGCTTTTAATTTAACGGCCACATCATATGGCCTACAACCCATTAAATTATTGGTGGTTAACAATAAGGCCCTACAGCAAAATCTGGTCAAATTCTCCTACGGTCAAAAGCAAGTGGCGGAAGCATCGCACGTATTTGTTATTTGTATTGAAAAGCAAATTGACAAGAAATTTATTCATGACTATTTCGCAAGGGTACAACAAATTCGAAACACTTCGGATGAAATACTGGATCCCTTCAAGGGCGCACTGGTCGAAAGCTTTTCTAAAAAAGAAAGGGAAGAGGTAAGGGGTTGGGCCACCAATCAGGCGTATTTGGCATTGGGCACCTTATTGACAGTTTGCGCATTGGAAGAAATTGATGCCTGTCCCATGGAAGGGTTTCAGCCTAATTCCTACGACGAGTTGTTGGGACTGGATAAACTTAAACTGACTTCCGTTTTAGTGCTTCCCGTTGGATATAGGGCAACTGATGATATGTTCGCCACCCTAAAAAAAGTGCGCAGAGATCTTAATGAGAGCATCATCCACATACCCTAGTCCCTCTATAATATTCAATTAATCAAACATAAATCATAAATAAAATTTAAAATATGCCAGGATTTGAACTTTTTGGAGATAAGGAACGTGAACATTTGAATGACGTATTGGATTCAGGAGTATTAATGCGGTATGGTTTTGACGGCATGAGGAATGGTCATTGGAAAGCTAAGGAGTTGGAAAAGGCCCTGGAAAAGCGTATGCAGGTGAATCACGCACAACTGGTGAGCAGTGGTACTGCCGCTTTAACAGTTGCTTTGGCCTGTGGAAAGATAGGAGCAGGGGATGAAGTTATTTTGCCCACCTTCACATTTGTTGCGAGTTTTGAAGCGGTTCTTTCAGTTGGTGCTATTCCCATTTTGGTAGATGTGGACGATACACTTACTTTAGATCCCGCAGCAGTTGAAAAGGCCGTTACCAGTAAAACCAAAGCCGTGATGCCTGTACATATGTGCGGATCTATGGCCGATTTGGCACCATTAAAAAGCATATGCGACAAACATAATCTAATTCTACTGGAAGATGCCTGTCAGGCCATTGGTGGCAGCTATGAAGGGAAACCTTTGGGCAGCTATGGAGATCTGGGATGTTTTTCGTTCGACTATGTAAAGACAATTACCTGTGGGGAAGGTGGTGCCATTATTACCAATAACAAAGAATATTATAAAAGTGCCGACCAATATTCCGATCATGGTCATGACCATATTGGAAAGGATAGGGGAGCGGAGAACCATCCCATACTAGGTTACAACTATAGGATTTCTGAACTACATGCAGCAGTAGGTTTGGCTCAAATTGAACGTTTGGACGATTTTATAGCCACTCAGAAAAAGAATTATTTCGTTTTGCGAACGGCCTTGGAAAAAATCCCTGGAATTAGCTTTAGGCGGGTCCCAAAAAATGGAGTTGAGAACTATTCTTTTCTCAGTTTCTATTTGCCAACGGAAGAAATGGCCAGAAAGTCGATCAAGGCTTTTTCTGAAAATGGCGTGGATGCCTGCTTTTATTGGTTCGACAATAATTGGCATTATTACAGAAAATGGGATCATTTAAAAGACCTTAATGGCCTCAATGGTTTTTCCAAAGAGATTAAAAACGGACTTCCAAACTATGAGGCTTCGGATTTCTCCCGGTCCGATCATTGGGTAAGTAGAAATATTTCCTGTTTGATCAAGTTGGGATGGACAGATGAAGAGGTTACTTCAAGGGCTAAAAATATGGTAAATGTTCTCCAAAATATTATCGTGAGTAAGACATAATTAACTCTTAAATTTTTGACATTTCAGGTTTAAAATTGACAATATGTCTTAAATTCCTTTCACAATTCCTTTTAATTAATATCATAAAAGAGGGCTCAACGCCCTCTTTATTGGTTTTGATCAATTCCTCCATGTTTTTGGGAAATATGTCCATTCTTTCACATTTTGTTAACATTAGTTTAGCACCTGATAAATAACAAACTCAAGTAAAACATGAAGAAACTTAAATTTTTGATACTAGTCTTTCTGATGGGTATCACATCTGTTTCCTGGGCTCAGACTAATGTGACGGGAACAGTAATGGACGAACAGAACGTTCCGCTTCCAGGGGCGAACGTAGTAGTAAAAGGCACTACCAATGGAGTGGTGACAGACTTTGATGGTAATTTCACTATTAATGTCAAAGATGCTAAAGCGCGGTTGGTGGTATCCTATATAGGATATGTTGCTAAAGAAATTACCTTGGATGGTTCATCCAATTACACCATAACCCTTGCTGAAGATGCTACTGGTCTTGAAGAAGTGGTTGTCATTGGATATGGATCTGTAAAAAGAACCGATTTAACAGGAGCAGTAGCTTCTTTAGATGCGACAGCAATTACCGAGCAGAAAAAAACTGATATTAGTCAGGCATTGCAAGGGCGTGTTGCCGGTGTTGATGTTAGGGCCAATAACAACAAGCCTGGGGCACCAATATCCATAGATATTAGGGGTAATACCGTTATTCAGAATACTAATGAAACACGCGATGGGCTAAATGATGACCTTGCTGCCGACCTTTCCAGTCCATTATATGTGGTAGATGGGGTGTTTTTTGATGATATTAACATTTTAAACCCGGCTGATATCCAGCAAATAGACATTTTAAAGGATGCTTCGGCTACGGCAATTTATGGATCTAGAGGTGCCAATGGTGTGGTAATTATTACTACTAAAAATGGTGTTGAAGGAAGAACGGTATTCACTTACGAAACTACTGTAGGGATAAACTCAGTAGCCAATAAACCTGATATGTATAATGGAGATGAGTTTGTAGGTTTTGTTGAAGATGTTATAAGGAGTAGAAATTGGCAAGGGCTTTTTGATTTTAATACACCCTACTATCCGACGGTTGACGATTACAATAATACACCTGTAGATTTTTCCGACGAATTTAGATCTTCAAATGAAGAAGCCGATAATGTGGCGAACCGCCGTTACACCGATTGGCAAAACGATTATATAAAAACAGGGCTTCAAACAAGTCATAATTTAGGTATGTCAGGTGGTCGTAATGGGTTGACATATAATGGATCTATTGGTTACTTGAGTAATGAAGGGGTAGTGGGAATAGAAAAATTCGATCGGTACAACTTAAATACTTCTATAACTAAAAAGGTATCCGATAAGTTTACGGTTGGTTTAAAAGCATATTTATCACTGTCAGAACGTGAAACTGGTAGTAATGAATTGTTTAGAAGCACATTGCGTTTGTCGCCTACGGTGAATCCTCGTGATCCCGATGGCGACCTTATTCTATTCCCGGACGATCAAGATGGTCGTTTCTTAAACCCATATTATGAAGCTAACGAAAATGCTTGGTTAAGCAATACTAAAACGTTGGACGTCATAACCAATGTCTTTCTACAGTACCAACCAGTAGATTGGATAAGCTTTAAAACACAATTTGCTCCTAATTTAAGAACTACGCGATATGGGTCACAATTCGGACTGTTAACAAAATCAGCCAGAAATGAAGAGGCTCGTACACGTGCGTACTATAATGCGTTTTTTAATACTTCTTATTCATGGGATAATATTGTTGATTTAAACTTTGAAATTGCTGAAGGTCATAAATTAAAATCTACCCTAATATCGTCGGTATATTATAGACAAGACGAGGGCAGTCGGATTGAAACCAGAAACTTTGATACTGACTCCTATCGATATTACAATACAGCTGCCGGACTGGATGTACAAACTTACGCAACTGACTATGAAAAAGAAACCTTGTCCTCTTTTGCTGGTAGATTAAATTATAGTATTGACGATAAATACCTGTTCACCTTTACAGGCAGATATGATGGTTCTTCTAAATTAGCTGTTGGCCATGAGTGGGCATTTTTCCCATCGGCGGCATTTGCTTGGAAGGCCAACGAGGAAAACTTTTTACAAGATGTAGATTGGTTAAGCAATCTTAAATTACGTTTAAGTTATGGTGAGTCAGGTAATGACAATGTGGCTCAACCTTATCAATCGTTGGCGTTTTTGAATGGAGCCGACTATGTTTATGGAAGCAACCACTTAAACGGTGTGCATGTTGCAGGATTGGCTAACTATGATTTAACATGGGAACGCTCCAAAGAATATAACTTTGGTGTCGATTTAAGTATACTTGACAATAGAGTACGTTTAGGTTTGGAGGTTTACAACAAAAAAACAGTGGATGCAATTTTAGGCAAAACCTTATCGGCTATAACAGGATATGGTACTGCTATTGGTAATTACGGATCCGTTAGGAACAATGGTGTAGAAATAACTCTAAATACCACCAATATCCAAACAGAAAATTTTAAATGGACTACAAATCTAAACTATGCACGGAACAAAAATGAAATTTTAGAGCTTGATGGCGGTATAGACAAACTTCCTTATGGGGATCATGGTGTACGCCAAATAGGTGAGCCTGTAGATGCCATTTACAGTTACAAAATAGCCGGAATATGGCAATTGGATGAAGCTGCTGAAGCACATAGCTACAATGCTTTTCCTGGGCAATGGAAGTATGAAGACCTTAATAATGATGGTGTCTTAAATCAAGATGACAATACTGTAATTGGGTCCATATCGCCAGATTGGATTGGAGGTATGACAAACACTTTTACCTATACTAATTTTGATTTATCCGTTCAAATGTACACCAGACAAGGTTCTTATGGACATTCTGAGTTTTATAACAACTTTGTGCCATGGCAAAACGACCGGGCAAAATTTAACAAGTTAGATATGGATTATTGGACACCCAACAATCCAGATGCAAAATTCCCTGCAGCTCATTATGCCTCAACTGGAAACAACTATTACACTGGTTTCGATTTTGTTAAAATTGGGAACATCGGTTTAGGATATAATGCTTCACAAGCCTTGTTGGATAAACTTAAAATGTCTAGCTTAAGGTTAACGCTAGATGTTCAAAATCCATTTACGTTTACCGATTATACCGGCCCAGATCCAGAAACCGGATTGAATAACTCATATAACGCTGGTTATATGATAAAAACAGTGTTATTCGGACTTAAATTGTCGTATTAATTTTAAAAATGTTAAAGATGAAAATAAATAATAATATAAAGCAAGTTATTGCATTGTTCATTTTTTCAATGCTCTTGATTGGCTGTAATGACTTTATCCAAGAGGATGCATATTCAGATGTAACCAGTGAAACTTTTATAAATGAAAGTAATGCTGATCAATTAGTGGTTGGGGTTTATACATCTACACGAGGATATTATAGAAATCACGGCTATAAATTTGAAGGAACTGACCTATTTACCACAAAGAGTGAACTGTCTTCGTTTAGCAGTTCAAACGATTACAATAACTTTGTGGCACCAGAAACTAATGGTGTATGGAGTAGTAATTATAACGTAATAGCCAAAGCGAATACAGCAATTAACCGTTTTGAAAACCAAATTAGTTGGAGCGATGCCAATCTTAATGCTAAAGCCTATGGTATTGCCCAAGCACGTGCCTTAAGAGCACTAGCATTTTTTAATTTGGCCGTACAATACGGTGGTGTAGCGTTGGATTTGGAAGAGCCGTTAAGCATACGTAATGATTATACACGTTCAACGGAAGAAGCAACTTATACATTGATAATAAGTGAGTTGGAAGCTGCCATACCAAACCTTGAGGATAAACCGGAAACAGGGCGTTTCTCTAATAGGGCAGCTCAGCACCTTTTGGCAGAAGTGTATTTAACAAGAGCGTATAAATCTTTTGCCGGAGCAAGCGATTTTCAATCCGCTGCCGATTTAGCTGTTCAAGCCATCGATGGGTATGATATTAGGAGTCAATCATTTGCTGATGTCTTTGCTTATGACAATCAGGTGAATGACGAAATACTTTTTGCGGCTCAGTGGGAAAATAATGAATTTACAGAGGATAGAAATAATAACAAACATTCCTTATTTATGTTTGGTGTGCAGGAATTACCAGGTGTAAGTAGATCAAATCAATATGGTGTATCATCTGGTAATCAAATGATGACGCCATATTTCTATTCCTTATTTGCAGATGACGATACTCGTGAAGACGCGACCATACATCGCGTACTTTATGCGGACGAAGACGCGGCATGGGGCGATGATACCATTGTTCCAGGTGATACAGTAGTATATTTCCCAAAAGAAGCGATTAATGTAACAGAACTTACGGATAAATTGGATAGATACTGGGTATATCAACCAGATCAATACCTACATGGTAAACCAGCTGATATTACGGGGGTAAATTATTTGTATTCTACTGGTCTTGTTACACATTTTCCAATCATGAAAAAATTTGATGACGAGGTTTATAATGATGAAAACGGTGGTGCACGCGATACCTTTATTTTTAGGGTTGCGGGAACACATTTGTTGGCGGCAGAAGCTTTCTTGGGCGCCGGAAATACTGCTCAAGCTCTATTTCACCTAAATCGCGTGAGGGAACGCGCAACAGGTCTAGCTGATCATTATTCAACCATAGATTTAGATGTAATACTGGCCGAAAGCGCATTGGAACTTGCTGGGGAGGATAATAGATGGGCCGCCTTAAAGCGTATGGGGAAATTGGAAGAAAGAATCAATTTATATAACCCGCATGTAATAGATCATGGTGCTTTTGATTCCTCAAAACATTTATTACGACCAATACCCACAAGAGAGATAGCTCTATCGCCAAACACAATGGAACAAAACCCAAATTATTAAGAGAAATAATTTTATAAAATATTGTTTGAGTTAGTTGTTAGTTAAAATTATGGACGGGGGTTAATCCCTGTCCATATCTTTTGAAACTTTCAAAAACACTTCTTTCAAACTTATAGAATTGGATATATTTGGAATAATATTGGATATTTATAAAAAGTATAGCCAAAAGAAATACCAATCACTCTAAATGAATTTGGACAAAATAACTTGCCAACATAGAGCCACTGATAACAAAGCCCATCGGATAAATGGTTATTGCCGAGAATCAAAAAGACCCAACAATAGATTTCCTACTTTTGAAATATTGGAGTCCAATCGATAGAATTTTGAACAAAACCTTAAATTAAATATTAAATGAAAGTAGTCAAATTATCCTTATCGGCTATCCTTGGCACCTTGCTTTTAGCAACGTTCCTTAATTCTTGCAAAGAAAATAAAATAGAAGAAAATTTCGATACCGCGACAATAAGTCCTGTCGACTTGGTATACCCACTTCTGGACACTGAAAATTCAAGATGGTTTTTCTTTTCATCGGCAAGTCGCCCATTCGGTATGGTAAATTTAAGTCCGGATACGGAAGTGGACGGAGCTTGGGGAAGTGGATATCGATATAAGGTAGATACCATCCATGGTTTTAGTCACATTCATGCCTGGCAACTTTCGGGACTATCCGTACTGCCGGTTACACTATCCGAGGAAAACAGCAAGTCCATTTTCAAGGATTTTAAATCCAAGTTCGGTCATGAAAATGAAAAAGTATCACCGGGTTATCATTCATTGGCTTTGAAGAAGTATGGAATTAATGTAGAGCTCACAAGCACCAAAAGAGTTGGCTTTCATAAATATATATACCCTAAAAATAAGGAGGCAGCTATACTTTTCAATTTAAATGGAATGTTGGGGCCTTGTGAAAATTTAGATGGGAATCTAATTCAGGTAGATGCTAAAAATCTTACAGGTGAGCTAGTCATGGCTCCGACCCATAGAAGGCCCAAACCGGTAAAATTATTTTTCCATATTATTTTGGATAGAGAAGTAACAAGGGTAAACAAAGATGAAGAAACTGGAAACTATTTGATCGGATTGGACAATGACTCCGACCAGATTTTGATGAAAGTGGGCATTTCATATACTTCAGTTGAAAATGCCAAAGCCAACATAGATGCGGAACTGTCCCATTGGGATTTTGAAAGGATTGTAATGGAATCCAAGGATGAATGGAACAATGCCTTGGGTAGAATAAAAATATCGGGTGGCACAGAAACCTCCCAAAAAAGATTTTATACGGATCTATGGCATGCCTTGCAAGGTAGAAGGGTTATCAGCGATATTAACGGGGCATATCCAGATAATACAGGGGAGATTTTCAGAATTGGTCAAATACCTTTGGATGCAGCCGGAAAACCGAAATTCAACCACTATAATTCCGATTCTTTTTGGGGAGCTCAATGGACCATAAACACGCTTTGGGGCTTGGTATATCCCGAAATTATGGAAGAGTTTGTGCAATCTTTATTGCAGTACCAAAAGGACGGGGGATTGGTTCCCCGTGGGCCTTCAGGTGGTAATTATACATATGTAATGACCGGGGCCTCATCCACACCATTTATTGTCAGCGCCATACAGAAAGGTATAGTTACGGATAACTTGGAGGGAATATATGAGGCGTTAAAGATAAATCATATGCATGGGGGAATAATGGAAAGGGCTGGATATGAGCATAATACCTCCCTTGGCGGTGGATTAAAATACTACATCAGGAATGGCTACGTACCCTATCCCATTCCAGAGGGTAAATTTGGTGGCCATCAGGAGGGTGCAGGGGTAACCATGGAGTATGCCTATCAGGATTGGACCTTGGCACAATTGGCTAAAAAAATTGGAAATGAAGAAGATTACAACTATTTCATGAAGCGTTCTTTAAATTACAAAAATGTATTTGATAAGAGTGTAGGTTGGATGAGACCAAAAGATGTAGATGGTGTATGGACCCAAAACTTCAATCCCTACCAACATCAACACGGCTTTGTCGAATCTAACTCGGCCCAAGCAACTTGGTTTGTACCCCACGATCTAACCGGTCTGGCAAATCTTATGGGAGGCAATGAAAAAGCAGTGGAGAAACTCAACCTTCAATTCGAAACGGCGGAAAAACTAGGATTCACATCTGGCAATTCGCATGCCCTGGAATTGCATCCCGAATATAGAAAAATACCGATCAATTATGGCAACCAGCCTTCCATGCAAACGGCCTTTGTGTTTAATAAATTGGGAAGACCGGATTTAACACAGTTATGGTCCAGAAAAGTAGTGGATAGAGCCTTTAGTGGTTTGTCTCCCGCAACCGGATATAACGGGGATGAGGACCAGGGACTAATGGGCAGTTTGGCAGTACTGTTGAAAATAGGGCTTTTTCAAATGAACGGAGGTACCGAGGACAATCCTATATACGAATTTGGCAGCCCTATTTTTGACAAAATAACCATAAGGTTGTCTAATGGTAAGGAAATGGTCATCAATGCCCCAGGTACAGCTTCGGATAAGCCTTATTTAAATGCTTTAAAAATAAATGACATGGCATCGGACCAAAATTACATTAGTCATTCCGATATTTTAAAAGGAGTTATTTTGGATTTTACGATGGGATCAGTACCTTCCATGAATTTACGGCAATAATAAGGGTAGAGTGATCTATTAGGATTTTTCAGGAACAATAGATGGAACACCTCAAATATTCTAGTCCACTATAGGGTTAATTTATTTGAGGTTTTTAAGCTATAGCGACCAAGGTTCCTTATAACGGTTTTTAAAAGATAGTAGTAATCACATTATGGGAAACAAACTTCAATTTCTGTTGGCATTAATGGTCTCTATGTGGAACCTTAATGCGCAGACTATAAAGTTTGAACATTACAATGATCAAAATGGCCTGTCCCATAATTCCGTAAGGCATATTATTCAGGACGATCAGGGATTTTTGTGGTTGGGTACTTTTTCAGGATTAAACCGTTTTGACGGTTATGAATTTAAAACTTACACCAGCTCTTCCGAACTTAACAATACAATCCCGGACGATGATATTACAGACTTGGAATTGGATAAGGAATCCAATCAACTATGGATAGGCACAAGAAAGGGACTCGTTCTTTATCAATTGGACACCCACACCTTCCGAACCTTCCTGCCAAATGTTAATGACCCAAACGCTTTGCAGGACGGGGAGATACGGTCCGTTCATGTAGATAGGTTCAAACAAGTGTGGGTTGGAACCAAGGATAACGGCCTTTTTATATATAATCCAAAAACCCACAATTTTAAAAAAGTGGTGCTGGAGGGCTTTGATTACATTAAAGAAATAATTGAAGATTCCCGTGGATTTATCTGGCTTGCAAGTTATGGAACCGCAGGAATTGCCAAAATTTCCTTGGACAATACAGGCGATATCGCACAAATTAGGGAGTACACCTTGGAAGTTCCAGAGTCGACCGAAACAAACCCATATGTCAATTTTATCTATGAGGATCACAAATCGGATATATTTGTTGGGAGTAGGAGAGGACTCTATAAATTGGAAGAGCAAACCGACTCATTTAAAAATCTATATCTAAAGGATTCAAAGGTCAGGGATAAATTGGGGCCATACTTTATTTCGGTAGCCAGGGCGCCCAACGGTGAATATTGGCTGGGGACCCTAGGCGGGATCCTGGTGGTAGATAAACTAGAAGACATTATTCTACAGGAGTACCGATGGTATTACTCGGAATTATCGGATGATGATTCCTTGGCGGATAATTTGGTGGCAGCACTTTATTTTGATGCCTCAGGCGTGCTATGGATTGGTACTGAAGACGGCTTGGAGAAATATGATCCCTATAACAACCAATTCAATTACAACTCGGATATTTCCCAATATATAGGGAACCAGGTACCACGGATTCGTGGATTTGCAAAAACTAAAGACAGTAGAATCATTGTGGCCACAAGACATAATGGTCTCTTTATTTCGGATAATGGACGTTACATTCCCTTGTTCAACAACCAAAAGGATATAGCCAGTATTTTCACCATAGATGGCAACATATTTTATTGTGGCCTGTGGGAAGGCCATATTTTGCGATACGATTACAGCTCTGGTAAAGCGTCTGTAATTGATGTTGGCTTTAGTAGGTCTCCAATTCTGTCTTTTGCAGATTTAGGAAACGAAAAGATGATGGTTGGCGCTCATGGTGAAGGGGCGGTAATTATCAATACAGAAACCTTGTCACCTATAAATGGAATGGGAATATTATTGCCTTCACGCCCCATTAATAAATGTGTGGTCGATAAAAAAGGCACTATTTGGTTCGCCACCCAAACAGGGGTTATTCGATTTGACCAAGAAAATGGAAATACGCATGTATATGACACCGATTTAGACGAAAACATTGGTTTGTCACATGAAAATGTCAGTGATATCACCATAGATCCGTCAGGAAAAATATGGGCGGCGACACGGAAAGGATTGGATTACTACGATCCCGATTTGGATGATTTTGTTCCAGTTATGGAACCGACGGAATTAAAAAATAGCTGGATAACCGATGTGGTATCCGATACAAACGGAGCCCTTTGGCTAAATATGAACAATAATCGTATTGCACAATACAAAACGCAATCCAATGAACTAAAAATATATTATACCGATAGTGGTAATAGGTTGGACGTATTTAGCACAACCGGATTTTACTACGCCGATGATTCCCACATCTATTTAGGAGGCAAAAATGAAATTATTTCCTTTTCACCTGCCCATATCAAGGACAATGATATATCACCAGCTCCCCTGATCACAAATATCAAAATTCAGAATACCGATTTGGAAGTAGGAAGTTTTTTAAACGATCAACAAGTACTTACCTCCGACATAAATTTAAGTCGCGAACTGGTTTTGGAAAATGTCAACAAGAATTTTTCACTTACTTTTTCCAGTCCATCCTACACCAGTGAACGTTTTAACAAGTATAGTTATAGGTTAGTAGGATTTGACAAGGGATGGAATACGGTCGACATACGACAGCGTACAGTTCAATATACCAATTTGTTTTTTGGTGATTATAACTTCGAGGTAAAGTCAATGAACAGTCACGGGATATGGAGCGATGTTTCCTCGTACCAAATAAAAATCCTTCCCCCTTTTTGGCTTACCTACCAGTCCTTGATCATCCTTATCCTATTGTTGTCCCTACTATTCTATATGGTACGCAAACAAATGAAAGCACGACTTGGATTAAAACACCAATTATTGCTAGAGAAAGTAAAAAGGGAACGCGATGAAAAACTGAACAATGAAAAACTTAAATTTTTCACCAATATATCGCACGAGCTAAGGACCCCTTTGACCCTCATATTAGGTCCCGCAAAACAATTGATTGAGGAAGGAAAAGAATCTGGCAACCAATTCCAGCAAAGCAGGTTCAATCTAATCCACCAAAATGCCAACAGACTTTTAAACCTAGTGAATCAAGTACTGGATTTTCGTAGGGCGCAATCCGGCGAATTACAGCTGAAAGTCACTAAAACCAATATTTTTCAGCGAACTACCAATACCTTTAGATCTTTTCAAGAACTGGCAGATGATAAGAAAATCAACTTTAATATTGTCTGTGACAATCAGGAAATGGAAGGATATTTGGACTGGGACAAGTATGATAAGATACTGTACAATTTGCTATCCAATGCCTTGAAATTTACCCACCAATATGGGCAGGTAGACCTATTTGTAAATACGCATCTGGAGAACGACGGGCAGATATTAATAGTTGAAGTCAGCGATGATGGTATCGGTATACCACCAGAGAGTCAAGCAAAGATTTTTTCAAGATTTTTTCAAGCTTCCAATAGTAAGGAAAACAATACCGGCTCTGGAATTGGGCTGTCTCTTGTATGGGCTTTGGTGGAATTGCACAAGGGCACTATAGAGGTAGAGAGTGAGCTGGAAAAAGGCAGTACTTTCACCTTAAAAATTCCAATTTCCAAGAAAGCCTATTCAGCCGATGAAATTTTTGAGGTAGTAAAGCCTGATGCTCATGAGGAATCTCCGCAACTATTAACAGCCAAAAAGATAATTCAAAGCACCCACTTAAAGGAACGGATTCTTATCATTGAGGACAATATTGAATTGCGAAATTATTTAGTGGAGTACCTTTCGGACCATTACAAAGTTTTTGAAGCGGAAAACGGTAAAGTGGGCCTTGAACAATGTAGAAAAGTAAAACCCGTACTTTGCATTGCCGATATTATGATGCCAGAAATGGATGGACTGGAATTCTGTAGAATTTTAAAGAACGATGACGATATAAGTCATGTCCCTGTTATTCTATTGACAGCACTTTCGGACAGTGATGATAAAATTCGAGGGTATAGCAGTGGTGCCGATGGATATTTGGTAAAACCCTTCGAACCTTCCTTGCTAAAAACGAGAATTGAGAACATCATCAAATCGCGCATGGAGCTGAAAAATAAATTTTCTGTGGAAGTGGATAGTGAGGTCACCACTTTGACGCACTCACCGGCTGATGAGATGTTTATGGAGAATCTCACACAATTGATCAAAGATGATATGAGTAACCTAGACCTAAATACCACTTTTTTGTGTCATGAATTAGGTATGAGCTCTTCCAAATTATATAGAAAGATAAAGGAGATAACAGATTTGGCTCCAAATGAATTTATTAGAACCATTAGGCTTAAGAAGGCGGCACATTTGCTAAACACCAAAAAATACAATGTCAGTGAGGTAACTGTCCTGGTGGGATTTAACGATCCATTGTATTTTAGCCGCTGCTTTAAGAAGCAATTTGGTTACCCGCCAAGTAATCTTATCAAATAGACATATTGCACATAATCAACAAATAATTTTGTATAGCATTGGAAACATATCCAACCTCTAGGATATGTTTAAGTAATATTGCTATATTTAGTACATAAAAAATTCACGTATAATTTACGTTTTAAATCCGCCGAAAATATGAATTCCAAGATCATTTCCCTCTGCTTGTTCTCTCTTGCATTTTCAATTCAAATTGGAGCTCAAAATAAGCATATCAGTACTCCTCCTGAAGTATCCCCCATGCCCATGAAGGCGGAAATGACGGAAATATGGGAGCCAGAGGTAAGTGTAGTGACTCCTGCAAAAACATTGGGAGACGCCCCTTCGGATGCTATAATTTTATTTGATGGCACAAACTTGGATCAATGGGTAAAACAAAAAGATAATGCACAACCTGCTCCATGGAAAATTGTAGACAATAACCATATGGAAGTAGTTCCAGGTTCTGGAGGTATAAGTACAAAAATGAAATTTGGCGACTGCCAGATTCACATAGAATTTAGTGCTCCGGATGTGGTGGAAGGTTCAAGCCAGGGTAGGGGCAATAGCGGATTATTTTTACAGAACAGATATGAATTGCAAATATTGGATTCTTACAATAACCGCACCTATAGAAACGGACAGGCAGCCAGTATTTATAAGGATCATGCACCCTTGGTAAATGCCATGCGCGGTCCATTGGAATGGAACACTTACGACGTAATTTATACGGCTCCTAGATTTAAAAAAGATGGCCGATTGGATGCCAAAGCGAGGATTACGGTTCTACACAACGGTATTCTAGTACAAAATAATGTAGAGATTAGTGGTAACACCTATTACATTGGGTTGCATGATTATCCATCTGCCCATGGCGATGATGTACTTTCTCTACAGGATCACGGCAACAAAACCCAATTCAGAAACATCTGGGTAAGACCCTTGTAGGTCGGGACTACCTTGAGCCCAAATAAAATGCCGAAGGAAATTGATCCCTCGGCATTTATTATTTAAGATTTATTCGTTCTAATTAATACGTTACGTATTCTACAATTTCGAGCCCGTAACCTACAAGACCCACTCTTTTAGTTTGGGTAGAATTGGACAACAGCCTTATTTTGGCGATATCCAAATCATGTAAAATTTGTGCGCCTACTCCAAAATCCTTGGCATCCATATCCACTTTGGGCGCCTTGAATATACCCTTCTTTTGCAACTCCTTCAGCTCGCCCAATCTTCCCAGTAAATTTAGTGATTCGGTTTCCTGATTTATAAATACAAATGCTCCTTTGCCCTCTTCATTGATCGCATTGAACATGTCTTCCAATTTTTTATCGGGATTGTTCGTAAGCGTACCTAAAATGTCATTGTTTATTAAGGTTGAATTGATCCTGGTAAGTACCTTTTCGTCCTTTTTCCAGGTACCCTTTGTCAATGCTATATGTATTTGATTATTGGTCGTCTGCTGATATGCCCTCAACCTAAATTCCCCAAACCTGGTAACAATATTAAAATCTTCCTTTTTACGGATCAGACTGTCGTGTTCCATACGATAGGCAATCAAGGCTTCAATGGAAACAATTTTAAGGTCAAATGTTTTAGCTACTTTGACCAATTGAGGTAATCTGGCCATGGTGCCATCTTCATTCATAATTTCCACTATGACTCCTGCTGGTTTTAGTCCGGCCAAACGGGCAAAATCTATAGCGGCCTCTGTATGCCCAGTTCTTCTTAACACGCCACCTTCCTTGGCGACAAGCGGGAATATATGCCCCGGCCTTCCAAGGTCATAAGACTTAATATTTTCATCGGTCAAAGCCTTAACGGTACTTGCACGATCTGCGGCAGAAATACCAGTGGTTACCCCTTTGCCCCTTAAATCCACAGAAACGGTAAATGCAGTTTCCATAGGATCTGTATTATTATGGACCATCATGTGCAGGCCGAGTTCCTTACATCTACCCTCTGTGAGCGGAGCGCAGATAAGTCCCCTGCCATGGGTGGCCATAAAATTGATCAATTCCGGGGTGGCCAATTCGGCTGCAGCCAAAAAATCTCCTTCGTTTTCCCTATTTTCATCATCCACTACAATAATTACCTTGCCTTGTCTAATATCCTCAATAGCTTCTTCAATGGTATTCAAAGTAATGTCCTTGCTAACTTTTGTTGTCATGTTGCAGCAATTTTATCTTTCTTCCTAAATATGCCTTTAAAATAATCCAAAATACTTCCAAAGGACAATAAACCCTTGTCCGCCGTTGCCCGCCTGGTTAAAAACACACCTAAAGGTAACATTATAAAAGTAGAAAGCCATGCGCCTATAATTGGATTTATATTCCCTTCCTTGGCGTAATTACCAGCAAATACACCAATAAAGTAATAGGTAAGGAATAAAACAATAGCGATTACCATTGGTAATCCCAATCCTCCTTTTCTAATTATGGCTCCAAGTGGTGCCCCAACAAAGAACAAAATAATACAGGATAAGGCCAAGGCATATTTTTTATGAAGTGATAAGATATGCAGACGATATATCTTGTATTTTATTTGAAGTTCATTTTTCTTTCCCTGTATACTTGTGATAATATTGGACGCGGAACTTTTGGCCGAATTCACTATTTGCGATTGGTGCCATGAAGGAAAAAGTGCAACAATATTATCGGTTGATAGGGTAGTGCCCAACGAATCCCTTTCCTTTATTTTCTTATCGATTGTAATTTGCGCCAATGAATCTGGTTTTTTAAGTGACACAAAAGCCCCCATTCTACCCACTATATTCTTGGAAAAAGCAGTCACCAATTTTACGTTGTCTTCCTTAAGCGAATCTATATCCTTGGTTAAGCGCGAAATATTCTTCATCTTATCCGTACTTACATCCCGCTCTTCATCCAGATCCACATCGTTCAGATCTGAAAGATCCTTATTTATGGTATAGGTTTTAAAATTGGCTTTGGTAAAAGGATTTTTCTTCTTTTCCTTGTTATTTTTCGTGGGCATTTGGGAATAGTAATGTCCATCTTTCAATACCAACTGTAAAATGTCCGATTGCTCGCTACTAATGAGTTCTCCCGATTTAGCTTTGATTACCGTTGTATTGACCTTTATTTTGGATTTCTCATGAATGATGACGTTTTCCAAGAATCGATCATTTTGGCCATATTTACGGTCCACCTTCATGTTCATCTCGGTACCTTCCAAATCACTAAAAACACCTTCAGAAATTATGGCCGCCGGTTTTACCTTGGCAATATTCCTTCTTAGGTTATAAATTTTTTGTTCCGAAATTGGGATAATGTTATTTGCAAAATAAAAAGTAACCCCTCCTAAAAAAGTGACAAAAATAATAAGCGGTAACATTGCCCTTTGTAAAGAAATACCAGAGGCCTTCATGGCCGCAAATTCATAATTTTCGGCAAAGGAGCCGAAGGTCAGGATAGAAGAAAGCAACACGGTTAAAGGTATAACCCGTTCCATTAGGTTGGGCATAAGGTAAAACAGAAATTTTCCGATTATAAAGATATCCAAGCCTTTACCTGCAAAATCATCAATAAACAGCCAGATCGTTTGAAATACGAAGATAAACATCAGTATTACGAACGAGCTGAAAAAATTAAAAAGGAAGCTCGATAATATATATCGGTCTAGAATTCTCAATGTCCTAATTTCTTATGATGTAGTACCCATCATTTTTATACTTGCTCTCGTCAAAAGTAAATAAGGTTTTGGACAAAGGCTGGTCTATTTTAAAAGAATTAACAGTAATGGTAGTTTTAGTACCGTTCTTCCCAGTTTCAATAAGCTTATAGATGTGCTTGGTCTCAACATCTATTCCCAATAATATTGACTTTATTTCGGAATTGGTATCAATTGGCGTCAACTTTACAAACTGTATTTTTCTTCCCTGGATATTTTGTAGAATGTCCCAATCATAATTGTGCCCTTGTTTATAGAAGGTAAGCATTTTTGAAGGGGTAATGGTGTTTTCATCATCCAGCTTTTCTTCAATAGTGACCTCCTCATTTTCCGGAACAACGGTATATACTTTTTTACCATCATATAATTGTTTGGAACCTAAATAATTAAATAAATATTTATCGCCCTGCATGGTTACATCTCCTCTTGTTTCTGTATTTATATTGGCCTCTTCATTATTGAGGCTATATTTAAAGTCTACAAAAATGTTGTCATAACTTTTTACTTTATTATATACTTCATCCAATAAAGATTTGGCCTTGGCGGAGTTCTGGGCCATTGAAATTGAAGTTGAAGTTGATAATACCAATAATATAACAGATAATTTAAGTTTCATTTGTATTCTTTTTAAATTTTAAAAGTGCCTCTTATTGGCTTTCATTGCTTAGGAGTTGATCTAAGGCATGTATATCCGGCACAAGAACCTGGCGAGCTTTACTTCCTTCAAACGAACCAACAATGCCTGCTGCCTCCAATTGGTCAATAATTCTCCCTGCCCTGTTGTAGCCTAATTTAAGCTTTCGTTGAATCAGGGAGGCCGAACCTTGTTGTGCAATTACGATAACCTCTGCCGCTTCCCTAAACATGGCATCACGATCAGAGATATTGTAATCAATACTTGTGCCAGAATCGTCATTCCCCACATATTCTGGAAGTAAATGCGCATCTGGATAAGCCCTTTGCGAACCTATGAATTCTGTAATCTTGGCAACCTCCGGAGTATCCACAAAAGCACATTGAATTCTGGTAACGTCATTGCCCTGGGTAAACAACATATCCCCACGTCCAATTAATTGATCGGCACCTTGACTATCCAAAATGGTTCTCGAATCTATTTTTGAAGTAACCCTAAAAGCTATTCTCGCCGGGAAGTTGGCTTTTATGATTCCTGTAATTACGTTTACTGAAGGTCTTTGGGTGGCAATGATCAAATGTATACCAATGGCCCTAGCCAATTGTGCCAACCTCGCAATGGGGGTTTCAACCTCCTTACCGGCGGTCATAATTAAATCGGCAAACTCATCTATAACCAACACAATATATGGAAGAAACATATGCCCATCATTAGGGTTCAATTTCCTGGCCTTAAACTTGGCATTATACTCCTTAATATTCCTCACCATGGCCACTTTTAACAACTCGTAACGGTTGTCCATTTCAATACATAGCGAATTTAAGGTGTTTATTACCTTGTTATTGTCGGTAATTATTGCTTCCTCGGAATCTGGCAATTTGGCCAAATAATGCCTTTCTATTTTATTGAACAGGGTAAGTTCTACCTTCTTGGGGTCAATTAATACAAACTTAACCTCCGCAGGGTGCTTCTTATAAAGCAGGGAGGTCAATACGGCATTTAACCCAACAGATTTACCCTGTCCTGTTGCACCTGCCATTAACAAATGGGGCATTTTTGCTAAATCTACCACAAAGGTTTCGTTGCTAATTGTCTTACCAAAGGCAATGGGCAATTGCATTTCCGCCTTTTGAAATTTACTGGAAGCAATTACGGAACGCATAGAAACAATAGTAGCGTTTTTATTGGGAACCTCAATACCAATGGTGCCCTTGCCCGGAATAGGCGCGATAATACGTATCCCAAGTGCCGCAAGGGACAAAGCAATATCATCTTCCAAATTTTTTATTTTGGAAATTCGCACCCCTGCATCGGGAACTATCTCATATAAGGTAACTGTGGGACCAATGGTAGCCTTAATTTGCGCTATGCCTATTTTATAATTCTTTAAGGTCTCAACAATTTTATTCTTGTTTTCTTCGAGCTCTTCCTGATTAATAGTAATACCGCCTGAAGCCCCATGCTGATCCAAAAGATCCAATGGTGGAAATTTATAGTTGCCCAATTCCAGGGTAGGATCAAATTCACCAAAATCTTCCACAAGTTTATCGGAAATATTGTCGGTCTCCTCTTTCTCTACCTTAATTTTTTCCACTTCCATGGAAATAGTTTCCTCCTCTTTCCCCACATTTACCTGAAATTCCCCATCGTCTCCTTCCTTTTCCAAAACAGGAATATCTTTCTTGTGGGTATAAGTATCTATCACGATAGGGGTTTCTACCTTTTCCTCTGTATATAAAATGTCGTTTTCCTTCGCATTGTCCGTCTTCGGAGTTTTAACACTCTTGAATTCGGATGCTAAAGATTTTCCCTTGTTGTTTAAATAAGCAACGGTCTTATCCGGGGAAAATTGAAACAATCTTACCAGAACTACGATCAAGCCGAAAAGCAATAACAAAAAAACGCCTACTTTCCCTCCATAATCTTGAAGAAAATCGTTCATTTCATACCCGACCATACCACCTAAAAGCGGTTTACTTGCAGCAAAAAAACCAAGTGCTACCGAAAACCAGATAATAAACACCAATCCCCAAATCCATTTTCGAAGAAGCCCTTGTTTTTGCATACTCAAAAACATATACAGCCCAGTTGTAAAAAGTAGAAAGGTAAATATGATCGAAGAAATTCCAAATCCTTTATATAAGACGAAATGACTTACATTGGCTCCAAATTTGTTCAACAAATTTCTTGCCTGTTCATTTCTGTCCGCAAATTCGGAAAGCAAGCTTTGATCGTCCTGCCATGTAAAATAGAAGGAGACAAATGAAAAGAACAAGGCAATACTTAAAAGCATTAACAACCCACCAAAAATAATTTTGTTCTGTTGCGATAATTTTAAGGAAAAGCCTTTTTTATTGGGTGTTGACTTTGGTTTTTTTACCTTTCTTGCCATTAAATCTTCAATTCTGGAGGCTAAATTACAAATTTACTATTGAACTCATCCGAACTTTATCTTTTGAAATATTATTTTAAGGAAACTCTGTCTGAGCAGGATGAATTAATATGTTATATAAACTTCGGTATATATATGATAAGACCAATAACGGAAGCAGCAACGGATACCAGCATAACGGCACCGGCCGATATATCCTTTATGAATCCAATTTTTTCATCGTATTCGGGTTGCACAAAATCAGCCATTTTCTCAATGGCCGTATTTAGACCTTCTATACCCAGTACCAATCCTATTGCCAAAATTTGAAGAATCCATTCCGTGTTCGAAATTTCAAAATAGAATCCCGCAGCCGTCATCACCAACGTTATAAAAACCTGAATCTTGATACTGGACTCTGTTCTTATCAGGAGTAGAGCTCCCTTAAAAGCGAAACCAACACTCTTAATACGATTCCTCAAGAAGCTTTCCTTAGGCATCTATCAATGCTTCTAGTGCTGCCTTATAATTGGGCTCATCTACGGTTTCTGCAACTTGTTCCGTATAAATTACCTTTCCGCTTTCGTCAAGTACAACTACAGACCTGGAATGCAAGGATTTAAGAGGTCCATCTATAAATTCAACTCCAAAAGCTTTTCCGAAGTTACCATCCCTAAAATCGGACAGCATTTCTACGTTTTCTATTCCTTCTGCACCACAGAAGCGATTTTGTGCAAATGGAAGATCTTTGGAAATGCATAAAATCTTAGTATTCTCCAATTCCGAAGCTTGCTTATTAAATTGCCTAACGGATTGCGCACATGTTCCCGTGTCTACACTTGGAAAAATATTCAACACCACCTTTTTTCCTTTGTAATCGGAAAAATTACTGGTAGATAAATCTTTTTTGGTCAACGAAAAGCTGGGTGCCTCGCTCCCAGTAGCAGGGAGGGTACCTATAGTATTTATTGGATTTCCTTTTAGTGTTACAGTAGCCATGATTAACTTTTTAAATTTTGCGTGAAAATAAAAAATATCTGATTGATAAGTTAGGAATAATGGATAAAAAAGTAGGATAATAAAAAGCCCGATCAAAGTAGGTAACTAAAAATAAAATCCCTCCAACCAATGAATTGTACAAAGGAAAAGAGGGATTTACAGCATTTGGTTCGATGGATTCTTTAACAACTATTTGTCAATGGATCCAACTACCCTTTGCATAAACTCGTTCAAAGCCTCTTTTTGGGGCTTACCTTCTTTAATGGATTTTTGAACCTCCAAAGCGCCGTATAAATTGGAAATCAATTCTCCAATAACATCCAATTCATCATCTTTTAATGAAGAAACTTCGGTAATGGATTCCAATGTTTCTATGGTTTCCAACAAATAATCCTCATCATTTTCGGCGATGAAGCCGGTTAGGTGCTTAATTACTGGTAATTTCACTTATCAATTCTTTTAAAACATCATATTTATTGGTCTGCACCTGATTTTTAAATTCCCCATCGCTAAAAATGGCAAAAGTGGGAAGATTGTCCACATTGGCCAATTTTCTGGATTCAGGGAATTTTTCTGCATCTGCAAGAACAAAGGTAATATCCTCATTCGCTAAGGACTCTTTTTTAAACTTGGGTTTCATTATTCTACAATTTCCA
Organism: Arenibacter hampyeongensis; assembly: GCF_002909255.1. GTDB lineage: Bacteria > Bacteroidota > Bacteroidia > Flavobacteriales > Flavobacteriaceae > Arenibacter > Arenibacter hampyeongensis. Next base: position 162,431 of record NZ_PIOB01000009.1, read on the forward strand.
CACCATGTAGCGGAATATTGAACAACCACATTTTTATTTTGACCAATAATCTCCTTAAGATTATCATTCTCCAATTCAAGTATCATAATTTCATATTTTAATTTATAAAAAAGGAGCCAAGTTTATTCAACAACCGACTCCTTTTATATGTTTCTGGGGTTTAGTTTGCGTGTGCAGACAAATAAGTGGCTACACCATTCCTATCGGCAGTCATTGCGTCCTTTCCTTCTTCCCAGTTGGCAGGGCAAACCTCTCCTTTTTCCTGAACGTGGGTATAGGCATCTATTAAACGTAAATATTCATTTACATTTCTCCCCAACGGCATATGATTGATTCCCTCATGGAATACAGTACCTTCTTCATCTATTAGATATGTGGCACGGTAAGTTACATTGTCACCATCTACCATGATAACCCCAGTTTCCTCATTATACTGTTCATTGGTAATATCCAAAATACCTAAAGTAGAAGCCAAGTTTCTATTGCTATCCGCTAGGATGGGATAAGTAACCCCTTCAATACCACCATTATCCTTTGCTGTACTCAACCAAGCAAAATGAACTTCGGCCGTATCACATGAAGCACCTATAACCAAAGTGTTTCTTTTTTCAAATTCTCCCAAAGCAGCTTGAAAAGCATGCAATTCTGTTGGACAAACAAAAGTAAAGTCTTTTGGATACCAAAACAAAATCACCTTTTTGTTGTTTTTTTGAGCTTCCTCCAAAACATTCAATTTGAAAGTGTCACCCAAATCGTTCATTGCATTAACGCTAAGATTTGGAAATTTTTTACCTACTAAAGTCATATTTATAAATTTTATACTATTAATTTCTGATGTAAAATTACAGCTTAATAAGGCGGATGACGATATTCTGGATTTAAAAAACTTATTCCAATATAACTATTGTATATACCTATGCCCTTTAAGGATTTTACTTGTGAAGTTGAAAAAAAATGAGCTATAAATTTCATTATATAGCAAAGAAGAGATGTTAAAAATATCAAATTTGTTATTTAAAAAAAACAATCAATTTTAAAAAATTGTTTATTCATTCCCAACCCATTTTGTGAAAAGCAATTTACTCAATACCAACCCATAAATAGTTTGATGATCGGGCCATTCGTTGAAAAAATCCATTAAGGAAAATATGAGAAATAGATAATGCACGAACCTAAGGTACTTACTCTTAAGGAGATGGTATTTTCCAACTAGATGATCTAAATTATCTTAAGATCAAGCAGCTACCGAGGATGTCCTAAGTTGTCTTATTTTTAGATGTAATGCTGCGAAAAACAGCGTCATAAAAGGGCTTAACCAATTAAAAATAGCGTAAACAAAGTATTCGGCCACCCCTACACCCAGAACGCTCGATTGATAAGCCCCACAGGTATTCCACGGAATTAATACGGAGGTTACGGTACCCGAATCTTCTAAAGTCCGACTTAAATTTTCAGGAGCCAAGCCCTTATCGTGAAAGGCCTTTTTAAACATTTTACCAGGGATGACGATAGCCAAATATTGATCACTGGCAATAGCGTTTAACCCAATACAGCTCAATACGGTACTGGCAAACAAACCAAATACGGAACTAGCAATGGATAATAAGGATTTGGTAATCCGGGCCAATGCCCCTATACCATCCATTATACCTCCAAATACCATGGCACAGCAAATAAGCAATATGGTCCAGAGCATACCCTGCATACCACCGGCACTGAACAATTCGTTTAACTTTTCGTTTTCTGTTACTATAGTCGTATCAATGAAAATTGCATTGAAAACAGCAGTTACATTGGAATCTGACAGGGTTTTCAATACTTCAGTCTGAAAAAACAGGGCAAACACTCCAGCCAACCCTACACCTGTCCCCAAGGCAATCAGTGGCTTTGTTTTAAGAAGTATAAGCGCTATTACCACTCCTGGCACTATAAATAAATACGGGCTTATATTAAAGGTATTTTTAATAGTGTCCAATAGTGCACTTACATCTGCACTCCCAGAGGTCTCTATATTGAAACTAATTACGGTAAAAACTATTAAGGTTATCAATATTGTAGGCACGGTAGTAAAGGTCATGTACTTTATATGGGTAAACAGGTCAGTTCCGGCCATGGCGGGTGCCAAATTGGTGGTATCGCTCAAAGGGGACATCTTATCCCCAAAATAAGCCCCTGAAATTACCGCACCTGCTATCATACCGGGATCAATGCCCAAGGCTGTTCCAATACCAACCAGTGCTATGCCTACTGTGGCAGACGTTGTCCATGAACTTCCGGTGGCCACAGAGATTATCGCAGCAATTACCACCGAGGCGGGCAAAAAAATAGAGGGATTCAAAACCTTAAGTCCGTAATAGACCATAGCGGGGATAACACCACTAACCAACCAAGTACCGGCCAAGGCCCCTACCAAAAACAAAATCATTATAGGGACCAGTACACTTCTTAGATTTTCCAGAACTTCGAGACCCATAGTTCTTAGGGAGGTTTTATTAAAAAACCCCACAATGGCACTAATGGCACCCCCAATTAATAAAATTATCTGATTGGAATATTCCCCGAACCATTCTCCATCGGCATAGAAAATATTATAGGCCAACATCATCATCAAAAGAACAACCGGGATAAGGGCCTCCCAGATATTTAATTCCTTATTTTCTACAATATGTTCATTCTCAGGTCCAGCGGGATTAGTGCTAAGGTTTTGCATCTAGTAGCTATTTGATTCTTCGTAATATTACGATTTTGATATCTGTTCTGCAAACCCAATATTTTACCTCTGCCCTTAAATTTTTTAAATTCCCAATTGGACCAAACAGTCTTTCATGGACCTATATGTCCTATCTATATGGTCGTCCAATCCTATGGAAAACCGAATTAGACCGTTGGATAAGCCCATCTCCAATTGCTCCTCCATTGGAATTTCTGAAGAGGTGGATGTTCCAGGGGCGCTAAACAAGGTTTTATAAAAGCCTAAACTCACGGCCAAATATCCCAAATGTTTCCTCTGCATTAATTCCATCAGGGCATTGGCATTTTCCAAGGAACCTACATCCAAAGTCATTAATCCCCCAAAGCCATATTCCGGGTTAAATTGTTTTTTCATTACTTCGTGCCCGCCATGTGATTTCAATCCAGGATATACCACTCGTAATCCATCTTTTTCAAAATTTTGGGCTAGGTACAAAGCATTTTCACTGTGCTTTTTTATCCTTATATGCAGCGTTCTCATATTCTTTAAAATAGAAGAGGCCCTTAAGCTATCCAAAGTGCTGCCCAACAACATACCAGCCCCATTGTTCACATCCTTTAGGCCCAAACAAAAATCTTTGGTACCACAAACCACTCCGGCTACACAATCGCTAGTACCGTTTATAAACTTGGTTAAGCTGTGGATAACAATATCGGCTCCCAAATTCGCAGGAGAAATGGATAAGGGAGAAAAGGTATTGTCCACCACCAAGGGGATATTATGCTTTTTGGCCAATTTGGATAGGGCATCAATATCGGCCACTTCCAATAAGGGATTACTGACAGACTCACAATAGATCATTTTTGTTTTTGGGGTAATGGCCATGGCCACTTCCTCCAATTTTGTAGTATCCACAAAGGATGTTGTAATATTAAATTTCTTTAAAAAGTTCTTCATTAGGGCGTAGGTTCCACCGTAAATGGTCCTGCTGCTAACAATATGGTCCCCTGCATTGCACAGCTGCATTATCACTGCACTAATGGCTCCCATGCCACTGGCGGTTACATTGGCAGTTTCCGTACCTTCCAAAGCAGCCAATGCCTCTCCCAAATATAGGTTGGAAGGGGAGGAGTGCCTACTGTAAAGGTAACAGCCTTCAGTATTGCCCTCGAACGTATCGAACATGGTCTTTGCCGATAAAAACGTATAGGTCGATGAATCGGATATAGAGGGATTAACCCCACCATATTCACCAAAATACTGTAAATCCTGTAAATCATCAGATGCCTTAAACTCCATAATAAATATTTATTTTACTATAAAACTAGCAGTATAAAATCAATAAATCAACCAATTAAACAAAATGCAGATTATAAATCTACAGATTGTATATTATTTAGTTTATTTTTATGCTATGTGAGGAATTGTGGCCTAACCAAAGAAAATATATCACCATGAAGTTTGACGAAATAGACATTAAATTATTGGGATTGCTACAAAATGATAGCAAAAAAACCACTAAAGAGTACGCTCTTCAATTAAATTTATCTGTTACGGCCATATACGAGCGCATAAAAAGACTCGAGAAGTTGGGGGTAGTAACCAAATATGTAGCCTTGGTAGATAAAAAGAAGGTCGACAAGGCCTTTACCGTGCTTTGCCATATTAAACTGGTTCAGCACATCAAGGAATATGTTCTCCGGTTTGAAAGGGAGGTACTCAAATTAAATGAGGTAGCCGAATGTTATCACACCAGTGGGGATTATGACTATATCTTAAAAATATACGTAGCCAACATGGAAGAGTACAGGGAGTTCATGATTACTAAACTTACCGCCATAAATCATATTGGAAGTACCCAAAGTTCTTTTGTAATCAATGAAGTAAAAAGCACTACAGAAGTATTCATTTAATAACTTTTATCCATAAAACGTTCATATCCCAAGGAATATGAATGTTGTTCAACTACAAAACATTTGTATTTTTGTCATTACAATGATTAAATTAATCTTTTCAATACAATAATAATATGACCCAATACGATGTGGCCATAATAGGCTCAGGTCCCGGTGGATATGTTGCAGCAATCCGTTGTGCCCAGTTAGGAATGAAAACTGCGATAATAGAAAAATATTCAGCTTTAGGTGGAACTTGCCTTAACGTAGGTTGCATTCCTTCCAAAGCTTTATTGGATTCTTCCCACCATTACGAAGATGCCGTGAAACATTTTGAAGATCACGGGATTGAAATTCCAGGAGAAATCAAGGTAAACCTTGAAAAAATGATTGCCAGGAAACAAGCTGTTGTAGACCAAACCAGTGGCGGAGTCAGGTTTCTTATGGACAAAAACAAAATAGAAGTTTACGAGGGTCTTGGAAGCTTCAAGGATGCAACCCATGTCAACATAATAAAGAACGACGGCAAAATAGAAACCATTGAGGCCAAAAATATAATTATTGCCACGGGATCTAAGCCATCCAGCTTGCCATTTATCAAATTGGACAAGAACCGTGTCATTACCTCAACGGAAGCTTTAAAGCTTAAAGAAATTCCCAAACATTTAATAGTTATTGGCGGTGGTGTAATTGGATTGGAATTGGGGCAGGTTTATAAACGTCTTGGCGCAGAAGTAACGGTCATCGAATATATGGACCGTATTATTCCCGGGATGGATGGAGCACTTTCAAAAGAACTTTTGAAAGTAATGAAAAAGCAAAAGGTAAAATTCAATTTGTCCCATAAGGTGAAATCCGTGGAGGCCAAGGGCAAAGAAGTCATTGTAAAAGCCGAGGATAAAAAAGGAGAAGAGATAAGCTTTACCGGAGACTATTGTTTGGTATCAGTAGGCAGAAGGCCTTTTACGGATGGGCTAAACATTGAAGCATCCGGCGTTAAACTGGAAAAGAATGGTACCATTGCAGTAAATGAACACTTACAGACGAATATAACAAATATATACGCCATAGGTGATGTTGTAAGAGGTCCCATGTTGGCGCACAAGGCGGAAGAGGAAGGAAGTTTCGTGGCAGAAATATTAGCCGGACAGAAGCCCCATATAGATTACAACTTAATACCTGGAGTTGTTTATACTTGGCCTGAAGTAGCCGCCGTAGGAAAAACGGAGGAGCAACTAAAAGAAGCCGGTGTGGAATACAAGGTAGGTCAGTTTCCTATGCGTGCCTTGGGACGAGCTAGGGCAAGTATGGACCTGGATGGTTTTGTGAAAATATTGGCCGATAAGGAGACCGATGAAGTTTTGGGAGTTCATATGATAGGTGCGAGAATGGCCGATGTTATTGCGGAAGCGGTAACCGCTATGGAATTTAGGGCATCCGCCGAAGATATCTCTAGAATGAGCCATGCACATCCAACCTTTGCCGAGGCCGTAAAAGAAGCTGCTTTAGCAGCTACGGACAATAGAGCTTTGCATGTTTAAATAATAATTGAACAAGTTGATAATAAAAGCCCCGTTAGATTGTGTCTAACGGGGCTTTTGTATTATAGTAATTCCCTAAGTATTATTTATCAGTAATCAAATTGTATTTAAATCTTATGGGTTCCATCGCAAAATGGAGGATTCTTGGTCAGTTTACAGGTACATAAATGGGCCTTTTTATCCTCTTCTGCTATAAAGACCAAAGGGGGTGTGGCGTTTTCCGCCTTATGGGAACCATCGCAAAAAGGTTGAACACTACTATGGCTACAAGTACACCATTTATATTTTTTATCTTTCTCCAATTCCACCGCAATCGGTGAAAATCTTTTATTCGTATCGCTCATCTATATTTTTTTGTGCGAAAATAAGGGAATAGCAATTAGGAAAATGAAAGTACTTCTAATTTTTTACCAATCTAAATAAGCGTGTCAACGTCACCTTAGTTTTCAGCACAAAAGCTTTTAATAGTGGTTGCCCTTCATTATTCAACCAAGACTCCCCTTTTAGTTGGACCAACTTGACAGCATTGGACAATTGTAGCTTTATATGAACTTTGTTCCTTTCATATTGCAGGGCCAATACTGTAGTTGCCAGCATAAATACAATGGCACCTGGAATTACAATAGTAGGGGAAAGACTGTGGTTTAAGAAGTAATAAAGTCCCAAACCGGTAAAGCTGCCGTACAAAATAATATAATGAATCACATAAATGGAGAGGGTGCTTTGACCAATTTTCAGCACGGTATTATTACTCATGAATCGTCTACACAACATAAACACGGCAAAAACCAAGGATACATCACCTAATCTTATAAACAGATAATTGTTGAAATAAACCTTCGAAAAAATAAGCATTCCCGTCCAATTATATAGTTTTAAAAAGAAACCTGAAGAATAAAACAAAAGACCGAAGCCAACAATAGTAAAACTGGCTATTGCAGCAGGATATAAATATTTGAAATTCTTGAATCTGGTAAACAAGACCGACATAAAAGCGCCAATAGTTGCATACCCAAACCATGGCATAATTGTAAATACGGATCCGTTGGCCTTAGTAAGGTAGTTCGCCAATAACTCTGGCAAGTAATGATGGGCGTATTGTTTATAATTAGGTTCCAATACAAATAAAACCAAAGTGGTAACCAATAATACTCCTGGGAAAAGATATTTGTTTCTTGTAATGGTCAGAAGATAAATTCCGATAATGCCCAAAATAGAAAGCCCAATACAGTGCAATACATCTACAAGATAAAAAGAACCATAAATCTGGCCTTTCAATAATCCAAAAAAGTTTAATCTAAGCAAGTAGCCAATTGCCAATAATTGCAATCCCCGTTTAATCCCTTTTTTCACCCTTGGGTTGTTTAACCCAATATCGTTTCCTTTTATTAAAAGGTAGGTAAATATAAAACCGGATACGGTAAAAAATACTGGTGCCGTAACGCCCCTGAAATATTTCCATACGGAAAATACGCTATTGGAATTATCCCTAAACGCATTGTCTAGCAATCCGTCCACAAAATGTCCTTGTAACATCATAAGGATTGCCCATGCCCTCATGGCATCAATAAAATAAAGTCTCAGGTTGTTATTGCCCATATTTACTTTGGTATACATCCTATATACTTGTATAACAGTGGTTTTGGATGTTTGCGCGTGCAAAATTATACAAATTCCTCGCAATTCAATCTATTTTACGGTATTTTCGTTGTTCAATTAATAAATAATTTCGGATGTCTCGTATTTTGGCCTTTGCTGGGAGCAACTCCAGCACCTCCATAAATTATAAATTGGTGAAATATACCACCTCACTCATTGGTGATCAAGATATTAGCCTAATAGACATGATAGATTATAATTTCCCGGTCTTTAGTGAGGATTTGGAAAGAAATGAAGGGTATTCCGATTTGCTAAAGAGCCTAAAGGACAAGATTGTCCATGCCGAGGGATTGATTATTTCCGTAAACGAGCACAATAGCAATCCGTCCGCATATTTCAAGAATGTATTGGACTGGTTATCGCGAGTGGACAGAAACTACCTCGCCGATACTAAAATTTTACTTATGTCCTGTTCCGGAGGTAGAAGGGGAGCCATTGGCTCCTTGGAGGTCACCAAGGGTATTCTACCTCGTTTTGGAGGAGAAGTCGTAGCCACCTTTTCTTTACCATCCTTTAATCATACCTTTGATGAGGCAAAAGGTATAACCGACCCTGAACTTGCAATAGCCCATAAAAACGCTTTGGAAATATTCTTATCACAAATTTAATAATCTTTGCGAAAAAAGGTATCATTTAAGGTTTCGGACATTATAACTTTTAAGCGGTCCCTTTTGCATTGGTCGCAACAATATTATGAGGTTGTTTGGCTGGACAGCAACGGACATAAAAGCAAGTACAGCTCTTTTGACGGTGTGCTTGCTGTAGATGCGCTAACATCGATCGTAACGGACACCCAAAATGCTTTTGAAGATTTAAGAACATACCAATCCAACGCCAAGGATTGGATCTTTGGCTACTTGTCCTATGATCTAAAAAATGATACTGAACGGCTTACCTCCGCTAATGTAGACGGGTTAAATTTTCCGGAACTTTACTTTTTTCAGCCCAAAAAGTTGATAATGATTGAGGAAACTGAAGTTACCTTCCATTATCTAAACATGGTAGCAGATGAAATTGAAATAGATTTTGAGTCCATCTCCAATATCAAAGATACAATTAGCTCGGTATTGGAAGTTGAATCCAACATACGCATTAAACTAAGAATTTTTAAGGACGACTATTTTAGTCGGGTAGGTAGAATGCTCAACCATATACATAGGGGAGATATTTATGAAGCCAACTTTTGTCAGGAATTTTATGCCGAGAATACAGGAATTGATCCATTAAGGACCTATCAAAAGCTCAATTCCATTACCCGGGCACCATTTTCGACTTTTTTAAAGATCAACGACAAATATCTATTATCCTCTTCGCCCGAACGTTACATTAAAAAAATAAATAACAAGATTATATCGCAACCCATCAAGGGCACTGCAAAGCGTTCCTTGGATAAAAACGAGGACATTGCGTTGGCAAAAACCTTGGAGAATGATGAAAAGGAAAGGGCAGAAAATATTATGATCGTGGATTTGGTAAGAAACGATCTTTCCAAAAGTGCCTTAAAGGGAACCGTTGCAGTGGAGGAATTGTGCAAGGTATATTCGTTTGATCAAGTGCACCAAATGATCTCCACTATATCCGCAGAGGTTTCCAGCACTGCAAACCCCGTGGATATTATAATGGAGACCTTTCCCATGGGTAGTATGACCGGAGCTCCTAAAGTTTCCGCCATGAGAATAATTGAAGCCCTGGAAGCATCAAAAAGAGGGCTCTATTCAGGTACCGTGGGCTATTTTACCCCTGAAAACGATTTTGATTTTAACGTTGTTATCCGAAGTATCCTATATAACAAAACAGCCCAATATGTTTCCTTCTCAGTCGGGAGCGCCATAACCGCCAAGGCTATTCCAGAAAAAGAATATGAAGAATGCCTCCTAAAGGCAAAAGCCATGAGACAGGTGCTTGAAAATTAATTAGTCATACTTGTTAATCAACAATTTTCAGTCTACCTTGACCTTTTATAAATCTTGGTATAAGTATTATTCTATATTTTAAGAGCTATGGATATAAAAATGCTTGATCTTCATTACAAGGCCTTTCCAATTTATGCCTGGTATACCAGACCGGAAATAATAAAAGGTGTTGTTGTTCTGGTCCATGGATTTGGGGAACATTCCAGTAGATACTTGGACGATGTTGTCCCTAGACTTTTGGAAGAAAATTTGGTTGTCTATGGTTATGACAATATTGGACATGGAAAATCGGGTGGAAAACGCGGTCATTGTCCCAATTATAGTGCATTGTTGGAGCTATTGGACAATATCATAGCAAAGACTATATTACTAAATCCCAATAAACCTATTTTCCTTTACGGGCATAGTATGGGCGGAAATTTAGTATTAAACCATGCTTTGAGAATAAAATCCGATTTGGCCGGAATTGTAGCTACCAGTCCTTATCTTAAATTGGCCTTTCAACCTCCAAAATGGAAAATGACCTTAGGAAAGGCGATGCTGCAAATTTTTCCTTCCCTAACCATGTCATCTGGTTTAAATCCACAGCACATCTCCAGAATAGGCCAGGAAGTAGAAAAGTATATTGAGGATTCCTTGGTCCATGATAAAGTAAGCCCAATGTATTCCTTTCCAATAATGGAAGCAGGCGAGTGGGCCATAAATAATGCCCATAAGCTTAATACCCCAACCCTTTTGCTTCACGGCACTGGAGACAAAATTATTGACTACCGTGGAACACAAAGATTACACAAAAATTCCAGCAAAACCGAGCTTCATTTAATTGAGGATGGCTATCATGAATTACATAAAGATGTTGGTAGTAAGGGTACTATGGATTTGATTGCCTTATGGTTAAGGAACAGGATCAACGACTTCTACGGCCAGATATAGCTGCAGTCATTTTTGTTACGTAAATTAGCGTTGTGCTAGATAATTTTAGTAATCACATAAACCTGTACTTTCCCCATCTAAGAGAAGGCAAGTTTCTATTGGCCTGCAGTGGCGGCATCGATAGTATTGTTCTGGCCCATTTGTGTTTTTCCTCTAAAATGGATTTCGCAATAGCGCATTGCAACTTTAAATTACGCGGTGCGGAAAGTGATAAGGACGAAAAACTCGTAAGAGTTTTGGCTGCGTCCTTCGCCAAGGATGTTTTTGTAACCAGTTTTGATACTTTAGGATACATTGCCAAACATAAAACGAACTTGCAAATTGCAGCAAGGGACCTCCGTTATACATGGTTTTCAGAAATAATGGAAGGGAATAATATTAAGACCCTGGTTACGGCACACCACGCAGATGACAGTTTGGAAACCTTTCTTATCAACTTATCAAGAGGAACTGGAATTGAAGGGCTAACTGGGATACCATCGCGCACTGCTACCATATCCAGACCCTTAATAGCATTTTCTAGAGCTGAAATTGTAGCCTATGCCGAAGATCACGATTTGAAGTGGAGGGAAGACGCCAGTAATGAAAACACAAAATATTTAAGGAATAACATCCGCCATAATATAATTCCAAAATTAAAGGAACTAAACCCCAATTTTTTAAGTAATTTTCTAAAGACACAGGAATATCTTGGACAGACCCAAGAAATATCAACCGCCCATATCATCCATTTAAAAAAGGAACTTTTTGGTAAATTGGGAAAGGTAGTAAAGATAAAAGCAGCCACACTATTGGCTCTGAATCCTACAAAAGCCTATCTATTTCATTTCTTTAGGGAGTACGGTTTTACACAATGGGAGGACATTTACGATTTGCTAAGTGCCAATAGTGGAAAAGAGGTACATTCCAATACTCATAGACTACTGAAAGATCGGGAATTTTTATTGCTAAAACCTAAAGAACAGGAGGATACTAAGGTTGTTAATATTGAAGAGGGCCAAGAGATATTGGCAGAACCTATTTCTTTAAAATTTAGTACGGTAAAATCGATCGGGGAGAGTTCCCCAAAATCAGTTTACGTAGATAAAGAAAAGTTAAAGTATCCCCTAACTGTCCGTAAATGCGAAAAAGGGGATTATTTTTACCCCCTTGGAATGTTAGGTAAGAAAAAGGTGTCAAAATACTTCAAGGATGAGAAGATGGATATCTTTGCCAAAGAAAATCAATGGTTGTTGTGTTCTGGAAATGATATTGTTTGGGTCATAGGAAAACGCGCCGATGACCGTTTTAAAATTACAGAAAGAACTAAAGAAATATTAAAGATCATTTTCGAATAATGAAGCATATACTAGGATTGTTTTTGATGGTGTTTGGTTTTTTCCTGGGATTTTCCCAATCGGATGAAAATCCGGTGGTATGGACCTATGAGGCAGAAAAAATATCCGATACCGAGTACAACCTGATCATTAAGGCGGATATTTATGACGGCTGGCACATTTTTTCACAATTTACGGATGAAAATGGCTCCTTGCCAAGTGAATTTTCTTTTGAAAAAGTGGGTGAGGAATACGAATTGGTGGGAGGCACAGCAGAAAGCGAGACACTAACCGAATACTCAGACATTTTTGAGGTAGATGAAACCTTCTTTAAGAACGAGGCCGTATTTACCCAAAAAATAAAATTGCTTAACCCGAAGGTCACTCAGGTCGAGGTTGGCTTGTTTTATCAAATCTGTAAGGAGGTCTGTATCCCAAAGGATGAAATATTCCATATTTCCTTGACCGATGGGGAAGTGATTATTGCGGAGCAAATCGTTGATCAACGCAGTCTGGACATGAGCTATGCACTACTGCTGGACCTTAAGAACAAGGACTTGTTGATTGACGGAGATAATAATGCAGTGAATGGGAAATCGGGATTGTGGACCATTTTTGTGTTGGGTTTTTTAGGTGGATTGATTGCACTTCTAACACCCTGCGTATTTCCGATGATACCCCTAACGGTTTCTTTTTTCACCAAGCAGGGAGGAAATAGGTCCAAGGGGATTGCCAATGCTTTACTGTATGGCTTTTTTATCGTTCTTATTTACTTTTTATTGAGTTTGCCATTTCATCTGTTCGATTCGGTAGATTCACAAATACTGAATACCATTGCGACCAACGTTTGGCTAAACCTATTTTTCTTTCTCATATTCATATTTTTTGCTTTTTCGTTTTTTGGATATTATGAATTAACCCTGCCTAGTTCTTGGGCAAATAAAATGGATTCGGCCTCCAATAAGGTGGGAGGTGCTTTTGGCATCTTTTTTATGGCAGTTACCTTGGCCATTGTATCCTTCTCTTGCACAGGTCCTATTTTAGGAGGGTTATTGGGAAGCACTGCTTTGGCCGATGGGGACGTGGCTACCAACCTTTCCATGGGAATGGTCGGCTTTGGAGTCGCCCTAGCCTTGCCTTTTGGCCTTTTTGCCTTGTTTCCTGCCTGGCTAAATTCCCTGCCAAAATCTGGAGGATGGATGACAACGGTAAAGGTTACCCTTGGGTTCTTGGAATTGGTGCTGGCTTTTAAATTTCTTTCCAATGCCGATTTAGTAGGCAATTGGGGATTTTTTAAACGGGAAATCTTTTTAGGGATTTGGATTCTTTTATTTGTATTGCTTTCCCTATACCTATTTGGCATATTTAGATTTCCACATGACGGACCAAAACAAGGCTTGTCGTCTGGTCGAAAACTTACCGCAATTCTAAGTACCGCTTTTGCCGTCTATCTGATATTGGGCCTAACGAAAGTTACCGATTTAAAATTGTTGAGCGGTTTTCCACCACCTCATTTCTACAGTGTTTTTGAAACAGAGAGCGATTGTCCCTTGGGAATAGATTGTTTTAAGGATTTTGACAAGGGCCTTGCCTATGCCCAAAAAGTGAACAAACCAGTACTTCTGGATTTTACGGGCTGGGCCTGTGTAAATTGTAGAAAAATGGAGGAAACAGTTTGGAGCGAGCCGGATATCTATCCTATAATTAAAGACGAATATGTTTTAATATCGCTGTACATAGATGACAGAAAGGAATTGCCCGAAGAGGAACAATTCAATTTTAAATACGAATCCGGACGTGTTAAAAAAATCAATACCATTGGTGAAAAATGGGGTACTTTCCAAACTTTAAATTTCAACGCAGCTTCACAACCTTATTATGTGATTCTTTCACCAGATATGGAAATTTTGAATAGTGCCGTCCAATATACGGATCGGGACACCTATAAGGAGTGGTTAACAAAAGGGGTAAGTAATTTTAAGGAATTGGGGCAGAATAAATGAATTAGACCCATATGAAAGTGTTCTTGCTGATTTGGCAATTATACCATGTCCCTAAGAAGAAAAAACAATCGTGAAATTGGGAGAAAATTCTACAGGATCAACTAAAACAAATTCAACCTTCATGAGAAAGATTATATTTATTTTATCAGCTATTATCCTGGTATCGTGTGGAAGAGTAGGGATACAAGCTTCCACAAATAAAACCAAGACTGGAGTAGTTGATACCTATAACCCCACTGATTTTTACAACAAAAAGGAAATCACCATTCCTATGCGGGACGGAATAAAATTGCATACCACCATTTATTCTCCAAAGGACACTTCCAAGAAGTATCCCATTATAATGTCCAGGACGCCATACAGCTGTAGACCCTACGGTTCCAATGAATATAAAGCCCTAATATCTCCCAATAGAAAAATGATGAAAGAAGGCAATATCGTGGTTTATCAGGATGTAAGGGGCAGATGGAACAGTGAAGGTGTTTACGACAATATGAGGGCTTATATTCCAAACAAAAAAGAAGGGGAAGTAGATGAGGCATCGGATACCTACGACACCATAGAATGGTTGATCAATAATATTCAGAATCACAATGGCAATGTAGGTGTATGGGGAATTTCCTATCCCGGATTTTATGCTACCTATTCTCTACTGGATGCCCACCCCGCACTAAAGGCGGTTTCACCTCAAGCTCCAATCGGCGATTTCTTTTTTGACGATTTTCATCATAACGGCGCATATTTACTAAGTTATTGGAAGGCTACGGCGGTATTTGGCTATATGAAAGACCAACCCACTACCGAAGAATGGTATACTTTCCCTGAATTGGGGACGGAAGACCAATATCAGTTCTTTCTGGATGCCGGCCCATTATCCAATTTGGATAAGTATTATAAGGAGGATAATGTATTTTGGCAACAATTAAAAGAGCACCCAAATTATGATGACTTTTGGCAGAAGCGCGGAATAATCCAGCATTTGGAAGATATTAAGCCAGCAGTGATGACCGTAGGGGGGTGGTTTGATGCGGAAGATCTTTACGGACCATTAAATACCTATGGACATATAGAAAAAAATAGCTCCAATTATAACACTATCGTTATGGGTCCCTGGAGCCATGGGGACTGGTCCAAAGAAACAAAACGCCAGGCCATTGGCAATGTTTATTTTGGGGATGATATATCCAAGTTCTATCAGGAAAATATTGAAACCAAGTTTTTCAATCACTTTCTAAAAGGGGAGGGTGGGACCAAGGGTTTGCCGGAAGCCTACGTTTTTGATACTGGAACCAAAGAATGGAAAACCTTTGACAGCTGGCCGCCCAAGAACACCACCAAAGAAACATATTCCCTACAACGCAACCAGAGACTAGGACAAATTGCAACTAGGGAGTATTCCTTTCAGGATTTTGTTAGTGACCCCAAAAAACCGGTGCCTTATTCTGAAGACATAAAAATGGTGTTTACCCCGCGTAAGTTCATGACAGATGATCAACGTTTTGCAGCCCGCAGACCCGATGTTTTGGTTTTTGAGACCGAACCTTTGAAGGAGCCACTAACCCTTGCCGGTGATATTATGGCAAAACTCAGTGTTTCCACCACAGGTACCGATGCGGATTGGATAGTAAAAGTAATAGACGTTTACCCTCCCGATCACGAGAGCTATGAGGAAACCCAGTTGTATTTAAAAATGGGCAACTATCATCAAATGGTGCGCAGCGAATCAATGAGGGGCCGATTCAGAAATGATTTTTCAAAACCAGAACCTTTTATACCAGGTGAAGTAACACAGGTAGATATTCAGCTTCAGGATGTATTCCATACTTTTAAAAAAGGGCATAAACTTCAGGTTCAGGTCCAAAGTACTATGTTTCCATATATTGATATTAACCCACAGACCTATGTCGACAATATTTTTGAAGCAAAGGCTGAGGACTTTCAAAAACAAACCCATCGAGTTTACAATACTTCTTTAATTGAATTTACCCTGTTAAAGCCCTAAAATTCTGAAAGAATATTCTGATAAGAAAATTACAAGTACCTCCAGAGGTACTTTTTTTATACCCCAAATTAATATACCTTTAATTAGGTAAACATATTAATGTGAAAGTATTTAAAAAGTTACTTTGGTTAGTCTTGGGAATCGCGGTTGTTCTGGCCCTTAGCAGTGCTGTATACATATACAAACACTATCCAGAGTATACTGGAACCAAGGAATTGGACAAGCTAAACAACAAGGTGGAAGTTTATTTCGACACCTTTGGAATCCCTCATATTTATGCAAATTCCGAGGAGGATGCCCTAAGAAGTCTGGGGTATGTACATGCACAGGACAGATTATGGCAAATGGAATTGTTGCGTAGAATTGGTAAAGGGGGACTTTCGGAAATTTTTGGTGAGGACATGCTAAAGACTGACAAATTCTTTTTGTCCTTAGGCATAGATGATGCCTCTTCAAAGACTGTGGAAATGATTTCTAAAAACAGCCCCATAGTTCAACTATCACAAGCCTATCTGGACGGAATAAATCAATATATAAAAGAAGGTCCTACGCCTATTGAATTTCATCTTACCGGTCTGGACAAAACACCATTTGCACTGAAGGATATCTTTAATACCATTGGCTATATGGCTTTTGATTTCGCCATGGCCCATAAGACCGATCCTCTACTTACCAACATCAAGAACAAATTAGGAACTGATTATTTAACTGATTTGGGGTTGGACACCGATCCCAATTCAACATTGATAAAAAATTACAAACCTACACTTCGCGACTCAATTAAAAATGAGGTGGCCAGCCTCGTTTCCGAAGTGTTAAAAGGTTTTCCCGTCCCTCAATTTGAAGGGAGCAATTCATGGGTTATAGCCCCAAATAAAACTAATAATGGCAAAGTTATATTGGCCAACGATCCCCACATTGGCTTTGCCCAACCTTCCGTTTGGTACGAGGCACATTTAAATGCCCCTAACTACGAAAAGTATGGCTATCATTTGGCCGGAGTCCCATTTCCCATTTTGGGCCATGACAGGAAGTTGGCATATGGGATTACAATGTTCGAGAACGACGATATAGACTTCTACTATGAGGAGGAAAATGAGAATGACAGCAACTCCTATAAAACACCCTCTGGTTGGAAAAAATATGAAGTTATTTCCAAAACTATTAAAGTAAAAGGGAAGAAGGATGTCATGTTCACCTATAAAAAATCCAATCACGGTCCAATACTAAACGGTATTGCCGATCAGGTAAAGGATAAACGCCCAATAGCCATGTCCTGGATCTATACAAAAATGGAAAATAAAATCTTGGATGCACTTTATGGCATGTCGCACGCCCAAAATTTATCCGAATTCCGAGAATCACTTCCCAATATACACGCCCCCGGTTTAAACATGATGTATGGTGATGCCATGGGCAATGTTGCATGGTTTGCTACGGCAAAATTATATGAAATGCCGGATAGCACCAATACCAAGTTTATTTTGGAAGGTAGTTTGGGAAAGGACGAGCCCATACGATATTTGGATTTTTCTGAAAATCCCATGGCCATTAATCCATCCTGGAACTATGTGTATTCAGCCAACAATCAGCCCGACACAATAAATGGTAGATTTTACCCTGGTTATTACTTGCCCGAAGATAGGGCTAAGCGCATTGTATCACTTTTAGAGCCAAAGGATGACTGGGAGAAAGAGGACGTTCAGGAGATGTTGTTGGATGATACCTCCGGGGTATATACCGAAGTGGTTACCAATTTATCCAAAAGCATGGAAGTGGAGCAAATGAACGAAAAGCAAATCGCTATCTTGGACAAATTAAACTTATGGGACGGCAGTAGTCAATTGCAACAAATAGAACCCGGTATTTACCATCGTTGGATATATTTTATATTGAAGAATACTTTCGAGGATGAACTGGGGACAGAGATGTTTGGTCAAATGCTGGATACCCACTTCCACAAACGCCTAATAGCCCATATGGCAGAAAAGGAAACCTCAGTATGGTGGGACGATATTACCACCACGGACAGTGTAGAAACAAAAAAAGAAAGAGTAAACTTTTCCTTTAAACAGGCTTACCAGTCTATGGAAGAAGAATTTGGCAAGGACCCCAATAAATGGACATGGAATAAGCTGCACACCTTGGAGCACGGGCATCCCATAGGACAAATCAAAGCCCTAAGGTCTCTTTTCAATGTAGGGCCGTTTCCAGTTTCCGGAACAAGGGAAGTCATCAATAATATGTACTTTAAATACGATGAAACCGGCTTTTACCCAGTTAGCTCCGGTCCTTCCACAAGAAGGGTAATCGACTTTTCGGATATTGAAAATAGTACCAGTATCCTTCCCACGGGACAATCGGGAAATCCGTTCAGCGAACATTATGATGATCAGGCCGAAATGTACAATCAGGGAAAATTCAGAAAAATGATGATGAACAAAGAGGAGATTATCAAAACCCAAAAATCCTTACTGGTTTTTGAGCCTAAAAAATAATTTATATACTGCAATGCCAACTATAAAATCTAATTAAAAGTCGGCAGTTGCAGTGGGCAGTGACACATTTAATGTATATTGAATGGTGAGCAATTGGCAGTTGCAGTTGACATTGGTTGTTAAGAAGTTATTGATAGTTGGCAGGCAGATCGTGGCAATCCGTTGCTTGAAGTGTAAAGTGTCCTAGGGCAGTTTACAGTTAAAGTTCCACCCTTTCATTAAAAATACATTCCAACACCCTCTAATTTAGCCCATTATCAACACCTAAAAATTTATTTTATTTACTTACATTTAAAAAAATAATAGGTAAATGCTTACAAAAGTATATGGTAGTGCGGTTTTTGGGGTGGAGGCAACAACGATCACAGTTGAAGTAAATATCGACAAAGGCATTGGCTACCATCTAGTAGGTTTACCAGATAATGCCATTAAAGAGAGTAATTATCGAATTGCGGCAGCATTGCAAAACAATGGATACAAAATCCCTGGAAAAAAAATTACCATAAATATGGCTCCTGCCGATCTTCGCAAGGAAGGTTCGGCCTATGATCTAACCTTGGCCATTGGTATTTTGGCCGCTTCCAATCAGATAAAATCCGAGTCCATTGAAAAATACATTATCATGGGAGAACTTTCCCTGGATGGCAGTATGCAGCCTATAAAGGGAGCCTTGCCCATAGCTATTAAGGCAAGGGAGGAGGGATTTAAGGGGTTTATCTTGCCTAATGACAATGCCCGAGAAGCCGCTATCGTGGATGACCTGGAAGTATATGGCATAGACAATATAAAAGAAGTCATAGATTTCTTTGACAAGGATACTCCCTTGGAGCAGACGATAATCGACACCAAAAAAGAATTTTATAAAAACCTGGATTTCCCGGAATTCGATTTTTCCGACGTTAAAGGGCAGGAGAGCATAAAACGCTGTATGGAAATAGCTGCTGCAGGCGGACACAATATTATCCTGATAGGCCCTCCAGGTGCCGGGAAGACAATGTTGGCCAAACGCCTACCTTCCATATTGCCACCTATGACCTTACATGAGGCTTTGGAGACTACCAAAATTCACTCTGTAGTAGGAAAGATCAAGAATATGGGACTTATGAATCAAAGGCCATTTCGAAGTCCCCACCATACGATTTCAGATGTCGCCCTTGTCGGTGGCGGGGCCTATCCACAACCGGGAGAAATATCGCTGAGCCATAACGGAGTATTGTTTTTGGATGAATTGCCCGAGTTTAAAAGAGGCGTACTGGAAGTTATGAGACAACCCTTGGAAGATAGGGAAGTTACCATTTCCAGGGCACGATTTACCGTTACATATCCAAGCAGTTTTATGTTGGTGGCCAGTATGAATCCGAGTCCTGGGGGATATTTTAACGACCCAGATGCCCCGGTTACCTCCTCACCGGCTGAGATGCAACGGTACTTGAGCAAGATTTCCGGGCCCTTATTGGATCGTATCGATATACATATAGAAGTTACCCCTGTACCTTTTGAAAAACTGTCCGAGGAACGAAAAGGGGAGAGTAGTGTTGAAATCAGGAAGAGGGTTACGGCCGCTAGGGAAATTCAGACCCAGCGCTTTGAGGAAATGGAGAATGTTCATTACAATGCCCAGATGAATACCAAGCACATACGCAAATATTGTAAGATGGACGATCCTTCCAAGGAGCTGTTAAAAAATGCCATGGAACGCTTAAATCTTTCGGCACGGGCCTATGACAGGATTTTAAATAACACTCTACTTCATATATAGTTCATTAAAACCCCTTAAACATTGGGCTAAATAAGCGTTTAATATTTATTTATTTTTTATCAGTGTATTGGTAACAATAAACTAGTTTGGGTTTTGTTCTACTTCACTCATAATTGCAACAACGCAATTATGCTAAAATTTAACCTACATTATGAGTGAAGTAAGTGAAGTAAGTGAAGTAAGTGAAGTAAATATGTTTAACAGAAAATCTATCGAGTTGAATGAATTTGATGAAAAATTAATGGATGTAATAAATCGAGACCTTAGAGATGAAGAAACAATGCCAGAATTTCAAATACAAGCGATTGAAAAAACTGCTGACGATTTATCTACTCTCTTGAAGGCATTAAAAATTAACCTAAGATTGCAAGAGAACGAAATATTTTCGCCAGAAAAAATTATTAATTACATCCAACATTATTCAGAGATATTAGTCAAAATTAGCTCGGAAAAGTTTGATCCAAAATTATTCTAAAATTTTCATTTAAGCCAACAAACATAATAGACCTCATTATTAATTTAATGAGGTTTTTTTTATACAATATATTGAAAATCAGTAGCATACCTTCATAAAGTCATGTATGTTTAGGGTATAATTACAAACCTAAATATTAATAGCATGAAAAATTCAATTAACAAAACACAGTGGTTAACAATCGTTAAAAAGGCTAAGTATATCAGAGTATCATCCATAGAGCAAAATGCCGACAGACAACGTGAAACAGATTCAAACACGGTACTATATGAAGATAAGATATCTGGTTTAATTCCATTTGACCAAAGACCAGCGGGAAGACGATTGAATAAGGATATCGAAAATGGCAAAATCAATTACGTAATTATTCATTCAGTCGATAGGCTAGGGCGGAACGTAGTTGAAATGCAGAAGCAATTAAATTGGTTTATCGAAAACGGTGTACAAATCTTTGCGGAAAATATTAGAATGGAATTGCTTAATGAAGATGGTTCAATGAATAGTATAGCCAAAATGATTATTGACCTACTTGGTTCAGTTGCAGGTTTGGAAATCGAGGCAATCAAGGAAAGACAAAATCAGGGTATAAAAATCGCTAAGGCAAAAGGTGTTTATAAGGGGCGTAAGGTCGGAGCGGTAATGGCTGATGAAGATTACCTAACTCGTCATAAAGACATCGTAGAACTCATTAATGACGGTCTATCAATGAATAAAGTATCCAAATATACCAAAAAGGCTTTTGTTACTGTGAAGAAGGTAAAATTGAGGATGCTAGAGGTGGCGAAATAGAATTTTTTAAACATTAATTTTAACATAATTAAACTCCATATAAAAGAAAAAGAATAAATTTGGCTACAGACATTACTTCATGAGTTTCACAGTTCCTAACCTTATATTTGTAATTGCCCTAGCTGTAATGACCATTTGGCTAACCTTTGAGACCACTAAAGGAGGATTAACTGATAACAGACATCATAACATATTAAAACGATTAACAACGAGAGGAAAAATTGTAGTCTTTATACTTTTAGTTATAACTGGATTACTCATATGCCAAGAATTAAATAATCAAAGGCAAAACGGAAACCAAGTACTCAAATTACAACAGGAAAGAGATTTAAGGGATAACAAAATTACAGATGGAATTAAAAATGGTGTCGATTCCATAAGTAACAAACTGTTTGACGATATTTCCACAGCTTTTAAAAAACAGGAACTTCAATTAGACACCGTTAATCAGGAGATTATCAATATTAAAAACAAACCAATAAGCAAATATATAGCTCCAGACAATCCAGTATTAAGAATTGATTCAACAGGCATATCCCTATTAAGAGAAATTGGCCCAATAAAGAAGTATAAATTAACTATTGGAGTTAAAGATGCAGGAGCAACAAATTTCGAAATTAAGGTCGGTATTCTAACCGAATACAAGGATGGGATATATAGCTATAGTATAATCAATTTTTTTCCAGACCAATTTAAAATGAACAAAAATTCTGTGTGGGAAACAGGTTTTACACAATTGCGTAGTGAGGATAGTGACAGGTTATATATTAATGTAAATGGGACCTATACTTCATTAGATGGCTTGAATAAATATGACATTAATGATTTATATATTTATGAGCAAGAATCCAGAAAGGTTATTATTCCGTTAAATCTTTTGAGAAAAAAGATTCTTGAAATTATCGACAAAATGCCCAATGATGGTTCTATGGTAAGATTTTAGATTGATACTAATATTTGCGTCGCAATCATTATAATTATTAAAAATGCTAGTTTAGTAATCAAACAATAGCTTTAACCAAAAAAGAAGTGACAAACCCAAAAGTTAGTAGATTACAAACAGTAACTTTCATTAGCGTACGCTTGGAATAATTTAAAAACTAAATGGCAGACCTAAGCTATCAAGATAAGAGATATTTAGAAAAGATGTTTGAAATGGAAGGAGGATATGTATTGGATTTTAGCAATAGAACCTTTCATGATTTTATTTACGATTCCATAAAAATAAATATTGAAGAAGATAAGTATTATAAAAATGGAGAATCAAAAGCTAGAAGATTAAGAGCTTTTTGGGATTTTGAATCTAATTATATTGTTGGACTTCTTATTGAAAATTTTTTAGAGTATTGGCTCATTCAGGTAAATATGAACGAACGCAAAACAAATGATGCCCTAGAAAGACTTCACCAAGAATGTACAAAAATCTCTATGAGGTTGAAGTCTGATATAATTGTCAGTGAAATAGATGTTATACAAGAAGTTGAAGATGACAGAGATTTCAGTTTACTTGCCAAATCTATTCGTGAGAGTATAAATAAAAATGAACCAGAAGTTGCTTTAGATAGGTTACATACCTATGTAATGAAATTTATCAGACAACTTTGTGAAAATCATAGTATAGTTATTAAAAAAGACGAATCTCTAAATGCAATTTTCGGAAAATACGTTAGGTTTATCGTAGCTAAAAATAAAATTGAATCTGAAATGACGGCAAGGATTCTAAAATATTCTATTCATGTTATTGATGCATTTAATGATATTAGAAACAATAGAAGTTTAGCACATGATAATCAGATTTTAAATTATTCCGAAAGTTTGCTTATTTTTAACAATGTGACCAATTCACTAAAGTTCATTATGTCCATTGAGGAAACTATTAATATGGAGAATAAAAAAGTAGAGAGTAAATCAGTGGATTGGGAGGATTTACCATTTTAAGATATATAAGAGCCTATGTAGTAAAGTAGAATTAGTAACCGGATATCTATTTGACCTCAGTCAATTTCTTTTCTTCGCATTAGTAATGGTGTTAATAGAACTGATAAAATCTGTAATAATGGAAAAATTGACAATGTTTATTCGTGAAGCGACCCTCGTGTGAAGAATGGAGCCTTTGCTTTGGAATAATAATAGCCGTCGAAAATTAGACTTTTTAGGACAGAGGGTTATGGGGGTTCGAGTCCCCCGCTTCACACCATTTGCATAAAAACAAAATGATTAAAGAATTCCTAGTATCTTTCGGGGACAATTTTAGAGAAAAAACCAGAAATCCGTTTTTAGGAACATATATTTTTATATGGTTTATTAGAAATTGGGAGTTGATATATTCTCTTTTCAATTTTGATAATTCATATAAATTGAAGGATAAAATTGAATTTATAAATGGCTACTATAATACCCATTCCTTCACGGAAGGTATTTTATGGAATATAGCATTGACTTTTCTAGTTCTTATAATTACCTACATAGTACTGAATATGGCTAGAGTAATTATAAATATTTCAGAAGAACAAATAAAACCTTGGGTTTATAAAAATACGGATTCCAAGTCAATTGTTCTTAAATCCATACATGAACAGGTTCGAAATGATAGAGACAAATTACAATTAAGACTTGACCAAGAAAGAGAGTCGAAGTCTAGGCTTGAAGTTCGTATCAAAAGTTTAGAAGACGAAATTTTTGAAGCTTCCAAACAAAAAAATGAAGAAGCCCAAAAAAATAAATTGGATAAAAATGGAAATGACCTTGATGAAATTGAAATTTTGCATGATGCTTTAAAAAGTGGTGATTTGCTCGATTTCTTTAGAAAGCTAGCTGTACGTATAAATAAGGCTGAATATATAGACAAAGGTGACCCTAGGGTTGACCATTTGATTTCATATGGACTTATATCTCATAAAGACCAAGCTCTGTCCGGAGGTGCAGATAGATATAATCTCACCGAAGATGGAAAAAAATTATTCAAACGAGCTAGATTTGGAATTAATCATACAGAATAAACCCGAAGCTGGAGAGATTAACAAATGCTCTTAATAATATTTTTAATGCTCTATGCGTTTTAGAGTATATCGTGCTAAGCTTAATTGCATACTAAAGTAACATCAAAACCTTTTTACTTTTTTAATGGAGTCTTTTTTGTTTCCTCCAATACCTTTACCATCATTTCAGCCTTAAACAATTCCTCCTTTAACTGCTTGTTCTCCTTTTGTAAGTCATCGGTTCTAGTTTTATCCTCAATTATTTTTACATCATATGGAGGATTGGAACTAGATATTACCGAATAGGCACTTATACCAATTGCAAAGAGTGCTACAATAATTGAAATAATAGCCCAATTGCGTGCAGAATTAGCAGATTTGACAGATTGCTGTAGTTCTTGATAATCTAAGTATTGCTTTGCTGCATTACCTTTTAAAAAAGATTTTTTACTTCTAAATGAATGGAAAAAATTAAAAAATCTTTTTTCGCCTGGGTCTGTTATTTCATCTATAACACCATACTTATTCTTTAAATATAGTATCATACCTGTCTGGTAGTCTGTATTGTGTAGGTTAACCTTGCTGTGCGATTCAAAATTTTCATTGAACCATGACATGAATGTTACTTCTGCCGAACTATTAAAAGAATAATCCAACTCTATTTGTAGTTTATCCAATAAATCAAAATAGCTAATGCCTTCCTTTTCATTAGCTAATCCGATTTCCATTGCCTTGATATATCTATTCATTTCGATTGTTATTTTTGAATATATTCATGATAGATACTTTATGGTGTCTAAATTTTTATTCTACCTCTGTCGGAAGGTCTAACCACAATCGTCTGAAAATATTCGAATCTTCATCCACCCAAATTCGTATATTTTGAATCAAATTCTTTTCCGATGATGGGGATTTACCACTTATTACATAATCAAGTTCATAGCATAAAGCTGTTTTAGACACACTTTCATATAGCTTATTAACCGAATCCAAATTTTTGAAGGTATAGCGCTGACTCGATTCATTATAGCCTAAAATGTCTTCATATTCGTCTTCTGCAGTTGGACTAAATATTTCTAAATTTTCTTTGTCATAATCGGTGCCATTTTTCAGTATTTCGGCATGACGTTTGGCTATTTTTTCAAGATAAAATTCTTTGTAATCCCTTAATGAATCTAATAAATCAAATGTTCTAGAAAGATCTTTTTGGTACATTTTAATTTCATCTTCATAGAAAAGATAAAGCTGTTTTTCTTTTTCAGATTTTCTCTCAATGGTTGGATTTTCAATATCTCCTCCATCAGTAATAACAATCTTCCGAACCTCAAAATCAATCTTACTGTTATCTAATCTCTTTTGACCACAGTTGAAAAAAAGCATTATAAAAGAGGCTAGCAATAATTTAGTCAACTTATTCATTGCTGTTATATAAGTGTTTAAAACAAATTTTATCTAATATAATTTTTTAACGGTTCTAATTGAAATTAAGATGCCCGATCAGATTTTCAGAATTTCATTATTCCAATCTTGGACTTCATTACAAATATATCATAATCTATTTGTAGAAATAATTTTTTATCTTAGAACGATTAAGAGGATGCCAAAGTGATAATTACATTTCAGATTTATTGTTAAGTATTATTGCTTTTATACCATTACTACCCACAAACATGGAAAAAACTCCTGAAAAAAAGAAGCTGAAACTACCACAACAAAATTATTCTGGACAGATTTTTAATCAACCTGTTATTGTTAATGGTGAAGTTCTGATTGACCCACTGATTACAATTCAAAGAAAACCCTTTTTTTTGGAGCGTTACGATTTTGATAAATTAACAAATGGAAATAGTGTTTTTCTAAATTTAGCCACTACACTTTTGGGTGCTGTAATTGGTCTTTTTATCAATATGTTATCTAAACTAATTGGAAGTAAAATCGACCCAAATATTACGTTCGATAATTGGGAGGTTTATGCATTTCTTTTGGCATTAGGGCTTATGATTATTTGCTACATTATACATTACTTAGTGCCTAATGAGAGAAGAAGAATAATTAAGGTTATTAAAGAACACTTTGAAAAGTCACAATATGGAATCAACAAATAAATTACCAGAAAATTATATACCATTGCATGAATTGAACGTTTGTTCAAATAAATTAATGGGTGGTGCTAAATTAATTGGAATTAATGACTTTGCACCAATATTAATAGGGGATGGGGTAATACCAAAGATTTGGATTTTTGCAAAAATTAAAGATAATATTTGGATACCATTAATTAAAGAAAGCAAAACTTCTCATCCAGAAATATTTATAATCAATGATAAAATCAATAGAGAAATTGGAATTGGAATTGCAGATACAATAGTTATAAAGGCAAAAATGACATCTGACAAAGTTTGTGAAGTTAACGCCATAGATTTACGACCAATTGGAATTGATATTCACGGAAAAGAAAATGAACTTCATATTGCTAATTCTAACTTTTCTAATAATACAGTTAAAAGTAGCGGATTTTTCGTTGGAATTTCTGAATTAGGTAGCGCAGTAAATCCTGGGCCGGGAACTATGTTAGGTATTACAAAGATGCCTCGCAGGACATTATCATAATGCGTGCAACTATAATATCTTTTTATTTTTCCCCACCGATGTTCTCAACGACTCTCCATCAATCCACTAACAAGTTTTTAGATAAGCTCCAAGATGTTCACTTTATAAAGCAATCAAAGTATAAACTTAAATTGCATCTTTAGTTTTGAGTTCCACATTTGTTAATCAATCAGAAAAAAAAGAACCCTATAGAATCTGTCGTTCTATAGAATTCTTCGAAATAAAATTACATTATGAGTGCTTTAATTTTATTTTAAACTGCTGTATTAATCCCAACTGCCAGATAACCCATAGAGGATTCTCTAACAACAGCAATGTCGGGTGTTGCAATGGTGGTGGAATAAAAATTTGAATTTTGAGAACCTACGTATGCCCTCTCTAATCCAGATAATTTTAGTCCTTGGTCCGCTCCAAACAATTCGTAAAGTCCTGTTGAACGATCTACTGCGATTGCAATTACTCTAGATTCCGCAAGGTCTTCTAAAGTAGTTCGTGTTAACGAACTTTTGCTATACACTGTAAACCCTATTGCGTGGATAAACCATGAATCACCATTTTCTTTTACCTCTGTGGTTACATTTGGAACTACTGAATAATCAGTACCTTCAAAAATGTATTGTATGGCACCCTCTTTCAACTCGATGTTTGTTAATCCACCTTCGTTTCCATTGGTGTTGTCTGCCTCGATGGTAGCTAGTGTAGCCGACTTATCGAAGTCATCATAGTTTACCAAAATTAAATCTTTGTCTACACCAATTGAGGCATTAATGGCTTCGCAATCCTTTGCTACACCACTTAAAATTACTCCTGAACAGTTATACATATATTATTATTAAATGATTAAATACCACTCATTGAGCATACTGGTGCTTAATGAATGATTGATTGTTTTTACTTGTTTACTTTGAGTGTAATGCCCTGAAATTCCTTGCAGGGTAATCTAGGTCTATCGCGAAGGTTTTAATCGCTTCCAACTTACCTGTTGAAAAACACCTTGCCATAGAACGTTTTTGAAAATTTCGAACATAATCCCCACTTTCATCGTCGCCAATCCTTCGCTTCAATTCGTTAACCTCATCGTCGGTCATATCTTTGCTAACCTGATTAACAAAATTTATCTCGATTGGTGTAAGGTTATCGTCTTGTTCCACTTGTACTGCTTGATTATCTTTCCATTGCTTCTTTCTATCGTAGCTATTGACGGTCTTTAATTCGTTCAATGCTTTTGATATTACTTTTTTTAATCTTCCGTCTGAAGTACCATTGTTTTTCATCTCGGCGTTTTTAAATATTCCTACCATTTTGTTTAAATTGTTTTATTAAAATTGTTGTTGTTAACCTTTAGGCTATGTAAGCCTTTAGGTCGTTTTGTTGGCTGTATGACGAACGTTAACCATCATATACCGCTATAGGTTTAACGTGTACTCTAAAAGGTAATAGGCTTTGTAAAATGAATGGTTGTCAACCCCTTTCCTTGTACCTCTGATTTGGGTACTTCTTCGCTGTATGAAGTATCGGTGAAGTATTTCCCATCACTCTTGAATACAATCGGACTAGCTTCATCCCTTAATTCCTCTTGCTGTTCAATTTTTTCTCTTAGGTTCTTTAGGCTCATTTCATTTCCACTTTAATACGTTCGACGAGTGCTTCGGTCTCCTTGTCATTAAGTCCGCTTAAAACACTTCTAATTGATTCTTTTTTTGACAAAACGTAGGGTAGCAAATCCAAATGCCCCTTCATTCTTTTCTCACCCATTTTTCCCAAAGCCATATCTTCTGCATACATATCGGAAGTGAAGTATGCTTCCAATGCTTTTGCAATAGATTTTCTGATAAGGACATCAGATGGTTTTTTGTAGCTATCCTTCCTCGGTCTTCCTACTCGCCTTTTTATTTGTGGTTCTTCCATAATGTTGAAATTATTTATTTATCGTTAAGTGTGGTTGTATCCAAACATTGTATCGAAATCAGTTGGAATTCATAAAAATTTTTAAAAAAGTTCGTCCAATATCCATTTTGAAATACTTTTTGCAAAATCCTTATTCGTTAAAAATCAGTTACTTATCTTATATCATTTAAAGTTCATCGTCAAAAGCCATGATTAAAAACTAGTATCGAATCCTAACTATTAATATGCGTTTAATTCAAAAAAATTCGATAAAAACTATTTGGAAAAACCTATATAAAAACCTTATACCTTACCCATGTATTGACTATACTTCCTCTACGGGATATTGTATTGGTCTTTATGGATGGTATTATTGCTTTTTGCCTTTTTTATTTTTAGCTAGGTTGAATTATTTTTTGAATTGGAAGAAGGAAGGACCTTTAATTCCTTCCTACTGTCTTCCTATGTGTTCCATTCACTTTTGCATACTGCTTGGAACTGATTTTGTTTAATTTCCTTAATCGTTTTGCATTTTTAGATATCGGAGAGATTGGATTGCTCGTCTCCCTCCGACTTACTAACTAAAAAATAACATGAATTATAGGAAATACATTTGATGCCCTATGAAAGTATCATTCTCATAGGGCTATTTGTAGCTTGTTTTAATAAGGTATAACAAAGTGGTTGGTGCACTTTGTATATATTGACCTTTGTAATTTAAAACTCGCTAATACCTATTGTTTTTCTACCCACCAATTCTCCTAATGTACTGGAAATTTATATCGCCAGTTGATACATCAATTATATTGCCTAGGTTATGGCCAAGTATTGTATTAGATACTATTTTTAATCGGATTGCTTTATGGATGATTTCCTGCAATTCCTCTGCAACTCTTTTAACCTCAACTTGCTTGGTGTTGGTGCAATAGATTGTAGTCGCATCCTTTATTTTAGTATCGATTTTTGAATTGTTTACAAACTCCCCATTAAGTACAAGGGTATCAAAACCGATTCCAATATTCATTTTTCCTAACTCCTGATTGATGGACAAACATTGTTTTGCTATGCTGTCGATATCCTGCGTGTGTTGTTCTTTAATAAATAGGCTCATGGTCGTATCCCTATTTATTTCTGGATGGGTTTTAACGAAGCTATCTACAAGGGGTTTATATATCCTATGTTGAATAGCGGATTTGGTACCTCTGTCGTACAAATCTTTTTCTACTTTGTACTGCTCGATATATTGTACTGCATCACTTACGTTAGAGATATCCAAGTTTAATACTTTCTTGCATTGGTCTATTACCGCATTGATTGAATTTAGAACCTTCCTAACTTTGGTTTCGTAATCTTTTTTACTTCTGTCGTTCTGTGTTAATGCTATTTTTTTCATCATGTTGTTTATTTTTTAGTTTCTAGATATCTATATTCTTCTTGATGATATCCATTTCTTTGGTAGAAATTGTCATTGCTCCTAACCGCTAATTTTAATTGCTTTCCAAATGTGTAACTCTCTTGTGGACTACCTATTTGTTTATCTTTTTCATAAGTTGTTAACTCATAAATGTAGGAGGTATCGTCATTTAATCTATCCCTATTTTCCATAGTGATTAAATCTCCTTTTTTGAAATTCACCTTGGATTTATATTCCTTTTTGGGTAGGGCATAGGCATTTTCTACACTCGGCTTTATGAAATCAAGTTTTTGTAGTTTACTCCAATTAGGTCGATACTGTAGTGTAAAGGATTTTCCTTGTCTAATTTTTTTTGTATCAAAATAATTTTGGTCAATCAAGGATTGTCTGTGTTTGATAAAAGTATTTTCTGATAATCCAATACCTTTATATAAATCCTCATTAAGTAGACTAACATATTCCATTTTGCAATTTTTCTTATGTAGCTCCAAGACTGTTGCTAAAATCAGTTTTTGACTTGGCGATAGATTACATAGGTTTATTGTTAAGTGATTTATGTCAAAATTTTGTTTAGGTCTTTTTTTTGTTTTCATAAAATTTGGGTTTACTAGATGTTTTCGGGCATCTTTCGTTAATCTATATTGTTTATAGGAAGTTATATTTTATAACAACTCCCATTTTTAGTAGTTTTTTGAATTCGCCTACCGTTACTCCATTTCCTATTGACAGTCTACAACTTTTCATATTGTCGAATCGCTTGCCATGGTAAATGTAATAGTGATTGCTTGTTTTTTCTTCCGTTTGTGCATTCATAGTTTTGATTGTTTTAGTGATTCATGAGAATCTGTTATTAATTATATTTGTTATAATCTTTTTTTATTCGCCTTTACACACAGTATTTTCACTTTTAAGGCAATAGCTCCAATCATCTCATTAAGCGTGTTTTAGCCTATAGAAACAATGTAAAAAATGGCTTTATGAAGATGGTAGAATAATAATATATTCCCCCCAACGGGAAGAGGGGGGAAATATCAATGGAAAAAAGGAATTGCCTGTAAACCTTACAAACAAAAAGAATATCGGGCTATGTCGAACCCGATATATATTTTAGATTTTGACCTTATAGAGAATTGATATCTCTGGTCGCTTTTCAAATTCGCTGTATATATCCCTCAATACCAAAATCACTTCTTTAACAATTGTCTTGTTATTCTTGGAGTGATCAGTAATATCGAAAAAGTCATTTACAAAAATCTGAAATGGAGGTAATGTGTTTTTATTTTCCCTTATATAGGTTTCAAGTAATGCATTACCCCTCCTTTTAGTTCTTGCTTTATTTATCGTTGTCATATTTCGTTTTTTTTAAAAATTCAAAAAAAGCACACATTCTTTCCATTAGATTGAGTTAAATTAACCCACTAAACATGCGCATTGACAAACACTGTTTTTACGAAAAATCTTTAAAAAACCAAATATTTGGACTAATACTCGTAATACAATATCGTAGAAATCCGGCTGAAAAAATTTAAGAATAAATCGCTTGATGAAGATAATTTAGGATTTTTTTAAAAACGCTCATAACCGCTTTTTTTATTAGGGATTAAAATTTTCACTACATTAAATTTAATAGTGTAAAATATTTTTAATACTTACTCTCAAGTATTGATTTTATTGATGTTTTCAAATTTCACACCATTAAAATTAATATATATTATATTACATATATATAATAATCCCAAAATTGAAATTGGGGGCATATTAATAATAGGAAAAAATAAATCGGATTAAAATAAATTTTAAAATCAAATTCTCATCAAGCAATTTTAAAAATCCGTGATTGAAGAATATTTTAAAAATACCCCTTCATAAAGTCCAATATAAAAATCGATATCCAAAATCTTGATTGCAAATTGTTTTA